>NZ_JBIWYV010000001.1:0-4918363 GCF_045618265.1 Enterobacter sp. CPE_E1241
GTGTCACTTTCGCTTTGGCAGCAGTGTCTTGCCCGATTGCAGGATGAGTTACCAGCCACAGAATTCAGTATGTGGATCCGCCCGTTGCAGGCGGAACTGAGCGATAACACGCTGGCTTTGTATGCGCCAAACCGTTTTGTGCTCGATTGGGTAAGGGACAAGTACCTCAATAACATCAATGGACTGCTGAACGATTTCTGCGGGTCAGATGCCCCACAGCTGCGCTTTGAAGTGGGCACAAAGCCGGTCACCCAAACCGTTCGTGAAACCGTGAACGTAGCAGCGCCTGCTCAGGCTGCTCCTGCTCCGGCCCCTCGCGTCGCACCCGCTCGTCAGGGCTGGGATAATGTTCCTGCCCCTGCTGAGCCAACCTACCGCTCTAACGTTAACGTTAAACACACGTTCGATAACTTCGTTGAAGGTAAGTCGAACCAGTTAGCGCGCGCGGCGGCTCGTCAGGTTGCGGATAACCCCGGAGGTGCCTACAACCCACTGTTCCTTTATGGCGGCACGGGTTTAGGTAAAACGCACCTTCTGCATGCAGTGGGTAACGGCATTATGGCGCGCAAGCCGAATGCGAAAGTGGTGTATATGCACTCCGAGCGCTTCGTTCAGGACATGGTAAAAGCCCTGCAAAACAACGCGATCGAAGAGTTTAAACGCTATTATCGTTCCGTTGACGCCCTGCTGATCGATGACATTCAATTCTTTGCTAATAAAGAACGATCGCAGGAAGAGTTTTTCCACACCTTCAATGCGCTGCTGGAAGGCAATCAACAGATCATTTTGACCTCGGATCGTTATCCAAAAGAGATCAACGGTGTTGAAGATCGTCTGAAATCCCGCTTCGGCTGGGGCCTGACTGTGGCGATCGAGCCACCAGAGCTGGAAACCCGCGTTGCGATCCTGATGAAGAAAGCCGATGAAAACGACATTCGCTTGCCGGGTGAAGTGGCGTTCTTCATTGCCAAGCGTCTGCGCTCCAACGTGCGTGAGCTGGAAGGGGCACTGAACCGCGTTATTGCTAATGCCAACTTTACCGGCCGTGCGATCACGATCGATTTTGTGCGTGAAGCGCTGCGCGATTTGCTGGCATTGCAGGAAAAATTAGTCACCATCGACAATATTCAAAAGACGGTGGCTGAGTACTACAAGATCAAAGTGGCAGATTTACTGTCTAAACGTCGTTCCCGCTCGGTGGCGCGTCCGCGTCAGATGGCGATGGCGCTGGCAAAGGAGTTAACCAACCACAGTCTGCCGGAAATCGGGGATGCGTTTGGTGGCCGTGACCATACGACCGTGCTGCACGCTTGTCGCAAGATTGAGCAGTTACGTGAAGAAAGCCACGACATAAAAGAAGATTTTTCCAATTTAATCAGAACATTATCATCGTGACGCTATGAAATTTACTGTTGAACGTGAACATTTATTAAAACCGCTGCAACAGGTGAGTGGCCCCTTAGGTGGCCGCCCAACGCTGCCTATTCTCGGAAACCTGCTGCTTCAGGTCGCGGACGGTACGCTGTCGCTGACCGGCACAGACCTGGAAATGGAAATGATCGCGCGCGTTACGCTGACTCAGCCACACGACGCGGGTGCGACCACGGTTCCGGCACGTAAATTCTTTGATATTTGCCGTGGGTTGCCGGAAGGCGCTGAAATCGCCGTGCAGCTGGAGGGCGACCGCATGCTGGTGCGCTCTGGTCGTAGCCGTTTCTCGCTTTCCACGCTGCCTGCTGCGGACTTCCCGAACCTGGACGACTGGCAAAGTGAAGTTGAATTCACCCTGCCACAGGCGACGATGAAGCGTCTGATTGAAGCCACGCAGTTTTCTATGGCGCATCAGGACGTTCGATACTACTTAAACGGCATGCTGTTCGAAACCGAAGGTGAAGAGCTGCGTACCGTGGCGACCGACGGCCACCGTCTGGCGGTCTGTTCCATGCCAATTGGCGACTCACTGCCGAACCATTCGGTGATCGTGCCGCGTAAAGGCGTGATTGAGCTGATGCGTATGCTCGACGGTGGTGATACCCCGCTGCGCGTGCAGATCGGCAGCAACAACATTCGCGCTCATGTAGGTGATTTTGTCTTCACCTCGAAGCTGGTTGACGGTCGTTTCCCGGATTATCGCCGCGTATTGCCGAAGAACCCGGACAAAACGCTGGAAGCGGGTTGCGATAGCCTCAAGCAGGCGTTTGCCCGTGCCGCCATTCTCTCTAACGAGAAATTCCGCGGTGTGCGCCTGTATGTGAGTGAAAACCAGATCAAAATCACCGCTAACAACCCGGAGCAGGAAGAAGCAGAAGAAATTCTGGACGTCACCTACGCCGGAGCTGAGATGGAAATCGGCTTTAACGTCAGCTACGTGCTGGATGTGCTGAATGCACTGAAATGCGAGAACGTGCGCATCCTGCTGACCGATTCCGTTTCAAGCGTACAGATTGAAGATGCCGCATCGCAGTCGGCTGCCTATGTTGTCATGCCAATGAGACTGTAATGTCGCTCACCCGTCTGTTGATCCGCGACTTTCGCAATATTGAAAGCGCGGATCTTGCTTTATCCCCGGGCTTTAACTTCCTGGTTGGCGCGAATGGCAGCGGTAAAACCAGCGTGCTGGAAGCCATCTACACGCTCGGCCATGGCCGGGCGTTTCGCAGTTTGCAGATTGGTCGCGTCATTCGCCATGAGCAGGAGTCCTTTGTTCTGCACGGGCGCTTACAGGGTGAAGAGCGGGAAACCGCCATCGGCCTGACCAAAGACAAGCAGGGCGACAGCAAGGTACGTATCGACGGTACCGACGGCCACAAGGTGGCGGAGCTGGCACTGCTGATGCCAATGCAGCTGATTACACCGGAGGGGTTTACTTTACTCAACGGCGGCCCCAAATACAGAAGAGCGTTCCTTGACTGGGGATGCTTTCACAACGAAGCCGGTTTCTTTAACGCCTGGAGCAACCTGAAGCGTCTGCTTAAACAGCGTAACGCTGCACTGCGCCAGGTCACCCGTTACGCCCAGCTGCGTCCGTGGGACATGGAGTTAATCCCTCTCGCGGAACAAATCAGCCGCTGGCGTGCCGAATACAGCGCAGGCATTGCCGAAGACATGGCGGATACCTGCAAACAGTTTTTACCTGAGTTCTCTCTCACCTTCTCCTTCCAGCGCGGCTGGGAGAAAGAGACGGATTATGCCGAGGTGTTAGAGAGAAACTTCGAGCGTGATCGCATGCTGACCTACACCGCGCATGGCCCGCACAAGGCGGATTTCCGCATTCGTGCCGACGGTGCGCCGGTGGAAGACACGCTGTCGCGCGGGCAGCTTAAGCTCCTGATGTGCGCGTTACGCCTGGCACAGGGGGAATTTCTCACCCGCGAAAGCGGGCGACGCTGCCTGTACCTGATAGATGATTTTGCCTCGGAACTTGACGACGCGCGGCGTGGGCTGCTTGCCAGCCGCTTAAAAGCCACGCAGTCGCAGGTTTTCGTCAGCGCGATTAGCGCTGAACACGTTATGGACATGTCGGACGAAAATTCGAAGATGTTTACCGTGGAAAAGGGTAAAATAACGGATTAACCCAAGTTGAAATGAGCGAGAAACGTTGATGTCGAATTCTTATGACTCCTCCAGTATCAAAGTCCTGAAAGGGCTGGATGCGGTGCGTAAGCGCCCGGGTATGTATATCGGCGACACGGATGACGGCACCGGTCTGCACCACATGGTATTCGAGGTGGTAGATAACGCTATCGACGAAGCGCTCGCGGGTCACTGTAAAGACATCGTGGTCACGATCCATGCGGATAACTCCGTCTCCGTCACCGATGATGGTCGTGGCATCCCAACCGGTATCCACCCGGAGGAAGGCGTGTCCGCTGCGGAAGTTATCATGACTGTGCTGCACGCAGGCGGTAAGTTCGATGATAACTCCTATAAAGTTTCCGGCGGTCTGCACGGCGTAGGTGTCTCCGTGGTTAACGCCCTTTCGCAGAAGCTGGAGCTGGTTATTCAGCGCGAAGGCAAAATTCACCGCCAGCTGTATACCCACGGCGTGCCGCAGGCACCGCTGGCCGTCACTGGCGATACCGACAAAACCGGTACCATGGTGCGCTTCTGGCCAAGCCTGGAAACCTTCACTAACGTCACCGAATTCGAGTACGACATCCTGGCGAAACGCCTGCGTGAACTGTCGTTCCTGAACTCTGGCGTCTCTATTCGTCTGCGTGATAAACGCGACAACAAAGAAGACCACTTCCATTACGAAGGTGGTATCAAGGCGTTCGTTGAGTACCTGAACAAGAACAAAACGCCAATTCATCCAAATATCTTCTACTTCTCCACCGAAAAAGACGGTATCGGCGTAGAAGTGGCGTTGCAGTGGAACGATGGTTTCCAGGAAAACATCTACTGCTTCACCAACAACATTCCACAGCGTGACGGTGGTACTCACCTTGCAGGCTTCCGTGCGGCGATGACCCGTACCCTGAACGCCTACATGGACAAAGAAGGCTACAGCAAAAAAGCGAAAGTCAGCGCCACCGGTGACGATGCCCGTGAAGGCCTGATTGCTGTGGTTTCCGTGAAGGTGCCGGATCCGAAGTTCTCCTCACAGACCAAAGACAAACTGGTTTCTTCTGAGGTGAAATCGGCGGTTGAACAGCAGATGAACGAACTGCTGAGCGACTACCTGCAGGAAAACCCGTCTGACGCGAAAATCGTTGTCGGCAAAATTATTGATGCGGCACGTGCCCGTGAAGCGGCGCGTAAAGCCCGTGAAATGACCCGTCGTAAAGGCGCACTGGACTTAGCAGGCCTGCCAGGCAAACTGGCTGACTGTCAGGAACGTGACCCGGCGCTGTCTGAACTGTACCTTGTGGAAGGGGACTCCGCGGGCGGTTCTGCGAAGCAGGGCCGTAACCGTAAGAACCAGGCTATCCTGCCGCTGAAGGGTAAAATCCTCAACGTTGAGAAAGCCCGTTTCGACAAGATGCTCTCTTCTCAGGAAGTGGCGACGCTCATCACCGCGCTGGGCTGCGGCATTGGCCGTGATGAGTACAACCCGGACAAACTGCGCTACCACAGCATCATCATCATGACCGATGCGGACGTCGACGGCTCGCACATCCGTACGCTGCTGTTGACCTTCTTCTATCGTCAGATGCCGGAAATCGTTGAGCGTGGCCACGTCTACATTGCACAGCCACCGCTGTACAAAGTGAAGAAAGGCAAACAGGAACAGTACATCAAAGATGATGACGCGATGGATCAGTACCAAATCGCCATCGCCCTTGATGGTGCGACTCTGCACGCCAACTCCAGCGCACCAGCGCTGGCAGGTGAGCCGCTGGAACGCCTGGTGTCTGAGTTCAACGCCACGCAGAAAATGATTGGTCGTATGGAGCGTCGTTATCCGAAAGCGCTGCTGAAGGAGCTGGTTTATCAGCCAACGCTGACCGAAGCTGACCTGAGCGATGAACAAACCGTGACCCGCTGGGTGAATACCCTGGTAAGCGAGCTGAACGAGAAAGAACAGCACGGTAGCCAGTGGAAATTCGATGTTCAGCAGAACGCCGCTCAACAGTTCGAGCCGATTGTTCGCGTGCGTACCCATGGTGTCGACACCGACTATCCGCTGGAGCACGAATTTGTGACCGGCCCGGAATACCGCCGTATCTGCACGCTCGGTGAGAAGCTGCGCGGTCTGATCGAGGACGATGCGTTTATCGAACGTGGCGACCGTCGTCAGCCGGTAGCCAGCTTCGAACAGGCGCTGGACTGGCTGGTGAAAGAGTCCCGTCGCGGTCTGTCTATCCAGCGTTATAAAGGTCTGGGTGAAATGAACCCGGATCAGCTGTGGGAAACCACTATGGATCCGGAAAGCCGCCGCATGCTGCGCGTGACCGTTAAAGACGCGATTGCTGCTGACCAGCTGTTCACTACCCTGATGGGCGATGCGGTTGAACCACGTCGTGCCTTCATCGAAGAGAACGCCCTGAAAGCGGCTAATATCGATATTTAATGCAGTAATACTGCAAAACACAGGCCGCGCTTTTAGCGCGGCTTTTTTGTGGGCACAGGCATATCCAGCGACATCACTGACGGTAAACGGCTCGCCAGCGTATCTATAGCAATTCTTACCCTTAGCGGCAGATGCGGTGTCTGCTGCCAGACCGCGTGAACGTCGAAACGCACATCCGGTGCCTGCTTTAAGAGCGGGATGAGTTTTCCCTGATGAATTTCTTTGCTGACCATCCAGCAGGGTAGCCATGCAATGCCGTGTCCGGCCAATGCTGCGTCGCAGATCGCCTGCAAATCATCCATATTGAGTGATGACCGGGGAATAAATGTGCGCGGCGTTCCGTCGTTGTCCATGAGTTGCCAGGGGAGCACTCTGCCTGCGCGCAGATAGTTAATGGCCGTATGCAGGGGTAAATCATCAACGCTTTGTGGCTGGCCTTTCTTCAGCAGATAATCCGGCGCGGCGCACAGCACCATGCGGTGCTCCCCCAGTCTTCTGGCAACCAGCACGCTGCTGTCCTGAAGCACGCCGTTACGCACCGCCATATCAAACCCTTCCTCGACAAGATCCACCACGCGGTCACTGAATGACATTTCCAGTTCAAGTCCGGGGTGTTCCTGCGCCAGTTCAATCAACAGCGGGGCGACGCACTGGCGACCAAACAGCACCGGCATGGCAACACGCAGGCGGCCACTGACCTGCTGTTTCCCTGTTTCAAGCAGTGATTCTGCACCGCGAATTTCCTCCAGCGCGCGCAGACAGCGCTCATAAAAAAGCGCGCCGTTATCGGTCAGGCTCTGGCTGCGGGTGGTGCGCTGGAAGAGACGAACGCCCAGTCGCTCTTCGAGGCGAGCGATACTTTTCCCTACCGCCGAGCGCGATAAATGCAGGCGAGTTGCGGCCTGAGCAAAGCTCCCCGCCTCAACGGCGGCCACAAAAACAGGAATATCCTTCAGTGTATCGGTCATGAATTGTATCCATTGTGGCGACAATAAAGAGAAAACTTATCGCCACTGGTGATGATGAGTCAACGGTAGACTGTGAGTCCTGAAACTCATTTGATGGCTGGAGAAATACAATGACAGAGACAATGCAACGCTGGTCGATGAATGCCCTCGGGCGTGAAAACCTCAGACTCATTCAGGAACCTGTTCCACAGCCTGGTCCGGGTGAAGTGCGCGTGCGGGTGAATGCCGTTGCGCTCAACTACCGCGATAAAATGGTGATTGAAGGCAACATGCCGATTTCACGTTCCTTCCCGTTTACGCCGGCGTCTGACATGGCGGGCGTGGTGGACAGCATTGGCGAAGGTGTGACACGTTTCAAACCCGGCGCTCGCGTCATCTCAACCTTCTTCCCTGAGTGGATCGACGGCAAGCCGCAGGCGGACGCGCGCAATTTGCCCTATAGAACGTCCGGTGGATACTTCCAGGGGATGCTGGCTGAATATGTGATTGTGAATGCAGACTGGCTGGTGGCCGCCCCGGAAACACTGGATGACGCAGAGGCCAGCACCCTACCCTGCGCAGGGCTTACCGCATGGTTTGCGCTGGTGGAACGCGGCCAGTTACGCGCCGGGCAATCGGTGCTGGTACAGGGGACGGGCGGCGTAGCGATATTCGCCCTGCAAATTGCAAAAGCACACGGAGCAGAGGTTTTTGTCACGTCCGGGAGTGATGAAAAACTGGCACTGGCCAAAAAACTCGGGGCTGACAAAGGGATCAACAGGCTGAAAGGTGACTGGGCTGAAGCCATTCTGGCGCTGACTCAGGATCGCGGTATCGACCATATTATCGAAACCGTAGGGGGTGAAAACCTGAAGCATTCCCTGCGCGCCGTTGCCGTTCATGGACGTATCTCGGTTATCGGCGTTCTGGCCGGGACCGAAATTTCACTCCCAGCTGGCGAGCTGTTGCTGAAATCTCCGGTTATTCAGGGGATTGGCGTTGGGCATCGTCGGGCGCTGGAGGATTTCGTTCAGGCTGTCGATGTAACCGGATTAAAACCTGTGATTGAGCATCGCTACCGTTTTGACGAGCTTGAACAGGCGCTTGAGCACCTTGATCGCGGTGCGTTTGGCAAAATAGTCCTCACCCGCGAGTGAATTGTCGTTCCCCGGGATAAGCCTGAAAAGGGGTGATCTGGTTGCGCAATCTAGCTCTATTTTTGTGTGCTTAATCGCGTTAGCATGGGTTGCATTCATTTATTCCGGGGACCTCATGGCTATCAAACTCATTGCAATCGATATGGACGGCACACTGCTGCTGCCAGACCACACCATCTCTCCAGCCGTTAAAAACGCAATTGCCGCGGCACGCGCAAAGGGCGTGAATGTGGTACTGACCACTGGCCGTCCGTATGCCGGTGTGCACAGCTACCTGAAAGAGCTGCACATGAATCAGCCGGGCGATTACTGCATTACTTATAACGGCGCGCTGGTGCAGAAAGCTGCGGATGGCAGTACGGTTGCGCAAACCGCGCTGAGCTATGATGACTACCTGTTCCTCGAAAAGCTGTCCCGCGAAGTGGGTTCTCACTTCCACGCACTCGATCGCAATACGCTCTATACCGCCAACCGCGATATCAGCTACTACACCGTACATGAGTCCTTCGTTGCGACCATTCCGCTGGTGTTCTGTGAAGCCGAGAAAATGGACCCGGCGACGCAGTTCCTGAAAGTGATGATGATCGACGAGCCTGAGATCCTGGATAAAGCGATTGCGCGCATCCCTGCCGAGGTGAAAGAGAAATACACCGTGCTGAAAAGCGCGCCGTACTTCCTCGAAATTCTCGATAAACGCGTGAATAAAGGTACCGGTGTTAAATCACTGGCCGATGCGCTGGGCATCAAACCTGAGGAGATCATGGCCCTGGGCGATCAGGAAAACGACATCGCGATGATTGAATACGCGGGTAAGGGCGTGGCAATGGACAACGCGATCCCGTCGGTAAAAGAAGTGGCCAATTTTGTCACCAAATCCAACCTGGAAGACGGCGTGGCGTACGCCATTGAGAAATTTGTCCTGCGGTAACAGCAACCAAAATCATCAGCCTCGGTTATCAACCGGGGCTTTTTTTTGCGCTGAATTTATTGAATTGTTCTTTTTGTGATCTTGATTGTAGTACAACATATATTGATTGTACTACATTGTCATCACGATAAAGATGAAAGGCCTCACGTTTGTACTGCAAAAGTGAGGCGAAATTCGGCGGGCACGGTAAAGTAGTGATGGACATACAGAGCACAAGGACTCTCCATGACGCTTAACAAAACCGATCGCATTGTCATCACGCTGGGCACTCAAATTGTGGGGGGCAAATACGTCCCGGGTTCGCCGCTCCCTGCTGAGGCCGAACTGTGTGAGGAGTTTGAAACCTCGCGCAACATCATCCGGGAAGTGTTCCGCTCGCTGATGGCGAAGCGGCTGATTGAAATGAAACGCTATCGCGGCGCGTTTGTCGCTCCTCGCAACCAGTGGAACTACCTCGATACCGACGTATTGCAGTGGGTTCTGGAAAACGACTACGACCCACGGCTGATTGGCGCGATGAGTGAAGTCCGAAACCTGGTGGAACCGGCCATCGCCCGCTGGGCGGCGGAGCGCGCAACCTCCGGCGATTTGGCCCAGATTGAGTCGGCTTTAAACGACATGATCGCTAATAACCAGAACCGGGAGGCGTTCAACGAGGCGGACATTCGCTATCACGAGGCGGTGCTGCAGTCGGTGCATAACCCGGTGTTACAGCAGCTTAGCGTGGCGATCAGCTCGCTACAGCGAGCGGTATTTGAACGAACCTGGATGGGCGATGAGGCCAACATGCCAAAAACGCTCCAGGAACATAAAGCGTTGTTCGATGCGATAAGGCATCAGGACGGCGATGCGGCAGAGCAGGCGGCCCTCACGATGATCGCCAGCTCGACACGAAGGTTGAAGGAAATCACATGACATCTCGCTACATCGCAATTGACTGGGGATCGACCAACCTGCGCGCCTGGCTTTATCAGGGCGAGCAGTGCCTGGAGAGCAGGCAATCAGAAGCAGGCGTGACGCGCCTGAACGGTAAATCCCCCGAGGCGGTGTTAGCAGAGGTGACGCAAAACTGGCGCGATGGCGCCACGCCGGTGGTAATGGCGGGCATGGTCGGCAGCAACGTGGGCTGGAAAATCGCCCCTTACCTGCCGGTTCCTGCGCATTTCTCTGCCATTGGCGAGCAGTTAACGTCCGTTGATGACAATGTCTGGATTATTCCCGGCCTGTGCGTCTCTCGCGACGATAACCACAACGTGATGCGCGGCGAAGAGACACAGTTGCTTGGCGCGCGCACGCTTTCTCCTTCTTCTGTTTACGTCATGCCCGGTACGCACTGCAAGTGGGTGCAGGCCGATGCTGAGCAAATCCATGATTTTCGCACCGTAATGACCGGCGAACTGCACCATTTGCTGCTGACGCTTTCGCTGGTGGGGGCGGGGTTGCCAGCGCAAGAGACGTCGCCCGCAGCGTTTACCGCCGGGCTTGAGCGTGGTCTCGCATCACCTGATGTTCTGCCGAAACTCTTCGAAGTTCGCGCCTCGCACGTGCTGGGAAATCTCCCGCGCGAGCAGGTTAGCGAATTTCTCTCAGGCCTGCTGATTGGCGCAGAAGTCGCGACCATGCGCGATTTTGTCCCGACCGGACAGGCAATCACGATTGTTGCCGGAAGCGCGTTAACGTCGCGCTATCAGCAGGCATTTCACGCTATTGGGCGTGATGTGGCGGCGATCTCCGGCGATACGGCATTTCAGGCAGGAATAAGGAGCATCGCTCATGCAGTGGCAAACTGATCTTCCCCTTATCGCGATTTTGCGCGGCATTACGCCCGATGAGGCGATCGCGCACGTAGGCGCAGTGATTGACGCCGGGTTCGATGCGGTGGAAATCCCGCTCAACTCTCCGGAGTGGAAAAAAAGTATTCCGGCCGTGGTGGATGCCTTTGGTGATAAGGCACTGATTGGCGCGGGAACAGTGTTACACCCGGAGCAGGTGGATGAGCTGGCGAAAATGGGCTGCAAGCTTATCGTCACGCCCAACATTAATCCTGAAGTGATCCGCCGCGCGGTGAGCTACGGCATGACCGTCTGTCCGGGATGTGCGACAGCTACGGAAGCCTTTACTGCCCTCGATGCGGGCGCGCAGGCGCTCAAAATTTTCCCGTCATCGGCCTTTGGCCCGGACTACATCAAAGCGCTGAAAGCGGTATTACCCGCCAGCGTGCCGGTCTTTGCCGTGGGCGGCGTAACGCCAGAAAACCTGGCGCAGTGGATGAAAGCCGGTTGTGTGGGGGCGGGGCTGGGCAGCGATCTCTATCGCGCCGGGCAGTCAGTTGAACAAACCGCGCAGCAGGCGACAGCATTTGTGAAAGCGTATCGAGAGGCAGTGAAATGAAAATTACCAAACTCACCACGTACCGTTTACCCCCGCGCTGGATGTTCCTGAAAATCGAAACCGACGAAGGCGTTGTCGGCTGGGGCGAGCCGGTGATTGAAGGGCGTGCGCGCACCGTTGAAGCGGCAGTGCATGAGCTGGGCGAATACCTGATTGGCCAGGATCCGGCGCGCATTAACGACCTGTGGCAGGTGATGTATCGCGCGGGCTTCTACCGTGGCGGTCCGATCCTGATGAGCGCTATCGCCGGGATCGACCAGGCGCTGTGGGATATCAAAGGTAAAGTCCTGAATGCGCCGGTCTGGCAATTAATGGGCGGCCTGGTGCGCGACAAAATCAAAGCCTACAGCTGGGTGGGCGGCGACCGCCCTGCGGAAGTGATCGACGGCATTAAGCAGTTGCGCAATATCGGTTTTGACACCTTCAAGCTCAACGGCTGTGAAGAGATGGGCGTTATTGATAACTCGCGTGCGGTAGACCGTGCGGTAAATACCGTCGCGCAAATCCGTGAAGCCTTCGGCAACGAGATTGAGTTTGGTCTGGATTTCCACGGCCGCGTCAGTGCGCCAATGGCTAAAGTGCTGATTAAAGAGCTTGAGCCGTATCGTCCGCTGTTTATCGAAGAGCCGGTGCTGGCCGAGCAGGCGGAGTACTATCCGAAACTGGCTGAGCAGACCCATATTCCTATCGCGGCGGGTGAACGTATGTTCTCGCGTTTCGAGTTCAAACGCGTGCTGGAAGCGGGCGGCATTGCCATACTGCAACCCGATCTCTCCCACGCAGGCGGCATCACCGAATGCTACAAAATTGCCGGAATGGCGGAAGCCTACGATGTGGCGCTAGCACCGCACTGTCCGCTTGGGCCGATCGCGCTGGCTGCCTGTCTGCACGTGGACTTTGTCTCCCGCAATGCTGTGTTCCAGGAACAGAGCATGGGCATTCACTATAACAAGGGCGCGGAACTGCTCGACTTTGTGAAAAACAAAGAAGACTTCAGCATGGAAGGTGGTTTCTTTAAACCGTTAACGAAGCCGGGCCTTGGCGTGGATATTGACGAAGCCAAAGTCATTGAGCTCAGCAAAAATGCGCCGGACTGGCGTAATCCACTCTGGCGTCATGAAGACGGTTCCGTAGCCGAGTGGTAGTTCGCCGGATGGCGCTTCGCCACCGGACAAAAACCTTACCTACAAAAAATATAACCCTCTGTAAATTACAGGGCATGGTGAGCGGCTTCGCTATGCCCAAAATCTGGAGACAGATTGCGATGGATATTCCAGTTACTGCTACAAAAACCGGGCGTCGCCGCTACCTGACGCTGATTATGATCTTTATCACCGTGGTCATTTGCTATGTCGACCGCGCCAACCTTGCCGTGGCATCGGCCCATATTCAGGAAGAGTTTGGCATCACCAAAGCGGAAATGGGCTACGTCTTTTCGGCGTTCGCCTGGCTTTATACGCTGTGTCAGATCCCCGGTGGCTGGTTCCTTGACCGCGTAGGTTCTCGTTTAACCTACTTCATCGCCATTTTCGGCTGGTCCGTGGCGACCCTGTTCCAGGGGTTCGCCACCGGGCTGATGTCGCTAATTGGTCTGCGCGCCATCACCGGGATTTTCGAAGCCCCGGCGTTTCCGACCAACAACCGCATGGTGACCAGCTGGTTCCCGGAACATGAGCGTGCTTCTGCCGTTGGTTTTTACACTTCCGGTCAGTTTGTCGGCCTGGCGTTCCTGACGCCGCTGCTGATCTGGATCCAGGAGCTGCTGAGCTGGCACTGGGTGTTCATCGTCACCGGCGGGATCGGCATTATCTGGTCGTTTATCTGGTTCAAGGTTTACCAGCCACCGCGTCTGACTAATAGCATCACCAAAGCCGAGCTGGACTACATCCGCGACGGCGGTGGTCTGGTAGACGGCGATGCGCCAGCGAAAAAAGAGGCGCGCCAGCCGCTGACCAAAGCGGACTGGAAGCTGGTTTTCCATCGTAAGCTGGTAGGCGTTTATCTGGGTCAGTTCGCGGTTACCTCGACGCTGTGGTTCTTCCTGACCTGGTTCCCTAACTATCTGACGCAGGAAAAGGGGATCACTGCGCTGAAAGCTGGCTTTATGACTACAGTACCGTTCCTTGCGGCATTCTTCGGTGTACTGCTCTCGGGCTGGCTGGCGGATAGACTGGTGAAGAAAGGTGTCTCACTGGGGGTCGCGCGTAAGACGCCGATTATCTGCGGCCTGCTGATTTCTACCTGCATCATGGGCGCCAACTACACCAACGATCCGGTATGGATTATGACCCTGATGGCGGTGGCGTTCTTCGGCAACGGTTTTGCCTCCATCACCTGGTCACTGGTCTCATCCCTGGCGCCAATGCGCCTGATTGGCCTGACCGGTGGCGTGTTCAACTTTGTCGGTGGGCTCGGCGGCATCACTGTACCGCTGGTCATCGGCTACCTGGCCCAGGATTACGGCTTTGGCCCGGCGCTGGTCTATATCTCCGCGGTAGCACTGATCGGTGCGCTCTCCTACATTCTGCTGGTGGGCGATGTGAAACGAGTAGGCTAAATCCCGCTGATGTTTTACCCTGATGCGACAACTGCGCATCAGGGTATCTCCATGAAACAAATCACCTTCGCTTCCCGCCATCACCAGCTGACCAATATCAATACCTGGACGCCGGACAGCCAGTGGCTCGTCTTTGATGTGCGCCCGTCGGGCGCATCGTTCACCGGTGAAACCATTGAGCGAGTCAATGTCAGTACGGGTGAGGTTGAGGTGATTTATCGTGCCACTGACGGCGCGCATGTCGGCGTGGTGACCGTTCATCCCGCTGAAGATAAGTATGTGTTTATCCACGGCCCGAAACACCCGGATGCAGACTGGCACTATGATTTTCACCATCGTCAGGGGGTGATTGCGCATCATGGCCAGGTGAGCAACCTGGATGCGATGGATATCACCGCGCCTTATACCGCAGGCGCGTTGCGCGGCGGCAGTCACGTACACGTCTTCAGCCCGAACGGGCAGCTCGTTAGCTTTACCTATAACGACCATGTCCTGCACGAGCGCGATCCGAAACTTGATTTACGTAACGTGTGTCATTTTCAGAAGGTGACTGCACGGAATATCAAGAGTCGGCTGCACAGTCTTTTCTGATCTGTGGTCGTCTCAGAAAACGGAATCTATGGTCACTCCCGTTTTTGCAACACCGATTTTGACGATAAGTTGGCTTGCTTGAATCTATCCGGCGTCTGAATGGGATTTTATTCCCGCGCCTCGATGAGTTCCGCGCCTGATGAACCTCCAGAAAATATACGGCTTCAGCGAGCCTTTCCGTTTTACAGGTTCCTCAACAGGCCGGTGGGCCGTTTGTATCATCAATATCAGTATTCGCAAAACCAGATGAATGATTGTTTAAACTGGTGTATTTCTGCCTTTATGCTTCGTAAGTTTGCTGTCGCGCCGTCAGTGCCCAGGCTATTCTGGCCAGCTTGTTTGCCAGAGCACAGGTGACGACAAAGTTGCTTTTCCGACACAACAACTCCCTGACCCAGTCGGCCAACTTGCCAGACTGGTGTTCCAGTTTTTGTATGAATACCCTGGCACACTGAACCAACAAAGTTCGGATCTTTTTGTTGCCCCGCTTGCTAATCCCTAACAATGTCGTCCGACCTCCCGTGCTGTACTGTCGGGGTACCAGCCCTGTTGCCGCCGCAAAGTCACGGCTGCTGGCGTACTGCTTCCCGTCGCCAATCTCAGTTGAAATAGTACTGGCAGTCAGCGTTCCAACGCAGGGAATACTCAGCAAGCGCTGTCCAACCTCATCTTCGTCCAACTTTCGTTTCAACTGAGATTCCAGATCTTTAATCTGCTCAACAAGATAGTGATAATGCTGTTGTAATTTCAGCAGTAACTGGCTGAGATAAAGAGGCAAACTACTGTCCTCAAGAAGGGTACTCAGTCGACTAATAACGGCAGCACCTCGCGGAACGCTGATACCAAATTCCAGCAGAAAAGCATGCATCTGATTAGTTGTTTTCACCTTATCCTGAACCAGGGATTCACGGACACGATGCAGAGCTCGCATTGCCTGCTGAGATTCGGTTCTGGGCTGCACGAAACGCATAGATGGACGTGATGCTGCTTCACAGATAGCTTCAGCATCAACGAAGTCATTTTTGTTGCTTTTAACGAATGGGCGGACAAATTGCGGTGATATCAGCTTTGGAAAATGCCCTAACTCTGCCAGCTTGCGTGCCATAAAGTGAGAACCGCCACAGGCTTCCATCGCGATGGTTGTTGCTGGGCATGTCGCCAGAAATTCGATTAGCTTTGGTCGGGTGAATTTTTTACGGTAAACGGCCTTCCCACGATGATCCTGACAATGAATATGGAAAGAGTTCTTACCCAGATCGATACCAATAAGCGCAATGTTTTCCATGATGGTTCTCCGAATGAAAGCCTGTCCTCAGCATAGTACTGGGAAGGAGGGAGTGACCATCTCATTAAATAAAGCACGCTAAGCTGTGGAAGCCCCTGCCAAGCTCGTTCCACCTTGCAACGACGCAATCAGCGGACACGAAACATTCCCCTGCCGCGAATGGCAGGCGCACACCAGGTCAGACAGCACAGCCTCCATGCGCGCCAAATCGGCCATCTTCTCGCGCACGTCTTGGAGCTTGTGCTCGGCCAGGCTGCTGGCCTCCTCGCAGTGGGTGCCATCGTCGAGCCGCAGCAACTCGGCGATTTCATCCAGGCTGAAGCCCAACCGCTGGGCCGATTTCACGAATCGCACCCGTGTCACGTCCGCCGCGCCATAGCGGCGAATGCTGCCATAGGGCTTGTCCGGCTCGGGCAACAAGCCCTTGCGCTGATAGAACCGGATGGTCTCCACGTTGACGCCGGCTGCCTTGGCAAAAACGCCAATGGTCAGGTTCTCCAAATTATTTTCCATACCGCTTGACTCCGTACATGAGTACGGAAGTAAGGTTACGCTATCCAATTCAAATTCGAAAGGACAAGCCGAGGAAGGTAGCGGACGACTCATTGGGGTACAGGCAGTGGCCCCGGAAGCGGGCGAGCTGATCCAGACGGCGGTGCTCGCGATCCGTAACCGCATGACCGTACAGGAGCTGGCTGACCAGTTGTTCCCCTACCTGACGATGGTCGAGGGGCTGAAGCTCGCGGCGCAGACCTTCACCAAGGATGTCAAACAATTGTCCTGCTGCGCAGGATGAAAGGAGATGGAACCATGAAGCTCGCCCCATATATTTTAGAACGTCTCACTTCGGTCAATCGTACCAATGGTACTGCGGATCTCTTGGTCCCGCTACTGCGGGAACTCGCCAAGGGGCGTCCGGTTTCACGAACGACACTTGCCGGGATTCTCGACTGGCCCGCTGAGCGAGTGGCCGCCGTACTCGAACAGGCCACCAGTACCGAATATGACAAAGATGGGAACATCATCGGCTACGGCCTCACCTTGCGCGAGACTTCGTATGTCTTTGAAATTGACGACCGCCGTCTGTATGCCTGGTGCGCGCTGGACACCTTGATATTTCCGGCGCTGATCGGCCGTACAGCTCGCGTCTCATCGCATTGCGCTGCAACCGGAGCACCCGTTTCACTCACGGTTTCACCCAGCGAGATACAGGCTGTCGAACCTGCCGGCATGGCGGTGTCCTTGGTATTGCCGCAGGAAGCAGCCGACGTTCGTCAGTCCTTCTGTTGCCATGTACATTTCTTTGCATCTGTCCCGACGGCGGAAGACTGGGCCTCCAAGCATCAAGGATTGGAAGGATTGGCGATCGTCAGTGTCCACGAGGCTTTCGGCTTGGGCCAGGAGTTTAATCGACATCTGTTGCAGACCATGTCATCTAGGACACCGTGATCGGATATCGACCCAATGTTCTACGGCACCGGCATCGGATTCGCAGCGCGCGGATTGAACTCGGCGAAACGGTATATGCATTGCCGTGAACCGACCAAAAGGAGGTGTTCGATGAACGCCTACACGGTGTCCCGGCTGGCCCTTGATGCCGGGGTGAGCGTGCATATCGTGCGCGACTACCTGCTGCGCGGATTGCTGCGGCCAGTCGCCTGCACCACGGGTGGCTACGGCCTGTTCGATGACGCCGCCTTGCAGCGACTGTGCTTCGTGTGGGCCGCCTTCGAGGCGGGCATCGGCCTCGGCGCATTGGCGCGGCTGTGCCGGGCGCTGGATGCGGCGAACTGCGATGAAACTGCCGCGCAGCTTGCTGTGCTGCGTCAGTTCGTCGAACGCCGGCGCGAAGCGTTGGCCAATCTGGAAGTGCAGTTGGCCGCCATGCCGACCGCGCCGGCACAGCATGCGGAGAGTTTGCCATGAACAGCCCCGAGCGCATGCCGGCCGAGACGCACAAACCGTTCACCGGCTACCTGTGGGGCACGCTGGCCGTGCTGACTTGCCCCTGCCACCTGTCCATCCTCGCTGCCGTGCTGGCCGGCACAACCGCCGGTGCATTCCTTGTCGAGTATTGGGTCATCACGGCGCTCGGTTTGACCGGCCTGTTTCTTCTGTCACTGGCGCGGGCGTTGCGGGCATTCAGGGAAAGATCATGAGCGCTTCCCGGCCGGATGGATGGACTACGGCGGAGGGCCCAAGCGTTCGAGCGCGGGCAAGGCTTTCTGTTCGCAAAGCCGATGCCGGCGGCGGCATTCGCCGTCTTCGTCAGTCAATGGAGGGGTGCCACCATGAATGCAAATGATCCGACCGCCACCAGTTGCTGCGTGTGCTGCAAGGAAATTCCGCTCGATGCCGCCTTCACACCGGAAGGCGCGGAGTACGTCGAGCACTTCTGCGGGCTGGAGTGTTATCAACGTTTCCAGGCGCGGGCCAGCACTGCGACCGAAACGAGCGGCGAACCGAACGCTTGCGGTTCGCCGCCGTCAAATTGAGACAAACCACGCTTTCGCTACGTCGCCTCATGTCGGCATCAAATTCGGCTGAGTAGCTTCTCGCCATCTGGACGTAGCTCGCCCTTGGGTGAAATATGCCGATACAGGGTCTGCCGCGTGATGCCAAGTTCCTGGCACAGGTCGCCGACCTTGGTCTCTGACTGCCCCATTGCCGCCATCGCCAGCCGCAGCTTGGCGGCGGTCATCTTGAACGGCCGGCCGCCTTTCCGGCCGCGTGCCCGTGCTGAGGCCAGGCCCGCCACGGTGCGCTCGGCGATCAACTCGCGCTCGAACTCGGCCAGCGCGGCGAAGATACCGAAGACCAGCTTGCCGGCGGCGGTCGTGGTGTCAATGGCCGCGCCGTGCCCGGTCAGCACCTTGAGGCCGATGCCGCGTCCGGTCAGGTCATGGACGGTATTGATCAGATGGCGCAGGTCGCGCCCGAGCCGATCCAGTTTCCAAACGACCAACGTGTCGCCTGGCCGTAGTGCCTTCAGACAGCTCGCCAGACCGGGACGATCCTCGCGTTTTCCGGACGCTTGGTCTTCATAGAGATGCGCCGGATCAACACCGGCCGCGACCAGCGCATCGCGCTGCAAGTCCGTCGCCTGGGAGCCATCCGCCTTCGATACTCGCATGTAGCCAATCAGCATCTTGTACCTGTCACATATACGTTCGATTATGTGACAGTTTGCATCGGGAAGCTCTGCACGTCAAAATTTGTCACTTAACCCGTCATTCTGTCTAAGGCATGCAAAGGGTAGGCTAGGCTCATAATGTGACAGAAATTCCGGGGGGATGCCTTCCTTCGCGAAGGTGGCGCGCAACTGTTCCAAGGAAGCGGGGTCGCGCCGACCATAGGAAGCCAACGCGAACAGCGAGCGTGCCGTCTCGGGGTTGTGTCGTGCTTCAATGATGGCCTCATCAATGGCCTGGATTGCACGCTGCCAGTGATCGACGGGTTCGGGCTTCGGCGCTTTCGCCGGCAGGCCACTGGTGAACCCGGTTTGGGGCTCGGACCAGAATAGCTTTGCGTGCTCGCCTGGCGGGCTTATATCCCTCACCTCAATCAAGCTGATTGCCGTTGCCGCCGCCTCCAGCATCTGCAACCGTACTGCCGGGTTCAGGGTTTCATACGGTCGCCACAGACTTTGCCCAGCACGCAGCGGATGCCCGCAGCATTCCCAGATTTGGCGGAGATACCCCGCGTAGGTGCCGCACGTCGAAAGCGGGGTGTTCAGCTCATCGAGCAGCGTGCGTAGCAGCCTAAACCACAATCCGGCGTGGATGCGTCGGCGCGGCAACTCCACGTGGCCGGTCGTCAGTGCCTGCCAGGTACGCTGGTCCATCGCCGCAATCGCGTCGCTGGCAGTGCGCGGTTCGGCGTCGGCGTTCTCCCAGCCGAGAAACCGCCCTGGCACGCCCCAATAGGATTCCAGCCAGCAGCCATGCAGTGGGCAGCTCAGCATCAGGGGCAGCTTCCACGCGAGCAGTACGGCTTGGTTCTCCGGATCGTTCAGACAGAGCGGGCAGGCGCGATGTATCGGCTGGCTGGGCAGCCAGGCACGCCAGCTCGTGATGGATCGCGTCCTACGGCGGAGTTTCGGCAGCAGCACCGAGAGCTGGAACGCATAGGTTTCCAATGCATCTGGAATCTGATCATCAAGGCTGTCCAGTAGCCAAGGCACCCAGCCGGCGAAACTCATGCAACGCAGCCGGTCCGGCTCGATGCCGCTCCGCTGGGAGAGCATCGCCAGCAGCGCCAGTGGTGGCGCGGTGTCCAGGTCATCAACCTGGCCGTGACCAAGATCGTGCTCCAGCAGCTCGGACACCTCCATGTGATAGCAAAGGGCCACGCGGTTGAGCCACGAAGACAAGGCTTCGCCTTCCCTGGGAGCCGGATGCAGTGGCCAGTGTGGCGCTGGCTTCACATCAGTTCCCGCTCGAATTGCCGCCGCCGCTCGCTGGGACCGGTGTAATCGGCCATGCTGAGCGTGCGATGGTTGATCGCTTCCTCACCGCTCTCCACGGCAGCGACGGCCGCCGCCATCAACAGGTGCGCCAGCTCGCCGATGGTGCCCTCGCTGCGCGTGAGCAGGTAGCGGGCCATATCCAGCGTGGCAATCGACGAGGGTCGCCGCAGCGGGAGCGAAGCCGCGAAGCTGGCCAGCAGTGAGCAGCAATCGTCGTTGGCCTCCCACACCGGCAGCATCATCGGCTCGAAGCGGTTTTCCAACTGGTCGTCCGAGCGGATCGCCAAGTAGGCATCGCGTGTGCCGACCCCGACCAGCGGGATGCGCAGCTCGTTGCCGAGGAAACGCAGCAGGTTGAGGAATTCCCGGCGGTTGACGCTGTTGCCGGCCAGGACGTTGTGCAATTCGTCGATCACCAGCATGCGCACGCCGACCTTGCGTAGCAGTGCCAGCGCCAATTGCTCCATTTCCGGCAGCCGTGGGCGCGGGCGCAATGGCGCGCCCATCGCGGCAAGTAGCGCGACGTAGAAGCGGATTACCGACGGTTCGGATGGCATCTGCACGACCAGTACCGGAATGTGCTCCTGGTCGGCGTCGGAGCTGGCCGGGTGGGTGCGGCGGAATTTCTCGACGATCATCGACTTGCCGTTGTTGGTTGGACCGACCAACAGCAGGTTGGGCATGCGTTGTTTGTTCGGCCACGCATACAGGGCTTCCAGCCGATTCAGCGCCTCGACTGCTCGCGGATAGCCGATCCAGCGGTCAGCGCGAAGGCGATGGATGCGTTCGTCCGCCGGAAGACGGGCCAAGCCCTGGGCCACCGGCATCAGGTGGGACAAGTCGATGATGGGATATTCTTCCACGGCTACCACTCCTCAATCTGGTCGAACGGTTTGGCAGGTGGCTGGTTGTCTGCCTGCGGGTCAGCCATGTCCGCGTCCGGTGGTGGCGTGGTTTTGAAAAGAACTGCCGTTGCCTTGAGATGCTGGCGTCGATCCGCGTCGCGCCGCGCCTTGCGCGTAGCTTTCTGCGCGGTGGACACGATTTCGCGCATCTGGCCGATCATGCGAAACAGCGCCGACTCATCCACCTGTTCGCGCCCTTGCTGCCGCAATTTCGCCAGCGCCTGTCGTTGTTCCCAGAGGGTGACAGCCGGGTGCGACAAGGTGCGGTATGGAATTTCCAGATAGTGCTGCCCCTCCGGCTCCAGCACCCAAATGCGGCTGATGTCGCGCGGGTCGCGCCGGATCAGGAACGCAGGCAAGCGGTCGCGCCGAGCTATCCACGGCTTGAGCGCATCGGCGTAGTAATGGATGTGGTCGATGACGAAGCCGGTGCGGGTCAGCGTGCGGCGGATGATGGGCAGAAAATCGACCAGAAAAGCCGTGGTGCGAGTGATGACGGTTGGCACGCCGGTCCGCGCGATAGCTTCGGCCCAGCGCGCTGCCGGCGGCTGGAGCAGGCCGTTGTGCACGGAGCCGTGGTAGGTGCCGACCGCCAATGTGAGCCAGCGCTCCAGCTCACGCAGCGTCAGGGCGGCCTTGTTTTCGGAATCGTAGTCGCCGCGCTGGTCAGGGTTGGAGAAGGTCGTCCCTGGCAATTCGTCGTGGATCATCTGCATCGCCGTGCCGATGATCCGTTCCACGATGCCGCCGTAGTGCGGCTGCCCGAGCGGGCGATAGTCAAGCCGGATGCCATGCTGCTCGCAGCCTCGGCGTAGCGCTTCGCTCTTGAACTCGGCCGCGTTGTCCAGGTAGAGCAGCCTGGGCTTGCCGCTCATCGGCCACTCCATTTCTATGTTCAGACCCTCCAGCCAGGGACGCTTGTCGCAGGCGACATGCACAAGGCACAGGCCGACCGAAACAGATGACGGCGCTTCCAGCGTGACGACCATGCCGAGCACGCAGCGGGTAAACACGTCGATGGCGATGGTCAGATACGGACGGCCAATCGGTTGCCGGTCGCGCTCGTCCACCACGATCAGGTCGATGACCGTGTGATCAATCTGCACTTGTTCCAGTGGCGCGGTCACGGCGGGAGGCTCACCACCGACACCTTGCAGGCTGCGGGACGCATCCTGACCTTCCCGGCGGCGAGTGGCCTTGAGCGGATCGAGGCCGGCGATCCGCAGAGCCACGGTGTTGCGCGCCGGCGCCCGCAGCTTTTGCGCTTTGCAAGCCTGCGCGACCTCGCGGTGGAACGCTGCCAGGCTACGCTTCTGCTTGGTCAGGAAGCGCTTTTGCAGCAACTCGCGGATGATGCGCTCAACTGATTCCGGCAAGCGTCCCTTGCCTTTTCCGCCGCCGGATCGGCTGCGAGCCAGGTCCGTCACAAGCCCAGCACCTTGCCGGGCACGGCGGATTAGGACATACACCTGCCGCCTGGACAGGCCAAGCGCGTGAGCAGCGGCATCGGCGGCTTCATGCCCGACCACATCAAGCGCTGCCAGCGGCCCGATGATTTCCGCCCGTTGCCGGGCCTGCGCCCAAGCCGCATCGGGCAGGGTGGCCACGCCTTGCTCGGCAATCAATGATGTGTCTGACGCCATGCTCACACCTCGCTTTGGTGCACACGAGTATTGAGCATAGTCGAGATTGGTGCAGATGACTTCTGATATTGCGTTGTCAGGAGTCGCCTGCACATCTGGCGTTACGCCCCGTCAATTGGTGCAGTCGTCTTCTGAAAATGACAACGTGGGTGTTGCCGCACCGTTTGGCCCTGTGAACCCACAGGGGAACCATCCGCGAGAATATGTCGGTGCATACTGGAGCGTGCTGGTGAGCCGCACGACGCCAACACCTCAGCCCGGCAGCGATGACATCAACCGCGCCTATGAAGAGGGCTGGGTGAGTAATGACCGGCTGGCGTTTATTGGCGATACCCTGTCAGTGCAGGGCGAGAAAGTGCCAGAACTGTTTATTGTTGAGTTGCCTGAGAACGAACAGGGCTGGAAGCAGGCTGGCGATGAGCCTTTGCAGGGTACGACAGAGACCCTGCCTGCCCCGCCAGCAGGGGTTAAGCAGCGTCGTCTGACCTTTACGCATCAAAGGGCGTATCCGGGGCTTGTGAACGTGCCGCGTCACTGGGTGCGCTGTAATCCGCAAGGGACGCAGATCGCGTTTCTGATGCGAGATGATAACGGTATTGTGCAGCTGTGGCTGATCTCTCCTGAGGGTGGCGAGACGCGCCAGTTAACCCATACGGAGAGCGGTATTCAGTCAGCGTTTAACTGGCACCCTTCCGGGAACATGCTGGGATTCGTGCTTGAAAATCGGATCGCCTGTTGCGATGCGCAGACTGGTGCGGTGACGTTTTTGACGTCCGATCACGGCAACCCACCTTCAGCAGATGCGGTAGTGTTTTCCCCAGACGGACGTTTTATTGCGTGGATGGAAGAGACAGGCGGTTTCCGTCAGCTTTGGTTAACAGAAACCGCGCAACACTAGCGTGGAGGCAATTCAGCGGGCGGAATAACGGCGTTTGTCGCCAGATTCTCCTGCTCGCTTTTTTCTACCCGTGAGCGCACAGAATTGTCCTTACGAAACATATCCCACGGCAGCAGAAGCGTATCCGCCACAGCCGTAAACGGCATATCCAGGATAACCAGGGATTTGGTGCCCCAGTTTGTATCGTCATCGGAGATCATCGCCGCGCTGGCACGTGTCCCAGGATATGTTCCTTCTTTACCGCCGGTGTGAGACATCACGCTCGAACACCCGCAAAGTAAAACTACCCCGCTGAACGTCGTCAGCTTTATCAGAACATTTTTCATCATCACTCAGTCATCATTAATGGCACTGCAAAGACCTGCAACTCAGGTTTATAGCGAGCCTTAACCAAAATGGATAGCCCGATAACCCCGCACTGTGGCAGCCATCGCAATTTAACCCTTTGTGCTGTTGTCCCAGTCTAAGCGAGATGCAAGAAAGTGCAAAAAAAAGTGCAGCTGTCGTGCTTGAAAAGCCCGGTTCCAGACCCATTTTAAGAATGTAACCACGAAAACGAACACGCCTGATGGGTGTTCGGGGTACTAAGGCCTGTCCATGGTGGAAGGCTACATTTTCTCGCTGATTTCAGGAGTTTTATTTATGCGTAACTTCGATCTTTCTCCGCTATACCGTTCTGCAATTGGTTTTGACCGCCTGTTTAACCATTTAGAAAATAACCAAAGCCAGAGCAACGGCTACCCTCCATACAATGTTGAGCTGGTTGACGAAAACCACTACCGCATCGCGATTGCTGTCGCCGGTTTTGCAGAAAACGAACTGGAGATCACCGCCCAGGACAACCTGCTGGTGGTGAAAGGTTCCCATACGGCCGAGCAGAAAGAACGTACCTACCTTTACCAGGGCATTGCCGAGCGCAACTTTGAACGTAAGTTCCAGTTAGCTGAGAACATTCACATTAAAGGCGCGAACCTGGTTAACGGCCTGCTGTTTATCGAACTGGAACGCGTGATCCCGGAAGAGAAAAAGCCGCGTCGTATCGAAATTAACTAATTATGCGGGTCGCCTAAGCGGCCCATCCAGAATTGCTTGCCGTAATGGGAGCATATGCGAATCCATCGGGATTTGCAGGAATAACTGCGCACAAAATTAAACTGTGCCGAACTCGCTTCTCAGAAGGAGATTTAGTATGCGTAACTACGATTTATCCCCCCTGCTGCGTCAGTGGATTGGTTTTGACAAACTGGCTAACGCCCTGCAAAGCACCACCGAGCAACAGACATTTCCGCCGTACAACATCGAAAAGAGCGATGATAACCACTATCGCATTACCCTGGCGCTGGCCGGTTTCCGTCAGGACGATTTGGATATCCAGCTTGAAGGTACGCGTCTGACCGTGAAGGGTACGCCGGAAAAACCAGAAACCGAGACCAAATGGTTACATCAGGGATTGGTCACTCAGCCGTTTAGCCTGAGCTTTACCCTGGCCGATCATATGGAAGTCTCCGGTGCGACTTTCACCAACGGGCTGTTGCATATCGACCTGACCCGTAATGTGCCGGAAGCTATCGCGCCACAGCGTATCGCCATTAGCGAGCGGCCTGCGTTAAACAGTTAACAAGCCCGCCGATCCTGTAGGTCGGGTAAGGCGTAGCCGCCACCCGACAATACTCACCGACTGCACAAAGCCCTGCTCCGGCAGGGCTTTTTTGTGCGCCATCGCCCATACAACTACGTCTGGCTCTGAGAGAATCCTCGTCATAACTAAGGTTATGCACAGGAAGTGGATCATGAGTGATATCGCGTTAACGGTTAGCGTGTTGGCCCTAGTCGCTGTAGTTGGACTGTGGATAGGTAATATCAAAATCCGTGGCGTCGGGTTTGGGATTGGCGGGGTCCTGTTTGGCGGAATTTTTGTCGGGCACTTTGCCGACAAACTCGGGCTGGTCCTCAGCGCCGAAATGCTCCACTTTATTCAGGAATTCGGTCTGATCCTCTTCGTTTATACCATCGGTATTCAGGTGGGGCCGGGCTTTTTTGCCTCACTTCGGGTTTCCGGATTACGGCTTAACCTGTTTGCTCTCGGCATTGTGGTGATGGGCGGGCTGGTTACCGCTATTCTGCATAAAGTCTTTGATATCCCGCTGCCTGTGGTGTTGGGTATCTTCTCCGGGGCGGTGACCAACACACCGGCGCTCGGTGCGGGGCAGCAAATTCTGCGCGATTTGGGTATCGAACCCGGTATTGTCGACCAGATGGGGATGAGCTACGCCATGGCCTATCCGTTTGGGATTTGCGGCATTCTGCTCTCCATGTGGCTGGTACGCGTCCTGTTCCGGATTAACGTCGACAAAGAGGCGAAGGACCACGAAACCACCCTCACTAACGGCCATATGCCGATCAAAACCATCAATATTCGGGTTGATAACCCCAATCTGAACAACATGGCGATTCAGGATGTGCCGATCCTGAACAGCGCCAATATCATCTGCTCCCGCCTTAAGCGTGACGATATGCTGATGGTGCCCGCGCCCGGCACCGTCATTCAGCAAGGCGATTTGCTGCATCTGGTCGGCCAGCCAGGGGATTTAAACAACGCGCGGCTGGTGATTGGTCAGGAAGTGGATACGTCGCTCTCAACCCGTGGCACCGATATGCGCGTGGAACGTGTGGTGGTGACTAACGAGCACGTTCTGGGCAAGAAAATACGCGATCTGCAGGTAAAAGAGCGCTACGACGTGGTGATCTCCCGTCTTAACCGTGCGGGTGTCGAGTTGGTCGCCAGCCCGGAGGCCAGCCTGCAGTTCGGTGATATCCTCAACCTGGTCGGGCGGCCTTCTTCGATTGATGCTGTGGCGGATATGGTGGGTAACGCCCAGCAAAAACTGCAGCAGGTACAGATGCTGCCCGTGTTTATCGGTATCGGGCTTGGCGTGCTGCTGGGCTCCATTCCGCTGTACGTGCCGGGTTTCCCGGTTGCGCTGAAGCTGGGCCTGGCGGGCGGGCCGCTGATTATGGCGCTCATCCTTGGGCGTATCGGCTGCATCGGTAAGCTCTACTGGTTTATGCCACCGAGCGCCAACCTGGCGCTGCGCGAGCTCGGCATCGTGCTGTTCCTGGCCGTTGTCGGCCTGAAATCCGGCGGAGATTTTGTCGATACCCTGGTCAAGGGCGAAGGGATGAGTTGGGTCGGCTACGGGATATTTATCACGGCGATCCCGCTGCTGACGGTGGGCATTCTGGCGCGGATGTTCGCCAAAATGAACTATCTGACGCTGTGCGGTATGCTGGCGGGCTCCATGACGGACCCTCCCGCGCTGGCCTTTGCCAATAACCTGCACGCCACCAGCGGTGCGGCGGCATTGTCCTATGCCACGGTATACCCGCTGGTCATGTTCCTGCGCATCATCACCCCGCAGCTACTGGCGGTGCTGTTCTGGGGGATGAGCTAGTAATTCGTCCGGGTGGATGCGCCGCAGATGGTAGTCCACCTGGTAATCGCTGGTATTTCGGAACATCACGGAATAATTGAGGAACTCGCCGCTGTCGCTGTATGAGAGAGACGTAATTCGCAGCAGCGGCGTTTGTTCCGGCAGGTTCAAATAACCAGCCAGCTGTTTATCTGCCAGCACTGGCGTCAGGCTCTCGTAATTACCGCTGATAGTGATCCCGCACTCCTTCTCGATGTAATCAAACTTCGACCCTTCAAGATGCGCCAGCGACAGATTGCGAAACAGCTTCACGGGCATAAAGCTGTCCTCCAGCATCAGGGGTTTCCCCTCCACGTAACGCACGCGACGCGAAAAGTAGATCCGTTCATCCACCTGTATCCGCAGCTGGCTGGCGATGGCGGGCGGTGCGGGCATGACTTCGAACTGCAACACCTTGCTCTGCACCTCTTTCCCCTGCTGACGCAGCACCTCCACCAGCCCGGTCAGGTTAGTGGTTTCATGGTGGACATCTTTACGCGATACAAACGTCCCGCTGCCGTGGCGCCGCTCCACCAGCCCCCAACTGACCAGAAGGTCCAGTGCCTTTCGAATGGTCATCCGCGCCACGCCGAATTCCTGTGCCAACGTCTTTTCACCAGGAAGCGGGCTGCCGATGTTGTAGTCCGACGAATTCAGCCGCAGCCGTAATCTGTCGGCAATAGATTTGTAGATCACCAGTAGACCTCTCTGCCCTTTTCTGGAGGTGGATTGCGTCCTGACATG
Source organism: Enterobacter sp. CPE_E1241 (assembly GCF_045618265.1). Lineage (NCBI taxonomy): Bacteria > Pseudomonadati > Pseudomonadota > Gammaproteobacteria > Enterobacterales > Enterobacteriaceae > Enterobacter > Enterobacter sp. CPE_E1241. The sequence continues at coordinate 27,998 of NZ_JBIWYV010000001.1, forward strand.
TCCATATTTACAACGAAAAGTAGACCTGACTGGTCAAAATAAAACCATGAATGCGATCACGAATCGCAGCGGCACGCCATGTTCGCGCATCAGTAAGTTCTTATGCTCACCTCAGGCCAGCAAAAAACCATAAAGGCCTCTACCCCCTACAGGTTGTTACGTGAGGATTTAAAAATGCTCAGTCAAATACAACGTTTTGGCGGTGCCATGTTTACCCCGGTGTTGCTGTTTCCGTTCGCCGGGATCGTGGTGGGAATTGCCATCATGCTTCGCAACCCGCTGTTTGTGGGCGAGGCTTTAACCGCTCCGGATAATCTTTTCGCGCAGATCGTTCATATCATTGAAGAGGGCGGCTGGGCGGTGTTTCGCAATATGCCGCTGATTTTTGCCGTCGGCCTGCCGATTGGTCTGGCGAAGCAGGCGCAGGGCCGCGCCTGTCTGGCGGTGCTGATTAGCTTCCTGACCTGGAACTACTTTATCAATGCGATGGGGATGACCTGGGGTCATTTCTTTGGCGTCGATTTTTCCGCAGAGCCCACGGCAGGAAGCGGGCTGGCGATGATTGCGGGTATCAAAACGCTGGATACCAGCATTATTGGGGCGATTGTGATTTCGGGCATCGTCACCGCGATCCATAACCGCTATTTCGACAAGCCGCTGCCGGTTTTTCTGGGGATTTTTCAGGGCACGTCGTTCGTCGTTATCCTCGCATTCTTCGTTATGATCCCCTGCGCCTGGCTGACGCTGCTGGGCTGGCCGAAAGTGCAAATGGGCATTGAGTCTCTGCAGGCCTTCTTACGTTCTGCCGGTGCATTGGGTGTCTGGGTTTATACCTTCCTGGAACGTATTCTGATCCCAACCGGATTGCATCACTTTGTCTACGGTCCGTTTATTTTCGGCCCTGCGGCAGTGGAAGGCGGGATTCAGGTCTACTGGGCGCAGCATCTGCAGGAGTTCAGCCAGAGTACGCTGCCGCTGAAAACCCTGTTCCCGGAAGGCGGATTCGCGCTGCACGGCAACTCAAAGGTGTTTGGCTCTGTCGGGATTGCGCTGGCGCTGTGGTACACCGCGTCGCCGGAAAACCGCGTCAAGGTGGCGGGGTTGCTGATCCCGGCCACGCTCACCGCCGTACTGGTGGGGATTACCGAGCCACTCGAATTCACCTTCCTGTTTATTTCGCCGCTGCTGTTTGCCGTCCACGCCGTACTGGCCGCGACGATGGCAACGGTGATGTACATCTTTGGCGTGGTAGGGAATATGGGCGGCGGCATGCTGGACCAGTTCCTGCCGCAAAACTGGATCCCAATGTTCCATAACCACGCCTCAATGATGTTCACCCAAATCGGTATCGGCGTCTGCTTTACCGGGATCTACTTCGTGGTCTTCAAAACGCTGATTGAGCGTCTGAACCTCAAAACACCTGGCCGGGAAGAGAGTGAAATCAAACTCTACAGCAAGGCTGACTATAAGGCCGCGCGCGAGCAAACCACCGCCCCGGCGGCGGCCAGCCAGCAGGTTGGACAAGCTGCCGGATTCTTACAGGCACTCGGCGGTGCGGCCAATATCGAAAGCATCAACAACTGCGCCACCCGCTTGCGCATTGCGCTGGTGGATATGGCGAAAACCCAAAGCGATGACGTCTTCAAAGCCCTGGGCGCACACGGTGTCGTCCGGCGCGGCAACGGCATCCAGGTGATTGTCGGCCTGCACGTTCCTCAGGTGCGCGACCAGCTGGAATCGCTGATGAAAACCCCTTTAACGAATGAACAAACCACCCTGACAGAGGCTATATCATGAAAAAATTCTCAGTTGTCATTGCAGGCGGCGGCAGCACCTTTACGCCTGGTATCGTCCTGATGCTGTTAGCCAACCGCGACCGTTTCCCGCTGCGCGCGCTGAAGTTCTATGACAACGACGGCGCACGTCAGGAGACTATCGCCGAAGCGTGCAAAATCATCCTTAAAGAACAGGCTCCGGAAATTGAATTCAGCTACACCACCGATCCAAAAGCCGCCTTTACCGATGTCGATTTCGTGATGGCGCATATCCGCGTGGGCAAATACCCGATGCGTGAAAAAGACGAGAAAATCCCATTGCGTCACGGCGTGCTGGGTCAGGAAACCTGCGGTCCGGGTGGGATCTCTTACGGCATGCGCTCTATCGGCGGCGTGCTGGAACTGGTGGATTATATGGAGCAGTACTCCCCGAACGCCTGGATGCTGAACTACTCCAACCCGGCGGCGATTGTGGCGGAAGCTACCCGCCGTCTGCGTCCGAACGCCAAAATCCTCAATATCTGCGATATGCCGATCGGCATTGAAGGGCGCATGGCGCAGATTGTTGGCCTCAAGGACCGCAAAGAGATGCGGGTTCGCTACTACGGGTTGAACCACTTCGGCTGGTGGACGTCGATTGAAGATCTGAACGGCAACGATCTGATGCCGAAACTGCGCGAATACGTTGCGAAAAACGGCTATGTCCCGCCTTCGGAAGATGCGCATACCGAAGCGAGCTGGAACGATACCTTTGCCAAAGCAAAAGACGTGCAGGCGCTGGATCCGGACACCATGCCGAACACCTACCTAAAATATTATCTGTTCCCGGACTACGTGGTCGCGCACTCGAACCCGGAACGCACCCGCGCCAATGAAGTCATGGATCACCGCGAGAAGCACGTGTTCAGCTCTTGCCGGGCGATTATCGAAGCCGGTAACTCCGCCGCCGGTGAGCTGGAAATCGACGAACATGCGTCGTACATCGTCGATCTGGCGACGGCAATTGCCTTCAACACCCAGGAGCGCATGCTGTTGATTGTGCCGAATAATGGGGCCATCCATAACTTTGATGCCGACGCGATGGTGGAAATTCCGTGCCTGGTGGGCCACAACGGGCCGGAACCACTGACCGTGGGCGATATTCCGCACTTCCAGAAAGGATTGATGAGCCAGCAGGTGGCGGTGGAAAAACTGGTGGTGGATGCCTGGGAACAACGCTCATACCAGAAACTCTGGCAGGCGATTACCCTGTCGAAAACCGTGCCGAGCGCCTCCGTTGCGAAAGCCATTCTGGATGACCTGATCGAGGCCAATAAGGGTTACTGGCCAGAGCTGCATTAACCTTTCCGACCGGCATCGCCCGATGCCGGTCTCCTTGTCCTTGTCGATTTACGCTATGCTGAAGCCTGTCTCTGGCACGACAAGGAACCTTCATGAAAATTTCCCGCCTCGGCGAAGCGCCGGACTACCGCTTCTCTCTGGCCAATGAACGCACATTTCTGGCGTGGATCCGCACAGCGCTGGGCTTTCTTGCCGCAGGGGTGGGTCTCGATCAGCTCGCGCCTGATTTTGCCACACCGTTGATTCGCGAAGTGCTGGCGTTGCTGCTGTGCCTGTTCGCGGGTGTACTGGCGATTTACGGTTACCTGCGCTGGTTGCGTAATGAGAAGGCGATGCGTCTGAAGCAGGATCTGCCCTATACGCGCGGGTTACTCATCATCAGTACAATCCTGCTGACGGTGGCGGGGGTGATTATGGTGCTGGTGTTCTATGGCGGATAGCCGCAAAGCGCGACGCGAAGCGGACCCCGGCCTGCAGCCGGAGCGGACGTCACTCGCCTGGCTGCGCACGCTGCTGGGGTATGGCGCGCTGATTGCCCTGGCGATTAAGCACAACTGGCACCGTACAGGGGTGCCATTTTGGATCTCACTGGTTGTGCTGGCATTGGTGGCACTCATTTTATGGCGCTATACCCGCAGCCGTAACCTGATGGATGTGTCGCAGGACGATTTTGTACAGCCGAAGGCGGTGCGGGATAAATTCCTGATCGCCCTGGCTGTACTGTCCCTGTCACTGCTGTTTGCGGTAACCCACCTACAGGCTATTTTTTCCCTTTAGCCAGATATTTCGCCATCTCGTCTTCCGGTACCATTCCGCCGCCGGTCGCCCAGACCAGGTGGGTGACGTTCGCACCGGCATCCACGCGCACCGGCCCGGCCATGCCTGCCAGCGCCGACGGTTCCAGGCGGATCCCTTCCTCCTGCGCCAGCCAGCCGAGCATGTCGTACATGCTCTGATCGGAAAGCGTATAGAACCCGTCAAGCAGGCGTTCCATCGCGCGGCCCACGAAGCCGGACGCCCGTCCTACGGCCAGACCGTCCGCCGCCGTCACGTTATCAATGCCCAGATCCTGCACCGCGATTTCATCGTGCAGGCCGGTGTAGACGCCCAGCAGCATGCACGGCGAATGCGTTGGCTCCGCGAAGAAGCAATGAACGTTATCGCCAAAAGCCAGCTTCAGGCCAAACGCCACACCGCCAGGACCGCCGCCGACGCCGCATGGCAGGTAAACATACAGCGGATGTTCTGCATCCACTACGCGTCCCTGGGCAGCAAACTGTGCCTTCAGGCGCTCACCTGCCACCGCATAGCCCAGGAACAGGGTGCGGGAGTTTTCATCGTCAATGAAGAAGCAGTTCGGATCGCTTTCTGCCGCTTTGCGCCCCTGTTCCACCGCCACGCCGTAATCCTGCTCATACTCCACGACGATCACGCCGTGGCTGCGCAGTTTGGCTTTCTTCCACTCGCGGGCGTCGGCGGACATATGTACCGTCACCTTAAAGCCGATGCGTGCGCTCATAATGCCGATGGACATCCCCAGGTTGCCGGTTGAGCCTACCGCAATGCTGTACTGACTGAAGAAGTCCTTAAAGCGCGGCTCCAGCAGGATGCTGTAGTCGTCTTCAATGCTCAGCAATCCGGCTTCCAGCGCCAGTTTTTCGGCGTGGGTCAGTACTTCATAGATGCCGCCACGCGCTTTGATGGAGCCAGAGATCGGCAGATGGCTGTCTTTTTTCAGCAGCAGGGTGCCAGGAATGTTTGTAGCAAATTCCTTCTCCAGCCGTTTTTGCATTGCCGGAATGGCAACCAGTTCAGATTCGATGATGCCATTGGTCGCCGCCGTTTCCGGGAATGCTTTCGCCAGATACGGCGCGAAGCGGTTGAGGCGAGCATGCGCGTCGTCCACGTCGGCTTTGGTTAGCCCGACGTAAGGCAATCCTTCTGCCAGCGTGGTGGTACGCGGGTTAAGCCAGGTGGTTTCTTTCAGGGCAATCAGATCCTCAACCAGAGGAAACTGTGCGGTTAAAGTAGTGATAGTTGCGTTTTCCATAATACGTCTCTTCGCGCTCAGATAATGAAGGAAAGCAGGAATGTGCCGGCAAGTGCAAGCACCGAGGCGATAAACGTCGCCGTCGTATAGTATTTGAAGGTCTCATTCAGGGTCGCGCCGCAGTACTGCTTCACCAGCCAGAAGAGAGAATCGGTGACGATCGTGCAGCCAATGGCGCCGGAACCGATGGCAATAGTAATGATCTCCGGGCTCACGTTCGGATAGAGCGGCAGCATCGGTGCAACAATCGCGGTGGCGCCCATCATCGCCACCGTAGCCGAACCCACGGCGGCATGCAGAACCAGCGCCACCAGCCAGGCGAGCAGGATTGGGTGCATGTGCAGGTTCGAGAGAATATGCGCCAGCGTATCCGCCAGCCCGCTGGTTTTCAGGATGGCGTTAAACGCCCCGCCTGCGCCGATAATCAGCAAAATGTTGGCGATAGAGCCAAAGCCGTGCTCAGTATGGGTCAGCATTGCGCCCATGCTCATATGCTGGCGGCTCCCCAGCAGGTAGTAGGCGACAAACACGGCGATAAACATCGCGGTGATCGGGTTGCCGATAAACTCCAGCAGCGTATACAGCGTGCCGTCTTTCGCCATATTTAACTCAGCGATGGTTTTCACCAGCATCAGGGCAATCGGCAGCAGCACCGTGAACAGTGTTGCACCCAGCGATGGCAGCGTATGCTCCTCCCGAACTTTCAGGTCTGAAAATTCCGCCGGAACCGGTTTAAACGGCAGACGGTTGCCGAGCAGTTTCAGGAACAGCGGGCCGCCGACCAGTGAGGCCATCAGGCCCACCAGCAGACCGTAGACGATAACCGTTCCGACATCTGCGCCTAATTTATTGGTGACAAACAGCGCCGCAGGATGGGGAGGCACCACGCAGTGCACCGCCATCAATGCGGTACAGAGCGGAATGGCCAGCTTAAGCAGCGACGTGTGGGTCTTTTTGGCGATGGAAAACGCCAGCGGTATCAGCAGCACCACGCCCACTTCCACGAACAGCGTGATACCGCAGATCAGGCCCACCAGCACCATAATCACGTCTGCTGACAGCCAGCGGCAGCGCTGCAGTGCGATCCCGATGCGCTCTGCCGCGCCGGAGACTTCCATCATCTTGCCGAGAATGGTGCCCAGACCAATCACCGCCGCCAGGAAGCCCAGCGTGCCGCCAATCCCGCTCTCAATGGCGTTCACCATATCCAGCGGGCTCATCCCCATCATCGCGCCGACGAAAAAACTCGCCAGCAGCAGCGCGAGGAACGGGTGAAACTTCAGTTTTACGATGGTTAAAACAATCAACACGATGCTGACAAGCAGCGTTGCCACAACCCAGACCTGAGATCCCATATCTCACCTCACCCTTATGTCATCTACGGGTATTGGACGAAAAAACGGCTTGGGCTGACAAACGATATAAATTGGCTTTCAGATGAGCCAGATTGGATTAACTGAGTGACTAAACTCTAAAAAGCGCACTAAATTCGTATTAGGTTCACATAAATTCATCTTTGAACGATATGCTGAACATGAAAATAAGGCGTGGGAATTGTGATGAACGATGTGAATGAAGCCCGAAACCGGCTGTTAAACGGCTGGCAGCTGTCGAAAATGTACACCTTTGAGGTGGCTGCCCGGCACGAGTCCTTCGCGCTGGCTGCGGAAGAGTTGTCGCTCAGCCCCAGCGCGGTGAGTCACCGCATCAACCTGCTGGAAGAGGAGCTGGGCATTCAGCTGTTTGTCCGCTCGCACCGTAAAGTCGAGCTGACGCAGGAGGGAAAACGCGTTTACTGGACGCTAAAATCTTCACTCGACACCCTGAACCAGGAGATCCTGGATATCAAAAACCAGGCGCTGTCCGGTACGCTGACGGTCTACTCCCGACCGTCGATTGCCCAGTGCTGGCTGGTCCCCATGCTGGGGGATTTTACCCGTCTCTACCCGTCTATTTCTCTCACCATCCTGACCGGCAACGATTACGTCAATATGCAGCGAACGGGCGTCGATCTGGCGCTGTATTTTGACGATACGCCGCCAAACCACCTTTCTCATCACTTCCTGATGGACGAAGAGATTTTGCCCGTCTGCTCACCGCAGTATGCCCGCGAGCATGAACTGCTGAAAAACCCCGATAACCTCAGCCACTGCACGCTGCTGCACGACCGTCAGGCCTGGAGCAATGATTCCGGTACGGATGAGTGGCTTAGCTGGGCGCAGCACTTTGCGATGAATATGCCGCCATCGTCGGGCATTGGTTTCGATCGTTCCGATTTAGCGATTATCGCGGCCATTAACCACGTCGGCGTCGCGATGGGCAGAAAGCGGCTGGTGCAGAAACGGCTGGAACGAGGCGAGCTGATTGCCCCGTTTGGCGAAAAGACCCTGAAATGTCATCAGCACTACTATATTTCGACGCTTTCTGGCCGTCAGTGGCCGAAAATTGACGCCTTTATCGGCTGGCTGAGAGAACTGGCAGGTTGAAGAATTATTACGCTTTCGCTCTACACCAAATGTGAAAAAGCGTGCTAAATACAGGTAATGCTTTCGATTTATCCAGGGTAAACCGTGTTAAAGCTTTTTATTGCCTCTGCATTACTGATCTCTTCCGGCTGGGCGATTGCCGCTGAGCCGCCGCTGACGGCCGCCCTTTATGCGCAGCATCTGGGTGTCGGGATGGATGTGGACTGGGCGCGCACCGAGCGCGGCATACGTGAATTCGACCCGCTGGTGGTACGCGATTTTCGAGCAAAAGGCATTACCCACGTGCGCATCCGCGTCGCCGATGAGCCGACGGAAGCGCGGCTGATCCACCTGCGCAAGCTGGTGGAAGCCTGCGAGCAGTATGGCGTGATCCCGATAGTCGCGTATCAGGCAGATGAATATAAAAACGACCCGAAAGCCGATAACGAGAAAGAGACGGTCAACTGGTGGATTGCCGTGGCGCACTATTTCGGTCAGAGCTACCCTCTGCTGGGTTTTGACCTCATCTATGAGCCGGCCGACAAGCTCAACCACAACCTTGCATCGTTAAACCGCGTCTATGAAAAGACCATTAAAGCGATCCACGACATTGACCCGCAGCGCATGATCTTCATTGCGCCGCGCCTGCGTGCCGCGCCGGAGGATTTATCCAGCCTGAAGCTGCCCGCGCACAGCCAGAACTACCTGCTGGCGGAGTGGCATATTTTCCCGTGGGGGCCGCTGAAGAATGGCGGCAAATACCCGTGGACGTCCGGCACGGCGGCAGAGAAAGCGGCTATCCGTAACCGCATCAATGCCGCGCTGCACTGGCAGCAAAAAACCGGGCACGTTAGCTGGGTCGGGGGTTGGGGCGTTGGGGAATCAAGCCGTTTCACCCCAACCGCTTCGCAAATGGCCTTTGCCACCTTTATGGCCTGCGAGCTGCAAAAGGCGAAAATCCCGTATGCGCTTAACGCGGATTTCCAGTTTTACGACGGGGAGGAGGGCGCCTGGAGGCCTGCGCCAGAGCCGTTATTGCAGGCGATGATCGCCCCTGTCTGTGAAAAGCCCAGCGAAAAGCCGGGCCATCATGCGGTTAAACAGGCTGCTCGTGATGCGGGACACGCGACGCCAGCGGCAGCCAGCACAGTAAAATCAGCAGCCCCATCAGCGTCATCAGCAGGCCCAGACTAGCCTGCCCGGTCTGCGGCATCATGGCGGAGAGCCAGGCCAGCGCACCGGAACCGATATTCTGCAAACCGCCCACCAGCGCCCCCGCAGTGCCTGCCAGGAACGGGAACGGCTCCATCGCGCCGCTGGTGGCGAGAGGGAACAACATCCCCGCACCGAAGAAGAACAGTGCCGCCGGGATCAGCAACGTCCAGACGGTCATCACGCCGAACAGCCCCGGAACCCACATCATTACGCCTGCCAGCAGGCAGCTAATGACCGATTGCCACATCAACGTCGAGAAACGTTTGTTGGGACGTCCGGCAAACCAGGCGCCGAAGAACGCCGCAGGAATAGGCAGAATAAACAGAATACTGACCACCATGCTGCTCAGGCCAAGCCCTGCGCCCAGGAGTACACCGGAGCAGGCTTCGAACACCGCAATACCCGCCAGGCCACCGATCAGCATCAACAGGTAACAGGTGAACGCCCCGTTGCCGAATAGCGTTTTATAGCTGGCGATAAGCTTCGTACGCGGTGCGTCTTGCGGGCGCGTTTCCGGCATCCAGCGCGCCATGCTAAAAGTGACGATCATGCACAGCACCAGCAGGAAAGCGTAACAGGCCCGCCAGGACCACATGGTATCCAGCAGGCCACCAATCAGCGGGGCCAGCAGCGGGCTGACCAGAATCCCCATGTTCAACAAACTGTTGGCATGGCGCAGTTGAGTGCCCTGATACATATCCCGCGGTAAGGTACGCGCCATCACCCCGCCAACGCCGGTGCCGACACCCTGCAGGGCGCTGGCGGCAATCAACACGGTCAGGTTGTGGGTGGTCATCGCGATCGTCGTGGCGACCATGAAAATAGACATACCGACTAAAATCACCGGGCGGCGGCCGATACGGTCAGAGAGCGGCCCATAGAACAACTGCGAAACGCCATAGGTCAGCAGGTAGGCTGCCATCACGCTTTGTACTGCACCCTCACGGACGTTAAGTTCCTTTGCCATGTCGGCAATCGCCGGAATGTAGATGGTTTGTGCCATCTGACCGACGGCCACCAGTAACACCAGCATCAACAATAAGTTAACGTTCCTTTGTTTTTTCATGTCGCTGAATACTTTTGCCAAAAGAGAAAAATGAAGAATAAGTGACTGCGCATTCCCATAAATGCGCGAGGAATCTACCACAGAGAGATGACAATTTAAGCATTGTCGTGGTGAATGAAAAAACCGGTAAAGGCAGGATTTGTAAACAAGATCGGCAACTAATGTTGCCAGTGGATTACGCCAGGCGTAGCAAGATAGCCCCGCCGGCAATACCCAGCGCAGCAGCGATGCGCAGGCCGGCAACCTTCTCTTTCAAAAGCACAAAAGCAATTAACGCACCGAAGAGAATTGAGGTTTCACGTAGCGCGGCGACAACCGCAAGCGGAGCCTGAGTCATCGCCCATAATGCCAGGCCATACGATCCCATCGTCCCGATGCCGCCGAGCAGCCCTTTTTTCCAGTGCAGACCCAGGTAACGAGAGGCTTCGCGTCGTCGCGCGACCATCGCCCAGCACAGCAGACAGAAGCCGTTCATAAAGAAGGTCCAGAGCGTATAACCCAGTGCGGTGTCGGATAAACGTACGCCCGTGCCGTCCACCAGCGTATACCCGGCGATAAAACAGGCGTTGAGTAGCGCCAGCCATATCCCTTTGCGCGACCGCATACGGCCATTCATCGCCATGGCCAGAATCGACAGGCAGATCACGCCGGTACCGGACCATGCGAGCCATGAGAGGCTATCCCCGAGAACCAGCACGCTGATCAGCGCCACCAGCAACGGGGCTGTCCCGCGCATCAATGGATAGGTCTGGCTCATGTCTGAGACCTGATACGTCTTCGCCACCAGTACGGTATACACCACCTGTAAGGCACAGGAGACAATCAAAAACGGCCAGCTTTCTGCAGAAGGCTGTGGGGAAAACGGCAGTAAGACCAGAGCGATAACCGTGGCGGAGCCGCTGACGCTAATCGCGGAATAGAGCTTGTCCGTTCCGGCTTTGACGATGGCGTTCCAGCTGGCATGCAGCAGTGCGGCGAAGAGCAAAATGCAGAAAACGGTGATGGTCATGGCGTATTGGCTGATGAATTGTCACTCAACTGTAACATTCACACCCTGATGCTGCCAGCCGGTTACACCGCACAAAAAAGGCGGTGCGTCACCCGTGGTTCGTCCGAGACCAGCGTAAAACCCGCCCGGCGATAGAACCCGTAAGCGGTGTCAGGCGTGTGGGTATTGAGAAAATCAAACCAGATGCTGGCATCGGCCATCACCACGGTCAAAAGCTGTTTGCCAATGCCCAGCCCACGGCATTTCTCGCTGACATAGAGGTGGCGAATGCGCCCGGCACGCGGCTGCTGGCTGAAGGGATCGCGGTTGAGGCCGCACACGCCTACCAGTTTGCCGTTGAGAAACGCCCCCAGCAGCTTTTCACCCGGCGCGTTAAAGCGGTTCTCACCCCGCAGCCAGTTCTCTTCCAGCCTGCGCAGCATGTTGAAATTCAGTGCGATACTTTCCGCCTTCAGGGCGATGTAGCCCGGCTCATCCGGGGTGACGGGCTCAATTAACAGACGCGACATAGCATTCCCTCGTTATTAAAGAGGGGCGGTTGCCCGCCCCTCTCAGGTGCGACTTGAACCTGAATCACCGAAGGTATTTCAGGACAGCATCAAGCAGTTGCAGTACAGCAACAATGAGTTTGAGGATAAGTATCACCATATCCACTACGCTCATACGCGTCTCCTTTTGGTAAAAAGGAGCACGATGCTGGCGTACCTTTCCGCCGCCTGTTGCCAGCACCTGGATTGACGTAACACAGTGTGCTCACTTCGGGGGTTAAGGCACTGACGGCACCACCCGTTTCAGCCAGGACTTTGTTGCGCCGGTAGAACAGCAGCCCCCTCGCTCACTGCGAACACCCTCAGTATAGATAAATACTGTATGTATGAACAGTATTTTATGGACAAAATTAGGAAGACGATCCATACTCAAAAACGTCAAAATCCGTGCCGGAATTGCGCGTTCTCCTGCGATCGCGTATAGTTTTTGCGTTGACGTAACACAGTGTGTTCTGCGGCGACCAACCGCAAACCCTGATAAAAACCTCGCTTAGGCGGGGTTTTTTGTTTTCATCACCCAACAAACGAAACGTGATCCCTGACGCATTTTTGCGCAGATGAAAATATTTCCATTGTCATGCCAGAAAACCTGTGTTTGTATAAATTCCATCAATGATTCCAAACACAGGTCCCCAATGACTTCATCCATCTTCACTTCGACCCTACTAAAAACTGCGCAACCAGCCGCAGTGGTCGTCGTGCGTGTGGTGGTGGTCGTCGGCAATGCGCCGTAGGGACTGGATCAACACACGAATCCAAAACCCCGCCGGCGCAAACCGGGCGGGGTTTTTCGTTTAAGAGCCTCCCCGGAAAGTCGGCCCAGAAGAAAAGGACTGGAGCATGGCAAGTTCGGGCACAACATCCACCAAGACGCGTTTTACTGGCGCGCAGTTAATCGTTCATTTACTGGAACGACAGGGCATCACCACGGTTGCGGGTATCCCTGGCGGGACGGTACTGCCGTTGTATGATGCGTTAAGCCAAAGCACGCAGATCCGCCACGTACTGGCGCGTCACGAGCAGGGGGCGGGATTTATCGCCCAGGGCATGGCGCGTACGCAGGGCAAACCGGCGGTCTGTATGGCCTGTAGCGGCCCCGGGGCGACCAACCTGGTGACCGCCATTGCCGATGCGCGTCTCGACTCCATCCCGCTGATCTGCATTACCGGTCAGGTACCATCCTCAATGATTGGTACTGATGCGTTCCAGGAAGTGGATACCTACGGCATCTCTATCCCCATCACCAAACATAACTATTTAGTTCGCGATATCGCCGAGCTTCCTCAGGTTATCAGCGATGCGTTCCGCATTGCGCAGTCCGGCCGTCCAGGCCCGGTGTGGATAGACATTCCTAAGGATGTCCAGACCGCAGAGATCGAGATCGACGTACTGCCTGAGCCGGGCGGCCGTGCCCCTGCCCCGGAATTCAGCGCTGAAAGCGTACGTGACGCCGCAGCCATGATTAACGCCGCCAAACGCCCGGTGCTCTATCTGGGCGGCGGGGCGATTAATGCCTCTGACGCGGTGCGTGAGCTGGCAGAGAAAGCCAACCTGCCCACCACTATGACGCTGATGGCGCTTGGTATGCTCCCGAAAGCGCACCCGCTGTCACTGGGGATGCTGGGGATGCACGGTGCGCGCAGCACCAACTACATTCTGCAAGAGGCTGATTTGCTGATTGTTCTCGGCGCACGTTTTGATGACCGGGCGATTGGTAAAACCGAGCAGTTCTGTCCGAATGCCAAAATCATTCACGTGGATATCGATCGCGCCGAGCTGGGTAAAATTAAACAGCCGCACGTCGCGATTCAGGGTGACGTTGCCGAGGTACTGGCACAGCTGATCCCGCAAACTGAGGCGACCGGGCGTGAAGAGTGGCGTCAGCTGGTAGCCGACCTGCAACAGGAATTCCCTGGTGCAATCCCAACGGAAGGTGACCCACTCAGCCACTACGGGCTGATTAACGCCGTGGCTGCCTGCGTGGACGACAGCGCGATCATCACCACCGACGTAGGACAGCATCAGATGTGGACCGCGCAGGCCTACCCGCTGAACCGTCCGCGCCAGTGGCTGACCTCTGGCGGCCTCGGGACCATGGGCTTTGGCCTGCCTGCGGCAGTAGGCGCGGCGCTGGCGAATCCGGACCGCAAGGTTATCTGTTTCTCCGGCGACGGCAGCCTGATGATGAACATTCAGGAAATGGCGACCGCGGCCGAAAACCAGTTAGACGTCAAAATCATCCTGATGAACAACGAAGCGCTGGGGCTGGTGCATCAGCAGCAGAGCCTGTTCTATAAGCAGGGCGTGTTTGCCGCGACCTATCCCGGTATGATCAACTTTATGCAGATTGCCGCCGGCTTTGGCCTGCATACCTGCGATTTGAACGCTGAAGAGGATGCCCACGCGGCATTGCAGGAAGCGATTTCACGCCCGGGCCCGGCGCTGATCCACGTGCGTATCGACCCTGAACAAAAAGTGTATCCGATGGTGCCGCCGGGTGCGGCAAATACTGAGATGGTGGGGGAATAAGCCATGCAGAAACAACATGATAACGTCATTCTGGAACTCACCGTCCGCAACCACCCTGGCGTCATGACGCACGTCTGTGGGCTATTCGCCCGTCGCGCGTTTAACGTTGAAGGCATTCTCTGTCTGCCGATTCAGGGCAGCGAGCACAGCCGCATCTGGCTGCTGGTCAACGACGATCAGCGCCTGGAACAGATGATGGCGCAGATCGATAAGCTGGAAGATGTCACCAAAGTGGCGCGCAACCAGTCCGATCCTACCATGTTTAATAAAATTGCGGTGTTCTTCGAATAAATCGCTCATTGCTTGAACACCCACGCGCTTATCGTTAAGGTAAGCGCGTTTTTTTATCTGCTCGCCAGGAACGCGCCATGACGACCATCGCTCTTATCGACGACCACCTTATCGTCCGCTCCGGATTTGCTCAGCTTTTGAACCTTGAACCTGATTTTCAGGTCGTCGCAGAGTTCGGCTCCGGGCGCGAGGCGCTGGCGGGTTTACCCGGACGTGGCGTGCAGGTCTGTATTTGTGACATCTCAATGCCGGATCTCTCCGGGCTGGAACTGCTGAGTCAGTTACCGAAGGGAATGGCGATCATTATGCTTTCGGTCCATGACAGCCCGGCGCTGGTGGAGCAGGCGCTCAATGCGGGGGCGCGCGGGTTCCTTTCAAAACGCTGTAGCCCGGACGAACTGATCGCCGCCGTGCGCACCGTCTCCACCGGCGGCTGCTACCTGACGCCGGATATCGCCATCAAGCTGGCCGCCGGGCGACAAGATCCGCTGACCAAACGCGAGCGGCAGGTGGCGGAGAAGCTCGCTCAGGGGATGTCGGTGAAAGAGATTGCCGCTGAGCTGGATCTGTCGCCGAAAACGGTTCACGTTCACCGCGCCAACCTGATGGAAAAACTCAACGTCAGCAACGACGTCGAGCTGGCGCGCCGCATGTTTGATAGCTGGCAATGAGCCCCGTGCTTTCGCGGCTGATCGCCGTCGTCGCCAGCTTTTTTATCTTCTCTGCCGCCTGGTTTTGCCTGTGGAGCATCAGCCTGCATCTGGTGGAGCGCCCGGAACTGGCAGTACTGCTGTTCCCATTCGGCCTGCGTCTGGGGTTAATGCTGCAGTGCCCGCGTGGCTACTGGCCCGTTTTGCTGGGCGCAGAATGGCTGATGCTGGTCTGGCTGGCACAAGAAGTGGCGCTGGCGCATCTGCCCTTATTGATGACCGGAAGCCTGCTCACGCTTCTCCCTGTTGCCCTTATTTCCCGCTACCGCCACCAGCGCGACTGGCGCACGCTGTTGCGTCAGGGGGCGGCGCTGATTGCCGCCGCGCTGCTGCAATCTCTCCCGTGGGTCGGCGAGAAAGAGATGCTCAACGCTCTGCTACTGACCCTTACCGGCGGCCTGACGCTCGCGCCAACCTGTCTGGTGATCTGGCATTACCTCACCAGTACCGTCTGGCAGCCGCTGGGCCCCGCGCTGGTTTCTCAGCCGGTGAACTGGCGCGCACGGCACCTCATCTGGTATCTGCTGTTGTTCGTGGTGAGCCTGTGGTTGCAGCTTGGTCTGCCCGCTGAGCTCTCGCGCTTTACGCCGTTTTGCCTGGCCCTGCCGATTATTGCGCTTGCCTGGCATTACGGCTGGCAAGGGGCGCTTATCGCCACCCTGATGAACGCTATTGCGCTGATTGCCAGCCAGACCTGGCACGATCATCCGGTAGATTTATTGCTCTCGTTGCTGGCGCAAAGTCTGACCGGGCTGCTGCTCGGGGCGGGCATTCAACGGCTGCGTGAACTGAATCAGTCGTTGCAAACCGAGCTGGCGCGCAACCGTCGTCTGGCGGAACGCCTGCTGGAAACCGAAGAGAGCGTACGGCAGGAGGTCGCGCGCGAACTGCACGACGACATCGGCCAGACCATTACCGCCATTCGCACGCAGGCGGGTATTGTTCAGCGTCTGGCGGCGGAAAACGCCGGTGTGAAGCAGGGCGGAGCGCATATCGAACAGCTCTCGCTGGGTGTGTATGACTCGGTAAGGCGTTTGCTCGGAAGGTTACGTCCACGCCAGCTGGATGATTTGTCTCTGGAGCAGGCGGTGCGATCGCTCATGCGCGAGATGGAGTTGGAAAGTCGCGGGATTGTCAGCCATCTCGACTGGCGGATTGAAGAGTCGCTGCTGAGTGAAGGCCAGCGTGTGACGCTGTTTCGGGTGTGTCAGGAAGGGCTGAATAATATTGTGAAGCACGCCAATGCCAGCGCGGTAACGTTGCAGGCCTGGCAGCAGGACGAGCGTCTGATGCTGGTAATTGAAGATGACGGCTGCGGCCTGCCGCCGGGCTCCGGCCAGCAGGGATTTGGTCTGGCGGGGATGCGCGAGCGCGTGAAGGCGCTGGGCGGCACGCTGAATATCTCCTGCACCCACGGAACGCGCGTCAGCGTCAGTTTGCCGCTGAGGAGTTACCATGTTTAAAGCCCCGGCTAATGCCACCCCGATCGGCGATAAAAATGAAATTGACGCCCGCTATCGTTACTGGCGTCGCCATATCCTGATCACCATCTGGCTCGGCTATGCTCTGTTCTACTTCACCCGCAAAAGCTTCAACGCCGCCGCACCGGAGATCCTCGCCAGCGGCGTGATGGCCCGCACCGATATCGGCCTGCTGGCGACGCTGTTTTACATCACCTATGGCCTGTCGAAGTTCTTCTCGGGTATCGTCAGCGACCGCTCCAACGCCCGCTATTTTATGGGCTTCGGGCTGATTGCCACGGGAGTGGTGAATATCCTGTTTGGTTTTTCCACCTCGCTGTGGGCTTTTGCGCTGCTGTGGGCGCTGAACGCCTTTTTCCAGGGCTGGGGCGCGCCGGTTTGTGCCCGATTACTTACCACCTGGTACTCGCGCAACGAGCGTGGCGGCTGGTGGGCAGTCTGGAACACCGCGCATAACGTGGGTGGTGCGCTGATCCCCATCGTCGTCGGCGCAGCGGCGCTGCATTACGGCTGGCGTGCAGGCATGATGATTGCGGGCGGGTTAGCGATTATCGCCGGGTTGTTCCTCTGCTGGCGTTTGCGCGACAGGCCGCAGACCGTAGGACTTCCCGCGGTGGGTGACTGGCGTCATGATGAGATGGAAATTGCCCAGCAGCAGGAAGGGGCGGGGTTAACCCGTAAAGAAATCCTCACCAAATACGTGCTGAAGAACCCCTATATCTGGCTGCTGTCGCTCTGTTACGTGCTGGTCTACGTGGTGCGCGCGGCGATCAACGACTGGGGTAATTTGTACATGTCCGAGACGCTTGGCGTGGATCTGGTGACGGCCAACTCGGCGGTGACCATGTTTGAACTGGGTGGGTTTATCGGCGCGCTGGTGGCGGGCTGGGGATCGGACAAGCTGTTCAACGGCAACCGTGGCCCGATGAATCTCATTTTTGCTGCCGGGATTTTGCTCTCGGTAGGCTCGCTGTGGCTGATGCCGTTTGCCAGCTACGTGATGCAGGCGGCGTGCTTCTTCACCACCGGTTTCTTTGTGTTTGGTCCGCAGATGCTGATCGGCATGGCGGCGGCGGAGTGCTCGCACAAAGAGGCGGCCGGTGCGGCGACGGGCTTTGTCGGGCTGTTTGCCTACCTTGGCGCATCGCTCTCCGGCTGGCCGCTGGCGCGGGTCATCGACATCTGGCACTGGAGCGGTTTCTTCGCGGTGATCGCCATCGCGGCGGGGGTTTCTGCTCTGCTGCTGTTGCCGTTTTTGCACGCCCAGGTGCCGCGCGAAGCGTGATACGTCTCACCTTTTCGCCCCGAATGGGGCAAAACTAGGAAATATTCCCGGTTTCACCTGGACGCTGTCTCAGGCGTCTCTCCCGGCTGATTTTTACAATGCCTGCCATTCGCAGGTATAAAAATCAGCTCAGGAGCAAACCATGCTGGCCTTCTTAAACCAGGTGCGCAAGCCGACCCTGGATCTGCCGCTCGACGTGCGGCGTAAAATGTGGTTCAAACCGTTCATGCAGTCCTACCTGGTGGTCTTTATTGGCTACCTGACCATGTACCTGATCCGCAAAAACTTTAACATCGCGCAGAACGACATGATCTCCACCTACGGGCTGAGCATGACGCAGCTGGGGATGATTGGCCTGGGCTTCTCCATCACCTACGGCGTGGGTAAAACGCTGGTTTCCTATTACGCTGACGGCAAAAACACCAAGCAGTTCCTGCCGTTTATGCTGATCCTCTCCGCCATCTGTATGCTCGGCTTTAGCGCCAGCATGGGCGCAGGTTCGGTTAGCCTGTTCCTGATGATCGCCTTCTACGCCCTGAGCGGTTTCTTCCAGAGTACCGGCGGGTCGTGCAGCTATTCCACCATCACCAAATGGACGCCGCGCCGCAAGCGTGGTTCGTATCTTGGCATGTGGAACATCTCCCACAACCTCGGTGGTGCGGGGGCGGCAGGCGTGGCGCTGTTCGGTGCCAACTATCTGTTCGACGGCCATGTGATCGGCATGTTTATCTTCCCGTCTATTATCGCCCTGATCGTCGGTTTTATCGGTCTGCGCTTCGGTAGCGATTCCCCGGAATCTTATGGCCTCGGCAAAGCTGAAGAGCTGTTTGGCGAGGAGATCAGCGAGGAGGATAAAGAGACCGAAGAAAACGAGATGACCAAGTGGCAGATCTTTGTTGAGTACGTGCTGAAAAACAAAGTGATCTGGCTGCTCTGCTTCTCGAACATCTTCCTGTACGTGGTGCGTATCGGTATCGACCAGTGGTCAACCGTGTATGCCTTCCAGGAGCTGAAGCTCTCTAAAGAGGTCGCGATTCAGGGCTTTACCCTGTTCGAAGTGGGCGCGCTGGTCGGCACGCTGCTGTGGGGCTGGCTCTCGGATCTCGCCAATGGCCGTCGCGCGCTGGTGGCCTGCATCGCGCTGGCGCTGATTATCGCCACCTTGGGCGTTTACCAGCATGCCAGCAACCAGTATGTGTACCTGGCGTCACTGTTTGCGCTCGGCTTCCTGGTGTTTGGTCCACAGCTGCTGATCGGCGTGGCCGCCGTTGGTTTCGTACCTAAAAAAGCGATCGGCGCTGCCGATGGGATTAAGGGCACCTTCGCCTATCTGATTGGTGATAGCTTCGCCAAGCTCGGTCTGGGGATGATCGCCGACGGCACGCCAATTTTCGGCCTCACCGGCTGGGCTGGCACCTTCGCCGCGCTGGATGCGGCAGCGATCGGCTGTATCGTCCTGATGGCGATGGTCGCGGTGCTGGAAGAACGTAAAATTCGCCGCGAAAACCGCGCGCAGAAGCAGAAATTGAAAGCAGCCTGAGTGTGCAGGTGACTTCTTTGCCCGGCTGACCGCCGGGCTTTTTTATTCACTGAGTTAAGACCTACCCCAAAACAAAAATATCCCCTGTTGACGGGGTGACTGTGCCGGGCAACCACAAATTGCCCCATTTACCCGTACAGTGGCAGCCCATTATTTTGTCCGGTTTTAGGCCGTGTAGAAACTGCCTGACTGCCCAGAGCTTACGAGGTGATGCACTGCGAAGATGGAAACCACCGAAAATTGCATGGATGTGATTGATGCCAGTTATGCTCTGGCAGTGACGTACAATATCCATCAGACCTCGGTGACCGCAGCCGATAAAAATGATCAGTCCAAGGTCAGATTTATAAATCAGAACCCCTTCATCTTTTACATAGTCCGCATTCGCGTTTTTTCTGCCGATAACACCGTATGCGTGCGGTTTGGCGACAGGAATCTCCCCTGACCACATAAAACGCTTTCCAATCTGAAGCGGGGTACTGCTGTATTCCATGCGATAGCGTGAATAATCATTATTCAGCGACAATTTTTTTAGTCTGGCGGTATACCCTAAAAAAGGTATTGCCGAGTAGCGCTCGCAGGCCACGTGGGGATGGCATACGATCCGGCAATTATCCGGTAACCACGGAACGCCGCCGCAATGGTCATAGTGCCCGTGAGAAAGCACCGCTGCGGTCAGGCGGGTCAAATCGATGCCCATTAGACCAGCGTTATACAGGAAGCTATCATCAGGACCGGTATCAAACAGGATGGAATCATTTTCATCCTGTATAAACAGGCTAAGTCCTGCTTTAGCCCGCAGTAAGTTTTTACCGCCGGGGTTAGCCCGATTCTCCAGCAAGACACTGATTGTTATGGACATGTTCGCTCTTTCCCTGAAGTGATTATTTGTTACCGCCAGGCATTGACCATACACCGTGGATATACAATCGTCCCAATAAAAACCAAAGTGGCTTTCCTGCCCTTTTTCCAGTGCTTTTCAGTTCACTATTATGGTTCTGCCCGCTTTTGACGCCGTGTGTTTCCCGCTATGATGAGCGGCTATTCTAAGGAGAACGCATGGTCTGGATAATGCTGGCAACGCTTGCTGTGGTGTTTGTGGTCGGATTTCGGATCCTGACCTCGGATTCCCGACGCGCCATCAAACGCTTAAGCGAACGTCTGGGGATCACCCCGATGCCCGTTGAGTCGATGATCGACCAGTTTGGCAAAACGCCGGGGAATGAGTTTATTCGTTATCTTGAGCGCCCGGACGAGGCGCACCTGCAAAACGCGGCACAAGTGTTGCTGATCTGGCAGGTCTGCATCGTCGATGGTAGCGAAGAGAACCTGCACACCTGGCACCGCATGCTGCGTAAAGCCCGCCTGGCTGCGCCAATCACCGATGCGCAAGTCCGACTCGCGCTCGGCTTTATGCGCGAGATCGAGCCCGATCTGCAGGAACTTAATGCCTTCCAGCTACGCTACAACCAACTTTTCTTGCCGGAAGAGGGCGTGTTTTACCTGCATTAAGCCATTTTGCCGCACAAGATATTCTGCGCGTTCAGAATTTCTTCTCTGTTTTCATTGAGGCGGGTTGCCGCGTAGATATCAATATTTAATCTCTTTGCTTCATCGTCCGTTAGCTCCCGGTAGCATAGCCCCTCCTGATTGAAGGTGCATTTTGACTGCGGTAGCAGCGCAAATCCTTTCCCTCTCGCTATTCGACTCAGCATCACGAGTGAATCGTCCGGCTCTTTTATTCGTTTCAGCGGTGTTTTCAGCGTGTCGAAGTAGTTTTCACATTTGTCGTAAAATGAAGGGTTTGCACTTCTGGAAAACCAGAAAATGGGTAAGTCACTGATATCTTCGAGGGAGACTTTTTCTTTCAGGCTGGCAGGGTGTAAAGAGGGCATGGCGATGAGTAACGGCTCCTGACAGACCCAACGGTACTGAACAATATCTTCATGGCCTGTCCCTTTTTCCCCGGTTAACACCAGATCCAGCATATTTTTTGACAAGCTTTGCAGCAGCTGGGCTGACGTCAGGTCCGGTGTTTCGACATCATCCCCGGCGTTCAGTTTTTGCAGCTGGCTATTCACCGGTTCAATATATTCAAAATTAAGCGTTCGCGTGAGTCCGATACGCAGGTTGGTTTCAGAAGAGAGTGAATTCGATTTTAGTTCACTGATTTCGCGTAGGATTTTCTCAGCTTGTACCACCAGTGCACGTCCCGCTTCAGTGAGGCTGACGTCGTGCGTACTCCGACTGAAAAGCTGGCGCTGCAAAACGGCTTCAAGACATTTTATCTGGCGAGTCAGGGGGGGTTGCGTCATCCGCAGACGTTCAGCAGCCTTGCGGAAGTTCAACTCATGTGCAACAGCGAGAAAGCATTGCAATTGTTTGATACTGGGAAGGTTATTGCTGATTAAATGTTCTGCTGTAGCCATAACGGTGATCCTGAAAAGCGAAAAGGTATTTTCGTCTATTTTCTCGTCTCAGATCTTACACGGTAATGCTTAAAATAAAAACCTAATTCAATAGTAATATAAAAACTATATTACAGATTTAATAATTCCATTTGGACGCTGAGTTGATAAATTCTCCCTGTAATTATTACTCTTTATTACAAGATAAATGTGCCCTTTAAAATTTTTTAGTATTCGCATTATTTAAATAATTATTGAGGTAAGTAATATGGATTCAGAAAAACCTACGCAAAAGATGACCATAAAGTCGTGGCTTGCTTTATTTATTCTGGCAATATCAACGTTCACCATTGTCACCACTGAATTGGCACCTGTAGGGTTATTAACGCCTATCGCCGAAGGTCTTCATTCTTCAGAATCCGCGATTGGCATGACCGTTTCTCTTTATGCATGGGTCGGGGCATTAAGTGCACTGTTTGCCTCTGTGTTTTTGGGGAATGTGGCAAAGAAGCGTCTTTTACTGGTGCTCACCGTCGTTCTTATGATGTCCAATGTCCTGGCCGCTACGGTAGACACTTACAATGTACTGCTCAGTGCACGCGTATTGGGTGCACTTGCGCATGGGGCATTCTGGGCGATGATCGGCGTGACAGCGGTAGCCATCGTTCCTGCAAGATATATCGGGACGGCCACATCAATCGTGTTTGGCGGCGTATCTGCCGCAAGCGTGTTTGGTGTACCGATATCTAACTATATTGGCATTCATTTCGGCTGGAGACAGGCATTCTGGCTGATGGCGACGCTCAGCGTCGTGGCTTTTGTGGGGATTACTGTTCTTGTTCCACAGATCACCAGTAAGAGTGCAATTGGTCTTGATGCGCTGAAAAGCGTGCTGAAATCATCCACGCTATGGAAAATTTACTCTGCCACATTGCTTGCCGTTACCGCCCACTTTGCCGCATTTACCTACATTGAGCCCTGGTTACATACGCAGAGTTTACTCACCGCTGCTTTTATTCCGGCTGTGCTTTTTGTTTACGGTATCGCGGGTCTGGCCGGGAATTTCCTGACCGGGGTATTGATTGATAAATATCTTAAGATGACGGTGGCTTTATCCGTTCTCCTTATCTGTGCAGTGTTGATCACCCTGGGATTGTCAGGTTCTTCGCTCTCTGCCGCATACATTTTGACTGCCATGGTTATCTGGGGTGTAGCGGTGTCAGGCATCTTTGTCGGCTTCCAGACATGGGTATTACGGATGGCGGAAGATAAAACGTTTCCTGCCTCGGCACTCTATGTTTCGATTTTTAATATCGCCATTGGTATCGGCGCGTCAGTGGGTGCCTGGATGGTGTCATCATTCTCGGTCCCTCTTCTGTATATCGTAGCAGGTACAGCCATCGGCCTTTCCGTTCTGCTTGTTGCGATCGTTCCTGCAAGTCTTACTGCTAAACACTCTCACGTTGAGAAATCGTATGAGCCAAATTAATGGCAGCAGGCGGTACAGCGGAGAAATAAAAATATCATGAGTTCTTCAGACATAAAAAAACCGGGTAACCCGGTTTTTTTATTTTTATGATAACGTATCAGGCATTCACCCCTTTCATACCCTCTGCAGAATAGCGATCGCCTTTTATGTCTAGTTGTCGATGAAGAGTGTTCAACGAATCAATATCTGTATTCTCTAGCACAATGTCGGCAGCGCGCGCATTCTCGGTCAGATAATTGAGGTGCTTTGTGCCCGGAATGGGGACCAGCTTATCGTATTGCGCTAACAGCCATGCAAGCGCAATCTGACCTGCGGTACAGCCATATTTTGTCGCCAGCGGAGTAATGATATCGAGCAGCTGGCGATTATGATCGAGACTGGACTGAATAAAACGCTCGTTATTCTTGCGGAAATCACCCTCTGCAAAATCACTGTTGTTCAGGTATTTCCCGGTAAGGAAGCCTCTACCGAGAGGCGAGTAAGGAACCAGGCCGATATCCAACTCTTTCACGACCGGCAGAACGGTATCTTCAATATCACGCGTCCACAGGGAATATTCTGTTTGCAGCGCGGTGACAGGATGTACTTCATGGGCTCGTCGCAGCGTGGAAGCTGAAACTTCACAAAGACCAATATGGTTAATTTTACCTTCTTTAACGAGCGCACTCAGGCAATCCATGCTTTCTTCGATCGGTGTTTCGTTGCTCACTCTGTGAAGGTAAAAGAGATCGATGCGCTCAACGCCAAGGCGCTTAAGGGATTCGTTACAGCAACGGATGATATAGTCGGGTGTGTTATTAATGGAGCGGGCATAGGACTCGTCGGGAGAGCGATCGATACCGCACTTCGTGGCAATTTTAAACTGCTCGCGTGTGCTTTTATCCAGCCCGGCAAGAAAGTGACCGATCAGCCTTTCATTGTGACCGCGGCCATACAGATTTGCGGTATCAATGAAAGTCACGTTCAGTTCAATGAGCTTATGCAACACCTCAAGTGATGCATAGTCATTCGTCTGCCCGTAAAATTCACTCAGCCCCATCGCACCAAAGCCAATAGAACTAACAGTAAGATTTTGAGATAAGTTACGAGTTTTCATAGTTTCTCCTTTTCAGACGCTATGATTGTTTCACCTCAAATGTGGATACTGAATTTTCATTTTCGTTATGCTGAAAAGGTATCAGTTCCCGCCGATCTGCCTCCCGGAAAATTAAAAACGACAAAAGTTGTCAAATCGTTAAATTCGTCACACTTTTGATGATAAACTGCGCGACTTTTCCGCACGTTTTTATCTTCAGGTGACGCCATGACAGAACATATCCAGCCCACGACCAGACCGCAGACCAAAGAGGTTTCACGCCCGAACTGGTCGGCGGTTTTCTCCGTGGCATTCTGCGTCGCCTGCCTGATTACCGTTGAGTTTTTACCGGTCAGCCTGCTGACGCCCATGGCGCAGGATCTGGGCATTTCCGAAGGTGTGGCGGGACAGTCTGTTACCGTAACTGCCTTTGTGGCGATGTTCGCCAGCCTGTTTATCACCCAGGTGATTGGTACCATTGACCGCCGCAAAGTGGTTATTCTGTTTAGCGTGCTGCTAACGCTCTCCTGCCTGCTGGTTTCTTTTGCCAATAACTTTACCCTGCTGTTGCTTGGACGCGCCTGCCTGGGATTAGGGCTGGGCGGTTTCTGGGCGATGTCAGCATCCCTCACTATGCGCCTGGTGCCCGCGCGCACGGTGCCAAAAGCGTTGTCCGTTATCTTTGGTGCCGTTTCTATTGCTCTGGTGATCGCCGCGCCGCTGGGCAGTTTCCTTGGTGGGATTATCGGCTGGCGAAACGTGTTTAATGCGGCGGCGGTAATGGGTTTTCTGTGCATTATCTGGGTGTGGAAAGCACTGCCGTCTCTGCCCGGTGAAGCCGCGCATCACAAACAGAACATGTTCAGCCTGCTGAAGCGCCCGGGTGTGCTGGCGGGGATGACAGCTATCTTTATGTCTTTCGCCGGGCAGTTTGCCTTCTTCACCTACATCCGCCCGGTGTTTATGACCATGGCGGGATTTGACGTGGATGGCCTGACGCTGGTGCTGTTGAGTTTCGGTATCGCCAGTTTTGTGGGCACCTCACTCTCGTCCCAGTTCCTGAAACGCTCCCTGAAAGTGGCGCTGGCGGGCGCACCGCTGGTGCTGGCTATCAGTGCCACTGTTCTGGTGCTGTGGGGTAGCGATAAATGGGTGGCGTCGGCGATTGCCATTATCTGGGGCTTTGCCTTTGCGCTGGTGCCGGTGGGTTGGTCAACGTGGATCACCCGCTCGCTGGCCGATCAGGCGGAAAAAGCCGGTTCGATTCAGGTGGCGGTGATCCAGCTGGCGAACACCTGCGGTGCTGCCATCGGCGGTGTTGCGCTCGACCATCTGGGGTTGACGTCACCGCTGGTTATTTCCGGTACGCTGATGCTGCTGACGGCGCTGCTGGTGGCGGGTAAGGTTAAAGCGAAGTAGTGGTTTTCTCCCTCTCCCGTGGGAGAGGGAATCTGGCTACGCCGATGTCTGAACCCGTCTTCTCGAATCCATCGAAATCAGCACTACCGACGACACAATCAGCAGCGTGCCCAGCCAGTCCGGCAGGGTGAACGCCACGCCCAGCAGGATAACCGACAATAGCGCGCTGCTTAGCGGCTCGGCGCAGCTCAGAATGCTCGCCTTCGGTCCGCCAATCATTTGCGCACCTTTCAGATACAGGCTGAACGTCAGCGCCGTACCGATCACCACCAGGTAGAAGAACGCCAGCAGCAGGCTGCCATCAATGACAAACGTTGTCCCGCGCCCGGCGTAGAACGGGGTCAGCATTACCCCGGCAATCAACATACTCCAGCCAACAATCGGCAACGTGCCGTAGCGGGCGATCAGCGTTGACGGGTAAGTGGTATAAAACGCGGCGGCAAAGGCGGAAGCGATCCCGAAGAACAGCGCCGCAGGCGAAATAGAAAGTGAGGTTGGATCGCCATGCGTCACCAGCAGGAACGTGCCGACAAGCGACGTCATTATCGCGGATAAGACAAACACACCAGGGCGCTTTTTCCGCGCCAGCGCAAACCACGCCACGATGATGGTCGGCGACAGGAATTGCAGCACGGTGGCGGTTGCTGCGTTGGATTTTTCAATCGTCAGCAGGAAAGTGAGCTGCACGGTGAGCGCGCCAACCAGCGAGAAAATCAGCAGGCTGAGGGCATCTTTTCGATTTTTGATGACCGAGAAAATCTTGTCGCCGTGAACAAAGGAAAGCGTAAGCAGGATCACGCCGGTAAACAGCAGGCGAACCATGGTCAGATAAGGCGAAGAAATATGGCTTTTCTCCATGATGTACTGCGCGCAAACTCCTGAGCTTCCCCATAAAACGGCGGCGATCAGGACGTTCAGCATCCCTTTACGTGTGGAACCCATGTTCTCCCCTGTTATGTTGGTTTTTTCCCAGCATAACATGGGTCGATTGCCTGTGGCGTGCAGCCAGGAGCCCTAAACCAGACTCGTCATGGGAAACGTAGCGGCGTACTTAATAATCTTCCATACAATCCACCTGACCAATCGCAGCCCAGTAGGCGTCCAGATTGTCGCGCTTCACGGCGGTAATGGCGTTTTTGATCAGGAGTTGATTGGCCTCGGACGACAAAATCATCTCCTGCCAGGCTTTATCGCTCTGCTTTTTCTGTGGCGTACAGGTTTTCTTAATATCTTTAAGGACCTGCTGCTTTATTTGTGCCTCTTTCGCCGGGTCGTCCTTTTCCTGTGCATGGACAAACGCGGCGAAGAGCAGACAAACCAGCAGGCAGACCAGGTGCGCAGCTTTCATCAAAACCCCCTTTAGAAGTCACATGCTTCCTATGAAATATATCGTTACATTCAGTGTAGCGACTCCAGTCGAAAGTATGAATTTTCTCCAGGATGAGTGTGTGAGATAGTGAAACGGCACAGAAAAATAAGGAGAAAAATATGCACCTGAGCATTACTGATACAGTCACCACGCAAGAGAAAGAGGAGTTACTGACGGGGCTGAGAGCCTATAACGGGCAGTTTCTCGATCTATCGAATTTTAGCGGTGACATTGGCGTTTACATGCGAGATGAAAATGGCGTGATGCTGGGCGGATTAATTGGCGTACGTAAAGGCGACTGGCTGAATATCGACTTTCTCTGGGTCAGCGATACCGTGCGGGGTTCCGGTGTGGGTAGCCAGATCATTAAATCGGCCGAAGAGGAAGCCAGACGCAACGGCTGTAAACATGCGCTCGTCGACACCGCCAGCTTCCAGGCGCGTCCGTTTTATGAAAAACAGGGGTACCAGCTGCAGATGTCTTTGCAGGATTATCCTTATCCGGGCATGCAGCGGCATTATCTGGCGAAAGCGCTTTAAATCCTGAATCTGTAGGCAGGGTAAGCCCGGCAATCGACCGCATATAACTTATCCTTCTTATTGATTCTTTTTCGGTTTTTAGCTCATCGCCGCGTTGTCGATATAGTCATCAAAACGTTTATCAAAAGGAACTGTATCGTGAAACTCCGATTGGGTGTGCTTCTTCTGACCGGCCTGCTGCTGGCGGGTTGTGACCAAAGTGGCAATGATGTTAAGCACATTAAAGTGGGCGTCATCAATGGCGCCGAACAGGACGTGGCGGAAGTTGCCAAAAAGGTGGCGAAAGAGAAATATGGCCTGGATGTGGAGCTGGTGGGCTTCAGCGGGTCGCTGCTGCCCAACGATGCCACCAACCACGGTGAACTGGATGCCAACGTCTTCCAGCATCGCCCATTCCTTGAAGAAGATAACAAGGCGCACGGCTACAAACTGGTCGCCGTGGCGAACACCTTTGTTTTCCCGATGGCCGGGTATTCCCGCAAGATCAAATCCGTGTCCGATCTGAAAGATGGCGCGACCATTGCTATTCCGAACGACCCGACTAACCTCGGCCGCGCGCTGTTGCTGCTGCAAAAAGAGAAGCTGATTACCCTCAAGCCAGACGTTGGCCTGCTGCCGACGGCGCTGGATATCACGGCAAATCCCAAAAACCTGAAAATTATGGAGCTGGAAGGGGCGCAGCTGCCGCGCGTGCTGGATGACCCGAAAGTTGATGTTGCCATCATCAGCACCACCTATCTCCAGCAAACCGGGCTGTCGCCAGTGCATGACGGCGTATTTATCGAAGACAAAGATTCACCGTACGTGAACATTGTGGTGACGCGTGAAGACAACAAAGACGCAGAAAACGTGAAGGAGTTTATTCAGTCGTATCAGTCACCTGAGGTGGCGAAAGCGGCGGAGACGATCTTTAACGGTGGGGCGGTACCAGGCTGGTAAGCATGCTGGCGGGGAAACCCGCCTTTTCCTATTGGCCCGATTCCATCGATCATTGCCCTTTAGCCCACATCGCAAAACTGCCCCTCTGGCTATTCTCCTTATCACACCAACCGGAGGATACCCTATGAACATCACCCAAATTCGCAATGCCACTCAGCTGATTACCTACGCCGGAAAACGTTTATTAATTGACCCAATGCTGGCACCAAAAGGCGCGTATCCCGGTTTTCCGGGCACGGCGCGTGCAGACATTCGCAACCCGATGGTCGACCTGCCCGTTGACGTAAAAACGCTGCTGGATGCCGATGCCGTGATTGTCACCCACACCCATGACGATCACTGGGATCAAACGGCCATTGAGCTGATCGCCAAAGACAAACCGGTCTACGTGCAAAACGACAGCGACGCCGCGTTGCTGCGCACCCAGGGGTTTACCCACCTGACGGTGATGACCGAAGAGACTCGCTTTGGCGATATCCGCATCACGAAGACCCACGGTGGCCAGCACGGTACCGATCGTGCTTATGCGGTGCCAGAGCTGGCAGAACGTCTGGGCGAAGCCTGCGGTGTGGTGTTGCGCCATCCTGATGAGAAGACGTTGTACATCGCAGGCGATACCATCTGGCGCGAAGAGGTGGCGACCGATCTGCAAAAACACCAGCCGGATGTGGTAGTACTGAATGCCGGTTACGCGCATGTGCTGGGTTTCGGGCCGATTATCATGGGCGAGCAGGACGTGCTGAACGTCCATTTCCTGCTGCCGCAGGCACAGATTGTGGCGGTCCATATGGAGGCGATCAACCACTGCCTGTTAACCCGCCACGCACTGCGTGAGTACGCCGAAGCCAACCAGTTCAGTGATGCGCTGAGCATTCCACAGGATGGCGAAAGCGTTATATTCTGAGTGTTTAAAGGGGATGGGAGAGACAGATGCCGCCAGTAAACGTCGCGATTGTTGCGGTGGACGGGTTTAGCCCGTTCCACTACTCCGTTCCCTGCATTCTGTTTGGTGATACGGTATCCGGTGAAAAGCGCTTTAACGTGACGATCTGCGCCGAAACGCCGGGTTTTCTCACCTCAAAAGACGGATTTGCCCTCAACGCCACGCAGGACTACACCGCTATTGGTCAGGCCGATATTGTTGTCGTTCCCTACTGGCAGCATGTCCTTGAACGCCCGCCTCAGGTGCTGCTCGACAGCCTGGCGCAGGCAAGAGACAACGGCGCGGAAATCGTCGGGCTTTGTCTGGGATCATTTGTGCTGGCCTATGCGGGCATTCTCGACGGCAAACGTGCGGCCACGCACTGGGAGTTTGAGCACCAGTTCCAGTTGCTTTTCCCGAACGTTCAGTTGGATATCAACGCCCTCTACGTGGATGACGACAACATCATCACTTCAGCGGGCACCGCCGCTGCGCTGGATTGTTGTTTGTACATTATCCGCCAGCGCTTTGGCAGCGTGGTCGCGAACCAGATTGCCCGGCGGATGATTGTGCCGCCGCACCGTGAAGGCGGACAGGCGCAGTTTATTGCCCAGCCGGTGCCAAAAGACACCCGCGATGCGCGGATTAACTGCCTGATCGATTATCTCCAGCAGCACATTACCGAGCCGCATAATCTGGACTCGCTGGCGGAGGTGGTTTCCATGAGCCGCCGCACCCTGACCCGCCATTTTATTAACGCTACGGGGATGAGCGTCGCCGACTGGCTAACTGCGGAACGGTTGCGACGCAGTCAGATATTACTGGAAGCCGGAAATATACCGATTGAACGCGTGGCAGAACAGGTGGGATTTGTGTCGGCGGTGACGTATCGCCAGCAGTTTAAAGCGCGTTTTGGGGTCAGCCCGGCGGAATGGCGAAAAACCTTCCGTCTTCACTGCTAGTGTATTAGGGCTTACTCAAGATTTAAGGGTTAGTTAAATCATTTCGTATTTATTCTTAATACCCTTCTCACTTTTCTGAAAGAAAGATTTATTTTAGGTTCCCTAACGTAAATCACATATACTCACTTTAGGAATACTCTTATATTACTAAAATAATAATTTCGAACATTTTTGTGGCATGGATGAATAGCTCCGGAATAAAAAATAGAATAATTTCATTAGTAAATTATGCTGCTGCTATCTTATTAGCTGTGTTTTTTTTAGCGAGCGCAAATGCTGCGCCGCTGTCGCCAGCCGATCGCGACTCCATTCAACAGCAACAGCAGCAGCTTTTATTACAAAACCAGCAACAGCGTGAAGAACTGGAGCGCAGTATTCCTCGCCCCGCGCCTGCCAGACCGCTACCTGTTACCGGATCCGGGCCCTGTTTCACCATTCATACCATTACCCTTTCCGGTGCGACCTTAATCTCCCCGAAAACCCGTCAGACCCTTGTCGCACCGTGGCAGGGGCGGTGTCTGGATATGGCGAAAATAACGGAACTTCTCGCCCATATTTCTGACTGGTATATCAGCCGGGGATATATCACCAGCCGGGCTTTTCTTACCGAGCAGGATCTCTCCGGCGGCCAGCTGAATATTGTTGTGCTGGAAGGCAGACTGGAAGCGATCCGTCTGGAAGGCGAAACGCCGCGTATGCTGAAAATGGCGTTTCCGGGACGGGTGGGGGGCATTCTTAATTTACGCGACATCGAACAGGGCATGGAGCAAATTAACCGTTTGCGCACCGAACCGGTTCAGATCGAAATTCTTCCGGGGACGCAGGCCGGATATTCCATCGTTAATCTCACGGCAAAACCGGAATTTCCCTTAAGTGCATCCGTAAGCCTGGATAATAGCGGGCAGAAGAGTACCGGGGAAGATCAGCTGAGTGGCGTGCTCACCGCCAATAATATGCTGGGGCTGGCGGATAAATGGTTTGTCAGCGGCGGGCGCAGCAGTGATTTTGCCAGCGCGTACGATGCACAGAATTTCCAGGCGGGCGTCAGCGTGCCGTTTGGTTACGGATTACTGGACTACAGCTACGCCTGGAGTAACTACCGGACCACCATCAGTAACCAGGGGTTCAACTGGCTCTCCACGGGCGATACCAAAACCCACCGCGTTAACGCGTCATGGGTGGTCTTCCGCAACGGGGATGTCAAAACCGGCATTGCGGCAGGCGTGGTTCAGCGCTCCAGCCGCAACTGGCTTAACGACGCGCCGCTTCAGAGCAGCACGCGTAACCTCTCCAGCCTGGTCCTGGGAATTACCCACACGCAAAAAATGCTGGGCGGTGTGGCGACCTTCAACCCGACCTGGAGCCACGGTATGCCGTGGTTCAATGCCGAAACCGACGAAGATAAGTCCGGGGATATGCCGCGCGCTGAATTCCGCAAATGGAGCCTGAACGCCAGCTTCCAGCGGCCGATTACCCGTAACGCCTGGTGGCTGACCAGCGCCTACGGCCAGTGGTCTCCCGACCGCCTTTACGGCTCCGAGCGCCTGACGCTCGGCGGTGAAAGCTCCGTGCGCGGTTTTAAAGAGCAGTACCTGTCCGGGGACAACGGCGGCTACTGGCGTAACGAGCTGGGGTATTCCCTCTTCACCCTCCCGGTGCTTGGTGCGGTGAGCGCAACGCTCGCCGTTGACGGCGGCTGGCTGGAAAAAGACCGTCAGGACCGCTTTGCCTCCGGCACGTTATGGGGTGGTTCGGTGGGGCTGAGCAGCGCAGGGCGCTGGTACAGCAGCCAGATTTCGGTCGGTACGCCGTTGCACTATCCCGACTGGCTCGGCCCGGATCATGTGAGCGTTAACTGGCGCATTGCCTTCATGCTTTAAGAGACTCTACGACTATGGATACCCGTCACCCACCCGTTCGTTTCTCGCAGCGTCTGATCAGCTGGATTGTCTGCGGCCTGATGGTCTGGCAGCCGATGGCACCTGCCGTCGCGGCGGCGCTTACGCCGACCGGGCAAACCACGGTCGATCGGGCGGGGAACGGGGTGCCGGTCGTCAACATTGCTACGCCGAACGGGGCGGGTATTTCGCATAACCAGTTCGGTGAGTATAACGTCGGCAAAGAGGGGCTTATCCTCAACAACGGTACGGACCGTTTAACCCAGACCCAACTCGGCGGGCTTATCCAGAACAACCCCAACCTGCAGGCCGGGCGGGAAGCGAAAGGCATCATCAACGAAGTTACGGGGGCAAACCGCTCCCAACTGCAGGGCTATACGGAAGTTGCCGGCAAGGCGGCAAACGTCATGGTGGCCAACCCGTACGGCATCACCTGTAACGGGTGCGGATTTATCAACACCCCGAACGTCACCCTGACCACGGGGAAACCGCAGTTCGACGCCAGCGGTAACCTGCAGGCGCTGGAGGTGACGAAAGGCGCCATCACGGTTGAAGGCCAGGGGCTGGATGCCAGTAAAAGTGACGCGCTGACGCTGATTGCGCGCGCGACGGAAGTGAACGCCGCGATACATGCGAACGACCTGACGGTAACGGCAGGGGCGAACCGCGTGGGCGCAGACGGCAGCGTCAAACCGATTGCCGGTGAGGGCGCCGCGCCCGTGGTGGCGGTGGATACCGGCGCGCTCGGTGGGATGTATGCCAACCGTATCCGCCTGGTCTCCAGCGAGACGGGCGTGGGGGTGAACCTCGGTAACCTGAATGCGCGCCAGGGCGATATTCAGCTGGACGCGGGCGGGAAACTGACGGTCACCAACAGTCTGGCCAGCGGTTCTATCGCCGCAAATGGTGCGGGGGTGACCCTCAACGGCAGCCATCAGGCCGGGGGCGCGCTGAATGTAACCAGCTCGCAGGATGTGGAACTCAATAACAGCACGCTCGCCAGCCAGGGCGATATGCGCCTTTCCGCTGCGGGGAAAGTGCAGACGACGGGCGGCGGGACAAACAGCGCGGGCGCGCTGTCGGTGAGCAGCGGGCAGGGGATGACGCTCAGCAATACCTCCCTGGTCTCCCGCAGCGCGGCGACGCTGGACAGTAAAGATACCCTGACCGTAAACGGCGGCGGCGTGTCGGCACAGGGTGGGGCGCTAACCGTCACGAGCAAACAGGGAATGGCGCTTGCGGATGCAACGCTGACGGGTCAGGCCGACACTACGCTGTCCACCGACGGCAGCCTGACGCAGCGCGGCGGCAGCGTCACCAGCAAAGGCGCGCTCAGCGTGGCGGCCGGGAAGGATATCGCGCTGACGAATACCCGCAGCGGTAGCGATACCCGCGCGACGCTCAGCAGCGGCGGTACGCTGACATCCACGGCCAGTGCGGTCTCGGCAGGGGAGAGTCTGGCCCTGAGCGGCGGACAGCTGGTGATGGACGGCCAGAGCCGGGCCGATGCCACGGGCGATGTCCGCCTGACGGGCAGCACCGTCAGTAGCCAGGGGCAGGTGAATGCAGGGCGCGACATTGCGCTCTCCGGCAACAGTGTGTCCAACAGCGGCCAGCTGGCGGCGAAAGGCCACCTTGACGTGAACGCAGGAGAGCTGACAAACGGCGGCACGGTGCAGGGTAATGACGTCACCCTGAAGGGGCAGACGGTTACCAATAGCGGCACCTTGCAGAGTGTCGGCAACCTGGCGTTAAGCGCCGGAACCCTGGAGCAGCGGGGCACGCTGAGCGCGAAAGGCAATGCAAACGTCACGGTGCAGCAGACCCTGCGTAACGGCGGCAGCCTGCTGGCTGACGGCGCGATGAGCGTGACGGCAGACGCGCTTGAACAGAATGGCACCCTTTCCGGCGCGACGGCGCTGACGGCGCAGGCCGGTACTCTGACCAGCGGTCAGGCGTCCCATACCACCAGCCAGGGTAACGTACAGATTACCGCGACCCGCAGCGCCAGCCTGAACGGGCAGACGGACGCGGCGGGGGCAGTCACCGTCAGTACCGGCGACCTGACCACTGGCCAGGATGCGCATCTGCAGAGCGGGCAGGGGCTCACTCTGCAGGCGCAGAATGCCGCGCTGAACGGCACGCAGGCGGCGAAGGGCGCCCTGTCGGTGACGGCGGGCGCGATTGCGCATACCGGGAAATCCACCGGTAACGCGCTGAGTTTTAACGCGACCGGCGACCTGAACAGCGGCGGAGAGCTTACCGCCAGCGCCATCGCGCTCAGCGGACAGAACATCCTCCAGTCCGGCGTCGCAAAAGCGGACCGCATGACCCTGACGGCTCCTGAACGCATCACCAACAGCGGTACGCTGGTTGCCGGTACGCTGGCGCTGGACGCTGCCTCGGTGGAGAACAGCGGGCTGCTGCAGGGGACCACCCTGCTCGGCCTGAAGACCGGGTTACTCACAAACCTCGCGGGCGGATCGGTCTACAGCACGCAGGATTTAACGCTGAACGTCCCAACGCTGGCTAACAGCGGGCTTATCACCACCGACGGCGCGCTGCGCCTCCGGGGCGACACGCTGACAAACCAGGGCGAAATCAACGGCGTCAGCCTGAGCAGCGACTACCTCAGCCTGACCAACACCGATACCGGACGCCTGCTGGCGGACGACCGGCTCACCCTGAACGGCACTGCGTTTACTAATGCGGGCAATATTGCGGCCAGCGACCTGCACATCACGGCGGACAGCCTGCAGAACCAGGGCACCGTCGAGGGGGACTTGGCGCTGACGCTCGGCGTAACAGACCTCACTAACCGTGGCGCGCTGCGCAGCAGCGGAACGCTGACGCTCGGCGGTGAAACGCTTGGCAACAGCGGCGAGCTCAGCGCCACCGCGCTGCTGCTGAACCTGACCCGCCAGGCCAGCAACGATGCCGACGGGCGGGTGATTGCCCGGGACGGCCTGACGCTGACCGCCGCCAGCCTGACGAACAGCGGGCTGATGGCCGGTACCGACGCGCAGTTTAACAGCGCGTCGGTGACCAACGACGGCACGCTGCAGGGGACACATTCCCTGACGGCGACAGGGGCACAGCTCAGCAACCAGCAGGCGGGCATGCTACTCTCCGGCGGCGCGCTCGACCTGCACCACACCACCCTGAACAACGCCGGGCTGCTGCAGGGCAACACCCTGAACCTCGCTACCGGCGAGTGGATTAATACCGGTAACGCGCTGGGGGAAACGGGCGTGACGGCGGCGGTGACCGGCATGCTGACCAACAGCGGTAAGGTGCTCAGCCAGCTGGCGCTGGACGTCCAGGCTGGCAGTAGCGATAACCGTGGCCAGCTGCTGGCGAAAGTGCTGACCCTGCGGGGTGACCTGCAGAACAGCGGCCTGCTTCAGGGCAGCAGCACGCTGGCCTGGTCCGGGAACACCTTCGCGAACCAGGCTCAGGGGCAGGTGACGGGAGGCGAAACCCTGACCCTGAGCGGACAAACCCTCAGCAACGCGGGCAGCCTTCAGGCGCGCAGCGCGACGCTTGAGGCAGGGAGCCTGAATAACCAGGGCAGCGTTCAGACGCTGGACGGCCTGACCCTTTCCACGACCGGCAGGCTGGATAACACAGGTGCACTGCTCAGCCAGAACCTGTTTACGCTGACGGCGGCGCAGCTGTTCAACGACGGCCAGCTGGCCGGGAAAGCCCTCACGGTGAAGGCTGCGCAGCTGAACAACACCGGGATTCTTCAGGGCAACGACACGCTGGCGCTGACCACCCGCGCGCTGAGCAACGGCGCCACCGGGCAACTGGTGAGCGGCAGCCCTCTGGATTTATCCCTCGACACGCTCGATAACGCTGGTCTGCTGCTGGTGAACGGCGGGTTCACCCTGCGGGGCAGCGACCTGACGAACCGGGGCGATATTCAGGCGCAGAGCCTGGATTTGGGCCTGAGCAAGGCCCTGACCAATACGGGGAACATCGTTGCCACCGAAGATGCTGCACTTAACGCAACGACGCTGACCAGCAGCGGCACGGTGGCGGGCAAAACGCTGACAGCAGGCGGTACTGAGCTGCGCAACAGCGGCCTGATGCAGGGCAGCAACGCGGTTAACGTCACCGCCGACCGCTTTATCAACGAGCTGAACGGTAAATGGCTCTCCGGCGGCGGCTTCACGCTGACCGGCGGACAGCTGACGAACGCCGGTACGCTGCAGGGCGCCACGTTGGGCATGACCGGCACCGCCCTCACCAACAGCGGCACGGTAAACGGGCAGACGGGACTCAGCGGCACGCTCAGTGGGGCGTTAACCAATACCGGGCTGCTGCAGAGCGGCGGCACGACCACCTTCACCGCGGACACCCTGGCGAACCCGGGGCGCATCACGGGCGGTACGCTGTCCCTCACTGCCCGCGATATGAACAACGGCGGGCTGATGCAGGGAACGAACGGTCTGGCGCTCACCGGCACCACGCTGACCACGGGCGCGACCTCGCGCACCCTCTCCGGCGGCATGCTGACGCTGGATGCAGGCCATCTGACCACGCAGGGCACGCTGCAGGGGAACGGCGCGGACATCAGCGCCAGCGACTGGACGCACGGCGGGTCTCTGCTCAGCCAGGGAACGCTGACGGCCACGACCGGCGGCACGCTGACCTCAACCGGCTCGCTGATGAGCCAGGGCAGGGCGGATATCACCGCACAGACGCTGGATAACCGCGGGCAGCTCCTCAGCGAGGGCGATGTGACGCTCGGCGGCAGCACGCTTAAAAACAGCGGCACCGTGCAGGGGAACACCCTCGCGCTGCATCAGAACAGCACTAACAACCAGGGTACCTTAACCGGTCTGCAGAGCCTGACCCTGCAGGGGCAGCAGCGGCTGATGGCGCGCATGGCAATGGCCGCGCCGCAGCAGGAACTGATTAACGGCGCAGGCGGTAAGCTGCTTACCCAGGGCACCCTGACAATGACATCCGGCACGGTGACCAATGCCGGCAGCTGGCAGGCACAGAACATCCTGCTTAACGCCCGGTCGCTCACCAACAGCGGCGCGGTGCAGAGCGCCGACGCGCTGCAGATGACGCTGACCGATACGCTCACCGGAACCGCAGGCAGCAGGATCACCGCGCTGGGTGCGGCAACGCTGCAGGCCGCAACGCTGGCGAACCAGGGGCAGTGGGCGGCGAAAAACCTGACGCTGACAGGCGGCACGCTCAGCAACAGCGGCGCCATCAGCGGCGTGAATGGCCTGACCCTCAGCCAGACCGGCGCGGTCAGCCAGCAGTCTGGCGGCACCCTGCTGTCCGGCGGGGCGCTGAACGTCACGGCGGCCTCCGTCACCAGCGACGGCAAAATGCAGGGGGGCACGCTCGGCATCACCACCGGGGCGCTCACCAACAGCGGACGTCTGCAGGGCGATAACGGCGCGACGCTGGCCCTCAGCGGGACGCTGACCAACAATAGCGGGGGCGAAATCGTCAGCCGCGATGCGCTGACGCTGACCACGCCCACGCTGTTTAACTACGGCCTGATCCAGGGCGGCGGCGAGACGCGCGTGACCGCCTCCTCCCAGGCGCGTAACGACGGCAGGCTCCTCTCCGGTGCGCGCCTGACGCTCGGCACGCCGCAGTTCACCGGCACCGGCTGGCTGCAGGCCACCGACCTGATCCTGAATGCGGCAAACGCCACCAACGGCGGCACGTGGGTGGCCGATCGCGCCACCCTGACCGGCACCACCTTCGCCAGCCAGGGCACCACCCAGGCGGGACAGCTGACGGTTAACTACGGCCAGCTGAACAACAGCGGCACGCTGCTCGGCAACACGCAGCTGAATATTGGCGCGGACCAGGTAACCCAGAGCGCGGGCGGCAAGCTGCTGAGCGGTGGCAACCTGTGGCTGCAGAGCCGGGGGCTGGACCTTACCGGCCAGCTGGTGTCCCTGGGGGACTTAACGCTGCAGCTGACGAACGCGTTTACCAGCCGGACCGCCGTGGCGGCAGGCAGAACCCTGACCATCAACAGCGGCGGCGACATCGATAACCGCAGCGTGCTGCAGGGGCAGGCGGTCAACCTGAACGCGGGCGGGCAGCTCAGCAACAACGGACAAATCACCACCGGCGGCGGCACGAGTACGCTCTCCGGCAGCAGCGTGGCGCTGAATGCCGCGGGTTCGGTGCAGGGCGGAGGTGACATCACCGTTGCCAGCCGGAGCAATATTACCGTGGACGGCTTCACCGGCACGCGCGGCTCGCTGACCCTGAGCGCGCCGGGCGCCATCGTCAACACCGCGCTGCTGTACGCTGCGAATAATCTGGCGCTGTTTGCCGACAGCATCACCAACCAGCGCGGCGACATCATGGCGGGGAACAACCTGTGGATGCAGCGGGATGCGGCGGGCAATGCCAACAGCCAGGTGGTGAATACGTCAGGGAATATTGAGACGCAGAATGGCGATATTGGGATCAGAACGGGGCATTTGCTGAATGAACGTGATGGACTGAATATCAGTAGCTATGAAAATAAATACTCGAATGCTTTACCCGACACGTCTAAGTATCTGAGCCGTGTTTATTATGTGAAAGATAAGCCGGATTTTGAAATTAGCCTGGAGGAATGGAAGAACAATGGAGAGCAGGTTGTTTATCATTCATGGCAAAATTGCACGGGAGCAATGAATGAACACTGTCGTGATGTAATCGAATATCGTCTGTCTGGCGAAGATACCAGACGATTTATTCTTAGTGATTCCGTCGTTCAGGTTTCAGCTAACGGGGGTGCGGCTCGCATTGCCGCTGGGCGCGATATTAATATTAATGCTGGCTCAATGGAAAACAAAGCTAGCAATATCCTTGCAGGACGGGATATAGCACTCTCCGGTTCAACTTTAAATAACCTTTCCGCAGAAGGTGGGCGTAAAGTTGAATATGTTGAGGCAAATTATCGTTGTGAATGGTTCTACCAGGATTGTGGTAGTGATTATTGGCAACCATTGGAGAAGCTTAGTAATAATAAATGGTATTGGTGGGATGAAGATGAATTAAAATACCGCAGTTATGTTCCTTATCGGTTAGGTGAACATAAGACGGAATTTACTACTGATGGAGCTGCATACCGCGCCGTCATCCAGGCGGGCGGTAACGTCACAGCAAACTTCACCAGTAACATCAGCAACACCAATACCACTGCGAACGCGGGCGGCGTTAGCAACGTCATCTCCACCCCGTCGCTGAACACCCTCAGCAACCAGAGTGTCGGCAGCGGCGTACAAAAACAGGGGCTGAGCAATACCGGCACCGTGGCGGTGAACTCGCCGCAGTGGAACGATCAGCTTCAGGGGGCGCTGCAGCAGCTTAACGGTGGCGGTGCGCTGGAAAACGGCGGCGCGTCCGGCACGCCTCTCAGCAACATTGGCACCACGCAGAAAGGCAACGCGAACCTCGGCCAGCTGGGCGCGCTGGCGAATGCCGGGGTCACCACTGCCGATCTCAGAACCGCTCAGGGCGGTACCGTCGGGCATTATCAGGGCCAGCGCGTCGATACCAGCGCTTACCCGCTGCCGTCGGGCAACAACGGCTATTTTGTTTTCTCCGACAATCCGAAAAGCCCGTATCTGATCAGCATCAACCCGAAACTGAACGGTCTCGGACAGCTTGATCCCGCCCTGTTTGCCGACCTGAACGCGATGCTCGGGGTCAAACCATCGTCCACGGCGCCGCAGGAGACGCGGCTGGCGTTTACCGACGAGAAGCAGTTCCTCGGCTCGTCTTACATGCTCGGCCGCCTCAACCTGAACCCGGATTACGATTACCGCTTCCTCGGCGATGCGGCGTTCGATACCCGCTATGTCTCCAACGTGGTGCTCAACCAGACCGGTAACCGCTACCTGAACGGCATCGGCTCCGATCTGGATCAGATGCGCTATCTGATGGACAACGCCGCGGCGGCGCAGCAGTCGCTGGGCCTGCAGTTTGGCGTCTCGCTGACCGCCGATCAGATTGCCGCACTCGATCACAGCCTGCTGTGGTGGGAGAAAGCCACCGTCAACGGCGAAACCGTGATGGTGCCGAAACTCTACCTGTCGCCGAAGGACGTCACCGTCAATAACGGCAGCGTGATCGCGGGTAACAACGTTACCCTGAAGGGCGGCGACATCACCAACAGCGGCAGCTCGCTGCTGGCGAAAAACAGCCTGACGCTCGACAGCCAGAACAGCATCAGCAACCTCAACAATGGCCTGATGAAAGCGGGCGGCGACCTGAACCTGAGCGCCATCGGCGATATCAATAACATCAGCTCCACCATCAGCGGCAAAACGGTCGCGCTGGAGAGCCTGGACGGCAGCATCAACAACCTGACCCAGGTTGAGCAGATTGATATCAACGCCGGAGGGAAGTACGGCAAGATCGGCCTGAAAGACACCCTGCTGGGCAACACGGCGTCCATTTCCGCGCAGGACGGCCTGTCGCTTGAGGCGGGGAAAAATATCACCGTCACCGGGGCGAACCTGGCCTCCGGCGGCGATATGCTGCTGAACGCGTGGGGCGATATTGCCGTCAACGCGAATCAGATCAACGACGCATTCAGCTCCAGCCGGGAGAAAACCAGCCGTTCGTCCGTCACGTATCAGGGCAGTAACGTCACCGCGGGCGGCAACCTACTGGTGAACGCTGGGCATAATCTTGACGTGACCGCCAGCGACCTGAAGGCGGGCGGCAGCGCGGGGCTGAGCGCGGGCAACGATCTCAATCTGAACGCGGCACAGACCAGCGAAAGCAGCCGTAAAGGGAAAAGCGAGTCCCACAGCACCGGGCTAGACCGCACCACGATTTCCGCAGGTGATAACCTGGTGCTGAAGGCCGGGCAGGATATCAACGCCCAGGCCGCCGCGCTGGCGGCGGAGAAAAGCGTCGGGCTGCAGGCGGGCCGCGACGTGAATCTGGCGGCGGAAGAGACCACGCAGGGCGATAGCTATAAGTCAGGCAAGAAAACCGTCATCAACGAATCGGTACGCCAGCAGGGAACCGAGATCGCCAGCGGTGGTGATACCCAAATCCTCGCCGGGCGCGATGTCACTACCGAAGCCGCGCAGGTGACGGCGAAGGGCGATATCGGCGTGGCGGCGGGCCGCGACGTCAATCTCAATACCGCAACCGAAAGCGATTATCACTACAAAGAGCAGACCAAAACCAAAAAAGGGTTCCTGAGCAAGAAAACCACCCACACTATCGAGGAGAACAGCGCGACGCGTGAATCCGGCTCATTGCTGAGCGGCGACAACGTGCAGGTGGTGGCGGGCAATAACCTGCAGGTGTTCGGTTCCGCCGTGGCGGGCGATGGCGACGTGAAGCTTAAGGCGGGCAACAACGTCGATATCGTAGCGGCCACTAACAGCGATACCTCCTGGCGCTTTAAGGAAGAGAAAAAATCCGGCCTGATGGGCTCGGGCGGGATTGGTTTTACCATCGGCAGCAGTAAAAGCACCCAGGATCTTCGTGAGAAAGGGACTACCCAGAGCCAGAGCTTCAGTACGGTGGGCTCGACGGGGGGGAGCGTTGATATTGCCGCCGGTAATCAGCTGCATGTCGGCGGCGCGGATCTGGTGGCTGGCAAAAATATGGCGCTCAGCGGCGACAGCGTGACGATCGAGCCGGGTCATGACAGGCTCACCAGCGATCAAACCTTCAAGCAGAAAAGCAGTGGCCTGACGATTGCCCTCTCCGGCGCGGTGGGTGACGCGGTGAACACTGCGGCCAGTACGGCAATGGCGGTGAAAGACCAGAGCGATGGCCGTCTCGCCGCTCTGCAGGCGACCAAAGCGGCGCTGTCGGGTGTTCAGGCCGTGCAGGCCAACCGTCTCGCTGAAGCGACTAACGGCAGCGACCCCACTAGCAATGGTGCGTTTGGCGTGATGGCCTCCATTGGCGGACAGTCCTCTAAATCCACCTCGCACTCGGAGCAGGATAAAACGACAGGCAGCACGCTGAATGCCGGGGGTAACCTCGCCATCACGGCGACAGGTCAGGGAAAAACGGCCAACAGCGGTGATATTACCGTGGCGGGCAGTCAGCTGAAGGCTGGCAAGGATCTGACGCTCAATGCGGCTCAGGATATCAACCTGACGAGTGCAGCCGACACCAATAAACTGACGGGCAGTAACTCCAGCAAGGGTGGCTCAATCGGGATCGGTATTACCGCCGGTCCGAATGGCGCGGGCATCACCGTCTCTGCCAGCGTAAACGCCGCCAGAGGCAGCGAAAAAGGCAATGGAACCTCCTGGAACGAAACGACGCTGGATGCCGGACAGAACGTCAGCCTGACCAGCGGCCGCGATACGGTGCTTAAAGGCGCGCAGGTCAACGGCGATAAGGTCACGGCGGATGTCGGGCGCGACCTGACCCTCAGCAGCCTGCAGGATAGCGACAAATACAACAGCAAACAGCAGAGCATGAATGCGGGTGCAAGCTACACCTGGGGAGCGGGCGGCGGTAGCGGCAGCTTTAGCGTCAGCCGCGATAAGATGAAGAGCAACTACGACTCGGTGCAGGAGCAGACCGGGATCTTCGCAGGCAAAGGCGGCTTTGATATTAACGTTGGCAACCATACGCAGCTGGACGGTGCGGTGATTGCCAGCCGTGCTGATGCAGACAAAAACCGCCTTGAGACCGGCACGCTGGGCTTTACGGACATCAACAATAAGGCGGAGTATAAGGTTGAGCATCAGGGTGTGGGCTTCAGTACTGGCGGCGGGGTTGCGGGTAATCTGGTTAGCAACATGGCCAGCACAATGCTGGCAGGAATGGGCGGCAGCGGCCATGCTGAAGGGACCACGCAGTCAGCGG
Organism: Enterobacter sp. CPE_E1241; assembly: GCF_045618265.1. Classification (NCBI taxonomy): domain Bacteria; kingdom Pseudomonadati; phylum Pseudomonadota; class Gammaproteobacteria; order Enterobacterales; family Enterobacteriaceae; genus Enterobacter; species Enterobacter sp. CPE_E1241. The sequence continues at coordinate 71,162 of NZ_JBIWYV010000001.1, forward strand.
TAGCCGACGGTGCTATCATTGTTCGCGACCAGGCTAACCAGAAGCAGGACGTCAGCACGCTCAGCCGTGACACTGACCATGCCAACGGCAGCATCGGCCCGATCTTTAACAAAGAGAAAGAGCAGAAACGCCTGCAAACCGCGCAGATGATTGGCGATATCGGCAATCAGGTTGCGGATATTGCGCGCACCAACGGCAAGATTGCGGCCACGGAAGCGGCCAACGAGAAGATGAAAACCGCTGGCGGCGATGCGCGTAACGCCGCCATCAGCCAGCTGAAAAAAGACGGTAAAGAGATTACCGATCAGGCGATTCATGACCAGATGTACCAGACCTTCTATAACGAAGCGTTTAACAAGTCTGGTATGGGTACGGGGCAGAGCACCCAGCGGGCCATCACGGCAGCAACGGCAGCGGTTCAGGCGCTGGCAGGCGGAGACATTAAAGCCGCGATTGCGGGCGCTTCCGCGCCGTATATCGCCAATGCCATCGCGAATGCCATCCCGGATACGGATCTTAAGGGACGCGTGCTGGCCCATGCGGTTGTCAACGCCGCGCTTGCAGCGGCTTCCGGCAGAGATGCGGCGTCCGCTGCAGCGGGTGCGGCGGTGGGTGAGCTTGTCGGTAAAATTGCGGTAGACAAGCTGGCCGGTAAGATTGCGGTTGACGGCTTTGGCAAACCGGTCAGCGAACTGAGCGAGGAAGATAAACAGACGGTATCTGCGCTGGCGACACTGGCTTCTGGCCTGGCTGGCGGGCTGGTGGGAGACAGCAGCGCGAATGCGTTAACGGCGGCTCAGGCGGGCAAGACGACGGTTGAGAATAACACGCTGAGTCCTGGCCATGATGAAGAGAAAATTGAGAAAGAACACGGCAATTTCCCATTAAAAGTTTATCCAATTAATCCTCTGAAAATGGGGGTGGTAGATGATGATGGTATTGTCCAGGGGGCCGGAGGTAAGGTAATAATTATTAATAAATCGAAGTACCCCGAATCTGCTAAGCATATTGAAGATGCTCAGGCTGCAGGGCAGCCAGCTGTTTTAACTATTGATCGTGGCGGTGCAGCTCAGAGACGGCGGGAGTCATTAAAGGATACACCCCCAGTGAAAGGTATGGATAGAGATGAATATCCGCCGGCAATGTTTAAAGAAGGTGGCACCGGCGCTTCGGTTAGGCCCATCACATCTTCTGATAATCGTGGTGCTGGTGCTTGTATTGGTGCACAATGCCGAAATTTACCAGATGGTACATCTGTAACTATAAAGACAGATGGGGATATTAAGAAATGAGTACTTTTATGAAAAAATTACTATCTATTAGTGGTGATGAATTATCATCAAATCAATCGGTTAAGGATTGCTCTGTATTGTTCAACTCGCCAATCGCAGCTCAATTAGATGAGTTGTTGAGGGAAAAAAATGGGTTTTATGGTTTTGAGTCAGCATTACACGTTTTCCCTTATGAAACGACAGATAAAGAGATAGGGTTGCTGGACTGGAATGAAAAGGAGTTATGGATTTCCGCTTATGAAGATATGGCTTTAGATGCATTGTATTTTGCAGAGGATATCTTTGGTGGACAATTTTGTTTAAAAGATGATGGTGTTTATTATTTCGATCCAGAAACGGCAAATGTAGATAAATTAGCTAATACCATAAATGAGTGGAGTAAGTTAATTCTATCAGATTATAGGGTTATAACTGGTTATCCTTTGGCACATTCATGGCAATTGATTAATGGTCCCATTCCTCCAGGATGTCGTTTAGTACCAAAAATCCCATTTATAGCAGGCGGATTATATGAACTTAGCAATCTATACATGTGTACCTCACATGAATCATTGAAAATAAGAGCAAATATTGCATTGCAGGTTCGAGATATTCCTGATGGTAGCAATATCCAGATAATTATTAGCGATGAATAAATATCTGTTATGCAAAGGAATTTTGTAACCCAGTGAGTGAAAAGATAAAGTTGTGTAGGCAGCAGAAGCCACTCAATCAAATTTTTCCGGAAATTTCGCTAAGCTTGTTAGATGGATATCAAGTCCAACTGTACGAAATTATTTGCTAAGTGCAATTTTTAATGAGCTATAATTAATAATATTAATATAAAAGATGCTTTTGCAAAAACCGTTAGGTTGTTGTAAAGTGTGGTCTACTTATTTTATTGATGTTTGATTTTTCCTCTCGAATTTTGATTGTAATTAAATTAATTATCAGTCATGTGGTTTTTATGGTTGGAGATTAAACGGATGCCAGTACAAATGTTATTGCATCAATCGTGGCAATCGTGGCAATCGTGGCAATCGTCAGGTAGTCGAGATAGACAATCTTCAATGTAAGCGCTGAGAAGAGGTCTATACGTATCTCGACGTACGGCCAATGATGAGTACTAAATATTACGAAAGGAATGATGGACGATTATTCAAAATGATGATTAATCCGCGATTAAAACTTTTCTTGTTACTGGTCTTACTCTGGATGTCTGGCCTCTTTATCACTATGGCTGGTGGCCGTCTGCTGATTGCAGCGGCCTCGTATCTCTTCATAAATGATTTTGATTTCAAGTGGAGCGACTTGATTACTGCGCTCAAAATCTCTGTAGGCGCAGGGTTCATCATTGGAGGGGGGCAGTCCCTGCAGGTGAAAGAGAAAAAATGAAAATTTCATTTTACTGGACTTCAAAGGAAGAGAATGCGGCTTACCCCAGCCTCTCCACCCTCGTCTCCCCCTCCACCATCGACAGCTGATACAGCGAAAACGACCTCTGCTTCTCAATCAACTTTGCCAGCTCCGGCGAGTGGCTGGTGAGCCAGATCTGCGAGTAGCGGCTGGCTTCGGCGATTAAGCTCGCCAGGGCTGGCAACATCTGCGGGTGCAGGCTGTTTTCCGGTTCGTTCAACGCGATAAACGCTGGCGGGCGCGGGCTTAACAGCGCTACCGCCAGGCACAGAAAGCGCAGGGTGCCGTCGGAGAACTCCGCCGGTTCCAGCGGCCTGCTCAGCCCTTCGCGCTGCATCATCATGCGAAAACGTCCGCCGGTGTTGTCGCTGTAAAACACGCAGCCGGGGAAGGCCTGGTCGAGGATGCGCATCAGCAGCAGCTCGTCGCCAATCTCGACAATGGTCTGAAACGCCGCCGCCAGGTTAGCGCCGTCGCTGGCCAGCACCGGGGAGCGGAAACCGACCTGCGGGGCCCGCATCGCCGAGCCGATTGATACAGAAAACTCATGATAAAAGCGCCAGTTACGCAGGGACTCGCGCATCTGCGACACTTCCGGGTAAAGATGCGGTTCGCCGAGCTGCCCGAACACCGATTCGTTCTCGTACAGCGTGCCGCTGTGGGTCACTTTCTCGTGATGCACATTGTTCAGAAACACCGCCTGGTTCTTACGCTTCATCAGCTGTGACGAAGGACGACGGTGCTGGCCGCTCAGCCAGATGGACTCTTCTTTGATCACCGGGTCGAGCTGAAACTGCGAGGGATAGGGCAGCTTCTCCACAAACCCGACCTGCAGCTCGTATTCGTAGGTCCCTGTTTCCACCGCCAGATTCATCCGCCGCAGCTGGTCGCTGCGGGTTTTGCCTGCCCAGAATACTTTCAAAATTCCACCTTCATTCGCCAGCGCCTGGGAAAACTGCCCCTGCGCGGCGCAGTGCATCAGGTGTATCGCCTTGTAGATATTCGATTTTCCGGTGCCGTTCGGCCCGAAGACGATATTGAGCTGCTCCAGCTCCAGCGACATCTCGCGGATGGAGCGGTAGTTTTGAATGTGCAGGGTGTTGATCACAGGCAGGCCCCTTTTGCAGAATAAGCCTGTATATAATCACAGTCTTTGAGATGAAATGCAAAAAAGAGACGACAGTGAGGATGTCGTCTAAACGGGGTACTGCTTTGGGCCTCTAAGGGTCAATGGGGCCTTCGCATTTTTATGATCACTTGACTGCCAGACGCAGACCCAAATCATCAGGATAGGGATCAAAGTAGTTTTGCGTCATCAGATACCGGTCGGGGTATTCGGCCAGGTAATGCTTCAGCAGCGTTATCGGGGCGAGAATAGGCAACTGTCCGTTGCGATAGTGCAGGATTACGTCGCGCAGCTCGCCGCGCTGGCGGGTGTTGAGCTGGCGACGGAAATACCCCTGAATATGCATCAGCACGTTGGTGTGATTCTTACGCGAAGCGGGTTTTTTCAGGATGGTCATCAGCTTTTCCCGGTACGCCACGAAGAAGGCGTCCAGGTCTTCCCACTCGTGCAGCGAGGCAACGAACGGGCCGATTTCACGGTAGCCCGCCTGATGGTGCGCCAGCAGCTGGAGTTTGTAACGGCTGTGGAAGTCCAGCAGCGCGCGGCGCGTGAGGCCATTTTTACGCAGCGTGTTCAGTTCGTGCAGGGCAAAAACACGTTCGACAAAGTTTTCCCGCAGAACCGGGTCGTGCAGCCGTCCATCCTCTTCCACGGGCAGCCACGGCCAGGTTTCAAGGAGCGCGGCGGTGAACAGCCCGACACCCTCCTTGCGGCCCCGGTTGCCGTTTTCGTCATACAGCCGCACGCGTTCCATGCCGCAGCTTGGGGATTTTGCACAGACAATGAACCCCGCCAGATCGCCGATTTTCGACAGATAATCTGTCGTAAAGTCAGCCATTTTCTGCGTGAGATTGTCATGAGGTGGCTTGCTGAAGCGCAGCTGAGTTTCACCGCTTTCTGCCAGCGTTAAACGAATGGCAGGGCGTGGCGTAGGCAGCCCAATCGCCATTTCAGGGCAGACCGGCTTGAAGCTTACCCACTGGGCCAGTTCGTCCATGACAAAACCCATACGTTTATGCCCGCCGTCAAAGCGAACGGCGGAACCGGTCAAACATCCGCTAATACCCAGCACAGGTTTTTTTGTCATGGTGTGGTCCTCCCATTCTCCCTTTAAAAATTACACAACATTCGTAATTTGTCCAAGTATTAGCGTAAGTATTTTTTATATTCCTTTAAAATCAATGAGTATTAACTTCCCTTGTAGGTCGAGTAACCGTACTGGCTCAGCAGGAGTGGGATGTGCAGTTTTTCGTTGGTGCGGGTCACGGTAAACAGCACCGGGATCTCCGGGAAGAAGGAGTCCAGCTTTTTGCCGTGGAAGTAATCTGCGGTTTTGAAGGTCACTTTATACACGCCAGGCTGCATATCCTGATCCTGCGGATAAAGCGATTTGATACGTCCGTCGTGGTCGGTTTTACCGCTGGCAACCTGGGTCCATTTGTCCTGCTGCTGTTTTTCCAGCGTGACGGTAACGTCGGATGGCGGCATCCCGGTTTGCTGGTCAAGAACGTGTACACTCAGCGTGCCGACAGGGGCACTAAATACAGCCGGAGCAAAGGCCAGGGTGGTCAGCATCAGCAAAGGGGCGGTTTTTTTCATGGTGTTTTCCTGTTGGGTTATTCGTCACAGGAAAACGTTAGCATCTGCGGTGCGAAAAAATATTCAACTTTTCGTGAAGATTCCCACAGGAGAAAATCGTCAGAGGATAATCACTTCAAGCGATACCTGCTGCTGCCACTGCTCCACCTGCTTTTTCCGTGCAGCGGTGAGTTTACCGCTGGTGACCAGAAGCCATTTACGATCCGGGAATATTTCCGGTGCCAGCGCGGCAGGAGGCGAGGGCAGAATGTCGATCCGGTGACCTTGCCCGGTGCGCGTTAAGGCTTCGAGCCAGATCTCGCACGGGTCATTCAGATGCCAGCCACTGAGCAGAATATTATCGCCAGGCGCTTTTTTATCTCCCTCGAGACAAAACGAGGTGTAGGCGATGATGATGCCATCGAGGATTTCACGCAGGGTCATGGCAGCAGCGACGTTAGCGGAGACCTGACTACGCAAGGGGCGCAGTACGTTCGCGACCAGCTCTGGCCGAGGGTATTCGCGTCCGGCGTCGTAAATCATCTGGCGCAGGGACTCGACTTTACCGTCCTGCAGGCGTTGCAGCATGTTCTGTTGCAGGGTTTGCCAGTTGTTGGTCCGACCCGGTGTCGGGCGTTCCAGCAGGGGTTTGACCTGGCCAATCGGGACCCCTTTTTTTACCCAGTCGAGGATTTTTAGCGCCTGCTGGACGTCTTCATCGCTGTACTGGCGGTGACCGCCATCCGTGCGCTGCGGCTTGAGTAAACCATAGCGACGCTGCCACGCCCGCAGCGTGGTGGCGGTGATGCCGCTGAGTCTGGCGAATTCGCCGATGGAGTAAGCCATGCCCGTGTCCAGAGTGGAGGAATATTCTCAATATACTACGAATTTTCCCGGACGGGATGAAGCGTCGAAACGGTGCACTACAATTAACGTCCAATCATGCAAATGAAAGGAGTTCTCATGAAGGTATGGCCTGTTGTGACCGGTGTCGCCATCGCTCTGACACTGGTCGCCTGTAAATCTCCTACGCCGCCGAAAGGCGTACAGCCCATTTCAGGCTTTGATGCCAGCCGCTATCTCGGCAAATGGTACGAAATCGCTCGCCTGGAAAACCGCTTTGAACGCGGGCTGGAGCAGGTGACTGCCACCTACGGCAAACGCAGTGACGACGGCATTAGCGTGCTAAACCGGGGTTATGACCCGGTGAAGAAGACGTGGAATGAGAGCGAAGGCAAAGCGTATTTTACCGGTGAACCGACCACGGCGGCGCTGAAGGTGTCGTTCTTCGGCCCGTTCTACGGCGGCTATAACGTGATCAAGCTGGACGATAAGTACCAGTACGCGCTGGTGAGCGGCCCGAACCGCGATTACCTGTGGATTTTGTCGCGTACCCCGACAATCCCGGATGCCGTGAAACAGGATTACCTGAATACCGCGCGCGGTTTGGGTTTTCGTGTTGATCAACTGGTGTGGGTGAAGCAGTGAAGATCGTGCTTTCTTCGTAGGGTATTACTGGTCTGCCTGGATAGACTTTCGTTATTAGCGTAACGGGAGACAACGAGATGAACTGGCAGCCTTTTCGCGGCGACGCGCCGGAAAATATGACGATTTTCAGTGCGTCATTTCCCGATGTCAGCGACCAGTGGCCGATGAAAGACGATGCTGCCCGTGAGATCGCTGCGCTTGACCGGGCGCTGAAAGCCGAGCCAGCGCTCCGGCCCCCGCTGATTGAATACGAAGAAGGCGGGCAGGCCGTGCTTGTCCCTCAGAACCGTTATTCCGAACAGGCTTTTCGTAACCGGCCGGCGCTTACCGCGTGGCGAACGCGACTGGTGCCCTCCGCGCTGGCGTTGTTTGTGGTGCAAAACCCGCTGGAAGACCGTCTGCCTGACGGTACAAAAATGGACAGCGACAGCCGCCAGTGGTTTATCCACGCTAACGATGCGGTTGGCGTGCGCTCCCGTGCCAAAGTACTGGCCGCGCTGGTGGAAAAGTACATTCATAACGAAAGTGAGAACAACTGGGTCAGCCTGGCGAGTGGGGCCGCTATTCCGGTGCTTGAGGCGCTGCGCGAGGCAAAGCTCGACGGTCAGCAGGTTTTTCTCACGCTGGTGGACAAAGACCCCGTGGCGCTCAGCTGGGCCGAAACCATGGCGGCGCAGGAAGGCATTGTGGTGGGCGAACAGCTTACGCTGCTCAGGCGCAATCTGCTCCATACGCTGATACGTAACGAGGACTTACTGCTGGAGCTGGGCGAGCAGCAGGCCGAGCTTGTCGATGCACTGGGGATTTTCGAATACTTCAATGATGCCGATGCGGTGATTTTCCTCCAGCGCGCGCTGCGGATGGTAAAGCCCGGCGGAGCGGTTATTGTGTCGAACATGTTGACCAGCAGCCCGCAAATTGACTTTGTGCTGCGGGGTATCGGCTGGGAGGATATTCACCCGAGGTCGTTACAGCAGCTGCAGGATATTCACCTCGCGGCGGGCGTGCCGGTGGAAAACGTCACCGTGGTGGTACCGAAGGACGGGGTGTATGCGGTGATGGAAATTAAGGTTTAGCACGGTCGGTTCCCTCTCCCTGTGGGAGAGGCCAGGGTGAGGGGGAAAGGAATGTACGGAGTGACTTGAATTAACTTACTTATCCGCACATGATCCCACGATGAAAATAGAAACCGCACACCCCTCACACTTCGAACGTCTGGTCGCGATCTGGGAATCCTCCGTTCGCGCCACCCACCACTTTTTACAGGAAAGCGATATTGCGGCGCTGCGCCCGCTATTGCTCAACGCTTATTTACCTAACCTCAAGGTCGTGATTGCTGAAGATAACGCAGGCGCTATTCACGGCTTTTTAGGCGTTGATGAAAATCGCATTGAAATGTTGTTTGTTGATGATGAGAGCCGGGGGAAGGGCGTCGGGAAATTGCTTCTGCAATACGCCATCGCAGAGTTTGGCGTGAATGAAGTGGATGTGAACGAGCAAAACCCGCAGGGGGTGGAATTTTATCGCCATATGGGGTTTGAGCAGGTTGGCCGCTCAGAGCTGGACGGGCAGGGGAATCCGTTTCCGTTGTTGCATTTGCGGTTGGGTGGGCAGGCTTAACGCCCTATCCCTGTGGAAGAGGGCGTCTGCAAGCTAGTTACTGGTAATTTGTCCAATAATAACGCCACGCACTTTTTCGCCATCGAAGTAATAAGAGACCGTATTACTCTGGATGAATCCATTCTTTACTGGCGTCTCATGATAAAAAAACATCGCTTTCTTTTTTGCGATCTCTTTCTTGCCGAACAATTCAACTAAATTCCCGTAAGTAGCATTCAACAATGGAACATTAGCGACTGAGACGCTGACAGGTTCCGTTGTTTTAGCACACTCTTCATGGATGCCATCCCTGGATATGACTAGCGCAGTTAACAATCCTGCACCCATTTCGTTATCCGAGATGAACCAGTAATTCGTGCCATCGTCGTCATGAAGGCATACCCAACGAGCGGAATTGTCTTTGTTAACTGATGTGCTGGAGATATCTGATAGGTGAGTAACCTCCATTTGCACGGTTTTCTTACCAATGGTAATGATTGGGGTGAGGGCCAATGTTGTTGAAATTTCCGTCAGCGGTCCGTCATCCCGGTAATACTGAGTTGCGAAGCCGGTCATTTCCGTTGCTGATACTTGCGAACTGACTGCAACGACTAATGGCAATAAACAAAATAAACGCTTCATTTGACAATCAATACCGTATCGTTGCTTTTCCAGATACTCCTTCTGGCACTCAGAGGAGCAATGATACAACCTTCTGAAGAGTCATCAGGATGCAAACTGCTTTTACCATGAATTTTAAATGAGTCCCTACCACACATATCATTTGTCGAGTAGGGCGTGAGGCTGAGAGTATATTTCCCAGTGTGGGCAGAATTATGAGGGGATCCAATTGTGTAGGTACCTCGTGGTAGAGGTCCGCTGTTTTTTACACATTCTTGCGAGGGATCGTTTTTGTAACCAGTTGCTCCTGCGTAATCCGCATCGAATTGATAGACTCCATCGAGATAAAATTTGTGTTCTTTTACATCATATTCCCAGGACATACTTTCTCCTTAAGCGCGTACTTTCCATGTGTCGGAGTAAATGATGTTTCCATCAATGTAGTGCCATGTTATTTTTTCATAGGTCAGATCTACATATTCATGGTGTGTATTGCGTTCGTTTTTCGGGTGTTTTATATCAAACATGATAGGTTCAATTTGCACTACTTTTACGTTGTCTAAAATAGTCTTAAAGTAAGCGTCTTCAATTCCGTTATAGTTGATTCTGTAAAATATAAATTCCGCTTTTTTTAGTGTTTGTCCCGTACTCAATGCTTTATATAGATAAGTGGATGAGGAATCGATCTCTTTCATGAACGCATAAGTACTACAAATACGTTTTGCTGTTATTTTCCCTGTGAGTTTATCGATGGGTTGCTCAATAGAGTGCATAAACTCAATCACTTCTATTGAACCTTCGCGATCTTTTACATCAACAGACCCTTGAACCCTGCGGCCTTTATCGTCTTCAAGCCATAAGTAAACAGGTATAGCCATTTCAATCTCCTTTTTATCGATTGAGGAAACTACACTGTATTAATGATTTAAATTGTGACTTACATTTCAAAATAGAAATGATAAAAGTTCGGATTGGTGAAATGAAAAAATATCGTTGCGAAACATGGATGGTGTGAATAAATTTTTGAAGATTATATAATTGATTTATGGCTGTTCTTAAATCGTAGGACAATGATAACTGAAAAATAGTATCAAGTATTGAAATGATGAACCTGTGCCGGAATTAGCGTTTAGCCTGCTTATCCCATTTTAATAAGCCGATGATATCTTTTTCACCTTTGGCTTCTTTCAGCAAGCGCTGTTTTTTTTCAAACTCAACGTATTCTGAGCACGCCTTTTCATCAGCCGCTTTCTTGCTGATTTGACCAGCCCCTTCTAAAACATCCCTGTCGTTAAATTGCAGGAACTGATCGAGTTTGGTTTGCCAGTCGCGTAAAAATACCTGCTGGCGGCGTCTGGCCTGATCTTCGGCAAAATCCAACCACATATTCACAACGCGATTAAGTTCCCTTACTTCATCCTGAGACAGATAATTTTTTGCGGTGGTGACATCGCTTTTACGGACTTCTTCGCCTTTATAGCTGGTCAGCCCCATATGCGGTTGAGTGGCGTCCGCACGTTGGTGAATCAACTCAGCAGCGGTATGACCCGTGCAGGCAAAATGCAGTTTATTCTGGATAGTCTGGAAGAATTGCGTAGTTTCTTTGAGAGACGGCTGATAATCGGCAGCTAGCGCAAAAATCTCTTTCACGCGGAGATAGACCCGGCGTTCGCTAGCCCGTATATCGCGAATGCGTTCCAGCATTTCATCGAAATAGTCAGGCACGGCGGATGATCCGACAGGTGGATTTTTCAGGCGTTCGTCGTCCATCACGAAGCCTTTGACCAGGTATTCCTGTAGCGTTTGGGTGGCCCACTGTCGGAACTGTGTGCCTCGCGTGGAGCGGACGCGATAGCCGATAGCTAGAATGACGGGAAGGCTAAAATATTGAACGTTATATACTTTACCATCGCTGGCAGTTGTTCGGTAAAACCGAACAACTGAATTTTCGACCAGCTCACCCTCATCAAAAATGTTCTTGATATGCCCACTGATCGTTGCTTTGGCTTTGCCGTATAACTCACAGATCGTGGCCTGTGAGAGCCACAACGTATCGCTTTCGAAGCGGCATTCAATGCGAACTTTTCCATCCTTGCTGGCAAACATGACGAACTCACCGGCTGGTGAATTTATTAATTCTTCATATGTCATGCTGTCTCCGCGTCATAAGGTTGATGCCTGTAAATTCGTAGTATGCCAGAAACAGCCGCTAAGCCAGGTGGTTTGTATTTGATTTTGCGAGGCGTTTTCCAGGACGCGGAGCTTGGATCGCTGCGAGGGCGTCCTCTATCTCAACGAGCTTTGCTTTCGTCCTTTTATAATCATCCTGCAATCGCTGCTCCTGCTCGTTATATGCCACCAGAACGATGCAACCCTTCATCACCTTCACCGTGACCTGATGTCCGGTATCAAACCCCGCCGCTCGCAGCCATTTGCCGGAAAGAATGATATTGGGCGTGGATTTGTCGAAAACATTCGGGCGGTATCCCACAATTAACGAACGCTCGGTTCCGGATTGGTCGGCGTCTGGGGTAGAATGCGAATCAGCCATAATCAACTCCTTGATAGTTGGTGAGGTTAGACGCCCTTTAGTGCTCCAACACTACTGGGCGTTGTTAGAATTTCAAATCCATGTGGTAGGTACCATATGCTGATAAATTAACCGAAGTGGTACCTACCATGCAAGAGAAAAAGAAACCAAATTTTGACCGTACCAAAAGCACTATGAAGAACATCCGGTTCGAGGATGAGCTTTTACAACAGATTGAGAAGGTTGCGGGGAAAGGGAATTTTAGTAAGTGGGTGAAGGAGGCTTGTAAATTAAGGCTCAACAAGCAATAGAGTATGTATCTATAACTGGTATGAATAAGTCTTTCGGTGAAGTGCTGTTTATTTAAACAGCATTGTTACTCATCTCTAATCGTTGTAAATTAATCAATTAACAATTAATTCTTTGTTTCAGATTTATATTTATTTTCACGTAAACAGTTATTCAATATTCCTAAGGATAAGGGCTGAGTTATATGAATAATAAAAACATTATTAGAACACGGGATGATGTTGATTGGGGATGTTACCATGATGAATTAACCAGCGCTGAAGTAATGGTAAAAATATGTGTAATAAGAATAAAAACTATAAATAAAATTGCAGAAGAATTAACAAAAATAGTTTTGGATAAATCATGGGTGATGGATTTAGATGCTCGTACACAAAGATGTTATAGGTATACTGTAGAGGAAACTTCGGAATTATTAGTTGATATATTCAACAAAATAAAAGCTCAATCTTCATCTGAAAAGGATATTGGCGTTGAATTTGGTGAGATAATGGTTTCAATGGGAGCGTCAAGGGCATTAAATAAACTTTTTAATCATGTTTCTCTTCCAATTGCAGAGCTTTGGAAACCTCAAAAAAAACAGAATGAAGGATTTGATTTTCATACTGTTTGCCCTCAAAAAATGGTCAATTTTGGTGAGGCAAAGTATTCAGGTACTTCTAATCCTCATGGTGATGCTTTAACACAAATTATTGATTTTATAAATGTAGAAAAGCATCTAAGAGATGTGCTTCATTTGGAAAAATTGGCTGGAGAAGAAGCTTGTGACAACCTAGATAAAGAGTCTTTCGGTGTGGTTGCTGCATTTTCTATAAACTCTGAAAACTATGATCTTATTATTAGAAATGCTTTAGAAAGTGTGATGCAAAAAAATCTCTTAAGTAAGTGCAGTATAGTATATCTTGTGGGGGTGATTTATAAATGAAAACAGCTATTCTGAAGATAAAAGAAGATGTAAATCCCAGCGAGAGCATTGAATCTTTGCTTATGCAGTTACATACAAAAGGTCCAATAGACAACAAATTATTAGAAAAGTTAACCTATTATAAATTATTCCATAAAAAAGATTTTTCTTTCTATGAAGATAGGATAGTTTTGGAGTTAGGGTTGTTTTATAAAAACACTAAACCAGATGATTTGTTTTCATTTATTTTGTCAGGGATTGGGAGAACAAACCATAGACTTTTTAAGGAATACTTAACGCCTGTCCAGGCTAGTATAAGGTTAGCGATTCAAGAAGAAAAGTATGTTTCTATTTCCGCGCCAACAAGTGCAGGAAAGTCATTCTCTGTAAAAGACTACATTGAAGAATTAAAAGGGGATGTTGTTATAATTGTTCCTTCGAGGGCTTTAATTGCTGAGTATATAAATAATCTCCGTGATAAATTTGGCAAATCAAAGAATATAATGATATCCTCTTTCGCTGACATGATATTCAACAGCAGAATAGGTTTGCGACACATTTTTGTTTTAACCCCTGAAAGAGCAAGAGATTTATTCCCAATCCGAAATAAGTTAAAAATAGATCTATTTTTCTTTGATGAAGCACAAGTATGTGAAGAAAAGGAAAGAGGAGTTACATTTGATGCTCTGGTAAGAAGAATAAAGTCAAATTTTGAAAAGGCGAAATTGGTTTTTGCTCATCCATTTGTTGAAAATCCTAATGCACAAATGCAAAAACATGGATTGGATCTAAGCAAGTCTTATTCACACGCTTATCCGCATAATACTGTTGGGAAAATTTTTGTTTTTAAGCATTCGAATGAGAAAGACTATTACTTCTCTCCATATATAAAAAAAGGACATTTGCTTGATAAAGCTGTTCCTTTCGATGGATCATTTGAGGACTTTGCTTTTGATGGTTCAAAATCTGTACTGGTATATGTTTCAAAAGCTTCATTATACAATGGTCATTTCAAAAAGGATTTTGAAAAGTTTATAAATCGCTTTAATACTATATCTAATAAAAATGCTCTAAGTATTATATCTAAAGTTGAAGAGTTATTGGGCGCCAATAACCACGGTCATAAATCAACCTTAGTAGATTTGCTTAAGATTGGGGTCGTGATTCATCATGGTTCAGTTCCACTGGAAGTACGGTTTCTTATTGAAGATTTTATCAGGAGCGGATATGCAAAAATCTGCTTTGCTACAAGCACATTAGCTCAGGGCATAAATATGCCGTTTGATATTATTTGGCTAGTGAACATGCGAATCCAGGCTGATAATGATGAAGAACGAGGGTTAGCATTTAAAAATCTAATAGGAAGAAGTGGGAGGTTAACCAAAGAAAATGTATTTGATTATGGTTATGTATATACAAAAAACCCAGAGTTGCTTGCTCAGAGAATAAATTCAACATTTAAAATGAGTGAAAATTCAATTTTGGAAAATGTTCTAGACGATCCCAATCATGACATGAATGAGTTTGTTTCTTCAATTTTTGATGGTTCATTTGATGAGAATTATAATCTTCCAGTTTCACGAATAAATAGAATGTCTGGAATGAACGTTATTGGTTGCATTAAAGAGGCATTAGATATTATATTTGAATATGCCGATGGTGGTTCTCTCAAAGGTGAACGCAATAAAATAAAAAGAGATATAGTTCGTTCAAATCTAAAACTTGTTTTTGAGTCTTATATCGGCAGGGATTTATTGAAGGGAGAAAGTAACGTATTTGATAATGCAATAACGATCCTCTTTTACCTTATCCAAGGTAAATCTTTTAAGGAAATAGTTGGGATGAGATATAGCTATGCTTCTAATCGTGATGAAAATAAAAATGGTTATGCTCCATTTATACAGCCAGCGAGTAAAATACCAGATGTTAATTTAGAAAATGCATTCCCAATGTTCAACAATATTAAAGCTAAGAATGTAAGTTATGATAGAATTGTATTCGACACGTATGACTATTTAGATACTGTAATCTCTTTTTCACTTACGGATGCGTTTATGGGAGCTTTCCGCGTTTATTATGAAAAGACTAAAGATAATAATGCCATGAAAATGATGGGATTGCTAAAATATGGAACATTAAATCCTATTCATACTTTATTGCTTAGATATGGTTTTTCTCCTGAAAATATTGATTTGGTTGAAGAGCATATTAAATATATTAGTGAGTATGATATTGTTTTTAATAAATTAGAAAATATCCCTATTGACATACAAGATAAGATTTCGTGGTATCTACCTGAATAACAGGGCGAAGTTTATGATATAAAGTTTGTGAATAAAGGATAAAATTAACTGAGTAGAAACTTTGGCGGAAGATCACAGGAGTCAATGTTGAGTTGTAACTTCATGTTTTATATTGTTATTTTTACTGCACTATGATGTTTTTATACGCATTGCTATACACATGTGCTGTGGCACAGTGTATAGCAATTTAACTCCGGCTCAATCCAGCTTGGTCACTACTTCATTCATTGTATAGTGCACAAATTGCTTTCCTAGTTCGGTCAGTACATAAGATTTTGTGTTCTCGAAAGCAGACTCAAGCGTTGATGTGCCACGCTTGGCTTGCGGGGCATGTCTTTGTTTTAAGAACTGACCATCTTCTGTGGTATTACGTGCTTGCCTAATCACTCCACCTGTTGACAGATCTCTAATTAACATTTTGTAGAGATCAGCCTCAGCCGAATCTTCGCGCGGAATTATTTCATGCAATTCCATCCATATTTCATAACGGGTTACGCCTGGATTTTGATAAATAATTCTGATGACTTGAAAATGCACTTCGTGATAAATATTAAGCCAATCTATAAATAAACGAATAATATCATCAGAACATATTTTAGAACTGACAGCATTAGTTATCATATTAGAGACTAGCTGTCTTTTTTCTTGTGTATCAGCATCATTCCATACACGAAAACTTTTGCGGACTAAATCAAGATACTCCTCAGACTCAAGTCTTTCATTGATATCCTCGCCTAGTTGTTCAAATCTCTTTGCTATAACATTTAAAGTTGAATTTAAATTTTCTAGTTTTTTATGATGTTCTTCAAGCCACTTTGTTTGTAATGAGTTTAATTTTATATTGCCTTCTTCGCTTTTAAAATTTGCAATAGCACCTAAAAAACCTCCAATCCAAGGTATGCTCCCTAATGCTGCAAGAGCGAACTGTTCTGCTAATCTTTTTTTATTAGAAGGATTTAAACTATCTATTTCATTTCTAAAGTCAATAATATCGAAATTATCATCATCCATCTGAATGATTCCTTATATGTTGCATGATAATACTTAAAATATATGCTTGTTTAACATAAGGATGAATCGATTTTTGAGATTTCTATCAAGGATTAACATTTTAGTTACTATGGGCACGCAGTACTTTCCATTCAAGCGCTAGTTTCGACTATAACTACAAAAAAGTTTTTTTGCATTTAACTGTTCACACTGTTCACCTTGCCATTTTTCTTTTTAATATCATAGCGATAAGTGATGAATAGTTGGTGAAGAGTGAACAGTCGACTCTTCACCTTTGTGATTTTTGATCGTCTGGATGAGTCCGGTCAGGTGATGCGCGGGGGGATAAAAAAATTTTTTTGGGTTTGACTGTTCACACTGTTCACCTCTGGTTTTTTATTAATAATTTCATGGTGATACAGGGTGAATATACGGTGAAGGGTGAACAGTGGATTGTTCACCCTATGAAAATGGTCAGAAAGGAAAAGACCGGCTGTTGCCGGTCTGGAGTTGGTTATGTCGCTGCAGGGTCATCGCATTTCGGCAGCCAGTCGCCGTAGCTTTCTTCTTTCAGCGACAGGTTAGTTTGTATCCCCTGCTTTGTGTGCCGCTTTTCATAATTCAGGCCGTACTCTTTCAGCATCATGGGCAGCCCCAGCCCGAACATTTTCAGGCTGAGCACGTTCCTGTATCCGTTAGCCTCCATATAGGCCAGATACGCGTGATAGAGATATTTACGGTAATTACGCGGGACGATGCTGGCATTGCCCATAAACATCCCGTTAGTCTGCGGCAGCATTTCCAGATAGCCGCAAAAATCAAACGTCGGGTCAGCATCACGCTTGATACTGAGCGCCTCGTCGGAGTTCTGCTGCGACTGGAGCAGTGCGCGCGCGGTCATCGGGTCGCTGAATTTCTGCATAAGCTGGCGCACGATGACGGCCAGCTCTCGCGCAATTTTATCCCTGAGCTGCGGGTCGCGTTCCTCCGGGGCAATCTGCTCCGGGAAATGAATAATCACCCGGCGACGTGACACACCGCCGCTGCGGTCGGTGAAGCGCATCGGGTTATTGTTCACGGCCAGAATGACCGCCGGAATATGCGTTGAATAAGGGTTCTGGTATTTCGGGTCAACCGAGACCGCATCGCCGCCGGTGATGGCCTTGAGTCCTGCACCGTCACCGCTCCATTTTTCCTGGTCAGGCAGACGTATCAGCGAGAAGCCAATCAGGGAGGCACGCTTGCGCGGGTCTTCCAGCGTGTCGATATCGGCCGACGTGGCGTTATCCTCTCCGGCAAGCAGGGTCGCAATTTCGGCCAGAATACTTTTCCCGCTACCGCCGGGACCGGTGACTTCGAGAAAGAGTTGCCAGTCGTAACGGTTCGCCAGCACCATAAACAGCGCGGCCAGAATTACATCGCGTTTTTCTGGTCTGCTACCGGCAGCACGGTCGAGCCAGCGCCAGAAATTCGGGGCATGGGTCTCCAGCGTTTCCCCCTCAACAGGCGGGGTAAAATCCACGTCGCACAGCGTGCGCAACCAGTGAGATTTGCTGTGCGGGCTGAACAGGCCGCTCCGGGTATCGAGTACCCCGTTGCGAAAGCCAATCAGACGGCGTGCCGGTGCGGCCTGCTGAGGAATAATCAGCTTCAGCGTCTCAACCACTGAGGTGATTCTCCCCGACGAGAACGGGGCGCGCAGGCGCTGGAAAAGCCCGGCTACGTCGCGTTCGAAACTGGACGGCTGAACGACTTTCCATATCCCTGCTTCATAACGGGACAGGAGCTGGCCGTTCGCATCCACCGCCAGCGCTTCGCCGTAATGCTCATGTACCCGCCAGGCCTTGTCGCTGGCGCTCATGGCGGTAAATTCCGCCTCGCTCATGATGTCGAACGGACTTTGCGCCGGTGGCCGGATGGCGTCATATATCGCTTTCCGCGTGGCCTCCCCGCCGTTCTGCATAAACGCATCATTCCAGTCACCGAACACCGGCGGTAGTGCAACAATGCCCTCACAGGATTCTGCGGCCGCAGCGGCTTTGTTCTGGCCGTCGCCGCTCAGGTCACGGTCGGCGGCGAGCACAATCTGACAGGCCGGGTGTTTCTGACGGACAAGGCTCGCCAGAGAAAGGAGGTTCACGGACGACAGCGCCACCATGACGGTTTCCCCGGTCAGGTGATGCACGGTGAGCGCGGTCGCATAGCCCTCCGCAATCCACAGACGTTTTCCGGCCTGTTTTTTCCCTTCGATGACATGACATGCCCCTTTAACCTGACCGCCTTTCAGGGTGCGTTTGAGACCGTCAGAACTGATAAGCTGAAGGTTAACCAGTGCGCCGGTACCGTCATACAGCGGGACAACCACATCACCGGCGCGGAACGTCACGCCGCCGGTTTTGTGTGTGGCCGTCAGCATGAGACATTCATGTCCGGGAAAACCCTTGCGGTTCAGATAGGCGTTGCCGCTGGCCGTGCGGGTTTTCTCGATGAGCCTGACGGCCAGCGCGGCCGCCGCTTTACGGTCGGCCTCTGTTTCAGTCTCTGCGGCCGCAATCACTTCCGGGGCAACCGGCGGCAGGTTGCCGGTCACGGCGTTCACCTTCCCGGCAGCCTCTGATGCGTTCACGCCGAACACCTTTTCGACCAGCTTAAGCCCGTCACCCGCGCCGCACTGGTTACAGAACCACGTCCCGCGCCCCTCTTTATCGTCAAAGCGGAAGCGGTCAGAGCCGCCGCACACCGGGCAGGCCTGATGGCGGTTTTTAATGACCTTCACACCCAGCGCCGGGAGAATGCGCGGCCAGTGGCCGCACGCCTGTTTTACGGTTTCCGTTACGTTCATTTTCATCTTTTTTTCTCCCTCAGTGCACAACAGGCGATTGAATGTGACGGGCGCAGAGTTCATCCATCACTGCGAGCCCGAGAAAGGACAGTGAGGGCGCGGCCTTGAGTGGTCCGTCTTCCATTAAATCTTCCAGCAGTGCACAGGCAATCTGACGGCCTTTTTCCTCGCCGTGCTGGCGCAGGTAGAAGCCCTCCAGCTCGTCGGCAATCGCACTTTCCAGCGCGTCGAGGGTGAGTTGCGGGTAGCGGTGCTGGCGTTCGCACAGGGTCAGCCATGCACAGGCCACGGCGCGACGATACAGCGCGGCGCGTAATACGGGCGGTAATGGCTTTTTCATACGTTGCCCTCCCCGGTCAGCCAGCGCTGATTGCAGCGTTCGACCACGCCGTCGAGCTGGGCGGTCATGAGGTAAATCACGGAGGTGAGCTGTAACTGCTGCGCAGGGTCACGACGAACGGTGGCGCAGTCCTGCACCTGCATCAGCTCATTGACGAGCTGGCCGACGTTGCGCATGTGCTCAAGGCATTCGAGGTCACGGGCGGTAATGGTGGTGTGTCTCATGCGCGCACCTCCGCAACCGGCAGACGGCCGGCAAACGAGAGGACGTAATCGCGAACAAGAGAAAGGCGTGCGGCGTGTTCATCACCGGCAACGGTGCGAAGCATACAAATGCGGGGTTTAAGGTCTGCGCGACGAACGGCGGCAAACACAAATACAAACTGCGGGTGTGATGAGGTGAGGGTCATAGCCATAGTGGCAACCTCCATTGAGTAGCGGTTATTGCCACCACCGGAGTTCCTACGCTCATGGGTGGTGACCCGAACGGGGGTAGGAATACCGGCCTCAATGAATACCGGCCAGCCCGAAGGCTGCCCCGCCCGGATCACCATTATCTGACAGGGGCTAAGGTGTAAACACCACAGCCCGAAAAATGGGTGTGCCTGAGCAACGACGTAAAAAAAGACGCATGGCGCGTCCGGTGTCGCCATTGAGTAACTCGGGTTCCTACGCCCGGCTGCCGATTTTGCGACAGCGGGAAAACTATACCTGGAAACGGCGAAAAGAAGCAAGCCAGAAAAAGGGGTTGTTTGCTGAACGGTCATCATCATGCGTCATAGCCCCGGTTGCGTTCGGCAATACGATCCGCCATCCATGCCGTGATTTCAGACTGCGCCCACGCCACGTTTTTGCCGCCCAGGCTGATTTGTTTCGGGAAAGCCTCCCGGCTGATGAGGTCGTAAATGGTTGACCGGGACAGGCCGCACAGATGCATCACTTCAGGCAGGCGGATAAAGCGCTCCTGAACGGCATCAGAGACCGGCATCAGTGGTGCGGCAGGGGCAGAAGACGGGGAAGAAAAAGCGGTGTGCATCGGGCTACCTCACAAAGTCCATACAGTGCCGGTCATGTCCGTCCGGCTTCGGGTAGCTCCTTATTATGTCTATATTTTTCCTCAGGTCATGTGAGATTTTTGGGGAAACAAACATTGACTTTTCGCCGTGGCAAACAAAGGAAAACGCTGGCAAACATATGCAAATCACTGCATTACAATGCAGCAATTTCTATTGCTTTTAGTTATACATTTTTCATTTTTAATCGAAATAAAGTCTAAGTGGTATAGACAGAGCAAAACAGGTGGGTGAACAGTGGTGAACAGACGGTGAACAGTCATGCCCTCAACTGTTCACCCTTTATCTTACTGTATTTCTTATATTTTTATTTAAGGTGAACAGTGGTGAATAGTTATCAGTAAAAAAACAAACGATGAGCAAGGTTTTGCTGAGACCTTTCTCTGGCAAGCCGGGTTTTGAGTGCTGTTTGTGCCAGAACTGCCACAACTGCAATCAATCGAGATGTTGTGTGATGAAGGGCAGAATCATTTCAGGTTGAACACACGGAGAGCCTGAACATGAAACCCGAAACAGTCATTACCCCCCTGCAGAATGTAGCCGCCCAACAGTCCGCAGAGAGCAGCCAGCTCACCACAGACAAGCTGAGCGCATTCACTGCGGCCAGAGACACCCACCTGGCCAGCATGCAGGAACTGAAAGAGATTGATACGTCCATTGAACGCTGTAAGCAGGAGCGGCAGACCGCCCTCAGTGAGAGTGCAGAGGCGGAGCAGGACTGGCGCAGTCGCTTCCGCACCCTGCGCGGCAGTCTCACCCCTGAAATGAAAGCTGAGCACAGCAAGCGTATCGCCAGTCGCGAGCTGGCCGACGAATTCACCGGCCTGATTGCGGAGCTGGAAACCGACCGGACACGCGCCATGCTGAATGCCTGCTCCACTGCCAGTAAATACCTGTCAGCGCATGACGATGCCTTTACCGCTTATGCCGGTGCGGAATGGGCTCAGGCGGTCAACACGCTCCCCGTCGCGCTCATACGTGCTTTCCTGCTGCGCATTCGCGCCCTCGAAATGAAGGGAGACAGTGCACCGCAGCCCGTGGCCATCGGTGAGCTGCGCGATGCGCTGAGCCGTCAGGGCAGCCTGTATCACTTCGATATGAAGCAGGAGCCGGTATTGTCCGTGACGGGCATGCACCGGCCGCAGATAACCGGTGTGGATACGGAGTTGTTACGCAGCCCGGCGAAGAGAATGAAGCTCGCCAGAAAGCTGTCTGAAAATGACGGCACTAAGGCGGAGGCATAAGTATGTTTCACTGTCCGTTCTGCAAAACCAGTGCACACGCCCGCACCAGTCGTTATCTGTCAGAGAACGTTAAACAGCGCTATCACCAGTGCGTGAATATCGAGTGCTCGGCAACTTTCCGCACGCTTGAATCCGTTGACGGGATTATCTGTTCGCCGCCGACAGAGCCGGTCATTCCTGCGTCCGAACCGGCAGCCACCGTTAACCGTGCCGGTGCGTAAGCACGACCAGTCATCAGGAGAAACTTACATGACCACACTGACGCTACAGAAAGCCTTTGAGGCCTGTCAGACAAATAAATCCGCCTGGCTGCAACGCAGGGAAGAACTGATGCAGGCCGAACAGGCATACCGCGAACAGCTTGCCGGTAGCGGCCACAGCGGCCGGAGCCTGCAAACACTGCGCGAGATTATCTACGTGAAAAAGTGGGAAATAAATCAGGCTGCCGGGCGTTATATCCGCTCGCATGAGGAGGTGCAGCGCATCAGCATACGTAACCGTCTGAATGATTTTATGCAGGCGCACGGCGCGGAGCTGGCCGCCGCCCTTGCCCCGGAGCTGATGAATTATTCCGGGCAACATTCCGCCGTTCAGCGCTGCGCCATGCAGCACTCACTCGACTATCTGCGTGAAGCGCTGCAGGTCTGGCTGGCCGCCGGAGAAAAAATTAATTATTCGGTGCAGGATAATGACATTTTAACGGCCATTGGATTCAGGCCTGACGCGGCCTCGCGCGATGATAGTCGTGAAAAATTCACACCTGCACAGAACCTGAATTACACCTGCCGCCGTGCAGAACTGGCTGCGCAGTAGTCCTTTCAAAAATCCCTGAAAATCCCGCCATTTTTACGTAAAAAAGCCATGCATGCATAAGGTGCATGGTTTTGCATGCGTTTTACCGACACTGAATCCCCCGCCAGCACCAGCACTGACGAGCTCAGAGGCCGGTCATGCACCTGCATTAAAAGCGCCCCCTTAAGCGGGCAGGCGGGGCGGGGAGAGCATTGCGCGCGAAGGTTGCATTAATTTAAGGACATGATTAAATGTTCATCACGCATCTTCTTCTGATTAGATTTCTCCTAAAATCAAAGTATTCAACCTCAACTAATGGTGAGCAAATGAGCGAAGGACTGGTCACTTTTTTCAAATATAAACAATTAGGATTCCATAAGAGAGGTGATTCATATTATGAGCCATTGATGATGGCCGATATGCTGGATTCCTTACATACTTGGTTCTCAAGTAGGACCTCATTGGCAGATACATTGCCTTGGGATGACAATACCCCCGGTTATTCTTCAAGGAAAAAAGTTTACTTGAAGGGAATTGAGCGTAACGAGAGCACTGGTGATTATGTTGTAATTTTATGGCGAGCAATTGGGAATGGGAATGGAGTTTATGGTATTCGCTCTGACTCTGCCTTAAGTGATGATCGTTTGTATAGTGCTGATGAAGAGTTAGATGGTGAAAATGTTATATGGGGGGAGCCTGCTTATTATTGGTTTGTTCCTTCTTTAAATATTTTTGCATCAATAAAATTTCATAGTTCAATTTCAGATACAGAACTGATGAATAAATATCTTCGTGATTTCATGACACTGCATAGTGATATTAAAACAAAGCGTCGAGAAACGAAGGAAGGTAAAAGTGGTAATTATTTAAGTATATCTTTTGTTTCTGCTTCTGGCGAGAACTTGTGGCTTAGGATATATAGTGAACAATATACAAAATTAACAAATGAAGCCGACTTAGATAGAATCGCAAACCAGATAACGCACTTCGTCAAACGAGATGTGATTAGCGCATCAGTTCAGCCAGATGCTGGCTGGACAAGGTATTTTAGAGGTCTTCCATTCATTTCTAGTGAAGTAACAAGAGATACTCGAAAAATTGAATTAACTATAGAAGCCTCTCCTACAGGAGAAGAGTTGCGCTCCATTTTTGAAACGTACAATGAAGACTATAATGTTAGTGCTGGTGATTGGGCCAACTTAGGTTTTAGAAAAGAAGGAGTAGGGGGAACATGTTGGTTAAACGAGTTCGTTGTAAGGAATACATTATTAGTTAGTGATATAGGTCAGTATGATGATTCAGGGTTTTATACGACTAGTAGAATTTTGAATGCCTTGCACTTAACTAGAGATAATTTACTGGCTGCCTTTACAAGTTCTCCGGACTCCGAAGAACAGGCGAATTCTTGATTGGTGATGTTTATGAAAGATCAAACTCGAGAGCGTCTTAAATATCTTCATATCATTCCATTGGTTGCTATTGTTTGGGCTAGTTTTGCATATCGATCTGATATTACAAGTCAGGATTTAGACCCATTAATTTCTATTCTACAAAATGTTTCTGTAATGGTTTTCACTATAATGGGAATATGGATAGCATATCTATATCCTAATGCAATATTGAGGATTACGCAGCCATCAAAAGTGGATGCTATTTTTTCAGATGAGGATAGTGAGCGAGTCAAGATCATTGTTGGTGTTGTAGTTCTATCCGCAATAGTGTTATCTCTTCTTTTAATAGGGGTTGTTTTAAAACCGTTCATCATTAAATCTTGGCTGTTTATTCATGCCCCAAGTTTTTTTGTCGCCATTGGTATTTTTTCTTTGCTAATATTGAGTTATTTACAACTTATAGCTCTTTATATTGTGATTGCATCTAATGTTAACTTTATAATTGAACTGAAAAATAAAAAAAATAAACATAACCTTAATAGTAGATTGTAATATTGTAATCACTGGCAGTCTTATTGTTAGACTGCCAGTCCATATTTTATAATGAAATATTAGAGTGAGGGGAAAGTATTCTATCTGCATACCACTGCAACATACATCTTCTTTTTTCTATATACTGAGCATGATTATAGGTACCTCGAATGCTATTCTTGTCAACATGAGCTAATTGCATTTCAATCCAGGCGCTATCAAATCCTTGCTCATGAAGTATGGTCGACATAGAATGCCGAAACCCATGACCAGTAGCCCGTCCTTTATAACCAAGCAACTCAATTACTTGTGAAACGCTTTCTTTCGAGATTGGTTTACTACGGTTATTTCTGCCAATAAAAATATAGGGATAATGTCCCGTGATAGGTTTCAGTTGCTTGAATAGTTCTGTTACCTGAGCTGATAACGGCACAAGATGAGTTCTGCGCATTTTCATTCTTTCTGCTGGGATTTCCCATATACCTTTCTCAAGATCAACCTCATCCCACGTAGCAAAGCGCATCTCTTGGGTTCGTACACCGGTAAGCAAAACTATTTTAGTCGCATTTTTCGTAATGATACTGCCGGTATACGCTTCCAGATCCCGAATGAAATGAGGTAACTCTTCGGCAGATAAAAAAGGATGGTGTTTCTGCTTAGGCACTGCCAGAGCGATTGCCAAATCAGGTGCTGGGTTGTATTCAGCGCGGCCAGTGATAATTGCGTAGCGATAGACCTCGCCGCACCTTTGGCGCACTTTTCTGGTCTTCTCCAGCGCTCCACGCTTTTCTATTCGTCGTAGTACCTCAAGCAGTTCCAGCGGTTTAATCTCACTTATATGGCGCTTACCGATGTATGGGAAAACATCTTGCTCAAATGTTTTAATGATTTCTTCGCGGTAGGCCACTGTCCAGCGATCGGCTTTGTTTGAATGCCACTCCCGACATATGGCTTCGAATGAGTTTTCTGTGGAGAGCTGCTGTGCCAGCTTTTGAGCTTTACGTTCTTCGACTGGATCAATGCCATTTGCTACCTGCTTGCGTGCTGTTTCGCGTTTGTCGCGAGCCTCTGCAAGCGAGACGAGACTGTAGGAACCAAATGACATTAACCGGGCTTTACCTGCAAACCGGTAGCGGAACCTCCATCCTTTGCTCCCGTCGGGATTTATGAGCAAGGATAAACCTTGTCCGTCATTAAGAGTGTAGGGCTTGTCTTGTGTCTTAGCGCGTCGGATTTGTATGTCTGTAAGTGGCATGTGTATAAGTGAAATCTGTGTATAAAAAAATTATACACAACACTATACATATTTTTCGTGGATTTAGGGAGATTCCCTCGGACTGATACGGACGCCTTTATTAGATAACTTGCTGTAAATAATGGATTTAAAGGACTTTATCGGACATGGGGAGATGATATTTGGCGGAAGATCACAGGAGTCGAACCTGCCCGGGAACGCTGGCGTCCCCAACTGGATTTGAAGTCCAGCCACCTCACCGGAGATGACGATCTTCCGCGCCTGCATTGCTACATGGAGGCGGGGCGCATTATAGCTACTTTCAGGCATTTACCACATACCCCACACCACTTTTTTCACCTCTCTTTTGACCTGTACACCCTTGTTTCAGGTAATTCCTAAGAAAATCCTCATGTTAGCCCTCCGCTCTCCCGGACATTTACCGCGATCACAAAAAACAAGAAACGTAATCTGCTAACCAGAAATCGCAATACCCGCCTTTGAAACAATGGTTTAAAACCAATGTAACCGGTCTCAGCGCCCCCTACAGCGTGAAGGATATAAAAAGATGAGCGAAGTATTGTCAGTAAAAGAGAAGATTGGCTACGGCATGGGAGACGCTGCCAGCCACATCATTTTTGATAACGTCATGCTGTACATGATGTTTTTCTACACCGATATCTTCGGCATCCCTGCCGGGTTTGTCGGGACGATGTTCCTGCTGGCGCGCGCGCTGGATGCTATCTCCGATCCGTGCATGGGGCTGATTGCCGACCGCACCCGCAGTCGCTGGGGCAAGTTCCGACCGTGGATATTGTTTGGCGCCATCCCGTTTGGCATCGTCTGCGTGCTGGCCTACACTACGCCGGACCTCAGCCTCAACGGTAAAATGGTTTACGCCGCCGTTACTTACACCCTGCTGACCCTGCTCTATACAGTCGTCAACATCCCCTACTGCGCGCTGGGCGGCGTGATCACCAACGACCCGACGCAGCGTATCTCCCTTCAGTCCTGGCGCTTTGTGCTGGCGACCGCGGGCGGAATGCTCTCCACGGTGCTGATGATGCCGCTGGTGAACCTGATTGGCGGCGACGATAAAGCCTTTGGATTCCAGGGCGGGATCGCCGTGCTGTCGGTGGTCGCGTTCCTGATGCTGGCGTTCTGCTTCTTTACCACCAAAGAGCGCATCCAGGTCCCACCGAGCACCACCTCCATGCGTGAAGACCTGCGTGATATCTGGCGAAACGACCAGTGGCGCATTGTTGGCGTGCTCACCATCCTCAACATCCTTGCCGTCTGCGTGCGCGGCGGGGCGATGATGTACTACTGCACCTGGATCATGGGCTCGCCGGAGGTGTTCGTCGCCTTCCTTACCACCTACTGCGTTGGCAACCTGATTGGCTCCGCGCTGGCAAAACCGCTCACCGACTGGAAGTGCAAGGTCAGCATCTTCTGGTGGACCAACGCCGCGCTGGCGGTGGTCAGCGTGGCGATGTTCTTCGTGCCGATGCATGCCACCGTCCTGATGTTCGGCTTCATCTTCGTTATCGGCGTGCTGCACCAGCTGGTGACGCCGATTCAGTGGGTAATGATGTCCGATACCGTCGACTACGGCGAATGGACCAACGGCAAGCGCCTGACCGGCATCAGCTTTGCGGGCACGCTGTTCGTGCTGAAGCTCGGCCTGGCGCTGGGTGGGGCGATGATCGGCTGGATGCTGGCAGGCGGCGGCTACGACGCGGCAGCCAAAACCCAGAACAGCGCGACCATCAACATCATCATCGGCCTGTTTACCCTGGCACCGGCGATCTGCTACGTGCTGAGCGCCATTATCGCCAAACGCTACTACACGCTGAAAACCCCTTTCCTGACCAAAATCCTGGGCGAGCTGGCGCAGGGCGCGCGCCGCAATCAGCAGGAGTTTGAAAACCTGCCGGTCAGCAAAGAATTGCAGAACTAAGAGGACGAGAGTATGAAAATCAGTGATGGAAACTGGCTTATTCAACCGGGCCTGAACGTGACCTATCCGGTGCAGGTGTTCGATGTGGAGCAGCAGGGCAATGACCTGGTGGTGTATGTGGCGCCGCGCGACGTGCGCGAACGCACCTGGCAGCTCGACACGTTGATGTTCACGGTGCGCCTGTTTGCCCCGCAGGAAGGAATCGTCGGGGTGCGCATCGAGCACTTCCGGGGCGCACTGAATAACGGCCCGCACTATCCGCTGAACGTGCTGAAAGACGTGAAGGTAGAGATTGAAAACAACGCCGAATTTGCCGAGCTGAA
Organism: Enterobacter sp. CPE_E1241; assembly: GCF_045618265.1. Lineage (NCBI taxonomy): Bacteria > Pseudomonadati > Pseudomonadota > Gammaproteobacteria > Enterobacterales > Enterobacteriaceae > Enterobacter > Enterobacter sp. CPE_E1241. The sequence goes on from NZ_JBIWYV010000001.1 coordinate 99,026, forward strand.
AAGCGGCAGCGTCAGCGTGCGCGTCACCAAAGGCGAGTTCTGGGCGCTGGATTTCCTGCGTCACGGCCAGCGTATTACCGGCAGCCAGCTGAAAAACAACGGCTACGTGCAGGATACCAACACCAACCGCAATTACATATTCGAACGTCTGGATCTGGGCGTGGGTGAAACGGTCTATGGCCTGGGTGAACGCTTTACCGCCCTGGTGCGCAACGGGCAAACGGTCGAAACCTGGAACCGCGACGGCGGCACCAGCACCGAGCAGTCCTACAAAAATATCCCGTTCTACCTGACCAACCGCGGCTACGGCGTGCTGGTGAATCACCCGGAAAACGTCTCGTTTGAAGTCGGCTCCGAGAAGGTCTCCAAAGTGCAGTTCAGCGTGGAAGGGGAATATCTCGAGTATTTCGTGATCGACGGCCCGACGCCGAAAGAGGTGCTGAACCGCTATACGCAGTTCACCGGGCGTCCGGCGCTGCCGCCTGCCTGGTCGTTCGGCCTGTGGCTGACCACCTCGTTCACCACCAACTACGACGAAGCGACGGTAAACAGCTTTATCGACGGCATGGCCGAGCGCGACCTGCCGCTGCACGTCTTCCACTTCGACTGCTTCTGGATGAAGGCCTTCCAGTGGTGCGATTTCGAGTGGGACCCGGTGACCTTCCCGGATCCGGAAGGGATGATCCGCCGCCTGAAAGAGAAAGGGCTGAAGGTCTGCGTGTGGATCAACCCGTACATCGGCCAGAAATCCCCGATCTTCCGGGAGCTGAAAGAGAAGGGCTACCTGCTCAAGCGCCCGGACGGCTCGCTGTGGCAGTGGGACAAATGGCAGCCGGGGCTGGCGATCTATGACTTCACCAACCCGGAAGCGTGCCGGTGGTATGCCGACAGGCTGAAAGGTCTGGTGGAGATCGGCGTCGACTGCTTCAAGACCGACTTCGGCGAGCGTATCCCGACCGACGTTCAGTGGTTCGACGGGTCCGATCCGCAGAAGATGCACAACCACTACGCCTACATCTATAACGAGTTGGTGTGGAACGTGCTGAAAGAGACGGTGGGGGAGGAAGAGGCGGTGCTGTTTGCTCGTTCGGCGTCCGTGGGTGCGCAGCAGTTCCCGGTGCACTGGGGCGGCGACTGCTACGCCAACTATGAATCCATGGCCGAAAGCCTGCGCGGCGGGCTGTCGATTGGCCTGTCCGGCTTCGGGTTCTGGAGCCACGATATCGGCGGGTTCGAAAACACCGCTCCGGCGCACGTCTACAAACGCTGGTGCGCGTTCGGGCTGTTCTCCAGCCATAGCCGCCTGCACGGCAGCAAATCCTACCGCGTGCCGTGGGCGTACGATGACGAGTCCTGCGACGTGGTGCGCCACTTCACGCAGTTGAAGTGTCAGCTGATGCCGTATCTGTATCGTCAGGCGGCGCTGGCGCGCGAGTTCGGCACGCCGATGCTGCGCGCGATGATGCTGGAGTTCCCGGACGATCCGGCGTGCGATTATCTCGACCGCCAGTACATGCTGGGGGATTCGGTGATGGTGGCACCCGTGTTCTCCGAGGCGGGGGACGTGCAGTTTTATCTGCCGGAAGGACGCTGGACACACCTGTGGCACAACGACGAAATTCAGGGCAGCCGCTGGCATAAGCAGCAGCACGATTTTATGAGCCTGCCGGTCTACGTGCGCGATAACACCCTGCTGGCGCTGGGCAGCAACAACCAGAAGCCGGACTACGCGTGGAACGAGGGGACGGCCTTCCAGCTGTTTAACCTGGACGACGGCGCAACGGCGGTGAGCGAAGTGCCTGCGGCGGACGGGTCAGTGGCGTTTACGCTGAAGGCGTCACGTCGGGGCGATATCGTGACCTTTACCGGTGCGGGAGACGCACAAAACTGGTCGGTGTGCTTGCGCAACGTGCAGAAGGTGAGCGGCGTGAAGGGCGGTTCACTCGCGGGCAGCGAGTGGGGTGTGGTGGTGAAAGCCGAGGGGGATGAGGTGGTGGCTCACTTCTGAGCTGGAAAAATGCCCGGTGGCGCTTCGCTTACCGGGCCTACATGGGATCGTAGGCCGGGTAAGGCGAAGCCGCCACCCGGCTATTTACTGTGCCGGAGCCACCGTCGACACTACACCGCCCGTCATCGTCTGCTGCACCTGCTGCTTATCCATATTCACTGCATTCAGTTTCCCGTTAACGGTTGGCTTCAGCGGGGCTTTGTCCTGCACGCTGCCGCTGGCGGTGAGCTGAATATTGCCGTCACCCGCAATCGGCAGCGCTGGCCAACCCCAGTGCTCGATCACGTTCAGCGGCACACCGCGCCCGTTCAGGCTAACAGTGGTTTGCCGTTGCGGCAGTTGTGAAACCGTCGCCGTGGCTTCCAGAATGCCTTTCTCAGTAAACGCGCTCAGGTCAGTAATATTCACCGTGGCAGCATTGGCATTCAGTGCCAGTGACGGGCGACGTACATCCACGCGGTTAAAGGTTGCCGCCGCGCCATTCAGGGTTGCGCTACCGCCCCAGACGCCCCACTGGCGATCTTTCACCAGTTGCAGGTTCGCGCCATAGCCATCAAGAGAGGTGATCTGCCACGGGAAGGTCGGATCGATGTCGATCACCAGGTTGCGGCTCAGACCGAATTTTTGCAGCGTCACGCTGTTCAGCCATTCCGGCAGAGGCTCCATCCACAGCGTTTTCCAGTTCTGCTGCAGGGTATATTCCAGCCCGGCGATGGCGACATCGTCCAGCACCAGCGCTTTACCGTCGCGCTGCCAGTTGCCAGAGGTGCGCACCATGCCGCCTTCCCAGCGGGAGGTTAGCTGGCGCAACGCCACGCCCTGCGGAGAGAATTCCGCATTCAGGATTGGGTCAAACAGATGCAGCGAACCGTAGATGAATTCGCTGGCGTTCATGGATAAACGCCCTTCCTGGCTCTGCCAGTCGCCTTTACTCAGCGTCAGGTTGCGCAGGCTTAAATCAAGGTCAGTAACTGCCCAGTCCGGGCCCTGCAGGCGGGCATCGGTCACGTCCAGGCGGCCAATCTGCAGAGAGGGGATGGTGGTCAGCGGTGCGAAGAAATCCATCAGTGTTTTATCGCTCTGCAGGCGGATCTCGTTCAGACGCAGGGTGTCGATGATCCAGCTTCCGTCAGCGTTACGCAGGGCGGAGCCGGTGAGTGAACCGCGGGCCATATCGGCACCGATGGTGTTCAACACCACTTCCTTGCCGTTCAACTGACCCTCGATCAACACGTTGGTGGACGGCACGCCGTTCAGGGTGAGCGATCCTGCGCTCATCTGGATCTGCGCATTTTTACCCAGCACGTTGCCTGCTTCTGGTTGCCATGGGCTGACACCCCCCGTGACTTTCTGGGCACTTAAATCCCACTCCGTATTGGGGCTGTTAAAGGCCATGTTGTTCAGTTGCAGACGGTCTGCCTGGAAGGGCAGCGGCGCAGTCTGAGGAGAAAGGTTCAGCGTGCCATCGAACAGGGAGATGGTGTCCATATGCAGCGGATCGGTAACCTGTCGGCTACTGAGGCCAATATCGACTTTTTTGGCAACCAGCGTGGCGGGTTTGCCATCCCGGCCAAAGGTGACGTTTTCCAGAATGATGTGGGAAGGCGACGAAAAGCGGTGATTCATCTTGTCGAAACTGAGCTCGTAGTCGGTATTTACCGTCACCCAGTTGCTGACCTGACTCGCACCCCAGCGGGTCTGGAGCAGGATATAGAGCGCCAGAACCACAATCAGCACGGCTACCAGAAGATAGACGAGTAGCTTTCCAATAAATTTCATGGTCTTCCATCCCGCAAAACGCACATAAAGGAGTTATGCACGATTTATGCGCAATCCTCAAGGCGGGAATGGTGTAATAAGATGTCACGGCAGGCATTGACTGCCTGCCGTGAGAGAGATCAATTTTTCTCAGGCGGGAATACGAGGTTCAGCACGATAGCGGTGATACCGCCCGCGGCAATGCCGGAAGAGAGCAGATTTTTCACCCAGTCCGGGGCAAACTGCAGGATCAGCGGCTGCTGAGACACACCCAGACCCACGGCCAGCGACAGCGCGATAATCATAATTGCACGGCGGTTCAGCGGTTCGCGGGAAACGATACGTACGCCGGAAGCGGCAATTGTGCCAAACATCACCAGCGTTGCGCCGCCCAGTACCGGCTCAGGAATGTGCTGCACAAAGCCGCTTACCGCCGGGAACAGACCGAGAACAATCAGCATCAGCGCCACCACAAAACCGACGTAGCGGCTGGCAACGCCAGTCAACTGGATCACGCCGTTGTTCTGGCCGAAGCAGGAGTTCGGGAAGGTATTGAATACCGCAGAGACAAACGAGTTCAGGCCGTTCGCCAGCACGCCGCCTTTCAGGCGCTTCATGTACAGCGGGCCGGAAACCGGCTGCTCGGAGACGTCTGACGTGGCAGTGATATCGCCGATGGTCTCCAGAGAGGTGATCATAAAGACCAGCATCAGCGGCAGGAGCAGGCCCCAGTCAATGCCCAGGCCGTAGTAGAGTGGTGTTGGAACGGTGATCAGCGCGCTGTTGGTCGGCGCGGTGTTCTCTGGCAGCATGCCCAGCGCCCACGCCAGCAGATAACCCGCCGCCATGGCAATCACCAGCGAGGCGACGCGCAGATACGGGTTGCGCTGACGGTTAAGCAGAATAATGATCGCCAGCACGACACCCGCCAGCAGCAGGTTTTTCGGCGCGCCGAAGGTGTGGTCGCTCATTGCGGCATAGCCGCCGCCGATGGAGGTGAGGCCCACCTGGATCAGCGACAGGCCGATAATCATCACGACGACGCCAGACACCAGCGGGGTGATGACGCGGCGAGCCAGATGCAGAACGCGGGAGATGACCATTTCAGTGCAGCTTGCCAGCATCAGCGTGCCGAACAGCGCTGCCATCATCGTCGGCACATCCGCACCGCCGGTTTTCAGCGCTGTACCACCCATGATCAGTGGCGCCACGAAGTTAAAACTGGTGCCCTGAATCGACAATAAACCCGACCCCACCGGACCCCACGCTTTAATTTGAATAATCGAGGCCACGCCAGAGGCAAAGAGAGACATGCTGATGATGTGCTGAGTGTCCTGAGCCGGTAAACCGAGCGCCTGGCAGATCAGCAGCGCCGGGGTGATCACCGCAACAAACATCGCCAGAAGATGCTGGCAGGCGGCGAAAAGCGTTTGCGGCAGCGGCGGGCGGTCTTCAAGGCGGTAAATCAGTTCGCTATTTTGCTTCTGCGCAATCGGTTGCGCATCAGGCGACTCTATGGTGTTAACGGACATCGGCGGCAATCCCACGGTGGAAAAGCGGGCATTTTATCTGACCATCTGGTAAAAGCAAACGATTGCCAGCAAAAAAAAGGAAGAAAATCTGCCGCTTTGAGCAGGTTTTCTACAACGTATCGGGAAAAAAAATTACACTTTTTGCGCCGGTGGCTCATGAAGAGCGAAAACCGGCCCAGGATAACGCCGCGTGTGTATGGAACACGCGCAATACAGGAGCCTTCTATGATTCATCTCGATACGTTGTCGACCCTTGTTGCCGCAACGCTGGTCTTACTGCTTGGCCGTAAGCTGGTGCATAGCGTTTCCCTTCTGAAGAAATACACCATTCCCGAACCTGTCGCCGGTGGCCTGCTGGTAGCGCTGGCCCTGCTGGTGTTGAAAAAGAGCATGGGCTGGGAAATTGATTTTGATATGTCCCTGAAAGACCCGCTGATGCTGGCCTTTTTTGCCACCATCGGCCTGAATGCCAACCTCGCGAGCCTGCGGGCAGGGGGTAAAGTACTCGGCGTATTTCTGATTGTGGTGGTTGGGTTGCTGCTGATGCAAAACGCTATCGGCATCGGAATGGCGACGTTGCTGGGGCTGGATCCGCTGATGGGGTTGCTGGCCGGGTCAATTACATTGTCTGGTGGACACGGTACCGGCGCGGCGTGGAGCAAGCTGTTTATCGAGCGCTATGGCTTTGAAAACGCAACTGAAGTGGCGATGGCCTGTGCGACCTTTGGCCTGGTGCTGGGTGGACTGATTGGTGGCCCGGTGGCGCGTTATCTGGTGAAGCACTCCACCACGCCGGACGGCAGGCCGGACGATGAGCTGGTGCCGACCGCATTCGAAAAACCGGATGTCGGGCGCAGCATTACTTCACTGGTGCTGATTGAGACCATCGCAATGATTGCCATCTGCCTGACGGTGGGGAAAGTGGTTGCGCAATGGCTGGCAGGTTCCGCGTTCGAACTGCCGACGTTTGTCTGCGTGCTGTTTATCGGGGTGATCCTGAGCAACGGTCTGGCGCTGATGGGTTTTTATCGTGTGTTCGAACGTGCGGTTTCAGTGCTGGGCAACGTTTGTCTGTCGCTGTTCCTCGCAATGGCTCTGATGAGCCTCAAACTGTGGGAGCTGGCCTCGCTGGCGCTGCCGATGGTGGCCATTCTGGCGGTGCAGGCACTGTTTATGGCGTTGTACGCGATGTTTGTTACCTGGCGCATGATGGGCAAGAACTACGATGCGGCGGTGCTGGCAGCGGGTCATTGCGGGTTTGGTCTGGGGGCAACCCCAACGGCGATTGCTAACATGCAGGCGATCACTGAACGCTTTGGCCCATCGCATATGGCGTTTCTGGTGGTACCGATGGTCGGTGCGTTCTTTATTGATATCGTCAACGCGCTGGTGATTAAGCTGTACCTGATGCTGCCGATATTTGCCTGAGGTCAGGCGTTGGAATAACGTTCGGTTTCCGGCATCCAGCGCTCTATTAACGCTGCCGCCTGTTCGGGGTAGCGTTCATGAATGTGGCGGGCCAGGCGTTGAACTTCGGGGATCATCGCCTGATCGCGCAACAAATCCGCCACTTTGAATTCAGCATTCCCCGTCTGCCGCGTGCCCAAAAGTTCTCCCGGGCCACGTATCTCAAGGTCTTTTTGCGCAATAACAAAACCGTCGTTGCTGTCGCGCAGCACCTGCAACCGCATCTGGGCGGTTTTTGACAGTGGGGCTTTATAGAGCAGTACGCAGTGGGACGCCACCGCGCCGCGGCCAACGCGCCCGCGCAGCTGGTGGAGCTGGGCAAGGCCCAGACGCTCCGGGTTTTCGATGATCATCAGGCTGGAGTTTGGCACGTCCACGCCGACCTCGATCACCGTGGTGGCGATTAGCAGGTGTAAATCGCCCTGTTTAAACGACTGCATTACCGCCTGCTTTTCGGCGGGCTTCATACGTCCGTGAACCAGACCCACGTTCAGTTCCGGCAGCGCCAGCTTGAGCTCTTCCCACGTGGCTTCTGCAGCCTGCGCTTCCAGCAGCTCGGACTCTTCAATCAGCGTACACACCCAGTAGGCCTGACGCCCTTCATGCGTGCAGGCGTTGCGCACGCGGTCGATGATATCGCTGCGACGCGTGTCAGGAATGGCGACCGTGGTGACCGGGGTACGACCCGGCGGCAACTCGTCGATGGTGGAGGTATCCAGATCGGCGTAGGCGGTCATTGCCAGGGTGCGGGGGATCGGCGTCGCGGTCATGATCAGCTGATGCGGGTGGAAACCCTGCTGCAAACCTTTCTCCCACAGTGCCAGACGCTGATGCACACCAAAGCGGTGCTGCTCGTCGATAATCACCAGCGCCAGGCCGTTAAACTGAACCTGTTCCTGGAAGATGGCATGTGTGCCAACAATCATTTGTACCTGACCGCTGGCAATTGCGTCCTGTTGTGCAAGGCGGGCTTTGCCTTTTTGCTTCCCGGCAAGCCAGCCCACTTCAATGCCCAGCGGCGCAAACCAGGCGCGGAAATTGTTGGCGTGCTGTTCGGCCAGCAGTTCCGTCGGTGCCATCAGCGCCACCTGTTTGCCGTGGGCAATGGCGCGCAGGGCGGCCAGGGCGGCAACCAGCGTTTTTCCGGAGCCTACATCACCCTGCACCAGGCGCATCATCGGTACATCAAGCGCCATATCGCGTTCGATCTCGGCGGTGACGCGCGCCTGTGCACCGGTGGGTTTAAACGGCAGCGAGGCCAGCAGCTTATCTTTGAGCTCATCATGCGGGCTTAAGGGCTGGGCATGGAAACGTTGCGCACCCGCACGAAGCGCCAGCATGCTCAGGTTATGCGCCAGTAATTCCTCAAGGATAAGACGCCGTTGGGCGGGGTGTTTGCCGCTTTCTAAATCGCTGAGCTGGAGCGATGGTGGTGGACGGTGAAGAGTACGCAGCGCCTCGGGCAGACTCATCATGCCCTGCGCCAGCTCTGGCGGCAGCAGCTCGGTGATGGCGCAGGTATCCAGCAGCTCCAGGGCCTGATCGGTGAGCTTACGCAGCGTCGCTTGCTTGATGCCTTCCGTCGTCGGGTAAACCGGGGTGAGCGTCTCCTGCAGCTCCGGCGTGCTGAGATCGCCCTGTACGCGGTATTCCGGGTGGATCATCTCTGCGCCGTATTTTCCGCGTTTGGCTTCGCCATAGGCCAGCACTCTGCGACCTGTCGCCAGGCTGTTTTTCATTGCCGCGTTGAAGTTGAAAAAGCGCATGGTGAGAATACCGGTGCCGTCGCTGATCTGACAGGTCATCATCCGGCGTCCACCAAACGTGATATTGCAGTTCAGGACTTCGCCTTCAACGGTGGCATAAATGGCAGGCAGCAAATCGCCAATTTTGTACAGCTGGGTGCGGTCTTCGTAACGCAGAGGGAGGTGGAGCAGGAGATCCTGCACGGTGTGCAGGCCGATTTTAGCCAGCTTATTGCTTTGCGCCGCGCCCACGCCCGTCAGGCTATTGAGCGGGATGGCATCCAGCAGGCGGCCTTTCATCGGTTACCCGGCGTACTGCATGGTGGCCCACCACTCGGCATCGGCTTCAATTTCGCCCTGCGCGTTGACGTGGGGGTAAGGCAATTTTTTCTGCTTCGCAACGCGAGCCAGCACCGGATAACCACCTTCGAACAGCAGGCGCTGCTGTTCATCTTCCGGCAGCATACTGTTGCTGCGTTTGTACATTCCGGCATTCTGACGCTGGCGCTGCGCTTCATAAAGAATAAGCGCGGAGGCCACAGAAACATTGAGGGACTGAACCATACCGATCATCGGAATGATAATGTCCTGATCCGCCAGATCCAGTGCTTCCTGAGTGATCCCGGTTTTCTCCTGACCCATCAGAATACAGGTCGGACGGGTGTAGTCGATCTCGCGGAAATCTACGGCTTTAGCGGACAGGTTAGTGGCAAGTACCTGCATACCGCGCCCTTTCAGGTGGGTTACGGCTTCGCCTATGCTCTGGTGGTGTTTGACAGAAACCCAGCTGTTACTGCCTGCAGCGGCAGATACCATGGTTCGCATGCGGGAGCCCGGCCAGACAGCGTGCACTTCATGCACGCCGACGGCGTCTGCAGTACGGACAATGGCAGAAACGTTATGGGGCTTATGAACCTGCTCCATGCAGACCGTCAGGTCTGGTTGACGCCTGGCGAGCATCTCGCAGATACGTGCATAACGTTGTGCATTCATAAAACTAGTTTCTGTTTCGGGTGACTTTAATCACGTCCGGCATGACGCGGATCTTGCGCATAATGTTCGCCAGATGCACGCGGTCGCGGGCGGTCAGACGAATAAAGGCGCTGTATACGCGACCATCTTTTTCTTCCGTATTCAGACTCTGAATGTTGGAAGAGGCCGTGTTGATCGCTGCCGTCAGGTTCGCCAGGGCACCCTGATGGTTGAACATATCCACCTTAATTTCGGTGATAAATTCCTGTGCGGTCTCTTTATCCCACTCGACCGCCATAAACTTCTCGGCTTCTTTCTGGTAGCCGCGAATGTTACGACAGGATTCGTGGTGGATAACCAGCCCTTTGCCCGGGCTGACGTGCGCAATAATCGGGTCGCCAGGGATTGGACGGCAACATTTTGCGAAAGTGATAAGCACGCCGTCTGCGCCTTTGATAGGCAAATGACCGTGGCTTTGCGTAGCGGGCTGCGCAACGGAGGCATCCCCCTGTTGCAGGTTTTTCGCTACCACTACACTCATGGCGTTACCGAGGCCGATCTCTGCCAGCAGGTCATCAAGCGAGGCGAGTTTCATGCGCTCCAGCTCACGCTGAATGTTCTCTTGCGGGATTTCAGCCAGCTTACGGCTGCCGCCCAACGCGTGGTTGAGCAGACGACGTCCCAGACTGACCGAATCATCGCGCTTGAGGTTTTTCAGCAACTGGCGAATTTTGGCGCGTGCTTTAGAACTCACGACAAAGTTCAGCCAGGCCGCATTCGGACGTGCGCCCGGTGCGGTAATAATTTCCACCGTCTGGCCGCTGGAGAGCGGCTGAGACAGCGGGTAAGGCTGTCTGTCGACGCGTGCACCCACGCAGGCGTGCCCGATATCGGTATGCACGGCGTAAGCGAAGTCGACCGGTGTTGCCCCAGCAGGCAGTTCGACAATGCGACCTTCTGGGGTGAAAACGTAAATCTCATCCGGGAAGAGATCGGATTTAACGCTCTCGATAAATTCAAACGAGCTGCCCGCACTCTGCTGAAGCTCCAGCAGGCTCTGCATCCAGCGCTGGGCGCGGATTTGAGCGGTCGTGCTGCTTTCACCACCGTGCTCTTTATACGCCCAGTGTGCGGCCACACCCATTTCTGCCATCTGGTCCATATCTTCGGTGCGGATCTGCACTTCGACAGGTACACCGTGTGGACCGATCATTGAGGTATGCAAAGATTGATAGCCGTTCGCTTTTGGAATGGCGATGTAATCTTTCATGCGCCCCGGGCGCGGTTTGTAGAGGCTGTGCATCTGCCCCAGCACGCGATAGCAGGTATCGGAGTCGTGGACGATCACGCGGAACGCGTAGATATCCATAATCGAATGAAAACGCTGCTCTTTGAGCACCATTTTGCAGTAGATGGAGTACAAATGTTTTTCACGACCGCTGACGCGGCACGGAATTCCCGCTTCCTGTAAACGCCCTTCGATTTCCGAGAGGATCTTTTGAATCATCTCTTTACGGTTACCGCGTGCGGCTTTCACCACCTCTTTAATCACACGATAGCGGTTCGGGTACAACGCTTCAAAGCCCAGCTCTTCCAGCTCGGTTTTAATGTGATGGATACCTAAACGGTGCGCCAGTGGACTGTAGATTTCGAGGGTTTCACGGGCAATGCGGCGACGTTTATCCGGGCGAAGTGAGCCCAGCGTGCGCATGTTGTGGGTACGGTCAGCGAGTTTGATAAGAATGACGCGGATATCTTGCACCATCGCCATAATCATCTTGCGGAAGTTTTCGGCTTGCGCCTCTTTCTTGTCGCGGAAATTCAGCTTATCAAGCTTAGAGACCCCTTCCACCAGTTCGGCAACGCTTTTGCCAAACAGCTGTTCCATGTCCTGGTAAGTGGCAGGGGTATCTTCAATCACGTCATGCAGCAGAGCGGCCATCAGTGTTTCGTAGTCGAGTTTCATCTCGGCCAGAATACAGGCTACCGCTACCGGGTGCGTGATATAGGGTTCACCGCTTGAACGTGTCTGGCCCTCGTGAGCGTCACGTGCAACGAGATACGCCTGCTGAAGACGCTTAATCTGGTCTTCAGGCAGGTAGGTTTGAATCAGTTGATTCAGGCTTTCAAACAGATACAAGGGCGACCCGCAGGTTTAATTAACGACGACCTTCAGCAATAGCGGTTACGGCCTGCAGTTCTGCGGCTTCCTGCTCTTGCTGCTCCTGGCGCTCACGCACGTCGAGAATCTGGTTGTTAATCAGACCTTCTTCGATTTCGCGAAGCGCGATAACGGTAGTTTTATCGTTTTCTTCCGGTACCAGCGGATCTTTACCGCCTACCTGCATCTGACGAGCGCGACGCGCGGCGACCAGCACCAGGTCAAAACGGTTACCAATTTTCTCTACAGCGTCCTGAACAGTTACGCGTGCCATACTTAAAATGCTCCACAGGTGAAGAAATGACTGGGCATGATACTGAAAGTGGGTTCAGTCTGCCAACAGTTTGGTGATTAATGCGTCATGTCGCTGCTTCTGGCGGCTCATACGCAGACGTTCTGCGCGAAGAATGGTTTTGAGATCGCTCAGCGCGGCATCAAAATCATCATTCACAATAAGGTAATCATATTCCGCGTAATGGCTCATTTCTGCAACTGCCTGTTCCATACGCTTTGCGATCACTTCTTCGCTGTCCTGGCCACGACCGCGCAGGCGGCGATCCAGCTCATCTTTCGATGGCGGTAAAATAAAGATGCTGCGTGAGTCAGGCATCTTCTTGCGAATCTGCTGTGCGCCCTGCCAGTCGATATCCAGGAATACATTTACGCCAGTTGCCAGAACCTGCTCAATGGTTTCACGCGAGGTGCCGTAATAGTTACCGAACACTTCTGCGTGTTCAAGAAACGCGTCTCTGCCAATCATCGCTCTGAATTCGTCGTGATTCACAAAGAAATAGTGTTCACCATGTACTTCACCCGGACGCGGCGCTCGCGTGGTGTGAGAAACAGAAACCTGTGTGTCGTACAACGGTTGGGTTTTTAACAGTGCCTGAATAAGGCTGGATTTACCCGCGCCACTAGGGGCAGAAACAATATAAAGCGTGCCTTGAGCCATGAGAGTCTTTTGTATGTGTTAGCGAAGAAGTCCTACATACGGGCTTATTATACACGTCACCGCTCTGTGACGTAGCCTTTGTCACACTTTTTCCCCTCGAATATTGAATTTTGCGTGCCGTTTTCAGGTTTTATCTGTGGTTTTCAGCAACCAAAAGAAATACCGGACAGCGTCTCGCATTGTGAAACGTTGACGTTAGCGTTGTTTCAGGCATCCGGGTATACCTCCTGCAACACAAAGGAGGAGTGGCGATGTGGCAATGGATAAGCGGGTTAATGCTGTTGTGGTGTGGTTATGGGGTTGCTGTGTGTCCGGTGTGGTCACAGGCAAAAGCAGAGAAAGAAATTGCGTCCTTAAGTGCGCAAATCAAACGCTGGGATGATGCCTACTGGAAACAGGGCGTTAGCGAGGTCAATGATGAGGTGTACGACCAGCTTAGCGGCCGGTTAAAACAGTGGCAGCACTGTTTTGGCAGTGAATCACTGGATGCCGCCATTCCTGCCCTGACGGGAAATATCAAACATCCTGTCGCCCATACCGGGGTCCATAAAGTGGCCAGTAAAGAGGCGCTTCGCACGTGGATGCATGCCCGGCACAATCTCTGGATGCAGCCAAAAGTCGACGGCGTGGCGGTGACGCTGGTCTATCGTGACGGAAAGTTAATTCAGGCCATCAGTCGTGGTAATGGCCTTAAAGGTGAGGACTGGACTGCACAAGTACGTTTGATCCCGTCAGTCCCTCAAAACGTGTCGGGTGCGCTGGCAAACAGTGTCCTGCAAGGGGAGCTTTTTTGGTTGCGCAAAAACCACATTCAACAACAGATGGGCGGAATGAATGCGCGCGCAAAAGTGGCGGGTGCGATGATGCGGCAAAAGGACAACGCGCTTCTGAAACAGACAGGGATATTTATCTGGGCCTGGCCGGATGGACCCAAAGATATGCAAAACATGTTGTCTGAACTTTCCAGTGCAGGGTTTCCTCTGACGGCGCGCTATACCTTGCCAGTTGAGACTGTAGAAGGCGTCGAGAAACAGCGTTCAACGTGGCAAAACACGGCATTACCCTTTGCCACGGATGGCATTGTGGTGCGATCCGCAGATTCTCCCCAGGGTGAAAACTGGTTGCCCGGGGAAGGTAACTGGGTTGTCGCGTGGAAATATTCCCCTGCAACACAGGTAACAGAGGTCAGTGATATCCGTTTTACCGTGGGGCGAACGGGCAAAATTTCCGTTGTAGCAGCGCTTGAACCGGTGCTACTGGATGATAAACAGGTGCAGCGAGTGAGCCTGGGAACGGTCGGTCGTTGGCAGAGGCTGGATATTGCCCCGGGCGATCAGATACAGGTTAGCCTGGCCGGTCAGGGTATCCCCCGGTTTGATAAGGTGGTTTGGCGAGGAACGGACCGACAAAAACCACTCCCTCCGCCCTCGCGTTATCATTCAATGAGCTGTTTTTATGCTTCACCGGAGTGTATGGAACAATTCTTTGCGCGGTTGACGTGGCTCAGCTCAAAGCAGGTATTCAACATTGAAGGTTTAGGAGAATCAGGATGGCGGGCACTCTGGCAAGCTCATCATTTTGAACATCTCTTCTCATGGCTGTTATTAACTCAGTCGCAGCTGCAGTCTACGCCGGGGTTTTCCTCTGCGCGTGGGTTAGCGCTCTGGCATCGCTTTAATCTGGTGCGTGAGCAACCTTTTATTCGCTGGCTTATGGCGTTGGGTGTGCCGCTGACACAGGCCTCGCTGAAGGCGATGGGGGACATGTCCTGGCAGAAGATGAGCGCGCGTAATGAAAAGGACTGGCAGTCCTTGCCGGGAACGGGAGAGGAGAAAGCGCGGCAAATCGTTAACTGGATGCACGCGCCTCAGGTAGATGTGCTGGCAAAGTGGCTAGCGGAGCAGCACATCAAGGGATTTTGACATTAATGAGCGCTGTGTTTGTAGTGAAAAACAGGCAGTCCAAGCTTCAGCCGCAGCGCCAGCATGCGCGCTGTAAAGCCGAACAGCAGCGTGGAGATGACCACCACATCATGGTTCGACACGTAATGTTGCAGGGCGATATACAGCACTGCTGCTGCGAAGGATATGCCTGCATACAGCTCTTTTTGAAAGACCAGAGGAATGCGTTTGCAGAACATATCGCGCAGCACACCTCCGAATACGCCCGTGATCACCGCGGCAATGGTGGCAATAACAGGCCCTTCACCCATATCGAGCGCGATTTGTGCTCCGATGATCGAAAAGACGATCAGCCCCAGTGCATCAAGCACCAGGAACAAGCGGCGTAGATGAGGCATAACGGGTGCCACAATGGTGGTGAGTACGGCAGCCGTCGCCACGATAATCACGTACTCAGGGTGTTTAACCCAACCGAGTGGGTAATGACCAAGCAGGATATCGCGTACAGAACCGCCGCCCAATGCGGTAGCAGTGGCGATAATGATCACACCGAAGGTGTCCATCCGGCGACGTCCGGCGGCGAGTGCGCCAGTCATGGCCTCTGCGGTGATACCAATAATATAGAGAATGTGAAGCAACATATAACCTCCGGAGTGAACGTGGGGAGGTTAGCGATTTGTGCGCAAGATCACGATTGAGATTTTCTAAGGCGATTCAGTTTGCCATATAAAATATTATCAAGCCATTACCGTAAATGGCTTATGAATGGTGGTGAGATGAGAAATCCAGGCATGTAACGGATTAGAAATAATAATGGATGGCGCCATCCGACGCCATCCGGAAGGTGTTACTCGATATTCTGGATCTGCTCGCGCATTTGCTCAATCAGAACCTTAAGTTCAATCGCTGAGTTAGTTACCTCGGCATTGATCGACTTAGACGCCAGGGTGTTCGACTCGCGGTTGAACTCTTGCATCATAAAGTCCAGACGACGGCCCACAGCTTCTTTCTTCTTCAGGATGTTGTAGGTCTCTTTGACGTGCGCTTCCAGACGATCCAGCTCTTCAGCTACGTCAACGCGCTGCGCCATCAGCACCAGCTCTTGTTCCAGACGGTTATTTTCCAGCTGAACTTCGGCTTCTTCCAGTTTGGCGACCAGGCGCTCGCGCTGCCATTGCAGCACTTCCGGCATATGGGTGCGCACTTTCGCTACTTCAGTGCTAACGCCTTCAAGACGCTGCTCAATCATCGCCTTCAGTGCCTGACCTTCGGTTTCGCGGGCAACGATAAAGTCATCCAGGGTGCTGTCAAGGGCACTGAGAATTTCAGCGGCAATGGCATCCAGGTCCTGCTCACCGGCGGCCATGACGCCTGGCCAGCGCAGAATATCAACCGGGTTGATTTCGCCTTCATCGCTCTGCATTTTGACCCAGTTCGCTGCATTAACGAGCTGTTTTGCCAGTTTTTCGTTCAGGATCAGTTCGCCCTGCGCGCTGGCATCAGGCTCAAAACGCAGGTTACATTCCACTTTACCGCGTGTCAGACGCGTACGGATACGCTCACGTACGACGGGTTCAAGGCTGCGGAACTGCTCCGGCATACGGAAATAGGTTTCCAGATAGCGCTGGTTTACCGAGCGCATTTCCCAGGTAGCGCTACCCCAGCTACCCTTGATTTCACGCCGGGCGTAGGCGGTCATACTGCGGATCATAGATATTCCCGTTTTTAAAGGAGAGATGGGGGGATTATAGCTTTCGGGGGCTTCTCAGGATAGGAATAAGCGTCCTTTATCCGTATAATGCGCAGCCACATTCGTTTCAAGCCGGAGAATTCATCATGCGTCCAGCAGGTCGTAGCGCCAATCAGGTGCGTCCCGTCACCCTGACCCGTAACTATACAAAACACGCTGAAGGCTCCGTGCTGGTTGAGTTTGGTGACACCAAAGTACTGTGTACTGCATCTATTGAAGAAGGTGTTCCGCGCTTTCTGAAAGGTCAGGGCCAGGGCTGGATCACGGCTGAATACGGCATGTTGCCGCGTGCGACCCATACCCGTAATGCCCGCGAAGCGGCAAAGGGTAAACAGGGTGGACGTACCATGGAGATTCAGCGTCTGATCGCGCGTGCGCTGCGCGCTGCCGTTGACCTGAAAACCCTCGGTGAATACACCATTACCCTTGACTGCGACGTGATTCAGGCAGACGGCGGTACGCGTACGGCGTCGATTACTGGCGCGTGTGTTGCGCTGGCCGATGCCCTGAATAAACTGGTTGCAGCCGGTAAGCTAAAAACCAATCCAATGAAAGGGATGGTTGCAGCCGTTTCCGTGGGTATCGTTAACGGTGAAGCGCTTTGCGATCTGGAATACGTGGAAGATTCCGCTGCCGAGACGGACATGAACGTGGTGATGACCGAAGACGGTCGCATCATTGAGGTGCAGGGCACTGCAGAAGGTGAGCCATTCACCCATGAAGAACTTCTTACCTTGCTGGCTCTGGCCCGAGGGGGAATCGAATCTATCGTAACGACGCAGAAGGCGGCGTTAGAAAATTGATTTTAAAGGCGACCAATGAGTCGCCTTTTTTTTGCCTGTAAGACAGAAAAACCAAAGGAGCAAATCCATGAAATCGTATCAGCGCCAGTTTATTGAGTTTGCGCTTAACAAGCAGGTACTTAAGTTTGGCGAATTTACGCTGAAATCCGGGCGTAAGAGCCCCTATTTCTTCAACGCCGGGCTGTTTAATACCGGGCGCGATCTGGCATTGTTAGGCCGTTTCTATGCCGAAGCGCTGGTGGATTCCGGGATTGATTTTGACCTGCTGTTTGGCCCGGCCTATAAAGGCATTCCGATTGCGACCACCACAGCGGTGGCGCTGGCAGAACATCATGACCGCGACGTGCCATACTGCTTTAACCGCAAAGAGGCCAAAACCCACGGTGAAGGTGGGAATCTGGTCGGCAGCGCGTTGCAGGGTCGCGTCATGCTGGTCGATGATGTGATCACTGCAGGCACAGCAATTCGTGAATCTATGGAAATTATCCAGGCCAATGGCGCGACGCTTGCAGGCGTGCTGATTTCTCTGGATCGTCAGGAACGTGGTCGCGGAGAGATCTCTGCCATTCAGGAGGTGGAGCGCGATTACAACTGTAAAGTGACGTCGATTATCACCCTGAAAGATCTGATTGCGTATCTGGAAGAGAAGCCTGAGATGGCGGACCATCTTGCAGCGGTACGCGCATATCGAGAAGAGTTTGGCGTGTAATGTTATTGCCCGGAAGCGCTACGCTTACCGGGCCTACGGCGTTACTGCAATTGGGCAGCCACTAACGGCCAGCGGGCGTCAAAATCGTCCGTTGGACGGTATTTGAATTCGCTACGTACAAATCGGGAGAGCATCCCTTCGCAAAACGCCAGAATCTGGCTTGCCAGCAGCGTCTCATCCGTGTTGTACCCTTCCCCTTCACGCATTTTCTTCTCACGCAGAACCTGGCGCAGTTGCGCTTCAATACGCTCGAAAAGCTGGTTAATGCGGCCCTGCAGTCTGTCCTGCTCAAACATCAGTGCGTGACCGGTCAGGATACGGGTTAAGCCCGGATTGCGTTCACCAAAGCCAAGGATTAACAGCACAATCAGACGCAGACGCGCAGTGGTGTCTTTTTCGTCTTTCAGAATCAGGTTGATGCGAGTGATCAGGCTGTCTTCGATAAATTCGATCAGGCTGTCGAACATCCGGGTTTTGCTGGGAAAATGACGATACAGCGCCGCCTCAGACACGCCTACAGAAGCGGCCAGTTTCGCGGTGGTGATGCGTTGACTGCCATCGCTGGATTCAAGCATCAGAGCCAGAGATTGAAGTATTTCTTCGCGACGATTCCTTTTCGCGGTTTGTTTTTCTGCCATGTTACAAAATACCCCTGAAAATAAGCACTTGCCAGGCTGGCATCCACACAGCGACCGCAAACTGAGGCTTGCGGTTTGTTATTGCATTATGGCGCTGTGGGACGCGTATTTATTGGGCGATTATTTACGCCCGGAATGGCCGAAGCCGCCTTCGCCACGGTCGGTGGCGTCAAAGTCTGCCACCAGGTTAAATTCTGCCTGTACCACCGGTACGAAGACCATCTGCGCAATACGCTCGCCAGGTTCAATGGTGAAGCTGTCCTGACCACGGTTCCAGACGGAGACCATCAGTTGACCCTGGTAGTCGGAGTCGATCAGGCCGACCAGGTTACCCAGCACAACGCCATGCTTATGGCCCAGGCCAGAACGTGGCAGGATCACTGCGGCGAGTGATGGGTCAGCAATGTGGATCGCCAGACCCGTCGGGATCAGCGTAGTGGCACCCGGAGCCAGTTCTACGGCGTCATCGAGACAGGCTCGCAGGTCAAGTCCGGCAGAGCCGGAGGTGGCATAGGTTGGCAGCGGAAATTGCTCGCCAACACGCGGGTCCAGAATCTTAACGTCGATTTTTTTCATCATAACGGGTAACGATCTCGTCCAGTAATTGTTGGCCCAGGAGTTCCTTGCGCTCAAGCGGTAAGACTTTATCTCCATCCTGCCAGAAAAGGTGCAGTGCGTTGCTGTCGCTGTTAAATCCTTGCGTGGCCAGCGATACGTCGTTCGCGCAAATCAAATCGAGGTTTTTGCGGGTACGTTTTTGCCGGGCATATTCTTCCACATTATTTGTTTCTGCGGCAAACCCAACAACGTAAGGTCGATGGCTTTTGAGTGCGGCGACACCGGCAACGATATCCGGGTTTTTCACCATTTTTATTGTTAATTCATCACCTTGCTTTTTGATTTTAGCCTCTGCGATGGTCTCGGCGCGATAATCTGCGACGGCCGCACAGCCGATAAAAATCTGTTGGTTTTGCGCATGTGCTTGTACTGCGGCTTCCATTTCCAGCGCGGTAGTCACATCAATGCGCTGAACAAACGGCGGTGTAGGTAATGAGACCGGGCCGCTCACCAGCGTAACGTTTGCACCGCGCTTTGCTGCCGCTGCCGCAATCGCAAAGCCCATTTTACCGGAGCTGTGGTTAGTGATGTAACGCACCGGATCCAGCGGTTCACGCGTTGGGCCCGCGGTAATCATGATATTGAGATGTTGCAGATCGTTGACAGGGGAAAAATGGGCTGCAGCCATATCAACGATAGTCAGCGGGTCGAGCATACGTCCTGGGCCGATATCACCACAGGCCTGACTGCCGCTATCCGGTCCCCAAATTAACAGGCCACGAGCGGCCAGCGTCTCCAGATTATGCTGGGTGGCGGCATTGCGATACATCTGCTGGTTCATCGCGGGTACGACGGCGACGGGGGCAGGCGTGGCCAGGCAAATGGTTGAGACCAGGTCATTTGCCATGCCGGCCGCCACACGAGCGATTAAATCTGCCGTGGCAGGGGCAAGAATAACCAGGTCAGCCCATTTCCCAAGCTCAATATGGCCCATCGCAGCTTCGGCTGCCGGATCAAGCAGGCTGTCAGATACCGGGTATCCTGAAACGGCCTGCAGGCTCAATGGAGTGATAAAGGCTTTACCGCCTTCGGTGATCGCGACCCGCACATCGGCTCCACGCTCACGCAGACGACGCACCAGTTCCGGCGCTTTATAAGCAGCAATACCGCCGCTCACGCCAAGAACGATTTTTTTACCGGCCAGGCTCATCATGATTCTTTCCTGTTGGGGTTCACCAGAGAGCGGGCATTTTATCACAATCCCTAATATGGGGTGATTTTGTCCTTCGGACACTTTGCGAGGCGTTACGCAAGACTGCAACGTCGCCGTCGAGCGCCTGTCTGGCTTGTGGCAGCATGAGAGGAAAAGGGAGAAAGAGCATGGAAGAAGAGGATGAGCAGTTGCTGCCGCGCGAAAAACTGCTGCGTTATGGAGTAACCCTGTTAAAAGACGATGAGCTCCTGGCGCTCTTTTTACGTACCGGCACACCCGGAAAAACGGTATTTACGCTGGCAAAAGAGCTGATAGGGCATTTTGGTTCACTGTATGGCTTGTTGACTGCCGACCTGGCTCAGTTTAAGCACGTCGAGGGGATCGGCGTGGCGAAATATGCTCAATTGAGGGGCATTGCCGAGCTTGCACGGCGTTTTTACAATGTCCGTCTGGAAGAAGAGGATCCAGTTCTGACCCCAGAAGGCGCGCGTGAATTCCTGCAAAGCCAGCTGGCGGATGCGGAACGCGAGATCTTTATGGTGATCTTTCTCGACAACAGAAACCGGATACTGAAACATAGCCACCTCTTTTCGGGCACATTGAGCCACGTTGAGGTACATCCGCGTGAAATTGTGCGCGAAGCGATAAAAGTGAATGCAGCCGGCGTGATCCTCGCGCATAATCACCCCTCTGGCTGTGCACAACCGAGCAGAGCTGACAAAGAAATTACCGAACGCATTATCAAATGCTGTCAATTCATGGACATTCGTGTGCTGGACCATCTGATAATTGGCCGCGGAGAGTACATTTCTTTTGCAGAACATGGCTGGATTTAGGCTATTTCTCGCGATCCATCGGGATCTTTGTCTGTTCGGGACTTGAGCACACCGCCGAGTCAGCGTATACTACGCCACCTTTGAGAATCTCGGGTTTGGCATTTGGGCCTGGCAATCGAGAGTTCACTTAGAACTATGCGATGACCGGGCTGTAAAGCCTGACGAGGCGCCGATACCCCATACGAAGCTCGAGCTAATTTGATTTTTGGAGAATAGACATGTCCCGAGTCTGCCAAGTTACTGGCAAGCGTCCGGTGACCGGTAACAACCGTTCCCACGCACTGAACGCGACTAAACGCCGTTTCCTGCCGAACCTGCACTCTCACCGTTTCTGGGTTGAGAGCGAGAAGCGTTTTGTCACCCTGCGTGTATCTGCTAAAGGTATGCGTGTAATTGATAAGAAAGGCATCGATACAGTTCTGTCTGAACTGCGTGCCCGTGGCGAAAAGTACTAAGTACTTAAAGAGGAAATAAATCATGGCTAAAGGTATTCGCGAGAAAATCAAGCTGGTTTCTTCTGCTGGTACAGGTCACTTCTACACCACCACGAAGAACAAACGTACTAAGCCGGAAAAACTGGAACTGAAAAAATTCGATCCAGTTGTACGCCAGCACGTACTGTACAAAGAAGCTAAAATCAAATAATTTTAGTCTCCTTGTATTGAAAAACCCCGCAACTGCGGGGTTTTTTGCATTCTGTATCTCAACGGAGGAACCATGCCAGAATTACCAGAGGTAGAGACTAGCCGCCGCGGTATTGAGCCGCATCTGGTCGGTGCGACTATTCTTCATGCGGTTGTCCGTAATGGGCGTCTTCGCTGGCCGGTTTCCGATGAGATCCATGCGTTAAGCGACAAACCGATCCTCAGCGTGCAGCGTCGCGCCAAGTATCTGCTGCTGGAGCTGCCCGACGGCTGGATTATTATCCATTTGGGGATGTCCGGGAGCCTGCGTATCCTCACTGAAGAACTGCCAGCGGAAAAGCACGACCACGTCGATCTGGTCATGAGTAACGGCAAAGTGCTGCGTTACACCGACCCAAGACGCTTTGGCGCATGGTTGTGGACTAAAGAGCTTGAAGGTCACAGCGTGCTGGCGCATTTGGGGCCAGAGCCGCTCTCAGACGCGTTTAATGCGGAATACCTGAAAGAGAAGTGTGCGAAGAAGAAAAGCCCGATTAAGCCATGGCTGATGGATAACAAGCTGGTGGTCGGCGTGGGGAATATCTATGCCAGTGAATCACTGTTTGCTGCCGGGATCCATCCCGATCGGCTGGCCTCTTCGCTGTCTGCGCAAGAGTGCGAGCTGCTGGTGAGGGTGATTAAAGCGGTGCTGCTGCGTTCCATTGAGCAGGGCGGAACAACGCTGAAGGACTTCCTGCAGAGTGACGGTAAGCCCGGTTATTTTGCTCAGGAGCTACAGGTATATGGCCGTAAAGGTGAGCCATGCCGCGTGTGCGGAACGCCGATTATCGCAACGAAGCATGCCCAGCGCGCCACGTTTTATTGCCGTCAGTGCCAGAAATAGGGCTACTTTAACTTTTCCATCAACGCCTGATGGACGTTAACCGGCAGGAAATGGGTCACATCGCCGTGATGCCGTGCAACTTCTTTCACCAGCGTGGAAGAAATAAATGACCACTCTTTGGAAGGCATCAGAAACACGCTCTCCAGCTCCGGCATCAGGTGGCGGTTCATGTGCGCCAATTGCATCTCGTACTCAAAATCTGCCACTGCGCGTAAGCCGCGGATCAGGATATTAGCCTGCTGGGCGCGGGCGAAATTAGCCATCAGGTCACTGAAGCCCACCACCTCAACGTTCGGCAGATGTGAGATCGCATCGCTGGCGAGCTGTACGCGCTCGGGCAGATCGAACATCGGTTTCTTACTGGGGCTGGCGGCTATCGCCAGAATCACCTTGTCAAACATACTCGCCGCACGGGTGATAATATCAAGATGACCGTTAGTGATGGGATCGAAGGTACCCGGATAAATCGCTTTTGTGCTCATGGCTCACGTTTTCTCTGAGTAGCCGCGGCTAAGCGCCCACAGCTCGGTGTATTTGTTGAAAGTATACTGGGCATTCACCACCGCCAGTAACCAGCCCTGTTTACCATCCAGAACGCCGCCACGTAGCAGCAGCGTTTTCAGAAACGCGCCCAGCGTGTGGGTGAAGATACCGGTCAACGTGGCCTTCTTGCCGCGCTGATGACGTTCCTGCGCCCATGCGGTGGCATAGTTGAGCTGTTTACGCTGGAAGCTGGCGAAATCGCGGCAGGTCAGGTGCAGTAAATCACCGTTTAAGGCGACTACCGGGGCGGTTTCGCAGGCCAGGGATTCATGCACCAGGTTATCGTTGTACTGATAACGCTCGCGCTCGTACAGGCGCATCACGCGATCAGGATACCAGCCGCTGTGGCGCATAAACCGGCCGAGAAAGTAGTTACGACGCGCGATGCTGTACACCGCACCTGGCTGCGGCGCAGAGAGCACACTCTGAATCGCCTGCTGGAGTTCTGGCGTGATGCGCTCGTCGGTATCGAGCATCAGGACATAATCACCAGTGGCGTGTCCCTGCGCGCGCTGGCGCTGGATGCCATAGCCTTGCCAGTCTGTGTCGATAAAGACCTTTGCGCCCGCTGCACGGGCAACATCCACCGTGTTGTCCGTGCTGCCGGAATCAAGCACGACAATTTCGTCGGCCCAGGCGACAGAGGCCAGGCAATCGGGAAGCAGGTCGGCGGCGTTTTTGGCGATCATTACGACCGACAGACGCTGAGACATTAGTGGCTCCGCTGAGGCAGATAAGGTTGCAGAAGCTGCAGCAGACGGGTCAGTGCGCCCTGGTTCTGATGCAGCACTTCGACAGCATGGCGACCGTACCACAGACGGTAATCTTCGTCGGTCAGTAAGGTCGAAACCTCTTTGACCACTGAGTCCGCATCGGTCACGGTAATTAAACCATCGGCTTGCTGCAATTTAGCGCAGATATCTTTGAAATTAAATGTATGCGGCCCCATCAGCACCGGAATCGCATGCGCCGCTGGCTCCAGCGGGTTATGACCACCGCGCTCGACCAGGCTGCCGCCGACAAAGGCGAGGTCGGCAATGCCGTACAGCAGCATCAGTTCGCCCATCGTATCGCCAATCACCACCTGGGTGCTGCTGGACGGGATCTCGCCGCTGCTACGCAGGGTGAAACTGAAACCGCCTTTTTGCACCATCTCGCGGGCGTCTTTGAAACGTTCCGGGTGACGAGGCACCAGAATGAGCAATAAATCCGGGAATTTTTCCAGCAGCTTACGGTGTGCTTGCAGGATAATCGCTTCTTCGCCGTCGTGGGTACTGGTCGCAATCCAGACCTGACGACGCGGCGCCCACTGGCGGCGCAGTGTCACCGCTCGGGCAGCGAGTTCAGGTGTGACCGAAATATCGAATTTCAGACTGCCGGTTACCGCGAGCTGATTGCGCTTAAGACCAAGAGAGACAAAGCGTGCGGCATCTTCTTCGTTTTGCGCGGCAATTAGCGTGATCTGGCTCAGCAGGCGGCGCATAAATTTGCCCAGCTTGCCGTACCCTTTCGCCGAGCGTTCTGACAGGCGCGCGTTGGCAATGACCAGCGGAATTTTACGGGCGTGCAGGGCGGAAATCATGTTTGGCCACAGCTCGGTTTCCATCACGATCACAAGCTTTGGGCGAACAGTTTCGAGGAAACGGTTCATGGCGCAGGGCAGGTCGTAGGGCAGATAGACGTGATGCACGTCTTTACCAAATGCGGACATCACGCGCTCAGAGCCGGTTGGGGTCATGGTGGTGACGGTGATCGGCAAAGAGGGATAACGATGGCGCAGGGCGCGTACCAGCGGAATAGCCGCCAGCGTTTCGCCAACGGAAACGGAATGCAGCAAAATACCGTCCGGCGCGACTTTATTGCGGCAGAAGCCATAGCGCTCAGCCCAGCGTTTACGATACGCAGGTGCTTTACGGCTACGAAGCAACAGTCTCAGCCACACCAGTGGCTGAATGATGTAGAGCAGGGCGGTATACAACAATTCCAAGCGATTATCCGTTTTTTTAGTTTCGGCGGGCAAATTCTAAGCATTTAAGCCAGGTAAAGCTATCTCTTATGCCAGATACCGCTTTAAACGGAAATAACGGCGACCCAGTCGCCAGTGCTGGCGAAGCCCACGGGCGTTTTTCCAGATAAGCGTCCAGATCCCGCGATCGAACAGTTCCTGAATAATTTCACGCTTTTTGGTGGCATCACCAATGTTGTTAATCGCGTGCAGAATACCCAGACCCTCTTTCGCGATTTGCCACTGGCAGGCGGGCACGCGGCGTACGGCATCCGGGTAGCGCTGGTTGATAACGTCCAGCATCTCAAGGATTTTCATATAGTGACGCGCGTTACGCATCCGCGTGTCATCCGTGCCTGGCGTGTGTGATACCGAGGCGGAATGGATGAGATAGTCGTAGAACGTTTCGTCGGTGTACTGAACGCGTTTTGCGGTAAGCAGCACTTCGGTCGTCCACGGGATATCCTGATGACGCAGTCCATGCTCAAACGTGAACCCCTGCGCTTTAATAAAGGCGTGGCGGTAAATATTCAGCCAGGTCACGTGGAGGAATTTACGCGAAGCCAGCGCGCGCTGAAGCCAGGTTGGGCCGTCCAGCACGTCGGTAGATTGCAGCTTGTCGGACGGGAAGATTTTTTTCGACGGTCTGCCGTCATCGTAAATATAGGTGCCGTTACAGGTGGCAACGTCGAGATCGTTTTTCTTCGCCATCTCAAGCAGGCGTGGGTACATTCCCGGGTAGATCACATCGTCGATGTCCGGAAACGCGATATATTCGCCAGTTGCCTCTGCCAGACCGGTGTTACGGGCGGCAGAGACGCCCTGGTTGGCCTGTTCGATAACCTTGTAATACGGGAATTCACTGGCATATTGCGCAATGATGGCCGCAGAGTTATCACTTGACCCATCGTCCACAACGACCAGTTCCAGACTGTCCAGATGTTGAGCTTTGATGCTGTCGAAAAATGCACTCAGGAATTTTTCACCGTTATAGACGGCGACTACAAGGCTCAATAAAGGTGTGTCGGACATGCTTTCTCCGTTGTGTTCAGGGCAGGCCACCCATGTTGGTGGTACCATTCGTGCTGTATTATATCCGGTGGATACTAAAAACATATGCCTGGAGGGACAAAGATCCCCTCAGGCGGCAAATTAGCGTCATGCTGGCGAGATTCTTAACAGGAAATGTATGCATATTGTTCACACTGAAGCAGACGGCGGCAAAGGCGGACAGCCTCTGCGCATTATTAACGAATCGCTCGGGATGATTCAGCGTGGCCATCAGGTGACCCTTCTTTGCCCGGAAACTGCACCGCTGCATACGCTGGCGCGTGATGCTGGGTTGACGGTTGTCACGATGCCGTTGAAACGTAAGAACCTTAAAAACCTGCAGTTGCTGCGCCGCTGGCTGAAGGATAACCGCCAGTCTATTGATGTCATCAATAGCCATAACTCGGCGGATACCTGGCTGGTGGCACTGGCGAATCTGACGCTCTCTAATCCTGTGCCACTGGTCCGTACCCGCCATGCTTCAGGTGTACCGCGTAACAACTGGACGACGCGCTGGCTGTTCCGTAAAGCCTGTGCGCATATCGTCACGACTGGCGAAGCGCTGCGTCATCAGGTGGCGAATATTGGTGTCCCGATGTCCCAGAGTACGTCGGTGCCGAGCGGTGTGGATACGCAGCGTTTCCGCCCGGGAGATAAGCACGAAGCCCGTGCGCATTGTGGTTTGTCGCAGGAGGATTTCTGGCTGGGTGTGGTGTCGCATCTGCGTCCGAACAAAGGCCATAGCGTACTGCTGCGCGCCCTGGCGAAAATCGACAATCCGCAGATTAAGCTGACGATCGTCGGTGAAGGTCCGCATAAAGCGACGCTGGAACAGGAAATTGTCGCGTTGGGATTACAGCAGCGTGTAGTGATGGCGGGGCATCAAAGCGATCCGGAGAGCTGGTTCCCGGCGTTTGATATTGCGCTGAGCCCTTCACACGATATGGAAGGTGTACCCCAGGGCGTCCTGCAATCGCTGGCATCTCGCATTGCCACCATCGCGACCGATGCCGGCGGGACGGGTGATGCGGTGATTGATGGCCAGACGGGGATTCTGGTCGCACAGCGTGATGAAAATGCGTTGCACGATGCCATCGTTAAGCTGTATGACGACGCATCCCTTCGCGAGAAGCTGGCGCAGCAGGGTTATGATTACCTGAGCACCCACTTTACTCGCGAATGTATGCTGGACGCGATGGAGAAAGTCTTCTCTGAAGCGGCTCAGCGCAGCAGATCGAGATAAAGCGCCTGTAGCTCTTTTGCCATTCTGTCCAGGGTGTAGGGTTCAGCTGTTGCGCGCGCCGCCGCTGAATAATCAACGCCCTGGTCACGGCCTTTCAGCCACTGGGCGATAGCCTGCTGGTAGCCTTCACTGTCCAGCGCATCACGCACCCAGCCGTTCTGTCCTTCAGTTATCCACTCTGCCGCGCCGCAGCCGTGGCTGGTGAGCAGCGGCAGACCGCAGGCCAGCGCTTCCACGCAGACATTCGGGAACGGATCGTAGAGCGTCGGCAGAATAAGTGCGTCCGCCGTACCGTAAACTTCCCGCACATCCGCAACCGGCCCCAGGAAACGCACGCGTGATGCCACGCCGAGCGTCTGCGCCAGCTTTTCAAATTTGCGTGCGTGTTTATCGCGACCGGCAACCAGCAGCCAGACGTCAGAATGCGGGACAATGGCCCGTAGCGCGGTGGCCACGCCTTTACGGCTAAAGCCAGACCCGACATACGCCAGCACTGGCGCATCCTCTGGGATGCCGAGCGCAGTACGCTGCGATAACGAGCGGACATTCGGGCTGAAATGCGCCGTATCCACGCCGTTGTAGATAACGGTCAGTTTGTCATCCGTCAGCGCGAAGCGGCGGGCGATGTCATCGCGTACCATCTTTGAGTTACAGATCACCTTGCGCAGTTGCGGATGGGTAAACATCTGCGCTTCAGCCTGCAAAATATAGCGGTGGTAACGGCTGAATGACTGCGCCCAGCGCGCCAGCGGCGACAGAATGCGGCCATACTGCTCAAGCCAGGTGGCGTGTACGCCGTCGCCTGCGCGGAAAATAGTTGCCCCGGGAATACGCTCATGGCTTTGCACAATATCGAACTGAGCAAAATGCGAGGCCGCTTCCACCGCAAACCCGGATTCACGGGCGATACGGTTACGAAACGGCGGATTTACCGTCAGCGTTTTCCAGCCTGACGCATCTTCCCACTGGCGGGCAATCAACGTGACATCCAGGGTGGTGTCCTGGGCCAGCACGTTTAAGGCGCGGGAAACGAAACGCTCCGCACCGCCGTTGGGGTTGTAGGTCTGTCGGACGATCGCCAGTTTCATGCCGGATATTCCAGCAGCAGGGTATCAATGGCGCTCAGCACCTGTTGCGGGGTAATAGCGGTGATGCAGTCGGAAACGCCACCGTCACCGCAACCCGCTTTGCCGCAAGGCTGACAGGTAAATCCGGCGGTGATCACACGATAATTCACCCCCCACGGTGCCCACTTGATTGCCCCGGTTGGGCCAAAGATAGCCACAGTAGGGGTTCCCACGGCACTGGCGAGGTGCATTGGCATGGAGTCAACGCCGAAATAAATACGCGCGTGTTTCATCAGGGCGCCCAGCTCTTTCAGGTTCAGCTGACCGCTTAAATCAAACACCGGCTGGGTAAGCGCCGCACGCAGCTCATCCATATACGCGGTTTCTTCTTTCGACGGCGCGGCTGAGAGGATAATCGGCAGGCCGCGAGCCGCCAGGTTATCAATGGTTGCCGCCAGCTTTTTGATATCCCAGGCTTTAAACATCCAGCGCGACGTCGGGTGCACCAGAATGTAGGATTTACTCTCCAGGCCAAACCCGGCCAGTTTCTCTGCGACGGAGGCTTCCGCCGCATCGCCCGGTACAAACAGAGTATTTTTGTCTTCAGCAGACTGTGGGTGGATCCCGATCCGGCGCAGGGCGTCCAGGTTCACTTCCACCATATGACGGCTATTGTCCTGAATTGCCGGGTAGAGCGTGGTGAAGGATTTCACCCAGCGACGACGGGCCAGCCCACCGCGTTTATCCGGCTTAAAGCCGACGGAGACGCGCGGCTTCAGCCGACGCGCCAGACGCGCGCCGTGCCAGTGTTCGGTCAGGTTAATCAGCACATCGTACTGACGTCCTTTTAGCGTATTGACCAGAGCGCGATACAGACGAAACTGTTCGAGCCAGCCCTTTTTGCGCCAGTTTCGACCAATGGTATGCACCTGATCGATATGCGGATGGCTGGTCAGCATCGCCTGCGTGTCGTCGTAGACCAGCGCGTCGACTTCAACGTTTGGCCAGTTCTTTTTCAGTACGGTAAAGACCGGTGAGGTAAGCAGCACGTCACCGTGGTGACGCAGCTTAATGATCAGCACGCGCTTCGGTGGGCGCTCCGCTGAGAAAAAATCAGACATAGGCTCTCTCTGCTGCCAGCAAAGGCTCTAATTGTGCAAATACCGCAGCGGCACTAAGGTCGCTCAGCTGCGATGAATGTTCCGGGCGGCAGATATGTTGATTTTTTCCGTAGCCGCCGATAAGACCCGGGTCCGTTGGGCCGTAAAGCGTAATATTAGGTCTATCCAGCGCGGCCGTCAGGTGGCTCAGGCCAGTATCAACCGATACCACTGCCGTAGCACCCGCCAGCTCTTGTGCCACGCGGTCGAGCTTCATGCGTGGCAAGACGTCCACATAATCAAATCCTTCCGCCAGGCGTCTGGCGCGCGCTTCTTCATGCGGTGCCCCCCACGGCAGTTTGATGCGCAAACCTGCTGTGCCCAGTAAACCAATCAGCTCACGCCAGTGGGTTTCCGGCCAGTGTTTGTCATCCCGGGTAGTGGCATGGAGGAAAATGAGATAAGGGGAACTATTTTGCCGTGAATTGTGAAGAAAATGCTGTGAAATGGCGTAATCACCCTGCACTTCAGGTTTTGTATAGCCCAGGCTTTTGGCAAACAGTTCACGGGTGCGTTCCACCGCGTGCTGCTGCTTTGCGATAGCGTGGCGACGGTTATAGAACAGGCTCGCCAGCGGTTCACGGGCGCTGTGCCAGTCCATGCCGTGCTTGACGCCGTGTGCCAGTCGTGTTACCAGCGCAGCGCTTTTGACCAGCCCTTGCGCGTCGATAATGGCATCGTACTGCTGGGCCTGCACCGCATCACGAAACGCTTTGCGTTCGGCTTTAATCGGTGCCGAGAACCACGCCTTACGCCAGCGGCGGATAGCCACCGGGATCACACGGTCGACCGCTTCATGCCAGGTGGGGATCTGCGCGAAGCCTTCTTCCACCACCCAGTCAAAACGAATGCCGGGAATGGCCTGCATGGCATCCGTCAGCGACGGCAGCGTATGCAGAACATCGCCCATCGAAGAGGTTTTAACGATCAATACCCGCATCCGTTATCCTTCTTCGCTCAACAGCAGTTCGTTAAGCTCTTCCAGCACGCGCTCTGGCGTAATGTCGATCAGGCTCTGGTGATAGCCTTCCGCCGCATCGCCTTTACGCACTTTGTGGTAGCCGGTGATCAGGCGAATGACACGCGCTTTGTGGGACAGCGGCGGGGTAAAGTCCGGGCTGCTTGGGCCATACAGCGCAACCAATGGGCGATTTAGCGCCGCGGCGACGTGCATCAGACCGGAATCATTAGTGACCACGGCTTTACAGGCAGCAATCAGAATAACCGCTTGCTCCAGCTGGGTTTCCCCGGCCAGGTTGCGGCACCAGGCCTGCTGTTCTGTGCTCAGCGTGGCAAGGATTTCGTTACCGGCGTCGTGATCTTTTGCCGAACCGAACAGGACAATCTGGTAGCCTTCGTCAATCAGCTGTTTTGCCAGCTCCGCATAGTGATAGTGCGGCCAGCGTTTTGCCGGGCCGAACTCTGCGCCAGGGCAGAAGCCGATCATCGGACGTTCGGCCGAAATGCCAAACGCGTTACAGGTCTGGGATTTTTCACCGTCGTTAACCTGAAGCTGCGGCCACAGCAGCGGCTGCGGCAGATCTTTCGCGCTGCGCATCACGCCTTTGTCATAGGCCAGCGCGACATAGCGCTCTACCATCAGCGGCCAGGCCTCTTTATCCAGCACGCGGGCGTCGTTCAGCAGACCGTAACGCATTTCACCGCGCCAGCCTGTACGATGAGGCACGCCTGCAAAGAAAGGTACCAGGGCAGATTTGAAGGAGTTGGGCAGCACGTAAGCGCGATCGTAACGCTTTTCGCGCAGGCTGTGGCCGAGCTTGCGGCGTTCGCCGATTTCCAGCGCCCCATGGCCGAGCGGCATTGGGATCGCCTCGTTAACTTCCGGCATACGCGATAACAACGGACGGCACCATGCAGGTGCCATCACGTCGATTATCGCCTGGGGATAGCGCGCCTTGAGCGTGCGATAGAGACTTTGCGACATCATCATGTCGCCCACCCATGACGGGCCGATCACCAGTATCTTCATGCTTGTTTCTTACGCGTCGCGGTTCAGCCAGACCATATATTCCGTTACGCCTTCCGCAACGGTCTTGAACGGCTTGTCATAACCTGCTGCGCGCAGGTTGGTCAGATCAGCCTGAGTGAACGCCTGATAGCGGCCTTTCAGTTTATCCGGGAACGGAATGTACTCAATGCTGCCTTTTTTGTGGTACGCCAGAGTCGCGTCTGCAACAGCCTGGAAGGATTCCGCACGGCCCGTACCCAGGTTAAAGATGCCAGACACGCCGTTTTCCCAGAACCACAGATTCACTGCGGCAACGTCGCCTACGTAGACGAAGTCACGCTTGAAGCCGTCGCTGCCTTCAAACAGTTTCGGACTTTCGCCGTTATTCAACTGGGTGTTCAGGTGGAAAGCCACGCTCGCCATGCTGCCTTTGTGCCCTTCGCGCGGCCCGTAGACGTTGAAGTAGCGGAAGCCCACAATCTGGGAGTTCGCTTCAGGCAGAACCTGACGCACGTATTCGTCGAACAGGAACTTAGAGTAACCGTAGACGTTCAGCGGCTGTTCATATTCGCGGGATTCGATGAAGTCTGACGTGCGACCGCCGTAGGTTGCTGCAGAAGAGGCATACAGGAACGGAATTTCACGCTCCAGGCAGTAGTGAAGGATCTCTTTAGAGTACTGATAGTTGTTTTCCATCATGTACTTGCCGTCCCACTCGGTGGTGGAAGAGCACGCACCCTCGTGGAAGATAGCTTCGATTTCGCCGAACTCTTCACCTGCCATAATCTGGATAAGGAAGTCTTCTTTATCCATATAGTCAGCGATGTTCAGATCCACCAGGTTGACGAACTTGGTGCCGTCTTTCAGGTTGTCAACCACCAGGATGTCGGTGATGCCTTTGTCGTTGAGAGCCTTAACAATATTGCTGCCGATAAAGCCTGCGCCGCCGGTAACGATGATCATAACTGTACCTTTGAAGTGTGGGGGCCGGGGACAATCCCGGACGCTAATGTGCTTATCATATCATTAGTATGGCTGCCCTTCAGCCATTCACCGACATAGCACAAGGGTACACGTGATTTATGCTGCAAAAACGAGAAGAGATAATGTGTCATCTCGTCATGAACTATAGGTTTGGGTAATATGTCCCGAAATTTGCCGAGTCTGGAGAATTGCAATGCGTGGTGATTTTTACAAACAGTTAAATAGCGACCTCGAAACTGCACGTGCAGAAGGGTTGTTCAAGGAAGAGCGTATTATCACGTCTGCTCAGCAGGCGGACATCACCGTTGCCGATGGCAGCCATGTGATCAACTTTTGTGCGAACAACTACTTAGGTCTTGCGAATCACCCTGAGCTGATTGCCGCTGCGAAAAACGGCATGGACACCCACGGTTTCGGCATGGCTTCCGTCCGCTTTATCTGCGGTACCCAGGACAGCCATAAGCAGCTTGAGAAAAAGCTGGCGAGCTTCCTCGGAATGGAAGACGCCATTCTGTACTCCT
This sequence comes from Enterobacter sp. CPE_E1241, assembly GCF_045618265.1. NCBI lineage: Bacteria > Pseudomonadati > Pseudomonadota > Gammaproteobacteria > Enterobacterales > Enterobacteriaceae > Enterobacter > Enterobacter sp. CPE_E1241. The sequence continues at coordinate 132,098 of NZ_JBIWYV010000001.1, forward strand.
CCTGCTTCGACGCCAACGGAGGTCTGTTCGAGACCCTGCTCGGCGCAGAAGATGCGATTATCTCCGACGCACTGAACCATGCTTCCATTATTGACGGCGTTCGTCTGTGCAAAGCGAAGCGTTTCCGTTACGCCAACAACGACATGGTTGAGCTGGAAGCGCGCCTGAAAGAAGCGCGTGAAGCGGGCGCTCGCCACGTGCTGATCGCCACCGACGGCGTGTTCTCCATGGACGGCGTGATTGCCAACCTGAAAGGCGTGTGCGATCTGGCGGATAAATACGATGCGCTGGTGATGGTTGATGACTCTCACGCGGTCGGTTTTGTCGGCGAAAATGGTCGTGGTTCCCACGAATACTGTGACGTGATGGGGCGTGTGGACATCATCACCGGTACGCTCGGTAAAGCACTGGGCGGTGCGTCTGGTGGCTATACCGCTGCGCGTAAAGAGGTGGTTGAGTGGCTGCGTCAACGCTCCCGCCCGTATCTGTTCTCCAACTCCCTGGCGCCGGCCATTGTTGCCGCCTCCATCAAGGTACTGGAGATGGTGGAGTCTGGGGCGGCGCTGCGTGACCGTCTGTGGTCCAACGCCCGTCTGTTCCGTGAAAAAATGAGCGCCGCAGGCTTTACCCTGGCCGGTGCTGACCACGCCATCATCCCGGTCATGCTGGGTGATGCGGTAGTCGCACAAAACTTTGCCCGCGAACTGCAAAAAGAAGGGATTTACGTCACCGGGTTCTTCTTCCCGGTGGTGCCAAAAGGTCAGGCGCGTATCCGCACCCAGATGTCTGCGGCGCATACGCCTGAACAAATTGAACGTGCGGTGGAAGCCTTTACCCGCATCGGAAAACAGCTGGGCGTAATTGCCTGAGGACGTGTGATGAAAGCGTTATCCAAACTGAAAGCGGAAGAAGGGATTTGGATGACCGACGTGCCGGAGCCGGAAGTCGGTCATAACGATCTGCTGATCAAAATTCGTAAAACGGCTATCTGCGGTACTGACGTTCACATCTACAACTGGGACCAGTGGTCGCAGAAAACCATTCCGGTACCGATGGTGGTGGGTCACGAATATGTCGGCGAAGTGGTGGGTATCGGCCAGGAAGTAAAAGGCTTCAAAATTGGCGACCGCGTCTCCGGTGAAGGCCATATTACCTGCGGTCACTGCCGTAACTGCCGCGGTGGGCGTACGCACCTGTGTCGTAATACCATTGGCGTGGGCGTAAACCGTCCGGGCTGCTTCGCGGAATACCTGGTGATCCCGGCGTTTAACGCGTTCAAAATCCCGGATAATATCTCTGACGATCTGGCCTCCATCTTCGACCCGTTCGGCAACGCGGTACACACGGCGCTTTCATTTGACCTGGTCGGTGAAGATGTGCTGGTTTCCGGCGCAGGCCCAATCGGGATTATGGCGGCAGCGGTGGCGAAGCACGTTGGTGCGCGAAATGTCGTGATTACCGATGTGAATGAATACCGTCTGTCACTGGCACGCAAAATGGGCGTGACCCGCGCGGTAGATGTCTCTAAAGAGAGCCTGAGCGACGTAATGGAAGAGCTGGGCATGACCGAAGGCTTCGACGTAGGCCTGGAGATGTCCGGCGCGCCACCGGCGTTTCGCACCATGCTGGATACCATGAACCACGGTGGTCGTATTGCCATGCTGGGTATTCCACCGTCAGACATGTCTATCGACTGGAACAAGGTTATCTTCAAAGGGCTGTTCATCAAAGGCATCTATGGCCGTGAGATGTTTGAGACCTGGTACAAGATGGCTGCACTGATCCAGTCTGGCCTGGATCTGTCGCCAATTATCACTCATCGTTTCTCCATTGATGAATTCCAGCAGGGCTTTGACGCAATGCGTTCAGGCCAGTCCGGGAAAGTTATCCTGAGCTGGGATTAACCTGCTCTCAGGCACCCGTTTTTACGGGTGCCCTTACACTTTTTAGCGGTTTGACTTTCCAGGGGTTACTTGTTAACTTCTGGCGAATTTTTCTCCACAGAGTCTTCTCCGCGCGTTCATTCTTGCAGTCATAATGATTACGTCAGGAAAGATTTTGCCAGGCTAATCAGGCTATTATGTCCACATTGTTTTCGCAGAAGTTGGTTAACACCCCTCCACGGCTTGCCGCTTTTTTAACGGTAGTGATTTCTCTGCTAATAGTCATTGGCGTTAATATTATCCATGCCAAATATAATGCGGTGATTAACCGTACGCTGGTTTTTGCACTGATATTGCTGACACTGAAATGTTTAAACAATAAATTAATCAGAAATGTACTGGCGATTATTTTATTAATTCCGGTTGCGGCAGATATTACTTTACAGTTATACGCATGGAATAATTTCAATTCAGCGTTTAGCTATGGGTTTGCCCTGAGCGTACTCAACACGACACCAGGTGAAGCAAGTTCGATGCTCGGCTTGTACTGGCGCGATTGCCTGACCTTTATTGCCCTGTCTGCATTATTTATTTATACCGCCAATACCGGCATGTGGCCTGTCGCACCGCGTTTTCGTCGCTGGCCAGCCATCGTACTTGTCGTCACGCTGCTGTCTTTTTATGGTCAGGCGTTACAGCACCAACTCCGGAAAAGCAGTGTTGAAAGTCTGGCGCAGCGTGTGGTTCAGGCAACGCCTGTTAGCACGGCAAAAGTTTTCATGCAGGCGATTGAAGATAATGCAGTAGTCGCCAACATCGGTAATAACATCCCTGATTATAAGATCGCGCTAACCGAAACCGGCATCGAAAATTATGTGCTGATCATCGGCGAGTCCGAGCGTACGGCAAATATGGGTATCTATGGTTATCAACGAGATACTACACCGGAGCTGGAGAAGCAAAAATCGCAGCTTTTACTGTTCCGTAATGCTGTGACGCCAGCACCGGTTACAATTATGGCCGTGCCACTGGCGTTGACCGCTGATGCCGTGAATGCGCGCGATCCGAAAAAATATGGCGATAACGTCATCAATATCGCGAATAAGGCGGGATATGATACTTACTGGTTTAGTCGTCAGGGCAAGGGTGGGGCGCATAACAACGTCATCACCGGAATTGCCATGAACACCAGACAGCATGAATGGATTGATGGCGGCTACGATGAAGACCTGCTGCCTCTGTTGCAGAATGCGCTTAAAACACCGGGCAAAAAACTGGTCGTCCTGCATTTATATGGGAGCCATGAGCCTTCCTGTCGACGTTTCCCGGCCAGTGAGGCGGTGTTACACGGTGATAATGAAGCCGATGATTGTTATGACAACTCGGTGCGCTATACGGATAAGTTGATGGGCAAGGTGTTTAGCTTGCTGGAAAACTCGCGCTCTTCGGTCATGTATTTCTCCGATCATGGCCTGATTCGCGATCCGAAGCGCGCTGTGGCTTACTCCCATGGCAACGTTAATCCTCCGCGAGAAGCTCTGCATATCCCGGCGTTTATCTGGTATGGACAACAGGTTGATTCGGATAAAAAGTATACCGGAGATTACAATACTGTTTGGTCTGCTGATGACGTTAATACGCTTGCTGAACTGTGGCTTGGGATCCACCGTCAGGGAGAGCCTGTTCAGACGGTACAGTCCTGGCTTGCGGGTTACAATAAGGATGTTACCGTGCTGGACACAACCGGGAAGTCCTATGACTGGCGTAATATTCGTTAACACTGGTGCGATAAACTTGTTTTTAGCGGTGTGCTAGCCTGCTTTACTTTTAGTAAATGGAATGATGATGATTAATGTAGAACGAGATAAGGTCCAGTTTGCATTGTTGCAATTACTCTTCGGACTGTGCGCGTTTGCTTTTGGTTGCGTCGTGGTTTCACCTAATTTATCCGCGAAAATTTTGGGGCTGGCGGGTATAACCGCATTAGTGATTTTCTTGTTGGATATTAAAAACTTCAGAAAGAATGATGCATTCTGGCTTTGTCTGGTTCTGCTGATCATCGGGGTTTGCGATCTGATCTGGTACCGGATGTATAAGGTTGATAGCGAAGCGATCAACTCGTATCGCGCTTACCTTGAAGTCGGGAAAATCTGCCTGTTTGGGGCTTTCTCCATTTTTGTGTTTGTAAACCGTAATCAGCTCAAAGTAGGCTGCAATAAGATCCATATGTTACTGGTCATCGCATTGCAATTGATGATTGTGGTCTACGCAGGATATCAACATCTGTTTCTTGAAAACCAAAGGGTAACGCTTTCCCTTGCCGGCGGTGCGGATGCGACAGGGGCTGCCTACACCATCGCATTTATCTCGTTCTACACGATTCTGGTCCTGCAACACAGTTCAAGCAGATGGAAAGAGTTTTTTATCCTCGGACACTTTTTTATTACCTTCCTGATACTGGTGGCGACAGAAACGCGTGCCGCCATTCTGACCTATCCGATTATTTTCTTCGGTTTGCTGGTGGTGAAGCTGTACAAGGAAAAGCATATTCCGTGGAAGGGGGTTTCTGTTTTCCTGATCGCATTGTTGGCTGGCGCATTTATGATGAAAGACAACCTGATTCAGCGTTATAACGACTTTAACAGCGACATTGTTTCCTATGATAAAGCAAACAGTGTCACTTCGGTTGGTGCCCGTTTCGTTATGTGGAAGTCGGGACTGATAGCATCTAAAAATAATTATTTGTGGCAGTCTACAGATGAGCGGAACACCATAATCCGGGAAGAAATAAAAAAGGATCCAAGCTTGTCAGGTGCATTGGATTACATCCGTGGTCATCTTCATAATGAAATCGTTGAAACACTCTCTGTAAAAGGCCCTTCTGGCGTTATTCTTTATATCCTGTTTGTAATATCGCTTGGCTGGTATGCACTGTGTAAACGTAAAAGTATTATTCTTTTCGCTTTCCTTGTTTCGATAGTTATGTTTGGAGTGGGCGGCGTAATGTTCTATTCTAAAACAACGCCTGTAGCCTGGATGCTGACACTTATAATGTCGATCGTTTTCCTGGAACAAAACAAACATCGAACGGTCATTAAGTAATCATTTTGATTCTCCATCGGGAAAAAGGTATTCTCCCGATGGAGAAATATCTTTTACCAGACGAGCGCGCCATGAACGAACTGATTTCAGTAATCATCACTACTTACAACAGAGAGGAGTTGCTGGAACGCGCAATTCGTTCAGTTATTGCTCAGACATATCCTGCCGTAGAACTGGTTATTGTTGATGACTGTTCTAATGAAAAAACCGCGCAACTTATTGAGCGTATGCGCGCGGAGTGTGAGGCGCGCTTCGTGCATTTCACCTACGAACGTAATGAGAAGAACAGCGGTTCCAATTTCAGCCGCAACCGGGGTTACGCACTCTCGCACGGCGTGTTTGTCACCGGTCTGGATGACGACGACTATTTCCTCCCTGAGCGTTTATCAAAGCTGGTTTCGCGCTACGATGAAAACTATGCCTTTGTCACGGATACGCCTGCCCGACTGGACAAAACTCACCGCACCTATCCAGATACCAACGATAAAAGAATAATTGGTTTACAGGATATCCTCTGTGAAAACGTGGTGGGTAATCAGGTACTAACAACAAAAGAGAAACTGTCTGGTGTGGGTGGTTTTTCCCCTGAGATTAAACAACAGCAGGATCGCGATGTCTGGATTAAATTAATCCTGAAATATGGTCCTGGTATTAAATACAGTTTTAGCACTGCCATGGTGGATGCTGAGCACGGCAGTAACCGAATTACCTCGCAAATTAAAAAATATAATGCTTACCGGAAGCTCTATTTTAAATATCGTGAGCATATGTCCGATGAAACCAAAAGCAACAACCTGTTCCAGCTGATGTCTTTCCGTGGCTTTAAATCTTCTCGCATGAACTGTTTATTACGCGGGCGTAAAAAAGATGCCAAGCTGAGAATGAAACTGCTGCGCCGGACATTAAAAGAGATGTTCAGGGGCGCATAAGGGCGGAATGATGAATCTCAATCTAATCAATAAACTCATCAAAAAAACACGGCGCTGGCAGAAGAAAACCGGTTTATCTCTTTTCCAGCGTGCGGCTGAGCACTTTGAGCAGAAGAAGAAAGAAACGCTGTTTGACGTTATTGATGCGCTAAAAATTCAGCCGGAATCCGCGAGTAACACTGAACCTGAACAGTCGCGCATCATCTGGGTCTGCTGGTTTCAGGGGCTGGAAAGCGCGCCAGATCTGGTTAAACGTTGCATCGAATCCGTGCAACGTAATACGCCAGATGCTCAGGTTGTCATCCTGACGGATGACAATATTCCTGACTACCTCTCATTACCGGATCACATTAAAGTCAAATATCAGGCCGGGCTAATCAGCAAAGCGCAGTATTCCGATATTGTTCGCTGCTCTTTACTGTATCAGTATGGTGGGATCTGGATGGATGCCACCGTCTTTATGACGAAAGCCGTGCCTGAGTCTTTCTATGAAAATAGCTTCTCATCGCTGCGTTTTGACTCGGGTGAAAATGCGACAAGCCAGGGATTCTGGACGGCTTATTTTCTTGCCTCACAAAAGGGCAATACCCTGGTGAAACTGGTCAGGGATATCCTTTATCACTACTGGCAACATCACGATATCCTGCTCGAATATTTCTTAATTGATTACAGCTTCTTGTATGCACGCGAACGTTATCCTCAGTTTCGCGAGCTCATGAACGCACAGCCGGTGACGGGAAATAATCGCTTTTTGATTCGCCAGTTTATCTCTGCCGCACCTGATGCTGCGGCAGTAGAGACACTGAATCGCGATCCTGTGGGTATCTATAAACTCTCCCACAAGGAACAGTATCGTACTGCGGATAACGGTAAGCCGACGCTGTACAGCCAGATCCTCGACGATACCTTCCGTCTGTAATAACAAAAAGCCACCCTTACAGGTGGCTTTTTGTTATCAGGATTTCTTACCCCATCCCTGCCATTGCTGCTGAACGTATTTCACCAGCGTGCTTTCTCCAATGCTTTCGCCAATCACCGAGAAGAAGCGGGTCGCGTAGACCGGCGCTGGCGGCTGTTTTGGTTTGCAACTCTTCACGCCACGGAACGGATTACGTGGAGCTGTCGGAGCGGGCTGGGCCGAATTCGGTGTAGAGGTGTCCACCTGCGGTTCATTCAGCAGGTCGCTCGGGCGTACCAGCGTGATGTCAGACGGTAATGTCGGCAGCATCTGTTGCAGAACACGGACGGTAGACGGATGCGGGTGACCGATAGCAATAGCTGAGCCATTGCGTCTTGCCAACTGCACGGCACGATTGAACTGGACGCGAATGTCCGCTTCGTTTTGCGTATCATCCAGGAATACCTTGCGCTTAATCACCTTCACACCCGTTCCCTGAGCGGCGCGCATCGCCTGGCTGTTACCAATCGTCATGCTATCGAGGAAGTAGAGGTTGTAGCGCTCTAGCGCCTGCATCACTTTGAGCATCCCATACAGGCTCGATGTCATCGCGCTGCCCATGTGGTTGTTCAGCCCTACGGCATACGGCACTTTGTTGTAGGCGTCGCGGATGATGCGCTCGATCTCATCGCTGCTCATATCCGGGCGCAGGGTATCTTTTTCCAGTGGCTGCTTGCTGAGCGGTGCCATCGGCAGATGGATGAGAACCTGATGTCCACTGTTATGGGCTTTGGTCGCCATTTCGCGCGCGTGAGGCGCATTGGGGAGGACGGCAACAGAGATGGCTGACGGCATGGCCAGCACCTGGTTTTCAGTTTGCGGACGATAACCGAAGTCATCAATCACAATGGCGAGTTTACCGGCGTATACCGGTGCAGCCAGCGCCAGTACGCTGGCGACGGAGAAAACAATTCGACGAAATTGAAGCAAAACTTATCTTCCCAACCACGGCTGTGGATTGACCGCCTGACCCTGGCGACGAATTTCGAAATAGAGTGACGGGCGGCCCTGACCGCCACTGCTGCCCACAAGGGCGATGGGTTGGCCGGCGCGCACCTGCGTGCCGACGCTGACCAGTGCGCTCTGGTTGTAGCCGTAAAGACTCATATCACCTTTACCGTGTTCGACCACCACTACCAGCCCGTAACCCTGCAGCCAGTCGGCCAGAATCACGCGGCCATCGGCAATGGCTTTCACTTCGCTACCTTCAGACGCACCGATAACTATCCCTTTCCAACGTAGCTCACCCTGCAGCTGTTCGCCATAACGGTGCAGAATTGAACCACGTACGGGCCAGTACGCCTGGCCGCGAGGAGAGCCCAAACCGCCGGTACGCGACATCAGGGAACGTTCGCTCTCGCTTGGCTTGTAGGTGGTCCCTTTGCGGGACGCTTCCTGCTGCTTGTCGCGAACGGCCTGCGCCTCGCGCGCCTCTTTTTCGGCGCGCGCTTTCGCCGCCGCTTCCGCACGGGCGATGCTGTTACGCAGTTTTGATTCGTTGGCGCGCATTTCGCTCAACTGGCTCTGCCCTTCCTGAATGGAGGACTCAAGGCCAGAAAGCGTTTTCTTACGCTCGTTACGTGCCTGCTCGAGTTTTGCCTGCTGGGCCTGCTGATCGTAGAGCAGCGTCTGCTGCTGGCTCTGCTTTTCTTCCAGCTCGGCTTTTTGCGTGGTGACCTCTTCGCGCGTCTGTTTCAGCTGCGCGATAGTCTCCTGACGCGCCTGGTTCAGGTAGCCAAAGTAAGCCTGCAGGCGCTGACCACGCTGGCTCTCTTCACCGCTGAGGATTAGCTGAAGGCCGGTGTGCTCACCCTGGCGGAATGCGGCATCAAGCTGCGCCGCAAGGTTGCGTTCCTGCGCATCACGCTGACGTTCCAGTTTGGCAATCGACGCGTTCATCTCGTCGATTTGCTTATTCAACTGGGCGAGGGTGTTTTGCGTTTCACGGAGTTTACGCGTGGCGGCGGAGATCGCCTCTTCCTGCTGTTTAAGCTGGGCGAGCAGTGCGGAGCGTTGCTGTTGTTGCTGACGTACCGCACGCTCTTTGGCGGCGATATCGGCCTGAATAGATTTGAGCTGGTCGCGGTCATCCGCGTGGGCGGATGCAGCGCACAGCAATACGCCAGCGCTGAGTGCGCTGGCGTAAAACAGAGGTCTGACTGATAACCTAAGCGGCTTCACGACCCATGTGATTGAAAAAATCGCCTTTCCCCTCATGGGGAGCGATTATTCCACGATGAACAGCGGCTTACCAGTCATCTCTTCAGGGATCGGCATACCCATCAGCGACAACATGGTTGGCGCGATGTCAGAAAGCTTGCCGCCTTCAACTGCTTTCAGGGCTTTATCACCGACATAAATCAGTGGAACAGGCAGGTTGGTATGGGCGGTGTGCGCCTGGCCGGTTGCCGGGTCGCGCATCTGTTCAGCGTTACCGTGGTCAGCGGTGATCAGGAGCTGACCACCAACAGATTCAACGGCTTTCGCGACCTGATCAACACAGTGATCCAGCGCTTCAACTGCTTTTACCGCCGCTTCCATGACCCCGGTATGGCCAACCATATCGCCATTTGGGTAGTTACAGATGATGGTGTCGTACTTGCCGCTCTCGATGGCCGCAACCAGTTTTTCGGTCAGTTCCGCAGAGCTCATTTCTGGCTGCAGATCGTAGGTGGCCACTTTCGGCGAGTTGATCAGAATACGGTCTTCGCCTTTGAACGGCTCTTCCACACCGCCGTTGAAGAAGAAGGTCACGTGTGCGTATTTTTCAGTTTCGGAAATACGCAGCTGCGTTTTATCGTTCTTCGCCATCCACTCACCAAAAGTATTGGCCAGCGAGGCTGGTGGATATGCGCATGGGGCTTTGATGTCTGCAGCGTATTCAGTCAGCTGGATGAAATCGAGGTTGACCACTTTCTTACGGGCAAAACCGTCGAAATCGCTGTTAACGAACGCACGGGTGATTTCACGCGCGCGGTCAGCACGGAAGTTCATGAAGATCAGCGCGTCGCCATCTTCCATGGCGGCATCAGCCTGGCCTTCAGCACGAATGACGGTCGCTTTCACGAATTCGTCGTTTTCATCACGCGCGTAAGCGGCTTCCAGACCCTCAACAGCGGTGGCGAACTGGAATTCACCTTTCGCCAGGGTCATCAGGTCATAGGCCTGTTCAACGCGATCCCAGCGATTGTCGCGGTCCATCGCGTAGTAACGACCAATAATGGACGCCACACGGCCTTTACCCAGCGCGGCGAATTTCTCTTCGAAGGCTTGCAGAGAGCCTTTTGCGCTGCGTGGTGGCGTATCGCGACCGTCCAGGAAGGCGTGCAGATAGATTTTTTCCGCACCGCGCTCAGCGGCCAGTTCAACCATCGCCATGATGTGATCTTCGTGGCTGTGAACGCCGCCAGCAGAGAGCAGGCCCATGATGTGAACGGCTTTGCCTGCAGCCACGGCTTTATCGACCGCGCCAGACAGAACAGGGTTGGAGAAGAAGGTACGTTCTTTGATTTCAACGTCCAGGCGGGTCAGATCCTGATACACGATACGGCCCGCGCCCAGGTTCACGTGACCCACTTCGGAGTTACCCATCTGGCGATCCGGCAGACCGACTTCCAGGCCGGATGCGTCAATCAGGGTATGGGGACGTTTTGCCCACAGTGCATCCATGACCGGGGTTTTGGCGTTGAAAATGGCGTTATCCTGTTGATCTTCACGGTAGCCATAGCCATCCAGAATCACCAGTACCATAGGTTTTTTAGAAACCGACATTGCGACAACCTCATGCTCAAGAGACGAAAGATTTGCGTAATTTTACTACAGCTGAATCGATCAAATAGCCGCAGAAGATCAAAGAATGCGTAGGGGTAAGGCGCTTCTCTGGTCATTTTGAGGCTTTTTTTTCGTGGCATGCCGCAGAAAATGGATTAGCTTAATGTCGCTGGCTGTATTTGCCACAACGCACAGGTATACTCCTGTCCTGGTTTTTTTAATCACTTAGTCGGGAGTTGTTACCCCCCATGCAAGAAATTATGCAATTTGTTAGCCGCCACCCGGTTCTGAGCATCGCGTGGATTGGCCTTCTGGCCGCTGTGCTGTTCACTACCTTTAAAGGGCTGACGTCTAAAATTAAGGTGATCACCCGTGGTGAAGCCACGCGCCTGATCAACAAAGAAGACGCTGTGGTTGTCGATCTCCGTCAGCGTGATGATTTCCGCAAAGGCCACATCGCAGGTTCTATCAACCTGCTGCCTGCTGAAATCAAAGCGAACAACGTTGGTGAGCTGGAAAAGCATAAAGCCCAGCCAATTATCGTCGTGGATGGTACTGGCATGCAGGCGCAGGAATCGGCTAACGCACTGCACAAAGCAGGTTTCGAAAACGTAACGGTACTGAAAGAAGGTATTTCCGGCTGGAGCGGGGAAAATCTTCCTTTGGTTCGCGGTAAATAAGGAGTTCAGTGATGGCCAATATTGAGATCTACACCAAAGCAACCTGTCCGTTCTGCCATCGTGCGAAAGCACTGCTTAACAGCAAAGGCGTCACGTTCCAGGAATTGCCAATCGATGGTGACGCGACAAAACGCGAAGAGATGATTCAACGTAGTGGTCGCACGACGGTTCCGCAGATTTTTATTGATGCGCAGCACATTGGCGGCTGTGATGACTTGTATGCGCTCGACGCACGTGGTGGACTCGATCCCCTGCTGCGCTAAGAGACTTTAGGACAATTAAAAAGGGTTTTTCCATGTCAGAACAAAACAACACCGAAATGACTTTCCAGATCCAGCGCATCTACACCAAGGATGTCTCTTTCGAAGCGCCAAATGCGCCACACGTTTTCCAGAAAGATTGGCAGCCAGAGGTTAAACTTGATCTGGATACCGCATCCACCCAACTGGCGGATGATGTGTATGAAGTCGTACTGCGTGTGACTGTTACCGCTTCTCTGGGCGAAGAAACGGCTTTCCTGTGTGAAGTACAGCAGGGCGGCATCTTCTCCATCGGCGGCATTGAAGGCAACCAGATGGCGCATTGCCTGGGTGCATACTGCCCGAACATCCTGTTCCCGTATGCGCGTGAATGCATCACCAGCCTGGTTTCTCGCGGTACATTCCCGCAACTGAACCTTGCGCCAGTAAACTTTGATGCGCTGTTCATGAACTATCTGCAGCAGCAAGCTGGCGAAGGTGCTGAACAACATCAGGATGCCTGATGAGCACTGTTAATGCGTCAATGACTGTGATCGGTGCCGGCTCATACGGCACCGCTCTTGCCATCACACTGGCAAGAAATGGTCACGATGTGGTCCTGTGGGGCCACGATCCAAAACATATCGCGACGTTGCAACATGACCGCTGCAACGTGGCGTTTCTCCCTGACGTTCCGTTCCCAGATACCCTGCACCTGGAAAGCGATCTTGCGACCGCACTGGCGGCCAGCCGCAACATTCTGATTGTGGTTCCGAGCCATGTATTTGGCGACGTGCTTCGTCAGATTAAGCCGCTGATGCGCCCGGATGCGCGCATTGTCTGGGCGACCAAAGGACTGGAAGCCGAAACCGGACGCCTGCTGCAGGACGTTGCCCGCGAAGCGCTGGGTGATGAGATCCCGCTGGCGGTCATCTCCGGCCCGACTTTTGCCAAAGAGCTGGCAGCTGGCCTGCCGACGGCGATTTCGCTGGCTTCCACCGATCAGGCCTTCTCCGACGATCTTCAACAGCTGCTGCACTGCGGCAAGAGCTTCCGCGTCTACAGCAACCCCGATTTTATCGGCGTGCAGCTGGGCGGCGCGGTGAAGAACGTGATTGCGATTGGCGCCGGGATGTCAGACGGCATTGGTTTTGGTGCCAATGCGCGTACGGCGCTGATCACCCGAGGGCTGACCGAAATGTCCCGCCTGGGCGAAGCGCTGGGTGCCGATCCGGCGACCTTTATGGGGATGGCAGGTCTGGGCGACCTGGTGCTGACCTGTACCGACAACCAGTCGCGTAACCGCCGCTTTGGCATGATGCTCGGACAGGGCAGCGATGTAAAAGGCGCGCAGGAGAAGATTGGTCAGGTGGTTGAAGGTTACCGCAATACCAAAGAAGTTCGCGAACTTGCGCATCGGTTTGGCGTTGAAATGCCAATAACCGAGGAAATTTATCAGGTATTGTATTGCGGAAAAAATGCGCGCGAGGCAGCATTGACCTTATTAGGTCGTGCGCGCAAGGACGAGCGCAGCAGCAACTAGTCGCAGGGAACCGTTGTCACCCAACGATACGGCCAGCAGAGACTGGCCGATCGTACTATTACGTCTGGAGTAAGCAATGCCGTGTGAAGAACTGGATATCGTCTGGAACAATATTAAAGCCGAAGCCCGGGCGTTGGCCGACTGCGAGCCTATGCTGGCCAGTTTCTACCACGCGACGCTACTCAAGCACGAAAACCTCGGCAGCGCCCTGAGCTATATGCTTGCCAACAAACTGGCCTCCTCAATTATGCCTGCCATCGCCATTCGCGAAGTGGTAGAAGAGGCCTACGCCGCAGATCCGGAAATGATCGCCTCTGCCGCCTGTGATATCCAGGCTGTGCGCACGCGTGACCCGGCTGTCGATAAATACTCTACACCGCTGCTGTACCTGAAAGGCTTCCATGCGCTTCAGGCCTACCGCATTGGTCACTGGCTGTGGAACGAAGGCCGCCGCGCGCTGGCCATCTTCCTGCAAAACCAGGTGTCTGTGACCTTTCAGGTTGATATCCACCCGGCGGCGAAAATTGGCCGTGGGATTATGCTCGACCATGCCACCGGCATTGTTGTCGGTGAAACGGCGGTAATTGAAGATGACGTCTCTATTCTGCAATCGGTCACGCTGGGCGGTACGGGCAAAACCAGCGGCGATCGTCACCCGAAGATCCGTGAAGGGGTGATGATTGGCGCAGGTGCCAAGATCCTCGGGAATATCGAAGTAGGGCGCGGGGCGAAGATTGGTGCGGGTTCAGTCGTGCTTCAGCCAGTTCCGCCGCACACCACCGCCGCTGGCGTACCGGCACGTATTGTCGGCAAGCCAGACAGCGATAAACCGTCAATGGATATGGATCAGCACTTCAACGGTATCCACCATACTTTCGAGTATGGGGACGGTATTTAACTTCTGAGAATGGCGCCCGGGTATCCCAACTGGCGCCATGCTTCATACACAACCACTGACACCGCATTTGACAGGTTCATGCTGCGACTGTCCGGCATCATTGGAATACGGATTTTTTGCTCAGCGGGCAGGGCGTCCAGGATGATTGCGGGCAGGCCACGGGTTTCCGGGCCAAACATCAGATAATCCCCTTCCTGATAGCTCACTGCGCTGTGTGCAGGCGTCCCTTTCGTGGTCAGGGCGAACATACGCTGTGGCTTTTCGCTTTCCAGAAACGCGGCGTAATCATGATGACGCACCACGGCAGTAAATTCATGATAATCCAGCCCCGCACGTCGCAGACGTTTGTCGTCCCACGTAAAACCCATTGGCTCAATGATATGCAGGCGAAAACCGGTGTTCGCACACAAGCGGATGATATTGCCGGTATTCGGCGGGATTTCTGGTTCGAATAAAACGATGTTAAGCATGCTGCCCCCTTAATTGCGGGGGCAGAATAGCAGAAAAGAAAGGAACTACGCGACGCCGGGTTCCTGCGAGCGGCTATACAGCATTTTGTAGACGGTTGCCGCGGCGGCCACCATGGCGGGTACGCTGAGGATCATTAAAATACTGTCTGCCTGCCACTGCATGGAAAGAAGCTGGGCGCTGGTCATGGTTCCCGCTACGCCGCCAAAGCGGCCGATGCCCTGCATCCAGGCGATACCCGTCGCGCGGCACTCGGTAGGGTAAAAGGTCGCGGCCAGGGTTTGCATGCCCGATTGCGCACCGTTCATTGCGATCCCCATCAGGAAAATGAGTCCGCCAAACAGGGCGATATGGTTATGCTCAAGGCCGAGTAACAGGATCAGTACCATTGTCAGGACAAATCCCCCTGCGACCACCTTGTGCGCTTCCCAGCGGTCCATCATCCAGCCCGCGAGCAGAATGCCTGCGGTACCGCCGAAGGTGAACAGCGAGGTGAGCCAGGCGGATTCCGCCAGAGCATAACCCATCCCCTGCATCAGCGTCGGCATCCAGCTCAGCAGGACGTAGTAAATGACCAGCCCCATAAAATAGGTCACCCACAGCATCAGGGTACCGGGCAGCCAGGGCATAGAAAACAACTGCGCCACGCTCCCTTTTTTAGACACGACTTTCTCCTCCGCCAGGAAAAAGCCCGTGACGCTCTCCAGCGTGCTGCTGGCGAATCGGCTGGCGATACGGCGGATCTGCATGACGTCTTTCCCGCGCTGTACCAGAAACTTCACTGACTCCGGTAACAGCAGCGCCAGCAGCAGCGTTAAAATCAGCGGAGCAATCGCGCCGGTCAGCAGCACGCTTCGCCAGCCGTGGTGGGGGATAAGCCAGGAAGAGATCGCGCCGCCGCCAGCCGCACCCAGAGGGAAGCCGCAGTACATGGTGTTAATTGCCATGGCGCGGCAGCGCTGGGGGGCAAACTCGGAGATCAGCGTGATGGCATTGGGCATTGCAGCGCCGAGGCCCAGACCCGTCAGAAAGCGCCACAGCGTGAGCGTATTCAGACTTTGCGCCCAGGCCGTTCCCAGGCTCGCAAGACCGAAGAACAGACACGAAAAGACCAGTACGCGCTTGCGTCCCATCCGGTCCGATACCGGACCGGCGATAAGTGCCCCCAACGACAGCCCCAGCAGCGCTGCGCTCAGCACCGGCCCCAGATCCTGTTTGTGTATCCCCCATTCTGCCGACAGCGTAGGCGCGATGTAACCCATCGCCGCCGTATCAAAACCATCGATCGCCAGAACCAGAAAGCCCAGCACGATAAGAAGCCAGTGAAACCCTGAAAAGGGACTCTCATCGATCACCTGCTGAATATCCACCTTACCTGAATATGTCATACGCTCCCCTCTGATGTGATGTTGTTTTTGTGTTCTTGTATTTGCTTGTCTATACAATTGCGCGCGGCAGGTTGATGTCAAATTTTCTTATCCAATATGTTATCTGGATGTTATTTTTGGCATAAAAAAGCGCCCGAGGGGGAATCGGGCGCGTGAAAAAGAGGTGTTAATGGGGAAGACTCAGGCTGCGTTTCCCTGAGCAAGCGGAGCCAGCGCCGCCGGTAATTTGCTTAACTCCTGCACCAGGGAATCCTTACTGATTTCACTAATCGTTTTCGCGCCAGTTAACGTCATCGCCACCTTCATCTCTTTTTCGATCAGGTTCAGCAGGTTTGCCACACCCGCCTGGCCCGCCGTCGCCAGCGCATACAGATACGCACGGCCCAGCAGTACGCTGTCAGCGCCCAGCGCGATCATACGCACCACGTCCAGCCCGCTGCGGATGCCGCTGTCGGCCAGGATAGCGATGTCGCCTTTCACTGCATCGGCAATGGCAGGCAGGGCTCGTGCGGAAGAGAGCACACCGTCAAGCTGGCGTCCGCCGTGGTTAGAAACCACAATCCCGTCAGCGCCAAAGCGTACTGCGTCGCGGGCATCTTCCGGGTCGAGGATCCCTTTGATCACCATCGGGCCGTCCCAGAAATCGCGGATCCACTCCAGGTCTTTCCAGGAGATGGACGGGTCGAAGTTATTTGCCAGCCAGCCGATGTAATCTTCCAGTCCGGTAGGTTTACCAAGGTAAGCCGAGATGTTGCCCAGATCGTGTGGACGGCCGTTCAGACCGACATCCCAGGCCCATTGCGGATGCGTCACCGCCTGCCAGTAACGGCGCAGGGCGGCATTCGGTCCGCTCATGCCTGAGTGAGCATCACGGTAGCGTGCGCCGGGGGTTGGCATATCGACGGTAAAGACCAGCGTTGAGCAGCCCGCCGCTTTGGCACGCTCCAGCGCATTACGCATAAACCCGCGATCGCGCAGAACGTACAGCTGGAACCACATCGGGCGCTTGATGGTTGGAGCGACTTCTTCAATCGGGCAGACGGAAACGGTGGAGAGGGTAAACGGAATGCCTTTGGCATCTGCAGCCGCGGCCGCCTGTACTTCGCCACGACGGGCGTACATGCCGCACAGGCCTACGGGGGCGAGGGCGACCGGCATGGAGAGCGTTTCATTGAACAATTTCGTCTCAAGGCTCAGGTCAGACATATTCTTCAGCACGCGCTGGCGCAGAGCCACTTCCGACAGGTCTTCCACGTTGCGACGCAGGGTGTGCTCGGCATAGGCCCCGCCGTCGATATAGTGAAACAGGAAAGGTGGCAAAATGCGCTGTGCCGCGGCGCGATAGTCACTGGCTGCTGAAATAATCATGCTTTGTTCTCCCTGGAAATATCACTGTCGCCAGGCAGACGGGTAATACGCGCCTGTCGGGCCTGATCTTCATCGAATCGTTTAATGGTGGTGTGTACGAAGCCCAGATGCGCCATCATCGCTTTTCGCGCGGCCTCGGCATCACCGGCCAGAATGGCGTTAAGCACCGCCTCGTGTTGTTCGGTCAACTGGGCAAACACCGGTGGAACCAGATACATACGCTGGCGGCTCTGCTTCACGGAGGATTGCAGCAAGTCGAAGAAACCGCGCATGGTCTGCAGCAGAACCACGTTGTGTGATGCCTCGGCAATTGCCAGGTGAAAGCGCACGTCCGCCTGGGAGGCGATATCCGGGTCACTGCTCTGCGTGGCCTCAAAACAGGCTCTTAGCTTCTCTTTATCGGCCTCGGTTGCCCGCATGGCTGCATGCCAGGCGGTACTGGTTTCGATGGCATGACGCGCTTCAAGGATGTCGAAGCTGTAGTCCGGGTCGTTCTCCATCAGCGTTTTCAGTGGCTGAACGATGTTTTGCTCAGACCAGTCATCATGCTGCCAGCGGACAAACGTGCCACCACCGCGGCGGCTTACCAGTACCCCTTCGCTGACCAGTGTCGCCAGTGCCTCACGCAGCGAATTACGTGATACACCCAGCTGGGCGGCGAGCTGGCGTTCGGCGGGCAATTTCATGCCCGCTTCCAGCTGTTGTTCTTCAATCAGCGCCCGCACGCGAGAGGCTATCTCGTCGGACAGGCGTCTGGGCATCACTATCATGGAATCATCCAGGTTAAGACATAGGCCTGCAGGGTGGTGATCACCCCGACCATGCAGGTGAATATCAGGCTGTGTTTCACGGTAAAGCGGAACAGGTCCGACTCTCTACCCACCAGTCCCACCGCAGCACAGGCAATGGCGATAGATTGCGGGGAGATCATTTTCCCGGTCACGCCGCCAGTGGTGTTAGCTGCCACCAGAAGGACATCTGACACACCAATCTGTTGGGCCGCCGTTGCCTGCAGAGCAGCAAACAGGGCGTTAGACGAGGTATCTGAACCGGTCAGGAACACCCCCAGCCAGCCGAGGAACGGCGAGAAGAAGGTGAAGGCGTGGCTGGTATGCGCCAGCGCCAGAGCCAGCGTTGATGACAAACCGGAATAGTTCGAGATAAACGCGAACGCCAGCACCATGCCGATGGAGTAAATCGGCAGCATCAGCTCTTTAATGGTCGCCGCAAAGGTCTGTACTGCAGCGACAGGCTTCATGCGCAGCCAGACAACAGAAAGGATAGCGGCGAACAGAATCGCCGTACCGGTCGCGGAGAACCAGTCGAATTTGTATACCGCGGCATACGGAGTTGCGGTGTGGACCACTGGCGGCATACGGGCGACCATCTTGTCGAGGAACGGCACGGAGATGTTAATCACCATGTCGTACAGTGCGCCACCCGGTGCGAAGAGGGCTTTAAACGGTGGGATGCTCCACAGCGTCACCGTTGCGGTCAGGAACAGGAACGGCGACCAGGCACGGATCACCTGTCCTGCCGTATAGCCTGTACGCGCCAGGGTTTGATCGACCTGAGAGGCGCCCATATCGGCAAAACGGAAAATACGTACCGGCTGCCAGCGCTTCAGGAACAGCGTCAGACAAACCAGCGAAACCAGCGAAGAGATAATGTCCGGCAGTTCAGGGCCGAGGAAGTTGGAGCTGAGATACTGGGCGATGGCGAACGAACCACCTGCCACCATCACCGCAGGCCAGGTCTCCTTCACGCCGCGCCAGCCGTCCATAATCGCCATGATCCAGAACAGCACGATAATGGTCAGGAACGGCAGTTGGCGGCCCACCATCTGGCCAATCTCGAAGCTGTCCAGCCCGGTGACCTGTCCGGCCACCAGAATTGGAATACCCATCGCGCCAAACGCCACCGGCGCGGTGTTCACAATCAGGCACAGACCCGCGGCATACAGCGGGTTAAAGCCCAGACCGACCAGCAGCGCGGCGGTGATCGCCACCGGTGCGCCAAAACCTGCAGCCCCTTCCAGGAACGCCCCAAAGGAGAAGCCGACAATCAGCATCTGCAGGCGCTGGTCCGGCGTGATGGAGAGGATTGACGAGCGAATGATGTCGAACTGCCCGGTTTTCACCGAGATTTTATAGACAAAGACCGCGGCGATGATGATCCACGCAATCGGCCACAGGCCATAGAAGAAACCGTAGACCACAGAGGCCAGCGCACGGTCAACCGGCATTTTGTAGAACAGCAATGCCACCATCAGCGCGATAGCAACGGTATACGTCGCGGCGAGGTAGCCCTTCAGCTTGAGCTTAATCAGCGCAAAGAAGAAGAACAGGATCGGAAGCGATGCGATCAGGCTCGACAGCCAGATATTTCCGGCCGGGTCGTAGTTTTGTTGCCAGAGGCTCATGCAGGTCTCCTGGGGACCAGACAGCCTGCGCTGCGGGTGAGTCTCCGCTCAACTCTGCGTCACAGGTTGTGTAAAAGTGGTCCTGCCAATGTTGTGTTGTAGGGTTAATGACAATGAATGGTTAACCAGATGTTATGAGCTGGCAATGGTTTTGTGAGCAGAAATGATGGATTTGTGAAGCGGGGAAGAAAGAAACAGGGGATTGGTTGGGCCAATTTGAGTGGGGTAAGGTCTGTTGCCCTCACCCCGGCCCTCTCCCTGTGGGAGAGGGGGAATGATCAGAACGCGGTCTTACAAAAACCCGTCATCTCTTTCAGGCCCATTTCACGGCCCAACTCGGTCATCGGGTGCACCACCACCAGACCACGAACGCTTTTCTTCAGCTTGCCCATGTCGGCCTGCTCTTTTTTGGTGATCGCACGGCGGTGCGGCATGTTCATCAGCTTCTGCGCTTCTTTGCTCAGCTTCTGGCCTTTGACTTCGCGCAGGCGCTCGATTTCGGTTTCCAGTGTGGCGACCTCTTTTTCCAGCTCAGCGTACTTCTCGGCGGAATCGACCAGTGACAGGCCAGCCATCTGGTGGCGGATCAGATCCAGACGGTCGCTCAGGCGTTTAATTTCGTTCTTTTCGACTTCTTTCATGACAAATAACTCTGAAAACGGGGAATTTACAGGGAAGGATACACCAATGTGAGCAGGCTTACTTCTGAAACGCTTTTTTTAAGCTGATTCGGGAAATCAGCTCAGTCAGGGAGAGGACCATTGTGGAGCGAACAACCTGTTGATAACGCAGCTTTTGCATCGCGTATAGCTCAGGATCGCTGTTATCAAACTGAGGTGCCGGGGGAAGGGCAGTGACGCAATGCAACTCGCCGAAAGGTCCAAGGATCTCATCATCGGTAAAGGTGTACTCATTACCGTCATGATTTAACTCTTCGCGCAGCGCCATCAACAGCTCAGCGTCTTCATACTCTGGCCTGCTCAGCACGCCAAGGCCATAAATCAGCTTCAGACGCACTGAGAGATCGCCCAGCGGTCCGTCTCCGTCCAGTAACGGTTCTACAGCATATTTTACCGCGTAGTCGTCTTTGCGAAACACCTGAAGCACCAGGATATTCACCGCCTCGGTTAGCAACTCGACGGCGGCAATCAGGAAACTTCGTACGGTTTTGCCAGCATTCAGACGCTCAAGCACACGATTTTCAAAGGCCTGGGTTTGTTCCATTATTGCCTGCATATCTGACAATCTGTAATCAGGGCGCAGGGTTACCTGCGCCACACTCTGCATCATTTGGTTGCGTTATATGCGTTAACCGCCTCCACAACCACGTCGCTGTTGGCATCCAGACCTGAAATCTGCGCCAGCGCAGCCTGCGCGCCTTTATCGTCAATCAGTTGAGCCAGTTCCTGCGCCTGCGGATCCTGCTCGCTGCGGTAGTGCATTGCGGCGGCAATCCCTTTCACCAGGTTGGCGTGCGGCAGACCGTATTCCAGCGTGCCCAGCAGCGGTTTAATCAGGCGATCGCCCGCGCTCAGCTTGCGCAGGGGCTGACGGCCAACGCGCTCAACGTCATCTTTCAGATACGGGTTTTCAAAACGACCGAGGATTTTCTGGATGTATGCTGCGTGTTTATCAGCATCAAAACCGTAGCGTTTGATCAGCACCGCGCCGCTCTCTTCCATTGCCCCTTTTACCACAGCGCGGATGTTCTCATCGAGAATCGCGTCACGGATGGTCTGATGACCGGCCAATTTTCCGAGGTACGCGGTTATAGCATGCCCGGTGTTCAGCGTGAAGAGTTTGCGTTCGACAAATGCCATCAGGTTATCAGTTAATTCCATCCCCGGGATGGTTGGCAGCGTGCCTTTAAACTGCGTTTTATCGACGATCCACTCGCTGAAGGTTTCAACGGTCACTTCCAGCGGGTCGTGGGTGGCGGATTCAGACGGCGGGACGATACGGTCAACGGCGGAATCAACAAACCCCACGTGCGCTTCAACCCAGGCTTTATCTTCGTCGGCAACAGCGGCGAGCACATGGCCTTTCAACTGCGTGGTGCCGCGCACCATGTTTTCACAGGCGATGATGTTCAGCGGGGTATCAATGTTCTGCGCTTTACGTTTTGCGAGGCCTTTCGCCACTGCAGGAGCGATACGCTCAAGCACGACCGGACCCACGGCGGTGGTCACCAGATCGACGCTGGCAATAAGGTCGATAACGTCGTCGCCAATGCTGCTTACGGCATTCACACCTGAAACCGTTTCAACCTGCTCGTTTTCTCCAACCACGTGTACCTGGTAGCTATGACGGGCATTCAGGGCGTCTAGCACCACCTGGTTCACATCGGCGAATGTCAGCGTAATGCCCGCGTCTGCCAGCAGTTTGCCGATAAAGCCACGACCAATATTACCTGCGCCAAAATGTAATGCTTTCATAGTGTTAACCTTCATCAATGTTTTTTACCCGAGAGGGCTGGGGTGAGGAACCGCATAACTTTCCCCTCACCCTAGCCCTCTCCCCTGTGGGGAGAGGGCGGAAATGGGCTTACTTGTTCAGCAGCGCCAGTACTTCTTCCACGCTGGTGGTGCTGGCCAGACGCTCAATGACAGACTCATCATCCAGGGCGTTAGTCAGGCTGGTAATCACCTGAATGTGCTCGTTATTGCGAGCGGCGATACCAATCACCAGACGGGCGATGTCGTCTTCTTCTTCACCGAAGCGCACACCCTGCGGATACTGACAGAATACGACGCCGGTTTTCAGCACGCGATCTTTCGCTTCAACCGTACCGTGCGGAACCGCGATGGATTCACCCAGGTATGTTGGCGTCAGTTTTTCACGTTCCAGCATCGCATCAACGTATTCAGGTTGAACGTAGCCACCTTTCACCAGTTGCTCACCGGCAAAGCGAATCGCCTCTTCTTTGGTAGCAGCAGTACGACCGAGGAAGATGTTCTCCGCACCCAGTTTGAACAGGTGGGCGTTGCTCTCGTCGAAACTGTCCTGCAGGCTGGAGCGCACTTTCACTTCGTTGTCTTCGTGACGCTGCGCGGCAACCAGACGCTCGGTCAGGCTGGTGTACAGGCCGCTGTCGAGGAAGTTGGTCAGCGAAATATGCTGTGCCTGCGGAACCTGACGCATGGCGCGTTCGGTCAGATCGCGGTGCGTGATAACCAGGTCCACATCCGGTGGCAGACTGTTGATGGCGCTGTTGGTCACAGAGATGTTAGTCAGACCCGCATCCTGCACTTTCTTACGCAGCACACCTGCACCCATTGCGCTGGAACCCATACCGGCGTCACAGGCAACGATGATTTTACGCACGTGGCTCAGGTCGTTAGAGACATCACCAGCCGCCAGCGGTGTAGCACCTTTGGATTCCGCTTTCATGTCGTGCATACGACGGGTAGCCGCTTCGATATCATCATCTTCTTTCACTTTGCTGGTTTTCAGCAGGATAGAAGAGACCACGAAGGAGACCGCCATTGCTGCACAGATAGCCGCGATGTTTGCGAAGTAAGCCCCTTTTGGCGTCATCGCCAGTACCGCCAGGATAGAACCCGGAGACGCCGGAGAAACCAGACCACCGCCCAGCACGCTCAGTGTGAACACACCGGTCATACCGCCGAGGATAACGGCCAGGATCAGACGCGGATTCATCAGCACGTACGGGAAGTAAATTTCGTGGATACCACCCAGGAAGTGAATGATAGCCGCACCGCCCGCAGACTGCTTCGCGCTACCGCGACCAAAGAACATGTACGCCAGCAGAACACCCATACCCGGGCCCGGGTTCGCTTCAATCAGGAAGAAGATGGATTTGCCAAGCTCATGAGACTGCTGAATACCCAGCGGTGAGAAGATACCGTGGTTGATGGCGTTGTTAAGGAACAGGATTTTCGCCGGTTCAACAAAGATAGACGCCAGCGGCAGCATGTCGTGCGCAACCATGAAGTTAACGCCTGCTGCCAGAATTTTGGACAGCACTTCAACCGCAGGGCCAATGCCGAGGAACGCCAGAATCGCCAGGATCATACCAATGATGCCTGCGGAGAAGTTGTTCACCAGCATTTCGAAGCCAGAGCGAATCTTACCGTCTACCCAGGAATCAAAGTGTTTGATTGCCCAACCGCCCAGAGGACCCGCAATCATTGCGCCCAGGAACATTGGCATATCCGCACCGACAATCACACCCATGGTTGTGATTGCACCCACTACACCGCCACGGTCACCGCCCACCAGACGACCACCGGTGAAACCGATGAGCAGCGGCAGCAGATAAGTAATCATTGGGCCAACAAGTTTCGCCAGCGTTTCGTTAGGCAACCACCCTGTCGGAATGAATAATGCGGTGATGATACCCCACGCGATAAACGCGCCGATATTTGGCATCACCATGTTGCTGAGGAAACGACCAAAGCTTTGTACTTTGATCTTGAAATCGGATGACATAAAACACCCCTTCTTCTGTTTACGCTTAGGCTTGCGGCCCGAGGTTTATTGTTAATGTGAGGCGGCAGAGGTAGCCGGGCCCTGTTCATGCTGTGAAATCTGGCACTGAATCGTTCAACTGTCCAGATGACGAAAATTTGTGTGATGCGTGTCACGTAAATGTAGGGGGTGTGGATATCAATGTGGTGATCTGAATCACAAAGTAAGTGGGCAAAAAAAATACGATGACGAAAAATAGAGCAGAAACGACCCTTTTTTGTGATTTTTGTCACATTTGATCCTGGCGGATTTGTCTCTGTATTGTGACTTATTTCACAAAATATTTTTATGCAGAATTCTCCGGCTGTGATCCTTAACAAATTCTGTCTTGCGATTTAGCGTCAGGATGGCATGGGGCGACACAGAAAGCTAAAAAACCACTTTTCATATGTGGTATGGCGAAAAGTTAAAACGTGGATTACTCTCATATTGTAAGGTTAAGTCTATTATTATTCAGGTTATATTTTGACACGTTTATAAACTTGCATGGAGATATTATAAAAATCCATACTCCCCGGCTGCTGAAATAGCAAGTGATTACTGTTCCTATAAAAAATTAATTAGGTTGCGTACCGTTTTATTAATTTAATGAGTTGACGTTGTTTAAGTGAGGAGAATATGTTTCTCAACTATTTTGCGCTGGGCGTATTGATTTTCGTATTCCTGGTCCTTTTTTACGGCGTCATAGCCATTCATGACATCCCGTATAATATGGCCAAAAAACGTAACCATCCCCATGCCGATGCGATTCATACGGCAGGATGGATTAGCCTGTTTACGCTCCATGCTATATGGCCGTTCCTGTGGATCTGGGCCACGCTTTACCGTGAAGATCGCGGCTGGGGGATGCAAAACCACATCTCGAAGCCTGATGAGGTACCGGGCATGGATGCACTGACTAAACGCGTGGCGGAGCTTGAACAAAAGCTGGCAGCGGCACAACCCACAGCTGATAAGAACACGCTGGAGCGCTAATCATGGATCTGTTGATTGTTCTGACCTATGTGGCATTTGCCTGGGCCATCTTTAAAATATTCCGTATTCCCGTTAACCAGTGGACGCTCGCCACCGCGACATTAGGCGGGATATTTATTGTCGCCGGACTTATCCTGCTAATGAACTATAACCACCCGTATACCTTTACGGCTCAAAAGGCGGTTATTTCTATTCCGATTACGCCGCAGGTTACCGGGGTGGTCAGTGAAGTGACTGATAAAAATAATCAGCTCATTAAAAAGGGTGAAGTGTTATTTAAACTTGATCCAGGCCGCTACCAGGCGCGTGTAGACAGACTCCAGGCTGACCTGGTGACTGCGACGCACAATATCGACAACCTTAAGGCACAACTGTCGGAAGCGGTAGCCAACACCACGCGGGTGTCTGCGGAACGCGATCGTCTGTATAAAGATTATCAGCGCTATCTGAAAGGCAGTCAGGCAAAGGTTAACCCGTTCTCTGAAAGCGATATCGACAATGCGCGCCAGAACTATCTGGCACAAGACGCGTTGGTTAAAGGCTCTGTCGCCGAACAGACGCAAATTCAGACTCAGTTAGACAGCATGGTTAACGGTGAGCAATCTCAGGTTGCCTCTCTGCGCGCCCAGCTTGCCGAAGCCAAATACAACCTGGAACAGACCGTAGTGCGTGCGCCAAGCAATGGCTATATCACCCAGGTACTGATTCGTCCGGGGACGTATGCCGCCGCGCTGCCTCTGCGCCCGGTGATGGTCTTTATCCCGGAACAAAAACGCCAGATTGTGGCGCAGTTCCGTCAGAACTCGCTGCTGCGTCTGAAACCGGGCGATGAAGCTGAAGTGGTGTTCAACGCGCTGCCGGGTCAGGTCTTCTCCGGTAAGCTCACCAGCATTCTGCCGGTGGTGCCGGGTGGATCATATCAGGCTCAGGGTGCGCTGCAGTCTCTGACGGTGGTTCCGGGTACGGATGGCGTGCTGGGGACTATCGAGCTTGACCCGAATGCCGATGTCGATGCACTGCCAGACGGTATTTATGCTCAGGTGGCGGTTTATTCGGACCATTTCGCCCATGTTTCGGTGATGCGTAAGGTGCTGCTGCGTATGACCAGCTGGATGCACTACCTCTACCTCGATCACTAATCCTTTCAGGGCAGGAATGCGACATGCAGACCTGCCCTTTTTTCGTCGCTTGATCCATACTGATTTTTTTCCGGCATCAAGGATCAGGCAATGAAACTCATCGGTAGCTACACCAGTCCCTTCGTGCGAAAAATCTCTATTCTCCTGCTGGAGAAAGGGATTGAATTTGAATTCGTCAATGAACAGCCTTACAACGCCGAAAACGGCGTCGCGCAGTACAACCCGCTAGGTAAAGTCCCGGCACTGGTGACGAACGAGGGTGAATACTGGTTTGATTCCCCGATTATTGCGGAGTACATCGAGCTGCTGGGCGTCGCCCCGGCAATGCTACCGGCTGACCCAAAAGCCGCGCTGGCTGTGAAGCAAATTGAAGCCCTGGCCGATGGCATTATGGATGCGGCGTTAACTTCCGTACGCGAGCAGGCAAGACCCGCCGCCCAACAGTCGGAAACAGAACTGCTACGCCAGCGTGAAAAAATCAGCCGCAGCCTGGATATGTGTGAGCAGCTCATCCAGGAGGGAAAAATCCAGCCTGACAGAGTGGATCTGGCGACAATAGCGATCGCCTGCGCCATCGGTTATCTCAACTTCCGTCATGTTTCCCCTGGCTGGTGTGTCGATCGCCCGTTGCTGGTAAAACTTGCCGAAACGCTGTTTAGCCGTGAGAGTTTTGCCCGCACCGAACCGCCAAAGGCTTGATACGGGTTATAACACTTCGCTGCCGGAGGCGGTACAATCCCTCCACATGTTAACTCCCTCTCCCGTCGGGAGGGGGGATGATATTTACTCGCCAGGCGCTTTCATGACTACTCATCATTCGCTGTACAGCCAAATTCCCGCTACCGACCGTCTTCTTCGCGAGCCTCGCATTCATGCTGCTGTTGAGCGTTTCGGCCATACCGCGACGGTTGAGATGTTACGGTTGCTTCAGGATGAAGCCCGACGCCAGATTCAGGCAGAAAACGCCTTGCCTGACTGGTGCGCGGCGTGGGAGCAAGAAGTTGAAAAGCGGCTGGATGAGAAAACGCAAAGTGCACTTCGTCCGGTGATTAACCTGACGGGTACGGTACTGCACACCAACCTGGGGCGCGCGCAACAGGCGGAAGAGGTGGTTGCTGCGGTCGTGCAGGCCATGCGAATGCCTGTGACGCTGGAGTACGATCTGGACGGTGCAGGGCGCGGACATCGTGACCGGGCACTGGCGGACCTTCTCTGCCAGCTGACCGGCGCGGAAGATGCCTGCATTGTGAATAACAACGCCGCCGCGGTGCTGCTGATGCTGGCGGCCACTGCCAGCGGCAGAGAGGTGGTGGTTTCCCGCGGTGAGCTGGTTGAGATTGGCGGCGCGTTTCGCATTCCGGACGTGATGCGTCAGGCGGGCTGTTCGCTGCATGAAGTGGGCACCACTAACCGCACTCATGCGAAAGATTATCGCGCGGCGGTGAATGAAAATACCGCCCTGCTGATGAAGGTTCATACCAGCAATTACCATATTGAAGGTTTCACCAAAACCGTTGAAGAAGCTGAGCTGGCAGCGATTGGACGCGAGCTGAATATACCGGTGATTGCCGATCTCGGTAGTGGTTCCCTGGTCGATCTCAGCCAGTACGGTTTGCCAAAAGAGCCGATGCCACAAGAGATGATTGCGGCGGGTGTCAGCCTGGTGAGCTTTTCCGGCGACAAACTGCTGGGGGGGCCGCAGGCGGGGATAATAGTGGGTAAGCGTGAGCTGATTGCGCAGTTGCAGCAGCATCCGCTCAAGCGAGCCCTGCGCGCGGATAAAATGACGCTCGCGGCACTGGAAGCGACATTGCGGCTCTATCTGCATCCGGAGAAACTGGCTGACCGCCTGCCCACGCTGCGTTTGCTAACCCGGGATGCCGCTTCAATTCGTGCACAGGGTGAATTGCTGCTACCCCGAGTTGCCCCTCATTACCCTGATTTTGACGTTCGCATTGAACCCTGCCAGTCGCAGATTGGCAGCGGTTCACTGCCAGTGGACAGACTGCCGAGTGAAGCGCTCACGTTCACCCCGCGTGACGGGCGCGGTAGCCACCTTGAAACCCTGTCGTCGCGCTGGCGCGCGTTGCCGACGCCGGTTATCGGGCGGATTTACGACGGCAGAATGTGGCTGGATCTACGCTGCCTTGAAGATGAAGAGCGATTTCTGGAGATGTTGTTGAAATGATTATTGCCACCGCCGGTCACGTCGACCACGGAAAAACCACGTTATTGCAGGCGATTACAGGTGTAAATGCCGATCGTCTTCCGGAAGAGAAAAAGCGCGGCATGACCATCGATCTGGGCTATGCCTACTGGCCGCAGCCTGATGGTCGCGTGTTGGGCTTTATTGATGTTCCGGGGCATGAAAAGTTTCTGTCCAACATGCTGGCGGGCGTGGGGGGGATCGATCATGCCCTGCTGGTGGTGGCCTGCGATGACGGCGTGATGGCGCAAACGCGCGAGCATCTGGCGATCCTGCAGCTGACGGGCAACCCGCAGCTAACCGTTGCGCTGACCAAAGCCGATCGCGTGGATGAGGCGCGCATCAGTGAAGTGCGCGAAACGGTACAGGCGACCTTACGGGAATATGGTTTTGCCGATGCGCCGCTTTTTGTCACCGTAGCGACTGAAGGTCGTGGTATCGACGATCTTCGCCGCCATTTGCAGCAATTGTCGTCGCGCGACCACGCCAGCCATCATCGTTTCCGTCTGGCGATTGACCGGGCGTTTACCGTTAAAGGTGCGGGTCTGGTCGTCACGGGTACGGCGCTAAGCGGCGAAGTGAGAGTGGGTGACAGTTTATGGCTGACGGGCGTTAACAAACCGATGCGTGTGCGCGGTTTACATGCGCAAAACCAGCCCGTAGAGCATGCTCATGCCGGGCAGCGAATCGCACTCAATATTGCCGGTGATGCGGAAAAAGACCAGCTTAACCGTGGTGACTGGCTGTTGGCTGATACCCCTCCAGAACCGTCTGAGCGTGTGATCGTCTCCCTGCAGACGCACATGCCGCTGACTCAATGGCAACCGCTGCATATTCATCACGCGGCCAGCCATATTACCGGACGCATCTCGCTGCTGGAAAACGACCTTGCCGAGCTGGTTTTTGATTCACCACTCTGGCTTGCGGATAATGACCGTCTTGTTCTGCGCGATATTTCAGCGCGGGAAACGCTGGCCGGGGCGCGAGTGGTGACACTTCACTCACCGCGACGTGGCAAGCGTAAACCTGAGTATCTGCAATGGCTGTCTGCTCTGGCGCAGGCGACGGATGATAAAACAGCGCTGCTGGTTCATCTCGAGCGCGGTGCGGTGAATCTTGCTGACTTTGCATGGGCTCGCCAGTTGAGTGAGGAAGGTTTACGTCAGCTGACCCAGGAGCCGGGCTTTATTCAGGCTGGCAACAGCCTGCTGAATGCCCCGGTGGCGGCGCACTGGCAGCGTAAAATATTGAACACGCTTGCGACTTACCATGAACAGCATCAGGATGAACCGGGCCCCGGCCGCGAGCGTCTGCGCCGCATGGCGCTGCCGATGGAAGACGATGCTCTGGTGCTGCTGTTGATTGAAAATATGCGCGAAACGGGGGCGATTAAAAGTCACCACGGTTGGCTGCATCTGCCGGATCACAAAGCCGGGTTTACCGCTGAGCAAGAGGCAGT
The DNA here is from genome assembly GCF_045618265.1 of Enterobacter sp. CPE_E1241. Lineage (NCBI taxonomy): Bacteria > Pseudomonadati > Pseudomonadota > Gammaproteobacteria > Enterobacterales > Enterobacteriaceae > Enterobacter > Enterobacter sp. CPE_E1241. Next base: position 162,017 of record NZ_JBIWYV010000001.1, read on the forward strand.
ATGGCAAAAAGTGGCATCACTGTTTGGCGATGAGCCATGGTGGGTTCGCGATCTGGCCCGCCAAACGAATACTGACGAGCAAGTGATGCGCCAGGTATTGCGCCATGCGGCGCAGCAGGGGCTTATCGTCGCGATCGTGAAAGATCGTTATTACCGTAACGATCGCATTGTTGCGTTTGCCAACCTGATCCGTGAGCTGGATCAGGAACGAGGCTCTACCTGTGCAGCCGATTTCCGCGACCGTTTGAATGTTGGCCGCAAGCTGGCGATCCAGATCCTGGAATATTTCAACCGTATCGGGTTTACCCGCCGTCGCGGAAATGATCATTTATTACGCGATTCACTATTATTTCCGCAAACATAAAACAGGAATTAATACAAAAATAGAATAGATAGAAAGAGATTTAAATATTAATTCACACCTTCGCAGGGTTAAATTTATTCAACCTGCGAAGGTCTTCGCAAAATCATATTTTTGATCATGTTTTTTGAGTAATCTTTACCTTATGCTGCAGACAATTTTTATCTCTTTGAGGAAATATCATGGCTGCATCTGTATTTTATATTCCTTCCGTGAATATTATTGGTTCTGATTCATTAAACACCGCAATGGATACCATGCGCGACTACGGCTGGCGCCGCGCGCTGATTGTCACCGATACCATGCTGAGCAAGCTGGGTATGGTCTCCAGTATTCAACATGCTCTGAAAGAACGTGATATTTCCAGCGTTGTGTATGACGGCACGCACCCTAATCCGACGACAGCAAATGTGGCGGCAGGTCTGGAAATATTAAAAGCAAATCAGTGTGACTGTATTATTTCACTGGGTGGTGGTTCACCTCACGATTGTGCAAAAGGTATTGCGCTGGTGGCAGTGAACGGCGGTGATATTCGTGATTATGAAGGTGTCGATCGCTCTGCAAAGCCCCAATTGCCGATGATTGCGATTAATACTACCGCGGGTACGGCTTCGGAAATGACGCGATTCTGTATTATTACTGATGAGACGCGTCATATTAAAATGGCGATAGTGGATAAGCACGTTACGCCAGTACTGTCCGTTAACGATTCCTCGCTCATGTCAGGAATGCCACCCTCACTGACAGCGGCAACCGGTATGGATGCCCTGACGCATGCGATTGAAGCGTATGTGTCTGTGGCGGCCACACCTATTACCGATGCCTGCGCGCTGAAAGCGGTGACGATGATTAGTGAAAACCTGGTACATGCCGTTGAAGATGGCAGTAACGCTCAGGCGCGTGAAGCGATGGCCTATGCACAATTCCTCGCTGGAATGGCGTTTAACAATGCTTCACTAGGCTATGTACACGCGATGGCGCATCAGTTGGGTGGCTTCTACGATCTGCCGCATGGCGTCTGTAATGCTGTACTGCTTCCACACGTTCAGGTGTTTAACAGCAAGGCTGCGGCGGGGCGTCTGCGCGACTGTGCAAAAGCCATGGGCGTGAATGTGAGTGAGATGACCGACATGCAGGGAGCCCAGGCCTGCATCGTTGAGATCCGTGCGCTGGCCCGCAAGGTCAATATCCCGGCGGGCCTTCGCGAACTGAACGTCAAAGAGGAAGATATTCCGGTCCTGGCAACCAATGCGCTGAAGGATGCCTGTGGGTTCACCAACCCGGTTCAGGCGACCCATGAAGAGATAATGGAAATTTACCGCGCCGCGATGTGACCCTTGTCGTAAACCCGTCACCGGCTGGCGAGAAAATCGTCAGTCGGGACTACCCTTGTTGTACACCAACAGCAAGGAGACGGTCATGACAAACAATCCTCCCTCATCGCGTATCCAGCCTGGCGAGTATGGTTTTCCCCTCAAGCTGAAACCCCGTTATGACAACTTTATTGGCGGTGCCTGGGTGGCTCCCGTCGACGGCGAATACTATTCCAACCTGACCCCCGTCACCGGTCAGCCGCTTTGTGAGATAGCCAGCTCCGGCAAGCGTGATATCGATCTGGCGCTGGATGCGGCGCATAAAGCGAAAGATAAATGGGGCCATACTTCCGTCCAGGACCGTGCGGCCATATTGTTCAAGATTGCCGACCGGATGGAGCAAAATCTGGAGCTGCTGGCGACGGCGGAAACCTGGGATAACGGCAAGCCTATCCGGGAAACAATGGCGGCAGATGTGCCGCTGGCCATTGACCACTTCCGCTATTTTGCTTCCTGTATTCGTGCTCAGGAAGGCGGAATCAGTGAGGTCGACAGCGATACCGTGGCGTATCACTTCCACGAACCTTTGGGCGTGGTGGGGCAAATCATTCCGTGGAACTTCCCGCTGCTGATGGCGAGCTGGAAAATGGCACCTGCGCTGGCAGCAGGGAACTGTATTGTCCTCAAACCGGCGCGCCTGACCCCGCTGTCGGTCCTGTTGTTGATGGAAGTGATTGGCGATCTGCTGCCACCGGGGGTGGTCAACGTGGTGAACGGTGCCGGAGGTGAAATTGGTGAATATCTGGCGACCTCAAAACGTATCGCCAAGGTGGCATTTACCGGGTCGACGGAAGTGGGTCAGCAGATCATGCAGTACGCGACGCAGAACATCATTCCGGTAACGCTGGAACTGGGCGGTAAGTCTCCGAATATTTTCTTTGCCGATGTGATGGATGAAGAAGATGCCTTCTTCGATAAAGCCCTGGAAGGGTTTGCTCTGTTTGCCTTCAATCAGGGGGAAGTGTGCACTTGCCCGAGCCGGGCGCTGGTTCAGGAGTCAATTTACGAGCGCTTTATGGAGCGCGCGATCCGTCGTGTGGAGTCTATCCGCAGCGGTAACCCGCTTGATAGTGTCACCCAGATGGGGGCGCAGGTTTCTCATGGACAACTGGAAACGATCCTCAACTATATTGATATCGGCAAGAAAGAAGGGGCAGATATCCTGACCGGTGGCCGCCGTAAAGTGCTCGGTGGGGATCTGCAGGAAGGGTATTATCTTGAGCCGACGATCCTGTTCGGTAAGAACAATATGCGAGTCTTCCAGGAGGAAATTTTCGGACCGGTGCTGGCAGTGACGACCTTCAAAACGATGGAGGAGGCACTGGAAATTGCGAATGACACACCGTATGGCCTGGGGGCGGGTGTCTGGAGCCGCAACGGTAATCTGGCTTATAAAATGGGAAGAGGCATTCAGGCCGGGCGCGTATGGACTAACTGCTACCATGCCTATCCGGCGCATGCGGCATTTGGTGGTTATAAGCAATCGGGCATCGGGCGTGAAACGCACAAGATGATGCTGGAGCATTACCAGCAGACAAAATGTCTACTGGTCAGTTATTCCGATAAACCTTTGGGACTGTTCTAATCACTCCGCTCAGGCCGTCCATTGACGGCCTGAGCAATTTGCTGGCGCAGGCAGTTTAGTACGCCATCCAGGACGTATTGCACACGCCAGGGTTGATATTCGCGCTTGCGGAATATGGTCGTCAGGTCGAGCCACCACTCCTCCTGATGCGGGAAGCAAGGGACCAACATTCCCTGTGTTAATTCTTTTTTCAGGCTCTCTTTGGGAGCAAAAACAATTCCAAGGTTATTTCTTGCCAGTTCCAGGGCCGTCTGCGTATTGTCGCAAATATAGTTCCCGGTCACTCTATAATCATGGATCTCATCGCTGCCATGCACGCGGAAACGCCAGATGTTTGCATCATCAACCAGCATGGAGTCTATAAGAATACAGGAGTGGTTAATTAAATCTTCAGGTCCCGTTAAGGGGTTTTTATTTAAATACTCTTTGGTTGCAAATGCTGTGACCGAATATTTTGTTAAAACACTCGCAACCAGACTTTCGTCTTTCGGTTGCGCATAGGTGATTAAAATATCGCAGTCATCAGGAAAGGAAACACCTTCTGAATATTCATTCCGATCCAGGTTGTACGTTTTCAGGGAGATGCGGATATCACCGATGTCCTCTATCTTGTGGATCACGTGTCGCGCGAGGTAGGTCACAATGCCCGTAGGGGCATAGATTGTCACTTTTCCACGTTTTTCGTGCTTATAATCAGCAATGAAATTAACAAGTTGGCTGTTTTTGTCCAGCGAGGCGTTAATGTAAGGGAGTAATGCTTCACCGAACTGGGTCAGGGCCAGCTGGCGCGTGGTGCGCTCAAAAACCTTAAGTCCAACCCGTGTTTCAAAATCAGAGAGATATTTACTGACGTTGGCCTGCGCCATGCTCAGCAGGGCGGCGGCATCGCCAATACTGTGGGTTGCTGCGATGACGGATATAATTTTTAATTCGCGTGGCTTTAGTTGTAATTTACTCATCATGCACACCAATCTATATGATTTTATATATAATATTATATAAAGCGCAGCGTTGCATTGACAAATTTGTAACCATTATTATTCGCCTCGCTTGTTTGGCGTTTAAATGGATTACATGTAATGACTATTAAATACAATTTACTCATCGCTGCCACGTTATTTGCAACATCATCTGCAATGGCCGGTGACTTTTCACTTGGAGCGGGGGCTGTATTTAATGAGTCTCCTTACAAAGGATATAATGAAAATACAACGGCAGTACCGTTAATTAGCTACGAAAGCGATCGTTTCTATGTGCGCCAGACCACAGGAGGGTGGATCCTGTGGAAAGATGCCAAAAATGAATTCAGCCTGACCGCATCCTGGATGCCGCTCCATTTTGATCCTGATGACAACGACGACCATCAGATGAAAAAGCTTGATGAGCGAAAAGCCTCTGCCTTCCTCGGTGGCGCATACTACCGCCATGAAAACTGGGGTTCGCTGAAAGTGGCGGTCTCTGGTGATGCCACGGATGAAAGCGGCGGTGTGATCGGTGAGGTATCCTACTTCCATCCAATCCGTATGGAACGCCTGACTCTGACGCCATCTGTCGGTATTTTCTATAGCGATGAGAGCTATAACGACTACTACTACGGTGTATCCGGCAGTGAGTCTCGTCGCTCAGGCCTGGACGAATACACCGCAGGTGACAGCTGGACGCCATACGTTGGTCTGGCGGCTAAATATCAGTTAACCCAGAAACTGTTCCTTAACGCCAGTGCGGTTTATACCGTGTTACCTGATGACGTGAAGAACAGCCCGATGATCGACCGTGACGACAGCTTCGCGCTGATGACCGGCCTGACCTGGCGTTTCTGATGCGGTAAAGCCTCTTTCATCCCTCTCCCGTGGGAGAGGGTTGGGGTGAGGGCAACAGGCCGCAGAAATTCAGCCTTCATCCACCCAAATCCGCATTTCTCCTTCTCCCCGGTTAGCCCAACTAAACCAGGGAATAAAGGTCAGCGTCTGGGGCTGACGTTGTACCGGCGAGCGGTCATACTGCCACAGCGCATCCTTGTCCTTCACGTGACAGCCAATCCCCTCTGCCTGTATCAGCATCTTGTGCGCGAAAATCCCTTTCCCTTCAAAGACCCGGAACTCGCTGTCTTGCGGCAAGGAAAGGTTATGCAGATTGGCACCGTTATCCGCTTCTTCCAGGCAGTAAACCAGCGGTCCGCGCTGTAGCGCGACTTTCCCTGCCTGCTGGCGTACCTGCGGGTTCCCATACACCCGGCGAACGGGCATCGGTAGCGTCAGCGTGACGACATCTCCTTCTTGCCAGTTTCGGGTCAAGTAGAGATATCCCCGTGAAATTTCTCCTGTAGTGTCTTCACCGTTCAACGATACGCCAGGCGCCGCGCACCAGTCCGGCAGCCGCAGGGCTAGCGTATGCGTGACGGGAACAGGTGAGGTAATTTCGATTTTTACCTGTTCATGCCACGGGTAGTTACCGCTAATCCGCAGCGCCAGGGTTTCATCGCCAACCGGAATGATGACATCGTTGCCGACGTAGAGATTAATAAAAAGCGCATCCTGGCGAACGGTATAAATGTAATGCCCCAGCGACGTCAGTACGCGGGCGATATTCGGCGGGCAACAGGCGCAGCCAAACCAGCGCTGGCGGACGGGTTTCACGTGATCGTAGATATGGTTGAACGTCAGGGTTTTCGGATGTACTTCCAGCGGGTTTACATAGAAGAAGTGCTTACCGTCCAGCGCCATGCCGCCGAGTACCGTGTTATATAGCGCGCGCTCCATCACGTCGGCGTAGTGACCGTCGGCCTCCATTTCCAGCATCCGGCGGGCAAACATCATCAGACCGATGGAGGCGCAGCTTTCGGCATATACCGTATCGTTGGGCAGATCGTAATCGCTGCTAAAGGCTTCCCCGCTGCTTTGCGACCCAATCCCGCCGGTAATGTACAGCTGGCGCTGGGCCATGTTGTTCCACAGCCGCAGGCAGTCCTGGCGTTTTCCTTCGTCATGACTCAGGCGCGCCAGATGCGCCATGCCCGCCATCAGGTAGACAAAACGCACCGCGTGGCCGATGGCCATTTGTTGTTCAGCAAGTGGCTGATGCGCCTGGCTGTAGGCTTTGTCCTTGACCATCCAGGCGGGCCCGTAGGTGTTCCAGTATGATGTTCTGCCGCGCTTCTCGTATTCGATATCATAGAAGTGAGGCTGGACACCGCGTTGTTCGATGAAATATTTCACCAGTGCCAGGTAGCGTGGCTCCTGCGTGATGTCGTACAACCGCATCAGCGCCAGCTCTATTTCCGGGTGACCCGGATAACCGTGTAGCTGGTTCTCGCCGGGGCCAAACACGCTGTCGATGTGATCGGCCAGTTTGCACACCACCTCCAGCAGACGGCGTTTTCCGGTTCCCTGAAAATATGCCACGCCAGCCTCAATCATGTGTCCGGCACAATACAGCTCGTGGCATTCAGCCAGATTCGTCCAGCGCGCTTCAGGGGCTTTCACCGTGAAATAGGTGTTGAGATAACCGTCTTCGCATTGTGCCGCCGCAACCAGCTCAATTACCTCATCAGCAGTTTTTTCCAGGTCTGAGTCAGGCTTCTGACACAGGGACCACGCTACGGCTTCCAGCCATTTTGCTACGTCACTGTCCTGAAACACCATGCCGTAGAATTCGCCTTTCTCCAGACCCGCCGCAATACGGAAGTTGGTGATGGCGTGGCTGGGTTCGGCTTCCGTCACGCGATCGTTCAGCGCATCCCACTGGTAGGGGATCACCACATCGCGTACCAGCCGTTGATATTGCCCGAGAAACGGGTCGTTAATTTTCAGTTTATGCAGGTCGGCTTCCATTATGGACATCTTGTTCTCCTCAGGACTGTACGTGACGCTGGCGCAGGTCGGTGGCAATGCGCGACATCATTGGATTGTTGAGTCTGCACCAGCGAATTGAGACAGCCAGCAGCAGGTGGAAAAGAGCAGGGAGTAATGTCTCCATGGCGGTGATACCTTGCAGAGATGCCGGCGTCTGGTTACCGGCACCAGGTTGATAGGCTACGGCGATAAACACCAGGCTGATGATCCCGGCGCTGGAAGCCCATGCGAGCTTGATGAAAAACAGGTTAAAGGCGAAGTTCATGCCCGACGAGCGCACGCCGTTTTTCCATTCGCCGTAGTCGTCGGCGAAGGCCATCAACGAGAAGTGCAGCGGCAGCGTAAAACCCAGGATGACGCCGTTGCTCAGGATCACAATCAGCCAGAGCGTCTGGTAATTTGGTCCGCCGGGCAGGAACCACATTCCCGCCGCGAGCACGGCCAGCACCAGGTTGGTGTAATAGTAAAGTTTGACCGTATCAAAACGGCGGGACAGCGGGTTAACGATCACCGCCCCAAGAATGGCCGCAAAGGTCACCATGGTAAAAAACAGCGAGGTGTAGGCGGTGCTGCCCTGAAGCACGTAGGTGATGAAATACATGTACCCGCTGCCGCGGATGTTAAAAACGTTGATCAGCAGGAAGGACATCACCAGCATTAACAGCAGTTGGTCGTTTTTACGCAGGCCGGCCAGGTGCTCGCGCAGAGTGAATTTACCCATCAGTGCCAGCGGGACACGCTCACGTACCCAGAAAAAGCAGCACAGGAACATCACCACGGCGACGGTGCACAGCACGCCCACGCCAAGCTGATAACCCTTCGCGGCATTACCCTGGCCTAATACGGATACCAGCCACGGCAGACCAACAGACACTAAAAATCCGGCAACGCCGCACAGCACAAAACGCCATGACTGGCAGGAGATCACCTCGTTGTGTCGGGTTGTCATGGTGTTGATCAGCGCACAGTAGGGCACGTTGATGGCGGTATAGCCTACGGATAACAGTAAATAGGTACCGAACGCCCAGGTAATTTTTACTCCCATGCTGGCTTCCGGGACGGTGAAGGTCAGTACGGCGATGATCCCAATCGGGAACGCGACCCACAGCTGCCAGGGGCGAAAACGTCCCCACCGGCTTTGCGTGCGGTCAGCAATCACGCCCATTACCGGGTCGGAGATGGCATCAAACACGCGTAATGCAATAAACAGCGTGCCAACAAGGGCGGGCGTCAGACCAAAGATATCGGTATAGAAAAAGGTGAGAAAGTTCATGATAAGACAGGTAATGACCGTGCCGCCCGCGTCACCCAGGCCGTAGCCTATTTTTTCGCGAACTGAAAGGCGGTCATCTATTGCCGGTTGTACAACGTCAGATTCTGTAATCGGTGTGGAAGTCATGAGGTAACTCCTCGGTAATCGATTTTTATCGTATTTATGCAAGTACCCCATTTATTCTGCACCGAACGACAAGGCCAACAAGGGAAGGGAAAAGTATAAAAAGATGACAATTCCGACCTGATGCTAAAAATGTGAGTTGGATCGGGAAGGGATATTAATATTTATTAATAATCAATGGATAAACTCAATTTCCATGACGATAAAAGCGGGATAGTGAATACCGATGCTTGAATTATCCATAGCGCTTCCGATTAAGGTACAAAATGGCGGGTTATTTATTTCCCGGGGAGTGGGCCGTCATCCGGCGCGAAAGCTGGCGTCGTGGGAAATTATTTTTGTCGAAAAAGGGACGTTAACGATCCTGGAGGAAAATACCCTTTTTGAGGTGAAGGCTGGAGAGAGTTTATTGCTTTGGCCGGATCGGCGGCACGTTGGTGTGGAGGCTTTCCCGGCAGAGCTCAAATTCTACTGGCTGCACTTCGAAGTGGAAAACACAGGGCAGAGCTCCCCCTCTCTGGCAATAGAACAGCATTGCAGCGTCAGGGATGCGCAATATGTCATTTCTCTGTTCCGTCAGTTTCTGAGTGAGCAGGAAAAATTACAGCGCAGTATGGCGCTGGAGCTCCTTTTACTCCTGATTTTGCAGCAAGTTTCGCTCTCTTCGGGGTATGAGGACAAAATGGATGAGGCTGGAGCCGCAATGGCGTGGAAGGCGAAACAGCTTATTCGCACACAATTTCATTTACCTCTCTCTACTTCGAAGCTCGCCAGAGAGTTGCACTGTAATGCCGATTATCTGGGGCGCGTGTTTCGTCGCACTTTTCATTTAACCCTGACGGAGGCGATACATCGCCAGCGCGTCAGGGCGGCGGAAAAGCTGTTGCTGGATGGCTCTGCATCGCTCACCGAAGTGGCAACCCGCTGCGGGTTTAATGACGTGGGCTATTTCCGGCAGATATTTACCAAACACACGGGCTTAACACCCGCCGTCTGGAAACGGCGGTACTGTAAGGAGCACATCAATTCCGGGTGACTACTGCCCGTAATAGGCATTCGCCCCGTGCTTGCGCAGATAGTGCTTATCCAGTAACTCCTGTTGCATCACCGGTAGCTGCGGTGCCAGCTGACGTGAAAACAGGCCCATACAGGCGCACTCTTCCAGCACCACCGCGTTGTGTACTGCATCGGCCGCATTTTTTCCCCAGGCGAACGGACCGTGAGAATGGACCAGCACTGCCGGAATTTGCATCGGGTTTAAGTCGCGCTCCTCGAAGGTTTTGATGATCACTTCCCCCGTCTGATATTCGTATTCCCCGGCTATTTCAGCCGTGGTCATCAGCCGTGTGCAGGGGATCGCGCCATAAAAGTAGTCGGCATGCGTGGTGCCCCAGGCTGGTAAATCCAGCCCCGCCTGCGACCAGATAGTGGCGTGGCGGGAATGCGTATGGACGATGCCGCCAATCTCAGGGTAACGGCGATACAATGCAAGATGCGTTGGCGTGTCGGAGGAGGGCTTTTTGCTGCCTTCGACTACCGCACCCGTGGCAAGATCAACCACCACCATGTCGTTTGCGGTCATCACGTCATACTCTACGCCGGAGGGTTTGATCACCATTAGCCCGCTTTCGCGATCGACCGCGCTGACGTTGCCCCAGGTAAATGTCACCAGCTGGTGGGCGGGAAGCGCCAGGTTTGCTGCCAGTACTTCAGCTTTGAGTTGTTCTAACATGTCATGCCTCCTTCCTGCATACGGGCTTCAATCCAGCGACGTGCCTGGATGATTTCCAGTACGGGCTCTTTTGCTTTTTCAGTCCACATTTCAATCAGAAACGCGCCGCGATAGTTCAGTTGGTTCAGCGTGTTAAACACGCCGACAAAATCAACGCAGCCTTCGCCAAACGGCACATCGCGGAACTGTCCCGGGCTGTTTTCAGTGACGGGTTGGGTATCTTTCAGGTGGATTGCGGCAATACGGTCAATGCCCAACGTCAGCTCTGCGGTGACATCGTTGCCCCACGCGCTCAGGTTGCCGACATCCGGGTAAACGCTAAACCACGGTGAAGCGAGCATGTTGTCCCACTTTTTCCATTTGCTGATCGAGTTCATAAAGGCGGTATCCATGATCTCCACTGCCAGCATCACCTGTGCCGCAGCGGCTTGTTCCACCGCCCACGCCAGCCCTTCTGCGAAGCGCTGCTGGGTGCCCTCGTCGTGTTCTTCGTAGTAAACGTCATAGCCAGCAAGCTGAATGGTGCGGATACCTAAATCACGCGCCAGCCTGATGGCTTTGGTCATGATTTCGCGGGCGCGCTCGCGCACGGCTTCATCGCGGCTGCCAAACGGGAAACGACGGTGGGCAGATAAGCACATGGATGGAATCGACACGCCGGTTTCCAGCATGGCTTCAACCAGCGATGCACGCTGCGTGGTGCTCCACTCAAGACGTGACAAACGTTCGTCAGTTTCATCAACCGACATTTCGACAAAATCAAACCCGCAGCTTTTCGCCAGCACCAGACGTTCCGGCCAGGTGAGATCTTTCGACAGCGCTTTTTCGTAAATACCTAACGGATGCTGACGCATGGTTACTCTCCCCAGATGTCGCGGATTTGTGAATGGAATGCCTGTGCCACCTGCGGTGGCTTTTCAGCACCAGCCAGCGCGCGGCCGGCAATAAAGGCTTTGACGTTTATCTGCTTAAACAGCGGCAGGTCGGCAGGAGTGATCCCGCCGGTAATCGAAAGCTGTAAACCGATGTCGGAGAGTGCTTTCATTTTCGCGAGATCCGCTTCGCCCCACTGCTGACCACTCGCCTGCGCGTCGCGCCCGCGGTGATAGATGGCCTGTTTCACCCCGATGTGGTGCCATGCGCGTGCATCTTCCAGCGTCCAGTTACCAAACAGCTCCATCTGGATTTCGCCGCCGCAGCGTTGAGCGACGTCATGGCCTTTTTTAACGGTCGCCAGCGGTGCCGCGCAGATGATGGTCATCCAGTTCGCGCCTGCACCGAACGCCTGTTCTGCCAGCGTTTCTCCAGCGTCGGCTACTTTCCAGTCCGCCACGATGATTTTGTCCGGGCACTGTTCACGAAGGGCACGCACGGCCTGTAAACCCTCGGTCAGACACAGAATGGTGCCCGCCTCGACGATATCAACGTGATCCGCAAGCAAAGCGACATCGCGCTGTGCGGCCTGAAGTGAGGTATGGTCGAGCGCCAGTTGAAGTAATGGACGGCTCATAGGTCGAACTCCTTAACACGGGCGTGATAGCCCTGTAGTGCGGTAATCAGTAACTGGTAGCGGTGATATTTGCGCTGGTAGGCAGCATGGGCGCGCATATCGGGTTCAATGACCCTGGTGTCGTGTCGCAGGGCACGCTGAGCGGCGTGGAAATCGGTATAGATGCCCGTACCGACAAGTGCTGCCAGCGCCGCACCGGAGCAACCGGTCTCTTCCACCTGCGGTAGTTCTATTGCCAGACCGCTGACATCTGCCAGCATTTGCATCCACACGTCTGAATGAGTGGGGCCACCCGTGACGCGCAGCGACGTCACGTGTGTAAAGCGTTCCAGCATGCGGTTCAGGTGGGTCATGTGGCTAAAGACCACGCCCTCATAAACCGCCTGCAACAGATGGGCCCGGGAGTGGAGTGCCTGCATTCCGTAAAAGCCGCTGGTCATCTCCAGACCAGCGTTGCTCCCATAGAGGAACGGCAGGAAAAACACATCGCTTTCTGCCTTCGGTAAGCTGGCAACGGCATCGTTAATCTCACTGAACGAGACGTCACCCCATTGCGCTGTCAGCCACTCCAGGTTGCCGGATGAGGTCGGGCTGGCTTCGTGCACGATGTACTGCTGCGGGTGCACATAGCGGCCATACACATAAGGAAAGGGTTCGTTATCGCGAATGCCGTTGGCGATCCCGCTGGTCACGGCCCAGGTTCCCATCACCGCGTTAAGCGTGTTGTCATCATGGAGTCCGGCGCAGATCGCGGTGGAAACCACATCAAACAGCCCGCCAACGACGGGAGTACCCGCCGCCAGACCGGTAAGCGAGGCTGCCTGAGCGGTGATTTCCCCGCAAATTTCTGCGGAGCCGACAATCGGCGGTAGTGCACCGTCAATTTCGCTGATATCAAGCCAGCGTGTGAGCTGTGGATCGTACTGAGCAGTGCTCATGTTGTAGAGATTGGACTCCGAGATATTGCTCTCTTCGCAGCCTTTTTCCCCCGTCAGACACCAGCGCAGGTAGTCGTGCGCCATCATCACGCAGCCAATCTGCTGATACCGCTGTGGTTCGTTCTCTTTAACCCAGCGCAGGAGCGAAGTCGGATGCCCGGTCCATAGCGTCTGGCGAGTATGCGGGTACAGTTTTTCGGGAATGCCGTCCTGCTGCCAGCGCTGCACAATCTCCAGTGCCCGACGGTCAGAAGAGAGCATGGCGTTTCCCAGCGGTTGATCCTGTTTATCAAGCAGAAACAGCCCTTTGCCCTGAGCCGAAATACCGACACCTTTGATCTGCTCGCCATCGACCCTGGCATTTTTGAGCAGCAGTGCGACGGTCGTGTGGCAGTGCTGCCAGAGCTGGTGCATATCCCGCTCAGCATAGCCAGGACGTGGGCTGAGAGTGGCAACCGAACGGCGCTCAATACAGACCTCTTTTCCCTGACGGGTGTATAAACCGGCTTTCAGATAAGTACCGCCACAATCGATACCCAGCCAGAAGGGCTCTTTTTCACTCATCTTTGATTCTCTTGTGTTGCTCCCTCTCCCTGTGGGAGAGGGCTGGGGTGAGGACATCAGGCCGCACGTTTATGTGGATTCACCGTGGGATTCGGCTCAGAGCCGGCATCGCATTTCGCCGGTAACAGCAGGGCCAGCAGCGAGGCCAGCGCCAGAGATACCGCCAGGCAGTAAACCCCTGCGTCTTTGCTGTACAGCGTGATAAGCACGCCAACCGCATAAGGGCCGCAGAAGCCACCGAGATTACCCAGGGCGTTAATCACGCCGCGCGCACCGCCCGCCATTTCGGCGCTAAACAGACGCGCCGGAATAGTCCAGAACACACCCGCAGCGGATTGCAGGAAGAAGCCGCAGCCCACCAGCGCGGCATAGGCCAACCAGGTGTTCTCTTTTAGCGCCACAGAAAGGAACATGCAGAGCGCGAAACCTATCAAGGGCAGGGAGACAAACAACTTGCGCTTGCCGGTACGGTCAGAAAGAGACGAGAACAGGAACATGCCCGCAATCGCGCCGATGTAAGGCAGAATGGCGAGCATCCCTACCTGGCCGATACTGGTATGCGTCAGCTCTTTCAGGATGGTTGGCAGCCAGAGGGTGTAACCATAAATTCCGGTCTGGTAGAAGAAGTTCAGGGCGATCAGCTGCCACATGGTTTTGTCGGACAGCACTGCGCTGAGCGAGGCATTTTTCACCTCTTTACCGGCAATCGCCAGCTGTTCCGCCGCCAGCGTTTTCACCAGGTAGTTTTTTTCGGCTTCCGATATCCAGCGGGCTTCTTGTGGACGGTCATACACGGTGAATGCCCAGAGCACCAGCACCACAACGGACATCAGCCCTTCAATAATGAACAGCCAGCGCCAGTCGAGCGCGGTGATGATCCAACCCGACAACGGTGCTGTGATGATCCCTGCAATGGGCACAAACATAATCACAATCGCGTTGGCGCGACCTCGCTCGGCATCCGGGAACCAGTTACTGATCATGGTGAGCACAACGGGCAGCATCCCGCCCTCCGCCACGCCGAGTAAGAATCGCAGCACCAGAAGCTGATACTGATTCGTCACGAGACCCGTGAGTACCGAGATCACCGCCCAGGCGACCAGCGACCAGCCGATAAACTTCTTACCACTACCATGAACAGCAATTTTGCCACCGGGAACCTGCAGGAACAGATAGCCGATAAAGAAGATACCGCCCGCCAGGCCAGCCATTGTGGCGGATATACCTAATTCTTCATCCATACCACCTGGCATCGCAAATGCAATATTCACTCGGTCCATATAAGAAATAATGCAGGCGATAAGAATAGGGGGGATGATTCTTAGCCAGCGCTGGCGCGGAATATCCGCATGTAGAGCTTGAGAAGTCGTGTTCATATTTAATGTCTCAGTAAATGTAACCGGAATAAGATTTTTATTTTTATTGTGTCGCTTTTTTCATGGCGCTAATGCCGTCGCGCAAAATGGCAATGCGATGGCTGACGTCAGCATTAGCATTTATTTCCAGCAATTTAATACCGGAGAATTTTAATGTTGCGGCGCTCGCCGCAGTAAAGAGTGTTTTTGCGTGTTCAGTGGTCAGTAAACTGTCGGCGCAGAATGAAGAAAATGGTGCATGGAGATCCTGCCAGTCACCGTATTCACCGGTTGCTGTTGTCCCGGAGAACATCAGCGCGCCAAGCTTTCCGGCGTTGAGTGCGGTCTGAACATGCTCAAGCGGAAGGGCGGTGTTACGACCTTCGATGGCCGAACGTGCCCAGTTGATGCAGACGCTGATATCCGTATCTTTCACCACTTCCAGTACCTGCTCCAGGGGTAAAAACCCCTTACGCGGAGCGAGTCCGGTCATAGCATCGCAGTGCTCAAGAATCAGATCGCATGACCAGTCCCAGTCTGCTATTTCACGAATGGAGCGAGAGAATGCCTCGGTGGCGTGTTCGACAGAGGCATTACCTGCCTGCGGTGCTGCCTGCATCTCCAGGGCGATCACTTTCCCGGGGTAACGGGCATTCACGGCGTCAATTTTCTGGTGCAGATGGCGATAGAATTCGACGCAGGCCTTACGCTGTTGCTCGTCGGCGGAGGCCAGACCGAACGCGCCGTTGGTACCACGGCGGCGCATGGTTTCCATCACTGCCGTCACCACGATTTGCCAGTCCCCTGGCGTATGACGGAACAGCCATTCATCACCAAACGGATGCAGGTTTTCAAGGCAAGGTTGTTCCAGCCCGCGGATGTTGGGCGTGTCGGAAAGTTCCCGCCAGAAGGTTTGTTCTTCTTGTTCACCTTTCTGGTGAAACGAAGGTGCGCAGGGGTACGCACCAATAATAAAACCGGTGTTGGTCATTTCGCATTCCTGTATTTATCAGAAAATTAATTCAATTCACTGATTGCCACTTTCACCACAATTTTACGAATTGTGGATTCTTTGCTCTTAATACAGGCAGGACGGTGGACGTCCTGCGGGAAAAATATGGCATAGCTGCCGGGTATCATTTCAATAAATGATTCGTTTTCGCTGGCGTGATAAAAAATAATATCCCGCTGTTCCAGTAATGATTCGCTTATTTTGTTAGTACCGGTATCTATAGCGATACCAATTTTCTCTTCACCCCAAGCCAGAAACTGGATATCCAGATAACGTCGGTGTACTTCCGGGCGATTCTCATGCCACGCTTTGGTGGTGAGATCGAGCACCTGGGCAAAGATGTTGCGTCCCTCAATTTCAACAACGCCCGGCTCCAGTGCCGTGAAGTCCGTGGTGCGCAGAAAATCGAGCGCCTTTTCAATCGCCTGTGGGAGACGGCACGGATTTGGCTGTGAAATATGTCCGAATATCATCGTCCACTCCTTACAGGGCCTGGATTTTCGCCCACACGCTGTCATCAACCGTGATGCCGTTACGGCGGTTCTCTTCCTGCAGGCGGGTGAATTCATGCCCCGGCAGACGGATGGCGACGTTTTCGTCTGAGCGCTCAGCGTTGGTGATGAAATCCATAATGCGCTGAAGTTTGGCATCGCGGGTTGGGCCGTCGATCAGTTTATCGACCTCAATGGCGATAAAGATCTGCGATACACCGTACTCGTCGCTGTTGTCCTGAGTGACTTCCGCCACGGAAGAACCGTTGGAAAGCAGTGTCGCGATCATATCCAGTACGATAGACAGGCCGGACCCTTTCCAGTAGCCCATTGGCAAAATGCGACGGTTTTTCTCAATGACGCCGGGTTCACGGGTGAGATTACCCTCGTCGTCAAACCCGCCATCAACCGGCAACTCGCGCCCGGCCAGGCGATTTACTTCCAGCATGCCGTAGGAGAACATCGACATCGACATGTCGACCATGGTGATTGGGTTGGAGGGAATCGCAACGATCAGTGGGTTGGTGCCGATGCAGCATTCTTTTGATCCCCACGCGGGCATCACAGCAATGGAGTTGGTCCAGCAAATTCCAATATAACCCTTCTCCGCCGCCTGCCAGCCGTAGCTGCCGCCGCGCATCCAGTGGTTTGCGTTACGCAGAGCCACCAGGCCGATCCCATGATCGGATGCCAGCTCCGTGGCGCGATCCATCATTTTCTTCGCTGTCAGGTTGCCGATGGCGCGCTGAGCATCCCACTGCTCAATGGCACCTAATGACGTTATCCGTTTTGGCAGAGCGTCAGGAATGATGTCGCCAGCGTCAAGTTGCTGAATAAAACGCGGGAAACGGTTCACGCCGTGTGAATAGACGCCGGATTCTGTAGTGCGGGCAAACATCTCCGCACAGGCATCTGCGGCGTCAGCTTTTACGCCGCGGTCGATCAGGACCCGATTAAACGCCGCTTTCAACTCTTCAAAGGTCACTTTCATCCCTGTTCTCCTGTTCATTTTAGGTGTCAGTGCGAGTGCTTTTTTATCGTTAAATTTCACTATGCGAAATCTGATTTCAAATATAACGATCAAAATTTGTCAGATCAACGACATTCATGTTTTTCAAAAATCATTAAAATCAACTGGTTGTGTTTTTTCTGTTGAGATCGTGAACTAAACCACACTTTGCGCTACCATCAGGAGCGCGATAAAAAGGAGCCATTTAATGAGCATGAAAGAGAGCGAAATGACGCAAGAAAAAGAGAGGCCAGCAGGTAGCCAGAGCTTGTTTCGCGGCCTGATGCTGATTGAGATCCTCAGCAACTATCCGAACGGGTGCCCGCTCGCGCATTTATCGGAACTGGCTGGTTTGAATAAGAGCACCGTGCACCGGTTACTCCAGGGGTTACAGTCGTGCGGGTACGTTACCCCGGCGCCTGCGGCGGGCAGTTACCGTCTGACCACCAAATTTATCGCCGTCGGGCAAAAGGCGCTGTCGTCGCTCAATATCATCCACGTGGCGGCGCCACACCTTGAAGCGCTGAATATTGCTACGGGTGAAACGGTGAACTTTTCCAGCCGGGAAGACGACCACGCGATCCTGATTTATAAACTCGAGCCGACAACCGGTATGCTGCGCACGCGTGCTTATATCGGTCAGCATATGCCGCTTTACTGCTCAGCGATGGGCAAGATCTACATGGCGTTTGGTCACCAGGACTATGTGGCGAGCTACTGGGAAAGCCATCAGGAACAGATCCAACCTTTGACCCGCAACACCATCACAGAATTGAGTGCCATGTATGATGAGCTGGCGGAAATTCGCGATCGCAGCATGGCGATGGACAAAGAAGAGAACGAGCTGGGTGTCTCCTGTATCGCCGTGCCGGTGTTTGATATTCATGGCCGCGTGCCGTATGCGATCTCCATATCGCTATCGACATCACGCATGAAGCAGGTGGGCGAGAAAAACTTGCTTAAACCACTGCGCGAAACGGCAGAGGCTATTTCAAAAGAACTGGGTTTTAACGTACGCGAGGCGTAACAGATGAACCGATTTATCATGGCGGATGCGGAAAAATGCATCGGGTGCCGCACATGCGAAGCGGCCTGTGCGGTCTCGCATCAGGATTCCGTATCCGCACATGCCTTTACACCACGCATTCGTGTGGTTAAAGGGGGGTCATATACCACGGCGGTTGGCTGTCACCAGTGCGAAGACGCACCCTGCGCCAATGTCTGCCCAACCCATGCCATTCGCCGCTCGGCGGGAGCGTGGCTCGTTGATCAGACGCGCTGCATTGGTTGCAAAAGCTGTATGCTGGCGTGCCCGTTTGGGGCGATGCAGGTTCGGCTTGAGGGGAATAAGGCACATGCGCTGAAGTGTGATTTGTGCCTGCATCGCGAAGGCGGACCGGCCTGTGTGGAGGCCTGTCCAACCCACGCGTTGCGCTGTGTTGATACCGCCAGATTACGTACGGAACGACAGCATCATCTGGTGTAAAACCTTAACCCTCTTCGCGCCAGGCTTTTTCGATTTCTTCGGCCAGAATTTTGACACCCGCTTCGATTTTTTCCGGATCGGGCACGTAGTTCATACGCATGCACTGGTGCGTATGCGGCCACGGTTTATCCAGGCCTGGGAAGAAGTAATCGCCCGGTACCATCAACACGCCGCGCTTCTTCAGGCGTTGATAGAGCAGTTCGGTGGTGATGGGTAGATCCTTAAACCACAGCCACAGGAAAATCGCCCCTTCAGGTTTGTGGATCAGGCAGCGTTCTTCCGGTAAATAGCGGCGAAGTGTCGCAATTGTCTCCTGAACACGCAGGTAATAGAACGGCTTAATCACCTCATTGGACAGACGCAGCAGGTCGTTGCGCTTAATCATTTCGCACATCATCGCCGGGCCGATACCGCCCGGTGAAAGGCTGATAATGCCGTTCATGTTGGTAATGGCGGTGATGATTTTTTCATTCGCGATGATAATCCCGCAGCGGCTACCCGGCAGGCCCAGCTTAGAGAGGCTCATGCACAGGACAATGTTCGGGTTCCACAGCGGACGTGCTTCGCTGAAGATAATGCCCGGGAACGGTACGCCATAGGCGTTATCGATCACCAGCGGAATGCCGTGCTGATTCGCCAGCGCATCCAGTTTCATCAGTTCGTCATCGGTGATCACGTTGCCCGTTGGATTCGTCGGACGCGATACGCAGATCATGCCCGTCTCTTCACCAATATGCAGGTGTTCAAAATCGACGTGATATTTGAACTGGCCTTCCGGCAACAACTCGATATTCGGGCGCGCGGAGACGAACAGATCCTCTTCCAGGCCGGAATCGGCGTAGCCGATATACTCCGGTGCCAGCGGGAACAACACCTTTTTGGTGGTGCCGTCGGCGCGACGCCCTGCGAACAGGTTAAACAAGTAGAAAAACGCGCTCTGGCTGCCGTTTGTCAGTGCAATATTCTGTGGTTCGATATCCCAGCCCAGCTCGTCACGCAGCATTTCGGCGAGGAGTGCCAGCAGTTCGGTTTTACCCTGCGGGCCGTCGTAATTGCAAAGCGCATCGGTTGCTTTGCCGCTTTCCAGCATCTGAGCGAGCAGCGTCTGGAAATAGGTATTCATCTCCGGGATTTGAGCCGGGTTTCCGCCGCCGAGCATGATTGCGCCCGGTGTGCGCAGCCCGTCGTTGAGGTCCTCCATCAGGCGAGTAATGCCTGAATGGCGGGTGAATTTGTCGCCGAAAAGTGAAAACGTCATAGCAGGTGATCTATCGAGCTTATTTTGAAAGTGGGTAACCATAACGCTAGCACCGTGCTGGTGCAAATCGGGTGGCGTGGTCGGATTTGTTGTTTTATGTGGCAGGAATGGATTTATGTAGTGAATAGTTCTGTTGATTTTTCCCTCACCGTAACCCTCTCCCGCAGGGAGAGGGTACTGGAGTGAGCCGTTCTTAATTACCTGCCCATACTACCATCACCTTATCGCCATTATGCTCGCGCACGAAGCCATATCCCTCTTTCAGCGACAGCGTGGTTTGTTTGCCTTCACCAATCGCCGGATGGCGTGCGCGGAACTGACCCAGCGTTTGCCAGTGGGCGACGGTTAAGGACTGTTTGCCCGTGACGTCCTGCCAGTTCATATCCGAACGGGTACCTTGTAACGGGTCTGAACCTGTTGGCCCAAATGGACGTTCAGATTCATCTCCGTAATAGATTTGTACACTACCCGGTGCTAACAAGAGCAGTTCAGCTGCGCGTTGACCCCCTTCACGGAACAGGCGCGTGTCATGCGAAGAGAGATAGCTCAGGACGTTGAAACTTTGCAGTTTTTCCGCCATCTGCTGCCAGGTGAGGTCGATATCCGCCAGACAGTTCACCGCTTTTGCCGCCTGCTCCTGATAATCAAAGTTAATCATCCCATCGAAACCGTGGCGGTAATAATCACTCTGCATGACGCCGTGGCCCCAGGATTCCCCGGTCATCCAGAATGGTGCATTGTCGAGCTTTTTGTCCGGGTGAGCACCTTTCCAGGCCGCCAGCGCCTGGCTGGCCTGGTCTTTCAGCTGTTGCCAGGCCGCAAGCTCAACGTGTTTGGCCGTATCAACCCGGAAACCATCAATACCGTAGTCACGCACCCACTGGCTGAGCCAGTGGGTCAGGTAATCACGCGGGGTATACCCGGGGATGGCTTTCGCATGGGTATCAGGCTTGTGTTGATAGAAGTTTGGCAACCCGGAAGGTGTGGTGGATTCCGTTTTCAGGTCGGGTAAAAATGCCAGCGACATGGTTAAATCATCAAAGCCGGGGTTGTCGTAATCACCGATATCAGTGCGGATCCACTTTTTCCCCCACCATTTATCCCATGCGGCTTTGTCGCTAAAGTTGATGTAGTCGTTAAAGCTGTGCCAGCTTTGGCCTGCGCCCGGCTTCCAGTCCGTCCAGCGTTCTCCCAACGTCTTTTTCAGCTCATCACCCTGCAGATACAAGGCGCCAAACTGATACTCCTGCATGTCCGCAAGCGTCGCGTAACCCGTGTGGTTCATGACGATATCGAACAGGATACGAATGCCACGTTTATGCGCTTCATCGACCAGATGACGTAAATCATCTTCGGTGCCCATGTTAGCGTCGAGCTTCGTCCAGTCCTGAGTGTAATAGCCATGATAGGCGTAGTGTGGGAAATCACCTTTGGTGCCACCGCCGACCCAGCCGTGGATCTGCTCCAGCGGCGAGCTAATCCACAGCGCGTTCACCCCCAGCTGTTGTAAATAGTCGAGCTTGCTGGCGAGCCCCTTGAGATCTCCACCGTGGAAGGTACCAATCTCCTGCATTCCGTCTTTGTGACGGCCATAGCTGTTGTCGTTGCTCGGGTCACCATTCACAAAACGGTCGGTCAGCACAAAATAGACAGTGGCGTTCTGCCAGCTAAACGGCGCAGGCTTGTCGGTTTCGGCGCGCTCAAGCAGCAGCAGGCCGTTGCTGTTGGCGGCCGGTTGCAGAGTGATTTTTCCATTCTGCACCGTCACCGTCTGCTTACTGTAGTAGTCGCGTACGACGGAGCCTTCCGGGAAGGTATGGCTGACGTCCAGCGTCAGCGGTTTACCGTCCCACTTCGGGCACTGGTGGATAACGTTGGTAACCGGCTGTTCTGCGGCACTCCGGATGGTCAGCATCAGGGTGGGTGTGCCGGATCGGGTATCAATCCGCATCTGGTATTCACCGTCGCGGAAAAGACGCCACTGCGGCGGCGTGCCGTTACAGGGTTTGAGCGACAGCATCTCGTTGAGTTTTATCGCATCTGTTGGCTGCCAGCACGTCTTGTCAAAACTTAGTGTAAGAGGACGCGTACCCTTCGCGAGCTTTGTCTGGCTGGTGAAAATCCCGGTGCCTTCGGTGTTAAATGCAGTAAACCCCGGTGATGACCAGCCTGCATGTGCCAGTGCGGGTAACATCAGAAAGGCTATTGCGGTGCGTTTCATTCCATTTTCCTGTCGCGGCATTTTTGACCAGTGTGCCACCAGGCTGAGGGTAAAAACTCATCCCTTATCGCTTTCTGCCAGGAGGACGCGAGAGGATGAGTGATCTCGCGCAAAATTAAGCAGTTATCTGCGATACCGCACACATTTTTTCGGGAATGGTGTTTTTGTGAGCAAGTTTTAGATGACATAGTTTCGGAATTGGACTATTTCTATACGTGCTCTTGAAGTCTATTTTTGATATGATTTGAGATTCCGCTCTCAAATTTGTGAAAAAAATAAGGTGTTAGGATGATTACATCCGACCAGGAGACCTAATGATATCGACTCCCATTCGACGATATGGGGCTGCGATACTCATGTTACTCACCACGGCATTTTCGGGTGAGGTGCTTGCGAAGACGCACACGGATACAACGAGTAAGAAAGCCCACGTTATAAAGACGACAAGTAGTAAGGTTAGCAGTAAACAAGAGTATTCTCGCAATAGTGCAAAGAGTAGTTCACTTCCTGATTTGCGAAAATACCCTTCCGGAACACCAAGGAAAAAAGCGTTTCTCCGGACGGTAATGCCTTACATCACGAGTCAAAATGCCGCGATTACTGCGGATCGTAACTGGCTGATTTCCAAACAGTACGATAGCCGCTGGTCGCCGTCAGAACGCGCGCGTCTGAAAGATATCACGAAGCGCTACAAGCTGAGCTGGAACGGTAACACACGTCGTGTGCCGTGGAATTCTCTGCTGGAGCGTGTGGATATCATCCCGAATAGCATGGTTGCGACCATGGCGGCAGCCGAAAGCGGCTGGGGCACGTCAAAGCTGGCGCGTAGCAACAACAACCTTTTCGGCATGAAATGTGTGAAAGGTCGTTGTAACAATGCGCCTGGTAAGGTGAAAGGCTATTCGCAGTTTGAATCCGTGAAGGATTCCGTGAGTGCCTACGTGGTGAATCTGAACACGCATCCGGCCTATTCATCGTTCCGTAAATCACGCGCACAGCTGCGTAAAGCGGATCAGGAAGTGACGGCCACCACGATGATCCACAAGCTGAAAGGTTATTCGACGAAGGGACAGAGCTATAACAACTATCTGTTCGCCATGTACCAGGATAACCAGCGCTTAATCGCCGCCCATATGTAATCTCAAAAAAACGCCTTCCACTGGAAGGCGTTTTTTTTCTATATCAGCACCTCACTGTAGCGATCCCGGTACTCTTTTGGCGTGGTGTCGTACTCTTTGCGAAACACCGAATAGAAATATTGCAGAGATGGGTAGCCGCACATCTGCGAGATTTCGTTAATCGACAGTGACGTGGAGATGAGCAAGCTGCGCGCTTTCTCCAGCTTTTCAGCATGGATGACGGCATGAATGGTTTCGCCCACTTCTTCTTTGAAGCGTTTCTCCAGATTCGAACGCGAAATACCCACCGAATCCAGCACCTGATCGACCTTAATTCCCTTGCAGGCGTGGTTGCGAATAAAGTGCATGGCCTGAATGACGGCCGGGTCGCTTAAGGAGCGATAGTCGGTTGAGCGACGTTCAACGACGCGGACAGGAGGCACAAGCAACCGCTGAAGCGACAGGGATTCTTTATCCAGCAGACGATGCAGCAGCTTCGCTGCCTGATAACCCATCTGACGCGTCCCTTGTGCAACGGAGGAGAGCGCCACGCGAGACAGATAGCGGGTGAGTTCTTCGTTATCAATGCCAATCACGCACAGTTTTTCCGGTACCGGGATGTGCAAATGTTCGCATACCTGCAAAACGTGGCGTGCGCGGGCGTCCGTGACGGCAATAATCCCGGTTTGCGGTGGCAGCGTTTGCAGCCAGTCAGCCAGACGGTTTTGCGCGTGCTGCCAGTTTTCAGGGGCGGTTTCCAGCCCCTGATACACTACGCCACGGTACTTCTCCTGCGCGACCAACTGGCAAAACGCGTGTTCACGCTCAACGGCCCAGCGCTTGCCGCTGGTGGCGGGTAAGCCATAAAACGCGAAGCGATGGACGCCTTTCTCTTTTAAATGGAGAAAGGCTGCCTCCACCAGGGCATGGTTATCGGTGGCAATATAGTGAACCGGCGGATAGTGTTCGGGGGAATGGTAAGAGCCGCCGACGCCCACAATCGGGACGTCGACGTCTGTCAGCAGTTGCTCAATGACGGGATCGTCATAGTCGGCGATAACGCCATCACCCAGCCAGTCTTTGATGTTCTCCAGACGGGTACGAAAATCTTCCTCAATAAAGATATCCCATTCGGATTGCGACGCCTGCAAATATTCACCAACCCCTTCAACAACCTGACGGTCATAGGCTTTATTGGCATTGAATAACAACGTAATGCGGTGACGCTTTTCGAACATGGCTCTCTTCCCAATTAAGTCATCATACTGTTATCAGGCCCGTCGTTTGGTAGCCGAGTCCATCCAGACGGCGAGTAAAAGAATGGCCCCCTTGACGATATACTGCCAAAACGTCGGGACGTCCATCATACTCATCCCGTTATCCAACGACGCCATGATAAATGCCCCCATGACCGCGCCCGCCACGCTACCGATACCACCCGCGAGGCTGGTACCACCAATTACGCAGGCGGCGATGGCATCCAGCTCGGCGATGTTACCGGCGGAGGGAGAACCCGCCCCCAGACGTGAGCTGAGGATCAACCCGGCGATAGCCACCATCAGACCGTTAATGGCGAACACCGCGAGTTTGGTACGCTCGACATTGATCCCGGAGAGGCGAGCGGCCTCCAGATTGCCGCCGATGGCGTAAATGCGGCGGCCAAACGCGGTGCGCGTGGCCATAAACATGCCACCCAGCAGTAACAGTGCCAGCAGCAATACAGGAGTCGGGACGCCACGGTAGTCGTTCAGAAGCCAGATTGCGCCTAGCACAATAACCGCCGTAAGGGCCTGACGCCCCGCCACGGACGTTGATGCAGGAGAAGCCAGCCCCAGCGCCTGACGGCGCATGCGCCCACGCCACTGCCACGCGACAAACGCCAGCAAACCTACCACGCCAATCGTAAAGCCCACGCTATCGGAGAGGTAACTCTGACCAATCTGCGACATCGCCGCGCTGGTGGGGGAGACGGTGGTGCCGTTGGTAATGCCGATTAAGATCCCGCGGAAGGCCAGCATCCCTGCCAGAGTGACAATGAACGACGGGACTTTACGGTAGGCAACCCACCAGCCGTTCCAGGCACCGAGTACAAGTCCCAGCACCAGCGTCACCGCAACGGTCAACGGCAGCGGCCAGCCAAGCCAGACGTCAAAAATGGCCGCCACGCCACCGAGTAAACCCATCATCGAACCGACTGACAGGTCGATCTCCGCTGAGATAATCACGAACACCATGCCCACAGCCAGAATGCCGGTGATGGCCGTCTGACGCAGCAGGTTAGAGACGTTACGCGCACTTAAGTACGAGCCATCGGTCATCCAGGTAAAGAACAGCATGATGACGATAATCGCCGCGATCATCACGAAAACTTGCAGATTCAGCGCTTTTAGCCCCGCAAATGATCCGGGCGTCGGAACCGCGACTTTGATATCAGACGGATTGCTTTTCGACATGACGTTCGCTCCTTAAAGCGGCTTCCATCACCTGCTCCTGCGTCAGGTTCTGGTTAATCAGGTTGGCTTTCAGTTTTCCCTCGTGCATTACCAGCACGCGGTCACTCAGACCGAGCACTTCGGGTAATTCAGACGAGATGACAATGACGGCAATCCCTTGCTGTACAAGCTGATTAATCAGTTTGTAGATTTCATATTTGGCGCCGATATCAATCCCGCGCGTTGGCTCATCAAGGATTAATATGCGTGGATTGAGAAGCAGGCAGCGCGCCAGAATCGCCTTCTGCTGATTGCCCCCACTCAGACGGCCAATGGCCAGTTCCGGAGAGGATGTTTTTACCTTCAGTCGGGCGAGCGACTGAAGAATACACTGCTGCTCAGCGGCATCATCCAGGCTGCTCAGGGTGCCGGAGAACTGATCAAGAGCTGCAAGGGTGATGTTTTTACCCACAGCCATGACCGGTACGATGCCGTCTTTTTTGCGGTCTTCCGGCACCATGGCAATGCCGCGGGCAATCGCCTGTTGGCAGTTGTCGATTTTCACCGGCTGACCGTCGATATATATCGTGCCCTCCCAGCGCCCCGGCCACACGCCAAACAGACACTGTACGGCTTCGGTGCGCCCGGCGCCGACTAACCCGGCAATACCGAGAATTTCGCCGCTGTGCAGAGAAAACGAGACGTTATTTACACGCTTGATGTGGCGGTTAACGGGATGCCACGCGGTCAGGTTTTCCACGCGCAACACTTCATCGCCGGTTGCATGAGGTTCATTCGGGTAGAGCGCCGTCAGCTCGCGGCCTACCATCATGGTGATGATGTCATCTTCACTCATGCCTGCGGCTTCGCGCGTGCCGATGTGTTGCCCGTCGCGGATCACGCAGATGGTGTCAGAAATGGCTTTGACCTCATTCAGCTTGTGCGAAATGTAGATGCAGGCGATGCCGTGGTTTTGCAGATCGCGGATGATATTGAGCAGTACCGCGGTTTCCTGTTCGGTGAGCGACGCCGTTGGTTCATCAAGGATCAGCAGCCTGACCTGTTTATTAAGCGCTTTCGCAATTTCGACCAGCTGCTGCTGCCCCAGACCAAGATCGCCCACGCGGGTATCCGGTGAAATGCTGAGACTCACCTGCGCCAGCAGCTTTTCACAGCGCAGCGTCATGGTGTCGTAGTCCAGCACGCCGTGGCGGGAAATCTCAGCCCCAAGGAAAATGTTCTCCAGCACGGTGAGATGCTTCACCAGTGCCAGCTCCTGGTGGATGATGGCGATGCCTTTACGTTCGGTATCGCGAATGTGTGTCGCCTGGATGACTTCACCGGCAAAGACGATTTCGCCTTCGTAGCTACCGTACGGGTAGATCCCGCACAGCACTTTCATCAATGTTGATTTGCCCGAACCGTTTTCACCACACAGCGAAACCACTTCGCCGGGGTTCAGCCGGAGACTGACGTTGTCGACGGCTTTCACCGTACCGAAGCGCTTAGTGATGCTTTTCATTTCAAGTAAATAAGACATAACTGCTCCACGTAACCCGAGGGAAGAACAGTACAACGTGATGCGCCCCTGCAGAGCAGGGGCTGCGTAAGGTTACAGTTCGCTCTTCTTGTGGAAACCGTCTTTAATGACAGTGGCGTCAATGTTCTCTTTATTGACTTCAATCGGTGTGAGCAGGCGAGCCGGAACATCCTTCAGCCCGTTATTCAGCGTTGCGTCTGCTTTAGGCTGCTTACCATTACCCAGCTCTACGGCGATTTCCGCAGCCGTATTGGCAAGCTGGGTAATGGGTTTGTAGACCGTCATGGTTTGGGTGCCTGCGATAATGCGTTTTACACCGGCCAGATCGGCATCCTGACCCGATATCGCGACTTTACCGGCCAGCCCCTGGGCGCTCAGTGCCTGGATAGCACCGCCTGCGGTGGCATCGTTGGAGGCCACAACCGCATCAATTTTGTTATTGTTGGCAGTGAGTGCGTTTTCCATAATTTTCAGCGCGTTTTCTGGTAGCCAGCCGTCGGCCCATTGATCGCCAACCACTTTAATTTTTCCGTCGTCGATGTAAGGTTTAAGGACTTTCATTTGCCCTTCGCGGAACAGTTTGGCGTTGTTATCCACCGGAGAACCGCCCATCAGGAAATAATTACCCTGAGGCACCTTGTCGATCAGGCTTTGCGCTTGTAATTCACCGACTTTTTCATTGTCGAACGAAATATAATAATCAATGTCCGCATTATTAATCATACGGTCATAGGCCAGGACTTTTATGCCTTCTTGTTTAGCTTCTTTCACCACGTTACTTAATACCTGGCCGTTATAGGGGATAATGACCAGGACATCGACGCCACGGTTGATCATATTCTCAATTTGCGACATTTGCGTTTCTTCATTGCCGTTAGCCGACTGAACAAACACGCTTGCGCCGAGTGATTCTGCTTTTTTAACAAAAATATCGCGATCTTTTTGCCAGCGCTCCAGACGCAGATCGTCAATCGCCATACCGATTTTCACCTCCTTCGCATGTCCGGCAAAGCTTGCCAGGAGGAGAGTTGTGCATAGAGTAAGGGTCAGGTTCTTTATCTTCATAATTATTAGGCCTTTTTGTAGGGGTATGTGTTGCTGAGATAAAAGAAACATTCACTACTGAGACGCAGCAAATTCTTAACGGGGAAAGGCGGGCTGGCAATTACAGATTTTTATCTTCTCATTATGATATTTGGTTTATTTCTGAATTTATGACCGCGATCGGATTTTAAAATACGTAACGTCTTAATTGCATTTGATTCTGGAATGCACACCGAAAAATAGTTTGCTTGCACATTATTTTGCGAGCCAGTGCACAGTTGTGCATTCTCTCAATAGCAGTGTGAAATAACGTAATTGAGCAACCCAGAATGTCTATTCACTATTACTCCTGTATCTATGACTCACCGCATACCCCTGATTATGGAGCTCAATATGCAAGCTTATTTCGACCAACTCGATCGTGTTCGTTACGAAGGCCCAAAAACGACCAATCCTTTAGCATTTCGTCACTACAACCCGGATGAGCTGGTGCTGGGTAAGCGCATGGAAGATCATCTGCGCTTTGCCGCCTGTTACTGGCATACCTTCTGCTGGAATGGTGCCGATATGTTCGGTGTGGGTTCCTTTGACCGCCCGTGGCAGCAACCTGGTGAGGCCATCGAGCTGGCGAAGCGTAAAGCCGATGTGGCGTTTGAGTTCTTCCACAAGCTGAACGTGCCGTACTACTGCTTCCATGATGTCGATGTGTCACCGGAAGGCGCGTCGCTGAAAGAGTACCTGAACAATTTTGCGCAGATGGTGGATGTGCTGGCGGCGAAACAGCAGCAAAGCGGCGTGAAGCTGCTGTGGGGCACGGCAAACTGCTTCACCAACCCACGTTACGGTGCGGGCGCGGCAACCAATCCGGATCCGGAAGTGTTTAGCTGGGCGGCTACGCAGGTTGTGACAGCAATGAACGCCACGCATCAGTTGGGTGGTGAGAACTATGTTCTGTGGGGCGGTCGTGAAGGCTATGAAACCCTGCTCAACACCGATCTGCGCCAGGAACGCGAGCAGATTGGCCGCTTTATGCAAATGGTTGTCGAGCATAAGCACAAAATCGGTTTCCGCGGGACGCTGCTGATTGAACCGAAACCGCAGGAACCGACGAAGCATCAGTATGACTACGATGTGGCGACCGTGTACGGCTTCCTGAAGCAGTTCGGCCTGGAAAAAGAGATTAAAGTTAACATTGAAGCCAACCATGCCACCCTGGCGGGTCACTCTTTCCATCACGAGATTGCCTCTGCTATTGCGCTGGGCATCTTCGGCTCTGTTGATGCTAACCGGGGCGATGCACAGCTGGGCTGGGATACAGACCAGTTCCCGAACAGCGTGGAAGAGAATGCGCTGGTGATGTATGAAATTATCAAAGCGGGTGGTTTCACTACGGGTGGCCTGAACTTTGACGCCAAAGTGCGTCGTCAGAGTACCGATAAATACGATCTGTTCTATGGCCACATTGGCGCGATGGACACGATGGCGCTGGCGCTGAAAGTGGCCGCGCGTATGATTGAAGACGGTGAACTGGATAAACGCGTGGCGAAGCGTTACAGCGGCTGGAACAGTGAGCTGGGCCAGCAAATTTTGAAAGGTCAGTTATCACTTGCGGAAATCGCGAAGTACGCTGAACAACATCAACTGGCACCGCAGCACCAGAGCGGGCACCAGGAGTTGCTGGAAAATCTGGTCAATCACTATCTGTTCGATAAATAACAGCATCCAGGCCCGGTCGGCGCAGCGCCACCGGGCATTTCTGTTAAAGGAGTCACCGGAATGTATATCGGGATCGATCTTGGCACATCGGGTGTGAAAGCCATCCTGTTAAGCGAGCAAGGCGATGTGGTCGCAACACAGACAGAAAAGCTGCAGGTTTCACGTACGCACCCGCTGTGGTCGGAACAGGATCCGGAGCAGTGGTGGCAGGCGACGGATCGTGCAATACAGGCCTTAAGTGAACAACACAGTCTGCGTGACGTGAAAGCGCTGGGGATCGCCGGGCAAATGCACGGCGCTACGCTGCTGGATAGCCAGCAGCGCGTGCTTCGTCCAGCGATCCTCTGGAACGATGGCCGCTGTGCAGAAGAGTGTGCGCTTCTTGAGGCGCGCGTGCCCACATCCCGCGACATCACCGGCAACCTGATGATGCCCGGTTTTACTGCGCCCAAATTACTGTGGGTGCAGCGACACGAGCCGGAGATTTTCCGTCAGGTGGCGAAAGTCCTGCTACCGAAAGACTATCTGCGCTTTCGTATGACGGGCGATTTTGCTTCCGACATGTCTGATGCCGCCGGTACCATGTGGCTCGACGTGGCGAAACGTGACTGGAGCGAGGCGATGCTGGATGCCTGCCATTTGACCCGCGAGCATATGCCCGCACTGTTCGAAGGCAGCGAAATTACCGGTACATTGCTGCCGGCCGTTGCTGAACGCTGGAATATGCCTGCCGTACCGGTGGTGGCAGGTGGCGGTGACAACGCGGCGGGTGCCGTGGGCGTCGGCATGGTTGAGGCGGGACAGGCGATGCTTTCTCTGGGAACGTCTGGCGTCTATTTTGCCGTCAGCGACGGGTATCGCAGCAATCCTGAAAGTGCGGTACACAGCTTCTGCCATGCCCTTCCGGGGAAATGGCATTTGATGTCGGTCATGCTCAGTGCGGCGTCTTGCCTGGACTGGGCGGCGAAGCTGACCGGCATGGCCGACGTTCCGGCGCTCATTTCTGCGGCGCAGCAGGCGGATGACGCTGCGGGTACCGTCTGGTTTTTACCGTATCTTTCCGGCGAGCGTACGCCGCACAACAACCCGGAAGCGAAAGGGGTGTTCTTCGGTTTAACCCATCAGCATGGCCCGGCAGAACTGGCGCGTGCGGTGCTGGAAGGTGTGGGCTATGCGCTGGCTGACGGAATGGACGTGGTGCATGACTGCGGTCTGAAACCGGCAAGCGTCACCCTGATCGGCGGTGGTGCGCGAAGCCCTTACTGGCGACAGATGCTGGCGGATATCAGTGGATTGCAGCTGGATTTTCGCACCGGTGGCGATGTCGGGCCAGCACTTGGTGCCGCGCGTCTGGCACAGATAGCCATCAACCCTGAAAAGCCGCTTTCGCAGCTGTTGCCGCAGCTTACGCTTGAACAGGCGCATTTACCTGACGCGTCACGCCATGCGCGGTACGCGGAAAGACGCGACGTGTTCCACAAAATCTATCAGCAGCTGCTGCCGCTGATGTCGTAAATACGCTTGTCCTGGATAGGCACGAGGATGTCCTTTTTTGGTCTGTGCGTGCCTTCCTTTCCTTGCCAGTATGGTGTCACACCCACTGGCGAGGAAATCTCATGTCACGCATTGCATTAATCAATATTGATACGCAGCAGTCGTTCCATCATCGCTATTACTGGCGGGAGGACGACATTCCTGCCTTTCAGCAGGCGATGCTGGGGCTGATTGAAGGCTGCCAGGCGCGCGGTATTCCGGTCGTGGATATTTTCCATGTCGATGAAGACGGCCCTTTTACCCTGCAAAGCGGCTTTGTCAAACCAATGGCCTTTTTGCGTCATCAGCCGGATGTGGTTTTCCAGAAACACGTCCATAATGCCTTCACGGATACCGGGCTTGACCGCTGGTTGCGCGAGCGTGATATCAATCAGCTTATTATCTGCGGCATTCGCACTGAACAATGCTGTGAAACCACGGCACGCGTGGCATCCGATCTGGGTTATGCTGTGACCTTTGTTAGCGAGGCAACGCTTACATTTCCAATGACCTACAAGGGCATTACCCTTAGCGCAGCGGAAATTCGCCACCGTACCGAGACGGTGCTGTCCGGGCGTTTTGCCGAGATTAAAACGGTAGCGGAGACGCTGGAGTCATTGTAATGCGCATCGACGTCTGGTTCGTGATGTTGCCCGGGGTGCTGTCATTAGATATGACGGGCCCGGCGGAGACCTTTGTGCTGGCTGGCGACGCGTTTCGTCTGCATTACATTGGCCCGCAACCGGACGTTCCGACGTCGATAGGTCTGACGATGAGCGGCATCCAGCCCTTGCCGGAAAACCTGCCTCCAGGCAGTCTAATGGTCCTGCCGGGGGTGAGCGACTCCCGCAGTCAATTCTCAACGCCACAGGCGCAGCAGATCCAGCACTGGATGATGCGCCTGCAACCGCAGATCCAACGCCAGGATATTACCGTGATGTGCGTCTGTTCAGGGGCGTTGCTGGCAGCAAAATCAGGCCTGCTGAATCACCGTCAGTGTACAACCCATCATGATGTTATTAACCGTTTACGCACTGCGGCTCCCACGGCGACGATTAAAGAAAACCGGATATTTGTGCAGGATGAGAATATCTGGACCAGCGCAGGGATCACCTCTGGCATCGATCTGGCACTGCATATGATTAACCGCCTGTGCGGCCCGGAAAAGGCGCTGGCCGTGGCACGTGAGATGGTGGTCTGGTTCCGCCGCTCCGGCGATGACCCCCAGTTATCCCCGTGGTTGCGCTACCGTAATCATCTTCATCCGGCCATCCATCGGGCGCAGGATGCGCTCACCGCCGAGCCGCAAAAAACATGGAATTTGCCTGAGATCGCCGCCGTGGCGCATGTCAGCCCACGTCATCTAACCCGGCTTTTTCAGTCGCATTTAGGGATTAGCGTTCGCGATTATCTGGAGCAGTTGCGTCTGGCGGTGGCGGAGCAGTGGTTGCTGCAGGGGCGCGGTGTGGAGCAGGCTTCACTGGCGGCAGGGTTTTCCTCCCCGCGCCAGTATCATCGCGCCCGGCAGCGAAGCGTTAACTGACGAAGCGGCGCGTGTCTATTTTTTGCAGCAGCATCGACAGCAGCAGGCTGACAACCAGCGTGGCGACAAAAATCCAGATAATATCCAGCACCGGCCAGCTTTTCAGCTCAACGCCCCTCGTTCGTAGCGCGTGGATGATCAGCGCGTGAAATCCATAAATCCCCAGAGAATGCCGCGAGATAACGCTCAGCATGGGCAGAGGACGCGTATTCAGGGTATTTTTGGTAAGCGTGAGGAGCGATACGGCACAGATAAAGACTATTGGTCCGCAATACAGATACCAGGTATCGGCAAAATTGCCACGCCACTGCAACTCGTGCAGCGTCCCGCGTGAAATCACCGCCACGCCAGCGATAAACAACGCCCCACACAGCCAGTTCATACCGCGTTTTTGAGTATCCATCATCCCAATGGCGCGCCCCAGCATGCCATATAGCACGTAGTAAAAAGTATCGCCGCTGATATAGAGGTTGACCGGCAACCACTCAAATCCGTCGATTTTCTGTGAGACTGTATTCGGGTTGGCGATAATGCCAATCACCACCATCAGAGCCAGGAGCATTTTGCCGCTGACGTTTTTCACCTGAATGAGCGGAGAGACCAGATAGATAACGATAATGGCGAAGAAGAACCACAGATGGTAGAACACCGGTTTTTGCAGCACGTATTTCAGCGATAACCCGGCATTAATGGAAGTGAACAGGGTGATATAGAGCAAGGCAACGGCGCTGTAAAATCCCAGGCAGGCGGCGATGCGGATGAAGTGCTTTGGTTGCGCACTACGCTCTCCAAAAAAGAGAAAGCCGGAAATCATAAAGAATAGCGGCACGCTGACGCGCGAAGCCGCGTTGAGAATATTGGCGATATCCCAGTTAACAGGAGTGATGCTGTGCGGATTCGTGACATACCAGGTCGTCGTGTGGATCATCACCACCATCAGACACGCTATTCCTCGCAGGTTATCAATCCAGTTAATTTTTGACTGCATCAGTTCCTCGTATTCCCTGTAAATTGAGTATGACTGTCATTTTCCAGAAGTCTTCTTCTGGAAAAATCTGAGTTTTATTCAGAAGGCTTGTAGGGAGGCCGCGAGATTCGCAGAATGCCGGACCGTAATCTATAAAAGCTTTGATACTAAAAATAACAGCCACTGACCAGGGCGGTGATAAAAATGATGATGAAGCGTGTGGCGTCACTCTTTCTGCTGTTCATGCTGGCAGGGTGCAGTGCCCCACAAGAAGCCCCTGTGCAAAAAGCGCAGCAGGGGAAAATAAGCCCGGAACGTTCGCTGAATATGGAACAGCTCTGTAAGGGGCAGGCGGCCCGACGCTATAACTCGGACGTGCAGAAAATTGATGTCACCGGGTTTGAGCGCTTTCAGGGAAGTTATGAGCTGAGGGGTTATACATCCCGTAAAGAGGGCTTTATCTGCTCGTTTGATGCGGACGGCCAGTTTTTACACCTCTCTATGCGTTAGCCTGCTCGTATAATCTACAGCCAGACGCCATCAGCGCTCTGGCTCGACGGCTTATTTCCCAATTTTCCCTAAACAAACCCGTTTCATACTGTATATCTTGCAGCCAGCGGGTATACTGGTCCCTTCCATTTAAAACCACACGTATCCAGCACGAAATACTATGCAAAAGTTTGATACCAAGACCTTCCAGGGCCTGATCCTGACCTTACAGGATTACTGGGCTCGTCAGGGCTGTACCATTGTTCAACCTTTGGACATGGAAGTCGGCGCAGGCACTTCACACCCGATGACCAGCCTGCGCGCGTTGGGGCCAGAGCCAATGGCGACCGCGTATGTGCAGCCTTCCCGTCGTCCGACCGATGGTCGCTACGGTGAGAACCCGAACCGTCTGCAGCATTACTATCAGTTCCAGGTGGTGATTAAGCCATCACCAGACAATATTCAGGAACTGTACCTCGGGTCACTGAAAGAGCTGGGTATGGATCCAACCATTCACGACATTCGTTTCGTGGAAGACAACTGGGAAAACCCAACGCTGGGTGCCTGGGGTCTGGGTTGGGAAGTGTGGCTGAACGGTATGGAAGTGACCCAGTTCACCTACTTCCAGCAGGTTGGTGGTCTGGAATGTAAACCGATTACCGGTGAAATCACTTACGGTCTGGAACGTCTGGCCATGTATATTCAGGGCGTAGACAGCGTTTACGACCTGGTCTGGAGCGACGGCCCGCTGGGTAAAACCACCTACGGCGACGTGTTCCATCAGAACGAAGTGGAGCAATCCACCTATAACTTCGAATACGCGGACGTGGACTTCCTGTTCACCTGCTTCGAGCAGTACGAGAAAGAAGCGCAGCAGTTGCTGGCGCTGGAGACTCCGCTGCCGCTGCCTGCTTACGAGCGTATTCTGAAGGCCGCCCACAGCTTCAACCTGCTGGACGCCCGCAAAGCCATCTCCGTGACTGAACGTCAGCGCTACATTCTGCGTATTCGTACCCTGACCAAAGCCGTTGCAGAAGCTTACTATGCGTCCCGTGAAGCCCTTGGCTTCCCGATGTGCAATCGAAACAAATAAGAGGCGGCCATGTCTGAGAAAACTTTCCTGGTGGAAATCGGCACTGAAGAGCTGCCACCAAAAGCCCTGCGCAGCCTGGCTGAATCTTTTGCTGCGAACGTGACTGCCGAGCTGGATAACGCTGGCCTGGCACACGGTAAAATTGAGTGGTTTGCTGCACCGCGTCGTCTGGCGCTGAAAGTGGCAAATCTGGCGGCGTCTCAGCCGGATCGCGAAGTCGAAAAACGTGGCCCGGCCATTGCCCAGGCGTTTGACGCCGAAGGCAAGCCGAGTAAAGCGGCTGAAGGTTGGGCGCGTGGTTGCGGTATTACCGTTGACCAGGCTGAGCGTCTGACCACCGACAAAGGTGAGTGGTTGCTGTATCGTGCCCATGTGAAAGGTGAAAGCGCAGAAGCGCTGCTG
Organism: Enterobacter sp. CPE_E1241; assembly: GCF_045618265.1. Lineage (NCBI taxonomy): Bacteria > Pseudomonadati > Pseudomonadota > Gammaproteobacteria > Enterobacterales > Enterobacteriaceae > Enterobacter > Enterobacter sp. CPE_E1241. Next base: position 198,036 of record NZ_JBIWYV010000001.1, read on the forward strand.
CCTGACATGATTGCCACTTCCCTGGCCAAGCTGCCTATTCCAAAACTGATGCGCTGGGGTGCGTCTGACGTGCACTTCGTGCGTCCGGTTCACACAGTGACCCTGCTGTTGGGCGATACCGTTGTTCCTGCCACCATTCTGGGCGTAGCGTCCGATCGCGTGATCCGTGGCCACCGCTTTATGGGCGAGCCTGAGTTCACCATCGACAATGCCGATCAGTACCCAGAGATCCTGCTGGAACGCGGTAAAGTCATTGCTGACTACGAACAGCGTAAAGCCAAAATCAAAGCGGACGCGGAAGACGCGGCGCGCAAGATTGGCGGTAAAGCCGATCTGAGCGACAGCCTGCTGGAAGAAGTGACTTCACTGGTGGAATGGCCGGTTGTACTGACCGCGAAATTCGAAGAGAAATTCCTGGCCGTTCCGGCTGAAGCACTGGTGTACACCATGAAGGGTGACCAGAAGTACTTCCCGGTTTATGCCAACGACGGCAAACTGCTGCCAAACTTCATCTTCGTTGCCAATATCGAATCCAAAGATCCGATCCAGATTATCTCGGGTAACGAGAAAGTGGTTCGTCCACGTCTGGCGGATGCGGAGTTCTTCTTCAACACCGACCGTAAAAAACGTCTGGAAGATCATCTCCCACGTCTGCAGACCGTGCTGTTCCAGCAGCAGCTGGGTACGCTGCGTGACAAAACTGACCGTATCGCGGAGCTGTCTGGCTGGATCGCGCGTGAAATTGGTGCGGACGTAAACCACGCCACTCGTGCTGGCCTGCTGTCCAAGTGTGACCTGATGACCAACATGGTGTTCGAGTTTACCGACACCCAGGGTGTGATGGGCATGCACTACGCGCGTCACGATGGCGAAGCGGAAGATGTGGCAGTTGCCCTGAACGAGCAGTATCAGCCGCGCTTTGCGGGTGACGAACTGCCGTCTAACCCGGTGGCTTGCGCCGTCGCGATTGCCGATAAGATGGACACCCTGGCGGGTATCTTTGGCATTGGTCAGCATCCTAAAGGCGATAAAGACCCGTTCGCGCTGCGTCGTGCTGCATTGGGCGTGCTGCGTATCATCGTTGAGAAGAACCTGAACCTGGATCTGCAGACCCTGACTGAAGAAGCGGTGCGTCTGTATGGCGACAAGCTGACCAACGCGAAAGTCGTGGATGACGTGATCGACTTTATGCTCGGTCGTTTCCGCGCGTGGTATCAGGACGAAGGCTACACCGTCGATACCATTCAGGCGGTACTGGCGCGTCGTCCAACCCGTCCGGCCGATTTCGATGCACGTATGAAGGCGGTGTCCCACTTCCGTACGCTGGAAGCGGCATCAGCCCTGGCGGCGGCCAACAAGCGTGTATCCAACATTCTGGCTAAGTCTGATGAAACGTTGAACGAGCGCGTGAACGCCGCGACCCTGAAAGAGCCGGAAGAGATCGCTCTGGCAATGCAGGTTGTGGTGCTGCGTGACAAGCTCGAGCCGTTCTTCGCCGAAGGTCGCTATCAGGAAGCGCTGGTAGAACTGGCGGAACTGCGTGACGTTATCGACGCCTTCTTCGAGAAAGTGATGGTGAACGTAGAAGATAAAGAACTGCGTATTAACCGTCTCTCTATGCTCGAAAAACTGCGTGAGCTGTTCCTGCGCGTGGCGGATATTTCGCTGCTGCAGTAATGTGCCCGTTGCTACAAATGCTAAAAACCCGCTTCGGCGGGTTTTTTTATGGGGCTTTTGTAGGCCGGATAAGCGTAGCGTCATCTGGCAGGTTTAGCCGATCGCGATTGTGCCTTCGTCTGTCTGCAGCCAGCGCGGTGCCTTCAGCGTATCGGCAAAGTAGCTGACCAGCTCGCACAGCAAATCTTCCATAACGATTTCAGATTGTCGCGGCAGTGTGCCGTTCATCAGCAACTGCGTAATCTCCTGACAGTAGCGCCCCAGCTGATCGCTCTCGGGTTCGAAAGCTGGAACGCGTGACGGGAGTTCCTTCACGGTCAGGCTGGCTTTTAAAGCGTCCAGAACAGGATCCAGAAGCGTGGGTTGCAGAAGATTCAGGCAGGCATAGAGTCTGCCGTAAAGCGCCATTTTTGGGGTGGGTTCTTCGCAATCTACCAGTGCGTCGGTAAAACGTTCGCAGTTATCCGCCAGTTCGGTGAATTCGGTGGCGTGGTTGAAGGGCAGAGTGATTAAAGAATGAACTTGGGTTGGGGTAGTAGCCATATTGGCAGCCTCCGATAAGTGATAAAGCTTCCACCATCGGAAATGCTAATTTCGCTGGTGGTGGACTGAACAGAGTTAGCATTACCGGCCTTATCGGATACCGGCGCATCTTTCGATGCCCCTGCTCAGCCCACCATTGAGATGTAGCAAAGCATGCTGCACAAAATGTGCCGCCGATAAGATAAGCCAGGATGCTAAACCCGGCACCTGATTTTGCAGGTGCGAAGAGAACTTACTGCTCATCAAAACAGGCGGCAACAGATTTGAGCTATACCACTGAGGATATTACCATTTCTGGAAAGAGACTCGCAAAATTACCGCAATGAAAAGCATACTGCGGGCAGAGGTCTTACAGCGACGCTATGGTCCGGCTGTAAATCGCTGAGGCGTTTCCTGTAGGCCGGGGCGAGGCGCATGGATGCGCCGAGAGGGCGGGCTTTACAGGGATGTTACCTCCGCCCGTCCCCGATAAGCCGGAAGGAATAAGCCGAAGGTACCGCGTAGCGGCGATTTACCGCCGGGAGCCCGGGTAGCCAGGGTGGTGGCGACTGAGCCACCCTGGCACGTTCACAGGTATTGTCGTTACAGAGTAGCAAGGAACATAAAGTGAACGGAATGACCACCAGAGCCATATGCTCCCCCTCACCCTAACCCTCTCCCCAAAGGGGCGAGGGGATTGTTCACTGCTCGCATTAATTTGTGGGGATCCCTCAGCCCAAAGGGAGAGGGAGTATAAGTCGTCCAAAATTTAACCTTGAAATGTTCAACGCATTCCCGCTATCCTTGTCCCCGTTAAATTTCTCCCTCAGGAGCGCCCCCCAAAAATGAACAAACACGACTGATGAATTTCGATCCTTGCTAAACGCCACCGCGTCGGCAGGGGATGTTTTGATTTCATTCAGGAGTGCTTATGGCTCATTTTGCGCAGTCCCCTTCTTTTATTTTGCATCAGGTCACCTGTCAGTTTGCGACGGGCGATACCCTTTTTGGTCCGCTGAATTTTTCTCTGGAACCGTCTTTGTGCGCACTGGTTGGCCGCAACGGCAGCGGGAAAACGCGTCTGCTGCGCTTGCTTGCAGGGCTTGATGAGCCCGCAAGCGGGCATATCGAACGTACAGGAACACGCGTCTATGTGGCTCAACAGCAGGATATTTTGCCGCATACTACGCTGGCTGAGCTGCTCGGATACGAGGCAATCTTCGCGGCGCGATCGCGTATCGACAGCGGGGACTATCAGCCTGAAGATCTGGAAATGCTCGACGGGAACTGGGATTTAGCAGAACGCCTGAGCGAGGCGTTTATCCATGCGAAATTGCCACCGTTTGACCCCGATAAAATAGCCAGCGAATTCAGCGGCGGTGAGCGCATTCGCGCCCTGCTGTGCGGCGCATTCACAGCACAAGCAGATTATCTGTTGCTGGACGAACCCACCAACCATCTTGATCGACAAGGCCGGACGTGGCTCTACGACCGGCTCAGTTGTTTCCAGGGAGGCGTGCTGGTGGCCTCTCATGACCGCGAACTTCTGGAGCAGGTGCCGCGTATCCTTGAACTGAGCGCCTCGGGTCTGCGCAGCTACGGCGGGAATTACGCGGACTATATCCATCAGCGCGATTCCGAACAGCAGGCGGCCCGTGCGGCGCTGGAACATGCGGCGACGGAGCGAAAACGCACCCGAGCGCGAATGCAAAAAGAGCATGACGACAGCCAGCGGCGTTCGGCAAAGACATTGCGCACCGTCGATACCCTGAATATCGCGTCGTTCGAGCGGGTCAAATATAAAGGCGCGGCAAAGGAGCGGATCGGCTCCTGGAAAAAACAGCACAGCGATCAAAATGAAGCCCTGAACGCCGCGGTGAACAAGGCTCGCGAACGGGTTGAAGCGGATAATCCGGTGATGTTTACCTTGCCTGGAAGTCAGATTCCCGAAGGGAAACAGGTGCTGGTTCTGGAGGATCTTGTGTTGCCGCATGTGAATATCTCACCGCTCAACTGGCGAATGGTCGGACCGATGCGCGTGGCGTTGAAGGGACCGAACGGCTGCGGAAAGTCGACATTGTTAAAAGCGATCCTCGGTAAAAATACCCCTCGTTCCGGTGCCTGTAAGGTATCTGTAAGCTGTGCTTATCTCGACCAGCATCTGTCTCAGCTCGATCTTTCGCAGTCGGTCATGACGCATCTCAATCTGGGGAATACACCGCTGGATGAGGGCGTGATACGAACCCGTTTAGCCCAGCTTCAACTGGGTGCCGACAAGGTCACGCTCCCGCTGGCAGAGTTGAGCGGCGGCGAACGTCTTAAGGCTGCCCTGGCCTGCGTACTGTGGCGCGCGGAGGCTACGCAGCTCCTGCTGCTGGATGAACCGACCAACCATCTGGATCTTGCATCAGTCCAGGCGATTGAATCGGCACTGGCTGGCTTCCCCGGTGCGCTGCTGGTGGTGTCACACGATGAGGCATTTTTAAAAGGGTTAATGTTGACGCATGAGCTGGTGTGGGAAGAGGAGGGTTGGCGCTGTGAAAGTCTTTAAACACAAGCCCCCGCAGAGGCGGGGGCATTCGAACGTTATTACGCTATCTGTTTGCTGAATGCAGGGCTGGCCTGAATCAGGCGCATCAGCTTTAACTCGGTTGGCGTGGGTTTTTCACGTTTTGACTCCCACTCCTGTACCATCGCCACGCTGACACCCATTGCTCTGGCGAATTCTTCGGTTTTCAGTCCTGTCCCTTTGCGCAATTGCTCATATTCTGTAAAGGGATTGGACTTTTGTTGCAGGGTAATCGTCTGCGGTACATCTTTAAAAATAATCTGTTCCAGACTGCTCAGCAGCTCAAACTCAGGATCTTTATATTCCATTGAGAACTCCTCTTAAATCACACATCGGGATCAAGAACATCAGAGAGCCAATTAAGGATAGTCTCTAATACAAACGAGGGATCGTCATGGTTGTGATTAATCGTGCGGAAAAGATCGCTTTACCCGTATCAACGATATGGATAGTTATGCTAATTAACTGATTACTCATATGTCGGCGTCGTCAGGCATTTTTTGTAAAGGCTAAGAAATAAAACGGCAATAGCCGTTTTGATTGAAAAGAGTATCTTGCAAGGCTGACCTGGACTATCCTTGTCAGCGTTGGGCACGCGTGTGCCGGTGTGCGCTTTTTTGGGTGAAAGGAGTAATAAAATGGCGACAGGAAAGTCCTGCTCTCGCTGGTTTGCGCCTATTGCGGCGTTGTTGATGGTTGTTAGCCTGAGTGGGTGTTTTGATAAAGAAGGCGATCAGCGCAAAGCGTTTATCGATTTTCTGCAGAATACAGTGATGCGCAGCGGCGAGCGGTTGCCGACGCTGACTGCGGATCAGAAAAAACAGTTTGGCCCCTTCGTGTCCGATTACGCCATTCTTTATGGTTATTCACAGCAGGTGAGCCAGGCGATGGATTCCGGTATTCGTCCGGTGGTGGATAGCGTGAACGCCATCCGCGTGCCGCAGGATTATATGACCCAGCGTGAACCGCTGCGCCAGTCCAACGGTGCTCTCGGCGTGCTGAGCCAGCAGCTGCAGAATGCGAAAATGCAGGCTGATGCGTCACGTTCAGCGCTGAAGCAGGGCGACGATCTCAAACCGGTCTTCGACAAAGTGTATGAGAAAGTGGTGACGAAACCTTCTGAAGCGCTGCAGCCGTTGATTCCGGCCGCACAAATTTTCACGCAGCAGTTGGTCCAGGTGGGTGACTTCATCTCCCAGCAGAATACGCAGGTGAGCTTTGTCGCTAACGGTATTCAGTTCCCAACCTCGCAGCAGGCAAGTCAGTACAATACGCTGATTGGGCCGCTGGCCTCCCAGCATCAGGCCTTTAGTCAGGCGTGGACTGCAGCGGTCACCGCCACAGAATAAACTGAAAAACCCCGCCTCAGGCGGGGTTTTTTTATTCCTGCTTAAAATAACGCTTGTCATTCCTCTGGCACATCGGTATAACTGTTCCCGTCGGTTTGTTACACAGACCTAAAGCAGTTTAGTAAAGCAGTCCAGATTGTTATCCATAGATACCCTTCGTAGTGACCCTTCCTTCATCGCTTAAAAATCTGTAACGCAATCCATCAAGCCGGAAGGCACAATATATTTGTTAATAAGGTAATTTCTATGTCTGCTAAAATGACTGGTCTGGTAAAATGGTTCAACGCTGATAAAGGTTTCGGCTTCATCACTCCTGACGATGGCTCTAAAGACGTGTTCGTACACTTCTCTGCTATCCAGAACGATGGCTACAAATCTCTGGACGAAGGTCAGAAAGTTTCCTTCACCATCGAAAGCGGCGCTAAAGGCCCAGCAGCTGGTAACGTTGTAAGCCTGTAAGCTTCCAACCCAGTAGCAAAGAATTTAAAAACCCGCCTTCTGGCGGGTTTTTTCGTTTCTACTGTTGTATCTGCGGGTTGACGCAGTTTAGCTCCACTTTTCCGCTGAGTGCGGCGATCAGGTTATCTACCGCCGTGGCCGCCATATTGTAGCGTGTTTCATGGGTGGCTGAGCCGATGTGGGGCAGGGCAACCACGTTAGGCAGCGAAAGCAGGGGAGAATCCACCGGCAGCGGCTCCTGTTCAAATACATCCAGACCTGCGGCATGGATCTCACCGTTTTGCAGGGCTTCAATCAGCGCCTTCTCATCCACCACCGGGCCACGACCCGCGTTGATGAAAATGGCTGATTTCTTCATTTTCGCGAATTCCTCTTTGCCAATCAGATGATGCGTTTCTTCCGACAGCGGCAGGATCAGGCAAACATAATCGGCTTCCTGCAGCAACGTATCCAGCTCGCAATAGCGCGCGTTAAAGCGCTCTTCAGCTTCACTGTGATGGCGGCGCGCGTTATACAGAATCGGCATGTTAAAACCAAAATGTGCGCGCTGCGCCAGTGCCAGCCCGATACGTCCCATGCCAACAATGCCCAGCGTTTTGCCGTGAACATCTACGCCGAACCAGTCCGGACCAATGCTCTTTGTCCATTCGCCCGCTTTGACGCGTTCAGCCACTTCCACCACGCGACGGGCCGTGGTGAGTACCAGCGCCATCAGCGTGTCGGCCACGGTTTCCGTCAGGGCATGTGGCGTGTGCATCAACAGGATCTTGCGGGCGTTAAGAGCATCCACATCGAAGTTGTCGTAACCCACGGAAACGGTAGAGGTAGCACGAAGCTTCGGCATTTTTTCCAGCAGAGTGACATCCACTTTTTCGCTTGAACCCAGCAGGCCTTCGGCGCTGGCGAACGCTTCGGCGTGCTGTGCCACGGTCTCCGGGCTCAGGTTCTTCACCTGCGTGACGGTGAAGTGTTCTTCAAGACGTTTCTGCAGATCTTCCGGCAGGGCTTTATACAAAATGACGGACGGCTTCATGCTAATCTCCGTTGATTTCTAAGGATTCAGGCGTGGCGTGCGCCGACGGGGTGTTGTTGATTGTTAGCAGGCTTAACAATCAGAGTAAGCCACACGGAGGCGAAAAGCGCTACCCCCATAAAGATGTATGATGCGGATGGACTGCCCGTAGCACCGTTCAGATAACCGACAAACCAGGAGCCGCAGAACGAACCCAGCGCACCCATACTGTTAATCAGCGCCATCGCGCCACCTGCCACGTTACGCGGCAGCATTTCCGGAATGATGGCAAAGAACGGACCGTACGGGGCGTACATGGCTGCACCGGCAATGACCAGCAGAGCGTAAGAGGCCCAGAAGTGATTCGCACCTACGGCCCAGGAGCCAATGAAAGCAAAGGCAGCGATCAGCAGCAGCGGCCAGACAAACAGCTTACGGTTCTGCAGTTTATCCGATGCCCACGATGCGACGATCATGGCGATGGTTGCCGCCAGATACGGCACGGAAGAGAGCCAGCCTACCTCTACCATGCCGAGGTTTTCGCCACCGCTGCGGATAATCGACGGCAGCCACAGCACAAAGCCGTACACGCCAATACTCCAGGTAAAATATTGCGCACAAAGCAGGATCACGTTACGCGAGCGGAAGGCTTCACCATAGTTACGTACGGCCTTCAGACCTTGTTGTTCTTTATCCAGCTGTGCCTGCAGCGCCGCTTTTTCGTCTTCGGAAAGCCATTTCGCCTGAGCCGGTTTATCTTTCACCAGCACCCACCAGCAGAAGGCCCAGATAACCGCGGGTACCCCTTCGATGATAAACATTTCGCGCCAGCCGAAAGACTGGATCAGGTAGCCGGAAACTACCGACATCCACAGTACCGTGACCGGGTTACCGAGGATCAGGAAGGTATTCGCGCGGGAGCGTTCAGATTTAGTAAACCAGTTGCTGATGTAGATCAGCATCGCCGGCATGACGGCCGCCTCAACGACGCCGAGGATAAAGCGAATGGCGGCCAGGGCAGGAATATTGTTCACCACGCCGGTCAGTGATGCGCAGGCACCCCACAGGATCAGACAGATGAAGATCAGCTTACGCACGCTGCGGCGTTCGGCGTAGATAGCGCCGGGGATCTGGAAGAAGAAATAACCCAGGAAGAAAAGGGCACCCAGCAGGGAGGAGATACCTTTGGTGATCCCAAGGTCTTCGGTGATCCCCGCCGCGGACGCGAAACTGAAGTTGGCACGATCAAGGTACGCCAGGCTGTACGTGATAAACACGATTGGCATGATGTACCACCAGCGTTTCACTGCATTGGTCGAACTGTTCATAGGCTTGCCTCTGTTGTTGAGGTTGTTACCGCCGTTGTCTGTAGGGTACACGGTGGTTTGTTTTGTTGGGTGAGGGGAATGTTTATTCGTTAAGCTCTGCTCGGGTTGGTAATCCTTCGCTATCGCCTTGTACCTGAATAGCCAGCGAGCCTATCCTGTTGCCCCACGCGACGGCTTGCTGCAGTGGTTTACCTTCCAGCAGAGCGCTAATGACTCCCACGGCAAAGCCATCGCCCGCGCCGACGGTGTCGACCACGTTTTCAACTTTTACCGCAGCGACCGCACCTTGTTCACCTTCGGCGGTTTTAAACCATGCGCCATCGGCACCGGTTTTCAGCACCACTGCTTTTACCCCTTTATTCAGGTAGAAGTCGGCGATGCCTTCAGGCGTGCTTTCACCGGTAAGGATCATCCCTTCTTTCACTCCCGGCAGAACCCAGTCAGCCTGGAATGCCAGATGGTTAAGTTTCTCCACCATTTCCGCTTCACTTTTCCACAGCACCGGCCGCAGGTTAGGATCGAAAGAGATCGTTTTGCCCTGTGCCTTCATGGTAGATGCAGCATGATCCAGCAATGCGTATGAGCTGGCTGAGAGCGCTGCCGCCACGCCGCTCAGGTGCAAATGGCGTGCAGAGGCAAAATAGTCGGCGTGGTAATCTTCCACTGAGAGATGGCTTGCCGCCGACCCTTTACGGAAATACTCCACAATGGGATCGGTTCCATTTTCGACCTTAGATTTAAGCTGAAAGCCAGTCGCGAAGCGTCCGTCGAGCGTCACGCCTGCCGAATCAATCCCTTCTTTTTTCAACGAGTCGAGAACGAAATGACCAAAGCTATCGTTCCCTACGCGGCTGACCCAGCCCACGTTCAGGCCGAGACGCGCCAGGCCGGTCGCGACGTTCAGCTCTGCGCCAGCCACGCGTTTGATGAAATGCTCTACCGCGCTCAGCTCGCCGGTTTCGGTAGCGACAAACATCGCCATGGCCTCGCCGATCGTAATGACATCCAGCGTCTTGTGCATGGTTTACTCCTCGCGCAGCAGGTTGACGTAATGGCGGGTAACGGTGGTTAAATCCGTCCCTTCCAGCGGAAACTCGATACCTCGCGGGGCATCGGCGGGTAACTGGCAGAGCAGATCCAGCCAGCGCGCATCAGCACGATCCGGTGCCACGGCGCGGAAATTATCCTTATGCGGAACGGCGGCTTTAACGTGGATATAGCTCACAGCAGGGGCCAGATGACGGGCGGCTTCTTCAGGGGAGTCGCCGACCCACAGCCAGTTACCCATATCGAAGGTTAGCGTAACGGGCAGTGCCCTCTCCCGGCAGGCAGCTTTAAAGCGCTGCATTGGCGCAAGCTGGCCGCAGTCGGTCTGGTCGTTTTCCACCACCAGCGCCATGCCGCTTTTATTCAGCAGGTTCCGCAGGGCTTCAAGCGGCTGGGTGTCGCTGAAATACCCGAGTGAAACTTTCAGCCACAGCGCATTCAGGGTGCTGGCCTCGGAGAGATAGCGGGGCAGATCCGGGTTGAGGGTACCGTCAGGCATAAACAGGGCGGCGGGGGCGGAGTAACACGCCAGCAGGCCCAACAGTTCAATAGATTCACCCAGCGCAGGCAGTGCCAGTAACTCTTCGCTGTTGAACAGCTCGCGGCGGATCTCCACGCCGTCAGCTCCTGCACCCGCAATCACGGGAAGCATTGCCCGTTGACCGCCTGCCTGTCGCACCTGTTCTGCGCCGTACGCGGCGGTGACCACCATGATTTTCCTGCCCATCTTCGGACTCCATCGCAACATATCAATGTTATTACGCTAGATGGAACCGGTTCCAAAGGAAAGTTCAGGATGTTGAAATTATGATCGGTATCACAAGGGAAAATTAACGCGCGGTGGAGCCGCGAACGATCAGCTCGCCGGAGAAGACCTGCTCGCGTACGGCATCACTGGTGCCTTCAATACGACTAACCACTTGTTCTACAGCAGCATAGCCAATCTGCCAGGTGGGCTGTTTGAGGGTGGTGATACCGACGCCCGCCAGTTCTGCCCACTCCAGTTCATCGAACCCCAGCAGACCAATATCGCTGCCCCAGTGCAGGCCAATCCGCTTGAGCGAGCGGGCGACTTGCAGCGTCAGTGCCCCGTTGGCGGAGATGACGGCTTTGCGCATCCCACGATGCCGGGTGTGGAACCGGCGCAGGGTGTTGTCGAGTTGATCGGCTTCGTGTAATGGGGTTTCGGCATTTTCGGCGATCACGCCGGGATAACGCTCCAGCGTGGCGCGAAACGCGCTCAGACGCTCGCGACGCGTGTTAACCATTCCCAGTGGTTCGCTTAGAAACAGAATAGCTTCAAAACCCTGTTCGATCAGATGCTCGGTGGCGGTAGTGGCGGCCTGGGTGTTATCCAGCCCGACGACATCGCAGGCAAATTCAGGGATTTTACGGTCGATAAGAACCATGGGAAGAGACGATTGCTGCAGGCGGTTTAACCCCTCTTCACGCATGCCCACGGCGTTAACCACAATCCCTTCCACCTGGTAGCTACGCAGCAGATCGAGATAATGCAGCTCCTGGTCGACTTCGTTGTTGGTGTTACAGACCAGCGGCGTAAAACCTTTCTCACGACAGGCGGCTTCAATACCGCTCAGCACGTTTACGGAGTAGGGGTTGGTGATATCGGCGATGATAAGCCCGATAAGGCGGGTACGCCCCCGCTTGAGCCCGCGCGCCATGATGCTGGGGCGGTAATCGAGATCGGCAATGGCCTGTTCAATACGAGCCAGCAGCGCATCGGACAACAGGTGTTTTTCGCCGTTGAGATAGCGCGAAATGCTGGTTTTACCGGTTTTGGCTGCTTTCGCCACGTCGCTGATGGTGGCCCGGGCTGGTTTGCTCATCGCTGATTTCCCTGAATTTAGTGAGAATACCTTAGCGGGAAAATCAACGATGGCAAGTGGTTCATACCCTCTCCTGCGAGGAGAGGGGGAAATGCGATTACTGCACAGGGCTTAACGTAATCTCAACGCGGCGGTTCTGCGCTTTGCCTTCCGCCGTGCTATTGCTGGCGATCGGGTTGGCAGGACCCATTCCGCTGGTGCGGATGCGGTTCGCTTCAACGCCCTGAGTGATCAGCGAGCTGGCCACGGAATCGGCGCGCTGTTGAGACAGACGCATGTTGAGATCCTGGCTGCCGGTGCTGTCGGTGTAGCCAATCACGTTCACGGCGGTTTTGTTATACTCTTTCAGCACCATTGCCACACCAGTCAGGGTGTTCGCACCCGCAGGTTTCAGCGTTGCGCTGCTGCTGTCGAAGGTAACATTGTTCGGCATGTTCAGAATGATGTTGTCGCCACTACGCGTCACACTCACGCCGGTTCCCTTCATTTTGTCGCGCAGTTTCGCTTCCTGCACGTCCATGTAATAGCCGACGCCACCGCCCAATGCTGCTCCCGCCGCTGCACCAATCAGTGCGCCTTTACCACGGTCTTTCTTGGAGGAGGAGAGCGCGCCAACGCCAGCACCTACCAGCGAGCCGATCCCCGCGCCGATGCCGGATTTACCCGCCTGGCTTTCACCGGTGTAAGGGTTAGTTGTGCAGCCAGAAACAGCCAGTGCACCGCTCACCAGAGCGGCAATAACGAGTACGCGTTTTTTCATCTTCTTTCCTTAATCCTTTTTATTCTTTGCCACGGCGAGCGTGGCAGTTGATTATGACGTCCAGATACGGAGAAAATTCCGGGTATTACTCTGAAATTTGTGACAAACCATAAACTGCCTCAACAAGAAGGCGGTAAACCTGCACGCAACCAGGAGCGCACGCTTGAGCACCTCAACGAAAACCATTCTGACCGCCGCCCACTGGGGGCCGATGCTGGTCGAAACCGATGGCGAAAATGTTCTGTCGTCCCGCGGGGCATTGCCAACCCAACATCCCAACTCGTTACAGACCACCGTTCGCGATCAGGTGCATAGCAAAACGCGCGTGCGCTGGCCGATGGTGCGTAAAGGTTTTCTGGCCTCGCCGGACAAACCGCAGGGAATCCGTGGTCAGGATGAGTTTGTTCGCGTGAGCTGGGATGAGGCGCTGGCGTTGATTCACGCCCAGCATAAGCGCATTCGCGATACCTGGGGACCGTCGTCCATTTTTGCCGGGTCTTACGGCTGGCGTTCTAACGGCGTGCTGCACAAGGCCTCGACGCTGCTGCAGCGCTATATGAGCCTGGCGGGGGGCTACACAGGTCATCTGGGGGATTACTCCACCGGCGCGGCGCAGGCGATCATGCCGTACGTGGTGGGGGGAAACGAAGTTTATCAGCAACAGACCAGCTGGCCGCTGGTGCTGGAGCATACCGACGTGGTGGTGCTCTGGAGCGCTAACCCTCTCAACACATTGAAAATTGCCTGGAATGCCAGCGACGAACAGGGTATTGGGTATTTCGATGCGCTGCGCAAAAGCGGCAAGCGCATCATCTGCATTGACCCGATGCGCTCTGAAACCATGGATTTCTTCGGCGACAGTGCCGAGTGGATTGCCCCGCATATGGGCACCGACGTGGCGATGATGCTGGGTATCGCCCATACGCTGGTCGAAAACGGCTGGCACGATGGCGAATTCCTGAGGCGTTGTACCACTGGCTTCGATAAATTCGCTGAATACCTGACGGGCCAATCCGATGGGGTAGCGAAAACGGCAGAGTGGGCGGCAAATATTTGCGGCGTTACTGCGGATAAAATCCGCGAACTGGCGGCGTTATTCCATAAAAACACCACGATGTTAATGTCCGGCTGGGGAATGCAGCGCCAGCAGTTTGGCGAGCAGAAGCACTGGATGCTGGTGACGCTTGCCGCAATGCTTGGGCAGATCGGCACGCCGGGCGGGGGTTTTGGTCTCTCTTATCACTTCGCCAATGGCGGTAACCCTACTCGCAAAGCTGCCGTGCTGGCGTCTCTGCAAGGCTCAGTGCAGGGCGGTGTGGATGCCGTGGATAAAATCCCGGTGGCGCGTATTGTTGAAGCCCTGGAAAACCCCGGTGGGTTTTATCAGCACAACGGTCTGGACTGCCACTTCCCGGATATTAAATTTGTCTGGTGGGCGGGCGGGTCGAACTTCACGCACCATCAGGATACCAATCGCCTGATCCGTGCCTGGCAGAAACCAGAGCTGGTGGTGATCTCAGAGTGCTTCTGGACAGGTTCGGCTAAGCATGCCGACATCGTGCTGCCAGCGACAACCTCGTTTGAGCGTAACGATCTCACCATGACCGGTGACTACAGCAACCAGCATATGGTGCCAATGAAGCGCGTTGTGTCCCCGCGTGATGAAGCGCGGGATGATTTCGAGGTGTTTGCTGAACTGAGCGAGCTGTGGGAAGCAGGTGGCCGCGAGCGTTTTACCGAAGGTAAAACCGATCTGCAGTGGCTTGAGACGTTCTACCAGATAGCCAGCCAGCGCGGTGCCGCTCAGGGTGTGACACTCCCACCGTTTACTGAATTCTGGGAAGCAAACCAGATATTCGAGATGCCCGAGAGTGAACAGAACGCGCAGTTTGTTCGTTTCGGAGACTTCCGCCGCGACCCGGAGAGCCACCCGCTGAAAACCGAAAGCGGGAAGATTGTCATCTACAGCGAGCGCATAGCCAGCTTTGGGTATGTCGACTGCCCGCCGCACCCTACGTGGCTTGAGCCGGACGAATGGCACGGCAATGCCCAGCCGGAGCAGCTCCAGGTGTTGTCTGCCCACCCTGCGCACCGCCTGCACAGCCAGCTTAACTATACTTCGCTGCGCGAACGGTATGCGGTTGCCGGGCGAGAACCGATCACGTTGAATACCCTCGATGCCAAAGCCCGTGGGATTGTAGACGGTGACGTGGTACGCGTCTGGAACCAGCGGGGACAGGTCCTGGCCGGTGCGGTGGTCAGTGACGGGATTAAGCCGGGAGTGCTGTGTATTCACCAGGGGGCATGGCCAGATCTTGAGCCGGCCGAAGGCGGTATCTGTAAAAACGGGGCGGTTAACGTGCTGACCAAAGATCTCCCCAGCTCGAAGCTGGGGAATGGTTGTGCAGGGAATACGGCACTGGCATGGGTCGAAAAGTATGAGGGACCCGAGCTTACCTTAACGGCGTTTGATCCGCCTGCCAGCTCATGATCCAGGTCGGATGTTGGGTGTCATCCTGCCAGGCGCTGTCTTCGATGCGAAAGCCCTGAGCATGGTAGAAATTCACCGCCCGGACATTTTTCTGGTACACCTCCAGGCTTAAATACGGGAAGTGCTGTTGAACATGGTTCAGCAGCGCTTGCCCGATGCCTTTCCCGATGTATGCCGGTGCGACAAACAGTGCCCCAACAAACTTAGACTGCATCACGCTGATAAATCCGCAGGGTTCGCCATCCTTTTCCCAGACCCAGGTTTCAGCCGAAGGCAGGTAAACGTCCCGCACCATCGCCTCGTTCTCTTTCCAGTAACTCGCCTCGATAAACGGATGTGCTTCTGTGGTGCTTTCAAGCCATAGGCTCAGAAGTGGCGCGGTATTCTCATTTTGCCATTTGCGGATCATGATGGCCTCCCGGATGACAGAAGCAGCCGGTAACGTGGTCGTTGACCAGGCCACAGGCCTGCATAAAGGCGTAGCAGATGGTGGAGCCGACAAATTTAAAACCGCGTTTTTTCAGGGCCTTAGAGAGTGCATCTGATTCAGGCGTCGATGCCGGGATCTCTGCCAGCGTGGCGGCGTGGGTGATTTGCGGAGCGTTATTCACAAACGACCAGACAAAGTCTGAGAATGATTCGCCGTTTTGTTCCATCGCCAGCCAGGCGCGTGCATTGCCGATGATGGCCTGAATTTTACCGCGATGGCGGATGATACCGGCATCCTGCACCAGTCGTTCCACGTCCTCGTCGGTCATGGCGGCGACGGCGACAGGATCAAACTGGTGGAAGGCATTGCGGTAGTTTTCGCGTTTCTTGAGCACCGTAATCCACGATAACCCCGCCTGCTGGCCCTCAAGGCAGATCATCTCAAAGAGTTTTTTACCATCCTTCTCCGGCACGCCCCATTCCTGGTCGTGATAGTCGATATAAAGCTGATCCTGGCTTACCCAACCGCAACGTTCCATCTGTCATCTCCCTTAATGATACTGATTTCGCAAAATTTTCATCCAGACTGGCTTGACGTGTTTACTATAAAGACAATAGTTAATACAGGGCCATATGCTCTATAAGCTCTTCCTGAATAACGACAAATATCGCCGAATTCGGCTCTCTCTGGGGTCGCGTTGATGATGATAAAAAAAATCAGTGGTCGCCATGCTGCTTCTGGCCTGGTGGGAATTTCAGCCTGCCTGTTTTTTTGTAATACAGCGTCTGCCTGGCAACAGGAATATATCGTTTCAGACGCCCAAAATCATACGGCGGAACGCTATACATGGGACGCGGATCACCAACCGCGTTATGAGGATATTCTTGCTGAGCGTATTCAGACTTCACAAAATGCGCCAGGTCTTGCCCTGAATGTACCGTCTGGCAGTACGACAGAGGGGGCAATGAGCGTGGGCTGGAATTTTCCCGTTTCAGCGCATATCACTACCGGCCCTGTCGTGGCGTGGCGGTACGACGGCACGGCTCCCATGATGATCAACGAATTTGGTGATAGCGCGTCGACACAGTCAGTCACTGACCCGCTCTGGCATGCCAGTGTTAGCACGCTGGGCTGGCGCGTGAATACCCAGTACGGCGATCTTCGTCCGTGGGCACAGATCAGCTATAACCAGCAGTTTGGTGAAAACCAGTGGAAATCTCAGTTTGGCATGCCGCAAACCCCAGCCCCGGTACAAAACGGGAGCTGGATGGATGTGACGGTCGGTACGGATATTCCGTTTAACACGCATGTAGCGGCCTATGCGTCGCTCGCTCAAGGGGAACGCGCCACCACAGGTGAGGAATTTATGTACACCCTGGGCGTGAGTGCGAATTTCTAGAGTTGTTACTTTTTTAAACGTTACGGTAACATCTCAAATACAATAGCTATAGGGGTTGTAGCGATAGCAGGTACTAACACGCTATCGCTTCATTCCCCCACAAGGTCATTCATTCCTGATTCCAGGCATTTCATTCCATTCTTCCTGCATTTCATGCCGTTTTACCCCAGGTCTTTTAAGGTTTTGTTTATCGTTGTCCTCAGCGAACTTCCTTAATTTCTCTTGCAGGACAACTGCCATGAACACATCAACTTATAACCGTACGCGCTGGCTAACGCTCTTTGGTACCATCGTCACCCAGTTTGCGTTGGGTTCGGTCTATACCTGGAGCCTGTTTAACAGCGCACTTTCCGATAAGCTCGGCGCACCGGTCAGCCAGGTTGCATTCTCCTTTGGGCTACTGAGTCTCGGGTTGGCGCTCTCGTCTTCCGTCGCGGGCAAGCTGCAGGAGCGTTTTGGTGTGAAGCGTGTGACCATGGCGTCCGGCATTCTGCTGGGCGTGGGTTTTTTCCTGACGGCACACTCCAGCAACCTGATGATGCTGTGGTTGAGCGCCGGGGTACTGGTGGGGCTGGCAGATGGTGCAGGTTACCTGTTGACACTCTCGAACTGCGTGAAGTGGTTCCCGGAACGTAAAGGCCTTATCTCTGCGTTTGCCATCGGTTCTTATGGCCTGGGCAGCCTCGGTTTTAAATTTATCGATTCTCATCTGCTGGCTTCCGTTGGTCTCGAAAAAACCTTCATGATCTGGGGGGTTATCGTTCTGGTCATGATCCTCTTTGGTGCTACGCTGATGAAAGATGCGCCTCAGCAGGAGGTTAAATCCGTGAACGGTGTGGTGGAGAACGATTTCACCCTGGCGCAATCTATGCGTAAACCGCAGTACTGGATGCTGGCGGTGATGTTCCTGACGGCCTGCATGAGTGGTTTGTACGTCATCGGTGTGGCGAAAGATATCGCTCAGGGAATGGTGAAACTGGATGCGGCAACGGCTGCGAATGCGGTGACCGTGATCTCCATTGCCAACCTTTCCGGGCGTCTGGTGCTGGGTATTCTGTCTGACAAAATCGCCCGTATCCGTGTGATTACGATTGGCCAGGTTGTTTCGCTGGTGGGCATGGCGGCGCTGCTTTTCGCACCTCTGAATGAAGCGACCTTCTTCGCGGCGATTGCCTGCGTTGCGTTCAACTTCGGTGGCACCATTACGGTCTTCCCGTCACTGGTGAGCGAATTCTTTGGTCTTAACAATCTCGCGAAAAACTACGGTGTTATTTATCTTGGCTTCGGGATCGGCAGTATCTGCGGTTCGCTGATTGCCTCACTGTTCGGTGGGTTCTATGTGACCTTCTGCGTGATCTTCGCCTTGCTGATCATTTCGCTGGCGCTGTCTACGACGATTCGTCAGCCGCAGCGGGAAGTCTTTAAAGAAGCGCATGCCTGACAGCGAAGAAAAAGGCCGGACATCCGGCCTTTTTCTTATCGAACAATACTGCCTTTAGACGCATTTGTCGGATTCTGGGTCTGCTTTTTTGTAAAAAACTGTACCGATCACACTCTCTGCTGCCACTTTTTCCCTTCCCTGTGGTCTACTTACCACGCTTGTAGTCGTTTCATTGAACGATCCCCTGAGCGTATGTCTAATCTGTCCACTTTTTATATTGAGGTGGGCGGCTGTACTGTCCCTTTTTCCGGGTAGATTGCATGAAATACATTAAATCGATGGCGCAACAAAAGCTGTGCTTTTTGCTGGCGTTGTACATCGGCCTGTTTATGAATGGCGCAGTGTTTTTCCGTCGGTTCGACGGTTACGCGCAAGATTTTACCGTCTGGAAAGGAATTGCAGCGGTTGTCGAATTGGTCGCTGCTGTACTGGTCACCTTCTTTTTATTCCGTATTCTTACGCTGTTTGGCCGTCGCGTCTGGCGAGTGCTGGCGACGTTTATCGTGCTGTGCTCGGCAGGGGCCAGCTATTACATGACCTTTATGAACGTTGTCATTGGCTACGGCATTATCGCCTCGGTGATGACCACGGACATCGATCTCTCTAAAGAAGTGGTTGGGCTGCATTTTGTACTCTGGCTGGTGGCCGTGAGTGCCCTGCCGCTGCTCCTTATCTGGAGCAACCGTTGCCGGTATACGCTGGTTCACCAGATCCGCACGCCGGGAAAACGTTTCAGAAGCGTGGCGATAGTTCTGCTGGCCGGCCTGATGGTCTGGGGACCTATTCGTCTGCTGGAAGTAAAACAGAAATATGATGAGCGTACCTCTGGCGTGGATCTGCCAAGCTACGGTGGTGTGGTCGCCAACTCTTATTTACCGTCTAACTGGATCTCCGCGCTGGGGTTATACGCGTGGGCGCAGGTGGATGAGTCTTCTGATAATAAATCGTTGATTAACCCGGCGAAGAAATTCACTTATGTCGCGCCAAAAGATATCGATGATACCTATGTCGTCTTTATTATCGGGGAAACTACGCGCTGGGATCATATGGGTATTCTCGGCTATGACCGCGATACCACACCAAAAATGGCACAGGAGAAAAACCTGATTGCCTATCGCGGTTATTCCTGCGACACCGCCACCAAGCTCTCCTTACGCTGCATGTTCGTACGTGAGGGTGGTGCGAGCGATAACCCACAACGTACCCTGAAAGAGCAAAACGTCTTCTCGGTGCTGCATCAGCTTGGGTTTACGTCTGACCTCTATGCGATGCAGAGCGAGATGTGGTTCTACAGCAACACCATGGCCCAGAACATTTCTTATCGCGAGCAGATTGGTGCGGAGGCGCGTAACCGTGGCAAGCCTGTCGATGACATGCTGCTGATTGACGAGATGAAACTGTCTCTGAACGGAAATCCTGATGGTAAGCATATGATCATTCTGCATACTAAAGGGTCGCACTTTAACTACACCCAGCGTTACCCGCGTAGCTTTGCCAAATGGACGCCGGAGTGCGTTGGTGTGGATAAAGACTGTTCTAAAGCGCAGCTGATTAACTCCTACGACAACTCAGTGATGTATGTGGATCACTTTATTGATACGGTGATTGACCAGGTCCGCGATAAGAAAGCGATTGTTTTCTATGCTGCGGACCACGGTGAATCCATCAATGAGTTCGAGCACCTGCACGGTACGCCACGTAAGATGGCTCCGCCGGAGCAGTTCCGCGTGCCAATGATTGTGTGGATGTCTGACAAGTATCTGGAAGATCCGGAGAAAGCGAAGATGTTTGCTCAACTGAAGAAAGAAGCTGATATGAAGGTACCGCGTCGTCATGTTGAGCTGTACGACACCATTTTAGGTTGCCTGGGTTACACCTCACCAGATGGCGGTATTAACGAAAATAACAACTGGTGCAAACTCCCTGACCGCACCTCCAAAGCCGCGCAGTAGCTCGCCTGGCGAGAATATCGCCAGTTGAATGGCTTTTTGAAAATAAGGGATTGACGGGGGCGCACCTCAGCAGTAAGATGCGCTCCGCATTCGGCGAGTAGCGCAGCTTGGTAGCGCAACTGGTTTGGGACCAGTGGGTCGGAGGTTCGAATCCTCTCTCGCCGACCACATTCTAAAAAAGGGCTAACCGTAAGGTTAGCCCTTTTTGCATTAGAGCCTTAACCCGTCAGATTACCCAAAACGCCTCTTATCCCTGCTTCTCCCTGCCTGTTAACGATTTTGTGACATAATCCATTGTATTTTTTTATATATAGATTGATCTTTTTTCGCGTTGCTTATGGATAACCTCAGCATTTTTCGCTGTGCGTTTTAACGTTCGTGGAATTTAGTGCTCAGATAATCACCATTCTGTAAGAAAATTTACCCATTCTGAATAAAAGTTAATCACTGATTGTTGCGAAATATGAAGATATTTGTGCTGCAAGATAGCGAGTAGCATAAATTTCCCTGCTGAAAACTGGCATGCATAGTTTTTTTAATCTTTGTTTGCGGTTTCTCACACTCAGCGTAAATCCCCGCCACCTGTATTGACGTTTTCACATTCTGTTGACAGATTGTAGGGCATGAGGGGCATTTCAGGGACGATCTGCGCTGCAACTCAAACGCTCTTCTGAAAGGATTCTCCATCCCTTTAACGCCTTAGGGCATCACCGACCGGACCGGGTAAAAAATAAATAAAGGTCAGGCGGCGTAACACAACAAAGCAAAACATCACATTGGAGCAGAATAATGAGTATTTCCTTGAAGAAGTCAGGGATGCTGAAGCTTGGTTTGAGCCTGGTGGCGATGACCGTGGCAGCAAGCGTACAGGCAAAAACCCTGGTTTACTGTTCTGAAGGCTCGCCGGAAGGCTTTAACCCACAGCTCTTTACCTCTGGTACGACGTACGACGCAAGCTCTGTACCGATCTATAACCGTCTGGTTGAATTCAAAACCGGTACCACGGAAGTTATTCCTGGTCTGGCTGAGAAGTGGGACGTCAGCGAAGACGGTAAAACCTATACCTTCCACCTGCGCCAGGGCGTGAAGTGGCAGGACAGCAAAGAATTCAAACCCACGCGCGACTTCAACGCCGATGACGTGGTGTTCTCCTTTGACCGTCAGAAAAACGCTCAGAACCCGTACCACAAAGTGTCTGGCGGCAGCTATGAATACTTCGAAGGGATGGGGCTGCCAGATCTGATCTCTGAAGTGAAAAAAGTTGACGATAAAACCGTGCAGTTCGTGCTGACTCGCCCGGAAGCTCCATTCCTGGCTGACCTGGCGATGGACTTCGCGTCTATTCTGTCTAAAGAATATGCAGATAACATGCTGAAAGCCGGTACGCCGGAAAAAGTGGACCTGGATCCAATCGGTACCGGCCCATTCCAGCTGCTGCAGTACCAGAAAGATTCTCGCATTCTGTACAAAGCGTTCCCGGGCTACTGGGGTACGAAACCTCAGATCGACCGTCTGGTGTTCTCCATCACGCCTGATGCGTCTGTGCGTTATGCAAAACTGCAGAAAAACGAATGCCAGGTTATGCCATACCCGAACCCGGCTGATATCGCCCGCATGAAGCAGGATAAGAATATCAACCTGCTGGAGCAGGCTGGTCTGAACGTGGGCTATCTATCCTTTAACACCGAGAAGAAACCGTTTGATGATGTGAAAGTGCGTCAGGCGCTGACTTACGCGGTGAACAAAGAAGCGATCATCAAAGCCGTTTACCAGGGCGCTGGCGTAGCCGCTAAGAACCTGATCCCGCCAACAATGTGGGGCTACAACGACGACGTTAAAGACTACAGCTACGATCCTGAGAAAGCGAAAGCACTGCTGAAAGAAGCAGGCCAGGATAAAGGCTTTACCGTTGAACTGTGGGCGATGCCGGTACAGCGTCCGTATAACCCGAACGCACGCCGTATGGCGGAAATGGTTCAGGCTGACTGGGCGAAGATTGGCGTACAGGCCAAGATTGTGACCTACGAGTGGGGCGAGTACCTGAAGCGCGCCAAAGCGGGTGAGCACCAGGCGGTAATGATGGGCTGGACCGGTGATAACGGGGATCCGGACAACTTCTTCGCCACCCTGTTCAGCTGTGCTGCTGCGAAAGACGGTTCCAACTACTCTCGCTGGTGCTACAAGCCGTTTGAAGACCTGATCCAGCCGGCGCGTGCGACCGACGATCACAACAAACGTATTGAACTGTACAAGCAAGCTCAGGTTGTTATGCACGATCAGGCTCCGGCGCTGATTGTTGCTCACTCCACCGTTTACGAGCCAGTGCGTAAAGAAGTGAAGGGCTACGTGGTTGATCCACTGGGCAAACACCACTTCGAAAACGTATCGGTTGAATAATAAGTAGGGTGTTCTCCCTCTCCCCCGGGAGAGGGCAGGGGTGAGGGACGTGCATGCATCCCCTCACCCTAACCCTCTCCCGACGGGAGAGGGAATTTACATTTGTGAGCAATACAGACGTCACGCCATTGGTCGTGCGTCATCAGAGAGAATCCGGGTTATGTTGCAGTTCATCCTCCGACGTCTGGGACTTGTTATCCCCACGTTTATCGGTATCACCCTTCTCACTTTTGCCTTCGTCCATATGATCCCCGGCGACCCGGTAATGATTATGGCGGGCGAGCGTGGTATTTCCCCTGAGCGCCATGCACAGCTGCTGGCTGAGCTTGGTCTG
This sequence comes from Enterobacter sp. CPE_E1241, assembly GCF_045618265.1. Classification (NCBI taxonomy): domain Bacteria; kingdom Pseudomonadati; phylum Pseudomonadota; class Gammaproteobacteria; order Enterobacterales; family Enterobacteriaceae; genus Enterobacter; species Enterobacter sp. CPE_E1241. The sequence goes on from NZ_JBIWYV010000001.1 coordinate 221,050, forward strand.
AACAAGCCGCTGTGGCAGCAGTATCTCAACTATATCTGGGGCGTGTTGCACGGTGATTTGGGTATTTCGCTGAAAAGCCGTCTTCCGGTGTGGGATGAGTTCGTGCCGCGTTTCAAAGCGACACTCGAACTTGGCGTCTGCGCCATGATTTTCGCCACTGCGGTGGGTATTCCTGTCGGGGTACTGGCTGCCGTCAAGCGTGGCTCTATTTTTGACCATACTGCCGTTGGCCTGGCGCTGACCGGCTACTCCATGCCTATCTTCTGGTGGGGCATGATGCTGATTATGCTGGTATCGGTGCAGCTTAACCTGACGCCGGTCTCCGGGCGCGTCAGTGATATGGTCTTCCTCGATGATTCCAACCCGTTGACCGGCTTTATGCTGATTGATACGGCTATCTGGGGCGAAGAGGGCAACTTCATTGATGCTGTCGCGCACATGATCCTGCCTGCAATGGTGCTCGGTACGATTCCTCTGGCGGTGATTGTGCGTATGACCCGTTCATCCATGCTGGAAGTACTGGGTGAGGATTATATCCGTACCGCGCGCGCCAAAGGCCTGACGCGTATGCGTGTCATCATCGTTCATGCGCTGCGTAACGCCATGCTGCCGGTGGTGACCGTTATCGGTCTGCAGGTGGGTACGTTGCTGGCAGGTGCGATCCTGACCGAAACCATCTTCTCCTGGCCAGGCCTGGGACGTTGGCTGATTGACGCGCTGCAACGCCGTGACTATCCGGTCGTGCAGGGCGGTGTGCTGCTGGTTGCGACGATGATTATCCTCGTTAACCTGCTGGTCGATTTGCTGTACGGCGTGGTGAACCCGCGTATTCGTCATAAGAAGTAAGGGGCCATCATGTCACACGTTTCTGAAAATAAAGTGGTTGCTGCACCGGTTCCAATGACGCCGCTGCAGGAATTCTGGCACTACTTCAAGCGCAACAAAGGCGCGGTAGTGGGGCTGGTCTATGTCTCTATCATGATCCTGATTGCGGTGTTTGCGAACGTCCTGGCACCGTATAACCCGGCGGATCAATTCCGTGATGCCCTGCTGGCACCTCCTGCGTGGCAGGACGGTGGTAGCCTGGCGCACCTGTTAGGTACCGATGATGTGGGTCGTGACGTGTTGTCGCGTCTGATGTACGGTGCACGTCTGTCGCTGCTGGTCGGCTGCCTGGTGGTGGTGCTTTCCCTGATCATGGGGATTGTACTGGGTCTGGTTGCCGGTTACTTCGGTGGTATCGTTGATAACATCATCATGCGTATCGTCGATATTATGCTGGCTCTGCCAAGCCTGCTGCTGGCACTGGTGCTGGTGGCGATCTTCGGCCCGTCGATTGGTAACGCTGCGCTTGCATTGACCTTCGTGGCGCTTCCCCACTACGTACGTTTAACGCGTGCGGCGGTGCTGGTGGAAGTGAACCGGGATTACGTCACGGCGTCTCGCGTGGCGGGTGCAGGCGCTATGCGTCAGATGTTTGTCAATATCTTCCCTAACTGCCTTGCGCCGCTGATTGTTCAGGCGTCGCTCGGTTTCTCTAACGCCATTCTTGATATGGCCGCTCTTGGCTTCCTGGGCATGGGTGCGCAGCCGCCAACACCGGAGTGGGGCACCATGCTCTCCGATGTGTTGCAGTTCGCACAAAGCGCCTGGTGGGTCGTCACCTTCCCGGGTCTGGCGATCCTGCTGACGGTGCTGGCATTTAACCTGATGGGTGATGGTCTGCGTGATGCACTTGATCCCAAACTGAAGCAGTAAGAGGCACGAGATGGCGTTATTAAATGTAGATAAATTATCGGTGCACTTCGGGGATGAAGGCACACCGTTTCGCGCCGTGGACCGCATCAGCTACAGCGTAAATCAGGGCGAAGTGGTTGGCATCGTAGGGGAGTCTGGTTCCGGTAAGTCAGTAAGCTCGCTGGCGATTATGGGGCTGATTGATTATCCGGGCCGCGTGATGGCGGAAAACCTGCAGTTCAACGGTCAGGATCTGAAGCGCATTTCCGAAAAACAGCGCCGCCAGTTGGTAGGCGCGGAAGTGGCGATGATTTTCCAGGACCCAATGACCAGCCTGAACCCCTGCTACACCGTCGGTTTCCAGATTATGGAAGCGATTAAGGTGCATCAGGGCGGGAATAAGAAAACCCGTCGTCAGCGGGCGATCGATCTGCTGAACCAGGTCGGGATTCCTGACCCGGCATCGCGTCTGGACGTATACCCGCACCAGCTCTCTGGCGGCATGAGCCAGCGCGTGATGATTGCGATGGCCATTGCCTGTCGGCCAAAACTGCTGATTGCGGATGAACCGACGACGGCGCTGGATGTGACCATTCAGGCGCAAATTATCGAGCTGCTGCTGGAACTGCAGCAGAAAGAGAATATGGCGCTGGTGCTGATTACGCACGACCTGGCGCTGGTGGCCGAAGCGGCGCACAAGATCATCGTGATGTATGCAGGCCAGGTGGTGGAGACCGGAAGTTCCCACGATATCTTCCGCGCACCGCGCCACCCGTATACTCAGGCTCTGCTACGTGCACTGCCGGAGTTTGCCCAGGACAAAGCGCGGCTGGCGTCACTGCCGGGCGTGGTGCCGGGCAAATACGACCGACCACAGGGCTGTCTGCTGAATCCGCGTTGTCCGTATGCGACGGACAAATGCCGGGCAGAAGAGCCAGAGCTGAACCAGCTTGCTGACGGTCGTCAGTCGAAATGCCACTACCCACTCGATGATGCCGGGAGGCCAACACTATGAGTACGCAACAGGCCACCACGCAACAACCGCTGTTGCAGGCTATCGACCTGAAAAAACACTACCCGGTGAAGAAGGGGATTTTTGCCCCTGAGCGACTGGTGAAAGCGCTGGATGGCGTCTCCTTTACCCTCGAACGCGGTAAAACGCTGGCGGTGGTCGGGGAATCGGGCTGCGGTAAATCGACGCTGGGCCGTCTGCTGACGATGATTGAAACGCCAACCGGTGGTGAGCTTTACTATCAGGGGCAAGATCTGCTCAAGCATGATCCGCAGGCACAGAAACTGCGTCGCCAGAAAATCCAGATTGTGTTCCAGAACCCGTATGGCTCTTTGAACCCGCGTAAAAAAGTGGGACAGATCCTGGAAGAGCCGTTGCTGATTAACAGCAATCTGAGCAAAGAGCAGCGTCGGGAAAAAGCGCTGGCGATGATGGCGAAAGTTGGCCTGAAAACTGAACATTACGACCGCTACCCGCATATGTTCTCCGGTGGACAGCGTCAGCGTATCGCTATTGCACGTGGTCTGATGCTCGACCCGGATGTGGTGATTGCCGATGAACCGGTTTCGGCACTCGATGTTTCCGTCCGCGCGCAGGTGCTGAACCTGATGATGGACTTGCAGCAGGAGCTGGGGCTCTCTTACGTGTTCATCTCGCACGACCTTTCAGTGGTGGAGCACATTGCTGATGAAGTGATGGTGATGTATCTGGGGCGTTGCGTGGAGAAGGGGACGAAAGATCAGATCTTTAATAATCCTCGTCACCCGTATACCCAGGCACTGCTTTCCGCGACGCCGCGTCTGAACCCGGACGATCGTCGTGAGCGTATTAAGCTGACGGGCGAGTTGCCAAGCCCGCTGAATCCGCCTCCGGGGTGTGCATTCAACGCCCGCTGCAGTCGTCGCTTCGGTCCTTGCACCCAGCTCCAGCCACAGCTGAAGGATTATGGTGGTCAACTGGTCGCCTGCTTTGCAGTCGATCAGGATGAAAATGGCGAAAAGCCACATGCTTAAAACAAAAAAACCGGCGTTAAGCCGGTTTTTTTATCTCTGCGCTATTATTTCCGCAAGCGAATCTGGTCGACAGCGTGCTTCTCGCTCTTGGTGAGGATTAAGCTCGCACGCTCGCGCGTTGGCAGGATGTTCTCTTTCAGGTTCACGTAGTTGATCTCGTTCCACAGCCCTCTTGCCACATTAACCGCTTCTTCTTCAGAAAGCTGGGCGTAGTGATGGAAATAGGAGTCCGGATCAGTGAATGCCCCCTCACGGAACTTCAGGAAGCGGTTGATATACCAGTTCTGGAGTAAATCTTCCGGCGCATCGACATAAATAGAGAAATCGACAAAATCGGAGACAAACACATGATGCGGATCGTGAGGATAGTCCATTCCGCTTTGCAGAACGTTCAGCCCTTCCAGAATCAGGATATCCGGCTGGACCACCGTTTTATCTCCGTCCGGGATGCGATCGTAGATCAGGTGTGAATACACCGGCGCAGTCACGTGAGGCACGCCCGATTTCAGGTCAGAAACAAATTTCACCAGACGGTGCATATCATAAGAGAGCGGGAAGCCTTTCTTCTTCATCAGCCCGCGTTCTTTTAGTACTTCGTTTGGATGCAGGAAGCCATCGGTAGTGATCAGCTCCACGCTACGGTGCTCCGGCCAGCGGCTCAGCAGCGCCTGCAGGACACGCGCAGTCGTGCTTTTACCTACGGCCACGCTACCCGCAATACTAATGATATAAGGAATGCGTTGACCATTCGTCCCAAGGAACTGTTCCAGCACCGCCTGACGGCGCAGGTTGGAACTTATATAGAAGTTAAGCAAGCGAGAGAGGGGGAGATATATTTCTGCGACCTCTTCCAGGGACAGGTCTTCGTTTATCCCTTTTAACCGTGCGATTTCACCTTCCGTCAGCGTCATAGGGACGGAATCACGCAGGGCAGCCCACTGGCTGCGGTTAAAATGAAGATAAGGTGTCATTAACGATTGCTCTTTTTTGCTCATAAGCATGCTTCAGTGAGCCAGCACAATACTGCCGGATCATGGCTCATCACACAGTTAATTTTGGACAATGGGCAGGAGGTTAACACCAGATGACAGGAATAATAAGAAAAAAGATGGAAAGCGCTGCGTTACGCGTAAGCCGTCACGCTACGGTGTATACCGTGCAAATCAGCGTGATATGTTGAATATTTGACCTCGAATGACTACTTTTACAGCGTTCAGCACGCCGTTCGCATAAAATGTGAGCGAAAGAACGTTTTATGCAAATTTTTAGTTGCATGACTGCGCAGGTATCCATAGAATGCGCGCTACTTGATGCCGACTTAGCTCAGTAGGTAGAGCAACTGACTTGTAATCAGTAGGTCACCAGTTCGATTCCGGTAGTCGGCACCATCAAGTCCGGTGGGGTTCCCGAGCGGCCAAAGGGAGCAGACTGTAAATCTGCCGTCACAGACTTCGAAGGTTCGAATCCTTCCCCCACCACCACTTTCTGGCAGCGTTAATGCCGCCGGAGCTGGTTGGAAAAATTAACCAGCTCAAACTTAAAAAGAGAGAAATCTCTTTTTTTGTTACAGAAAGAACTGGGTAGCCGAGTTTCAGGATGCGGGCATCGTATAATGGCTATTACCTCAGCCTTCCAAGCTGATGATGCGGGTTCGATTCCCGCTGCCCGCTCCAATACGTGCTGATATGGCTCAGTTGGTAGAGCGCACCCTTGGTAAGGGTGAGGTCCCCAGTTCGACTCTGGGTATCAGCACCACTTCACTTCTCCTTCCCGTTTCTCTCTGTTTCAATTTTACTGTATTCAACAATTCAGGCATTTCGCCTGGTTGATGTGGTGATATCACCGATTTATCCGTGTCTTAGAGGGACAATCGATGTCTAAAGAAAAGTTTGAACGTACAAAACCGCACGTTAACGTCGGTACTATCGGCCACGTTGACCATGGTAAAACAACGCTGACCGCTGCAATCACTACCGTTCTGGCAAAAACCTACGGTGGTTCTGCTCGCGCATTCGACCAGATCGATAACGCACCAGAAGAAAAAGCTCGTGGTATCACCATCAACACCTCTCACGTTGAGTACGACACCCCGACTCGCCACTACGCACACGTAGACTGCCCAGGCCACGCCGACTATGTTAAAAACATGATCACCGGTGCTGCGCAGATGGACGGCGCGATCCTGGTTGTTGCTGCGACTGACGGCCCAATGCCTCAGACCCGTGAGCACATCCTGCTGGGTCGTCAGGTAGGCGTTCCTTACATCATCGTGTTCCTGAACAAGTGCGACATGGTTGATGACGAAGAGCTGCTGGAACTGGTAGAGATGGAAGTTCGTGAACTGCTGTCTCAGTACGATTTCCCAGGCGACGATACTCCAATCGTTCGTGGTTCTGCTCTGAAAGCGCTGGAAGGCGACGCAGAGTGGGAAGCGAAAATCATCGAACTGGCTGGCTTCCTGGATTCTTACATCCCAGAACCAGAGCGTGCGATTGACAAGCCATTCCTGCTGCCAATCGAAGACGTATTCTCCATCTCCGGTCGTGGTACCGTTGTTACCGGTCGTGTAGAGCGCGGTATCATCAAAGTTGGTGAAGAAGTTGAAATCGTTGGTATCAAAGAGACTGCGAAGTCTACCTGTACTGGCGTTGAAATGTTCCGCAAACTGCTGGACGAAGGCCGTGCTGGTGAGAACGTTGGTGTTCTGCTGCGTGGTATCAAACGTGAAGAAATCGAACGTGGTCAGGTTCTGGCGAAGCCAGGCTCAATCAAGCCACACACCAAGTTCGAATCTGAAGTGTACATTCTGTCCAAAGACGAAGGCGGCCGTCATACTCCGTTCTTCAAAGGCTACCGTCCACAGTTCTACTTCCGTACTACTGACGTGACCGGTACCATCGAACTGCCAGAAGGCGTAGAGATGGTAATGCCAGGCGACAACATCAAGATGGTTGTGACTCTGATCCACCCAATCGCGATGGACGACGGTCTGCGTTTCGCAATCCGTGAAGGCGGCCGTACCGTTGGCGCGGGCGTGGTTGCTAAAGTTCTCGGCTAATTGCTGATAACATTTGACGCAATGCGCAATAAAAGGGCATCATTTGATGCCCTTTTTGCACGCTTTCACGTCAGAACCTGGCTCATCAGTGATTATTTTTGTCATAATCATTGCTGAGACAGGCTCTGCAGAGAGCGTATAATTCGAAAAGCGAATTAGCATTTCGATTTGGTTTGCCTCGCGATCGCGGGGTGAAAATGTTTGTAGAATACTTCTGACAGGTTGGTTTATGAGTGCGAATACCGAAGCTCAAGGGAGCGGGCGCGGCCTGGAAGCGATGAAATGGGTAGTGGTAGCCGTTTTGCTGATCGTAGCGATTGTTGGCAACTACCTTTATCGTGACATTATGCTGCCGCTACGTGCGCTTGCAGTGGTAATTCTGATTGCTGCAGCAGGTGGTGTCGCGCTGTTGACGACGAAAGGCAAAGCGACCGTCGCTTTTGCTCGCGAAGCGCGTACCGAAGTCCGCAAGGTAATTTGGCCGACTCGCCAGGAAACATTGCACACCACGCTGATTGTAGCGGCGGTTACCGCTGTAATGTCACTGATCCTGTGGGGACTGGATGGTATTCTGGTTCGCCTGGTATCCTTTATCACTGGCCTGAGGTTCTGAGATGTCTGAAGCCCCTAAAAAGCGCTGGTACGTCGTTCAGGCGTTTTCCGGTTTTGAAGGCCGCGTAGCAACGTCGCTGCGTGAGCATATCAAATTACACAACATGGAAGAGTTATTTGGCGAAGTTATGGTTCCGACCGAAGAAGTGGTCGAGATCCGTGGCGGCCAACGTCGCAAAAGCGAGCGTAAATTCTTCCCGGGTTACGTGCTGGTTCAGATGGTTATGAACGACGCGAGCTGGCACCTTGTGCGCAGCGTACCGCGTGTGATGGGCTTTATCGGCGGCACATCTGACCGTCCGGCGCCAATCAGCGACAAAGAAGTTGATGCGATTATGAACCGCCTGCAGCAGGTGGGTGATAAGCCGCGTCCGAAAACGCTGTTTGAACCGGGTGAAATGGTTCGTGTTAATGACGGTCCATTTGCTGACTTTAATGGTGTGGTTGAAGAAGTGGACTACGAGAAGTCCCGCCTGAAAGTCTCTGTTTCTATCTTTGGTCGTGCGACCCCGGTAGAACTGGACTTTGCCCAGGTCGAAAAAGCCTAAGCAGCGATCAAAAAAGCGACGATTTAATCGTTGCACAGGGCGCGAGATTGGAATACAATTTCGCGCCTTTTGTTTTTATGGGCAACGGCCCGTAAAACGAATTTTATTCACGGGGAGCCTCACTGAGGCGTTATTACCCAATCAGAGGATTTTAGAATGGCTAAGAAAGTACAAGCCTACGTCAAGCTGCAGGTTGCAGCTGGTATGGCGAACCCAAGTCCACCAGTTGGTCCAGCTCTGGGTCAGCAGGGTGTGAACATCATGGAATTCTGTAAAGCGTTCAACGCAAAAACTGAATCCCTGGAAAAAGGTCTGCCAATCCCAGTCGTAATCACTGTTTACGCTGACCGTTCTTTCACTTTCGTTACCAAAACCCCTCCAGCAGCAGTTCTGCTGAAGAAAGCGGCTGGTATCAAGTCTGGTTCCGGTAAACCGAACAAAGACAAAGTGGGTAAAATTTCCCGCGCTCAGCTGCAGGAAATCGCGCAGACCAAAGCTGCCGACATGACTGGTGCCGACATTGAAGCGATGACTCGCTCCATCGAAGGTACTGCACGTTCCATGGGCCTGGTAGTGGAGGACTAAGAAATGGCTAAACTGACCAAGCGCATGTCCGTGATCCGTGACAAAGTTGATGCGACCAAACAGTACGACATCAACGAAGCTATCGCTCTGCTGAAAGAACTGGCTACTGCTAAGTTCGTTGAAAGCGTTGACGTTGCTGTTAACCTGGGCATCGATGCTCGTAAATCTGATCAGAACGTTCGTGGTGCAACTGTACTGCCACACGGTACTGGCCGTTCCGTTCGCGTAGCTGTATTTACTCAGGGTGCAAACGCAGAAGCTGCTAAAGCTGCTGGGGCTGAACTGGTAGGTATGGAAGATCTGGCTGACCAGATCAAGAAAGGCGAAATGAACTTCGACGTTGTTATCGCATCTCCAGATGCAATGCGCGTTGTTGGCCAGCTGGGCCAGGTTCTGGGTCCACGCGGCCTGATGCCAAACCCGAAAGTGGGTACCGTTACTCCTAACGTTGCTGAAGCGGTTAAGAACGCTAAAGCAGGTCAGGTTCGTTATCGTAACGACAAAAACGGCATCATCCACACCACCATCGGTAAAGTGGACTTCGACGCTGACAAACTGAAAGAAAACCTGGAAGCTCTGCTGGTTGCGCTGAAAAAAGCAAAACCAACTCAGGCGAAAGGCGTGTACATCAAGAAAGTTAGCATCTCCACCACCATGGGTGCAGGTGTTGCAGTTGACCAGGCTGGCCTGAGCGCTGCTGCAAACTAATGCCTTTACGTGGGCGGTGATTTTGTCTACAATCTTACCCCCACGTTTGCTAACGAAAGTTAGCGGCTAAAAGATTTGTTCGTTGGAGCCTGGCCTATCCAGGCCTCCGTCGAAGACCGCAGGTGTTTCGTAAGAGACTTAATCCCCTGCGTAGACGGTGACAGAACGCTAAGATTATTTTTTGAATACTCTGGCTTGTTTCTGCTCACCGTATTTAGACGCTCTTCCCGTTGGGTCGAGTGAAGTGAGTTCCGGAACATGAGTTCCGGCAAACATCCAGGAGCAAAGCTAATGGCTTTAAATCTTCAAGACAAACAAGCGATTGTTGCTGAAGTCAGCGAAGTAGCCAAAGGCGCGCTGTCTGCAGTAGTTGCGGATTCCCGTGGCGTTACTGTAGACAAAATGACTGAACTGCGTAAAGCAGGTCGTGAAGCTGGCGTATACATGCGTGTTGTTCGTAACACCCTGCTGCGTCGCGTAGTTGAAGGTACTCCATTCGAGTGCCTGAAAGACACGTTTGTTGGTCCGACCCTGATTGCATACTCTATGGAACACCCGGGCGCTGCTGCTCGTCTGTTCAAAGAGTTCGCGAAAGCGAATGCAAAATTTGAGGTCAAAGCTGCAGCCTTTGAAGGTGAGTTGATCCCGGCATCGCAAATCGATCGCCTGGCAACCCTGCCGACCTACGAAGAAGCAATTGCACGCCTGATGGCAACCATGAAAGAAGCTTCGGCTGGCAAACTGGTTCGCACTCTGGCTGCTGTTCGCGATGCGAAAGAAGCTGCTTAATCGCAGTTGTCTTTATAAAGCATTTGCTTACGTATAAACTTATTCTGATTTTCAGGAACAATTTAAATGTCTATCACTAAAGATCAAATCATTGAAGCAGTTGCAGCTATGTCCGTAATGGACGTTGTAGAACTGATTTCTGCAATGGAAGAAAAATTCGGTGTTTCTGCTGCTGCCGCTGTAGCTGTTGCTGCTGGCCCAGCTGCTGACGCTGCTGAAGAAAAAACTGAATTCGACGTAATTCTGAAAGCTGCAGGCGCTAACAAAGTTGCTGTTATCAAAGCAGTACGTGGCGCAACTGGCCTGGGTCTGAAAGAAGCTAAAGACCTGGTAGAATCTGCTCCAGCTGCGCTGAAAGAAGGCGTGAGCAAAGACGACGCAGAAGCACTGAAAAAATCTCTGGAAGAAGCTGGCGCTGAAGTTGAAGTTAAATAAGCCAACTTTTCTGGTTGCAGCCTAAGTAATTAGGCTGATGGCTGGTGACTTTTTAGTCACCAGCCTTTTTGCGCTGTAAGGCATCAGTAGCATTTCACACTGTTTGACTGCTGGTTGTCCTGACAATGCTTGTTTCTATCGACGACTTAATATATTGCGACAGGGTGCTCGCTCTGTGTAAATCGCAACGAAATGGTTTAAGCGTGATAGCAACAGGTATTGCGGAAAGTATTCGATTTTCCGGTCCACAAAATGGTGTTGCACAAACTGTCCCTTCGTCGGACAGATGGGTCGACTTGTCAGCGAGCTGAGGAACCCTATGGTTTACTCCTATACCGAGAAAAAACGTATTCGTAAGGATTTTGGTAAACGTCCACAAGTTCTGGACATTCCATATCTCCTTTCTATCCAGCTTGACTCGTTCCAGAAGTTTATCGAGCAAGATCCTGAAGGGCAGTACGGTCTGGAAGCAGCCTTCCGTTCCGTGTTCCCGATTCAGAGCTACAGCGGTAATTCCGAGCTGCAGTACGTCAGCTATCGCCTTGGCGAGCCGGTGTTTGACGTTCAGGAATGTCAGATCCGTGGCGTGACCTATTCCGCACCGCTGCGCGTAAAACTGCGTCTGGTGATCTATGAGCGCGAAGCGCCAGAAGGCACCGTAAAAGACATTAAAGAACAAGAAGTCTACATGGGTGAAATTCCACTCATGACAGACAACGGTACTTTCGTCATCAACGGTACTGAGCGTGTTATCGTTTCCCAGCTGCATCGTAGCCCGGGCGTCTTCTTCGACAGCGATAAAGGTAAAACACACTCTTCCGGTAAAGTACTGTATAACGCGCGCATCATTCCTTACCGTGGTTCATGGCTGGACTTCGAGTTCGATCCAAAAGACAACCTGTTTGTCCGTATCGACCGTCGTCGTAAACTGCCTGCAACCATCATTCTGCGTGCGCTGCAATATACCACTGAGCAGATCCTGGACCTGTTCTTTGAGAAAGTGATCTTTGAAATCCGCGACAACAAGCTGCAGATGGAGCTGGTGCCGGAACGTCTGCGTGGTGAGACCGCGTCGTTCGACATCGAAGCCGACGGCAAAGTGTATGTGGAAAAAGGTCGCCGTATCACCGCGCGCCACATCCGCCAGCTGGAAAAAGATGATATCAAACACATCGAAGTTCCAGTTGAATACATTGCAGGAAAAGTAGCCGCGAAAGATTACGTTGATGAATCAACTGGCGAGCTGATCTGCCCGGCGAACATGGAGCTGAGCCTGGATCTGCTGGCTAAGCTGAGCCAGTCTGGCCACAAACGTATCGAAACGCTGTTCACCAACGATCTGGACCATGGTCCATACATCTCTGAGACTATCCGCGTCGACCCAACGACCGATCGTCTGAGTGCGCTGGTTGAAATCTACCGCATGATGCGTCCTGGTGAGCCACCAACTCGCGAAGCGGCTGAAAGCCTGTTCGAGAACCTGTTCTTCTCCGAAGACCGCTACGATCTGTCCGCGGTTGGACGTATGAAGTTCAACCGTTCTCTGCTGCGTGATGAGATCGAAGGTTCCGGTATCCTGAGCAAAGACGACATCATCGAAGTGATGAAGAAGCTCATCGATATCCGTAACGGTAAAGGCGAAGTGGATGATATCGACCACCTCGGCAACCGTCGTATCCGTTCCGTTGGCGAAATGGCGGAAAACCAGTTCCGCGTTGGCCTGGTACGTGTAGAGCGTGCGGTGAAAGAGCGTCTGTCTCTGGGCGATCTGGATACCCTGATGCCTCAGGATATGATCAACGCCAAGCCGATCTCTGCAGCAGTGAAAGAGTTCTTCGGTTCCAGCCAGCTGTCTCAGTTCATGGACCAGAACAACCCGCTGTCTGAGATCACGCACAAGCGTCGTATCTCTGCACTCGGCCCAGGCGGTCTGACCCGTGAACGCGCAGGCTTCGAAGTTCGAGACGTACACCCGACTCACTATGGTCGCGTATGTCCAATCGAAACGCCTGAAGGTCCAAACATCGGTCTGATCAACTCCCTGTCCGTGTACGCACAGACAAACGAATACGGTTTCCTTGAGACGCCGTACCGTAAAGTGACTGACGGTGTTGTAACCGACGAAATTCATTACCTGTCTGCTATCGAAGAAGGCAACTACGTTATCGCTCAGGCGAACTCCAACCTGGATGACGAAGGCCACTTTGTAGAAGATCTGGTTACCTGCCGTAGCAAAGGCGAATCCAGCTTGTTCAGCCGCGACCAGGTTGACTACATGGACGTATCCACCCAACAGGTGGTATCCGTCGGTGCGTCCCTGATCCCGTTCCTGGAACACGATGACGCCAACCGTGCATTGATGGGTGCGAACATGCAACGTCAGGCCGTTCCGACTCTGCGCGCTGATAAGCCGCTGGTTGGTACCGGTATGGAACGTGCTGTTGCCGTTGACTCCGGTGTTACTGCGGTTGCTAAACGTGGCGGTACTGTTCAGTACGTGGATGCCTCTCGTATCGTTATCAAAGTTAACGAAGACGAGATGTACCCGGGTGAAGCAGGTATCGACATTTATAACCTGACCAAATACACCCGTTCTAACCAGAACACCTGTATCAACCAGATGCCTTGCGTATCTCTGGGTGAGCCAGTTGAGCGCGGCGACGTGCTGGCAGACGGTCCGTCCACCGACCTCGGTGAACTGGCGCTCGGTCAGAACATGCGCGTAGCGTTCATGCCGTGGAACGGTTACAACTTCGAAGACTCCATCCTCGTCTCCGAGCGTGTGGTTCAGGAAGATCGTTTCACCACCATCCACATTCAGGAACTGGCATGTGTGTCCCGTGACACCAAGCTGGGGCCAGAAGAGATCACCGCTGACATCCCTAACGTGGGTGAAGCTGCGCTCTCTAAACTGGATGAATCCGGTATTGTTTACATCGGTGCGGAAGTGACCGGCGGCGACATTCTGGTTGGTAAGGTAACACCGAAAGGTGAAACCCAGCTGACGCCAGAAGAGAAACTGCTGCGTGCAATCTTCGGTGAGAAAGCGTCTGACGTTAAAGACTCTTCTCTGCGCGTACCAAACGGTGTTTCCGGTACGGTTATCGACGTTCAGGTCTTCACTCGTGATGGCGTTGAAAAAGATAAGCGTGCGCTGGAAATCGAAGAGATGCAGCTCAAACAGGCTAAGAAAGACCTGTCTGAAGAACTGCAGATCCTCGAAGCAGGTCTGTTCAGCCGTATTTATGCGGTGCTGGTTGCCGGTGGCGTTGAAGCTGAGAAGCTCGACAAACTGCCACGCGATCGCTGGCTGGAACTGGGCCTGACCGACGAAGAGAAACAAAATCAGCTGGAACAACTGGCTGAGCAGTATGACGAACTGAAACACGAGTTCGAGAAAAAACTCGAAGCGAAACGCCGTAAAATCACTCAGGGCGACGATCTGGCACCAGGCGTGCTGAAGATTGTTAAGGTATATCTGGCTGTTAAACGTCAGATCCAGCCTGGTGATAAGATGGCAGGTCGTCACGGTAACAAGGGTGTTATCTCTAAGATCAACCCGATCGAAGATATGCCGCACGATGCTAACGGTACGCCGGTAGATATCGTACTGAACCCACTGGGCGTACCGTCTCGTATGAACATCGGTCAGATTCTGGAAACCCACCTGGGTATGGCTGCAAAAGGTATTGGCGACAAGATTAACGCCATGCTGAAACAGCAGCAGGAAGTCGCGAAACTGCGCGAATTCATCCAGCGTGCCTACGATCTGGGTACCGATGTGCGTCAGAAAGTCGACCTGAACACCTTCAGCGATGAAGAAGTGCTGCGTCTGGCAGAGAACCTGCGCAAAGGTATGCCAATTGCAACGCCGGTATTCGACGGTGCAAAAGAAGCTGAAATTAAAGAGCTGCTGCAACTGGGTGGTCTGCCAACGTCTGGTCAGATTACGCTGTTTGACGGCCGTACCGGTGAACAGTTCGAACGTCCGGTAACCGTAGGTTACATGTACATGCTGAAACTGAACCACCTGGTCGACGACAAAATGCACGCTCGTTCTACCGGTTCTTACAGCCTGGTTACTCAGCAGCCGCTGGGTGGTAAGGCACAGTTCGGTGGTCAGCGCTTCGGGGAGATGGAAGTGTGGGCGCTGGAAGCATACGGCGCGGCATACACCCTGCAGGAAATGCTCACCGTTAAGTCTGATGACGTGAACGGTCGTACCAAGATGTATAAAAACATCGTGGACGGCAACCATCAGATGGAACCGGGCATGCCAGAATCCTTCAACGTACTGTTGAAAGAGATTCGTTCGCTGGGTATCAACATCGAACTGGAAGACGAGTAATTCTCGCTCAAACAGGTCACTGGTGCCGGGTTAACCCCCGGCACCAGATTGTGCTAACTCCGACGGGAGCAAATCCGTGAAAGATTTATTAAAGTTTCTGAAAGCGCAGACTAAAACCGAAGAGTTTGATGCGATCAAAATTGCTCTGGCTTCGCCAGACATGATCCGTTCATGGTCGTTCGGTGAAGTTAAAAAGCCGGAAACCATCAACTACCGTACGTTCAAACCTGAGCGTGACGGCCTTTTCTGTGCGCGTATTTTCGGGCCAGTAAAAGATTACGAGTGCCTGTGCGGTAAGTACAAGCGCCTGAAACACCGTGGTGTGATCTGTGAGAAGTGCGGCGTTGAAGTGACCCAGACCAAAGTGCGCCGTGAGCGCATGGGCCACATCGAGCTGGCATCTCCAACCGCTCACATCTGGTTCCTGAAATCTCTGCCGTCCCGTATCGGTCTGCTGCTGGATATGCCGCTGCGCGATATCGAACGTGTTCTGTACTTCGAATCTTATGTGGTTATCGAAGGCGGGATGACGAATCTGGAACGTCACCAGATCCTGACTGAAGAGCAGTATCTGGACGCGCTGGAAGAGTTCGGTGACGAATTCGACGCGAAGATGGGTGCGGAAGCTATTCAGGCCCTGCTGAAGAGCATGGATCTGGAGCAAGAGTGCGAGCAACTGCGTGAAGAGCTGAACGAAACCAACTCCGAAACCAAGCGTAAAAAGCTGACCAAGCGTATCAAACTGCTGGAAGCGTTCGTTCAGTCTGGTAACAAACCAGAGTGGATGATCCTGACCGTTCTGCCGGTTCTGCCGCCAGATCTGCGTCCACTGGTTCCGCTGGATGGTGGTCGTTTCGCGACTTCTGACCTGAACGATCTGTATCGTCGCGTCATTAACCGTAACAACCGTCTGAAACGTCTGCTGGATCTGGCTGCGCCGGATATCATCGTTCGCAACGAAAAACGTATGCTGCAGGAAGCGGTAGATGCCCTGCTGGATAACGGTCGTCGCGGTCGTGCGATCACCGGTTCTAACAAACGTCCTCTGAAATCTTTGGCCGACATGATCAAAGGTAAGCAGGGTCGTTTCCGTCAGAACCTGCTCGGTAAGCGTGTTGACTACTCCGGTCGTTCTGTAATCACCGTAGGTCCATACCTGCGTCTGCATCAGTGCGGTCTGCCTAAGAAAATGGCACTGGAGCTGTTCAAACCGTTCATCTACGGCAAGCTGGAGCTGCGTGGCCTGGCCACCACCATCAAAGCCGCTAAGAAAATGGTTGAGCGTGAAGAAGCTGTCGTTTGGGATATCCTGGACGAAGTTATCCGCGAACACCCGGTACTGCTGAACCGTGCACCAACCCTGCACCGTCTGGGTATCCAGGCATTTGAGCCAGTCCTGATCGAAGGTAAAGCTATCCAGCTGCACCCGCTGGTTTGTGCGGCATATAACGCCGACTTCGATGGTGACCAGATGGCTGTTCACGTACCGCTGACGCTGGAAGCCCAGCTGGAAGCGCGTGCGCTGATGATGTCTACCAACAACATCCTGTCTCCAGCGAACGGTGAACCTATTATCGTTCCTTCTCAGGACGTTGTATTGGGTCTGTACTACATGACCCGTGACTGTGTTAACGCCAAAGGCGAAGGCATGGTGCTGACTGGCCCGAAAGAAGCTGAGCGTATTTATCGCGCTGGCCTGGCCTCTCTGCATGCGCGCGTTAAAGTGCGTATCACCGAATACGAAAAAGATGAAAACGGCGAGTTCGTTGCGAAAACCAGCCTGAAAGACACGACCGTTGGCCGTGCCATTCTGTGGATGATCGTACCGAAGGGTCTGCCTTTCTCCATCGTCAACCAGGCGCTGGGCAAGAAAGCGATCTCCAAAATGCTGAACACCTGTTACCGCATTCTGGGTCTGAAGCCGACCGTAATCTTCGCTGACCAGACAATGTACACCGGCTTTGCTTATGCAGCGCGTTCAGGTGCATCTGTTGGTATTGATGACATGGTCATCCCAGAGAAGAAACACGAGATCATCTCTGAAGCGGAAGCCGAAGTTGCTGAGATCCAGGAGCAGTTCCAGTCTGGTCTGGTAACCGCGGGCGAACGCTATAACAAAGTTATCGATATCTGGGCTGCGGCGAACGATCGTGTATCCAAGGCGATGATGGATAACCTGCAGACCGAAACCGTGATTAACCGTGACGGCGTTGAAGAACAGCAGGTTTCCTTCAACAGCATCTACATGATGGCCGACTCCGGTGCGCGTGGTTCTGCTGCACAGATTCGTCAGCTGGCAGGTATGCGTGGTCTGATGGCGAAGCCAGATGGCTCCATCATCGAAACGCCAATCACCGCGAACTTCCGTGAAGGTCTGAACGTACTCCAGTACTTCATCTCTACTCACGGTGCTCGTAAAGGTCTGGCGGATACCGCACTGAAAACAGCGAACTCCGGTTATCTGACGCGTCGTCTGGTTGACGTTGCGCAGGATCTGGTTGTAACCGAAGACGATTGTGGCACCCTCGAAGGTATCACCATGACCCCGGTTATCGAGGGTGGTGATGTTAAAGAGCCACTGCGCGATCGCGTACTGGGTCGTGTAACCGCGGAAGACATTCTGAAGCCGGGTACTGCAGACATTCTGGTTCCACGCAATACGCTGCTGCACGAACAGTGGTGTGACCTGCTGGAAGCAAACTCTGTTGACTCAGTGAAAGTACGTTCCGTTGTATCCTGTGACACCGACTTTGGTGTATGTGCGCACTGCTATGGTCGTGACCTGGCGCGTGGCCACATCATCAACAAAGGTGAAGCAATCGGTGTTATCGCGGCACAGTCCATCGGTGAGCCGGGTACACAGCTGACGATGCGTACGTTCCACATCGGTGGTGCGGCATCTCGTGCGGCTGCTGAATCCAGCATCCAGGTGAAAAACAAAGGTAGCATCAAGCTCAGCAACGCGAAGTCTGTTGTTAACTCCGCAGGCAAGCTGGTTGTGACCTCTCGTAACACCGAGCTGAAACTGATCGACGAATTCGGTCGTACCAAAGAGAGCTATAAAGTACCTTACGGTGCGGTTATGGCTAAAGGTGATGGTGAGCAGGTTGCCGGCGGTGAAACCGTTGCAAACTGGGATCCACACACCATGCCAGTTATCACCGAAGTAAGTGGTTTCATCCGCTTCACTGACATGATCGACGGCCAGACCATTACTCGTCAGACTGACGAGCTGACTGGTCTGTCTTCTCTGGTGGTTCTGGATTCCGCAGAGCGTACTACTGGCGGTAAAGATCTGCGTCCTGCACTGAAAATCGTTGATGCTCAGGGTAACGACGTTCTGATCCCGGGTACCGATATGCCTGCGCAGTACTTCCTGCCAGGTAAAGCGATTGTACAGCTGGAAGATGGCGTACAGATCAGCTCTGGTGACACCCTGGCGCGTATTCCTCAGGAATCCGGCGGTACCAAGGACATCACCGGTGGTCTGCCACGCGTTGCGGACCTGTTCGAAGCACGTCGTCCGAAAGAGCCGGCAATCCTGGCTGAAATCAGCGGTATCATTTCCTTCGGTAAAGAGACCAAAGGTAAACGCCGTCTGGTTATCACTCCAGTAGATGGCAGCGAGCCGTACGAAGAGATGATTCCTAAGTGGCGTCAGCTCAACGTGTTCGAAGGTGAACGTGTAGAACGTGGTGACGTGGTTTCCGACGGTCCAGAAGCGCCGCACGATATCCTGCGTCTGCGTGGTGTGCATGCTGTTACTCGTTACATCGTTAACGAAGTACAGGACGTATACCGTCTGCAGGGCGTTAAGATTAACGATAAACACATCGAAGTTATCGTTCGTCAGATGCTGCGTAAAGCAACCATCGAAAACGCAGGTAGCTCTGAGTTCCTGGAAGGCGAGCAGGTTGAATACTCTCGCGTTAAGATCGCTAACCGCGATCTGGAAGCGAACGGCAAAATCGGTGCGACCTTCGCACGCGATCTGCTGGGTATCACCAAAGCGTCTCTGGCAACCGAGTCCTTCATCTCTGCAGCATCGTTCCAGGAAACTACGCGTGTCCTGACCGAAGCGGCTGTTGCAGGTAAACGTGATGAACTGCGCGGTCTGAAAGAGAACGTTATCGTGGGTCGTCTGATCCCGGCTGGTACCGGTTATGCGTACCATCAGGATCGTATGCGTCGTCGTGCTGCGGGTGAACTGCCAGCTGCACCGCAGGTCACTGCTGAAGATGCATCCGCGAGCCTGGCAGAACTGCTGAACGCAGGTCTGGGTGGTTCCGACAACGAGTAATCGTTGATTCAGCTAATAAAAAACCCGCTTCGGCGGGTTTTTTTTATCTCTTTTTTCAGTTAATCAGCGGTAGCCGACGGTACAGCTCTATCATATCGCCCGCCAGGTCCTGAATGACCATCGCGTTCATCAGGTGATCCTGAGAATGGACGGTGATCAGGTTAACCGGTAGCTTCCCGGTACCTTCATCAAGACCAATAAGCTGCGTCTGAATCGTGTGCGCATGCTTCACATATTCGCGCGACTCTTCCATCGCCTTTTCGGCTTCGGCAAAGTCACCTTTACGTGCCATCTGTAACGCCGTAAGGGCAGCACTGCGTGCTGCACCTGCGTTGACGAGCAGTTCCATGATTGTGGTTTCTAAGTCTTCCATTATGACTCCAGCAGTTTGAGCGCTTTTTCCAGTACGGCATCGCCTTTCATCATGCCGTAATCCATCATGTCGATCACCGCGACCTTTTTACCCAGTGGATCGGCCTGTGCCTGTAGTTTAGCCTGCTCGTATTTAACCTGTGGCCCCAGTAATACGATGTCGGCCGTCGCGATGTTGTCTTTAAACTCCGCAACCGGAACGGCTTTAATGGTGACTTCAACCCCTTTTTTCTGTGCGGCATCTTTCATACGTTGAACCAGCATGCTGGTTGACATTCCCGCTGCACAGCATAAAACGATGTTCTTCATAATCAGCCTCGATCTACATGTGTTTATTGATAATTATCCCGTGCAGAACGCTTCAACAACCGCTTTACCGTGATTGTGTGTGAGGCATCACAAAGAAACCGACGATTTTCTGAAACCGGTTACAATTTTGCATTGGTGAGCAGCTTACCCGCCGAAACGGGCAGGCTGAAAGTTGAGGATTAGCTGATGGACGTGCGGATAATGCGATTTTTTCCCTGCTGCTTGGCGTTGTAGAGGGCGTTATCAACGCTCCCTACAAATTGCTCCAGCGGTTCGTGGTGCCATTCTCCCAGACCACCACTGAACGTTACCCGCAGGTTTTCTTCTCGCCAGACGCGTTTTTCAACGGCGGTACGCCACGTTTCAAGTAATGAAAGTGCGGAAGCAATTTGTTCGGCCTGGAAGACCACCGCGAATTCTTCCCCACCATAACGGTAAACCGAGACGTGATGCGGCTGCATTATCTGGATCCCTTCTCGGGCGACGCTGCGCAGGACAATATCACCGGTCAAGTGGCCCAGCGTATCGTTAATCGATTTGAAGTTATCAATGTCCACCAGCGCCATTGCAAAAGACTGGTGTGCATCCATCAGTTCCGCCACATCGCTATCGAATGCGCGGCGGTTTTTGCAGCCCGTCAGTGCATCGTGCGTTGCCTGGCGCACATACGCCATTTCGCGCTCTTTATTGGACTGGATAGTGTGGCTCAGCATCGCTTCCAGACGTGGAACCTGGCCGACATCACCGGTTTTGATTGCATTGATAATGTGCATCAGCACGGTACGCGATGCATGGCGCAGATATAAACCAAAGAGAATGATGATGATAGCCGCCAGGGCAAACCCCCAGCCAACAATCGTTGTTTCGTGGCGAGTGATATCGGTGAGTGTTGCCCCCGATACCCGGTAGATAACAAACCAGTCCGGGTTGGTAAACGAGTAATAGTAATACCAGGCGTTACTTTTATTGTCGTAAAGATGGCCTTCGCCGCTGGTCATTTTGTCCATCAGCGCTTCGCTCACGTACTTTTTGAAGAGCGCGCCGGTATCCGGGTGCAGCACCACAGCACCGTCGCGTTCGACGATAAAGAATTCCCCCTGAACGGGAGCTACCATCTGACGCAGGGTATAGCCCATTGACGTCAAATCGAGATCAAAAGCGATGGTTCCCTTCAGTCTGCCTTCAGGTGAAATCAAGGGCTTATAGAGTGTTATCGTCGGATGGCCAGTGAAGTAGTCCATATAGGGGCTTGTATAGTGGCTGAAGATACTGGCTTCCGCCTGGGCGACAAACCACGGCCGAGTTCGGGGATCGAAAGTTTTGCTCTTATCCGTAGGGAGCACTTCCGGTGCTCGCAGATAATTCCCCTGCGTGTCGGCCAGCGAAACGGAGGATACGGTCGGCATCAGGTTCTGCAAATACATCATCATCTGCAGTCCCTGTGTTGGGTTGACGTTTAACGTCTCGTTTAGCTTGTTGTCGCGCGCGAAGTACATTGCGGAACGGCCAAGGATATAGTCATTTTCACGCAGGATAGATTCGGTGTAATTCACCGCCAGGTTATGCGTGAAATTGCTATTAATCTTGTGATAATCCTCAAGAAAATCCTTTCTCTGCGAAAGCGTCACCGCGACTGCGATCAGCACAAAACTGCACAGGATCCCCGCGAAGCTGAGCATAATTGGCCGGGTGAAAGAGAGTTTTTTACTGTGAAGTGCCATGAGTTGTACATCGATCCTGATGGTGAATGCTTTTTGTCTGCCGATATCCTCTCAGCATAGTCGCTGTCCTGCGATTGGCTGTGAATTATACGATGTACGGTTTCAGACGAGATGATTTATATTAAGAATCACTAAGAAATTACTTATGAACATTCTGGATTCAGGTAGAGGCAGGGCGAAACGAGGAAGAAGCTTTTTCGCCCTGGCCAGCGTCCGTTGCTGGCCTTGAGACAATAAAAAACCGGTCGATTGCTGACAATCATCCGGTTTTGCCTTTTCGTCGCGTCTCGACAATTTTTTAACGTGTTGCAGTGCGTTTCAACGCAATTGCGAGGCTCTTCCCAGCCAGCTGTCCCAGTCTTTCCAGACAGGCTGTAGACCCTGTTCAGTCAGAGCGGCAGCGACGGCTTCCGGACGTCGCCCGTCATGTGGCGCAAACTGCTCCAGTTCCGGATGGTCGTCGGCGTAGCCGCCGGGCTGCGTTTTGGAAAATGCGCTAACGTTGTTGATCGCAAGTGGGATCACGCGATCGCGAAACGCCGGGGACTCGCGCGTTGAGAGAGACAACTCAACCTCCGGAGCAAGCAGGCGGAATGCACAGATGGTTTGCACCAGTTGACGCTCATCCATCAGAGAAGCCGGTTCAACCCCTCCCGTGCAAGGCCGCAGCCGGGGGAAGGAGATAGAGTAACGGCTCTGCCAGTAGCGTTGCTGGAGCCATAGCAGATGTTCTGCCACCATGTAGCAATCTACCCGCCAGCTATCCGATAGCCCGATCAGCGCCCCCAGACCGATTTTGTCGATCCCGGCGCGTCCCAGTCTGTCCGGTGTCTCCAGCCGGAAAAAGAAGTCCTGTTTCTTTCCCTTGAGGTGATGCCGGGCATATGTCGCCTCGTGGTAGGTTTCCTGATAGACCATGACCCCGTCCAGCCCGAGCGTTTTTAACTCCGCGTATTCCTCCTGCGACAGGGGCTGCACTTCCATTTGCAAAGAGGCAAACTGACGACGAATGGCGGGGAGGTGCTGACGAAAATAGTCCATCCCAACTTTCCCCTGATGTTCACCCGTGACCAGCAGAAGATGCTCAAAGCCCATTTCACGAATGGCCGCACACTCACGTGCAATTTCACTCTCATCGAGCGTTTTCCGCTTGATGCGGTTGCTCATGGAGAAGCCGCAATAGGTGCAGTCATTGGCGCACAGGTTAGAGAGGTAAAGCGGGACGTAAAAACTCACCGTGTTGCCAAAGCGCTGGCGTGTCAGCCTCTGAGCACGCTGTGCCATCGGTTCAAGATATGCACTGGCTGCCGGAGAGAGCAGGGCCATCAAATCCTCGCGGGTGAGGTGACGGGCATTTAATGCTCGCTCCACGTCAACAGCCGTCTTGCTGTTGATGCGCAGGGCAATGTCGTCCCAGTTAAGCTGCCGCCAGCGCTCGGTAAACGTGCTCATGAGATTGCCTCCAGAAAACCGGTCAACGGGCTGGTGGCCTGAGCCTGAAAACTGCGCGAGCCGGGGCCGGACGCCCTTGCCAGCATGCCGGCCTCTACGGCCATGCGGAACGCGCGCGCCATCATGACCGGGTCATCAGCTACCGCGATGGCCGTGTTCACCAGCACGGCGTCTGCACCCATCTCCAGCGCCTGCGCAGCATGGCTTGGCACACCAATGCCCGCATCCACAACGACGGGCACGGTGGCCTGCTCAATAATGATTTCAAGCATCGCACGGGTTTCCAGTCCCTGATTGGAGCCGATAGGGGCACCCAGTGGCATGACGGCGGCACAGCCGACCTCTTCCAGACGCTTGCACAGTACGGGGTCGGCTCCGCAGTAAGGCAGAACGATAAACCCCTGCTGAACCAGTTTTTCGGCTGCTTTCAGCGTTTCGATAGGGTCAGGCAGCAGCCAGCGGGCATCCGGGTGAATTTCCAGCTTCAGCCAGCGGGTGCCGAGCGCTTCTCGCGCCAGTTGTGCGGCAAAAATCGCCTCCTCTGCCGTTTTCGCGCCGGACGTATTGGGCAGCAGCGTAACGCCTGCTTCCAGTAAAGGTGCCAGAATGGCATCGCTGTGGTGACGCAGGTCCACGCGCTTCATGGCCAGCGTCACCAGCTGGCTGCCGCTTTCCCGGATGGCCTCCACCATCAGCTGTGGGGAGGCGAACTTTCCGGTTCCGGTAAACAGATGTGAATCAAAGACTTTATCGGCAATACGTAACATCTTAGCCCCCTGCGATAACCTGAAACAGCAGGATCTGATCACCTTCATTGACCTGCTGAAGCTCCCACTGCTCGCGCGGCAGGATCTGTTGATTGAGCGCCAGCGCTGTGCCTGGTTTAAGCTGACGTAATTTATCGAGCAAAACGGCAACGGTAAGCCCGTCGTCGCAACTCATCGGCTCATCGTTAAACAGAATGCGCATCGTGGCCTCCGCATACCGGGCAGTGGCTGGCACGGTGAAGTGCCAGATGCCGCCAGCCGCTGGAGCGGGCATCAAACAAGCGCAGCGTATTGCGTTCCGTCTCCATGCCGCTAAGCAGCTTGATAGCTTCCAGCGCCTGCATTGTGCCCATCACGCCGACCACCGGACCAAGAATGCCCGCCGTCCGGCAGTTGCGCGTTGGCTCGGCATCATCCGGCCACAGACAGCGATAGCAGCCCTGCGACCACGGCGGAGTCAGGACCATCATCTGCCCGCCGAAACCCACCGCGCTGGCGGTGATAAGCGGGGTATTATTTGCCACGCAGGCGGCGTTGATCGCCTGACGCGTCGCCATATTGTCGGTGCAGTCCAGCACCACGTCGGCCAGGGCAACTTCGCGTTGCAGGCTTTCACCGCTGAGCCGTTGCTGTAGGGCAATCAGTTCGATGTCCGGGTTAAGCTGGTTCAGCCGCTGGCGGGTGATTTGCGCTTTAGGCTGGTTAATATCCTCGGTGGTAAAGAGAATTTGCCGTTGCAGGTTGCTGAGGTGAACCTCGTCGTCATCGGCCAGTACCAGCGTGCCGATGCCCGCCCCTGCCAGATAGAGCGCGGCAGGGGCACCTAACCCGCCCAAACCCACAATCAGAACCCGGCTGGCGAGCAGCTTTTGCTGCCCGTCAATGGCGATATCCTCCAGCAGAAGCTGACGGCTGTAGCGCATAAAATCACGATCATTCATCGCCTGCTCCTGCCAGCCGTAACAGCTTCTCGGTAGCCGACTGCCAGTCTGCGGCCTGGGTAATGGCGCTGACGACGGCAATGCTGCCGACCCCGGTCTCCAGCACCGCCGGGGCACGTTCAAGGCTAATGCCGCCGATGGCAACGGTGGGATAATCGGCAAGGCGTTCAACGTGGCTCGCCAGCTGCGCCAGACCTTGCGGTGCGGAGGGCATCTGCTTGGTTTGCGTCGGGAATACGTGGCCGAGGGCGATGTAAGAGGGGCGGGCGGTCAGCGCGACGTCGATTTCCATATCGTCATGCGTTGACACCCCCAGACGTAGCCCTGCGTCGCGGATCGCATTGAGGTCGGTTGTCTCAAGGTCTTCCTGACCCAGATGTACGCCGTAAGCCTGATGTTTGATCGCCAGTCGCCAGTAGTCGTTGATAAACAGGCGAGCGTCATAGCGACGCCCCAGCGCGATGGCAGAAACCACATCCGCCTCTACCTCTTCATCGTGTTTATCTTTAATGCGTAGCTGGAGCGTACGAACGCCCGCCGCAAGCAGGCGCTCTATCCATTCCACGCTATCCACCACCGGATAGAGCCCTAAACGAAAGGGCACAGGTGGAAAATCGGGCTGGTACATTACGCCTCCTCTTTTTTGAGGTAGATTTCACCGCCTTTGGCGCGGAAGGTTTCTGACATATCCGCCATGCCCACTTCAATGGTTTGTGCGGCAGCGTAGTCACGTACCTCCTGGCTGATTTTCATCGAGCAGAATTTCGGCCCGCACATGGAGCAGAAGTGTGCCACTTTGCCTGATTCCTGCGGCAGTGTTTCGTCGTGATAGGCGCGAGCAGTGAATGGGTCGAGCGCCAGGTTGAACTGATCTTCCCAGCGGAATTCGAAGCGTGCTTTCGACATGGCGTTATCACGGATTTGCGCGCCCGGGTGGCCTTTCGCCAGATCGGCTGCGTGGGCGGCAATCTTGTAGGTGATCAGACCCTGTTTTACATCTTCTTTGTTTGGCAGGCCGAGGTGCTCTTTCGGCGTGACGTAGCAGAGCATGGCGCAGCCGAACCAGCCAATCATTGCCGCACCAATCCCGGAGGTGAAATGGTCATAGCCCGGCGCGATATCGGTGGTCAATGGCCCGAGGGTGTAGAACGGCGCTTCGTGGCAGTGCTCCAGCTCTTCAGTCATGTTGCGACGGATCATCTGCATTGGCACATGTCCCGGGCCTTCAATCATCACCTGTACGTCATATTCCCAGGCGATTTTGGTGAGTTCACCCAGCGTGTGCAATTCGGCAAACTGCGCTTCGTCATTGGCATCGCGGATGGAGCCAGGACGCAGACCGTCGCCCAGCGACAGAGAGACATCGTACGCGGCGCAGATTTCGCAAATCTCACGGAAGTGTTCGTAGAGGAAGTTTTCCTGATGATGGGACAGACACCACTTCGCCATGATCGAACCGCCGCGCGAGACGATGCCGGTCAGACGTTTCGCCGTCATCGGCACGTAGCGCAGCAGTACACCTGCGTGAATAGTGAAGTAGTCTACGCCCTGTTCAGCCTGTTCCAGTAACGTGTCGCGGAAGGCCTCCCAGGTAAGATCTTCGGCAATGCCATTGACCTTCTCCAGCGCCTGATACACAGGCACCGTCCCGATTGGTACCGGGCTGTTACGCAGGATCCATTCGCGGGTTTCGTGAATATAACGGCCAGTGGAGAGGTCCATCACCGTGTCCGCACCCCAGCGCGTCGACCACACCAGTTTTTCCACCTCTTCTTCGATAGACGAAGTAACGGCCGAGTTACCGATGTTAGCGTTGACCTTCACCAGGAAATTACGGCCAATAATCATTGGCTCAGATTCCGGGTGGTTGATGTTGGCAGGGATAATCGCGCGGCCAGCGGCGACTTCATCACGCACAAATTCCGGCGTAATGTTTTCCGGCAGGCGCGCGCCAAAACCTTCTCCAGGATGCTGGTGGCGCAGAATTTCGCTACGGATGCGCTCACGGCCCATGTTTTCGCGGATGGCGATGAACTCCATTTCGGGGGTGACGATCCCCTGACGCGCGTAGTGCAACTGGGTCACGCATTTGCCCGCTTTAGCGCGTTTCGGTGTCAGCAGGCCGGTGAAGCGCAGCTCGTCCAGACCGTCGTCGGCCAGGCGCTCTTTGGTATAGGCAGAACTTTGCTCGTTTAGCTCCTCGCTGTCCAGGCGGGCGTCGATCCACGGTTGGCGCAGCTTATCCAGGCCTTTCTGAACGTTGATGGCAATTTCAGGGTCACCGTAGGGACCGGAGGTGTCATACACCGGCACAGCTTCGTTGTCTTCATACTGTGGGTTATCTTTGCTGCCGCCGATAAGCGTTGGGCTAAGCTGAATTTCACGCATCGGCACGCGGATATCCGCCTGAGAGCCGGTGATGTAGATGCGTTTAGAGTTCGGGAAAGCGGTGCCTTCCAGGGTATCAATGAAGTGTTGGGCGTGTGCGCGCTGTTCGCGGCGGGTCAGTTTAGTGGTAGACATAGCTCATTCCAAAAGTGAAGGACATGGCTTGTCAGACGACGGATGAAGCAAGAGAAGATCGCCCGCAGGCGATACAACAGCAGTGTGACTCTTGTTCCCTTCGCAGGTATTAGCCTGATCAGGTTCCGCGGATCCCGAATTAACGGTCTCAGCCCGCGTTTTTGCAAACGCTGGGCACTCCGACAAGAAAAATCCCCCTCGTGAGAGGGGCGAATGTTTGTAAATTACTCGTTAACGATTAAGAACTCAAGCAGGGCGCGCGATGTTATCTTCGTTGCTGGCACTGAGATTGCTATCCAGCACGAGGGCGATCAGCTTATCTTCCAGTGTGAATCGTTCTTCCAGCGCTTCGCCAAGGTCGGAAAGCGCCTGCTGAAACTCAAGATAGTTATCGTGATCGATCGCATTCTCAAGCGTGGAATCGTAGTAGTCCATAATCTGCTGGGTATTGGCTTCCAGCAGCGGATAGAGTTTGCTGGCCGCTAAATACGGCGTAGTCCCTTCCATTTCGCGGATAATGCGTTCATAAATATTGAAATGGCCGTCGGACAGGTAGTCGACCAGGCTCTGACAAAAATCATCCAGCGCTTTTTCATTCAGACGCATAAACGATTCTTTGCCAGGCTTAATACCGACCAGATTGTAATAAGCCACGAGTAGATGCTTGCGCACATGTAGCCAGCGATCCACCAGTTTGTTACTTCCTCTAACGCGCTCAGTCAGGCTTTCTAGCTGGTTTAACATGTTCGACTCCGCAAAGTTTAGAATTGAATCTGCTTATCCAAAATGTAACCACAATGCTAACAACATGTCAGTGAAGCGAAGGTAGTGCAATAGATATGGATCGTATTATTGAAAAATCAGATCTTGGTTGGTGGATCGTCAGTCACGAACAAAAATTATGGCTCCCCGTCGGGGAAATTCCCTATGGTGCGGCGGAAAAATTCGATCTTGTTGGTCAACCTGCACTGAGGATCGGTGAGTGGCAGGGCGATCCCGTGTGGATGGTCCAGCAGGCTCGACGTCAGGACATGGGATCGGTTCGTCAGGTGCTGGATCTGGATGTGGGGCTGTTCCAGCTGGCGGGCCGTGGTGTACAGCTGGCGGAGTTTTATCGTTCGCATAAATACTGCGGTTACTGCGGGCATACCATGCACCCGAGCAAAACCGAGTGGGCGATGCTCTGCAGCCACTGCCGTGAACGCTACTATCCGCAGATCGCGCCGTGCATTATCGTCGCTATCCGTCGCGAGGATTCCATCCTGCTGGCGCAGCATACCCGTCACCGCAACGGCATTCACACTGTGCTGGCCGGGTTTGTCGAAGTGGGCGAAACGCTGGAGCAGGCGGTGGCGCGCGAAGTGATGGAGGAGAGCGGGATTAAAGTGAAGAACCTGCGCTATGTTACCTCCCAGCCGTGGCCGTTCCCGCAGTCATTAATGACGGCATTTATGGCCGAATATGATAGCGGGGACATCGTCATCGACCAGAAAGAGTTACTGGAAGCGAACTGGTATCGGTATGACGATTTACCTCTGTTACCGCCGCCAGGTACGGTGGCGCGTCGGCTAATAGAAGATACTGTGGCAATGTGTCGGGCTGAGTATGAGTAGTGTTACACTGAGGCCATGACGCTTAAGGAACTGCAAAAATGACCGAACTGAAGAACGATCGTTATCTGCGTGCGCTGCTGCGCCAGCCCGTTGATGTCACCCCGGTGTGGATGATGCGCCAGGCGGGACGCTATCTGCCAGAGTACAAAGCCACGCGCGCGCAGGCAGGCGATTTTATGTCGCTGTGCAAAAACGCTGAGCTGGCCTGTGAAGTGACGCTCCAGCCGCTGCGCCGCTTCCCGCTGGATGCTGCGATCCTCTTCTCGGATATTCTGACCATCCCGGATGCGATGGGCCTTGGGCTCTATTTTGAAACCGGTGAAGGTCCACGTTTCACCTCCCCAATCAAAAGCAAAGCCGACATCGACAAGCTGCCTGTTCCCGATCCTGAAGATGAACTGGGCTATGTGATGAATGCCGTGCGCACCATTCGCCGTGAGCTGAAAGGTGAAGTGCCGCTGATCGGTTTCTCTGGCAGTCCGTGGACGCTGGCGACTTACATGGTTGAAGGTGGCAGCAGCAAGGCTTTCACCGTGATTAAAAAGATGATGTACGCGGAGCCGCTGGCGTTGCATGCGCTGCTCGACAAGCTGGCGAAGAGCGTCACGCTCTACCTCAACGCACAGATTAAAGCGGGCGCACAGTCGGTGATGATTTTCGACACCTGGGGCGGCGTACTCACCGGACGCGATTATCAGCAGTTTTCGCTCTATTACATGCACAAGATCGTTGATGGCCTGCTGCGTGAAAACGAAGGCCGCCGCGTGCCGGTGACCTTGTTCACCAAAGGCGGCGGTCAGTGGCTGGAGGCGATGGCTGCAACGGGATGTGACGCGCTGGGTCTCGACTGGACAACCGATATTGCCGATGCGCGCCGTCGCGTGGGTGACAAGGTGGCGCTGCAGGGCAATATGGATCCGTCCATGCTTTATGCACAGCCGGCTCGCATTGAAGAAGAGGTGGCAACCATTCTCGCCGGTTTCGGCCAGGGCGAAGGACACGTCTTTAACCTCGGGCATGGTATTCATCAGGACGTGCCGCCAGAACACGCTGGCGCGTTTGTGGAGGCGGTACACCGACTCTCTGCGCAATACCACAAGTAAGGAATCGCTATGGATCTCGCGTCATTACGCGCCCAACAAATTGAACTGGCTTCATCCGTGATCCGCGAGGATCGTCTGGATAAGGATCCCCCGCAGTTTATCGGTGGAGCTGACGTCGGGTTTGAGCAGGGTGGGGACGTGACGCGAGCGGCGATGGTGGTACTGAAATATCCCTCGCTTGAGCTGGTGGAGTACAAAGTGGCGCGTATTGCCACCACCATGCCGTACATCCCGGGCTTTCTCTCCTTCCGCGAATACCCCGCGCTGCTGGCAGCGTGGGAACAGCTCTCGCAAAAACCTGACCTACTGTTTGTCGATGGGCACGGTATTTCGCATCCGCGCCGTTTAGGCGTGGCCAGCCACTTTGGCCTGCTGGTGGATGTTCCCACCATCGGCGTAGCTAAGAAACGCTTGTGCGGCGCGTTTGAACCGCTTTCTGCCGAGCCTGGCGCGCTGGCGCCGCTCATTGATAAAGGTGAACAACTGGCGTGGGTATGGCGCAGCAAAGCCCGCTGTAACCCGCTGTTTATTGCCACCGGACATCGGGTGAGCATGGATAGCGCTCTGGGGTGGGTGCAGCGCTGTATGAAGGGTTACCGGTTACCAGAGCCGACGCGCTGGGCTGATGCGGTGGCTTCTTCACGCCCAGCTTTTGTTCGTTGGCAGGAAATTCAGCGATGATTCAGGTAAACTGCGCCTAATTTTCGATTCGAGAGATCATCATGTTACAAAACCCGATTCACCTGCGCCTTGAGAAGCTGGAAAGCTGGCAGCACGTCACCTTTATGGCTTGCCTGTGCGAGCGCATGTATCCCAACTATGCCGCGTTCTGCAAGCAGACGGGCTTTGGTGATGGTCATATTTATCGCCGAATTCTGGATCTGATCTGGGAAACGCTGACGGTGAAAGACGCGAAGGTGAATTTCGACTCTCAGCTCGAAAAGCTGGAAGAGGCGATTCCGGTTGCGGATGATTTTGACCTGTACGGTGTCTATCCGGCGATCGATGCCTGTGTGGCGTTAAGCGAGTTGATTCACTCCCGCCTGAGTGGTGAAACGCTGGAGCATGCTATCGAAGTCAGTAAGGCATCGATTACGACCGTTGCGATGCTGGAAATGACTCAGGAAGGTCGTGAAATGACCGACGAAGAGCTGCGTGCTAACCCGGCGGTAGAACAAGAATGGGACATTCAGTGGGAAATTTTCCGCCTGCTGGCAGAGTGTGAAGAGCGCGATATTGAGCTGATAAAAGGGCTGCGCGCGGACTTACGTGAGGCCGGTGAGAGCAATATTGGTATAATTTTTAACCAATGAGACAATAAAACTTGAGATAACGCCCGTTTTGTCGCTCCTCGACTCTTCCCTTTCGCCCCTTGTCTGGTCTACATTTGGGGGGCGAAAAAAAGTGGCTATCGGTGCGTGTATGCAGGAGAGTGCTTTTTTGGCATTTTCGTCGCACTCGATGCTTAGCAAGCGATAAACACATTGAAAGGATAACTTATGAACAAGACTCAACTGATTGATGTAATTGCGGACAAGGCTGATCTGTCTAAAGTGCAGGCTAAAGCTGCTCTGGAATCTACCCTGGCTGCAATTACTGAGTCTCTGAAAGAAGGCGATGCTGTACAACTGGTTGGTTTCGGTACCTTCAAAGTGAACCACCGTGCTGAGCGCACTGGCCGCAACCCGCAGACCGGTAAAGAAATCAAAATCGCCGCAGCTAACGTGCCAGCATTCGTTTCTGGTAAAGCTCTGAAAGACGCTGTTAAGTAAGACGCGTGGCAGTGAACAGTTTTAACGAAGGGGCGGTAACGCCCCTTTTGTCTGTCTGGCGTGGTGCGCTCGCGCTGGCCGGCGTGCTGTTGCTGTCTGCCTGTAGTCATGACTCCACTCTACCACCGTTTACCGCCAGCGGCTACGCTGACAACCAGGGGGCAGTCAGAATATGGCGCAAAGATTCCGGCGGTGAAGTCCATCTGCTTTCTGCTTTTAGCCCGTGGCATAACGGCAATACCTCGACCGCGGAGTATCGCTGGCAGGGCGATGACCTGTCGCTGATCGAACTGAACGTCTACAGTAAGACCCCTGAACATGTGAAAGTGCGTTTTGATGACCATGGCGAGCTGAGCTTTATGCAGCGTGAAGTGAGCGGTCAAAAACAGCAGCTTTCCAGCGATCAAATTGCTCTCTATCGTTATCGTGCTGAACAGATCCGCCAGACCAGCGATGCGCTGCGTCAGGGACGCGTTGTACTGCGCCAGGGGCGCTGGCACGCCGATGGGACGGTAACAACTTGCGAAGGGCAGACAGTGAAGCCTGAGCTTGAATCCTGGGCAACCGAACATATTGAACGTCGTCAGCGTCATTCATCTATGGAGGTGAGTGTGGCGTGGCTTGAAGCACCGGAAGGTTCTCAACTGCTGCTGGTGGCGAACGAAGACTTCTGCACCTGGCAGCCGACAGAAAAAAGTTTCTGACGTAAATCCCCTCTCCCTTGAGGGAGAGGAGTTGGGTGAGTGTAACAGACGGTTCCGTTACTCCCCTTGCTCACGCGCAATCGCGCGATAGCCGATATCCTGACGGCTAAAGCTACCGTTCCAGTGAATATCCGCCATCAGCGCATAGGCGCGCTTCTGTGCTTCTGCAACGCTATGACCCAACGCGGTCGCACACAGCACGCGGCCACCGTTGGTCAGTACGCGATCGTCGTCAGACAGTTTCGTACCCGCATGGAACACTTTACCGCCTTCGAGCTCTTCCAGCGGCAGACCGTGGATCTCATCTCCGGTGTTGTAATTGCCCGGATAGCCGCCAGCGGCAATCACCACGCCCAGAGATGCACGTTCGTCCCACTCGGAAGTTTTCTCATCCAGCTTACCTTCACAGGCTGCCAGGCACAGATCGACCAGATCGGATTTCATGCGCAGCATGATCGGCTGAGTTTCTGGATCGCCAAAGCGGCAGTTGAACTCGATGACCTTAGGGTTACCCTGTTTATCGATCATCAGACCCGCATAGAGGAAACCAGTGTAAGTGTTCCCTTCGGCTGCCATACCTTTTACGGTTGGCCAGATGATGCGATCCATCGTGCGCTGATGTACTTCGTCAGTCACGACCGGAGCGGGTGAGTAAGCGCCCATACCGCCGGTGTTCGGGCCGGTATCCGCATTGCCTACGCGTTTATGATCCTGGCTGGTAGCCATCGGTAGAACGTGCTCGCCGTCGACCATTACAATGAAGCTCGCCTCTTCACCATCGAGGAACTCTTCGATCACGATGCGATGGCCTGCGTCGCCGAATGCGTTGCCTGCCAGCATGTCCTGCACCGCGGCCTCCGCTTCTTCGAGAGTCATCGCCACGATAACGCCTTTACCGGCAGCCAGGCCGTCGGCCTTAATGACAATCGGCGCGCCTTTTTCACGCAGATAAGCCAGGGCTGGCTCAACTTCCGTGAAGTTCTGATATTCCGCCGTCGGGATGTTGTGACGCGCGAGGAAATCTTTGGTGAAGGCTTTGGAGCCTTCGAGCTGTGCTGCACCTTCGGTTGGCCCGAAGATTTTAAGGCCGGCTGCGCGGAACGCATCCACCACGCCAATCACCAGCGGCGCTTCCGGGCCGACGATGGTCAGATCGATTTTCTCGTTCTGGGCAAAGCTCAGCAGTGCTGGAATATCGGTCACGCCGATAGCCACGTTCTGCAGCGCAGGCTCCAGCGCCGTACCGGCGTTGCCCGGTGCCACAAAGACGGTTTTCACCAGCGGAGACTGTGCCGCTTTCCACGCCAGCGCGTGCTCGCGTCCGCCGTTACCAATCACTAATACTTTCATTTTCTGCTCCGGGAATTAATGGCGGAAGTGACGCATGTCGGTGAAGATCATCGCAATACCGTGTTCATCGGCAGCGGCAATCACTTCGTCATCACGAATGGAACCGCCAGGCTGGATCACACAGGTGATACCTACTGCTGCGGCAGCATCGATACCGTCACGGAACGGGAAGAAGGCGTCAGACGCCATGGCGGAGCCTTTCACTTCCAGACCTTCATCACCTGCTTTAATCCCGGCAATTTTTGCAGAGTAGACACGGCTCATCTGGCCCGCACCTATCCCGATGGTCATGTTCTCTTTCGCGTAGACAATGGCGTTGGATTTCACGAATTTCGCCACTTTCCAGCAGAACAGCGCGTCACGCAGTTCCTGCTCGGTTGGTTGACGTTTGGTCACCACGCGCAGGTCGGCTTCTGTCACCATACCCAGGTCGCGGTCCTGAACCAGCAGACCGCCGTTCACGCGTTTGAAGTCCAGGCCTGGTACACGCTCAGCCCACTGGCCGCAAACCAGCACGCGCACGTTCTGTTTTGCAGCGGTGATTTTCAGCGCTTCTTCGGATGCGGATGGCGCGATGATCACTTCGACAAACTGACGGGAGATGATGGCCTGTGCCGTTTCAGCATCCAGCTCGCGGTTGAAGGCGATAATACCGCCGAACGCGGAGGTCGGGTCGGTTTTGTAGGCGCGATCGTAGGCATCCAGAATAGAACTACTTACCGCGACGCCGCATGGGTTGGCGTGCTTGACGATAACGCAGGCAGGCTCACTGAACTCTTTCACACATTCCAGCGCAGCATCGGTGTCAGCGATGTTGTTATAGGAAAGCGCTTTGCCCTGAACCTGTTGAGCGGTAGCAACCGAGGCTTCTTTGACCTCTTCTTCTATATAGAAGGCTGCCTGCTGGTGGCTGTTCTCACCATAACGCATATCCTGCTTCTTAATGAAGTTCAGGTTCAGGGTGCGCGGGAAGCGGCCTGAAGGATCTTTGCTTTCACCGTGGTAAGCCGGCACCAGGCTACCGAAGTAGTTGGCGATCATGCTGTCGTATGCAGCGGTGTGTTCGAATGCTTTGATGGCGAGATCGAAACGCGTTTGCAGAGTCAGTGACCCTTCGTTGGCATCCATCTCATTAATAATGGTGTTGTAGTCGCTGCTCTTCACCACGATAGCCACATCTTTATGGTTCTTGGCAGCGGAGCGCACCATGGTCGGGCCGCCGATATCAATATTCTCTACGGCATCTTCCAGCGAGCAGCCTTCGCGGGCAACAGTCTGAGCGAACGGATAGAGGTTAACGACGACCATGTCGATTGGTGCGATATCATGTTTTTCCATAATGGCGTCGTCCTGACCGCGGCGCCCAAGAATTCCGCCGTGGACTTTCGGATGCAGGGTTTTGACGCGTCCATCCATCATTTCCGGGAAACCGGTGTAATCGGACACTTCGGTTACCGGCAGACCTTTATCTGCTAACAGGCGAGCGGTACCGCCTGTGGAAAGCAGCTCCACACCACGTGCAGAAAGTGCCTGAGCGAATTCGACGATACCGGCTTTATCAGAAACACTGAGCAGAGCGCGGCGGACTGGACGACGTTGTTGCATGGTAAATCCCCTGGATTTCACGATTACAGAGAGCGTTAGATGAATTTTCCAGCGAAAAACTCATCTAACACACCTGACAGGGCATCCTTGTTAAGCGCGAGCATTTTAACGAAAACGTTTGCGCAACGCTCGCACATTTTCACTTTTTCGTATCATTGTGGATAAGTCTGTGTGTAAATGGGTATAAAGCGGGGTTTTGCTGGGGAATGCAGCAGTCAGTCATTTTTTTGCAACTTTTCGGTTGCGGCCTGCGGAGAACTCCCTATAATGCGCCTCCATCGACACGGCGGATGTGAATCACTTCACAAACAACCCGGTCGGTTGAAGAGAAAAAATCCTGAAATAACGGGTTGACTCTGAAAGAGGAAAGCGTAATATACGCCACCTCGCAACGGTGAGCTGAAAGCCGCGTTGCAACTGCTCTTTAACAATTTATCAGACAATCTGTGTGGGCACTCAAAGTGACATGGATTCTTAACGTCCTCGGACGAAAAATGAATACCAAGTCTCAACGAGTGAACACGTAATTCATTACGAAGTTTAATTCATTGAGCATCAAACTTTTAAATTGAAGAGTTTGATCATGGCTCAGATTGAACGCTGGCGGCAGGCCTAACACATGCAAGTCGAGCGGTAGCACAGAGAGCTTGCTCTCGGGTGACGAGCGGCGGACGGGTGAGTAATGTCTGGGAAACTGCCTGATGGAGGGGGATAACTACTGGAAACGGTAGCTAATACCGCATAACGTCGCAAGACCAAAGAGGGGGACCTTCGGGCCTCTTGCCATCAGATGTGCCCAGATGGGATTAGCTAGTAGGTGGGGTAACGGCTCACCTAGGCGACGATCCCTAGCTGGTCTGAGAGGATGACCAGCCACACTGGAACTGAGACACGGTCCAGACTCCTACGGGAGGCAGCAGTGGGGAATATTGCACAATGGGCGCAAGCCTGATGCAGCCATGCCGCGTGTATGAAGAAGGCCTTCGGGTTGTAAAGTACTTTCAGCGGGGAGGAAGGTGCTGAGGTTAATAACCTCAGCAATTGACGTTACCCGCAGAAGAAGCACCGGCTAACTCCGTGCCAGCAGCCGCGGTAATACGGAGGGTGCAAGCGTTAATCGGAATTACTGGGCGTAAAGCGCACGCAGGCGGTCTGTCAAGTCGGATGTGAAATCCCCGGGCTCAACCGGGAACTGCATTCGAAACTGGCAGGCTAGAGTCTTGTAGAGGGGGTAGAATTCAGTGTAGCGGTGAAATGCGTAGAGATCTGGAGGAATACCGGTGGCGAAGGCGGCCCCGGACAAAGACTGACGCTCAGGTGCGAAAGCGTGGGGAGCAAACAGGATTAGATACCCGGTAGTCCACGCCGTAAACGATGTCGACTTGGAGGTTGTGCCCTTGAGGCGTGGCGGAGCTAACGCGTTAAGTCGACCGCACCCGGGAGTACGGCCGCAAGGTTAAAACTCAAATGAATTGACGGGGGCCCGCACAAGCGGTGGAGCATGTGGTTTAATTCGATGCAACGCGAAGAACCTTACCTACTCTTGACATCCAGAGAACTTTCCAGAGATGGATTGGTGCCTTCGGGAACTCTGAGACAGGTGCTGCATGGCTGTCGTCAGCTCGTGTTGTGAAATGTTGGGTTAAGTCCCGCAACGAGCGCAACCCTTATCCTTTGTTGCCAGCGGTCCGGCCGGGAACTCAAAGGAGACTGCCAGTGATAAACTGGAGGAAGGTGGGGATGACGTCAAGTCATCATGGCCCTTACGAGTAGGGCTACACACGTGCTACAATGGCGCATACAAAGAGAAGCGACCTCGCGAGAGCAAGCGGACCTCATAAAGTGCGTCGTAGTCCGGATTGGAGTCTGCAACTCGACTCCATGAAGTCGGAATCGCTAGTAATCGTAGATCAGAATGCTACGGTGAATACGTTCCCGGGCCTTGTACACACCGCCCGTCACACCATGGGAGTGGGTTGCAAAAGAAGTAGGTAGCTTAACCTTCGGGAGGGCGCTTACCACTTTGTGATTCATGACTGGGGTGAAGTCGTAACAAGGTAACCGTAGGGGAACCTGCGGTTGGATCACCTCCTTACCTTAAAGAACCTGCCTTTGTAGTGCTCACACAGATTGTCTGATGAAAAGTAAATAGCAAGGCGTCTTGCGATTGAGACTTATACGTCCCCTTCGTCTAGAGGCCCAGGACACCGCCCTTTCACGGCGGTAACAGGGGTTCGAATCCCCTAGGGGACGCCACTTGCTGGTTCGTGAGTGAAAGTCACCTGCCGTCATATCTCAAAACTGACTTGCGAGTCATGTTTGAGATATTTGCTCTTTAAAAATCTGGATCAAGCTGAAAATTGAAACGACACACATGTTATGTGTGTTCGAGTCTCTCAAATTTTCGCAAGTCGATGATGAATCGAAAGAAACATCTTCGGGTTGTGAGGTTAAGCGACTAAGCGTACACGGTGGATGCCCGGCAGTCAGAGGCGATGAAGGACGTGCTAATCTGCGAAAAGCGCCGGCGAGGTGATATGAACCTTTGACCCGGCGATGTCCGAATGGGGAAACCCAGTGCAATTCGTTGCACTATCGTTAACTGAATACATAGGTTAACGAGGCGAACCGGGGAACTGAAACATCTAAGTACCCCGAGGAAAAGAAATCAACCGAGATTCCCCCAGTAGCGGCGAGCGAACGGGGAGCAGCCCAGAGTCTGAATCAGCTTGTGTGTTAGTGGAACGGTCTGGAAAGTCCGACGGTACAGGGTGATAGTCCCGTACACGAAAATGCACAGGCTGTGAACTCGAAGAGTAGGGCGGGACACGTGGTATCCTGTCTGAATATGGGGGGACCATCCTCCAAGGCTAAATACTCCTGACTGACCGATAGTGAACCAGTACCGTGAGGGAAAGGCGAAAAGAACCCCGGCGAGGGGAGTGAAAAAGAACCTGAAACCGTGTACGTACAAGCAGTGGGAGCACCTTCGTGGTGTGACTGCGTACCTTTTGTATAATGGGTCAGCGACTTATATTCTGTAGCAAGGTTAACCGTATAGGGGAGCCGAAGGGAAACCGAGTCTTAACTGGGCGTTAAGTTGCAGGGTATAGACCCGAAACCCGGTGATCTAGCCATGGGCAGGTTGAAGGTTGGGTAACACTAACTGGAGGACCGAACCGACTAATGTTGAAAAATTAGCGGATGACTTGTGGCTGGGGGTGAAAGGCCAATCAAACCGGGAGATAGCTGGTTCTCCCCGAAAGCTATTTAGGTAGCGCCTCGTGAACTCATCTTCGGGGGTAGAGCACTGTTTCGGCTAGGGGCCATCCCGGCTTACCAACCCGATGCAAACTACGAATACCGAAGAATGTTATCACGGGAGACACACGGCGGGTGCTAACGTCCGTCGTGAAGAGGGAAACAACCCAGACCGCCAGCTAAGGTCCCAAAGTCATGGTTAAGTGGGAAACGATGTGGGAAGGCACAGACAGCCAGGATGTTGGCTTAGAAGCAGCCATCATTTAAAGAAAGCGTAATAGCTCACTGGTCGAGTCGGCCTGCGCGGAAGATGTAACGGGGCTAAACCATGCACCGAAGCTGCGGCAGCGACACTATGTGTTGTTGGGTAGGGGAGCGTTCTGTAAGCCGTTGAAGGTGTCCTGTGAGGGGTGCTGGAGGTATCAGAAGTGCGAATGCTGACATAAGTAACGATAATGCGGGTGAAAAGCCCGCACGCCGGAAGACCAAGGGTTCCTGTCCAACGTTAATCGGGGCAGGGTGAGTCGACCCCTAAGGCGAGGCCGAAAGGCGTAGTCGATGGGAAACAGGTTAATATTCCTGTACTTGGTGTTACTGCGAAGGGGGGACGGAGAAGGCTATGTTAGCCGGGCGACGGTTGTCCCGGTTTAAGCATGTAGGCGGAGGTTCGGGAAATCCGGTACCTTATTAACGCTGAGGTGTGATGACGAGGCACTACGGTGCTGAAGTAACAAATGCCCTGCTTCCAGGAAAAGCCTCTAAGCATCAGGTAACATCAAATCGTACCCCAAACCGACACAGGTGGTCAGGTAGAGAATACCAAGGCGCTTGAGAGAACTCGGGTGAAGGAACTAGGCAAAATGGTGCCGTAACTTCGGGAGAAGGCACGCTGATATGTAGGTGAAGCCCCTGCGGGTGGAGCTGAAATCAGTCGAAGATACCAGCTGGCTGCAACTGTTTATTAAAAACACAGCACTGTGCAAACACGAAAGTGGACGTATACGGTGTGACGCCTGCCCGGTGCCGGAAGGTTAATTGATGGGGTTAGCGGCAACGCGAAGCTCTTGATCGAAGCCCCGGTAAACGGCGGCCGTAACTATAACGGTCCTAAGGTAGCGAAATTCCTTGTCGGGTAAGTTCCGACCTGCACGAATGGCGTAATGATGGCCAGGCTGTCTCCACCCGAGACTCAGTGAAATTGAACTCGCTGTGAAGATGCAGTGTACCCGCGGCAAGACGGAAAGACCCCGTGAACCTTTACTATAGCTTGACACTGAACACTGGTCCTTGATGTGTAGGATAGGTGGGAGGCTTTGAAGCGTGGACGCCAGTCTGCGTGGAGCCGCCCTTGAAATACCACCCTTTAATGGCTGGTGTTCTAACGTAGACCCGTAATCCGGGTTGCGGACAGTGTCTGGTGGGTAGTTTGACTGGGGCGGTCTCCTCCCAAAGAGTAACGGAGGAGCACGAAGGTTAGCTAATCTGGTCGGACATCAGGAGGTTAGTGCAATGGCATAAGCTAGCTTGACTGCGAGAGTGACGGCTCGAGCAGGTGCGAAAGCAGGTCATAGTGATCCGGTGGTTCTGAATGGAAGGGCCATCGCTCAACGGATAAAAGGTACTCCGGGGATAACAGGCTGATACCGCCCAAGAGTTCATATCGACGGCGGTGTTTGGCACCTCGATGTCGGCTCATCACATCCTGGGGCTGAAGTAGGTCCCAAGGGTATGGCTGTTCGCCATTTAAAGTGGTACGCGAGCTGGGTTTAGAACGTCGTGAGACAGTTCGGTCCCTATCTGCCGTGGGCGCTGGAGAATTGAGGGGGGCTGCTCCTAGTACGAGAGGACCGGAGTGGACGCATCACTGGTGTTCGGGTTGTCATGCCAATGGCATTGCCCGGTAGCTAAATGCGGAAGAGATAAGTGCTGAAAGCATCTAAGCACGAAACTTGCCCCGAGATGAGTTCTCCCTGACTCCTTGAGAGTCCTGAAGGAACGTTGAAGACTACGACGTTGATAGGTCGGGTGTGTAAGCGCAGCGATGCGTTGAGCTAACCGATACTAATGAACCGTGAGGCTTAACCTTACAACGCCGAAGCTGTTTCGGCGAAGAGAGACAGAAGATTTTCAGCCTTGATACAGATTTAACAGAATTTGCCCTGGCGGCTTTAGCGCGGTGGTCCCACCTGACCCCATGCCGAACTCAGAAGTGAAACGCCGTAGCGCCGATGGTAGTGTGGGGTCTCCCCATGTGAGAGTAGGGAACTGCCGGGCATCAAACAAAAAACCCCGTACCGTAAGGTGCGGGGTTTTTTGCTTTGGATCTTACACATTCCCTCCTTGAAACTTTCTCACCTTTCACTTGCAGACTCGACATTCAGATCATTTCTGGTTATCGTTAGCTGTCTGGATGTCTAAACGTTTATACGTATGCTGTGAGGATATAAGGTTATGCCGATTCGGGTGCAGGACGAGCTACCAGCCGTCAATTTCTTACGTGAAGAAAATGTCTTTGTCATGACGGCTTCACGCGCTACAGGTCAGGAAATTCGCCCGCTGAAGGTGCTTATTCTCAATCTGATGCCAAAAAAGATCGAAACAGAAAACCAGTTTCTTCGTCTGCTTTCGAACTCCCCGCTTCAGGTTGATATCCAGCTGCTACGAATTGATGCCCGTGAGTCGCGAAATACACCTTCTGAGCATCTGAACAATTTCTACTGTAACTTCGATGACATCCGCGATGAAAACTTCGATGGACTGATTGTAACGGGAGCACCACTGGGCCTGGTTGAATTCAATGATGTTGCCTACTGGCCGCAGATAAAACAGGTGCTGGAGTGGGCAAAAGATCACGTCACCTCCACGCTTTTTGTCTGTTGGGCGGTCCAGG
Organism: Enterobacter sp. CPE_E1241; assembly: GCF_045618265.1. Taxonomy (NCBI): domain Bacteria; kingdom Pseudomonadati; phylum Pseudomonadota; class Gammaproteobacteria; order Enterobacterales; family Enterobacteriaceae; genus Enterobacter; species Enterobacter sp. CPE_E1241. Next base: position 262,578 of record NZ_JBIWYV010000001.1, read on the forward strand.
CGGCACTGAATATCCTGTATGGCATTCCAAAGCAAACCCGCACTGAAAAGCTCTCTGGCGTATATGAACATCATATTCTGCATCCACACGCATTACTGACGCGCGGATTTGATGACACTTTCCTTGCCCCACACTCTCGCTATGCCGATTTCCCGGCACAACTGATCCGCGATTACACCGATCTGGAGATCCTGGCTGAAACGGAAGATGGTGATGCCTACCTGTTTGCCAGCAAAGATAAGCGTATTGCTTTTGTCACTGGGCATCCCGAGTATGACCCAAACACCCTCGCGGCTGAGTTTTTCCGTGACGTCGAAGCGGGTCTGAATCCGGATGTTCCGTACAACTATTTCCCGAAAAACGATCCGCAAAACAAACCGAGAGCAACCTGGCGCAGCCACGGGAATTTGCTGTTTACGAACTGGCTCAACTATTACGTCTACCAAATCACACCATACGATCTGCGTCACATGAATCCGACGCTGGAGTAATCTTCTGCACTAAACGATCCTAAAGCGTTTCAGCTATTCAGATCAGGCACCTTCGGGTGCCTTTTTTATTTCCGAAATGCCACTCACCACTCAATAAAACTTTAATTTCAATTAAATCAATAAATTGAATCTAAAATTAAATTAAAATGGAAATTGTTTTTGATTTTGGAAAAAATATAGATAGTCTTAATTCTGCTGAGCGAAAACTACACAACGATCTTTCGTTCGCATTGGGGATGTGAATTTGGATCTTTGATGAGGAGCAGAGTGATGACTCAACAGGCAACGACGGTCGATGAACTGGCCTTTACCCAGCCGTATGGCGAGCAAGAACAGCAAGTTTTGACGGCGGAAGCGGTAGAATTCCTGACTGAACTGGTAACGCGCTTTACGCCACAGCGTAATAAGCTGCTGGCAGCGCGCATTCATCAGCAGCAGGAAATTGACGATGGCAAGTTGCCTGGTTTTATTTCGGAAACCGCTTCCATTCGCCGTGGCGAGTGGAAAATCCGTGGCATTCCTGAAGATTTGCAGGATCGCCGGGTTGAGATCACGGGGCCGGTAGAGCGCAAAATGGTGATCAACGCCATGAACGCGAACGTTAAAGTCTTTATGGCTGATTTTGAAGATTCTCTGGCACCGGACTGGCGTAAGGTCATTGAGGGGCAGATCAATCTGCGCGACGCCGTGAACGGCACCATCAGCTATACCAACGAAGCCGGCAAAATTTACCAGCTCAAACCGAACCCGGCGGTGCTGATATGCCGCGTACGCGGGCTGCACCTGCCTGAAAAACACGTCACCTGGCGTGGGGAAGCCATTCCGGGCAGCCTGTTTGATTTCGCGCTCTATTTCTTCCACAACCACAAAAACCTGCTGACAAAAGGTAGCGGCCCTTACTTCTATCTGCCGAAAACACAATCCTGGCAGGAAGCGGCCTGGTGGAGTGAGGTGTTTAGTTATGCGGAAGATCGATTCAACCTGCCGCGCGGCACCATCAAAGCCACGCTGCTTATTGAAACGCTGCCTGCCGTGTTCCAGATGAATGAAATTCTGCATGCCCTGCGCGATCACATTGTCGGCCTGAACTGCGGGCGCTGGGACTACATTTTCAGCTACATCAAGACCCTGAAGAATTATCCCGATCGCGTACTGCCGGATCGTCAGGTTGTCACCATGGATAAACCGTTCCTGAGCGCCTACTCGCGTCTGCTGATCAAAACCTGCCACAAGCGTGGTGCCTTTGCGATGGGCGGCATGGCCGCGTTTATTCCAAGCAAAGATGCGGAGCGTAATAGCCAGGTACTCAACAAGGTGAAAGCCGATAAAGAACTTGAAGCACGTAATGGTCATGACGGGACGTGGATTGCACACCCGGGCCTGGCCGATACCGCGATGGAGGTATTCAACCGCGTGCTTGGCGACAATAAAAACCAGCTGTTTGTCACCCGCGAAGAGGATGCGCCAACAGCCGAAGAGCAACTGCTGGCACCGTGTGCGGGTGAACGCACCGAAGAGGGCATGCGTGCCAATATTCGCGTCGCCGTGCAATACATCGAAGCGTGGATCTCCGGCAACGGCTGTGTGCCTATCTACGGCCTGATGGAAGATGCCGCGACGGCGGAGATCTCCCGTACCTCCATCTGGCAGTGGATCCACCATCAAAAAACGCTCAGCAACGGTAAGCCGGTAACCAAATCCCTGTTCCGCCAGATGCTGGCCGAAGAGATGCGGGTGATCCAGGACGAGCTGGGCGAACACCGCTTCAGCAGTGGACGTTTTGACGACGCTGCGCGCCTGATGGAGCAAATCACCACATCAGATGACTTAATCGACTTCCTGACCCTGCCGGGCTACCGCTTCCTGGCGTAACTCACCACATAACAATATGGAGCATCTGCACATGAAAACCCGTACCCAACAAATCGAAGAATTAAAGAAAGAGTGGACACAACCTCGCTGGGAAGGCATCCGCCGTCCGTACAGCGCGGAGGAAGTGGTGAAATTACGCGGCTCGGTCAATCCGGAATGCACGCTGGCGCAAAATGGCGCGGCGAAAATGTGGAAGCTGCTGCACGGTGGTTCCAAAAAAGGTTACATCAACAGCCTTGGCGCGCTGACGGGCGGTCAGGCACTGCAGCAGGCAAAGGCGGGGATAGAAGCCATTTACCTGTCCGGCTGGCAGGTCGCGGCGGACGCTAACCTGGCCTCCAGCATGTACCCGGATCAGTCGCTCTATCCGGCTAACTCCGTACCGTCGGTCGTGGATCGGATCAACAACACCTTCCGCCGTGCGGATCAGATCCAGTGGGCGGCAGGCATTGAGCCAAACGATCCGCGCTTTATTGATTACTTCCTGCCGATAGTTGCGGATGCGGAAGCGGGTTTCGGTGGCGTGCTGAACGCCTTCGAGCTGATGAAATCGATGATTGAGGCCGGTGCAGCGGCCGTTCACTTCGAAGACCAGCTGGCGTCAGTGAAGAAATGCGGACATATGGGCGGCAAAGTGCTGGTCCCGACCCAGGAGGCGATTCAGAAACTGGTTGCGGCGCGTCTGGCTGCTGACGTGCTCGGCGTGCCGACATTGGTCATTGCCCGTACGGATGCGGATGCCGCTGACCTGATTACCTCAGATTGCGACCCGTACGACAGCGAGTTCATTACCGGTGAACGTACCAGCGAAGGGTTCTATCGTACCCATGCCGGTATTGAGCAGGCGATAAGCCGTGGTCTGGCGTACGCTCCTTATGCGGACCTGGTCTGGTGCGAAACCTCCACGCCGGATCTGGCTCTGGCAAAACGCTTTGCCGATGCCATTCATGCGAAGTACCCGGGCAAACTGCTGGCCTACAACTGCTCACCGTCCTTCAACTGGCAGAAAAAACTGGACGACAAGACAATCGCCAGCTTCCAGCAGCAGCTGTCCGACATGGGCTACAAATACCAGTTCATTACTTTGGCAGGCATCCACAGCATGTGGTTCAACATGTTCGACCTGGCGCACGCCTATGCGCAGGGTGAGGGCATGAAGCACTACGTTGAGAAGGTGCAGCAGCCGGAATTTGCCGCGGGTAAAGATGGCTACACCTTCGTGTCTCACCAGCAGGAGGTGGGAACTGGCTACTTTGATAATGTGACCACGATTATTCAGGGCGGCACCTCCTCCGTCACCGCCTTAACGGGATCAACCGAAGAAGCACAGTTCTAAACTTTTCCCCCTCTCCCCCCTCGGGGAGAGGGTTGGGGTGAGGGGGGATATATGTCGCGTGGTCTGGAATTACTGATTGCCCAAACTATTTTGCAGGGCTTCGATGCCCAGTATGGCCGTTTTCTGGAAGTGACCTCCGGCGCGCAACAGCGCTTCGAACATGCAGACTGGCATGCGGTTCAGCAGGCCATGAAGCAGCGTATCCATCTCTACGACCACCATGTGGGTCTGGTGGTGGAGCAGTTGCGCTGTATCACCGACGGTAAAAGTCCAGACGCGGAATTTTTACTGCGCGTGAAAGAGCACTACACCCGTTTGTTACCCGATTACCCGCGCTTCGAGATTGCGGAGAGCTTCTTTAACTCCGTCTATTGTCGGTTATTTGACCACCGCTCATTATCTCCTGAGCGGTTATTTATTTTCAGCTCCCAGCCCGAGCGGCGTTTTCGTACTATTCCTCGTCCGCTGGCGAAAGATTTCTTTCCCGATCGCGGGTGGGAAAAGCTCCTGCACCGCGTGTTAACAGACTTGCCGCTGCGTTTACCCTGGGAGAATAAAACCCGGGATATCGGCTATATCCACGCGCATCTCACTGAAACCTTCGGCGAGGACGTTCTTGGGCACAGCCATTTGCAGGTCGCCAATGAACTGTTCTATCGCAATAAAGCCGCCTGGTTGGTGGGCAAACTGGTTACGCCGGCAGCCATCGTGCCGTTTCTGTTACCGATCCACCGCACCGACGACGGCGAACTGTTTGTCGATACCTGTCTGACCACCAGCGCCGAAGCCAGCATTGTGTTTGGCTTCGCCCGTTCCTACTTTATGGTCTACGCGCCGTTACCTGCCGCGCTCGTGGAATGGTTGCGCGAGATCCTGCCGGGCAAAACCACCGCCGAGCTGTATATGGCGATTGGCTGTCAGAAGCACGCCAAAACGGAAAGCTATCGGGAGTATTTGCGCTATGTCACCACGGCGGATGAACAGTTTATCGAAGCACCGGGCATTCGCGGTATGGTGATGCTGGTCTTCACCCTGCCGGGTTTTGACCGCGTCTTTAAGGTGATTAAAGATAAATTCGCGCCGCAGAAAGAGATGACGGCTGCACATGTCCGCGCCTGCTACCAGCTGGTTAAAGAGCACGACCGTGTTGGACGCATGGCCGATACCCAGGAATTCGAAAACTTTGTGCTGGATAAGCAGCAGATCGATCCAGCACTCATGGCGCTTTTAATGCAGGAAGTACCCGGCAAAATCACCGATATTGGTGACAAAATTGTGATTAGCCATCTCTACATTGAACGCCGTATGGTGCCCCTGAACATCTGGCTGGAGCAGTCCGAAGGTCAGGCGCTTCGCGATGCCATTGAAGAGTATGGCAATGCGATTCGCCAGCTTGCTGCCGCCAATATCTTCCCGGGGGATATGCTGTTTAAAAACTTTGGCGTCACCCGTCACGGACGCGTCGTGTTCTACGATTACGATGAAATTTGTTACATGACCGAGGTGAATTTCCGCGACATCCCGCAGCCCCGCTATCCGGAAGATGAACTCTCCGGTGAGCCGTGGTACAGCGTCTCGCCGGGTGATGTATTTCCTGAGGAGTTCCGCCACTGGCTGTGCGCTGACCCGCGAATTGGGCCATTATTCGCAGAGATGCACGACGATCTGTTCCACGCCAGCTACTGGCGTGGATTGCAAACGCGAATTAAGAATGGGCATGTGGAAGATGTGTATGCCTATCGACGTAAGCAGCGGTTTTGCGTGCGGTTTAACGAATCCCACCATACGCCAGCGTCACCTCTTTCGCTGCCTTAATCACCAGCGCGCCCAGCTCAGTCACGCGATCATCCGTCATGCGTGAAATCGGCCCGGAGATGGAGATGGCGGCAAACGGCTCGCGGTGTTCGTCAAAGATACAGGCTGCAATGCAACGCAGGCCCAGAGCATGTTCCTCGTCATCAAACGAATAGCCGCGTTTGCGGGTCAGGGCCAGATCCTCTTTAAGATGCACCGGCGAAACCAGCGTTGCGTGGGTGTAGGCGTGCAACCCTTTACGGTGCAATAACCCCGTCACCTGCTCTTCGCTCAGTTGCGACAGAAACGCTTTCCCCGCCCCGGAGGCGTGCATAGGGAGCTTGCCGCCAATGGGGGCCGACATACGCATCAGCTGCGTACACTGTACCTGGTCGATGATGATCGCCTGATGGTCGCTCTGGTCGAGTACCGCCAGGTTTACCGTCTCGCCGGAATCTTCCATTAGCTTGCGCAGAATAGGGTGCACAATGGCCAGCAAGTTACGGCTTTGCAGGAAGCTACTGCCGACGATAAACGCATGTGCGCCTACAGCCCAGTGTCCCAGCTCACCGACCTGACGGACAAAGCCCAACTGCTGCATGGTGGTCAGCAGTCGATGCGTTGTGGAGTTAGGCAGGCCAGCCTGCTGAGCCAGCTCCGTCAGGGCCACGCTATTGTGCGACTCGGCTATCCACTCCAGCAGCTTCAAACCGCGCGTGAGCGATTGAACCTGTCCGCCCTGTTGTGCGGCGGTGGTAGCAGCAGGTTTTCTGCCGCGTTTAGCGGGAACGGTCGCGACCATGACGATCTCCTTTTTCTGTATCGTGGAAATCATTTTCGTTTTATTTGGTGAATTTGCAACCGTTATCCTGACTGATCGGAGGAGTGATAGTGAACATGTCTCATGTTACTCCTGTGTGACTTTTCCACCCTGCGAGATTATGCCAGTATGGAATGCAGCCTTTTGGCCTTGTTGAGCGTTGTCGGGAGCAAGTGTGAGCAGCAAAGTAGAGCAACTGCGTGCGCAGTTAAATGAACGAATTCTGGTACTGGACGGCGGCATGGGCACCATGATCCAGGGCTATCGTCTGAGCGAAGACGATTTCCGCGGTGAGCGCTTTGCCGACTGGCCATGTGACCTGAAGGGTAATAACGACCTGCTGGTGCTCAGCAAGCCGTCGGTTATTAAAGATATCCACAACGCCTACTTTGAAGCGGGTGCGGATATCATTGAAACCAACACCTTTAACTCGACAACCATCGCCATGGCGGATTACCAGATGGAATCCCTGTCGGCGGAAATCAACTTTGAAGCCGCGAAGCTGGCGCGCGCCTGCGCCGACGAGTGGACGGCCCGCACGCCGGACAAGCCGCGCTACGTTGCCGGGGTGCTTGGCCCTACCAACCGCACCGCGTCGATTTCACCGGACGTGAACGACCCGGCGTTTCGTAATATCACCTTTGACCAGCTGGTTGCCGCCTACCGCGAATCGACCAAAGCGCTGGTGGAAGGGGGTTCCGATCTGATCCTGATTGAAACCGTATTCGATACCCTCAACGCCAAAGCCGCGATTTACGCGGTGAAAGAGGAGTTCGAGGCGCTGGGCGTTGACCTGCCGATCATGATTTCCGGCACCATTACTGACGCCTCCGGCCGTACCTTATCCGGCCAGACAACCGAAGCCTTTTATAACTCTCTGCGCCACGCTGAAGCGCTCTCCTTCGGCCTGAACTGCGCGCTGGGGCCAGATGAACTCCGCCAGTACGTACAGGAACTGTCGCGTATTGCGGAATGTTACGTCACCGCGCACCCAAACGCCGGTCTGCCGAACGCGTTTGGTGAATACGATCTCGATGCCAACACCATGGCGGCGCAAATCCGCGAGTGGGCCGAGTCTGGCTTCCTGAACATCGTCGGTGGCTGCTGCGGCACGACGCCTGAGCATATCGCGGCCATGAGCAATGCGGTGGCCGGGCTGCCGCCGCGAAAATTACCTGAGCTGCCTGTTGCCTGTCGTCTCTCCGGCCTTGAGCCGTTGACCATCGGCGACGACAGCCTGTTTGTGAACGTGGGTGAGCGTACTAACGTCACCGGTTCAGCAAAGTTCAAGCGTCTGATTAAAGAAGAGAAGTATAGCGAAGCGCTGGACGTCGCCCGCCAGCAGGTTGAGAGCGGTGCTCAAATTATTGATATCAACATGGATGAGGGGATGCTCGACGCCGAAGCGGCGATGGTGCGTTTCCTCAACCTGATTGCCGGTGAACCGGACATCGCCCGCGTGCCGATCATGATTGACTCCTCTAAGTGGGAAGTCATCGAGAAAGGGCTGAAATGCATTCAGGGTAAAGGCATCGTTAACTCCATCTCGATGAAAGAAGGCGTTGATATCTTTATCCATCACGCGAAGCTGGTACGCCGTTACGGCGCGGCCGTTGTGGTTATGGCCTTTGATGAAGTGGGTCAGGCAGACACCCGCGAGCGCAAAATCGAGATTTGCCGCCGTGCGTACAAAATTTTGACCGAAGAGGTAGGCTTCCCCCCGGAAGACATCATCTTTGACCCGAACATTTTCGCTGTGGCGACCGGGATTGAAGAGCACAACAACTACGCCCAGGACTTTATCGGCGCGTGTGAAGACATTAAGCGCGAGCTGCCGCATGCGCTGATCTCCGGCGGTGTATCGAACGTATCGTTCTCGTTCCGCGGTAACGATCCGGTGCGTGAAGCTATTCACGCCGTGTTCCTCTACTACGCCATCCGTAACGGGATGGATATGGGGATCGTTAACGCCGGACAACTGGCGATTTACGACGACCTGCCTGCAGAACTGCGCGACGCGGTAGAAGACGTGATCCTGAACCGTCGTGACGATGCCACCGAGCGGATGCTGGATCTTGCGGAGAAATACCGTGGCAGTAAATCGGATGAAGCAGCCAACGTTCAGCAGGCCGAGTGGCGTTCCTGGGATGTGAAAAAGCGTCTGGAATATTCGCTGGTGAAAGGTATTACCGAGTTTATCGAACTGGATACCGAAGAAGCGCGTCTTCAGTCCGCACGTCCGATTGAAGTGATCGAAGGGCCACTGATGGACGGCATGAACGTGGTTGGCGATCTGTTCGGTGAGGGCAAAATGTTCCTGCCGCAGGTAGTGAAATCCGCCCGCGTGATGAAGCAGGCGGTGGCCTACCTTGAACCGTTTATCGAAGCCAGCAAAGAGAAAGGCTCCAGCAACGGGAAAATGGTGATCGCCACCGTGAAGGGCGATGTTCACGACATCGGCAAGAATATCGTCGGCGTGGTGCTGCAGTGTAATAACTACGAGATTATCGATCTTGGCGTGATGGTACCCGCGGACAAAATCCTCAAAACCGCACGTGAAGTGAATGCCGACCTGATTGGCCTCTCCGGGCTGATCACCCCGTCGCTTGATGAGATGGTCAACGTGGCGAAAGAGATGGAGCGTCAGGGCTTTACCATTCCGCTGCTGATTGGCGGGGCGACCACCTCAAAAGCGCACACGGCGGTGAAAATCGAGCAGAACTACAGTGGTCCAACGGTCTACGTGCAAAATGCCTCGCGAACGGTAGGCGTGGTGTCCGCGCTGCTCTCTGACACCCAGCGCGACGAGTTTGTTACGCGCACCCGCAAAGAGTACGAAACCGTCCGTATTCAGCACGGTCGCAAGAAACCGCGCACACCGCCTGTTACGTTGCAGGCGGCACGCGATAACGATCTGGCGTTTGACTGGTCGAGCTATACGCCGCCGGTCGCGCATCGTCTGGGCGTGCAGGATGTGACTGCCAGCATCGAGACGCTGCGCAACTACATCGACTGGACGCCGTTCTTTATGACCTGGTCGCTGGCGGGCAAATATCCGCGCATCCTTGAAGATGAAGTAGTCGGTGAAGAAGCACAGCGCCTGTTTAAAGATGCGAACGAGATGCTCGACAAACTGAGTGTGGAGAAAACCCTCAACCCGCGTGGCGTGGTGGGGCTGTTTCCGGCGAACCGCGTGGGCGACGATGTTGAAATCTATCGCGATGAAACCCGCACTCACGTGCTGGCGGTGAGTCACCATCTGCGTCAGCAAACCGAGAAAGTGGGTTTCGCGAACTACTGCCTGGCCGATTTCGTTGCGCCGAAGCTTTCTGGTAAAGCCGATTACATCGGCGCATTTGCCGTAACCGGTGGTCTGGAAGAAGATGCCCTGGCGGATGCGTTCGAAGCTCAGCACGATGATTACAACAAAATCATGGTCAAAGCGATTGCCGACCGCCTGGCGGAAGCCTTCGCAGAGTACCTGCACGAGCGCGTACGTAAGGTACTCTGGGGCTACGCGGCCAATGAGAACCTCAGCAACGAGGAGCTGATCCGCGAAAACTATCAGGGTATTCGTCCGGCACCTGGCTACCCGGCCTGCCCCGAACACACCGAAAAGGGAACCATCTGGAAGCTGCTGGATGTTGAAGCGCATACAGGGATGAAACTCACCGAGTCGTTCGCCATGTGGCCAGGGGCGTCCGTTTCCGGCTGGTATTTCAGCCATCCTGACAGCAAGTACTTCGCCGTGGCGCAGCTGCAACGCGATCAAATCGAAGATTACGCCCTGCGCAAAGGTATGAGTGTCTCTGAAGTGGAGCGTTGGCTAGCGCCGAATTTAGGCTACGACGCGGACTGACGTCACTTTTCCTTACAACAAACAGGGCGCTCATTGGGCGCCCTGTCTCTTTATTACGTTTAAACCCTTATACTGAACCAAGGGAAAACGAATAACGATAAGGAGGAACATCTTCCGTGCTGATTCTGTTACATCTGCTCTCCGCAGTCGCACTTCTGGTATGGGGCACCCATATTGTCCGTACCGGCGTGATGCGCGTATTTGGTGCCCGTTTACGTACCGTTCTCAGCAGCAGCGTTGAGAAGAAACCGCTCGCCTTCTGCGCGGGTATTGGCGTAACGGCACTGGTTCAGAGCAGCAACGCCACGACGCTGCTTGTCACCTCGTTTGTGGCGCAGGATCTGGTGGCGCTGGCCCCGGCGCTGGTAATTGTACTGGGTGCTGATGTGGGTACCGCGTTGATGGCGCGTATCCTGACCTTTGATCTCTCCTGGCTGTCGCCGTTGCTGATTTTCATTGGCGTCATCTTCTTCCTTGGCCGCAAACAAACGCGGGCCGGACAGCTCGGACGCGTAGGGATTGGCCTGGGGCTTATCCTGCTGGCGCTGGAACTGATTGTGCAGGCGGTTACTCCCATTACCGAGGCTAATGGTGTTCAGGTCATCTTCGCTTCGCTGACCGGCGACATCATGCTGGACGCGCTGATCGGTGCAGTGTTTGCCATCGTCAGTTACTCGAGCCTGGCCGCAGTATTGCTGACGGCAACACTCACCGCTGCAGGGGTGATCTCCTTCCCGGTCGCGTTATGTCTGGTGATCGGGGCTAACCTCGGCTCTGGCCTGCTGGCGATGCTCAACAACAGCGCCGCCAATGCTGCCGCCCGTCGAGTGGCGCTCGGCAGCCTGCTGTTTAAGCTGGTGGGGAGCCTGATTATCCTGCCCTTTATCCATCCGCTGGCGAACCTGATGGATAGCCTCCCGCTGCCAAAAGCGGAGCTGGTGATCTATTTTCACGTTTTCTATAACCTGGTGCGCTGCCTGGCGATGGTACCTTTTGCTGAGCCGATGGCCCGTTTCTGTGAACGACTTATTCAGGATGAACCGGAGCTGGATGCGCGTCTGAAACCTAAGCATCTGGATACGTCTGCGCTGGACACCCCTGCACTGGCGCTGGCGAATGCTGCCCGTGAGACGCTGCGCATAGGCGATGCGATGGAAACCATGCTCGAAGGGCTGCAAAAGGTGATGCACGGCGAGCCGCGTGAAGAGAAAGAGTTGCGCAGACTGGCGGACGACATCAACGTGCTCTATACCGCCATCAAGCTCTATCTTGCGCGTATTCCGCAGGATGAACTGGCGGAGGAAGAGTCCCGCCGCTGGGCGGAAATTATCGAGATGTCGCTTAACCTGGAGCAGGCCTCGGATATCGTTGAGCGCATGGGTAGCGAGATTGCCGACAAATCCCTTGCCGCGCGTCGCGCATTTTCAGGTGAAGGCCTGAAGGAGCTGGAGGCGCTGCACGAACAGCTGGTCAGCAACCTCAAGCTGGCGATGTCGGTGTTCTTCTCCAGCGACGTGCCGAGTGCGCGCCGCCTGCGCCGCAACAAGCATCGTTTCCGTATTCTGAACCGCCGCTACTCGCACGCCCACGTTGAGCGTCTGCATCAGCAGAACGTGCAGAGTATCGAAACGAGTTCGCTGCACCTGGGGCTGCTGGGGGATATGAAACGTCTCAACTCGTTGTTCTGCGCGGTGGCGTACAGCGTGATGGAACAGCCGGATGAAGACGACGAGCGGGATGAATATTAATCTCTGAAAGCGCCTCGCAAAACCGTTTTGCGAGGCGTGACACCTTATAAAGCGCCATTTACTCTTCAGACCTTACATTTTTAAGGGAATAGAAAATGCTCGTTTATTACGCTACTCTTCGCCAATTCATGCGCATTCCGATGGGGGTTATCATGCGCACTACTCAAGGCATTAAAAAATCAGTTAATGTGTCGTTAGCACCAGAAATTCTTGAAGAGGCGCGACGGCTTAAACTTAATCTATCTGCTGTACTCACGGCTGCGCTGCAGGAGCAGTTTCGAGCGCATCAGCGCGCCGAGTGGTTAGCAGAAAATAAAGCTTCTATCGAGGCCATTAACCAGTGGGTTGATGAAAACAGCTCTTTTAGTGACTTTCAGAGGTCGTTCTGATGGAGCAGTCCTGGTCGCCCCCGCAGTTGAGCTTAGCCACCTGGGAGACATTCAACCGCCTGCGAAAGTGTGCCCTGTCGTTGAGATAGCGGGTAAGCCCTGCGTGGTCATGATGCACATGATGGCAGGCATATCGCCAAAAGAGTTAGGCGAGCGTGTCGCCGATCTTACGCAAAACCGGGCTTCATTGCGGGATGCACTCGATTTTTTGATCAACGGTTACTAACACTTTTTTGTCAGCCGCAAGGTAAGGTATATTTCGCCCTTCACAGGAGAAACTATGCTGCCAACTCAATCAACCCGATTAAACAAATACATTAGCGAGAGCGGGATCTGCTCACGTCGCGAGGCTGACCGTTACATTGAACAAGGTAATGTGTTTCTTAACGGCAAACGCGCCACCATCGGCGATCAGGTGGCCCCTGGCGATGTGGTTAAAGTGAATGGTCAGGTCATCGAACCGCGCGATGCTGAAGACCTGGTGTTTATCGCGTTGAACAAACCGGTTGGGATTGTCAGCACCACGGAAGACGGTGAGCGGGACAACATCGTTGATTTCGTGAACCACAGCAGCCGAATCTTCCCGATTGGCCGTCTGGATAAAGACTCTCAGGGGCTGATTTTCCTCACCAACCACGGCGATCTGGTCAACAAAATCCTGCGTGCCGGTAACGACCACGAGAAAGAGTACATTGTGACGGTGAATAAGCCGGTCACGGACGAATTTATTCGCGGCATGGGCGCCGGTGTGCCGATCCTCGGTACCGTCACGAAGAAGTGTAAGGTCAAGAAAGAAGCACCGTTCGCGTTCCGCATTACCCTGGTGCAGGGCCTGAACCGCCAAATCCGCCGCATGTGCGAGCACTTCGGTTATGAAGTGACGAAGCTGGAGCGCACGCGCATCATGAACGTCAGCCTGTCCGGTATCCCGCTGGGCGAGTGGCGCGACTTAACGGATGACGAGCTGATTGAACTGTTCAAGCTTATCGAGAACTCGTCGTCTGAAGCGAAGCCAAAAGCTAAAGCCAAACCGAAAACCCAGGCGATTAAGCGCCCGGTGGTGAAGGCGCCGCAGGCGGAAGAGAAAGGACGCGGCAAACCGGCCAACGGGAAACGCTTTACCCAGCCTGGCCGTAAAAAGAAAGGGCGCTAATCAGCGCCTTCCACGAGTCGATGTGTTGGCAGACCACGAGAAGGTCGCCTCCGCATCGGGTTTATAAGCCTGCTGCTTTTTCAGTTTGCGGGCTTTTTTCGCCTCAGCCTCACGCTGTGTCATCAATTTGTCGATGTACTCTTTTTTAACCTGGTTCGTTTCGGCGTTCGTCAGCGTGCGGCCATGTGCGATACGGGCGCGGTCGAGAAGCGTTTTCAGTTCGCGCTGCTCGGCTTCCGTCATGTCTTTCTGGGTCAGTCGTGGTGTAGCCATTGCTGAAGCCTCCTGATGGGGAGGCTTCAGTGTAAAGCAAGCCGCGTAAATTAACTCTGCTTCACCGCATCTTTTTTGGGTTGTTCATCAATCGGCTTACCGGACCAGTAGCCCGCCAGCAGCGAACCGGACAGGTTATGCCAGACGGAGAACAGTGCGCCAGGTAGGGCCGCCAGTGGTGAGAAGTAAATCTTACCGAGTGCTGCTGCCAGACCGGAGTTCTGCATTCCCACCTCGATTGCCAGCGTGCGGCAAGTGGACTCGTCAAAGCCAAACAGCTTCCCGCCCCAGTAACCACCGAGTAATCCAATGGTGTTATGCAGCACTACCGCGACGATCACCACAAAGCCTACAGAAGCAATGTGTGAGGCGGAACCCGCCACCACGGCGCTGATGATCGCCAGAATGCAGACCATCGAGAACGCCGGCAGATACGGTTCAACCGTTTTCACCACGCGCGGGAAAAGATGGTGAATGACCAGTCCCAGCGCAATCGGGATCACCACGATTTGCAGGATGCTAAGCAGCATGCCCATCACGTCCACCTGAATATGTGCGTCCACATATAAGCGCGTTAACAGCGGGGTAGCAATTACGCCAACCAGCGTGGAAACGGAAGAGATAGTGACGGAGAGTGCCACGTCGCCTTTCGCAAGGTAGATCATGACGTTGGACGCCGTGCCGCTGGCCACGCTGCCCACCAGCACCATCCCGGCGGAGAGATCGGGCGGCATCTTAAAGGCCATCGCCAGTAGCCACGCCGCGAGCGGCATCACCAGGTAGTGCAGGAATATACCTGCAGCGACGGGGGCCGGGCGCGACAGCACGCGTTTAAAATCGTCGATTTTCAGATGAACGCCCATACCGAGCATGATCAGCATCAGCAGGGTGGTGACCCACGGACCAATGCCGGTGAACGAGGTGGGCGTGTAATACGCGACTACAGAGAGCAGCAGCGCCCATAACGGGAACAGCCGTGTGATGGCGGATAACATAGGTATTTCCTTGCGATTGTGTTGTGTTTAGTTATGAAAAAGCCGGGTCTGTGCCCGGCTTATCGTTATTGTTTATCGTGCTAACGAATTTTATTCAAACAAATTCTGATGAAGTTTCTGCACCACCTGCTCCGCCTGATCGGCAGGGACCAGGAAGCAGAGGTTATAGCTGGACGCACCGTAGCAAATCATGCGGATGTTGAACGGGTCGAGCACGCCAAACACCTCTTTCCCTACGCCGCAGGCACGCGACAGCTTGTTTCCGATGATGGCAACCAGCGCCAGATTTTCTTCTACTTCCACGCGGCACAGTTCAGAAAGCTCAATCAGCAGTGACTGTGTCAGCAGGGTGTCACCAGTGGAGGTGGAACCGGTGGTGTCCAGCGTCAGCGCGATGCTCACTTCGGAGGTGGTGATCAAGTCTACAGAGATGTTATGGCGCGCCAGAATGCCAAACACTTCCGCCAGGAAGCCACGGGAGTGCAGCATATTGTGGCTGTGCAGCGTGACCAGCGTCTGGCGACGGCGCAGGGCCAACGCGCGGAACAGTGGTGGATTTTCCGTTTTCTTGCAGACCAGCGTCCCGCCCGCTTTCGGATCTTTACTGGAGCCGACGAAGACCGGAATATCGCTACGTACGGCTGGCAAAAGGGTTGCCGGATGCAGCACCTTCGCACCGAAGGTGGCCATTTCAGCCGCTTCTTCAAAGGCGATCACATCAATACGTTTAGCCGCAGAAACAACGCGCGGGTCGGTGGTGTAAATGCCCGGAACGTCAGTCCAGATATCCACGCGCGTTGCATGCAGGGCTTCGCCCAACAGTGCGGCGGTGTAGTCGCTGCCGCCACGGCCAAGCGTGGTGGTGCGGCCTTTCGCTTCACTGCCGATAAAGCCCTGGGTGATCACAATACCATCTGCCAGACGGGGAGCCAGCTGCTGGTTGGTCAGCTCCGCCAGCGCTTCAACGTCCGGCTCGGCGCGGCCAAAGCGATCGCTGGTACGCATCACTTTACGCACGTCAAACCACTGCGCCTGAATGTTACGCTCGCGCATGATTTCCACAAACAGCAGAGTCGACATCAGTTCGCCATGACTGACCAGCTCATCGGTCAGGGCGGTGGAGGTGGCCAGAGAAGCCGCTTCTGCCAGCGTGGTGATATTTTCCAGCAGGCGTTCCACTTCTTCGCGGATGACATTCGGGTTCTGCAGACGTTCAAGGATGTCGAACTGAATTTTGCGCAGTGCATCCAGCTTAACGAAACGCTCGGTCGCTTCCAGTCCTTCAGACAGAGAAACCAGCAGGTTCGTCACGCCAGCAGAGGCAGAAAGCACCACCAGGCGGGTATTCGGATCGGCTAGCACCACATCGGCGCTGCGGTTCATGGCATCGTAATCGGCCACACTGGTGCCGCCAAATTTGGCGACCACAAAACTCGTCATAACAACCTCGTGTCAGGGAATGAATAAAGCGACCTTGGCACAAGAATGAAACGAAAACAGGTGCAGGCGCAAAATACGGCCCTATAAATAAAATGCGGGGGAGGTCCTGTCAATGCCGGGATTATGCGGATTTTTCATGGGGGGGTACCCCTGAGAAACAGGACTTATAACAGGGCCATATTTTATGCTTCATTTTACCCGGTTTTGACCGACATTTCGCCGCCGCAGGAGCGCTCTCCAGCAGCTATACTTTTCGGGTCTTTTCACCTGCGTTTGATGCAGGCCAGGGCAATGGCATAAAAACCATCACAATTTTTATTTGCAGGCGCTACAATCGACCGCAGTCACAATTCTCAAATCAGAAGAGTATTGCTAATGAAAAACATCAACCCAACGCAGACCGCTGCCTGGCAGGCACTACAAAAACATTTTGATGAAATGAAAGACGTCACTATCGCGGAGCTGTTCGCGAAAGATGCCGATCGTTTCAACAAATTCTCCGCGACCTTTGATGACCTGATGCTGGTGGATTTCTCCAAAAACCGCATTACCGAAGAGACGCTGGCGAAACTGCAGGATCTGGCAAAAGAGACGCAGCTTGCTGACGCCATCAAATCAATGTTCTCCGGTGAGAAGATCAACCGCACCGAAGACCGTGCCGTGCTGCACGTGGCGCTGCGTAACCGTAGCAATACGCCAATCATCGTTGACGGCAAAGATGTGATGCCGGAAGTGAACGCGGTGCTGGAAAAGATGAAAGCCTTCTCCGAAGCGATCATCTCTGGTAGCTGGAAAGGCTACACCGGCAAAGCCATCACCGACGTGGTTAACATCGGTATCGGCGGTTCTGACCTCGGTCCATTCATGGTGACCGAAGCGCTGCGTCCATATAAAAACCACCTCAACATGCACTTTGTCTCTAACGTCGATGGTACCCACATCGCCGAAGTGCTGAAGAACGTGAACCCGGAAACCACTCTGTTCCTGGTCGCATCTAAAACCTTCACCACTCAGGAAACCATGACCAACGCCCACAGTGCGCGCGACTGGTTCCTGAAGACTGCAGGCGACAACAAGCACGTGGCGAAACACTTCGCGGCGCTGTCCACCAACGGCAAGGCAGTTGGCGAGTTCGGGATTGATACCGCGAACATGTTTGAGTTCTGGGACTGGGTTGGCGGCCGTTACTCTCTGTGGTCTGCAATCGGTCTGTCCATCATCCTGTCTGTCGGCTTCGACAACTTCGTTGAGCTGCTCTCCGGCGCGCACGCGATGGATAAACACTTCTCCAGCACCGCACCAGAGAAAAACCTGCCTGTGCTGCTGGCGCTGATTGGTATCTGGTACAACAACTTCTTCGGCGCTGAAACCGAAGCGATCCTGCCATACGATCAGTACATGCACCGTTTCGCGGCCTACTTCCAGCAGGGTAACATGGAATCTAACGGTAAATACGTTGACCGTAACGGAAACGCCGTGGATTACCAGACCGGTCCAATCATCTGGGGTGAGCCGGGCACGAACGGTCAGCACGCGTTCTACCAGCTGATTCACCAGGGCACCAAAATGGTACCGTGCGATTTCATCGCCCCGGCTATCACCCATAACCCACTGTCCGACCACCATCCGAAGTTGCTGTCTAACTTCTTCGCCCAGACTGAAGCGCTGGCATTTGGTAAATCCCGCGAGGTGGTAGAGCAGGAATACCGTGACCAGGGTAAAGATCCGGCAACCCTGGATCACGTTGTGCCGTTCAAAGTGTTCGAAGGCAACCGTCCAACCAACTCCATCCTGCTGCGCGAAATCACGCCGTTCAGCCTGGGGGCGCTGATTGCCCTGTACGAGCACAAAATCTTCACGCAGGGCGCGATCCTGAACATCTTCACCTTTGACCAGTGGGGCGTTGAGCTGGGCAAACAGCTGGCAAACCGTATCCTGCCAGAGCTGGGTGACGATAAATCGATTGCCAGCCATGACAGCTCGACAAATGGTTTGATCAACCGTTATAAAGCATGGCGTGCGTAATTAAAATGTCATGAAAAATGCCGGCGATATGCCGGCATTTTTTTATCGGATAATTCCTGATGTCTGTTAGTTAACTCAAATTCTGGATCTGAGTTTAATCCGAAAAAGACGCTTAACCCGTTAATTGCTGCGGTTTATTTTAAGAAAATACGCACTAAGCTGTTAATATGTATATATTATAAATTATTGATTTTCATTGATTATATATTTATTTTATTTTTATTCTATTTCCATTTTAACCATTATTCCGAAAACCCTACCCCTATTTCCCCTTACGGCAATCCCACGGCAGTAGTTGTGTATACTCGATTCCGCCTGAAATTCTTATCGGGCAAATCTCCATTCATTCATTGAAGGGAAATTGTTATGAAAAAAGTACTGTATGGCATTTTTGCCATATCTGCGCTTGCGGCGACATCTGTCTATGCAGCTCCGGTTCAGGTCGGGGAAGCGGCAGGGTCGGCTGCGACGTCTGCGTCTGCGGGAAGTTCTACCGCAGCCAGCGCCAGCACCGTAAGTTCAGCCGTGGGTGTCGCGCTGGCGGCAACCGGTGGCGGTGATGGCTCCAATACCGGAACCACGACCACCACAACGACCAGCACCCGATAATTCCGGGTGTTTTAATCATAACCACACTTCGGTGTGGTTATTTCGCCCTTCGGAGAAGAGTCGTGAAGCGACCTGCAATCATCATGATTTGCCTGCTCTTGCAGGCGTGCTCAGCCACCACCAAAGGGCTGGGGAACTCACTGTGGGACAGCATGTTCGGCACACCGGGTGTACATCTGACCGATGATGAACTTCAGAACATGCCGTATGCCAGCCAGTACATGCAGTTAAACGATGGCCCGCAACTGTTTGTGGTGCTCGCTTTCGATGAAAACGGGCAGCAGAAATGGGTGACGCAGGATCAGGCCACCATCGTGACGCAGCATGGACGTCTCGTGAAAACCCTGTTGGGCGGAGACAACCTGCTTGAGGTGAACAATATCGCTGCCGACCCGCTTATCAAACCCAACCAGATCACCGACGGCGCAAGCTGGACGCGCACGATGGGCTGGACCGAGCATAAACAGGTGCGTTACGCCACCGCACGCTCTACCTTCCGCTGGGACGGCATCGACAGCGTGAAAGTCGGTAGCGACGAAACCCAGGTTCGCGTGCTCGATGAAGAAGTGATCACCGACCAGGCCACGTGGCATAACCGTTTCTGGGTCGACGATGACGGACAAATCCGTCAGTCCCTGCAGTATCTCGGTGAGGGATTCTTCCCGGTCAAAACTACGCTTATCAAGGCCGCGAAATCATGAAAACACTTATTCGCGTTGCGCTGATCGCCAGTTTTGCCGCGCCGCTTGCCTGGTCTGCCGGAACGGTGAAGGTCTATATCCCGGACAGCACGCAGCCCAAAACACTGACCAACGCCGGGCATCTGATCGATCTCGTCGGCCAGCCCAGACTGGCGAACAGCTGGTGGCCTGGCGCGGTGATCGCTGAACGCCAGAAAACCGCTGAAGCGGAACAACAGTACAAGGCGCTCCTCGCCAGGCTGACGGGGTTAGCGGAGCAGGAAGAGGGTGACGATGCGGCGGCGATTAACAGCGTTCGCCAGCAGGTTCAGGCACTGAAAATCACCGGTCGGCTACCAGTGAACCTCGATCCGGATGACGTGCGCGTGTCGGAGAACGGTAACCCGGCTCTGGAAGGGGAATACACGCTCTGGCTGCCTGCACAACCCTCAACCATCACCGTTTTTGGTCTTATCAGCCACCCCGGGAAAAAGCCCTTTACACCCGGTCGTGACGTGGTGAGCTATCTCGACGAGCAGAGCCTGTTAAGCGGTGCGGATAACAGCTATGCCTGGGTGGTTTACCCTGACGGGCACACACAAAAAGCGCCAGTGGCCTACTGGAACAAACGCCATATCGAACCTATGCCTGGCAGCATCATTTTTGTCGGTTTTGCCGACCATTTCTGGACGAAGGGGTATGACGGACTTAACGCCGATATCCTTCGCTCCCTGATACAGCGGATTCCGGAATAATGAAAAGAACCTATCTCTACAGCATGCTGGCACTTTGTGTGAGTGCCGCCTGCCATGCAGAAACGTATCCGGCACCTATTGGCCCGTCCCAGTCAGACTTCGGTGGCGTCGGTTTACTGCAAACGCCCACCGCACGTATGGCGCGTGAGGGTGAGTTGAGCCTTAACTATCGCGATAACGATCAATACCGCTACTACTCCGCGTCGGTGCAACTGTTTCCGTGGCTTGAAACCACGCTGCGCTATACCGACGTGCGTACGAAACAGTACAGCAGCGTAGAGGCGTTCTCCGGCGATCAGACCTACAAAGATAAAGCCTTCGACCTCAAAGTACGTCTGTGGGAAGAGAGTTACTGGATGCCCCAGGTCTCCGTTGGCGCCAAAGATATCGGCGGTACCGGTCTGTTTGATGCGGAATACATCGTTGCCAGTAAAGCCTGGGGACCGTTTGATTTCTCACTCGGTCTGGGCTGGGGTTATCTCGGTACCAGCGGCAACGTCAAAAACCCGTTTTGCTCGTACAGCGATAAATACTGTTATCGCGATAATAGCTACCAGAAAGCGGGTTCGATCAACGGCGACCAAATGTTCCACGGACCTGCGTCGCTGTTTGGTGGCGTCGAATACCAGACACCCTGGCAGCCGCTGCGCCTGAAGCTGGAGTATGAAGGGAATGACTACTCGCAGGATTTCGCTGGCAAGATTGAACAGAAGAGCAAGTTTAACGTCGGCGCCATTTATCGCGTCACCGATTGGGCCGACGTTAACCTCAGCTACGAGCGTGGCAATACCTTCATGTTTGGCTTCACGCTGCGCACTAACTTCAACGACATGCGCCCGCACTACAACGATAACGCACGGCCTGCATACCAGCCGGAGCCGCAGGACGCCATCCTGCAGCACTCGGTGGTGGCAAACCAGCTGACGTTGCTGAAATATAATGCTGGCCTGGCGGATCCGAAAATTCAGGTAAAAGGCGATACGCTGTACGTTACCGGCGAGCAGGTGAAATACCGCGACTCACGTGAAGGGATCGAACGCACCAACCGGATCGTCATGAACGATCTCCCGGATGGGATCCGCACGATCCGCGTGACGGAGAACCGTCTCAACCTGCCGCAGGTGACGACGGAAACGGACGTCGCCAGCCTCAAGCGCCATCTGGAAGGTGAACCGCTCGGGCATGAAACCGAGCTGGTGCAAAAACGCGTAGAGCCGATCGTGCCAGATACCACCGAGCAGGGCTGGTATATCGACAAGTCGCGCTTCGATTTCCATATCGATCCGGTGCTGAATCAGTCCGTCGGCGGGCCAGAGAACTTCTACATGTATCAGCTGGGCGCGATGGCGACAGCGGATCTGTGGCTCACCGACCACCTGCTGACCACCGGTAGCCTGTTTGGCAACATTGCTAACAACTACGACAAGTTCAACTACACCAATCCGCCAAATGACTCGACGCTGCCGCGCGTGCGCACCCGCGTGCGTGAGTATGTGCAGAATAATGTCTATGTGAACAACCTGCAGGCCAACTACTTCCAGTACTTCGGCAACGGCTTCTACGGCCAGGTGTACGGCGGATATCTGGAAACCATGTTCGGCGGCGCTGGGGCAGAAGTGCTTTATCGTCCTGTCGACAGCAACTGGGCGTTCGGGATTGATGCCAACTATGTCAAACAGCGTGACTGGCGCAGCGCCCAGGACATGATGAAGTTCACCGACTATAGCGTCAAAACGGGTCATCTGACCGCCTACTGGACACCGTCATTTGCCCCTGACGTACTGGTGAAAGCCAGCGTCGGCCAGTACCTGGCGGGTGATAAGGGCGGCACGCTGGATATATCTAAACACTTTGACAGCGGCGTCGTGGTGGGCGGTTATGCCACCATCACCAACGTCTCGCCGGACGAATATGGGGAAGGGGACTTCACCAAAGGCGTATACGTGTCGATTCCGCTGGATCTGTTCTCGTCAGGCCCAACCCGCAGCCGTGCGGCGATTGGCTGGACACCGCTGACGCGCGACGGTGGCCAGCAGCTTGGGCGTAAGTTCCAGCTGTATGATATGACCAGCGATAAAAACATTAACTTCCGCTGATGCCTGACCAGCCCGGTGGTACTTCACCACCGGGCGATCGCGCGAAATATAAACAAAAAATATAGATCTCCGTCACATTTTTGCGTTATACAGGAACCTCGCCCCGGAGAATGAGGTGCTGTATGACATCCCTGACTCGCCCGCGCGTTGAGTTTATCTCAACTATCCTCCAGACCGTGCTGAACCTCGGTCTGTTGAGCCTTGGACTGATACTGGTCGTCTTTTTGGGAAAAGAGACGGTGCATCTGGCGGATGTGCTGTTTGCCCCTGAACAAACCAGCAAATATGCGCTGGTGGAAGGACTGGTGGTCTACTTTCTCTACTTTGAATTTATCGCCCTGATTGTGAAGTACTTTCAGTCCGGCTTTCACTTCCCGCTGCGTTATTTCGTCTACATTGGGATCACCGCGATAGTGCGGCTGATCATCGTCGATCATAAATCCCCGCTCGACGTGCTGATCTACTCGGCGGCGATCCTGCTGCTGGTAATCACCCTCTGGCTGTGTAACTCGAAGCGGCTGAAACGCGAATAAAAAAATGGCGGCCCGGAGGCCGCCTAATAACAGTCACAAGTTGGGTCAATACAATACGTCTAAAGTTGAGGGTTGCAGTGGCATAACAAAATGAAACTTAACCTTTCACACCGCCCGCCGTCAGGCCATTCACCAGCCAGCGCTGCGCCAGCAGGAATACCACGGTAATCGGGATGGCGGAGAGCACGGCCGCCGCGGCAAAGTCGCCCCACAGGTAGTTTTGCGGGTTGAGGTATTGCTGCATACCGACGGCCAGGGTGTAGCTATTCACATCACGCAGTAACAGAGAAGCGACGGGCACTTCGGTGATGGCGGCGATAAACGACAGGATAAACACCACCGCCAGGATAGGCACCGACAGCGGCAGCAGCACCAGACGGAACGCCTGCCACGGGGTTGCACCATCCAGTGCCGCAGCTTCTTCCAGCGAGCCGTCGATGGTTTCGAAATAGCCTTTGATGGTCCACACATGCAGTGCGATACCGCCAAGATAGGCGAAGATTACGCCACCGTGGGTGTTCAGGCCGATAAACGGCACGTACTGGCCCAGACGGTCAAACAAGGCATACAACGCGACCAGCGACAGTACCGCCGGGAACATCTGGAAAATCAGCATCCCTTTCAGCAGTGAGGCCTTGCCCGGGAACTTCATACGGGCGAAAGCGTACGCACACGTGGTGGAGAGCGTCACGATACCTATCGCGGTGATCCCGGCGATTTTCACCGAGTTCCATAGCCATAACAGCACCGGGAACGGCGGCGGTGTGACGCGACCATCCGCGTGCTCTACGCTGAAGCCCAGCGCGAGCTTCCAGTGCTCCCAGGAGATTTCATCCGGGATCAGGCTCCCGGTGGCGAAGTTACCCGAACGCAGGGAGATGGCGATGACCATCAGTAGCGGGAACATGATCGCCGCGATGAAAATCAGCAGGCCTAAATGCGTCGCCAGGAGGCGCAGTTTCTGAGATTTGGGTTGTACCATAGCCATGATCGATGCCCTCCTTAGTCAAATTTCATTCGTGTGGCTTTCAGGTTCACAATCGCCAGAGCGCCAACTAGCAGGAAGATCAGGGTGGCAATCGCCGCCGCCAGACCGAAGTCCTGACCACCGCCGCCTTCGAAAGCAATACGGTAGGTGTAGCTCACGAGCAGGTCGGTATAGCCCGCTGGCGTGGTGGTGCCAAGACGGTCAGGGCCGCCGTTGGTCAACAGTTGAATCAGCACAAAGTTGTTAAAGTTGAAGGCGAAGCTGGCAATCATCAGCGGCGTCAGCGGCTTAATGAGCAGCGGCAGCGTAATCTTAAAGAAGTTCTGGAACGGACCCGCTCCGTCCATCGCCGAGGCTTCGTACAGATCGTCCGGGATCGCCTTCAACAGCCCCATGCACAGGATCATCATGTACGGATAGCCCAGCCAGGTATTGACGATGATAATCATCGAACGGGCAGTCGTCGGGTCGCTGAACCAGGCCGGTTTGATACCAAACAGCGCGCTCAGCATCATGTTGATTTCACCGAAGCTCTGGTTAAACAGCCCTTTGAAAATCAGAATCGAAATAAACGACGGTACGGCATACGGCAGAATCAGCAGTACGCGATAAATCGCTTTGCCTTTCAGGGCTTCCCACTGCACGAGGCAGGCCAGAACCATGCCCACGGCCACGGTCAGGATCACGGTCAGAACCGAGAAGACCACCGTCCAGACGAAGATGGCGAAGAACGGTTTCTGAATACCTTCGTCGGTAAACACGCGGGTAAAGTTGTCCCAGCCAATGGTGACGGTATAGCCAGGGCTGAGCTTGTCATCACCCCATTTGCCATCGGCTGTAATGGACTGATAGAAACCAATGTCGTTGTTCGGACGATATTTCACGCCGCTCTGGTTGTTGGTCAGCGTGCCGTCATCCGCCAGCGTGTAGAGAGGCTGCGTGCCGGAGAACTGGCGCAGTGAGCTCATGGTCACTTTGCTTTCGTCTGGCAGTACGGCGGTGAGCTGGGTCAGTGCCTGACGGTTTTGGGTAATGACGCGCAGGTTGGCACGTTCGCCTTCCGGCAGCGCTGCGGCCTCTTTTAAGGCCAGCTTCTGCTCGCCGCCAAATTTGAACGCGTCGGAAACATAGTATTTGCTGCTTGCTTCGTCAGTAAGCGCTAACTTCCACTCGTTCCCCGCAGGATACAGACCGAAATTAAAGGTCTTGCCTGCCTGATAGGAGCGATCCAGAAGCACCTGCGTTGCGCGTTCTTGCGCCAGCTGGTTGGTGCTGCTGTAGTTGGTGAACGCAATGGCAATAGTACAAATCAGCGGGAAGAGAACAAACAGCCCCATCCCGGCGACGCCTGGATAAACATAACGCCAGGCATAGGCTTTACGGTTGGCGAAAATATACAGGCCAGCAGAGCTTAAAATCAGCGTCATGATGGCAAACAGATATTCCCCTTGTACGTACATTAAAACAACAAGGTAACCCACCAGCAGACACAGCAGACCCATCACTGACCATTTCAGCGCGTCGCTTTGCCACCAGCGTTTCTTTTTAATGACATCCATGGGGTTCTTCCTCTACAACGGTGGAAACTTATCGTCAGGTGGCGCTGCGCTTACCTGACCTACGGATCGTGCCGTAGTCGTAGGGCGGGTAAGCGCATGCGCCACCCGCCGTTTTTCAGACTTACTTAGTAATACGACCCTGCGCATCTTTCAGCGCGGCATCAACAGTCTGACGACCGCTTGCCGCATTGATGACCGCAGTACGGGTGGCGTACCAGAACGCTGCCATTTGCGGGATGTTCGGCATAATTTCGCCTTTCTGAGCGTTATCCATGGTGGCCGCAATACGTGGGTCTTTTGCCAGATGATCCCGGAAGGATTTCAGCGCAACGGCACCCAGCGGTTTGTCCTTGTTCACTTCATCCAGACCCTGATCGGTCAGCAGGTAGTTTTCGAGGAACTCTTTCGCCAGCTCTTTGTTCGGGCTTGCTGCGTTGATACCCGCGCTCAGCACACCAACGAACGGTTTAGACGGCTTGCCTGCCTTTGAAGGTTGGCAGCAGCGTCACGCCGTAGTTGATTTTGCTCTTGTCGATGTTGGTCCGGCCCACGGACCGTTGATGGTCATCGCGGTTTCGCCTTTGTTGAACGCCGCTTCCGCGATGGAGTAATCGGTATCCGCGTTCATATGTTTGTTCTTGATGAGGTCAACCAGAAGGTCAGACCCGCTTTCGCGCCAGCGTTGTCCACGCCCACGTCTTTCACGTCATACTTGCCGTTTTCAAACTTGAACGCGTAACCGCCGTCCGCAGCAATCAGCGGCCGGTGAAGTATGGTTCTTGCAGGTTGAACATCAGCGCGCTCTTACCTTTCGCTTTCAGCTCTTTATCCAGTTTCGGGATCTCTTCCCGTGTTTTCGGTGGGTTAGGTACCAGGTCTTTGTTGTAAATCAGAGAAAGGGCTTCAACCGCGATTGGGTAAGCGATCAGCTTGCCGTTATAGCGAACGGCGTCCCAGAACGGGAACAGTTTGTCCCGAAGGCTTTGTCCGGCGTGACTTCTGCCAGCAGACCCGACTGCGCGTAGCCACCGAAACGGTCATGCGCCCAGAAGATGATGTCCGGGCCGTCACCGGTTGCTGCAACCTGTGGGAATTTCTCTTCCAGCTTATCCGGGTGTTCTACGGTCACTTTGATACCGGTGTCTTTCTCGAATTTTTTACCCACTTCGGCCAGGCCGTTATAGCCTTTATCGCCGTTAATCCAGATTACCAGCTTACCTTCTTCAATTTTGGCGAGAGCCGGTGCGGAAATCATCATTGCTGCAAGGGCGGACAATGCGAAAACACGTGCGCCAGTCTTGATCTTCATATCTGCCATCCTTTTTTGGTGATGTGCTCGTGGATACAATGAGGTGGTTCAACGTGACTCAGTCTCCTTATTTGACATCCTCTTTCCATCCTCCCAACTCCTACGCCCCACCCCCGGTTTGTGTGATCTTCGTTGCATAAATTTAAGTTATGAGTGCTGGCGCACATAAAAACACACTGAATTTTGCAGGTGGCTTCACGAATTTTGCCTCAGCCCTCCAGCCGCGGTCGCAGAGCCTGCTCCCTCATCCTCCCGCCTCCTCCCCCATAAAAAAGCCGGGGGGTGGAGGATTCGGGAAAGTAATGGATACCCCATAGTGAACTTATCTTGAATGTTTCTGTCGGCGACAGGTTGTAACGAAGGGAGAAGGGCATGGCGAGCGTACAGCTGCGTAATGTAACGAAAGCCTGGGGTGACGTTGTGGTGTCGAAAGACATCAATCTGGACATCCACGAAGGTGAATTCGTGGTATTTGTCGGCCCATCAGGCTGCGGTAAATCTACTCTGCTGCGTATGATTGCCGGTCTTGAAACGATCACCAGTGGCGATTTGTTTATTGGTGACACCCGTATGAACGACATCCCGCCTGCCGAACGTGGCGTAGGCATGGTGTTCCAGTCTTATGCGCTTTATCCCCATCTGTCCGTTGCCGAAAACATGTCCTTTGGCCTGAAGCTGGCGGGTGCGAAGAAAGACGTGATTAACCAGCGCGTCACGCAGGTGGCGGAAGTGTTACAGCTGGCGCACCTGCTTGAGCGTAAACCGAAAGCGCTTTCCGGTGGTCAGCGTCAGCGTGTGGCGATTGGCCGTACGCTGGTGGCGGAACCGCGCGTGTTCCTGCTCGATGAACCCCTTTCCAACCTGGATGCCGCCCTGCGTGTCCAGATGCGTATTGAAATCTCCCGTCTGCACAAACGTCTTGGCCGCACGATGATTTACGTCACCCACGATCAGGTCGAAGCGATGACCCTCGCCGACAAAATCGTGGTGCTGGACGCCGGTCGCGTGGCGCAGGTGGGCAAACCACTCGAGCTTTATCACTACCCGGCAGACCGCTTTGTTGCGGGCTTCATTGGCTCGCCAAAGATGAACTTCCTGCCCGTCAAAGTGACGGCAACTGCGATCGAACAGGTACAGGTGGAGCTGCCAAACCGCCAGCAGGTCTGGCTGCCGGTCGACAGCGCCAACGTACAGGTCGGGGCAAACATGTCCCTCGGTATTCGTCCTGAGCACCTGCTGCCGAGCCACATCGCTGATGTGACGCTGGAAGGTGAAGTTCAGGTTGTCGAACAGCTTGGTCACGAAACACAGATTCATATCCAGATCCCCGCCATCCGTCAGAACCTGGTCTACCGCCAGAATGACGTGGTGTTGGTAGAAGAGGGTGCCACATTCGCTATCGGCTTGCCGCCAGAGCGTTGCCATCTGTTCCGTGAGGATGGCACTGCATGTCGTCGGTTGCACAAAGAGCCAGGCGTTTAAGCAATCCCAATAGAAGACACGAAACCGACAGGTGAAGTGTTCAAAGAAAAGCAATGATCTCAGGAGATAGAATGATGATTACTCTGCGCAAACAAGTCCCTCTGGCAATCGCCATTGCGGCAGGCATCCTGTCTGCCCAGGCGGGTGCTGTGGACTTTAAAGGTTATGCTCGTTCCGGCATTGGCTGGACAGGGAGTGGCGGTGAGCAACAGTGTTTCCAGGCAACCGGTGCACAAAGTAAATACCGTCTCGGTAACGAATGTGAAACCTATGCGGAATTGAAACTGGGCCAGGAAGTGTGGAAAGAAGGCGATAAGAGCTTCTATTTCGACACCAACGTTGCGTATTCCGTCTCTCAGCAGAACGACTGGGAATCTACCAGCCCGGCCTTCCGTGAAGCTAACGTGCAGGGTAAAAACCTGATTGACGCACTGCCAGGTTCCACCATCTGGGCCGGTAAGCGCTTCTATCAGCGTCATGACGTTCACATGATCGACTTCTACTACTGGGATATTTCTGGTCCTGGTGCGGGTATCGAAAACATCGACCTGGGCTTCGGTAAGCTCTCTCTGGCTGCAACTCGTTCTTCTGAAGCGGGCGGCTCAGCGACCTTTGCCGATCGTGACGCGCTGGGTAACCGTATTTATGACAACCTGGTACCGAACGATGTCTTCGACGTCCGTTTAGCACAGATGCAGGTCAATGAAGGCGGTACGCTGGAGTTCGGTGTTGATTATGGTCACACCAATATTCCAGATGACTACTACCTGCAGCCTGGCGCATCTAAAGACGGTTGGATGTTCACCGCTGAACATACCCAGAGCATGCTGAAGGGCTTTAACAAGTTTGTGCTGCAGTACGCAACTGACTCTATGACCTCCAACGGCAAGGGCCGTCCGGAAGGTGGTAGCATCAACAACAACGGCGACATGTGGCGTGTTCTGGACCACGGTGCAATCTCTCTGGGCGACTCCTGGGATCTGATGTACGTAGGTATGTACCAGGACATCAACCTGGATAACAACAACGGCACCAAATGGTGGACCGTCGGTGTGCGTCCTATGTACAAATGGACGCCAATCATGAGCACCCTGTTAGAAGTGGGCTACGACAACGTTAAGTCTCAGAAAACCGACGACACCAACAGTCAGTACAAAATCACCCTGGCACAACAATGGCAGGCAGGCGACAGCATCTGGTCCCGTCCAGCTATCCGTGTCTTCGCAACTTACGCGAAGTGGGATGAAAAATGGGGCTACGCGAACGGCGACTCCGGTGCAGGCTATGACTCTGGTATTGCGTACAGCGACACGTCCGCAAAAACCTTCAGCCGCGGCGACTCTGATGAGTGGACCTTCGGTGCCCAGATGGAAATCTGGTGGTAATTCGTTAGACCTGACGTA
Organism: Enterobacter sp. CPE_E1241; assembly: GCF_045618265.1. Classification (NCBI taxonomy): domain Bacteria; kingdom Pseudomonadati; phylum Pseudomonadota; class Gammaproteobacteria; order Enterobacterales; family Enterobacteriaceae; genus Enterobacter; species Enterobacter sp. CPE_E1241. The sequence goes on from NZ_JBIWYV010000001.1 coordinate 292,187, forward strand.
ATGACCTAAAAGAGGGGCGCAAGCCCCTCTATCCTTAGGGTGCTGCGCGCTATTGCCTGGCCACCGCAGTGCTCACGCTATCAGAGGTAATAACAATGAAAATGAAGAAAAGTCTCGTCGCGCTGTGCCTCTCTGCGGGGCTGATGGCCTGTGTTCCGGCGGTCTCCTTTGCAGACGTGAATTTCGTACCACAAAATACCAGCGCTGCGCCGGCTATCCCGGCGGCGGCGCTCCAGCAACTGACCTGGACGCCAGTTGATCAATCCAAAACGCAGTCGACACAGCTTTCTACGGGCGGCCAGCAACTGAACGTGCCGGGGATCACCGGGCCGGTTGCCGCCTACAGCGTGCCGGCCAACATTGGTGAGCTAACCCTGACGCTGACCAGCGAAGTGAACAAGCAAACCAGCGTCTTCGCACCTAACGTACTGATTCTGGATCAGAACCTGACGCCATCTGCTTTCTTCCCAAGCGAATATTTTAGTTACCAGGAACCAGGCGTGATGAGCGCTGACCGTCTGGAAGGTAAAATGCGCCTGACGCCTGCCCTGGGCCAGCAGAAGATTTATGTTCTGGTTTTCACGACCGAAAAAGATCTGCAGCAGACCACTAAGCTTATCGATCCGGCAAAAGCCTATGCGAAAGGCACCGGCAACTCGGTTCCGGATATTCCGGATCCATTAGCGCGTCACGTCACCGACGGTTTGCTTAAGCTGAAAGTCTCAACAAACAATGCATCCAGCGTGCTGGTTGGCCCACTGTTTGGCTCTTCCGGTACTGGCCCTGTCACAGTAGGCAATACAGCCGCGCCTGTGTATGCCGCTCCAGCCGCCACAGCCGCTGCCGCACCGGTAGCCGCCGCTGCACCAGCCCCATCGAAGAAAGCTGAACCGGTTCTGAACGACACCGAAGAGTACTTCAACAACGCCATTAAGCAGGCGGTGAAGCGCGGCGATGTCGATAAAGCGCTGAAACTGCTTGATGAAGCCGAACGTTTAGGTTCAACCACTGCCCGTTCCACCTTTATCAGCAGTGTAAAAGGCAAGGGGTAACCGTTTCCCCACAGTGCTGATTTGTTAGTAGTTTGGTGCGCCTGAGTGGGCGCACTTTTTTTGCTATTCTCCGGGCTGTTGCGCTCTTGTTGCGATAGTGATCGTTAAATAACGTTTGGCCGCCCTCAATCTGCTTTTCTGCGATACAATGCCATCACGTTATGTATCGGAGAGTCTGGCATGTCACACCCTGCGCTAACGCAACTGCGTGCGCTGCGCTATTTCGACCAAATACCTGCGCTTGATCCGCAGCAACTGGACTGGTTGCTGCTGGAAGATTCCATGACGAAACGTTTTGAGCAGCAGGGTAAAACGGTCACGGTGACCCTGATTCAGGAAGGGTTTGTCTCTGGCGATGAGATTGCTGCCGAGCTGCCGCTATTGCCGCAAGAGCCACGTTACTGGCTGCGTGAAATTTTACTCTGCGCTGATGGCGAGCCATGGCTTGCCGGGCGGACGGTGGTGCCCGAGTCCACCCTTTCCGGACCCGAGCTGGCGCTGCAGCGTCTGGGGAAAACGCCGCTGGGGCGTTACCTCTTCACCTCGTCTGAGCTTACCCGGGATTTTATTGAAATTGGTCGTGATGCCGAACTGTGGGGGCGTCGTTCCCGCCTTCGCCTGAGCGGTAAGCCGTTAATTCTGACGGAGCTGTTTTTACCGGCATCGCCGTTGTACTAAGAGGAAGAAAAAATGGAGTGGAGCCTGACGCAGAATAAGCTGTTGGCCTATCACCGCTTAATGCGTACCGATAAACCGATTGGCGCGTTACTGTTGCTGTGGCCGACCTTATGGGCGCTGTGGGTCGCGACGCCGGGCGTGCCGCCGCTGTGGATCCTGGGCGTATTCGTTGCCGGCGTCTGGCTGATGCGCGCGGCAGGCTGTGTGGTCAATGACTATGCCGATCGTAAATTCGACGGGCATGTAAAACGTACTGCCGGTCGTCCGTTACCCAGCGGGCAAGTCACCGGGAAAGAAGCCCGCGTGCTGTTCATTGTTCTGGTGCTGCTCTCTTTCCTGCTGGTGTTAACCCTTAACACCATGACCATTCTGCTTTCCGTTGCGGCGCTGGCCCTGGCCTGGGTTTATCCGTTTATGAAACGCTACACCCATCTGCCTCAGGTGGTGCTGGGGGCGGCATTTGGCTGGTCGATTCCGATGGCATTTGCGGCAGTTAGTGAGTCCTTACCACTCAGCTGCTGGCTGATGTTCCTGGCGAATATTCTCTGGGCCGTGGCATATGACACGCAATACGCGATGGTAGACCGCGACGATGACCTGAAAATTGGCATCAAATCAACCGCTATCCTCTTTGGTCGTCAGGACAAGCTGATTATCGGTATCCTGCAGGTCGCGGTACTGGCACTGATGGTCGCGATTGGTCGCATGAACGGGCTGAACTGGGAGTTTTACTGGTCCGTGCTGGTGGCGGGCTTGCTGTTTGCGTACCAGCAAAAGCTGATTGCGAAGCGCGAGCGTGAAGCCTGTTTTAAGGCGTTTATGAATAATAACTACGTCGGTCTGGTGCTGTTTTTAGGTCTGGCGATGAGCTATTTCTTATAAAAAAGTCGGGTGGCGACTTCGCCTTACCCGACCTACGAGTTAGCAGAACATGTAGGCCCGGTAAGCGTTAGCGCCACCGGGCTTTTTTTACCGGCGACGTAGCAGCCGAAGCGCGTTCGCCGTCACCAGCACCGTTGCCCCGGTATCCGCCAGCACCGCCAGCCACAGCCCGGTCATGCCGAGCAGGGTGGTCACCAGGAATATCCCTTTCAGCCCCAGGGCAATGCCAATGTTCTGACGGATATTGGCACGCGTCGCACGTGCCAGCCCGATCATCTGCGCCAGCCCGGTCAGGCGGTTGTGGGTCAGCGCCGCGTCGGCCGTTTCCAGCGCCACGTCGGTACCGCTGCCCATCGCAATACCAATGGTGGACGCTTTCATCGCCGGGGCATCGTTAATCCCGTCACCAACCATCGCCAGCGGGGCATGAGCGTTCAACTCTGTGACTGCGCTGACCTTATCTGCAGGCAACAATCCGGCTTTAAATTCCAGCCCCAGTTCACCGGCAATTGCGGCTGCCGCACGAGGGTTATCGCCTGTAAGAATAACGCCCTGTACGCCCAGTTGATGTAGCGCCGCCACGGCTTCTTTTGCATCATCACGCAGGGTATCGCGCAATGCCAGCATTCCCCTCGCCACGCCGTCCTGCATGACGACTACGACCGTTTGCCCGGCCTGTTCTAACGCCTCAACCTCTGGAGTAGAAGACTTGCCAGCCGCGACAATCAGCACCTTTTTACCGTCGACGACTGCCTCAATGCCTGAGCCCATCAGTGCCCGCTGGGAAGTTGCCGCAGGGATGGTGAGTTCACGCGCCTTCGCTTCACGCACAATCGCCTGCGCCAGCGGGTGGGTTGAACCTTGCTCTACGGCAGCTGCCAATGTCAGCAGTTCGTTTTCACTGATTTCCTGCGGATAAACACCGGTCACCTGCGGCTTACCTACGGTCAGCGTACCGGTTTTATCGAAGGCAATGTGCTGAACCTGGCTTAGCTGTTCCAGGGCGGCTCCGCCTTTGATCAGCGCTCCGCGACGTGCCGCCGCCGCAAGCCCGGATGTGATGGCCGCCGGGGTGGAGATCACCAGCGCACACGGACAGCCAATCAACAACAGCGTCAAACCTTTATAAATCCAGCCTTCCCACGGAGCGCCGAAGAACAGCGGTGGAACGACAGTGACCAGCAGGGCAACCAGCATGATGGCGGGGGTGTAAATCCTGCTGAAGCGATCGATAAACCGCTCAACTGGCGCGCGACGCTCTTCGGCTTCCTCAATCAGCTTCAGAATACGGTCGATGGCGCTGTCACCGGGTTCGGAAAGCACCGTCAGTTGCACCAGACGATCAACACTGGTGGCACCCGCAGGCACTTTTTCACCGGTTGTACGTTCAACCGGAATCGATTCTCCGGTGAGGGCACTTTCGTCGAAGCTTGCTGTTGCGGTGAGCAACTCACCGTCTGCAGGCAGACGCCCGCCTGCGGCGACTTCAATCACATCGCCCGGGCGCAGCGTGTTGATGGCGACGGTTTCCCGGTTGTCGTTGATCACGCGTGTGGCGGTTTCAGGTTTCAGGGCCATTAGCGCGCTGACTCCTTTACGCGCGCGGTTGGCGGCCCAGCCCTCAAGACGTTCACCGATTAAGAACAGCAGCAGCACCATCGCCGCTTCTGCTGTCGCACCAATAAACAGTGCACCAATAGCGGCCACGCTCATCAACGTTTCGATGGCAAACCAGCTTCCGCTTTTCATCAGCCGCAATGCCTGACGGGCAATTGGGAACAGCCCAACCAGCGTGGTGGCGATGAATGCCAGATTGCCGAACGGATGGTTAATCTGTTCCAGTCCCCAGCTCAGGGCCATCATGATGATGAGGGTAATAAGCGGCAAATTTTCTCGCAGGGAAGAGGTTTTTTCTGCAGGCGCATTTTCGCTACGCAGACTGTAACCCGCCTGACTTACGGCAGCTTCAACCTGTTGGATAACGTCGTTATCCGCGCTGACCAGCAGCTTTTCAGTGGCAAACAGAACCTGGACATGACTCACTCCCGGCACCTGTTTTACCGCGTTTTCAACTTTACGGGCGCAGGCGGCGCAGTCCATACCGTTGACGACCCAACTGTAGCGGTTGCCGTTTTCAGGGAGTATTTCGGTTTGTGTTTCGCACGCACCATCGCAGCAGCAGTCGTCCTTCGGCGGAACCGGACTGAGCTTAAGTGCTGAGAATTGTGGGACTTTTTTTGGTGTTTCTGGAGTCGACATGGCAGTCTCCGGCAATGATAATTTTCTCATTAACCGCAGCATACACTCTGGAGTCGACTCCAGAGTCAAGGCTTATTTAAATATACAGCGAGCGCACAATCAGGAAGTGTCCGGCAAAGTAGCAGGCGGCGGCAATCGCGTTATCCGCCCGGAAACGACGGCGATAGTGGCTGCCCAGCCACACGATATTCCCGAGTAACAACAGTGCTGCACCGAAGAACGCGGACATCGCCGGTGCCGTTGGACGGAAGAACCAGAGTTCGCCTGCCAGCCATACCATCACCAGCGTCATGGCGATAAAGGTGCAGACCGGCAAACGCATCTCTTCCAGACGCGACCAGATCACCGCGATAAGCAGTGCGCCAATCACCAGCAGTACCAGCGGCAGCGGCCAGAAGAATGAAAGCGTCATCTGGCTGGCAAAGTAGATGGTATAGAGCAGATGCGACAGGAAAAATGCCCCCACGGCATACAGCAGACGCTGACGTGGCAGCAGGGTTAAGGCATCGCCAATCAGGGAAGCACACAGCCCGGCGAGGACCAGATAGCTTACGGCGTTAAACATCGGCGCTTGCCAGGCCAGCAGCAGCAGGAGCAACAGCGTGACCGGTTTAAACAACCAGCGCTGCCAGGTGGGACCGCGGTACGACGCATCGACATAAAGCCATGCGGAAAAACAGACAGCGATAAATGACCAAAGCATATTAACTCCCTGTATCTGTTAAGGCTGAATAATCAGTTTCTGATCCAGTGTAGTGATGCGGACGGGCGTTTGGCAATGGCAGGGAAGGCAGGGTATCCTGAATTCCGCATAATCTGATGGGATTTTAGAATGAGCAAGATGCCGCTGTTTTTCATTATCGTGGTGGCGATTATCGTCATTGCCGCCTCGTTCCGTTTCGTACAGCAGCGCCGCGAAAAGGCGGAAAACGATGCTGCACCGCTGCTGCAAAAGCGCGTGGCAGTGACGAACAAACGCGAAAAACCGCTTAACGACCGCCGTTCACGCCAGCAGCAGGTGACGCCAGCAGGCACGACAATGCGCTATGAAGCGAGCTTTAAGCCGGAAACCGGCGGGCTGGAGATGACCTTCCGCCTGGAGGCGCAGCAGTACCATCAGTTGACGGTGGGGGAGAAAGGGACGCTGAGTTATAAAGGGTCCCGATTCGAAGGTTTTACACCTGAATAATGCTCGATCGGTTCCCTCTCCCTGTGGGAGAGGGTTAGGGTGAGAGCATCAGGCCGCACCTTACTTCTTCACCTGCGCCTTAAATTTCTTCATCCACACCAGCAGTTCAAACACGCCGAAAACAAAGACGCGCAACTGCTGCCAGCCGGTCATCTGCGGGCCATCTTTTGGCAGACCATTTTTCAGCATTACCATCTGCAGGGCGTGCATAAACGATGTGAAAACCAGCGCGACGTTAACAAAAATATTCATCGGGCGCGGGAACGGATGCACCAGGTTGAGAATTAAAAACGCCCAGACGCCCAGCATCAACAAACGTCCCAGATTAATCAGTACCGGCATCGGATTCTCCTTGAGCCTGACGGTGATACAGACGATAAGCGACCTGACCTGCCACTTTTTCACGGTGCAGATCCCAGTGGGCGGGAACTGGTGGTAAACCGTTTTCCACTTCACTTTCCACGTAAATTAATGCGTCATCTGCCAGCCAGCCATTTTGCTCCAGCAGGGATAACGTCTCTTCCAGCAGCCCCTTACGGAACGGTGGGTCGACAAACACCACGTTATGTGGCGTACCTTTCTGCGCGAGGAAACTCAACGTGTTGGTGTTCACGACTTTAGCGTTGGTTGCCTTTAGCGTCGCCAGATTTTGCTGCAGCGTCTGCGCCACGCCGCGTTCCATCTCCAGCAGCGTGGCGCTGGCGGCATAGCGTGACAGCGCTTCCAGTCCGAGTGCGCCGCTTCCGGCGAAACAGTCGAGACAGTGGGCGTCTACCATTGACGGGGCCAGCCAGTTAAACAGCGTCTCGCGTACGCGGTCGGTAGTAGGGCGTAAACCGGGGCTGTCCGGCACCGGTAGTTTCCGGCCTCGCCACTGACCGCCGATAATACGAATTTGACCGGCCGGGGCGCGGTTGGGTTTCTTCATCTCAGGAAAGCTCTGTTAACAATTGGCCTGCGATTGCGGGCGGTGATGTCAATTAAGTAAAGTGTTAGACTATTTCATCATTTTTTTAGCTTCCATGTATATAGCGCCGCGAGGAGTGTAGTCGCAGATGGCAAAACAAAAAAAACGTGGCTTCTTTTCCTGGCTGGGCTTCGGTGAAAAAGAGCAAGAAACAGAACAGAAAACCGAAGAGCAACATGCCGTTGAAGAGCAGTCGCAGCCTGAAACGCCTGTAGAAACCGCCGCGGTTGTCGAAGCGGAAGAGACGGCACACAGCAAAGAAGAGATTGAATCTTTCGCTGAAGAGGTGGTTGAGGTCACTGAACAGGTTCAGGAAAGCGAGAAGCCAGAACCGGTTGTCGCCGAAGAGATTCCCGAAGCGCCGCAGGCCGTCATCGAACACGAAGAACTGCCGCTGCCGGAAGAGGTGAAAACCGAAGCCGTTTCTGCCGAAGAGTGGCAGGCCGAAGCGGAAACCGTTGAAATTGTTGAGGCGGTGGAAGAAGAAGCCGAAAACGAACCTGAACTGACCGACGAAGAGCTGGAAGCACAGGCGCTGGCAGCAGAAGCGGCTGAAGAAGCGGTTATCGTGGTGCCAGTGGAAGAGCAGGCCGAAGAGGAGATCGTTCAGGAACAGGAAAAACCGACCAAAGAAGGTTTCTTCGCCCGCCTGAAACGCAGCCTGCTTAAAACCAAAGAAAACTTAGGTTCCGGATTTATCAGTCTTTTCCGCGGCAAGAAGATCGACGACGATCTGTTTGAAGAGCTGGAAGAGCAACTGCTGATCGCCGACGTCGGTGTGGAAACCACCCGTAAGATCATCACCAACCTGACCGAAGGGGCGAGCCGCAAACAGCTGCGTGACGCCGAAGCGCTGTACGGTCTGCTGAAAGACGAGATGGGTGAAATTCTCGCAAAAGTTGACGAACCGCTTAATATTGAAGGCAAAACGCCATTTGTTATTCTGATGGTTGGCGTGAACGGTGTGGGTAAAACCACCACCATCGGCAAGCTGGCGCGCCAGTTCGAACAGCAGGGCAAATCGGTGATGCTGGCGGCAGGTGATACCTTCCGTGCAGCAGCGGTTGAGCAGCTGCAGGTGTGGGGCCAGCGCAATAACATCCCGGTGATTGCCCAGCATACCGGCGCGGATTCCGCATCCGTTATCTTTGACGCCATCCAGGCGGCGAAGGCGCGCAACGTGGATGTACTGATTGCCGATACCGCAGGGCGTTTGCAGAACAAATCGCACCTGATGGAAGAGTTGAAGAAAATCGTCCGTGTGATGAAAAAACTGGACGAAGAAGCACCGCATGAAATTATGCTGACCATTGATGCCAGCACCGGACAGAATGCCATTAGTCAGGCAAAACTGTTCCATGAAGCGGTAGGACTGACGGGGATCACGCTGACCAAACTGGACGGCACCGCCAAAGGCGGGGTGATCTTCTCCGTGGCCGATCAGTTCGGCATTCCTATCCGTTACATCGGTGTGGGCGAGCGTATTGAAGATTTACGTCCGTTTAAGTCGGACGACTTTATTGAGGCACTATTTGCCCGAGAGGACTAACAATGATTCGCTTTGAACACGTCAGCAAGGCCTATCTCGGTGGGAGACAAGCGTTGCAGGGGGTGACATTCCACCTGCAACCGGGCGAGATGGCATTCCTGACCGGCCATTCCGGCGCGGGGAAAAGTACCCTGCTCAAGCTTATCTGTGGGATCGAACGGCCAAGTGCCGGGAAAATCTTTTTCGGCGGTCATGAGATAAGCCGTCTGAAAAATCGCGAAGTGCCGTTTCTGCGTCGGCAGATCGGCATGATTTTCCAGGACCACCACCTGCTGATGGATCGCACCGTTTTCGATAACGTGGCTATTCCGCTGATTATTGCCGGTGCCAGCTATGATGATATCCGCCGTCGCGTCTCTGCGGCGCTGGATAAGGTCGGGCTGCTGGACAAAGCGAAGAATTTCCCGATCCAGCTCTCCGGCGGTGAACAGCAGCGCGTGGGCATTGCCCGTGCGGTGGTGAACAAACCTGCGGTGCTGCTGGCGGATGAGCCGACCGGTAACCTGGACGACGCCCTGTCAGAAGGGATTTTGCGTCTGTTTGAGGAGTTCAACCGCGTAGGGGTGACGGTTTTGATGGCGACGCACGATATCGGGCTTATTTCCCGTCGTTCGTACCGCATGCTGACCCTGAGCGACGGTCATTTGCACGGAGGCCATGGTGAATAAGCGTGATGCAATAAACCAGATTCGACAGTTCGGGAACCGGTTTGATCGTTTCCGTAAGTCGCAGGGCGGTGGTGATGGCAATCGTAATGCGCCAAAGCGCCAGAAAGCCGCGCCAAAGCCTGCCTCCCGCAAAACCAACGTGTTTAACGAGCAGGTGCGCTACGCGTTCCACGGCGCGCTGCAGGACCTGAAAAGCAAACCGCTGGCGACGTTCCTGACGGTGATGGTGATTGCCATCTCCCTGACGCTGCCAAGCGTCTGCTATATGGTCTATAAAAACGTCAACCAGGCGGCCTCACAATACTATCCGTCCCCGCAGATCACGGTCTATCTGGATAAAGCGCTCGACGATAACGCCGCAGCGCAGGTGGTCGGGCAAATTCAGGCCGAGCAGGGTGTGGAGAAGGTTAACTATCTCTCGCGTGAAGACGCGCTGGGCGAGTTCCGCAACTGGTCAGGCTTTGGCGGCGCGCTGGACATGCTTGAAGAGAACCCGCTGCCTGCCGTGGCGGTGGTGATCCCGAAGCTGGATTTCCAGGGGACCGATTCGCTTAACACCCTGCGCGATCGCATCACGCGCATTAAGGGCATTGATGAAGTGCGCATGGATGACAGCTGGTTTGCGCGTCTCTCTGCCCTGACCGGGCTGGTAGGCCGCGTGGCGGCGATGATTGGCGTGCTGATGGTGGCGGCGGTCTTCCTCGTCATCGGTAACAGCGTGCGCCTGAGCATCTTCGCCCGTCGCGATACCATCAACGTGCAGAAACTGATTGGTGCGACGGATGGTTTCATCCTGCGTCCGTTCCTCTATGGCGGCGCACTGCTCGGTTTTTCCGGCGCATTTCTTTCACTGATATTGTCAGAAATTTTGGTGATGCGTCTGTCGTCGGCAGTCACAGAAGTGGCGCAGGTTTTCGGAACGAAGTTTGATATCAGCGGCTTAGGGTTCGATGAGTGCCTGTTGCTGCTGCTGGTGTGTTCGATGATTGGGTGGGTGGCAGCCTGGCTGGCAACCGTTCAACATTTACGTCACTTTACTCCCGATTAATAAAAGCGTGATATAATCTTTCCCTGCACCGAGATGTTCGCTCTGCAGGGAAAGCGTCCCTGTTGTCTCTTCCCCTGTTATCATCTTCATGTCACATTTTGTGCGTAATTTATTCACCGTTGCACCTGGAACTTGTGGATAAAATCACTGTCTGATACAAGAGTGAATGCTAATCTCGTTGCTCAAACGCTTTGGCATGGTTGTTGCCTGATGGGGATAACCTGGACCAGAAGAAACATTGAGAGGAATGAATGACCAAAGAAATGCAAACTTTAGCTTTAGCCCCTGTTGGTAACCTGGAGTCTTACATCCGGGCTGCGAACACCTGGCCGATGTTAACGGCCGAGGAAGAAAAGGAGCTTGCTGAAAAGCTGCATTACCAGGGCGATCTGGAAGCAGCTAAGACGCTGATCCTGTCTCACCTGCGCTTTGTTGTTCACGTTGCTCGTAATTATGCGGGCTACGGCCTGCCGCAGGCGGACTTGATTCAGGAAGGTAACATCGGTCTGATGAAGGCTGTGCGTCGCTTCAACCCGGAAGTGGGTGTGCGACTGGTCTCCTTCGCCGTGCACTGGATCAAAGCAGAGATTCACGAATACGTTCTGCGTAACTGGCGTATTGTGAAAGTCGCCACGACAAAAGCGCAACGCAAACTGTTCTTTAACCTGCGTAAAACCAAGCAGCGTCTGGGCTGGTTCAATCAGGATGAAGTTGAAATGGTGGCGCGTGAGCTGGGCGTATCCAGCAAAGATGTGCGTGAGATGGAATCCCGTATGGCCGCGCAGGACATGACCTTTGATATGTCCTCCGACGACGACGCATCCGACAGCCAGCCGATGGCACCGGTACTGTATCTGCAGGATAAAACCTCTAACTTTGCTGACGGCATTGAAGAGGATAACTGGGAAGATCAGGCCGCGAACAAGCTGACCCATGCGATGGAAGGCCTCGACGAACGTAGCCAGGATATTATCCGCGCCCGCTGGCTGGACGAAGACAATAAGTCCACGCTGCAGGAACTGGCCGACCGCTACGGCGTTTCCGCTGAACGTGTTCGTCAGCTTGAGAAGAACGCCATGAAAAAACTTCGCGCCGCTATCGAAGCGTAAGATAAGCGAAGTACACCGAGAACCCTCGAATGCAAATTCGGGGGTTTTGTTTTTTTAGCGCCCGCTCTGGCGAATTCCTTCCCCCTGGCAAACACTTACTGATGCGCTAAGCAGGCGACTTTCTCAGGGGGACAGGGTGAAAAATAACGAACTGAACGACCGGCGTTTACAGGCGACGCCGCGCGGCATCGGCGTGATGTGTAATTTTTATGCCGATAAAGCTGAAAACGCCACGGTGTGGGACGTGGAGGGTAATGAGTACATCGACTTCGCTGCGGGGATCGCGGTACTGAATACCGGCCATCGCCATCCAAAAGTCATTGCCGCCATCGAAAAGCAACTCCATGCCTTTACCCACACGGCCTACCAGATTGTGCCGTACGAAGGCTACGTGGCGCTTGCCGAACGTCTCAACGAACGCGTGCCCGTTGAGGGCCCGGCTAAAACGGCGTTCTTCTCCACGGGGGCTGAGGCTGTCGAAAACGCCGTAAAAATTGCCCGCGCGTATACCAGGCGTCCTGGCCTTATCACCTTCGGTGGTGCATTCCACGGCCGCACCTTTATGACGATGGCTTTAACGGGGAAAGTGGCACCCTACAAACTGGGTTTTGGCCCGTTCCCCGGCTCGGTTTACCACGCGCAATATCCAAATGAACTGCACGGCGTCAGCACGGCGGAAGCGTTGAAAAGCCTGGAACGCATCTTTAAAGCGGATATCGCACCCGACCAGGTCGCGGCCATTATTCTTGAGCCGGTTCAGGGGGAAGGTGGTTTCAACATTGCGCCTGCTGATTTTATGCAGGCCCTGCGCGCCCTGTGCGATACCCACGGCATTTTGCTGATTGCCGACGAGGTGCAAAGCGGCTTCGCCCGTACCGGCAAGCTATTCTCGATGGAACACCACTGCGTGAAGCCCGATCTGATCACCATGGCGAAAAGCCTGGCGGGCGGGATGCCGCTCTCGGCGGTTTCTGGCCGTGCGGAGGTGATGGACGCACCTGCACCTGGTGGGTTGGGCGGAACCTACGCCGGTAACCCGCTGGCGATTGCGGCGGCGCATGCCGTGCTGGACGTGATTGATGAAGAGGATCTCTGCACGCGCTCGGCGCACCTTGGTCATCACCTGGTGGAAGTGCTGAGCAAAGCGAAGGAACATTGCCCGTATATCGCTGACATTCGCGCGCAAGGCTCGATGGTGGCGGTGGAGTTTAACGACCCGCAATCAGGGCTCCCGTCGCCGGAATTCACCCGTCAGGTACAAGAACGCGCATTGCAGGAAGGGCTACTTCTTCTGAGCTGCGGCGTCTACGGCAACGTCATTCGTTTCCTGTATCCGCTGACTATCCCTGAAGTGCAGTTCCGTAAAGCGCTGGACATCATCTCCGCGTCGCTGACACGTTAAAGCCATATGCCCGGCGGAAATCTCTGCCGGGCTTATCATATATTCATTTCAAATTAGCTATTCCAAAATCATAAAAATGGGGTATGTTTTAGCAGAGTATGCTGAAAAAGCGCGAGTGGCATACCTATAACTGAAATAAAGCGCTACACAACAACATCACAATAATCGTAATAACCATAATAATGGGGAATCTCAGGATGAACATGAAGGGTAAAGCGTTACTGGCAGGATGTATCGCGTTGGCATTTAGCACGATGGCACAGGCAGATATTAAAGTGGCTGTCGTAGGAGCGATGTCCGGTCCGGTAGCACAGTATGGTGACCAGGAATTTACTGGCGCAGAACAGGCGGTTGCAGACATTAATGCCAAGGGCGGTATTAAGGGCGAAAAACTGCAGATCGTAAAATATGATGATGCCTGTGATCCGAAACAAGCGGTCGCGGTCGCGAACAAAGTGGTGAACGACGGGATCAAATACGTTATCGGTCACCTGTGCTCTTCCTCAACTCAGCCAGCGTCTGACATCTACGAAGACGAAGGCATTCTGATGATCACCCCGGCTGCAACCGCACCGGAACTGACCTCGCGCGGCTACAAGCTGACCCTGCGCACCACCGGCCTGGACTCTGACCAAGGCCCAACTGCAGCGAAATACATCGTTGAAAAAGTGAAGCCGAAGCGCATTGCTATCGTTCATGACAAGCAGCAGTACGGTGAAGGTCTGGCGCGTTCCGTCCAGGACAACCTGAAGAAAGCGAATGCTGACGTGGTGTTCTTCGACGGTATTACTGCCGGTGAGAAAGACTTCTCCACCCTGGTGGCGCGTCTGAAGAAAGAGAATATTGATTTTGTGTACTACGGTGGTTACCACCCGGAAATGGGCCAGATCCTGCGCCAGGCGCGTGCTGCAGGCCTGAAAACCCAGTTCATGGGCCCGGAAGGCGTGGCGAACGTCTCTCTGTCTAACATCGCGGGTGAATCCGCTGAAGGCCTGCTGGTGACCAAACCGAAGAACTACGACCAGGTTCCGGCGAACAAACCAATCGTAGATGCCATCAAGGCGAAGAAACAGGATCCAAGCGGTGCGTTCGTCTGGACCACCTACGCTGCGCTGCAGTCTCTGCAAGCGGGCCTGAACCAGTCAGCCGATCCGGCAGAGATTGCCACCTGGCTGAAAGCGAATACTGTTGAGACCGTGATGGGGCCACTCTCCTGGGATGAGAAGGGCGACCTGAAGGGCTTCGAGTTCGGCGTGTTTGACTGGCACGCTAACGGCACGGCGACAGACGCCAAATAATTTTCCCGTCGCCTTTCGCGCCGCAGGTGCGTTGGCTGCGTTATTCAACCCCGGTCACTTACTTATGTAAGCTCCCGGGGATTTCATAACTTGCCGCCTTCCTGCAACACGAAATTCTTGGGAAAAGCCGCAAAAAGGCAACGTAAGTTGCCTTTTTTAATGTTTTCTCCCTCTCCCTGTGGGAGAGGGGCGGGGTGAGGGCATCAGGCCGCACAGATCATCTCTGGCGCTTCTCCCACCCATTCTCCTGCGCCGTAAACCCTAACGCCTGCATAAATGCCGCCATCACGCCACGGTCTTCCACGCCCACGTCGGCCATCCACCAGGAGGTCACGCTCGGGTTTTCGCGGATCACTTCTTCAATCAAATACTGCCCTACACCACGACGACGGGTGACGTCACGCACGCGCAGTGAATCCAACGCCCCTTCGGTGCCGCTCAGAGTCACGCGAACCGCAGCCAGTAAACGTTCATTAAATCGCGCAGCATAAATGCGGTGAGTCTCGTCGACGTGCAGTGACGAAGGGGAATATTCCGGCCAGATCTTGCCCAGGTCGATATGATCCTGGTCGCTAAAGGTCACCAGACGAACGATTGTCAGTTTCATTAGCTTGTTGTCCAAATCAAATTGAGTAGGGGCAGTGTACTCAATTTATTCACTCAGCGGCTTCCTCTTTTTATTCTCATTAACCAGGTGATTAGTTTTTTGGCAGCGCAATGGGCAGTTTGAAAACACATGGATCGAAAAATAAGCAGAATTTTAACCTGAGTGGTAGTGATTTATTCGGCGCTTTGTACCGTTATTTTATGCTGCAAACTGCACTTTTATTTGTTTATCTCTGCCTGATTTCAGAATATTATCTTTGCTTAATAGCCTGAAAAATAGAGATTTTAGTCTGGTTTTTGACAAAAACCTGCGCTAAACCATTAAAGGCACTGGTAAAAATAGCGTTGTGCATTAAAAGTACAGAATGCTTTTTAACCAGAATAAAACAAAATATAAACACGACATCACGAATGGGGATTCAGAGATGAGAAGGAACGCGAAAACGTTACTCGCGGGGATGGTTGCATTGTCGATTTCGCATGCGGCCATGGCGGAAGAGATTAAAGTTGCTGTAGTCGGTGCGATGTCCGGTCCTGTTGCCCAGTGGGGGGATATGGAGTTCAACGGTGCGCGCCAGGCCATCAAAGACATCAACGCCAAAGGCGGTATCAAAGGCGACAAACTGGTCGGTGTGGAATACGACGATGCTTGCGATCCTAAACAGGCCGTTGCGGTCGCCAACAAAATCGTCAACGACGGTATTCAGTATGTGATCGGCCACCTGTGCTCATCCTCTACCCAGCCTGCGTCTGATATCTACGAAGACGAAGGCATTCTGATGATCACCCCAGGTGCGACCAACCCGGAGCTGACCCAACGCGGCTATCAGCACATTATGCGTACCGCGGGTCTGGACTCCTCTCAGGGCCCAACCGCCGCCAAATACATCCTCGACACCGTTAAGCCACAGCGCATTGCCATTATTCATGACAAACAGCAGTACGGTGAAGGCCTGGCGCGTTCCGTTCAGGACGGCCTGAAAAAAGGCGGCGCGAATGTCGTCTTCTTCGATGGAATTACCGCCGGTGAGAAAGACTTCTCCGCGCTGATTGCCCGTCTGCAAAAAGAGAATATTGATTTCGTTTATTACGGCGGCTACTACCCGGAAATGGGCCAGATGCTGCGCCAGGCGCGGTCAGTAGGGCTGAAAACCCAGTTTATGGGGCCGGAAGGCGTGGGTAACGCCTCCCTGTCAAACATCGCGGGTGATGCTGCCGAAGGCATGCTGGTAACGATGCCAAAACGCTATGACCAGGATCCGGCCAACAAGGCTATCGTTGATGCGCTCAAGGCGCAGAAGAAGGATCCGAGTGGTCCATACGTCTGGATCACCTACGCGGCTGTACAGTCTCTGGCAACCGCACTGGATCGCTCCGGCAGCAAAGAACCGCTGGATCTGGTGAAAGATTTAAAAGCACACGGGGCGAACACCGTGATTGGGCCGCTGAACTGGGATGAGAAAGGCGATCTGAAGGGATTTGAGTTTGGTGTCTTTAAGTGGCACGCCGACGGTTCATCCTCGGCCGCCAAATAATTATCCCACCGCCCGGACTGACGGGCGGGTATAAAAAGGTTTGCATATGTCCGAGCAGTTTCTCTATTTCCTGCAGCAGATGTTTAACGGCGTCACGCTGGGAAGCACCTACGCGCTGATCGCCATCGGCTATACGATGGTTTACGGTATTATCGGCATGATTAACTTCGCCCACGGCGAGGTGTACATGATCGGTAGTTATGTCTCCTTTATGATCATCGCCGCGCTGATGATGATGGGTATTGACAGCAGCTGGCTGCTGGTCGCTGCCGGGTTTGTCGGCGCGATCGTGATTGCCAGTGCCTATGGCTGGAGCATCGAACGCGTGGCCTACCGGCCGGTGCGCAGCTCCAAGCGCCTGATTGCCCTGATCTCCGCCATCGGTATGTCAATCTTCCTGCAAAACTACGTCAGCCTGACCGAAGGCTCGCGCGACGTGGCGCTGCCAAGCTTGTTTAATGGCCAGTGGGTTGTCGGGGCGAGTGATAACTTCTCTGCGTCTATTACCACCATGCAGTTGGTTATCTGGATCGTGACCTTCATTGCGATGCTGGCGCTGACCTTGTTCATTCGTTATTCCCGCATGGGGCGCGCCTGTCGTGCCTGCGCGGAAGACCTGAAGATGGCGAGCCTGCTTGGCATTAACACGGACCGTGTGATTGCACTTACCTTCGTGATTGGTGCGGCAATGGCTGCCGTCGCAGGTGTGCTGCTCGGTCAGTTCTACGGTGTGATTAACCCGTACATCGGCTTTATGGCCGGGATGAAAGCCTTCACCGCCGCGGTGCTGGGCGGTATCGGCAGCATTCCGGGCGCGATGATTGGCGGTCTTATCCTCGGTGTGGCCGAAGCGCTCTCCTCGGCGTATCTGAGTACGGAATATAAAGATGTGGTGTCGTTTGCCCTGCTGATTCTGGTTCTGCTGGTAATGCCTACCGGTATTCTGGGTCGTCCGGAGGTAGAGAAAGTATGAAACCGATGCATTTTGCAATGGCGCTGCTCTCTGCCGCCATGTTCTTCGTGCTGGCGGGCGTCTTTATGGGCGTTCAGTTAGAGCTGAACGGTACTAAGCTGGTGGTGGACACCGCAGCAGACATCCGCTGGCAGTGGGTGTTTATCGGCACTGCCGTGGTGTTCCTGTTCCAGCTGCTGCGTCCGCTGTTCCAGAAGACGCTGAAAGGCGTTTCTGGCCCGAAATTCGTGCTGCCTGCGATTGATGGTTCAACTGTTAAACAGAAGCTGTTCCTCGTCGCCCTGCTGGTGGCGGCGGTGGCATGGCCGTTCGTGGTGTCGCGCGGGACGGTAGACATTGCCACTCTGACCATGATCTACGTGATCCTCGGTCTCGGTCTGAATGTGGTAGTGGGTTTGTCTGGCCTGCTGGTGCTGGGCTACGGCGGCTTCTACGCCATCGGCGCCTACACATTTGCGCTGTTGAACCACTATTACGGTCTCGGCTTCTGGACGTGTCTGCCGCTGGCGGGGTTGGTTTCTGCGGCTGCGGGCTTCCTGCTGGGCTTCCCGGTGCTGCGCCTGCGCGGTGACTACCTGGCGATTGTGACCTTAGGCTTTGGTGAAATCGTCCGTATCTTGCTGCTCAACAACACTGAAGTGACCGGTGGCCCGAACGGTATCAGCCAGATCCCGAAACCGACCTTCTTCGGTCTGGAATTCAGCCGTACCGCTCGTGAAGGCGGCTGGGATACCTTCAGCAACTTCTTTGGCGTGAAATACGACCCGTCTGACCGTGTCATCTGGCTCTACCTGGTGGCGCTGCTGCTGGTGGTTATTACCCTGTTCGTGATCAACCGTCTGCTGCGCATGCCGCTGGGCCGCGCGTGGGAAGCACTGCGTGAAGATGAGATCGCCTGCCGCTCCCTGGGCCTGAACCCTACCCGCATCAAGCTGACCGCGTTCACCATCAGTGCCGCGTTTGCCGGTTTTGCCGGAACGCTGTTTGCCGCGCGCCAGGGCTTTGTCAGCCCGGAATCCTTCACTTTTGCCGAATCTGCCTTTGTGCTGGCGATTGTGGTGCTCGGCGGGATGGGTTCGCAGTTCGCCGTTATCCTGGCGGCCATCCTGCTGGTGGTCTCACGTGAGCTGATGCGCGACTTTAACGAATACAGCATGCTGATGCTGGGTGGTTTAATGGTGCTGATGATGATCTGGCGTCCGCAGGGCTTGCTGCCGATGACCCGTCCACAGCTGAAGCTGAAGAACGGGCAAGCGAAAGGAGAGCAGGCATGAGTCAGCCATTATTATCCGTTAACGGTCTGATGATGCGTTTTGGCGGCCTGCTGGCGGTCAACAACGTGAATCTGGATCTGCATAAGAAAGAGATTGTCTCCCTGATTGGCCCGAACGGCGCGGGGAAAACGACGGTCTTCAACTGTTTGACCGGTTTCTACAAGCCGACGGGCGGCACCATTATGCTGCGCGACCAGCACCTTGAAGGCCTGCCCGGGCAACAGATCGCCCGTATGGGCGTGGTGCGTACTTTCCAGCACGTACGTCTGTTCCGCGAGATGACGGTCATTGAGAACCTGCTGGTGGCGCAACATCAGCAGCTGAAAACCGGGCTTTTCTCCGGCCTGCTGAAAACCCCGGCCTTCCGTCGCGCGCAGGATGAAGCGCTGGATCGCGCTGCCACCTGGCTCGACCGCATCGGTCTGTTGCAGCACGCTAACCGTCAGGCTAGCAACCTGGCTTACGGCGACCAACGCCGTCTGGAGATTGTGCGTTGCATGGTGACGCAGCCGGAAATCCTGATGCTCGACGAGCCTGCTGCTGGCCTCAACCCGAAAGAGACCAAAGAGCTGGACGAGCTGATTGCCGAGCTGCGCGATCATCACGACACCACCATCCTGCTGATTGAGCACGATATGAAGCTGGTGATGGGCATTTCTGACCGTATCTACGTGGTAAACCAGGGCACGCCGCTGGCAAACGGCACGCCGGAAGAGATCCGCAACAATCCGGACGTGATCCGCGCCTATTTAGGCGAAGCATAATGGGGGCGAGCCATAAGATGGAAAAAGCGATGTTAACGTTCGACAAGGTCAATGCGCACTACGGCAAGATTCAGGCGCTGCACGATGTCAGCCTTCATATCAATCAGGGTGAAATCGTCACCCTGATTGGGGCCAACGGCGCGGGCAAAACCACACTGCTCGGCACCCTGTGCGGTGACCCGCGCGCGACCAGCGGGCGAATTGTGTTTGATGGCAAAGACATTACCGACTGGCAGACCGCCAGGATCATGCGTGAAGCCGTGGCGATTGTGCCGGAAGGGCGCCGCGTGTTTTCCCGCATGACGGTCGAAGAGAACCTGGCGATGGGCGGGTTTTTCGCCCACCGCGATGAATACCAGACCCGTATCAAGTGGGTGTATGAACTCTTCCCGCGCCTGTGGGAACGCCGTATTCAGCGTGCGGGCACTATGTCCGGTGGTGAACAGCAGATGCTGGCGATTGGCCGTGCGCTGATGAGCCAGCCGCGATTGTTGCTGCTCGATGAACCGTCGTTGGGGCTTGCGCCAATCATCATCCAGCAGATTTTCGACACTATCGAACAGTTGCGTAAAGAGGGGATGACCATCTTCCTCGTCGAGCAGAATGCTAACCAGGCGCTGAAGCTTGCAGACCGTGGCTACGTGCTGGAGAACGGCCGCGTGGTGCTTTCTGATACCGGAGACGCGCTGCTCGCGAACGAGGCGGTGCGGAGCGCTTATTTAGGCGGCTGAGCCGTCTTCATCGCCCGGTGGCGCTTACGCTTACCGGGCCTACAGGATCGAGTAGGCCGGGTAAGGCGTAGCCGCCACCCGGCTTTTTTTCACCCCCAACCCCCTTCACACAACCATCATCCCCCTGACGCCTGGCTGTCACTTATCTGTAAACAAACAGTTATTTTTCTGTCATTCGAGCATGTCATGTTACCTCGCGAGCATAAAACGCGTGATATCGCGCATCCGGCACAATAAGAGAGATGACAATGACATCGTTACGACACACAGCTTTGGGTCTGGCAATTGGTCTGGCTTTTGCGACGAACGCAATGGCTGTCACCACCATTCCGTTCTGGCATTCCATGGAAGGGGAGTTGGGTAAAGAAGTTGACTCCCTGGCGCAGCGTTTCAACGACACCCATCCGGATTACAAAATTGTGCCGGTGTATAAAGGTAACTACGAGCAGAGCCTGAGCGCAGGTATCGCTGCTTTCCGTACCGGCAACGCGCCTGCGCTGTTACAGGTTTATGAAGTGGGTACCGCCACCATGATGGCCTCTAAAGCCATCAAACCGGTGTACGAAGTCTTTAAAGACGCGGGTATCAACTTCGACGAATCCCAGTTCGTACCGACCGTTTCCGGTTACTACACCGATTCCAAAACTGGCCACCTGCTGTCACAGCCGTTTAACAGCTCCACCCCTGTGCTGTACTACAACAAAGACGCCTTCAAAAAAGCCGGTTTAGATCCAGAGCAGCCGCCAAAAACCTGGCAGGATCTGGCGGAGTACACCGCGAAGCTGAAAGCGGCAGGGATGAAGTGCGGTTATGCGAGCGGCTGGCAGGGCTGGATCCAGATTGAAAACTTCAGCGCCTGGCATGGCCTGCCGGTGGCGACCAAAAACAACGGTTTCGACGGCACTGACGCGGTCCTGGAGTTCAATAAGCCAGAGCAGGTGAAACACATTGCGCTGCTGGAAGAACTCAACAAGAAGGGCGATTTCAGCTACTACGGCCGTAAAGACGAATCCACCGAGAAGTTCTACAACGGCGATTGCGCTATTACTACCGCTTCTTCCGGCTCGCTGGCAGACATCCGTCATTACGCCAAATTCAACTACGGCGTGGGCATGATGCCTTACGACGCTGACGTGAAAGGCGCACCGCAGAACGCCATCATCGGCGGGGCAAGCCTGTGGGTGATGCAGGGCAAAGACAAAGGGACCTACAAAGGCGTAGCCGAGTTCCTCGACTTCCTGGCAAAACCAGAAAATGCCGCCGAATGGCACCAGAAAACCGGTTACCTGCCAATCACCAAAGCCGCCTATGACCTGACCCGCGAGCAGGGCTTCTACAGCAAGAACCCGGGCGCGGACATCGCGACGCGTCAGATGCTGAACAAGCCGCCGTTGCCGTACACCAAAGGTCTGCGTCTGGGCAATATGCCGCAGATCCGCACCATCGTCGATGAAGAGCTGGAAAGCGTGTGGACCGGGAAGAAAACGCCACAGCAGGCGCTGGACTCTGCGGTAGAGCGCGGAAATCAGCTGCTGCGCCGCTTTGAGCAGTCGACCAAATCGTAAAAAAATGCCCGGTGGCGCTGCGCTTACCGGGCCTACGACGTGCCCCATGTAGGCCGGGTAAGGCGTAGCCGCCACCCGGCATTGTTCAGGAACCAAATCTCAATGTCATCATCCCGTCCGGTGTTCCGGTCCCGCTGGCTGCCCTATCTGCTGGTCGCGCCACAGCTGGTCATCACCGTTATCTTCTTTATCTGGCCTGCGGGCGAAGCGCTGTGGTACTCGGTGCAAAGCGTCGATCCCTTCGGGCTTTCCAGCCAGTTTGTTGGCCTGGACAACTTCACCGCGCTGTTCCATGACAGCTACTACCTGGACTCCTTCTGGACGACGATGAAGTTCAGCGCGCTGGTCACCGTCAGCGGCCTTGTTGCCTCGCTGTTTTTCGCCGCGCTGGTGGATTACGTGGTGCGCGGCAGCCGTCTGTATCAGACCCTGATGCTGCTGCCTTACGCCGTTGCGCCCGCCGTCGCTGCCGTGCTGTGGATCTTCCTGTTTAACCCTGGGCGCGGGCTGATTACCCACTTCCTGGCAGAGTTCGGCTACGACTGGAACCACGCGCAGAACAGCGGCCAGGCGATGTTCCTGGTGGTATTCGCCTCGGTGTGGAAGCAGATCAGCTACAACTTCCTGTTCTTCTTTGCCGCGCTGCAGTCCATTCCGCGCTCGCTGGTGGAAGCTGCGGCAATTGACGGCGCAGGGCCTATTCGTCGTTTCTTCAGGCTGTCGCTGCCGCTGATCGCCCCGGTGAGTTTCTTCCTGCTGGTGGTCAACCTCGTGTACGCCTTCTTCGATACCTTCCCGGTGATCGACGCAGCGACCGCAGGCGGCCCGGTGCAGGCGACAACGACGCTTATCTATAAGATCTACCGCGAAGGTTTTGCTGGCCTGGATCTCTCTGCCTCCGCAGCGCAATCCGTCGTGCTGATGTTCCTTGTCATCATCCTCACGGTGGTGCAGTTCCGTTATGTCGAAAGTAAGGTGCGCTACCAATGATTGAGAACCGTCGCGGGCTGACGATTTTCAGCCATACCATGCTGATTTTAGGGATTATTGTCATCCTGTTCCCGCTGTACGTGGCCTTTGTCGCCGCCACGCTGGACACCAAAGCGGTGTTTGATACGCCGATGACGCTGATCCCGGGCGGTCATCTTTTCGAGAATATGTCGACCATCTGGACGCAGGGCGTGGGCGTTAACAGCGCGCCGTTCTGGTTGATGATGCTCAACAGCTTCATCATGGCGTTCGGTATCACGGTGGGCAAAATTACGGTGTCGATGCTCTCGGCCTTTGCCATCGTCTGGTTCCGCTTTCCGCTACGCAACCTGTTCTTCTGGATGATCTTCATCACCCTGATGTTGCCGGTGGAGGTGCGAATCTTCCCGACGGTGGAGGTCATCGCCAATCTTGGGATGCTCGACAGCTATGCGGGCTTAACCCTGCCGTTGATGGCCTCGGCGACCGCCACCTTCCTGTTCCGCCAGTTCTTTATGACCCTGCCGGACGAGCTGATTGAAGCCGCGCGTATCGACGGCGCTTCACCGATGCGCTTCTTCCGCGACATCGTGCTGCCGCTGTCGAAAACCAACCTCGCGGCGCTGTTTGTGATCACCTTTATTTACGGCTGGAACCAGTACCTGTGGCCGCTGCTGATTATTCAGGACGTCAACCTCGGCACTGCCGTGGCGGGCATCAAAGGCATGATCGCCACTGGTGAAGGCACCACCCTCTGGAACCAGGTGATGGCGGCGATGCTGCTCACCCTTATCCCCCCGGTCGTTATCGTTTTAGCCATGCAGCGTGCGTTTGTGCGTGGTTTAGTGGACAGTGAGAAATAAGATGGCAGGTTTAAAACTTCAGGCAGTGACTAAAAGCTGGGATGGCAAAACCCAGGTTATTCAGCCGTTAACGCTCGACGTGGCGGACGGCGAATTTATCGTGATGGTCGGGCCGTCCGGCTGCGGTAAATCCACCTTGTTGCGCATGGTTGCGGGGCTTGAGCGCGTGACCTCCGGGGATATCTGGATTGACCGTCAGCGCGTCACCGAAATGGAGCCGAAAGACAGAGGCATCGCGATGGTGTTCCAGAACTATGCGCTCTATCCGCACATGAGTGTGGAAGAGAACATGGCCTGGGGGCTGAAAATCCGTGGGATGGGCAAAGGGCATATCGAGGAGCGCGTGAGAGAAGCGGCCCGCATTCTGGAGCTGGATGGCCTGCTGAAGCGCCGACCGCGTGAGCTTTCCGGCGGTCAGCGTCAGCGTGTGGCGATGGGGCGCGCGATTGTGCGTGACCCGGCGGTGTTCCTGTTTGATGAACCGCTCTCCAACCTCGACGCCAAGCTGCGCGTGCAGATGCGCCTGGAGCTACAGCAGCTGCATCGCCGCCTGAAAACCACCTCTTTGTACGTGACCCACGATCAGGTCGAAGCGATGACGCTCGCCCAGCGCGTGATGGTGATGAACAAGGGGATAGCTGAGCAGATCGGCACCCCGGTTGAAGTGTATGAAAAACCGGCCACCCGCTTTGTGGCGAGCTTTATCGGCAGCCCGGCAATGAACCTGCTGGAAGGGCGTATCAGCAGTGCTGGAACCCATTTTGAGCTGGAAAGCGGGATGGCATTGCCAATCAACTGGTACTATCGTGGCTACGCCGGGCGTAAAATGACGCTCGGTATCCGCCCAGAGCATATTGGTTTAACCTCTCAGGCGGAAGGCGGCGTACCGCTGGTGATGGATACGCTGGAGATGCTGGGGGCTGATAACCTGGCGCACGGACGTTGGGGCGAGCAAAAAATGGTGGTGCGTCTGGCACATCAGGAACGCCCTAAAGCCGGCAGCACGTTGTGGCTGCATCTGCCGGAAAATCACCTGCACTTATTTGACGGTGAAACAGGACAACGAGTATGAGCAACTGGCCTTATCCCCATATTGTCGCCCACCGTGGCGGCGGTAAACTGGCGCCGGAAAACACCCTGGCGGCAATTGATGTTGGCGCACGTTACGGTCACACAATGATTGAATTCGACGCCAAGCTGTCGAAAGACGGCGAAATTTTCCTGCTGCATGACGATAACCTCGAACGCACCAGCAACGGCTGGGGCGTGGCGGGTGAACTGCCGTGGCGCGATCTGCTGAAAGTGGATGCCGGAAGCTGGTACAGCGGCGAATTCAAAGGCGAGCCGCTGCCGCTGCTGGCGGAAGTGGCGGACCGCTGCCGTCAGCACGGCATGATGGCCAACATTGAAATCAAACCGACAACCAGCACCGGGCCGATAACGGGCAAGGTCATCGCGCTGGCAGCGCGTGAGTTGTGGGAAGGAATGACCGCGCCGTTGCTCTCCTCGTTCGAAATTGACGCGCTGGAAGCGGCACAGGCGGCCGTGCCCGAGTTGCCGCGTGGGCTGCTGCTGGACGAGTGGCGCGAGGACTGGCGCGAGCTGACGAAGCGCTTAGCGTGTGTCTCTATCCATCTCAATCACAAGCTGCTGGATGAGGTGCGCGTGAAGATGCTGAAAGACGCGGGTCTGCATATTCTGGTCTACACCGTCAATAAACCCCAGCGTGCAGCCGAACTGCTGCGCTGGGGCGTGGACAGCATCTGTACCGATGCGATTGACCTGATCGGCCCGGACTTTAGTTCTGCGGATTAAGCATACTGCCGTTCGACTGCTGCGGCAGCATATGCTGCTGTCCGCTGCTCTGCATTGTTCCGTTGCCTAACATGCCACCGTTATGGTTGGGCAGCGGCTGTTCCCGTACCTGACCCTGCTGCACGCGCTGAGTGTTGGCGTTCATCTGATTTTGCAGGTTTTGCTGTTGCATCTGGGTCTGCGTTTTCAACTGCTGGTTAAGCATCCCTTTTTGCTGTTGCTGCTGGCTCATCATCTCCGTCTGCATACGCTGCTGGCTCGGAATGACATAACCCTGCTGGTTCGGATTGTTCATGGTATTCAGTGGCTGTGCGAGCGCGGTAAACGGTAACAGCGCGGTAAGAATCAGTAAGCGTTTCATTGTCATTTCCTCCTTTTGAGGCCTCTCTTAAGTTTACCCTGATTTCACCATGACGATGATTTTTTAGGAGTTGTGAACCAGGCTTAAGCGGGGAATATGGATCCCTTCACCTGGAGAACAATAATGATCAAACCAACATTTTTACGCTGGGTAGCGATCGCCGCGCTGATGGCAGGCGGCACATTTAGCGTGGCGGCCAACCCGCCAGCGGCACCGCCAGTCTCTTACGGCGTGGAGGAAGATGTTTTCCATCCCGTGCGGGCGACACATGGCATGGTGGCTTCGGTGGATGCGCTGGCAACAAAAGTGGGCGTCGATATTCTCAAGCAGGGCGGTAACGCGGTGGATGCGGCTGTTGCCGTCGGGTACGCGCTGGCGGTGACGCATCCGCAGGCGGGTAACCTGGGGGGCGGGGGTTTTATGATGCTGCGCACCAAAGACGGGAGAACCACGGCTATCGACTTCCGTGAAATGGCTCCCGGCAAGGCTTCCCGTGATATGTTCCTTGACGATCAGGGCAATCCGGACAGCAAAAAATCGCTGACCTCGCATCTCGCGTCCGGCACGCCGGGCACCGTGGCGGGTTTCTCGCTGGCGCTGGAAAAATACGGCACTCTGCCGCTGAACAAAGTCGTGCAGCCTGCCATCAAGCTGGCGCGGGATGGCTTTATTGTGAATGACGCCCTGGCCGACGATCTCAAAACCTACGGTAGTGAAGTCATTCCGAACCATGAAAACAGCAAGGCGATCTTCTGGAAAGACGGTGAGCCGCTGAAGAAGGGCGACAAGCTGGTGCAGAAGAACCTTGCCAAAAGCCTGGAGCTGATTGCGGAGCACGGCCCGGACGCCTTCTACAAAGGCGCGATTGCAGACCAGATTGCTGAAGAGATGCAAAAGAACGGCGGGCTCATCACCAAAGCGGATCTGGCAGAATACAAGGCGGTGGAGCGTGCGCCGATCAGTGGAACCTATCGCGGCTACGAAGTCTTCTCCATGCCACCGCCGTCCTCTGGTGGCATTCACATCGTGCAGATCCTCAACATTCTTGAAAACTTCGATATGCACAAATTCGGCTTCGGCAGTGCCGATGCCATGCAGGTGATGGCCGAGGCGGAAAAGCATGCCTACGCTGACCGTTCGGAATATCTCGGCGATCCGGACTTCGTGAAGGTGCCGTGGCAGGCGCTGACCAATAAGGCTTATGCCAAATCGATTGCAGAACAGATCGACATCAACAAGGCTAAGCCGTCGAGTGAGATCCGCCCGGGCAAGCTGGCACCGTACGAAAGCAACCAGACCACCCATTTCTCGGTGGTGGATAAAGACGGTAACGCGGTGGCGGTGACCTATACGCTGAATACCACCTTCGGCACCGGGATTGTGGCGGGCAATAGCGGCATTCTGCTGAATAACGAGATGGATGATTTCTCTGCCAAACCGGGCGTGCCGAACGTCTACGGGCTGGTCGGTGGTGATGCGAATGCGGTGGGGCCGAAGAAGCGTCCATTGTCGTCTATGTCGCCTACCATCGTGGTGAAAGACGGTAAAACCTGGCTGGTGACCGGTAGTCCTGGTGGTAGCCGTATTATCACTACTGTGCTGCAAATGGTCGTGAACAGTATCGACTTTGGGATGAACGTTGCCGAAGCGACCAATGCCCCGCGTTTCCACCATCAGTGGCTGCCGGATGAGCTGCGTATCGAGAAGGGCTTTAGCCCGGATACGATCAAACTGCTGGAGCAGCGCGGACAGAAGGTGGCGGTGAAAGAGGCGATGGGGAGCACCCAGAGCATTATGGTCGGGCCGGATGGCGCACTGTTTGGGGCATCGGACCCGCGTTCGGTG
Source organism: Enterobacter sp. CPE_E1241 (assembly GCF_045618265.1). NCBI lineage: Bacteria > Pseudomonadati > Pseudomonadota > Gammaproteobacteria > Enterobacterales > Enterobacteriaceae > Enterobacter > Enterobacter sp. CPE_E1241. The sequence continues at coordinate 319,589 of NZ_JBIWYV010000001.1, forward strand.
GATGATTTAACGGCGGGGTATTGATTGTTCCCCTCACCCTAACCCTAACCCTCTGCTCATAGGGGAGAGGGCCGGGGTGAGGGCAACAAACTACTTCATTCTCGCCATATAATACGCATCGACATACTCACCGTTGCGCAGCCCGTAACGTTTGCCGGTGCCTTCAATTTCAAATCCGTGCTTCTTGTAGACCGCAATGGCCGGTTCGTTGTCGACAAACACCGTCAGCTCAATACGATCAACCCGCAGCCAGTTGTCGCACATATCAATCATGGTGCGAAGCAGCGCGCTGGCAACGCCGCGGTTGTGCCACTGCGCCCCTACACAAATACCGAAATCAGCGACGTGGCTGCGGCGCGGCCGCTGTGCGACATCAATCGTGAGATGCCCGACGACGATATCATCAATGCAGGCAACTAACTGCTTAATCCCGGTCTGATCGCTTAGCCGCATCTGCCACATTTCCATAGAAGGATGAGGGACTTGTAGCGTGTTGTGGTACACCTCCGGCTGGGCGTGAATCTGACGAATGGCGTCATAATCTTTCGGTTCAGCGTGGCGTATCACTATCTCACTCATTCCTTCGTCCTCTGTGGGTTAATGTCCTCTTTAACATCAGTGACTTTAAAATTTGAGTCAACCGCTATTTTTTGCAAAAAAGTATTGGACAACTGCGAATGAGAATGATTATTATTGTCCTGCATTCAGGAAGACCGCTACGGGAACCTGAAAGCACGACATTGCTCACATTGCTTCCAGTATTACTTTAGCCAGCTTTTAGCTGGCTTTTTTTTTGTTATGGTAGATCTCAGTAACCTTCCAAAAGGACTGAGCCATGACACTACATTGCGCATTTATTGGATTTGGTAAAAGTACGACCCGCTATCACCTTCCGTATGTCCTTCACCGTAAAGATTCCTGGCATGTGGCCCATATCTACCGCCGCCGCGCGAAGCCAGAGGAGCAGTCTCCGCAGTATTCCCACATCCATTTCACCAGCGATCTGGACGAAATCCTTAACGATCCGCAGGTGAAACTGGTCGTTGTCTGTACTCATGCTGACAGCCATTTTGACTACGCGAAACGCGCCCTGGAAGCAGGCAAAAACGTGCTGGTGGAGAAGCCGTTTACGCCGACCATCGCCGAAGCGAAGGCGTTGTTCGCACTGGCGAAAAGCAAAGGGCTGACCGTTACGCCATATCAAAACCGTCGCTTTGACAGCTGTTTCCTGACGGCGAAAAAAGCGATTGAGAGCGGTAAGCTCGGTGACATCGTCGAGATTGAAAGTCATTTTGACTACTATCGCCCGGTGGCAGAAACCCAACCTGGTCTGCCTCAGGATGGCGCGTTCTATGGGCTGGGTGTACACACCATGGATCAGGTCATCTCCCTGTTTGGTCGCCCGGACCACGTGGCATATGACATCCGCAGTCTGCGTAACAAAGCCAACCCGGACGACACGTTTGAAGCGCAGCTGTTCTACGGCGACCTGAAAGCCATTGTCAAAACCAGCCATCTGGTGAAAATCGACTATCCGAAATTTATCGTTCACGGTACGAAAGGCTCGTTTATCAAATACGGTATTGACCAGCAGGAGACCAGCCTGAAGGCCAATATCATGCCGGGTGAACCGGGCTTTGCGGCGGATGATTCGGTTGGCGTGCTGGAATATGTGAAGGCGGATGGCACGACAGCCAGAGAAGAGCTGAAGCCCGAGGTGGGTGATTATGGCCGCGTGTACGATGCACTGTTTGCGACTATCCATAGCGGTGCGGCGAATTACGTCAAGGAATCTGACGTTCTGACTAACCTTGAAATCCTTGAACGGGCCTTTGAACAGGCTTCTCCTGCCACGGTAACCCTCGCGAAATAAGCAAAAATGGCTCCTCTGCGCTTGTTCATAATTTTTGAACAGAGGAGTCAATTTTCACCCTCTATGATCCCAGGCCATTTGCGTCCACACTTACTCCATCGAAACGAACTGAGGGTGAAAACAATGATCTACTTACGCAAAGCAAACGAACGTGGTCACGCGAATCATGGCTGGCTGGACTCATGGCATTCATTCTCGTTTGCCGACTACTACGACCCGAACTTCATGGGCTTCTCCGCACTGCGCGTGATTAACGACGACGTGATTGATGCAGGACAGGGCTTCGGCACTCACCCGCACAAAGACATGGAAATTCTGACCTATGTGCTGGAAGGCGCGGTTGAACACCAGGACAGCATGGGCAACAAAGAGCAGGTTCCTGCGGGCGAATTCCAGATTATGAGCGCGGGTACCGGGGTGCGTCACTCTGAGTATAACCCGAGCAAAACGGAAAAACTGCACCTGTATCAAATCTGGATTATTCCAGAAGAAACCGGCATCACGCCACGCTATGAGCAGCGCCGCTTCGACGCTAAACAGGGTAAACAGCTGGTGCTGTCCCCGGATGCGCGAGAAGGCTCCCTGAAAGTGCATCAGGATATGGAACTGTATCGCTGGGCGCTGGCGAAAGACGAACAGTCTGTTCATCAGATTGCTGCTAACCGCCGCATCTGGATCCAGGTGGTGAAAGGTGAAGTCACCATCAACGGTACTAAAGCAACAACGGCTGATGGCCTGGCCATCTGGGACGAGCAGGCGATCTCCGTACACGCTGACAGCGAGAGTGAAATTCTGCTGTTTGACCTGCCTCCGGTGTAATAAATCATAAATAAATGCCCAACCTTCCCTCTGACAGGGGAAGGTTGGGCTTTGTCCGTGATAAACTGAGCAAATCTCTCACTTCAAGATTTCTCAGGACGATGAAAAAGAAACGCCCCGTACTTCAGGATGTCGCCGACCGCGTTGGTGTGACCAAAATGACGGTCAGCCGCTTTTTACGTAACCCGGAGCAGGTTTCCGTGGCGCTGCGTGGCAAGATTGCCGCGGCTCTTGATGAACTGGGTTATATCCCTAACCGCGCACCCGATATTCTCTCCAATGCGACCAGTCGTGCGGTGGGCGTCCTGCTTCCCTCTTTAACCAACCAGGTTTTCGCCGAAGTGCTGCGCGGAATTGAAAGTGTGACCGATGCGTTTGGTTATCAGACCATGCTTGCGCACTATGGGTACAAGCCGGAGCTGGAAGAGGAACGTCTTGAGTCCATGCTTTCCTGGAACATCGACGGCCTGATCTTAACGGAACGTACCCACACGCCGCGCACGCTGAAGATGATCGAAGTGGCGGGCATTCCGGTGGTGGAGCTGATGGACAGCCAGTCCCCATGCCTCGATATCGCCGTGGGTTTTGATAACTTCGAAGCGGCACGTCAGATGACGGCGGCGATTATCGCGCGCGGTCATCGTCACATCGCCTATCTGGGAGCGCGTCTTGATGAACGTACTATCATCAAACAGAAGGGATACGAGCAGGCGATGCTCGACGCGAACTTAATCCCGTACAGCGTGATGGTGGAGCAGTCCTCTTCCTATACGTCGGGTATTGAGCTGATGCGTCAGGCGCGGCGCGAGTATCCGCAACTGGACGGTATTTTCTGTACCAACGATGACCTTGCTGTCGGTGCAGCGTTCGAATGTCAGCGTCTGGGACTTTCCATCCCGCGTGATATGGCGATTGCCGGTTTCCACGGCCACGATATCGGCCAGGTCATGGAGCCGCGTCTGGCGAGCGTCCTGACACCGCGTGAACGTATGGGGCGTATTGGCGCAGAACGCCTGCTGGCGCGCATTCGTGGCGAGACGGTTACCCCTAAAATGTTAGATTTAGGTTTCACCTTGTCACCGGGTGGATCTATTTGAGCTGACAAATTTGAGCTAGCTCACACTTATTCACTTCTCGCACGTTTGGATATTGCTTCTCTTTTGCCCCGGCAGGACAATGTTACCGATAACTGTTACCCGTAACAATTGACTGAGGGACACCCTTTGAGCACGACTAATCATGATCACCACGTCTACGTCCTGATGGGCGTTTCCGGTAGCGGGAAATCAGCCGTGGCCAGCGAAGTGGCGCATCAACTCCAGGCTGCGTTTCTTGATGGTGACTTCCTCCATCCGCGCAGCAACATCATGAAAATGGCCTCCGGCGAGCCGCTGAACGACGACGACCGCAAACCGTGGTTGCAGGCGCTGAATGACGCCGCGTTCGCGATGCAGCGCACCAACAAAGTTTCCCTTATCGTTTGCTCCGCGCTGAAAAAAACCTACCGTGACCTGCTGCGTGACGGCAACCCGAACCTCTCTTTCATCTACCTGAAAGGGGATTTTGAGGTGATTGAAAGCCGTCTGAAGGCGCGCAAAGGTCACTTCTTCAAGACTCAGATGCTGGTGACGCAGTTCGAAGCGCTGCAGGAACCGGGTGAAGATGAGAAAGATGTCTTAGTGGTTGATATCGATCAGTCACTGGAAGGTGTTGTTGCCAGCACCATCGAGGTCATTAATAAAAGGCAGTAAGTTTTGAGTACATTAACGCTTGTTTTGACAGCAGTGGGTTCCGTGTTGCTGCTGCTGTTTTTAGTGATGAAGGCGCGTATGCACGCTTTCGTTGCTTTGATGGTGGTTTCTATTGGTGCAGGTCTCTTTTCCGGGATGCCGCTCGACAAAATCGCAGCGACCATGGAAAAAGGGATGGGCGGTACGCTGGGCTTCCTGGCGATTGTCGTCGCGCTTGGGGCGATGTTTGGCAAGATTTTACATGAGACAGGCGCTGTTGATCAGATAGCCGTCAAGATGCTGAAATCCTTCGGACATAACCGTGCGCATTATGCGATTGGTCTGGCCGGTCTGATTTGTGCCCTGCCGCTGTTCTTTGAAGTGGCGGTTGTGTTGCTGATTAGCGTGGCGTTCTCTATGGCGCGCCACACCGGGACTAACCTCGTGAAGCTGGTTATCCCACTGTTTGCGGGCGTGGCAGCGGCAGCTGCGTTCCTGCTGCCCGGGCCAGCGCCGATGCTGCTGGCATCTCAGATGCACGCTGATTTCGGCTGGATGATCCTGATTGGTCTGTGTGCGGCGATCCCGGGGATGATTATTGCCGGTCCGCTGTGGGGCAACTTCATCAGCCGTTACGTTGAACTGCACATTCCGGATGACATCACCGAGCCGCACCTCGGCGAAGGTAAAATGCCATCCTTCGGCTTCAGTCTGTCACTGATCCTGCTCCCGTTGGTGCTCGTTGGGCTGAAAACCATTGCCGCGCGCTTTGTGCCGGTAGGTTCCAGCGCGTACGAGTGGTTTGAGTTTATTGGCCATCCGTTCACGGCGATCCTGGTGGCGTGTCTGGTGGCGATTTATGGCCTGGCGATGCGTCAGGGGATGCCGAAAGACAAAGTAATGGAAATCTGCGGTCATGCGCTGCAACCTGCGGGCATTATTCTGCTGGTTATCGGTGCGGGTGGGGTGTTCAAGCAGGTTCTGGTGGATTCCGGCGTGGGTCCCGCTCTGGGTGAAGCGCTGACCGGAATGGGCTTGCCGATAGCCGTGACCTGCTTCGTGCTGGCGGCTGCGGTGCGTATCATTCAGGGTTCTGCGACCGTCGCGTGTTTAACCGCCGTGGGTCTGGTGATGCCGGTGATTGAACAGCTGCATTACTCAGGCGCGCAAATGGCTGCGCTGTCTATCTGTATTGCAGGTGGGTCTATCGTGGTTTCTCACGTGAATGACGCAGGTTTCTGGCTTTTCGGTAAATTTACCGGTGCCACCGAAGCGCAGACGCTGAAAACCTGGACGCTGATGGAAACCATCCTCGGTACGACAGGCGCAATTGTCGGGATGATTGCCTTTACGCTGCTGAGTTAAATGCGGTGATTTGGCAAGGCTAAAAATAAGGCCCGGTAGCGTTAGCGCTTACCGGGCCTTCATCATTCTGCGAATGACAGGCCGGGAAGAGTGAAAACTCCGCCCGGCTTTTTATTGTCAATCGCCCTGCGTTGAACTCTCAATCGTCAGACGCACATCAGACGTAATCAGTTCAGCCAGCATCTGATAGACCTTCAGCGTCTCTTCCGGCTCGGCATCGCCCGTATCACTGATAAAGCCTTCATCACGCAGCGTCAGAACCAGTGAACTGAAGACTGCTTTGTCGAAAAATTCAGGAGCGTTAATACCGTGCAATACAGACAGTCGCTGTGCCAGCGTCCGGCTCTCTTTCTCCAGCGTTCCACGGTTGATAGACGGGTTCGCACTGAGCAACCAGAATGTAATGGCATAACGCTGCAGCGTTTCACGCGCACCGGCCGCCAGCAGTTGCAGGGTACGGGAACGTGACGGATTGATATGCAGCTCGTCGTTCACAACGGTGATCAGCCCCTGACGACGCAGTTCTTCCGTCAGTTTATCCAGCTCGTCAGCCAGTTCGTCCTTGCTCCAGCGCAGGAACAGCTCCGCTTTCAGCATCGGGTAGAGCGTGTCAACGTGACGCAATAGCTCCTGGCGTGAAATACGACGATGCTGGGTGATGATAGCTGCCATGAGTGACGGCAGCATCAGCATATGGGCGATATTGTTGCGATAGTACGTCATCAGTACGGCCTGCTCGCGCGGCAGAATGATGATGTCGCCGATCGTGTCCTTTTCGACTTCGAACTTATTCATCTGCAAAGCGTGATCGATAAGCTCACTGGCGCTCGCAGAAGGTACCGTCGAGTCAACCGAGTACGGGACGTTGCGCATCATATCGAGATAACAATCGAGCTGCTCTGTCAGCTGTTCGCGAGTCAGTGAGCGCTGGCGAGACGCCAGAAGCGCCGTACAACACAGGTTCATAGCGTTAGCCGCACCGGCGTTGTTAATACGCACCATCAGCTCAGACGCGATGCCGTTGACCGTTGGCGTCAGCCAGGCCGGACGAACCGCTTCGATAGGGTCGATAGACTCGCGCCACTCCGGAACGTGATGGTTCAGATACGTCATTAGCGGCATCGGCTCGCCAAAGTTCACGTAGCCCTGTCCGAGATTACGTAGCTTGCTCAAACCGCGCAGCATTTGCGGCAGGCTCTCTTTCTCTTTAGTCGCGCCACGCAGCTCTTTAGCGTAAGTCCCCACCTCCATTACGTGCTCATAGCCGATGTAGATTGGCACCAGCGTGATTGGACGAGTTCCTCCGCGCAGCATGGCCTGAATGGTCATGGACAGCGTGCCGGTCTTCGGATCGAGCAGACGTCCGGTACGGGAACGACCGCCCTCCACGAAGTACTCCACGGAATAGCCGCGGCTGAACAGCTCGCCCAGATACTCGCGGAACACGGTGGAGTAGAGCTTGTTGCCCTTGAAGGTACGACGAATAAAGAACGCGCCCAGTCGACGGAAAATCGGACCTGCTGGCCAGAAGTTCAGGTTAATACCGGCCGCGATATGCGGCGGTACCAGCCCCTGGTGATAAAGCACATAGGAGAGAAGCAGGTAGTCCATGTGGCTGCGGTGGCAGGGGACATAGACAATTTCATGGCCATCATGCGCCAGTTGGCGTACACGCTCGGCGTTATGGACGTTGATGCCCTGATAGAGACGGTTCCAGGTAAAGCTGAGAATACGATCGGACAGGCGAATCATCTCGTAAGAGAAGTTCGCTGCAATCTCTTCCATCAGCGCAATGGCGTTCTGCTGGGCTTTCTCATGTGAAATCTTCTTGCTGCGTGCTTCGTCTTCGACGGCACGGGCAATCGCTTTGGAGGCCAACAGCTTGTTGAACAGATCCTGACGCGCCGGGAGACGCGGCCCAACGGCAGCGAGGCGCTGACGGGCGAAGTGCATACGCGCTACGCGCGCCAGTTTTTGCGCGATGATCTTGTCGGTGCCATGCTCGTCCGCCATTCGACGCAGCGAAACGGAAGGGGAGAAACGCACAAAGCTGTCGCGTCCCAGCCAGGAGACCGCGAAGAACTTCTGGATGCCGTTAAGCATGCGCAGCGGTGGATTCTCTTCACCTTTTTCACGACCCGGGCGACGACCAAACATCACCGATACTGGCACCATCTGCACATCCAGATCAGGATTGCTGCGGTGCAGGTCGAGATAGTCATGGAACAGCTTGATGGACTCTTCTTTTGGCGTGTAATAGGTAAACACGCGCGGTCCACCGTGAATGAACACATAGCGCGGCAGCAGAGTACCGTCAACTTCTAGCGGTTCAAGCGGGTCAGGTAAGTCATGCGCCAGGCACTGGGCGCGAAGCGTCAGTAAGTCTGCCTTCGAGTTATAAGGCAAAACGTACATAATGGGGCGCGACGTATCGAGCCCCAATTCCAGCGCGGGTTCTGCTGGGATAGACTTGCTTTTTACCAGGATGCTTAATGGTAAATTAAGTAATTTGTAGTAAATTCGTGGCCAGCCGGACATAAACGATGTAAAGCCTCTGGTTAATAATGCAATTGCGGCGCAAGGATAACAGAAAGCGCGCAAAATTTCTGTTGTTACCCGTCATACTTCAGGGGCAGCGAAACGCGCTGCCACTCTAGTTACTGACGCTATTTCCAATAAAAGGTTCTTTTAATGGCCAATAATACCACTGGGTTAACCCGAATCATCAAAGCCGCCGGCTATTCCTGGAAAGGTTTCCGTGCCGCGTGGATCAATGAAGCCGCCTTTCGTCAGGAGGGCGTCGCCGCTATCATCGCGGTGATTATCGCCTGCTTCCTTGATATTGATGCAATAACACGCGTTCTTCTGATCGGCTCCGTACTGTTGGTGATGATAGTGGAAATTCTCAATAGCGCTATTGAGGCCGTTGTTGACCGGATTGGTTCAGATTTCCACGAGCTCTCTGGCCGGGCAAAAGACATGGGTTCCGCTGCCGTGTTGCTGGCGATTATTACTGCGGTCATTACCTGGGTCACGCTGCTTTGGTCACATTTCCGATGAGCCTCGAGGAATAATTAAGTCCCTGGTTTTTTGTGCAGTTTTTGGTTCCAAAATCGCCTTTGACTGTATATACTCACAGCATAACTGTATATACACCCGGGGGCGGAATGAAAGCGTTAACGACCGGCAGCAAGAGGTGTTTGATCTCATCCGGGATCATATCGGCCAGACGGGTATGCCACCCACGCGTGCGGAAATCGCTCAGCGTCTGGGCTTCCGTTCTCCGAATGCTGCCGAAGAACACCTGAAAGCGCTGGCGCGTAAGGGCGTGATTGAGATTGTTTCGGGCGCGTCACGCGGTATCCGCCTGCTGGTGGAAGAGGAGACGGGCATTCCGCTGGTGGGGCGTGTTGCTGCCGGTGAACCTTTACTGGCACAGCAGCATATTGAAGGCCACTACCAGGTCGATCCGGGGATGTTTAAACCGAGCGCTGATTTCCTGCTGCGCGTAAGCGGCATGTCGATGAAAGACATCGGTATTCTTGACGGTGATCTGCTTGCGGTTCACAAAACGCAGGATGTGCGAAACGGCCAGGTGTGGTCGCGCGTATTGATGACGAAGTGACCGTTAAGCGTCTGAAAAAACAGGGTAATACCGTACAGCTGCTGCCTGAAAACAGCGAATTCTCCCCGATTGTGGTGGATCTTCGCGAACAGAACTTCTCTATCGAAGGGCTGGCAGTAGGGGTGATTCGCAACGGCGAATGGCTGTAATCTCTTCCTGACAGGCTACGGCGTTGCTGTAGCCTGCTTCCTTTACCTCTCCCGGTATTTTTCATGTCACTGCTGACGGCATCAGATAAGGCATTGTGGCGTCTTGCACTGCCGATGATTTTCTCCAATATTACCGTGCCCTTGCTGGGTCTGGTCGATACTGCTGTTATTGGTCATCTGGATTCACCTGTTTATCTTGGCGGCGTGGCGATTGGCGCGACGGCAACCAGCTTCCTGTTTATGCTGCTGCTCTTTTTGCGCATGAGTACTACCGGGCTCACGGCACAGGCGTATGGTGCCAGAGATCCTCTGCGTCTGGCCCGCGCGCTGGTGCAGCCGCTCATTCTGGCGCTTGGTGCGGGGGCATTAATCGTTGTATTGCGCTCGCCCCTGATTGACCTCGCGCTTCACATCGTTGGCGGTAACGAGGCGGTGCTGGAGCAGGCGAGACGTTTCCTTGAAATCCGCTGGCTCAGTGCGCCCGCATCGCTGGCTAACCTGGTTCTGCTGGGATGGTTACTGGGCGTGCAGTATGCCCGCGCGCCCGTCATTTTGCTGGTGGTGGGAAACCTTCTCAACATTGTGCTTGATGTCTGGCTGGTAATGGGTCTGCATATGAACGTGCAGGGGGCTGCACTGGCGACGGCAATTGCCGAATACGGGACTTTTATCATCGGTCTGTGGATGGTCTGGCGCGTGCTGGCGATGCGCGGGATCTCTCTTACGCTACTCAAAACCGCATGGCGCGGCAATATCCGTAAGCTGCTGGCACTCAACCGTGACATCATGCTGCGCTCACTTCTCCTTCAGCTCTGTTTTGGCGCGCTGACGGTTTTCGGGGCTCGGCTGGGGCCAGACATCGTCGCGGTCAATGCCGTATTGATGACGCTACTGACCTTTACCGCCTACGCGCTGGACGGTTTTGCCTATGCTGTGGAAGCACATTCCGGGCAGGCGTACGGTGCGCGCGAAAGCGGGCAGCTTCAGGATGTCTGGCGGGCAGCCTGTCGTCAGTCGGGGATGGTAGCACTGGCATTTGCGCTGGTTTATGCCGTTTTTGGCGAGCAGATCATTGCATTACTCACCTCACTTCCCACACTGCGTGAACTGGCGAGCCACTATCTCATCTGGCAGGTGATCTTACCGGTGGTCGGTGTCTGGTGTTATCTGCTGGACGGCATGTTCATTGGGGCTACGCGCGGAGCCGAAATGCGTAACAGTATGGCGGTGGCAGCAGCAGGGTTTGGTCTGACGCTGCTGACGCTTCCCTGGCTTGGCAATCATGGTTTGTGGCTGGCGTTGGCCGTTTTCCTCTCGTTGCGGGGCCTGTCTCTGGCCTTTATCTGGCGCCGTCACTGGCGAAATAATACCTGGTTTCCTTCCCATCACGATATATCGTGACGGTTAAAGATTCCGAATATCAAAATAGCTGCAGAATCCTTAACTACAATTATTATCACGTCCAGCAGAAAAGAACGTAACGGACGTTACGACCCGACGCTTAACAAGAGGACACGATGATGAATAAAGACGAAATCAGCGGCAACTGGAAGCAGTTCAAAGGTAAAGCGAAAGAGCAGTGGGGGAAGCTGACAGATGACGATATGACCGTCATTGAAGGTAAACGCGATCAGCTTGTCGGTAAAATCCAGGAACGCTACGGCTACGCAAAAGACCAGGCGGAAAAGGAAGTTGGCGACTGGGAAAAACGCAACGACTACCGCTGGTAACCGGGTTATACCCGAAAGTACAAGGAAGTACACCCTGAGGGCGGCCATGAGCCGCCTTTTTCATTGCTAGCGAGGTTTTTTCTTCACAACGATTGTGTGGTCGTGCTGGCACTTATCGTGATGGCTGCATGATTCCACCTCGACACAGGCAGAGCACAGCCCATGTGCTTCAATAACATTATGACGCAAGGCAAAGCCCATTTTGGCCGCCAGCGTATGCATAATGTCTTCAACACCTTCAGCCCCTTCTTCTTTTACCACGCCGCAGCGGTCGCAGATAAACATGGCTGATGTATGGGTTGGCTGGTCAAACAGGTGGCACAGCACATAGCTGTTTGTGGATTCAACCTTATGCACGAACCCTTGTTCCAGCAGAAAATCGAGCGCGCGATACACCGTAGGCGGTTTGGCCTGCGGCTCGCTTTCGCGGAGCAGGTCGAGCAGATCGTACGCGCTGATGGCTCCCTGTTGCAGGCTCATCAGGCGTAATACCTCAAGGCGCTGCGGAGTCAGGCGCACATTGCGTTGCGCGCAGAGCTTTTCGGCCTGCGCTAACAGCTCTTTTGTGGACTTATCCATTTAGCACCCCGGATGTTATAGGACGGAAAACCCTCACTTTATCATGTTCTGGTAAAAACACCGAGATCCGCCTGTCTGTGCTATACCTGACGCATTGCAAACCGGGAAACGAACAATGAAAAGACCTGACTGTATTCGACACTGGCGCGACGTGGAAGGCGCTGATAACTCAACCTATCCCGACAGCGACGAGCGTTTTTCCATCGGTGCGCCGCTGGCTCGCAAGCTCGGGCTGGGGCGTATTGGTATCCATCATGAGCGTTTACCCCCCGGACGTCGGACATCCTATCCTCATGCGGAAAGCGACGAAGAAGAGTTCATTTATGTGCTTGAAGGGTATCCTGAAGCCTGGATTAATGGCTATTTGTGGAAACTTGAACCCGGCGATAGCGTAGGGTTTCCCGCCGGAACCGGCGTCTGCCACACCTTTATCAACAACACGGACGAAGAGGTTCAACTCCTGGTAGTTGGCGAAGCCAACAAGAAGCACAACCGCATCTACTATCCGCTCAACCCAGTGTATGCCGCCACGCGAGAAGATCGCTGGGTCGATCACCCGCCCCAGTTTTTCGGGCCGCATGATGGAAAACCTGGGAAAAAATAATTTCCTCTTCTATAAATATTGAGGACCGTCACAAATTACAACAGGTCTGGTTAGAATTTAACTTAGGGAAATAGCGGGTCTTTTTGTACTTATTCACAGCAATAGTTCGTACCTGTTTGGGTGATAACAGACAGGGGTTATTTCATAACAGACTATAAGACGAGCATACTGTGAAAAAACATTTTAAATTTTCGGTGGTTAGCATCGCCGTCTCCATGTTTATGGCAAATCAGGCCGGAGCAGCCAATACCTGGACAGAAGCACGTAGCGATGCAATGGGAGGAACTGGGGTCGCGGCTGGGAGCTATGGCAGCGGGGTGTTAATCAACCCGGCGTTGCTTGCAAAGGCGAAACCTGACGATGGTATTACAGTGATCCTGCCCTCTATCGGTGCGCAAATTTCAGATAAAGACAACCTGCGCGATAAGATTGATGACATCAGTGATGATGTCAGCGCCTATAGCAGTACCCTGGATAATATCAATCTTATCGATCTCCTTAATCCTTCCAGTGCTGCATCGCGGCAGGTCTCTGCCGCCGCAGGCGACCTTGCCGATCAACTGGATTCACTGAAAGGGAAAACCGCCAGCGGTAAAGCGGGAGGTGGGATCGCTGTAAGTATTCCTAATGACGTGTTATCCGTAGCATTCGTCGCAAAAGCGAATGCGCGCGCGCGCGTGAGTTCTTACATCGATCAGGGCGATATTGAAAAGTTACGCCTGGTAGAAGATGTTCCTGCTGCAGCGCTTCGCATTAATCCGAATGATTTGAAGTCAAAAGGTTTTGGTCGTGCGGCAATCGTTTCAGACTATGGCGTTGCAGTGGCGCGTCAGTTTGATATCAGCGGTGTGCCTGTTTCCGTGGGTATCACTCCTAAGCTGCAACAGACCTGGCTCTACAACTACACGGTCTCGATCTACAACTTTGACAGTGGCGATATCAACAGCAGTCGCTATCGCAACGACGATACTGGGTTTAACGTTGATGCCGGCCTTGCTGCTGATTTCGGCGAAAACTGGACGGTGGGTTTGACCGGTAAAAACCTGTTCTCGCGTGATATCGACACCAAAGAGGTGGATGGCGTGCGCGATACTTACCAAATCAGCCCTGTCGTTACGGCGGGTGCGGCCTGGCATACCGATCTCCTGACGCTGACGGCGGATGGTGACCTGACCGAAACCAAAGGTTTTAAAAGCGAAGAGAACTCCCAATATGTTGGCGTGGGTGCGGAAGTGACGCCATTGAGCTGGCTGGCGGTTCGCGCAGGTTATCGTGCTGATGTGAAAGACAATGACAGCAATGTCTTTACCGCAGGTGTGGGCTTTGCACCGCTTAACACGGTTCATATCGACCTGATGGGTCTGTATGGTGAAGACGAAACCTGGGGCGCGGGGGCGCAACTGAGCATGACGTTCTAAAGTCCACCGGAGGCGCTGCGCCTCCGGCTTTTCTTTGTGCTATAGTAGCGCCCCTTTTCACCAGATGCTTAAAACTTCGCCATGTCGTCAGAATTACAGACTGCTTTCCCTGCACACCGTTTCTCCATTGCGCCAATGCTCGACTGGACGGACAGACACTGCCGCTACTTCCTGCGTCAGCTCTCCCGCCATACGCTGCTGTACACCGAAATGGTGACCACCGGGGCAATTATTCACGGTAAGGGCGACTATCTGGCTTACAGCGAAGAGGAGCACCCGGTTGCCCTGCAGCTTGGCGGTAGCGATCCGGCCGCGCTGGCGCAGTGCGCGAAGCTGGCAGAAGCGCGTGGCTACGACGAGATCAACCTCAACGTTGGCTGCCCGTCTGACCGCGTGCAAAACGGTATGTTTGGCGCGTGCCTGATGGGGAACGCACAGCTGGTGGCGGATTGCATTAAGGCGATGCGCGATGTCGTCTCCATTCCGGTCACGGTCAAAACCCGTATCGGCATTGACGACCAGGACAGCTACGAATTCCTGTGCGACTTTATCAATACGGTATCCGGGAAGGGTGAGTGCGAGATGTTTATCATCCACGCGCGAAAAGCCTGGCTCTCTGGCCTCAGCCCGAAAGAGAACCGTGAGATCCCGCCGCTGGACTACCCGCGCGTGTATCAGCTGAAGCGTGACTTCCCGCACCTGACGATGTCAATCAACGGTGGCATCAAGTCGCTGGAAGAGGCCAAAGCGCATCTGGAACATATGGATGGCGTGATGGTCGGGCGCGAGGCGTATCAGAACCCGGGCATTCTGGCGACGGTCGATCGCGAAATCTACGGTGTAGAAGGCGCAGATACCGATCCGGTTGCGGTGGTTCGTGCCATGTATCCGTACATCGAACGCGAGCTGAGCAACGGCACATATCTTGGCCATATCACCCGCCACATGCTTGGCCTTTTCCAGGGTATTCCGGGAGCGCGTCAGTGGCGACGCTACCTGAGCGAGAACGCGCATAAAGCCGGTGCCGACATCGAGGTGCTGGAACATGCGCTGAGACTGGTAGCTGATAAGCGATAAATTTCGCTAAAAGATCGTCAAATTCACCACGCCCTGCAAATCTTTGTGGGGCGTTTTGCTTTAAGAACAATGAGTTAGTTTTGGCATGCTTTTTGTAATGGTTACTGCATTACTCAGGAGCGTGTGGGAGAAAAACATGCTGGAACTACTTTTTGTGATTGGCTTTTTCGTCATGCTATTAGCCACAGGCGTTTCGCTGCTCGGCATTCTGGCCGCTATCGTTGTCGCCACGGTGGTGATGTTTATCGGCGGATTATTTGCCCTGACGATCAAGCTGTTGCCGTGGCTACTGCTGGCTATTGTGGTGGTGTGGGTGATACGGGCGATTAAAACGCCAAAAGTGTCCACTTATCAGCGCAATAACCGCTTTCGTTACTAAGGTATTGAGGGGTTCGTCACATACTTGTAACTTTTCTGGTGGCATTGCTTAGAACAGAATAGGATTTACTTATCGAATCTGTCACTATGACTGCCGCTAAAGAATTCATCGAGCTGTACCCTACATACAGCCGAACTAAAAAAGAAAGGGCTTCCTCAGGGAAGCCCAATTTCTTTTCTGGATTCAGGGAATTAACAGACTTGAACCCTCCGTCACCCTGCTCTCAAGTACCTCATGCGCGCGCTGTGCATCGGCAAGCGGATATTTCTGTGCATCTGCCACATCCACTTTAATCACCCCACTGGCGATCAGCGAGAACAGCTCGTTACTGGCTTCCTCAAGCTCTTCCCGGTTAGTGATGTAACCTTGCAGCGAAGGGCGAGTCACATACAGTGAGCCTTTCTGGTTCAGAATACCAAGGTTAACCCCGGTCACAGCGCCTGATGCATTCCCGAAGCTCACCATTAGCCCGCGGCGCTGCAGGCAATCGAGAGACGCTTCCCAGGTGTCTTTCCCCACCGAGTCATACACCACCCGCACTTTTTTGCCGTTGGTGATTTCTTTCAGCCGCTCGACAATGTTCTCTTCACGATAGTTAATCACCTGCCAGGCTCCCGCCTGCAATGCGCGCTGCGCTTTTTGCGCGTTGCCCACGGTACCGATCAGTTTCGCCCCCAGCGCTTTTGCCCACTGACACGCGATCAGCCCCACACCACCCGCAGCAGCATGGAACAGGAACTGCTCGTCAGGTTTAATTTCGTAGGTTTTACGCAGCAGGTAATAGACCGTAAGCCCTTTCAGAAATGAGGCTGCAGCTTGCTCAAAGGAGATGGCGTTGGGCAGCAGGGCGGCTTTATCCGCCGGGACGTTGTGGACGGAACTGTATGCCCCCAGAGCAGATTGGGCGTACACCACGCGATCGCCCTCTTTAAGGTGCTTAACGGCGCGGCCAGTTTTGATAACCACTCCTGCCGCTTCGGTACCCAGGCCACTCGGCAGTGACGGAGGCGGGTAGAGGCCTCCGCGAATATAGGTATCAATGTAGTTGATACCTATGGCCTTGTTTTCAACCTGAACTTCGTTTTCGCCTGGTGCTACTGGGGTAAATTCCACCGCTTTCAGCACTTCTGGCCCACCGTGTTTCTGGAATTCAATGCGCGTTGCCATGCTCCCTCCGTAAGAAAAATATGGTAATCTTTCGACCCACTCTTTATCTCGGTAACTCCATTCACTATGGCAGGAAACAAACCCTTCAACAAACAGACTGAACCTCGCGAACGTGATTACCAGGTCGCAGGCTTAAAAGTCCCGCCGCACTCGATTGAAGCGGAACAGTCGGTGTTGGGCGGTTTAATGCTGGATAACGAACGCTGGGACGACGTCGCTGAGCGCGTGGTGTCTGAGGATTTCTACACCCGACCACATCGTCATATCTTTACCGAAATGGCGCGTCTGCAGGAGTCGGGTAGCCCGATTGACCTGATCACACTTGCGGAATCGCTGGAGCGACAGGGGCAACTGGACAGCGTCGGTGGGTTTGCCTACCTGGCAGAATTATCGAAAAACACGCCAAGTGCGGCGAATATCAGTGCTTACGCGGATATCGTGCGTGAACGTGCTGTAGTTCGTGAGATGATCTCGGTGGCGAATGAGATCGCCGAGGCCGGTTTTGATCCGCAGGGTCGCACCAGTGAAGATCTGCTCGATCTCGCCGAATCCCGGGTCTTTAAAATCGCGGAAAGCCGCGCAAATAAAGATGAAGGCCCGAAAAACATTGCTGATGTGCTCGACGCCACCGTCGCCCGTATCGAACAACTGTTCCAGCAGCCACATGACGGTGTGACCGGTGTGAACACCGGTTATGACGATCTCAATAAGAAAACTGCTGGCCTGCAGCCGTCGGATCTGATTATCGTCGCGGCGCGTCCGTCGATGGGTAAAACGACATTTGCGATGAACCTCGTCGAAAATGCGGCGATGTTGCAGGATAAGCCGGTGCTGATTTTCAGTCTTGAGATGCCCTCCGAGCAGATTATGATGCGTTCCCTGGCGTCACTCTCGCGCGTGGATCAGACCCGCATTCGTACCGGTCAGCTGGATGACGAAGATTGGGCGCGGATCTCCGGCACCATGGGCATTCTGCTGGAAAAACGGAATATCTATATTGATGACTCCTCCGGCCTGACGCCGACGGAAGTCCGCTCCCGTGCGCGTCGTATCGCCCGTGAACACGGCGGTATCGGCCTTATCATGATCGACTACCTTCAGCTGATGCGCGTCCCGTCGCTCTCCGACAACCGTACGCTGGAAATTGCAGAGATTTCCCGCTCACTCAAGGCGTTAGCCAAAGAGCTGCACGTGCCCGTGGTGGCACTCTCACAGCTTAACCGCTCCCTGGAACAACGCGCCGACAAACGCCCGGTCAACTCCGACCTGCGTGAGTCTGGCTCCATCGAGCAGGATGCTGACTTAATCATGTTTATTTACCGTGATGAGGTTTATCACGAGAACAGCGACCTGAAAGGGATCGCCGAAATTATTATAGGTAAGCAACGTAACGGCCCAATCGGTACGGTACGTTTGACCTTTAACGGACAGTGGTCGCGTTTCGACAACTATGCCGGTCCTCAATATGATGATGAGTAATTTCTAAGGAATTCAAATGCAAGCGGCAACTGTAGTCATTAACCGCCGCGCTCTGCGACACAACCTGCAACGTCTGCGTGAACTGGCTCCCGCCAGTAAGCTCGTTGCAGTCGTGAAAGCGAACGCTTACGGACACGGTCTTCTTGAGACCGCGCGAACGCTCCCCGATGCCGACGCCTTTGGCGTCGCCCGTCTTGAAGAAGCCATCCGACTGCGTGCGGGTGGGATCACACAACCCATTTTGCTGCTGGAAGGCTTTTTCGAAGCCACTGATTTGCCTACTATTGCCGATCAGCACCTGCACACCGCCGTTCACAACGAAGAACAGCTGGCTGCGCTGGAAACCGCCGAGTTAAGCGAGCCGGTAACCGTGTGGATGAAGCTCGATACGGGCATGCACCGACTGGGCGTCCGTCCGGAAAACGCACAAGCGTTTTATCAGCGTTTATGCCAGTGCAAAAATGTGCGCCAGCCAGTGAACATCGTCAGTCACTTTGCTCGTGCCGACGAGCCTGAATGTGGTGCGACCGAACAACAGCTCGATATCTTTAATACCTTCTGCGAAGGTAAGCCGGGAATGCGCTCTATTGCCGCGTCTGGCGGTATTTTGCTGTGGCCACAATCCCACTTCGACTGGGCGCGTCCGGGCATTATTCTTTACGGCGTATCGCCGCTGGAGAACAAACCCTGGGGACCGGATTTTGGCTTCCAGCCGGTGATGTCATTGGTGTCTAACCTGATTGCCGTGCGTGAGCACAAAGCGGGTGAACCCGTAGGCTACGGTGGAACCTGGATCAGCGAGCGTGATACCCGGTTGGGCGTTGTGGCGATGGGTTATGGTGACGGCTATCCACGTGCCGCACCGTCGGGTACGCCAGTGTTGGTCAATGGCCGTGAAGTGAAGATTGTTGGTCGCGTGGCGATGGACATGATTTGCGTCGATCTGGGGCCGGAAGCGCAGGAGAAAGCGGGTGACGCAGTGGTGATGTGGGGTGAAGGCTTGCCCGTTGAACGCATTGCTGAAATCACGAAAGTGAGTGCTTACGAACTTATTACACGCCTGACGTCGCGGGTGGCGATGAAGTACATAGATTAACTTATAGCTGGAGTGAGAGTGTTACTCTCACTCCACGTTTATTAACATCCCCTCGATCTTCTGCCATATCCGGTTTATTGTTGAAATCCCTGCCTCATCGAATTCCGGAGAATCATCGCGTGTTTCAGAAAGTTGACGCCTATGCCGGCGACCCCATTCTCTCCTTAATGGAGCGTTTCAAAGAAGATCCTCGCAGCGACAAAGTGAACCTCAGCATCGGTCTGTATTACAACGAGGATGGCATTATTCCTCAATTAAAAGCCGTTGCCGAAGCTGAAGCACGCCTTAACGCTGTACCACATGGCGCATCGCTTTATCTGCCGATGGAAGGGTTAAATACTTACCGTAACACTATCGCGCCGCTGCTGTTTGGTGCCAATCATCCGGTGCTCGCGCAAAAACGTGTCGCCACCATCCAGACGCTTGGCGGATCGGGTGCGCTAAAAGTCGGCGCAGACTTCCTGAAAAAATACTTCCCGGATTCCGGGGTGTGGGTCAGTGATCCTACGTGGGAAAACCACGTGGCTATCTTTGAAGGCGCAGGTTTTAAGGTCGCGACTTATCCATGGTTCGACAGCGAAACCAACGGTGTGCGTGTAGAGGCATTACTGGAAAAACTGCACACCTTGCCGGAGCGCAGTATTGTGCTGCTGCATCCATGTTGCCATAACCCGACCGGCGCGGACCTCACTAATGACCAGTGGGATGCAGTAATTGAGGTACTGAAAGCGCGTAATCTGATCCCGTTCCTCGACATTGCCTATCAGGGCTTTGGCGCAGGCATGGAAGAAGATGCTTACGCCATTCGCGCCGTTGCCAGCGCAGGTCTGCCGGCGCTGGTGAGTAACTCTTTCTCTAAAATCTTCTCTCTGTACGGCGAACGCGTCGGCGGTCTGTCCGTGGTGTGTGAAGATGCCGAAGCCGCCAGCCGCGTGCTGGGTCAGCTGAAGGCGACGGTGCGCCGCATTTACTCCAGCCCGCCAAACTTTGGTGCGCAGGTCGTCGCCACGGTTCTTGGTGATGCGCAACTGAAAGCATCCTGGCTTGCTGAAGTGGAATCAATGCGTACGCGCATTCTGGCGATGCGTCAGGAGCTGGTTAACGTCCTGAAAGAGGCCGTGCCGGGCCATAACTTCGACTATCTGCTCAAGCAGCGCGGGATGTTCAGCTATACCGGCCTGAGTGCCGCTCAGGTCGATCGTCTGCGCGAAGAGTTCGGCGTCTATCTGATTGCCAGCGGCCGTATGTGCGTGGCGGGGCTGAATGCCAGCAATGTTCAGCGCGTGGCGCAGGCCTTTGCCGCTGTAATGTAAGTAAGTGATCACATTCTCTGTTCTTTCAGAAGAGAGAATGTGATCTTTCTTCTTTTTCGCTGATCCATAAGCAAAAACTCCTTTCCTTCGCTTCCCGCTGGGGTTATGGTCGGATAGTTTTTTGACCATTCGCTCAAAATAAAACGATAACAAACTGAATATTCAGGGGAAAACATGCGCAAGATCACACTGGCGCTCAGCGCCGCCTGCTTATTGTTCTCGCTTAATAGCGCAGTCGTTGCGCGAGCTTCCGCACCGACGCCGCTTTACACCGGAACCACCGCCGCCATCCTTGCCGAGCAGGCGCCTGTTCACTGGGTCTCTGTGGCACAAATCGAAAATAGTCTGATGGGGCGTCCGCCAATGGCCGTGGGCTTCGATATTGACGATACCGTCCTGTTCTCAAGCCCGGGTTTCTGGCGCGGTAAGAAAACATATTCACCGGACAGCGAAGACTATCTGAAAAACCCGGAGTTCTGGGAAAAAATGAACAACGGCTGGGATGAGTTCAGTATCCCGAAAGAGGTCGCCCGATCGCTTATTGCCATGCATGTTAAGCGCGGCGACAGCATTTACTTTGTTACCGGACGCAGCCAGACCAAAACGGAAACAGTATCTAAAACCTTGCAGGATGATTTTCTGATCCCTGCCGCTAACATGAATCCGGTCATTTTTGCGGGAGATAAACCCGGTCAGAACAGCAAAACGCAGTGGCTGGAGCAGAAAAATATCAAAGTGTTTTATGGCGATTCTGATAACGATATCACCGCTGCGCATGATGTAGGGGCAAGAGGGATCAGGGTGTTACGCGCCTCTAATTCGACCTATCGACCACTGCCGATGGCCGGGAAATTTGGTGAAGAGGTGATTGTTAATTCTGAATACTGAGGTATGCTGGTTTTTTGTACAAATCACGCCTGCCGGGTTTACCTTTTGTCGTCTTGCTGCACACTTAAAGAGGCAGGAACTCAGGCCGTGTCCAACCCATTTAGAGGGGAGCTAAGATGACAATTTCGGAGATACTCCAGTACTGTATGAGTAAGCCCGGCGCGGAACAAAGCGTCCACAGCGACTGGAAAGCCACGCAGATCAAAGTGGGTGACGTGCTGTTTGCGATGGTGAAAGAGGTTGAAGGCCGTCCGGCGGCTGCACTGAAAACCAGCCCGGAACTGGCTGATTTATTACGCCAGCAGCACCATGACGTCCGACCGAGCCAGCATCTCAACAAGGCTCACTGGAGCACTGTCTACCTCGACGGTTCTCTGCCGGGCTCGCAAATTTACTATCTGGTGGATGCATCGTACAAGCAGGCGGTTGAACTGCTGCCGGAAACGACCCGACAGCAGCTTTCCGTGTGACAATTACAGCAACGGTTTAAGGAAGCGTGCGGTGTGCGAGGCTTCGCACTCTGCAACGGTCTCTGGCGTACCGGAGACGAGGATTTCACCGCCACCGCTACCGCCTTCCGGGCCAAGATCGACAATCCAGTCCGCGGTTTTAATCACGTCCAGGTTGTGTTCAATGACCACAATGGTGTTGCCCTGGTCTCTGAGCTGATGCAGAACGTCCAGCAACTGCTGGATATCGGCAAAGTGCAGGCCGGTGGTTGGCTCATCCAGAATGTAGAGCGTCTGACCGGTGCCGCGTTTCGACAGCTCACGCGCCAGCTTCACGCGCTGCGCTTCACCACCCGAGAGCGTCGTTGCTGACTGTCCGAGACGGATATAGGTCAGCCCCACATCCATTAACGTTTGCAGCTTACGCGCCAGCGCCGGGACGGCATCGAAGAACTCGCGTGCTTCTTCAATGGTCATATCCAGCACTTCATGGATAGTCTTGCCTTTGTACTTAATTTCCAGCGTTTCGCGGTTATAGCGTTTGCCTTTGCACTGGTCGCACGGCACGTAGATATCCGGCAGGAAGTGCATCTCAACTTTGATCACTCCGTCGCCCTG
Source organism: Enterobacter sp. CPE_E1241 (assembly GCF_045618265.1). Lineage (NCBI taxonomy): Bacteria > Pseudomonadati > Pseudomonadota > Gammaproteobacteria > Enterobacterales > Enterobacteriaceae > Enterobacter > Enterobacter sp. CPE_E1241. The sequence goes on from NZ_JBIWYV010000001.1 coordinate 341,947, forward strand.
GCACGCTTCACAGCGCCCACCACGCACGTTGAAGCTGAAACGTCCTGGTGTATAGCCGCGTGAACGAGATTCCGGTACGCCAGCAAAGAGTTCACGTACAGGCGTAAAGACGCCAGTATAGGTCGCCGGGTTAGAACGTGGGGTACGGCCAATCGGGCTCTGGTCGATGTCGATAACCTTGTCGAAATGCTCCAGGCCCTGAATATCGCGGTACGGTGCTGGCTCGGCAAGCGTTGCGCCGTTCAGTGCCGTCTGTGCAATCGGGAATAGCGTATCGTTGATAAGCGTTGATTTACCGGAACCGGACACGCCAGTAATACAGGTAAACAGCCCGACAGGCAGCGTCAGGGTGACGTCTTTCAGGTTGTTGCCGCGTGCACCTGTCAGCTTCAGGACTTTTTCCGGGTTTGCTGCCACGCGCTGTTTCGGCACGTCGATCTTGCGCTTGCCGCTCATGTACTGGCCGGTCAGCGATTCAGGCACCGCCATGATATCTTTCAGCGTCCCTTCCGCGACCACCTGGCCGCCATGCACGCCTGCGCCCGGGCCAATGTCGATAACGTGGTCAGCAGCGCGGATCGCGTCTTCGTCGTGCTCAACCACAATCACCGTGTTACCGAGGTTACGCAAGTGGATCAGCGTGCCGAGCAGACGTTCGTTATCACGCTGGTGCAGGCCGATAGACGGCTCATCCAGGACGTACATCACGCCGACTAAACCTGCGCCGATCTGGCTGGCAAGACGGATACGCTGGGCTTCACCGCCGGAGAGCGTTTCAGCGGAGCGTGAAAGCGTCAGGTAGTTCAGGCCGACGTTCACCAGGAATTTCAAACGATCGCCGATCTCTTTCAGCACTTTCTCGGCGATTTTCGCGCGCTGGCCGGAGAGCTTCAGGTTGTTGAAGAAGTCCATCGCGTGGCCGATGCTCATGTCTGAGATGGTCGGCAGCGCCGTATTTTCGACAAAGACGTGGCGCGCTTCGCGACGCAGACGCGTGCCGTCACAGGTGGCGCACGAGCGGTTGCTGATGAATTTCGCCAGTTCTTCGCGTACCGCGCTGGATTCGGTCTCTTTGTAGCGGCGCTCCATGTTGTGCAGCACACCTTCAAACGGGTGGCGACGCACAGAGGTATCACCGCGATCGTTCATGTACTTGAACTCGATGTTCTCTTTGCCGGAACCGAACAGGATCACTTTGTGCACACTCGGGCTCAGGCTGGCCCACGGGGCTTCAACATCGAACTTATAGTGCTCTGCCAGCGATTTCAGCATCTGGAAGTAATAGAAGTTACGCTTGTCCCAGCCGCGAATGGCCCCGCCTGCCAGGGACAGTTCCGGGTTCTGGATCACACGATCCGGGTCGAAATACTGCTGAACGCCCAGGCCGTCACACGTCGGGCACGCGCCCGCCGGGTTGTTGAAGGAGAACAGGCGAGGTTCCAGTTCGCGCATGCTGTAGCCGCAAATCGGGCAGGCAAAGTTGGCGGAGAAGAGCAGCTCTTCCGCTTTCGGATCGTCCATGTCGGAGACCACGGCCGTGCCGCCGGAGAGTTCCAGCGCCGTTTCAAAGGATTCCGCCAGACGTGTCGCGAGATCGTCACGCACTTTGAAGCGGTCAATCACCACTTCGATGGTGTGCTTTTTCTGCAGCTCCAGCTTGGGTGGATCTGACAGATCACACACTTCACCGTCGATACGGGCGCGGATATAACCCTGGCTTGCGAGGTTTTCCAGCGTTTTGGTGTGTTCGCCTTTACGCTCTTTAATGATGGGGGCCAGCAGCATCAGGCGTTTGCCTTCCGGCTGCGACAGCACGTTATCCACCATCTGGCTCACGGTCTGGGCCGCCAGCGGGACGTCGTGGTCCGGGCAGCGCGGCTCACCCACACGGGCATACAGCAGACGCAGGTAGTCGTGAATTTCGGTAATGGTACCGACCGTTGAACGCGGGTTGTGCGAGGTGGACTTCTGCTCAATAGAGATAGCAGGGGACAACCCTTCAATGTGGTCGACATCCGGTTTTTCCATCAGCGACAGGAACTGACGCGCGTACGCAGAGAGTGATTCAACGTAACGACGCTGTCCTTCGGCATATAAAGTGTCGAAAGCCAGTGAGGATTTGCCAGACCCCGAAAGCCCGGTCACGACGATGAGTTTGTCGCGAGGGATTATGAGGTTGATATTCTTGAGATTGTGGGTGCGGGCGCCCCGAACTTCGATCTTATCCATTCACCTTTCCCGGTTGGAACACGGATTGCCTGGTTTGTTTGAAGGACAAACGGCTGTCAGAAACGGCTAATTATGACACAATTTAACCTGTTTGAATATACAGTATTGGAATGCATTTTCCGATTGGCTATGTAACAATGTAGCGTTCGCACGAGAACTCTGGAATCCATCTCGCAGCTATCAAAATGCAGCGTGGAAATGGTACACTCGCGCGTTTACACTATTAAGAAACGTATTCAGGAGACACGAACATGGCCAGCAGAGGCGTAAACAAGGTGATTCTCGTCGGTAATCTGGGCCAGGACCCGGAAGTACGCTACATGCCGAGTGGTGGCGCAGTTGCCAACATTACGCTGGCTACTTCCGAATCCTGGCGTGATAAAGCGACCGGTGAGATGAAAGAGCAGACTGAATGGCACCGCGTTGTGCTGTTTGGCAAACTGGCAGAAGTGGCCGGTGAGTATCTGCGTAAAGGTTCTCAGGTTTATATCGAAGGCCAGCTGCGTACCCGCAAATGGACCGATCAGTCCGGCGCTGAGAAATACACTACTGAAGTTGTGGTAAACGTTGGCGGCACCATGCAGATGCTGGGTGGCCGTCAGGGCGGTGGCGCACCAGCAGGTGGCGGCCAGCAGCAGGGCGGTTGGGGTCAGCCTCAGCAGCCGCAGGGTGGCAACCAGTTTAGCGGTGGCGCACAGTCTCGCCCGCAGCAGCAGTCTGCTCCTGCACCGTCTAACGAGCCACCAATGGATTTCGACGACGATATTCCGTTCTGATCCCCTGATATCCAAACAAAAAACCCAGACAATAGTCTGGGTTTTTTATTCCGTAAGGGATCAGGTAATCACCATCGGCCAGTCTGGTGGCGTGTGGCTCATCGCTTCAACCATCACCACTTTAATATTTTCCCAGACGGCAGCGATATCCAGCAGGGTGATGCCAAGCAGGCCCGTTGCAAACCAGCAGGCCGCACCCAACCCAAGCAGGGTGCTGATGATAGCAAGGCCAGCGTAATCAGACTTACGAAACTGAATGTTCAGCGTACTGGCTAAAAACATCAATACCGCACTCAACAACGGCCAGCGTAAGAGAACCATGCTGGTAGTAATGGTTGCCATAAAACCCATCCTCTACAAAACAGACTCACTGAATGAAACAGTGTTTTTAATTACATAAGATATGTGAACTATATCACATTTGATGATTTATTCGCCAGTGTCAGGATGATGAAAATTGAAGGATTCATAGCTGTATGAAATGGATAGGTATCAGATAGAAAATATATCTTTGCTGGCTAAGAAACCCTTTTCCCCTACTCTTCATAATGAATTCATCGAGATAGCAAAACCTCTGCAAGACGGTGCCTGTTGTACAACGTTTACAGCAATAAACCTATAGATTATGCTTGAGTGGACATATTAATTTACTCGCAGCTAACCTTTCAGGTTTTTGAATTTTATTATTATTTTTATTTCTTTGTCCGTTTTTAATTACACACAACAGTCGTTTCATTTCGTTGTGCTGATTTTCAGCCTCCAGCTCTGGCTGACCGGTTTTTGAACCTGAAGACAGTTGCGTCCGGTTTATCGCGTGATAATCGGCAAAAAGATGAAAAAAAAACGATGTGAGATTGTTAATGACAGCATGCAGGCTTTGCATGCGCTGGCTAAGTTGATGCCCCAGCTTCACACTCAGTGTTCACTGGCAGAAATGCTGGAGACGATCAATCGCTCGCTGGGGGCGAGCCTGGCCTGGGTAAGCGTTAATGATAATGACGGGCTGCACCGTGTCGTCTGCGCAGGTGAGGTGGCCTGCCACTCTTTTGAAGCCGCCGATTTTCTGGCAGGTACCCTGCTCCAGCGGCATCACCGGTCATGGCGGGTGATCTACTGGAAAGAGAATATTGGCCGCGCCTTATTTCCTCCGCAGCACCCAGGCTATACGCAATTGCAAAGCGGGGTGTTATGCAAACTTTCAACCCATGACTGGCATTGCAGGGGATATTTTTTTTTAGCATTCGATGAGAAATTGTATTCTCTGCCGATCCTGAAAAATATCGTCGTGGTGCTGGTCGAAAAATTAAAAGACTATTTTGAGGAAATTATTGCCCGCGAGAAAACTGCACAGGAAATGCAGCGTGTCGTGACACAATATAAGACCCTGTTTGAACGGGCACCGGTTTTAATGAACTCTTTCGACAAATTTAACCGCTGCGTATTGTGGAATGCCGAGTGCGAAAAAGTATTTGGCTGGACGATGGCGGAGATCGGGGCTCATGCCGATCCACTCTCGCTGTTTTATCCAGACCCTGAAGAGCGGCGTCGGGTAAGAGAGTCGGTAAATGTCTCTCCACTCAAGGACATGTATGAGTGGCATCCGCTACGTAAAGACGGTACGAAGTTGACCGTATTGTGGTCAAACATTCTGTTGCCAGACAACTCTATCCTGAATATTGGGCTCGACATTACCGAGCGGAAGAAAGCAGAACAGCAGCTGGAAGTGAAAGCTACTATTGACGATCTCACCGGCTGTTTTAACCGTTCGGCGATTTTGCAGCAGCTGGAACTCGCGCAATCCGCAAATGCCAGGCGGGAGCCTAACAGCCATTTTTCTGTTCTGATGTTTGACCTGGATTTTTTCAAACAAATCAATGATGAGTGGGGACACCAGGTGGGCGATGCGGCGCTTCTTCACTTTTGTGATTGTATCCGTGAGTTAGCCCCTTCAGATTCTGCATTAGGGCGCGTGGGAGGGGAGGAGTTTTTGCTTCTGCTGGCGCAAACTCATTGTCATGACGCGGCGCAACTGTCCGCCAGGCTGCATACCACGCTGAAAACCAAACCGCTGAAGGTTGGAGAGAAAAAACTGGAGCTGTCGTTTAGTGCAGGAGTCGTGGAGGTGTGCGGGGATCAGTTCGATACATCGGCATTGCTGACACGAGCGGATAAAGCATTATATGACGCCAAGCGTACGGGACGGGGAAAAACGGTAGTGGCAGCTGGCTATTTATAAATCAGCGAACAAAATACACCCGAAAAAATAGCATGAAATTTCATTAAGAAGTTGTGCTTTTTTCATGCTGTCCAAAGTTTGGCTTAATCAACGATCCTCTGTTGTGTTATCTTCGCACCATCCCTTACGGGATGGGTAAATATTTTCCTTAATTGAAACGGAACGAATACTTACAGTTTAGCTTACGGGAAAATATTATCGTCATAACGAAATTTAAGATTTTTAATACTAAAAGTCAGTTGCTAACTTCGCATGATTCATGCAACGTAATCACCTGTTTAGCAAAGCATCCGGCCTTCATTACTACAGGCGTACAACATGCAGGGATATAGGGCGGGAAATGAATCGTAGCGCGCGGCGCAAGATGCTCAGGGTGGTAGGGATCATCATGGTAGTTATGCTACCGGTGATGCTTGCGCTATGGTTTGCCCAGCTAAGAGCCGTATCGGAAACAAGTGCTCAGCTACGTACCTTTGCAGAACTGGCTTTAGACAAAACAGAACTGGTTATTCAACAGGTTGAACTGGCCCGGGACGAGGCGGTAAAATACCAGGGCGAACTTTGTACGCCGGGACATCGTCAATATATGCTGAACGTTGTTCGTGGCCGTCTGTTTGTCGCCGATTTAATTTATGCCGAAGGTCAGAATTTTCTTTGTTCGACCGTTTTTACACCGGAACACCCCTACTCAATTTCCGTCGCCAATTACACGCGTAAACCGGATGTCGCTATCTATTATTATCGCGATACCCCATTTTATACTGGCTATAAAATGACATATATGCAGCGTGGGAATTATGTGGTGGTGGTCAATCCGCTTTCGTACAGCGAAGTGATGTCAAACGATCATTCCCTTTCATGGGGAGTGTACGACACGATAACCAATGCATTCTTTTCCGTTAGCCAAAAAGCCAATGTTTCTTTATTAAATTCGATGATTCGGGATAAGGAATCGGTATTTCAAAAAGATAACCGTTTTTATACCGTCGTAAAATCGCCAAAAAGACCGATTGCGGCTATTGTGTCAACATCGAATAAACGCTTTTATGAAACGCTTTATCATCAGGCGACATTGACGCTGCCACTGGGGATGATCTGCAGCATTATTATTTTGCTGGTATGGTCGCGTACCCATCGTGAACTCAATTCCCCTGGGCGCTTGCTGCAACGGGCGCTGAACAAACGCCAGCTTTGCCTGCACTATCAGCCGATCATTGATATCAAGAACAATCAGTGTGTGGGGGCTGAGGCGTTGTTACGCTGGCCTGGTTTTAACGGACAGGTAATGAGCCCGGCAGAGTTTATTCCGCTGGCTGAAAAAGAGGGAATGAGCGAGCGGATAACGGATTATGTTGTTGAGGAGGTGTTCAGCGATCTGGGCCATTTCCTGGCCGCACATCCGCACCTCTATATCTCGATTAACCTGTCGGCCACGGATTTCCACTCCTCGCGGCTGATCGCCATGATTTCTGACAAGGCCCGCCACTATGACGTGCGTGCCCAGCAAATCAAGATTGAGGTGACGGAACGCGGGTTTATTGATGTGCCAAAAACCACACCGGTGATTCAGGCTTTCCGTCAGGCAGGTTATGAAGTCGCAATTGATGATTTCGGGACGGGTTACTCTAACCTGCATAACCTCTATTCGCTGAACGTTGATATCCTCAAAATCGACAAATCCTTTATCGACACCTTGACGACCAACAGCACCAGTCACTTGATCGCCGAGCATATTATTGAGATGGCACAAAGCCTGCGCCTGAAAACCATTGCGGAAGGGGTAGAGACGGCAGAGCAGGTCGGTTGGTTGTTGAAGCGCGGTGTTCAGTTCTGTCAGGGATGGCACTTCGCGAAAGCGATGCCGCCCCAGGAGTTTATGACCTGGCAGCAGCAACCTTTGCATTGATAGTGATTAATTCAACTGGTGGCGATAATCGCTCGGCGTGCGGTCAAATTCGCGACGGAACACGCGGGAAAAGGTTTGTTGCGACACATAACCAAGATCCATCGCGATATCAAAAATGGGCCGCTGCGTTGAGCGTAGCGCCTGGGCTGCCAGCAGCAGTCTGCGCTGACGAATGTACTCACCCAACGTCTGATGCATAACCGTCCGGAACATCCTCTGTAAATACCATTTCGAATAGCCCGACTTTTTAGCGACCACATCAATGTTCAACGGTTGGTCGATATGTTCATCAATCCATTCAATAAGTGTCTGAATAATCTGCTGATGTGACATACGGTGCCCCTCTGTAGATACAACTTTCCTGGTTGATTCGTCGTTTTCTCTGCGGGGGAGTATAATTCCTCAAGTTAACTTGAGGTAAAGAGGTTTTATGGAAAAGAGATTGCCGCGAATTAAAGCGCTGTTAACTCCAGGTGAAGTGGCAAAGCGAAGCGGCGTTGCAGTATCCGCGCTCCACTTCTATGAAAGCAAAGGGTTAATCAAGAGTATCCGTAACGGTGGAAACCAGCGCCGCTATACCCGCGATGTGCTTCGCTATGTGGCGATTATCAAAATTGCGCAGAGAATCGGAATTCCCCTGGCCACTATTGGCGAGGCATTTGGCGTGCTGCCGGAAGGTCACACGCTGAGCCCGAAAGAGTGGAAGGAGCTTTCGTCCCAGTGGCGTGAAGAGCTGGACAGGCGTATCCATACGCTGGTCGCGCTGCGTGACGAGCTGGATGGCTGCATTGGTTGCGGCTGTTTGTCCCGGAGCGATTGTCCGTTGCGTAACCCGGGCGACAGGCTGGGTGAACAGGGAACGGGGGCGCGGTTGCTGGAAGAGGATTAATAAAGAACTAAAGCGCCACATAAGGGCGCTTTAGTTTTTCCCGGTCTTTGTCTTTCTCTCTATCCCGCTGGTTCACGGGAGGGTTTCCCCCGACATCAGCACCCCTCATGTCGAGCTGGTTGGGGAGGTTCCGGATTGTGCTGACACTTTAATTCTATGCAAGCCCCGTCATTTCGCCAGCCACGTCGGTTGTTTTTTAGCCGAATTTTTTTCGCGGTGTTGTTCGATTTTCTATAGTTAAAAAGTATGAATAACAGGAGACAACCATGCTTACGGTACATCACCTTAACCAGTCGCGCTCACATCGTGTGATCTGGGCGCTGGAAGAACTCGCCCTGCCTTATGAGATCATTCACTACCAGCGCGAAAAGAACATGCTGGCTCCTGAGTCCCTCAAAAAAGTGCACCCGTTGGGCAAATCGCCGGTCGTCGAAGATAATGGCCTGATTCTGGCGGAGTCAGGCGCCATTCTGGAGTATTTGCAGGAAACGTACGATCCCGACTCACGGTTGAAACCCTTAGATCCCGCTCATAAGGTGCAATACCGCTTCTGGCTGCATTATGCCGAAGGGTCGCTGATGCCGCTGTTGTTAATGAAGCTGGTGTTTAACAGCCTCGGTAAACCTCCCGTCCCGTTTGGTATCAGAACGCTGGGTAAAGCGCTGGGACAGGGAGTGCAGAAAGCCTATCTTAACCGCCAGCTGGAAACCCATGCGCGCTTTATTGAGTCGCATCTTGCTAAAAACAGCTGGTTTGCCGGGGATTCGCTCAGCATGGCCGACATCCAGATGAGTTTCCCGATTTTTGCCCTGCTGGCGCGTGGTGGCATCAATAATCTGCCGCATATTCAGGCGTGGAAGAAAAAGGTTGAGAACAGCCCCGGGTGGAAAAGAACGCTGGAACAAGGTGGGCCGTTATCTATCCCGGGGGACGATTGAAATGTAAACAAATTGCGCATAAACGATAACGTTTGCGCATCCTCTGTTTATTTCTTCAGCGTCATAAGTGAATTTTAGCGAAAAACGACAAAGTTCAGTTGAAAAGGGCGGTGATTAGGCTAGATAATCGTTTGCCTTAATTTGACCACCCGTTTGTAAGCGCGGAGCTAAACGTTTGCTTTTTATGTGACGCCCTTTCGTCACCAACGCAACTCAAGGATTTGACGTTTAGCTGGCAGTGGCGTCTCCACCACGCTTACGGACTTTCTAAAAAACTCTCAGGGGATGTTTTCTATGTCTACGCCATCTGCGCGTACTGGCGGTTCACTTGACGCCATGTTTAAAATTTCGGCTCGCGGCAGCACCGTGCGCCAGGAAGTTGTTGCCGGTCTGACAACGTTCCTGGCGATGGTTTACTCCGTCATTGTTGTGCCGGGCATGCTGGGCAAAGCGGGCTTCCCGCCTGCGGCTGTCTTTGTTGCTACCTGCCTTGTGGCCGGTGTGGGCTCCATCGTGATGGGGCTGTGGGCGAACCTGCCGCTGGCAATTGGTTGCGCCATCTCTCTAACGGCGTTTACCGCATTCAGTCTGGTGCTGGGTCAACACATCAGCGTACCGGTTGCGTTGGGTGCCGTGTTCCTGATGGGTGTGCTGTTTACCGTTATTTCAGCGACCGGCATCCGTAGCTGGATTTTGCGCAACCTGCCGCACGGCGTAGCGCACGGTACGGGTATCGGTATCGGCCTGTTCCTGCTGCTGATTGCCGCCAACGGCGTCGGTCTGGTCATCAAGAACCCGCTGGACGGTTTGCCGGTTGCGCTCGGTCACTTCGCGAGCTTCCCGGTGATTATGTCTTTGATTGGCCTGGCGGTGATTATCGGTCTGGAAAAACTGAAAGTCCCGGGCGGTATTCTGCTGACCATTATCGGGGTTTCTATTGTCGGCCTGATTTTCGATCCAAACGTCCACTTCTCCGGGATTTTCGCCATGCCGTCGCTGAGCGATGACAAAGGCAACTCCCTGATTGGTAGCCTGGATATCGTCGGCGCGCTGAACCCGGTGATCCTACCAAGCGTGCTGGCGCTGGTGATGACTGCCGTGTTTGATGCAACCGGAACTATCCGCGCGGTAGCGGGACAAGCGAACCTGCTGGATAAAGACGGTCAGATTATTGATGGCGGCAAAGCGCTGACCACGGACTCCCTGAGCAGCGTCTTCTCTGGTCTGGTGGGTGCAGCGCCGGCTGCAGTATACATCGAGTCCGCAGCGGGTACGGCGGCAGGCGGTAAAACCGGCCTGACGGCGATCACCGTCGGCGTGCTGTTCCTGCTGATCCTGTTCCTTTCTCCGCTCTCCTATCTGGTTCCGGCGTATGCGACCGCACCAGCGCTGATGTACGTTGGTCTGCTGATGCTGAGCAACGTGGCAAAAATCGACTTTGCTGACTTTGTGGATGCGATGTCCGGCCTCATCACCGCGGTATTTATCGTACTGACCTGTAACATCGTGACCGGCATTATGATCGGTTTTGCATCGCTGGTGATTGGTCGTCTGGTCTCTGGCGAGTGGCGCAAACTGAACATCGGCACGGTGGTGATCGCCGTTGCGCTGGTGGCGTTCTACGCGGGCGGTTGGGCAATCTAAGTTGTCCTTTGATGCGAAAACGGGTGGCTCAGGCCGCCCGTTTTTATTTTCAGGACTCATCCTGTTGCCTTTTGCGTTACTCTGGGGAAGATAGAATAAAAGGCACGACGCCTTCCGGAGTACATAAGCAACACAGCAAACAGGGAACGCATGGAAATCTTCTTCACAATACTCATCATGACCCTTGTGGTCTCGCTATCTGGGGTAGTTACACGCGTACTGCCCTTTCAGGTCCCCCTTCCATTAATGCAAATTGCCATCGGCGCGCTGCTGGCGTGGCCGACGTTTGGTCTGCACGTGGAGTTCGATCCCGAACTGTTCCTCGTGCTGTTTATCCCACCACTGCTGTTTGCAGATGGGTGGAAAACCCCCACGCGCGAATTCCTTGAGCACGGGCGAGAGATTTTCGGTCTGGCGCTGGCGCTGGTGGTGGTCACCGTGGTTGGGATTGGTTTTCTGATTTACTGGGCGGTGCCGGGTATCCCGTTAATTCCCGCTTTTGCGCTGGCCGCCGTCCTGTCACCAACCGATGCTGTGGCACTTTCTGGCATTGTGGGTGAGGGCCGAATTCCGAAGAAAATTATGGGCATTCTACAGGGTGAGGCGCTGATGAATGACGCCTCCGGCCTGGTCGCCCTGAAGTTTGCGGTGGCGGTCGCGATGGGCACGATGGTCTTTACCGTCGGCGGTGCGACGCTGGAATTCTTCAAGGTGGCGATTGGCGGTATTCTCGCAGGCTTCGTGGTGAGCTGGCTGTACGGACGTTCGCTGCGGTTCCTCAGCCGCTGGGGCGGCGATGAGCCCGCAACGCAAATCGTGCTGCTGTTCCTTCTGCCTTTTGCCTCTTATCTGATTGCCGAACATATCGGCGTGTCAGGTATTCTGGCGGCGGTGGCGGCAGGCATGACCATCACCCGTTCCGGCGTAATGCGTCGCGCACCGTTGGCTATGCGTCTGCGTGCGAACAGCACCTGGGCAATGCTGGAATTTGTCTTTAACGGCATGGTGTTCCTGCTCCTGGGCCTGCAATTGCCAGGCATTATGGAGTCCTCGCTGGTGGCGGCCGAGGCCGATCCGAACGTTGAAGTCTGGATGCTGTTTACCGATATCGTGCTGATCTACCTGGCGTTGATGCTGGTGCGTTTCGGTTGGCTGTGGACGATGAAAAAGTTCAGCGTGCGTTTCCTGACGAAAAAACCGATGGAGTTCGGCTCGTGGACCACGCGTGAACTGCTGATTGCCTCCTTCGCAGGGGTACGCGGGGCGATTACCCTCGCCGGTGTGCTCTCTATTCCATTGCTGCTACCGACGGGCGATGTCTTCCCGGCGCGCTATGAGCTGGTGTTCCTGGCGGCAGGTGTGATTCTGTTCTCGCTGTTTGTTGGCGTGGTGATGTTGCCTATTTTGCTGCAGCACATTGACGCCGGTGATTCGACCCAGCAGCACAAGGAAGAGCGCATTGCCCGTGCGGCGACTGCCGAAGTGGCGATTGTGGCAATCCAGAAAATGGAAGAACGTCTGGCTGCCGATGCAGAAGAGAACATCGACAATCAGCTGCTGACGGAAGTCAGTTCCCGCGTGATTGGTAACCTGCGTCGCCGTGCCGATGGGCGTAACGATGTGGAAAGTTCGCTGCAGGAGGAGAACCTCGAACGCCGGTTCCGCCTGGCGGCGCTGCGTTCAGAGCGTGCTGAATTGTACCACCTGCGCGCCACGCGGCAGATCAGCAACGAGACGCTGCAAAAGCTGCTGCACGATCTGGATCTGCTGGAAGCGCTGTTGATAGAGAATCAGTAACGCGCTTTTGCCCGGTGGCGCTACGCTTACCGGGCCTACGTGCTCGATCGGTTCCCTCTCCCTGTGGGAGAGGGTTAGGGTGAGGGGATCCAAAACCCCTCACAGCACTCCAGCCACGCCTGTGCGCTGTGCGACAAATACACCCCTTCGCGCCATATCATCCCTAACTGCCAGTGAAGATTGCTCTCCAGCGGGATCCAGCGCAGCGTGTTTTTATCCAGCCGCTCGCAAATCGGTTGTGGCAGGATGGCAATCCCCACGCCTGCCTGCACCATCGCGGCCAGGAAATCCCACTGACCACTGCGAACCGCAATGCGCGGCTTCACGTTGTGTTGATTAAATAACGTCATCAACTGGCGGCTGAGCGCAAAGTCTTCGTTGTAAATCAGTAGCGGATGTTCGCCGAGAAGCTCGGGTTTCACCGAGTCTCTCTTCAGCCAGTCGCCGGAGCGGGGAACCAGTACGCACAGTGGATGGCTGAAGAGCGGCAGTGTCGCCAGGCCACTCTCTTCCTCAACGGGGAGGGCGGTCATCGCCACGTCCAGCTCGCCGTTGATAACCGCCTGCTGGACGGTTAATCCGCCAAATTCAGATATCTTCAGCTCTACGCCGGGATAGCGCTGGCGAAACAGGCTAATTGGCCCGGCCATCATCATCCCTACCATCGGCGGAATGCCGAGACGAAGCACACCTTTCGTCAGATGATTGATATCGTCCAGCTCCGCTTCCAGCTGGCGGAACTCCGCCAGGATTGCCAGCCCACGCTCAAAGACGACGCGCCCGGTATCGGTCAGTAACAGCTTGCGCCCGTCGCGGATCAGCAAAGTGCAGTTCAGTTCATCTTCGAGGTTTTTCAGCATCTTGCTGATGGTGGGCTGGGTAACAAACAACTTCTCCGCTGCGCGGGTAAAACTTTGCTGACGAACCACTTCGACAAAATAGCGCAGCGTTCTTATGTCCATGATTATTCCTCGAAACTATACCTTTGATGATTTTAATTCATTTCTGTCCATACCGTGCGCTCACTATACTGGCGCCTCGTCTCATTTTTGAGGAAACCCCCATGGCCGTGGCGTTAAGCCGTGTTACGCCTGCCGTTGTGCAACGACTCCAGGTACCGGTTCAGGTACTGCTCTACGCGGGACTGTTTGTTTTTGCCGAATATCTTGTCGGCTGGTTGCATCTGCCGTTGCCAGCCAACCTGGTGGGGATGATGCTGATGCTTACGCTCATCCTTTGTCGCGTCATTCCCCTCAATTGGGTACGGGCCGGCGCGCGCTGGCTGCTGGCAGAGATGCTGCTGTTCTTTGTCCCTGCCGTGGTGGCGGTGGTGAACTATGCGCAACTGCTGATGGTGGATGGCTGGCGCATCTTTGCGGTTATCGCACTGAGTACGCTGATGGTGCTGGGGACGACCGCCTGGGTGGTGGATAAAGTGTATCGCTTTGAAATCAGCAGGCACAAACATGACTAACTTTCAGATAAGCGTCTTGTGCCTGATTGCGACGCTGGTGATCTACTTTGCTAACAAGCGGCTGTATCGCCGTTTTCACGCCCTGCCGCTGATGCCGCTGGTTTTCACGCCGATCCTGCTGGTGTTGATGCTGGTCTTCGGTCATATCTCCTGGCAGAACTACATTGGCGAATCCCACTGGCTACTGTGGCTGCTGGGGCCGGCGACTATCGCCTTTGCCGTCCCGGTGTATGACAACCTGGCGATTATCAAACGCCACTGGATGTCACTCAGTGCAGGCGTGATCACCGCCACGGTGGTGGCGGTCTGTAGCTCGGTCTGGCTGGCGCGGCTGTTTACGCTGCCCGATGAAATTCAGCGCAGCCTGGCGGTACGTTCGGTGACGACACCATTTGCGCTGGCCGCGGCCAAACCGCTTGGCGGACAGCCGGATCTGGTGGCGCTGTTTGTTGTTGTCACCGGCGTCTTCGGCATGGCGGTGGGCGATATGCTGTTTCTGCGGCTGTCTATTCGGGAAGGGATGGCGAAAGGCGCGGGCTTTGGCGCGGCGTCGCACGGTGCGGGCACGGCACGTTCCTATGAGCTGGGTCAGCAGGAGGGCGTCGTGGCGAGCCTGGTGATGATGCTCTCAGGCGTGGTGATGGTACTGATTGCGCCGCTGGTGGCGTGGGTGATGTTCTAAATTCCCCGGCCAGAGTGACCGGGGAGGAAAGGCTTAGTGCGCGCGGCCCTGCTCAACGCCAAGACCGGTTTGTGAACGAATAAACTGGGCGCGGAATTTCTCGCGTTCCAGGTTACCCTCCGGCGAATTGTCGGTAGCCGAGAAGAACCAGATACCGATAAACGCCACGGCAATAGAGAACAGCGCCGGGTATTCATACGGGAAGATAGCTTTCTCGTGACCGAGTATCTGCACCCAAATGGTTGGGCCCAGAATCATCAGGATCACCGCCGTCAGCAGTCCCAGCCAGCCACCAATCATCGCCCCACGGGTGGTCAGTTTTGACCAGTACATGGAGAGCAGGATGATCGGGAAATTGCAGCTTGCCGCGATCGAGAAGGCCAGCCCCACCATAAAGGCGATGTTCTGCTTCTCAAAGAGAATGCCCAGCAGAATAGCGACCACACCCAGCACCAGCACGGTGATCTTGGAAACCTTCAGCTCATCACGTTCGCTCGCGCCTTTACGGAAGACGTTGGCGTAGAGGTCGTGTGACACTGCAGACGCGCCTGCCAGCGTCAGCCCTGCAACCACCGCAAGAATGGTGGCGAAGGCCACGGCGGAGATAAAGCCGAGGAACAGATTACCGCCCACCGCGTCGGCCAGATGCACCGCCGCCATGTTGTTACCACCAATCAGCGCACCTGCCGCATCTTTAAACACCGGGTTTGCCCCCACCAGCATGATGGCACCAAAGCCGATGATAAAGGTCAGGATATAGAAGTAACCCATGAAACCGGTGGCGTAGAAAACGCTCTTACGTGCTTCGCGTGCATCGCTCACGGTGAAGAAACGCATCAGGATGTGCGGCAAACCTGCAGTACCGAACATCAGACCCAGACCGAGCGAAAGGGCTGAAATCGGGTCTTTCACCAGACCGCCCGGGCTCATGATAGCTTCACCTTTCGGGTGGACCGCCATCGCTTCGGTAAACAGGTTATTGAAGCTGAACCCAACGTGTTTCATCACCATGAAGGCCATAAAGCTGGCGCCGAACAGCAGCAGTACGGCTTTGATGATCTGCACCCAGGTAGTTGCGAGCATGCCGCCGAACAGGACGTACATCACCATCAGGACGCCAACCAGCACCACTGCGACGTGGTAGTTCAGGCCGAACAGGAGTTCGATCAACTTACCCGCGCCAACCATCTGCGCAATCAGGTACAGCGCAACCACCACCAGCGAGCCACAGGCTGAGAGGGTGCGAATCGGCCCCTGTTTCAGGCGATAAGATGCAACGTCTGCAAAAGTGTAGCGTCCCAGGTTACGCAGGCGTTCAGCGATCAGGAACAGAATGATTGGCCAGCCGACCAGGAAGCCGAGCGAGTAAATCAGACCATCGTAGCCGGAGGTATACACCAGCGCGGAGATCCCGAGGAACGAGGCCGCGGACATAAAGTCACCCGCAATCGCCAGCCCGTTCTGGAAACCGGTAATGTTGCCGCCCGCAGTGTAGTAATCGTTACGGGAGCGCACGCGTTTCGATGCCCAGTACGTGATGTACAGCGTCAGCAGGACGAAAATCAGGAACATCACAATCGCCTGCCAGTTGGTTGGCTGGCGCTGTACCTCACCGGTAATGGCATCCGCCGCGTGGGCGGCAATGGGAAGTGTGGCGGCTAGCGCCGTCAGGACTCGCTTCATGATGCTTTTACCTCTTGCAGTACCGCTTTATTAAGACGATCGAATTCACCGTTCGCGCGCCAGACGTACACGCCGGTCAGCACAAATGAAATCACAATCACGCCAATGCCAATGGGGATCCCGCGCGTGACGCTGGTCCCCTCGTGCAGCGGGGTGCCGAGCCAGTGTGGGGCAAAGGCGATAAGCAGAATAAAGCCGACGTAGATAATCAGCATGATGATGGAAAGGATGAAGGCAAACCGTTGCCGTTTATCGACGAGCTCCCTGTAGTGCGCACTATTCTCTATCTGCTGACAAATATCGTTATTCATCACAGAGTCTCCAGAAGTATTGGTAGGGGAGGTTTTATTGTTCCCTCTCCCTTGCGGGAGAGGGTTAGGGTGAGGGGGTTACGAAGGCATTGCGATGGCCTGCTTCTCTTCGAGCAGTTTGTCCACCACGCCAGGATCCGCGAGCGTTGAGGTATCACCGAGATTGCTGGTGTCCCCGGCCGCGATTTTGCGCAGAATACGGCGCATAATTTTGCCTGAACGAGTTTTCGGCAGCGAGTCGGTCCAGTGCAGAACATCTGGTGTGGCAAGCGGGCCAATCTCTTTACGTACCCAGTTGCGCACCTCGGCATACAGCTCTGGCGATGGCTCTTCACCGTGGTTCAGGGTGACATAGGCGTAAATCGCCTGGCCTTTGATGTTATGCGGGATACCTACCACGGCGGCTTCAGCAATCTTCGGATGAGACACCAGTGCAGATTCAATCTCGGCGGTGCCCAGACGGTGGCCGGAGACGTTCAGCACATCGTCCACGCGCCCGGTTATCCAGTAGTAACCATCTTCATCGCGACGCGCGCCATCGCCACTGAAATACATGTTTTTAAAGGTGGAGAAATAGGTCTGCTCGAAGCGTTCGTGATCGCCGAATAACGTGCGCGCCTGACCTGGCCAGGAGTCAGTGATCACCAGGTTGCCTTCGGTTGCCCCTTCAAGCGGATGACCTTCGTTATCCACCAGTGCAGGCTGTACGCCGAAGAATGGGTTCGTTGCAGAACCTGCTTTCAGTTGGGTCGCACCTGGCATTGGGGTGATCATAAAGCCGCCGGTCTCGGTCTGCCACCAGGTGTCCATCACCGGGCATTTCTCGTTACCGATCTTCTTCCAGTACCACTCCCAGGCTTCCGGGTTGATAGGCTCACCCACAGAACCAAGAATACGCAGGGAAGAGCGGTCAGTACCTTCGATGGCTTTATCGCCTTCTGCCATCAGCGCACGGATCGCCGTTGGCGCAGTATAGAGAATGTTGACCTTGTGTTTGTCGACCACCTGACACATACGCGCTGGCGTCGGCCAGTTTGGTACACCTTCAAACATCAGCGTGGTGGCACCGCAGGCCAGCGGGCCGTACAGCAGGTAGCTGTGTCCGGTGACCCAGCCCACGTCGGCGGTACACCAGTAAATGTCACCCGGGTGATAGTCGAAGACGTATTTGAAAGTGGTGGCCGCATAGACCAGATAGCCGCCGGTGGTGTGCAGCACACCTTTCGGCTTGCCGGTCGACCCGGAGGTGTAAAGAATGAACAGCGGATCTTCCGCATTCATCTCTTGCGGCTGATGCTGGTCGCTCGCTTTTTCAATCAAATCGCTCCACCACAGGTCGCGACCTTCTTTCCAGTCGATCTTACCGCCGGTACGCTTGAGCACCACAACGTTGCTGACGCTTTTCACGTTCGGGTTTTTCAACGCTTCGTCGACGTTTTTCTTCAGCGGAATACTGCGACCAGCGCGCACGCCTTCATCGGCGGTGATCACCAGTTTAGAATTTGAATCGACAATACGACCGGCAACCGCTTCTGGCGAGAAGCCGCCGAAGATGACGGAGTGGATCGCACCGATGCGCGCGCATGCCAGCATGGCAACCGCCGCTTCGGGTACCATCGGCATATAAATAGCCACGACATCGCCTTTTTTAATGCCCTTTTCCAGCAGGACGTTGGCGAAACGGCACACGTCGCGGTGCAGTTCTTTGTACGTAATGTGTTTGCTCTGTGAGGCATCATCGCCTTCCCAGATGATTGCCGTCTCGTTCCCGCGCTCGGCAAGGTGACGGTCAAGGCAGTTCGCCGCCAGGTTCAGCGTGCCATCTTCATACCATTTTATGGAGACGTTGCCTGGCGCAAAGGAGGTGTTTTTCACCTTCTGATAAGGTTTGATCCAGTCAAGGATATGACCCTGTTCACCCCAGAAGATGTCCGGGCTGTTGATAGATTGCTGATATTTCTCGTGGTACTGCTCCGGGGTGATCAGGCAACGGTCCGCAATGTTTGCGGGAATGTCATGTTTGTGTATTTGGCTCATGGCTTTTTTTCTCCTTGTAAGATGTTAATAATATGTCGCAAAAACGTTAATTGTAGGGGCTTTACAAGCTTTGTTTATTATTTGGGCGGCAGATCACGCATTGTTTGAATAGTATGAAAAATGAGCGAATGAAACTTTGAAGAAAAATAATTTAGCGAGCCGATTATTCACAAATTAACCTAAAAAAGCGTTTTTATAACAAAAGGTTATTTATCGGGATTGTCACAAACTCGCGTCATAGCAACTTTTTGTAGTGAAACGCATCGTTCTTTAAGGCTTGCGCAACATACCGTGCAAATGATACTCATACGCCGCGTTAAAAAATCCCATAAACCAACGCAACACAATTCATACCCTTTCAGTATGGCTCCATATTCATGCAGTTTGAGTGATCAGGGAGCTTCATTGAGGAAGTCAGTTTCTATGAAAAACGTTAAAGTCAGCCTGGCCTGGCAAATTTTGCTAGCCCTTGTGCTGGGCATCTTGCTGGGTAGTTATCTCCATTATCACAGTGACAGTCGCGAATGGCTGATTGCGAACCTGCTCTCGCCAGCAGGTGATATCTTTATTCATCTGATCAAGATGATTGTGGTACCGATTGTGATCTCGACGCTGGTGGTCGGTATTGCGGGCGTCGGCGATGCGAAACAGTTAGGCCGTATCGGGGCGAAAACCATTATCTATTTCGAAGTGATCACGACGATTGCCATTATCCTGGGCATTACGATGGCGAATGTGTTCCAGCCAGGCTCCGGGATTGATATGTCGCAACTCGCGACGGTGGATATTTCGAAATACCAAAGCACAACTGCTGATGTGCAGAGCCATGCGCATGGCCTGATGGGCACAATCCTGTCGCTGGTTCCGACCAACATCGTGGCGTCTATGGCGAAGGGTGAGATGCTGCCTATCATCTTCTTCTCGGTGCTGTTTGGTCTGGGTCTCTCTTCCCTCCCCGCGACACACCGTGAACCGCTGGTGACGGTGTTCCGCTCAATCTCTGAAACCATGTTCAAAGTGACTCACATGGTGATGCGCTATGCGCCGGTTGGGGTGTTTGCGCTTATTGCTGTGACCGTAGCGAATTTCGGTTTCGCCTCCCTGTGGCCGCTGGCGAAGCTGGTGATTCTGGTGCACTTCGCCATCCTGTTCTTTGCGCTGGTGGTGCTGGGCATCGTGGCGCGTCTGTGCGGGCTGAGCATCTGGATCCTGATTCGTATCCTGAAAGATGAGCTGATTCTGGCCTACTCCACGGCAAGCTCTGAGAGCGTGCTGCCGCGTATTATTGAGAAGATGGAAGCCTACGGCGCACCGGCGTCGATCACCAGCTTCGTGGTGCCAACCGGCTACTCCTTTAACCTGGATGGCTCTACGCTGTATCAGAGTATTGCGGCGATCTTCATCGCTCAGCTGTACGGGATTGACCTGTCGCTGTGGCAGGAAATCGTGCTGGTGCTGACCCTGATGGTGACTTCAAAAGGTATCGCAGGCGTACCGGGCGTTTCGTTCGTGGTGCTGCTGGCAACGCTGGGTAGCGTCGGGATCCCGCTGGAAGGCCTGGCATTCATCGCCGGTGTTGACCGTATCCTCGACATGGCGCGTACGGCGCTGAATGTGGTGGGTAATGCGCTGGCGGTGCTGGTGATTGCCAAGTGGGAACACAAATTCGACCGTAAAAAAGCGCTGGCGTATGAACGCGAGGTGCTGGGTCGTTTTGATAAGACGGCTGACCAATAATGTAAAAAGCCGGGTGGCCTGCGCCACCCGGCAATGTTTACTCCCCGCTCAACGCGTCAAACTCTTCGCATCCCGTATCAAACCCTTCAGTACAACTCAGGTTCAACCAGTACAGCGCTTTCTGTTTATTGGGGATGATAAAGCCTTTCTCACCCTGTCTGAACAACATTCCAGCCCAGTACTCGGCGTAGCCCGTACGTGAAAGTGCTGAACTGCGTTTAAACCATGATGCCGCCTGAACATCGTCCTGAGCCACTTCTACACCGTTGGCATAAATCAAACCCAGCAGCAGTTGCGCATCTACCGCCGAGTCATTGTCGATATCTTCGGTTGCCGTTTGCAGCAGTTTGATGGCCTGTGGATAGTCGGTTTTGCCTGCCTGGGTGTTGACCAGCACGCGTGCCAGCATGATCGCACCCCGTTTACTGCCTGCGATATTCGCCTGCTGGGCCAGTGCTTTAGCCTGCGCGTAATCACCCTGCGTAAACTGGATTTGTGACAACAGCGCCATCGCATCGACGTCGCCCCCTTTTGCCGCTTTCTCTGCCCACAGCGCCGCCTGTTTGCTGTCGCCAGAGCTGAAGTATGTATCGGCAAGATAATACTGGGCGCGGGCATCACCCGCTTCAGCTTGCTTTTTATACTGGCTGCCAATCTCATCGGCACGGGCAAGCGATGTAAAAACTAACAACAACAGGAAAATGTGTTTCATGGATTCTTATCATCTTGGTACATGCCGCGCAGTATAATCGCGGTGGCAGAAGAAAAAAATGGGTGCATTAAGACCTCAGCATCCGACAAGCCGGGCGGAACCGTCGCTCCGCCCGAAGAGGTTAGCCTGCGTTGCAGGCTAATTTCGCCGCCACCTCCTGATGTTCACTCTTTATTGTGAGTTCGCATAACTTACCGCGATTAATAAAGGTAAATATCACTATCGTCAGGCAAATAATAAAGGCAATGCCTAACGCAGTTTTTAATGGCGTCATGCCTTTTACTCCTTGTGAAAACTAGAATAAGAGGCTACTCTCAACCTGTTGGGGGTTGAGGGGTAGCCTCGGGTTGTACTGACCCCAAAAAGTTGGACAGTTAAACACGAGGCACATAGGTCTGGGTTCGATATTCAATTGGACTCAGACCTTTTAATTTCAGGCTAATTCTTCTGCTGTTGTAGTAGTCAATATATTCCGTAACAGCATCCTTCAGTTCGCTTATATTACTGAACTCGTCAAGATAAAAACACTCCGACTTTAAGGTTCCAAAGAAACATTCCACGACTGCATTATCCAGACAATTCCCTTTTCTTGACATGCTCTGTGTAATTCCTTGTTCTTTAAGGATGTTTTGATACCTTCTCATGCGATACTGCCATCCCTGGTCAGAGTGCAGAATAGGATGCTCGTGAGGCTTAAGCTTTTTGAATGCCTGATCGAGCATATTCTCGACCATGTTCATCACAGGTCTTTCCGACAGGCTGTAAGAAATAACTTCGTTGTTGAAGAGATCTATTACTGGAGACAAATACAGCTTGCGCCCATTGACTGCAAATTCAGTAACATCGGTAACCCACTTCTCGTTTGGCCGTGTAGCCTTGAAATCCCTTTGGAGAACATTGGGGGCGGTTTGCCCTACTTCTCCTCTGTAGGAGCTGTATCGCTTGACCTTAATCGCTGCCTTAAGCGAGAGGGTTCCCATCAGGCGCTGAACAGCTTTATGGTTAATCCGTTCCCCGTCTCGATGGAGAGACAACGTTACCCTGCGGTATCCGTATCGACCTTTATTCTCGTGATAAATCTCACCAATACGCTTTTTAACATCCGCATACTTATCAGGCTTGCTGAGAGCCTTTAGATGGTAATAAAACGTACTGCGCGGTATCTCCGCTGCCTTGAGAAGCTCATCAAGAGGGTAAAACTGCCTTAGCTCGTTGAGTACTTTCACTTTTTCGCGGGATGAGCTAAGGCTTTCAGCTTTTTTAGATACGTAAGCCGCATTTCAAGGAATCGAACTTGTCTTTCAAGATCCTCGATACGTCGGTCTTTCGACAGCTCCAATGCTAACGCCGCTTTTTCTGGATCAACTGACATTGTAATGTTTCTTTTGGTGCCGATCTTGAGTGCGCGTAAACCAGCTTCTCCGTGCTCCTCATAGACTTTCAGCCACTTGGCTACAGAACCACTACCAGCAAGCATAAAGTGAGCAGCAGCCTGATTGAGGGACATTTGCTGCTCGGTCACGGCTTTCACGACCTTAATGCGCAACTCTGGATCAGCACTAACGCCTTTAGGTTTGGGAATTAAACCTTTTTCTCCATGTTTTTCATAGAGGGCAACCCACGTCCTGACCTGGGTTCGGGGTACTCCAAAACGTGCAGAGATGATCCTGTAACCATCATCAGTTGTGAAGTAGTGATTCACGACTTCAAGGCGCTTTTCGAAGGGGTATTTTGGCTTTGACATATCAGGGACTATTCCATTTCATCGTCCAACAAAATGGGTGCAGTACAGGTAAATGACGATTTCCCGGGGCTTTCCACTTTCTGTCCCTCAACAATGCTCAAGACAGAAAGTCTTAAGCACCCGCCGCACATCTTATCCCTCTGAATTAAAATGCAAAGATGTAATTCTTGTTTGCGTAAATTACATTATTTCTGCGAGCGGCTTTCCAGAATAATAATTGATATTTCGAATGCTTTAAGCAGAAATAAAAAGGGAGTGAATATCTCACTCCCTTTATTCACTGATGAATTAACAGCTTCAACCCATTGCGCTTTCGCGCAGGCGGGCTTTCAGCTTGTTATATTCGTCGATGACATACTGTTCCGCAGCGTGCTGATCAGCAATTGGCTCCACGTTGACGGCGCAGTATTTATACTCCGGCGTTTTAGTTATCGGGCTTAAGTTCTCCGTCACCAGCTCGTTACAGGCACCAATCCACCACTGGTAGGTCATATAGACCGCACCTTTGTTAGGACGGTCGCTGACCTGCGCACGAGTAATGATTCGGCCTTTACGAGAGTTCACCCACACCAGCTCTTCATCCTCAATACCGAGACGGTCAGCGTCGGCGGTGTTGATCTGCGCATAGCCTGGTTCATCCGCCAGTGCCGCCAGCGCGGCACAGTTGCCCGTCATGGAACGACAGGAGTAGTGGCCAACTTCACGCACGGTGGAAAGCACCATCGGATACTCATCGGTGAGTTTGTCGATAGGGGCGACCCAGTCACACGTGAAGAATTGTGCCAGTCCGTTCGGGGTGTCGAATTTCTCTTTGAAGAGATACGACGTGCCCTGATCAGCCTCTGACTCATCCCGGCACGGCCACTGGATATACCCCAGTTCACCCATTTTTTCGTAAGTGGCACCAAAGAAATCCGGGCACAGATGACGCAGCTCGTCCCAGATCTCCTGAGTGTTGTTGTAGTGCATTGGGTAGCCCATGCGGGTGGCGATTTCGCTGATGATCTGCCAGTCCGTTTTCAGATCCCACTTCGGCTCTACCGCTTTAAAGAAGCGCTGGAAGCCACGGTCTGCTGCCGTATAGACACCTTCATGCTCACCCCAGGACGTTGACGGTAGAATCACATCCGCAGCTGCCGCGGTTTTGGTCATAAAGATATCCTGGACAATCACCAGCTCCAGGTCCTCAAACCCTTTTCGCACCGCAGACAGCTCGGCGTCGGTCTGGAGCGGATCTTCGCCCATGATGTAAGCCGCACGCACTTCGCCGTGCGCCGCGCGGTGCGGCAGCTCGCTGATGCGATACCCGGTGTGTTCTGGCAGGCTTTCCACGCCCCAGGCCTTCGCGAACTTGGCGCGGTTCTCCGGGAATTTCACGTACTGATAGCCCGGATAGGTATCCGGCAGTGCACCCATATCACACGCGCCCTGCACGTTATTCTGCCCACGCACCGGGTTGACGCCAACGTGCGCCTTACCCAGATTCCCCGTCAGCATGGCGAGGCTGGTCAGAGAACGCACGGTTTCCACCCCCTGGTAGAACTGGGTCACGCCCATGCCCCACAGGATCGCGGCGGTTTTCGCCCCGGCATACATCCGTGCCGCCTGGCGGATCTCCTGCGCGCTAACGCCGGTTATCGCTTCTACCGACTCTGGCGTATAGCCTTCGACAATTTTCCGGTACTCGTCAAAGCCTTCCGTACGGGTGGCGACAAACGCCTGGTCGTACAGGTTCTCCTCAATAATGACGTGCCCCATTGCGTTCAACAGCGCGATGTTCGAACCGTTTTTCAATGCAATGTGCATATCGGCAATGCGCGCGGTTTCAATTTTGCGCGGATCGCAGACGATGATCTTCGCCCCATTCTGTTTGGCGCGAATAACATGGTTCGCGACGATAGGGTGAGAATCCGCAGGGTTATAGCCGAAAATAAACACGAGATCGGTATTATCTATCTCGTTGATCGCATTACTCATTGCGCCGTTACCGACCGACTGGTGCAGACCTGCAACCGATGGGCCGTGTCAGACGCGAGCGCAGCAGTCGACGTTATTGGTACCAATAACGGCGCGCGCGAATTTCTGCATTACATAGTTCGTTTCATTTCCCGTCCCACGTGAGGAACCGGTGGTCTGAATGGCATCAGGGCCGTATTTGGCCTTAATGGCACTCAGGCGTGAGGCGACGTAATCCAGCGCCTCATTCCAGGAGACGGCTTCCAGCTTGCCACCGCGCTCGCGGCGGATCATAGGGGTTTTCAGGCGCGGGGTGAGGATTTGAGTATCGTTAATAAAATCCCAGCCGTAGTAACCTTTCAGGCACAGCGTGCCCTGATTGGTTTTCCCCTGCGCGGCCTCCGCCCGGACGATTTTGCCGTTATCGACCACCAGGTGAATTTTGCAACCTGAGGCACAATAAGGGCAAACCGTGACGACTTTTTTCATCAGTCTGCTCCAGTTAATCGAATCTTTCGCACCCACTATGCAGCTTCTATGCCATGTTTTTTATATGG
The DNA here is from genome assembly GCF_045618265.1 of Enterobacter sp. CPE_E1241. Classification (NCBI taxonomy): domain Bacteria; kingdom Pseudomonadati; phylum Pseudomonadota; class Gammaproteobacteria; order Enterobacterales; family Enterobacteriaceae; genus Enterobacter; species Enterobacter sp. CPE_E1241. Next base: position 367,255 of record NZ_JBIWYV010000001.1, read on the forward strand.
GTATACCCAGACTTTACGGCCCATTTGCAGTGAAAACCCTGACGAAAAGCAGCCAATCGTCAAAATTGACGTGTCGACAGGGCAGCGGATGTGACATGGGTTGAATTTTCGTGACTGAAAAAACTATTTGACTGGAGCCGACGGCAGAATGGTTCAGACTTAAAATAATCCCCTGACGGAAGCATGCGATGAAACCGGCGATTCTGGTGGTTGATGACGATATTGCAGTCTGCGAACTGCTTCAGGATGTGCTGAGTGAGCACGTCTTTAGTGTGCTGGTCTGCCATAACGGCCAGGATGCCCTGAACCGTGTTCATCAGGAGCCGAATATTGCCCTGGTTCTGCTGGATATGATGCTGCCGGATATCAACGGTCTGCAGGTTTTGCTGCAGCTGCAAAAGCAGCGTCCGGCGCTACCGGTGGTCATGTTAACCGGGCTGGGCAGTGAGTCAGACGTGGTGGTGGGGCTGGAGATGGGGGCCGACGATTATATTGGCAAGCCGTTTAACCCGCGTGTTGTGGTCGCCCGCGTTAAAGCCGTGCTGCGTCGAACGGGCGTGCTGGCCGCAGACGTTCCCGTGCCGAGTGTAGAGGGGATTACCTTTAACGGCTGGACGCTGGATACCGCGCGCTGTGAACTGAGCGATCCTAACCGTAACACCGTGCCCTTAACGCAGGGCGAGTACGGCTTGCTGCTGGCACTTACGCAAAATGCTCGCCGGGTACTGAGCCGTGATCAATTGCTTGAGTTGACCCACAGCGAAAGCGCCGAGGTCTTTGACCGCACTATTGATGTGTTAATCATGCGCCTGCGACGGAAAATCGAGGCCAATCCGCACCAGCCTGCACTCATTAAAACCATCCGTGGACTGGGCTACGTTTTTGCCACCGACGTCTCTCACAGCGAAAAAGCGGCCTAGGTATTCTCTTTAATAAACAGCTGCAACTCGGCCAGCGTTTTCGCGCCGTCAATCGCATTGGCGGCCAGCAGGCTTGCCCGCGCACAGGCGTGTGCCAGATAAATACTGTCCGTTAGCGACAACGATTCATGGCAGCCGTATAAAAAGCCCGCACAAAAGGCATCTCCCGCGCCAACGCTGCCGATGATCTGTTCCTGTTCCAGCAACCATGACGGGATCCAGCGGCCTTGCTCACCCGGCGCTTCACCCCATGCGCCTTCCGGGCAGTGGATCACCACGCGCTGACGAACGCCAGATGCCAGCAGTTGAGAAGCGGCCTGGGCAATATGGGTAATGTGCAGTGCATCATGCTCGTCACGCATCTCCAGCCCGCTAAACTCTCCGGCTTCCAGCTCGTTAATCACCAGATAATCGAGATGGCGCAAGGCAGGGAGCACCAGTGGCTGATAGCGCGGGTCACCTTTCCGGGACACCAGATCGAGCGACGTTTCATACCCCTGCTCGCGCATTTGCGCCAGCAGCCGCGCGCTACGGGTGCCAAACTCGTCATCGGGCATGTCCAGGCTGTCGAGCAACAGCAAATAACCGAGATGGAAGATCTTCATCGATCCGTCTAAACGATCGAAGGCGGGAAGATCCAGCAGACGGTTTGCCCCTGGCGAGTGGAAAAAGGTGCGCTGTCCGCTGGGATCGGTCATGACCTGCGACATGGAGGTCGGTGCAAAGGTGGTGCGCTGTACGCGCTGACGGTTGACGTGGTACTGGTCGAGCATTGCCAGAATGTAGTCCCCGTCGCTATCTTCACCAATCAGTCCCACGGCCTGCAGCGGCAGGCCAACGTGCATTTTCGCCAGCGTCAGAAGGACGTTGAGCGGCGCGCCGCCGGTGGAACGTTCGCTGTGGGTAATTTCTGCCAGCCAGCCGCGTTCTGGCCACTGCACGATCTGATGGACGTGATCCACCAGCATATTGCCCGCAGCGATAATCCCTTTGCGTTCCATTATGCCTGCCCCGCGCTGCCAAAGATGCGCATCTGTTCTGCGACCGTATCGGAAATCGCCTCTTCTATACTCAGCAACAGTTCGGCAAACTCGTCATAAAGTGGCTGGCGTTTTGCCATACGCTGCTCAACGGCGGACAGAGCCGCTTGCGACATCCCGGTGTAGAAATTGATTTTATGAATGCCCAGTTCGATGGCGCGACGAAAATCGGCATCGCTAATCCCGGAACCTCCATGCAGCACCAGCGGCAGACCCGTCTGCTGGCGAATCGCATCCAGGCGTGGGAAGTCTAGTTTCGGCTCGCCTTTGTATTTGCCGTGTGCATTACCAATGGCGACGGCCAGGGCATCAATACCCGTCAGATCGACAAATTCGCGTGCCAGTTGCGGATCAGTATAAAAGGCTTCATCCGCATGCCCATACAACGCGCCGCCTTCGTCACCGCCAACCGCGCCCAACTCAGCCTCCACCGAAACACCCACCGCGTGGCACATCTTCACGACTTCCCGCGTCTGGCGAATGTTTTCCTCGTAACTCAACGCGGAGCCGTCGAACATCACCGAACTGAACCCCAAACGCAGGGCGCGCACCACTGCCTCGAAGTGCAGACCGTGGTCGAGGTTGAGGACCACGGGAATATCGTGGCGAGCGGCCTCGAACTTCACCGCTTCGACAAGCGAATCCAGCGACACATACTTAAAATGCACTTCGGCGATGTTGATGATAAACGGCGATCGTTCCTGCCTGGCGGCGGCAAACAACGCACGCAGGAAATGGGAGTCGAGTACGTTAAACGCACCCAGTGCGTAGCGGTGCTCTCTGGCGTGCTCAAGACCGTCGGCAAGAGAAATCAATGGCATCATTCACTCCTTAAATCCGAAACAGGCTGTACTCGTTGCACAACACCAGTACCGCCGGTTCGTCTTCTTCAATACTGTTGTAGCGCGCGATGGGCTGCAGAAAATGGTTATCGTGTTCGTCATCGTTCACGGATGACACTTCGCCCACCAGAACGTCGCCAAACCCGCGTTCGCCCCAGAAACTGTGATACAGGCCGGGCGTGAGACAGATGCTTTCCCCTGGTGTGAGGCGCAACTGGCTACCGGGCGCGTGGGTCTGTCGACAGCCGTCGACGGTGACCGTAACATCGGTATTTTCGGTCTCTTCATGCCCTCCGGCATTCCACAACTCTATGATCAGATTTCCGCCGCCCCGGTTGATGATGTCTTCCCGCTTGCGCCAGTGGAAATGCATCGGCGTGACCTGGCCGTCTCGCACGTGCATGATTTTTTCTGCGTAGCATTTTTCATACGGCACCCCGTTGGGGGAGCCATTGCGCAGAGTAAACAGCGTCAGGCCCTGGGCGGCAAAATTGTTGCCACCGAATGCCGTCACGTCCCAGCCGAGCCTGAGGTCGAACACTTCCTGCCATGCGGTCTGGTCAAGCTGCTGCCATTTTGTTGGCGGAAAGCTGGCAAAAGGGGGGAGGTGCACATCGTGCATGGAGAAAAACTGCCGCGTGTGGCCGAGGATTTCGTTGATGTCGGAGCGTTTCATGGGGACTCCTTGAAAACAGTTCCCTCTCCCAATGGGAGAGGGAAAAGGGTTACTTAACCGTCCATCCCTTATAGGTTCCGACATTCTTTTTATCGATCATCGTCACCGGGATCAGCACAGGCGCTTTCGGTGCAGGCTTGCCCTGTAATATGTCATAGCCGATCTCCACCGCTTTTGCCGCCATCACCTGCGGATCTTGCGCTGGGGTCGCCACAAACAGGGAGTTTTCCCGCTTCAGCGCTTCTTCACCGTCCGGGCTACCATCCACGCCAACGATAAAGAACTCGCTGCGTTGTGCCTGTTTGGCTGCCAGATCGGCACCGATCGCGGTGGGATCGTTAATCGCGAACACGCCGTCGATCTTCGGATTGGCGGCCAGTAAGGAGGTCATCACTTCCAGCCCACCCTCACGGCTGCCTTTGGCGTTCTGGTTATCTGAGAGCACCTTGATATCCGGATGTTTTTTGAATTCTGTCTGACAACCTTCCACGCGGTTCTGTACCGCTGACACCGGTGGCCCGTTGATGATCACCACATTGCCTTTACCTTTCAGGCGGTCGGTTATGTACTTACAGGCCATTTCGCCTGCCTGGGTGTTATCGGAGGTGATGGTGGCATCTGCCCCTTCCGCTGCCACGTCAACCGCGACCACCACGATCCCGGCGTCCTTCGCGCGTTTTACCGCCGGGCCGATACCTTTGGAGTCCGCCGCGTTAAGGATGATCATGTCCACTTTGGCGGCAATAAAGTTGTCGATCTGCGCCACCTGCTGACCCAGATCGTAACCGCTGGAGACCAGCGTGACTTTAACGTTATCACCAGCCAGTTTGCGCGCTTCCAGCTCGGCACCTTTGGTGATCTGCACGAAGAACGGGTTAGCCAGGTCACCCACCGTCACGCCGATGGATTTCAGGTCTTTCGCCTGCGCAAACGGAGCTGCGGCAAGCAGTGCGCCAGCACAGAGCGCGGTCACTAAGGGCTTCAATCTCATGCTGTATTCCTCACTCGTAGGGTTTTGTTGTTATGCACTTTGATGGTGTCGGGTACGGTATTTGTCGATCAGCACCGCAATGATGATCACCGCCCCTTTGATCACCAGTTGCCAGAAGTAGGAGACGCCCATCAGCGTCATGCCGTTGTTAAGCGTCGCGATAATCAATGCGCCCACCAGCGTGCCGGTGATCGTGCCGATCCCGCCGACAAAACTGGTACCGCCGAGGATCACCGCGGCAATCGCGTCCAGCTCATAGCCCATGCCTAAGTTGCCGTTGGCGCTGTAAAGGCGCGACGCGCTCATGATCCCGCCGAGGCCAGAGAGCAGACCGCTCATGCCGTATACAAACAGCAGCACCATCCAGACTTTAATACCTGTCAGTCGTGCCGCCTGCATGTTGCCGCCGACCGCATAGATGTGAACCCCAAGCGTGGTGCGGCGCAGGATAAACCAGCACACCGCAATCACTGCCAGGGCGATCGCCACCAGCCAGGGAATGGGGCCGAGATAGTTATTACCGATCCACTCAAAATTGATGTTTGAGTTAATAACCGTTGTGCCGTCGGCCAGAAGATAGGCCGCGCCGCGCAGCGCGGTATAGGTCCCGAGCGTGACGATAAAGGGCGGCAACCCGGCAAAGGCCACCAGCGCACCGTTGAACAGGCCCAGCACCATGCCGAGCATCAGCGCGGCTGGAATGGAGAGCATCGCAAATTCAGGGATAAGCGAGACCACCATCGCCGCTACCGCCGTGGTGCCCAGAATCGAGCCCACGGAGAGGTCAATCCCGCCGGTCAAGATGATGAATGTCATCCCTGCCGCCAGCACGATGTTGATCGAGGCCTGACGGGTAATATTGAGCAGATTGCTCTCGGTGAAGAAGTTAGGGGCGATAAAACCAAACACCGCCACAATCAGGATTAAAATCGGCAAAATACCGACCGTTTGCATCAGATCGCTCATCAGCATTTTTTTGGCGGAGGCGGATTTCGCCACCTGCTGCGGATGGGTAGGAGTTGTCATGATTGCACCGCCTGATGATGAGTGTCGTTCACGCCGGTTGCCAGCGTCATAATGTTTTCCTGAGAGATGTCATGCCCGTGGAGTTCACCCGCAATGCTGCCTTCACGCATGACGTACACCCGGTCACTCATGCCCACCACTTCCGGCAGTTCGCTGGAGATCATCAAAATCGCCACGCCCTTGCGCGCCATCTGGTTCATGATGCGGTAGATCTCGCTTTTCGCGCCGACGTCCACGCCGCGCGTCGGTTCGTCCAGAATCAGAATGCGCGGGCCGATTGCTACCCAGCGGGAGATCAGCAGTTTTTGCTGGTTACCGCCTGATAGCCCACCAGCGCGCACCTGAGAATGGGGCACGCGGATGTTAAGCAGGGCGATGGCGTCATCGGAAATGGACTGTGCTTTTTTGCGGTTAAGCATGCCGAAGGTTGCGTCGCGCTCCAGCGTGGCCATGGTGATGTTCTCCTGCGCCGCCAGCTCCAGGAACAACCCCTGTTCCTTGCGGTTTTCAGTGAGAAAACCGATCCCGTTTTCAATTGCCGCACGCGGGGAGTGGATCACTACCGGCTCGCCATCAACTTCAATCATGCCGCCTGTGGCTTTGCGCGCGCCGAAGATCAGTTGTGCCAGTTCGGAGCGGCCAGCCCCCACCAGGCCCGCCAGACCGACAATTTCCCCTGAACGTACCTGCAGGCTGCAAGGCTGTACTTTTTTACCGTCGGTGAGGTGGTGAACGTTGAGACGCGGGCTGCCGAGTGGAATATCCCGTTCTTTGTTAAACAGATCGCTTAAGGGGCGACCGACCATCATCTTCACCAGCTCAGAGGCGTTCAGTTTGTCGCGGGTCAGGCTGCCGACGTACTGCCCGTCACGCAGAACGCTGACGCGGTCGGAGAGTTCGTACACTTCCGCCATCCGATGGCTGATATAGATGATGGCCATTCCTTCATCGCGCAGGCGCAAAATCAGCTCAAACAGGCGATGGGTTTCTCGTGAGGAGAGGGCCGCGGTGGGTTCATCCATCACCAGAATGCGGCTGTTGCGGTGCAGTGCGCGGGCTATTTCCACCTGCTGCTGCTCGGCAATGGTCAGCTTCATCACCAGGTCGGTGGCGTTAAAATGTGCGCCAAGGCGCTCAATCACAGCCTGCGCCTGAGCAGCCATCTCTTTGCGCTGTACCAGCCCGCCCCGCGACAACTCGCTGCCAAGAAAGATGTTTTCGGCGACGGTCAGATTGGGCGCCAGCTGCATCTCCTGATAAATCAGGGTAATGCCTGCGGCCAGCGCATCTTTTGGCCCCTTGATGTGAAACGGCTGACCGTCGATCAGGATCTCACCGCTGGTGGCGGTATAGGCTCCCGCGAGGATCTTCATCAGCGTGCTTTTTCCCGCGCCGTTTTCACCCATCAGCGCGTGGATCTCACCGGGGAAGACCGTCAAATCCACACCCTTGAGCGCGTGGAAATTGCCAAACGTCTTGGCAATGTGACGCATCTCTAATACCGGGGTTCTGCTCATGGCGGATCTCCTGTGAATGTCGATATCTGCACTTCATCACAGGTGCGTAAATGCAAAATGTCAGAAGCCGTTCATATTTGTCATAGTTATGAATAGCTAATGTCGATCACAATTACGGAGCTAACATGTCATCACACCGCCCCCCGTTTTTTGCCAGCGCCCGTGGTCGCCTGCTGATTTTCAATCTGCTGGTGGTCGCCGTGACGCTCATGGTCAGCGGTGTGGCGGTGCTCGGCTTCCGTCACGCCAGCCAGATCCAGGAGCAGGTTCAACAGCAAACGCTGGATGACATGACCGGCAGTATGAATCTCGCACGGGATACCGCCAGCGTGGCAACGGCGGCGGTGAGGCTTTCGCAAGTCGTAGGGGCGCTGGAATATAAAGGCGAAGCTGACCGGTTGAAGCAGACGCAAATGGCACTGCGTCACTCGCTGGAACAGCTTGCTGATGCGCCACTGGCGCAGCAGGAACCGGCGCTGGTGGCGCGAATTATTCAGAGAAGCAATGAATTACAGCAGAGCGTGACGGAGATGCTTGAACGCGGGCAGCGACGCCATCTGGAACGTAATGCGCTGCTGAGCTCGCTGTATCAGAGTCAGAGCTACTTACGGCATTTGCAGGATATCAATCGCCGTTACGACAGCAAGGTCCCGGATGCACAGCAGCTAATGGAGATGGACAGGCTGATTATCGCCGCTATCGACACCCCCTCGCCGCGCGCCACGGTGCAGCAGCTGGATGCGGTGACGGCAACGCTGCCACGGAGTGCGGCGCAGCCGGTGGTGAATGGTGTCCTGCCCGATTTTAACGACGAACTGCGTAAGCTCGCGCCGCTGTCGAAGCAACTGGAAGAAAGCGATCTGGCGATAAGCTGGTATATGTTCCACATCAAGGCGCTGGTAGCGATCCTCAACAGTGATATTAATCAGTACGTCGAACAGGTGGCGCAAGCCTCCCGGCTTCGCACGGCCCAGAGCCACCACGAATTGCAATCTATCAGCGTATTTATCAGCATTTTCGCCGTGCTGGCGCTGATCATCACCGGATGCGCCTGCTGGTATATCTATCGCAATCTGGCCTCAAACCTGACGGCCATTTCCCGGGCGATGTCGCGTCTCGCCCATGGCGAACAGGATGTTTCTGTCCCTGCGCTGCAACGGCGTGATGAGCTGGGTGAGCTGGCGCGTGCGTTTAACGTTTTTGCCCGCAACACCGCCTCACTTGAGCACACCACGCGTCTGCTGAAAGAGAAAACCACGCAGATGGAGATCGACCGCATTGAGCGTCAGGGGCTGGAAGAGGCACTGCTGCACAGCCAGAAGATGAAAGCCGTTGGACAACTGACGGGTGGGCTGGCGCATGATTTTAATAACCTGCTGGCGGTGATCATCGGCAGTCTTGAGCTTACCGATCCGGAATCAAAAGATGCGCCGCGTATCACCCGGGCACTGAAGGCTGCCGAACGTGGTGCACTCCTCACCCAGCGCCTGCTGGCGTTTTCCCGTAAGCAATCCCTGACGCCGCACGCGGTCGAGATGAAACCGCTGCTGGAAAACCTCAGGGAACTCATGCTCCACTCCTTGCCTGCGACCCTGACGCTGGAGATTGAAGCGCAATCCCCCGCCTGGCCCGCATGGATAGACGTCAGCCAGCTGGAGAACGCCATCATCAATCTGGTGATGAATGCCCGCGATGCGATGGAAGGGCAAAGCGGGGTGATTAAGATCCGTACCTGGAATCAGCGCGTCACCCGTAGCGACGGGCGCAGGCAGGATATGGTGGCGCTGGAGGTGATTGACCGCGGCAGCGGTATGTCGCAGGAGGTGAAATCCAGGGTCTTTGAACCGTTCTTCACCACCAAGCAGACCGGAAGCGGGAGTGGGTTAGGTCTGTCGATGGTCTACGGCTTTGTCCGCCAGTCAGGTGGTCGCGTGGAGATTGAAAGCGCGCCGGGGCAGGGGACGACCGTTCGGCTTCACCTCCCGCGCTCGATGCTGCCCGTTATGTCTGAGGATGAAGTGCTCTCTGCCACCGCCGCCAGTGATAGCGAGCGGCTGGTGCTGGTGCTGGAAGATGAGGCGGATGTTCGTCAGACCCTGTGCGAGCAGCTGCACCAGCTTGGCTATCTGACGCTGGAGGCGGAGAACGGTGAGCAGGCGTTGAGAATGCTGGAAGTTTCACCAGATATTGGCATGCTTATCAGCGACTTAATGCTGCCAGGCAACCTGAGCGGTGCCGAAGTGATCGGCCATGTGCGCAGCCACTTCCCTCAGTTGCCGGTGTTGCTGATTAGCGGCCAGGATTTACGTCCGGCGCACAATCCACAGCTGCCGGACGTGGCGTTACTGCGCAAGCCATTTACGCGGGTGCAGCTGGCGCAGGCGCTGCGGAAGGTGATGGCAATTTGAGATTCCTCCGCTACCTCTCTCGTTTGCCGTTTATTACTGTAAAGCCAGCCCACCTGCGAGACTGGCCTTATGAAACGTTACTCAACTGCTCTGTTATTTGGTCTGCTGTCACTCACCAGCCAACTGGCTCACGCCGATATTGTTGATGATGCCATTGGCAATATTCAGCAGGCGATCAATGACGCCTATAACCCCAGCAGTAGCCGAAGCAGCGATGACGACGAACGTTATGACCGCAGCCGTCAGATCGACAGTCGACAGTACGACGACCGTCGTCGGCAGCTTGAAGACAGACGCCGCCGTTTAGACGAGCGTCAGCGTCAGTTGGATGACGATCGCCGTCGGTTAGAAGAGGATGAGCGCAGGTTAGAAGACGATTACGACCGAGGGTAAGTGCGGCCTGTTGCCCTCACCCTCTCCACGGGAGAGAGTGAAAAACTAATCCAGCGCCAACACCATCCCGTCATACCCCGCTTCAAACCCTTCCGGAAGCGGATTATTCATCATCCACACGTCAAACTGATGGCTGATGTGCGTCAGGATCACTTGCGGGCAGCCAATCGTCTCGTTTAGCGCAATCACGGTATTTAAGTCGCAATGGTTTCGCGGCGTTTCATCGCGCGGTTCGTGGCTGCAGTCGATAATCATCGCCTGCGGCCGGTTGTTAAGCAGGAACTTCACCGTTTTTTCCGACAACCCGGCGGTATCCGATAGCCAGGCCACGCGGCTGTGTGCCGATTCCAGCAAATACCCGAAGGTCAGTTTCGAGTGGTTGAGCGGCAACGGTGTGACCCGCAGCCCTTGTAGCTCAAACATCACAAACGGTTCCACTGTATGGCTGAAGTCCAGGAGCCCCGGGTGCCTGAACAGGTCGTCACAGCCCACGTCGTCCGGTGGACCATAGACAGGAATGGTCGCCCCCACTCCCCAGCGCAGCGGGAATAACCCCTGAACGTGATCCATATGGTAATGGGTGAGCAAAAACTGCTGGAAGCTGTCTGCCGGCCAGTCGTCCATCAGGTGCGGAATACCGGCATCCAGCAAGGTTATGGCTTCATTGAATTTGACCACCGCGCTGCACGGACGACGGCGATAGCTATCCTGCAAACGCGCCCGGCGACACGCCGCGCAGTCGCAGCCAAATACCGGAACCAGCTGGGCACCGCCGGTGCCGGTTAACGTGATCGTCAGACTCATCGCATACCTCTACAGCGGTTTGGTGAATCGAAAATGACTCTGTGTGTAACCTTCACGGACATAAAAACGGTGGGCATCCACGCGTTTTACGCTGGTGGAAAGCTCGGTTAACTCCGCTCCCGCCTGACGTGCGACGTCTTCTGCCCAGGCCAGGAGTTGGCTCCCCACTTTGTGACCACGCGCCTGCGGCATCACCACCAGCTCCTGGATTTCGCCAATCCAGCGTGCGTGATGCAGGTGAAACTGCATATGTAGGCCAATCATGCCGACGATCTGCCCGTCCAGCTCGGCAAGCTGATAACGCATATTGTGGTCTTGCAGATTAGCAAGATAACCGGTGTGAAAGGCCATATGATCGAACTCAGCCTGTTTTAGCTCGCAGATGAGAGCGTAAACCATCGCCGCATCGTCGGCGTTGGCGGGGCGAAGCTGGCAGTCAGGCATGCTGTTTCTCCTTCTGACGGATCAGCGATAAAAAGGTATCGACAGACTGTAGCAAACTTCCGTCATTATTGAGGATATGACATTCCGACGGGGTATAACGCGCCGCGCGCTCAAGCCGCTGGTCTATCTCACGGGCTGATTCGCGCCCCCGGCTCTGCAACCGGCTACGCAGGACATCGGGGGAAACCTGCAGGCAGACCGGCAGCAGGGCGGCTTCATATCGGGCGCGCGCTTGTTGAAGGTGTGCACGCGAACCGTTGACCAGCACGTCGAAACCCGCGTGTAGCCACAGGTCTATCTCGATACCAACCCCGTAGTAATAACCGTTAGCGTGCCAGCTAAGCGCCAGCAGGTTTTGCCCCGCGCGGGTGAAAAACTCCTGCTCACTCAGGGCAATATGATTTTCACTTCCGGCATTCGCCGCGCGGGTAATATAGCGGTGTGCGACCAGCAGTTGCGGGTGTTCCCGCTGCCTTAACGCGGACAGCAGGCTGTCCTTACCGGAGCCGGACGGCCCCATTAGCCAGATTAGTCTTCCCATCAGAATACCCGTTTTCCCTGACGCCAGACGTGGTCGATATGGATATGCTCACCTTTACGGTGGGCCAGCACCAGATCCGCCCGTTTACCTTCGGCAATCTCTCCACGATCCTGAAGATTCAGCGCCGATGCCGGGTTTTTCGTCACCAGACGAATGGCCTGCGGCAGCGTGAATCTGTTGCCCTCGTCGTCCGCCACCCGGAATGCCGCATCCAGCAGGCTGGCGGGGTAGTAATCGGAGGAGAGGATATCGAGTAGATCAAGTGAGGCGAGCTTGCTTGCCGCCACGTTGCCGGAATGCGAGCCGCCGCGCACAATGTTCGGCGCGCCCATTAGCACGTTCATGCCGTGCTTACGGGAGGCTTCAGCTGCTTCAAATGTGGTGGGAAATTCGGCGATCACGCTACCAAGCTGATGAGATTCGAGTACATGTTCATGGGTGGCGTCATCATGGCTGGCCAGCGCGATGTTGCGGTCCCGGCACATCGCAGCAATGGAGAGGCGATTCGGCTGCGACCACTGTGCTGCCAGCGCCAGCTGCTCATCTTCGTAGCGGGCCATCTCAGCATCGGTGAGAGAGTACTTGCCCTGGTAGTATTCGCGATATTTCTCAATATTGGCGAACTGGCGCTGCCCTGGGGAGTGGTCCATCAGTGACACCAGCGAGACCGGCTCACGACCGACCAGCTTTTCAAACAGCGGCAGGGTGGTGTGATGCGGCAGTTCGCAGCGTAGATGCAGGCGGTGCTCGGCGCGGTTGAGACCACGTTTTTGCGTCTCTTCCACGGCGTTAATCATCTTCTCCAGATTTTCCAGACGATCGCCTCCGTCGCGCACGTCACCAATCGCTACCGCATCCAGTACGGTGGTGATGCCGCTGGCGACCATCAGCGCGTCGTGGCTGCTCATCGCCGAATGGGCGGGCCAGTCCACTTTCGGGCGCGGGGTGAAGAACTTATCCAGATTATCGGTATGCAGCTCGATCAGCCCTGGCAGCAGCCAGCCGCCTTCGCCGTCCATGGCTTCTGGGGAGCGACTCAGGGTTTCGGCGAACGCGCGGATCACCCCGTCCTGGATCTCAATGGAGCCGCCAACCACTTCATTTTCCAGCACCAGCTTGACGTTATTGATAATCATGCGTGGGTCCCCATTGGATGCAGTCTGTCTGCCACGCGCGAACGCACGGTTTCGTCGTGGAAGATCCCGACGATCGCCGCGCCGCGCGCTTTAGCCTGTTCGATCAGCTCCACCACCGCCGCGCTGTTTTTGCTGTCGAGCGAGGCGGTGGGTTCATCGAGCAGTAAAATCGGGTAATCGACGATAAACCCGCGCGCAATGTTCACGCGCTGTTGCTCGCCGCCGGAAAAGGTCGATGGCGCAAGGTGCCACAAGCGCTCAGGGACGTTCAGGCGCGTCAGCAGGCTGGCGGCTTTGGCGGCGCAAGTTTCGCGCGGCACACCGAGATCCAGCAGCGGCTGCATCACCACGTCCAGGGCGGAGATCCGCGGGATCACCCGCAGAAACTGGCTCACCCAGCCGATCGTTGAGCGGCGGACTTCCAGCACTTTCCGTGCGGGTGCCTGAACCAGATCGACCCACTCATCGCCGTGGCGGATGTGAATATGGCCTTCGTCCGGCAGATAGTTGGCATACAGGGAGCGCAGCAGGGTGGATTTTCCGCTGCCGGAATGGCCGTGCAGGACCACACATTCGCCCTTGCTGACCTCAAGTGAAGCATTTTGCAGCACCGGCAGGCGCACGCCGTTTTGCTGATGGAGCACAAAGGTTTTACTTACGTTTTGCACGCGGATCATGTTGGCCTCTTAATTCTGCAATACCGACGACACCAGCAGCTGGGTGTACGGATGATGGGGATCGTCGAGTACCCGGTCGGTTAACCCACTTTCCACCACCTGACCTTGTTTCATTACCAGCAAACGGTCCGCCAGCAGGCGCGCCACCCCCAGATCGTGGGTCACAATCACCACCGCGAGGTTCAGCTCTACCACCAGGCCGCGCAGCAGATCGAGCAGTCTCGCCTGCACGGAGACGTCCAGCCCGCCGGTGGGTTCATCCATAAACACCAGCTTCGGATGGGTGACCAGGTTGCGGGCGATTTGCAGACGTTGCTGCATGCCGCCGGAAAATGTTGTCGGCAGGTCGTCGATACGCGAGGCAGGGATTTCAACTTCTTCCAGCCAGTGTTGCGCCGTGGCGCGGATATTGCCGTAATGGCGCGCGCCGGTGGCCATCAAGCGCTCGCCGATGTTGCCTCCCGCAGATACCTGGCGGCGCAGGCCGTCCATCGGGTGCTGATGCACCACGCCCCATTCGGTGCGCAGCAGGCGGCGGCGTTCGGCTTCGCTCATGCCGTACAGAGATTGGCCTTCATATAAAATGTCGCCATTCTGTGGTGTCAGGCGCGCAGAGATGGACTTAAGCAGGGTGGTTTTGCCCGAGCCGGACTCGCCGACGATCCCGAGCACTTCCCCCGGCCATAGCTCAAAAGAGACATCGCTGAAGCCTTTGCCAGGCGCATAAAGGTGGGTCAGGTTGTTGACCGAAAGCAGCGGTTTCATAGGCTGTTCGCCTCGCTCTGTTGGCGGCAGAAATCGGTGTCGGAGCAGACAAACATCCGTTTGCCCGTGTCATCCAGCACCACTTCGTCCAGATAGCTGTGTTTCGAACCGCAGATGGCACACGGCTCATCCCACTCCTGCACCGTAAACGGGTGGTCATCGAAGTCGAGACTCTCCACACGGGTGTAGGGCGGCACGGCGTAGATGCGCTTTTCACGCCCGGCACCGAACAGTTGCAGCGCAGGCATCATGTCCATCTTCGGGTTATCGAATTTCGGGATTGGCGACGGGTCCATCACGTAGCGACCGTTCACCTTCACCGGGTAGGCATAGGTGGTGGCGATATGGCCGAAGCGGGCGATATCTTCATACAGCTTCACCTGCATGATGCCGTACTCTTCCAGGGCGTGCATGGTGCGGGTTTCGGTTTCACGCGGCTCAATAAAGCGCAGCGGCTCAGGGATAGGGACCTGAAAAATCAGGATTTGATCTTCGGTGAGTGGCGTTTCTGGAATGCGGTGACGGGTCTGGATCAGCGTGGCATCTTCGGTTTTTTCGGTGGTGTTAACACCCGTCACGCGCCTGAAGAAGTTACGAATCGACACGGCGTTGGTGGTGTCGTCCGCCCCCTGGTCGATGACCTTCAGCACATCCGCTTCCCCAATCACGCTGGCGGTAAGCTGAATACCGCCGGTGCCCCAGCCGTAGGGCATCGGCATTTCGCGGCCGCCGAACGGTACCTGATAGCCCGGGATTGCCACCGCTTTCAGGATAGCGCGGCGGATCATACGTTTGGTTTGCTCATCCAGATAAGCAAAATTGTAGCCGCTTAAGTTAGCCATTTTCGCGCTCCCGTTGCAGGCGTTTCAGTAGTTCCAGTTCGGCCTGGAAATCAACGTAGTGCGGCAGCTTGAGGTGCGAGACAAAGCCTGCGGCCTCAACGTTATCCGCGTGGGCCAGCACGAACTCTTCGTCCTGTGCCGGGCCGGAGATGTGTTCACCGTAGTCCGGGGCCTGCAGCGCGCGGTCGACCAGCGCCATTGCCATCGCTTTACGTTCACTCATACCGAACGCCAGCCCGTAACCCCGGGTAAAGTGTGGCGCTTCGTCTTCCGGAGCGACAAAGCCGTTGACCATTTCGCATTCCGTGAGCAGCAGTTCCCCGATGTTCACGGCAAAACCCAGCTCTTCAGGCACAATTTCAACGTCAATGAAGCCGCTACGAATTTCTGCTGCAAACGGGTGGTTACGCCCGTAACCGCGCTGTGTCGAGTAGGCCAGCGCCAGCAGATAACCTTCGTCGCCGCGCATCAACTGCTGAAGGCGCGACGAGCGTGAGCACGGATAAACCGGCGGTGTGCGGGTAATGTCGTCTGGCGTGCTGCCGGTGTCTTCTTCGGCTTTTGCCAGCCCCTGATGCGCCAGCAGGCTAAAGACGTGCGGGGAGGCATCTTGCTGCGGCTCGGCCGTGCTCAGGGAAGGCGTTTCACCGTTTGCCAGCAGCGTGAAATCCAGCAGGCGATGGGTGTAGTCGTAGGTGGGGCCGAGCAGTTGACCGCCAGGGATGTCTTTATAAACGGCCGAAATGCGGCGTTCCAGGCGCATCTCAGCGGTGTTAACGGGCTCACTCACCGCCAGTCTGGCAAGGGTGGTGCGATACGCGCGTAACAGAAAGATGGCTTCGACGTTGTCACCGCTGGCCTGTTTTAACGCCAGCGCCGCCAGCTCGCGGTCAGCGATGCCGCCTTCGGTCATGACACGGTCGACGGCGAGGTTTAACTGCTGCTCTATCTGGGCAACGCTCAGCTCAGGAAGCTGCTCATCACCCCGTCGTCTGTGCGCCTGCAGCGCATGGGCGGCGGCGATGGCTTTTTCGCCCCCTTTGACGGCAACGTACATCAGCATACCTCCACGTGAGTGGTTCGCGGTATTGCCAGCAGGCGTTCACCGCAGGTCAGGATCAGGTCGATACCCAGCGGGAACGGGTGGGGACGTTCGGTCAGCTCATGAATGATGCAATCCGGCAGCTGTGGCGCGACCATCCGTTCGTCAGCGATGCCAGCACCGGTCAGGCGCAGCATGCGACCGCCGCTCAGGCTGGAGACCTGCAAAATCAGCGTGGCGCTGGTTTCCGGAGCGACGGCACTGCCTTCGCTCAGGGCGTTGAGCTGTTCGTGGCTGATTTGCTCATCGGCCACGGCAAACACGGCCTGTCGGGGCTGTTCAACCAGCGGAGCGTTGGTGTGAAAACGCAGGTTCTGGCTGGCGATATCATTCGAAAGCGCGCCTGAGAGCCACACCGGAGTATCGTTGTCGGCTAGGGTCAGCAGTACGCTGGTGGTCGCCAGGTTTAGCGGCAGCCAGCCTTGTGAAAGCTGGTGCAGCGAGACAATCACGCCCGGCTCGCTCATGGCTTTCAGCAGGCGACGAAAACTCTGTTGGGCATCCTGGACGGCAAGGGTAAAAGCGGGTTGAAGCGTCATGCGTTATCTCCGCGAACGAGCGTAAAGAAGTCGACCCGGCTGGTGTTCACTTCGGCCTGACGTGCGGCAAGGCGTGCGGCGCGGTCGGCTTCCAGAGGGGCGATAAGGGTTTCCATTAACGTCTGGAAATAAGGTTGTTCCTGCAAAAGCGCGTCTATCACTGCGCAATGTTCGGCATGCTGTTTATCGCGACCGAGCACGTAGCCGTAGCCCAGCGTGCCGCTGTTCAGGCGGATCACGGCACGGGTAAGGGTGGCATCACCTGCGAAGAAGCGCTCACCGGTACCTCCCATGCGCGCCTGGATCTGTACCAGGCCGATTTCCGGCGGGCGAATAGTGTCGTAGTCCGGCGTCAGGCCGAGCGCGTTCATACGGCTGTGCAGCGCAGCAGGCTGACAGTGGGCCAGCACGCGCATCCAGCGCTGGCGGGTGGAGGTATCAAAGTGCATTCAATGCTCCATTGTGAATTCAATCATGTCGGCGCGGGTCAGGCTGACGGAGTATTCCGTTGCGTTGATCTCACCGTCACGGTGGTTAAGGGTGCGCACGCAGAGCAGCGGGGCCATGTTGGGGATCTCCAGTACTTTGCTCTCTTTGGCCTGCGCGCGGCGGGCGCTGATGCGCGTCTGGGTGCGCTTAAGCGCAATACCGGTGGCATCACGCAGGAAGTCATGCAGTGAACCGCTGGTGAAATGTTGCAGCACAGGCCAGAGGCTCATGTCACTGAAGTAGTGATCTATCTGGCAAACGGCCACGCCATTGACCCGGCGCAGGGTGCGCAGATGGACGACGTTGTCGCCCTCCTGAATGCCCAGCGCATCGGCTACATGGCTCGACGCCGGGCGCAGCACGGAGAGCAGCTTTTCGCTGGTGGGGTGACTGCCCTGATCGAGCAGGTTCTGGCTAAAGCGCGCCTGCGCATTGAGCGGGTAGTCGAACGGGCGCATCAGTACCAGTACGCCAATCCCCTGACGGCGCTGGACCCAGCCGCGCTCGACCAGCTGGTCAATGGCGCGGCGCAGGGTGTGTCGGTTCACTTCGTAGCGATCGGCAAGCTGTTGTTCGGCGGGCAGGTAGTCTCCGCAACGGTAGTGCGTGCGCAGTTCCACTTCGAGCTTTGCCGCAATTTCTTGCCAGCGGGTAGGGTAGCTGGTCGGATGTCTGGATAAGTGCATAGAAATCAAAGCCTCGCTTCTCAGATGAAGTGCTTACGCAAACGTTGAGAGAGGAAATCCAGCAGGCTGACGGTGATGATAATGAGCACCATCAGGGCGCAGGTTTGCTGGAACTGGAAACCGCGAATGGCTTCCCACAGCGTCACGCCAATGCCGCCAGCGCCCACCATGCCCACCACGGTGGCGGAGCGGACGTTGGACTCGAAGCGGTACAGGGAGTAGGAGATCAGCAGCGGCATCACCTGCGGCAGCACGCCGTACAGAATCTCTTCGATTTTGTTGGCGCCAGTCGCGCGGATACCTTCCACCGGACCCGGTTCAATGGCTTCAACAGCTTCAGAGAGCAGTTTGGAGAGCACGCCGGTGGTATGAATGAACAGCGCCATTACCCCGGCAAACGGGCCAAGTCCAACGGCCACCACGAACAGCATGGCGAAGACCATTTCGTTAATAGCGCGGCAGGCGTCCATCAGGCGACGCACCGGCTGATAAACCCACCACGGTACGATGTTTTCGGCACTCATCAGGCCAAACGGAATGGAGAGAATGACGGCAAGGGCGGTACCCCAGACGGCGATTTGCAGGGTGATCGCCATTTCGCCGAGATAATCCTGCCACTGGCTGAAATCCGGCGGGAAGAAGTCGGCGGCGAAGGTCGCCATGTTGCCCGCGTCTTTGAAGAGCAGGAGCGGATCCATCTCCGCGCCCTTCCAGGAGATAACCAGCACCGCCAGCAGGATGGCCCAGCTTATCAGCGAGAACCAGCTGCGCTTCGGCGGCGGGAGGGTGATGGTTTGCATGTTGGCTCCTTTATCTGTTCTCCCTCTCCCTGTGGGAGAGGGGACTTGAGTTACTGAACCGCTTTATTCACGCTGGTCATCGCGCTTAGCGCCGCAGTCAGGCGGTCCAGGTCTTCCAGCTTGGCCTGAATTTCAGACACTTTGCTGGTCTTCTCTTCGTCCTTCAGCCCTTTGTTGTCCTTCACGCCCTGCATCTCTTTAAACAGCGCCAGCTGGCGAATCGGCACCAGCTGCAGGTCGCTGGATGCGCGGAACGGCGCCCAGCCCAGTTTCGCCAGAACTGCCTTCTCTTCCGGCGTTTTGCCGTAGTTCATAAAGAAGTCGTAGACCTTGTCCTTGGTGCTCTCAGAGAGATTTTTGCGCCATACAATCGGGTCGCCCGGGATCAGCGGTGATTTCCAGATGACCTTCAGCTCTTTGAGTTTGTCCGGTGCGGAGGTCTTCAGCTTGTCGAGGTTTTCGGTGTTGTTGGTGGCAACATCCACCTGCTTGTTGGCCACGGCCAGGGCGTTAGTTTCGTGGCTGGCGTTGACGGTGCGCTTGAAGTCACTGGCAGACGCGTTGTTTTTGGCGAAGACGTAGTAGCCAGGGACCAGGAAGCCAGAGGTGGAATTCGGGTCGCCGTTACCAAAGGTCAGATCTTTGCGTTTGGCGAGCATGTCGTTGAGGTTATTGATTGGGCTGTCTTTATTAACGATCAGCACGCTCCAGTAACCCGGGGAGCCATCTGCCGCAACGGTCTGGGCAAAGACCTGACCGTTCGCGCGATCGACTGCTTCCATCGCAGAGAGGTTGCCGTACCAGGCGATGTCCACTTTGTTAAAGCGCATCCCCTGGATGATGCCGGCGTAATCCGGCGCGAAGAAGGCGTTCACCTTGATCCCCAGTTTGGTTTCCATATCTTTCAGGAACGGTTCCCACTGAGGTTTGAGATTCTGCTGTGATTCCGTCGAAATAATGCCGAAGTTCAGCGCTTTTTCCTGTTCTTCCGCGTACGCAGGGCTTAACAGGGTGCTGATGCTGAACATACTGGTAAAGGCCAGTGCGGCAACGGCTTTGTAGCTCATGTACTTTCCTCGGATCGGGTTGGGTTATGCAGCCTGCGCGTTCTCGTCGACGCGGTTAATGCTGCGGTAGAGATGGTCAAAACGGTCGTTATCAAACTGATGGCTTGCGCCATCAAAGAACACGTGCCCCTGACGCAGCGCGACAATGCGCTCGCAGTAGCGCAGGGCGTAATCCACCTGATGCAGCGTCACCACCACGGTGATGCCGTCGTTCTGGTTAATGTCTCTCAGGGTTTCCATCACGATGCGCGCGGATTCCGGGTCGAGCGAGGCAATCGGCTCATCGGCCAGGATCACTTTGGCTTTTTGCATCAGCGCACGGGCAATCGCCACGCGCTGCTGCTGACCACCGGACAGGGTGGAGACACGCTGGTGGGCGAAATGCGCCATGCCAACGCGAGTCAGCGCCTGCAACGCCTGTTGTTTCTGAGAAGGGGA
This sequence comes from Enterobacter sp. CPE_E1241, assembly GCF_045618265.1. Lineage (NCBI taxonomy): Bacteria > Pseudomonadati > Pseudomonadota > Gammaproteobacteria > Enterobacterales > Enterobacteriaceae > Enterobacter > Enterobacter sp. CPE_E1241. The sequence continues at coordinate 387,398 of NZ_JBIWYV010000001.1, forward strand.
AAACCAGCGCAGACAGGTACGCCAGAACGGCGTGCTGCCGAGAGCGCCAATCAGGACGTTCTCCAGCACCGTCAGGCGGTTCACCAGGTTGAACTGCTGGAAGATATAGCCTGTTTGCGCGCGGCTTTTACGGATATCACTCGCCAGACGGCCCGCGCGCTGCACGGTGTTACCCAGCAGTTCGACGTGACTTTCTGGCGTCTTATCGCAGGTGAGAAGGCCGCTTAAATGGCGCAGAAGGGTGGATTTACCTGAACCGGATGGCCCCAGCAGTGCCACCATTTCGCCCTGCTGGACGGTCAGATCAACGGCATGCAGAGCCTTGTTATGATGAAAGGTCTTGCTCAGTTTCTCGACGCGGATGACAGTTTGCATATGCTGGGCCTCACGATAAATGTGGCCTCATGCTGGCGCATCAATATGACATTTGGGTTAAGTCTGGGTTGCGGGAATTTGAAGAGTTGAGCGGAGTTTGATGACAGGCGGAGGCAGACCGCCCACCGCCCGAAAATTAGTGCTGCTGCTTAACGACGTTAATCATCCACGGCACGCCGTATTTATCGATGACTTTACCGAAACCATGTGCCCAGAAGGTTTCCTGCCAGGCCATTTCGATATTCCCACCCACGGCGAGATTGTCGAACCAGCGTTTGCCTTCATTGACGTCCTGGGTGTCGAGAACCAGCGTGAAGCCTGCATACTGAGCGTTGCTGCCTGGCGGCATCCCGTCGCTCATCATGATATCGCTGTCCGCAATGCGGACGTTAGAGTGAGCGATCGCCGAATCCGGAAATTGCATACCGGACGGACAGCCTTCTTCGCTGTTATCGCTTTTTGGCATTTCGCCGAAGGTGATTTTATAGAGGAGCTCGGCGCCGACGGCTTGCTGATAGAAGGCGGTGGCCTCTGCGCAGTTACCGGCGAATGAGATGTAGGGACTTAACGGCATAATCTTTACCTCACGTAAGAAAAGCTCGTTAAGTGTAGTTCCTGAATGCCCGGTATGCGAAGCGCCACCGGGCAGGTCAATCAGTTCTTTTTCACGAATTCAGATTTCAGTTTCATCGGACCAAAGCCGTCAATTTTGCAGTCGATATTATGATCGCCTTCAACCAGACGAATATTCTTCACTTTGGTACCAATCTTCAGCATGGAAGAGCTGCCTTTCACTTTCAGATCTTTAATCACGGTGACGCTGTCGCCATCCGCCAGCAGATTGCCGTTCGCATCTTTTACGACAAGTGCATCAGCATCGTGTGATGGCTCGGCATCATTCCATTCATGGGCACATTCCGGGCAGATAAACATGCCATTATCTTCATAGGTGTATTCAGAATTGCATTTTGGGCAGTGTGGGAGTTGCATATCGGTATCCTCAAAAAGTGTTAACGCGCTGGAAAGTGCCAGCTAAATGACGGCAGTGCGCCGAAAAAGGCGGCAAGTATAGCGCAAATCCACACGGTTGTCGGTGACATTGTTGATTAAAAAAATGCAAAAAGTGTATAGCGAGTGACATTTCCTGTCAGTCAGTTAAGCGATGCTTATGCCATTAACACGGTGGGAAGAAATGGCGTTAAATATATCGAATATTTTATTGCAGCAAATTGCTACGCTCCTTCATTTCGGATAAGGTGAAGCAACACATTGTTATTTATCTCCGGACTTCCCCGCCATTCATATCTTATGGTGGTGACGCATTACCTCTCTTTTTAGGTGGGTAAATAACGATGATATATCCTGAAGCTTCTTAAAAATGGGCTACGCTTTTTTCTTTTGGCCGTCAGGCCAGGAGGAGAGCTTCACACGCCATGCAAGGATAGTGAATTATTTCTGATTAGCATCAATCAGTTATATTTCGGCGAACATGTTTTCCACACGTGATCATATAAGCCTGAACAACATAATAAAAACCAGTGGCTTAATAAAAGTAATAAATTTGCGTTAAGGAAAGGCTTTTATCATGCACACACAGACCATTTTTGAATTAAGCCAGGAAGCAGAGCGTTTGTTACAGCTTGCCCTGCAAAATCTCGATACGCTGAAATCAGTGCCGACGGCGATGCTGGAGAGCACCACGGCGGCGATTACGGGTGAAAAGAACAACGTCTTGCCTTTGCATTTTAGTGCGCGCGGTGTCGAAGCACAGCAGGCAATGTTGAATAATGAATTACGGAAAATAACGCGTCTGGAAATGGTTCTGGCTATTGTTGGTACCATGAAAGCGGGGAAATCGACCACTATTAATGCGATTGTGGGCACGGAAGTGTTGCCGAACCGCAATCGTCCGATGACAGCGCTACCGACATTGATCCGTCATACACCGGGTCAGAAGGAGCCTGTACTGCATTTCTCTCATGTCTCGCCGATTGATGATTTGATCCGACTGCTACAGAAAAAGCTCTGCGATAACGATCGTGGGAAACTGGCTCAGCGTCTGGAAATTGATAAAGACATGAATATGCTGCTGGAGCGAATTGAAAAAGGGGAAGCTTTTGAGAAGCATCACCTGGGCGCGCAGCCGATATTTCATTGTCTGAAAAGCCTCAATGACCTCGTCAGACTCTCCCTGGCGCTGGGTGTCGAATTTCCCTTCTCTGAGTACGCGGCTATCGAACACATTCCGGTGATCGAAGTAGAGTTCGTACATCTTGCGGGTCTGGATGCCCACCTCGGTCAGCTGACGCTGCTCGATACCCCAGGGCCTAATGAGGCCGGGCAACCGCATCTGCAAAAAATGCTTAGCGAGCAGTTGTCCCGTGCATCGGCAGTGCTGGCAGTGATGGATTACACCCAGCTTAAATCTATTTCTGATGAAGAGGTCCGCCAGGCTATTTCGGTCGCGGGGAAATCAGTGCCGTTGTATGCCCTGGTCAATAAATTCGATCAGAAAGATCGTAATAGCGACGATGAAGAACAGATCAGGGCGATGATCTCTGGCACGCTCATGAAAGGCAATATTTCGCCCGGGCAGATCTATCCTGTTTCATCAATGTGGGCGTATCTGGCGAACCGCGCCCGCTACGAGATGATTACCCACGGACAACTGCCGGATCACCAGGAGCAGCCCTGGGTTCAGGATTTTGCCGAAGCTGCCCTTGGGCGTCGTTGGCGTACAGCGGATTTGGATGATATCGACCATATTCGTCATGCCGCCGATCTGTTGTGGGAAGACTCGTTATTTGAACAACCGATACGCAAACTGATTTACGCCGCCTATGCCAATGCGTCGTTATTTGCGCTGCGTTCGGCGTCGCATAAGCTTCTAAACTACGCGCAAAATGCCCGGGAGTATCTCGATTTTCGTTATCAGGGGCTGACTGTGGCCTTTGAGGAACTCGAACTTAACATTACGCGAATTGAAGAGGATATGGCGCAGCTGCAGACGCGTCAGCAGGTGGTCAGCGATGAAGTGAAACATGAAGTCGAGGAGGCGCTGAATGCAACGGATGACTTTATGGCGTTGCAGAAAAGTGCGCTTCAGCAGGCGATTGGTCATGTTTTTAGCCGTCCCAATATTCTTGATTTGGCCGGGAATGATCCGCTGAATCTTCGTCGCGATGAACCGGAAGCGCTTAAACAGCTGACGCTGGAAGATGAGGGACAGGCGCAGATTGTGCTGAGTAAAATCCGTTCCTCCTGCGAGCTGGTCATGCTGGATGCGCAGACGAAGATCTGTCGGGAGTTGGCGTTACGTTTTGATCAGCTGGAGTCTACGCTTGCGCGTTCACTGAATGAAGCGATGCGGCCTATTGAAACGCGTATTAAAGAACATCTGAGCCATGCCGGTTTTCGCGCACGGATTAGCTTCCCGGCGTTTCAGGCTAACCAGCTTAACTTCAACACGCGGGCGCTGTTTAACGATGCCATTGCGCAGGATAACACTCCGGCAGGCCAATCATCTGGCGGGAGTAGCATGCGTGAAACGGTCTCTCGATGGCTCAATAACCCCGGCTGGGGTTGGGATGATTACGTCGAAACGCGCACGCGTTATGTTATCGATATTGCACAGCTACATGACAAATTTAAGCAACATATTGAGCAGTTTTGTGAACAAATCCGTAAAGCTTTATCCGCGCAGGTCGATGTCTCTGTTACGGCAGGAATGGCAACGTTCTTTGCAGAATTTTCGTTATGCCTGACCGGGTTACAGGAAAGCTTGCGTGATAGCCTCGCAGTGCGTCAACAAAATGAGCATTCAACCCGAGCGCTCTGCCAGTTGTTGAAGCAAAGTATTACTACTGCGACGTGGATTCAGGAAGATACCCGACTGTTACGCGATGACATTCAAACTCTATTCGCGGCAGAGCAACCATGACAACACAACTACTGGACGGTCCCGGGAGAACGCTGGAGTGCATTAATCCAAAATTTATGGTCGATCTGGTGCAGGGTGTCGATGCGCCGCGTCATCCCCACCAGGGACCACAACAGCTGCAGTTTCGTGAGCGTTTGACTCAGGAGATCATGACGCATACCCGGCTACGGCCCTGGGCAATGGCTGGAATGCTCAATGAAAATGCGGCGTTACGCCTTGGGCTGGCAGAAAAACTGGCCGGTATGCTTGACCCCGGTCATCTCGCGCTGACGCTGATGGCCGATAAACTGATGGCGCTGCGTCAGCAGACTCACCCGCGGGCTCCGCAATCACCGGGCCTGATGCAGCAGTACGCTGAACTCTCCTCTCATTTTACCCAACGTGCAGCTTATAAAGAAAAGGCGCTGACCCAACGCGGATTAACGGTGCAGGCGGGTGAGCACAGTGAGCAAATTTTTACCCGCTGGCGAGCCGGGCTCTATGATGGCTGGTCTCTGGCCGGGCGCTGCTTTGTCGTCCTGGAAGAACTGCGCTGGGGGGCATTTGGCGACGCATGTCGCCTGGCCAATGAAGATGTGTCGGCAATGCTCAAGGATAACTTACGCAGCATGGCGGCGAACTATCTGGCGCAAGGCATCAATGCCTCTCCCTCTACCCGCCATTTTTATCACCAGTGGTTAACGACGCCTGCTTCTCCAGGATTGATCGATCATAAAGATATGCTGGGCTGGTTGGGTGACTGGTGCCAGGCGGATAAGCATCCTGTGAGCTGGTCAGTGACGCAAAACTGGCAAACCGTCGCGCTGGGTATGCCGAGGCTCTGTTCGGCAAAACGGTTGGTGGATGGGATGATGGAAGAGATTTTTGGGTGAATCCCTTACACATCTGCCCCCCTTTCCCCACAGGGAAAAGGGGGGCAGATGTGATGTGTTAATGATTCATTTCTATTGGTTTCGGTTCAGGCTGGGACTCTTGCCTATTTCCGTAACGTTTTGCATACAGCGCCGTGATGATGGGCACCAGGATCGCGGTAACAATCACGCTGGCAGCAACCAGTGCCGTCGCTGACGCGGCCACCGGTTCGAAGTCCGGATTTATTTGGGCAATGATCACCGGGTTTGCTACCGCCGCACCTGCGGCTGAAGAGGCGGCGACACCCGCCGTTCCGTTTCCTCCTCCAATCACGCGGTCGGCAATAATCAGCGGAATACCGGTGATGATGATGACAGCCACGCCCAGCACAATACCCAGCAGGCCTGTATCGAGAATGACATTCAGATTGATGGTGTTACCCAACGCGAAACCAAAGAACGGGATCAGTACTGGAGTGGCTTTGCTAAAGAAGTCACGCAAGTCGTGATCCAGGTTACCCAGGGCAAAACCAATCAGGAATGGCAGGATCGCGCCGACAAAGTGGTGGGGTTCAAATGATGCCAGGCCAGCAGACCCCAGAATCAGCATCGTCATCAGCGGGCCGGATTCCAGAGACATCAGTACAAATGCCCCCGACTCTTCTTTCGTTCCATACTGGTTCATCAGGCTGGCATACAATCCACCGTTGGTCATATCCATCGCAGAGACAATTGCCAGAACGGATAAACCGGCGAAGAACCCGGTCTGAATTCCATTCTCCGGAATGAACATTGCACATATCATTGCCACAGCCCAGGCGACTGCTATTTTGGTTATCACCAGCGTACCGGATTTACGTAATACGGTACCCGTTGCCCGCAAATTAATGGATGCTCCAATACAAAAGAACCAGACTGCCAGAATGGGAACGGTGCCGGTTATCATTCCTTTTGTGAAACCACCAAAATAGGCTCCGGTATCAGGAGCCAGGGTATTCAGGATGGCACCCAGTACCAGCGGAACCAGCATCATGCCGCCAGGTATGCGTTCTATCGTGGCCTTAATCTTCATATATAACCCTCACATCTGATCCCGCGAAACGGGTGATAATCGCTAAAAATAATTCAATAAATTCAATCAATTGAATTTTTTTTCGTGAATTTATTTCGATAGCCATGCAGCAAAAAATAAACGTGTGCTCTCGTTTAGCCATGTTTGAAAACACATGTAACGTTGTATTTGAATTTATCATGCGATCAATGGAATGTTGATTCAACAAAAACAAAACGATGTTTTAGTTATCTTTGTCACATATTCAATGTAAATTTTCGGATGGGTTCTTGATGGGCGGAGTTATGTAAATCTGATGTGAATTAATGCGGTTTGTTTTTCCGTTACAAAAGAAATAATGACGCGCGTGAGGATATTCTTGTAGGGGGAATGAGGAAGGTCTTATTGGCGCTAATTGACAAAAACTTAACTCAGTTGACCTTATGCGCAAATTAGCGTGAAGTTGATCACAAATATAAACGCTGGTAGGGTAAAAAGGTCATTAACTGCCCAGACAGGCGTCAACAGGTTCGGTTGTATCGACGTAAAACGTCAATGTAAGTAAACCTGCTACGCTTGAATAAGGCGATTCGCATGGAGCGGATCCCATGGTTCACAGAACGCAAACTGGACTGTGAAACAGACAGGGCCGAGTCTACGAGGATAGTTATGCTGAGAAGGAAAAAGATTAAACCCATCACACTTCGCGACGTCACCATCATTGATGACGCAAAATTGCGTAAAGCCATTACCGCAGCTTCGCTCGGTAATGCGATGGAGTGGTTCGATTTTGGTGTCTACGGCTTTGTGGCCTATGCGTTAGGTAAAGTGTTCTTCCCCGGGGCTGACCCCAGCCTGCAGATGATTGCCGCACTGGGTACGTTTTCCGTTCCCTTCCTGATTCGCCCGCTGGGCGGCCTGTTCTTCGGTATGCTCGGCGATAAATATGGTCGCCAGAAGATCCTTGCCATCACCATCGTCATTATGTCGATCAGTACGTTTTGTATCGGCCTGATCCCGTCGTATGCCACGATCGGGATCTGGGCGCCGATTCTGCTGCTGATATGTAAGATGGCCCAGGGCTTCTCCGTGGGTGGGGAGTATACCGGTGCCTCGATCTTCGTCGCAGAGTATTCCCCGGACCGTAAGCGTGGCTTTATGGGGAGCTGGCTGGACTTTGGCTCGATTGCCGGGTTTGTCATGGGCGCGGGCGTAGTAGTACTGATTTCAACTGTGGTAGGGGAAGATAATTTCCTCGACTGGGGCTGGCGTATCCCGTTCTTCCTGGCCTTGCCGCTGGGGATCATTGGCCTGTACCTGCGTCATGCGCTTGAAGAGACCCCAGCATTCCAGCAGCACGTCGAAAAACTGGAACAGGGTGACCGTGAAGGGCTGCAGGAAGGTCCGAAGGTGTCGTTCAAAGAGATTGCCACTAAGCACTGGCGCAGCCTGCTGACCTGTATTGGTCTGGTTATTTCTACCAACGTCACCTACTACATGCTGTTGACTTACATGCCGAGCTATTTGTCGCATAACCTGCATTACTCGGAAGATCACGGTGTGCTGATTATTATCGCCATTATGGTCGGTATGCTGTTTGTGCAACCGATTATGGGTCTGTTAAGTGACCGCTTTGGCCGTCGACCGTTTATTATCCTGGGGAGTGTTGGTCTGTTTGCCCTGGCAATCCCGGCATTTATTCTGATTAACAGTAATGTACTGGGGCTGATTTTCGCGGGTCTGCTGATGCTGGCAGTGATCCTCAACTGCTTTATTGGGGTGATGGCCTCCACATTACCCGCGATGTTCCCGACACACATTCGCTATAGTGCGCTGGCCGCAGCTTTTAACATTTCGGTGCTGATTGCCGGTCTGACCCCGACCCTTGCCGCCTCGCTGGTGGAGAGTACGCAGAACCTGATGATGCCTGCTTATTACCTGATGGTGATTGCGGTGATTGGTTTGATTACCGGTATTGCTATGAAGGAGACGGCAAATCGTCCATTGAAAGGGGCGACGCCTGCCGCATCCGATATTCAGGAAGCGAAAGAGATCCTGCGTGAGCACTACGATAATGTAGAGCAGAAGATTGAGGATATTGACGCAGAGATTGAAGAACTGCAGAAAAAACGCTCCCGACTCGTGGATCAGCATCCACGCATCAACGAGTAATAAATGAAACCCGCCAACGGCGGGTTTTCTTTTATTAGCATCCGGCGGCGATGTAGTCGCCATTGGCGCTGATGGGGATCACTGTCAGGAACAGGATCGTCGCGAACAGGATCAGGACTATCCCTCCGGCTATTTTGACTACCGGTACCAGCCATTTTAGTGAGGCGCTTCCTCCAAACCAGGCCACTGTGCGCTCACGGGCGTAACGTACTGCCAGTGAAAGTCCCATAATAGAGAGTGCCGTTCCCAGAGACATGGTCATTACTGCGGCCATCCCCCAGGTGACTATGCCCAGCGCGTTCGAGAACATCAGGATCATGATTGCCCCGCTACACGGGCGCGCGCCAATTGCCAGAATCACACCCAGGCGGGTTTTCCAGTCACCTTGTGTCAGATTCGCTCCCACACCATGGTGGCTACAGCCACAGTGTTCGTCATGCTGATGGAGGGGCTTGATGGTTGAAATAGTCATCCTGTGCGGACGCAGGCTCTTAAGCGACTGGTAAATGATAAATGCACCAAATGCGCCAATGAGTACTGCGCTTATCTTCTCAACATACCAGCGGCTGGTACTGATATCCCCTGACGCGAGGTTAAACCCGACTGCCAGAATAAAGACAAAAAGAATGGCGCTGACGCCTTGCATCAGGCTGCCAAGGAAAGGGACAACCCGGGCGGCCAGCTCGCTTTCCTTATTTGTAGTCAGGTAGGTCGTCACGATGAACTTTCCGTGCCCGGGGCCAATGGCGTGGAGAACGCCATAAAGGAAAGCCCCCGTTAATAGCCATAATCCGCCGCTGTACTGGTGGTTATTAAGCTGCAGCAAATACATCACCAGATAACGGTGCAGCGTAATTTGCGTGGCCAGGCACCACTGGATAAAGGCATTCCAGTGCGTATGCAGGGTAAAACCGGCAAAGAGGATCGCCAGCAAAATCAGTCCTGCTGTGGGGATACGCCAGTCACGGGTGAGGCGTTGTGTGGTCATGAAGGTGGCCTGCGGAGGAGAATATTTGCCGCTAGTATAGTTGATCTTCCTCCTCGGTTCGCAGGATCACGCTAGGATCTATGAGCAATTGTGGATAACTCTGTGTGTAAAAAGGTATAAAGCGGGGTTTTGCTGGGGAATGCAGCAGTCAGTCATTTTTTTGCAACTTTTCGGTTGCGGCCTGCGGAGAACTCCCTATAATGCGCCTCCATCGACACGGCGGATGTGAATCACTTCACAAACAACCCGGTCGGTTGAAGAGAAAAAATCCTGAAATAACGGGTTGACTCTGAAAGAGGAAAGCGTAATATACGCCACCTCGCAACGGTGAGCTGAAAGCCGCGTTGCAACTGCTCTTTAACAATTTATCAGACAATCTGTGTGGGCACTCAAAGTGACATGGATTCTTAACGTCCTCGGACGAAAAATGAATACCAAGTCTCAACGAGTGAACACGTAATTCATTACGAAGTTTAATTCATTGAGCATCAAACTTTTAAATTGAAGAGTTTGATCATGGCTCAGATTGAACGCTGGCGGCAGGCCTAACACATGCAAGTCGAGCGGTAGCACAGAGAGCTTGCTCTCGGGTGACGAGCGGCGGACGGGTGAGTAATGTCTGGGAAACTGCCTGATGGAGGGGGATAACTACTGGAAACGGTAGCTAATACCGCATAACGTCGCAAGACCAAAGAGGGGGACCTTCGGGCCTCTTGCCATCAGATGTGCCCAGATGGGATTAGCTAGTAGGTGGGGTAACGGCTCACCTAGGCGACGATCCCTAGCTGGTCTGAGAGGATGACCAGCCACACTGGAACTGAGACACGGTCCAGACTCCTACGGGAGGCAGCAGTGGGGAATATTGCACAATGGGCGCAAGCCTGATGCAGCCATGCCGCGTGTATGAAGAAGGCCTTCGGGTTGTAAAGTACTTTCAGCGGGGAGGAAGGTGCTGAGGTTAATAACCTCAGCAATTGACGTTACCCGCAGAAGAAGCACCGGCTAACTCCGTGCCAGCAGCCGCGGTAATACGGAGGGTGCAAGCGTTAATCGGAATTACTGGGCGTAAAGCGCACGCAGGCGGTCTGTCAAGTCGGATGTGAAATCCCCGGGCTCAACCTGGGAACTGCATTCGAAACTGGCAGGCTAGAGTCTTGTAGAGGGGGGTAGAATTCCAGGTGTAGCGGTGAAATGCGTAGAGATCTGGAGGAATACCGGTGGCGAAGGCGGCCCCCTGGACAAAGACTGACGCTCAGGTGCGAAAGCGTGGGGAGCAAACAGGATTAGATACCCTGGTAGTCCACGCCGTAAACGATGTCGACTTGGAGGTTGTGCCCTTGAGGCGTGGCTTCCGGAGCTAACGCGTTAAGTCGACCGCCTGGGGAGTACGGCCGCAAGGTTAAAACTCAAATGAATTGACGGGGGCCCGCACAAGCGGTGGAGCATGTGGTTTAATTCGATGCAACGCGAAGAACCTTACCTACTCTTGACATCCAGAGAACTTTCCAGAGATGGATTGGTGCCTTCGGGAACTCTGAGACAGGTGCTGCATGGCTGTCGTCAGCTCGTGTTGTGAAATGTTGGGTTAAGTCCCGCAACGAGCGCAACCCTTATCCTTTGTTGCCAGCGGTCCGGCCGGGAACTCAAAGGAGACTGCCAGTGATAAACTGGAGGAAGGTGGGGATGACGTCAAGTCATCATGGCCCTTACGAGTAGGGCTACACACGTGCTACAATGGCGCATACAAAGAGAAGCGACCTCGCGAGAGCAAGCGGACCTCATAAAGTGCGTCGTAGTCCGGATTGGAGTCTGCAACTCGACTCCATGAAGTCGGAATCGCTAGTAATCGTAGATCAGAATGCTACGGTGAATACGTTCCCGGGCCTTGTACACACCGCCCGTCACACCATGGGAGTGGGTTGCAAAAGAAGTAGGTAGCTTAACCTTCGGGAGGGCGCTTACCACTTTGTGATTCATGACTGGGGTGAAGTCGTAACAAGGTAACCGTAGGGGAACCTGCGGTTGGATCACCTCCTTACCTTAAAGAACCTGCCTTTGTAGTGCTCACACAGATTGTCTGATGAAAAGTAAATAGCAAGGCGTCTTGCGATTGAGACTTATACGTCCCCTTCGTCTAGAGGCCCGAGGACACCGCCCTTTCACGGCGGTAACAGGGGTTCGAATCCCCTAGGGGACGCCACTTGCTGGTTCGTGAGTGAAAGTCACCTGCCGTCATATCTCAAAACTGACTTGCGAGTCATGTTTGAGATATTTGCTCTTTAAAAATCTGGATCAAGCTGAAAATTGAAACGACACACATGTTATGTGTGTTCGAGTCTCTCAAATTTTCGCAAGTCGATGATGAATCGAAAGAAACATCTTCGGGTTGTGAGGTTAAGCGACTAAGCGTACACGGTGGATGCCCTGGCAGTCAGAGGCGATGAAGGACGTGCTAATCTGCGAAAAGCGCCGGCGAGGTGATATGAACCTTTGACCCGGCGATGTCCGAATGGGGAAACCCAGTGCAATTCGTTGCACTATCGTTAACTGAATACATAGGTTAACGAGGCGAACCGGGGGAACTGAAACATCTAAGTACCCCGAGGAAAAGAAATCAACCGAGATTCCCCCAGTAGCGGCGAGCGAACGGGGAGCAGCCCAGAGTCTGAATCAGCTTGTGTGTTAGTGGAACGGTCTGGAAAGTCCGACGGTACAGGGTGATAGTCCCGTACACGAAAATGCACAGGCTGTGAACTCGAAGAGTAGGGCGGGACACGTGGTATCCTGTCTGAATATGGGGGACCATCCTCCAAGGCTAAATACTCCTGACTGACCGATAGTGAACCAGTACCGTGAGGGAAAGGCGAAAAGAACCCCGGCGAGGGGAGTGAAAAAGAACCTGAAACCGTGTACGTACAAGCAGTGGGAGCACCTTCGTGGTGTGACTGCGTACCTTTTGTATAATGGGTCAGCGACTTATATTCTGTAGCAAGGTTAACCGTATAGGGAGCCGAAGGGAAACCGAGTCTTAACTGGGCGTTAAGTTGCAGGGTATAGACCCGAAACCCGGTGATCTAGCCATGGGCAGGTTGAAGGTTGGGTAACACTAACTGGAGGACCGAACCGACTAATGTTGAAAAATTAGCGGATGACTTGTGGCTGGGGGTGAAAGGCCAATCAAACCGGGAGATAGCTGGTTCTCCCCGAAAGCTATTTAGGTAGCGCCTCGTGAACTCATCTTCGGGGGTAGAGCACTGTTTCGGCTAGGGGGCCATCCCGGCTTACCAACCCGATGCAAACTACGAATACCGAAGAATGTTATCACGGGAGACACACGGCGGGTGCTAACGTCCGTCGTGAAGAGGGAAACAACCCAGACCGCCAGCTAAGGTCCCAAAGTCATGGTTAAGTGGGAAACGATGTGGGAAGGCACAGACAGCCGGATGTTGGCTTAGAAGCAGCCATCATTTAAAGAAAGCGTAATAGCTCACTGGTCGAGTCGGCCTGCGCGGAAGATGTAACGGGGCTAAACCATGCACCGAAGCTGCGGCAGCGACACTATGTGTTGTTGGGTAGGGGAGCGTTCTGTAAGCCGTTGAAGGTGTCCTGTGAGGGGTGCTGGAGGTATCAGAAGTGCGAATGCTGACATAAGTAACGATAATGCGGGTGAAAAGCCCGCACGCCGGAAGACCAAGGGTTCCTGTCCAACGTTAATCGGGGCAGGGTGAGTCGACCCCTAAGGCGAGGCCGAAAGGCGTAGTCGATGGGAAACAGGTTAATATTCCTGTACTTGGTGTTACTGCGAAGGGGGGACGGAGAAGGCTATGTTAGCCGGGCGACGGTTGTCCCGGTTTAAGCATGTAGGCGGAGGTTCCAGGTAAATCCGGTACCTTATTAACGCTGAGGTGTGATGACGAGGCACTACGGTGCTGAAGTAACAAATGCCCTGCTTCCAGGAAAAGCCTCTAAGCATCAGGTAACATCAAATCGTACCCCAAACCGACACAGGTGGTCAGGTAGAGAATACCAAGGCGCTTGAGAGAACTCGGGTGAAGGAACTAGGCAAAATGGTGCCGTAACTTCGGGAGAAGGCACGCTGATATGTAGGTGAAGCCCCTGCGGGTGGAGCTGAAATCAGTCGAAGATACCAGCTGGCTGCAACTGTTTATTAAAAACACAGCACTGTGCAAACACGAAAGTGGACGTATACGGTGTGACGCCTGCCCGGTGCCGGAAGGTTAATTGATGGGGTTAGCGGCAACGCGAAGCTCTTGATCGAAGCCCCGGTAAACGGCGGCCGTAACTATAACGGTCCTAAGGTAGCGAAATTCCTTGTCGGGTAAGTTCCGACCTGCACGAATGGCGTAATGATGGCCAGGCTGTCTCCACCCGAGACTCAGTGAAATTGAACTCGCTGTGAAGATGCAGTGTACCCGCGGCAAGACGGAAAGACCCCGTGAACCTTTACTATAGCTTGACACTGAACACTGGTCCTTGATGTGTAGGATAGGTGGGAGGCTTTGAAGCGTGGACGCCAGTCTGCGTGGAGCCGCCCTTGAAATACCACCCTTTAATGGCTGGTGTTCTAACGTAGACCCGTAATCCGGGTTGCGGACAGTGTCTGGTGGGTAGTTTGACTGGGGCGGTCTCCTCCCAAAGAGTAACGGAGGAGCACGAAGGTTAGCTAATCCTGGTCGGACATCAGGAGGTTAGTGCAATGGCATAAGCTAGCTTGACTGCGAGAGTGACGGCTCGAGCAGGTGCGAAAGCAGGTCATAGTGATCCGGTGGTTCTGAATGGAAGGGCCATCGCTCAACGGATAAAAGGTACTCCGGGGATAACAGGCTGATACCGCCCAAGAGTTCATATCGACGGCGGTGTTTGGCACCTCGATGTCGGCTCATCACATCCTGGGGCTGAAGTAGGTCCCAAGGGTATGGCTGTTCGCCATTTAAAGTGGTACGCGAGCTGGGTTTAGAACGTCGTGAGACAGTTCGGTCCCTATCTGCCGTGGGCGCTGGAGAATTGAGGGGGGCTGCTCCTAGTACGAGAGGACCGGAGTGGACGCATCACTGGTGTTCGGGTTGTCATGCCAATGGCATTGCCCGGTAGCTAAATGCGGAAGAGATAAGTGCTGAAAGCATCTAAGCACGAAACTTGCCCCGAGATGAGTTCTCCCTGACTCCTTGAGAGTCCTGAAGGAACGTTGAAGACTACGACGTTGATAGGTCGGGTGTGTAAGCGCAGCGATGCGTTGAGCTAACCGATACTAATGAACCGTGAGGCTTAACCTTACAACGCCGAAGCTGTTTCGGCGAAGAGACAGACAATCAAATTTCAGCCTGATACAGATTTAACAGAATTTGCCTGGCGGCTTTAGCGCGGTGGTCCCACCTGACCCCATGCCGAACTCAGAAGTGAAACGCCGTAGCGCCGATGGTAGTGTGGGGTCTCCCCATGTGAGAGTAGGGAACTGCCGGCATCAATCGAGAAAAACCCCGTACCGTAAGGTACGGGGTTTTTTGCTTTGTGCGTCAAAAATGTCAGGTAGTGACTTTGCCTTGCCTTCAGTAGCGCCCGTAGCGCCCATAGAACATGGTAAGGCCAGCCACTTGGTTTCTTTGAAAGATGATTTAAGCGGTGGAAACAACATTTGAGGTTTGATAAACGCAGAAAAGCAAAAACCCAGCCATAGGCTGGGTTCTTTAAATAGTGGTGCCCGGACTCGGAATCGAACCAAGGACACGGGGATTTTCAATCCCTGTGACAAAATGTTAAATTCCATAGAAGAATGATCGGTATTTGTTGAATCGCATCCTGATTAATTTTCAGGTGCTAAAATGCATTTACAATCAATCGATTATCCAACGTTGGGTGTTAAGCCTCGTATTATACCTGTTGTTTCCACTAAGGGTGGCGAGGGTAAGTCTACTCAGTCAGCTAATCTTGCAGGATTTCTGGCCGATGCAGGTATCAAAACACTTCTGATTGATGGCGACCATGCTCAGCCAACGGCCAGCAGTATATTCCCGCTTGAATATGAAGCCCCTGGTGGTTTGTACGAACTGTTGATGCAGACAGTTGATCTCTCAAATCCCGATAATCTGATCTCCCGTACGTCGATCAATAATCTGGACATTATCGTTTCCAACGATCCTCGTAATTTTCTCCCAACTGCAATGCTGAATGCGCCTGATGGGCGAGTTCGCCTCCGAAATGCTCTTTCACATCCCCTTTTTAATTCATATGGCGTGATTATTGTCGATTCACAAGGCTCACGGTCAGTGATGTCTGAGTTAATTATCCTGGCCTCCACCGGAACCATGGTGGGTATTGCCAAACCGATTCTTCCTGATGTCAGGGAGTTCATGCGCGGAACAGTCGCGCTGATGGAAGAATTGCTGCCTTATTGTGCGTTTGGCATTCAGCTTCCAGTCACAAAATTGCTCATCAACTGTATGGAATACGACAATCTGTCTGTTGAGACCCTCGCTGAAGTCAAAGCGATCGTTGAAGATAAACGCTACAGCGCCCATGCAGACAAAATTCATATCGACCTGCTGGAGACATGTATCTATGACCTGACTGTCTATGTCCTTGGGCATGTTAAGGGCGTACCGGTACATCGTCTTGAAAAAAATACCCGGCGTAAAAGCGACTCAGCGTTTACGTCAATGTATCAATTGGCTTGTGAACTTTTCCCAGAGTGGAAAACGAATTTTGATGCGTTAGCTAATGCGGGGGGCGAGGAATGACCTCTAATAACCGCAGAAATGTTTCGGGGCTGTTTTCTCAGGATGCTGAGCAGAGCGTCATTGGTGGCCTGATGCTGGATAACGACTGCTGGGATGAAGTGGCGCTCCGTCTCGATTCCGATGATTTTTATTTCAAGGTTCACCAGGTCATCTTTCATGAAATGACGCGTCTGGTTGCAGCAGGGCGTCCGATTGACCTGATCACACTTGCTGAGAGCATTGAAAACCGTGGTAAGGATGCGCTTGAGCAACTTGGCGGATTCGCCTATCTGGCCGAACTTTCAAAAAATACTCCGAGTGCGGCCAATATCGTCGCTTACTGTGACATTGTTGCCAGGTACAGCCAGGGGCGACAGTTGGTCGCCATTGGTGCTGAGATAACCGAAACTGTTAAGGCATCCGGTGCTGATATCGGGGCGGTGATGGAAACCGCAGAGCAAAAAATTACCCGGCTGGCAGAACGTTCAGAACCACAGCAGGCCGTGACGCTGCTTGACGGCATGGAAAAACTCCTTACAGAGCTGGAACGTCGTTGCAATGTGCCTGATGGTATTACTGGTACGCCTACGGGATTTGAAGATTTTGATGCCATGACCAGCGGGCTGCAGGCAGCTGACCTGATACTTATAGCAGCAAGGCCTTCAATGGGGAAAACTGCCTTTCTGATCAGCCTGATTTTGAATTCACTTCTGAAAAAAGCCGATACACATGCGCAGTTTTACAGCCTTGAGCAGCCCACCGAGCAGATCCTCATGCGTATGGTCGCTTCACTTGGCAGTGTAGATCTAACACATTTAAAAAATGGCCAGATGGATGATGAGGAATGGGCGCGCGTTTCAAACGCGTCTTCACTATTGATGGGTGACCTTAAAGACCGCCTCATCATAGATGACACAGGCTCATTGACCCCCGCCATGCTCAGAATTCGCGCCCGTCGTAACGCCCGCCGTTATGGTCACCCTTCAGTCATCGGTCTTGATTACCTGCAACTGATGCGTTGTCCGGATCAGGAGAACCGCACACAGGAAATTGCTGAAATCTCGCGGTCACTCAAAGCGCTGGCGAAAGAAATGGGTTGTCCGGTTGTTGCCCTTTCGCAGTTGAATCGTCAACTAGAGAGTCGTGCTGATAAACGGCCGAACAATGGCGATCTTCGTGATTCCGGTGCACTGGAACAGGATGCTGATGTTATTGTCTTTATCTATCGTGATGAGGTCTATCACGAAAACACTGAAGACAAGGGGGTTGCTGAAATTATTGTCAGCAAACAGCGTCAGGGACCGATTGGTACGATCCGACTGCAATACGAAGGCCGTTATACGCGTTTTTCTGCTAACCCTGGTCATACCGGGAGGTTTGCATGAGCAACGTCCGTAGTCTTAACCTTGGCGACGCCATGTTGCAGCGTGGAAAATCACCGGCTCAGGCTGCTGATAATAATACTCCCACCGTTACCCAGCCAGTAAATGAAATGGCAATGGTTCTTACCCTTGACCAGCTTCGCCCGAATCCGGATAACCCGCGCAAAGGACGCAATCCTCGTTTTGAGGAAATTAAAGCTTCCGTCCGTGCACGAGGATTGGATTCGATTCCAAAAGTGACCCGTGATCCGGATGGTGATGATGTTTATATCTTTAGTGACGGGGGAAATACCCGGTATCAGATACTCTGCGATCTCTGGCAAGAGACTGGTGATGAACGTTTTTATCGCGTTCACACGATCTTCAAACCCTGGCCTGGACGTCTAAAATGTCTGGTTGGTCACCTGGCTGAGAATGAGGTCAGGGGAGATCTTACCTATATAGAAAAGGCATTCGGTGTTCATAAAGCGCGGGTAATTTATGAAGAGCAACTGGGCCGGAGTGTTACCTTACGAGAACTTTCGGATCTGTTGGGTAAGGAAGGTTATCCTATTGATAACTCCAGCGTAAGCCGGATGGAAGATACGCTTAATTACCTTTATCCACATATGCCCCAGTTGCTTGAGAGTGGCATGAGCCGTGGTCAGGCAACACCACTCCTGAGCCTTCGTTCTTCAGCTATGAAGGTCTGGAAATCTTTCAGCGGTGACGTAAACCCAGAATGTTCTCTTGATGATGTGTTTGGTGCAGTTTGCCGGTGTTTTGATGAACCTGAAAGCTATGCCCTTGATATTTTCAGGGATGAGTTTATCGGTCAACTGGTTAAGGCTCTTCCCCATCCAAGCCTGAATTATGACCGCTGGTTAATTGAACTTGATCCTCGTGAACAAAAACGCAGGGAACAGTTTGGCGAGCCGCCTCCACTGCCAGCACCTACACCTGCGTCTGAACAGTCAGGTGGTCGGGAACGCACATCACCACCAATTACGACTCTGCCAGCAGATACTTCATCCCAGCCCCCTGTTACTGGTCTGCGTAGCGGTACGCTGACTACTCCAGGGCGTCCGGAAGCTGTACCAGAACTTCAGGACAATACTGCACTTCCCGGCGGTATGTCTGTTGGAAGTGAGCCGCGTCGTGAAGTTCAGAATGACCTGTTTGGCGGAAATCCTGTGATTACCGGTCAGACAGAGAATCCTGATAACGATGGAGAGTGGCAATTTAAGTCAGATGTTAATGCCAACTCGCTCGTTTCTGCTTTTGGCGAACAGGATGAAACTTCCACACCTTCAGTTAGCTCAGTGGCCTTCGCCGCAACCGGGTTGGAACCGGTCAATGATATCTGGCACATCTCCGCTTTACAGGACGACATCGAGCACCTGCAGGATATGGCTTATCGGCTTACTTTCGAAATTGCCGAAGCGATGGGCTGCGCGGACTGTGTTCGGGAGGATAAAGACCATCATTCAGCTGGTTTCTCCATTTCAGAGAACGCCAGTGAGTTTACTCTTTTCCTCGCCGGGCTATCAGGTTCACTGCCTAACAAACAGTTCAATATGTTCATGTTCTGCCTGAATTTTTTTGGCTCTCAGGAACCTGCAGATACTGCCGTTTTCGATGATGTCACTGTTGTAAAAACAATGCGCCTTATCCGCGTTATACGGCGTCTGCGTGAGCTGCAGCGTCTGGTTGTGAAGGGAGGGGAAAATGTCTGAGGACCTGAATGATGAAATGGCTCAGGCCAGTACCGCTATTTTCACCCAGCGCGGCATCGATGCTGTCAGGGCAAAAGTGCACTCGTTACGCCCGTCAAAAGAAATCTGTGAGTGCTGCGGCGCGGACATTCCCGCTGCCCGTCAGCTGGCAGTGCCGGGCGTAGAGTTGTGTGCCGCTTGTCAGGATGTGAAGGAGAAGCAGGATGTTCACCGTGCTGCCGGCTGCAGGGGGCTACACCATGTCTGAAAATACAAAAGTGATTGCACGTATCCGGCGACTGATGGCGCTGGGTACCCGGAACAGTAATCCACACGAGGCGGCCCGTGCAGTGGCTCTGGCTCAACGGCTGATGCAGCGTCATGGCCTGACCCCTGACATGCTTTCTCTTCATGATATCCAGGAATCCGTCTGTCAGAACCTGACCAGTAATGCTGAAAAAGTGCCAGCCTGGCTAAGTTCACTCGCAACAGTGGTATGCATGGCCACGGGCTGCCGTTGCTGGTTTGGCTGGCATATTCACACTAGTTGCAGTGGTGTAAAAAGCGTCCGCCGATCTCTGCACTTTTATGGTTTCAGCGGGAGAGCCGAAGTTGCGCTCTATATCTATACCGTTTTACAGCGGCAACTTCGTGCAGACACTGACGGTCAGATTGCCGGATACCGGAAGCGCCGTATTCTTAAGAACACGCTTCGTCGCAGAGCCGATCAGTTTCGTGAAGGGTGGGTATCTGGCGTCTGGCAGGTACTGCAGTCATTTGCGCCTTCAGAATGTGAGAATTCCATGCTTCAGCGCTGGCTTGCCCAGCGTCACACCGGCGACACCTTGGGGACTGTAAACGTCAGGGCGGCCGGTAAATGCCGTGGCGACAGAGCAGCACGCGTAGCGGGCTGGCTCGCGGGGCGGGATACTGAAGTTCATCAAGGCCTGACTGGTGCGAAGGCTCAACAGCAGATTACGGCGGGAGGCTGTACACATGAGTAACATTATTTTATGGAGTGCCTGCCTGTCGGGCTGGCTTTTTGATGTTCTGCTTGTTGCCGATCAGATGATATCAGGAGGGGCCCTATGAGCCAGCACAACCTTTCACAGGCCACCACGGCCATCCTTTCATCACTGCTGATGGATGTTAAAAACGGCAATATCCGCCGCTGTGAGTCGCTGGGAATGTCACTCGAGGAGATACGCGCACTGAGTCAGCTGAGCCTTGATGAGCTGCATTATTTGAGCCAGTCACACGTTTCTGTGCTTGATGTTAGCCTGAATCACGAAAATTTTTGGCTGATGCTCAACCAGGCACGTAATGAGCAGAAACGAATGCTGATGATAGACCGGGCGCTTGAGCTTGGCGGTTCAATGGAACTGATTGATAAATACTTCGGCCTGTCTCCATCAGAGGTTAGCGCACGGCGTCGTCTGATGGGGATAGAGTCTCGCCAGGGCCGCACACAGTCTCTGACGGAGCCACAGGATTCGGCACTATGGATCGAGTGGAAGGCTGCCGGGCTATCATCCCCGGACTCTCATCAGGCTCTGGAAGCGATGATGCTTGCCGCTGAGCAGCATGGCCTGTCACTGACCGCAGTCTGGAGCAGGGTCTGCCAGTGGTGCCGGGAGACAACTCCATCCCGCAAGAGTGAATCACAACAGCGCAAGGAAGCATGATGCAGATGACCGACTTTTCTTCACGTCAGTACGTTTCCCCCTCGGTTCGTCGCAGGGCGCAACGGCTGTTCAGCGCAGTGTGCTGCGGTGAGAAGGTGTTCCGTCGGTTGACGATGAACGGCTATCTCAAGATAGATGTTGGGCCGTTCTGGCGCATCCTCAGTAAGGATGGAGGTAAACACTGGTGGCTGATGGATCATGAGACCTATAACCGTGAAATACGGCGGTAACGGAATGCCGCTGCTGACCGTACAGTGCCGGGTTTATCCCGGCATTGTGCTGTCTCAGGTTGAAGAGGAGAGCAGAAAATGACCATTCCGGCAGACAGCATAGTTGCTCATACACTGTCCAGGATGCAGCGTAGTCTCGAACGGCGTACAGACACTGGTGATGTCGGTCAGGAGCGCAGCGGGCTTCTTTTTATGGGAAATGTACATGATGCGTTTCCCCGACAGCTGTTTCTGGATACCCGTCTTTCGCCACTGGATAAAACCGCCTGGGTGATGATCCGGTTGTATGCACAGCAGAATGAAGGTGCTGTTTTCCCGACTTATGATGAGCTCCAGGTTCAACTGGCGTCGGCACATTCAGAGAAGGCCTCCAGAGATACGGTCAGCCGCGTTCTGCTGATGCTGCGTCTTACAGGCTGGCTCAGCCTGTGTAAGCGTGTTCGCGACGACCATGGTCGTGTGCGAGGCAATATCTATGCACAGCATGATGAGCCGCTGGGCTACCGTGATGCTGAGACTTTTGATCCGGGCTGGCTGACCCTTGTTGAAGAGAGTTGCCTGAGCAGGAATAAAGCCGTCCGTATGACGGCGCTGGCTGTAGTCAATGACATCCTTCATGATCCGGGAATGCGCCACCGTCACAGCCGCCTGGCCATTATTGAGAGCCGACTAAGTGCACCTGCCACACCAGAACAAATGGCTCGTCAGCGACAGGCTGTGCAATCGAGTCCGAAATCAGGACTCAGTAAAAAACGCATAAAAAACAGCCCGAATTCACTGAGTCCGGAAAACGGACTCAGTTCCCTTAAACCTGATAATTCACAGAGTCCGGAAAATGGACTCAGTAAAAAATCAAGGAGTTACGCCGGAGTCCGAAATTCGGACTGTAACGTACGTTCTTTCACACACAGTGTGAATAAAAAAACGTACGTACCGTGTGGTGAGCAATTCCTGCCAGATGATTTTCTGAACGCTCTGAACAGTGAAGACAGGCAGATGCTGAGTACGCAGATGGCTTCGCTTCCGGAGACAATGGCAAAAGCCCTTGCTGACATGCTGCGTGAACAACAGGCCCTTGGAAGGCTCAACAATCCGGTGGGCTGGATGTTCTCTATGCTTCGCAGGGCGCGAAGTGGTGAGCTGAAAATTTCAGAGGATACGGCGACTGCCAGTTCTGGTGGAACAATTTCCCGCCCGGTTGAATCACGTACTGTACCCACAGCCGACGTCCCTGTTCAACCTGCGAAACGCCCGTCTCAGGGGCAGGTAAGGGCGATGATTGCGGCTATTCGGCAACAGGTCCAGAAATGATTATGGCATCAAAAATCTGTTTTTGATTAAAAAGTGAGCTTGCTGCGGGGCGCAGCAAGTACAAAAAATGAGCAGAACTACTGGGCGCAATAGTGGTTAAAAAATGACCTTGTTGCGGGGCGCAACAAGTACAAAAAAGAATCATGTTTCGATGTGTTGTGGTTGAGGTCTTGCGGGAAAGTATTGCAGCTGGTTAAAAAATGAGCTTGCTGCGGGGCGCAGCAAGTACAAATTTTAACCAACTTACAATTTCGTTCTTGGAATTATGAGTTTCGCGTTGTTGGAGATACCGGTGTTTCAGGACTATGCCTGCTCATCTTAACTGAGCACAGGTGACAACGATGGCAGAAAAAAATGAGAAAAGAACTGGTGCGCTGCAGTCTGAAATGACGATCGCACTGCATACGAATTACGCAATCGGGCTATGGCAAGGGCGTCAGCCTGAAAAACAGGACGGTGAAAAGCCTGCAAGGCATGGAATTATCGGTATGCCTCAGTTTTTCCACCGTGCGACTCTGATTAACCAGGATTCCCTGCGCAATAATC
Organism: Enterobacter sp. CPE_E1241; assembly: GCF_045618265.1. Taxonomy (NCBI): domain Bacteria; kingdom Pseudomonadati; phylum Pseudomonadota; class Gammaproteobacteria; order Enterobacterales; family Enterobacteriaceae; genus Enterobacter; species Enterobacter sp. CPE_E1241. Next base: position 410,357 of record NZ_JBIWYV010000001.1, read on the forward strand.
CATGGGCTGATGTTGCTATGTTTAACCTGGAAGAAAAGATCAAGGTTGCATCAGATTCTATGACTGCTTTGATTCAGCAACTTGATGCTGAGATGTCAATGTTGCCGCCTGGTATTACATTGACAGAAGTTGCATCTGTTGAGCCACTCGATATCCAGGTATTTACACGAACCCCTCTGGGTTACAGGTGTGTGTTTCTGTTAGTAGGATTCGATCAGTTTGCGAAAAAGGCACTACAGGCATCGCATTATGGATTAATTACACGTTCTCGCCGTGATCATCATCTTAGCGAAGGTGGCAGATTAATTCGTCAGGTCTATGGCTCTGTTTTATCTTATCGCCGTATTGATGCTACCCGGTTTGATGCTGTGGAAAACAACGAAACATGGAAACAAGCATGCGAGGTGGCGGGAGAGCCAGATTTGTCTGTTCTTCTTGGTGAAAAGCGCTCAGCTTTCTCACCGCCGGTTAATGAATCGAGCGTAAACCTGCTTCGTATGCGATATCGGGCTGCCTGACCGGGGAACCACCATGCGGTTGTTTATCTGCGAAAAGCCCTCACAGGGGCGAGATCTTGCGAATGTTTTGGGTGCCACCCGACGTGGCGACGGTTTTCTAACTGGCCCTGGCGTCACTGTTACCTGGGCAGTAGGGCATTTGCTGGAGACCGCACCGCCTGAAGCATACGGTCAACAGTATGGCAAACCATGGTCGCTCTCTGCTCTGCCGATCCTGCCTTCCCCATGGCAGGTGGTGGTAAAAAAGGAGACGCAGTCTCAGTTCAAGGTTATTGAGCGGCTGCTGCGCCAGGTCGATGATGTGGTTATCTCCACTGATGCGGACCGGGAAGGAGAAGTAATTGCCCGTGAATTGCTGGAATACTGCCGCTGGGACGGTCCTGTACAGCGGCTTTGGCTTTCTGCCCTTGATGAAATGAGCATCCGTGCAGCTCTCCAGGATCTGCGACCGGGTGCCGAAACTCTTGGAATGTATCATGCTGGACTTGGTCGCGCTCGTGCCGACTGGCTCATTGGAATGAATCTGTCCCGTCTGTATACACTGCTTGCAGTACAGTCAGGATTCGACGGTGTGATTTCTGTCGGGCGGGTGCAAACTCCCACTCTGGCACTGGTTGTCCGACGTGATCGGGAGATAGCGACATTCATCCCTAAACCTTTCTGGCAGGTTAAGGCGCTTCTGAGTGCGGGAGGGAGAACTTTTCCGGCGCAATGGGTACCTGCAAAGGTTTATACCGACGAAGAAAAACGCTGTGTACACCAAAATATAGCGCAGCAGGTAGCGCATCTTTGCCGGCAGGCTGGAGCAGCGACCGTAACAGAATGTGAGACGAAGCGTGAAAAAGCGGCAGCACCGCTGGCTTTTTCGCTCGGCACTTTACAACAGGCCTGTGGCCTGCTCTGGGATATGTCACCCCAGCAGGTGCTTGACACTGCACAGAGCCTCTATGAGAAACACAAGGCAACCACTTATCCACGAACTGATTGTGGATACCTTCCTGAGTCTATGCGTGAGGAAATCCCCTCGGTTCTTTCCGCTATTGGTCTGTCTGATCCAGAGTGTAGTTCTCTTCTTTCAGGTCTAAATACTTCGTTTGTTTCGCGTATATGGAACGACAAAAAAATCACAGCTCACCATGGCATTATCCCTACCCGAAACGCGTTTAAGTTTTCTGCGTTAAGTGAGGCAGAGCGAAGGGTATACACCCTTATCCGCCGAAATTATCTGGCACAATTTCTTCCCCTGCACGAATCTGATATTACTCGTCTGCAGTTTGACATTGGCGGGCAACTGTTCCGCACAACAGGAAGGACGGAGATTGTAATGGGCTGGAAGGTCCTTTTCAGTAAGGAGGAAGAGGATAGTCCAGGGGATGATGATCTCAGTATTGAACTTCCTCCTCTCAGGAAGGGTGACCGTTGCGGAGTAAACGGTGCAGAGGTCGTGCAGCAAATGACTCGTCCGCCGGCTCACTATACTTTCGCAACACTCATCGGCGCTATGATGAACGCGTCAGCGTTTGTTACCGATATTGCTCTTCGTAAGGTACTGAAGGACAACGCCGGATTAGGCACGGAAGCCACCCGTGCTGGTATCGTTGAGCAACTGCTGAACCGCAGATTTATTGTGCGCAAAGGTAAGCAGCTTCGCGCGACTGATCTTGGTGCTGATGTCATTGATGCTCTGCCCTCGCAGTTAACCGACCCGGGAATGACTGCACTTTGGGAACAGGCTCTGGATGAAGTAGCAGAAGGACGCCTTACCCTGAATGATTTTTTGCAGCGACAGGTCGGATGGACCCGTAACCTTGTCAGCATGGGAGGACAGCAGCGGGTGAGCATTAGAATACCACCCACACCATCGTGCCCTTTATGTGGGGGGAAAACTCGCCTAAAAAAAGGACAGAAAGGAGATTTTTGGGGGTGTACTCGTTATCCTGATTGCAAAGGAATCATCAACAACGACACCCAGAAACGTAAAAGCGCGCGTAGCTCTAAGGCTGTAAAACCAAAGAATAATTAATTCCTTGTCTCTCATTGCGGGGACAGGATGCCTTTGCTATTGTTGCGACGGCTCTGAAGCCGCACCCCGTGACTGCGGGTCCTGTGAGCATCAAATGCAGTGCTTGCAGGATACAGTCTTGTTGGCCGCGTCCACACCTGAACGTGAGTCAAAAAGGCACAAAACTCCGTGAAACCGTGCCGGGTCCTGAACACACCCCCGGAGCAACTGCGTAAGCAGGTCAACATCAGGTCTAATGGTGCAGACCTCACAGGCGGTGCCGAAAGGTGCCGCTTTTTTTATTTTTTGGCATTGATGATTTTTTACGCACACCGGCGTTGACATCTGCTGCGTCTGAATAAATGATAAAGAGGCTAATCGTTGTCATCGACAACTGCCAATGCCCTGGTGATTTGAGAAGGGCGCCTTCGGGTAATCACATGCCAATGCCACATAAAACCTGAGAGTGGCGCCTTCGGGTGGTAAACCTGTTTAACCTCTGAGAACAGGTACTCCTGGCGAGTTGAGGTCCATTTCACAAATACAGCCAGTCGGCAAAAATTTGCTGACTTCCCTGCGGGAAACGTTATCCCGCAAGGGATAGATGTTTCTCCGCAACCAGTTTAGTTTTCACTCCGGAGATAACATCATGACTGCTACTACAACTGCATCTTCTTCCACCACCTCTTCCTCTGCCAGCCAGAAAAAAGAGTATTTCAATCTTAACGTAAGCGGTATCGGCTACCTGAGCTCGATTCGTCGTGTACAGGGCCAAAACGGTGAATTTACCTGCGCTGTCATTAATGCCCTGACTGGTCCTACCGACAATGCGTCATACACTCGTTTCGATGTCACTGTTGCGGGCCCAGAGGCTACAAAACTCATCAACCGCTGCCAGAAGGCCGTGGATGAAGAGGAAAAAGTATTGCTGGGGTTTGTGCTGAGCGGCCTGAAAGCTGACGTGTTTACCCTTCAGTCGGGTGAACATTCCGGTGAATCCAGACCTTCTCTGAAGGCTCGCCTGATTAAGGTCGAGTTCATTAAGAAAGGCCAGGAAGTCGTTTACACAGCGCCAAATGCATCTCAAACCCCGGAACAAGGTTCTGCGGCTCCTAAAGACTACGATCCGAACTCGTTTTAATTCTTTTTTCTTACATCCGGTAAATCTCTTTCGGGAGATTTACCTCTCTCGATAACGTAACGGAGCTCTCGCATGGGAAATCCTTTCGGTTTACTGGCTTCAGAAGCTGGGTATCAATTACAGATCCAGGTTCTGTCCAGTCAGCGCGGTTTTTATATCGGAACCGCGAACGAAATGGGACCCGTGTCCCGTGAGTCAGTCGAATACTACAAAACCAGTCTGCAGGCCGATATTGCTCTTGAAAAAGGGGAATGGACGCAGCGTGAATATGATTAGGTACAGGAGATTACATCATGGCAAGTCGCGGAATTAACAAAGTTATTCTCGTTGGCCATCTCGGTCAGGACCCCGAAGTACGTTATATGCCCAATAGCACAGCTGTTACAGGGTTCAGTATTGCAACGTCGGAGTCATGGCGTGATAAACAAAGCGGTGAAATGAAGGAAAACACTGAGTGGCATCGCGTTGTGTTGTTTGGCAAACTCGCCGAAATAGCCGGTGAATATCTGAAAAAAGGTTCACAGGTATACATTGAAGGCCATCTGCGGACCCGCAAATGGACTGATAATGGCGGGGTTGAACGCTGGACAACAGAAGTTGTGGTTGGTGTGAACGGTACGATGCAGATGCTGGGTAGTCGTAATGCTCCAGCAGGTACCGGTAATGCTCAGCAGCCTGGGTCGGCGCAAGGAGGTTGGGGGCAGCCTCAGCAGCCTCAGCCTCAGCAGTCAGCTGCGCCACACAATCCTGCTAATGAACCTCCGATGGATTTTGATGATGACATACCGTTTCTGGGGCATGGTTATGGGATCTGCCGAAAAGCGATCTACGCCATTTCCTGATTGGATTTTACAGAGGCGCCAGTTTGACTGGCGCTTTTTTATTCAAGATAATCATGGCAGGAGCGGGGTACTTTTTTAATGCCAGTTATACTGAGAATTAACGGATTCAAATTTTTCTTTTACTCGAACGAGGGAAATCCTCTAGAACCCGCTCATATTCATGTCCGTAACGCTGATGGTGAAGCGAAATTCTGGCTTGAAGATGAAGTTAAACTGAGCAGGAACGATGGCTTCGATGCCCGGACTCTTAAAGAGTTGACTAAGATGGTTCAACATAACCAGACGATGTTTGTGGAGGCCTGGAATGACTATTTCAGCTAAAAATGTACGATTTGATGAGACCACCATGTGGGTCGAATTAAACGATGGCAGGGTGATGGGCGTACCAATCGCCTGGTTTCCTCGTCTGCTGAATGCCACAGACAAAGAACGTAATGACTATGAACTGAGTAAACGTGGTATTCACTGGGATAATCTCGATGAGGATATCTCAGTCGATGGCTTGCTCGCTGGCCGTGGTGACGTGACCCATGTTCCACATCGCGTAGCCTGATAATGACTAAGTTGCAGACTAAGGCGCCGGATTTCCCGGCGCTTTTCTTTTTAAATGTATTAGCTCAGGCTTGACCTGACAGTTTTCTCCGTACTCCGCCAGCACACAATCAAATCTGACAGTCTGCTTTGAGCGAAAAGCGGACATTTCATCTTTGCCCACGAACAGCTGAAATCAGCTTTAACAAGCTCTTGTAGAATCTAAGTTGAGATGTCCGTCCCGGGGATGCGGATAATAATCCTGAACGAAGAGCTGTACTGGCACGTCTCCGTTCAGGCGCCACACAGAGTGATCCCTGGCTTAAATCGTTACTTCATACTGTCAGCGATGGTATCAACATTATGTCTGAACGCTTTCGTATAAGTATCCGCCGGGCCACCTTTTGGTGAGAGCGCTTCAGGGTACAACTCACCACCAGGCTTCGCACCGGTTGCCCTGGCGATTTGTTTGACCAGACGCGGGTCGAGCTGATTTTCCATGAACCAGGTTGTAACATGATCCGCTTTAATCTGTTCAATTAACTCGGCAACATCTTTTGCACTGGCTTCGCTTTCAGAGGAAAGGCCTTGCGCCGAGAGGAAACGGACGTTATATGCGCGGCTAAAGTAACCAAACGTGTCGTGGCTGGTCAGGACAATGCGTTTTGCTTCAGGAATACCACTGAAACGGTTTTTCGCCCAGTCATCAAGTGCTTTCAACTGCGCAATATAGTCCTCACCGGATTTTCTCAACGCCTCCTTATCTTCAGGATCTGCACTGATAAGCCCATTCACGATGTTCTGTGCATACTGTGCGCCATTCGCCGCGCTGTTCCAGGCATGAGGATCAACCACGGTTTCACCATCCTCATCCATAGTATGCGTTTTAACACCCTCAGAGGCGACGATCAGTGTGCCTTTGAAGCCTGACGCCTTAATGAGTCTGTCCAGCCTGCCTTCCAGCCCCAGACCGTTGACTACTACAATATCCGCGCTGGCGATAGCGGCGCTATCCTGCGGTGATGGTTCAAAGGTATGCGGATCGCCGTCAGGCCCGACAAGCGCTTTCACGCTAACGTGCTCTCCTCCCACTTGTTGCACCATATCGCCAAGAATGGAAAAGCTGGTGACCACATTAATGGTTTTCGCGCTGGCGCTGTGCGCCATGAACCCCATACTGAGTGCCAGAAAAAGTGCTGTACGTTTCATTATCACTCCTTACCAAAAAAATGGCGCAACAGAGTGACAACCAGTCTGCTACGCCCGCCAAATAAAATAGAAAAAAAGAAAAAGATACTGGCACAGAGCACGACAGATGGCCCTGCGGGTAACGCGATAGCCCAGGAAATACTGAGCCCAAGCCACGAGCACAGGACACCCACCACACCTGCCAGCAGTAGAATTCCTGGTAAAGTTTGCATCCAGCATCGTGCAGCAACCGCTGGCAGCATCATCACACCGACAACCATCAGCGTGCCGAGCACCTGAAAACCCGCCACCAGATTGAGAACCAGAAGACCCAGAAACAGCGTGTGAAACAGAGTGGGCAGGCGCTTTTTATTGACCTCAAGCCACGTACTGTCAAATACCTCGCTCACCAGTCCCCGGTAGCATACCGCCAGACTAAGCAGGGTTAGTGTCGCTACCGCAGCGACGAAAATTAGGGACGCCCGGTCGACCGCCAGAATCGAGCCGAAGAGAAGATGCAGCAGGTCCACGCTGGATCCGTGTAACGACACCAGCGTGACACCGAGCGCCAGCGAGCCAAGATATAATCCGGCAAAGCTGGCATCTTCCTTAAGCGGCGTTTGCCTGCTGACCCATCCGGCTACCAGTGCAACAACAATACCGGCGATAAATCCCCCTGTCGCCATTGCAAACAGCGACATGCCACTGAGCAGATAACCAATGGCTACGCCGGGCAAAATAGCGTGTGACAACGCATCACCCACCAGGCTCATTCGCCGGAGAAATAAGAAAACGCCCAGTGTGGTAGTGCTAAGCGACAGCGCCAGACACGCCACAAGCGCCCGACGCATAAAGCCATATTCAATAAAAGGCTGAATAAGGAAATGTAACGTCATGACACACACTCCTTGTGCACTTGCGTTTGCCAGTAGCTGCGCTCACTTTCCAGACGCAATACAGAAGGAAAATAGCGCTGCACCCGCGTGGTATCGTGCAGAACGGCCAGAATCGTTTGTCCCCGTTGATGCATTTCTTCGATCAATGACATCAGGACATGACTGGTGTTTTCATCTACCCCGGTCAACGGTTCATCCAGCATGATCAATGGAGCCTGCTGTAACCAGACTCTGGCAAAAAGCATTCTCTGAAATTGCCCACCTGAAAGCGTCTCAATAGGGCTTTTTGCGAGATGCAGCAACCCCACACGCTCAAGTGCGGCCGCAATTCGCAAGCGCTCGCTGCGGCGGATACTGCGAAAAAGTGACACTCGCGGCCAGAGCCCCATGCTCACTACATCCTGGACGACTATCGGGAAATCGGACTCCAGGGTATTTCGCTGGGCAAGCCATCCCGTGTCCGGACGCCCGTGTGGCCAGATAATATGGCCATTCACAGGAGGGAGAAAACCGGCCAGAGTTTTGAGTAACGTCGATTTGCCGCACCCATTTTCACCGACGATTGCAGTCATGCTGCCAACTGCAATATGTCCACTGATGATGGATGTCACGGGAGAATGGTTATAACCGACGCTGAGTTCCTGAAGCTCAATCATGGCAGTGCGATCGCCCACTGAACGGCAGCCCATAAAACACTTAAAATGAGTATGCCCACGCCCAGTCGCAGGAGAAGAGAGAGTGAAAAAAGCGTTGGAGAAAGCATACGAGCCCCTGGAATGTATGTTATAACATAACATTAAATCAGCACAGCAATGATTGTAAAGAAGGGCCAGCGCGGAAATGTGTGACGGAATGTTACAATCTTCTTTCGTTTTCTCCGATTCGTCCCGCTTATTTATTCTACGACCTGCACAAGATAGTCAAGGTCCGAGTGTCAAAGCGTCAATGATTCAATGCCCGGAAAAACTCACGTTTGCCACGAGCGAATAACACATTGATGTCAGGTTACAGTGAAGGATTGTCGTATGTTGTTCATTCAGGATAACTCAAATGAAAATTCATAAAATTATCGTTGCATCCCTGGCAGTGACCTCATTCAGTGCGCTGGCATTTAAATCTGAACTCTCCCCGACGACCACGATCTCCACGAATAAACTCACTGCGATTGAAGCCAGTATTTTTAGCAGTTTTAACCTCAGCCACTCAGGCCCATCGCTCGCCGGAACCTGTAATGCCTCTCCGGTCACAGGTTACGGTTGCGCATTCTGCACTATGCTTCGAAGCCATCTGAATTAAGAGGGCAGAGAGCAAGCTACCTGCAATTACATTACAGATTGCGAAACTGAAAAAAGTGCAAAAACAACCATTCTAAATAAAGTTTGAGCGCGATTTGAGAAGTGGTCAGAACAATTTAACGTCCGCTCCTGGCACAGAGCTGCCTGTCAGATTAGGTTTGGCTCTGTGCCATAGCTGTATCAGGTCAAATCTAAGCGAATACATTTTAAAATATTGCCAACTGGCTGGATAAATCGGTCTCGTGTAGCTCCTTTCCCTGCGCCCGAAAACGGTGAAAGCCCTTGAAACTGGTTATCCTGGTCTTTCGCGGTTGCCCCACCGAGGAAATTTTCTTCAGTTCTCAGTAATAGTTTTGCATTGTCCGAAAAGGCATCCCCGCCAGAATATCCGACTTGTTTCGGACAACTCCTGGGGATTCCTGATGGTAAAAATAAACCTGCAGACACGTTATCGGCTTGGGGCCATCACGCTATGTCTGCTTGCCGCTGGCTGCACAGACTTTAGTTCTCGCTCTGGACCCATGAGCAGGCTTCAGGGCTCTCCCCGTGTTCAGGATCTTTATCAAAACCGTTCCCCTGAAGTTGTTCGTTACGATCGTTACACACTTGCCAGTACGCTACCTGTAGATGCTCAGCGTGACCCACTGAATCAGATTATCGATATCAGGATGCCTTTGCAGATGGTGAATACGATTGGGGAAGGTATGCGATACGTGATGCTTGAATCAGGTTATTCACTGTGTTCAGGCGAACCGGGTGTATTCTCTGAATTGTTCGTTAAACCATTACCGGCTGTGCAGCGTTCAATAGGACCTGTGAAGCTTGGAGATGCTTTACAAATCCTGGCCGGGCCTGCCTGGCGTATGCGCGTAGATGACCTGAATCGAGAAATTTGTTTCGTTCTGCGTGATGAATACCGACATCTTGCCCTCTCAACAACAGGTCCCTTGCAGGCGAGTGTAGCAAGTCAGGGAACAGGGAAATCGGCTTCTACAGGTACACTACTTAACAGTTCTAAGGGACTTTCTGGTACTGGAAATAACAGCTATCCGTTGCCCCCGGCTCGGCCGGAAAGTTCCATTTTGTCACCAGGGACACCAAAAGTTACCTCTCAAGCTGTTTCTCCTTTATCTGTTGCAACGACAGCAAAAACACCTCGTAACCCGTTCTCTGCCAGCGAGCCTGGGGAAAAATCTAAGGTTCCGGTGCAGAAAACACAGGCAAGTCCCGCAGCTAAGTTAACATCTGGCAAGGTAAAACCATCAACAGAGTTGGCTCCTGCGCCTGCGCCTGCGCCGTCAGCATTGTCAGTTGCGTCAACACCTCTGAATAAAGCTGCTCTTGGTGTGCCTTTAACTCCATCTGGTGCAGTGAAACCAGGTGGAACAGTTCAGAACAGTAATCCACCTTCCACTGTTATCTCTCCTACTGCTCCGGTCAGCGGAAAAACTGTTTTCACTCCGGGAGCATTGCTTTCCTCGTTACCAGACGGACAGGCCTGGACCGCGCAGGCAGGCACTACGTTAAAAGAGACTCTGATCCAATGGGCTACATCGGTTCGCTGTGAGAGTGGCAGTAGTCCTACCTGGGTAGTTATCTGGCCAACGCCTGTGAACTACCGCATCGATGTACCATTTACGCTGCGCGGTAATTTCGAGTCGGTTATCGTGCAGCTGTTTAGGTTATATCGCCCTGCAGAAAAACCCCTCTATGCAGCACCAAATCGTCTTCAGTGCCTGGTATTCGTGGACGATAAGCCGATTCAGGACGGGAAATGATATGGGATATGCGCTGCCAGTTTTCGCGCTTTGTCTTGTCATCATCTTGATAGCCGGTGATGCACAGCACCACTCATCAGAGCATGTACGGCTTGCGCTGCAGCAGACTCAGCCTGAACAGCTTGCAGCAGACATGCTTCGGACTGCTGATGTCGTAAATAACTGGCGTCACGGGCGGTCCATAACAGATGGCCCCGTATCAACCGCACTGACTGGAATGGTGCCGTTACCAGACAGTCGTATCAAAAGCATTATTCAGAACGGTCGCCTGTGGATCTGGGTACCTGAAACAGACGGTGTTTATGCCGCGTTGCGCGCCCGCTCAGTGACTTCTGCGCTTGCCCTGACCGTCAGAGGCGGTCGTCTGCGGATGGCGGATGGCACTGATATGAACCTGTCTCTGCCGTCCGGTGTGACGGAAGGCAGCATTGTTTATCTTAACTAACAGAATCAGGGAGCTGCGGATGCCGCGTATACCTTTCTGCCTGACAGTACTTACCGCTGCGTTTGTGCTGTCATCATGTTCGCTGAATGAAATCAGCAAAATAGACAAGGAAGCCGTTGGGCAGGCCGATACGGCTCAGCGAGTGTTGCAGAGTCGTCAGTCCATATCACAACCAACTGTTGTCTGGATGGATAAGCCCTGGGTAAACCTGCAGCCAGTCACGCCGGTGGTCTCCACTCCGGACGAAAAGAATCTGCCTCCCTGTCAGATAACGATTAATCGTCCTGACGGCATTTCACTGCCTGAGCTGGGACAGCGCATCACTGCGCTATGTGGTATACGAGTCTCCATCACACCAGATGCATTTGCTGCGCTGAGCAACGTGAGTACCGGCAGCGTGGTAACTTCTCAGATGAGTGGTCAACTGCCGGCGCCGGATGACAATGGTCGGGTTCCCCTGGCACAGATGGGGGCTACGTCAGCTCAGCCCGTCTCCGTTCAGCCATCACCGGCGCTCATGCGTGGCCTTAAATTCCAGGGAGATGTTCGTGATCTGCTCGATGTCGAAGCCAGCGGGTACGGGCTGTCATGGCGCAGTGACGGAAACGGAGTTTATTTTTATCGACAGGATACCCGCACTTTTCAGCTCGTTATCCTGAATACGAAAGTAAACAGTAGCGCATCAATTAACTCCGGCTCTGGCAATCAGCTGGGCAGCGGTGGCGGCACATCGGGGGGGACTAGCGGAGACATTAGCTCTAATCAGAAGACCGATTATGGCATGAACAGCGACCTGTACGACGACATTCGTAAAACCATCGAGCAGATGCTGACGCCAAAATCTGGTCGTTTCTGGCTTTCAGCAGCTACTGGCACGTTGAGTGTTACTGACACACCGGACGTTCTGGAGCGTATTGGTCGTTACATTGAGTATCAGAATAAGGTTCTAAGCAGGCAGGTCCAGCTCAACATACAGATTGTCAGCGTCAACCAGACGCGTAATGAGCAACTGGGTCTTGACTGGGGGCTCGTATACAAATCCCTGCACAATTTTGGCGCCACTCTGACCGGTTCAATGGCCAATGCTTCGACTTCAGCAGGCAGTGCCGGCATTTCGATTCTCGACACGGCAACAGGCAATGCCGCCAAATTTTCCGGCTCCAGCCTGCTGATTAAAGCGCTTTCCGAGCAGGGCAACGTCAGCATGGCGCTGAACCAGACCGACCCAACAGCAAATTTGACGCCGGTAGCTTATCAGCTCTCAAACCAACAGGGCGTTCTGACAAGTTCCAGTTCAACTGCAACAGCTAATGTCGGGGTTACTTCCTCACAGACCGTAACCACAATCACCACCGGTTTGTTCATGACCATGCTGCCGTTCATCCAGGAAAACGGTGACGTGCAACTGCAGTTCGCTTTTAGCTATACCAGTCCACCGCAGATAGAGAAATTTATCAGTAGGGACGGGAATACCCGTAACGATATACCGAATACCTCGACACAGGGGCTGGCACGTAAAGTTAACCTGCGCTCAGGCCAGACACTGGTATTAACCGGATCTGAGCAACAGAACCTTTCTGCAAACAAGCAGGGAACATTCACACCCGACAACTTTATCCTGGGCGGTGGCCAGAACGGTACGCGCGGTCGTAACACGCTCGTGATTATGATCACCCCTGTTCTGCTGAGGTAATCCATGTCATCAAAGAAAAAATCTTCACTCCGTAGCGGCATTCGCGTCACCCACAACCGTCGCGACTGGATGGCAGGACTTCATTGGGAGCAGCAGCGGAGCGCACTGTTAACGCGATTCCGGGGAAAAGCCTCACCTGACACGCATGTAGTAGTTGCCGGCAGGCGTAACGCATCAATGATGGGGGTCGTTTCCCCCGGGCGTGTGCGACGTAGTCCTTACTCTCTTGCAGTAGCATTCCTGCTGTCTGAAGGGGGAAATACATGGGGGATATACCGCCTCAGCCGCAACGAAGATCTCTGGGTTTTCTTTGCAGCCAGCGGTGGGCAGCTTTCTGTCATGGGTGATGTGACCGGTTCACGCGCGAAGATAGAATCAGCAGCAGAAAACTTCCTGCGTTTTAACGATGCTGATACACCGGGTCTGCGCTGTGCTGCAACCGCAGATGATAATTGTGATGCAACCTCGCTCACTGACAGGCTGAACCGTTCGCAACTGAAGCGTTGCCGCCTGGGTAAGCGCCTGACGACGATGTCGCTTATTATGCCTGCTGCGCTTATTACACTCGTGGCAGCAGCAGGAATTTACTGGTACGACGACGTTCAGCAAAAAGCGGAACAGGCTGCTGCAATGGCAGAGTTTCGCGCCCGAATGGCGATGTCTGCTGATAAGCCAGCTGCGCCAGCCCGAGCGCCACATCCATGGGCCTCTCAGCCACCAGTTTCGCTTTTACTTGGTAATTGCTGGCTGACACGCGAACCACTTTTCGCCTCGGTGGCTGGCTGGCGCTTTACGGACGGTGAATGTGTCCCTGAAGGCCTGCGCTTGCGTTACCTCGCCACACCTGGTGCTACGGTGGAGGATTTCTCCCACCGCGCGAGGGTGCTTCTTGGGCATTCTGCTGTTTTCAACCTTCAGGAGGGAGGTAAAAACGGCGACGTATTCATTCCCTTCCGGAAATACAGCGTAAGTGAGTATACCGACGAGGCCTTGCCTGGCGCGGATGCCCAACTGATGCGTTTCATTTCGCACCTGCAGCGCCGCAACCTGGAAGTCAAGTTCAGTGAAGTGAAACCGCCAGCGGTCGCGCCAGGACAAGAGAAAACCATGCCCGTACAGGACTGGCGCGAATTCACTTTTACTGTCAGCTCGCGTTTGCAGCCTGAACGTCTGCTGCAGGATTTTGATGCGACCGGGCTCCGCCTGAACAGCGTGTCAATCACCATGAGCCCGCAGGGGCAGTTCGACTACACCATGAAGGGGAGCATTTATGCGCAGAATTAATCCCGCGGGAACGGGCCTGCTGCTGTCCGCTCTGTTCTGCGGGCAGGCAGTGGCAACCGTAACCAGTGATGCGCTTCCGCCGAACGTTACGCTTGGCGAACTTGAAGCAGCTCAGGCGCGCAACCTCATTCTGGAGCAGAAAGTGCAGACGGCGCGTCTGGAGCAGCAGCTGCGTGAAAGCCAGTCCGGACAGAGTACTGACAGGAATTATCTGTCTACTGCCGCCCAGCCTGCCATGCCGCTTATGGCGCAGCCAGCTCCTTCACAACAGACTGCCAGTGCAGTCGGTGAAAAGCGGACCGGTGGTGTGCGCCTTCAGGAGATTTACGGCCGTGGCTCGCAGTTGCGTGCACGCATTGTTCTGCCTGATGGCGGAGTCACAGAAGTAGCAAAAGGCGATCAGCTTCCCGGAACCTCAAAGCGGGTCACGGAGGTTACGTCCACGATCGTACGCCTCAGCGACAATTCTGAACTTTCATTCTGAGGTGATGATGTCTCCTGATAAAGAAATCATGGATTTTGTCTTTGCCGAGCAGCATCCGTCTGGAGGGGTTACGCTACTCATCGACGGCAACCGGCGAAAAGACCCTGACATACAGCGCTGGGTTATGGATGTCACCCGGACATGGGCTGATGCAAAAACTGAGTTTGTTACACTCAGCGAACTGAACCGGCGGCGTGAAGTGGCAGAACGTCAGGGCCGTGGGCTTAACCAGGGTGTGAGCGAGGCGGATCTAAGTAACCGTGACGTCAGTGTGTCGCAGGATAAGGTCATCAGCTATATGAGGCTGGGTAACGACTTTAATGCCTCTGATATTCATATGGAAATAAGCGGTGATCGCAAGATTTGCATCGTTCAGTTGCGTATTCACGGCGAGCTGGAGGTGGTGGATGAAGTGAAAGATGTGGAGGGTATGACGCTGGCCTCCACATCTTATCTTTCCATGTGCGACGTGCGCGAGCAGTCATTCTTTGCCGGTCGTGAGCAGTCAGGGCGCATCGATGCAAAGTTCGCCCGCCGCGCCGGCCTCTATGGCGCCCGCTACGAACACCGTCCTACTCCGGATGGGCTGATAGTGGTCATGCGTCTGATCCCGGATGACGGGGACAATATACCGACGCTGCCGCAACTGGGTTTTTTGCCTGAGCAGATTAAGCTCATCATGCAGATCCTGCGTATGCCGGAAGGCATGACGCTGCTGACCGGGCCTACTGGTTCAGGGAAGAGCGCCACGCTGCGCGTGTTCAGTGATATCTGGCTGAAACTGACCGGCGGTAAAAAGCGCCTGCTCACGCTGGAAAACCCGCCCGAGGGGCGTATTCCGGGTGGTATTCAGACCCCCGTTATGCCTGAAGACAATTCACCGGAGGCCATCAGCCGCGCCTGGAGTAACGGAAACGCCTCTGCACTTCGTCTCGATCCGGATGCCATCCTGAACGGTGAGATCCGTGACCTGTATTCCCTTCTCGCCGCCATTTTCGCCAGTGAAACCGGCCACCTGGTGCTGTCGACCCTGCACACCCAGAGCCCTATCGGCTCCCTGCGTCGTATGGAGCATTTCGGTATTGATCGCCACCTTCTGGCGGATGCTGCACTCATCACCGGCCTGATTGGCCAGCGTCTGGTGCCGCTGTTGTGTGAACACTGCCGGGTACCGTGGGAAGTCAAAGTCCCTGAGCTTGATGAAGAAACCCGCGCGCGTCTCGAAAAATATTGTTCTGTCGCGGGCTTGTGCGAACCGAAAAATCTCTTCTTCCGCAACTATGAGGGATGTGAACACTGCCGGAAAACGGTACCACTGACCGGACGCATTATCAGTCGTGGCGTTACAGGGCGAACAGCTATTGCCGAAGTTGTCCGGACAGATGCTCGCCTGATGCAACTTTGGCTTTCACATGGGCCTTCAGTTGCCAGAAAGTACTGGATAAACCAGGGGGGGATTACTCGCCGCATGCATCTGTTGCGTTATCTGGCAGAGGGTCTTGTTGATCCGCTGGAAGGCGATCTCATCTGTCCGCTGGATGAGGATGACATCATGGATTGTGAGGTGCCTGATGGAAAGTGACAGCCATTTTTATCCATCCCGGGAAATGTCGTTCCCTGAAAGGATTCGCTACCGGCTTGTCAGAGCCACTTTTACTGGGAAATACCGCCAGCCATTTTACGAAACGCTGCGCTTTCTTCTTGAAAACCGTAAGGCCCTGAAAGACGCGCTGACCATGATCGGCGATGTACATACTGATTTTGGCAGGCGCTGGCATCCTTATTATGAACTTGTTCAGGACTGCATCGAGGGTGTGAACGACAACCGTCCTGGCCGCGCGCTGCAGGATGTTCTGGCTGCCTGGGCACCTTACGAAGAGGCCGCGCTTATCAGCGCCGGAATGGAAACCGGTAATATTCCTGCCGCGCTGATGCAGGCTGATAAGTTGATTGTTGCCCGTCGGCGAATTCTTGGGCAGGTAATTTTTGCGTCAGTATTTCCTGCCGCGCTTGCCATCCTGAGTACGGGGCTACTACTGGCCAACAATCTCGCACTTGTTCCCACCATGAGCAAAATGTCCGATCCAGCTCGCTGGACCGGTGCACTCGGGTTTATGAATGGAGTAGCGAAGTGGAGTTCCGAGTGGGGTGTTGCTTCTGCCGCTACAGCCGCAGGGCTTGTGCTGCTGTCTTTCTGGTCGTTGCCCCGCTGGCGCGGCCGTCTCAGGCGCTGTGCTGACTGGTTACTACCATGGTCTGTTTATAAAGACCTGCAGGGAGCTGTATTCCTTATGAATATTGGCGCGCTTCTTGGTTCGGGTGTCCAGGAACTCAAAGCTTTGCAGATCCTTAACGGTTTTGCACCGCCCTGGCTGCAGGAACGCATCGAGGCAGCGATGGAGTGCATGAGTGAAGGCGATTCACTTGGCAGAGCTCTGCGTAACAGCGGATATGATTTTCCGAGCCGTGAGGCTGTGAACTATCTCTCTCTTCTGGATAAGGGGGATGGTGCTGCTTCGCTCATCACCAATTATGCGGACCGCTGGCTGGAACAGGCGCTCGCGCGCGTCGCGCGTCGGGCGAATGCCACCAAACTCTTTTCTCTCGTTCTGATTATGAGTTTCTTCTTACTCATCCTGATGATGGTGATGCAGATTCAGGACATGAACACTTTCAACTTACACTAAGGAACCGCCATGTCAGCTCAGACATTACCACATCGCCAACATCAGCCTGACCGGGGCTGGGGCATTCTTGAACACGGTACCATTGCGATCGGGACGATTATCGTACTGGCTATAGTTGGTGCTCTGGTCTGGAGTCTTTGGGGGAAAAAGTCCGTTGCCGTTGAGGTTTCAAATCTCCAGACCGTCGTGACAAACGCGCAGCAGCTTAAGCAGGCGCAGGGGGGATATAACTTTACGAGCGGTACAACTATGACGGGAACGCTTATCCAGCAGGGGGGCGCACCAAAGGCTGGCTGGACTATCCAGGGAACAGCCAGTTCCGGTACCGCTACGATGTGGAACGGTTATGGTGGTCAGGTCGTTCTGGCACCTGTGGCATCGAATGGATTTAACAATGGATTTTCAGTTACATCGCAGAAAGTTCCGCAGGCAGACTGCATCTCTATCACTACTCAACTCGGTTCCGGTGGAGCATTCAGTGCTATCACCATTAACAGTACCGATTACAGTGACGGTCTGGTCAGTGCAGAAGAGGCAGGCAAATCCTGCTCATCAGACAGCGGAATGACAGGTAACAATACACTGGTCTTCACCCATAACGGCTGATGACATGCTGCGCCTGTCCGCTTTTCTGCTGCTGATTTTGGTTTGCCCACGGGTGGATGCATTCTGCTTTGAATCGGCGGGCGCTAAATACCACATTGACCCGCTACTGGTTAAGGCAATAGCCATAGGTGAAAGCAGCCTGCGACCGGATGTCACAAATATTAATCGTGACAAAAAGACCGGGCAGGCACTCAGTACCGATTATGGACTGATGCAGGTTAATTCATCGCATATCGCTTCGCTGATAGCGCAGGGTTACATTCGCAGCTCACAGGACCTCCTGAACCGTCCGTGCCTCAACGTTCAGATAGGTACCTGGATACTGGCGAAGCATTTTCAGGTATGCGGCATAAGCTGGAACTGTCTTGGCTCTTATAACGCAGGTTTTCGTAAGGACCGGCACGAAACTCGCGAGTCCTATGCCAACCGGATTTATGCCATTTATCGTCGGCTTTTACTTAATGAACGGGGAATAAAACTGTGACACTGCTGACGCTGAGTATGCCCTGGGCAACTGTCATTATCATTTTTCCTCTATGCCTCAGCTTATTCAGTTTTATGAGGAGCCTGGTTCGTCTCAGCCTGATGATATTGGATGATGATCAGGAATGGTTTGCTGTTTTTTTCGCCCCTGCATCCACCGGCTTCATCTGGCTTTACGCTACAGCGGCAACTGGCATGATGCTGTCCCCTGTGCCGCTACTGGAGCGACTGATGTCTCTGTTGTTCTGCCTCTTTCTTTTCAGGTTGACGCTTACCGATGCGTTCACAGGATTTCTGCCTCGAGAATTGACGATAAGGTGTCTTATTGCCGGTCTTGTTTCCGCTCTTATCGCTCCCGGCTTTATAGGGCACTTCCTCACAGCTACCACTGCGCTGGTGATTTTTGGCGTCTGGCGTTATGTCACCTTTAGGATTCATGCCCGTGAGTGTCTGGGGCTTGGCGATGTCTGGTTGGCCGGTGCTATTGCGGCCTGGTTGGGAGGGCGAGAGGGGCTTAATGCTCTGCTGATCGGCGTGGTGCTCTTTGTGCTCTGGCAGATATCTGTTCGTCGCATAACTGAAGGAGGGCCGATGGGACCCTGGCTGTGCGCCGGCGCGATTTCTGTGACCCTGTTTAAATTGTATCAACCGCTTATTACATGGTGATGCCTGTGTTCACATATAAAACGACTGACCGGGGCTGGGCTATCCTCAGCACTGGTGCTTCATTGATTATTCTCCTGGTGGTCAGCGTCTGGGGCTTTACCCTTATCAGTGACTGGATGCAAAAACGGACCTGGCTGAATACCGCGTCACAGGTATCTCGCTTTACACAAGCTGTGAAGAGCTACACTGGCCGTTATTACGATACTTTGCTTTCAAGTGCCACCACCACGACCCCGGTTACGGTTACACCCGCTATGCTGAAAAACACCGGATTTCTGGAGCAGGGGTTCAGCGAGACGACAGTAGACGGACAGGCTTATCTGGCTGCTGTTGTTCGTAATGCCACTAATACAGATCAGCTGCAGGCACTGGTTTACACTCAAAACGGCGCGGCACTGCCTTTTCTCGCACTGCGCCAGATATCAATGGATATCACCTCGGGTATGGGCGGCTATATATGGACATCAGGTACTGCTACCGGCGCTATGGGCAGCTGGACTATTCCTCTTTCACAGTTTGGGATAAGTACAACTCAGGGACATATTGCGGCTTTACTGACCACAGATGAACTGGGCGCTGCTCGCGGTGAAAATGATCGCCTTTATCGTTTTTCGGTAACCGGCAAGCCAGACCTCAACACGATGCATACCAGTATTGATATGGGAGGTAACAATCTTAATAACGCAGGCACGATTAATGCCGTAACGGGTAATTTCAGTGGCGATGTGGCGGCCACTGGAAATATAACTGCGAATGGAACTGTTACAGGACAGAATGTTACTGCCGGTTCAAACGTCACCGCAGGAAATACAATAACGGCTAACAACGACATACGTTCAAATAATGGCTGGTTCATAACTCGAGGGAGTAAGGGATGGCTAAATGAAACGTATGGCGGCGGTTTTTATATGTCAGATAATGACTGGGTTCGAGTCATAAATAATAAGAATATTTACACAAGCGGTCAGGTTCGTGGCGGAAGTGTGCGGGCTGATGGAAGACTTTCTACAGGAGAAGTTTTGCAGCTCGACGGAGTCAATACTGCTGGCGCAGTTTGTTCACCAAACGGCCTTGTAAGCCGCGACGCCACTGGAGCCATACTTTCCTGTCAATCCGGTGTGTGGACAGCCGCATCAAAAATCAAAATGCAAACCGTTTTTGGCGAAACCACCTGCGCCAACAAAGCGGTTGCATCTGCTTATTGTCCGTCAGGTACAGTGGCAATAGGTGGTTCTTATGCTTTAAAAAGTTGGTCTGATGGTTCCAACCATAACTCACCCGACTCAATGGTTCTTGATCCTGTAAATGACCGGTTTTACATCGTTTTACCGAACAATTCGAAAGGTGCAGCGTGCTTCCAGGCTATAGCAAACTGCGCCACTAATTAGACGCCAAATCAGTTGTCAGAAACAGACGGCAACGCAATTCGCTTGCCCATTACCAACCTTTGGAGCCGACAAGGTCCATGTGCCATTTGAGTTTCTTACCAAAACGCAGGCACGGTAATTGTTGTAATCGAATCGTGTCTGAGACAATGCACAATATTTATGTTGCCCAATATTACGTGATTGACCGGAGCCGATATCAGGAGAGAAGAACAAATCACCGATTTCAGCATTGTTTTTCCACACACCGGATTGACAGGTTTATTTAATTGCTAATGCACGCCACGCAATGTTGTTGCTGCGGCTTGAATCTTTGTTTTTTACGCAAACGCGAAATTGGCTTCCATTTATGACTGTAAAGTAAGCAGAGGTTACTCCAGCATTAGCCAGAGAACTAAGATCAGATACACTTCCTGTAAGCGATAGAACCTGGCTTACCAGTACCGGAAATCCGCTGTTGACACAGCTATCGTCGCCAATACCGTATATGGTTCCGAACATTTCTACATGTGATCCATAGTCAATAAATCCTGGGTAAACAGTAGAAATTTCATTTCCTTGCCACACACCGGATTGACAGTTCAATCGATACAGCTTACCCAACATCTTTGAGTGCTGCTTCCGTTGTAACCGATCAGGTCAAGCCACCACGAAGAACCGGACGGATATACACGGCATGTACCATTGTCACCTGCCGACATTAATCCAGAAATAAAGCAGTATTTATGAACACCTGGGACCTGATATGTAACTCCTTTTGTTGAGGTGGTTTCCCACATTGCGACATCAGTGTAATGACCAGAATCTTGAGATTTCCACACACCGGATTGACAGTCAAATTCCGGCACCAGGTAGATTTAAGCAAGTGACAGTGATTGTCCCTCCTGATTCGTAATCACCCCATCGCGTATTGGTAACAAACCAGCGATTTGAACTATCTGCATATACCTTCTGAAATCCACCAAAAGGTGAACCATTTAAGTTCGTCCATGAGCAATAAGCATGGATTCCAATATCACTGTTAGTGACATTTTTCCCCACATCGAAAGCCTGTATCGAGAACTTGTTTTGGGATGATTTCCACGCACCGGATTGACAGTAGTATGTGATATATTTCTAATCTTTTTAGGAATATGCGATGCAACTCAGACAGCGAATTAAGAAAATGGAGCTGGGTGTAGCTCTTGATAAATATTACGGTTGTGCATCTGTGCAAAAGCGGGGCCATCTGCAGGAGTTTTATCGGATAAATGTTATAAAGCGTTCAGCTCTTGCCAGGCGATACATGCATGAGATTACTTCGGTTGATATTGCAGAATACCGTGATCAGCGACTCTCTGAAGTAAGTGGTAAAACGGGGCGAACTAATAGCCCTGCAAGTGTCCGACTTGAACTTGCGTTGCTATCTGCCCTTTATAACCTTGCTCGAATTGAATGGGGAACATGTACTCATAACCCTGTTGAGCATGTACGAAAACCACCGGCCTCCAAAGGGCGAACCCGAAGATTGACATCTCAGGAGGAGCGAAAGATTGGCAGGGCGCTGGCAAAACGAAATATCGAGTTGGCAGCCATTTTTCATTTGGCCCTTGAAACGGCTATGCGTCAGGGGGAGATCCTCTCACTTCGCTGGGAGAATATCGACCTGCACATTGGCATCGCTCATTTGCCTCTCACTAAAAATGGGAGCGTAAGGGATGTTCCGTTGTCTTTTAAAGCCAGAAAGGTATTAAGAGAGTATTCCGGCCCTCTATCCGGACCTGTTTTCAGTTATACATCCAATGGGTTTAAAAGCGCCTGGCGAGAAGTTATACAGGCTTTAGGCATTGTCGATTTGCATTTTCATGATCTACGACACGAAGCTATAAGCCGTCTCTTTGAGCTCGGAACACTGAATGTTATGGAAATTGCAGCGATATCAGGACACAAGAGCCTGACGATGCTAAAACGCTATACCCACCTTCGTGCGACGCAGCTGGTTAGTAAACTCGATATACGTAAACGACAGGCGCAGAAACTGGCGGCGATCTTTGTTCCGTATCCTGCTGAACTTGAGAGCAGCAATAACGGTATTGTTTTACGCTTCCCTGATCTTGAACATCCTTCACTTGAAGCGCAAACAAAGGAAGACGTTATCCAGAAAGCCTCTTTTGAGCTTCTCAGAATTCAGGCTCTTGCTGCTCGTTCTGGAGAACGACTCCCCCCACCAGGCAATATCAAAGCCAATGACCCAACTCGTGTGCTTATTAATCCGCTCTGAAATTCTGTGAACCCCTGGATTCAAACACATCATAAACAAGGACGTTTTTGGCTGCGCTGTTATGAAAGTGGCCTTTCCAGATGATCCCCTCCGACCTGGTTTCCCCGCCGAAAAAAACTTCAGAAATGGCAGATGAGTTAATCATCGCCATAGAATGACGTTTTTTGCACCTTATGGCTGTTCTGCGCAGCTATAAGGATTTTGAAATGTCAGTCAGTCAAGTCGTCCCGGAAGAAGTTATACCTGAAAATCCAGAGGTTACTTCTTCGAAAGTTGTGCCTGCTGAGCCAGAGGCTCGCCGGTTGGTTCCCATTAACCTGAAAAAAATAGTCCGGATTGGAGGTCTGGGATTCCTCATTGTTTCTCTTGTTGGTTCTGTGGCCACGATTGTGATCATGGCACAGCAAATCTCTGATCTGAGTATTCGGGTGAACTCCCTGGATGCCGCTTTTCGCAGCGGTCAGATGAGCCAGTTGTCTGGTTCGGTTACTTCGCTCGAAGCTCAAAGCCGGAAACACGAGAAGCAGCTCGAGTCTGTCTCATCAGGGCTTGAATCAGTACAAAACCAGTTAGCTGATTTCCAGGAGGAACATTCAAAATTAACAGGAAGCATTAACAAACTTTCCTCAGAAGCCCTGGCGCGGCGTACCGCGATAGACGAACACTCTGAACGTATTGATGACATTAACTCACGGTTGTCACAGGTTGAATCGCGAGTTGCCGGGCTGAGCAAAGCTGAAAGCAACACTTCTCAGAAAGAATCGAAGCAGAACCAGCAACCAGTCACTAAGAGCAAAACATCTTCAAAATCCGGGACAGGCCAGATCGTAAAAAAGCCTGAGCGGTCAGTCAGGCGCGCAGCTGTTGAAGCACCGTTTGTACTGACCGGCATTGAGCGGCGCGGCGGGCAGATGTTCGCAGTCGTCATCCCCCGTGGAAATTCCCAAATATCAGATATGCGGTTGCTTTCACCGGGAGACGGGATGCTGGGGTGGACGCTTCGTTCTATCCAGGACAGTGGTACCGCTGTTTTCAGCGTGAACGGTGCCCAACAGAGTTTACAGGTTCAATAAGAGACCAGACATATGAAGCATCAGATGAGAAGAATTTTGATGGCAGGTGTACTTTCCTTGCCGCTGTGTGTGGCGGCATCAACAGTTACCACTCAATCGAATCAGAGTCAGCAAACATCCCTGCAGGCATCATCAGCAAACCAGGTTCAGACGCAGCAACAGGGTCAACAATGGGGGCTTTCAGATGAGGACTGGAGTCGCTATCAGTCGTTGATGAAAGGAGCCAGAGGCATTATGTCCCCTGGTCTTGATCCTCTCACTGCCCTGGGCGTCGAGACAGATAATTCATCTGAGCGCCGTCGGCTGGCTGAATTGTGGGTAAAACACGAATACGCCCGTACCGAGAAAGAACTCGCATTTCAACGAGAAATAAACACTGCCTGGCTTCGTCTTTATCCTGAAACATTGGCCGTGAATATGGGGAATGCCGCGGGTATCGCTCATGACACACAAGGAAGACTGGCGTTATTTGTCAAAGAGTCATGTTCACGCTGTGATGCTCGGCTTGCTGCTGTTATCGCCGACAACAGACCGGTAGATATTTACCTTGTCGGAAATGACGTGAGCGACGAAAAAATCAGATCATGGGCAATAAGCCATGGCATACCAGTCGAAAAAGTGCGTAATCGGCAAATTACCCTAAATCATGATCGCGGTTTGTGGCAGCGCTATGGGCAAGGTCAGATGCCAGTTATTTTGCAGCAGGGAGAAGAGGGATGGCAAATTGCCGCATTCTGAAACTGGCTTGCTGTTTATGGTTTGTCAGCACTGGTTGCCTGGCGGTCGTGAATGTAAATAGCAGTGTTCAGGTAGTTCCGCAGGCTTATCGGGTCATTGCTGCTGCCGAGCGCGTTCCGGCAGAATCGCTTTACTCGCTGGCGATGGCCGAAAGCACCCGTAAAACCGCATGGGGGTCTAAACCATGGCCCTGGACTATTAATGTAGCAGGGAAAGGATACCACTTTGAAACCCGCGAGGAGGCCTTTGCGGCACTTCTTGGATTTATGCAGCGCTACCCTCTCAAGCGTATCGATGTCGGTGTAGCCCAGGTCAATCTTGGGTGGAACGGGCATCTTTTCCCATCCTTTCGTGATGCTTTTGATCCCTACACAAATCTTCGTGCAGCGGCCCGAATTCTCCGTGCCTGCTATGACGCTCAGCCTGGAAGCTGGATTAAAGCTGCTGGCTGTTATCACCACCCGGCCGGTGGTAAGCCGGCAGCAAAATATATGGCTATCGTACGCCGCAAGCTAAGTCAGATCGCACCTGATATTAAGGTCCCTGAAGGGGGGCCGGTTGCTCTGGCCAGTCACTCATTAACCTGGGTTGAACCTCAATGAAAAAAAATATCGATAAATATTTCAATGGCATCTTTTGTGTATCACTGCTTACAGCAGCGTTTAGTTGTTTTGCTTCGCTGACAGTGGTCGGGGATCTGGGCGGGGAGTCAACC
The DNA here is from genome assembly GCF_045618265.1 of Enterobacter sp. CPE_E1241. Lineage (NCBI taxonomy): Bacteria > Pseudomonadati > Pseudomonadota > Gammaproteobacteria > Enterobacterales > Enterobacteriaceae > Enterobacter > Enterobacter sp. CPE_E1241. Next base: position 435,067 of record NZ_JBIWYV010000001.1, read on the forward strand.
AGACCATTATTCGAGGCGATTAATTCAGGTGAGGAGTCGCATTTGTCCGATGTTTCTTCCTTGCCTGAACCACCGTCATCGCTGTCTATTTCCGATATGTTGCCCGTTAATACACCGGAAATGACACCCGGAAAGGTGACGTCTCGCCCTCTGCAGTTACCCGGTTTGCCCCCTGTTTTTGTGATTGGCGATGATGATATTTCCCGAGCCTGGCTGCGGCAGCGTGGTGCTGAACTGAAAGGGATGGGCGCCACAGGAATGGTAGTGAATGTTACGACTGAAAGTGCGCTCAACACGCTTAGAGGACTCTTGCCAGGTACTGAGATGGTCCCTGTTCGCGGCGGTGATTTGGCACAGCGATTGAAACTGACGCATTACCCTGTCCTGATTACCGCTGATGGATTAGCGCAATGACCACAGTGGTTTTCATATTATTGGCTTTCATTTCACTCACAGCTTTTTGGCTGCGGTGTAATACAAGAAGTGCCCGTGTCCGCAGACATCAGCGTAATCGACAGACGGCTAACAGGGTGTTGCTAAAACTGCCTGAGCTGAAAGCGGGGCAGCAGGTTTTATATTTACGGAAGATTAATCCCTATGTTTTCGAGGAGATGATTCTGACCGCCATAGAGCGGCGAGGAATACCGGTCAGGCGTAATCCGAGTTACAGCGGTGATGGTGGTATTGATGGTCAGTTCTGGATTGGTCAGGAAAGGTGGCTTGTCCAGGCTAAACGATTTGCCAGTGCTGTTCGTCCTGAACATGTCCGCCAGTTTGGTGAGTTAGTCCGACAAGAAAAATGCAGAGGTCTGTTTGTACACACAGGACGAACAGGTTTTATCAGTTTTAAGTATTTCAGTGATTACCCGGAAATTTTGCTCATAAGCGGGTCTTCCCTTTTGCTACTGCTGTCTGGTGAATCCGTTGAACATGTTCTCCGGCCATTAAAAAAGAGGTAATACAGATGAATTTTTCCACATCAACATTACCGTTTATTGGTTCGGTGTGGCTTTTGGTTTCTTTCCGGATTTTCATATTCCGGTCTGTATTGATTTCTTTGCTGATGTTTGGGTTATTTCTTTTCTTTTATTTATTTCTAGCCGTATTCCGCAAGGCCACAGATTCTGCTCATTTATTCCTCAAACTCAATGATAAAACTTTTGCTCTGTTCCAGGGGAGGGCTTTTATATGAGCGACAAGTACGTGATGGAATCCCTCCTTCGCCCGGCGGTTGAACTGTATTCCGCTGCGGCGGCGGGTAGCGCAACCTTTATTTGCCTTACGGCCCCTTGGGCTGTCGCGCTCGCACCATCGGTCAGTTGGGTGACCGCCGCGGGGTTTGGTGTACTGGCGCTGAAGCGTACATCTGAGGGGATGAAAATACTCCGTTACCGCCAAAACATTCGCCGTTTGCCCCGATATGTACTGACCAGCGAGCAGATCCCCGTCAGCCAGCGGCACTTGTTCCTTGGCAAGGGCTTCCAGTGGTCTCCCCGCCATACGCAGCGTCTTCTGGAAGCGAGGCGTCCGGAGTGTGAGGTCTACGTACAACCTTCTGTTATTTATCGCCTGGCACGCGATCTGGAAAAAAAGATGGAGTACAGCTTGCCGTGGTTGTGCAGGCTGACACGAACTGATTCGGCGCTCAACCCGTTTCGCCCGTTGCCTCCTGTAGGAGGAAGCCCCATTTACCATGGTGTGGAACTGGATGAAACTACGGTCACCTATGATCTCGGAGAACGTGTAGGGCATACACTGGTTATCGGCACCACACGAGTCGGTAAAACCCGGCTTGCTGAGTTACTTATCACACAGGATATTCGCCGTAAAAACGCTGCAGGCGAGCATGAAGTTGTCATCGTGTTTGACCCGAAAGGAGATGCCGATCTGTTGAGGCGAATGTATGCCGAGGCACACCGTGCTGGTCGTCAGGATAACTTCTGGGTGTTCCACCTCGGATGGCCAGATATAAGCGCTCGCTACAATGCCGTTGGACGGTTCAGCCGTATCTCGGAAGTAGCATCACGTGTTGCAGGACAGCTCTCCGGAGAGGGCAATTCTGCTGCATTTCGGGAATTTGCTTGGCGATTTGTCAATATTATTACCCGTGCGCTGGTCGCACTTGGCCAGCGTCCTGATTACGGTCTCATACTGCGTTACGTGACAAACATAGGTGAACTGTACGAAACCTATGTTGAGAATATGCTGAGTGAAAAGGCACCACAGTTGCTGAGTACAGTCGAAGCGCTGTTAGGTAGCGGTATAAGCGAGAAGGATCTGCCGCGTCACATGCAGGGCAGGCCTAATGGCATGAATATCTGGGCTATTGAGCAGGTACTGGCCAGCGAAGAAGGAAAAAAACTGTGGGACCCGGTGCTGGATGGGCTACGTAGCGCTGTGCAATATGATCGAACGTATTTCGACAAAATTGTTGCGTCACTGCTGCCGCTGCTTGAAAAGCTTACAACTGGTAAAACGGCCGCATTGCTGGCACCTGACTATACGGACCTGAACGATCCGAGACCGATCCTGGACTGGCATAACATTATAAAATCGCGCGGCGTGGTTTATATCGGCCTCGATGCACTATCCGACCCTGTTGTCGCAGCAGCAGTCGGCAACAGCATGTTCGCTGATCTCGTTTCCGAAGGTGGACACATCTATAAATTCGGTCTCGGTGATGAGGATGGCAGAAAAAGTTCGAAAGTGGCGATAAATCTTCACTGTGACGAGTTTAACGAGTTAATGGGTGATGAGTTTATTCCTCTCATCAACAAAGGGGGTGGTGCGGGCTTCCAGGTGACTGCATATACGCAGACTCTTTCGGACATCGAGGCCCGTATAGGCAGCAGTGCTAAAGCGAATCAGGTAGTGGGGAACTTCAACTCATTGATAATGCTCCGTGTGCGTGAAAAAAACACTGCCATGCTCCTGACCGACCAATTACCGGAAGTTGACGTCTACCAGAAAACCCTTACATCGGGTGTCACTGACGTATCCCGGCCGGGAGAGGGTACTGATTTTAACAGTAACGTTCAGGACCAGGTCAGTCTGGTTAAAGTCCCGATGCTCAACCCTTCAGACGTTATCAACCTGCCGAAAGGGCAGGCATTTGCCCTGCTTGAAGGAGGGCGCCTGTGGAAAATCAGGATGCCGTTGCCGGCTGATAACGACGATCCTTACATGCCCGCGAGCCTGAAGCAGCTGGCTGACAACATGGAGCAGAATTACCGAACTGGAGAATCCTGGTGGACAGGCGGTGATGCGGCATATTCGGGGGGGCAAAATGTCTCAGCATGACAGAGATACTGCCAATCGCAGTTCGCCATCCCGACAGAAACAATCCGGACCATTCGGCATGTTGCTCTGGGATTTGCCTGTCAGTTTAATTGGCATTCTGCTGGGGTCGCTTCTGGTTAGCCTGCTGATCGAATATGCCTGCATTGCCATACTCTGGCCTGACGAAGGTGCTTCACACAGCTACCGGGTGATGGTTGCAGAAAGCCACTGGTTGTCGGAAGGGTACACGCGGAGTTTACTGATGGCAGCGCCGGTTGAGACGATTTCGCGGTGGGTACATACCGCCTGGAACTGGTTGTTTGTCGATAGCGGATTCAGCCATTGGCTTCAATCATTCAGGGAAACTGGTCAGAAGGGGACTGGAGTTATCCCAACGATAAACCGGTTCGGTGACTCACTAATCGGCTGGCTTGGGGAGTACCTGCAAGCTACGCTCTGGGTAACTCTGATTTTCTTCATCAGGGTGATGATCCTTTTTCTGAGTCTGCCGCTGTTCGGCCTGGTGATTATCACCGGCATAGTTGAAGGGCTGGTCCGTCGAGATTTGCGTCGTTACGGAGCTGGATATGAATCGAGCTTTGTCTACCATCACGCCAAACGTTTTATTAAACCCGCACTTTACGGCCCCTGCATGTTGTATCTGGCCTGGCCGACTGCTGTCTGGCCAAATCTCCTGTTGCTGCCATCAGCATTATTACTTGGCGGTGTTCTGGCCATCGTCACGGCGTCCTTTAAAAAATACCTATAGCCCAGGAAGTAGCTGTTTCGGGAATTCCCCGGAGCCCGCTCGATGTCGCGGGCTTTTTTTTTGAAGGTCCATCTGTATTAACCAGCTCACTTTGTGTCATTTAATTTTCTGACCTTCATAAATATTTTCCTGCTGCCAGCATGTCCTGTTTGCGTCAATCTCCCGACGACAAGTTATTAGGGAGAGTCGCAAATGCGTCACACCACAATCATCCTGGCAATGTTATTGCCCGTTCTGCCGGTGCTGACCTGCCAGGCGTCAGAAAAAGATGAGCTGGCACTCGTGATGCGCCAGCTGGATCAGGTTCAGGCTGGCCTTGATCGCGCCCGCGTCGTAGCCAATCAGAATCAGGACGCTCGCTTTTATTTCGACTATCAGCAGGCAACCCGTGACATCTCAACGATGAGGCAGGGCATATCCACTTATCTCGAGCCGTCGCGCGCGCAGCCAACAGCACCCTCCACTTTAGTCACCGGGCAGTACCGTGCTGAGGAGCCCTCATGGCGATGAATGGCTCTCAGCTAAATGGATGGAGTGCGGGCACCGGAAGCAGCCTCACGCCCGGGCAACTGAACCTCTTGATCCTCGGTACGCTCGCCATCGTCGTTCTCCTTTTCAGCGCATGGGCACTGGTGCAGGCCTACCGTGGCCTGGTCAGTAAATCAGTGACGTTCAGGCAGTTCAATGAGCTGCTAATTCGACTGATTGTGCTTTATCTGCTGACCCTGTTTCTGTTTTTCCACTGAAAGGATGACTCAATGAAATTCACTTTCTTCAGGCATTTTCGTTCTGCCTATTCCCGTGCGGGATATTTGTTGCTTACCGGTCTCTTAACTGCAAGTCAGGCTATGGCAGACTTGCCAGCTGTTGAACAGCCAACATCTGGAGGCGGTGGCGGAACCTACAACACCGTTATGGGCTACATCAAAATGGGGGCACTTGCGATAGGGCTTCTCGTATGTGTCGGTGCTTTTTTTGCCGTAGCGCATGCCGTGATTACCGCATTTCACGATATCCGTCGTGGTAAGGGGGAATGGACTCAGTTCCTGGTCTATCTGGTTGTCGGCATCATCCTCATCCTTTTGGTTATTTACCTCGCAACTAAAGCTTCAGATATCCTGTAAGGAGCCCATATGGCCGTCATTGATTTCCTCCCTGACAGACTGAACAACCCCCCCGTGGTCTGGAAAGGGTTCACATCCGGGGAGTTTGTGCTGGCGGCCGTCATCGGTGTTATTGCCGGTATCCCTCTGGCAATACCGTTAGCTCTGGTTCCTTTTGTCGGATGGCTGGCTTTTCCGACGTGCATGCTGCTGATGCCGCTGTTGGTTATTTTTTTTGGCGGCAACTGGATTGCCAGCTACAAGCGCGGTAAGCCAGAAAATTATATCTGGCAACGTCTGGAGGAATTGCGCTGCCGTGCACGTATGTCCCGAACCATGATTCTGGATAGCAGGGCGTGGGAACTTAAACGAACGAAACCTGTTCCGTTGATGCGCGGAGGGAAAGTATGAGTCGTTTTCGTAACGGTATAACCGCCCGCGATAATCATATTATTTCGTTACGTATCGCTTGTGTTTTGCTGGCTCTGGGGCTGTTCGTCACCAGTCTGGGATGGATGCGAGCGCCCTCGGAACTGACAATTCACAACCCACCCGACCTGCGTTCCGGCAGCACCCGAAAATGGTGGGAGGTCCCGCCATCTACGGTTTACAGTTTTGCTTTTTACATTTTTCAGCAACTGAATTCCTGGCCGAAAAATGGGGAAGCTGACTACACAGCCAAAATTGCCCAAATGAGCCCGTATTTGACGCCGTCCTGTCAGGATTTTCTCAATAAGGACGCCGAGATGCGCAAGAATAATGACGAGCTGCGCGATCGTGTACGCGTGGTATACGAAATCCCCCGTCGTGGTTACAGCAACCGCAGCGTGACCGTCATTGATGAAGATCATTGGGTGGTACGGCTGGACCTGGTAGCTGACGAATATTTCCATACCGAACCCGTTAAGCGTGCCCTGGCGCGTTATCCAATGAAAGTGGTTCGCTGGGAAGGTGACCCAGAGCGAAATCCGTTTGGACTGGCACTGGATTGCTATGACAGCGCGCCACAAAGACTTGAGGCGATCTCCTTGCCTGAGCCAGAACAAAAGTCGGGAGCATTCAATTGAAAAAATTCTCAGTGATCCTGCTGACCCTGGTACTGGTCTCAGCCGGAGCTCGTGCTGTTGAGCTTATGAAATGGGAACGGATACCGTTGCAGATTCCCCTGACTGTAGGGCAGGAGCGAATCGTTTTTGTAAACAAAAACGTGCGAGTGGGGTTTCCGCCCGCACTCAACGACAAGCTGCGTATTCAAAGCTCCGGAGGTGTAGTTTATCTCGATGCGAAAGAAGCCTTTCCGGTGACGAGACTGGAACTTCAGAACAAGGAAAACGGGGAAATACTTCTACTTGATGTTTCTGCTGCCCCCGGTAAAACCACGCGGGAACCTGTCAAAATTGTCTACGACGGAGAAGTGGCTACCGCTTCGGCGACCGATAAACAGACGGTCAGCAGTGATGGGGACAGTGCCGGCCGTCAGTCGTCGGCAGAGGCAAAGGCAGAAAGCCGGAGGCCCGCAAAACTCAATGCGCCGCTGCCCGTTGTCCTGACTCGTTATGCCGCACAGAACATTTATGGACCGTTGAGAACGGTAGAGCCCGTACCGGGAGTAAGTCCGGTTTCACTGAAGCTTCCCCCCCGGATCACCACACTTATGCCCTCTGAGTCCGTCAGCGTCACGCCGATGGCTGCCTGGAGTCTGCAGGGCAGCAGTGTAATTGCGCTGCAGGTGCGTAACCGATCAGCAGTAAAGGTCATCCTCGACCCTCGTTCGCTGCAAGGTCAGTTTACTACTGCGACTTTCCAGCACCGTTGGCTGGGGCGTGCCGGTACACCGGAAGACACGACAGTTCTATATCTGGTTACTACAGGACGTCCCGAAAGTGCCTTTATTGCTGAACAGCGTTTACCCGAATCTGAAGGAAAGGAGAGTAAGCGGAGTAACCGAGGAGCGCATAAATGAAAAAGCCTGCTTCAAACCTGCTTGTGAAAATTGCGGTTCCCGTCGTAGTGGTGGGCGCCATCATGATTGGGGTTAAATCCTGTACAGATAAAAACGATAAAAATGAAGCAGGCCAGAAAACCTCTAATGTCGCCCTTAAGGATCTGACACCAGAAGATCTCAAAGCGCTGGGTGTGGAAGGTGACACCGCGCAGGATACTTTGCGTACCCTGGTTGGTAGTTACCGTAAGGTTCAGGGGCGGCTTGACAGCCTTGAAAGCGATAATAAAACGCTTGCTGATGAAAATAAGGAGCTGAAAAAAAATAGCACCAATGTTGATCAGCAAATCAGCCAGGCTGTGGGGCAAGTTCGTTCCGAAGAGGCCCAAAAACGTGCACAACTGAGTTCTCAGGTTACTGATCTGAGCTCGCAGGTGAACCAACTTCTTGATCAACTCAAAAATGGGTCCTCCGGCTTAACGGCAGGAAATAAAGGTAACGCTGCAGGCAGCGATATTCCTGTGGGACTGGGTTATGACAATGGTCTGACCGGAGGCGCGGGAAATATATCTCAAACAGATGGAAACGGGTTGCAATGGGTTGAACCGAAAGATGGTATTGCCACGGATGCGAACGGTCGACCGGTCTCAGATAAAAACAGTAATAACGCGACTGGTTTTTCTTTTGCCACCTCCTTTGGCGCTGCAGGTGATGCAGCCAGGCAGGCTACGTCAGCAGTAAGTACAACGGTACAGAACAACATTCCCGGATCTGAAAAAAATGCCGCCCCTGTTTATACCCTTCCGGAAAACTCCACGCTTGTGGGTAGTCGGGCCATGACCGCGCTGTTGGGACGTATTCCCATTGATGGCAAGGTGACTGACCCTTACCCGTTCAAAGTGATGATCGGAAAAGACAACCTGACGGCAAATGGCATTGAATTGCCTGATGTACAGGGGGCGATCGTTTCGGGAACCGCTACGGGGGACTGGACGCTTTCCTGCGTGCGTGGCGCCATAACCAGCATCACTTTTGTTTTTACTGATGGCACTGTTCGTACGCTTCCTTCACCTGAGGGGCAAGGCAGTAATGGTGGTAATCAGAACAGCCAGGGTGGGAATAACAGCAGTATTGGCTGGTTGTCAGATGACAACGGCATTCCATGCATTTCGGGTACCCGAAAATCAAACGCTTCTACTTATCTGCCAACCATTGCCGTACTTGCAGCTGCCAGCGCAGCTGGTGATGCCGTGGCCGAAAACCAGAATACCAGCCAGACCAATGGCTATGGTGGTGTGACGTCAACGCTGACGGGGGATGCCGGTCAGGCAGTGTTGGGTAAGGCGTTATCCGGCGGTATGCGTGAGACCGTTGACTGGGTTAAAGCGCGATATGGTCAGACGTTTGACGCGATCTATGTACCGCCTGGACAAAAAGTGGCTTTACATATCACTCGTCAGCTGGCGATTGATTATGAAGAAAAAGGCCGCAAGGTGAAATATGACAATTTCAGCCTCGCTGGTAGCAGCACGGGCATGGACTGATGGGGATAAAGATGCAGAACAATAAAAACCTCGAATATCGGGTGGACTATATACCACTGGGTGGCCGTCTCTTTGCCGGTTTTGTCAGGTGTGATAATGGCAAATGGGAAGGTAGCAGGCATGAAGTCACCGAACAGGCCCTGCTCGCTGTCGGAAAGAAGCTTCTGAGCGAGGGTAATGGAATGCAGATGCAACTGCCTGATGGGCGAGTGTTTCGTCTGTCAGCTGTCATCAGTGATTCGGATGAAGCGGAGGTGCATGTTGCTCAGTTTTAATCATCTGGCCACCATTATGTTGGTCGTTGTACCGCTTGCCCTCTCGGGTTGCAGTACGTCAAAAGAGGAAATGTTGCCGCCTGGCGACAGCACCATGCTTGAATTATGGAACGATGGTGCATCGGCAACTCATGCTACCAACGAGAGCAGAACAACACTTCGCCGGCCAGTTACAGACAGCGAACGTGAGATCAATCAGCAGGTCAGTAACAGCTACAGCCGCACCCAGGAAAATGAAATTCAGCAGACGTTCCCGCGTCTGCCAAATCCTGACATGGTCATGTATGTTTTCCCGCATCTGGCTGGCGGGAACACGCCGGTTCCAGGCTACAGCACCGTCTTTCCTTTCTACAGCCAGGTACAGTATGCGTTGCCTGGTGAGCGAACGGAGGATCTCTGATGGCTTTCCCCCTATTTGGCCGACGTCGAGCGTCTCAGGATGCTCATCAGTACGGTAACGGTCCGTTTTCCGTCAGTGGGTATGAACCGCTTACCCGGGAAGGGCAACTGACTCATTCAGATGAAGCGCGTCTGTATTCCACTGCACCTTCCATTATCGATCATGTTCCATGGGGCGAGTATTTGCCAGAGCATGAATGCATTCTGCTTGACGATGGTGTATCCGTTGGGGCCGTATATGAGATTATCCCGGTGGGCACTGAAGGGCGCCCGGAAACACGTCTGGACGAGATCTGCAATATCGCTGAGAACGCCCTACAGGACAGTCTCCCTGAACTGGATGATCATCAATGGGTGGTACAGTTTTTCTGCCAGGATGACTCTGATCTCTCTACTTATATGGATACTATCAGAGGCTATGTCAGGCCAAGAGCTCAGGGAACCGCATTCACTAAAGCCTGGCTGGCTGAACAGGAGCGCCACCTTGAAAATGTGGCGGTGGAACAGGGGCTTTTTGTAGACGAGGCTGTCACAGGGGCCGCCTGGAGAGGGCAAATTCGCAGAACGCGCATGGTGGTTTACCGTTGGGTTGAGACACCGTATCGTGACCCCATGCCACCGGAGGTGCTGCTGAAACAGGTCTGCGATCGCCTGACAGCAGCTCTGAGCGGTGCCGGTATCCGGTGCGAAAAGCAGAACGGCGAGCAAATCCATAGTTGGCTGTTGCGCTGGTTCAACCCGGCGCCGGCGTGGGTCGATAAGAAAACATTGTATCGTTGCGCAAAACACTCCGATCATGCACCGGGCGATCTGCCTCTTCTGAATGATTTCAGCGAAAGCCTCTGGTTTACCCGCCCGCGAAGTGATGCCGAAAGCGGTGTGTGGTGGTTTGATGATGTGGCACATAAAGCTGTTCCGGTTGCCCGCCTGCGTACTGCACCTTCCACTGGTCATCTGACGGGGGAGGTAAAACGTGGTGATAATGTGAATGCCATTATGGATCTGCTTCCGGAAGGGACAGTTCTGGCCATGACCCTGGTGGTTCAGCCTCAGGACAAACTTGAAGAAAGTTTTGCGAGCCTGAGCCGCAATTCAATGGGGGAGAATGTTGATTCCCTGCGTGCTCGTGAAGACGCTGCTACAGCGCGTAATTTCCTGGGAAACAAACACAAACTTTACCGTGCGGCCATCACACTGCTTATCAAGGCTCAGGACAAGGAAACACTCGATAAACGGTATCTTGATCTCAGCAGTAAATTACTGAACTGTGGGATGGAACCGATAAATCCAGAACACGATATTGGCCCTCTCAGCAGTTATATGCGTGCGTTACCCATGTGCTTTAACCCTCAAATGGATAAACACAACTGGTACACGCGCCTTATGTTTGTACAGCATTTTGCATGTCTCGCCCCTATTTATGGTCGTGACACCGGTACTGGTCACCCGGGGCTTACGTTCTGGAATCGTGGTGGTGGCCCCCTGTCCGTAGATCCACTTAATAAAAATGACCGTACCCAGAATGCGCACCTGCTGCTTTTCGGGCCGACAGGTGCCGGTAAATCTGCCACTGCGCTCGATAAACTGGCTCAGATGGTGGCAATCTACCGCCCCCGTATATTTTTGCTGGAAGCGGGTAACAGCTTCGGTCTGTTTGGAGATTACTGTAATTCGCTGGGGCTCTCAGTGCACCGTGTCAGTATCAAGCCTGGTAAGGTTATTTCACTTGCTCCGTTTGGCGATTCACATCTGCTCATGCAGGCGAAACCTGAGACGCTAGTGACAAGCGAAGAGGCCCTCCCTGACATTGATGAAGATGATGAGGACAAGGACGAAGAACGTGACATTCTGGGTGAAATGGAGATTGCAGCGCGGTTGATGATCACCGGTGGTGAAGCAGCAGAAGAGGAGCGAATGACACGCGCCGACCGCGGTATGATTCGTGAGGCGATACTCATTGCGGCTCGTAAAGCGTTTGACGAAAACCGCCAGATGCTACCGGAAGATTTAATGTTCTCGCTTGAGAACATTGCCCGCGATGTCAGCATGGGAGAAGACGGCCGCGAGAAACGCACGCCAGCGCGACGTGCGCGAGCTGAAGAGATGGCAGAAGCATTACGCATGTTTACCGAAGGTTTTGAAGGGGAGTTGTTTAACCGTCCGGGCGCGCAATGGCCAGAGGCAGACGTGACTATTGTTGATTTAGGTACGCTGGCGCGTGAAGGCTATGAAGCTCAGATGGCCGTTGCTGTCATCTCGCTGCTTAATACGATTAACAACATCGCAGAAAGGGAACAGTTCAGCGATCGGGATATCATTGTGCCAATCGACGAAGCGCATATTGTAACTGCTAACCCGCTGTTGGGCCCGTATGCAACCAAAATTGTCAAAATGTGGCGTAAGCTCGGATCATGGCTGTGGTTGTTCACACAGAACCTGGAGGATTTCCCTGACACTGCGAAAAAAATGCTCAATATGGCGGAGTGGTGGATCTGCCTCGTTATGCCACCTGATGAAGTTGAACAAATAGCGCGATTTAAGACGCTCACAGAAGAGCAGAAGGCGATGCTGTTGTCCGCGACAAAACTTCCGAGAAAATACACAGAGGGAGTTATTTTGTCCCGTAAGGTACAGGCGTTGTTTCGTGCGGTCCCCCCCAGTTTGTACCTGGCGCTGGGAATGACTGAAAAAGAGGAAAAAGCCGAAAGACGGGCCATTATGAATGAATTAAATTGCCCGGAGCTTGAGGCCGCATTTCACGTTGCGCGCCGCCTCGATGAGAAACGTGGCATTGGTACTATTCAGGGGACAATATGAAAAAACTGATTATGGCGACGCCGATCGTTGTACCGGACAAGGCTTTTATTGCCTCTGTTATTTTTACCGTTCCGCCACAGGGTTCTGCCTCAGTCGGTGTGGCTGACAGTGAGTCGATTAAGCATCTGCAAGGGGAGATCGTTAAGAGACTGGAGCAGCCTGTATTGCTGTCGGTCTATCCTCACCGGGTTGGCCGGCGCAGCTGCGTTGCAGTGCACCTCAGCGACGTGCATGAGAAAACCCTGGATATCCTGATAACTGTTACCGGCAATACACTCTGGCCAGCAGAACAGGAGTACCGGTCGGGTATCCGATGGAATATCTGTGTACCCGATGCAACCGATATGCTCTGGGTTCTTAAGGAAATCGACAGGGTGACCTGTGACACCGGATGTGACTTATAACCCTCCGACCTTGCCAGACAGCGGTGTGTTTTCCGCTGTCTGGTAAGGGGGGAGGCTGCGGGTGCGGGCGGCAAAGAGCCCGCGTGTATTAAAGTTCCTGCATTTAAAAAATGACATTTCCAGCGATCTGAGATTTATGCTGACGTACAGATGATGAATTACCAGGGCAAGATTAATTATCATTTTTCACGTCAGAATTAATTACTGACCCCTCCTTAAAGAGAACGCACCCTGAATAGGTTTTTCACACTCAGGGAGTGTTTTTCATGAAAATGCCATTTTGCTGCCTGGCAGCACTGTTCCTTTCCGTCGGTGCCAGTGCCGGCACAGTGATATATACCGACTCCTCTCATGCCATAGCAGCAAATCCTGGTCCGGATGTCTCCGTTGTTGAGCTCGATGCGCCCGAACGTGCACAGGCTGACATTTTCGGTCAGTTATCTGCCGATCCCGTTCTTGCAGAACAACGTGCCCGGGCAGTGATCTCTTCCCCGAATTTCCGGCAGCAGCAACAACAACTGGCGGAAGCTTATGCGGGTGTCACTCATGCCTGGTCCCTCGGCCTGGAAAAATACCCGGCTGTGGTTTTTGATGACGTCTTTGTTGTCTACGGTACGACTGATGTCAACGAGGCGACCCGTCAGCTCGCTGCCTGGAAGGAGAAGAACCGATGAAATCTTTCTCCTTCCGCCCACGTCGACTGGCGATCGCCACATTGCTGGTTTGTTCCGGCACCATGGCCAGCGTCAATACAGCGAATCTTCTGGCCAGCGCGGCAAGTACAGACTGTATCAGCTGGCGTGTCAGTGGTATCTGCTACTGGTTATTGTGTACTCCATTTGGTTGCACGGTGAAAACCTCGGTAAAAGTGACGCATTTCATTCCGGAGGCTGTGGTATCGGCTTACCTCAATCCCGGAGATAACCCCTGGACTGAAATGGCCACAGTTAGTGACGCCGCCAGCGGTGCTGAAGGTTCCCTGCTGGAAAGTGTGACGGGCGTGAGTACGGGGGGCGGTCGTCAGGAGATGAAAGCTCCCGGGGAACGTAAGCAGAACCTGCATTTCTATTACGGCGACGCCTGGGGCCATCCAGCTACGAAAATCATTGGCGGTATGGTGCCGGGCTATTCATGCGACAGCGCTGCTACTCCTTTCATGCCCTATTTCAACAGCTCACTGGATGCTCTGGTCTGGCGAACGGGCGTCCCGGAGACCCTTTATCCCGAAGCACTCATCCCCGGGCAACGAGAAATCGGGGAAACCACATCCGGCAATATGTGGGGGAACGTTTATCCACGTAGCGGGTTTGTCACCCAGACAGACAGTTACAAATCAGCAGCGGTTGTAGTTCAGCGTGTCGCTGACGTCATTACCCGCTCCGGCCAGCTCCATGTCTACAACCCCCTTACGGGACAGAAGTCCCCGGGTTACTGGCCACCCGAGCCGGTAAAAGAAAATACCGGCACGAAAAACCACAAATGGCAGCGACTTTCGCCTCAGTTGTCCCAGACCTGTGCAGTGTTTCCCGACACCAATGGCCAGATTGCCCAGGACGGTAACTATGCCTGGGCATTGTGGCAACCGTACAGCTGCTGCAAACGTCGCGGCCAGACGTTCCTTTCCAGCACCGATTTCTCATAAAGGTTCAGAACATGAAAAAAGCAGGACTTTTACTGATTTTTGCCTCGCTGCCGGCAATGGCAGCTGATATCTCTTTGTCTTCATCGGGGGCGTCAGTTAGCGGTAACGCTATCAGCGATGGGCTCTTTTATTCTATTGGTGGTGGTTCGGTTATTTCACCCCCGCCCAGTCGTAACAATATGTCCAGGATAGGCATTAATGGTGGCCTTAGCAGTGATCTGATGTGTGGCAATTTCGACATCAAAACAACCGTTGGCAACCAGCTGAATGGTATTACCAGCGGGTTTAAGGATTTGATGGGGAATGTGATTCAGGGGGCGACCGGTGCTGTCATGAGTATGCCGGCAATGGCTATTCAGCGCGCAAACCCCGGGCTGTATGAAATGCTCACCAATGGCGTTCTGCAGGCCGGTTTGAGTTTTGATAAAGCGATGTTGAACTGTCAGAGCATGTCGAAGAAGCTGGCTGATTATACCATCGGCAATAAATGGCAGCAGGTAGCCGTCTCTGAAGAGTACAAAGATATTGTGGCCACAAGTGGTGGCGATGCGGTTTCCAGCGACCAGAAACTGCAAAAAGCAACCGGAGAGGAAGGCGTGACGTGGGTCGGTGGGCAGAAAAGGGGAGGTAAGGGGCAGCCCGCAATTCAACCCACTCGGGATCTGGCCAAAGCTGGTTATAACATGATGAATAATTTGCCAGTGACCAGTAACAGCAGCGTCGGCTCCTCGAGCTGCAATGGTACCGCATGCCAACGTTATAAATCTTCTGAAGAGGCCGCAGCGGCCGTTGTTAAAGTGCTTGGTGATCGCTCCATCAGGACTTGCCGGGAAACCAGTGAATGTACCAGTGGTGGAACCGATAACCAGCCGGGCAGTGCTGTCGCTGGTACTGGCTTTTCTCCCATCCTTGAGGATGCCACGAAAGAGAATCTGGAGCAGCTTAGTAAGCTGGTTAGTGGTGAACTGCAGCCCACCACTGATAACCTTTCCGCACTGAAAACCGGCAGTCTGGTTGTCACCCGCGGGGTAATTCAGGCATTACGTGACGATCCAGACAAAGCGGCCCTGGTTCAACGGCTTGCCGGCGAACTGGCGATGTCCGATACCGTTGAAACCGCGCTAACAATGCGCAGGATGCTCACCACCGGTGAATCCGAACCTAATGCTGCAGAGCAGCCGGAAGCTATTGCCGAGGGTGATCGCCGCATCGATGCCCTCGATCGCGAGCTGACGGCGCTGCGTAATGAGATGGAGTTACGCAAATCTATCAGCAATAACAGTCTGCTTACGGCACTGGAACGGCAGGGAACAAGGAATCAGGATAACCGTCTGCAGCAGAAAGCCGGTAACGAGGACCAGGGCTTCAGCCAGATGGGCCAGTCTCAGTCTTCCGGAGCAAACTGATATGAGACTTAACCCGCTCAGCGGCCATATTGGCCGCATTCTCCTTATGGTGCTGCTCATTCTGTTGATGACGGCCAGCATGTTTGCTATCGCAGCGGTATTTATGGCTTACGACCCTGATGGCCACATCACACGGCGCTGGTTGCATGACAGCCGATGGGGACTGTTTGCCTGGCGACTGGTTCTTTATGGCTGCCTTATTACCGCCTGGATACTGAAGGTACGCCCACAGGCATTAATCCGTTGGCCGGACGGACGTCCACGTCTTGTGCGTATGGAACTGATGGGGGTGTTGTTCCTGGTAGCCACAGAATATGTGGCCTGGACAAGCGCTGTGTAAGGAGAGGACGATGACAGCAAACAGTTTTCTGGAATATTTTCTCGTTCTCTTTGGCTGGGTAATGAACAATGCCATGTGGAGCATTCTCAGCAATACGGGACTTTTTGCATTGCCACTGGTGGTCAGGGTTCTTGGCGTCTGGCTGAAAGTGAGGGAGGAGGGGGCTGACGAGGGGAACAAAGGGCTCCTTGCCCTTCCGCGAATCGAACATGCACTGTATGTGTCTTATCTTGTGATGCTCTTTTGCTGTATTCCGCTGTTGCCGGTTGATATCAGCACAATCAAGTTCGACAGCTCGCGCGCTAAACAGTGTGGCGTCAGTGTGCCGACGCCACAGAATTCCGGCTACAAGGGACTCGTTAATGATTTTGACGGTCGTACGGCCGAGGTTCCAGTATGGTGGTATCTCCTGCATATGATGTCGAAGGGTACAACGCAGGCAATGATTGCATCAATCCCATGCGGTACGAATTTGCGGCAGATGCGTTTTGACGTTCAGAACACGAAGCTGCGTGATCCTGTGTTGCTGCAGGAGGTCCAGGAATTTGCAGATCAATGTTACTCGAGAGCATATTTCAGGTTGAAAAACAGCAACAGCCAGCTCAGTGATGCCACCATCAACTCTGTGGGCTGGATAGGTAGCAGCTACTTTCTGAATACTACCGGATATTATGACTACTACACGGCTATGACGCCACGTAGCCAGTGGCCTTACAACAGCAGCCGGGACAGTGGCTATCCAGATACTGGCGCAGGTGGATATCCAACATGTAAGACGTGGTGGTCCGATGGTACTTCCGGGCTTCGCAAAAGAGTTCTGGCCAGCTTTAGTGATAACACACGTAAGGAGATGCAACGCCAGTTCCCCGGACAGCAGTGGGAAGAAATCGCCCTACGCTGGCTTGTCAGCCCACGTAACGCAGATCTGTCCGGGGGCGGTACCACTTATGCTGTTGGCAGTAGCGATACAACCACCGGAGTAGTTGGTAATCTTACACGCCTTACCTCGTCTATTGGTCTTGGACTGAAACAGGCCGAAGCGTTACCTGGTTTTGATGCATTGAAACAGGCATTGCCAATGATTCAGGCATTATTGTTGATGATGGTAATCACGGTCATACCGGCATTACTGATGTTCAGCGCCTACGATCCGAAAACTATTTTTACTATCTCCTTCGCGTTATTCGCTCTTCAGTTCATCACGTTTTGGTGGGAGCTGGCAGGCTGGCTTGATGACAGATTGATCACCATCCTCTATGACAATATGGCTGAGCAGGGGATTGCAAACAGCTCGGTGCCTTTCGCGGCTTTCTTTAGTTCAACGGCTGATGGATGGATTATGAACCTGGTTCTGGGGATGATGTACTTGGTATTTCCCGCGTTTTGGGTAGGAATGCTTAGCTGGATTGGCGTTAATTTGGGAACAGCAATAACTACTGGATTAGAAAAAGGTGGTTCTCAACCACAGCAGGCGGGAGCCGAGGCTGGAAGAGGAGCTCAGCAGATTGTTACAGATAAAGTCGGGGGAGCTATAAAAGGAAGCTTCAAATAGTAGTATTCATTCCATAGAGGACTGCCCATAGAGGACTGCGCGATATTTGAAACGCGCAGTTCATCTATTATCAGTCCATTTCCTATCTTGATCTGCCCATTCAGCCCTTTCTTCTTCCCAACGTGCTCTCCATTCGTCATTTCGTTTTTTACGTTCGGGAGTTATGGTCAGAATATTTGCTATACCATCGAGTACGGAGGTTCCACATGCATTGGTTGCACTGGTTAGTGCAATTGGCTCAGGTTTTTTCCGCTTTAACTTGGACTCATCACAAACGATATTGCGGCGTTTTGTGGTGAAGCGCGCAAAGGTGCTGCTTAGGTCATCTTTATTGAAACCGTCTTCGCTCATGGCAACGACTCCTCATTTTGTCTTTTTGTCTAATAAATAAGCTACTAAAAATCCCCTTTACACGCAAATTATAAAGCGCTATTGGGGGAGGGTATCGGCTCACCTGCGCGTTCTTTGGCGGCGAGCTCCAGCCCGCAACCTAAGAATATATGACGAAATGTTTCTGGATTACTAGGTGAATGCTTCTATAGTGGGATGACTTCTGGCATCACATGGAAAAGAAACAATGACGGTAGGATCACGCTGGTTTAAATTTGATTTTCATAACCATACCCCGGCCTCAGATGACTACAGAGTACCGGATCTCCAGCCCCGGGAATGGCTGCTGGCTTACATGCGACAGCAGGTCGACTGTGTTGTCATTAGTGACCATAACAGTGGGGCCTGGATTGACGTTTTGAAAGCGGAACTGGCGAACATGTCCCGGGACGCCAGTTCCGGTGAACTGGCAGACTTCCGGCCGTTGACTCTGTTTCCGGGGGTGGAGCTCACGGCCACCGGCAACGTCCATATCCTCGCAGTGTTGCACACCCAGAGCACCAGTGCCGAGGTGGAACGGCTCCTGGCCCAGTGCAACAACAACTTCCCTATTCCGCGTGAAACCCCCAATCATCAGCTTGTGCTCCAGCTGGGACCTGCGGGCATCATCAGTAATATCCGTCGTAACCCGGAAGCGATTTGTATCCTCGCACACATTGATGCAGCGAAAGGCGTTCTGACAAGCCTTACTAATCAGGGGGAATTGGCTGCCGCTTTTCAGGCAAACCCTCATGCTGTGGAGATCAGACACAGGGAGGAGGATATTACGAACGGGACTCACCGGCGTCTGATTGCGGATTTGCCATGGCTCCGGGGATCAGATGCGCACCACCCTGAACAAGCGGGAGTGCGCACTTGCTGGCTGAAGATGTCCGCGCCTGATTTTGACGGTCTCAGGCATGCATTACTCGATCCGGAAAACTGCGTGTTGTTCGATGATAACCCTCCGGAGGCACCAGCTTCACATTTGCGAAGCCTGACATTCAGGACTCGACTTTGCCGGCCGGCGGACCAGAATGGGGCCTCCGTCGAGTTCAGTCCGTTTTACAACGCGGTGATCGGCTCCCGGGGCAGTGGTAAGTCCACGCTTATCGAAAGTATCCGTCTGGCCATGCGAAAAACCGAAGGACTGACTGTGTCTCAAAGCAACAAGTTGAGCCAGTTCAGTCAGACGGGGATGGGCATGGAGGCGGATTCTTTCATCGAATGTGTATTCCGCAAAGAAGGCACCGATTTCAGGCTCAGCTGGCGGCCCGGTGGTCGTCATGAATTGCATATCTTCAGCGAAGGTCAGTGGGTGCAGGACAATCACTGGTCAGCAGACCGTTTTCCCCTCTCGATATACAGCCAGAAAATGCTCTACGAGCTGGCGTCGGACACAGGGGCATTCCTGCGCGTCTGTGACGAGAGTCCGGTGGTCAACAAACGTGCCTGGAAAGAGCGCTGGGATCAACTGGAAAGAGAATATCTGAATGAGCAAATCACGCTGCGTGGTCACTTGGCCAGCCAGACGATCGCGGGCACACTGCAGGGGGAGCTGTCTGATGCTGAACGGGCCGTCAGTCAGTTGCGGTCCAGTGCGTACTATCCAGTTTGCACCCGTCTGGCCACGGCCCGGGCTGAACTGTCTGCGGCGACTCTTCCTCTGGAGCATCATGAACAGCGTGTCGCTGGCCTGAGGGCGCAGGCGGAAGAGTCAGTACAAGTCCCGGTTCTCCAGGTGGAGGCGTCTGCACCACTGACAGCATTTATGACGCGTCTTTCGGACGTACAGCAACAATATGAACAGCGTCTTGACACGCTGTTGTCAGACTATGCCGCGGAACTCGATGCCATCAGGCAGGAGCCCTCTCTTCTCGCACTGGAAGAGGTGGTCCGCAACCAGGAGGAAACCGTACAACGTGAGGCTATTGCGTTACGGGAGCAGGGGCTCAATCCGAATGTCCTCGATGAGCTGATGACACGTTGCGAGTCGCTGAAATCGGAGCTGAGAAATTACGCCGATCTTGACGGGACGATTGCTGCCTCCGCAGCGAAGTCCGCAGAATTGCTGGCTGAAATGCGTAACCACCGTATGGTACTGACCGAAAAGCGGAAGGCGTTTCTGTCCTCCCTGTCTCTCAGCGCGCTGGAAATAAAAATTCTGCCGCTCTGTGCCCCGTATGAAGACACTGTATCTGGCTATCAGGCGGTAACCGGCATAGGCAACTTTGCCGAACGTATCTATGATAATGGTGACGGAAGCGGGCTGCTTCACGGCTTTATCAGTCTGCGTCCGTACAGTCCGATGCCAGCGGCTACGGAAAGCAAATATCTTGAGCTGGATAAGCTTAAAGCGCTGCATCTTGCTATCAATCGCGAGGAGCCGGGCGCCGGGGCAGAGCTTCACGGTGCTTTCAGAAATCGCCTTAAAGGTCTGAATGAAGCGCAACTGGATGCCCTGCAATGCTGGTATCCGGATGACGGGATCCACATTCGTTACCAGACGCCCGGGGGAGGAATGGAAGACATTTCCTCTGCCTCACCAGGACAAAAAGGGGCGAGCATGTTGCAGTTCCTGTTGTCGTATGGCACCGATCCACTTCTGCTGGATCAACCAGAAGACGACCTGGACTGCCTGATGCTAAGCATGAGCGTTATCCCTGCCATCATGGCAAACAAGAAACGCCGGCAGCTGATTATCGTGTCGCATTCTGCCCCAATAGTCGTCAATGGTGATGCGGAATACGTTATCAGTATGCAACACGACCGCTCTGGCCTGTACCCGGGGCTTTGTGGAGCGCTTCAGGAGACGCCGGTGAAGGCGCTGATTTGCCGACAAATGGAGGGAGGGGAAAAAGCATTCCGTTCCCGTTATGAGCGGATACTAAGCTGAGAAACTGTACCATCCCTAGGGCAGACAGACGTGTCAGAAGAGTAGCACCTGCGTGCCATTGAGTGTTTGAAAACCCGAACATTGGCCCCCATCATGCTGTTGGAGGCAGCATGATGGGGGCCGATGAGGCCTGTGAGTTACCCTTTCCCCTGACAGCCGTCACCAGAGTGTCAGTGGTGAGCATTGAGCCATGCAATCAGAAGTGCATCGCTACGGGAAAGCGTCCCATTTTTCAGCTGATTATCAATGGCTGTGTACAGTTTTTTTTCAGTGATTCCGTGAAGGGGGTTCAGTTCCCTGAAAACTGACTCACTGGTAAACTGGCACCGGGTAAATGCTTCCTCAGCGGTACTGACGGTTGGGTGGATCACCACAATATTAAACAACGCGCTGATGGTTGCCCGCAGATAGTGTTCAAGGTTCACCGTCAGCAGGTCAATGTGCGGGCTGGTGCCTGCATTGTGCACGATGGTGTTTCTCAGCAGATACAGGCGGTGAAGATGCCGGGTGACTTTCTCTGCATGCTGCTGCAGTTTATCCGCCATTTTCTCGGGTGACGCACAGATCCCGGCAAGCTTACGCACTCGGTACATGACATACGGAAAGTGCTGTAAATCTGCCTGAAGCTCCCGGGCCCGGTCTGCATCTTTAAGAAGGGCATAGAGCTGCCCCAGTGGAAGTGAGGCAATGTCTGGTGTGCGTAAGGGGTGTCCCGGTTCTCGCAGGATGAAGCGAAGCACTTTTCTTAGTGAAAAAAGCTGTTTAACAATATAATCCAGCACCATGCAGGGAGCCACAACGCTGATGACATGCTGTTCATGTGATGGTGTGCCAGGGGCAACCCCTAGCGTTAATGATTCAAGTGCCGACCAGTAAGCGGTGAAACGACTCTCCTGAACCTGGCTTTCAATACCGTTACGGAAAAACCGAAATACGGAGCTGATTTTTTTACGGGACACATCCGGTGTATCTGTGAATAGCCGGTTCATCGCCACCATAAAGCGCGCAAACTCCTCGTCCGTTAACCGGTCCGAGTTTGCCTCGATTTCATTATCGAAGCGCGGCACTTCGGCTTCGTCTTCATCCCTGATTATCATGAACTGTTTCTGGACGGTGATATCTCCCTTACCCACCATGTAGGCAATGACATCCAGGGATTCACGAAGCATCTGACCGGCCATGTTACGGGCAGATGTGTCAGACATTGAGCAAACTGGTATATCGACAGAGAGGGAGAAGCGTTGTCGGGCTTCATCAAGTGGCCGGAACACACATCCGTTGAACTGCAGTGTGGGTCCTTGCGTGTTAAGCAGGGTGTGCAGTTTCTCACTGATAATAAACATCCGGACTGTTACGTCCCGGGTAGGTGTTACCAGTTTCTGCCGGAACGAGTGAAAGGCGGTCCGGAAAGCGTCCGGTTCAGTACTCACATTTCTGAAAATATTGATGTACAGCAAGTAACATTCCGTAAGCGTCATTCCCCGGGTGAGGAGCACACTCATGACCCCGTTCGTCAGTGCGTAAATATCCCGCGCACAGTTTTCATCCAGAGGGTGCTCTGTAAACAGCTCCTGTTCAAGCATCTCAAGAGCCTCAGTGATATAACTGGCCTCGGTGATATCCGCCAGTTGTACGCAGAGGCTACAGATAAGACGAGGACGCTTTTCCACCGGGCTGCGAGTGGGGTCAACCAGCAGATCTCTGTCCAGAAGACTCACCAGTTGAGCGGGGATGTCCTCAAATGCCTCTCTCCTGAGAACTTGATCGGTCTCGAGTAACTCGAGCAGTTCTGTGGCCACCCGGAGTCTTTTTTTATCGGCACTGAAACGATCTTCCATTTCGTAAAGAAACAGCAGTTCGCGGATTGTGTTGAGTGGATTGCTGTATCCGACACGGTCCGTATCCGGGCTGTTTTTATGGCAGAAGTTGGACCAGCATTCAGTAAAATAGAGCTGACGCTCGGTAAGCACGTCCCTGTTCAGACGTCGGTCGATACGCATAGGTCTGGAAATCTCTTGTACGGTGAGTTATGATTCATTCATACCATATTTAAATCATCTGCCGCCATGCGGGGGATGTCACCGAAAAAAACGGCTCTCCCTTCTGTCAGTGGCTCAGTCCCGGGAAGGCTCAGGGCCTCATCTTCAGAAAGCCACCCTTACTGGTGGCTTTTTTTTCAGCAGTCCGGGATCCTTGTTTCACCTTGGCACTCCTAGAAATTGCAGGTTGTAAAGCTCACAGTATTACATCATTGCTAAAATTGCATTGTATTCCGATTTTGTCTCTGATTATGCAATGTTCTGTTTCCCTTCGATCCGAAAAAAGCATAAATCGGATAATAGGGTGACGAACTTTGCATGAAGGGCATCAGGTGACATTTTCCAGAGAAAAAAAGCTCCCTACCGCTTATTATTCATGAAATTTCTTATGGAAAACGCAGGATATCTATGTTTGGAAAACTTCTAAAAAGTGTCTCATGGCAGGTCAGAGCTGAGCTCCGACGGAGCCTGAAGTCGAACCGGGATTACAAAAAACTACGCTGGAACCCGGTGGAGAGAATACTTATTGCCTGCACCACCCATTACATCCGGGCTATGCTGGTTCTCTGGTCCGCAGCCTTCGCGGCTGTTGGCGTGGTCGAATATTTTCGCCCTGTACTACTACCTTTCGCTCTGCAGCATTTCAAGGGTATTACCACGCTTTCAGGTTGGATGTCTAATTTACTGGGTAGCCAGTTGACTATTATCGGTATCGTTTTTCCACTTGTCGTGGGCCTTATAAGTGTTCTGTTTCAAAAAAAATCAGCAAGGATCCATATCCAATCAGCATATCAACTTCATTCCGGATATTTGTTTGCTGGTCTGAGTGGACTGTCACTTGCCGCATTTATTGTGTTGGGCGGTATGACGTTATCTGTTGGTGACAGATACCTTAATACAGCTTTCGCCGTTACTGCTTTTGTGTGGATGCTTTTCAATATTATTCTGTCTATCTGGTTCTTCGTCTCCAGTCTGAATGTCCTGGATGAGAGCAAGCGCGATCGACTAATGAATAAGTTTTTTTTGTCTCAGATAGTGGATGACTACATTCAAAAAGCATATATTCTGGCGTGGCTGCGCTACCCGGGGGCTAACGTAGGTGAAAATTACCTCGGTAATATTAAAACACTGCCTTACTCAATCTCTGAGAAAGACGACATGCTTCATGTTAAATCTAATATCAGTAAAGGTGATGTTGTTACAGATATTTATGTTAGGCCATTTTTATTTCTGCTGAGAAGGCTAGAGGCGGTAGATGGGCAGGATGCGGAAATTATCATTTTGCCCTCCTTTGGTGTTCGTTCTGGTGAACTGACTTTATTGTCATCGAGAAATATCAAGCCTGTTTCAGGATTGTGGCGGTGGTTATTTAGCCGTTGTATTGTAACAGGGCGCCCTGAGAACAAAAGGGATCTGGATGATATTACTTTTGATTTCTTTGGTGAGGCTTACGATGCACTTAACGATAAAAATATTAGCGTCTTCAGAACAGGGATTGAACGATTAACAGATACCTATACCTCTATCAAAAGAAGTTACAATTACGGGGTCGATAAAAATTATCTGGATGAAGTAAAAGAATCAGGTTTTAGCCATACTTTCAGTGATTCATTCCATTATGAATTGAGAAAGTTTTTTCGTGAATCCGTAAAATCAACGGAATATTCAGGCGAATATTTCCGTGAATCGATGGCCATTCCATTGCAAGTGTACAGAAAAACACAGAGCACGTGTTTTACCGATTTCAGACAGTTTTTACTTTCGCTTTTCAGGGTGTGGCATGTGTTAAACGAGTGGAAAGCGGGACTGGGGGGCCCCCTCTCGGCCAGCCAGGAGCTGACTCACCAGGCCCTTATCCGCGAGTATATCGGACTGTGGGAAGGCTGGAGTATGACCACGATCACTGGCAAACCCGGGAGTGAAGATTCTTCTGGCCGCCTGATGTATCATCTGCATAATACCGCCAGGCTTCTTATTCCGTCAGTGGTTGCCGATAATGCCTCTTCCGTGCGATATGCTCACGACGTTCTCTGCCTCTGGTTTAATCAGAGCCGGTTTACACGGTACTGGGAGGAAGAGTACCGCTGGCACAGTTTCTTCCTGACTCCGGATTATCTGTCCCAGAAGGAGACTGATCCGCAGTGGGATATGTTACTCAGGGGCAGCCTGTATAAAAAAGATGCGGCCTTGTCCATTATATTTTCAAATGCCTTATCTGATTTGCGGTTGTTAATGGCAGGGTATCTTATTGCGCATTTTGAACCGCAAAAAAATATAGACTTAGCCGATCTTGTGAATCATCTCATTATGTCTGAATTATATGAAGATAGAGATACACATGACACGCTGACGCCTGCATTCAGATGTTCTGTCGATATCATTGACATGATACTGAGAATTGAGCACTGTAATCTGCATACGAATACAAGCTGGTACAGTGGGTTATCCGAAACCATTGAGGTTATGAACTCATATAATGAAAGGCCTTACATTCCTGGGCGTATGTATACAGGAGTATATGAAGATTTAGGGAGTCTCTACGGGGCGTTTGCCTTGCTGGCTATAAAGCTCGCAAGGCCTGCGGAACAGGTTACACAGCGTGTTAATGAAGCCCTGGCGGGAGGGTTGTTTTCCTACTTCAGTAAACACAGAATAATTTCTATTCTTGAACGACTGAAGCGAGACCCTTCAGTCCCTTATGAAGGCTATATCATTTCAGAAGCAGATTATGTAACGAATGTGGTTTTTTTTAATGATGTTCTGGATAAATACATTGATGTTTTCAGTCGTAGTAAAATGGCAGATATCCTTGCTGCTGAAGTAGACCAGGAACGACTGCGGAATACCGATATTCGTCTTACAAAAGAATCCCCAGAAATATTGACTGAACATGCTCTACTTAAACATTTCAGCTTTTCTCAAGATACAGAGTGTAATCGCCACTGGCAGGTCAGATTTATCTCAGGCAATGTTTCCAAAGAGTATGTTTCCAGAGAGATAAATCGTAATTTCTACGGAGATTTTCCGTCTGTATCAGATGTAAGGTCAAATATTCTCAACGAACTGCATTATTTACTGTGGAAATCACAGGCCAAACTAACGATGAAAGTTAAAAGCCTGGATGTTCTTCTAAAACAAGTCGCGCGACGGTCCGCTGATCAAAAGAATTACATTCTGGTGATCTATGGTTCTTGCTTCAGTGAAGAATTGAGAGGTCTGGCCTATCAGCGGGAAAGACATGCAGCTTTTGACATACATGCTGATGCGTCAGCCAGGGGTATCCACTCTCTGCCCTTCAGGGTAAATAACTGTATTATTTACCTTGTCCACAATTCCGAACAGGAGTATTCACTTATGGTCAGCACGGAATCCTTTGGTGAACTCAGGCTGTTCAGGTATCCGGATGGAACCCTTTTCAACACCTTCTACCGCAGCAGCGACGATCCACTTGAAGGTGTAATGAAAACGCTCTGGGAGATGGAGATGGAAATCACTGATACACCAGTGGCGCGGTTTGAACATCGCTGATCAAAATTACGGTGACCCCTGATGGGGTCGCTGTTTAATTGAATTAGAGTTATCAATCAATACAAATTTTGCTCCTCAGGGAATAATCACCAATTCGCAACAATCCTTCTCTTTTAGTGCTATTCATACAATAATCCCTTTTCCCCGCTCCTGAGATCCGAAAAAAGGTTGACCCGGATCTGCTTCCCCCCTCCGGGGCGCTGCGGCTATTTAACCCGACATGTGGGGGGAATGCCGCCACCGTCACGCTATATGCTGTATTTTCGCCATCTTTCGTGACCCGGCGAGCAGGGCGGAAAAAGGCCGCCCTGCTTCTTCACTGACCGTGGTACCCTTCCGGAAAGTCGTTATACGTAAGAAAATCGGATCCCGCCGGAACCGGCATCCGGTAATTTAATGGCGTGGTTATATGCCTGGTTATTATCAGGTGAGTGATTATCACAAAGCGCGATAATACAAAAGGCAGGGATGGCGTCAGGAAGATATGTTTTCATGGCGGGAACATTTTATGTGGAATGAGTGAGAGGCGTGATGACATTTAAAGAGTTAATCAGTGTACTGAGACTCATGCACTATAAACTGGAGTGGCTGTGGATCCTGAATTTTGGCACCGGTACACCAGAACTTATAACGGGTGGGCGTTCACTTGCTGGATTTGATGCCCAGAGCAAAACATGGCGTTTTAATGCTGCCGACCGGTGCATTAAAGAAAGCGATAAAGTCTGGCCACCCCTCAATCGCCAGTCAGTTATGCAGCTGGATATGGGAGCAGTTAATTATATAAATCGGATGTACGGTGGTGATTCTGACGATTGACGGGATTTCACAACAGTGCAGGGGCGCTGAGTAATGGCGGGCGGGATTTCACATTTACAAAAACACACAGGAGGATGGCGTTATGGGAAGCCTCAAAGACCAGTTGATGGATATTGAAGCTGAACGATTTGATGAATGGCTTGAGGATAATTACCCGGATGTAGTCCCCAATTCTGAAGAATGGGAGCAGGCCGCGAACCTGTACTACTGGGAACAGGAGGCGCTTGCAGACCAAGCACAATGGGATCATGAACACGGGCTGTTTGTGGCTTCCCTGAATAATATTCAGGAGCGCTACCAGCATGCAAAACAGGAACTGAAGAAGCTAGATGCCCTGCTCGATAAGGAGCAGTCTGAACTGGTGTACAGGATGTCTTTCGTGCATACAGTTACAGTGATGGAGGCATACCTGATGTACTGCGCCAGGGCGCTGCTTGAGCATGACTGGCCACTTTGTCGTTTTCTTGTGGAGTATTACCTGAAGTCCGAACGTGTCAAAAAAAACGAAAAGCAGTCAGCTCGTGAGATGGAACTTCATATGTTCAGACCTGCTGCGCGCAATTATGTTTCCCGAATGACGTTTCATAACGTTAAAACTATTGAGCGCTATTTCGGTGCCGTACTCCACATCCCGCCCGTCTGGCCTGTTAAGCCGCTGGGCATCATTGCAGACTGGCGAAACGATCTGGTACACCGCAACGGCGTGGATGAATACGATGTGCCACGAGTCATATCAGCGCAGCAACTGCAGAATGCCCTGCAGAAAGTATCTGACCTGATAGAGGCCGCTCATCTGTCCCTGCGTCTGGAACTGGATTATTTCGGTAACTGGCGCACCGAGGAAAACCGGGAAATCATTTCATCAGCACTGTACATCCCTCCAGCCGGAGAAGAATCCTGATGACCGGACTCGTTACCCCTGGGCAGCATCCGGCACCTTCAGCGCTGTTACCGGTAGCCATCGACTACCCGGCCGCGCTTGCGCTGCGCCAGATGGCTCTGGTGCACGACGAACTGCCGAAATACCTGCTGGCACCGGAAGTCAGCGCCCTGCTCCATTACGTGCCGGATCTGCACCGCAGGATGCTGCTGGCCACCCTCTGGAACACCGGCGCACGGATTAACGAGGCACTGGCGCTGACGCGGGGGGATTTTTCGCTGGCGCCGCCGTACCCGTTCGTGCAGCTGGCCACGCTGAAGCAGCGCGCGGAAAAAGCCGCCAGAACGGCAGGCCGTGCGCCCGCCGGCAGTCAGGCGCACCGTCTGGTTCCGCTGTCCGACAGCCAGTACGTCAGCCAGCTGGAGATGATGGTGGCCACCCTGAAAATTCCGCTGGAACGTAAAAATAAACATACCGGCAGAATGGAAAAGGCACGCATCTGGGAGATCACCGATCGGACGGTCAGGACCTGGCTGAATGAAGCGGTCGAAGCCGCTGCGGCCGATGACATTACATTCTCCGTACCAGTGACGCCGCACACGTTCCGTCACTCCTATGCCATGCACATGCTTTACGCCGGTATTCCGCTGAAGGTGCTGCAGAGCCTGATGGGCCATAAGTCAGTAAGCTCGACGGAGGTGTACACGAAGGTGTTTGCCCTTGATGTCGCTGCCAGGCACCGGGTTCAGTTTCAGATGCCTGCAGATGAAGCAGTAAGTTTGATGAAGCAGATTACTCAACATGCGCGGTAAACCGGTGCATATACAGAGCTACTAGAATTATCTAATCGAAGCGCAAGGGAGATCTGACCATTTCGTTGTATAAGAAGGTGAGAGCATTTCACGTTTCATTTGCCACTCCGGCGCTATCCCTCGTCCGGCAAACCATATTTTTCCCAGTCCGGAATGGTTGATCCCGTCCAGCACTTTCATCAGCTCATCGCTGTTTGCGCGCGGCTGTATCTCGTCAAACAGGTTTAGCTGAGAAACTCCGGTGGGTGTAAAGTCATTCAGCATCACACCGGCCTTTGCATAACGATGGCCATCTATAAAAATACGATCCAGAGCTTTTACTGCGGCGGTGATGATGTCCCGTGTATCGAGTGTGGGAAGGAGCAGCTTTTCACTGGCCACGTTGCCGTAATAAGTCTCCTTGACTGCAAATGGTGAGGTTTTGACGAAAACCGAGATGTGCCGGCAATACTGTCGTTCTCCCCGTAATTTCTCAGCTGCCCGTTCGGCGTACTGACAAACAGCCTGACGCAGCGCCTCATAGGTTGTGATCCTTTCCCCAAAGGAGCGGCTACAGACAATCTGCTGTTTCGACGGAGGAGCCTCTTCAAGCGATATGCATGCTTCCCCATTCAGTTCGCGTACCGTGCGTTCCAGTACTACCGTGAAATTCTTGCGCACAAAGGTCGGGTTCATGCGGGCCAACTGCAGAGCAGTGGTGATCCCGTAGGTATTCAGTTTTTTGCCGATGCGACTGCCAACACCCCAGATTTCTTCGACTGGCTGCAGGGACAGCAGTTTCTCCGTTCGCTTCAGGTTTCCTGGTGTCAGGGCCAGTACGCCCCCGAACTGGGCCCATTCTTTTGATGCCCACTGCGCAGATTTAGCGAGGGTTTTGGTTGGCCCCATCCCCACACCGATTGTTAACCCGGTCCCGTTCTGGACATACTCGCGTAGTTGCCGGCCGAAATCCTCAAAATTCATGCAGCTATCGATGCCACGGATGTCGAGGAACATTTCATCAATGCTGTACTGTTCCACGCGCGGTGCCAGTTCTTCCAGGTGGGACATTACACGGTTGCTCATGCTGGCATTTATGTGGAATAGAAAATCAATATAAATAATGCATGCTTTAAAAGATTACTATGAACTAAAAGCATACGTCCGAAATTGTTACCATATCTCAAGATTCACAACTAATAATTTCGTATATTAATCCGTCAGGGCAGGTAGTCAGCTATCTGTTTGGCTTCCCTGATGCGATGGCAAAATGAAAAGACCACCGTTATGGGTTTAATAAAAAGATACAGTCTTCTCCAGCTCAGCATGTTAGAAGGATTTTTCAATGGATGTTGAAATCAACTACTGCAATAACATAGATAACGCTTGCATTACACTCTCTGAAAATAAACTTAACATTAAGTTCGCTCCAAATGGCACGGGTAAAAGCACCATATCACGTG
The DNA here is from genome assembly GCF_045618265.1 of Enterobacter sp. CPE_E1241. NCBI lineage: Bacteria > Pseudomonadati > Pseudomonadota > Gammaproteobacteria > Enterobacterales > Enterobacteriaceae > Enterobacter > Enterobacter sp. CPE_E1241. The sequence continues at coordinate 465,321 of NZ_JBIWYV010000001.1, forward strand.
CCATTTTGCACAGTGTTTCTCGTGATGCCGCTGGTCTTAACAGTCTGCTACCTTTTAAGTTTCGAGCAGCGAATCCCGACGATTTTCAGCCCAGTGTAACGGGTACAGAGCAAATTCAGGATGTAATGTGCTTTGATGAAAAGTACGTATCTCAGTTCACATTTCAGCCTGATGAACTGATTAGTAACAGCTTTGACATCTTTATCAAAACAGAAGCTTACAACCAAACGGAGCGAGAGATCGACTCGATGGTAATGGCAATCCGGCAGGAATTCAGTGGTAATGATGAACTTGAGCTATTTATTACACATCTTCAGGAGCTTAGTGGTGCGTTCAAGCTGACAAGCAAGGGCTTATCTAAAGCCTCTACTGGGATGAAGGGGTTGGCAGGGGGTAACAAGCTTCAGCATATTCCCTCCGGGCTAGAGTCTTATCAGCCATTTATTCAGAGTCCTCGTAATGTAGAGTGGATCGAGTGGCAGACCAAAGGGTATGAAAATTTCTGCTCACTCTCTGAGGGATGCTGTCCTTTCTGCACAGGTGATTCTCACGATAAAGCAGAACAAATTAGCAAAGTAAGCGCTGAATATGACAAAGCAGTGATCAAAAATCTGGTTGGTATCATCACAGTACTTGATAAATTAGGCGAGTATTTTTCCGAAGCCGCACGCTCCCGTCTGAGGGAAATAACGACGTTACAGGGAGGATTGGAGAAGAAGCATGAAGACTATCTTGTTACCGTAAAGCAGCAGACAGAAAATCTTCTGGCCATGCTCTTAACATTAAAAACCCTGAACAGCTTTACTTTTAACGACGCCGGAAATATTCGTGCCTCTTTAGCCTCTTTTCGTTTGGATGTGAAGTATTTTTCCGAGCTGCAATCTGATAAAACTCTTGCAACAATTGGGCGACTGAACGCCTCGTTAGATAGCCTCATTTCCCAGGCTGGTTTGCTGCAGGGGCAAATCAACAAGCAGCGCGCTGGCATGCAGCGGCTCATTCAGAAACACAAGAAGGATATCAACACTTTTCTGGCATATGCGGGTTACCGCTATCAGGTAGATATATCTGGCGATGGAGAACAGTGCCGTCTTAAGCTTCGCCATGTCGACTATACCGACTATCTCAGTGGAGGTAGCCAACATTTGAGCTACGGCGAGCGTAATGCCTTTTCGATCGTTCTTTTTATGTACGAATGCCTTGCTCGTAAGCCCAACCTGATTATTCTCGATGATCCTATCTCTTCGTTTGATAAAAACAAAAAATTTGCCATCCTAGAAATGTTGTTCCGCCGTGACTCATCTGAGTGTTTGAAAAACCAGACGGTACTGATGCTTACACATGACGTTGAGCCAATCATCGATACTCTGAAGTCGGTGAAGAAGTTGTTTAGTAACCAGGTTACTGCATCCTATTTACGTTATAGCACTGGCACGATAACTGAATTACCTATCCGCGAAAGCGATATTCTGACGTTTGCCCAAATCTGCAAAGTGGTTCTCGAATCCGACTGTGATGACCTGATCAAGCTCATTTATCTTCGCAGGCATTATGAAATCATGGACAATCGAGGTGATGTTTATCAGGTACTTTCTAACTTGTTTCACCGCCGAGAGGAACCAATTGACACACGCCTACCTCTGATTGAAGGAACAGGGTACCCGATGATGGACCCGGAGAGCTTCCTTAATGGATGCAGTTTAATCACTAAAAATATTTTTGGTTTTGATTACCCCCATATGCTGAGCTTGCTGAATGATCCTGACAAAATTCTGTCGTTATATCGAAGCTGCACGAATGGCTATGAAAAACTTCAGGTGTTCCGACTACTGGAACCTGAGGCCGATAACCGTGTCATTCGCAAGTTTGTGAATGAAACCTATCATATTGAAAACGAGTTTATCTGCCAACTAGACCCCACACGATTCGATCTTATCCCGGAATACGTTATTGTTGAATGTGACAGGCTGCTCCTTAATATCGGGGCGTCGAACGATGATGCTGAACTGGAAACGGCCTGAGCGTATGGTCTAGATGTAACTCTTCTTAGCAGTGAAGGTGAGTAGTAATACTCACCTACCTGGATCTCCAATTCAATTGAGCCTGCTGATAAGCAGGCCTTTTTGGTGAGACACAGAAGCCTCTAAAGTTGGGACATGCGAGACATGCGCTTTTTATGCCGCCAGATAGTATCTCCCTGTAATGACAAAAAGCTGATTTCCGTTAACATTAACCCTGTTTAAATATCCAGATAAAAACATTTCCTCTGGGTCAAATGAGTGATACAGTTTCACCCATAAGACCCAATGGAGGCAATATGTCTGAATTTGAATTACTGGCGCAGGATCTGCTTGAGAAAGCAGAGGCGGAAGAACAACTGCGTCAGGAAAATGATAAAAAGCTGCTCGGGCAGGTGCTGGAAATCTATGACCAGAAGTACGTGGCTGAACTGCTTAGAAAAGTTGGTAAAAATGAGTGGAGTCGCGAGACTCTTAATCGCTGGATTAATGGTAAGTGCTCACCTAAGTCGCTGACGTTAGCCGAAGAGGAACTTCTACGAAAAATGCTTCCGGAAGCGCCTGCACATCACCCTGACTATGCCTTCCGGTTTATTGACCTGTTTGCTGGCATTGGAGGTATACGGAAGGGCTTCGAAACCATCGGTGGCCAGTGTGTTTTTACCAGTGAATGGAATAAAGAGGCTGTGCGCACATATAAAGCTAACTGGTTTAACGATGCTCAGGAACACACTTTCAATCTCGATATTCGGGAAGTCACGCTCAGTGATAAACCTGAAGTACCTGAAAACGATGCCTATGCTTACATTAATGAGCATGTGCCGGATCATGATGTACTTCTGGCAGGTTTTCCCTGTCAACCGTTCAGCCTTGCGGGTGTAAGCAAGAAAAACTCGCTCGGACGCGCGCATGGTTTCGAATGTGAGGCTCAGGGAACGCTTTTCTTCGATGTGGCGCGTATTATCCGCGCAAAAAAACCTGCCATCTTTGTTCTTGAAAACGTTAAAAACCTGAAGAGCCATGATAAGGGTAAAACCTTTAAAGTCATCATGGATACCCTCGACGAACTGGGCTATGAAGTTGCGGATGCAGCTGAGATGGGCAAAAACGATCCTAAAGTTATCGACGGAAAGCACTTTTTACCTCAGCACCGTGAACGTATCGTTTTGGTCGGTTTCCGTCGTGATCTGAATATTCACCAGGGCTTTACCCTGCGCGATATTAGTCGTTTTTATCCGGAACAGCGTCCGTCATTTGGCGAACTGCTGGAACCCGTGGTTGACAGCAAATATATACTGACGCCGAAACTCTGGGAGTATCTCTATAACTACGCCAAAAAGCACGCAGCTAAGGGTAACGGATTCGGTTTTGGCCTCGTTAATCCTGAAAATAAAGAAAGCATTGCCCGTACGCTTTCTGCTCGCTATCACAAAGACGGGTCTGAAATTCTGATAGATCGTGGCTGGGATATGGCCACGGGTGAAACAGACTTCGCGAACGAAGAAAATCAGGCGCATCGGCCCCGCAGGCTGACTCCACGAGAGTGCGCGCGCCTTATGGGTTTTGAAAAAGTAGATGGCAGGCCTTTTCGCATTCCTGTGTCAGACACTCAGTCGTACAGGCAGTTCGGTAACTCCGTAGTGGTGCCCGTGTTTGAAGCCGTAGCCAAACTGCTTGAACCTTATATCCTGAAAGCGGTTTATGCCGATTCGTGCAAGGTTGAACGAATCTGATCGCTCCTCCCGGTATTTATGCCGGGAGATTCTCTATGTAATATCTGCGTAAAGCCCTGTCAGCTCAGCAATAAACGCACCTAGCGTCATTAGCTCAGCTCTCACCGCCTCCGGGTATTTTTTGTGCAGAGATGATGGCACGACCAGTCTGACACCCGACTCCCGCATCTCCCGATATTGAGCCAGAGAAACTCCCTCCTGGAGTGTAAACAGATGCACCTGATGAATTTTATCGGCCTCATTCAGTATCTGACGCCAGCGATCCTTACAGGTAGTCTTGACTGCCAGCATGCGCAGATTTTCTACGGGAAACTCAGTATCGTGGTAAGCCCCTGCTGAAGGGAAAAGGAAATCGGGTTTTTTATTACCTTCTGTGACGGCCTGCGTCGCAAAGTGTCGCAGGCCGTGCTCAATGAATAGATGCTCCAGGTGCAGTTCCAGCGACTTCCCGGCTCTGGATTTACGGCGATTGCTGACAGAATTGGCCAGCGCAATAAATTCATCCACAGAGCCAAATCCTTTCCGGATGATATCCAGAACATGCAGTTCCTCAACCAACAGAAATATGTCGTACTCCACGCGCCGGCGGTCAAGAAGTTGCTCATCCGGATCAAGGGAATTTTTCACATAATGGCTGGCTGCATACTGAATAATTTCACTTCCCGACGGAAAGCGCAGGTGCCAGTCTTCAGGTAGAATATATTTATGATTTACTGGCGCTTGCTGTAGAGATAGTCCGCCAAGAATCTGTCCTGCGGGGCCGGATATAAGCGCTCCGGGTATAACTTCACCAATAGCGGTCTCAATGACGTCCTCTTCATCAGTGCTGGCGCATACCCAAATATTTACTTCCTTACAGTCCCCCCCTTGCTCATCAAGCTTGAAAGCCAGGAGCGTCAGAGCCCCTGTATTTTCAGGATCTTGAAGTGGGCTGCCTCTACCCCAGCGGGTAATCCTTTTTTCATTCCGGGTTTTACCAAAATGACGGCTGTTATAATAAATTGCCCGGGCTTCGCTGTCAGGGCAATCATGCGATGACACATGTGCGGTGAGAAAAACCGAAGGGTTCAGTTCACGGGTATGGTTGATAGACGGAAACAGTTTTTCAACGATACCTGAAGGGATATAAAGCCCTACCTGGTGACCACCTGTTGCGCCGGTATCGTTGGCGGAAAGGCGTTTGATGTAGACGAAGTAATTCTCACATGCGATCTCAAGTAGCCAGTTGTGGAAAACCGACATAAGCATCCCCTGTTACCCTGAAACTCTACTCACCATTTTTTCATAATTATATACAAACAACCAGAAAGGCTGTTACAGGCGATTTGATCTGCAACCTATTGGTTAATATGCTCTGATGTGCGCAATCTTCGCTTTTTGCTCATATTGGTTCATTTTATCCTCCGGACTTACCGGTTAATTTTGCAAGAGCCTGTTCTACTTTTTTAATATCCTGCTCTACAATGGTTTTCTCATCAGGCGTGAGCGGGACCTCTTCGAGATAACGCCTGATAGATGTTTTACTCTCCAGCATCAGTCCGCGCGCACTGTCTTTCAGCAGATTAAAATCGCAACCAATGCAGGCCATTCTGTGCGGGCAACTGCTCCAGAATGGATTCATGCAGAAGGACTCACCAAGGTCATAATAGGTTGCCGGACCAGTGGGCGAGACCGCTTCCGGATCGTGATCGACCAGTACGCTTATCATATGGGCTATCCGATCGGCCTTCACAAATGACGCTGCCAGCTGTGTAGGGCGGATGCGAATGTAATGCAGGGTTGACTGTGGTGATGAATGACCTGACCACTGCATCAGTTCATACAGCGACATGCCCTGTGGTACGCTGGCAAGCGCAGTCAGGGCTGAAGCCCGTCCACGGTGACTGGTTATGGCGCCTCCGCTGTCTTCAACCGGCAGCCCCGCTCTAGCGCAGAGGACTGGGATGACCGTCCGGTTAATCACATCGCTGCCTGCCGGCTTGCCGCGATATTGGAAGAGATAACGGACTTTTTCTCCGGTGCGATCATCATTCAGTTTTGCCTGATCCACGGGACGGACGTTCAACCATATGTCTACATATTTTTTTACAATGACAGAGACGGGTTTAACAAATGCTTTCGATGTCTTTCCTGCCGGGACGTTTAGATAACATAGTGTTCCGGCAGGAACGACACTACCATCCTCCCTGATAATGTCTTCTGACTGAGGCGTGACGCATTCCGTAGTCAGGCGCAGGAGTTCATTCTGTCGTAAACCTGCATGGGTCCAGATAACAGCCATTGCCTGAAGCATGGAAAGGGGATAGTGAATTTCACTGAGCAGGTCTTCGTGGCGCAGGTTCAGACTGGCCCAGATGAGTTTGAGCCAGACGGGATCATCTATCACTCTCGGATTTACACCACGGCGAAAAAGTGGGGTATCCGGCGTGAAAAGGTGACGGGCGGGGCTGAAATTAAGGCGTCCCCAGCCCCAGAGTTCGAAATCGCTCATAAATCGTCGCAGCGAATAGATAAAATGTGCACGTGAATGTGGCATCATGGGCTCTCCGGAGCGTTTGGACTTCCGCAGTCCATGTTCAGTCCCCAGAGACAGCTCATCCACTTTCATTCTCCCCACAGCAGCGATAAAACTGGCACATGTCTCAATAGACCAGTCTGTCGGGACCTTCACCTCGGGATGCTCCTTTGCCAGCCAGAGGCCGCAGCGAAGAATAAAGCTGTACTGGTTTTCACGGGTTCTGGGACGAAGCACAGATGTCTCACGCCAGCGTCTGCACCACGCGACCCATTCAGGGCTGATATTTTCGACCGGCTTCTCATGCCATTCGGTGTAGTTACGCATTCGTACCGGCTTTGCAATAATGCCAAGTGCGGCAAGCCCATGAGAAATTTTCCCTACGTGTCTTGATACGCGCTTATCGTGGTACTGCTGAGCTTGCCAGAGAAGCTCTGTGGTCATCTCTTCAAGCCTGGGATTATCATTGAGTAGCATCAGCAGACCCAAGGGGGAGGAAACGGCATGCCGCAGGTGCTGCGGGGAATAGCCCAGAGATATCAGTGCTTCCGACAGCCGGTTCAGCTGGTCCCGGAAAATCGCGTTGCCGTAGATGGCACTGGCGTAAAGCGACAGAGTGTTTTCATGAGGGATCTGAAGCGGCGACGTGAATGGACCGAGATAATATGCAAATGCCATCATAAGTGGTTTACCGCGACGATATTTATCAAACAGGGAGATCCACTGGTCTTTCCGCCAGTTCCAGCAGGGTTGCCCTACATTTTGCATTTCAGTCAGCATCGCCATAATTACAGTGCGGGTAAGTCTACAGCCGGTGCCACTGTTGTTGGCGATATCCAGCAGGGGGGTGATCAGGGAAGAGAGGGAACCGGACCTGCCATAGTTACGGGAGCGTTTATGGCTTGTACTTAGCGCTTCTTTCTGCTCAGAACTAAAGCCAGCGTGCAGGTCATAATCTGCACGGCAAAAATGCGCGTATATGAAACCTTTATCACGCTTGCCTGTCATTCTCTCTCTCCGGGCCAAACATGATAGCTGCGATTTTCCGGTCAGTCTCCGCAACAGTCGTCGCCATTCTGGCCGCAAGATCAGTGCCTGAAAGATGGATATATATCTGCGTGGTGCGTAGATCACGATGACCAGCATAGGTTGCTATCTCATGCAGCTTCCATCCCGCCCGGGCAAGATGTGTCAGTCGCAGGTGACGAAAGGTGTGCGTGGTCAGAAATGGCATGCTGGTCCTGTCTGACCACTCGCGAACCGTTTTAGTCCAGCTCCAGTATGAAAGCGGTGAGCCATAATTTCTGTCAGAAAACGAACGGAACAGTGCTCCACCAGTAATACCCGTTTGCCTCAGGTTCCTGAGATGTGCTGCCAGTACCGGCGTAATCGCCGGGCCGTAGCAGACCACCCGTTCGCGTTTGCCTTTAGTGTTTTCGGCGCGAATCCGTATAAGCCTGTGGGCAGGATCGATATCCTCTATGGTTATTGTTGTCACCTCAGAGCGTCTTAGCGCACCATGATACGCCAGAGCTAGCATCAGGCGATCGCGCAATGAACAGTCTGATATATAACCCAAGAGATGATACCACTGGCCGTCATCCGGAATTTGTGGCAGTCGTGTTATTCGCTGGACCATACCGCGTCCTGCTGAAGGCATGTGGGGTGTGCCTGCTCGCGGTAAAGGGTTCCGGATAATTACCCCCATGTAAATCAGATAGTCAAACCACAGACGTATAGCAGAAAGGCGAAGCTGAAGCGTTGCACTGGCTGCAGACTGAGGCATGCCGGGTAACTGGGGGCGAATGTACGCAGCGATATCTTCAAAGCTTGCCTGTTCGGGGGGCAATTCCTGCTGGCAGCAGAAGTGAAAGAAGTGAGTAAGTGCGCCGCGGTAGGCATGAATTGTCGCCGGTGACCTGCCGAGATCGGATAATAACCCCAACCATCGTTCTGCCTGTGAACTGGCAGGAGTACAGAATAAAGTGGTGAGCATTGTTTTCTCCTTTGTAATCAGGAACCCTGTTCAAAGTTTACACAGGAAATGTTGCATTCCACTTAACTTACTAGAGCTCATAATTACTGGAGAACGTGACGATGGGTTCTGGAAATGACATCGCTTTGAGCTGAAACCATGGTACGCCCATTTTTATACCCAGAATCTTGGCTTCCTTTGAGCGTGCGATCACACAGCCATCATTGTTGCTAAGCACTACTACTGGTTTGCCACGCAGGTCAGGACGAAAGACTTTCTCACAGCTCGCATAAAAGCTGTTCACGTCGGCTAAGGCGAACATCACTGTGCTCCGCGAGTTTTATGAACAAAAGCGGTAACAACTCCAAAAATCTGTAGCTGTTCTGGCTCTGGCCATAGCGTTGGATACGCAGGATTCATTGGTTGCAGCCCCGGACGTGGGGTGAGCAGCAGTCGTTTAACGGTAAATTCACCATCGATCTCCGCGATAATGATATCGCCATGCCGTGCTGGTTCGGCCTTATCAACAACCATTAAATCACCTGAATGAAGACCGATGTCTGTCATTGAATTACCAATAGCTCGTACAAAGTAAGTAGAGCCACGTCGCTGAATGCAGTATTCGTTCAGATCTAGTTCGGCTTCTACATAGTCTTGTGCCGGGCTGGGAAAACCTGCGGAACAGCTCTCGATAAACAATGGAATCGATACTTCTGGCGGCTCTGATGTTGGACTAAGGAAGGATAAAACACGCATGATCTCACCCATTGATTAACTGTATGCATATACAGTATTAATTGAGGGGGTGAAAGAATCAAGTACTGTTTTTTAACTTGTTGATAAAGCATCGTTTGATGTTATTGTCTTATCATTACGTAAAACAGCAGATAATGATAATTAGACAAATATTAGTGCACTAACGCATTGAAAAAAGGAAAAAATATGTGTGCAGAAGAGGTAATAAGCTCCGTAGGTGATTTTCTTAAGGTGGTGAAAAGATTCTCACCGGGAAATGAAAAAGTTTTTTATCGTGGGCAGGGAAATGCTATTCATGGAGTGAATTCCAGCCTTTATCGCTTGTTAGATAATACGAAATTAAAACCGTTTAATATAACACAGTATAATTTTATTACTCAACAAATGCAGACTGATGACATTTCAGAGTATGTGTTGGCACATAAGCTTTATGAGAATTTTAAAGATAATCATGTTGTGTATCCTGATGTGAATATAATCAGCGGATACACTATGAACGAAATTGATCTTCATGTGACAGCTCAACACTATGGTTTATCGACAAGGGTTATCGACTGGACAAAAAGCCCATTAGTTGCTCTGTATTTTGCTACAGAAAAAAGAAAAAATTCAGATGAGCTAACTGATGCTTCTGTTTTTATGATTTGGGATACTCCAGATAGTAAATTAGATGTAGTGCAAAGCTCGAAATTTCTCGCTGCAATAAAATCAGAGAAAGATGCTTACAAGGAAATTTACCGTCGAAGTTCTCAGTTTTATAAATCTAACCATGCTCTTTATATTTCGAACCCTTCTGATCCAGTTTTATTGAAAAATATAAAAGATTATCTGGATGATGTAAGTTCACTCTTAATTCATTATGAACCAGGGACAGGGATTAAATTATATTTGAATCAAAGCCTTCATCTTTTTGATTTAATGACTCTGAATTTCAGTTTTACTGGTCAAAATCTTGTCACCCGTTTGTTTGGGAGTTTGACACAATTCTTAGGGGATCTAGACTACAATTACAGTAGGAGTCACGATAACGTTGATATTTTTAATAAGCATCAGACTATAATAAAACCACTACCGATAAATCAACGGGTAAAAAACCAGCAGGGCGTATTGCTTTTTTCAAATAAAATAAATGAAGAAGTTTATGCGGCCTCCATGTTTGGTGCAAGTAATACGGTGTCGAAAATAGATGAGGAAAGTCTTTCCGGTTTACAATCAAACTCGGGGCTTTTGAAGATAGTCATTCCAAAAGAGAAAATTATTGAAATCAGGAAGGAACTGGATTTATATGGATTCACTAAAGAATTCATATATCCTGAGATAATGTCTTTCACAGAGTATATGCAAGAGAAAATAGTTTCAGAAAGTCAAAATTGAATATATACCGTTATTTCATGATTTAAATGCGGAGCATACCAGCTCCGCTTTTTATTGTCGTAACCATTGAAAATGGATCGAGCTCTGATCTAATATGACTCTGTTGTACCGTTGCGTTGTATGCAACATGCCAATGCCTCGGCGATCTGAGAGAGGCGCCTTCGGGTGATCGCCATGCCAATGCCACCGTGACCTGAGAGGTGGCGCCTTCGGGCGGTAACTTCGTTTACCCTTTGAAAACGAAGATCGCATACAGTTTGAATCTGGCGATGAAGGTCCCTTTCACTTCTGTATCTGTTTTTTAGGTACGTCTTGCAGCCGTTGTCTGGTCGCAATTTTCTTATCGTTTTCACTCTTTATGACGCTGCTGGCCGTTGCGAACTTTGCAGCGTGGATATGACCATTTGGAACATTTGGGCATCTTCCACGACTGCATTGAGAGCAGAGGAGCGCGGCGTCACTTGTGCACGAGTGAAACGAGTACCAAGTGACGCGCGCAGCGCATAACTGGCAGAGCTGACGCACTGCCATTTCGACAACTTTTTTACCAACTGACCAACACGTATTTAAAGGTTTAAGGGCCTTAAAAACGTACTTCATTCACTGTTTGTTCATTTATCAACCAAACGTCTTTCCCGTAAAAACGGGTAAGGACTTCATTCTGAAAGGAGAAAATCGACACGATATCGATGGCGACACCAGTCAACATACTGGTGTGTGGAAGCAGACTGATTAATTTCAGCCCGGTGTAAACCGCGAACAGGTCAGAGACCTGGGGAGCTTCGCAATAACTCAACATTTCGCCGCCCCGATGCACAGATATCTGTCGAGACGCAGGAAGGGCAACCATAAACCGTGCCGTCGGGGTGAAATTCATCGTCTGTAGCTGTGGCGCAGCCGGTGTCAGTGCTTTTCCGTTCACGCAGACGGAAAAGCACTGACACCTGTTTAAATGGAGGGTTGTTTATGGCAAAACTGAATAAAAATCTTAAAACACTTGCCAGGCAGGCAGGGGGAAGTTTTAAAACCGTTTCTGACCGAATGAAAATTGCGGACAGGTTTGCCGAACGTTTATTAAAACTTAATGTTCAAATCAGAGATATTAAAAATATCAAGACGGGGCATATCGAGTTGTATATGAAGAGCCGCCTTTCCGAAGATATTTCCAGACGCACACTTCAGAACGAAATGGCAGCTATCCGGGCTTTGTTACGTGTTGCGGGGAAAACATTCATGGCAAATCCTTCTCATGAAAAACTGAGCAATCAGGCTCTGGGTATTTCGGAAACGAGCCGGGATGGAACTAAGGTTGCTATTCCCGATGCTTATTTTCGGCAGGTATTGACGTGTGTAGAGCAAAAGGATGATGGCGTTGCATGTGCAATGAGATTATCCAGATTACTCGGGTTAAGAACAGAAGAAACAGTACAGTCTGCTAAATCGTTGCGTACCTGGCAAAAAGCTTTACTCAATGGTAACGAAAAAATACGTGTTGTATTTGGGACAAAAGGAGGACGACCAAGAGATACAACGGTATTAGATCGCGAGTCAACTCTGGCTGCAATCAATGCGTCCCTTAAACATTTGAATGAAAATAATGGAAAGTTGATTGATAAGCCATCATTACATACAGCGATTGAACGTTATCGCAATGTTGTCCGTGAGTCCGGATTAACAGGAAAATATGCGCCTCATAGTTTACGCTATGCCTACTCTGTTGATGTCATGAATTATCATATGAAAAGAGGTTTCACTAAAGAAGAGGCACAGGCTCTGACATCAATGGATCTGGGACATGGCGATGGCAGGGGACATTACGTGGCTCGTGTTTATAATATGGTAGAGGGTAATGAGTAAAAGAGTTTTTGTTTCTGGTGACGATTCGGTTATTGGGCGTGTGTTTTTGGGATGGGTGGAACGGGTTTTACGTATTGTATTATAGACAGGGGGCATTATGAGATTGCCTGTTCACAGGAGGCACATGCGTATTACGGCGACAAATTCACCCGTACTGATGTGTATTAGCTCAGACTTGACCTGACAGTTTTATCTGGCAGCACACAATCAAATCTGACAGTCTGCTTTGAGCTGTGAATTCAACTGACGAACTTCACATGCCCAGAAAAGTGCCGTTCGCCAGAATTGTGTTTTAGGGTTTGCTGATAACTGCAACGTCTAAAATTGTACTACCATTTTCATGGCTTACCTGGCCACTAACACGCACCAGATCCTGAGCGTCGAAATGTTGCCCGTTCCAGACCTTCTGCTGAATGCGCACTTTGATGGTGCCGGTAGGATCACGGAATGTGTACCATTCCTCCTGTTGCTGACTGATAACATTGCCTTCCAGCGTTACCCACGCCCCTTCGCGCATTGAAGGAACGGCCTGAATACGACTTTGACCATTCTCCTGCTGAACTTTATGACCGGCGTACATGCGCTCAGTGACGACAGGCTCTTTCTCAGCGGAGAAGCCGCCCTGCGCTGCCAGGGCAGGAATGGCGATGAATGAAGTGAGTAACATACCGGTGACGTTGAAGAACTGACGACGAATCTGACTGAAATATTGTTTTTGCATAGCAGGTTCCATTTATGATTTTACATCCTCCCAGGGGGGATGATTTGATGATAAATGAGCGCCTGTAAAAGCTCAATTGCTATCCCCGGTAGGGGGATAAAAATGTGATGGGCTTCAGAGATAAAAAACCCACCGGGGGGTGGGTTCAGAGAAGAGTCATGTAAGGCGAAATCAGCGGGTCACGCCGATCCAGCCGTGATAACCCATGTAGATGCCAACAAGGGCAATCAGTACGCTTGAGAAGTACGGGGCCCGACGTGCCAGCGTATCCAGGCCGCTCCAGCGTTTTGTTGCCTGACGAACGCTGAAAGCCGCTGCTGCGCCCACTGAAACCAGCGTAATCGCTAACCCAATGCTGAAACACAGTACCAGCGCGGCACCGAGCGTAAATTCTTTCACCTGGATGCAGAGCAGCAAAACGGTAATGGCTGCCGGGCAAGGAATGAGTCCTCCGGTCAGGCCGAACAGGATAATTTGCCCGGTGGTTACGCTGCGATTGGCAAAGCGTTTTTTGATGTCGTTCGCGTGCGCTTTCTCATGGGCGTCCTGATACTCGGGGGAATTAACATCCAGTCCCTCCAGCGCGGAGTGATCGTGGTCATGATCGTGACCGTGTTCATGCTCGCGGAATTCCACATCATAATCGTGTACATGGCCGCGATGACCCAAAGAGAGACGAACATCAAAACTGTGCGGCTCCGGGATCGCCAGGGCCGATTCCATAAACCCGTCTTTTTCGATGAAATCAAAGGCCTGTGAAAATGTTCCTGTGCCCCGGTTAGTGACCAGCGAGATATCGCGGGCTTCCCATTTCTTGCCGCTGAGCGTGCGTAAACGCCAGTGAGGCGGCTGGCCTTCCTCGAAAATTGAGAGTTCAATGCTGCCATGACCGGTATCGATGATGCGGGTTTCGTCGTGATCGTGATGACCGTGGCCGTGTTCCTCTTCCTGCTCCATCTTCCACAGTTTTTCGCCGCGCCAGGTGCGCCAGAACATCCATGCCGCCGTGGCAAGAATGATGATCGCTGAAATCAGCTGGAACCAGGGTTCAGCCGATTCGGCGGTGAATTTCTGACTGACATACATTCCGCCCATGGCAATCAGCCAGACAACTGACGTGTGCGAAATGGTCGCAGCAAGCCCTAATAATACGGCTTGTTTGACCGTTCCCCGGATAGCCACAATAAAGGCGGCCATCATTGTTTTGGAGTGCCCGGGCTCCAGGCCGTGAAGCGCACCCAGCAGGATCGCGCTGGGGATGAACAGCCAGGCATTCGCCACGCCTTGCTGTAAAAGAGCAGAAAAATCAGTCATATTTCGCTTGCCTTAAAGATACTTGGTTATCTCTTTAAATTCGCTAAGCGTGTTATCAGACTCAGTGTAGTCGGCATGAAGGGCGTCCTCCAGGCAGTGATCCAGATGGTCATGAATTAAGGTACGCTTCGCATTCGTTATCGCCTTTTCCACAGCGTGCAGCTGCTGGGCGATATCCAGACACGCTTTTTCATCTTCGAGCATCTGGATGGTACTTTTCAGGTGCCCTGCGGCACGCTTAAGTCTTTTAATAATGTCAGGGTGTGATGCGTGAACGGTCATGATTTATCCTCTCCAGGTGGAGGGGATAAGATAATGTGTATCAACGCCATGGTCACACGTTTTATCGGCTTATCCTCTCCTGCCCGTTTGTCTGTTTTACGGAAATTACTTCTCTTTCTTCGGCCATGAAGGGTGTTCATCATCAATGACGAAATCATGCTCATGGGTCGATTCGTTGTTTGTTTCTGGATCGGTGTGGCTGTGAACCTGGGCGTAAACTTCATGCTCAGGCCGCCAGATAAGAACGGCAGTAATCAGTGACAGTGCGGCCACAATGGTCAGGGCGATGAACGAAGCCTGTGTCCCCCATGTTGCACCGACCCACCCGGCCAGCGGATAAGTCACCAGCCAGCATGAATGCGACAGTGCAAACTGGGCGGCGAACAGTGCCGGTCTGTCTTCAGCCGTAGAAGAACGGCGCAGCAGGCGACCACTCGGCGTCTGAGAAAGCGAATAGCCCACGCCCAGCAGCGTCCAGAGCACAACCAGCGTGATGTAATCCTTGAGGAAAATGCCCAGCCCCAGGCCAACGACTAAGAGTACGGTGCCCACAAGCATCGGCATGCGGTCACTCATTTTGTCGAGAAGTCTGGGGAGAATCAGAGCCGATATCATGGATCCGACACCGAAGAAGGTCAGCGCAATGGCGGTGGAGCGCTGCGAGAGACCAAAGTCCGCCTGAACCAGAACCACGGTGTTGACGATAACCATCGCACTTGCTGCGGCCACGGCCATGTTGAGTGCCAGCAGGCCGCGCAGTCTTGGGGTTTTCAGGAAGATGCGCATGCCCCGTGTGGTTTTGTCATAGATGCTGCGGTTGACCGTTAACGCTTTCATCTTTGGCAACGTCACGGAAACAACCAGAGTCGCTGAGGCGAGGAACCCGACCGCCGTACCGGCAAACAGGTTGTGGAAGTTCATGACCGTCAGCAGCGCCGCCGCCAGCATGGGGCTGATTACACTTTCCAGATCGTAGGCCAGACGTGACAGAGACAGCGCCCGGGTATATTCGCGTTCGTCAGGAAGAATATCCGGGATTGTCGCCTGGAAGGTTGGCGTAAACGCCGCCGAGGCAGACTGAAGAATGAAGATCAGGATATAGATTTCCCAAATCTGGGTGACAAAAGGCAACGCGACAGCCACGAGGGCGCGAACCAGATCCAGCGTCACCAGCATGGTTCGACGCGGGAATTTGTCGGCAAAGGCCGCTGCCACAGGCGCAACCAGAATGTAGGCGCTCATCTTGATAGCCAGTGCGGTACCCAGAACCGCCCCGGCCCTGTCTCCGGCAAGATCGTAGGCTAACAGCCCCAGGGCAACGGTCGCCAGACCGGTGCCGATAAGGGCGATAACCTGTGCCATAAACAGGTGGCGGTAGGTACGATTAGAAAGAATATTGAGCATCAGGAAATCTCTTGGCTTGAATTTACATCCCCCCCAGGGGGATGTTGAAAGCATAGAGGGAGCTGAAAAAAATGACAAGCTTTATCCTGGTGGGGAGGATTAAAGAGACATTCGTCAGTAATTAACTTCAGTTTTTAAGCTCATTAAGTCTTCATCAGCGAGTCCACTCTATTCGCATTCATTGTAAATATGTAGCATATTCTTCATTCTGTTATATCATTAACAAAATCCCTCGAAGGAGGGGAGACAATAAACAGAGAGTGGTGAGTGAAAATGAAATATCTCCTTCTCATCCTGTCGCTTCCGACAGAAAACGCCGCCGTCCGGATGCGGATCTGGCGTGCACTCAAAGCGTCCGGAGCGGCAGTATTGCGGGATGGTGTCTATCTGATGCCTGAAACAGAATTATGCAGGATGACTCTGGATGCTCAGGCAAAGGATGTCTGTGATGCTGGAGGGATGGCTTTGGTACTCAATACTGAAGAGCCTGAAGGTTCCTGTTTCGCCAATCTTTTCGATCGTGGTGAAGATTTTGCGGTACTGCTTGTAGAGATCTCACGTGCACAGGGAGCCCTGACCGGGGGGAATGTCCAGGAAACACTCAGGCTGGTTCGCAAACTGCGAAAATCGTTTACCGGTCTTGCTGACATCGACTTCTTTCCGGGAGAGGCGCAGCGCCAGGCGGACAATGCACTACAGGAACTGGAGATGGCCTGCTCGCGGATATTGTCACCTGATGAACCTCATATGGTGATCGGTACCATCCCGAAGTTACGCATAAGTGACTATCAACAGCGAGTCTGGGCAACACGACGGCGTCCCTGGGTGGACAGACTGGCCTGTGCGTGGTTAATCCGGCGCTTTATTGATCCCCGGGCAAAATTTCTCTGGATGAGCAATCCGGCGGAATGTCCGGCCGGAGCTATCGGGTTTGACTTCGATGGGGCCACATTCAGTCATGTGGATAACAGGGTAACTTTTGAAGTGCTGCTGGCTGGTTTTTCTCTGGAACAGGAGGGGCTTTCACGCACCGGGATACTCGTGCATTACCTTGATGTCGGCGGTGCCCAGCCCCCGGAGGCTGCCGGGGTGGAAAGTATTCTGGCGGGATTACGTGAAACCTTTACCGACGATGAGCAACTGCTGAATGCGGCCTGTCCCATTTTTGACAGCCTTCTGCTGACCTACAGCAAAAGCGCCTCCAGCGACGATAAGCCGGGTCATTAAGCCTCCGGTGTGGATCCATCAACACAGGTCATCATAGTCATGGACATCAATAACAGCAGTTCTTCAGACCCGGTATTTCCCTCTCAGCAAACACCGGCATATGAACGGCACGGTGTGTCTTTTCGAGAAGCGTTGCTGGTATGGGTGCGGGTTGCCGCGCTGAGTTTTGGCGGACCGGCAGGCCAGATAGCCGTGATGCACAGGATACTGGTGGAAGAAAAAAACTGGATCAGTGAAACCCGTTTCCTGCACGCCCTCAACTATTGCACTCTTGTTCCTGGTCCGGAAGCACACAAACTGGCCGTCTATATCGGCTGGTTACTGCATCGCACCCGGGGAGGGCTTGCTGCCGGGATATTATTTATTCTGCCTGGCCTGCTGGCCCTGGGAACACTGAGCTGGATTTATGCCAGCTATGGCCAGATTGGCATTGTCCAGGCGCTCTTTTTTGGCCTCAAGGCTGCGGTGCTTGCCGTAGTGCTGGAAGCCGTAATGCGGGTCGGCCGGCGGGCACTAAAAAGCCAGGCCATGGTGGGTGTTGCCGTCTTGTCATTTATCGCGATATTTGTGTTTGCCATCCCTTTTCCGTTCATTATTGCGGCAGCTGCGCTGATCGGATTTATCGGGAGTAAAACCGGGATCAGCGCTTTTCAGCCCCGTTCAGGCTCTGACAAACCCGATGCGGCGGATGATTCCGGGGCAGCGATTGATGTCGCGTTTGCTCAGGAAATCCCTGAACACGTGCGACCTTCTCACAGAAGAGCCATAAAAGTGACGCTCCTGGGTTTACTGATATGGCTGGGACCGCTGATGGCTTTTGTGGTCACGATGGGGGTTGATAACGTCTATACCCATATTGCGGTATTTTTCAGTAAGATGTCCGTGCTCACGTTCGGCGGGGCTTACGCGATACTGTCTTATGTGGCGCAACAGGCTGTTGAACATTTTCACTGGCTTACCCCGGGGGAAATGTTAATCGGACTGGGGATGGCTGAAACCACTCCGGGTCCGCTGATTAGCGTTGTGCAGTTTGTAGGATTTATGGCGGCATTCCGCGATCCGGGAGTATTCAGCCCGGTGCTGGCCGGGACGCTGGGCGGTATTTTAGCCAAATGGGTGACCTTTACCCCTTCGTTTCTGTTTATTTTTATCGGTGCGCCCTATATCGAGGCATTGCGTAACAACAAGGCACTCAATGCCGTACTGTCTACCATCACCGCCGCTGTCGTGGGAGTGATACTCAACCTGTCCGTCTGGTTTGCCCTGCATACGTTGTTTGCGCAAATTAATGTTGTTCGCACTTTTGGCATGGTCCTGCAGGTACCGGTACTGTCCAGCCTGGAACCCTGGTCACTTGCGCTATCCTGTGTTGCCATGCTGGCGCTGTTCCGCCTGAAGCTGGGAATGATGACGACACTGGCCACTTGTTGCGCCGCCGGGATTGTTCTTCATCTACTCGGTACAGGACCCTGAGTGTTCTTTAGTCTGTAAACGATAAGGCAAGAGAAAAAACTGTCAGGTTTTGCCTGTTAACGCCCCCTGAAACCATTTATGCCGGATTCGCTGATTGCCGGCACTCACTGGAATCGTACATGGCGTAAAAAAGCTTCAGGTATCCCAGCGTTATACCTGAAGCAGCATAAAGAGTGTCGGAGGTGTTATCACCGCTTCCCTGCGCAGTCCCTCCTGACCAGAATGGTATTAACTCAATTGCCCAAGGCAGGTTTTCAGGCTCAAACGGGTGGCTTCAACATCGCTGTGGATGATGGTGCACCAGTCGTCACGGTTAGCCCGAATATCCTCCAGCCAGCTGTTCAGGGCCTGATTGAATGCCATGGTTTTCTCGCGCTGCGGCCAGCTCATCTGGTTCGCGCTGTAAATGTCCTGCCCGGGCTGCGGCATCTGTACAGTTTGCTGTGTCGACATCCGGGAAGTCACTGACCAGGTATCAGAGTTACCATCCCAGGAAGGCATCACAGGGAAGCCCGCACCGCGCAAAGCGATATCCCAGGTGGCATCAAACAGGAATGTTTTCCCGTCTAACTCAAAAGTCACGGTGTCATGAAACCCCTGTGTTTGCGGCAAAATGGCCAGTATTTCCGGAGGAATGGGTAAATCAGCCCAGTCAAACTGCACCAGTTTTCGCCTTGCCGTAATACCACCGGCAACCAGCAGTCGTTCGGCCGCGGCGGCTTTATGACGACAATCGCCAAAACCCTGCTCAAACAGGCTCATGCTTTGGTCATTCCATGAACCGAGCTGATAGGGCATTCGCCTGACCAGTTCAAAAATGGCTCTCCGCAATTCCGTTGAGCCACTCTGAAGCCCGAGAGACTGCAAGATCCAGCCCGGTGTTATCGTCTCCTGAGCAGAGCGACGAGTGATTATTTTTTGCCATGTATTACTGACTCTTTCCGCCAGAGAGGCTGCCAGGGTTTCCCCCGGCAGTAATGTTGTCATCAGCAATGCTCCTGTGGTGGTGAGGAAATGTCTACGCGTCAACATATCGGGCGTTACACCTCCACGCTGCGACGAAGCGCCGACATAACCAGTGATTCACAGACCACTTCTTCATCCTGCGCCCGATTCACGCCAGGGAAGACCATCTGGCTCATCGGGGACGAACGAAGCCGGTGATAGCGGGCAATCGCGCCATTCATGCCGCCCATTTGCTTGCGTCTGACCAGCCGCAGCCCGTGCTCCCAGGCGACTTCATCCATCGCACTTGCCAGGACAGGATCATGGTTGAAGATTAAGACGCCATCCCCTTTCAGCAGGCGTGCTGCGTTGCGAAGGAATGCCGCGTAATCCTGCTCGAAATAGGCCGCTGCCTGGGAGTAGATAATATCGACCTCACCGGCCTGAACGCCCCGGTTCTCCAGGGCACACAGCCCGGCAGCCGTCACGTAAGGGTGCTCAGTCACGCCTTTTGGTAGCGATTCATGCCATGGCGTGAGATTGGTGAAGTGCAGGAATGCACTCTCCCCGAGTTGCTCTCTGAAGCCCTCAGCAAGCCCGGAAATTGTCGCCTGATGGCTGGCCGCTTCTTCTGCACGAAAACCCGCCCAGGCAGCACCAATTTCGAGGAAGGTGACGGTGCCATTTTTGTGGTGAATGTTCTTCGCGTAGTGAACGATATCGAACCCAATTTCCCGCGCCAGACGAAACGAACCGCCGCTGGAGGTCCAGGGGCCGTCAAAGCCAAAGGCGAGGATCGCTTTAAGCATCGAGCCCGTTTCCTGATGCATCATTTTCAGGAACGGAATGACCTTCCGCCGTGAAGGAACCGGAACATTCGGACGCAATTTTTTGGCCTGAAGGTCGCGATTAACGCCCATGCAGAGCGTCTGCCAGTGCAGGGGATCAATACGATAATTGAGTGCAGTGAAATTCCGCGCAATCTCGCGACGCGCCTGGATAGAGTCTTTATACATAGCCTCTCCGCTAAATCTGAAGTTGATTAAAGCCGGGCAGGAAACAGCTGCCGGTAACAGCGATCAGATCTGGCGGGTGCTGGGAGGACGGTAGATGATGTCCGTGGCTTTAACCGGGCTACGGAGATCGGCAAGTGGCAACCATCTGTCTGCTACAGGGGAGAGGGAAATCTCCACAGAGGGCGGCTGTTCAGGGGTTTCATGGAAATGGTCTGTCTGATGATGACCTGCGTGACCAGACTGAGGGATATCCGAATCGTGAGAGTGATCCTGCATTGTCATGGTGACTTCTGCATCGTGCAGATTCATCTCGTAGCCTGTCAGGCCGTTTGTACCGTGCGACGCAAACGTCCCCATCGACGACATCATCATGCCAAAGGCCATGATGACAATCATCAGAACATAACGGGGTGAACGCTTAAACATCAGGTACATCGCTCAATGCTTCTCTCAATGGACAATGACAATGGTTTAAAAAGATTAGCATCCCCCCGGGGAGGATGTAAGGGCTGGAGTGTAAAGTCTTGTATTGCCGGGATGAATAAAATGGGCCCGCATCATGCGGGCCCGATCAATCAGATGACGCGCTTGATACTCATGTACTCCCCGTTGGTATCCAGTTGGATCGTGATCGTCTGCGAACCTCGATTTCGCCAGAACCAGCCGTGCTTCCCGTCAAAGGCGGCCTGCAATACCCCATCTCCGGAGGTTATCTGCCGGTCCTTGCCATAGCCGTGGTAAAACCCTTTCGGTGCGTTAACCGGATCGCCGTGCGCATCAACGTTTACAGGGCCGGAACTCATCCACTGAAAAGCCACCCGGGCGTCCTTACGCATTTCCATCTTCACTTCAGCCGCTTCATTCGGTTTCAGCGTAATCAGCAACTGATTGCGTTGAGAACCGGTTGTTGATACTTCCGGCGAACGGGTTGTCACTGGTGCGCTAAGTTCCGGGTAGTTGTTTTGTGTGATCGTCGGCGGATTATCCGGCACCGGGCGTTCATTTTCCGGGGTCGTTGACTGCCCCCATTGACCTATACTTGCTTGTTTATCTGCAACGGCTTCAGCAGCCAGTTGTGTTTTTATCTCTCCCATTTGCTTGAGACCCAGCAAACGTCCTACGCCTGTCGGATCGATACCATATTCGGAAGGCATGACGATAGTGATCAGCAGTGTCAGCGCAACAATCGCCGCCAGGATGGTTGATTGCATCAGTTTGAATGCCGACGGCAATTCTGCACGGGTAGGTAAATCAGTGTTATACATTCTCTTTTCTCCCTCAGGCTAAAATGTAGCCACAAATCTGGTAACTCATTAACAGGAAACCGGCGCTCATCATGACGACGTTGGCGGTGTAGGCATGGCGGAAAAAGCCCGCCGTCTGCCGCCAGTAGCTCATGATGATCAGGATGGCGCTGAGCGCCAGCAGCTGGCCTATCTCCACCCCGACATTGAAGGCAATCAGGTTGACGAAAAGGCCATCGGGAGAGATTTCGAACTCCTTGATTTTGGTCGCCAGACCAAAGCCGTGGAAGAAACCAAAGATGAGCGTGGCCAGCTTCGTGTTTGGCTGAAAACCAAACCAGCGCTGGAAAGCTCCAAGGTTATCAAGTGCTTTGTAGACCACTGACAGACCGATAATGGCATCAATAAGATAAGCGCTGACGCTGATATTGAAGAACGTGCCGATAAGCAGCGTCGTTGAGTGCCCGACAGCAAACAGGCTGACGTACAGCCCGATATCGCGCATTTTGTAGAGAAAGAAAATCACGCCAAACAGAAACAGCAGGTGATCGTAACCGGTCACCATGTGCTTCGCGCCAAGATAGATAAACGGAATGATGTTAATCCCGGTGATTTCCTGGATGTACCCTTTGTCGCCCTCCGCCACGCCGTGGGCAGACGCGCCCTGGCTGTAGAACAGCAATAACAACAAAAAAAACAGACAAGCTGAACGCGCCTGAGCAGAAAGCAGGCCACCGCTCAACCGGCCCTGCATATCAAGGCTGGTATTCATAAAAACCCTTACAGTTTGAATAATAACGAATTAAAGGAAGTTATTAGGCAATCAGGGATCTCGGAGGGCGTTCGGGGGCGGCCAGGGGCATCCGCAGGATTTGTTCTGAACTCAGCGCAAACATCGCCCGCATGCCTGCGTTCCAGGCCTGCAAAGCAGTCAGTGTGAAGAGTTTGTTCAGATCGTGGGAATGATCGGCATTGAGGTGATGCACGTTACCGTGCGAGTGGAACAGCAACGGATCGTGCTCATTCAGCGGTTCATCGCTGTCGTGCTGATGGTCACTGATGGACGTTGTATCCTGGACGTTGTAGACAGCCTGTGGTTTTGCCATAAGCGAACTGCTCAGCACGGCAACAGCCATGATGATAAGCACGATTCTGGAAATGACTTCACGGCTGATAAACACAGTCAACGGCATCCTGATGATACAAGGTAACAACGTGCGTAATGTATCCGCTATGCTGGCCTGATTTCAATAGCTGTTTTGAGTCTCGTTTTGTCTGAAATATTTCAATATTTCCTAGCTTCCATTTTTGGCACAGAGCTGTCTGTCAGATTAGGTTTGGCTCTGTGCCATAGATGTGTCAGGTCATATCTGAGCTAATACAACTGATGCCTGTCTGTATTTCATCCATGGCGCACTGTCTGAAACTTTCAGGAAATCACTGAGAGAAAAAGAAAACGCTCATAAAATGTAAAAATATGATCCTTTTTTCTGATCAATTTAAACATGACACATTTTCTCAGGATATTCTCAGCAGTAGTGACTTTCCCGTTAAGGGCTTCATCGTCCTGGTTCAAACCACAATGTGGGAAGATCTTTGCGTTGACACTATTGCCTGAGGTGCGGGAATTGTGTACGCTTAATTTGCTAACGTTGTCTCTGACAACTGCCAATGCCTGAGTGATTTGAGACAGGCGCCTTCGGGTAATCACATGCCAATGCCATCATAACCTGAGAGATGGTGCTTTCGGGCGGTTCAAACCTGTTTAACCTTTGCAAACAGGAACCTGATTACAGGTTAAGGTCCTTTTCTACTTAACTTCACACTACCAAACACCTGATTTACTCATCCGGCATTTTTGGCCTGATTCTCACCCTAAGGGATACTTTCCCTTTGGGACGGTTCCCTTTTTTCATAAGGAATCGTACCCATGCATTACACCAGCATGATCAATCCGCTCGCGTTACTGAGTTGTGACTCACCCGCTTCTGCAAAAATCATTGTGGATTACGTAAAAACTCAGCTTAACGTTCGTCTGGATAACAAACTCATAGTCGACGCAGATCCTCAGGTTCCTGCTGACGGCCTTCCTGATTACCTGACTTTTCTCAGACATGTCGCGTATACAGTTGGTTTTGCAACTGAGCATGGCTTCATAAAACATACCTTTGTCGAAGAAGCAGTGAGCGAGCTTACGCTTCTGGGGACAGATGTTCACAGTTTTCACTGGAGTACAGCTTTTCTTCAGGGCGTTACCAGGTCTCGCGAGGAAAAAGAGCTGGACGAAGCTACAGAGCAATTGCGCGAAATGTTTTATCAGAGCGCCCATTTCTCAGACATCGCCTGACGGCCTTATTAGTCGAAGATTTTCTCACCCTAACGGGACTTCTGTCCCGGTCAGGGACAGGATTCCACAACTCTTTAAGGAATCCTTTATGAACGAGTTAATTCTCACCGAAGATTTTCACATCCGTGCCAGCGAGCGTAATGCTCACAAAGTTGCACTGGCTAAAGCGGAAGGCGAACTGCTGAGTATCGCAGCGCTTCGCCGCCTTGACCTAAATACCGGGACAGATGAAGACGGCTTTCCGTATTACGTCTGGGATATGGCTTCTGTTGCCCGGGAACTGGCTGAACTGTATGTTCGAAAACTTATACCGGGATCATGGGAGGCATTCTTTAACGACCTCTGCCGCATGGCAGAAGGTATTGATAAAGAAGCCTGGACATATTTCTACAAAAGCGCAGTCAAAGACGAAGAGGCCTTTCTGTCTATGGAACGCAGCGATGCTGATTTCTGACGTGATGCACTGAACCCTATGGGGACTTTCTCCATACGGAGGTGGTTGTGTTTTCTGAATGAAGCCAGCTTATAACTGATGTACCAACCCATGCGGGGACAACCTCCCTGCATCTGCGGTGATGGTTTTCTCCGCATTAACTAAGGAGAAAACCATGAGCAGTATAATACTGTTGTTTATCACCCATACCACGCGCGTCCTCAGCCGCATTTCAGAAGCAATGCGGCAGCAGCAGGCCGAATGGTTCACCAACCGTAGCGGTCACAGCAGTTTCCGCGCCGAGGTCGTTCAGTCTGAAGGGGGTTTTACCGCCATCATTTCACGCAGAACGGGCTACAGTTCGCGTGACTGGCAGTATCAGCAACTGGCCAGCGCCGGTCAGTTTGCCTCCGCACGTAAGGCTTTACGGGCGGGACGGCAGATGGCGCAGCAGATGGCCTGGCTGCGTTACCGTTTCGACTGAATCAGTTCTGACTGATTAACACTTCCCGGAGGGACCTTCCCTCCAGGGGAGGTCTCCTCCTTATTAATTTAAGGAGTCCTGATGATTCGCTTTACCTCAACCGAATTACGCCCTCTTTTATCACAGCAGGGCGGTATGCAAAGGCCACTGCTGCTTGAAAAGAACCTTGGTATATACATCCGGGTTCCGGATGACCGAAACCCCGGCGAATGGCTCAGGGCATGGGCGGAAGGTTGTAATCCCTCGAAAGATGCAAACTGGTCGGAAAATGCAGACCTGTTAATTCCCGGGAAGGAATACGCTTTTCAGACCTTTATGGAGCAGAGCAAATTCGACGCCGTTCTGAACGAACACCACGATCTTTTTATGATGCCATCGGCCGGTCCACTGGGGACTGGTATGACAATTCGTAAGGAGACCTGCCCGCCAGAAAAGGTGTATGTCCTGGTGGAGGAATATCGCAGCAATATTCGCTGGCTCTACGATCAGTCTCTCCGGCATTTACCTGCCTGTGTAGGGAATGCGGAACGTCTGAGCTGGCGCTCACAGGCGCTGTCTGTGCTTGACAGGGTAATCCGTCTCGACTGTAAACGGGCAAAACCGGCTGATCGCACGATGTTTGAGAGTGCGGTTCGCAGCGTACGCAGCAGCGTCAGCGAGGTGATGTCTGATGGCTCTTTCCGTTACGCGGGAACCCGCCGCTAGGTTGTATTACTGACTATCTCTGACTTTTTTCCACTCCCGGTGGCGCATTCTTCCGCCCCGGGGAGGATGCGCCCTTTTTTACAGGTTGCATCCTTATGAACAAATCCATTCGCGGCCGTAAGGCCGCGCCGGCTCAGAAAGCCGATCTTTACCAGCAGGTCACCGACAAAATCATTGCCGCCCTGGAAAAAGGGGTTCCACCGTGGCGCCGGCCGTGGCGTTCTGCACAGAACGTACATGGCAGCGCGTTACCGGTGAATGCCACAACCGGCCGCCATTACAGCGGAGTGAATATACCCTTGCTGTGGATGTCTGCTGAAGAGCGGGGATTTTCATCCGATCGATGGCTGACATACCAGCAGGCGAAAGCCGTGGGTGGTCAGGTGCGCAAGGGTGAAACCAGCTCGATGGCCATCATCTACAAACCGTTTGAGAAACAGGCGACGGATGGCAACGATAACAAGCTGTTCGATAAAGACGGTAATCCCGTCATGGAGTCGCTTGCAATGCTGAAGCCGCTGCAACTTTTCAATGTCGCCCAGTGTGATGGACTGCCGGATGCTGTTGCCGGCATGCCGCCAATAGAGGCAGAAGAGGAGCGGCATTCCATACTCAGTGAACAACAACAGGGGCAGGTACTGTCAGTACTGAATGCAACCGGTGTGGTTTGCACATCGTACCGACAAAACCGGGCGTATTATCAGCCATCAACCGATCGAATTGTGATGCCTACGACTTCACAGTTTAATTCTGAAGCTGATTACTGGTCCACACTACTGCATGAACTGGTTCATGCAACCGGCCACAGCCGCCGTCTGAGCCGTGAAGGGATAACATCTTCTTCGCGAAAATTCGGTGATCCAGTTTACGCCTTTGAGGAGCTTATTGCCGAAACCGGCAGTGCTTTTCTTTGTGCAGAGCTGGGTATTTACGGTGATGTTCAACATGAAAGCTATCTGGCCAGTTGGTTGAAGGTACTTCGTGACGATAAAAAAGCCTTTTTCCGCGCCTGCCGGTTTGCCCGGGAAGCGTCGGATTTTTTACTGCAGCCACTGAACCGACAACCGGAACAGAACAAGGCTGCTTAACAATAAACTTGATGGCTCTGGTCATCAGCATCCCCTGAGGGTATCTCCTCAGGGAGATGCCCTCTGTCTAAACTAAAGAGGAGTAATAACTATGTTTTCATGGTGCAAAAACCGTCTGGAAATCACTGCGAAATCTGTTTGTATTGACGTGATGCAGTCCTGGATTGCCGGCACTGAAACTCCGCGTTATCGACATGCCATACGGCAGGCCATAAAGCTGTTTCTTGCTGGATGTGCCGGGATACTTAAGCCAACAAAAGCGACAGAGTTTACTGCTTATCCGATGCTTACGGCCGCCGGTACGGGGGCTTCTACTTCGGCAAACCAGGCGTTCCAGCATTTCCTGGAATTAATGGAAAAGGATGCGTGGCTCGACAGCGCTACTATTGCACGTATGGAGAAGATCTGGGTTCAGTCCGGCCTGGAAACACTTAAATGGGAGAGTATTCCAGTTTCATCGCGCCAGATAATGTCCCAGTTGATGGCTGTTCACTATGCTGACTGGTTTGGTGTTGCCAGCTTCGGGGAACAGTTCGATCCGCAGGAGCGTTGGGAATGGCTCAGTATAATGCCGGCCGCGAGTTGTCCCTGCGATATGCTGATGATAATGCCGTCACGTCTTGCAACTGAGCTGAACGGTAACAGTGGTTTGTTCCGGGGGCTTAACACAACTGCAGATCTTTACACGCAGCTGTATGGTGTGGAGTTCCCGGCTGGTCATAAAGCCAACTGGAGCCGTGAATCACTGGGCACGATATTACTGACGTTCGATACCCCCTGGTACCCGCCATCTGGAGAGGTTATGGGTGAGATGTCAGAGCTGTTTGACTGTGAGATCCGTCATTACTGGAAATCAGTGGATGAAGGTTTTTCCGGATATAACTGTTTTGACCGCGGTGATCACGTTGACAGTGGCCCCTGGCCGGAAGAAATGCAGCAACTGAGCAACGGTGAAACAGCAAGAATGTACCTTGTCTCTACGGAAACCACAGCGGTAACGCCATATGCGGCGCCAGCGGCACAATACGGGAGCATTCGGGCCTGACACTAAACCAGGATAACCCGGGCTAACCGGTTCAACATACTGGCCACAACACTTGTTGTGGCTTTTTTTCACCCTGACGGGAAACACTGTTTCCCTGTCAGGGGCGTGTTTCCCGTTAAAGGAGACATGCATGAAAAATCTAATAAACCATGAAAAGGCGTTCATTTCGCTTTTCAACCAGACTGCTCGTTATCACCATCGACATCAGGTTTTTGAAGACTTCATCAGTTGCAGCGTTATTGCTCTTCAGAATGCCCTCAGTTTCTGCGAAAAGCGGGAGCAGAAATATCTGCGCATAGTTGCACGTTATGAAAAGAAGGATGTAGTCCGTATGGCAGAATTGCTGGCCCATGTTGTCAATGGGCTGGATGATTCACCGGGGGATTTTCTTGGACAGGTTTTCATGCAGCTTGAACTGGGTGATAAATATCGTGGTCAGTTTTTTACCCCATGGGATGTGGGCATCATGATGGCGCGCATGCAGCTCGGCAACGTTGCTGATAATTTTGCGGACAAGCCTTTTATTACCCTGGCGGAGCCAGCCTGTGGCGCGGGATGTATGGCGCTCGCATTTGCCACTGTGCTGCGCGATGCCGGTTATTCACCACACCGGTATTTGTGGGTTTCAGCTACTGATATCGATCCGCTGGCTGCGGGGATGGCTTATATTCAGTTAACGCTGTGTGGAGTGCCAGGTGAAGTGGTTATTGGCAACTCTCTTTGCGATGAACGCCGTCGTGTGTTGCATACGTTTGCGCATTACCAGGGCAACTGGCCCGGTCGTTTACGTCATGTCCTGAATCAGGCCGCCTGAATAATAAAAAGCTCCCTCCCGGGGGCTTTTTTATTGGGTATAGAGATTGAATGGTTGATGAGGCAGCATCTTGCTACTGGCCGTTATAGTAGTCTTATCTGAGTTGGCATTTCTCCGCGAACGAATTTAATGGTGAGCGGAGCATCAGTTCTGACCTGCAAAAGTGCTTTTACTTCCTCTTCAATTTCAGGCCAGTACAGGCCTGTTTTCTTATATGCAGGGAAAAAGAAAAACCTGATAACGGCAACGATCCTGTTCATCCAGTTTGCCTTCACGGACTTGTGGATGTCTTCAAACTCATCCAGTGTCATAGCGCCAATTTCCTTCCCGTTGGCTTCGACTACCCAGTACACATCTTTCATTCCGTCACCTCATCGTTCAGGCTTTTCCGTTTATCTACATCGTCTATTAAGGTGTTTGCCTGGAGATGACGAAGTGCGAATTCCAGTGAGGGAAACTCCATCGTTTCCTGACGTGACATAAAGCGATCTGTGGCGATGCCATATGTACCTGTTTCGATATTAAAAACGAAGCTGTGGCAGCAGTCCACCGCGGGGTAGTTATAAATCATTAATGATTTTTCTTTTCGCTCATCAGCAATAAGGTACGGCAGAACAAACTCCACCATCCGGATTGTTTGCTCCAGTTCTTCTTCAGACTTTGTTGTGAAACCGATCCCGTAAACTGACTGTCCGGTATAAATATTGCCGAAGGCAGTCAGACGCAGACCTGCGATCGTACCGACCCATTTATCACGGTATGCTCGCATGGTGGTTGAGGCATCCTCACTCATACTAAATATTCCATGCCAGTTGGGAGCATCTCCCCAGCTCGCTATGACGAGTTCATCTCTCTGATTTTCCAGGTCTGCAAGGTGGTCTTCGGCTATTTCCAGATTTCGTTCTGCACGTCTGACTGAGCGCTCTCGCTTTGCAATAACCTCTGAGGCATCGCTAATTAGCTTTTCAATGGCTTTGATATTTTCACCAGTTGGTAAACTGGACATATCAGTCTCCTGCGGCCGTGGAGAAGGTGACTTGCTCATTGCCCGACCTCCCGACTAACCTTCGTACCGCGTGCGACTTCCGGAATTTGTTTCCACAGGCGCGCGGTCCATTCAGGTTTAAGATGCTCCGGATTGGAGGAACGATAAATTGCGGTCACGTTGCTGCGTTTAGCATCGCCTGTGACTTCTATTGTCAGACGATCATTAGCTGCCCAGTTCCGGCTCATGCGATAATAAGACCCAGGTTGGGCTGACCAACTGGCACCTTCTGAAATTGCCGATGCTGACCAGCCAGCATTTCCCTGACCATTGTTTCTTGCGGCTGAAACGTCTTCATCAGAAGGAAAACCATAATGCTGCTTCAGGCGTAGTGCAGCAGTATCTACGCCGACTGGCAGGCTGAATGCCTGGGCAATCTCATTACGTTCAGCCTCTTTTTCAGAAGGATGCTGCTCACCAGGTGATATCATCGTGCTGACATCTGACAGTTGCCGCTGAAACTGATTGAGCTGGTTCTGGCTACACCCAGCAAGAGCCATAAGTACAAAAGAGATACCTGAGCAAAGAATGAGTTTTTTCATAGTGTTCTCCTGAGGACTTCCAGGGCTGTCAGTAAACAGCCCCTTCATTTTGCTGGATCAGAAAGTGAATTGAAGTTGTGCAACCGCCCCGTAGGTACGATCAGTGCCTGCGATGCCCGTGATATCCAGGTGAACCACATCAAACGGAGAGAACCCCAGGCCGGCAGTGAAAGCATTGCCTTCTCCGGAAGCCATGTTCTGGCGGTATCCCGCGCGCACCTGCATCCAGTTCCAGGCATTAATCTCGGCACCCAGACTTGCAAACTGACGCTTATTATCACTGGTGAAACCACTCGCCTCAGTCAGGTCGACATCGAGCGCGGTTGTGATGAAGCTGTTGTGCCATGAGGCGCCGGCAGTGGCCTGCGGTTTAATCCTGAACGTTCCCTTTTCACCATTTACTTCTTTGGTATCGATTGAGCGGGGGATGATATTTTGTACGGCCAGACCAAGAGTCCAGTTGTCGTTCAGGTTTGTGGACAGACCGACGTCGGCGTTAAAACCGGTTTTGGTATTGCGGTACTCGCTGGAGTCAATGTCGTTTTTGTCAAAATTACTGACGGAAACGTTGTAGTTAAACAGGTCAACGCGCTGGTATTTTGGTGTGATACCAAAGGACCAGGCATGTCCTGCAGTTTCGAACTCATGCGCCATGGCCACTCCGACATCGGTGATCACAGCCGCACGACCGTAGGCTCTTGACGTAAGTGAGTCAGTATCCACTGCAGAAGGGGGGATTGTGCCATCGGCGACCTTGTCGAGGTATTCCAGGTCGTGATCGCTGACCTTACCATCGACAGAGACAGTACCCCATGATTTCACCACAACGGCGAACGGTAGTGTCTGGTTCGGCACAGTTGCAATAACTGAAGCCCCGACCTGGCCGTTCGCATGTGTGTTTTTCAAATCCTGAAGCTTACTCTTGAGTGCCGCGGCGCTTTCGCTGACACCGGACTGATTAGCGACGGCGCTGTCGAAACGATCCCAGAGGTCCTTAACATCATCCGCTTTATCCACGGTTTTATCCGGGTCAGAGACCTGGGCGCCCACCGATGGCAGCACCAGGCTGAAATCATCGGTTGGTCCGGACGTAGTTAACAGAGCAGGGTTAGACAGAGCCGCAGTACCGTAGTGCGCGGATGCCACGCCGGTGCCACCCATAGCATCACCGCGTGCCTCCATCCAGTTCGTCGCAGCATTAACCGACGGCGCTGCGGAAACCAGAAGAGCAAGGGAAACGCAGCGTGTAATCATTGAAATTGAAGCTTTCATCATTTATATCCTTTGTCGTTTATGGTGTTTAAGGCAAAAAAATCCCCTGGCGCTGGTGCACCAATAAAACAATGTGTCTGACTGATTATTTCACTTAATATTGAGGGCTGTTATTTGGCTAACAAATTTACTCCATTCTGGTGTTATAAATTCCTCAGGGAAAAGAAAAGGTTCTCTTTCCTCTTCGGTCCATATATTTTGAGAAAACTTACCTGACTCTGTTTGTTGAAGTTTCTGAATTTCCCACAGTGCAGCGGCCGGAAGTATCTTTCCTTCTCTCAGCGCATCCAGTAAATAACCGGATGCATAAAATGTGTCGAAACTGTTGAGAATATGCGCTCTGAAGAGAATGTTGCTCATACTCAGGAATGAATTAAGTTGTGTTTTATAAGTACCTGAAGATGGACAATGCCCGATACATTCAACTACACGAATTGTTGTGTTATTAACGGTTTTATAGCGCCGAATAAAAATGAAAACATGTCCGGATTCGTCTTTGATATCTCCTGAGGTGTATTGATTCTCTCTGACCAGGAATATGTCAGGACGGGTCAGGTTGTCGTCAGATGTATATTCCTGAATTCTTTTTTTAATTATCATGGCAACCTGAATCCATTCGCTGAAAGCGGTCAGGTACACTGGCCGGGGATCACTTCCTTCCAGCCATCTGGTACTTACACAGAACCAGTCAGATAGCTGTTTCAGCAAAGGTGCAGTTAAGTAATCCATCGTTCTTTCACGGCTTTCCAGAACGCTCAGACCGATATTCCAGTCCGAGAGCAGGCGAGCCACGTCCAGTACCGACAGGCGGTGCTCATCCATCAGCAGCCAGAACCGTTCGTGGATATGTGTGATCACAGCCTGTCGGGGGATAAGCGTCTCGCGCATGATACCCTCGACGAGAATATTGACCAGTTCAGCTGATGAAATACCCAGGCGTCCTGATACCAGTGTGACGAAATCCCTGACAGCTGGTTTAAAACGTATTGCAATAGGGCTGCCAGACGTTTTCTTTCCGTCCGAAAGCTGGGCTACCAGCTGCTGCATATTTTCATCCCGTTCAGTGATGATACTGGCAAGGATGGAGGTGACGTTCAGACGGTTCATATAATTTCCCGGTGTTGGCTAATACATTAATTCGACTTAAGTTATTAATTATTGTATCCACTGTGGATACGTTACCGCGCACCAGAGTGGATGTATAACGATGAAAATCGATCGTTCAGATCGACTACATTGATGTAGCCAGTGTGACAACGGGTGAAAAATCAAAACAGGGGAAATTATTTTTCCGGATTGAAAGTTTTTCGTATGACAAGAACGGGCCATAACGTTCTGGACGGTACACGCCAGCGCCACTGTGCAAGAAGAATTTCCAGTTGCATAACTGCACGCGCAGCGGGTGTGAAGGGGACATGTATGACATGGCTTCGGTAATGTCCGGCCTGAATCTGAAGATGCCTTCTGATACGTTTAATTCGATAAGAGGTGAGGAGATGGGAGGCAATCACGATGGTGTTCTCTCTGCCACTGAGAGCGTCCTCTATACTGGTTAGCACTCCATTCCAGAACCAGGCCACACGTTCGGATGAAATACTGACGGTTGGCTGGTTTGGCGACAGATGCACGAATATCCTTGAGCTGCGCTTATGGTAGCTCAGGATGCAGGGCTGGCTGATGAGTCTGCGCTGCATCCAGTTCACCACTCTCAGAGAAAAAGGGGATATCAATACAAGCCCCCAGAGATACACCATCCCATCCTGATACCCCGTAATTAAAGCGATGAGCCCGTAACTCGCAAGACCCCAGCAGAGGATAATTCCAGAGACCACTAATCTTTGCATTCCTGTAGCTTCCCTCAGATTTCTGATGGCGCTTAAGGAAGCATGCTGATTAATTCTCTTCATCTGAAAACTGTGAACCGGCCTTTAAGGATTAATGCAAGTTCGTTTTGTTTAATCAGGAACTAAGGCTTTTGACTTGCAAAATACAACCGTCTCCATAGCGTAGCGTCAATTCGGTATTTGGTTATGGGGTGCTTATGCGTGGACTGAAATGGTTAACAGGCCTTGGGCTGGCAGTCGGAACGGAATACTCAGTAAGGCCATCCGTGCAGCCGGCACAAGCGGGAGGGTTCCGGAACGTACTGTCCGGTCAGTTGTTACTGGGAACTGCGGAGCGACAGAAGAACGTCCGGATGTTGCGGGAAAATTGCCCACTGTCACAGTCAGCCTTTGACGAATTCTGGCTAAAACCCTTAGAGCAAATGGCTGCTCGCGTTCAGGAAGTACCGGCAGCCTGGGCGGGGCCGTTCGCCACACCAGGGAGCTTTACTGACCTCAGTTTATCCGTGGCCGCAAGTGCCGTGAGGCTGGTACGCGGTATGATGTTACCTCCGGGAGCGACGCCTGAGGAGCAGGCAGAGCAGGGGCCTGCCTGGATATGCGCAGTGTTCTGGGCTGGGCTTTTTCATCATCTTGACTGGTTGTCGCAGATTGAAGGGAGCCTGGCGAACGGAAAAGCCTGGTGTCCGGGGATGGAAATACCCGGTGCAAACTGGCGGGTGCGTCCCCGGCAGGGGAGAACGGCTTCAATGAACGGCATGTACATTGCCAGTAAACTCATCCCGGATGCTGCGGCTATCTGGCTTCAACGCTGGCCGGCGATTTCAGGTGCGCTATTTTTGTACCTCAGCGGACAAAAAGCTCAGTCTGGAATTCTCAACAGCATCATCAGCGATGCGCTTGCCAGCGTTGCCAATAAATCAGGAACCGTTTCTGGTACAGCAAGCCCCTCTGAAAGCGATAAGGTGATCACCTCAGGGGAGGAAGGGGAGGAAGGATCCAGAACAAACAATATCCCAAATTTAATAGACGACGATATGCATCAAACGTCCAGTCACAAAAATATAACACCGGTTCCAGAGCCAATTAACAATGCTTCAATAGGTTACGATACTAACCAGACAGGTGATTATGCTGCTAAGGATGTTACCGGTCAGGTTACGTTGCTTTCGGCATTTGATAATCATGATACACAGTCATCCGATGAACGAACAGGTGATGAAACTGTCCCGGATGAGTCGGTATCAACCGCAGAATTTCTTAGCGTGCTTGACCAGATGTCGGGCTCTGGTGCTCCTGTTGTTGAAGAGAAGGTTGAAACTACTTCTTCTGAAGAGCCTTCGCTGGTCGGGATGGAATCTGGCACTCCAGGAGAAAAGTTTCTGGACTGGCTGAAATCCTCAATCCTTGACGGTACGGCTAGTGTCAATGAGGGCGAGAGTTTTGCACATATTCTGGCTCAGTTTGTATTCATTGTTTCACCTGAGTGTTTTTTTAAATATTTATCGCTGAATACAAACGAGTCACTGGATAAATCAGAGTTACAAAAAAGCTTTGAAGCTCTGAACGTTCATTATTCACGAAATGGTAAAGGCCTCTGGCATTACCATAAATACGATACGCCGGACAAAAGCGGTCGTTACACCAAAATGTCAGGATACATGCTGAGTGCTGACATTATTTACAGAAAAGGAACCTGTCCACCGGACAGCGTATGGCTTGCACGAAGAAATTAATACTATTGTTTAAGTCAGAATAACAATATACGAGGTGAATATGAACAATGCATTTGAAGAAGTGCTGGATGATTATTTTTTCAGTAAATCTTTGCGCCCGGCTACGGAGTGGAGCTACAGGAAGGTAGTCAGATCATTCATTTCCTTTAGCGGGAAAGGTATTTCACCTGAGCAGGTTGATAAAACGCTGGTTTTAACGTGGCGCCGAAAAATTATCCATGAGGAAGGACTGAGCAGAACGACATGGAATAATAAAGTGACTCATATGCGCGCTATATTTAATCACGCCATCGTTAATGGGCTTGTAACGATGAGGGAAAACCCTTTCAACGGCGTAATCACCCGACCCGATGTCAAACGCAAAAAAACACTGACTGATGTGCAGATGAATAAAATTTATCTGCACATGCTGGCAAGGGAAGAGGATGAACGGACTGGTATGATGGAGTTAAGAAAAAGCGCCTTACGGCCAGCATGGTTCTGGCTAACGGTACTGGATGCATTGCGGAGGACAGGAATGCGCCAGAACCAGTTGCTGCACATTCGCCTGGAGGATGTAAATTTTGAGCACCGCTGGATTAATCTCCGGCCTGAGGGTTCCAAGAACCATAAGGAGCACCGGGTTCCGATTACTGAAAACCTCCGTCCCAGACTTGAAAGGCTCTATAACCTCTCCCTTGAGCGTGGCGCGAAGATGCAGGACCAGTTGTTTAATCTTTCTCGCTTTGATGGCCGGAAGAATGAAATCAGCAGCAACATGGATTATCCGCCGTTGCGTGCGTTTTTCAGACGGCTTTCACGAGAATGCGGTTTTACAGTCAGTCCGCACAGGTTCCGACACACCATCGCGACTAACCTGATGCGTTTGCCGGATCGTAACCTGAAGATGGCACAGGACCTGCTGGGTCATTCAACACCGGCGGTCACGCTGGAGTATGTTGAAAGTGACCTGGATAAGGTACGGGACATGCTGGAGGAGCTGGATGCTGCATAAGACTAATCTTAAGTTAAATCTAAGTTGATGAAATTAAAAATGGAAAAAAAAGGGATGTTTGCTTTACAAAAGATTGACACAGGGAAGATCTGAGGGTAAATACGTTCGTGAAGTAAATTGTGGACGTGAGAAATCCAGAGGATGGTACCAACATCCTCTGGATTTAAGTCCCGTGTTCAACTGATGCGGTAACACAAGTACCATCATCATGCCGTCTGGGGACTGCTGTCTTGCCCGTTAAGGATCTCATCTCTTAACGAACAGGCTCTGAAGAAGTGGTGCCCGGACTCGGAATCGAACCAAGGACACGGGGATTTTCAATCCCCTGCTCTACCGACTGAGCTATCCGGGCAACGGAGCGCATTAAACCGCAATCAGGCCTTATCGTCAACCTTATTTCAGGAAAAGCTGTTCAACTGCTTAAGTTTGCGGCAATCTGACGGTTTACGCGCCGAATCAGCCCAATTTAGCCGATTCGTTTACGTCAATGCTCCGCCCATACGACATTGAGCAAAGCGCAGAATGTCTTCAGCCAGGCGATGTGCCGTATCGACATCAGCCTGGCTACGGTTTACCAGCATGCGGCTCAGGCAACCCTCCAGTACCAGCTCCATCTGCTTAGCCACCATTGCCGGGTCATCCACTTCCAGTGTGGTCAGCAGTTCGTGGGTGAAGTCATGCGCCGCCCGTTTTTGCTGATCCGCCAACTGATGGATAGGATGGCCAGGGTCAGGATAGAACGTACAGGCTGCAATAAACAGGCAGCCCGGATAACGGTTGTTACTGACACATTCGGTCAGGGCGGTATAGCGCGCCAGCAGCTTTTGTTCCGCTGTCAGTTCTTCGTTCAGCATCAGTTGCCTGCGCCAGACATCAACCTGCTGGCTGAGATAGCGCAGAGCATCATAAAGCAGTGCCTCTTTATCCGGCCAGAAGCGCTTAAGCTCATCCAGAGGGTAATCGATACGGTCGGCTACCATCTCAAGCGTGGTGCTGGCGATCCCTTGAATCTCAAGTAATTGCAGGGCTTGTCCCAGTACGTCTTCACGTTGCACGGTTTTCTCCTCCGCTATTCCCAACGGTTTGTCCCGTCTAAAGTGTTGTTTACGGTTGGCGATCGCGCAAATGTGTGCTGAAAGCCGCCGCATCCATAAACCCGGTTACGCGCTGTTCCGGCTGCTCTTTCCCCTGTTCATTGAAGAACAATATGGTTGGCAGACCGAGAACATTAAGTTGTTTCAGCAGGGCCTTGTCCTGTGCACTGTTGGCTGTAACGTTCACCTGGAGGAGAACAGTCTCTTTCAGGGCGCTTTGCACCTGTGGATCGCTAAAGGTGTATTTTTCGAACTCTTTACAGGCGACACACCAGTCAGCATAGAGATCGAGCATCACCGGTTTACCTTTTGCCTCTGCCAGGGCGCTGTTGAGTTCATCCACGTTTTTAATTTGGGTGAAGTTCAGATGCGCTTGTGTCTGACCCACCGGTGTGCCGAACGCCCAGTCCTGCAGAGGGCGTATGCTCACCAGCGCGGCAGCCAGCAGCAGGATTTGCACCAGGCGCATCCATGGCTGTTTCGCCCCCTGGCTGACGAGAAATGCCCAGGCAAAGAATGCTACGCCGAGCATCGCCCATAGGCGCAAGCCCCAGACGTCGCCAATGATACGCTCAAGGAGGAATACCGGCAGCGCGAGGATGACAAAGCCAAACGCGGTTTTCACCGTTTCCATCCACGGACCACTCTTAGGCAGCAGACGATTACCAAATACTGTTACCAGAATGAGCGGTAGACCCATCCCTAAAGCATAAAGGTACAACGTACCCCCGCCGAGCCACATATTGCCGCTCTGGGCGATGTAGAGCAGGATGGCGCTCAGTGGGGCCGTAGTACACGGGGAACAAATCAGACCGGCAATCGCCCCCATCGCAAACACGCCGCCTGCAGAGCCCCCCTGCTGACGGTTACTCATCATCGTTAAGCGGGTTTGCAAAGCCGACGGTAACTGCAGGGTAAACAGGCCGAACATCGACAGTGCCAGCAGGATAAAGATCGCCGACAAGCCAATAAGCACATAAGGATGTTGAAGTGCCGCCTGGAACTGTAACCCAGCAGCGGCAACCACAAGGCCGAGCGCCGTATAGGTAAGCGCCATACCCTGCACGTAAATAAAGGCCAGCAGCAGCGCGCGGGCGGTGGAAAGGCGTTGCTTACCGCCCAGCACGATGCCAGAGATGAGCGGATACATCGGCAGCACGCAGGGGGTAAAAGCAATGCCAATGCCAATCAGTAAGGCCCACAGTGCGGAGAACGGAAGGTCAGCGGGAGCTTCACGCTTCTCGCCCGAAGGAAGAGGGGTAACCGTGGTTGACGCTTTCACTTCACTGAGTGGAACCACCTTCGTTTCAGGGGGATAACAGAACCCGGCATCCGCACACCCCTGATAGGTCACCGTCAGCGTGGCGCCTTTATCGGCCTGATTCACCGTAACAGGCACGCTCAGGCGCTGGCGATAGATTTCACTTTTGCCGTAAAACTCATCCTCATGCCACTCGCCTGGGGGCATCTGTAAAGCGCCCACGTTTGCCTGAGCTGGCGTGATGCTTACCTGCTTGCGGTAGAGGTAATACCCCTCTTTGACCTGCCAGTTGAGATTCAGGTCGTGCTGATTTTGCTGAAAATCGAAAATGAACGCCTGGTCGGCAGGGATAAAATTCGAACGGCCGGGTGCGTCAAACAACCCGGCAAATACTGACGTGCTGCACAGCAGCAGGATCAGCGTAAGGAAGCGTTGAGCCATGAGAGATAGTCGTTATCGCCGTGGACTACTGGCAACACCAGCAGTTCTGGGGTTTGGTAAGGATGATGAGATTTGAGGCAGTCCAGGAGTGCCTGCTGGTTCGCCTGATTCGTTTTTAACAGCATCTGGACTTCGTACTCCTGCTCCAGTTTACCTTCCCAGCAGTAAAGGGAGGTGGCTCCGGGGAGGAGCGTCACGCAGGCAGCCAGCTTTTCGGCCAGTACTTTGGCGGCGAGATCCTGGGCAGAGGCTTCATCGGGGGCGGTGCACAATACGACAACAGCATCAGGCGTGTTCACAAGTCGACCTCCTCATCACGAAAGTCTTCACTATATCACGCGAGGCGATTGGTCATTAATGAATCGGGCCGCAGAGCGGCCCGATTTTAACTATTTTTACAACAACGCATGGTTTACAGCACGATGCCGCCGATGATAAATCCGAGGATCACGCACAACGTAATGGCGACCACACCCGGGATCAGGAACGCATGGTTAAACACGTATTTACCGATACGGGTTGAGCCGGTGTCGTCCATCTCCACTGCGGCCAGCAGAGTTGGATAGGTTGGAAGAACAAACAGAGCAGAAACCGCCGCAAACGAAGCGATTGCCGTCAGTGGCGTTACGCCCAGCATCAGTGCCGCAGGCATCAGTGCTTTGGTGGTCGCCGCCTGAGAGTAAAGCAGGGTAGCGGCGAAGAACAGGACTAC
Organism: Enterobacter sp. CPE_E1241; assembly: GCF_045618265.1. Taxonomy (NCBI): domain Bacteria; kingdom Pseudomonadati; phylum Pseudomonadota; class Gammaproteobacteria; order Enterobacterales; family Enterobacteriaceae; genus Enterobacter; species Enterobacter sp. CPE_E1241. The sequence continues at coordinate 505,032 of NZ_JBIWYV010000001.1, forward strand.
CGCCAACAGCCATGGGTAGTTGTGCAGCAGGTCACCCGCAACGGTCTGAATATCGCTGATGTGTGCTTTCACGAAGGTATCACCGAGCCATGCAACGCCCAGTACGCAGACACAGGCGCTCATACCGGATTTAAAGGTGCTGGCGTTCAGCACTTCGCTGGTGTCAATTTTGCAGGTGATGCTAATCAGCGTAGCGATGGTCAACATGAACACCACAATCGCTTCGTTACGCGGCAGCACCGGGTTCTGGATCAAGCCCACCGTGTCACTGATGGCGGTCGCGTAGAACATGACTGCGACGATACCGATCAGGAACAGCAATACCGAGCGTTTTGCATGCGGTTTCAGTTCGAAGACCTGGCTACCACGCAGTTTCACTTCACCCTTAGCCAGACGTTCCTGATACACCGGATCGTCTTTCAGTTCGGCGCCAAGGAAGTTACACAGTACGGCAGTAATCATCACCGCAATCAGCGTCACCGGAATACAGATCGCCAGCAGCGTCAGGTAACTCACGCCCATCGGTTCAAGAATACCGGCGAAGAAGACTACGGCAGCGGAAATTGGCGACGCGGTGATTGCAATCTGCGACGCAACTACCGCAATGGAGAGCGGACGAGAAGGACGAATACCTTGCTCTTTCGCCACTTCGGTAATCACCGGCAACGTGGAGAATGCGGTGTGTCCGGTTCCCGCGAGAATGGTCATAAACCAGGTCACCAGTGGGGCAAGGAAGGTGATGTATTTTGGATGGCGGCGCAGCATACGCTCCGCCAGACTCACCAGGTAGTCCATACCGCCTGCCACCTGCATCGCTGCGATAGCGGCAATAACTGCCATGATGATTTCGATAACGTCAAAAGGTATTGCACCGGGTTTGATCTGAAAGATAAGGGTAAGAACGAGCACCCCGAGACCGCCGGCAAAACCGATGCCGATACCCCCGAGTCTTGCTCCCAAATAAATCGCCAACAAGACGATGACGAGTTCTGCTCCAAACATAAGGACCTGCCTTGCTTATTAACAAGTTGATATTGAATTGTTGTATTTTGGTAACGCTTATAAAGAAAAAAGGCACGTCACAAGTGACGTGCCTTAAGAAGCCTAGCCTGAACGGTTACTGTTCGCTTTCATCGGTATATCGTTTCGCTTTATATGCCGGGTGCATCAGGTTTTGGGCCGAGAAAATATCGTCCAGCTCGGCTTCGGTCAACAGTCCGCGTTCCAGAACCACTTCACGTACGCTCTTACCGGTTTCGGCGCAAATCTTACCGACGATGTCACCGTTGTGGTGGCCGATGAACGGGTTGAGGTAGGTGACGATCCCGATGGAGTTATAGACATAACCTTCACAGACTTCTTTATTCGCTGTGATGCCGTTAATGCATTTTTCCAGCAGGTTGTAGCAGGCGTTGGTCAGGATGTGGATGGATTCAAACATCGCCTGGCCAATCACTGGTTCCATCACGTTCAGCTGCAACTGACCCGCTTCAGAGGCCATAGTCACGGTCGTGTCGTTACCGATGACTTTGAAGCAGACCTGGTTCACCACTTCAGGCACAACCGGGTTCACTTTGGCTGGCATGATGGACGAGCCCGCCTGCAGTTCTGGCAGGTTGATTTCGTTCAGACCCGCACGCGGACCAGAGGAGAGCAGGCGCAGGTCGTTACAGATTTTGGACAGTTTCACCGCCAGACGTTTTAGGGCGCTGTGTACCATCACGTAAGCGCCGCAGTCGGAGGTCGCTTCAATCAGGTCTTCTGCAGGGACAACCGGCAGGTTAGAGACTTCAGCCAGTTTCTGTACCGCCAGTTGCTGATAGCCATCCGGGGTGTTCAGACGTGTACCGATGGCGGTTGCGCCCAGGTTCACTTCAAGCAGCAACTCGGAGGTGCGCAGCAGGTTTTTCGTTTCTTCGTTGAGCAGCACGTTAAACGCGTGGAATTCCTGGCCGAGGGTCATTGGCACTGCGTCCTGTAATTGGGTACGACCCATTTTCAGGATATCCTGGAACTCAACCGCTTTACGCTGGAAGCCATCGCCCAGCTGGTTAATCGCGTCCACCAGTTTCACTACAGAGGCATACACCGCGATACGGAAACCGGTAGGGTAGGCGTCGTTGGTCGACTGGCATTTATTAACGTGGTCGTTCGGGTTCAGGTACTGGTATTCACCTTTCTGGTGACCCATCAGCTCCAGGCCAATGTTTGCCAGTACTTCGTTGGTATTCATGTTGACAGAAGTGCCCGCGCCGCCCTGATAGACGTCAACCGGGAACTGGTCCATGCATTTGCCGTTGTTCAGCACTTCATCGCAGGCCGCGATAATCGCATTTGCCGCGCTTTTAGGAATGGTTTGCAGCTCTTTGTTGGCCAGTGCTGCGGCTTTTTTCACCATCACCATGCCACGGACAAATTCAGGGATGTCGCTGATTTTGCTGTTGCTGATGTAGAAGTTTTCAATCGCTCTCAGAGTGTGGACACCGTAGTAGGCATCCGCTGGAACTTCCCTGGTACCCAACAAGTCTTCTTCGATACGAATGTTGTTTAACATGTGAACCTTCTTTTCAAGCTGCCGATGGATTGTACTAAACACACAGTATTAATGTGGTTTTGAATATTTTCTGACCGACGATTATTCCCTCAATCAGCCAGATGCTCGAGATCATATGCTGATGATAGCGAATTGCCGTAAGCTGGATCACTTATTATCGAGCCGATTCCATGATAATTATTAATCTGTGAAATGAGTCACCGCTTTAATATTTCCAAAAAAAATATCCGTGCAAACTGATTGAAATTTCGCTAACCGTCACCATCTCATACAAACGCGCGTCGCGAACACATTCAGACAGGGGCCCAACGGCACCTGCCACACAGGAGATGCCAGTGCGCTGGATACCGTTTATTGCTTTCTTTCTCTATGTTTACGTTGAGATTTCCATTTTCATCCAGGTTGCCCATGTGCTGGGCGTCCTGCTGACGCTGATTCTGGTGATTTTCACCTCCGTCATCGGCATGTCGCTGGTGCGTAATCAGGGTTTCAAAAATTTCCTGATAATGCAGCAGAAGATGGCTGCTGGTGAAAGCCCGGCCGCGGAGATGATCAAAAGCGTTTCGCTGATAATTGCGGGTCTGCTGCTGATTCTGCCGGGGTTCTTCACCGACTTCCTCGGCCTTTTATTGCTTCTGCCACCGGTGCAAAAGCACCTGACCATGAAGCTGCTGCCGCATCTGCGCTTTAGCCGTATGCCGGGCGGTGGGTTCAGCACCGGCCCGGGTGATACGTTTGAAGGGGAGTATCAGCGTAAGGATGAACAGCACGACCGTTTAGACCATAAAGACGATCGCTGATTTTTTTTGCCCGGTGGCGCTTCGCTTACCGGGCCTACGGATTCTGCCGTTTTGGTAAAAACAGCCACAGCCCTACCAGCATGACAATAGCGTACACGCTCTTCCATCCCACCATCGCGAGCAACAGCAGGCAAAGCACACCCCCGATGACCGCCAGCGCTTTGTAGCGACCTTTCAGCAGACGACAACCCGCCAGCATGCACAGCAGGTAGATCATGATGAAAATGCCGTTGGCGTAGACGATCAGTGCATCCAGATTGATATTCAGGGCGTAAATACACAGCGTGCTCAACACACAGCAGCCCAGTACGGCATTCAGGGCATTCAGCGGAAGCTGGCGTTTTGACAGACGCGCGAGACGGCTTTCAGGCTTGTACAACGCTTGCGACCACACCAGGCGGGCAAAACTCTGAATGTAGATATTGAGGCTGGCAAAACAGGCGAGATAACCAATCACGCAGGCCACCCAAAGGGCTTTTACCCCAAACAATTGCACCACAATGCCTGGTAGCGAGGCGGCAGCCGCTTTATCCGCCCCGAATGCGTTAAAGTGCAGCACAAGTACGGTACACGCCCAATAAACCGTTCCCGCCAACAACAGACCAATCATCAGCGCGCGCGGGAAATCGCGTTCAGGTTGCGTAAACTCGGAAGCCAGATGGGCGAACGCTTCAAGTCCAACAAAGCACCAGAACATGACGGAAAGCGCAGCGAAAAGCTGCGAATGGTCGACATCCTTGAGTACCGGGAAGGGAATTTCCGCTACGGTGAGATTTCCTGCCCACCAGATAGCGACAATCAATGCGACGATAAGGATTGCGACCAGCGTTTGCAGATTGGCACTGGAACTGGCTCCGCGCGAACCGACCCACCAGACAATCGCCAGCGTACCCAGTTCGGCTAACAGCAACTGCTCGTTATGCCAACCAAACAGCGCCTGGCCAAAGCCGGTCGCAATATGAAGCGCCGCAGGCAGGCCAACCGGAATGACGGAGAGAAACAGCCAGCCGGTAACACGCTGCAGCCGCGGGCCAAAGGCCAGCCCGACAAAATGCGCCACGCCGCCTGCGCTGGGAAAATGCCGCCCCAGGATGGCAAACACAATGGCTATTGGGAAAACCAGCACAATCAGTACCGGCCACGCCCACAGGCTGTTATTTCCGGCAACCATCGCCGCCAGTGCGGGTACGGCAAACACGCCCGTCCCTAACAAGGAGGTTGAGAGCAGGCCAACGCCTTGCGCCAGCCCCAACTCCTGCTTGAGTCCACTCATTGACATCGCCCTGCCAGTACTAAAAGAGAGGCGATGGTAACACTTTCGCAATTTTTTTTTTCAACTCCCCCTTGAAGGGGGAAAAAGCTATCCCCATCTCTCAGGGCACTAGTCGGAAAACCGCATGCGGGCCGGCGTCATCCATAACTGATAATGACTTTCTCAAAGGAGAGCTATCAATGAGTATTCGTCCGTTACATGATCGTGTGATCGTCAAACGTAAAGAAGTTGAAACCAAGTCTGCTGGCGGTATCGTTCTGACCGGTTCTGCAGCAGCCAAATCAACGCGTGGCGAAATCATCGCTGTCGGTAAGGGCCGCATCCTGGAAAACGGAACTGTGCAGCCACTGGACGTTAAAGTTGGTGACATCGTAATTTTCAACGATGGCTACGGCGTGAAATCCGAGAAGATCGACAATGAAGAAGTGTTGATCATGTCCGAGAGCGACATTCTGGCAATTGTTGAAGCGTAATTTACGCACGAGAATTTGAGGAAATAAGAACATGGCAGCTAAAGACGTAAAATTCGGTAACGACGCTCGTGTAAAAATGCTCCGCGGCGTAAACGTACTGGCAGATGCAGTTAAAGTAACTCTGGGCCCGAAAGGCCGTAACGTAGTGCTGGATAAATCCTTCGGCGCGCCAACCATCACCAAAGATGGTGTTTCTGTAGCACGTGAAATCGAGCTGGAAGATAAGTTCGAAAACATGGGCGCGCAGATGGTGAAAGAAGTTGCCTCTAAAGCGAACGACGCTGCAGGCGACGGTACCACCACCGCGACCGTACTGGCGCAGGCTATCATCACCGAAGGTCTGAAAGCCGTTGCTGCAGGCATGAACCCAATGGATCTGAAACGTGGTATCGACAAAGCTGTCGCTGCTGCTGTTGAAGAACTGAAAACGCTGTCTGTACCATGCTCTGACTCTAAAGCGATTGCTCAGGTAGGTACCATCTCCGCTAACTCCGACGAAACCGTAGGTAAACTGATCGCGGAAGCGATGGACAAAGTCGGTAAAGAAGGCGTCATCACCGTTGAAGACGGTACCGGTCTGGAAGACGAACTGGACGTGGTTGAAGGTATGCAGTTCGACCGCGGTTACCTGTCCCCATACTTCATCAACAAGCCAGAGACTGGTGCTGTTGAACTGGAAAGCCCGTTCATCCTGCTGGCTGACAAGAAAATCTCCAACATCCGCGAAATGCTGCCAGTGCTGGAAGCCGTTGCGAAAGCAGGCAAACCGCTGGTTATCATCGCTGAAGACGTTGAAGGCGAAGCGCTGGCGACCCTGGTGGTTAACACCATGCGTGGTATCGTGAAAGTGGCTGCGGTGAAAGCACCTGGCTTCGGCGATCGCCGTAAAGCGATGCTTCAGGATATCGCTACTCTGACTGGCGGTACCGTTATCTCTGAAGAGATCGGTATGGAGCTGGAAAAAGCGACCCTGGAAGACCTCGGCCAGGCTAAACGTGTTGTGATCAACAAAGACACCACCACCATCATTGATGGCGTAGGTGAAGAAGCCGCTATTCAGGGCCGCGTTGGTCAGATCCGTAAGCAGATCGAAGAAGCCACCTCTGATTACGACCGTGAAAAACTGCAGGAGCGCGTAGCGAAACTGGCAGGCGGTGTTGCCGTAATCAAAGTGGGCGCAGCGACCGAAGTTGAAATGAAAGAGAAGAAAGCACGCGTTGACGATGCTCTGCACGCGACCCGTGCTGCGGTAGAAGAAGGCGTGGTTGCTGGTGGTGGTGTTGCGCTGGTGCGCGTTGCCGCTAAACTGGCTGGCCTGACTGCGCAGAACGAAGATCAGAACGTGGGTATCAAAGTTGCACTGCGTGCAATGGAAGCACCTCTGCGTCAGATCGTATCCAACGCCGGTGAAGAGCCATCTGTGGTTGCGAACAACGTGAAAGCGGGCGAAGGTAACTACGGTTACAACGCAGCGACTGAAGAATACGGCAACATGATCGACTTCGGTATCCTGGACCCAACTAAAGTGACCCGTTCTGCTCTGCAGTACGCGGCATCTGTTGCTGGCCTGATGATCACTACCGAGTGCATGGTGACCGACATGCCTAAAGGCGACGCACCTGACTTAGGTGCTGCTGGTATGGGCGGCATGGGCGGTATGGGCGGCATGATGTAATCGTGCGTTCTACGTCGTAGAATGTGAAAAACCCCCGGGCAGAAATGCTCGGGGGTTTTTCTTTTGGTCATCTTTTAGGTATAAGGTTTACACACGGACAACTACTGTCCAGCTTATTGAAAACGAGGAATAACATGCGCGTAAAAGTCTGTGCAGGGATCGTAGGAGCAGCATTGCTGCTGGCGGGTTGTAGCTCCAGCAATGAACTGTCGGCAGCGGGCCAGGGCGTTCGCTTTGTGGAAGATAAGCCTGGCAGTGAATGTCAGCTGTTAGGCACCGCAACCGGTGAGCAAAGCAACTGGATGTCAGGTCAGCATGGCGAGGAAGGTGGTTCTATGCGCGGTGCGGCGAATGCCCTGCGTAACCAGGCTGCGGCCATGGGTGGGAACGTGATTTACGGCGTAAGCAGCCCAACGCAGAGTATGCTGTCCAGCTTCGTGCCGACCGCCAGCCAGATGAATGGCCAGGTCTACAAGTGCCCGAACTGATTGCCTTTTCCCTCTCCCGTTGGGAGAGGGTTAGGGTGAGGGGAATTAGTGTTGCCGCAACTGTAAATCCAGCGGCGTCTTGCTTGGCTCACCGCCAATCTCACGTGCCAGTTTCGGCACCATATAGCCTGAAACCAGCGTTAACAGTTCGCGCATAATCTGCCGGGCTTCTTCATCCGTTACCATGAAATGTGCCGCACCCTGAACGCGATCCAGCACGTGCAGGTAATAGGGCATTACTCCGGCATCAAACAGGGCATTGCTCAGGTCAGCCAGCACGTGGGCGCTATCATTCACGCCACGCAGCAGCACGCTCTGGTTTAGCAGCGTCACGCCCGCTTTACGCAGACGCGCCATCGCCGCGCGAAAATCATCGCCAATTTCGTTCGCGTGGTTAATGTGGTTCACCAGCAGCACCTGCAGTCGAGACTGCTCCAGGCGCGACACCAGGCCGTCAGTGATACGCGCCGGAATGACAATCGGTAAACGGCTGTGAATGCGCAGACGCTTAATGTGCGGGATGGCTTCAAGCTGAGTCAGCAGCCAGTCCAGCTCGTGATCTTTCGCCATCAGCGGATCGCCACCGGAAAAAATAATCTCGTCCAGCTCCGGATGGGCGGCAATATAGTCCAGCGCGACCTGCCAGTTGCGTTTATTGCCCTGATTTTCCGCATACGGGAAGTGCCGACGGAAGCAATAACGACAATTTACCGCGCAGCCACCTTTTACCAGCAGCAGGGCTCGGTTGAGATACTTATGCAGTAAACCTGGCACCACACTGTTCTGCTCTTCCAGAGGATCGGTGCTATAACCCGGCGCGGTGACAAATTCATTCTGCGAAGTAAGTGTTTGTTTTAAAAGTGGATCGTCGGGGTTGCCTTTCTCCATCCGTGCCACAAACGCACGGGGAACGCGCAGGGCGAAAAGGCGCTTTGCCTCGCGTCCTGCAAGCAACTCTGGGTGCTGATCGAGGTCTAAAAGACGCAGCAATTCATCAGGACTGGTGATTACATCGGCAAGTTGCGATAACCAATCTTCTCTGGACGGGGTGTTTAGGGTTACAATATGCGCCATTTTGTGGCTTAGCTACCAGTTAACAAATTTAGAGGGCCTTATGGCAACGTACTATAGCAACGATTTTCGTGCTGGTCTTAAAATCATGATGGACGGCGAACCGTACGCGGTTGAAGCCAGCGAATTCGTTAAACCAGGTAAAGGCCAGGCATTCGCACGCGTTAAGCTGCGCCGTCTGCTGACCGGTACCCGTGTTGAGAAAACCTTCAAGTCTACTGATTCCGCTGAAGGCGCTGATGTTGTTGATATGAACCTGACCTATCTGTACAACGACGGTGAGTTCTATCATTTCATGAACAACTCTACTTTCGAACAGCTGTCTGCTGATGAGAAAGCGGTAGGTGACAGCGCGAAATGGCTGCTGGATCAGGCCGAGTGCATCGTGACCCTGTGGAATGGCCAGCCTATCGCTGTGACCCCACCTAACTTCGTTGAGCTGGAAATCGTTGAAACCGATCCAGGTCTGAAAGGCGACACCGCAGGTACCGGTGGTAAGCCAGCCAAACTGTCTACCGGCGCAGTGGTTAAAGTTCCACTGTTCGTACAGACTGGCGAAGTGATCAAAGTGGATACCCGCTCCGGCGAATACGTATCCCGCGTGAAGTAATTTACGTTTTGATTGAAGGCGCAGCGCCCGCTGCGCCTGATTTTTACAGGCAGGGATGATGAAACGTACCGTTAAAATTCTGCTTCTGTTAGCGCTTTCCAGCGCATTACTCTCCGGCTGTAACACCACGCGTGGAATGGGACAAGATATCCAGGATCTCGGTCATATCATTTCTCACGCCGCCAGCTAAGTTCGTCTAATTTTCCTAAAAATGCTTCCTTTTCCGTCAGCCGACGGGATCTTGTCTATTCTTAAGTTGCTATACACAAAACAACTTTGGCTATAAAAGGAAGATATTATGGTTAAGAAGACAATTGCAGCGATCTTTTCAGTCTTGGTACTTTCTTCGGTGTTAACGGCCTGTAATACCACGCGTGGCGTCGGTCAGGATATTTCTGAAGGTGGTAGCGCAATCTCTGGTGCGGCAACAAAAGCCCAGCAGTAATTAACAAACGGTACGGGACCTGATGGGTTTCGTACCGTCAGCTTTCTGATTCCTGCAAGGATAAAAACGGTGAAAAACGCGTATCCATATGCAGTTTCATGCGGATATTACGTTTATAGGTATAGACCGTTTTCCCGTTGATACTCAGGTGAGCGGCAATTTTCTGATTGCTCGCACCGTCCATCCACAATGTCAGCACTTTCTCTTCCTGCCGGGTCAGCAAGGGGGCCGCCGTCGTCGGCCTGTCAGCGCTTGCGCGCGAGACTAATGCGTCGTTGATAACCGTTGCGACTTCTTCGAGGCTGGCGTTTTTCAACAATGACGACCAAACCGGGAACTGCCCGAGCCAGTCCGTCATGCTGTTGTCTTCTCCCGATTGCAGCAAGATAAAAGGCAATTTTTCACTGGCGTTAAGTAGGGTAGAGAGCTGTTGGAAATGGTGAATATCCTGCCTGAAGCCGTACAGGTCAGCGATAACCAGATTGGGTTTCCATTGCAGAATGTGCTCTCTGGCAAGAAATAGATTATTCAGCCCGGTCACAACGTAGTGCCCAGGGAACAAACCGGAGTGATTGAGCCATGCTTCAAACCCTGCGCGGGTGAAGTGACAACGGTCAATCAATAGAATTTTGAACATATTTTATTCGCAGTCGGCTAGTGGTTTGGCTTCCTGCCATCAGAAAGCACATCATCATAGAGAAGTCAGATGAGTGGTAAATGCTTGAACTCCGCGCCATACTGCGGCTATTTCTTGCCTTAACGTGTTCAGCAGAAAGGGATTGAAAAAAAATCGCACGCTAAGCAAAATAAAGGGCGTAATCTTTGCCTTACGGGACGACCCGTAAGCGTATCTTTCACCGGGGACGGCCCCAACTTACCTGTAAGTTAAGGAGCCTGAAATGTCCTGGATCGTTCTTTTAATTGCCGGCCTGCTCGAAGTGGTATGGGCGATTGGTCTCAAGTACACCCACGGATTTACCCGTCTGACGCCCAGCGTCATTACCGTTACCGCGATGATAGTCAGTATCGTCCTGTTGTCGTGGGCGATGCGTTCTTTGCCTGTGGGAACGGCTTATGCTGTCTGGACAGGCATCGGCGCCGTAGGCGCTGCCATCACGGGCATTCTGCTGCTGGGAGAGTCAGCGAGCCTGGCACGTATCGCCAGCCTCGCTCTGATCGTGGCCGGTATCATTGGGTTGAAACTCAGCACGCATTAATGGGGTTGTTCTACCCAGATGAGTTTTGACACATCAAACCCCTGCCGGGTCGCAACATCCAGCATCTGCTGTTTCATCTCAGACGAGATGGTTGGCGTGCGGGAGAGTATCCACAGGTAGTTGCGATCCGGCCCGCAAACCAGCGCATGGCGGTACTCTTTGTCGAGTGCTATCACGTTGTAGCCGCCATAGAAGGGGCCAAAGAAGGAGACTTTGAGCGCGGCCCTCCGTGGGTCGCCAGTGAAGTATGCTTTTCCTGTCGACTGCTGCCACATCTCCCGGTCGGGATTATAGCCCCTGTTGATCACCTGAATACCGCCATCATCCATCGGACTGTAATTCGCAGTGACTTTCTCTAAGCCCCGTTCAAACCGATGGTCCAGGCGGGCGATTTCATACCATGTTCCGAGGAAGCGTTGTGCATCGAAAGGCGTGACAACGGTAACGCCAGAAGGTGGGGTAGGGGAACTACAGGCAACCACTAAAAACGCGGCTGTCACCGCGGCGATAACAGGCAGAATGCGCATAGGAGTTTCCTTACTGTTTTTTTGTTAAGTGTAGATGACGGCAAGGAAAATGCGGGTGTTTTGCCGGGTAAGCAGAGTCGCCACCCGGCAATGTTTTACTTCAGCGCGTCGAGGATATGATATGCCGCCTCAACTCGTGCCGGGTTCGGGTAGCTTTTATTCGCCAGCATCACAATGCCAAGCTGCTTTTCTGGAATAAACGCCACATAGCTACCAAACCCGCCAGTAGAGCCCGTTTTATGCACCCAGGACGCTTTTACCGGAGGGGCCGTGGGATTCACTTCTACCGCAGGCAACGGTGCCAGGGCAACCTTATTATCGCTACCCTCGACCACGGTTTTGGCCTCTACCGGCCAGTTCAGCATCTCCCAGCCTAACCCTTGATACATGGCACCTACGCGCCAGTATCGGGATTGCGCAAGGGCGATACCTTGCTTCAGAGAGGTATCCTGCAGAGTATCGGGAGACATGTTCGCCATCACCCAGCTCGCCATATCTTTGACATTGGTTTTCACACCATAGGCTTCGGCATCCAGCATGCCCGGCGAAACGTGGACGGCTTTACCGTCACGGTATCCCCAGGCGTAATGCTCTTGTTCAGATTCCGGAACGTTAATCCACGTATGGTCCAGCTTGAGCGGCTTAAAGACCCGCGTCGTTATGGCCTGCTCATAGTTCATGCCGGAAGGTTTAACCGCAAGGGCGCCAAAAAGACCAATACTGGCGTTCGCATAAAGACGCGTGGTTCCCGGCTTCCACTCTGGCTGCCAGTCCTGATAGAAGCGCAGCAGAGAGGCGTTATCGGTCACCTCATCCGGTACCTGTAATGGCAGACCACCCGCAGTATAGGTAGCCAGATCCAGCATGCGAATTCCCTGCCACTGCTTGCCTGTCAGCTCAGGCCAGTATTTTGTTACCGGATCGCTCAGCGAAATTTCACCGCGAGCAATGGCATCGCCACCCAGGACGCCGGTGAAGGTTTTACTTATAGAACCCAGCTCGAACAACGTTTGCGGGGTAACAGGTTTGTTCGCCGCGATATCGGCTTTGCCGAAGGTAAAGTAGTGCGGCTGACCCTGATAAATTACGGCGACCGCCATCCCCGGGATGGCCTGCGCTTTCATCAGCGGGGTAACGGTACGTTCGACCACTGCAGCCAGCTGTTTTTCTGACATCGGTGCAGCAAAGACGGAGCAGGAGGTGCTGAGTAACAGGGCGCAGCAAAGGGATTTTTTCATCATCAGTTATCTTCCGTAATAGCAGGTCAAAGGAGTGTCCGGGCCCGTCAGACAGCTGTAGTCTGTGGGATTTGACTGTCGCTGACAAACGGTTAAATTTAGCATTAGCTGTTAATTTTTCTAACGGATGGGCCGATGACTCGCAGCTATCTCCCGCTTAATTCGCTTCGTGCTTTCGAAGCAGCCGCAAGGCATCTCAGTTTTACTCATGCCGCGATAGAGCTGAATGTTACCCATTCTGCTATCAGCCAGCATGTTAAGACGCTGGAACAGCATCTGAACTGCCAGCTTTTTGTTCGCGTTTCGCGCGGGTTGATGCTGACGACGGAAGGTGAGAATTTGCTGCCAGTGCTTAACGATTCGTTCGATCGTATCGCCGGAATGCTGGATCGCTTTGCCAGCCATCGTGCGCAGGAGAAACTCAAAATTGGTGTGGTAGGAACCTTCGCGACCGGTTTTTTATTCTCGCGGTTGTCTGATTTCCGCCGCTGCTCTCCGCATATCGATCTTCACCTTTCAACCCATAACAACCGCGTCGATCCGGCGGCTGAGGGGCTTGATTACACGATCCGCTACGGTGGCGGGGCGTGGCACGGGACCGAAGCGCAGTTCCTTTGTGATGCGCCGATGGCTCCGCTTTGTTCACCCGATATCGCCGCCGGGCTCCATACTCCGGCCGACATTCTGAAATTTACCCTGCTGCGCTCCTACCGGCGCGATGAGTGGTCCGCGTGGATGCAGGCGGCGGGAGAGCATCCCCCGTCACCCACGCATCGGGTGATGGTGTTTGATTCGTCTGTCACCATGCTGGAAGCCGCGCAGGCCGGTGTGGGAATTGCGATCGCTCCGGTCGATATGTTTACGCATTTGCTCAACAGCGAGCGCATTGTACAGCCGTTTGCCACACAGATTGATCTGGGCAGTTACTGGTTAACAAGACTACAGTCGAAAGCCGAAACCCCGGCAATGCGTGAGTTTGCGCAGTGGCTGGTGGGCAAAATGCAGAACTAAAAAGGCCCGCCGGAGGGCGGGCCAGAAGGGTCAGATGGTGACCACGGCAATCAGCGTTACCACGGTCAGAATGGTTGCCAGGCCGTAGAATACCCATTTACCGCTCGGGACATGGATTTTCAGGTCATGCATCGCATGGTGAATACGGTGCAGGCCACACCACAGCGGCAGGACGATCATCAGGAAGATGAATACGCGGCCGATAAAGCTACCCGCAAACGCCAGCACGCGTTCGTAGCTCAGTGCATCGCCCGGGAACAGCCCCAGCGGCAGCATAATGCCGACCAGCAGGATGATCACAGGTGCGATGATGGCACTCCACATGCCGCCAGCGCCAAACAGTCCCCAGAAGACCGGCTCGTCAGAACGTTTTGGATTTGGATTGATCACAGTAGTCTCCTTACCAGAACAGTGCGACAAACAGAATGACCACAGTGACCAGAATCGTCACTGCCCAGAGGCCTTTAATCACCGGCTCTGGCCCCATTTTCTCGCCTTTTACGATGATGTTCGCCGCTTTTGGCGCCAGCTCAAACCAGGTTTTGGTATGAAGCAGCGCGGCTGCGAGCACGATCAGGTTCAGGACCACAATGATCGGGTTTTGTAGAAAGCCAACAAAGCTTGCCCAGGTTTCCGGACCGTGCTTGAGGGCAAAAACACCGTACATCAGCTCAAGACTGAACCAGACCGCCGGCACCGCTGTGCCTTCACGCAGCATATAGAAGCGATAAAACGGCAGATTTTTCCACCAGGTGGACGGCACTGGCCGTACATAGGCTTTGCGTTTAGTCGTCATCATGCACTCCTTAGCGTGGTTTCAGGGTAGCGATAAGAAAGTCTTTCGAGCTTTCCACTTTACCCTGCTGAATAGCGGCGGCTGGGTCGACATGCTTCGGACAGACTTCGGAGCAGTAACCCACGAAAGTACAGCTCCAGACGCCGTTCTGGCTGTTAAGCTGCGCCATACGTTCTTTTTTACCGTGGTCGCGGCTGTCTTCGTTATAGCGGTGCGCCAGCGTAATGGCGGCCGGGCCGATGAATTCGGGATTCAGGCCAAACTGTGGACATGCGGCGTAACACAGGCCGCAGTTGATGCAGCCAGAGAACTGATGGTATTTCGCCATCTGGGCCGGGGTCTGGGTATTTGGACCCTGATCCGGCGTGCGCGGATTGCCGATGATGTAAGGCTTAATGGCTTCCAGACTTTCGATAAAGTGGGTCATATCGACCACCAGATCGCGCTCAATCGGGAAGTTGCCCAGCGCTTCAACCTTGATGCCCTTGGTGTAATCACGCAGGAAGGTTTTACAGGCCAGTTTCGGCACTTTGTTAACCATCATGCCGCAGGAGCCGCAGATGGCCATGCGGCAGGACCAGCGGTAGCTCAGGTCTGGTGCCAGGTTATCTTTGATATAGCCAAGCGCATCCAGCAGAGAGGTTTGCTCGTCATAGGGGACTTCATAGAAAGCGCTATGTGGTGCGGTGTCCACTTCCGGATTGTAGCGCACCACTTCAACTTTCAGTTTTTGCATCTCAGCCATTCGCCTTCTCCTTCTTCTCGGCGGCTTCTGCTTCTGCGCCGTACACGCGTTTAGCCGGTGGCAGCGTGGTGATTTTCACGTCACTGTAGTCCAGACGTGTGGTGCCATCTGCATCGCGCCAGGCGAGAGTGTGTTTCAGGAAATTGACGTCGTCACGTTCGGTACAGCCTTCATCAAGACGCTGATGCGCCCCGCGTGACTCTTTACGCGCCAGCGCAGAGTGCGCCATACATTCTGCCACGTTCAGGCCGTGACCCAGCTCGATGGTATAGAGCAGGTCGGTATTGAAGACACTGGAGGTATCGGTAATGCGCACACGTTTGAAACGCTCCTGCAATTCCGCCAGCTTATCGACGGTTTTTTGCATCAGCTCAGGGGTACGGTAGATACCACAGCCTTCTTCCATCGACAGGCCCATTTCATCGCGGATCTTAGACCAGTTCTCGTTACCTTCCTGGTTCACCAGGTCTTTCAGGCGTTTTTCAACGTCAGTAACCTGAGCATCGAGCGCGGCACCGTTAGCTTCGCCCGCTGTAGCCGCGCGTTCCATTGCGCGCTCGCCCGCCATGCGACCAAAGACGACCAGCTCTGCCAGCGAGTTAGACCCCAGACGGTTGGCGCCGTGCAGGCCCACAGAGGAGCATTCACCCACGGCGAACAGGCCTTTGATACGGGTTTCGCACTGCTGGTCGGTTTCGATCCCGCCCATGGTGTAGTGCGCGGTTGGACGTACCGGAATCGGTTCTTTCACCGGATCAACACCGACGTAGGCTTTTGCCAGTTCGCAGATGAACGGCAGGCGTTCCAGCAGCTTCTTCTCACCCAGGTGACGCAGATCGAGATAGACCACATCACCGCGTGGTGTGGAGATGGTGTTGCCTTTGCGCCACTCGTGCCAGAAGGCCTGGGAGACTTTGTCGCGCGGACCGAGTTCCATGTATTTGTTTTTCGGCTCGCCAAGCGGGGTTTCCGGGCCCATGCCGTAATCCTGCAGATAGCGGTAGCCATTTTTGTTGACCAGAATACCGCCTTCACCACGGCAGCCTTCCGTCATCAGAATGCCGGAGCCCGGCAGGCCAGTCGGGTGATACTGTACGAACTCCATATCGCGCAGCGGCACACCGTGGCTGAGCGCCATGCCCATACCGTCACCGGTGACGATGCCGCCGTTGGTATTGTAGCGATACACGCGGCCCGCACCGCCCGTTGCCATCACCACCGCATTAGCGCGGATCTGGACGAGCGTGCCTTCCATCATGTTCATCGCCACCAGGCCGCGAGCCTGTCCGTCATCAACCAGAATGTCGAGGACGAAATGTTCATCAAAGCGCTGAATTTGTGGGAACTGAAGAGAGGTCTGGAACAGAGTGTGCAGCATGTGGAAGCCGGTCTTATCGGCGGCGAACCAGGTACGTTCGATTTTCATTCCACCGAAGCGGCGAACGTTGACGCTGCCGTCCGGACGGCGACTCCACGGACATCCCCACTGTTCAAGCTGGGTCATCTCCGTAGGACAATGGTGTACAAAGTAGTCAACCACATCCTGTTCGCAAAGCCAGTCGCCCCCTGCAACCGTGTCGTGGAAATGGTATTCAAAGCTGTCATGATCCTGCGCGACGGCGGCGGACCCTCCTTCAGCTGCAACCGTGTGGCTGCGCATTGGATAGACTTTTGAAATCAATGCGATTTTAGCGTTGGGATTAGCTTGTGCTGCAGCAATCGCAGCACGTAATCCAGCACCGCCAGCGCCAATTACGGCAAGATCGGCTTGAAAAGTTTGCACGACATTCCTCCAGATTTTTGTTATTTCGCAACGCGACAAACTAAAGGTAGTTCACCTGCCCAAAGGGACAATTGCGAAAGCGTTTCCACTGCTCCTTTATGGGTAAAACAGTATAACCGTGTAGATGTCAGGGAAATTTGACGTGTTCGATTTTTTTGCTGTTCTGTAGGGTGATTTATCATCGTGATTGATGAATTGCGTCACGTAATTACGCACCTAAATGAAATGCGCGTTTTTACTGCGCAAAATTTGTCTCTGTCCCCGCTAACGAGTAGACTTCGTGCCCTTGTCTGAAATCGGAGAATTACCCATGAGCGAAACGGCCACCTGGCAGCCGAGCGCATCCATCCCAAATCTGTTAAAACGCGCTGCAATTATGACGGCGATCCGCCGTTTCTTTGCCGACCGCGGAGTCCTGGAGGTGGAAACGCCGTGCATGAGTCAGGCAACGGTAACCGATATTCATCTGGTCCCGTTTGAAACCCGTTTTGTTGGCCCGGGGCACTCTCAGGGCATGAATTTGTATCTGATGACCAGCCCGGAATACCACATGAAACGCCTGCTGGCGGCAGGATGCGGTCCGGTGTATCAGCTGTGCAGAAGCTTCCGTAATGAAGAGATGGGGCGTCACCACAATCCGGAATTCACCATGCTGGAGTGGTATCGTCCGCACTATGATATGTACCGTCTGATGAATGAGGTGGATGACCTGCTGCAGCAGGTGCTGGATTGCTCAGAAGCGGAAACTCTCTCCTATCAGCAGGCTTTCCAGCGCTATCTGGAAATCGATCCATTGTCAGCGGACAAGACTCAATTGCGCGAAGTGGCGGCAAAACTGGATCTCAGCAATGTGGCAGATACTGAAGAAGATCGCGATACGCTTCTGCAGTTGCTGTTCACGTTTGGCGTTGAACCGCAGATTGGCAAAGACCGCCCGACGTTTGTCTATCACTTCCCGGCAAGTCAGGCGTCTCTGGCGCAGATCAGCACGGAAGATCATCGTGTGGCAGAGCGTTTTGAGGTCTATTACAAAGGCATCGAGCTGGCGAACGGTTTCCACGAATTGACGGACGCGCGTGAACAGCAGCAGCGCTTCGAGCAGGATAACCGTAAGCGTGCCGCGCGCGGTCTGCCGCAGCAGCCCATTGATGTTAATCTGCTTGAGGCATTAAAAGCAGGTTTGCCGGATTGCTCCGGCGTGGCGCTGGGTGTTGATCGCCTGGTGATGCTGGCGCTGGGTGCAGAACAGTTGGGCGATGTGATTGCGTTTACGGTCGATCGTGCCTGAAAAAATGCCGGGTGGCGCTGCGCTTGCCCGGCCTACTCCCCCGGTGGCAATTTTCCTTTCCATTTCGCATAACAACATTAAAAACTGCCACATTCTCTATACACGGGTCTTTTTCTTAATTTGCTCCCTATAGGCACAATTTTTGTCTGGTCTTCTGCTACCATCCGCGCAGATTAATTTCCTTTGGATGGTTCTATGTCCCACTCACTCAAAAAGATGACCCTCACCGGGCTCATCCTGATGATTTTTACCTCCGTCTTTGGCTTTGCTAATAGCCCGTCGGCCTTTTACCTGATGGGTTACAGTGCGACGCCGTTCTATATCGTTTCAGCCCTGTTCTTCTTCATCCCATTCGCGCTGATGATGGCGGAAATGGGGTCGGCATACCGGAAAGAAGAGGGAGGGATCTACTCGTGGATGAATAACAGTATCGGCCCGCGCTACGCGTTTATTGGCACGTTTATGTGGTTCTCCTCTTATGTTGTCTGGATGGTCAGTACTGCGGCCAAAGTTTGGGTACCGTTCTCGACGTTTGTTTTCGGTAGCGATAAAACCCAGGTCTGGTCTCTGGCGGGCCTCAGTTCTACACAGGTGGTCGGGATTCTGGCTGTTTTCTGGATGGTGGTTGTGACGCTGGTCGCGTCTAAAGGCATCAATAAGATTGCCCGGATTACCGCCGTGGGCGGGATCGCAGTGATGTGTTTGAATCTGGTACTGCTGCTGGTCAGTATCGCTATTCTGTGTCTGAACGGCGGTCACTTCGCGCAGGAGGTGAA
The DNA here is from genome assembly GCF_045618265.1 of Enterobacter sp. CPE_E1241. Classification (NCBI taxonomy): domain Bacteria; kingdom Pseudomonadati; phylum Pseudomonadota; class Gammaproteobacteria; order Enterobacterales; family Enterobacteriaceae; genus Enterobacter; species Enterobacter sp. CPE_E1241. The sequence continues at coordinate 523,802 of NZ_JBIWYV010000001.1, forward strand.
CTTTGTTGCTTCGCCTAACCCAAGTTATCAGTCCGGCCTTGCGATGCTCTCTTTCGTGGTGTTCGCCATTTTCGCCTACGGTGGTATCGAGGCGGTAGGGGGTCTGGTCGACAAAACGGAGAACCCGGAAAAGAACTTCGCGAAAGGGATTATATTTGCCGCCATCGTCATTTCCATTGGCTATTCGCTGGCAATCTTCCTCTGGGGGGTCAGTACCAACTGGCAGCAGGTGTTGAGCAACAACACCACTAACCTTGGCAACATTACTTATGTGTTGATGAAAAGCCTGGGAATGACGCTGGGACAGGCGATGAACCTGACGCCGGAAGCTGCGGTGACAATGGGCATCTGGTTTGCGCGCATTACCGGCCTGTCAATGTTCCTCGCCTATACCGGCGCGTTCTTTACGCTTATCTACTCGCCGTTGAAAGCGATAATCCAGGGCACGCCAAAAGCGCTGTGGCCAGCGCGTATGACGCAACTGAATACGGCGGGAATGCCTGCCAACGCGATGTGGATGCAATGTCTGTTGGTGTGCGTATTCATTCTGCTGGTATCGTTTGGCGGTGATACCGCGTCAGCGTTTTATAACAAGCTGACCCTGATGGCGAACGTGTCGATGACGCTGCCGTATCTGTTCCTGACGCTGGCGTTCCCGTTCTTCAAAGCGAAGCAGGGTCTTGAACGTCCGTTTGTGATTTTTAAAACCCGCACGTCAACGCTACTGGCGACGACTGTGGTCGTGCTGGTGGTGGCGTTCGCGAATATCTTCACTGTCATTCAGCCAGTGATTGAGGCGAATGACTGGAACAGCGCGCTGTGGATGGTTGGCGGTCCGATCTTCTTCTCGCTGCTGGCGATGGGGATTTATGAGAATTACCGCCGACGCTCAGTGGCGTACGTCACGGAAGCGGTGTAGCGGTTAAAACGCCCCTCCCGAAAGAGAGGGGCGAAGATTTACAGGCTTCCCGCCGGGCGCTTACGTGCCGCCGACGTCAATGTTCTTCCCGTTTTACGTCCGTCCAGACTTTCCAGACGCATCTGGAACGGTGGGAATGGCATATCAATACCATGCTCGCGGAAGCCAGCCAGAATCAACTGGTGGATCTCGTGGCGCAGCGGCATACGGTGTCCCATTTCTGCAGCGTAAATACGTAGCTCGAAAATCTGAATCCCCTGCTGCAAATCGACCAGGAACACTTCCGGTGCCGGGTTATCGAGCACCAGCGTGCAGCGCTCGGCTGCGGTGTAGAGAATTTGTGTCACCTCTTCACTGTTGGCATCCGACGGTGCCGGTAGTGTCAGCACCACACGCGTGACCGAGTCTGACAGCGACCAGTTGATGAACTGTTCGGTGATGAATGCCTTGTTCGGCACGATGATCTCTTTACGGTCCCAGTCGCTGATCGTTGTGGCGCGGGTATTGATCTTCGTTACGCTACCGGTCAGATCGCGGATCGTCACCGTATCGCCTATACGTATCGGTTTTTCAAACAGGATGATCAGGCCGGAAACAAAGTTAGCGAAAATTTCCTGCATGCCAAAGCCAAGTCCAAATGTCAGCGCAGCGACCAGCCACTGTAATTTAGACCACTCAATGCCAATCATTGAGAAACCCACCATCCCACCAAAGAGCAGGATCAGGTATTTAGTGATGGTGGTAATGGCGTAGCCCGTGCCGGGGGTTAAATCCAGGTGTTGCAGCAGAGCCAGCTCCAGCAGCGCCGGGAAGTTACGTACCAGTTGGGTAGTAATGATCAACACCAGAATGGCAATCAGTACTGAACCTAAGGTTATAGGCTCCAGACTTTCCACGCCCTGAACTGTAGATGTCACGTCCCAGAGAGAGATGTTCTCCAGGAAGCCAAACGCGGAGTGAATTTCCGACCACAGCACGATCACCGACAGGAGAGCAATCAGCATCAGGATGGAGCGCACCAGGCGCAGGGACTGGGTACTGATGGCATCCAGATCCAGTTCGACATCGTCCGCCTCCGTCGTCCCTTCCGTGCTGTTGACGTGGTTTGGCTCATCCTCACCCCGCGCACGCTGAGCGAGGATTTCTGCCCGGCGATGCTTGGCACGGTCGAAGGCCAGACGGCGGCGCTGAATCAACATCCAGCGACGGATGACGTGATACACCACCAGAAGCAGGAACCAGATCGCCACCGAGGTTTCCAGCCGCGCCAGCAGCGCCTTCGAAGTCGCCAGGTAACCCACCGCCGCTGCCAGCATCGCAATCAGCGGAGCGCTCAGCAGCAGGTTCCAGAGCAGGCGGTTGAACATGTTGTCGCCGCTACCGGATTTATCAAGATAGAGCGGTATACCGGCGCGTTTCAGGCTGAGCGTGACGATGGCCAGCGCCCCGCATATCAGCATAAAGCAGAGGCGACCCAGTGAGCCTGAGAACTCCCGGTCGTTAAGATTATCGAACATAATCAGCGCCATAATGAGTGGCACAATCAGTCCGATGCTCATCAGATAGTAACGCATAGCGCGTGCAACACGATTACGCGGCCAGCCAAAGTGGGCGATGAACAGGCCATTTGGCCGCGCGAATGTGGCACAAATCATCACGACCCACAGCAGTGGAACCGTCGCGGTGACGCCATCGCCTATCGCCACGGCGAGCGGATAGGGCCAGGCTTCCCGCAGGCCGTACCCCAGCGTCATCCACAATACCGGTAGGGGAGAGGCCACGAGAATCGACCAGAACACCGTGCGGAGCGTCAGCCAGAAGTGATCCTGGGTGACTTTCCCCACGCGCGAACTGGAACGCTCCAGAAAACGGGTGAAATGTCTGCGCGAGTAAATGCTAAAGCCCACCAGAATCAATGCGCCCAGCAGTGGGAAAATGGTCTCTTTGCTGGTGAGCATCATCACGCTGGCCTGTCCCAGCTGGCTGAAGGTGTCCAGTGAAATCAGGCGGCGCAGATCCTGAACAATCTCAATTGGCCACGAGAAGGTCATTGGACGCACGTCAGAGGTCCAGAAGAGGTAACGGTGCGTTGCCTCGTTTACCTCTTTCAGCGCATCTTCCAGCTGACTGTTTGACACCTTCAGCTTGGTAAGCTCGAGGATCAGCGTATCACCGCCCTGGAGCAGTGAGTTCAGGAGTTCACGCTGGGTGCGCAACTGGGCTTCAAGGATCCGGTTTTGCTCACTGCTCAGAGGTTGCCCGTCAGCCTGACGGATCTGGCGAATTTGCGGTTGTTTATTGAGAAGATCTTCAAAGTGCAGCCGCTGAACGCGTAGCTGGGCCATCTCGGTATCCAACTGCTGCGGCTTCGGCATTTCCGGCAGGCGTGCCACCTGAGCACGTAACGCCTCGCCCAGCAGGTTTGATGACCCAAGCCACTGCGACTGTTCGCGCAGAGTGTTGAGCGCCTGGCGGACCTGCAGGGTTTGGTTCGTCGCCTGCCGCTGTTGTGAAGCGACCAGGTCCATACGCTGTGCCTGCTGGTTCAGTGCCGCTGAAAGCTCACGGTTGATCTTGAACTGATCGACGATGCCGACGGGCAGGTTAGCGCTGTTTTCCGCCAGTAGCTCGGTACTTTCCAGCGCGCGTTCGGCCTCGCGCTGGCGCTGGCTATTCAGCTGGTTACGTAGCGCCTGGAGATAAGCATCAAGCTGTTCGCTCTGTTTTTGCGCCAGTTCTGAACGCATCCGCGATAGCTCCTGGCGGTTATTGGCGGAGAGCTGCGCCAGCTCCAGTTCATCGACCAGCGCTTTCAGGCGGGCAGACTCTGCCTGCAGCCCAAGGTTTTGTGCCTGGTTTTGCGGCGTGTTGCCGGTTTGTGTGCCGACACGGCGTTCAACCTCGTTGAGCTGACGGCGGGCATCGGTTTGCTGTTGCGGAAGCTGGCTGAGGGAGTCGGCAATTTCACGCGCTCGCTCCTGCTCCTGCTGGGCAAGGCGGCTCTTTTCCAGAAGCTGGCTGCTGACCTGCAGGATCTCCTGGTTCAGGGCGTCCGAGGTCATGCCTGCGGGCACGTCGCGCGGTTCGTCACGCAAATTATTGAGCTGCGCGCGCAGCGTCTGCGAGAGTTTGGGGAAGTTGTCGATAACCTGCTGATACTGCTGAGCGCGCTCAAGGGAGCCTTTCCGCTCCTCAAGCGCGTTCAGGGCAGACTGGAGCGACTCGACGGTCTCTGGCTGAGCGGGTTTGGCCGCTTTTGCCTGCTCCAGTTCCTGCGTTATCTGTTTGGCGTCGGGGGCTGTCGCTGCGTACGCCCCCATGCTGAGGCACCAGGCCATCAGTAGAACGATAATCGGGCGCACGTCAGCGATCCTTCTGTTGTTAGCCTTCGTCTTTTTTGTCGTCAACCAGTGGGCTGGCGTCGTGCTCGGCGTTAATCTCTTCCTGTGACAGCGGAGCAGATTCTGCATCTGGCGTCACGAAGGTTTCGGTAGAGACCGCCAGCGGCTGGCCCAGTTTGGTGACCGACAGGCTTTCGAGCTGTTCAGCCAGCTTCACTTTGCCCGGCGCAAACAGGTTGATCACGGTAGAGCCCAGCTTGAAGCGACCCATCTCCTGACCTTTCAGCAGGGCGACAGAGCCTTCCGCTTCACCGGCAGGCCAGGTCCAGCGTTTGATCACGCCTTCGCGAGGCGGAGTGATGGTGCCTGCCCAGACGGTTTCGATGCTGCCGACGATGGTGGCACCCACCAGAATCTGCGCCATTGGGCCAAATTCAGTATCAAACAGGCAGATGACGCGTTCGTTACGGGCAAACAGGTTTGGTACGTTTTGCGCGGTCAGATGGTTCACGGAGAACAGATCGCCCGGAACGTAGATCATTTCACGCAGAATACCGTTGCACGGCATGTGCACGCGGTGGTAGTCGCGCGGTGACAGATACGTGGTGGCAAACGTACCGTTACGGAACAGGTCTGCCATCAGGTAATTACCCGCCAGTAAGGCCTCCAGGCTGTAGTTATGGCCTTTGGCCTGCAGAATTTTGTCTTCTTCGATGTTACCTAACTGGCTAATCACGCCATCTGCAGGCATCACCAGCACGTTAGGATCGGTATCAACCGGACGAACCTCGTCGCGCAGTGGGCGCACGAAGAATTCGTTGAAGGTGCGATAGCTGGCGGTATCCGGCTTCTGCGCCTCTTTCATGTCGACCTTGTAATATTTTACGAAAAGGTCGATGACCAGTTTGGTCAGCCAGCCTGCTCGTTTGCTTGCGCCCCAGCCCGCCAGGCGAGTGAGCCACAGTTTTGGCAGAATGTATTGAAGCGAAAGTTTAAATGCGTTTAACAAGGTAGCCTCCAGGCCATTGTTTTGTCGTTCCTGATCCGGCGGCAAAGCACCGGAACCTGAAAAAAGGGGACGATTTTAGCGATGCTTAGCTTAGTTGTCAGTTATCAGAATCAGAAAAGTTTTTACGCGTTTTTACTTGATCCATGCTCTCAAGAATACGGTGGTAATTCTCGAAACGAGTCTCCGCGATTTCACCATTCTCGACCGCTTCACGGATAGCGCAACCTGGGTCGTTATCGTGTTTACAGTCGCGGTATTTGCAAGCGCCTAAATAATCATGGAATTCGACAAATCCGTTGAAGATTTGTTCCGGCTCGAGATGCCATAAACCGAATTCGCGCACCCCCGGAGAGTCGATCACATCGCCGCCATGTGGGAAGTGATACAGGCGTGATGCGGTGGTCGTGTGCTGGCCCAGACCCGAGACATCAGACACATCGTTGGTGAGGATCTCTTGCTGGAGACCAAGCAGGTTATTCAGCAGGCTCGATTTACCCACGCCGGATTGACCCGCGAAGATGCTGATACGATCGGTGAGCGCCTCTTCCAGCGGTTTCAGGCCATCTTTGGTGTAGCTGGAGACCATCAGAACGCGGTATCCAATCTTGCGATAGATATCCATCTGTTCATTGACGAAAGCCATCCCTTCGTCATCCAGCAGATCGATTTTGTTCAGCACGATAATCGGTTCAACCTGCAGTGTTTCGCAGGCGACGAGGTATCGGTCGATAATATTGAGTGAAAGTTCAGGCAAAATCGCCGAGACGATAACGATTTGGTTAATGTTGGCGGCAATCGGTTTCACGCCGTCGTAGAAATCGGGACGGGTTAACACAGACGTGCGCTCATGGACCGCTTCAACGATACCTTTTACCGTAACACCCTCCGCCGCCTCTTTACCCGGACGCCAGACGACGCGGTCACCGGTCACCAGAGAACGAATGGTCCGGCGGATGTTGCAGCGGTGGATCTCACCATCGGCGGATTCCACGTCGGCATGCATACCGAAACGGCTGATGACTACGCCTTCCGTTGGTTCGCCAAAGAGGTTGTCGTCGTAATCGACCTTCTCCGAAGTGGTTTTAAGACGGCGCTGGTGATTGGCATTCACGCGGCGCTGCTGCCCTTTGGAGAGTTTATTTTTACTCAATCGCGCTGGCTCCTGGTCGCCCGTAAGGGGCAAAACCTCTATGATACACTCTAATTAATACTAGTTAACCTGCTACTGCCGGTTATGCGAGAAGGGTGGAAAATAACATGAGCGCGGATGAAAACAACCTGATTTGGATCGATCTTGAAATGACCGGGCTGGATCCCGAGCGCGATCGCATCATTGAGATTGCAACCCTGGTGACCGATGCCAACCTGAATATTCTGGCGGAAGGACCGACGATTGCTGTTCATCAATCTGATGAACAGCTTGCATTGATGGATGACTGGAACGTGCGTACCCATACCGGCAGCGGTCTGGTGGATCGCGTGAAGGCCAGTACTCAGGGTGACCGTGAGGCGGAGCTGGCGACGCTTGAATTCCTGAAACAGTGGGTTCCGGCAGGCAAATCGCCAATCTGTGGTAATAGCATCGGCCAGGATCGCCGCTTTCTGTTTAAGTACATGCCGGAGCTCGAGTCTTACTTCCACTACCGCTATCTGGATGTGAGCACCCTGAAAGAGCTGGCTCGTCGCTGGAAACCTGAAATCCTGGATGGCTTTAAAAAACAGGGGACGCATCAGGCAATGGACGATATTCGTGAGTCTGTTGCGGAGCTGGCGTATTACCGCGAAAACTTCATTAAGCTGTGATTTTGAGATCCGGCGCCTTGCGTGGCCGGGTTTTTGCCGTTAAATTGTGCAGCTTGCCGATTAAATAAGCATTTGAACTGAATTTCGAAAAAATCGCTTTCAAGGGGGTTGCAGCTAAAAGGATTTCTCGTATAATGCGCCTCCCGTAACGACAGAGAATTACACGTTACGACAGCAACAAAAGCAGTACAGATTTGCGGGAATAGCTCAGTTGGTAGAGCACGACCTTGCCAAGGTCGGGGTCGCGAGTTCGAGTCTCGTTTCCCGCTCCAAAATTTGAAAGTGCTTTTAAAGCATGCACCACCCAAGCGGGAATAGCTCAGTTGGTAGAGCACGACCTTGCCAAGGTCGGGGTCGCGAGTTCGAGTCTCGTTTCCCGCTCCAAAATTTGAAAGTGCTTCCACAGCACGCACCACCCAAGCGGGAATAGCTCAGTTGGTAGAGCACGACCTTGCCAAGGTCGGGGTCGCGAGTTCGAGTCTCGTTTCCCGCTCCAAATTCTTCTTCATCTTTAAAATATCCACAGCGAAAAGAGTCGTTGGGGACGTTTTCTGTTGTCTCTGAAATACTCTTGTGAACAGAGTTATCCACAGAAACTACGTTTAATCGGAATCGGCTAAAAACTTAGCAGGGTGAATAGTATTCGTGTAATTATCTGTATTATATGAATAAAATTTGATTTCAAAATGTTATTGAGATCACTTGACCTCTTCTCCAGTCCCGATGCTGCTTGAGTTTGTATTTTTATACACAGGCTGTGAATATATTATGCGTCGCGCGTAAGCCCTTTCTCAATCACCCTCACCAGACGTTGTTTCTTCGGTAATTGCACCTCGACTACGCAGGCATTTCGCTTCTCGATTTGCTGTGCAACCGCCCATTCTATGTGTTCATCGAGAAGTGGGTGCTCACCTCTGCGGCTTTCGAGCGCCTGAATATTGGCTTCATCCCAGGGCGCATTCCCCAGTGCAACGGCAACATTACGTAGCCAGCGCAGATGGCCAATGCGACGAATGGCAGACCCTTCTGTCACTTTCAGGAACCAGGCTTCGCTCCAGGCGAACAGCTCAACGAGTTGCGGTGCGTGCAGAGCTTTACGCGGACTGAAATCTTCTTCATCCGTGAGTTGTGAATAGCGGTTCCATGGGCAGATCAGCTGACAGTCATCGCAGCCATAGATTCGGTTGCCGATAAGCGGCCGAAACTCCTCAGGGATCGCACCTTCCAGTTCGATAGTGAGATAGGAGATGCAGCGGCGAGCATCAACAGTATAGGGTTCAACGATAGCGCCGGTGGGGCAGATGGTCATACAGGCCACGCAGCGGCCACAGCCTTCCTCTACCGGGCCGTCTACCGGCAGCGGTAAATCAATCAGCAGTTCCCCGAGGAAGAAGAACGATCCGGCGTCCCGGCTAAGGATAAGTGAGTGCTTACCTGTCCAGCCAAGCCCGGCTTTTTCGGCGATCGGGCGCTCAAGAATAGGCGCAGAATCGACAAAGGGTCTAAAATTCAGCGAAACACAGTGCTGCTGAATAGTTTCCCCGAGTTTTTTTAAACGGTTACGCAGAAGCTTATGGTAATCACGTCCCAGGGCGTACCGGCTGACGTAACCCAGCGAGGGATTTTTTAGCGTGCGCGCAAAAGCCGCGTTGGCGGGCAGGTAGTTCATGCGCACGCTGATGACACGTAATGTGCCCGGCAAAAGCTCGTGCGGACGGGCGCGCATCATGCCATGACGCGCCATCCACTCCATTTCGCCGTGGTATTGTTTGTCCAGCCAGGCCTGTAGTTTCGGCTCGCTGGCGGAGAGATCGGTATCGGTAATGCCTACCTTCTGGAAGCCAAGCTCAGCACCCCACTGTTTAATTTTTTGCGCTAACTGATTGAGATCGAGGGGCTGTGACATGACGGACCATACAGTGAAGAAAAACCCCGCAAGTATACCACATTCCATCTGGCATGCGGACGACCTCCGGCGCGCCGAAAAAGAGGCAGCAGACAGCCTCGGTATCACCCTATATGAACTCATGCAGCGCGCAGGCGAAGCCGCGTTTAACGTTGCCCACAATGCATACCCGCAATCCAGACACTGGTTGGTTTTGTGCGGGCACGGCAATAACGGCGGTGACGGTTATGTCGTCGCCCGTCTTGCCGTTGCTGCGGGTATCCGCGTGACGTTGCTGGCGCTGGAGAGTGATAAACCGCTGCCGGAGGAGGCCTGCTCGGCCCGAGATGCCTGGCTGAATGCCGGCGGTGTGATTCATGCACCAGATATCCTCTGGCCGGAGGATATGGATCTGATTATTGATGGTCTGCTCGGGACCGGTCTACGCAGTGCGCCGCGTGAGAACATTGCCGCGCTGATTACACATGCCAATTGCCATTCCGCGCCGGTGGTGGCGCTGGATATTCCCTCAGGCCTGATAGCACAAACCGGCGCGACGCCGGGGGCGGTGATTCAGGCGGCGCATACGGTAACATTCATCGCCCTGAAGCCGGGTTTACTGACCGGCAAAGCGCGGGATGTGGTCGGCGTACTGCACCACAATGCGTTGGGGCTGGACAGCTGGCTAGCCGGTCAGGAAACGCACCTTTCGCGCTTTGATGCTTCGCAACTTGCAGAGTGGCTGCCTCCGAGACGTCCCACATCCCATAAAGGCGATCATGGCAAACTGGTGATTGTCGGGGGGGACTACGGTACGGCGGGGGCTATCCGCATGGCGGGTGAAGCGGCATTGCGAAGCGGTGCTGGTCTGGTACGAGTCCTCACGCGCATTGAGAATATTGCGCCGATCGTTACTGCCAGACCCGAGTTGATGGTGCATGAGCTTACGCTCCCGATGCTCGAGGAAAGCCTCGAGTGGGCAGATGTGGTCGTTATCGGCCCCGGGCTTGGGCAGCAGGCGTGGGGTAAACAGGCCCTGCAAAAGGTCGAGAATTTTCGTAAACCGATGCTGTGGGATGCTGACGCGCTGAACCTTCTGGCAATCAACCCAGATAAGCGTCACAATCGCATTCTGACGCCACACCCCGGCGAAGCCGCGCGTCTGCTTAACTGCAGCGTGGCAGAAATTGAAAGCGATCGCTTACTTTCTGCTCAGCGTCTGGTAAAACGTTACGGAGGTGTTGCCGTTTTGAAAGGGGCAGGAACCGTCGTCGCCAGTGACGAGGCGCTGGGCATTATTGATGCCGGAAATGCGGGCATGGCGAGTGGCGGAATGGGTGATGTGCTTTCAGGCATCATTGGCGCATTGCTTGGACAGAAACTTCCCCTTTATGATGCAGCCTGTGCGGGCTGCGTGGCTCATGGTGCAGCGGCAGATCAACTGGCTGCACGTTACGGTACACGCGGTATGCTGGCCACCGATCTTTTTTGCACGCTGCGGCGTGTTGTTAACCCGGATGTGATTGACGTAGAAAATGACTAATCGAGCGATTCCTTTACCTGATGAACAAGCCACTTTAGATCTCGGCAAGCGCGTGGCGCAGGCCTGTCAGGGGGCAACCGTCATTTATCTGTATGGTGATTTAGGTGCGGGTAAAACCACCTTCAGCCGGGGCTTTTTACAGGCGTTAGGGCATAGCGGGAATGTGAAAAGCCCAACCTACACGCTGGTAGAACCGTACACCCTTGAAAATCTCATGGTGTACCACTTCGATTTATACCGCCTTGCGGATCCTGAGGAGCTGGAATTTATGGGGATCCGCGATTATTTTGCCAATGATGCCATTTGCCTGGTGGAGTGGCCGCAACAAGGTGCGGGTGTGTTGCCTGACCCGGATGTCGAAATTCACTTAGATTACCAGGCACAAGGGCGTGAGGCACGCATCAGTGCGGTTTCCTCATCAGGGTGTTCCTTACTGGCTCGTTTAGCCGGTTAAGCTTAGGGATAACGGGATGATTAATCGCGTTAAAAGTTGGTTGTTGGCTGCCACCGTGCTGCTGTGCGCGCAGGCCGGGGCGGCTAACCTCTCAGATATTCAGGTATCGAACGGTGAAAACCAGGCCCGGATCACATTCAGTTTTATGGGTGACCCTGAATACGCTTTTTCACAGCCAGACAGCCACAGCGTGGCGCTGGATATCAAACAAACCGGAGTGATTCAGGGATTACCGCTGCAGTTCAGCGGTAACAATCTGGTGAAGAGCATTCGCTCAGGCACACCACAAGATAGCCAGTCATTGCGCCTGGTGGTTGATCTCACCGAAAAGGGCAAAACGCGGGCGGTGAAGCAGCAAAACGGCGCAAATTATACGGTGGTGTTTACCATCAATGCTGACGCACCTCCACCACCACCGCCTCCGCCAGTGGTGGCAAAACGCGTCGAAGAACCGGTTTACACACCGCGTCCTTCTGAACCTGCACGTAATCCGTTTAAATCGGACAGCGACCGCATTACCAGCGTCACCAGCAGTAATAGCGTTACACGCCCTGCGGCCAGCGCACGTCGTGCGGTCAGCGGTGATAAAGTGATTATCGCGATTGATGCAGGGCATGGTGGTCAGGATCCAGGCGCGATTGGTCCAGGCGGCACGCAGGAGAAAAACGTCACGATTGCGGTAGCCCGTAAGCTGCGGACGTTGTTAAACGATGATCCGATGTTCAAAGGCGTGCTGACTCGCGACGGCGACTATTTTATCTCTGTAATGGGGCGCTCAGATGTGGCGCGTAAACAAAATGCCAACTTCCTGGTCTCCATTCATGCGGATGCAGCGCCAAACCGTAGCGCGACTGGCGCATCGGTATGGGTCCTTTCGAACCGCAGGGCGAACAGCGAAATGGCAAACTGGCTGGAAGAGCACGAGAAACAGTCTGAACTGTTAGGCGGCGCGGGTGATGTGCTGGCAAACAGCCAGTCTGATCCATATCTCAGCCAGGCAGTGCTGGATTTACAGTTCGGTCATTCCCAGCGCGTCGGTTATGATGTCGCCACTAACGTATTGAATCAGTTGCAGGGCATCGGAGCATTGCATAAGCGTCGTCCGGAGCATGCGAGCCTGGGGGTTCTGCGTTCGCCGGATATTCCATCCATTCTGGTGGAGACAGGCTTTATCAGCAATAACAGTGAAGAGCGCCTGCTGGGCAGCGACAGCTACCAGCAGCAACTTGCCGAAGCCATTTATAACGGTTTGCGTAAATATTTTGAGGCGCATCCTCTGCAGTCCGCGCCACAGGGCGGGGCAGCTCAGACGGCCAGTGCCGCGCAGCCTGGCGAGATAACTGCGACCAACTAAGGAGAATTCATGCCGATTCAGGTTCTACCGCCGCAGCTTGCGAACCAAATCGCCGCCGGTGAGGTGGTAGAACGCCCTGCGTCGGTGGTGAAGGAGCTGGTGGAAAACAGCCTCGATGCGGGCGCGACCCGCATTGATATTGATATTGAACGCGGTGGCGCGAAGCTAATCCGCATTCGTGATAACGGCTGTGGTATCAAAAAAGACGAGCTGGCGTTAGCGCTGGCTCGTCACGCTACCAGTAAAATTGCTTCTCTGGATGACCTGGAAGCCATCATAAGCCTCGGTTTTCGCGGTGAAGCGCTGGCCAGTATCAGCTCGGTTTCCCGTTTGACGCTGACCTCCCGCACGGCTGACCAGGCAGAAGCCTGGCAGGCCTATGCTGAAGGGCGCGATATGGATGTGACGGTCAAACCTGCGGCGCATCCTGTCGGTACGACGCTGGAAGTCCTGGATCTGTTCTACAACACTCCCGCCCGACGCAAGTTCATGCGTACCGAAAAAACCGAGTTCGGCCATATCGACGAAATCATCCGTCGTATCGCGCTGGCCCGTTTCGATGTCACCATTAACCTCAGTCATAATGGCAAAGTGATGCGCCAGTACCGAGCGGTGGCCGAAGGGGGGCAGAAAGAGCGTCGACTGGGAACTATCTGTGGAACACCGTTTCTGGAACAGGCGCTGGCCATTGAGTGGCAGCATGGCGATCTGGCTTTACGCGGCTGGGTGGCTGACCCAAACGCCAGCAGCGCGGCGTTCGCGGAGATCCAGTATTGCTACGTGAATGGCCGCATGATGCGGGATCGCCTCATTAATCACGCCATTCGTCAGGCCTGCGAAGATAAGCTCGGAGCCGACCAGCAACCTGCTTTTGTGCTTTATCTGGAGATCGACCCGCATCAGGTCGACGTGAACGTCCATCCAGCCAAGCATGAAGTAAGGTTCCACCAGTCACGACTGGTACACGATTTTATCTATCAGGGCGTGCTGAGCGTATTGCAACAGCAGGTTGAACCGGTGTTGCCACTGGAAAATGAAGAGCCTGCCCCACGTTCGTTCCCGGAAAACCGTGTTGCTGCGGGCCGGAACCATTTTGCGGAACCCGCTGCAGTACGCGAGCCGGAAGCGCCGCGTTTCTCCTCTGCAGGGAGCGCTCCGCGCCCAACGGGAGCAAACTACCCGAACGCCCAGCCTGGCTATCAAAAGCAGCAGGGGGCGTTGTATCGCAAACTGCTGGAAACCCCAGCCGCGGAGCGTAAAGAACACATCCCGGTAGCGTCGTCTTCCCTGGACGCTCATAGCCAGAGTTTTGGCCGGGTGTTGACGATTGTCGTACCGGATATGGCACTGCTTGAGCGTGACGGCAAATTGATGCTTCTGGCATTGCCGGTAGCCGAACGCTGGCTCAAACAGGTGCAGCTCACTCCGGGAGAAAATTCGGCCTGCGCGCAGCCGCTGCTGATCCCGGTTCGTCTGAAAATATCCGCTGAAGAAACAAGGGTATTGCAACGTGCAGAGGCCCAACTGGCGCAGATGGGCATTGAAATTGTGCTCGAACCACAACATGTGACAATTCGTGCAGTGCCTTTACCCTTACGCCAACAAAATTTACAAAACTTGATTCCTGAACTGATAGGCTACCTGGCGCAGCAAACATCGTTTGATGCCGCCAACACCGCGCAGTGGATCGCCCGTCATCTGGCAAGCGAACACACGCCGTGGAGTATGGCGCAGGCCATTAGCGTGCTGGCAGAGGTTGAACGTCTTTGTCCGCAACTGGTGAAATCGCCGCCAGGGGGTCTATTACAACCTGTTGATTTACAAACGGCGATGAACGCCCTGAAACATGATTGACGTAAGCAAGGCGAGCCTGCCTAAGGCGATTTTTTTGATGGGCCCAACGGCCTCCGGCAAAACGGCACTGGCCATTGAGTTGCGTAAAGTTTTGCCCGTAGAGTTGATTAGCGTTGATTCCGCCCTCATCTATCGGGGGATGGACATCGGCACGGCGAAGCCTGACGCAGAAGAGTTGCGTGCGGCACCGCACCGTTTGCTGGATGTTCTCGACCCTGCTCAGGCTTACTCCGCAGCGGATTTCCGCCGGGATGCCTTAGCTGAGATGGCCGAGATAACAGCGGCGGGACGTATACCGCTATTGGTTGGCGGAACCATGCTCTATTTCAAGGCGTTGCTGGAGGGGCTATCACCTCTGCCATCAGCGGATCCTGAGGTAAGAGCGAAAATTGAGCAGCAGGCGGCAGAGCAGGGCTGGGACGTTTTGCACAAGCAACTGGCAGAGATTGATCCGGTTGCTGCAGCACGGATCCATCCAAATGATCCGCAAAGGCTTTCCCGGGCACTGGAAGTTTTTTTCATTTCGGGTAAAACTTTAACGGAACTGACGCAAACGTCAGGAGAGGCTCTGCCGTATCAGGTGCATCAGTTCGCCATCGCCCCGGCGAGCCGTGAACTGCTCCATCAGCGAATTGAGCAGCGTTTTCATCAGATGTTAGCTTCAGATTTTGAAGCAGAAGTGCGGGCGCTATTTGCCCGTGGAGATTTGCATACGGATATGCCTTCCATTCGTTGTGTGGGATACCGCCAGATGTGGTCGTATCTTGAAGGTGAAATTTCATACGATGAAATGGTTTATCGAGGTGTTTGCGCCACGAGACAGTTAGCGAAGCGCCAGATCACCTGGTTGCGCGGTTGGGAGGGGGTTCACTGGTTAGACAGTGAAAAACCGCAACAGGCGTTAAACGAAGTGATTGAGGTTGTTGGTGATATCGCTCACTGAATGTGTACAATTGAGACGTATCGTGCGCAATTTTTCAGAATCGCAAGGTTCTAAGTACAAAACAAGCATATAAGGAAAAGATAGAATGGCTAAGGGGCAATCTTTACAAGATCCGTTCCTGAACGCATTGCGTCGGGAACGTGTTCCAGTTTCTATTTATTTGGTGAATGGTATTAAGCTGCAAGGTCAGATTGAGTCTTTCGATCAGTTCGTGATCCTGTTGAAAAACACGGTCAGTCAGATGGTCTACAAGCACGCGATTTCTACTGTTGTTCCGTCTCGTCCGGTATCTCATCACAGCAATAACGCTGGCGGCGGCACTGGCAGTAACTACCATCACGGCAGCAACGCGCAGGGTTCTTCAACGCCAGCGCAGGACAGCGACGAGACCGAATAAGGTCTCTGCTGTTATCCACACGGGGAGCCAGGGATCCTGCGTTCCCCGCTGATCTTTTTAGAGAGGTTTACGCTTGTTTGACCGTTATGATGCCGGTGAGCAGGCGGTGCTGGTACACATCTATTTTTCGCAAGACAAAGATATGGAAGACCTCCAGGAGTTTGAATCTCTGGTCTCTTCCGCCGGTGTCGAAGCAATGCAGGTGATTACCGGTAGCCGTAAAGCGCCGCACCCAAAGTATTTTGTTGGTGAAGGTAAAGCAGTTGAAATTGCGGATGCCGTAAAAGCAACTGGCGCTTCAGTTGTGTTGTTTGATCATGCGCTGTCTCCGGCCCAGGAACGTAACCTGGAAGCGCTTTGCGAATGCCGTGTTATCGATCGCACGGGTTTGATTTTAGATATTTTTGCTCAGCGTGCGCGTACCCATGAAGGTAAGTTGCAGGTTGAGCTGGCGCAGTTGCGCCATCTGGCAACGCGGCTTGTGCGTGGCTGGACCCACCTTGAGAGACAGAAAGGCGGGATTGGTTTACGCGGTCCGGGGGAAACCCAGCTCGAAACCGACCGTCGTTTGCTGCGTGGCCGTATTACTCAGATCCTCTCACGTCTGGAACGCGTTGAGAAACAGCGTGAGCAAGGTCGTCGTGCACGCTCAAAAGCCGACATCCCAACGGTGTCGCTGGTGGGGTATACCAACGCCGGTAAATCCACCCTGTTTAACCAGATTACTGAGGCCCAGGTTTATGCCGCAGACCAGTTGTTTGCGACTCTGGACCCAACGTTACGTCGTATTGACGTCGCCGATGTGGGTGAAACAGTGCTGGCGGATACCGTAGGGTTTATCCGTCATTTGCCTCACGACCTGGTGGCGGCGTTTAAAGCTACCCTGCAGGAGACGCGACAGGCGACCCTGCTGGTGCACGTGATTGACGCGGCGGATGTTCGTGTGCAGGAGAACATCGACGCGGTAAACGTGGTGCTCGAAGAGATCGACGCCCACGAGATCCCAACGCTGTTGGTGATGAACAAGATCGATATGCTGGAGGATTTCGAGCCGCGTATTGATCGAGATGAAGAGAACAAACCGATTCGGGTCTGGCTTTCTGCCCAGTCCGGTATTGGTGTGCCACTGCTTTTCCAGGCTTTGACAGAACGTCTTTCCGGTGAGGTAGCTCAGCACACGCTGCGATTGCCGCCACAGGAAGGCAGGCTGCGCAGCCGGTTTTATCAGCTTCAGGCGATAGAAAAAGAGTGGATGGAGGATGACGGCAGCGTGGGGATGCAGGTGCGTATGCCGATCGTTGACTGGCGTCGCCTCTGTAAACAAGAACCTGCGCTGGTCGACTATATCGTCTGATCAGAAAGGGGATGCCTGAATAATTCGCCCTTGCATAACAAATATGGAGCATATACATGGCGTGGAATCAGCCCGGTAACAACGGACAAGACCGCGACCCGTGGGGAAGCAGCAATAATCAAGGCGGCAACTCTGGGGGAAATGGCAACAAAGGTGGTCGCGAGCAGGGGCCGCCGGATCTGGATGATATCTTCCGCAAGCTGAGCAAAAAGCTTGGTGGCCTTGGCGGAGGTAAAGGTTCTGGCTCGGGTGGAAATTCTACCCAGGGGCCGCGCCCACAAATGGGTGGCCGCGTGGTGGGCATTGTTGCCGCTGCGGCGGTGATCATCTGGGCTGCCACCGGGTTCTACACCATTAAAGAAGCGGAACGCGGTGTCGTCACCCGTTTCGGTAAGTTCAGTCATCTGGTGGAGCCAGGTCTTAACTGGAAACCGACCTTCATTGACGACGTTACCGCGGTAAACGTGGAATCCGTCCGTGAACTGGCGGCGTCTGGTGTGATGCTGACCTCTGATGAGAACGTGGTGCGCGTTGAGATGAACGTGCAGTACCGCGTAACCGATCCTGAACGTTATCTGTTTAGCGTGACCAGCGCCGATGACAGTCTGCGCCAGGCGACTGATAGCGCCCTGCGTGGTGTTATCGGTAAATACACCATGGATCGCATCCTGACCGAAGGTCGTACCGTTATTCGTAGCGATACCCAGCGCGAGCTGGAAGAGACCATTCGCCCGTACAACATGGGTATTACCCTGCTGGACGTCAACTTCCAGGCTGCTCGTCCGCCGGAAGAGGTGAAAGCGGCGTTTGATGACGCGATTGCTGCCCGTGAAAACGAACAGCAGTACATCCGTGAAGCGGAAGCGTACACCAACGAAGTGCAGCCACGTGCTAACGGCCAGGCGCAGCGTATTCTTGAAGAAGCTCGCGCATATAAAACCCAGACCATCCTGGAAGCACAGGGTGAAGTGGCGCGTTTCGCGAAAATTCTGCCGGAATATAAAGCGGCTCCGGAAATTACCCGTGAACGTCTCTATATCGAGACCATGGAAAAAGTGCTGAGCCACACGCGTAAAGTGCTGGTTAACGACAACAAAGGCGGAAACCTGATGGTACTGCCACTGGACCAGATGCTGAAAGGCGGTTCGGCTCCGGCGGCGAAAGCTGACACCAGCGGTTCCAATAACCTGCTGCGTCTGCCACCTGCGTCGTCCAGTAGCTCAAGCGCAACAACCACGCCTTCTTCGAACGATGGTGACATCATGGACCAACGCCGTGCTAACGCGCAGCGTAACGACTACCAGCGTCAGGGGGAATAAGGATGCGTAAGTCAGTTATTGCGATCATCATCATCGTACTGGTCGTGCTTTACACCTCTATTTTCGTTGTGAAAGAGGGTGAACGAGGGATCAAATTCCAGTTCAGCAGCGTCGTCCGTGATAGCGACAAGCGTCCGGTGATCTATGAGCCGGGCCTGCACTTCAAAGTGCCGTTCATTCAGTCGGTGAAAACGCTTGATGCCCGTATCCAGACCATGGATAACCAGGCTGACCGTTTCGTGACCAAAGAGAAGAAAGACCTGATCGTTGACTCTTACATCAAGTGGCGTATCAGTGATTTCAGCCGTTACTTCCTGGCGACAGGCGGTGGCGACGTTTCTCAGGCTGAAGTGCTGTTGAAACGTAAGTTCTCTGACCGTCTGCGTTCTGAGATTGGACGTCTGGATGTGAAAGATATCGTGACCGATTCCCGCGGTCGTCTGACGCTGGAAGTGCGTGATGCGCTGAACTCCGGTACCGCAGGCACTGAAGACGAAGTCTCAACACCGGCAGCGGATGATGCGATTGCTAAAGCGGCGGAACGCGTTCAGGCTGAAACCAACGGCAAAGTGCCGGTGATCAACCCGAACAGTATGGCGGCCCTGGGTATTGAAGTCGTTGACGTGCGTATTAAGCAGATCAACCTTCCTGTGGAGGTGTCCGAGGCGATCTACAACCGTATGCGCGCCGAGCGTGAAGCGGTCGCCCGTCGTCACCGTTCACAGGGTCAGGAAGAGGCTGAGAAGCTGCGCGCGGCAGCGGACTACGAAGTCACCAAGACACTGGCGGAATCTGAGCGTCAGGGACGTATTCTGCGCGGTGAAGGTGATGCAGAAGCCGCGAAGCTGTTTGCAGATGCCTTCAGCCAGGATCCGGACTTCTACGCCTTTATCCGTAGCCTGCGAGCTTACGAGAATAGCTTCCAGAGCAACCAGGATGTGATGGTCCTCAGCCCGGACAGCGATTTCTTCCGTTATATGAAGACGCCAACCAACGCGACGCGATAAACTCAGGCTCGTTTGAGTATTCAAACCACCGCTCTTCACGGAGCGGTGGTTTTCTTTTATAAGGAATAAAAATGAATTCAACCATTTGGCTCGCGCTGGCGCTGGTGTTAGTGCTGGAAGGTCTTGGCCCTATGCTTTATCCGCGCGCATGGCGTCGTATGATTGCGACGATGAGCCAGCTCCCGGATAATATTTTGCGTCGTTTTGGCGGCGGTCTTGTGGTTGCTGGCATCGTGATCTACTACATGTTGAAGAAAACGATTGGCTGATCAAAAAGTGGTCGGATTTGGCGTATTTTGAGGTCAAAAAGTGCTGTATATCTGAAAAAGCGATGGTAGAATCCATTTTTAAGCAAACGGTGATTTTGAAAAAAATGGGTAACAACGTCGTCGTACTGGGCACCCAATGGGGTGACGAAGGTAAAGGGAAGATTGTTGATCTTCTGACTGAACGGGCTAAATATGTTGTACGCTACCAGGGCGGTCACAACGCAGGCCATACTCTCGTAATCAACGGTGAAAAAACCGTCCTCCATCTTATTCCATCAGGCATTCTTCGTGATAACGTCACCAGCATCATCGGTAACGGCGTTGTGCTGTCTCCTGCTGCGCTGATGAAAGAGATGAAAGGTCTGGAAGACCGTGGTATCCCTGTTCGTGAGCGTCTGCTGCTCTCCGAAGCTTGCCCGCTGATCCTGGATTATCACGTGGCACTGGACGTTGCGCGTGAGAAAGCGCGTGGCGCGAAAGCGATCGGTACCACCGGCCGTGGTATCGGCCCGGCTTACGAAGACAAAGTAGCTCGTCGCGGTCTGCGCGTGGGCGACCTCTTCGACAAAGCAACCTTCGCTGAAAAGCTGAAAGAAGTGATGGAATATCACAACTTCCAGCTGGTGAACTTCTACAAAGCTGACGCTGTTGACTACCAGAAAGTACTGGATGACGTCATGGCGATTGCTGACATTCTGACCGGTATGGTTGTTGATGTATCCGATCTGCTGGACCAGGCGCGCAAGCGTGGCGATTTCGTCATGTTTGAAGGTGCGCAGGGTACGCTGCTGGACATCGACCACGGTACCTATCCGTATGTGACCTCTTCTAACACCACCGCGGGTGGCGTGGCGACCGGCTCTGGCCTGGGCCCGCGTTATGTGGATTACGTTCTGGGTATCATCAAAGCTTACTCCACTCGCGTGGGTGCAGGTCCATTCCCGACCGAACTGTTTGATGAAACCGGCGAGTTCCTGTGCAAGCAGGGTAACGAGTTTGGCGCGACCACCGGTCGTCGTCGTCGTACCGGCTGGCTGGATGCGGTTGCAGTGCGTCGCGCAGTGCAGATCAACTCCCTGTCTGGCTTCTGCCTGACCAAGCTGGACGTACTGGACGGCCTGAAAGAAGTGAAAATCTGCGTAGGCTACCGTATGCCAGATGGCCGCGAAGTGACCACCACTCCGCTGGCGGCTGACGACTGGGAAGGCATCGAGCCAATCTACGAAACCATGCCGGGCTGGTCTGAGACCACTTTCGGTGTGAAAGAGCGTAGCGGCCTGCCACAGGCGGCGCTGGATTACATCAAGCGTATTGAAGAACTGACCGAAGTGCCGATCGATATTATTTCTACCGGCCCGGATCGTACTGAAACGATGATCCTGCGCGACCCGTTCGACGCATAATCTTCGTGACTGCTGGCCTGCGGGGGTGACCCGTAGGCCGGATAAGCGTAGCGCCATCCGGCGACCACTCCTCGATCTCTGCTTTTTCGCCCCGTCAGTCAAATAAATTAGCCGCTAACTATCTGGCTGGTTTATCATCATTAATGAATATCTCAGCGGTTTGTCCGCGATTTCCCTTTTTCCTGAGGTTGATGTGCAGTTAACAAGTTTCACCGATTACGGCTTACGCGCGCTGATCTACATGGCGTCGTTACCCGATGGGAAAATGACCAGTATCTCTGAAGTGACAGAGGTCTACGGCGTGTCTCGTAATCATATGGTCAAAATAATCAATCAACTTAGTCGTGCCGGATATGTTGCTGCCGTTCGCGGGAAGAATGGGGGGATCCGTCTCGGTAAACCGGCGCAGAGTATTCGTGTTGGCGATGTGGTACGTGAGCTGGAGCCATTGTCTCTGGTGAACTGCAGCAGCGAGTTCTGCCACATTACGCCCGCTTGCCGTCTGAAAAAGGCGCTTTCTAAGGCCGTGCAAAGTTTTCTCAAGGAACTGGATAACTACACGCTGGCCGATTTGGTTGAAGAGAATCAACCGCTTTATAAATTATTGCTGGTGGAATGAAGAAAATTTCCACCGGAGCTGACAACGGAGGAACCGACATGTCACAAGATCCATTCCAGGAACGCGAAGCCGAAAAATACGCGAACCCTATCCCCAGCCGCGAGTTCATCATTGAACACTTAACAAAACGCGAAAAACCCGCCAATCGTGAAGAACTTGCCGTTGAATTAAATATTGAAGGTGAAGAGCAAATTGAAGCCCTTCGCCGTCGCCTGCGCGCCATGGAGCGTGACGGGCAACTGGTCTTTACCCGCCGTCAGTGCTATGCGCTGCCAGAACGCCTTGATCTGCTGAAAGGAACCGTCATTGGTCACCGCGACGGCTATGGCTTCCTGCGCGTGGAAGGCCGTAAAGACGATCTGTACCTTTCATCTGAACAGATGAAAATGTGTATCCACGGTGACCAGATCCTGGCCCAGCCGCTGGGCGCTGACCGTAAAGGTCGCCGCGAAGCTCGCGTGGTGCGTGTGCTGGTGCCAAAAACCAGCCAGATTGTTGGCCGCTACTTTACCGATGCGGGCGTCGGCTTTGTGGTACCGGACGACAGCCGTCTGAGTTTTGATATCCTGATCCCACCTGAAGAGGTTATGGGCGCGCGCATGGGCTTTGTGGTGGTGGTTGAGCTCACCCAGCGTCCTACCCGTCGCACTAAAGCGGTCGGGAAAATCGTGGAAGTATTGGGCGATAACATGGGCACCGGCATGGCTGTTGATATGGCGCTGCGTACCCATGAGATCCCGTACATCTGGCCGAAAGCGGTTGAAGAACAAATTGAAGGCCTTCGTGAAGAAGTGCCTGAAGAGTCTAAAGCTGGCCGCGTGGACCTCCGCGATCTGCCACTGGTGACGATTGATGGCGAAGACGCCCGCGACTTCGATGATGCGGTGTACTGCGAGAAAAAACGCGGCGGCGGCTGGCGCCTGTGGGTTGCCATCGCGGATGTGAGCTACTATGTTCGCCCGCACACCCCGCTGGATAACGAAGCACGCAACCGCGGTACCTCGGTTTACTTCCCGTCACAGGTTGTGCCGATGCTGCCGGAAGTGCTCTCTAACGGCCTGTGCTCCCTGAACCCGCAGGTTGACCGCCTCTGTATGGTTTGTGAGATGACCATCTCCACCAAAGGGCGCTTAACAGGTTACAAATTCTACGAAGCAGTCATGAGCTCACATGCGCGCCTGACCTATACCAAAGTCTGGCATATGCTGCAGGGCGACCAGGATCTGCGCGAACAATATGCGCCGCTGGTGAAGCATATTGAAGAGCTGCATAACCTCTACAAAACGCTGGATCAGGCGCGTGAAGAGCGCGGCGGGATCTCCTTTGAGAGCGAGGAGGCGAAGTTTATCTTCAACGCGGAACGTCGCATTGAACGTATCGAACAGACCCAGCGTAACGACGCGCATAAGCTGATTGAAGAGTGTATGATCCTGGCGAACATCTCGGCGGCACGTTTTGTTGAGAAAGCCAAAGAACCTGCGCTGTTCCGTATTCACGATAAACCGTCGACGGAAGCCATCACCGCGTTCCGTTCAGTACTGGCTGAACTGGGTCTGGAGCTGCCTGGTGGTAACAAGCCAGAGCCGCGTGATTATGCCGAGCTGCTGGAATCCATTGGCGACCGTCCGGATGCAGAAATGCTGCAGACCATGCTGCTGCGCTCCATGAAGCAGGCGATTTACGATCCGGAAAACCGTGGGCACTTCGGTCTGGCGTTGCAGTCCTACGCGCACTTTACGTCGCCAATTCGTCGATACCCGGATCTTTCCCTGCACCGTGCAATCAAGTATTTGCTGGCGCAGGAGCAGGGCCATAAAGGGAACACGACTGAAACCGGAGGCTACCACTATTCAATGGAAGAGATGCTGCAACTGGGTCAGCATTGTTCCATGACCGAACGCCGCGCGGATGAAGCGACCCGTGAAGTCTCAGACTGGCTGAAGTGCGACTTTATGCTGGATCAGGTCGGTAACGTTTTCAAAGGTGTGATCGCCAGCGTGACCGGTTTTGGTTTCTTTGTTCGTCTCGATGAGCTGTTTATCGACGGTCTGGTGCATGTCTCCAGCCTGGATAACGACTACTACCGTTTTGACCAGGTCGGGCAGCGTCTCATTGGCGAATCTGGCGGTCAGACCTATCGTCTGGGCGATCGTGTGGAAGTGAAGGTCGAAGCGGTCAATATGGACGAACGCAAGATCGACTTCAGCCTGATCTCCAGCGAGCGTGGCCCGCGTAATGTGGGTAAAACGGCGCGTGAGAAGGCGAAAAAGGGTGGCAACGGTAATACCAGCGGCAAACGTCGTCAGGCGGGTAAGAAAGTGAACTTCGAGCCAGATAGCGCCTTCCGCGGCGAGAAGAAAAAGAAACCGAAGGCAGCGAAGAAAGAAGCTCGCTCCGCGAAAAAGCCTTCCGCTAAGACCCAAAAAATTGCCGCCGCTACCAAAGCGAAGCGCGCGGCGAAGAAAAAGCAGGCGGAGTAATTCCGCCCCTTACCCTGACCCTCTCCCCATCGGGGAGAGGGAAAAGTATCGTCATAATGAGAACCATCAATGAGTGAAATGATTTACGGCATCCACGCGGTGCAAGCCCTGCTGGAGCGCGCACCGGAGCGTTTTCAGGAAGTGTTCATTCTGAAAGGGCGTGAAGACAAGCGTCTGATGCCGCTGATCCACGCCCTGGAGGCACAGGGTGTGGTGATCCAACTGGCAAACCGCCAGTTCCTGGATGAGAAAAGTGACGGCGCGGTTCACCAGGGGATCATTGCCCGCGTGAAGCCGGGTCGTCAGTATCAGGAAAACGATCTGCCGGATCTGATTGCCGAGCTGGATAACCCATTCTTCCTGATCCTCGATGGCGTTACCGATCCGCACAACCTCGGCGCATGTCTGCGTAGTGCTGATGCTGCCGGTGTACACGCGGTCATCGTGCCAAAAGATCGCTCTGCACAGCTGAACGCCACGGCCAAAAAAGTGGCCTGCGGCGCGGCAGAGAACGTTCCGTTGATCCGTGTTACCAACCTGGCGCGCACCATGCGTCTGCTGCAGGAAGAGAATATCTGGATTGTCGGTACCGCCGGTGAAGCCGATCATACCCTCTATCAGAGCAAAATGACTGGCCGTCTGGCGCTGGTGATGGGAGCCGAAGGTGAAGGTATGCGTCGTCTGACGCGCGAGCACTGCGATGAGCTCATCAGCATTCCGATGGCGGGCAGCGTGTCGTCTCTGAACGTTTCTGTTGCGACGGGCATCTGCCTGTTTGAAGCGGTGCGTCAGCGGGGCTAGCCTTTTGTGCCCGGTAAGCACAACGCCACCGGGCATTAGCCTCACTCCTCTAACGACCGCAAATGGTCATCCTTCCTGAGCGTCATCAGCGCCGCAATGCTCACCACTGCTGTCGTCATGACGTAGTACGCTGGAATATCCAGATTGCCCGTCTCTTTAATCAGCCCGGTAATAATCAACCCTGCGCAGCCTGAAAAAATAGCGTTCGACAGGGAGTAAGCCAACCCAAGCCCGGTATAGCGCACACGCGTCGGGAACATCTCAGAGAGCATCGCCGGGCCAGGCCCTGCCAGCATTCCCACCAGACCACCTGCAATCAATACCACCAGCGCTTTCACTGCCAGCGTACTGGATTCGGCCTGCAGGATTTTCAGGAGTGGCAGGGCGAGGATCAGCAGCAGCGTGGTGGCGATAATCATCACCGTGCGACGCCCGATCCGGTCGCTCAGGATCCCAGAGGGAATGATGGTGAGTGCAAAACCAATATTCGAAATCACCGCTATTAATAACGCCTGGTTAAAGCCGGTGTGCAGCGCTGACTGCAGGTAGGTTGGCATAATCACCAGATAGGTATACCCCGCCGCTGACCAGACCATCACCCTGCCAATCCCCATTATGATAGCTCTGAGGGTCGCAGCGGTATCCGCCCGAGCGGTGACCGGTTTGTCCTGCTGCTGCACAAAGCTGGGTGTCTCTTCCATGCTTACCCGAAGCCATAGTGCGACGACGCCCATGGGCAGCGCCAGGAAGAACGGAATGCGCCAGCCCCAGTCATGCAAAGCTTCAGGGGTGAGGAGGGCGGAGAGCAGCGCGACAATACCCGCGCCTGCCAGTAATCCCAGCGCCACGGTGAAGGATTGCCACGCGCCGTACAGGCCGCGCTTGCCGCGCGGGGCAAACTCCGTCATCAGCGAGACCGCGCCACCGTACTCGCCGCCCGCGAACAGCCCCTGCAGGATGCGAAGCAGTGTAATAATGAGCGGTGCGGCAATCCCGATGCTGGCGTAGACCGGCACCACGCCGATAGCGGCGGTAGCGAGCGTCATCAATACCAGCACAATGATTAGCGTTGGCTTACGGCCAATCCTGTCGCCAATGCGGCCAAACACCACCGCGCCCAGGGGACGGAAAAAGAAAGCGATGGCAAACGAGGCGTAGGTCAGGATCAGGCTGGTTAGCCCCGCTTCCCCCTCAAGCTGGAAGAAGTTTTTCGCAATAACGGTCGCCAGAAAACCGTAGACCGCAAACTCATACCACTCGATAAAGTTACCAATGGAGCCTGCAATTAATGCTCGCTTGTGCGCATCCGGTTGCATAACGATCCTCACTGAAGGGGGTAAGAATAAATTATTCAACAAAAGAGAAGTGATGAAATAGTTTATTCTTATGTTCTGTGAGCTATTTCACGAATGATATCAGCAGGATCGCCACTGTGTGACTTCACTCCCATGCAGCGTGTATGCGGTCTGTCCATACTTACCTTCATTGCCACCGAGCCACTGAAGGAGGGAGACAGCATGCACTGGCAGACCCATACCGTTTTTAATCAACCAGCTCCACTCTCAAACAGTAACCTTTTCCTCTCTGACTGCGCCCTGCGTGACGCAGTTTCCCGCGAGGGTGCCGAGTGGGATAGTGAGTTGCTCGCCAGCATCGGGCAGCAGTTAGGCACCGCTGAGTCACTGGAGCTGGGCAGGCTGGCGAACGTGAATCCACCTGAGCTATTACGCTATGATGCCACCGGGGAGCGGCTGGATGATGTCCGCTTTCATCCCGCATGGCACTTGCTGATGCAAGGACTCTGTGCCAACCGTGTACACAACCTGGCGTGGGAAGAGGAGGCGCGAAAGGGCTCTTTTGTCGCCAGAGCCGCACGGTTTGTTCTGCATGCGCAGGTCGAAGCCGGCACGCTTTGTCCCATAACCATGACTTTTGCTGCGACACCCTTGCTACAGCAGACGCTCCCTAAAATATTTCATGAATGGCTGACGCCGCTACTCAGCGATCGCTACGATCCTCATCTTGCTCCAGGATCGCAAAAGCGTGGTCTGCTGATCGGCATGGGGATGACGGAAAAGCAGGGCGGATCCGACGTTCTCAGCAACACCACCAAAGCAGAAAAATGCAGCGATGGTAGCTACCGGCTGGTGGGACACAAATGGTTTTTCTCGGTGCCTCAAAGCGATGCGCACATGGTGCTGGCCCAGGCGAAAGGCGGACTCTCCTGCTTTTTTGTTCCCCGTTTTTTGCCTGACGGACAACGGAATGCCGTGCGTCTGGAGCGGCTGAAAGACAAGCTCGGTAACCGATCCAACGCCAGCAGCGAGGTGGAGTTTCTTGATGCCTCCGGCTGGCTGCTTGGGGAAGAGGGCGAAGGCGTGCGGCAGATCCTGAGAATGGGCGGGCTGACGCGTTTTGACTGCGCACTAGGCAGCCACGGGCTGATGCGCCGGGCGTTATCTGTGGCGCTTTACCACGCCCATCAGCGGCAGACGTTCGGGAAAAACCTTATCGATCAACCCTTGATGCGCGATGTGCTGAGCCGTATGGCCCTGGTGCTGGAGGGGCAAACTGCACTGTTATTTCGTCTGGCGCGGGCGTGGGATAAACGCGCGGATCCGCAAGAAGCCGCCTGGGCTAGGTTGTTCACCCCTGCGGCGAAATTTAGCGTGTGCAAAGCCGGAATCCCCTTTGTGGCAGAAGCAATGGAAGTCCTCGGTGGTATGGGCTACTGCGAGGAGAGCGAACTGCCACGACTCTACCGTGAGATGCCGGTAAACAGCATCTGGGAAGGATCGGGCAATATTATGTGCCTGGATGTGTTGCGCGTACTAACTAAGCAGCCCGCTGTCTTCGACCTGCTGGCCGACGATTTTGCGCAGGTGAAAGGGCAGGACAGACACTTCGATCGTAGCTGGCGGCAACTACAGCAAAAACTGCGTAAACCTCAGGAGGCACAGGGGCGGGAGATCGCGCACCAGCTTTTCTTACTGGGTGCCGGGAGCCAAATGCTGCGGCACGCATCGCCACCCGTGGCGCAGGCGTGGTGCCGCATGATGCTTGATACCCGCGGTGGGACGCTGATGAACGAGCAGGTGCAAAGTGACCTGCTGCTGCGTGCCACCGGCAGGGTTGGCTAGTTTTTCAGCTGGAACAAGCTCACCAGTTGGGTGAGGTGTGAACCTTTCTCACGCAGCGTTTGTGCCGTTTGTTCGCTGCGTGAGACGCGATCGGCGTTGATGTGTGATGCTTCGCCAATATGGGTCATAGCAAGATTAACCTGACCGATTCCTGCGGATTGCTCGCGTGACGCGTGGTTAATCTCCATGACCAGCTGGCTGATGTTATCAATATGAAGAATGATGGAGTCCATCGCCAGACGCGTCTGTTCGGACAGCGCGTGTCCTTCACTGACTTTCCTGAGCGTATCGCCAATCAGCTGTTCAATCTCCTTCACTGCGTTAGCGCTACGTCCAGCCAGAGCGCGAACTTCCTGCGCGACCACCGCAAAACCTTTTCCGTGTTCACCAGCACGAGCCGCCTCTACTGCCGCATTGAGCGCCAGGATATTGGTCTGGAAAGCGATTGACTCAATCACGCGCGTGATGTCTTCGATGCGTTTTGACGCTTCCCGGATGTCATCCATGGTGGCAACCGCATGGGTTACCGTCTCGCCACCCTGATGTACCGCGAGCGAGGTTTCACTTACCAACTGCTGTGTTTGCTCCATATTGGCCGCGTTTTGCTGTACGGTTGCGGCCAGTTGCTCCATGCTGGCGGAGGTCTCTTCCACGCTGCTGGCCTGTTTGTTGATCTGCTCTGAAATCTCGCCGGTATCGGAGGCCAGGGCGTTTGTCCCCATATGGATTTCACCTGCTGCTTCGCGAACTTGCAGAACCATTTTTTGCAGTCCGCCACCGATACCATTGATGGCATCAACCAACTGACCAACCTCGTCCTGGCGCGTTACGGGAAGGCTGGAACGCAGATCGCCCGCAGCATACTGACGAGCCAGATGAATCACATTTCTCAGCGGTTGGGTAAGCATCCGACGAATAATCATCACAAAGAGGCCCGCGAAGAGTACAGACAACACCACACCAGCCAGCAGGAAACGGTCACGCAGAGTGGTCACGCTTGAGAGCAGTACGGATTTATCCACTTCGCCGACGATGGTCCAGTTCCAGCCTGGCAGCGGGGTATAGGCCATTTTCACCGTGCTGCCATCTTCAGTGATGCGTTCCAGTGTGCCGGGTTTGTCACTCAGCAGCTGCTGTTGTGTTGCACTGTCCCATTTCGGTAACTGACCCTCCTCGCTGGAATGGAACAGATACTGGCCGCGCGTTTTGCCGTTGCTGCGATCCAGCACAAAGAAGTGGCCGCTCTCACCCAGACGGCGGTTGAGGATTTTCTCGCGCATGACGTTCCAGGAGCGGGTGATGTCCACGCCGACAAAGACGATCGCAATGATCTGTCCTTCGGCGTTTTTAACGGGCTGGTACTGGGTGATGTAACGCTTGCCAAACAGCAGCGCCAGTCCACGGTAGACTTCGCCTTTGCTTACGGCAGCGAAGGCCGGGCTGGAGACATCCAGAACAGTACCCATTGCACGCTCGCCATTCTCTTTGCGCAGGGAAGTGGCTACACGAATAAAATCGTTACCACTGCGTACAAACAGCGTCGAAATGGCTCCCGTACGATTCAGGAACTCGTCCGAAAGGGTGTTATTTTCATGCAGCCCGGTTTCTCCGCCTTTCAGAAGCGGAACGCTAAGCCCGTTTATCGTCTGGGGTTGGGAACGATCAATATTCAGAGGCTGCGGTAAAAAGGTGGAAAACAGGCGGGTATAACTCTCGACCTCTTCACTCAGGCTGGTGTTAAACATCTGCACCATATCGACCATGCCAGTGGACTGGTTATGCAGATCCTCGACCGCAAGCTCTTCAAGCTGCTGGCTGGCTTTTTGGCTGAGCAGAAAAGTGAAAAGCAAAAACAGTATGGCGACACTGACACCCGTAAGCAGTGACAGCTTCGTACCAAGTCCTGCACGGCGAAAAAAATTGATCATAAATTGCTCATCATTGAAAAGGTATGGTTCTTCAACGGCAGAGCGGGGATGACGTTTATCCCTTTAATGTAACAAAGTGTTATTTAATTGTTTTTAATATGTTTGTTGCGAGGGGAAAAATTTGCAAAAACGAAAAGCCACTAAAAGTAAGTGGCTTTTATTGGGAGGGGTTAAACATAAAGAATGGCCTGTACGCGCCAATGATCAACATGGTTATCTTCCTGCATCTGGATGATTCGATACCAGGAAGCGCCCTGCTCATCGGCCTTCAATGCAACTACACGTTCAACGTCTTGCGGGCTCCCTGAAATATTATTCACGGAGATCTGGCCTATTTCATTCAGACCCGTTACACAATCAGCACTGGCGAATTCTGCTGACTGTGCGGTTGTGCTCACAAGGCCAGCTGAGAGCAACAGAGAGGTCAAAGCAAGAGTTCGTTTCATCGTCAGCTCCATTTCACATATTTCCGGTATCCGCCGGGCAATCCTTCGCAAATAAACTCACTTCCATTGTCGCGGGCATGGAGTTTATTGTGGACAGGAAAATGTCTATGGACGCAAAGCAGTGTAAATGTCGTTCAAAGGAAGACCATTACTTATGGTACAAAATTGCCTGTGAGTACCACTGTCCCGTTATGATGGTTTCATCGATCATAATGATGACGTAATAATCTGCTTTGGCGGCGACGGCTTGTGCTTTTATTGCCTCTTCAGCGTCATCCGGAGAGCCGCGAACCAGCGCGGAGACCGTGCCCATTCGCTGTAATCCTTCCGTCTGATTACGACGAATCTCCTGTGGATGATCGGCGACCGGCGGAGCGGGCTGCGGCGTTCCCTGCAGTGCGTTACAGCCACTGAGCAGAGACACCAGCAATAAAGCAGCAAACCTGCGCATAACCATATCTCGTTTCCTGATAGCCATAGTGTAGTTGTCTGTGAATTTAGTTTTGGGGGAATGTTCCCGAAGTGTTATCTGGGACGTATATTTCGAATGAAAATGACGTGAAAGCGTAACCCAGTTCTCAACATTATGAATCATACATTCGGACAGGGTCGACAATGATTGAAATTGAAATACGCCATCTCGGCGGCCATGAAATTTTACACGCGATACCAGCGGGAAAACGTGATGTGCCGCTGCCTGTTATCGTTTTTTATCATGGGTTTACGTCTTCGAAGCTGGTTTACAGTTATTTTGCGGTGGCGCTGGCTCAGGCCGGCTTTCGAGTGGTAATGCCGGATGCACCTGACCACGGCGCACGCTTTACGGGTAATGAACAGGCGCGGCTTGGACAGTTCTGGCACATTCTGCACGGCAGTCTGACCGAGTTTGCCGGGTTGCGTGATGCGCTCTATGAGGCAGGGCTGGTGGCTGATGATCGTCTGGCCGTGGCCGGGGCGTCAATGGGGGGCATGACGGCGCTGGGGATTATGACGCATCACCCAGAGGTGAAATCCGTCGCCTGCCTGATGGGCTCGGGCTATTTTACCTCACTGGCGAAGACGCTTTTTCCCCCTCAGGATTTAACGGAAATGACCGCGACGCTGGCAGAGTGGGAAGTGACCCGGGCATTGCCGCGTCTGGCCGATCGTCCCCTGTTGCTGTGGCATGGTGACGCGGATGATGTGGTCCCACCCGATGGAACCTTCCGTCTTCAACAGTCGTTGCAGCGCGAGGGACTGGATAGCAACCTGACCTGCCTGTGGGAAGCGGGCGTCCGCCACCGCATCACGCCCACGGCACTGGACGCCACGGTGGCATTCTTCCGCCAGCATTTTTAAACGCGCAGGACTTTGACGCCCTGATCCTCCAGTTTCTGGAGGATCTCTGGGTTGGCCCCTTTGCCGGTGATCACCATGTCGATCTGTTCGGCGCGGCTGAATAACATCCCTGCGCGCTCGCCCACTTTGCTGCTGTCGACCAGCACAACGATCTTGCCCACAACGTTAAGCATGTTTTGCTCCGCCATCGCGGTCAGCATATCGGTTTTATACAGGCCATCTGCCGTCAGGCCTTTGCCGCTGGTAAACATCCAGTGCCCGGCATAGAGACTGTTTTCGCTGTCCTGAGGGCTAAGGGTGATGGACTGGCTTTTGTTGTACTGCCCGCCCATGATCACCACGCTCTCATGCTCCTGGTCGATGAGATAGTTGGCGAGCGGTAAGTAGTTGGTGATGATTTGTACCGGTTTTCCGCACATCTCCCGGCCCAGAAGAAACGCCGTGGAGCCGCAGTTGATGACCACGCTCTCGCCGGGATTCACCAGCTGCGATGCGGCTCTGGCAATACGCACTTTTTCATCATGATTTTGTGCCTGATGAATGTTCATTGGCGTCCAGCGTGGGCGTTGTTGGCTGATCGCTTCTGCGCCGTTGCGGACTTTTTTCAGTTTCCCGCTCTCATCCAGCTTGTTGATATCCCGCCGTGCTGTCGCCGGGGAAATCCCTAAATGCTCGATGACTTTCTCGACGGTGATGAAACCTGTTTGCGCCAGGAGTTCCAGGAGAATTTGATGCCGTTGCGCTTCCGTCATGAGCTATTCCGATAAGAATTGATTTGAAAAGATGATATTTGAAATAGCATGAAATTACTAAAATAATTATGGAATCGCCAGACAGAAGTCTGGCGATTTGGCTTCACAATCAGAGGAAGGACTTGAACGGCAGGTCGGGTTCGATGGTGAAGCAATCATCAAAGCCACGCGGGTAGTGATACTCGAGATTGTCTTTGTCCAGTGGCCAGGTGAACTTGCCTCCAACCTGCCAGATGAATGGCTTGAAGCCATATTTCAGACGATCTTTTTTCATCTCCCACAGTACGCGGATTTCCTGTGGGTCGGCCTGGAAATTGGACCAGATATCATGGTGGAACGGGATCACCACTTTGGTGTTCAATGCTTCCGCCATGCGCAGCATATCAGCGCTGGTCATCTTGTCAGTGATGCCTCGTGGGTTCTCGCCGTAGGAGCCCAGCGCCACGTCAATCTGATGTTCATTACCGTGCTTCGCATAGTAGTTGGAGTAGTGAGAGTCACCGCTGTGGTACAGAGAGCCGCCAGGGGTTTTAAACAGATAGTTAACCGCGCGCTCGTCCATGCCATCTGGTAGTACCCCAGCGGCTTTCTGATCGGCAGGCAGAGTAATCAATGCGGTACGGTCAAAGGCATCAAGCGCGTGGATTTCAATGTCTTTAATTTTCACCACATCGCCCGGCTTCATGACAATGCAGCGCTCTTTCGGTACACCCCAGCCAATCCAGAGATCCACGCAGGTCTGCGGTCCGATAAACGGGACGTCATCGGCACAGTTTTGCATGACCGCTGCCGCTACATTTACGTCGATATGGTCGTTGTGATCGTGCGTTGAGAGAACAGCATCGATCTGCCGAATAGCAAATGGATCAAGCACAAAAGGTGTCGTACGCAGGTTTGGCTGCAGTTTTTCCACACCCGCCATACGCTGCATCTGATGGCCTTTTTTCATCAACGGGTTGCCGTGGCTCTGTTTGCCCGTACCGCACCAGAAATCGACGCAAATGTTCGCACCACCCTCTGATTTCAACCAGATACCGGTACAACCCAGCCACCACATTGCAAAGGTACCGGGAGCAACCCGTTCCTGCTCGATCTCTTCGTTCAGCCAGCTACCCCATTCCGGAAAGGTGCTCAGAATCCATGATTCGCGGGTGATGGTGTTTACTTTACTCATCGTTTGACTCCTGGTTTTAATCAAAAGTAATCACAATGTGATTTGTTGTGATTAATGCTGGCACCATTTGACGTACTTTGCAACGGTAAAAATGAGGAATTTTATCTGTTCGACTTCACGGATTATCCGCTTTTACCTTGTTAGACTATCTCTTATTAATGATTAATTGCATGAATTATAAAGATTAAATTATTTATCTCAGAGGGCGGTGAAAATCATTACTCACAGCATGGAAATAATTTGCGTGATACGTCACAAATAATCAAATTCAATCTTGTGGTGATTATTTGTGATTACTAGAGTGATGGCACCAACCACACAGGGATTGCCCCTCGTGTTCTCATTTCTGGAGAGAGTTATGGAGATCCTCTACAACGTCTTTACCGTGTTCTTTAATCAGGTAATGACTAACGCCCCGCTGCTGCTGGGTATCGTGACGTGCCTGGGCTATATCCTGCTGCGCAAGAGCGTCAGCGTTATTATTAAAGGCACGATTAAGACCATCATTGGTTTCATGCTGTTGCAGGCAGGGTCAGGCATTCTGACCAGCACGTTTAAGCCTGTCGTGGCCAAAATGTCGGAAGTGTATGGCATCAATGGTGCGATCTCTGACACATATGCATCAATGATGGCCACTATCGATCGCATGGGTGATGCCTATAGTTGGGTCGGTTATGCGGTGCTGCTCGCGCTGGCGCTGAACATTATTTATGTTCTTCTGCGCCGCATTACAGGCATTCGCACCATCATGCTGACGGGACACATCATGTTCCAGCAGGCGGGGCTCATTGCGGTTTCTCTCTATATTTTCGGCTACCCAATGTGGACCACGATTATCTGCACCGCAGTGCTGGTATCGCTCTACTGGGGTATCACCTCCAACATGATGTACAAGCCAACACAGGAAGTGACTGATGGTTGCGGTTTTTCCATCGGCCATCAGCAGCAGTTTGCCTCCTGGATTGCTTACAAAGTTGCACCGTACCTGGGTAAAAAAGAAGAGAGCGTTGAAGACCTCAAGCTGCCTGGCTGGCTGAATATCTTCCACGACAACATCGTTTCTACGGCGATTGTGATGACCCTCTTCTTCGGCGCCATTCTGCTCTCCTTCGGCATTGATGTAGTGCAGGCGATGGCAGGGAAAACCCACTGGACGGTCTATATCCTGCAGACCGGCTTCTCCTTCGCAGTGGCAATTTTCATCATCACTCAGGGCGTGCGTATGTTCGTTGCCGAGCTGTCTGAAGCCTTCAACGGGATTTCCCAGCGCCTGATTCCTGGCGCAGTACTGGCGATTGACTGTGCGGCTATCTACAGCTTCGCACCGAACGCGGTGGTCTGGGGCTTTATGTGGGGCACTATCGGCCAGCTGATTGCGGTGGGCATCCTGGTAGGCTGCGGCTCCTCAATCCTGATTATCCCTGGTTTTATCCCTATGTTCTTCTCCAACGCCACCATCGGCGTCTTTGCAAACCACTTTGGCGGCTGGCGCGCGGCGCTCAAGATCTGCCTGGTGATGGGCATGGTGGAAATTTTCGGTTGTGTGTGGGCGGTCAAGCTCACCGGCATGAGCGCCTGGATGGGCATGGCGGACTGGTCAATTCTGGCGCCACCAATGATGCAGGGCTTTGCATCCGTCGGACTGGTCTTTATGGCCGTCATCATTCTGATTGCTCTGGCTTATATGTTCTTCGCGGGCCGCGCTCTGCGCGCTGAAGAAGATGCGGAAAAACAAACAGCAGAAGTGTCTGCTCATTAAGGAGTTTCGATTATGACCGTACGTATCCTGGCTGTGTGTGGCAATGGGCAAGGTAGCTCCATGATCATGAAGATGAAAGTGGACCAGTTTTTAACCCAGTCAAACATCGATCACACGGTGAACAGCTGCGCAGTGGGTGAATACAAAAGTGAGCTGAACGGCGCGGACATCATCATCGCCTCTACCCACATCGCCGGCGAAATTAGTGTGTCAGGCAATAAATATGTCGTGGGTGTACGCAACATGCTTTCACCTGCGGATTTCGGACCAAAGCTGTTGGAAGTGATCAAAGAACATTTCCCACAAGACGTGAAGTAAGGACGCCACATGAAACTACGTGATTCTCTGGCAGAGAATAATTCCATTCTTTTACAGGCTGAGGCCAGCACCTGGCAGGAAGCGGTGAAGCTGAGCGTGGATTTACTGGTTAAAGCTGATGTTGTCGAGCCACGTTATTACCAGGCCATTCTGGATGGCGTTGCTCAGCACGGCCCTTACTTTGTCATTGCACCGGGCCTGGCCATGCCGCATGGCCGGCCGGAAGAGGGGGTGAAGAAAACCGGCTTTGCCCTGGTGACGCTGAAAACGCCGTTGGTGTTTAACCATGAAGATAACGACCCGGTAGACATTCTTATCACCATGGCCGCTGTTGATGCCAATACCCACCAGGAGGTGGGCATCATGCAGATCGTGAATCTGTTTGATGACGAGGCCAATTTCGACCGTTTACGTGCCTGCCGCACCGAGCAGGAAGTGCTGGATTTAATTGATATCGCCACTGCGGCGGCAGTTTAAGAGGAATTGAACATGTCATTACCAATGTTGCAGGTTGCGCTGGATAACCAGACGCTGTCCCACGCTTACGAAACGACCCGTCTGATTGCAGAAGAAGTGGACATCATCGAAGTTGGAACCATTTTGTGCGTGGGCGAAGGTGTCCGTGCCGTTCGCGACCTGAAGGCGCTCTATCCGCACAAAATCGTGCTGGCGGATGCCAAGATTGCGGACGCAGGCAAAATTCTCTCTCGTATGTGTTTTGAAGCCAACGCCGACTGGGTCACCGTGATCTGCTGTGCGGATATCAACACCGCCAAAGGCGCGCTGGACGTGGCAAAAGAGTTTAACGGCGACGTGCAGATTGAACTGACCGGCTTCTGGACCTGGGAGCAGGCGCAGGAGTGGCGTGACGCGGGCATTCAGCAGGTGGTTTACCACCGTAGCCGTGATGCACAGGCTGCAGGCGTGGCGTGGGGTGACGCAGATATCAGTGCGATTAAACGTCTGGCTGATATGGGCTTTAAAGTGACCGTTACGGGCGGCCTGGCGCTGGAAGATCTGCCGTTATTCAAGGGTATTCCAATTCACGTCTTCATTGCGGGTCGTAGCATCCGCGATGCTGCCTCCCCGGTAGAAGCGGCGCGTCAGTTCAAACGCTCCATCGCTCAGCTTTGGGGCTAAGGAGCGGGTATGTTGTCAAAACAAGTCCCGCTTGGCATCTATGAAAAGGCACTCCCCGCGGGGGAGTGCTGGCTGGCGCGGTTACGGTTGGCAAAAGAGCTGGGTTTCGATTTTGTCGAAATGTCAGTGGATGAGACAGACGATCGCCTCTCTCGCCTCGACTGGAGCCGTGAACAACGCCTGGCGCTGGTGGGCGCTATCGCTGAAACGGGTGTGCGCGTGCCCTCCATGTGTCTCAGTGCCCATCGGCGGTTCCCGCTTGGGAGTGAAGATGATGCCGTGCGTGCTCAGGGTCTGGAGATCATGCGGAAAGCGATTCGCTTTGCTCAGGACGTCGGCATCCGGGTGATCCAACTGGCGGGTTATGACGTTTACTATCAGGAAGCCAACGATGAAACGCGCCGTCGTTTCCGTGACGGCCTGAAAGAGAGCGTCGAGATGGCAAGCCGTGCGCAGGTGACGCTGGCGATGGAGATCATGGATTATCCGTTAATGAACTCAATCAGCAAAGCGCTGGGCTACGCGCACT
This sequence comes from Enterobacter sp. CPE_E1241, assembly GCF_045618265.1. NCBI lineage: Bacteria > Pseudomonadati > Pseudomonadota > Gammaproteobacteria > Enterobacterales > Enterobacteriaceae > Enterobacter > Enterobacter sp. CPE_E1241. The sequence goes on from NZ_JBIWYV010000001.1 coordinate 561,080, forward strand.
ATCTGAATAATCCGTGGTTCCAGCTCTATCCTGATATTGGCAACTTGTCGGCATGGGATAATGACGTGCAGATGGAACTGCAGGCAGGTATAGGTCATATCGTGGCGGTTCACGTCAAAGATACGCGGCCTGGTGTGTTCAAAAATGTTCCGTTCGGCACCGGGGTGGTGGATTTCGAACGGTGCTTCCAGACGCTCAAGCAGACAGGGTATTGCGGGCCTTACCTGATTGAGATGTGGAGTGAAACGTCGGATGACCCGGCCGCGGAAGTGGCGAAAGCGCGCGACTGGGTGCGTGAGCGAATGGCGCGTGCGGGTATGCTGGAGGCTGAACATGCTTAAGCTCAAACAGCAGGTCTTTGAGGCCAATATGGATCTGCCGCGTTACGGCCTGGTGACCTTCACCTGGGGTAACGTCAGTGCTATCGATCGCGATCGAGGGGTGATCGCGATTAAGCCGAGCGGTGTGGCGTATGAAACCATGAAAGTGGACGATATGGTGCTCGTGGATCTCGAAGGAAATGTTGTCGATGGCAAATGGCGACCTTCTTCCGATACGGCCACTCACCTGGCGCTTTACCGGCGTTATCCTTCACTGGGTGGTGTTGTGCATACGCACTCAACGCATGCTACGGCCTGGGCACAGGCGGGTCTGGCAATACCCGCTCTGGGAACTACGCATGCAGATTACTTCTTTGGCGACATCCCCTGTACACGGGCACTTACGCAGGATGAAGTGGAAGGTGAGTACGAACTCAACACCGGTAAGGTGATTATTGAGACCTTGGGAGACAGTGAGCCGCTGCATACACCGGGCATTGTGGTGTACCAGCACGGTCCGTTCTCGTGGGGTAAAGATGCCCACGACGCTGTCCATAATGCGGTGGTCATGGAGGAGGTGGCACGAATGGCGTGGATTGCCCGCGACATTAACCCACAGCTTCAGGGCATTGATGATTACCTGATGGACAAGCACTTCAAGCGTAAGCACGGCCCAAACGCATATTACGGGCAAAAGTGAATAAGTGCTCTGGAATACCAAAAAACAGTTGTAACCGGTGGTATTTCAGAGCCATTCATAAAAAAAAAGCCCCCGGGCTGGGGGCAAGTTAAACTATGGCTATGTTCTCGTTGTTGGGCTTCCTGGTGCTAGCGTTAAAACGTTATCTGTATATATCTGCACTGGCGTGCATGTTGCCGTTGCTACCGGGTTCACGCATCAGAATGACGTGATAGTATGTAGCACCCTGAGCATCGGTTTCTTTGTTAAGAGCCTGATCTGCTTCACTTTCAGTGGCGAAATTATGATTGATGTAGATTACGCCCAAGCTTTGCACATCATCCATGTTTCTGGCCTGTCGGCTGTCTATTTTGATGGCTGCCATCGCGTTTGCACTGAGCAAAAGCGCAGCCATTATGGCTAATACGATTTTTTTCATGATATGCGCTCCACGACTGCGTGCTGTGAGAGAGTGGTGTGATACTCCTTCTTTAATTCAGATGACCTCTGATTAAAGTGTAATCACTCATTCGGCGGGAAAGCGTGACCATTTCTGATGCTGTTGTTCAAAAAAACAACGCTTTCGGATGTGAGTAATTTTAAATCATCCACTTAGACCAGCTTTGCGCTTTGTGCGAATTATTTGTGCAATCAGCTTGAGTTTCCAGGGGTGTGCAAGTATTATGACGCGTCAATTTTTCAGCCGACCTTTAACACGTTCCTTGCCTCCCCGGGCCTCGGCTGACCCAGACAGGAGGCTGAATAATCCGTAAGGAGCAATTCGATGCGTCATTACGAAATCGTTTTTATGGTCCATCCTGACCAGAGCGAACAGGTTCCGGGTATGATCGAGCGCTACACTGGTGCAATCACTGCAGCAGCGGGCACGATCCACCGTCTGGAAGACTGGGGCCGCCGTCAGCTGGCTTACCCGATCAACAAACTGCACAAAGCTCACTACGTTCTGCTGAACGTTGAAGCGCCGCAGGAAGTGATCGATGAGCTGGAAACTAACTTCCGCTTCAACGATGCCGTTATCCGCAGCATGGTTATGCGTACTAAACACGCAGTTACCGAAGCATCTCCGATGGTTAAAGCGAAAGACGAGCGCCGCGAGCGTCGCGATGATTTCGCAAACGAAACCGCAGATGATTCTGATGCTGGGGATTCTGAAGAGTAATTTCTGATGACCAACCGTCTGGCGTTGTCCGGCATCGTATGCAGGGCTCCCCTTCGAAAGGTCAGTCCATCAGGAATTCCGCATTGCCAGTTCGTGCTTGAGCATCGTTCTGTGCAAGAGGAAGCCGGGTTTCACCGGCAGGCATGGTGCCAAATGCCCGTTATTATTAGCGGACACGAAAACCAGGCCATTACTCACAGTTTAACGGTCGGTAGTGCAGTAATCGTTCAGGGGTTCATCTCTTGCCACAAGGCAAAGAACGGTCTGAGCAAAATGGTTCTGCATGCCGAGCAGATTGATTTGATAGATTCTGGAGACTAGCCATATGGCACGTTATTTCCGTCGTCGCAAGTTCTGCCGTTTCACCGCGGAAGGCGTTCAAGAGATCGACTATAAAGATATCGCAACGCTGAAAAACTACATCACCGAAAGCGGTAAGATTGTCCCAAGCCGTATCACCGGTACTCGTGCAAAATACCAGCGTCAGCTGGCTCGCGCTATCAAACGCGCTCGCTACCTGTCCCTGCTGCCGTACACTGATCGTCATCAGTAATCGGGCACGGTCCATTAATACGACTTTAAGAGGATAAGGTAATGCAAGTTATTCTGCTTGATAAAGTAGCAAACCTGGGCAGCCTGGGTGATCAGGTAAACGTTAAAGCGGGCTACGCTCGTAACTTCCTGGTTCCACAGGGTAAAGCTGTTCCAGCTACCAAGAAAAACGTAGAGTTTTTCGAAGCACGTCGCGCTGAACTGGAAGCCAAACTGGCTGACGTTCTGGCGGCTGCTAACGCTCGCGCTGAGTCAATCAACGCACTGGGCACCGTTACCATCGCTTCCAAATCTGGCGACGAAGGTAAACTGTTCGGTTCCATCGGTACCCGCGATATCGCTGATGCAGTTTCTGCAGCAGGCGTTAAAGTGGCTAAGAGCGAAGTTCGTCTGCCGAACGGCGTTCTGCGTACCACTGGTGAGCACGAAGTTGACTTCCAGGTTCACAGCGAAGTGTTCGCTAAACTGGTTGTTAACGTTGTAGCTGAGTAATTTTTTACTCTGCTCACGTCGAGACGCCGGCCTTGTGCCGGCGTTTTGCTTTTTAAAGAACCGGGTTCTTAACGTGCCCTGATAAAACTGCCATCTGGCTGACGGGTAAACAGCACCTGCTGACCATTTCCCGTATCAATCGTTAGCCCGGTGACCACACCGCTGGCATTCTGACGAATCTGCACCATCTGACCATTTTGCAGGTTGCTGAGCGGCTTACCTGAACCCTCCACCTGCGCCATGGCATACACATCCGTTGGCGGCAGGTTATGGTCGCGGAACAGCTGCGCCAGGGTTTTGCCTGGCTCTACGCGATAAGAGCGCCACTGCTGCTGGATACCGGTGGGCTGCTGCGTCTGTGGCTCAGCAGCGGCCTGTTCCTGCGGCTGTTCATCCTGGACAGGTTCTGGCTCAACTGGCGCGACCTGACCCGGATCGTTAGACGGCGTGACCAGCTGCGTCTGCATGGGTTGTGCATCAGGCTGAGGCCGCGTCTGCGACTGAATGTCCAGCTGTGCATTGCGGGTGACGGGCGCGGTATTGACATCATCGCCGCCGGAAGGAAGCAGGAAGCCCACGATCACCATCAGCGCGCCGATGATGATCCCTCTGCGATGCAGGGGAGGCAGCGGGTCCATGATGCGAAAATTGTCCGGCGCCTGCCAGATTTTCGCCAGGGTAGGTTTCAGTTCAAATCGCCCGGGCATGGCTCTCCTCCTGCTCCGCGTATTTTTTATCCTGTGCTCCGAAGTATAGTTTGCTAACTGCCTGAACGACGTAGCAAACCCGACATCCGTGACATCAGTTCGGGATTAATCCTGGTTATCTCTATTGTTTCTGTTTCGTCGCGGTTTGTCACCTTAACTTCAGACAAAGTTTTACCCATAAGGGCATGGCTGATATGCTGCCCGCTACTTTAAATGTGATGGAAGGAAATCCCATGACCACCCCGACTTTTGACACTATCGAAGCGCAGGCAAGTTACGGTATCGGCTTGCAGGTAGGACAGCAGCTGAGCGAATCCGGCCTGGAAGGTCTGTTACCTGAAGCGCTGGTGGCGGGTATCGCTGATGCGCTGGAAGGCAAACAGCCTGCCGTTCCGGTTGATGTTGTGCACCGTGCGCTGCGTGAAATCCACGAACGTGCTGACGCTGTACGTCGCGCACGTTTCGAAGAGATGGCAGCAGAAGGTGTTAAATTCCTGGAAGAGAACCGCGAGCGTGAAGGTGTGAACAGCACGGAGTCAGGCCTGCAGTTCCGCGTGATCAACCAGGGCGATGGTGCAATCCCGGCTCGCACTGACCACGTTCGTGTGCATTACACCGGTAAACTGATCGACGGTACTGTGTTCGACAGTTCTGTTGCGCGTGGCGAACCGGCTGAATTCCCGGTGAATGGTGTTATCGCGGGCTGGATCGAAGCGTTGACCCTGATGCCAGTCGGATCCAAATGGGAACTGACTATTCCGCACAACCTGGCTTACGGCGAGCGTGGTGCTGGTGCATCCATCCCGCCATTCAGCACGCTGGTCTTTGAAGTCGAGCTGCTGGAAATTCTGTAATCGACTTTTCTTATTTCCTCTCCCCGGTTGGGGAGGGGAAAATAGTGTTAAAACCTATAGTTACGATGTAATCAATATTTTATCTTGCAAACGAAACTGTTGCGTGTATTTTTGTGAGCTGTTTCGCGCTGTATGAGTGATATGACACTCACTTTCAACATATTATTAACATAATATCTAAATCATAGTATTCATCCCGCCGATTCTTACCTAATATCGATAAGCCCTTACAAAGGGATCGTCATTTTTTGACGTATTTAAAGGCCAGAAGAGCCTTAACAACACAGACAGGCATAAACAGGAAAATATCACATGGTAGATCAGGTCAAAGTCGTCGCCGACGAAGAGGCGCCGTCTGAACAGTCGCTACGGCGCAATCTCACAAACCGTCATATTCAGCTCATTGCCATTGGAGGAGCCATTGGTACCGGGCTGTTTATGGGGTCAGGCAAAACTATCAGTCTTGCCGGGCCGTCGATCATATTCGTTTATATGATTATCGGTTTTATGCTTTTCTTCGTGATGCGTGCAATGGGTGAATTGCTGCTCTCGAATCTCGAATACAAATCCTTCAGCGACTTTGCTTCTGACCTCCTCGGGCCATGGGCGGGCTATTTCACTGGCTGGACCTACTGGTTCTGCTGGGTCGTCACCGGTATGGCGGATGTTGTAGCGATTACGGCTTACGCGCAGTTCTGGTTCCCCGGCCTTTCTGACTGGGTGGCTTCGCTGGCGGTCATTGTTCTGCTGCTGAGCCTTAACCTCGCCACCGTTAAAATGTTCGGTGAGATGGAATTCTGGTTCGCGATGATCAAAATCGTGGCCATCGTAGGGCTCATCGTGGTGGGGCTGGTGATGGTTCTCACGCACTTCCAGTCGCCAACGGGCGTTCAGGCCTCGTTTACTCATCTGTGGAATGATGGTGGTTGGTTCCCGAAAGGCATTAGCGGCTTCTTTGCGGGCTTCCAGATTGCGGTATTTGCTTTCGTGGGCATTGAACTGGTGGGGACCACGGCTGCAGAGACCAAAGATCCTGAGAAATCTCTTCCGCGCGCCATTAACTCCATTCCGGTTCGTATCATCATGTTCTACGTTTTCGCGCTGGTCATCATTATGTCCGTGACGCCGTGGAGCTCTGTCGTGCCAACCAAGAGCCCGTTCGTTGAGCTGTTCGTCCTGGTGGGTCTGCCAGCGGCAGCGAGCCTGATTAACTTCGTGGTGCTGACCTCTGCGGCCTCTTCTGCCAACAGCGGCGTATTCTCCACCAGCCGTATGCTGTTTGGTCTGGCGCAGGAGGGCGTGGCGCCGAGCGCGTTTGCCAAGTTGTCTAAGCGTGCGGTACCGGCAAAAGGGCTGACCTTCTCCTGCATGTGCCTGCTGGGTGGTGTGGTGATGCTCTACGTGAACCCAAGCGTGATTGGCGCGTTCACCATGATTACCACGGTCTCTGCGATCCTGTTTATGTTCGTCTGGACCATCATCCTCTGTTCATACCTGGTGTACCGTAAGCAGCGTCCACACCTGCATGAAAAATCGATCTACAAGATGCCACTTGGCAAGTTGATGTGCTGGGTGTGCATGGCGTTCTTCGTCTTCGTGCTGGTTCTGCTGACGCTGGAAGACGATACCCGTCAGGCACTGATCGTCACGCCGCTGTGGTTTATTGCGCTGGGGCTGGGTTGGGTGTTTATCGGTAAGAAACGTATGGCGGGCATAAGGTAAAAGCAAAACGGCAACGTCAGTTGCCGTTTTTAGTTTTTGCACCCTCTCCCGGTGGGAGAGGGCCGGGGTGAGGGCATCAGGCCGCAGCGGCTTTTTTATTCCCCGGATAATGCACGTGGGAACAGAACGTTATTCTCAAGACTGATGTGTTCCATCAGGTCGTCGATCGTTTCGTTAATGCCGTTGTACATCGCTTTCCAGGTGGTACAGGCTTCTGGCGGCGGTGTAACGTTGCCGGTAGTGTGTTTGATCACTTCCAGCAGTTCACCTGCTTCATCGTGTTCGCTTTCCATCACGCTGATAGGCCCCATTGCCTGACTGCCCATTCCCTGTTTGATCATCGGGAAGAGGATCTGCTCTTCTTTCATCATGTGGCTGGAAAGTTCTTCGTGCAGCATAGTCAGGTATTTTGCCAGGCCGCGCGGTACGGAAGGTTTGTCGGCATGTACGCGCTCGACTTTGGTTGCCTGCAGGATCAGTTCCGGCAGCTGTTCACGGTGACGGTCATGGTATCGTACGATGATATGGTCGATGATTTCAGCGAGCGGGGCAGTTCGCCAGTCTTTGTCGACGGGCTGCTCGGCCAGCAGCGCCAGCTCTGCTTCAATCACCTCAACATCCAGCTCTTTGCGCGAGGCTGCACGCGCCAGGGTTTGCTTACCGCCACAGCAGTAATCCATGTCGTATTTACGAAACAGCGCAGAAGCGCGAGGGATGGAGAGCGCCAGCTCGCCGAGGGGTTGGTCGCGATAGGCCATAGCAGTTACCTCGTTATCAATAATATAAGATGCATATTAAATGCATCTTTAAGCAAGCGCTATAACCCTTTAGAGGGAAGGGGGAAAATGAGATTCGGATCACAAAAAATCGCTCTTATTAACTCCCTGAATGGACTTAAGAAAGTGGTTTAGAAAGTTTTTAAAGGCGTAGAAACAGTAAACAACCCGCCGCGCCTGCCGATATATCCACGTCAAACAAACCTGCATATAAAAGGCAACGCATGTTTAAACGTATAAAAGTTATTACCCTTCTGATTTCGGTGCTGCTTGTACTCGGCATTATGCAACTGATCTCCGCTGGTATCTTTATCAACGCGCTGAACAACGATAAAGACAACTTCACCGTGTCGCAGCTTTCCAGCAAGAATGTGGCGGAATTCACCGATGCGTGGATCAGTCTGAACCAGGCCCGCGTCACCCTGAACCGTGGGATGTTGCGCCTGCAAAGCAGCATGGCCTCTCAAATTAACGGTGGTCAGCTGAATGAGCTGGTGACGACGGCTAAAAATCTGCTGACTGAAGCACAGGTTCATTATGATAAATACAATGCCTTGCCGAATACTCCTGGTCTGGATGAGAACCTGACGAATCGCCTGGAGGAGCAGTACCGCAATTATTCTGCGACGCTGGCACAAATGAACGTGTTGCTGAGCCAGGGTAATCTGGAAGATATGTTCAAGCAGAATGCCGAGCAAAAACAAAACGCGATGCAGACGGTTTATCGTGAATGGCGTGAAGCGCAGGCCGCGCTCAGTGATAAAGGCATCAGGGATAATGAAAGTGACTACAAACGCATCTTGTGGATCCTTTCTGCGGTGATGCTGCTGGTCATTGTGGTCATTATCTCCAGCTGGATCGCCATGCGCCGCGTGCTGTTGCTGCCGCTGGAAGAGATTATCAGCCATATCCGCGCCATTGCGGCAGGCGATTTAACCCAGCCGATTCAGGCTGACGGTAAGAACGAGATGGCGATCCTTGCGCACAACGTCCAGGAGATGCAAGCCTCACTGGCGAATACCGTGGGTGTCGTGCGTCAAGGCGCTGATACTATTTACACCGGGGCGGGCGAAATCTCTGCGGGCAGTAACGATCTCTCTTCCCGTACCGAGCAGCAGGCCGCTTCTCTGGAAGAAACGGCAGCCAGCATGGAACAGCTGACGGCAACCGTGAAACAGAACGCCGATAACGCGCGTCAGGCTTCTCGTCTGGCACTGGATGCTTCTTCAACCGCGAAGAAGGGCGGTCATGTGGTGGAAGGAGTGGTACGCACCATGGATGAAATTGCTACCAGTTCCAGCAAAATTGCGCAAATTACTAACGTGATCGACGGAATTGCCTTCCAGACGAATATTCTGGCGCTGAACGCGGCGGTGGAAGCTGCCCGTGCAGGCGAGCAGGGACGTGGTTTTGCGGTGGTAGCCGGTGAAGTGCGTACCCTGGCACAGCGCAGCGCCCAGGCCGCGAAAGAGATCAAAGCGCTGATCGATGATTCCGGTGAGCGCGTGAATGCAGGTTCTCAGCTGGTGAATGAAGCGGGCGCGACGATGGCGGAAATTGTCAATGCAGTCACTCGCGTCACCGACATCATGGGCGAAATTGCCTCTGCGTCTGACGAACAGAGCCGTGGTATTGATCAGGTTGGCCAGGCCGTGGCAGAGATGGATCGCGTCACTCAGCAGAACGCCTCGCTGGTGGAGGAGTCTGCGGCAGCGGCAGCAGCGCTGGAAGATCAGGCAGCTCGCCTGAACGAAGCGGTGGCGGTATTTAAAATTATCCGCAACCAGACGGTCAAAGCGGCTCCGGTGAAAACCTATGCACCAAAGGCGCAGCCCGTAGCGGCTGCGTCTGAGGCCAACTGGGAAACGTTCTAACTCTCCGACGCCGGAACAACCATCGGTTTTTCCGGCTTCGCTCTTACCGCCATCACCACCCCGATGACCAGCAGCGCGATCCCGCAGGCCGTGAATAACGGCGGCACGCTCTGGCGCATCAGGAAGGTGTAAAGCAGCCCGGCCAGGGTTTCGAAAACAATCAGCGGCCCTAAGATCACCGTCGGCAGCTTCTGGCTGGCAATATTCCAGCACAGCGCGCCCACCCATGAGCACAGCACCGCAATCGCAACCATCAGGCCAATAAACACCCACGGCCTTGGCCCGAAGGGCTGGGTGAAGTCTGGCTGTTGATGGCCTAACCAGATGCACGCCCCGGCATATCCCACCAGTGAGACGGGCAGCGTCACCAGCGCCTGCGCCGTTGCCCACATCATCGGATGCTTGTCCGGGTTCTCCCGCAGCCAGCGTGCATTTCGCAGGGCATACCATGCCCAGCACGCCACGGAAATGAACGCCAGCATAATGCCAGAACCGTACCGCCACAGGTCAACATTCACCTGCCCATGACGCAGCTCGGCAATATTGACGCATACCAGCCCCACGGCGGTGCATCCCAGCGCTGGCACCATTTTTGACCACGCCAGTTTGCCATCGCGCTGGCTATAGAGCAGGTTAGCAAAGACGGGGATAACGACCGGCAGCGTGCCGATAATCATGGTAGACACTGGCGCCCCGGTACGCTGAATGGCGCTCGCGAGGCAAACGTAATAGATAAGATTGCCCATCATGGTCAGCGCCAGCGCGGTACCCCAGTCCTGACGGCTGAGCTGACGCAAGCGCGCACGTCCCAGCCACGCCAGGGGCAGGGCAATCAGCCCCAGCGCCAGGTAACGTCCGGTCGACTGCAGTATTGCCGGATATTCGGGCACGATCAGCGGGCCGACAAAGATTAACCCCCACATCATCCCTGCCAGCAGGGCATACAACACACCACTAATCATTTTTCCATCCACAGGTATTTTCTCTGTACTCAGTGTAGGAGGGGCAAAGGGGCGCGTATTGTATGAGATTGCGCTTTAACGTCGGGTGACCTGCTTCTGGTAGCGCACGGGGGTAATGCCGTAGCGGCGGGTAAACGCGCGGGTTAAATGTGACTGATCGGTCAGCCCGGTTGCGGCGGCGACTTCGGCTGCAGGCATACCGTGCGTGAGGAACGCTTTGGCCCGCCACAGGCGGATGGCCATCAACATCTGATGCGGGGTAACGTGAAAATGGGCTTTGAACTGGCGCAGAAAATGGTACGGGCTCAGCGAGACAACGTTGGCCAGTTCATCCAGCGTCAGGGCGTGCATATAGTTATCGTGCAGATATTCGCGTACCCGTTCGAAGCGGTGTGCGCCTTCGCGGATCAGCGGCGCGTGATGGGCGAGCGGCTGGAAAGTGTCAATGAGATCCAACAAAAGCCCTTTTTGAGCCAGCGGGTCGTCCGTATGCCACAGACCATAGATGAGCCTGCCGATTTGCTGTGAGCGTAGCGGGTCATACCGGGTGACATCGCTAAACCACCAGTGACGAAGGCCTGTCACCTCTTCCAGCAGATCGGGGTCGATATAGACCATCCGGTAACGCCAGCCACCTTCGGTGGCGGACTCGCCGGTGTGGATCTCGTCCGGATTCATGGTGACGACGGATTTTTCAGACGCGAGGTGTTGGGTACCGCGATAGCGAAAGCGTTCCGCACCGGTCTCGATGGTGCCGATGCCAAAGGCTTCGTGGGTGTGAGGCTCAAAGGCGTATTCAGAAATATGCGCGTGATAAAGTTCAAGGCCCGGCAGTTCCGCCAGATGGCGAAAGCGCGCACTGTCTCTCTCATCAATAAACTGTTCCGGTACGCCTTGCACGTTGAACCTCCTCATGGGTCATCTCTCCATTATCAAAGATGACCCGAGGGGATGCCACAAAAAATAACCAGTTCGTAACAATTACAGAATTGCGTTGACGCTGTCTGCCAGCGAAGTGGTTGGGCGACCGATCAGTTTGCTCAGGGTATGGCTGTCATCGAACAGGCCGCCTTTGGATGCGCCCACGTCAGAGTCCGCCAGCATATCCGCCAGCCCGGCCGGAAGACCAACCCCCTTCAATGCGGCGGCAAAGTCCGCTTCACTCAGGTTCTGATACGCCACGTTTTTGCCGCTTTGCTTGCTGAGTTCTGCAGCCAGATCGCTCAGTGTCCAGCTATTGTCACCCGCCAGTTCGTAAACTTTGCCTGCATGACCTTCTTCAGCGATGACTTTTGCTGCCGCAGCAGCGTAATCCGCACGTGTGGCTGAGGCAATTTTGCCGTCACCCGCAGCGCCTATAAACACGCCGTGCTCCAGGGCTGGTGGTGCACTCGCCAGATAGTTTTCGGTATACCAGCCGTTGCGCAGCAGGGCATAAGGAATGCCGGAGGCCGCCAGTGCTTTTTCAGTGGCAACGTGTTCAACGTGCAGGCCGAGCGGTGATTTATCTGCATGCAGCAGGCTGGTGTAGGCGATGAATTTCACGCCCGCCGCTTTAGCGGCGTTAATCACATTCTGGTGCTGAGTGGCGCGCTGGCCGACTTCGCTGGAGGAGATCAGCAGGAGTTTATCCACGCCGTTCAGCGCCGTGGTAAACGCTGCCTGGTCAGTATAATCCGCCTGACGCACGACAATACCTTGCTGGCTGAGTGCCCCGGCTTTTGCCGGATTACGCACAATGGCCACAATCTGGTTGGCCGGAACGGATTTTAAAAGTTGTTCGATAACAAGATGGCCAAGCTGGCCGGTAGCACCGGTAATTGCGATCATGAGAGAACTCCTTCGTGTTTGTCTTGTGTTGTGGCACACTAACACCTTAACTAACTTTTAGTAAGTACGCACAAAAAGGTAAGTATGAAGACAACGATACCGACGCTCAGCGAACAAATGCGCGATGGCAATCTCTTCGCGGAACAGTGCCCCTCCCGGGAGGTACTCAAACATGTCACCAGCCGCTGGGGGGTACTGATTTTGGTCGCCCTGCGCCAGGGTACGCATCGTTTCAGTGACCTGCGCCGGAAAATGGGCGGCGTGAGCGAGAAGATGCTGGCTCAGTCGCTTCAGGCGCTGGAGCAGGACGGGTTCGTTGATCGCGTTTCGTATCCTGTTGTGCCGCCGCACGTAGAGTATAGTCTGACGTCGTTAGGTATTGAGGTAAGCGAGAAAGTCGCCGCGCTGGCGGACTGGATTGAGGTGAATACGCCGAAGGTGATGGCGAATCGGGACGATCGGGCGGCCTGATGCCCTCACCCTCTCCCGGCCGGGAGAGGGAACAAACACTAATAACGGCAACGTGCTTTGCCGGTTTGTTTTTACCTGCTCAAATCCACCTGATAAATCGCGAACCCGATATCGTCCGTCGCTACCTTCTTCATCGGGTACTGCGCCTTATCCTTAATGAACGTTGCCGCCTTATCGGACGGTGATGTTTCAAAGCGGATGTCCAGCTTCGTATCGCTGTGAATCGGGGCCAGGCGCCAGTTGTTATCCACCGCCGGGTGAATTTTGCCTGCTTTTTTCGATTCTGCACTGATCCATGCGGCCAGTACTGAGCGGTTTTCATCCGGTGAGGCAAAGGCGATGTGGCTGTCGCCTGTCCCGGCAAACTTACCGCCATAGGCGCGATAGTTATTGGTTACGACCAGGAACGTGGCATTCGGATCAATGGCTTTGCCATTGAAGGTCAGGTTTTTGATGCGCTCCGCCTGCGGGTTAATGGCCTGACATTCGCCGTCATATTTTGCAGGTTGGGTGACATCAATCTGATAATTTACGCCGTCGATCACGTCGAAGTTATAGGTGCGGAATCCGTCCCAGTTAATCAACGATTGCGGTTTACTGCTGTGTGGATCAATCTGGTTGAACTGCCCGGCGGAACACTCCAGCCACTCTTTCACCTCTTTGCCCGTCGCTTTAACCACCACCAGGGTGTTCGGGTAGAGATAGAGGTCGGCGGCGTTACGGAAGGTCAGCTTGCCTTTTTCGACTTCAACATAGCTGGCTGGGTCGTTCTTACGCCCGCCCACTTTAAACGGTGCGGCGGCAGACAGCACCGGCAGTTTTGCCAGATCCGGATCGCCCTGAACGAAGTGCTCGGCGTAGGCTTTCTGCGCCATGTTGACGACCTGGACGGTCGGGTCGTCCTGCACCAGCGCCAGGAAGCTGTACATATTGTCAGCGGATTTACCGATCGGCTTACTGACGAATTCGCGCGTGGCGTCGTGATCGTGCTTCAGCACGTTGACCAGTTTTTTATCTTCAGCGGCCAGCGATTTTTTGGCGTCAGCATCATAAATGGGGCGCGCTTCGGCTTTCGACTGGGTAACCTTCCAGCTGCCGCTGTCATTATTCAGAACCAGATCGACGACGCCGAGGTGGTCACCCCACATCCCGGGCATAACCGACGGTACGCCGTTGAGCGTCCCTTTTTCGATGTCAGCCCCTTTGATGCTGGCAAAGTCTTTACCGGGGAAGACCGCGTGAGCGTGGCCGAAGAGGATCGCGTCGACACCCGGCACTTCACTCAGGTAGTAAACCGAGTTCTCCGCCATCGCCTGGTATGGATCGGCTGAAAGACCTGAGTGAGCAACAACGACCACTAAATCGGCCCCTTTCTCGCGCATCTCCGGCACGTAGTGGCGCGCGGTCTCGGTGATGTCATTAACGGTCACTTTACCGCTGAGGTTTGCCTTATCCCACGTCATGATTTGCGGCGGTACAAAGCCGATATAGCCGATTTTCAGCGTCTGTTTTTTACCGTCCTTGTCGACAACCTCGGTCTCCTTAATCAGGTAAGGGGTAAACAGTGGCTTTTGGGTCTTAACGTCGATGATATTGGCATTAACATACGGGAATTTGGCCCCTGCCAGTGCATCATGCAGGTATTTCAACCCGTAGTTAAATTCGTGGTTTCCCAGGTTGCCGACGGTATAGTCCAGCGTGTTCATCGCTTTATAAACAGGATGGATCTCGCCTTTTTTCAGTCCCTTTGCTGCCATGTAATCGCCAAGCGGACTCCCCTGAATGAGATCGCCATTGTCGACCAGTACGCTGTTTTTTACTTCTTCGCGGGCGGCGTTAATCAAACTGGCCGTGCGTACCAGTCCGAATTTTTCCGTAGGGGTATCTTTGTAGTAATCGAAGTCCATCATGTTGCTGTGCAGATCTGTCGTTTCCAGAATACGCAGATCGACTGTCGCTGCCTGCACGCTTGCTGCAATCAGCGTCGCCAGGAGCGTTGCGCTAAACTTAATCATCAGAGGAGTCCTTTTTTCGATCCAGGCCACAAAAGAGTATGTATCTATAGCTTGTTGCTTACAGAAATGTGAATCCTGACAGAAAAATGTGTGCTGAAACCGGAATTACTTCACAGATAGCGGAATTGTTCACATTACGATATAACTAAAACAAAGAGTTAACCTCACTGCGTTAACAAAGAGGTGGAGAATGTTAGATAAAATTTGTCAGCTCGCACGGGATGCGGGGGACGCCATCATGCAGGTGTATGACGGTGTAAAACCCATGGAGGTCGTCAGTAAAGCAGACGACTCTCCGGTCACGGCAGCAGATATCGCGGCGCATAAGGTGATCCTGCAAGGATTGCAGGCCTTAACGCCGGAGATCCCTGTATTGTCAGAAGAGGCACCACAGAGCTGGGATGAACGTCAACACTGGCAACGTTACTGGCTTGTCGATCCGCTGGACGGAACTAAAGAGTTCATCAAGCGTAACGGTGAATTCACCGTCAATATCGCCCTGATTGAGAAGGGCAAAGCGGTGCTGGGTGTGGTCTATGCGCCGGTAATGAAAGTGATGTACAGCGCCGCAGAAGGGAAGGCCTGGAAGGAGGAGTGCGGTGTGCGCAAGCAGATTCAGGTTCGCGATGCGCGCCCGCCGCTGGTGGTGATTAGTCGCTCTCACAGCGACAGCGAATTGCAGGAGTATCTGCAACAGTTGGGTGAACACCAGACCACCTCAATTGGCTCATCGCTGAAATTCTGCCTGGTAGCGGAAGGTCATGCGCAACTGTACCCTCGCTTTGGGCCAACCAACGTTTGGGATACTGCCGCCGGACATGCCGTTGCTGCGGCAGCCGGGGCGCATGTTCATGACTGGCAGGGAAAGACGCTGGACTACACCCCACGCGAATCCTTCCTCAACCCCGGCTTCCGCGTCACGATTTATTGAGCCAGTAGCTTGTGCAGCAGGGCAACCACCTGCTGCACCTCTTCCTGGGTTAACGCCCCGTCTTTCACCCACTGTACCCGGCCGTCTTTATCCAGCACGATAATGGCGGAGCTCTCTTCTTCCAGCTGCCAGGCCTGACGCGTCACGCCGTTACTGTCGACGATAAACTGCGACCACGGGTAGAGCTTTTTATTGCTCTCAAGGCTTGAACGCACAAACATACCGGAGCCAGGAATGGCGTCATCGGTATTCACAATCGTGGTGGTCTGATAGCGGTCGTGAGGGAATTTTGCCGCCTTGATCGCTTCCACCAGGTTGGCATTTTTCTCTTTTGCGGATGTACGACCGGCAATATGTTGTACAACTCTCACTTTGCCTGCGAGCTGCGCGCTATTCCAGGGTTTGTAGCTAAACTTATCATTGTCGAGAATCAATTCTCCCCGGTCAGCAATACCGACTGGCGGTACACGTTGTCCTTTTTCAATGTTGTGAGCGCAAGCCCACAGGGGCAGCAGCAGGCAGGCTGCTGCAAGGATATTACGTAGGGTCATGGCGTTTCCTTATTGTTTGCAGGTGATCCGACCACTTGGTCTTACGCTTTTAATCATAAGTGCGATCAATGTGGTTTTCCCGCAATCCCGATGCCAGTTTGCGGGTGAACGCACATATCCATGAAAAAACGACGGCTTATACTGCCCTGAGTCACGGTTTGCAAAGATTATTCTGAATAATTGTAATCAAACGGTAAATAAACTTATGCATACTGGGTATCAAGGTTGTTCTGGTCTATAGTCAATGGGCATTAAAATTTGCGCTCAGGACAGTCGGGCCGATTGTGGCGCCGCAAGAGCGTATGATTCGCAGGAGATACAAGAATGAAAATTTTCCAACGCTACAACCCGCTTCAGGTGGCGAAGTACGTGAAGATCCTGTTCCGTGGACGGTTGTATATCAAGGATGTTGGCGCTTTTGAGTTTGATAAGGGCAAGATCCTCGTCCCAAAAGTGAAGGATAAGCAGCACTTGTCTGTGATGTCCGAAGTCAACCGTCAGGTTTTGCGTCTGCAAACTGAGATGGCTTAACCAGCGTGCTATGCAGTAGTTAAAAAAACGGCTCCCGATGGGAGCCGTTGATGTTTGTGGGGACAGGAATTTTACGCTGATACCTTCTCTTCCACATCCGGCAGCTTCGGTACCAGTACGGTCGGTTTGTTGTCGATACGCGTCACCAGCAGCTGGTCGATGCGGTAGTTATCAATATCCACCACCTCAAACTTGTAGCCAGAGAACTTCACGGAGTCGGTACGTTTCGGGATTTTGCGCAGCATAAACATCATAAAGCCGCCGATGGTCTCGTAGTTACCGGACTGAGGGAACTCGTCAATATCCAGCACGCGCATCACGTCTTCAATCGGTGTGCCGCCATCAATCAGCCATGAATTATCGTCACGCTGAACAATCTGCTCTTCCAGGCCCTGGCCAACCAGGTCACCCATCAGAGTAGTCATCACGTCGTTCAGGGTGATAATACCTACCACCAGCGCGTATTCGTTCATGATCACCGCGAAGTCTTCCCCGGCGGTTTTGAAACTTTCCAGCGCTTCTGAAAGGGTCAGGGTGTCCGGCACAATCAGGGTATTGCGGATTTGCACGCCGCTGGTGAGCGCCAGGCTCTGGTTTGCCAGCACGCGGTTGAGCAGATCTTTGGAATCGACATAACCGATGATGTGGTCGATATCTTCATTACAGACGAGGAACTTGGAGTGAGGATGCTCCGCCACTTTGTTCTTCAGACTCTGCTCATCTTCATGTAAATCGAACCAGATAATGCTTTCACGACCCGTCATGGAAGACGGCACGGTGCGGGATTCCAGTTCAAACACGTTCTCGATCAGCTCGTGTTCCTGCTTACGCAGCACCCCGGCCAGCGCACCCGCTTCCACAACGGCATAGATATCGTCGGAGGTGATGTCGTCTTTGCGCACCATTGGCAGCTTAAAGATGCGGAAAATCACGTTCGCCAGACCGTTGAAGAACCATACCAGCGGGCGGAAAACAAACAGGCAGAAGCGCATCGGGTTGATGATACGCAAAGCCACAGCTTCTGGCGCAATCATACCGATGCGTTTCGGGGTCAGATCAGCGAAGAGGATGAACAGGCCTGTCACCAGCGAGAAGGAGAGAATAAAGCTCAACTGCTCGGCGAGTTCGGCAGACATGTACTGAATAAAGAGGCTATAAAACGCCGGCGAGAATGCCGCATCGCCCACGATACCACCCAGAATCGCGACCGCGTTCAGGCCAATCTGCACCACGGTGAAAAACGTACCGGGATTTTCCTGCATCTTCAGAATGCGTGAGGCGTTGATGTTGCCTTCATCGGCAAGCAGTTTGAGTTTGATTTTACGGGACGCGGCCAGCGAGATCTCAGATATCGAGAAAAATGCACTGACGGCAATAAGACAAAGTATTACTAAAATACTGTTTAACATAGTTTATCCGGCTTCTCGCCAGATCCTCGGAAGGGAAGTTGATACCATTTGTGTGAAAACACGTAGAACGTCAGCTCGTAGCGTTGAGCCGATTATTTCAGCGGGTAGTATAGCGTAAAGGAGTGTAAACCTGCCAGAGGTCACGTTTTGGCAGAAAAAGTGATGATTTTCAAACCCGGCGAAATCCATTTCTGCCAGATTCAAGCGGCTATTCTGCTTGCGGCGGCAGGCAGACGCCAATGCCACCAATGCCACAGTAGCCGTACGGGTTTTTATACAGATACTGCTGGTGATCGTCCTCGGCATAGTAGAACGGTTTCGCGGTGGTGATTTCCGTGGTCACCTCGCGCGTATCGCCAGCATCACGCATGGCTTTCTGGAAGCGCTCAAGGCTGGCATGAGCGGCAGCATCCTGCTCCGGTGTGAGCGGATAAATGGCCGAACGATATTGTGTGCCGTGGTCGTTACCCTGACGCATGCCCTGCGCCGGGTCGTGGTTTTCCCAGAACACCTGCAGAAGCTGCTCGTAGCTAATCACTGCAGGGTCATACACCACACGAACGGCTTCCGCATGGCCGGTTTCGCCAGAGCATACTTCGCGGTAGGTTGGATTTGGCGTGTAGCCGCCAGTATAACCGGCTGCCGTGCTGTAAACGCCGGGCAGTTGCCAGAACAGGCGTTCCACACCCCAGAAACAACCCATCGCAAACAGGGCGATTTCCATTCCATCAGGAACGTTGGTCATTGAATGGTTGTTTACGGCGTGTAAGGTCGCCACAGGCATAGGCGTGTTGCGTCCCGGTAATGCATCAGCTTGTGAAACAAGATGCGTTTTGTCGAATAAACTCACGATGGGGTCTCCCGGGGGCCGATGTTTCGGTTAAGGTTGTCACGAAGCGTTTAATTGAACACAATAAATGCGCTAAATGAGTCTAGATTTAATCATAAGAAATATTTGGGTGTTGCACCCATTTTCAACCCGCGATTTGGGTTTTTGGCTAACAGGCCGTATTTTGCCGCGGAGCGGCAGTGCATTTGCTTCCAGGGTGGAAACAGGGATATTCAGGAGAAAACGTGATAAAAATCCGCCAGTTATGTTTGGTCAGTTTGCTACTAACAAGCGGGATTGCCAGTGCGGCGAACGTTCGTTTGCAGGTTGAGGGGTTGTCCGGGGCGCTGGAAAAAAACGTGCGTGCGCAGTTGTCGACCATCCAGAGTGATGAGGTGACGCCGGACCGCCGTTTTCGCGCGCGCGTAGATGACGCGATTCGCGAAGGGCTAAAAGCGCTGGGTTATTACGAACCTACCATTGATTTTGACCTACGCCCGCCGCCAAAGAAGGGGCGCCAGGTGCTTATTGCCCGCGTCTCGCCGGGTGAGCCGGTACTGATTGGCGGCACAAACGTCATCCTGCGCGGTGGAGCGCGCACAGACCGGGATTATCTGGATCTGCTCAGTACGCGGCCGAAAATCGGCACGGTACTTAATCACGGTGATTACGACCATTTCAAAAAAGAGCTGACGAGCGTTTCCCTTCGTAAGGGCTACTTTGACAGCCAGTTCAACAAAAGTCAGCTTGGCATTGCGCTGGACAGACATCAGGCCTTCTGGGATATCGATTACGACAGTGGGGAGCGCTATCGTTTTGGCGATGTAACCTTCGAAGGATCGCAAATCCGTGAAGAATATCTGCAAAATCTCGTGCCCTTCAAAAAAGGGGATTACTACCAGTCGAGCGATCTGGCGGAACTGAACCGTCGCCTTTCAGCCACCGGATGGTTTAACTCCGTGGTTGTCGCGCCGGAATTTGATAAGTCGCGCAAAACCAAAGTGTTGCCACTGCATGGCGTCGTCTCGCCACGGATCGAGAACACCATTGAGACCGGAGTGGGTTATTCGACGGATGTCGGTCCGCGCGTGAAGGCCACATGGAAAAAGCCGTGGATGAACTCGTACGGCCACAGCCTGACGACCAGCGCGAGTATCTCCGCTCCGGAACAGCAGCTCGATTTCAGCTATAAAATGCCCTTGCTGAAAAACCCGCTGGAGCAATATTACCTGGTTCAGGGGGGCTTTAAGCGCACCGACCTGAATGATACCAAGTCAGATTCCACCACCCTTGCCCTGTCACGCTACTGGGATCTCTCCAGCGGCTGGCAGCGTGCCATTAACCTGCGATGGAGTCTGGACCACTTTACGCAGGCCAACGTCACCAACACCACGATGTTGCTCTATCCGGGGGTGATGATCAGCCGTACCCGCTCACGCGGCGGCCTGATGCCTGACTGGGGCGATTCCCAGCGTTATTCCATTGATTACTCCAACACTATGTGGGGTTCCGATGTCGACTTCTCGGTGATTCAGGCACAAAACGTCTGGATCCGTACGTTGTATGACAAACACCGCTTTGTGGTGCGCGGTAACCTCGGCTGGATTGAAACCGGCGACTTCGACAAAGTCCCGCCGGATCTGCGCTTCTTCGCCGGTGGCGACCGTAGCATTCGCGGCTATAAATACAAATCCATTGCGCCAAAAGATGACAGCGGCAAGCTGATCGGTGCGTCGAAACTGGCCACCGGCTCGCTGGAGTATCAGTACAACGTCAGCGGTAAATGGTGGGGGGCGATGTTTGTCGACAGCGGCGAAGCGGTGAGCGACATCCGCCGCAGCGATTTCAAAACCGGTGCGGGCGTGGGTGTACGCTGGCAGTCACCCGTCGGGCCCATCAAGCTCGATTTCGCCGTTCCGGTGGGCGACAAAGAAGAGCATGGTTTACAGTTTTACATCGGTCTGGGGCCTGAATTATGAGTTTATGGAAGAAGATAAGCCTCGGGGTGCTGATTTTTATCGTACTGCTGCTCGGTACGGTGGCGTTTCTGGTGGGAACGACGACCGGGCTGCACCTGCTGTTTAACGCCGCTAACCGCTGGGTGCCGGGACTTGAAATTGGTCAGGTGACGGGCGGCTGGCGCGATCTGCGTCTGAAGAACATTCGCTATGAGCAACCTGGTGTGGCCGTAAACGCCGGGGAGTTCCACCTTGCGGTGAAGCTGGGCTGTCTGCGGGACAGCAAGCTGTGCGTCAACGATCTGTCGCTAAAAGATGTTAACGTGGCGATAGATTCAAAGAAAATGCCGAAGTCTGCGCCGGTCGAGGAAGAAGACAGCGGCCCGCTGAATCTCTCCACGCCGTATCCGATCGCGCTCTATCGGGTGGCGCTTGATAACGTCAATATCAAAATCGACGACACCACCGTATCCGTGATGGATTTCACCTCCGGCCTGCGCTGGCAGGAGAAAAACCTCACCCTGACGCCGACGTCCCTGCAGGGATTACTGATCGCGCTGCCGAAAGTGGCCGACGTGGCGCAGGAAGAGATCGTCGAGCCGAAGATCCAGAACCCGCAGCCGGAAGAGAAGCCGCTGGGTGAAACGCTGAAAGACCTCTTCTCGAAGCCTGTCCTGCCGGAAATGACCGATGTTCATCTGCCGCTGAATCTCAACATTGAGGAATTCAAAGGTGAGCAGCTGCGCCTGACCGGCGATACCGATCTGACGGTCTATAACATGCTGCTTAAAGTCAGCAGTATTGACGGCAATATGAAGCTCGACGCGCTGGATATCGACACCAACCAGGGCTCGGTGAATGCCTCTGGCAATGCCCTGCTGCGCGACAACTGGCCGGTGGACATCACGCTCAACAGCGCCCTGAATATTGACCCGCTGAAAGGCGAAAAAGTGAAGGTCAAAGTGGGCGGTGCGCTGCGCGACAAACTGGACGTCGGGGTAAATCTCTCCGGCCCGCTAGATATGGTCCTGCGGGCGCAAACTCAACTGGCAGAAGCGGGTTTACCGCTCAATGTTGAAATGGTCAGTAAACAGCTTTACTGGCCGTTCACCGGCGAAAAACAGTTCCAGGCCGATGACCTGAAGCTGAAGCTGAGCGGCAAGATGACCGATTACACGCTCTCGTTCCGTACCGCAGTGAAGGGGCAGGGCGTGCCGCCCGCCAATATCACGCTGGATGCAAAAGGCAATGAACAGCAGGTTAATCTCGACAAACTGACCGTTGCGGCACTGGAAGGAAAAACCGAGCTGACCGCACTGCTCGACTGGCAGCAGGCGATCAGCTGGCGCGGCGAGCTGAAGCTGACGGGTATTAACACCGCCAAAGAGGTGCCGGACTGGCCGTCGAAGCTGGATGGTCTGATCAAAACCCGCGGCAGCCTGTACGGCGGCACGTGGCAGA
Organism: Enterobacter sp. CPE_E1241; assembly: GCF_045618265.1. Taxonomy (NCBI): domain Bacteria; kingdom Pseudomonadati; phylum Pseudomonadota; class Gammaproteobacteria; order Enterobacterales; family Enterobacteriaceae; genus Enterobacter; species Enterobacter sp. CPE_E1241. The sequence continues at coordinate 583,184 of NZ_JBIWYV010000001.1, forward strand.
TGGACGTGCCGGAAATCAAACTCACCGGGAACGTGAAGCAGAACAAGGTTAACGTTGAGGGCTCGGTCAAAGGCAACAGCTACCTGCAGTGGACGATCCCGGGTCTGCACGTAGCGCTGGGCCGCAACACGGCGGATATCAAAGGCGAGCTGGGGGTGAAAGATCTCAATCTGGATGCCACTATCGACGCACCGAATCTGGATAATGCTCTGCCGGGCCTGGGTGGCACGGCGAAAGGGTTAGTGAAAGTGCGCGGGACGGTAGACGCCCCCCAACTTCTGGCGGATATCACCGCTAATAACCTGCGCTGGCAGGAGCTGACTGTCGCCCGCGTTCGCGTTGAAGGGGATGTGAAATCCACCGATCAGATCGGCGGTAACCTGAACCTGCGCGTGGAGCGCATTGCTCAGCCGGACGTGAACATTAATCTGGTGACGCTGGAAGCGAAAGGCAACGAAAAGCAGCACGACCTCCAGCTGCGTGTGCAGGGTGAGCCGGTCTCCGGGCAGCTTCACCTGACAGGAAGCTTTGATCGTAAAGAGGAACGCTGGAAAGGTCTGCTTGATAACACTCGCTTCAACACACCGGTCGGGCCGTTGGCGTTGTCACGCTCTATTGCGCTGGACTACCGTAACGCGGAACAAAAGATCAGCATCGGACCACACTGCTGGACCAACCCAAATGCTGAGCTGTGTATACCTCAGACCATTGATGCGGGCGCGGAAGGGCGCGCGCAGATCAACCTCAATCGCTTTGACCTGGCGATGCTGAAGCCGTTTATGCCAGATACCACGCAGGCCAGCGGCGTCTTTAGCGGGAAGGCCGATGTCGCCTGGGACACCACTAAAGAAGGGCTGCCACAGGGTAGCGTCACGCTTTCGGGTCGTAACGTGAAGGTGACGCAACAGGTGAATGATGCGCCGCTGCCGGTAGCCTTCGACACCCTGAACCTGAGTGCGGATCTACATAATAACCGTGCAGAGCTGGGATGGCTTATCCGTCTGACCAACAACGGTCAGTTTGATGGACAAGTGCAGATTTCCGATCCGCAAGGACGGCGTAATCTTGGCGGCAACGTCAATATCCGTAACTTCAACCTGGCGATGGTGAACCCGATTTTCGACCGCGGGGAAAAAGCGGCAGGCATGCTGAATGCCAATTTGCGTCTGGCTGGCAACGCGCAAAGCCCGCAGCTGTTCGGTCAGATGCGGCTTAGCGGTGTGGATATCGACGGTAACTTCATGCCATTTGATATGCAGCCTAGCCAAATCTCGATGAACTTCAACGGCATGAGTTCAACGATTAGCGGCTCGGTGTTGACTCAGCAAGGGCAGATCAACCTGAGCGGCGACGCAGACTGGAGTCAGCTCAATAACTGGCGTGCCCGTATTGCCGCAAAAGGCAGCCGAGTGCGTATCACCGTACCGCCAATGGTTCGCCTGGATGTCTCACCTGATGTGGTCTTTGAAGCCACGCCAAGCCTCTTCACGCTTGACGGACGCGTCGATGTGCCATGGGCACGCATTGTGGTTCACGACGTGCCTGAAAGTGCGGTGGGTGTTTCAAGTGATGAAGTTATGCTCAATGAAAATCTGAAACCTGTCGAACAGAAGAGCGCTGGCATACCGATTAATAGTAACCTTATCGTGCACGTGGGGAATAACGTGCGGTTGGATGCGTTTGGGCTGAAGGCAAGGCTCACGGGTGATCTGAAGGTGGCGCAGGATAAACAAGGGCTTGGCCTGAACGGGCAGATTAATATTCCTGAAGGGCGCTTCCACGCCTATGGTCAGGACCTGATTGTCCGCAAAGGCGAGCTGCTGTTCTCTGGTCCACCGGATCAGCCCCTGTTGAACATCGAAGCGATTCGTAACCCGGAAGCAACGGAAAACAACGTTATTGCTGGTGTACGCGTCACCGGTTCCGCCGACGAACCGAAGGCGGAGATCTTCTCTGACCCGGCGATGCCGCAACAGGAGGCCCTCTCTTACCTGCTGCGTGGACAAGGTCTGGACAGCGGTCAGAGCGACAGTGCGGCGATGACCTCGATGTTAGTGGGTCTGGGGGTTGCACAAAGTGGGCAGGTTGTGGGTAAAATCGGCGAGACGTTCGGCGTAAGCAATCTGGCGCTGGACACCCAGGGCGTGGGTGACTCCTCGCAGGTGGTGGTCAGCGGCTATGTACTGCCGGGTCTGCAGGTAAAATATGGTGTGGGGATCTTTGACTCACTGGCAACACTCACGTTACGCTATCGCCTGATGCCTAAGCTATATCTGGAAGCAGTGTCCGGCGTAGACCAGGCACTTGATCTGCTCTATCAGTTTGAGTTTTAGCAATGCGAATATTTGTCTACGGCAGTTTACGAACCAAGCAAGGCAACAGTCACTGGATGACCAATGCCCTGCTGCTGGGGAATTACAATATCGAGAACTACCAGTTGTACAGCCTGGGCCACTATCCAGGCGCGGTTCCCGGCGAAGGAACAGTACAGGGTGAAGTTTATCGTATTGATAACGCGACACTTGCCGAACTTGATGCCTTGCGCACCAGGGGCGGTGAATACGCGCGCCAGTTGATCCAGACGCCGTACGGAAGCGCGTGGATGTATGTCTACCAGCGTCCGGTCGAAGGGTTAACGCGGATTGTAAGCGGTAACTGGTTAGACAGAGACCAGTACTGAAAAACGACAACGCCACCGAAAGGTGGCGTTGTTTTTTGTGGGCTAAACGGCTTCCCGACGCAGCTTGAATATCTGCACCGATTCCAGAAGCTGTTCCGCCTGGCGATGCATTGCCTGCGCCGCGGCGGAAGATTCTTGCGACAAGGTCGCATTTTGCTGTGTTGCCGTATCCATATGCGTGACGGCCACGTTGACCTGATCGATCCCGGTACTTTGTTCGTGGCTGGCATGAGAAATTGCCTCAATCAGTTCACTCACCTTACTGACGCTGTGCAGAATATCCGCCATCGCTGCGCCGGCTTGCTGCACCTGGCCATTCCCCTCGTCAATGCGGTTAACGGAGCGGTCGATCAGAACGCGGATATCTTTGGCGGCGGCGGCTGAACGTTGCGCCAGGGCGCGCACTTCGGCTGCAACGACGGCAAAACCGCGGCCTTCAGTTCCCGCGCGCGCCGCTTCAACAGCAGCGTTAAGTGCCAGGATATTGGTCTGGAAGGCGATACTGTCGATCATGCTGATGATGGAGTTGATCTCGCTGGAGAAATTATGAATTTCACTCATGGTGTGCATCGCACGTTCAACGGCCTCTTCGCCCTGGCGGGCTACCTGACGGGCATTACGGGCAAGATCGCTGGCAGTGCGTGAATGTTCTGCGTTGCTTTTCACGACCGATGTCAGCTCCTCCATGGATGCTGCAGTCTGTTCCAGTGCACTGGCCTGCGCTTCGTTGCGGGAAGAAAGCTCATGACTACCGCTGGCAATCTGCGCTGATGCGGTGGCGATGGTTTCGGTACCCTTACGTACTCCAGAGACAATACGCGTGAGGTTTTCATTCATCTCCTGCAGAGCGCGCATGAGCTCAGCCGTTTCATCTCGACCGGCCACGGTAAAGCGGGACTGCAAATCACCGGCGGCTACGGTACGCGCTATCGTGACGGCTTGTGCCAGCGGAAGAGTAATGCTGCGAATCAGCCACCAGGTAACTAGCATCCCGGCCGCCAGCGTGAGGGCCATTGCCAGCACCAGCATCCATTTTGTCTTCTGATACTGCTCCTGATTGCGGGCGATGGTCTGCTGGTGAATAGTCTCGGCATGCTGCAATGTACGGGCCACGACGTTGTCGATCATTTTTGTCGGCTCGCGGTCAATCCCTGTAACCTGCTTGTCCACGCGCTGGGCGCTGGTGGGATCTCCCACCTGGTAGGTAGCCAGTGCCGCCAGGTATTTCTGTTCGAGGCTGGCGTGGATGTCGCGCGTTGCCAGCACTTGTTGATTATCCATGCCAATTTTCGGCAGAAGCTCACTTAGCCGGGTCAGCAGTGTCTGCGTGTTCTGACTTTCTGCGACAAAGGCCTTTTTGTATTTATCGAATGCTTCTTGCCCCTGCGCGCCACGAATCAGGGTGTTTTTCCACTCCTGGACCTGGATCTTGAATTGCACCTGAGCATTGCGTGCAGTATCTATGCTGCTGGTAATGGTTTGTTCCATCGCCATAATCTGTTCGTTCTGCGCCTGGCTGTCGCTGTTGATCAACAGGCCACGCAGACCAATAAAAAGTGTTGCAAGCAGCAGAAGTGACGCCAAAAGGCCCAGTCGCTGCCCAATTGTGAGTGTGTTGAGTTTCATGATTTCCTGTTATATGAAAAAGCGATTGCGTTCATATCACGGGAGGTATCGACCGTCGGCAGGGAGACTTTAAGAAGAAAAGTGGGGATAAGGCAGGTAAAAAGCGATATCTAATTAATATTATGAGACAAAATCTCTTTATGACGTTTTTGTGACAGTTTAGGGAGACAAAAAAGCCCCGACTTGCGGGGCCTTAATATCAGCAGTAAGAATTACTTCTTAGCAGCGCGTTCGAAAGAGGCGATGATTTCTGCTTTCGCCGCTTCTGCGTTGTCCCAGCCGTCAACTTTAACCCATTTGCCTTTTTCGAGGTCTTTGTAGTGCTCGAAGAAGTGAGTGATCTGCGCTTTCAGCAGTTCTGGCAGGTCGTTCACATCTTTGATGTGATCGTATTCTTTGCTCAGCTTGGTGTGCGGTACCGCAACCAGCTTCGCATCTTCACCGGATTCGTCGGTCATTTTCAGCACGCCAACTGGACGGCAGCGAATGACGGAGCCTGGCTCCAGTGGGTATGGCGTTGGGACCAGTACGTCAACCGGGTCACCGTCCAGAGACAGGGTGTGGTTGATGTAACCGTAGTTGCACGGATAGAACATCGCGGTAGACATGAAACGGTCTACGAACAGGGCGCCGCTCTCTTTGTCCACTTCGTATTTGATAGGATCTGCGTTAGCCGGGATTTCGATTACTACGTAGATATCTTCTGGCAGTTCTTTACCCGCTGGGACGTTGAGTAAGCTCATGTCGGTGTCCTTTAAAATGGATGGTAAACAAGTGGCAGGTATTATAGCCAACTCGCGCTGAATGTCTTCGCCTGTTTTCGCCTTCTCTCACCGCTAACCCCACTTTTCAGACCGATTCCATGACAGAAAAATCCATAAACTCAGCTGCATTTTTCATGGCGAAATGAAAGCGATTACAAACTTGTGATTAACGTTTTATTCACTTTCCCGAAGTGTGATGTAACGCAATTCGTTACATATTTCATTGGCTATAGTCATTTCGCAGAACATCTTTTAACCAACAATAATCCCCCTACGAGGACGTTCATATGTGGAAGCGCTTACTCCTGGTCACAGCAGTTTCGGCAGCCATGTCGTCTATGGCGATGGCCGCCCCTTTAACCGTAGGTTTTTCGCAAGTCGGCTCTGAATCCGGCTGGCGAGCAGCAGAAACCAACGTTGCAAAAAGCGAGGCCCAGAAACGTGGTATCACCCTGAAAATTGCCGATGGTCAGCAAAAGCAGGAAAACCAAATCAAAGCCGTGCGTTCGTTTATCGCCCAGGGCGTTGATGCCATCTTTATTGCGCCTGTCGTCGCGACGGGCTGGGAACCTGTCCTGAAGGAAGCGAAAGACGCTGAGATCCCGGTTTTCCTGCTCGATCGTTCCATTGATGTCAAAGACAAATCGCTCTATATGACCACCGTCACCGCCAACAACATTCTTGAAGGACAGTTGATTGGTGACTGGCTGGTGAAACAGGTGGATGGCAAGCCGTGTAACGTCGTTGAGTTGCAGGGCACCGTTGGCGCGAGCGTGGCCATCGACCGTAAGAAAGGGTTTGCTGAGGCTATCGCTAAAGCACCAAACATCAAGATTATCCGCTCTCAGTCCGGTGATTTCACGCGCAGTAAAGGCAAAGAGGTCATGGAGAGCTTTATCAAGGCTGAAAACAACGGCAAGAACATCTGCATGGTTTACGCCCACAATGATGACATGGTGATCGGTGCGATTCAGGCCATTAAAGAAGCGGGCCTGAAGCCGGGCAAAGATATCCTCACCGGCTCAATCGACGGTGTGCCAGACATCTACAAGGCGATGATGGACGGCGAAGCGAACGCCAGCGTGGAGCTCACGCCGAACATGGCGGGTCCGGCATTTGATGCGCTGGAGAAATTCAAGAAAGACGGCACGATGCCTGAAAAACTGACCATCACCAAATCCACACTCTACCTTCCTGACACAGCAAAAGAAGAGTTAGAGAAGAAGAAAAATATGGGTTACTGATCCAGTGTAATTGCCGGGTAGCGCTACGCTTACCCGGCCTACGATTTGTGCCGGAGGCGTAAATATGAACTCGGAACAACATCAGGAAATCCTCCGCACAGAGGGCTTGAGTAAATACTTTCCTGGCGTAAAAGCGCTGGATAACGTTGATTTCAGCCTGCGGCGCGGTGAGATTATGGCGCTGCTGGGTGAGAACGGAGCAGGGAAGTCGACGCTGATTAAAGCCCTGACTGGCGTCTATCATGCCGATCGCGGCACTATCTGGCTGGAAGGCAATGCCATTTCGCCAAAAAATACCGCTCACGCCCAGCAGCTTGGGATCGGGACGGTCTATCAGGAAGTGAACCTGCTGCCGAACATGTCGGTGGCGGATAATCTGTTTATTGGCCGTGAACCACGACGCTTTGGCCTGCTGCGCCGCAAGGAGATGGAGGCGCGGGCGACAAAGCTGATGGAATCCTACGGCTTTTCTCTTGACGTTCGCGAGCCGCTGAACCGCTTTTCCGTTGCCATGCAGCAGATCGTCGCGATTTGTCGCGCTATCGATCTCTCCGTAAAAGTACTGATCCTCGATGAGCCCACCGCCAGTCTCGATACCCAGGAAGTGGAAATGCTCTTTACCCTGATGCGCCAGCTGCGCGATCAGGGCGTGAGCCTGATCTTCGTGACTCATTTCCTCGATCAGGTGTATGAAGTGAGCGATCGTATTACGGTACTGCGTAACGGCAGTTTTGTCGGCTGTCGGGAAACCCGTGAATTACCACAGATTGAACTGGTCAAAATGATGCTCGGGCGCGAGCTGGAGACCAATGCGCTCCAGCGTGCGGGCCGCACGCTGCTGAGTGAAAAACCCGTCGCGGCTTTCAGTGATTTCGGCAAAAAAGGGACTATTTCACCGTTTAACCTGGAGGTTCGTCCTGGCGAAATTGTCGGTCTGGCCGGATTGTTAGGCTCCGGACGAACAGAAACCGCCGAAGTCATCTTTGGAATTAAGCCAGCAGACAGTGGCACCGCATTAATCAAAGGCAAACCGCAAACGCTGCGATCGCCGCATCAGGCCTCGTGTCTGGGCGTTGGCTTCTGTCCGGAAGACAGAAAAACGGACGGTATTATTGCCGCCGCCTCGGTGCGGGAGAATATCATTCTGGCGTTACAGGCGCAGCGAGGCTGGCTGAGGCCAATCCCACGCAAAGAGCAAAACGCCATTGCGGAACGCTTTATCCGCCAGCTTGGCATTCGTACCCCGAGCGCAGAACAACCTATTGAATTCCTTTCAGGGGGTAACCAGCAGAAGGTCTTGTTGTCGCGCTGGCTGCTGACCAAACCCCAGTTCCTGATCCTCGATGAACCGACGCGCGGGATTGACGTCGGTGCACATGCTGAAATCATCCGGCTTATTGAAACGTTGTGTGCGGACGGCCTGGCGCTGCTGGTCATATCGTCTGAGCTGGAGGAACTGGTGGGGTATGCCGATCGCGTTATCATCATGCGCGATCGTAAACAGGTGGCAGAGATCCCGCTGGATAAACTGTCCGTTCCGGCGATCATGAATGCCATCGCGGCGTAAGGAGTGAATTGTGATGTCTCGTTCGCTTTCGCAAACAGGGGAGTCAAAGCGCCGCTTCAACTGGCCAACCGGCACACCGCAAATCGCGGCACTGCTGGTGGTACTGTTGGTTGACAGCCTTGTCGCGCCGCATTTCTTCCAGATTATTGTCCAGGATGGCCGTCTGTTTGGCAGCCCGATTGATATTTTGAACCGTGCGGCGCCTGTGGCGCTGCTGGCGATTGGTATGACACTGGTCATTGCCACTGGCGGGATTGACCTCTCCGTCGGCGCGGTGATGGCTATCGCCGGGGCTACGGCAGCCTCAATGACCGTGGCCGGGCACAGCCTGCCGGTGGTGCTGCTTGCCGCCTTAGGCACTGGCGTACTCGCCGGGCTGTGGAACGGTATTCTGGTGGCAGTGCTCAAGATCCAGCCGTTTGTCGCCACCCTGATTTTAATGGTCGCCGGGCGCGGTGTGGCGCAGCTGATCACATCCGGGCAGATCGTCACCTTTAACTCTCCGGGCCTGGCGTGGCTTGGCAGCGGAAAACTGCTGTTCTTCCCGACTCCGGTGATCATTGCCCTGGTGACGCTGGTGGTGTTCTGGCTCTTTACCCGCAAAACGGCACTGGGCATGTTCATCGAGGCCGTCGGGATCAACATTCGTGCCGCGCGAAACGCCGGGGTCAATACCCGGTTGATGGTGATGCTGACCTATGTGCTGAGCGGCATATGCGCCGCCATTGCCGGGACGATCGTCGCGGCAGATATTCGTGGGGCCGATGCCAACAACGCAGGACTCTGGCTGGAGCTGGATGCGATCCTGGCGGTGGTGATCGGCGGCGGATCGCTGATGGGCGGGCGTTTTAACCTGCTGCTCTCGGTGATTGGCGCGCTGATTATTCAGGGGATGAACACCGGGATCCTGCTCTCTGGTTTCCAGCCGGAACTCAACCAGGTGGTGAAAGCGGTGGTCGTGCTCTGTGTGCTGATCGTCCAGTCGCCGCGCTTTGTCAGCATCATTAAGGGGATCCGTGGCCATGATAAAACGTAATTTGCCGCTAATGATCACGCTGGGCGTGTTTGTGCTGGGTTATCTCTACTGTCTGACCCAGTTCCCGGGGTTTGCCTCCACGCGTGTGATTTGCAATATCCTGACCGATAACGCTTTTTTAGGCATTATCGCCGTCGGGATGACCTTTGTGATCCTTTCCGGTGGGATCGATCTCTCCGTTGGTTCGGTGATCGCATTCACCGGCGTGTTTCTTGCGAAGGCGATCGGTTTCTGGGGGATCTCACCGCTGGTGGCGTTTCCGCTGGTGCTGGTGATGGGGTGCGCGTTTGGTGCCTTTATGGGGCTACTGATCGATGCGCTGAAAATCCCGGCTTTTATTATTACCCTCGCCGGGATGTTCTTCCTTCGCGGCGTGAGTTATCTGGTGTCGGAAGAATCTATTCCGATTAACCATCCGATTTACGATACGCTCTCCAGCCTGGCGTGGAAAATACCCGGTGGTGGTCGTTTGAGCGCGATGGGGTTATTGATGCTCGGCGTCGTGGTTATTGGTATTTTCCTTGCGCATCGCACCCGGTTTGGCAATCAGGTTTACGCCATTGGCGGCAACGCCACGTCGGCAAACCTGATGGGGATCTCCACCCGCAGTACAACTATTCGCATCTATATGCTCTCAACGGGTCTGGCGACGCTGGCGGGGATTGTCTTCTCGGTTTATACCCAGGCGGGTTATGCCCTGGCAGGCGTAGGGGTGGAACTGGATGCCATCGCCTCGGTGGTGATCGGTGGAACCCTGCTCAGTGGTGGCGTGGGGACGGTGCTGGGAACGCTGTTTGGCGTAGCAATCCAGGGCCTGATACAAACCTACATTAACTTTGACGGCACGCTCAGCTCCTGGTGGACCAAGATCGCCATCGGCATTTTGCTGTTTATTTTTATCGCCCTGCAACGTGGTCTGACGGTGCTCTGGGAGAATCGTCAAAGCTCGACGGTTACACGCGTAAACACATCAGTAACAGAGCGATAACACGCTGAATTTGCTTAAAGTCTAAACATTTTCCGGTAGCGGCCGATACTCTTTTTTTATGCCCAGAAATATCTCGCTACCGGAAATAATATCATGCTTAAAACGCTATCGATTCGTACCGGCTTGCTCTCTTTACTGGCCGTTATGACCCTTCTGCTGCTGATTGTCAGCGGTATTGGCATTTATGCCCTCACACAGAGTTCTTCTTCACTACAGCGCATCAACCACCTTCAGGGTGAGCAGATGGTGCAGCTTAATTCCGGCTATACGCTGATCCTCCGCGCCCGCAATGAGGCGGGTCAGGCCGTCCGAATGATGGAAATCGGCATGCTGGATGATGCGGCCAAATCGGTAAAAAATATCAATCAGGAAGTCACCCTGGCCCAGAAAACGCTGAAAGGCGTGATCGATGGCGGCGTGGCCGATGAGCAAGGCCAACAACTGCTTGATAAAGTGGCGGCCAGCCTCGCGACGTACAACCAGCAGGGGATTAACCCGATGCTGAAAGCGCTGAACGAACAGAGCGCGGACAGCTATTACGACCTACTGGAAAACAAGCTGATTCCGGTGGCCTCCCGGTTTGATAACGATATGCAGGCCTTCCAGAAATGGAGTGAAGCGCGCGGCAAAGCGGAAGTGAGTGCCGTGCAGTCCAGCAAAAATCGGGTACTTATCCTGATCGTGGTGGCGGCTCTGCTGACGGCGGGCATTATTGTGCTGGCCTGGCTGGTACTGCGCCACATGTTGCTCAAACCGCTCTCGACCTCTATTGCTCAACTGGAGAATGTGGCAGCAGGCGATTTAACCCACACGCTGAATCCACCGGCAAGCCAGGAATTTAATCGCCTGAATGCGGCAATCGAAGAGATGCGCCATTCGCTGATGAACTCGGTTCTGCGGGTACGTGATGCCAGCTCGCAAATTGATACCGGCAGCCGTGAGCTGACGGCGGGGAACAGGGATCTTGCTGAGCGTACGGAATCGACCGCCACGTCGCTGGAGCAGACCGCCGCCAGCATGGAACAGATCACCGCGACGGTGAAACTCAACGCCGATAATGCCGAGCAGGCTCACCAGCTGGCGAAATCGGTGTCAGACACGGCCGATCACGGCAGCGAAATGGTCTGCTACGTCATTGAAAAAATGCGTGATATCTCCGGCAGTTCGGCACGTATCGCGGACATTCTCAGTGTTATCGACGGTATTGCCTTCCAGACCAATATCCTCGCGTTGAACGCCTCCGTGGAAGCGGCGCGCGCGGGTGAGCAAGGACGCGGGTTTGCCGTCGTCGCGGGCGAAGTGCGAAACCTTGCCAGCCGCAGTGCCGATGCAGCGAAAGAGATCCGAGCGCTTATCAGTGATTCCCAGACCCACGTCAGCGAGGGCAGTGAACTGGCCCAGCAGGCTGGCGAAACCATGGATGAGATCGCAACCGAAGTGCTGCGCATGACGAAACTGATGCGCGAAATTGCGACTGCGTCCCAGGAGCAGAGTCGCGGCATTGAGCAGGTGAATATTGCGGTGAATCAGATGGATGAGACTGCGCAGCAGAATGCGGCGCTGGTACAGCAATCCTCCGCCGCGACTCGCTCCCTTGAGGAGCAGTCGCGCCAGCTGATGGAAGCCATGTCATCATTCAAGCTGTCGGCTCAGACTGCAGCATAATATTATCCAGCCCCGGTGTATGATGTGCCGGGGTTTTATTCTTCCCTGAATTTACTTCAGCAATATTATCGTGAATATTACCCACTAACATTTCCAGTGCGCTGGTTAAGGCTAACGCATTTTCCGTCGGCTCAAGATATAAACCTTTGCGGAAAAATAGCGGCTCATCAAACAGTTGATTAAAGCGCTTCAACGCCAGACTGACCGCTGGACGGGACATCTCCAGGCGCAAAGAGGCTTTTGCCATGCTGCCGCAGCGGACAACTTCAATAAATACCGGGATAAGATTTAAATCAATGCCGGTATTAGCACGGGAATAATTTTTCATTGCGATTTTGCTCCACGAAATATTTGCCAAACTGTTATGGAAATAATGCAGGAGCAGTGATGAATATTAAAGCGTGTTTTTTATAAACACTTATACGGTTAAATATATAAATGACCAGGGGAGCCGGATGGGCTCCCCTGAGGAAAGGTATTACGCGTCCGGATACTCACGAATATAACGTTCAACGTCTTCAACCATATGGTTGTTGCCGACGAAGAACGAACGGCGCTGGTGAAGGCTTTCTGGCACGATTTCCAGAATACGATCTTTACCGTCGCTCGCCTTGCCGCCAGCCTGTTCGGCCAGGAACGCCATCGGGTTGCATTCGTACAGCAGGCGCAGTTTCCCGTCCGGGTGGCTTGCAGTGCTTGGGTAGAGGTAGATACCGCCTTTCAGCAGGTTACGGTGGAAATCCGCGACCAGAGAGCCGATATAGCGGGAGGTGTAAGGGCGCTGAGTGGCTTTATCTTCTTCCTGGCAGAATTTGATGTACTTCTTCACGCCGTTCGGGAATCGGATGTAGTTTCCTTCGTTGATGGAGTAGGTGTTGCCCTTCTCCGGGAAGCGCATACGTTCCTGGCTCAGACAGAAAACGCCCAGTGAAGGATCGTACGTAAAGGCGTGAACCCCACACCCGGTGGTATACACCAGCATGGTGGAGGAGCCATACACGACGTAACCGGCAGCAACCTGATTAATGCCCGGCTGCAGGAAATCTTCTTCGGTCACCGGCGTGCCAACAGGCGTGACGCGGCGGTAGATGGAGAAAATGGTACCGACAGAAACGTTAACGTCGATGTTAGAGGAGCCGTCCAGCGGATCCATCAGAACAACGTATTTAGCGTGTTCACACCCGTCGAAAACAACAATTTCATCTTCTTCTTCGGAGGCGATACCCGCCACGATGTCGCGCGCGCGCAGTGCAGCTTTCAGTTTTTCATTTGCGAACAGATCGAGTTTCTGTTGAACCTCGCCCTGAACGTTCTCGGCACCGCTGGCACCCAGGATATCGACCAGACCGGCCTTGTTGATATCACGATGGATGATCTTAGCGCCCAGCTTTATTGCCGACAGCAAAGCAGTGAGTTCACCCGTAGCATGAGAAAACTCGTGCTGCTTTTCGACAATAAATTCACCTAACGTTTTCATAACACTTTCCCTGCATCTTTGTGAGTAGAGCGATTGTATGTTCACTAAAACGACTAAAGCCCAACAATCTTAACAAATATTCAAATAGTAGCGCAGTGGTGAATCGCGCCAGCAGTATACGGATTTACCTGAAATGCATTTCACAGCCGCTAACATGTGAGTAAAATGTGCGCCACATTGAAGAGGGATAGTGACGTATGCGCATTCATATATTGGGGATTTGTGGCACTTTCATGGGCGGACTGGCAATGCTGGCGCGCTCGCTGGGCCATGAAGTGACAGGTTCGGACGCCAATGTGTATCCGCCAATGAGCACACTTCTGGAGAAACAGGGCATCTCTTTGATTCAGGGCTACGATGCCAGCCAGCTGGATCCTGAACCGGATCTGGTGATCATTGGTAACGCCATGACGCGTGGGAACCCGTGTGTTGAGGCGGTGCTGGAACGCAATATTCCGTTCATGTCCGGCCCACAATGGCTGCATGATTTCGTCCTGCGTGACCGCTGGGTGGTTGCTGTTGCCGGAACGCACGGCAAAACCACGACCGCCGGTATGGCGACCTGGATCCTTGAAGCCTGTGGCTACAAGCCGGGCTTCGTGATTGGCGGTGTGCCGGGTAATTTCGATGTTTCTGCGCGCCTGGGTGACAGCCCGTTCTTTGTGATCGAGGCCGACGAATATGACTGCGCGTTCTTCGACAAGCGTTCCAAGTTTGTTCACTACTGCCCGCGCACGCTGATCCTCAACAACCTTGAGTTCGACCATGCGGATATTTTTGACGATCTGAAAGCGATTCAGAAACAGTTCCACCACCTGGTGCGCATCGTTCCGGGCCAGGGACGCATCATCCTGCCGGAAAACGACATCAACCTGAAGCAGACCATGGCGATGGGCTGCTGGAGCGAACAGGAGCTGGTGGGTGAACAGGGCCACTGGCAGGCGAAAAAACTCAACGCCGATGCCTCCGAGTGGGAAGTCCTGCTCGACGGGGAAAAAGTGGGTGAGGTGAAGTGGGGCCTGGTGGGCGAGCACAACATGCACAACGGCCTGATGGCGATTGCTGCTGCACGCCATGTGGGTGTTCTGCCTGCGGATGCGGCCAATGCTCTGGGTTCGTTTATCAACGCCCGTCGTCGTCTGGAACTGCGTGGTGAGGCCAATGGCGTCACGGTGTATGACGATTTCGCACACCACCCAACGGCCATTCTGGCAACGCTTGCTGCCCTGCGTGGCAAGGTCGGCGGCACAGCCCGTATTCTGGCGGTGCTGGAGCCGCGCTCAAACACCATGAAAATGGGCATCTGCAAAGACGATCTCGCGCCGTCGTTAGGCCGCGCCGATGAAGTCTTCCTGCTGCAGCCGCAGCATATTCCGTGGCAGGTGGCGGAAGTGGCTGATGCCTGTATTCAGCCTGCGCACTGGAGTGCGGATGTGGATGCGCTCGCGGATATGGTGGTGAAAGCCGCTCAGCCTGGCGACCACATTCTGGTGATGAGCAACGGCGGTTTTGGTGGCATCCACCAGAAGCTGCTTGATGGTCTGGCGAAGAAAGCCGAGGCCGCAGAGTAAAAAAGAGCCCGGTGGCGCTAGCGCTTACCGGGCCTGCATTCTTTTCTCCCTCGCCCCTATGGGGAGAGGGGATTACTCTTCGTTCTCTGACAGCTCGCGCAGATACTGGAAAATCAGGCGCGCGGACTTCGGCGGCTTATTCCCTTCTTTCTCTTTCTTCGCGTTGCGGATCAATGAACGCAACTGCTGGCGGTCGGCGTCTGGCCACAGATTTAAGACTTCCGGTACCGCGTCATCACCCTGTTCAATCAGACGATCGCGGATCTGCTCCAGCTTATGGAACAGGGCAACCTGCTGGTTATGGCGGTTTTTCAGCTTGTCCAGCGCCTGGCGGATCGGATCAACGTCGCGCTGACGCAGCATTTTACCGATAAGCTGAAGCTGGCGACGACGGCCTTCTTTTTTGATTTTCTGTGCCAGTTCAATGGCATCACGCAGATCCTGGTCGAGCGGGATCTTATCCAGCGCGTTTTTACCCAGTTCTACCATTTCTGCGCCAAGCTGTTTTAACTCTTCGGCGTCACGTTTAATTTCACTTTTACTGACCCAGATGATCTCATCATCTTCGTCTTCGATGTCATCACCGGGAACGTCGTCGAGCCAGTCTTCGGGCTGCTTAGTCATGTCAGGCTCCTTAAAAAAAGAGGCTAATGTTACCAGTTAAGACGCGCACTGAAAAACGGTTCTCTGTTAGACTTCAGTTAACTCTCTCTTACAGTATGGCATTTGCGATGAAAGTAACCTCACAAGTTGAAGCGCAGCGTAAGATTCTGGAAGAAGCCGTCTCCACCGCGCTGACGCTCGCTTCAGGTAAATCAGATGGCGCCGAAGTGGCGGTCAGCAAAACCACCGGCATTAGCGTGAGCACCCGCTATGGCGAAGTGGAGAATGTAGAATTCAACAGTGATGGCGCGCTTGGCATCACGGTGTATCACCAGAATCGCAAAGGCAGCGCGTCATCGACCGATCTCAGCCCGGATGCGATTGCTCGTACGGTACAGGCGGCGCTGGATATCGCCCGTTATACCTCCCCGGATCCTTACGCAGGCGTGGCCGATAAAGATCTGCTGGCGTTTGACGCCCCGGATCTCGATCTTTTCCACCCGGCAGAAGTCACCCCGGACGAGGCGATCGAGCTGGCGGCGCGTGCCGAACAGGCTTCTTTGCAGGCGGATAAACGCATCACCAATACCGAAGGCGGCAGCTTCAACAGCCACTACGGTATCAAAGTGTTCGGCAACAGCCACGGCATGTTGCAGGGCTACTGCTCAACCCGTCATTCACTCTCCAGCTGCGTCATCGCCGAAGAGAACGGTGATATGGAGCGTGACTACGCCTACACCATTGGCCGTGCGCTCGGTGATTTGCAGTCTCCGGAGTGGGTGGGTAAAGAGTGTGCCGAACGCACGCTGTCACGCCTGTCACCGCGCAAACTCTCCACCATGAAAGCCCCGGTGATTTTTGCCAATGAAGTGGCGACCGGCCTGTTTGGTCACCTGGTCGGGGCCATTGCCGGTGGCTCTGTGTACCGTAAATCAACCTTCCTGCTCGACTCACTGGGCAAGCAGATCCTGCCGGAATGGCTGACCATCGAAGAACACCCGCATCTGCTGAAAGGACTGGCCTCCACACCGTTCGACAGCGAAGGCGTGCGCACGGAACGTCGCGACATCGTCAAAGACGGCGTGCTGACCCAGTGGCTGTTGACCAACTACTCCGCGCGCAAGCTGGGGCTGAAAAGCACCGGTCACGCGGGCGGTATCCATAACTGGCGTATCGCCGGACAGGGCCTCAACTTTGCGCAAATGCTCAAAGAGATGGGCACCGGTCTGGTGGTGACCGAACTGATGGGCCAGGGCGTAAGTGGTATTACCGGGGATTACTCTCGCGGTGCGGCGGGCTTCTGGGTGGAAAACGGCGAAATCCAGTATCCGGTAAGCGAAATTACCATCGCCGGAAACCTGAAAGATATGTGGCGCAATATTGTTACGGTCGGTAACGATATTGAAACACGTAGCAATATACAGTGTGGTTCTGTACTTCTGCCGGAAATGAAAATCGCCGGCCAGTAATACCCGTAAAGGCGTTTTAATAATAAAAAAGGAAGTGAGCAATGCGTAAACATCTGTTAGCGATCGTCGCGGCTTCAACGCTGGTTATTGGCTCTTCTGCGTTTGCTGCCGATCTTGAAGAAGACATGGGCACCCTCGGTCAAAACCTGAAGGTGGTGCAGAAAACCGACAATGCGGCGGAAATGAAAGACGCACTGACCAAAATGCGTGAAGCGGCGCTGGACGCCCAGAAAGCGACACCGCCGAAGCTGGAAAGCAAAGCGGCAGACAGCGCGGAAATGAAAGATTACCGCCACGGTTTTGATATCCTGGTCGGCCAGATTGACGGTGCGCTGAAGCTGGCGAACGAAGGTAAAGTGAAAGAGGCGAAGGCGGCGGCCGAGCAGTTCGTGACCACCCGCAATACCTACCACCAAAAATACCGCTAACAGAGACTGCATCTGACACAACAGCAAGGCGAGGGCGAAATGCCCTCGCTTTTTTTATGCGTCGTAATAAGTAAACCCTATCGCTGTCACATTTCTGCGACTCCCTTGCCAGATGTTTTCGTTTTCTTCCCTGCCGTTTTGCCAATGGATTGCGTGATATTCATCACGTAAATCCAGCGAATTGTCATTATTCACCGCATTTATGTGGCACAGATCACTGCTGCGGCTCGCCTTTCCACTTCGAAGTGGAAAACAACTCGCTACAAACATTTCCCACCCAACGTTAGTTTTATTCCAGAGCCATTAACGGGGTAAGACGAGTGATTAACGGAGCGGTAATGAACGACGTTGGGGATCAGGCGAAGCAAACAGAGCAGCTCGCTAACACCATGCTGCAGCAGGTTTATGACCTGCTGGCCCGGCACAACATCATCCCCAACGCAGTACAGGAACAGATGCTGACCTCCCACGTTCGCGCAATGGCGCACCGGTCGGTGACCGGCGAGCCGCTGCCGGAGGTTGAAGCGGAACTGTTTGACGAAATTTCACCGGATTCAATGCGGCTCGCCCGTGAAGTGGTCGCGCAGTTTGGCAATCTTCCTGATGAAGAAGCCTGGCTGCTCTCCGTTCACTTTGAAGTCGCAAAAGACAACCTTTAAGGAGCAATACATGGAACAGATTACAGTCGTGATTGGCGATCGCCTGGGTAAAGGTCAGAAAGTGGCTGCAGGTGTGGAAAAAGCCGGTGGACGCGCGGTTGTCGTACCGGGTATGGCGGCAGACATGAAGCTGGGCGACGTCATGAAAGCGGAAAACGCCACCTTCGGCATCTCCTTCTGCGGCAGCGGCGGCGCGGGTGCCATTACTGCACAAACCAAATATGGCTACAAGGCCAAATACGGTATGCGTTCAGTGGAAGAGGGCGTGACCGCTATCAACGAAGGCTGCAACGTGCTGGGCTTTGGCTTTATGGATAAAGAAGAGCTGGGCGAGCGTCTGGTACAGGCGTGGCAGAAGAAATACGGCGCATAAGCATGAAAGAACAATTCACGACCACGGTGAGAGTGAAGGGGAAAGGCGACGCCAAAGCGCGCGCCTTTGCCGATGCGCTCAACCACGTTCAGGCCGCGGTGATGAAAGCGTCACCGCATATCTTACTGCGTATTGAGCCACAGGATGTGCAGGTCGTTCAGGCGCAAGAAGCGGTGCGTAAAGAAGCGTTTCTGTTCTTCTTTTTGCGCCGGGAAAGACGGACCTACAGCGTGGAGCTGGATGTGACCGTCAACGTGACCGCCATCAATCTCGATCGGGTGGATTTCGTCACGCAACGCTGATTATTCATAAAAGGGCAGACTGATGTTCTTAATTATATTAATAAAATCGCTCATCATTGGCGGCCTGGTAGGCGTCGGTGTCGGAGCCGGGGCTGCACGCATGTTTCATGCGCCTACCACACAGGGTATGGGCGCGTTTCGTACGTTGGGGGAACTGAACTCCTGCGAAGGGGATCCGGCTTCTCACTTCTCCTTTGGGTTAGGCTTCTTCTTTAACGCCTGGGCCTCTTCCGTGGCCGCAGGTGCCTTCACACAGGACGTAGACCACCGCATCATCCCAAACTGGGGTGCTGCTGCACTGATGATCAAAAACCGCAACGTCGGCGAAACGCTGCATGATCCCCGCAAAATGGCGATTGCCTGCGGCATCATCGGCATGATTGTCGTCACCTTCCTTAACTTGACTGCCTCGTCTGTTCCGGCTGCGCTGCAGGTCACCGCCGTGAAGGTACTGGTACCGGCGGCAAACCTGCTGGTGAATACCGTGATGCCGGTGATCTTCTGGCTGGCGGCCATCGACGCGGGCAAAAAGTCGGGTTTCTGGGCCACCATCTTCGGCGGCGCGGCGCAGCTGATTATGGGGAACGCCGTACCGGGCCTGGTACTGGGTATTCTGATTGGTAAAGGTGTTGAAGAGAGCGGCTGGAACCACGTCACCAAAGTGATGATGGCGGCTATCGTCCTGCTCTTCGTGCTGAGCGGCTTCTTCCGCGGCTTCGACATGAAGATGATCGAATCCTTCCATCTGACCGTGCCGAACTGGCTCGATATGATCCACAACTCGCTCAGCGGTAAATAACAGGAGCCTCTACATGGAACAGAATAAAGGTTTTTGGTATGCCGACTGGTCGTTCCCGATCTTCGTTGGCCTGCTCTCCTCCGGCGTGTTCGCCGGGACGCACATGTACTACCTCTACGGCATTGGCGCGTTCAACGAAGTGGCCTTCGTGGCGATGCTGAAAGCGGGGATTGATACCGGCGTGTACGGCGCGGTGGCGGCATTCGGTGCGAGCTTCCTGTTCGCCCGTATTATCGAAGGCTCGCTGGTCGGTATTCTCGATATCGGCGGGGCGATCCAGACCGGCGTGGGCCTCGGTGTCCCGGCGATGCTGCTGGGCGCGGGCATCATGTTCCCGGTGACCAACTTCATTGCCGCGCTGATCACCGGCCTGGTGATTGGTCTGGCGATTGGCTACGTCATCATCCTGGCGCGCAAGTTCACCATCAACCAGAGCAACTCCACCTACGGAGCGGACGTGATGATGGGCGCGGGTAACGCCTCCGGTCGCTTCCTCGGGCCGTTGATTATCCTCAGCGCCATGACTGCCTCCATTCCTATCGGTGTCGGTTCACTGGTGGGCGCGCTGCTGTTCTACATCTGGCAGAAACCGATTACCGGTGGCGCCATCCTCGGCGCAATGATTTTGGGCTGGCTGTTCCCGGTTGCCCTTTAATACCCACGGGCGCTCCGGCGCCCGTCTTATCAGGAGATCCTCATGTTTGATTTACTCCTGCGCCGTGCGCGCCTTGCCGACGATACCCTGACCGATATCGCCATTCAGGACGGGAAAATCGCGGCGTTGGGCGAGATTACTGCCCCTGCCCGTAAAACGGTTGAGTTGAACGGCGATGTGTTCGTCAGCGCAGGCTGGATTGACTCCCACGTTCACTGTTACCCGAACTCCCCGATTTATCACGACGAACCAGACAGCGTAGGTATTGCTACTGGCGTCACCTCCGTGGTGGATGCAGGCAGTACCGGCGCGGATGACGTGGACGATTTTTACGAAATCACCCGTAAAGCCTCAACAGACGTCTTTGCCCTGCTGAACATCTCCCGCGTGGGGCTGATAGCCCAGAACGAACTGGCCAACATGGCGAATATTGATGCAGATGCCGTGAAGCAGGCGGTAAAACGCCACCCGGATTTCATTGTCGGCCTGAAAGCGCGTATGAGCAGCAGCGTGGTGGGTGAAAACGGCATTACGCCGCTGGAGCTCGCCAAAGAAATTCAAAAAGAGAACGGCGATCTGCCGCTGATGGTGCACATTGGCAACAACCCGCCGAACCTCGACGAAATTGCCGAACTGCTGAGCTCGGGCGACATCATTACCCACTGTTACAACGGCAAACCCAACCGCATTCTGACGCCGTCCGGCGAGCTGCGAGCGTCCATTACGTCTGCGCTAAAACGCGGCGTGCGGCTGGACGTCGGCCACGGCACGGCGAGCTTTAGCTTTGAAGTGGCAAAACGCGCCATCGCAATGGGCATTCTGCCGCACACCATCAGCTCGGATATCTACTGCCGTAACCGCATTAATGGCCCGGTAGGGTCGCTGGCGAGCGTGATGTCGAAATTCCTCGCCATCGGCATGTCGCTGCCGCAGGTGATTGACTGCGTGACCGCGAACGCCGCCGACGGCCTGCGCCTGGCGCGTAAAGGGCGTATCGGGCCCGGACTCGACGCCGACCTGACGCTGTTCACCATTAAGCGCCAGCCAACGGTATTAACCGATGCCGAAAACGACAGCCTGCAGGCTGAACACATTTTGGTACCGCTTGCCGCGATCCGCGCGGGCAAGGGCTACATGACAGAACAAGGGAGCACGGAACATGCCTTCGATTTATGAGAAATACCACTTAAAGCAAGTCATCAACACCTCTGGCCGCATGACGGCGCTGGGCGTCTCCACGCCGCGCCCGGAAGTGGTGCAGGCGGCGATGGACGGCATGAACCACTATTTCGAGATGAAGGATCTGGTCAACAAAACCGGTGAATACATCGCGAAACTGCTGGAAGTAGAAGGCGCGACAGTGGTTTCCTGCGCGTCAGCAGGGATTGCCCAGTCCGTGGCGGCAGTGCTGGTAAAAGACAGCGACTGGCTGCTGGAAAACCTGCACGTTACCCCGATTGAGAACAACGAGATCGTGCTGCCGAAAGGCCACAACGTGAACTTTGGCGCGCCGGTAGGCACCATGGTCGCATTGGGCGGCGGCAAGCTGGTAGAAGCGGGATACGCCAATGAATGTTCAGCCGATCAGCTGGCGGCGGCGATCACCCCGCGCACGGCGGCGATCCTCTATATTAAATCTCACCACTGCGTGCAGAAAAGCATGCTCAGTGTGGAGCAGGCGGCAGTGGTGGCGCGTAAACATGGTCTGCCGCTGATCGTTGATGCGGCGGCAGAAGAAGATCTGCACGTTTACTACCGTTCCGGTGCGGATCTGGTGATTTACAGCGGCGCGAAGGCGATCGAAGGGCCAACCAGCGGTCTGGTGATCGGCAAAACGCAGTATGTCGAGTGGGTGAAACGCCAGACGGCAGGGATTGGCCGTGCGATGAAGGTGGGTAAAGAGGGCATTCTTGGCCTGACCTGCGCCATCGAACACTACCTCACGGCGACCAAAGAGAGCGGCGAAGAGATGGTGGCGAAGATGACGCCGTTTATCGAGGCGCTCAACACCCTGAACGGCGTGACGGCACGCGTGGTCTGGGACAGCGCCGGGCGCGATATCGCCCGCACCGAAATTAAGTTCGATGAAGCGACAACCGGCGTCGGCACCGGGGATTTGGTAGCGAAACTCAAGCAGGGGGACTACGCCATTTACTTCCGTGGCTACAAGGCCAACGAAGGGATTATCGAAGCGGACGTGCGCAGCGTGAATGCTGACCAGCTAAACATTGTTTACCGCCGCATTAGCGAAGTATTAGGACAGGAGAAAAACGCATGAAACTGACCCCCAACTTTTACCGTGATCGCGTCTGCCTGAACGTGCTGGCGGGCTCTAAAGCCAATGCCAGTGCCATTTACGAAGCGGCAGAAGGTCATGTGCTGGTGGGCGTGCTCTCCAAAAATTACCCGGATGTGGCAAGCGCCGTTGCTGATATGCGTGAATACGCTCAGCTTATTGATAACGCGCTGTCCGTTGGCCTGGGGGCGGGCGATCCGAACCAGTCGGCGATGGTGAGTGAAATTTCCCGCCAGGTGCAGCCGCAGCACGTAAACCAGGTCTTTACCGGCGTAGCAACCAGCCGCGCGCTGTTGGGACAAAATGACTCCGTGGTCAACGGTCTGGTTTCTCCAACCGGAACCGTCGGCATGGTGAAAATCTCTACCGGTCCGCTGAGCAGCGCGGCACCGGACGGTATCGTTCCGGTGGAAACGGCAATTGCTCTGCTGAAAGATTTTGGCGGTAGCTCCATTAAATATTTCCCGATGGGTGGCCTGAAATGCCGTGATGAGTACAAAGCGGTGGCGGAAGCCTGCGCGCGTCACGACTTCTGGCTGGAGCCAACCGGCGGTATCGATCTGGAAAATTACGAAGAGATACTGCAGATCGCCCTGGACGCGGGCGTGAGCAAAATCATCCCGCATATCTACAGCTCGATTATCGACAAAGCCAGCGGCGATACGCGCCCGGAAGATGTGCGCACGTTGCTTGCGATGACGAAAAAGTTAGTTAAGTAGTCCCTCACCCTAACCCTCTCCCACCGGGAGAGGGGATAATGATCAGGAGCCACCATGCACACCCGTAACCTGCTTGTTGCTTCACTCTCTCTGCTTGCTACTTCCGCTGTTGCCCAGACTCATTACGCCTGGGTGGGAACCTATAATCCTAACGGTGAAGGGCTGTACCGTTTTACCGTCGATCCGCAAAGCGGTGCGCTTGCGGATAAAACGCTGGTCAGCACGTTGCCGAATGCTGCACAGCTTACCGTCTCGCATGATGGCAAAACGCTCTATCTGGCGAGTGAAGTAGAGCAGGGCGTGGTGCAGGCGCTGCGGGTGAATGACAACGGTGAGCTGAGTGAGCTCAATCAGGTGGCTTCCGGTGGCGCAGGGCCGGTTTACCTTTCGCTGACGCCGAATGGTCGCCATCTGCTGGTGGCAAACTACGTCAGCGGAACGATTGCCGTTCTGCCGGTCAAAGCCGATGGCAGCCTGGGTGATGCCACGGACAAACATCAGGATCAGGGCGAACCGGGTGCGGCGAAGCCGGAAGCCGCTGCGGAGGGCAGTTTCGCTATCAGCGATCATAACGGGCCTCATGCACACATGATCGCCGCCGATCCGAGCGGAAAATACGTGTTTTCAACCGATCTGGGGCTGGATCGCATCTATCAGTATCGCTTAGACGATCGAAGCGGAAAGCTGACGCCTAACGATCCACCGTTTATCAACGCCTCCTCGAAAGGGGCCGGGCCGCGCCACTTTGTCTTTACGCCAAAAGGCGATGCCCTGTGGTTGATTAACGAAGAGGCGTCTACGCTGACTCACTATACTGTGGATGCAAACGGCATCCTGAAAGAGGGCAAAACGCTCTCCGCCCTGCCGAAAGGTTACAAAGGCACCAGTTTTGCTGCAGGTCTGGCGTTAAGTGCGGATGGTAAGCAACTGTATGTGGCTAACCGTTTGCATAACAGCATCGGGCACTTTACCGTAACAGCGGAAGGCACGCTGACGCATCAGGATGATGTCTGGACCCGTGGTGACTACCCGCGCACCCTGACGCTCGATAAACAGGGGCGTTGGCTGTACGTCATGAATCAACGCAGCGATAACATTACCCGTTTCCGCGTGGCGCAGGACGGCAAGCTCAGCTTTGAGCCAGACTATACGCCGGTCGGTAGCCCATCTCAGATGGTCATTTCACCCTAAGCCGTAAGAGGACAACGACGTGCGATTTCCGAATCAACGTTTAGCGCAACTTTTCGATCTGTTGCAAAACGAGACGCTGCCGCAGGATGAACTGGCGCAGCGGCTGTCGGTTTCCACGCGAACCGTCCGCGCTGATATCACTGCCCTGAACGCGCTGCTGGCGAGCCACGGCGCGCAGTTTATTCTGAGCCGGGGGAATGGTTATCAGCTTAAAATTGATGACGCCGAGCGTTATCAGCAATTGCAGGCCTCCCACCCGCGCGCGCTGCGTATTCCCCGAACCGGGATGGAGCGCGTGCATTATCTGGTGGTGCGTTTTCTTACCTCGGCATTTTCTCTCAAACTTGAGGATCTGGCTGACGAGTGGTTCGTCAGCCGCGCCACGCTGCAAAGCGACATGGCGGAAGTGCGCGAGTGGTTCCACCGTTATAATCTGACGCTGGAAACCCGACCGCGCCATGGTATGAAGCTGTTTGGCAGCGAGATGTCGACCCGTGCCTGTCTGACGGACTTGCTCTGGGAGCTGGCACAGCAGGACAGTCTGAACCCGTTGGTGACCGACGTGGCGCTTAATGCAGGTGTGGCAGAACAGATGGTGCCTGTACTACACGATGCGCTAACACGCCACCATATCCGCCTGACCGACGAAGGTGAGTTGTTCCTGCGCCTGTACTGTGCGGTATCGGTACGTCGTATCAGCGAAGGCTATCCACTGCCGGAATTCCATGCTGAAGATGTGGAAGAGAACGTGCGTGAAGCCGCGAAAGATATCGCAGTGTCCATTCAGCATCTGGCGGGCAAAACGCTTTCGCCGTCGGAAGAGAGCTGGCTTTGCGTACACATTGCCGCGCGGCAGATCCAGGAGATAGCACCCAGCGCGATCAACGCTGACGACGACGAAGCGCTGGTCAACTACATCCTGCGTTACATCAACACTCACTATAACTACAACCTGCTCAGTGACGAGCAGCTGCACGCGGATCTGCTCACACACATTAAAACCATGATCACCCGGGTGCGGTACCAAATCATGATCCCCAATCCGCTGCTGGAAAACATCAAGCAGCACTACCCGATGGCATGGGATATGACCCTCGCGGCGGTATCGAGCTGGGGCAAATACACACCGTATGTGATCAGCGAAAACGAGATTGGTTTTCTGGTATTACATATTGGCGTTGGGTTGGAGCGCCATTACAACATTGGCTACCAGCGACAGCCGCGCGTGCTGCTGGTGTGCGACGCCGGAAACGCCATGGTGCGTATGATTGAGGCGGTGCTGCAGCGCAAATACCCGCAGATTGAGGTGACGCGCACGCTCACCCTGCGCGAGTACGAGCTGGCGGAAATGATTAGCGAAGACTTTGTGATCGCCACCGCCCGCGTCAGCGAAAAGTCCAAACCGGTGGTGATGATCGCCCCATTCCCGACTGACTATCAGTTAGAACAGATCGGCAAGCTGGTGCTGGTGGACCGCACCCGCCCGTGGATGCTGGATAAATACTTCGACGCGGCCCATTTCCGCATTATCGACACGCCCGTTGATCAGCAAACGCTGTTCCGTGAACTGTGCGCGCAGCTTGAAGGCGAGGGGTTTGTCGGCGCGGAGTTCCTGGATTCGGTCGTCGAGCGTGAAGCCATCGTCAGCACCATGCTCGGCGATGGCATTGCGCTGCCGCACTCACTCGGCCTGCTGGCGCAGAAAACGGTAGTCTATACCGTGCTCGCCCCGCACGGCGTCCAGTGGGGCGACGAAACCGCACACGTCATCTTCCTGCTCGCTATCAGCAAAAGCGAATACGAAGAGGCGATGGCGATTTACGATATCTTCGTCACCTTCCTGCGTGAACGGGCGATGTCGCGGCTCTGTAGCTGCGGAGATTTTGCCGAGTTTAAGGCAGTGGCGATGGAGAGTTTGAGCCGGTTTTGAGAGGCGTTATCCAGAATTCGATGTAATGCGAATGTAATGCTAAACTGCATTACGCATTCGATTTTACTGGAGGCATAATGGCCACGCTGAACGTCCGTCTGGATGACAAACTCAAAAACGAGGCTTATGCCGTGCTGGAAAAACTCAATATCACCCCAACGGAAGCCGTGCGATTACTGTTTCAGTACGTCGCGGAGACGGGGCGTATGCCGGTGAAAACGGTCACCATTAGCGACAATGAAGAAGAACTGATACAGGCAGTCCGGGAGCGGCTGGCTAATCCGCAAAAGGGAATTAAGGTTAGTCTGGATGACTTATGAACTGGCATTTGATCCGAGGGCGTTAAAGGAATGGAGCAAGCTGGGGGAGACTGTAAAAGACCAGTTTAAGAAGAAACTAGCGGACGTATTGGTGAACCCAAGGGTCGAATCGGCCCGCCTGCATGGTCTACCGGATTGCTACAAAATAAAACTCAGATCCCAGGGTTATCGTTTGGTCTATCAGGTTCAGGAAAACGTTGTAACGGTATTTGTTATCGCTATCGGCAAGAGAGAGAAAGCAGCCGTTTATCATGATGCAAACAAACGGCTCTAACGATCACTGCAGATGATGCACAACCTGATTGCTGCTGCCGCGCCAGATCAGCGCCGGGTCTTTTAAATCCTGCACGAATTTGCCGTCGACCAGCACGTTAATCAGATCCACCACTTCCATTTGCTGCGCGTTCAGCTCATCCAGCTTGTAGCCTGTCCAGACCCAGATATCTTTTCCCGTACATTCGCGGCGAATGCGTTTAACCAGCTTCAGGATTTCCGGCACGTTTTGCGGGTGGAGCGGGTCGCCACCGGAAAGTGAAATCCCCTGACGTTTGATGCGCGTGTCGTTGAGATCGTTAATGATCCGGTCTTCCATCTCTGCGGTGAACGGCATACCGGAATTTAAACGCCAGGTGCTTTTGTTGTAGCAGCCGGGGCATTCGTGGACGCAGCCTGAGACGAACAGGGTGCAGCGGGTGCCGGGACCGTTGACGATGTCGACGGGATAATATTGATGATAATTCATAGCGTTAACCTGATGCCCTCACCCCGGCCCTCTCCCACAGGGAGAGGGAGAAAACCGGCGTCAGGCTTGCAATGTGCTCGATCGGTTCCCTCTCCCTTGAGGGAGAGGGGTAGGGTGAGGGGGAAAACCCGGCGAAGAACTTACCCGATCTGCCCATTCCCCAAATGCTTCACGCGGCGCTTCACCTCTTCCTGCTTGCCGGCGTTGAACGGACGCGCATCCGGGCTGCCGAGATAGCCGCACACGCGGCGGGTCACAGAGACGCGAGCCGCATCGTGATTGCCGCATTTCGGGCAGGTGAAGCCTTTGCTGGTGCACTCAAACTCACCGGTAAATCCGCACTCGTAACACTCGTCGATTGGCGTGTTGGTACCGTAATACGGCACGTGCTGATAGCTGTAATCCCACACGTCTTCCAGCGCTTTCAGGTTATGCTGAATGTTTGGGTACTCGCCATAGCAGATGAAGCCGCCGCTGGCGATCGGCGGATACGCCGCTTCGAAATCAATCTTGTCGTACGGGTTCACCTTCTTCTCCACGTCGAGGTGGAAGCTGTTGGTGTAGTAACCTTTGTCGGTTACCCCTTCCACAATACCGAACTCGGCGGTGTCCAGACGGCAGAAACGGTCGCAGAGGTTTTCGCTCGGCGTACTGTACAGGCTGAAGCCGTAGCCGGTTTCCTCTTTCCACTGATCAACGGCGTCGCGCAGGCGCTGAACGATGGCGATGCCTTTCTCACGCAGGGCTTCGCTGTCATACATATGCGTGCCGCCAGCCAATGCGTTGATGGTCTCGTGAATACCGATATAGCCCAGCGAAATCGACGCACGACCATTTTTGAAGATCTCAGACACGTCATCGTCCGCTTTCAGACGCACGCCGCAGGCCCCTTCCATGTAGAGGATTGGCGCCACGCGGGCTTTGACCCCTTCCAGACGCGCAATGCGGGTCATCAACGCTTTGCGCGCCAGCTGCAGGCGCTCGTCCAGCAATTTCCAGAACTCGGCCTCATTGCCTTTGGCTTCCAGCGCGATGCGCGGCAGGTTCAGGCTGATGACGCCGAGGTTGTTGCGCCCGTCGTGGATCTGCTCGCCGTTTTCATCTTCGTAGACGCCGAGGAAGCTGCGGCAGCCCATAGGCGTTTTAAACGAACCGGTGACTTTAACGACCTGATCGTAGTTCAGGATGTCCGGATACATACGTTTGCTCGCGCACTCCAGCGCCAGCTGTTTGATGTCGTAGTTCGGATCGCCAAACTTATGGTTGAGACCGTCGCGGATGGCGAACACCAGTTTCGGGAACACGGCGGTTTTGCGGTTTTTGCCGAGGCCGGAAATACGGTTGCGCAGGATCGACTGCTGAATCAGGCGCGATTCCCAGCTGGTGCCCAGGCCAAAACCGAAGGTCACAAACGGTGTCTGGCCGTTGGCGGTGTGCAGCGTGTTCACCTCATATTCCAGCGACTGGAAGGCGTCGTAGCACTCTTTCTCGGTGCGGGAATGGGCGTAGCCGTCCGCGTCCGGGATCTGCCACTCTTCGGCCGTTTTACGATGCTTGTTGAAGCTTGCCGTCACGAACGGGGCCAGCACTTCATCAATGCGGTTAATGGTGGTGCCACCATAAATATGGCTGGCGACCTGGGCGATAATCTGCGCCGTGACCGCCGTGGCCGTGGAGATTGATTTTGGCGGTTCAATCTCGGCGTTACCCATTTTAAAACCGTGGGTCAGCATGCCCTTCAGGTCGATCAGCATGCAGTTGAACATCGGGAAGAATGGCGAGTAGTCGAGATCGTGATAGTGGATCTCACCGCGCTCGTGCGCCGACACCACGTCGCGCGGCAGCAGGTGCTGGCGGGCATAGTGTTTAGCGACGATACCGGCCAGCAGGTCGCGCTGGGTCGGGATCACTTTACTGTCTTTGTTGGCGTTTTCATTCAGTAGGGCGGAGTTGGTCTGCTCTACCAGGCCACGGATCTCCTGGTTCAGACGGCCGCGCTTCTCACGCTCAACGTCACGATCGTGACGGTATTCAATGTAGGCACGGGCTAACTGCTTGTAAGGACCCGCCATCAGCTGGTTCTCAACCGCGGTCTGGATCTCGTTGATATCCACCTGGTTGCGTTCATTCATCTGGCTGCTAACGACTTCTGCGACGGTGGCGCAGTAATCTGCGTCATCGACTCCCGCTGCTTTAGCTGCACGCAGAATGGCTTCCTGGATGCGCTCTGATTTAAACGGCACTTTACAGCCATCACGTTTCATCACATGCGGTGTCATGATCACTCCATTTTAAAAACAGGTTATCCACAGAGGTGGAGAAGTATTCAGAGGCTGTATTGTCAGCCAGGTGAGTGACTTCCCTCGTTCCCGACATTTGTTATCCACAATTCCGGAGAGCTGAGTCGCCGTCTTGTTGTTGGAATAGTAGACGATAAATACAAGATGTTGGGTCGGCGTGCATTTTAAGTGCTACATATAGTGATTTGCATCAAACATGTTTGCGTTTTATTTGATTCAGAACAAAGTAAAAAGACGAGAGTACAAACGACGGGCGCTTCAGCGATTGTAAATACGGGCAGGAAAAATCTGATTAATTATTCAACAAAAACAGTAAAATAAGCCGGGCACGGTATTGTGCCCGGCGTCGCATTACGGTTGCAGCCACCAGACGGCTTCAAACGGACGTAGGCTGGTGGTTTGTGGCGCGGCATAGTTGCTCATTACTGGCTGCCATTCGCCACTGAGGGCGTCATTCTGCCATGTCTGGCTCTCGCCGCTGAGGTTCGCCACCACAATCAGCGTCTTTCCCTGCCACTGACGACGGTAGCACCACAGAGAAGGATGTTCTGGCAGGAGATCCTCATAATCCCCCCACGTCAGTACCGGCAGGGTTTTACGCAGGCTAATCAACGACTGATAGGTGTAAAACACCGAATCCGGGTCGTCCAGCGCGGCGCGGGCGTTTACCGTCTCGTAGTTGTCGCAAACGCCAATCCACGGCTCACCTTCGGTGAAGCCCGCATTGTGCGAAGCGTCCCACTGCATTGGCGTGCGGCCGTTATCGCGGGATTTACTCGCCAGAATCGCCAGTAATTCGTCCGGATCGCGCTCGCTGGCCCGCAGTTCGGCGAACATGTTCAGGCTTTCCACGTCACGGTAATCGGTGATGCGGCTGAAGTGCGGGTTGGTCATGCCAAGTTCTTCACCCTGATAGATATACGGCGTACCTTGCATGCCGTGCAGCACCATGCCGAGCATCTTCGCAGCCTGAACGCGGTATTCGCCTTCGTCACCAAAGCGCGACACGATGCGCGGCTGGTCGTGGTTACACCAGAACAGCGCGTTCCAGGCTTTGTTGTGCATGCCCTGCTGCCAGTGGCGGAAGAGGGTTTTTAGCGCCACGAAGTCCGGTTTCGCCTTCGTCCACTTTTCGCCGCCGGGATAATCCACCTTCAGGTGGTGGAAGTTAAAGGTCATCGACAATTCACTGCCATCAAGAGAGGCGTACTGCTGGCAGTTTTCCAGCGAGGTCGAGGACATCTCGCCCACCGTCATCAGATTGCGCGGCGTAAAGACGTCGCGGCTCATCTCCCGCAGATATTCGTGAATGCGCGGCCCGTCTGTGTAGAAACGGCGGCCATCGCCTGCCTCGTCATTCGGGAAATCCTGATCTTTTGAGATCAGGTTAATCACGTCGAGACGTAAGCCGTCCACGCCGCGATCGGCCCAGAATTCGCACACCTTTTTCAGCTCGGCGCGCACTTCAGGGTTTTCCCAGTTGAGATCCGCCTGCTCCGGAGCAAAGAGGTGCAGGTAGTACTGTTCGCTCTCGGCGTGCCAGCGCCAGGCGTTGCCGCCAAACTTGGAGCGCCAGTTGTTGGGAAGCTGCTCCGGCGTGCCGTCGCGCCAGATATAAAACTGGCGGTACGGGCTCTCTTTATTCAGTGATTCGCGGAACCAGGCATGCTGCGTTGACGTATGGTTAAACACCATATCCAGCACGATGCGGATGCCGCGCTCATGCGCCCTGGCGACCAGTTCATCAAAATCATCCAGAGTGCCGTAGGCGGGATCGATGGCGGTGTAATTCGCCACGTCGTAGCCGTTATCCACCTGCGGGGAGATATAAAACGGCGTCAGCCAGATGGCGTCAATGCCGAGGGTTTTCAGGTAGTCCAGACGCTGCGTCACGCCGCGTAAATCACCGGTGCCGCTGCCAGTGGTGTCCTGGAAACTCTTTGGATAGATCTGATAGATGACGCCGTTCTGCCACCAGTGAGGAAGGGTATTCATAATGCGTTCCTGCAAATGCGAAGGGGCGCAACTGCGCCCCGAAAGATAAAGTTAAACAATCTGCAGCGAGCCCTGACGGAACTTACGCTGGTAAACCACGGTGGTGAGCGCCATTGGGACGATAATCGCGATAGCCATCGCCAGGGCAAACACCTGCCAGAAAGCGGGCTGGATGGAGAGAATGCCCGGCAGACCGCCAACACCGATGCCGTTCGCCATTACGCCGTTCAGACCGCACACCAGCCCTGCCAGACCGGAACCGATCATCGCGCAGAGCATCGGGAAACGGTATTTCAGGTTGATACCGTACATCGCCGGCTCGGTCACGCCGAGGTAGGCGGAGATGGCAGCCGGAACGGAGATTTCACGCTCGTTATGTTTACGGCTGACCAGAATAATGCCGGTTACCGCAGACGCCTGTGCGATGTTAGACAGGGCGATAATCGGCCAGACCGGCGTACCGCCAAGGCTCTGAATCATCTGCATATCAATGGCCAGGGTGGTCTGGTGCACGCCGGTGATCACCAGCGGGGCGTACAGGAAACCGAACAGCGCGGCACCAATCGGCGCGAAGCTGCCAGTCATCAGGTGACGAACCGCGAAGGCCACGCCGTCGCCGATCATGCGGCCAAACGGACCGATAAAGGCATGCGCCAGGAATACGGCGATAATCAGTGAGCAAACCGGAACCACCACCAGATAAAGGTAATCCGGGACGATGCGTTTTAAGCGAGTCTCAATGAAGCCCAGCGCCAGACCTGCCAGCAACGCCGGAATGACCTGCGCCTGATAGCCCACTTTAGCGATGGTAAACAGACCAAAGTTCCACACTTCCGGCACCTGCTGACCAAGTAAGTAAGCGTTCATTAACTGTGGAGAGACCAGCGTGACGCCCAGTACGATACCCAGAATTGGCGTGCCGCCCATTTTGCGCACTGCGGACCAGCAGATCCCGACCGGCAGGTAGAAGAAGATCGCTTCGCCAATCAGCCACAGGAAGTCGTAAATGGTTTTCAGCGCCGGGTACATCTGCGCCAGGGTTTTGCCGTCGCTCATCGGCACATCACCGATGACGTTACGGAAGCCCAGAATTAAGCCCCCGCTGATCAGCGCTGGCAGCAGCGGGAAGAAGATTTCTGCGAAGTGGGAAATCAGCTGCTCGTGCCACTTCATGTTCTGGCGCGCGGCTTTCTTTGCCTGCTCTTTATCGGCAGAAGAGTGCCCGGTAGTCGCCAGCAGAGCCTGATAGTAATCGCCCACTTCGGTACCTATAACGACCTGGAACTGACCGGCGTTGGTGAAGCAGCCTTTAACCATGGAGAGTTCTTCAATGGCTTTCGGGTTGGCTTTGGCCGGATCGTTCAGCACGAAACGCAGGCGGGTAATGCAATGGCTGACGGTTGCGATGTTTTCGCGCCCGCCGACCAGGACGATCAGCCGATCGATATCTGCTTGTTTGACTTTACTCATCATGAAACCTCATGACAGATGGTTAGGGGTGTAATGACCTGAGCGCAAGCCTACTCCTTCAGCGTGACGGCGAAAATGGGAACGTTCCCGAAATCGGGCGAAGATCACAATAAACCGTTGAGCGGGGGTTAAGAGAGGTGGGCAGGAATAACGATCTGGCGCGGCTCAGTTCGCCCGTTGATCTGCTCGATCAGCTGTGTGGCGGCCTGTCTGCCGGACTCGGCGTAGCCCGGGTCGACTGTAATAATTTCCGGGTGCAAAAACTTCATCAGCGGCGTGCTGCCGACGCTCGCGACCTGCAGATCGTCGATGCCCTGTTCCTGCAAATATTTGCTCGCACCCAGCGCCAGGGTATCCGTGGCACACACCAGCGCGGTGGTCTGCGGCGTCAGGACGCTGGCGACCTGCTCGTAGCCCTGCTTCATCCCCAGCCCCGGCAGGGAGGCCACGGCAGAGAGGTTGTGCTTTTTGCAAAATGCCAGGTAGGCTTCGTGGCGACGCTTGCCGGTAGTGACGTCCGCGTGCGGCACGCCGAGGAAACTAATGTGGCGATGACCTTTATCGAATAGTCGCTGCATCAGGGTGATAATCGCGCCTTCGTCGTCATAACAAACGGAGGCAAAACCGTTGGCATCGCGCGCCAGCAGCACCAGCGAAGGCTGCCAGGGTTTCAGTATCTCTTCCTGAATGCCGGTAAAACCAAACAGCACCACGCCGTCAATGTTGCGTCGCTGAAGCATCCCCAGATGCTCTTCAACCAGTTGGGGAGAGAACTGGCTCTCCATCATGATCGGATCGTAGCCTTGTTCATAGAAGGCGGGCAGCATGGTCTGAACGGCGAGATTTTCCGACAGCGAATCCAGACGCGAAACAATAATGGCCACCACCTTGTCACTCTGTCCCCGCATGGCACGCGCAGAGCGGGAAGGGGAAAAACCGTGCTGATTCATCACCGCCTCAACGCGCTCGCGAGTACGCTCGCTGACGCCACTTTCGTTGTTCAGCACGCGCGACACGGTGGATTTCCCCACGCCGCTTAAACGCGCGATGTCTTTAATCGTAAGGCGGTTCTGCATGCTGTATTCCCTGTAACAACAACAAAGTGGTTAATTGAGCCTAATGACTGAGCACAATTTCGCTATGGGCAAAGTCTGGTTTACGTTCGGTTTATTTGCAGGGGGGTATAATACCGCCCGAATCATCACAAAGGGTACGCTTAAATCCTTATACTGCGCGGCGACACCCTGTTTTTTACTTACCGGAGGCTTCATGGATCCCGATCCCACACCTCTCCTGAACGGGAGAAGACGTTCTTTCCGGTAAGCCAGCCTTTTGCTGTCTCACCGGCGTGAGGCAGCAACGTCATAAACGTTCCTGCTTGAAAAATTGAGTGCCTCTCAGGTACGGCCTTGCCACGCCTGAAGGAAATGCTGCGTCCGCGTTTGCGGATGTGGAGGAATGACTATGTTGAAAAATATTACCCGGCAACTACAGGCCCTGTTAAGCCGCCACCTGCCACATCGCCTGGTTCAGCGCGACCCGCTGCCCAATGCCAAAAACATGGCTGGCGCGGCGATCCCCGCTTCTCTGACCGAGCGCTGCCTGAATGTGGCAGCAATGGATGAAAACGAAGTCTGGCGCGCCTTTGGCGGACACCCGGAAGGGCTGAATGCGGCCGAAGTGGAAAAAATCCGCGCCGTGCATGGCGATAACCAGATCCCGGCGCAAAAACCGTCTCCGTGGTGGGTGCATCTGTGGCTCTGCTACCGCAACCCCTTCAACCTGCTGCTGACCGTTCTCGGCATCATCTCTTATGCCACGGAAGATCTGTTTGCCGCAGGCGTGATTGCCCTGATGGTGGGGATCTCCACGCTGCTGAACTTTATTCAGGAAGCCCGGTCCACCAAAGCGGCGGATGCCCTGAAGGCGATGGTCAGTAACACCGCGACAGTCTCGCGCGTGATTAACGATCTCGGCGAAAATGCCTGGGTGGAACTGCCCATCGACCAGCTGGTGCCGGGCGATCTGGTGAAGCTTGCCGCAGGGGATATGATCCCGGCGGATTTACGCATCATCCAGGCACGCGATCTGTTCGTCGCGCAGGCCTCCCTGACCGGGGAATCCCTGCCTGTGGAAAAGGTGGCGCGCAGCCGCGACCCGCAGCAGATGAACCCGCTCGAGTGCGATACCCTGTGCTTTATGGGCACCACGGTGGTGAGCGGCACCGCGCAGGCGATTGTCACCGCTACCGGGGGTAATACCTGGTTTGGTCAGCTTGCCGGGCGCGTCAGCGAGCAGGAGAGTGAACCCAATGCCTTCCAGAAAGGGATTGGTCGCGTCAGCATGCTGCTGATCCGCTTTATGATGGTGATGACGCCGATCGTACTGCTGATCAACGGCTACACCAAAGGTGACTGGTGGGAAGCGGCGCTGTTTGCGCTCTCCGTGGCCGTCGGCTTAACGCCGGAAATGCTGCCGATGATCGTCACCTCTACGCTGGCGCGTGGGGCGGTGAAGCTCTCTAAACAGAAAGTGATCGTTAAACACCTCGACGCCATTCAAAACTTTGGCGCAATGGACATTCTCTGCACCGATAAAACCGGCACCCTGACGCAGGACAAAATCGTGCTGGAGAACCACACCGATATCTCCGGTAAAACCAGCGAGCGTGTCCTGCACAGCGCGTGGCTGAACAGCCACTACCAGACCGGGCTGAAAAACCTGCTCGACGTCGCGGTGCTGGAAGGGGTGGATGAAGAGTCTGCCCGCACGCTCTCTGGCCGCTGGCAGAAGGTGGATGAGATCCCGTTCGACTTCGAGCGCCGCCGTATGTCGGTGGTGGTGAGCGAGCAGGCGGATGTCCATCAGCTGATCTGCAAAGGTGCGCTGCAGGAGATCCTGAATGTGTCAACGCAGGTGCACTATAACGGTGACATCGTGCCGCTGGACGACACCATGCTGCGCCGCATCAAGCGCGTCACAGACAACCTGAACCGCCAGGGGCTGCGCGTGGTGGCGGTAGCGAGCAAGTTCCTGCCAGCCCGCGAGGGGGATTATCAGCGTATTGACGAATCCGATCTGATCCTCGAGGGCTACATCGCCTTCCTCGATCCGCCGAAAGAGACCACCGCACCGGCGCTGAAAGCGCTGAAGGCGAGCGGGATTACCGTGAAAATCCTCACCGGGGACAGCGAACTGGTGGCGGCGAAAGTGTGCCACGAAGTGGGGCTGGACGCGGGTGATGTGGTGGTGGGGAGCGATATTGAGCATCTCTCCGACGACGAACTGGCAAAACTGGCGCAGCACACCACGCTGTTTGCCCGCCTGACGCCGATGCACAAAGAACGTATTGTCACCCTGCTGCGTCGTGAAGGTCACGTGGTAGGCTTTATGGGCGATGGCATCAACGATGCACCCGCCCTGCGAGCAGCGGATATTGGCATCTCCGTGGATGGTGCGGTGGATATTGCCCGTGAAGCGGCCGACATCATTCTGCTGGAAAAGAGCCTGATGGTGCTGGAGGAAGGGGTTATCGAAGGGCGTCGTACTTTTGCGAATATGCTCAAGTACATCAAAATGACCGCCAGCTCCAACTTCGGAAACGTCTTCAGCGTGCTGGTGGCGAGTGCATTTTTGCCGTTCCTGCCAATGTTGCCGCTGCATCTGCTGATCCAGAACCTGATGTACGATGTGTCTCAGGTGGCGATCCCGTTTGATAACGTGGACGACGAGCAGATCCAGAAGCCACAGCGCTGGAACCCGGCCGATCTGGGGCGCTTTATGCTGTTCTTTGGCCCGATCAGCTCCATCTTTGACATCCTGACCTTCTGCCTGATGTGGTTTGTGTTCCATGCCAACACGCCGGAACACCAGACGCTGTTCCAGTCTGGCTGGTTTGTGGTGGGGCTGCTGTCGCAGACGCTGATTGTGCATATGATCCGCACGCGCCGCATTCCGTTCATCCAGAGCCGTGCCGCGTGGCCGCTGATTGTGATGACGGGGATTGTGATGGCGCTTGGGATCGCGCTGCCGTTCTCGCCGCTGGCGAGCTACCTGCAGCTGCAGGCGCTGCCGCTGAGCTACTTCCCATGGCTGGTGGCGATCCTTGCGGGTTACATGGTACTGACGCAGATGGTGAAAGGATTCTACAGCCGTCGGTATGGATGGCAGTAACGGCAAGCCCGGTGGCGCTGCGCTTACCGGGCCTACGATCCGAACGTAGGCCCGGTAAGGCGAAGCCGCCACCCGGCAGCTGGCTTTCCTCTCAAATTCAACAACCTGTGATCTCCGTCGGCGCATTCGCTTGACGACAAATTGAGCGCATGTTAACAGAATGTTTTGCCTTTATTTGGCCCGTCAGATAAGGAACATTCATGTTACGGTACAGTCTCTTAACCGCCGGGCTGATGCTCGGCTTCTCTGCGTTTGCCGCCCCGGCAGGCGATCTCCCCCTGATGCCCTGGCCTGCAAAGGTCGAACGCCCGACAACCCAGGGCACGCTGGTGCTCAGCAACAACGTTTCCATTAGCGTTAGCGGGGACGATCTCGGTGACGCCGTCAACCGCCTTCGCCAGCGCATCGCTCTGCAAACGGGCTGGACGCTCCAGCCGCAGGCTGAAAAGCCGGAAAAACCGACCATCCGCATTGCCATCGCCAGAAAAGTGAAGCCCCAGCCGCTGCCGGACAGCGACGAAAGCTATAAGCTCACGGTGGATGCCAGCGGCGTCGATATCTCCGCCAACACCCGTTTCGGCGCATTGCGCGCCATGGAAACCCTGCTCCAGCTGATGCAGAACGGCGCGGAAAACACCTCGCTGCCGTGGGTTGCCATTGAAGATTCGCCACGCTTCCCGTGGCGCGGGCTGCTGCTCGATTCGGCGCGTCACTTTATTCCACTGCCGGATATCAAGCGCCAGATCGACGGTATGGCTGCCGCAAAACTTAACGTATTGCACTGGCACCTGACCGACGATCAGGGCTGGCGCTTCAGCTCGACGCGCTATCCAAAGCTCACTCAGCTTGCCAGCGACGGGCTGTTTTACACGCCTGAGCAGATGCGCGAGGTCGTTCGCTATGCGACCGAGCGCGGTATTCGCGTGGTGCCAGAGATCGACATGCCGGGCCACGCGTCGGCCATTGCCGTGGCCTATCCGGAACTGATGAGCGCGCCGGGGCCATACAAAATGGAGCGTAACTGGGGCGTGCTGAAGCCGGTGCTGGATCCCACTAAAGACGCAACCTATGTCTTTGCTGATGCGATGGTCAGCGAACTGGCAGCGATCTTCCCCGATCCGTATCTGCATATCGGTGGTGATGAGGTGGATGACAGCCAGTGGAAAGCGAACCCGACCATTCAACAGTTTATGCGCGACCACAGGCTGGCGGACAGCCACGCATTGCAGGCGTATTTCAACCGCAAGCTGGAGACGATCCTTGAAAAACATCACCGTCAGATGGTCGGCTGGGACGAGATCTACCACCCGGATCTGCCAAAAAGCATTCTGATCCAGTCCTGGCAGGGGCAGGACGCGCTGGGGCAGGTGGCACAAAGCGGCTACAAAGGTATTCTCTCGACGGGCTTCTATCTCGACCAGCCTCAGTCC
Organism: Enterobacter sp. CPE_E1241; assembly: GCF_045618265.1. NCBI lineage: Bacteria > Pseudomonadati > Pseudomonadota > Gammaproteobacteria > Enterobacterales > Enterobacteriaceae > Enterobacter > Enterobacter sp. CPE_E1241. Next base: position 621,656 of record NZ_JBIWYV010000001.1, read on the forward strand.
ACGGCCTATCACTATCGCAATGAAATCGTCCCACAGGGATTAAACGGTGTGGATGTGATTGTCGACACCGACAGCGTCCAGAGCTGGGCCTTCTCCATGCCGCGTCTGAAAGGTAAACCGGTAGAAGGGAGTTTCACCCTGGTGAAAGGGGAATCTGGCTGGCGCGGGTTTATTGATTTCGCCGGGAAATCCCGCCGCGCGGTGCAGGATATTGAATGGCGTGATGACAGCCAGGTGACGTTTACCGTCGATACCTGGATGGGCGAAACGCGGCCGGTTGTCTCCGTTGAAAACGATAAGCTGAGCGGCTATTTCCTCGTGGGGAATACGCGCTACCCGATTAGCGGCACGCGTCTGGACGACGTGCCGAAAGGCATTCCACCTGTCGTGCCGGACGTAGCGAATCAGGCCAACCTGCTCGGCGGTGAAGCCGCGCTGTGGGCGGAAAACGTGGTGGCGCCGGTGCTGGATATCCGCCTGTGGCCGCGTACTTTTGCAGTGGCGGAGCGGCTGTGGTCCGCGCAGGACGTCAACGATGTCGACAACATGTATACCCGTCTGCAGGCAATGGACAGCTGGTCGACGGTATCGGTCGGGTTGCAGCAGCATACCCAGCAGCAGGTGCAGTTCACGCGGCTGGCGAACAATGCCGACACCTTGCCGCTGCAAATCCTCGCCCAGGCGGTAGAGCCGGCACAGTATTACACGCGTCAGCATCTGAAGTTCCAGGCCGGAAACTATCATCAGTTTGAGCCGCTTAACCGGTTCGCCGATGCGCTGAACGCCGAAAGTTCCACCGTGCGCCAGATGAACAAATGGGCTGACCGTCTGGTCAGCGATGCAGAAGACACGGAAAGTGCTGACGCGCTGCGTCACGTCTTCAACCGCTGGCAGAGCAACACCAGCGATGCGCTGGCATTAAGCGAAAATAGCTACCAGCTGAAGGCGATAAAACCGGTTATCCAGGAGGTGGACAAGCTTGCCTCCATTGGTCTGAGGTTGACGGATCTGGTGGCCCGTCAGGGGACGCTGGATGATAAAGAGATCGCGTCGATTCAACGCGAGCTGGATAACGCGGCGAAAGTTCAGGATGAAGTGGTGATTGCGGCGGTTTATCCGCTGGAGACGCTGCTGCGCGCGACGCGCAATCAATAGCGGGCAACAAAAAAGGCAGCCAGGCTGCCTTTTTTATCGCAAAAGCGAATTAGCGACGAACGGCAATCGCTTCAATTTCGATTTTCACGTCTTTTGGCAGACGTGCAACTTCCACGCAGGAGCGCGCCGGGAATGTCGCGTTGTGCTCGGTGAAGAAGGCTTCGTAAGTGGCGTTAACGGTCGCGAAATCGTTAAGATCTTTCACGAAAACGGTGGTTTTCACGATATCGCCAACTTTCAGACCGGCAGATTCCACAATTGCCTGCACGTTCTCCAGCGACTGACGCGCCTGTGCCGCCACGTCTTCCGGCACAGCGCCGGTTTTCGGGTTCACCGGGATCTGGCCAGAGGTAATAATCATGCTACCCAGATCAACGCCCTGAACGTATGGGCCGATAGCCGCTGGTGCATTTTCCGTCGCGAGTACTTTGGTCATGATTTCTCCAGAATAACAGCTGATTAAATGTTCCCGGCCATTATAGGGAGGCCGGGATCCTTTACCAACCTCAATTAGTTGGCCAGCACCACATAATGAGAAAACTCTTTTTCGCAGTATTTGCATTTGAGTGCGATGTCATCAGCGCGTTTTTTCACTGCAAAACTGGAAGAAACCGGCTCAGCATGACTGATGCAGTTGCTGTTCGGACAGACCAGCACGCTTTCTATGCGCTCCGGCAGGCTCGGACGGGATTTGCCGACCACTTCATATTCGTCGATGCGGTTGACGGTGGCGTCCGGCGCGTACAGGGACAGCTGGTTCACCTGCTCGTCAGTCAGGAAGGTGTTCTCAATCTTGATCAGATCCTTACGACCCATTTCGCCTGACGGCAGGTTCAGGCCGATGGTGATGCGCTGGTCGGTTTCGGTCAGTTTGAACAGCGTCAGCAGCTTAAAGCCTACCTGTGCAGGGATGTGGTCAATCACGGTGCCACGCTTGATGGCTTCAACCTGGAGTTTGTTATCGTGTGTCATTGTCGTTTCCCCTTACAGAGCCAATTCGCGATTCAGAACCAGTGCCAGTAACGCCTGGCGAGCGAAAATGCCGTTCCCGGCCTGCTGGAAATACCAGGCGTGCGGCGTTTTATCCACGTCGGTGGTGATTTCATCAATACGCGGCAGCGGGTGCAGCACCTTCATGTTGTCGCGTGCGCCCTCAAGGTCGCTGGCGCGCAGCACGAACTGCGCTTTCACGTTGGCGTATTCGGACGGATCCAGACGCTCTTTCTGCACGCGGGTCATATACAGAATATCGACGTGGCTCATCACCTCTTCGATGCTCGCATGCAGGCTCCACTGAATGCCTTTCTCGTCCAGCATGTCGAGAATGTACTGCGGCATCGCCAGCGCGTCCGGGGCGATGAAGAAGAAACGGTTGCCGTTAAATTTCGCCAGCGCCTGGGTCAGCGAGTGAACGGTACGGCCATATTTCAGGTCGCCGACCATCGCGATGTTCAGGTTTTCAAGCGTGCCCTGGGTTTCCTGAATGGTGAACAGATCCAGCAGGGTCTGCGTCGGGTGCTGGTTGGCACCGTCACCGGCGTTTAGCACCGGAATGCCACCGGAAAACTCGGTCGCCAGACGCGCCGCCCCTTCTTGCGGATGGCGCATGACAATCGCGTCTACGTAAGTACTGATAACTGAAATGGTATCCGCCAGCGTTTCGCCTTTTTTACCCAGCGACGTGTTGCTGCTGTCAGAGAAGCCGACCACGCTCGCGCCCAGGCGGTGCATGGACGTTTCAAAGGAGAGGCGCGTACGGGTAGAGGCTTCGAAGAAGCAGCTCGCAATCACCTTGTGCTTCAGCAGCTCCGGTTGCGGATTAGCTTTCAGTTTTGCCGCGGTTTCCAGAACCAGTTCCAGCTCTTCGCGGCTGAGGTCGTTTATGGAAATGATGTGTTTTTGATAAAGCGGATTCATGTTTATCTCCTGACGCCGGGCAAAAAAAAGCCCCTCAAATGAGGGGCTCTGGGAATAGGTTTAGCAACGGGAAGAAAAACGGCAGGCCAGCGTCTGATTTCAGACGCGGTAAGACGTTATGTCGTACACGCTTGACCATGCTTCCTCCCGGCAAATTGTCGGGCATTATACGCACCCCGATTTTCGGATCAAGCGATTTAATGCACGCTTTACTCAATGCAAACGGTTCTTTGTGAATATTAATTCGTTCTGAGTAAATAATTAATTTGCTTATGCACCAGCGCGGTACGCTTCACCACCCGGGGGGCGACCCAGACGATACTGCTGCCTGCCACCACGCCTAAAATTTCCGGTAACTGGTGGTAATCCAGAATACGCGCCACCGCGCGGCCATATCCGGCGACAGTATGAATGAGGATAAACTCGCTATTGTGCTCCACGCTCACCACCATTTCAGAAACGGTACGCGCGGCATCGGGGGCAGGGCGCAGTTGGGGATTCAACGAATAAATCTTTAGCCCTTTGGCATTTCGAATTTTTATGACGCCGAGCAATTTCAGCAGACGCGAAACGGTCGACTGGCTGATGCTGTCAAACCCTCTCTCCTGCAGGTCGCGGCGAATTTCTTCCTGTGAAAGATAGCTCTTTTCGGCGATCAGACGCTGGCACACCGTTAGCTGCAGTTGTTCTTTGGGAGAGTACGCTTCGTAATCCATCATGTTTCCCATATTAGTTCCTGAAATAACCGGTGGCACTGCACCGATCCGTAGGCCGGATAAGCGCAGCGCCATCCGGCAAATCACAACAAGGCACCCAGGCTTAGCGCCACCATAATCACCACCGTCAGGATCGCCAGCAGCGGCGCAACCCATTTCAGGTAGCGCACGTAAGGCACACGGGCGATAGCCAGCCCGCCCATCACCACCGCTGAGGTTGGCGTGACCAGGTTAACGATGCCGGAGGCCGACTGGTAAGCCGTAACTACCAGGTCGCGGTTGACGTTAGCGAAATCGGCTAGCGGTGCCATGATCGGCATCGTCAGTACGGCCAGGCCGGATGAAGAAGGCACAAGAAACGACAGAACAACTTCCAGCCAGTACATCACGTTGATAAACGCCACCGTGGACAACCCGCTGACCAGACCTTCCGCGCTGTGCAAAATGGTGTGGGTAATCATGCCCTTATCCATGATGACTACGATACCGCGCGCAATGCCGATAATCAGCGCGACACCCAGCAAATCTCGCGCACCGTTGATAAAGGTTGAGGTAAGCTCCTCTTCACTCATACGGGCGATAAGCCCCACGATGATGGCGCTGGCGAGAAACACCGCCGAGATCTCTGCCATCCACCACCCCAGCACCGCCACACCGTAGATCATCACCGCGAAGGCGAGGGCGAAGATCACCAGAATGATTTTGCGCACCGGGGTAAATTCCAGCGACTGTTCACCCTTGTTGCCGAGGAAATGGGCGCGGTTCTCTTCCTGTTTGTCTGCGACGATAGAGAGAGACGGATCCTGACGAACTTTACGGGCGTAGCGCATCACCCATGCCACGCAGATGACCCAGCCGATGACCAGCAGCGCCACGCGCAGGGCAATACCGTGGGTGAAGGGGATCCCGGCGGCGTTGGCGGCGATCACCGTGGCAAACGGGTTAATGGTGGAACCGAGCGTGCCGATCCCCGCCCCGAGCAGCACGGTAGAGGCGGCAACCACCGGATCAAAACGGGCGGCCAGCATGACGGGCACCAGCAAGGTATAGAAAGGCAGTGACTCTTCGGCCATGCCGTAGATCGTGCCGCCTGCGGCAAACAACGCCATCAGGATCGGGATCATCCACTCTTCGCGTCCGCGCAGGCGGGTCGTCACACGTTCGATCCCGGCGTCAATCGCCCCGGTTTTGGTGACGATCCCGAGGAATCCCCCGATGATCAGGATAAACAGCGCCACGTCGATCGCCCCGGCCTGACCGGAAACGGGATCGTACAGCCCGGCGATGGGGGCCATCAGGACGGAAACCAGCCCCTGCGGGTGCGCCGCCACGTGCGCGTACGTTCCGGCAATCGGGACTTCTTTGCCAAGGGTTTCATTCATCGCCATCTGGTACTGACCGGCCGGAACAACCCAGCTCAGCGCCGCCACAACGGCAATCAGAAAAAAGAGAATGGTGTAAGCGGAGGGAAACTTGAACTTGCCCATGATGTTCTCCTGAACCCGGCGCACCCCGTGGTGCGCCGGGCGGTGATTAGTCGCCGAGTGTCGCCACCATGACCGCTTTAATGGTGTGCATGCGGTTTTCTGCTTCGTCAAAGACGATAGAGTTCGGTGATTCAAAGACCTCTTCCGTCACCTCAAGCCCTTTCAGGCCGTAAGCCATCTCAATTTCACGGCCCACTTTGGTGTGCTCGTTGTGGAACGCCGGCAGGCAGTGCATGAACTTGACGTTCGGGTTGCCAGTGGCTTTCATCACCTGAGCATTAATCTGGTAAGGCTTCATCAGGCTGACGCGCTCGGCCCATGCCTCTTTCGGTTCACCCATGGAGACCCACACGTCGGTGTAGAGGAAATCGGTCCCCTGAACGCCTTCTTCCACGTCGTCGGTGAGGGTGATGCGCGCGCCAGTCTCTTTGGCGATGGCGCGGCACTGCTCAACCAGCCCCGCCTCCGGCCAGAAAGATTTCGGTGCCACGAGGCGGATATCCATCCCCATCTTGGCCGCGCCAACCATCAGAGAGTTGCCCATGTTGTTCCGCGCGTCACCCAGATAGGCAAAGCTCAGCTCCGGCAGGGTTTTCCCTGGCGCATGCTCCAGCATGGTCATCAGGTCAGCGAGGATTTGGGTCGGGTGAAACTCGTCGGTCAGACCGTTCCACACCGGTACGCCAGCGTACTCGCCCAGCTCCTCGACAATCGCCTGGCCGTAGCCGCGATACTCAATGCCGTCGTACATGCGGCCCAGCACGCGGGCGGTGTCTTTCATCGACTCTTTATGGCCGATCTGCGATCCGCTTGGGCCGAGATAAGTGACCTGTGCGCCCTGGTCAAACGCGCCGACTTCAAAGGCACAGCGGGTGCGGGTGGAGGTTTTTTCAAAGATCAGGGCGATGTTTTTCCCGACCAGGGTTTGCTTTTCACGTCCGGCTTTTTTGGCGGCCTTGAGTTCGATGGCAAGGTCGATCAGGAACTGGATTTCTGCCGGGGTATAGTCCAGCAGTTTCAGGAAGTTGCGGTTTTTCAGGTTGATGGTCATGGGTAAATCCTTTTTGAAATTTGAATTAGTTGCGAATCAACGTGCCTTTCTCGCCCGCGAGGATCTCCGCGCCGTCAGCCAGCGCGCCGATCCCGGCAATCCCGTTGCAGGTTTCAACAAACTCGCGGCAGGCGGCCACTTTTGGTCCCATCGATCCGGCGTCGAACTGCATGCCTCTGAGCAGTTCCGGTGTTACCTGTGCCAGCGGACGCTGGGTCGGTTTGCCCCAGTCGAGATACACCGCGTCGGCATCGGTCAGGATCAGCAGGGCATCGGCTTCGATCTGGCGCGCCAGCAGCGCGGCAGAGAGGTCTTTGTCGATCACCGCCTCAATGCCGTGATAGCCGTTGGCGTTTTCCACCACCGGAACCCCGCCGCCGCCGTTGCAGATCACCAGGTGATCGCGCTGGATAAGCGCCGTAATCGCGTCGCTCTCGACGATGCGTTTGGGTTGCGGGGAGGGAACGACGCGGCGGAAGTAGCTGCCGTCGGCCTTAAACACCCAGCCTTTTTCCGCGGCCAGCGTTTTCGCCTGAGCTTCGCTGTAAACCGGGCCGATATATTTGGTCGGGTTGCGGAACGCTGGGTCGGCGGCATCCACCTCTACCTGGGTGAGCAGCACGCTCACTTCGCGCTGAGGAAGATTGTTTTTCAGCGCCTGCTGGAGCATGTAGCCGATCATCCCCTGACTTTCGGCGCCGAGAACGTCCAGCGGGTAGGGCGTGACTTTGTCATAGGCGCTGTTCTGCAGCGCCAGTAGCCCGACCTGCGGGCCGTTGCCGTGAACCAGTACCACGCGCCACTGCGCCGTCAGCCCGGCGATGGTGCGGGCGGCCTGCTCAATGTTCTGGCGCTGTATCTCCGCTTCCAGCGGTTCGCCGCGTTTCAGTAACGCGTTACCGCCAAGCGCCACAACCAGAGTGGGTTTTCGTTCCATGATGACTCCTTTAAATTCCGTCACGTTCCAGTGGGCAACTCATGCAGCGCGCGCCGCCGCGACCGCGTCCGAGTTCGTCACCTGGGATCGGCAGCACGGTGATGCCCGCTTTGTCGTATTTCTCGTTGGTCCAGACGTTGCGCTCGTAGCCAATCACCACGCCCGGGCGGATGGTCAGAACGTTATTGGCGTCGTTCCACTGTTCACGTTCGGCCTCAAAGGCATCGCCGCCGGTGGTGATCAGGCGCACCTGGTTAATGCCGAGGGCTTTTTCGATGGCGTGGAGCAGGTCGGTTTCCTGAGTACGCAGCAGACCGCCGCGTCCGTCCGGGGTGAGCGTCCAGCACTGGGCATCTTTGCGCACCACTTCCGGGTAGACGGAGAAGGTGTCCACGTCGATGTGGGTCATCACGGTGTCGAGGTGCATGCAGGAGCGGTGTTTTGGCAATTCAACGGCGATCACGCGCTCGGCCTGGCGGTGTTTGAACAGGCTATTAGCAAGGAATTCCACACCCTGTGGCGTTGTGCGCTCTGACATGCCGATTAATACCGCGCCGCGTCCAATCACTAATACGTCACCACCTTCTAATGTCGCGTGATCGTAATTAATATTCTCGTCGCCGAAATATTTAATAAAATCACCGTCGGCAAACGCAGGATGCCAGCGATAAATGGCTCGCAGGTTATTGGTTTCACGCTGGCGAGCCGGTTTAGCCATTGGGTTAATGGACACGCCGTTATAAATCCAGCAGGAAGTATCGCGGGTAAATAAATGGTTAGGCAGCGGCTTCATAATAAAATCATTCGCCGTGTGGGTATCCACCACCATATTTTTAATGGCTGCCGGAATTTCACCGTAGGTTAATCCGCCGCTTAACCGGCGCGCCAGTTCACGGTGCGGCATATCCGCCAGCCAGCCGCGCACATCACCTGCAAAGGTTGGCCCGAGGCGGTAGTCAGAGATTTGGGTTTCGAGAAGCCAGGCTTTTGCTTCTGCAATATCAAGCGTTTGAGTGAGAAGGTCGGTCAACAGCAGGACTTCCACACCCTGCTCGCGCAGTGTGTTTGCGAAAATATCATGCTCTTCACCCGCCCGTTCAACCGAGAGCACATCATCGAAGAGTAATTCCTGACAGTTCGACGGCGTTAAACGTTTCAGACTTAAATTTGGACGGTGCAGCATAACGCTACGCAATTGACCAATTTCAGAACCGACATAATGCTTTTCCATAATTATTCCTTTAACTGTTTTTCAGAATAAAAAGGGCATGCGCCATGTGATGTAATTATTTCCATGGCGGCTAAGCTCAATTGATTTCGAGGTTCATACTAGGCGGTTAAATAATCCGTATTGTGATATTGCTCACGTGAAACCGGATATTAAGCGGTTTGTTTCCATTTGCATGATTCGCATCAGATAATGATTAATTGGATATAATTGCCGGGTGAATAGCTAAGCAGGATACGCTGGGGTTATTTGGATTTGTTATTATTTTGTGGAGTTTAATCATTTGAAATAATTTGTTATCTTGTTGATTTTAAATGAATAAAAATAATTAATGGAATGGCTATGCAGTATTAGCAATTAACTATTTTCAACTTAAGGAAAATCAATAAATAATTATGGGATTTAATAGCAAATTATCAAAATGATAAAGTGTGAGCCCGGAGAGAGTTTTGTTGTTAACGCCATACGATCAGTGAGTTAGCGATAGGGCGAGACCACGAAGATCTGAGGTTATGCATAACGACTGCATAAATGCCTGTGAGGGCTTAACAGCAAATTAACACATTTCCCGATAAACATGCGCTGGCGCAAAACCTGTCGTGAAAGCGGTGGTATGGCAGTGAGAATTCTCGTATAAAAGATGAAAGTGAAACGATGTTTTATATTGAGGGTTTGTTTATGATTATCGGCAACATCCGCCGTCTGCAATCCTGGCTCCCTGACGAATTGCGCCAGGCCATTGAGCACGTTAAAGCCCACGTCAACGACGCCACTCCGCTGGGCAAGCACGATATCGACGGCAACAACCTGTTTTATCTGGTCTCGGAAGACATGACCCAGCCGTTCGCCGAGCGCCGCGCCGAGTACCACGCACGCTATCTGGACATCCAGATCATTATGAAGGGGCAAGAAGGGATGACCTTCAGCACTCTGCCGCACGGCACACCGGACACAGACTGGCTGGCGGATAAAGACATCGCGTTTCTGCTGGAAGGTGAGCAGGAGAAAACGGTGGTGCTGAGCGAAGGGGATTTTGTGGTGTTCTGGCCGGGCGAAGTGCATAAACCGCTGTGCGCGGTGGGGGCACCTGCTAAGGTGCGTAAAGTCGTTGTGAAGATTCTGGTGGAGTAAGACCCTCACCCAGGGTTTTGTACGCCGGGTAAGCGCAGCGCCACCCGGCAAGAAGATCGTACCGAATCAGTATTATTGTCAGTACGTCGTTTGGCTCATTTCGTGGTAGCCAGATTTCTTGAAAAATCCGCATTTGAAACCGACTGTACCTTCCATAAGTTGTTTTCTTTAACCATGCAGTCTATGACTACGTGGTCCTGCTTTTTACCGAATGCAATGTATACGTTGACACAGACTGGATCGGTATCCCCAGCTATGGCTGTTACATTCTGCGGCCAGTCATCGCCGACGTATTGCGCTTTTAAAAATATATCTGCCTCGTAAAACTCTTCGTCTGCATAGCGAGGATCCTGCGCGTGACGGAGTTTTTTCATTGTTGATGCTGTGACATATTTATCTATTTCGTTTCCATCAGTGATCGGAAATGCATCTTTGTTGATTTGATTAACGTACCAGCTGTTAAATTTAACCGCACGCTCAATCGGATCAGAATGACCAGCCATCGCAGAGAAAGAAAATATGAAGAGAAGCGGTAAGATATTTTTCATATCAGTAGTGCCTGTAAAGGGTGATTTTTGGCTGTATCTTCCGATATGTCGGACCGGGATAAAGGCTGTTCTGTTTAAAGTCTGAATACCAGGTACCCGATCCGTCGTAGATACATGCATGCCCGTTCTGATGCGCACCAGGTAATGCGTCAATGACTGCAACATCACCTTCAATAGGGGTGCCGTACACCTTACTGAATCCTGCCTTCTCAAGTGATCGCCAGAAGTTTTTTGCATCAGCGCCATCAATCTTCAATCCTCCGGCACGGATAGCAGCAGCAACGGCGCGAGCGCAGTAACCGGTACTTTTATGATGTGAGTGGCTGCGGGCATATGACACAGCTTCGTGCTTATTCCATGACATAAATAATCCTTATTAACGAAATGCAGCAATAAGGAAATATTACACCGTTAATATACACTGTTTTGTAATTGATAATGAGTTAATATTAACCATTATCTATACAATAAATAATAGCTAATAAAATCATAAATACATATTATGGTTGATGTGTATCTGTGGGAAGTGTCAGGAAAATAAATTTTTATGCCAATAGGCTGGAAATGATTATCTGCTGAAAAATAATTCAGCAGATAATCACCACTTCAATGTGGGAGAGAGGATCACTCCCCAAGCGTTGCCACCATCACCGCCTTAATCGTATGCATCCGGTTTTCTGCCTGGTCGAACACGATGCTCGCCGACGACTCAAACACCTCGTCCGTTACTTCCATCCCGCCGTGCAGATCGAACTCTTTCGCCATCTGTTTGCCGAGCGTAGTCTGGTCGTCATGGAATGCCGGCAGACAGTGCAGGAACTTCACGTTCGGGTTGCCGGTCAGCGCCATCATCTGGCTGTTCACCTGATAGCTCCTCAGCAACGCAATACGCTCCGCCCACTTCTCTTTGGCTTCGCCCATCGACACCCATACGTCGGTGTAGATGAAGTCCGCGCCTTTTACGCCTGCCGCCACATCTTCCGTCAGGGTTATTTTCCCACCGTTCTTCGCGGCCAGCGCACTGCACTCTGCCACCAGGCTCTCTTCCGGCCAGCAGGCTTTTGGGGCCACCAGACGCAGATCCAACCCGGTCAGCGCCGCGGCTTCGAGCATCGAGTTGCCCATGTTGTTGCGCGCATCGCCTGCATAAACCAGCGTCATCTCGTTAAATGCTTTGCCCGGCAGGTGCTCCTGCATGGTCAGCAGGTCCGCCAGCAGCTGCGTCGGGTGGAACTCGTTGGTCAGCCCGTTCCACACCGGCACGCCCGCATACTGTGCCAGGGTTTCAACCACTTCCTGGCCGTGACCGCGATACTGAATGCCATCGTACATGCGGCCAAGCACGCGTGCGGTATCTTTAATTGATTCTTTATGCCCAATCTGGCTGCCGCTCGGCCCTAAATACGTGACGCGCGCGCCCTGGTCAAATGCGGCAACTTCGAAAGAGCATCGTGTACGGGTTGAGTCTTTTTCGAAGATGAGCGCGATGTTTTTACCGGTAAGCTTTTGTACTTCCTTGCCATTTTTTTTATCGGCTTTGAGTTGTGCGGCAAGAGTCAGCAGAGAAGTGAACTGTGCAGGGGTAAAGTCGAGCAATTTCAGAAAGTGTTTCTTGTACAAATCAGACATTTTATCCTCACATGGCGAACGCCACTTGTTGAATTAAAATTCACTTTATATGTGTAATTATTCATTTGCAACCCCGTTTAACAAATCTTTCTCACAAAGGTGGAGGCAAACACGTCCGTGTGTGAAAATAGAAGTATCTGCCGCACTTTAAAGAGGATTGAGCCATGGCAAACCCGGAACACCTGGAAGAGCAACGCGAAGAGACGCGTCTGATTATTGAAGAGCTGCTGGAAGACGGTAGCGATCCGGACGCGCTGTACACCATCGAGCACCATTTCTCTGCGGATGATTTCGACGCGCTGGAAAAAATGGCGGTGGAAGCCTTCAAACTGGGTTACGAAGTGACCGAGCCGGAAGAGCTGGAAGTGGAAGAGGGCGACACCGTCATCTGCTGCGACATCCTGAGCGAAGGCGCGCTGAAGGCGGAGCTTATCGACGCGCAGGTAGAACAGCTGATGAACCTGGCCGAGAAGTTCGACGTGGAATACGACGGCTGGGGAACCTACTTCGAAGATCCGAACGGTGAAGACGGCGAAGAAGGCGACGACGAAGATTACATCGACGAAGACGACGACGGCGTGCGTCACTAATAGCGTTCAAGCGGCAGTGCATGCTGCCGCTTTCAAGGTTTAAACATGGATTACCCGCAGATACTCGCCCCCGTACTCAACTTCCTCCAGTGCCCGACCCCGCAAGCATGGATTGATAAAGCCCGCGACCCGGCGAACCTGCCGCTGCTGCTCACCGACCACATGGTGTGCGAGCTCAAGGCCGCCCAGACCGCGCTGCTGCTGGTGCGCAAGTACGTCGCCGACGAAAGCGGTGCCGACGCGCTGCTCGACTGGCTCAAACCCTACGAACAATTCACCTTCCGCGACGGCCCGGAGCCGGACTTCATCGCTCTGCACAAGCAGATTGGCAAAAGTGTGATGCCCAAAACCGACGACCCGTGGGGCCAGGCGCTTATCGACAGCATGGTGCTGTTGATTAAAGAAGAGCTGCACCACTTCTGGCAGGTGCGCGAGGCGATGCTGGCACGTGATATTCCGTACGTCAAAATTACCGCCAGCCGCTACGCCAAAGGAATGCTGAAAGAAGTACGCACTCACGAACCGCTGACGCTGATCGACAAGCTCATCTGCGGCGCGTACATCGAAGCCCGCTCCTGCGAGCGCTTCGCCGCGCTGGCCCCGTTCCTCGACGATGATTTGCAGAAGTTCTATCTCTCGCTGCTGCGCTCGGAAGCGCGCCATTATCAGGACTACCTGACGCTGGCCCAGCAGGTGAGCGATAACGATATCTCACCGCGTATAAAGCTTTTTGGCGAAATTGAAGCCACACTTATCTCGACACCGGACAACGAGTTTCGCTTCCACAGCGGCGTGCCGGTGTAAACCGGCAAAGCTAAAGGATAAGGATGCGAGATGAATAAAACGTGGACCCGTATTGTCATTGTCGTCATCGCGGCCGCCGCCGTGGCGTTCTGGGTGTACTTCGACAAACAGCGTATGCAGCGCACCCCCGAACAGCAGCTTGATACCACCCTCAACACGATGCCCGCCTGGCAGGTGATTAAAGAGCAGGAACCCGCGTTCCAGAAACGCATCCGCGAGCAGATCCTCACCATGCAGAAAGCGGGCGAGTCTGAACAGCACATTATCGACGTCATCCAGCCGCAGATTTTGACCCTGCAGATGTCACGCCTGCAGCATGCCCCGGACGCCAACGTGGTGGAATATATGAAGGTCAACATGGAGCAGACTGCCGCCATCCAGAAGGTGAGTGACGACGCCTGTTTCCGCTTCATGTACCCGGCGGTGAAAGGCGGCGTCAACCCGATGCGCGTGCTGGATCAACAGATGATGGCCCGCCGTATGCAGGCCGACGCCGACATGATGCGCGCAGCCTACGGCAAAAACAGCCACACCGTGACCCCGGCCGAACGCGAGGCGGCAGTCGAGGATGTGCGGCCTATTATGAAGGAACTTGCCGATAAGTATGGCGAGGACATCCAACTGCTGGAGATGCCGGATAAGGCGGTGGGCAAAGAGAAGCTCTCCTGCGATATGGTGCAGGAGATGTGGGCCAAGGTGCTGGCGCTGCCGGAGCAGAAGGCGGCGAGAGTGATTCGGCTGGCGGTTTCGGAGCTGGATTGATGAAGGGCGCTGGTTTTTTGGGCACTTAGCGCGGGTTTAGCGCGTCGCCGCTTGCATGGCGGCGCGCGACAGGTATAATCCACAACGTTTCCGCATCCCCTTCAGTGCCGAAGTGGCGAAATCGGTAGACGCAGTTGATTCAAAATCAACCGTAGAAATACGTGCCGGTTCGAGTCCGGCCTTCGGCACCAAGACTCAATTAAATCCTTCTTTTGTAAGGATTTTTTTGTTTCTAGACCTCAATATCGCGTTGCCCTATTACAAAAGGGTATACGAGGCGATGTCTCATCGATATAAACTCTATCGTCGAACCAGCGGCATTTATGTTGTCCGCATTAGCGTTCCCCAACGTTTTCGTCGATACGCAGGACAGTGTGAGATTCACACTTCAACAGGCACTCACGATCTTCATGAAGCAAAGCAGAAGTCCGCGCTCCTGTTGGCGGTCTGGTATCAGACCTTACAAGAGTATGAACAATTGGATTATCGAACGTTAAGTGACAGCGCTCCGCTGCTTGCTGGTGAGGGCATGATCTCGCTTTCCAACTTTGCTCAGTCAGTTGAGTTGCCTGTTGCGCAATTAATACAGGCGGTGATGAACCGCAATCTGCCCGTATTCTGGCTTGCGACGGGGCAGGCTGGTTTTTATGTTGCAGCGCTCTCTGAGGCTGAGCTGGACCCGCTTGATGGCAGTTACGTTCTTAATTATGGCGAAGAGCAGGGTATCGAGGGGGTTGCTAAAGGCTATCTGCAACTCACTGCGCAACCAGCGCATTTACGTAACATTATTAGCGACGGTTATTCAGAAGCTTCGGTGTTCAAAACTGCTGGAAGCGACGTTAAAGGCGGTTGGTTTTTCACCTCCGGTTGCCCGGTTATTAAACCCGATACGCTGTTGATCAATAAAGTCCATGCAGAAAGCCTAAGGCTTGATTGGCTGGCTAAGACTACGCCTCCAGCCGCTAGCGTTCATCCTACCGTGCCTCTTGCCGCACCGGTCTCTACTATCGATAACGAGTATGTTAATCGAAAGTATTACACCAAGAGCCTGTCGTGGTTATGTTCTGAATATCTAAAGCATCGGCGCAAGGGCAAGATATCGGAGTCGGCTATAAGTGATATCCGTAACTACTTCGGCTTTATGATCGAAGCGATGGGTGACATTCAGTTGGAGGATTTTGATCGCGATTTCCTCCGGGCTTATGAGAGCAAACTGCGCACGATCCCGGCAAACCGTAATTTAGTCAAAGCTAAATATGGAGTGAAAACGCTGGATGATTTAATCACCAAATCGGCAGAATGCGGCGATAAATTGATGACTGAGGAATCCGTCAGGAAGTATATCAACGGCATTTATGGTGCAATGAAGTGGGCTGTTGCTGACGGTAAGCTACTGAAATCGCCATGCGAAAACTTTTTCCCGCGCGATGATAAAGACGAGCGAGACCAGGATCATACTGACGTGTTTGAACCGCATGAAATTGAGGCGATTTTTTCACTTCCGTGGTTCGTGGCTGGAACCGGTGAACGTAACGTGCAAGGGCGATTTCATCAATATTGCCCGTTTCACTTTTGGACACCTTTACTGGGGGTGCTGACGGGGGCGCGAGTTAATGAAATTGCGCAATTGCTGCTGGATGATGTTCTGGCAGAAGACGGTGTTTACTACTTGAACCTTGAAAGCGATAGTGAAAACGGCAAGAAACTAAAAAACGCTAATGCTCGTCGCAAAATTCCGATTCACTCCACGCTTATTGATCTCGGTTTTATAGACTACGTGAACGCCTTAAAAGATGCCGGGTATGTCCGCCTGTTCCCCGAACTCAAGCCGCATAAAACTAAAGGCTATGGTAGACCGGTTTCCGCATGGTTCAATGAATCGCTGTTGGCACGTCGATTGAAACTCGAGAGGAACAGAACCAAGTCTTTTCACTCGTTTCGCCACACTGTCTCAACCTTACTTAAAGAGAAGGGCGTCAGCCCGGAACTACGTGCGCAGTTAGTCGGACATGTGCGAGGTGAAACTGAAACAGAAGTGCGGTATAGCAAAGACCTCAAACCGGTTCATATGATTGAAGTTGTCGAGAAAATTGATTTTTCGTTACCTGTTATAGCGAAATTCAACATTTTTGACGGGTTGGATGCTGTCAGAGATGCACTGCGAAGAAAAAGAAGCAAACAAACAGACTAATCCGGGGTTAGTATTCAGTTGAGTGATGCTTGAATGCGCTGGGAAGCTCCCTGGCGCATTTTTCATTGAGGGTGGTGGATTGCATAGTGCTGAATTTGGCGGTGCTCAAAACGCGTCAGGTGAAGCCCGTTAACCTACGATTGCACCCGTAGCCCTTCCACGCTTTCCGGCGGCAGGTTCATCACTGTTTTAATGCTGGTCTCTATACTGCCAACGATGTCTTCGCGCGGGCCGCTGCGCCAGTCAGCGCTTGCGTAAAAAGCATTGAGAACCGCAGCCATGCTTTCAGCGCTGTCAAAGGCGCGAATCAGGTAATAGCAATCCGTGTCATGCAGTGAGTTACCAAACGATACTACATCGATCCCGTGGCGTTGGTGTAGGGGCACGCTGATGTCCTGCATTATGGTGTGAAAAGCAGTTCCGGTGCCTTTGTGCAAGGTGTATTGCAGTATCTCGACGGTTCTCAAAGCATTATCTCCGTGTCGCCTCTGGACGGCTCCCTTGTTGTTAGCAATATAAAGTAAACCGGACTGGACCATGAAGCTACTACTAATCAGACAGCTATTCGTAAGCAGAAGCCGCGATATGTGGTTCAAACGCGCTGTAAGGCTCTCTGGCGAGTTTTTTTATCAGGATGGCATATTTCACGGTAAAAAAGCCGTGGTGCTATAGTGATGCGTCTGGCTGAGAATAATTGCCAGTAATCCAAGTATAAGGTTTTGTTTTTCAAACTCCGAAGTTTTTAACTTCTTCGCCAAGAAGGGAGATGGTAAAACCTAAGACTCTTCACTTTTCAGCGGTCATATCCCTGACAGCTTGTTGGTGAAGTTCGCGGCTCCGCTTCTCACTTCCTGTTTTCCCTGTTACCTGTTGTTGTGTGTAAACGTAGTTGGTTAGCGGCTGTATGTATTTAAGTTATTAGGTCACTGCACGTCAGCCCAGTCAGCAAGCGGATCACCGCTCCAAAATCCGCACACTTTTTTGGAATGGATATTCACGGGCGTAGGTTTCGCAATGCTGCTCTAATCCTGTTACTCAGTTCTTTGTCTGCTGTCAGGTGACTACTCTCTGTCCGCGTTCTGCCTTTCTTGTCGCGTTGTCCTACAGTGCTGAACGAGTGAATGCCTCGTTCCGTCGTTGCATCCCTGTATGAGCGTATCCAGTTGATTGAAACGAGCCGAAACAGATCCCCTTTTGCCATCTGTGCCGCAGCTATCGGACGGCGGAATGTGAAAAGACTGGCGAGTGTTTCAAACGGGAAGTGTTGCAGCCCGGAGAGAAGACCGAAGCCGTATTGCTGTAGCGCGTCACCCTGCAATGTCACCTCTATGCGAGCACGTTGCTCATGAAGCGGCAGCGGCTGCTTCTTGTCGGTCCGTTTGTGATAGCACTGCCATGAAATGGCGTCATCTTCGTTGCCAATCCGCAGGTTATACATCGGGTTGATACGATTGCCGGGCTTATCAAGAAATTGGTTACTGTTGTTGTCGCCGTTGTATTGGCGATGATTGGTGCTCGGAGCGAACAGGCTTGTTTGCATCCGATATGTAAAGGCGCGTGTTGCTTCAACTGACTGTTGTTTATGCCAAAAGTCACAACTGATCTCTATCCCGGCAATAGTCGGTTCGGTTGCAAACGTGAACCGTCTGGCTAACGCATGGAGCGCAGCACGGAGCTGCTGATAGTTGTTCGCCAGCTTGTCATGAAAGCGAATGCGGAATGTGTCAGTAACATCACCTGGCTGCATGTCGATTGCCTCAACCCACCAGCGATTAACGCTCGTTATCTCTCTCAGCGCTCTGCGGATGTGTTGGTGCTGTGTTGGGCGTTCGGTGCGAATCTCAACGTCGAGCCAGTCGATGACGGCGGTAGCCCTGAATTGCTTCAAGGCTGAATCCGCTGTTTGTTGATAGTTGTTCATTGCCAGCCTTTCAGCTCGTCGCTATTGGAGGGCGAACGCTCCAATGCCGCTTATCGGTGAGGTCAATGTCAACCTCAAGCATAGACAGCATGTGCGGCTTGGCGGGGGGAGGGCAAAGGCGTGAGACTTTTTCGACGAACTCACATACTTCACTAAATAGATAAACTGGGCGAGGGTGGCGAGTGGCGGAATACCTTCCGACAGGAAGTAAGAACTCACCGTGATAGCTAGCCCTCCCGCGCCGCATATCCGCTAATAAATCATCCCATGCCCTGACGTCGCCTAGCTTGGCTCTCAAAAAGTAAGCCGTCTCACTTGCTGAAAGAGTTTTAACTTTCATTGTTTCCTCCTTAATCAACGTCTGGAGCGATCATGAGATGTAGCTGACCGCGTAGCTCGTTCTGGATGATCACGAATGGTGATCCGCCGTAGCTTTTGTCTCTGTAACCAGTCAGTAAGGTAAACGCCGCAAATGAGTTATCACGTGTGACGATGGTTGCGCCGTCTAGCTCGCTCTGGAGTTGCTCGTCATTAATCCGCCAGTAGCCGTTGCCGATAATCTCATGATGGGTGTCTGCTTCAACTGATCCAGCTTCCGTTAGGGGAACAATCCGCTCAGCCATTAACTCATCAGCCAGTGCTGCACGTATCAGAGCTGTCCTGTTTGGCGCATCAGGCTGTGTCGCCAACACTTCACTCGCCCAATCCTGCCAACGAATACCGCGCTTTGCCGCCAGCATATCGAGCGCTGTCCAAGTGGTGTCTTCTAACCGGAATGATGTGCGCCCAATCCCGGCAAGCTCTGCATTGCGCGTTTTTAAGATCTTTTTCATGTTTCACCTCGAAATAATCACTAATGAAACTATATACCTGAAACATATAAAAGCAAATATATATATTCACTAATATAAGTTTTAGCTCGGGTGGAATGTTGAAACTTGCATGGTTTTGCTGTCATGGAGCGTTCTGACTATATCGGTGGTGCGTTATATAATCAGGATGCAAAAACGCCACCATAGCAATATGGTGGCGTTCTGTGAGGCGTGGTGGCTTTTATTCTGACTTGATGGTCATGACCGTTTTTGTGCTTATCCCGTGTTTCTCGGCGGCCTTGCGGATGGATAGACCAGCGGTTAAATCAGCCTTGACCGCTTCCCGATCGATTGTGGCACTTTTACCTCGTCCGGCAATACGCCCTGCTGCTTTTGCTGCTTCATAGCCCTCTTTCTGGCGCTGTAACATCGTTTCGCGTTCCATCTGTGCCACGGCAGCCAATACGGTTAACATCATGTTGCCTACAGGGTTATTGTCGCCAGTTTTAAAACCCTCCTTATGAAACTGCACCACAACGCCGCGCTGTGCCAGCTTTTCGACGGTTGCCAGTAGGTCAGCAGTATTACGGCAAAGGCGGTCAATGCTATGAACGTGCAACACATCGTCCTCCCGCAAATAGTCCATCATTGCGGCAAATTGTGCTCGGTCGGTGTTTTTGCCGCTGCTTTTTTCTTCAAAGATTTTATCGAGCACAACGCCGTTTAACTGGCGCTCTGTGTTCTGCTGAACACTTGATACACGAACATAACCGATATTAGCCATAGCTTACCCTTGTTGTGGTAATTTGCCTTTCAAGCTTTAATATACAACACTGTGTTACTTAATTGAAGGCAAATTACTACACTTTGGGTCGATTTTATGTGTAGTGATCTAGCGTGCTATTTTACAACGCTGGCAAATCTAGGGAATCCTCTTTTCACGTTCAACTTATCCGGCTGTTCGGCCTGAGACATCGCTATAGACGATTTGTTGAACCTCATCACGACTTCATTTTGGGTATGATGCAGTGAGTTAAATTAAAGATCCTCGCGCAGAAGCCGATAAATCTGAAACGCCTTGGTTTAATTTTAAGAGGAAATAAAAATGACTTTACTACCTATAGATGAGCGAGCGCTTCCGATTCTTCAAGAGGAACGCAAGCGGTTACAAAGCACATATGATGAATGCTCGAAAATTATTCCTGGCTCGCCAGCATTAGATAAAATTACGGAAGCTATAGATGCCATTGATGCAGAAATAAGTAAACGCTCGGGGTTATAAATCGTAAAGCGTAGCCAAAAAAAGACCGTTTTCTGGCATCTTCCAGTCGCACGCTTTCACACTGTTGGAAAACTAGCCTTGGCTTTTTTGGCAGGCCATCCTATTTTCATCACCGTTTTCTGGCAGGGTCGGATGAGGAGATGACTATGGCAGTTTTTGGCTACGGACATGTTTCGACATCGTAGCAGGATACTGAGAATCAACAGCTGGAGCTTGGGCAGGCCGTCGAAGATCGGCTCTGAAGCTCGTAAGGCGATTCTGGACAAGAAAGCGGCAGGAGTGTCAGCTCATTGGCGCGTGAATATGGCGTTTCCAGAGCGACGATTGTCGCAGTGCTGAATGGGTGAAGGGGAAAGATGGACTAATTAATTTCCTTAAACCAATCTTCTAAATCAAGTTTTACACTGATGAGATTTTGTTTTTCCACTAGCGTTTTGAAGTCTGCGGCTCTTCCCCACCAATCATTGATCATCAGAACTTCTCCTGCGAAAGTGAGGTGGTATCCATCTGGAACCTGCAGCCCGCTGTTGAGTGGGCAAAGAACAGCAATGCCGAGTAACCCGAAAATAGTTCTGTCAGAAAGGCGAATCTTACCCGCGCTTGCAATGATACTCGTAGTGCTTGCCTTATTACTGGCGTCAGAAATGAGTTCAAAACCTTCTGGCAACTCATCTCCATGACCATGAGTGCACCTGTGTATGCCGTATACTAAGTCAGCGATATCTGGTCTATCAGTAGTTTTTTGCTGATCGTTTACCTTGGCGGGCCAGAACGTCGTTTCTAAATTTATATTAGGCAGAGCCATTGGCCCAAAAATGTAGTAGTGCTCTCTGAGTGTTTGGGTGAATCTGCGTTGGTGTTTTCGCATTTCTGGATGCAGTTTTCTGGATGTTCCATCAAATGCATTACATGCATGCATCATTGCGCCGTCAAGGTCGCCTAATTCAAAATCGTCGATTGATTTTCTAATAGAATATCCGATGCCTGCCATGCCCATGCTTACCTTATATATATGATGATGGATTCTATTCGAACGATGCCGCTATAACCTTACCCGTATCTGCGTTGAAAACACAAAAATATTGAAGCGGTGTTAGCATTCCCAGACTGTTAATGGCGTTAGCCTGATTTCCAAATACTTGAATCGTTTTCTTTTTCTCATCATGCCACAAGTAAGTTCCGAAAACTGGCAGTGCTTCACTTTTCTGCCAAATATGGCGAAACGTCGCTTTCTTGTCCATTACCTGCTTGCACTCCCTGACCGGGTTATGGTGCGTTTTCGCATAGCATTCCGGGCTGTTACCTGAACATGAGGCATTTTGTTTTGTTAGCGGTTGTTCTGCACCTACAGCGGAAAAGGCGCATACGCCCAGCACCAATGAGAGAGTGCCCATAGCCCCCCATACAATTGCGCGTAGCGTGCTGATCTGCCGTTTTGATACAACATGAGCAACCACACTATAGCTGGCCCAGCTAAGCGCAGCTCCCGCTGACATCGGTAATAACAAGTCTGTTCCCGCCATGATTCCCTCACTTTCCAAAACACATCGCGCCTGATAGCGAACGCTGGTGACGCCCAACCGATGACGATCATCATACTTGTTGGGTTTTAAATGTCACTATTGGTGTTTTTTTTGAATCAATGAGGATTGTCATTATACAGGCGATGAATGCGAGTGACTAAGCTCACTGACGCGAGAATAGATTCAAAATGTCTCATATGGAGCGTGGCCTTACAGTGGTCAAAATTGCACATTCAGTGCATGAAAAAATCCCTGAGAATACAGTTTGGCGAGCGGGTAAAAGAACTGCGCATTGCCACCGGAATGAGCCAGGAAGCGTTTGCTGATCGGTGTGGGTTCGCACGTAGCTATATGAGCCGTATTGAACGCGGTGGTTCTAATGCATCTCTGGATGCGATTGAGGTGCTGGCTAACGCTCTCAGTGTTGAGCCGTGGCAGTTGTTAGCGCCTGAATCATCTGAAAATAATGACCTAGATCTGTTGGTTCCATACGCGGCCGATGGCTCGTGCTTTCATCCCGGACTGGCGAGCACCCGCGATGGTTCGTTTGGCGTAGGTGATAAAGCGGCTCAGAAGCGTTTTGGCACGTTTTCCGAGGCTCTTGAGTATCTCCGTAGTATGCAGACCGCAAAATGGCGTAGACCCAATCCTAGCGGCAATTGGGGGATCGTATCTGCGGTTCGTTGGGACAAACTGAGAAAGTGACGTTAATGTAAGTTAATAAATTCTGGATGCTGTATTAATGAACAGTATTCTTTTGCAGGGGATTACCCACCTTCGAATCAGGCTCATCCTTTTGTAAGAGCCATTTAAACATCAAAATACAGGTGCATTACATAGGCGTTACGTATCACTTGAAGATTAAGAGTCCTCATGACACAGCCAACTTTTAGAAGAGTCCAAAAGAGAAACCCTCATCAGTTAACCGTTGATCAGCATATCCATGCGGCACATTGCATAAGAAAGTTTACAGATGAAAAGGGGACAGTCTCTGTTTTTGATAAAACTCTTTCTCGATGGGTGCAGCGTAAACCAGACGCCGCAATGTTTTGTGCTAAACGAGCATGGGATGAACGGTCTGAAAAAGGCTATATGCTCAGTGTCGAAACTGCTTTTTTTAATGCGATAGACAACATCGATACTCCTTTTGGTGATAGAAGGCATGACGACATTAGCCGCTATTATCACTTGTGGCGCTTGCGAGGGCTTGCAAGAGATAAGGCGAGGCATGATGTGCATTTCAGCAAGGAACTCGGCCATCATTTATCTATTGATAAACAAGAGGTTCTGGAAAAAAATGGATATAGCTTCATATTAGAAAATGATGGGCTGTTGCACCATCTTGCGTCAGGCATTGAGATTCAAGTAATGCTGGCTAAGATCTACCATGAAATAGGGAGTATTAAGTGGGGGTTATTAACAGCGAAAAGAGGGGAGTTCTTAGTCGCCGATTATTACCCGGGGGATGGCTTTGGCTTAGAGCCTTTTATTCCAGTTTCTCCTAAACATGCTTTCTTTGCTAATACATTAGACAGTAGAATTGATGTCCACCAAGTGCGGGAGTTGAACCGTGTTTCGATTTCCTCTTCTAGAAACTACTTTTTTTGCAGAACCCTAGAGAAGTGCCCATTGTGAGCCATGACTTCTACATTGCTTCCTCCTGCGATGACAGGTCAGGGAAAATGCTTAGACACCTAGCTTCTTGTTGCTGATGTAACAAGGCCGAGGAAGGGTAAACGCTTCATGTGGTTCTTCTAACAAAAAGATCCTACAATTACTGCCTGTTTAATCCATAGGCACGCGAGAACAGCAGGTTACGGAGAGTTAGGTTCGAGTCCGGCCTTCGGCACCAAAAGATAGCAAATCCTTTCAAAAAAATTCATCTCTTTTTTTGAAATAATTTTAAGTATTTGTAGATTGCTTGAATATATATTTTCATGTTTATTTTTATATAATTATATTCGTAATAAAAATACATATACTTATAATTAATTATACAAATATGTTCAGAGCAAACCATTTCTCTTTAATTTTTTAATTTCACTAAAAGTAATATCAGGCTTCAAGCCAGTCTTTAATAAATTTTTGGAATGAATTATTAGCTCGGAACCCTTATATTTATTTTGAGCTGTGTAGGTTAATCCGAATGATTCAGGAATAAAATCAGAATAGATCTCACAGATTTCAGGGGTATCATCATAAGTGACAATCCAGTGTTGTTTAATTTTAACTACACTTTCAAATAATTTATAATGGTCATCATGTTCAAAGAAATTCTGATAAAGACCTTTCCCCTTTATATAATAAGGTGGATCAATATTAATAAATGCTGGGCCATCAATGTCGGGTATGAATTTTTCAATGTAATCAACAGCATCCATATTGCTTAGACGTATGGAATCTCTTTTGGCTGCTATAGCTAATATTTGTTCAACAAGTCTGTCTTTATTATATCTACAATGTAATTTATAGTTTCCATCTTGCTTTAATCCACCTATAACTCCTCCTTTAATAATGCCAGAACGGTTCGTTCGGTTAAGAAAGAACGTAGCGAATCCTAATTTTAAAAAATCACTATTTTTTTCTTTATATATTGCACGTTGCTTATGCCATTCATCTATGGTCACTGGAGTGCTCTTAATCAATGAACATAGCTCATCTGTGCGATATAACACGCAATGCCAAAACGCATGTATAGCCGGATCTAAATCATTTATATATACTTTCTGTACATGGTTATTTAGCAATAAATGCCAAGCAATCGCACATCCGCCAGCAAACGGTTCGACATATGACTCCCCCTCAAGATTGTTTAACTTGATTGTTTCCAGTACATATGCTGCTAACTTGGACTTTCCACCTGGGTATCTTAAGGGAGAGTAAAACATTAAATTTCCTTCAAACTTATCAGTACTGCCAAAAGCGGTGTCAACATATCCCAGAAGCGATTCAAAAACTGAGGTTCAACTTTGTGAACTTTGCTTCCATGTATGTATTCGTTCAATGTGTTCAAACTGTAATCATTGCTTACATGTAGTAACTGATCAATAACTTTGTTAGCCTCTTTTACGTCTATATATTCGCCGCGCAGAGTACTTAGCTTTTGCTGCAGTGTAAGGTCATTGTAGCCTTTCTTTTCATACTTGGACAGCCTATCCTTCAGATCATTTGAATGAATGTATTCATCCACAGCGAGCTCAAGGAAAATACGTAATGACGCTGCTGTCACATTAGGATAGATAAATACTGGTAGTTTTTGAAACTCTTTGAAAAGTGATTTTAGTTTGTAGCTAGTTGTTGATATTTCATGATAGCAATCAGTTAACTGACGCCGCCTAGGATCACCTTTTAACTTTGGCTTATCTTCGGGTTTAGGATCCTGAACTTTTGTTGGGTCTGCATGGATTGGGTCAGGGGTGTCTGAAGGGGCTGGGGTAGGATTAACCTCAATACCGGCATGGGGAATATCATCTTTATTTGCTTCTTCTAGACTTTTTACTTTAGGTAGAAAATCAAATATTTTTTGGAAGCTAGAATCAATGGTACGAGTATTGACCAAGAACCCTAACTCATTGTTTTTATTTAGCATTAACTTAAGGAATTTGGCATAAGCAAAACAAAAAGTTGACATTTCAGCCTTAATTACAACACCCTCCTCATTAAAGTCGATATGCCAAGCATCGCGAACTTGGCTATTCCCGAACCATCGTTCTAATACAGTCATATTAATTTTATGGCTATAGACTTGCTCTTTTTCTTCATGCGTAAGATATTGTGTCACTTCTTGTCTTGTCGCGATATCACGTATTTTTACATACCGTAAAGCCTCGATTATTGCTGCACGTTTAAAACCAGTGTATTCGATGGTTTTGTCAATATCTTGCCCTTCTGCGTCATAGACATCGATTATAAATCGTTGCTGTTGTAATCGTTGCCATCTGACAAGGTTACTTGCTGAAGAATGACGTTGTAAAATATACCACCTAGCATCATCGTAAGAAGGCGCTACACATACCCTAATTTTCTCCAGCTCGTCTCTGTCAATCATTCTTGATAGGTTGACAACAATTTTACGAATAGACATTGGGGCTTTATCAGGCGAACGTAACAGTTTCAGGGCCATTACCCTTCGATTGCCTTCTGCAACAACGAAATCTTTATCTTTATTTTGCCAAACTACAACAGGGTCGAATGATTGAAAACCTCGTGTCGCAATAGATCTCATTAAAGTTAAAAAGTTTTGTTCATCATTGTCATCAGATATTAACTCCTCAACAAAATCGCGAACTGTAACGAGCTTACTTGAGGGATCTAAACGTGGATTATTAGACCATAACTTAAGGTTATCCACGGAACGTAGCACTCTTTTTTCCCACCATTTATTGTGTTCTTGAATCATATAATAAATATTCCATATGGTTATTAATTGTAGTATTAGATAAAGGGTTATACTGTTGCAATAATGATAAATAAGAAATGATCGAGTATCAGTAGGAGTTCATTTTATACACCTCCCTACGATGCCATTCTACAAAACCCTCTCCAGGATAGTTGCCTTTTATGATTGGCAGAGCAATCTGCTTCCCAGCAAAATCCCAGAACAGTCTTCCAACTATCCCACTCCCATTCACCGCCTCGGACACGAGCAAACGCATATTCTCATCCAGCCCAATCGATCCTTTATCAAACGCCTTATGATGAATTGCACACAGCGCCAGCCCGTTGGGGATCTCACACGGTCCGCCAAACTGCTTCCACTTGATATGCGCGGCTTCAAGTCCAACAGAGGCGTCATCATGCCGCATGTTAAATCCGCAAATAGCACACTCGTAGTTATAAGCACGCAGCACCTGCTGACGGAACAGCGGATCGCGAACCTTACGGATTTGCTGGATATCAAAACCCATCTCATCCGCGATCTCTTCCTGAATACTTTCAGGAAAATGCGCTTCAAGGATCTGCTGCGCCAGCGAGCCGATCAGGTTTTTGTTCTTACTCAGCAACGCAAAGTGTTCTTCATCAAACCCGCCTGCAACGTTATGTTCCACAAGTTCTTTAACAGGCGGTTGCTTACTGCCAGTGGTCGAACAGAACTGAGTATTCTTCAGATCCCAAAATCCATCCCCTTTGAGCCGCCAGAAAGGCATATTCGGGTAATGCGCCTTCCTCTGTGGGCCAAAGCGTTCTAACAGGCCAAGCAGCTGCTCGTGGACCTCGGTTCCATAATCAAACAGTCGCGCATGCCCATGCTGATAGTTCGCAAGCACGTACAGAAGCAATAAAGGTTTATGCGGCGCACGCTGTTCGCCTTTGCGCCAGATGGTGATGTCGGCAATTGCCTGTTCGAGAGTTTTGCTGGAAGCCATCGCGTTACGGAAGAAGGTAAATAATTGCGATGATGCTCGCAAAATCCAGACCAATCAACCCGTAATCAACAAAAACATGACCTTACCGCACCCAACCCTATTTCCTGAATCCCCCACGCAAATTCAAAATTTACCCCACACCAAACCGCTGTATTTATATTCAGCCCTGTATAATGGGCACCAGAAATTACGCCGAACGGCAAAGGAAGTATCAAAGAGAATTTAATCGAGAATTCGCGATATGAAGGTGCTGCAACACCCCCATACCGCTAACCACAAACAACTATGAAGGAGTTGAAAATGGCTGCGACGAATTTTAAGCCAGAGTTTACGGTTTGCAAAACAGAATCAGACGCTTTCACCGGCATGATTGAAAACCGCGAGCTGGTACGCAAAAACAGCGCCCGTCGCCTACACGGCAACCCGCCTAACGCGGCGCCCGTCCACCCGCGCGCGGAAACGCCGCAGGACAGTGCTGCCTGCTGCGAACTGTATGCGCGCATAGACATGAAATACCTTCTTCTGGGCGGCGACTGGTTAACCCGTGCAGGCTTTATCAACGGCATGCCCGTGAAAATCCGCGCCATGAAAGACTGCATTGTGATTACGCCGCAGCATACAAGAGAATTATGGGGATGCCTGGAAGGTATGAGCGTGGTGAATATAAATAAACAGAAAGTCGCACAGTGGCTGAAGACCTTTCCAGGGGCGCTGAATGATACCGGTGATATACCGGCTGTTAAGCGTGGAACAGGGAAGGCGATGTCGGAGTAACCGTGCTTCCCATCTAATGTAACCCTTAAGTAATAAAACGGGCATGTCATCCCATGCCCGTTGTAAGTAAAAATCACTCGTGCTTTACCTGCTCTTTCACAGCTTTAACCAGCACAGCATGAAGTTCGCCAACGGTTAAATCGCGTATAACAGGTTCGGGTATGCCACGTACCCAGCGGATAAACCGACAGATGCCAAAAAAGTCTATACCTTCACCCGTAAACAGATACTCGTTCTCAGCAAGAGCGAACGTTTTCATATAGCCATCTTCTTCCGTGGCTAACTGAACGCCAAAAGCTTCTTCGCAGTCTTCCAGTAGGTCTTCGCCGGCCATACCACAAATATGTAAATCGGCCTCAATTTAAGGTTTATCACAACAAGGGCTTGAGCTTCTCTCAAAAAACTTAAATTGATGCCTTCTTTTGCCATTTCCAGGTGTTGGTTCATAGAGCCTGAATGTCCCTTTGGATATGTTTTCCATGAAATAAATCCTGCATCTACCAATTCGTTATGACTTTTCCCTGGATAAACAATCATTGCCTCATGTTTGTAATCATCTGTATAAGTCCGCCCTATAGTTTAAACGTAAGCTTTTTTTCTCGTTTCAGGGTTTTGAGCTATAAAGTACCGTCCAGATGTAAATTCTTAGGTTTTCGAAATGAGAAATGGGGCATTAGATATTTAATCTTCATTTAAAGCTCTCCTCCTGAAAGCTGAAAAATTAAATCGTCCGAGTAGAATATTTTACCTATGAGTTTTTCTAAAAGATGTGCCTGTTTTTTGTTTATATTATAAACACCGATGCCATACGAGAAGTCGGCTTCATCTTCATCTGAAATGCCCATAATGTCATACAGCGCAGCTACATTTCGCTGAGAGATTATGATTTCATAAAGTAAAAGTTCATCTGTTTTACTGTATACATCTATAGAGTAAACGATCATTGTTTTAATCCTAAAAAATCACTCAGACTTGAAGCAAGGTTTTCCATGAGGCTGACGCCACTCTTTTACTTCCTGGACAACGCCTTCTGGGCTATCAACTTTTCCATTTTCGGGATAAAAAATAAGATCTGCACCAGAGGTATGCTCTGCAAGCCGTTCGAACTCTCTAACCTGAAAATTATCATCTTCCTCTGTTTCACAATCGGCAGAGAATATTTTTTGTACTAAATATAAAAATTCACTTTCAGTGTAATTGCTTAATTTTTTCATACTTTTATCTAATTAAATTTTTTGCATACAATCCGCGCCCGAAAGCGCGGCATTGTTATTCCTTAAATCCGGATTTTCCATTTTCTCTGCGCCATTCCTTCACTTCTCTAACAATACCTTCTGGACTGTAATCTTTACCTTTCTCTGGATAAAAAATAACATCAGATCCATTAGGATGTTCAGAAAGACGTTCAAACTCTAAAACCAATAAACTTCCTTCTTCTTCTGTATCACTTGCGGCAGTACATATTTTTCTTACTAAGTCTAAAAATTCTTTTTCAGTATAATCGCTGATGGTTTTCATCCTAATTTCCTCGGTATATATCAATATGATGTTTAGGTGTTGTTATGCTCATATTATCTAGATCATATACAGCGCCGCCCTGATTTATAGGATTAATGCGATGTGTCTCATACCGTTTTTTTACCGACTCTATATATTGTAGGGATAAGGGAAGAGGCTCACCTCTGAATTTTTGATTGATCTTTTTCATCTTGACGGAGATTTTTAGCATGCCCGATACGATTATCGGGCAATGCCTCTCACCATTTATCCCTATAGTCAAAAGAAACCTGATAGTCATAAATGGCGGGGGTTATTTTATGTAAGAAGTGGGGTTGGAGAATGGGTATCCATTCGGGTTCAACATCAAAAAAACCATTATTAACGTTCCCCTTAGTTGGTAGGCCAAGATCTTTTGTCATGATCTGAGCATCATCGCCAAAATCTAAAGAAAATTCATTTCCTTCACCTAACTCAGTTTCTTTATCATACCACTGTAATCTTAATCTTAATCCCATAATAAGCCTCATAAATAAGATTTAATATTTCTACCTTTTACGGCAGGTTTCAAAATTTCACCAGTTTTATAATCAATAGAGCCGAGATGCTCGCCGTCACTAGCTCTGTATTCTTCGAGTTCGCCATGCTGAGAATCCCATTCATATATTCTTCGTCCTTTCGAATCAACCCATCTTGCCCTTTTACCACTACCACCCTGTTTGGGCGTTTTCGCTTTCACCTCTCTTAAACCACTTAATCCTGTAATTTCGCTGGTTTTTGGTGCTTGATGATAATCATGTCCATCTTCAGGTAATCCACTGCGGCGTTTCCCGCTGAGATAGACATAAATCGGCGGCACCCCGCCCACCGGCAGAATCAGAATATAATCCGCAAACGTCTTCTCTTCCGGTGTCGGGCTGGTCGTCGCACCAATCCCCGTATCCTCCGGCAGCGGATCAACCACAACCGGGTTCGGTATCCGTACCGGGTTGTGATTGCCCGTATCCCACGGCTTATTCTCTCCGGTGCGGTCCGGTGTCCAGATGAGGGTGATACCGGGGGCTTCTTCGGTAGTAAAGGTATATGCCTTGCGTTGGCTATCCCACTCCACCCTGCGAACGCGCACGCTGTCTTTGCCCGGCGGCGTATGCCAGCCGCGCGGCGTCAGGCTACCGCTGGCATCGTTCTCCCAGGTGAAGCGAACGCGGGTAGGGGCTTCCCGCATCTGTTCGGCGCGCATCCTGTCGATAAAATCCTGCTCGCCGTCGTTCAGCTTGCCGGGATACATCCCTATCAGCAGCCCTGCGACAGGTGCACCAAAGCCTCCCGTGGCTATTTCGCCAAGTGCAGCGCCGCGCACGGCCCAGGTGCCAGGAGTGATTGTGCGCCCGCCAACCAGTACGAGTTCGCTGGCATCGGCTATCGCGGTCCGCGCGCTCCAGGCCCTCTCTTCGGCCGCAACGGCAGCCTGATAGTCCATCTCCTCGTGATGCCCATTCCACCAGAGATAAAGCGCGCTGCGTTGCTTGGGTTTTGGGAGCACCTTACGCTTTGCCGCCTGGGCGTGTTGTGGGGCACTGTTGGGTATGGCCTGGTAAAACGCCATCTCGGCGAAGTTGGTGTGCGGCTCACTTCCGGTGCCTGCATCGTTACAGCCTTCACCGCGCAGGCAGGATTTCGCAAAGACCCGGTTGCGATCGCGTTCTTCTGCTTGTCGCTGCGCTTCGGCCTCTTGCTCTTTTCGGCGTGCTGCGAGCATGGCCTGATGCTTTTCCTGTGCGATCTGTTCAGGAGAGGGGCCGGAGCCGAGCCACTCTCCCGATGGGGCGATCACGCGGTTGGTTCCGTGCGGGCAGCCACAAATGACGACAGAACCATCGACGGCTGAGGTTTGTCCCATCCAGTTAACGCGAGGTTCGCCGTCTGCAACAACGCCCTGTTTGCCGCATTTAGGGCATGCTGTAGTTTTATCGCCAACGCGGATAACGCCGCGACCGTGCTCGGTGCAGTTGGGCAGGGTGCTACAACATATTGCGCCGGAGGTCGTTCTGTCGCCGTGCAGCGCCTGACCGCGGCCGTAGTTCGTGGAACGGTAGCCCATGGCCTATTCTCCGGGCCAGGTTAAGAAATCCTCCTGAGGTGGAATACCTTCGCGGGTGACAAGATAAGTACTGCCGAGCGGCGTGCTGATAATTTCGTCATCGTTATCAAGCAGGCTACCTACCAGGGCAACGCCTTGCCTTTTCCATGAAAAGGCAGTTCCTGCTGACGTCATGATCATGGCGAGTCTTCCATCCGGATAGCCTACAAAATCCCCTTCAACAATCACGCTGGTGTAACTCCCATCGTCCATGAGCATTGTGGCTTCACGATCGACGGGAAGTACCACGCCGCCCATTCGGGTCTGGCTGCCAGCCGTGGCAATCCGCCAGATGGCGGTGACGGGATGTTGTCGATGAAACGCTTCCTGTTCGGCAATAATGGCGCGCGCGTCCTCAGGCATGGCGGCCAGTTGTTCATCGGAAAAAGGCGAACAATCTATTTCCGCTTTTAATTCATCTGTGAATTCATTGGTATAAAGCTGCATGACAATTCCTTGTAGGGGCAGAAGAGTAAATGCAGCAATGCTAGGTTTTAGCCTGTAAGGCGAATATACATAAAGTGGTTAATAAGTCGGGCTAAAATCCGAAATAAATATCCAGATTGATATTGGTTATCTTTTAAAGAAGGGATAGTAATGGTTCCTGTTAATTATAAATGTAATATTCGTTGAATTGCCGATAAATAATATTATGCAGCGCATGTATTATTTGAATACATACGCTGCATGACGTTATTTTAAAACACCGGCACCCCCAGCCCAACCTTCACCTCCCTCAGCGTCCCCTGCGTCACCCCCTGCGCCCGTTCGGTCCCGCGCTTCAGCATCGCCATCAGCTCGCCCTTATCCTGCATGTACATCGCCCTCCGCTCCCGCATCGGCGCAATTAGCTCCTGCAAACACGCCTCCAGCTCGTTCTTGCAAACCCGGTCACCCAGCCCGCCTGCCTGGTAGTGCGCTTTCATCGCCGCCACTTTCTCCTTGTCCGGATGAAACGCGTCGAGGTACGTAAACACCACGTTCCCCTCAATTTGCCCCGGGTCGCTCATCTTCAGGTGGTTCGGGTCGGTGTACATGGCGCTGACTGCACGGTGAATCGTCTCTTCGCTGGCCGAAAGATGCAGCGTGTTGCCCAGCGATTTCGACATCTTGGCGCTGCCGTCGATGCCGGGCAGGCGGCTGGTGTCGCTCAGCATCGCCTTACAGTGGCGGAGCACCGGGGCGGGCAGCAGGCTGTTCATCTTGTGCACAATCTCGTTGGTCTGCTCAATCATCGGCAGCTGGTCGTCGCCGACGGGCACGCACTCGGCCTTGAACGCGGTGATGTCCGCCGCCTGGCTGATGGGGTAGGCCATAAACCCGACCGGCAGCGAGCGGGCAAAGCCTTTCTGCGCAATCTCGTTTTTTACCGTCGGATTACGCTCCACGCGGGCAACGGTGACGATATTCATATACAGCATCGTCAGCTCGGCGAGGGCGGGCAGGGCGGACTGCAGGCAGATCGTGGTCAGGTTCGGGTCAATGCCGGCGGCGAGGTAGTCGGCCAGCACTTCGGGGATGTTGTCTCGAATTTTCTGCGGGTTGCTGCCGTTGTCGGTCAGCCCCTGCAGGTCGGCAATCAGCACAAACTGGTTGTGTGTCTGCTGCAGCGCCACGCGCTGGCGCAGCGATCCAACGTAGTGACCAAGGTGCAGCGGGCCGGTTGGGCGGTCGCCGGTGAGGATGGTTGGCGTGTTCATAAAGACTCCTTAATGTGCAATTGCCGAAAGGGGTCTTAGAAATGTGAAAGCCGCCTTTCGGCGGCTATCTGAAAATGGGAAAAACTACTCCGTGCCGCCTTTAGGAAGGCAGCCACCAGCGGTTTACGGTGAGCACGGCGTGGTTTATGTTCATCTCTTTACCGTACCACGTCCGGCGCGAAAAACAAAAGGGCACGTCATGCTGCAATCACTCAACCACCTGACCCTCGCGGTCAGCGACCTGCAAAAAAGCGTCAGCTTCTGGCACGAGCTGCTGGGGCTTGCGCTGCACGCCCGCTGGAATACCGGGGCTTATCTCACCTGCGGCGATCTGTGGGTCTGCCTGTCGTACGACGAGGCGCGCCAGTACGTGCCGCCGCAGGAGAGCGACTATACCCATTATGCGTTTACCGTGGCGGAGGAGGATTATGAAGTGTTCTCGCAAAGGCTTGAGCAGGCGGGCGTTACCGTCTGGAAACAGAACAAAAGCGAGGGGCGTCGTTCTATTTTCTCGACCCGGACGGGCACAAGCTGGAGCTGCACGTGGGCAGCCTCGCCGCGCGGCTGGCGGCGTGTCGCGAGAAGCCCTATGCAGGTATGGTGTTTACCTCAGACGAGGCTTGAGGCGCGCACCTTCAGCCTGCCCGCCAGCGTCACGTGCGTGGCGGCATCTTCCTGATTGCACAGGTACTCCACCGCCAGCCGTCCCAGCTCGCTGTAGGGCAGCTGGATACTGGTCAGCGGCGGGGTGAGCTGCTCGGAGATCTTCTGGTCGTCGTAGCCCGCCAGCAGCATGTCCTGCGGGATGCGCACGCCGTTCACCGCCAGCGCCTGATAGCAGCCAATCGCCAGCCAGTCGCTGGCGCAGAAGATGGCGTCCGGGCGCTCGGCCAGTTCCAGTAGGGACGCTGTCGCGGTAAAGGACTCGCTGAACTGCCAGTTGGTCTGGCGCACCAGGTTGTCATCACACGCGAGTCCGGCCTGCTGTAGTGCCGCCTGGTACCCCGCCAGACGCTGGCGGGAGGCTTCCATCCAGCTCTCCCCGGTGATGTGGGCGATGCGCGTGGCTCCGCAGGCGATGAGGTGTTTCGTCACCTGGAAAGCGTTGGCGTAGTCGTCCGGGATAAACGACGGCAGCAGCGGCGAGCCGGGGTCGCGCTGGTTGAGCAGCACCAGCGGGATGCGGGTGCAGTCCTGGAACGCCGTCATGTCCACCAGCGTGGTGACCGGGGAAGCAAGAATAATCCCGATGCAGTTGCGCTTCTCCAGCTGGCGAATGATGTTCAGCGCCAGCTCGATGTCGTCGCCGTAGTCGTAGACGGTGAGCAGGGTCTCGTTGCGCCACGCCGCTTCCCGCGCCTGGCTGATGGCGTCAATAAACGGGTCGAAGCTCTGCATGGAGCTGACCAGCAGGGCGATCTCTTCCTGGTTGCGCGGGGCGTGTACGGCGGGGAGGCGGTCGTAGCCGAGCTCGGTGGCCACATTAATGACCCGCTGGCGTGTGTCGTCGCTAAGCTTGATGTTGCGGGACTGGTTAAGCACCAGCGATACCGTCGCCTGCGACACCCCTGCCGCCCGCGCAATATCGTTCATCGTCACTTTCGTTTTTCGCTTCATCCGTCCTCTCCCTTTCGCGACTTCGCATCATACCCTAACCGCACGCTTTAGCGCCGTCGATCACGTTTCTCATTCATCGAAGCGCGAACTTTGTGAGGGGCATCGCTTTTCTTCGTGCGAGAAATTGCGCATTTATCCCGCGGCTAATATTTATTAGCTAAATATTATCAGTAAGAGGACGCGTAATGAAAGAGCAGTGGAGCAGGGAGCAGGCACAGGCGTGGTATGAACAAAAAGGCTGGCTGTGCGGGTTTAACTACCTGCCGTCGACGGCGGCGAACTGGACTGATATCTGGCAGGAAGAGACTTTCGATGCCGAAACCATCGACCGCGAGCTGGGTTGGGCGGCGGACGCGGGTTACAACACCCTGCGCATCAACCTGCCGTTTATCGTCTGGGAGCACGATCGCGACGGACTGATGGCGCGCATCGACCGGTTTTTGACGATTGCCGACGGTCACGGGTTCAGCACCATGCTGACCCTGATGGACGATTGCGGCTTCTCCGGCGACGAGCCGTATCTCGGCCCGCAAAAGCCACCGGTGCCGGGCAAGCACAACAGCCAGGCAGCGGCGAGTCCGGGGCGAGACAAAGTGTGCGATCTCGACTGCTGGCCGCAGATTGAGCGCTATATCCGCGACGTTGTTCGCCAGTTTCGTGAAGACGGGCGCGTGCTGCTGTGGGATCTCTATAACGAGCCGGGCAACCGTGGCATTTTCGCGACGGGTACGCAGGAGGTGCAGTACGACGCGAAGCTGGAGACCTGTGCCCACGAGCTCATGAAGCTGGCGTTCCAGTGGGTGCGTGAAGAAGACCCAACCCAGCCGCTCACGGTCTGCGCGTGGCGAGTCCCGCCGGAAGAGGAGGGTGAGACGTTCTTCCAGCATCCGCTGGACCAGACCGCGCTGGCGCTCTCGGACGTGGTGAGCTTCCACGCCTACACCAACACCGGGCGGATGACGGCGATTATTCAGCAGCTACAGGCGCTCGGGCGCCCGCTGTTCTGCACCGAATGGCTGGCGCGCCACGTGGGCAGCACCATCGAAGAGCAACTTCCGCTGATGTACATGGCGAAAGTCGCGCCGTATCAGTGGGGGCTGGTGCGCGGTAAAACCCAGACGTGGCTGCCGTGGCCGGTGGTGATGAAGGAGTCCACGGACTACTGCCGCCTCTGGTTCCACGACGTGTTCGAGGAAAACGGTATTCCGTTCTCGCGCCGTGAAATCGCGCTGATGCAGAAGTTTCGTCAGATCGCCCCGAAAGCGCAGGGCTAATCATATTGCCCCGGTGCCTGTCGCCGGGTAATCAGGTACGCACTATGGCAACGATAATGAAAATACCGTCTCGCGAGTTGTGGTCTTATTTTGGTTATGGTTTAGGTCAGTGTTTTAGCTTTGGTTTAGTGGGTTCGTTTATTAACTATTTTTACACCGACGTGCTGGGGATCTCGGCGCTGGCGGCGAGTACCATCTTCCTGATTGCCCGCGCGTGGGACGCGGTTCACGATCCGCTGTTTGCCAGCATTATGGACACCATTAACAGCCGGTTCGGCAAGTTTCGCCACTTTTTACTGATTGCTCCGTTGCTGATCACCGGCGTCACGCTGCTGTCGTTCTATAAAATCGAAGCGGACATGACCACCAAAATCCTCTACGCCGGGGTGACCTACATCCTGTGGGGGACGCTGTACGCTATCTCCGATATCCCGTTCTGGTCGATGTCGTCGGTGATGACCAACGACTCCGCCCAGCGCACCCGCGCGGTAACGGCGGCGATGCTCGGGGTAAACGCCGGGATTGCCTGCGCCAACATCTTCTTCCCGAAACTGGCGGCATTTTTTGCTCAGCACAGCAACGATAAAGGCTACTTTATGGCGGCGCTGGTGATGATGCTGGTGGGCCTGCCGCTGATGCTCAACGGCTTTATGCAGATCAAAGAGCGCGTGCCGCCAAGCCCGGAAAAGGTGACGATGCGTGATACCTTCCACAACCTGCGCCAGAACAAGCCGCTGTTTATCGTCCTGCTGTCGTTCTTCTTCTGCGTGTTCCATAACGTGGCGGGCGGTCTGTATATCTACTTCTTTATCAACAACCTGGGCGACGGCAGCCTGCAAATGGCGATTGGCGTGATGGGGATAGTGGCGGCGGTGCTGTGCCTGGTCGCCCCGATGCTGACGCGCCGGATGCAGAAGCGGAAGCTGTTTATGATCCTCTGCGGGCTGGACGTGGCGGTGCGCGTGGTGATGTGGTTTGTCGGCTATCAGCAGGTGACGATGCTGTTCATTCTGCTCGGCCTGAGCACCCTGTTCGTGATGATGACCAACATCCTCACCTCGTCGATGATTGCCGACACCATCGAGTACGCGGAGTACCACACTAACAAGCGCTGCGCGGCGATCACCTTCTCGGGGCAGACCTTTACCGGCAAGATGTCGGTGGCGGTGGGCGGCGGGTTAATCGGCGTGTTCTTGACGATGATTGGCTACGTGCCGCAGGCGCAAATCCAGAGCGAGAGCGTGCTGTCGGGGCTGTTCTTCGGGATTTGCCTGCTGCCGGCGATAGGGTCGCTGATCCGAATGGGCTTTATGTCGCGCTTTACCTTTACCGAGGAGAAGCATGCGGAGATTTGTCGACTGCTGGCGGAGCGCAACGCGTCTGTGAAAGCGCCGGGTGACGGCTACGCCTTACCCGGACTACAAAACCAACCCTTGTAGGTCAGATAAGCGAAGCCCAAAAGGCTTCGCTTTTAATCGTTTGCTCCGACCAGCTCAATCTGTGTTACCGTTCGGAACCCGGTGCGGCAGCTGCAATCTTATAAACTCCCTCGCTGTCTGTCTCAGAGGACTTTGACCGGTAAAACAGGCTACACTCTGGTTTTGAGCGCGATAAGCTGAGGAAATAACAATGCACTACACACTGAAAGAAAGTGACAAGGATAAGGCCGAAGGGGCAAACGGCGCAGGCGCGCTGCAGCAAAAACTGCTGGAATCCCGTTCGATTGTCATCTCTGGTGAGATCAACCAGGAACTGGCGCAGAAAGTTATCACCCAGATGATCCTGCTGCAAAGCGTAAGTAACGATCCGATCAAACTGTACATCAACAGCCAGGGCGGCCACGTGGAAGCGGGTGATACCATCCACGACTTCATTAAATTCATCCGTCCGGACGTGCACGTCATTGGCACCGGCTGGGTCGCGAGCGCCGGGATCACCATCTTCCTGGCGGCGAAAAAAGAACACCGCTACTCGCTGCCAAATACCCGTTTCATGATCCACCAGCCGCTGGGCGGCGTACGTGGTCAGGCGACGGACATCGAAATCGAAGCGCGTGAGAT
Source organism: Enterobacter sp. CPE_E1241 (assembly GCF_045618265.1). Taxonomy (NCBI): domain Bacteria; kingdom Pseudomonadati; phylum Pseudomonadota; class Gammaproteobacteria; order Enterobacterales; family Enterobacteriaceae; genus Enterobacter; species Enterobacter sp. CPE_E1241. Next base: position 659,768 of record NZ_JBIWYV010000001.1, read on the forward strand.
CATCCGTATGCTGGATCGCGTGAACAAGCTGATTGCTGACGCCACCGGCCAGCCGCTGGAAAAAGTGAAAAAAGACACCGACCGTAACTTCTGGATGTCTCCGGCTGAAGCGCTGGATTACGGTATCGTGGGTAAACTGATTACCCATTATGACGAGTTGAAGCTCGATTAAGCGCTAATATCGTGTATGTGTCGGGTAGTGGCTTCGCCTTACCCGACCTACGCAAGCTCGTTTGACCCATGACAAGTTCCCCCTCCACCGTCTCCCCTATAATCGCGCCTGTTTCCCCTCTCACTGGTGCTACCCATGGCGTATCAACTGAACCTGAACTGGCCGGAATTTCTCGAAAAATACTGGCAGAAAAAACCCGTTGTGCTGAAAAATGCCTTCCCGAATTTTGTTGACCCGATTACCCCGGACGAGCTGGCTGGCCTGGCGATGGAGCCTGAAGTCGATAGCCGTCTGGTGAGTCATTTCAACGGTAAATGGCAGGCCAGCAATGGTCCGTTCGAGCACTTTGATGGTCTGGGTGAAACCGGCTGGTCGCTGTTGGCACAGGCGGTGAACCACTGGCATATGCCTGCGGCGGAGCTGGTGCGTCCGTTCCGCGTATTGCCAGACTGGCGTCTGGACGACCTGATGATCTCCTTCTCTGTTCCGGGTGGTGGCGTAGGCCCGCATATCGATCAGTACGATGTGTTTATCATTCAGGGGATGGGTAGCCGCCGCTGGCGCGTGGGGGACAAGCTGCCAATGCGTCAGTTCTGCCCGCATCCGGCGCTGCTGCATGTCGATCCATTCGAGCCGATCATCGACGAAGATCTGGCTCCGGGAGATATCCTCTATATTCCACCAGGATTCCCGCACGACGGCTTTACCCATGAAACCGCGCTGAACTACTCGGTCGGTTTCCGTGGGCCAAATGGCCGCGATCTGATCAGCAGTTTTGCCGATTACGCGCTGGAAAACGATCTGGGGGGAGAGCATTACAGCGATCCGGATCTGACCTGCCGCGAACACCCCGGCCGCGTGGAGCAGTATGAACTCGATCGTATTCGCCAGATGATGATCGATATGATCAGCAAACCTGACGATTTCACGAAGTGGTTCGGCAGCTTTGTTTCTACGCCGCGTCACGAGCTGGATATTGCTGCTGCGGAACCGCCGTACTCAACAGAAGAGGTGCTCGATGCGCTGCAGGGCGGCGAAAGGTTATCTCGCCTGAGCGGGCTGCGCGTGCTGAACATTAACGGCAGCTTCTTTATCAACAGTGAACTGCTGGAAACGGTGGATGCGAAGGCCGCAGATGCGCTGTGCCGCTACACCGAACTCGGTCAGGCCGAGCTGGGCGATGCGCTGAAAAACCCGGCGTTTGTCGATGAGCTCACCGGGCTGATTAACCAGGGATACTGGTACTTCGACGAGTAGTGCTGCACGGTTTTCTCCCTCTCCCTGTGGGAGAGGGCCGGGGTGAGGGCATCAGGCCGCACTAGCCCTCCTCCATCGCAATCACAATCGCCTCACCCATCTTCTTCAGTGCATCACGATTTTTGTCCGTCGGGGGCAGCGCCACGTTGATCCGCAGGCAGTTGCGATACTTCCCGGAGGCGGAAAACAGCGACCCGGCCGCCGCCTGGATCTTCAGCCGACACAGTTGTTTGCTGACGCACACCATATCCACTTTCTCTGGCAGCTCAACCCACAGCAGGAAACTTCCCTGCGGTCGCGTCACGCAAATCCCTGCCGGAAAATACTGCCGTACCCAGCAGGTGTAGGTTTCCATATTCTGCTGATAAATCTGACGCATACGGCGCACGTGGCGATGATAATGGCCGTCGCGAATAAACGCCGCCACCGCCATCTGGGTGCCGGGCACGTTAAAGCCACCTGCGGCGTATTTCATGTGCATCACCCGGTCATAATAGCGTCCCGGGACAATCCAGCCGACGCGCAGACCTGGCGCAACGGTTTTGGTAAATGAGCTACAGAGGATCACGCGACCATCAATATCCATCGAATGGATGGTGCGCGGACGCGGGTACTCCGCCGCCAGCTCGCCGTAGATATCATCTTCCACGATCACGATGTCGTGCCGCTGGGCCAGAGCCAGCACCTGCTTTTTACGCGCTTCCGGCATGATGAATCCCAGCGGGTTATTGCAGTTTGGCACCAGGATCACCGCTTTAATCGGCCACTGTTCCAGCGCCAGTTCTAACGCCTCAATGCTGATCCCGGTTTCAGGATCGGTGGGAATTTCAATCGCCTTGATGTCAAAGCCGCGCAGCATCTGCATGGTGCCGTGAAACGACGGCGACTCGACCGCCACGATATCACCCGGCTTGCAGACCGAGAGCAGGGCAATCGACAGCGCGCCGTGGCAGCCGTTGGTGATCACAATCTCATTCGCCGCTACGGTCGAGCCGCCATCCAGCATCAGGCGGGCGATCTGCTCGCGCAGCTCAAGACGGCCGTCAAGCACGTCATAGCTCAGCATCTCGCTCGGGTTATGCTGCGCAATACGGCTCATCTCGCGCCACAGAGGCTTCAGGCTCGGCTGGTTAATATCCGGCGAACCGCCACCGAAGGAGATCATCTCTTTGTCGGCGCGGGCATCAAGCAGCATCATCACCTCATCCCATTGTGTCACGTCCACGGGCCGCTGCACCGGTCGCGTCATGGCGGGAACGGGGGGCTGGGCTTTACGTTGTGAGACAAAATAGCCGGAACGCGGCTGGGGGGTGATCAGCTGGAGATTTTCGAGGATCTGATACGCCTGCTGTATGGTGCTGATACTCACGCCGTGCTCCTGGCTCAGCGCACGTACCGACGGTAAACGTTCTCCGCTGCGATACAGCCCTTGTTCAATGCGTTCTGCCAGAAGGTTGGCAAGATGTTGGTAGCGCGTCATGCTGTATCCTTTGTTTTCACCATACAGATTGTAAAACCAGTACAGATTGCCGCAAAAAACGGCATGCAGATACTGTTTTAGCGGATCTGTATGTTAAACAAAAGCTGTTTTTGAATCTGTATTGTGCATGCCGTTTTCCCTGATGATATCCCCACTGGCACAGCGAGGAGAGCATCATGGAATTCTATGAGAATCGTTCAAAACGTCCGTTTATTGCGTTTGTCTGGATCGCGAAAACGCTACGCAACTGGTACCGCATCAACCGTACCCGCCGCATTCTGAGTCAGATGAGCGACGAGCAGCTCAGGGATGTTGGGTTGTCGCGATATGATGTGTGATCCACGTCGCCGCCGGGTGGCGGCTGCGCCTTACCCGGCCTACTCGATCCCGTAGGCCCGGTAAGCGTAGCGCCACCGGGCGATTTTCAGCTCAACAGCGCAAGCGTCTGCCGTTTCGGTCTTTCCAGCAGCTCAATCGCCTCCTGATATGTCCGCACGTTGTTATACCCCATCACCAGCCCATAGCGTTTACCCGACCCGCGATACCATTCCGAAAGCGCATTCACCTGCAACTGTTGTTCCTGCCAGCAACGGGCGATTTCTCTGTCGCAACTGCCTTTCGTCAGAAAGGCCACGATATGCATCCCGCCATCGTTTTGCTCGGTGAAAAACAGATCGCCATACACCTCGCGCAGGGCGGCAATCATCCAGTCGCGGCGGGTCTGGTATAGCGCGCGCATCTTTTTCAGGTGACGGAAAAAATGGCCTTCGTTGAGAAACGCGGTGAGGATCTTTTGCGTCAGCACCGGCTGGCCGCTGGTGGTGATGTCAGCACAGTCGGTAAACGCCCCGACGGTGCTGGCGGGCATCACCACGTAACCCATGCGCAGTGACGGCATAATGGTTTTACTGAAGGTGCCCATAAAAATCACCCGGTCGTGCGGATCGAGGCTTTTCAGCGACGGCAGCACCTTACGGGTGTAGTGAAACTCCCCGTCGTAATCGTCTTCGATAATCCAAGCCGCGTTCTGGCTTGCCCAGTCGAGCAGCTGCTGCTTGCGCGGCAGGGAGAGCGTCACCGCCAGTGGGCTCTGGTGCGACGGGGTGACAATGACAAAACGCGCATCGCGATGGTGACGAAGTAGATAATCTGTATCGAGGCCGCAGCGATCGACCGGCACCGTGTGCAGGCGCGGGACGATCCGCTTGAGCAACTGCTGGCCCATAAAGTAGCCCGGATCTTCAAATACCACCTTATCGCTGCGGCTGGCGAGGGTGTCGAGGATCAGGCGCAGGCTGCCGCTGTAGCCGCTGGTAATCAGCACCTGTTCGGCGCTGCAGGAGAGCCCGCGCGAGATGTTGAGGTAGCTGGCGATGGCCTGGCGCAGCGGATACCAGCCCGGAACAGGCGGGTTGAGCATCTCCTCCTGGCGCATGGCGCGCGTTGCCTGGCCTGCCAGCAGCAGCCATTTTTTATACGGGAAGCTGTCGAGCGCGGGGATGCCGGGTCGCAGAAAACCGGCCCGTTCGCGCTGGCTGATAAGCGATGCCGGAAGCGTGCCGGTGGGCTGTTCCGCAGGGGCATTTTTATCCGGTAACAGTAAATCCGGGTTGACCCGCGTGCCGCGCGCACCCTGGCTCACCAGATACCCTTCGCCCGTCAGGATGGCATAGGCCGTTTCGACGGTTTTGCGCGCCACCTTCAGCTCTTCCGCCAGCACGCGGATGGCAGGCACCTTATCGCCCGGCTTCAGCACGCCGCGGATGATGTTGTCGCGATAGCGGGAATAAATTTCGTGATAGCCCGGCTTCATGTCCTACCTCATTTCACGCTTTTTGTATCTTTTTACTATGTCATGAACGGCGTAGATTTGCCGCATCGCATGACACATGCCGCACATAAAGAGGAAAGACAATGAGCACTCGCGTTAACCACCATAAAGCCACCCCCGCCCTCGCCAACGCGCTGTCTGCCCTGAGTATGGAGGTGGCGAAAACCTCCATCGACCCGGCGCTGAAACACCTGATCGACATTCGCGTGTCGCAGCTGAACGGCTGTACCTTCTGCCTGGATATGCACTCGAAAGAGGCCAAAATTGCCGGCGAGCGCGAGCTGCGCCTGTATCATCTGGCGGCGTGGCGCGAGTCCCCGCTGTTCAGCGCTCGCGAAAAAGCCGCGCTGGCCTTCACCGAAGCGCTGACCCAGATTGGCGTGCATGGCGTGAGCGATGCGCTCTACCGCAGCGTGGCGGAGCATTTCTCGGACGTCGAGATTTCAGAGCTGAACTTCGCCATCGTGGCCATCAACGCCTGGAACCGCCTGGGGATCACGTCCCGCATGGCACCTGGCTCGCTGGACGCGGCTTACGGGCTGAATAAGGCTAACCTGGAATAATCCCGCGCTCGCGGATCATCGCCACCAGCGCCCGTAGTCCTGGCGGGACGTGGCGGTGTCCGGGGTAATACAGACGCAGCCCGGCAAACGGCTGCGCCCAGTCGTTCAGGACGCTCACCAGTTCTCCACTCTCAAGCTCTTCCCGAATATACAGTTCCGGCAAAAATCCAACGCCTAATCCCGCTTTCACGGCGCGAATCGAAGCAAAAAGGTCGGAGGTCGCAAAGCGCGGTGGCACGGCAAGCGCGTACGTTTCCCCCCGACGCGCCAGCTCCCAACGGTAGATCCCGCCGTGGGCCATACGCATACCGATCCCCTGGTGTTGCAGCAGATCGTCCGGCGTCTCGGGTATGCCGTGCTGGGCGAAATAGCCCGGCGTAGCGGTGACAAGCTGGCGGATCTCTCCGGTCAGCGGCACGGCGATCATGTCCTGAGGCACGGACTCTTCAAGGCGGATCCCCGCGTCATAGCCTTCAGCAACGATGTCGATCATCTTTGCTTCGCTTACTGTTTCCACGCGCATTTTCGGGTAGCGGATCATAAAGTCGATCAGCAACTGATCCATGAATAGCGTGCCGATATTGTTTGGCACGTTCAGGCGCAGCGTTCCGGCGGGTTCCCCGGTATCGCTGTGGATCTCCTCGCTGGCGAGACGAATCTCCTGCAGGGCTGGGCCAATACGTGCCGCGTAGCGCTGTCCGGCGTCGGTGAGCGCTACGCTGCGGGTGGTGCGGTTAAAAAGGCGGATATCAAGGCGACTCTCCAGCCCGGCGATGGCATTGCTCACCGCCGTGGCGGACATCCCCAGCTCCTGCGCCGCGCCGCGAAAGCTACCGCGCCGCACGACGGCCATTACCACTTCCAGCTCTGTCAGACCTGAACGATGCATAGATTATCCTGAAAATCGAAACAACCCTTGCAGCATAGCGTGGATTATCGCAACGGAGAAGCCGTGCCAGACTGTCCTCACACAGCCTCAGGAGGGTTATATGCACACTATCGAACAGATCTTTATTAACGGCGAATTTGTTACCCCGCACGGCACCGAACGGTTTGATTTGTACAACCCGGCGACGGCGCAGGTCATAGGGCAGGTCCGCCTGGCGGATGAGGTTGACGCCGGGCGCGCCATCGCGGCGGCGAAAGCGGCATTTCCGGCATGGTCGCAAACCTCAAAGCAGGAGCGCATCGCAGCGCTGAAGCGTATGCACGCGGCTGTGGTGGCCCGTCATGACGATTTGCTGGAAGCCGTCATCGAAGAGTACGGCGCGCCGGCCTCGCGCTCGGCGTGGATGGCCAGCTATCCGGCAGATGTTATTGCTCAGGCGATAGAGGCGCTGGAGGCGTTTGAATTCGTTACCCCCGCAGGCGCAGCAACGGTGCAGATGAGCCCGCTGGGTGTAGCCGGGCTGATTACGCCGTGGAACAGCGACGCGGGCTTTATCTGCGGCAAGCTGGCAGCCGCGTTGGCAGCGGGCTGTACGGCAGTTATCAAGCCGAGCGAAATGAGCGCTCTGCAAACCCAGATTGTCACCGAAGCGCTGCGTGATGCCGCGCTGCCGCCGGGCGTGTTTAATATCGTCACCGGGCGCGGCGAGACGGTGGGTGACACCATCAGCCGCCATCCGGACGTGGCAAAAATTTCGTTCACCGGTTCGACGAATACCGGTAAGGCTATCCTGCGCAACGCGGCGGAAAGCTTTAAGCGCGTGACCCTGGAGTTAGGCGGTAAATCGCCGACGGTCCTGCTGGATGATGTGGATCTGGTTCAGGCGATCCCGCTTGTGATTCAGGCCGGGTTTATGAACAGCGGGCAGGCGTGTGTGGCCGGAACGCGCATTCTGGTGCCGCAGTCGCGTAAGTTGGAGATCGAAACCACGCTGGCGCAGGCAGTGGCGGCGGTGAAATCCGGTGACCCGCGCGATAGCGAAACGGATGTCGGCCCGATGGTCAGCGAAAAGCAGTGGCAGCGGGTGCAGGGCTATATCCGCAAGGGCACAGAAGAGGGAGCACGCCTGCTGGCAGGCGGTGAAGGGCGACCGGAAGGCACGCAGGACGGCTGGTTTGTGCGCCCGACGCTGTTTGCGGACGTGAATAACCAGATGACGATTGCCCGCGACGAGATTTTTGGCCCGGTGCTGTGCGTGATCCCCTATCAGGACGAGGCGGAGGCTGTCGCCATTGCCAACGACACCGAGTATGGCCTGAGTGCGGTGGTACTGGGCGGTGATGTTGAGCGTGCGCGTCGCGTGGCGCAGCAGATTGTCTCCGGTCGCGTGCTGATAAACACGCTTGCTCATGAACCGAAAGCACCGTTCGGCGGGTTTAAGCACTCTGGCGTGGGGCGTGAGATGGGCGAGTGGGGGATTCGGGCGTTTATGGAGCCGAGGTCAATTCTGGGCTAAAACTTCGCTATTTACCGAAGCATTGTGCTTATCCATCCCGCATGCTCTCCTCAACATCACCACGGAGAGACCCTCATGATCGCAGTTATTTTCGAAGCCAAAGCCGCGCCAGCCCATCAGGCGCGCTATCTTAAGCTTGCCGCAGAGCTTAAGCCTTTGCTGGCCGACATCGACGGCTTTATTGATATCGAACGTTTTCAGAGCCTGACCACCGACGGCAAAATTCTGTCCCTTTCCTGGTGGCGTGACGAAGAGGCTATCCGTCACTGGAAGCAGAACGTTTTTCACCAGGCGGCGCAGGCTGAAGGACGGGCGTCAATTTTTGCGTACTACCGCATTCGGGTGGCGCAGATGGTGCGGGAGTATAGTTCCGAAACCGGAGGGCATGCCGATGTATGACCTTCACGTGATTTTCAGCGACGGGCCCGACGAACTGGCGCGCTTTGGGCAGCTGTTAGGCCGCAACGGCGTGGGGCTGGAGGGCGGTGGCGTATTTGGTACCGATGCCCATTTTCTCGTTGAGGATGGAGAAAAAGCGCAACGTGTTCTGATGGCGGCAGGATTTACCGTGCAGGCGGTGCGCAAGCCGATTATCAGGAAACTCAGGCAGGAGCGGCCCGGCGAGTTAGGCGACATCGCGGCGGCGCTGGCGGCACGCGGTGTGTCTATTCTTACTCAGTATAGCGACCACGCAAATCACCTTATTCTGCTGACGGATGATGATAAGCTGGCCGCTGAGATCACCGAACCCTGGGCGACCCATGTTAAAAACGAGCTTACCGCCAGATAACAGTGCGGTGCTGGAACAGGCCATTGCAGCGGTGGCGGCGGCAATGGCCGATCCGTCGCGCGTGAAAATGCTCTGCGCGCTGATGGACGGGCGCGCGTGGACGGCTACCGAACTGAGCACCGCGGCAGATGTTGCACCGTCGACTGCCAGCGGGCATCTCGCCCGGCTGCTTGAAGGGCAACTGATTACCTGCCTGTCGCAAGGGAGGCATCGCTATTATCGCCTTGCCGGGCACGACGTGGCGGCGCTGGTGGAGCAGATGATGGGGCTTTCGTGGAGCCGCATTACTCCACCGGAAACCACCGCGCCGAAAGCCATGCGGGAAGCCCGGACCTGCTACGACCATCTGGCGGGTACGGTGGCGGTGCAGATCTACGATTTCATGCAGGCTGAAGGCTGGCTGGAGGCAGACGGTTCAGCGCTGACCCTGTATGGCCGGGAGCAGTTCCTGACGCTCGGCATTTCGTTAAGCGCTCATCCGCGCCGGAAGGCCTGCTGCGCCTGCCTCGACTGGAGCGAGCGGCGGTTTCATCTTGGCGGAGAGGCGGGCGCGGCGCTGCTTACTCATTTGGAAAGTAAAGGCTGGATCCAGCGGGTGGCGGGGTATCGGGAGGTGGTGGTGACGGCTTCGGGGAAGAGCGCTGTAAAGAGGCTTTTTAGCCGCTAAACTCCGCTGCGGGCTGAGGAATCCCAGTAATTTTTTACCTGAAGCGATTAACGTTTCTTCGGCAAAATTAACGGCTTACAGCAACTCCCTGGTCCGGCTGTAAATCGCCGAAGCGTTTCCGTAAGGCCGGGGCGCAGGGATGCGCCGAGAGGGCGTGGCCTGCAGGGATGCAGGCTCATGCCCGACCCGATAGCCTGAAGGAATAAGCTGAGGGTACCGCGAAGCGGCGATTTACCGCCGGGAGCCCGGGTCGCCAGGGCGGCGGCGATTGAGCCGCCCTGGCACGTTCACAGGTCATGCTGTTACAGAGTAGCAAGGAACATAAAGTGAACGGAATAACCTCCACAGCCGTATGTTCCCCCTCACCCCAGCCCTCTCCCATAGGGAGAGGGAGAATATCGTTTTCGCAATTCCTGCGCTTTTACCTCTCGTTTCTTGATACTTACCCTGATAACTATTATCGTGACCGCGTGTGATGAGAGGTTTCCCCATGAGTGAAGAAGATCTGTTTAGCCGCAGGCCGATGGGCATGCGGATGGCAATGATCGTGCGTCAGTGGCGTGCCGTCATTGACGATGCCATTCTCGATACCGGGTTAACCCAGTCGAGCTGGACAGTAATGATGCAGCTTCATCAGCTTGGGGATAACGTCTCGGTGAGTGAACTGGCGGAGATGCAGGGGATTGAACTGCCGCCGCTGATGCGCACTCTGACACAGCTGGAAAAGCAGGGATACCTGCTGCGCTCCGTATCGCCTTATGACAAGCGCATCCGGCTTCTGACGCTGACGCCTGAGGGAAAAACCATATTAAAAAGGCTTACTCAGGTGATTGAGACATATCAGACGCGTGTATCGCAAAACATCGCGCCGGAACATATTGACATTTTCAGCGCTACCCTGAATCAATTCGCCTGCAATTTGCGGACAATCCGCGAAGAAGATAACAAGATCGAAAAATAATGACGCCTGAACAAAAGTTTGCCCGCTGGGTAAGGGTGAGTATTGCCTCTTTCCTGCTGATGTTTGTCTACTTTATCGTCGCGGATATCTGGATCCCGCTGACGCCAGATTCCACCGTGATGCGTGTGGTGACGCCGGTTTCTCCGCGCGTCTCCGGCTACGTGGCGGCAGTTCACGTGCATAACAACAGCCAGGTGAAGAAAGGCGATCTGCTCTTTGAACTGGATGACACGCCGTTTCGCAATAAAGTGGAAGCGGCGCAAATTGCGCTGGAGCAGGCACGTCTTTCCAACGAACAGCTGGATGCGCAAATCGCCGCCGCGCAGGCCAACCTGAAAACCGCCGTGCTGACCGCGCGTAACGACAAAGTCACGTTTGATCGTTATCAGAAGCTGAGCACCCTGCAGAACGTTTCGCAGGCGGATCTGGATAAAGTCCGCACCACCTGGCAGAGCAGCGAACAGTCTGTCAGTTCGATTCAGGCCAATATCCAGAACCTTCGCATCCAGCGCGGCGAGCGGGACGAGCACCGCAACGTGACGCTGCAAAAATACCGTAACGCGCTGGATGACGCAGAGCTTAATCTAGGCTGGACGAAGGTCTACGCGCAGGCGGACGGTACGGTGAGTAACCTGCAGTTAAGCCCCGGTTTCTATGCCTCGTCAGGCTCAGCCGCGCTGGCGCTGGTGAACAACCAGACCGATATCGTGGCCGACTTCCGTGAAAAAAGCCTGCGTCATACCCATCAGGGCACCGACGCGGCCGTGGTGTTTGACGCCTTTCCGGGGCACGTCTTTCGCGCCCACGTGACCAGCAGCGATGCGGGGATCCTTGCGGGCCAGGAGGCCGTTAACGGCCAACTGTCAGAGCCGGAAACCTCTAACCGCTGGGTACGTGATGCCCAGCGGATGCGCATTCACGTGACGCTGGATGAAACGCTGCCGAAGCATCTGCCAACCGGGGCACGCGCGACCGTGCAGCTCTACAACAGTGAAGGCCCGTTTGCGCGCTTCTTCTCCGGGATGCAGATCCACCTGGTAAGCCTGCTGCACTATGTCTATTAATACGCTGGCGCGGGTATTTACCCCGCACGGTAATATCGTCTACACGGCAAACGATTTTCGTCAGACCCTGCGAATCGTGTTTGCCGGGATGATTGCCCTGAGCATCTCGAGTTTCTACAACACCAGCTACGGCGTGTTTTATGTGGTCTACCCGATCATGCTTCTGTCGCTGGTCCCGGTGTTTAACCGCCACGTGGCGAAGCAGTTTATCTTCAGCGCATCGCTAAACTGCGTTGAAATGGTGATTATCATCGGCTATCTGTCGCAATGGCCGCTTATTATGACGCTGGTGGTGTTTGCCCTGTACGTGATGCGTTTTCGCTTTATGAGCAAGGGGCCATTGTTCCTGTTCGGTTCGATGGGGGTGGTGTGTCAGAGCGTGATGCTCAACTTTATGAGTTACCCCACCACCAACTGGCACACGCTTTTGTTTTCCAACATCGAAGCGAGCATCATGGCGGTATGCCTGAGCGCGCTGATGAACTATCTCCTGCCGGATGTGGAGCCACGCAAGCCGCCACCGCTGATTGAGAAAGACGACGCCCGGGTGCGACACGAGTCGCTGCTCTCCGGCATCGTCGCGACGCTGATATTCGTGGTGTTTCAGATTAGCGATTTAAGCGATTCGCTCTCGGCGCTGATGGCGGGGATATTGATTCTGTTCCCGATGCACTATCGCGGCGCGGTGATGAGCTCCATCTGGCGCGTGGTCGGCGTAGTGCTGGGCTGTCTCTATATTCTTGTCGTCCAGCTTATCCTCTACGATCACAGCAGCCATATGCTGCTGATGATGCCACTTATTGGCCTCGGCCTGGCGTTTGGTGCGCGTCTGCATGTGATGGAGAAAGTGGGGGCCGGGGTGGGGTTTTCCAGCATCACCACCATCGGCATTATGTTCGGGCAGAACATGCACCCGGACACTGACCTGGTGTTCAGCGATCTCTATCGCATCACCTCCGTCACCTTTTCGCTTGTGGCGACGCTGACGATGATCTTTCTGGTACACCTGATCCTCAATCGCTTCGAGGCGACGCGCTACGTTATCGCGCCGCCCAATGAAGATTAGAAACTCAGTACGACGGGGAGTTGCGAGAGTAAAAACAGGATCAGGCCAATCGTCCCGCCCACCAGCGTGCCGTTGACGCGGATGAACTGCAGATCCTTGCCAATATTCAGTTCAATCTGGCGGGACATATCTTTGGCATCCCAGCTTTTCACCGTGTCGCTGATGTGCCGGGTCAGGAACGCGGCGAAATCCGGCGCCAGGCGATGCGCGGCCTGCTCCAGATGCTCGTTCAGCGACGCCCGCAGGCTGGCGTCGTTTGACAGCGTTTCGCCAAACCACAGCCCGGCGTTGGCGATGCGCTGCTTCACGCGCGAATCCTCACTTTGCATATCCGCTTTCAGCCACTGGCGCAGGTCGGCCCACATTTCCCCCAGATAGCGGTTAAACGCCTCATCGTTCTTCAGATAGTGCTTGATGTTGTCGGCTTTCGCCGCCATCTCCGGGTCATTTTTCAGGTTGTCGATAAGCTTCAACGTGGCGCGGTCGAACGCCTGGCGGATCTGGTGCGTGCGGTCGTGGCTGATATCGTCCAGCAGCGTATTTACCGCGTTCGATACCATCTCCGCACTCTGGTCACCTAGCCACTCGGTGGGAAGCACCATCGCCTTGCGCGGATGCTCGGTCTTCAGCCAGTGGACAATCTGGTCGGCAATAAAGTCCCGCGTGCTTTCCCGCTGAATCAGGGTAATCAGGCGGTTGATGATGGCGTCCAGCAGCACCTGGTGGCGGTTATTTCTGGTCATGCTTTCGAGGATCACGGCGCTGGTTTCGGTGAAGTCGACCTTGTCGATGGCTTTATGCACCGCGCGCTTGAGCAGACGCTGGATACGTCCGTCGTCGGTGAGTTCGAGAAAACCGCTCATCACCTGCATCAGATGCAGCCCGACGCGCTGGGCGTTGTCTGGTTTACTGAACCAGGCACCGATCATCTGTGCGGGTTCATAGCGGCGGATCAACGCCACCAGCGACTGGGTATCAAGAAATTTTTCCTGCACGAACTGGCCGAGATTGTCGCCGATCCTGTCCTTATTGCGCGGGATAATTGCCGTATGGCGCGAGATGAAGGGAATGGGCACTCTGCGGAACAGCGCAACCACGGCAAACCAGTCTGCCAGCGCGCCGACCATCGCCGCCTCGGCAATGGCCTTCACGCCGCGCACCCAGAAGGTCTGCGGCAGGAACAGGGTGGTGATAAACGCCGCAGAGGCCAGCAGTAGCAGCGACAGCGCCAACAGCTTGGCGCGCTTGAGTTCAGTAATTTTTTCCATGGGGTAAGGATAGAGGGAATTGAACGAAAAATGCAAAGCTGGTGTATGGGGAGGTGTCTTAAAATGAACAGACATTTATTATCCGATAAATATATACATTACAATTATTCATTATTAATTTTTCTATATTTTTTGTGCTTAACTCTTCTCGAATGTAAGGTTTTGTGATTGATGTGGTAATTTTTGCTCTTTATTAATATTAAGGTGGGTTAATTTTAATGACAGGGAGCAAGGTTAATGACATGGGAATATGAGATTTCTACAGGGATATTAAGTCACAATGGTGAGTTTATTGCCCGCTGCTATAGCGGTGCCGGTGAATCGAAAGACAAACCTGAGTGTGAACGGCAACGAAACAAAGGCCCTATTCCACGTGGTATTTATTTTATTGCCGGATGGAATAATCACAAAAGTGCTGAGGCGATTATTCTTGAACCTATAGCGGGGACCAATACTTTTGGTAGGAGTTATTTTCAAATTCATGGTGATAAGAAAGGGCAACCGCCAGGTTCTGCGTCAGCAGGTTGCATTATTATGAATGGACAGGATAAGCGTCATCTGATTTATAATTCGGGTGACACAATACTGGTGGTGAGATGATGAAATATTTCATTGTTTTTTTCTTCTCGTGTTTTTCAGTAGTGTTATTGGCAAAAGATCACTCTCCTGAGCAGATTATGCAGATGATAAATAACAAAGGCGCCAGGAGTGTTGTGGATAATCTGTATTCAAATGATAGTGAAGGGTCGGAATGGTGGAACCATGTAATTCCGGAGATAAGTAAAGGAGCCCATGCATGGTTAGTCGTAGCGAGTGCCATCGAACCCGGGGTGGACGCCGGTACCGCTGAAGATTTAAAGGCGGCGCTTTCAGAAGCCATCCCACATAACCCTGAGGGAGTCTTAGCAATCTTAAAAGACGATAAACCGTTGCTCACTATTGAACAAATCTGCTCTTTTGCTAATTTTCCGGAGACAGAAGCAGAGAGTAATAAGCTTTATGTAGATTCAATCAGGGAAATTTTTAAGGTTAACAACCCTAAGGGTAAAAGATGTCTCGCTGTTATGATCGCTACTGTTGAAAACTCAGTTCCATTCGAAAAGGATAATTAAATGGCCATCCCAGGATATATGTCCTTAACGGACGATGCGGGTAATATCATAAAAGGTAGCGTAAAGGTTAAAGACCGTGAAAACCAGATTGAAGTCTTAGGACTCTATCATAACGTAAGTTATAACTCTGATCTTCATAATGGCAGAGTGTTGAGTAAATGCCAGCATCGCCCATTTCTTATTGAAAAGGAAATTGATGCTTCCAGTGTTCTGCTATACAAAGCACTGAGTACGGGAGGCACACTCAGGAAAGTGGCTATCGACCTTTATCGAATCAACGATGCCGGTCAGGAAGAAATCTATTTCACGATAACGCTGGAAGCGGTAAATATCGTCACATTGTTTTCATTGATGCATGACGTGAAAGATACTTATCATGAAAAACAGGGGCATCTTGAGCTTGTTTTGCTTCGTTATGAAAAGATTACCTGGCATTACCGTGACGGCAACGTTATTCATACGGATGACTGGGATTATCGGTTAGGGGTTTAAGAAGGGCCTGTGAAAATCCTTTCATAGCAACCGCCACAACACCCACCCACCAAACCCCATCAGCACTACTCCTGCCGCGCGCTCAATCAACCACAGCGAACGGCTGAGCTTCTGTTGCACCGCCGATAGCCCCATCAGCGACACCAGCGCCAGATCCCACACCAGAACCACCATCACCATCCAGACGCCGCAGGTCGCCTGCTGAAGCAGCGTGACGTCCGGTCCCAGTAGCGCCGTCATCAGCGCCAGATAGAACAACGCATTCTTCGGATTAAGCAGCGCGGAACCGAGCCCCAAAAGAATCTGCTTACGCAGTGAAGGGAAGCGCTGGTGAGTTTCATTCAGCGCCAGTGCCTGCGGTCGGCTGCGCACCAGATGCGAGCCGATCCATAGCAGGTACAGCGCCCCGCAAAGCTCGATAAGCGTAAATAGCCACGTAAACTGGCGCAGCGCGCTCCAGCCGATAATGACCAGTAAGATATACAACCCGTTGCCCGTAGCGATGCCGACGCACAGCCCGGCGCTGCCGCGTAACCGATAGCGCGCCGAGTAGCCCACAAGCAGGAAGAAATCCGGCCCCGGGCTTAACAGGGCAACAAAATGCGCCAGCGCCAGGGCGAGAAAAGCGGAAGGGAAGAACAGTTCCATAGCGACCTCAGAATGCAAAACCGGGTACAGACTACGGAAACGCAGAACCTATTTATTGTCTGATATTGATCGGCCCGTGGCGTACTGGCGCGGCGTGGCGGCGGTATAGCTCACGAAGGTCTTGTGAAAATGGCTCTGGTCGGCAAACCCGCTCTGGTAGCCGACGTCGGCGATATTATCCCCGGCGCGCAGCCGCGCTTTGGCATACTCTACTCGGGAGATATTGAGGAAGCTCCCCGGCGTCAGGCCGGTATCCTGTCTGAAAGTGCGGATCAGCGTCTCCTTGCGCAGCGAGAATCGTTGGGCAAGTTCGTCTAGGGAAGGCGGGCTGGCGAGA
The DNA here is from genome assembly GCF_045618265.1 of Enterobacter sp. CPE_E1241. NCBI lineage: Bacteria > Pseudomonadati > Pseudomonadota > Gammaproteobacteria > Enterobacterales > Enterobacteriaceae > Enterobacter > Enterobacter sp. CPE_E1241. Next base: position 675,881 of record NZ_JBIWYV010000001.1, read on the forward strand.
TCGGAAAGAAATGCCTCCTGAACCTGCTGGCTGGTTGAGCGAAGCGCTTCTGCATTATCCGCACAGCGGGGAAGGGCAGAAAGCAGCCTGTCGACGGATGCCGGAGACATCGTCTCCGCAATATCAAGATAGTACTTAAAGAGCACAGGGTTGCGAATCACCTGAAGCGCCAGAGGAAGCCCGGTGTCGATATAGAGCATGTGGTAGCTGCGCGGCTTTCCGGCGACGGGGTTGCAGCTGTGCGGCATATAAGCTGGGATCACAATCAGGTCCCCGGGCTGGAGGATGTACTCTCTGTCATGGCACATGCAGCAGGTCTGGCCTTCTACTATCGCGCCAATGGAGATCTGAGGATGACAGTGACGTTTGTACGCCTGCATACTCTGCCACGTGCTGCGCAGCTCAAGTCCTGAGGCGCGGTGAAACGTCTGGCGGATATGTCGGGTATTGGTCATGGGAACTCCTTCTGGAGGTTTTTTATACCACGTCAAACAACCGTCTGGCAGCGCTTCATTAAGAACCTTCCGGATATACCCAACTTTACGTCCATAGCCAGTCACGTTGACTACCCTTAATACCCTAAGCGGTAAAACAAGGAGATTCGACATGGCTTATCAGACAGTAAATCCTGCCACTAACCAGCTCATCAAAGAATACCCCTCTCATACCGACGCGGATATCGAAGCGGCACTGAAGGCGGCCGATGCGCTCTACCATTCAGAATGGGCGAAAGGCGACATCAGCCAGCGCCTGCCGGTACTGCATAAGCTTGCCGACCTGATCGACCAGCGCACCGAGGAGCTGGCTAAAATCGCCAGCCAGGAGATGGGTAAGCTCATCGAACAGAGCCGCGGTGAGGTGAAGCTGTGTGCGAAAATCGCCCGCTATTATGCTGATAACGCGAAACAATTCCTGGCCCCGGTGAAGTATGAGTCTGAACTCGGGGAAGCGTGGGTGGAGTATCACCCCATCGGCGTGCTGATGGCCGTCGAGCCGTGGAACTTCCCGTATTACCAGCTGATGCGCGTTCTGGCACCGAACCTGGCGGCGGGTAACCCCGTGCTGGCAAAACATGCCAGCATCGTGCCGCACTGCGCCGAGGCGTTTGCCCATCTGGTGCGCGAAGCGGGGGCACCGGAAGGGGCGTGGACTAACCTGTTTATCTCGTCCGATCAGGTGGCGAACATCATCGCCGACGATCGCGTGCAGGGGGCCGCGCTGACCGGTTCCGAAAAAGCCGGTAGCGTCGTGGCTGCGCAGGCGGCGAAGCACATTAAGAAATCGACCCTTGAGCTAGGTGGTAACGACGTCTTCGTGGTGCTTGATGATGCGGACCTGGACAAAGCCGTGAAGATTGGCGTGAATGCGCGACTCAACAACGCCGGGCAGGTCTGCACCGCGGCGAAGCGCTTTATCCTGCACGAGAAAATTGCAGATGCCTTCCTCAGCAAATTCACCGAGGCGTTTAAGCAGGTGAAGATTGGCGATCCGCTGGACGAAAGCACCACTCTGGGGCCGCTGTCGTCTAAAGATGCCCTGGAAACGCTGACCAGACAGGTTAACGAAGCGGTGAAAAACGGTGCGACGCTGCACTATGGCGGCAAACCGGTGCCGCGAGACGGGAGTTTCTTCGAGCCGACGATCCTGACGACTATCTCGCGCGACAATCCGGCGTATTTCGAAGAGTTCTTCGGCCCGGTGGCGCAGATGTTCGTGGTGAAAAACGATGACGAGGCGGTTGCGTTGGCCAACGACTCCCACTACGGCCTGGGCGGGGCGGTATTCAGTCAGAATATCGAGCGCGCGAAGAAAATGGCGTCGCGGATTGAAACAGGGATGGTGTATATCAACTGGCTCACCGATACCGCGCCAGAGCTGCCGTTCGGCGGCGTGAAGCGCTCCGGCTACGGACGCGAGCTGTCGGATCTGGGGATCAAAGAGTTTGTGAACCAGAAGCTGGTGGTGGTGCGTAAGTAAGAGGTAATAAAAAACCTGCCAGACGGCAGGTTTTTTATCTGTGCGTAGCCTTAGAAGCTCACGCCGCCGCCCACATAGGCGCCGTCAATCAGCGTATGGCCAGGACGGCCGTCTTTGCCATCTACGCTCACGTGACGGTAACCCACTTTCAGGGTCACTGGCGTAATTGGCGTCCAGCTTACGCCGCCATTGGCTTCAACGTAGTTTTTCACGCTGTTGTTCAGACCTTCTGGAGCGACATAACCTTCACCAAATACGTGAATGCTGTCGGTCAGGGCAACGTTAACGCCGCCACCAATCGGGAACGCCACGCCGTTATCGCCTTTTTTCGGGCCAAGGTAGATCGCCTTCGCGCCCGCATTCAGCATGACCGGGCCGACTTCCAGGTTGTAACCTGCACCCACGCCGCCGGTCTGGGTGCCGTCATCGGTGTTTTTAAGCCAGTTGCTTTCGGCATACAGGCCAGACGAGGATTTACCCATTTCCAGATTGAGGTTGGTAAAGTTTTTACCCTGCTCAATGCTGCCACCCATCGCCAGTGCGGAACCCGAGATAGCGGTCAGAGCAGAAAGAAGAAGGATATTCAGTTTTTTCATGTTTTATGCCTCGTCATCAAATTAATCTTACGGCACCTTAACAAGCGATGTTTATGACTGCAAATGTGGTTAGGATCAACTTTTTATACTGTAAATGTTAATTTTCTTGCTCAAATTGTTATGAGGGCGTTTTGTTTTAGGGGTGTCAACGCGTGATTTTCTGCTGTTTAAGAACAGTTTAATTTTTTGACTAAACATAAACTGAACGAGGCGGGGATAATCATTCGGAATGCATTAATGGCATTTCTAATAATTTCCAGAAATGTTTCAGGTGTCATACAAAACCACAAAAAATTACATTTCTGGCACTGATTATACGTTCAACTGCTCGGCCCTGTTTCCTCGCAATGTCATTTTTCTGACACGTTGATTCTTTACGGTGTTGGCTTCACTCTATGGATGCTAACAATATGAAAAGAAAAATTATTCCTGTACTTATCGGTTGTGCGCTCTCTTTCTCTGGCCTGGCGGCGCAGCCCACGGCTGAACACTATGTCGTTAGCTTTCCCGAAGGCTCCCACGTGAGCTACAGCGGGGCGTTTGCGGATGCTTTCCCGCATGGACTTCCTGTCGGAATCGGTTCTGGCCTGTTGTTCACCGGCAAGCAGGGCGATGCGCTGACCTTCGTGACGGTTACCGATCGCGGTCCGAATGCGGACGCGCCAAAAATGGGTAAAAACGAAGCCAAAATTTTTGTTACGCCGGATTTCGCGCCGCTGCTGATGACCATCCGTGTACAAGACGGTAAAGCCGAGGCCATTGATGCCCGCCCTCTGCACGACGATAAAGGCGAGATTAACGGGCTACCGCTGCAAAGCGGCGTGATTGGCTCCACCAATGAAGTGGCATTCAGCGACACGTTAAAGACGCTGAAGGGTGACAACCGCGGGCTGGACACGGAAGGCATCACGCCGGACGGCAAAGGCGGATACTGGCTGTGCGACGAGTATGGTCCGTTCCTGATAAACGTCGACAGTAGTGGGAAAATCCTGGCTATTCATGGGCCGCAGGCGGCGGAAGGGGAAAAATCCATCGCGGGCGGTCTGCCAAACATTATCAAATGGCGTCAACCGAACCGGGGCTTTGAAGGCCTGACCCGCATGCCTGACGGACGCATTATTGCCGCTGTGCAAAGCACGCTGGATATCGACGGTAAAAGTAAAAAACAGGCGCTGTTTACGCGTCTCGTCAGCTTCGACCCGGCGACCGGGAAAACCGCGATGTACGGCTATCCCATCGATAGCTCCGCCTACAGTAAAAACAGTGATGCCAAAATTGGCGACATTGTGGCGCTCGATGACCAGCACATCCTGCTGATTGAGCAGGGAAGCGATAAAAACGACGGGATGCGTAACCTGATCTACAAGGTGGATCTCAGCAAGGCGAGCGACCTTTCCGCCTTTGACAAGCCGGGCGAGTACCCGGAGTTTGATGATGAGAAGACCCTGGCGCAGCGCGGCATAACCCTTGCGGTGAAAACGCAGGTCGTTGATTTACGCTCCCTCGGCTGGCAGCAGGAGAAGGCCGAAGGGCTGGCGCTGATCGACAGCAAAACGCTGGCGGTGGCGAACGATAACGACTTTGGCGTAAAGGTGGCGATGCAAAACCCGGTCGAGGGCAAGAAGCTCAAGGATTATCGGGTGAACGCACAGGGACAGCTGACGCTGGATGACAAGCCGGTTGCAACCACGCTCAGCGTGAAGCCGCTGAAGAAGCCGGAGTCGGACAGTGAACTGTGGATTGTGACGCTGCCGGAGGCGGTGAAATAAGTATCCCCACAAAATAATGCCTGCACAGACGGCCCCCTCTCCCTTGAGGGAGAGGGCTGGGGTGAGGGGGAACATACGGCTGTGGAGGTTATTCCGTTCACTTTATGTTCCTTGCTACTCTGTAACGGCATGACCTGTGAACGTGCCAGGGTGGCTCACTCGCCACCACCCTGGCGACCCGGGCTCCCGGCGGTAAATCGCCGCTTCGCGGTGCCCTCAGCTTATTCCTTCAGGCTATCGGGTCGGGCATGAGCCTGCATCCCTGCAGGCCACGCCCTCTCGGCGCATCCCTGCGCCTCGCCTCGCCCCGGCCTTACGGAAACGCCTCGGCGATTTACAGCCGGACCAGGACATCGCTGTAATTTATTCATTTTCCTGATACAAAGCTCATCGCTTCAGGTTAATAAATTACTGGGCAGAGGGGATGCATAGCGTTTATTTCTGTAGTCCCGCAAATGCCGCCCGAATTTCCTCTTCCGGCAGCTGGATGCCAATAAACACCATCACGCTGCGTGGCGTTTCCTCACCCCACGGCCTGTCCCAGTCGGCGCTATATAAACGCTGTACACCCTGGAACAGCAGGCGGTTTGGTTCACCGTGTATCCACAGCATCCCTTTGTAGCGCAGCAGCTTGTCGGCAAACGACAGCAGCAGGTTCTCCATCACTCGCGAAACCTCGCCGATGTCCACCGGATAATCCAGCTCCACCACAATCGACGCCACGTCGTTTTGCTTATCTCCCATAAAGTGGAAGCGCGGCTTCGAGGTGACGTTCTCTTCCAGCATAAAGCCGTTGGTGTTGAACAGCTGAGACAGGTCGATATCACCGTGCGTCACCGTGTAAATCGGGGCGCGGGAGTTGATGCGCGTCAGGCGCTCGCGCAGTTTTTCGCTCTCGCCCGCCACGTCGGTTTTGGTCAGCAGAATGCGGTCGGCATAACCCACCTGAGACTGAGCAATGGTGAACTGGTTCATCTGCTCGTCGGCGTGGACGGCATCGACAAGCGCAATCACGCCGTCCAGCAGGTAGCGCTGGCAGAGGATCTCATGGGAGAAAAAGGTCTGAATAATTGGGCCGGGGTCAGCCATGCCGGTGCATTCAATCACCAGACGGTCGAAATTGATGTCACCACGATCGCGGCTGTCGAGCAGGTCCAGCAGAGCGTCTTCCAGTTCGTTAGAGCGGGTGCAGCAGATGCAGCCGTTGGTCAGGGTTTTGATCTGCGTGGCGCGATCGCCGATCAGCTGATCGTCTACCGAAACTTCGCCAAACTCGTTTTCGATAACGGCGATTTTGAAGCCGTGCTGCTCGTTCAGAATATGGCGCAGCAGGGTGGTTTTACCTGCGCCGAGGAAACCGGTCAGCAGGGTGACGGTAATCGGGGTCATGGTGTCTCCTTTAGCAGCAGCGGACGCCGCCTTCTCCACTTCCGCCGTAGCGCGCTTCCTGACGCTCGCGGAAGAATTCGGTGTAGGTCATGTACGGCTTATCCGGATGGTTGGCCTTCATATGCTCAACGTAGTTGTCATAGTCCGGAATGCCAATCAGCATTTTCGCCGCCTGACCGAGGTATTTTTTTGCTTCGCCTAAGTTACCAAACATAACGTGTCCTGATAAGAACAAAGCCCCGCCGAAGCGGGGCTGGATATGACGTCATTAATGGTGTGAAGAGGTCTTCACGCCGCCTTCCGGTACTGGCACATACGGGGTTTCTTTATCCGTACGACCCTCGGCGTTACGCACTTTCAGCCAGGTTTTGATGCCGTAGAAGATGATGCTGTACACCACCACCAGGAACAGAATGCTCAGACCCGCGTTGGTGTAGTTGTTCACCACGATATGGTTCATGTTGGCAATCTGCTGCGCAGTCAGGTCTGCGCCGCCTGCGGCAATCTTCTCTTTGTACTGGTTAGCCATAAAGAAGAAGCCTTCCAGCTGCGGGTTGGCACTGAACAGTTTCAGGCCAAGTGCCCAGGTGGTGCAGAGCAGCAGCCACAGCGCAGGGACCACGGTGACCCAGATGTATTTGGTGCGTTTCATCTTCACGAGGACAACGGTGCCGAGCACCAGAGCAACGGCTGCGAGCATCTGGTTAGAGATACCGAACAGCGGCCACAGGCTCTTCACGCCGCCCAGTGGGTCGACAACGCCCTGATACAGCAGGTAACCCCACAGGCCAACACAACCCGCCGTGCCCAGTACGCCCGCAACCAGAGAGTCGGTTTTCTTCAGGAATGGCACGAAGTTACCCAGCAGATCCTGCAGCATGAAGCGGCCAGCACGGGTACCGGCGTCCAGCGCGGTCAGGATGAACAGGGCTTCAAACAGAATACCGAAGTGGTACCAGAAGCCCATGTCCGCCCACGGCAGCACTTTGTGGAACACGTGCGCGATACCGACAGCCAGCGTTGGAGCACCACCTGCACGGTTCAGCACGGACGGTTCGCCGATGTCTTTCGCGGTCTGCATGATCTGCTCAGGCGAAATCACGAAGCCCCAGGAGCTGACGGTCGCTGCAGCATGTGCGCTTGCGTCTTTCAACTGCGCCATAATCAGCGCCGCGTTGTCACCACCCATCTCATGCAGGTTTGGCATGGTAATGCCGAGACCCGCCGGAGGCGTGTTCATCGCGAAGTAGAGACCCGGTTCGATAATGGACGCAGCAACCAGCGCCATGATCGCCACGAAGGATTCCATCAGCATGGCACCGTAACCGATCAGACGTGCGTCTTTCTCGTTCGCCAGCAGCTTAGGTGTGGTACCTGAAGAGATCAGCGCGTGGAAGCCTGAAACTGCACCACACGCGATGGTGATGAACAGGAACGGGAACAGCGCGCCTTTCCACAGTGGGCCAGTACCGTCGATGTACTGCGTCACTGCTGGCATTTTCAGATCCGGGTTAATCACCAGGATACCGATCGCCAGACCGACGATCACGCCGATTTTCAGGAAGGTCGCCAGGTAGTCACGCGGAGCCAGAATCAGCCATACCGGCAGCAGAGCGGAGATAAACGCATAACCGATCAGCGCGAAGGTGATGGTGGTGTCCTTGAAGGTCAGCGCCGGGCCCCAGTACGGGTCGTGAGCAATCACGCCACCGAAGTAGATGGAGGCCACCAGCAGCACGATACCAATCACCGATACTTCACCCACGCGTCCTGGGCGCAGGAAGCGCATGTAGATACCCATGAACAGCGCAATCGGCACGGTAGAGCAGACGGTGAAGACACCCCACGGACTCTCAGCCAGGGCTTTCACCACGATCAGAGCAAGCACCGCGAGGATGATGATCATAATCAGGAAGCAGCCGAACAGGGCGATAGTCCCCGGCACGCGGCCCATCTCTTCTTTGACCATCTCACCCAGAGAGGCACCGTTACGACGAGAAGAGATAAACAGCACCATAAAGTCCTGCACCGCACCCGCCAGCACGACACCGGCGAGCAGCCACAGGGTACCCGGCAGGTAACCCATCTGCGCGGCCAGTACCGGGCCGACCAGGGGGCCTGCGCCAGCGATAGCGGCAAAGTGGTGACCAAACAGCACGTAGCGGTTGGTTGGCACATAGTTCAGGCCGTCATTGTTTATGACCGCCGGAGTGGCACGCGTCGGGTCGAGCTTCATGACCTTCTGCGCGATGTACAAGCTGTAGTAGCGATAAGCAACAAGATAGACGGAAACCGACGCGACCACGATCCACAGGGCGCTTACGTGCTCGCCCCGGCGTAATGCGACAACCGCCAGACAAAAAGCGCCGAGGATCCCGAGTAAGGCCCAGGGCACGTGCTTCAGTAGTTTTTTAGTATCCATAATAGACCTGGTTTTTTATGTAAAGAAAAAAGGGTCAGGGTTCGTTGTGAGGAGGTGTTGATTAATGCTGGTGGGATCTTGCCAGAACGTCGCGTGTGTAAAGGAGGGTAAATGGATGAGTGGTTGAAAGTGCCAGGTAAGCGGTCAAAGGTGGCGGCGAGTGGTTCCGGTTCGCCGCCAGCGGTCGGAATTATGTGATTGAGATCACTTGGTTATGCGCGCTGCTCTCCATTGCCAGGTAGCTTTCCAGTGTTCGGATGAGTTTCTCCTTAAGCCAGCTCGGCTCCAGGATCTGAATGTCTGGCAGCCAGTAGAAAAGCAGCGGCAAGATCTGATTTTCGTGTGCCGCCTGACAGCGCAGCGTGACGCCGCCGTGTTGCTCCTCCAGCAACTCTTGCTCCGGCAGGAGATCGCGGCGCAGGAAGTAATGTGAAATATTATTTTTAATAAATATTTTCACTGCGAAAGTATCTTCCGACACCCAGGGGTCGAGGCTTTTTTCCAGCAGCTCGCGGGCATTCTCTTCAGGAGTGAAGGTGGTCGTATGAATATCAAGCCAGCTAATCTGACTCAATGAGAAGGATTTCAGTCTGCCATTCTCGGTGGCTTGTAAATACCATATATTTTTTTTGTTAATCAGTTTATAGGGATTAATCAGACGGGTTTTACTCTTATAAACGATCTGGCAAACATTATGGTTCTTAATCGATTTCTCGATTTTCGCTAAATGACGACGAATATCGCGTTGTACCGTGTGTTCTGCTTCATTCCCAAGGATAAGAATATGGTTTTCGTCAACGCGTGTTTCAAGTTTCTGCCAGAATTCCGTATTTCTTTCAGGGAAAAAGCTATCAGCATTCAGGAAGTTAGCCAGTGAGTGATGTAATCCTTGTCCGCCGGGAGATTGTGAAGAATGGATCAGTCGATATAGCCCATTACCGGTATGTTCAACAATCGGAGAGAGTGCATTTAAATCCCGGTAGACGGTACGCTCGGTAATTTTAAATTTTTCCATTAGCGCACTGCGGTTTACCACACCGTTTAAATGTAGTTCAACCAGAATATCGACCAGACGTTCAGCCGAGCGGCTCCGCGTCGTTTTAGCCATAAGGTCATCCTGTATATTTGTGTATGCGCTGAATGATGCGGATGGCACTGACAACAGATGTCAGTATTCAGGCACAGAAAATTTCTCTTATGGTTATATAACGGCGTGATTTAGTGGAAACCTTAGGAATTTTTGTGGAAAGCGGCGCTGGCCGGAAAAAAAGGCCAGCGCGAGAGGGGTTATACTGCGGCTTCCGTCTCCATCATGACCGGGTGAAAACGGCGTTTGAAGTAGATCAGGCCATGTTCCGCGTCACTCAGAATGATATTTTTAATTTCAACGAGATAGACAAGATGCGTACCGATGGTTTGCACCTGGCTTATCTCGCCCTCAAGGCTGGCCAGCGCGCCTTTCAGCACCGGTTGTGCCAGCGCACCGTTCTGCCAGCAGGAGAGCGCAAAGCGCTCCTCCATGGCCATACCGGTCATTCCGGCGAAGTGGCGAGCCATGATCTCCTGCTCGTGGTTCAGCACGTTAACGCACAGCCTGCCGTTGCCCTGAAATACCGGGTTCATGGCGCTATTGGCGTTGATGCACACCATCAGCGATGGTGGCGTGTCCGTTACCGAGCAGACGGCGGTGGCGGTGATCCCGCATCGACCAGCTTCACCCTCGGTGGTGATAACATTCACTGCGGCCGACAGACTGGCCATAGCATCGCGAAAACGCAGACGTTGTTCTGATTGCATTGTCATCTCCCGCTGCGTTATTTCAGCAGCTTATCCAGCATGTTGATATCGCTGTTGTTGTGCAGGTGCGGCACCGTCCAGCCGTGTTGGTCGTACTCGGACATGCAGCGGTCGACCATTGCCATCATCTTGTCCATGTTGCCGGAGCTCTGCGCCTGACGCAGACACTGCAGGCGGATCTCATCCTGGCTACCGGAGTAGTTGATTTCGTACAGCTCGTGACGGCCGCCAAATTCGCTGCCGATGGCGTCCCACATCAGTTTTAAAATCTTGATGCGTTCGACGTGATCCATACCGTTGGAGCCGCGCACGTATTTCGCCAGATACTGGTCAATCTGCGGGTTGTTCAGATCCCGGGCACTGGACGGCAGGTAGATCAGACCGGACGTCACGTTACGTTCGATGATGTTCTTGATCTTCGCGTAGGCCATCGGTGCCATTACGCGGTAGGTTTGCAGCGCGGCGTGATCCGGCAGATACGCACCGTTGACCCACGGCGTGGCTTCAGAGCACATGGAGTCGCTCAGCGCCCAGAACATGTTGCGCCAGGCCACCACTTCGCCGAGATCTGCCTGCACGCCGCGGAACTCCAGGGTACCGGTACACTCCAGGGATTTCTTCAGCAGGGCAGTGATGAAGTCGAGCTTCACCGCCAGACGTACGCAGGCCTGCAGCGGGTACATACGGGCAAAGCCACCTTCCATTGTCCAGCGACGGCAACGGTCGAAATCGCGGTAGATCAGCACGTTTTCCCACGGGATCAGCACATTGTCCATCACCAGGATCGCGTCGTTCTCGTCGAAGCGGCTGGAGAGCGGGTAGTCGTACGGGGAGCCTGTTGCGCCTGCCACCATCTCGTAAGAGGCGCGGGAGATCAGCTTCACGCCTTCGGCATCCATCGGGGCGACGAACATCAGCGCGAAATCCGGGTTTTCGCCCATCACCTGCGCGGAGCCGAAGCCAATCATGTTGTAGTGAGTCAGCGCCGAGTTGGTTGCCACCACTTTCGCACCGCTGACAATAATTCCCGCGTCGGTCTCTTTCTCCAGCTTGATGTAGACATCTTTCACTTCATCGGCGGGTTTATGGCGATCGATCGGGGGGTTAACGATCGCGTGGTTGAAGTACAGGCCGGTTTCCTGAATGCGGGTGTACCAGTTGCGGGCGTTCTGCTCGAACTGACCGTAGAAGGCCGGGTTAGCGCCGAGCGCGCAGCCAAATGCCGCTTTGTAATCCGGCGTGCGCCCCATCCAGCCGTAACTCAGGCGCGACCACTCGGCGATGGCATCACGCTGCTGGCGCAGGTCGTCGGCGCTTTTCGCCACGCGGAAGAACTTATGGGTATAGCCGCCGCTGCCCGTATCGGTACCCCAACACAGCGTGTCCTGCATGTCCGGCTTGTGCAGGGCATCGTACATCTGCGCGATGGAGGCCGCCGCATTACGAAATGCCGGGTGGGTGGTGACGTCTTTGACGCGCTCGCCGTAGATATAAATCTCACGACCGTCCTGCAGGCTTTTTAAATACTCTTCGCCGGTTAACGGGCGTTTGGCATCAGCGCGGAAATCTTCTGGCTTCATAGGGACCTCGTATCGGAATAGGGTTGTTAAATTTATGTTTTGTTTTTGTTGTTTAATTGAAGCGTGAGAGCGGCGCGACGTGAAGGGACGATTGGGACAACGGCGGGTACTTTTCGCGAGAGATCGCAGAGTGTGATTTCCCTCACCCTAACCCTCTCCCAGAGGGAGAGGGGACGGTTACTCCCTCTCCCTTTGGGAGAGGGCAGGGGTGAGGGGAACAGGTGACACCGGTACTTTCTGCGCCCGATAGCTGCTCGGCGAGCACCCCACTAAACGGTTAAAAAAGCGGGCAAAATAGGCCGGATCTTTAAACCCGAGCTGCCAGGCAATCTCACTGACCGCGCTGTCGGAGAAGAGCAGCAACCGCCTGGCTTCGCGCAGCTGGCGGTCGAAGATCAGCCGCTTCGGCGGACGGTTGGCAAAGCGGCGGCAGATATCGGTCAGACGGGATTCGGTGAGATGAAGTTCGCTGGCATATTCCGGCACCGTCCAGTGCTGGTGGTAGTGCGCATCAATCAGTTGCGTAAAGCGCTGGAAAAGTTTGAGCTCGCCGCGCATCCCGCCTGAAGCATGGTCGTCGAGGTTCGCGTTGCGCAGCAGCAGGGTGAACACCGCCTGTGCCAAAAGTGCCAGCGTATGTTCACGTCCGGGCAGCTGTTCCGTGGATTCTCGTTCGATCAGCCGCCAGTAGTGTTTCAGCGCCGCCAGTTCATCCGGTTTATCGGCCAGGGACAAGCAGATCCCCGGCAGGCCGAACGTTTCACGCGTGCCGGGGTAGAGCACTTCCAGCAGCGGCCAGATCAGACCCTCACGTACCGTCAGGACATGCCCGTCGCTGTCGGATTCGGTGATAAACGCGTGCGGCACCGACGGTGGCGTAAGGACGAAAAGCGGTGCCTGCACCGAATAGCGGTGATCGTCGAGCTGAAGCTCAATCTGCCCGGTATCAAGAAAGTGCATCTGAAAATACTGGTCGTGACGATGCGCCTGCATGTCGCGGCCAAAAAAGGCCGCCATGCGCGCGAACGACTGGTAGTGCACATCGTCGGTGCCCAGACTTTCGTCGTACTCCTTGCTGATATCAATGTTGGCGATGGGGCTCTGGCACATGGCCGCTCCTCTGCTGATCCCGGTGCGTCATCGGGATGCGTGTTAATACCAGCGCACCGACCACCAGCAGCCCGGCGACAAACCACAGTCCTGAACTGAAGCTTCCTGTCGCATCACGCAGAATGCCGATCAGCAGCGGGCTGACGGCAGATCCCACGTTGCCGATGGCATTGATCACCGCCAGTGCCACCGCGCGGGATTGCAGGCTAATAACCTGATCCGGCGTGGTCCAGAATATCGCCATGGCGGTAAACGATCCGGTTGAGGCCATGATGATGCCAAGTAGTTGGATCAGACTGTGATCCGTCGCCGAGGCCAGCATCCATCCCGCCGCTGCGAAGAGATACGGCAGGATGGTGTGCTTTTTTCGCTCTTTCAGCCTGTCGGAGCGGCGGCTCCACCAGATCATCCCGAGGATGGTACAAAACTGCGGGATCGCCGCCAGCAGGCCGATCACGATATTGCTGCTGTGGCTGTTAAAGCTTTGCAGGATCTGCGGCGTCCAGATGTTGATTGCACTCAGCGTGTTGGTCAGACAGAAGTAGGCCAGGGTGTAGAGCAGCACCGCAGGGGTCAATACTTCACGCAGCGTCGAGCGCGGTGTGACGGAATGCGCAATGGTAAGCTCTTGCTCGCGGGCGATCATGGTTTTGAGCGCCTGCTTTTCGTCATCATCCAGCCAGGTGGCCTGATCCGGCGTGTCGTTAAGGAAGAACCAGGTCACTACGCCAAGCACCACGGACGGCAGGCCTTCCAGCAGGAACAGCCACTGCCAGCCTTTCAGGTTCCATAGCCCGTCCATCGCCAGAATGTACCCGGAGAGGATCGAACCAAGCATCATCGTCACCGGCATGGCAATCATAAACAGCGCGTTGGCGCGGGCACGGTGATACGCCGGGAACCACCAGGTGAGATACACCAGGATCCCCGGCAGAAAACCGGCTTCGGCAATACCCACCAGCATACGCAGGACGTAGAGCGTCTGCGGGCTGGTGGCGAACATGGTGCAGGTCGAGGCAATGCCCCACACCACCATGATCCCGGCGATCCAGCGGCGTGCGCCGATCTTTGCCAGCATGATGTTGCTCGGGATCCCACACAGCACGTAAGTGACGTAAAACAGCGTTGCCGCCAGGCCAAACATGGTGGAGGTCAGGCCCAGATCTTTGCCCATCGTCAGCCCGGCAAAGCCAATGTTAATGCGGTCGAGAAACGAAAAGACAAACAGGATAAAGAGAAACACGATCAAGCGACGGAACAGTTTGTTAATGACGCGATGTTCAACAGCTTTATTATTTTGCAGGGTAGAGGTCGTCATGGTGCGCTCCAGATCTTACGTTTAGTAGACGGATTTATTGTTATTAACTGACGTAACCGGTTTTTTGATAAATCTTGCAGCCAGGGCTTCGGCGCTGCGGGCGAGCAGGGTGGTATCAACGCCGACGGCGACAAACAATGCGCCGAGTTCGAGATAGCGTTTTGCCAGCGCTTCATTCGCCATCAGGATGCCGGGCGCTTTACCTGCGTTGCGTATCTGGGCAATGGCCTGTTCGATAGCGGCCTGTACGTCCGGATGCTGCGGATTACCCGCAAAACCCATGTCGGCGCTGAGATCCGCCGGGCCGATAAACACCCCGTCGACCCCTTCCACGTCCAGGATCTGCGGCAGATTTTTTAGCGCCTCGCGGGTTTCGATTTGCACCAGTACGCACATGGCATCGTTCGCCTGTTGCAGGTAATCCGGGATACGGTTCCAGCGCGACGCACGGGCCAGCGCACTGCCCACACCGCGAATACCCGCAGGGGGATAACGGGTAGCGCTTACCGCCAGCCGGGCTTCATCGGCGTTTTGCACCATCGGTACCAGCAGGGTTTGTGCGCCCACGTCGAGCAGCTGTTTGATCTGCACGGGATCGTTCCACGACGGGCGCACGACCGGCTGGCTGGCGTAAGGCGCAATTGCCTGTAGCTGCGTTAAGACGGTTTGCACATTGTTTGGTGCGTGTTCACCGTCGATCAGCAGCCAGTCGAAGCCCGCGCCTGCCAGCAGTTCGGCGCTGTAGCTGCTGGTCAGCCCCAGCCATAACCCAATTTGCGGCGTTCCGGCTTTCAGCGCCGCTTTGAATGCGTTTTGCATGGTTGTCTCCTAGACGAAGCGGCAACTGATGGAGCCCATGTTGCCGTAGTCGACATGGAAGGTATCGCCCTTGCTGGCGGGTACCGGGCGGGTAAACGAACCGCCGAGGATGATTTGCCCCGGTTCAAGCTGCACGTCGTACGGTGCCAGTTTGTTCGCCAGCCACGCCACGCCGTTCGCCGGATGGTTCAGCACGCCTGCTGCGACGCCGGTCTCTTCGATCACGCCGTTGCGATAGAGCAGGGCGGAGATCCAGCGCAGATCCAGCTCGTCGGGTTTAATCGGGCGCCCACCGAGGATCACCCCAGCGTTGGCGGCGTTGTCGGAGATGGTGTCGAACACTTTGCGCGGGCGTTGGGTGTCGGGATCGATGTTGTGGCAGCGGGCGTCGATCAGTTCCAGCGCCGGGATCACGTAATCCGTAGCGTTGTAGACGTCGAAGATCGTGCAGTTCGGGCCGCGCAGCGGTTTGGCCAGCACGAAGGCCAGCTCCACTTCGATGCGCGGCACGATAAAGCGATCGACAGGGATGTCGCTGCCGTCGTGGAAGAACATGTCGTCCAGCAGCGCGCCGTAATCCGGTTCGCTGATCTGCGAGCTGGCCTGCATCGCTTTGGAGGTCAGGCCGATCTTGTGGCCTTTCAGCACGCGGCCTTCGGCGATTTTCAGGCTGACCCATTCGCGCTGCACGGCGTAGGCGTCGTCGATGGTGATCGTCGGGTAGTCCAGCGAGATCTGGCGGATCTGCTCGCGGGATTGCTCCGCCTGGTGCAGACGATGGGCGATCAGGGTATGGGTGTGTTTATCGAGCATGGCGTATCCTTTGTGCGGCTGTTGCCGGGTGGCGCTTCGCTTACCCGGCCTACGTTCGAGCCGTTGTAGGCCCGGTAAGCGAAGCGCCACCGGGCGAAAAGATGTCTACTTAAACAACGCGTGCACGTTGTTTTGTTTGTAATTGAGCGTCGGGTGAAGCTCGTCGAGCTCAAACGACAGCGCCAGATAGCGAGCCGCCATCAGATCCGCGAAATGCGTTTTGATAAGCGCAAACAGCATCTCACCCACGGCCTCACGGCTCTCCAGGCTTCGCCCGGCACCGATTTTCAAGGTCATGTGTACAAAGGCGTAATCATGTTTGCCGTCGGCCATCTGCCAGGTATCCAGCCAGTGCGCGCGGCTGCGGATGCCCCCGAGCGGGAAAATGCCCGTGGCGGCCAGCGCCTCGTTCACTTTGGCGAACAGTCCCGGCAGGTCGGCCTGCTCGCGGATATTGTCAGTACATTCAGCGATAAAATGCGGCATGGTGGCTCCTTAAGCGGGCAGTGGGAAAACAGCGTTGACCTGGCCGGTGCCGGAGCTGGCAAACAGCTCGGTGAGAAACTCCACCTTGCCGTCGTAGTTGTCCCAGCCGAGCATCCCCAGCAGCATCACCGTGTCGTGCATATTGCCCTCGCCGTAGCAGTAGTCGGCGTACTCCGGCAGCATGCTGCAAAACTCTTTGAACTGGCCTTCGCGCCACAGCTTCACCACGCGCTCGTCCATCTGGCGGTCGAACTCGCGGGTGTAGCTGTTCATCCCTTCTTCCGCGCGCTGGTCATCAATAAAGCGGTGCGACAGCGACCCGCTCGCCAGTACCGCGACCGTGCCGTCGTATTTCTCAATCGCGCTGACGATGGCTTCGCCGAGCCTGCGGCTGTCGGCGAAGTCGTGAACGGTGCAGAACGCTGAAATGGAGATCACTTTGAAGTGCTTGTCGCTGTTCATGTAGCGCATCGGTACCAGCGTGCCGTACTCCAGCTTCAGGCTCGGGATGTTGTGCGCTTTGGCGCGCACGCCAAGCTTCACCGCTTCGTCGGCGATAAGCTGGCCGAGCTCAGGGTTACCGTCGTAGTCGTAGGTCATGTCGCGGATAAAGTGCGGCAGTTCGTTGCTGGTGTAGATGCCGGAAAAATGGTCCGCACAGTTAATGTGGTACGCGCTGTTCACCAGCCAGTGGGTGTCGAAAACAATAATGGTATCGACGCCCAGCTCGCGGCAGCGCTTGCTGATCTCTTTGTGTCCGTCGATGGCCGACTGACGGCAGCCGTGGTTTTTCCCCGGCAGCTCAGAAAGGTACATCGACGGAACGTGGGTAATTTTTGCCGCTAACGCTAACGTGCCCATATCAGACTCCCCATTTTGGAATCGGATGGTCGCCCATAGAGATGCAGACGTTCTTCATCTCCGCAAACACTTCGAAGCTGTACTCGCCGCCCTCGCGGCCGGTGCCGGAGGCCTTCACGCCGCCAAACGGCTGACGCAGATCGCGCACGTTCTGAGTGTTCACAAACACCATGCCGGCTTCGATATTGCGCGCCAGGCGCAGCACTTTGCTGACGTCCTGGGTCCAGATGTACGACGCCAGACCGTACTCCACGTCGTTGGCCAGACGCAGGCCTTCCGCTTCGTCTTTAAACGGCAGCAGGCACGCCACCGGCCCGAAGATCTCCTCCTGTGCCACGCGCATACGGTTATCGACGTCCGCGAGCACGGTTGGGCGCAGGAAGTTGCCGCCTCTCAGGTGCGCAGGCAGATCGGTCGGTTTATCCGGCCCGCCCGCCAGCAGGGTCGCGCCTTCTTCAATACCGAGACGGATATAGCCGGAGACTTTCTCCCAGTGCTGCTGGCTGATCAGCGCGCCGACCTGCGTGTTCGGATCGGTCGGGTCGCCCACGCGCAGGCGGTTGGCGCGTTCCGCGAAGCGTTTGACGAATTCCGGGTAGATGCTCTGCTGAATGAAGATGCGCGAGCCCGCGGTACAACGCTCGCCGTTGATAGAGAAAATGGTGAACAGGGCGGCATCCAGGGCGCGCTCGATATCGGCATCTTCAAAAATCAGCACCGGGGATTTGCCGCCCAATTCCATGGAGTATTTCTTCAGCCCGGCGTTTTTCATGATGTTGCGCCCGGTAGCCGTACCGCCGGTGAATGACACGGCGCGCACGTCGTGATGACGTACCAGCGCATCGCCCGCCGTTGCACCGTAGCCCTGCACCACGTTCAGCACGCCCGCCGGAATGCCCGCCTCCAGCGCCAGCTCGCCCAGACGGTCGGCGGTCAGCGGCGAGAGTTCAGACATCTTCAGCACTGCGGTATTGCCCAGCGCCAGGCACGGCGCAACCTTCCAGGTGGCGGTCATAAACGGCACGTTCCACGGCGACACCAGCGCGCAGACGCCCACCGGCTGCACCAGGGTGTAGTTGAGCATCTTGTCGTCGACCGGGTAGGTTTTGCCGTTCATCTGCTGGCACACTTCGGCGAAAAACTCGAAGTTGTGCGAGGCGCGCGGGATCAGCACGTTTTTGGTCTGGTGGATCGGCAGGCCGGTGTCGGCGGTCTCCATGGCGGCGATCTCAGGGACGTTCTGGTCGATCAGATCGCCCAGACGACGCATCAGGCGCGCGCGCTCTTTCATCGGCAGGTTAGCCCATTTCGGGAATGCCTCTTTTGCCGCCGCTACGGCCTGGTTCACTTCGGCTTCGCCGCCGGAAGCGACTTCTGCCAGTACCTCGCCGGAGGCCGGGTTGGTAGTGTGGAAGTACTCACTTCCTGCCACGTTTTTACCGTTGATCCAATGGTTTATCTTTTTCATTTTGTCGTCTCCTCACTGACAATTCGGTTCACCAGGCGGCCTACGCCTTCTACTTCCACCACCACTTCGTCACCCGGCACCACGTCGGAAAGCCCTTTCGGCGTGCCGGTCGCAATCATGTCGCCCGGCTGCAGGGTCATAAATTCGCTCAGGTACGCAATCAGGAACGGGATGCTGAAGATCAGGTCTGCCGTGGTGCCTTCCTGGCGTAATTCGCCGTTAACAAAGGTGCGAAGGGCCAGGTTGTGCGGGTCGGGAATGGCCGCTTTCGGCACGATGTTGGGGGAAATCGGGGTCAGCCCGTCGCGGCTTTTGACGCGCAGATTCGGGCGATAGTAGTTTTCGAGGTAGTCGCGGATGGCGTAGTCGTTGCACACCGTATAGCCCGCCACGTAGTCCATCGCGTCGGCTTCACTCACCTTGCGGGCGGTTTTGCCGATGACCACCACCAGCTCCGCCTCGTAGTGCATGTACTCAACGTTGTCCGGGCGTACCGACGTCTGGTTATCACCGTTGAAGGTGTTCGGGGCTTTGATAAACACCAGCGGCTCGGTGGGCGGTTTGAAGTCCAGTTCGCTGGCGTGATCGGCGTAGTTCAGCCCCAGGGCAAACAGCGTGGCATGCGGGTGCGGGCCGTGTGCGATGGCTACGTCGTGTTCATCCACCACCGGGTTTTCCAGCGGGGGAAAACCTTTCGCCAGAATGCGCACGCGATCGCCGGGCTGTAGGGAGACGCGGGAATGCGGAGTACCGAGCAGAATGGCATCACCGGGATTGAGGGTGGCGAATTCGCTCAGGGCGCTGAGCAGTTCGGCGGCGTTGCGCTGCAAATCGGCCGTGTTCCAGTGGTCAGCTTCGCGGCCGTTGATTTCGGTGATGATGGTCAGGTCATCGACGTTATCAACGGCGACAAGCTCACCCAGCGGACAAAAACCGTCACGGCATTTGGCCTTAATCGCCGGGCGGTAGAAGCTCTCTTCCGGCAGGCTCACTTCATTGGCTAACGCATATCCCGCGATGTATGCCGCCGCGTCTTCCACGCGCACCTTGCTGGCGGTTTTACCCACGACCAGTGCCACCGTCGCACCGCTTAACACCGTTTCCCCTTGTGGGAACGGAATGGGCTCGCCTGCGCGGATCACGGTGTTATGCGGTTTGATAAACCACACCGCCGTTTTTGGCGGCGTGGTGTAGGGGGCCTTTTCAAACGCGTCGCGCCAGGCATCACGCTGGCTTTGATGGTTCAATGCGACGGCAAAAACAGTACCTTTCATTGACTACTCCTCACCCTGAAAGTCCGGGTTGTGATTTCGTTAATATATTAATGATCTGGTTTTATGCTTTTGCTGTTCGTTTCGCAATCAGAAGTGAAAAATTTGTGATATGAATAACAATAAATTTACATATAGATAATTAAACATTTATTTATCATGTGGTTAATAAAATTGTGTTGTTTCTGTTAGACTTTTTGACGTAAAACGAGTTGTTTATAAAAACATCTTTTGTGTAATTGTTTACTTGTTAATGACTGGTGGGGAGAGGCTATGCATGATTCATTAACCATCGCGCTGTTGCAGGCGCGGGAAGCGGCGATGTCTTACTTCCGCCCGATTGTGAAGCGGCATAACCTGACCGAACAGCAGTGGCGGATTGTGCGCGTGTTGGCTGAACATCCGTCGATGGATTTTCACGACCTCGCGTTTCGGACCTGTATTTTGCGCCCGAGCCTGACGGGTATTCTGACGCGGATGGAGCGCGACGGGCTGGTGCTGCGCTTAAAGCCGGTGAACGACCAGCGCAAGCTGTACGTGTCGCTGACTAAAGAGGGTAACGCGCTGTACGAACACGCCCAGGCGCAGGTGGAAGAGGCCTATCAGCAGATTGAAGCGGAATACACGCCGGAGAAAATGAAACAGCTAACGGCGCTACTGGAAGAGTTCATCGCGCTCGGCAATCGCCATATTGCCGAACGCGGGGAAGAGGAGTAACTCAGCCCTCCGGCTTTGCCAGGTGGATCAGCGTGTCGATACGCGCGGGAGAAAGCGGCTCGCGCGGTTGCGGCAGCGGCCAACCGTACAGCCAGCGGGCGCTGGTGGCGCAGGTTTTCCCCTGACACGCGCCCATTCCGCAGCGCGAGGCGAGCTTCGCCGCCTGCCAGCTTTCGGCATTTTGCACATCGCCGCAGCGCACATCTTCGCAGCGGCAGAGCAGGGTGTCGGCAGTGATGACGTCTTTTAATGATTCCGGTAAGGCGAAGGTGGTATGAAGCGCCCGGGCAAAACGCTGCCAGCGCGCGCGGGTTGCGATGGCCTTTTCTGCTTTCCCGGGGTTATCCGCCGCGCTATAACCCGCAATTTCCCCTTCTGCCAGCGCCAGTTCGCTGCCGCCAAAACCGGTGCACTCCCCCGCAGCATAGATATCCTGCACGCTGGTGCGTTGAGAAGCATCGACCCGGATAGCCTGATTTTCGGTTGTGCAGTCGAAGAGCAGGCCTGGCTCAATATTGGGCACCAGCCCATAGCCGATAGCCAGCCTGTCGCACGCTATCTCACGGGTTTTTCCCCCGTGACGCACGGTGACAGACTGAAGGTGTCTCTCCCCCCGGGCGTGGATGACCTGGCTTGCCGGGTGATAGTGGGCCGGAAAAAGCTCGCCGAGCTGGAGCAGTTTTTCTGGCCAGCGCCAGAGCCCAGCCGCGAACCGGGCCAGCGCGCTCACCGGCGCCTGTTCGATGATGGCGACGATATTTCCGCCTGCGCGTTTCACCGTACCGGCGACCGCCAGCAGCAGTGGCCCGCTGCCAGCAATGACGACCCGCTCGCCGTTGAGCGGCAGGCCATGTTTAATCTGTGCCTGTAGCCCACCGGCTCCCGTTACGCCGGGAAGCGTCCAGCCAGGAAACGGCAGGGAGAGTTCCCGTGCGCCGCAGCATAAAATTAACCGCTGCCAGCGGATCTCGCCGCAACTGTCTGCGGTTTCAAAAACAACGCAATGCGATTCAGGGCGGGCAATCAACCGGGCGCCGTTCAGTAGCGTAATGCCCGGCTGTTCCGCCACTGCCTGCCGCAGGCGTAAGGCGCGCGGAGGCAGCGAAACCTGTGGACCATCACGCCAGATTTGCCCCCCAGGGCGCGGGTTGTCGTCAAGCACCATCACCGACCTTCCACAGCGTGCAGCGGCCAGTGCCGCCGACAGCCCGGCTGGCCCGGCACCGAGGACAAGGATCTCGCACTCAAACGTTCGCATGTTGGCTCCTTTCAATCACCATGTCGGGCTGGCATTCCGTCTGGCAGGCCAGCACCCGTCGTCCATTCACCGTGACGCGACACTCCTGGCAAACGCCCATGCCGCAGAAGGGGGCGCGCAGCTCACCGCTGACTGAACTTCGCGTCACGCCACTACCCGTAAGTGCCAGCGCCGCTGCGATGCTGATGCCAGCAGGAACGTCGCAGGGTTTACCTTCAATAATCAGGTTCAGGGTCGTCATGCAATGGCCTCCTGTTTTTGCAGCCGCGCGGGGAGCCAGGCATCCGGTGAAACGGGTGAGCGTTCGCCGAGGATTTGCGCGCAGAGCAGTTCGGCGGTTGCGGGGGCGGTGGTGACACCCAGCCCTTCGTGCCCCAGTGCCAGCCATATACCCGGCCGCGCAGGATGCGGGCCGATGAGCGGGTTGCCGTCTGCCGACGCGGCGCGAAAGCCGCTCCAGCAGCGAATGATATTGAGGTTATCCAGAGAGGGGAGAAAATGGCGCGCGCGTGTCAGCATGGTGGCCAGAAGCGGTAAATCCAGCTCGCGGTCGGTATTGTCGAACTGGCGGGAAGAGCCAATCAGCAGTTGTCCGGTGGGACGCGGCTGGACGTTAAACGCCACCGAGGTGCCGCCCGCATGGGCGCTGGCACCGTATCCCAGCTCTACCAGCTGGTGGCTGAGCAACGGGGCGTAGCGATCGGTGATCGCCAGTTGGCCTTTTTTCGGCCGTAGCCAGTTTTCACCAAGCAGCGCGTTGGCCCCCAGACCGCAGGCGATGACGATGGCGCGCGAGCGCAGGCGTTTGCCGCTGTGCAGGGTGACGTAGGGGGCATCGACTGCGAGGGCGCGGTCACGAAGATGCGTGACATCGGCATCATCAATTAACCAGCGAGCGACGTTCGGCGCGTAGACAATCCCGTCTCCGGGCACCCACAGCCCCCCGCTGAGCCGGGAGGTGAGCAGGGGTTCACGTGCGGCAAGCTGGTCGCGGGTCTGCATGTCGCTGGCGACCTGGTGTTGCGCCATCCGCCGTTGTTTTTCTTCTGCCAGTTCAAGCTCCTGCGGCGTTTCCGCCAGCCACAGCGTGCCGCATCCGCGCCAGGCGCAGCTTTCCGGCATCCGGGGCGTCAGTTCCCGCCAGCGTGCCAGAGACCAGGCTGAAAGGGTAAGCTCGGCTGGGTCGTCATCCATGCACACCAGATGTCCCATCCCTGCCGCCGTTGCGCCCGCGTTACCGTCGTCGATCAGCGTGACCCGCTGCCCGCGCTTTGCCAGTTGCCAGGCACAGGCGGCACCGACGATCCCGGCACCAATGACAATGACGTCGGTGTCGGTCACAACGTAATCCCCCAGCGGAACGGATCGCCAGGATTGAGGATCAACCGGTTATCGCCGCAGACCCATGCCTCACCACGGATCGTCGGGATGATCTTGTTGCCATGCGGCACGAAATGGGCGGTAAATTCGCTGCCGATAATGCTCGCCTGCCGCCAGGTTTCTCCCGGCCTGAGTTTGCCGTCTTCTGCCAGACAGGCCAGCTTGGCGCTGGTGCCGGTGCCGCAGGGTGAGCGATCCCAGGCTTTTCCCGGACAGAGCACAAAGCTGCGGCTGTCCGCGCGGTCATCCTCCGCGAAGAGTTCAATATGGTCGATGATACCGTCATGTTCACCGCGAATACCGGCACGTTCTAACCCTTCCCGGATCGCCCAGGCATACTCCGTTAACTGGGGGATCTTGTCCGGCGTCACTGCAAAAGGATGATCGTTGACGAGGAAGAACCAGTTTCCGCCCCAGGCGATATCGCCCGTGACCGTACCGTGAGCGGTTTCAACCTGCACCTGTTTGCGCCAGCGATACGCCGGGACGTTTTCTACCGAAACGCTGCCATCGTCGTGCAGCGTGGCGGTCACATCACCCACCGGGGTTTCAATCAGATGTTTGCCAGGCTGAATGCGGCCAAGCCAGGCCAGCGAGGCGACAAGCCCGATCGTCCCGTGACCGCACATGTTCAGAAAACCGCTGTTGTTGAAGAAGATGACCCCCGCCGTGGCCTTCGGCGACACCGGTTCACAGAGCAGAGCCCCGACCAGGACATCGTTACCGCGCGGCTCAAGAATGATGGCTTTGCGCCAGTCGTCGTAGTCGCGGGCAAAGCGGTCCCGGCGCTCGGCCATGTTTCCAGCGCCCAGATCCGGAAAACCGTCGATGACCAGGCGGGTCGGTTCGCCGCCGGTGTGGGAGTCAATTACTCTCAGTTCGCTGTGCTGCGCTGTCATGGGATCTCCGGAAAGTTAATACCTTGTTGCTAAATGCTGGCGTAAGGCCGGGATTCCTGCTTGATCGCTTTCGTCACCAGAAATGACGAAATCAGCACAGTGACCGGTTTTATTCTTAAGTTAAATTCATATTTATTTATTATTAATCATTCTGTTGTTGGTGTGGTAAACCAAAAAAGGTGACTGCGCCAGTGGATGAAAAGGGTAAATCATAAACCTGTGGCAGGATCGCAAAACGCGGTAAGGGCGCTTGATGAGTTAACGAAAAGTTAATAAAGATCCAGCTCACCGATCGGGAGGAAGCGTTATGTCCTGTGTGATTGATAATGCGCTGGCGCCCTCGCCAGCACTGGAAGTGACTGAACTGAGCCAGATTTGTGAAGGGCTGGCGCGCCAGCGTCCGGATAATATTCAGACGTTGCTTCATGCAATGGCGTTGATTGCGCCGCTGCTGAATGCCATTCCAAATGTGGTGTTTTTTGTCAAAGACGTGCAGGCGCGCTATCTGATGGTCAATATGACCCTGGCACGTCGCTGTGGGTTTAAGACGGTGGTTTCTCTGCTGGGGAAAACGTCTGCCGATGTTTTCCCTTCCGCGCTGGGGCAGGGCTATACCGAGCAGGATATGCGGGTGTTGCGCGAAGGGGTGACGTTGCGCGACCAGCTGGAGATGCATCTCTACAACGGCCGCGAGCGCGGCTGGTGTCTGACCCAGAAACTGGCGCTGCGGGATGCGCAGGGCCAGGTGATCGGCATGGCGGGCATTTCACATGACCTACAGGAAGCGCAGGCGCGTCATCCGGCGTGGCAGCGGCTGGCGATCGTCGACGATCATATCCGCAAGCATTATCACCGGCCGATCGCCATGGAGGAACTGACCGCGCTGAGCGGCATGTCGGTGGCGCAAATCGAACGCTACTGTAAGCGCATTTTCCATCTCACCCCGCGTCAGATGATCCATAAAGTCCGGCTGGAAAAAGCGACCGAATTGCTGGCGGGCGATACGCCGATTACCGATATTGCCCTGCAATGTGGCTATACCGATCACAGCGCCTTTAGCCGCCAGTTCAAGGCCATGACCGGCTCTACGCCGCGTGATTTTCGCGTCACGCTGGCCGGGTAAGACAAACGCACTGTGCCAATTTCGTCATCAAAGGGGAGGAAAACCACCAAGCCGTCGGCCGCCTGAAACGTCAATCTGTCAGTGAATATTCACCATTCATTCACTTTGATTTAACAAATTGACGACAAGGAACCGAACATGAGCAAGAAAGCCATTCACTGGAGCGGTGTATTCCCGGCAGTCAGCACCCAGTTTCGCAGCGATTACTCTCTCGACCTGGATGCCACCCATACGGTGATGAAAAACCTGGTCAAGGATGGTGTTTCCGGCCTGGTGGTGTGCGGCAGCGTGGGCGAGAACACCTCTCTGACCACGCAGGAAAAGCTGCAAATTATCGAAGTGGCGAAAGACGCGGCGGGTGGCCAGATCCCGGTTATCGCCGGTGTCGCAGAATTTACCACCGCCTTTGCGCAGAAGATGGCGAAAGAGGCCGAGCGTGTGGGCGTTGACGGTATTATGGTGATGCCTGCGCTGGTGTACTCTTCAAAACCGCATGAAACAGCGGCCCACTTCCGCAGCGTGGCAACCGCCACTGACCTGCCAATCATGGTGTATAACAACCCGCCAATCTACAAAAACGACGTGACGCCGGATATCCTGGCGACGCTCGCTGACTGCGACAACATCGTCTGCTTTAAAGACTCTTCCGGCGATACCCGCCGCTTTATCGACCTGCGTAATTCCGTTGGCGACCGCTTTGTGCTGTTTGCCGGGCTGGATGACGTGGTGGTCGAGAGCATCGCCGTGGGGGCGGAAGGCTGGATCTCGGGGATGTCGAACGCGTTCCCACGTGAAGGGGAGACGCTGTTCCGCCTGGCAAAACAGCAGCGCTATGAAGAAGCGATGGCGCTTTACCGTTGGTTTATGCCGCTGCTGCATCTGGATGCGCGTCCGGATCTGGTGCAGTGCATCAAGCTTTGCGAAGAGCTGTTGGGCCGCGGCAGCGCGATTACCCGTCCGCCGCGCCTGGCGCTGGAAGGGGAAACCCGTGCGAAGGTGGTAGCGATTGTCGAGAAGGCGCTGGCGACTCGCCCACAGCTGCCTGACGTCGGCCTTTAAGCACAGGAGTGACGATGACTTTATCTCTCTCTGTAAAAGGCCAGCAGTTTATCGCCGGACGCCGCGTGGCAAGCGGTGAGGCGACGCTGCCGGGCCTGCGTGCCGCTGACGGTGAACCCACCGGATACCGCTTTTACCCGGCCTCCCGCGAGGAGGCCGCCGCCGCGGCGCTGGCGGCTGAACAGGCATTCCCGATCTACTCACAGACGTCACCCGAGGTACGCGCCCGCTTTCTCGAAACTCTCGCCGACGAGCTGGATTTACTCGGCGAGGAATTTTTCGCGATAGCCCATCAGGAGACGGCGCTGCCGCTGCCGCGCTTGCAGGGAGAGCGTGCCCGGACCAGCAATCAGCTGCGTATGTTCGCTGGCGTGCTGCGTCGGGGTGATGCTTTCGGCGTGCGCATTGATACCGCACTCCCTGCGCGCCAGCCGTTGCCGCGCCCGGATCTGCGCCAGTATCTGATGGCGCTGGGCCCGGTGGCAGTATTCGGTGCCAGCAATTTTCCGCTGGCTTTCTCCACCGCAGGGGGCGATACCGCCTCTGCGCTGGCGGCGGGCTGCCCGGTGGTGGTGAAGGCTCATCCGGGGCATATGGCAACGGCAGAACTCACCGCTCAGGCTATTGTGCGTGCGGTGGAGAAAGTCGCCCTTCCTGCGGGCGTTTTTAACATGATTTTCGGCACCGACATTGGCGCAGAGCTGGTGCGTCACCCGGCGATCCAGGCGGTCGGGTTTACCGGTTCTTTACGCGGCGGTAAGGCGCTCTGGCAGCTTGCGCAGCAGCGTCCGCAGCCGATCCCGGTCTTTGCGGAGATGTCAGCCATTAACCCGCTGATTATCCTGCCACAGGCGTTAGCCACCCGGGCAGAGGGGCTGGCGAAGGAACTGGTGGCCTCTTTTACCCTCGGCAGCGGGCAGTTTTGTACCAAGCCCGGGCTGATCCTGGCCTTGCGTGGCGAAGGCATGACCCGCTTCACGCAGGCGCTGAAGGAGGCGGTGGATCAGGCTCCGGCACAGACCATGCTCAATGCCCCGACCCTTGCCCACTACGAAGAAGGCGTCAGTGCGTTTGAGGCGCATCCCGCGATTCAGCGGCTGGCAGGCTCTGATGATTCTGTTAGCGGACGCGCGCAGGCTCGCCTGTATCAGGCCCCGGTTTCGCTGCTGCTGGCGCAGGAGCCTCTGTTGCAGCATGAGGTGTTTGGCCCGCTGGCGGTGCTGGTTGAGGTGGCTGACGAGGCTGAAATGCAGGCTGTTCTGCGTGCCATCCAGGGGCAGTTGACGGCAACGGTGCACGCCGAATCCGATGACGGCCCGCTGGCACAACGCCTGCTGCCAGCCCTGAGCGAAAAGGCCGGGCGCGTGCTGTTTAACGGATATCCGACCGGCGTGGAAGTGTGCGATGCGATGGTGCACGGCGGCCCGTGGCCTGCCACCACCGATTCACGCGGGACCTCCGTCGGAACCCGCTCCATCGAACGTTTTATGCGTCCGGTGTGCCTGCAGAATGTGCCCGCCGCACTGCTGCCGCCTGCTGTCCAGGATGCTAACCCTCTGAACCTGCTGCGCCTGATTAACGGGCAGTGGACCCGGGAAGCCATTTCCCCCTCTGTTGACTGAAGGGCATGACCATGACGATTCACTCTACGCATCAAACATCGTCCCGCGTTGTTGAGTCAGGGAAATTTAAAAAGCAGCTCACGTTAACCGACCTGACGTTTATTGGTCTTGGGGCTATCTTCGGTTCCGGCTGGCTGTTTGCCGCAAGCCATGTGGCCTCGATTGCCGGGCCTGCGGGCATTGCCTCGTGGGTTATCGGCGGGATTGCCGTGCTGCTGCTGGGGATTGTCTATTGTGAACTGGGGGCGGCGCTGCCGCGCGCCGGGGGGATCATCCGCTATCCGGTGTTTTCCCACGGCGAGCTGATGGGGTATCTGCTGGGCTTTATTACGCTGATTGCGTTCTCAAGCCTGATCTCCATTGAGATTGTTGCCGCGCGCCAGTACGCGGCCGCCTGGTTCCCGATGCTAACGCAACCAGGCTCAAGCGATCCGACGCTGCTGGGCTGGGTGGTGCAGTTTTTACTGCTCTGTTTCTTCTTTGGCCTGAACTACTACAGCGTAAAAACGTTCGCCCGCTCCAACAACATCATCAGTATTCTGAAGTTTCTGGTGCCGCTGGCGGTTGTCGTCACCCTGTTTACCTTTTTCAAACCTGAAAACCTGCACGTTCAGGGGATTGCGCCGTTTGGCATGACAGGCGTTGAGGCAGCGATCAGCGCCGGGGGGATTATTTTTGCCTACCTGGGGCTGACACCGATTATCTCTGTGGCGAGCGAAGTACAAAATCCGCAGCGGACCATCCCGGTTGCGCTGATTTTATCTGTGGTGCTGTCGACCATTATCTACGTGCTGTTGCAACTGGCATTTCTTGGCAGTATTCCAACCGAAATGCTCGGCAGCGGCTGGGCGGAGATCAGCAAACAGTTCTCGCTGCCTTATCGCGATATCGCCATTACGCTCGGTATGGGCTGGCTGGCATTTATGGTGGTGTGCGATGCGATTGTCTCCCCAAGCGGCACCGGCAATATCTATATGAACGCGACGCCGCGCGTGATTTACGGCTGGGCGAAAGCGGGGACGTTCTTTAAGGCGTTTACCCACATTGATAAAGAGTCCGGCATTCCGCGCCCGGCGCTGTGGCTGACCTTCGCCATGTCTATCTTCTGGACGCTACCGTTCCCGTCCTGGGAGCAGTTGATTAGCGTGGTGTCGGCGGCGCTGGTGTTGAGCTATGCCATTGCCCCTGTCACGGCGGCGGGGCTGCGCCGTAATGCGCCCGATCTGCCGCGCCCGTTCCGAGTGCGTGCCTTCGGGATTATCGGCCCGGTGTCGTTTGTGATTTCAGCCCTGATTGTCTTCTGGTCTGGCTGGGGGACGCTGTCATGGCTGCTGGGGTTGCAGATTGTGATGTTCGTGGTCTACGTGCTGTGCAAATCAAAAGTGCCTGTCCACACCGTGAGTCTGGCACAGCAGGTGAAATCGTCCCTGTGGCTCATCGCTTTCTACGCGCTGATTATGCTGTTCTCGTGGCTGGGCAGTTTTGGCGGCACAGGGGTGATTGGTCATCCGTGGGATACGGTGGTGGTGGCGCTGATGTCGCTGGGCATTTACTACTGGGGCGAGCGAACCTGTCTGCCACAGGCTAACTTTACCGGAGACGAAGAAGAGTAGAGGAGTGGGTCATGGAGATGGTAAACCTCTCGTTAACAGAGGCTTATGCGCTGGCATTTAACGTGCTGCGCGGGAACGGATTCAGCGAGGCGCACGCCGCCGCGGTGGCGAAAAACGTCACCCACGGCGAGCGCGACGGCTGCGCCTCGCACGGTTTGTGGCGGTTGCTGGGTATTGTCGAAACGCTGCGTAAAGGGAAGGTGTCACCAGACGCAGAACCGGCGATCGCCGATACCGCACCCGCCATCGTGAAAGCGGACGCTGGTGGGGCATTTTCCCTGCTGGCGTTCGAACGTGCGCTGCCGCTGCTGATAGAAAAGGCGCGACACGGTGGTATCGCCGCGCTGGCGATTAACCGCTGCGTGCACTTTTCTGCCCTGTTTGCGGACGTTGAACCGCTGACGGAGGCCGGCCTGGTGGCGCTGGCGACCACGCCGAGCCATGCGTGGGTCGCCCCTGCGGGCGGCACGCAACCGCTGTTTGGCACGAACCCGATTGCTTTTGGCTGGCCACGCGGCGATAAGCCGCCGTTTATTTTTGATATGGCCACCAGTGCGGCGGCGCGGGGTGAAATCCAGCTGCATCAGCGCGCGGGTAAACCCGTGCCGGAAGGATGGGGGATCGATGCTCAGGGCAAACCGACGACCGATGCACAGGCTATTCTCGACGGCGCGATGTTGACCTTCGGTGGACATAAAGGATCGGTGCTGGCGGCGATGGTGGAGCTGCTTGCCGGGCCGCTGATCGGTGATATGACCAGTGCGGAATCGCTGGCGTGGGATGAGGGCGCAGGCGGCCTGCCTTACGGCGGTGAACTGATTCTGGCGCTCGACCCGACGCGTTTTTTGGGGAATGACGCCGCGGCCCATCTGGCCCGCGCCGAGACACTCTTCAGCGGGATGACGCAGCAGGGGGCCCGATTGCCGGGAGAGCGCCGTTATCATTCTCGTGAGCGTGCGAACCGCAATGGTCTGGAGATAACCCTCACACTTTTCAATGACATATCTGAGCTGCTGAAATCATCATCGTGATCGTCAACACAAGAGGAGGGAAATAGTCCCTCTTCTCAGTACGTTTTTCGTAAAGTTTTCCCTTTCCAGGCCGAAAATTCTGTTATCTGTCTGAAGGAAAGAGAAAACATGTTAAACCGTATCAAGATTGTCACCAGCCTAATGCTGGTTTTAGCGATATTTGGCCTTTTACAACTCACATCCGGTGGTCTTTTCTTTAACGCTCTGAAGAATGACAAAGAGAACTTCACCGTCCTGCAAACCATTCGCCAGCAACAATCCACGCTGAACGGCAGCTGGGTGGCGTTGCTGCAAACCCGTAATACCCTGAACCGTGCGGGCATCCGCTATATGATGGATCAGAGCAATATCGGCAGCGGCGCGACCGTTAACGATTTGATGCAAATCGCGTCTGCGTCTCTGAAACAGGCGGAAAAAAACTGGGCTGACTATGAAGCCCTGCCGCGCGACTCGCGTCAAAGTGATGCAGACGCGATGGAAATCAAACGTAACTACGATATCTATCACGGTGCGCTGGCGGAGCTGATTCAGCTGCTGGGCGCAGGTAAAATCAACGCCTTCTTCGACCAGCCGACTCAGAGCTATCAGGACGGTTTTGAGAAGCAGTACGTAAACTACCTGCAGCAGAACGACAAGCTGTACAAGACCGCCGTTGAGGACAGCAACAGCTCTTACTCTCAGGCCATCTGGGTGCTGATTAGCGTATTGGTTGCCGTTCTGGTGGTGATTGTCGCCGTCTGGCTGGGTATCAAACAGGCGCTGATCTCTCCGTTGAACCGTCTCATCGACAGCATTCGCCATATCGCCAGCGGCGACCTGGTGAAGCGCATTGATGTGGAAGGCTCCAACGAGATGGGCGAACTGGCCGATTCACTGCGTCATATGCAGGGTGAGCTGGTGCGTACCGTTGGCGACGTGCGTAATGGCGCGAACGCCATTTACAGCGGTGCGAGCGAAATCGCGATGGGCAACAACGATCTCTCCTCCCGTACCGAGCAGCAGGCGGCTTCTCTGGAAGAGACCGCTGCCAGTATGGAACAGCTGACGGCAACCGTTAAGCAGAACGCCGAAAACGCCCGTCAGGCAAGCCATCTGGCGCTAAGTGCGTCTGAAACGGCGCAGAAAGGCGGTAAAGTGGTGGATAACGTGGTGCAAACCATGCGTGACATCGCCGGAAGTTCGCAGAAAATTGCCGACATTATCAGCGTAATTGACGGCATTGCTTTCCAGACCAACATTCTGGCACTGAACGCGGCGGTAGAAGCGGCGCGTGCGGGCGAGCAGGGCCGTGGCTTTGCGGTGGTGGCAGGTGAAGTTCGTAACCTGGCGCAGCGCAGCGCCCAGGCGGCACGTGAAATTAAGAGCCTGATTGAAGACTCTGTTGGCCGTGTGGAAGTGGGCTCTACCCTGGTAGAAAGCGCCGGTGAAACCATGGGCGAGATCGTTAATGCAGTCACTCGCGTTACCGACATTATGGGTGAAATCGCCTCTGCGTCAGACGAGCAGAGCCGCGGTATTGACCAGGTGGGTCTGGCAGTCGCAGAGATGGATCGTGTGACCCAGCAGAACGCCTCGCTGGTGGAAGAGTCTGCTGCGGCCGCGGCCGCGCTGGAAGAGCAGGCGAGCCGTCTGACTCAGGCTGTGGCGGTGTTCCGCATTCAGCAGGAGCAGATGAAAGCGCGCGAGTTCGCTGCGGCTAAAGCGGTTTCCACGCCGGTGATGGCGCGTAAAACCGCGACTGCCGATTCAGGCGATAACTGGGAAACGTTCTAATTAAGTGACAGGCGCATGGCACAGCGGGATTCATACGCTAAGCCATGCGCCGCTTCATCATCTCTTTTCTGACGCAGTTCTGGCGTTAGCTCAGCAATTTGTTCAAATCCCAACCGCGCATAGAACGGCGCATTCCACGGGACGTCCCGGAACGTCGTTAACGTCAGCGACGTCAGCCCTAGCTGACGAGCATGGTCAGCCACACAGGCGATGAGCTGCCGGCCAATCCCTTTTCCCTGCCAGTCCAGATCAACCGAAAGCTCCACGATAAACAGCGATGAAGAGTGTGCTTCGGTGAGGATAAACCCCACGGGGCGGTCATTCGCCAGCGCCAGCCAGCTTTGCCCGCGTTCGGCATACTCAAGATGCTGCTCAGCGGAAATGACCTCACCCTCGGCAAGCCAGGCGAGCTCCGGATAGCGTCGAAAACGTTCCCCCGCCGCGCGTTCAATGGCGGGCAGGGCGTAAACGTCGTCACAGCGAGTTGGCCGAACGGTTATGTTAAGGGGGACGGTCATTAGCCTGCATTACTCACAATTTTAATTTCGACCATACCTACCCCCAGCTGACGCGGTGAATGGCCGAGGATATTCCCGTCATTCGTGGACTGCGGGTCTGGCGGCACAATCACCAGGGTATTGCTGCGGGATGGATTCTCAAAATGAAGCGTGTGAGTGGTCACTTCGTTTCCAAGCGTTAGCATCTGCTCTTGATCGCCCACGCGCACGGGCACGGGCTTATTTGCATTGGAGCCATACGCCCTGGCCGTGATCACCAGGTCAAATTGTTCTGGCAGGGGATGGGTGTACTCAATTTTCACCTCGTTGCCCAACTGCGCATTTGACCAGCGTCCCCAGGACTCCGGACGTGAGATGCCGCTAAACTGTTTCACCTCTTCCGGCGCGCCGGCCACGTTAAAGATAAAGCTGTCCGCCTTGTAGCGAATATCGTTATCGACGATTTTCAGCATGTCGACGTTGTGCTTATAGCGTGCGGTATCAATCACCGTGTCTTTAAACGCGGTTTTGCCTTTCCATTGGGCTTTATCCACATGCTGCACGGATTGCTCTCCGCCAAGCTGGCCCTGAGAAACACACCAGTCGGTAGAAAGCGCCAACGGCTGTGACCAGAGTTGGCCCATTTTGTAACATTTGTCGACCCAGACGAAGTTATCGCGAGGGGCAAAGTCAGCCAGCTGGAAACGCAGTGGGGCGGAATACTCACTTTCCGGCAGCGGTTCGACGCGATTGTCCGACACGCGCACCAGCAGCGGCAGGCGGAAGCTGCTGCCCGAGAAGGCAATCGTGTTTTTATTTTGATCGATGGTGAAATCTTTCATCTCTTTCGGGAAGTTCCACAGGCGGATGATGTCTGGCTTCCACGCGAGGATTTTTTCCTTCATGTTGAGGAAGACTTCAGAGAGAGATTGCCCCGACAACGTGCTGCGGCCCAGACCAATAAAGTTGTCTCCGCCCAGAATGTCTAGCACGGTCGCGCCGTTATCCATTGAGTTACGTTTGGTGGCAATCACTTCCTGTTGCGGCTGGTCGCCGCGAAGCACGAAGAACAGATTGCTGCGATCCTGCTTGTTGAGTTGATCCCATGCGCTGTTTTTCATCGCCAGATGGTCAGACGAAACGACGATGACGGTATTTTTAAAATACGGTGAAGCTTTGATTTTCTCGACCAGTGCGGCGATATGCTCCTGGCTACAGGTGACGGCGCTGAAAGATTTGTTGTTTTTGCCGCCGACATCATAGCTTCTGCGTTTACAGGTACGTGAGACGAACCCGTCCGGGTGGTGCGTATCCACGGTCAGAGCAAAGAGGGAGAAGCGCTTACCCGAGCGGGAAAGTTCTTCGAATTTCTTCCAGGTTTCGTCCAGCACCGTATCGTCGTAGAAGCCCCAGTCGTTACGGTAGTTTGGATCGGCAACTGTCGTTTTTAACTCCTCTGAGCCATACAGGTGGTCAAAACCGTGGGACTTCAGGAACACATCTTTTCCGGCAAAGCGCAGGTTCGCCCCCTGGACAAAATAGTTTTCATAGCCGGAGTTTTTCAGAATATCGCCCAGGCAAACATTCTGCGGGAAGAATGTCGACATCGAGGCTGAGGCGTTCCCTTCAAAAGGTGCAAACAGCGGGATACCACACTGGGAGGCAACCATTCCGGCGATAGTGTAATCCGTGCCGGGCAGCTGCATGGTGTGGCTGAAATCAAGACCTTCGTTTTTCAACGCGCCCAGCTCTGGTGTCAGGTTCGGGAACGCGTCGTTATCAAAGTACGTGCGCTCCAGACTTTCGCCGTAGACATAGACCAGATTGAGTTTCGGGCTGGCGATCTTTTTCGACGGCTCTTTGTAGTAGGCCACGAAATCCGGATCGCCGTCGCGCGACTGGGACTTTACCAGCTCGGCGATCTGATGGAATGCGGGACTGGCGTCGACTGAGGCCAGTGCCAGGAAAAGCGCCAGCAGGCTGTAACCATGATGGTGCGGATGATGGCGACGTCGCCGCAGTACCCAGGCCAGTGCGCCAAAAACGACCACCAGCGCCACAACCAGGCCCAGCCCAGGAAGAATATATTTACCTACGCCCGCGCCCGTCAGGCTGTTCGTCAGGGTGTAGAGCACCGCATCGTTAATCCCGTCACCGGTAAAGTAATCGCTGGCGTATAAGGTAATGTTTAAAATAATAAAAATGCCGAGCACCACCAGCGTGGCGATAAACCACCAGGTGTGACGGCCAGCTTTCCAGGCGTAAACGCCGACAGAAGCCAGAAAAAGGATAAGAGACATGAATTCAGACAACAGCATATCCTCATGACGCCAGATGCTTCGCTGGCTAACTGTTTATTTTTAGGTACTACAATGTAATTGCGATGTCGTTTAGCTGCAATTCTAGTGTCATGAAAGTGTGCTGTTATTAGGATTTGGTTTAGAAAACCGTTTTTTTGAAGGTGCTCGCATCCTGACAAACGGACGCTGAGACGGTGGCAGGCAGGGAAAACGCTCATTTAGCGCCGCGTTGCAAGACTATCGCATTAAACGCGGCGTGTTGTGGCAGAAAATGGGATGGATCAGGAGATGAAATTAACGCCTTGTTTCAGCACCAGATCGCAGGCTTTGGTTTTCACCTGTTTGGCCAGAGAAGAGTTGCCGATGGTGCTCAGGTTAAGCTGCTGGCCGTTTTTCGCGTTAAGCAGACCCTGAATACCGTCCATGTAGTTGGTATCCGCTTTCTGCTCCTGGGTATCCAGACCCAGCTTGCCCAGCACCTGGTTTTTGACATTTTGCGCGTCGGTCACGGAGGCCAGCTTTTGCTTCGCGCAATATTCCAGAATGCCCGCCGCGTTGTTCATTGTACCCGCATTCAGGCTCTGGGAGCTGTTACCCAGCAGGCTGGTGAGAGAAGATGCGGACAGCCCGCCCTGAGTGCTGCTGCTCTCTTTGGTCAGTTCGTTTGCTGCGCTTGACAGAGAATCCTGCCAGGACGCCGCTTGCACTGCGCCGGTAACCAACAGGGTGCCTAACAGCGTGCTGATAATAATCTGTTTTTTCATCGTAAATTTCTCAAAAAGGTCCGTTTTGGGCCGGAAGTGATTCCAGTATATACCGCCTTCTCACCATAGATTCCTGGAACTATCTTAATACTCTTTTCCGGTGACGCGGCTACGGTAACTTTCCCAGTCGAAGATGACATACAGGCTGTTACCCAGCTTCATGCGATCCATAACGCGCTCACCCAGTAAGCGGGTCATCTCGTCGATATTGTGGTTTGTCAGCATACCGGTAGGTCGTTTGGACGAGGAACGGCGGTCGACAATCTGGTTAATGATCACCTTTTCATAACGGGATTCCGTCTGCACGCCAATCTCGTCGATGACCAGTAAATCGACGTTACTCAGGTCGTTCAGGAGTTGTTCTTCGCTGGTTTCGCGGTTGCTGAAGGTGTCTTTCATCGCGGACATGATATCGGCCACGGTGATGATGAGCACCGATTTTCCGCGCAGGAGCAGTTCGTTGCAGATAGCGGCGGCGAGGTGATTTTTTCCGGTGCCAGGTTTGCCGCTAAAGATGAAGCTGGCAATATTACCATCGAATTCATCCACATACTGACGGGCGGCGGCAAGCGCGTTCATCTGCCCGTTGGTCTCAACTTTATAATTATCAAATGAGCAGTTCTGATGCAGGGGACGAATACCTGAACGGTTAAAGGTGCGCTGCATTTTCATCGCCCGATTTTCACGGGCGAGCGCGGCGGCGCGGATCTCTCCTTGCTCTTTTTGCCACGCCAGCAGTTCTTCACCCGTGGTGAAAGCGGGCTTCACGTTGGCAGGCATCATTTTTTGCAGACGTTTCATCAGGTCGCCGACGTTCTTCATTTCGCACCTCGGAATCCGTTAGGGATCTGTTTATCCGGTTCTGAAAACGCGTTGATATCGCGTTTTGGCTGGCCATTATTGCTGGCGCGGGTGATTTGAAGATGGCGCGCGAGCTTTTGCTGCCACTGAATATGGGTGAAGACTTTACCTTCTGCCTGCCACCAGGCCGTAAACGCGGCCAGTTCTTCAGCGGTGGCGGGTTGTGTTAACGCAATACCCCACAGCGCGGCCTGCCGCTGAAAATCGGCATCAGGTTGCCAGCCCGCATAGAGAGCAAATTTTCCCATCGGAACGCTCATCGGGGCGTTAACCGGCTCATCAAAGAACTGGTTATCCAGCATGATATCGCTCGCCGGGCGTGATAATTGCGCTTCGATCTCCAGGAGCTGTGCCAGACGTTCCGGTGTGATGGCGTAAAATGCCGGTGCATTGTCGGCAAAAACCGCAACCATGCCGCCTTCGGCGTGGGTCAACACACCGCGTGGGTCGCGCATAAAGGCATCAATGCCAGCAATGCTGGTGGTCAGAATTCTGGAGGACATAACGCTTACTCTACTGATGACTACGGGCGTGATATGAGCTTATGGTAGCACAGAGAGGATGAGGGGATGGAGGGGATTTCCCCGGTGGCGATGCGCTTATAGGGCTACAGCAGTAGACCTGATAAGCGCAGCGCCATCAGGTATTTATCACGCGATGATATTCAGGGTCACGTCAATGTTGCCGCGGGTCGCGTTAGAGTACGGGCAAACGATGTGCGCCGCATCGACCAGCTTTTTGGCTTCCGCAGGATCCATGCCTTCAACATGGATGTTCAGTTTTGCTTCGATACCAAAACCGGTTGGTAGCGGGCCAATACCCACTTCGCCTTCAATAAAGGCCTCTTTTGGCAGGGTAAATTTGTCGCGTGCGGCGACAAACTTCATCGCGCCCAGGAAGCAGGCAGAGTAGCCGGCAGCAAACAGCTGCTCAGGGTTCGTCACTTCTCCCCCCATGCCACCCATCTCTTTTGGCACGCCCAGTTTGACGTCCAGGACACCATCGGAAGAGGTGGCACGGCCGTCACGGCCTCCGGTTGCTTTTGCTTTGGCGGTATAAACGACTTTTTCTAAAGACATTGCAGGTTCCTCATCTTACATTTATGTGTGCTATTAAATAGCGTGCGATATATATGGGTAAATAAATACGCGTAAAGTATAGCCTTACGCGTGGTGTAACTGGTGTCGCAAAAGTTCAAGCTGCTGCTTAAGCGCCAGCATCGTGTCAGTATCACACTGCGCTGCGCAACCCACCGCATGGGGGATCCCTAATGCCTGCTGTTGCAGTTCACGTCCCTCGTCGCTCAGCGTGACGGCCACCTGACGTTCGTCTTTACGCGAGCGCTGGCGTTTTATCAGCCCGGCGCTTTCCAGACGTTTTAACAGCGGTGTCAGGGTGGCAGAGTCAAGGAACAGCCGCTCACCAATGTCCGACACCGTCATGTCGTCCTGCTCCCAGAGCACCAGCATCACCAGGTATTGCGGGTAAGTCAGGTTCAGCGGCGCCAGCAGTTGCCGGTACAGCTTGTTAAGCGCCAGATTTGCCGAGTAGAGAGCAAAGCAGAGCTGGTTATCCAGCAGGAGCGCAGCGGTGGTGTCGTTCGTTTTCGTGTTCATGGAATGAATATAGATAGTGTGCGATTTAATTGCAAGCAATTTTATGGGCAGGTATAGCGGAGTGCCACCTGAACGGCCATTTTGCGGTAGTGCTGGCGCTGAGCCTGTTCATCCGCCCCATCTTCAAACAGCAATGTGAAGGTGTAGCTGTTGGCGACGTAGTGAAAGCTGAAACTGCTTATCAGACGGTGGAGATCGCGGGCGTCAACTGTCTGGTTGAATAGCTGCTTTTCTTTACCCCGGTCCAGGATCGCTTCCAGCAGATCGAGCGCGCTACGGTTGACCTGGCGCAGATAGCTCGACTGCTGCATAAAGCGACCACGCTGCATGTTTTCCATGCAGATAATGCGGATGTAATCCGGGTGATCGGCATGATAGTCAAAGGTAGCTTCAACCAGGTTGACCAGCGCTTCTACCGGTGGCATTCCCGCCAGGCTCAGCGCTTTCTCACTGGCGCGGATTTGGGTGTAAACATGCTCCAGGACGAGAAGGTAGAGATTTTCTTTGTTCTTGAAATGGTAAACCACCATGCGCTTGGTCGTGCCTGCTTTCTCCGCAATTTGCTCCATGCGGGCACCGTTCAAACCATATTCGGCGAAAAGCGCGATCGCGCTCTGAAAAATTTTCTCTTTCAGGCTGGATTCTTCATTGTGTGCGGGGTGTTCGCTGCCTGGGTTAGCCACAATCTTTCCTTATTTTCACCAAACGGACCTGGACGATTATCCCCATGGCAGCGAAATAACACAAATATCAAACGCGTGGGCGTTTGCGGTACAGCCACAGTCCCGGGATCGACAGCCCGATAGAGAGTGCTCCGACAATGGAAGAGGCCTTAAGGAAGTTGCTCAGAAGGAGGATCATCTGTGGCTCGGTGTAGCCAAAATGGCTGATTTTTACTGCGGAAATCATCGCCGTGTAGGCAGATATGCCCGGGAACATCGGGATAACGGCGGCAACGGTGAACACTTTGGGATGCGCCAGATACCAGCGCGACCACTGAATGCCTATGCTACCGACCAGCATAGACGCCATAAATGTCGACCATTCGATGTTAAAACCTGCCGTCATCATGACCATCCGTGACCCATGACCAATCGCACCCAGCAGGGCACACCACGGGAGAGCACGTTGCGGAACATTAAAGACCATCGCAAAGCCAACGGCAGGAATGGCGGACAGAAGCATGTCCTGTGCCAGTGCCAGCAGAAAATCTATCACGCCCATCCGCGTAACCCCCAGAGAGTCATGGCCATGACGACGCCAATACAGGTCGCCAGCGTCAGCAGGCTGGCGATAGCCCAACGTGCCAGACCGGTATTGATGTGCCCTTTAAACATATCGGCGACAGCGTTAATCAACGGGAACCCCGGGACCAGCAGAAGCACACTGGCGGCCATGGCAACAGTGGGGGTGTTAACAAACTGCGGCAGGCGCAGCAGTAAACCAGACACCGTGGTGGCGACAAAAGCGGTAATACAGAAATTGATTTGTGGGTGCATTTGCCGGTGTGTCAGTAACTGGCGGACATACATCGCGATGCTGCTGGCGAAAAATGTAATGATTGCGCCGTCCCAGCCGCCTTTATTGAGCTTACAAAAACAGGCACACGACAGCCCAACCATGAGCACAACGAGCCAGCGTGGGTAACGCAATGGCTTTATTTGGTTGAATTTTTTTTCAATCTCATTGTGGTCGAGCAGCTTATGCTCAGCAAGAATGACGATATGTTGCACTTCGGTGACGACGTGCATGTTAATACCACGGTCGTGGTTTTTGCGGGTGGAGGTCAGGCATTGACCATCTTTGATCGTAGTCAGCACAATGGCGTTTGAAGAGATCGCGCTTTCAACGCTATCCATACCTAACGCCAGCCCCAGCCGTGTTGAGAGTTCCTCAACCAGCGCGCTTTCCGCACCGTGCTGGAGCAGAAAAAGACCGCACTGAATACATAGCCGCGTGATAGCACGCTGCGTTGACCGATCTGCCTGCATGTATTGTCCTGAAGAGAAAATGGATGTTAGCGGTTTGG
Source organism: Enterobacter sp. CPE_E1241 (assembly GCF_045618265.1). Lineage (NCBI taxonomy): Bacteria > Pseudomonadati > Pseudomonadota > Gammaproteobacteria > Enterobacterales > Enterobacteriaceae > Enterobacter > Enterobacter sp. CPE_E1241. The sequence goes on from NZ_JBIWYV010000001.1 coordinate 716,099, forward strand.
CCCGTGATGCTTACTTTTAACACAAAGTGCGGTACCCCTTGCTGTGGGTCAGATCAAGATTTATGCAAACAGTTGCAACCTGTATTGTGAAAGGGTTTTCGCTTTAATTCATAACAATGGTGAATCATTAATGCGGTAACATAAAATATTTGTATTTAGTTATTCTAAATTTATATTGTCGATATTTTAATGAGTCCGTAATTAAATTTTCTTGCACTTTATGAGATATTATCTCTGTTTTAGGCATTTCTTAAATCAGAAACATATCTCATCTTCTGCTTGTATTAATCTGTTTTACACTCAGGGACGAAAATACTTATTACGTTGATGCGTATTAACGTTACTCATCAAATGAAAAATGGACACGGAGGGTCTATGTTGTCATTACATGGTAAACATTGCGTAGTCATAAGCCGGATACCCGTGATGCAAAAAGGGTTTGCAGGCGTTATGGCACGTCACTTCCCCGATTTTGAATTGACCTTTTGCCGCTCACTGCAGGAGCTAACGCTGCTTCAGTTACGCAGTGCAGATGTAATTATTGCCGATATTTCAGGTGAATACAGAAACCCCCGGGGCTCGCTCGAAGAGTACTACAGCTTATTGAACCAATACCGTGAAATACACTGGATCTTCTTAGTCTCCCGACCGCTGTACCCGATAGCGGTTGAGTTGCTTATGCGACCAGAAAGCACGCTGCTTTCCGATATGGAACCCATCGACGGCGTGATTAATGCCATCCGGGCCGGGAGTGAGCGTGCTGAACGGATAAGCCAGACGTTATTAATACCAGAACCTCAGAGTGTTGAAGATGAACACGTTATTGCGCTCACGCACTCTGAACGCAAAGTATTACGTTTGTTAGGTAAGGGATGGGGGATTAATCAAATTGCCACCTTGCTCAAGAAGAGCAATAAAACGATAAGTGCGCAGAAAAACAGTGCGATGCGACGGCTGTCGTTGCGGTCTAACGCCGATATGTATGCCTGGATCAGTAGTACACAGGGAATGAGAGAGCTGAGTTTAATCTCAGCCTATGGAGAGTTCGAGGAATGGAAAAAACCGATTCAACAAGACACATCGCCATTATCGAAAATTGTTCAATGAGTGCTGTTGGGCTACAGCATCTTTTTGCTATGCCCACCCTTAACCATTATCAGTTGCACTTATTTAGTGGATTTGAGGGCTTTAAGAAGGCACTTCATCAGACCAATTTTTTCTCGCTGATCTATTCACTTTCCGATGCGCGAGAAGAGCGTCGTAATTGCCTGGCGCACGTGCGGGATCTCGCATTTACCCATAGCCATATTCAACGCATTATTCTGGCGTCTGATGAGATGGAAGCACGGTTAATTAGCCATCTATCACCTTCACGTCTTCACGGAGTGGTCAGTAAATCCTTAACACTTGAGCACTTGCAGAAGGAGCTCGTGGTGTTGTTGGGTGAAACGCTGCGCATCAATGACAATATGCTGAACCACTGGTATCGGAGTCAAAACAGGATGTTAAGCCCCACGGAGCGGGCCATTTTGCGTTATATGTCTTGCGGGTATTCCATTCCCGAAATCGCCGCACAGCTTGAACGCAATATTAAAACTATCCGGGCACATAAGTTTAATGCGATGGTGAAGTTGGGAGTGAGTTCTGACGTAGGGCTGCTTGATGCAGCGGATATTCTTACGCATCTCCCGGCACGAGAACCGCTTAATCATGCACTCAGCAAACCCACATTTTTATAACCTGCCTTGTGCGCCAGATACTCTCTGGCGCATCAATCAGATGCATACATCAACCCATTTTGCAGATGTTAGCTCTGCCATCCTGTCAGGTGAAATACGTACGGCACTGTGGATCGCGCCAGCGGCAGGGAGTACTTCAGCGTACTGCTTTAAGGAAATATCGCAGTAAACCGCAAGCGGGTTTTCCAGCCCGAACGGACAAACACCACCAACAGGATGACCTGTTATGGTCACTACTTCATCACTGCTGAGCATGCGTGCTTTTGCACCAAAGGTGTCTTTTAGCTTTTTGTTATCCAGGCGCGCATCGCCTTTCGCTACCACCAGAATCACCTCGTTTTTCACCTTCAATGACAGGGTTTTAGCAATTTGTCCCGGCTCAACGCGATGGGCGGCTGCAGCGAGTGCAACGGTAGCGGTACTCTGACTCAATTCAATAACGTCTATATCCGGAGCGTTGTCGGCAAAAAACTGCTGTACAGACTGCAAACTCATTGTTTCCTCCTGACAAATATCCTGCGTAATCTGTCATAAGAATTTATGCTCTGTAAATATCTCTTAAGTAACAAATACCCCATATAGCTGATTTCTGGATCATCTTCACAATCACAGAAACCGGTTACAGTAACCGGTTGCAGAGCGTGGTGCGTAGATTAATACTGAGTACGTAACGTTCCCTGTATCCAATAATAAGAGCAAATTATGAAACCATTTAGTCTGAGCAGTACCGCTGGTACACAAGCCAGCAAGGTTGTGAAGCTGATTTATGGAACAACGTGTGGCACGAATGTGCCCGTAACAAACGTCTGACAGGAGATCTGCCATGTCTGCCAACCATGCTGCGTTTAACCTGATATTCCGTTTTGTTGAAAATTACGTTAGCCCAATTGCCGGGCGCATCTCTTCCCAGCGTCATGTCATGGCTATCCGTGATGGATTCATCTCCGCGATGCCATTTATGATTGTGGGCTCATTTTTGTTAGTGTTCGCTTACCCACCGTTTTCGCCTGATACCACCTGGGGTTTTGCGCGCGCCTGGTTGGATATGGCGAAGCAATTTGAAGGCCAGATCCTGACGCCGTTTGATATGACAATGGGTATTATGTCCATTTATATCTGTGCGGCCATTGCCTATAACCTTGGCAAACACTATGTCAAATCGCATCAGTTAGACCCATTTATGTGCGCCATGCTGTCGCTGATGGCGTTTCTCCTGGTCGCAGCACCTAAAACCAAAGGCACACTTCCTGTGGACAGCCTGGGAGGGACGGGCATCTTTACCGCGATTCTGGTGGCTATTTACTGCGTTGAGATGATGCGTTTCCTTAAAGCGCATAACATTGGTATTCGCCTGCCAGACCAGGTTCCCCCGATGATCAAAAACTCTTTCGACCTGCTGATCCCGGTGCTGGTTGTGGTGTTGACGCTCTATCCGCTGAGCCTGATTATTCAGTCTCAGTTTGACATGCTGATCCCGCAGGCGATTATGTCAGTCTTTAAGCCTTTGGTTTCTGCTGCGGACTCGCTGCCTGCGATTCTGTTAGCTGTGTTGATTGGTCATTTGCTCTGGTTCGCCGGGATCCACGGAGCCGCCATTGTCTCCGGGATGTTACAGATGTTCTGGTTGACTAACCTGGGGGCTAACCAGACTGCGCTGGCTGCCAGTCAGCCTCTGCCGCATATTTTTATGGAAGCATTCTGGACGTTCTTTATCGTGATTGGTGGGTCAGGAGCCACAATGGGGCTGGTGATTTGCTATCTGCGCAGTCGTTCAGCACATTTACGCTCTATTGGGCGTTTGAGCGTGGTACCAAGCTTCTTTAACATTAACGAACCTGTCATTTTCGGTACGCCGATTGTGATGAACCCAGTGTTCTTTATTCCGTTCCTGTTGGCACCCATGGTGAATGCCGTGCTGGCCTGGGCGGCGATGTCATTTGATCTGATTGGCCGTGTCATTTCAGTCGTGCCCTGGACGGCACCCGCTCCGATTGGCGCCGCATGGGCCCTTGGCTGGGATTTCCGCGCAGCCATTCTGGTCGTTGTTCTGGCCTGCGTATCAGCAATAATTTACTTCCCATTCTTCAAAGTTTACGAGAAGCAGCTGCTGGAGCAGGAAGCCGAGGAAGCGCAGCGTAACGCGGAAGAGGAAAATCAGCAGGTGGCTTAAAAGCGTTGTGCCGGGTGGCGGCTACGCCTTACCCGGCCTACGGGTTGAGGTTTTTGTAGGCCCGGTAAGCGAAGCGCCACCGGGCAATTCAGTGCACTATTTCAGCGTGCAATCCCCGCACTGCTTAACGTCCGGCAGGCGATAGCGCTGGCAGCAGGTGCGACGAACCAGAAGTCCGTCACGGAGAACTACGGAACGGAATAACGGGTTTTCACTGCCATCAGAAAGTTGTTTTGCAAAGAAACAGGACTGACGCAGGCCATCAACGATCTCATCACCAAGCAGAGGCTTCATTTCCGTTAAATACCAGTGGATTAAATACCCGGTATTATTCCAGATAAGTTTCCCGTTAATCTCACCCGTCTCTTCAAGGGCATTAACCACCGGAATCAGAGCCTGAGTGATAAGCTGCTCCATACGCGCCTGAGCAGAAAGTGGCTCTGCGGCCTGGTCTTCGTGGAGATCAATCCAGAAACAGGCTGCACGCCCGGTTTCGTGAAACTCGACATGGAAATTATCCGGCGAGAGCCCCAGCATGCTCTTTTGCGTTAACAGCGCCAGCATGAGGGGGGGCACCATCAGCCCGATATACCACTGCGCCCAGAGAGAGAGCAGGGGTTTATTTTCCCGCTTAAGGGTGGGTTGATGACGATAGATATGGTCGGAATAGGTGGCCAGCAATGATTGCAGTTGGGCTGGTTGCCGCCACTCAGCAAGCGTCATGGCGTGCTGCGGGTGCGCTTCATCAAGCCGGATAAAGTCCAGCAGATGAGCACGAGTTTTCGCAATCTTATCCCGTATGGCATCCGCAAGCGAAGCATTCCCGCTGGCGAGGGGGGCTCGCCAGAGGAGTGGTTCAGCAATGTGTGCGGTCTGAGTGGCCATAGTATGGATAGAAATCTAAATGATAATGATTGCCAATCCTAACTATTGCTCAAACCAATGGCAAGACTTTTGTCCTGGTTAAACGACCTCGTGCTTAAGCCGACTGAAGGCCTTCACTAAGCAGAATATTATTGCGTCCCATATGCTTGGCTTCGTAGAGAGCTTTGTCCGCTTTTTCCAGCGCGCCTTCCACGTCTTCATCCTCGAAAATAGCAATACCAATGCTGATGGTGACATTTGTCGCAACGCTTTCGTTGAACAGATGCGGGATTTTCAAATCGTAGACTTTCTGACGGATCCGCTCTGCCGTCTGGCGGGCATGTTCAAGTGAAATATTGGTCAGCAGCACCATAAACTCCTCCCCGCCAAAACGCGCCACAATATCGCGAGAACGCACGGCGTCGCGAATTGCTGCAGAGACGCGTTTCAATGCCTGATCGCCCATCATATGGCCGTAGTGGTCGTTATAGGCCTTGAAGTGGTCGATATCCATCAGCAGGACAAAGTGTTCGCCGTTTTCAACCGCTGGCAAGTTCTCCAGACGGCTTTGCAGGCCGCGACGATTATAGAGTCCGGTAAGGGGATCCATCATGCTGAGATCGGTGAGGGTTTCCCGTTCTTCCAGTAAGCGAGAGAGCAGCTCCTGAGCAAAGCGATCGTTACGTCTTTGCAAAATGTTATGAATAGCAATTGCCACCACAGGAAGTGCGAAAGAATAGGCTATTCTCAGCCATATATCGTGGTTACCTAACCACAGGCAGACAATAAAGGTGGGTAATGAGTGCAGTATGAATGCCACAATATTACTGGCAAATGCCAGCGTACCGATAAAAAGCACCGTTAATAGCGCTATTATCAAATACGTCATATGGTCGTGAGTAATTAGTGAAAATTTTGAGACAATTTGCCAGGCCCACAAAATACCGAAAATCCCTGAAATAACAGGAATATTGATCTTCCGTGTCCTCTTCTTCCAGTGCCAGGCGAGCAGGCCAGTGCTGATGGAGAAAATAGCAATCAGAGGGAAAGAGAACACGCGCACAGAATTAAGTGGATTTGTTACCGAGAACACGGCTGATGTTGCGTTCAGGAATAAAAATAAACGTAACGATAATTGATATTTTCTGTGAACCAAAGACCGCCAGGATTGTGATGTCATAGTAGTACGTTTTTATTAAAATTTAATTAAAACAAATAAATAGGTGTGGTGTCGCAATTAAAAAAGTAAAAAACTCAAAGAATAATTATCAGAAAATCTTTAGGTGTAGTTAACAGGTGTGCAATTTATCACCTTAGGCAATTCCTGTCATTATGGGAAAGGTAAAGGTCGATGGTTTTTGATTCGCTATGCTGACAAATGATAATTTATTTCATATGATACTGGTTATCATTATCGCTTTGAGAGGGCGAGTCATGTTGAACAGGGCGCTGGGAAGTGGTTGGGGTGTATTACTGCCGGGAGTGATTCTCGGCGGTTTGATGTTTGCCGATCTCTCCATCAATGTCTGGAAAGCCATCATTGTGTCAGGATTATTAGTCACGTCAGGAATGATATGGCATAAGCAGTTACGCCACTTTGTTCTACTGCCATCGTGCGTTGCACTGGTTAGTGGAATTCTGGTGATACTGATGAGTTTGAAATAACAGAAAAAAAGAAGAACTTCAGAAGGGCTGTAAGATAATTGGTGCGAGGGGGGGGACTCGAACCCCCACATCCGTAAGGACACTAACACCTGAAGCTAGCGCGTCTACCAATTCCGCCACCTTCGCACAGTCATCTTACTATTTTTGATATCGCCTCGTTGGTGCGAGGGGGGGGACTCGAACCCCCACATCCTAAGGACACTAACACCTGAAGCTAGCGCGTCTACCAATTCCGCCACCTTCGCCCAGTGCGAGCAATATCAACGTGATTTATGGTGCGAGGGGGGGGACTCGAACCCCCACATCCGTAAGGACACTAACACCTGAAGCTAGCGCGTCTACCAATTCCGCCACCTTCGCATACCATCGATACTGTAAAAGTATCGTAACCACGGAGGCGCATTCTAGATGTTTTCAGCTTTACGTCAACAGAAAAGTGCGCGCGACACCTTGATTGCTGGAAAAATGGCCGATGGTGATGCCATGTGGAGCCGGATAGCGCTTGCGCTTCTCCGGCCTACAGGATTAGAGATTATTTTTTGGCCTGACGCGTCATCACGGTGCGGTAAACCTTAAAGCGACCGGTCTGAGCGATCACTTCATGGAAGCCGAAGGTTTCGTCCAGCACTTTCGGGTACGCCAGGAAGGCGTTAGCCACGATGCGCAGCTCTCCACCGCTGTTAAGGTGACGAACTGCGCCACGGATCAGCGTTTGCGCGGCTTCAAGGCTGGTCTCCATGCCATCATGGAACGGCGGGTTGGAGATAATCATGTCGAAACGACCCGTAATGTCGGAGAAGACGTTACTGGCAATCACTTCGCCTTCGATTCCGTTTGCGGCAAGCGTTGCGCGACTGGCTTCTACCGCTGGCGCGCTCACATCACACAGGGTTAAACGCACTTTTGGCGAATGGCTGGCAAGAACTGTTGAAAGTACCCCCGCGCCACAGCCCACGTCCAGCACTTTGCCTTTGGTGTGCGGCGTCAGGGTGGAGAGCAGCAGTTTGCTACCCGTATCCAGCGCGTCACGGCTGAACACGCCCGGCAGGGTTTTGATGGTCAGACCGTCAAGCTGGTACTCGTCCCAGTAAGCTTGTGCATCAAACGAAGTCTGTTTTTCCAGACGGCCATGGTACAGACCACAGCGGCGAGCGCTGTCGACTTTATTCAGCGGCGCGTAGCCTTCCAACATCTGTTCAGCGCTACGCACGCCGCTGCGGTTCTCACCCACCACAAAAATATCGCAGCCGACCGGCAGCAGGGAGAGCAGGTTCATCAGCTGGAACTGGGCTTCCGGTTTATTCTTCGGCCAGTAGTAAATCAGCGTATCGCAGTCGGCGATATCGCTCTGCTCCGCCACCAGGCTAAAGCGCGCGCGCTCGCCCATCTGGCGGCTCAGGACCTGCCAGTGGTGATAATATTGGGTGTGGGCACGGCTTTCAGCACATTCGAAACGTGCGGGCAGGTCATCCTGCATATCTCCGGCAAACAGAATACGGCTTTCTTCGAAATCATCACTGTGACGCAGCAAGACTTCACTTGCCGGGGTAAATGCAGACATGAATTGTTCCTCAATAAACTCAGGCGGGGATTATAGTAGGTAGATGGCGCACTTTCGACACATTTGCTATATTTGCGCGCCTGAGAGACAGGAGTTTTCCCTATGACATCCCGACGAGACTGGCAGTTGCAGCAACTGGGCATCACCCAGTGGGCTTTGCGTCGCCCGACGGCGTTGCAGGGCGAAATCGCCATCTCCATCCCGGCGCACGTTCGCCTGGTGATGGTGGCGGAAGAACTGCCTGCCCTGAACGAACCCCTGATCGGTGATGTCCTTCGCAGCCTGAAGCTGACGGCCGACCAGGTTTTACAGCTGACGCCAGAACGGGTCGCGATGCTTCCTCCTGATAGCCGCTGTAACAGCTGGCGTATCGGAGAGACAAACGAAATCCCCCTACAGGGGAGCCAGATCTGCACGCCAGCGCTGGACGAACTGAAAGCCAACCCAAAAGCGCGCAGCGCGCTATGGCAACAAATCTGCGAATATGAACACGATTTCTTCCCTCACGACGCCTGACCTGACCACAGCGTTTGCGATTGAAACACGCGCCCACGCGTTTCCGTGGAGCGAAAAAACCTTCGCCAGCAATCAGGGCGAGCGGTATCTGAATTACCGCCTGGACGTTGACGGCACCATGGCCGCCTTCGCGATTACGCAGGTTGTTCTTGATGAAGCGACGCTGTTTAATATCGCGGTTGATCCTGCGTTTCAGCGTCGTGGGCTGGGAAGAGAACTGCTTGAGCACCTCATCCGTGAGCTCGAAACCCGTGACGTTTTCACCCTGTGGCTGGAAGTGCGCGCATCGAACGTCGCCGCCATCGCGCTCTATGAAAGCTTAGGCTTTAATGAGGCGACAATCCGCCGTAACTACTACCCCACCGCAGAGGGACGTGAAGACGCCATCATAATGGCTCTGCCGATTGGATAACGAAAATAAGGTTGTAACGATGAAATGGGACTGGATTTTCTTTGATGCCGACGAAACGCTGTTTACGTTCGACGCGTTCGGTGGTCTACAGCGGATGTTTCTCGACTATAGCGTAACCTTCACCGCTGAGGATTTTCAGGACTATCAGGCGGTGAATAAACCGCTGTGGGTGGATTACCAGAACGGTGCCATCACCGCGTTACAACTTCAGCATCAGCGTTTTGACGTCTGGGCGGAACGTTTAAAGGTGAGTCCGGGGACGCTGAACGATGCCTTCCTGAATGCGATGGCCGATATCTGCGCGCCGCTGCCGGGTGCGGTTTCCCTGCTTGATTCTCTGAAAGGCAAGGCGAAACTGGGCATCATTACCAACGGGTTTACCGCATTACAGCAAATCCGTCTTGAACGTACCGGCCTGCGCGATCATTTCGATGCGCTGGTGATTTCAGAAGAAGTGGGCGTACCAAAACCCGATCCGCGTATTTTTGATTACGCGCTGGCGCAGGCAGGCAATCCTGACCGCGAACGGGTACTGATGGTAGGTGACACCGCTGAGTCGGATATTCTGGGTGGCATGAACTCGGGCTTGTCGACCGTCTGGCTGAATGCGCACGGTCGCGTGAAGCCTGAAGGCATCGAGCCGACCTGGACCGTGACGTCGTTGAACGAACTGGAGCAACTCCTGTGTAAACAATGATTGCCTGCCCCCCATTGATGGGTAAAATAGCCGCATTTTTCGTATTCCATGATGCGCGGCGTGCTGCCGCGCTTATATAAGAAGATTTGATTATGACGTTGTCTCCTTATCTGCAAGAGGTGGCCAAGCGCCGCACTTTTGCCATTATCTCGCACCCGGATGCCGGTAAAACGACCATCACCGAAAAGGTGCTGCTATTCGGACAGGCGATTCAGACTGCCGGTACGGTTAAAGGCCGTGGTTCCAGCCAGCATGCGAAATCCGACTGGATGGAGATGGAAAAGCAGCGTGGTATTTCGATTACCACCTCCGTGATGCAGTTCCCGTATCACAACTGCCTGGTGAACCTGCTGGACACCCCGGGGCACGAAGACTTCTCCGAAGATACCTACCGTACGCTGACGGCGGTTGACTGCTGTCTGATGGTGATCGACGCCGCAAAAGGTGTAGAAGACAGGACCCGTAAGCTGATGGAAGTGACCCGTCTGCGCGATACGCCGATCCTCACCTTCATGAACAAACTCGACCGTGACATCCGTGATCCGATGGAGCTGATGGATGAAGTGGAAAACGAGCTGAAAATCGCCTGTGCACCAATCACCTGGCCAATCGGCTGTGGCAAGTTGTTCAAAGGTGTTTACCACCTTTATAAAGACGAAACTTACCTGTATCAGACCGGTAAAGGCCACACTATCCAGGAAGTGCGCATCGTGAAAGGTCTGGATAACCCGGATCTGGATACGGCGGTAGGTGAAGAGTTGGCCGCACAGCTGCGCGACGAGCTGGAGCTGGTGAAAGGTGCGTCTCACGAGTTCGACAAAGAGCTGTTCCTGAGCGGTGAAATCACGCCGGTATTCTTTGGTACCGCGCTGGGTAACTTCGGCGTTGACCACATGCTTGACGGTCTGGTGGAGTGGGCGCCGCAGCCGATGCCACGTAAAACCGACACCCGTGAAGTGGAAGCGCAGGAAGAGAAGTTCACCGGTTTCGTATTTAAAATTCAGGCCAACATGGACCCGAAACACCGCGACCGCGTGGCCTTTATGCGCGTAGTGTCCGGTAAATATGAAAAGGGCATGAAGCTGCGCCAGGTGCGTATCGGTAAAGACGTGGTGATCTCCGATGCGCTGACCTTTATGGCGGGCGACCGTTCGCACGTTGAAGAGGCGTACCCGGGCGACATCATCGGTCTCCACAACCATGGCACCATCCAGATCGGTGATACCTTCACCCAGGGCGAAATGATGAAGTTCACCGGTATCCCGAACTTCGCACCGGAGCTGTTCCGCCGTATTCGTCTGCGCGATCCGCTGAAACAGAAACAGCTGCTGAAAGGCCTGGTACAGCTTTCCGAAGAGGGCGCGGTACAGGTGTTCCGCCCAATCGCAAACAACGATCTGATCGTTGGCGCGGTGGGGGTGTTGCAGTTTGACGTGGTGGTGGCTCGTCTTAAGAGCGAATACAACGTGGAAGCGATTTACGAATCGGTGAACGTGGCGACCGCGCGCTGGGTTGAGTGTTCTGACGTGAAGAAATTCGAAGAATTTAAGCGTAAGAACGAAATTCAGCTGGCGCTCGATGGTGGCGATAACCTGACGTACATCGCCCCAACCATGGTTAACCTGAACCTGACTCAGGAACGCTATCCTGATGTTCAGTTCCGCAAAACCCGCGAACACTAATCCCCTCTCAGAGCACGGCTGCCGCCGTGCTCTTCTTTAATTCCTGTCTTATTAATCCCTTGCGGAATGTTCTTAATTCAACGCAATTTCTCGCTATTCGCGCGTTTTTTACCCAATTCTGAAAGCGGCTCTGTGAGAGTGATCTATATTTAACTCAGTGTTTAACGCCGGGCTTGGATAAATTAACTGTTCAATGCATGACTTTAGGTTATCCATTTTGCCCGTGCGTTTATTCGCAATATATAAAACTACTAAGGAAGTATGTAGCCCGAATAACGGGTAAACACAGGAATAGATCGATGAATATGACAAGACTGAAGATTTCGAAAACTCTTCTGGCTGTAACCCTGGGTAGCGTTCTGGTGAGCGGTTCCGCTCTGGCGGAAAGCAGCACCATGGATAAAGCACAGTCCACGGCCGATACCGCAGGGCAAAAAATCGATAGCTCTATGAATAAAGTCGGCAATTTCATGGATGACAGCTCAATCACAGCAAAAGTGAAAGCCGCACTGGTGGATGATGAAGCCATTAAGAGCACCGATATATCCGTTAAGACCGACAAGAAAGTGGTCACGCTGAGTGGCTTTGTTGAAAGCCAGGCTCAGGCCGAACAGGCGGTGAAAGTGGCGAAAGGCGTCGAAGGCGTTGCGTCCGTCAGCGATAAGCTGCACGTACGTGACAGCAAAAACGCGTCGGTGAAAGGTTATGCCGGTGATGCAGCCACCACTAGCGAAATCAAAGCTAAACTTTTAGCAGATGACATTGTGCCGTCCCGTAAGGTGAAAGTGGAAACCACCGATGGTGTGGTTCAGCTCTCCGGTACGGTAGATTCGCAGGCACAAAGTGAACGTGCCGAGTCCATCGCGAAAGCGATTGATGGCGTGAAAAGCGTTAAAAACGATCTGAAAACGAAGTAAATCTGGACCATTCGCCCGTCTGGCTAAAACCAGCGGGCGAAAATAAGAACGACTCTGGAAAACGCCGGTGAGTGACCTGAGCGCTCACGTTTAGCGGCCGACATTAACTATGGTAAAGGAGAGGCTTATGTTTCGTTGGGGCATTATATTTCTGGTTATCGCGTTAATTGCCGCCGCATTGGGCTTTGGTGGACTGGCGGGTACTGCGGCATGGGCAGCAAAAGTTGTCTTTGTCGTCGGTATTATTCTGTTCCTGGTCAGCCTGTTTACCGGACGTCGACGTCCGTAGCAAACGCAATATTCCTTCAACAAAAAAAGCCAGTCACTGCGACTGGCTTTTTCTTATTTGCGTTGCAGGTCGTGTGCGTTACTGTGTTGTTACAGAATAACCAGAACAGGAAGGCAGAGGTGGGGCAACGAATTCCCGTTACGCTCGGCAATATCGCGCCGCTAACGTTAAAGCCGTTTCGTGCAGGCCAGCTCGCGCTGGTCTGTGAGGGGGGTGGGCAGCGTGGCATTTTCACTGCGGGCGTGCTGGATGAATTTATGCGCGCGCAGTTCAACCCGTTTGACCTTTACTTCGGCACCTCAGCCGGGGCACAGAACCTGTCTGCCTATGTCTGTAACCAGCCTGGTTATGCGCGAAAAGTGATTATGCGCTATACCACGGCGAAAGAATTTTTTAATCCGGTACGCTTTGTGCGTGGCGGCAATCTGATCGATCTCGACTGGTTGCTGGAATCCACCTCCAGCCAGATGCCGCTGGCTATGGACACTGCAGCGCGCCTGTTTGATGGCGGGAAAGAATTCTGGATGTGTGCCAGCCGGGGAGATGATTATTCACCGGGGTATTTCTCTCCGCAGAAGGAGAACTGGCTGGATATCATTCGTGCCTCGAGTGCCATTCCCGGTTTTTATCGTACCGGTGCGCAGCTGGATGGCATCAGTTATCTGGATGGGGGGATCAGTGACGCAGTGCCAGTACAGGAAGCTGCCCGGCGCGGAGCGAAAACTATTGTGGTGATCCGTACCGTACCGTCGCAAATGTACTACACCCCGCAGTGGTTTAAACGCATGGAGCGCTGGTTAGGCGACAGCAGCCTGCAACCGCTGGTGAACATCGCTAAACAGCATGAAACCACCTACGGCGCGATGCAGCGTTTCATTGAAAAACCGCCGGGAAAACTGCGTATTTTTGAAATCTATCCACCTAAGCCGCTGGTCAGTATGGCGCTGGGCAGCCGCGTCCCGGCGTTGCGTGCAGATTATAAAACGGGCCGGCTGTGCGGCCGTTACTTCCTGGCGACAGTGGGGAAAATGCTGGCGGAGCAACCACCGCTACATCGGCATAAACGTATTATTATGCCGCCTGCGATTGTCGCTAACGATGCTCTGACGATGCCGCTGGTGGATATTCCGCAGGCGAATGACGCTCTATTGGATAACGAGGATCTGGCGTGACGCACTGCTTTGTCGATACCCACTGCCACTTTGATTTTCCACCGTTTACGGGGGATGAAGAGCAAAGTATTGCGAAAGCTGCCGAAGCAGGCGTTCAGGCCATCATTGTGCCGTCAGTCGAAGCTGCTTACTTTTCCCGTGTGTTGGAGCTTGCCACACGACATCCCGCGCTCTATGCCGCGCTCGGCCTCCATCCGATTGTCATTGAGCGACATCTTGATGAGCATATTGAGAGGCTTGATGAGGTACTGCAGACCGCAGGAGACAAACTTGTCGCCATCGGTGAGATCGGCCTCGATCTTTACCGTGAAGATCCGCAGTTTGAGCGCCAGCAGACGATCCTTGATGCGCAGCTCAGGCTGGCCAAGCGTTACGATCTGCCCGTGATCCTCCACTCAAGACGCACGCACGATAAGCTGGCGATGCACCTGAAACGCATCGACCTACCACGGAGAGGTGTCGTACACGGTTTCTCCGGCAGCCTGCAGCAGGCGCAGCGTTTTACCGAACTGGGCTATAAAATTGGCGTGGGTGGCACCATCACTTATCCGCGTGCCAGTAAAACCCGGGACGTAATGGCACAGCTGCCGCTGTCGGCGCTTCTGCTGGAAACCGACGCGCCGGATATGCCGCTGAATGGTTTTCAGGGCCAGCCGAATCGCCCGGAACAAGCGGCGCGCGTGTTTACCACCCTGTGTGAACTGCGAAAGGAGCCTGAAGAGGTGATTGCCGATGCGCTGCTTGAGAATACCCGTTCGGTATTTGGCATTACGCTATAGGTAAAGCGCCGGACGGATCACGGTTATCTTCTGTTTTTCCAGCGCGAGCGCCAGCGGCTCAACGTCTTCCGGTGTAGCGCTGCGCCATGACGCCGCTTCGCCATAAACCCCCTGCGCATGAAACGCGTTGATTCGCACCGGGACGTTTCCAAGCCCGTGGATAAATGTCGTCAGCGGTTTGATCTGTTCCAGATAATCGCACCGATCCGGGATGACCAGTAAGCGCAGCTCCGTCAAACGGTGACGATCCGCCAGCCAGCGAATGCTTTGTTTAATCTGTGGGTTTTCGCGTCCGGTCAGGAAACGGTGATGCTCATTTCCCCATGCTTTTAGATCCAGCATCGCGCCATCCAGCACCGGCAGGAGTTTCTGCCAGCCGGTTTCACTTAACAGGCCATTGCTGTCCACCAGGCAGCTTAGATGACCCAGTGTGGGATCCGTTTTGATCGCCGTGAAAAGCGCGATCAGAAAAGGAAGTTGCGTGGTAGCCTCACCGCCACTCACCGTAATACCCTCAATAAATGGCGCAGCTCTGCGGATTTGCGCGAGGATCTCCTCCACGCTAAAGCGATGCGCCATGGGCGTTGCCTGCTGCTGGCACTGGCGGAGGCAGGTGTCGCACTGCTGGCAGTCACTCTCCTGCCACCAGACGCGCCCGGCATGAATGGTCAGCGCGTCGTGCGGACAGTGGGGCACGCAGTCACCGCAGTCGTTGCAGCGGCCGATCGTCCACGGGTTGTGGCAGGTTTTACAACGCAGGTTACATCCCTGCAGGAAAAGAGCCAGGCGGCTGCCCGGCCCGTCCACGCAGGAGAAAGGGATAACCTGACTAACTAAAGCGCATCTGCTGTTCATGGCTAATCACGCGCGGCTGACGTTCGAGGATGCGGGTGTTACGCGCGGCTTCTTCTCCAAGCCACGTGGTATTAGTACGCGATCCGGCTTCACGGTATTTTTCAAGATCTGACAAGCGCACCATATACCCGGTCACGCGTACCAGATCGTTACCGGCTACGTTCGCGGTGAATTCACGCATACCGGCTCTGAACGCACCAAGACATAGCTGAACCACCGCTTGCGGGTTGCGTTTTACCGTCTCATCCAGGGTCAAAATATCGCTGATCCCTGAGTGGTAGTATTTATGATGCGGCGCTACGGCCAGCAGATGGTTGATCGGATCCGGTTCATCCCCATAGGGCAGGCGCGCCCCCGGCGTGGTGCCCGAATCGGAGCTGATCCCCGACTGCGCGTGGAGCATCGCGCGGTGCTTCCAGCCGTGTTTCACCGGCGTGTTTTCCACAAATGCCGCAAGCTGCCCGCTGATGCGGTAGCCCAGCGCGTTGGCCTGCTCGTCTTTACCGTAGCGCCCCGCAATACTTTCCTTTTCGCAAAGTATGTTCACCGCTTCTGCCAGACCGTACATCCCAAACATCGGCACAAACCGATCGGCATCAATCAGTCCCTCTTTTACCAGGAAGCTATTCTCAAAGAAGCCAGATTGCTCGTACAGGAAATCGCAGCGTGAATCGATGATAGCAATTTGCTGCCGGCAGTAATGCGGGAGCGTGCGGGTGAAGAAGTCTTCAATGGAAGTGCTGCGTTCAGCAATGGCTTTGAGGTTAAGGCGTACCAGGGTGCTGCCACCGCCCGCAAGCGGCAGGGAGTTGTAACAACTCACCACGCCGTAACGGCCTTTTGTGAAAATTTTATCATTTTCCGGGCCGTTAGAAATATGTGGTTTGCTGCACTCACAGATGTTTTTTGCCACCTCAAGCAGCAAATCGTCCGGGGTAATATCTGGATCGTAGATAAAGGTGAGGTTCGGTGCGACCTGCTTCAGCTCTGCATCGGTACGTAGAATGGCACGGGTGATGGGGCCGTCAGCAGGCCCGATGTTAGCGTGCATAAATGCATCCGGCAGCGTTCGGTCGAGATAGCGCCAGAAACGTTTTATTCGGCTATCAACCTCTTCTTGTGTTAGAATTCTAACATACGGTTGCAGTAACACATCGAGATGGCCCAGATAGACAGGCATGGATGTTACGGATGGCACATGGTGGTAAAGAATGGTGAGTAGTGAAAGAGCGTCATCCAGGTCTTTCGCGCCTTCCAGCTCCAGCCATTCTGAGCCGTTGGACAAAAATTTTGCGTAATCCGGCAGAACATAGCGGGGTTTGTAAGGCGCATGGCCTTCGAACATGTCGCAGATAAACCCCTCGTCCAGCGCGGCGCTCGCTGCCTGAGGGAGTTCCGGATAAGGCAGGTTGTTTTCCGCTTCCAGCGCCAGGAAATGACGTTTTTGTTCCGGGGTTAACACCGGGCTTGTCACAATGTGCTGGCAACGTTGTTGCAGGGCGTCGGGGCTGGAGTGGGACATGTTCGCTTCCTTGTTTATTCTGCGGATGATAAACGGATTGTAGGAAGCCAGCCTGTTATGGCTTTTGATCCGACAGGGGGTATTGCTGCTTTCGTCAGCAATTAGCACGATAAAGTTTGAAGAAGATCTCATTACAGCAATGCAAATTTGTACGTAGTTTTCATTAACTGTGATGAATGTCGAAGTGTGGATGCGGGTGAATGTTAGAATACTCACAGACCCGCAAGGTAAAATTTATACGGCACTGCCGTTGGAGAATGTTATGACCGATTTAACTGCAAGCAGCCTGCGCGCGTTGAAACTGATGGACCTGACTACCCTGAACGATGACGACACCAATGAAAAAGTCATCGCCCTGTGCCATCAGGCGAAAACGCCCGTCGGTAACACCGCTGCTATCTGTATCTACCCGCGCTTTATCCCGATTGCCCGTAAAACGCTGAAAGAGCAGGGCACGCCGGACGTGCGTATTGCAACCGTGACTAACTTCCCGCACGGCAACGACGATATCGAGATCGCGCTGGCAGAAACCCGCGCAGCTATTGCTTACGGTGCAGATGAAGTTGACGTGGTATTCCCATACCGTGCGTTGATTGCGGGCAACGAGCAGGTCGGTTTTGACCTGGTGAAAGCCTGTAAAGATGCGTGTGCTGCGGCAAACGTACTGCTGAAAGTGATCATCGAAACCGGTGAGCTGAAAGAAGAAGCCCTGATTCGTAAAGCATCTGAAATCTCCATCAAAGCGGGTGCTGATTTCATCAAAACCTCTACGGGTAAAGTGCCGGTTAACGCCACCCCGGAAAGCGCACGCATCATGATGGAAGTGATCCGCGATATGGGCGTGTCCAAAACGGTTGGTTTTAAACCTGCGGGCGGCGTACGTACCGCGGAAGATGCGCAACAGTTCCTGGCCATCGCGGATGAACTGTTCGGCGCTGAATGGGCAGATTCCCGTCACTATCGCTTTGGCGCATCCAGCCTGCTGGCCAGCCTGCTGAAAGCGCTGGGTCACGGCGATGGTAAGAGCGCAAGCAGCTACTAAGGTTTGAATTGCCGGGTGACGCGAAGCGATCCCGGCTTATTTCGGGAGGTTACCGTGTTTCTCGCACAAGAAATTATTCGTAAAAAACGTGATGGTCATGCATTAAGCGACGAAGAGATCCGCTTCTTTATCAACGGCATTCGTGATAACACCGTCTCTGAAGGGCAGATCGCTGCGCTGGCGATGACCATTTTCTTCCACGATATGTCGATGCCTGAGCGGGTCTCGCTGACGATGGCGATGCGAGATTCAGGAACCGTTCTGGACTGGAAGAGCCTGAACCTTAACGGCCCGATTGTGGACAAGCACTCCACAGGTGGCGTAGGTGATGTGACTTCCCTGATGCTCGGCCCAATGGTGGCGGCCTGTGGGGGTTACATCCCGATGATCTCCGGGCGCGGCCTCGGCCATACCGGTGGTACGCTCGACAAACTGGAAGCCATTCCGGGCTTCGATATCTTCCCGGATGACAACCGCTTCCGCGACATTATTAAAGACGTTGGTGTGGCGATTATCGGCCAGACCAGCTCTCTTGCTCCAGCAGATAAGCGTTTCTATGCCACCCGCGATATCACCGCGACCGTTGACTCCATCCCGCTGATCACCGCCTCTATTCTGGCGAAGAAACTGGCCGAAGGGCTGGACGCGCTGGTGATGGATGTAAAAGTAGGTAGCGGCGCGTTTATGCCAACCTATGAACTTTCTGCCCAGCTTGCCGAAGCGATCGTTGGCGTCTCCAACGGTGCCGGCGTGCGCACCACTGCACTGCTCACCGACATGAACCAGGTTCTGGCCTCCAGTGCAGGTAATGCGGTTGAAGTGCGTGAAGCCGTACAATTCCTGACCGGTGAATACCGCAACCCGCGTCTGTTCGACGTCACCATGGCACTGTGCGTTGAGATGTTAATCTCCGGCAAGCTTGCCAAAGATGATGCAGACGCGCGCGCGAAACTGCAGGCGGTGCTGGATAACGGCAAAGCGGCGGAGATCTTTGGTCGCATGGTGGCGGCGCAGAAAGGTCCAACCGATTTCGTGGAAAACTACGCGAAATACCTGCCAACGGCGACGCTCAGTAAAGCGGTTTATGCCGATAGCGAAGGCTTTGTCTCAGCCATGGATACCCGTGCACTCGGCATGGCGGTTGTCTCAATGGGCGGCGGTCGTCGCCAGGCATCGGACATGATTGATTACAGCGTCGGCTTTACCGATATGGCCCGACTGGGCGACAGCGTCGACGGACAACGTCCGCTGGCGGTGATCCACGCCAAAGATGAAGCCAGCTGGCAGGAAGCGGCGAAAGCGGTTAAAGCGGCCATTACACTCGACGATAAAACACCGGAAAGCACACCAACGGTCTATCGTCGTATCACTGAATAGCGGTATACTGATCTGATCAATCATTTTTAAGCACTACGTACGGAGAACAATTATGAAACGTGCATTTATTATGGTGCTGGACTCATTCGGCATCGGCGCAACCGAAGATGCAGAACGTTTTGGTGACGTGGGTTCCGATACCATGGGTCACATCGCGGAAGCCTGTGCCAAAGGCGAAGCGGATAAAGGTCGTAAAGGCCCTCTGACTCTACCCAACCTGACCCGCCTGGGTCTGGTGAAAGCGCATGAAGGTTCTACCGGTAAAATTGCAGCAGGTATGGACGGCAACGCGGAAGTGGTGGGTGCCTACGCATGGGCTCACGAGCTTTCTTCCGGTAAAGACACCCCGTCTGGACACTGGGAAATCGCCGGTGTGCCGGTTCTGTTCGACTGGGGCTACTTCTCCGATCATCAGAACAGCTTCCCGCAGGAACTGCTGGACAAGCTGGTTAAGCGCGCAAACCTGCCGGGCTACCTCGGTAACTGCCACTCTTCCGGTACCGTGATCCTGGATGAGCTCGGTGAAGAGCACATGAAAACCGGCAAACCGATTTTCTATACCTCTGCTGACTCCGTGTTCCAGATTGCCTGTCACGAAGAAACCTACGGCCTGGATAAACTTTACGAGCTGTGCGAAATCGCCCGTGAAGAGCTGACCGAAGGTGGATACAACATTGGTCGCGTTATCGCACGTCCGTTTATCGGAGACAAAGCGGGTAACTTCCAGCGTACCGGTAACCGTCACGATCTGGCCGTTGAGCCACCGGCACCAACCGTGCTGCAGAAGTTGGTTGAAGAGAAAGACGGTCACGTGGTGTCCGTGGGTAAAATTGCGGATATCTACGCCAACTGCGGCATCACCAAGAAAGTGAAAGCCACCGGCCTGGACGCGCTGTTTGATGCCACCATCAAAGAGATGAAAGAGGCGGGTGACAAGACCATTGTTTTCACCAACTTCGTCGACTTCGACTCTTCCTGGGGCCACCGTCGTGATGTTGCCGGTTATGCAGCGGGCCTGGAGTTGTTCGACCGCCGCCTGCCGGAGCTGATGGAGCTGGTGGGTGAAGATGACATTCTGATCCTGACTGCGGACCACGGCTGTGACCCAACCTGGACCGGTACCGATCACACCCGTGAGCACATTCCTGTGCTGGTGTACGGCCCGAAAGTGAAACCAGGCTCCCTTGGTCACCGTGAAAGCTTCGCGGATATCGGCCAGACCCTGGCGAAATACTTTGGTACGTCCGACATGGAATATGGCAAGGCCATGTTCTGAATCATGTTGGGTGCGGTCTGATGCCCTCACCCAACCCTCTCCCACAGGGAGAGGGTGAAAAGAATAAACAATTTAAAAGGAACTGAAGATGGCAACTCCTCACATTAACGCAGAAATGGGTGATTTCGCTGACGTCGTATTGATGCCGGGTGACCCGCTGCGCGCGAAGCACATTGCAGAAACTTTCCTCGAAGACGTGCGTGAAGTGAACAACGTTCGCGGCATGCTGGGCTTCACCGGGACTTACAAAGGCCGCAAAATCTCCGTTATGGGCCACGGTATGGGTATCCCATCCTGCTCCATCTACACCAAAGAGCTGATCACCGATTTCGGCGTGAAGAAAATCATCCGTGTGGGCTCCTGCGGCGCTGTGCGCATGGACGTTCAACTGCGTGATGTGGTCATTGGTATGGGTGCCTGCACCGATTCCAAAGTCAACCGCATGCGTTTCAAAGATCATGACTTTGCTGCGATTGCAGACTTTGGCATGGTGCGTAACGCCGTTGACGCAGCAAAAGCGCTGGGCGTTGACGCTCGCGTAGGTAACCTCTTCTCTGCTGACCTGTTCTATGCGCCAGACGGCGGCGAGATGTTCGACGTGATGGAAAAATACGGCATCCTGGGTGTGGAAATGGAAGCTGCGGGCATCTACGGTGTGGCGGCTGAGTTTGGTGCGAAAGCGCTGACCATCTGCACCGTGTCTGACCACATCCGTACCCACGAGCAGACCACCGCTGCCGAGCGTCAGACCACCTTCAACGACATGATCAAAATCGCGCTGGAATCCGTTCTGCTGGGCGATAAAGAGTAATTCTGTCTCTTCCGACCCTCTCCCGTTAGGAGAGGGTACCAGACCGCATCTAGCGCACGGCCTGTGCAATCCACGCTGAGAGCTCCCGCAGCTCATTTTCCTGCTCCGGGAAATCCTCGATCAACACCTCGCATTCCTGTTGCAGCATATCCGCCCGATACAAACAGCCCTGTAAACGTGCCGCAAGTGCTTCCAGAGGTGCCGGATTCAGGCTATCGGTAAACACCTGCGTGCGGGTGATATGGCCTTTCTCCACGTCAAAATGCAGCTCCACGCCGCCCCAGGTAAAACGCTCATCCAGCAGGTGAGAAAATGCAGGAGCCTGACCGAAGTTCCACTCCCAGCTGCTCTGACGGGCAAACGTCTCGGCAAAGTTGGGCAGATCCGGGGTTTTGTCAGGGGAGATCACTTCTGCTTCCACGCGCTCGCCGTAATGTTCAAAGAAAGCGTCACGGATCGCATCGCAAATCTGCTCGTGAGTAATCCCCGGCAGCAGTTCCACCAGATTTGCCACGCGTCCGCGAACGGAGGTAATCCCTTTGGCCTGCAGCTTTTTCTTGTCCGGGTTCAGGTAGTTCGCCAGGCGGCTGAGATCGGCATTCAGAAGAAGGGTGCCGTGGTGGAACCCGCGATCCATCGTTTCGCGGTAAGCCGAACCCGAGACTTTCCGGTCGCCTTCAGTGGTTTTCACCACCAGGTCGTTACGCCCGGAAGCCTCTGCCGTCACGCCGAGCGCATTGAGGGCGTTCAGGACGATGGATGTTGAGATGGTTTTGTCGTACTCCGGTTTGCCCGCCATAAAGGTAAAGCAGGTATTGCCCAGATCGTGAAACACCGCGCCGCCGCCGCTGCTTCTGCGCGCCAGGCGGACGTTGTCCTCTTCCATACGCCGCGTATTGCACTCTTTCCACGGGTTTTGCGCACGACCGATGACCACCGTATCCGCGTTGCGCCAGAGAAACAGTACACGTTGGGAGGCGGGCATCTGGCGGAAGATGCACTCTTCTACCGCGAGATTAAACCAGGGATCGTAAGAGTCAGAGATAAGCAGGCGTAACGTCGTCATGGCAGAGTTCCTTTTCCGGGTCGTCCGCCTACTTTATCATTAATCTTTCTTCTCGCTCTCTTCCTCTTCGGGGATAGACTTGCTTGCGGTCAGCAGGAACGGCGACTGTTGCCAGCGGGTGCGTTTGCCCTGAAGCAGCGTGCGCGCCAGCACGACGCCAATTGCCAGAGAGAGCAGCAGCATCAGGCGGAGAATATTGGTGGTGTTATCCACCTGTTTAGCTTCGGTTGGCAGGGTGTGGGTGTCGAGCGTCATACGCAGATACCCCAGTGGGCCATTTTTGCCCTGGACAGGTTCGACAATCTGCTGGTTGAAATAGCCTCCGGCTTTTTTGCCGTCCAGAGCCAGCCTGTCGCGCACGTCGACATGTTCGCCTGCGCGGGCAATCAGGTCACCTTGCTCGTCATAAACGCCCGCATCCAGAATACGACTGTTTTCAGTGAGCTGACGTAAGACCTGACCGATTCGTTTATCGTCCGGCGTCTCGGTACGCATATAGGGTGCGACGTTGAGTGTCACCTGACGCGCCAGCGTGCGGGCCAGCTCTTCAAACTGTGGGTTACGTTGCCGTTGATGATTCTGGCTAAACCACGACGCCCCCTGCATCAGCACCACGAGGAGTGCGAGACAGAAAAGGACAATCACGGCGCGATGAAGCCGGAATTTCAGTTTTGCGCGAGCCATATTCCACCTGCTGAAAATTTAGGGCTTAATGTTGCCAGAAGTGATGGCTACAAGGTAGCCTCATGCGTTATTTTCCCTCTGGAACCTTCCGGCGCGAACGAAATTACAGGAGCTTTAATGCCGAACATTACCTGGTGTGACCTGCCAACGGATGTCTCTTTATGGCCAGGATTGCCGCTCTCTCTTAGTGGCGATGAGGTGATGCCTCTGGATTACCACGCTGGCCGTAGCGGCTGGCTGCTGTACGGACGCGGCCTGGATAAGCAACGCCTTACCCAATATCAAACCAAACTGGGTGCCGCGATGGTCATTGTCGCCGCCTGGTGTGTCGAGGATTATCAGGTCATTCGTCTGGCAGGCTCCCTGACGCAACGTGCGACACGCCTGGCGCATGACGCCGGGC
The DNA here is from genome assembly GCF_045618265.1 of Enterobacter sp. CPE_E1241. Taxonomy (NCBI): domain Bacteria; kingdom Pseudomonadati; phylum Pseudomonadota; class Gammaproteobacteria; order Enterobacterales; family Enterobacteriaceae; genus Enterobacter; species Enterobacter sp. CPE_E1241. The sequence goes on from NZ_JBIWYV010000001.1 coordinate 739,598, forward strand.
TGGATGTTGCCCCGCTGGGTAAAATTCCTCACCTGAAAACGCCGGGCCTGCTGGTGATGGATATGGACTCTACCGCCATTCAGATCGAGTGTATTGACGAGATTGCGAAACTGGCAGGCAGCGGCGATCTGGTGGCGGAAGTCACCGAGCGTGCGATGCGCGGAGAACTGGACTTCACCGCCAGCCTGAGACAGCGCGTGGCGACCCTGAAAGGGGCCGATGCCAACATTCTGCGTCAGGTACGCGACGTGCTGCCGCTGATGCCAGGGCTGACGCAGCTGGTACTGAAGCTGCAGTCGTTAGGCTGGAAAGTCGCGATCGCCTCCGGTGGCTTCACCTTCTTCGCGGATTATTTGCGGGAAAAACTGCATCTGACCACCGTTGTGGCCAACGAGCTGGAGATCGTGGATGGCAAGCTGACCGGCCAGGTGATCGGCGATATCGTGGATGCTCAGTACAAAGCCAACACCCTGACCCGTCTGGCGGAAAAATATGAAATTCCGCACGTCCAGACTGTCGCCATCGGCGATGGCGCGAACGATCTGCCGATGATCAAAGCCGCCGGGCTTGGCATTGCCTATCATGCTAAGCCGAAAGTGAACGAAAAGACGGAAGTGACTATCCGTCATGCTGACCTGATGGGAGTGTTCTGCATTCTCTCTGGCAGCCTTAATCAGAAATAACGAGGTAAACCGTGGCGAAAGCTCCAAAACGCGCATTTGTCTGTAATGAATGTGGTGCGGATTATCCGCGCTGGCAGGGGCAATGCAGCGCCTGTCATGCCTGGAACACCATCACCGAAGTGCGTGGTGTGGCGGCTTCGCCGAGCGTGGCGCGCAACGAGCGCCTGAGCGGTTACGCCGGTAACGCGGGCGTGGCGAAGGTGCAAAAGCTCTCGGATATCAGCCTCGAAGAGCTGCCGCGCTTCTCCACCGGGTTCAAAGAGTTTGACCGCGTGCTCGGCGGCGGCGTGGTGCCGGGCAGCGCCATCCTGATCGGCGGTAACCCGGGCGCGGGTAAGTCGACCCTGCTGCTGCAAACGCTCTGTAAGCTCGCCGAGCAGATGAAAACCCTGTACGTCACGGGGGAAGAGTCCCTGCAGCAGGTAGCAATGCGTGCGCACCGTCTGGGCCTGCCGACCGGCAACCTGAACATGCTCTCCGAAACCAGCATCGAGCAGATCTGCATGATCGCCGAAGAAGAGCAGCCGAAGCTGATGGTGATCGACTCCATTCAGGTGATGCACATGGCGGACATTCAGTCCTCGCCGGGTAGCGTGGCGCAGGTGCGCGAAACCGCGGCCTATCTGACGCGCTTTGCTAAAACGCGCGGCGTGGCGATTGTGATGGTCGGCCACGTCACCAAAGACGGCTCGCTGGCGGGGCCGAAGGTGCTCGAACACTGTATCGACTGCTCCGTGATGCTCGACGGCGACGCAGATTCCCGCTTCCGTACCCTGCGCAGCCATAAAAACCGCTTCGGGGCGGTGAACGAACTGGGCGTATTTGCCATGACCGAGCAGGGGCTGCGCGAAGTCAGCAACCCGTCGGCCATCTTCCTGAGTCGCGGCGATGAAATAACCTCCGGCAGCTCGGTGATGGTGCTGTGGGAAGGGACGCGCCCGCTGCTCGTTGAAATTCAGGCGCTGGTGGACGTGTCGATGATGGGCAACCCACGGCGCGTGGCGGTCGGTCTGGAACAGAACCGCCTGGCGATCCTGCTGGCGGTGCTGCACCGTCACGGTGGGCTGCAGATGGCGGATCAGGACGTCTTCGTTAACGTGGTCGGCGGCGTTAAAGTCACTGAGACCAGTGCAGACCTGGCGCTGCTGCTGGCGATGGTCTCCAGCCTGCGAGACAGGCCGCTGCCGCAGGATCTGGTGGTATTTGGTGAGGTTGGTCTGGCTGGAGAGATCCGTCCGGTGCCAAGCGGCCAGGAGCGTATCTCCGAGGCGGCAAAACACGGCTTCCGCCGGGCGATTGTACCCGCCGCTAACGTGCCGAAAAAAATCCCGGAAGGGATGCAGGTTTTTGGCGTTAAGAAACTCGCAGATGCGTTAAATGTCTTTGACGACTTATAATTACGTATTCGATTTTGCAGGAGGCACCGTAATTTATGTCATCATTTGACTACATTAAGACCGCAATCCGCCAGAAGGGCTGCACGTTACAGCAGGTGGCGGACGCCAGCGGAATGACCAAAGGCTACCTTAGCCAACTGCTGAACGCCAAAATCAAAAGTCCCAGCGCGCAAAAGCTGGAGGCGTTACATCGCTTTCTGGGGCTTGAATTCCCGCGTATGCAAAAGAATATCGGCGTGGTATTCGGCAAATTTTACCCGCTGCATACCGGGCACATCTATCTGATTCAGCGCGCCTGTAGCCAGGTGGATGAGCTGCACATCATCATGGGGTATGACGAAACCCGCGATCGCCAGCTGTTTGAAGACAGCGCCATGTCGCAGCAGCCGACCGTGCCGGACCGTCTGCGCTGGCTACTTCAGACCTTCAAATATCAGAAAAATATCCGCATCCATGCCTTTAATGAAGAGGGCATGGAGCCGTATCCGCACGGCTGGGACGTGTGGAGCAACGGCGTTAAAGCGTTCATGGAAGAGAAGGGCATCACCCCGAACTGGATCTACACCTCTGAAGAGTCAGACGCGCCGCAGTTCCGCGAGCATCTGGGTATTGAAACGGTGCTGATTGATCCGAAACGGACGTTTATGAATATCAGCGGGGCGCAAATCCGCGAAAACCCGTTCCGCTACTGGGATTACATCCCAACTGAAGTGAAACCGTTCTTTGTCCGCACCGTCGCCATTCTGGGCGGTGAGTCGAGCGGGAAATCAACGCTGGTTAACAAACTGGCGAATATCTTCAACACCACCAGCGCGTGGGAATATGGCCGCGATTATGTCTTCTCGCACCTCGGCGGCGACGAGATGGCGCTGCAGTATTCCGACTACGACAAAATCGCGCTCGGTCATGCCCAGTACATTGATTTCGCGGTGAAATATGCGAATAAAGTGGCATTCATTGATACTGATTTCGTCACCACTCAGGCATTTTGTAAAAAATATGAAGGGCGTGAGCACCCGTTCGTGCAGGCGCTGATTGATGAATACCGCTTTGACCTGGTGATCCTGCTGGAAAACAACACCCCGTGGGTGGCTGACGGGATGCGCAGCCTCGGCAGTTCCGTGGACAGGCGGGAATTCCAGACCATGCTGGTGGATATGCTCAATGAGAACAACGTTGAGTTTGTGCATGTTGAAGAGTCAGACTACGACTCCCGTTTCCTGCGCTGCGTCGAGCTGGTGAAGGAGATGATGGGGGAGCAGGGGTAAGCGTTAACCGCCCTCTCCCAAAGGGAGAGGGTCGGTGTGAGGGAATCAGATCACTCAGAACTCAACCACCACTTTTCCGCGCATATGCCCGTCCAGCACTTTACGGTGCGCCTCGGTAATGCTTTCCACGCTCAGCCCGTACAGTGTGTCACTCAGTGAACTCTCTACCACACCGTTATCTACCAGTTTCGCCACCTCATTGAGGATCTCCCCCTGACGTGCCATATCGGCAGTCTGGTACATGCTGCGGGTGTACATAAATTCCCAATGCAGGGCGGCAGATTTTGATTTCAGCTTATCCTGATTCAGCGGATGCGCGTTCTCAACGATGGAGCAGATATGCCCCTGTGGTGCAATCAGCTCACTGACCGCATCCCAGTGGCCATCGGTGTCGTTGAGAATGAAAATGTAATCCACAAAGGTGATCCCCTGTTTTGCCAGTTCACCTTTCAGGTCGCGATAGTTCACCACCACATCAGCACCGCGATCGCGGCACCACTGGGCGGAATCCTCTCTTGACGCCGTCGCGATGATCTTCACCTTGCTATTGTGCTTCGCAAACGGGATCGCCAGCGATCCTACGCCACCCGCACCGCCGATAATCAACAGCGTTTTATCCGCGTCGGCATTCTGAATGTTCAGCCGCTCGAATAATCCTTCCCAGGCTGTCAGGGCGGTCAGTGGCAATGCGGCTGCGGCGGCCCAACCGAGGTTGGCTGGTTTGTGCCCGACGATACGCGCATCGATCAACTGGTGGGTAGTGTTGCTGCCAGGGCGGGTGATATCCCCTGCATACCACACCGCATCGCCCGGTTTAAATCCGCTAACGCCAGCGCCAACGGATTTAACGATACCGCTGGCATCCCAGCCGAGAATACGCGGCTCCTGCAGACCGTTTCTGGCAATACTGGCATGCACTTTGGTATCGACCGGGTTGATGGAAACGGCCTTCACCTCGACCAGCAGGTCGTGCTCGCCGGGTTGCGGCATCGGTTGAGCAATCTCAATAAAGGCTGAAGGGTTCGATGGGTTAACGGCAATGGCTTTAACGGACATGGTGTGCTCCTCAATGGAATGCGTTTTGTTGAGGCTAGTCTATTAAGTGGTCAGCTGCATGATAAGATGGACAATCGAGAACTCAGCGTTCGTACAGGGTGAACAATCATGTTTAAACAGCTGCAGGATATGGCGCTGTTTGCGCTGGTGGCAGAGATGGGAAGTTTTACCGCTGCGGCGCAGAAGGCCGAACTGCCGAAATCCAGCGTCAGCCAGCGCATTAGCCAGCTTGAGCAGCAGGTGGGGATCCGTCTGCTTAACCGTACTACGCGCAGGCTGAACCTGACGTTTGCGGGCGAGCACTATCTGGTGCACTGCCGCGAGATGCTGGCAGCCAGCGAGCGTGCGGAGTACGCCATCCAGCGGCTGCGCGAAAACCCGAGTGGGCGGCTAAGGATCACCTGCCCGGCAGGGATTGGCGCGACGCTGCTGGCGCATATGAACGCCGAGTTCCAGTTGAGCTTTCCTGACGTGTCGCTGGATGTGTCGATCTCTGACGACGTGGTGGATCTGGTCGAGGCCGGATTTGACGTGGCGCTGCGTACCGGCAAGCCGCAGGACTCATCCCTGATTGGCCGGATGATCGGGCACTGTCCGCGCTTTATGCTGGCCTCGCCCGAATATCTCGCGCGTCGGGAGCCGCTGACGCATCCCCGCCAGCTGGTGGAGCACCGCTGTATTACCCACAAAGCCTGGTCTGAATGGCTGCTGCGAAGCGAGAGTGAGGATTACCGCTATCTGCCGGATAACGCCCATATGACGGATAACCTGGTGTACGCGCGTGAGTGCGCGATTGCTGGCGCCGGCATTACGCTGCTGCCTGCTTTTCTGCTGGAAGATAAGGTGGAGAAGGGTGCGTTGGTAAAAGTGCTGCCTGAGTGGAATGTCGAGGGGAATGATCTGTGGCTGGCCTATCCGAGCCGCAAGCTGAATTCGCCTGCGCTGATGAGCTATATCGAGTTTGCGATGCAGTTCGATGAGGTGAAGCGGTATTACGTGGGCAAATAAACAAGCCGGGTAAGCGTGAGCACCACCCGGCTTTTTAGACACTTACTTAGCAATACGCTTGTACTTAATACGCTTCGGCTCCAGCGCGTCTGCGCCCAGCGTGCGTTTCTTGTACTCTTCGTATTCGGTGAAGTTACCTTCGAAGAACTCCACCTTACCTTCGTCCTGGTAGTCCAGGATGTGGGTCGCGATACGGTCCAGGAACCAACGGTCGTGCGAGATTACCATCGCGCAGCCCGGGAACTCCAGCAGGGCGTTTTCCAGCGCGCGCAGGGTTTCGATGTCCAGGTCGTTGGTTGGTTCATCGAGCAGCAGAACGTTACCGCCCACCTGCAGCAGTTTCGCCAGGTGCAGACGACCGCGCTCACCACCGGACAGCTCGCCTACGCGTTTGCCCTGGTCGGTGCCTTTGAAATTAAAGCGGCCAACATAGGCGCGGCTTGGCATCTCGGTGTTGCCGATACGCATGATATCCAGACCGCCGGACACTTCTTCCCACACGGTTTTGCTGTTATCCATCGCGTCACGGAACTGGTCAACGGACGCCAGCTTCACGGTTTCACCCAGGGTGATAGAGCCGCTGTCAGGTTGTTCCTGACCGGACATCATGCGGAACAGGGTGGATTTACCCGCGCCGTTCGGACCGATGATCCCGACAATCGCGCCCTTCGGCACAGAGAAGCTCAGATCGTCGATCAGCAGGCGGTCGCCGTAAGACTTACGCAGATTGCTGACTTCAACCACTTTATCCCCCAGACGTGCTCCAGGTGGAATAAACAGTTCGTTGGTTTCGTTACGTTTCTGGTATTCGGTGTTGTTCAGCTCTTCGAAGCGTGCCAGACGGGCTTTGCCCTTAGACTGACGGCCTTTCGCGCCCTGACGAACCCACTCCAGCTCTTTCTCAATAGACTTGCGACGCGCCGCTTCCTGAGAGGCTTCCTGCGCCAGACGCTGATCTTTCTGCTCCAGCCAGGAGGAGTAGTTACCTTCCCATGGAATACCTTCACCACGGTCCAGCTCCAGGATCCAGCCTGCGACGTTGTCGAGGAAGTAACGGTCGTGGGTAATCGCCACAACGGTGCCTTCGAAGTCGTGCAGGAAGCGCTCCAGCCACGCCACGGATTCTGCATCCAGGTGGTTGGTTGGTTCGTCGAGCAGCAGCATGTCTGGTTTTTCCAGCAGCAGGCGGCACAGCGCTACACGGCGGCGTTCACCACCGGACAGATTAGCGATTTTTGCATCCCAGTCCGGCAGACGCAGGGCGTCAGCGGCGCGCTCCAGCTGCACGTTCAGGTTATGACCGTCGTGCGCCTGGATAATTTCTTCAAACTTGCCTTGCTGAGCAGCCAGTTTATCGAAGTCAGCATCCGGCTCGGCATACTTGGCATACACTTCATCCAGACCTTTCAGGGCGTTAACCACTTCGGACACCGCTTCTTCAACGGATTCGCGGACGGTGTGTTCCGGGTTCAGCTGAGGTTCCTGCGGCAGGTAACCAATCTTGATGCCAGGCTGCGGACGGGCTTCACCTTCGATGTCTGTATCGATGCCGGCCATGATGCGCAGCAGGGTGGACTTACCGGCACCGTTGAGACCCAGAACACCGATTTTTGCGCCCGGGAAGAAGCTCAGCGAGATATTTTTAAGAATATGACGTTTCGGCGGGACAACTTTGCCGACACGATGCATGGTATAAACGAATTGAGCCACGTTGGACTTCGCCTCTTTTATCGTAATGAGAAGGAATTTCAGCCTCGAAGTGTAGCCTTTTTCACGACCTAATCCCAGCCAGGAACGTCGGGAGTGTTAAAACGCGCAAGAAAGGTAAAAAAGTGTCCATGACGTGGCGCGTTGCAGGATGCCTGGTTAGCATAAGTTGATTAGACTTTGACGTGGCAAGACGCTGCAATTGACGAAAAACAAAGAGGAAGAGCTTGTGGAAAAAGCCAAACAGGTGGTCTGGCGTCTGCTCGCTGCCAGCGTATGCGTAATGGCGGTAAGCCAGGCGGTGCATGCCGATTCACTGGATGAACAACGTAATCGCTACGCCCAGATCAAACAGGCGTGGGACAACAAGCAGATGGATACCGTGCAGGCGCTGATGCCGACACTGAAGGATTACCCTCTGTATCCGTATCTGGAGTATCGCCAGCTAACTGACGATCTCATGAATCAACCGACCGTCGCGGTGAATAATTTCATTCAGGCTAACCCAACCCTGCCTCCCGCGCGGACTCTTCAGTCTCGTTTTGTGAATGAACTGGCTCGTCGTGAAGACTGGCGCGGGCTGTTAGCTTTCAGCCCTGAAAAGCCGACCACCACGGAAGCGCAGTGTAACTATTACTACGCAAAATGGGCCACGGGGCAGCAGGAAGAGGCATGGAACGGTGCCAAAGATCTGTGGTTGACCGGTAAAAATCAGCCCAATGCCTGCGACTCTCTCTTTGGTGCCTGGCGCGCCTCTGGCAAGCAAGATCCACTGGCGTATCTGGAGCGTATTCGCCTGGCGATGAAAGCCGGAAACACGCGTCTGGTCACCGCGCTGGCGGGGCAGATGCCATCGGATTATCAAACCATTTCCACTGCGGTGATTGGGCTGGCCAACGATCCTAACTCGGTGCTGACCTTTGCCCGTAGCACAGGCGCGACCGATTTTACCCGCCAGATGGCGGCGGTAGCCTTTGCCAGCGTGGCGCGTGACGATGTGGAAAACGCGCGGCTGATGATCCCGCAGCTGGTGCAGGCGCAGCAACTTAACGAAGAGCAAACCCAGGAGCTGCGCGATATTGTGGCGTGGCGACTGATGGGCACGGATGTGACTGACGAACAGGCGCGCTGGCGAGACGATGCCATTATGCGTTCGAACTCCATGTCGCTGGTGGAACGTCGCGTGCGAATGGCGCTGGGCTCAGGCGATCGTCGTGGGCTCAATACCTGGCTTGCGCGCCTGCCGATGGAAGCGAAAGAGAAAGACGAATGGCGTTACTGGCAGGCCGATCTGCTGATGGAGAGAGGACGTGATGAGGAAGCGAAAGAGATCCTCCATACGCTGATGCAGCAGCGCGGATTCTACCCGATGGCGGCCGCGCAACGCCTGGGAGAAGAGTACACCTTCCGCATTGATAAAGCGCCAGCCAATGCGAACCCTGCATTGACGCAGGGGCCTGAAATGGCGCGCGTTCGCGAGCTAATGTACTGGAATATGGATAACACCGCGCGCAGCGAGTGGGCGAATTTGGTCACCAGCCGTAGTACTGACGAGAAAGCTCAGCTTGCCCGCTATGCGTTTGATAACCACTGGTGGGATCTGAGCGTGCAGGCCACGATCGCCGGTAAGCTGTGGGATCATCTCGAAGAGCGTTTCCCACTGGCTTACAAAGATCTGTTCGATCGCTATACCAGCGGTAAAGATATCCCGCAAAGCTATGCGATGGCGATTGCCCGTCAGGAGAGTGCCTGGAACCCGAAAGTTCGTTCCCCGGTGGGTGCCAGCGGTCTGATGCAGATCATGCCGGGCACGGCAACGCACACGGTGAAGATGTTTAATATCCCGGGGTACAGCAGCCCGTCACAGCTTCTCGATCCGGATACCAACATCAATATCGGTACCAGCTACCTGCAGTATGTTTATCAGCAGTTCGGTAACAACCGTATCTTCTCGTCTGCGGCGTATAACGCGGGCCCTGGTCGCGTGCGCACCTGGCTTGGCAACAGCGCCGGACGTATCGATGCCGTGGCGTTTGTCGAGAGTATTCCGTTTTCGGAAACGCGTGGCTACGTGAAGAACGTTCTGGCGTATGACGCATACTATCGCTACTTCATGGGGCAGAAAGATACCCTGATGAGCGATGCCGAGTGGCAGAGACGTTACTGATCGGCGCGGGTTGTGTTATGCTGTACTCGCTAATGAGTACAAGAGGCAGCATAACATGACCCAGCATTCCCCGTATTCCTCGGCAATGGCCGAACAACGTCATCAGGAGTGGCTTCGTTTTGTGGAGTTGCTCCGCCAGTCTTACGCTCAGGATTTGCATTTGCCCCTTATGCAGCTGATGCTCACGCCAGATGAGCGTGAAGCGCTGGGCACGCGCGTGCGGATTATTGAAGAGCTGTTGCGCGGCGAAATGAGCCAGCGTGAACTCAAAAATGAGCTCGGTGCGGGTATCGCAACGATTACCCGCGGATCGAACAGCCTGAAATCGGCACCGGTTGAGCTGCGTCAGTGGCTTGAGTCTGTGCTGTTGGGCGATCAGCGATAAATCGCGTTATGGAACGGGCTTAAGGCCAGGATCACCGCCTGGTGGTAAACGCCTGAACGCGTCAGTGCGCCTGCAGTAAAGACGCCAATAGCCCCTTCTTTACGGCCAATCTCATCAATGCCGGTGTACTGTGACATCACCGGCCCCAGCGCTTCACCCGCACGGACTTTTTCCAGAATGATCTCTGGCAGAGGGAGGGTCGCCGAGCGCGCTTCACCACGTTGCTCGCTGCTTTCGATCACCACCCAGCTAAAGGTTGCACCTTCGTCGATACCCGCTTCAATCGCCACCCAGAAGTCAGCCTTAGGCACCGCAACTTTGGCATTTGCCACGCGATTTCGTGCGCCAGCCCGCGTTTCCTCGCTGCCAAACGGCTGTTCAGGAACACCACTCTCGACGCCGATGGCATCAATATGGCAGGATCCTTCGCCGAAGATCTCTTCAAATGCCCTTAGAATTGCCTGAATTTTGGCAGGATTAGTGGTAGCAGAGACAACATGGTGCATAATTAAGCTCGATTCGAAAAAAACTCATCGCAGTATAACGGAAAAAAAGCATGTTACAGGTATACCTTGTTCGCCACGGTGAAACGCAGTGGAACGCCGAGCGACGTATTCAAGGCCAGTCAGACAGTCCCCTCACTGAAAAGGGGGTACAGCAAGCGTGGCAGGTGGCGGAACGCGCCCGAACGTTGGGCATCACCCACGTTATCACCAGCGATCTCGGTCGCACACAGCAGACGGCGAGCATCATCGCGGACGCCTGCGGCTGTGACGTCATGCTTGAGCCGCGCCTGCGCGAGCTGGATATGGGCGTACTGGAAAAACGCCATATTGATACGCTGACGGAGAAGGAGGAGGGCTGGCGTCGTACGCTGGTTAACGGTACCGAAGATGGCCGTATCCCTGAAGGCGAATCCATGCAAGAGCTGAGCGTTCGTATGCATGCCGCACTGGCGGAATGCCTGAAGCTTCCGGCGGGAAGCCGTCCGCTGCTGGTGAGTCACGGGATTGCGTTGGGTTGCCTGGTGAGCACCATTCTGGGGTTACCGGCTTACGCTGAACGCCGTTTGCGTCTGCGCAACTGCTCCATTTCCCGGATTGATTACCAGGAAAGCGCATGGCTGGCGTCGGGGTGGGTGGTGGAGATGGCAGGGGACATTTCGCATCTCGATGCCCCTGCACTTGACGAACTGCAGCGTTAACGACGAATCGGAATTAAGAATTCCATACGCAGATTGATTGGGCCTTCTTCCGGTTTGGCATCCTGCGCCGGGTAGTAGCGCTCAATGTCCTGACCTTTACGGCGATTCAGATTCAGCATAGGCATGCAGGTTCCGTAAACGGTCAGGATAAACTCCTGAACGCCCGTTCCCAGCCCTTCATAGGCGAACATCACGTATTCGCCGCCTTCGAGCACGACAGGCTTCGAACCCTGAATATAGCCATTGGCCATCTCTGGGGTCAGCGCGGTGGTGTAGAACACCTCCTGCTCGTCGTCTTTTTCCTGACTTGGATGCGTTTCGTTGAGGCCATACAGAATCGGCGGGATCGCCGGGGCGTGGCTCAGGAAGTCGCGCCAGAACTGAACGCGCATCTGATGACGGAACTCAGAAATCTGCTCCAGAGAACAGGAGTAGCTCTGCGTCGTACCGATCAGATGGGTTTCAGGCAACGTGACAATTTCGTATTTTGGCATCGCGAACTCGCCCAGACGCAGCGGTGGACGCATACCAAACGAGCTCCAGTCAGGCGAGCGACGATAAAGCGCTGGCGTTAACGAGAACTGTTTTTTAAAGGCCCGGGTGAAGGTTTGCTGCGAATCGAAACGATATTGCAGGGCAATATCCAGAATCGGCCGTGCCGTAAGGCGCAATGCCACAGCAGACTTAGACAGACGACGCGCGCGAATATAGGCCCCGATAGCATGACCGGTGACATCCTTGAACATCCTTTGCAGATGCCACTTGGAATAGCCTGCTTTAGCCGCCACATTATCCAGTGACAAAGGCTGGTCGAGATGACCTTCCAGCCAGGTGAGCAGGTCGCGAATAATTCCAGCCTGATCCATATACTATCCTCATCCTTAAAACAGCAGGTGCCTGATAACAGGTTAGCGGATAATAGCATTTTTTGATGTTTTAGCATTCAGTGTTTTTTTTGCGCATTCATGCTTTTTGGAGCACATTGTGGGCAAATATATTCTAATCCTGTGATCTTGCTACATTTTTGTCTAAAGTGTTGAATAATCGCCCAGTGTAATTTTAAAGAATGGTAACAATATGAAATACAAGACTTTGATCTTCACCGCGTTGATGCTGATGGTCGGGCGCGTGGCGCAGGCAGAACAGATTGGTTCCGTCGATACCGTGTTCAAAATGTTTGGCCCGGACCACAAAATTGTGGTCGAGGCGTTTGACGATCCAGACGTGAAGAACGTCACCTGCTATGTCAGCCGGGCGAAAACCGGCGGTATCAAAGGTGGCCTGGGACTGGCGGAAGATACCTCCGATGCGGCAATCTCTTGCCAGCAGGTGGGTCCGGTTGAGTTAAGCGATAAAATTAAGAACGGTAAAGCGCAGGGCGACGTGGTGTTCCAGAAACGCACCTCGCTGGTGTTTAAAAAGCTGCAGGTAGTACGTTTCTATGATGCGAAACGCAACACCCTGGCTTACCTGGCCTATTCCGACAAAGTGGTGGAAGGTTCACCGAAAAATGCGATTAGCGCGGTGCCAATCATGCCGTGGCGTTAATTCAGGGACGAACCATGCAACTACCTGTGGTCTGGCTGGTTGAAGACGAAATCAGCATCGCTGACACACTTATCTACATGCTTCAGCAGGAAGGATTCGCGGTGAAGGCGTTTGAACGCGGTCTGCCCGTGCTGGAAGAGGCGAGGCGGCAGGTACCCGCGCTGGCAATTCTTGATGTCGGGTTGCCGGATATCAGCGGCTTTGAGCTGTGCCGTCAACTGCTGGCGCTGCATCCGGCGTTGCCGGTGCTGTTTCTGACGGCGCGAAGCGACGAGGTGGATAAACTGCTCGGTCTGGAGATGGGGGCTGATGACTACGTCGCTAAACCTTTCTCACCGCGCGAAGTGTGTGCCCGGGTGCGGACAATTTTACGGCGGATGCAAAAATCAGCCGCGCCTTCGGATGTTGTGCGTATCGGCCAGTTTGAACTGAACGAACCTGCGGCACGAATCAGCTGGTGCGGTGAAGTGTTACCCCTCACGCGCTACGAGTTTTTGTTACTTAAAACATTGTTACAGGCTCCCGGACGTGTGTACTCCCGCCAGCAGCTAATGGACAAGGTGTGGGGCGAAGACGGGGACAGTTTCGATCGTACCGTGGACACCCATATCAAAACCCTGCGCGCCAAGCTGCGGGCGGTGAACGAGGAGCTTTCACCCATCAGCACCCATCGTGGTATGGGCTACAGCCTGGGGCTTTATTAATGCGCATTGGGATGCGGCTGCTGCTGGGGTACTTCCTGATCGTGGGTATCGCCGCGTGGTTTGTGCTGTCGATCTTTGTTCAGGAAGTGAAACCCGGTGTGCGCAGGGCAACTGAAGGGACGTTGATCGATACCGCGACCTTGCTCGCCGAAGTCGGGCGCGAGGATCTCCTTTCGGGCAATGCGCAGCAGGGCAAACTGGCGCAGGCCTTTTCACAACTTCATCAGCGGCCTTTCCGCGCCAATATCGGCGGCATTCATAAAGTGCGCAACGAATACCACGTCTACATGACCGATGCGCAGGGCAGAGTGGTGTTTGATTCCGCGAGTCTGGCTGTGGGGAAAGATTACTCCCGCTGGAACGATGTTTGGCTGACCCTTCGTGGCGAATACGGCGCGCGGAGCACCCAGAGCAATCCTGACGATCCAGAGAGCACGGTGATGTATGTTGCGGCTCCGGTTGTGGACAACGGTAAGATTATTGGCGTGCTGTCGGTCGGGAAACCCAACAGCGCGATGGCCCCTGTTATCCATCGCAGCGAGCGACGGATCCTGTGGGCGGGTGGTGCATTGCTTGGTATTGCTTTGCTGATTGGTCTTGTTGTGGCGTGGTGGATCAATCGTTCTATCGGTACGTTGTCGCGCTACGCTGACGCGGTTACCACCGATTCCCCTCTGCCATTGCCGAATCCCGGCAGCAGTGAACTGCGCAAGCTGGCGCAGGCGCTGGAGAATATGCGTATTCGCCTGGAAGGGAAAAATTACATCGAACACTATGTCCACTCGCTCACCCACGAGCTGAAAAGTCCGCTGGCCGCGATCCGGGGCGCGGCGGAAATTCTCGCTGAGCAGCCCTCACCGCAGGTCGCCAGGCGATTTATCGACAACATCCTGGTGCAAAACGCGCGTATGCAATCGTTGGTCGAAAAGTTGCTTGCCCAGGCCCGGCTTGAAAATCGGGTGGAGATTGTCCCCACAAGCGTCGATGTCGATGCGCTGTTTACGCGGCTGGCTGACGCCCGCTCGACGCTACTGACCGCTAAAAATATCACCCTGACCTGTAAAAGCACCGCGCTGTGTGTGGAAGGTGATGCGGAGCTGCTTGAACAGGCATTGGGTAATTTACTGGATAACGCCATCGACTTCACGCCGGAGGGCGGGGCTGTTCAGCTTGCAGCCCATGAAGGGGACAAGCAGATACACTTTACCGTCACCGACAGCGGCAGCGGGATCCCGGATTATGCCCTGACGCGAATTTTCGAACGTTTTTACTCTCTTCCTCGTGACAATGGATTGAAAAGCAGCGGCCTTGGGCTGGCCTTTGTACAGGAGGTGGCGCGTCTGCACCAGGGGGAGGTCACATTGCGTAATCGTGATGAAGGTGGCGTGATGGCCACGCTGATACTTCACCGTCCCTTCACATAACTTCAAACTGGCCCCACATAGCCCGGTTACGCTCTCCTCATCACAAAGGAGACGTAATGATGAAATCCCCCCTGTTCTGGAAAGTAAGCACTCTGCTGGGGTGCATCCTGCTGTTGTTAGTCCCGCTTTTTATGGTCAGTAACCTGATTTCAGAGCGTGAAAACTACCGTAATGATGTCGAAAACACGCTGCGCCAGAGCACCAGCGGACCGCAAAAACTGGTCGGCCCGCTGATTGCTATTCCGATTACGGAGATCTTTTACAAGATAGAGGACGAGAAGAAGGTCGAATACAAGAAAAGCTATATGCATTTCATTCTGCCGGAATCTCTGGTTGTGGAAGGTAACCAGCGCGTGGAGTCCCGAAATATTGGCATCTACGACGGGCAAATCTGGAACGCTGACCTGAAGATAAAAGCACAGTTTAATACCGAAGAGCTAAAACAACTGAGAGGGGAAACGATAACAACAGGGCAACCGTTTATCGTAACGGGCGTTGGCGACGCGCGGGGCATTGGCACGGTCAGTATCTCTAAAATCAACGGTGAGACGCTAAGCGTGGAACCCGGTTCAGGCGTCTACGGGGCGCTTGCTGGGATCCACATCCCGCTGACCGACAAAGCGCTGGAAGCCAAAACGTTTGCGCTTGAGATGTCCCTCAGCCTGGCGGGAACGGGCAGTTTTGCGGTGGTACCGGTAGGGCGTAATAGCGAAATGACGCTCACCAGCAACTGGCCGCATCCGGGTTTTATGGGCGATTATCTCCCCGTTAAGCATCAGATAGGCGAGTCCGGTTTCCAGGCGAACTGGCAGAGCAGCTGGTTTGCAAATAACCTTGAGAGCTGGTTCTACGGCAAGGAGTCGCCGGAGTGGGAGGCGCTCCCGGCCTTCAGCGTCACGGTAGCGACGCCAGCCGACCAGTATCAGCTGACTGACCGTGCGATCAAGTACGCTATTTTGCTGATTGCACTGACGTTTATGGCCTTCTTTGTCTTCGAAACCTTAACCGGATTACGCCTTCACCCGATGCAGTATCTGCTGGTGGGGCTGTCGCTGGTCCTGTTCTATCTGGTGCTGCTGGCGCTGTCTGAACACGTCGGGTTTACGCCCGCCTGGGTTGTTGCAAGTCTGGTTGGCGCAGCGATGAACGGAATGTACCTGCAGGCCGTGCTGAAAAGCTGGAAGCGCAGCGGGCTGTTTGTGCTGGCGCTACTCGGGCTGGACGTGGTGATGTGGTTCCTGCTGCGTTCGGAGGACAGCGCGCTGCTGTTGGGGTCAGCGGTTCTCGCGCTGGCGCTGTTTGCGGTGATGTACCTGACCCGGCATTTCGACTGGTACTCGCTCTCTCAGCCGAAGCGACCTGAGCCACCTGCAGCACCGGATGACGATACGATGCGGATTTGGAAATAAAAAAACGGCGCAAATGCGCCGTTTTTTAATGCGTTAACTGCGGGATTACTCCTGCAGATCGCCGCAGAAACGGTACCCTTCGCCGTGGATCGTGGCGATGATTTCCGGGGTATCCGGCGTAGATTCGAAATGTTTACGAATACGACGGATCGTTACGTCTACGGTACGGTCGTGTGGTTTCAGCTCACGTCCGGTCATTTTCTTCAGCAGCTCTGCACGGGACTGAATTTTGCCCGGGTTTTCGCAGAAGTGCAGCATCGCGCGGAATTCACTGCGCGGCAGTTTATACTGCTCACCGTTCGGGCTAATCAGTGAACGGCTATTGATATCAAGTTCCCAGCCGTTGAATTTGTAGCTATCGACGCTACGACGCTCTTCGCTGACCGTACCCAGGTTCATGGTTCGGGAAAGCAGGTTGCGTGCACGAATGGTTAACTCGCGAGGGTTGAACGGCTTGGTGATGTAGTCATCCGCACCGATTTCCAGGCCAAGAATTTTATCAACTTCGTTGTCACGGCCTGTCAGGAACATCAACGCGACGTTCGCCTGTTCACGCAGTTCGCGCGCCAGAAGAAGACCGTTTTTGCCCGGAAGGTTAATATCCATGATCACCAGGTTGATATCATTTTCAGAAAGGATCTGATGCATCTCTGCGCCATCGGTCGCTTCAAAGACATCGTAGCCTTCTGCTTCGAAAATGCTCTTTAACGTGTTGCGTGTTACCAACTCGTCTTCAACGATAAGAATGTGCGGGGTCTGCATGTTTGCTACCTAAATTGCCAACTAAATCGAAACAGGAAGTACAAAAGTCCCTGACCTGCCTGATACATGTCGCAAATTAACATGACCGGCCTAACGTGACTAAAGTACGTAATTGCGTTCTTGATGCACTTTCCATCAACGTCAACAACATCATTAGCTTGGTCTTGGGTACTTTCCCTTTGGACCCGACAGTGTCAAAAACGGCTGTCATCCTAACCATTTTAACAGCAACATAACAGGCTAAGTGACACCAGACACCCAATAAAACTACGCTTCGTTGACATATATCAAGTTCAATTGTAGCACGTTAACAGTTTGATGAAATCATCGTAGCTGAATGCTAGCCTTTATCACAATTTTTCAATAAACCAACTAGTTGCGGACCTTGATTTAT
The DNA here is from genome assembly GCF_045618265.1 of Enterobacter sp. CPE_E1241. NCBI lineage: Bacteria > Pseudomonadati > Pseudomonadota > Gammaproteobacteria > Enterobacterales > Enterobacteriaceae > Enterobacter > Enterobacter sp. CPE_E1241. The sequence goes on from NZ_JBIWYV010000001.1 coordinate 756,714, forward strand.
AAACGAAGTGAATCCAATCAGAATAGGGTATTCATGTCGCTATTATCATTATAAAACATAAGGATAATAGTCTTCTGTTAACATTCTAACTGATTGTTCAGACACAAAATAGTTTAGCGTTTTTAATTTGTTATGAAACGCTATTTCGGTGATTTGTGTTGCAATTTTGTAAATTCGCGCTGCGTAATATGTTGATGTGCATCACATTTTTACCCGCTAACTGATTAAAAAGAGAGCATAAATGCATCTGTCGATTGTACTGGTTGCCCCAGCCAGAGCCGAAAATATAGGCGCAGCGGCGCGTGCCATGAAGACCATGGGTTTTACCGATTTACGTATTGTGGACAGCGCGGCCCATCTGGAGCCTGCCGCCCGGTGGGTGGCGCACGGGTCGGGAGATATTCTCGATAATATAACTACTTACGACACACTAGCCGCCGCGTTGCACGACATTTCGTTTACCGTTGCGACCACCGCGCGCAGCCGTGCGAAATTCCACTACTACGCCACCCCTGCTGAACTGGTGCCCATGCTGAAAGAGAAAAGCCAGTGGCTGGAGAAAGCCGCGCTGGTGTTTGGCCGTGAAGATTCCGGGTTAACAAACGAAGAGCTGGAACTCGCTGACGTGCTCACGGGGGCACCGATGGTGGCCGATTATCCGTCCCTGAATTTAGGCCAGGCGGTCATGGTCTACTGCTATCAATTAGCTTCCCTAATGCAAATCTCTCAGCCACAGGCTGAGGGGGCAAACGAAAACCAGCTGGCCGCACTGCGCGCTCGTGTTGAGCAACTGTTATCTCAATTGGGGGTAGCGGACGATCAAAAAATGGCTGACTGGCTGCAGCAGCGTTTGGGGCGTCTTGAGCAGCGGGACACCGCCATGCTGCACCGTTTGCTGCACGATATTGAAAAAAAATTGGCCGAGTAAAATACTGCCATAAGTTTTTACTATGGCGAATAAGTCTGTCTGGATGGGTTGCACTTGGGGGAATCGGATGAAAATAAATCTGCACGCAGCGGGACGTGAGAGTCTCCCGAAATGTGATCAAATTAAAAATCCATTGACTTAAGGTGCCCGATCCTTTAACCCTAAAAGAATACAGCACAGACAGATAATAATGACAGAGTACACAACATCCATGAAACGCATCAGCATCACCACCATTACCACAACCATCATCATTACCACAGGTAACGATGCGGGCTGACGCGTACAGGAAAAACAAAAAAAAGCCCGCACCTGAACAGTGCGGGCTTTTTTTTCGGCTAAAGGAAACGAGGTAGAACCATGCGAGTGTTGAAGTTCGGCGGTACATCAGTGGCAAATGCAGAACGTTTTCTGCGCGTTGCCGATATCCTGGAAAGCAACGCCAGGCAGGGGCAGGTTGCGACCGTGCTCTCTGCCCCGGCAAAAATCACGAACCATCTGGTGGCGATGATTGAAAAAACCATCGGTGGTCAGGATGCACTCCCGAACATCAGCGACGCAGAGCGCATCTTCGCTGACTTACTGCAAGGGCTGGCAGAGGCGCAGCCAGGCTTTCCGCACGCTCAACTGAAGTCCTTCGTTGAGCAGGAATTCGCGCAAATTAAACATGTTCTGCACGGCATCAGCCTTCTCGGCCAGTGCCCGGACAGCATCAACGCGGCACTGATCTGTCGAGGCGAAAAACTCTCTATCGCCATCATGGCGGGCGTGCTGGAAGCGCGTGGTCATCACGTGACTGTGATCGATCCGGTTGAAAAACTGCTGGCGGTGGGCCACTACCTCGAATCCACTGTTGATATTGCCGAATCAACCCGCCGCATCGCTGCAAGCAAAATTCCGTCTGACCACATGATCCTGATGGCAGGCTTCACCGCCGGTAACGAGAAGGGTGAGCTGGTGGTGCTGGGCCGTAACGGCTCCGACTATTCCGCCGCCGTGCTGGCCGCCTGTTTACGCGCGGACTGTTGTGAGATCTGGACTGACGTCGATGGTGTTTATACCTGCGACCCGCGCCAGGTACCGGACGCCAGGCTGTTGAAGTCGATGTCGTATCAGGAAGCGATGGAGCTTTCCTACTTCGGCGCTAAAGTCCTTCACCCGCGTACCATCTCTCCGATTGCCCAGTTCCAGATCCCTTGCCTGATTAAAAACACCGGTAACCCGCAGGCACCCGGTACGCTGATTGGCGCGAGTAACGATGAAGACGGCCTGCCGGTGAAAGGGATCTCTAATCTCAACAACATGGCGATGTTCAGCGTCTCAGGTCCGGGGATGAAAGGGATGGTCGGTATGGCGGCGCGCGTGTTTGCAGCCATGTCCCGCAACGGTATCTCCGTGGTGCTGATCACCCAGTCTTCTTCGGAATACAGCATCAGCTTCTGCGTGCCGCAGGCCGACTGCCTGCGCGCCCGCCGCGCGCTGGAGGAAGAGTTCTATCTTGAGCTGAAAGAAGAACTGCTTGAGCCGCTGTACATTCAGGAGCGTCTGGCGATCATCTCGGTGGTGGGCGATGGCATGCGCACGCTACGCGGTATCTCCGCCAAGTTCTTCGCTGCGCTGGCACGCGCCAATATCAATATCGTGGCGATTGCCCAGGGCTCGTCAGAGCGTTCAATCTCTGTTGTTGTGGACAACGATGACGCCACCACTGGCGTTCGCGTGGTTCACCAGATGCTGTTCAACACCGATCAGGTCATCGAACTGTTCCTGATTGGCGTGGGCGGCGTTGGCGGCGCGCTGCTGGAGCAGGTGAAGCGCCAGCAGGCGTGGCTGAAGAAGAAACATATTGATCTGCGCGTCTGCGGGATAGCCAACTCAAAAGCGTTGCTGACCAACGTGCATGGCCTGAATCTGGAAAACTGGCAGGCGGAAATAAACGAGGCGAAAGAGCCGTTTAATCTGGGCCGCCTGATCCGTCTGGTGAAAGAGTATCACCTGCTCAACCCGGTGATTGTCGACTGTACGTCGAACCAGGCGGTCGCCGATCAGTACGCTGACTTCCTGCGTGAAGGCTTCCACGTGGTGACGCCGAACAAAAAGGCCAACACCTCGTCGATGAACTACTACCACCAGTTGCGCCTGGCGGCGAGCAAATCGCGTCGCAAATTCCTGTATGACACCAACGTGGGTGCTGGTTTGCCGGTTATCGAGAACCTGCAAAACCTGCTGAACGCGGGGGATGAACTGCAGCGTTTCTCCGGTATCCTCTCCGGATCGCTGTCGTTTATTTTCGGCAAACTGGATGAAGGCATGAGCCTCTCAGAAGCGACCCGCGCTGCGCGTGAACTGGGTTATACCGAGCCGGATCCGCGTGACGATCTCTCCGGGATGGATGTGGCGCGTAAGCTGCTGATCCTGGCGCGTGAAACAGGTCGTGAGCTGGAGCTTTCCGATATCGTGATTGAACCGGTCCTGCCAGCAGAATTTGATAGCTCCGGTGATGTCGGTGCCTTTATGGCTAATTTGCCGCAGCTTGACGATGCGTTTGCCGCACGCGTTGCGAAAGCCCGTGATGAAGGTAAGGTATTGCGCTATGTTGGCAATATTGAAGAAGATGGTGTGTGCCGGGTGAAGATTGCCGAAGTGGATGGCAACGACCCGCTGTACAAAGTCAAAAACGGCGAAAACGCCCTTGCGTTTTACAGCCACTATTATCAGCCATTGCCGCTGGTGCTTCGCGGTTATGGCGCAGGGAACGATGTTACAGCGGCGGGTGTGTTTGCCGATCTGCTGCGTACCCTGTCATGGAAGTTAGGAGTTTAACATGGTCAAAGTTTATGCCCCGGCTTCCAGCGCCAATATGAGCGTCGGATTTGATGTGCTGGGTGCGGCGGTCACGCCGGTTGATGGTTCTCTGCTGGGCGATACGGTCACGGTTGAAGCGGCAAATAGCTTCAGCCTGAATAACGTGGGCCGCTTTGCCAGCAAACTGCCGTCGGACCCGCGCGAGAATATCGTCTATCAGTGCTGGGAGCGCTTCTGTCAGGAGATTGGCAAAAATGTGCCGGTCACCATGACGCTGGAAAAAAGTATGCCGATTGGCTCAGGGCTGGGCTCCAGCGCCTGCTCGGTGGTCGCTGCGCTGGTGGCCATGAATGAACACTGCGGCAAACCGCTCAACAATAACCGCCTGCTGGGGTTAATGGGCGAGCTGGAAGGACGGATCTCTGGCAGCATTCACTATGACAACGTTGCGCCGTGCTTCCTTGGCGGCATGCAGCTGATGATCGAAGAAAATGGCATCATCAGCCAGCAGGTGCCAGGGTTTGATGAGTGGCTGTGGGTGCTGGCCTATCCGGGTATTAAGGTTTCCACCGCTGAAGCGCGTGCGATCCTGCCTGCGCAGTATCGTCGCCAGGACTGTATCGCCCACGGACGTCATCTGGCCGGCTTTATTCACGCCTGCTATACCCGTCAGCCGCAGCTGGCGGCGAAATTGATGAAAGATGTTATTGCCGAGCCATACCGCACCAAACTGCTGCCTGGTTTTAACGAGGCGCGACAGGCATCTTTGGATATTGGCGCGCAGGCATGCGGCATCTCCGGCTCCGGCCCGACGCTGTTCGCCTTATGCGATAAACCAGACACTGCACAACGCGTAGCGGACTGGCTCTCTAAACACTACCTGCAAAATCAGGAAGGCTTTGTTCATATTTGCCGTCTGGACACGGCTGGCGCACGAGTACTGGGATAACGAATGAAACTCTACAATCTTAAAGATCATAACGAGCAGGTCAGCTTCGCGCAGGCGGTGACTCAGGGACTGGGCAAAAATCAGGGGTTATTCTTCCCCCATGACCTGCCGGAATTTCAGCTGACCGAGATTGATGAACTGCTGAAGCTGGATTTTGTCACCCGCAGTACCAAAATTCTGTCTGCGTTTATCGGCGACGAAATCCCGCAGGATCTGCTGGAAGAACGCGTGCGGTCGGCGTTCGCTTTCCCGGCTCCGGTTCAGCAGGTGGAGCCTGACGTTGGCTGTCTGGAACTGTTTCACGGCCCGACCCTGGCGTTCAAAGATTTCGGTGGCCGCTTTATGGCTCAGATGCTGACCCACATCAGCGGCGACAAACCGGTAACCATTCTGACGGCTACCTCCGGTGATACCGGTGCGGCGGTTGCGCATGCGTTCTACGGCCTGAAAAACGTTCGTGTGGTGATCCTCTACCCGAAAGGCAAAATCAGCCCTCTGCAGGAAAAACTGTTCTGTACCCTCGGCGGCAACATTGAGACCGTGGCTATCGACGGTGATTTCGACGCCTGCCAGGCACTGGTCAAACAGGCCTTCGATGATGAAGAGCTGAAGGCGGCGCTGGGTCTGAACTCCGCGAACTCGATCAACATCAGCCGTCTGCTGGCGCAGATTTGCTACTATTTCGAAGCGGTTGCACAGCTCCCGCAGGAAGCGCGTAATCAGCTTGTTGTCTCTGTGCCAAGCGGTAACTTTGGTGACCTGACGGCTGGCCTGCTGGCAAAATCCCTGGGTCTGCCGGTGAAACGCTTTATCGCTGCCACCAACGCTAACGACACCGTGCCGCGTTTCCTGAAAGACGGCAAATGGGCGCCGAACGCGACGAAGGCAACGCTCTCCAATGCGATGGATGTGTCGCAGCCGAATAACTGGCCGCGAGTGGAAGAACTGTTCCGCCGCAAAATCTGGCGTCTGGGCGATCTGGGTTACGCAGCGGTGACGGATGAAACCACCAAAGAGACCATGCGTGAGCTGAAAGCGGTGGGGTACACCTCCGAACCGCACGCCGCAATTGCTTATCGTGCTTTGCGCGATCAGCTTAATCCAGGTGAATATGGCCTGTTCCTGGGGACGGCGCATCCGGCAAAATTCAAAGAGAGCGTGGAAGAGATTCTGGGTGAAACGCTGCCGCTGCCGAAAGAGCTGGCCGAACGTGCCGACCTGCCGCTGCTGTCTCATGAACTACCTGCGGATTTTGCCGCGCTGCGTAAGCTGATGATGGCTCGAGCGTGATTTTTGTCGGGTGACGGCTACGCCTTACCCGACCTACAACGGCTCAGAACGTTGGCCGGGTAAGCGCAGCGTCACCCGGCAACAGCAGCACTGTACCGAGGCCGGGTAAGGCGTAGCCGATACCCGGCTTTTTTATGGAGAAATTAAGGAGAAAAAAAGAAGGGAAAATGCAGAAATTCCCAATAAATGCGGTCACTTAGAGATTAGGATTGCAGAGAATAACAACCCCGGTTCCCCTCACGTAACCTCCTTACATCGGCCCACGTTGGGCAAGAAGAATAAGGAGTCACCTATGTCTACGTTGAAACCTGTCCTCATCGCACTTTCACTGATGCTGGTCGCTCCTATGGCGGTACAGGCATCTGAAATCACACTCGTGCCTGCGGTAAAACTGCAGATTGGTGACCAGGATAACCACGGACACTACTGGGATGGCGGTAGCTGGCGTGACCATGACTGGTGGAAGGCCCATTATGACTGGCGCGATAATCACTGGCGTCCTCATGACGAACATCACGATCGTGACGACCATCCAGACCACCGTCACGACGATCATCGTCCAGGTCCGGACTGGAAGCACCATTAATGCAAACCCCGCCAGCTGGCGGGGTTATGTTTTACTGCTCGTGGCGCTTAAACACCAGTTCACCTTTCCCTGACGACGCTTCGTCAAAGAAATACCCTTCGCTGTTAAATCCGGTCAACTGCTCCGGCTTCGTCAGTCGGTTCTGAATGATGTAGCGGCTCATCAGACCACGCGCTTTTTTGGCGTAGAAACTGATCACTTTGAACTTACCGTTCTTCTCGTCGAGGAATACCGGCTTGATGATTTCGGCATCCAGCTTTTTCGGCTTCACCGACTTGTAGTATTCATCGGAGGCCAGGTTAATCACCACGTTATCGCCCTGGGCATGTAGCGCTGCGTTTAGCTTGTCGGTGATGATGTCACCCCAGAAATGGTACAGATCTTTGCCTTTTGCATTCTCTAATCGGATACCCATCTCCAGGCGATATGGCTGCATCAAATCCAGCGGACGCAGTACGCCGTACAGGCCTGAGAGCATGCGCAGGTGCTGCTGGGCAAAATCGAAATCGGCTTCGCTGAACTCTTCCGCCTGCAGGCCGGTATACACATCACCTTTAAACGCCAGCAGCGCCTGGCGAGCGTTGGCTGGCGTGAAATCCGGGTGCCACTCGTGGAAGCGGGTGGCGTTAAGATCTGCGAGCTTATCGCTGATGCTCATCAGCGAGGCGATTTGTGGTGCAGAGAGTTTACGCGCTTCGCGGATCAGCTGTTGTGAATAGTCCAGCAGTTCAGGTTGCGTATAGCGCTCGGTGGCGAGCGGGCTCTGGTAGTCGAGCGTTTTTGCAGGTGAAATAAGAATCAGCATATCCAGTCCTTGCAGGAAATTTAGAGCGACTTTAGCAAAAAATCGCCCTGAATTGATCGATAGCTGTTATCGCCGGGGCAAATCATCCCATGTGCCGGGGGGCAGTTGCGCGTTAACTTCAGGATAGCGTGTGGGATCAAATACCGGTGGAACACCCAGTTTGCGTTGACGAAGATAGTCCCGGGCAATCAGGCTAACAATGGGGGAGAGCAGCAGGATCGCCGTAAGGTTGGTGATGGCCATCAGTGCCATGATGACGTCAGCCAGTTGCCAGACCAACGGCATGCTGAGTAGGGATCCTGCAATGACCATCAGTATCACTCCCAGGCGCAACGCACTGATTGCGGCACGGGAGTCGAGTTTCAGGAAGATAAGGTTATTTTCGGCGTAAAGGTAATTCACCACAATTGAGCTGAAGGCGAACAATATCAGTATGATCGCGACAAAACCGGCCCCCCAGCTGCCAGTAAGGTTCACCAGAGCCTGCTGAAGAAGCTGTATCCCGGCGTTTCCCGACGAATGCGGTACGGGGCCTGCCAGTAGCAAAATCATGGCGCTGGCGGAGCAGATAATAATGGTATCGGTAAAGACGCCAATCATTTGCACAATGCCTTGTGCGGCAGGGTGTGGCGGCCAGGAAGAGGCGGCTGCCGCCGCGTTGGGGGTTGACCCCATCCCCGCTTCATTGGAAAACATTCCTCGCTGAAAACCCGCCATCAGCGCCTGGCTGAAGGTGTAGCCCAGCGCACCTGATGCCGCCTCACGCCAGCCAAAAGCGCTTTTGAAGATAGTGGTAATGATTCCTGGAACCTGATCGGCATGCAGTGCGGCGACAAACAGGCTCGCGCCAACCCAGAGCAGCGCCATCACGGGAACCATCCACTGCATCAGGCGGGCGATGCCTTTGAGACCAGCAGAAATGGTGAACAGAACGAAGAGGGATAAAACGATGCCTGTGATCCACTCCGGGCAGGCGAAGGCATAGCGCAGAGCATTGGCGACAGAATTAGCCTGAACCGTATTAAAAATAAGGCCATAAGCGAGCAGTAAAAAAAGCGAGAACAGAACGCCCATCCAGCGCATCCCTAACCCACGCGCCATATACCAGGCAGGACCGCCGCGAAACTGACCGTGTTTGTCCTTCTCTTTGTACAGCTGTGCGAGAGAGCATTCGGCAAACGAGGTGGCCATGCCAACGATCGCGGTGACCCACATCCAGAAGACGGCGCCAGGACCACCGGCGCTGATGACCAAGGCCACCCCCGCCAGGTTACCGCTACCGACACGTGCGGCGAGACTGGTACAAAGCGCCTGAAACGAGGTGAGTCCGCCTGGCTGCGGCGTAATGCTGTTTTTCAGACTTCTGCCAAACTTGCGTATATATCTAAACTGGATAAAACCACTGCGCAGTGTGAACCATATACCTGCCCCTAATAGCAGATATATCATTATCGAACCCCAGAGGATTTCGTTGATAAAGAAAAGGAAATCAGGCATTAACGTCCCTCTTGTTGATGCCAATATGAATATGTAAGCGCTACCACTGATTGAGCATGCTGTTACTTAGCAGCCTGTTAATATTCTGAGTTTATCATACTCTGTCTAAGCGCACTGTCTGCGGTTGCGCTACCTCTCACTCGTGTTATCATCTGGGCAGACCGGTTACATCCCCCTAACAAGTAAACCTGTCATTTTTCCGCTGCAGGCATGCTGTCGGTAGCGTGAATTATCCAGGGCACGTTAAAAGAGAAACACTATCATGACGGATAAATTGACCTCCCTTCGTCAGTTCACCACTGTCGTAGCTGACACCGGAGATATCGCGGCAATGAAGTTGTACCAGCCGCAGGATGCCACAACTAACCCTTCTCTGATCCTGAACGCTGCACAGATCCCTGAGTATCGCAAACTGATTGACGACGCTGTGACCTGGGCGAAAGCGCAGAGCAATGACCGCGCGCAGCAAATTGTTGATGCCACTGACAAACTGGCAGTGAACATCGGTCTGGAAATCCTGAAACTGGTTCCTGGCCGCATCTCTACCGAAGTGGATGCACGCCTCTCCTACGACACCGAAGCGTCAATCGCCAAAGCAAAACGTCTGATCAAAATGTACAACGATGCGGGTATCAGCAACGACCGTATCCTGATCAAACTGGCCTCTACCTGGCAGGGCATTCGCGCGGCTGAGCAGCTGGAAAAAGACGGCATCAACTGTAACCTGACTCTGCTGTTCTCCTTCGCGCAGGCGCGTGCATGTGCAGAAGCCGGTGTCTACCTGATTTCTCCGTTCGTAGGCCGTATTCTGGACTGGTACAAAGCCAACACCGATAAGAAAGAGTACGCACCTGCTGAAGATCCAGGCGTGGTTTCCGTTACTGAAATCTACGAATACTACAAACAGCACGGTTATGAGACTGTTGTTATGGGCGCAAGCTTCCGTAACGTCGGTGAAATCATCGAGCTGGCTGGCTGTGACCGCCTGACCATCGCCCCTGCACTGCTGAAAGAGCTGGCAGAAAGCGAAGGCGCGATCGAGCGTAAGCTGTCTTACACCGGTGAAGTGAAAGCGCGCCCAGAGCGCATCACTGAGTCCGAGTTCCTGTGGCAGCACAACCAGGATCCAATGGCAGTAGACAAACTGGCGGACGGTATCCGTAAGTTTGCTGTTGACCAGGGCAAACTGGAAAAAATGATCGGCGACCTGCTGTAATCATTTCTGCGTGACCGGGTTCCCGGTCACGCGACTTCTTTCGTACCCTGTCTGAATTTCCTCTCTGCGTGTATCATTCCCTTTAATCAGTACTTTTTAGATGGAATGGCTATGAATACCTTACGCATCGGCTTAGTGTCGATTTCTGACCGCGCCTCCAGCGGTGTTTACCAGGATAAAGGCATCCCGGCTCTGCAAGAGTGGCTGGGCAGCGCGCTGACTACCCCTTTTGAAATCCAGACCCGCCTGATCCCAGACGAACAGCCGATCATTGAGCAGACGCTGTGCGAGCTGGTGGATGAGATGAGCTGCCATCTGGTGTTGACCACGGGTGGAACCGGGCCTGCACGTCGCGATGTCACGCCAGATGCGACGCTGGCAGTCGCCGACCGTGAAATGCCGGGCTTCGGTGAGCAAATGCGTCAGATCAGCCTACACTTTGTTCCAACCGCCATCCTCTCTCGCCAGGTGGGCGTGATCCGCAAACAGGCGTTGATCCTGAACCTGCCGGGCCAGCCGAAGTCGATCAAAGAGACGCTGGAAGGGCTTAAAGCCGACGATGGCAGCGTGATTGTACACGGGATCTTTGCAAGTGTACCGTATTGTATACAGTTGCTGGACGGTCCGTATGTGGAAACCGATGAGAAAGTCGTAGCAGCTTTTCGGCCTAAAAGCGCGCGCCGCGAGACAATATCCTGAAAATAATGATTATGTGACATTAGCTGAAGCGGCGATGGCGTGGTAAAGGTTTTACGGTATAGTAATTTTTTCTTTACGTTTGCTGTAAAAATAAATCCACAACACACGCATAATGGTTCGCTATGTCACATAACACCCGACCTCTGAATCGACAGGACTACAAAACCCTCACGCTCGCCGCTCTGGGGGGCGCGCTGGAGTTTTACGACTTCATCATCTTCGTCTTCTTCGCCGCCGTGGTGGGGGAGCTCTTCTTCCCGGCAGATATCCCGGAATGGCTGCGCCAGGTACAAACCTTCGGCATTTTTGCCGCCGGGTATCTGGCTCGTCCGTTGGGTGGCATTGTTATGGCGCACTTTGGCGATCTGGTTGGGCGTAAGAAGATGTTTACCCTCAGTATATTGCTGATGGCTGTACCTACGCTTGCCATAGGCCTGCTGCCTACCTATGCCTCAATGGGCCTTGTTGCCCCGCTATTGCTGTTGCTTATGCGCGTTCTTCAGGGGGCTGCAATTGGCGGTGAAGTGCCAGGCGCGTGGGTGTTTGTGGCGGAGCATGTTCCGGCGCGTCGCATTGGTATCGCCTGTGGAACCTTAACAGCGGGCCTGACCATCGGCATTCTGCTGGGCTCGGTCGTTGCAACTCTCGTGAATACCCATATGACGCAACAGGCCGTGCACGACTGGGGCTGGCGTCTTCCGTTTCTGCTGGGTGGGGCCTTTGGTCTGGTGGCGATGTACTTGCGCCGCTGGCTACAGGAGACGCCGATCTTCCTTGAGATGCAGCAGCGCAAGGCACTGGCGCAGGAGTTACCGGTTAAGGCGGTGGTGGTCCGTCACAGAAGTGCGGTGGTGGTGTCGATGCTGCTGACCTGGCTGCTGTCGGCGGGTATTGTCGTCGTGATCCTGATGTCGCCGGTCTGGCTGCAAAAGCAATACGGTTTCGCGCCGGCGGTTACCCTGCAGGCGAACAGTATTGCGACCATTATGCTCTGTTTTGGCTGTCTGGCGGCTGGCCTTGCTGTTGACCGTTTTGGCGCGAGCCGGACCTTTATCGTCGGCAGTCTGCTGCTGGCAGCATCAAGCTGGGCGTTCTACCATCTGGCGGGTAGCCACCCGGAGCAACTGTTCCTGCTGTACGGCGTAGTCGGGCTGTGCGTCGGTGTTGTGGGGGCGGTGCCGTATGTGATGGTGCGTGCGTTCCCGCCAGAGGTTCGTTTCACCGGTATCTCTTTTTCTTACAACGTGTCGTATGCCATTTTTGGTGGGCTAACACCGATTGCCGTCACCATGCTGATGGGGATATCGCCGATGGCTCCAGCCTGGTATGTTCTCGCGCTCTCGCTGATGGGGCTGGTGTTAGGGGTCTGGCTTCGCAAAGGGTGGGAGTGTCGTGCCCGCGAGGCAGGCACGACAGAGGGATCAGTGTTTTTCACCAATCGGTAGAATGGTGCGGTCAAACTGCTCGTTCAGCACTTCGCCCATTGCCAGGTAGATAGCGCTCGCGCCACATACCAGGCCAATCCAGCCGGCAACGTGAACGATGCCTTCGTTATCCACCAGGTGACCGATCGCCAGCAGAGCGAACAGTACGGTCAGGCTCAGGAAGACGAACTGCAGCGCGCGGTTACCTTTCAGGGTACCGAAGAACATGAACAGGGTGAAGACACCCCACAGACCCAGGTAAACGCCCAGGAAGTGGGCGTTTGCCGCATCTGCCAGACCCATTTTAGGCATCAGCAGAATGGCAACCAGGGTCAGCCAGAAAGAGCCGTAAGAGGTGAAGGCGGTTAAGCCGAAGGTATTACCTTTCTTATATTCCAGCAGGCCCGCGAAAATTTGCGCGATGCCGCCGTAAAAAATGCCCATCGCCAGGATGATGCCATCCATCGGGAACATCCCGATATTGTGAAGGTTCAGCAGGATAGTGGTCATGCCAAAACCCATCAGGCCCAGCGGAGCCGGATTAGCCAACTTAGTGTTGCCCATAAGTCCTCAAAAAAATCATCATTAATATGGTGAAATGGTGAATCCCGCGTCAATACTCCCTGACGGGGCGCGGCATCATAATGGGCGCAATCGATGGCGTCTATGATCTCATCAGGGTGAAATTAAAATTTTTTTTATCCTTCCCCCTTGATGGATGCTGTGGCGACCCCATCTTGTAGTCAACCGCAGTGTGTGGACCTGAAAAAAATCAAATCTGGGCAGTTGAAAAAGCACGTTCTGCCCTTATTACAGGTACACAACCACATGTTGACTGAATTTTTAGTGGAGACGTTTAGATGGGTAAAATTATTGGTATCGACCTGGGTACTACCAACTCTTGTGTAGCGATTATGGATGGCACTACTGCACGCGTGCTGGAGAACGCCGAGGGCGATCGCACCACGCCTTCTATCATTGCTTATACCCAGGATGGTGAAACTCTGGTTGGTCAGCCGGCTAAACGTCAGGCAGTGACAAACCCGCAAAACACCCTGTTTGCGATTAAACGCCTGATTGGCCGCCGCTTCCAGGACGAAGAAGTTCAGCGTGACGTTTCTATCATGCCTTACAAAATCATCGCAGCAGATAACGGCGATGCATGGCTTGATGTGAAAGGCACCAAAACGGCACCGCCGCAGATCTCTGCTGAAGTGCTGAAAAAAATGAAGAAAACCGCGGAAGATTACCTGGGTGAGCCGGTAACTGAAGCTGTTATCACCGTTCCTGCATACTTCAACGATGCTCAGCGTCAGGCAACCAAAGATGCTGGCCGTATCGCAGGTCTGGAAGTAAAACGTATCATCAACGAACCAACCGCGGCTGCACTGGCTTACGGTCTGGATAAAGAAGTTGGCAACCGCACTATCGCGGTTTACGACCTGGGTGGTGGTACCTTCGATATCTCTATTATCGAAATCGACGAAGTTGACGGCGAAAAAACCTTCGAAGTTCTGGCAACCAACGGTGATACCCACCTGGGTGGTGAAGACTTCGATACCCGTCTGATCAACTACCTCGTTGACGAGTTCAAGAAAGATCAGGGCATTGACCTGCGTAACGACCCGCTGGCCATGCAGCGCCTGAAAGAAGCCGCTGAGAAAGCGAAGATTGAACTGTCTTCCGCTCAGCAGACCGACGTGAACCTGCCGTACATCACTGCAGACGCGACCGGTCCTAAACACATGAACATCAAAGTGACCCGTGCGAAACTGGAAAGCCTGGTAGAAGACCTGGTGAACCGTTCCATTGAGCCACTGAAAGTTGCTCTGCAGGACGCTGGCCTGTCTGTATCTGACATCCAGGACGTTATCCTGGTGGGTGGTCAGACACGTATGCCAATGGTTCAGAAGAAAGTGGCTGAGTTCTTTGGTAAAGAGCCACGTAAAGACGTGAACCCGGACGAAGCTGTTGCTATCGGTGCAGCGGTTCAGGGTGGTGTACTGACTGGTGAAGTGAAAGACGTACTGCTGCTGGACGTTACCCCGCTGTCTCTGGGTATCGAAACCATGGGCGGTGTGATGACTGCGCTCATCAACAAAAACACCACCATCCCGACGAAACACAGCCAGGTGTTCTCTACCGCTGAAGACAACCAGTCTGCGGTAACCATCCATGTGATTCAGGGTGAGCGTAAACGTGCGGCGGATAACAAGTCTCTGGGTCAGTTCAACCTGGATGGTATCAACCCGGCACCACGTGGCATGCCACAGATCGAAGTCACCTTCGATATTGATGCTGACGGTATCCTGCACGTGTCTGCGAAAGACAAAAACAGCGGTAAAGAGCAGAAGATCACCATCAAGGCATCTTCTGGCCTGAACGAAGCGGAAATCGAAAAAATGGTTCGCGATGCAGAAGCTAACGCTGAGTCCGACCGTAAGTTCGAAGAGCTGGTTCAGACCCGTAACCAGGGTGACCATCTGCTGCACAGCACCCGTAAGCAGGTTGAAGAAGCAGGCGATAAACTGCCAGCGGAAGACAAGACTGCTATCGAAGCTGCACTGAGCGCGCTGGAATCCTCACTGAAAGGTGAAGATAAAGCGGACATCGAAGCGAAGATGCAGGAACTGGCGCAGGCTTCTCAAAAGCTGATGGAAATCGCTCAGCAGCAGCACGCTCAACAGCAGGCGGGCGCTGACGCTTCGGCGAACAACGCGAAAGACGACGTTGTCGACGCTGAGTTCGAAGAAGTTAAAGATAAAAAATAATCGCCCTGATGCAGGGTAATTAATCGGCACGGGCGTAGGAGAACTCTCCACGCCCGTGCTCGCATGTTAAGGGGCTTAAAAAAACCAATGGCAAAGCAAGACTATTACGAGATTTTAGGCGTTCCGAAAACTGCGGAAGAGCGTGAAATCAAAAAGGCGTATAAGCGCCTGGCCATGAAATTCCACCCGGACCGTAACCAGGGTGACAAAGAGGCTGAAGCCAAATTTAAAGAGATCAAAGAAGCCTACGAAGTCCTGACCGATGCACAAAAACGTGCAGCCTATGACCAGTATGGTCACGCAGCCTTTGAACAGGGCGGCATGGGCGGCGGTGGATTCGGTGGCGGCGGCTTTGGCGGCGGTGCTGACTTCAGCGATATCTTTGGTGATGTATTCGGCGACATCTTCGGCGGTGGCCGTGGTCGTCAGCGCGCAACGCGCGGCGCGGACCTGCGCTACAACATGGAACTGACGCTGGAAGAGGCCGTTCGCGGTGTCACCAAAGAGATCCGTATCCCGACGCTGGAAGAGTGTGACGTTTGCCACGGCAGTGGCGCAAAAGCGGGGACCCAACCGCAGACCTGTCCAACCTGTCACGGTTCAGGCCAGGTACAGATGCGACAGGGTTTCTTCGCAGTACAGCAGGCCTGTCCTCACTGTCACGGTCGCGGTACGCTGATTAAAGATCCGTGCACCAAATGCCACGGCCACGGTCGCGTTGAGAAAACCAAGACCCTGTCCGTTAAAATTCCGGCTGGCGTCGATACGGGCGACCGCATCCGTCTGGCGGGTGAAGGTGAAGCTGGGGAACACGGCGCACCGGCAGGCGATCTGTATGTTCAGGTGCAGGTTAAACAGCACGCCATCTTCGAGCGTGAAGGTAACAACCTGTATTGCGAAGTGCCGATCAACTTCGCGATGGCGGCACTCGGTGGTGAAATCGAAGTCCCGACGCTGGATGGTCGCGTCAATCTGAAGATCCCAGGTGAAACCCAGACCGGTAAGCTGTTCCGCATGCGCGGGAAAGGCGTTAAATCCGTTCGGGGTGGTGCTCAGGGCGACCTGCTGTGCCGCGTCGTCGTGGAAACGCCGGTTGGCCTGAACGACAAGCAGAAGCAGCTGCTGAAAGAGCTTCAGGAGAGCTTTGGCGGCCCGACGGGTGAGAAGAACAGCCCGCGTTCCAAAAGCTTCTTTGATGGCGTCAAAAAATTCTTCGATGATTTGACTCGCTAATTCGTTAGCTGGCCTTCATCTGCAAAAGCCTGGAAGCAATTCCGGGCTTTTTCTTTTTGTAAGGATAGTTCGGTAAAACTGAATCTATACTCAATATTAATCTGTTTTTGCCGAGCTATGTGGCTTGGTATTATGGTTTTATCGAGGTATTGTTGTAAAAGAGAGAGTTAAAGTGAAATTACTACACCGTTTCTTTAGCAGTGAAGCGTCCGGTGGCGTGATCCTGATTATTGCCGCTGCGGCTGCGATGGTGCTGGCTAACCTGGGGGTTACCCGCGATCTATACCACGCATTTCTGGAAACGCCCGTCGAGCTGAAGGTCGGGGCGCTGGAAATTAACAAGAACATGTTGCTGTGGATCAACGATGCACTGATGGCTGTGTTCTTCCTCCTGGTGGGGCTTGAAGTTAAACGCGAGCTGGTGCTGGGTTCACTTGCCAGCCGCCAGCGTGCAGCGTTTCCGGTAATTGCCGCCATCGGTGGGATGGTGGTTCCGGCGTTGCTCTTCCTGGCATTTACCTGGCAGGACCCCCTTGCGCGTCATGGCTGGGCGATCCCGGCGGCAACGGATATCGCGTTTGCGCTCGGGGTGCTGGCCTTGTTGGGAAGTCGTGTGCCGGTGGCACTGAAGATCTTCCTGATGGCGCTGGCAATTATTGATGATTTGGGCGCTATTGTGATTATCGCGCTGTTCTATACCAGCGAGCTGTCGATCCTGTCGCTGAGCGTGGCGGCTGGGGCAATTGCAGTGCTGGCGCTGCTGAACATTTTCAATGTGCGTCGCATCGGCATCTACATCCTCGTGGGGATGGTGCTGTGGACGGCAGTGCTGAAATCGGGCGTGCACGCCACGCTGGCAGGTGTGATCGTCGGCTTCTTCGTGCCGCTTAAGCCGCAGGACGGCAAGTCGCCAGCCAAACAGCTGGAACATGTGCTGCACCCGTGGGTAGCCTTTATGATCCTGCCACTGTTCGCATTTGCCAACGCGGGTGTTTCCCTGGGCGGTGTGACGCTTGACGGGCTGACGTCCGTGCTGCCTCTGGGCATTATTGCCGGGCTGTTTATCGGTAAGCCGCTGGGGATTAGCCTCTTCTGCTGGCTGGCGCTGAAGCTGAAGATGGCATCATTGCCACACGGCACCACGTTTAAGCAGATAATGGCCGTAGGTGTGCTGTGCGGAATCGGGTTTACGATGTCGATTTTTATCTCGACGCTGGCATTTGGTACGCATGCGCCGGAGCTTATCGTCTGGGCTAAACTGGGCATTCTTATCGGGTCATTGCTGGCCGCAGTGATCGGTTATACCTTGTTGAAGGTGAAGTTGTCCGGACAGGCCGTCCAGGCATAACGGAAAACCGGGAGGAGGGGAGCCTTCTCCCGACACACTATCAGGGAGCGAAAACGCAATGTCTCATTTGAATTACAACCATCTTTACTACTTCTGGCACGTCTACAAGCAGGGCTCGGTCGTGGGGGCCGCAGAGGCGCTCTACCTGACACCACAAACTATCACCGGGCAAATCAAGGCGCTGGAAGAACGACTGCAGGGCAAGCTGTTCAAGCGTAAGGGCCGTGGGATTGAGCCCAGCGAACTGGGCGAGCTGGTGTTCCGTTACGCAGACAAAATGTTTACCCTGAGCCAGGAGATGCTGGATATCGTTAACTACCGCAAAGAGTCTAACCTGCTCTTTGATGTCGGTGTGGCCGATGCGCTGTCAAAACGGCTGGTGAGCGGCGTGCTGGATGCGGCTGTGGTTGAAGATGAGCAAATCCACCTGCGCTGCTTTGAATCTACTCACGAGATGCTGCTGGAGCAGTTAAGCCAGCATAAGCTGGACATGATTATCTCGGATTGCCCAATCGACTCCACGCAGCAGGAAGGGCTGTTCTCAGTGAAAATTGGCGAATGCGGCGTCAGCTTCTGGTGCATTAACCCGCCGCCGGAAAAACCGTTCCCCGCGTGCCTTGAAGAGCGCCGCCTGCTGGTGCCGGGAAGGCGCTCAATGCTCGGGCGCAAGCTGCTGAACTGGTTTAACTCGCAGGGGCTAAAGGTAGAAATCCTCGGTGAGTTCGATGATGCGGCTCTGATGAAAGCCTTTGGCGAAGCCCACAATGCGATCTTCGTTGCACCAACGCTGTACGCGCACGATCTCTATTCGGACGACAAGATTACGGAGATAGGCAGAGTGGATAACGTGATGGAGGAGTATCACGCCATATTTGCCGAAAGGATGATTCAGCACCCGGCGGTACAGCGAATCTGTAACCGCGACTACTCTGCGCTGTTTACATCACCGGCAATCTGAAGGCATAAAAAAACCCGCGTTAAGCGGGTTCTTTAAACAAGCAACAACAAGTAGCGATTAAGCCAGTTTGTTGATCTGCGCGGTCAGGTTTGCTTTATGACGCGCTGCTTTGTTTTTGTGGATCAGACCTTTAGCAGCCTGACGATCCACGATTGGTTGCATTTCGTTAAATGCGTTCTGCGCTGCAGCTTTGTCGCCTGCTTCGATTGCTGCGTATACTTTCTTGATGAAAGTACGCATCATAGAGCGACGGCTTGCGTTGTGCTTACGAGCCTTTTCAGACTGAACGGCACGTTTCTTAGCTGATTTGATATTAGCCAAGTCCAACTCCCAAATATGATCTATGTGGACAATTCAAAGGCCGAGGAATATGCCCTCTTTGCCTTCTTTTGTCAATGGATTTGTGCAAATAAGCGCCGTTAATTAGCGACGCTACGTTACGTAGTGATGGCGCAGGATTCTACCAGCTTGTGTTCCCTGAATACAGCCTTTCGGCATAAAAATCGCAGTTCACGAGCAGATTTTTTCGCTGCGAAAGGTCAGCCTGATGAAATCATTACGGCTTTCTGTTTTGCGCGAACAATCGCCGGTTAACCTTAACCGCCGTACAAGGTATACTTTGGCGATTTTCACTGTTTTGAGCCAGACATGAAGCTGATACGCGGCATACATAATCTCAGCAGAGCACCGCACGGGTGCGTGCTGACCATTGGTAATTTCGACGGCGTGCATCGTGGTCATCAGGCGCTGTTGCAGGGATTGCGTAAAGAAGGGGAGGCCCGTGGCCTACCTGTCGTAGTGATGATTTTCGAACCGCAGCCGCTGGAGCTGTTTGCGGGCGATAAATCTCCCGCCCGTCTCACTCGCCTGCGCGAGAAGTTGCGCTACCTGGCAGAGTCCGGTGTGGACTACGTATTGTGTGTACGTTTCGATCGTCGCTTTGCCGCACTGACAGCACAAAGTTTCGTCAGTGACCTGCTGGTTGAGCGTCTTGGCGTGCAGTTTCTTGCTGTGGGGGATGATTTCCGCTTTGGCGCTGGTCGTCAGGGCGATTTCTTGCTATTACAGAAGGCTGGTCTGGAGTACGGTTTTGACGTCACGAGCGCGATGACCTTCTGTGAAGGTGGCATTCGCGTCAGCAGCACGGCGGTACGCCAGGCACTGGCAGATGATGAACTGGATACGGCAGAAACCCTGCTGGGACATCCGTTCACCATCTCAGGTCGTGTCGTTCATGGCGATGCGCTCGGCCGCACTATTGGTTTCCCGACGGCGAATATACCGCTGCGTCGTCAGGTTTCCCCGGTTAAAGGGGTCTATGCGGTGGAAGTGGCTGGACTGGGCGATAAGCCGTTTTACGGCGTCGCTAACATTGGCACGCGTCCAACTGTCGCGGGTGTGCGTCAACAGTTAGAAGTGCACCTGCTGGATGTTGTAATGGACCTTTATGGTCGCCATATAGATGTGATACTGCGTAAAAAAATACGCAACGAGCAGCGATTTGCTTCGCTGGATGAACTAAAAGCGCAGATTGCGCGAGATGAATTGACGGCCCGCGAGTTTTTTGGGCTTTGAACCCGGCTTAAATGCCTACGTGATAAATACGGAACCGAGAATCTGATGAGTGACTATAAATCAACCCTGAATTTGCCGGAAACAGGGTTCCCGATGCGCGGCGATCTCGCCAAGCGTGAACCGGGAATGCTGGCGCGTTGGACTGATGATGACCTGTACGGCATCATTCGTGCAGCCAAAAAAGGCAAAAAAACCTTCATTCTGCATGATGGCCCTCCATATGCGAATGGCAGCATTCATATTGGTCACTCTGTAAACAAGATTCTGAAAGACATTATCGTGAAGTCCAAAGGACTCGCGGGATATGACTCGCCTTACGTTCCGGGCTGGGACTGCCACGGTCTGCCAATCGAGCTGAAAGTTGAGCAAGAGTTTGGCAAGCCAGGTGAGAAGTTCACCGCTGCAGAGTTCCGCGCGAAATGCCGCGAATATGCAGCCACTCAGGTTGACGGTCAGCGTGCTGACTTTATCCGTCTGGGCGTGCTGGGCGACTGGTCACACCCGTACCTGACCATGGACTTCAAAACTGAAGCCAACATCATCCGTGCGCTGGGCAAAATCATCGGTAACGGCCACCTGCACAAAGGCGCGAAGCCGGTGCACTGGTGCGTGGACTGCCGTTCTGCACTGGCAGAAGCGGAAGTTGAGTATTACGACAAAACCTCTCCGTCTATCGACGTGGCGTTCCACGCGGTAGATCAGGATGCGGTGAAAGCTAAATTTGGCGTGTCGTCCGTTAACGGTCCGGTCTCTCTGGTTATCTGGACCACCACGCCGTGGACGCTGCCTGCCAACCGCGCGATCTCCCTGTCAGGTGAGTTCGAATACGCACTGGTGCAGATTGACGGTCAGGCGGTTATCCTGGCGAAAGACCTGGTTGAAAGCGTGCTGAAACGCGCGAATATCGCCAACTATACCGTGCTGGGCACCGTGAAAGGCGACGCGCTGGAGCTGATGCGCTTCAAACACCCGTTCCTGGACTTCGATGTTCCGGCGATCCTGGGCGACCACGTCACGCTGGACGCGGGTACCGGTGCGGTGCATACCGCCGGTGGTCACGGTCCTGACGACTACAACATCAGCCTGAAATACGGCCTGGAAATCGCCAACCCGGTTGGTCCGGACGGCTCATACCTGCCTGGCACCTACCCGGCGCTGGACGGTATCAACGTCTTTAAGGCGAACGACATCATCGTCGATATGCTGCGCACCAGCGGCGCGCTGCTGCACGTTGAAAAAATGCAGCACAGCTATCCGTGCTGCTGGCGTCACAAGTCGCCGATCATCTTCCGTGCGACCCCGCAGTGGTTCGTGAGCATGGATCAGAAAGGCCTGCGCGCGCAGTCTCTGAAAGAGATCAAAGGCGTGCAGTGGATCCCGGACTGGGGCCAGGCGCGTATCGAATCCATGGTGGCGAACCGTCCTGACTGGTGTATCTCCCGTCAGCGTACCTGGGGCGTGCCAATGTCTCTGTTCGTGCATAAAGAGACGCAAGAGCTGCACCCGAACACCCTGGAACTGATGGAAGAAGTGGCGAAGCGCGTCGAAGTTGACGGTATTCAGGCGTGGTGGGATCTCGATTCCCGCGACATCCTGGGCGCTGACGCAGACAACTACGAGAAAGTGCCGGATACCCTGGACGTGTGGTTCGACTCCGGGTCTACCCACTCCTCAGTCGTTGACGTACGCCCGGAATTTGCCGGTCACGCTGCCGACATGTATCTGGAAGGTTCTGACCAACACCGTGGCTGGTTCATGTCATCTCTGATGATCTCTACCGCTATGAAAGGCAAAGCCCCTTACCGCCAGGTACTGACCCACGGTTTCACCGTGGATGGTCAGGGCCGTAAGATGTCCAAGTCTATCGGTAACACCGTTTCTCCGCAGGACGTGATGAATAAGCTGGGCGCAGACATTCTGCGTCTGTGGGTGGCTTCCACCGACTACACCGGCGAAATGGCGGTGTCTGACGAGATCCTGAAACGTGCTGCCGACAGCTATCGTCGTATCCGTAACACCGCGCGCTTCCTGCTGGCGAACCTGAACGGTTTTGACCCAGTGAAAGACATGGTGAAACCGGAAGAGATGGTCGTTCTGGATCGCTGGGCGGTAGGCTGTGCGAAAGCGGCACAGGAAGATATCCTGAAAGCCTATGAGTCTTACGACTTCCACGAAGTGGTGCAGCGCCTGATGCGTTTCTGCTCCATCGAGATGGGCTCGTTCTACCTCGACATCATCAAAGACCGCCAGTACACCGCGAAGGCGGACAGCGTGGCGCGTCGTAGCTGCCAGACCGCGCTGTTCCACATCGCAGAAGCGCTGGTGCGCTGGATGGCGCCGATCATGTCCTTCACCGCGGATGAAATCTGGGGCTACCTGCCAGGCAACCGTGAGAAGTATGTCTTCACGGGCGAGTGGTACGAAGGTCTGTTCGATCTCTCCAGCACCGAAGCGATGAATGACGCTTTCTGGGACGAGCTGCTGAAAGTGCGTGGCGAAGTGAACAAGGTTATCGAGCAGGCACGTGCGGATAAGAAAGTCGGTGGCTCTCTGGAAGCGACAGTGACTCTGTACGCAGAACCTGAGCTGGCGGCAAAACTGACGGCGCTGGGCGATGAATTGCGATTTGTCCTGTTGACCTCCGGTGCGAAAGTTGCAGATTATGCCGACGCTTCTGCTGATGCTCAGCAGAGCGAGCTGCTCAAAGGACTGAAAGTCGCGCTGAGCAAAGCCGAAGGTGAGAAATGCCCGCGCTGCTGGCATTACACCACTGATGTCGGCAAGGTGGCGGAACACGCAGATATCTGCGGACGCTGTGTAAGCAACGTCGCCGGAGACGGCGAAAAACGTAAGTTTGCCTGATGAGTAAAACTCTCTGTTCAACAGGACTGCGCTGGCTGTGGCTGGTTGTGGTGGTGCTGATTATTGATCTGGGCAGCAAGTTCCTGATCCTCCAGAATTTTGCTCTGGGGGAGACGGTTTCACTGTTCCCGTCGCTTAACCTGCACTATGCACGCAACTACGGTGCGGCGTTTAGTTTCCTTGCTGACAGCGGTGGCTGGCAGCGCTGGTTCTTTGCAGGTATCGCGATCGGTATCTGCGTGGTGCTGGCGGTGCTGATGTACCGTTCGAAGGCAACGCAAAAGCTGAATAACATTGCCTACGCACTGATCATTGGCGGCGCACTGGGCAACCTGTTTGACCGCCTGTGGCACGGCTTTGTGGTCGATATGATCGACTTCTACGTCGGCGACTGGCACTTCGCGACCTTTAACCTCGCCGATAGCGCAATTTGCATCGGTGCGGCGTTAATCGTGCTGGAAGGCTTCTTGCCTAACTCGGCCGCGAAAGAGCAGGCGTAACACACTCGCCCGGTGGTGTAGTGCCACCGGGCAAAACAAGCGAGCAATTTGCATGTCTAAATCCGTACAGAGCAACAGCGCGGTTCTCGTTCACTTCACGCTGAAACTGGATGATGGCTCTACCGCTGAATCCACCCGCAATAACGGCAAACCAGCCCTGTTTCGTCTTGGCGATACCTCCCTGTCTGAAGGTCTTGAACAACAGCTTCTTGGTCTGAAAGAGGGTGAGAAAAAGGCGTTTTCACTGGAGCCGGATGCCGCGTTTGGCGTGCCAAGCCCGGATCTGATCCAGTATTTCTCGCGCCGCGAGTTTATGGATGCGGGCGAGCCGGAAATCGGGGCGATTATGCTCTTTACCGCTATGGATGGCAGCGAAATGCCTGGCGTGATCCGCGAAATCAACGGCGACTCCATCACCGTTGACTTCAACCATCCACTTGCCGGGCGCACCGTCCATTTTGATATTGAAGTGCTGGAGATTGACCCAGTACTGGAGGCCTGAAATGCAGATCCTGTTGGCTAACCCGCGCGGCTTCTGCGCCGGTGTAGACCGCGCTATCAGCATTGTTGAAAACGCGCTGGAGATCTACGGCGCGCCGATTTATGTGCGTCACGAAGTAGTGCATAACCGCTATGTGGTCGACAGCCTGCGCGAGCGCGGTGCCATCTTTATCGAGCAGATTAGCGAAGTGCCGGATGGTGCGATCCTGATTTTCTCCGCGCATGGCGTTTCTCAGGCAGTGCGTAACGAAGCGAAAAGCCGCGATTTGACGGTGTTTGATGCCACCTGTCCTTTAGTGACAAAGGTGCATATGGAAGTGGCGCGTGCCAGCCGTCGTGGTGAAGAGTCGATTCTGATTGGCCACGCGGGTCATCCGGAAGTTGAAGGCACCATGGGCCAGTACAGCAACCCGGAAGGGGGCATGTATCTGGTTGAGTCACCGGAAGATGTCCTGACGCTGAATGTGAAAAACGAAGCCCGTCTGTCGTTTATGACCCAGACGACGCTCTCCGTGGACGATACCTCTGACGTGATTGATGCCCTGCGTCAGCGTTTCCCGAAAATCGTCGGGCCGCGTAAAGATGACATCTGCTACGCGACCACTAATCGTCAGGAAGCTGTGCGTGCACTGGCTGAACAGGCGGATGTGGTGCTGGTTGTTGGCTCGAAGAACTCTTCTAACTCCAACCGCCTGGCCGAGCTTGCGCAGCGTATGGGGAAAGCGGCATTCCTGATTGACGATGCAACGGACATTCAGGAAGCGTGGGTGAAAAATGCGGCCTGCGTCGGCGTTACCGCAGGCGCTTCCGCGCCGGATATTCTGGTGCAGAACGTGATTGTCCGTCTGCAGGAGTTGGGCGGTAGCGAAGCAGTTCCACTGGAAGGACGCGAAGAGAATATCGTCTTCGAAGTCCCGAAAGAACTGCGTATCGACGCCCGCGAAGTGGAATAGTTTACTCTCTGTCTGGAAAATGCCGGTGGCGAAAGCTACCGGCATTTTTGTTTCTGGTTAACTGTGATTCACCATCAACATTGGTGCCTTCATCGGCAGGTTAATCGTTTAATCTGATAGGCTGATGTTGCTGTTCTCCTTGGGCCGGAGATGACTATGGAACCAGAAATTATTCTGCCACCTCAGGTGGCATGGGCGACTGGCGCGCTAGCCAGAGGCCCGCTTGTTCGCAAGACAACCCGCCTTGCCGATCTTCCCTGCATCTTCGCTAACCGCGAGGAGTGGAGGTGTCGCGATCCCCAACAAAGCGTATACGACGTTGAGGTACTGGAATCCCCCATGGCTGAGGGGGCGCTCTACGTTGGCGTCACTCACCTTCATGCAGGTAAAGTTGGTGATGAGTTCTTTATGACGCGTGGTCATTTTCATGAGCGCCGTGAACAGGGTGAAGTCTATTTTGGCCTGCGTGGCAGCGGCTTACTGTTGTTGCAAACGGAGGCGGGCGATGCACGTGTTGAGCAGGTAGCGGCAGGGTCGGTACACATCATTCCTCCTTTTACGGCGCACCGTTTGATCAACACCGGTAATGAGACGCTCTCCTCGCTGGCCATCTGGCCAAGCGTCGCGGGGCACGACTACGCGGCGCTGGCAGAGGGCTTCGCTCTGCGAGTCTTTGCCGCCGGGCAAGGTGTCGAGGTGCGTCATGTCTGACTATGGCCTTGATATGACCATTACCCATCAGCCGCTGGGTTTTAGCTATGGTGATGATGTCACCGGGCCGATGCCGGAAATCCGTAGTCTGGATCAGATTCGCCCGTCACTGCGCGATCCTGACTGTCAGGGAACGGATCAGGTGTATGCCATCGCCATGGATGTCGCGCGACTGATGGACAGACCGGAGCTGGAAAAACGGATGTTGCTCTTTGGTGTGGTTACCTACGCTGCAGGTACGCTCGGCGATGAGCCAATTCGCAGCCAGGGGCATGTCCACCGCATCAGCCAGCATAGCGGATGGTCACCGCCGGAGCTTTATGAGATCTGGCAAGGTAAAGCGATTATTTACATGCAGGAGTACGTCGAGGACGATCCCGGACGCTGTTTTGCCGTTTTAGCGGGGCCAGGAGAAAAGGTGCTGGTGCCACCGGGTTGGGGTCATGCGACCATTTCGGCCTCACCTGATACACCGCTGACTTTTGGTGCCTGGTGCGATCGTGAGTACGGATTTGAATATGACGCGGTTCGCGCGCGCAAGGGGCTGGCCTGGTATCCACTGGTTCAGGGAAAAAACATTATATGGCAGCATAATAACCACTATATGGCAGGGCGGTTACAGATGATCACACCGCGTCGTTACAGTGAGTTTGGTATTACGGACGCGCCTATTTATCAGCAGTTTATTGACGATCCGGCCCGGTTTCAGTTTATCTCGCGCCCGGACAGAACGGCAGAGCTGTGGCACCATTTCCATCCATAAAAAAAGCCGGGGCAGAGCCCCGGCTTTTTTATCCTGCAAACACCCCGGTTGCCACGCCAAGCGCTGCGAGTACCAGCAGTAGAACCATGGCTTTGACTGGCGACACGCCGCGTTTTGCCATCAGGTACCAGGTACCCAGCACCACCACCAGCGGAAGCAGTTGCGGGAAAATACCGTCCAGCATCTGCTGCACGTGAATGTTAACGCCGTCGCGGGTGATGAACTCCAGCCCGGTACCGAGCTTCACATAGCTGGCCGCCACGCCGCCCATGACGAATACGCCCAGCAGGGAGAGCGCTTCCCGTAGGCGGGTGGATTTGCTGCTGACCAGCATCTCCACAGAGCCTGATCCCATCTGGTAGCCTTTAAGAAACAGGAACCATGAGCCCGGGATAATAATGGCCAGCCAGGCAACGGTATAAAACAGCGGGCCAAGTATGTTCCCTCCTGCCGCCAGCGCCATCCCGATGCTGAGGAGGATGGGGATTAGCATTCCGGGGATCATCGAATCGCCGATCCCTGCTATCGGCCCCATCAGGCCCACCTTCAGAGTGTTGATGGTTTCACCATCAATCGGCTCGCCGTTGGCTTTCTTCTCTTCCAGACCCAGCGCCATACCGTTAACAATCGCGCCAATTTGCGGCTCTGTGTTGTAGAACGACGCGTGACGACGCAGCATCTCGGTGCGTTGTGCTGCATCGGGATAGAGTTTTTTTGCCACCGGCAGCATGCTCAGGCAGAAGCCGAAGGATTCCAGCCGTTCAAAGCTCATTGAAGAGAGGTTGTGCATCATCCACGCCCGCCAGCAGCGGCGCAGATCTTTGCGGGTCAGTTTACGTTCTTCCATCAGAATTCATCCTCGTCGTCAGGGACTGGTGCAGAGGCCACGGCCTGCGGCGTGTCAGGTTTGTAGTTGTAATGAATCAGCGCCAGCAGGGCGCCCACGATCACCAGCGCAACCATATTGAGTTTCAGGAAAACGATGCAGACGAAGCCCACCAGGAAATAGATGAGCATGGTGTAGCTTTTGATGATCTGCTTAAGCAGGATGGCAATACCGACGGCGGGCAAAATACCGCCCAGCACGTTCATGGTCGAGAGTACGATCTGCGGCAGGCTGTCCATAAAGCCGCTAATGTATTGCGCGCCAAAAAAGACGGCGATAAACGTGGGGACAAAGCGCAGCACAAAATTCATCACCTGTGGCCATATGGCGCTGTTGAGGTAGATTCCTCGCTCATCGCCATTTTCCAGCGCGACATCCGCCCGATGATTCCAGAATGAATTGAGCACCATCATCGCATTGAAGAGAATGGTTCCGGCGATACCGATAGTTGCTGCCAGTGCGACGGCAACCTCAGGTCCTTTGCCGGAAAGGATCCCCAGCGCAATGGCTGGATAAGCCACAAAGTTTAAATCTGCTGGCATCGAGCCGCCGGGGGTCACCATCGCGATATACACCGCCTGCACCGCTACGCCAATCATAATTCCGGTTTTGATATCGCCCAGGATCAGGCCAACCAGCATCCCGGAAATAAGCGGTCGGGAGATGAGATACCAACCGCCAGTCAACCCTAAAAGCCACGGACTGCTGAGTGCACCCAGATAACACAGCAGGCCAATTAAAGACGCTTCGATAAACATGATCCGCTCCTTATTTCAGCTTTTGTCTGGCGTCCTGCCAGGTATAAAAACTGGCATCGGGAACCAGGCGGAATTCAATCGCGTGTCCCTGGACGGTGAGCCACTCGAACGCCGCCGCTTCATCTTTCGTGACCGATTGATTCGGGCCGATGGTGATCGTGTTAGCGCGAGCGCTCATCGGCCCCACGTTGATTTTCCCGTTGCTGTTTTTCAGGCTAATGCCTGCCTGTTCAATGCGCTGCAGCGTAAGCGGCGATTTGCCTATAACAAAATACCGCTTCTCGCTGGCAATCACTTTGGGCAGTTTTTCAATCGCTGTTGCGGTATCGAACAGCCACACTTTGGTGTCAGAGACGGCACCTTTCATGACCGACGACAGCAGAGGATCGGCCGCAACGGCATCATCAATGGCAACGATGCCGTCACAGGGCAGCTCTTTGGCCCAGCGTGTGATGAGCTGCCCATGGATCACGCGATCGTCGATGCGAACAAAAGAAATACTCATATGCAGCTCCTTAAAAATCGTCTGTCGGTTCAGAATCTATCTGTTTCGCCTGTACCAGCGTCGGCAGAGAGAGTTGGATTATTTGCGCGGCAGCATGATGAACATCGCGTGCCATCATCACCTCGTCGGTTTGCAACAGCATCGGGAAGTTGACCCCCGCGACCACGGCGACAGGTGGATGTGTATGCTGGTTAAACGCGACCTCGCAAGCCACATTCCAGGGCGTGCCGCTTTGCATATCACACAGCACCAGCACGCCATCAGCATTTATGCTTGCTGCTTCCAGCGTGGCGCAAAAGTCACGGCGGAAGCCCTCTATCCCTGCCTGTTCGGTCAGACAAACGGCGTGCACGCCGGGCAGATCGCCATAAACCATCCGGCCGCTCTCCAGCAGAGCGCTGGCAAGCGGACCGTGGGTGGCGACAATAAAATGAATCATCGTTAACTCCTTACCCAGGCTTTGATAGTCGCCAGTGGTTGGCTGGAGGAATTGGCGGGCGGTGAAATGCGATATTCACCGACGCTTGCCGGAATGATGAAGGTTTCGGCGTAATGGACGGTGAAAGGCGCAAACGCACCGGTTGGGCTATCGACAATGGCTTCGTCTCCCTCCACCAGATTCAGCACATTCACACCGCCACCGGTATGATGCAACACGGGTTCGCTAAACCAGTGACGACGGGTTTCGATAAATTCTCGCTCGTGCAGCCCCGTTCGTTCTTCGCGCCAGTAATTTCCTTCTGCGATAGGTTCAAACTGATTCACCAGATGCTGATGCACCCACTGCGTGTCGCGCTGCCAGTCGATCACCTTTTCACCGTGGTCCAGGTGTACCGGGCGCGGCAGACCGTCCAGCCCAAGGCGGCCCCAGTCCCATAGTTTGAAGGTGAAGATATACGGCGTAGCGCTGATCTCCAGTACCATGGTCCCCGCGCCGGAACAGTGCACTGTGCCTGCAGGGATCAGGAAATGGTCGTGTTTTTTGGCCGGGATTTGATTAACGAAACGTGCATCATCAAACGGTTTTTCACCGCGCCCCGCACGCCTGAGATCGTCCATCATGTCCTTAGGATCTATACCGGTTTTGGTGCCCAGATAAACAACGGCATCTGGCCTGGCGTCCAGGATGTAATAGCTCTCATCCTGGGTGTAATGCATCCCGAACTGTTGCTGGATGTACTCGGTAACGGGGTGGACCTGGAAGCTTAGGTTTTGGCCGCCAATGGTATCGAGAAAGTCAAAGCGAATCGGGAACTCCGCGCCGAAACGTGCGTGAACTTTCTCACCCAGCAGAGCGCGAGGCTCAAGCAGAACCAGATCCTGAGAGGGGATCTCGATCCGCACTGCGCCAAAACGCAGTAACAGGCTGTTTTCCTCGGGCACACAGTCAAAACACCATGCGTAATTGGGTGCAGAGGGATCGAGATCGAATTGTTGTTTCATCCACTGGCCGCCCCAGATTCCGGGGTCGAAAAAGGGGACTACGCGGAAAGGCTGCGAGGTCGTTTGTTCAAGCCCGGCACGCAGGGCCTCGCCGCTGACCATCGCGGGCTGGTTTGCCCGGGTTGTATCCAGTAAAAAATCGGCGCGTCTGAGAAGCGGCGTTTTGTGGCGATCGAAGACTCGCCATTCGATAAAAAAGGCGCGTTTGTAGCGACGAAGGATATCTTCATGCTGATTCTCTACGCCCCAGTTCCCCATCTCACCGCTGCGCATACGCTGCTGGATCTCCCATCGCGGAAGATCGGCATACACCAGCACATCACCCGGATGGACGAGCGCCGCACCGGGGCCGTAAATCACAATCAGCCCTTCAGAGCATTGGCTCACCTGAGCCTGCAATGTTTCCAGACGAGTGGGATCGAAAAACTCACCGAGCTGGTGGCAGGAGAGTACGCCAAAGACGCGATCGTCGGTGAGGTTGCGTGCCAGCATTTCATGAATGGTGCGCTCATCCTGTCGCGCTTGTTCGACATTGATTGTGAGTGTCGGACGCAATTGCGGCAGCAAAGCGTTCTCAAGTTCGGTCATGCGCACGCCTGGATAGCAATCAATCACCAGTACGGTGCGGCTGCACTGTCGGGTTTTTGCATCAAGGCTGCTGATAATCGCCTCCCAACCTTGCCAGGCGCTGTCGTCATAACCCTGAATCGTCACCGTGGGGAATTTGTCGTAAGTTGTCATCTTATCCTCCGTAATCGTTATTTAAGGTTATTCGATTAACCGCATTTGAGAAGAGTGGTTAACGCGATTAACCCGCCATAAATACGAATGGGATCCTGATTGGTAGCCGTAATGTGAAGAGACTCACAGGGAAAAATGCAAAAAATAGGTTATTCGATTAATCTGTAGTGAAGACTAAGGAGACAACATGACAGGAATCACGCTGGCAGATGTTGCGAAGTACGCAGGGGTATCTACGGCAACGGTATCAATGGTGCTGTGCAATAAAGGGCGCATTTCGCAGAGTACACGCGAAAGGGTACTGAAGGCGCTGGATGAATCGGGCTATGTCTATAACCAGACGGCGGCTAACCTGCGAAACCGCAGCAGTAACCAGGTGGGGTTGCTTTTGCATGACATCACCAACCCTTTCTACGGCGAGATGACCGCCGGCTTAAGCCATGAGATGGAGCGCCATGAGCTGATGCTGTTTCTGGCAAATAGCGAAGAATCCGCCGAGCGACAGCAAAAGTTTGTTGATTCGCTGATGCGTAACAACGTGGGTGGCATGGTGCTCTGTGCCGCCCGCGAAACGCCACAATCTTTTTTTGATAGCCTGAAGCGACGCAATATTCCGGCGATTATGGTCGTACGCCCGCTTAGCGATCCTGGGTTCGATTTTGTTGGAACAGATAACTTTCTTGGCACCCAAATGGCGACCGAACATCTTTTAAAAATGGGACACCGGCAGATCGCATTTATCGGCGGTAGCCAGAATTCGGGGTCACGGGCGCAGCGTATTGGCGGATTTACCAGTAAACTTCTGGAATACGGTATTACGCCGAATCCGGCCTGGATTGTGACTTCACAGGCCAGCCAAAGCGATGGTGCACGGGTGGCAGAGAGTTTGCTGACCGATAATCCGGAAATCACCGCCGCGATTTGTTATCAGGATATTGTGGCCCTCGGGGTTATGCAGTGTTTACGCAAATTGAACCGGGAACCCGGACGTGATTTTGCCCTGGTGGGATTCGATGACATCACCGAAGCGGCGCTGGTTCAGCCTGCACTCACGACGGTATCTGTCGCCGCGAAAGAGATTGGGCGCAAGGCAGGAGAGTTGCTGTATAGCCGCATGCAAGGAAATGATGAACCGGCAAAACGGATTATCCTTCCCCCCGCCCTCGTGGTGCGGGAATCCTGCGGTTTTCGCTGATCGTTATGCTTTTTACTGATATTTCTTCCTGTTTATCATTAAATTCTAATTATTGGTGTTTTCAGTTGGCAGCCTCCGTGAAGGCTGGTTAATCTGAAAACGGTTTACATCATTTTAACGTAAGAGAATAACTATGCATGATGCACAGATCCGTGTCGCGATTGCGGGCGCGGGTGGACGTATGGGCCGCCAACTGATTCAGGCGGCACTACAGATGGATGGCGTGGCGCTGGGTGCGACCCTGGAGCGTGAAGGTTCCTCACTTCTTGGTACCGACGCAGGTGAGCTGGCGGGTGCAGGAAAGACGGGCGTTACCGTCCAGAGCAGCCTTGACGCGGTGAAAGATGACTTCGATGTATTCATCGACTTTACCCGCCCGGAAGGAACGCTGACGCATCTGGCGTTTTGCCGCCAGCACGGCAAAGGAATGGTCATCGGTACTACCGGTTTTGACGACGCAGGTAAGCAGGCTATTCAGGACGCATCAAAAGAAATTGCGATTGTCTTTGCTGCGAACTTTAGTGTGGGCGTAAACGTCATGCTCAAGCTGCTGGAGAAAGCGGCGAAGGTGATGGGTAACTATACCGACATTGAGATTGTTGAAGCGCACCACCGTTACAAAGTTGATGCACCATCAGGTACGGCGCTGGCAATGGGCGAAGCGATTGCTCATGCACTTGATAAAGATTTAAAAGATTGCGCGGTCTATACCCGCGAGGGTTACACCGGCGAACGCGTGCCGGGCACCATTGGCTTCGCAACCGTGCGAGCGGGTGACATCGTCGGCGAACATACCGCGATGTTCGCCGATATTGGCGAGCGTGTTGAAATTACGCATAAAGCCTCCAGCCGTATGACATTTGCAAACGGTGCCGTACGTTCTGCTTTGTGGTTAAAAGACAAAGGAAATGGTCTTTTTGATATGCGAGATGTGCTGGATCTTAACAATTTGTAAGGTTTATTACCCATCGTGATGTGGTTATTGCAGTCGTAATTACTTGATTGCATAGGGCAATAATTTATTGCCCTTTTATTTTTCTTATTTCGACCTTTATTTGCGATATTGCTTTCAAAAGTAAGCCTTTCATCCTATTTTTTCGTTGCTGAAATGTAAGTTTTGACCATCTGGTCTACTTTTTATTGCTCTCTTGCCATATTTATCATTAAACTTGTCGCGCAAGCGTTTTCCGTGGTGATTTACCTGATCTTTTTGTCGGTTAAGCGGCATTCGGTACGCCAGG
The DNA here is from genome assembly GCF_045618265.1 of Enterobacter sp. CPE_E1241. Taxonomy (NCBI): domain Bacteria; kingdom Pseudomonadati; phylum Pseudomonadota; class Gammaproteobacteria; order Enterobacterales; family Enterobacteriaceae; genus Enterobacter; species Enterobacter sp. CPE_E1241. The sequence goes on from NZ_JBIWYV010000001.1 coordinate 789,857, forward strand.
CTTGCAAAAGAACAAACAAAATATCCGTTTTAAGTTGACTTTTACCCACCAAATCTCCAGAATGCCGCCGTTTGCCAAAAATCCGCTGGCAACACATTTGCATTGATTCATGACATGGTTATGAATTAATATGCAAATAAAGTGAGTGAATATTCTCTGGAGGGTGTTTTGATTAAGTCAGCGCTATTGGTTCTGGAAGACGGAACCCAGTTTATCGGTCGGGCCATAGGGGCAACAGGTTCGGCGGTTGGGGAAGTCGTTTTCAATACTTCAATGACCGGTTATCAAGAAATCCTCACTGATCCTTCCTATTCTCGCCAAATCGTTACTCTTACTTATCCTCATATTGGCAATGTCGGCACCAATGCGGCTGACGAAGAATCCTCTCAGGTACATGCGCAAGGTCTGGTCATTCGCGACCTGCCGCTGATTGCCAGCAACTTCCGCAACACCGAAGACCTCTCTTCTTACCTGAAGCGCCATAACATTGTGGCGATTGCCGATATTGATACGCGTAAGTTAACGCGTCTGCTGCGCGAGAAAGGTGCACAAAACGGCTGCATCATTGCAGGTGATAACCTGGATGCGGCCCTGGCGCTGGAAAAAGCGAAAGCCTTCCCGGGCCTGAACGGCATGGACCTGGCGAAAGAGGTGACTACCGCTGAAGCCTACAACTGGACGCAGGGCAGCTGGACGCTGGAAGGCGACCTGCCAGAAGCGAAAAAAGAGAGCGAGCTGCCATTCCACGTGGTGGCCTACGATTTCGGTGCCAAGCGCAATATCCTGCGCATGCTGGTTGACCGCGGTTGCCGTCTGACCGTTGTGCCTGCACAAACCTCTGCGGAAGAAGTCCTGAAGATGAACCCGGACGGTATCTTCCTCTCTAACGGCCCGGGTGACCCGGCTCCGTGCGATTACGCTATCAACGCCATTAAATCTTTCCTGGAAACCGATATCCCGGTCTTTGGCATCTGTCTCGGCCATCAGCTGCTGGCGCTGGCGAGCGGTGCGAACACCGTTAAGATGAAATTCGGTCACCACGGTGGTAACCACCCGGTGAAAGATATCGACAACAACACGGTGATGATCACCGCGCAGAACCACGGTTTTGCTGTCGATGAAGCCTCAATGCCGGCTAACCTGCGCGTGACGCATAAATCACTGTTCGATGGCACCCTGCAGGGTATCCACCGTACCGACAAGCCAGCGTTCAGCTTCCAGGGTCACCCTGAAGCCAGCCCGGGCCCGCACGATGCCGCACCGCTGTTCGATCACTTCATCGAACTTATCGAGCAATACCGTAAGACCGCTAAATAATCAGGAGCTGAGAAGACAATGCCAAAACGTACAGACATAAAAAGCATCCTGATCCTTGGCGCTGGCCCGATTGTTATCGGCCAGGCCTGTGAATTTGACTACTCCGGTGCGCAGGCGTGTAAAGCTCTGCGTGAAGAGGGCTACCGCGTCATTCTGGTGAACTCTAACCCGGCAACCATCATGACCGACCCGGAAATGGCTGATGCAACCTACATCGAGCCAATTCACTGGGAAGTAGTGCGCAAAATCATCGAAAAAGAGCGCCCGGATGCGGTACTGCCAACGATGGGCGGCCAGACGGCGCTGAACTGTGCGCTGGAGCTGGAGCGTCAGGGCGTGCTTGCCGAATTCGGCGTAACCATGATTGGTGCGACCGCCGACGCGATTGATAAAGCAGAAGACCGTCGTCGCTTCGACGTGGCGATGAAAAAAATCGGCCTCGACACCGCGCGTTCCGGTATTGCACACAACATGGAAGAAGCGCTGGCCGTCGCGGCTGACGTGGGTTATCCATGTATCATCCGTCCTTCCTTCACCATGGGCGGCACCGGTGGCGGTATCGCTTACAACCGCGAAGAGTTCGAAGAGATTTGCGAACGCGGTCTGGATCTCTCCCCAACCAAAGAGCTGCTGATTGATGAATCGCTGATTGGCTGGAAAGAGTACGAGATGGAAGTGGTGCGTGATAAAAACGACAACTGCATCATCGTCTGTTCCATCGAAAACTTCGATGCGATGGGGATCCACACCGGTGACTCCATCACCGTGGCGCCTGCCCAGACCCTGACCGACAAAGAGTATCAAATCATGCGTAACGCCTCGATGGCGGTACTGCGTGAAATCGGCGTGGAAACCGGCGGTTCTAACGTGCAGTTCTCGGTGAACCCGAAAACCGGACGCCTGATTGTTATCGAAATGAACCCGCGTGTATCCCGTTCCTCGGCGCTGGCCTCTAAAGCCACCGGCTTCCCGATTGCCAAAGTAGCAGCGAAACTGGCGGTGGGTTACACCCTCGACGAGCTGATGAACGACATCACCGGCGGCCGCACCCCTGCGTCCTTCGAACCGTCTATCGACTACGTTGTGACGAAAATACCTCGCTTCAACTTCGAGAAATTCGCTGGCGCGAACGACCGTCTGACTACCCAGATGAAATCTGTCGGCGAAGTGATGGCAATTGGCCGCACCCAGCAGGAATCCCTGCAGAAAGCGCTGCGTGGCCTGGAAGTAGGCGCGACCGGTTTTGACCCGAAAGTGAGCCTGGACGACCCGGAAGCACTGACAAAAATTCGCCGCGAGCTGAAAGACGCGGGCGCAGAGCGTATCTGGTATATCGCCGATGCCTTCCGCGCAGGCCTGTCTGTGGACGGCGTCTTCAACCTGACCAACATTGACCGCTGGTTCCTGGTGCAGATTGAAGAGCTGGTGCGTCTGGAAGAGAAAGTGGCGGATCTGGGCATCAACGGTCTGGACGCTGACTTCCTGCGCGTGCTGAAGCGTAAAGGCTTCGCCGATGCGCGTCTGGCTAAGCTGGCAGGCGTGCGCGAAGCGGAAATCCGCAAGCTGCGTGACCAGTTCAACCTGCACCCTGTCTACAAGCGTGTGGACACCTGTGCGGCAGAATTCTCGACCGATACCGCGTACATGTACTCCACGTATGAAGATGAGTGCGAAGCGAACCCGTCAGTCGACCGCGACAAAATTATGGTACTGGGCGGTGGTCCAAACCGTATCGGCCAGGGCATTGAGTTCGATTACTGCTGCGTTCACGCCTCTCTGGCGCTGCGTGAAGACGGTTACGAAACCATTATGGTTAACTGTAACCCGGAAACCGTATCCACTGACTACGACACCTCTGACCGTCTGTACTTTGAGCCGGTAACACTGGAAGACGTGCTGGAAATCGTGCGTATCGAGAAGCCAAAAGGCGTTATCGTGCAGTACGGCGGCCAGACCCCGTTGAAGTTGGCGCGTGCGCTGGAAGCGGCTGGCGTACCGGTTATCGGTACCAGCCCGGATGCGATTGACCGTGCAGAAGACCGTGAGCGTTTCCAGCAGGCGGTTGACCGTCTGAAACTGAAACAGCCGGCAAACGCCACCGTAACTGCGATTGAACAGGCCGTTGAGAAGGCGAAAGAGATTGGCTACCCACTGGTGGTGCGTCCTTCTTACGTACTGGGCGGCCGGGCGATGGAAATCGTTTATGACGAAGCAGACCTGCGTCGCTACTTCCAGACCGCGGTAAGCGTCTCTAACGATGCGCCAGTGCTGCTCGACCGCTTCCTGGACGATGCAGTAGAAGTGGACGTTGACGCTATCTGTGACGGCGAAATGGTGCTGATTGGCGGCATCATGGAGCACATCGAGCAGGCGGGCGTTCACTCCGGTGACAGCGCCTGTTCTCTGCCAGCGTACACCCTGAGCCAGGAAATTCAGGACGTAATGCGCCAGCAGGTGCAGAAGCTGGCCTTCGAGCTGCAGGTTCGCGGTCTGATGAACGTCCAGTTCGCCGTTAAAGACAACGAAGTGTACCTGATTGAAGTGAACCCGCGTGCGGCACGTACCGTACCGTTCGTCTCCAAAGCGACCGGTGTTCCACTGGCGAAAGTGGCGGCGCGCGTGATGGCAGGCCAGACGCTGGCTCAGCAGGGCGTAACTAAAGAGATCATCCCACCGTACTACTCGGTGAAGGAAGTGGTACTGCCGTTCAACAAATTCCCGGGCGTTGACCCACTGTTAGGGCCAGAAATGCGCTCTACCGGGGAAGTAATGGGCGTAGGCCGCACCTTCGCAGAAGCCTTTGCGAAGGCGCAGCTGGGCAGCAGCTCCACCATGAGAAAATCAGGCCGTGCGCTGCTCTCTGTTCGCGAAGGCGATAAAGAGCGCGTGGTTGACCTGGCTGCCAAGCTGCTGAAACAGGGCTTCGAGCTGGATGCGACCCACGGTACGGCGATTGTGCTGGGTGAAGCAGGTATCAATCCACGTCTGGTGAACAAGGTGCATGAAGGCCGTCCGCACATTCAGGACCGTATCAAGAATGGCGAATACACCTACATCATCAACACCACGGCGGGCCGTCAGGCGATTGAAGACTCCAAGCTGATTCGCCGCAGCGCGCTGCAGTACAAAGTGCACTACGACACCACCCTGAACGGCGGTTTCGCAACAGCCATGGCGCTGAACGCGGATGCCACCGAGAAGGTGATTTCGGTGCAGGAAATGCACGCGCAGATTAACAAGTAAGTAAAAATGCCCGGCAGCACTCTGTTGCCGGGCATTATCCCCACCTTCAGAACCTTCTGGTTTTCCATCCACATTCAGTCAGTTAGCCTAAAATGGTTAGGTCGATAACGAAATCCAACTGAATGCAGGGGAAAACACCATGCAAAATAAATTACTGATCGCTTCCGTTCTGGCTGCCACGACAATGTTTACCGTTGCGGGCTGTTCGTCTAATCAGGCCGTAAAAACCACTGATGGCAAAACCATTGTCACCGACGGCAAACCGCAGGTGGATGACGATACCGGTCTGGTGTCGTATAAAAACGCCGAAACCGGTCAAACCGAGCAGATTAACCGTGACCAGGTAAAATCCATGGGCGAGCTGGATAACTAATTCAGAATTCTGCCGTTAGCCCGTCAATAATATTCACTATTAGCCTGCTGAATTACTGACTACACTCTTTTGTTAAAAGAAAGCAGTAACAACAGGCTAATCAATGATTCTGATAATTTATGCACATCCCTATCCGCACCACTCGCATGCGAATAAGCGGATGCTTGAGCAGGTAAGGACGCTTGATAACGTAGAGATACGTTCCCTCTATCAACTTTATCCCGATTTTAATATCGACATCGCCGCTGAGCAGGAAGCGGTTTCGCGCGCTGATCTGATCATCTGGCAGCACCCTATGCAGTGGTACAGCACCCCTCCGCTTCTGAAACTGTGGATTGATAAAGTCTTCTCCCATGGCTGGGCATATGGCCATAACGGCCATGCACTGAAGGGCAAAAACCTGATGTGGGCGGTCACGACCGGCGGTGGGGAAAGCCACTTTGATATTGGTTCCTTCCCGGGTTTTGACGTCCTGGCACAGCCGCTGCAGGCCACCGCGCTCTATTGCGGGATGAACTGGCTTCCGCCTTTTGCGATGCACTGTACTTTTGTATGCGACGATGAAACGTTGCAGGCGCAGGCTCGTCATTATAAACAACGCTTACTTGAGTGGCAGGAGGCGCACCATGGATAGCCATACGCTGATACAGGCGCTGATTTACCTCGGCGCGGCGGCGCTGATTGTGCCCGTGGCAGTACGTCTGGGGCTGGGGTCTGTCCTCGGCTACCTGATTGCGGGTTGCGTCATTGGGCCGTGGGGCTTTCGTCTGGTCACGGATGCAGAGGCGATTCTCCATTTCGCTGAAATTGGCGTCGTGCTGATGTTATTTGTGATTGGCCTGGAGCTCGACCCGCAGCGTTTGTGGAAACTTCGTGCCTCGGTCTTTGGCGGTGGCGCGCTGCAAATGGTGGCCTGCGGCCTGCTGCTGGCTGGGTTCTGCATTCTGTTGGGAATGGACTGGAAAGTGGCTGAGCTTATCGGCATGACGCTGGCGCTCTCCTCGACGGCCATTGCTATGCAGGCCATGAACGAGCGAAATCTGACGGTCTCTCAGATGGGGCGCAGTGCGTTTTCGGTGCTGTTGTTCCAGGATATTGCTGCTATTCCGCTGGTGGCAATGATCCCGCTGCTGGCGGCAAGTGGTTCCTCTACGACGCTTGGCGCTTTCGCGCTGTCGGCATTGAAGGTGGTAGGGGCGCTGGCGCTGGTGGTCCTGCTTGGCCGCTACGTGACTCGTCCGCTGCTGCGGTTTGTTGCCCGCTCAGGACTGCGTGAAGTCTTCAGTGCGGTGGCACTGTTCCTGGTGTTCGGTTTTGGTCTGCTGCTGGAAGAGGCCGGTCTGTCGATGGCGATGGGAGCGTTCCTCGCAGGCGTTCTGCTGGCGAGTTCTGAATATCGTCACGCGCTGGAAAGCGATATTGAGCCGTTCAAAGGGCTACTGCTGGGACTGTTTTTCATCGGTGTGGGGATGTCAGTCGACTTCGGCACGCTGGTGACACATCCGCTGCGGATCATCCTGCTGCTGGTCGGTTTCCTGGTCATTAAAATGGCGATGTTGTGGTTGATTGCCCGTCCGCTGAAGGTGCCGGGCAAACAGCGTCGCTGGTTTGCCGTGCTGCTGGGGCAGGGAAGCGAATTTGCGTTCGTGGTCTTTGGCGCGGCGCAGATGGCAAACGTACTCGAGCCTGAGTGGGCGAAAGCGCTGACGCTTGCCGTGGCGCTGTCGATGGCGGCGACGCCAGTTCTGCTGGTGGTGCTAACGCGTCTGGAAAAATCGGGCAGTGAGCAGGAGCGGGAGGCTGATGAAATTGACGAAGAACAGCCGCGGGTGATCATCGCCGGATTCGGTCGCTATGGGCAGATCGTAGGTCGTTTACTGCTGTCGAGCGGGGTTAAAATGGTCATCCTCGATCACGATCCTGACCATGTCGATACCCTGCGTAAATTTGATATGAAAGTCTTTTACGGGGATGCGACCCGTGTTGATCTGCTGGAGTCTGCCGGGGCGGCAAAAGCCGAGGTGCTGATTAACGCCATCGACGATCCAGAGACCAGCATGCAGATGGTGGAACTGGTAAAAGAACATTTCCCGGAGCTGACCATTATCTCCCGTGCACGCGATGTGGATCATTATATCCGCTTGCGACAGGCGGGCGTCGACGCACCTGAGCGTGAGACGTTTGAAGGTGCGCTGAAATCTGGTCGTATGGCGCTGGAAAATCTGGGGCTTGGCGCGTATGAAGCGCGAGAGCGTGCAGACCTGTTCCGCCGCTTCAATACCGATATGGTAGAAGAGATGGCGGCGATGGCGGGTAGTACGGCCACTGAGCGTGCTGCAGTGTTTAAACGTACCAGTGCGATGCTGACAGAGATCATCAATGAAGATCGTAATCATCTGTCGCTGATCCAGCGTCATGGCTGGCAGGGCACGGAAGAGGGCAAGCACACGGGTAACCCGGAAGACGAACCAGAGAGTAAACCCTCAGTGTGAAGAGGTGTTGCCAGCAATAATAAAAAATTTCTGTTTCTTTACCCTGCCGCCAGTCGACGAAAGATTAAGCTTTCCGTATAGTGGCGGCAATTTTTTGCATCCGGGAAATTTTCAATGATCAGTCTGATTGCAGCGCTGGCGGTGGACCGTGTTATCGGTATGGAAAATGCCATGCCGTGGAACCTGCCTGCCGATCTCGCATGGTTTAAACGTACGACGTTAAACAAGCCGGTAGTGATGGGCCGCCTGACCTGGGAGTCGATTGGTCGTCCATTACCGGGCCGTAAGAATATCGTTATCAGTAGCCAGCCTGGCACTGACGATCGCGTTGAATGGGTGAAATCCGTGGACGAGGCGATTGCCGCATGCGGTAACGCCGAAGAGATCATGGTGATTGGTGGCGGGCGTGTGTACGAGCAGTTCCTGCCAAAAGCGCAGAAGCTTTATCTGACGCACATTGATGCAGAAGTGGAAGGGGATACCCATTTCCCGGATTACGATCCGGATGAGTGGGAGTCTGTCTTCAGTGAGTTTCACGATGCGGATGCACAGAACTCCCACAGCTACTGCTTCGAGATTCTGGAACGTCGTTAAGTGATTTTCCCTCTCCCGCCCGGGAGAGGGAATAAACCTCAGGAGGCAACGGCCTCGTCTTCACCTAAGTCCAGCTGTCGGTTGGATGGCTGGACAAAGTAAGCTTTATCTTCCCAGCGCAAGCAGGTTAACTCTCCACCCCAGCAGCATCCGGTATCAAGACCGTAGATCCCTTCAGGCGTGCCTTTACCTTCCAGCGCAGCCCAGTGACCGAACACCACGCTGTATTCGTTTGTCACAGGCCCCGGAATGGCAAACCACGGTTTGAGCGGGGCGGGCGCACTTTCCGGTGTCTCTTTTGAATACATGTCCAGCTGCCCGTTCGGGAAACAAAAACGCATTCGGGTAAAAGCGTTGGTGATAAAGCGCAGGCGGGCCAGACCGCTGAGATCTTCGCTCCAGTGGTTCGGCATATCGCCGTACATGGCATCGAGGAAGAAAGGATATGAGTCGCTTGCCAGAACCGCTTCAACATCACGCGCGCAGGTTTTAGCCGTTTCAAGATCCCATTGCGGCGTGATCCCAGCATGGGCCATGACCAGCTTTTTCTCTTCGTCGACCTGCAGCAAGGGCTGCCGGCGTAGCCAGTTGATCAGATCGTCCGCGTCAGGCGCATCCAGTAATGGCGTGAGCCGGTCTTTGGGTTTGTTGCGACTGATCCCGGCGAAGACAGCCAGTAAATGCAGATCGTGATTGCCCAGCACCATGCGCACGTTGTCTCCCAGCGATTTGACGAAACGTAAAACATCAAGAGAGCCGGGGCCACGCGCAACTAAATCTCCCGTCAGCCAGAGTGTGTCCTGTCCGGGCGTAAAGTCGACCTGTTTTAATAATGCGATCAGTTCATCGTAGCAACCGTGAACGTCGCCAATCAGATATGTAGACATTAGATTAATGAATGAGTGTTGTAACGGCGAGACGGAACACAGGAATAGCAACGCGGAACACATTGCCATCAACGTCGACCATTTCGTAATGGCCTTGCATGGTACCCAGCGGCGTTTCAATCACCGCGCCGCTGGTGTACTGATACTCTTCGCCAGGATCGATATGTGGTTGTTCACCGACCACACCTTCACCCTGAACTTCGATTTCACGGCCATTACCGTTGGTGATAAGCCAGTAGCGCCCGCGCAGTTGCACAGGCATCCGCCCCAGATTGCGAATGGTCACGGTGTAAGCGAAGACATAGCGTTCTTCATCCGGTGAGGATTGAGATTCAACATAGACGCTTTGTACATGGACACAGACGCGGGGCGAATCAATCATGGCTTAACTCTCCTTCGGAGGCGCATTTTCACTGATGTAATTAGCCAGCTTGCAGTACTGCTCTACGGAGATGTTCTCTGCACGCATTGCCGGGTCGATACCCAACTCAGCCAGCACGTCAACCGTAAACAGATTACCCAGGCTATTACGGATTGTTTTACGGCGCTGGTTAAAGGCTTCCGTAGTGATACGGCTCAGTACGCGCAGATCCTTGACCGGGTACGGCATCGTTTTATGCGGCACCAGGCGCACAACCGCAGAGTCTACTTTCGGTGGCGGCGTAAAGGCAGATGGCGGAACTTCGAGGACCGGGATCACGTTGCAGAAATATTGCGCCATCACGCTTAAACGACCATACGCTTTACTGTTCGGCCCTGCAACCAGTCGGTTAACAACCTCTTTTTGCAACATGAAGTGCATGTCAGCAATGGCATCAGTATAGCTAAAGAGATGGAACATTAGCGGTGTGGAGATGTTATACGGCAGGTTGCCGAATACGCGCAGAGGCTGTCCCATTTTTTCTGACAGTTCGCCAAAGTTCATGGTCATGGCATCCTGCTGATAGATGGTCAGCTTTGGCCCCAGGAACGGGTGCGTTTGCAGGCGTGCGGCCAGATCGCGGTCCAGTTCGATAACGGTCAGTTCGTCGAGGCGTTCACCTACTGGCTCGGTCAGTGCGGCAAGACCTGGGCCGATTTCGACCATAGCCTGACCTTTCTGCGGATTAATGGCAGAGACGATGCTGTCGATCACGAACTGATCGTTGAGGAAGTTTTGCCCGAAGCGTTTTCGGGCTAAGTGGCCCTGATGGACTCGATTAGTCATTGAGTATTAACAATCATTTTGATGGCGAGATTAAGCGCCGTAATAAAACTGCCGACATCCGCTTTCCCCTGGCCTGCCAGATCCAGCGCAGTACCGTGGTCAACGGACGTTCGAATAAAAGGTAAACCGAGGGTGATATTCACCCCGCGGCCAAAGCCCTGGTATTTTAGCACGGGCAGGCCCTGATCGTGGTACATCGCAAGTACGGCGTCGGCATTATCCAGGTATTTCGGCTGGAAAAGGGTATCAGCAGGCAGTGGCCCGCTTAAATTCATCCCTTTTGCACGCATTTCTTCAAGTACCGGAATAATGGTGTCGATCTCTTCGGTGCCCATGTGCCCACCTTCACCAGCGTGTGGATTCAGGCCGCAGACCAGAACGTGTGGCTGTTTGATGCCGAATTTGGTTTGCAGGTCATGATGCAGGATCCCGATGATCTCCCGCAGCAGTTCCGGAGTGATGGCATCAGGGATGGCCTTAATGGGCAGGTGGGTTGTCACCAGAGCAACGCGCATCTCCTCCGTCGCCAGCATCATCACCACTTTCGGACTGTGCGAGCGTTCTTCAAAGAACTCGGTATGGCCGGTAAACGGGATACCCGCTTCGTTGATGACGCCTTTGTGCACGGGGCCGGTGATAAGCGCGGCAAATTCACCTTTCAGACAACCGTCGCAGGCGCGTGCAAGGGTTTCAACGACATAGTGGCCGTTTTCCGTGCTGAGCTGGCCTGGGACAACAGGCGTACGAAGGGGAACAGAAAGCAGCGTGAGCGTACCGGCTTGTTGCGGTGCTGGCTGTTGACCTTCAACGTAAGGGATAAGCGTTAAAGGCAGACCGAGCAGTGTTGCCCGGTCTTGTAACAGTGTTGCATCAGCGCAGACAACCAGTTCTACCGGCCAGCTGCGCTGGGCGAGCTGGACAACGAGGTCAGGCCCAATCCCGGCGGGTTCGCCGGGAGTGATAACAACACGATGCTGTTTCATTAGTTACTCAGAATTTTCACGTAAGCACTGGCGCGTTGTTCCTGCATCCAGGTTGCCGCTTCTTCAGAGAACTTACGGTTAAACAGCATACGGTAGGCTCTGTCTTTCTGCGCCGCGTCAGTTTTATCAACGTTACGGGTATCCATCAGCTCGATCAGATGCCAGCCAAACGAAGAGTGAACCGGAGCACTGATCTGGTCTTTGTTCAGCTTCATCAGTGCATCGCGGAATGCAGGATCATAAATATCCGCAGCCGCCCAGCCCAGATCGCCGCCCTGGTTAGCAGAGCCTGGATCCTGAGAGAACTCTTTTGCAGCATTTGCGAAGGATGTTTTACCGCTCTTAATGTCAGCAGCAATTTGTTCCAGTTTCGCACGTGCCTGATCATCATTCATGATCGGAGAGACTTTCAGCAGGATATGACGAGCATGGACTTCCGTAACGGAAATATTCTGGCTCTGCCCACGGAGATCGTTCACTTTCAGAATGTGGAAACCCACACCTGAACGGATTGGTCCGACGATATCGCCTTTCTTCGCTGTGCTCAGTGCCTGGGCAAAGATGGATGGCAGCTCCTGAATACGTCCCCAACCCATCTGGCCGCCTTTAAGCGCCTGTTGGTCTGCGGAGTAGGTGATCGCCAGCTTGCCAAAGTCACCGCCATTACGCGCTTGTTCGACAATAGAACGTGCCTGGCTTTCTGCTTCAGCAGCCTGATCGGAGGTTGGATTCTCTGGCAGTGGGATCAGAATGTGGCTCAGATTCAGCTCAGTGCTGGCATCATTCTGGTTACCGACCTGTTTTGCCAGCGCGTCCACTTCCTGAGGCAGGATCGTGACACGGCGACGCACTTCATTGTTACGCACTTCCGAAATCAGCATCTCTTTACGGATCTGGTTGCGGTAGGTGGCGTAGCTGATGCCGTCGTAGGCCAGACGGCTGCGCATCTGATCCATGGACATATTGTTCTGTTTCGCGATGTTAGCAATCGCCTGATCGAGCTGCTCGTCAGTGACCTTCACACCCATTTTTTGACCCATCTGCAGAACGATCTGATCCATGATCAGACGCTCCAGGATCTGGTGGCGCAACGTTGCATCATCCGGAAGTTGCTGGCCTGCTTCGCCCGAATTGAGCTTCACAGATTTCATCAGACCGTCAACGTCACTTTCAAGCACGACGCCGTTGTTAACCACAGCAGCGACCTTATCAACAACCTGGGGGGCCGCGAAGCTGGTATTCGCAACCATAGCGACACCGAGCAGCAGCGTTTTCCAGTTCTTCATACTTTTTCCATTTCAATTAACCGCAAAGCGGATTACGTTGCAAATCAAGCACATTACAAGGAGCTACGGTACGGCAGAATGTTCGAACGAAGCATTTTCTGCGTACCCAGACCGTAATTGGAACTCAAACCGCGTAACTCGAAGTTAAAGCCAATCACGTTATCGTATTCGCTTTGATTGTTTTTAGTATCCCAGCCGTTAAGTTTGCGTTCGTAACCGACGCGCAGCGCGTAACAGCAAGAGTTATATTGCAGACCCACCATCTGGTCAGCTGATTTACTGGTGTTGGTGTCAAAGTAGTAAGCCCCTACGATTGACCAACGATCGGCGATTGGCCAACTTGCTGCGCCACCCACCTGCGAGATGCCGTCTTTATACTGTGCCCCAGTACCATAGTTTGGCAATGTGGCCTGAATATATTCCGGACTGGCGTAACGATAGGTCAACTGCACCATACGGTCTTCATCACGGCGATATTCAATGGCCGCAGTACTGTTGGCGATATTGTCCAGGCGAGTGTCATATTGCACTCCGCCACGCAGGCCCCAGCGCTCAGTCATACGCCAGTAAGTATCACCAGCCCAAACCAGTGAACCCGTTTTGTTGTCTTTCTCCCAGTTAATGTTGTCATCACCGGTTCGTGACTCGGTGAAATAGTAGATTTGACCAACAGAAACGTTAAAACGTTCAACGGCAGCATCATCATAAACACGCGATGTGACGCCGGTCGTTAACTGGTTCGCAGATGCAATGCGGTCTAGGCCACCGTAGGTACGGTCGCGGAACAGGCCGCTATAGTCAGATTGCAGTAAAGAGGAGTCGTAGTTATTGATGTTGCTCTGGTCGCGATAAGGCACGTACAGGTACTGCATACGTGGCTCAAGCGTCTGGGTATAGCCATCCGCCAGCAGGCCCATATTGCGTTCGAAGATTAGCTTACCGTCCATTTTGAACTGAGGAAGCGTACGGTTTACCGATTCCTCAAGATGGGCATTGTTGGTGGTATTGTAATCATCAATATTTTTCTGCTGATAGTGGGTCGCCATCAGCTTGGCTTCTGTGTTCAGACTTGCCCAGTCGTTCGACCATGGCAGGTTGATGGTCGGCTCCAGGTGAACACGCGTGGCTTCCGGCATATTGGCGTTTGTGTTTACAAAATGCACCGCCTGACCATAAATACGGGTATCGAATGGACCTACGTCATTCTGGTACCAGTTGACGTCCAGCTGTGGCTCAGCACCATAGGTACTTGCCGTTTGGCTGGAGAAGACCTGGAACTGCTTGCTTGTGACCGTTGCATCAAAGTTCTGCACCGCATAGCCAACGCTAAAGATCTGTGTGGCATAGCCATCGGTACTTGAACCGTATTTTGACGAGAAATCGTTGAAGTAGTTCGGGTCACTGACCTTGGTGTAGTTGACGTTGAAACGCCAGACCTGATCCATCACCCCGGAATGCTGCCAGAAATACATCCAGCGGTGCTTGTTACCTTCCGTTGGATGCTCGTCCTGGAAGACTTTATCCGACGGCAGATAATCCAGCTCCATCAGACCCGCACCGGCGTGAGTCAGATAACGGAACTCGTTTTCCCACATGATGTTGCCGCGCTTATGGATATAGTGCGGTGTGATCGTGGCGTCCATGTTGGGCGCAATGTTCCAGTAATACGGCAGGTAGAACTCAAAGTAGTTCGTGGTGCTGTATTTGGCATTAGGGATCAGGAAGCCGGAGCGACGTTTGTCACCCACGGGAAGTTGCAGGTAAGGGCTGTAGAACACTGGAACCGGACCCAGCTTGAAGCGGGCGTTCCAGATCTCGGCAACCTGTTCTTCACGGTCATGGATGACTTCGCTCCCGACCACGCTCCAGGTATTCGAACCTGGCAGACAGGAGGTAAAGGTACCATTTTCCAGAATGGTATAGCGGTTTTCACCGCGCTGTTTCATCAGGTCAGCGTCACCGCGCCCCTGGCGACCCACCATCTGGTAATCACCTTTCCAGACGTTAGTATCTTTAGTATTCAGGTTTGACCAGGCTTTCGGACCTTTCAGGATGACCTGATTGTCGTCATAGTGCACATTACCCAGCGCATCCACCGTTCGTACCGGCTCGGCCGCACCTTCCGGCTGCTTCTGGTGCAACTGCACTTCATCTGCCTGCAGGCGGCTGTTACCCTGGTTAATATCCACATTGCCCGTAAACGTGGCGTTGTCAGGATAGGTACCTTTGGAACTGTCGGCAGTAATGGTTACCGGTAAGTTATTTGTATCGCCACTCACCAGAGGACGATTATAACTTGGGACGCCAAGCATACACTGCGAGGCGAGATCGGCCGCCAGCCCCTGTTGACTGTACAGGGCTGTGCCAATCATTGTGGCCAGGAGGGTGGGGATACGTTTTTTCATACGTTGTATTTTATTGTTCCGTCATCAGTGGCTACGGCTTACAAACGCTCAGAGACTATCTTACTCATCAGCGCAGTACCAGCGTTAATCCTGCCGTTTGCGTGCCAGAGTGTTAGGCTCGCTATCGAATGACGAGTATGATAAAGCAAATTATAGGCGATGTCCTTCAATTGACCGTGGCTTGAACACTGTGATGATGGCGTTGCGTCGTCCAGGAATATGACTATCCGGGGAGTATATGCAGTATTGGGGTAAAATAATCGGCGTTGCGTTCGCCATCATCATGGGTGCCGGGTTCTGGGGAATTGTGCTTGGGCTTATTATCGGCCATATGTTTGATAAGGCGCGCAGCCGCAAAATGGCCTGGTTTGCCAACCAGCGCGAGCGCCAGTCCCTCTTTTTCTCAACCACCTTTGAGGTCATGGGGCACTTAACCAAATCCAAAGGACGCGTGACAGAAGCCGATATTCAGATTGCCAGCGTCTTTATGGATCGTATGAATCTGCATGGTGACTCCCGTCTGGAGGCGCAAAATGCGTTCCGCATCGGTAAATCGGATAACTATCCACTGCGCGACAAAATGCGTCAGTTCCGCAGCGTCTGCTTCGGACGTTTCGATTTAATTCGGATGTTTCTGGAGATTCAAATTCAGGCGGCATTCGCCGACGGCTCGCTTCATCCTAATGAACGTGATGTGTTATACGTCATTGCGGAGGAACTGGGGATTTCCCGTATGCAGTTCGACCAGTTCCTGCGGATGATGCAGGGCGGTGCGCAATTTGGCGGCGGCTATCACCAGCAGTCGTCTGGCGGTGCCTGGCAGCAGGCGCAGCGTGGCCCGACGCTGGAGGACGCCTGCAATGTGCTTGGTGTGAAGCCCTCTGACGATCAGACCACGATTAAACGTGCCTATCGTAAGCTCATGAGCGAGCATCATCCGGACAAACTGGTCGCGAAAGGCCTGCCACCAGAAATGATGGAGATGGCGAAGCAAAAAGCGCAGGAAATCCAGAAGGCGTACGAGCTCATTAAAGAGAAGAAAGGTTTCAAATAAACAAAGCCCGACGGTGTCGGGCTTTTTTTAGAAGTCCACCGGGGCTTTAAACGTCATCGCGTTACCGAAGGCCGGGTGAGTGATGGTGAGCGTCTGCGCGTGCAACTGCAGACGTGGCGCTAAGGCCAGCGCTTCAGGCGGTGCGTAGAAGCGGTCGCCCAGAATCGGATGCCCCATAGCGAGCATATGTACGCGCAGCTGGTGAGAGCGTCCGGTAATTGGCTTTAACAATACGCGCGCGGTGTTATCCGGCGAGTACTCCAGCACTTCATACTCGGTTTGCGCCGCCTTGCCGGTTTCATAACACACTTTCTGCTTTGGCCGGTTCGGCCAGTCGCAAATCAGCGGTAAATCCACCAGCCCTTCCTCCTGCGCCGGGTGACCCCATACGCGCGCCACGTACTGTTTTTTCGGCTCGCGCTCGCGGAACTGGCGTTTAAGCTCCCGCTCCGCCGCTTTATTCAGAGCCACTACAATCACGCCGCTGGTTGCCATGTCCAGACGATGGACGGACTCAGCCTGCGGATAATCACGCTGAATACGCGTCATCACGCTGTCTTTGTGTTCATCCAGACGTCCCGGCACGGACAACAAGCCGCTTGGCTTGTTGACGACCATAATGTGCTCATCCTGATACAGAATGACCAGCCAGGGATCCGTCGGTGGATTGTAGGGCTCCATTACCATTTCGCGCTCCGTTTACTGATGCGTCACAACGATGAGACGCAGGGCATCCAGACGCCAGCTCGCCTGGTCCAGGCTTTCCAGCACCTGCTGGCGGTTGCTTTCAATCGCCGCCAGCTCGTCGTCACGGATGTTCGGGTTCACCGCTTTCAGCGCTTCCAGACGGGAAAGTTCAGCAGATAACTTCTCGTCCGCTTCACTGCGCGCGGCATCAATCAGCACCCTGGCCGCTTTTTCAACCTGGGTTTCACCCAGTTGCAGAATGGCATGCACGTCCTGCTGAACTGCGTTGACCAGCTTGCTGCCCGTATGACGGTTTACCGCGCTTAGCTGACGGTTGAAGCTCTCGAACTCGACCTGTGCGGCCAGGTTGGTGCCGTTTTTGTCCAGCAGCAGACGCACTGGCGTCGGCGGCAGGAAGCGGGTGAGCTGCAGCTGTTTCGGCGCCTGGGCTTCCACAACGTAGATCAGCTCGACCAGCAGGGTACCGACCGGCAGCGCCTTGTTTTTCAACAGGGAGATGGTGCTGCTGCCGGTATCACCAGAGAGGATCAGATCCAGACCGTTGCGGATCAGCGGGTGCTCCCAGGTAATGAACTGGGCATCTTCGCGAGAGAGGGCCACATCGCGCTCGAAGGTGATGGTGCAGCCATCTTCCGGCAGGCCCGGGAAATCAGGGACCAGCATGTGATCGGACGGGGTCAGAACGATCATATTCTCACCGCGATCGTCCTGGTTGATCCCGACGATGTCGAACAGGTTCATGGAGAAGCTGATCAGGCTGGTGTCGTCATCCTGCTCTTCAATGCTTTCGGCCAGCGCCTGTGCCTTTTCACCACCGTTGGAGTGGATCTCCAGCAGACGGTCACGTCCTTGCTCCAGCTGAGTTTTCAGCGCGTCGTGCTTCTCGCGGCAGGATTTGATCAGCTCATCAAAACCGTCAGTTGTTTCTGGTGCTGCGAGGTAACCGATCAGGTCGCTATGAACCTGATCGTAAATGGTACGGCCTGTTGGGCAGGTATGCTCGAATGCATCCAGACCTTCATGGAACCAGCGCACCAGAACGGACTGAGCGGTTTTTTCCAGATACGGAACGTGGATCTGAATATCGTGCGCCTGACCGATACGATCCAGACGACCGATACGCTGCTCCAGCAGATCCGGGTTAAACGGCAGATCGAACATCACGAGATTGCTGGCGAACTGGAAGTTACGACCTTCAGAGCCGATCTCAGAACACAGCAGAACTTGTGCGCCGCTGTCTTCTTCACCAAACCAGGCTGCCGCACGGTCACGTTCAACAATAGACATGCCTTCGTGGAACACGGCTGCACGAATACCTTCACGCTCACGCAGAACCTGCTCCAGCTGCAGTGCAGTGGCGGCTTTGGCGCAGATCACCAGCACTTTCTGAGAACGGTGTGCGGTCAGGTAGCCCATCAGCCACTCTACGCGTGGGTCAAAGTTCCACCAGGTGCCGGTATCACCTTCGAATTCCTGGTAAATTTGCTCCGGGTAGAGCATGTCACGCGCACGTTCTTCGGCGGTTTTACGCGCCCCCATGATGCCGGACACTTTAATCGCCGTCTGGTACTGCGTTGGCAGTGGCAGTTTGATGGTGTGCAGTTCGCGTTTCGGGAAACCTTTCACGCCGTTACGGGTGTTACGGAACAGAACACGGCTGGTGCCGTGACGGTCCATCAGCATATCGATCAGTTCTTTACGTGCTGATTCCGCGTTGTCACCTTCGCTGTTGGCTGCCTGCAGCAGCGGTTCAATATCCTGCTCGCCAATCAGATCGCTCAGGGTATTGAGTTCGTCATTGGACAGACGCTTGCCCGCCAGTAAAAGGGCGACAGCGTCGGCAACCGGGCGGTAGTTTTTCTGCTCTTCAACAAACTGCTCAAAATCATGGAAACGGTTTGGATCGAGCAGGCGAAGACGTGCAAAGTGGCTTTCCAGCCCCAGCTGTTCCGGCGTTGCGGTCAGCAGCAGGACGCCAGGTACACGTTCGGCAAGCTGTTCGATCGCCATATATTCGCGGCTCGGCGCATCTTCGCTCCAGACCAGATGATGCGCTTCATCGACGACCATCAGATCCCATTCGGCATCGCACAGGTGTTCAAGACGCTGCTTGCTGCGGCGCACGAAGTCCAGTGAGCAAATCACCAGCTGTTCGGTTTCAAACGGGTTGTCCGCATCGTGCTGGGCTTCTGCGTAGCGTTCGTCGTCAAACAGCGAGAAACGCAGGTTAAAGCGGCGCAGCATTTCGACCAGCCACTGATGCTGCAGGGTTTCAGGAACCACAATCAGCACGCGCTCGGCTGCGCCAGAAAGCAGCTGTTGATGCAGGATCATACCGGCTTCAATAGTCTTACCCAGACCCACTTCGTCTGCCAGCAGTACGCGAGGTGCATGACGACGGCCGACGTCATGGGCGATATTCAACTGGTGAGGGATCAGGCTGGTGCGTTGACCACGCAGGCCGCTCCACGGCATGCGGTACTGTTCACTCTGGAACTTACGGGCGCGATAGCGCAGAGAGAAACGATCCATGCGGTCGATTTGCCCGGCAAACAGGCGGTCCTGCGGCTTACTGAAAACCAGTTTGCTGTCGAGCAGCACTTCACGCAGGATGACATTGGTCTCGTCAGTGTCCAGGCGAGTGCCAATGTAGGCGAGCAGTCCATTCTCTTCTTTTACGTCTTCAACCTTGAGCTGCCAGCCGTCATGGCTGGTCACGGTGTCACCCGGATTAAACATCACGCGGGTCACAGGGGAGTCATTGCGAGCGTACAGGCGGTTTTCACCAGTGGCAGGGAAGAGGAGGGTAACCATGCGCGCATCGACGGCAACGACAGTTCCTAATCCGAGTTCGCTTTCTGTATCGCTGATCCAGCGTTGACCAAGTGTAAAAGGCATAGTTGTTCGGCTCTAATCTTTAATTGCAGGCAATAGTTCGACCCCGTCAAAAAAGACGGTCATCGAAAAATGGGTCCGGGAATGGAAAGGGCGCTATGGTACTGGATGGCAGCCATTTCGTCACGCGTCAAAATAGGCCAAGTTGCCCTGTCACTAGTGTAGCAAAATCATCGTCGATGAAGGGTAAAATTCCCTCTGCAACGGGCTGGAGCTGGCGCGTCAGGTAGTGATCGTAATCGAGTGGCGACTGTTGATAATCAACAGGTTCCGGGCCGCTGGTGGTCCAGACATATTTGATTGTCCCCCGGTTTTGATACTGCGGCGAGCGACCCCGTCGCACATTCTCTTCATCCGCCAGACGGGCGGCGCGCACGTGTGGCGGTACGTTGCGCTGGTATTCAGCCAGCGGGCGGCGCAGGCGTTTGCGATATACCAGTTGATCGTCCAGCTCACCGGCCATCAGGCTGGCAATGGTTTCGCGCACGTAATCCTGATAAGGCTCATTGCGAAAGACTCGCAGATAGAGCGTTTGCTGGAACTGTTGCGCCAGAGGAGTCCAGTCGGTGCGTACCGTCTCCAGCCCTTTAAAGACCATCCTCTGCGCGTCGCCTTCCTGAATCAGCCCGGCGTAGCGCTTCTTGCTGCCCTGATCGGTACCGCGAATGGTGGGCATTAAAAAGCGGGCAAAATGGGTTTCATATTCCAGTTCTAACGCGCTGGTTAACCGCTCTTTTTGCAAATGCACCCGCCACCAGTCGTTTACGTAGGCAACCAGCGCTTTGCCGATTTGCGCGGCATCGTCTTCCGAATGTGCACCCTTAAGCCACACAAAGGTGGAGTCCGTGTCGCCGTAGATGACGTCATAGCCCCTGGATTCAATCAGCGCTTTGGTCTGTCGCATGATCTCGTGACCGCGCATGGTGATCGAGGAGGCCAGCCGTGGGTCGAAGAAACGGCAGGCGCTGGTACCCAGCACGCCATAAAAGGCATTCATGATGATTTTTAGCGCCTGCGAGAGCGGCTTATTGCCGTGGCGCTTGGCTTCGTCGCGACCGTGCCAGATGCTTCCGACGATCTCCGGCAGACAGTGTTTTTCGCGTGAGAAGCGAGCCCCGAGAAAGCCTTCGGTGCTGTGCTCATCATCCGGTTGGGCCATGCCCTCAACCAGCCCGACGGGATCGATCAGGAAGGTGCGGATTATCGACGGGTAGAGGCTTTTGTAGTCCAGCACCAGCACGGAGTCATACAACCCTGGCCGGGAATCCATGACATAACCGCCGGGGCTGGCCTGCGGTGGTACCTCTCCGAGATTCGGGGCGACATACCCCGCACGGTGCATACGGGGGAAGTAGAGATGACTAAAGGCCGCCACGGAGCCGCCGTGTCGATCGGCTGCGAGACCGTTTACCGTCGCACGCTCCAGCAGGAACGGCATAATCTCGGTTTTGTGGAAAATCTGCGTGACCAGCTCGCAGTCTTTCAGGTTATAGGTGGCAAGCGCCGGTTTATCTTCGTTAAAGCGGCGGTCTATTTCATCCATTCTGTCCCATGGGTTGTCGATAGATTTGCCTTCGCCAAGCAACTCCTGCGCGACGGCTTCCAGAGAGAACGAAGAGAAGTTCCAGAAGGCGGATTTCAGTGCCTCAATGCCGTCGATAATCAGGCGGCCGTTAGCCTGGGCGAAGAATACGCCGTTTTTAAAACCATGTTCGCGCCATTCTATTTCCGTGTTGCCACGTCCCAGCATCAGCGGAATTCGGTACCGCTCGGCGTGTTTTTGCAACACCCGCAGGTCAAACTGCACCACGTTCCAGCCAATCAGCACATCGGGGTCGTACTCGGCAAACCACTGATTCAGTTTTTCCAGCAGATGAGGACGGCTGTTGACATACTCCAGCCGGAAATCCAGCGCGGAGGCATCGCCATTCGGCGGTCCGAGCATATAGACAACCCGATCGCCGCAGCCTTCCAGACCAATGCAGTACAGTTCCCCGTGGCGGGTGGTTTCGATATCCAGCGACACCCATTTCAGCGGCGGGCGATAGTGCGGGTTGGGCTTCAGGCGTGCATCGACAATTCGGCCGTTTTGCTCGGTGCCATCGACCCAAACCGGTGCGGTAATAAACCGCTCCATCAGAAAACGCTCCGGCGGACGGATATCCGCTTCATAAAGCGTGACACCTGCTTCACGCAGCAGTTTTTCATAGCGCATTAATTGCCGGTGGGCGCGACAGTAAAGTCCGTAAACCGGCTGACGGTGAAAATCCTTCAGTTCAAGCGGCGTGATGCGCCAGTTATTTTCGCCGCGCAGCAACTGCTTCGCTTTTTCGACGTGTGCTTCAGGAATAAAGGCCACGGATTCCTGTGGCGGCAGCGTAACATTCAGCGGGCCGTTGTCCGTTGCCAGCCAGAATGCAACCTCAGTACCTTGAGGGGTATCCCGCCAGTGTCGGGTCAGTAAAAAGCCTTCTTGCGCCTGCGCCACGCCGTTATCCCATAAAACAAAACCAGGCATGATTATAGCCTGGTTGAATAGTTTATGCTGGGTATATATACAGTTTATTGCCCGTAATAGGCTTTCGCACCGTGCTTGCGCAGATAATGTTTATCCAGCAGGGTTTGCTGCATATCCGGTAACTGCGGCGCCAGCTGGCGACAGAAGATCCCCATATAGGCAATTTCTTCGAGCACTATCGCGTTATGCACCGCATCTTCCGCGTTTTTCCCCCAGGCAAACGGGCCGTGGGAGTGCACCAGAACCCCCGGCATCTGAGCCGCGTCGATTCCCTGCTTTTCAAAGGTTTCGACAATCACGTTGCCGGTTTCCCACTCATATTCACCGTTGATCTCTGCATCGGTCATTAAACGGGTGCAGGGAATGGTGCCGTAAAAGTAGTCCGCGTGCGTGGTGCCAGTGGCCGGGATGGACTGGCCAGCCTGCGCCCAGATGGTCGCATGGCGTGAATGGGTGTGGACAATGCCGCCGACCGTCGGGAATGACTGGTACAGCAGACGGTGAGTTGGCGTGTCAGAGGAGGGCTTTTTCGTTCCTTCCACTACTTCGCCCGTGGCGATACTGACCACGACCATATCTTCCGCCGTCATTACGCTGTAATCGACGCCGGAAGGCTTGATCACAAACACGCCTTTTTCCCGATCAACGGCGCTAACGTTACCCCAGGTCAGGGTGACGAGATTGTGTTTCGGCAGCGCCAGGTTGGCTTCGAGTACCTGACGTTTGAGTTCTTCTAGCATGCAATCCTCCAGGAAAAGAGGCCCGCCCTGCGGCAGGCCAAAGATTCCCCTGTTAACGTTTTGAACCGTAATAGACTTCGTTCCAGCGCAGCGCGTCTTTGAAGGCTGGCAGGCGGGTATCGTTATCAATCACGGTCAGCTCGATATCGTGCAGTTCGGCGAACTGACGCATGTCGTTGAGATCCAGTGCGTGGCTGAAGACCGTGTGGTGCGCCCCGCCGGCCAGGATCCAGGCCTCTGACGCGGTTGGCAGGTCAGGCTGTGCTTTCCACAGGGCGTTGGCGACCGGCAGTTTCGGCAGGGAGTGCGGCGTTTCAACCGCGTCGACGCAGTTGACCAGCAGGCGGAAACGATCGCCCAGATCGATCAGGCTGGCGTTGATAGCCGGGCCAGTACGGGTGTTGAAGATCAGACGCGCCGGATCGGCTTTGCCGCCGATACCGAGGTATTGCACGTCGAGGATCGGTTTCTCTTCGACGGCGATAGAAGGGCACACTTCCAGCATGTGCGAGCCGAGTACCAGGTCGTTGCCGTTCTCGAAGTGGTAGGTGTAATCCTCCATAAAGGAGGTGCCGCCCTGCAGACCGGTTGACATCACTTTCATGATGCGAAGCAGAGCGGCAGTTTTCCAGTCGCCTTCGCCCGCAAAGCCGTAGCCCTGCTGCATCAGACGTTGTACTGCCAGGCCTGGCAGTTGTTTCAGACCGTGGAGATCTTCAAACGTGGTGGTGAAAGCGTGGAAGCCGCCCTGTTCCAGGAAACGCTTCATGCCCAGCTCAATACGCGCCGCGTCCAGCACGTTCTGGCGCTTGTCGCCGTGGATCTGCGCGGCGGCGGTCAGGCGGTAGCTGCTTTCGTACTCATCCACCAGCGCGCTCACGTCGCCATCGCTGATTTCATTCACTACCTGTACCAGGTCGCCCACGGCCCAGGTATTCACGGAGAAACCGAACTTGATCTGCGCGGCCACTTTGTCGCCGTCGGTCACAGCGACTTCACGCATGTTGTCGCCAAAACGCACCACTTTCAGGTGGCGGGTATCCTGTTTCGATACTGCCTGACGCATCCAGGAGCCAATACGGCTTTGCGCGTGCTGATCCTGCCAGTGGCCAGTCACGACGGCGTGCTGCTGACGCATACGCGCGCCGATGAAACCAAACTCACGGCCGCCGTGCGCGGTCTGGTTCAGGTTCATAAAGTCCATGTCGATGCTGTCCCACGGCAGGGAAGCATTAAACTGGGTATGGAACTGCAGCAGCGGTTTATTGAGGATCGTCAGGCCATTGATCCACATTTTGGCGGGCGAGAAGGTATGCAGCCACACCACCATCCCGGCGCATTTATCGTCGTAGTTGGCGTCGCGGCAGATGTGGGTAATTTCGTCCGGCGTGGTGCCCAGCGGTTTCAGCACCAGTTTGCACGGCAGTTTAGCTTCTGCATTCAGCGCGTTAACGACGTGCTCCGCGTGTTTCGTCACCTGTTTCAGTGCTTCCGGCCCGTACAGATGCTGGCTGCCAATCACAAACCACACTTCATAATTATTAAAAATGGTCATCGTCGTGTCCTTAATGGGTCAGGGTTGCCGTAGTGTCCGCGGTGCTTTTGGCCGGGGCGGCGACAGGGAGATAGTGGAGTTCGGCGCTTTTTGCCCATTGCTGGTAGCGCTGATAAAGCTGTTCAAAGCGCTGCGCCTGCGAGGCGCGCGGCTGCAGGGTGTTTTCGACGGCGCTCGCCATATGCTGCTGAGCCGTCGGGATATCCGCGTGAACACCTGCTGCGACGGCGGCGAAAATTGCCGCGCCCAGCGCGCAGCACTGATCGGAGGCCACAATCTGCAGCGGACGGTTCAGCACGTCGCAGCAGGCTTGCATGATCACCGGGTTTTTACGGGCGATACCGCCCAGCGCCATCACGTTGTTCACGTCGATGCCCTGTTCGGTGAAGCACTCCATAATGGCGCGTGCACCAAACGCGGTGGCGGCAATCAAACCGCCAAACAGCGCAGGTGCATCGGTTGCCAGGTTGAGATCGGTAATCACCCCTTTCAGGCGCTGGTTAGCAAACGGCGTACGGCGGCCGTTGAACCAGTCCAGCACCACCGGGAGATGATCGAGAGACGGATTTTTTGCCCAGGCGTCAGTGAGCTGTGGCAGGAGCTGTTTTTTGCTCTCGGCTATCTGGGTTTTCAGTTCAGGATGTGCCGCCGCCAGCTGATCCAGCGGCCAGCCCAGCACGCGGCCAAACCAGGCGTAGATATCACCAAACGCAGACTGACCGGCTTCAAGGCCGATAAAGTCCGGCACCACGCTACCGTCAACCTGGCCGCAGATACCTTTTACCGCGCGGTTGCCAACGGTGGATTTATCGGCCGTCAGAATGTCGCAGGTCGAGGTGCCGATCACTTTCACCAGCGTATTGGGTTGTGCACCTGCGCCGACTGCGCCCATATGGCAGTCAAACGCGCCGCCGGAGATGGCCACATTCTGCGGAAGCCCAAGACGCTTCGCCCACTCTTCGCAGAGCGTGCCGACAGGGATATCAGCGGTGAAGGTGTCGGTAAACAGCGGATATGTCAGGCTCTTGTTGATGATCGGGTCGAGTTCATCGAAGAACGCAGCCGGAGGCAGGCCGCCCCAGCTTTCGTGCCACAGGGATTTATGCCCGGCGCTGCAGCGACCACGACGGATATCCTGCGGGCGGGTGGTGCCGGAGAGCAGAGCGGGAACCCAGTCGCACAGTTCAATCCAGGAGACGGCCGCCTGGGCAACCGATGCGTCTGCACGGGTAACGTGCAGGATCTTGGCCCAGAACCATTCGCTGGAGTAAATGCCGCCGATGTAGCGCGAGTAGTCTGTTTTACCCGTTTGATGGCACAGGCGGGTGATGGCTTCGGCCTCTTCCACGGCGGTATGGTCTTTCCACAGCACGAACATGGCGTTCGGGTTGTCGGCAAACTCAGGGCGCAGCGCCAGCACGCGGCCTTCCGCATCCACAGGGGCTGGTGTAGAACCGGTACTGTCGACGCCAATCCCGACAATCTCTGCCCGCTGAGCGTCAGTCAGTTCAGCAAGGACGGTTTTGATTGCCGCTTCCATTGACTCGATGTAGTCACGCGGGTGGTGACGGAACTGGTTATTTGGCGCATCGCAGTAGCGCCCCTCTTGCCAGCGCGGGTACCACTCAACGCTGGTTGCTATCTCCTGGCCGGACGTACAGTCCACTGCCAGCGCGCGAACCGAGTCGCTGCCAAAATCGAGGCCAATCGCAATTGCCATGGTGTTGCTCCATCAAAAAAACAGGTATGGAAGAACATTAGAGACTGGGGGCGAAAATCGTCAGGCAGGATTCGCTAATCTTATGGACTAAATTGCTGTTGCGATGGAAAGTGTGACGCCGTGCAAATATTCAATGTGGACATTTCTGCCGCACTTATAGACACTTTTGTTACTGCTTATTTGCCTGACCTGGCGGATAAATTAGTGGGAAAGGCTGAAACATGGCGGACGTAAAAGAGGCGTGATGCTTTTTGGATCTTTTCGCGGGCCATTTTTAACCTGCTTTTTACGATATGGACAATTGGTTTCCTTCAGGACCCTTGGGAGAACTGAATCTATGGCCGAAACGCAAAACGATCCTTTGCTGCCGGGATACTCGTTTAACGCGCACCTTGTGGCGGGACTGACCCCTATCGAGGCTGAGGGATACCTCGACTTTTATGTTGACCGCCCGCTCGGGATGAAAGGGTATATCCTCAACCTGACCGTGCGCGGGGAGGGGATCATCAAGAACGGTGACCAGCAGTTTGTCTGCCGCCCCGGCGATATCCTGTTGTTCCCGCCGGGGGAGATCCACCACTACGGGCGTCACCCGGATGCAAAAGAGTGGTATCACCAGTGGGTCTACTTCCGTCCGCGCGCCTACTGGCAGGAGTGGCTTTCGTGGCCTGCGATTTTTGCGCATACCGGTTTTTATCGACCGGATGATCTCCATCTTGCTCAGTTTCGCGAGCTTTTTGCGCAGATCATTGAGGCGGGGCAGGCGGGAGGACGTTATGCCGAACTGCTGGCGATTAACCTGCTTGAACAACTGCTGCTGCGGCGTATGGAGGCCATTAACGAATCGCTTAATCCTCCACTGGATAACCGCGTGCGCGACGCCTGCCAGTACATCAGTGACCATCTGGCAGATAGTCAGTTTGATATCGCCAGCGTCGCTCAGCACGTCTGTCTGTCTCCGTCGCGGCTGTCGCATCTCTTTCGCCAGCAGCTTGGCGTCAGCGTGCTAAGCTGGCGTGAGGACCAGCGTATCAGTCAGGCAAAGCTGTTGCTCAGCACCACCCGGATGCCGATTGCCACCGTGGGGCGTAACGTGGGCTTTGAAGATCAACTTTATTTCTCTCGTGTTTTCAAAAAATGCACGGGTGCCAGCCCCAGTGAATTCCGCGCGGGTTGTGAATAAACGGTAAAAAAAGATAAACAAACAGGTGAACTGTGGAAGCAACCTGTAAACTATTCAGACAATTGATGCCTTGACGCGGTGCGGGGCGCTAAGCAGAATCGCTGATTCGTTTTCTGACCGGAATAGTTATGCAGGCTTTGCTGGAACACTTTATTACCCAGTCCGTTATGTACTCGCTCATCGCCGTTGCGCTGGTGGCGTTTCTGGAATCGCTGGCGCTGGTCGGGTTAATTCTGCCCGGCACCGTGATGATGGCCGGGCTTGGCGCGCTGATTGGCAGCGGCGAGGTCAACTTCTGGCAGGCGTGGCTGGCCGGGATTATCGGCTGCCTGCTGGGTGACTGGATCTCCTTCTGGCTGGGCTGGCGCTTTAAGAAGCCGTTGCACCGCTGGTCGTTTATGAAAAAGAACAAAGCCCTGCTGGATAAAACCGAACATGCGCTGCACCAGCACAGCATGTTCACCATCCTGGTCGGCCGCTTTGTCGGGCCGACGCGTCCGCTGGTGCCCATGGTCGCCGGGATGCTGGATCTTCCGGTCACAAAATTTGTTGTGCCGAATATTATCGGCTGTGTCTTCTGGCCGCCGTTTTACTTCCTGCCGGGGATCCTCGCGGGGGCGGCTATTGATATTCCTGATGGTATGCAAAGCGGTGAGTTTAAGTGGCTATTGCTGGCGACCGCTCTGCTGCTGTGGATCGCCGCATGGCTGTGCTGGCGGCTGTGGCGCAGCGCGAAAGCGAATATTGATCGTCTGACGCGCTACCTGCCTCGCTCGCGCCTTTTGTGGCTTGCGCCGTTGACGCTCGGCATAGCCGTAGTGGCGCTGGTGGCGTTGATCCGCCACCCGCTGATGCCGGTGTATGGCGAGATTTTATTGAAGGTCGTCAGCCGTTAACCAATACCCAGAAGCTGTGATGCGCTCGCTTTCCCACTTACCAGTGCTTCCGTTTCGCCATCCCATAAAATGCGACCCTCCGCGATCACCACCGATCGCGGAGCAATCCTCGCGGCATCCTCAATGCTGTGCGATACCATCAACATGGTGAGCTTCTGACGCTGGCAGACCTCCTGTACCAGAGCCAGCATCTCCTGGCGCAGCGCCGGGTCGAGTGCAGAGAAGGGCTCGTCCAGCAACAGAACAGGCTGCTCGCGTACCAGACAACGCGCCAGCGCGACACGCTGGCGCTGACCGCCGGAAAGCTCCCCTGGCAGACGGTCGATAAACCCGGTGATCCCCATCTGCCCGGCAATAAGCTCCAGCTTCTGGCGCTGGGTATCGTTCAGTTTTAACCCCGGATCCATCCCCAGGGCGATGTTCTGCCGTACGGTAAGATGGGTGAAAAGATTATTTTCCTGAAACAGCATCGACACCGGACGCCGGGCGGGTGGCGTGCGGGTATGATCGTGGTTTTCAATCATTATTGACCCGCTTGCCGGTTGCAGAAACCCGGCTATCAGATTGAGCAACGTGCTTTTTCCTGTTCCACTTGGGCCCAGAACCGCAATCATCTCTCCCTGGCGGGCAGAAAGCGTGAAGCGCATTGGCAGGTGCTGGTAGAGCCAGGTTACATCAATCAGTTTTAACATCACGCCCCGGAAGTTTTTCGATAACGGTAAATAAGGCAAAGCAGAGTAGCAGCAGCAAGAGTGCCGTGACGGCGCCATCCTGGCTACGGTAGGAGCCGATCTGCTGGTACAGCCAATATGGCAGCGTGCGGAAATCTTCATTGCCGAAGAGCGCGACCACGCCAAAATCACCGATTGAGAGCACGCAGGCGAAAGCCAGCGCCTGTGCCAGCGGGCGTTTTAGTGCCCGCAGTTCGACCACTCTCAGCCGTTGCCAGCCCTGAATGCCAAGTGACTGACACAGCAGAGCGTAGCGGCTATTAACGTCGCGCATCGGGTTTTCCAGTACCTTCAGAGCATAAGGGATCGCCATCAGGGCATTGGTAAATATCACAATGCCGTCGGCACTTTCCGGCAGACCCACGGTACTGTTGAAAAGTAAAAAGAATCCCGTCGCCAGTACAATGCCTGGCATGGCCAGGATCAGCATACCCGTTAGCTCCAGCGCCTGTCCGGCTTTACGGGCATGGCAGGCATAAAGCTCGCGACTGCTCCACAGCAGCATCATGGTCAGTATGACGCACAGCAACCCGGCGGCCAGCGCAATGCGCAGTGAAGTCCAGGTCGCTTGCCAGAGCACGGACTGCTGCAACACGGACAGGAGATTGAGGTTCAGGCCATCGACGATAACGGCCATCAGCGGCGGCAGCATCAGCAGCAGCGCCAGCGTAATAAGCGAAATATCGGTGATACGGCTACGCAGGCTATCCTGGGGATCGCGCCAGCCTGTTATCTGGTTACTGCCCGGCGGAATGGCTTTACTCAGACGCTGGCTCAGCAGCACCAGTACAAGACAGCACACCATCTGAACTATCGCCAGCAGCGCAGCCCGACCAGGATCGTAGTCGTAACTCAGCGCCTGATAGATTGCCAGCTCAATGGTTGTTGCCTGCGGTCCACCACCCAGTGAAAGCACGGTAGCAAAGCTGGCAAAGCAGAGCATGAAGATCAGCGCGGCAACTGGCGGGATTTGGCGGCGCAGCCACGGCCATTCAACAAAGCGGAAGAAAGACCAGCCGCGCATGCCCAGCTGTGCCGCAAGCTGGCGCTGCTCGCCGGGGATATTTTCCAGCGCCTGTAAAAAGAGCCGTGTCGCCATCGGCATGTTGAAAAAGACGTGCGCCAGCAGGATGCCCTGAAGCCCGTATGGCGAGAAATGCCACTCCAGACCGAGCAGGCCGAACAGTGAAGCCAGCCAGCCCTGACGACCATAAACGCTCAGAATGCCAAACACGGCTACCAGCACGGGCAGGATCAGCGTCATGGCGCACAGGCGCAGCAGCGCCTGCCTGCCGGGGAAACGCCTGCGATAAAGCGCACGAGCAAGGAAAATGGCGGGGATCACCGACAGCAGGGCAGAGAGAAACGCCTGCCAGAAAGAAAAGCGGATAACGTGCCAGAGATAGCTGTCGTGCCAGAGGGAGAGCAGGTCACTCTCTGGCGCGTTCAACCACAATGCAAGAAAAGCGCCCAGGCTGACCGCCACCATCAGCATGGCGGCGAGCAGCCCAGGAATTAACCAGCCGGGAATTAGCGGCTGACGGCGCGTTGCCATTCACTTACCCATGCTGCACGCTGCGAAGCGACCTGTTGCGGCGTAAACTCCAGAGACGTTTGCGGTTTGGTCAGCTGCTCGAAACCTGCTGGCAGCGCTACGTTGGTCACGGGATACATCCAGTTACCCGCCGGAATGGCATTCTGGAATGCCGGTGAAACCATAAATTTCAGGAACTTCTCGGCAAGTTCTGGCTGTTTGCTGGCCGCGGTACGCGCAGCCACTTCCACCTGCAGGTAATGACCTTCAGCGAAATTGGCCGCGGCATAGTTGTCTTTTTTCTCAGCGATAATGTGGTAGGCCGGGGAGGTGGTGTAACTCAGTACCAGGTCGCTTTCACCTTTCAGGAACAAGCCATAGGCTTCACTCCAGCCTTTAGTCACGGTGACGGTTTTGGTGGCCAGTTTCTGCCATGCTTCCGGCGCTTTATCCCCATAGACTTTCTGCATCCACAGCAGCAGACCCAGACCAGGAGTGCTGGTGCGAGGGTCTTCATAAATGACGCGCCATTTCTGATCGCCTTCCACCAGCTCTTTCAGGCTTTTCGGCGGGTTCTTCAGCTTGTTTTTGTCGTAAACAAAGGCAAAGTAGCCGTAGTCGAACGGAACGAAAGTGTCATTTTTCCAGCCGCCCGGAACGTTGACGGCATCTGCAGCTACGCCACTTTTGGCAAACAGTTTGGTCTGCGAGGCGGCCTCCAGCAGGTTGTTATCCAGCCCCAGCACCACATCGGCTTTACTGTTTTTCCCTTCCATACGCAGGCGGTTGAGCAGTGAGACGCCATCTTCCAGCGCCACGAATTTCAATTCACAGTTACAGTCAGCTTCAAAGGCTTTTTTCACCACCGGGCCTGGGCCCCAGTCAGCAGAGAAGGAATCGTAGGTGTAGACCGTCAGAACGGGCTTCGCAATAGCAGGCAGCGCGAACAGCGCCAGCAGGGGAAGAACTTTTTTTAACACTTTGCACCTCAGGGTTGAGTGGCAAAGGATTTTGAGCAACAGCCTCAAATCCCTTCGCCGGCGTTATCCGGATCAGGTTCGACGGGTATTATCTCAGCGCACATCAGTGATGCAGCACCCCGTTGAGAACGGCGCTATTGTAATGATTTGGTGAATATTGCGAAAGCGTTATGGCTCCGGCGGGGCAAACCAGGCGGATTTAAAATCAAACCAGCCTAAGGTGTTCATCCGCAGGCCGCGCATACTGCGCTGACCCTGAATCATCAGCCAGTGATGGATCAGCGGCACAATCGCCTGCTGCGCGAGCAGTTGCTGACACCACGAGGCCAGGTTCATCTCACCTGCTCGCCACCGGGCGGCATCCTGCTGCCAGTCGCGTTCGATGCAGTGCTGGATCAGCGGTACTTCATACAGGTGAGAGAACAGCGAGAAATCGAGCGGTAGGGTGAAGTTGGCGCTGTTCAGCCAGATATCACTGACGATATCTCCGCGGTGCCATTCATCATAATCGACCTCCTGAATGTCGAGATGAACGCCTTCAGCAGCCAGCAGTTTGCTCATGATCCGGGCGATAAAGCGGTGTTCCACATGATCACGGTAATAGGTCAACGTGATCGACTCCAGCCCGGCAGGCTTTTCACCGTGAACCGGTCGGGCGTGATGCCAGCGAGGGAGCAGGCCGTAGGCCGGGAACCAGTATGTCTGGTATTGCTCTTCTGCCTGATAGATAAGGTTAGCCGGAGAGAGAACGTGGCTAACCCACCTGCGGACCTCGCGACTGGCGCCACGATGGCTGCGAGCGTCAAACAGCAGGTAATAGCAGCCTTCTTCAAGACGGCTTTCAACCGCTTTTTCCCCCTCGGTTGGCCCTTCCAGCGTTAAGCCGCAGCTCAGCTCTTCGCTGATGTCAGGCAGAACCCAGACGTTGACTTCATCGATCAGCGCGCGATAGCCAAAGTAGTCGTCAAAGGCGCGAATTTTAAGCTGGTTGCTGGTATTGCGCGTCACTGCGTAAGGGCCTGTCCCTACGGGCTGGCTGGCAAAATGAGGCAGAGATGCCCATTCGCGCGGCAGGATCATCGACGGAACATAGCCCATTAGCCACGGCAACCACTGGTCTGGCTCGGACAGTTCGATGTCAACGGTCCATGCTGTCGGGGAATGGATCCGCGAGACATGGGCATACAGAGGAAGTGCGCGCGCGCGCTGAAGAGAGTCAATGACGTCGCTCATCTCCAGCTCGCGGCCGTGGTGAAAGTGAATGCCAGGGCGTAAAAAAAAGCGCCAGTGAAGCGGGGAAAGTTGCTGCCAGTGGTGCGCAATATCTGCTTCCAGTTCCCCATTTTCCTCATTTATGCGCGTCAGGCCGCTGAATATTTGTCGGGCCATATGGGTTTCAGAGCGACGCAACGCCGTGCCGGGTAACAGATTTTTCATTGGCCGATAGTAGAGCACCCGCAGGATGTGTCGGCCCTGACGAAAACTGCGCCCGAGATGTGAAACCAGCATCTGGCGTACGGCCGCTTTGTCGCCGACCAGCTGCACCAGCTGATCGATGCGATCCTGCTCCAGCAAATCTTCTGCACGCTGCTGCTGTAGCGCTAACCCGGTATAGAGAAAGGTCAGACGCGAGCGTTTGCCGCGACCCGCCTCTGCTTCCCAGCTCAACCAGCCTTGCTGTTGCATGGTGTTAAGCAGGGTACGCATATGACGGCGAGAACAGCTGAGCAGGTCAGCCAGCTCGTTCAGCGTGGTCTCCTTCGATTGCCCCTCACAGCACTGCCAGAGGCGGATAAATTGTTGTTGCAGTCGACCGGAAGGCATAAAAGAGGAACTCCTGACAAATAATCAGCAATTTATTAATCCCTATATTAAGCCAATAATAGTTCCCGATGAAGTGAGGAGGTAAATTATGAAGAGGTCTACCGCACGTCAGTTTTATCAGCACTATTTTTCAGCGACAAAAGGAACGTCCTGGCTGGCCCGCCAGTGTGCAGAGCAACGGCTGAAAATTCTGGAAGACCTGATGCAGTGGGACGTTACGAAAGCGACCTCTTCTCGCTGACTCGCCTCGATCATGTGTGACTGAGTATTGGTGCTTATCACCCGCCAGCAAAATGTTTTTGCTGGCTTTTTTCGTTTATTCTTTCACCCAATTTCGATTCGCTTTCACAAGGATTTGCGCATGCTCTGGTTGATGACAATGGGGCGACGCCTGAATGGCGTCTACGCCGCTTTTATGCTGGTGTCCTTTATGATGGGCGTTGCGGGGGCGCTACAGGCGCCGACGCTGAGTCTGTTTCTCAGCCGGGAGGTAGGGGCGCAGCCGTTCTGGGTTGGCCTGTTTTATACCGTCAACGCCATTGCCGGGATTCTGGTCAGCCTGGGGCTGGCGAAACGATCGGATAGCCAGGGCGATCGCCGTAAACTGATCCTCTTTTGCTGTGCGATGGCCGTTGGCAATGCGTTACTCTTTGCCTTTAATCGTCATTATCTGACGCTCATCACCTGCGGCGTGCTGCTGGCGTCACTGGCCAATACCGCCATGCCGCAGCTGTTCGCACTGGCGCGTGAGTATGCTGACAATTCCGCGCGGGAAGTGGTGATGTTCAGTTCGGTGATGCGTGCTCAGCTTTCCCTGGCATGGGTTATTGGCCCGCCTCTGGCCTTCATGCTGGCATTGAATTACGGCTTTACCGCCATGTTCTCCATTGCGGCAGGCATTTTTGCGATAAGCCTGGTGTTGATTGCTTTCGCGCTGCCGTCTGTGGCGCGCGTCGAGCAGACAACGGACAAACCCATTACTCAGGTGAGCGGCTGGCAGGACAAAAATGTCCGCATGCTATTTATCGCCTCCACGCTGATGTGGACCTGCAACACGATGTATATCATCGACATGCCGCTGTGGATCAGCAGCTCCCTGGGGCTGCCGGATAAGCTCGCGGGGATCTTAATGGGAACCGCGGCCGGGCTGGAAATTCCGGCGATGATTCTGGCCGGGTATTACGTGAAGCGTTTTGGTAAACGCAGGATGATGGTCATTGCGGTGGCTGCCGGGGTGATGTTCTACGTGGGGCTGATCTTCTTCCACTCGCGGGAGGCACTGCTGGCGCTGCAGCTATTTAACGCTGTGTTTATTGGAATTATCGCCGGAATAGGCATGCTCTGGTTCCAGGATTTAATGCCTGGCCGTGCGGGCTCGGCGACCACGCTTTTTACCAACAGTATTTCCACCGGGGTGATTCTGGCGGGGGTGATTCAGGGGGCGCTGTCGCAAAGCTATGGACATGCGTCGGTCTACTGGATGATTGCGGCGATTTCGTTGGTTACGCTTGGGCTGACCTGCCGCGTAAAAGACGTGTGATCGGATGAATGAGCGGAGCCCGGGTCTCCGGGCTCTGCAAACCTTTCTATTCCGAATACTGATATTTACGCTGTGCGCGTAAAGTCAGGTACATATGCACGAGACCCATAAATCCGTGTGCCCAGAAGTAGGTCTCAATAAAGACCGTCAGGAATTTATGCAAATCTAAGACGGATTCCGTGACGGATGAAACCGGTCCGAGCGTGGCGTTCAGCACGAACCATACCGCTCCGCAGAGTGCAACGCCGAGCAGAGCCAGTACACCTAAGCCTTGCACCGTTGCCGCCATACCGCCAGCGTGAGCATCAGGAAGCTGACGTTGCATGAGAGTGCGGATATCATCAACGATTCCGCTGAAGTCCAGTGCCAGCCACGCGAAGTAATACTTAAATCCGCGCTGGGTTAACATCCATGCCATCATGGCAATACCGCAAAAAATTAAACCAAAGCCTGAAATAACATGAACCCAGGTGACAATCGCGTTCAGACCCGATTCACCAAGTGCTTCGCTTTCAGTAAAGTTGGAATTAATAATCTGGGCCAGCACCAGTACTGCAACAAGAATGTGCAGTATGCGAAGAAAAGGGGTTTCTTTATGGGGAAGCGTATCGCGTATTGTTGGATTCATCGCTTTTTACCTCAATGATGAGAGAGCTGATGCGATGGAGTGTGACGCAGATTAATTAACGAAACCTTAACGATAAATAAAATGCATCACACCGAAATCATCCACACTATTTTAGTGTGCCGGATCAATATGCGTCATAACATTAAGCACATTAAATTTTTGCATCACGTTGTTTCTGGCCTTCACGGCAATTTCATGTCCTTCTTTTACGCTTAATTCTCCGTCGACTTCAAGATGAACATCGACAAGGGCTAAGTCGCCCATCTTGCGGGTTTTTAAGTCATGGATCCCGGCGACACCTTCGGTTTCGAGCAAACACGTTTTGATGTCGTGCTCAAGGTCAGGTTCAAGCGAACGATCCATCAGGTCGTGCAGGGCGTCAGCAGAGAATTTGTATCCCATATGAGCGATGAACATCCCGACAATCAGGGCGGCAACCAGGTCCATAGAGTGAAAGCCCATTAAATTCCCGGCTATACCAATGGCGACAACCACGGATGAAGCCGCGTCAGAACGGGCATGCCAGGCATTAGCTATCAGTAGTGAGGACTGGATGCGTTTTCCCGTTGCAAGCATGTATCTGAACAGACTTTCCTTAACCACTAAAGCCAGTATCGCTACCCATAGCGCGGCTCCTTTCACTGTCTGATGCGTCTCAGGGTTGAGCAGTTTATTGCCCGCCGACCAGAGCATTCCAATGCCCACAAGCAGCAAAATAGCACCAATAATGAGCTTTGCTCCGTTTTCGAAGCGAAGGTGACCGTAATGATGATCGATATCTGAGGCTTTCTGGCTTTTCTTGTTCGCAATCAGAACGACAAAATCAGAAGATAAATCGGAAAGAGAATGAATCCCATCAGCAATTAACCCTTGCGAGCCGGAAAATAGTCCTGCAACGATTTGAAAACCAGTGAGTAATATATTTATTACCACGCTAACCAATGTGCATTTATGTATTTCTTGAGAACGGAGGTGAGACTCATTGCTATTTTGCTTTTCCATTTAGATTTCCGCTGTAAGCCAACTTTTAGAGTATCTTGCGCAGGCATTATTAAATTGACATTAAATATAATGTCATTAGCGGATATTTTTTCGAGAACGGCGTGTCAGGAGTGGTGGGTAAGGGAATAAAGCGAGGCCTGCAGAATAAACTGCAGGCCAGAGGTTTACTTCATAAACGCAGGCTGTTTGTGTTCGTAAGTTGCAATTGCCGCTTCGTGCTGGAGTGTTAAACCAATGCTGTCGAGACCGTTCAGCATGCAGTGACGACGGAACGCATCAATGCTGAAGCTGTAGGTCTTATCACCGGCTTTCACGACTTCTGCTTCCAGATCCACCTCAAACGAAATACCTGGATTTGCCTGAACCAGAGCGAATAACTCGTCGACCTGCTCGTCCTTCAGTGTGACCGGCAAAAGCTGGTTGTTGAAACTGTTGCCGTAAAAGATATCCGCGAAACTTGGGGCGATAACCACTTTAAACCCGTAGTCGGTCAGAGCCCACGGAGCGTGCTCACGTGATGATCCGCAGCCAAAGTTTTCCCGCGCCAGCAGGATCGATGCGCCTTTATATTCCGGGAAGTTCAGAACGAATTCCGGGTTAGGGACTTCGCCTTTGTCATCCAGGAAACGCCAGTCGTTAAACAGATGGGCGCCAAATCCAGTGCGGGTGACCTTCTGCAAAAACTGCTTAGGAATGATCGCGTCGGTATCGACGTTAGCGGCGTCCAGAGGGACAACCAGGCCCGTATGTTGGGTAAATTTCTCTGCCATGATTGTCTCCTTATTTCAGGCTGCGAATGTCGGCGAAATGGCCGGTGACTGCCGCAGCGGCGGCCATTGCCGGGCTGACCAGATGGGTACGCCCACCGCGGCCCTGACGGCCTTCAAAGTTACGGTTGCTGGTGGAGGCACAGCGCTCGCCTGGATTCAGGCGGTCATTGTTCATGGCCAGACACATGGAGCAACCCGGCAGGCGCCACTCGAAACCTGCTTCGATAAAGATCTTATCCAGACCTTCGGCTTCGGCCTGGGCTTTTACCGGGCCGGAACCCGGAACTACCAGTGCCTGTACGCCTGGTGCCACTTTACGACCTTTGGCAATCTCGGCGGCAGCGCGCAAGTCTTCGATACGGGAGTTGGTGCAGGAGCCAATAAATACTTTATCAATGGTTACGTCGGTCAATGGAACGCCAGGTTTCAGCCCCATGTAAGCCAGCGCTTTTTCCGCACTGGCGCGCTCGACCGGATCTGCGAAAGAGGCCGGATCGGGAATGGCGTCGTTGACAGAAATCACCTGGCCCGGGTTGGTTCCCCAGGTCACCTGAGGCGCAATCTCCTCTGCCTGCAGCGTGACAACTGTATCAAAGGTTGCCCCATCGTCAGTTTTCAGGGTTTTCCAGTACGCGACGGCTTCGTCAAAATTATCTCCTTTCGGGGCATGCAGACGACCCTTCACATAGCTGAAGGTGGTTTCGTCTGGCGCAACCAGACCGGCTTTGGCACCCATCTCAATGGCCATGTTGCACAGGGTCATACGGCCTTCCATACTCAACGCCTGGATGGCCTCGCCGCAGAATTCCACTACGTGACCGGTGCCGCCTGCACTGCCGGTTTTGCCAATAATCGCCAGCACGATGTCTTTTGCCGTGATACCCGGAGCGGCTTTACCCTTCACTTCAATCTTCATGGTTTTGGCACGACCCTGCTTCAGGGTCTGCGTGGCCAGCACGTGTTCAACTTCAGAGGTACCAATACCGAAGGCCAGTGCGCCGAACGCGCCGTGGGTCGCGGTATGGGAGTCACCGCAGACGATGGTCATCCCCGGCAGGGTAATCCCTTGCTCAGGGCCCATTACGTGGACGATGCCCTGGTACGGGTGGTTCAAATCGTACAGTTCAACGCCAAACTCGTTGCAGTTCTTAATCAATTCCTGCATCTGGATACGTGCCATCTCACCTGACGCGTTGATGTCTTTGGTCTGGGTGGAGACGTTGTGATCCATGGTCGCGAAGGTTTTACCCGGCTGACGCACCGGACGCTTGTGCGCGCGCAGTCCGTCGAATGCCTGAGGAGAGGTCACTTCGTGCACCAGATGACGGTCGATGTACAGCAGCGGGGTTTCGTTTGGTGCTTCGTAAACAACGTGCGCATCAAACAACTTTTCATATAAGGTCTTTGCCATGATTACACCCCTTCAGCGACATAGCGGGCAATGATGTCGCCCATTTCATCGGTACTGACTGCCGCCGTGCCGCGTGCTAAATCACCGGTACGGACGCCTTCTTCTAACGCCCGGTTAATGGCGTTTTCAATTGCGGTTGCTGCATCGCCTGCATCCAGGCTGTAACGCAGCAGCAGAGCCAGGGAGAGGATCTGCGCAATCGGGTTAGCAATGTTTTTGCCTGCAATATCCGGTGCGGAACCGCCCGCCGGTTCGTACAGACCAAAACCTTCTTCATTCAGGCTTGCGGATGGCAGCATGCCCATGGAGCCGGTGATCATTGCGCATTCGTCAGAGAGGATATCGCCGAACAGGTTGGAGCACAGCAGCACGTCAAACTGGGACGGATCTTTAATGAGCTGCATGGTCGCGTTGTCGATGTACATATGAGACAGCGCGACGTCCGGGTACTGCTTAGCGACTTCGCCGACGATCTCACGCCACAGAATGGATGACTGCAGCACGTTCGCTTTATCAATGGAGGTCACTTTATGGCGGCGTTTGCGCGCAGACTCAAAAGCGATGTGGGCGATACGTTCGATTTCAAAACGGTGATACACCTCGGTATCAAACGCTTTTTCATGCTGGCCACTGCCTTCGCGGCCTTTTGGCTGACCAAAATAGATGCCGCCGGTCAGTTCACGCACGCACAGAATGTCGAAACCGTTAGCTGCGATATCGGCACGAAGCGGGCAGAACTCTTCCAGACCCTGATACAGCTTCGCCGGACGCAGGTTGCTGAACAGCTTGAAATGCTTACGCAGCGGCAGCAGTGCGCCACGTTCTGGCTGTTCTGCCGGTGGCAGGTGTTCCCATTTTGGACCACCGACTGAACCAAACAGCACGGCATCGGCATTTTCGCAGCCTTCGACGGTCGCTTTTGGCAACGGCGTCCCGTGATTATCAATCGCAATGCCGCCTACATCGTAGTGGCTGGTGGTGATTTTCATCGCAAAACGCGAACGAACGGCTTCCAGTACTTTCAGCGCCTGTGCCATCACTTCCGGGCCAATACCGTCACCCGGCAACACAGCAATATGGTAATTCTTCGACATTACACGGTTTCCTTTTTGTTCTCTTTATTCTGAGCTTTGCGTTGCAACTCTTTTTCGACTTCAGCGGCGCGCCAGATGTTGTTCAGAACATGCACCATCGCTTTCGCGGAGGATTCAACAATATCGGTTGCCAGACCTACACCATGGAAACGGCGGCCATTGTGAGTGACAACAATGTCGACCTGGCCCAGCGCATCTTTGCCATGACCTTTTGCCGTCAGGTCATATTTCACCAGCTCAACGTCGTATTCGGTAACGCGATTGATCGCCTGATAGATGGCATCGACAGGACCATTGCCGTTCGCGGCTTCCGCTTTAATTTCATCACCACAGGCCAGTTTGACCGAGGCGGTTGCGATATCGCTGGAGCCTGACTGCACGTTGAAGTAATCCAGACGGAAGTGCTCTGGTTCTTCCTGCTGCTTGTTAATAAAGGCCAGCGCTTCCAGGTCATAGTCGAACACCTGACCTTTTTTGTCGGCCAGTTTCAGGAATGCGTCGTACAACTGATCCATGTTGTAATCGCTGTCCTGATAACCCATCTCTTCCATACGGTGTTTTACTGCGGCACGACCGGAACGCGAAGTCAGGTTCAACTGCACCTGGTTCAGACCGATCGATTCCGGAGTCATGATTTCGTAGTTTTCACGGTTCTTCAGGACGCCATCCTGGTGAATACCGGAGGAGTGCGCGAAGGCGCCAGTACCAACAATCGCTTTGTTGGCCGGAATAGGCATGTTGCAAATCTGGCTGACGGTCTGGCTGGTGCGCCAGATTTCGTTGTGATTGATGCGGGTGTGCACGTTCATAATGTCTTTGCGCACTTTAATCGCCATAATCACTTCTTCCAGCGAACAGTTGCCCGCACGTTCACCGATACCGTTCATCGCGCCTTCAACCTGACGCGCGCCGGCGTGTACCGCGGCTATAGCATTGCCAACGGCCAGACCCAAATCATCATGGGTATGAACAGAGATAATAGCTTTATCAATATTCGGTACGCGCTCATACAGGCCAGTGATGATGTTGGAGAACTCAAAAGGCATGGTGTAACCGACGGTGTCCGGGATGTTGATGGTTTTGGCACCGGCGTTGATTGCGGCTTCAACCACACGCGCCAGGTCTTCAATCGGCGTACGGCCTGCATCCTCACAGGAGAATTCAACGTCATCGGTGTAGTTGCGTGCGCGCTTCACCATGTACACCGCGCGTTCAATCACTTCATCCAGGGTGCTGCGCAATTTGGTTGCGATATGCATCGGTGAAGTAGCAATAAAGGTATGAATGCGGAAGGCTTCGGCAACTTTCAGTGACTCAGCCGCGACGTCGATATCTTTCTCTACGCAGCGCGCCAGACCACATACGCGGCTGTTTTTAATGGTACGCGCAATGGTCTGGACGGATTCGAAATCACCCGGAGACGAGACAGGGAAACCCACCTCCATCACGTCGACGCCCATACGTTCGAGAGCCAACGCGATCTGCAGTTTCTCTTTTACACTCAGGCTTGCCTGCAACGCCTGTTCACCGTCACGTAATGTGGTATCGAAAATAATGACTTGCTGGCTCATGGGTTAGGTCCTTGTCAGTCTTAGGGCGCCTTGCTACGAGCATAAAAAAACCCGCGCAGTGGCGCGGGTTTTTAGTCTTACTGGTGACGATTCAACGCTGAATTTCGCCCGCCAGTCTACCGCGCACAGTGGATGCGTTTAGTAGTAGTAGACCGGTGAAACGAATGGTGCGAATCATGAATCGTGCTCCGTTAAATTCAATATGCTTTTAGTGGTACTGGATACGGCCTTTCATGTCAACCCCTGACGATAAAAACGGACCTGAAGGGCGTAACAGGCAAGATGCCTGCATTAGCTAATTGTGCTGGATTTTACTTTCATGACCCGACTAATTGTCTAATTTTGGACT
The DNA here is from genome assembly GCF_045618265.1 of Enterobacter sp. CPE_E1241. Classification (NCBI taxonomy): domain Bacteria; kingdom Pseudomonadati; phylum Pseudomonadota; class Gammaproteobacteria; order Enterobacterales; family Enterobacteriaceae; genus Enterobacter; species Enterobacter sp. CPE_E1241. The sequence goes on from NZ_JBIWYV010000001.1 coordinate 831,347, forward strand.
TGAAAAACAGATTGCAGAAACAAATAAATATAATTGGTATAAATTGAGTAAAACACGTCGCAGTGAATGCATTATGCTTAAATTATTTTAATATCATTAAGTTATGGGTTTGGTGAATGTTTTTGATGCCGTTGAAATGCCAATGGAGATAACAGGTTGTTAACCAACTGTAGATGAATGGCGTTAACAGTTTAATAATACTTAAGTCATCATTAACTTTATGGTGATTGTATATTGGTTTGGTTTATGGTTTCATTCCTGGCATAAAGTTAAGTGTATCATTTTTGCGATCTTTTGTTTTTTTAGTCTTTGCATCATCTTTATATATTCCGAATTTTAAATAATTCTCTTTTGCTAATCGTATTTGCATGATAAATCATATTTTCCGGGATTATTATCGTACCTTGGCAAAGGGAGTGTAGCGTGACAGTGGAGTCTGAAGTGCCAGAAAATAATATTAAACAACCTCAAACTTCTGATGGGATTAAACCGCAATTACGCACGGTGGATCTTAATCTTCTGACGGTGTTTGATGCTGTCATGCAGGAACAGAATATTACCCGCGCGGCACAAGCGCTGGGGATGTCACAACCTGCCGTGAGTAATGCCGTTGCCAGACTTAAGGTCATGTTTAACGACGAATTATTTGTTCGTTATGGGCGCGGGATCCAACCCACGGCGCGCGCATTCCAGTTATTCGGTTCTATCCGGCAGGCATTACAGCTGGTTCAAAATGAGCTGCCGGGGTCCGGCTTTGAACCCTTAAGCAGTGAGCGAGTATTCCATCTTTGTGTCTGTAGCCCATTAGATAATTATTTAACCTCGATTATTTATAATAAGGTTGAAGAAATTGCGCCGAATATCAACCTTGTTTTTAAGTCATCCTTAAATCAAAACACAGAACATCAGTTACGCTATCAGGAGACGGAATTTGTTCTGGGATATGAAGAATTCCGTCGACCTGAATTCTCCTGCGTGCCGCTGTTTAAGGATGAAATGGTTTTAGTTGCCAGTAAAAAACACCCACGGCTGAATTCTCCTCTACGAGAAAGTGATGTTTATAGTGAACAGCACGCCGTTGTAACACTCGACAGATATGCTTCCTTTAGTCTGCCGTGGTATGACTCCGTTGATAAACAGGCCAGCGTGGCTTATCAGGGGATGGCAATGGTTAGCGTATTAAACGTTGTCTCACAGACTCAGCTGGTCGCTATTGCGCCGCGTTGGCTGGCAGAAGAGTTTTCCGACCCGTTAAATCTGCAAATATTGCCACTGCCGCTCAAGCTGAATAGCCGTACCTGTTATCTTTCCTGGCATGAAGCTGCGGGGCGTGACAAAGGACATCAGTGGATGGAAGAGTTGCTTATTAGCATTTGCCGCCGGTAAACGCATCAGGGTAAATTGCATCGATATATGTGATTTATCCTGACTTCATTTTGATTATTGATATTTTATTCTGTTGTGATTTTTTTTGGCTGCTATCAGGCTCGCAAAAATAGATGAATTACTAAATCATCGCGCTTTTTAGCGATGATTTATCATCGCATCCTCTAATGCCAGATGAATTGACCACATCGCCTCCCAATGTCTGTTTTTTCTGCTTTAAGTACCTCTTCTCTCTGCCGGTTTGCTAATTGCCTGCCTCATAACGAGCGGTTAAGGTAAGGATCACTCTGCAAAATATAAGATTGGTTCATCCCAATAGTAAGACGGTGCGGAAATGAATTCGGCAGTCCGTCTATAACAAAATGCCTGGAGGCAAAGCATGGAGATGTTGTCTGGCGCGGAAATGGTCGTGCGATCGCTTATCGATCAGGGCGTGAAGCAAGTGTTCGGCTACCCTGGCGGCGCAGTCCTTGATATTTATGATGCGCTGCATACGGTAGGTGGCATTGACCATGTTCTGGTACGCCACGAGCAGGCGGCAGTACACATGGCTGACGGCCTGGCACGTGCGACGGGTGAAGTGGGCGTGGTCTTAGTCACGTCAGGTCCTGGTGCAACTAACGCCATCACCGGTATTGCAACGGCGTATATGGACTCTATCCCGCTGGTGATCCTCTCCGGGCAGGTGGCGACCTCACTGATCGGCTACGATGCGTTTCAGGAGTGCGACATGGTGGGGATTTCGCGTCCCGTTGTGAAGCACAGCTTCCTGGTAAAGCAAACCGAAGACATTCCTGGCATCCTGAAAAAGGCCTTCTGGCTAGCGGCAAGCGGGCGTCCGGGACCGGTGGTGGTCGATCTGCCTAAAGATATTCTGAACCCTGCAAACAAGCTGCCTTATGTCTGGCCAGAATCGGTCAGCATGCGCTCTTATAACCCAACAACGCAGGGGCATAAAGGTCAGATCAAGCGAGCGTTGCAAACGCTTCTGGCGGCCAAAAAACCGGTGGTTTATGTCGGCGGAGGGGCGATCAATTCTGCCTGCGAAGTACAGCTTCGTGAACTGATTGAAAAGCTTAACCTTCCTGTTGCGTCGTCGCTGATGGGGCTCGGGGCATTCCCGGCCACCCACCCTCAGGCGCTGGGAATGCTGGGTATGCACGGTACCTATGAAGCCAACATGACTATGCATCATTCTGACGTGATCTTTGCGGTCGGGGTGCGCTTTGACGATCGTACTACCAACAATCTGGCGAAGTATTGTCCGAACGCTACCGTGCTGCATATTGATATCGATCCGACGTCAATTTCAAAAACGGTGTCGGCGGATGTGCCGATCGTCGGTGATGCTCGTCAGGTTCTGGAGCAAATGCTGGATCTGCTGGCCCAGGAGAACGCTACCCAGCCGCTGGATGAGATCCGTGACTGGTGGCAGCAGATTGATCGGTGGCGTGCGCGCCAGTGTCTGAAATATGACACGCAAAGCGAAAACATTAAGCCGCAGGCGGTTATCGAAGCGGTGTGGCGACTGACGAAAGGTGAGGCTTACGTGACCTCAGACGTGGGGCAGCACCAGATGTTTGCCGCCCTGTATTACCCGTTTGATAAACCGCGACACTGGATCAACTCGGGCGGCTTAGGAACGATGGGCTTTGGTCTACCTGCGGCGCTGGGCGTGAAGCTGGCACTGCCGAATGAAACCGTCGTCTGCGTAACCGGGGACGGCAGTATCCAGATGAACATTCAGGAGTTGTCTACCGCGCTGCAGTATGAACTGCCGGTTCTCGTGCTGAACCTGAATAACGGCTACCTGGGTATGGTGAAGCAGTGGCAGGATATGATCTACTCTGGTCGCCACTCTCAGTCGTACATGAAGTCACTGCCGGATTTTGTTCGTCTTGCTGAAGCTTACGGTCACGTTGGCATGCGGGTGACAGATCCAGCTGAGCTGGAAACGAAGCTCGCTGAAGCGCTTGAACACGTTAAAAACAACCGCCTCGTCTTTATGGATGTGATTGTTGATGGGACCGAGCACGTTTATCCAATGCATATTCGCGGTGGTGGTATGGATGAAATGTGGTTAAGCAAAACGGAGAGAACCTGATATGCGCCGGATATTATCTGTGTTACTGGAAAACGAGTCTGGCGCACTGTCGCGCGTCATTGGGCTATTTGCGCAGCGCGGCTATAACATTGAAAGCCTGACCGTTGCACCGACGGACGATCCGACGCTGTCGCGGATGACCATTCAAACCGTCGGCGATGCCAAAGTGCTTGAGCAAATTGAGAAGCAACTGCATAAGCTGGTTGATGTACTGCGAGTGAGCGAGCTGGGGCAGGGGGCCTATGTTGAGCGTGAGGTCATGCTGGTGAAAATCCAGGCCACCGGCTACGGACGTGAGGAGGTCAAACGCAGTGCGGATATCTTCCGTGGGCAGATTATAGACGTCACGCCTTCCCTCTATACGGTTCAACTGGTCGGTACAAGTGACAAGCTGGATGCTTTCCTGGCGTCCGTGCGGGATGTAGCAAAAATTGTTGAGGTCGCGAGATCGGGCGTTGTTGGCCTGTCACGCGGCGAGAAAATCATGCGTTAGTTGTCAAAAAGGTTCGCCTCTTTCTGCCCGGTCACCAAAGCCGGGCTTTTTTTTGCGTAATCAGCCGACAACGCAGATAAAAGCGGTTGCCGCGAAGGCTTTTCTGCGTTTAGATGTTAAAAGATTTAACCATAACCTTGACAGGGCCATGGACTCTTTTCTTTTTTTAAGGGGCAATTGTGAAACTGGATGAAATCGCCCGGCTAGCCGGCGTGTCACGAACAACGGCCAGCTATGTGATTAACGGTAAAGCAAAGCAGTACCGTGTCAGCGATAAGACCGTTGAAAAAGTTATGGCGGTGGTTCGTGAACATAACTACCATCCGAATGCTGTCGCAGCCGGTTTGCGTGCCGGGCGCACCCGCTCTATTGGTCTGGTGATCCCGGATCTGGAAAACACCAGCTACACCCGTATCGCTAACTATCTTGAACGTCAGGCTCGCCAGCGTGGCTATCAATTGCTGATTGCCTGCTCGGAAGACCAGCCCGACAACGAGATGCGCTGCATTGAGCACCTGCTCCAGCGTCAGGTGGATGCCATCATCGTTTCGACCTCTTTGCCGCCAGAGCATCCGTTTTATCAGCGCTGGGCTAACGATTCGTTCCCGATTGTTGCGCTGGATCGCGCCCTGGATCGCGAACACTTCACCAGTGTTGTGGGAGCCGATCAGGATGATGCGGAAATGCTGGCTGCAGAGCTAAGAACCTTTCCGGCTGAAACCGTGCTTTATCTTGGCGCGCTGCCGGAGCTGTCTGTGAGCTTCCTCCGTGAACAGGGATTCAGGACCGCCTGGAAAGACGATCCGCGTGAGGTTCACTATCTCTATGCTAACAGCTATGAACGTGAAGCAGCCGCGCAGCTGTTCGAGAAATGGCTGGAGACGCACCCGATGCCTCAGGCATTGTTCACCACCTCGTTTGCTCTTCTGCAAGGTGTAATGGATGTGACCTTACGTCGGGAAGGTAAGCTGCCATCAGACCTGGCCATTGCCACTTTCGGTGATAACGAACTGCTCGATTTCCTCCAGTGCCCGGTGCTGGCGGTGGCGCAACGTCATCGTGATGTGGCTGAACGTGTACTGGAGATTGTGCTGGCGAGCCTGGATGAGCCGCGGAAACCGAAGCCGGGCCTGACTCGTATCAAACGTAATCTCTACCATCGCGGAATTTTAAGCCGCAACAAATGAAATGACTGGGGCGGCGAAATCTGCCCCATTTTGTTGTAATAATTCGCAGAGATAATTCCCTGACAGAAATTAGGATAATTCCTTAGGAATCATAATCGGCTATTTCTCTTAATTCATTTTGACTTTTAAAATGAGCGTCAAAGAACTTTTAAGCGGGTTTAAGCACCTATTTTTGTATTGTTTTGTTACAAAGCCTATTCGGTCGATGAATATTCAGACGTTTTTCCTTCTCCTGTGTCCGCTTGCATGCCAGCCGCCGTGCTTATCGAGCGCGGTGATGAATCTGGCGCTGTTATCCCCTGAGAATCTGTCATAAAATGCTGCCCGCGTCGCAAACTGACACTTTATATTTATCTGCGATGATATTGAGTGAGTCTTAACGCTCGTGTGCATATTCGGTTTTTTTCTTACAAATATTCATAACGTTAATTTTGCCTCGCCAGTTGTGCAGTTATTAACCAGGACTGTTTAACTCTGTAAATAGAGGGCATTTGAGTCCTTACAGGGAGAGTCCTGGCTTGACAAGCTTTTCCCTCGCTCCGTAAACTCCTTTAGGTGGGAATTTGTGGGTTAAAGTGGTGAGGAGGGGTGAGACTGGCATGTTCCGTGGAGCTACGTTAGTCAATCTCGACAGCAAAGGGCGTTTATCGGTACCAACCCGATACCGCGACCAGCTGATTGAGAACGCTGCGGGTCAAATGGTTTGCACCATTGACATTAACTCCCCCTGCCTGCTGCTTTACCCCTTGCCTGAATGGGAAATTATTGAGCAAAAGCTGTCGCGACTGTCGAGCATGAACCCGCAGGAACGCCGCGTGCAGCGGTTGTTATTGGGACATGCGAGTGAGTGTCAGATGGATAACGCAGGGCGATTACTGATTGCACCTGTGTTGCGGCAACATGCCGGTCTGACCAAAGAAGTGATGCTGGTCGGGCAGTTCAACAAGTTTGAACTGTGGGACGAAACGACCTGGTATCAACAGGTCAAGGAAGATATCGACGCTGAGCAGTCTGATTCTGCAACATTATCGGAACGGCTGCAGGACTTGTCTCTATAAATATGATGGAAAATTATAAACATACAACGGTGTTACTGGACGAGGCCGTTAACGGCCTGAATATTCGTCCGGATGGCATCTACATTGATGGCACTTTTGGTCGCGGTGGCCATTCGCGTTTGATCCTCTCCCAACTTGGAGCGGAAGGACGTCTGCTGGCAATCGATCGCGATCCGCAGGCGATTGCCGTGGCGCAAACCATCGATGACCCACGCTTTTCCATCGTGCATGGACCTTTCTCTGCGCTCGCGGAATATGTTGCTGAGCGCGGCCTGACGGGCAAGATCGACGGGATTCTTCTCGATCTTGGCGTCTCTTCACCACAGCTTGATGACGCTGAACGTGGCTTTTCCTTTATGCGTGATGGTCCGCTGGACATGCGTATGGACCCGACTCGTGGCCAATCTGCCGCTGAGTGGTTACAGACTGCTGACGAAGCCGATATTGCATGGGTAATCAAAACCTTCGGCGAGGAGCGTTTTGGCAAACGTATTGCGCGCGCCATTGTTGAACGCAACCGCATTGAGCCAATGACCCGCACTAAAGAGCTGGCCGAGGTGATCGCGGCGGCGACACCGGTGAAGGATAAACACAAACATCCCGCGACCCGTACCTTCCAGGCGGTTCGCATCTGGGTAAACAGTGAACTGGAGGAAATAGAGCTGGCGCTAAAAAGCTCGCTCGACGTGCTGGCCCCGGGTGGGCGGTTATCCATCATCAGCTTCCATTCGCTGGAAGACCGTATTGTGAAACGCTTTATGCGTGAACAAAGCCGCGGTCCACAAGTCCCAGCGGGGCTGCCGATGACGGAAGAACAACTCAGGAAGCTGGGTGGCCGTCAGTTGCGAGCATTAGGCAAGTTGATGCCGGGCGAAGAAGAGGTGGCAGAGAATCCACGTGCCCGTAGTTCAGTGCTGCGTGTTGCAGAGAGGACGAACGCATGATCAGCAGAGTGACAGAGACCCTAAGCAAAGTTAAGGATTCGTTAGGAAGCAACGAGCGCCATGCCTTGCCTGGCGTGATCGGCGACGATCTTTTGCGGTTTGGGAAGCTGCCACTCTGCTTGTTCATTTGCATCATTGTGACGGCAGTAACGGTGGTCACCACAGCCCACCACACTCGTTTATTAACTGCGCAGCGCGAGCAGATGGTACTGGAACGCGATGCGCTGGATATTGAATGGCGAAATCTGATCCTTGAAGAAAACGCGCTCGGCGATCACAGCCGGGTTGAACGGATCGCAACGGAAAAGCTGCAACTGCAGCATGTTGATCCTTCCCAGGAAAATATCGTAGTACAAAAATAAGGGAAAACGCGACGCATGAAAGCAGCGGCAAAAACGCTAAAACCAAAACGTCAGGAAGAACAGGCCAACTTTGTCAGTTGGCGTTTTGCGTTGCTTTGCGGCTGCATTTTACTGGCACTGGGTTTCCTGCTGGGACGCGTGGCATGGTTACAAATCGTCGCGCCTGACATGCTGGTACGTCAGGGCGATATGCGCTCTCTGCGTGTCCAGGAGGTCTCGACGTCCCGCGGGATGATCACTGACCGCTCAGGCCGTCCGTTGGCGGTGAGTGTGCCGGTCAAAGCGATCTGGGCTGACCCGAAAGAGCTGCACGATGCCGGGGGGATCACCCTCGATAACCGCTGGAAAGCGCTCTCCGATGCTCTGAAAATGCCGCTGGACCAGCTTGCCTCCCGCGTCAACGCTAACCCGAAAGGGCGTTTTATCTATCTGGCGCGTCAGGTGAACCCTGACATGGCTGACTACATTCGCAAACTGAAACTGCCGGGCATTCATCTTCGTGAGGAATCCCGCCGTTATTACCCTTCCGGCGAAGTAACTGCTCACCTCATTGGCTTCACTAACGTCGATAGCCAGGGGATTGAGGGCGTTGAAAAAAGTTTCGATAAGTGGCTCACCGGCCAGCCGGGCGAGCGAATTGTGCGTAAAGACCGCTATGGTCGCGTGATCGAAGATATCTCGTCCACGGACAGCCAGGCGGCACACAACCTGGCGCTGAGTATTGATGAGCGCTTGCAGGCGCTGGTCTACCGCGAGCTGAACAATGCTGTGGCTTTCAACAAAGCGGAGTCAGGTAGCGCCGTGCTGGTGGATGTCAGCACGGGCGAAGTGCTGGCGATGGCCAACAGTCCATCCTACAACCCGAACAACTTTACCGGCACCGCTAAAGACGCGATGCGTAACCGGGCGATCACCGACGTGTTCGAGCCGGGCTCGACGGTGAAACCGATGGTGGTGATGACGGCGCTGCAGCGCGGCATCGTCAATGAAAACACGGTTCTGAACACGATCCCTTACCGTATTAACGGCCACGAGATTAAAGACGTGGCACGCTACAGCGAATTAACCCTGACCGGGGTGTTACAGAAGTCGAGTAACGTCGGTGTTTCAAAGCTGGCGTTAGCGATGCCGTCCTCAGCGTTAGTAGAGACTTACTCACGTTTTGGACTGGGAAAGGCGACCAATTTGGGGTTGGTCGGAGAACGCAGTGGCTTATATCCTCAAAAACAACGGTGGTCTGACATAGAGAGGGCCACCTTCTCTTTCGGCTACGGGCTAATGGTAACCCCGTTACAGTTAGCGCGAGTCTACGCAACGATTGGCAGCTACGGCGTTTATCGTCCGCTGTCGATTACCAAAGTTGATCCACCGGTTCCTGGAGAGAGAATCTTCCCGGAATCTATCGTTCGTACCGTTGTGCATATGATGGAAAGCGTGGCACTGCCTGGTGGCGGTGGCGTAAAAGCGGCGATCAAAGGCTATCGTATCGCCATAAAAACCGGTACGGCGAAAAAAGTGGGGCCAGACGGCCGCTATATCAACAAATACATTGCCTACACCGCAGGCGTTGCGCCTGCAAGCAATCCGCGTTTTGCGCTGGTGGTCGTCATTAACGATCCACAGGCGGGTAAATACTACGGCGGCGCCGTCTCCGCGCCTGTGTTCGGGGCTATTATGGGCGGCGTATTGCGCACCATGAATATCGAACCGGATGCGCTGGCGACGGGCGAAAAAAGTGAATTTGTAATTAATCAAGGCGAGGGTACAGGTGGCAGATCGTAATTTGCGCGACCTTCTCGCTCCGTGGGTGCCAAATGCACCGGAGCGAGCACTGCGAGAAATGGTACTGGACAGCCGCGTGGCTGCATCTGGCGATCTTTTTGTGGCGGTGGTCGGTCATCAGGCGGACGGGCGTCGTTATATCCCGCAGGCGATTGCGCAAGGTGTTGCTGCCATTATTGCTGAGGCCAAAGATGAGGCAACCGACGGTGAGATCCGTGAGATGCACGGGGTGCCGGTTATCTATCTCAGCCAGTTAAATGAGCGTCTTTCCGCGCTGGCGGGGCGTTTCTACCACGAACCTTCCGACCAATTACGTCTGGTTGGCGTGACGGGAACAAACGGAAAAACCACCACCACACAACTCATGGCGCAATGGGCGCAACTGTTGGGTGAAACCGGTGCGGTGATGGGGACCGTAGGCAATGGCCTGATGGGCAAAGTGAGCCCGACGGAAAATACCACCGGATCAGCGGTTGATGTACAGCATGTCCTTGCTGGTCTGGCAGAGCAGGGGGCAACCTTTGCTGCAATGGAAGTTTCTTCGCATGGACTGGTACAGCACCGTGTGGCGGCGTTGAAATTTGCAGCCTCTGTGTTCACTAACCTGAGCCGCGATCACCTCGATTATCATGGTGATATGGAGCATTACGAAGCCGCAAAATGGCTGCTCTACTCCACGCATCATTGTGGTCAAGCCATCATCAACGCCGACGACGAAGTAGGTCGTCGCTGGCTGGCGAAGCTGCCGGATGCGGTTGCGGTGTCAATGGAAGATCATATTAACCCCAACTGCCATGGTCGCTGGTTGAAGGCCGTTAAGGTGAACTACCACGATAGCGGTGCCACCATCCGCTTTACCTCTTCCTGGGGTGAAGGGGAAATTGAAAGCCGCCTGATGGGGGCGTTTAACGTCAGCAACCTGCTGCTGGCCCTGGCAACATTACTGGCGCTGGGCTATCCGATGGCTGAACTGCTGAAAACTGCCGAACGTCTGCAGCCGGTTTGTGGCCGCATGGAAGTGTTTAGCGCGCCAGGTAAACCGACCGTGGTCGTTGATTATGCCCACACGCCGGATGCGCTGGAAAAAGCGCTGGAAGCGGCGCGCCTGCACTGTGCCGGTAAACTCTGGTGCGTGTTTGGCTGCGGCGGCGATCGCGACAAAGGCAAACGTCCGTTGATGGGTGCCATTGCTGAGCAATTCGCGGATATTCCTGTCGTAACTGATGACAACCCGCGTACCGAAGAGCCGCGCGCCATTATCAACGATATTCTGGCAGGTATGCTGGACGCAGGTCGTGCGCGTGTTGTTGAAGGCCGTGCAGAAGCGGTAACGAACACCATCATGCAGGCGCAGGAAAATGACGTGGTGCTGCTGGCCGGTAAAGGCCATGAAGATTATCAGATTGTCGGCAATCGTCGTCTGGACTACTCGGACCGCGTAACGGCAGCACGTCTGCTGGGAGTGGTGGCATGATTAGCATCACGTTAAGTCAGGCTGCTGCGGTACTGTACGGCGAATTGCTGGGTCAGGATCTGACCATTGACGCCGTGACGACCGACACCCGCAAAGTCACTGCAGGTTGTCTGTTTGTGGCGCTAAAAGGTGAGCGTTTTGACGCGCATGATTTTGCACAGCAGGCCAAAGAAAATGGCGCTGGTGCGCTGCTGGTTAGCCGTAAACTGGCTGTCGATCTGCCGCAGATTGTGGTGAAGGATACGCGTCTCGCTTTTGGCGAGCTGGCGGCATGGGTTCGTCAGCAAGTCCCCACTCGCGTCGTGGCCCTGACCGGGTCCTCTGGCAAAACGTCCGTGAAAGAAATGACCGCAGCCATTCTAAGTCAGTGCGGAAATACGCTTTATACCGCAGGCAACCTCAATAATGACGTCGGCGTGCCGATGACATTACTTCGCCTGACCAAAGAGCACGAATTTGCTGTTATCGAGCTGGGGGCAAACCACCAGGGTGAAATTGCCTGGACCGTGAGTTTGACTCGCCCGGAAGCGGCGCTGGTGAATAACCTGGCGGCTGCGCATCTGGAAGGCTTTGGCTCGCTGGAAGGTGTGGCGAAAGCGAAAGGTGAGATTTATACCGGACTGCCTGTTGACGGCATTGCCATTATGAATGCCGACAACAATGACTGGCTGAACTGGCAGAGCATTATTGGCTCGCGTAAAACCTGGCGCTTCTCGCCGAATGCGGCCAACAGTGATTTTACCGCAACCAATATTCATGTGACGTCGCATGGCACGGAATTCACGCTCACTACCCCAACCGGGGGCATCGATGTTCTGCTGCCACTGCCGGGTCGCCATAATATCGCCAATGCACTTGCGGCGGCGGCATTGTCGACAGCGGTAGGTGCTTCGCATGAAGCGATTAAAACCGGGCTGGCACATTTAAAAGCCGTACCGGGACGCTTGTTCCCTATCCAGTTTGCTGACAACAAACTGTTGCTGGATGACTCCTACAACGCGAACGTCGGTTCGATGACGGCGGCGGTGCAGGTGCTGTCTGAGATGCCGGGTTACCGCATCATGGTAGTGGGTGATATGGCTGAGCTGGGCGACGAAAGCGAAGCCTGCCACACCCAGGTCGGTGACGCGGCGAAAGCGGCGGGACTGGACTGCGTATTGAGCGCAGGAAAACTGAGCCAGGCGATTAGCCAGGCCAGCGGCGTTGGTGAGCATTTTGCCGATAAAGCTGCGTTGATTAAACGCCTCAACGCGTTGATTGCAGAAAAACAAATTGTGACAGTACTTGTGAAAGGTTCACGTAGTGCCGCCATGGAAGAGGTTGTGCACGCATTACAGGAGAACGGGACATGTTAGTTTGGCTGGCCGAGCATTTGGTCAAATATTACTCAGGCTTTAACGTCTTTTCCTATCTGACGTTTCGCGCCATTGTCAGCCTGCTGACTGCGCTGTTCATCTCATTGTGGATGGGCCCGCGCATGATTGCCCGTCTGCAAAAACTCTCTTTTGGCCAGGTCGTGCGTAACGATGGTCCGGAGTCGCACTTCAGCAAACGTGGTACCCCTACCATGGGTGGGATCATGATCCTGACTGCCATTGTGGTATCAGTATTGCTGTGGGCGTACCCGTCAAACCCGTACGTCTGGTGTGTGCTGACCGTCCTGATTGGCTACGGCATTATCGGCTTTGTTGATGACTACCGCAAAGTGGTGCGTAAAGACACTAAGGGCCTGATCGCCCGCTGGAAGTACTTCTGGATGTCGGTGATTGCGCTGGGCGTGGCCTTCGCGCTGTACCTGGCTGGAAAAGACACACCGGCCACCGAGCTGGTCGTGCCGTTCTTTAAAGACGTGATGCCGCAACTTGGGTTGTTCTACATCCTGCTGGCGTATTTCGTCATTGTTGGTACCGGTAACGCCGTCAACCTGACCGATGGACTGGATGGTCTGGCGATTATGCCAACCGTCTTCGTGGCCGCGGGTTTTGCCCTGGTAGCGTGGGCAACCGGTAACATGAACTTTGCCAACTATTTGCACATTCCTTATCTGCGACACGCGGGTGAGCTGGTGATCGTCTGTACGGCGATCGTCGGTGCGGGACTGGGCTTCCTGTGGTTCAACACCTACCCGGCGCAGGTCTTTATGGGGGATGTCGGTTCCCTGGCTTTGGGCGGTGCGCTCGGCATCATTGCCGTTCTGCTGCGTCAGGAGTTCCTGCTGGTGATCATGGGGGGGGTGTTTGTGGTTGAAACCCTGTCGGTGATTTTGCAGGTCGGTTCCTTCAAGCTGCGCGGTCAGCGCATCTTCCGTATGGCACCGATCCACCACCACTATGAACTGAAAGGCTGGCCAGAACCGCGTGTCATTGTGCGCTTCTGGATTATTTCGCTGATGCTGGTGCTGATTGGCCTGGCAACGCTGAAGGTACGTTAATCATGGCAGATTACCAGGGCAAAAAAGTCGTTATCATCGGGTTGGGCCTTACTGGCCTTTCCTGCGTGGACTTTTTCCTCGCGCGCGGCGTGACGCCACGGGTGATGGATACGCGTGTCTCCCCGCCGGGTCTGGACAAGCTGCCGGAACAGGTTGAACGCCACCTTGGTGGTCTGAATGATGACTGGTTGCTGGCAGCCGATCTGATTGTCGCCAGCCCGGGTATGGCCCTGGCGCATCCGTCACTGAGCGCTGCTGCTGATGCTGGCGTTGAGATTGTCGGCGATATCGAACTGTTCTGCCGCGAAGCACAGGCACCGGTTATTGCTATTACCGGTTCTAACGGCAAAAGCACCGTAACCACGCTGGTGGGTGAGATGGCGAAAGCTGCAGGCATGAACGTAGGGGTAGGCGGTAATATCGGCCTGCCAGCGCTGATGCTGCTGGACAAAGGCTGCGAACTATATGTCCTCGAGCTTTCCAGCTTCCAGCTGGAAACGATCTCCAGCCTGCACGCTGCCGCTGCGACGATCCTTAACGTGACCGAAGATCATATGGACAGATATCCATTTGGTCTGCAGCAGTACCGTGCTGCCAAGCTGCGCGTGTATGAAAATGCCAAAGTTTGTGTGGTCAATGCGGATGACGCGCTGACCATGCCAGTGCGTGGGGCGGATGAACGCTGCATTAGCTTCGGTATTACCATGGGTGATTACCACCTGAACCGTCAGCAAGGGGAAACCTGGCTGCGGGTAAAAGGTGAGAAAGTGCTGAACGTCAAAGAGATGAAACTCTCCGGTCAGCATAACTATACCAATGCCCTGGCAGCACTGGCGCTGGCGGATGCAGTGGGTTTACCGCGCTCTTCCAGCCTGAAAGCGTTGACCACGTTTTCCGGTCTGGCGCATCGTTTCCAGCTGGCGCTGGAGCATAACGGCGTTCGCTGGATTAACGACTCCAAAGCTACCAATGTGGGCAGCACTGAGGCTGCGCTGAACGGCCTGCACGTTGACGGCACGCTGCATCTGCTGTTGGGCGGCGACGGTAAGTCAGCCGATTTCTCCTCCCTGAAGCAGTATCTTACTGGCGATAACATTCGTCTCTACTGCTTTGGTCGTGACGGCAGTGAACTGGCTGAACTGCGCCCTGAGGTCGCCGAGCAAACCGAAACCATGGAACAGGCTATGCGTCTGATTGCCCCACGTGTGAAGCCTGGCGATATGGTACTGCTCTCTCCGGCGTGCGCCAGTCTTGACCAATTCAAGAATTTCGAACAGCGTGGTGATGTCTTTACCCGCCTGGCGAAGGAGTTAGGCTGATGCGTTTATCTCTCCCTCGCCTGAGAATGCCGCGCCTGCCAGGATTTGGGATCCTGGTGTGGTTGTTTGCGGCACTGAAAGGCTGGGTGATGGGCTCTCGTCAAAAAGATAACGACAGCCTGATCATGTACGATCGCACGCTGTTCTGGCTCACGCTGGGGCTGGCAGCGGTCGGTTTTATTATGGTGACATCGGCCTCAATGCCTGTTGGACAGCGTCTGGCGAACGATCCTTTCCTGTTTGCCAAGCGTGATGGTCTGTACATCATCCTGGCATTCTGCCTGGCGTTGGTGACTTTACGTCTGCCGATGGAGTTCTGGCAGCGGCACAGTACGGCAATGCTGATTGCTTCAATCATCATGCTGCTGATCGTTCTGGTGGTGGGGAGCTCCGTAAACGGGGCATCGCGCTGGATTGCCTTTGGCCCGCTGCGTATTCAGCCTGCGGAATTTACCAAGCTCTCCCTGTTCTGCTACCTGGCTAACTACCTGGTGCGTAAGGTAGATGAAGTGCGTAACAACCTGCGCGGCTTCTTAAAACCGATGGGCGTGATTCTGGTGCTGGCGGTATTACTGCTGGCGCAGCCTGACCTCGGTACCGTTGTCGTGCTGTTCGTTACCACCCTGGCGATGCTGTTCCTGGCGGGCGCGAAGCTGTGGCAGTTCATCGCTATCATCGGGATGGGGATTTCGGCGGTTGTGCTGCTGATCCTCGCCGAGCCTTATCGTATCCGCCGTGTGACATCCTTCTGGAATCCGTGGGAAGACCCGTTCGGCAGCGGTTATCAGCTGACTCAGTCGTTGATGGCCTTTGGACGTGGTGAGGTCTGGGGGCAAGGCCTGGGCAATTCCGTTCAAAAGCTGGAGTATTTACCGGAAGCGCATACTGACTTCATCTTCTCCATTATTGCGGAAGAACTGGGTTATATCGGTGTGGTATTAGCGCTATTAATGGTATTCTTCGTCGCTTTCCGCGCCATGTCTATTGGCCGAAAAGCGCTGGAAATCGATCACCGTTTCTCAGGTTTCTTAGCCTGCTCAATTGGTATCTGGTTTAGTTTCCAGGCATTGGTTAACGTCGGGGCCGCAGCAGGTATGCTGCCGACCAAAGGCCTGACGTTGCCGTTGATCAGTTATGGTGGTTCGAGTCTGTTGATCATGTCGACAGCCATCATGTTTTTGTTACGCATAGATTATGAGACGCGTCTGGAGAAAGCCCAGGCGTTTACACGAGGTTCACGATGAATCAACCGAAGCGGTTAATGGTGATGGCAGGCGGTACCGGGGGGCATGTGTTCCCGGGGCTGGCGGTTGCGCACCATTTAATGGATCAGGGCTGGCAGGTTCGCTGGCTTGGAACCGCAGATCGCATGGAAGCCGATCTGGTGCCGAAGCACGGGATCGAGATCGACTTTATTCGTATTTCTGGCCTGCGTGGCAAAGGTATCAAGGCGCTACTCCTTGCGCCGGTGCGAATTTTTAACGCCTGGCGTCAGGCGCGCACCATCATGAAGCGCTTTAAGCCGGATGTGGTACTGGGCATGGGCGGTTATGTGTCTGGTCCTGGCGGGCTGGCTGCATGGTCATTAGGTATCCCTGTCGTATTGCATGAGCAGAACGGAATTGCCGGCCTGACTAACAAATGGCTGGCGAAAATTGCCACCAAAGTCATGCAGGCGTTTCCCGGCGCGTTCCCGAAAGCGGACGTCGTGGGTAACCCGGTTCGTGTGGATGTGCTGGCACTGCCGCTGCCGGATGCTCGCCTGACGGGCCGTGAAGGGCCGGTTCGTGTGCTGGTCGTCGGCGGTTCTCAGGGCGCGCGCATCTTAAACCAGACGATGCCGCAGGTTGCTGCAAAGCTGGGGGATGCCCTTACCATCTGGCACCAGAGCGGCAAAGGTGCTCAGCAGACCGTTGAGCAGGCTTACGCCGAGGCGGGGCAGTCGCAGCATAACGTTACAGAGTTTATTGATGACATGGCAGCAGCATACGCCTGGGCCGACGTCGTCGTTTGTCGCTCAGGCGCGCTGACGGTGAGCGAGATCGCCGCCGCCGGTTTACCCGCGCTGTTTGTGCCATTCCAGCACAAAGACAGACAGCAGTACTGGAATGCGCTGCCGCTTGAGAAAGCGGGTGCCGCAAAAATATTTGAGCAGCCACAATTTACCGCCGATGCGGTCGCCACCACCCTGGCGGGCTGGAACAGAGACGTATTACTGGAGATGGCAGAACGCGCGCGCGCGACCGCCATCCCTGATGCGACGGAACGGGTGGCAAAAGAAGTGAGCCTGGCTGCCCAGGCTTAACCCTCGCAGCGCGTGTTGCGCTGCACGAATTTTTAAGTAGTCGATGGCGTTTAGAGAATGAATACACAACAACTGGCAAAACTGCGTTCAATCGTGCCCGAGATGCGTCGCGTCCGGCACATTCACTTTGTTGGCATCGGTGGTGCTGGCATGGGCGGTATTGCCGAAGTGTTAGCTAACGAAGGTTATCAGATCAGCGGGTCTGACCTCGCGCCAAACCCTGTTACGCAGCAACTGGCGTCGCTTGGGGCGACTATCTATTTCAACCATCGCCCGGAAAACGTGCGCGATGCGAGCGTGGTGGTGGTATCGAGCGCCATCTCCTCTGACAACCCGGAAATTGTTGCCGCCCATGAAGCGCGAATTCCGGTGATCCGCCGTGCAGAAATGCTGGCGGAATTGATGCGTTTCCGCCACGGTATCGCCATTGCCGGTACCCACGGTAAAACCACGACCACGGCGATGGTCTCCAGTATTTATGCGGAAGCGGGTCTCGACCCGACGTTCGTCAATGGTGGTCTGGTCAAAGCCGCAGGCGTACATGCGCGTCTGGGACACAGTCGTTATTTGATTGCGGAAGCAGATGAGAGCGACGCGTCGTTCCTGCACCTGCAGCCGATGGTGGCGATTGTCACTAACATCGAAGCTGACCATATGGATACCTACCAGGGTGACTTCGAGAACTTAAAACAGACTTTCATCAACTTCCTGCATAACCTGCCGTTCTATGGACGCGCGGTGATGTGCGTGGACGATCCCGTGATCCGCGAGCTGCTGCCGCGTGTCGGGCGTCAAATCACCACTTATGGTTTCAGCGAAGATGCTGATGTCCGTGTGGAAGAATACAAACAGATTGGTGCGCAGGGGCATTTCACCCTCGCGCGTCAGGACAAAGAACTGCTGCACGTGACGCTGAATGCGCCAGGCCGTCATAACGCCCTGAATGCGGCAGCGGCCGTTGCTGTTGCAACGGAAGAAGGTATTGATGATGAGGCGATTCTGAGGGCGCTGGAGAGCTTCCAGGGGACTGGCCGTCGTTTCGACTTCCTCGGTGAATTCCCGCTGGACGCCGTGAATGGTAAAGCCGGTACCGCGATGCTGGTGGACGACTACGGCCACCATCCGACCGAAGTGGACGCGACTATCAAAGCCGCGCGCGCTGGCTGGCCTGACAAGAATCTGGTCATGATCTTCCAGCCGCACCGCTTCACGCGTACCCGCGATCTGTATGACGACTTCGCCAGCGTGCTTTCACAGGTCGATACCCTGTTAATGCTGGATGTTTATTCTGCAGGCGAAACCGCGATTCCAGGTGCTGACAGCCGTTCATTATGTCGCACCATTCGTGGCCGCGGGAAAGTGGACCCTATTCTGGTTTCTGACCCGGCGCAGGTGGCAGAAATTCTGGCACCGGTACTGACAGGTAACGATTTAATTCTGATTCAGGGTGCCGGAAATATCGGCAAAATCGCCCGTACCTTAGCCGAAATCAAACTGAAGCCGCAAACCCAGGAGGATGAGCATCATGGCTGATAAGATTGCTGTCCTGTCTGGTGGTACCTCCGCAGAGCGCGAGGTTTCCCTGAATTCCGGTGCGGCGGTGCTGGCGGGTCTGCGTGAAGGGGGCGTCAATGCCCATCCGGTCGATCCGAAAGAGACGGATGTGACGCAACTGAAAGCGATGGGTTTCGATAAGGTCTTTATCGCGCTGCACGGTCGTGGTGGCGAAGACGGTACCCTGCAAGGGTTGCTGGATTTAATCGGCATGCCGTACACCGGCAGCGGCGTGATGGCTTCCGCGATCTCTATGGATAAACTGCGCAGCAAATTGCTGTGGCAGGGGGCAGGCTTGCCTGTCGCGCCATGGGTTGCACTGACGCGTCGCGAATTTAAATTGGGCCTGTCGGATAGCGTTAATACACGCATTGCTGAACTGGGCTTACCGGTTATTGTTAAGCCGAGTCGGGAAGGTTCAAGTGTTGGGATGTCCAAAGTTGATAAAGCTGAAGATTTATCAGCCGCTTTAGAACTGGCATTTCAACATGATGAAGAAGTTCTGATTGAGAAATGGCTCAGCGGACCGGAATTTACCGTTGCGATGCTTGGCGAAGAAATTTTACCGTCAATTCGTATCCAACCCGCTGGAGTCTTCTATGATTATGAGGCGAAGTATCTCTCTGATGAGACGCAATATTTCTGCCCAAGTGGTCTTGAAGCAGAACGTGAAGCAGATTTACAGTCCCTGGTGCTTAAAGCCTGGAATGTTCTAGGATGCCGCGGCTGGGGACGCATTGATGTCATGCTCGACAGTGATGGCCAATTTTACCTGCTGGAAGCCAATACTTCGCCAGGCATGACCAGCCACAGCCTTGTGCCGATGGCTGCGCGTCAGGCGGGAATGAGTTTCTCGCAGTTAGTCGTACGTATTCTGGACCAGGCGGGCTGATATGTCTCAGGCTGCATTGAACACACGCAACCGCGATGACGAAGAAGAATACACTTCTTCACGCCGGAGTAATGGAACGCGTCTTGCAGGGATTATTTTCCTGCTCGGGGTGCTGTGCACCGTGTTTATCAGCGGCTGGATGGTCCTGGGCTGGATGGAAGACGCACAACGGTTACCGCTTTCTAAGCTGGTGGTCACCGGTGAACGTCACTACACGCGAAACGATGATATTCGCCAGTCAATTCTGGCGCTGGGATCGCCTGGCACCTTTATGACTCAGGACGTCAATATTATCCAGAGCCAGATTGAACGTCTGCCGTGGATAAAACAGGCGAGTGTAAGAAAGCAATGGCCTGATGAATTGAAGATTCATCTGGTTGAATATGTGCCCATTGCGCGTTGGAATGATCAGCACATGGTTGACGTAGACGGAAATTCCTTCAGCGTCCCGACCGATCGTGTTAACAAGCAAAATCTACCGATGTTGTATGGCCCTGAAGGTAGCGAAAATGAAGTGTTACAGGGTTTTCGCGAAATGGGACAGGTGCTGGCGAAAGACAGGTTCACGTTAAAAGATGCTGCCATGACGGCACGCCGCTCCTGGCAGTTGACGTTAACGAACGGCATAAAGCTTAACCTGGGGCGCGGCGACACAATGAAGCGTCTGGCGCGTTTTGTAGAACTTTACCCGGTTTTACAGCAGCAGGCACAGACTGACGGCAAACGGATAAGCTACGTTGATTTGCGCTATGACTCAGGCGCAGCAGTCGGTTGGGTACCGGCTCCGGTCGAGGAACCTAATCAGCAACAGAATCAGGCACAGGTACAGGCAGAACAACAATGATCAAGGCGACGGACAGAAAACTGGTAGTTGGACTGGAGATTGGCACCGCGAAGGTTGCCGCTTTAGTAGGGGAAGTTCTGCCCGACGGTATGGTCAATATCATTGGCGTGGGCAGTTGCCCGTCCCGTGGTATGGATAAAGGTGGGGTAAACGATCTTGAATCGGTGGTGAAATGCGTACAGCGCGCCATCGATCAGGCTGAATTGATGGCAGATTGCCAGATTTCTTCTGTCTATCTGGCCCTTTCTGGTAAGCATATTAGCTGCCAGAACGAAATCGGTATGGTTCCGATTTCTGAAGAAGAAGTAACACAGGAAGACGTTGAAAACGTTGTGCATACGGCGAAATCCGTGCGTGTCCGCGATGAGCATCGTGTACTGCATGTGATCCCGCAGGAATATGCCATCGACTACCAGGAGGGTATCAAGAACCCGGTAGGTCTTTCTGGCGTGCGTATGCAGGCAAAAGTGCACCTGATCACATGTCACAACGATATGGCGAAGAACATTGTAAAAGCTGTTGAACGTTGTGGCCTGAAAGTTGACCAACTTATTTTCGCCGGTCTGGCGGCAAGTTATTCCGTGCTGACCGAAGATGAACGTGAACTGGGCGTCTGTGTGGTCGATATTGGTGGTGGTACAATGGACATGGCCGTATATACCGGCGGTGCTCTGCGCCACACCAAAGTGATCCCTTACGCAGGGAATGTTGTGACCAGCGATATTGCTTACGCTTTTGGTACGCCACCGAGCGATGCAGAAGCGATTAAAGTGCGCCATGGTTGTGCGCTGGGGTCTATCGTTGGGAAAGATGAGAGCGTTGAAGTGCCAAGCGTAGGTGGTCGTCCACCGCGCAGTCTGCAACGCCAGACGCTGGCAGAGGTGATCGAGCCGCGCTATACCGAGCTGCTCAATCTCGTCAACGAAGAGATTTTACAGTTACAGGAACAGCTTCGTCAGCAGGGTGTTAAGCATCATCTCGCGGCGGGGATTGTATTAACCGGCGGTGCAGCGCAAATTGAAGGTCTTGCAGCCTGTGCTCAGCGCGTGTTCCATACGCAGGTGCGTATTGGTGCGCCACTGAATATCACCGGTTTAACGGATTATGCTCAGGAGCCTTATTATTCAACGGCTGTGGGCCTGCTTCACTACGGGAAAGAATCTCATCTCAGTGGCGAAGCAGAAGTGGAAAAACGCGTCTCAGTGGGGTCGTGGGTCAAACGACTGAACAACTGGTTGCGAAAAGAGTTTTAATTTTTTTAAGAGACCGGAGAGAATTAGCGGTCTCGGGCGACAGGCACAACGGAGAGAGAAATTATGTTTGAACCTATGGAACTGACCAACGACGCGGTGATTAAAGTCATCGGCGTCGGTGGCGGCGGCGGTAACGCCGTAGAGCATATGGTGCGCGAGCGCATTGAAGGCGTTGAATTCTTTGCGGTTAACACCGATGCGCAGGCACTGCGTAAAACGGCTGTTGGCCAGACTATCCAGATCGGCGGTGGTATCACCAAAGGGCTGGGCGCTGGGGCTAACCCGGAAGTCGGTCGCAATGCGGCTGAAGAAGATCGTGAAGCCCTGCGTGCTGCACTGGAAGGTGCGGACATGGTCTTCATCGCAGCAGGCATGGGCGGTGGTACCGGTACTGGTGCAGCTCCTGTTGTGGCTGAAGTTGCGAAAGATTTAGGTATCCTGACCGTTGCTGTTGTGACCAAGCCTTTCAACTTTGAAGGCAAGAAGCGCATGGCCTTTGCGGAGCAGGGTATCACCGAGCTGTCCAAACATGTGGACTCTCTGATCACCATCCCGAACGACAAGCTGTTGAAAGTTCTGGGTCGCGGTATCTCCCTGCTGGACGCCTTTGGCGCAGCAAACGACGTGCTGAAAGGCGCGGTTCAGGGTATCGCCGAACTGATCACCCGTCCTGGCCTGATGAACGTTGACTTTGCAGACGTTCGCACCGTGATGTCCGAAATGGGCTACGCGATGATGGGCTCTGGCGTGGCGAGCGGTGAAGACCGTGCAGAAGAAGCGGCTGAAATGGCTATCTCTTCTCCACTGCTGGAAGATATCGACCTGTCTGGTGCGCGCGGCGTGCTGGTCAACATTACCGCTGGCTTTGACCTGCGTCTGGATGAGTTCGAAACCGTGGGTAACACCATTCGTGCGTTCGCCTCTGACAATGCGACCGTGGTAATCGGTACTTCCCTTGATCCGGAAATGAACGACGAACTCCGCGTGACTGTGGTTGCCACCGGTATCGGTATGGACAAGCGTCCTGAAATCACGCTGGTGACTAACAAACAGACTCAGCAACCGGTAATGGACCGTTACCAGCAGCACGGTATGTCTCCTCTGACTCAGGAGCAGAAGCCGGCCGCGAAAGTGGTTAATGACCCAACACCGCAAACCGCGAAAGAGCCAGATTATCTGGATATCCCGGCATTCCTGCGTAAGCAAGCTGACTAAGAATTGGCTGGAATTTGGGGATTTGCGCTCTTTGTGCTAAACTGGCCCACCGTTAGTGATATACACTCTCGGTTGGATAGTTAATTTGGCGAGATTATACGATGATCAAACAAAGGACACTTAAACGTATCGTTCAGGCGACTGGCGTCGGTTTACATACCGGCAAAAAAGTCACACTGACGTTACGCCCTGCGCCGGCCAATACCGGGGTCATCTATCGTCGCACCGACTTGAATCCACCGGTAGATTTTCCGGCCGATGCCAAATCTGTGCGTGATACTATGCTCTGTACTTGTCTGGTGAACGAGCATGACGTGCGGATTTCTACCGTAGAGCACCTGAACGCCGCCCTGGCGGGTCTGGGTATCGACAACATTATTGTTGAAGTCGATGCGCCAGAAATCCCGATTATGGATGGTAGTGCTGCTCCGTTCGTTTATCTGTTGCTGGATGCTGGCATCGAAGAACTGAACTGCGCGAAGAAATTTGTTCGCATCAAAGAGACCGTTCGTGTCGAAGATGGCGACAAGTGGGCTGAATTCAAACCGTACAATGGTTTCTCGTTGGACTTTACCATCGACTTTAACCATCCGGCGATTGATTCCAGCACCCAACGCTATGCGATGAACTTCTCTGCTGATGCATTCATGCGCCAGATCAGCCGTGCCCGTACATTTGGCTTCATGCGTGATATCGAATATCTGCAGTCCCGCGGCCTGTGCCTGGGCGGCAGCTTCGATTGTGCCATCGTTGTTGACGATTATCGCGTACTGAACGAAGACGGCCTGCGTTTCGAAGATGAATTCGTTCGTCACAAAATGCTGGACGCTATTGGCGACCTGTTCATGTGTGGTCACAACATCATTGGTGCATTTACCGCGTTCAAATCCGGTCATGCGCTGAACAACAAACTGTTGCAGGCCGTCCTGGCAAAACAGGAAGCCTGGGAATATGTGACCTTCGAAGACGAAGCAGAGCTGCCTCTGGCGTTCAAAGCACCAAGCACGGTTCTGGCGTAACGGTACAAGCCGTTTCGTAAAAAATCGACTGGTTAACCTGGTACTCTCTCCGACCAGGGGAACCAGTCGTTTTTATTTATACCTATCTTCATTTTTGCCCTCAGTCCCTCAACCCGTTGCCATACGTTGAAAATCTGTGCGTTAGCTGTATTCTTGACCGTTTTTCCCCGCAGTAGCATGTCATTCCTGCTGCTGTGTATTGGCTTTAGTGGTAATATCTGGGCGCTTAAAAGAATA
This sequence comes from Enterobacter sp. CPE_E1241, assembly GCF_045618265.1. Taxonomy (NCBI): domain Bacteria; kingdom Pseudomonadati; phylum Pseudomonadota; class Gammaproteobacteria; order Enterobacterales; family Enterobacteriaceae; genus Enterobacter; species Enterobacter sp. CPE_E1241. Next base: position 855,206 of record NZ_JBIWYV010000001.1, read on the forward strand.
ACTGACTTCAGCTTGTAAAGGCTGACTTATGTGGTGGAGCAAGTGAGCGGAATACTGACGCGCTGGCGACAATTTGGCAGACGTTACTTCTGGCCGCATCTCTTATTAGGGATGGTCGCGGCGAGTCTCGGCTTGCCTGCGCTCAGTAACAGTGCTGAAGCAGCGACACCGCCGAAAACCTCCACAACCAAACACGATCTCAATACGCGGGTTAATTTTACGAACCTCGCGTGGCTTGAAGCCAGTCGCCGCCCTAATTTCTCAGTAGATTACTGGCACCAGCACGCCATTCGCACGGTTATCCGCCATTTGTCATTTGCGATGGCACCGCAGGCAATGCCTGTTGCTGAAACGGCGCGGCCGGAGCAGGCTCAGCATCTTGCCCTGCTCGATACGCTTAATGCGCTGCTCACTCAGGATAGCCAGCCACCGGTCATGGTGCGTCAGACGGCGCGATTCGCGTTCGTTCCTCCTGCCTCATTCTCCGTTTCAACATGGATTAGCCAGGTTCACGGTATTCGCGCCGGGCCTCAACGCCTCAGTTAAATTAACTTTTTCAATACCTTAATTTATCTGCCCACGATGGGGCGTTTGAGAATTTATTATGCTAATCAAATTATTAACCAAAGTTTTCGGTAGTCGTAACGATCGTACCCTGCGCCGTATGCGCAAAGCCGTCGCAGTCATCAATGGCATGGAACCGGCGATGGAGAAGCTCTCTGATGACGAGCTGAAAGCCAAAACGGCGGAATTCCGTGCGCGTCTGGAAAAAGGTGAAACCTTAGAAAGCCTGATCCCGGAAGCTTTCGCCGTGGTCCGTGAAGCGAGCAAGCGTGTGTTCGGCATGCGTCACTTCGATGTTCAGCTGCTGGGTGGTATGGTGCTCAACGAACGCTGCATCGCGGAAATGCGTACCGGTGAAGGTAAAACCCTGACCGCAACGCTGCCGGCATACCTGAACGCGCTGACCGGTAAAGGCGTTCACGTCGTCACCGTCAACGACTATCTGGCACAGCGTGACGCCGAAAACAACCGTCCACTGTTCGAATTCCTCGGTATGACTGTCGGCATCAACATGTCTGGTCTGCCTGCGCCAGCCAAGCGTGAAGCGTATAACGCGGATATTACCTACGGTACGAACAACGAATACGGTTTCGACTACCTGCGTGACAACATGGCGTTCAGCCCGGAAGAGCGCGTACAGCGTAAGCTGCACTATGCTCTGGTGGATGAGGTGGACTCCATCCTGATCGATGAAGCGCGTACTCCGCTGATTATCTCCGGCCCGGCTGAAGACAGCTCTGAGATGTACCGTAAAGTCGACAAAATCATTCCACACCTGCTGCGTCAGGAGAAAGAAGACTCCGATACCTTCCAGGGTGAAGGCCACTTCTCCGTTGATGAAAAAGCGCGCCAGGTGAACCTGACCGAGCGTGGTCTGGTGAAAATTGAAGAACTGCTGGTCGCTGAAGGCATCATGGAAGAGGGAGAGTCTCTGTACTCTCCGAGCAACATCATGCTGATGCACCACGTGACCGCAGCCCTGCGTGCCCATGCCTTGTTTACCCGCGACGTCGACTACATCGTAAAAGACGGCGAAGTGATCATCGTCGATGAACACACCGGCCGTACCATGCAGGGGCGTCGCTGGTCTGATGGCCTGCACCAGGCTGTGGAAGCCAAAGAAGGTGTGGATATTCAGAATGAAAACCAGACGCTGGCGTCTATCACCTTCCAGAACTACTTCCGTCTGTACGAGAAGCTGGCGGGCATGACCGGTACTGCCGATACCGAAGCGTTTGAATTCAGCTCCATCTATAAGCTGGATACCGTGGTGGTGCCAACCAACCGTCCAATGATCCGTAAGGATATGCCGGACCTGGTGTACATGACTGAAGCGGAAAAAATTCAGGCGATCATCGAAGATATTCGCGATCGTACTGCGAATGGTCAGCCGGTTCTGGTAGGGACCATCTCCATCGAGAAATCCGAAGTGGTTTCTCACGAGCTGACTAAAGCGGGTATCAAACACAACGTTCTGAACGCTAAATTCCACGCCAAAGAAGCAGATATCGTTGCGCAGGCGGGTTATCCGGCTGCCGTGACCATTGCCACCAACATGGCGGGCCGTGGTACCGATATTATGCTGGGCGGTAGCTGGCAGGCTGAAGTGGCTGAACTGGAAAACCCAACGCCAGAACAGATTGCGCAGATCAAAGCCGACTGGCAGGTTCGTCATGACGCGGTTCTGGCATCCGGTGGTTTGCACATTATCGGTACCGAGCGTCACGAATCTCGTCGTATTGATAACCAGCTGCGTGGTCGTGCGGGTCGTCAGGGTGATGCCGGTTCTTCCCGCTTCTACCTGTCTATGGAAGATGCGCTGATGCGTATTTTCGCCTCTGACCGTGTATCCGGCATGATGCGTAAGCTGGGCATGAAACCAGGCGAAGCCATCGAGCACCCGTGGGTCACTAAAGCGATTGCAAACGCGCAGCGTAAAGTGGAAAGCCGCAACTTTGATATTCGTAAGCAGCTGCTGGAATATGATGATGTGGCTAACGATCAGCGTCGTGCGATCTACACCCAGCGTAACGAACTGCTGGACGTGTCTGACGTGAGCGAAACCATTAACAGCATTCGCGAAGACGTATTCAAAGCGACTATCGACGCGCATATTCCACCGCAGTCTCTGGAAGAGATGTGGGATATCGAAGGTCTCCAGGAACGTCTGAAAAACGACTTTGACCTCGATCTGCCAATCAAAGAGTGGCTGGACAAAGAGCCTGAGCTGCATGAAGAGACGCTGCGCGAACGTATTTACGAAACTGCGCTGGATGTCTACAAGCGTAAGGAAGAAGTCGTTGGTGCTGAGATGATGCGTCACTTCGAAAAAGGTGTGATGCTGCAGACCCTGGACTCACTGTGGAAAGAGCACCTGGCGGCGATGGACTACCTGCGTCAGGGTATCCACCTGCGTGGCTATGCGCAGAAAGATCCGAAGCAGGAATATAAGCGTGAATCCTTCTCGATGTTTGCGTCGATGCTGGAGTCACTGAAATATGAAGTGATCAGCACCCTGAGCAAGGTTCAGGTGCGTATGCCGGAAGAAGTGGAAGCGATGGAGCAGCAGCGTCGCGAAGAAGCTGAGCGTCTGGCACAGATGCAACAGCTGAGCCACCAGACTGATGACAGTGAAGCCGCAGCGGCGATCGCAGCGCAGACAGGCGATCGTAAAGTGGGCCGTAACGATCCGTGCCCATGTGGTTCCGGTAAAAAATACAAGGCGTGCCACGGCCGTCTGAACTAAGTTCATGAAAAAGCAAAAAGGCGCAGACATCTGCGCCTTTTTTATGGAAGTGACACTATGAAAATACTGCAAATTGCCGTCGGGATTATTCGCAACCCGCAAAACCAAATCTTCATTACCCAGCGCGCGGCTGACGCCCATATGGCGAACAAATGGGAGTTTCCGGGGGGGAAAATCGAATCAGGTGAAACGCCGGAAGAGGCGCTGGTTCGCGAACTGCAGGAAGAGGTGGGGATTACTCCACTTGGCGCAACGCTGTTTGATAAGCTCGAATACCAGTTTCCGGACAGGCACATCACGCTGTGGTTCTGGCTGGTAGAAAGCTGGGAAGGTGAACCCTGGGGGAAAGAGGGACAACCGGGTAATTGGGTTGAACTTCAGGTAAGTGATGCCGAAAAATTCCCACCGGCTAATGAGCCTGTGATCCGCCGATTAGTGGCAAACAGGTAGGCCTGCTAAGCGAAGCGCCAGCAGGCTTTATACGTTACTGCTGGTTCTCGCTCCAGTCATCGCTATCCGTGAGATCGCCTTCACTCGGAATGCGTTTCTCCTCCGCTGCCCATTCTCCCAGATCAATCAACTGACAGCGTTTACAGCAGAATGGGCGGAATGGGCTCATTTCGCCCCAGACAACGGTTTTGCCACAGGTCGGGCAGTTTACGGTGGTTACGTCAGACATCGGTACTCCTCAACAACAGGCCAGTTCAAAATCGAGACGTTCTGGCACGGTGCCATTTTCACTGTCGAGTGGCATAAAGCGAATGGCGAAACGACTTTTATGTCCGGAAATTTGTGGGTAAAGCTGTTCGCCAAGCGATAAGTTCAGGCGCAGAAGATCGGCATCATCACCGTTATCCTGGTAGAAACCGTTCAGGCTGGTTTGCTTACGGAATGGGGCTGAGTTACGGATCAGATCGAGGATAAGCGACAGCGTCTGATGCATCGGCTCCAGACTCGCCAGCCAGCTATTCACCTGTGCATCACGTTGAGCTTGCGGCATATGCAGCCACATATGAAGCGTCGGGAGATCGAAACTACAGCAACCTCCTGGGATGCTCAGACGCTGGCGTACCAGGCCAATCAGGCGGTCTTCACGCAAAAATTGTCCAACACGTGGCGCGGCCATCAGAAGGGTGCTGCTGGCTTTCAACTGCTGGCGGAGATCGTCGATACGGCTTTGGTCGACACCGGGGACCTCAGTCCAGGCCTGCAATTTACGTTGCTGGCGCTCCAGCTCTTTGAGCAATTCTGTGCGGACATCTCCGCGTTCAATCACATCCAGTAGATCGCCCACGTTACGGAAGAAGTGTAACGCCGTGGCATGATCGTTGACAGGTAGATGTTGTGAAAGCTGTTGAATGAGAAATTCGATGCGTAACCAGGTACGCATTTTTTCGTTGAGCGGATGCTCAAAAAGGATGTGAGTCGACATTATGGTTTTTCCTGTGCAACGGTCTGCGCGGCAAACGTCAGATACTGCGCGTGCAGACGGGCAACATCCGATGCAATGGCATCTGGTGCGCCGTTATTATCAATAACATCATCCGCCACGGCAAGGCGCTGATCGCGCGTGGCCTGAGCGGCAAGAATTTGTTCAGCATGTTCACGCGAGACGCGGTCGCGCATCATGGTGCGCTGGATTTGCGTTTCGGGAGAGACATCAATCACCAGCACCCGGTCGGCTTTTTTCTGCAACTGATTTTCCACCAGTAACGGAACTACCCACAATACATAGGGTGAGCTGGCTGCGGCAATCTGACGCTGGGTTTCCTGGTGGATAATGGGGTGGAGCAAGGCATTAAGCCAGACTTTTTCCGCAGAATCAGAAAAAATGCATTCGCGAAGCTGACGGCGATTCAGAGTGCCATCGGCATTGATGATTGCCTGACCAAAATGTTCTGCGATGGCCTTTAGCGCGGGTGTATTAGGCTCTACCACCTGGCGGGCAATGATATCGGCATCAATAATCGTGATACCCAGACGAGAGAAAGCGTCCGCAACGGTACTTTTGCCACTACCGATGCCGCCGGTTAATGCAACGATATACCCCATTAAATCAAATCCTGGGAATTATTCATTATTAAAATCAGTTGATTAAAACTCTTAGGTGCCCCAGCAACTGTTTAGCCCCGTTTACCGGCTTTTTACCAGGTAAATTTATAGGATTGTAGCGTAAAAAAAGAGAATTTCGCAGTCTTGCGGAGCAGGTATTAGTGCGTATGATAACGTCACTGGAGTTGTGCTTTTAACATATTTGCCTCTAACCCCAGGAATCCGCACATGCGTATTGAAGAAGATCTGAAGTTAGGTTTCAAAGACGTTCTTATCCGCCCTAAACGCTCTACACTGAAAAGTCGCTCAGACGTTGAACTTGAACGTCAATTCACCTTTAAACATTCCGGTCAGACCTGGTCTGGTGTGCCAATCATTGCTGCCAACATGGACACTGTGGGCACATTTGAAATGGCAACGGCGCTGGCAAAATTTGATGTCCTCACCGCTGTGCATAAGCACTACACTCCTGAAGAGTGGAATGCATTTGTTGCGTCAGCTTCTGACGATGTGGTTAAGCATGTCATGGTTTCTACCGGTACATCCGATGCGGATTTTGAGAAGACCAAACAGATCCTGAATGCGAATCCAGCACTAAACTTCGTCTGTATTGATGTGGCGAACGGTTATTCCGAGCACTTCGTGCAGTTTGTCAGCAAGGCTCGCGAAGCCTGGCCGACCAAAACCATCATCGCGGGTAACGTGGTGACCGGCGAAATGTGTGAAGAGCTGCTCCTTTCCGGTGCCGACATTGTGAAAGTAGGCATTGGCCCGGGTTCCGTATGCACCACGCGCGTTAAAACCGGTGTCGGTTATCCGCAGCTTTCCGCCGTGATTGAGTGCGCTGATGCTGCGCATGGTCTGGGCGGCCAAATCATCAGCGATGGTGGTTGCACCATGCCGGGTGATGTTGCGAAGGCCTTTGGCGGCGGCGCAGACTTCGTGATGCTCGGCGGTATGCTGGCAGGCCACGAAGAGAGTGGTGGCACAGTGGTTGAAGAGAATGGCGAGAAATTTATGCTGTTCTACGGGATGAGCTCTGAATCTGCTATGACCCGTCACGTCGGTGGCGTAGCAAAATACCGCGCGGCTGAAGGCAAAACCGTGAAGCTGCCACTGCGTGGCCCGGTCGAAAACACTGCGCGCGATATCCTTGGCGGCTTACGCTCAGCCTGCACCTATGTTGGGGCATCCCGTCTGAAAGAGCTGACGAAACGTACTACGTTTATCCGCGTTCAGGAGCAGGAAAACCGCGTGTTCAACAGTCTGTAATAGCTTCAGCTGGCGCATGCCCGTGCGCCAGCATTATCCTGCACTCATCGCATCCCCCAGATGGAAAATAGGCAAGTACATTGCCACCACCAGTGTGCCGATGATGACTCCCGTCACAATCAGAAGCAAAGGCTCCAGAAGTGCCGCCAGGTTATCTGCCTGCTGGAAAGTTTGCTCCGTGTGATGGTGGGCAAGGTTCTTCAGCATGACGTCCAACGCACCTGACATTTCACCGGTTCGTAAAAGCTGAATACACAGCGGGGTAAAGATTGCCGTCTTCTGGAAGGATGACCAGATGGGGAGACCTTTTTCAATGTCCTCCCGAACGCAGCGGAGTATCCCCCGCCAGTAACAACTTTCAACGGTCTCCTCTGCGCTCTCCAGGCCCTGTAAAAAGGGGATGCCTGCCTGTTGTGTAAGCGACAGCACGGTAAAGATCTGTCCCAGTTTTTGGCCTTTTGCCAGTGCGCCCATGACGGGAGTATGCAGCAAGATGCATTGCCAGCGAGGGTCATTTCGCAGAATCCAGGCGGCAGCCACAGGTACAAGCAGTCCCGAGAACAGTGCGAGGAAATATGACTGCATAAAGGCGGCCATCCCCATGACAATCTGTGTCAGTTTCGGGAGCGGGGTATTAAACGTCCTGTAGATAGCGGCAAATTCAGGTAAGACCAGAGTGACCATCGCCAGCACGACGATTACAGCCAGCATCAGGATTATCACCGGATAGCGCAGTGCCTTTTTCACTTTTGCACTGAGCTGCTGCTGAGACTTTTGTTGCTGTGCTAGCCGGCGGCAGCACTCCTCCAGTTTTCCTGTTAGTTCACCGGTTTTCACCATCGAGACATGCAATGGGCTAAAGACCGCAGGCCATCGCTTTAGTGCCTCAGAAAAAGGACATCCTTCACCAAGTTCATCGGCAATGCTTTGCAGGAGTGCCTGCCAGGGCTTTAATGGATGCTGGTCCGCCAGCATTTGCAGACTATGGGACAATGTCAGCCCAGCCTGCAGAAGAGTCGCGAGCTGGCGAAACATCTCGTAGCAGTGATGTGGCCGCCAGCGGTATTTCTGTGAGCATCGGGTCACTGACAGCGGATGCAACTCGTTACGCATCAGTCTGGTGAAAGCCGCATTACGGTCTGTCGCCCAGAGTGTTCCACTCCGGGGCTCTCCTTCAATGGAAAGCGCTCGCCAGCGCCAGAGTTGATTAGCAACCATCGGGCATTCCCAGAACGCGCAGCAACTCTTCGAGCGTGGTCAGCCCCTGTTCAACCGCGATACAGCCGTGTTCGAACAGGGAAAGCATTCCTGCCTGTCGGGCACTTGCTTCTATCACTTCGGTTCCTGCGCCGCTGGCAATGGCCTGCCGCAGGAAACTATCGATCGCAAGAACTTCAAAAATGGCCACGCGGCCATAGAAACCGTGATAGCAACGATCGCAACCTGTGGGTTGCCAGCGTGGAAGCGGTCTGCACCAGACTGAGCGAGGTAATTCAGCGTGCTCGCTGGCTTCCCGGCGACAATGTGGGCACAGACGACGAACCAGGCGCTGAGCAATCACCATCGAGAGTGCGGAAGATATCATCCAGCGCGCCACGCCCATCTGCTCCAGGCGAGTCAGGGCTTCTGTTGTTGAGTTAGTGTGCAGCGTCGATAACACCAGATGCCCGGTCTGGGCGGCATTAATGGCAATCTCAGCCGTTTCACCATCACGAATTTCGCCGACCATAATGATGTCAGGATCCTGACGTAGCAGCGCTCTCAGCACGCTCTGAAATGTTAAGCCCGCGCGGGGATTAATCTGCGTCTGGTTTAATCCCGCAAGGGGGATCTCAATGGGATCCTCCACGCTACAGATGTTAACATCCGGCGTGTTGCGCGCTTGCAACGCACTGTAAAGCGTCACCGTTTTGCCGCTGCCTGTGGGACCCGTGACCAGAATCAGCCCCTGTGGCTGATGAAGAGCGTCGTTAAAGCAGGTCAGTTGTTCAGTACTCATACCAAGTGCTTTCGGCTCAAGAGCCTGCTGAACCTGATGCAACAGGCGCAGCACAATTTTCTCGCCACCGCTGCAGGGAAGCGTGGCGATTCGAAATGAGATCGGCTCATTTGCCAGCTCAATCGTAAACTGACCGTCCTGCGGTAAACGGCGCTCGGCAATATCCAGGTTACTTAACACTTTTAAACGCGCGCTGAACTGGGTTGCCAGTGCTGCAGAAAGCGGAGGTTGCGGGCACAGTACGCCGTCAATACGTAAGCGGATCTGACATGCGTGCTCCATCGGTTCAATATGAATGTCTGATGCGCGTTGGTTTATCGCCTGTTGCAGCGTGTGGTTGAGGATATCCACTGCTGAATGTGATGGAGAAACGACAGGCAGATGCGATTGTGACGTTAACTGCCGGTGTTTTTCCATACGCTCAGTGCTCCAGCATTCGATATCAATCCGTTTTTGGGTCGCGAAACGCAGGGCTTCCATTAACTCATTGCCAGGGTTTCCCACGACGGCGATGCTAATCATGTCACTATCGCTGGTTAGCAGCAGAGCGTGATGGCGCAGACAGAGTGCCACGAGTTGATCCGTATTCATTCTCTGCTCCTCAGTTAGTGTCGAAGCGGAAAACATCTTCACAAGCTTGTTTAAGCGTACTGTCAGCACTGATGTTGCAGTCACGCATCCAGCCCGTCATGCCGTTGCCGTCGTTCCACTGTGGCGTCATGACCACCTCCAGCCCGTTGAGACTCTCTTGTCCCGTTAAGATCACAATCCCTTTCGCCACGCTCATTCCTGAGACGTAACGCGTTGTGGTAGGGGAAGGGATACCGTTACTGCCCGCGTCACAACGTTCCAACCCACCATGATCCAGTGCGCAAAGCTCAATGGCGGTGCGGTAGGGAACGAAGGTTTGCAGCATATCGGTCAGCGCGGCTTTTCGCAGGTAATTCTGGTATGCGGGTACGCCGATGGCGCTCAGAATGGCAATAATGCCAATGACCACCATCAGCTCAATGAGTGTAAATCCCTGTTGTCTGTCCATGTCTGCTCCTTATGTTGAATGGCGCTACTCTGGCAGCGCAAAAGGGCAGGTACGAGGCACAAAAAAGGGAACGGGAAGGGGGCTTCAGAGAATTCATTTGATGTTGCAGGGAGGGACAACGGATTTGCGAGCGGAGCTGAAATTCCCCTCTCCAGGCGGAGAGGGGAGAAGACACTATTTAAAGCGCATCGAGAGGTCGAGGGCACGCACGTGTTTAGTCAGCGCCCCGACGGAGATGTAATCAACACCGGTCTCGGCGAATTCGCGGATAGTATCGAACGTCACGTTGCCGGATACCTCAAGCTGAGCCTGTCCGTTAGTCAGTTTTACTGCCTCACGCATCTGCTCGGTTTCGAAGTTATCGAGCATGATGATATCGGCTCCGGCTTTTATCGCCTGCACAAGTTCTTCCAGGTTTTCGACTTCCACTTCGACAGGGACATCCGGGTGCAGCCAGAAGGCTTTTTCAACCGCCTGACGCACCGAACCCGAGGCAATAATATGGTTCTCTTTAATCAGGAACGCGTCTGACAACCCCAGCCGATGGTTTGCGCCGCCGCCACAGAGCACCGCGTATTTCAGCGCTGTACGCAGGCCCGGCAGTGTTTTGCGGGTATCCAGTAACTGCGTACGGGTGCAGACAAGCAGGTCAACGTAGCGGCGTACTTCACTTGCCACCCCGGATAAGGTCTGGACGAAGTTAAGCGCGGTTCGTTCACCGGTGAGCAAAACGCGTGAAGGACCATTCAGCTCAAACAGCGGCTGGTTTGCCGTAATCGCATCGCCGTCTTCAACATGCCAGGTGATCTGCACATCATCCCCCGCCAGTTGGGTAAAGACCTCTTCAACCCAGCGCTTGCCGCAAAAAACGCCATCTTCACGAGTGATAATGACCGCGTGCGAACGTGCTTCTTTTGGCAATAATTGGGCAGTAATATCCTTTTCGGCATTGATGTCACCGCCCAGATCTTCTTTCAAAGCATGGGCAACGCTTGCCGGAATATCCATATTAATACGTTCCAGAAGCGCTTCACGTCGGTGGTCGGGGTTGTAGCGGCGAGGCGGCATGATAAAACTCCAAATTGGTAACGAATCATAATATTGAAACATGCTACTCTGAACCGAGTAACAGCACCATACATAAGGAGTTCCAGCATGTTGTTAGAAAACGGATGGCTGGTGGATGCGCGGCATGTGCCCTCGCCGCACCACGACTGCCGCCCGGAGGATGAAAAGCCCACACTGCTGGTTGTTCATAATATTAGTCTCCCGCCGGGTGAGTTTGGCGGCCCGTGGATCGATGCGTTATTCACAGGAACGATAGATCCTGATGCCCATCCTTTCTTTGCTGAGATTGCACATCTGCGCGTGTCGGCTCATTGTCTGATTCGTCGCGATGGTGAAGTCGTTCAGTATGTTCCCTTTGATAAACGCGCCTGGCATGCCGGGGTGTCGATGTACCAGGGGCGCGAACGATGCAACGATTTTTCTATAGGAATCGAACTGGAAGGCACTGATACTGTGCCCTATACCGATTCACAGTATCAACAGCTCGTGGCTGTAACCAAAACGCTTATTGGACTCTACCCGGCCATCGCCGAAAATATCACGGGACACAGTGATATCGCTCCGGCGAGAAAAACCGATCCCGGCCCGGCCTTTGACTGGTCCCGGTTTCGCGCCATGCTTACTGCGCCGTCAGAATAAGGAGATAACATGACGTTGTTTACCATGCTGCTGGTCATCATCGCCGAACGCCTGTTCAAACTCGGCGAGCACTGGCATCTGGATCACCGGCTGGAGGTGCTTTTCCGCCGGATTAAGCACTTTTCCATGCTGCGCACGCTGCTGATGCTGGCAGGTGTGATGGTGATTACGTTTCTGCTGCTGCGCTCGCTGCACGGACTCTTTTTCAACGTGCCGCTACTTGTTGTGTGGATCCTGCTGGGTGTGTTGTGCATTGGTGCGGGCAAGGTGCGTTTGCATTATCACGCTTATCTTAAAGCGGCATCTCGTGATGATGCCCATGCACGTAGTGCGATGGCGAGCGAACTGACCATGATCCATGGGGTGCCACCGGATTGCGATGAACGTGAGTTTTTACGTGAGCTGCAAAACGCGCTTCTGTGGATTAACTTTCGTTACTACCTGGCACCGCTGTTCTGGTTTGTGGTGGGGGGCCCGTGGGGACCGGTATTGCTGATGGGTTATGCTTTTCTTCGTGCCTGGCAGACCTGGCTTGCCCGCTATCTGACGCCGCATGAGCGCTTGCAGTCTGGGATTGATGCCATTTTGCATGTGCTTGACTGGCTCCCGGTGCGGTTCGTGGGTGTGGTGTATGCGTTGATTGGTCACGGTGAAAAAGCGTTGCCTGCGTGGTTCGCTTCTCTTGCCGATCGCCATACGTCGCAGTACCAGGTGTTAACGCGTCTGGCTCAGTTCTCTCTGGCGCGCGAGCCGCATACCGATAAGATTGAAACGCCAAAAGCCGCAGTGTCGATGGCGAAGAAAACGTCATTTGTGGTGGTGGTGGTCGTGGCGCTGCTGACCATTTACGGCACGCTGGTGTAGGCCAGCGCGCCATAAACACTAAAGCGTATCCGCAGGCGGGATGCCGAAATCAGGCATCCCGTTTTCTTTCCAGCGGACAAGCTTCAGGCGGGTATGACGGTTCGGATCGTAAAGCGGATCGCCTTCAATTTCGGTGTAGTTACGTGCGTGATACACCAGCACATCTTCCCCATCCGGCGTCTGCGTAAAGCTGTTGTGCCCTGGGCCATACTGGCGATTTTCATCGCTGGTGGTGAATACCGGGCGATGAGATTTCTGCCAGTTCGCCGGGTTTTGCGGATCGGCGATCATATCGATCCACAATAGACCCATGCAGTAGTTCTCATCGGTCGCGCTGGCGGAATAGCTGATGAAGAGTTTGTCGCCGTGAAACAGTACTGCCGGGCCTTCGTTAACCCAAAATCCACGGCACTCCCAGTCATACTCCGGCTTGCTGAGCATCACCGCCTCGGCTTTTAGCGTCCACGGATTTTCCATTTCACACAGATAGAGGTTGGAGTTACCGGAGATATCCGGGGCTTTTTGCGCCCACAGATACCAGCGTTTCCCCTGGTGCACAAAAGTGGTGGCATCCAGCGCAAAGGTGTCAAATGGCGTGATGACCTGACCTTTCTCCTCCCACGTGCCCGCGAGCGGATCGCGGTCAGTACATTCCAGCACAAACATGCGGTGCTGGAACATGCCGAGCCTGTCGAGCGCCTGAGTGTGTGCCGCTGCAAAGTAGATGTACCACTTACCGTCAATATGATGCAGCTCCGGCGCCCATATTAACTCGCTCATAGGGCCGGTGTCGGGTTTACGCCACACCACTACTTCGTCGGCGCTGCGCAGCCCTTCCAGCGAATCTGCGCGGCGGATTGCCAGCCTGTCATACTGCGGCACGGAGGCAATAAAATAGTATTGCCCCGCGTGGTACAAAATGTACGGATCGGCGCGTTGCTCAATAAACGGGTTTGGCCAGGTTTGCATTCGGCGTTCCTTATTTTGTCTCAGCGGCTTTGAGTTCCGGATAATCGTTCAGCTCGCGATAGTTGTTACGACGCTTTTGCAGATCGGACTGGATCTGCTTCATGGTTTCACGGTCCACTTTCAGCAGACGCACCACTCCCGCGGTAATCAGATATCCAACGCCCGGAATCACCGTGAACAGCAGCACAATACCGTTGATGGCGTCCGCGCTCTGCGCTTTCGCACCGGCATCGTAACCGTACCAGGAGAGCAGGAAGCCCACCATTGCACCGGCAACCGCCAGCCCCAGCTTGAGGAAGAAGATGTTGCCGGAGAAACTGATACCCGTGATGCGTTTTCCGGTTTTCCACTCGCCATAGTCATCGACATCAGCCATCAGCGACCAGTGCAGCGGCGACGGGATTTGATGCAGGATATTCAGCAGGAAGTAGAGCACAACGATGGTGACGGTGGCTTTCGGGTCGAAGAAATAGAATGCACAGGAGAAAATTGCCAGCGCGATGTTGGTCCAGAAGAACACCTTCAGCTTACACCAGCGGTCAGTTAATACTTTCGCCAGCATACTGCCGAGCATCATGCCGACCACCCCGAGGCTGATAAACAGCGTGGCGAAGTGGGTGCTCTGGCCCATAACCCAGGTGACGTAATACATGGTCGCCGCCATGCGGATAAAACCCGGACAGACGTTGCACAGGGTTAACAGCAGAATGCGCACCCATTGATCGTTCTTCCACACGTCTTTCAGATCGTTTTTCAATTCGTCATGCGTCTGTACCGCCGGGCGCACACGCTCGCGGACGGTGGCGAAGCAGAACAGGAACATACAGGTACCAATCAGCGCCAGTACGGTCATCGCCATCTGGTAACCTTTGGCTTTGTTATCCCCACCAAACCAGTCGGCCATCGGCAGCAAGGTGAGTGACAGCAGCAGCGTCGCAATACCGACCATCACGAAGCGATAAGACTGACAGGCGACGCGCTCTTTAGGGTCGTTAGTAATCACGCCACCCAGCGAGCAGTACGGAATGTTGATGGCGGTGTAGGTCAGCGACAGCAGGAAGTAGGTGACAAAGGCATAGATAACTTTGCTGTTATAGCTCCACTCTGGCGTGGTGAACATCAGGATACTGAACAGTGCATAGGGGACGGCGATCCACAGCAGCCATGGACGAAACCGCCCATATTTACTGCGGGTACGGTCAGCGATAGCACCCATAATAGGATCTGTTACGGCATCAATGACACGAACAGACAACAGCAATACGCCGACCAGCGCAGGTGCCAGACCAAAAATATCCGTATAGAAATAGTTAACAAACAACATGATGGCGCCGAAGATGATGTTGCATCCTGCGTCTCCCATCCCATAGCCGATCTTTTCTTTTACTGACAGTTTGCTGTTATCCATTAACTGCTCTCCAGATTGCGGTATGGAGAGAATTATTTGCTGGCAAAGGAATTTTTGCGTTGCAGTATCGCGTCGGTGATATGGATAAAATTGCTGTTGGCGGGAATTTGTGAGGAAGGTAACAACACTCTGCACACCGGAAAAGGCGTGCAGAGTGGAAGGGCAGATTAGTGTGCTTTCACCGCGTTGCCGTTTTTCTGTTTAACCAGATAACCCACGCCGAGGATCGCTATCCAGACCGGGATCAGGTACACGGAAATCGCCATTCCCGGGGTGATCAGCATGATGACCAGCACTGCGGCCATGAACAGCAGACACACCCAGTTACCCAACGGATAAAGCAGAGCCGGGAAACGCGTAGTCACACCTTGCTGCTGTTTGGCGCGGCGGAACTTGATGTGCGCCAGGCTGATCATCGCCCAGTTGATAACCAGAGCCGAAACCACCAGTGCCATCAGCAGTCCGAAGGCGGATTCCGGGGCCAGATAGTTAATCAGTACACACAGCGCCGTCACAATGGCTGATACGATAATGGTGTTTACCGGCACACCACGTTTGTCGACGTTGAGCAGGGCTTTCGGGGCGTTACCTTGCTGAGCCAGACCAAACAGCATACGGCTGTTGCAGTATACGCAGCTGTTGTAAACGGACAGCGCTGCAGTCAGCACCACGATGTTCAGGGCGTTTGCCACGAAGGTATCGCCCAGCTCGTGGAAGATCAGCACAAACGGGCTGGTATCCGCGGTCACGCGCGTCCACGGCAGCAGGGAGAGCAGCACAGCCAGTGAACCCACATAGAAGATCAGAATACGGTAGATAACCTGGTTAGTGGCTTTCGGGATGCTCTGCTCCGGGTTGTCGGCTTCAGCGGCAGTGATGCCCACCAGCTCCAGCCCTCCGAAGGAGAACATGATGATTGCCATCATCATTACCAGGCCGCTCATGCCGTGTGGCAGGAATCCGCCCTGTTCCCACAGGTTACGTACGGTCGCCTGCGGGCCACCGTTACCGCTGAACAGCAGCCAGCCACCGAAGATGATCATGGCCACAACGGCGATAACTTTGATGA
Source organism: Enterobacter sp. CPE_E1241 (assembly GCF_045618265.1). Lineage (NCBI taxonomy): Bacteria > Pseudomonadati > Pseudomonadota > Gammaproteobacteria > Enterobacterales > Enterobacteriaceae > Enterobacter > Enterobacter sp. CPE_E1241. The sequence continues at coordinate 870,895 of NZ_JBIWYV010000001.1, forward strand.
TGGCAAACCAGAACTCCATCTCACCGAACACTTTGACGTTGGTCAGGTTGATGGCGTTAATGATGACGAAGAAGGCTGCAGCAGAGGCCCAGGTTGGGATCTCCGGGTACCAGAACTGAATGTACTTACCGACAGCGGTAAGTTCAGCCATGGCAACGAGTACGTACAGCACCCAGTAATTCCAGCCAGAGGCGAAGCCCGCGAAGCTCCCCCAGTACTTATAGGCAAAGTGACTGAAAGAACCGGCAACGGGTTCTTCAACGACCATTTCACCTAACTGACGCATGATCAGAAAAGCAATAAAACCTGCGATAGCGTAACCCAAAATAATGCCAGGGCCGGCAGACTGGATAACGGATGCGCTTCCCAGAAACAGGCCGGTACCGATAGCACCACCCAATGCGATGAGCTGAATGTGGCGGTTTTTCAGACCGCGCTTTAGCTGATCGCCGTGCTGTTGAGCTTCCATTTGAAACCTCGTGTGTGGTTGTTATGTTCACGCTGGGCGTGTGTAATTATGAATGTCCGTTTTCTGTATTTATTTCTTTACGGTTAATGATACCGAAAAAATCGTAGATGACTTCCGTAAGCGCCAGAATAGTGGTAAGTGCCTGCGAATGCACCTGCTTTATGAAGGGCTGATGACGAGTTGAATAAAAAGAAAGCATTTGTAAATCACTCCGCGAACCTTTCTTACCCCAACCTATAGAATAGAAATGCGCCATAAGTGGGCTAATTTTCATTATTTGCTTTGTTGAATCGCTTCAGATTGCAAAAACCCTCGTTTCAATATGGTTAAAACTCCCTCTTTGTGAGTAATCAACTCATTTGTGCAAAGTTACATTTCTGAAACGTTATTTCTGTAAGGTTGTTAAAATGTGCAGCGTTTACTGATTTCAATCAAAACCAATATGGACAGAAGGTGAATACTTTGTTACTTTAGCGATACGAAATAGAAATTGGTAAGACCAATTGACTCCGGGCAAAAAGGCGTAAGACAGGGAATATGGCCTACAGCAAAATTCGCCAACCAAAACTATCTGATGTGATTGAGCAGCAGCTGGAGTTTTTAATCCTCGAAGGGACTCTGCGCCCGGGTGAGAAACTTCCGCCAGAACGCGAGCTGGCAAAACAGTTCGACGTTTCACGTCCTTCTCTGCGTGAGGCGATTCAACGTCTCGAAGCAAAGGGCTTGCTGCTTCGTCGCCAGGGCGGCGGAACCTTTGTGCAAAACAGCCTGTGGCAGAGCTTCAGCGATCCGCTGGTAGAACTTCTCTCTGACCACCCAGAATCCCAGTTTGACCTGCTTGAGACCCGTCACGCGCTTGAAGGTATTGCGGCCTATTACGCCGCTCTTCGCAGCACTGATGAAGATCGCGTGCGTATCCGCGAACTGCATCAGGCCATTGAACGGGCACAGCAGTCCGGCGATTTAGACGCCGAGTCCAGCGCCGTCGTCCAGTATCAAATTGCCGTCACCGAAGCGGCCCACAATGTGGTGCTCCTCCATCTGCTACGCTGCATGGAGCCCATGCTGGCCCAGAACGTTCGTCAGAATTTTGAATTGTTGTATGCCCGTCGGGACATGCTCCCACTGGTAAGCAACCATCGCACCCGAGTATTCGAGGCGATAATGGCCGGGGAACCGGAGCAGGCGCGCGAAGCGTCGCACCGACATCTGGCTTTCATTGAGGAAATCTTGCTGGACCGCAGCCGTGAACAATCGCGTCGCGAACGTTCATTACGCCGCATACAGCAACGAAAGGATTAAGCGCCAGGTACTTTTAGAGCGCGGCAACTAAACGCAGAACCTGTCTTATTGTGTTCTTGCCCAAGAGCACAATGGGACAGGTTCCAGACAAATCAACGTATTAGATAGATAAGGAATACCCCCATGTCAGAACGTCTCCAAAATGACGTGGATCCGATCGAAACTCGCGACTGGCTACAGGCGATCGAATCGGTCATCCGTGAAGAAGGTGTTGAGCGCGCTCAGTATCTGATTGATCAGCTGCTTTCTGAAGCCCGCAAAGGCGGTGTGAAGGTTGCTTCAGGTGCAGGGGCTAGCAACTACGTAAACACGATTGCCGTCGAAGACGAACCGGAATACCCGGGCAATCTGGATCTGGAACGTCGTATCCGTTCTGCAATCCGCTGGAACGCCATCATGACCGTTCTGCGCGCATCCAAGAAAGACCTGGAACTGGGTGGCCACATGGCGTCCTTCCAGTCTTCTGCAACCGTTTACGAAGTGTGCTTCAACCACTTCTTCCGTGCAGCGAACGAGAAAGACGGCGGCGATCTGGTTTACTTCCAGGGCCACATCTCTCCGGGCATCTATGCACGTGCATTCCTGGAAGGTCGTCTGACTGAAGAGCAGATGAACAACTTCCGTCAGGAAGTTCACGGTAAAGGTCTGTCTTCTTATCCGCACCCTAAACTGATGCCAACCTTCTGGCAGTTCCCGACCGTTTCTATGGGTCTGGGCCCAATCGGTGCGATCTACCAGGCTAAGTTCCTGAAATATCTGGAACACCGTGGTCTGAAAGACACCTCTGAGCAGACCGTATACGCCTTCCTGGGCGACGGTGAAATGGATGAGCCAGAATCTAAAGGTGCGATCACCATCGCGACCCGTGAGAAGCTGGACAACCTGTGCTTCATCATCAACTGTAACCTGCAGCGTCTGGATGGTCCGGTCACCGGTAACGGTAAGATCATCAACGAACTGGAAGGCATCTTCGCCGGTGCTGGCTGGAACGTGATTAAAGTCATGTGGGGCGGTCGTTGGGATGAGCTGCTGCGTAAAGACACCAGCGGTAAACTGATCCAGCTGATGAACGAAACCGTTGACGGTGACTACCAGACCTTCAAATCCAAAGACGGTGCCTACGTTCGTGAGCACTTCTTCGGTAAATATCCTGAAACCGCAGCCCTGGTTGCAGACTGGACTGACGAGCAGATCTGGGCCCTGAACCGTGGTGGTCACGATCCGAAGAAAGTCTACGCTGCACTGAAAAAAGCGCAGGAAACCAAAGGTAAAGCGACTGTAATCCTGGCCCACACCATCAAAGGTTACGGCATGGGTGATACCGCAGAAGGTAAAAACATCGCTCACCAGGTTAAGAAAATGAACATGGACGGCGTGCGTTATATCCGCGACCGTTTCAACGTTCCAGTGACTGATGAGCAGGTAGAAAACCTGTCTTACATCACCTTCCCGGAAGGCTCTGAAGAGCACAAGTACCTGCACGAACGTCGTCAGGCGCTGAAAGGCTACCTGCCAGCTCGTCAGCCTAACTTCACCGAGAAACTGGAACTGCCAGCGCTGGAAGACTTCTCTCAGCTGCTGGAAGAGCAGAACAAAGAAATCTCTACCACCATCGCTTTCGTTCGTGCCCTGAACGTGATGCTGAAGAACAAATCGATCAAAGATCGTCTGGTTCCAATCATCGCCGACGAAGCGCGTACTTTCGGTATGGAAGGTCTGTTCCGTCAGATCGGTATCTACAGCCCGAACGGCCAGCAGTACACCCCGCAGGACCGTGAGCAGGTTGCATACTACAAAGAAGACGAGAAAGGTCAGATCCTGCAGGAAGGTATCAACGAACTGGGTGCTGGCGCATCCTGGCTGGCTGCTGCGACCTCTTACAGCACCAACAACCTGCCAATGATCCCGTTCTACATCTACTACTCCATGTTCGGGTTCCAGCGTATCGGTGACCTGTGCTGGCAGGCTGGCGACCAACAGGCTCGCGGCTTCCTGGTAGGCGGTACTTCCGGTCGTACGACCCTGAACGGTGAAGGTCTGCAGCACGAAGATGGTCACAGCCACATTCAGTCTCTGACTATCCCTAACTGTATCTCTTACGACCCGTCTTACGCGTACGAAGTGGCAGTCATCATGCATGACGGTCTGCAGCGCATGTACGGTGAAGCACAAGAGAACGTTTACTACTACATCACCACCCTGAACGAAAACTACCACATGCCGGCAATGCCAGCAGGTGCCGAGGAAGGTATCCGTAAAGGTATCTACAAACTCGAAACCCTCGAAGGTAGCAAAGGTAAAGTTCAGCTGCTGGGCTCCGGTTCTATCCTGCGTCACGTACGTGAAGCAGCACAGATCCTGGCGAAAGACTACGGTGTCGGTTCCGATGTGTACTCTGTGACCTCCTTCACTGAACTGGCGCGTGATGGCCAGGATTGTGAGCGCTGGAACATGCTGCACCCAATGGAAACCCCGCGCGTTCCGTACATCGCTCAGGTGATGAACGACGCGCCAGCGGTGGCGTCTACTGACTATATGAAACTGTTCGCTGAGCAGGTTCGTACTTACGTACCAGCTGATGATTATCGCGTACTGGGTACTGACGGCTTCGGTCGTTCTGACAGCCGCGAAAACCTGCGTCACCACTTCGAAGTTGATGCTTCTTACGTGGTTGTAGCAGCACTGGGCGAACTGGCTAAACGTGGCGAAATCGATAAGAAAGTGGTTGCTGAAGCAATTACCAAATTCAACATCGATGCAGAAAAAGTTAACCCGCGTCTGGCGTAAGAGGTAAAAGAATAATGGCTATCGAAATCAATGTACCGGACATCGGGGCTGATGAAGTTGAAATCACCGAGATCCTGGTCAAAGTAGGCGACAAAGTTGAAGCTGAACAGTCGCTGATCACCGTAGAAGGCGACAAAGCCTCTATGGAAGTCCCGTCTCCTCAGGCTGGCATCGTTAAAGAGATCAAAGTCTCTGTTGGCGATAAAACCGAGACTGGCAAACTGATCATGATTTTCGATTCCGCCGACGGTGCAGCAGCTGCTGCACCTGCGCAGGAAGAGAAGAAAGCCGCTCCGGCCGCCGCTGCTCCAGCAGCTGCCGCGAGCGCGAAAGAAGTTAACGTGCCTGACATCGGCGGTGACGAAGTTGAAGTCACTGAAATCCTGGTGAAAGTAGGCGATACCGTTGCGGCTGAGCAGTCACTGATCACCGTAGAAGGCGACAAAGCCTCTATGGAAGTGCCAGCGCCGTTCGCGGGTACCGTTAAAGAGATCAAGATCAACACCGGTGACAAAGTGTCTACTGGCTCTCTGATCATGATCTTCGAAGTGGCGGGTGCTGCACCTGCTGCTGCGCCTGCACAGGCAGCTGCTCCGGCGGCCGCGGCTCCAGCGGTTGCTGGTGGCGCGAAAGACGTTAATGTACCAGACATCGGCGGTGACGAAGTTGAAGTGACCGAAGTGATGGTGAAAGTGGGCGACAAAGTTGCCGCTGAACAGTCACTGATCACCGTAGAAGGCGACAAGGCTTCCATGGAAGTCCCTGCGCCATTCGCGGGTACCGTTAAAGAGATCAAAATCAGCACTGGCGACAAAGTGTCTACCGGCTCTCTGATCATGGTCTTCGAAGTAGAAGGCGCTGCGCCTGCTGCTGCTCCGGCGGCCGCGGCTGCTCCAGCACCAACTGCTGCACCGGCTCAGGCTGCTAAACCAGCTGCTGCCCCTGCTGCAAAAGCGGAAGGCAAATCTGAGTTCGCTGAAAACGACGCTTACGTCCACGCGACTCCGCTGATTCGTCGCCTGGCGCGCGAATTCGGTGTTAACCTGGCGAAAGTGAAAGGGACTGGCCGTAAAGGTCGTATCCTGCGCGAAGACGTTCAGACTTACGTGAAAGACGCGGTGAAACGCGCTGAAGCTGCACCAGCTGCAGCGGCAGGCGGCGGTATCCCGGGCATGCTGCCATGGCCGAAAGTGGACTTCAGCAAGTTTGGCGAAATCGAAGAAGTGGAACTGGGTCGCATCCAGAAAATCTCTGGTGCGAACCTGAGCCGTAACTGGGTGATGATCCCGCACGTTACGCACTTCGACAAAACCGATATCACCGATCTGGAAGCGTTCCGTAAACAGCAGAACGCCGAAGCTGAGAAGCGTAAACTGGACGTGAAATTCACCCCAGTGGTCTTCATCATGAAAGCCGTTGCCGCCGCTCTTGAGCAGATGCCACGCTTCAACAGCTCCCTGTCCGAAGATGGCCAGAAGCTGACGCTGAAGAAATACATCAACATCGGTGTTGCGGTTGATACGCCAAATGGTCTGGTTGTTCCGGTCTTCAAAGACGTGAACAAGAAGAGCATCACTGAGCTGTCCCGTGAACTGACCGTGATCTCCAAAAAAGCGCGTGATGGTAAGCTGACTGCTGGCGAAATGCAGGGCGGTTGCTTCACTATCTCCAGCATCGGTGGCCTGGGTACAACCCACTTCGCACCGATTGTGAACGCGCCTGAAGTTGCGATCCTTGGTGTGTCCAAGTCCGCGATGGAGCCGGTGTGGAATGGCAAAGAGTTCGTACCACGTCTGATGATGCCAATCTCTCTGTCCTTCGACCACCGCGTGATCGACGGTGCTGATGGTGCGCGTTTCATCACCATCATCAACAACACCCTGAGCGACATTCGCCGCCTGGTGATGTAATCGAAAAGCCGGCCTGACGGCCGGCTTTTTTCTGGTAATCTCATGGTGTTTGTGAGGTTATTGGCGAAAGCGACAATTCGTGAGCCGTTTGTTGTTTCAAAATTGTTAACAATTTTGTAAACTGCGGGCGGATAGAACGACCCGGTGGACGACGGGTATAAATTAAGAGGTCATGATGAGCACAGAAATCAAAACTCAGGTCGTAGTACTTGGGGCAGGCCCGGCAGGTTACTCCGCAGCATTCCGCGCCGCGGATTTAGGTCTGGAAACCGTCATCGTAGAACGTTACAGCACCCTCGGTGGTGTTTGTCTGAACGTCGGCTGTATCCCTTCTAAAGCGCTGCTGCACGTAGCCAAAGTTATCGAAGAAGCCAAAGCGCTGGCTGAACACGGTATCGTCTTCGGCGAGCCGAAAACCGATATCGACAAAATTCGTACCTGGAAAGAGAAAGTTATCACTCAGCTGACCGGCGGTCTGGCAGGTATGGCCAAAGGCCGTAAAGTGAAAGTGGTAAACGGTCTGGGTAAATTCACCGGTGCGAACACCCTGGAAGTGGAAGGCGAAAACGGTAAAACCGTGATTAACTTCGACAACGCGATCATCGCGGCAGGCTCTCGCCCAATCGAACTGCCATTCATTCCACACGAAGATCCTCGTGTTTGGGATTCCACCGATGCGCTGGAACTGAAAACCGTTCCAAAACGCCTGCTGGTTATGGGTGGCGGTATCATCGGTCTGGAAATGGGTACCGTGTACCATGCGCTGGGTTCAGATATTGACGTGGTTGAAATGTTCGACCAGGTTATCCCGGCTGCTGACAAAGACATCGTTAAAGTCTTCACCAAACGCATCAGCAAGAAATTCAACCTGATGCTGGAAACCAAAGTCACTGCCGTTGAAGCGAAAGAAGACGGTATTTACGTTTCCATGGAAGGCAAAAAAGCCCCATCCGAACCACAGCGTTACGACGCGGTGCTGGTGGCTATCGGCCGTGTGCCGAACGGTAAAAACCTCGACGCGGGCAAAGCTGGCGTGGAAGTGGACGACCGTGGCTTCATCCGCGTTGACAAACAGCTGCGCACCAACGTGCCGCACATCTTTGCTATCGGCGATATCGTCGGTCAGCCAATGCTGGCACACAAAGGTGTTCATGAAGGTCACGTTGCCGCTGAAGTTATCGCCGGCATGAAACACTACTTCGATCCGAAAGTGATCCCATCCATCGCGTACACCGAGCCAGAAGTTGCATGGGTTGGTCTGACTGAGAAAGAAGCGAAAGAGAAAGGCATCAGCTACGAAACCGCCACCTTCCCGTGGGCTGCTTCTGGCCGTGCTATCGCTTCCGACTGCGCAGACGGTATGACCAAACTGATCTTCGACAAAGAGACTCACCGCGTTATCGGTGGTGCGATTGTCGGTACCAACGGCGGTGAGCTGCTGGGTGAAATCGGTCTGGCTATCGAAATGGGTTGTGACGCTGAAGACATCGCGTTGACTATCCACGCTCACCCAACTCTGCACGAGTCTGTGGGCCTTGCGGCAGAAGTGTTTGAAGGCAGCATCACCGACCTGCCAAACGCGAAAGCGAAGAAGAAATAAGTTTCTTCACGATTGCTAAACGCCTCTTCGGAGGCGTTTTTTTTGTCTAAAGCCTACCCATTATGGTAGGTATCTTATTGATATTTCCGCTAAAAAATTTCTCTCATCTGCCGATACCTTTTTCACCATTGTGTAGCTACTGGCCGCACGGTTTAGGGGTTCTGGACTTTTGATTACACGAAAAAAGGAAATAACATGTCTTTGAAGAAAGTTGCGGTGATTGGCTTAGTGGCAGCAGCGATGACGCTGACCGGGTGTGGTGCGATGACCACTGCGGTGAAAAAACGTAATCTGGAAGTGAAAACTCAGATGAGCGAAACCATCTGGCTGGAGCCATCTAACGAAAAAACAGTCTACATTCAGGTTAAAAACACCTCTGATAAAGACATGAGCAACCTGCAGACGCTACTGGCAAACGATCTGAGTGCCAAGGGATACAAGGTCACCAGCTCTCCTGACAGCGCATACTATTGGGTGCAGGCTAACGTTCTGAAAGCAGACAAAATGGACCTGCGAGAATCTCAGGGCTATCTGAAGACTGGCTATGAAGGTGCCGCTGTTGGTGCTGCGCTGGGTGCCGGTATTACGGCCTACAACAGCAACTCTTCTGGTGCGGCGTTGGGTGTGGGTCTGGCGGCAGGTCTGATCGGTATGGCGGCGGATGCGATGGTAGAAGATGTGAACTATACCATGGTGACCGACCTGCAGATCTCTGAGCGTAGCAAAGCAAAAGTCACCACCGATAACATCGCGGCACTGCGTCAGGGTACATCGGGCGTGAAACTGCAGACCAGCTCCGAGCAGGGCGATCGCGCTAAGTATCAGACACGTGTCGTGTCTAATGCTAATAAAGTGAACCTGAAATTCGAAGAAGCGAAACCGGTTCTGGAAGCGCAACTGGCAAAATCGGTCGCAAATATTCTGTAAGTTAAAAAGCCGGGCGGCGACTTTGCCTTACCCGGCCTACAGGCCTCGCTGGAGAAGAGCTACCGCACATTCAGGGCTCGACGGGCTGCCAGGTTTTATCAGGAGCATATGAGGCCAGCGCCCGCGCCTTATGCTCCGAATCGCTGCCGAGATCCGACTGGAACACCTTGTCGTCCTGATTTATCAAAAAGCTCATTACGCCCGTCTGGCCGTAGCTGACCGGCCAGGCAACCATTGCGAAACCGTGGTTATCCGGCAAAATTCTGAAGCGATAGCCGTGATAGCCAGTACCCGGTTCTTTTGGACTGAAGGCCGGGCCGAGCGGGCTGGGCGTTTCACCGGGTGATGCAGGCCAGTACAAACCGTCCTTTTTCCCTGTGGTGCTGACGATCTTCTGGGCATACTTCTGGTTCATCGCATAATAGCTCTGCTGTGCATCCACGTAAGCATGTAAGGCTTCAATCGCTGCGAGCTCGTTACGCCCAATTTCGCGGGTCAGGATCTCCTCAGCACCTTCTTTGATATCAAATTGCCAGCCGGAATTGGTCTTGATGACCGGAATAGGGAGCTGCCAGTCGGTCTCTCCGACAACAAGATGCGCCGTGTCACCTTCAACAACGGTGTTATGACGGACTTTCCAGTCGCGCAGGAAGCGATCGACGGCATCAGGGTCGACGCCTTCAGGGGGCAGGAAATCGCGCCAGTTCTCTCCAAGCAGGTTATTCATTGCACTTTCATTCTGATCACGAATGGCATTTGCCAGTGCGTCGGTCGCCTGGTCAGGCGTGCTAAAAGATTGTTGCGCCATAGCCGAGGCCGAAAGCATGAACAACACCATTCCACTGAGTAGTTTACTTTTCATGTCGGCTCCCTTAACGATGTCGAATTTCACGGCGTTCAGCGCGTCCGCCAGCTGCCTGGTGCGGTTGTTGTTGACGAGCGATCTGTCGGCTTTGCGCCCCTCGCTGCTGCTGTGCCTGCCAGTTGGCGGAGCGGCTGTCGTTGCCACTCAGAGCATTAGCCCGGGGCTGACTGATCCGCTGCTGGGTTGTGCGTTGCTGCGCAGGTTGCGAAACCCGTTTTTCATTTCTTTGCGCTGTGGTCTGACGATTATCACGCTGCTGTGTAGTAATCCGCTTTGTCGTCTGCGGTTTGGTGTCATAGCCACGGTAGTTGTTGCGCTGGGAAATCTGCTTCAGCTGCTCATTTGAGGCCTTGCGCTGGACATCTTTGGTTCCCGGACGTGCCGTTTGAGGGAAGGTTTTACCCGTTGATTTCTCCATCTGGCTGAGGGCGGCCTGACGCTGGCTATCGCGATTAACCGGTTTTTGCTGCGTTGAACTTAACCCTGCGGCCGTGTTGGTGGAGTGGAAGCGGTTGTTGAGCTGGCTCGTCGGATAGGGTACGCCTTCCCGATAAGCCGGGTTGTGCTGCCAGGTGCGGTTGGCATCCGTCAGGCGCTGCCCGCTGATTTTATTGAAGTTCTCAACGTTGATATTGATGTTGTTATCACCGTTGCGGTTATAGCCGCCGTGATTATCCCAGTCGTCATGGTGATGATCCCAGTCATCGTCATCATCCCAGTCGATGCTGCTGAAGATGGCATAGGTTGTCGCGACGCCCAGGCTGAAGCCTAAACCGTTAACGAAGCTGTTGCCAAACTGCTCCCCGGGTGAAGGCGGGAGATAGGTGGGGGGATAAGCGGTGTTTGGCCAGGTTCCGTAAACCGTATTAGGGTTGTAGGTGGGAACGTACACGACTTGTGGATCGGCAGATTCAATTTTGATCACCGTTGGAGCCGGTGCGGACGTTGTGTTTGTCGTGGTTGACTCGCTGGTGCTTGTTTTAGACGGCGCCGCTTTTGTCACCGTGGTGACCGTTTGTTGAGGTGTCGACTGTAACGCTCCGGTCTTCTGCGCCAGCACGCGCAGGCGTTGAACGGAATCCATCACATCTTTGGGTTGTGCGAGAAACGCATCGCCCAGATTTTGTACCCACGGTGGGTTCTCTCCCATCAGTGACATCAACTGAGGAAAGGCGACCAGCGATTTTACGCTGGGATCCCAGGGTTGGCTGGCAACGGCCTGAATAGCGGCATCACCTTCCATTTTAGGGTTGTCTTTCGACCACTGTGCAGCCTGGATGACGTTGGCCGGGTAGGTTGATGCCATCAAAATTTGCGACAGCAACGCGTCCGGGTAGAGCGCGATAGGGGCAACCCACTGATCGATTTGCGCGGCAGAGTATGTTGGTGTCGCGGCAGGAGCCGATTGGGGAGCAGGGGTTGCTACCGGTGCAACGGGTTGCTGTACGACGGGAGCCGGGGCTACAGGCTCCGTTGCACGGCTTTTGACGAACATGACGCCAGAGGCAGCAAGCAGCCCGGTACTGCAAAGAAGAACAAGCAGATGTGGCTTAAAAGACAACTTCATAAAATGACTCCAACGAGACAAGCGCTGTGCCGTGAGGCGTTACGGTTGGCGTGAGTATTATTCACCCGTCTTTTACTGTTTTGACTTTTCTTGGGAAACCATCCGGGGTATCCGGATAAAGAGTGTGAGCATTTATTACACAATTATATGTGATGCTGGAAAAATCGCTGGGATTTCAGAAGGCCGCTCTTGTGAGCGGCCAGCAGTAAACCAATCACAACGATCAGCGCAGTGATTCGCATCTCCATTGTGTGCGTTCCTGTAAAGGCTACGCGGGTTCATTCTCCACCGGGAAAGGCAGAACCAGGCAAGTTGGGATTGCCGCAAATCTTCCTGCCCGGTGTGCTACCATCGCAAGGCAACAAAAAAACCGCTGTGAGGCGGTTTTTTTGTACCTTCAAATCATCTCCTCTCCCTGCTACACCATGCTTAACGATTCAGCAAATTTTTTAATGTTGCTTTTTTGTAAACGGATTAACACTGTGCAGAAATCCTGCTATGCTGCCCGACGCGGTATCGGGCATTTACCCTACAAACTGCTGTCTCACAGGAGCGTGAAGAGAACGCCCGCCGCATATGACAATGAGAGCGAGGAGAACCGTCGTGCTAGAAGAATACCGTAAGCACGTAGCAGAACGTGCCGCCGAGGGAATTGTACCCAAACCTTTAGATGCAACCCAAATGGCCGCGCTCGTCGAGCTGCTGAAGAACCCGCCTAAGGGCGAAGAAGAATTCCTGTTAGATCTGCTGATCAACCGCGTACCGCCTGGCGTAGATGAAGCTGCCTACGTAAAAGCCGGATTCCTTGCTGCTATCGCCAAAGGCGAAGCCACCTCCCCACTGGTTACTCCTGAAAAAGCCATTGAACTGCTCGGCACCATGCAGGGTGGTTACAACATTCATCCGCTGATTGACGCGCTGGATAACGACAAGCTGGCTCCGATTGCCGCTAAAGCGCTCTCCTCAACGCTGCTGATGTTCGATAACTTCTACGATGTGGAAGAAAAAGCGAAAGCGGGCAATGTCTATGCGAAGCAGGTGATGCAATCCTGGGCTGATGCCGAATGGTTCCTGAACCGTCCTGCTCTGGCTGAAAAAATTACCGTTACCGTCTTTAAAGTGACGGGCGAAACCAACACCGATGACCTCTCTCCGGCACCGGACGCGTGGTCTCGCCCGGATATCCCTCTGCACGCCCTGGCGATGCTGAAAAACGCCCGTGAAGGCATTGAGCCGGATCAGCCGGGCAGCGTCGGCCCGATCAAACAGATCGAAGCTCTGCAGAAAAAAGGTTTCCCGCTGGCTTATGTGGGTGACGTTGTGGGTACCGGTTCTTCCCGTAAGTCTGCAACCAACTCCGTGCTGTGGTTCATGGGCGACGACATTCCACACGTGCCGAATAAGCGCGGTGGCGGTCTGTGCCTCGGCGGAAAAATTGCTCCAATCTTCTTCAACACCATGGAAGATGCGGGCGCACTGCCGATCGAAGTGGATGTTTCTAACCTGAACATGGGCGACGTGATTGACGTTTATCCGTTCAAAGGCGAAGTACGTAACCACGAAACCAACGAACTGCTGGCAAGCTTCGAGCTGAAAACCGACGTGCTGATCGACGAAGTGCGTGCAGGTGGCCGTATTCCTCTGATTATTGGCCGTGGCCTGACAACCAAAGCGCGTGAAGCGCTGGGTCTGCCACACAGCGATGTATTCCGTCACGCGAAAGACGTTGCGGAAAGCAATCGCGGTTACTCACTGGCGCAGAAAATGGTTGGTCGTGCATGCGGCGTCGCCGGTATCCGTCCTGGTGCATACTGCGAGCCGAAGATGACCTCTGTGGGCTCCCAGGATACCACTGGCCCAATGACCCGTGACGAACTGAAAGACCTGGCGTGCCTGGGCTTCTCTTCCGATCTGGTGATGCAGTCCTTCTGCCACACTGCGGCGTATCCGAAGCCGGTTGATGTGACGACACACCACACGCTGCCTGACTTCATCATGAACCGTGGCGGGGTTTCCCTGCGTCCGGGTGATGGTGTTATCCACTCCTGGCTGAACCGTATGCTGCTGCCAGATACCGTGGGTACCGGTGGTGACTCCCATACCCGTTTCCCGATTGGTATCTCCTTCCCGGCGGGTTCTGGTCTGGTGGCGTTTGCTGCGGCAACTGGCGTGATGCCGCTGGATATGCCGGAATCTGTTCTGGTGCGCTTCAAAGGCAAAATGCAGCCGGGTATCACCCTGCGTGACCTGGTTCACGCGATCCCGCTGTATGCGATTAAACAGGGCCTGCTGACCGTTGAGAAGAAAGGTAAGAAAAACATCTTCTCTGGCCGTATCCTGGAAATTGAAGGTCTGCCAGATCTGAAAGTTGAGCAGGCGTTCGAACTGACCGATGCCTCCGCTGAACGTTCTGCTGCGGGCTGTACCATCAAGCTGAACAAAGAGCCGATTATTGAGTATCTGAACTCTAACATCGTGCTGTTGAAGTGGATGATTGCAGAAGGCTACGGCGACCGTCGTACGCTGGAGCGTCGTATCCAGGGCATGGAAAAATGGCTGGCCGATCCGCAGCTGCTGGAAGCTGATGCTGACGCAGAATACGCGGCAGTGATCGACATCGATCTGGCGGATATCAAAGAGCCAATTCTGTGTGCACCGAACGATCCGGACGATGCGCGTCTGCTCTCTGATGTTCAGGGCGAGAAGATCGATGAAGTGTTCATCGGTTCTTGTATGACCAACATTGGTCACTTCCGCGCGGCAGGTAAATTGCTGGATACCCATAAAGGCCAGTTGCCAACCCGTCTGTGGGTGGCGCCGCCAACCCGTATGGACGCGGCTCAGCTGACCGAAGAGGGCTACTACAGCGTGTTTGGTAAGAGTGGGGCGCGTATCGAAATTCCTGGCTGTTCCCTGTGTATGGGTAACCAGGCGCGCGTAGCTGACGGTGCGACGGTGGTGTCCACCTCTACCCGTAACTTCCCGAACCGTTTAGGTACCGGTGCGAACGTCTTCCTGGCTTCTGCGGAGCTGGCGGCGGTTGCGGCGCTGATTGGCAAACTGCCAACGCCGGAAGAGTACCAGACCTTTGTGGCTCAGGTTGATAAGACGGCGGTGGATACCTATCGCTATCTGAACTTCGACCAGCTCTCTCAGTACACCGAGAAGGCTGACGGGGTTATCTTCCAGACGGCAGTATAAACAGCAAAACCGTCTCCACGAGACGGTTTTTAGTGTTTGCACCCTCTCCCGTGGGAGAGGGACGGGGTGAGGGCATCAGGCCGCAGGGTCTCGCTCTCACCTTTTTATTTTCATTCCTCCTACCTCCCACGCTTTTTTTCTGCCTCTCTGCTGCGATAATTACCCTAATGGCTTTGCAGAGGAAAACACTATGGATTACGAATTTCTGCGCGACATCACCGGAGTGGTGAAAGTGCGTATGTCGATGGGCCACGAAGCCGTTGGACACTGGTTTAACGAAGAGGTGAAAGAAAATCTCGCACTTCTTGATGAAGTTGAACAGGCGGCGAATACGGTGAAAGGCAGTGAACGCTCCTGGCAACGTGCCGGACACGAATACACGCTGTGGATGGACGGTGAAGAGGTGATGGTGCGAGCCAACCAGCTTGAATTCTCGGGTGACGAGATGGAAGAGGGGATGAGCTACTACGATGAAGAGAGTCTGTCGCTGTGCGGCGTTGAAGACTTCCTGAAGGTGGTGAATGCATACCGCGAGTTTATGAAACAGAGATAATTTCCCGAAGCATCCTTGCTCCGGGCAACACTTACACGGCCGGAATATTGCGGCCGTAGTAGATTTCGCGCATCTCTTTCCAGAGCAGGTCAGTGATGGCCTTACGCTCTTCTTCGCTCAGATCTTCCGGCTTCGTGTGGAACATGTAGTGCTTAAGGTCGAATTCCTTCAGTAACATCTTGGTATGGAAGATGTTCTCCTGATATACGTTCACGTCCATCATGTCGTACAGCGCCTTCATATCCTCAGACATAAAGTTCTGAATCGAGTTGATCTCGTGGTCAATGAAGTGCTTCATGCCGTTGATATCACGGGTGAAACCGCGCACGCGGTAATCAATGGTGACAATATCGGATTCCAACTGGTGGATTAAATAGTTCAGCGCGTTCAGCGGGGAGATCACGCCGCAGGTCGACACTTCTATATCGGCGCGGAACGTACACAGCCCACCTTCCGGATGGCTCTCCGGATAGGTATGAACGCAGATATGGCTTTTATCAAGGTGAGCAACAACCACTTCCGGCAGCGGGCCCGGATGTTCGGTTTTGTCGATAAGCTTAGGATCGACGGGTTCTTCGCTCACCAGAATGGTTACGCTGGCACCCTGAGGTTCATAATCCTGTCTGGCGATATTCAGGATGTTTGCCCCGATAATCGAGCAGGTTTCTGACAGGATCTCGGTCAGACGGTTGGCGTTGTAGAGTTCATCGATATAGGCGATGTAACCATCGCGTTCTTCCGCTGTTTTGGCATAGCAGATATCGTAAATACAAAAACTCAGGCTTTTGGTCAGGTTGTTAAAGCCATGTAGTTTAAGCTTTTTCAATTAGCTCACCCCCTTAGTGGATAAGGCGTCCTGAAGATACTGCGGCAGCGCAAACGCTGCGGTATGAACAGCAGGATTGTAGTATCGGCACTGAAGACCTGCCTGATGGAAACGGGCCTGGATAATTTCGGTGGAGAGATGGCGCAGCACGTCGTTATCCGTCGCCCAGGCAAAGGTCATGATCCCGCCGTAGTAGGTCGGAATGGCGGCCTGGTAGAAGCTGACGTCGCCAAAGTAGGTGCTCAGTTTGCGATGGCTATCGAGAGCTTCATCCTGCTGCAGGAAGCAGACGCCATTTTGCGCGACAAAGATCCCTCCAGGATTCAGGCAGCGCTTGCAGCCTTCGTAGAAGGAGGAAGTAAACAGCGACGCGCCTGGGCCGATGGGGTCGGTACAGTCCGAGATAATGACATCAAAGGTCTGCGTGGTCTGATTAACGAAGTTAACCCCGTCGTCAATCACCAGATTAAAACGCGGATCGTCATAGCTACCAGCATTGTGGTTGGGCAGGTACTGACGGCAGAAAGAGACCACGCCCGCATCGATCTCCACCATGGTGATGGTTTCAATAGAGCGATGGCGGGAAACTTCACGCAGCATAGCCCCGTCGCCACCGCCGATAATCAGGACATGCTTCGCATGCCCGTGCGCCAGCAGCGGGACGTGGGTCATCATTTCATGATAGATAAACTCATCTCGCTCGGTCGTTTGCACGACGCCGTCCAGCGCCATGACGCGGCCAAAGGCGGCATTCTCGAAGATGATCAGATCCTGGTGATCGGTTTTCTCATGATAGAGCACGTTATCAACGGCAAAGTACTGACCAAACTGGTCATGCAGTGTTTCATGCCACAACGTGTGGTCGGCCATACGCAGACTCCTCCTTTGTTAACATCCGTTACATTCACAAAAAGTGAGCGAAACATGATAGCTAACTCTCACCGTGGTTGCACGGCTACAGGCTCAACAAGGAGCGTCGGGAAGCTTATTTCACGTAGGCGAGCAGGCTGAGTGAATCGCGAGCCAGCGCTTTGCATTTTTTGGCAGTAGGGATACCAATACCGCTCAGGTCACGGTAGCTGTCTTCACCAAGAGATTTCATGTCGAAGCTGTCGTAATTGCTGAGGTCCCATTGGTTCTGCTGAGCAAAAAAGACCAGCGCGCGGCGAATTTGCCCGTTGGGTAAATTCTGGTAGCCACAATCATTTTTCAGGAATACAAAAACCGCCGTCAGATCGGCCATATCTTCCGCTTCATTTTCACTTAGCGCATAGCTGTTCGCACACATTGCCATCAGGCTGGTGAACAAAATTGTCCTGAAAAACGTCTTCATTGCTTCTACCACTGCTTCACGGAAAAATAACGTTAGCATACTTGGTGCCAGTGCGACGATCTTTATTATTACCGCTTTACTTGACCTTCCGGTAAGGGGAGGGTTTATGCTCAAAAGATCGCCGGCTGGAAATAAGGAAATGAACATGCAACGTCGTGATTTTTTAAAATATTCCGTTGCGCTGGGGGTTGCCAGCGCATTACCACTGTGGAGCCGCACGGTTTTCGCGGCTGACAGACCTGCCTTACCCATCCCGGACTTACTGACTGCTGACGCCCGTAGTCGTATCCAGCTTGTTGTTCAGTCCGGTAAAACGGCCTTCGGTGGACACAACGCTACAACGTGGGGTTATAACGGCAATCTGCTTGGTCCGGCGCTTCAGCTACGTAAAGGGAAAGCCGTCACCGTTGATATTCACAACACGCTGGCAGAAGAGACGACGCTGCACTGGCACGGGCTGGAGGTGCCGGGCGAGGTCGACGGCGGTCCGCAAGGGATTATTAAAGCGGGCGGTACGCGCAGCGTTACCTTTACGCCTGACCAGCGCGCCGCGACCTGCTGGTTCCACCCCCATCAGCACGGCAAAACGGGCCATCAGGTAGCGATGGGGTTGGCGGGCCTGGTGCTGATTGAAGATGACGAAAGCCGCCTGCTGCGTCTGCCTAAACAGTGGGGGATCGACGATGTACCGGTGATTGTCCAGGACAAAAAATTCACCGCAGACGGTCAGATTGATTATCAACTGGATGTGATGACCGCGGCGGTAGGCTGGTTTGGTGATACTCTGCTGACCAACGGCGCCATTTATCCGCAGCACTCCGCGCCGAAGGGCTGGCTGCGTTTACGTCTGCTTAACGGGTGCAATGCACGCTCCCTGAACTTTGCTACCAGTGATAATCGTCCTCTGTACGTGGTCGCCAGCGACGGCGGATTGCTACCTGAACCGGTGAAAGTGAGCGAGCTCCCAATGCTGATGGGGGAACGCTTTGAAGTGCTGGTGGATATCAGCGACGGCAAAGTGTTTGACCTGGTCACGTTGCCGGTCAGCCAGATGGGTATGGCGGTTGCGCCCTTTGACAAGCCGCACCCGGTGTTGCGGATCCAGCCACTGCAGGTTACAGCATCGGGCACGCTGCAGGATACGCTGACGTCGCTCCCGGCGTTACCTTCCCTTGAAGGTTTAACCCAACGTAAGCTGCAGCTTTCCATGAACCCGATGCTTGATATGATGGGTATGCAGGCGCTGATGGCGAAATATGGCGATCGGGCGATGGCGGGGATGCAACACGGGCAGATGATGGGGCATATGAATATGGACCACGGCAAAATGGGCGGTATGGGTAACATGAATCATGGTGACCATGGCTTTGACTTCCACAACGCCAACATGATCAACGGCCAGGCGTTCGACATGAACACGCCAATGTTTGCTGCCACAAAAGGGCAGTTTGAGCGTTGGGTGATTTCTGGCGAAGGCGACATGATGCTGCATCCGTTCCATATCCACGGTACCCAGTTCCGCATTCTTTCAGAGAACGGCAAAGCGCCTGATGTGCATCGCGCGGGCTGGAAAGATACCGTCAGGGTTGAAGGAGGGGTCAGCGAGGTGCTGGTGAAATTTGACCATGCCGCGCCGAAAGAGTTTGCCTATATGGCGCACTGTCATCTGCTGGAGCATGAAGATACGGGGATGATGTTGGGGTTCACCGTTTAGATTAGTGCGGCCTGATGCCCTCACCCTGACCCTCTCCCACAGGGAGAGGGAATAAACACAAAAACGGCAACCGAAGTTGCCGTTTTGCATATTACCGTAGGCCGGGTAAGGCGTAGCCGCCACCGGGCTTTTCAGTTACTTACTTTCATCAGGCAGTGCATACGCGACAATATAGTCGCCCATCTTCGTGCCAAACGAACCGTGACCACCCGCAGAGATGACAACGTACTGCTTGCCATTCACTTCATAGGTCATCGGCGTTGCCTGCCCACCGGCTGGCAGACGGCCTTGCCACAGTTTCTCACCGTTGGTCATGTTGTACGCGCGCAGGTAGTTATCTGCGGTCGCCGCGATGAACAGGACGTTACCGGCGGTGGAGATTGGGCCACCCAGCATCGGCATACCCATATTGAACGGCACCGGAACTGGCATCGGGAACGGCATGCTGTCCTGTGGCGTACCAATACGTTTTTTCCACACAATCTGGTTAGTTTTCAGGTCCAGACCGGAGATATAACCCCAGGCAGGCTGTTTACACGGCAGACCAAACGGAGACAGGAACGGGTTCAGCGTCACGCCAAACGGCACGCCATACTGCGGCTGAATGCCGGATTCGGTTCCTGTGCCTTTCGCGTCTTTCGGTGGCTCCATTGGGTTACCTGGGCCACGTGGGATCAGACGGGAAACGAACGGCAGCGCCATCGGGTTGGCAATCGCTACCTGACGGTTCGGGTCAACGGAGATCCCGCCCCATTCGAACATCCCCAGGTTACCCGGGAAGACCAGCGTGCCCTGCTCAGAAGGCGGGGTGAAGATACCTTCGTAGCGCAACTGGTGGAACATCACGCGGCACACCAGCTGGTCAAACATTGTGGCACCCCACATGTCTGCACCGCTCAGATCTTTCTTCGGACGGAAGCTCAGGTCAGAGAATGGCTGCGTCTTACTGACGTAATCGCCTTTTGCCGCACCCTGTGGCACTGGTTTTTCTGGCGCAGGCACAACCAGTTTACCGTTGCTGCGATCCAGTACGAAGATGTTGCCGGTTTTCGCCGGAGCGTAAATCACCGGAACGGTTTTGCCGTTAACGGTAATGTCCGCCAGTGTCGGCTGGGATGGCATGTCCATATCCCACAGATCGTGGTGAACGGTCTGGTAGCTCCAGGCCAGCTTACCGGTGGTCGCATTCAGCGCCACGATAGCGCTCGCGTAGCGTTCCTGCTCCGGCGTGCGGTAACCACCCCAGATATCGGGTGTGGTTACACCCATTGGCAGGTAGACCAGGTCCAGCTTCGCGTCATACGCCGCTGGCGCCCAGGAGTTTGGCGAGTTAAAGGTAAAGGTGTGTTCATCTGACGGGATCGCATTGGGATCTTTCGCGCCCGGGTCGAAGGCCCACAGCAGTTTACCGGTGTTCACGTCGAAACCACGGATGACGCCGGAGGTTTCACGCGTGGAGAAGTTATCCGTTACCGAACCAGCAATCACGATGGTTTTATCGGTGATGATCGGTGGAGAGGTTGGCTCATACAGACCCGGCGTGGTGTCCGGCATATTGGTCTGCAGATTAAGGATACCTTTGTTGGCAAAGGTTTCGCACAGCTTGCCCGTTTCGGCGTTGATGGCGAACAGGCGGCCATCGTTCACCGGCAGCATAATGCGGCGAGGACAGTCGGCAATGACTTCCGGGCTGGCATTATCGGCACGCGCTTCGTGGTAAGAGACGCCACGGCAGGTGACATGCTGGAACGACGGGTTGGAATTGAGCTGTGGGTCGAAGTGCCATTTCTCTTTACCCGTGGCCGCATCAAGCGCGAACAGACGCTGGTGCGCCGTACACAGATAAAGCATATCGCCCACTTTAATTGGCGTCACTTCGTTGGTCAGTTCGCCCGGATCGTTTGGCATCTTCAGATCGCCAGTACGGAATACCCAGGCTTCTTTCAGGTTTTTAACGTTATCCGCGTTGATCTGCTTCAGCGGGGAGTAGCGTTGACCTTCCTGATTACGACCATACGCAGGCCAGTCACCGTCCGCAACCTGCGAGATAGCCGCAGCAGGCGTGGATTCCGTGTTCAGCGTGCCTTTGATTTCCTGCGGGTCGTTAAAACCGGCCCAGGTCAGGATGCCACCGCTGATTAACAGGGCTACCACCAGCGCTGCAACGGCACCACTGGAAGGTACAATCAGGCGACGCCAGACGAAGGGCAGGATCAGCCAGATACCAAAGAACACGAGGATGTCGCTACGTGGCGTCAGTGCCCAGAAGTCGAACCCGACTTCCCAGACGCCCCAGATCATGGTGGCGAGGAGTAATGCAGCATACAGCCACAGCGCGGATTGTTTTCTACGCAATAGCAGGATGGTTACACCAACCATAACCAAACCTGCAATTGGGTAGTACCAGGAGCCGCCAAGCGCGACCAGCCAGACGCCACCGATTAACAAATACAGCGCGCAGAAAGCTGCGAAGGCCGCTGTTAATGTCACCAGTAGACGCGGCTGTTGAGTTTTTGTTTCAGCCATAGAAAAGTACTCGTCAGTTTTGTTAATTATTTGCTAGCAATTAATTATAGGCATTAACAAATGTGATCGGAATCACAATATTTGCTTTTTACAACTCATACGCCAGGGTTATCCATTTGCTGATATAATGGCTGGCTTGCGTATCGATGCCGGAGATTAATTCATCCGCATTGAGAGATTTTCATTAAAATCATATGGTTAGTAATATGAAACATACTGTTGAAGTGATGATCCCGGAAGCCGAGATCAAAGCGCGTATCGCCGAACTGGGTCGTCAAATCACCGAACATTACAAGGACAGCGGCAGCGAAATGGTGCTGGTCGGTCTGTTGCGTGGCTCTTTCATGTTCATGGCAGACCTGTGCCGTGAAGTGCATGTGCCACATGAGGTCGATTTTATGACCGCCTCCAGCTACGGCAGCGGCATGTCCACAACCCGTGATGTGAAAATCCTGAAAGACCTGGATGAAGATATTCGTGGCAAAGATGTGTTGATCGTTGAGGACATCATCGACTCCGGCAACACGCTGTCTAAAGTGCGCGAGATCCTGAGCCTGCGTGAACCGAAATCCCTGGCGATTTGTACGCTACTGGATAAACCTGACCGCCGTGAAGTGCAGGTGCCGGTAGAGTTCGTGGGTTTCTCGATTCCTGACGAATTCGTCGTCGGTTACGGCATTGACTACGCGCAGCGCTATCGTCATCTGCCGTATGTGGGGAAAGTGGTATTGTTGGACGAGTAATGGTGGGCTGATGCCCTCACCCCGGCCCTCTCCCTGTGGGAGAGGGAGAAAATTCCCTGCTTTATTTATGGTTTACATGCTTAAGCTGAAGGTTGGCAATTCCCGAACGGTAACGCTGTTCCAGCGTTTCGCGGTTTGTTGCAGTCACTTCCAGATTGCGCAGCAGGCCATCGTGAATACCGTACGCCCAGCCGTGGACAGAGACCTTCTGCCCGCGCTTCCACGCCGATTGCATAATCGTTGAGTGGCCCAGGTTATAGACCTGCTCCATCACGTTGAGTTCGCAAAGGGTGTCCATGCGACGCTCTTGCGGCATTTCGCCGAGCAGTGAGCTATGTTTGAACCAGATATCGCGGATGTGCAGCAGCCAGTTATCAATGAGCCCCAGTTCCGTATTTTCAACCGCCGCCTGCACGCCGCCGCAGCCATAGTGACCGCAAATAATGATGTGCTCGACTTCCAGAACGTCAACGGCATACTGAACCACAGAAAGACAGTTGAGGTCGGTATGGATCACCAGGTTGGCGACATTACGGTGAACAAACAGTTCGCCGGGCTCGAGGCCGGTCAGGCGTTCGGCCGGGACGCGGCTGTCGGAACACCCAATCCACAGAAAGCGTGGGTTCTGGGCTTGCGCCAGTTTTCCAAAAAATCCGGGGTCTTCCTCCACTAGCATTTTTGACCATAGTGCATTGTTGCTGATGAGTGTATCTATGTTGTTCATGGAGGTTAGCGACCTGTAACCGAGTTATTGCGTTGCGCTACTATAGGGTAACCCGACTTTTAATGAAACCACACAACGTGTGTAAGAACTGAAGGTAAGTTAAATTCATGGCTATTGCACTGGAGCTTGAGCAGCTTAAAAAAACCTATCCAGGTGGCGTTCAGGCGCTACGCGGGATAGATCTAAAAGTAGAGGCCGGTGATTTTTACGCGCTTCTGGGACCGAACGGCGCGGGGAAATCCACCACGATCGGTATTATCAGCTCGCTGGTTAATAAAACGTCCGGTCGGGTCAGCGTCTTTGGTTATGACCTGCAAAAAGACGTGGTGAACGCCAAGCGCCAGCTGGGGCTGGTTCCGCAGGAGTTCAACTTTAACCCCTTTGAAACCGTACAACAGATTGTAGTGAACCAGGCAGGTTACTACGGCGTTGAGCGCAAAGAGGCGCTTGAGCGCAGCGAAAAGTATCTAAAACAGCTCGATTTGTGGGAAAAGCGTAACGAACGTGCGCGGATGTTATCCGGTGGGATGAAGCGCCGTTTGATGATTGCGCGTGCGCTGATGCATGAACCAAAACTGTTGATCCTCGATGAGCCCACCGCTGGTGTGGACATCGAACTTCGTCGCTCAATGTGGGGGTTCCTGAAAGATCTTAACGACAAAGGCACCACCATTATTCTGACAACCCATTACCTCGAAGAAGCCGAAATGCTCTGCCGCAACATCGGCATCATTCAGAATGGCGAGCTAGTGGAAAACACCTCGATGAAAGACCTGCTCTCCAAGCTGAAATCAGAAACCTTTATCCTCGACCTGGCGGCGAAAAGCCCGCTGCCAAAACTGGAAGGGTATCAGTATCGTCTGGTGGATACCTCGACGCTGGAAGTGGAAGTGCTGCGTGAGCAGGGGATTAACAGCGTGTTCTCTCAGCTAAGCGCACAGGGTGTTCAGGTCTTAAGTATGCGTAACAAAGCGAACCGACTGGAAGAGCTGTTTGTCTCTCTGGTGCAGGATAAACAAGGAGACAAGGCATGACGCATCTTTACTGGGTCGCGCTGAAAAGTATCTGGGCGAAAGAGATTAACCGCTTTATGCGCATCTGGGTGCAAACCCTGGTGCCGCCGGTGATCACCATGACGCTCTATTTCATCATCTTCGGCAACCTGATTGGCTCCCGGATTGGTGAGATGCACGGTTTTACCTATATGCAGTTTATCGTGCCGGGTCTGATCATGATGGCGGTGATCACTAACGCCTATGCCAACGTGGCGTCGTCATTCTTTAGCGCCAAGTTCCAGCGTAATATTGAAGAGCTGCTGGTCGCGCCTGTGCCAACGCACGTCATTATCGCCGGTTATGTCGGTGGCGGCGTGGCGCGTGGCCTCTGCGTGGGGATTCTGGTCACGGCGATCTCGCTGTTCTTTGTTCCGTTCCAGGTGCATTCCTGGCTGTTTGTCGCGCTGACGTTATTGCTGACGGCAATCTTGTTCTCGCTGGCTGGCCTGCTGAATGCAGTCTTCGCCAAAACATTCGACGACATCAGCCTGATCCCGACCTTTGTGCTGACGCCACTGACTTATCTGGGTGGGGTATTCTACTCCCTCACGCTGCTGCCTCCGTTCTGGCAGGCACTGTCGCACCTGAACCCGATTGTGTACATGATCAGCGGCTTCCGCTTTGGCTTCCTTGGCATTACCGATGTGCCGCTGTTTACTACGGTGGCGGTGCTAGTGGTGTTTATCCTCTTCTTCTATCTGCTGTGCTGGTATTTGATCCAGCGCGGGCGCGGTCTTCGCAGCTAACCTTCTGCCCGGCGGCATTCTGTTTGCCGGGCACTTTCTTTGACAGTTATCACCCAAAGCGAACCTTCACTCCGCTAAACTACTTGCCTGCTAAGGAGAGAGTTATGTTGGGATGGGTGATTACCTGCCACGATGAACGGGCGCAGGACATGCTGGATAAGCTTGAAGCCAAATTTGGCCCGCTGGCGCAATGCCGGGCGGTAAATTACTGGCGTGGATTGAGCACCAACATGCTCAGCCGCATGATGTGCGATGCCCTGCATGAAACCGACACCGGTGATGGCGTGATTTTTTTGACCGATAAATCGGGCGCGGCGCCTTACCGCGCAGCCGCATTGCTGAGCCATAAGCATGATTGCTGTGAGGTGATCTCGGGCATCAGCCTTCCATTACTGAAAATGATGTATCCGCAGCGTGAAACGTTAACCAGTGCCGGATTCCGTGACGCTATTGTTGTGCAGGGCGCACCGGAAGTCAGCAGCTTGTGGCATCAGCAGCAAAAAAATCCTCCTTTCGTCCTGCTTCATGACCTGTATAAGAATTAAACGTTGGTATTGATGTCGCTTTTGCTACAATGGCATAAGTATTTCCGCTTCGAATAAGACCCTCATGTTCACGCGTATTGTTTTCCTGTTATTGATGTTCGTGTCTGGCATTTCTTCTGCCAGTTTACTCAGTCAGCAAAGCCTGCCTGCTCAATATATGCAAACCACCGAAGATGCGGCGATCTGGGCGCAGGTGGGGAACAGCGTCATTAATGTTGGCAATGTGCGCGCGGGGCAAATCCTGGCCGTCGTACCTGCGGCGGCGGATTACTACGAATTTCGCTTCGGTTTTGGCACGGGTTTTATCGACAAGGGACACCTTGAGCCGGTTCAGGGGAAACAGCGTGTTGAAGACAGCCTTGGCGATCTGAATAAACCGCTGAGCAATCAGAACCTCATTACCTGGAAAGACACGCCGATCTATAACGCGCCCTCCAGCGGCAGCGCACCGTTCGGGACGTTAAGCGCCAATCTTCGCTACCCTATACTGAACAAGCTTAAAGACCGTCTGAACCAGACCTGGTTCCAGATCCGCATCGGCAACCGTCTGGCATGGGTCAGCAGCCTGGATGCACAGGAAGACAACGGTATTCCTGTTATTACCTACCACCATATTTTGCGTGATGAAGAGAACACTCGTTTCCGTCATACCTCCACAACCACCAGCGTGCGGGCCTTTAACAACCAGATGACCTGGCTTCGCGACCAGGGCTACACCACCCTGACCATGTACCAGCTGGAAGGGTACGTGCGGAATAAGATGAACCTGCCTGCGAAGGCGGTAGCGATCACCTTCGATGACGGACTGAAGTCCGTGAATCGTTACGCTTACCCAATTCTGAAAGAGTATGGTTTTAAGGCGACGGCGTTTATTATTTCCTCGCGCATCAAGCGGCATCCGCAAAAATGGGCACCAAAATTCCTGCAGTTTATGAGCGTGTCGGAGCTGGAGCAGATGCATGACGTGTTCGACTATCAGTCTCACACGCATTTTCTGCACCGCGTTGACGTCAACCATCAGCCCATTTTACTGAGCCGCAGCTACCACAATATTTTGTTTGATTTTAAGCGCTCACGACGGGACCTGGCGCAGTTTAACCCGCACGTGCTTTACCTCTCATATCCGTTTGGGGGCTACGACGAGAAGGCGATAAAAGCGGCGAACGATGCAGGGTTCCACCTGGCAGTGACGACGGTAAGGGGAAAGGTGAAACCGGGAGATAATCCGTTCTTACTGAAACGCCTGTACATCTTAAGAACGGATTCGCTGGAGACGATGTCGCGGCTGATCAGTAATCAGCCGCAGGGATAATGCACTTATTCGTAAGTAATACTGAAGGTGGCCGCCGTCTGGAAATCGCCCGAGTTTACCGCACTACCATCCGGTACAACTTGCGCCGAATAGTTGTAGCTGGTGTTAGCCCCCCAACTATCACGAATATCGCTAACGCTGACTGAACCATCAGGCATCATCTGAACGTTATGATCGGTATTCATGATCTTCACGGCGACGCCTGATGCACTCCCGCCGCTTTTAGCGAGCAGACCCGTAACCGAAGACGGATATCCGCTCACCATTTTGACCGTCAGTCTTGACGCGTAACAATTCTGCGTACTAAAGCTAAAAGGCACTTCTTGTGTACTGTTTTTCTTAATATCACTGACAAAATAGTCGCCCAGGTTGACGTTGTTCGAACCATTCTGCAACTGTATTGAGCAGGTCAAGTCGGGAATGCGAAAGTTCAGCGTGCTGTCCGTCATCGCAAAAGTAATGACGGGTTGTCCTGAAGGTCCAATCCTGAACTGACCAATGGTTCCTGCTAAAGAGTGACCCGTTGAAATGCCTTTTTCAGGTTTAAAATCAGGGGTCCTGAAATATTCTATACGTAATGTCCAGTTAGAATCAGCTCCTTCCCAGGTAAATCCCCCCTGGGAAGGAAATACATTTTCGTTACCCCCTCCGGCAGGATAGTCTAGCTCCAGGGTATCGTGGTTCGAACCACAGTTATCCGCCGAGCTACACCATAAAGTCGCGCTATAGACAATCCCTGGTATGCTTGTTTTAAAAAGTGCCTGCCCACTAGGTCCTGTATATTTTGTATCAAGCAGACTGCTGTCAGTGATCACATGAACGGAGTTATCCCAGGGGGATGCACTTTTACATCCAATAGGATTACTACCGCGAAAAATAATATTATAATCGTACGTCCCGTTGGCTTCTTCTACGAAGTCAATATAACCATCAATGATCCCCATATTCAGATCCACTGTAACAGGATCGTTTGGAACGGTATAAATACCGGCAGAGCCGGAGTTGATATAACAGCTCTGATCCGCCAGAGCTGGCTTTATTATAATCAGCGATAGTAACCCTACTAGCGAGAATATTATTTTCTTCATTACATTTCCTTGTAATTTATTCATACATGACGTTAACCAGAACATTGCTGGTAATTCTTCCCGCGGTAATTGGCCCCGTGTTCTGATAACGAGTATAGAAATCGTAATCCGTCAGATAAGCAAAGTTTTTTTGCTGCGAGGTGACATCGTAAACCACATCAGAACTGCCATCTGGTTTTAAAACGTTCTGATGAAAGGTGTCTGAAAAAATGACAAGACCGACATTTTTGGCTCCGTCACCTTCCAGCTCTTTATCGTTAGCAAATACCTGCTTATTGCCCACTGCCAGAGATCCCGATTGTGGTGTAAAGCTAAAATGTAATTTGCTTGCCGCACCACTAGCTATATCATCACAATCAGTCACTTGTACAGAAAACCGCGTTCCGCCTGCATCCTGGGCTGCATTGTATTTATTACTGCCATCGGTATTGAAAAACCAGCTGCGGGCAACCACCGGCAACTGAACCTGGCCGCCGTTCGAGACGTTAATTTTACAGGTATTGGCAACAATATTGGCCCTGATATTAACGTCCATCCATGCCCCATCCGCATGGGATGAGGCTGGGATCAGCAAACCTGAAATAACGGCCAGCAGCAGCCTGTATTTTTTTATAAATAACGGTGTATTTCGCATCGTCAAGCTACCGCCTGTTCTTTATGACTTATTGATAGGTGACCAGAAACGTAACAGGTGAAGTAACCGACCCTGTAGTGACATCAGCAACGGTCTTACCGTCAGCAACCACAACGCGTGAACTCAAATTATACGTTGCTGTACCTGACGAAATAGTCACGGTTTCGGTTTGTGGTGATTTACAGCTCAGTTGGGTACCTGTCGCTGAATCCCCATTCCACAGTTCAAATGCCGTATTGTTATTTGCACCAAAATTCAGGCTGGAGGCGGAGGAACAACTGCCACCTGCACCAGTGGTTGCTCTGATGGCTGCTGAAGACACACCAGCACAACCGGTGAAGGCAATTTTGAATGCCTCTTCACGGGTTTTATTGGCCAGATCGGATTTGAAGACATCACCGAAATTGATCTGGGATGTTGGTGCGCCAGAGGCATTCTGCACCTGAGCGCTACAGGTCCCCGCTTCAATGGTGGTGTTGAAGGT
This sequence comes from Enterobacter sp. CPE_E1241, assembly GCF_045618265.1. Taxonomy (NCBI): domain Bacteria; kingdom Pseudomonadati; phylum Pseudomonadota; class Gammaproteobacteria; order Enterobacterales; family Enterobacteriaceae; genus Enterobacter; species Enterobacter sp. CPE_E1241. The sequence continues at coordinate 899,806 of NZ_JBIWYV010000001.1, forward strand.
TGCTGAAACACTGCTCGTCCCGGTAATGGTCGCAGACGCGGTTGCGGATACTAATCCCAGAACAGAGAGGGCAAAGATCGTAGGTTTAAATTCCATTATAGTTTCTCCGTTTTCTGTCTGGTTATTCGTAATAGAAGTTAAAAGTGGCGACGGCGCTAAACGTACCTGTCGTTGCACTGCCTGCCTGGGTTTCTACCAGTTTGGCGGTTAAAGGTACTTCTTGTGCTGAGATTTCACCCGGGGACCAGACAATACGTTTACTGTCATCTGTCGAGTTGATCTCGAAAGGCGCTGTTGGCAATGAACTACGTGCGATCGACACCCCAACATAGCTGGCGCCGCCAGAAGCCGCGGTAATGCCGTTCGCAATAGCTGTTTTAACCGTTGATGCTGAACCGCTTACGGTTGTTTTCAGTGAAGAGAGACTGGATGGACACTCTGTCAGCACCAGTTTGAAATCGGTTGTCGCTGTACCTGCCGCAATCGTGTCAATACGGGTTTTCCCGCTGGTTCCAAGCGTAATAGTGTTGTTTTTACCATCGCCTGTTCCACCACTGATGGCCATATCACAGGTGGTTTCCCGGATGTTGGCCGTGAAGGTAACGTCGAGATTATCCGAAGCCTGGGCATAACCGCTGGTGACGGACAAAAGCGTTGCTGCATAAATGCAGCGAACGAAATGATTCAAAGTGAACTTCATGAGTAAAAACTCCCTGTTATAAATGAATTACATCCGGCACAGTTGATGGGTTAGAAGAGTGGTCAAACCCGCCTTCTGTGCATTGGGTTGAATCTGATATTGAACGTTACAGGCGCTTTGTTGCCCGTTACCCCAGACAACCCTGAGTGTGCCTTTATCTTCAATACCGCGAACATAGGCTTGCCCGGCCTGACCCACACTGCCAACGATCTCGCCCTTTTCGTTCAGCACGTCGGCACCGAGAGGAATAAAGCCTTTGTCAGAACGCTGGAGCTCAAGTACTGCCGAACGACCTTCGTTGGTTTCGAAATTCACCAGCACCACCGCACCGCTACGCGGTACGGCAACCGTGCTGGTATTTTTCACTTCAACGTCGGCACTCATGGTGCTGGTGTCGAGGCCGATACGGTTTTCGCGGTAGGCGGAAAGATAAGGCATGATGGCGTAGCCGGAATTGCCGATCTCACCGTCACCGTTATTCAGACGTGCCCCTTTTGCTCCACTGGCTTTAATCAGTGCCAGCGAGTCGGTATCACTGATGCTGCCTGGTGCCAGCGTGATCCCACCGGAATGCAGCAGCATCCCGCCGCTATAACTGGCAGAATATTGTTGCTGGTTGTCATCGCTCGCTGAGGCAGAAAGGCTTAGCGGACCATAAGGGCTGTTATAGCTGCCATAGCCGCTGATCTGATTGAGCGTATTATCATCCGTTCGGTTATTACTGGTCGTCACACTGTAGTTGAAACGATTGTCCTCGGTATTGCCGTTCGCAGTGGTATTGAGGCTCGTGCTTCCGTTGAAATCAGAGTTCAGACCCACGTTAACGCTGTTGAAACCAGCAGGGTGTTTACCCGTACCAAACAACGCATCGAACGGCAGGCTGACGTTGAGGTAAACGCTGTCTTCCTGTTCACCAAATTCATCATAAGTACGCTGCAAGGAGACGCTGTAACTGCCATAGGTAAAGGCGTTGCTATAACCCACGGTATAGTTAGAGCTTGAACGGCTGCCATCCCAGTAATCCTGCCAGCTACCGTTGACGTACATCGAACCATAATCCACTTTGCCAGTGCGTAGCGGCTGGCTGATGTTGACCTGAATTTGGTTTTTCATACGCTGGAAGGTGCTATACACATCCTCGCTGTTACTGCCGGGTTTCAGCTCCTGATCGCGATACTTCACGCGATCGGCCAGTGAGGCCGCATCGTGCAAGCTGAGGTAATCTTCCGTGGAGAAGCGGTAGGCTGCCACGTTTAATGACGTATCCGTTGCCGAGAGCATCTTACTGAAGGAGAGTCGATAACTCTGGCCTGTCAGCGTACGAAGCCCGTCGATATCTGCGCTGGAATGGGTAACATCCAGTGCAAATGCACCGATCTCAGTGTTCATGGCAAGACCTGCGAGGCCCGCGTAAAAACCGGTGTCCATATATTGCAGGCCGGTATACCCGGTGAAGGTATTGTTCAGCCCGTAATAGAGGGTGGCATAAGCCACTTTTGGTGAGTCATGCAATGAATCGTCATGCAATTCGCCGGCACCAACATCCCAACGTGCGAAGCCCGGACGTAACATTTGAGTCACGGATGAATACGGGACCGAGAAAGAGCGCTTGCTGCCATCGGCTTCCTCGATAGTCACCAGCAGGTCGTTGCCGTAGCCCGTGGTGCTGAGATCGGAAATCTCAAATGCACCCGGTGGCACGGTTGTTTCATAAATCTTGTTCCCGCTTTGTGTTACAGAGACACGGGCGTTGCTGTTAGCAACACCGCGGATGACAGGCGCATAGCTGGAAAGCCCGTTCGGCAGCATACGATCGTCATTATAAAGACGTAAACCGCGCAGGCCGATCGAGTCAAATGCGTCACCACGCGTGTAAGAGTCGCCAATCAACATCTGAGCTTTAAGCGGCGTGATATCTCTCTGCAGATAAATATCCTGGTTTGAGTAATCGCTGCCGTTTTTTTCATTCCAGTTCAGACTCCCGCGTGAACGGAAACGCCACGGGCCTAAATTGGCACCGTAACGTAAGCCTGCATAGGCGCTGTCACTGTTGCTGCCCGTACCTTCACTGTGCCAGGCGTTGAGGTCGTAGGACGCCATTGCGACAGGAATACCTTCTTCCCAGAGTGAAGGGTCGACATATCCCTGAGGAAGTTTAAGCACGTACAGCTGGGGAACGGTCAGATCCAGTTCTTGAGTTGACGAGTTAAAGTTGACCGTCGCACCAGGGAACGCTTTCGTGATATCAAAACACGTTGCCGCATCGCTAGAATCTGTTTTTTCGAGCGATTCAGTATTAATACCGACCTGTCTCAGCGTTGTTAACGTCATACACGGCGTAGCACGCGGTGTGCCGTTATCTTTAAACTCGACTTCGGTAGTTATTTTTGCTTTGCCATTAACATTTATTTTGGTCTGATATTTCCCCGGTAAAATAGGGTTACCTTGCGAAAAACGACCCACGTCGATTTTATTACCCGTGTTAAATAAAAACTGGTCGTTAAACTCGACATCATCCGCTGCGGTATTGACAGTGGATTTAATATCATCCGCGATAGCATTCAGAGGTATTGCCGCACTAATAGAAAGGCACAGAAATGAACGTCGAAAAAACATTATTATCCCGATCCGTGTGTTGCCGATAACGTGTTCGGCATAGCCATGTAATATGATTATTATTAGTTAAGCGCTGCTTCTTGTTCTTGCATTCCACCAAAGTCATTAATAGATGCATAATTAACTTTGCCGTTGCTAATGCCAGTCAGCCCTTTCACTTTCATTGTTTCGCTGGAGAACGGTTTCACAGAACTACTCTCCACTTCATATTTTTTGCCATTAACAGTCAGAGAAGCAGAGGCAATGGAAACGTTGTATGCAGAATCATTCTTCGCAACCAGCACAACATCGTTAGCAACTTTTTTCTGCGACCAGATCAGGTGTTTTGCAGATTCATCGGGTGAACCTTTGAGTCCTGTTGGGCGGAAAAAGAGTTTGATACGCGTGCGGAAAGCCAGTTGCAGCATATTCTGATCGCCATTGTTTTTGGCTTTGGGTGGTACTTCCAGCACGTTAAACCAGAACAGTGATTCACGGTCTTTGGGTAATGACTGGCCGAGTGAGGTAATGCGGATAGACTGGCCTTTTTGCGCTTCTACGCGAGTTACCGGCGGTGTAATGACAAACGGTAATTTAAGCTCCTGAGGGTCGGTCGTGTCGCGGCCATCATCCAGCCATGACTGAACGAGTAAAGGGTGTGAGCCTCTGTTTTCCAGATTCACCACAACATCTTTTGCTTTTTCAGGATAAATAATACGGGTTCCGGAGATAACAATATCAGCGTGGGCATGACATGCCATTATGCTGGTCAGCACAAAAGAGAGTGCTTTCATTCCTTTGATCATTTTTGCATTAAGCTGTCGCATATCCACTCCAGGATAATTGAGATAAACAAGCGCCCACGGCTAAGCGGGCGCATTATTAAATAAATAATCGACGATTATTCGTAGCTCATGGTGAAGTAAGCGTTAGCAGAGACTTTACCCGCAGTGACTGGGTTAGTGTCTTTCACCCATGCAGAACCTGGAACGTAAGCCACACGGTAGTACAGTTTGCCGGAGCCATTGGTCACTGGTGCAACCTGCGTGTTATTGTCAGGCTGACCAACCATAATACGATCGGTATTGCTGGTGGAGTTGTTATACATCGCCAGGCTTACGTTGGTTGCTGAACCTGCAACGTTAGAGTCTGGATCAACGGTACCGTTAGCCACGGAACCCATGTTTTTAGACATGAAGTTTGCGGAAGCTTTAGATACAGTTCCTGGGCAGTTTGTCAGCAGCAGTTCGAAGTTTTTCGCGCCAACACCTTTATCGATAGTGGTGCTTTCAACGTCGGATTTTTTAACGACTGGCAGTGCGATAGTGATGTTGTTAGTACCTTCACCATTGTTGGTGGTAATAGTACAGGTGGTATCGGTAACTGCGCCGTCAAATGTGATCAGGCCAAGATCGGTAGCAGCGAAAGATGAAGAGGAACCCAGTGCCAGAACTACGGTAGCAGCTGCCATGCTAATTTTTTTCAGTGACATAACAATATCCATGTAAAAGATTAAAAAGCCAAACATTGTTTTTGGCGGACGGATAATAGAGTGCACACTAAAAAAAGTAATTTTAAATTTACTTAAAATGGGCTTTAGCTATTCTGTTTTTTCAAATAAACCAGTTGGTTAATAGTGGTATTGTGAAAAGATTAAATAAAATCTTAAAAAAATGGAAAGGACTGGCGGAATATTTATTTTTGAAGAATAATATTTCTTGGTGATAATTATATCTGCCGGCCCGAATTATTTATCTGGCGATATAATTCGGGCCTTTTTATCAGGCAACCTGAACAGGAATTGCCTTTGCGGTGCGTTTCATGTCGTTGTCGCCTTCGAAGTAGGCCACTTTCGGCTGCCAGCGGCGCGCTTCTTCGTCGGACATCATGACGAAGCTGGCGATGATTACGATGTCACCCACGTCAGCGCAGTGTGCTGCCGCGCCGTTGACGGAGATAATTTTTGAGCCGCGCTCGGCGGCAATCGCGTAGGTAGAGAAGCGTTTGCCGTTGTTCACGTTCCAGATATCAATCGCTTCATTTTCAAGGATGCCAGCCGCGTCCAGAAAATCCTGGTCGATTGCGCAGGAGCCTTCATAGTGCAGGTCGGCCTGGGTGACTTTCACACGGTGAAGCTTACCTTGCAGCATTTTGCGAATCATTACGTTTACCTTTAATCGTCCGGGTAGAGAAAACTACGCCAGCTCAACCACTTTATTGTCAATAAGGCGGGCCTGGCCGAGCCATGCCGCCACCAGGATCACCGCACGTTTGCTGGTCTCTGCAAGCTCCAGCAGCGTATCGGCATCGCGAATTTGAACGTCGTCAGCGCGGAAACCTTTTTCGTTCAGCGCTTGTTCGGCCAGGGCGATAATCTCTTCTGCACTTAATTCTTTAGCCAGAAGTTGCTCAGCCATGGTATTCATGACCTTGCTTAAGCCCGGCGCGATTTTGCGCTGATCGGCCGTCAGATAGCCGTTACGGGAGCTGAGCGCCAGACCGTCTTTGGCACGCACAATCGGCACGCCGACGATCTCGATATCGTAACCCATATCGGCAACCATCTTGCGGATCAATGCCAGTTGCTGGAAATCCTTCTCGCCGAAGCAAGCAACGTCTGGCTGCACCAGATTGAACAGTTTGCTGACGATGGTGGACACACCGCGGAAATGACCCGGACGGCTCGCGCCTTCCAGCATGGTGGAAATGCCCGGAACGTCAACGTAAGTTGCTTCGTCGGTACCCTGAGGGTAGACATCGGCGGGAGCTGGGGAGAAGACAATATCCGCATGGCGTTTTTTGAGCTTCTCGCAATCTTCCTGCAGGGTGCGCGGGTAGCGTGCCAGGTCGTCGGCGCGGTCAAACTGCATTGGGTTAACGAAGATACTGACCACCACGATGTCTGCCCGGGCTCTCGCCTCATCGACCAGCTTCATATGGCCGTCATGCAGGTTGCCCATGGTCGGGACCAGTGCGATGCGTTTACCTTCCTGACGTGCACGACGGATGTGCTGGCGCAGCAGCGGCAGGGTTTCAATGATTAGCACAACGAGACTCCTTAATGGAAACTGTGTTCTTCGCCCGGGTAAACGCCGGACTCAACCTCGGCAATATACTGCCTGACCGCAGCGCGCATGTCGCCCGCTTCCGTGAGGAAATTTTTGGCAAATTTCGGGATATGTCCGCCAGTAATGCCAAAAGCGTCGTGCATCACCAGGATCTGGCCATCCGTCACGTTACCTGCGCCAATACCAATCACCGGAATCGACAGCGCGTCGGTGATGCGTTTTGCCAGCTCAACCGGAACGCACTCCAGCACCAGCAGTTGTGCGCCTGCGGCTTCCAGGGCGAGGGCATCATCGAACAGCGTTTGTGCGGCATCGCCACGGCCCTGCACTTTATAACCGCCAAAGATGTTCACGGATTGCGGCGTCAGGCCCAAATGACCGCACACCGGCACGGCGCGCTCGGTGAGCATTTTCACCGTATCAACGAGCCAGGTGCCACCTTCGATTTTGACCATGTTGGCCCCGGCACGCATCACGACTGCTGCATTTTTAAAGGCTTGCTCTGGCGTGGCGTAGGCCATAAACGGCAGGTCGGAAAGTAGCAGGCAGGCTGGCGCACCACGGCGCACGGCACGGGTATGGTAAGCAATATCCTCAACCGTAACCGGCAGGGTGGAATCATGTCCTTGTACCGTCATCCCTAACGAATCTCCGACCAACATGACGTTGATACCCTCTTCGGCAAAGAGTTTGGCGAAGCTGTAGTCATACGCGGTGATGGTGGCGAAGCGTTTTTTTTCCTGTTTGCATTTCTGCAGTAAGGAGATGGTGGTTGGTTTCATACTGTTTCCTGATAGCCCAAAAGCGAATCTTTGCGCATTTTAACAGTAACATTCGGGGGAACAATGATTTTAGCTAACCGATTAACGGCAAATATTTCAGGGTTAATCGGTAAGATGCAGGATTACCAGCGAGCGGGTCTTTCCGCCTTGAGAGTGTCCAGAATGGCTTTCAGCGAGATACCATCCGGAAAGGTGAGGTCGGGTGCAACTTCGAACAGCGGCCAGAGCATAAAACCCCGGTTTTTCATGTCGTAGTGTGGCACGGTGAGGCGGTCGGTGTTTATGATCTCATGACCAAACAACATAATATCGAGATCGAGAGTGCGCGGCCCCCAGCGTTCGGCTTTGCGTACGCGACCCTGCTGCAGTTCGATGCGCTGAGTATTATCCAGCAGCGTTTCGGCATCCAGAGTGGTCTCCAGCACAACGGCGGCATTGAGATAATCTGGCTGATCCTGCGGGCCCAACGGTGGGGTACGGTAAAACGAAGAGACGGCCACGATCCGGCTTTGCGGAATTTCGCCCAACGCCTGTACGGCAGCGTTAACCTGCTCCAGTGGAGAGGCTAAATTGCTGCCGATGGCGATATACGCGAGGGTCATGAAGCACCTTCACGACGCGGCGCGCGTTTGCGCGGACGACGATGACGGCGACGTGGTTCCGGCTCTTCATCCAGCCCGGTGAGCATATCTTTCTGTTCAGGCGGGGCGGAAACCTGGAACTCGGCCCACCATTGCGCCAGACGCTGTAGCTCCTGATTCCTTTCAATTTCAGCCCGCAGTGACAGCAGATCGAATGCCGCGCGGAACTTAGGATGCTCCATCAACTTCCAGGCACGTTTGCCCTGACGACGGGACATACGCAACTGAAGCTGCCAGATATCACGCACCAGCGTGGTAATACGTTTCGGGATCGCCAGCGTACGGCACCCTTCGTCCAGCACGTCGTTCGCAGCCAGTGCGAAGGCATCGTAATAGGCGAGACCGCTCTCCTGAGTGATTCTTTGAGCCGTTTCCAGCAGTGGATACCAGAACATCGCCGCAAACAGAAACGCCGGATTCACGCGCATATCGTTGCGAATACGGGTATCGGTATTTTTCAGCACCTGCGCAATCATGCGCTCCATCGGGCTGTCACCGCTTTCGGTGAAGTAGCGGGTAATGGTCGGGAACAGCGGCTGGAACAGGTTGTATTCGCGCAGCAGATTATAAGTTTCAAAGCCGTGGCCGGCCTGCAGCAGTTTCAGGGCTTCCTCAAACAGACGGGCAGGGGGCACGTCGTTGATCAGCGTCGCCAGACGGGGAATAGGCTCTGCCGTTTCCGGGCTGATGCGCATATTCAGCTTGGCGGCGAAACGCACGGCGCGCAGCATACGCACGGGATCTTCACGATAGCGCGTTTCCGGCGTGCCAATCAGACGAATCAGACCTTCTTTCAGGTCCTGCATACCGCCGACGTAATCACGCACGGTGAAATCCGCCACGCTGTAGTAAAGGCTATTGATCGTGAAGTCACGACGCTGGGCATCCTCCTCGATAGAACCGAAGATATTATCGCGCAGCAGCATACCGTTCTGGCCGCGCTGCGACGTGGTGCGATCCGATGCGCCCGCTTCATGGTGGCCGCGGAAGGTCGCCACTTCGATGATCTCCGGTCCAAACATCACGTGAGCCAGACGGAAACGGCGGCCAACAAGACGGCAGTTACGGAATAATTTACGCACCTGCTCAGGCGTGGCGCTGGTCGTCACGTCGAAATCTTTTGGCTTTTTGCCCAGCAGTAAATCACGCACTCCACCGCCCACGAGATAGGCCTCGTAGCCCGCTTTATTCAGACGATAGAGCACCTTGAGGGCATTTTCACTGATATCTTTGCGGGAAATATTGTGCTGCTCACGCGGAATAACCGACATGTGTGGCTGTGCAATAGCATCATTCGCCATGCTCTCTTCGCGGCTTAGCACTTTACGGCAAAAATTAGCGACTCGGGTAAAAATGGTACACCTCGTAGTGTGTTTTGTTATGAAAAAAGCGGCTAATCATAGCTCAGCGCAACGCATTTGAGAATGCTGGATTTTTTGCACCGCCGTGAGCGTCCAGTGGGCGATCGCCATTTTCAGCAGTTCGTCAATACGCAGATCCTGCCATTCGTTGGTTACATTCTGGTTGAGAAATCGCAGCGCGTCGATCAAAACCGGGCGTGGATCGCCGTGTGGCAGGGCTGGCGCATGGTTTTGCTTCGACAGCTTACAGCCATGTTCATTGACTGCCAGCGGCAGATGAATGTAATCCGGCGCTTTCCAGCCAAACTGGTGATAGAGCGATATTTGCCGCACGGTAGGTTCAACAAGATCTGCGCCACGAACGATTTCCGTGACGCCCTGGAAATGGTCATCCACGACAACGGCCAGGTTGTAGGCGAACAGACCGTCACGGCGGTGGATAATAAAATCTTCACATGCCAGACGTTCATCGGCATGGATCTTGCCGGAGAGTAAATCGTTAAAGTGTGTCACCGGGGAGCGCTGCTTGATGCGCACGGCGGCATTTTCCGGGGGAAGATTAAGCGTACGACAATGACCGTCATAAACCCCTCCCACGCTCTGGATGCGTGCGCGGGTACAGGTGCAGTTATAGGAAAGCCCCTGAGCGCGAAGCCAGGCCAGCCGTTCCCGATAAGCGTCGTGACGTTTTGACTGCCAGAGAACGTCGTCGTCCCAGTGAAGACCGTAATGTTCCAGCTGACGCAGAATGGTGTCTGCTGCACCGGGAACTTCACGCGGAGGGTCAATATCTTCAATGCGAACAAGCCATTTGCCCTGGCTGGCACGAGCCTGCAGGTAGCTGCCGAGCGCGGCAATTAATGAGCCGAAGTGTAATTCACCGGAAGGAGATGGCGCGAAGCGCCCAATATAGTGTGATTCAGACATATCAACAGTAACAAGGCGGGAGTGACTCCCGCCTTTGGAGTGTGTAAACAGCGCTGGTATTAACCGGCCATCTGTTTTTCGCGGATTTCAGCCAGTGTTTTACAGTCGATGCACAGGTCGGCGGTTGGACGCGCTTCCAGGCGACGAATACCGATTTCAACACCACAGGATTCGCAGTAGCCAAAATCTTCGTCTTCGACTTTTTTCAGCGTTTTCTCGATCTTTTTGATCAGTTTGCGTTCGCGGTCACGGTTACGCAGTTCGAGGCTGAACTCTTCTTCCTGAGCGGCACGGTCGACCGGATCCGGGAAGTTAGCAGCTTCATCCTGCATATGAGTAACGGTGCGATCGACTTCATCCCTGAGTTGATTACGCCATGCTTCAAGAATACGCTTGAAGTGCGACAGCTGGGCTTCGTTCATATACTCTTCGCCCGGTTTCTCTTGATACGGCTCCACCCCAGCGATGGCGAGAATACTCAGGGACGATGTTTTACGGTTTTGCCCTTCTTGCATGTTGCTTCTCCTTAACACGCACTATCGATCCCCGTGTCGGGGGAAAAATCAGGTCGCTATAAATAGCAGATGCTTTTCCGGATGGCAATTATCTAAACGTAACACTTGACAAGCCTGTGAGGAAAAGCGTATTTGCGCACGCGGCCAGAACACTTAATCATCAATCGTCTAATCCCTTATAAGACAATGGGAAGAGAGGATCTCAGAGTCATATTATCGGCAGAAAGTTCCGCTTTATAAGCCAAAACCTCTACCCCCTGCTTTTGTGCCTCATTCAACAATTGCGCGTATTTAGGATCAATATGGCGGGCAGGAGAGAATCGTTCAATGGCTGAATGCAACACCGCAAACAGCAATACGGCGCGTTTGCCCGCCGCCGCAACACACATTAGCTCTCGCAGATGCTTCTGCCCGCGTAGCGTTACCGCATCCGGGAAGTAGCCATTTTCCTGTTCCGCTAACGTCACTGATTTTACTTCAATATAGCACTCAGGCCTGTCTTGCGCCTGTAACATGAAGTCAATTCTGCTGCCTTCATCGCCATATTTCACTTCACTTTTATGCGTGTCATAGCCCACCAGTTCAGGAAGGGCATTATTCATTAGCGCTTCTTTAACCAGTTGATTGGCACGCAGGGTGTTAACACAAATAAATGCCCCGTTTTGTGTTTCGGTCATTTCCCAGGTATGGGCATATTTGCGCTTCGTGTTTTCTGATGTGGAATACCAGACCCGGTCACCCGGTGTCGCACATCCCGTCATGGCTCCGGTATTGGGGCAGTGCAGGGTGAGCTGTATTCCTTCAGGCGTAACTACATCTGCGAGGAAGCGTTTGTAGCGTTGAATCAGCGTGGCGTGCTGCAGGGGAGGGCTAAACTTCATCAGGCGTCCTTAACGGTGTTGCCCAGCGTCCAGCGCTGTAGCGGCGTGTAGCGGGTGCGTCCTTGTGCAAAGACGGATTCATAAAGTGCGAATTCATTAACCGGAAAGGCCCAGTGAAAACCTGGTGGTGGGATGACAACGGCCTGACCTGCATCGCGCAGCAACGTGATATGCGGATGAAACGGTTGCGGGCTCTGGTAACAGCCGCTGCGTGCCGCCTGGGCGCGCAGCATATTTGCAAGCTGTAATATCCCACGAGGCGGCTGGCGCGTACCCAGCCAGACCACCCGCGAGCGCAACCACTGCCCGGCATCATCAAGGTGTAGCGTAAATCCCGGTTGAGAGATCCGTCCGGCCATTGATGCCAGGGCCCGCTGTTTATCGGCGCTCACATCACCCAGAAAGGCCAGCGTCAGGTGCAGGTTAGCCGCGGCAACAGGGCGACCCGCTTCCGGCGGGAAGTGCTCAGCGCGCCAGCGAACAATTTGCCGCTGTATTGGGGCGGGTAATTCAATAGCAAAAAACAGCCGTTTCGACTCAGACATACGGGGGACTCGGTAATGATATGCGCCGATGCTACAATGTACGCCGACTAATGTTAACCCTCTGGAGCTGTTAGTGTCCTCATTGCCGGTCGCCGTCGTCCTTCCCGAGCTTCTCGCTGCCTTACAACATGCCCCGCAGGTTTTACTGAACGCCCCGACAGGGGCCGGTAAATCCACCTGGCTGCCACTGCAGATCCTGAAAGACGGGAATATCAGCGGGAAAATTATCCTGCTGGAGCCGCGGAGGCTGGCCGCGCGCAACGTGGCACAACGCCTGGCGGAATTGCTTAACGAAAAACCGGGCGAGACGGTGGGTTACCGTATGCGCGCTGAAACCTGTATCGGCCCAACCACGCGGCTTGAAGTGGTGACCGAGGGAATTCTCACCCGCATGCTGCAAAACGATCCTGAACTGACCGGCGTCGGGCTGGTGATTCTGGATGAATTCCACGAACGCAGCCTGCAGGCGGATCTGGCTCTCGCGCTATTGCTGGATGTTCAACAGGGGCTGCGTGACGACCTTCGGCTGCTCATCATGTCGGCGACGCTGGATAACGAACGGCTGCAGCAGACGCTGCCTGATGCACCGGTGATAGCCTCGCAAGGGCGAGCGTTTCCCGTAGAGCGCCGTTATCAACCGCTGCCTGCCCATCAGCGTTTTGATGAAGCGGTCGCCATCGCCACCGCAGAACTGTTGCGTCAGGAACCCGGTTCGCTGCTGCTTTTTTTACCCGGTGTGGGCGAAATCCAGCGTGTGCAGGAGCACCTGGCCTCCCGTGTCAGCAGCGATGTACTGTTGTGTCCGCTCTACGGCGCGCTGTCGCTGGCCGACCAGCGTAAAGCGATTCTCCCCGCGCCTGCGGGGCAGCGCAAAGTGGTGCTGGCAACCAATATTGCGGAAACCAGTTTGACCATCGAAGGTATTCGCCTGGTGGTGGATAGCGCGCAGGAGAGAGTGGCAAGCTTTGACCCGCGTACCGGGCTGACGAAACTCCTGACGCAACGTATAAGCCAGGCGTCGATGGTACAGCGCGCAGGCCGTGCAGGACGTCTTGAGGCGGGTATCTGCCTGCATTTGACCAGCGCAGAGCAGGCTGAACGCGCGGCACAACAAAGTCCCCCGGAAATTTTACAAAGTGATTTATCAGGTCTGGTGATGGATCTGCTGCAATGGGGCTGTCCGGATCCGGGACAACTGACCTGGCTTAATCCGCCTCCTGTCGTAAACCTCACCGCAGCACGTACACTGCTGGCCCAGCTTGGCGCGCTTGAAGGCGAGCGTCTGACGACGCGCGGCCAGAAAATGGCTGCGCTGGGCAACGATCCGCGTCTGGCCGCAATGCTGGTTGCCGCGCAAGGGGAAGATGAAATTGCCACGGCTGCGAAACTGGCCGCTATTCTTGAGGAGCCGCCGCGTGGTGGCAGCAGCGATCTGGCGCAGGCATTTTCACGCAATCAGGGGAACTGGCAGCAACGGGCACAGCAGCTCAGCAAACGGCTAAACAGCCGTGGCGGCTCGCCAGACACTGAAATTATCGCGCTGTTACTGGCACAAGCATTTCCGGACCGAATTGCGCGCCGACGTGGGCTGGACGGTCGCTATCAGTTGGCAAATGGCATGGGCGCGATGCTGGACAGCGATGATGCCATGACGCGCCATGAGTGGCTGATCGCGCCGCTCCTGCTGCAGGGCAGCCAGTCGCCGGATGCTCGGATATTACAGGCGATAGCTGTCGATATTGAGGCCCTGACACGTGCATGTCCGCAACTGCTTCAGCAATCTGATATCGTCGAATGGGATGACACCCAGGGCACCCTGAAGGCGTTTCGGCGTAGCCAGATTGGCAAACTGACCCTCGGCACGAAGCCACTGGCGAAGCCGTCAGAAGAAGAGTTGCATCAGGCGATGCTGAACGGCATTCGGGAAAAAGGGTTGAACGTACTGAACTGGACGCCAGAGGCGGAGCAATACCGTATTCGTCTGCACTGTGCCGCGCGCTGGCTGCCAGAATATGCCTGGCCTGCGGTGGATGATGAGACGCTGCTTGCCTCGCTGGAGAGCTGGCTGCTGCCGCAAATGCGCAGTGTACACTCGCTGCGGGCACTAAAAGCCCTGGATGTTAAGGTCGCGTTACAGAATTTACTGGACTGGTCATTACGTCAACGTCTGGATAGTGAACTGCCAGGGCATTACACTGTGCCGACCGGAAGCCGGATTGCCATTCGTTATCACGAGGATAATCCTCCGGCGCTGGCGGTACGCATGCAGGAGATGTTTGGTGAGGCGACCACGCCATCCATCGCTGAAGGGCGCGTGCCGGTGGTGCTTGAACTGTTGTCGCCTGCTCATCGTCCGCTACAAATCACCCGCGATCTGGGGGCGTTCTGGGCGGGCAGCTACCGGGAAGTGCAAAAAGAGATGAAGGGTCGATATCCCAAACACGTTTGGCCGGACGATCCGGCGAATACCGCGCCGACACGGCGTACGAAGAAATATTCTTAATTGAGAGATTTCTTCTTTCACGGTGATGTGGAAGAAAAGAGAATCGGGCCTTTGCGCCTGAAAGTTGCGGAGAAAAAGCATGGCGGGGAATGACCGCGAGCCAATAGGACGTAAGGGAAAACCAACGCGTCCGGCGAAAGAAAAGGTAAGCCGTCGTCGCCTCAGAGATGAGGACTATGACGATGACTATGAAGATGATTATGAGGATGAAGAACCGATGCCGCGTAAAGGGAAAGGCAAAGGGCGTAAGCCTCGGGGTAAACGCGGCTGGTTCTGGCTGCTGCTGAAGCTGTTCATTATTTTTGTTGTGCTGATGGCGATTTACGGCGTCTATCTGGATCAGAAGATCCGCAGCCGTATCGACGGTAAAGTCTGGCAATTGCCTGCGGCAGTATATGGCCGCATGGTGAACCTTGAGCCAGATATGTCCATCAGTAAGAACGAGATGGTGAAACTGCTGGAAGCCACCCAGTATCGTCAGGTGTCGAAGATGACGCGCCCGGGTGAATTCACCGTGCAGGCGAAGAGCATCGAGATGATCCGCCGTCCGTTTGATTTCCCGGACAGCAAAGAGGGACAGGTGCGGGCGCGTCTGACCTTTGACGGCGATCGTCTGGACACCATCGAGAACATGGATAACAACCGCCAGTTCGGTTTCTTCCGTCTTGATCCTCGCCTGATCACCATGCTTTCGTCAGCAAACGGTGAACAGCGTCTGTTTGTGGCCCGTAACGGTTTCCCGGATCTGCTGGTGGATACGCTGCTGGCAACCGAAGACCGTCACTTCTACGAGCACGATGGCATCAGCCTTTACTCCATAGGGCGTGCGGTGCTGGCGAACCTGACCGCAGGGCGCACGGTGCAGGGGGCGAGTACGCTCACCCAGCAGCTGGTGAAGAACCTGTTCCTCTCCAGCGAACGCTCTTACTGGCGTAAGGCCAACGAAGCGTACATGGCCGTGCTGATGGACGCGCGTTACAGCAAGGATCGTATCCTTGAGCTGTACATGAACGAAGTGTACCTCGGCCAAAGCGGTGATAACGAAATCCGTGGTTTCCCGCTGGCGAGTCTGTACTACTTTGGTCGCCCGGTTGAAGAGCTGAGCCTTGACCAGCAGGCGCTGCTGGTCGGCATGGTGAAAGGGGCGTCAATTTATAACCCGTGGCGTAACCCAAAACTGGCGCTTGAGCGTCGTAACCTGGTGCTGCGTTTGCTGCAGCAACAGCAGGTGATCGATCAGGAGTTGTACGAGATGCTGAGCGCTCGTCCACTCGGCGTTCAGCCGCGCGGTGGCGTGATCTCGCCTCAACCTGCGTTTATGCAGCTGGTGCGTCAGGAGCTGCAAAGTAAGCTCGGTGATAAGGTTAAAGATCTCTCCGGCGTGAAGATCTTCACTACCTTTGACTCCGTAGCGCAGGATGCCGCGGAAAAAGCGGCGGTGGAAGGCATTCCGGCGCTGAAGAAACAGCGCAAGCTCTCCGATCTTGAAACCGCGATGGTGGTGGTTGACCGTAACACCGGTGAAGTGCGCGCGATGGTGGGCGGGGCTGAACCACAGTTTGCAGGTTACAACCGCGCCATGCAGGCGCGTCGTTCGATCGGCTCTCTGGCAAAACCAGCGACCTATCTCACTGCGCTGAGTCAGCCAAACCAGTACCGCCTGAATACCTGGATTGCGGATGCGCCAATTTCCCTGCGTCAGCCTAACGGCCAGGTATGGTCACCGCAGAACGATGATAAACAGTTCAGCGGCCAGGTGATGCTGGTGGATGCGTTAACCCGCTCCATGAACGTACCGACGGTTAATCTGGGCATGTCACTGGGCCTGCCAGCGATTGTTGATACCTGGCAGAAACTGGGTATTTCGAGAGATCAGCTGAATCCGGTACCGGCGATGATTCTGGGTGCGCTTAACCTGACGCCAATCGAAGTTGCACAGGCGTTCCAGACCATTGCCAGCGGGGGGAACCGCGCACAGCTGTCTGCGCTGCGTTCAGTAATAGCTGAAGATGGTTCCGTGCTGTATCAGAGCTTCCCGCAGGCTGAACGTGCGGTGCCCGCTCAGGCCGCCTATATGACGCTGTGGACGATGCAACAGGTTGTGCAGCGTGGTACCGGGCGTCAACTGGGAGCGAAGTATCCGGGTCTGCATCTGGCGGGTAAAACCGGGACCACCAACAACAATGTCGATACCTGGTTTGCCGGTATTGATGGCCGTGAAGTGGTGATCACCTGGGTCGGTCGCGATAACAACCAGCCGACCAAACTGTACGGCGCAAGCGGCGCGATGTCGATTTACCAGCGTTATCTGGCGAATCAGTCCCCGGTGCCGCTGAATCTGGTCGCGCCGGAAGACATTGTTGATATGGGCGTGGATGGTTCCGGTAACTTTGTCTGCGGCGGCGGGATGCGTACCTTGCCGGTCTGGACGACCAACCCGGACGCGCTGTGTCAGCAAAGTCAGCCAGAACAACCATCGGGCAATCCGTTTGATTCGTCTTCTCAGCCACAGCAGCCGCAGCAGCAACAGCCGCAGCAGCAGAATGAGAAGAAAGACAGCGACGGTGTCGCCGGCTGGATTAAAGATATGTTCGGCGGTAACTAGCCTTTTAAAGCCCTCTTCCCTGGAAGGGGGCTTTTTTTACCCGTAGACCTCATTTCGTTAACCCTCGCTTTAACTCTGATTAACCCTTCGTTTTCTCTTGATGATTTCTTAAACCCTTAATTCTCATAGGGCTGCTTACTGCTTGCTATGCAACCAGCGTTTCGCATATTATTTTGGCGCTCATAATAATAATTCTCGTTTACGTTATCATTCACTTTCACATCAGAGATTCAACATGGCGCTTTCCAATACTGCTCAGCCAATGAACACGTCGCTGCGTAAACTCGCGGTCGTCGTCGCCACAGCGGTTGCCGGCATGTCGACTTATGCACATGCTGCCGAAACCCCGAAAAAAGAAGAAACCATTACGGTAACCGCAGCGCCTGCGGCACAGGAAAGTGCCTGGGGACCCGCTGCGACTATCGCTGCACGGCAATCCGCGACCGGAACGAAAACGGACACCCCGATTCAAAAGGTCCCACAGTCCATTTCGGTCGTGACTGCTGAAGAGATGGCATTGCATCAGCCACGCTCTGTTAAAGAAGCGCTGAGTTATACCCCAGGTGTTGCGGTCGGCACGCGTGGTGCGTCCAATACCTATGACTACCTGCTCATTCGCGGTTTCGCGGCCGATGGTCAGAGCCAGAATAACTACCTCGACGGTATGAAGATGCAGGGCAACTTCTATAACGACGCGGTGATTGACCCCTATATGCTGGAGCGCGCTGAAATCATGCGTGGTCCGGTTTCTGTTCTGTACGGAAAAAGCAGCCCTGGTGGCTTGCTGAATATGGTGAGTAAGCGCCCAACCACTGAGCCGCTGAAAGAGATCCAGTTCAAAGTGGGTACTGACAGCCTATTCCAGACTGGCTTTGACTTTAGCGATGCGATCGACGACGACGGCGTTTACTCCTACCGTTTAACCGGCGTGGCGCGTTCTAACAATGCCCAGCAGGAGCGTGCGGAAGAACAGCGTTATGCTATCGCGCCATCGTTCTCCTGGCGTCCGGATGATAAAACCACCTTCACGTTCCTCTCCTATTTCCAGAACGAGCCTGAAACGGGCTACTACGGCTGGCTGCCAAAAGAGGGAACGGTTGATCCGCTGCCAAACGGCGATCGTCTGCCGACTGACTTCAACGAAGGCGCGAAGAACAACACCTATTCCCGTAACCAGAAAATGGTGGGGTATAGCTTCGATCACGCATTCAACGATACCTTTACCGTGCGTCAGAACCTGCGTTTTGCCGAGAATAAAACTTCGCAAAACAGCGTTTACGGCTATGGCGTCTGTACCGATCCTGCAAATAGCGGCAACAAACAGTGTGCAGCGTTAGCCCCGGCAGACAAAGGCCATTACCTGGCGCGTAAATACGTTGTCGATCATGAAAAACTGCAGAACTTCACCGTTGATACTCAACTGCAGAGCAAATTCTCTACCGGTGAGGTGGACCACATTCTGCTGACCGGCGTTGACTTTATGCGTATGCGTAATGACATCAACTCCTGGTTTGGTTATGACGATTCTGTACCGCTGCTGGATCTCTACCATCCGGTGAACAGCGATTTTGATTTCGGCTCAAAAGATCCTGCAACTTCCGGCCCTTATCAAATTCTCAACCGCCAGAAACAGACAGGTCTGTACGTTCAGGATCAGGCGCAGTGGGATAAAGTGCTGGTAACCCTTGGTGGCCGTTATGACTGGGCCGATCAAGAGTCTTATAACCGTGTAACGAACACAACAGCCAAACGTGATGACACGCAGTTCACCTGGCGCGGTGGTGTTAACTATCTGTTCGACAATGGCGTAACACCTTACTTCAGCTATAGCGAATCCTTTGAACCGGCTTCCCAGACTGGTGCGAGTGGCAACATCTTTGCTCCGTCTAAAGGTAAGCAATACGAAGCGGGTGTGAAATACGTGCCGAACGATCGTCCGATCGTGATTACCGGTGCGGTATACCAGTTGACGAAAACCAACAACCTGATGGCTGATCCAGCGGGCTCATTCTTCTCCGTTGAAGGCGGTGAGATCCGCTCCCGTGGCGTAGAGCTGGAAGCGAAAGCGGCATTGTCTGCGAGCGTTAACGTTGTCGGTTCTTACACCTATACCGATGCGGAATACACCACGGACACCAACTACAAAGGCAACACGCCAGCGCAGGTGCCGAAACACATGGCCTCCGTATGGGGGGATTACACCATGTTTGATGGCCCGCTGTCTGGCCTGACGTTGGGTACTGGCGTTCGTTATACCGGTTCCAGTTTCGGCGATCCGGCGAACTCCTTCAAAGTGGGCAGCTATACCGTGGTTGATGCACTTGTCAGATACGATCTGGCGCGTGTAGGGATGGCCGGCTCAAACGTCGCGCTTCACGTGAACAACCTGTTCGATCGTGAATATGTTGCCAGCTGCTTCAACACCTACGGTTGCTTCTGGGGTGCTGAACGTCAGGTTGTAGCCACTGCGACCTTCCGCTTCTAATCTCTCTTTGGGCACGGTTCGCCGTGCCCTTTTTATTTAAGTTGGCTGACATGCAGGATAATAAAACGCAATCCGACACCACTTTTACGCTCAACAATCTCTCCTTTCGCGTACCCGGGCGCACCTTGCTGCATCCGCTCTCTTTGACATTCCCTGCCGGTAAAGTCACTGGCCTGATTGGTCACAACGGTTCCGGTAAATCGACTTTGCTTAAGATGCTGGGCCGCCATCAGCCGCCTTCGGAAGGCGATATTCTGCTGGATGACCAACCGCTGGAGAGCTGGAGCAGTAAAGCCTTTGCCCGCAAAGTCGCGTATTTGCCGCAGCAGCTGCCGCAGGCGGAGGGGATGACGGTGCGTGAACTGGTAGCGATTGGGCGTTATCCGTGGCACGGGGCGCTTGGGCGTTTCGGTGTCGCCGACAGAGAAAAAGTGGAAGAGGCGATTTCGCTGGTGGGATTAAAACCGCTGGCACACCGTCTGGTGGATAGCCTGTCCGGGGGCGAACGTCAGCGCGCGTGGATTGCGATGCTGGTGGCTCAGGACAGCCGTTGCCTGCTGCTGGATGAACCCACTTCTGCGCTGGATATTGCCCATCAGGTTGACGTTCTGGCGCTGGTGCATCGCTTAAGCCAGCAGCGTGGGTTGACGGTGATTGCGGTCCTGCACGATATCAACATGGCCGCGCGTTATTGTGACTACCTCGTCGCGCTGCGTGGCGGGGAAATGATTGCGCAGGGCACACCACCCGAACTGATGCGCAGCGAAACGCTGGAACACATTTACGGAATTCCAATGGG
Source organism: Enterobacter sp. CPE_E1241 (assembly GCF_045618265.1). Classification (NCBI taxonomy): domain Bacteria; kingdom Pseudomonadati; phylum Pseudomonadota; class Gammaproteobacteria; order Enterobacterales; family Enterobacteriaceae; genus Enterobacter; species Enterobacter sp. CPE_E1241. The sequence goes on from NZ_JBIWYV010000001.1 coordinate 920,213, forward strand.
TATTCTGCCTCACCCGGCCGGGGCAGCACCGGTGAGCTTTGTATACTGATGCTGGATTCAATGCAAATGAGCCGCCGTCGCCTGCTGACGGCAATGGCGCTATCACCGTTGTTATTAAAAATGAATACGGCGAATGCCGCCGCCGTCGATCCGCACCGTATAGTGGCTCTGGAGTGGTTGCCAGTCGAGCTGATGATGGCGCTCGGCGTCACGCCTTATGGCGTAGCGGACATTCCCAACTATAACCTCTGGGTGAACGAGCCGAAGCTGCCGGACTCGGTGATCGACGTCGGCCTGCGGACTGAGCCAAACCTTGAACTGCTCACTCAGATGAAGCCGTCATTTCTGTTCTGGTCTGCGGGGTACGGTCCGTCAGAAGAGACAATGGCGCGTATTGCGCCCGGTCGAGGTTTCTCCTTCAGTGACGGTAAAAAACCGCTGACCATGGCGAGACACTCTATTAACGAGATGGCGCATATCCTCAACCGTGAGGCGGAGGCTAAAAAGCATCTCGACGAATTCGACGCCCTGATTGATTCCCTGAAGCCGCGCTTTGCCCATCGGGGCGATCGCCCGCTGTTGATGATGACGTTACTGGATGCCCGCCATATGCTGGTCTTTGGCAAAAACTGTCTGTTCCAGGACGTGCTCGACAGTGTTGGTATTCGCAATGCCTGGGAAGGTGAAATGAACTTCTGGGGCAGTACGACCGTAGGTATTGACCGCCTGGCGGCATTTCGTGATGTCGACGTGCTGTGTTTCGACCACGGCAACGAACGTGGCATGCAAACGCTGATGGCCACTCCGCTCTGGCAGGCGATGCCGTTCGTGCGTGAGCAGCGTTTCCAGCGCGTGCCAGCGGTATGGTTCTACGGCGCGACGCTGTCGGCCATGCATTTTGCCCGCGTGCTGGATAATGCGCTGGGAGGTAAAGCATGAGTACGCGTATTGCACGCTTCCCGGCATTGCTGTTGTCCTTACTCTTCCTTGTTGCGCTGGTCTTAACCTGGTTCAACCTGTCGACGGCATTGCCGCGCGGGGAGTGGGGCACCGCGCTGACAGCCCCGGATATCAACAACATTCAGCAGATGGTGTTCCACTACAGCCTGCTACCGCGTCTGGCGATCTCGCTGCTGGTCGGGGCCGGGTTAGGCCTGGTGGGCGTTTTGTTCCAGCAGGTACTGCGTAATCCTCTGGCAGAGCCGACGACGCTGGGTGTTGCAACAGGTGCGCAGCTAGGGATCACCATTACCACGCTGTGGGCGCTGCCCGGCGCGTTAACCACGCAGTTTGCGGCTCTCGCGGGGGCATGTGTGGTGGGGGCGCTGGTCTTTGGCGTGGCCTGGGGTAAACGCCTGTCCCCCGTGACGCTAATCCTGGCCGGGCTGGTGGTCAGTCTCTATTGTGGCGCGATTAATCAACTGCTGGTGCTGTTCCATCACGATCAGCTGCAAAGCATGTTCCTGTGGAGTACCGGAACCCTTACCCAGACTGACTGGAGTGGTGTTGAGCGTCTGTGGCCGCAGCTAATTGGCGGTGTACTGCTGACCCTGCTGCTCCTGCGTCCGTTAACGTTAATGGGGCTGGATGATGGTGTGGCGCGTAACCTGGGGCTGGCGCTGTCGCTGGCTCGTCTGGCGGCGCTGACGCTGGCAATTGTATTGAGCGCTTTGCTGGTAAACGCCGTTGGCATCATCGGGTTTATTGGCCTCTTTGCACCACTGCTGGCAAAAATGCTCGGCGCACGGCGTCTTCTGGCGCGCCTGATGCTTGCCCCACTGATTGGCGCGCTGATCCTCTGGCTTTCCGATCAGATCATTCTCTGGCTGGCGCAAGTCTGGAGGGAAGTGTCGACGGGATCGGTGACCGCGCTCATTGGTGCGCCGCTGCTGCTTTGGCTGCTCCCGCGTCTGCGCAGTATTAGCGCACCGGCGATGGATGTCGGCGATAAGGTTCATGCTGAACGTCAGTCAGTACTGTGGTTTAGCCTTACCGGTCTGGCGGTGCTGATTATTGCCTCGTTTGCCGCATTGGCTTTTGGGCGTGATGCGGTGGGCTGGCACTGGGCGATGGGCGATTTATTCCATGAACTGCTGCAGTGGCGCTGGCCGCGGGTGCTTTCCGCGTTAATTGCCGGGGTCATGTTGGCCGTCGCGGGCTGTATTATCCAGCGCCTGACCGGCAATCCGATGGCCAGCCCGGAAGTGCTGGGGATTAGCTCTGGCGCGGCGTTCGGCGTGGTGCTGATGTTGTTCCTCGTGCCGGGAAATGCATTCGGCTGGTTGATGCCTGCGGGGAGTATTGGTGCGGCGGTGACGCTGTTAATCATCCTGATTGCTTCTGGTCGCGGTGGTTTTTCCCCGCACCGAATGCTGCTGGCCGGGATGGCGCTCAGTACGGCATTTACCATGTTGCTGATGCTGCTTCAGGCGAGTGGCGATCCGCGTATGGCGAAGATACTGACCTGGATTTCCGGCTCAACGTACAGTGCTACCGGCAGCCAGGTTGTTCATACCGGGATCGTGATGATCGTGTTACTGGCGGTAGTGCCGCTGTGTCGTCGCTGGATGACCATCCTGCCGCTGGGTGGCGAAACCGCACGTGCGGTCGGGTTAGCGCTAACGCCAACGCGCGTGGCGCTACTTCTGCTGGCTGCGTGTCTGACAGCGACGGCCACCATGACGATAGGACCGCTAAGCTTTGTGGGGTTGATGGCTCCGCATATCGCCAGAATGATGGGTTTTCGCCGGACCATGCCGCATATTGTGATGTCGGCGCTAACGGGCGGGATAATGCTGGTGTTTGCGGACTGGTGCGGAAGAATGGTGCTGTTTCCCTATCAGGTCCCGGCAGGTCTGCTGTCGACCTTTATTGGCGCGCCGTACTTTATTTATCTGTTGAGAAAGCAGAGCAGGTAGGCCGGGTAAGCGTTAGCGCCACCCGGCAATGCCCTTAGAGCTTCGCGAACACCTTACGCGCCGCGTCGATGGTGTTATTGATATCGTCTTCGCTGTGCGCCACGGACATAAAGCCCGCTTCGAACGCTGACGGAGCCAGGTACACCCCTTCTTCCAGCATCAGGTGGAAGAAACGCTTGAAGCGTTCGACGTCACATTTCACCACATCCTGATAGCAGGTGACGGTTTTCGCATCGGTGAAGAAAATTCCGAACATCCCACCTACGTGGTTCACCACCAGAGGGATCCCCGCTTCTGCAGCGGCTTCCAGCAGACCGTTTGCCAGCTGAGTGGTGAGGTCAGTCAGGGTCTCATGAATACTTGGCTGAGCCACCTCGGTCAGGCAGGCGAAGCCCGCAGCCATCGCGATCGGGTTACCGGAGAGCGTTCCCGCCTGGTAAACCGGGCCTGTTGGTGCCAGGGCTTCCATCACATCCTTACGGCCACCGAATGCACCGACTGGCATACCGCCGCCGATAATTTTGCCGAGGCAGGTCAGATCAGGCTCAACGCCATAATAGGACTGGGCACCCGCCAGCGCTACGCGGAAGCCGGTCATCACTTCGTCAATGATCAGCAGCGCGCCGAATTCATCACACAGTGCGCGCAGGCCCGGCAGGAAATCAGGCTGCGGTGGGATGCAGTTCATGTTGCCCGCAACGGGCTCAACGATAATGCAGGCGATCTCCTGTGGATATTGCTCGAACGCAGCGCGAACGGTATCCAGATCGTTATAGGTACAGGTTAGCGTGTGCTTTGCGAAATCAGCCGGTACACCCGGAGAGTTTGGCTGGCCGAGGGTCAGCGCGCCGGAGCCCGCTTTCACCAGCAGGCAGTCCGCGTGGCCGTGGTAGCAGCCTTCAAACTTGATGATTTTGTCGCGGCCAGTAAAACCACGCGCCAGACGGATGGCGCTCATGGTGGCTTCGGTACCGGAGTTCACCATGCGCACCATGTCCATGGTGGGCACCAGTTCAGTCACCAGCTCCGCCATTTTCACTTCCATCTCGGTTGGCGCGCCGAAGCTCAGGCCACGCTGAGCCGCTTCAATCACCGCGTTACGAATAGCAGGGTGGTTATGCCCCAGTACCATCGGTCCCCAGGAACCGACATAATCAATGTAGGCTTTGCCATCGACATCATACAGATACGCGCCGTCAGCACGTTCGATAAACAGCGGCGTGCCGCCAACGCCGGTAAAGGCGCGTACAGGTGAGTTCACGCCACCCGGAATAAGCTCGCGGGCTGCACTGTAGAGGTTTTCAGACTTGCTCATGGCGTCGTTCCTGGTTCGTATAAAATGATTAAGCACACTATTCTAAGTGATCCGCGGAAGGTAATGAAATTTTTGCCTCTTTCATTCCTAAACAATTGTTAAGTATTTTTCACGGGATGACATGGCGCACTCTGGTAGAATCCCTGGGGCTATTTGTATGACGATAAGAAACGGTAATGAAAGCAGACATCCCCACTTTTGAAGAACAACAGTTCAGACGCATACAGCACCGTATTAGCATTCGGCGTTTGCTCAATCGCGATAAAACCCCGCTGGCTATTCTGCTGGCTGCTGCCGTGGTCGGTACAGTCGCCGGGCTGGTGGGTGTACTATTTGAAAAAGCGGTCAATGCGGTACTGAACTGGCGAGTTGGCACCGTAGCCGGTTTCGCCGATAGTCGGTGGCTGGTTTGGGTATGGGCGTTCGGACTGTCGGCGCTGTTTGCCATGGTGGGTTACTTTCTGGTGCGCAAATTTGCTCCTGAAGCTGGCGGCTCAGGGATCCCGGAAATTGAAGGTGCGCTGGAAGAGTTACGCCCGGTGCGCTGGTGGCGCGTCATCCCGGTAAAATTTATCGGGGGTATGGGAACGCTCGGGGCGGGCATGGTTCTGGGGCGAGAAGGGCCAACCGTACAACTGGGCGGGAACGTCGGCCGCATGGTGGGCGATCTGTTTCGGATGCGTAGTGCCGAAGCGCGCCATACGCTGCTGGCAACCGGCGCGGCGGCGGGGCTTTCGGCAGCGTTTAACGCGCCGCTGGCGGGGATCCTGTTTATCATCGAAGAGATGCGCGCGCAGTTTCGCTACAACCTGATTTCGATTAAAGCGGTGTTTACTGGCGTCATTATGTCGAGCATCGTTTTTCGCATCTTCAATGGCGAGGGCGCGGTCATTGAGGTAGGTAAACTGACCAACGCGCCGGTTAATACCCTGTGGCTTTACCTGATCCTCGGCATGATTTTCGGCGTGGTGGGACCGCTGTTTAACACCTTTATTTTGCGTGCTCAGGATATGTTTCAGCGCATTCACGGCGGAAATACCACCAAATGGGTGCTGATGGGCGGCCTGCTGGGTGGAATGTGTGGCGTACTCGGGTTTATTGAACCCAATGCCGCCGGCGGCGGCTTCGGGCTGATTCCCATCGCGGCGGCAGGGAATTTCAGCGTGGGTCTGCTGCTGTTTATGTTTATTTCTAGAGTCATCACGACGGTGCTGTGCTTCTCGTCCGGCGCACCCGGCGGGATTTTCGCGCCAATGCTGGCACTGGGCACGCTGCTGGGGACCGCGTTTGGAATGGCGGCTGAAGTGGGTTTCCCGGCTTATCATCTGGATGCCGGGACGTTTGCGGTGGCCGGAATGGGTGCGCTGCTGGCCGCATCCCTGCGCGCGCCGTTGACCGGCATCGTGCTGGTGCTGGAAATGACGGATAATTACCAGCTCATTTTGCCAATGATCATTACCTGCCTCGGCGCGACACTATTAGCCCAATTCCTGGGTGGAAAACCGCTATACTCCACCATCCTGGCGCGAACCCTGGCAAAACAAGAGGCTGAACGGGCGGCCACGCAGAATACTTGAATGAAATACCAGGGTATTAGATAATGACATAAAGAATTGGGTGAATTTTGCCCAATAGCAGTATTCATGGGAGCATAAGATGAGTGATGACGTAGCGCTGCCGCTGGAATTTACCGAAGCAGCAGCCAACAAAGTGAAAACCCTGATTGCCGATGAAGACAATCCGGATCTGAAACTGCGTGTCTATATTACCGGTGGCGGCTGCAGCGGCTTCCAGTATGGTTTTACCTTTGACGACCAGGTTAACGATGGCGATATGACTATCGAGAAGCAGGGCGTTGCGCTGGTGGTTGACCCGATGAGCCTGCAATATCTGGTAGGCGGTTCGGTGGATTACACTGAAGGTCTGGAAGGTTCACGCTTTGTTGTGACCAACCCGAATGCAACCAGCACCTGCGGATGTGGTTCGTCGTTCAGCATCTGATGACCAAAAACGGTAACCTGACGGTTACCGTTTTGCTTTTATCTTCCATTATCATCCAGCGCAAACGTCGGCAGCTTCAGATGCCAGCGTATCGCCGCTAAACGTATTCCCAACGTCACCACCATGCCCAGCATGGCAGCGTTTTCCAGCGGAACAGCAAAGGTGTAGTACGCCGTGGCGTGAACAATCCCGCCAATAATGCAGGCCGTAGCATAGATTTCGGTACGCAGAATCATCGGCACTTCACGCGCCAGAATATCGCGAATGATCCCGCCGCCGACGCCGGTTAAGACCCCCATGCAGATTGCCACCATCGGGCCTGTTCCCGCATTGAAGGCTTTATTGACCCCAATACCCACAAACACGGCCAGGCCGACGGCGTCCAGCACCGGAAGTATCCATTTTGGTAATCTGCGGGGCTGACGCACCAGGACGATGGTTAACAGGCAGGTAACCATCGCCACCACCAGGTCGGTGGGATCTTTTACCCAAAACACGGGGCCATTCGCCAGCGCCATATCGCGGATAGTCCCGCCGCCAACGGCGGTCACAACGCCCAGTACCAGCACGCCAAACGGATCCATGCGTAGTTTCCCGGCCAGCAGGACACCGGAGATAGCAAAAACGGCTGTGCCAAGAATATCCAGCCAATAGACGAGCATCGTTAAATCCTCGAACAGGGTCTTATGTTAGTGACTCTCTGCCAGCGCGGCACAGAGCTGTTTTGCGGCGAGGATAATACGCGGGCTGGCGCGTTCAAACCAGTCACTGTTGAGTGGGATCACCGGAATTTTTAGCTGGTTTCGCCAGAATTGTTCAATTTTAGGAATCTCGCTCGCATTTCCGACCACGACAATGGCCTGTGGCTGGCGTGCCAGTACCTGTTCTCGGCTGACCTGAGGCCACGGTACCCGGCTGGCAGCAAAGATATTTTCACCGCCGCAAACTTCCAGCACCTGATTCTGAATTGAGCCTTTACCGGTGGTGAACAGCGGCTGGCTACCAAACTGCAGGAAGATGCGCTTTTTAACTGGAGTGTCGTATCGCGATTTTAGCGCGGCATAGTCGCTGAGCATCTGTTTCGCCGCGCTCTCGGCTTTTTTGGGCGTCGGGCTATAAGGGGCGAGAGAGCGTAGCGCCTGAGCGACTTGTTCAATGCTCACGGCATCAATCCACATGACGTTGATCCCAAGCGAGGTAAGCTGGTTGACCTGCCGCTCGGCATTACCGCCACGCCACGCCAGCACCAGATCCGGTTTAAGTGCGACGATGCGCTCAAGGTTCATTCCCTGCCAGGTCGCAATCTGTTCAATACCTGCCGCTTGCGGGGGGTAATCTGAAAAGCTACTTACGCCAACGGGCGTGATCCCGGCGGCAAATGCCAGTTCGGTGTTGGCGGGAGAGAGTGTAATCACGCGCGGCACAGCATAGAGCCATACCGGCGTAAGCAGAAGCAGGGCGGCCAGCGCCCTGACGGTATGTTTAGCCACGTGCCAGTTTCTGCACCAGGCGTTCCACCATCACGGTGGACTGTTTTGCCGCAACGGTCAGGAACTCGTCGAAGCTGATGTGAGACTGCTGATCTGCCACGTCAGAGATGGCACGAACCACCACAAACGGTACGTTGAAGTTATGGCAGACGTGAGCGATCGCGGTCGCTTCCATCTCAACGGCAACGGCCTGCGGGAAATTATGACGGATTTTTGCCAGGCCAACAGAACCATTGATGAAGGCATCACCGCTCACAATCAGACCACGCACAGCGTTGAGGTTCAGCTCGGCAATGCAGGTTTCTGCCGCCGCAATCAGTTTATCGTCAGCTTTAAACCCTGCCGGGCAACCCGGGAGCTGGCCGTACTCATAGCCGAATGCGGTGACGTCAGCATCGTGGTAACGTGCTTCGTCGGAGACGACGATATCACCTACTTTCAGCGACGGTGCCAGACCGCCCGCAGAGCCGGTGTTAACGATCACGTCTGGCTTGCAGCGCTCAAGCAACAGGGTTGCACCCAGTGCAGCAGCCACTTTACCGATGCCTGATTTCAGCAGAGCCACGTCAACACCGTTCAGTTGGCCGGTGTAGATCTCACAACCCCCCAGAGAGAGCGTCTGACGGTTCTCAATTTTGTCACGCAGCAGCGTAACTTCTTCTTCCATTGCACCAATAATGCCGATTTTCATAGATTTACTCGCGATGTGCCTTGTTAAGATGCATAGTCTATCATGGGCTTTAGTGGAAGCGCATTTCTCACGCGGGGGAGCACATGGCGCAGATCGATTTTCGCACCAAAATTAACTGGCACCGACGTTTCCGTTCGCCGCAGGGCGACAAGACCGAACATGAGATCCTGCGTATCTTCGAAAGCGATCGCGGGCGGATCATTAACTCGCCCGCCATCCGTCGTCTGCAGCAAAAGACTCAGGTATTTCCGCTTGAACGTAACGCTGCAGTGCGCACTCGCTTAACCCACTCAATGGAAGTGCAGCAGGTTGGCCGTTACATTGCCAAAGAGATTTTGAGCCGTCTCAAAGAGCAACGTTTGCTGGAAACCTATGGGCTGGACGAACTGACAGGCCCCTTTGAGAGCATCGTTGAGATGGCCTGCCTGATGCATGACATCGGCAACCCGCCGTTTGGTCACTTTGGTGAAGCGGCAATCAATGACTGGTTTAAACAACGACTTTACCCTTCGGATGCGGTAAGCCAGCCGCTTAGTGATGACCGCTGCATCGTACGCGATTTACGCCTGCGCGAAGGCGAAGAGGCGCTGAACGATCTGCGTCGCAAAGTGCGCCAGGATCTGTGTCACTTCGAAGGTAATGCGCAGGGGATCAGACTGGTCCATTCCCTGATGCGTATGAACCTGACCTGGGCACAGGTCGGCTGTATCCTGAAATATACGCGTCCTGCCTGGTGGATGGGAGAGACGCCCGCATCCCACAGCTATTTGATGAAAAAGCCGGGCTATTACCTTTCTGAAGAAGCCTATATTGAACGGCTACGTAAAGAACTCTCATTGACGCCAAACGGCCGTTTTCCATTAACCTGGATTATGGAAGCCGCAGACGATATTTCCTATTGTGTTGCCGACCTTGAAGATGCCGTTGAGAAAAGAATATTCAGCGTCGAGGAGCTTTATCAGCATCTTTATACTGCCTGGGGAAAGCATGAAAAAGGGTCGTTGTTTGCTCAGGTTGTCGAAAATGCCTGGGAGAAATCGCGATCAAATACATTAAGCCGCAGCACGGAAGATCAGTTCTTTATGTATTTGCGGGTTAATACACTAAATAAACTGGTGCCGTATGCCGCGTCGCGTTTTATTGATAATTTGCCGCTGATTTTCAGCGGGGAATTCAATCACGCGCTGCTGGAAGATGACAGCAGTTTTAGTCAACTCCTTGAGCTTTATAAGCATGTGGCAATGCGGCATGTATTCAGCCATCCGGATGTCGAACAGTTAGAGCTACAGGGATACCGGGTGATCAGTGGGTTACTGGAAATTTACTCTCCATTGCTTCAGTTATCGGTCGATGAGTTCAGTGAACTGGTGGAAAAAGAACGCGTGCGTGGAATACCCATCGAATCCCGCCTTTATCAGAAACTCTCAACCCGTCATCGGCTGGCGTATGTTGAAGCGGTCGGTAAGCTGGATCGCCATTCTCCCCAATGGCCAGTGATGGAATATTATTATCGCTGTCGTCTTATCCAGGACTATATCAGCGGTATGACAGATTTGTATGCCTGGGATGAATACCGCAAGCTCATGGCTGTGGAATAAACGCTGAGTTTTGTAAAGACGGCCAATAAATTTTTACCTTTTCCATAAACTTATCGCCGGAACTAAGCGGTATAAAACGAATCTGAGTTACACAGCAATTATGCGTTACCTGTAAATCGAGATTGAGAAACATGAAAAAAACCACATTAGCAATGAGTGCACTGGCTCTGAGTTTAGGTTTAGCGCTGTCTCCTCTGACGGCTACGGCAGCCGAGACCGCGTCGTCGTCAGCAACCGCGCAGCAGATGCCAAGCCTGGCACCGATGCTCGAAAAAGTGATGCCATCGGTGGTGAGTATTAACGTTGAGGGCAGCACGACCGTCAACACGCCGCGTATGCCGCGTAACTTCCAGCAGTTCTTTGGTGACAACTCACCATTCTGCCAGGACGGTTCGCCATTCCAGAGCTCTCCGTTCTGTCAGGGCGGTGGCGCTGGGGATGACAGCCAGGGCGGCGGCCAGCAGCAGAAATTCATGGCGCTTGGTTCTGGGGTGATTATTGATGCGGCGAAAGGCTACGTGGTGACGAACAACCACGTTGTTGATAACGCCAGCACCATTAAAGTTCAGCTGAGCGACGGCCGTAAATTCGATGCAAAAGTCGTGGGTAAAGATCCGCGCTCCGATATCGCGCTGATCCAGATTCAGGATCCGAAAAACCTGACGGCGATTAAAATTGCCGACTCCGACGCGCTGCGCGTGGGTGACTACACTGTGGCGATCGGTAACCCGTTCGGTCTGGGTGAAACCGTCACCTCGGGTATCGTCTCCGCTCTGGGGCGCAGCGGTCTGAATGCGGAAAACTACGAAAACTTCATCCAGACGGATGCGGCGATCAACCGCGGTAACTCCGGCGGTGCGCTGGTTAACCTGAACGGTGAACTGATCGGGATCAACACCGCGATCCTGGCGCCGGACGGTGGCAACATCGGTATCGGCTTTGCTATTCCAAGTAACATGGTGAAAAACCTGACCGCGCAGATGGTGCAGTACGGCCAGGTGAAACGCGGTGAGCTCGGTATCCTCGGTACGGAACTGAACTCCGAACTGGCTAAGGCAATGAAAGTTGACGCTCAGCGTGGGGCATTCGTCAGCCAGGTGATGCCGAACTCCTCTGCGGCAAAAGCGGGTATTAAAGCGGGGGATGTGATCACCTCTCTGAACGGTAAACCGATCAGCAGCTTTGCCGCCCTGCGTGCGGAAGTGGGCTCTATGCCGATTGGCAGCAAAGTGACCCTTGGCCTGCTGCGTGACGGTAAGCCGGTTAATGTGAGCCTGGAACTGCAGCAGAGCAGCCAGAATCAGGTGGATTCCAGCACCATCTTCAGCGGTATTGAAGGTGCCGAGATGAGCAATAAAGGTGCGGATAAAGGTGTGGTGGTGAACAACGTGAAAGCGAATTCACCGGCTGCACGTATCGGCCTGAAAAAAGGTGATGTCATCATGGGTGCTAACCAGCAGCCGGTGAAAAACATTGCTGAACTGCGCAAAATTCTCGACAGCAAGCCTTCCGTGCTGGCGCTGAATATCCAGCGTGGTGATACCTCTCTCTACCTGCTGATGCAGTAACCCTCTAAAGCCCCTGTACGCAGGGGCTTTCTCGTTTCTGTGACTCTTACCACAACTCCATATATCTTCCTCTCTCTTTGTGCATTTGCACAATGCAGCCGCTGCTGAACTTCCCTATGCTTGAGCTCTGCTCAGAGGAGGGTTACATGGCTGGCTGGCACCTTGATACCAAAATGGCGCAGGATATTGTGGCGCGCACCATGCGAATCATTGATACCAATATCAACGTAATGGATGCTCGTGGGCGCATTATTGGTAGCGGCGATCGTGAGCGTATTGGTGAATTGCACGAAGGTGCGTTGCTGGTGCTCTCCCAGGGGCGGGTCGTGGATATCGACGATGCGGTAGCAAAACACCTGCACGGCGTCCGTCAGGGCATTAATTTGCCGCTGCGCCTTGAAGGCGAGATTGTGGGGGTAATTGGCCTGACAGGCGAGCCGGAGTCCCTGCGTAAATACGGCGAGCTGGTCTGCATGACGGCAGAGATGATGCTGGAACAGTCGCGCCTGATGCACCTGCTCGCCCAGGACAGCCGCCTGCGTGAAGAGCTGGTGATGAATCTGATCCAGGCGGAAGAACACACGCCGGCACTGAGCGAATGGGCGCAGCGTCTGGGGATTGATCTGAACCAGCCGCGTGTGGTGGCGGTGATTGAGGTCGATAGCGGCCAGCTTGGGGTCGACAGTGCGATGGTTGAGCTGCAGCAGCTACAAAATGCGCTGGCGACGCCGGAGCGCGATAACCTGGTGGCAATCGTATCTCTGACGGAAATGGTGGTGCTCAAACCGGCGCTCAATGCATTCGGCCGCTGGGATGCGGACGATCATCGTCGTCGCGTGGAGCTGCTGATCTCCCGGATGAAGGAAAATGGTCAACTGCGTTTTCGCGTTGCGCTGGGCAATTACTTTACCGGACCGGGCAGCATTGCCCGCTCCTGGCGTACTGCACGCACCACCATGATGGTGGGCAAGCAGCGGATGCCGGAAAGCCGCAGTTATTTTTATCAGGATCTGATGCTGCCGGTGCTGCTCGACAGCCTGCGCGGGGGCTGGCAGGCTAATGAGCTGGCACGGCCATTAGCGCGCCTGAAGGCCATGGACAACAATGGCTTACTGCGCCGGACGCTACAGGCGTGGTTTCGTCATAACGTGCAGCCGCTGGCGACCTCGAAAGCGCTGTTTATTCACCGCAATACGCTGGAATACCGGCTTAACCGGATTTCGGAGCTGACGGGGCTGGATTTGGGGAGTTTTGACGACAGACTGCTGCTGTATGTGGCGCTGCAGCTGGACGAACAGCGATGATGTAATTTTGCCCGGCATGCGGAGCGCCACCGGGCAATAAAACGGCTTATTTATTCCGCGTTAATTTCTCAAGATCCGCTTCAATCTCGCTGATCTTATTCGTCACAACGCTTTCAAGGTGACGCAAATCGTCGAGGATCTTACGCTTGAGATCGACTTCAGTGCGGTCGCGCTGGCAGATCTGATCGAGTTCATCGATCACGTAGCGCAGGTTAGGGCTGATTTCCTGAACTTCTTTGTACCCTTGTCCTACACCGTCAGCGACGACGGTTTTACGCTGGCGTGGATATTTAAACTTCACGCTCTTGGCGAAAAACTCTCCTTTGTCCTTGTGAAAATAGATTTTCAGAATATCGTTATTGGCTTCCTGACGGAGGCTGTAACGATCAATTTCATCAGGATTGGTAATGCCCAGACTTTTCAGATTATCGTACATAGCGGTACCCTTGATCTCAACATAACCTTTGAATAATTAACGAAAAAATCTATTTTCGCCACCCTCAGATATAAAAAAAGCGGGGTTGCCCCCGCTTTTTGTTATACCCGATTAATCGATGGTGCGCAGCAGTTCGTTGATGCCAACTTTGCCACGAGTTTTCGCATCGACTTTCTTCACGATAACCGCACAGTACAGGCTGTATTTGCCATCTTTTGACGGCAGGTTGCCGGAAACCACCACGGAGCCCGCCGGAACGCGACCGTAATGCACTTCACCGGTTTCACGGTCGTAGATACGGGTGCTTTGGCCGATGTAAACGCCCATGGAGATCACAGAGCCTTCTTCCACGATCACACCTTCAACCACTTCTGAGCGTGCGCCGATGAAGCAGTTGTCTTCGATGATGGTTGGGTTAGCCTGCAGTGGCTCCAGGACGCCACCGATACCGACGCCACCGGACAGGTGAACGTTCTTACCGATCTGTGCGCAGGAACCAACGGTAGCCCAGGTATCCACCATGGTACCTTCGTCAACGTAGGCACCGATGTTCACGTAGGATGGCATCAGCACGGTGTTGCGCGCGATGAAAGCACCCTGACGAACTGCTGCTGGTGGAACCACGCGGAAACCTTCTTTCTGGAAACGCGCTTCGTCATAGTCAGCGAATTTCATTGGCACTTTATCGAAGTAGCGGCTTTCTGCTCCGTCGATAACCTGGTTATCGTTGATACGGAAAGAGAGCAGCACGGCTTTCTTCAGCCATTGATGAGTGACCCACTGACCGTCGATTTTTTCTGCCACACGCAATGCGCCGGAATCCAGCAGGGAAATAACCTGGTTTACCGCTTCACGGGTCACGGTATCCACATTGGCCGGGGTGATCTCGGCGCGACGCTCAAAAGCGGACTCAATAACGTTCTGTAACTGCTGCATTGTTTACTCTTTCCATTTCACTAAAAAACACGTCACCCTTTATCGTTTGGATTGAGGGCTGCTGTCAACCGTTGTTGCACTTCAAGTTGCAGGTCATTATTAAGGGCACGCCGGTCTGCAGTGGCGATTATAAATAAATCTTCTACTCGCTCGCCAATGGTTGTAATTCTGGCCCCGTGAAGCGAAATTCCCAGATCGGCAAAAACCTGGCCGACACGGGCGAGCAGCCCTGGCTGGTCGAGCGCGATCAGCTCCAGGAACGATTTACGGTCGGTGTGGGTCGGCAGGAAATTGACCTCGGTATCGACGGTAAAGTGGCGTAATTTTGCAGGCTGACGACGCGGCTGAGGAGGTTGCCAGCTGCGCTGGGTGATGGCCTGTTCCAGACCGAAGCGTATTCCTTCGTGCCTGTCCGACGACAGCGGGCTGCCGTCCGGTTCCAGCACAATGAAGGTATCCATCGCCATGCCGTCGCGGGTGGTAAAAATCTGCGCGTCGTGAACGCTCAGATTACGCCTGTCCAGTTCGGCGCAGACGGCGGCAAACAGATAAGGTCGGTCCGGGCTCCAGATGAAAATCTCCGTGCCACCGCGCGTGGCTTGCGGGCTGAGGAGGATCATCGGCTGCGACAAATCATGTTGCAGCAGATGCCGCGCATGCCAGGCAAGCTGATTTGGGCTGTGGCGAACAAAATAGTTAGCACGACAGCGCGCCCAGATCTGATGCAGTGCTTCTTCATCAATGTTATCCATCCGCAGCAGAGCCAGTGCCTGCAACTGGTGGTGGCGCACACGCTCGCGCATGTCCGGGGTATTTTGCATCCCGCGGCGCAGCTGTTTTTCGGTGGCAAAGTACAGCTCGCGAAGCAGGCTTTGCTTCCAGCTGTTCCACAACGTCTCGTTGGTGGCACAAATATCCGCCACCGTCAGGCAGACCAGATAACGCAGACGGTTTTCCGTTTGCACCTCTTCCGCGAACTGCTTGATCACTTCAGGATCCTGAATATCTCGACGCTGCGCGGTGACCGACATCAGCAGATGATGGCGTACCAGCCAGGCGACCAGCTGTGTTTCACGTGAGTTCAGACCGTGCAGTTCAGCAAATTTGAGCACGTCCTGGGCACCAAGCACCGAATGGTCACCGCCGCGACCTTTGGCAATATCGTGGAACAGGGCAGCAATCAGGATCAATTCCGGATGAGTGAGGCGCGGCCACAATTCCACGCACAGCGGATGGCGAGATCGCGTCTCTTCGCTGGCAAAGCTCTCCAGCTTGAGCATCACGCGGATCGTGTGTTCATCTACCGTGTAGGCGTGGAACAGATCGAACTGCATCTGCCCGACAATGTGTGACCACTGCGGCATATAGGCCCACAGCACGCTGTGGCGGTGCATCGGCAGCAAGCCGCGGCTGACGGCCCCCGGGTGGCGGAGCATGCTCAGGAACAGCGAACGCGCTTCCGGGATATAGCACAGCGGCTGCGTCAAATGGCGGCGCGCATGGCGCAGATGGCGCAGAGTGGTGGAGTAGATCCCGGTGATCGCGCTGTTACGCACCATGGTGTAAAACATGCGCAGGATCGCTTCCGGTTCGCGGATAAATAACGTTTCGTCGCGCAGATCGATAAGCGTGCCGCGCAGCTGGAACTCGTCGTCGATAGGGCGGGGCTTTTCATCCGCCGTCAGGGCCAGGATTGCCTCATCGAATAGCTGCAACAGCATCTGGTTCAGTTCGGTAACGCGGCGGGTGACGCGGAAGAAATCCTTCATCATGTGTTCAACCGGCTCGTTGCCTTCGCCCTGGTAATTCAGACGCTGAGCTACGCTGAGCTGACGGTCAAACAGCAAGCGGTTATCGTAGCGATTAAGCTCCAGATGCAGGGCAAAGCGAATGCGCCACAGCAGGTGCAGACACTCATTTAATTCGTTACGCTCGGCTTCGGTTAAAAAGCCAAAGCCCACCATCTCATCCAGCGAGGTCGCGCCGAAGTGGCGACGGGCCACCCACTGCAGGGTGTGGATGTCGCGCAGACCGCCGGGGCTGCTTTTGATATCAGGCTCCAGATTATAGCTGGTGCCGTGGTAGCGCTGGTGGCGCTGGTTTTGTTCCTCAACCTTCGCGGCGAAGAACTTTTCAGACGGCCAGAAACCGTCACTGAAAATATGTTTTTGTAGCTCCAGGAACAGCGCCACATCGCCTATCAGCAGGCGGGTTTCAATCAGGTTGGTGGCGACGGTCAGGTCAGATAACCCTTCCAGCAGACACTCTTCAAGAGTGCGTACGCTGTGGCCGACTTCCAGCTTCACATCCCAGAGCAGGGTCAGCAGTTCACCAATTTTTTGCGCCTGTTCATCCGGCAGTTTTTTGCGACTTAAGATCAGTAAATCAATGTCGGAAAGCGGATGCAGCTCACCGCGGCCATAGCCCCCAACGGCAACCAGTGCAACGTCGCTGATTTGCCCAAAACCGTAATCGATCCACAGGCGCTGCAGCAGCTGGTCGATAAATTCGGTGCGCGCTTCAATGAGCTGCTCGGCGGATACGCCTGCGTCGAACGCACTACCCAGCCAGCGATGGAAAACATCCATATGGGCTTTAATATGCGCGCAGGTCAGCTCGTGCGACGGCCATACGCCCGGGTTATCGGGCTGATCGGGGAGGGTGGGAAGTGCTGTGTTAGCATACTGTTCGGGTAAAAGATTACTCATCGTGCGCCACCCATAAGAAAAAGCTATAGCCATTAAAAAAGCCGGCATTTGCCGGCTTTTTTATCATTCATCGTGCGTCAGTATCGCCGGGATAGTGTCATCCTTGCGCAACGTCATAATTTCGCAGCCGTTGTCTGTTACCACAATAGTATGCTCGTACTGCGCAGACAAGCTTCTGTCTTTGGTTTTCACCGTCCAGCCATCTTTCATGGTGCGGATGCGGTAGTCACCGGCGTTGACCATCGGCTCGATGGTGAAGGTCATGCCTTTTTGCAGCACTACGCCGCCATCATCTGCATCATAGTGCAGAACCTGCGGTTCTTCGTGGAACACACGGCCAATGCCGTGACCGCAGTATTCGCGAACGACGGAGAACCCTTCCGCTTCCACGAACTTCTGAATCGCGGCACCAATGGTACGCAGGCGAATACCCGGTTTAACCATTTTCAGCGCCAGGTAGAGGCTCTCTTGCGTCACTTTACACAGACGCTCGCCCAGAATGGTTGGCTTGCCAACGATGAACATCTTAGAGGTGTCACCGTGGTAGTCATCTTTAATGACCGTCACGTCGATGTTGACGATGTCGCCATCTTTGAGCAGTTTTTCGTTGTCCGGAATACCGTGGCAAACCACTTCATTAATAGAAATGCAGACGGATTTCGGGAAACCGTGGTAGCCGAGGCACGCAGATACCGCGTGCTGCTCGTTCACAATATAGTCGTTACAGATGCGGTCCAGTTCACCGGTGCTGACGCCCGGCTTCACGAACGGCTCGATCATTTCCAGCACTTCCGCGGCCAGACGACCGGCGACGCGCATCTTTTCAATTTCTTCAGGTGTCTTAATAGAGATAGCCATGTAATCTGTCCATCGGTGTCGATTTTTTCGACAATACTAGTCTAAGTGTCGCCAATGGTATCAGTCAGGCACACCTCGTGCCAAATTGAGAATCATTAACAGCACACTCCGCCAACAACTGTTGGTTTCTGGTCGTGTTTTGTGGTATAAAGCGCGCCGGACTTCCGATCCATCTCAGATACACAAGCTGGACGGAAGCGACAAATCTCACTTTGTGTAACAACACACACGTATCGGCACATATTCCGGGGTGCCCTTCGGGGTCGGTAATATGGGATACGTGGAGGCATAACCCCAACTTTCAATATAGAGGTTTTAAACATGGCAACTGTTTCCATGCGCGACATGCTCAAGGCTGGTGTTCACTTTGGTCACCAGACCCGTTACTGGAACCCGAAAATGAAGCCTTTCATCTTCGGCGCACGTAACAAAGTTCACATCATCAACCTTGAGAAAACTGTACCAATGTTCAACGAAGCCCTGGCTGAGCTGAACAAGATCTCTTCCCGTAAAGGTAAGATTCTGTTCGTTGGTACTAAGCGCGCTGCAAGCGAAGCTGTGAAAGATGCTGCTAACAGCTGCGACCAGTTCTTCGTGAACCATCGCTGGTTGGGCGGCATGCTGACTAACTGGAAAACTGTTCGTCAGTCAATCAAACGCCTGAAAGATCTGGAAACCCAGTCTCAGGACGGTACTTTCGACAAGCTGACTAAGAAAGAAGCGCTGATGCGCACTCGTGAGCTGGACAAGCTGGAAAACAGCCTGGGCGGTATCAAAGATATGGGCGGCCTGCCAGACGCGCTGTTCGTAATCGATGCAGACCACGAGCACATCGCAATCAAAGAAGCTAACAACCTGGGTATCCCGGTATTCGCTATCGTTGATACCAACTCCGATCCGGACGGTGTTGACTTCGTTATCCCGGGTAACGACGACGCAATCCGTGCTGTTAGCCTGTACCTGAGCGCTGTAGCTGCTACCGTTCGTGAAGGCCGTTCCCAGGATCTGGCTTCTCAGGCGGAAGAAAGCTTCGTAGAAGCTGAATAATAAGGTTTCACCCCTTATTAGTACCGTGTATGAATAGGGGCCCATTATCGGCCCCTTTTTTCAATTTACACTGTTTGGCCGCAGGCCGGGCAGTTCACATCTCCCGAGGATTTAAGAATGGCTGAAATTACCGCATCCCTGGTAAAAGAGCTGCGCGAGCGTACTGGCGCAGGCATGATGGATTGCAAAAAAGCGCTGACTGAAGCGAACGGCGACATCGAGCTGGCAATCGAAAACATGCGTAAATCCGGTGCGATCAAAGCAGCTAAAAAAGCAGGCAACGTTGCTGCTGACGGCGTGATCATCACTAAAATCGACGGCACCTACGGCATCATTCTGGAAGTTAACTGCCAGACTGACTTCGTTGCTAAAGATGGTGGTTTCCAGGCATTTGCTAACAAAGTTCTGGACGCTGCAGTTGCTGGCAAAATCACTGACGTTGAAGTTCTGAAAGCACAGTTCGAAGAAGAACGTGTTGCGCTGGTTGCTAAAATCGGTGAGAACATCAACATCCGTCGTGTTGCTTCTCTGGAAGGTGACGTTCTGGGCTCTTACCAGCACGGTGCGCGTATCGGCGTTCTGGTTGCTGCTAAAGGTGCTGACGAAGAGCTGGTTAAACAGCTGGCTATGCACATCGCTGCAAGCAAACCAGAATTCGTTAAGCCAGAAGACGTGTCTGCTGAAGTGGTAGAGAAAGAGTACCAGGTTCAGCTGGACATCGCGATGCAGTCTGGTAAACCAAAAGAAATCGCAGAGAAAATGGTTGAAGGCCGCATGAAGAAATTCACCGGCGAAGTTTCTCTGACTGGCCAGCCATTCGTAATGGATCCAAGCAAGTCTGTTGCTCAGCTGCTGAAAGAGCACAACGCTGACGTAACTGGCTTCATCCGCTTCGAAGTGGGCGAAGGCATCGAGAAAGTTGAGACTGACTTCGCAGCAGAAGTTGCTGCAATGTCCAAGCAGTCTTAATGATTGAAAAGGAGCCGCCTGAGGGCGGCTTCTTTTTGTCACCCGTCACAGGAAATCAGACAGGCTCCAGTATCGCTGTGCTGATTTGCGGCATATCATGTCGCCAGAATTAACCCCCATCTTAATCGTTGACAGTCTCAGGAAAGAAACATGGCTACCAATGCAAAACCCGTGTACAAACGCATTCTGCTTAAGCTGAGTGGCGAAGCGCTGCAGGGATCGGAAGGCTTCGGTATTGACGCAAGCATCCTTGATCGCATGGCACAGGAAATCAAAGAACTGGTCGAACTGGGTATCCAGGTTGGCGTGGTCATTGGCGGTGGCAACCTTTTCCGTGGTGCTGGTCTGGCGAAAGCGGGGATGAACCGCGTTGTGGGCGACCACATGGGTATGCTGGCAACCGTCATGAATGGCCTGGCAATGCGTGATGCACTGCATCGCGCCTATGTGAATGCCCGCCTGATGTCTGCGATTCCACTGAATGGCGTATGCGATAATTACAGCTGGGCAGAAGCGATTAGCCTGCTGCGCAACAACCGCGTGGTGATCCTCTCCGCCGGTACGGGTAACCCGTTCTTTACAACCGATTCCGCTGCCTGCCTGCGCGGTATCGAGATCGAAGCCGATGTGGTACTGAAAGCGACCAAAGTAGACGGCGTGTTTACTGCCGACCCGGCAAAAGATCCTTCTGCCACCATGTACGATCAGCTGAGCTACAGCGAAGTGCTGGATAAAGAGCTGAAAGTGATGGATCTTGCCGCCTTCACGCTGGCTCGCGACCACAAACTGCCGATCCGTGTCTTCAACATGAACAAGCCAGGCGCACTGCGTCGCGTGGTCATGGGTGAAAAAGAAGGCACTTTGATCACGGAATAATTTCCGTTGACGCTAAATACAGGTAAGATTCCGCTTTATTTTGTAGTGGTATCTTACCCGGGCGCGCCTTTGGCGTTGTCATGAATTAAACGCGACTATACTTAGCACACCTGTAGCGCTGTGCTGGCGGATAGTCTGCCTGAGACAAGTTTTCAAGGATTCGTAACGTGATTAACGACATCAGAAAAGATGCTGAAGTACGCATGGAAAAATGCGTAGAAGCGTTCAAAACCCAAATCAGCAAAATCCGTACTGGCCGTGCTTCCCCAAGCCTGCTGGATGGCATCATCGTAGAATACTACGGTACGCCAACCCCTCTGCGTCAGCTGGCAAGCGTGACGGTTGAAGATACCCGTACGCTGAAAATCAACGTATTCGATCGTTCTATGGGCCCGGCCGTTGAGAAAGCGATCATGGCGTCTGACCTCGGTCTGAACCCAAGCTCTGCGGGCGCTGATATCCGCGTTCCACTTCCTCCGCTGACGGAAGAGCGTCGTAAAGACCTGATCAAAGTCGTTCGTGGCGAAGCTGAGCAGGGTCGCGTTTCCGTTCGTAACGTACGTCGCGACGCGAACGATAAAGTCAAAGCGCTGCTGAAAGAAAAAGAGATCAGTGAAGATGACGATCGTCGTTCACAGGACGATGTTCAGAAAATGACTGATGCTGCCATCAAGAAAATTGATGCGGCGCTGGCAGATAAAGAAGCGGAACTGATGCAGTTCTGATTTCTGTCGTACACTGATAAACGCCGTTCAGAGGGACTTCGGGTCTTGCTGGCGGCGTTTTGCTTTTATCTGGTCTAACTTTTTTCGGGCATCTCATGAAGCATTTAACACTCCTCGGCTCAACCGGCTCTATCGGTTGCAGTACTCTCGACGTCGTTCGCCATAATCCTGAACTTTATAGCGTGACAGCGCTGGTGGCCGGTAAGAATGTGCAGCGAATGGTCGAGCAGTGCCTGGAGTTTTCGCCCCGCTATGCGGTGATGGATGACGAAGAGAGTGCGCGTCTGCTGAAAGTGCAACTGCGTGAAAAGGGCTGTCGAACCGAGGTTCTGAGTGGACAACAGGCAGCTTGTGAGATGGCTGCGCTGGATGAGGTGGATCAGGTGATGGCGGCCATCGTCGGGGCGGCTGGGCTGTTGCCAACACTTGCCGCAATTGATGCCGGTAAGGATGTTCTGCTAGCCAATAAAGAGTCTCTGGTTACCTGTGGACGCCTGTTTATGGATGCGGTGAAGCAGCGCGGGGCGCGTCTTTTACCGGTCGATAGCGAGCACAACGCGATTTTTCAGAGTTTACCGCAACCTTTTCAACAGAACCTGGGGTACGCTGACCTTGAGCAGAATGGTGTGGTGTCTATTCTGCTTACCGGGTCTGGTGGCCCGTTCCGCGAAACGCCACTGTCTGAACTGAGCGCAATGACGCCGGATCAGGCGTGCCGTCATCCGAACTGGTCAATGGGGCGTAAAATCTCCGTTGATTCTGCCACCATGATGAATAAAGGTCTGGAATACATTGAAGCGCGCTGGCTGTTTAATGCGTCAGCGAAACAGATGGAAGTACTGATCCACCCGCAATCGGTGATTCACTCGATGGTGCGCTATCAGGATGGCAGTGTGCTGGCACAGTTGGGCGAGCCGGATATGCGTACGCCAATTGCCCATTCCATGGCGTGGCCAAATCGAGTGAAATCTGGCGTGAAGCCGCTTGATTTCTGCAAGTTAAGTTCTCTGACATTTAGCGAACCAGATTACGATCGCTATCCGTGTCTGAAGCTTGCGATGCATGCCTTTGACCAGGGGCAGGCGGCGACGACGGCACTGAATGCAGCTAATGAAATTACCGTTGAAGCATTTTTGAATCAGCAGATCCGTTTTACCGATATTGCAGCGTTGAATTTATCGGTACTGGAAATGATGGATTTGCGTGAACCACAAAGTGTGGAAGAGGTGCTGGCGGTAGATACAGCGGCTCGTGATATTGCGCGTAAACAAGTGACACGTCCCGCAAGCTGGTGATAAAGCAAGCACTAGTCGTCGTGCTATTTGTTAGCGTTGGGCTTCAGTGATATAGTCTGCGCCACCTGATCGCAGGTATTTGACTTAATGTGGTCAGGTAAGCCGTGGTTTGACACGGCTTTTTTATGTATAGGCTTCAGTATTCCTGAGTACCGTTAAATCCTTTTCAGGGACAAAAAACGCGTTATGTTGTCTGCGAATCAACCAATAAGCGAAAACTTGCCAGCTCATGGCTGTCGTCATGTAGCAATCATTATGGATGGCAACGGCCGCTGGGCGAAAAGACAAGGGAAGATACGAGCCTTTGGGCATAAAGCTGGGGCGAAATCTGTTCGCCGCGCCGTTTCTTTTGCCGCCAATAACGGCATTGATGCGTTAACGCTCTATGCTTTTAGCAGTGAAAACTGGAATCGACCTCCGCAGGAAGTGACCGCGTTGATGGAATTATTTGTGTGGGCGCTCGACAGCGAAGTAAAAAGCCTGCACCGCCACAACGTCCGCCTGCGTATCATTGGCGATACCAGTCGTTTTAACTCACGTTTGCAGGAACGGATTCGTAAAGCAGAAGCGCTGACTGAGAATAATACGGGTCTGACGCTCAATATTGCGGCGAATTACGGCGGACGCTGGGATATTATCCAGGGCGTTCGGCATCTGGCCGAACAGGTTCAGGAAGGGCTGTTGAGACCCGACCAAATTGATGAAGAGGCGCTGAACAAGCAAATCTGCATGAATGAACAGGCACCTGTGGATTTGGTAATTAGGACAGGGGGGGAACATCGCATAAGTAACTTTTTGATATGGCAAATTGCCTATGCCGAACTTTACTTTACGGATGTTCTTTGGCCCGATTTTGATGAACAAGACTTTGAAGGTGCGCTGCATGCCTTTGCCAATCGAGAGCGTCGTTTCGGCGGCACCGAGCCTGGTGGCGACAAAGCCTGATGGGGGTAGCTTTTGCTGAAGTATCGCCTGATTTCCGCTTTTGTATTAATACCCATTGTCATTGCGGCGCTGTTTTTACTGCCCCCAGTGGGATTCGCTATTGTTACGCTGGTGGTATGTATGCTCGCCGCGTGGGAATGGGGACAGTTTAGCGGCTTTACCTCACGCAGTCAGCGAGTATGGCTTGCGGTACTCTGTGGCTTTATCCTGGCCATAATGCTGTTTACGTTGCCTGAATATCATCATGATATTCATCAACCGCTGGTTGCTGGTTCCCTGTGGGTATCGCTGGCC
Source organism: Enterobacter sp. CPE_E1241 (assembly GCF_045618265.1). Lineage (NCBI taxonomy): Bacteria > Pseudomonadati > Pseudomonadota > Gammaproteobacteria > Enterobacterales > Enterobacteriaceae > Enterobacter > Enterobacter sp. CPE_E1241. The sequence continues at coordinate 944,187 of NZ_JBIWYV010000001.1, forward strand.
TGGTGGGTTGCGGCTCTGCTGCTGGTGCTTTTCTACCCCGGCTCTGCGGCAATCTGGCGTAATTCAAAAGTGCTGCGGCTTATTTTTGGTTTGCTCACGATTGTTCCATTTTTCTGGGGTATGGTCGCACTACGTGCCTGGCACTATGACGAAAACCACTACAGCGGCGCGATCTGGCTGCTTTATGTGATGATTCTCGTCTGGGGGGCTGACTCCGGGGCCTATATGTTTGGTAAACTGTTTGGCAAACATAAACTGGCGCCGAAGGTTTCCCCAGGTAAAACCTGGCAAGGCTTCATCGGTGGCTTGTTTACGGCAGCGATTATCTCCTGGGGATACGGCGTCTGGGCGAATCTGGAAGTGGCACCGTCAATACTGCTGGTGTGCTCGATTTTTGCTGCGCTTGCCTCAGTGCTCGGTGATTTAACCGAGAGTATGTTTAAGCGTGAAGCAGGGATTAAGGACAGCGGACACCTGATTCCAGGGCATGGCGGTATACTGGATCGCATTGATAGCCTGACAGCGGCTGTTCCGGTATTTGCTTGCTTGCTTTTACTGGTATTTGGGACGATTTAACGGAAGGTTTTATGCTGAGCATTCTCTGGAATCTGGCGGCGTTCATTGTTGCACTGGGTGTACTGATTACCGTGCATGAATTTGGCCATTTCTGGGTTGCTCGCCGTTGTGGTGTGCGGGTAGAGCGATTTTCCATCGGTTTCGGTAAATCACTCTGGACGCGCACCGACCGTCACGGTACGGAATTTGTCATCGCCCTTATCCCGCTGGGCGGCTACGTTAAAATGCTCGACGAGCGCGTTGAGCCTGTCGCACCTGAATTACGACACAGCGCATTCAACAACAAAACGGTTGGACAACGCGCCGCCATCATCGCTGCCGGACCGGTAGCCAACTTCATCTTTGCTATTTTCGCATACTGGCTGGTGTTTATCATTGGCGTCCCCGGCGTGCGCCCTGTGGTAGGTGAAATTGCCCCCAATTCCATCGCGGCGAGTGCGCAAATTACGTCAGGGATGGAACTTAAAGCGATTGATGGCATCGAAACCCCTGATTGGGATGCCGTGCGACTGCAACTGGTAGCCAAAATTGGTGATCAGCAGACAACCATCAGCGTATCGCCGTTTGGTTCTGACACGCGTCAGGACAAAGTGCTCGATTTACGTCACTGGCGTTTCGAGCCAGACAAAGAAGATCCCGTCGCTGCACTGGGCATTCGTCCACGTGGCGCTCAGATTGAGCCGGTGTTAGCCGAAGTACAGGCAAATTCGGCGGCGAGCAAAGCAGGTTTGCAAGCGGGCGACAGGATCGTTAAAGTCGATGGTCAACCATTAACAGAGTGGATGACCTTTGTTACTCTGGTGCGCGATAATCCGGGAACGTCCCTCGCACTGGAAGTTGAGAGGAAAGGTAGTCCGCTTTCGCTGACGCTGATCCCGGATACGAAGTCGGTCGGCAAAAAAGCAGAAGGGTTTGCAGGCGTTGTGCCAAAAGTGATCCCGCTGCCAGATGAGTACAAGACAATACGCCAGTATGGGCCGTTCAGCGCCATCCTTGAAGCCACGGATAAAACATGGCAACTGATGAAGCTGACGGTCAACATGTTGGGGAAATTGATAACCGGTGATGTGAAACTGAACAACCTCAGTGGGCCAATTTCGATTGCTCAGGGGGCTGGGATGTCAGCGGAATTCGGGGTGATTTACTATCTCATGTTCCTCGCGCTGATTAGCGTGAACCTTGGGATAATCAACCTGTTCCCGCTTCCCGTTTTAGACGGGGGTCATCTGCTGTTTTTAGCGATTGAAAAGCTAAAAGGCGGACCGGTATCCGAGCGAGTTCAAGACTTTAGTTATCGCATTGGCTCGATTTTGCTGGTGCTGTTAATGGGGCTTGCACTTTTCAATGATTTCTCTCGGTTGTAAGAGAGTGTTAGGAAGAACGCATAATAACGATGGCGATGAAAAAGTTGCTCATAGCGTCGCTGCTGTTTAGCAGCGCCACCGTATACGGTGCTGACGGGTTCGTAGTGAAAGACATTCATTTCGAAGGCCTCCAGCGTGTCGCCGTTGGTGCGGCCCTCCTCAGTATGCCTGTACGCCCCGGCGATACGGTCAATGATGATGATATCAGTAACACCATCCGTGCTCTGTTTGCCACCGGCAACTTCGAGGATGTCCGCGTCCTGCGCGATGGTGATACGCTGCTGGTACAGGTAAAAGAACGTCCAACGATTGCCAGTATCACTTTCTCCGGTAACAAGTCGGTGAAAGATGACATGCTCAAGCAAAACCTTGAAGCATCGGGTGTTCGTGTGGGCGAGTCTCTGGACCGCACAACCCTTTCAGACATTGAGAAAGGTCTGGAAGACTTCTACTACAGCGTGGGTAAATACAGTGCCAGCGTGAAAGCAGTGGTAACACCTCTGCCACGTAACCGTGTTGACCTGAAGTTGGTCTTCCAGGAAGGTGTTTCTGCGAAGATCCAGCAGATCAACATTGTCGGCAACCACGCGTTTAGCACCGACGAACTGATCTCGACCTTCCAGCTGCGCGATGAAGTGCCATGGTGGAACGTGGTGGGCGATCGTAAATACCAGAAACAGAAACTGGCGGGCGACCTTGAGACCCTGCGCAGCTACTATCTGGATCGTGGTTATGCCCGTTTCAACATTGACTCAACCCAGGTCAGTCTGACGCCGGACAAGAAAGGGATCTACATTACGATTAACATCACTGAAGGCGATCAGTATAAGCTTTCTGGTGTTGAAGTAAGTGGCAACCTGGCGGGGCATTCTGCTGAGATCGAATCGCTGACCAAAATTCAGCCAGGCGATCTGTACAGTGGTTCTAAAGTGACCAAAATGGAAGACAGCATTAAGAAGCTGCTCGGCCGCTATGGTTATGCCTATCCTCGCGTACAAACACAGCCGGAAATTAACGACGCGGATAAAACCGTTAAGCTGCACGTGAATGTTGATGCGGGTAACCGTTTCTACGTGCGTAAGATCCGCTTCGTTGGTAACGACACCTCTAAAGATTCCGTACTGCGCCGCGAAATGCGTCAGATGGAAGGCGCATGGTTGGGTAGCGATCTCGTTGACCAGGGGAAAGAGCGTCTGAACCGTCTGGGTTATTTTGAAACCGTAGATACGGATACCCAGCGCGTACCAGGCAGTCCGGATCAGGTTGATGTCGTCTATAAAGTGAAAGAGCGTAACACCGGCAGCTTCAACTTCGGTGTGGGTTACGGTACTGAAAGCGGCGTGAGCTTCCAGGTCGGGGTACAGCAGGATAACTGGCTGGGTACGGGTTACTCTGTTGGTATCAATGGTACTAAAAACGACTACCAGACCTATTCTGAGTTCTCTGTCACTAACCCATACTTCACCGTAGACGGTGTGAGTCTGGGCGGTCGTATCTTCTATAACGACTTTAAAGCTGACGACGCGGACCTGTCCTCTTACACCAACAAGAGTTACGGTGTAGACGGTACGCTTGGTTTCCCGGTTAACGAATACAACACCCTGCGTGCGGGCTTAGGTTACGTGCATAACGACCTGTCCAACATGCAACCGCAGGTAGCGATGTGGCGCTACCTGGACTCTATCGGTCAGTCAACCAGTAAAAACGGTCATGACAACGGCTTTGCAGCAGATGACTTCACCTTTAACTACGGCTGGACCTATAACCGTCTTGACCGCGGTTACTTCCCGACGGAAGGTTCTCGTGTCAACCTGAACGGTAAAGTTACCGTACCGGGTTCCGATAACGAGTTCTATAAGGTCACGCTGGATACCGCGTCTTACTTCCCAATTGATGACGACCACAAGTGGGTGGTTCTGGGTCGTACCCGTTGGGGCTATGGTGATGGTCTGGGTGGCAAGGAACTGCCATTCTATGAAAACTTCTATGCCGGTGGTTCCAGCACCGTTCGTGGCTTCCAGTCCAACAACATTGGTCCGAAAGCGGTCTACTACGGCGGAAACGACAAAGATAACTGTGATAAGTCTTCGACTTCCGACGTTTGTAGCTCCAATGATGCTGTGGGCGGTAACGCCATGGCCGTTGCCAGCCTGGAGTTCATTACACCAACGCCGTTTATCAGTGATAAATATGCGAACTCAGTCCGTACGTCCTTCTTCTGGGATGCCGGTACTGTGTGGGATACCAACTGGCAGAATACTGCCCAGATGCGAGCGGAAGGTATTCCTGACTACAGCGATCCGAGCAATATTCGCATGTCTGCCGGTATCGCATTACAATGGATGTCACCGCTGGGGCCGTTGGTCTTCTCTTACGCCCAGCCGTTTAAGAAATATGATGGAGATAAGTCGGAGCAATTCCAGTTTAACATTGGTAAAACCTGGTAATAATCCGCTGCAAAGGAATGCGTTGGCAGTGTAGCGCTGACAACTGGCGATCGGTAACACGATCGCCTTGCCACGCAAAGAACGGTACCTTCTGGTGCCAATGGGATGGTAAGGAGTTAATTGTGAAAAAGTGGTTATTAGCTGCAGGTCTCGGTTTAGCGATGGCAACTTCTGCTCAGGCAGCAGACAAAATTGCAATCGTCAACATGGGTAATTTGTTCCAGCAGGTTGCACAGAAAACTGGCGTTTCTGCGACTCTGGAAAACGAATTCAAAGGCCGTGCAAGCGAACTGCAGGGTATGGAAAACGATCTTCAGTCCAAAATGCAGCGTCTGCAGCGTGATGGTTCTACCATGAAAGCAAGCGATCGCAGCAAGCTGGAAAAAGACGTAATGGCTCAGCGCCAGGCGTTCTCTCAGAAAGCGCAGGCTTTCGAGCAGGATCGTCAGCGTCGTTCTAACGAAGAACGTGGCAAGCTGGTGACTCGCATTCAGACTGCTGTTAAAGCAGTGGCTGCCGATCAGAGCATCGATCTGGTTGTTGATGCGAACGCCGTCGCTTTCAACAGCAAAGATGTTAAAGACATCACCGCTGATGTTCTGAAACAGGTTAAATAAGTAATGCCTTCAATTCGACTGGCTGATTTAGCTCAGCAGTTGGATGCAGAATTACACGGTGATGGCGATATCGTCATCACCGCTGTTGCGTCCATGCAATCTGCTAAAGCTGGCACGATTACCTTCATGGTAAGCCCTAAGTACCGTGAACAACTGGCTCAATGCCAGGCGTCAGCTGTTGTTCTGACGCAGGACGATCTTCCGTTTGCCACTAGCGCTGCACTGGTAGTGAAAAATCCCTACCTGACGTATGCACGCATGGCTCAAATTCTTGATACCACGCCGCAGCCGGCCCAGAACATTGCTGCCAGTGCAGCGATTGACCCGACGGCTCAGTTGGGTAGTAACGTAGCGGTTGGTGCGAATGCCGTTATCGAGTCTGGCGTAGTGTTGGGCGATAACGTCGTTATCGGACCGGGTTGCTTCGTTGGGAAAAATACGAAAATCGGCGCCGGGACCCGTTTATGGGCCAATGTGTCCATTTACCATGAAGTTGAAATTGGCGAAAATTGCCTCGTCCAGTCCAGTACAGTGATTGGATCGGATGGCTTTGGTTACGCTAACGATCGTGGTAATTGGGTTAAAATCCCACAGCTTGGTCGCGTGATCATTGGCGATCGTGTGGAGATCGGGGCCTGTACCACTATTGACCGTGGCGCGCTTGACGACACGATCATTGGCAATGGTGTTATCATTGATAACCAGTGCCAGATTGCGCATAACGTTGTGATTGGCGACAATACCGCGGTAGCGGGGGGCGTCATCATGGCTGGCAGCCTGAAAATTGGCCGTTACTGCATGATTGGCGGCGCGAGCGTGATTAATGGCCATATGGAAATATGCGACAAAGTCACAGTGACGGGAATGGGCATGGTAATGCGCCCTATCACTGAACCTGGCGTCTATTCCTCCGGCATCCCGCTGCAACCCAACAAGGTATGGCGTAAAACAGCAGCTCTGGTGATGAACATTGATGATATGAGCAAGCGTCTCAAGTCTCTTGAGCGCAAGATCGATCAACAAGACTAAACGTCATCCGTTTAACGCCTATTTTTCCCGGCCTGTCGGCTTTCTAATAAACCGGCAGGCCGTGTTATTATTGTTATCAGTACATTTTGACAGGAAGAGTATTTTGACTACTGACACTCATACTCTGCATATTGAAGAGATTTTAGAACTTCTGCCGCACCGCTACCCGTTTCTGCTGGTAGACCGTGTGCTGGATTTTGAAGAAGGTCGTTTTCTGCGCGCAGTGAAAAATGTTTCCGTGAACGAGCCGTTCTTCCAGGGGCACTTCCCTGGTAAGCCTATCTTCCCGGGTGTGTTGATTCTGGAAGCGATGGCTCAGGCTACCGGTATTCTGGCGTTTAAAAGCGTTGGCAAACTGGAGCCAGGTGAGCTGTATTACTTCGCGGGTATTGATGAAGCGCGCTTTAAGCGCCCTGTCGTGCCTGGTGATCAGATGATCATGGAAGTCACTTTTGAAAAAACGCGTCGTGGCCTGACTCGCTTCAAAGGCGTAGCGCTGGTTGACGGCAAAGTTGTTTGCGAAGCGACGATGATGTGTGCTCGTAGCCGGGAGTCCTGATACGTGATTGATAAATCCGCCTTTATTCATCCTACCGCGATTGTGGAAACCGGTGCCATCATTGGCGCTAACGTCCACATTGGCCCGTTTTGTATTGTTGGACCCCATGTCGAAATTGGTGAGGGTACAGTACTGAAATCTCACGTTGTCGTGAATGGTCACACGATCATTGGCTGCAATAACGAGATCTATCAGTTCGCCTCCATCGGCGAAGTTAACCAGGATCTTAAATATGCTGGTGAGTCGACCCGTCTGGAAATTGGCGATCGTAACCGTATTCGCGAAAGCGTCACCATTCATCGTGGAACAGTACAGGGTGGTGGGTTGACGAAGGTGGGCAGCGATAACCTGTTTATGGTTAATGCGCATATCGCGCACGACTGTACCGTGGGTGACCGCTGTATTCTTGCCAACAACGCAACGCTGGCAGGACACGTATCGGTTGATGACTTCGCAATTATTGGCGGCATGACCGCAGTCCATCAGTTCTGCATTATTGGTGCACACGTGATGGTCGGCGGATGCTCCGGTGTGGCGCAGGACGTCCCACCGTATGTGATTGCGCAGGGCAACCATGCCACGCCGTTTGGCGTGAACATCGAAGGCCTCAAGCGTCGTGGCTTTAGCCGCGAAGCGATTACTGCCATCCGCAACGCGTACAAACTGCTGTACCGTAGCGGCAAAACGCTGGAAGAGGCGAAGCCGGAAATTGCCGAGCTGGCGAATAAGTACCCGGAGGTGAACGCGTTCATGGAATTCTTTGACCGTTCAACAAGGGGTCTGATTCGTTAATGGTCGACAGTCGTCCGCTTACGATAGCCCTGGTCGCCGGAGAAACCTCCGGCGATATTCTTGGTGCAGGTCTTATCCGTGCGCTTAAGGCGCGTGTACCCAATGCACGATTTGTTGGCGTTGCTGGCCCGCTGATGCAGGCCGAAGGCTGTGAAGCCTGGTATGAAATGGAAGAGCTGGCTGTGATGGGCATCGTTGAGGTGCTGGGGCGGCTACGCCGTTTACTGCATATTCGTGCCGATCTTACTCGCCGCTTTACCGAACTGAAACCCGATGTGTTTGTCGGTATCGATGCACCTGATTTCAACATTACCCTCGAAGGGAATTTGAAAAAGCAGGGTATAAAAACCATTCATTACGTCAGTCCGTCCGTCTGGGCGTGGCGACAGAAACGCGTTTTCAAAATCGGACGGTCCACCAACCTGGTGCTGGCTTTCCTGCCTTTCGAAAAAGCGTTTTACGACAGATTTAATGTTCCGTGTCGTTTTATCGGTCATACCATGGCGGATGCGATGCCATTGGATCCGGATAAAAACGCGGCGCGCGACGTGCTCGGCATCCCGCACGATGCGCACTGTCTGGCATTGCTGCCAGGCAGCCGTGGCGCAGAAGTTGAGATGCTGAGCGCCGATTTCCTCAAAACAGCGCAAATTCTTCGTCAGACCTATCCCGACCTTGAAGTGGTTGTTCCGCTGGTGAATGCCAAACGCCGCGAGCAGTTTGAGCGCATCAAAGCGGAAGTCGCCCCGGATCTTTACGTTCGTCTTCTGGACGGGAAAGGGCGGGAAGCGATGTACGCGAGCGATGCCGCGCTGCTGGCCTCCGGCACGGCGGCGCTGGAATGTATGCTGGCGAAATGCCCGATGGTGGTCGGTTATCGCATGAAGCCGTTCACCTTCTGGCTGGCAAAACGTCTGGTGAAAACGGATTATGTCTCCCTGCCAAACCTGCTTGCCGGGCGCGAGCTGGTGAAAGAGCTTTTGCAGGATGAGTGCCAGCCGCAGGCGCTTGCCGATGCTCTGCTGCCGCTGCTTGCCGACGGCAAGACCAGCCACCAGATGCATGATACGTTCCGTGAACTGCATCAGCAGATCCGCTGTAATGCCGATGAGCAAGCGGCTGATGCGGTGCTGGAGTTAGCAAAATGATGGAATTTGTTTATCCTCACACCCACCTTGTGGCAGGTGTGGATGAAGTGGGGCGTGGCCCGTTAGTCGGGGCAGTAGTTACCGCTGCGGTGATCCTCGATCCGACCCGCCCGATTATTGGGCTGAACGACTCTAAAAAATTGTCCGAAAAGCGTCGACTGGCGCTGTTTGGTGAGATTCAGGAGAAGGCGCTGGCCTGGAGCCTGGGGCGCGCTGAACCGCATGAAATCGACGAGCTGAATATTTTGCATGCCACGATGCTGGCGATGCAGCGTGCGGTGGCGGGTCTGAAAATACCCCCGGAATACGTCCTGATTGACGGTAACCGCTGTCCGTCATTGCCTATGCCTTCGATGGCCGTGGTCAAAGGCGATAGCCGCGTCGCAGAAATCAGTGCCGCTTCTATTATTGCCAAAGTGACACGCGATGCCGAAATGGCCGCGCTGGATCTCACTTACCCTCAGTATGGTTTCGCCCAGCACAAGGGGTATCCAACAGCTTTCCATCTGGAAAAGCTGGCTGAACATGGCGCAACCGAACATCACCGGCGCAGCTTTGGCCCGGTGAAACGCGCGCTGGGACTGGTGTCCTGAATCAATACGCAAGCAATTAAGTAACGCGGAATCTGAAGATGGCTGAACCACGTTTCGTACACCTGCGGGTGCATAGTGACTACTCCATGATCGATGGGCTCGCGAAGACCGGACCGCTGGTTAAAAAGGCGGCCTCTCTTGGCATGCCTGCACTGGCGATCACCGATTTTACCAACCTGTGTGGCCTGGTGAAGTTCTACGGAACGGCGCATGGCGCGGGGATGAAGCCTATCGTCGGTGCAGATTTTCATGTGCAGAGCGATCTCATCGGCGATGAAATGACGCAAATCTCCGTGTTAGCGATGAACAACACGGGATATCAAAACCTCACACTGCTTATCTCAAAAGCCTATCAACGCGGCTATGGCGCGCTGGGGCCGTGGATCGACCGCGACTGGCTGGCTGAGCTAAATGAAGGGCTGCTGCTCATCTCTGGCGGCCGTATGGGTGATGTCGGTAAATGCCTGCTGCGTGGCAACAGCGCATTGGTGGAACAGTGCGTCTCGTTTTATGAAGAGTACTTTCCGGATCGCTATTATCTGGAGTTGATTCGTACTGGCCGCCCTGACGAAGAGAATTATCTGCACGCTGCTGTCGCGTTGGCTGAAGAGCGCGGCTTGCCCGTGGTGGCAACGAATGACGTGCGTTTCCTGGAGTCTGGTGATTTTGACGCGCACGAAATACGCGTCGCTATCCACGATGGCTTCACCCTCGACGATCCAAAGCGTCCGCGTAATTACTCCTCGCAGCAATATATGCGCAGCGAAGAGGAAATGTGCGAACTCTTCTCCGATATTCCGGAAGCGCTGGAAAACAGCGTCGAGATAGCAAAACGCTGCAACGTTACCGTGCGCCTCGGAGAATACTTCCTTCCGCAGTTCCCGACGGGAGATATGACCACGGAAGATTTCCTGGTCGTGAAATCCAAAGAGGGTCTGGAAGAGCGTCTGGAATTCCTGTTCCCGGATGAAGAAGAACGCAAAAAACGTCGTCCTGAATATGACGAACGCCTGGATATAGAACTCCAGGTGATTAACCAGATGGGCTTCCCGGGCTACTTCCTGATCGTTATGGAGTTTATCCAGTGGTCGAAGGACAACGGCGTGCCGGTAGGTCCGGGACGTGGTTCCGGTGCGGGTTCACTGGTTGCTTACGCACTCAAAATTACCGACCTCGATCCGCTGGAATTCGACCTGCTGTTCGAACGTTTCCTTAACCCGGAACGTGTCTCCATGCCCGACTTCGACGTCGACTTCTGCATGGAGAAACGTGACCAGGTTATCGAACACGTGGCGGATATGTACGGTCGTGATGCGGTATCGCAGATTATTACTTTCGGTACGATGGCGGCAAAAGCGGTTATCCGCGACGTAGGCCGCGTGCTGGGACATCCGTACGGTTTTGTTGATCGTATCTCGAAACTGGTCCCGCCCGATCCGGGCATGACGCTGGCGAAAGCGTTCGAAGCCGAGCCGCAACTGCCGGAAATTTACGAAGCTGACGAAGAAGTCAAAGCGCTGATCGACATGGCGCGTAAGCTGGAAGGGGTCACGCGTAACGCCGGGAAACATGCGGGTGGGGTGGTTATCGCTCCAACCAAAATTACCGATTTTGCGCCGCTTTACTGTGATGAAGCAGGTCAGCATCCGGTTACCCAGTTTGACAAGAACGATGTGGAATACGCCGGGCTGGTGAAGTTCGACTTCCTCGGTCTGCGTACTCTGACCATCATCAACTGGGCGCTGGAGATGATCAACGCCCGTCGTGAGAAGAACGGCGAGCCGCCGCTGGATATTGCCGCTATCCCGCTGGATGACAAGAAAAGTTTCGACATGCTGCAGCGCTCGGAGACCACCGCGGTCTTCCAGCTTGAATCCCGCGGCATGAAAGACCTGATTAAACGTCTGCAACCTGACTGTTTCGAAGATATGATCGCACTGGTGGCGCTGTTCCGTCCGGGGCCCCTTCAGTCAGGGATGGTAGATAACTTTATCGACCGTAAGCACGGGCGCGAAGAGATTTCCTACCCGGACGTTCAGTGGCAGCATGAAAGCCTGAAACCAGTACTGGAACCGACCTACGGCATCATTCTGTACCAGGAACAGGTTATGCAGATTGCCCAGGTGCTCTCTGGTTATACCCTTGGCGGTGCGGACATGCTGCGTCGTGCGATGGGTAAGAAAAAGCCGGAAGAGATGGCCAAGCAGCGTGGCACCTTCGAAGAAGGGGCGAAAAAGAACGGCGTTGACGGCGAACTGGCGATGAAAATTTTCGACCTGGTGGAGAAATTCGCCGGGTACGGATTTAACAAATCTCACTCTGCCGCCTATGCTTTGGTTTCGTATCAGACGCTGTGGCTGAAAGCGCACTATCCGGCTGAGTTTATGGCGGCGGTTATGACCGCCGATATGGACAACACCGAGAAGGTGGTTGGTCTGGTGGATGAGTGCTGGCGCATGGGTCTGAAGATCCTGCCGCCGGATATCAACTCAGGTCTTTACCATTTCCACGTCAACGAGCACGGGGAAATCGTTTACGGGATCGGTGCGATCAAAGGCGTAGGTGAGGGGCCGATCGAAGCGATCATCGAAGCCCGTAACAACGGTGGTTATTTCCGTGAGCTGTTCGATCTTTGCGCCCGTACGGATACCAAAAAACTGAACCGCCGCGTGCTGGAAAAACTGATCATGTCTGGCGCGTTCGACAGGCTCGGGCCGCACCGCGCCGCGCTGATGAACTCGCTCGGCGATGCGCTGAAAGCAGCCGATCAACATGCGAAAGCGGAAGCCATTGGCCAGGCGGATATGTTCGGTGTGCTGGCAGAAGAGCCAGAGCAGATCGAGCAGTCATACGCCAGCTGCCTGCCGTGGCCAGAACAGGTGGTACTGGATGGTGAGCGTGAAACGTTAGGTTTGTACCTGACGGGGCACCCGATCAACCAGTACATCAAAGAAATTGAGCGCTATGTCGGAGGCTACAGGCTGAAAGACATGCATCCGACAGAACGTGGTAAAATCACCACGGCTGCGGGGCTCGTGATTGCTGCAAGGGTAATGGTCACCAAGCGCGGCAATCGTATCGGCATCTGTACGCTGGATGACCGTTCCGGGCGTCTGGAGGTGATGTTGTTCACCGACGCGCTGGATAAATACCAGCAATTGCTGGAAAAAGACCGCATACTTATCGTCAGCGGACAGGTCAGCTTTGATGACTTCAGCGGGGGGCTTAAAATGACCGCCCGCGAAGTGATGGACATTGACGAAGCCCGGGAAAAATATGCTCGCGGGCTTGCTATCTCGCTGACGGACAGGCAAATTGATGACCAGCTTTTAAACCGACTCCGTCAGTCTCTGGAACCCCACCGCTCGGGGACAATTCCAGTACATCTCTACTATCAGAGGGCGGATGCACGTGCGCGGTTGCGCTTTGGTGCAACGTGGCGTGTCTCTCCGAGCGATCGTTTACTTAACGATCTCCGTGGCCTCATTGGTTCGGAGCAGGTGGAACTGGAGTTTGACTAATACAGGAATACTATGAGTCTGAATTTCCTTGATTTCGAACAGCCGATTGCTGAGCTGGAAGCGAAAATCGATTCTCTGACAGCGGTAAGCCGTCAGGATGAAAAACTGGATATTAACATCGACGAAGAAGTGCATCGTCTGCGCGAAAAAAGCGTAGAACTGACGCGCAAAATCTTTGCCGATCTCGGCGCATGGCAGATTGCCCAGCTGGCGCGTCACCCACAGCGTCCGTACACCCTGGATTATGTCCGCCTGGCGTTTGATGAATTTGACGAACTGGCCGGCGATCGCGCATACGCTGACGATAAAGCTATCGTCGGTGGTATTGCTCGTCTGGATGGACGCCCGGTGATGATCATTGGTCATCAGAAAGGTCGTGAAACCAAAGAGAAAATTCGTCGTAACTTTGGAATGCCTGCACCAGAAGGCTACCGTAAAGCTCTGCGTTTGATGGAGATGGCTGAGCGTTTCAACATGCCAATCATCACCTTTATCGACACGCCGGGTGCATACCCGGGTGTGGGCGCGGAAGAACGTGGCCAGTCTGAAGCTATCGCACGCAACCTGCGTGAGATGTCTCGCCTGAGCGTGCCGGTCATCTGTACCGTTATCGGTGAAGGTGGTTCCGGTGGTGCGCTGGCGATTGGCGTTGGCGATAAAGTTAATATGCTGCAATACAGCACCTATTCCGTTATCTCTCCGGAAGGCTGTGCGTCCATTCTGTGGAAAAGCGCCGACAAAGCGCCGCTGGCCGCAGAGGCGATGGGCATTATTGCCCCACGTCTGAAAGAGCTGAAGCTGATCGATACCGTTATCCCGGAACCTCTGGGTGGCGCGCATCGCAAGCCTGAAGTGATGGCGGCTTCCCTGAAAGCACAGCTGCTGGCAGACCTGGCAGACCTCGACGTGCTGAGCAAAGAAGATTTGCTGAACCGTCGTTATCAGCGTCTGATGACCTACGGTTACGCATAAGCTTCACAATTGTCTGAAAAGCCGCACAATGTTGCGGCTTTTTTTATACCTGCCGTTTACCTTAACTATGCTTAGCTAATATTTTTCAAGGAGGTAAACCGTGAACATTATTGCCATTATGGGGCCGCACGGCGTCTTTTATAAAGACGAGCCCATCAAGGAGCTGGAACAAACCCTGCAGTCGCGCGGGTACCAGCTGATCTGGCCACACAATAGCGCCGATCTGCTGAAATTTATTGAGCACAACCCGCGTATCTGCGGGGTAATCTTCGACTGGGATGAGTACGACCTCGAGCTGTGCAGCGATATCAACAAGCTGAACGAATATCTCCCGCTGTACGCGTTTATCAATACCCACTCAACTATGGATGTCAGCGCCCATGATATGCGTATGGCGCTGTGGTTCTTTGAATATTCGCTTGGCGTCGCGGACGATATTGCGACCCGTATTCAGCAGTACACACGTGAATATCTCGATAACATCACGCCACCGTTTACCCGTGCGTTGTTTACCTATGTGAAAGAAGGCAAATATACCTTCTGTACGCCCGGACATATGGCGGGAACGGCGTATCAAAAAAGTCCGGTGGGCTGTCTGTTCTATGATTTCTTTGGTGGCAATACGCTAAAAGCGGACGTGTCGATTTCGGTCACTGAGCTGGGATCTCTGCTCGACCATACAGGCCCGCATCTGGAAGCTGAAGAGTATATTGCCCGCACGTTCGGCGCTGAGCAAAGCTATATGGTGACCAATGGCACCTCGACCTCGAACAAAATTGTCGGGATGTACGCCGCCCCCGCTGGTAGCACCTTGCTGATTGACCGGAACTGTCATAAATCGCTGGCGCACTTGCTGATGATGAGCGACGTCGTACCGCTCTGGCTGTCACCCACGCGTAACGCGCTCGGTATCCTCGGCGGCATTCCGCGCCGGGAGTTTACGCATGAAGCCATTGAAAGCAAGGTCGCGGTAGTGCCCGGCGCAAGCTGGCCTGTCCATGCGGTGATCACCAACTCGACCTATGACGGTCTGCTGTACAACACTAACTGGATTAAAAAAACGCTGGACGTGCCGTCGATCCACTTCGATTCCGCGTGGGTGCCGTACACCAACTTCCACCCGATTTACGCGGGTAAAAGCGGCATGAGCGGTGAACGCGTGCCGGGTAAAGTGTTCTTCGAAACGCAGTCGACGCATAAGATGCTGGCTGCGTTTTCTCAGGCATCGCTAATTCACGTCAAAGGCGAGTACGACGAAGAGACGTTTAACGAAGCCTTTATGATGCATACCACGACCTCGCCGAGCTATCCGCTGGTTGCCTCCATTGAAACGGCAGCGGCAATGCTGCGCGGTAATCCTGGTAAGCGTTTGATTAACCGCTCGGTTGAACGAGCACTGCATTTTCGTAAAGAGGTTCAGCGACTTAAAGATGAAGCTGACGGCTGGTTCTTCGATATCTGGCAACCGGAAGAGATTGATGAAGCAGCATGCTGGCCCGTCTCACCCGGTGAAAACTGGCATGGTTTCCGCGAAGCTGATAGCGACCATATGTTCCTCGACCCGGTAAAAGTCACGATCCTGACGCCGGGCATGGATGAGCAGGGTAAGATGAGCGACGAAGGGATCCCCGCCGCGCTGGTGGCGAAATTTCTTGATGAACGGGGTGTGGTGGTTGAAAAAACGGGTCCTTATAACCTGCTGTTCCTCTTCAGTATTGGTATTGATAAAACCCGGGCGATGGGGCTATTGCGCGGCCTGATGGAGTTTAAGCGCGCTTATGATCTCAACTTGCGGGTGAAAAACATGCTGCCGGATCTCTATGCGGAGGATCCTGACTTCTATCGCAATATGCGTATTCAGGATCTCGCTCAGGGGATCCATCGGCTTATTCGGCAGCACGATCTGCCGCGCCTGATGCTGCAGGCGTTTGATGTGTTGCCAGAAATGAAGCTTACCCCACACAAAGCATGGCAGCGGCAGGTGAAAGGGGAGGTCGAAACCGTTGAGCTGGAAAATCTGGTCGGGCGCGTATCGGCCAACATGATCCTGCCTTACCCGCCGGGTGTACCGCTCCTGATGCCGGGAGAGATGATTACCGAGGAAAGCCGGGCCGTGCTCGATTTTCTGTTGATGCTTTGCTCGGTAGGGCGTCACTATCCAGGATTTGAGACGGATATCCACGGTGCGAAGCGCGATGAGAACGGCGTTTACTGGGTGCGAGTCCTAAAATAAAGATGGCCACTTGCCAGGTGCGGGTTTTCGGTTGTAACGTTCAGGGATCATAAAAAGGAGAAGCTATGCTGGGTTTAAAAGCTGTTCATCATATTGCGATCATTGCGACCGATTACGCGAAAAGTAAGGCCTTCTACTGCGATATCCTGGGCTTTACGCTGTTGAGCGAGGTCTATCGTGAGGAACGTGATTCCTGGAAGGGGGATCTCGCGTTAAACGGGCAATATGTGATTGAACTGTTCTCCTTTCCCTTCCCACCTGCACGCCCGTCACGCCCGGAAGCCTGTGGTCTGCGCCATCTTGCCTTTAGCGTTGATGACCTGGACAGCGCAGTAAAACATCTGGAAGCGCACGGTGTGGCGTGCGAAGCGATACGCGTCGATCCGTTCACCGACAAGCGTTTCACCTTTTTCAGCGACCCGGACGGCCTGCCGCTGGAGCTTTATCAGCAGTAATGATTTTCCTGTGTGATAATGCCCGCTCAGTTCGGGCATTTTTTATGTGTAATTTCCTATGACCTTACCCGCTATCGCCAAAGCCGTTTCACCGTACCGCCAGCTGCTGGTGGGGTTTAGCGGTGGCCTGGATTCTACCGTTCTGCTTCATCGTTTGAAGCTCTGGCGCGATCGGGAGCCTGATGTTCAGCTTCGGGCGATACATATCCACCACGGATTGAGTTCTCATGCCGATGCCTGGGTGGCGCACTGTGAGGCGCTGTGTGCCGCGTGGGCGATCCCGTTCATTGCTGAGCGCGTCACGCTTCAGGATGAAGGGCTGGGGATTGAGGCACAAGCACGTAAAGCGCGTTATGCCGCTTTTGCCAGCGTAATACAGCCAGGCGAAGCGCTGGTTACGGCGCAGCATCTGGATGACCAGTGCGAAACCTTTTTGTTGGCGCTAAAGCGGGGCAGCGGGCCGGCGGGGCTTTCTGCCATGCCCGAACGTGCTGAATTTGCCGGGACGACATTACTTCGTCCGCTGTTGGGTGAGACACGTGCGTCGCTGGAAGCCTGGGCACGGGAATATCAGCTGAGCTGGATTGAAGATGAGAGCAATCAGGATGACAGCTATGACCGTAATTTTCTGCGTCTGCGTGTCCTTCCGCTGTTTAGCGAGCGCTGGCCGCATTTTGCTGACGCGACAGCAAGAAGCGCCATGCTGTGCGCCGAACAGGAAGCATTGCTTGATGAGTTGTTGAGTGAAGAGCTGACTCAACTGATCTCTGAAGACGGATCGCTGGCGATCGCGCCGCTGGAAGCGATGAGCCCGGTGCGTCGGGCGGCACTGTTACGACGCTGGCTTGCCGCTCATCGCGCCGCAATGCCATCGCGGGCAATGCTGAGCCGTATCTGGGACGAAGTTGCTCGGTCGCGGGAGGATGCGTCCCCGTGCGTACATTTGAATGGTTATGACGTAAGGCGCTATAAAGGGAAGCTCTGGTGGATAAAATCTACCCCCTCTTTTAGCGATGTCGTACTCAACTGGTCGTCACCCGAATTACCGCTGATATTGCCCTGTGATGCAGGACGAGTCTCTCTGGTATCATCTGGCCATGTACGCCTACCGAATGGCGGTGAACAGGTTACCGTGCGCTTTAAGGCTGGCGGCATGCTGCATATCGTCGGGCGCAACGGGGGGCGGAAGCTGAAGAAAATATGGCAGGAGTGTAACGTGCCACCGTGGCTGCGCGATACAACGCCACTCCTTTTCTACGGCGAAACGCTGATTGCTGCTGCAGGGGTTTTCATCACGGAAGAGGGATGGGCAGAAGAGGGGGTCAGTTTTGCGTGGCAGAAAGCGTAACGGGCAGGTTGACTGCCCGTTAATATGATCAGGATTCACTCACCACAACGGTGCCGATTTGTGGGTGGCTGAAGCTGGCTATTTTGTCCAGACGCAACTCACGCGTCGCACCGGCATCTTCCACGATCAGATATTCCACATTCTTACGCGAAACCAGATCGCTGGCTTTCGCCTTCAACACTTCGCCATCTTTTAGCTCCAGCGTCAGTATTAAATGATGCTGGCAGGCGAGTTCGAGGTTGTCATAGTCATCACAATTGATGGGTTGATAAGTATCATTCATCGACATAATCGCTCACCAGTAAATTCGCCGCAGCATACGCTGCTTTCTCCCTGACCGACTCTGAAAGGCTCTCATCAGAGGCCACTTCATTAAGCACTTTCAATACACAGCCCAACGCGTCCGGGACATACCCCAGATCCCCGCTGGCGATTTCCGCATACCGTTTGCGAATTAACTCACAATAATTATTCACATCCCCTCCCGCCAGCGCACTGACTTACTGTGAGATATCATTAAGCCTACGAAGATAAACTCGGTTTAGCAAGGTGACTATACCATACTCATTTAAGCAATATCAGAGCCTTGATAGTGGTGTATTTATCACCCAGTAACAGCCTTTTGCCGCTGTTTTCGCTACAATGTTCGCCTGATTAGAATGGAGTTCTCTCATGGCGCTGAAAGCGACAATTTATAAAGCAGTGGTCAATGTGGCCGATCTTGATCGCAACCAGTTCCTGGATGCGTCGCTTACTCTGGCACGCCACCCCTCAGAAACTCAGGAACGCATGATGCTGCGCCTGCTGGCGTGGATTAAGTATGCTGACGAGCGGCTGCAATTTACCCGAGGCTTAAGCGCAGAGGACGAGCCAGAAGCCTGGCTGCGCAACGATCATCTGGGTATCGATCTGTGGATTGAACTTGGCCTGCCGGATGAACGTCGTATTAAAAAGGCCTGCACTCAGTCTGCTGAAGTCGCGTTATTTGCGTATAATCAGCGTGCTGCGGAGATCTGGTGGCAGCAAAATAAGAGCAAATGCAGGCAGTTTGCCAATCTTACCGTCTGGTATCTGGATGATGAGCAACTGGCGCAGTTGAGTGCCTTTGCCAGCCGGACCATGATCCTGCAGGCGACGATTCAGGATGGCGCAATCTGGCTCTCTGATTCTCAGAATAATCTGGAAATTCATTTGACGGTGTGGCAACCCGCCTCATGATCGTCTTATCCCGAAACGTCAGCATTCCTGACAATGAGCTGGAGATCACCGCCATTCGTGCTCAGGGGGCAGGGGGACAGCACGTCAATAAGGCTTCTACGGCTATCCACTTGCGTTTTGACATTCGGGCCTCAAGCCTGCCAGAGTATTATAAAGAAAGCCTGCTTGCTGCCAGCCATCACCTGATCACCAGCGATGGCGTGATGGTGATCAAAGCTCAGGAATACCGCAGCCAGGAGCTCAACCGGGAAGCGGCCATCGCCAGGCTAGTGGCGGTAATCAAAGAATTAACCGCGGTACAAAAGAGCCGCCGGGCAACGCGGCCTACTCGCGCATCGAAAGAGCGTCGGCTGTCGTCGAAGGCCCAAAAATCCACAGTGAAAGCACTACGCGGTAAAGTTCGTCGCCCGACAGAGTGACGAAAGGGAACACAATTTTCAGAAGGAATTCATTGTGAAAAAAGTATTATTATCAGCGCTGGCAGTGAGTACGCTGTTTGCGCTTTTCGGGTGTAACAACCGTTCTGAAACGCAGGTTTTGCAGCCCGCGCAGAATGAAGAGTTAAAGCCCATGCAGCAGAGCTGGCGCGGCGTATTGCCTTGTGCAGACTGTGAGGGCATTGAAACGTCTCTGTTCCTGCAAAAAGACGGTACCTGGGTGATGAATCAGCGGTATCAGGGCGCGAAAGAACCGTCTTCTTTTGCGACTTACGGGACATGGGCGCGTACGGCTGAGAAGTTGGTCCTGACGGATACCACAGGTGAGAAAACCTATTTCCGCGCTAAAGGCGAGGGGATGGAGATGCTCGACCGCGAAGGTAATCCGATTGAGTCCCAGTTCAACTACACGCTGGCACCGGTAAAGGCGGCCCTGCCTGCCACGCCGATGGCAATGCGGGGCATGTATTTCTATATGGCTGATGCGGCGATCTTTACCGACTGTGCAACCGGCAGGAAAGTCAGCGTGGCGAACAATGCACAGCTTGAGCGTGATTACGCTGTTGCGCGCGGAAATGATAGTAAGCCGGTATTGCTGACGGTCGACGGTCACTTTACGCTGGAGCCAAACCCGGATAGCGGAGAGATGGTGAAAACGCTGGTGGCAGATAAAGACGCGAAGTTTGTCGCGGGTAAAGACTGCAACAGCAAGTAAGCCGACATAGCCCCATTAAAAAACCCCGCCGGAGCGGGTTTTTTGTTTCTTAACCTTTAATGGCTTTCACCAGGTAATCAAGAATGTCGCCGGTCTTGATCATCTGTTTCTCGCCGTTACGACGGTATTTGTATTCAATTTCGTCGCTGTCGAGGTTACGGTCGCCGATGACGATGGTATGTGGGATACCAATCAGTTCCATATCAGCAAACATCACGCCTGGACGCTCTTTACGGTCATCCATCAGCACTTCGATACCCTGAGCGCGCAGCTCAGCGTAAAGCTTCTCAGCCAGTTCCTGCACGCGGTAAGACTTGTGCATGTTCATTGGCAGAATCGCGACCTGGAACGGTGCAATGTTGTCCGGCCAGACGATACCACGCTCGTCATAGTTCTGCTCAATCGCTGCGGCCACAACACGTGTTACCCCGATACCGTAGCAACCCATGGTCAGGATCTGGTTACGACCATCTTCGCCCTGAACGGCAGCGTTCATCGCACGAGAGTATTTATCACCCAACTGGAAGATGTGACCGACTTCGATACCGCGTTTGATCATCAGCGTACCCTGGCCGTCCGGGCTTGGGTCGCCAGCAACGACGTTACGGATGTCAGCCACTTCAGGTGTCGCCACATCGCGATCCCAGTTGATGCCGAAGTAATGTTTACCGTCGATGTTGGCACCTGCAGAGAAGTCGCTCATTGCCGCTACCGTACGGTCAATAACAACAGGCACAGGCATGTTTACCGGACCCAGAGAGCCAGGACCAGCATTGACCACAGCGCGGATTTCAGCTTCTGTAGCGAACATCAGCGGGCTGGCAACCTGCGGCAGCTTCTCTGCTTTCACTTCGTTAAGCTCATGATCGCCACGTACCAGCAGGGCAACCAGCGGATAAGCACTGCCTTCGGTGGATTTCACCAGCAGCGTTTTCACTGTTTTTTCGATTGGCAGATTGAACTGCTCAACCAGCTCGGCAATGGTTTTTGCGTTTGGCGTATCAACCAGCGTCATCTCTTGTGTTGCAGCAGCACGTGACTCTTTTGGTGCCAGCGCTTCTGCAAATTCGATGTTTGCCGCGTAATCTGAGGAGTCAGAGAAGATCACATCGTCTTCACCGCTCTGCGCCAGTACCTGGAACTCATGGGATGCGCTACCACCGATGGAGCCGGTATCAGCCTGCACAGCACGGAAATCCAGGCCCATACGGGAGAAGATTTTGCTGTAAGCCTCGTACATTTTGTCGTAGGTCTCTTGCAGAGATTCCTGAGAGGTATGGAAAGAGTAGGCATCTTTCATCAGGAATTCGCGAGAGCGCATGACGCCGAAACGTGGGCGAACTTCGTCACGGAATTTGGTCTGGATCTGGAAGAAGTTCAGCGGCAGCTGTTTGTAAGAGCTCAGCTCATTACGAATCAGGTCGGTAATGACTTCTTCATGCGTTGGGCCGAGGACAAACGGACGATCGCCTCGATCGGCAATACGCAGCAGTTCCGGACCGTACTGCTCCCAGCGACCACTCTCCTGCCACAGCTCAGAGGGCTGAACAACCGGCATTAACACCTCGATAGCACCGGCGTTGTTCATCTCTTCACGCACGATGTTTTCGACTTTTTTCAGGACGCGCACGCCGGTCGGCAGCCAGGTGTATAACCCGGAGGCCAGCTTGCGGATCATCCCGGCGCGCAGCATCAGCTGATGGCTGATCACTTCGGCGTCGGCAGGCGTCTCCTTCAGAGTGGAGAGCAGATATTGGCTAGTACGCATGTTGTTACGGTTCCGTTTCGACTAGTGAGACAGGTTGAAAGGTCAACCTGACACAAAAAAGTGGTTTAGTTTACCAGTGTGGCAAAGATGCCAAAAGAGAGGAGACTAAAATTACCTGGGTTCCAGGGCAAACACTTCAAAACCTGCCTGTGTGACGCGCCAGCGAACGTTAAAATCCAGCAGCCAGACAGCGTAGGTTTTCCCGGCTTCCTCTTCTTTGCGATAAGCGGGACGGGGGTCCTGCGCCAGAACTTCGGTGATGAAATTCTGCAAACGAGGATAGTGTTTCTCCAGTTGACTCAGCTGAGTTGCTATCTCAGGCGTAAAATATACAGGCATGTCCGCCTGGGGGGCATCCTGAGCATAACTTGCGCGCGCGTCCGGGAGAGCTTCGGCGAAAGGCAAATAGGGTTTGATGTCGATAACCGGTGTGCCATCCACAAGATCAAGACTGCCTAACTCGAGTATCACCTGATCCTTCTGGCAACGTATACCCTTCAGTTCGACCAGCGACATTCCAACCGGGTTTGGACGGAAGGTCGAACGCGTCGCAAACACCCCCATTCTCGCATTTCCACCAAGCCGGGGTGGGCGTACGGTTGGACGCCAGCCACCTTCCATCGTCTGGTGAAACACAAATACCACCCATAAATGGCTGAAAGCGTCGAGTCCGCGTACCGCATCGGCCTGATTGTAAGGTGCAATCAGGTGAAGTTCACCGCTTCCGCTGGTGACAAGACCGGGCTGGCGAGGTACGGCGAACTTCTCTTTATAGGGCGAGCGGATAACGCCTATTTGCTCGAACTGAAATGCACTCATTTCGCCGTAATATTCAGCGCAGAACCGATGCATACTGCCTGACGGTAGCAGCCCGGTGTACCGCTGGTCACTTCGCAGCTGTGCAGCAGAACAGCGTTAGCTTTCATTTTTGCGGCATTGATCTGCATGCGTTTACGCGCTGTCGGGATATTCGGTGGAGAGTCCTGGTTGGTCGCCTGGCAGGACTCACCGCTCACTTCACCCAGTTCACGGAACGGTTTACCGACGAGCTCATCAGCCTTAGTGATAATGCGAACCGGTGCAGGACGAACCACTTTCGGTTTCGCAGGCTCTGTTTTTGGCGGGGTTGCCGTGCTTTGAACAGGTTCAACGGGAGATCTGCTTAGCATAGAACAGCCGCTCAACATGAGTGCTAAAAGACAGATCGGTAAAGCACGCATAATAGTTCCTCAATGGATAATCAAAACGTCAGATATTGAATCAGTTGACTGCACAAATGACAAGACGGGCATAAGCCCGTCCTGATGATATTACACTGAGGTGAGATTACCAGCCTTTAACAGCGCCACCGTTAAACACTTTGTTCGCTTCCTGGTAAACTTCATCAGACTGATAGGCCTGAACGAACTTCTTCACGTTTTCCGCGTCTTTATTGTCTTCGCGAGTCACGATCAGGTTAACGTACGGGGAGTCTTTATCTTCAACGAAGATACCGTCTTTGGCTGGCGTCAGGCCAATCTGGCTGGCGTAAGTGGTGTTGATAACGGCCAGGGCAATCTGCGCATCGTCAAGAGAACGTGGCAGCTGTGGTGCTTCCAGCTCAACAATTTTCAGATTTTTCGGGTTTTCAGTGACATCCAGAACGGTTGGCAGCAGGCCAACACCGTCTTTCAGTTTGATCAGACCCACTTTCTGCAACAGCAGGAGAGAGCGTCCAAGGTTGGTTGGGTCGTTAGGCACGGCAACCTGAGAACCTGGCTGCAGTTCGTCCAAAGATTTAATTTTCTTGGAGTAACCCGCAATTGGGTAAACGAAGGTGTTACCCACACCAACCAGTTTATATCCACGATCTTTGATCTGCTGATCCAGGTACGGTTTATGCTGGAAGGCGTTAGCATCGATATCGCCTTTGCTCAGCGCTTCGTTCGGCAGAACGTAATCGTTGAAGGTCACCAGCTCAACGTCCAGACCATATTTCTCTTTTGCGACTTTCTGAGCGACTTCAGCAACCTGTTGTTCTGCACCCACGATAACGCCCACTTTAATGTGGTTTGGATCTTTTTCGTCCTGACCGCAACCCACCAGTGCCAGAGAGCCGATTAGCGCGCCTACTGCTGCAAAGGTCTTTAATTTAAACGCCATGTTTTATCCTTAACTCGTAGAGTTTGTGTTGTGTGTAACGTTATTTGTGCGTAACAGCCCGGACGATGCGATCGCCAGAGAACTGGATTAAGTAAACCAACACAACCAGCAATACCAGAACGGTATTCATCACGGTAGCGTTATATCCAATATAGCCGTACTGGTAACCAATTTGGCCTAAACCGCCAGCGCCAACTGCACCCCCCATCGCGGAATAACCCACCAGGGTGATAAGCGTAATGGTAGCCGCGTTGACCAGCCCTGGCAGTGCTTCCGGCAGCAGCACCTTGCGTACGATCTGCATCGGTGTGGCACCCATTGCGCGGGAGGCTTCAATCAAACCTGTCGGGATTTCCAGCAGGGCGTTTTCAACCATACGTGCGATAAACGGCGCAGCGCCGACAGTCAGGGGAACGATGGCAGCCTGCAGACCGATAGAGGTACCGACAATCACGCGGGTGAATGGAATCATCCATACCAGCAGAATAATGAACGGGATAGAACGGAAGATATTCACCAGCGCAGAGAGCGTGCGGTATAGTTTCGCGTTCTCAATGATTTGCCCCGGACGTGTCACATACAGCAGCACGCCGACCGGGAGACCAATCACAAACCCAAAGAAGCCAGATACAAAGGTCATTGCCAGCGTTTCCCAAATGCCGCGAACCAGCAGCCACATCATCGGCTCAGACATAACCCAGTACCTCTACTTTTACGTGGTGTTCTTGCAGCCAGGCAATCGCGGCCTGGGTTTCTTCTTGTGTGCCGTGCATTTCTGTCAGCATGATGCCGAACTTCACGCCACCGGCGTAATCCATCTGCGCGCTGATGATATTGTTGTTCACGTTAAAGCGACGCGCGGTTTCGGAAAGCAGGGGAGCATCGACAGATTGGCCCGTGAACTCCATGCGCAGCATCGGGACGCTGTCTGCAGTGGGTTCAGTTTTCAAACGCTCCAGATAATCTTCCGGGATATCCAAATGCAGCGTGGACTGAATGAACTGCTGTGCCAGCGGTGTCTTCGGATGAGAGAACACTTCACTTACCGTATCCTGCTCAATCAGTTCGCCGTTGCTGATCACTGCGACGCAGTCACAGATGCGTTTCACCACGTCCATTTCATGCGTAATAAGGAGAATTGTCAGGCCCAGACGACGGTTAATGTCTTTCAGCAGTTCCAGAATTGAACGTGTAGTGGCGGGATCCAATGCGCTGGTGGCTTCATCACACAGCAGTACTTTTGGATTACTGGCCAGCGCGCGGGCAATGGCCACACGCTGTTTTTGCCCACCGGACAGATTGGCCGGGTAGCTATCATGTTTGTCTCCCAGACCCACGAGGTCGAGCAGTTCGATGACGCGACGCTTCACTTCTTCTTTTGGCGTGTTATCCAGCTCAAGCGGCAGGGCGACGTTGCCGAAAACGGTGCGGGAGGCCAGCAGGTTAAAGTGCTGGAAGATCATTCCAATCTGACGACGCGCTTTGGTGAGTTCTTTCTCTGAGAGGGCGGTAAGTTCCTGGCCGCCAACTTCTACGCTGCCCTGGGTTGGGCGCTCAAGCAGGTTAACACAACGAATCAGCGTGCTTTTACCTGCACCCGATGCGCCAATGACGCCATAAATTTGACCAGCAGGGACATGCAGGCTGACGTTGTTCAGCGCCTGAATGGTTCGGTTCCCCTGCTGGAACACTTTGGTGATATTGGAAAGTTTAATCATTAGATTATTTTTATCGTATGTAAGTTAGCCGTGGCATTTTCTTCTGCCATATACGGGTGATGACCGTAAACAAAACGGATGTTAAGGCATCCAGACGTCTAAATCAATCCAACTCTGTACGATGAGCACTTTATTGCGCTGCGATTCATGAGATACTAGCCGGACATGCCTTTTTCAGGAGCAAACCGGTGGCAAAATCAGTACCCGCAATTTTTCTCGATCGTGATGGCACTATTAATGTGGATCACGGTTATGTCCATGAGATTGATGAGTTCGAGTTTATCGAAGGCGTAATAGATGCAATGCGTCAGCTGAAAGAGATGGGCTATGCATTGGTGGTTGTCACCAACCAGTCTGGTATTGCTCGCGGTAAATTTACCGAAGCGCAGTTCGAAACGCTGACAGAATGGATGGACTGGTCGCTGGCCGATCGCGGTGTTGATCTCGACGGTATCTATTATTGTCCGCATCATCCGCAAGGAACAGTCGAAGAGTATCGCCAGACCTGCGACTGCCGTAAGCCTCATCCAGGCATGTTTATCTCTGCGCAGGAATTTTTGCACATTGATATGGCTGCTTCTTATATGGTGGGCGATAAACTTGAAGACATGCAGGCGGCAACCGCAGCTGGCGTAGGCACCAAAATATTAGTACGCACCGGTAAGCCAGTGACGCCAGAAGCAGAGAATGCAGCGGATTGGGTGATTAATAGTCTGGCTGAACTGCCAAAAGAGATCAAAAAGCACCAAAAATAACCTTTTTGGTGAAAAGGTGAGCGGTTGAAATAAAAATGCATTTTTCCGCTTGTCATTCCTCGGCGGCCCCCTATAATGCGCCTCCATCGACACGGCGGATGTGAATCACTTCACAAACAACCCGGTCGGTTGAGGAGAAAAAATCCTGAAATAACGGGTTGACTCTGAAAGAGGAAAGCGTAATATACGCCACCTCGCAACGGTGAGCTGAAAGCCACGTTGCACTGCTCTTTAACAATTTATCAGACAATCTGTGTGGGCACTCAAAGTGACATGGATTCTTAACGTCCTCGGACGAAAAATGAATACCAAGTCTCAACGAGTGAACACGTAATTCATTACGAAGTTTAATTCATTGAGCATCAAACTTTTAAATTGAAGAGTTTGATCATGGCTCAGATTGAACGCTGGCGGCAGGCCTAACACATGCAAGTCGAGCGGTAGCACAGAGAGCTTGCTCTCGGGTGACGAGCGGCGGACGGGTGAGTAATGTCTGGGAAACTGCCTGATGGAGGGGGATAACTACTGGAAACGGTAGCTAATACCGCATAACGTCGCAAGACCAAAGAGGGGGACCTTCGGGCCTCTTGCCATCAGATGTGCCCAGATGGGATTAGCTAGTAGGTGGGGTAACGGCTCACCTAGGCGACGATCCCTAGCTGGTCTGAGAGGATGACCAGCCACACTGGAACTGAGACACGGTCCAGACTCCTACGGGAGGCAGCAGTGGGGAATATTGCACAATGGGCGCAAGCCTGATGCAGCCATGCCGCGTGTATGAAGAAGGCCTTCGGGTTGTAAAGTACTTTCAGCGGGGAGGAAGGTGCTGAGGTTAATAACCTCAGCAATTGACGTTACCCGCAGAAGAAGCACCGGCTAACTCCGTGCCAGCAGCCGCGGTAATACGGAGGGTGCAAGCGTTAATCGGAATTACTGGGCGTAAAGCGCACGCAGGCGGTCTGTCAAGTCGGATGTGAAATCCCCGGGCTCAACCTCGGGAACTGCATTCGAAACTGGCAGGCTAGAGTCTTGTAGAGGGGGGTAGAATTCCAGGTGTAGCGGTGAAATGCGTAGAGATCTGGAGGAATACCGGTGGCGAAGGCGGCCCCCTGGACAAAGACTGACGCTCAGGTGCGAAAGCGTGGGGAGCAAACAGGATTAGATACCCTGGTAGTCCACGCCGTAAACGATGTCGACTTGGAGGTTGTGCCCTTGAGGCGTGGCTTCCGGAGCTAACGCGTTAAGTCGACCGCCTGGGGAGTACGGCCGCAAGGTTAAAACTCAAATGAATTGACGGGGCCCGCACAAGCGGTGGAGCATGTGGTTTAATTCGATGCAACGCGAAGAACCTTACCTACTCTTGACATCCAGAGAACTTTCCAGAGATGGATTGGTGCCTTCGGGAACTCTGAGACAGGTGCTGCATGGCTGTCGTCAGCTCGTGTTGTGAAATGTTGGGTTAAGTCCCGCAACGAGCGCAACCCTTATCCTTTGTTGCCAGCGGTCCGGCCGGGAACTCAAAGGAGACTGCCAGTGATAAACTGGAGGAAGGTGGGGATGACGTCAAGTCATCATGGCCCTTACGAGTAGGGCTACACACGTGCTACAATGGCGCATACAAAGAGAAGCGACCTCGCGAGAGCAAGCGGACCTCATAAAGTGCGTCGTCGTAGTCCGGATTGGAGTCTGCAACTCGACTCCATGAAGTCGGAATCGCTAGTAATCGTAGATCAGAATGCTACGGTGAATACGTTCCCGGGCCTTGTACACACCGCCCGTCACACCATGGGAGTGGGTTGCAAAAGAAGTAGGTAGCTTAACCTTCGGGAGGGCGCTTACCACTTTGTGATTCATGACTGGGGTGAAGTCGTAACAAGGTAACCGTAGGGGAACCTGCGGTTGGATCACCTCCTTACCTTAAAGAACCTGCCTTTGCAGTGCTCACACAGATTGTCTGATGAAAAACAGCAGTAAAAATCTCTGCAGGCTTGTAGCTCAGGTGGTTAGAGCGCACCCCTGATAAGGGTGAGGTCGGTGGTTCAAGTCCACTCAGGCCTACCAAACTCCTTTTAAAGGATGAGCGGTACAGAGATTACAAACGATGGGGCTATAGCTCAGCTGGGAGAGCGCCTGCTTTGCACGCAGGAGGTCTGCGGTTCGATCCCGCATAGCTCCACCATCCTTTACTGCGAACCCAAGAAAACTTCAGAGTGAACCTGAAAAGGTGCACTGCGAAGTTTTGCTCTTTAAAAATCTGGATCAAGCTGAAAATTGAAACGACACACTTTAATGGTGTGTTCGAGTCTCTCAAATTTTCGCAAATCGATGATGAATCGAAAGAAACATCTTCGGGTTGTGAGGTTAAGCGACTAAGCGTACACGGTGGATGCCCTGGCAGTCAGAGGCGATGAAGGACGTGCTAATCTGCGAAAAGCGCCGGCGAGGTGATATGAACCTTTGACCCGGCGATGTCCGAATGGGGAAACCCAGTGCAATTTGTTGCACTATCGTTAACTGAATACATAGGTTAACGAGGCGAACCGGGGGAACTGAAACATCTAAGTACCCCGAGGAAAAGAAATCAACCGAGATTCCCCCAGTAGCGGCGAGCGAACGGGGAGCAGCCCAGAGTCTGAATCAGCTTGTGTGTTAGTGGAACGGTCTGGAAAGTCCGGCGATACAGGGTGACAGCCCCGTACACGAAAGCACACAGGTTGTGAACTCGAAGAGTAGGGCGGGACACGTGGTATCCTGTCTGAATATGGGGGGACCATCCTCCAAGGCTAAATACTCCTGACTGACCGATAGTGAACCAGTACCGTGAGGGAAAGGCGAAAAGAACCCCGGCGAGGGGAGTGAAAAAGAACCTGAAACCGTGTACGTACAAGCAGTGGGAGCACCTTCGTGGTGTGACTGCGTACCTTTTGTATAATGGGTCAGCGACTTATATTCTGTAGCAAGGTTAACCGTATAGGGGAGCCGAAGGGAAACCGAGTCTTAACTGGGCGTTAAGTTGCAGGGTATAGACCCGAAACCCGGTGATCTAGCCATGGGCAGGTTGAAGGTTGGGTAACACTAACTGGAGGACCGAACCGACTAATGTTGAAAAATTAGCGGATGACTTGTGGCTGGGGGTGAAAGGCCAATCAAACCGGGAGATAGCTGGTTCTCCCCGAAAGCTATTTAGGTAGCGCCTCGTGAACTCATCTTCGGGGGTAGAGCACTGTTTCGGCTAGGGGGCCATCCCGGCTTACCAACCCGATGCAAACTACGAATACCGAAGAATGTTATCACGGGAGACACACGGCGGGTGCTAACGTCCGTCGTGAAGAGGGAAACAACCCAGACCGCCAGCTAAGGTCCCAAAGTCATGGTTAAGTGGGAAACGATGTGGGAAGGCACAGACAGCCGGATGTTGGCTTAGAAGCAGCCATCATTTAAAGAAAGCGTAATAGCTCACTGGTCGAGTCGGCCTGCGCGGAAGATGTAACGGGGCTAAACCATGCACCGAAGCTGCGGCAGCGACACTATGTGTTGTTGGGTAGGGGAGCGTTCTGTAAGCCGTTGAAGGTGTCCTGTGAGGGGTGCTGGAGGTATCAGAAGTGCGAATGCTGACATAAGTAACGATAATGCGGGTGAAAAGCCCGCACGCCGGAAGACCAAGGGTTCCTGTCCAACGTTAATCGGGGCAGGGTGAGTCGACCCCTAAGGCGAGGCCGAAAGGCGTAGTCGATGGGAAACAGGTTAATATTCCTGTACTTGGTGTTACTGCGAAGGGGGGACGGAGAAGGCTATGTTAGCCGGGCGACGGTTGTCCCGGTTTAAGCATGTAGGCGGAAGTTTAGGTAAATCCGGACTTCTTTTAACGCTGAGGTGTGATGACGAGGCACTACGGTGCTGAAGTAACAAATGCCCTGCTTCCGAAAGCCTCTAAGCATCAGGTAACACGAAATCGTACCCCAAACCGACACAGGTGGTCAGGTAGAGAATACCAAGGCGCTTGAGAGAACTCGGGTGAAGGAACTAGGCAAAATGGTGCCGTAACTTCGGGAGAAGGCACGCTGATATGTAGGTGAAGCCCCTGCGGGTGGAGCTGAAATCAGTCGAAGATACCAGCTGGCTGCAACTGTTTATTAAAAACACAGCACTGTGCAAACACGAAAGTGGACGTATACGGTGTGACGCCTGCCCGGTGCCGGAAGGTTAATTGATGGGGTTAGCGGCAACGCGAAGCTCTTGATCGAAGCCCCGGTAAACGGCGGCCGTAACTATAACGGTCCTAAGGTAGCGAAATTCCTTGTCGGGTAAGTTCCGACCTGCACGAATGGCGTAATGATGGCCGTGCTGTCTCCACCCGAGACTCAGTGAAATTGAACTCGCTGTGAAGATGCAGTGTACCCGCGGCAAGACGGAAAGACCCCGTGAACCTTTACTATAGCTTGACACTGAACACTGGTCCTTGATGTGTAGGATAGGTGGGAGGCTTTGAAGCGTGGACGCCAGTCTGCGTGGAGCCGACCTTGAAATACCACCCTTTAATGGCTGGTGTTCTAACGTAGACCCGTAATCCGGGTTGCGGACAGTGTCTGGTGGGTAGTTTGACTGGGGCGGTCTCCTCCCAAAGAGTAACGGAGGAGCACGAAGGTTAGCTAATCCTGGTCGGACATCAGGAGGTTAGTGCAATGGCATAAGCTAGCTTGACTGCGAGAGTGACGGCTCGAGCAGGTGCGAAAGCAGGTCATAGTGATCCGGTGGTTCTGAATGGAAGGGCCATCGCTCAACGGATAAAAGGTACTCCGGGGATAACAGGCTGATACCGCCCAAGAGTTCATATCGACGGCGGTGTTTGGCACCTCGATGTCGGCTCATCACATCCTGGGGCTGAAGTAGGTCCCAAGGGTACGGCTGTTCGCCGTTTAAAGTGGTACGCGAGCTGGGTTTAGAACGTCGTGAGACAGTTCGGTCCCTATCTGCCGTGGGCGCTGGAGAATTGAGGGGGGCTGCTCCTAGTACGAGAGGACCGGAGTGGACGCATCACTGGTGTTCGGGTTGTCATGCCAATGGCATTGCCCGGTAGCTAAATGCGGAAAAGATAAGTGCTGAAAGCATCTAAGCACGAAACTTGCCCCGAGATGAGTTCTCCCTGACTCCTTGAGAGTCCTGAAGGAACGTTGAAGACTACGACGTTGATAGGTCGGGTGTGTAAGCGTAGCGATACGTTGAGCTAACCGATACTAATGAACCGTGAGGCTTAACCTTACAACGCCGAAGCTGTTTCGGCGAAGAGACAGACAATCAAATTTCAGCCTTGATACAGATTTAACAGAATTTGCCTGGCGGCTTTAGCGCGGTGGTCCCACCTGACCCCATGCCGAACTCAGAAGTGAAACGCCGTAGCGCCGATGGTAGTGTGGGGTCTCCCCATGTGAGAGTAGGGAACTGCCAGGCATCAAATTAAGTAGTAAGCCGGTGCATAAATCCGGTGGTTACAGCAGTCTTCGGTGGAGCGGTAGTTCAGTCGGTTAGAATACCTGCCTGTCACGCAGGGGGTCGCGGGTTCGAGTCCCGTCCGTTCCGCCACTTATTAAAAGCCCTGAGTCAACGCTCAGGGCTTTTTTATTATCTGTCGTATAATTATTGCTTAATTAGCAAAAATCCTCTGCTTTTTACGCTCTTTTTCTGAATAACGACAATAGCGATAATCTTCCTCAGTTAACGAAAACTATGATTAACGAGGAATTACATGACTATCCCTGCATTTGGTCTGGGCACTTTCCGCCTGAAAGACGACGTTGTTATCGCATCAGTTAAAACCGCACTCGAACTGGGCTATCGCACCGTCGATACGGCACAAATTTATGAAAATGAAGCTGCTGTTGGTCAGGCTATCGAAGAGAGTGGTGTACCGCGTAACGAACTGTTTATCACCACTAAAATCTGGATTGAGAATCTCAGCAAGGACAAACTGATCCCCAGCCTGAAAGAGAGTCTGAAAAAACTGCGTACTGATTACGTCGATCTGACGCTGATCCACTGGCCTTCACCGAATGATGCTGTTTCAGTGGAAGAATTCATGCAGGCATTGCTGGAAGCGAAAAAACAGGGTTTAACCCGTGAAATTGGTATTTCTAACTTCACTATTCCGCTGATGGAAAAAGCAATTGCGGCCGTTGGTGCAGAAAATATTGCGACTAACCAGATTGAACTGTCACCTTACCTGCAAAACCGCAAAGTGGCTGACTGGGCAAAACAGCATGGCATTCATATTACATCTTATATGACGCTGGCTTATGGCAAAGCATTGAAAGATGAAGTGATTGCACGCATCGCAGCAAAACATAATGTGACTGCAGCACAGGTCATCCTGGCGTGGGCAATGGGTGAAGGTTATGCCGTTATCCCTTCTTCAACCAAACGTGAAAACCTGGCCAGTAACCTGTTAGCACAGAATCTCCAGCTCGACGACGAAGACAAAAAAGCGATCGCCGCACTGGATTGCAACGATCGCCTGGTCAGCCCGGAAGGATTAGCCCCTCACTGGGATTAAGTTTGACCCCACCTTTTGTATCCTGAAACCCTCACACAGCTCCTTCGGGAGCTGTTTTTATATGCTCGCTCAGGAAGTCGATAAAGGCACGAATACGCGTACTCACCGCTCTGTCACTGTAATACACCGCACTAAACGGCATTTCGACCGGCAGACGTTTATCTGCCATCAGTTCCACCAGTTCGCCACGCGCAATCTCTTTATCAATCATGTAGTCAGACAGACAGGCGATCCCGTTACCTTCAAGGCACAATTGCTTCAGCGTCTCCCCGCTGTTAGACGACAACCCGCAGGTGATCTCATGTAACTGACCGTCAGGGCAGGCGACAGGCCAGGTGTTCAGCGACACAGGTTCCGTAAAGCCCAGGCACAGATGCTGCTTTAACTCTTCAACCGTCTCAGGTTTTCCATGCTCTGCAATATACTGCGGTGAGGCGATAATTTTGCGGTAGCTCGCAAACAGTGGACGGGCACGCAAGCTTGAATCTGTGAGGGTTCCTGCCCGGATAGCCACATCCACTTTCCGTTCGATAAGATTGATAAACGTCTCTGAGGAGACCAGAGAGAGCGTCATCTCCGGATAGCGTTCGCGGAAAGGTTTGATCAGCGGCATCAGAAAGTGAAGCACAACCGGCGTGGCCGCATCAATGCGCAGCAATCCACGTGGTGTGCTGCGGGTTTCCATAATCTCCGTCTCTGCAGCGGCCATTTCTTGCAGGATGGACTGCACGCGGCGAAAATAGCGCTCTCCTTCTTCCGTCAGGCTGAGCTGCCGTGTCGTACGGTTGAGCAGACTGACTCCAAGCTTCATCTCCAGCTTTTTCACCGAGCGACTGATGGCCGAGTTAGCCTGCCCTAACTGTTCAGCCGCACGGCTAAAACTGCCGCTTTCGACGACGGCGACAAAGATTGTCAGCTCTTCCGACGTTGCTTTCATTGTTGCACCACCTGCAAAATTCAATTGATATTTTGACCATTTTTGTTATTTAAGCACTGGCGCATACTGCCTGTCATCTTAATCCTGAAGAGACGGAGTATTTTATGCCACTGGCGCTACTTGCCCTCACGATCAGTGCCTTTGCAATTGGCACGACCGAATTTGTTATCGTAGGACTGGTTCCTACCATCGCCGACCAGCTTGCGATTTCGCTGCCATCTGCCGGGCTGCTGGTATCTATTTATGCACTGGGTGTTGCTGTCGGTGCGCCTGTATTGACGGCACTCACCGGTCGATTCCCTCGCAAGCAACTGTTGGTGGCGCTAATGGTGTTGTTCACAGCGGGTAACGTTCTGGCCTGGCAATCCCCGGATTACACCACACTGGTGATTGCCCGCCTGCTGACCGGCCTTGCTCATGGTGTCTTTTTCTCAATTGGTTCTACCATTGCCACAAGTCTGGTACCCAAAGAGAAAGCGGCATCAGCCATTGCGATTATGTTTGGTGGACTGACTGTCGCGCTTGTTACAGGCGTACCGCTGGGGACATTTATCGGCCAACACTTCGGCTGGCGTGAAACCTTCCTGGCGGTTTCTTTACTGGGTGTGATTGCTCTGGTAGCCAGTTTTCTGTTGGTGCCATC
Organism: Enterobacter sp. CPE_E1241; assembly: GCF_045618265.1. NCBI lineage: Bacteria > Pseudomonadati > Pseudomonadota > Gammaproteobacteria > Enterobacterales > Enterobacteriaceae > Enterobacter > Enterobacter sp. CPE_E1241. Next base: position 978,721 of record NZ_JBIWYV010000001.1, read on the forward strand.
GAATATACCTGGTCGTGCGAGCGCCAGCCTGCGCGACCAGCTAAAGGTTCTGACGCATCCGCGCCTGTTGATCATTTATGCCGTGACCGCACTGGGCTATGGTGGTGTATTCACTGCTTTTACTTTCCTGGCGCCGATGATGCAGGATCTCGCAGGCTTCTCCCCGAATGCGGTGAGCTGGATTTTGCTGGGCTACGGCATCTCCGTCGCAATAGGTAATATCTGGGGCGGCAAACTGGCAGACAAACATGGTGCGGTTCCCGCTCTCAAATTCATCTTTGCAGCATTGGTTGTTTTGCTGCTGGTGTTCCAGTTCACTGCATCAATGCAATACGCCGCACTGGCCACTGTCCTGGTCATGGGGATCTTTGCCTTCGGTAACGTGCCGGGCCTTCAGGTTTATGTGGTACAGAAAGCAGAACTGTATACGCCCAACGCGGTGGATGTGGCATCCGGCCTGAACATTGCCGCTTTTAATATCGGCATTGCTATTGGCTCCATTGTGGGTGGGCAGACGGTTGAACATTTTGGACTGGCGCAAACGCCATGGATTGGTGCTGCGATCGTGCTTGTAGCCTTCCTGTTGATTGGCCTGAGTGGACGCCTTGATAGACCAACTCGGGTAGCACTGGGGTAACATCAGTAAGTGCTTGCTTACAAAACTGGAAAGCGGTTTCTCAGAAATTGCGTTGAAAGTGTAACCTAAAGTCCCTATAACATTAGAACCAGTCCGTTTTCAGGGCTGGTTCATGTTACAGAGGCTGTTTCCAAAAGTGCGAAAAAATACCTATGCCATGCGTTATGTTGCCGGAATGCCAGCGGAGAGGATCTTGCCTCCGGGGTCGTTTGCGAGCATAAGCCAGGCATTACCTGCCGGCACACCGTTAAGCAGCGATGAGAAAATCCGTGTACTGGTGTGGAATATCTTTAAGCAGCAGCGTGCGGAATGGTTATCGGTACTCAAGAATTTTGGAAAAGATGCCCATCTGGTTCTGCTCCAGGAGGCGCAAACCACCCCTGAGCTGGTGCGGTTTGCCACCACGAACTATCTTGCCGCCGATCAGGTTCCCGCGTTTGTCCTGCCGCAACATCCCTCAGGTGTGATGACACTCTCTTCAGCGCATCCGGTCTATTGCTGTCCACTGCGCGAACGTGAGCCCATCCTTCGTCTGGCGAAATCGGCGCTGGTGACGGTCTACCCGTTGCCGGACACCCGAATGTTGATGGTCGTGAATATCCATGCGGTAAACTTCAGCCTGGGCGTGGATGTATATAGTAAGCAGTTACTTCCAATTGGCGATCAGATTGCCCATCACAGCGGCCCCATCATTATGGCAGGCGATTTCAATGCCTGGAGCCGTCCGCGCATGAATGCCTTGTATCGCTTTGCGCGCGAGATGTCGTTGCGTGAAGTTCGTTTTAGCGATGACCAACGCAAGAAAGCCTTTGGTCGTCCTCTCGATTTTGTCTTCTATCGCGGTTTGAGCGTGCATGACGCCTCCGTTCTGGTGACGCGCGCCTCCGATCACAATCCTCTACTAGTGGAATTCAGTCCCGGCAAACCTGATAAATAATGGTGTGTCAGGTCTGCCGTTGGGCAGGCCTGTTCGGGTGCTGCCCTTTATTTTTTACCAACAAAGGACAGTACGATGACAACAACACACTCCCATCATGACAACGTAGAAAAACAGTTTGGCTCTCAGGCAAATGCGTATCTGAGCAGCGCCGTACATGCTTCCGGCCGCGATCTGGTGCGTCTCGGTGAACGTCTGGCTGCGTTCCCGCAGGCACACGTACTGGATTTAGGCTGCGGGGCAGGGCATGCCAGCTTTACGGCTGCACAACAGGTCGCGCACGTTACTGCGTATGACTTATCCAGCCAGATGCTGGCGGTGGTTGCCGAGGCGGCGAAAGCGAAGGGGCTGGAAAACATTGATACGCGCCAGGGCTATGCCGAATCTTTACCTTTTGAAGATGCTTCGTTTGAGGTGGTTATCAGCCGTTATTCCGCACATCACTGGCATGATGTTGGCCAGGCATTACGTGAAGTAAAACGTGTCCTGAAGCCGGGTGGTGTTCTTATCATTCTGGATGTGATGTCTCCGGGACACCCGGTGCGCAATATCTGGCTGCAGACGGTGGAAGCACTGCGCGATACCTCGCATGTGCAAAACTACTCCAGTGGAGAGTGGTTATCGCTCATTACCGAGGCGGGATTGATTTCGCGCTCATTAATAACCGATCGCTTACCGCTGGAATTCAGCTCATGGATCGCCCGTATGCGCACTCCGGAGGCATTAAGTCACGCTATTCGGCTGTATCAGCAGAGTGCGTCCGCAGAGGTGAAGGCTTACTTTGAATTACAGGAGGATGGTTCGTTTACCAGCGATACCATCATGACTGAAGCGCAAAAAGCGGGATAAACAAAAAAGGCACCGAGGGGAATCGGTGCCTTATTATCTTTCCATCGTGTTCTCAGGAGTCTGGCGTGGCGCTGTTCTTCACAAACAGCGTCAACTGGTCACCTGGTTTCAGATTGTCAGTATCATTATTCCAGCGCATCACATCTTTGATGTTCACGCCGTGGCGTTTTGCGATACTGGACAGGGAATCGCCTTTACGCACGCGATAGGTGATGCTATCGCTGTTGCTGGCGAGACGCTGTGCGCTGCTACCTGCACCCACCGTCAGAGTTTGACCCACTTTAAGGCCTGAACTGCGCAGGTTATTCCACTGCTGCAGATCGCTTGCTGTCACGCCAAGACGTGATGCAATACCCGAAAGCGTATCACCTGAACGAACCTTATAACTGCGGCTGTTGACTGATGAAGCGTCCGCGATCAGCGTTGACTGAACGGCGGCGATTTCACCAGAAGCTAAAGACTCACGTAGCTGTTCAGCATGTTTCTGCGGAACCATTACGTACTGCGGGCCACTTGCCCCCAGCGTTGAGCCTTTAACGCCAGCATTAAAGGTTTTCAATTTACTTACCGACATACCCGTCATATCTGCAACCTGTTGAATATCAACTGGATTGCTGAGGCGAACGCGCGCCAGTGCACGACTTTCGTCTGGTGTTGGCAGTTGTACACCGTAACGCTTGCTGTTCTTGAGAATATCGCTCAATGCCAGCATCTTCGGTACGTAAATCTTTGTTTCCTGTGGCAGTGAGAGCGACCAAAAATCGGTGGATTTACCCCGTGCTTTATTCGCTTTCATTGCCTTCAGTACACGACCTTCGCCGCTATTGTACGCTGCGACAGTTAACAGCCAGTCGCCATCAAACATCTTGTTCAGACGTTGCATCATGTCGAGAGCGGCTGTCGTTGAAGCGACAACATCACGACGCGCATCATAGCTGCGAGTCTGTTTCAGACCATAGTTTCGCCCGGTGCTCGGAATGATCTGCCAAATGCCTGCGGCATTGGCGCCAGACGTTGCGTGTGGGTCAAAAGCGCTCTCCACTATGGGTAGGAGTACCAGCTCCATAGGCATGTTACGTTTCTTAACTTGCCCGGCTATCCAGTACATATACGGCTCTGCCCGTAACGTTACATCGTGGAGATAGCTCTTATTTCTTAAGTACTTCTGTTTCTGTTCGCGAATCCGGCTGTTTTCCGGAATTCCCATCTTTAGCTCGTCGCCAATAGAGGTCCACAAGTCTTGATCCTGCGCGAATGATGTTCCATCGTCCATCCATCGCGCCGAACTTGCAAACTTCCCTGCTTCCCCTTGACCAGCTGCAGAAAGGCTCTGTGCGTGCTGTTGTACGTTGCTGCCGTTCTGCGACTGGCAACCTACAAGCAGGACAGAGGCGAGTAATATCGCTTTTGCCTTCATGTGTGTGTCAATAGTTGCTTAAAAGACGAGCGATGATAACGGCGAAATTTTGAAAAGGCAACCCGCAATTATCTGAAGTTATCTTTCTTTGACCTTAACCATGCAAAACGCTGCTCTGGTTGTTGCAAATTTGTTTCTTGGTTAATTTTGTTAATTAAATCAATATCATCTGTTCGTAAAAATAAATTAATCTTGCGCTCATTTTTCAGAATTACGGGGAGTGTGTTTTGGTTTTTTGCACGTAACTCCTTCACTTTGTGATAATAATCCTGGATCGCACGATCCTCGGGTAAGAGGCTAACGGAAAACTTCATATTTCCTAATGTATATTCATGTGCGCAACAAATAAGCGTCTCATCGGGTAGGGCATTAATTTTCTGTAAGGACTGATACATCTGGGTCGCTGTGCCTTCGAAAAGTCTTCCACAGCCTCCAGAGAACAGTGTGTCGCCACAAAAAAGATAAGGTTTGCTGTAGAAACACAGATGTCCCAAAGTGTGACCTGGTGTGGCAAATACGGAAAATTCCCACTGGTGTATGAGGATCTTTTCGCCTTCCTGGACTATCCGGGTTGTTCCCTTATCTTGTGTCTCCGCCGGTCCGTAAACCACAAGATGGGGAAAATGGGCCCGCAGCTCGGGAACGCCGCCAGTGTGATCGTGATGATGATGCGTCAAGAGAATGGCTTCTGGCTGCCAGTCATTCTCTTTTATTGCACGTAATACAGGGGCGGCTTCTCCGGGATCAACAATGACGCATCGACGATCATCGTCAACCAAAACCCAGATGTAATTGTCCTCAAAAGCAGGAATACTGATAAGATTCATACATTACCTCTAATAACGTGGCAGGTGTTTTGATGAAACCGGCAAGGATACCTCAGACTGTCGCAGCACCGCAGCGTTGGGCGGAATTGCCCTGGGGTGAATACTATCGCGAGGCCTTAGAGCAACAACTGAAGCCCTGGCTTGCGAAAATGTATGGCTTTCACCTGCTTAAGATTGGCAATCTCAGCGCGGAAATCAATACCGAAAGCTGCGCTATCTCACATCAGGTCAATGTCTCGCTCGGCGGATCGCCGGTTCAGGTGAAAGCAGACCCATTGCATCTGCCATTTGCGGAAAAGTCCGTCGATGCGTGTTTGCTTGCCCATACACTGCCCTGGTGTAGCGATCCCCATCACTTGCTGCGTGAAGCCGACCGTGTTCTGATTGATGATGGCTGGCTGGTACTCAGCGGGTTTAATCCTCTGAGTTTGATGGGCCTGCGCAAGCTGGTACCCGTGTTACGCAGAACTCCACCTTATAACAGCCGGATGTTCACGATGATGCGCCAGCTCGACTGGCTTTCACTGCTAAACTTTGAGGTGCTCTGCTACGGCGGTTTTCAGGTGCTCCCCTGGGCGCGGCAGGGAGGTGTACTGTTGAGCACGCATTTGCCCGCTTTAGGCTGCATGCAGTTCATCGTTGCACGTAAGCGCACTATCCCTCTTACGCTTAATCCAATGAAGCAGAGCAAAACGAAAACGCATATCCGTCAAACTGTTGGTGCAACGCGGCAATACAAAAAAACCGATTAAACGTCGGGCTGATAGCCCGCATCTTCATGTGCGGGATTGGATGCCGCAGCACGCGCCAGTTCGTCGCAGCGTTCGTTTTCCGGGTGACCGGCGTGGCCTTTAACCCATTCCCATTTAATCTCGTGCTGGCCCAGCGCCGCATCAAGACGTTTCCAGAGATCGACGTTCTTGACCGGCTTCTTATCAGCGGTCTTCCAGCCGCGTTTTTTCCAGTTATGGATCCACTGGGTTATCCCCTGACGTACGTACTGGCTATCGGTGCTTAACACCACGTCACAATGCTCTTTTAACGCCTCCAGTGCCACTATGGCCGCCATCAATTCCATTCGGTTGTTGGTGGTCAGAAAATAGCCTTCGCTAAAAGTTTTTTCGTGCTGGCGATAGCGCATAATCGCGCCATAGCCGCCAGGCCCTGGGTTGCCGAGACAAGATCCATCGGTGAAAATTTCTACCTGTTTACGCATCTCTGGTAGACTTCCTGTAATTGAAACGTTCAGTTAAACGATAAGTCTGACATAAATGACCGCTATGAGCACTGCAATTACTCGCCAGATTGTCCTCGATACCGAAACCACCGGTATGAACCAGATCGGCGCGCACTACGAAGGGCACAAGATTATCGAGATCGGTGCCGTTGAAGTGGTGAACCGTCGTCTTACGGGGAACAACTTCCACGTCTACCTCAAACCCGATCGGCTGGTAGATCCCGAAGCGTTCGGCGTTCACGGTATTGCCGATGAGTTCTTGCTGGATAAGCCGACTTTTGCGGATGTCGCTGACGAGTTCCTGGAATACATCAGGGGCGCAGAGCTTGTCATCCATAACGCCTCGTTCGATATCGGCTTTATGGATTATGAATTCAGCAAGCTTAATCGTGATATCCCGAAGACAAACACCTTCTGTAAGGTAACAGACAGCCTGGCGCTGGCGAGGAAAATGTTCCCCGGCAAGCGTAACAGCCTTGATGCGCTCTGTTCCCGCTACGAAATAGACAATACCAAGCGAACGCTGCACGGGGCATTACTCGATGCCCAGATCCTGGCCGATGTCTATCTGACGATGACCGGTGGGCAGACGTCAATGAAGTTCAGCATGGAAAATGAATCTCAGCAGACGCAGGGCGAGGCGGGAATTCAGCGTGTTGTCCGCCAGGCAAGTCGGTTGCGGGTTGTTTTAGCCAGTGATGAAGAGCTTCTTAATCACGAATCCCGACTCGATCTGGTGCTGAAGAAAGGTGGAAGTTGTATGTGGCGCGCCTGAAAAGCGCCGGAATGCTTGTAAAAACATCGTTTGGGCGATTTTTGCAGCAAACGATTCAAAACGTGAGAAAAAGCGTTGACGAGATCAGAGGCACACCGTAATATGCGCCTCGTTCCCCAAACGGGAACAGTGGAGCGGTAGTTCAGTCGGTTAGAATACCTGCCTGTCACGCAGGGGGTCGCGGGTTCGAGTCCCGTCCGTTCCGCCACTATTCAGAAGGCCTGAATCAGAAATGATTCAGGCCTTCGTCGTTTCCACTTTCCGAATTACCCTTCCTTCTGTTATTAACAAAAAGTTAATTTTAGTGGTGCAATTAATTAACATATGCACAACATTAGTGCGTTATTTGCACTGATACTGTGCATTTAACCTCCCGTCGTCTCTTCTGGCGTCTGTCGGAATGTGTCACTTTGTAAATATAAATCACGAAAAATCATCCTCTTATCACTCGCTTTCCAAAAAACACCTGAACCAATTGAATATTGGTTTGGTTATTGCTTAATCATTAGCACGATAAGCTTCATTTCATATCAATAACTTATCGTTAATAAAAATAAAGTAATGATGAAAGCGAGCGAACCAATATGGAAAAACCGTCACGGTTTCTGGCAAATTCCAGCACCGCGCTTGAACAACTGCGCGGGTTAATCAACCAGCACGAGTCAACACCAGGCACTCCGCTGCCCACAGAACGTGAGCTATCGGAAACTCTCGGCGTAGGACGACGTGAAGTTCGTCGTGCGCTGGATGTGCTGGAAGAAGAGGGGTGCATCTGGCGTAAACAGGGTAAAGGGACTTTTATCGGTCCAGCTGCCCCGGTTGAACCGCTGGCCCTTCAGGGATTGGTTCAGCAAACCAACCTTCTGGAAGTGATGGAAGCTCGTCTGCAGCTTGAACCCGGCTTAGCCCGGCTTGCGGCACTGCGTGCCACCAGGGAAAACCTCGCGCTGATGCAGCGCATGCTGGAACGCATTGATAAGGTCAGCCCGGATGACCGCGATCTCAACGAACTGTGGGACAGCGCCTTTCACCGGGCGATTGCGGAAGCTGCGGGTAATCGCCTGATGCTCGGCCTGTTTGATGCCATTGATGCCGTCAGACGTGAACCGGGCTGGCAGCATCTGCGCGAATTAGCCCGCACCCCCGAACGCGTCGATAGCTACAACGACCACCATCACAAGATCATGTCTGCGATTATCCATCGCCAGCCTAATGAGGCCGCGGCCGCCATGCGCGAACACCTGCTCAGCCTGCAAACCGCCCTGATCCACGCTATCCACCTTGAGGACGACTTCACGCTATGACGACGATCCCGTTTAAGGACACTGCGCCTGTACTGAACCTGCATAATCTCAACGTTAAATTCGCCGGCTCGTCTGTGAGCGTCCTTGATGGTATTTCACTGATAATTAAAGCGGGCGAAACGCTGGCGCTGGTGGGAGAGTCTGGATGCGGAAAAAGTATCACCTCACTGGCGCTAATGGGGTTACTGCCCGCCAGCGCGCAGATCGTCAGCGGTGAGATGCAGTTTCGCCGTCACAATCTCCGCAAGCTTTCGCCTCGGGAATACGCTGACCTGCGTGGCAGCGAACTGGCGATGATTTTCCAGGAGCCGATGACCTCGCTCAATCCGGCGTTTACGCTGGGGGACCAGCTTAGCGAAGCGGTCATGCGACACCAGAGTGTCTCGCGCGCAGAGGCGATGAATGTCGCGCTGCAGATCCTCGAGAAGGTACAGATCCCGGGGGCAGAGATGCGCCTGAAAGCATATCCCCACCAGCTTTCCGGCGGAATGCGCCAGCGCGTGATGATTGCGATGGCGCTGATTAACCACCCGAAACTGCTGATTGCCGATGAACCGACCACAGCCCTTGACGTGACGATCCAGGCGCAAATTCTCACCTTGCTGAACACCCTCAAAGAAGAGACCGGCACGGCGGTCCTGATGATCACTCACGATTTAGGTGTGGTGGCAGAAGTCGCCCAGCAGGTGGCGGTGATGTATGCCGGTCAGGTGGTAGAGCAGGGGAGCGTTGAGGCCATCTTTGCCGATCCGCAGCATCCGTACACTATCGGCCTGATGGGGTCGATTCCTTCTCTTGGGGCACGTAAGGGGCAGCTCTCCACCATTCCAGGCTCGGTGCCACTGCCAGAATTTATGCCGAAAGGCTGCCGTTTCGCTACCCGTTGCCCGTTTGCGCAGTCACGCTGCCATGATGAAAAACCTTCGCTCAATACGCTCGGCGCGGGTCATCAGGTTGCCTGCTTCCGCGTGCCGCTGGAGCAACACATTGCCCTGGGAGAAATTGCATGACTACGCCCATTCTTGAAGCCCGTGACCTGAGCAAGCTCTTCCCCGGCCCGAAAAAACTGTTTACCCCGGCGAAGTTTGTCACGGCAGTCGATCGCGTTTCACTTTCCGTTATGCCGGGGGAAACGCTGGCGATTGTGGGTGAGTCTGGTTCCGGTAAATCTACACTCGGTCGTCTGCTGCTGCGTTTGCTGGCCGCCAGTGAAGGGCGTGTGTTTTACCAGGGGGAGGAGATCACGCATGCCTCGGGTGCTCGTCTGAATCAGCTCCGGCGCGAGCTGCAGATTATCTTTCAGGATCCCTTCGCCTCGCTGAACCCGCGCATGACGGTGGAGCAGATCGTCGGTGAACCGCTGTGGCTGCACCATAACATGAAGAAAGCGGACCGTCAGTACCGCGTCGCGGAGCTTCTTAAAACCGTAGGTTTGCCTGCCGCCTGGGCCGGGCGCTATCCGCACGAGTTTTCCGGCGGGCAGCGCCAGCGTATCGGCATTGCGCGCGCGCTGGCCTCGGGACCGAAGCTGCTGCTGGGTGATGAGCCGGTATCCGCGCTGGATGTGTCCGTTCAGGCGCAGGTGGTGAACCTGCTCGAAAGCCTGAAGCACCAGCTGGGGCTGACGATGGTGATTGTCGCCCACGGCCTGGCCGTTATCCGCCACATGAGCGACCGCGTGGCGGTGATGTATCTTGGGCAAATCGTCGAGCTTGCGACTGTTGACGAAATTTTTGATGCGCCGCTGCACCCCTATACCCAGGCACTTATCGCCTCTGCGCCGCAGATGCAGCCAGGCGTTGAACGTGACGCGCCGCTGCTGCAGGGGGATTTGCCGAACCCGGCTAGCCCCCCGTCCGGCTGTCGTTTCCACACCCGCTGCCCGTACGTCACCGACGAATGCCGCCAGGTTGAACCGATAAATCAGGTACTGGACGGTGGACGTCAGGTGGCCTGCCATCGCTGGCAGGACATTAATCGCGATCGCAGCGTTATCCAGATTGCTCCGCCATCTGCTGCCTTTCTGCGCCGCCGCGCGCTGTTTGAACACGCGGCATCTCACTCCTCCCTTCCTTCAAGGAACTCATGATAATGACAATGCGTAATTCTCTTTTGACCGTACTGGGAAGTGTCATGTTGCTCGGCGCGGCGCTGCCCGCCCATTCTGAAAGCGTGCTGCGAATTGGTCTGGGCGCTGACCCGGACATGCTCGACCCGCATCTGGCGCGCACCTACTATGGCCGCTTCGTGTTTGCCTCCCTGTGCGACAGGCTGGTGGACGTGGATGAAAACCTGAAGGTTATCCCCGGTCTGGCGAAAGACTGGGCGTGGAGCGACGACGGTAAAACTCTAACCCTGAATTTGCGTGAGGGCGTCACCTTCCACGACGGTGAGAAATTCGATGCTGCCGCCGCAAAATACAACCTCGACCGTGCCCTGACCTTAAAAGGCTCCCTGCGTAAAAGCGAGATTTCCTCCGTGGAGTCCGTTGAAGTCACTGGCCCGATGCAGATTGCCCTGCACCTGAAAACGCCGGACGCCGCGCTGCTGATGCAACTCACCGACCGCGCGGGCGCGATGATGGCACCCGAAGCGGCAAAAAAACCGGATTTTGCCGCGCATCCCGTCTGTTCCGGTCCGTATAAATTCGACAGCCGCGTGTCGCAGGACCGCATCGTCCTGACGCGTTTCGACAACTACTGGAACAAAGACGCCTACCACTTCGACAAAATTATCTATCTGCCGATCCCGGATGCCTCCGTGCGCCTCGCGAACCTGCGCGCGGGCGATCTCGACTTGACTGAAGGCATCGCCGCCAGCGACGTGAAGACTGTGGAAGCTGACAGCAAGCTGGCGCTGGCGAAGGTCACCGGTCTGGGTTATCAGGGCATTACCTTCAACATTAATAACGGGAAGGTGCCAGCGAACGATCCGTTCAAGGACGCCCGCGTGCGTGAGGCGTTTTCTCAGGCAATTGACCGCGATGCGCTAAACCAGGTGGTCTTTGAAGGGCTGTATTCGCCAGCCAACCAGGCGTTTTCAACGGTGAGCCCGTATCACGTCAACCTGCCGGTACCACCGCGCGATGTCGACAAAGCCAAAGCGCTGCTGAAAGCGGCAGGCGTCACCACGCCGCTGACCGTCAACCTGCTGGTGCCGAACAACCCAACATCGCAGCAGGTCGGTCAGGTGCTGCAGGCGATGGTCGCTGAGGCGGGCTTTAACCTGAACCTGCAGATGACTGAATTCGCCACGCTGCTCGATCGCCAGCAGAACGGTGACTATCAGTTGAGCTTCTCCGGCTGGTCCGGTCGTCCCGATCCGGATGGCAGCATCTTTGGCTTCATTAACAGCAAAGGCACTTTAAACGACGGCCGTTACAGTAATGCTCAGGTAGATGAATGGTTGACTCAGGCGCGTCAGAGCACCGATCAGGCCGCACGCCAGCCGTTGTACGAGAAAGTGGTGAAGCAACTGCAAACCGATATGCCGATTGCCTACCTCTACTTCGAGCCGCGCATTTTTGGCCTGAACAAAAGCGTGCAGGGCTTTAAGCCGTACCCGGACGGCATCGTGCGTCTGGCCGGTTTGACGCTGGCGAAATAAACGTCCTGAGGAGAACCCATGCTGGAACTGATTTGCAAACGTCTGCTGCTGGCTATACCAACCCTGCTGCTGGTGAGCATGATGGTCTTCGGGCTACAAAAGCTGCTGCCCGGCGACCCGCTGATTGCCATGGCCGGCGAGGAGCGCGATCCGGCAGTCATCGCCCAGCTGCGTGCGGAGCTGAACCTCGATGCGCCAATCCCCGTGCAGTATTTTAACTGGCTGACGCGTGCGCTGCAGGGCGATCTGGGCGTCTCCTTACGCACGCACGAGCCGGTGACGCAGCTGATTGCCAGCAAGTTGCCGGTGACGCTGGAGTTGTCGCTACTGGCGATGATTATCGCGCTGGTGTTTGGCATCAGCATGGGGATCCTTGCGGCGGTGAACAAAAACAGCTGGGTCGATCATGGGGCGAACTTTGTGGCGATCTCGGGGATCTCAATACCGCACTTCTGGCTGGGGATCCTGCTGATTCTGGTCTTCTCGGTAAACCTGCAGTGGCTACCCGCGTCTGGCTACGTACCGTTCAGTGAAGATCCTCTCCAGAACCTGCGCACGCTTCTACTGCCCGCGTCCGTGCTCGGAACCGGCCTGGCGGCGACGCTGATGCGCCACACCCGCGCCTCGATGATTGCGGTCCTGAAAGCAGATTACATCCGTACCGCGCGGGCTAAGGGGCTGCTGCCTAAGGCGGTGATCCTGAAGCACGCGTTTCGCAACGCGCTGGTGCCGGTAATTACCCTCACCACGCTGCTGTTCGGCGAGCTGCTGGGCGGCGCGGTGCTGACCGAGCAGGTCTTCACTATTCCGGGCTTCGGCAAGATGATCGTCGACTCGGTATTTAACCGTGACTACGCGGTGGTGCAGGGTGTGGTGCTGATCGTGGCGATTGGCTTCCTGATGCTCAACCTGCTGGCCGACGTGCTCTACGTTCTTATCAACCCGAAAATGCGAGGTTAACCATGGCGGAACTGACGACTCAAACCGTTGTGCCTGCACTGCCGCGCGCGCAGAACCGGGTGCTGAAGAAATTCCTCGCCAATAAAAGCGCAGTAATTGGCGCGGTGGTGGTGGGCTTCTTTGTGTTGCTCGCGCTGCTGGCGCCGTGGATTGCGCCGTTTGATCCGGTCAAAGTCAACTTCCTGGCAGTGCGCAAAGCACCGTCGGCGATGTACTGGTTCGGCACCGACGAGCTGGGGCGCGACATTTTATCCCGCATTATCTGGGGAGCACGCACCTCGCTGATGGCAGGCTGTATGTCGGTGGTGATTGCCGTTGTCATCGGCGTTCCGCTGGGGCTGGTGGCGGGTTACTTCCAGAAGATGTGGGATGGGGTGATCTCGCGCGTTATCGAGGCGCTACTGGCCTGTCCGTTCCTGATCATGGCGATCGCGCTGGGGGCGTTTTTGGGCCCGAGCCTGACCAACGCCATGATCGCCATCGGTCTTTCGGCGATGCCGATCTTCGCCCGCCTGACGCGCGGGCAGGTGATCGCCATCCGCAACGAAGAGTACATCGACGGTGCGCGGGCGATTGGCCTGCCGGACCGCTGGATCATCATCAAATACATCCTGCCGAATGTAATGTCACCGATCCTGGTGCAGGCCACGCTGGCGATTGCCTCGGCGATTATCGCCGAAGCCAGCCTGTCGTTTTTGGGGCTGGGACAGCAGCCGCCAAATCCGTCCTGGGGCTCGATGCTCAATACCGCGAAAGGTTTCCTGGAGCAGGCTCCGTGGATGTCCGTTTTCCCCGGCGTGGCGATTTTCCTTGCCGTGCAGGGCTTTAATTTACTCGGCGACGGGCTGCGCGATGCGCTCGATCCGCGCCACGACTAAGGAGTCATGATGACCAAAGCGCTTGATTTCACATCCGGTTATGATTCACGACGCCCACCGATGATGGGGCATAATGCCGTTGCTACCTCGCAGCCGCTGGCGGCACAGGCGGGGATGCGCATGTTACAACTGGGCGGTAATGCCGTCGACGCGGCCGTTGCTACGGCGATGGCGCTGACGGTAGTCGAGCCCACAGGGAATGGTATTGGTAGCGATGCCTTTGCCATTGTCTGGGATGGGGAAAAGCTCCACGGTCTTAATGCATCGGGCCGCTCACCTGCCAGCTGGCATGCCGAACTGTTTGCTGGCAAAACCGCGGTGCCGGAAATTGGCTGGGACGCAGTGACCGTGCCGGGCGCGGTATCCGGCTGGGTCGCACTGGCGGAACGCTTTGGCACGCTGCCGCTGACCACCCTGGCACAGCCTGCGATTGATTACGCGCGCAACGGTTTTCCGGTCTCTCCGCTGATTGGTCATCTGTGGCAACGGGGCTACAACAAGCTGAAAGACCAGCCGGGCTTTAGTGCGTGTTTTGCCCCTGAGGGACGCGCCCCGCGCATTGGCGAAATATTCCGTAACCCGGCGCAGGCAAACTCGCTGGAGCTGATTGCCAAAACCAACGGCGAAGCGTTTTATCACGGCGAGCTGGCGCAGAAAATTGCCGCCTTTGCCAAAGAACATGGCGCACATCTTACCGCCGACGATCTGGCAAACCATCGTGTAGACTGGGTTGAACTGTTGTCACGTGATTTTGCGGGCGGTTCGGTGCAGGAGTTGCCGCCAAACGGGCAGGGGATCGCCACGCTGATTGCGCTCGGCATTCTGGAGCAGTGCGGTATCGAAAAACACCACCCGGATTCCGTTCAGGCGCTGCACTTGTCTATTGAAGCAATGAAACTGGCGCTGGCCGATCTTGATCGCTACGTGGCGGATGAAGAGCACATGGAGTTCGCTGCCAAAGCGCTGCTGAGCGATAGCTATCTCAAATCGCGTGCAGCGCTTATCGATCAGAATAACGCCTCTGATTTCGTCTATGGTTCGCCGACGCAAAGCGGGACGGTCTACATCAGCACAGCGGATGCCAACGGCATGATGGTTTCGTTTATTCAGTCTAACTATATGGGCTTTGGCTCTGGGATTGTGGTGCCGGACACGGGGATCAGCCTGCAAAATCGCGGCTGTGGTTTTTCGCTGGATCCGAATCACCCGAACGCGCTGGCGGGCGGCAAGCGTCCGTTCCACACCATCATTCCTGGCTTTGCGATGGACGGTAACGGCAAGCCGCTGATGTCATTCGGCGTGATGGGCGGGCCAATGCAGGCGCAGGGGCACATGCAGATGGCGCTGCGCATTATGCTGCACGGACAAAACCCGCAGGCAGCTATCGACGCGCCGCGCTGGCGCGTGGTGCAGGGGAGAGAGGTGATCGTTGAGTCGACGTTCGATCGCAACACGATTGCGGCGCTACGCGAACGCGGGCATCAGATCGTGGTAGAAGATCCGCTTCAGGATTACAACTTTGGCGGTGCGCAGGTGATTTACCGTCTGCCGGAAGGGCATTACGTTGCCGCGACGGAAAGCCGCAAAGACGGGCAGGCATTAGTGAGTTAATGTTTTATCCGCCCTCTCCCAATGGGAGAGGGCGGTGGTGAGAGGAAAATTTCACCCAATACTAAACGGATCCGCATCCTGCCACGCCGGAAACTTCTCCCGATACTCCTTCAGTGCCGTCAGCGACAGCTCGGCATCAATGCGCGTCGCCTGATGTGGCTCGGCGGTGGCAATGATCTCGCCCTGCGGGTTCACCACCCGGCTGTCGCCACGATAGTGATGCCCGTTGCCGTCAGTCCCCACGCGGTTACAGCCCACCACGTATGCCTGGTTCTCAATTGCGCGCGCCACCAGCAGGGACTGCCAGTGGAGGGAGCGTGGCGCAGGCCAGTTGGCGACATACAGTGCTACGTCGTAATCGTTGCGGTTGCGTGACCACACCGGGAAGCGCAGGTCATAGCAGACCAGCGGCAGAATACGCCAGCCGCGCCATTCGAACACCACGCGCTCATTTCCGGCTTCATAGTGATGATGTTCATCCGCCATACGGAACAGATGGCGTTTGTCGTAAAAATGCACTTTCCCTTCTGGTTCAACCAGCAGGAAGCGGTTCACCGGCCCGCGCTCGGTTTGCAGAGCGGCGCTGCCCGCGATCAGCGCGTTGGTCTGCTGCGCTTTGGCATGCATCCAGGCGACCACCTCTTCCTGCGGCATCGACTGTTTAGCCGCTTCCATCGCGAAGCCGGTGGTGAACATCTCCGGCAGGACAATCACATCACGCCCGGTAATACCTTCCAGTTGACGATCAAAGTGACGCAGGTTGGCGGGGCCATCCATCCACACTAACGGTTGCTGCAAAATCGAAATCTTCAGACCAGGCACAATTCAGACTCCTCAAACGACCACTTTTTGACACTGTAGCACGACATAACGAGAAAATGTGGCAATAAAAAACCCCGCGCATGGCGGGGTTTGTGCAAGCGAAACGCCTTATGCAGCTTCAGATTTGCGGTGTTTCTCCGGTAGCTTTACCGGCTGCGTCGCCAGCTCATCCGGTTCGAAATCATCCACGTTGATACTGCGCAGACGGCTCTCTTCAGCTTTCACCAGGATTGCAGCTTCATCCTTATCGATGATACCGCCCGCCAGGGCCTGTTTTGCCAGTTCGTCCAGACGGGTAAACGGCAGGTTTTTGCCCAGCTGTTTGCAGATCTTCTGATGAATCGGATCGGCAGCCATCACGTCCAGCAGCGCCTCTTCCAGCAGACCCACCGGGTTATGCGGGGTTGGAGCCAGATACTGACCACGACCGATACGTGAACGGGTTGCGCTCGGAACCTGTAGGATCTTCGCTACTTTGTGATCCAGCTTGTCGGATGGTGCCTGGTGATGACGACCGGTCGGGAAGATCACCACGCGCAGGGCTCCGGCCACAAAACGATTCGGGAAGTTCGCCAGCAGATCGTCAATGGCCTGTTCTGCCTGATACATCGCATCCTGTACGCCCCAGTGGACCAGCGGCAGATCCGCTTCCTGACGACCTTCATCGTCGTAGCGTTTCAGGACCGCAGAGGCCAGGAACACCTGACTCAGCACATCTCCCAGACGTGCAGAGATACGTTCGCGACGCTTCAGGCTACCGCCCAGCACTGCCATAGAAACGTCAGACAGCAGAGCCAGGTTGGCGCTCAGACGATTCAACTGTTGATAGTAACGTTTCGTCGCATCACCGGTTGGCGTAGCGCTGGTACGGCCATTCGTCAGACCGAGCCAGAAGCTGCGCATCTTATTGCTACCCACATGACCAATATGTTTGAACAGCAGCTTATCGAAGGCATCTACGTCGTTGTTCTGCGCAGCGGCCATCTCTTCCAGCACGTATGGATGGCAGCGAATGGCACCCTGACCGAAGATCATCATGCTGCGGGTCAGAATATTCGCCCCTTCAACGGTGATTGCGATAGGCGCGCCCTGATAACCACGGGCGAGGAAGTTACCTTCGCCGAGCATAATGCCTTTACCGCCCGCGATATCCATCGCGTCAATGATCGACTGCTGCGCACGGTGAGTACAGTGGTACTTCACGATTGCGGACAGTACAGCTGGTTTCTCGCCCAGCATAATGCCGTAGGTAATCAGGGAGGCGGCAGCATCCATCACATAGGCGTTACCCGCGATACGTGCCAGCGGTTCTTCAATACCTTCCATCTTGCCGATGGAGATTTTGAACTGACGGCGGATGTGAGCGTACGCACCAATCCCCATCGCCACAGATTTCAGACCACCAGTGGAGTTTGACGGCAGGGTAATACCGCGACCTACAGACAGACATTCCACCAGCATACGCCAGCCCTGACCGGCCATTTTCGGGCCACCGATGATGTAATCAATCGGTACAAAGATATCCTGGCCACGCGTTGGACCGTTCTGGAACGGTACGTTCAGCGGGAAGTGACGACGACCAATTTCAACGCCTGGGGTAGAAGTTGGGATCAGCGCACAGGTAATGCCCAGATCTTCTTCTCCACCCAGCAGTTTCTGCGGGTCAGAGAGTTTAAACGCCAGACCGAGCACGGTGGCGATAGGTGCCAGCGTGATGTAGCGCTTGTTCCAGGTCAGGCGCATCCCGAGCACCTGCTCACCCTGCCATTCACCCATGCAAACCACGCCGGTATCCGGGATCGCACCCGCATCGGAGCCCGCTTCCGGGCTGGTCAGCGCGAAGCAAGGGATTTCCAGACCGCGTGCCAGGCGCGGCAGGTAGTGATCTTTCTGCTCTTCCGTACCGTAATGTTGCAGCAGTTCGCCCGGGCCTAAGGAGTTAGGTACGCCGACAGTGATGGCCAGGATCCCAGAGACGCCAGCCAGTTTTTGCAGGACACGGGCCTGAGCGTAAGCGGAGAATTCCAGACCACCGTACTCTTTCTTGATGATCATCGCGAAGAAGCGATGTTCTTTCAGGTACGCCCACAGTTCTGGCGGCAGATCGGCCATTTCATGGGTGATGGCGAAATCATTTGCCATACGGCACGCTTCTTCCACAGGGCCGTCAATAAAGGCCTGTTCTTCAGCAGTCAGACGTGGCTGTGGGTAGTTATGCAGCTTTTTCCAGTCCGGGTTACCCTGGAACAGGTCGCCTTCCCACCAGGTGGTGCCCGCATCAATCGCTTCTTTTTCAGTACGCGACATTGGCGGCATCACTTTGCGGAAACCTTTGAACACCGGGGCAGAAATCATGGATTTACGCATCGGGGCAAAGTTAAACGGCAGAAGAATGATAGCGAGTGGGACTAAAAGCCAGATATTCCAGAGACCTGCGACGCCAAGCGCAGCCGTCCAGGCCAGAAGAATCAGGCTGCTCAGGAATAAACTTACACGGTGATAGAACAACACACCGAGCAGAACAACGGTTGCGAGAATGCTCAAAATCATCATAAAGAAAAGCTCCCTTGCTTGTAGGAGGTCTGACCACTTGTGATGATATGGTTGTAGTTGATGTGAATTCTTTTAGCAATGTGTTTACAAAATAATTACAACCTGGTTCACATTGTTCGTGTTTTAGCCGGCACAAAAAATCAAAACGCCGGGCGATTCGTATGGCTTTAGCTTCTCGCTTTTCCCGCTATCCGGTACACTCCACTGTGTTATTTCATCAATACTGAAGGATTATCCTCATGTACCAGGATCTTATTCGTAACGAACTGAACGAAGCGGCGGAAACGCTGGCTAACTTTCTGAAAGATGATGCCAATATTCACGCTATTCAGCGCGCGGCGGTCCTGCTGGCCGACAGTTTCAAAGCCGGGGGCAAAGTGCTCTCTTGCGGTAACGGCGGTTCCCACTGCGACGCCATGCACTTCGCAGAAGAGTTGACCGGGCGTTATCGCGAAAACCGTCCGGGTTACCCGGCGATTGCGATCTCTGATGTGAGCCATATCTCCTGCGTGAGCAACGATTTTGGTTACGACTACGTCTTCTCCCGCTATGTTGAAGCGGTCGGACGTGAAGGCGACGTGCTGCTGGGTATCTCTACCTCTGGTAACTCCGGTAACGTGATCAAAGCGATTGCTGCCGCGCGCGAAAAAGGGATGAAAGTCATCACCCTGACCGGTAAAGATGGCGGTAAAATGGCGGGTACGGCGGATATTGAAATTCGCGTTCCGCACTTCGGTTATGCTGACCGCATTCAGGAAATTCACATCAAAGTGATCCATATCCTGATCCAGCTGATCGAAAAAGAGATGGTTAAGTAAGACTTCGCTGGGGGCTGAATTGCCCCCGCTGTTGTGGAGGTGATGTATGTGCGAATTGCTCGGGATGAGCGCCAATGTGCCAACCGATATCTGCTTTAGTTTCACCGGGCTGGTTCAGCGTGGTGGAGGAACCGGGCCGCATAAAGACGGCTGGGGCATCACTTTCTACGAAGGCAAAGGGTGTCGCACGTTCAAAGATCCACAACCCAGCTTTAACTCACCGATCGCTAAACTGGTGCAGGACTATCCCATTAAATCCTGTTCGGTGATTGCCCACATCCGCCAGGCAAACCGTGGCGAAGTGGCGCTGGAAAATACCCATCCGTTTACCCGTGAACTGTGGGGCCGTAACTGGACCTATGCACACAATGGGCAACTCACGGGTTATAAATCACTGGAGACGGGCAATTTCCGCCCGGTTGGCGAAACCGACAGTGAAAAAGCCTTCTGCTGGTTACTGCACAAGCTGACGGAGCGCTATCCCCGCACGCCTGGTAACATGGCCGCCGTGTTTAAATACATCGCGACGCTGGCGTCGGAGCTACGCGAAAAAGGCGTGTTTAACATGCTGCTCTCTGACGGGCGCTATGTGATGGCGTTCTGCTCGACAAATCTGTTCTGGATCACCCGTCGTGCACCGTTTGGCGTTGCGACCTTGCTCGATCAGGATGTGGAGATTGATTTTCAGAAGGAGACCACACCGAACGATGTGGTCACTGTCATTGCAACGCAGCCGCTGACGGGCAACGAAACCTGGCAAAAGATTATGCCAGGCGAGTGGGTGCTATTTTGTCTCGGGGACCGTGTAATTTGACGCCAGCTGTGGATGGACGACTTCGTGGCTCAGCGGTTTGCTGACCACGTAACGGCCATCTACGATAGAGACCACAGGCGGCTTGTGGGTCTGCTCAAAGTAGTCGTAACCAGGTTTCAGCTGTTTCCAGAAATCCGCGTAGTAAGAGTACTTGTGGCGTGCCATGTTGGCATCGGTCATGCGGAACGGATAGATGCTGACCTGAACGTTAGGTTGCCCAAAGACCAGCGCGCCCGTCACGAACTGGAAAATCTCATCAATGCCGGAATCGGTCATCGCATAACAGCCGATAGACACGCAGGCACCGTGGATCATCAGGTATTTACCTTCATAACCGTGAGCACGGTCATAGGCATTCGGGAAGCCGATGTTAATGGCTTTATAGAAGCGGCTGTCAGGTTTGAGCTGGTTACGCTGAACGCTGTAAAACCCTTCCGGACTTTTGAAATCGCCCTGACGCTGTTTTGGCCCCAGCCCGCCGGAGTAGTTACAAATTTTGTAGCTATCAAGCAGCTGATAAGTCTCGCCCATTTTTACAAACAGATCGAGAGTGCGCTCTTCCTTGAAGATCTGAATATAAACCGGCGATCCCATTAACTGCTGTTTATATTCTTTGCTGATCGGCGTCGTTGAGCTATTACTGCTGAGCAGCCCGGCAAACGACATGCACGGAATCAGAAGCATCGCAATGAACAATGCGATTTTACGCATACTACTAGTTCCTTGATAAAACCATGACCAACTTGCCAGGACGGCAAAAGAGACCCGAAATCAGATTATTCTGTTAGGAGCGCTCACATTAGCACCGCCAGAGATTTTCGCAAGAGCCGGGCGGTGAGTTTACAAATTAGTTTTACTTTATAAACCATCACAATCGCGTTTGCGCCAGGAACTTTGCGCAATAGCTCGCAATTTGGCACCCCCGACGGCGGATTACCTGCCCGTCAGAAGGTGAAAATGGTACACTCCGCGTCCACTGGATTGTTGTTTATGGAAACCTGCTAACCACATGTTTAAAATAAAAAAAGGACTTAATTTGCCGATTGCAGGCGTGCCTGAGCAGCTCGTCTCGTCAGGCGCAAGTGTCCGTCATGTTGCCATTTTAGGTGATGATTATCTGGGAATGCGTCCTTCTATGCTGGTGCAGGAGGGCGATCGCGTGATTAAAGGGCAGGCGCTCTTTGAGGACAAAAAAAATCCCGGCGTCATGTTCACGGCACCCGCAAGCGGCACTGTTGTCGCGATCAACCGCGGCGAACGCCGCGTTCTGCAGTCGGTGGTTATCCGTATTGAAGGCGATGAGCAGTGTGAATTTGCGCATTATGACGCCGCAGACCTCGCATCGCTGAGCCGTGACGCGGTTCAGGCTCAGCTTCTGGCGTCTGGTTTATGGACCGCGCTTCGCACGCGTCCTTTTAGCAAATCACCTGTTCCGGGTACGGAACCGGCCGCTATTTTTGTTACGGCAATCGACACCAACCCGCTCAGCGCAGACCCGCAACCGGTTATTCTGTCTCAGCGAAAAGCCTTTGATGCCGGGCTGACTATTTTAACCCGCCTGACCTCAGGAAAGGTCCACGTCTGTCAGGCTGGCGGCGGTAAGCTCGGTGGGCACCCGCAGGGGCAGGTGACATTTAATGAGTTTGCAGGCCCTCATCCCGCAGGTCTGGTCGGGACGCATATTCACTTTCTTGAACCCGTGAGCCTGACGAAACAGGTCTGGCATCTGAATTATCAGGATGTTATTGCCATCGGTACGCTGTTTACCACGGGTGAACTCAGGGCTGAACGGGTAATCGCCATCGGCGGGCCGCAAGCGGCCAACCCGCGTCTGGTGAAAACGCTGCTGGGCGCTGACATTAATGAACTGCTGGTGGGTGAAATAAAAGAGGGCGAAAACCGCCTGATCTCCGGCTCGGTTCTCAGCGGACGCCATGCCGTGAATGCGCACGCTTATCTGGGACGTTTCCATTTGCAGGTCAGCATTGTGCAGGAAGGGCGCGAGAAAGAGCTGTTTGGCTGGGTTCTGCCCGGTGCGGAAAAATACTCCGTCACCCGGACCACGCTGGGCCATTTCCTGCGCCATAAACTCTTTAACTTCTCGACCAGCACACATGGCGGAGAGCGCGCGATGGTACCCATTGGCAACTACGAGCGCGTCATGCCACTGGATATTCTGCCGACCATGCTGCTGCGCGATCTGCTCGCCGGCGATACCGACAGCGCTCAGGCATTGGGTTGCCTGGAGCTGGACGAAGAAGATCTGGCGCTTTGTACCTATGTTTGTCCGGGAAAATACGAATACGGACCCGTATTGCGCGAGGTGTTAACCCGCATTGAGCAGGAAGGATAACCGATGGGCTTAAAACACCTCTTTGAAAAAATTGAGCCGCACTTTACCGAAGGGAAGCTCAAAAAGTATTACCCGCTGTATGAAGCGACGACCACCATTTTCTACACGCCAGGCCTGGTGACGAAAGGCGCGGCACACGTTCGCGATGCCATCGATCTGAAGCGAATGATGATTCTGGTGTGGTTTGCGGTCTTCCCGGCCATGTTCTGGGGCATGTACAACGTGGGGCTGCAGACCATTCCTGCACTGCATCATCTGTACGATGCTCAGCAGCTGGCGCAGGTGATCCAGTCTGACTGGCACTACCGTCTGGCGCAGTCATTGGGCGTGAGCTTTGCGTCAGACGCGGGCTGGGTCAGCATGATGACGCTGGGGGCGGTGTTCTTCCTGCCGATCTACATCACGGTATTTGTCGTGGGTGGCTTCTGGGAAGTGCTGTTTGCCATCATCCGTAAACATGAGATCAACGAAGGCTTCTTCGTTACTTCCATTCTTTTTGCCCTGATTGTTCCGCCAACATTACCGCTCTGGCAGGCTGCGCTGGGGATTAGCTTTGGTGTGGTGATTGCGAAAGAGATCTTCGGCGGTACCGGGCGTAACTTCCTCAACCCAGCGCTGGCGGGACGTGCGTTCCTGTTCTTTGCCTATCCTGCGCAAATCTCAGGCGATCTGGTATGGACAGCGGCGGATGGTTTCTCCGGTGCGACACCTCTTTCTCAGTGGGCGGCACACGGTGGCGAAACGCTGGTTAACAACGCGACAGGCCAGCCTGTTACCTGGTTTGATGCCTTTATTGGCAACATACCGGGCTCCATTGGGGAAGTCTCTACGCTGATGATTTTGCTGGGTGGTGCGATCATTCTTTTCGGTCGCGTGGCCTCCTGGCGGATTGTTGCCGGTGTGATGATCGGCATGGTGCTGACCACCACGATGTTCAATGTGATCGGTTCGACTACCAATCCGATGTTCTCCATGCCGTGGTACTGGCATCTGGTGTTGGGGGGCTTCGCATTCGGCATGATGTTTATGGCGACCGATCCCGTCTCTGCCTCGTTTACCGATAAAGGTAAATGGAGCTATGGCGTGCTCATTGGTGCGATGTGTGTCCTGATTCGTGTGGTCAACCCGGCGTATCCGGAAGGGATGATGTTGGCCATTCTGTTTGCCAACCTGTTTGCGCCACTTTTCGATTATCTGGTGGTGCGTGCCAATATTCAGCGGAGGAAGGCGCGTGGCTGAAGTTAAAAATAACGACAGCATCAGCAAAACGCTGCTGGTGGTGCTGGTGCTCTGCCTTGTCTGTTCCATTGTGGTAGCCGGTTCTGCTGTGGGGTTAAAGCCGCGACAGCAGGAGCAGCGCGCGCTGGATAAACAGCGCAATATCCTGGCTGTTGCCGGGCTGATGCAGGAAGGTATGAATGCTGACGACGTCTCTGCAGTCTTTGCTGAGCGCATTACCGCGCGTCTGGTGGATTTAAAAACCGGGCAACTGCTGGATAAAGATCCGGCGAAATACAACCAGTCGCTGGCATTAAAAGACCCGCAGATGAGCCTGACGCTGGACGCCTCACAGGATCCGGCTGGCATCAAGCGTCGCAGTAATCTTGCCGAAATCTATCTCGTGCGCGATGAACAAAAACGGGTGCAGGAAGTGGTAGTGCCTATCTACGGCAACGGTCTGTGGTCGATGATGTACGCCTTTGTGGCGCTTGATACGGATGGTCGCACTGTGAAAGGCATTACGTACTATGACCAGGGCGAAACGCCGGGGCTCGGCGGTGAAGTGGAGAACCCTAACTGGCGGGCACAGTTTGTCGGCAAGAAAGTGCTCGACGATAACGGTCTGCCTGCGCTGAAGGTAATGAAAGGGGCTGCTCGTCCCGGTGACGACTACGCCGTCGACGGGCTCTCCGGTGCCACGCTCACCTCAAAAGGTGTGCAGCACAGTTTTGATTTCTGGATGGGCGAGCTGGGCTTTGGTCCTTTCCTGAAAAACGTACGTGAAGGAGCGCTGAATAATGGCTGATACCGGTGAACTGAAAGAAGTCAAAAAGGTGCTCATTGGCCCGTTGCTCGCCAATAACCCAATCACGCTGCAGGTACTGGGTGTCTGTTCAGCTCTGGCGGTGACGACCAAGCTGGAAACAGCGGTAGTGATGACGTTGGCAGTAACGCTGGTTACCGCGTTTTCCAGCATGTTTATCTCCATGATCCGTCACCACATTCCCAACAGCGTGAGGATCATTGTGCAGATGGCGATCATCGCCTCGCTGGTGATCGTGGTCGATCAGCTATTGCGCGCCTTCGCCTATGAAACCTCCAAACAGCTGTCGGTGTTTGTCGGCCTGATTATCACCAACTGTATCGTGATGGGGCGTGCGGAAGCCTACGCTATGAAAATGCCGCCGCTGGCGAGCTTTATGGACGGTATAGGTAACGGCCTCGGCTACGGTGTGATCCTGCTGACCGTGGGGTTCCTGCGAGAGCTGATTGGCAGCGGTAAGCTGTTTGGCATCACGGTGCTGGACACGGTGCAGAACGGTGGCTGGTATCTGCCGAATGGACTGTTCCTGCTGGCCCCCAGCGCATTTTTCATTATCGGTTTGCTGATCTGGCTTATTCGTACTTTGAGACCAGAACAGCAGGAAAAGGAGTAACCGACAATGGCTCATTACCTGAGTTTATTTGTGCGTGCGGTGTTTGTTGAAAACATGGCGCTCGCGTTCTTCCTCGGCATGTGTACGTTCCTTGCCGTGTCCAAGAAGGTCTCGACGGCATTTGGCCTGGGCGTAGCTGTTACCGTGGTGCTCGGCTTATCGGTGCCGATCAACAACCTGGTATACAACTTTGTACTGCGGGACGGCGCGCTGGTGGAAGGCGTTGATCTCAGCTTCCTGAACTTCATCACCTTTATCGGTGTGATTGCGGCGCTGGTGCAAATCCTTGAGATGATCCTCGATAAGTATTTCCCGTCGCTATACAACGCGCTGGGGATCTTCCTGCCGTTGATCGCGGTGAACTGCGCCATCTTCGGCGGCGTCTCGTTTATGGTTCAGCGTGATTACAACTTCAGTGAATCCGTGGTGTACGGTTTCGGTTCTGGCATTGGCTGGATGCTGGCGATTGTCACCATGGCGGGGATCCGCGAAAAAATGAAATATGCCAACGTGCCTGCAGGCCTGCGTGGCTTAGGGATCACCTTTATCACCACCGGGCTGATGGCGCTGGGCTTTATGTCCTTCTCCGGTGTGCAGCTATAAGGGCTAACTGATGGAAATTATGCTTGGCGTGGCGATGTTCACGCTGATTGTACTGGTGTTGTCAGGGCTTATTCTGGTGGCACGTGCGAAGCTGGTGAATGCCGGCGACGTGGTGATTGATATTAACGACGAGCCGCAGAACCAGATCCGTACGCCCGCCGGAGATAAACTGTTGAATACGCTCTCCGGCAACGGGATCTTTGTCTCTTCGGCCTGTGGCGGCGGTGGCTCCTGCGGGCAGTGCCGCGTTACGGTGAAAGAGGGCGGAGGAGATATCCTGCCAACCGAACTGGCGCATATCACAAAGCGTGAGGCAAAAGAGGGCTGTCGTCTGGCCTGCCAGGTCGCCGTACGTCAGAACATGAAAATAGAGCTGCCGGAAGAGATCTTTGGCGTTAAAAAATGGGAATGTGAAGTTATCTCTAATGATAACAAAGCCACGTTTATCAAAGAGCTGAAGTTGCGGGTGCCGGAAGGGGAAGATGTTCCGTTCCGCGCCGGAGGATACATTCAGATTGAGTGCCCGGAACACGCTGTGGCGTATGCTGACTTCGACGTGCCGGATGAGTTCCGCGCCGATTGGGATAAATTCAATCTCTTCCGTTTTGTATCGGAGGTAAAAGAGCCAACGCTACGCGCCTACTCGATGGCTAACTACCCGGAAGAGAAGGGCATCATCATGCTCAATGTGCGTATCGCCACGCCGCCACCGAATGTGCCGGATGCACCGCCGGGTGTCATGTCTTCGTACATCTGGTCTCTCAAGCCTGGTGACAAAGTGACGATCTCCGGTCCGTTCGGTGAGTTCTTTGCCAAAGATACCGACGCGGAAATGGTGTTTATCGGCGGCGGTGCCGGCATGGCCCCGATGCGCTCGCACATCTTTGATCAGCTCAAACGACTGGGTAGCCAGCGTAAAATCAGCTTCTGGTACGGGGCCCGTTCGCTGCGTGAGATGTTCTACGACGATGAGTTCGAACAGCTGGCGCGTGAAAACCCGAACTTTACCTTCCACGTGGCGCTTTCCGATCCGCAGCCGGAAGATAACTGGACGGGCTATACGGGGTTCATCCACAACGTGCTGTATGAAAACTACCTCAAACAGCATCCTGCGCCGGAAGACTGCGAGTTTTATATGTGTGGCCCGCCAGTAATGAACGCCGCAGTCATTAAGATGCTGAAAGATCTTGGCGTGGAAGATGAGAACATCATGCTTGATGACTTTGGAGGCTGATGATGCTGACGTTTCTGGCAACCTTTGCGGTTTTTGTGCTTGTCATCTTCGGCATGTCGTTAGGCTGGATCGTTAAGCGGAAAAGCCTTCAGGGCAGCTGCGGCGGCATCTCTTCCATTGGGATGAAGAAGGTGTGCGACTGCCCGGAACCGTGCGATGCCCGTAAAAAACGCATGGCGCGCGAGCAGCAGCGCATCATTTAATCTGGTAGGTTGGGTAAGGCGAAACCGCCACCCGACAATTCTCACGCACACTTCTCAACCCTCATTTATTTACTGTATACTTATCCAGTAATGAGTGAGGGCTTACTATGCGCAAAATAATCCATGTTGATATGGACTGCTTTTTTGCCGCAGTGGAGATGCGTGACAACCCGGCGCTGCGGGATATTCCCATCGCCATTGGCGGCAGCCGCGTTCAGCGTGGTGTTATCAGCACCGCCAACTACCCT
The DNA here is from genome assembly GCF_045618265.1 of Enterobacter sp. CPE_E1241. Lineage (NCBI taxonomy): Bacteria > Pseudomonadati > Pseudomonadota > Gammaproteobacteria > Enterobacterales > Enterobacteriaceae > Enterobacter > Enterobacter sp. CPE_E1241. The sequence goes on from NZ_JBIWYV010000001.1 coordinate 1,006,064, forward strand.
GCGCGTAAATTTGGCGTGCGCAGCGCCATGCCTACCGCAATGGCCCTGAAGCTTTGCCCTCATCTCACTCTTTTACCCGGTCGCTTTGACGCTTACAAAGAGGCCTCAATTCATATTCGGGAAATCTTCTCCCGCTACACCTCTCGGATAGAACCGCTGTCGCTGGACGAAGCCTATCTTGATGTGACCGAAAGCGTACACTGCCACGGCTCAGCAACCCTGATGGCACAGGAAATCCGCCAGACCATCCTCAAAGAGTTAAATCTGACCGCGTCGGCAGGAGTCGCTCCGGTGAAATTTCTGGCCAAGATCGCCTCCGATTTAAATAAGCCCAACGGTCAGTACGTCATCACGCCGGAAGAGGTGCCTGCGTTCTTAAAAACGCTGCCACTTGGCAAAATCCCTGGTGTGGGAAAAGTATCTGCTGCAAAGCTGGAAAGTATGGGATTACGGACCTGTGAAGATGTGCAGCGAAGCGATCTGGCAATGTTGCTTAAGCGTTTTGGAAAATTTGGGCGCGTACTGTGGGAACGCAGCCAGGGGATTGACGATCGTGATGTGAACAGCGAACGGCTACGGAAATCCGTTGGGGTTGAGCGAACGCTGATTGAAGACATTCATGACTGGTCTGAATGCGAAACCATCATTACGGAACAGCTCTATCCTGAGCTGGAGCGACGCTTGCTCAAGGTGAAACCGGATCTGCTCATTGCCCGTCAGGGTATCAAATTAAAATTCAACGATTTCCAGCAGACCACGCAGGAACACGTCTGGCCGCGTCTGAATAAAGAGGATCTCATTGCGACGGCGAAAAAGGCATGGGAAGAACGAAGAGGAGGGCGAGGGGTGAGGCTGGTGGGATTGCACGTCACGCTACTGGATCCGCAGTTAGAGCGACAGCTGGTATTAGGATTATAAAAAAGCCCGGTGCGCTACGCTTACCGGGCCTACGTTGTTCACCCTCTCCCTTTGGGAGAGGGCTGGGGTGAGGGAATTACTTAACAGGAATCGCTTTCAGCAGCTCAGTCAGCAGCGTCCAGTAATGACCCACGCTTTCGATATGAACCTGCTCATCCGGAGAGTGTGGCCCGGTAATAGTTGGCCCGATAGAGACCATGTCCATATTCGGATACGGTTTCTTGAACAGACCACATTCCAGACCCGCGTGGATCACCTGAATGTTCGGCGTGCTGTTGAACAGACGCTGATAGGTTTCACGGACCAGAGCCATCACCGGAGAACTTGCATCCGGCTGCCAGCCAGGGTAACTGCCTTTAGCAGATGTTTTCGCACCGGCCAGCGTGCCCAGAGATTCCAGCATGCTCACCACGTACTCTTTGCCTGTGTCGATAAGTGAACGGATCAGGCAGATGATCTCTGCGCTGTCGTCACTCATGGTCACCACGCCCACGTTCAGAGAGGTTTCAACCACGCCTTTGGCCACGTCAGAGTTGCGGATCACGCCGTTTGGCGTCGCGTTCAGCAACTGAACGAAGGTGTCGCGGGACTGCGCGGTCAGCGCGGCTTTATCCGTGGAGACGGGTTCCAGCACCACGGTCAGATTTTTCTCTTTCGCCGACAGTTCGTTTTTCAGGATATCCAGATACACGCTGGAGAGTTTTTTCAACTCGTCCGCTTTTGCCGCTGGTACGGCCACGGTGGTGAATGCTTCACGTGGGATCGCGTTACGCAGGGTACCGCCGTTGAAGTCTACCAGACGCAGATCCAGCTCAGCCGCATGGCCAGCCAGGAAGCGTGCCAGCAGTTTGTTGGCGTTGCCGAGACCCAGATGAATATCACCGCCGGAGTGACCGCCTTTCAGCCCTTTCAGCGTCAGCTTGAAGGTCTGGAAGCCAGCAGGAATCGCTTCGCGTGACAGCGGCAGGGTAGAGATGAAATCAATCCCGCCCGCGCAGCCCATGTAGATCTCGCCTTCTTCTTCTGAGTCGGTATTGATCAGAATATCTGCCTGCAGCCAGTTCGCCTGCAGACCGAATGCACCGTCCATACCCGCTTCTTCGGTCATGGTCAGCAGCACTTCCAGCGGACCATGTTCAACGCTGTCGTCCGCCAGCACGGCCAGCGCAGAGGCCATACCAATGCCGTTATCCGCGCCCAGCGTGGTGCCGCGTGCTTTCACCCAGTCGCCGTCGATGTACGGTTGAATCGGGTCTTTGGTGAAGTCGTGAACGGTGTCGTTGTTCTTCTGTGGCACCATGTCCAGGTGCGCCTGCAGTACAACCGGTTTGCGGTTTTCCATGCCAGCAGTTGCTGGTTTGCGGATCAGAATGTTACCAACCTGGTCACGTTCAGCATGCAGGCCTTTTTCCTTCGCCCAACCCATAATGTGTTCGGCAAGCTGTTCTTCATGGTAGGAAGGGTGTGGAATGGAACAGATTTTGGCAAAAATATCCCACAGTGGCTGCGGAGATAATTGAGACAGTTCAGACACGATAAGTCTCCTTGTCGATGCACTGCAAACAGGGTTGCAGGTCACAGGGTTAGCAGGTTAATAGTTACCACAAGTCAGACTTGCGAGATGAAACCGAGAATACCACTTTCTCCGCTGGCTGGTAGCATAAAGCATGTAAAAACTCGGGCTCAGGGCGCTAAACACTGGTTTTTAGTGCGTCAGATCTCTATAATCTCGCGCAACCTATTTCCCCCTCGAACACTTTTTAAGCCGTATAAAAACAGGCTGGGACACTTCACATGAGCGAAAAATACGTCGTCACCTCGACATGTTGCAGATTCACGCCCGCAAACTGGCTGCGCGTCTGATGCCTTCCGAACAGTGGAAAGGCATTATTGCCGTTAGCCGCGGCGGTCTGGTACCGGGGGCGCTGCTGGCTCGTGAGCTGGGTATTCGTCATGTCGATACCGTCTGCATCTCCAGCTATGACCATGACAACCAGCGTGAGCTGAAAGTGCTGAAACGCGCGGAAGGTGACGGTGAAGGTTTCATCGTTATTGATGACCTGTGGATACCGGTGGTACCGCTGTGGCCATTCGAGAAATGTATCCAAAAGCCCACTTCGTCACTATTTTCGCCAAGCCTGCAGGCCGCCCTCTGGTTGACGATTATGTGATTGATATTCCACAGGACACCCGGATTGAACAGCCGTGGGATATGGGCGTGGTCTTTGTACCACCTATCTCTGGTCGTTAATTCCGAACCGTCATTATTTTAACGCCCGGTGATACCGGGCGTTGTTTTTTTTAGTCTGGCGCGCGTTACAATAGTCTCTATATGACGATTCATGGAGGCAACGTAATGACGCAGGCGAATCTCACCGAGACTCTCTTCAAACCCCGTTTCAAACACCCCGAAACGTCGACGCTGGTGCGCCGCTTTAATCCGGGGACCATGCCTGCCATCCAGTCTGCATTAGACGGTAAAAACGTGCCCCACTGGTATCGCATGATTAACCGCCTGATGTGGATCTGGCGGGGTATAGACCCCCGTGAAATTCTCGACGTGCAGGCTCGGATCGTCATGAGTGACGCCGAGCGCACCGACAGCGAACTCTACGATACCGTCGTGGGATACCGCGGTGGTAACTGGATCTACGAGTGGTCTAAACAGGCGATGCTCTGGCAGCAAAAAGCCAGCCAGGAAGAGGACGCCACGATCAGCGGCAAGCACTGGCTGCATGCTGCAAACCTCTATGGCATTGCCGCGTATCCGCATTTAAAAGGGGATGAACTGGCTGAGCAGGCTCAGGCGCTGGCGAATCGTGCCTATGAAGAGGCTGCTCAACGCTTGCCGGGGCGGATGCGCGAACTGGAGTTTACCATTCCTGGCGGGGCGTCCGTTACCGGATTCCTGCATATGCCTGAAGGGGAAGGTCCGTTCCCAACCGTCCTCATGTGTGGCGGGCTGGATTCACTACAGATTGACTATTACAGCCTTTATGAGCGTTACTTCGCACCAAAAGGGATCGCGATGCTAACGCTTGATATGCCGTCAATTGGCTTCTCATCCAAGTGGAAACTGACTCAGGATTCCAGTTTACTGCACCAGCATGCGCTAAAAGCGCTGGAGAATATTCCCTGGGTAGATCACACCCGTGTTGCCGCATTTGGTTTCCGTTTCGGGGCGAACGTCGCGGTGCGTCTGGCTTACATTGAATCATCCCGCCTGAAAGCCGTCGCCTGTCTTGGCCCGGTCGTTCACGCGTTGCTAAGCGATCCCGCACGTCAGGGTAGTGTACCCGAAATGTATCTGGATGTGCTGGCCAGCCGTCTTGGCATGCATGATGCATCAGACGAAGCGCTACGCGTTGAACTCAATCGTTACTCGTTAAAAACGCAAGGTCTGCTGGGACGTCGGTGTCCAACACCGATGCTATCAGGTTTCTGGAAAAACGATCCGTTTAGTCCGGAAGAAGAGTCCCGCTTAATCACTTCGTCATCTGCGGATGGTAAATTGCTTGAGGTGCCGTTCAGCCCGGTTTATCAGAATTTTGACAAAGCCTTGAAAGAGATCACGCGCTGGATCGCTCAGAGATTGTGTTAATAGATTGCTAAATTTTGCTGGTTTGGTAAAACAGTGGCTTCACAAAAGGAGATCGCAATGACGTTACCGAGTGGACACCCGAAAAGTAGACTGATTAAGAAATTTATGGCTCTTGGCCCGTATATTCGAGAAGAGCAGTGTGAAGAGAATCGCTTTTTTTTCGACTGTCTGGCTGTATGCGTCAACGTGAAGCCTGCACCCGAAAAACGTGAATTCTGGGGCTGGTGGATGGAAATGGAAGCAGAGGAAAAACGCTTTACATATAGCTACCAGTTTGGCCTGTTTAATAAAGACGGCAAATGGCAGGCTACCTCCATTAAAGATCAGGAAGTCATTGACCGCCTGGAATATACCCTGAAAGAGTTCCAGGACAAGGCAAACGCACTGCTGGCTACTTTGGATCTCAAGTTCGAGCCAGCGGATGACTTCTCCAGCGAAGCGGTGAAGCTGACTGCCTGATGGTTTTCTCCCTCTTCCTGTGTGAGAGGGCATCAGACTGCATTAATCTCGACCAAAAAAAACCGGCATCAAGCCGGTTTTTTTATTTCTCATAATCAGAACTGGTAAGTCATCCCCAGGGCAACGATGTCATCGCTGCTCACGCCCAGTTTATTTTTGTCATCAATCTGGTTGATTTTATAATCAACAAACGCAGACATATTTTTGTTGAAGTAATAGGTTGCGCCAACATCAATGTATTTCACCAGATCTTCGTCACCAATACCCTCGATATCTTTGCCCTTAGACTGGACATAACCCAGGGACGGACGCAGACCAAAGTCGAACTGATATTGTGCGACAACTTCAAAGTTCTGAGCTTTATTCGCAAAACCACCAGAAATTGGCGTCATATTGCGAGTTTCTGAATACATTGCTGCCAGATAAATATCGTTAGCATCATATTTCAGACCGGTTGCCCACGCTTCTGCTTTGTCGCCCTGGCCGCGAGTCAGCAGGTTCTGAGCATTGGTACGGTCAGAGTTGGTGTAGGCGCCGCTGATGGCGAAATCGCTGCCACCGAAGTCATACGTCAGAGAAGTACCAAAGCCGTCACCGTTCTGCTTCTTGGCGTCACGGTTTTCGTTTTTACCCTGGTATTGCAGCGTCATATCCAGACCGTCAATCGCACCGAAGAAGTCGGTGTTACGGTACGTGGCAAGGCCGGTGGCACGCTTGGTCATGAAGTTGTCGGTCTGCGCGGAAGAGTCACCGCCGAACTCAGGGAACATATCGGTCCATGCTTCGACGTCGTACAGTGCACCCAGGTTACGACCATAATCCAGGGAACCGAAGTTTTTCAGTTTCAGACCGGCGAAGGCCAGACGTGTTTTCTGTGAGGAATCACTTTCTGCTTTGTTACCCGCAAATTCAGATTCCCAGCGGCCATAGCCTGTCAGCTGATCGTTGATCTGCGTTTCGCCTTTAAAACCGAAACGCACGTAAGTCTGGTCACCATCTTTGGTGGCATCATCACTGATGTAGTGCATGGCTTTAACTTTGCCGTACACGTCCAGTTTATTACCATCTTTATTATAAACTTCAGCTGCGTGAACAGATGCAGAAGCCACGACGCCCATAACCACTAATGCCAGAGTGCTCTTTTTCATTTTCGATCCTGTCTTATAAACGCGCTAAAAAATTCGCTGGACGATAAGCTCATGCTTAAGTCCCGTGAAAAAACAGGAAGGGTTTTATCGTTCTGGAGTGAAACTTTTATGACAAACTAAGAATAATTTTAAAAAACTGTGATTTATTATTTCAGTAATAAAATTGTCAAACTTTGCCGCTACGCTTCCTGATCCCGAGCAATAAAGTGTTTCGTGATGTGCTATGGCAGTTGGCAACGGGGCTGACTCCTGTTAAAACGTTCGTTTGACATTACTTTCCCTTATCGTTGAACGGCAGAGAATCATGAGTGACAGCCAGACGCTGGTGGTAAAACTCGGTACCAGTGTTTTAACAGGCGGATCGCGCCGCCTAAATCGCGCCCACATTGTTGAGCTTGTACGTCAGTGCGCTCAGTTACATGCCGCAGGGCATCGTATTGTGATTGTAACCTCCGGGGCGATTGCCGCCGGGCGTGAACACCTTGGCTACCCCGAACTCCCCGCGACGATCGCCTCCAAACAGCTGCTGGCCGCCGTGGGACAAAGCCGACTGATTCAACTCTGGGAACAGCTGTTCTCTATCTACGGTATCCACGTCGGGCAGATGCTGCTGACGCGTGCGGATATGGAAGATAGAGAGCGTTTCCTGAACGCCCGCGATACCCTGCGCGCGTTGCTGGACAATAATATTGTTCCCGTCATTAACGAAAACGATGCCGTTGCCACCGCTGAAATCAAAGTGGGTGATAACGACAACCTCTCAGCGCTGGCCGCGATTCTGGCCGGTGCCGATAAATTACTGCTCCTGACCGATCAGCAGGGTCTGTTTACTGCCGACCCGCGCTCTAACCCTGAAGCCGAACTGATTACCGATGTACACGGCATTGACGATGCGCTTCGCGCCATCGCGGGCGACAGCGTGTCTGGCCTGGGAACCGGCGGCATGGGTACCAAGCTGCAGGCCGCTGATGTAGCGTGCCGCGCCGGTATCGACACCATTATTGCGGCGGGCAGCCGTCCTGGCGTCATTGGCGACGTGATGGAAGGCCTCTCCGTCGGCACCCGTTTCCACGCGCAGGAATCCCCGCTGGAAAACCGTAAACGCTGGATATTTGGTGCGCCTCCTGCTGGCGAACTCGTCGTTGATGAAGGGGCGACTGCCGCGATTCTGGAACGAGGGAGTTCATTACTTCCTAAAGGAATTAAAAGCGTGACAGGCAACTTCTCCCGTGGTGAAGTGATCCGCATCCGTAACCTCGAAGGTCGCGATATTGCCCACGGCGTAAGCCGCTATAACAGCGATGCCTTACGCCGCATTGCGGGTCACCACTCGCAGCAGATCGACGCCATCCTCGGCTATGAATATGGCCCGGTTGCCGTGCATCGTGATGACATGATTATTCGTTAAGGAGCCAGAACATGCTGGAACAAATGGGCGCAGCTGCGAAAGCCGCCTCTTACAAACTGGCGCTCCTTTCCAGCCGCGAGAAAAATCGCGTGCTGGAAAAAATCGCTGATTATCTGGAATCGCAATCCGCTGAGATATTGCGAGCTAATGAACAGGATCTGGCTGAGGCACGTGTAAACGGTCTGAGCGAGGCCATGCTTGACCGCCTGGCGCTGACGCCGGCGCGTCTGAAAGGTATCGCTGATGATGTCCGTCAGGTTTGCAATCTCGCCGACCCGGTTGGGCAGGTGATTGACGGTGGCCTGCTCGACAGCGGTTTACGTCTTGAGCGTCGCCGTGTGCCGCTTGGCGTAATCGGCGTGATTTATGAAGCTCGCCCAAACGTCACCGTTGATGTCGCCTCCCTGTGTTTGAAAACCGGCAACGCCGCCATTCTGCGCGGCGGAAAGGAGACCTGGCGTACCAATGCGGCGACGGTAAAGGTTATTCAGCAGGCGCTGGAAGAGTGTGGTTTACCGGCGGGTGCCGTCCAGGCTATCGAGAGCCCGGACCGCGCGCTGGTGAACGAAATGCTGCGCATGGATAAATACATCGACATGCTGATCCCACGTGGGGGGGCGGGGCTGCACAAGCTCTGCCGAGAGCAGTCGACCATTCCGGTGATTACCGGCGGTATTGGCGTGTGCCATATCGTCGTTGACGACAGTGCTGAGATTGAGCCGGCGCTGAAGATTATCGTCAATGCGAAAACCCAGCGTCCAAGCACCTGTAACACCGTGGAAACGCTGCTGGTGCATCAGGGCATTGCGAGCACTTTCCTGCCAGCACTAAGCAAACAGATGGCGCAAAGCGGCGTGACGCTGCACGCTGATGCCAGTGCTCTGGCGCTGTTGAAGGATGGCCCGGCGACTGCGGTTCCAGTAAAAGCGGAGCGGTATGACGATGAATTCCTGTCTCTGGATCTGAATGTGAAGATTGTTGCCGATCTCGACGACGCGATTGCGCACATTCGTGAACACGGTACGCAGCACTCTGACGCGATCCTGACACGCACCCTGCGCAATGCCGATCGCTTCGTGAACGAAGTGGATTCCTCTGCGGTATATGTTAATGCCTCGACGCGCTTCACCGATGGCGGTCAGTTCGGGCTGGGCGCCGAAGTGGCTGTCAGCACGCAGAAATTGCACGCGCGCGGCCCGATGGGCCTTGAAGCACTGACCACTTACAAGTGGATCGGCTTTGGTGACGATACGATTCGTGCGTAAATAATCACGGGTGATGCAAAAATAGCCGTTTGATTCAAAAGGGCATTGACGCATCACCCGGATAGATCTAACCTTTTGCCCCGTGGTTACACTCGTAACCGGCCTCTCAGGGCCGATATAGCTCAGTTGGTAGAGCAGCGCATTCGTAATGCGAAGGTCGTAGGTTCGACTCCTATTATCGGCACCATCTCAACTCCCCTAAACGTCCTTATTCATCCATAACTAACCTGATTTATAACGATTTTATCGATTTTTAGTCCGTTGTTGTCCGTGACCATCCAGCAGAATCCGATACAGAATATGTATAGGATTGTGTATATGTTCCTGTTCGGTCCTGGATTCCTATACATATGCCTTTAAACGATATGCAGATTCGCCGCGCTAAGCCTGAAGATAAACCCTATACGCTTGGGGATGGGCAAGGCTTGTCATTGCTTATAGAACCTAATGGAAGCAAGAGCTGGCGGTTCCGCTATCGTTATGCTGGTAAACCCAAGTTGATCTCGCTTGGCGTTTACCCAACGATCACCCTTGCCGATGCTCGTTCCCGTCGTGATGAAGCTCGAAAACTTGTGGTAGAAGGAAAGAACCCTAGTGAGGTTCGAAAAGGGCAAAAGCTGGCTCTGCAAACAGAGTCAGAGAACGCCTTCGAAAAGATAGCCAGAGAGTGGCATCAACTTAAATCTGCTAAATGGTCGGCGGGATATGCAACAGACATCATGGAAGCGTTTAAGAACGATATTTTTCCTTAAGTCGGAACAAGGCCAGTGGGAGAGATTAAACCGCTAGAGCTGTTGAACGTACTGCGTAAAATTGAGAAACGTGGTGTGTTGGAGAAAATGCGCAAAGTGCGGCAGCGTTGCTCCGAAGTGTTTCGCTACGCAATTGCAACGGGTAGGTCGGAGTACAATCCTGCGGCTGATCTCTCCAGCGCTCTCGAAGTACACCAATCCAATCATTTCCCATTCCTAAAAGCTGATGAGATACCTGATTTTCTAGGTGCCTTAGAGGGTTACTCCGGGAGTAAGCTTGTCCAGATAGCCACGAAATTACTAATGATTACGGGGGTGAGAACCATCGAATTACGCGCGGCATTATGGCAAGAATTTGATCTGGATAACGCTATTTGGGAAATTCCCGCCGAAAGGATGAAAATGCGCAGATCACATCTTGTGCCATTGTCTGTTCAGGCGTTAGATTTACTCAATGAACTCAAGCTCATGACAGGGAACTATCGTTATGTTTTTCCGGGGCGGAACGACCCGAGTAAGCCTATGAGTGAGGCAAGTATTAATCAGGTTATCAAGCGTATTGGTTATGGCGGAAAAGTCACCGGGCATGGATTTAGGCATTCTCTGTCTACAATTCTTCATGAAAACGGATTTGATTCTGCATGGATTGAAATGCAACTCGCCCATGTTGACAAAAATAGTATTCGAGGAACGTATAATCATGCTCATTATTTTGAAAAACGTCAAAGTATGATGCAGTGGTATTCAGATAAAATATTAAAAGAAGGATGAGTATGGACAGCCCACGTAGTGCAATACATGCAATTAAAGGTTATTTCTATCAGTTCGATAAAACCATTGTGGAGTTATTACGCGCCAAAGATGATGATGTGATCTATGTTGAAGGTGTTGAGGATATAGATCTAAAAAATGCAGATGAAATCACTGCAATTCAATGTAAGTATTATGAAAATACTGAGTATAATCATTCTGTCATTGCACATCCTATACAATTAATGCTAACGGATTATGCCAAAAGATTAGCTGCGAAAGTGGAGATTTATAATTATACATTGTATGGTTATTATCCTTCAGGGCATGAGAAGTTAGCACTCCCACTAACCATTGAATACCTTAAAGAAAATTTTTTGATATATAATGAGTTTCCCATAATTAATAATGTCAAGACAAAGAAAACCATTCGTGTCCACGAAAATTTAAATATTGATGACCAACAGCTAACGGATTTTATAAACCTTTTAAAAGTTGATATTCATGCTTCTTCATATGATGTTCAATTAAAAAATATATTCACTCTTTTATCTGATAAGTTTTCTTGCACTGAGTTTGAAGCTGAGTGTTATTATTATAATAATGCCATATCTAAAATTAAGGAAATAGCGACAAAAAAAGGTGTCGATAATAGGAAAATCATACCTAGTGAATTTTTTAGTACAATTGATAATAAAAATATTTTATTTGACCTATGGTTTGAGGTTTTCAGAACTGAGAAAGAGTATTGCAATAAATTAAAGGATGAGCTTTTCCCACCAGTAATGAATGCAAGTAACTACGATCGTTTTTTCTTATTTGAAGACAATAATTTTAATATTCAAGATTATATTGAAATAGTCGCTGTTATTGTTAAAAGATGGTCAAAGTTAGGTGTTGTGAGACTATCAAAAGAGAATCGTTTTAGTCCATATATATATATTGAAGGAATGTCTCTCGAACGATTGAAAAATTTAAAACGAGAGTTAGCTAGTGCTGGTTTTCCCCCAATGGATGGATTTGATTTTTTGGGTGATGATTTTAGTACTGATTCAATAATGAAGGATGTAAATGATTTATCGTACTATAAGGTGAGATTTATTAATGATATTCGATATTTAGATGAAATCTTAGCTTGTTCTGTTAAAAGAAAAGAGATCTATCAATTTTATTTGAATAAGCCTATTTATGAGTGTGAGCTAACGCGCGGAAAGTCAATGAAAATCCAAGTGAAGTCATTAGATATGTGCAAAAGGATACTTAAAAATGGTAGATGATGATATTAATGAAGTAAATGCTGAAGTGATTTCAGTTTATCCAAATAGCATTAAAATTATCGTTGGTAATCTCGATGAATTTAAAGATGGACAAAATCTAAAAGTAGGCTCTTACATTAAAGTTCCATCGGACGATGAATCAATGATGCTAATAGGGATAATAGAAAATTTCTCTATTGAGGCAAAGGATAATGGGGAAAGAAAGTATCTCATACAGGCTAATCCATTAGGTATAATAAAAAATGGTAGATTTGAAAGAGGGGGGGACTCAATAGCATTACCTCCTAAACAAGCTGCTCCAGCCACGTTTGAGGATATTGATAATATCTACAGAAACTCAGTTGATAAAAATAAACACTTCGAGTTTTGTTCATTGTCATACAATGATGATATTCGAATCCCTTTAGATGGTAATAAATTTTTCAATAAACACATTGCTATAGTTGGATCTACTGGTTCAGGAAAATCTCATACGGTTTCAAAAGTAATACAAACTGCGGTTTCTGGGAAAAATGGCGACTTTAATTTAAATAATTCTCATGTCATTATTTTCGATATTCATTCTGAATATCACTCGGCATTTCCTGACGCTAATTTTCTTGATGTTAATAATTTATCTTTACCGTATTGGTTGTTAAACAGTGAAGAATTAGAAGAGATTCTTTTAGATACTGGAGAAAGAGATAATTACAACCAATCCTCAGTATTCCGTATGTTAGTTACGGCTAATAAAAGAAAGCATAATCCTTCAATGTCAAAAGTTTTTTATGATAGTCCAGTCTTTTTTGACATAAATGAAGTTGAAACGGCTTTGAAAAATCTGAGGGATGAAACTAGAAACTCAAAGGCAAGTGATAGATACATGATTGTTGGGGAGTCGGGAGCTGCTGATGAGAAGAAAGATAGTTCAACTACTTCAGAATGTGGATGTAAACTGAGTGATAGTGAACGTATTGAGAAATACTTTAATTGTAAGTTTGAATTCTACAATTCAAAAGCGTCAAATATTTCAAAAGGTTTTTACGCGGATGGCACGTTGGATAAGTTTATATCACGCTTCTCAGAAAAGATTAATCAAGATAGACTGTCATTTCTTTTTTCAGATGAATCAAGGAATCAAAAATTCGAAAATGTCATTAAAAGCTTGCTAGGGGCTTCAGAGGCACCAGAAAGTAATAAAAATGTAACAATAATAGATCTGAGTGGCATACCTTTTGAAGTGCTGAGTATAACCGTTTCATTGATATCTAGGCTTGTTTTTGAATATGGATACATTTATAAGAAACTCATGGAATCTCAAGATAAAGATACTGATTTCCCTGTTCTCTTGGTCTACGAAGAGGCACATAAGTACGTTCCAAATAGTGACTTGGTAAAGTATAGATCCTCTAAAAAATCAATTGAACGTATTGCAAAGGAGGGGCGTAAATACGGAGTTACTCTTCTTTTGGCAAGTCAGAGACCATCAGAAATATCTGAAACTATTTTTTCTCAATGTAATAATTTTATTGCAATGAGATTGACAAACCCAATAGACCAAAATTATGTGAAAAGATTACTACCAGATACACTTGGTGCTATTATCGATACACTCCCATCACTTAAAGCTGGTGAAGCATTAGTAATAGGTGAATCAATTGTTTTACCATCAATAGTTTCAATTGATGAATGTCCAAAAGATCGTCAACCTTCCTCAAATGATATTAAATATTGGGAAGTTTGGAAAGAACAGTGGCACAGTGTGAATTTTTCTGATGTCAAAGACCATTGGCTTAAATAAATAATTTAAAAAATAATTAATTTCTGGTTCTCTAAATACCTTTTGTTTACTGCCGCTTTCGAGCGGCTTTTTCTTTCCCTTAGTCTGACCGCCTTTGAAGCCTCTAATCCTCGCAAATAGCTGCCCCCGGCACTTCCGCAAACCAGCAAGGCGTAGCGACGCGCTCAGGTCGCAAAATTAATAAATACTTTACCGTTGGCGCGCAATGCTCTCCCCGCCCCGCCTGCCCGCTTAAGGGGGCGCTTTTAATGCTGGTGCATGACCGGCCTCAGGGCGCGACAGTGCTGGCGCTGGCGGGGAATTGAGTGTTGGTAAAACGCATGCAAAACCATACACCTTATGCATGCATGGCTTTTATACGTAAAAATGGCGGGATTTTCGGGGATTTTTGAAAGGACTACTGCGCAGCCAGTTCTGCGCGGCGGCGGGTATAATTCAGGTTCTGTGCAGGTGTGAATTTTTCACGACTAACGGCTTATCCAGCCAGGTAAGCCAACGCAGAACGGATTTATTGAGAGTTTTAACGGACGCTTTCGCGATGAGTGTCTGAATGAACACTGGTTCAGCGATATTCTTCATGCCCGGAAAACGATTAATGACTGGCGGCAGGATTATAACGAGTGCCGTCCCCATTCATCGCAGGATTACCAGACACCAGCTGAATTCGCAACGGACTGGCGAAACAGGAAATATGAAGAAAAACCAACCGACATTACTAACTGAAGGTTGTATCTAATCCTGGTGGCAGGTCAAAAGACCTATTTTGACACGGTAAAAAGCGAGGGAAACGTGCCTTTTTATATAAAGGTTTCATGGCGAAAATAAATAGAAGAATGTAATCACTATCAGTGAAATTAGAAAGCAATTTGGCAATAAATGCTCTCAATATAATAATAGGTTGATTGATTTTAATTGGTTTTTTAAGATGGTTTGTCCACGATTTCTTGATATACTTAAGCGCGAAGTATTCTTCTGAATTTGGCCTGCTTAATTGCAGGCTTTTTTTTAATTATAGAAAATTCAGTATCAAGAACATCGGTTTGCTAACCACATTTACTCACTGGTTGTGGCGTTCTTTCGCGGATGTAGCCAGCATGCAATTCAACCACCTCTTGATGCTATGAGAGGTAGTGCATGGAGCGGGGGGGGTTAACAACCATGCACTTCAGGACATATACTCAGACATATATCAGCAATAAATACCTATGATATCAAAGGTATTTTTACTAATCTGATTTAACCAACTGTACTTCCGTTGATTCAAGGTAGAGTGCTAGAGAATGCAGTATTTTGGGAATGAACTCGTAAGGAAGTTTATTATCTCGCTGGAAAGCCTGCTGCAGAGTACCTATAGCGAGGGAATGAAGGAAGTTCGCTTCTCGTATAATTTCTGATTTTGTAACGTTACGGTTCCTGCGCTCTAATATATGGATCAGGAAAGCAAGAAACTTCGACTGAGTAAAATCCGGATTTATTCTCAGAAGAAGTGGTAAATAGGCCTTGTTCTCAATAAGGAAGTTGGCATAGGGCTGAAAAATAGCATTAATAAGATCGCCTGCAGGCAAAGAGCACCAGTCCTGCTCCACATATTGGTTTTTTTTCGCATCCAACATCTCGGAAAGTTTGTTATCAAAACTGAGCTTCAGTGATTCCTTAACGGACTCAATATCGGGGAAAAAATGATAAAGCGAACCCGGCGCTGTACCTGAACGCTTTGCAAGTTCCTGAATAGTGAGCTTTTCAATGGAGATGTCACTGATAATCTCAGCGGCTGCATCCAGGATTTTTTGAACCCTGAGGTGCCCCCTTCGTTGCATGGGGGGTCGTAAGCGGTTGGTATCTGAAATTGCCATCATGTGTCCTGGAAGAAGGTGACCTGTTGGTTGTCTATTTTGCACGATCTTGAGATTTGGTGCTGTATAAGATAAGCTAAATTTGAATAAAGATTCAAGTTTGTCTACTTTAACATTAAATTTCATGAACATACGAAAATGTACAAACATCCAGGCAAGCCATCATCATTCCATCTTCTGACGGTGCTGTTTATTGCCGTGAGCTCCCTGACTGGGTGTTCTCCCGCACCTTCTGTTGTTTTATTCGGCGCATCCTTCCCTGACTGGCTTCTGTGTACGGGCATCGGTGTCACAGGAATGACGCTCTTACACATACTTTCCAGTAACTTGCACAAAACGGGCTGGTTATCCCCGGCAGTCGTTGTGTATCCCTGCGTTACAGCATTGATTTCTATGCTGACATGGCTGATTTTCTTCCCGTCTTAAGGTGCCGAAATGACCGTAAAAAGAAAAATTTATGCGCTCAGTTTATTTCTGGTGACGCTGATGGTTTTGGTGCTTGTCTTGTTCAGAATTGATGCCGCACCGCGTACTGATGATGCTTATGTCTATGCTGACACCATCAACGTCGTTCCTGAGGTGAGTGGCAGAATTATTGAATTGCCAGTCAAAGATAACCAGCTCGTGAAAAAAGGGGAGCTGCTTTACCGCATTGATCCGCGTCCATTCCAGAATTCACTGGATGCCAGTCAGGCCCGTCTGATCACCCTGAATGAGCAGATCAAGTTATCAGAACGCTCCGTCAGTGCGCAGCAGTACAACGCCGATGCCGTCGCTGCCCAGGTAGAGAGTGCCCGTAGCCAGTATCAGCAGGCGCAGGATACATATAACCGTAAGCTGGCGCTGATGGGTAAAAACTATGTGTCTAAAGAAGAGCTGGAGCAGGCCAGAACAGCGAGAAACAGTGCTGAAGCTAATTATAACTCGACCAGACTTCAGGCTCGACAGGCCAGTGCCGCTGTCAGCGGTGTGGATGCGCTTGTGGCGCAGCGGGATGAAGTAAGGGCACAAATTGCCGAAGCTAAGCTGAATCTTGAATACAGTGAAGTTCGTGCCCCATTCGATGGACGAGTCACAGCACTGAAGACCACTGCGGGTCAATATGCATCCCCGGCACAACCTGTCATGACGCTCATTGATACAGGGCAGTGGTATGTCATCGCCAACTTCAGGGAAACCGATCTGAAAGGTATTACTGAAGGAACAACGGCAACGGTATTTATCATGGCGGATACCGGCAAAGCTTTTTCTGGCACCCTAGACTCAATGAGCTATGGCGTTGCACCGGGTGACAGTGCCACCGTCGGAGGACTGCAGTTAGTCGAAAAGACCATTAACTGGGTTCATGTTTCCCAGCGTTTCCCGGTAAAAATAAAAATGTCTGAAACCGATAAAGGACTCTTCCGTATTGGTGCTTCAGCTGTTGTAACGTTGCACCGCGGCAACAAGTTTTAACGGGGTCAGACTATGGGTACCACGTCTCCTGCTATGAGTGATTTGTGGATTTCTATGCGTCCATATCCCGGGCGTCTGAACCATGTCTTACGTGCTATGGTGGCTTGTACGATTGTGGTGATCATGTCGCAAAGCCTGCAGGTACCGCTGCTGGCTTTGTCATTAATTACCGTTTTTTTTGTCACCCAGACGAACATTGTTGTGACCAGACTGACGGGGATATTGTTTATCGTCGGGTCCACTTTCTCTATTGTTCTGTCATTAATTGTTCTGAAAGTGACATGGAATACCCCATTTTTGCGGATCCTAATCTCCTTCACGCTTTTTTTTGTCAGTGCGTTTTTGATGCGGACGACAAAAATCGGCGTGGTATTTTTTGTGGTTGCTATTGTCGCAATATACACGCAAAGCCTTGTGGATATTTCACCTGATGCAGATACTCTGGTCAGAGGGATCCTTTGGGTATGGGTGGCCGTTAACTATCCCATTGCCGTGACATTAATTGTCAATTCTCTCCTGATGCCATTGGAGCCGGAGATTCAGCTAAAACGGACCATTGGGAAGCAACTGTCGGATATGGCTTCTCTGCTTTCAGCTGATGCCGCGTTACTGCGAAGACAAAACACCTTAAGCCAGGCAGGACGCGATATTCAGACGCTGTACCGGCTTTTGCGTTACAAAACGATGCGGGACAAACATGCTGCACAAAAAGGGGGGCATTATCTTACTGCGATCGCAATTGTTTCTGAACTGCGTACAGCATCTTGCCATCTTCCCGCTAGCTTTGAAGGGGAGGATGTATTAAAGGATGCAGAAACACTCCGTAATGCAATAAAGCAGTTAGAATTAATGCTAATTAATGGGGAGCCTGACTGGCAAACGAAACCTCCGGTATTGCATTCCGCAGAACCAGCCTTTATCGCGATAGCGGACATTATCAGCTCTTATAACAAACAAGTGGCGGCAGCGGAAAATAAGGTAAATACCCAGGTACTATCGCCAGGTACACACGCGGGTGTTCTGGTAAAGGATGCCTTCAGCAACGAAAACTATGTGTTTTTTTCACTTAAAACACTGCTGAGTGCGGCAGTTTGTTATTTGTTCTATACCGCAACGGACTGGTCAGGTATTCATACCATTATGCTCAGTTGTCTCATTGTTGCGCAGCCGGGTCTGGGGAATACGCATCGGAAAATCATCCTTCGTCTGGTCGGTGCTGCAGTTGGCAGTGTGTTTGCGCTGGTGGCTATTGTCTATCTTACTCCACGGATCGATACGCTGTTTGGCCTGCTCTGTATTGTGCTTCCAGTCATCGCATTGTCTTCGTGGATCTCTGCTGGCCCGGAGAATATAAGTTATGCAGGGGTGCAAATCATGTTCACCTTTGCTCTTGCGACGCTTGAGACGTTTGGTCCGGTCACAGGGTTGACAGAAGTAAGGGACAGGATCGTCGGTATTATCCTGGGGATTATCGTTGCCGGTCTTATCCATACCCTGATAAGACCGGAACGAGAGGGCGGTGTAATGTTGCAGAATCTTGGTGCATTATTTGATGAAGCCCGGAACTGGCTTCACAGTGCAACTCGCCATAATGAAACACGTCAGAAGGTCGCGACCGGGCTCGTGGAATGTGAAGATATCGCGGCCAGAGTTGCCATTGAACCCACCTGGTTTAGCGCTGAAGGATCGCATGATCAGTTGCATCAACACTCTCTGTCGATTTTGAACGCCATAAAAAATGTGCTTTTCTATATCGATCGCGTTTCGTTTGAAAAAGAACATCTGAAAAACCAGGAACCCGCCAATGAATTTATTTTGGGGATTCAGGGTAATATGGACAAGATTTCCAGTGTGTTAAATGGCAGGACTGTAAGCGATAGCGATGTTTATTATCCTGTTCCCGATAGCGTATTACCGGACTCGTTCAGGGATGCCGCTAAGGGGTTAGAGGAGAGCCAGCGACACTTCTTTAACCTCACCTCAACGTTATAATTTATCTTGTACTTAAGCCTATGGTAGAGCATAACTCGATGTTCTTGTTTTTTGTAATTTTGTTAAAAAAATAAAAGTTATTTTTCAAATTTATTTGGAGTGTTGGAGTATTGTGTTTTTGAGTTATTTGATCATGGGGTTGTGACTATGAAATATAGTGGAAGCATGAAGTAATGCCGTGAAATAAAAATAAGTGAGGGAGCTCTCACTTATAAAAAAATACTACTCCAACTCTTGATTAAATATCTCTAATGTTAAAAATTAGTTAAAGACAATGACCGGGGGGCAATGCGGTGAATCAGAACCAGACTAAAGAACATCATACTTTGACCGAAATGTTTGAATCATCTTGCATAACTTATGAGTGCTATCCTGCCATTATATGCAACGATGCGATAGTCAGTTATGCAAAAATGGGCGAGCTCAGCAGAAATATTGCTGCATGGTTACAAAATGAAGCTTTTTTTACGCGTGGTGATTGTATCGCTATCATGCTTCCAAATTCATTACAGTATGCAATTTCAGTCATGGGGGTGTTACGGTCAGGGATGGTCGTTGTTAACATAAACCCAAATTCGACACGCTATGAAATTGAAAAATATATGATGGACTGTCGTCCTAAGGCCATCATTACGTTACCAGAACTGAAAGAAAAATGTCCGGAAGGTGATAATCTTTATATTATTGAAGCTGGTATGGATGATTTTCCGGACACGCCTGATGAATGTCTATCTGACTCATATGAAAAGGGAAATATCACCACTCTCGAAAAAATCATATTTTTGGGACAGTGTTTTTCATTTACCGCTCCCGAGGTAAAACAGAATACCCTGGCCTTTCTTCAGTATACCGGTGGCACGAGTGGAATTCCAAAGGCGGCAATGTTGACTCATGGCAATATCGCGGCAAACCTCAATCAATTACATCGTGTTTGCGGTGAATATCTGACAAAGGGTAAAGAGCGAATTGTAACTGCATTGCCCTTATATCATATCTTTTCACTAACGGTGAATTTTCTTTATTTCTTTTCGATTGGTGCAGTGAATATTTTTATCAGCAATGCCAGAAAAATTGATGACGTCATCAGTGCTATGATGAAGTATAAATTTACGGCCATTACAGGGGTTAACACGCTTTATAACGCATTGTTGAACCACCCTAAATTTGCAGAACTGGATTTCTCAGCAGTTAATTTTTGCGTTAGCGGTGGTACGGAGCTGGTTCGCCCTGTGGCTGAGAAATGGTTCGGCATTACAGGAAAGCCGATTCTTGCTGGTTATGGCATGACGGAGTGTTCTCCTCTGGTTTCCGTTCAGTCTTTTGCAACCACGCAATGCCTGAGTAACGTGGGTTGTGCCGTCGCAGAGACGCAGATAAAACTGGTTGATGCCGATGGGAATACTGTTTCACCCGGTGAAAAAGGTGAAGTCGCAGTCAAAGGGCCTCAGGTTATGTCCGGGTACTGGAAAAGAGATGAAGAAACTCATGAAGCCTTAAGGGATGGATGGTATTTCACAGGCGATCTCGCCGTGCAGGATCGGCAAGGCGTCATTACTATTCAGGGCAGAAAGAAAGATATCATTATAGTTTCCGGGTTTAATGTTTACCCTGCTGAAATTGAAGCTGTGGTTCTGCAACACCCATTAGTCAAAGAGGCGGTGGCAATAGGCGTGCAGGATGATGTTACTGGCGAGGCGATAAAACTATTTATCGTACCATCAGATATAATGCCAATGGAAAGTGATATTCGGGAATACTGCCGGAAATTCTTGACATCATATAAAGTACCTAAACATATTGAATATATTGATGCATTACCTAAATCTGGTGTGGGTAAGGTTCTCAGATATAAACTTAAAGGTATTTCTGAATGAGCGAAAAGCCGCTATCGCACGATCTTATTCGTGTGATTGAAAAACTTAATGTCCTTTATCACGAGATGAGGAATGAAGTTAATAAAACTTTATTGCCAATGGCGTTAAGCTTATCAAAATTGCGTGTGTTGAAGGTTATACAAGATACGCCACAATGCTATGCTTCAAGCATCATGGATTGTCTGAACTTCACCTCCCGAAGTGTCACGGAAGCTCTGGATTATCTCTTATTAGCCGGATTCATTACACGTGAAAAAGAATCTGGTAATCGTAAAGTGAAAATTGTCCGGCTCACCACGGCGGGAGAAATTATCCTTGCCAAAGCTATGAGCGAGCGGGACAGGAAACTGAATGAATTACTGTCTTGCATGAATAATAGTGATTTGGAAATGTTCCAGGACGTTATTAACAGAATGTTTATTTCGTACAAGAGCATGAAAGGCTCGTAATGGGGTTATTGAGGTAAGCAACATGATTGTTGAAGGTCTGCATAAACTGAGTGTTTTTATGATGTGTGATCTTTTTGACCATTTTGATTTACGAAATGGCTACGACACAGAGCTTATACGTACTGCTATTTCGACAAACCATTTATGGGCGCTGGAAGTGGCGTATCCCGGTCTTCTGAATGAGTTTGAAGTTCCGGAAGAAACTGTTTTTATTAATGAAATAGCTTGCCTATTTAAGAAACTGCAGAGAACCTATCACATGTTTTCGGATAGTGAAAAGGATAAGCTTTTTACTGCTATTCCAAATTTTTCGCTTACGCACGACCTCACATTTCAGGGTTTTGATTCGATCAGCGAACGTAATATGTTAGATGTGTCAAAAATATTAAAGTTACTGGGTTATCATTCGGACATGGATCTCACTAAAGAAACATACAGCGCCACGACTCAGAGATACACCCGGATGCTTGACCTTGCCATTCCTCCTGGCCAGGAGAATGATCCTTCTGGTGTGTTTTCTCTGGATGTTTTCTGTAAAATCATTCTTGCGGGACGTTAATCTGTTAATTTTTTCTTATCATGACGACTATGTAATAATGGATTCTTAATCGACTCGATGAAGGACTCATCGAGTCGAATTAAAAACAAAGTGAGAACACTGAGTCGGCTCAGTAGCGGGTATTACTGTTTTAGCAAGCGTGGAAGCTGATTATTCAGTTCAAGCAGGCAACTATTCATATATTTTTCAGTTTCGCTGACAACTTTCTTATAATTGTTTGCATTCCAGTCGCTCAATGGGGCCTCGACAGGTGTAGGGGTACATTCTGCTACTGTAAATGCAGAGAACATATTCCCGCTTTCCGGACGTTTATAAAGCAGAACTTTATATTTTAGCTGATAAAGCGGCGTTGCAGCATTCGCATCTTTATAGATTAATGCCCAGGTCGCCTTACCAATATACAGTGGTTGTTTATAGAGGTGGCCATTCCCTTTTTCATTCATCCACTGAGTAATATTTTGTTTGGCTTTTGGAATAAACCAGTTGTTTGTTGGGTTCTCCAGGGTTTCGACTGTTGTTCCTTTATAGTTCTCTTTATCAAAATCACTACTGTTGATACTTCCGAGTAATGCACCGACCACCGCGATCCCCATACCAGCCGCTGCATGAGTCGGAGTCACTTCGCGTAAGTGACTATCGGCCACTCGATTGTTATTCAGCTCTGGAATGGCGGACACGCTGTAAATTTCAATTGAGCTACCATTTGCTGCCTTTACGGTGTCTGGTTTTACCGAACCTGCGCAGCCAGCAAGAATTAAAGATGTGGATATTGCTAAAAGACGTACTTTCATTTTATCTCCATATAATAATTTAACTTAAGTTGCTGTGTCGATTATCTGTGCCAGATATATCAGCTGAATTAACAAAAGGCTCTTTTCAACCAGGTAAGGTGTGCTGACGTATTTTCATATTGAGTATCGACTTGCCCATTAACTTCTTGAGCCATGTAGTCATATTTCTTTGACGGGCATCAAATTTGCTGGTGATATTAGTAACCACCGCTGTGTCTCAGCAATCCGCCCTGGTACCACCAGTAGAAAGCCTTTGGCAAGAGAAGCCAACGGTTGCGGGCTAACGATTACCCCGTCTCCAGCATCGTGAAGCTCACAATCCTCGCTTTTCCCAGCTCTTTTGCCTGGTACAGGGCCACATCCGCCGCGCGCAGTATATTACAGGCTGTTAGCACGCTACTAAGCTGATCTTCACCTGTGCTCTTCTGCCCGTTATTATCCAGGCTAACTACGGGGTTGTCGGAGACGGTGATTCGTCAGCCGCTTGATGAGGCCATTGCTCAGGGGGATCTGACCGAGAGTGAGACGCACTGGCAGATCACCCAGCACGGAAAACTGTTTTTAAACTCGCTGCCTGAACTGTTTCTCACCGAATAAGATCCCAAGTGCATTTACCGGATAAAGCCATCCGGCAAACTGCCTGATGGCGCTGCGCTTATCACTTTGACTTTCAAGTCTGATAAGCGCAGCCGCCTTCAGCGATTAAAACTGATTAAACATCGTCTGGATCTGTTTCGGATCTTTAGTCTGCGTCAGCGCCAGTTGCAGCAGTACGCGTGCCTTCTGTGGGTTCAGGGAACCAGAGGCAACGAAACCGTATTTCGCATCATCGATTTCAGCATCCTGCGTGGTTGAACCCGTCGGTACGCGGGAAGAACGCACCACAACAGTCCCTTTATGCGCTGCGGTTGCCAGCGTATCGAAGACTGTTTTGTACAGGTTGCCGTTACCCACACCCGCGCTCACAATCCCATCATAACCGGCATCCACCAGCGCTTTTGCCGGCAGATCTGAAGCATTCGCGTAGTTATAGACGATACCGACCTTCGGCAGCTCATTCAGCTTAGAAACGTCGAACGGCGTGGAGGTGGTATGCTTACGCGCAGGCGTTCGCTGGTAGTCGATTTTACCGTTATGAATGTACCCCAGCGGTCCGTAGTTTACGGATTTGAAGGTCGCCACATCGGTGGTGTTGGTTTTGGTCACGTCGCGCCCGTCAAGCACGGTGTCATTCATCACCACCAGCACGCCACGGCTGGCAGAGGCTTTATCCGCCGCGGTCACCACCGCGTTATAGAGGTTGAACGGACCGTCTGCGCTCATCCCGGTAGACGGACGCATTGCGCCAACCAGCACCACTGGCTTATTGCACTTCACGGTTAGATCGAGGAAGTAAGCGGTCTCTTCCATGGTGTCTGTACCGTGGGTAATCACGAAGCCGTCGGTGCTGTCACACTCGTTATTGATCTTTTTCGCCAGGATTAACCAGACGTCGTCGTTCATATCCTGCGAACCGATATTGACGACCTGCTCACCCTTAACGTTAGCGATATCCTTAAGTTGAGGAACGGCTTTGACCAGATTCTCTACGCCAACTTTGCCCGCCGTATAGTTAGATTTAGTTGCGGAGTCACCGCCACCGGCAATCGTCCCGCCGGTCGCTAAAATGGTGATGTTCGGTAAGGCGAGCGCTGCACCGCTGAAACCCATAACCAGTGCTGCCAGTGCCGTTTTCCTGAAAAACTCCATGTTATTTCTCCAGTTACGTGAATTTATCGTATTATCCCAACCTCATAGTTGAATAATGTGATTTCATCCAGTTAACCAGACAAATGTATTTTTTAGATTGTTAAATTTAGAGGTGGATGTCGCTTCCACCCGAACCACCAGCAAAATCGCCGTTGCTACGTTTCTGAAAAACCTGCCACAACCACTCTGAAAGGGTTTCCATCTTCCCAGCAGCACTTTCAGCAATACCCGTTTATTCCTCAACTCATCAATCAATACGACGTTCATCAAACCAGGCCACACTGAATTTGGCCACCTGAGCAGAGGTGATGGACTGACTCCGCATCGGTATTACCCATTTTGGTAGCTGATGGCACTCTCCTGCTGTGAGATAATGCGTACGCAAACGGTTTCGTACCGTTTTCGACACATATATCTTGATGGAATTGATGCCTGGTTTTTTCATTCTGGACGCCACCGTTCCCTGACGAGGCGTCTTTTTTTCCGTTACTAAAGCGTTAACGGATAATGAAAAAGTGCTGTGTAAAGCAGGAGAAAATGCTAAATGTGATTTAGCCGTTTTTGATTTTTAGGTCGACTTGAGATTGAGGTTTTCCGAATAGATATCCCTGCACGAGATCGCAGCCAAGTGCCTGAAGACGTTCAAGCTGCGCTTCGGTTTCAACACCTTCTGCGATGACACTCATATTGAGGCTCTTCGCCATACCGGTTATCAATTTGACGATATTAAGCGCATCATCCTGTGTGGAAATAGGATTCACAAAGGATTTGTCTATTTTAATTTTATCAAAATTCAATTCACTCAGTCTTGAGAGCGACGAATATCCCGTTCCGAAATCATCGATGGAAATTTTTACACCCAGAGATCTGAGCTTTTTGAGGATAGTGATTGGCATGTTGCTGTCACTGAAAAGAGAAGATTCCGTCACCTCCAACTCGAGTCGGTTAGCCGGTAGTCCTGTCTCTTTAAGGATGGATTGCACCATCGTCGTAAATGATTTATTACCCAATTGAATAGGTGAGACGTTTACGGAGATCCTTGCCGGAATCGCCCATAACACAGCTTCCCGGCAGGCAAGCTCAAGCACAATTTTCCCGATCTGATTGATCATCCCGGTTTTTTCAGCGACAGAAATAAAGTAATCAGGTGACAGTATCCCCTTCACCGGGTGTATCCAGCGAATAAGCGCTTCATATCCGTAAATTTGATTGCTGAATGAATCGACAATAGGTTGGTAATATACAACGAACTCATGGTTATCCAGTGCTAGTGCCATGTCATGCTCAAGGGTTCTGCTTTCCTGTAATCTTTGCATCATCCACTGACGGAAGACTTTTATCTGCTGTGAACCTTCTTTTTTGGCTTCATAGAGCGCCAGATCGGCAAATTTATAGAGATAATCAGAGCGTCGTTCATTGTCTGATAAAACGATACCCACACAGGTGGCAATTTTTATCAGTTGATTGTTAATAGTATAGGGCTGGCTAATCTCATCGCTGATTTCTTTGGCTCGTGAGAGTGCCGCTGTTTCGGTTAAACCACTGGACAGAAGCGCAAATTCATCTCCTCCCAGGCGGTAAAATGTCTCTGAATCGCAACTCATTGAAGTCAGACGGCGGGATACCTGACGTAACAGTAAATCGCCGGTATCATGGCCATAGGTATCGTTGACCTCTTTGAACCGGTCTAAATCAAATAACATTACCGTTACAGGGATATGGTTTTTATCTGCCTGAAGATTAATTTTGTTGAGATCGTCCCAGAAGTAAAGTCGGTTTTTCATCCCGGTGAGGGAGTCATGATAGACATCATATTCCAGCTTCGCATTCTGAATTTGCAGTGTTTCTTTTGATAACTGGAGCTCTTCAGCAAGGCTTTTAACCTGCATATGTGCTTTGAGAATATTTTTGTTCTGATAGATCATTAAAAATCCCAGGATAAAGCTTAATATCACCAGGAGCAATGAAAGAGCAGAGTAAATATAATAAAGTATCTGTACTTTCTTGTTGGATTCATTAACCGTGTTAATGTCTTTCGTTAATGCTGTTGCAGAAAGTTGACTCAGTGGCGCATCGAGCATATGCATATTTTTCAGGTATGCCTGTAACTCAGAATGGCTCATTTTCTCAAGATGACCATCCAGATAGTTCAGTATTTGCTCTACGCGTGAAGCGAGCTCCTGGTGCGTTTTATCGCTGTCAATATAGTGACCTAAATCTCCCCCTTTCATTAAATCGCCCTGACTCAGCATAATTTCAAGGCGCATGCGGACCTGGTCTATCGTAACGTCATCGGTATCAGTTGCGTATAGACCAAGCCATGATTCAAAACGGTAATACTCAGATACCAGTTGGGCCACCGACCAGGACTCAGTGTATTGAGTCAGTTTTTGCAACTCTTGCTGTCGATCATAAACAAGGTATGCAATATATCCTGTCGTGATAAAAAGAGAAAAAATGATACCAACCAGTATCCTGTTCATTATGTTCTCCTGAACGACTACTCAATCTTCATTTTGCTAACCTGCCATGCTGATCGTGAGTAATAAATCTGATTATTCAACTCAGGAAGACTGTCATAGGGGTATACAATGAATGATGGGCCTTTATCGCGGATGCGCATATATTCGCCATTGACCTTTAAGGCAAGTATGGCGTTGTATTTTTTGAAGTCACTGAGAGGGATGACGGTAGAGTAATCATTGAGCGCGATAACATTAATGTTTGATCCCTTCGCACCCACATAATCCATGAGTTTGCTCATTGGAACACCCTCAAACTTAGTGCGGCCATTATACCAGGGGGATGTTGTCTCAAAACTCACCATACCCAGTTTTTCAAGGCTGGCGAGATCAAACACTGCTTTCCCATTATCATTGGTATTTTCTATATTACCGTAAATCGTTAAAATGGGTTTACCGACTGGTTTTGGCAGTTCGCCAGCCCAGGTCAAACTCGGTGCCAGACAGCATAACAGCAGTAGGATTAATCGCATTTTGGCCTCCACTTTTTTACCAGAAGTATAAGAATTATAATTTAGTTATCATACTAGTTTATATATTTTGTTGAGACGCTACTGTTTTTATACATTTTTTGCGTGTAAATCAAGTGAAATCAACGAGTTGTGTTTGTGGGGTGAAAGGGTGTTTTCTGCATAAAAAACGGTTAAGTTGTTGAGATAAACCAATGTTACTTGAATAAACTCCCCCGCGTTTAAAAAATGATCGCTTTAATTGATTGATATTTTCTCACACTACTGATTTTACCCGGCCCGGTAACGTAGAAAAACACAACATAATGGGTGGCGAAGCCGTACGTTTATCCAGCTGGGCGAGAACGTGTAAGCCACGTTGTTGCAGGCGGGAAAAATTCATACCGGAAAACCTGTTTAATCAGCCCGCCTCCAGCATCCCAAAACTCACAATCCGTGACCGACCCAACTCTTTCGCCCGGTATAGGGCCACATCCGCGGCGCGCAGCAGGTTGTCACTCTGGGCATGCTGGGGATAGCTGGCAATACCAATCGAGACATCCACCGGCCCAATTTCTGTAAGCCCGTAGCGAAGCGACAGCTCATGCACGCCGTTGTAAATCTTCTGTGCGCAGGTGTGAGCCTCTTCTTCACCAGCACCGGAGAGCAGAACCAGAAACTCTTCACCCCCATAGCGGAACGCCAGTCCGTTGTCATGTGCCGCCCGCTGAACAATCGACGCCACGCTTTTGATCACCTGATCGCCCGCTTCATGGCCGAAGCGGTCATTGATGCTCTTGAAGTGATCGATGTCGATCATCATGCAGCTTAACGGTTCACTGTTACGCATCGCCTGCGTCATTTGGGTTTGCAGGGTATCTTCCAGATGATGACGATTACGCAAACCGGTAAGCGGGTCAAACAGGGCTTTTTCCAGCAATGCGTCGCGTAGTCGCTGGTTGGCGAGCGCCAGACCGAGTGCTTCGGCCATCAGTTCCAGATACGCGCGGGAAGGGGCATTATCCGCAGTGATATTCTGGAAGGAGAGCAAACCAATCGCCTCGCCCTGGGCGATAAGCGGCACGCACAGTGAACTATTCGACTGTGACTCCGGCAGGTGGTAGCAGGCGATATCTGGCTCACCATTTACCGGCGGGTGGCTCTGCCCGCGACGCACGGCCCAGCACTCATCCGGATGGAACGTCGTCTTTTCCCCGATCGGTGAAAGCCATTGTGCGACACAGCGCATCTGCCACGGATCGCGGTCAAGCACGTAGAGTTGGCCCGCTATCCCCGGTGCGATATTCGGTGCAAACAGCTCCGCCACGTTAATCACATCGTTAAAGTTCTCGCACCCTTGCAGTCGCTGGGTCATGCGCGCGAGCAGCTCGCGGATGGCCCAGTCGGCATCGCGCTCTTTTTCCAGACGTTGTCGCGCCAGGCCGTTTTCACGGAAGATGCGGATGGCTTGTGCCATATCACCGATCTCATCAATCTGGTTGAAATTGGGCGTTTCAACCGCGTAATCCTGTGATGCCAGGCGGTGTACCACATCACTCAGACGCACCACGGGGCGCAGCACGCGACGTTTTAATATAAAGCCGAGCACAAACAAGAACAGCAGGGCGGTCAGAGCGACCATCAGCTCAGAAGCCGTACGCAGCGCTTTCGATTTTTTGGTTGCATCCTGAACGGAGGCGATGACGCGTTTGTCGAGTATCTGGTGAAAGTGATCGATCTGCTTCTGCGCACGCTCCAGCTCCTTCTCATAGGGCTCACCATAGAGCAGAGCAATGGCCTGAGCGTCTTCTCCTTGCTCAAGGCTGGCTAGCGCGGTTTGCTGTTCGTCCTGAAGTTCATCGATGATTTTTATGCCTTCACGCAGCAGGGACAGTTCATCATCCGATGCACCGTTGTCCCGTAATTTTTCCAGCCGCAATTCAATGTTCTTCAGATAGCCCTCTGACTGTTGGTATTCCCTGAACGTTTGCGGATCTTTTTTAATGACGTACAGGCGTGCCAAATCAGACTGCGCCCACGCGTCGGTCTCCACATCTTCAGTAAGCCCATCAAAACGCTGGCGTTGTTCCACCGCCTGACGTTCTGCGGTGTCGGCATTGGAGGCCATCAGCATGATGATGCCGGAGGCGATGGTCAGGCAGACAGTGGCACCATAGGCCCAGTTTGTTATCGTCGCGATTCGCACCTGATGATCCTTTTACGACATGAGTAGGATGGCGTTCTTTCAAATTATAGAAAACGTTTGATTTAAGGCGAAAAAAAAGGCGGTACAGTGCCGCCTGGTATGGTTTTTATCGTCACATCCTCACAAATCCGGAGGATTCTTTCCTTCTTCGATGAAATCTGCGTCCAGTTCTTCGGCGTTACCTTCGTGATCGCGCCCGGAGAAGAGGTTCCAGCAGGCAATAAACAGCGCGGCGATCAGCGGGCCAATCACAAAGCCATTAATGCCGTACAGCTCCATGCCGCCAAGAGTGGAGATCAAAATCAGATAGTCCGGCATTTTGGTGTCTTTTCCCACCAGCAGCGGGCGCAAGATATTGTCTACCAGCCCAACGATGATCACGAAGAAGCCTACAATAAACAGCCCCTGCCAGATCTGATGCGTGGCGAACAGGAAGATGGCGGCTGGCACCCAGACAATCGCCGAGCCGATGGCGGGCACCAGCGAGAGGAACGCCATCAGCGCGCCCCAGAGCACGCTGCCGTCAATACCCGCGATAGCAAACGCAATCCCGCCGAGGATGCCCTGAACCACCGCCACCGCTGCTGTTCCTTTTACCGTGGCACGCGACACGCCGACGAATTTGGCGAACAGGTGCTGCTTGGCGAAATCCGAGAGGGGGAGGGAGTCGAGGATCTGGCGCACCAGATACGGGCCGTCTTTCAGCAGGAAGAACAGCAGATAAAGCATGATGCCGAAGCTAATCGCAAAACCAAATGTTCCTTTGCCAATCAGAAACGCGCTGCCGGCCAGATACTGTCCACCCTGCAGGGCGACATCCGAGAGTTTTTTCTGAATCTGTGCCGCGTTGTTCAGGTTGTGATCCGCCAGGAAACCGCTGGCCCAGTCTGGCAGGTGGTTGAAGATGCTTGCCACTACTTCCGGGAATTGCGTGTTGTTCTCCTGTAGCTTGGTGTAAACCACGTTCAACTCAATGGCGAGTGAGGAGAGGATCACCATCAACGGGATGAACACAATCAGGCAGATGATGCCGATGGTCAGCAGCGAGGCCAACCCGTTGCGATCCCCTAGCGCGGCGCGCAATCTGTTTTTTACCGGGTTAAAAATGACCGTCAGGATCGCGGCCCACAGTATCGCGGAGAAGTAGGGCGACAGCACGTCGAAGAAGGCCCAGGTGACAAGGGCAAGAATAAAAATAAAGAAACCTTTGGTCAGTCCGTTAAAGCGCATCAGTCAGTCCTGGTTACTAAGAAACAGTGTCGACTATAGAACTGATTGTGAGAATTACCAACCTTACGCCGGGTGGCGGGCAGTGTTACGGTATGAATCCGCTCTTCACGGATACCACTTTCGACTGACCGAAGATCGCCTCTTCCCGCACCATGCTGTAAGTATCTGCTTGCGGAGGTGCTTATGGCCTGGCGTCCGATTCTTTATGTGATCCTCACCACCCACCCCAGACTCAGCTCGCGGCGCGCCCGTTTGCGTCTGGTCATCTAGCTTTTTATTAACAATCGCGGTATAACACACCTTCTTTGGATGTTTAGATGTCCATACGTATAGAAGGTAATATGCAAACACAACAAGAAAATGGGCAGCTTAAGCGCACCATGAAAACACGCCACCTGATAATGCTCTCGCTGGGTGGCGTGATTGGGACAGGGTTATTCTTCAATACTGGCTACATCATTTCCACGACCGGGGCGGCGGGCACGCTGCTGGCGTACCTGATAGGCGCGCTGGTGGTCTGGCTGGTGATGCAGTGTCTGGGCGAGCTCTCCGTGGCGATGCCGGAAACCGGCGCGTTTCACGTCTACGCCGCACGCTATCTGGGGCCGGCGACGGGTTATACCGTGGCATGGCTCTACTGGCTGACCTGGACGGTGGCGCTCGGGTCGAGCTTTACTGCCGCTGGGTTCTGCATGCAGTACTGGTTCCCGCAGGTGCCCGTCTGGGCCTGGTGTGTCGTGTTCTGCGCGGTGATTTTTGGTCTGAACGTGATCTCCACGCGCTTCTTCGCCGAGGGCGAGTTCTGGTTCTCGCTGGTCAAAGTGATCACCATCATCGCCTTTATTATTCTTGGCTGTGCGGCAATCTTTGGTTTTATCCCGATGCAGGACGGTTCGCCTGCGCCAGGCTTAACCAATATTACGGCTGAAGGCTGGTTCCCGCACGGTGGCCTGCCGATCCTGATGACCATGGTGGCGGTGAACTTTGCTTTCTCCGGCACAGAGCTTATCGGTATTGCAGCCGGAGAGACGGAAAATCCGCACAAGGTGATTCCGGTCGCTATCCGTACCACTATCGCGCGCCTGATTATCTTCTTTATCGGTACCGTATTTGTACTGGCGGCGCTGATCCCGATGCAGCAGGCGGGAGTGGAAAAGAGTCCGTTCGTGCTGGTGTTTGAAAAGGTCGGCATTCCTTATGCGGCAGATATCTTTAACTTTGTGATTTTGACGGCGATCCTCTCGGCGGCCAACTCCGGGCTGTATGCTTCGGGCCGCATGCTGTGGTCGCTTTCGAACGAGAAAACGCTGCCGCGCTGTTTTGCTCGCGTTAATAAGAACGGCGTACCGCTGACGGCGCTATCCGTTTCTATGCTTGGCGGCGTGCTGGCGCTGTTCTCAAGCGTGGTGGCACCGGACACGGTGTTTGTGGCGCTGTCGGCGATTTCTGGCTTTGCGGTGGTGGCGGTGTGGATCAGCATCTGTGCGTCGCACTTTGTTTTCCGTCGTCGTCATTTACAGTCCGGCCAGCCTCTCTCGGCTTTGCAGTACCGCGCGCCATGGTATCCGCTGGTTCCCGTGCTCGGATTTATCCTCTGTGTGGTGGCCTGTGTTGGGCTGTGGTTTGACCCAAGCCAGCGCATTGCCCTTTATTGCGGGCTTCCGTTTGTTGCCCTGTGTTATGGTGCCTACTACCTGACCCGAAATATGACATCGCAGGAGCCTGAACATGTCGCAGAATAATCCGCTTACCGCCATCCTCGAAAAACAGCCATTTGTGGTGCTGGATGGCGCGATGGCAACAGAGCTGGAAGCTCGTGGTTGTAATCTTGCAGACAGCCTCTGGTCTGCCAAAGTGCTGGTCGAAAACCCGGATCTTATCCGTGAAGTTCACCTCGACTACTACCGGGCAGGCGCGCAGGTGGCGATCACCGCCAGCTATCAGGCCACGCCTGCGGGCTTTGCAGCGCGCGGTCTGGACGAGGCGCAATCTCGGGCGTTAATTGGCAAAAGCGTGGAACTGGCGCGTAAGGCGCGTGAAGCGTATCTGGCTGAAAACCCACATGCGGGTACGCTGCTGGTGGCCGGTTCCGTTGGGCCGTATGGTGCGTATCTGGCGGACGGCTCTGAGTATCGTGGCGACTATGTACGCAGCGAAGAAGAGTTCACCACCTTCCACCGTCCACGCGTAGAAGCGCTACTGGATGCGGGAGCGGATCTGCTGGCCTGCGAAACGCTGCCGTCTTTTGGGGAAATCAAAGCGCTGGCGGCACTCCTGGCCGAGTATCCCCGCGCACGGGCGTGGTTCTCCTTTACCCTGCGGGACAGCGAACACCTGAGCGACGGTACGCCGCTGCGGGAAGTGATTGCGGAGCTGGGGCATTATCCGCAGATTGTCGCGCTGGGCATCAACTGCATCGCGCTGGAAAACACCACTGCGGCGCTGAAACACCTGCAGAGTCTGACCTCGCTGCCTCTGGTGGTTTACCCGAACTCGGGCGAGCATTATGACGCGGTAACCAAAACCTGGCACCACCACGGTGAAGCGTGCGAGACGCTGGCAGGGTATTTGCCACAGTGGCTGGACGCAGGGGCCAAATTAATCGGTGGATGCTGTCGGACCACGCCTAAAGATATTGCTGAGCTGAACGCGCAGCGCTGATGCCCTCTCCCTCTCCCACAGGGAGAGGGAAAAAACAACACCGCACAAAATCAACTATCCTTTCCCGCTTTTTATCTAAAAACGAATCGTTATGAGCGATTCATTTTTATTCCTTTATCAAAATTCCCGCGCCGGAAATACTGCCCTCATAACAACAAGGGGAGCAGGCACTATGGCAATTTCATCGCGAATCACACTTCTCGGCGCACTGGCGCTGTGGGCATTTCAGGCGCAGGCGGTAGACGTCACCGTCGCGTATCAAACCTCTGCGGAACCGGCGAAAGTCGCGCAGGCGGACAACACCTTTGCCAAAGAGAGCGGCGCGAAGGTTGACTGGCGCAAGTTCGACAGCGGGGCGTCCGTCGTGCGTGCGTTAGCCTCCGGCGATGTGCAGATCGGCAATATCGGATCCAGCCCGTTGGCGGTAGCCGCCAGCCAGCAGGTGCCGATTGAGGTTTTCCTGCTCGCCTCGCAGCTCGGTAACTCTGAAGCGCTGGTGGTGAAGAAGAACATCACCAAACCGGAAGATCTGATCGGCAAACGCATCGCCGTGCCGTTTATCTCCACCACCCACTACAGCCTGCTGGCGGCGCTGAAACACTGGGGCATCAAACCGGGCCAGGTGCAAATCATCAACCTGCAGCCGCCGGCAATTATCGCGGCCTGGCAGCGCGGCGATATTGACGGCGCGTACGTCTGGGCACCGGCTGTCAACGAACTGGAAAAAGACGGTACCGTGCTGACCGACTCTGAAAAAGTGGGCCAATGGGGCGCACCAACCCTCGACGTGTGGGTCGTGCGTAAAGACTTCGCCGAGAAACACCCTGAGGTGGTGAAAGCCTTTGCCAAAAGCGCGATTGACGCCCAGCAGCCCTATATCAGCAACCCGGATGAATGGCTGAAGCAGC
The DNA here is from genome assembly GCF_045618265.1 of Enterobacter sp. CPE_E1241. NCBI lineage: Bacteria > Pseudomonadati > Pseudomonadota > Gammaproteobacteria > Enterobacterales > Enterobacteriaceae > Enterobacter > Enterobacter sp. CPE_E1241. Next base: position 1,040,120 of record NZ_JBIWYV010000001.1, read on the forward strand.
CCGCCAACCTGGAGAAACTCTCCCGCCTGAGCGGCGTGCCGGAAGCGGACGTACCGGGGCTGGTGAAAGGCAATACCTATCTCACCCCCGCGCAGCAGGTGCAGCAGCTGACCGGGCCGGTGAACAAAGCGATTGTTGATACCGCCACCTTCCTGAAAGAGCAGGGCAAAGTGCCTGCGGTGGCCGCTGATTACAGCCAGTACGTGACCGATCGTTTTGTGAAATAAGGAGTCCGCCATGCTGAATATTACGAACCTGTACGCCGATTACGGCGGTAAACCCGCGCTGGAGGATATCAACCTGACGCTGGACAGCGGTGAACTGCTGGTGGTGCTGGGCCCGTCCGGGTGCGGAAAAACCACGCTGCTGAATCTGATCGCCGGGTTTGTCCCTTATCAGCATGGCACCATTCAACTGGAAGGCAAAAAGGTTGAAGGCCCGGGCGCCGAGCGCGGCGTGGTCTTCCAGAACGAAGGATTACTTCCCTGGCGCAATGTGCAGGAAAACGTGGCGTTTGGGCTACAGCTTGCGGGCATCAATCGCGAACAGCGGCTGGAAACGGCACGGACGATGCTGAAAAAAGTGGGGCTGGAAGGGGCGGAAAAACGCTTTATCTGGCAGCTTTCCGGCGGTCAGCGGCAGCGCGTCGGTATTGCCCGCGCGCTGGCCGCGAATCCGCAGCTGTTGCTGCTGGACGAGCCGTTCGGGGCGCTGGATGCCTTCACCCGCGAGCAGATGCAAACCCTGCTGCTGCGCCTGTGGCATGAAACCGGCAAACAGGTGCTGCTGATCACGCATGATATTGAAGAGGCGGTATTTATGGCCACCGAACTGGTGTTGTTATCGCCAGGGCCTGGGCGCGTACTGGAACGCCTGCCGCTGGATTTTGCCCGCCGCTACGTCACAGGAGAACCCGTGCGCAGCATCAAATCCGATCCGCTGTTTATTGAACAGCGTGAATACGTCTTAAGCCGCGTGTTTGAACAACGGGAGGCGTTCTCATGAGCATCGTCTTCAGTGAAAAAACGCGCCGCACGCGTATGGTGCTGCGCTGGCCTTTCTCGCACCAAATCACACTGAGCGTCGGCACGCTGCTGGTATTACTGGCGGTGTGGTGGCTGGTGGCTGCCCAGCAGTGGATTAGCCCACTGTTTCTGCCACCGCCGGGACAGGTGCTGGCCAAACTTATTTCCATCGCCGGGCCGCAGGGCTTTATGGATGCCACGCTGTGGCAGCACTTAGGCGCAAGCCTGGCCCGTATTCTGGTGGCGCTGCTGGCGGCGGTCATCATTGGTATTCCGGTGGGAATTGCGATGGGGTTGAGCCCGACTGTTCGCGGCATTCTCGACCCGCTGATTGAGCTTTACCGCCCGGTCCCGCCGCTGGCGTACCTGCCGCTGATGGTTATCTGGTTTGGTATTGGTGAAACGTCAAAAATTCTGCTGATTTATCTGGCGATTTTCGCCCCGGTCGCCATGTCGGCGCTGGCGGGGGTGAAGAGCGCCCAGCAGGTGCGGATCCGCGCGGCGCAGTCGCTGGGAGCAAGCCGCACGCAGGTGCTGTTGTTCGTGATTTTACCCGGCGCGCTGCCGGAGATTTTAACCGGACTGCGCATCGGCCTCGGCGTGGGCTGGTCCACGCTGGTGGCGGCGGAGCTGATTGCAGCCACGCGCGGCCTTGGGTTTATGGTGCAGTCTGCCGGAGAGTTTCTGGCGACTGACGTGGTACTGGCAGGAATTGCGGTGATCGCCGTGATTGCCTTTGGATTAGAACTGGGGCTGCGCGCGTTACAGCGCCGCCTGACGCCCTGGCATGGAGAAATACAATGAGTGAACGTCTGACCATTACCCCGCTGGGGCCGTACATTGGCGCGCAGGTGTCGGGGCTGGATGTGACCCGTCCGCTGAGCGATAACCAGTTCGAGCAGTTGTACCACGCAGTACTGCGCCATCAGGTGGTGTTCCTGCGCGAACAGGCGATAACCCCGCAGCAGCAGCGCGCTCTGGCGCTGCGTTTTGGTGACCTGCATATCCACCCCGTCTATCCGCATGCGGAAGGCGTGGAGGAGATTATCGTTCTGGATACCCACAACGATAATCCACCGGATAACGACAACTGGCACACTGATGTGACCTTTATTGAGACGCCGCCTGCCGGGGCGATTCTGGCGGCGAAGCTGTTACCGGAAACCGGCGGCGATACGCTGTGGGCTAGCGGCATAGCGGCCTTTGAAGCGTTGTCCGCGCCGTTCCGGACGCTGCTGAGCGGCTTGCGGGCGGAGCATGACTTCAAAAAATCGTTCCAGGAGTACAAGTACCGTAAGAGCGAAGAAGAACATCAGCGCTGGCAGGAAGCGGTTGCAAAGCATCCACCGTTGCTACATCCGGTCGTGCGTACTCACCCGGTAACGGGCAAGCAGGCGCTGTTCGTCAACGAAGGGTTCACCACGCGCATTGTGGACGTGACGGAAAAAGAGAGCGAGGCGTTGTTGAGTTTCCTGTTTACGCATATCACTAAACCGGAATTTCAGGTGCGCTGGCGCTGGCAGGAGAACGATCTGGCGATCTGGGATAACCGCGTGACGCAGCATTACGCCAATGCGGATTACCTGCCGCAGCGCCGGATTATGCAGCGGGCAACGATTTTGGGCGATAAGCCGTTTTACCGTCCTTAACCCGTCGCTCCCGTAGGCCGGGTAAGCGCAGCGCCACCCGGCGAAAACGGTGCACAATTGCCGGGTGGCGGCTACGCCTTACCCGGCCTACAAAATACCGCACATTTAAAGGTGCGCCTCAATATACCGCTGATAGCGGTTCGCCTTCAGGTAACACAAATCCACCAGCACCAGTCCGTCGACGCAGTCGTTAAATGTCGGGTCGCTGCCAAAATCAATAAACTGCACGCCGCCGGGTTCGCAAAGCTCGGAATACTGTTTGTAGAGCGGGGGAATGCCGCAACCGAGGTTTCCGAGCAGCGATTTAAGCTTCGTCAGGTCATCCACATAATCCACGCCGCTAAACTGTGCCAGAACATCCGGCAGCGATGCCGGATACGGCTGACGTGAGGCGGCTAATGGATGTGTCGCCGGGAACCAGAGACGGTAAAATGCCACCAGCAAATCCCGTGCGGCAGGCGGTAAGCCACCGGAAATGGAGACCGGGCCAAACAGGTAGCGATAGTGCGGATAACGCGCCAGATACGCTCCAATGCCGGACCACAAATAATCCAGACCACGACGTCCCCAGTAGCGTGGCTGAATGAAGCTGCGCCCCAGTTCAATACCGTGCTCCAGCACATCCTGCATTTTGTCGTCGTAGTGGAACAAGCTATAGCTGTACAACCCTTCCAGACCGCGACGCTCAACCTGTCTGGCGGTAGGCATAAAGCGGTACGCGCCGACGATCTCCAGATCCTCATCATCCCACAGGATCAGGTGCAGATAATCATCATCATAACGGTCGGTGTCCCGGCGTTTGCCGCTCCCTTCTTCCACCGCGCGAAAGGCAATTTCGCGCAGGCGGCCCAGCTCGCGCAACAGCGGGGCATCTTCCTGACCGTTACGTTGCCAAAGATAGATGGTTTTACCGTCGCTGGTATTGCCCAGACATTCGGCCTGCGCCAGCGCGCGCTTCAGGGTGGCCCGGTCTTCCGGGCGGGCGATAGCGCACTGGGTTTTAAAGACGCCAGGCACTCCCTTGCCAAGACGCATCACGTGCTGACGACACTGCTCGGCCATCTCACGTGACGAAAGGGTGGCGCTATGCCAGTGATGCCAGGCGATCTGCTGGCCGATTTTAATCGGCAGCTGGCTATGGCGGCGGCGGAACATCTGCTGCATCAGCAACAGCATCGACAGCGTCGGGGAGACCAGCGTGCTGGCATAAAAGAGCAGGCTGTTATGCGCCTGAATATGCACTGGCAGCAGCGGGGCGCGCAGCTTGCTGGCGAGTTTGATGAAGCCAGAGTGCCATTTTTTATCGCGAATACCCTTACGTGTGGGCCGCGAAACTTCTCCCGCCGGGAAGAAAATCAACACGCCTGCGTTTTGCAGATGCTGTTCCATCTGGACCAGGGACGTTTTCGCCGTCCTGCCACCCATATTGTCCACTGGAATAAACAGCGAACTGAGGGGCTCAAGGTGAGTCAGCATCCGGTTGGTCACGACTTTGACATCGCGTCGTACCCTGGAGACGGCGTACAACAGCGCCAGCCCGTCAAGCGTACCCGTCGGGTGGTTGGCAATAATGACCAGCGGGCCATGTTCGGGGATTTGTTCGAGATCGCGGGCGGAAACGGCGCAGAGAATATCAAGGTGCTCCAGAACTTGCTCCACCATATCCAGACCTTTCAGGTGGCGGTGTGCTGCGGCAAATTGCTGGAATTCGTCTTCGTAAAACAGTCTTTTTAACAGACTTTTTTGCCAGGGTGCTGGCCTCGCCTGAGGCCAAAGATCGTCGAGAACGCTATCGAGGCTAAACATGATTACTCCTCCTGCCGTCTTGCGAAGACAGTAGAAGGAGCAGATGTCGGTTGTATTGCAGTTTGGTGAAGATTAGCGGAGGATTTTTTTCTCGGCCAGATCCAGCGCGAAGTAGCTGAAGATCAGATCCGCGCCTGCGCGTTTGATCGCGCCGAGGCTTTCGAGAACCACTTTCTCTTCATCAATCGCACCTGCCAGGGCGGCGAATTTGATCATCGCGTACTCACCGCTTACCTGATAAGCGCCCAGTGGCAGCTCGGTACGCTCGCGAATGTCGCGCAGGATATCGAGATAAGCACCGGCCGGTTTCACCATCAGGCAATCTGCGCCCTGGGCTTCATCAAGCAGGGATTCACGAATCGCTTCCCGGCGGTTAAGCGGGTTCATCTGATAGGTTTTACGGTCGCCTTTCAGTGCCGTACCCGCCGCTTCACGGAACGGGCCGTAGAACGAGGAGGCAAATTTGGTGGAGTAGGACATGATGGCAGTGTCAGTAAAACCTGCAGCATCCAGGGCCTGACGAATCGCCTGAACCTGCCCGTCCATCGCGGCGGATGGCGCGATGAAATCCGCACCGGCAGCGGCAGCGACGACCGCTTGTTTGCCGAGATTCAGCAGAGTGGCATCGTTGTCCACGCCGTGATCGCACAGCACACCGCAGTGGCCATGAGAGGTGTATTCGCAGAAACACGTGTCAGACATCACCACCATTTCCGGCACTGTCTCTTTGCAGATGCGGGACATGCGTGCGACGAGGCCATCTTCTTTCCACGCGTCGCTGCCGGTGGCATCGGTATGGTGAGAGATGCCAAAGGTCATTACCGAGCGGATCCCGGCGTTGGCGATGCGTTCGATCTCACGCGCCAGATATTTTTCCGGAATGCGCATCACGCCAGGCATGGCTTCGATGGCCTTATAGTCATCAATCTCTTCTTCGACAAAAATCGGCAACACCAGATCGTTTAAGGTCAGTGTTGTCTCTTCAAACATAGCGCGCAGTGCAGGTGACTTGCGCAGGCGGCGGGGACGTGCAATTAAATCGGTCATGGTATGCCTGATGTTTGTGGAACAAAGAGGGCTAGTGTACCCGAAAGCGTCGTGAGGTGTTTATTAAAGTGGGCGGTTTACCGTCAGGTCATGCAAGACGGCGGGAGGGGAGCGTTCGGGGCAAACGGTTTAACATCAACCGCTTGCCCACGGAATATTAATATCAGTTGGACGCGGTAAGCACCTGAGCTTTATTGGCGCTCAGTTCAGCCACTAAATTATTAAGGCCGTCACTCATATTGACGAAACGCGTATGCGGAGAGCGGGTAACCACCACAAATGCGCCTACGTTTGACTGCGGGATCATCGCCATATACGTAATAAATCCACCGCCGCCGCCGGTTTTCTGAATAATACCCGGACGGCCATTTTTCGGTGCCAGATAGACCCAGCCCAGGCCGAGCGCATCGGCTTTACCCGGCACGTCCATCCCAATAACGCGGTGCAGTTGGGTACGCTGATAAATCAGGGTCTGCATACGATCGGCCTGGCTGCTGCGCGAGTAGAAATCCGATGAAAGGAACTGCTGCATCCAGCGCATCATATCGCCAGGCGTGGAGTAAACCCCGCCGCTGCCCACGGCCGCCAGCGTGTTATTACAGGGGCTAGCGCCTTTCTCTGCCACCATCAGGCGACGGCACTGGTCCGGGGACGGGGTAAAGGTGGTGTCTTTCATGCCCAGCGGGCGGGTTATCTGTTCTTCAAACAGCTGCGTGTAGGGTTTACCAGACGCCGTAGAAAGGGCGTCCGCCAGCAGGTCAAACGCCAGGTTTGAATAAGAGGCCTGCGAACCCGGAGCCGCCTTCAGCGTGGCAGTGCTCAGATAGTTCCAGCGCTGGTCGCGCGTTGGCCAGACAAATACGTCACGATGCGCTGCTCCACCAGGCTGCTCACGCGGCAGGGCGCTGGTATGGGTGGCAAGGTTCACAAGCCGGATTGGCGTGCCCTGGTAGGTCGGAACGCGCGCGCCAGGCGGCGCGTATTTGCTGAGCGGGTCGTCGAGCTTAACCACGCCCTGGTCGAGCAGTTTCACCAGCATTTCACTCGTCATCAGCTTGGTTAAGGATGCGATGCGGATAACGGAATCCAGCTGCGGGTGAACGTTATTTCCTGGGCGCGTCTCGCCAAAGCTGCGGAACACGCGCTGGTTGCCGTCGATCACGACCATCGCCATCCCGGTCGCGCCGCTGCCGTAATAGATAAGGTTCGCGTAGCGATCGGCAATATCTGAAGCCAGAACGGGCGCCGTCAGCGGTTGGGCTGCCTGGGCGGTAGAAAAGCTCACCGCACACAGCGCGGCAAAAGAGAGCAGACAACGTTTCAACGAAAAGCATCCATGAAGTGAATGAGGAAAGTAATGGGTATTTATACTACTAATCGGAACCGTGCAATGCCCCGAATTGCATAACGATAGCGAGAAAAACGTAACCATGGGTAAATATGAACAATTTACTTGCAAGCCATCTCCCATTTTGTGACATCGGGCTTATGATAGGCACCTGTGTCACTCAATCTTACGGAGAACGGTATGTCTGAAAAGCGTGTGGTTATGGTTGTCGATATGCAGAACGGCGTATTTGAAACGCCTCGTCATCAGCGTGAAAAGTGTGTCTCTCTGATCAACCAGCTTACGCAGGCAGCCGACAAGGTGATTTTTATCCAGCATACCGAGGCCGGAGGGCTGGAAGAGGGAAGTGATGGGTTTGCATTGCTGCCTGAACTGCACCAGCCTGCTGATGCGCTCTATGTTACCAAGACGGCCTGCGATGCGTTTTATAACACGCCGCTTGAGGCGCTATTACGCGAGCAGGGTATTCAAGAGTTTGTCATCTGTGGTTGTGCCACGGATTACTGTGTCGATGCGACGATAAAGAACGGTGTGAGCCGGGGTTATCACATCACCGTGGCGGAAGATGCCCACACTACCGCCAATCGCCCGGCGGCAGATGCGCAGATCCTGATTAACCACCACAACGACGTCTGGCGTAACTTCATCGCGCCGGCGAATCCTCTCGCGGTGAAACGCACCGAAACAATTCTCGAAAACTGGAAAGCGAACTAATAATTAACCCTCGGGTCTGACCTTTTTGCCTGAGCCTTGAGACGGGCTCAGGCATGATTTTCGTGTGGTGATGTGTTGAACACAGCAAAAGCCATAACAACAAGAAGGAAGCATTATGTTTAAGTCTTTTTTCCCAAAGCCGGGGCCTTTTTTCCTGTCGGCATTTATTTGGGCACTGATCGCCGTTATTTTCTGGCAGGCGGGCGGCGGTACCTGGCTGACGCGCATCACGGGTGCGACGGGCGATGTACCGATTAGCGCGGCGCGCTTCTGGTCGCTGAGCTATCTGCTGTTTTATGCCTATTACATGCTGTGCGTGGGGATGTTTGCGCTGTTCTGGTTTGTGTACTCTCCGCACCGCTGGCAATACTGGTCAATCCTCGGCACATCACTGATTATTTTTGTGACCTGGTTCCTTGTGGAAGTGGGTGTGGCGGTCAACGCCTGGTATGCTCCGTTCTATGATCTGATCCAGACAGCGCTGAGTTCACCGCATAAAGTGACCATTAATCAGTTCTACCACGAGGTAGGCATTTTCCTTGGCATCGCTCTTATTGCTGTAGTCATCGGTGTGATGAACAACTTCTTCGTCAGCCACTATGTTTTCCGCTGGCGTACCGCGATGAACGAACACTATATGGCGCACTGGCAACACCTGCGCCATATCGAAGGTGCGGCGCAGCGTGTGCAGGAAGATACCATGCGTTTTGCCTCCACCCTTGAAGACATGGGTGTAAGCTTTATCAATGCCATTATGACGCTTATTGCCTTCCTGCCCGTGTTGGTTACACTCTCGGCGCATGTGCCGGATCTGCCTATTGTCGGCCATCTACCGTACGGTCTGGTGATTGCAGCAATCGTCTGGTCTCTGATGGGGACGGGGCTGCTGGCGGTGGTTGGGATTAAACTGCCAGGGCTGCAGTTTAAAAATCAGCGTGTCGAAGCGGCTTATCGTAAAGAGCTGGTATACGGTGAAGATGATGCAAACCGTGCATCGCCACCGACCGTACGTGAGCTGTTCAGCGCTGTGCGTCGTAACTATTTCCGTCTCTACTTCCACTATATGTATTTCAACATTGCGCGCATTTTGTATCTGCAGGTGGATAACGTTTTCGGTTTGTTCTTGCTGTTCCCGTCCATTGTTGCGGGTACGATTACGCTCGGTCTGATGACGCAGATCACTAACGTTTTCGGTCAGGTCCGTGGGGCGTTCCAGTACTTAATCAACTCCTGGACCACGCTGGTGGAGCTGATGTCTATTTACAAACGTCTGCGCAGCTTTGAACGTGAGCTGGACGATCGTGACCTGCAGGAAGTGACCAATACTTTTAGCTAATACAGGGAGTTGCTATGTCTTTTGCCGTACCGCGTGCGTTACCGTTGTCCTTACTGACTGCTCTCGTCCTGGTCGGATGCGCCGAAAAAGGGGCTGCTCCGCTCAAGAAGGGCGAAAAGCCGGTTGATGTGGCAAGCGTTGTGCGGCAGAAAATGCCCGCCAGCGTGAAGGATCGCAATGCGTGGGCAGACGCGCTGGCAAAAACCTTTGAAAGCCAAAAGATCGCGCCGACCGAGGAGAATATTTGCTCGGTGCTGGCGGTGGCGCAGCAGGAATCAATGTACCAGTCAGACCCGGTGGTGCCGGGTCTGAACAACATTGCCTGGAAAGAGATCGACCGCCGCGCGGAATCCATGCATATCCCGGTCTTTCTTGTTCATACCGCACTTAAAATCACCTCGCCAAACGGAAAAAGCTACAGCGAACGGCTGGATACGGTGAAAACTGAAAAACAGCTCAGCGCCATCTTTGATGATTTCATCAGTATGGTCCCGATGGGGCAGAAGCTGTTTGGCTCACTGAACCCGGTACACACCGGTGGCCCGATGCAGGTGAGCATCGCGTTCGCGGAGAAGCATACCGACGGCTACCCGTGGAAAATCGACGGTACGGTACGCCAGGAGGTCTTCTCCCTGCGCGGTGGGCTGTGGTTCGGCACGTATCATCTGCTGAACTATCCGGCGAACTACAATGAGCCGCTGTACCGTTTTGCCGATTTTAACGCGGGCTGGTATGCCAGCCGTAATGCGGCGTTCCAGAGTGCGGTCAGCCGCGCAAGCGGCGTCAAGCTGGCGCTGGACGGCGATCTCATCGCTTACGGCAGCAGCGAGGCGGGCAGCACCGAGCTGGCGGTACGGAAATTATCGACAGCGCTTGGCCTGAGCAACAGCGATATTCGCCGTCAGCTTGAGAAAGGTGACAGCCTGGCCTTTGAGAAAACGGATCTGTACAAGAAAGTCTTTGCTCTTGCCGAGCAGAAGAGCGGGAAAACGTTACCGAGAGCTATTCTGCCGGGTATTCAACTGGAAAGCCCGAAGATCACGCGTAACCTGACAACCGCATGGTTCGCAAAGCGGGTGGACGATCGTCGGGCGCGTTGTATGGGGCTTTAACGGCGGCGGCGAACACGCAAAACTAACGCCACGACGCCTAAAATCATACAACCGGCGAGGAAGGGAACAAGGCCAAACAGGGTACTGACACCAAACCCAATCTCAACTCGCGGGCGTCCGTTATCCTGTACCTGCATCAGGTGTTCATATACCCCTGGCGCATGAACCAGCATATTGAGCAGCTGGGAACCGGCCCAGAAGCAGAACAGAACAAACAGGGCATAAGCAATATTACCTGCCGTGGAGGTTTTTGGTTTGCCGCCAAAAATCGGTTTCGACAATGTAAAATCAGCCATGATGACCTCCCGAAATATCACTCTGTTCAATACGCTTCTTACAGGGGGAGTTTGACAGGTCATCGCATTTGTCAATATCAGAATCGTGGTAATTTACCCTCAGGAATTCTCCTGGATTGTCGATTTCTGCAGCACATCACAATTTCATCCCTTAAGTGAAATTGCGTCGCGTTTCAGAATTTCCGTATCCGCCACAGACCTGGCCGTAAAACTGTGAGAGGATGTCTTTTTTTCCTGCCGGAGTTGTTATGAAACTCACGTCCAAACTACGCCGTGACTGGCACTACTACGCCTTTGCTATCGGGCTGATCTTTATTCTTAACGGCGTCGTGGGGCTGCTGGGATTTGAAGCAAAAGGATGGCAAACCTATGCCGTCGGGCTGGTGACCTGGGTGATCAGCTTCTGGCTGGCTGGATTGATTATCCGCCGTCGTCCTGAAGAGACGACAGCGGATGAGACGGAGACGGCGAAGAGCGCCGATTAACCGTTTACGGAGCTTTTAAGGGCGCTGTCGGCGGCATGACGCTCCAGCGCCAGCTCGATCAGGCGAGTGATAAGCTCAGAGTAGCTCAGTCCGCTCGCCTGCCACAGTTTCGGATACATGCTGATATTTGTGAAACCCGGCAGCGTGTTGATTTCATTGATGACTACCTCGTTTTCCGACGTCAGGAATACATCCACACGCGCCATACCGCTGCAGCCGAGTGTCTGATAGGCGTTAATGGCGATCGCCCGGATCTTATCGTTGATTGCGGGATCGATATTGGCAGGCACGACAACCTGAGCACCTTTGTCATCAATGTATTTGGTGTCGTAGGAGTAGAAGTCGCTGTTTAAGACCACTTCACCGCAGGTGCTCGCCTGTGGAATATCATTGCCCAGCACGGCGCACTCAATTTCACGGCCTTTAATGCCCTGCTCAACCACCACTTTATGGTCGAATTCAAACGCCAGACGGACAGCCTGTGTGAACTCTTCTTCGCTGGTGACTTTGCTGACGCCTACGGAGGAGCCCTGATTTGCCGGTTTCACAAACAGCGGCAGACCCAGCTCTCCGCTAATTTGCGCGAAGCTGTGTTTGTCGCGATTGGCGCGAGTGAGCGTCACGAAAGGCGCTATATTCAGCCCGGCATCACGCAGCAGGCGTTTGGTGACGTCTTTGTCCATGCACGCGGCAGAGCCGAGGACGTCCGAGCCGACGAACGGCAGGTTGGCCATGCGCAACATTCCCTGCAGGGAACCATCTTCACCCAGAGTACCGTGAACGATGGGGAACACGACATCAATCTGAGCGAGAGACTGTGCATTGCCAGCGTCGATGAGTTGCCCCTTCACGACGCCGGGCACAGTGGCGACGCTAATTTCCGAAGGATTAAGGGCGATATGTGCTGGATCGTTGGCATTAAGCAGATACTGGCTAGCATCGTTAACATGCCACTGGCCCTGTTTATCAATGCCCAGCAGCACCACGTCGAAACGGCTTTTATCAATTGCATCAACGATATTCTTGGCTGATTGCAATGAAACCTCGTGCTCTGCTGATTTTCCCCCAAAGACAATACCTACGCGCTGCTTTGCCATCTCACTCTCTTCCAGTATGACGAAAAGCCAATAACATACCACGATGCCCTGCGGGTTTCGCGGCCTTCCGCCATAATGTTTTGGGGAATGTTGATGGGGAAGTGGGAGAGGGAAAACTCTTCTGAAGCATAAAATCTCGCCTGGTAATGGATGATTTGTGACTTATTTCACAAATATGATGACTGGGAAGATAAAACACCAAAGTCATCAAGGCCGCATCTCTGGTGCGACGTCACTATGCGTAACTTGCTAATCTGTAGGCGAATTCGCCTAAAAATGAAGACTGTTTCTTTATGGAATCATGGAAAGTTAATCTTATCTCGGTCTGGTTCGGTTGCTTCTTTACCGGGCTCGCCATCAGCCAGATCCTGCCGTTCCTGCCGCTGTATGTGTCGCAGTTGGGTGTGACCTCGCACGAGGCGCTCTCCATGTGGTCTGGTCTGACGTTCAGCGTCACGTTTCTGGTCTCCGCGATTGTGTCACCAATGTGGGGCAGCCTGGCGGATCGGAAAGGCCGAAAGCTGATGCTGCTGCGCGCCTCGCTCGGGATGGCGATTGCCATTCTGCTGCAGGCCTTCGCCACCAACGTCTGGCAACTGTTTTTCCTGCGGGCGGTGATGGGGCTGACTTCCGGGTATATTCCGAATGCCATGGCGCTGGTCGCCTCGCAGGTGCCGCGAGAACGTAGCGGCTGGGCGCTGAGTACGCTTTCCACCGCACAGATTAGCGGCGTAATTGGCGGCCCGCTGCTGGGGGGCTTTCTGGCGGACCACGTAGGGCTGCGCGCCGTATTTATCATTACCGCGATCCTGCTGGTGGTCAGTTTTCTGGTCACGCTTTTTCTTATCAAAGAGGGCGGTCGTCCCGTTATCAGCAAATCTGAACGTCTGAGTGGCAAGGCTGTCTTCGCCTCTCTGCCTTACCCTGGGCTCATGATCAGCCTGTTTGTTACTACTATGGTGATCCAGCTCTGTAACGGTTCGGTCGGGCCGATTCTGGCGTTGTTTATTAAGTCGATGGAGCCAGACAGCAATAATATCGCCTTTCTCAGCGGCATGATCGCCGCCGTGCCAGGCGTATCGGCACTGATTTCTGCACCACGGTTGGGAAAACTGGGGGATAGGATCGGTACGGCGCGAATTCTGATGGCTACGCTGATTTTTGCCGTGGTGCTCTTTTTCGCGATGTCGTTTGTGACCTCTCCGCTTCAGCTTGGCGTGCTGCGATTTTTGCTCGGCTTTGCCGATGGCGCAATGCTGCCTGCGGTACAGACCTTGCTGGTCAAATATTCCAGCGACCAGGTGACAGGGCGTATTTTTGGATATAACCAGTCGTTTATGTATTTGGGTAATGTTGCCGGTCCGCTTATTGGCGCCTCTGTTTCCGCGATGGCCGGTTTTCGTTGGGTATTTGCCGCGACGGCGATTGTTGTTTTGATCAACATTATCCAGCTGGCTATTGCTCTGCGGCGCCGCAGGCATATGGCGGAGGTAAAATCGGCAAGATAATGCTTCTGTCGATGTATTGTATATTCTTATGATTGCCGCATTTTTCTATCACCCAATGCGGCATTTTTTATAGAAAAACGTTTCGCTGATAATTCCGGAACCCTATTTTTTTTCGATGTCGTCACTTTTGCATAAGATAATACCTTTCTCCGCTTTGCATATTTCCCTCTTGATGTTAGTTTCAGGGGAAATCACATAAGGAAATAACACGATGAAAAATCTCATTGCTGAGTTGCTGGTCAAGCTTGCACAAAAGGAAGAGGAGTCAAAAGAACTGGTCGCCCAGGTCGAAGCTCTGGAAATTGTTGTCACCGCACTATTACGACAGATGGTTAAATCTGACCAACAGGCATTAATAGAGAGCGTCGAAGGTGCGCTGGATAAGGCAAAACCCGATACTCAGGTTCCGGTTGAGGATGCAGAGTTGCTCCAGCAATACGTAAAGAAGCTCTTGAGGCATCCTCGCAGCTAAACCGTCGCCGGACATAACGACGTGTCATAGAATTGTCATGCAGGATGCCTATAGTCGCTCTGTTTTTATTTTTATGTATTTGTACATGGAGAAAATAAATTGAAACAGAGCGCACTTTTCATCGCATTACTTCCCCTGTTTATTACCCCTGCTATTTATGCTGATACGTCCAATACTCACGTGCTGGATAATCGCGCAGCAAAAGGGGATATCACTCAGCCAGGCGGCGCACGCCGTTTATCTGAAGATCAAACAGCCGCTATTCGCGCTTCGCTGAATGAGAAACCGGCGAAAAATATCATTCTGCTTATTGGCGATGGAATGGGTGATTCCGAAATAACAGCGGCGCGAAATTATGCCGAGGGGGCAGGCGGATTTTTTAAAGGTATCGACGCATTGCCGCTGACCGGACAATATACCCATTACTCACTGGATAAAAAAACCGGTAAACCGGATTACGTAACGGATTCGGCTGTCTCTGCTACGGCGTGGTCTACGGGGGTAAAAACCTATAATGGCGCGCTGGGTGTCGATATTCACGAAAAAGATCATCAAACCATTCTGGAAATGGCAAAAGCCGCGGGGCTGGCCACCGGTAACGTTTCTACCGCTGAACTTCAGGACGCGACGCCGGCGGCGCTGGTATCGCATGTGACTTCACGTAAGTGCTACGGCCCGTCGGTGACCAGTGAAAAATGTCCAACCAACGCCCTGGAAAAAGGGGGCAAAGGCTCGATTACTGAACAACTGCTAAATGCACGCGCTGACGTCACGCTGGGCGGTGGGGCGAAAACCTTTGCAGAAACTGCGACGGCGGGCGAATGGCAGGGTAAAACGCTGCGTGAGCAGGCACAGGCTCGTGGCTATCAACTGGTGAGCGATGCAAGCGCTCTGGCAGCAATCACTGAGGCGAATCAAGACAAACCGCTGCTGGGACTGTTCTCTGATGGCAATATGCCTGTGCGCTGGGAAGGTCCAAAAGCCTCTTATCACGGCAATATTGATAAGCCTGCCGTGACCTGTACTCCTAACCCGAAACGCACTGACAGCGTGCCTACGCTGGCGGCAATGACCGATAAAGCGATCTCTCTGCTGAGCAAGAGCGAAAAAGGGTTCTTCCTGCAGGTGGAAGGCGCGTCGATCGACAAGCAAGATCATGCGGCGAATCCGTGTGGCCAGATTGGCGAAACCGTCGACCTGGACGAAGCGGTGCAGAAGGCACTCGAATTCGCGAAGAAAGACGGAAACACTCTTGTGGTGGTCACCGCGGACCATGCGCACGCCAGCCAGATCATCCCGGCAGATACCAAAGCGCCAGGCCTGACGCAGGCGCTGAACACGAAAGATGGTGCTGTAATGGTGCTGAGCTATGGCAACTCTGAAGAAGAGTCCATGGAGCACACGGGCACTCAGCTGCGTATTGCCGCCTACGGACCGCATGCGGCAAATGTGGTAGGACTGACCGATCAAACCGATCTGTTCTACACCATGAAAGCGGCACTAGGCCTTAAATGATAAAAGCCCGGCGGAATTTGTCTCTGCCGGGTGACTTTTTTCCTGTCACGGACCAGACTTACAGGGAATGTTTACAAAAGGATGGTGCAATGAAAACAACATTACTGGTTACTCTGCTCTCTGGCCTGTTCCTGATTTCATCGGCGAACGCGGAAGAGAAAACATTAACGCCTCAACAACAACGCATGACCACCTGTAACCAACAGGCCACGTCCCAGAGTCTGAAGGGGGATGCCCGTAAGACCTATATGAGCGATTGCCTTAAAAATGGCGCGTCTAAACCTGCTGAAAAAAGCCTGACGCCACAGCAGCAGAAAATGCGCGACTGTAATGCGAAGGCCACTGAGCAGTCTCTGAAAGGTGACGATCGCAGTAAATTTATGAGCACCTGCCTGAAGAAAAAAGCGTAGTTCTAACGGGTGAGTGGCTCTGGCGACTCACCCGAAATTTCATACTTTCCTCGCACCCCCCCTCTCTATAATTTGGGAAAATGTTTCAGAATATTCCCAAAAATGATGAATGATGAATCTTATTACAACAAAAAATGCATTCGCGAAGAGTGGGATTTAACCCTTTCTCTGGATGCCCCTCACCGTGCTGGCATTCAGTTTGCCCGGCGAGTTCGGCTGGCGCGCGTTGTTGGGCTCGCGGCGATGTTTTTCCCTGTCGCGGGGATACTGGTCACCCATTTTTTACCCGGTGGCTGGTGGCTTTTACTGGTGGGATGGGCGTTCATCTGGCCTCATCTCGCCTGGCAGTTATCTTGTCGTGCTTCATCACCTCATCAGCAGGAAATTTTCAATCTCAAAATGGATGCCATTATCGCCGGGCTCTGGATTGGCGTGATGGGGATAAATGCGTTACCCACAACCGCGCTGGTGATGATGGTGGGCATGAATATGATGGGCTCCGGCGGCTGTCGACTCTTCATTCCGGGGATCATATTGACCCTGCTTTCCGCACTGTTGACGCTGCCCCCGGTCGGGAGAGTGGTGGTCTTTAATCCTGATCCGGTGGAGTGGGGCTTAACGCTTCCTGTGTTTGTGCTTTATCCCATGCTGTTTGCCTGGCTAAGCCATCGCACTGCCGTCAGGCTGGCTGAACATAAGCGGCGGCTGGAAATGATGAGTACACGCGATGGAATGACAGGAGTCTTTAATCGTCGACACTGGGAAATGCTGTTGCGAAACGAATTTGAGCAGTGCCGACGTCATAATGGTACGGCAACAATATTGCTGATTGATATCGACCACTTTAAAAACATCAACGACACCTGGGGGCATGATGTGGGTGATGAGGCGATCATTGCGATTACGCGTCAGTTGCAGATTTCGGTACGTTCAGGCGATGCAATAGGCCGTTTTGGTGGAGATGAATTTGCGGTGATTATGTCGCGGACAGCCGCTGACAGCGCAATCGCCGTTATGTCCCGGGTTCATGAACGGCTGGAAAAACTGTCGTTACCTTGCGCACCTGAAGAAACCCTGCGCATAAGCGTAGGTATCGCCACCTGGGGGCCGCAGTTTGGGCACTACCGGGAGTGGCTCAAGGCGGCTGATGTGGCGCTGTACAAGGCAAAAAATGCCGGGCGTGGCCGCACAGAAGTGGCTGCCTGACACCCGGCTGAGACGATCAGGATTTACTCAGTTTCTCTGATTTTTCCATGCATTTTGCCATCGCTTCGATGACGGCAGCACGGAATCCGCGTTCTTCCAGTACCCGCACCGCTTCGATGGTGGTACCACCAGGGGAGCAAACCATATCTTTCAGCTCACCAGGATGTTTACCGGTTTCCAGCACCATTTTGGCAGAACCCATAACTGCCTGTGCTGCGAATTTATACGCCTGCGCACGCGGCATACCGCCCAGTACTGCGGCGTCGGCCATCGCTTCTAAGAACATGAAGACATACGCAGGGGCTGAACCGCTCACGCCGACAACCGGATGGATCATGGATTCGGCAATCACTTCCGCTTCACCGAAGCAGCGGAAAATGTTCAGGACATCAGCCACGTCTTCCGTGGTCACCAGTGCGTTTGGCGTGACGGAAGTCATGCCAGCGTTAACCAGTGAGGGGGTATTAGGCATCGCCCGGACGATTTTACGGTCATGACCCAGCGCGCGCGCCAGTTGATCCAGCGTGACGCCCGCAGCAATGGAGACGACCAGCGTCTCTTTATTCAGGCTGGAGGTGATGTCGCTCAGCACTTTGATCATGATGTTCGGCTTGACGGCGCCAAAGACGATATCGGCGACCTGGGCGACTTCCTGAGCGCTTTCGGCGGCGTTGATCCCGTATTGATCGCGCAACGCGGCGACTTTATCAGGTGACGGGGTATAAACCCAAATCTGACCCGGCAGAACCTGCCCGCTGGCGATCAGGCCGCCCAGGATGGCTTTGCCCATGTTACCGCAGCCGATAAACCCGATTTTCTTATCCATCACGACTCTCCGTCATTATGCGTTGTTTTCTCTGATTGATAGCTTAACAACGAAATGCAGGCGACAATAGTCGGCAGAGTCATTAAGGGGAGACAATATGGCGATTTGGGTTGATGCGGACGCGTGTCCGAATGTGATTAAAGAAATTTTGTTCCGTGCCGCCGAGCGTGTTCAGATGCCGCTAACGCTGGTGGCGAACCAGAATATTCGCGTCCCTCCTTCCAGATTCATTCGCGCGTTGCGGGTTCCGGCCGGGTTTGACGTGGCGGATAACGAAATTGTCCGTCTGTGTAGCGCGGAAGATCTGGTGATCACTGCGGATATCCCTCTGGCTGCCGAAGTGCTGGAGAAAGGGGCTGCAGCGCTTAACCCTCGGGGTGAGCGTTATTCACCTGCGACCATTCGGGAAAAACTCACTATGCGTGATTTTATGGATACGCTCCGCGCCAGCGGTGTGCAGACGGGTGGGCCAGACAGCTTATCCCAGCGCGATCGTCAGCAGTTTGCCGCAGAGCTGGATAAATGGTTGCTGGAAGTGAAGCGTCGCACCGCGTAATGATAACCATTGTCAATTTGTGGTACAGTATGGCCTCCTCAGGGTTGTCATCCCGTACCGCTTTGCAGTAAAGTAATCGAAACATCTTCTGCAATTATTTCTTTACACTCTTCGGCCATCCGGCATCAAGGGGAACACCTGGTTATGACCCAACCCATCTTTTTAGTTGGCCCCCGCGGCTGTGGGAAAACCACCGTTGGCCTGGAACTGGCACGCGCGTGCGATCGTCAGTTTGTGGATACTGACCACTGGTTGCAAACAGAGGCCGGAAGAACGATCGCGGACATTGTCGAACAGGAAGGATGGGACAGCTTCCGCGCACGTGAAACGGCAGCGCTGAAAGCGGTAACCACACCTTCTGCGGTTATCGCGACAGGAGGGGGCATTGTTCTGGCTGAATGTAATCGCCACTTTATGCGCGAAAAAGGGATTGTGATCTATCTCAGTGCACCTGTTTCGGCTCTGGTAGGGCGTCTGGAAGCCTTTCCGGAAGAGGGGCAACGTCCTGCACTGACCTCCAGACCGCTTAGCGAAGAGGTGAGAGAAGTGCTGGCTGAACGTGATGCGCTATACCGTGAAGCAGCACACCACGTGGTGGATGCTTCTGCGGCTCCTGAAGATGTGGTTACCCAGATTATTACTGCTCTACGTTTGGCTTGTGCCAGCTAACCGGCGTCTATACTTATAGCTCAGACATATAAAAAAGGATGAGCTATGCCGACCAGACCTCCCTATCCGCGTGAAGCGCGCATTATTACCGTTGAAAAAGGCCATACGGGTCATACTGTTACCTGGTATCAACTGCGTGCCGATCACCCTAAACCAGACTCGCTGATCAGTGAACACGAGACTGAACAGGAAGCGCTGGATGCGAAACGGCGCTACGAAGATCCTGATATAACCTGACCGTTTTCCTAAACGCTCCAGGATCGTGCCTGAATCACACTTTTTACTCATCGAGAAAGTTAAGCAGGAGTTAATATTTAGTTATTACAAGTAACTCCGATATTGACGGTCGATCTTTACATTTCGATGTGAAGATCACCTGCTACGCTTGGTGCTGTTTTGTTGAAAAAATGAACTGTGCAGCGTAGTGAGCCTGTACCTGTGTGCACGATGTTGTAGTAATGGAAGGCGATAAAGATGAAGGCGACGTTGGCGATCCTCACCATTGGTGTGGTCCCTGTAAGCGAAGTGTTACCGCTCTTAACCGAGCATGTCTCTGAACAACAGATAACGCATCTTAGCCTGCTGGGGAAGATGAGTCGGGAAGAGGTCATGGAGGACTACGCTGTCGAGGCGGGGGAGGATCCCCTGGCGACGTTATTAAGTGACGGTAAACTGGCGCATGTTTCGCGTCAGAAAATCGAGCGCTCGCTGCAAGGGGTGATAGAAGTGCTCGATAATCAAGGTTATGACGTTATTTTGCTGATGAGTACCGCACCCATTAAAGGTCTCACGGCGCGTAATGCGATTCTGCTGGAGCCGATGCGCATCATCCCGCCGCTGGTGGCCTCAATTGTTGATGGTCATCAGGTGGGGGTCATCGTCCCGATTGAAGAGTTGATGGACAACCAGGAGGCAAAGTGGCACGTGCTTGAAAAAGTGCCCTTATATGCGCTGGCAAATCCTTTCTGGGATAGCGATGCCGCACTGATTGAGGCCGGACGTGAGTTGCTGGAGAGAGGGGCGGATGTGTTGATCCTGGACTGTCTTGGCTTCCACCAGCATCATCGCGATTTACTGCAGAAGGCGCTGGATGTGCCGGTGCTGTTATCCAATGTTCTGATGGCTCGCCTGGCTTCAGAGCTTCTGACGTAATGATTTTGCGTGACAGGTGATGAGCATGGCCCCTATAGTGAATTTTTATCTAAAAATATAAGGGCCAGTTCATGCTTCAAAGTAACGAATACTTTTCCGGTAAAGTGAAATCCATTGGTTTTACCAGCAGCAGCACTGGCCGCGCCAGTGTCGGTGTCATGGCCGAAGGGGAATACACTTTTGGTACGGCCGAAGCGGAAGAGATGACGGTCGTTAGCGGTGCGCTCAACGTCCTACTGCCGGGTGAAACGGAATGGAAAGTTTACGCAGCCGGACAGGTTTTCAACGTTCCTGGCCACAGCGAGTTCCATCTGCAGGTTGCTGAACCGACCTCTTATCTGTGCCGCTATCTGAAATAAAAAATAAGCCGGGTGGCGCTAACGCTTACCCGGCCTACGCTTTGCCTGTTATCTTTGCGCTTCGCCGCCGAGACCTTCCACCAGATTCTGAATCAACGCGGCCAGTTCCCCGGTCATCAGGATGAAGTCCGCGTCAAAGCGCTGGGCGTAATCTTCCCGGTCGATGTCTTCATTCTGATCGCGCAGTTCATCGCAGAACTTCAGACGTTTCACGGAACCGTCATCGCACATCATAAACTGAATCCGCTGCTGCCAGTCGAGCGCCAGTTTGGTCACCACTTTGCCCGCTTCGATGTGTACGGCAATCTCGTCGCTCACCAGATCCTGTTTCTTCGCGCGGATCACGCCGCCATCTTCCAGCAGGGCTTTCAGCTCGGCCTCATCGAGGATCTGGAAACCTTGCGCGGCAGCACCGCTGCGTACCCACTCGGTCAGGGTCAGCTCGATTGGCGTTTCCAGCGCCAACGGTACGACCGGCAGAGAGCCGATGCTTTTGCGCAGCAGAGCCAGCGTATCTTCTGCTTTTTTGGCGCTGGCGCAGTCCACCATAATCAGCCCGTTAACGGTATCGATCCACATCATGGTCTGGCTGAAGCGGCTAAAGGCGCGCGGCAGCAGAGAGTGCAGAACTTCGTCTTTCAGCGAATCTTTTTCGGTTTTCTTCAGCTTGCGACCCTGCTCGGCTTCCAGCTTGAAGATCTTCGCTTCGAGCGCCTGTTTAACCACCGGTGTTGGCAGAATTTTCTCTTCTTTACGGGCGCAGACGATGATTTGACCCGTGCTGCTGGCGTGGGTCAGTGCATCGCTTTGTGAACCCATTGGCGGAACCCAACCGGTTTTTGCCATATCCTGGCTACCGCAAGGGGAAAAGGTGTAAGCGGCTAACTGTTTTTCCATCTCTTCTGCACGCAGCGAAACGTCGCGGCTGAGACGGTAAACCATCAAATTTTTGAACCACAGCATGATAATTTCCACGGCCTTGTCGTTAAATCAGCGGGCATGATAACGAATTGTCGCATCGCTTGCATTGCTAATCGGGAAGCGTGCTTCTACTCTGTTGATAATCAAAATAATGAGGAGAGTCTTGTGCGTATTGGGATTGATTTGGGCGGCACCAAAACAGAAGTCATCGCACTGAGCGAGCAGGGGGAACAGCTGTTCCGCCACCGTCTGCCTACGCCGCGCGATGATTATCACCAGACTATCGAGACGATCGCGAGACTGGTTGAAATGGCAGAGCAGGCGACAGGACAAACCGGCTCCGTCGGAATGGGGATCCCTGGGTCGATCTCGCCTTATACCGGGGTGGTTAAAAATGCCAACTCGACGTGGCTAAACGGTCAGCCTTTTGATAAAGATTTGAGCGCGCGTCTGAAGCGCGAAGTGCGTCTGGCCAACGACGCCAACTGTCTGGCGGTTTCAGAAGCGATTGACGGCGCGGCTGCCGGTGCCCATACCGTTTTTGCCGTCATCATCGGTACCGGCTGCGGAGCAGGCGTGGCCTTAGTCGGGCGTGCCCATATCGGGGGTAACGGTACGGCGGGCGAGTGGGGACACAACCCACTGCCGTGGATGGATGAAGATGAGCTTAAATACCGCGCTGAAGTACCGTGCTATTGCGGCAAGCAAGGTTGTATTGAGACGTTTATCTCCGGTACCGGTTTTGCGACCGATTACCACCGTCTGAGTGGTCAGCCGCTCAAAGGGAGCGAGATCATGCGTCTGGTCGAAGAACAGGATTCGGTAGCTGAACTGGCGCTCCGCCGCTACGAAATGCGCCTGGCGAAATCGCTGGCGCACGTGGTGAATATTCTCGACCCGGACGTGATTGTGCTCGGCGGCGGCATGAGCAACGTCGACCGCCTGTACAGCACGGTCCCGAATCTGGTGAAACAGTGGGTGTTTGGCGGCGAGTGTGAGACCCCGATCCGCAAAGCGCTGCACGGTGATTCCAGCGGCGTGCGCGGTGCGGCATGGTTGTGGCCGGAATAAAAGCAAAGAGTGTTTATTCCCTCTCCCACAGGGAGAGGGCCAGGGTGAGGGCACCAGACTGCACCGCCCCCCATTCACTCCACCGCATACTCTTTATCCAGCCTGCTGTATCCCAGCCCGTTGATCTTTTTTACTTTAATCTGCACCGGAATACGCTCTTTCATCGCCTCGACGTGGCTGATCACACCGATCGTTTTCCCGGTGGCGTTCAGCGCGTCGAGGGCATCCAGCGCGGTATCCAGCGTTTCGCTGTCGAGCGTGCCGAACCCTTCATCCAGGAACAGCGAGTCGATCCGCGTTTTGTGACTCACCAGATCGGAAAGTGCCAGCGCCAGCGCCAGGCTGACCAGGAAACTTTCGCCACCAGAGAGCGTACGGGTGTCGCGCACGGCATCCGCCTGCCAGGTATCGACCACTTCCAGCTCCAGAGCATCGCTGGCTTTGCGCTGGAGCAGATAACGCCCGTGCAGGCGGTTAAGTTGCTGGTTAGCAAGCCAGACAAGATTATCCAGCGTCAGCCCCTGGGCGAACTTGCGGAACTTGTCGCCGGTACTGGAGCCGATAAGCGCATTCAGGTACCCCCAGTCGTCTGCCAGACGGCTGGCCTCTTCAATTTGCTGCATTAAAGCCAGTTGGTGCAGGCGGTTATCGCTATCCTGCTTAAGCTGCTGGCGGATCTCTCCCTGCCGCGTGGTGTTCTCACGAAGCTGCTGCGTCAGTTGCTGGAGCTGGATCTGCAGGCCTGGTGCATCGGCGTCGAGCCCTTCTGGCCGCTGTGCCTGGTGCGCCTGCAACTGTTGGTTTGCCTGTCCGGACAAGGCGGCTGCCTGCTGTATCTGGTTTTCCAGCGATTGCTTCAGATGATTGAGGTGTTGGAGCATGTTCTCATCCAGCAGAGCGGCAAGGAACGCATCTTGATCGGCAAAACAGCTGGCTGACAGGGCCTGGGTGAATTGCACCTGCGATTGCTGCAGGCGCTCACGCTCCAGCGTTTCCTGCTGCCGGTGTGCCGCCAGTTGGCTCTGCAGAGACACGCATTCGTCGTGGATTGCGCGCCAGTTGTCAGGAATGGCGGGTTCGGTCTCTTCACTGTTGGTGACCGGAAGTGCGTCAAGCAGTGGCTTCAGGGCGTTTATACGTTCCTGAATCGCACCCTGCTGTGTCTGTTTTTCCTGCCACTGTGCGAACTCCGTTTCACGGGTGTTCAGCCAGGCGGCCTCTGTACCTTCTTCAGGTACGCTGAGTGAAAGTGCGGCCAGGGCGCTTTCCAGCCCCTGACGCGTTGTCGCCAGTTGCTGCTGGTACTGGCGTTCCTGCTCTTCCATTTCGTTGAGCTGGTTTTGCAGCGTCAGACGCTGGCTGAGCTGATAAAGCTGGCGTTCATAGTGCTCCTGTTCGCTCATCCAGATGGCAATATCTTCCTGAATATTCAGCGAAATATTTAATGCCGCGCAAACCTCCTGCCACTCTTTAGTGAGCGCTTGCTCTTCCTGAGAGAGTGTCTGCGCTTCGCCTGTCTCGCGCTGGATCTGTTGAGTCAGGGCATTAACCTGGCCCAGAACCAGCAGCCCTTCCTCTTTTAGCGAGGCGACCTCTTTTTCCAGGGCATCACGGCGGCGCTGATTATCAGTCAGTTCAAGTGCTTGATATTTCTCCACGGCGGGATGTTCGCTGGAGCCGCACAGTGGACAGGGTTTACCTGCCTCAAGCTGAGAACGATAGCTTTCCAGATCTTTAATCGTCGCTTCGCGTTCACACAGGGACTTCAGGTCCAGGTAGTGCTGGTTTTTCTCTTTGTATTGCTGGCGACGTAGCGTCAGTGTTTCATTGAGTTTTACCTGCTCAGCCAGGGCCTTCTGCACGCTTTCACCGTTCTGGTGCAGGCGTTTTTGTAGCGGCTGATAGCGGGCATGGAGCGAGGTCAGACGTTGACGCATCGTTCGTGACTGCGCCTGTTGTTCCATCGCTACTGCAACCTCATCCGCCGTCAGCGTCAGGGTTGTTTCCGGCAGGGCGGCCCGTTTATGGCGTAATTCAGTGAGGCGGACGGTCAGGGCAGTAAGCTGATTTTTATCACGGCCAAGCTGAGCGAAGTGCGCTCGCCAGCCTGCCATTTCCTGTCCCCATAAGCGGAATCGATCATGTTCTGCCTGCCACTGCGTCAGAACCGTTAATTCGGTCTGAAGCTGCTCATGGGTACGAATGGCGGTATTACGGATACGCGAGCGCAGCGCGGTTTTATCTTGTAAGCGAGTATTTACTTCGATAATTCGCTGCTGGGTTTGAGCCAGACGCGAGGCTTGCTCTTGCTGGTGCTCCCAAAGCGGTCGAAGCTGAGCGGCGGGTTGAGCAAGCTGGAGCTTTGCCAGGTCAGGCGCGGCGTCGGTCAGCGCCTGCTGTGCCTGCTGTTGTAACACGCTTACGCGCTGTTGCTCGCGAAGAAGCTCATCATGGCGCGTAAGCCACTGATAATCTTTCTGCTGGCGCTGTTGCTGTGCCAGCAGTGTTTTCTCTTCGTCAGTAAGTGCCTGCAAACTTTGCTGTAACTGCTGCTGTTGCTCTTCGCTCAACAGCACCACACCCGCTGCCTGTGCCTCGCGCATTTCAAGTACGTTTCGGGCGGCTTTGTGTTTCTCAAATATCCTGGCGGAAATCTGGCCATAGATCTCGGTTCCGGTCAGTTCTTCCAGCAGCTCTGCGCGATCGCTCGGTTTGGCATTGAGGAAAGCGGCAAACTGCCCCTGAGAAAGCAGCATTGAACGGGTAAATCGGCCATAGTCCAGCCCGGTGAGCGCGGCGGTTTGCTCCAGTTTATCTGTCACTTTGTCGGCGAGAATCTTGCCATCTTCGCAGCGAGCCAGTTCCACACGCGGTGCCTGCAGGTTCCCGTCTGGCTGATTACGCGCCCGGTTCTGGCTCCAGAAGGCGCGGTAGGCGGTACCTTTTACTTCAAACTCAACCTCGGCCAGACACTCGGCGGTATCACGCGTCATCAGATCGTTTTGCGCCTGAGACACTTTTTGCAGACGCGGCGTTTCGTGATAGAGCGCCAGACAGATGGCGTCGAGCAGGGTGGTCTTGCCTGCACCGGTCGCACCGGTAATGGCAAACAGCCCGTTGCTGGCAAAGGGCTCAGCGGTAAAGTCAATTTTCCACTCGCCCTTGAGTGAGTTGAGGTTTTTCAGACGCAGGCTCAGGATTTTCATGCGTTCTCTTCCTCGTTATTCAGCGCGTGGAGCGTATGGGCGAACAGCTCGTTCAGCCGGGCGCGTTTTGCATCGTCCATCTCTTCCTGGGCCAGTCGGCGTTCAAAAACCTCTTCGACTTTAAGTTCACTCAGCGTTTCGCGCTGAGCACTCAGCAGGATTTTTTCGCGCTGCTCGCGACTACGGCGTACCAGTAAAACCTCGACAGGAAGATCTTCCGTCAGCGCCTGAATTTTTCGATGCATATCATGCAGATAGTCGTCTGTCGTGATTTCGATATCCAGCCAGACGGGGGGGGTAAACGCAATGCCACGCCACTGTTCAAGCTGGGAGGTGATGGCATCAAGGTCACCCTTCAGCACCGCCAGCGGCTGGGTAACAGGGACTTCCAGCGTTTCGACGGCGCTGAGTTTACCTCCGTTAAAACTCACCAGATGCACAGATTTGGCTTTACCTGTCTCATCAAAACTCAGCGAAATGGGCGAGCCACAATAGCGAATGTGTTCGCAGCCACCGATGATCTGCGCGCGGTGGATATGCCCTAGCGCAATGTAGTCGGCAGGCGGGAAATTTTGCGCCGGGAACGCATCCAGCGTACCAATATAGATGTCACGTACGGCGTCACTTTTACTGGCTCCGACGGTGGTGAGATGCCCGGTTGCAATCACCGGAATAAGCTGTTCGCCGCGCAAGGTACAGGCATCGGTATATTGTTGGTGATAATAGTCAGTGATGCTCTGCAACAGATGCTGCTGTTTTTCTCCGCCGGACATCCCGGCCTGGCTCTGCACGATATCGCGTGGGCGCAGGAAGGGAACCGGGCACAGCACCGCCCCCGGTGTACCGTCACGTTTTTTCAGGATCTGCGGCGCATGCCCGGCACTGGCCACCACGGTAGTGTTCAGGAAGGCCAGGATGTCGCGGGATTCATTCAGCGTGGCGACGGAGTCGTGATTACCGGCGACAATCACCAGATGGCAGCCTGTTTGCTGCAGATTTACCACGAAGCGGTTGTACAGCTCACGCGCATAGCTTGGCGGCGAGCCGGTGTCGAAAATGTCACCCGCGACAATAATCGCATCCACTTCGCGCGATCGAGCCGTATCCAGCAGCCAGTTCAGGAACGCTTCATGCTCAGCTGCCCTGCTTTTGCTGTAAAAGTTTTGACCCAGATGCCAGTCCGAAGTGTGAAGTATGCGCATAGGAGATCCGTGGCGAAAAAAGATGTTGGCGATTATAAACATTCAGGGGCGGAAAATAACCGCTGTAATAAAACAACAGTTTGCCATTTATAGTGGTAAGGTTTTTCATAAATCTGTCATAAATCTGACGCATAATGACGCCGCATTACAAACTTGTAACTTAAATAAGATAAGACAGGGCAAAGTATGGCGAGACGTATTCTGGTCGTAGAAGATGAAGCTCCAATTCGTGAAATGGTGTGCTTCGTGCTCGAACAAAATGGCTTCCAGCCGGTTGAAGCGGAAGATTATGACAGCGCGGTGAACCAGTTGAATGAGCCCTGGCCCGATCTGATTCTGCTCGACTGGATGTTGCCCGGCGGCTCTGGACTGCAGTTTATCAAACACATTAAACGTGAAGCGATGACTCGCGATATCCCCGTTGTCATGCTGACGGCGCGTGGTGAAGAAGAAGATCGCGTACGTGGGCTTGAAACGGGTGCCGATGATTACATTACTAAGCCGTTTTCCCCGAAAGAGCTGGTTGCTCGCATCAAAGCCGTAATGCGCCGCATTTCACCGATGGCAGTGGAAGAGGTGATTGAGATGCAGGGGCTGAGCCTTGACCCGACCTCACACCGCGTCATGACGGGCGAAAACCCACTCGACATGGGGCCTACCGAATTTAAACTTCTGCACTTCTTTATGACTCACCCGGAACGCGTTTACAGCCGCGAACAGTTGCTGAATAACGTCTGGGGAACTAACGTGTATGTCGAAGACCGGACGGTTGACGTCCATATCCGCCGCCTGCGAAAAGCGCTGGAACTGAGCGGCCACGATCGCATGGTGCAGACGGTCCGCGGCACGGGTTATCGTTTTTCTACCCGTTTCTGAACAATGACAGGAGTGTGACGCGTGCTGGAACGTCTGTCATGGAAAAGGCTCGTCTTTGAACTGATCTTATGTTGTATTCCGGCCTTCATTCTGGGGGCCTTTCTTGGACATCTGCCGTGGTTTCTGCTGGCCTCGGTCACCGGGCTGCTGATCTGGCATTTCTGGAACCTGTTGCGCCTCTCCTGGTGGCTATGGGTTGACCGAAGTATGACGCCTCCACCGGGAAGCGGCAGTTGGGAACCGCTGCTTTACGGTTTGCATCAGATGCAGATGCGTAATAAAAAGCGCCGCCGCGAACTGGGAAGCCTGATCAAGCGTTTTCGCAGCGGGGCGGAGTCGCTGCCGGATGCGGTCATTCTGACGACCGAAGAAGGGACAATCTTCTGGTGTAATGGTCTTGCGCAACAGTTGCTGGGGTTGCGCTGGCCGGATGATAATGGCCAGAATATCCTCAACCTTCTGCGTTATCCTGAGTTTGCGCAGTATCTAAAAAAGCGTGATTTTACCGGTCCGCATAATCTGAAACTCAATAATGGTCGCCATCTGGAAATCCGCGTGATGCCCTACAGCGATCGGCAGTGGCTGATGGTGGCACGCGATGTCACCCAGATGCACCAGCTGGAAGGCGCGCGACGCAACTTCTTCGCGAACGTGAGCCACGAATTACGCACCCCGTTGACCGTACTGCAGGGTTACCTGGAGATGATGCAGGAGCAAACGCTTGAAGGTGCGCCACGTGAAAAAGCGCTGCACACCATGCGCGAGCAAACGCACCGTATGGAAGGTCTGGTGAAACAGCTGTTGACGCTCTCAAAGATTGAAGCGGCGCCAACGCTTGCGCTGAATGACACCATTGATGTCCCCATGATGCTGCGGGTGGTGGAACGTGAAGCACAGACGTTAAGCCATAAGAAGCACCACCTGACTTTTGAGGTCGACAATACGCTGAAGGTTTTGGGCAGTGAAGATGAGTTGCGCAGCGCCATTTCCAACCTGGTGTATAACGCGGTGAATCATACGCCGGAAGGGACGGAGATCGTGGTGCGATGGCAGCATACCCCTACGGGCGCTGAATTTAGCGTCGAGGATAATGGTCCGGGGATTGCTCCGGAGCACATCCCGCGTCTGACCGAACGCTTCTATCGCGTGGATAAGGCGCGATCGCGACAGACAGGGGGAAGCGGTCTGGGGCTGGCGATTGTAAAACATGCCGTCAATCACCATGAAAGCCGCCTCGATATTCAGAGTATTCTGGGTAAGGGAACCCGCTTTAGTTTCGTGATCCCGGAACGATTAATTGCCAAAAAGATCGCCTGATAACGGGTGTGTCATTTTACCTTTCCACGGGTCAGCGTTTGCTGGCCCGTTTGCTTTGCAGTCAAACGAAACGCGAATGAATTTTATACGGCTGACTGTTTTTTGTTCGCATGATTAGCCATGGGTTTTTCTGATAATTAGCGTATTGTGCTGGTATTTTTTTTCATTGTGGCATATTGTTCTGGTTTTGCGATCCCACCTTGCCTTTAAACGTTATAAGCGTTTAAATTGCGCCCCAGATACTGTCAGACCGACTGTATTTGCGTGGTAAATCGAAAAACTATTCTTCTCCACGCCAGGACGGGAGCATTTCCCGCTGAAATTGAGCAATTTTTCGGCTGTATCTTCCCACCAGGGAAATCGAAAAGCTCAATGTTTTCAACACCACATCCACAGGCAGTAAGGTTTTATGACCCATCACTTAAAATCGCGTGACATCATCGCGCTGGGCTTTATGACATTTGCGCTGTTCGTTGGCGCAGGCAACATCATTTTCCCTCCAATGGTTGGTTTACAGGCGGGTGAACACGTCTGGACTGCCGCATTTGGTTTCCTGATTACTGCTGTGGGTTTACCGGTACTGACCGTTATCGCCCTGGCGAAAGTGGGTGGCGGTGTTGATAGCCTCAGCACCCCGATCGGCAAAGTGGCGGGTGTTCTGCTGGCAACTGTCTGCTATCTGGCAGTGGGCCCACTGTTTGCGACCCCGCGCACGGCGACCGTTTCCTTCGAAGTGGGCATTGCTCCTCTGACCGGTGACGGCGCGATGCCGCTGTTTATCTACAGCCTGATCTACTTCGCGATTGTGATTCTGGTTTCTCTCTATCCGGGCAAGCTGCTGGATACCGTAGGTAACTTCCTGGCTCCGCTGAAAATTGTGGCGCTGATTGTGCTGGCGGTTGCGGCGATTGTCTGGCCGGCAGGTCCGATTAGTGACGCCATGGATGCCTACAAAAATGCCGCATTCTCCAACGGCTTTGTGAACGGCTACCTGACGATGGATACGCTGGGCGCAATGGTGTTTGGTATCGTCATCGTTAACGCCGCGCGTTCCCGTGGTGTGACCGAAGCACGTCTGCTGACCCGCTACACCATCTGGGCTGGCCTGATGGCCGGCGTGGGCCTGACGCTGCTCTATCTGGCGCTGTTCCGTCTGGGTTCCGATAGCGCCATGCTGGTTGATCAAAACGCGAATGGCGCGGCTATTCTGCATGCTTATGTTCAGCACACCTTCGGCGGTGCGGGCAGTATGCTGCTGGCAGCGCTCATCTTCCTGGCATGTCTGGTGACCGCCGTTGGCCTGACCTGCGCCTGTGCTGAGTTCTTTGCGCAGTATCTGCCGCTCTCTTACCGCACTCTGGTGTTTATTCTCGGCATTTTCTCCATGGCGGTGTCCAACCTCGGTCTGAGCCACCTGATTCAGGTCTCTATTCCGGTGCTGACGGCTATCTACCCGCCGTGTATCGTGCTGGTGGTACTGAGCTTTACTCGCCCGTGGTGGAATAACTCCTCACGAATTATTGCGCCAGCCATGTTTATCAGCCTGATTTTTGGTATCCTTGACGGGATTAAAGCATCAGCTTTCGCAGAAATTTTGCCAGCCTGGACACAGCGTCTGCCGCTGTCCGAACAAGGCCTGGCCTGGCTGATGCCTACCGTTGTTGCACTGGTTCTGGCGGTTATCTGGGATCGTGCTGCAGGGCGTCAGGTCGCATCGAACGCCCATTAATCAACGGCAACAAACTGTTTAACCACGGGGCTTAAGGCCCCGTGGTTTTTTGTTTTTTTCGTGTTGAATGGCAAGATTTTAATGGAAAGCACTAACAAACTTAAACGTGGACTGAGCACGCGCCACATCCGCTTTATGGCGCTGGGCTCCGCTATCGGTACCGGTCTTTTTTATGGCTCGGCAGATGCCATTAAAATGGCCGGTCCAAGCGTTCTGTTGGCCTACATCATCGGCGGTGTAGCGGCCTATATCATCATGCGTGCCCTCGGGGAGATGTCGGTTCACAATCCGTCAGCCAGTTCGTTCTCCCGTTACGCGCAGGAAAACTTAGGTCCGCTGGCCGGGTTTATTACCGGCTGGACCTATTGCTTTGAAATCCTGATTGTGGCGATTGCCGATGTGACCGCGTTTGGTATCTATATGGGGGTCTGGTTCCCGGCGGTACCGCACTGGATTTGGGTGCTGAGCGTGGTGCTGATCATCTGCGCAGTTAACCTGATGAGCGTGAAAGTCTTCGGTGAACTGGAGTTCTGGTTCTCTTTCTTTAAGGTCGCCACCATTATCATCATGATTGTCGCCGGTTTTGGGATCATCATCTGGGGGATTGGTAACGGCGGTCAGCCCACCGGTATCCATAACCTCTGGAGCAACGGCGGCTTCTTCAGTAATGGCTGGCTCGGCATGGTGATGTCGCTCCAGATGGTGATGTTTGCCTACGGCGGTATTGAGATTATCGGTATCACCGCCGGGGAAGCGAAAGACCCGGAGAAGTCGATTCCGCGCGCCATCAACTCGGTGCCGATGCGCATTCTGGTGTTCTATGTGGGTACGCTGTTCGTGATCATGTCCATCTACCCGTGGAACCAGGTGGGCACTAACGGTAGCCCGTTTGTACTGACTTTCCAGCATATGGGCATTGCGTTTGCTGCCAGTATTCTGAACTTTGTCGTGCTGACTGCGTCGCTTTCCGCGATCAACAGTGACGTCTTTGGCGTGGGGCGTATGCTGCACGGCATGGCGGAGCAGGGCAGTGCGCCAAAGGTATTTGCCAAAACTTCACGCCGCGGTACGCCGTGGGTCACCGTGGTGGTGATGACCGTGGCGCTGCTGTTCTCGGTTTACCTGAATTACATCATGCCGGAAAACGTCTTCCTGGTGATTGCATCGCTGGCGACCTTCGCGACGGTGTGGGTGTGGATTATGATCCTGCTGTCACAGATTGCATTCCGCCGTCGTCTGTCTCCGGATGAGGTGAAAGCGCTGAAGTTCAAAGTGCCGGGCGGTGTGGCAACGACCGTGGTTGGCCTGCTCTTCCTGGTCTTTATCATCGCCCTGATTGGCTACCACCCGGATACCCGTATTTCCTTATACGTCGGCTTCGCGTGGATCGTCCTGCTACTGGTTGGCTGGATGTTTAAATGCCGCCGTGACCGTCAGCTGGCGGAAGCACAGTAATGTTAATGCCCGACGATGTCGGGCATTTTTTCTCCTCCCCCCCATCCTCCTCCCCCATCCTCCTCCCCCAATAAACCGCATCATGATGAGCTAACCTTAACCACCCTGTGGCAAGGTGACGTCAATTTCATCAAAGGGGATTCGTGATGTTAAACGCCTGGCACCTTCCGGTTGCCCCATTTGTTAAGCAAAACAAAGACAACCTTGTGATTACGCTCTGGCTGACGGGGGAAAATCAGCCTGAACGCGTGACGCTACGCGCCGAAATTGATAACGAAGAGACCGCGCTGAAAATGCACAAACAGCGTAGCCAGCCGCAGCCGGGTATCACAGCCTGGCGGGCAAATATCGACTTGCGCAGCGGGCAGCCACGCCGGCGCTACAGTTTCAAACTGCTGTGGAACAACCGTCAGCTGTGGTTTACCCCGCAGGGGTTTAGCCGTTTCCCTCCGGCCCGTCTTGAGCAGTTTGCCGTTGATTACCCGGATAACGGACCGCAATGGGTTAACGATCAGGTCTTTTATCAGATTTTCCCGGATCGCTTTGCCCGCAGTGAAAAACGCACTGCTGACCAGGATAAGATCTATCACCACCATGCCGCAGGCCATGACATTATCCTGAAAGCGTGGGATGAACCACTGACCGCGCAGGCGGGCGGTTCGACGTTCTACGGCGGCGATCTCGACGGTATCAGCGAAAAGTTGCCGTACCTGAAAAAGCTCGGCGTGACGGCGCTGTATCTCAACCCGGTGTTTAAAGCTCCGAGCGTACACAAATACGATACCGAAGATTATCGCCACGTTGACGCGCAGTTTGGCGGCGATGAGGCGTTATTGCGCCTGCGGCAGAACACCAGAAATGAAGGCATGCGCCTGATTCTGGACGGTGTGTTTAACCACAGCGGAGATTCTCACGCGTGGTTTGACCGTCATAATCAGTCGATGAGCGGAGCATGCCATAACCCGGATTCACCGCAGAGAAGCTGGTATAGCTTTAATGAGGAGGGACGAGCGCTGGACTGGCTGGGTTATCCGAGCCTGCCAAAGCTGGATTTCCAGTCACCTTCTCTGATCGATGAAATCTACGGCGGTGAAGACAGCATTGTGCGCCACTGGCTGAAAGCACCGTGGAATATGGATGGCTGGCGCCTGGATGTGGTGCACATGCTGGGCGAAGCGGGCGGGGCGCGGAACAATATTCTACACGTCGCGGGTATTACCCGCTCTGCAAAAGCGGCTCAGCCAGAGGCGTTTGTGTTTGGCGAGCATTTTGGCGATGCGCGCCAGTGGCTGCAGGCCGATGCGGAAGATGCGGCGATGAACTATCGTGGCTTTACCTTCCCACTGTGGGGATTCCTCGCGAATACCGATATCTCCTACGATCCGAATCACATTGATGCCGAAACTTGTATGGCGTGGATGGATAACTACCGCGCCGGTCTGTCGCATCAGCAGCAACTGAGAATGTTTAATCAGCTGGATAGCCACGATACGGCGCGCTTTAAATCCCTGCTTGGCAAGGATGTGGCGCGTCTGCCGCTGGCGGTCACCTGGCTCTTCACATGGCCAGGCGTACCCTGTATTTACTACGGTGATGAAGTAGGGTTGGACGGTAACAATGATCCCTTCTGCCGCAAAACCTTCCCGTGGCAGCCAGCGAAACAGGACAAGGTGCTGTTCAGCCTTTATCAGCGGTTGGCGAAGTTACGTAAACAGCACCAGGCATTACGCTATGGCGGATGCCAGGTGGTGTACGCCCACGACAACGTGGTGGTGTTTGTCCGTGTTTATAACCAGCAGCGCGTGCTGGTGGCGATTAACCGGGGTGAGGCCTGTGAAGTGGTGCTGGATGACTCCCCATTGCTGCACGTGAAGGCGTGGCAATGTAAGGAGGGTAAAGGGACTCTTCAGGAAGGCATACTCTCATTACCTGCTATTTCTGCTTCCATCTGGTTCGGTAATTAATCTCTGTCTGCAACCGGTACGGTGTACGGGTTGCAGAATATTTCCCTGTGTTGTTCGGTTTTATTCAACAGAGGGGACAAATATCTTTACTATTCGCTCAGTCAATTCTCGCTATACTCAATTTGCTTTATCAGTCAGGGCCCTTTCTCATATAGCACACCGAATGTTTACTTTTAACCCATTGTTTAAAAGGTACTTTTATGTCTATTCGTGAACTGATTGACCCATCCAATTCCGCACTGATTTTTATCGATCACCAACCGCAAATGTCCTTTGGTGTCGCTAATATTGACCGTCAATTGCTGAAGAATAATACGGTAGCACTGGCGAAAGCCGGCAAAATTTTTGATGTTCCTGTTATCTACACGTCGGTCGAAACGAAAAGCTTCAGCGGCTATATCTGGCCAGAATTGCTGGCGGTTCATCCGGATGTCAAACCCATTGAACGTACCTCGATGAACTCCTGGGAAGACGATGCGTTTGTTGCGGCAGTTAAAGCAACGGGCCGTAAGAAACTTATCATCTCAGCCCTGTGGACCGAGGTTTGCCTGACTTTCCCGGCGCTGATGGCGCTCGACGAAGGCTTCGAAGTGTACGTGGTAACCGATACGTCCGGCGGTACATCCGTTGATGCGCACGAACGAGCGATTGACCGTATGGTTCAGGCCGGGGCCGTACCGGTGACCTGGCAGCAGGTGTTGCTTGAGTACCAGCGCGACTGGTCCCGCAAAGGCACTTACGACGCGGTAATGGACCTGGTTCGCGAGCACAGCGGGGCTTATGGCATGGGCGTTGATTATGCCTACACCCTCGTTCATGGCGCGCCAGAACGTAAAGCGTAAACCTTTCAGGGCGGGGTTCTCCCGCCCATCAATGACCAGGGAGCTTTTATGGCGCAAACATCACATGTGACGCTGGTGATTACTCACACGTTACTTCCAGGACAGGCTGAGCACTACGAACAGTGGCTTGGCAGGATCATGCCCATCGCGGCGGAATTTCCCGGCCATCTGGGCGCGAACGTGATCCGCCCGTCCGAAGGACAAAACCTGTGGACGGTGATCATCCGCTTCGACACCCTCGAACACCTCTATGAGTGGACTCAGTCTGATACCCGCAATGCGCTGGTGAAAGAGATTGAACCGCTGCTGGCGGAAGGCGACAAAACCGAAGTGCGTACGGAACCTGCGTTCTGGTTTACGCCACCGGAGACACACGTACGTAAGCCAAAACAGTGGAAACAGTTTCTGATCACGCTCCTGGTGATCTTTCCCAGCACCAATCTGGTACCACAAGTGACTGGCGCGCTGCTTCCTGGCCTGAAAGGCTCATTGCTGCTGCATTTGATTAACGATGCCTGTGTGGTCGCGCTGGTGGTCTGGCTGTGGATGCCCATCGTGACCCGTCTGTTTGCCGGATGGCTAAAAAAAGCCTGATTCGGCCGAAAGGAGTACGTTATGTCTCAAACTGCCACACTGATCTTAACTAAGGGTAAGATCCATACACTCGATCGTGAAAATCCGCTTACCGAGGCGGTAGCGATCGCCAACGGCAAGATCCTTGCTACGGGTAATCACGATCGCATCATGAGTTATGCGACGCAGGGAACGCAGATCGTCGATTTACAGGGAAGCACGGTAATCCCCGGCCTGAACGATTCTCACCTGCACCTTATTCGCGGCGGGCTCAATTACAACCTGGAGCTGCGCTGGGAAGGTGTTCCTTCACTGGCGGATGCGTTGCGCATGCTTAAAGTTCAGGCCGACCGCACGCCGTCACCACAGTGGGTGCGTGTTGTCGGCGGCTGGAGCGAGTTTCAGTTTGCTGAACGTCGAATGCCGACCATCGAAGAACTCAATGAGGCGGCGCCGGACACCCCGGTATTTGTGCTGCATCTCTACGATCGCGCGTTGCTCAACCGTGCAGCCTTGAAAGCTGTCGGGTATACCAAAGAGACCCCGAACCCGCCGGGCGGCGAGATTGTGCGCGACAACAACGGTAACCCGACCGGGATGCTGATCGCCAAACCCAATGCAATGATCCTCTACGCCACACTGGCGAAAGGGCCGAAACTGCCGATTGAGCACCAGGTGAACTCTACGCGCCAGTTTATGCGCGAGCTGAACCGCCTGGGATTGACCAGCGCAATTGATGCAGGGGGCGGTTTCCAGAACTACCCGGAAGATTACGAGGTAATTGCTGAGCTGCACGCCAAAGCGCAGATGACTGTGCGCATTGCTTACAACCTCTTTACCCAGCGCCCAAAACAGGAACTGGACGATTTTGAGCGCTGGACAGATATGCTCAAGCCGGGTCAGGGAACGGATTTCTATCGCGCGAACGGAGCCGGTGAGATGCTGGTCTTCTCGGCGGCGGATTTCGAGGATTTCCTTCAGCCGCGTCCGGATCTGCCGGAAGGAATGGAAGACGAACTGGAGCGTGTGGTGCGTCATCTGGTGGAAAACCGCTGGCCGTTCCGCTTGCACGCGACTTACGACGAATCCATCAGTCGGATGCTGGACGTGTTCGAGAAAGTGAACCGCGATATCCCGTTCAACGGGCTGCACTGGTTCTTCGACCATGCAGAAACCATTACCGAGCGCAATATTGAACGCGTTAAGGCGTTGGGCGGTGGGATTGCGGTCCAGCACCGCATGGCATTCCAGGGCGAGTACTTTGTCGACCGCTATGGCAAAGAGGCGGTGAAGCACACGCCACCAGTGGCGAAAATGCTGGAACTGGAGGTGCCGGTTGGGTTAGGTACGGACGCGACCCGCGTGGCGAGCTATAACCCGTGGACGGCGCTCTACTGGCTGGTATCCGGGCGTACCGTGGGTGGGCTTGCGATGTATGACGACAATAACCGTCTGCCGCGTGACGTAGCTCTTGAGTTGTGGACGGCAGGCAGTGCGTGGTTTTCCAGCGAGCAGGGTAAAAAAGGTCGCCTGGTAGAAGGGCAACTGGCGGACCTGGTGGTGCTGTCGAAAGACTACTTCAGCGTGCCGGAAGAGGAGATCAAAGGTATTGAATCGGTACTGACCGTGGTGGATGGCAAGGTGGTGTATGCCGCCGGACATTTCAGCCCACTGTCGCCACCGCCAATTCCGGTTGTGCCCGAGTGGTCGCCGGTGGTGAAGGTACCCGGACATTATCGCTCCGCACCGCCAGCCGCCAGTAAAGTGGGCGCGGTGGTACAGATGCACCAGTGCATCGGGAGTTGTGGCGTGCATGGGCATGCGCACGGTATCGCGCGCCAGTCGGATATTCCTGTTTCCGATGAACAGGCATTCTGGGGCGTGTTAGGGTGTTCGTGCTTCGCGTTCTAAAACAGAAGGCCCGCATAAGCGGGCCTTTTTCGTAAACCGTGCCGATTACAGGCTGGATACGTTCTCAGACAGGTATTTCGCTACGCCGTCTGGAGAGGCAGCCATACCTTCTTTACCTTTTTCCCACTGAGCCGGGCACACTTCACCGTGCTCTTCGTGGAACTGCAGCGCGTCAACCATACGCAGCATTTCGTCGATGTTACGACCCAGCGGCAGATCGTTCACAACCTGGTGACGCACGATGCCGTTTGCGTCGATCAGGAAAGAACCACGCAGTGCAACGCCAGCGTCCGGATGTTCGATACCGTAAGCCTGCTGGATTTCGCGTTTGATGTCCGCAACCATTGCGTATTTCACCGCACCGATGCCGCCTTTGTCGACAGGGGTGTTACGCCATGCGTTGTGTACAAATTCAGAGTCGAAGGAGACGCCAACAACTTCTACGCCACGCTTCTGGAATTCTTCATAACGTTTGTCGAACGCGATCAGCTCAGACGGGCAAACGAAAGTGAAGTCCATTGGCCAGAAGAACAGAACGGTCGCTTTACCGTTGGTGTGCTGTTTGAAGTTGAAGTTTTCAACGATTTCACCGTTGCCCAGAACTGCTGCAGCTGTAAAATCCGGAGCCGGACGAGTTACCAGAACCATATGATTCTCCTGTAGATACTAAGGTTATTTGGAACGCAACGCGAGCCAGTATAGAGAGTGTTCATGGATAAGACAAAGAGGTGGTGACAATCGTTCCGCCAGCTTTTACCTATCAATGCGAATTCTGTCAGAGCTGTTTGCTTTTCGCCTGCGCCATCATGCGCGGATAGAATTGCCAGAATCGGGTCTCCAGCGCATCGTAATGTTCATTCAGGTCATACCAGGAGTCGCGCAGCGCATCCAGGCGCGGTCGGCGACTGGCCATCCCATTTAACACATTCTGAATGAAATCCATCTCGCGATAGCGCTCCAGCCAGCGTTCTGACCACAGGTAGTTATTCAGATTCACAAAGCGCGGCGGCGAGTCGGGCAAAATGATTGACACCTGCTGGTGGGCATAGCGCACAAAATCCGGTAATGGCAACTCCGGCGAGAGTTGTGCCCAGTGGCGCGACAGGAAATGATCCCACATCACATCAAGCGTGATCGGCGCTACCCGGCGCGTTTCGGGGCGAAACCACGCTTTGGCTTCCGTCACTTCCGGCAAGTTATCTGTCAGCACGTCGATACGGCGATGCATAAAAATACCGTCAACGATCTCAGGGGAATAGTTCTCAGCGGGGTTACCGCGTACGAAATCGGCCAGCAAATTACCGGAAAGGGAGCTGTCAGCGAGGTGGGCGAGATGCAGGTGAGCGAGAAAATTCATGCGTTTTATTTGTCCGGGGGTGGCTAGTTGTTGCAGCAAAAGGGTGTGAGCACTAGACTATGCCGCCTGTTTTTAAGTCACGAGTATACGTCATGCGCGTCGCCGATTTCTCCTTTGAACTACCTGAATCCCTGATTGCTCACTATCCAATGCCTGAGCGCAGTAGCTGTCGTTTGCTGTCACTGGATGGGCCAACGGGCGATCTGACGCACGGTACTTTCACCGATTTGCTCGACAAGCTCAACCCTGGCGATCTGCTGGTCTTTAACAATACCCGCGTGATCCCAGCGCGCCTGTTCGGCCGTAAAGCCAGCGGCGGCAAGATTGAAGTGCTGGTCGAACGTATGCTCGATGATAAACGTATTCTGGCACATATTCGCGCCTCTAAAGCACCCAAGCCGGGTGCAGAACTGCTGCTCGGTGATGACGAGAGCATCAAAGCGACCATGACCGCGCGCCACGACGCGCTGTTCGAGGTGGAATTCGATGACGAGCGTACTGTGCTCGACATTCTGAATGCTATCGGCCACATGCCGTTGCCGCCGTACATTGAGCGTCCGGACGAAGAGGCCGACCGCGAGCTGTACCAGACTGTCTATAGCCAGAAACCTGGAGCAGTCGCCGCGCCGACCGCGGGTCTGCACTTTGATGAACCGCTGCTGGAAAAACTGCGTGCAAAAGGCGTTGAGATGGCGTTCGTGACGCTGCACGTTGGCGCGGGTACCTTCCAGCCGGTGCGCGTGGACAGCATCGAAGATCACATCATGCACTCCGAGTATGCCGAAGTACCGCAGGACGTGGTGGATGCTGTTCTGGCGGCGAAAGGTAGAGGGAGCCGCGTGATTGCCGTCGGCACTACCTCTGTGCGTTCGCTTGAGAGCGCCGCACAGGCCGCGAAGAACGATCTTATCGAACCGTTCTTTGGCGATACGCAGATCTTCATCTACCCAGGTTATCAGTACAAAGTCATTGATGCGCTGGTGACCAACTTCCATCTGCCTGAATCCACGCTGATTATGCTGGTGTCCGCGTTTGCGGGTTATCAGCATACGATGAATGCCTACAAGTCTGCGGTAGAACAAAAATATCGCTTTTTTAGCTACGGGGACGCGATGTTTATCACGTACAATCCGCAGGCTTTGAATGAGCGTGTCGGGGAATAAGTCCGCGGCACCGTTTTACAACGTTGGACTGTTTTTCTGACGTCGGAGAAAAAATGAAATTTGAACTCGATACCACCGATGGCCGCGCGCGTCGCGGTCGCCTGGTGTTTGATCGCGGTGTGGTGGAAACCCCCGCGTTTATGCCTGTGGGCACCTACGGCACCGTAAAAGGAATGACGCCGGAAGAAGTGGAAGCCACTGGCGCACAGATTATCCTCGGCAACACCTTCCACCTGTGGCTGCGTCCAGGTCAGGAGATCATGAAGCTCCATGGCGACCTGCACGACTTCATGCAGTGGAAAGGCCCAATCCTGACCGACTCCGGCGGTTTCCAGGTCTTCAGCCTGGGTGATATTCGCAAGATCACCGAGCAGGGCGTACACTTCCGTAACCCGATCAACGGCGATCCTATTTTCCTCGATCCAGAAAAATCGATGGAGATTCAGTACGATCTCGGTTCTGACATCGTCATGATCTTCGACGAATGTACACCGTATCCGGCCGACTGGGATTACGCTAAACGCTCTATGGAGATGTCTTTGCGTTGGGCGAAGCGTAGCCGCGACCGTTTTGACTCCCTGGAGAACAAAAATGCGCTGTTCGGCATTATTCAGGGCAGTGTTTACGAAGATTTACGTGATATCTCCGTTAAAGGTCTGGTAGAGATAGGTTTTGATGGCTACGCTGTCGGCGGTTTGGCTGTGGGTGAGCCGAAGGAAGACATGCATCGCATTCTGGAACATGTCTGCCCGCAAATCCCGGCAGATAAACCCCGTTACCTGATGGGTGTGGGTAAACCAGAGGATCTGGTTGAAGGTGTACGCCGCGGCATTGATATGTTCGACTGCGTGATGCCAACCCGTAACGCGCGTAATGGTCATCTGTTTGTTACCGATGGCGTGGTGAAAATCCGTAACGCGAAGCATAAGAGTGACACCAGTCCGCTCGATGCCGAGTGCGATTGCTATACCTGTCGCAATTATTCTCGCGCGTATCTGCATCATCTCGATCGTTGCAATGAGATTTTGGGTGCGCGTCTCAATACCATTCATAACCTTCGCTATTATCAGCGCTTAATGGCTGGTTTACGCAAGGCTATCGAAGAGGGTAAATTAGAGAGCTTCGTGACCGATTTCTACCAACGTCAGGGTCGAACCGTTCCACCTTTGAACGTTGATTAATTTTAATAATGAGGGAATTTGAATGAGCTTTTTTATTTCTGATGCGGTAGCGGCAACAGGTGCTCCGGCGCAGGGCAGCCCGATGTCTCTGATTCTGATGCTGGTTGTGTTCGGTCTGATCTTCTACTTCATGATCCTGCGCCCACAGCAAAAGCGTACCAAAGAGCACAAAAAGCTGATGGACTCCATCGCGAAAGGCGATGAAGTGCTGACCAACGGTGGTCTGGTTGGTCGCGTAACCAAAGTGGCTGAAAGCGGCTACATTGCTATCGCGCTGAACGACACCACTGAAGTGGTTATCAAACGTGACTTCGTAGCTGCCGTTCTGCCGAAAGGCACTATGAAGGCGCTGTAATCCCAACTTTTCCCAAAGGGAACTGCCGTGTTAAACCGTTATCCTTTGTGGAAGTACATCATGCTGGTCGTCGTGATTCTCGTCGGCCTGCTGTACGCGCTTCCCAACCTGTATGGTGAGGATCCGGCTGTTCAAATCACTGGCGCGCGCGGTGTCGCCGCCAGTGAGCAAACGCTGATCCAGGTCCAGAAAACGTTACAAGAAGAAAAAATTACCGCTAAGTCTGTGGCTCTGGAAGAGGGTGCAATTCTTGCTCGCTTCGACACCACCGACACGCAGCTCCGCGCCCGTGAAGCGCTGATGGGCGTGCTGGGTGATAAATATGTCGTGGCGCTTAACCTTGCTCCTGCAACCCCTCGTTGGCTGGCTGCACTGAACGCAGAGCCAATGAAACTCGGTCTTGACCTGCGTGGTGGCGTTCACTTCCTGATGGAAGTGGATATGGATACCGCGCTGGGCAAACTGCAGGAACAGAATATCGACAGCCTGCGTAGCGATCTGCGTGAAAAAGGCATCGCGTACACTACCGTACGTAAAGAAGATAACTACGGTATGAGCATCACGTTCCGCGACAGCGCGGCGCGCGATCAGGCTGTAACTTATCTGTCTCAGCGTCACCGCGATCTGGTGATCACCTCTTCAGGCAGCAACCAGCTGCGCGCGGTGATGACCGATGCGCGTCTGAGTGAAGCGCGTGAATACGCCGTTCAGCAGAACATCAACATTCTGCGTAACCGTGTAAACCAACTGGGTGTGGCTGAGCCTCTGGTACAGCGCCAGGGTGCTGACCGTATCGTGGTCGAACTGCCAGGTATCCAGGATACCGCACGTGCGAAAGAGATTCTGGGTGCGACCGCAACGCTGGAATTCCGTCTGGTTAACTCCAACGTTGATCAGTCCGCTGCCGCCGCAGGCCGTATTCCGGGTGACTCCGAAGTGAAACAGACCCGCGAAGGTCAGCCTGTTGTGCTGTACAAACGCGTGATCCTGACCGGTGACCACATCACTGACTCCACTTCCAGCCAGGACGAATACAACCAGCCGCAGGTTAACATCTCGCTGGATAGCGCGGGTGGTAACATCATGTCTAACTTCACCAAGGACAACATCGGTAAACCGATGGCGACCCTGTTCGTGGAGTACAAAGACAGCGGTAAGAAAGATGCCAATGGCCGTGCAGTGCTGGTGAAAGAGGAAGAGGTGATTAACATCGCCAATATCCAGTCTCGTCTGGGTAACAGCTTCCGTATTACCGGTATCAGCAACCCGAACGAAGCGCGTCAGCTCTCTCTGCTGCTGCGTGCCGGTGCGCTGATTGCACCAATTCAGATTGTTGAAGAACGTACCATTGGTCCTACTCTGGGTATGCAAAACATCCAGCAGGGTCTGGAAGCGTGTCTGGCCGGTCTGGTGGTCTCTATCCTGTTCATGATCTTCTTCTATAAGAAGTTTGGTCTTATTGCGACGTCCGCGCTGCTGGCTAACCTGGTGCTGATCATCGGCATCATGTCCCTGCTGCCGGGTGCGACGCTGACCATGCCGGGTATTGCGGGTATCGTTCTGACCCTTGCGGTGGCGGTCGACGCCAACGTACTGATCAACGAACGTATCAAAGAAGAGTTGAGCAACGGTCGCTCTGTGCAGCAGGCGATTGAAGAAGGCTATAAAGGCGCGTTCAGCTCCATCTTCGATGCGAACGTAACAACACTGATTAAGGTTCTTATCCTGTATGCAGTGGGTACTGGCGCGATCAAAGGCTTTGCGATTACTACCGGTATCGGTGTTGCAACGTCGATGTTTACCGCTATTGTCGGCACCCGTGCCATCGTGAACCTGCTGTACGGCGGCAAGCGCGTCAAAAAGCTGTCTATCTGAGGAGTGCGTTGTGGCACAGGAATATACTGTTGAACAATTAAACCACGGCCGTAAAGTCTGGGACTTTATGCGCTGGGACTACTGGGCCTTCGGCATTTCAGGTTTTCTGCTGATTCTGTCCATCGTTATTATGGGTGTGAAAGGCTTTAACTGGGGTCTCGATTTTACCGGCGGTACGGTAATTGAAATTTCCCTGGAAAAACCGATTGATATGGACCAGATGCGCGAATCGCTGCAGAAAGCGGGCTTTGAAGAGCCGCTGCTGCAAAACTTCGGCAGCAGCCGCGATATCATGGTGCGTATGCCGCCAGTGCATGATGCCAACGGCAGCCAGGAGCTGGGTAGCAAGGTTGTTAGCGTGATTAACGAAACAACCAGCCAGAATGCGACGGTTAAGCGTATTGAGTTTGTCGGCCCAAGCGTGGGTGCAGACCTGGCGCAGACCGGTGCGATGGCACTGATGGTGGCGCTGATCTCCATCCTGATTTACGTTGGTTTCCGCTTCGAGTGGCGACTGGCGGCAGGTGTGGTTATCGCGCTGGCGCACGACGTGGTGATCACCATGGGCGTACTGTCTTTGTTCCACATTGAGATTGACCTGACGATCGTGGCATCGCTGATGTCCGTTA
Organism: Enterobacter sp. CPE_E1241; assembly: GCF_045618265.1. NCBI lineage: Bacteria > Pseudomonadati > Pseudomonadota > Gammaproteobacteria > Enterobacterales > Enterobacteriaceae > Enterobacter > Enterobacter sp. CPE_E1241. The sequence continues at coordinate 1,084,335 of NZ_JBIWYV010000001.1, forward strand.
TCGGTTACTCACTGAACGACAGTATCGTGGTATCTGACCGTATCCGTGAAAACTTCCGTAAGATCCGTCGCGGTACGCCGTACGAAATCTTTAACGTGTCGTTGACCCAGACGCTGCACCGTACCTTGATCACATCCGGTACAACCTTGATGGTTATCCTGATGCTGTATCTCTTCGGTGGTCCGGTGCTGGAAGGCTTCTCGCTGACCATGCTTATCGGTGTGACTATCGGTACGGCGTCTTCTATTTACGTCGCATCCGCACTGGCACTGAAACTCGGCATGAAGCGCGAGCACTTGCTCCAGCAGAAAGTCGAGAAAGAAGGGGCGGATCAGCCGTCAATTCTGCCGTAAGACGTTTATCGCGTTATCGAAATCCCGGTCTGATGACCGGGATTTTTTTTATCTGCTCCTGACAAACACTCCTGACAGTATGCTGTCAGGAGCCCTGTCGTAGACTCTTTTCGAACCCAAACAAACAGTCAGGAGGATGTATGAAAAGTGTAATTAACTGGTTTGAAATCCCGGTCACGGATATGGATCGCGCGATTACTTTTTATGAGCCAGTGATGCAGGTTTCGTTAAAACGCGAGAAAATGGACTGCGCTGAGCTGGCCGTTTTCCCGCATGAGGATCCGGGTACCGGCGGAGCGCTGGCAAAATTTGAGGGCATTGTGCCGTCTCACGAAGGCGCTATTATTTACCTGCATACTGGCAATCTGCCGGCCACGCTCGATCGTATCGTTACCGCAGGCGGTGAGTGTGTATTCGGCCCACTGGAATTACCTCGTGGCATTGGCACTATCGCATTGTTTACCGACAGTGAAGGTAATCGCGTCGGTCTCCATCAACCTGCCTGAGAGTTAACGAAAATATGACCCGACGCGCTGACCGTTTGTTTCAGATTGTGCAGATCCTGCGGGGCAGGCGTCTGACAACGGCAGCGCATCTGGCGGACAGGCTTGGCGTGTCTGAGCGGACGGTCTACCGCGATATCCGCGACTTGTCACTTTCCGGCGTGCCGGTGGAGGGCGAGGCGGGAAGCGGCTATCGGCTGATGTCGGGTTTTGATTTACCGCCCCTGATGCTGACAAACAAGGAGTCAGAGGCGCTGATGGTGGCGATTCGCCTGCTCAAAACCTGGGGAGGAGAATCGCTGTCGCGCGAACTGGAGTCGGCTCAGGAGAAGGTGTTAGCGATTCTGCCTGAGGAGAGTCGTCGAAAGGCGGAGCAGACGCGGATCTACGCCCCTGATTTTTGCATGCAAAGCCACTCCCGTAGCGATTTTGACATGATTCATCAGGCAATTTCCGCCCAGCGCGTGCTGGCGCTGCATTACCGTGATGAAGCCGGACAGCTCTCACAGCGTGAGGTTCAGCCGTTGGGATTGTTCTTCTGGGGGGAGCGCTGGCTGCTGGCGGCCTGGTGTGAACGGCGCGATGACTACCGCTGTTTCCGGCTCGACAGGTGTCTCAATATTGTGACTACGGAAAGGCGGTTTAGCGAGAGTGCAGACAGGTCTCTGGCGGATTTTTTGCGGAAGGTTAAGCAGTAAAAAGCCAGCTCGTGAGCTGGCTTTTTGTCCGGCGGCTACCACAAGATTAGAAGTTGTAACCCACGACCAGGTAACCACCCCAACCGGTAGAACGAACGCTGAAGTCACCCTTACCGAAGTTCAGGCTGGCATCGTCGTTCCACTGGCCACCGTTGTGCCAGTAACGAGCAACAACAGAGTAGTGCCAGTGATCGTAGTTCAGAGCCAGGATGTGGCTGGAAGCGATAGAGTTGCTGGTACGAGCATGCTTCCCGTTGTTGTCATAGAAGTTATCGTCACCCAGATCTGAACCCCAGTCAAAGTTAGTGAAACCGATGTAGCTCAGATTACCGCCCCACAGCTGCGTCAGCGGTACAAAGTATTTCACTTTGAAACGGTATCCATCCCACTCGTTTTCGTTGGACGCACCGTAGTTCTGCCACTGGTATTTCGCGTAAATGTTCATGGACAGGCTCATCGGCAGACCCGTGTCGATGTCGGTACCCAGACCCATATACCAGGTGCTTTGTTCCTGAGAATCGTTGCGACCCATGTCATAGATGTAGTTGTTCGCGATGTACCACTCTTTGAACGGACCGAAGCTCAGATCGGTGCCGGTCAGTTTGTCGATGGAGAAGCGCGGTTCGATTTCCATGAACAGCGGGGAACCGTTGTTCCAGATACCTTTCGCATCGGTATTACCACCGAAGAACACCGGCAGATCCACGTAACCGTAGAAATCAAACCAGTCTTTCTTGGCGAATGCTTCGTACTCCAGGTAGGTATCGTTGCGGATCTGTGGTCCGAAACGGGTGTGGTAGCTGCCGACGACGTTAACGCTCTGGTGCCACCAGTCGGAGAGATATTGTGGTTTATCGTTTTCCGCTGCGTTAACAGTGAAAGAGGAGGAAAGTGCCAGCACGGTGCCGGCTGCAAGTAATGTTTTTTTCATAATCATGCCACTGATTGAAATTCCCTTCCGGGAGTGAAAAATGCGCGAATTGCGTTTCTAAATATTTCGTGTTTCTGCGGTGCCTATTATAGGAATCCCTGCTCACAAAAATATGTGTTGTTTCACATATCTCTCACACACGTAATCGATTGCGTTCACGTTTGCGTACTTTAAACGGCCGGGATTGTAGCGACAATCATTAATGTTGCCAATCCATACGAAATGTAAATGTTAGCGGAGTGACATTGCACTCCGCTGAAGGAGGGGTTACTGCGCGGCGGGCTGGATATCGTGGATGCGGATAAAACCTAACTGATCTGGCGTGAGTCCACTCAGCTGAAGCGGGATATCAACATCGCTGGGCGCCAGTATACTCGCGGGGGCGGTGAATAGTTGGTTCTTCACATTCACTTCCTGGTAGCTTTCGGTAGTGCCCTGGATCTGGCCCCACTCGACGGTGCCAGTGAAGGCCGGAAGGGGATCGTTGGATTCACCCTGGATGCGTAATGTTGCGCGAGTACCATCTGCATTCGCCGCAACGTTCACCAGTGACATTTTCAGCGTGCCAATCTGGCTGTTGAGTCGCGCAGGCGTATTGGCACCAGGCAGCAGATACACCCCGCTGCTGGATTTTGCGTTCAGCGCGTTTTGTTGGGTGATCTTCACCGTTTCTTTATTCAGCTTATCCATTGCCGTATTGAGCGTATTGACGCTTTGTTTCATCTGGCGAACTTCGGTTTGCTGTGCACAGGCGCTAAGGGTGAAGAGGCTCCCCACCAGCAAAATCTTCAGGTAACGTCTTGTCATTGCGTTTATTTCCTTGAAATAACGGATCCTCATTATGGTAGCCAGCATCCACCTGTCAGACATAGATCCTTTGTCTCAAAAAGCTCTTCCTTTGTTGTCAGGCCAGATCAGGGTAAAATGAAATAAGTTAACCAGATAACAGGGATACCGTATGCATTGCCCATTCTGCTCCGCTGTGGATACCAAAGTCATCGACTCTCGTCTTGTAGGCGAAGGGTCTTCCGTGCGCCGTCGTCGGCAGTGTCTGGTATGTAATGAACGTTTTACGACCTTTGAGGTTGCAGAGCTGGTTATGCCGCGCGTGGTAAAAAGTAACGACGTGCGAGAGCCGTTTAACGAAGAGAAGTTGCGCAGCGGAATGCTGAAGGCTCTGGAAAAACGTCCCGTCAGCGCGGACGACGTTGAAATGGCGTTAAACCACATTAAATCTTATCTTCGTGGTTTGGGTGAGCGTGAAGTGCCAAGCAAGATGATTGGCAACCTGGTGATGGAGCAGTTGAAAAAGCTCGATAAGGTCGCCTATATCCGCTTCGCTTCGGTCTACCGCAGTTTCGAAGATATCAAAGAGTTTGGCGAAGAGATCGCCCGCTTACAGGATTAAGCTCATGCAGGATGAGATTTACATGGCGCGAGCCATGAAGCTGGCGCAGCGCGGGCGTTTTACCACCCATCCCAACCCGAATGTCGGGTGCGTTATCGTCAAAGATGGCGAGATTGTGGGCGAAGGTTTTCACTATCGCGCGGGCGAGCCGCATGCTGAGGTGTACGCGTTGCGCATGGCCGGTGAGAAGGCGCGCGGTGCTACGGCCTACGTCACGCTGGAGCCCTGCAGCCATCATGGCCGTACGCCACCGTGCTGTGAAGCACTGATTGCGGCGGGTGTTTCACGCGTCGTCGCGTCAATGCAGGACCCGAACCCGCAGGTCGCCGGCCGCGGTTTGTATCGTCTGCAGCAGGAAGGGATTGACGTCAGCCATGGGCTGATGATGCAAGACGCGGAAGCGATCAATAAAGGCTTCCTCAAGCGCATGCGCACCGGGTTCCCGTATATCCAACTTAAGCTGGGCGCCTCTCTGGACGGTCGCACGGCAATGGCGAACGGTGAGAGCCAGTGGATCACCTCTCCGCAGGCAAGGCGCGATGTGCAACGTCTGCGTGCGCAAAGCCATGCTATCCTCACCAGCAGTGAAACCGTTCTGGCTGACGATCCCGCCATGACCGTGCGCTGGAACGAACTGAATGCCGATACCCAGGCGCTTTACCCGCAGGAGAACCTGCGTCAGCCGCTGCGTATTGTCATAGATAGCCAGAACCGCGTCACACCTGAACACCGCATTGTGCAGCAGCCCGGTGAAACCTGGATTGCGCGCACTAAAGAAGATTCACGTGACTGGCCGGAAGGCGTGCGCAGCATCATGGTGCCGGAGCATAACGGGCATCTGGATCTCGTGGTGCTAATGATGTTACTTGGCAAACAACAGGTAAACAGCATCTGGGTAGAAGCGGGGCCAACGCTCGCCGGTGCGCTCTTACAGGCTGGGCTGGTGGATGAGCTGATTGTTTACGTTGCGCCTAAACTGTTGGGTAGCGACGCGCGTGGCCTGTTTGTGCTGCCCGGGCTTGAAAAACTGGCCGATGCACCACAACTCAAATTTAGCGAGATTCGTCCGGTGGGTCCGGATGTCTGCCTCCATTTAACGACAGCGTAATTGCTCCTGAAATAGGGAAGCAGTGCGCAAAGTATTATGATAAAATCCGCCCCCCTGCGGGGCCAAATGAACCCGTAAAGGAAGAGTATGAACATTATTGAAGCTGCTGTAGCTACCCCGGACGCTCGCGTCGCCATCACCATTGCGCGTTTCAACAACTTCATCAACGACAGCCTGCTGGAAGGTGCCATTGACGCCCTGAAACGTATCGGCCAGGTTAAAGATGACAACATTACCGTTGTTTGGGTTCCAGGTGCTTACGAACTGCCACTGGCAGCAGGCGCGCTGGCAAAAACCGGTAAATACGACGCGGTGATTGCTCTGGGTACCGTTATTCGTGGCGGCACTGCGCACTTCGAATACGTTGCGGGCGGTGCAAGCAATGGTCTGGCTCACGTTGCGCAGGATGCTGAAATTCCTGTCGCGTTTGGCGTGCTGACCACCGAAAGTATTGAACAAGCCATCGAACGTGCTGGCACTAAGGCCGGTAACAAAGGTGCAGAAGCTGCACTGACCGCGCTTGAAATGATCAATGTATTGAAAGCCATCAAGGCCTGATTTTTTTGTAAGGGGAATTCCGTGAAACCTGCTGCTCGTCGCCGCGCCCGTGAATGTGCCGTCCAGGCACTTTACTCCTGGCAGTTGTCCCAGAACGACATCGCTGATGTTGAATACCAGTTCCTGTCAGAACAGGACGTAAAAGACGTCGATGTTCTGTACTTCCGTGAACTGCTGTCGGGAGTGGCGACTAATAGCGCGTATCTCGATGGTCTGATGAAGCCCTACCTGTCCCGTCTGCTCGAAGAGCTGGGTCAGGTTGAAAAAGCAGTGTTGCGCATTGCGCTGTTTGAGCTGTCTAAACGTGATGATGTGCCGTATAAAGTGGCCATCAACGAAGCGATCGAACTGGCGAAAACCTTCGGCGCTGAAGACAGCCACAAGTTTGTAAACGGCGTACTTGATAAAGCAGCACCTGCGATCCGTCCCCACAAAAAGTGATCCGCAAACCGGAGTTCTGCATTGCCTGATGGGCAGTGCGGCTCCGGTTTTTTCTTTTATTTGCTGAGGCATAACGTATGGCATGCGGCGAATTCTCCCTGATTGCCCGTTATTTCGACCGTGTCAGAACCTCTCGTCTTGATGTTGAAACCGGCATTGGCGATGACTGCGCACTTCTCAATATTCCCGAAAAACAGACGCTGGCAATCAGCACCGACACCTTAGTGTGCGGACGTCATTTTTTACCGGATATCGATCCTGCCGATCTGGCGTTTAAAGCGCTGGCCGTCAACGTGAGCGATCTGGCGGCAATGGGCGCCGATCCCGCGTGGCTGACGCTGGCTCTGACGCTGCCAGAGGTAGATGAAGTCTGGCTTGAAGCCTTTAGCGATGCGTTGTTTGAGCAGCTCAACTATTACGATATGCAGTTGATTGGCGGTGATACCACTGCCGGGCCGCTGTCGATGACGCTGGCAATCCACGGCTATGTGCCGCTCGGTCGCGCGCTGAAACGATCGGGTGCAAAACCCGGCGACTGGATCTACGTGACCGGTACGCCGGGCGACAGCGCCGCGGGGCTGGCGATCCTCCAGGACCGCTTAACCGTGAAGGATGCTGACGACGCGGCATATCTGGTGAAACGCCATTTGCGGCCAACACCGCGTATTCTGCACGGTCAGGCGCTGCGCGAGCGGGCAAGTTCGGCTATCGATCTCTCTGACGGACTGATCTCAGATCTCGGTCATATTCTGAAGGCCAGCGGCGTGGGTGCGCGTGTTGACCTGGATCTCTTCCCGCTGTCAGAGCCACTGCTTCGCCATGTGGATCCTGAGCAGGCGCTGCGCTGGGCGCTCTCCGGTGGAGAAGATTACGAGCTGTGCTTCACGGTGCCTGAGCTCAACCGTGGAACGCTGGACGTGGCGTTAGCGCATCTCGGCGCGAAATTTACCTGCATCGGGCAGATCATGCCGGAGAGCGAAGGGCTGAAGTTTGTGAGAGACGGTACGCCCATTACGCTGGACTGGAAAGGATACGATCACTTCGCGTAAGTTTGCTTTTTTCCCCTCTCCCACCGGGCTGAGGGATCCCCACAAAATAATACCAGCACGGACGACCCCCCTCTCCCTTGAGGGAGAGGGCTGGGGTGAGGGGGAACATACGGATCTGGTGGTCATTCCGTTCACTTTATGTTCATTGCTACTCTGTAACAGCATGATCTGTGAACGTGCCAGGGCGGCTCAATCGCCGCCGCCCTGGCGACCCGGGCTCCCGGCGGTAAATCGCCGCTTCGCGGTACCCTCAGCTTATTCCTTCAGGCTATCGGGTCGGGCATGAGCCTGCATCCCTGCAGGCCACGCCCTCTCGGCGCATCCCTGCGCCTCGCCCCGGCCTTACGGAAACGCTTCGGCGATTTACAGCCGGACCAGACATCGCTGTAAGCCATTAATTTTCCTGAAGCAATATTCATCGCTTCCGGTTAAAAAAAATTACTGGGGATTCCTCACCCCACCGGGAGAGGGTCAGGGTGAGGGCTTACTTAAACCCCACCATCGGATGCTGTTGATATGGCGTCTCCAGCTCGGCAATCTGCTCCGGCGTCAGCGTGATGTCCACCGCATTCAGCAGTTCATCAAGCTGTTCTTCCCGCGATGTTCCAATAATGGGTGCCGCAACCCCGCGTTTACCCAGCAGCCACGCCAGCGCCACCTGGGCCCGGGTTGCACCGGTTTCGTCAGCAATCCCGGCTAAACGTTCTGCAATCAACGCATCGCTGGCCTCTGTGCCTTCATACAGATTTTTTCCCACTTCATCCGATACCAGGCGGGCCGTGGTTTCCCCCCACGGACGGGTCAGACGACCGCGCGCCAGCGGGCTCCACGGGATCACCGCCACGCCCTCCTGATGGCACAGCGGCAGCATCTCACGTTCTTCTTCGCGATAGATCAGATTGTAGTGATCCTGCATGGTGACGAAACGCGCCCAGCCATGCTGTGCCTGGAGATCGAGCGCCTGTGCAAACTGCGACGCGTGCATTGATGAGGCGCCGATGTAGCGTGCTTTACCCGCTTTCACCACGTCGTTGAGCGCTTCAAGCGTCTCCTCGATCGGCGTGTTGTAATCCCAGCGGTGAATTTGCAGCAGATCGACATAATCCATGTTCAGGCGTCTGAGACTGTCATCAATAGAACGCAGGATCTGCGTGCGAGAAAGGCCCTGAGCCAGATCGCCAACCGGATAATACACCTTGGTGGCGACCACAATTTCATCACGACGGGCAAAATCGCGCAGGGCACGGCCGACAATCTCCTCGCTGCTGCCGTCGGAGTAGCTGTTGGCGGTGTCAAAGAAGTTAATACCACCTTCGATGGCGCGTTTGATGATAGGGCGGCTACTCTCTTCCGGCAGCGTCCAGGCATGATTGCCCCGGTCAGGCTCGCCAAAGGTCATGCACCCCAGGCAAAGTCGGGAAACCTTAAGGTCTGTTTTTCCTAATGTTGTGTATTGCATGGTTCCACTCCTGCTGTTTTAAACAATACGTTTAAGCATAGCAGGAGCAGAACAGGGGGAGGGATCAGCCCAGCCAGGAGCGGATTTTTGCTTCGATACCTGCGGCATCCAGGCCAATCGCCGTGCGGGCTTCGTCCTGAGTACCTTGCGGAATGAAGTGATCCGGCAGACCGAGGTTCAGCACCGGAACGGCTTTACGATTCGCCATCAGCACCTCGTTCACGCCGCTGCCCGCGCCGCCCATGATGGCATTTTCTTCCAGCGTCACCAGCACGTCATGGGTTTCTGCCATGTTCAGGATCAGGGATTCATCGAGCGGTTTCACAAAGCGCATATCCACCAGAGTGGCATTCAGCGTTTCAGCCACTTTCGCTGCCTCTGGCATCAATGTGCCGAAGTTCAGGATCGCCACTTTCTCACCGCGACGCTTCACCAGACCTTTACCTATCGCCAGCTTCTCCAGCGGTTGCAGCTCAACGCCTACCGCATTACCGCGTGGGTAGCGAACCGCGCTTGGGCCGTCCTGATAGTGGTAGCCGGTAAACAGCATCTGACGACATTCGTTCTCGTCGGATGGCGTCATGATGACCATATCCGGGATACAGCGCAGGAACGACAGGTCAAAAGCCCCCTGGTGTGTCTGTCCGTCCGCACCGACGATGCCCGCACGATCGATAGCAAACAGCACAGGCAGCTTCTGAATGGCAACGTCATGGATCACCTGATCGTAAGCGCGCTGCAGGAAGGTGGAGTAGATCGCGACAACCGGTTTGTAGCCGCCAATCGCCAGGCCCGCTGCAAACGTCACCGCGTGCTGCTCGGCAATGGCAACGTCAAAATACTGGTCAGGGTATTTTCTGGAGAACTCCACCATGCCGGAGCCTTCACGCATGGCCGGGGTGATCGCCATCAGCTTGTTGTCTTTTGCCGCGGTTTCGCACAGCCAGTCGCCGAAGATTTTTGAATAGCTCGGCATGCCGCCGCTGCTTTTTGGCAGACAGCCGCTGGACGGGTCGAATTTCGGTACCGCGTGGAAGGTGATCGGATCTTTTTCCGCTGGCTCGTAGCCACGCCCTTTTTTGGTCATGATGTGCAGGAACTGCGGGCCTTTAAGATCCCGCATGTTCTTGAGCGTTGACACCAGCCCCAGCACGTCGTGTCCGTCAACCGGGCCAATATAGTTAAAGCCCAGCTCTTCAAACAGGGTACCCGGTACAACCATGCCTTTGATGTGTTCTTCGGTACGCTTGAGCAGTTCTTTGATCGGCGGTACGCCGGAGAAGACTTTTTTCCCGCCTTCACGCAGCGAGGAGTAAAGCTTACCCGAGAGCAACTGCGCCAGATGGTTGTTCAGCGCGCCGACGTTCTCAGAAATCGACATTTCGTTATCGTTAAGAATAACCAGCATGTCTGGCTTGATATCACCCGCGTGGTTCATGGCCTCAAAGGCCATACCGGCAGTGATGGCCCCGTCGCCAATCACGCAGACGGTGCGGCGCTGCTTGTTCTCTTTTTCGGCAGCGACGGCAATCCCGATACCCGCGGAAATTGACGTGGAGGAGTGGCCGACGCTCAGCACGTCATACTCGCTTTCACCGCGCCACGGGAACGGATGCAGGCCGCCTTTCTGACGAATGGTGCCAATTTTATCGCGACGCCCGGTCAGAATTTTGTGCGGATAGGCCTGGTGACCCACGTCCCAGATGAGCTGATCGAACGGCGTGTTATAGACATAGTGTAGCGCCACGGTCAGCTCAACCGTGCCAAGCCCGGAGGCGAAATGGCCGCTGGAGCGGCTTACGCTGTCGAGCAGGTAACGACGCAGCTCGTCGCACAGCTTCGGCAGGCTCTCTTTCGGCAACAGACGTAACTCCTGGGTGGAGTCAACTAACGCCAGTGTCGGGTATTTGGCAATATCAAAACTCATCAAAGGCTCATCGAGATAGTGTGTTTATTTATCACGCTGGATTATATAGTCCGCTAGCGCTTCCAGTGCCGAAGTATCCAGTGATTGCGCGGCCAGTTGATTCAGCGACTGGCGGGCATCCTCTATCAGATCCCGGGCTTTACGTTGGGCTTGCTCAAGACCCAGCAGGGCGGGGTAGGTACTTTTGCCAAGCTGCTGGTCCGCACCCTGACGTTTACCCAATGTTGCAGTATCGCCCACCACATCCAGAATGTCATCCTGAACCTGGAATGCCAGACCGATACTTTCTGCGTATCTGTCCAGAATCGGCAGGGCTTTGCGCCCTTGCTCACCCGCACTCAGTGCGCCCAGGCGAACGGCGGAACGAATCAATGCCCCTGTTTTATGGCGATGAATACGCTCCAGCTGTTCCAGATTAACCTGACGTCCTTCGGCGTCCAGATCCAGTGCCTGCCCCCCACACATACCGGCCACGCCGCTGGCCATGGCCAGTTCGGAGATCATTGCCAGGCGGTCGCGATCGGCCACTTCAGCCATCGGTGCATCGCTCAGAATCGAAAATGCCAGCGTTTGCAGGGCATCTCCCGCCAGAATGGCATTTGCTTCGCCAAACTTGATATGGCAGGTAGGCTGACCCCGACGTAAGTCGTCATCGTCCATTGCCGGTAAATCATCGTGGATCAGTGAGTAGGCATGGATACACTCAACGGCAGCTGCCGGGGCGTCCAGCGTGTTTTCGCTGATACCAAACATATTGCCTGTGGCATAGACCAGGAATGGGCGCAGGCGCTTTCCACCCAAGAGTGCGCCATAGTGCATGGCTTCAACCAGTGGAGTGTTCTGAAAAGGCTGTGGCTCGATAAAACGGCGCAGCGCATCGTTGGCACGCGCGACGCATGCCTGAAGCTCGTTGGCAAAATCCATTTACTCGGCGTCCGGTGTAAAAGGCGTGGTTTTAGCATCTTCGCTATCGGACAGCAGGATCTGCACACGCTGTTCGGCCTGCTGCAGTTTGACCTGCCCCTGACGTGCCAGTTGCACGCCACGCTCGAATTCGTTGAGTGCCTCTTCCAGCGGGAGATCGCCGCTCTCAAGGCGGGTAACGATTTGCTCCAGTTCACTCAGCGCAGTTTCGAAACTGGCTGGTGCGTCGTTCTTCTTCGGCATAGTGAATTGACTCTTATATTCTCAGCCCCGACATGGTAACGGACTCAGGGCAATTATCAAATAACGCGCAATGTGCACAGGAGCGGCGCGATGGTGGTATACTTGCGCGCCTGGAAGCAGCCTTCGGTTATAGGGGCTGCTGTATTTTTCCATTACAAGCCTTATAAGCTTGCCTAAGAAACATTGCCGCCATGAAGTTTATCATTAAATTGTTCCCTGAAATCACCATCAAAAGCCAATCTGTGCGTTTGCGCTTTATTAAAATTCTCACCGGGAACATTCGTAACGTATTAAAGCACTACGACGAAACCCTTGCCGTGGTGCGCCACTGGGACCACGTTGAAGTCCGCGCGAAAGACGAAAACAAGCGTCAGGATATCCGCGACGCGCTGACCCGTATTCCGGGCATCCACCATATTCTGGAAGTGGAAGATGTTCCTTTCACCTCCCTGCATGACATCTTCGAAAAAGCGCTGGTGCAGTACCGCGACCAGATTGAAGGCAAAACCTTCTGCGTGCGCGTGAAGCGTCGCGGCAAGCACGAATTCAGCTCCATTGAAGTGGAACGTTACGTTGGCGGCGGTCTGAACCAGCACGTCGAGTCTGCGCGCGTGCGTCTGACCAACCCGGACGTAACCGTTAACCTGGAGATCGAAAACGATCGTCTGCTGCTGGTGAAAGGTCGTTACGAAGGTATTGGCGGTTTCCCAATCGGTACTCAGGAAGATGTGCTGTCTCTGATCTCGGGTGGCTTCGATTCCGGCGTCTCCAGCTATATGCTGATGCGTCGCGGCTGCCGCGTGCACTACTGCTTCTTCAACCTGGGCGGCGCGGCGCATGAAATCGGCGTTCGTCAGGTTGCGCATTATCTGTGGAACCGCTTCGGCAGCTCTCACCGGGTGCGTTTCGTCGCGATTAACTTCGAACCTGTGGTCGGCGAAATCCTTGAGAAAGTCGACGACGGTCAGATGGGCGTGGTGCTGAAGCGTATGATGGTGCGTGCAGCATCCAAAGTGGCTGAGCGCTACGGCGTGCAGGCGCTGGTCACCGGTGAAGCGCTGGGCCAGGTCTCCAGCCAGACGCTGACCAACCTGCGTCTTATCGACAACGTGTCTGATACGCTGATCCTGCGTCCGCTGATCTCCCACGATAAAGAGCACATCATCGATCTGGCACGCGAAATCGGTACTGAAGATTTTGCCCGTACCATGCCGGAATACTGCGGCGTGATCTCAAAAAGCCCAACGGTGAAAGCGGTTAAGGCGAAGATCGAAGCGGAAGAAGAGAACTTCGATTTTAGCATCCTGGAAAAAGTGGTGGCGGAAGCGTCCAACATTGATATCCGCGAGATTGCCCAGCAGACCGAGCAGGAAGTCGTAGAAGTTGAAACCGTGAGCGGTTTCGGCGCTAACGATGCAATTCTGGATATTCGCTCCATTGATGAGCAGGATGACAAGCCGCTGCAGGTTGAAGGCGTCGAAGTGGTTTCTCTGCCGTTCTACAAGCTGAGCACCAAATTTGGCGACCTCGACCAGAGCAAAACCTACCTGCTGTGGTGTGAGCGTGGGGTGATGAGCCGTCTGCAGGCGCTGTATCTGCGCGAGCAGGGCTTTGCGAATGTGAAGGTGTATCGCCCGTAGTTTCTCGCCCGGTGGCGCTTCGCTTACCGGGCCTACGGTACCGTGCATTTGTAGGCCGGGTAAGGCGTAGCCGCCACCCGGCTTTTTTATGCACTACTCTTCATAGTAGTTATAAATCCCCGCCGGTATCACCAGCGATGACGCTACTTCGTACGCCTTCTCACGCCCGACCAGCAGGTCAATAATCTTTAAGCCAAAATCAATCGCGGTGCCGGGCCCCTGGCTGGTGAGCAGGTTGACGCGCGGGTCCCAGACGACGCGTTTATCCACCCAGTGCTCTTCCGGGATCGTATCCTTAAGCCCCGGGAAACCGGTCATGTTGCCGATGGGGAAGATATCGTGCGGAATCAGAACCGTTCCGGCGGCGGCACAGATTGCCGCGACGATACGGCCGGATAAATGAAACTGGCGCACGGTTTCGACCAGCAGCGGGCTGTCGCGAAAACACTCTGCGCCCCTCAGGCCACCAGGCAGGACGATGATGTCGTATTCCCCATCGGCCACCTGCACCAGCGGGGCATCCGCGAGGATTTTTACCCCGCGTGAGCAGGTGATTGCCAGATTACCGTCGCTGGCGACGCTGGCGGTTGTCACCTTAATACCGCCGCGCACCATCAAATCAATGGTGGTGACCGCTTCTGTCTCTTCGCTACCAGGAGCGAGGCAGACCAGTGCCGACGCGCTCATATTCACTCTCCTTACGTTTAACCAGGTCATACAGACGGGCGTTTTCCGGCACCGTAATACCGTGTGCGCGGGCGCGTTTTAGCAGATAGCCGGTAATGTAGTCGATTTCAGTGTGGCGTAATGCCCGAACATCCTGCAACATCGAGGAGATATTTTCTGCAGTACTATCAATAACCTGTTCGACATAATAGCGTAAATCCTCTGCCGAGGTATGCAAGCCTTCCCGCTCAATGACCTCCGCGACTTCCGCACATAGGACGGCGACGTCTTGCGGATGGTTTTTTAGCTCGCCGTTAGGGCAATCCCACAGCGCCGTGAGCGGGTTAATCACGCAGTTTACGGCCAGCTTGCGCCACAGCTGAGGACGGATATTGTTATGCCAGGCCACGTCCGGCAACACCTTCTGCAGTACGTCTGCCAGATAACTGAAGTCGCCATCCTGTGCCCTGGCAGGGCCGATATGCGTCACCCCACTGGCGACATGTACGATGATATTACCGTCGCGACGTGCAGCGTGCGTGGTCGTCGCCATCAGCAGCGGCTGCGGGATGCTTTTGAGCTCATCAAGCGTCCCCATGCCGTTATGCAGCAGCAGAACAGGGGATGTGGGGGGGAGCTGAGCGGCCAGTGCTTTTACGGCGTCTGAAACCTGCCATGCCTTGAGCGTAACCAGTAAAAGGTCGCTTTGCGCCAGGAAGTCAGGATCGTTCGCGGTGAGAGATTCATTAAAGATGCTTCCGTCTTCACCAATCAGGTTTACACTGCAATAGGGCTGGGGCACGCGCAGCCAGCCCTGAACCTCATGTCCGTGCTTGCACAGCGCGGTCAGCCACAGCTGACCAAGCGCTCCGCATCCGAGCACTGTAATTTTCATTGTTCCTCCTCACCTGCAACTGCGCCAGGTGTTACAGCTTAATTATACAGCTAAGCTTCTGTTGAGTTATGCCTCGTAGCGGGTATTATGCAACGCAACAAAAGTGAAGGGAGAAGAAAAGATGCCATCTTTCGATATTGTTTCCGAAGTTGATATCCAGGAAGTTCGCAACGGCGTAGAGAACGCAACCCGCGAAGTTGAGTCACGTTTCGATTTTCGTGGCGTTGAGGCAACGTTTGAGCTGAACGATGCAAATAAGACCATTAAGGTGCTGAGCGAGTCTGATTTCCAGGTAAATCAGCTGCTCGACATTCTGCGTGCCAAGCTGTTAAAGCGCGGCATTGAAGGAACATCTCTGGATGTGCCGGAAGAGTTTGTGCACAGCGGTAAAAACTGGTTTGTCGAAGCCAAACTGAAGCAGGGCATTGAGAGCGCGGTGCAGAAGAAGATCGTTAAGCTCATCAAAGACAGCAAGCTGAAGGTGCAGGCGCAGATCCAGGGCGAAGAAATTCGTGTAACGGGCAAATCCCGTGATGATTTGCAGTCCGTAATGGCGCTGGTGCGTGGCGGCGATCTGGGGCAACCGTTCCAGTTTAAAAACTTCCGCGATTAAGACGAAAATGCCCGGTCAGACCGGGCATTTTTTCAGGCTTTGAGTGCCTGCTCGACTTCAAAGCGGTTAGTTATCTTACTGTCTATTTTGACATAGGCACTGCGCTCTTCCGGGGCGATCAGCACTTCGCTTACCCCCTCCGTGGTTTCAAGACGCTGTTTGAGTGCGTCGTTGATCTCAACATCATCCGGAATTTCTACTCGCAGACTGCTGACGTAGCGCGGTTCTTTCATGGTGCTGGCGACCAGCAGCCAGACAGTGGCCAGCAGCGCGCCCGCAAGGAACACGGTTTGTGAGTCAAACAGACCATCCACCCAGCCGCCAAGCGAACCGCCAATTGCCACGCCGATAAACTGGCTGGTGGAGTAAATACCCATCGCCGTGCCTTTGTAACCCGCAGGAGATTCTTTACTGATAAGCGACGGCAGCAACGCTTCCATCAGGTTAAACGCCAGGAAGAAGAGTTGCACACCCGCTACCAGTTCCCAGAAGTGCGGGCCTGAGCCCCAGAGTACAATCTCGGCAATCAGCAGTACCGCCACGCAGCCCACGAAGACGCGCTTCATCTTGCGCTTCACTTCGGCGTAGATGATGAACGGTACGACGGAGACAAACGAAATCAGCATCGTGACCAGATAGATTTTCCAGTGCTCAGCGGCCGGGAAGCCCGCCGCGGCAAGCTGGCCTGGCAGGGCGACAAAGGTCGACATCAGCAGGATATGCAGGCACATAATGCCAAAATTGAGCTTGAGCAGGCGAGGCTCGACAATCACTTTGCTGAAGCAGCCTTTTACCATTCCAGATTCACGGTTGAGAACGTGGTTTTTGCTGTCTGGCACCACCCATAGTGTTAAGGCGATACCGATTGTCGCCAGCACGGCAATCATCCAGAACAGGGCGTGCAGGCCGAGTGCATGGGTAATAATGGGGCCGAGCACCATCGCAATCGCAAAGGTGACGCCAAAGCTTACGCCGATAAACGCCATGGCTTTGGTGCGGTTTTGCTCGCGGGTTAAATCTGACAGCAGTGCCATCACCGCAGCAGCTATCGCACCGGAACCCTGCAAGGCTCGGCCAAGAATAATGCCCCATATGGAGTGGGAGAGGGCGGCAATGACGCTCCCGAGAACAAAAATAAGCAGACCACCGACAATCAGCGGTTTTCGTCCAACCCGGTCAGAGAGCAGGCCAAACGGGATCTGGAATACCGCCTGCGCCAGACCGTAGATACCGATTGCGAGTCCAATCAGCGCCTCGCTGGCTCCCTGCAGCGCCATACCGTACGTGGTCAGAACAGGCAGGACCATAAACATGCCAAGCATCCGTAGCGAGAAGACAGTCCCTAAGCCCCAGGTCGCGCGTAGCTCGCCTGGCGTCATTTTATAATCGTTCATTACCACCTCAGTTCAAAAGCAGGCCATAGTGTAGTGCGGGGAAGGGGCGGGGTAAATAAAGGGTTATTTAACAAATATTACATGCGTTATTAATAGATTCAGTGAATAAAAAAGGGTGCCGAAGCACCCCTTTATTCACCTGTTGTGGCTTACCAGACGTAAGTCAGCAGGTTGTGTGATTCAGGCACCATGAAGTCTACGGACATCATCACGGACAGCGAGGTGATGGCCACAATCGAGAACACAAACAGTTTGCGCGCCCAGACTTTGTCATCTTCCACTTTGTAACCGCGCAGCGCCATACCGAGCCACCAGACGCTCACTGCGGCCGCTACTGCCAGATATTTGTATCCAGCGTAGCCGCCCAGAGAGAGCATCAGCGTTGCCACGGCAAAAGCGATGATGTACAGCGTGATGTGGTTCTTGGCAACGGAGATGCCTTTCACGACCGGCAGAACCGGGATGTTCGCTGCCTGATAATCCTTAAAGCGGAAAATCGCGATGGCATAGGAGTGCGGCATCTGCCACAGGCTAAAGATAGCCAGCAGGATAGCTGCACCGCTGTCGAACTCGTTCGTGACCGCGCAGTAGCCAATCACCGGCGGCGCAGCGCCGGAGAGAGAACCAATCAGCGTGCCGTAGACGGAGTGGCGTTTCATATACAGGCTGTAGACGCCCACATATACCACGAACCCCATCACCCCCAGCCAGCAGGCCAGTGGGTTAGCACCAAACCACAGCAGCATAAAGCCAGCAATACCCAGCAAGGTGGCGTACACCAGCGAGACGGAAGGGGCGATCAGGCCTTTCACCAGCACCCGATTTTTGGTCCTTTCCATCTTCTTGTCGATATCCATGTCGATGTAGTTGTTAAATACACAACCGGACGCAACAACCAGTGACACACCGACCAGCGTGTAGATAAAGAGGGTGTAATCAATGCTGCCTTTAGAGGCCAGCAGGAACCCTCCGATCACGGAGATCAGGTTGCCAAAGATGATGCCTGGTTTCGTTACTTGCAGGTATTGCTTAAACATACTCGCCGCTCTTAGTGAACCATCATGTTGTAGTTGAGGTTCCACATAATCCAGATGGAACCGACTACCAGGATAGCGATGATAATCACGGTAAAGACGAAGGCCGTCATGTTCCAGCCTTCATCGGACTTGGTGTTCATGTGCAGGAAGCAAACCAGATGCACCAGAATCTGAACCACTGCGGTAACCAGGACGGTGCCCAGAATCGCCGCGTGAGAAGCAGAACCGCTCATCACCATCCAGAACGGGATCACCGTCAGGATGATCGACAGGATAAAACCTGTCATGTAGGTTTTTACGCTACCGTGGGAAGCGCCATGATCGGTTGAATGACTCATTACATCGCCCCCATCAGATAGACAACAGAGAACACACAGATCCATACCACGTCCAGGAAGTGCCAGAACAGGCTCAGGCACATGATACGGGTACGGTTAGTGCTGGTCAGGCCGCGACGGGATACCTGGAACATCAGTACCGCCATCCAGATCAGGCCTGAGGTTACGTGCAGACCGTGAGTACCGACCAGCGCGAAGAACGCGGACAGGAAGCCACTACGATCAGGCCCGAAACCTTCCATAATCAGGTGATGGAATTCATAGATTTCCATCCCGATAAATCCAGCACCAAACAGCCAGGTCAACGCCAGCCAGGAGACAACCTGGCTCTTGTTGTTTTTATACATGGCGATAGCCGCCATACCGTAGGTGATAGAGCTGAATAACAGCAGTGCGGTTTCAACCAGAACGAACGGCAGTTCAAAGATGTCCTTGCCAGTCGGGCCGCCCGCTGTGCCGTTCACGAGAACGGCATAGGTCGCGAACAGACAGCAGAACAGAATGCAGTCGCTCATCAGGTAGATCCAGAAACCGAAGACTTTGGTCGGTCCTGTATCGTGGTGCGCATGTTCATGCGCGTGGGCAGTTGAGTGCGCCAGAGTATCAGTTGCCATTTTTCAGCCCCGCTTTAGAAATCTCGTCGAAATGCTGGTTTTCCAGTTTTTCGACTTCACGGACTGGTACGTAGTAGTCCACGTCCTCGTCAAAGCTCTTCACAATCCAGCTAATGATGACGCCAGCGAAGCTCGCAATCGCCAACCACCAGATGTGCCAGATCATTGCGAAACCAAACACCGTTGCGAAAGCGGCAATCACAATGCCCGCGCCGCTGTTTTTCGGCATATGGATCTCTTCGTAATGAGCAGGTTGCTTGTACGCTTCACCTTTTTCTTTCATTTCCCAGAATGCGTCACGCTCGTGAACGTGTGGCACGATGGCAAAGTTATAGAACGGAGGTGGAGAAGAGGTCGCCCACTCCAGCGTACGGCCACCCCATGGGTCACCGGTCAGGTCACGGTTCTGATCGCGGTCGCGAATAGAAACGTAGAACTGAATCAGCTGGCATGCGATACCCAGTGCAATCAGCGCCGCACCACAGGCTGCAACAACCAGCATTGGGTGGAACTGAGGGTCAATCTGCTGGCTCAGGCGACGGGTCATACCCATGAAGCCCAGCACATACAGCGGCATGAACGCTACGAAGAAGCCGATGATCCACAGCCAGAACGCACGTTTGCCCCAGGTCTCGTTCAGCGTGAAGCCGAACGCTTTTGGCCACCAGTAAGTGACGCCAGCGAAGCAACCGAAGACCACACCACCGATAATAACGTTATGGAAGTGCGCAATCAGGAACAGGCTGTTGTGCAGTACGAAGTCAGCACCCGGTACCGCCAGCAGTACGCCGGTCATCCCACCCACGGAGAAGGTCACGATGAAGCCGATGGTCCACAGCATTGCTGAGTGGAACACGATGCGGCCCTGGTACATGGTGAACAGCCAGTTGAAGATCTTCACCCCGGTCGGGATGGCGATAATCATGGTGGTGATACCGAAGAAGGCGTTTACGTTCGCACCTGCACCCATGGTGAAGAAGTGGTGCAGCCAAACGATGAACGACAGCACGGTAATACACACGGTTGCCCACACCAGAGAGGTGTAACCAAACAGGCGCTTACGTGAGAAGGTCGCTGCGATTTCGGAGAACACACCGAAGACAGGCAGAACCAGAATGTACACTTCCGGGTGACCCCAGGCCCAAATCAGGTTGATGTACATCATCATGTTGCCACCCATATCGTTGGTAAAGAAATGGGTGCCCAGGTAGCGGTCCAGGGTCAGCAGCGCGACGGTGACGGTCAGAATTGGGAAGGAGGCAATAATCAGGATGTTGGCGCACAGAGATGCCCAGGTAAATACTGGCATCTTGAACATCGTCATGCCAGGGGCACGCATCTTGATAATAGTCACGAAGAAGTTAATACCGGTCAGGGTTGTACCGATACCGGAGAGCTGAATCGCCCAAATCCAGTAGTCAACACCTACGCCAGGACTGTATTCAATTCCCGAAAGCGGTGGATAAGCCAGCCAGCCGGTCTGAGCGAACTCGCCCACGCCCAGTGACAGGTTAACCAGGATTACGCCAACAACCGTGAACCAGAAGCTCAGGTTGTTCAGGAACGGGAATGCAACGTCGCGCGCGCCGATTTGCAGCGGAACGACAACGTTCATCAGACCGATAACCAGCGGCATCGCCACGAAGAAGATCATGATAACGCCGTGGGCGGTAAAGATCTGATCGTAGTGGTGAGGCGGCAGGAAGCCCGCTTCACCCGCAGAGGCAAGCACCTGCTGGCTACGCATCATGATCGCATCCGCAAAGCCACGAATTAACATGACGATACCGACGATGCAGTACATGATACCGAGTTTTTTGTGGTCAACCGAAGTCAACCACTCATTCCACAGGTAGCTCCACTTACCGAAGTAAGTGATTAAGGCCAGTAAAGCCGCACCACCAATGATAATTGCAGCCACCGTAACCACGATAATGGGTTCATGGTATGGCACTGCATCCAGTGTCAATTTTCCGAACATTTTCTTCCTCGGCCCCTTAGTGAGCGGTTTCCGCGTGGCTCATGTCCAAGCCTTCCATACCTTCCATACCTTCGTGCGCGCTGTGCTCGCCTTCTGGCTGGGACATGTTCATGCTCTTACCGTGATCCATAAATTTGCCAATAACGTCTTTGAACAAATCAGGTTTCACGTTAGAGAAGTACTCCACCTTGTTGTATTCGCTAGGTGCAGCCACTTTATCGAACGCCGCCATGTCAGACATGGTGTTTTGAGACTGTTTCGCTTTTTCAACCCACTGGTCGAAAGCGGCACGGTCTGGCGTCGCAATAGCTTTGAACTTCATACCTGAGAAGCCCGGACCGCTATAGCTGGCGGAGATACCATCATAGGTGCCTGCTTCATTGGCAATCAGGTGCAGGTTAGTCTGCATACCGGCCATCGCGTAAATCTGGCTACCCAGACGCGGGATGAAGAAGGAGTTCATTACGGAGTTGGAGGTCACTTTGAACTGAACCGGAGTGTTCGCCGGGAAGGCGATTTCATTCACGGTAGCAATGCCCTGTTCCGGATAGATGAAGAACCATTTCCAGTCCATGGAGACCACTTCGATGGTAATCGGTTTTTCATCATGAACCAGCGGTTTGCTAGGTTCGAGGGAGTGAGTGGTTTTCCAGGTCAGCACGGCAAGGAACAGGATGATCAGAATAGGCACTGTCCAGACCACAGCTTCCACTTTATTGGAGTGTGACCAGTTAGGACTATACTTCGCATCTTTATTGCTCGCACGATACTTCCAGGCGAAACCAACAGCCATCAAAACGGCAGGAATAACCACAATCAACATCAGGCCAAAAGCCGTCAATATCAGTGAACGTTGTTCCAGTCCAATCTGCCCTTTGGGGTCTAGTAGTGCAGAATCGCAGCCACTGAGTAATACAGTGCCCGCGAATAATGACAACCATCCCAAACTTTTATTGTATTTCCCGAGTCTCATTTAACGACCTCAATTCCACGGAGTCTGGTGGCGTTTAAAGTGTGCGGGCATTTTACGGGAAGGTTACATTACTGTAAACATCATTAGGACTGTGTCAGGAAGGTGTTACCGGGTTCTGCCGCACGTGTCACAAGTGTTGCAAATTATGTCGGTTTTTATGACCGAAGCCGCATGGCAAGGGCTTTATAACGAAAGGACCCCCAAGCATACCCTAAAAGGGGCAATTGGTATAACCATTGTTGAAAATAAACAAAAAATTAACAATTAATTATCAATAAAGAGACATATAAAAAACGAAAAATCAAACTATCTGATGCTGAATCGGTTAATGAAAAATAGTGTTTTGGAACAGGCTCCAATAATTTCCAAATTTTATCCCGCACAAAACAACAATTATTTTTTTCAGCGGCTGGCGGCTATTTCACCGTTATAATTTCGTTTAGTGATTACAACGGGAAATAACCTTTCGCATTTCTCTTCAGGTCATCTGCGTTTTACGCAGAGCCATGAAATCGAGCAGACCCCCGATCAGGATCCCGGCGACAGCCAGTAGAGCTCCGGCATCCAGCAGAAGGGTTACAAGGGGAAGTGCCATAGAGGTGCTGGCATTAATAATGAGCACCACAAGCCAGAGCACCAGCGCGAAGCAACCCGCCATTAACAGACGTAACGCGAAACGGTAAGCGCGGTGATATTCAGTGCGCGGCATAAAGTGTTCCGTCCGTTGGGTGTATTCCAGCGTCTGGCGACAGACCAGCAACAATAAAATACCCGGCACGGCAGCCACCACGGAGAAGAGATAAAACGTTGGCCAACCGTGGGCTTCTACAAACCAGCCGGCAATTGGCCCAACGTACACGCGGCCAACGGCAGAGAGCGCCGAGAGCAGTGCGAACTGCGTGGCGGAAAATGACTTGTTGCACAGGGTCATCAGCAGGGCGACAAATGCCGCGGTCCCCATACCGCCGCAGAGATTTTCAAAGAACACCGCTGCGGCCATGCTGATCATATGTTTGTCGGTAATTGACAACAGCCAGTAGCCTGCGTTGGATGCGCCTTGCAGGATGCCAAAGATCAGTAGCGCACGGAACAGCGTCAGGCGTTGCATCAACACGCCGCCATAAAGTGCCCCGACAATGGTCGCAAACAGCCCCAGCGTTTTATTCACCACGCCCACTTCACCCGCATCAAAACCCACACCACGAATGAGGAAGGTGGTGGTCAGGCTCATCGCAAAGGCATCGCCCAGCTTATAAAGGACGATAAGCAACAGGATCAGCCAGGCGTTGTTGCGGCCAAAGAAATCGCGTAATGGTTCGGCGACGGCCTGTTCCAGAGAGCGGGGAACCGGGATGACATCACTCGGTTCGGGGGCGAACAGGGTGGCAATAATACACGGGATCAGCAGGGCGGCCATCAGCCAGTACATGCCTTGCCAACCAAGGTAGCGGTCGGCCAGCCACAATGCCAGCCCACCGGAAACCAGCATGCCAAGGCGATAGCCCAGCACGCTGATGGCCGCACCAGCTCCACGTTCTTCAGCAGGCAACACGTCCGTCTTCCAGGCATCAAACACAATATCCTGGGACGCGGAACAGAAGGCGATCACCACCGCAAGGGCGGCCATCCAGCGAAGTTGAGTTGACGGTTCCAGGAAGCCCATGGCGGCAATAGCCAGCAGCAGCAGCACCTGCGTCATAACCAGCCAGCCGCGACGGCGGCCGAGAAACGGTGGGGTGTAGCGATCCATCACCGGCGACCACAGGAACTTAAAGACATACGCCTGGCCGACGAGTGAGAAGAAACCAATAGTTTTAAGATCGATATTCTCGACGGTCATCCACGCCTGCAAGGTGCCTGAAGTGAGCGCGAGAGGTAAACCGGAGGCAAAGCCAAGGATCAGCAGAATCGCTGATTTCGGTTGCTGGAAAATGCGTAAGTAATGACTGGACATGTTCTTAAAAACTGACCCGGCTAAAAACCGGGTCAGTCAGCAGGATTAACGCGCGTTCTGCTTGATGAAGTCGTGAATGCTGGTGTCCTGCGCCATGTCGGAAATGGTATCCGTCAGCACGCTGTTAACCGCATCAGCAATATTTTTATTCGATGCCTGGAACGCGCCTTCTACAGAGTAGCTCGCGCGATAGTTCTTGGTCATCTTGTTGCCATTCTTCGCGGTGGCAATGATGGCGATATCCGCTTTGGTGGCGATGTTGTAGCGAACGTTACCCTGAGAAACATCAGCATAAAGGTTGTTCACGATGATCTGCAGATCTACCGCACCGCTTGGGCCAACCATATAGCCACGAGAAGTCATCTGTTTTTCCAGCACTTCCTGCAGCAGGAAGCGCAGGTCGCGGGATGCAGTCAGCGTTACCTGCTGGTTATCGCGGGTCACTTTTGCCAGCGCTTGATCCTGACGCTGATCGGCACCGTTAATACTCACGGTAACCCCCATCAGGCTTGGGTCCTGCTGAGGCAGGGTAATTTTTGGTGAGACATCAATGGTGGTAGGCGGAGTCGCACAGCCTGCCAGCATAAAAAGGGCTACCAACGGAAAGAAGAGTTTTTTTAACATTTTCAGGTTCTCAACGAATCGTAAGCATATAGAGAGAAAAATTGCCGCCATCATAACATCGCCAACGGTCAGGGGAAGTGGTCAACGCATGTAAATTCATCGCCTTGTCTGAAAACTGACCTTTGCACCCTTTTTCACCTCGTGTGAATGACAAAAGGTATGAGCCACACAGTTAACTTCATTCGTTTGAATGAGAAAATCAGACGAAAGCTAAATATTTGTTGTCAAGGTGTAATGGAAACGGTAAAAGCGGCTAACATTTAAAGGGATGGGTGACATCCTGGCGTTGTCGGAGGAGTAATTTCATGATGATACGTGAGCAGATAGAAGATAAATTAAGGGCAGCGTTCAACCCTGTGTTCCTCGAAGTCGTCGACGAAAGCTATCGTCATAACGTGCCGGCAGGTTCTGAAAGCCACTTTAAAGTGGTTCTGGTTAGCGATCGCTTCACGGGAGAACGTTTCCTGAACCGACACCGCTTGATCTACAGCACCTTGACGGAAGAACTCTCCACAACCGTACATGCGCTGGCATTGCATACCTACACCATTAAGGAATGGGAAGGTTTGCAGGATACGGTTTTCGCATCGCCGCCTTGCCGCGGTGCTGGCACCATCGCCTGATAAATCGGATTTGCAACGGCTGGAGTTTTTCCAGTATGTTGCTTAAAGATTTCCTCAAAACGGCCTCCGGGCCGTTTTGTTTTGTCTGAGTTTTGAGCGGATGGTGCGATTTTAAGGCTAAAAATAGCCTTAAAGTGTGAAAAAAGCCGCAGCAACATGCCCCAACCGTTCTCGACTCACCTAAGTGATGCCGCTATAATGCCGCGTCTTATTGAATGTCTTCGGGATGATTCTGGCGACAGGGAATGTGAATCTGCACTAAGAGAGCATCCCGGTATAACAGACAGATTCAGAGTTGACCGAGCACTGTGATTTTTTTGAGGTAACAAGATGCAAGTTTCAGTTGAAACCACTCAAGGCCTTGGCCGCCGTGTAACGATTACTATCGCTGCTGACAGCATCGAAACTGCTGTGAAAAGCGAGCTGGTCAACGTAGCAAAAAAAGTACGTATTGACGGCTTCCGTAAGGGCAAAGTACCAATGAATGTTGTTGCTCAGCGTTATGGCGCTTCCGTGCGTCAGGATGTGCTGGGTGAACTGATGAGCCGTAACTTTATTGATGCGATCATCAAAGAAAAAATCAATCCGGCCGGCGCGCCAAACTACGTTCCAGGCGAATACAAACTGGGCGAAGACTTCACCTACTCCGTAGAGTTCGAAGTGTATCCGGAAGTTGAGCTGAAAGGTCTGGAATCAATCGAAGTTGAAAAACCGATTGTGTCCGTGACTGACGAAGATGTTGACGGCATGCTGGACACCCTGCGTAAGCAGCAGGCGAACTGGAAAGAGAAAGAAGGCGCTGTTGACGCGGAAGACCGTGTGACCATCGACTTCACCGGTTCTGTAGACGGCGAAGAGTTCGAAGGCGGTAAAGCGTCTGATTTCGTACTGGCAATGGGTCAGGGTCGTATGATCCCAGGCTTCGAAGACGGTATCAAAGGCCACAAAGCTGGCGAAGAATTCACTATTGATGTGACCTTCCCTGAAGAGTACCACGCTGAAAACCTGAAAGGTAAAGCGGCCAAGTTCGTTATCAATCTGAAGAAAGTTGAAGAGCGCGAACTGCCAGAACTGACTGAAGAATTCATCAAACGTTTCGGCGTGGAAGATGGTTCTGTAGCGGGTCTGCGTACAGAAGTGCGTAAAAACATGGAGCGCGAGCTGAACGGCGCTGTGCGTAACCGTGTGAAATCTCAGGCGATCGAAGGTCTGGTGAAAGCGAACGACATCGACGTTCCAGCTGCCCTGATCGACAGCGAAATCGACGTGCTGCGCCGTCAGGCTGCACAGCGTTTCGGTGGCAACCAGCAGCAAGCGATGGAACTGCCGCGTGAGCTGTTCGAAGAGCAAGCTAAACGCCGCGTTGTTGTTGGCCTGCTGTTGGGCGAAGTCATTCGTACCCACGAGCTGAAAGCTGACGAAGAGCGTGTGAAAGGCCTGATCGAAGAGATGGCGTCTGCATACGAAGATCCATCAGAAGTTATCGAGTTCTACGGTAAAAACAAAGAGCTGATGGACAACATGCGCAATGTCGCACTGGAAGAGCAGGCTGTTGAAGCGGTACTGGCGAAAGCTAAAGTGTCCGAAAAAGCGACCTCTTTCAATGAACTGATGAACCAGCAGGCGTAATTTCACCCCAAAGGTTTAAAGTTTGAACAGAAAACCCGTTGCCTTGTGGCAGCGGGTTTTTTTTATCACACCAATAGCCCAGGAAGAGTGCTAAAACGCCCTTTCAGTGTTAGCGTAACAACAAAAGGTTGTTATGCTTGAAATAGGGCACAGTGAACCCCATAAGTGTGTAATCACGATGAATGAGACTGGCTGATAATCCGTCCGTAAGGTTACAATCAGTACAGCAGGTGTTTTCAATTTTGATCTAGGAGACGGAAATGTCATACAGTGGCGAACGAGATAACTTTGCACCCCATATGGCGCTGGTGCCAATGGTTATTGAACAGACCTCACGTGGTGAGCGTTCTTTTGATATCTATTCCCGTCTGCTCAAGGAACGCGTTATCTTTCTGACCGGTCAGGTGGAAGACCACATGGCTAACCTGATCGTGGCGCAGATGCTGTTTCTGGAAGCGGAAAACCCGGAAAAAGACATTTACCTGTACATTAACTCCCCGGGTGGCGTGATTACGGCAGGTATGTCCATTTATGACACCATGCAATTCATCAAGCCTGATGTAAGCACTATCTGTATGGGTCAGGCTGCATCTATGGGCGCGTTCCTGTTAACAGCAGGGGCTAAAGGCAAGCGTTTCTGCTTACCTAATTCCCGCGTGATGATTCACCAGCCGCTGGGTGGTTACCAGGGGCAGGCGACGGATATTGAAATCCACGCCCGTGAAATTCTGAAAGTAAAAGCGCGCATGAATGAACTCATGGCGCAGCATACAGGTCAATCGCTTGAGCAGATCGAGCGCGATACCGAGCGCGATCGCTTCCTCTCTGCTTCAGAGGCAGTTGAGTACGGCTTAGTCGACTCCGTATTGACCCATCGTAATTGATGCCCGCGACGCAAGTGTGCCGCTATACTAAAGTAGGGCGGCACTCTGCCTGAGAGCAGCTTGCGTCTTAGAATGGCATTTGCGTCGTCATGTGCGGCACAAAGAACTTAAAAAGAGGTTTGGACTCATGACAGATAAACGCAAAGATGGTTCGGGCAAACTGCTGTACTGCTCTTTTTGCGGCAAAAGCCAGCATGAAGTGCGTAAACTGATTGCCGGGCCGTCCGTGTATATCTGCGACGAATGTGTCGATTTATGTAACGACATCATTCGCGAAGAGATTAAAGAAGTTGCGCCACACCGTGAGCGTAGCGCGCTGCCAACTCCGCATGAAATTCGTCATCACCTTGACGATTATGTCATTGGTCAGGAGCAGGCTAAGAAAGTACTGGCGGTAGCGGTATATAACCACTACAAACGTCTGCGTAACGGTGATACCAGCAATGGCGTAGAACTGGGTAAAAGTAACATTTTGCTGATCGGCCCAACCGGTTCCGGTAAAACGCTGCTGGCTGAAACTCTGGCGCGTTTGCTGGATGTTCCGTTCACCATGGCGGACGCTACCACTCTGACCGAAGCGGGTTATGTGGGTGAAGATGTAGAAAACATCATCCAGAAACTGCTGCAGAAGTGCGATTACGACGTACAGAAAGCCCAGCGCGGGATTGTTTACATCGATGAGATCGACAAGATCTCTCGTAAATCTGATAACCCGTCCATTACCCGTGATGTGTCAGGCGAGGGCGTACAGCAGGCACTGCTGAAGCTGATCGAAGGAACTGTTGCGGCCGTTCCACCACAGGGTGGTCGTAAACATCCGCAGCAGGAGTTCCTGCAGGTTGATACCTCCAAGATCCTGTTCATCTGTGGTGGTGCGTTTGCGGGTCTGGATAAAGTTATCTCCCACCGTGTTGAAACCGGCTCCGGCATTGGTTTTGGCGCGACGGTGAAATCGACGTCAGAAAAACCGAACGAAGGCGAACTGCTATCTCAGGTTGAACCAGAAGATCTGATCAAATTCGGTCTGATTCCTGAATTCATTGGTCGTCTGCCGGTTGTGGCCACACTCAATGAGCTGAGTGAAGAGGCGCTGATCCAGATCCTGAAAGAGCCGAAAAATGCGCTGACTAAACAGTATCAGGCGCTTTTCAATCTGGAAGGTGTTGATCTGGAGTTCCGTGACGAAGCGCTGGATGCGATTGCTAAAAAAGCGATGATTCGTAAAACCGGTGCGCGTGGTCTGCGTTCTATCGTAGAAGCGGCGCTGCTGGATACCATGTACGATCTGCCATCGATGGAAGATGTCGAAAAAGTGGTTATCGACGAGTCTGTCATTAGCGGTCAAACCAAACCGTTACTGATTTACGGCAAACCGGAAGCGCAGCAGGCGTCTGGCGAATAATTCACCAAAACATACAAGCAGTTAATCAAAAAGGGGGGATTTTATCTCCCCTTTACTTTTTCCGTAATCATGGCGTTGAATGTGTGGGAAACATCCCCATATACTGGATACATGTTAATGGTTGTGTGAAGTACTGTTACATGACCAGCTTACCTGGCGGACACTAAACTAAGAGAGAGCTCTATGAATCCTGAGCGTTCTGAACGCATTGAAATCCCCGTATTGCCGTTGCGCGATGTGGTGGTTTATCCGCACATGGTCATACCCTTATTTGTAGGGCGGGAAAAATCTATCCGTTGCCTTGAAGCTGCCATGGATCATGATAAAAAAATCATGCTGGTGGCGCAGAAGGAAGCATCAACGGATGAGCCGGGTGTAAACGATCTTTTCACCGTCGGGACCGTGGCCTCTATTTTGCAGATGCTGAAGCTGCCTGACGGCACCGTCAAGGTGCTGGTAGAAGGCCTGCAGCGTGCGCGTATTACCACTCTGTCTGACAATGGCGAACATTTCTCTGCGAAGGCAGAGTACCTTGATTCGCCTCAGCTTGATGAACGCGAGCAGGAAGTGCTTGTACGCACCGCGATCAGCCAGTTTGAAGGCTATATCAAGCTGAACAAGAAAATCCCACCAGAAGTGCTGACGTCGCTGAACAGCATCGACGATCCTGCCCGTCTGGCGGACACCATCGCTGCACATATGCCGCTGAAGCTGGCTGACAAACAGTCCGTTCTGGAAATGTCCGACGTTAACGAGCGTCTGGAATATCTGATGGCGATGATGGAGTCTGAAATCGATCTGCTGCAGGTTGAGAAGCGTATTCGCAACCGCGTGAAAAAGCAGATGGAGAAATCTCAGCGTGAGTACTATCTGAATGAGCAAATGAAGGCTATTCAGAAAGAACTGGGCGAGATGGACGATGCGCCGGACGAAAACGAAGCGTTGAAGCGCAAGATCGACGCGGCGAAGATGCCAAAAGAGGCAAAAGAGAAAGCGGAAGCGGAATTGCAGAAGCTGAAAATGATGTCTCCAATGTCGGCTGAAGCGACCGTTGTACGCGGCTACATTGAGTGGATGGTGCAGGTTCCGTGGAACGCCCGCAGCAAGGTCAAAAAAGACCTGCGTCAGGCCCAGGAAATCCTCGATACCGACCACTACGGCCTGGAACGCGTGAAAGATCGTATTCTTGAGTACCTCGCGGTACAAAGCCGTGTAAACAAAATCAAAGGCCCAATTCTGTGCCTGGTAGGACCTCCTGGTGTGGGTAAAACCTCTCTGGGTCAGTCCATCGCCAAGGCGACCGGGCGTAAGTACATCCGTATGGCGCTGGGTGGTGTACGCGATGAAGCGGAAATCCGCGGTCACCGTCGTACCTACATTGGTTCTATGCCGGGTAAACTGATCCAGAAGATGGCGAAAGTGGGCGTTAAAAACCCGCTGTTCCTGCTCGATGAGATCGACAAAATGTCATCGGACATGCGCGGCGATCCTGCGTCTGCGCTGCTGGAAGTGCTTGATCCAGAACAGAACGTGGCGTTCAGCGATCACTACCTGGAAGTGGACTACGACCTGAGCGATGTGATGTTCGTGGCGACCTCCAACTCCATGAACATTCCGGCCCCGCTGCTGGACCGTATGGAAGTGATCCGTCTCTCCGGCTATACCGAAGATGAGAAGCTGAACATCGCTAAGCAGCACCTGCTGCCGAAACAGATTGAGCGTAACGCGCTGAAAGCCAACGAGCTGACCGTAGAGGACAGCGCGATTATTGGCATCATCCGCTACTACACCCGTGAAGCGGGCGTGCGTAGTCTTGAGCGTGAAATCTCTAAACTGTGCCGTAAAGCGGTCAAACAGCTGCTGCTGGATAAGAGCCTGAAACACATTGTGATTAACGGCGACAATCTGCATGCCTATCTCGGCGTTCAGCGTTTCGACTATGGTCGCGCGGACAACGAAAACCGCG
This sequence comes from Enterobacter sp. CPE_E1241, assembly GCF_045618265.1. Taxonomy (NCBI): domain Bacteria; kingdom Pseudomonadati; phylum Pseudomonadota; class Gammaproteobacteria; order Enterobacterales; family Enterobacteriaceae; genus Enterobacter; species Enterobacter sp. CPE_E1241. Next base: position 1,115,170 of record NZ_JBIWYV010000001.1, read on the forward strand.
TGGGTCAGGTGACGGGTCTGGCATGGACGGAAGTGGGTGGCGATCTGCTGACCATCGAAACCGCCTGTGTACCGGGTAAAGGCAAGCTGACCTACACCGGCTCTCTGGGCGAAGTGATGCAGGAATCCATTCAGGCTGCATTGACCGTGGTACGTGCGCGCGCGGAAAAACTGGGTATCAACCCGGATTTCTACGAAAAACGCGACATCCACGTGCACGTTCCTGAAGGCGCGACGCCGAAAGATGGCCCAAGCGCGGGTATTGCCATGTGTACCGCTCTGGTTTCCTGTCTGACAGGTAACCCGGTGCGTGCCGATGTGGCGATGACGGGGGAAATTACCCTGCGTGGACAGGTGCTGCCAATCGGTGGATTAAAAGAAAAACTGCTGGCTGCACATCGTGGTGGGATCAAAACGGTATTGATTCCTTACGAGAATAAACGCGATCTGGAAGAGATTCCGGACAACGTAATTGCCGATCTGCAGATCCATCCGGTTAAACGCATTGAGGAAGTTCTTAGTCTCGCACTGCAGAATGAACCCTCCGGAATGCAGGTTGTAACCGCAAAATAGTGACCTCGCGCAAAGAGCGTCAATAAAAACAAGGCTGGTAAGTCATTTCGCACTTGCCAGCCTTTTTTTGTATAGCTAATTTAGATTGCTGATTAGGTCAGCCATCAACAACGGGTGTTGTAAGGTCATGGCAGGCCTGATATAACTGCTGCGCGGTCGCGTTGTGAAGGATTCAGGCGCGATATAAATTATAAAGAGAGGAAGAGAACAGTGAATAAATCTCAACTGATTGACAAAATTGCTGCTGGTGCTGATATTTCTAAGGCTGCAGCTGGACGTGCGTTAGATGCATTAATTGCTTCTGTTACTGAATCTCTGCAGGCTGGGGACGACGTTGCACTGGTAGGCTTCGGTACTTTTGCTGTTAAAGAGCGTGCTGCCCGTACTGGCCGCAACCCTCAGACCGGTAAAGAGATCACCATTGCTGCTGCTAAAGTGCCGGGTTTCCGTGCAGGTAAAGCGCTGAAAGACGCAGTAAACTGATTGCTTTCCCGATTCAGGGAAGCTGAATAGTACAAGGGCGCATCATTTGATGTGCCTTTTTTGTTTGTCCAGACCTGATTTGTGCGAGTTTATGCGAGTTGTGGGCTGACAATCGCCCCGTTTTCTTGTCACAATACGCCTTCACGCGCGACGGGCAGGATTTTCCGTCAGCGTCAGGTAACCAGTCACCTACAGCGGAGTGTTGTTACACCATGATGGACAGCTTACGCACGGCTGCTAACAGTCTCGTGCTCAAGATTATTTTCGGTATCATTATCGTGTCGTTCATATTGACCGGCGTGAGCAGTTACCTTATTGGCGGTGGCGCGAACTATGCCGCAAAAGTGAATGGCCAGGAAATCAGCCGTGGTCAGTTCGAGAATGCTTTTGCCGGTGAACGTAACCGTATGCAGCAACAGCTGGGCGACCAATTCTCTGAACTGGCGGCGAACGAAGGGTATATGAAGACCCTGCGCCAACAGACACTGAACCGTCTTATCGACGAAGCGCTGCTGGATCAGTATGCAAAAAAACTGGGTCTGGGCATCAGTGATGAGCAGGTGAAAAAAGCCATCTTCTCTACACAAGCCTTCCAGTCTAACGGCAAATTCGACAACGCACGTTACAACAGCATCGTCAGCCAGATGGGGATGACGGCCGATCAGTACGCTCAGGCGCTGCGTAACCAGCTAACCACCCAGCAGCTCATCAATGCCGTCGTGGGTACCGATTTCATGCTCAAAGGTGAAACGGATGAACTGGCAGCATTAGTGTCGCAGCAGCGCGTTGTACGTGAAGCGACCATTGATGTGAATGCCCTGGCCGCGAAACAGCAGGTGAGCGACGCTGACGTTAATGCCTGGTACGAGCAGAATAAGAATTCCTTTATTTCTCCGGAGCAGTTCCGTGTGAGCTACATCAAGCTGGATGCTGCAGCGTTGCAGGAAACTGCGTCAGATGCGGAAATCCAGTCTTACTACGATCAACATCAGGATCAGTTCACTCAGCCGCAGCGTAACCGCTACAGCGTGATCCAGACCAAAACGGAAGCAGATGCTAAGGCTGTTCTGGACGAACTGAGCAAAGGTGCTGATTTCGCCACCGTCGCGAAAGCGAAATCCACCGATATTATCTCCGCGAAAAACGGCGGTGATATGGGCTGGCTGGAAGATGCAACGACCCCTGATGAGTTGAAAAATGCCGGTCTGAAAGACAAAGGCCAGCTTTCTGGCGTAATCAAGTCTTCCGTTGGTTTCCTGGTCGTGCGTCTGGACGATATTATCCCTGCGAAAACCAAACCACTGACTGAGGTTCGCGATGATATCGCGGCGAAAGTGAAGCAAGAGAAAGCGCTGGATGCCTACTACGCGCTGCAGCAGAAAGTGAGCGATGCCGCCAGCAACGACAACGAGTCTCTGGCTGGTGCAGAGCTGGCGGCTGGTGTGAAAGCGGTTGAGACGGGCTGGTTTGGACGTGACAACCTGCCGGAAGAGCTGAACTTCAAACCGGTTTCTGATGCCATCTTCAACGGTGGTCTGGTGGGCGAGAATGGCACCCCTGGCAGTAACTCTGACATCATTACCGTTGACGGCGATCGTGCATTTGTTCTGCGTGTCAGCGAGCACAAACCAGAAGCGATTAAACCGCTGACGGAAGTGAAGGATCAGATTGTCGCCCAGGTTAAGCACAACAAAGCTGAACAACAGGCGAAACTGGATGCGGAGAAGATTCTGGTTGATCTGAAAGCGGGCAAACAGGACGCGCTGAAAGCCGCTGGCCTGAGCTTCGGTGAGGCGAAAACGTTGAGCCGTACCGGTCAGGATCCAATCAGCCAGGCTGCGTTTGGTCTCTCCCTGCCAGCAAAAGACAAACCGAGCTTCGGTACCACAACGGATATGCAGGGCAATGTGGTTCTGCTGGCGCTGGATGAAGTGAAAGCCGGCACGATGCCAGAAGCGCAGAAGAAAGCGATGGTTCAGGGGATTACTCAGAACAACGCCCAGATTGCTTTCGAGGCGATGATGAGCAACCTGCGTAAAGAAGCCAAGATTAAGCTGGGCGATGTGATGACTCAGCAGCAATAATTACGTAACTGCTCGCAGATTTTCGTAACGCTCTGCAAAAACTAAAGGCCGCTTTCGCGGCCTTTTCCATTTCTGTTATCTGTCGTTTGTGCCTGTTTTCCGGGGCGGCTATCGTGGTGTGGCTGTCAACAAACAAGGAGATAACAGCATGAAATGTGGAATCAAAGTACTACTCATTACACTGGCTATTGCCACCACCGGGATGAGCGCTGGCGCGCTGGCTGCAAAAGCACAGGTCGTACAAAGTCAGGCAGAGACACCAGCACAAACGAATGCTCCCGCCAAAACAACAGGGAGTAACAAAGCGGCTGACAATGATGGCTCGCGAGTCAGCATCAATTCAGCATCAGCAGAGGATATCGCTCGCGTGATGAATGGGGTAGGGCTGAAAAAGGCGCAGGCCATCGTCAGCTACCGTGAAGAGTATGGCCCCTTTAAAACGGTCGACGACCTGAAGCAGGTCCCGGGGATGGGTAGCTCACTGGTTGAGCGCAATCTCTCACACCTGACGTTGTAAATAAGCAATTTCTTGCACTGCTGCAAAAATTTGCCAGGATAATGAGGTCATACCAGTTGTGACCTCTAATCCTATAACAACACTAAAGGCTATTGCGCTATGCAGACAAAAATCAAAGTTCGCGGTTTCCATCTTGATGTATACCAGCATGTCAATAACGCCCGCTATCTTGAGTTTCTTGAGGAGGCTCGCTGGGACGGTCTGGAAAACAGCGAAAGTTTTCAATGGCTGACTGCGCATAACATCGCGTTCGTGGTCGTCAATATTAATATTAACTACCGCCGTCCTGCCGTACTGGGGGATGTGCTGACTGTCACCAGCCAGGTACAGCAGCTAAATGGGAAGAGTGGCGTGTTAAGTCAGGTAGTGACGCTGGATCCCGAAGGACAGGTGGTGGCTGATGCTCTCATTACCTTTGTCTGTATTGATCTTAAAACCCAGAAAGCGCTGCCGCTGGAAGGAGAGTTGCGTGAAAAGCTGGAGCAGATGATCGTGTAGGGTATTTTTCCAGTTCACCTGTGCTGTCGACGCTCATTCGTCGACAGCACGGTGAAGTAACTCTATTTCAGTCCGGTTTTTTTCTGCATCGCGGCCATTACGCCGGCCTTATCGGCCAGGTAGTGATTAAGCCCGTTGGCACGCAGGTTACAAGCGGCGCACTGACCGCAACCGTCACCTTTGATACCGTTATAGCAGGTGAGGGTTTCACTGCGAACCAGGTCCAGTTTGCCCCAGTAGTCCGCCAGTGCCCAGGTCTCTGCTTTATCCAGCCACATCAGTGGTGTTTCAAAGCGCGTCTCTTTTGCCATCCCAAGATTGACCGCGTGGTTTAATGCCTTCACGAACTCGTCGCGGCAGTCCGGGTAGCCAGAGAAGTCGGTCTCACACACGCCGGTGATCACCGCTTCGGCTTGCACCTGGTAAGCATAAATCGCCGTCAGGGTCAGAAAAAGAATATTACGGCCAGGAACAAAGGTATTTGGGATACCGCTGGCGTCAGGTGCATAGTCAGGTACAGGAATACTGTCGCGGGTGAGGCTACTGACGGCGAGTTCATTTAACAGCGTAACGTCCAGCACCTTGTGCGCGCGTGCGCCCAGTTTCAGAGCCAGTTCACGCGCAACGTCGATTTCAGCGCGATGGCGTTGACCGTAATCGAAAGTGACACAGTGAACTTCATCATACTGATGAAGGGCCTGAACCAGGCAGGTAGTAGAATCTTGTCCTCCGCTGAACACGACGACGGCACGTTTCATAAATCATCTCGATAGTTACGATAAAACGTTATGTTACCGCCTGACCACGACGGCGACCAGCTTCTTCACGATTTGGGGGCGGGCAGCCAGGCTTCGGTAAAATCAAACCAGCCGCGAGTGTTGAGCCGAATACCGTTGACCCCTGGCGGGGCGCTGATCTGGTATTGATAGTTGAACAGTGGCGTTAGTACAGCTTTTTCCATGAGCTGTGAGAAAATGGTTTTGAGCCCGGCATGTCTGGCCTGTTCGTCGGTCTGGGTCTGTACGGCGTCCAGAGTGGCCTGCAGATGGGCAAACTGCGGCGCGTTCAGCAGGTGTGCCCATAAGACGTCACAGCGCAGCCATTGCTCAAGCGTATATTCCGGCGCTTCGCCAATCAGTCTGTCCCCCATCATGATGTCAGCATCAGCAAGATTTTGGCATCCGTCCCAGGTTTTCGCATCGTAAAAGATGACCGTAAGCTCACAGCCCTGTTGCGCAAGATACAGTTTTAGTTGGCTTGCCATCGTATGTAACTCGACGGGCAAATGGTAAGCCAGTGTTAATTTTTCCGGCAGAGGTACATTCGATAATTCAGGCCACTTTGGGATCGTCCAGCCGGGAAGTAACTCCTCTGTCGGGGTAATCAACCCTTCATCCAGTGGAAGCGTATGCAGAAGCGTTGAGAGATGGATGATATTGATGAGCCGCCGAGCCTGCATTTCACTCAGGCGCGGGCTTTGCTTCAGGGTGAGATAACAAAAACCCAGACTGGTGCTGTTAGTGACCAGACGCAGGCGCTCCAGTTCATCCGGCTCGCCAATGGCGATCTGCACCGGATGGCGACAGCTGGTACCTAACCCATAGTCAAACAGCGACGGTGTTATCCAGTATTCGATAGCTTTAAGCAATGGATGGCTGAGATGGTACTGTTCGTGGCTTTCAAGGCGCACCAGGTCGGGGTCGTACACGCTGAGTCTGAAGGGGCCGCTACCCGTCATCGGCTGGTGGGGATGCGCAAGCCGGCTACAGTAGGTTGCCAACCGGTGCGCCAGCCAGAAGTCCGGTTGATGCAGGATAAAGGTCAGGCACTGGGGATGGGTGACTTCAATACGTAAGACGCTCTGGAACAACTTACGCAAGGAGGGCAGGGCAAGCAGTGTCATCAGGCTTTGTTGAAGCTGCATGGTTTCGACCTTATCACCGTTATGCCAGTGTAGCGTGGAGCGAATATAAAAATGCCAGCGCAAACCGTCCTCTGACACTTCCCAGTGATGGGCAAGATCGCCAGCTGGTTCACTGCTGTCGCCGTGAAAGCGTGTTAACCCGGAAAAAACCTGTCCTGCCAGGTGCTGTTCTGCCCGGCCGGGTAAAAAACCCGGATGAAGGGGATCCAGTGAGCGGTAATAGGGAATGCGCAGCGTCGGCGTATCGTTTTGCCACTGTCCGCCTAAGAACGGATGCAGCAATGAACGTAACTCTTGTGGCGCAAGCTGGGCCAGCTCAAGCGCATTGTGCTGCTGTCCATGCTTCAGAGCCTCTTCCATCATCGTATTGCGCAGTGACTCCGGGGAGACATGGAACGTCAGTTCACCGCGCTTTCCGCGACCAGACTGTGCACGCCAGGTAAGCCATCCCGCGTCATGAGCCTGACGCAGCAGCGTTCGAACATGTCTTTCACTACAGAAACAGCGGGTGGCCAGTTCGCTGATGGTGACGTGTTGTGTCGCGCCAGCGGAAGGCTGCCACAAACGGTGATACTGGTTGAGTCGGTTGAGCTGGCGCATGAGAAACCCGGAACAATATTTATCATCTATTCACTATTACTTCCGTATATCTCACGTAATACTGAAGCACAAGTTAACCGCATCACACTTCAGGAGTAATCATGGCTCGGCTCGCTGCATTTGATATGGACGGTACGCTGTTAATGCCGGATCACCGTTTAGGGGAGAAAACCCTGAATACGCTGAAGCGCCTGCACGAGCGTGATGTCACTTTGACGTTTGCCACCGGCCGCCATGTGCTGGAGATGCGCCATTTACTGGGGGCGTTTTCCCTGGACGCTTTTCTGATCACGGGCAACGGGACGCGCATTCATTCCGCGGAAGGGGACGTTCTGCACCGTCAGGATCTTAACCCGGAAGTGGCGGATATCGTGCTACACAGTACCTGGGATACGCAGGCCAGCCTCCATGTTTTTAACGATAACGGCTGGTTTACCGGGCGTGAAATACCGGAGCTGTTGCATGCACATGTCTACAGCGGTTTTAAATATCAGCTTATCGATCTGCGTCGGATCCCTGCCCATGCGGTGACCAAAATCTGTTTTTGTGGCGATCATGACGATCTCTGTCGCTTGCGCATTCAGTTAAATGAGGCTCTGGGAGACAAGGCGCACCTGACCTTCTCGGCGGTGGATTGCCTGGAAGTGCTCCCCATTGGCTGTAACAAAGGTTCTGCCCTGGCGGTACTGAGTGACCACCTGGGCTTCACACTGCAGGATTGTATGGCGTTTGGCGATGCCATGAATGACCGCGAGATGCTGGGCAGCGTAGGTCGCGGTTTGATAATGGGGAATGCGATGCCGCAGCTAATTGCAGAACTTCCTCATCTGCCTGTTATCGGGCATTGCGGTAACGAAGCGGTGTCCCATTTTTTGACGCATTGGCTGGACAACAACAACCTCCCATATTCCCCCGAATAGTGAGACCCTTCCAGCAAGCCAGACTTCGGTCTGGCTTTTTTTATTTCACCAGCTGTGCAATTTGCGCTTTCCAGGGCTCAATATCGCCGATATTTGCCTGCACCCATTGCGCATTGTAATAGGTCTCAAGGTAGCGCTCGCCGCTGTCGCAGAGCAGGGTGACGATGGATCCTGTTCGACCCTCTTCACGCATGCGTACCGCTAGCTGCAGGGCTCCCCACATATTGGTCCCGGTAGAAGCGCCGACTTTGCGGCCAAGCTGGGTCTCCAGCCAGTGCGCGGTGGCGACACTTGCGGCATCCGGCACGCGCAACATCTCATCCACCACATCCGGGATGAACGACGGTTCCACGCGTGGGCGGCCAATCCCTTCAATTTTACTGCCCACCGGGCTGCGCAGGCCGATATCGCGGTTCTGCCAGTAGTCGAGGAACACGGAGTTTTGCGGATCAACCACCATTAGTTGGGTGTCGTAGCCCTGGCAGCGGATATAACGCCCGATGGTGGCGGAGGTGCCGCCCGTCCCGGCGCTCATCACAATGTATGAGGGAACGGGATGCGGTTCGTGGGACATCTGACGGAAAATACTGTCGGCGATATTGTTATTACCGCGCCAGTCGGTAGCTCGTTCCGCAAAGGTGAACTGATCCATGTAGTGGCCGTGCAGCTCGCGTGCCAGCATTTCAGATGCCGCGTAGATTTCACAGGCGCTTTCCACAAAGTGGCATCGTCCGCCGTAGAATTCGATCTGTTCAATTTTACGTTTCGCCGTGCAGGAAGGCATCACGGCGATGAAGGGTAAACCCAGCAGGCGGGCAAAATAGGCTTCAGACACCGCCGTTGAACCGGATGAGGATTCAATGATGGTGGTACCTTCTTTAATCCAGCCGTTACATAAACCGTATAAAAACAGTGAACGCGCCAGGCGATGCTTCAGGCTACCGGTAGGATGGGTGCTTTCATCTTTCAGATAGAGCTGAATACCGTCAAATCCCGGCAGGGAAAGTCGAATCAGGTGCGTATCCGCCGAGCGCTGATAGTCGGCATTGATTTCGCTGATGGCATGTTTAACCCAGGAGCTATTCATCGTAGTTATCCGTTTGTCATTTTGTGCCCAGCATAGCGAAAAGCACAGAAAAAATTGTTGCTATCTTGCCTTTAAAATAGAATGAAGGGAGAAAAATTTTCTCTGTGAGGTGGGTATGCTAGATAAAATTGACCGCAAGCTCCTTTCATTGCTGCAAAGTGACTGTACCCTCTCTTTGCAGGCGCTGGCAGATGCCGTTAATCTGACCACCACACCGTGCTGGAAGCGCCTCAAGAAGCTTGAAGATGACGGCATTCTTCTGGGACGCGTCGCGTTATTAGATCCCGAAAAACTGGGGCTTGGGTTAACGGCATTTGTGCTGATTAAAACCCAGCATCACAGCAGCGAGTGGTATTGCCGTTTTGTCACTCAGGTTTCTGACATGCCTGAGGTGCTCGGTTTCTGGCGTATGGCCGGAGAGTACGATTACCTGATGCGCGTTCAGGTAGCTGACATGAAGCGCTATGACGATTTTTACAAACGACTGGTGAACAGCGTGCCGGGCTTGTCGGACGTCACCTCGAGCTTCGCCATGGAACAGATTAAATACACCACAGCACTACCTATTGAATAACTTCGTAAAATACCTTCAGGAACAAACCGCGTGCGATTATTTGCCCAATTAAGCTGGTACTTTCGTCGGGAGTGGCAACGCTACCTCGGTGCAGTAGCCCTGCTTATTATCATTGCCATTCTGCAGCTGATCCCGCCGAAGGTGGTGGGCTACGTCGTGGATGGCGTCACCGAACAGCATTACACCACCGCACGGGTGTTGATGTGGGTTGGCACGTTGGTGCTGACGGCCGTCATTGTCTATCTGCTGCGCTACGTCTGGCGCGTGCTCCTTTTTGGCGCTTCCTATCAGCTGGCCGTTGAGCTGCGTGAAGATTTTTACCGCCAGCTGAGCCGACAACACCCAGAGTTTTATCTGCGACATCGCACCGGGGATCTCATTGCACGCGCGACAAACGACGTCGATCGCGTGGTGTTCGCCGCAGGAGAAGGGGTGTTAACGCTGGTGGATTCTCTGGTCATGGGGTGCGCAGTCCTGATTGTGATGTCGACCCAGATCAGCTGGCAGCTCACCCTGCTGGCATTGTTGCCGATGCCGCTGATGGCACTGGCGATCAACCGTTTTGGTGAGCAACTGCATGAGCGCTTTAAGCTGGCGCAGGCGGCGTTCTCTTCACTGAACGACCGTACGCAGGAGAGTATGACCAGCATCCGTATGATTAAAGCCTTTGGTCTGGAGGACCGGCAATCAGCACTGTTTGCCGCCGATGCCGCAGACACGGGGGCGAAGAACATGCGCGTCGCGCGAATTGATGCGCGTTTTGACCCGACAATCTATGTCGCGATCGGTATGGCAAACCTGCTGGCTATTGGTGGGGGGAGCTGGATGGTGGTACAGGGCTCGTTAACCCTGGGACAATTGACCAGCTTTGCGATGTACCTGGGGCTGATGATTTGGCCGATGCTGGCATTGGCCTGGATGTTTAACATCGTGGAGCGCGGCAGCGCCGCCTACAGCCGTATTCGTGCCATGCTGGCCGAAGCACCGGTGGTGAATGACGGCAACCAAGCCGTACCGGAAGGGCGCGGTGTCATAAATGTTGACGTCCGTAAGTTTGTTTATCCGCAAACGGAACATCCGGTACTGGAGAACGTTAGTTTTACGCTCAAGCCTGGTCAGATGTTGGGCATTTGTGGCCCAACAGGTTCTGGCAAAAGTACCGTGCTCTCACTGATTCAGCGCCACTTTGACGTCACGCAGGGCGATATTCGCTTCCATGATATTCCCCTGACGCAACTGCTGCTGGACGACTGGCGAGGTCGTCTGGCGGTCGTCAGCCAGACGCCGTTTTTATTTTCGGACACGGTAGCAAACAATATCGCCCTCGGACGCCCGTCGGCGACGCAGGAAGAGATTGAACATGTGGCGCGTTTAGCCAGCGTACATGATGATATTTTGCGTCTGCCGCAGGGCTACGAAACGGAGGTCGGGGAACGTGGCGTCATGTTGTCCGGAGGACAAAAGCAGCGAATCTCAATTGCCCGCGCGCTGCTTCTCAATGCCGAAATCCTGATTCTGGATGATGCGCTTTCCGCTGTGGATGGGCGTACCGAGCACCAGATCCTGCATAACCTGCGCCAGTGGGGCGACGGACGTACGGTGATTATCAGTGCCCACCGTTTGTCGGCGTTGGCGGAAGCCAGCGAAATTTTAGTGTTGCAGCATGGGCACATTGCCCAGCGCGGGCAGCATGAAAAACTGGCTGAGCAATCGGGTTGGTATCGCGACATGTATCGTTATCAACAGCTTGAAGCGGCGCTGGATGATGCCCCGGAGCAGGATACGGAGGCCGCTAATGCGTAAATTTGGCTCGATGTGGCCGACGCTAAAACGTCTGCTGGCCTACGGTTCACCGTGGCGAAAACCGCTGTCTGTTGCCGTGCTGTTGCTCTGGATTGCGGCGATTGCTGAAGTCAGCGGTCCACTGCTTATTAGCTATTTCATCGACAATATGGTTGCCAAAAGCTACCTGCCTCTGGGGCTGGTGGCGGGCCTGGGTGTGGCTTACGTTGGCTTACAGCTGACGGCGGCGGGGCTTCATTATGCCCAGTCGTTGCTGTTTAACCGTGCAGCCGTGGGGGTCGTGCAGCAGTTGCGTACCGATGTCATGGACGCTGCGCTGCGCCAGCCGCTCAGCGAGTTTGATACCCAGCCGGTCGGGCAGGTGATTTCACGCGTGACCAACGATACGGAGGTGATCCGCGATCTATACGTCACCGTGGTGGCAACCGTCCTGCGCAGCGCGGCGCTGATTGGCGCGATGCTGGTGGCGATGTTCAGCCTCGACTGGCGTATGGCACTGGTGGCGATCACCATCTTTCCGGCGGTGTTGATTGTGATGATTATCTATCAACGTTACAGCACTCCCATTGTGCGTCGGGTGCGAGCCTATCTGGCCGATATTAATGATGGCTTCAATGAAGTGATCAACGGCATGAGCGTCATCCAGCAGTTCCGCCAGCAGGCACGTTTTGGCGAGCGGATGGGCGAAGCCAGTCGTTCACACTATATGGCGCGTATGCAGACGCTGCGGCTGGACGGTTTCCTGTTGCGCCCGCTGTTGAGCCTCTTCTCCGCGCTGGTGCTCTGTGGTCTGCTCATGCTGTTTGGCCTGACCGCTCACGGAACCATTGAGGTTGGGGTTCTGTATGCTTTTATCAGCTACCTTGGCCGCCTTAACGAACCGTTGATTGAGCTTACGACACAGCAGTCGATGCTCCAGCAGGCCGTCGTGGCAGGGGAGCGAGTGTTCGAGTTGATGGACAGACCGCGTCAGACCTACGGCAACGATGACCGCGCGCTGCAAAGCGGGGCCATTGCCTTTGATAACGTCTCGTTTGCTTATCGCGAAGACCGGCTGGTATTGCAGGACATCACGCTGGATGTCCCGTCGCGGGGCTTTGTTGCGCTGGTGGGGCATACCGGCAGCGGTAAGAGTACGCTCGCAAGCCTGTTGATGGGTTACTACCCGCTAAGCCAAGGTGAAATTCGCCTCGACGGACGCCCGCTCGCGTCTCTCAACCATAATGTGTTACGTAAAGGCGTTGCAATGGTGCAGCAGGATCCGGTCGTGATGGCGGATACCTTCTACGCCAACGTGACGCTGGGTCGGGACTATACCCATGAACAGGTCTGGGAGGTGCTGGAGAAAGTGCAGCTGGCAGAGCTGGCACGTGGGTTCAGCGACGGGATCAATACGAAGCTGGGTGAGCAGGGGAACAATCTCTCTGTTGGGCAAAAACAGCTTCTGGCGCTGGCGCGGGTACTGATTGAAACGCCGCAAATTTTGATTCTGGACGAAGCAACGGCCAGTATTGATTCCGGTACCGAACAAGCTATCCAGCAGGCACTTGCCGCCGTGCGTGACCATACGACGCTGGTGGTAATTGCCCACCGCCTTTCCACGATTGTTGAGGCGGATACTATTCTGGTGCTGCACCGTGGACAAGCCGTTGAGCGCGGTACACACCGGGAGTTGCTGGAAGCAAAAGGGCGCTACTGGCAGATGTACCAGTTGCAACTGGCAGGCGAAGAGCTGGCTGCCAGCGTGCGCGAGGAAGAGTCACTGAGCGCCTGACGCACCAAAATGAGGCGGCGCACTAACAGTCATTCCTGTTGGTGCAAAACTGAAACGCACCGTGCACCGGCATGGTGCGTTTTTTTTCACCCGTTTGTTGATCAAGGCCGCGTAACGCTCCTTGCACCGCGATTCACCCTGTTTTTCATTTCTGGCACACCCCTTGCAATATCCTCTGCGTTAGCTGCGGCCATTACCGAATTCTGACTGGAGGGGATCTATGAAGCTGGTTACGGTTGTAATCAAACCATTCAAACTCGAAGACGTGCGTGAAGCGTTGTCTTCAATGGGTATTCAGGGACTGACTGTCACCGAAGTGAAAGGCTTTGGTCGTCAGAAAGGTCATGCCGAGCTTTATCGCGGGGCGGAATACAGCGTTAACTTCCTGCCAAAAGTAAAAATTGATGTCGCGATTGCTGATGACCAGCTTGATGAAGTCATCGATGTGATCAGCAAAGCGGCCTACACCGGCAAAATTGGCGACGGCAAAATTTTCGTTGCCGAACTGCAGCGCGTCATTCGCATCCGTACCGGCGAATCTGACGAAGCGGCACTGTAAGTAACTCCTGGCACACAGTGATAGGGATCGAGAAAATGAAGATAGCAACACTTAAAACGGGTCTGGGTTCGCTGGCACTGCTGCCGGGCCTGGCGCTGGCTGCTGCTCCTGCGGTGGCAGACAAAGCCGATAACGCCTTTATGATGATCAGCACCGCGCTGGTGCTGTTCATGTCTATTCCGGGCATCGCGCTGTTTTACGGCGGCCTGATCCGTGGCAAAAACGTTCTCTCCATGCTGACGCAGGTTGCCGTGACGTTTGCACTGGTCTGCGTGCTATGGGTGGTTTACGGTTACTCGCTGGCCTTCGGCACGGGCAACGCCTTCTTTGGCAACTTCGACTGGGTGATGCTGAAAAATATTGAGCTGACCGCGCTGATGGGTAGTTTCTATCAGTACATTCATGTTGCTTTCCAGGGTTCGTTCGCCTGTATTACCGTGGGGCTGATTGTGGGCGCGCTGGCTGAACGTATTCGCTTCTCTGCGGTGCTGATTTTTGTCGTGGTCTGGCTGACGCTCTCCTATGTGCCAATTGCACACATGGTCTGGGGTGGTGGTCTGCTGGCAACGCACGGTGCGCTGGACTTCGCAGGTGGTACCGTTGTACACATCAACGCCGCGGTAGCGGGTCTGGTAGGGGCCTATCTGATTGGCAAACGTGTTGGCTTCGGTAAAGAGGCGTTCAAACCGCACAACCTGCCGATGGTCTTTACGGGTACTGCGATCCTCTACTTTGGCTGGTTCGGCTTCAACGCCGGTTCGGCAAGTGCCGCGAACGAAATTGCCGCACTGGCTTTCGTGAATACTGTGGTGGCAACGGCGGGTGCAATCCTCTCCTGGGTATTTGGTGAGTGGGCGGTGCGCGGTAAACCTTCCCTGCTGGGTGCCTGTTCAGGGGCGATTGCCGGTCTGGTTGGCATCACGCCAGCGTGTGGTTATGTAGGTGTAGGCGGTGCGCTGCTGGTCGGCCTGGTGTCCGGTCTGGCGGGTCTGTGGGGCGTGACTGCACTGAAACGTATTCTGCGCGTTGATGACCCTTGCGATGTGTTTGGTGTACACGGCGTGTGCGGCATCATCGGTTGTATCATGACAGGTATCTTCGCCGCGAAATCTCTCGGTGGTGTGGGTTACGCAGAAGGCGTCACCATGGCTCATCAGCTGCTGGTACAGCTGGAAAGTATTGCTATCACCGTTGTGTGGTCTGCTGTTGTGGCCTTCATTGGCTACAAACTGGCAGACATGACGGTCGGTCTGCGCGTACCGGAAGAGCAGGAACGCGAAGGTCTGGACGTCAACAGCCACGGCGAGAATGCGTATAACGCATAATAAACAGCAAAACGGCAACTTCGGTTGCCGTTTTTAATGGTTGTTCCCTCAGCCTCTATTACGCATCACCCCTTCCTGTACCGTCGAGGCCACCAGCACTCCATCCTGGGTATAAAACTCCCCACGTACAAACCCGCGTGCGCTTGATGCCGACGTACTTTCCACACTGTAGAGCAACCACTCATTCATGTTGAAAGGACGGTGGAACCACATGGAGTGATCAATCGTCGCAACCTGCATCCCTTTTTCCAGGAACCCGACGCCGTGCGGCTGCAGCGCCACCGGCAGGAAGTTGAAATCAGACGCATAACCCAGCAAATACTGATGAACGCGGAAGTCTTCTGGCACATTACCGTTAGCCCGGATCCAGACCTGGCGAGTCGGCTCGGCGGTGTGACCTTTCATCGGGTTATGGAACTCGACGGGGCGGATCTCAAGCGGCTTGTCACAGAGGAACTTCTCTTTGACCTGCGGTGGAAGCAGATGCGCCAGCGCGCGGGCGATGTCGGTTTCAGATTTCAGCTCGTCGGGTACCGGTGCCGGAGGCATCGCCTTCTGGTGCTCATATCCGGTTTCAGGTGCCTGGAAAGAGGCGGTCATGTAAAAGATTGGCTTACCGTTCTGAATGGCTGCTACGCGGCGCGCGCTGAAACTGTTGCCATCTCGCAAGACTTCGACGTCATAAACAATCGGTTTTGCGCTATCGCCGGGGCGTAAGAAGTAGCTATGAAATGAATGCACCAGACGGTCTGCCGGGACAGTCTCCTTTGCAGCGTACAGCGCTTGTCCAACGACTTGCCCGCCGAAGACCTGGCGTAAGCCCAAATCTTCGCTCTGTCCGCGAAAGAGTCCTTCCTCAATTTTTTCCAGATTCAGTAATGTCAGCAGATTGTTCAGTGCCTGACTCATAGTTGTCCTCAATAAACGCCGTAGCGAAAGATAGGCAGAGTATAACGCAGAATTGAAAGTGGTCCGATGGGTAGAATAATCTGAATATCGGGACGATCTCAGGCATTAATCAGTGATCTGTGCCACACTTGAATACGTTATGTGATTGAAACGACATCGGATGGGATCGATCCCGCTGGTGCATTGATGATAAGGAGACTTCAATGAAACTCGTGCCCATGCTAAGTGGTGTAGCTATTGCGGTGGCGTTGTCCGCCTGTGCCGGTAAGAGCGCACAGGTGCCAGTGCCAGCAGCAGACCCAAACGGGATTAATACTCTATCTCAGCAATCCATTCAGCAGCCTAACGTTTCCGGTACCATCTGGATTAAACAGAAAGTGGCCTTACCGCCGGATGCGGTATTAACGGTAACCCTGTCTGATGCTTCTCTGGCAGACGCGCCGTCGAAAGTGCTGGCGCAGCGTGCCGTCCGTACTGAAGGTAAGCAAGCACCGTTTAGCTTCGTGTTGCCGTACAACCCATCAGACGTGCAGCCTAATGCCCGTATCCTGCTGAGCGCAGCGGTAACCATTAACGGTAAGCTGGTCTTTATCACCGATACGGTCCAGGAAGCGATTAACAACGGTGGGACCAAAGTTGACCTGAACCTGGTGCCGGTGCAGCAGACCGAAGTCCCGGTTGCTCCGCAGACCAATCAGCCTTCCCTGCCAACCCCACCGACGCAGATGTAATTTCTGCATTGCCCCTCTCCTTCGGGAGAGGGGTCAATATACCCAGCGATACTTCTGTAAATCGATCTGCCCGGACCCCGACACCTGCACACCTTCTGAGAGTAATGCCTGACGTTGACGCTGGAGATCCGGACCCGTCAGCGAGATGACACCATGACGGTTCACCACCCGGTGCCAGGGCAGGGTACTCCCTTCCGGTAGTCTTTTCAGGACACCGCCCACCTGCCGCGCTGCACGCGGGGAACCCGCCAGACGCGCGACATCACCATAGGTGGTAACATAGCCTTCCGGAACAGAGGCCACGATTTGCCATACACGCTGTGGAAATGAGTCGTGTTCGTCCATACGTTCACCTGCGGGATTTACTGGACAGCCATGTTAAACGAAGATCGTCAGGATTGCTGCGCCAGTTTGCGCAAGAAACCAGCATCCGGTTCCTGGCAGCTTGCAATTGGGCGTTAGCACAGGGATAATGCGCCAGCGCGTTGGTTATCAACGCTCTCAATGGGGGCTCTGTTGGTTCTCCCGCAACGCTACTCTGTTCACCAGGTCAGGTCCGGAAGGAAGCAGCCAGGGCAGACGACGTGTGTGCCGGGATGTAGCTGGCAGGGCCCCCACCCATTTGTGGCTCCGCAAGATTTACCCTGCTTCTCCTTCCCCTTAAACGGTTAGTCCACAATATTAGTACGCCTATATCGTGTAATATATATTTCATTGTATTGAAATATTATTGTCATAAACCTGTAATAATAGACTGTCATTTTATCATTGGATGTCTATTTTCTTCCATAACTCAAAAAAATATATATCTGGATAACATTGTTAACTTCGTGTATTAAATAAAACACTTATTCCGAAGGGAAGTGACAAACATGGCTACTGCGGTATTAAACGTTAAAATTGATGGCGCGCTAAAAGAAAGACTTCGTCACTATGCGGAAGTGAATAACGAGAATTTAAGCGTGACGACAGAGAAACTGCTGCTGCTGGCATTTGAAGCAGTAGAAGAGGCGGGAGTATCGGAAGAGGATATTGATAATCAGCATACGGAAGAAGAGAGTGTTTCTCCTTTTACTCCTAAAGAAATCAAAGCTCTACGTAAACTTCTGAAGAAGAGAAAATGAAACAACAACTGTCTACTGCCAGTGACTACAAAGAGGCCTGCGATTTGTTGCGTTCAGGCTACGTGAAGCATGTACGTCTTGGCTGGAATGTCGGTAGTGATGAGTTCTTTCGTATTGCGTCTGACTGGTGCGATACCGGCGCAAAAATAAAGAAAGACGGTGAAAACTTCGTTATTTCACTGAAAGGCTTTCCTATTCCTCCTCAGCACTAAATCCTGACAGGTGAAAACTGCTGACTGCATGTATTACAGTCAGCAGTTTTTATTTTATGATCAACTTCAAGTTTTTTATATTACACCAGACTGCGTTTTACTGATGGCGCGTTTTTATTCAGGGAGAGCCAGAGTGGCTTAATCCTCAGTAAAGCCTGTTCAAGCTCTGTCGGTTCGAGCGAAAAAGGCATACGTAAATAGCGGTCGAACGCCCCCGATAAGCCAAACCGTGTACCGGTCCCCAGGTTGATCCCCAGTATTTCCGCTCGTGCGGCTAGCTGTGTTGCCTGCATACCAGGCAGTTCGATCCAGTATGAGAGTCCACCTTCCGCTTCATGAAATTTCCATTCCGGGAAATGTTCGCGTAGCAATTCACCACATCGATCTCGTCGTTCTGCCAACATTTTTCGTCGAGCAGGGAGAAACGTCTCGCTATTGTTAATCAGCCACAGCGTCGCCAGTTGCTCCAGCAGCGGAGATCCCAGATCCAGGGTATCTCGGGTCTGAGCGAGTGTCGCGATGGTGCGCGAAGAGGCGCGGATCCAGCCGAGACGCAGCCCTCCCCAGAAACTTTTTCCGGCAGAACCTAGCGTGATTACGTTGGCTTGCGGGTTAAACGAGGCCAGCGGTGGCGGTGGGGGTGAGTCAAACCAGAGATCGACCATCGTCTCATCCACCACCAGCGCCGTACGGGTCTGTGCGGCGATATCGGTTAGTGCCTGGCGGGTCGCGATATCCATACATCGCCCGGTTGGGTTATGAAAGTCTGGCATCAGATACGCCAGACGAGGTGCCGTCTGGGCAAGCGTTGCTGCAAAGCCATTCGTATCCCAGCCGGTTTCCGGCAGTGAGACCCCCACGGGCCGACACTGTGCCCCCTGAATGGCGGCAATCGCCAGCGGATAGGTGGGATGATCGACCACGACACGATCCCCCGGCCCGGTCATCATCCGCAGTACCAGCGCAAAACCACTGACGGCACCATTAACCACCATCACCTCGTCCGCCCTGGTCGGAAGACCACGCGCGGTATAGCGTGCAGCGATGGCTTCCCGCAGTGACGGCAGCCCAAGCTGATCGTAACCCGTCAGCGAGAGATGCTGGGTAATGGCCGTGAGCGCATGGGTATAAGCCTGGTGGATCTCTGGCCCGGCATTGAGCGCGGCAGTGGAGAGATCCAGCGCGGCGCTTGCCGCTGAAAGCGTTGGAACGGCGCGCGTATCCGGGAGGATCACGCGCGATCCGCTTCCGTGGCGGCTTTCGAGGTATCCCTCTTCGCGCAGATGGGCGAGGGCGCTGCTGATAGTCGTCCGGCTCACATCCAGCGCGGTGGCCAGTTCCCGTTCGCCTGGTAGCCGCGTATTCAGTGCCAGCCTGCCATCAAGGATTAACAGACGCAGTGCGTCGGCCAGCTGACGCCAGAGTGGGGTGCGGGATGAGGTTTGCTGCCAGTGGCCTAAAAGACGTACCAGAGACTGACTTCCGAAGCGACGCGATGACATATGCAGTCCACTATTTGAAAACTGGACATTAATCATAGTGCCATTTTAGGTCAGGATGAAAGCCTGGTTCACTGGAGAAGATAAAAAATGGTACGTCGCCTGCTACAACTCTATGTCGGTTTAGGACTGTATGGCCTTTCCACCGCAATGTTTATTCGTTCCGATTTGGGTGTCGATCCCTGGGATGTTTTTCACCTTGGGGTGGGGATACAGCTGGGAATGACTATCGGGACGGTGATCATTGTGACCGGCGCTGCGGTGCTGCTGCTGTGGATCCCACTGCGTCAGATGCCGGGCCTTGGCACAATCAGTAACGTGATTTGTATCGGTCTGGCGGCGGACGCCAGCATGGCGCTTATCCCGGAACTTGATTCCTTATCAGTTCGAATCGCTTTCCTGGTGTCGGGCATCGTGATGAACGCGATTGCGACCAGCATGTACATCGGTGCCGGTTTCGGGCCTGGACCGCGCGACGGTCTGATGACCGGTATTCATGCCCGGCTGGGGTGGTCCATTCGCAGCGTGCGTACGTCAATTGAAGTGTCCGTCCTGCTGATTGGGTGCGTGCTTGGCGGCACGTTTGGTGTGGGAACCGTCTTGTATGCCCTGACCATTGGCCCGCTTATCCAGCTCTGTCTGCCCTGGTTCCGCCAGAAGCCGCGCATTGAGGAAGTATCTCAGCCGGAACGGGTTGTTTAATTTTGCGAAGCGCTCACATGCTTTAACGGCATCGCTGTGCCAGAATAGAAGCTTCTAAAATTGCGATGCCAGAATGCATGAAAGCAATCACACTCTATGATGTTGCCCTCCTTGCGGGGGTTTCTTATCAGACCGTGTCCCGCGTTATTAACGATGCGGAACACGTCTCTGCCCGTACGCGGGAAAAGGTGCAGCAGGCGATGGCGGAGCTGCACTATGTCCCTAACCTTCGGGCACAGCAGCTGGCGGGTAAACGCACCCTTACGTTGGGTCTCATCACTACCGACCTGGCCCTGCACGCGCCTTCACAAATTGTGTCGGCGGTAAAATTGCGTGCGTCGGAACAGGGGGCGAGCGTCCTTATTTCCATGGTTGAGCAACCGCAGCAGTGTCAGATCGCACTTCAGGCATTGCTGGCGCAGCGCGTGGAAGCGCTACTGGTGAATGTTCCGCTTGACGATCGTCTCGCTGAACAGCTCAGGGCGCTGGCGTCACCCGTCCCGGTGCTGTTCATTGATGTATCGCCTGCAGCGCAGGTGAACAGCCTGGTGTTTAATGCCGCGCAGGGGGCACGTCTGGGCGTTGAGCATTTACTTTCATTAGGGCATCAACGCATTGCCCTCCTGAGCGGACCGGAAAGCTCGGTTTCTGCGCGGGCGCGTCTGGCGGGTTGGAAAGCTACGCTGGCAGAGGCTGGCCTTGAACCCATCGCGTTGGCATACGGTGACTGGAGTGCGGCTTGTGGATATGAGAAAGGACATCTGCTGTTATCGGCGGTGGAATTACCTGATGCCATTCTGGTAGCGAACGATCAAATGGCGCTCGGAGTAATGCGTGCCTGCGCAGAAAAGGGGATATCCATTCCCGGCCAGATATCCGTGGTTGGATTTGACGATACCGCAGACAGCGCCTGGTTTTCCCCGCCGCTGACAACCGTTCGCCAGGCGTTTCGTGAGGCGGGAGAGCAAAGTGTGGAGTGGCTGCTGGCGCCCACTCAGGGAGAAGAGTGCTGGCAGGTTCAGTTGCCTGTTACGCTGGTGACCCGTCATTCCAGCGCGCGCCGTGTGCCGCAGCAGGCAGAATATGAGGATCTCGCGCAGCAGCTCAGAAGCCTGGCGCTACGGGCTGAACAACTTGCCCGTAAATAAGACTTTTGTGATCTGACTCGCTACCCCACGATCGAACACTTTACCGTAACCCAGTGGCAGGGCATGTTAAGCAAAATTGTGAGCGCTTCGCAAAAGAGGTTGATATGCCCAACACACTATCGCTGACTCTCAGCGCAATTCTGGCCCGTCGGGACTGGGAAAACCCAGGGGTAACCCAGTGGAACCGCCTGGCCGCACACGCGCCGTTACACAGTTGGCATCATGAACAACCTGCCCGGGATGATGCCGCATCTCTCAGCAAACGCTCCCTTAACGGGGAATGGCAATTTAGCTACTTTCCAGCGCCGGAGCAGGTTCCCCAAAAATGGGTGACAGAAGATTGCGCGGATGCTGTCACGATGCCCGTACCGTCTAACTGGCAGATGCAGGGTTTTGACACCCCCATCTACACCAACGTTACTTATCCAATACCTGTTAACCCACCTTTCGTTCCGCAGGAAAACCCGACCGGTTGTTATTCGCTCACATTTGAAGTGGATGACGCCTGGCTGCAGAGCGGGCAAACCCGGATTATCTTTGACGGCGTGAACTCGGCGTTTCATCTGTGGTGCAACGGGCAGTGGATGGGGTATTCACAGGACAGCCGACTCCCCGCCGAGTTTGATCTCTCGGCGGCATTACGCCCCGGACAAAACCGCCTGGCAGTTATGGTCTTACGCTGGTGTGATGGGAGTTATCTGGAAGATCAGGATATGTGGCGCATGAGCGGCATTTTCCGTGATGTGTCATTGCTGCATAAATCTGAGACGCAGATTGCCGATTATCAGGTGGCGACAGACCTGAATGCAGAGCTGGACCGTGCAGTGATGAAGGTCGACGTCCAGCTTGCAGGCGCTGGTTTTACGGACTGCGAGGTGGTCTTTACCCTGTGGCGTAAGGGGGAAAAATGCGCCAGCGCAACCCAATGCCCTGGGTCTGTTATTGTGGACGAGCGCGGCTGTTGGGCCGAGCGTTTAACGGTAGCCATTCCCGTTGATGCCCCAGCGTTATGGAGTGCTGAAACGCCGAAGCTGTATCGCCTGACGATCGCGCTTCGGGATGCGCAGGGCAACGTGCTGGAGATTGAAGCCTGCGATGTTGGCTTCCGTCGCGTTGAAATCAGTAACGGTCTGCTGAAACTCAACGGTAAAGCGCTGCTGATCCGCGGGGTAAATCGGCACGAACATCATCCGGAAAATGGCCAGGTGATGGACGAAGCGACGATGCGGCGCGATATCGAAATCATGAAGCAGCACAACTTCAACGCTGTACGCTGCTCGCACTACCCAAACCATCCGCTGTGGTACACGTTATGCGACCGCTACGGGCTATATGTCATTGACGAAGCTAATATCGAAACCCATGGCATGGTGCCGATGAGTCGCCTCGCAGACGATCCGCGCTGGTTGCCTGCTATGAGCGAGCGTGTGACCCGCATGGTGCAGCGCGATCGTAATCATCCCTCAATTATCATTTGGTCGCTTGGCAATGAGTCCGGGCACGGTGCAAACCACGACGCACTGTATCGCTGGGTGAAATCCACGGATCCAACGCGCCCGGTACAGTATGAAGGTGGCGGCGCGAACACAGCCGCGACCGATATTGTTTGCCCGATGTACGCCCGGGTCGATCAGGACCAGCCTTTCCCTGCTGTACCCAAATGGTCAATAAAAAAATGGATCGGCATGCCGGATGAAACGCGTCCGCTGATCCTCTGCGAATACGCCCACGCGATGGGTAACAGCTTCGGTGGGTTCGCAAAATACTGGCAGGCGTTTCGCAGCCATCCTCGCCTGCAGGGTGGGTTTGTCTGGGATTGGGTCGATCAGGCCCTGGTGAAGCAAGACGAAAATGGCAACACGTTCTGGGCGTACGGCGGGGACTTTGGCGATAATCCGAATGACCGTCAGTTCTGCCTCAATGGCCTGGTGTTCCCCGATCGCACGCCACATCCGGCGCTGTATGAGGCGCAGCGTGCGCAGCAGTTTTTCACTTTTACGTGGGTGAATACGTCTCCGCGGGTAATCGCGGTAAAAAGCGACTATCTGTTCCGCCATACCGATAACGAGGTGCTGAGATGGACGATTACCCGGGATGGGAACGTACTGGACGCGGGCGAGGTCACACTCGCTATTGCTCCCGGAGGAACTCAGCATGTGGAAATCGATCTTCCGGAGATCAAACCCGAACCGGGTGAAGTCTGGCTGAATGTTGAAGTATCTCAATCGCTGGCAACACCGTGGTCACCGGCAGATCATCGCTGCGCGTGGGAACAGTGGCCGCTTCCGGCTCCGCTGTTTATCTCTCCGCCAGCTCCCGCGGGTGTGGCTCCTGTTTTGACGCAAAACGATCGTATGCTTGAAATCACGCATCAGCAACAACGCTGGCAGTTCGACCGCCAGTCCGGGAACCTGACGCAATGGTGGCGTAATGGTGTTGAAACGCTGATTTCACCTGTGACGGATAACTTCAGCCGTGCACCGCTGGACAATGACATTGGTGTGAGTGAGGCGACGCGGATCGATCCGAATGCCTGGGTTGAGCGCTGGAAAGCGGCGGGTATATACGATCTTACTTCGCGCGTTCTGCAGTTTGGCTCAGAGCAGCACGCAGGTGAGGTGGTGGTGACCACCCTGCATGCTCTGGAGTTTCGCGGCAAAGCGCTGTTCCTGAGTCGTAAAATCTGGCGGGTGGACGATCAGGGTGTGCTGCATGGTGACATTCAGGTCGATATTGCGTCTGATATTCCGCAGCCCGCGCGCGTTGGACTGAGCGTTCATCTCGTCGAAACGCCGGAAAACGTCCACTGGCTGGGACTGGGACCACACGAAAACTACCCGGACAGAAAGCTGGCAGCACAGCAGGGGCGCTGGACACTACCACTGGAGGCGATGCACACACCGTATATTTTCCCTACGGAGAATGGTTTGCGCTGCGATACACGTGAAGTTGTGCTGGGAAGGCACCAGTTAAAGGGTAGGTTCCATTTCTCCGTGAGCCGCTACAGCCAACAACAGTTGCGTGAGACAACTCACCATCATTTGTTGTGTGAGGAGCCGGGTTGCTGGCTCAATCTCGATGCGTTCCATATGGGCGTGGGCGGCGACGACTCCTGGAGCCCCAGCGTCTCTCCGGAGTTCATCCTGCAGACACGCCAGCTTCGCTATACCTTCAGCTGGCAGCAGAACTCTTAACTGACCATGAAGATGCGGCCACAGAGCGTGGCCGCAGTCTTACGCCAGAATGCCGCTCAGGCCATGCAGGCTCATGTAAATCCCTACTATGGTAATCAGCGCAGCGGAGATCCATGGCGCTTTACGGGAGAATTCGCTAAACCCGGGCCAGCGTTTGGTCGCGTGCTTGAGGCTTAAGGCGGCAATTGCGCCGGAAGCCACCAGCGTGATCGCCAGGCCAATGCTGAAACTGAACACCAGCGTTGCGCCGAGGGCAAAATGCTTCAGCTGCAGGCAGATCAGCAGGACAGTTATTGATGCTGGGCAGGGGATAAGCCCCCCGGTCAGGCCAAACATCGCGATCTGCCCGGTGGTGACGTTTTGACCGTTGAAACGTCGGTTAATATCCTGTGCGTGTGCCCGTTGATGGGCGTCCTGCCACTCCTCCTCAACCAGTTGATGTCCATGGTGGTGATGCTCATGATGGTGGTCATGGTCATGGTCATGGTCATGGTGGTGATCGTGATGATGATCGTGCGGCTGACTCTCTTTCCAGGTTCGCCAGGCCATCCACAAGGCGATTGCTATGATCAATACCCCGGAGATCAGCTGGAACCAGGGTTCGGACGTGTGTGCATCCCATCCCTGACCAAACCATAAACCAGCCATGGCAATGATCCAGACCACCGCCGTGTGGGAAAGTGTTGCCGACAGACCGAGCATCACAGCCTGTTTCATCGTACCGCGGATTGCCACGATAAAGGCGGCCATCATCGTTTTTGAGTGGCCCGGTTCGAGGCCATGCAGCGCGCCGAGCAGGATAGCGCTGGGGACAAACAGCCAGGCGTTGCCCTGTTGCAGGAGTGAAGCAAAATCGTTCATCGAAGATTCCGGAATGGAAAGCGAGATCAAATACTACTCCCCCCCAGTAGATTAATACTACCCCCCAGTAGAAAAATACTCAGGGGGAGTAGAGCGTGATATGCTTTAAACGTCAAAAAAGAGAAGGGATCACCAGATGTCACATACCGTTCGCGACAAGAAAATGTTATTGACTCGCCTGAAGAAAATTCAGGGGCAGAGTAACGCCCTGGAGAAAATGCTGGACAGTGATCACGAATGTGCCGAGGTGCTACAACAGCTGGCGGCGATCCGTGGAGCGGTTAACGGCATGATGATGCAGGTGATCGAAGGGCATTTAACCGATCACGTGGTGAAAGAGCCCGAAGAAGCAAAGCGTGAAGCCGATCTTGGCGTGGTGTTACAGGTGATCA
Source organism: Enterobacter sp. CPE_E1241 (assembly GCF_045618265.1). Taxonomy (NCBI): domain Bacteria; kingdom Pseudomonadati; phylum Pseudomonadota; class Gammaproteobacteria; order Enterobacterales; family Enterobacteriaceae; genus Enterobacter; species Enterobacter sp. CPE_E1241. The sequence continues at coordinate 1,140,662 of NZ_JBIWYV010000001.1, forward strand.
AATCCTACCTTAAGTAGAATGCAACCTGAGGTTATTTTCTGCCCAAAAAATAAATTCCGCTTTTGGTAGCGCCTTACTGTAGTACCACCCCTGTCCATACTGCACCCCGTGGCGGTGCAACCACTCGAGCTGTCCTGCGGTCTCAATCCCTTCCGCAACCATCGCCAGTTTCAGCGATTTCGCTATTTCAATAATGTGCGGGGTGACGTTTTTGTACTCCAGTGCATCCACAAACGATTTATCAATTTTTAGCGTATCGACATCAAGATCCTGCAGATAGCTCAGGCTGGAATAGCCAGTGCCAAAATCATCAATATAGACAGAGTGCCCTGAACGACGGAAGGCGGCGATGGCTGGCGCGCTGATTTTAGGGTCGGCAAAGCCACGTTCGGTTAACTCAAGGGCGATTTGTTTCGGATGGACTGCCCACTTATTCAGTAATTGACCCAGCAGAGGTGGCAGATCGCCGGAGGTCAAATCCGCAGGCGCGAGGTTGATGGAGATATGCTGTTCCTCGTGAAGGTGCAGCCAGTTGCCCATATCTTCGAATACTTTTTCGATAACTAACTGGGTCAGCTGCGAGATGAGCCCGGTTTGCTCAGCAAGTGGAACAAAAATATCTGGCGCGAGAATGCTCCCGTCTGGCTGAGGCCAGCGTGCCAGCGCTTCAGCACCCACAATTTTTCCGCTACAGAGTGCCACAATGGGTTGATAGTGAATCACAATGTCGCGGCTGTTAATGGCGTCAAGCAGGCGATTGCGCGGCGACTGGATACGGCGCAATACGCGCAAGACGAAGAACGCGGCAAGCAGGCTTATCAGTATGCCGAAAGGTAGCCAGAAAATAAGCTGCTGGTGCCAGGTTTCAGCCAGTGGCTTGAGTGCAGCCCAGGCCACGATCGTAAACCCTAACTCAGGCACCGGCTTCATGATGTACATTGACCCGTTGTACTGAATGCTGGAGACCTTCTGCCCCATAACCATGTTACGGATATGCGGATCAAGTTTGTTACTGCTGGCAAAAATGAGATGTGTTTTATGCCCCACCAGGGAGGCATTGATCGTGAGTTGACTGAAAGGGATTACATCGACAAGCGAGGCGGGATCAATCAGTACAAGGTAATGGCCTTTCCCCATGACAGCCATATAGCGGTTAAAGCCGAGATCGTTTTGTGTGGTCAGCCATGTGCTGTAACCATCTTCTGTAATACGCATCGGAGGGGGAAAAGAGACCGCTTTGCTGGTTTGCTCCAGGGAGGAGCAGAGGGGCTTAAGATTGTCGACATAGATAACTTCCTGGACATAACGCCACGAGAAAGCGGACCGGCGCATTTCCATTAAATGCGTAGGGCTACAGGGGACTCCCTTAAAGGCCTGCAAATGAGTTAGCGCCTCTTTTGCCTGCGCCATAACCATGTCAGTACGTACCAGTACACGTGAGGCATACCTGTCCAGCGCATCGACAAATTTTTCTTCCGCCTGGCGGTGCGCCAGCCAGATGCTAAGGCAAATGGGGATCAACACAGAAAAGATAAGTACGCCAGTCACCAGACTGACCATATGCCGGGTTTTCATGCTGTCGTTTCCTTCCTCATATGCCCGTTCCTGGGTACAGAGTTCCCTGCCTGAAGAGAAAGATTTTACCGCGAAATGATGTAGTTATAGCACGTGTGTAGCCTGGTTTTCATTTTATCTAAGGCAAATCAGAAAATAGCATCAGGATAGAGGGGGGTTGTTATTTCATCAGAGCTTCGATATCATTTTGTTATGTTATAACAAAACAAAAAGAGCTTACGATGAAACCAGATATCCATCCCGCCTATCGCACCGTGGTTTTCCACGATACCAGTGCCAATGAGTACTTTAAAGTTGGCTCGACCATAAAGACCGACCGCGAAATTGAACTCGACGGTGAAACCTATCCCTACATCACTATTGAGGTCTCTTCAAAATCGCATCCGTTCTATACCGGCAAGCAGAAAACGTTCTCTACGGATGGCAGCGCGGCACGCTTCCGCAAGCGTTTTGGTGGTTTTCTTAATGCGAAGCGGGGCTAACTATGCAGGTACTTAACTCATTACGTAGTGCGAAACAGCGTCACCCGGATTGCCAGATAGTCAAACGCAAGGGACGCTTATATGTGATTTGCAAATCTAACCCGCGCTTTAAGGCGGTTCAGGGACGTAAAAAAAGACGCTAGATGCGTGTTTCTCGCCAACTTTCCAGGGATCTTTTCTGTTTGCCATCGGCAGTAAAATTGTCGATGGCAAGCCACCCTTCAAAGGCCTTCGCCAGCGCCGGCCACTCTTTGTCGAGTATCGAAAACCAGTCGGTATCCCGGTTATGACCTTTTGTGACCAGCGCCTGGCGAAAACGCCCCTCGAACTGAAACCCAAGACGCAGTGCCGCTTTGCGCGAAGGTTCGTTCAGACTGTTACATTTCCACTCATAACGGCGGTAGCCAAGCGTATCGAACACGTACTGCATCAGCAGATATTGCGCTTCTGTTGACTCTGGCGTGCGGCTTAACTGTGGGGAGAAATGAACGTGCCCCACTTCCACTACACCGTTTTTAGGATCGATCCGCATCAAGGCCAGTGTTCCGACAGGAGACTGTGTGTGGTTATTAATTACGGTAAAGTGAATGGGATCGGATAATTCACACACGCTCGCCACCCACCCGGCAAACTCACCCGCCGAGGCATCTGGCTCCCGTAGCAGCCATGTCCAGCTGCGGGTATCTTCGGCCCGGGAATAAGCGTTGAACAGTGCGTCGGCATGCTCCACTCGCAGAGGCTCAAGCCGACAATAGCGCCCCTGAAGGACGACCCGAGACGGGTGCTGACGAGGTTGCCAGTCGATAAGAGGTTCACCCACTGGCTGACCAAACTGATTGAATGTCTTCATCTTAATGTCCTTGACGTTGAAAAGAGTTCCAGACTAGTGAGTTACTGGTTCCATAAAAAGAACCACTCGGCTATGTTTTGGTGGTACCAGGCGGAGGTGAGATGAATATACCCGGTGATGAATTTTATACGTTGCTCAATGCTGCTCTGAAAGCGCGTGGTGAGGAGACGCTTCAACGTACGCTCTATCTAACATTGCGGGAGGCCATACTGTGCGGCAGGTTACAGTCTGGCTGCCAGCTTGCGGGTTCGCGGACGCTGGCTCGTCAACTTTCTCTTTCGCGGAACACCGTGAATGCAGCGCTGGATCAGCTCACGCTCGAAGGATATTTACTGCGTAACCGACAGGGAACGCGTGTGGCACAGTTAGCTCACCGTTCTGTCGCCCGGGCATTGCCGGATTCTGTCATCACGCTCGCAAAGCGGGTCTCATTGTTACCTGCGCCAGTGGCCCGGGATACACCGGTTATGGCATTCACCCCCGGGACGCCTGCCATCAACTATTTTCCTCTACCGCTGTGGCGAAGATTGTTCGATCGCGTGTTGCGGGAGGAGGGGAGTAGCCTGTTGGGATATGGTTCACCTGCCGGGGAACCGTCGCTGCGGGCGGCCATTGCCCGTCATCTTGCCCTGTCTCGCGGAATTGACTGTGACGCCAGCCAGATTGTAATAACGGAAGGCGCTCTGGAAGGCGTCAATCTTTGCACGATGCTGCTGAGCGAGCAGGGAGATGTCGCGTGGGTGGAAAATCCCGGATATAGCGGGGCAAAAAGTGCTTTTGTAAAAAACGGTCTGAAGATGACGGCAATACCTGTTGATGACGAGGGAATGTGCTGGGAAGGGCTGGATGTTCCTTCCCCCTCGCTTATTTTCACCTCGCCTTCACATCAATTCCCTTACGGAAGCGTACTCAGTGCGCGGCGGCGTCTGGCATTGCTGGAACTTGCCCGGCAACATAACGCCTGGATTATTGAGGACGATTACGACAGTGAGTTCCGTTACACCGGTGAGCCCGTGCCGGCAATGTTGGGAATGGTAGCGAATGCCCCCGTCGTCTATCTGGGGACATTCAGCAAAACGCTGTTTCCGTCGCTCAGAATGGGGTTCATGGTGTTACCCCCGGCGCTGGCAAATGCGGCTCATCCGGCTATTGGTGCACTGTTACGCGGTGGACACCGTGCTGAACAGCGTACTCTGGCGCTGTTTATTGAAGAAGGCCATTATGCCCGTCATCTTGCCGCCATGCGTCGGCTCTATCGTAAACGTTACCGCCAGTTACGGGAGGTGCTGAGCGGGGAGCTTCATACTCCGCATCGCATTCTTGCTGGCGAGGGCGGAATGCACCTGACGCTGGCGATAGAAGGGATTGATGACCAGAAGCTGGTGGAGCAGGCGAGGGCGTTTCAGCTGGCCCCCGCTGCATTGAGCGGATATTACCTGGAGAAGAAGCAGGGGCAAACCGGTCTGGTATTAGGTTACGGCAATACCTCTGCTTCTCAGTTTGTGCCGGGGATCCGACGCCTGCAGGCCTTAATTACGCAGCAACAGGGCGAGAAAGGGTAAAGACATCGTAGAAAGAAAGCTGACCTTTGGTAGAGATCATTTTCTGTAGCTTCTCTTTTTGCACGTTTTCGACAGCCGGAGAGTGCATGATGCTGTCGATTAGCTCTGTTGGTACGTAACGGGTGTTGTACCATTCGCCGTTGTAGCAGACCCGAAAATCGAGTACGTCGATATCTTCGTAGCGGTAGCGGGGATTCACGTCGAAAAAGAAAAAGGCGTTAAATACAACAAACAGCACAACGAGTAGCCAGACGGAGTCCACCAGCGTTTCGGATTTCAGCATCACAATAAGCGTCGCCAGCCAGGCGGCATACATTGCAACAAAGAGTCCGGGATGTTTGCGGATAAAGCTAATGCTAAAGCGCGGGCGGTTGTCGCGCTTTTCGCGGAGGTTGAGTTCGTCGATGGTGGCAGTGAGCAGGCGCTGTATCTCGGTCATTTTTTGCCTTCATGAGAGTTGACAATACAGGGGATCTGCCAATTTTAGGGGAGCCATTTGGTTGAAAAAAGTAACAGTATGGCGCTAAAAGACCATAACAGTTGACTCCCCGCAGCCTTACAGTTTTTTGATGATTTTTGCCGGGTTACCGCCAACGACGACATTGGTCGGGACGTCTTTCGTCACGACAGCGCCGGAGGCCACCACTACATTATCGCCAATGGTTACGCCGGGATTAATGACCGCACGTCCGCCAATCCAGACATTGTTACCGATTCTCACGGGTTTGCCAAACTCCACGCCGCTATTACGTTCTTCGGCGTCCAGTGGATGGGTTGCCGTATAAATATGAACTCCCGGCGCGAGCATGCAGTTATCACCAATGTGAATTGGGCACACATCGAGCATCACGCAGTCGAAGTTAGCGTAAAAGTCTTTACCCAGATAAATGTTATATCCGTAGTCGCATCGGAAGCTCGGTTCAATATAAGCCCCTTCGCTTTTTCCCAGAAGTTCCGCCAGAATGTTCTGGCGTTCTGTTTTTTCATCAGGTGCGGTGTGGTTATAACGATGAACCAGATGGCGGGCCCGCAGGCGGTCAGTCCGTAATGTCTCATCACCAGGGCGATAAGGTTCACCTGCAATCATCTTCTGTTTTTCAATGCTCATCCTGGAAACCTCTGTGAACGTATTTACCGCAGGGTAATATTAACCGCTCGACATGGGAACGTTCCCTAATAACCGATGTGACTATTGTCACAACATTGTTGTTGATGCGCATGTTTTACATGGAGACCTGGCTTTTGCACAGGGAGCATAGCTGGATAGGTGAATACAGTTCAGAACGTGGCGTAGAACTCTACAGGCACACTTCAAAGATTAACGAACAAATTTCCATACAGAAGTAGGAATTTTGTCATACAACTTATTCATCGTCAGCTCAGCAAGACGATGGTCTGCAGCTGAATAAAATACCGCCAGTTCATTATCAGAAAGCTCGTATTTATTCTTTTCAATGACACGTTCGAGCGTGTCAATTGACTGACAGCGTCGTAAGCGCATCAAATAATCGATCTTTGTGAGTGGTTTATCAGACATAAATTCACCTTAGTAATTGTAATAATTTTAACAGGAAAGACTAACCGGGTTAGCTCTGCTCACGTTGACGAAACAGCGGAATAGCCGGTTTCCCGATTTACGCCATTTTTGCAAATCCTGGGCGTTAATGCCGTAACTGCTGAACAACATAAAGGTGTCATCCAGGTATTCATCAATTTGCTCAATGAGCTTATTATCTTCATTGTACTTAATTTTATAATTAAGTGCGAAGGTTGCGATATGCTCTATAAGCTCATTCAACTGTAAATTGATGGCAGACGTTGGGTCGTTCACCCAGCCATGGTTGCTTTCATCAAGATTGGCAAGGCAGTCATGGTACAAGGATTCGCAGAGAAATTTCAACTGCGCGATATCATGCCTTTTTGGCGAGTACTCGTCCATAGCGCATCCCCTTCTGAGTGATTTCTTACTCACCGAACATCATTGTCGGGATGGATACAACATACTTAGCCACATGGGTGCTGTGTTCCTGATATCTCTAACTATAAGCCACTCCATTCAAGATTTCACCGCGCTATTACGAAAAATTACAAATAAAACCGCAGACTGCGAGCGTTTACGCAAATGTTTGTCCGGAAGTGAACATTTTGATCTAAATTAACAAAGAATTTTTTTTCGCTTCCTTACGTTTCATTGGTTTAGCTTAAACGATGGGAAGACGTCCTGGTCCGGAGTTCTGTTTGTCCGAACTTGTTGTTAGGAATATTCCTAATAGCTTAAGCGTGGAAATGAAATTAAAAAAATCCCGAATTCACCGATTAAGCGATCAGTTAATTATGATATGCCTAATAAACATGGCAGGAAATAAATGGAAAAACAATAAGCGTATTTTATGATTTTTTCAGGAAATGAAAAAGGCCGCTAATGCGGCCTTTTTATCATGTGAAACCGGTATCAGTGATGTTCTACTGAATGACTGTGTTCAACATCTTCATTCTTGCGGCTGAAGCGGCGGCGAACCACCACGAAGAACACCGGTACGAAGAAGATGGCCAGAACGGTCGCGGTGACCATACCACCCATTACACCTGTACCTACTGCGTTCTGTGCACCGGAGCCAGCACCAGAGCTGATAACCAGTGGCATAACGCCGAGGATAAACGCCAGAGACGTCATCAGGATTGGACGCAGACGCATACGTACCGCCTCCAGCGTCGCCTCAATCAGGCCTTTACCTTCTTTCTCCATCAGATCTTTGGCGAATTCCACGATAAGTATCGCGTTCTTCGCCGACAAGCCAATGGTTGTCAGCAGGCCTACCTGGAAGTACACGTCGTTGGTCAGGCCACGGAAGGTTGCGGCAAGCAGTGCACCGATAACCCCCAGCGGAACCACCAGCATGACGGAGAACGGAATCGACCAGCTCTCGTACAGTGCTGCCAGACACAGGAAGACCACAATCAGTGAAATGGCGTACAGGGCAGGGGCCTGGTTACCGGACAGACGTTCCTGATAGGACATACCGGTCCAGTCGTAGCCAATTCCCGACGGCAGCTTGCTCGCCAGTTGCTCCATCATCGCCATCGCTTCACCGGTGCTTCGACCCGGAGCAGCCTGACCCAGAATTTCCATGGAAGGCAGACCGTTATAGCGCTCCAGACGCGGCGAACCGTATTCCCAGCGTGACGTAGAGAACGCGGAGAAAGGTACCATCTGGCCGTTACTGCCGCGTACGAACCAGTTGTTGATATCGTTCGGCAACATACGGTATTGGGCTTCTGACATCACGTACACTTTCTTCACACGACCACGGTCGATGAAGTCGTTGACGTAGCTACCGCCCCAGGCTGCACCCAGAGTGGTATTGATGTCACTGATGGAAACGCCCAGGGCCTGAGCTTTCTCCTGATCAATGTCGATTTTGAATTGCGGCGTATCTTCCAGGCCGTTAGGGCGTACGCCAACCAGCAGGTCAGGGTGTTTTGCCACTTCGCCAAACAGTTGGTTACGTGCCTGCGTTAGTTTCTCGTGACCCAGACCACCCTGGTCAATCAGCTGGAAGTCGAAACCGGTCGCCGTACCCAGTTCAACAATCGCAGGCAGGTTGAAGGCAAAGACCATCGCATCTTTGATCTTCGAGAACGTGCCCATGGCACGGCCAGTAATCGCCTCGACCTTGTTTTCCTTACCTGGACGTTCAGACCAGTCTTTCAGGGAAACGAAGGCAATACCGGTGTTCTGACCACGACCCGCAAAACCAAAGCCGTTAACCGCAAATACGGATTCAACGTTGTCTTTCTCTTTGGTGAGGTAGTAGTCGGTCATCTCATCCAGTACTTTCTGGGTACGTTCTTGTGTCGCACCCGCCGGAAGCTGAGCCATACTCAGGAACACGCCCTGATCTTCGTCTGGCAGGAACGAGCTTGGCAGACGAACGAACAGATAGGCCATGCCCACCACGATGATGATATAGAGCAGCAGGTAACGACCGGTACTGCGCAGGATGTTGCCCACGCTGTCGGTGTAGTGGTGCGTACTCTTATCAAACATGCGGTTAAACCAGCCGAAGAACCCTTTATGCTCGCCGTGACCACCTTTCTGAATTGGCTTCAGCATGGTGGCACACAGTGCAGGTGTCAGGATCAACGCAACCAGTACCGACAGCGCCATTGCCGAAACAATGGTAATCGAGAACTGACGATAAATCGCACCGGTAGACCCCCCGAAGAACGCCATCGGGATAAATACCGCCGACAGAACCATCGCGATACCGACCAACGCGCCCTGGATCTGGCCCATTGATTTACGGGTGGCTTCCTTCGGCGGCAGACCTTCCTCCGCCATTACACGCTCAACGTTCTCTACTACCACGATGGCGTCATCCACCAGCAGGCCGATGGCGAGCACCATCCCGAACATCGTCAGGGTGTTTATCGAATAACCGAATATCGACAGGATGGCAAAGGTACCGAGCAATACAACCGGAACGGCGATGGTTGGAATCAACGTCGCGCGGAAGTTTTGCAGGAACAGATACATTACCAGGAATACCAGGATGATCGCTTCTACCAGGGTTTTAACCACTTCGTGAATCGAGATTTTAACGAACGGCGTGGTGTCATACGGGTAGACGATCTTCAGGCCTGACGGGAAGTACGGTTCCATCTTCTTCAGTTCTGCGCGGATCGCTGTAGCGGTGTCAAGGGCGTTAGCACCTGTCGCCAGCTTAATACCCAGACCGGAAGCCGGTTTGCCGTTGTACTTCGCGATGATGTCGTAGTTCTCACCACCCAGTTCCACTTTTGCCACGTCGCGCAGGCGAACCTGCGAACCGTCCTGATTCACTTTCAGCAGGATCTTACTGAACTCATCGGCAGAGGTCAGACGCGTTTGCGCAATGATCGAGGCGTTAAGCTGCTGGCCTTTCACCGGTGGCGTACCACCTAACTGACCGGCTGCAACCTGGGCGTTCTGGGCTTTAATGGCGCTGATGACGTCAACCGGCGTCAGCTGGAAGTTGTTCAGTTTGTTCGGGTCCATCCAGATACGCATTGCATACTGGGAACCGAACAGCTGAACGTCACCCACACCGGAAGTACGGCTAATGGCGTCCTTCATGTTGGCGCCCACGTAGTCGGAAATATCCTCCTGCGTCATGGTGCCGTTGGTGTTGATAACGCCGACAACCATCAGGAAGCTACTGGACGATTTCTCGACGCTCACGCCCTGCTGTTGTACTTCCTGCGGCAGCAGTGGCATCGCCAGTTGCAGTTTGTTCTGCACCTGAACCTGCGCGATGTCAGCATCAGTACCTGACTGGAAGGTCAGGGTGATCTGTACCGTACCGGTGGAGTCACTGTTTGAGGACATGTACATCAGGTTATCAATACCGTTCATGTTCTGTTCGATAACCTGAGTAACGGTATCCTGCACCGTTTTCGCATCAGCCCCTGGGTAGGTTGCGGAAATTGTCACCGCCGGTGGCGCAATGGTCGGATATTGCGCGACAGGCAGCTTCAGGATCGCAAGTCCCCCAGCCAGCATGATGATTATGGCGATCACCCACGCAAATATGGGGCGATCGATAAAGAAATTAGGCATGTCTTAACGGCTCCTGTTTAAGTTAAGACTTGGTTTGTTCTGACTGGCCAGCGGCCGAAGCTTGTTGTTTATCGTCAGATTTCACTTCCTGTGCTTTGACCTGCGCGCCAGGACGAACTTTTTGCAAACCAGTAATAATCACGCGATCGCCATCTTTCAGACCTTCCGTCACCAGCCATTTATCGCCAATCGCCTGTGTAGCAGTGATATTACGTGTTTCGACTTTGTCATCAGCCCCGACAACCAGTGCGCTCGCATCGCCGCGAGGTGTACGGGTTACACCCTGCTGTGGAACCAGAATGGCGGTTGGGTTGGTCCCTTCTTCCAGACGTGCGCGAACAAACATACCTGGCAGCAGATTCTTGTCAGGGTTCGGGAAAATCGCACGTAAGGTGATGGAGCCGGTGGTCTGGTCGACCGTCACGTCAGAGAATTCCAGCGTACCTTCCTGCGGGAACTTGATACCGTCGTTCGTCACCAGTTCCACTTTGGCTTTGCCGTTTTCCTGCTTCAGGGTGCCGTTAGCCAGCTCCTGTTTCAGACGCAGGAAATCGTTGCTCGACTGGGTCACGTCGACGTAGATTGGATCAAGCTGCTGCACAGTCGCCAGCGCAGTGGCCTGACCGTTCTGCACCAGTGCCCCTTCCGTCACGGAAGATTTGCCAATACGACCGCTAATCGGAGAGGTCACTTTGGTATAGGCCAGGTTAATGCGGGCGGTTTCGACAGCTGCTTTCGCTGCCACTACGGCCGCGTTAGCCTGCTGGGCATCTGCCAGGGCGGTATCGTAATCCTGTTGGCTGATGTACTTGGTACCGAGCAGTTTTTGGTAGCGGTTCAGCGTCAACTGGGCGATTTTGGCTGCGGCTTGTGCTTTCGCCAGGTCGCCTTTGGCGCTTTCATAAGATGCCTGATAGGTTGCCGGATCAATCTGATACAGAGACTCACCCGCTTTAACATCCCCGCCTTCGGTAAAGTTACGTTTCAGGATAATGCCACTCACCTGAGGACGAACTTCCGCAATGCGATATGCATTTGTACGGCCGGGTAATTCTGTAGTGATTTGAAGAGGTTCGGATTTGAGCGTCACAACGCCAACTTCTGGCATCTGCTGAGCTCCTTGTTGAGCCTGTTTATTGTCACATCCTGTAAGCGCTAAGCTGCCTGAGAGCATCAGAACGACCGCCAGAGGCGTTAACCCTCTGTTTTTGTTCATATGTAAACCTCTAGTGTCCGATTTCAAATTGATCAATGGTCCTGAGTCCAAAAACCCATTGCTGCGTTTATATTATCGTCATGCTATGGTACATACATTCACAAATGTATGTAAATCTGACTCCTGTAAATTCACCCACCTATGGCACGAAAAACTAAACAACAAGCGCTGGAAACCCGACAACACATTCTGGATGTGGCGATGCGTTTGTTCTCTCAGCAGGGTGTTTCATCGACCTCGCTGGCACAGATTGCTCAGGCCGCAGGTGTCACGCGGGGAGCGATTTACTGGCATTTTAAAGACAAGTCAGATCTGTTCAGTGAAATCTGGGAGCTTTCAGAGTCCAGCATTAGCGATCTAGAGAGTGAGTATCGGGCAAAATTCCCTGACGATCCACTCTCAGTATTAAGAGAAATATTAGTATATATCCTTGAAGCGACAGTCGTTGAGGAACGTCGCAGGTTAATGATGGAAATTATTTTCCATAAATGCGAGTTCGTGGGTGAGATGGCGGTGGTGCAGCAGGCGCAGCGCAGTCTCAGCCTGGAGAGCTATGACCGCATCGAACAGAACCTGAGCGTGTGTATGCAGGCAAAGCTGTTACCGGCCAATCTGATGACCCGCCGGGCGGCTATTCTGATGCGCAGCTACATTTCAGGCCTGATGGAAAACTGGCTTTTTGCGCCGGAATCCTTTGACCTCAGAGAGGAAGCCCGCAGTTATGTAGCGATTTTACTGGAAATGCTTCAGCTCTGCCCCACGCTGCGCAGCGACACGCCTTCGTTAACGGCCTGACCCCTTTCCAGGATTTATCTCAGAGGATAACGTTCGCGCTATTCTGCTTCAGGCGAGCGTGATATTCTTCACGCCGGACTATTTTCGGTCATCTTCTGACATCATTCACGACTATGCTGCCCATCAATCGCTCGCAACATCCTGTTTTTGCATTGCTCCTTGCGATGCTGTTTTTCTTCGCCACGGCACCGCTTTCCTGGGCCCGTGCCGACAACAGCAATGATATTCCCTCGCGCGCTGATGTTCAGTCGCAACTCGACACTCTGAACAAACAGAAAGATCTCTCTCCTCAGGAGAAGCTTATCCAGCAGGATCTGACGGAAACGCTGGAAACGTACGATAAAATTGAGCGTGTCAAAGCTGAAACCGCGCAACTGCGTCAGAAGGTGGCTCAGGCTCCTGACAACATGCGCAAGGCAACGGATGCGCTGAATGCCCTGAGTGACGTCGATAACGACGATGAAACACGTAAAACACTCGCGACCCTTTCTTTACGTCAGCTGGAGTCGCGCGTCTCGCAATCACTTGACGATCTGCAAACCGCACAGTCCGATCTCGCAACGTATAATAGCCAACTTGTCTCACTGCAGACTCAGCCCGAGCGCGTGCAAAACGCAATGTACGCCGCGTCCCAACAGCTGCAGCAGATCCGTAACCGCCTGAATGGCACGACGGTGGGTGAGGGCACTTTACGCCCGACGCAGCAAACCCTGCTGCTGGTTCAGCAAACATTACTCAACGCGCAAATCGAACAGCAGCGTAAGAGCCTGGAAGGGAATACGGTGCTGCAGGACACGCTTCAGAAACAGCGTGATTACGTCACCGCGAATATTAATCGCCTGGAACACCAGCTGCAGCTGTTGCAGGAGGCGGTTAACAGTAAACGCCTGACGCTGACAGAAAAAACCGCCCAGGAGGCAGTATCACCTGACGAAACCGCTCGTATTCAGGCGAACCCACTGGTGAAACAGGAGCTCGAGGCTAACCATCAGCTCAGCCAGCGTCTGATACAGGCGACAGAAAGCGGTAACTCGCTGGTTCAGCAAAATATCAAAGTAAAAAACTGGCTGGACCGCGCGCTGCAGGCTGAACGCAACATTAAAGAGCAGATTGCGGTTCTGAAAGGCAGCCTCCTCCTGTCGCGTATTCTCTACCAACAGCAGCAGACGCTCCCGTCTGCCGATGAACTGGAGGATATGACCAACCGCATCGCGGATTTGCGTCTGGAGCAGTTTGATGTCAACCAGCAGCGAGATGCCCTTTTCCAGAGCGATACCTTTGTCGCCAAAATTGAAGAAGGCCATTCCAGTGACGTAAACCCGGAAGTGCACGATGCGCTACTTCAGGTAGTGGATATGCGTCGCGAACTGCTGGACCAGCTCAACAAACAGCTGGGCAACCAGTTGATGATGGCCATTAACCTGCAGATCAACCAGCAGCAGTTGGTGAGCGTCTCGAAAAGTCTGCAGGAAATTTTGACGCAGCAGATTTTCTGGGTAAACAGCAACAAGCCAATGGACTGGGACTGGATTAAATCCTTCCCTGAGACGCTGAAAACGCAGATCAAGAGCATGAAAATTACCGTGAACTGGGAGAAAGCCTGGCCTGCGGTGATGATTGCCTTCCTGGCGGGATTACCGCTGCTGCTGATTGCCGGTCTGATCCGCTGGCGTCTGGGCTGGCTGAAGAAGTATCAGGCGAAACTGGCGTCCGAAGTGGGACAACTGCGAAACGATAGCCAGCTTCATACGCCGAAAGCGATTCTGATCGACCTCATCCGCGCCCTGCCGGTGTGCCTGATTATCCTGGCGGTAGGTCTGATTCTGCTCACGATGCAGCTTAACGTCAGCGATCTGCTGTGGGCATTCAGTAAGAAACTGGCGCTGTTCTGGCTGGTGTTTGGTCTGTGCTGGAAGGTACTGGAAAAAGACGGCGTGGCAGTACGCCATTTCAACATGCCTGCGCAGCTGACCAGCCACTGGCGTCGTCAGATTGTGCGTATCAGCCTGGCCCTTCTGCCGCTGCACTTCTGGTCGGTTGTCTCTGAACTTTCCCCGCTGCATCTGATGGATGATGTACTGGGGCAGCTGGTTATTTTGTTGAACCTGCTCCTGATTGCCATTCTGATGTGGCCGATGTGCCGCGATAGCTGGCGTGATAAAGAGTCCCACAATATTCGTCTGGCTACCGTGACGGTACTGGCAATCATTCCGCTGGCGCTGATGGTGCTCACGGCAACGGGCTACTTCTACACCACGCTGCGTCTGTCTGGTCGCTGGATTGAAACGGTTTATCTGGTGATCATCTGGAACCTGCTCTATCAGACCGTTCTGCGAGGTTTGAGTGTTGCGGCCCGTCGTATCGCCTATCGCCGTGCCATTGCGCGTCGTCAACATCAGGTAAAAGAGGGCGCGGAAGGGGCGGAGCCACAGGAAGAGCCGACCATCGCCCTGGAGCAGGTCAACCAGCAGACGCTGCGTATCACCATGCTGGTGATGGTCGCTCTGTTTGCGGTGATGTTCTGGGCTATCTGGTCTGATTTAATTACCGTCTTCGCCTATCTGGACAGTATCACCCTCTGGCAATACAACGGTACCGAAGCCGGTGCTGCGGTCATGAAGAGCGTCACCATGGGCAGCCTGCTCTTTGCGCTGGTTTCATCGATGGTGGCCTGGGCGCTGATTCGCAACCTGCCAGGCCTGCTGGAAGTGCTGGTACTGTCGCGCCTGAACCTGCGTCAGGGGGCGTCCTATGCCATTACCACAATCCTCAACTACGTTATCATTATTGTCGGGGCGATGACGGTCTTTGGCTCGCTGGGCGTGTCGTGGGACAAACTGCAGTGGCTGGCTGCCGCGCTCTCGGTAGGTCTTGGTTTTGGCTTGCAGGAGATATTCGGTAACTTTGTATCCGGCCTGATCATCCTGTTCGAACGTCCAGTTCGTATCGGCGATACCGTCACCATCGGCACGTTCTCCGGTACGGTCAGCAAGATCCGTATTCGAGCCACCACCATTACCGACTTTGATCGCAAAGAGGTGATCATCCCGAACAAAGCGTTCGTGACCGAGCGCCTGATCAACTGGTCGCTTTCAGACACCGTGACGCGCGTGGTTATCCGCCTGGGCGTGGCCTACGGTTCGGATCTGGATAAGGTAAAAGAGGTACTGCTGCAGGCGGCGTCTGAACATCCGAAAGTGATGCACGATCCTGCGCCATCGGTCTTCTTCACGACCTTTGGGCCGAGCACCCTGGATCACGAGCTGCGGTTATACGTACGTGAACTGCGTGACCGCAGTTATACCGTGGATGAGCTGAACCGCTCTATCGATCGCCTGTGTCGTGAGAACGATATTAATATCGCCTTCAACCAGCTTGAAGTTCACCTGCGTAACGAGAAAGGTGACGAGCATACGGAAGTGAAGCGCGACATTAAGGGTGATGATCCTACTCCTGCCTAATCTATTTTCCCTCTCCCGGTGAGAGGGAGTTAGGGTGAGGGCTGTATTGCCCTCACCTTACCTTCAAAGTCTCGCCGTACAATCTCCAGCGCCTTAAGCACCGTCTCTGCGGGGATTTCATGATTCTCCAGTAACATAATCAAATCAACGGCCAGCTTGACCTCATCGGGTGCATTTTCCAGTGACATTTGTGTGGCTCCTGTTAACGGGTCAAACGTGCAATCACGCGTTCAATCTCATCCAGCGCCTGACGGCAGCGGACAAGGCGTCCTTCCAGCGCGCTAATCTCACGCATCAATAATTGCTGCTCTTCCAGCGTTTCACTGTTGCTCAGGCGCGCTTCCCGCTCGCGCTTCATCTCAAACAACCGCCGTTCAAACTCCTGGTTCTCCAGCCGCTTACGCTGCCATTTGCCGAGCCCCGGTGATGCACCGTCCCAGGCGCGCAGCGTCCAGGTGGCAATTTCCCGGCGTAGGGCGGTGATTTGCCCGGCAAGATGCTCTGCAAGCCAGGCAACCTGCTGTGTTTGCCCGTGCTCAACCGCGTGGCGAAGCTCATCAAGATGGGCCTGGGCTTCAGCAATATAATCCTGAATGAGCGTGCTTCGGGTGCGAAAAAGTTGCCGGTCAAAGCGCGGCTTCAGCGTGGCGTGCCCCATCAGAGGGGTGGCCTCTGCTCGCAGGGTGGTCAGCTGTTTTTGCAGCGTCTCCAGAAGCAAGGCTGTTTTCAAGGCGCTCTCCAGTGGTAAAGTAGCCGTTCAGTTTGATAACGATTCGCATTATGCAGCGTACTATTTTAATCATCATTGGCTGGCTCGCGGTAGTGCTTGGCACATTAGGTGTGGTTTTACCCTTGCTGCCGACCACGCCGTTTATCCTGCTGGCGGCCTGGTGCTTCGCCCGATCATCGCCGCGTTTTCACCACTGGCTGCTGTATCGCTCATGGTTTGGCGGTTATCTGCGCCACTGGCAAAAACACCGGGCCATGCCGCCCGGTGCTAAACCGCGCGCGATCGCGGTGATCCTCATCACCTTCGCTATTTCATTATGGCTGGTGAAAATGATGTGGGTACGGATCCTGTTGCTGGCGATCTTGACATGCCTGCTCATCTTTATGTGGCGAATCCCGGTGGTTGATGAAAAGCAACAAAAGCACTGACGCCTTATAATGTCTGTTGCAATTATCTCGCACAGCCAGTAAATTCGACCGTTTTCGAGCACAGGTGCGCCTGGTTAAAGGTTAAACAATTGTTATCTTTAATCGACTCGTTGCGCGCTGTGAGTAACACTGTTTCATTTAGGCACAAACCGATGACCGCAACTGCACAGCAGCTTGAATATCTGAAAAACAGCATCAAAAGTATCCAGGACTATCCAAAACCTGGCATTCTTTTCCGTGATGTAACCAGCTTGCTGGAAGACCCGAAAGCGTACGCGCTCAGCATTGAACTGCTGGTTGCGCGTTATAAAAACGCCGGGATCACCAAAGTAGTAGGTACCGAAGCCCGTGGCTTCCTGTTTGGCGCACCGGTTGCGCTGGCGTTGGGTGTGGGTTTTGTTCCGGTACGTAAACCGCGCAAACTGCCACGTGAAACCATCGCTGAAAGCTACGAGCTGGAATACGGCACCGATCAGCTGGAGATCCACGTTGATGCGATCGTCCCTGGCGACAAAGTGCTGGTGGTTGACGATCTGCTGGCAACCGGCGGCACCATCGAAGCGACCGTGAAGCTGATCCGTCGTCTGGGTGGTGAAGTGACCGATGCGGCATTCATCATCAACCTGTTCGATCTGGGCGGTGAACAGCGCCTGGAAAAACAGGGTATTACCAGCTACAGCCTGGTGCCATTCCCGGGTCACTGATCCCGATTTTCACAACCTCGCTCAATGGGTGAGGTTGTGATAGCATTCCCCTCCATAAATTCACCTTCCAGCGTTGCAGAGCCTGCCCATGAGTTATCAGGTGTTAGCCCGTAAGTGGCGACCACAAACCTTTGCTGACGTTGTCGGTCAGGAACATGTGCTGACGGCCCTGGCGAACGGCTTGTCGCTAGGTCGCATCCATCACGCCTATCTTTTCTCCGGCACCCGCGGCGTCGGCAAGACCTCTATTGCCCGTTTGCTGGCAAAAGGTCTGAACTGCGAAACCGGGATCACCGCCACGCCGTGTGGCGTATGCGATAACTGCCGCGAGATTGAGCAGGGGCGTTTTGTCGATCTGATCGAGATCGATGCTGCTTCACGCACGAAAGTTGAAGATACCCGCGATCTGCTCGACAACGTGCAGTATGCCCCGGCGCGTGGGCGCTTCAAGGTCTACCTGATCGATGAAGTGCATATGCTGTCGCGTCACAGCTTCAACGCCCTGCTGAAAACGCTGGAAGAACCGCCCGCGCATGTGAAATTCCTGCTGGCGACCACCGATCCGCAAAAGCTGCCGGTCACCATTTTGTCGCGCTGCCTGCAGTTCCATCTGAAGGCGCTGGACGTTGAACAGATCCGTGCTCAGCTTGAACATATTCTCGACGAAGAGAAAATTGTCCACGAACCGCGTGCTCTGCAACTGTTGGCTCGTGCAGCGGACGGCAGCCTGCGTGATGCGTTAAGTCTTACCGATCAGGCGATAGCCAGCGGTGACGGCAAGCTCTCGACCGAGGCGGTCAGCACCATGCTCGGCACGCTGGATGACGATCAGGCGCTCTCCCTTATCGAAGCGATGATTGCCGCCAACGGCGAGCGTGTTATGTCGCAGGTCGATGCGGCCGCTGCCCGGGGTATTGAATGGGAAGGGCTGCTGGTCGAGATGCTCAGCCTGCTGCACCGCGTGGCGATGCTGCAGCTTTCTCCGTCTGCCATTGGTGCGGATATGGCGGCTATCGAACAGCGGATGCGTGAACTTGCCCGCACCGTGCCGCCTGCTGATGTTCAGCTTTACTACCAGACGCTGCTGATTGGCCGCAAAGAATTACCGTTCGCGCCGGATCCGCGTATGGGCGTTGAAATGACGCTGTTGCGCGCGCTGGCGTTCCACCCGCGTATGCCGTTGCCGGAACCGGACGTGCCGCGACAATCCTTTGCTCCGGTCGCACCGACGGCGGTGATGTCACCGCAGCAGGTACCACCGCAGCCGACACCCCCGCCGCAGCAAAATGTGCCGCTGTCGGACGCCACCAGTTCGGTGCTTGCCGCGCGCAGCCAGTTGCAGCGTGCGCAGGGAGCAACCAAACCAAAAAAGAGTGAACCGGCAGCGCCTGCAAGAGCGCGGCCGGTTAACAACGCCGCGCTTGAACGACTGGCCTCGGTAACGGAGCGCGTACAGTCGCGTCCTGCACCCTCCGCGCTCGAGCAGAAAGCCCCGGTGAAAGAAGAGGCTTACCGCTGGAAGGCGACCACTATCATCGAAGAGGTGAAGGAAGAGGTCGCCACCCCGAAAGCGCTGAAAAAGGCGCTGGAGCATGAGAAAACGCCGGAGCTTTCTGCGAAGCTCGCCGAAGAGTCAATTGCGCGTGATGCCTGGGCCGCCGAGGTCAGTAAGCTTCAGTTGCCGAAGCTGGTGGAGCAGGTCGCGCTGAATGCCTGGAAAGAGCAGGACGGCAATCAGGTGCGTTTACACCTGCGTCCTGGTCAACGACACCTGAATTCGCCTGGCGCGCAAAAGGCGCTGGCCGAAGCGCTCACCGCATTACAGGGTGCGCCGGTTGAATTGACTATCATTGAAGATGATAATCCGGCAGTGAAAACGCCGCTGGAGTGGCGTCAGGCCATTTATGAAGAGAAGCTCGCGCAGGCGCGCGAGGCAATTATCGCGGATAACAACATTCAGACCCTGCGCCGGTTCTTCGACGCCGATCTGGATGAAGAGAGTATTCGCCCCATTTGATCGTGAGTCTGACTTACGGTTGTAATCCTTAAACGTGAAAAAAGAGAGAAGCCTATGTTTGGTGGAAAAGGCGGTCTGGGTGGCCTGATGAAGCAGGCTCAGCAGATGCAGGAAAAAATGCAGAAGATGCAGGAAGAGATCGCTCAGCTGGAAGTCACGGGTGAATCCGGTGCCGGCCTGGTCAAAGTGACCATCAACGGTGCGCACAACTGCCGCCGCGTTGAGATCGACCCAAGCCTGCTCGAAGACGACAAAGAGATGCTGGAAGATCTGGTTGCAGCCGCGTTTAACGATGCCGCTCGCCGTATCGACGAAACTCAGAAAGAGAAAATGGCCTCTGTTTCCAGCGGCATGCAACTGCCACCTGGCTTCAAGATGCCATTCTGATGCAAACCAGTCCGCTGCTCACGCAGTTAATGGAAGCACTGCGCTGCCTGCCGGGCGTTGGCCCGAAGTCGGCGCAGCGCATGGCGTTTACGCTATTGCAGCGCGACCGCAGCGGCGGGATGCGCCTGGCGCAGGCTCTGACCCGCGCCATGTCAGAAATTGGTCACTGTGCGGATTGCCGTACCTTTACCGAGCAGGACGTGTGTAACATCTGTTCGAACCCGCGTCGCCAGGAAAACGGTCAGATTTGCGTGGTGGAGAGTCCGGCGGACATCTACGCCATTGAGCAGACCGGGCAGTTTTCCGGCCGCTATTTCGTGCTGATGGGGCATCTCTCCCCGCTGGACGGTATTGGCCCGGACGATATCGGTCTTGACCGCCTTGAACAGCGTCTTGAGTCCGAAACGATCAACGAAGTGATCCTCGCCACCAATCCTACGGTGGAAGGGGAGGCAACGGCCAACTACATCGCCGAGCTTTGCTCGCAGTACGGCGTTGACGCCAGCCGTATCGCCCACGGCGTGCCGGTGGGAGGCGAGCTGGAGATGGTCGATGGCACCACGCTGTCACACTCTCTTGCGGGACGCCACAAGATTATTTTCTGACCAAACGGAGGCTGCGTCCGTGGCCTCCGCTTGAAATTTCCCCCCCTTATCCCCATCTCTCCCTCAACGTTTTAAAACCCCATTAAATGGCATTGTTGAGGTCGACTTAGATGAAAGGACAAGAAACCCGTGGTTTCCAGTCAGAAGTAAAACAGCTTCTGCACCTGATGATCCATTCCCTGTATTCCAACAAAGAAATTTTCCTGCGTGAGCTGATTTCCAACGCCTCGGACGCGGCGGACAAGCTGCGCTTCCGTGCACTGTCTAACCCGGATCTGTACGAAGGCGACGGTGAGCTGCGCGTGCGTGTCTCTTTCAATAAAGAGAACCGTACCCTGACCATCGCCGATAACGGCATCGGGATGAATCGCGATGAGGTCATCGACCATCTCGGGACCATCGCCAAATCCGGCACCAAAGCGTTCCTGGAGTCCATGGGCTCTGACCAGGCGAAAGACAGCCAGCTGATCGGTCAGTTCGGCGTTGGTTTCTACTCGGCGTTCATCGTCGCGGACAAAGTTACCGTGCGTACCCGTGCAGCAGGCGACAGCGCGGAAAATGGTGTGTTCTGGGAGTCCAAAGGTGAAGGCGAATACACCGTTGATGACATCACCAAGGCGGATCGCGGTACCGAAATCACCCTGCACCTGCGTGAAGGTGAAGATGATTTCCTGAACGACTGGCGCGTGCGCTCCATCATCAGCAAATATTCCGATCACATCGCCCTGCCGGTTGAGATTGAAAAACAGGAAGAGAAAGACGGCGAAACCGTGGTCTCCTGGGAGAAGATCAACAAGGCGCAGGCACTGTGGACGCGCAACAAGTCTGAAATCAAAGACGACGAATACAACGAGTTCTACAAACACATCGCCCACGATTTTACCGACCCGCTGACCTGGAGCCACAACCGTGTGGAAGGTAAGCAGGAGTACACCAGCCTGCTGTACATTCCGGCACAGGCACCGTGGGACATGTGGAACCGCGATCACAAGCATGGTCTGAAGCTGTACGTACAGCGTGTGTTCATCATGGACGATGCCGAGCAGTTCATGCCGAACTACCTGCGCTTTGTGCGTGGTCTGATAGATTCCAACGATCTGCCGCTGAACGTCTCCCGCGAAATTCTGCAGGACAGCACCGTCACCCGTAACTTGCGCAACGCCCTGACCAAACGTGCGCTGCAGATGCTGGAAAAACTGGCGAAAGACGATGCGGAAAAATACCAGACCTTCTGGAAACAGTTCGGCCTGGTGCTGAAAGAGGGCCCTGCGGAAGATACCGCGAACGTGGAGGCCATCGCCAAACTGCTGCGCTTCGCGTCTACGCACACCGACTCCTCCGCGCAGACCGTGTCGCTGGAAGAGTACGTCTCGCGCATGAAAGAAGGGCAGGAGAAGATTTACTACATTACCGCCGACAGCTACGCGGCGGCGAAGAGCAGCCCGCACCTCGAGCTGTTGCGCAAGAAAGGCATCGAAGTGCTGCTGCTTTCTGACCGCATCGACGAGTGGATGATGAACTACCTGACCGAGTTTGACGGTAAGGCGTTCCAGTCCGTTGCCAAAGCGGATGAGTCCATCGACAAGCTGGCGGATGAAGTGGATGAAAGCGCGAAAGAAGCCGAGAAGGCGCTGGAGCCATTCGTTGAGCGCGTGAAAACCCTGCTGGGCGAACGTGTGAAAGAGGTGCGTTTCACTCATCGTCTGACTGATACCCCGGCGATCGTTACCACCGACGCTGACGAAATGGGCACCCAGATGGCGAAACTGTTCGCTGCTGCGGGCCAGGCGATGCCGGAAGTGAAATATATCTTTGAGCTTAATCCGGATCATCCTCTGGTGAAACGCGCGGCGGATACTCAGGACGACGCCCGCTTTGCCGAGTGGGTTGAACTGCTGCTGGATCAGTCCCTGCTGGCCGAGCGCGGCACGCTTGAAGATCCTAACCTGTTCATTAAACGTGTGAATGCGCTGCTGCTGGCGTAATTGACCACGCCTCCCCTGGTCTTCTCCCTCTCCCGTGGGAGAGGGCCGGGGTGAGGGCACCAGACCTCACCCTCCCAAATAATCTCCCCCCCTTAACCGTTTCAGCCTTCCCGCCTTCCTTGAGCGATGCCCGTTCTGGTGGTATTGTTTAGCGCTTTTGAAAAATTGAAACGACTTTTGAGGGGATTTTCGCAATGCGTATTATTCTGCTTGGCGCTCCGGGCGCGGGTAAAGGAACTCAGGCTCAGTTCATCATGGAGAAATACGGTATTCCGCAAATCTCCACCGGTGACATGCTGCGCGCCGCTGTTAAATCTGGCTCCGAGCTGGGTAAACAAGCGAAAGACATCATGGACGCAGGCAAGCTGGTGACCGACGAGCTGGTTATCGCTCTGGTCAAAGAGCGCATTGCTCAGGAAGACTGCCGTAACGGTTTCCTGCTGGACGGCTTCCCACGCACCATTCCTCAGGCTGACGCCATGAAAGAAGCGGGCATCAACGTGGACTACGTTCTGGAGTTCGACGTGCCGGACGAGCTGATCGTTGACCGTATCGTGGGCCGTCGCGTACACGCTGCTTCTGGCCGCGTTTACCACATTAAATTCAACCCACCTAAGGTTGAAGGCAAAGACGACGTGACCGGCGAAGAGCTGACCACCCGTAAAGACGATCAGGAAGAGACCGTGCGTAAGCGCCTGGTGGAATACCATCAGATGACTGCACCGCTGATTGGCTACTACACCAAAGAAGCGCAGGCGGGTAACACCAAATACGCGAAAGTTGACGGTACCAAAGCCGTTGCTGACGTACGTGCAGAGCTGGAAAAAATCCTCGGCTAATCGCACCTTTCTCACCCGGATCTCCGGGTGAGAAATATTCCCATCTTTCCTATCGCAGCAATGGGTTTCGTTTAAACGCATTTCCGCTACAATTGACAACCATTCAAATGGTTAAGAGGCGTGAATGAGTCAGGCGAAAACCGGCATCCTGCTTGCCAATCTGGGCACCCCAGAAGCACCTACATCAGACGCGGTAAAACGCTACCTGCGACAATTTTTAAGCGACACGCGCGTCGTGGATACCCCAAGACTGCTGTGGTGGCCGTTGCTCCGTGGCGTGATTCTGCCGATTCGTTCTCCGCGCGTCGCCAGGCTCTATCAGTCCGTCTGGATGGAAGAGGGTTCTCCGCTGATGGTTTACAGCCGTCGCCAGGAAAAGGCGCTGGCCGCACGCCTGCCGGATATGCCTGTTGCTCTTGGTATGAGCTACGGTAAACCTTCGCTGGAAAGCGCGGTCGAATCACTGCTGGCGCAGGGGGTTGACCACATAGTGGTGCTGGCGCTCTATCCGCAGTACTCCTGTTCGACGGTTGCTGCGGTATGGGATGAACTGGCGCGTATTCTGGCGACTCGCCGTCGCATACCTGGCGTGACCTTTATTCGCGACTACGCGGATAACGATCTCTATATCAAGGCGCTTGCCAACAGCGCGCGTGCGTCGTTCGAAAAACACGGCGAGCCGGATCTGCTACTGCTGTCTTATCACGGTATCCCGCAGCGTTTCGCTGACGAGGGGGATGATTACCCGCAGCGTTGTCGTGATACCACGCGCGAACTGGTTTCTGCCCTCGGCCTGCCGCCGGAGAAGGTGATGATGACCTTCCAGTCGCGCTTTGGCCGCGAGCCGTGGCTCACCCCATATACCGATGAAACGCTTAAGATGCTTGGTGAGAAAGGGGTGAAGCATATTCAGGTGATGTCGCCAGGCTTCTCGGCGGATTGCCTGGAAACGCTCGAAGAAATTGCTGTGCAAAACAGAGAGTTCTTCCTGGAAGCGGGGGGCACGAAGTACGAATACATTCCGGCACTTAACGACTCGCCTGAGCATATCGACATGATGGTCTCTCTGGTGACAAACAGTCGCTGATCGCACTCCGGGCCGGGTTTGTGCTAACATTCCCGGCCCATATTCTTTGTACAGTTCAGACCATGAAATTTCCCGGTAAACGCAAATCCAAACACTACTTTCCCGTTGATGCCCGCGATCCGCTCCTGCAGCAAATCCAGCTTGAGAATGAAACCAGTGCCGCATGGGTCGTTGGTATCGACCAGACGCTGGTGGACATTGAAGCGAAAGTGGATGATGCGTTTGTCGCCCGTTACGGTCTGAGCGCGGGGCACTCGCTGGTGATTGAGGACGACGTTGCCGAAGCGCTTTACCAGGAACTGGTGCGCGAAAACCTGATCACCCATCAGTTTGCCGGCGGTACCATCGGTAACACCATGCACAACTACTCCGTACTGGCTGATGACCGCTCGGTACTGCTGGGCGTAATGTGCAGTAATATCGAAATCGGAGGCTATGCCTACCGTTATCTCTGTAACACCTCCAGCCGTACCGATCTGAACTATCTCCAGGGGGTCGACGGGCCGATTGGCCGCTGCTTTACGCTGATCGGTGAGTCCGGCGAGCGCACCTTTGCCATCAGCCCGGGTCACATGAACAAACTGCGTGCCGAGAGCATCCCGGAAGAGGTGATTGCAGGCGCCTCGGCGCTGGTGCTGACCTCCTATCTGGTGCGCTGCAAACCGGGTGAGCCGATGCCGGACGCGACCATGAAAGCGATTGAGTACGCGAAGAAATACAATGTGCCCGTCGTTCTCACGCTGGGCACCAAATTCGTGATTGCCGACAATCCGGAGTGGTGGCAGGCGTTCCTGAAAGAGCACGTCTCGATTCTGGCGATGAACGAAGAAGAGGCGGAAGCGCTGACGGGCGAAAGCGATCCGCTGCTGGCGTCTGATAAAGCGCTGGAGTGGGTGGATCTGGTGCTCTGTACCGCAGGACCGGTTGGGCTGTATATGGCAGGTTTCACGGAAGAAGAGAGCAAACGCAAAACCCAGCATCCATTGCTGCCTGGCGCGATCGCCGAGTTCAACCAGTACGAGTTCAGCCGTGGTATGCGTTTTAAAGACTGTGTTAATCCGCTGCGTATCTACTCGCACATCGCCCCGTATATGGGCGGGCCAGAGAAGATCATGAACACCAACGGTGCAGGTGATGGCGCGCTGGCCGCATTGCTCCATGACATCACCGCGAATGCTTACCATAAAACCAACGTGCCGAACTCCAGCAAGCACAAGTTCAACTGGCTGACCTATTCGTCGCTGGCGCAGGTGTGCAAATACGCTAACCGCGTGAGTTATCAGGTGCTTAACCAGCATTCCCCGCGCTTAACGCGTGGCCTGCCGGAAAGGGAAGACAGCCTGGAAGAGGCTTATTGGGATCGTTGATTGCTAAAAGAAAACCCCGGTGGCGCTACGCTTACCGGGGCTACTTGTAGGCCGGCTAAGCGTAGCGCCAGCAGGCTTTTTTAACCCGTCACCCCTTCTTCAACCGGCGGTTTCTCCAGTAGCGTCAGCATTGTATTCGCAATCTCGCGCTCGCCCATCACGACCTTATCCGCACCGCGCTCGGTAATGTACTCCACCTCATCGTCATAATGTGCCCGGGCGATAATCTCAATCGTCGGGCACTTCTCGCGCGCGGAAGCCACAATTTCACCCGCTTCATAGCCGTTTGGGATGGTCAGCAGCAGCCAGCGTGCGCAGTCCAGATGCGCCAGATTCATGATCTCTTCGTTTGCCGCATTGCCCAGCACCGCTCGGATACCGCGCTCACGCAGCTCGTCGACGCGGGTGCGTGACGTTTCAATCACTACCAGCGGGATCCCTTGCGCCATCAGTTTCTCACCAAGCAGGCTGCCTACGCGACCAAAACCAACCAGCAGGGCGTGATTACAAATATCTACCGGGATCTGCTTCTCTTCTTCGATAGCTTCTTCCAGCGTCTGTTCTTCCAGCGTTTCGGTTTTATCGAGGTATTTTTCCAGCAGTGCGAACAGGACTGGGTTCAGCATAATCGACAGGATTGCGCCTGCCAGCACCAGGTTCTGCCCGGCTTGCGGTAGCAGGTTCAGCGCCATGCCCAGACCCGCCAAAATAAAGGCAAACTCACCAATTTGCGCCAGACTGGCGGCGATGGTCAGCGCCGTACGCGGGGAGTGGCCAAACATCCTTACCAGGAAGAAAGCCGCGAGCGACTTACCAAAGATAATAATCGCCAGCGTGCCCAGCACAGCCAGCGGCTGATGAATCAGGACCATCGGGTCAAACAGCATCCCGACGGAAACGAAGAACAGTACGGCGAAAGCATCACGCAGCGGCAGAGTGTCATGCGCCGCACGGTGGCTCAGCTCGGATTCGTTCAACACCATCCCGGCGAAGAATGCACCCAGCGCGAAGGAGACATCAAACAGCTCAACGGCACCAAAGGCGATACCCAGTGCCAGCGCCAGTACGGAGAGGGTAAACAATTCGCGTGAACCCGTCGCTGCGCTGCGGGACATGATCCACGGCACCAGACGGCGGCCCACCAGCATCATGATGGCGATAAACGCCACGACTTTACCGATAGTGATACCCATATCCAGCGCCAGCGAGGCAAAGCCGACGTTGTCTTTTTCCATCATCCCGGCGACTGCGGGCAGCAGTACCAGCGTTAACACCATCACCAGGTCTTCAACAATCAGCCAGCCTATCGCAATTTGTCCGCGCTGGCTGTCAATCAGCTGTCTCTCTTCAAGTGCGCGCAGCAACACCACGGTACTGGCGGTGGAAAGACACAGCCCAAAAACGATGCCGGTCATCAGCGACCAGCCAAGAATTGCTGAAAGCGCCATCCCCAGCAGCGTCGCTACCCCTATCTGGGCGATCGCTCCCGGTATGGCGATCGACTTTACCGCCATCAGGTCCTTCAGTGAAAAATGCAAACCGACGCCAAACATCAGCAGAATCACGCCTAATTCCGCCAGTTCAGGAGCCAGTTTGGTATCCGCAACGAAACCAGGCGTAAACGGTCCCGCCAGGACACCCGCTAACAAATAGCCGACAAGGGGAGAAATACGCAGTTTATTGGCAATCATGCCAAGGATAAAAGCGAGCACAAGGCCACCAACAATGGTGGTGATAAGCGGTGTGGCGTGATGCATTCCGTCTCCTTTCGTTGTGGGTGTTCCTTTTTGGCGCAAACCAAAAAACCGAGTAATAGTTTATGACAATTTTTACTCTTATGTTTATGAATAATTGTTGAAATTTGAATAAAACAGCAATAAGCACGAAAAAAAGCGCATTTTGATAAATTCAGCAGGGGGAGACAGAAGAAACCCTTATGGCATCAGGGTATCAGGTAGCCAAAGTAAAACTTTGGCTACCCGTAATTTACGCTTTGTGACGGTTATCAGGCAGGAATATGGTCAACATCCCAAGAAGTGGCAGTAAAGCGCAGATTTTATAAACCAGGAAGATGCTGGTGTGATCCGCAACCATCCCTAACACCGCAGCACCAAGCCCACCCATGCCAAAGGCGAACCCGAAAAAGAGTCCGGAAACCATACCGATACGACCAGGTAACAGCTCTTGCGCATAGACAAGAATGGCGGAAAACGCGGAAGCGAGGATAAAACCAATAATCACGGTTAAAATTCCCGTCCATTCAAGGCTGGCGTACGGCAAAATAAGGGTAAACGGTGCCACGCCGAGAATAGAGCCCCAAATTACATATTTACGCCCAATCTTATCCCCCACAGGCCCGCCAATCACTGTCCCGGCAGCGACCGCAAACAGGAAGGCAAACAGGTGGATCTGCGCATTTTGTACCGATAATCCGAATTTTTGCATCAGATAAAAGGTGTAATAGCTGCTGATGCTCGCCATATAGAAATATTTCGAGAAAATCAGCACCAGCAGGACGGAAACCGCCAGGATAATCTTGTTACGCGGTAGAGGATTAATCACCTTCGCTTTAGGTTTACCCTTGTTCACCCGATGTTGAGCGGCATACCAGCGGCTGATCTGCGCCAGTACGATAATCGCCAGCAGTGCGGCTAGCACAAACCACGCCACGTTGCCTTTACCGTAAGGGGCAATAATCACCGCGGCCAATAGCGGGCCGAGAGAGCTACCAAAGTTACCGCCCACCTGGAAGAGTGACTGCGCCAGGCCGTGACGACCACCGGAGGCCATACGCGCCACGCGGGAGGATTCCGGGTGGAAGACCGACGAGCCGGTGCCCACCAGTGCGGCGGCGATTAACACCGCTTCAAAACTCCCAGCCATGGCCAGCAGTACCAGCCCGCTTAAGGTGAAACACATGCCAATCGGTAGCGACCATGGCATCGGGTATTTGTCCGTCCAGTAGCCCACTATTGGCTGCAGTAGCGAGGACGCGAGCTGGAAGGTCAGGGTGATCATCCCAATCTGCACGAAGGTTAAAGAGAACTCTGATTGCAGCAGCGGATAAATTGCCAGAATCAACGACTGGATCATATCGTTGAGCAGATGAGAAAGACTGATTGCACCTAAGACTTTAAAAGAGGTGCGCGATTTCGGCGGTGACGCCGGCACGCCCGGAACGGGCTGGGTTGATTCACTGATTGCCATAGAGAGAATTACCACGTCTTTAGTTATTAGAAATGCAGGATGTAATTATTATCCAACTAACATACCTGTCAGGGGCATTTGAAGAAAGTCGCAATTCTGAAAACTTATTTGTCTATTATTGTGAGTCATTGTAATTTTTGCCTTTGTCTATTGGTCAGGGAGAGAAAAGATGAAGTTAATGAAGCGGGGCGTCGCGCTGGCGCTTATCGCCGCATGGGGCCTGGTAAGCCTGCCCGCGCAGGCATACGAAAAAGATAAAACCTACAAAATCACCATTCTGCATACCAACGATCACCACGGGCATTTCTGGCGCAGTGAATACGGCGAATATGGTCTGGCGGCGCAAAAAACGCTGGTAGATGGTATTCGTAAAGAGGTGGCGGCCCAGGGCGGCAGCGTGCTGTTGCTGTCCGGGGGAGATATCAACACCGGGGTACCGGAATCCGATTTACAGGATGCCGAGCCCGATTTTCGCGGTATGAATCTGATTGGTTACGATGCGATGGCCGTCGGTAACCACGAGTTTGATAATCCACTAACGGTACTGCGCCAGCAGGAAAAACTGGCAAAATTCCCGTTCCTCTCAGCCAATATTTACCAGAAAAGTACCGGCGAACGCCTGTTTAAACCGTGGGCGTTGTTTAAGCGCCAGGACCTGAAAATCGCGGTGATTGGCCTAACCACTGACGATACGGCGAAAATTGGCAATCCTGAGTTCTTTACCGATATCGAATTCCGTAAACCGGCAGACGAAGCAAAGCTGGTTATTCAGGAATTACAGCAGAACGAAAAGCCGGATGTGATTATTGCCACCACCCACATGGGGCACTATGACAATGGCGAACACGGCTCTAATGCGCCAGGTGACGTGGAGATGGCACGCAGCCTGCCGGCTGGCTCGCTGGCAATGATTGTGGGCGGTCACTCACAGGATCCGGTCTGCATGGCCTCCGAGAATAAAAAGCAGGTTGATTACGTGCCAGGCACGCCGTGTGCCCCAGACCGTCAGAACGGCATCTGGATTGTGCAGGCGCATGAGTGGGGCAAATACGTAGGCCGGGCGGATTTTGAGTTCCGTAACGGCGAGATGAAACTGGTGCATTACCAGCTCATCCCGGTCAACCTGAAGAAGAAAGTCACTTATCCTGACGGGAAAAGTGAGCGCGTACTTTACACCCCGGAGATTGCTGAGAATCAGCAGATGCTCTCCCTGCTGACACCGTTCCAGAATAAAGGTAAGGCACAGCTGGATGTGAAGATTGGCACGCTCAATGGTCGTCTGGAAGGGGATCGCAGCAAAGTCCGCTTCGTGCAGACCAATATGGGGCATCTGGTGCTGGCAGCGCAAATGGCGCGTACCGGCGCTGATTTTGGCGTAATGAGCGGCGGCGGTATTCGTGATTCCATCGAAGGTGGAAACATTACCTATAAAGACGTTCTGAAGGTGCAGCCGTTCGGTAACGTGGTGGTCTATGCGGACATGAGCGGGAAAGAGGTCATTGACTACCTGACCGCCGTGGCGCAGATGAAGCCGGATTCCGGTGCCTATCCGCAGTTTGCCAACGTGAGCTTTGTGGCGAAAGACGGCAAGCTTAACGATCTGAAGATCAAAGGCGAACCGGTTGATCCGGCTAAAACGTACCGTCTGGCGACGTTAAGCTTTAACGCCACTGGTGGAGACGGCTATCCGCATATTGATAACAAACCAGGCTATGTGAACACCGGTTTTATCGACGCGGAAGTGCTGAAGCAGTTCATCGAGCAAAACTCGCCGATTGACGTGAATGCATACGAGCCGAAGGGTGAGGTGAGCTGGCAGTAGTGTGGTTGTTTTGCCGGGTAGCGGCTGCGCCTTACCCGGCTTTTCTCTTACTCCCGGCGTGCAATATCCGCAAATTTCGCGTCCAGCATTTTCGCCAGATCGCCCGCTGCGAGTTCAATATCCAGCCCGCGTTTGCCGCCGGATATAAAGATGGTTTCAAACTCCTGTGAAGGCGCATCTATCAGCGTCGGCAGCCGTTTTTTCTGCCCGAGTGGGCTGATCCCGCCGACCAGGTAGCCCGTGGTGCGTTGCGCAACCATTGGGTCTGCCATATCCACTTTTTTCGCGCCCAGCGCTTTCGCCACTTTCTTCAAGTCAAGCTGCCCGGCGACGGGCGTAACCGCGACGGCGAGGTGCTTCATGTCGCCATTCACGGCGACCAGCAGCGTTTTATAGACCTGGTCAGCGTTCAGCCCCAGTTTGCGCACCACTTCATCACCAAAATTGGTTTCATTCGGATCGTGATCGTAGGTATGGATCCGGAAAGGAATTTTGTTTTTTTCGAGTAATTTAACGGCGGGAGTCATAGCTATCCTTCTTACGACAGACAATTCATGCTCACAGCATACGCCTGACGTTTGTCTAAAAAATAGCACCATCTTGCGCAATAGTATTGGCAGTGATGGTCACTTTGAGCGACAATCGGCTCAACCGAAGGTCTCCTTCGG
Organism: Enterobacter sp. CPE_E1241; assembly: GCF_045618265.1. Lineage (NCBI taxonomy): Bacteria > Pseudomonadati > Pseudomonadota > Gammaproteobacteria > Enterobacterales > Enterobacteriaceae > Enterobacter > Enterobacter sp. CPE_E1241. The sequence goes on from NZ_JBIWYV010000001.1 coordinate 1,172,048, forward strand.
CATAATAAAAACGATGAAATTCCTCTTTGACGGGCCAATAGAAATATTGGCCATTTTTTTATTTCAACAGTGACGGCAAATTCCCTTCTCCGTACAAATGTAATGCACCTACTGCGACAACGTAATGCCCGGCAGGTAAGGCATGCAGCGTCTGCCGCCAGGCTTTATTACGCGCATTCATCAGCACATCATATAACGATTCACTAAACGTCGACGGTAAAGCCAGCTTACTGTCTGCGGGCGGAGCATCCAGCCACCAGCCGATCATGGTCTGCAGCAGGCGCGCGTTGGTGTGCCAGTGGGTCAGGGTATCATCCAGCAGCATCAGACCGTCGTCAGGCAGTTGTCGCAACAGCGCAATCTGGCTGTCCGTCCCTTCCAGTTCGATGATCGGCATCCTGCGTGCCCTTGCCATATTCAGTAACTGGTAATCAATGCCGTAATCACCGCGCAGACCCAGACGTTGCGCCTGCGTGGCCTGAAGCACCATGGCAATTTGCCAGAGCGGCAGAGCGTCGATCATCGAGAGCGACACGCCCGTCTCATCCGCGACGCGCGTCAGTTCCGCGAGCAGAGCATCATCCAGACGTTCTGCCAGGCTGAGAGTGCTCTCCAGACCGGCAAACGGTGATTCATGGCCCGAAATGTCCGCCTCAACAACCAGCGCATCGGCGCGCTTGAGAAGTTTTATCAGACCAGGAGGCAGGGGAGACATATCCTGCGTGCCCATATGGATGCTGCCCACCAGGTGCAGGTGCTGGCCGCCAGGAAGCGAGATATCCAGACCGGGCCAGGCATAACGGCGGGGGAATAGGGCGCGAAACGATGTTTTTATACGATTAAACAGACTCATACGCGCTCCATGAACGGAAAGGTTCATGCTAGCGCGTACGAGAACAAGGTTCAATCTTTCGGTTTAAACCGCAACAGTCGGTTGGCGTTGCTCACCACGGTGATGGAGGAGAGCGCCATGGCTGCACCTGCGACCACCGGGTTCAGCAGCGTGCCGGTCAGCGGCCACAAAATCCCGGCGGCAATCGGAATGCCGAAACTGTTGTAGATAAATGCCCCCAGCAGGTTCTGCTTCATGTTGCGCAACGTGGCTTTTGAAATGGCCAGCGCATCAGCAACGCCCATCAGACTATGGCGCATCAGCGTGATCGCTGCCGTCTCAATAGCGACATCGCTCCCGCCTCCCATGGCGATACCGACATCTGCCTGAGCCAGCGCAGGGGCATCGTTGATGCCGTCGCCGACCATTGCCACCTGACGCCCCTGGCTTTGCAGTTTCTTGATGGCGTCAGCTTTACCGTCCGGCAGTACGCCAGCAATGACCTCATCAATACCGGCTTCTTTCGCAATGGCGTTGGCGGTGGTCGGGTTATCCCCGGTCAGCATGACCAGGCGATAACCTGCGCGGTGCAGGCGTTTTAAGGCATCCACACTGTCCTGGCGAAGCGGATCGCGCACGGCCAGCAGCGCGGCGGCTTTGCCATCCACCGCCAGCAGAACCGGCGTGGCGCCCTGAGACGCCTGCACCTTCAGCTCGCTTTCCAGCTCGGCAGTATCAATACCGTTTTCATTGAGCAATGCCTGGTTGCCCAGCAGCAGCGCGTGGCCTTCTGCTTCACCGCTGACGCCGAGCCCGCGCAGGGTGCGGAAATTGCTCACCTGCGGCAGGCTGGCATTCCCGGCTTTCTCAATAATCGCGCGAGCCAGAGGATGGCTGGAGCCTTGCTCAAGCGCGGCAGCAAGACGCAGTGCGTCATTTTCTGCCATACCTGTCGTATTCACGGCCACAACTTGCGGTTTGCCTTCGGTCAGCGTGCCGGTTTTATCAAACACCAGCGTGTCGAGCGTACTGGCGCGTTGCAGGGCATCGGCATCACGTACCAGCACGCCAAACTCGGCAGCGCGACCGACACCGGAGATAATCGACATCGGTGTGGCAAGACCGAGTGCGCAAGGGCAGGCGATGATCAGCACCGTAGTGGCGATCACCAGGGTATAAACAATCTGCGGCGCGGGACCGAAAAAGTACCAGATAGCCGCACTCAGCAGGGCAATACCGACCACCACCGGAACAAAAATGGCTGAGATTTTATCAGCAAGCTGGCCAATTTCTGGCTTGCTGCTCTGCGCCTGGCGCACCATGCGAATAATACGCGACAACGTCGTGTGGCTGCCGACGGCGCTGGCGGTGAACAGCACGCTGCCGTCCTGCACCACCGTACCGGCATGAACGGCGTCACCGTGGGATTTCTGCTGTGGAATGGGTTCCCCGGTGAGCATCGCTTCGTCCAGCCAGGCATCACCCTGTGTGATAATACCGTCAACGGGAACGCGGTCACCCGTAGTCAGGCGCAGAGTCATACCGGGCTGAACCTCGGCCAGCGGGACGCTCTTTTCACCATCCTCTGTGACTACCCGCGCGGTTGGCGGCGTTAAATCAAGTAATCTTTCCAGTGCTTTTGAGGAACGCTGGCGCGCGCGCGCTTCGAGCATATGGCCTAAGTTGATCAGGCCGATAATCATCGCACTCGCTTCATAATAAAGATGTCGCGCCTCCATCGGGAACCACTGAGGCCAGACGTTAACGCTCATCGAATACAGCCATGCTGCCCCCGTACCAAGGGCAACCAGCGTATCCATCGTCGCAGTGCGATTCTTCAGGCTTTTCCAGGCGCTGGTATAAAAATGTCCGCCTGCAACGATCATCACCCCAAGGGTGATCAAACCGATCGCCAGCCACAGCGTGCGGTTATCGTCGGTGACCATCATGTTGTCGCCGAGCATGCCCCACACCATCACCGGAACCCCGACCAGCAGGGCCACTATTGCCTGCCAGCGGAAGCGTTTCATGGTGGCAACCGCCGTTTCCTGCTGACGTTCACGACGCTTTGCATCGTCTTCGATGGCTTCAGCGCCGTAGCCTGCTTTTTCAACGGCCTGCACTAAGTCTGCGGCGGAGGCACTGCCCATCACCAGCGCGGTGCGCTCCGCAAGATTGACCCGTGCCTGTGCGACGCCCGGTACGGCCTGCAAGGCATTTTGTACCCGGGAGACGCAGCTGGCGCAGCTCATGCCGTTGATCAGCAGCTGTTGGCTGTCATCAATATCATCAGCTACCGGAAGCTCAGGAGTGGCCGCTGTCAGTGCTTCCGACGGGGATGATGACTCTGCCAGCGGTTTAGCCTTTGGGTGGCTCAGCTCCGCCCCGTAACCTGCCTGTTTGATGGTGTCGATCAGCGAATCCGCACTGGCGCTGCCGGTCACGGCGGCATGATCGATGGTGACTTCAGCGCTTTCAACATCAGGACGCTGTTCCAGACTTTCTTTAACGCGTTTGACACAGTGGCCGCAGGAGAGGCCGTCCAGTGTCAGGTCAATAGTGTGAGACATAACTAAACTCCCGTATAATGATCTGGTCAGATGTTGACCGGAGTAACGCTTTTCACTAACTGTTATGAAGGTTAAACCTTCCATCAAGGGGAAGGTCAAGGGGGAAATGTGAATATCAGTGATGTTGCGAAAAAAACCGGCTTAACCAGCAAAGCGATTCGCTTTTATGAAGAGAAAGGGCTGGTGACACCGCCGCTGCGCAGCGAAAACGGCTACCGTAGTTACACGCAACTGCATCTTGACGAACTGACGCTGCTGCGTCAGGCAAGACAGGTCGGTTTTAATCTGGAAGAGTGTGGCGAGCTGGTGAATCTCTTTAACGATCCGAAGCGTCACAGCGCTGATGTGAAAAATCGCACGCTGGAAAAGGTGGCTGAGATTGAACGCCACATCACCGAGTTACAGGCGATGCGCAAACAGCTGCTGGCGCTGGCGGAATCATGTCCGGGAGATGACAGCGCCGATTGCCCGATCATAGATAATCTTGCAGGCTGCTGCCATCGTAAGGCATCTGTTTAACAGGCTTTAACCCGCAGAGTTATTCCTTCTACCGCAACGACCTCAACCCGCGTTCCGGCGCTGAGGTCATCGTCGGCCACGACAGGCCACGAACTGTCGCCCACGCGCATATGTCCACGCCCGTTCACCAGCGCGGTGTCGAGCGTAAAACGCTGGCCGACAATCTGCTGCCCGCGCTGATTAAGGTGCGCATCTAACGGTTTCTGCTCGTTAACCCGTCGGTTAAGCCAGCGCCACCACAGCCATGCAGCCACCAGTGTCAGTACGGCAAACAACGCACCTTGCCACGCCCAGTCGAGCGGCAGAAGCCACACGAGCAGCCCGGTAATGACGGCGGCGACACCGCTCCAGAGCAGGTAGCCGTTGCCGCCCAGCATCTCAGCGGCCAGCAATAACCCCCCGAGGCTTAGCCAGAAAGCGTGAGGATGTGCGGCGATGAGCTCAATCATTTTTTACGCTCGTTTCCGCTGTCTTTGATCAGTTCAGCGATCCCGGCAATAGAGCCCATCAGGCTGCTGGCATCCAGCGGCATCATGACCACTTTGCTGTTGTTTGCTGAGCCGATCTGTTTCAGCGCGTCGGTATATTTTTGCGCGACAAAGTAGTTCACGGCCTGGATATCACCAGCGGCAATCGCCTCTGACACCATCTGGGTGGCACGAGCTTCCGCTTCGGCTGAACGTTCACGCGCTTCCGCCTGGAGGAACGCAGACTGGCGATCGCCCTCGGCTTTGAGGATTTGCGACTGTTTTTCCCCTTCCGCTTTGAGGATCTCGGCCTGACGTACCCCTTCGGCTTCAAGAATGTAGGCACGTTTGGTTCGCTCAGCCTTCATCTGGGCGTTCATGGAGGCGATCAGTTCAGCCGGTGGGCGAACGTCGCGGATCTCAATACGGGTGACTTTGATCCCCCACGGATTCGTCGCTTCATCGACAATGTGCAGCAGTCGGGTATTGATGCTGTCTCGCTGTGAGAGCATCTCATCCAGCTCCATCGAACCCAGTACGGTACGGATATTGGTCATCGTCAGGTTAACGATAGCCAGCTCCAGATTGCTCACCTCATAGGCCGCTTTTGGCGCATCAATTACCTGAATAAAACAGACGGCATCAATGGTGACATTGGCGTTATCCTTAGAAATCACTTCCTGAGAAGGAATATCCAGCACCTGTTCCATCATGTTGATCTTACGACCAATTCTGTCCATGAAAGGGACAATCAGGCTTAAACCTGGCTGTAATGTGTTGGTGTAACGTCCGAAACGCTCGACTGTCCACTGGTAACCCTGCGGGACAATTTTGACACCAGCGCCGACAATAACCAGCGCAACGAAAATAAGGACAGGAACAACGATGAGCATAAAAACCTCCTGTTTTGCATGCTGTGGCGGAAACCATATGGCTGTTTGTTGACCCTAAGTATACGAGGAAAGTCGCCATACAATCACTAATCGCCGTAGACTACTGCTAATTATTGGGATGAAGGCAGGAAATAACATGAAGGATAACAGCGCGATTTTAACAATCGCGGATGTAGGCTACCGTGTGGGTGAAACCACTATTCTGAATAATGTCAGCTTTACCGTTTCGCCGGGGGAGTTTCGTTTGATCACCGGGCCATCGGGCTGCGGGAAAAGTACGCTGCTAAAAATCATTGCCTCGCTGCTCAGCCCCACCTCAGGCAAGATTTTTTTTGAGGGGAAGGATATTGCAACGCTCTCTCCTGAGGCGTATCGCCAGCAGGTATCATACTCGGTACAGACGCCCACGCTCTTCGGCGATACGGTGTATGACAACCTGATTTTTCCCTGGAAAATTCGCAATAAGACGCCCGATCCTAAGCGATTATCGGCCGATCTGGAACGTTTTGGCTTGCCGCAGGAGACGCTGACCAAAGCCGTGAGTGAGTTGTCGGGTGGAGAAAAGCAACGCGTCTCGCTGATCCGTAACCTGCAATTTTTACCCAGGGTGCTGTTGCTGGACGAAATCACCAGCGCGCTGGATGAGGCCAATAAGCGCAACGTTAACGACATCATTCATCATTACGCCAGCAAGCAGAATGTTGCCGTGCTGTGGGTGACGCACGACGCTAACGAAATAACCCATGCGGATGACGTGATTACGCTCCAGCCGCACGGTGGGAAAATGCAGGAGGCTAACCGTGGGTGAGCATAATATTACCAATGAATCCCTGGCGTTTTCGATGGTGCTGGTGCTGATTGCGATTGTGGTCAGCTATCGGGAAAAGCTGGGGCTGGAAAAAGATATTCTGTGGAGTATCTGCCGGGCGGTTATTCAGCTGATTATTGTCGGCTATGTGCTGAAGTATATTTTCAACGTCAACCACGCCGTGCTGACGCTGCTGATGGTGCTTTTTATCTGCTTTAACGCAGCGTGGAATGCGCAAAAACGCAGTAAGTACATTGATAAGGCCTTTATCTCGTCGTTTATTGCCATTACGACCGGGACGGCGCTCACGCTGGCAGTGCTGGTGCTCTCTGGTTCAATTGCGTTTACGCCAATGCAGGTCATCCCTATTTCCGGAATGATCGCCGGAAACGCGATGGTTGCCGTGGGGCTGTGTTACAACAATCTGGGCCAGCGGTTCAGCAGTGAACAGCAGCAGCTGCAGGAGAAGTTAAGCCTGGGGGCAACGCCTAAAATGGCCTCGGCGCGGCTGATCCGTGAGAGCATCCGTTCATCGCTGATCCCGACGGTGGATTCTGCCAAAACGGTGGGACTGGTGAGCCTGCCGGGTATGATGTCGGGTCTGATTTTTGCGGGTATCGATCCGGTAAAAGCGATTAAGTATCAGATCATGGTAACGTTTATGTTGCTCTCAACGGCGAGCCTGTCAACCATCATTGCCTGTTACCTGACCTACCGGAAGTTCTATAACGCGCGCCACCAGCTGGTGGTGACGCAGTTGAAAAAGACGGGATAATATCGGCTTTTGTCGGCCCGGTAAGGCGAAGCCGCCCCCGGGCAAAGTGCATCAATACAGCAGCGCGTACAGCTGACGACGATACTTCGACGCCAGCGCGTCACCGGTGCCCAACGCGGCCAGAATTTCCTGGAACATCTTACGCGCCTGGCCGTCTGCGGCAGCCAGATCTTTTTGCAGATGGCTAAACAGCAGCTCCAGTGCTTCTTCGTTACGCCCTACCTGATGCAGCTGCAGCGCCAGCTGGCTTGCCAGCGCGGCATCGGCCGGGTTGTCAGCTACCTGCTGTTGCAGCTGCTGAATTTCCGGGGTGTCTGCCGCCTGCTTCAGCAGCTCAATTTGCGCGACCAGCCCCTGGTAACGGGTGTCCTGATCCTGAAGTGGAACCGTCTTCAGCACGGCTTCTGCGTCTTCTGAGCGGTGTAGCGCAATCTGCGTTTCCGCCAGCAGCAGACCAATCTGGCTGTTTTGCTTCGACAACTGCCATGCCTCTTTGAGCAGCGGCAGCGCCTCGTCATATTTGCCTTCCTGCATTAGCGCCATGCCTTCCTGCGCTTTCAGCTCTTCTTCACGCGGCAGGACTTTATCCAGCAGAGCGCGAATAGCCTCTTCCGGCTGCGGCCCCTGGAAACCATCAACAGGCTGACCGTTCTGGAAAAGATAGACGGTTGGAATCGCGCGCAGACCAAACTGAGATGCCACCATTGGCTCGGCGTCACAATCCAGTTTGGCGAGAATGAACTGGCCGTTGTACTGTGCGGCAAGGCTTTCCAGTACCGGCGTCAGCTGCAGGCAGTGCTGGCTTCGCTCAGACCAGAAGTAGAACAGCACCGGTTTGGTCATTGACTGTTCGAGGGTCTGTTGCAGGTTTGCTTCAGTAATATTGACGATATTCTGTACGGACATGCGGCTTTCTCTTTTGTCGGTTTGTTCTTTACATGGGGGTGAGCGTCGTTGCTTCAACTCAACCGTGTAAAATTTTGTCCATCATCCGGCCCGGCAGCAGGCGTTTTAACCAGCCTACGGCATGGGTGACCAGCGTCACCGGATAGCGCATTTTTGGATTTTCACTCTCAAAAGCATGGCGCACTTTGGCGACAACCGCTTCCGGCCCGAGGGTAAAACGTGCGGCGATGCCAGGGTTTTCGACCGGTTTGTCCGCCTGCGTCTGGTTGACGTTTTCGGTAAAGCGGGTGCGGATGGGGCCGGGTTCAATCAGGCTGACCTTAATGCCGCTGTGACGCAACTCCATGCGCAGGGCGTCAGACCAGGCCTCCAGCGCATATTTGCTGGCGGCGTAGGCGCCGCGGCCTGGGGTGGAGATCAGGCCCATCACCGAGGAGGTCATCACGATACGTCCTTCACCGTGCGGCAGCATAGCGGGGAGCAAGCGCATAGTCAGTTGATGCACGCCGAAGAAGTTGGTCGAAAACTGTTTTTCCAGCGTTTCGCGGGAGAGGGTATCCAGCGGGCCATACACGCCATACCCGGCATTATTAAAAAGACCGTACAGACGGTTGTCGGTCAGGGCTATCACCTCATCGGCGGCGCGTTCAACGCTTTGCGGTGAGTCCAGATCCAGTAACACGCCGGTAAACCCCATCCCGTTCATGCGTTCGACATCGTCGGGTTTACGGCAGGCTGCCAGGACCCGAAATCCCTGGCGCTTTAATTCGAGCGCGCTTTCAAGGCCAATTCCACTGGAACATCCTGTAATTAAGACCGATTTTTGCATAACTTTACCTGTCAGGATCTCCGCTTAATCAGGAGTCATGTTTAACTAAAGGGGCCAGCCGCGTTGCCATCCAGTCGGCAATAAACGGCTGAGCATCGCGATTGGGATGGATCCCATCGTCTTGCATCCATTGGGGTTTGAGATAGACCTCTTCCATGAAAAATGGCAGCAGCGGAATATCAAACTCTTTGGCAAGCTTTGGGTAGATCGCGCTAAAGGCCTCATTATACCGACGACCGTAGTTAGCGGGCAGGCGAATTTGCATCAGCAGCGGCTGGGCGTTTGCTGCCTTGATGTCCTGCAGAATGGTGCGCAGCGTCTGTTCTGTTTGCTGAGGCTGAAAACCGCGCAGGCCATCATTGCCGCCAAGCTCAACCAGCACCCATCGCGGCTGATGCTGTTTGAGTAAGGCAGGCAGCCGCGACAAGCCCTGCTGCGAGGTATCGCCGCTGATGCTGGCATTGATCACCGGCGTTGTGCTCTGCCATTTATCATTGAGCAAAGCAGGCCAGGCCGCGCTGGCGGCCATGCGATAGCCTGCACTCAGGCTGTCGCCGAGAACCAGTAACGTGTCCGCTGCCGCCGCGCGGAAGGTCATCAGAATCAAAAACAGGAAGGGCAAATGCCAGCGGAAAACAGTGTTGAAGTTCATCGTCTTAAGAAATCCGTCGGTCAGGGGGAACACGAGCTTTCCATCCTTACTGGAGTTGAACTCGTTGTCAAACGCGCTGAAACCATCGCGCTGATTGGCGAATCCGGTTCCGGTAAGTCTACGCTGCTGGCAATTTTGGCGGGTCTGGACGACGGAAGCAGCGGAGAGGTCCACCTTGTCGGGCAACCGCTGCATCAGCTTGATGAAGAGGCGCGCGCTGCGCTGCGTGCGCGACACATCGGTTTTGTTTTTCAGTCCTTTATGCTTATTCCGACGCTGAACGCGCTGGAAAACGTCGAACTCCCGGCGCTTCTGCGTGGCGAAAATAGCCGTGAAAGCCGCGCGCATGCAAAGGCCTTACTGGAGCAACTGGGGTTGGGCAAACGCCTCGACCATCTTCCGGCACAGCTTTCCGGCGGGGAGCAACAGCGCGTGGCGCTGGCGCGCGCGTTTAACGGTCGTCCGGAGGTACTGTTCGCTGATGAGCCTACCGGTAACCTTGACCGTAAAACCGGGGACAAGATTGCTGACCTGCTGTTTTCGCTCAACCGTGAACATGGCACTACGCTGATCCTCGTGACCCACGACCCGCAACTTGCCGCCCGCTGTGACCGTCGTCTGCGGCTGGTCAACGGTGTTCTTCAGGAGGAAGCATGATTGCCCGCTGGTTCTGGCGCGAGTGGCGCTCGCCCTCGCTGCTGATAGTCTGGCTGGCCTTAAGCCTGGCGGTAGCGTGCGTGCTGGCGCTCGGCAGCGTCAGCGACCGCATGGAGAAAGGGCTCAGTCAGCAAAGCCGGGAGTTTATGGCGGGAGACAGGGCGCTACAAAGTTCACGCGCGGTTCCGCCGGGCTGGATTGATGAAGCGCGCAAGCGGGGGCTCAAGGTCGGGGAGCAGATAAGCTTCCAGACCATGACCTTCGCGGGCGAAACGCCGCAGCTGGCAAGCGTCAAAGCCGTCGATGACATCTACCCGATGTATGGCGAACTGCAAACCAGCCCGCCAGGGTTGAAACCCAAACCCGGCACGGTGCTGCTGGCACCGCGCCTGATGGCGCTGTTGAACCTGAAAACGGGCGACAGCATTGATGTCGGTGATGCTACGCTGAAAATTGCCGGGGAAGTGGTTCAGGAACCTGACTCCGGGTTTAATCCGTTCCAGCTCGCGCCGCGATTACTGATGAACACCGCCGATGTGGCGAAAACCAATGCCGTACAGCCGGGTAGCCGCGTCACCTGGCGCTATAAGTTTGGCGGCACGCCTGCCCAGCTTGACGCGTATGAAAAATGGCTTCTGCCGCAGTTAAAACCGGAACACCGATGGTACGGGCTGGAGCAGGACGAGGGAGCGCTCGGTAAGTCCCTCGAGCGTTCTCAGCAGTTCCTGCTGCTTTCGGCCCTGTTAACGCTATTGCTGGCAGTGGCGGCAGTTGCCGTCGCAATGGGGCACTACTGCCGCAGCCGTTACGATTTGGTGGCGGTTCTCAAAACGCTGGGTGCGGGCAGGGTGCAGTTGCGTAAGCTGATTGTCGGCCAGTGGCTGATGCTGCTGCTTTTCTCGGCCTTCACCGGCGGGGTAATGGGGCTACTGTTCGAAAAACTGCTGATGGTGATGCTGAAACCGGTGCTCCCGGCAGCATTGCCGCCGGCCAGCCTCTGGCCGTGGCTGTGGGCGATGGGCGCGATGACGGTAATCTCGGTGCTGGTGGGGCTCCGTCCTTACCGGCTGTTGATTGCGACGCAGCCGCTGCGTGTTTTACGCCGTGACGTCGTGGCAAACGTCTGGCCGCTGAAGTTCTACCTTCCTGTGATAATCGCGGTGGCGGTTGGGCTGCTGGCCTGGCTGATGGGGGGCAGCACCCTGTTATGGGCAGTACTGTCCGGGGCGGTTGTGCTGGCGCTGCTGTGCGGCGTACTGGGCTGGATACTGCTCAATATTCTGAAAAAAATCACGGTAAAATCGCTTCCCGTGCGGCTGGCAGTGAACCGTCTGCTGCATCAGCCCTGGTCCACGCTCAGCCAGCTTTCGGCGTTTTCGCTGTCGTTTATGCTGTTGGCACTTCTGCTGGTGCTGCGAGGCGATCTGCTGGATCGCTGGCAGCAGCAGCTTCCGCCGGAAAGCCCAAACTATTTCCTGATCAATATCGCGCCTGAGCAGGTCACGCCGCTGAAGGGATTTCTGTCGGAGCATCACATTATCCCCGAGTCGTTCTACCCCATCGTTCGCGCACGGCTGACGCAGATCAACGGTCAGTCAACGGAGGGGAACAAGGACGAGTCGCTTAACCGCGAGCTGAACCTTACCTGGCAGGAGAAACGCCCTGACCACAACCCGATAACCGCCGGCACCTGGCCGCCGAAAGCGGGAGAGGTGTCGATGGAGGAGGGGCTGGCGACGCGCCTGAACGTGAAGCTGGGAGACAGCGTCACCTTCACAGGCGATACCCAGGATTTCACCGCGAAAGTCACCAGCCTGCGTAAGGTGGATTGGGAAAGCCTGCGGCCCAACTTCTTCTTTATCTTCCCGCCGGGGGCACTGGACGGACAACCGCAGAGCTGGCTGACCAGCTTCCGCTGGGAAAACGGCAACGGCATGCTGACGCAGCTTAACCGGGAATTCCCGACGGTCAGCCTGCTGGATATCGGGGCGATCCTGAAGCAGGTGGGACAGGTGCTGGAGCAGGTGAGCCGCGCGCTGGAGGTGATGGTGGTGCTGGTGACGATCTGCGGCGTGCTGTTGCTGCTGGCCCAGGTGCAGGTGGGGATGCGCCAGCGCCATCAGGAACTGGTGGTTTACCGGACGCTGGGGGCCGGTAAGCGGCTGCTGCGAATGACGCTCTGGAGCGAGTTTGCGCTGCTGGGGCTGGTGGCGGGTCTGGTGGCAGCCATTGGCGCAGAGACGGCGCTGGCGGTGCTGCAGACAAAAGTCTTCGACTTCCCGTGGGAGCCTGACTGGCGTCTTTGGCTGACATTGCCTCTCTTTGGTGCGGTACTGCTTTCCCTCTGTGGAGGCTGGCTCGGTACACGCTTGTTAAAGGGCAAAGCCCTGTTCCGCCAGTTTGAGAGTTGATTCAATGTGGTGATAATTACGCACCGGTTTTTATATCGGTGCGTAGTAATTTAATGGCACAAAAAGATAATACCAACTCATTTAGTAGCACAAAACATTAAAAAACCGTCCACACAGCCCGATTATTTCCAGTTAATATTCACCCGCTAAATATTTAGCAGCGTGTCTATTAAGGAAAAATAATGACTATAAAAAAATCAGCGCTGGCGGCAACGATCGGCGCGGCAGTGGCATTGACTACCTTCGCTTCTCAGGCGGAAATCACCGTTCTTAAGCAGGATCCTCAGGCGGGTAACCCGCTGAGCCGCCTGAACTTCACCGTGGGTGGGAGTATCCGTCCACAGTTCAACATGATGACCGGTGACGGCGACAAAGGTTCTTACAAGCGTAACGGCTTCGACGGTGGCACCCGTTTCCGTTTCGCAGCAGATTACTACCTGTTTGATGACATCAGTTGGGTAAGCTACTACGAGCTGGGCGTGAACTTCCCTGCAATGTTCAACTGGGACAACCACTACAGCGAAAGCGACCACGACACGACGCGTCGTATGCTCTACACCGGTCTGAAGAGCGACACCTGGGGTACGCTGACCTTCGGTCAACAGAACAGCGTTTACTATGATGTGGTGGGCGCGAAAACCGATATCTGGGACTACGACATGATCGGTCAGGCGCCAGGTAACGGGATCAAAGGCGATTACGACGGCTCTTACCGTTCACGTAATATGCTGAAATATAAGAAAACTGTGGGCGATGCTGACATTTATGCATCCTACCTGTTTGAAGACAGCGAATACCTGCCGGGCAACGGCCTGCGCTACAAGCGTAAAGGCGGCGGTTCACTGGGTCTGGATTACCACCTGACCACCGATCTGACCTGGGGCGCCGCGTGGAACTACACCCGTGCGGATATGCGTAACCCGGCCAATGGCGACAGCAAAACCTACGACCAGAACATCCTCGGTACCGCGCTGAGCTGGACCCCGGACAACTGGACATTCTCCGTTGGCGGCGGCTGGTATCAGAACTTCATGACCACCAAAAAAGTGTCTGTTAACGACTACTTCGCCGGTGATGCATGGGGTATTGAATACTTTGCGGGCTACAAGTTCCCAATTGGTCAGTATGCGGTTAAATCTATCCAGCCTTACTTCATGGGCGACCGTATTGACTACGTGAATGGCCGCAACTACCAGCGCATCGACAACGGCGTGGGTATCAGCTTCCAGCTGGATTACGGTTTCCGCGTGGACTACGAGCACGTGTTCACCTCCAGCACCGACGACCTGGGCGACATGAACCTGGTGCGTCTGCGTTACGACTTCTAAGTGATCTTGTAGGGTGCGGCCTGATGCCCTCACCCTGACCCTCTCCCACGGGGAGAGGGAACAAACATTAAAAACGGCAACCCTGGTTGCCGTTTTGCTTTTACCTCGCCACCCGGCTTTCTTTTAGCGATTAAGCCAGTCAGCTACCTCGCCGTACGTCCCGCGATACACAATCTTCTCCGCCTTTTTCTCCAGCTGATAGCCGTACATCGGGTCGTAATAGTCCTTCAGCAGCGGCGCAAGCCAGCTGAAGTGCGCATCCGTGCTGCCAGTACGTTGTTGTTTGACAAGCGCGGCGTCCAGTAAGACGGTAAATTCCGCAAAGCGCTGCAGCCCCAGACGGCGGCGAATGGCGAACAGGCCGTGGTGCAGGTACTCGCTGTACTCTTTCCAGCCCGCTTCTTCGCCGTAGGCAGCAGAAAAATCTGCCCACATATGGTCGAAATACTCTTCGCGCAGGCGCTCAAGACGGATCTCAAACGGATCCTCTACCACCACGATAGGCGCTTCAACCATGCGGTCACGCAGGCACTCCGGCAGGTGGTTGGAGCCAATCATCCGGCCTTCATCTTCCAGCACCCAGCGTGCAGCGTCTTTTTTTAATAGCTCAACCGCAAGGTGATTTTCAAAGCTGGCCTGGGAAAGCTGCGGCGTGAGCGTGCGGCCAAACGATGAACCGCGATGGCGAGCCAGCCCTTCCAGATCAATGCCCTGGACATGTTGCTTAACCAGCAGGGTTTTACCGCTGCCGGTACAGCCACCGATAAGTACCATCGGTTTTTGTGACTGCTCGGTTGTGACCTGAATCGCCGTCTGACGCAGGGCTTTATAGCCGCCGCGGATCAGCGGGTAGTCGACACCCGCCTCTTTCAGCCATGCCTGTGAGATGTGCGAACGCTGGCCGCCGCGTGCGCAGCAGAGATAGCCCTCAGGATGGGCAAGGCTGGCCTCCCGCCAGGCGTTGATCCGTGCCTCACGCGTTGCGCCGTTCACCAGACTATGGCCGAGCGCCAGCGCGGCCTCGGGGCCCTGCCGCTTATAGCAGGTGCCGACGGCGGCGCGCTCGTCGTCGTTCATTAAAGGCAGGTTGAGCGCGGCGGGCATCGCGCCCTGTGCAAATTCGATCGGCGCGCGAACGTCGATTAAAGGGGTATCGGACGCGAGGATCGCGCGATAGTCCGTTCCATCGTTCATGGTTATTCCAGAAGAAAACTCAGCAGCAATGGGCGGGGATTGTACGCCGGGGAAGGGGAAGGTCAACTCCCCGGCGCAGATGTCTTACTTGAGCTTTGACTGTGCCCAGACGATACCGCTCGCATATTCCGGCGGCAGAAGAGGGATGATGGCTTCGAGGGTGGCGCTCAGACGGCCCGTGTCGCTGTCGTTCAGGTTCAGGTGACCGACCTTACGACCCGGGCGAACCTCTTTGTCATACCAGTGCAGGTGTACCAGCGGCAGCTTAAGCCAGTCGTAGTTCAGATCGGTGCCGATCAGGTTGATCATCACTGACGGGCTATTCACCACCGGCTGCGGCAGAGGCAGCTCAGTGATGGCGCGCAGGTGCAGTTCGAACTGGCTGATGGACGCGCCATTTTGCGTCCAGTGGCCGCTGTTGTGAACGCGCGGCGCAAGCTCGTTGATCAGCAGACCGGACGGGGTGATAAAGCACTCCATCGCCATTACGCCGACGTAGCCCAGTTCGTGCATGATGGCAGACAGCATGTCTTCCGCCTGTGCCTGTTGTTCCGCACTGGCCTGCGGAAACGCCACGCTGGTGCGCAGAATGCCGTCCTGATGCAGGTTATGCGTCAGCGGATAAAACACAGTGTGGCCATCATGCCCGCGCGCGCCGACCAGCGACACTTCGCCGCTAAAGTTGATACCTTGCTCAACGATACACTCGCCGTAGCAATCATCCGGCAGTTCTGCCGTTTCATCTGCACGCAGGCGCCACTGACCGCGGCCATCGTAACCACCCACGCGGCGCTTCACGATGGCCAGTTCGCCCAGCATCGCGAAAACATCATTCCACTCGCTTTTATCCGACAGGAGCTGCCACGGTGCAGTCGGCAGACCGAGCTTGTCGAACAGCTGCTTTTGCGTCAGGCGGTCGGCAATAATCGGGAAAACATCGCGGTTAACAAAGGCGTTATGACGCGCCAGCTCGCGAGTAAGCGCCGTTTCCGGCCAGCGTTCGATCTCGGCGGTGATCACGCTCTGGTGGAACGGTACCGCTTCAGGTTCAGCATCCAGCCCGACGGGCCAGACGGAAATACCCAGCGGTTCACCCGCCTGGCGCAGCATACGGCCCAACTGACCGTTACCGAGGACGCAAACCTGCTTCATGCCGCACCCCGCGGGTCCGGATTGTCCAGCACCTCGTCGGTCTGTGCTTTACGCCAGTCAGCCAGACGCTGATGTAAGTCTTTATCATGCGTCGCCAGGATCTGTGCAGCCAGCAGGGCAGCATTTGCAGCACCCGCTTTACCAATCGCCAGCGTGCCGACCGGAATACCCCGCGGCATCTGCACGATGGAATAGAGGCTATCGACACCGCTCAACGCAGCGCTTTGTACCGGTACGCCCAGAACGGGTACCAGCGTTTTGGCGGCAATCATGCCTGGCAGATGTGCTGCGCCGCCCGCACCGGCAATGATCACCTCATAACCGTTCTCTTCAGCGCCTTCGGCGAAGCTGAACAGTTTGTCCGGTGTACGGTGTGCGGAAACCACTTCAACGTGGTGCGGAACATTCAGGATTTCAAAGATTTCGGCGGCGAACTGCATGGTAGCCCAGTCGCTTTTGGACCCCATCACGATGGCGACACGCGCCGGATTATTGCGGGAAGACATGCGTCTTAAAACTCCTGTGGTGCGAAACACACTGCTTTCGAGGGCACAGAGAATAGCATGTAATACGGGGAAGGAAAACGGTTGCGCGGTTAAAACTTGAGCCGTTGTGACCGCCAGGACATAACAAAACAGACCGCAATCTGGCGGTCTGTTTTCATCAATCAGGTGTCTTTATTTGGTCAGTTCTGCGGTCATGTACACGCGGTTGTTAACCTGTGCGCTGGTGATTTTGTAAGACGCACCTTGTTCAGCAGCCTGAGCGGCGATTTTCGCTTCTGCGCGGTCGAGGGTAGAAGCACTCGCGCTGACGCTCTGAGCGAAAGAACCAAAAGAGATCATAGAAAGAGCGGCAACTGCAACGAAAGTTTTGATAGATTTCATGGTCGTATTCCTGAAGTAATTTATCTTGGATAGGGCGTGTTGCCCTGATGTGATAAATATTAGGCTAACCATGGGCTGATTAAAATCGGAACAATTTGCCAATGTCATTCAAAAAAATAGAATGATATTTGAGGGGTTAAAACGGAAAAGCGATCAGCTCTACACTCTCTGGTGTGACTTTGACCATGGAGCCTTCACTGTGCCAGGCACCCAGTACGACGCGGTGGGCCGGTTCGCCGTTGGCGATAAGGGAATGTACATCGGGGCGATGAGTATGACCGTGGATCAGCCACTGGACGCGATGCTTTTCCATCACGTTGACCACTGTCTGCGGGTTGACGTCCATGATGGTCATGGATTTGCTGCTGTTGGCGGCTTTACTGCCTGCGCGCATTCTGGCTGCGATACGGTTGCGGATAAACAGCGGCAGGGCCAGGAACACTTTTTGGATCCACGGGGTGTGGACTTTCGCGCGGAAGGCCTGATAACCGGTATCGTCGGTGCAGAGCGTGTCGCCGTGCATGATCAGGATCTTTCGGCCATAGAGTTCGAGCACCTGTTCTTGCGGCAGCAGTTGCATACCGCTTTCGCGAGCGTAGCGCTTGCCAAGCAGGAAATCACGGTTGCCATGGATGAAGTAGCAGGGAACGCCGGAATCCACCAGCGCTTTAATGGCTGCAGCCATTTCCCGGTGCAGCGGGTTAGGGTCGTCGTCGCCAATCCAGGCTTCGAACAGGTCGCCCAGAATGTACAGCGCGTCGGCGCTTTTCGCTTCACCGCGTAAAAAACGCAGAAAACCGGCGGTGATCGCCGGTTCTTCTGTTTGCAGATGCAAATCTGCAATAAAGAGTGTCGCCACCTATTACTCGCTGACGGTCACGCTGGTAATCACTACGTCTTCTTTAGGAACGTCCTGGTGCATGCCGCTGCGGCCAGTAGAGACGGCTTTGATCTTATCAACCACGTCCATACCTTCAACCACTTCTGCGAATACGCAGTAGCCCCAACCCTGCAGGCTTTCGCCAGAGAAGTTCAGGAAGTCGTTGTCGGCCACGTTGATGAAGAACTGGGCAGTCGCAGAGTGAGGCGCCTGAGTACGGGCCATCGCCAGCGTGCCACGGGTGTTTTTCAGACCGTTGTTCGCTTCGTTTTTGATCGCTTCTTTGGTCTCTTTCTGGTGCATGCCAGGTTCAAAACCGCCGCCCTGGATCATAAAGCCGTTGATCACGCGGTGGAAAATGGTGTTGTTGTAGAAACCTTCGCGGCAGTAGTCCAGGAAGTTTTTAACTGTTTCAGGCGCTTTGTCATCAAAGGTTTTGATTACGATATCGCCATGATTAGTGTGGAAAGTAACCATTTTTGCATCCTGTTCCGTTATTGTGGTGCGTCAACCCGTGTTCGGGTCACATATAGGGGCTTGTTATAGCATAACCACAGGACGCGATCACCTTGCATTGTGTGCTGATCCTATTCCGAATTATGGGTATTATAGGGAACAAACAACCCACACACGTGTTTACATGGAATCTTCGATGTTAAAAATCTTTAATACAATGACGCGCCAAAAAGAGGAATTTAAACCTATCCATGCCGGGGAAGTCGGCATGTACGTGTGTGGTATTACGGTTTACGATCTCTGTCATATTGGCCATGGCCGTACCTTTGTCGCCTTCGATGTTGTTTCGCGCTACCTGCGTTTTCTGGGGTACAACCTGAAGTACGTACGCAACATCACCGACATTGACGACAAAATCATTAAACGCGCTAATGAAAATGGCGAGAGCTTTGTGGCGCTGGTGGACCGCATGATCGTTGAAATGCACAAAGACTTTGATGCATTAAATATTCAGCGTCCGGACAGTGAGCCACGTGCAACCCACCATATTCACGAAATTATTGAAATCACCGAAAAGCTGATCGCACGCGGCCATGCCTACGTTGCGGATAACGGCGACGTGATGTTCTCCGTGCCGACGGACCCAACCTACGGCGCGCTTTCCCGTCAGGATCTGGACCAGCTTCAGGCCGGTGCCCGCGTTGACGTCGTTGACGTGAAGCGCAACCCGATGGACTTCGTGCTGTGGAAAATGTCCAAAGAGGGTGAACCGAGCTGGCCATCTCCGTGGGGCGAAGGGCGTCCTGGCTGGCACATTGAATGTTCGGCGATGAACTGCAAACAGCTGGGCAACCATTTCGATATTCACGGCGGCGGCTCGGATCTGATGTTCCCGCACCATGAAAACGAAATTGCACAATCTACCTGTGCACATGGCGGCGAGTACGTTAATTACTGGATGCACTCCGGGATGGTGATGGTTGACCGCGAGAAGATGTCTAAATCGCTGGGTAACTTCTTCACCGTGCGTGACGTGCTGAAGTATTACGACGCGGAAACCGTGCGTTACTTCCTGATGTCCGGCCACTATCGCAGCCAGCTGAACTACAGCGAAGAGAACCTGAAGCAGGCGCGCTCGGCGCTGGAGCGTCTGTACACCGCGCTGCGCGGTACCGACAGGTCTGTTCCTGCTGCGGGCGGCGAAGCGTTCGAAGCGCGCTTCATTGAGGTGATGAACGACGACTTCAATACGCCAGAAGCGTACTCCGTGCTGTTCGACATGGCGCGCGAAGTGAACCGCCTGAAGTCAGAGGATATGGCGGCAGCGAATGCGCTGGCGTCTCATCTGCGTAAGCTCTCTTCCGTTCTCGGCCTGTTGGAGCAGGAGCCGGACGTGTTCCTGCAAAGCGGTGCGCAGGCGGACGACGGTGAAGTGGCGGAAATTGAAGCGTTGATCAAAGCGCGTCTGGAAGCGCGTCAGGCGAAAGACTGGGCGGCGGCAGATGCCGCGCGTAACCGTCTGACCGAGATGGGCATCATTCTGGAAGATGGCCCGCAGGGAACCACCTGGCGTCGTAAGTAATCTTCCCCTCACCCTAACCCTCTCCCGCAGGGAGAGGGAATGGTCAGGTTTTCTCCCTCTCCCCGTGGGAGAGGGCCGGGGTGAGGGCATCAGCGCGCACGTCTTCTCCACCACAGCAACCCCATCAGCACGACTCCCGGCAGCCACACCCACAGCAGTTCTGAAATGATTACCTGATGCCCGTACGGCGTGGTATAGCGTGACAGCGCGAACGGTGCGACCTTAATCACCTGCCATGGCGCAAAGAAGCGTTCGTCTGACCACGGCCACAGCCAGCCAACCCCTTTTCCTCCCGTGGTAATGGAATCCAGCAGGCTGTGCGACAGTAATGACACGGTTAAAAACAGCCAGCACCGGGTCAGGCTGGCTCTGAACCATCGTCGACCGATCAGCACGCAGAGTATCGGCACCACAAAGGCAAACAGCAGGGAGTGAGTAAAGCCGCGATGGCCGAAAACATTGCCGTAGGCAACGCCGAACTTAAACGCCAGCACGTCGGCGTCCGGCAACATCGCGAGGACAATTCCGGTGAACAGCAGACGAGGCGGAATAACTCTGGTTCCCAGGCCTAAGCCCAGGCAAAGCGGAACAGCAGCGTGCGTAATAACGGTAGGCATTGACATTATCCATGGCAAATCATGGAAATATAGCAGTAATCTCGCGCTAACAGACCTGTGCTAAATTCTGATTTTACGCCGATTCGCGCGCGATAAGCTGCCCGGAAAGCGTAATCCGCTGCGTTTGCAAGTCCGGCTCTTTCAGCTTGCGAATAATCAACCCGGCAGCCTGACGCCCCGTCTCTTCACTGGCGGAGGAGACGTAGGTCAATGACGGTGACGTGAGGTTTACGTGCAGCATATCTTCGAAACCGACCAGCGCGACCTGCTGCGTCAGAAACACGTCTTTACCCACCGTACGTCCTACCTGATGAATCGCTGATATAGAGCCGATCATGGCATCAGGCGAGTGGCAGAGCAGGGCGGTGATGGTGTTGTTTTTTTCCAGCAGTTGGCGGGTGGCGAAACCCGCGGCCAGCGTGTCATCACTGCAGGCCGGAGAGTATTCATCGCGCCAGACCAGCCCGTTTTGCGTCATCGCGCTGCGAAAACCAAGCAGACGCTGCTCTCGGATAAGGCAGCCCTCACGCCCGCCAATGTAGGCGATATTGCGATGGCCGCGCTCGATAAGATAACGTACCGCCAGATTTGCCGCCTGACGGTTATCACGCATCACCAGGTTGCATTTTTCATCCAGCAACGACTGAGAGACCGCAACCAACGGCAGTGGGCAATGACGAATGTGTTCCGGCAGGGTGGATGTCCGGGTGTCAGAAGCCAGGTAAATCACACCGGCGACGCCCTGCTGTTTAAACGACAGCAGGCAGCGTTCAAGATGGTCATAGTCATTCTGAGGCTGGCCGAGAAACACCATATACCCCTGTTTTTCCAGCTCCAGGACGATGCTCGCCATCACCTTGATGGAGAAGCTGTCGCTGAAGTCACGGAGGATAAGACCAATAAGATTGGAGGTGTTGGCGCGAAGGTTGGCGGCGGCGACGTTATGAACATAGCCCAGGGTATTGATGGCAGCGTTGACCTTCTCGATCGTTGCCTCTGAGATTTTCCCTTTCTGGCGCAACACCAGCGAGACGGTTGAGACCGAAACGCCCGCGTGCTTTGCGACATCAATAATGCTGACTTTCTTCAAAACCGCTCCCTGAAATTTGCCGATTATCAGCCAGATAAAACACGTCTTCCAGCGTACAGGAGACGTGTCGTTCAGGCATCTTATTATTTGCCGATCATGGTGGACATGGTCTGGGCGATAAACTGTGCTCTGGCACCGAAAATCACCTGAATACCGTTGTCGCCGACGAAGACCACGCCGCGCGCGCCAAGTCCGTTCAGGCCGTCTTTATCAACTGCCTCGCTTTTTGCCACTTCCAGACGCAGGCGGGTGATACAGGCGCCGACGGAGTCGATGTTATGCGCTCCGCCCAGCAGGGTGATGATCTCGGTCGCGAGTTCGGAATCTGACTTCTCATCCGCATTGGCTGTCACTTCAGTGCGGCCCGGGGTTTTCACGTCGAAACGACGGATCACAAAGCGGAACGTGAAGTAATAAATCAGGCCCATTGGAATGCCGATGATAATGGCGTTCAGGAAATTGGTTTTGTAACCGTTAAACGACGGCAGGATCCCGAATGACAGATAGTCGATAAAGCCCGCGGAGAACGACTTGGCGATATGCGCATGCAGCAGATACATGGTCATATAAGCCAGGCCCGCCATGATGGCGTTAAAGACGTACAGAATCGGCGCCACGAAGATAAAGGTAAACTCAACCGGTTCGGTGATCCCCGTCAGGAAGCAGGTCAACGCCGCAGAGAACAGAATACCGGCCGCGATTTTCTTATTCTTCGTATGGGCTTCGTGATACATCGCCAGGCACGCCGCAGGCAGCGCGAACAGCATCAGCGGGAATTCACCCTGCATGAACTTACCGGCATTCTGGTAGGTGTCGCTGCTGAAGGATTTGACCCCTTCTTCCAGCATCTTGAACCAGATGGTTTGGTCGCCGTGGATCACCTGGCCTGCCTGGGTGGTGTAATCCCCAAACGAATACCAGAAGGATGGGTACCAGATATGGTGCAGTCCGAGCGGGATCAGCGCGCGTTCCACCAGACCGAAGATAAAGGTCGACGCCGCCTGATTATCGCCGTTAACCACTACGGAGAGCGCGTCGATACCGGCCTGGATATGTTGCCAGATGTAGGGCAGCAGCAGCCCCATCAGGAACGAGAGGAACGCCGTTGCAATTGCCACGAAGCGCTTACCGGAGAAGAAGCCCAGGAACTCCGGGAGCTGCATGGTGTGGAAGCGGTTATAGCACCAGGCCGCGAGAATACCGCAGATCAGGCCGCCGAAGACGCCCATTTGCAGCGTCGGGATGCCGACCACCATGGCGTATTTCCCGCCCTGAGAGGCCATTTCCGGCGTGATGCTCAGCACGGTGCTAATGGTGATATTCGTGACAAATACCGATACCGCCGCAGACAGCGCAGCAATACCGGATTCAGACGCCAGACCCACGGCAGAGCCAATGGCGAACAGCATCGGCAGGTTATCAAAAATAACCCCGCCCGCGTTCATCATCAGCGGCAGGTGGAACTTATCGCCGAAGGCCAGCAACAGGCCCGCAGCGGGAAGCAGTGAAATTGGCAGCATCAAGGCGCGACCAATCATAGACAACTTAGACAGCGATTTAACAAACCCTGATATCAGACTCATGCTGATTTCCCCCGAGTAGCGCTTTTTTGGCGCTGTTATTGTAAGTAGAACGTTTTAGTAGAACGTTCTACTTATCGTGGACAAAGAGTGAAAAACACGCAACTGAATTTTAACTATTCAACAGAGGAAATAGTGATTATTTGAAGTTGATCGATAAATAACCGTGATGGGTGTGAGGGGATTTTTAACCCTCTCCCTTTGGGAGAGGGTTGGGGTGAGGGCATCAAATGGCTCAGGCCGTAACGGTCACGCTCTGTCCTTCAAAGCTCACGGTCTGTCCCGCGACAATCTTGCAGCGCTTACGCGTTTCCACCACGCCGTCGACTTTTACTCGCCCGTCGGCGATCACGATTTTCGCCTGCGCGCCGCTTTCGCTCCAGCCTTCCAGCTTCAGCAGATCGCACAGCTCAACGTGTGGGTGTTTTCCTAATGAAAATGTCGCCATCTTACGCGTCCTCTACATCATGGTACTCTTCGCATGCCTGCAAAGTATTCTGAATCAATGTGGCAACCGTCATCGGGCCTACGCCGCCCGGTACTGGGGTGATGTAAGAGGCACGTGCCGCAGCATCTTCATACACTACGTCACCGACGACTTTGCCGTTTTCCAGACGGTTAATTCCGACGTCCACGACAATCGCACCCTCTTTAATCCATTCACCTGGAATAAAGCCCGGTTTCCCGACGGCAACGATCAGCAGATCGGCGTTCTCTACGTGGTGACGCAGATTTTTGGTGAAACGGTGGGTGACGGTAGTGGTGCAGCCGGCCAGCAGCAGTTCCATGCTCATCGGGCGGCCCACAATGTTGGAGGCACCAATGACCACGGCGTTCAGACCGTAGGTGTCAATGTTATAACGCTCCAGCAGCGTCACGATACCGCGTGGCGTACATGGACGCAGACGCGGTGCACGCTGGCACAGGCGGCCAACGTTGTACGGATGGAAACCGTCAACGTCTTTATCCGGTGCGATACGCTCCAGCACCTTCACGTTGTCGATGCCTGCGGGCAGCGGCAACTGAACCAGAATACCGTCGATCTCTTTATCGGCATTCAGAGTGTCAATAAGTTCCAGCAGTTCTGCTTCGCTGGTGGTTTCTGGCAAATCGTAAGAGCGGGAGACGAAGCCCACCTCTTCACACGCTTTGCGTTTGCTGCCGACATAAATCTGTGATGCCGGGTTGCTGCCAACCAGCACAACGGCCAGCCCAGGGGCGCGTTTTCCGGCGGCTTTACGCGCCTTCACTTTTTCCGCAACCTCAGAGCGCACCTGCTGCGCAATCGTTTTACCGTCAATAATCTTTGCTGCCATCAGAGAGAAGATTCCGTCTGTAACGTTTGAAAGGGGGGATTGCCTGTATTTTGTCAGAAGCGAGCGCCGCTGTCAGTCACCCTTTGCGAGTTTTCATCAGTAGGGCGTAAAAACCCTTCCGGATGGATGGTCAATTTCTTAGGCGGGATTAGGATGTGACCTGGAGAAATGGCAGCGTTTTGACATATTTAAAAAATGATTCCTGAGCTACTTTGTCTCCTCCGAAATAAGCTTTCAATTCAACAATTGAACGTATTTCTTATTCCCGATTATTCGCGGGAAGGGTTATTTACATTTTAAAGGAATAGACATGAAACTCAGCAACATTGCTTCTTCTGTTATTGCAACTCTGGCCCTGGTCGCGGGTGCCGCTCATGCAGATCCGGTTTCCGTAAATGGCGGTACTGTGCATTTTAAAGGTGAACTGGTTAATGCTGCATGTTCAGTAAATACCGATTCTTCCGAGCAGACTGTTAATCTCGGTCAGTACCGTACCGCGAAATTCACTAAAGTGGGCGACACTACCTCTAATATCCCATTCAACATTGAACTGAACGATTGCGATCCACTGGTAGCAAAAACCGCTGCTGTTGCGTTCACCGGTCAGATTGATGCAACTGACAAAACCCTGCTGGCAGTGACTTCCGGTAACAATGACAACACCGCGAAAGGCGTGGGTATCGAGATCCTCGACAGTAAATCCAGCGTTCTGACCCCAGACGGTGCAACCTTCTCTGCTGCGCAGAACCTGATCGAAGGAACGAACACCCTGCAATTCACCGCGCGTTATAAATCAACGGCTGCGACCACCGAGCCAGGCCAGGCAAACGCTGACGCCACCTTCGTTATGAAATACGAATAATTCGTACAGGGATGTCCAGGCCTCAGGGACGAGGCCGTCATACGCTAATGCCAGGAACGAAGGATGACAAAAACGGGAGCACTACTGCTTTTAACCCTTGCGATGGCTAACCAGGCATCGGCACATACTGTGGTGATCGAAGGCGGGAAAGTTCACCTCCGAGGTGAGCTGGTGAACGGCGGCTGCGCCGTGGCGCCCGACAGCCAGAATATGCGCATCGACATGGGACAGTATCGAACCAATTCATTTGCCGGGGTGGGCAGTTTTTCCACGGTGAATGTGCCCTTCACCGTGCGGCTACTGGATTGCAGAGTTGATGTCTCGCGCACCGTGGGGATCCAGTTTCAGGGCGTCACACCCGCAGAAGATCCGCAGGTTTTTCTGGCGACATCGCGGCCAGGTGAAACACCTGTCAGCAGCGGTGTGGGGCTGGCGCTCTTTGACGAACAACAACGTCAGATTATCCCAAATGCCACTGCCGTCAGCTGGTTGCCGGTAAATACCAGTGAACTCGCGTTTCATTTTAGCGCCCGCTATCGGGCTATTTCCGAACATCTCATGCCAGGCAATATTCAGTCGGATGTCTGGTTTACGTTGATTTATCCATAACACCTGCGAACACATTATTAAAGGTACGGTTGTGATGAATACCCGAATTAAACCAGGACTTTTTTTATCGTTTATTTTGATGATGGTTTCTGCTTGCGCGAATGCTTCCGGCGGTATTGCGCTGGGGGCCACGCGCGTTATTTATCCGGCAGATGCGAAGCAAACGTCGCTGGCGATCACTAACAGCAACAAACAAGAACGCTATTTAATCAACGCGTGGATCGAAAATGCGAACGGGCAAAAAGAAAAAACCTTTGCCGTCACACCGCCCCTGTTTGTGAGTGAGCCAAACAGCGAAAACACGCTGCGTATTATTTACGCCGGACCGACGCTGCCCGCCGACCGCGAATCGCTCTTTTACATGAACGTGAAAGCGATCCCGTCAGTGAACAAGGAGAAAACGGAAAACAATAACGTGCTGCAGCTGGCGATCCTTTCGCGTATCAAACTGTTTGTACGCCCGAACAATCTGGCGATGCAGCCGGAAGAGGCGCTCTCCCAGCTGCGTTTTGAGCGTACTGGCAACCACCTCAAAGTCAGCAACGCGTCTCCGTATTACATCACCCTGGTCAACATGAAGCTGGGTGGTAAGACGCTGGATAACCTGATGGTTGCGCCTAAAAACTCGGCACAGCAGGTACTGCCAGCCGGTGCGAGCGGCACGCTCTCTTGGCAGAGCGTGAATGACTACGGTGCCATTACACCGGCGCGTAGCGTCAACCTGTGAGCAGAGTCAGGGCGATGAAAAATCATCTGGGACGTTACTGCCCGGTTGCACTGGCGCTGATGGCCGCGCTCTGGCCGCAGGCTGGCTGGAGCGAAAGCTACTTCAACCCGGCCTTCTTGTCCGACGATACCGCCAGCGTGGCGGATTTGTCGCGTTTTGAACAAGGTCACCAGCAGGCACCCGGCGTTTATCGTGTGGATATCTGGCGTAACGATGAGTTTATCGGCACCCAGGACGTGCGTTTTGAGCAAGCCGAAAACACCCCGCCAGTGGCGGGCGGTTTATCGCCGTGCATAACGCGCGCGATGCTCGATCGCTTTGGTGTCAATGTTGCGGCATTTCCTGAACTGGCAAATGTACAGGGCGATACCTGCGTTCCGCTGACCACGGCCATTCCTGGTAGTGAGACGACATTTAA
The DNA here is from genome assembly GCF_045618265.1 of Enterobacter sp. CPE_E1241. Classification (NCBI taxonomy): domain Bacteria; kingdom Pseudomonadati; phylum Pseudomonadota; class Gammaproteobacteria; order Enterobacterales; family Enterobacteriaceae; genus Enterobacter; species Enterobacter sp. CPE_E1241. The sequence goes on from NZ_JBIWYV010000001.1 coordinate 1,199,065, forward strand.
CTTTGCCTCTCAGCGTCTGAACGTCAGCCTGCCGCAGGTGGCGTTGCAGAACAGCGCCCGTGGCTACATTCCGCCTGAACAATGGGATGAAGGCATTCCCGCCGCACTGTTGAACTACAGTTTCACCGGTAACCGGGGCAGCGAAGACGACAGTTATTACCTGAACCTGCAGAGCGGGTTGAACTATGGTGCCTGGCGTTTACGTAACAATGGCGCATGGCGTTACACGCAGAATAACGGGCAGCGACACAGCGAGTGGCAGAATATCGGTACCTGGGCGCAACGCACCGTTATTCCGCTTAAAAGTGAACTGGTGCTGGGTGACAGTAATACCGGTAATGATGTCTTCGACAGCGTCGGTTTTCGCGGCGGACGGCTCTTTTCATCTGACAGCATGTACCCTGACAGCCTGCAGGGCTATGCCCCAACCGTACGCGGAATTGCCAGGACGCCAGCTAAAGTTGTGGTGCGTCAGAACGGCTATGTCATTTATCAAAGCTATGTCCAGCCCGGCGCGTTCGCCATTACCGATCTCAACCCGACCTCCTCAAGCGGTGACCTGGAAGTGACGGTCGAAGAGAAAGACGGTACCCAGCAGCGCTATACCGTGCCGTACTCCACCGTACCGCTCCTGCAGCGTGAAGGGCGCTGGAAGTACGATCTTGTTGCCGGGGATTACCGCAGCGGTAACAGCGATCAGGATACGCCATTCTTTACTCAGGGAACCCTGATTACCGGTCTTGCCAATGGTTATACGCTGTACGGTGGTACTCAGCTGGCATCTCGTTATACCGCGGTGGCTATCGGGGCCGGAAAAAACCTCGGTGACTGGGGCGCGGTCTCGCTCGATATTACCCACGCCCGCAGCCAGCTCGCGGACGACAGCAAACATGAAGGACAGTCTCTGCGCTTCCTCTATGCGAAATCACTCAACGGCTTCGGCACCAACTTCCAACTGCTGGGTTACCGCTACTCCACAAAAGGGTTTTACACCCTGGACGATGTGGCCTGGCGCTCAATGGAAGGTTATCAGTATGCGGATAACCAGGATGATAACAGTGTCCCGGACGTGCAGAGTTATCACAACCTGACGTGGAATAAAAAAGGGCGCTTCCAGCTCAATGTGTCTCAGTCGCTGGGGGATTATGGATCGGTATATATCTCCGGCAGCGAGCAGAGCTACTGGGGAACCGACGAGACAAACCTCTGGTATCAACTGGGGTATGCGGGGGGCGTGAAGGGGATCAACTACTCCGTTTCCTGGTCGTGGAACAAATCCGTCGGGATAGAAGGTACCGACCGGATCGCGTCGTTTAACGTCTCCGTGCCGTTTAGCCTCTTTACCCGTCAGGGATATCGCCGTGACAGCGCGATTGACCGCGCCTATGCCACGGCATCCGCCAGCCGAAACAGCGATGGCGATACGAGCTGGCAAACCGGCGTCAGCGGTACGCTGCTGGAGGATCGCAACCTGAACTACAGCGTGACCCAGGGACACACCAGCAATAATGGCTCAAGCGGTAGCGCCAGTGCCAACTGGCAGGCGACTTACGGCACGTTGGCCGCGGGTTATAACTACTCACGCGATCAGCACGATCTCAACTGGCAGCTCTCCGGGGGCGTTGTCGGTCATGCCGACGGGGTGACCTTCAGTCAGCCACTGGGCGACACCAACGTACTGATCAAAGCGCCGGGAGCATCGGGCGTCAGTGTGGAAAACCAGACCGGCGTGAAAACCGACTGGCGAGGCTATGCGGTTATGCCGTATGCCACCGTCTATCGCTACAACCGCGTGGCGCTGGATACCAACACCATGAGCAACAACACCGATATCGAAAACAACGTGAGCAGCGTGGTGCCAACCAAAGGCGCGCTGGTTCGCGCCAGCTTTGATACGCGTATTGGTGTGCGAGCCCTGCTGACGGTGACACGCGGTAACCAGCCCGTGCCGTTCGGTGCCGTGGTGCGCGAAACCCAGAGTGGCGTCACCAGCATGGTGGGGGATGACGGGCAGATATACCTGAGTGGGTTGCCGCTGGAAGGGGAACTGCTTATCCAGTGGGGCAACGGGGCGCAGTCCCAGTGCCGTGCACCTTACAGCTTGCCTGAACAGAGCCTGCAACAAGCGATCACACTTAAGGGGATCAGCTGTGATTAAAACCCAAATCTTTGCCCTGTCGCTTCTGGCGTTACTGCCCGCGACAAACGCATTAGCGACCGTGTGCGTCAATGAAAAAGGTGTACCGACGGAAGTGCATTACGACCTGACGGATAAATTTAATAGTTCGAATAACCAGATCGGGCAGGTCGTGACGCTCAGCGAGAAATCGCAGTGGGTAGGGGTGAATGCCGTCTGCCCAAAGGGCACAACCGGTAATACCACCAAACGCAGCTATGTGACAGATTACCCGATCACCGGGACCAGCGATGGTTACCAGTATCTGAAGCTTAATGACTATCTTGACGGGGCGATGAAAATCACGGACAGCTTTGCTGGCGCGTTTTATCCACCCAAAAACTATATCCAGATGGGGAGTCATCCGAACGTTTCAAAAAACAAACCGTTTGGTGTGCAGGATTCCAGCCTTATTTTCCGCCTTAAAGTGACGCGACGCTTTATCAATATGGTGGTGATCCCACGTGCCACCATGTTCCGTGTTTACGTCACCACCACGTCCTCCGATCCGTTAACCACGCCGGTCTACACCATCAGCTACAGCGGAACTATTCAGGTGCCGCAGAGCTGCGCCATCAATGCCGGTAATGTGGTTGAGTTTGATTTCGGCGACATTGGCGCCTCTTTGTTCAGCAAAACGGGCGTGGGTAACAAGCCGGAGGGCGTCTCATCGCAAAGCAAAACCATCGCGATTAAATGCACCAACGTGGAGGCGAACGCCATGCTGACGATGCGAGTCGAGGCTGAAAAGGTCTCCGATAATGTACTGGTGTCCGATAACCCGGATGTAGGCTTCATCATTGCCAACGAGAGCGGTACGCCGCTCACGCCCAACAACCTGACGAGTAAAATTCCGTTCCGTCTCGACGACAGTGCGCAGGCGCAGGTGGGGATCCGGGTCTGGCCGGTGAGCGTGACGGGCAACAAGCCAGCGGAAGGGCGCTTTACCTCGCGCGGATATTTGCGTGTGGATTACGACTAAGGAGCCGATATGCGAAACGGGATCCGTTTTATCACCGTGGCGCTCTTTGCGCTTTGCACACAAGCTCGGGCGGAAACCGCGTTGGGCGAAATTAACATTCGACTCTACGGCAATATTGTCGATTTCACCTGTGTAGCAGAGGGGAGCGATAGCGACAAAACCGTCACGTTAGGCACCTGGCCGACTAAACAGCTGAGCTCCACCGGGAGCCGCACGCAGCCCATGCCGTTTACGCTGAAGCTGACTGGCTGTCCGCCGGGCGCTGCGTCGATCACGTTTTCAGGCAAAGCTGACGGAAGTAATAACGGGTTGCTGGCGTTGAATGACGCCAGTACAGCAAGTCATGTCGCCGTTGAGATCAGGGATGCGGATAAAACGCGCCTGCCGCTTCAACAGGCCAGCCAGCCAGTCACGGTTGATGCGCAGGGGAATGCAATTCTGTCGTTTTATGCCAATTATATTGCCACTGCCGATAACCCTCAGCCCGGACAGGCTGACGCTGATGCCACTTTCATGATTAACTATAATTAGCACTGACCGCACTCCCTGCAGCTCAGATAAGCTGCAGGGAGTGAATTCAGGTTATAGCAGTTCGTGCGCTTTGGCGTAATCAATTAATTCCACGATACTTTGCACGCCCAGCTTGGAATAAATGTTGGATTTGTGCGCACTAATGGTTTTGTTACTCAATAGTAGCTGTTCAGCTATTTCCTTATTGGATAATCCATTCGCCAGATAACGTAATACCGTGACTTCACGATTCGATAATGGCATATCCACTGCGATCCCTTTCCCTGAACCCTGGTGATTTATAAAATTCAGCGTTTCCGACGGGAAAAAAGAATAGCCCATCAGGATCATCTCTACGGCATTGTAGATCTCACCCAGGTCTTTTCGTTTACTGACAAAGCCATTTGCCCCGGCTCGAATGGCACGGCCTGAGTAAAACAACTCTGATTTCGACGAGAGGAACAGAATCTTAATGTTTTTATTTAAGTTTCTGATTCTCTTTAGTAAAGCGAAAGCATCTGTACTGGTGAGTTCGATGTCAAGGATCACCATATCAATAGGGTGATTACGGATACAGTCAAGGACTTCATGGCTGTCGCCAGACTTGAGCTTGACGGTGATGTTTTTATTTTTCTGTAGCAGGACTTCTATCGACATTCTGACAATAGGGTGTTCGTCCATAATGATAACGGATGCCGGTTTCATTTTTAATGCCTCAGATTGTTAAAAGCGTTATGTAGAGTTTTGTAAAACTCACGAAATGCCGGAAGGATATAATGTGCAGATCCCTATACCGAAGTATTTCCCTGGAAAGAGCGAAAGCATCCTTGTTTACGTAATGAAAAGAACTATGCCTCAGCGCGGTCATCTCATTTGGCTGGTGTTGGCAAAAAGGTTTTTCTTATTCAGATTTGGTACGCATCTTATTATACAGGGTAAGTTTTTTCCGAAAACCCTGTAAATTAATATCCGCGTGTTGGTTTGTATTATCTTCTGGATCTGAATAGCTAATTTTTTAAAATTAGCGGAAATGTCCTGGTATCTCATTTACCGCATATTTTCGTCTTTATGTAATAACAAAAAATAACAGATATCTCTGTATGTTGATTAATTGTTAACAAAATTACGCCTTTTTTAAAGGGGCGAACCCGCTGTGGAGAGGTTAAAAATTACCCTCACAGGCCGTCAGACCTTCATCTGAAAGTTCTTACGTTGACCTGGATAACGGTGTCTGCTGTACAGGAGAACATGCTGACCGCTTCGCTTTTTACTCCTGGAAGGTGTCACCAAGCTGCTTGTTTTTACATCATTATCATCTTATTAACGCCTTCTGCATTCACTTAACGGATGGAGGAAAGTTCTGCTGTTTCGTCAATTTGTGGTATTTCACAAGGTTCACGCCCATAAATTAGGAATAGTTATAATTTCGATTTTATTGTTAAGAATTAACATTTTTGCAACGTAAGTGGTAAGTAAATTCCTAAACCGCTTTAGGAAATAAGGGGTTAGGATGTGAGTGAAAACGTGCAGTCTGAGAGGTTATTAAGAAGATGCAGCAATTCCTGGCGATGGCTTAGCCCGAGTTTCAGCAGGATGCAGCTAAGACGATAGATAATGCGGCTATAGGGACGATTCTGCATATGGGCAATCTGACGTAATGTCTTGCCCCGGGAAAGCTCCTGCAGGATGGGCCATTCATTGCGCGAGAACCAGTCTTTCCCGGTACCCTGCGGGGGGCGGGTATCCAGCAGGCTGTGATGGAGCGCAGCGGCGTTCAGCTGACGTTCGAGCACATGAAAGGGACCTGCCGCTTTGCAGAAGAGGCGGGTGTCGTAATTATCGGCCCGGACCAACAGCCAGGGCGTAAGGAAAGGAGGAAACAGGCTATGCCGTCTCAACTGATCCAGTTTCTCCAGAAGCCCCGTGGAGCGGCTTTCAATATCCACGACCAGACGGGCTGATGGCCACTGCGTCTGAGCGACAAGGGCGTCGTCCAGCGTGGCGTAGTCGCAGCAACTGCTCAGGGGAAACTGCCCGTTGAGAAAACCGGTGCGCAGGAAGTGATCCTCCGTCACCAGAAGGATAAACGGGGCGTCTGTTTTGCGGGGCTGGCTGATGGACTGGCTCAAAAATTCGAGTCGGTCGAAAAAGGGGGGAGCAAAAGGCGAGTGCGTAAATCCCAATGCATCACTTCCTGTACGCCGCCGCCTGTAACGGCGCACTGTCATTCGCATGGTCTCCCTCCTGGAAATGGCTTTTTAATCCTCCGGCCATGTCCAGGACGGCCAGTAATACCCCTGGCCGAGATCTGCGCCCGCCTGCAGTGCCCAGGTGTGATCGCGCTCAGTTTCAATCCCTTCGATAAGAACTTTCCCGGCAAGCTGAAAGCAAAGTGAAACCAGTTGCCTCAGCGCAGGGGTGGCGCGTAAGCGCCAGAAAGCTTCTTTATCAATCTTGATGCCGCTTAACGGTAGGCGACAGGATATAAACGACGATATTAATACTTCATCAATATCATCCAGCCAGATGCTGTGCCCCTGCCTTCTGAGTTGCTGCAGGTTCTGAATGACGCTCTGTTTCTGTGCAACAGACAGCGCCAAAAAAGCCGCGAGATCGACGATCTCAATATTCAGCGGAGCCCCACTCAGCCGGATAAGTCGCTGAAAAGATTCTGACTCTGTCAGGACGGTTATCGGCAGATTAATAAAAAGGTTATGACAGTGCGGTGTATTTTTTAACGCGACAAGCTGCGCTTCAAGCAGGGTTATCGACTCTTCTGCGGACTGACGGTGGAAAAACGCCTCACTGTGCCGCGTTTCGGACATGATGCTAAGCACCTCAGCGCCAATCTGACGCAAAGAGGTGAGGGCGACAATGGGCTCAAGTTTAATGCCGACGATGTCCTGAGAAAGGGTCTGTAGCTGGGGGGGCGTATAGATCAGGTTTTGCGCTGTCACTCCATTGTCCTGTTGTCTGTCAGCTTCCGGGCGGCCGGGATACCTCTTACTAGTGTGACGAGGTGACGTTCAGGAAAACAGCAGGCGTTACTTAAATGCCACTAAGCCTTTTCGCAGCGCATAATTTTACGGTGAATTTGATGATAATGTTGAAAAAACAGCCGTATTTACAACCGACTAGTCGTTATTGGGCCTGAAAACGGAAAAGGCATTGACTCACCTGACATTGACCGTATAATTCTTCGCGTTTCACCACCGCGAAGTTCACTCTTCTCAGTGCGCCCTTAGCTCAGTTGGATAGAGCAACGGCCTTCTAAGCCGTAGGTCGTAGGTTCGAATCCTACAGGGCGTGCCATTTGATCCCCTTAATCCCCCAGACTCCATCGCCATACTTGAACTGAAACATATCCCTGCTTAACTCAATGGTGATTAATCCTGTGATGAGGACTCACCCATGGCATATGTCGACAAAGCGCTTCGGTTTAATCCTGCCTCTCCTGTCTTTCAGGAGAATCTTCACGACGTCTATCACCATATGCGAAACCATCAGCCGGTGACGCGAATCGGGAAAACATGGGTGCTTACCCGTTATCAGGACGTGTATCAGGCAATGAAGGAACGTGCATTCGTCTCTTCAGGTATCCCTGAAGACGTGCATGCTGTACTGGAAAAAGAGTGTTTTAACCTTCCGCCCCGGCTGCGGGATCTTCTCTACGGCATTGTCCTTTTTGAGGAGGGAAGTGTTCATCGCGCTCACCGTCAGGCTCTGCAGGCTCTGTTTACCGGCGAATCCTGGAGGGCATTAACCCATCTCATCTCACACGAATCACATTCAGTGGTAGCCGCTTTACCCACAGCTCGCCCGTTTGACGGAGTTCGGCAGATTGCAGCGCCGCTATTGGGGAAGCTTTTCACCGTATGGTTTAACCTGCCGCAGGCGCAACAGGAGGTGGTGGAGCAAGAGAAAAGTGCCATCAGGCTATTGCTGGATCCCAGCGCCATTGACCGTGAGGGGCTTCAGAGGCTGATAAAAGCGCTCTCCCGTCTGGATGATAGCTTTCTCCAGCTCGCACAGTCGCACAGAGAAGGTTATGACTCGCTGTTTTATCGCAGCCTGCTGAAAGGATATGGCGGAGATGGGAATGCGCTTTATGAGCGGTTTAGCACTGACTGCATCACGATGCTTATTGGCGGCAGTGAAACCAGCGAAGCGCTAACCGGAAACCTGCTCTATATGCTGGCATTGCATCCGGAATTGCAGGAGGGGGGTCAGAAATAACACGCTGCGGATGAAAGAGATAGTAAGCGAAACGATGCGCTTTGAATCCCCGCTTCAGATGGGCAGGCGGAAGGTTGCGGCTCCTGTGTATTTTCTGGGGTGTGAACTGAAGGCTGGCGATAACGTGTTACTGTGCCTTGGCTCCGCTAACCGGGATGAACGCGTTTTTGAAGAGGCGTCGCGCTTTATTCCGGGCAGAAAGAATGCACAGCGACAGCTAGGGTTTGGAGCAGGTGTGCACCAGTGCATCGGGCAGTTGCTGGCGCAGTTTCAGGCTGAAAATCTGGCGACGGCCCTGAGCAAGCGAGGGATTACCGCTTTGGACGGTGAGGCGAAATGGTCGAATCGAAGTCTGATCCTGAGAACGCTGGAGACACTTCCGCTTAAGATCGACTAATGCGATAACAGGACAATGACATGAAGGGAGTCATTTTTTTCTAATGCCCTGTGGTCGAATTTTTATTCTTTTCTTTTCGGTTAAATAACGGCTTAATAAATAGAGTGCTAATTATCTTTTATTAGGGCAGTCCTTAAGGATTTCTTAATCTTTATTTTTCTCCATTCTTAAATCTGGATTTTTATCACTTTAAACACCTCTATAATGAAATTTTACACTTTTACGCTAAAACTGGATTGATACTAATTATCATTAGCGTTTTTGTATGCTTTAATCCTGTCCCACAAAGCTATGCGTTGTTAATCACGTTGGTCAATTAAGGATATGTTCATGAATTCTCGTCTGCTGTCATGTTTCTCCCTTGCCTTGTTGTCTTCATCACTTTTACTTTCTACACAATCAGTTGCGGCCGATAACAACGAGGGTATCGTTGTCTACAACGCGCAGCACGAAAACCTGGTTAAGTCGTGGGTTGACGGTTTTACTAAAGAAACCGGTATTAAAGTGACTCTGCGTAACGGTGATGACAGCGAGCTGGGTAACCAACTGGTTCAGGAAGGCAGCGCATCGCCAGCAGACGTATTCCTGACGGAAAACTCGCCGTCCATGGTTCTGGTGGATAATGCCAACCTGTTCGCGCCGCTGAATGCAGATACCCTGAAGCAGGTACCAGCAGAATATCGTCCGGCACACGGTCGCTGGATCGGGATTGCTGCCCGCAGCACGGTGTTCGTGTATAACCCGGAAAAACTGACCGAACAGCAGCTGCCAAAATCGCTGATGGATCTGGCGAAACCTGAGTGGAAAGGCCGTTGGGCGGCATCACCGTCAGGCGCAGATTTCCAGGCCATCGTGAGCGCAATGCTGGCCCTGAAAGGCGAGAAGGCGACTCTGGAATGGCTTAAAGCGATGAAAACCAACTTTGTTGCCTACAAAGGTAACAGCACCGTCATGAAGGCCGTCAATGCCGGTCAGATTGATGGCGGCGTGATTTATCACTACTACCGTTTTGTCGACCAGTCCAAAACGGGTGAAAACAGCAAAAACACCCAGCTCTACTACTTCAAACACCAGGATCCGGGCGCGTTTGTGAGCCTCTCCGGCGGTGGTGTACTGGCATCCAGCAAACACAAAGAGCAAGCACAGGCGTTCATCAAATACATCACGGGTAAAGAAGGCCAGGAAAGCCTGCGTACCAACAATGCCTTTGAATATGCTGTGGGTGTAAATGCTGCCTCTAACCCGAAACTCGTTCCGCTGAAAGATCTCGATGCGCCGAAAGTTGAACCTTCAACGCTCAACAGTAAAAAAGTTATCGAGCTGATGACACAAGCCGGTCTGCTGTGATCCTGAGAGTAAAGTGAACGTCTTATGTCTGGTCTAAGTCTCGACATCGGCAAAAACAGAGTGCAGGAGCCTGCTCGCAGGCGTCCTGCACTGCCGATGGTTGCGTTAGCTGTCCTGTTTTCATTAATGGCGCTTCTGCCTTTAGGTTTTATCATTGCCATTGGCATTGAGACGGGCTGGGAGACGATTAAGGCGCTGGTGTTCCGCCCGCGTGTTGCTGAGTTGCTCAGCAACACGCTGTGGCTGACGGCGTTAGCGGTTCCGCTTTGTATTGTGACAGGTGTAGCAATCGCCTGGCTCACAGAGCGCACGCAGCTTGCCGGACGAGGGATCTGGTCTGCGCTGGCGGTGGCTCCGCTGGCTATCCCCGCGTTTGTACAAAGTTATGCGTGGGTAAGTGTTGTTCCGTCGATGCATGGACTTTCTGCAGGCGTGTTCCTCTCCGTGCTTGCCTACTATCCCTTTATCTATATGCCGGTAGCGGCGGTGCTGCGCCGCCTTGACCCGACGCTGGAAGATGTGGCCGCTTCGCTCGGCACGCCGCCGTGGCGGGTCTTTTTCCGCGTGGTGCTGCCACAACTCAAGCTGGCTATCTGCGGCGGCGCGCTGCTGGTGGCTCTGCACCTGCTGGCGGAATATGGCCTGTACGTGATGATCCGTTTTGATACCTTCACCACGGCGATTTATGACCAGTTTCAGTCTACCTTCAGCGGTCCTGCCGCAAACATGCTGGCGGGTGTACTGGCCTTGTGCTGTCTGGCTATCTTAGTGCTGGAAGGCGTGACGCGCGGAAAAGCACGCTACGCGCGCATTGGTGCTGGTGCCGCACGTGAACAGAAGCGCTGGCCGCTGAAACCCGCTGCGGCTGCGCTGGGTCAGCTGTTTTTCATCGTGCTGATTGTTCTGGCACTGGGCGTGCCATTAATTGTTCTGTGTCGCTGGATTTGGCTCGGCGGTGTGCAAAACTGGATGAGCGCCGATCTCTGGCACTCACTGCGCCAGACGCTGATGCTTGGTGTGGGTGGTGCTCTGTTGACGACAGCGTGTGTGATCCCCATCGCCTGGCTCGGAATTCGCTACCCCCACCGCGTTTTTCGTATGCTGGAAGGCTGCATCTACATCACCAGTTCGCTGCCGGGGATTGTCACCGCGCTTGCGCTGGTCACTGTCACCATTCATTACGCCCGTCCCATTTACCAGACGGAAATTACCCTGTTCCTTGCCTATCTGCTGATGTTTATGCCCCGCGCGCTCATTAACCTGCGTGCCGGGATAGCACAGGCACCGGTGGAACTGGAAAACGTGGCGCGCAGTCTTGGCAGTACGCCGGCGAAGGCACTATGGAGCGTCACGATGCGGCTGGCTGCGCCAGGTGCGGCAGCGGGGGCGGCACTTGTTTTCCTTGGTGTCAGCAACGAGCTGACTGCGACTCTGCTGCTCTCTCCGCTGGGCACGCGCACGCTCTCCACCGGGTTCTGGGCGCTGACCAGTGAAATTGACTATGTGGCCGCAGCGCCTTACGCAATGCTGATGATCCTGATTTCACTCCCGCTGACCGCCATTCTCTATATGCAGTCGAAAAAAATTGCAGGGCTTTGACATGCTTGAATTAACCTCCATTTCTAAAACATTCTCTGATGTGCAGGTGCTCGACAGCTTAAACCTGAGCGTTGCCCCCGGGAGCCGGACGGCAATTGTCGGGCCATCCGGATCAGGTAAAACCACGCTGCTGCGAATTCTTGCCGGGTTTGAAACACCGGACACCGGGCGTATTGTCATGCAGGGGCGAACGCTGTTCGATGAGAACAGTTTTGTCCCCGCCCACCTGCGCGGGATCGGTTTTGTTCCTCAGGAGGGCGCATTGTTCCCGCATCTTAATGTGGCAGATAACATTGCCTGGGGGCTGAACGGTACACGTCATGAGAAGCGTCAGCGTATTGAAGCGCTGATGGATATGGTTTCGCTGGACAGGCAGCTAGCGACACACTGGCCGCATGAGATTTCCGGTGGGCAGCAGCAGCGCGTGGCGCTGGCCCGTGCGCTGGCCCAACGTCCTTCATTGATGCTGCTGGATGAACCTTTCTCGGCTCTGGATACGGGCCTGCGCGCGATGACGCGCAAAGCAACGGCCGATCTGCTGGCCGAAGCAGGCGTTGCCTCCATTCTGGTCACCCACGATCAGAACGAAGCGTTGTCGTTTGCCACCCAGGTTGCCGTCATGCGTGCCGGACGTTTTACCCAGGTTGGTACGCCTTATGAAGTCTACACGCAGCCTGTTGACGAAGAAACGGCGCTGTTTCTTGGAGATGCGGTGATCCTGCCAGCTCAGCTCAATGCCGGGAGTGCCCTGTGCGCGCTGGGTGAGGTGCCGACGGACAACGCGCATGCGACAGGAGAGGGCAGGGTAATGATGCGCCCCGAACAGCTGCGCGTAACGGCATGTGCAGCGCATGAAAGCCCGATCTCGATTCTTGATGTGGATTTCACCGGTCAGCTGTCGACGCTCACCCTGGGATTAGCCGGGCAACAGCAGCCTGTGATTCTGAAGACGGTAAGCCAGCCTGGGTGGAACCCTGGGACGTCTGTACGCATTGATATTGCTGGCACGGCGCGTGTTTTTGAATATTCTTAATAGTCGTTAGTAATTTCATGCAACGGGTTGTTATAAAAGAATTTTCCAGGACGTATGGCATTTCCTGAGATTCTCTACCATGCTCATAAAACCTCACCATAATGTGTGAGGTTTTTCGTAGTTGCTGATTAATCTCAAGGAAAAAGGTTATGAAAAAGACAACGGTTATTTTGTTGGGAACTGCGTTACTGTTTACGACCAATGCGTTTGCTGCCCAACTGCTGACAAAAAATGAGTTCAAGAAAGTTGCGTCTCAGTATCAAAAAATCGGTACGGTAAGCACCTCGAATGAAGTATCTGTGGATGACGCAAAAAAAGAGCTGATTGAAAAAGCGGATAAGAAAGGCGCGGATGTGCTGGTGCTCACTTCAGGTAACACCAACAATAAAATTCACGGTACGGCTAATATTTACAAGAAAAAATAATGACACCACAGCCACTCCGGTATCGGGGTGGCTGCCCGAGGTTCCACCCAATCCCTTGCTACCTCCAGCATGAAGTGTTAAAACGTGCCCCTTCTAAAAAAGAGACAGGGGTAGGACGTGAAAGACGCGTCATCCGCTTCAGGCAACGGTAGTGCTGAAGCTTCGTCGGAACAGAATCCGACGCTGCAACGTGGTTTGCAAAATCGACATATTCAGTTAATTGCCCTCGGCGGCGCAATTGGTACCGGGTTGTTTCTCGGTATCGGCCCTGCGATTCAGATGGCTGGCCCGGCGGTTCTGCTGGGTTACGGTATCGCCGGGGTTATCGCCTTCCTGATCATGCGCCAACTCGGTGAGATGGTCGTTGAAGAGCCGGTTTCAGGCTCCTTCGCACACTTTGCTTATAAATACTGGGGCCCTTTTGCAGGCTTCCTGTCCGGCTGGAACTACTGGGTGATGTTCGTGCTGGTGGGGATGGCTGAGCTGACGGCGGCTGGCATCTATATGCAGTACTGGCTGCCGGACGTTCCGACGTGGATTTGGGCGGCGGCCTTCTTCATTATCATTAACGCCGTTAACCTCGTGAATGTGCGCCTGTATGGTGAAACCGAGTTCTGGTTCGCGCTGATTAAAGTGCTGGCGATTATCGGTATGATCGGCTTTGGCCTCTGGCTGCTGTTCTCAGGTCACGGTGGCGAGCGTGCCACTATCGACAACCTGTGGCAACACGGCGGTTTCCTGGCAACGGGCTGGAAGGGGCTTATTCTCTCTCTTGCCGTGATTATGTTCTCCTTTGGCGGCCTGGAGTTGATTGGCATCACCGCTGCTGAAGCGCGCGATCCGCATAAAAGCATTCCTAAAGCGGTCAACCAGGTGGTGTACCGTATTCTGTTGTTCTATATCGGTTCGCTGGTGGTGCTGCTTGCGCTCTACCCGTGGGTTGAGGTGAAGTCAGACAGCAGTCCGTTTGTGATGATTTTCCACGATTTGAACAGCAACGTGGTGGCCTCTGCGCTGAACTTCGTCATTCTGGTGGCATCACTTTCGGTCTATAACAGCGGTGTCTACTCCAACAGCCGCATGCTGTTTGGCCTCTCTGTGCAGGGCAACGCGCCGAGGTTTCTTACCCGCGTCAGCCGTCGTGGCGTGCCGGTGAATTCGCTGTTGCTTTCTGGCGCTATCACGTCGCTGGTGGTGTTGATTAACTATCTGTTGCCGAAAGAGGCCTTTGGCCTGCTGATGGCGTTGGTGGTTGCCACGTTGCTCCTGAACTGGATCATGATCTGCCTGGCGCACCTGCGTTTTCGCGCGGCAATGCGCCGCAAGGGGCGTGAAACACAGTTTAAGGCGCTGCTCTATCCGGCAGGTAACTATCTCTGTATCGCTTTCCTGGGGCTGATTCTGGTGCTGATGTGCACGATGGATGAGATGCGCCTGTCGGCGATGCTGCTGCCGGTGTGGGTGATTTTCCTGTTTGCGGCGTTTAAGCTTTCCCGCAAGAAATAGTGCGGTTTTCGCCCGGTAGCGTTGCGCTTACCGGGCTTAAATGCTTATTTCGCGATAACACCTGCCAGAGATCGAATGTCGTTTCCGGTGGGGGACTGGTGAATACGCAGCCCAAATTCATCCACCACCGCGAAAATATGGTCGAAGATGTCGGCCTGAATCTCCTCATATTCTGCCCAGACCACCGTGTTGGTGAAGGCATATATTTCAATCGGCAGACCATTCGCGTCAGGCGCTAACTGGCGCACCATCAGCGTCATATCTTTGCGAATACGCGGGTGATTGCGCAGATATTCATTCAGGTAGGCGCGGAAGGTGCCAATATTGGTCATCTTACGCAGGTTTAATACCGACTCCCCTTCACCGTTCTCCTGATTCCAGAGTGAAATTTCCTCGTGCCGCGCGGCCATATAGGGCTTAAGCAGCTTCGCCTGAATCAGGTGCTGCTGTTCCTGCTCGTTGAGAAAATGAATGCTGGTGGTATCAATATTCAGACTGCGCTTAATACGTCGCCCACCTGAAGCCGACATTCCGCTCCAGTTGATAAAGGCATCGGACACCAGCGCCCATGTTGGGATCGTTGTGATGGTGTTATCGAAGTTTCTCACTTTCACGGTGGTCAGGCCAATATCCGTCACCGTGCCGTTCGCGCCGAATTTTGGCATTTCCAGCCAGTCGCCCAGCTTGAGCATATCGTTGGCGGACAGCTGTATTCCGGCGACCAGCCCCAGAATCGGATCTTTAAATACCAGCATGAGGACTGCGGCCATCGCACCCAGCCCGCTAATCAGAATGGCGGGGGATTGTCCAATCAGCAGGGAGATAATTAAGATCCCAACCAGAATCGCACTCACCAGCTTGATTCCCTGGAATATCCCCTTCAGCGGCAGCTGTGACGCGGTGGCCATTTTCTGCGACAGATTGAATATCACATCCAGCAGGGAGAAGAAGGAGAGAAGCGCATAGACCATTACCCACAGCTTCGCGCAGGTGGTGAGTATTTCAGCCGCTTCGCTGCCTTTTTGCAGCCACAAAACCGCCTGAACGTTAACGATTATCCCCTGAAGGGTAAAGGCCAGACGGTGAAATAACTTATTCTGGGTAATGATCTGTAACCACAAATGGCTACTGGCCTGCGCGCGTTTCTCAAAAACGCGCAGTACCCCTTTGTGCAGAATAAAATGAACGATAAGGGCAGTAAGAAAAATAATACCAAAGATAATCACTAAAGAAGTGGTGTGATTAATTTCAATGCCTAACTCTTCAACCTGAGCAATTAATTCCTGCATAACGTCTCCTGTATTGATGCAGCCCCATAATGGCGGCTGCAAACCTGTTATGCAAATCTGCCTGGCTTATTTAGTGACGTGGCAGGTCTTCACCACGGGCAGACACAGACGATGACGCATACGTAATGTTGCCAGCGCAAGAATAAGCATCAAACCTGTTTCGACGGCCAGGAAGAGGTTTATCGCCTGAGTAAAATCCCCGTGATGATTCCTCAGCCCGTGCAGCAAAATTGCGCCGAAAATGGCCGGACCAAGACCGAGTGCCGCCTGCTGAAGCGTACTCAGGATCGCACTCGCGGCACCGGCATCATCAGGCTGGATGTCGCGCATCCCGATGCGGTAGAAGCTGTTGACGATCAGCGCCTGTCCATAGCCAACCAGGCCGGTCGCCGGAACCAGGGTCAGCGTTGTGTTGTTCATGCCCCAGAGGCGGAATGTGGCGATCAACGCCAGCAGGCCGATAATCTGGATCGCCAGCCCGGTCAGCAGGATCGTGCTGGTGCTGTAGCGGGCGATCATACGCGGGGCAAACCATGCTGAAATAAAGTAGGTCACGCCCAGGGCGATAAAACTGTTCCCCGACTGCCACGGCGCCATCCCGAGACCGGTTTGCATGGTCAGCGCCATACAGAACATAAACCCGGACCAGACGCTGAAAAAGAGCATCGCAATCAGCACGCCAAAGCGAATGCTGCGAAGCTGTATCAGACGCGGTGGGATCAGCGGATGGGCATCCTCACGCTCTTTTTTACGGGCATTCAATACCATCAGATATCCCAGCGGGATAATCGCAATCAGCGCGGCCTTCAGCGGCCATGACCAGTGCCACTGCGGGCCGAGGGCCATCGGGAACAGCAGACAGCAGAGGATCACTGCCAGCAACACGGTTCCCGCCCAGTCAATGCGCGACGGCGTTTCGCGACGGGTTTCCGGCACATAGCGACGGCTTAACGCCAGAACCACCAGACAGATTGGCACGTTGATAAAGAACGCGTTACGCCAGCCCAGCCCGGCGATATCCGCCGATACCAGCCAGCCGCCACCCATCTGCCCGACGATAAACGCGATCCCGCCGATCCCGCCAAACAGGCTTATCGCTTTGGCGTGGGCCGTACCTTTTAAGGTGACATGCAGCGTGGCGAGAATTTGCGGCATGATCAACGCCGCGCCAGCACCCTGCACAATGCGCGCGGCAAGCAGTTGTTCGATATTCCCCGAAATCCCGCACAGCAGCGAGGCCAGGCCAAAGATTGCCACTCCCCACATAAACAGACGACGACGGCCAAGGTTGTCCCCCAGCTTGCTGCCGAGTGCGAGACAGACGGCGAAGGCCACGCCGTATAGGGCGACAATCAGCTCCAGCTCGGTGGCGGTGGCATGCAGAGAATGGGTGATGGCGTCCAGCGCCACGTTGGTGATTGAGGTATCAATCATGGGCAGCATCTGGCCGGTTAACAGCAATATCAGGCCTGCGCGACCCGGTGAAACAACTGACGTATTCATGGTAACTCCATTGCGTCATTCATCAGATGGTCGTAGCATCAACTATCTGATAAACGGGTACCAGTTCTTGCTTATACTGGTACTGGCACTACCATGCAGGGGGATTTATGGCGCTGATGTCTGAACCTGTCGTCTCACTTCAGGATGACACCCGAAAACAGCTGGGGGCATTTCTGCGTGCCCGTCGCGAAAGCCTTGATCCGCAGCGTCTAGGCCTTCCGCGCAGTGGTCGTCGACGCACGCCAGGGTTGCGCCGGGAAGAGGTCGCTCTGTTGGCTGACGTGGGTGTGACCTGGTACACCTGGCTTGAGCAGGGCCGGGATGTTAATCCTTCCAGCGCGGTCATGGCCGCCGTCGCAAAAGCACTGCAATGTACCCCGACTGAAGCACGGCACCTGTTTGTGTTGGCCGGATTACCGCCGGGTGAAGCACCGCAGGCGACCTGCTGCGAGGGGATCAGCGAAGGTACGCGCCGCCTGCTGGATACGCTGATGCCAAAACCGGCCAGTATTCAGAAACCGAATTTCGACATCGTGGCGTGGAACGACAGCTTTGGTCATCTGATGGGGGTCGATTTCAATGCTATCCCACCGGAAGATCGCAACTGTATTTATCTGTTCCTCACGCATCCTGCGTGGCGTGCCCGGCTTGGCCGGCGCGACGATGTACTGCCGATATTTGTCTCCTATTTCCGGGCGGCGATGGCCGAGCACCGGGGTGACCCGCTGTGGGAAGCTAAACTGGCACGCTTCTTCGCGGTATCTGACGAGTTTAAAACCCTGTGGCACCAGCGCAACGACGTGCGCGGCGTGGAAAACCAGCTCAAGCTATTCACCCATCCTGAACTTGGGGAGTTTACCCTGCAACAAATGTACTGGTACTCTGCTCCTCGCAACGGTTCGCGACTGCTGGTTTATCTGCCAGTGGATGACGCGGGGGAGAAAGCAATGGAATGGCTGGCGGAGCAGGCTAAATGAAGGTGACCCGAAAACAGGAGCGGCTTTTACGTCGCGCACTCGATGAGTGGCAACAGGACGGTATGTTAACCCACGACGAACACCAACGGCTGACCGGGACCCTGAAACGCGTCTCCATGGACTGGCAGCGCCTTAGCCGCTACGCCTTCTGGACGGCGCTCGCCTGTGTGATCATCGCCATTGGCAGCCTGTTCTCCGACAGTGAGTTGATGGCGCGTATTATCGAATTCTTCGCTTTCTCTTCTTTCGCCCGCATCGGGTTACCGGCGGTGATTGCGGTGCTGTTTTACCTGTGGGGATTCAGCCGACAGCGGCGGGAAACCCAGTGGCACTACAGTACTGAGGCGATCCTGTTCCTTGGGGTCTTCTTTACCGCCATCGCGCTCTGGCAGCTTGGCGAACGGCTCGATAACGGCAGCGGCCACGTGGCACCGTTGTTCCTGGCAGGTTGCGTGATTTACGGGCTGGTGGGCTTTTTTGGTCGCTCGGGGCTGGTGTGGCTGTTTTTCCTGCTCTCACTTGGCAACTGGTTTGGTGCTGAGACGGGCTATGTATCCGGCTGGGGCGCGTACTGGCTGGGGATGAACTACCCGGTACGGTTTATCTTCTTTGGCGGCGGGCTGCTGGCGTTGTGCTGGGTTCTGCGGGCGTTATTGCAGGCGCGACAGCTCTACACGACCAGCAAAGCGATGGGGTTAACGTACCTGTTTGTTGCCCTGTGGATCATGTCGATATTTGGCAATTACGATATTGATAACTGGTACAGCGTGACGCAGGCATCGCTTCTGCCGTGGGCGCTGCTGTTTGCGGTGGCTGCGGTAATCTGTATTTATATCAGCCTGAAAACCGACGACGGTATGCTACGCGGCTTTGGTCTGACGTTTCTTGCCATCAACCTTTATACCCGCTATTTCGAGTACTTCTGGGACGGCATGAATAAGGTGGTGTTCTTCCTGATTCTGGCGGCGTCGCTGGCGGTGATAGGACGATATGCGGAGCGGATTTGGCATGCTGGCGGCCGGTAAAACGTAACGGGCCGCACTGAGCGGCCCGTTTTGTTTAGCACTCGGTCACAACCGTGCTCAGCGGCAGGCGAGATTTCGGCAGCGTGGCATTGAAATCTTCCACGCTGTGGTGGCCAACAGGCACCACCACCAGGCTGGTAAAGCCTTTCTCTTTCAGACCAAATTCTTCGTCGAGGATCGCGGCGTCGAAACCTTCAATCGGTACCGCATCCAGACCCATCGCCCCCACACCCAGCAGGAAGTTACCGACGTTCAGATAAACCTGTTTCGCCATCCACTGGTCGTCATCTTTCAGATCCACGCGGTGCATGTCAGCAAAATAGGTGCGGCCTTTGTGGTTCGCGGCTTTCGCTTCTGGTGTCGCAAAGCGGCCATCAGCTTCTTCCTGATCCACGACGCGTTCCAGCCAGGCATCATCCATCGCCGTTTTCGCGCAGAACACTACCACGTGAGAAGCATCCAGCATTTTGCGTTCGTTGAAGACATAGGTGCCCGCAGCAGACTTCGCCACGCGTGCTTTACCTTCCTCGGTGCTGGCAACAATAAAGTGCCACGGCTGGGAGTTGGTGCTGGACGGGCTGTACTGCAGCAGGGTTTTGATTTTTTCCGCTTCTTCAGCGGTCAGTTTTTTGCTTGCGTCGAACGCCTTGGTGGAGTGGCGTTTCAGGGCGACAGAAATGATATCCATAACAACTCCTGGTGATGAAATTCGCCCGTGCGCGGGCGCGAAAGGTGAGCAGATTACAGCGCGACGCGGAAAAAGATAAGTGCAATTCGAGCGCTTATTCTGTTCGTCTCAGACGAACAATCAAGCCGGACGGATCCACTTCTGGTCTTTTTTCGGTAGCTTATCCACCACCAGATGCCAGGAATCATTGATGAGGTCGGTAACCAGTTCCGGTGTCACATCGTCAGTGCCGTAAAGGGAAATCCAGTGCTTTTTACTCAGATGGTAGCCCGGCTCTATCCCGCGATAGATCTGCTGATTAAGCAGGGATTTCTCCGGGTCTGATTTCAGGCTAACGTGCGGGCGCCTGTGGGCAACCGCCACAATCATGAAAATTTTTCCGCCTACTTTAAACACGTCAAACTCCGGCCCAAACGGCCAGCAGTGTTCGGTGAACGGCAGCTCCAGCGCCACGCGTTTTGCGTGCTCCTGCAATGCCTTACTCTCCATCGCTCTCCTCCTGGGCAAGCCCGCGCCACATCACCTCAAAGCCGAGCGCTTTAAAATCAACGGCGCGGGAAGGATCGCGGGTGGCAAATTCCATCGTCGCTTCGGCCAGCGATAAAAACAGCGCATCGCCGAACGTTTTAAATTCATCAGACATAAATACATGACGCACCGAGCGGCGGCAGAGTTCATGCAGCTCGGGGAACATTTCTTTCACAGCCTGCTCAGTTTCAGCGTTGATCTTTTCACTCACGCCAAGCTGGCGAATCGCGGCGTGGGCGAGAGGGTTTTTGATCCCCCAGTCAACGTAGCTATTCCAGATGTTTCGCGTGTGCTCTTTTGGCGTGGTAAGGCTGCGATCCAGGTTGGACAGCATTGCCTGACAGAGATCCTGCTTCAGGTGCAGATAGAGGGCATTCAGCAGATCGTCTTTGGTAGCAAAGTAGCGAAACAGAGTCCCTTCGGCGACGCCCTCGTTTCGGGCGATGAGTGCCGTTGAGGCGGCAATACCTGACTGTGCAAACGCCACCGTTGCGGCTTCCAGCAAGGCCTGTTTTTTATCTTCACTCTTCGGACGTGCCACTAAATTTTTCCCCCTGTCAATTATAAAAACCCTGATTGAAACACGTGCTTTGACACGCTGCAACGCGGAATGTCAAAGATCGAAAACGTCTTGACGACTTTATCATCACATCTATAATGAGTGCTTACTCACTCATAATCAAGTTTACCCCGCGCAAACCATCGGATGGGGCGCGTTTTCGGGTCAGGATATGAAAAAGCCTCAATTCATCTGCGTGGTGTTTGTCATGATTATTGCTTCAGCTGCAAGTTTACCGTTTGTCCTGAATGCCGGATTTGGCCAGTCCCCGCAGGGGGCTCAGCTCACGGAAGTCGAGGCTTCCCCACAGCATCGTGACGGGAAATTCCATAATACGTTGCCGACACCGGGTTATAACGGTGACAAAAATATGCTGGTGGCGATGTGGGAGTTTCTGACCCAAAAAACGGAAAACGCACGCCCGGCTCAGCCGCTGCCGATGGTGAAAACCGATCTTGCGAGCCTGCCGCTGGAGCAGGACACCCTGGTGTGGCTTGGTCACTCTTCCTGGTATCTCCAGCTGGCGGGCAAACGCATTCTGATCGATCCGGTGCTGGGTAACTATGCCGCGCCGTTCTCGTTCCTGAATAAAGCATTTGCCGGCGAGTACCCGTGGCGCGCTGAGAGCATGCCGGAAATCGACCTGCTGATTATCTCGCACGATCACTACGATCATCTGGATTACGCCACCATCAGGGCATTACTGCCGAAAGTGAAGCGTGTGGTGACACCGCTGGGTGTCGGATCTCACCTGCGTTACTGGGGGATGAAACCAGAGATTATCGACGAGCGAGACTGGAACCAGTCGGTGCACATCAGTGATGAATTGACGGTGCATGTACTGCCGGCGCGTCACTTCTCCGGACGCGGTATCAAACGCGATCAAACCTTGTGGGGCAGTTTTATGTTCGTTACGCCAGAGCAGAAGGTTTACTACAGCGGTGACTCCGGGTACGGCCCGCACTTCAGGGCTATCGGCGAACAGTTTGGCGAGGTGGATTTAGCCATTATGGAAAACGGCCAGTACGACCAGGACTGGAAGTACATCCACATGCTGCCGGATGAAACGGCGCAGGCTTCAGCCGATCTTAATGCAAAAGCCGTCGTGCCCGGGCATAACGGGCGCTTCGTACTGGCGAAACACACATGGAACGACCCGCTGATCCAGCTGGCAAAAGCCAGCAAGGACAAAAACTATCGGCTGCTGACACCGGAGCTGGGTGAGCCTGTTCGGGTGAGCGATACCACGCAAACATTTCGTGAATGGTGGGAATAATGTTTAAACGAGAAGCAGAAGGGGAGAGCAGTATGACCATTTCCGCTCAAGTCATTGATACCATCGTCGAGTGGATCGACGACAACCTGCATCAGCCATTACGTATTGACGAGATTGCTCGCCACGCGGGTTACTCGAAATGGCACCTGCAGAGACTCTTTATGCAGTACAAAGGGGAGAGTCTGGGACGTTATATCCGTGAACGCAAGCTGCTGCTGGCGGCGCGCGATTTGCGTGAATCGGACGAACGCGTCTATGAAATCTGCCTGCGCTACGGGTATGACTCGCAGCAGACGTTTACGCGTATTTTTACCCGCACCTTTAATCAGCCGCCTGGAGCATACCGCAAAGAGAATCATAGCCGGGCGCATTGAACGTATCGAAATTCAGGCCGGGTAAGGCGTAGCCATCACCCGGCTTTTTTATGGCTTACGACGCCAGTGAAAACCAGCGACGCCAGACGAAACGCAACACGAAGAATTCGATAACCCCAAGCAGTAAAAACCACAGGCAGAACAAAATGGTGTAAAGCTGGTTAAGATCGACCATATGGAAGGTGGTAACCAGTTTCTCCGCCAGCACTAGCCCAGGCGAGGGCGCAGGAAGCAGCAGGCACGAAAGCAGGGCCAGCAATAAAATGCCTCCCGCGGTGAGCAGCGATTCTAACGGGTGTTTCATCTTAATGTTAATCGTCAGTTAAAAATGTCATTGTCCGGCATCCCGGAACGTAAAGCAATATAAACCCGCCTACTCGATTTCAAGAAAATAATCGCCGTAATCTGTGTGTCAATCACAGGAATAAAATATTATCCGGCAGACAATTAAATTAATATCGCGTTATGTCAATAAATGTCTGCGTTACGAAAATAATTTTACAAATGTATAGGTGCTATAACCAATTAACGTGGCAATAACAATGGCTGCGATAATGTATAACGCCAGGCGGCGCCCGCGATAAATACCAAACATGGTTCCTCCTCGTTTAGATTTGGTTTAGAAACATTTTGTAAAAATTAGCTCATCGAAATAGTTTTAAGCAGTTTTGAATAACCGAGACGCAATTATATTGCGGTAGATCAATTTTACCCGCAAGACTTTAAAATGAATTTATTTAAGCCAGAAAGGAATTCAGGCTTCTCTTCACCGGATATTGAAGGAAAAATACGATGACTGAAAAAAAATTGTCCCCAAACGTGCCGCCTTCCGGCGGGCTGGCATATCAGCAGACCGTCGAGCAGGTGCTTACCCACACGCAGAGTCAGGCCAGCGGTCTGGACCGTGCAGAGGCGCAGGCGCGTCTGCAAAAATCAGGTCCGAACGCGCTGCCGGAGAAAAAAGGTAAACCCGCCTGGCTGCGTTTTTTGGCCCATTTTAATGATGTGCTGATTTATGTCCTGCTGGCCGCCGCCGTATTAACGGCAGTAATGGGCCACTGGGTTGATACGCTGGTTATTTTGGGTGTCGCAGTCATTAATGCGTTAATTGGCCATGTTCAGGAAAGTAATGCGGAAAAATCCCTGAAGAGTATTCGTAATATGCTCTCCAGCGAGGCGCGCGTTATTCGCAACGGCAATCATGAAACTATACCGACAACTGAAATAGTCCCGGGCGATATTATCGTATTACGTGCGGGAGATCGTATTCCGGCGGATATGCGTCTCATCGAAGCGCATAATTTACGGGTAGAAGAAGCGATTTTGACGGGTGAATCCACGGTTGTGGATAAACACATTTATCCGCTGAACGGTGAATTACCGTTGGGCGATCGTACCAACATGGTCTTCTCCGGAACGACCGTAAGTGCGGGCGGCGGCGTTGGCGTGGTCACCGCGACCGGTAAGGATACGGAACTCGGCCACATCAACCAGATGATGGCGGGCATCGAAAAGCACCGCACGCCGCTGCTGGTACAAATGGACAAGCTGGGTAAAGCGATCTTCGTCATTATTCTGGCAATGATGGCTGCGCTGTTTGTTTTCAGCCTGGTATTTCGTGAGATCCCGATGGGCGAGTTACTGCTCTCCCTGATTAGCCTGGCGGTAGCATCCGTACCGGAAGGCCTGCCGGCGATTATCTCCATCATCCTTTCTCTGGGCGTGCAGGCGATGGCGCGTAAGCGGGCCATTATCCGCAAACTGCCGACGGTGGAAACTCTGGGAGCAATGACCGTGGTCTGCTCGGACAAAACCGGCACCCTGACCATGAACGAGATGACGGTAAAGGCCATCATCACCGCTGACAGCTGCTATCGTGTAGATGGTAACAGCTACGAGCCGGTGGGCAATATTTACCTGGAGGGGAGCGACGAGCCCATACAAATCCAGCCTGGCACCGTGCTGGAGCAGTACCTGCGGACGATTGACCTGTGTAATGACAGCCAACTGATTCAGGACGAGCGCGGTCTGTGGGGGATTACCGGCGGGCCGACCGAAGGCGCGCTAAAGGTACTGGCAGCGAAAGCTCATCTTGAGCCGGTCATGACCACGCTGGTTAACAAGATCCCGTTTGACTCGCAGTATAAGTACATGAGCACCCACTACCAGATCGGCAGTGAGGAGCAGATTTTAATTACCGGCGCGCCAGATGTGATTTTCGCCCTGTGCGCGCAGCAGCAGAGCCGTAACGGTACACAAGATTTCGACCGCGCGTACTGGGAAACCGAGATGGAGCGCTATGCGCGCCAGGGGCTGCGTATGGTGGCAGCAGCGTTCAAACCGACGAGCGGCGAGCAGGCGTTAACCCACGATGCGCTGAAGCACGGTCTAATCTTCCTCGGTATTGCCGGGATGATGGACCCACCGCGTCCGGAAGCCATTGCGGCGATAAACGCCTGTCAGCAGGCGGGGATCCGCGTGAAGATGATCACCGGCGATCACCCGCAAACGGCAATGAGCATCGGCCAGATGTTGGGGATCAGTAACAGCGAGCAGGCCGTAACGGGTTATGAGCTGGAGAAAATGGACGACGCCGGGCTGGCTGAAGCCGCGGTGAAGTATGACATCTTCGCCCGTACCAGCCCGGAGCATAAGCTGCGCCTGGTGAAAGCGTTGCAGGATAAAGGTGAAATCGTCGGCATGACCGGTGACGGTGTTAATGATGCCCCGGCGCTGCGTCAGGCGGATGTGGGCATCGCGATGGGCATCAAAGGCACGGAAGTGACCAAAGAGGCTGCGGACATGGTCCTGACGGACGATAACTTCGCCACCATCGCCAGCGCGGTGAAAGAGGGGCGTCGCGTTTACGACAACCTGAAGAAGACCATCCTCTTCATTATGCCGACCAACCTCGCGCAGGGGCTGCTGATTGTCATTGCGCTGCTGGCAGGAAATATCATTCCGCTGACCCCGGTGCTGATTTTGTGGATGAACATGGCCACTTCCGCCACGCTCTCCTTCGGCCTGGCCTTTGAGGCCGCCGAACGCAACATCATGCGTCGTCCACCACGTAAGACCGGACAGCACGTGATGGATGCCTACGCCGTGTGGCGCGTGGCCTTCGTCGGCACCATGATTGCCATTGCGGCCTTTGCACTTGAAGCCTGGCTGGCCCCGCGCGGCCACAGCGCGGAGTTCATCCGCACCGTGCTGCTACAGATGCTGGTCTGTGCCCAGTGGGTCTACATGATTAACTGCCGCAACACGGAATCATTCTCCCTGAACCGCGGCCTGCTGGCGAACAAAGGGATCTGGCTGGTGACGGGTGTGCTGTTCCTGCTTCAGGCGGCGATTATCTACCTGCCATTTATGCAGATGCTGTTTGGTACGGAAGCCTTACCGCTGCGTTACTGGTTCGTGACCCTGGCGGTCGCTGGTGTGATGTTCTTCGTCGTCGAAATCGAGAAGCGACTGACCCGCAGGTTCCGTAAGGCTGTATAACGTAAACACCTCTCCCCAGGTGGGGAGAGGGTTACGGAGCGGTTGCCCATAGTTCACAATGTTTTTGCACCAGGGAGATAAGCGATCCACCGTCTGCAATAAAGTCCCGCATGCGTTGCGCCTCGCTCTTGCCCTGCTTTAACAGCAGGGCAATTTCCGTTATCGCACTTGTCGCGCCGAGTTTCTCGGCCGACGGTGCAACCTGCTCCAGCAGCCAGTCGATCTCTTCTGCAACAGTCTTCTGCTCGCCGGTGTAAACGTCCGTCAGAATGCCCTCTAACCCGTAACGGCATGCCTGAAAACGGTTAAAACGATACAGCAGAAAATCCCGCTCCTGATGCTTATAGGGCCGCGCGGTCAATAGCCAGTGTGACGTAGCCTGAATTAACCCGGCAATATTGATCGCGTGGCCGAGCGTCAGCGGGGTATCCATCACCCGCACCTCCACGGTGCCAAAATGTGGGCTGGGACGAATATCCCAGTGCAGATCTTTAATGCTGTCGACCATGCTGGTGGCACTCAAACGGCGGAACAGCCCTTCAAACTCCTGCCAGTTGTTAACCCACGGCATTTGGCCGTTATCCGGGAATCCGGAAAAGATATTAAGCCGCGACGAGGCAAACTTCGTGTCTGTGCCCTGCATGTACGGCGATGCTGCCGCCAGGGCAATGAAGTGCGGCACAAAACGTGACAGGCCGTGCAGCAGATAAATGGCGTCATCCCCGGTCCGGCAACCGATATGCACATGCTGGCCGAACACCGTCGCCTGCAAGATCAAGTAGCCAAAGCGCTCCAGCGTGATGTTATAGCGCTCGTCGTCGCACACTTCCTGACGCTGCCATTTCTGGAACGGATGCGTTCCGCCGCCGCAAATCTGAATATGCTGTTCCGCTGCCGCACGCAGAATACTCTGCTGCATTACCGAGAGCTGTGCTGCCGCCTGGTCGATGTTCTGACACACCCCGGTAGCGATTTCGAGCATGCTTTCGGTGATGTCGTGTTTGACTTCACCGCCTTTGATGTCGTTTTTAACGGCGGCGATAAGGGCTGAGGAGTCCTGGCTGAGATCGTATCCAGGCGGGTTCACCACCTGCAGTTCGAGTTCGATGCCAAGAGTGAAAGGTTCGGAGGAATGGAAATCGGGTAAAGGCATGGCGCACTCCGTTGTCTGTTATGTGTTGAGTATAGACAACGAGGGTGGCGCGCTCGTCTCAGGGTGGTATAACTGTTAGCAGGCTTAGCAAAAGGGGAGTGACTCATGTCTGACTATCCAACCATTGCGCTGATTGGACCCGGTGCGATTGGGACCACCATTGCCGCAGTACTGCATGACGCTGGCCGCACGCCGTTGTTGTGCGGACGCACCGCGCACCCGGAATTGCGTTTGCGTCACGATGAGGGAGAAACGGTGGTGCCCGGTCCGGTATTAACGGATCCGAGTATCATCACGCGCCCCGTTGATCTCGTTTTTGTGGCGGTAAAAACGACGCAAAATGCCGACAGCGCCGGATGGCTGCGCGTGCTGTGTGACGAAAACACCGTGGTCTGCGCCCTGCAAAATGGCGTTGAGCAAAAAGCCCAGCTTGCGCCGTGGGTCAACGGCGCAACGGTACTGCCGTCGGTGGTCTGGTTCCCAGCGCAGCGTGAGCCGGATGCCTCAGTATGGCTGCGCGCCAAACCGCGTCTGACATTGCCGGATGTCCCGCAGGCACAACGAGTGGTCGATGCCCTGCGTGGCACACGCTGTGCGGTTGAACTGTCGGCAGATTTCTCCAGTGTGGCATGGCGCAAACTGCTGCAAAATGCGGTGGCTGGCCTGATGGTGCTGGCCAATCGTCGCGCCGGGATGTTCTCTCGCGAGGATATTAGCGAGCTGGCGCTTGCGTATTTGCGTGAAGGGCTGGCCGTCGCTCGTGCCGAGGGAGCAAACCTGGACGATGAGGTGGCACAAGAGATCCTGACAAACTTCCAGCGTGCACCTGCCGATTTAGGCACATCGATCCTCGCAGATCGTCAGGCCAACCGGCCGCTGGAGTGGGATATTCGTAACGGTGTTATTCAACGTTATGGTCGCGCGCACGGTATCCCGGTTCCCATTAGCGACGTGGTAGTGCCACTGCTGGCGGCAGGGAGTGAAGGCCCGGGATAAAGGATAAAGCGGTCTTCGAGAAAGGGGAGCACTGGCATCCATTGCGGGACATTCAGAATCGATCGTTGATGTCTGATTAATATGCCCCCTATTTCCTTCTATTGATGTGGCAAGTCATTACAGAGTTCTTGTAATTCATTGAACAGTCTTGCCACATGGAAACCGTCGCACACGGAATGGTGTACCTGAACGGCGAGAGGTAACAGTACTTTCCCATCTTGTTCGTAATATTTTGCGAGAGTGAACATCGGAGCAAAAAAGTTCTGCATATTAGCAACGTTGACATTAAAACTGGTAAAACTCACCCAGGGAATAGCCGAGACGAAAAATATATTTTCCCGAGACTCTTCCTTAGGCCAATATGCAAGGTTATTACCATAACGTGCAACGTCTTCTGAATAAGTATTCTGGAAGTGTTGAATATTGCCATCGTAATGGCTCCACATTGATGAAAAGGTCTCTGTTTCATTATGGAAAATAGTATAGTTGGGATGAATCTCATTCCAAATGACAAGCTCGTTGTTCTTTATGGCCATACGAAACTCCGTATGCCTGTTGACAATTTTAGCAAGGAGGAAAATCATCGTAGGGTAGAATTTCCAGCCAACCTCTTTTATATGTTTCAGCAGCGCGGTAATGTCTATCAGAACCGTTTGGTTAAATGTACTTTGAGCAAACCCCTGAAATACCTCAAAATGCTCTTTTCTTGCCCAACGCGATAAATCAACGGGTGTATATTCTGGAATTATTTTTTTCATTTTTTATCCTTTTGCTGGCAAGCCGACAGGTTCCGAACCGTGCTGGTCGAGAACGCACTGGTGAGAGTAGCGCATCCTTATACGGGAAGAAAGGAGATGTCAGAGCATATCCGCTCTGCTGCCCGGCGAAACTGGCGCCTGATATGCACTGGCATCCGGCACGTTTTCCAAACCGAAATCTGCCCGCCAGAATTGTCCTCTTAAGCCATAGCAGAGCTCTGATGCCGAGCTTTTCAACAGGGTAAAGCTGTGCAAGCCAAAATCACCGGCTGCCTGAGCCTGCTGATTGCGCAGGATTTTTAGTGGAATTTTCCTTAATGCCATTAAGCGCCGAATCACGGCATCTTGCTGGATATCAAAACTGGCAATTAACGGCAGAATAGCGTCAGGGCGGGTAACGAATCCTGGATTCAGCATCTCTTTTCCTTGTCATCCCGTGAGCACAGCCAGAGTAACAGATGGCTTACCTCAGGTAATTACCAGGAAAATAGAGTTGTATTTGCGGTGAAGCCAGAAATGACCTTCGGTCAGCAGAGAGATCGCCGGACCAGCATCTTTTCAGCCTTAAACACATATGCGAAACTTACCGCTTCTGAAAAAATGTGGTGGGACCCGCTCAATGTCAGAACCATCTTCGCAGTGCCTTTTCAGTGAAGGACTGATCAACTTTCCTGATGGCTATCAGGATCGTACCGTAAACGTATTTGCGCCGCCCGCGGCGGATGCACCAGCGTTCAATATCTCCCGCGATGCCCTCAACCCCGGCGAAACGCTTGCCGCGTATATCGATCGCCAGCTCGCCCTGATGGAAAAACACATCAAAGGCTGGAAGCAGGGTGAGCGCAGCGCCGCGACGCTTGGCGACAGCCTTTTACAGGGTGAAATTGTCCATGCCAGCTACCTGCGCGACGGGAAACGCGTCTGGCAGCAGCAGGCCGTGTTTACTGTCGACAGCCATAAAATTCTGGTGTTCACCATGACCTGCACGCGCGCGCTGGGCGATGCCGACAGCGCGCAGTTTGGCGAACTTCTCAGGAGCTTCCGCTTCCACCAGTAACTTCAGGGATCGTTGTTATGTTTGAAGCAGCACGCGTTGGTGATGATATCGGCCACTCTGGTGCGCTGGCCGGGATGATTGCCGGAACGATTGTCGGTGGCCTGATTGCCGCCGCCGGGGGGATTCTGGCGGGGGCCATGTTTATTGCCGGACTTGGCGCATCCTGTCTTGGTGTGGGCGTTCTGCTCGTCGGCGCCAGCCTGGCCGTGGGGTATTACACCGGGGAGCTGGCGATCGCCGCCCGGGACAGCATCGCAGACGCCGGGGCATCCAGTATGACGAAGAAAGGCGTCATCACCTCCGGCTCGCCCAATGTGTTTATCAACGGTAAACCTGCCGCCATGGCCACGGACAGCGCGGTGAAGTGCTCTGACGACGGCTCGCAGCAGATGGCCGAAGGCTCCTCGCGGGTCTCTATTAACGGCCTGCCTGCGGCCCGCATCGGGGATCGAACCACCTGCGACGCGAAGGTGATGACCGGTTCGGACAACGTCATCATCGGCGGCGATCCGCAGCAAACCCTTCCTATTCAGTCTGAAGTCCCGGAGTGGCTCTACAAAGTCTCCGATCTTACCCTGCTGTTCGCCGGGCTTATCGGCGGCTGGGGCGGTGCGGCCGGCAAAGTCGGGGCGCTGTCTAAGCTGCTGGGCAAAATCCCTGGCATTAATAAGCTGGCCCGTATCGCCTGCCGCGCCGGCACGCTGATGACCGGCGTGGCGGCGGCGGGGATCATTGCCCGCCCGGTGGATATTGTCAGCGGACAGAAGTTTCTCAGCGGGGATGATGAGCTGGATTTCGTCCTGCCTTCCCGTCTGCCGGTGCGCTGGCAGCGCTACTGGCGCAGCGGCAACCCCGGTGACAGCGTACTGGGCCGCGGCTGGAGCCTGTTCTGGGAAAGCCGCCTGGAGCCGTATCAGGACGGCCTGGTGTGGCGCGCACCGTCCGGCGATTACGTCACCTTCCCGAAGGTCCCGAAAGGGCTGCGCACCTACTGCGAAAGCGAAAAAAGCTGGCTTGAACATCACTCTGACGACAGCTGGTCGGTGTATGACGTCAGCGGCGAGCGTTGGCATTATGCACCGCTGCAGGATGATGCTCCGTCAATGCTCCAGCGCCTCTCTGAACCCTGCGGCAACGATATTCTCTTCGAGTGGAATGCGGATCATACCCTGCATGCCCTGACCGACAGCGCGGGTCAGCGCGTGGTCTGCCGCTACGACCGTGACAGACTCGCCAGCGCCTGGCTGGATGACGAGATCTGCCTGGTCAGTTACGCTTATGATGAACAGCGCCGGCTGGTCTGTGTGACCGGCCGGGGCGGTAGCGTGCGCCGACGCTTCCGCTGGCAGGACGGGCTGATGAGCGCCCACGAGGACGCCAACGGCCTGCTGAGTGAATACCGCTGGCGCGAGATTGACGGCCTGCCTCGCGTGGTCGGCTTCCGCCATAGCGGCGGCGAACAGCTGACGTTCGAATATGATTTTGATAACGGCATCCGTCGGGCCATCCGCGATGACGGCGCGCAGGCGCACTGGCTGGTGGATGACGACGACAACGTCGCGCGCTTCACAGATTACGATGGTCGCCAGACGACGTTTGTCTACCGCGACGGCGAGCTCTGCGACGTCATTCTGCCCGGCGGTGCGATGCGCCGCAGCACGTGGGACAAATATGGCCGTATGACCAGCGAGACGGACCCGGCTGGCCGCCACACGGAGTATCACTGGCATCGTCTGACTGATCGCATCACCCGCACGGTGTACCCGGACGGCACGTCATCGCAGGCCATGTACGACCTTCGCGGTCGCCTGCTGTCGGAAACGGATCCGGCCGGTAGCACCACCGCGTATCGCTATCCCGACGATGAAGAAAACCTGCCGGAGAGCATCACCGACGCCATCGGCGGCGTGGTGCGCCTTGTCTGGAATCACCAGGGGCTGCTGACGCAGCGCACCGACTGCTCCGGCAGTGTGACCCGCTTCACCTACGACCGCTTCGGGCAGCTGATTGCCAGCGAGGATGCAGAAGGGAATACCACGCGGCGGGAGTGGAGCCGTGCCGGGCTGCTGAGCGCCGTGATCCATCCGGACGGCAGCCGCGAGTCGCTGGTGTGGAACGAACGCGGCCAGCTCACGGGCTGGCGCGACCCGCTGGAAAGCGAGGTGAGCTGGGCCTATAACGCGCTCGGCCTCCCGGTCAGCCTCACCGACCGTATTGGCCGCGTGCGCCAGTGGCGCTATGACCCGCGCGGTAACCTGCTGCGACTCGAGAATGGCAACGGGGGGGAATACCGCTTCACCTACGACGCCGTGGGCCGACCGCTCAGCGAAACGCGCCCGGACGAGACCGTGCGCCATATGGAATGGGATGCGCGAGGGTTCCTCTGCGCGCTCGAAGAAAACGGACGGCCTGCCGCCGATGGCGGTATCGCCCGTCGCGTCCAGCAGTTCAGCTATGACGACAGCGGGCTGCTGATCGGACGCACTCAGCGTCACGCGGAGTACCGCTACTTCCGCGACCTGAGCGGTCAAATTACCCGCATCCGCCGTACGCCGACAGCTGAGGGCGTTGCTCTGGGTATCGAAAGCGATGAGATCGTTTACCGCCACGATACCGCCGGGCGCGTGCTGAGCGAATCCGGCATTAACGGCGCGGTCGGTTACGAATGGGATGCCCTGAGCAACCTGACCGGCCTGACGCTGCCCGGCGAGCAAAAGCTGGCCTGGCTGCACTACGGCTCTGGCCACGTCAGCGCTATCCGCTTCGGACAGCAGCTGGTGACCGAGTTCACCCGCGACCGCCTGCACCGTGAAGTTCGCCGCACTCAGGGCGCGCGCGAGCAGCTCCGCCAGTATGACAGCCTCGGCAGACGCACCCTGCAGCGCAGTGAACTGAGCACGAACGTGACCCTGCCGGAGCAGGCGCTACTGGAACGCCTGTATCGCTACACCGCGCGCGGTGAGCTTTCCGGCGTCAGCGACACACTGCGCGGTGAAGTGGATTACGGCTACGACGCCGAAGGGCGTCTGCTGAAGCACTACGAGGCCCGCCAGGGGCACAGCCGCGCGCAGTTCAGCTATGATGCCGCGGATAACCTCGCTGCCAGTGACGACGCGGTACCGGTGACGGATAACCGCCTGCAGCACTGGCAGGCGCTGTTTATGAAATACGACCACTGGGGCAACCTGGTCAGCCGCCGCAACGGGCTGTATGAGCAGCATTATGTCTATGACGCCGAGAACCGTCTGGTGTCCGCCCGCGGAACCGGGCCAGAAGGGCGGTTTGAGGCGCGCTATCACTATGACGCGCTGGGTCGCCGCACGCGCAAAATCGTCACCACCGCGCATGGCACCACCGACACCCGCTTCCTGTGGCAGGGCTACCGTCTGCTGCAGGAGCAGCAGAACGCCGGGCTGTGCAGCACCTATATTTACGACCCGAATGAAGCCTGGAGCCCGCTGGCGCGGGTGGATCACCTTCGTGACCAGAGCAGCGGTGAGATTTACTGGTTCAACACCGACCTGAACGGCGCGCCGCTGGAAGTGACCGACGAGCATGGCGCGGTGCGCTGGAGCGGCCAGTACGGCAGCTTTGGCGAGGTGCGTCATCAGAGCGAAGGGTTCTCACGGGTTGTGAATCGCACGGCGATGGCTCACCAGCCGCTTCGCTATGCCGGGCAGTACGCTGATGGTGAGACGGGGCTGCACTATAACCTGTTCCGCTACTACGACCCGCAGCTCGGGCGGTTTATTGTGCAGGACCCGATTGGGTTGAATGGCGGGTGGAACCTTTATCAGTATGCGCCGAATCCGTTGGGGTGGATTGATCCGCTGGGTTTAATAAACGAATTTGGAATCGCAGGCTATGGAAGTCCCGTCCATGCAAAAGACGGTTTAACTGCACATGAGTTATTACAAAATGCTTGGCTAAGAAATAATGGCATAATAAAAGGTAGAATGTCTGGTATTGCAACTACCAACCCAGCGATAGCTTTGCAAGAAAACGCTATGCATAAAACCATATCCAAATTACAGGCCAAATATGGATTGCATAATCCTAATGTACTAAAAAACCAGTCCGCATTGCAGAATATCAACAGGAATACTGCAATTACTCGAAGAGGTATTTACGAAGACTTGGTGAATAACAGAGGTTGGGAACGTCAAAACGCTAAGAAATTTGCCACTGAAACGGCAATGAAACTTAGAGAAGAGTCTATTGGGTTTGCCAGAAAAAATGGGTTGACAAAATGTTAAAATCTAATCTTATCGCTAAAATAAGTACCCTGCCTGATGCTAATGTCATTGGGCGGATTGGTGGAAATATCCCTGAATTCTTTTTAGATAAACTAGGTGATATTCAGGGGCATAAATTTTATTTGACAGTTCAGAATCCTGATGATGGACATGAGTATATTACGATACTTATTCCTGAAGAATATGATGATATGATTGATAACAATATCTACCCAAATTGTTCAGTAAAAGTTTTTACGCATACGTTTTCTGATGAAAGCAATAATGATGCATTTACGATAAAACACATTAATAAGGCAGTTATTGTTGGGTATGATAAGGTTGAAAGTGAAGAGTTTGACTTTATCACTAAAACCGAAGATGCAAGGTTAATACAATCGGAAGATTATTATTTTGATGCTTTGCAAAAAGATGGTTATGCATTTTTCATGCAGATAGATGAAGATTATTATCCAGATGCATTGCTTGATGGTGATTACATCTTTGGTTACGGTACTTTGTATTTGTATAAAAACATATCTGGCGGGAATATCGTAGCTGGTTTTTGGCAGTACTCGTAAAGATAAGTGATTAATAAAAGCCGGATTAATATTAATTATTTCGGCTTATATAATACAGATGATGTTTTTATTCGGAATGCATTTACTTCCTTATTTTTTAATTGCTTTTATAAAATCTTTTCTAATTTAATTAGTGATTACTGAGGGCTATATTTATGGATGCGTCTGATACTATTGTGAATGAGATTGAAAAAGCATTAAAACAACTTATTGTCATTTGCAATAAATACTCGCTGTCAGGGAGTTTCAGCACCGTCAATGATCTGGACAATGCCTTCCCGTCCAATTTACCTCGTTCGACAGAGGTGGAATTTTTATATAAAAATTATAATCCTGAAAAGTTAAAAATTGAAACAGGCTTCACGCCAATTAAAATTCACTCTGTCAGTGAGCTCTCGAAGGCTCAAAATGGTTGTGAGTACTTACTAAAAAATTACCTTGTTTTTGGTGATGATTTAGGTGGAGGTAAACCTATAATTGCGGCTATCGATGAAGGGAATACCTCTGTCTATGCTAGTTATGATGTAATTGAACCATTTAAAATAGCTGGCAGTCTCTCTGGATTTATATTTTCATTAGCTGAGCTTATTGATTTGGTATATGGTCAATACGATATCTTTGATATAGCAGATGATAATGACGAAGTGAAAGATGACTTTATTGATGAGTTGCGGAAAAGAATTGTGCCTCTTATCGGTAATGAAGGTTTTAATGCATTCTATGATTATTTTTATGGCTAGGGTACATGTTTTTTGATGGAAAAACATGAGGTAATGATTATACGGATCGTCTAGTAGATGATCCGCATGAATATTTCTAACTACACTAGATGAGTTAGCTCTTCTGCCCGCGGGCTATGGGAGTCATGCTCAATCAGATACTCCACCAACCCCAGAGCATCCTCGTAATCTTGATGCGACGTGCTTGAGCCTAAGGAAGGGAGCTCGCTTGTCAGATCGTTTGCCACTTTGATGGTTGCTGCATAATTCATTCTCCAGGTTGGAAACATTATATATGGTGGTTGGCGGGTTGAGAATGTGGCAACTGTCATGGACCGCAGTTTGCATATGCTCGTGATAACGGCGCTCATTTAATGAGTGCGAACATAATAAGAGGTGATTGTGTAAGATACGTCTGCTTTGTGCCAAGAGCGGACGTTGCTGATAGCGAAATCTGATTTGACTGTGTTCATCAGTCAGGGCTGTACTTGCTCTATTTGCTTCAGCAAGCGCTCAAAAGTATCAATAGATCCCCATAACTGATATTTCATATCGAAATCCCAATCAGGACAACCAGCAAGCTCTGATTTGAACAGTTTCAAACCGAAGTGGATTGCGGCGATTTCATCACGGCCGCAATTTAGGGCGATCTTGGCAAGTTGAACATCACTCAAAGGTCCATGCGGCGTATCCTTCCAAGCAGTGTGAAAATGTCGGTAAATCGTTTTTAGTGCCATTGTTTTGTATACGCAGTAAATGCAAGATTGCTTTGATTATCGCCCTAGCTAATAGAAAGTCCACTGTTTGGACCATGTTAATTTACAATCGGGATTGCCAGTACAGACGCAGAATAAGTGAAAACTTCCGCTCTTCGCTCACAACAGACCTTCAGCCTAGCCATCTTGTCCGCTTTGTGCCAGGAGCGGACTGACACGCTATTAAAAAGATTGCAGTACAACTTATCCAACCCGTCGTCTAAAAATGGCACTAACTGAAAGACGCCAATCCCTCTCCTCATGTATATCTACATCCATACATAGTCATTAAGAAAGGATGAAAGAAGATGCTAAAAGGTAAGAGGGCTGTGATTACCGGTGGTGGCGCGGGATTTGGTCAGGCGGTGAGCGTGTGGTTGGCACGAGAAGGCGTCGAGGTAGATTTTTGCGCGAGGCGTGCCAATGATATTCAAAAAACTTGCAGTATCATCTCGGCTGAAGGCGGAATTGCGAAAGGATATATCTGTGATTTAACCCAGCCTGAATCCCTTTCTCAGTTCTCTTCAAAGTTGTTAACTTCAGACAAGCCCATAGACATTTTAATCCTCAATGCTGCTCAGTGGTTATCTGGAACGTTAGACGATCAACCAGACACAGAAATTATCAATACTGTCAGCTCAGGACTAACAGGTTCGATTCTACTGACTCAGGCATTGCTACCCAGTTTAAGACGTTCAGAAAGTGCGGATATAGTCTCAATTATATCTTCATGTGGGATTCCAAATTTTACAGATTCAATTGCGCATCCCGCATTTTTTGCTAGTAAACACGGCCTTAGCGGGTTTACAACTAAACTCTCACACCAGTTATCCGAAGAAAATATACGTGTGACTGGGTTATATCCCCCAGATTTCGAAGTGACAGGATTAGATACGTTTGTCGATGACCAATTCAAAATGGGGGAGCGTTTAATGAATGGGCGCTCGATCTGGGAAACAATTCGCTTTGTGTTGGCTCAACCGCGTAGTTGCCACATTAGTAGCATCTATTTTGATGGTCCTACTCGCGAAAAACTGGGTAATAAAGGCTGAATTTGGGGACGTTGAACAGAGTAGCCAACTTCCGCTTCTCGCTCACTGCGGACCTTCATCTCAACAAGTTCGTCTGCCCTGTGCCAGAAGTAGAAGTTGCTAACAATACCGCATCTTCATCAACATAGGGCTGACTGGTCATTGCCAGCCCAAACCAGTGCCATTCCTTCACTTGCTGTGACGAACGTTTTAAAACCGAATGTTGCTGTAAATCAATCTAAATCGGCAGATAATATTTGTATCAAGACAATGAGTTTACGGGCCTCTTCTGGCGTAATTAACCAGTAATCCGTCATTGGAAATCCAAACAGGCTTAAATTTAACTGAATCATCAGGAGAGGACTGTTCTCATACTCCTCATACCCAAGAGTTTTTGGTGGCTTGCTAATATACCGAAACTGTTTTGTAGCAGAAGCACTGGTTGCAACTTGTCTCTTCGATTTATCGCTATTATTAAACTTAACCTCTTCACTTTGCATCTGAGGTTGGTCGAGTGCTGACCATGCAATAAAGTCACTGAAAAGGCTGATAATTTCCGGTGTGTTTTGCTTTGTCACCTCAAATACGTTCATATAGCCTGAGTCTGCTGACAAAGAACTGAATGACAATGTGTAACTTTTATTATTGTATGTCGTTGAATATATTGTGTCTGCAAGGAATACGCAGGTGCCATTTCTCGATTTGTACA
The DNA here is from genome assembly GCF_045618265.1 of Enterobacter sp. CPE_E1241. Lineage (NCBI taxonomy): Bacteria > Pseudomonadati > Pseudomonadota > Gammaproteobacteria > Enterobacterales > Enterobacteriaceae > Enterobacter > Enterobacter sp. CPE_E1241. The sequence continues at coordinate 1,236,990 of NZ_JBIWYV010000001.1, forward strand.
CAATATTATCTTGATTGTAATAGCATAAATTGTGGCTCAAGCCTTTGTAATGGTCTTTATTTAAAGAACACCCGGACAGTAATATTACTGATAAGAACGTAACGGTAATTTTAAGATATCGCATCATTCATCCAATGAAGTTTAAAAAGTGACAAATACTATTTGGAAATATCTTTGTTCCTGTTCAGATTTATGACTGAACAGAAGTTGTCAGTATTAACGGCAGGATGAAGTAAACCTTTAATGTGGGAATCCGAATGACATGAAATACGCTGTTTTCGCCGGAGTTCAGCTCAAGCCGCACCGCTCCGTCGTGCCGGGATTTAACCCGCTATCGCACAACATCCAGTTTTTTTACCAAGCAGAACCCCGGCCTCCCATTACCCACCTCAGCGCGCCGTTATATAAGGCTCCTTCACAAACTCCGCCAACAGCCAGACCATATCATGCAGTAGCCCGATGAGTTCTTTCACCACGCTCGCAGGCAGTGTCCCGCCCATCACCGCCAGCGTTAACGCCACAGCATAATCCACCTGCAACGCCGTCTCCTGCCAGCAGTCCGGCACGCAGGAAACGATCTTCTCACCCGCGATGAGCCGTTCAACCAGATGCGGGGGAAGTTCCGTATCGCAACGTTCACGGAGGTGTTTAAGCAGCTCCAGCAAGCGCTCGCAAAGTATAGAAAAGGTCACGGGATCGTCAGTTTCAACCAGCACGCTCACACAGGCGGCGCAGGTGTCAGCCAGTTCGAAGAGATCTGCGGAATCGCAAAGCTGAAGATTGATGAGGTGATGAACAGCGCTTTCTTCAGAGAGCGCATAAGAAAAGTTAGGTGTAGTAGCCATTTAGCATCCTCGTTGTGCAAAAAAATGTCATGTTATGCTAACGGGTTCCTACGCCCGGTTACGAATGTGCCGCAACGCAGGCACTTTACGACCGTGAAGACGGGATGAAAAGGGATGCCCCTGAATTACATAAGGTTGCTTGCAGGTTTGCGAGGCGGCTTCCAGAAGGGAATTGCCGGGTGGCGGTTACGCCTTACCTGGCCTACAAAAGCAAACACCAAACCTCCCCGCGACACGAACCGTAGGCCCGCGCAAGCGCAGCGCCGCCGGGCACAGTTTGCACCGCCGTAACTCCTTACGTAGACCTTTTCATTTTGAGCAACACTTCCAATAACGTCTGAGTTGCTCGGGAGGATTTGCTCGCCGCCGAACAAACCACCCCAAACTCACGGTACAGCGAAGGCGTCACGGGCACGACGCACAAACCGCGTAATTCATCCGGCAGAGCGGATTCAGGTATCAGCGCAACGCCCATGCCTTCGCGCACCAGCAGGCAGGCGCTGATCCAGTCCCGGACGGTCACCCGCACGTCAGACAGCTGCAAGCCAGCCTGTTCCATCAGGCTTTTTCCATTGACGGCACAACCGCCTGTAGCGAGTACAAAAGGCTGGTCTGCCAGTTCCTCAAGCGTAATGCCGCGCGCGCGTGCATAACGAGCCTGGTGGTGACTGGCCGGTAGCACCCCGACCCACGCATCTTGTCCCAGGATTGCATCCGCGCGTCCGGGAGTAGGGTTCATTACCACCCCCAGATCAACCGTATCTGCCGCAATCCACTCCTCGACTTCCCGGTCCGTCCCTTCCAGTACAACCACCTCGATTTCAGGATGCAGGCGCTTAAAGTCCCGCAGCAGTCCTGGCAAAAATGTGGATGTCACCGATGGAAAACTGGCAAGACGAATGCGTCCGCCAGTCAGCCCCCGGCTCTCATCCGCCAGTAGGCGGATGGCGTCCAGCCGCGCCAGCATACTTCTTGCTTCTTTAACAACCCGCTCACCCAGGGCAGTTACGCCGATGTGCCGACGCTCACGCGTGAATACTGCAAATCCTAATGAGGCCTCTAGCTGGGCGATCGCCTGGCTGGCACCAGACTGCGTCATGCCAACCTCTTCAGCGGCACGAGAAATATTACTGGCATCGGCCACTGCAACCAGTAAGCGCCAGTGTAAAAGATTCATCATGGGTATCAGTAGCTCAGCTAATGGCTAATTTATGAATCATTAATTTTACAGCGAGCTCGGTTTTAAGCACAGTGATGCAAACCGAATCTTCATCACACAGCCGCTTTAACGGAGAGATTATGAAACTCTATTACGCCCCGGACACCTGTTCACTCTCACCCCATATCGTGCTTCGCGAACTGGCGATTGAGTTTGAACTGATTAAAGTGGACAACAGGAGCAAGCTTACCGCTGACGGGCGCGACTTCCTGACCATCAACCCCAAAGGTTATGTCGCAGCGCTTGAGCTGGATGACGGGAAAATCCTGACCGAGGGGCCAGCCATTTTGCAGTACCTGGCAGACCTCAAGCCAGAAAGTGGGCTGGCACCGCGAGCAGACAGCTGGGAGCGAGTGCGGCTTCAGGAATGGCTAAACTTTATCACCAGCGAAATACACGCTGGTTTGGCACCTCTCTTCAACAATATGTTGCCGGAAGAGGCCAAATCGATTTTTCGTGAGAAGCTGTTCAGGCGGTTCAGTTTTCTTCAGGAAACGCTCTCAACAAACGCTTATCTGACAGGCTCGTCGTTCAGCGTGGCGGATGCCTATCTTTTCACCGTTCTGGGCTGGTGCAAATTCTTCGCCATTGAACTGAATAACTGGCCCGCACTACTGGCGTACCGGGAAAAAATCAGTGCCCGTCCTGCTGTGCGGGCCGCATTACGTGCGGAGGAGAAAGTCTAGGTCTGCGTATTCCGCCGCAGGTATTAATGCCTGAAGCAGGAGGCAAGTGAGGATGTGGAGTCAGGATGGGTTAGCATACTGTCACTCTGCATCTGATTGCATGGCGCTTTTCACGGCATCCTGCTTCCCGGGATTGCATTGCTGTTTTGTTCCTGGAAGATAAAATTTTCCCGACGCGTCCGGATCTGTTCCGCCCGGACAACCCGCACGGCCCGGAGCTGAGACAGTGCCATCCGAACCGTTTCCTCCATCCGAACCATTTCCTCCATCCCCACCATCCCCACCATTACCGCCATCAGCTGCATTTACAGCAAATGCGCCGAGTATGAGCAAAAATGTAATAACTCGTATAGTCATCAAAACCTCCAGTGCTCAGGGCATTTCACAGAAATCCCTCACTTCTGATTTTCAACATGCAACCTGACAGCCTCCAGCGTCCTTCTACGGATCCAGCCGCTCCCTGCCCGTATTGCCAGCCAGTAGGCCGCCATTTTGAGTTGAGTACGTTTGTCCGGACAATAGACGAAGGTCTCAGTACAGAGTTCATGTTGACCTGGCGCCAGTTCCGCTACCTGGTAGCGCAGCAACAGTTTTGCGCTGCCCGGCCCGGCGGGTGCCTGAAAAGCAATCGCATCGGGCGCGTTTTCCAGACCGAAATCTGTCCGCCAGAATTGCCCTCTTAAGCCAAAGCAGAGCTCGGATGCTGAGCTGTGCAACAGCGTAAAACTGTGCAGCCCAAAGTTGCCCGTCGAGTTAGTCTGCTGATTGTGCAGAAATTTCTGCGGTAATTGCCGCAAAGACATCAGCCGCCGAATGACGGGGTCTTGCTGGACGTCAAAGCTTGCAATCAACGGCAGAATATTTTCAGGGTTGGAAGTATGAATGACCGCTCGATGTTTCTCATGGAACTGAAACTGGGGTAAAAAAGCAGGGACATCCCGCCAGAGAGCAAGCGCTTTGCGGGTAACGAATCCGGGGTTCAGCATTTCACGTCCTTGTCATCCTTTGCACTTTGTCAGAGTAACAGATGGCATGCGGCAAACAATTACCAGGAAAACGTAGTTCCGGAGCGTATATCAATAAAACAGCAAAGTCCTGGATCCGACCCCGCGTTGCCTGCAACAACTTTCCAAACTGCACCCGATGCGTTTATGGTGTTGTTTCACCCTCACAGGGCATCAGGTGTCATATATGTCGAATGCAAAAGCTAACAAAGACTGGGTCAGACTGGCGCAACAACCCGGAAAAATAGAGCGCATAGAGGCGTATTTCAGCGGGCATGGCTATGAGCCGCATCGTCACGACACTTATGCCATAGGCCGGACCTTATCCGGGGTGCAGAGTTTTCACTATCGGGGAAGTAAACAACATAGCCTGCCGGGCGGGACAATGGTCCTGCACCCTGACGAAATGCATGACGGAGAGGCGGGAACGAACGACGGATTCCAGTATCGGATGTTGTATATCGATCCGGCGTTAATTCAAAAAATCCTGGGCGGAAAGCCTTTGCCGTTTATTTCCGGCGGAATTTCATCCGATCCCCGGCTTTTTGCAGCGACCGAACCGCTGTTAAAAGCGCCGGAAGAATCTTTCGATACGCTGGAAGAAGACGATGCGCTCTACGATCTCGCCCACACGCTCGCCGTCGTGGGAGGACAACGTTTTCGCCGGAATCGGGTGGATTATCAATCCGCAGAACGCGCGCGCGAATATATACACACTGAATTCATTCACAATATTACGCTGGATACTTTATCCGCCGTCAGTGGCAGAGATCGCTGGAGCCTCAGCCGGGATTTTCGTGCGCTTTATGGAACGAGTCCTTATCGCTATGTGACCATGCGTCGACTTGTATACTGTCGACGCCTGATTCAGGCGGGCCTGTCGCTTGCTGAGGCTGCCGCTGCAGCGGGGTTTTCAGATCAAAGTCACATGACTCGTCAGTTCATCAAAACGTTGGGTATGTCGCCGGGGCGCTGGCAAAAATTCATTAAAGGTCATCCTGCCTGATTTGCACGATCGTTCAAGACCGGCACGCCGGCCTTATTCTATCCTGGATGCTTCTCAACCATAGGAAGTGTCGCAATGTATAGTCCTGTTAATTTAGACAATAAATTCTCTCTCTTCGACGCGCACTGGCAGCCGAAAGTCATCGCTCAGATGAATGACTATCAGTTTAAAATCGTCAAAATATCGGGTGATTTTATATGGCACGCGCACCCTGAAACCGATGAGGCATTCATCGTGGTCGAGGGCGTGTTACGTATTGATTTTCTTGACGGACATGTGCTCGTCAATCCAGGGGAAATGTACGTTGTGCCAAAAGGCGTTGAACATAAAACGTCTGCTGAAACGACGGTAAAAATGATGATGATAGAACCGTGTGGGGTCCTGAATACCGGACACGAAGGTGGGGAGCGCACCGCAGAGAACGACGTCTGGATTTGACGACGGAGGCTATGTTGCCGGGTGGCGGCTGCGCCTTACCCGGCCTACAAAAGCCACCAACCAAACCGGCTGCTACCCCTCGCTCATCATCGCCAGAAACCGCTTCACCGTCCGCGAGCGTTCAAAACGCCGCCAGCAGAGCGCGATATCGGTGTAAAGCGCCGGTGAGCTCAGTGCGTGGTAGGTAACATTCGGCGGAGAAATGGCCGCCATGGATTTCGGTACCAGCGCGAAGCCGCCGCCGGCGGAAACCATGCTCAGAGATGACGAAAGCTGTGATGACTGCAGCGCGTGCTGCACGTCAATCCCGGCTCGTTCGCAGCAGCCGTAAACCCGGTCGTACAGGCCGGGCGCGACCTCCTGCGGGAACAGCACCACTGGCGTATCCCGGAGTTGATCCAGCGCCAGATCGCCGCACGCCGCCAGCGAATGGTCGCGATGCAGCGCCACCATCATCGGCTCCCGGTCGAGGATTGTTAACTCGAATGCCTTGCTGCTCTCGCACGGCAGACGCACGAAGGCGATATCCAGCTCACCCTCAGCCAGCATCGTCGTCAGCGAAGACATATTAGCTTCCACCTGGTGAACCTGTACCGCCATGTTCTGCACCTGATACTGGCGAATCAGCGCGAAAATTTTGGGATGAAAAGCGTCGGAGCTGGTGATGCCAATCGACAGATTACCGTTCAGCCCGCGCGCGATTCCGCGGGCCTTTTCCAGCGCGGCGTCGCTCAGCGCCAGGATCTTGCAGGCATCCTCATAGAACGCTTCCCCCGCTTCGGTCAGCTCCACGCCCCTCGTCAGGCGTCTGAACAGCGGCGTGCCCACTTCCTCTTCGAGCCGTTTGATCTGCTGACTCAGAGGAGGCTGAGAAATACCCAGCGCTTTGGCCGCTTTGGTGAAGTGTCGCTCGCGAGCAACCGCGACGAAATACCGCAGATAACGAAGTTCCATATCTAAAACGTCTCAAACCAGCATGGATTCTATATTGGAACTCTCTGCTGAATCGGGTCAACATTTATTTAACCTTTCTAAATAAAGTTGAAGAGGACGAGCATGATGATGCATTCATCTGCCTGCGACTGTGAGGCCAGCTTGTGCGAGACCCTGCGAGGGTTCTCCGCTCAGCATCCTGACAGTGTGATCTATCAGACATCGCTAATGAGCGCCCTGCTAAGCGGCGTGTACGAGGGGAACACCACCATCGCCGATCTGCTGGCACACGGTGATTTTGGCCTGGGCACTTTCAACGAGCTGGATGGTGAAATGATTGCCTTCAGTAGCCAGGTGTACCAGCTGCGCGCCGACGGCAGCGCCCGCGCCGCGAAGCCAGAGCAGAAAACGCCGTTCGCAGTGATGACCTGGTTCCAGCCGCAGTATCGTAAAACCTTTGATGGGCCGGTCAGTCGCCAGCAGATCCACGATGTGATCGACCAGCAAATCCCCTCCGATAACCTGTTCTGCGCGCTGCGTATCGACGGTAACTTCCGCCATGCCCATACCCGCACGGTACCACGTCAGAAGCCGCCGTACCGGGCGATGACCGACGTGCTGGACGACCAGCCGGTGTTCCGCTTCAACCAGCGGAAAGGTGTACTGGTCGGGTTCCGCACGCCGCAGCATATGCAGGGTATTAACGTGGCGGGCTACCACGAACATTTCATCACCGACGACCGTCAGGGCGGGGGCCATCTGCTCGACTACCAGCTGGAGAGCGGCGTGCTGACCTTCGGTGAAATTCACAAGCTGATGATTGACCTGCCCGCCGACAGCGCGTTTTTACAGGCCAACCTGCACCCCAGCGATCTTGATGCAGCGATCCGTTCCGTCGAAAACTAACAGGAGAACTACCGTGAACAGTGAGAAACAGTCACGTCAGTGGGCGCATGGCGCCGATATGGTTGTCGGCCAGCTGGAAGCGCAGGGCGTGAAGCAGGTGTTCGGTATTCCGGGGGCGAAAATCGACAAAGTCTTTGATTCCCTGCTGGACTCCTCCATTGAGATCATTCCCGTGCGCCACGAAGCGAATGCGGCGTTTATGGCGGCGGCGGTAGGGCGCCTGACCGGCAAGGCCGGGGTGGCGCTGGTCACCTCCGGGCCGGGTTGTTCCAACCTGATCACCGGCATTGCCACCGCCAACAGCGAAGGCGACCCGGTGGTAGCGCTGGGCGGGGCGGTCAAGCGAGCGGATAAAGCCAAACTGGTGCACCAGAGCATGGACACGGTCGCCATGTTCAGCCCTGTCACCAAATACGCGGTGGAAGTCAGCTCTCCGGATGCGATTGCCGAAGTGGTATCGAATGCATTCCGTGCCGCCGAGCACGGCAGACCGGGGGGCGCGTTCGTCAGCCTGCCGCAGGATATTGTCGACCAGCCCGCGACGGGCGCAATTTTACCCGCCAGCGGCGCGGCACGAATGGGCCCGGCACCGGAGTCAGCGGTTAACGACGTGGCAAAGCTAATTGAAAAAGCCAAAAACCCGGTCATCCTGCTTGGCCTGATGGCCAGCCAGCCCGCTAACAGTGACGCGCTGCGTAAGCTGCTGGAGAAAAGTCGCATTCCGGTCACCAGCACCTATCAGGCTGCCGGGGCGGTGAACCAGGAGCACTTCACCCGCTTTGCCGGACGCGTCGGTCTGTTCAATAACCAGGCGGGCGACAGGCTGCTCCATCTGGCGGATCTGATCATCTGCATCGGCTACAGCCCGGTGGAGTACGAACCGTCTATGTGGAACAGCGGGGATGCCACGCTGGTGCACATTGATGTGCTGCCAGCCTATGAAGAACGTAACTATGTGCCGGATCTTGAGCTGGTGGGAGACATCGCCGAAACGCTCAATCTGCTCTCCAGCCGGATCGATCATAAGCTGGAGCTGAGTCCACGCGCCTCTGAAATCCTGGTCGATCGCCAGCATCAGCGCGATCTGCTCGATCGTCGTGGCGCATCGCTTAACCAGTTTGCCCTGCATCCGCTGCGCATCGTGCGTGCCATGCAGGACATCGTAAACAGCGACGTCACGCTCACCGTCGACATGGGCAGCTTCCACATCTGGATCGCCCGTTATCTCTACAGCTTCCGGGCACGTCAGGTGATGATTTCCAACGGTCAGCAGACCATGGGCGTCGCGCTGCCGTGGGCCATTGGCGCATGGCTGGTGAACCCGGGTCGCAAGGTGGTTTCGGTCTCCGGTGACGGCGGTTTCCTGCAGTCGAGCATGGAGCTGGAAACCGCTGTACGTCTCAACGCCAACGTGCTGCACATCATCTGGGTGGATAACGGCTACAACATGGTCGCCATTCAGGAAGAGAAAAAATACCAGCGTCTTTCCGGCGTGGAGTTTGGCCCGGTCGATTTCAAAGTGTATGCCGACGCCTTTGGTGCGAAAGGTTTTGCCGTGGAGAGCGCCGATGCGCTTGAACCGACGCTGCGTGCAGCAATGGATGTCGATGGCCCCGCCGTGGTGGCCATTCCCGTCGACTATAGCGATAACCCGCTGCTGATGGGCCAGCTCCATCTCAGCCAGATTTTGTGACTCAATATAAGGACAGAGAAATGCAAAAAGTTGCTCTCGTAACAGGCTCAGGCCAGGGGATTGGTAAAGCGATTGCGCTGCGCCTGGTAAAAGATGGCTTCGCCGTCGCCATTGCGGATTACAACGAGGAAACGGCGAAAGCGGTTGCCGATGAAATTACCCGTAACGGCGGTCGTGCTGTCGCCGTGAAGGTGGATGTTTCGAACCGCGATCAGGTATTTGCGGCGGTGGAGAAAGCGCGTACCGCACTGGGCGGTTTCAATGTGATCGTGAATAACGCCGGGATCGCGCCTTCCACGCCAATCGAGTCGATTACACCGGAGATTGTCGACAAGGTTTACAACATTAACGTGAAAGGGGTGATCTGGGGCATCCAGGCTGCGATCGATGCTTTCCGTAAAGAGGGGCACGGCGGCAAGATCATCAACGCCTGCTCTCAGGCGGGCCATACCGGCAACCCGGAACTGGCGGTGTACAGTTCCAGCAAGTTCGCGGTGCGCGGCTTAACCCAGACGGCAGCACGGGATCTTGCTCCTCTGGGGATCACCGTTAACGCCTATTGCCCGGGGATCGTTAAAACGCCAATGTGGGCGGAGATCGACCGTCAGGTGTCTGAGGCGGCAGGTAAACCGCTCGGCTACGGGACTGAAACCTTTGCCAAACGCATTACGCTTGGCCGTTTGTCTGAACCAGAAGACGTCGCTGCCTGCGTTTCATACCTCGCCGGGCCAGATTCCGACTATATGACCGGCCAGTCGCTCTTAATTGATGGTGGGATGGTGTTTAACTAAATACTAATAAGCTCTGACATGAGTTTTCCCCTGCACCCGTGCAGGGGCTTTTTTTTGTCTCCTCCGCCATTGTGCATTACACTGCGCGCTGCAAAACTTTAGTCATTACGATCTGACAGGCGGTAACAGCGATGAACGGTACAATCACAACGTGGTTTAAAGATAAAGGCTTTGGATTTATCAAAGATGAAAACGGCGACAACCGCTATTTTCATGTGATTAAGGTCGCGAACCCTGATCTGATTAAGAAAGATGCGGCGGTGACCTTCGAGCCAACCACCAACAACAAAGGCCTTTCCGCCTATGCGGTGAAGGTGATCCCGGAAAGTAAACACCTCTATATTGCCGGCGAGCGCGTGAAGCTGACCTCGATCAAATCCTTCGTGGTGTTTAACGAAGAAGAACCGGTTGATACTAAAATCGACAAAGAGAACGCGGTGCTGTCGGTGGGGCTGCTGATGAACAGCATTAAGCCGAAGTCCGAGAAAAAGCCGGGCGAAATGCGCACGGTGAAGAAGCTGGCGATCACCACCTTCCAGAACACGACGCTGATCTTCACCGAAGACGAGATCGACATTGATGCCACGGTGAAGCTGCTGAAGTGATTTTTTTGCCGGGTGGCGGTTCCGCTCTACCCGGCCTGCTAATCCTCTCTTTTCGCCCGCTTTTTAACCTGCTATAACAAACTCCTTACCTTTCAGGGAGTCACCGTCGTGCCCGAAATCAATCAACATGGTCAAACCGTTAACGATATCGTTCCTGGCTGGAAAGGCGCGCGCGTATTAACCCGCACGCCGCTGTTTGGCCAGTATTGCCGTCTTGAGCCGCTGGATGTCGATCGCCATGCAGCCGATCTCTATGACGCCTACGCGCTGGGCGACGACAGCGACTGGACATGGCTTGCCAGCACGCAGCCTGAAAGCGTGGAAGCCACCGCACACTGGGTGCTGGGAAAGGTGCTGGATGACGAGCTGGTGCCGTTTGCCGTCATTGATTTACGCACTGAACGTGCGGTGGGGCTGGTGAGCTATATGGCTAACGAGCGGCTGCTGGGGTCGGTTGAAATCGGTCATGTGACCTGGTCGCGCAAAATGAAAGGCTCCCGCATCGGTACTGAAGCGGTGTGGCTGCTGCTGAAAAATGCGTTTGAGCACGGCTACCGCCGTCTGGAGTGGAAGTGCGATTCAATGAACATTGCCTCACGCAGGGCGGCGGAGCGGCTGGGGTTTGTCTGGGAAGGGCGCCTGCGCCAGAAGCTGGTGCGCAAAGGGCGCAACCGCGACAGCGATATGCTTTCTATTATTGACGGCGAATGGCCGCAAAGAAACGCCGAACTGCGCGCCTGGCTGGCGGCGGAGAATTTTGACGGGGAAGGGCGGCAGATTAAGCGGCTTGAGGCGTTTCGGTTATAAGTTTTTTATGTAGGGTACAGCGTAAACACGCGGCTAATCCGCGGAAATGGCAATTTCAATCAAATTGGTTTTTCCGGACTGTAGTCCGCGGGTTACCGCTTCGGCTATATCTGCCGCCTCGGTCACCCGGCAGCAGTGGACGCCCATGGCAGTGGCCAGCGACTGAAAATCGATATGCGGGTTCACGAGGTCCATCCCGATAAAACGCCCCAGCTGCGTTGAGCTGTAGTCAGCCTGGCTCTTCATAAAGTTTTTCAGGATGTTGTACTCCCTGTTATTCATGACGATAAAGGTGACCGGCAGATTTTCATGTGCCGCCGTCCAGAGCGCCTGCGGCGAGTACAGGGAGGCTCCATCACCTATCAGGCATATCACCGGTTCCCGCCCGCGTCCCAGCGAATGCCCTACTGAGGCGGGCATCCCCCAGCCCAGACCGCCGCCGCGCATAAAGTAGTACCGCTGATGCTGCTGGTCAGAGATGAACCGGCGGACATGTCTGGCGGTCGCTATCGCCTCATCAACGATGGTGGTACCCGCCGGAATGGACCGGATGACCTCATATGCTGCGACCATCGGCGAAAGGGTCGGGCGCAACCGCTCGGCTGCCAGACGTTCTTCCTGCAGTTGCCACTCTTTTTCACATTCAGCGCGTGCCGCTTTGAGCAGCCGCTGATGCGTCAATTTGCTTGCCACCCGGTGCTGCTCAAGCTTCGGCAACAGTTCGTGCAGGGACAGTTTGATATCCCCCATTACCGAAAGGCGAGTGGCATACGTGCGGCCAAGTTCGTTCATATCCGCCGAGAGCTGATACACCGCGCAGGTTTCCGGAATGGCCTCGCCCTCGCTATATAAAATGGTAATCAGGCTTCTGCCGCCGATGATAAAGACGGCATCGTAGGCGTTGATGATGCTGGCGATTTCACTGGCGGTGGTGGGCATATTGCCCCGCCAGAGTGCGTGCTGGGTGGGAAAAGGCAAATTCAGCGGCCAGGAGGAGCCGTAGACGTGGGCGCTGAGCGCTTCCGCCAGCTGGACAATCTCCTGCGTCGAGCCACTGGAGTGCACCTCATCGCCCGCCACAATCATTATCCTGCCTGGAGCGATCTCGCTGAGTGCCTCTGCCAGTTCGTCCAGCGAGCCTGCGACGGTGTGGTAGTTCACTCTGGACGCCGTCTGTATTCCGGCGTCGCTCAGCTCTTCCATCACGTTCATCGGGAGGGAGAGCAGAACCGGGCCGGCCGGAGGGTAGCTGGCCGCGTGAAACGCGCGGCGCACCAGCACCGGGAGCTGGTCGGCGCTGGTAACCTCCTGTGCCCATTTCATGACCGGGGAGCCAATGGAAACAATATCATCATACAGAAGCGGATCGCGGACGTAGTGTCGCGTATCCTGCTGTCCAACGGTGACCACCAGCGGGGTTTTCATGATTCGCGAATTAATGAGATTCCCCATGCCGTGCCCCAGGCCGCTGGCAGTATGCAAATTGATAAAGCCCGTTTTGCCGGAGGCTTTCGCATAGCCGTCGGCAATCGCCACCACGGTGCTCTCCTGAAGCGCCAGAATATAGTGAATATTTTCATGGCGAAGCAGGGCATCAATGAGCGGAAGTTCGGTGGTACCCGGATTACCAAAAATATATTCCACGCCTTCACTCTCCAGCACCTCAAGGAGAATATCGGCGCCTGACCGCATATTTAAATCTGATAAGGACGTTAATGATTTAATCATAATTAAACCTCATTCAGCGTTATTTAATTCATGCTAAAATTCTTCCTGCGTCGGGCGAACAACAATTTCATTAATATCAACGTCGCCTGGCTGTTCGATGGCAAATAAAACGGAGCGGGCAATCGCGTCAGCCGAAATAGCCTGCTTATAAAACTCATGGAGAAATTTTTTACTCTCTTCGTCTGAGCTGCCGAACTGCAGCTCGCTTTCGACCGCGCCGGGAGAGATAAGCGTGGTGCGTATCGTTTTACCTGCTTCCTGACGCAGACCCTCGCTCAGCGCGCGAACGGCGAATTTTGTCGCGCTGTACACCACGCCGCCGGGGGCAAGGACCTTGATGCCCGCCACCGAGGCAACGTTAATAAAGTGACCACTTCCCTGACGCTGAAACACCGGTAATGCGGCCGCGATGCCGTACAGTACCCCTTTCAGATTGGTATCAATCATCTTGTCCCATTCTTCAGTTTTCAGCTCGCTAAGGGGGGCGATAGCCATAAAGCCAGCGTTGTTGATCAGCACGTCCACGCGCTGGTATGCGGCGATGGCGGCCTCAATGGCGCGCTGGACCTCTTCCTGACGGGTAACATCGGCCTTGACGGCGATGGCCTTACCGCCTTGCTGGATTATCCTGTCCACGAGGGCATTAATTTTTTCCTGACGGCGCGCCACCAATACCAGCGAAAACGCGTTATTCGCTAAATGGAGGGCAATGGCTTCACCAATCCCGCTGCTGGCACCGGTGATAACGACAACCTTGTTTGCACTATTATTCATGATCTTATCTCACTGTAGTGTGAATCAGAAAATAAAAGGCAGGGAAGAATTAAAGAATAATGACAAACCCTTTCATTCTGGATTTGAATATATTGTATATGTTGGGATAAATAATCTTCGATTAAAACTTAATGGAGTTTAGGAGAGAGTGTCAACACTGTTTTAAATAATAAAACGTATTACAGGGTAATAGTTAATTCTTATAGGTTACAGCAACGGTTTACCCGCGCTTTAATAGTGAAAACCCTCTCCTTTACGGAGAGGGCGTGACAATTATGCCTTCTGCGTTACCTGACGAACCGGCGCCCCGTTCGCCACATAATACGCCGCCGTGCTCTTCGCCAGCGGCTCGCGACCGCGAATGGCGTCGGCAACCTTCTCGCCAATCATAATGGTGGTGGCGTTCAGGTTGCCGGTGATGATCTGCGGCATAATCGACGCATCTACCACGCGTAACCCTTCCAGGCCGTGAACGCGGCCTTCACCGTCGACCACCGCCATCTCGTCATAGCCCATCTTGCAGGTGCCGCACGGATGGAAGGCAGTTTCGGCGTGGTTGCGCACGAACTCGTCCAGCTGTTCATCGGTCTGGCATTCGATACCCGGGCTGATTTCACGCCCCCGGTATTTGTCCAGTGCCGGCTGGTGCATGATCTCGCGGGTGATGCGGATCGCGTCGCGGAACTCCTGCCAGTCCTGCTCGTGGGACATATAGTTGAACAGGATCGCCGGATGCTGGTGCGGATCACGTGACTTAATCCTCACGTGCCCACGGCTCGGCGAGCGCATGGAGCCCACGTGGCACTGGAAACCGTGCTCTTTCACCGCGTTCGAACCGTTGTAGTTAATCGCCACCGGCAGGAAGTGGTACTGAATGTTCGGCCACTCAAACTCTTCGCGGCTGCGGATAAACCCGCCCGCCTCGAAGTGGTTGCTCGCGCCCACGCCGGTGCCGTTAAACAGCCACTCGGCACCAATCTTCGGCTGGTTCCACCACTGCAGGGCAGGGTAGAGGGAAACGGGCTCTTTGCATTCGTACTGGAGGTACATCTCCAGGTGATCCTGCAGATTTTCACCCACGCCGGGTAAATCATGCACCAGCGGGATATCGAACTGTTTCAGCAGCTCCGCGTTGCCCACGCCGGAGCGCTGGAGGATTTGCGGAGAAGCAATGGCTCCGGCGCACAGCAGCACTTCTCTGTTAGCGGTGGCTTTCGACGGTATGGTGCTTTCCCCCTCCAGCCATTCGACGCCCACCGCGCGCTTGCCGTCAAACAGTATGCGATCGGTCATGGCGTGGGTGCGGATGGTCAGGTTCGGGCGCGGTTTCGCCTGATCCAGATAGCCGCGCGCGGTGCTGGCGCGTCGGCCCTGCGGCGTCACCGTGCGGTCCATTGGGCCGAAGCCCTCCTGCTGATAGCCGTTGAGATCGTCCGTGCGCGGGTAGCCCGCCTGCACGCCCGCTTCCACCATCGCCTCAAACAGCGGGTTCACGCCAGGTTTCGAGGTGGTGACGCTCACCGGGCCGTCGCCGCCGTGGTAGTCGTTCGGGCCCACGTCGCGCGTCTCTGCCTTGCGGTAGTAGGGCAGGCAGTTGAGGTAGCTCCAGTGCTCCAGGCCCGGCTCTTTAGCCCAGTTGTCCAGATCCATCGCGTTACCGCGGATGTAGCACATGCCGTTGATCAGCGACGAGCCGCCCAGCCCTTTGCCGCGCCCGCACTCCATGCGGCGGTTGTTCATGAAGGGTTCTGGCTCGGTTTCGTACGCCCAGTTGTAGCGCTTGCCCTGCAGCGGAAACGCCAGCGCGGCGGGCATCTGGGTGCGGAAGTCAAAGCGGTAGTCCGGCCCGCCTGCCTCAAGCAGCAGCACAGTGGTGTTGGGATCTTCGGTCAGTCGCGTTGCCAGTACGTTACCGGCAGAGCCGGCCCCGATAATGATGTAGTCAAATTGCAAATAAACCTCCCGGTTAAAATATGGACTGGAATTTACCCATCTCAACCTGGATGGACTTCACCTGGGTGTAGCTCTGCAGCGTCATCACGCCGTTCTCACGGCCAATGCCGGAGTGTTTGTAGCCGCCGACCGGCATCTCTGCGGCGGATTCACCCCAGGTGTTGATCCAGCAGATGCCCGCTTCGAGCTGATGAATGGCGCCGTGCGCGCGGTTCAGGTCGGCCGTGACGATACCCGCCGCCAGTCCGTAGTCGGTATCGTTGGCGCGGCGGATCGCTTCTTCTTCGCTTTCATAGGTGAGGATGGACATCACCGGGCCGAAGATCTCTTCGCGCACGATGGTCATCTCGTCGGTGCAGTTGGTGAACACGGTCGGGGCAACCCACGCGCCGTTATCGAAGCCTTCACCCTTCAGCACGTCGCCGCCGCACAGCACGCGCGCGCCTTCCTCTTTGCCTTTGGCGATGTAGCGCAGCACGCTGTCGCGGTGCGGAAAGCTGACCATCGGGCCAAAGTTGGTGCGTTCATCGAACAGATCGCCCGCGCGGATACGGCCCACGCGTTCAACGATTTTCTGCTCAAACGCGGCTTTAAACTTCGCAGGCACGAACACGCGGGTGCCGTTGGTACATACCTGGCCGGAGCTGAAGAAGTTGGCCATCATGGCGATGTCTGCCGCGAGATCGAGATCCGCGTCGTCAAAAATAATCAGCGGGGATTTGCCGCCCAGCTCCATCGTCACCTCTTTCAGGGACGAGGCCGCCGAGTTGGCCATCACTTTTTTGCCGCTGGCGACGCCCCCGGTAAAGGAGACTTTCGCGATGCCCGGATGCTCGGTCAGGTACTGACCGGTCTCCGCGCCCACGCCCGGCAGGACGTTAAACACGCCGTCCGGCAGGCCCGCTTCGGTGTAGATCTCGGCGAGCTTGAGCGCGGTAAGCGGCGTCACTTCGCTCGGCTTGAAGATCATCGCATTGCCTGCCGCCAGCGCCGGAGCAGATTTCCACAGGGCGATCTGGATCGGGTAGTTCCACGCGCCGATGCCCGCCACTACGCCCAGCGGCTCGCGGCGGGTGTAGACGAACGAGGTCTCACGCAGCGGGATCTGGCTGCCTTCCAGTGCCGGGATCAGCCCCGCGTAGTACTCCAGTACGTCCGCGCCGGTGACGATATCGACGGTTGAGGTTTCGGAATACGCTTTACCGGTGTCGAGGGTTTCCAGCTTCGCCAGTTCGTCATTACGTTCGCGGAGGATGTCGACAGCTCGGCGCAGAATGCGCGAGCGCGCCATTGCGGTCATCGCTGCCCAGATTTTTTGCCCGCGTTTTGCGCTTTCCACGGCGCGGTCGACATCTTCACGCCCGGCCGCCTGAACGCTTGCCAGGACTTCACCGTTGGCCGGGTTGATGGTCTCGAAGGTGCGACCGCTGGTGGCGGATGTATAACCACCATTGATATAAAGCTGCTGTTCTGCCATTCGGGACATAAATTCTCCTCGGTTATTCGGTCGGTAAATGCTGGCTGATAAAGTGGCTGGTGAGCGATTGCGCCAGGGTCTTATCCAGAGGCTTGCCGCTCAGCGCGGCGCGCAGCCACAGCCCGTCGATCAGCGCCGCCAGGCCATAGCCCGCCTCCTGGGCCTGCTCGCGCGGCAGTTCGCGGCGGAACTCGTACACCAGGTTCGAAAGCAGACGGCGGATGCTCACCTGCTGCAGGCGGTAGAGCATCGGCTGATGCATGCTGCTCGCCCAGAAGGCCAGCCAGGCCTTCATTGCCGCGCTGCTGGTCTGGGTTTCATCAAAATTGCCGCCGACAATGGCCTGCAGGCGCTGCTCCGCGCTGCCGTCCGGCAGAGCGCGTAAACGGCTTAAAACCGCGTCGCGAAGCTGGCCGGTGATGTCGCGCATGGTCGCTTCCAGCAGACCATTTTTATCTTTGAAATAGTGACTGATGATCCCCGTGGACACGCCCGCCCGACGGGCGATCTGCGCGATGGTCGCGTCATGCATTCCCACTTCATTTATTGCTTCCAGCGTGGCGTCGATAAGCTGCCTGCGCCGGATCGGCTGCATCCCCACTTTGGGCATTTTTGCCACTCCATTCATCAGCGTTGGTTATACATTAAAGCGGTTTTTGATTGGACGTTCAATATAAAATGTGTCTTAATTGTTGCGGATTTGGATTTTAATAGTTACAAAAACAGTGAGGATACTGGATGACAGACCTTTCACAAGACAGAGAAAAAGACAAAATCAACCCGGTCGTTTTTTATACTTCCGCCGGGCTGATTTTGTTGTTTTCCCTGATGACGATCTTCTTTAGCGGTTTTTCTGCCGAGTGGATTGGACGCACCCTTAACTGGGTGTCGAAGACCTTCGGCTGGTACTACTTACTGGCGGCGACGCTCTATATTGTCTTTGTCGTCTGTATTGCCTGCTCGCGCTTCGGTTCGGTGAAGCTTGGGCCAGAGCAGTCAAAACCCGAGTTCAGCCTGCTGAGTTGGGCCGCGATGCTGTTTGCCGCGGGCATTGGCATCGACCTGATGTTCTTCTCCGTGGCGGAACCGGTCACGCAATATATGCAGCCGCCGGAAGGGGCTGGGCAGACGATGGAGGCCGCGCGTCAGGCGATGGTCTGGACGCTGTTCCACTACGGCTTAACCGGCTGGTCGATGTACGCCCTGATGGGGATGGCGCTCGGATACTTTAGCTATCGTTATAATTTACCCCTCACCATCCGCTCTGCGCTGTACCCAATTTTCGGGAAAAAGATAAACGGGCCGATTGGTCACAGCGTCGACATTGCGGCGGTGATCGGTACCATCTTTGGTATCGCGACGACGCTCGGCATCGGTGTGGTGCAACTCAACTACGGCCTGAGCGTGCTGTTTGATATTCCGGATTCGATGGCTGCCAAGGCGGCGTTGATTGCGCTGTCGGTGATTATCGCCACCATTTCGGTGACGTCGGGGGTAGATAAAGGCATTCGCGTGCTCTCCGAGCTGAACGTGGCCCTGGCGCTTGGCCTAATTCTGTTCGTGCTGTTTATGGGGGACACTTCATTCCTGCTCAATGCGTTAGTGCTTAACGTCGGCGACTACGTGAACCGTTTTATGGGGATGACTCTGAACAGTTTCGCCTTTGATCGCCCGGTCGAATGGATGAACAACTGGACGCTGTTCTTCTGGGCGTGGTGGGTGGCGTGGTCGCCGTTTGTTGGCCTGTTCCTGGCACGTATTTCACGTGGCCGCACCATCCGCCAGTTTGTGATGGGCACGCTGATTATCCCGTTCACCTTTACTCTGTTGTGGCTGTCGATTTTCGGCAACAGCGCGCTGCATGAGATTATTCATGGCAACGCGACCTTCGCGCAGGAAGCGATGGCGCACCCGGAGCGCGGCTTCTACAGCCTGCTGGCGCAGTACCCTGCGTTCACCTTTAGCGCCTCCGTGGCAACCATTACCGGCCTGCTATTCTACGTTACCTCTGCGGATTCCGGTGCGCTTGTGCTGGGCAACTTCACTTCGAAGCTGAAAGATATCAACAGCGATGCGCCGAACTGGCTGCGCATCTTCTGGTCCGTCGCCATCGGCCTGCTGACGCTCGGCATGTTGATGACCAACGGCATCTCGGCGCTGCAGAACACCACGGTGATCATGGGGCTGCCGTTCAGCTTCGTTATCTTCTTCGTGATGGCCGGGCTCTATAAGTCCCTCAAGGTGGAAGATTACCGCCGCGAAAGCGCCAGCCGTGACACCGCGCCGCGCCCGATGGGCGCGCAAGACAGGCTGAGCTGGAAGAAACGCCTGTCGCGCCTGATGAACTACCCGGGCACGCGCTACACCAAACAGATGATGGAGACGGTCTGCTTCCCGGCGATGGAAGAGGTGGCGCAGGAACTGAAGCTGCGTGGTGCCTACGTGGAGCTGAAAAACCTGCCGCCGGAGGAGGGAGAGACGTTAGGGCATCTGAATCTGCTGGTGCATATGGGCGACGAGCAGAACTTTGTCTACCAGATCTGGCCGCAGCAGTATTCGGTACCCGGCTTTACCTACCGGGCGCGCAGCGGGAAATCGACCTACTACCGGCTGGAAACCTTCTTACTGGAGGGTAGCCAGGGGAATGATTTGATGGATTACAGCAAGGAGCAGGTGATCACGGACATTCTGGACCAGTATGAACGGCACCTGAACTTTATCCATTTGCACCGGGAAGCGCCGGGGAATAGCGTGATGTTCCCGGATGTTTAAGCCTTGATCTGAATAACGTACAAAGACATCGCCGCTTCCCTCATGCCGGGTGGCGGCGATGCCTTACCCGGCCAACAACGCCGCTTTACCGTTGGCCTGATAAGCGTCGCGCCATCAGGCTTTTAGCAGCGTACACACGCTCGTATTATTATTCTGCCAGATGAGAGTAAAGCGTTTACCCTCAGGATATTCTCCAACCGGGTGCGAAAGCGCCAGCGTGATTGTTTTTTCGGTTAACTCTGTGACTCTCGCCCACTCAAACCCCATGTAAGTATTTGCCTTCGGGAAGAGAGCCTTAAATAAACTTTCCTTGGCGCTAAATGCGAGCGTTAGCGCCAACGCAAAAGGGTAACCCGAACGCGTCAGGCACATCGCTTCCTGTACATCAATGATGCCGTCCTGGATTTCGCGGGCTTCACGGTCTGGAAGAATGGCTTCGCAATCAATACCGATCAGGGCATCTGGATGACGGACAACAACCGCCATCGCCTGCGTGCCGCTGTGGGTGATACTGCCCGACACAGCTTCCGGCCAGAGCGGTTCGCCGTTGGGGCCAATGCCAGGAATCGCGCGTTCATTTATCGCACCGAGCGCATACGCGGCGGCGATGCGCCCGGCCAGATGCTCGGCTTTGCGTTTGCGCCCGGCGTTTGAAAGCTCGGCGTGGTGGGGGAGCCAGAGGAGATCGGCGTCGGCGAAGGTGGCTGGGTCGAAGGTGATGTGGTGGACGGTGTGGCCGGCGAGAATGAACGTGCTGTGGGTGGTGTGCATGTATTTCCTCTATCAGCAAATAGTGCGGCCTGATGCCCTCACCCCAGCCCTCTCCCACGGGGAGAGGGGGGAGTTACTGCCTGTATCAGAATCGCGTATTCACGCTCATATACCAGGTGCGACCCGGTTCATTATACGTATACGCACCCGCACCGTACATATACGCACCGGTGGTGGCGTTGCCCGTGGTCTGGGCATTACCCGCGCGCCACTGGCGTTTGTCGAAGACGTTGTCCACGCCGCCGGTCAGGCTGACGTTTTTGGTCATGTCCCAGGTCGCGCTCAGGCCAACGATGCTATAAGGGCTCACTTCGTCTTTCTCAGACCCGGTCACAGGCTGACCTTTGTAGTTGTACTTCTTCGGCTGCTGCTTGCCGTACCAGGTGAAGGTCGACTGGAGCGATACATCCTGGTGGACCTGCCAGCTCAGAGTGGAGTTCAGCGTGTACTCCGGGATGATCGACAGACGGTCACCGGTCTCTTTGTTCTTGCTTTGTAGCATGTAAGTTATGTTATTGGTCCAGTTGATCGTGTCGCTAACCGGCACGTTCAGGGAACCTTCCAGACCCTCAACCACTGCTTTCGGCACGTTTTCCCACTGGTAGATATCCGTCTGCACTTTACCGGAAGAGGTGTGACCCATCGGCGCGTAACCCGCTTCAATCTTGTCGCGATAGTCGTTACGGAACCAGGTCACGCCAGCCAGCCAGCCGTCGCGTTTCCACTCAAGACCAATCTCTTTGTTGATGCTGGTTTCCGCTTTCAGGTCATCGTTACCCATCATGTAACACCCGACGCCATCAGAGCTGGCATAGCAGCCCTGGCCTTTGCTGTACAGCAGGTAGTTTGGGTTGGTTTGGTACAGGCTTGGTGCTTTGTAGGCGCGCGCAATCCCCATCTTCAGCGTGAAGTCATTTCCCAGGCCTTGCGACAGGTTCAGGGATGGGCTCCAGTTGTTGCCCACAATCGTGTGGTGATCGAAGCGCAGCGCCGGTGTCAGCATGGTACTGTCGGTCAGCTCCATGTTGTTCTCGGCGAACAGAGAGAAGATCTCTGCTGAAGAGTACGGGCTACGATCGTCGCTCATGCCAGGGATCTTACCGCCTTGCTGAGTCTGCGTATTGGAGGTGGAGTCCTTCATACGCTGCTGGTTCCACTCGGTGCCCAGCGTCAGGTTCTGGTTAACGAGGAAATCAATCGGCAGGTTGATTTCGCTGTGCAGCATCACGTCGGCCAGGTCGGTGTCGGTGAATTTATTGCTGTTGAACAGGCCTTCCAGCCCCCCCGCCAGCCCTTCGCCCAGGCGCGAGTTGCGGGTGTGTTCGTACTGTGCCCAGTTGCTGGTGGTAATGCCGTTATCCCAGCCACCGTTCCATGTCACCGCAAAGTTCTGACGATAAATACGGTTGGTCTCTTTGCCGTAGTTTTTCTTCACCAGGCCGCTGGAACTGTTGTCATTGTTGGTGTTCTGGGTATCGCCTGCGTAGAGGTTGTTCTGGCGGCTGTAGCCTGCTTCAAACTCCAGAGACTGCATCGGCGCGAAGTCCCAGCGTACCACGCCGTTGATATCTTTGTTCTCCACACCTTCACGGCCTGCCGGCAGCGTGTCGGCGTAGGCACCGGTACGGTCAGACTGGTGACCCTGGTTGATGTCCCATGCGTCGGCCTGGGTTTTGTCCAGATTGCCGTACATGCGGAAGCTGAAGTCACCGCCCAGCGGGCCGCTCAGGCTGAAGTTGGTGCGTTTGGTGGACCCTTCATCCTTGTGTTCAGGCGCATTCAGATAGGTGTTCCAGGAGCCGTGCCACTGGTCGTCGAATTTTTTGGTGATGATGTTCACCACACCACCTGCCGCGCCGTTGCCGTAGCGCGCGGCGGCCGGGCCACGGATGACTTCGATGCGTTCGATCATCTCCGGTGGCACCCAGCCGGTATCACCGCGCGTATCACGCTCGCCGCGCCAGCCCAGACGGATGGAGTTACGGCTGGTCACCGGTTTGCCGTCAATCAGGATCAGGGTGTTTTCCGGCCCCATGCCACGGATGTCGATCTGACGATTATTACCGCGCTGGCCGCTGGTGGAGTTCCCGGTCAGGTTAACGCCCGGCATGGTACGGATGATTTCAGCCACGTCGCGTGCGGGTGGATTTTTACGAATTTCATCGGCGGTAATGGTCGATACACCCGGCGCCTGCAGATTCTGCTCGGCGGCGGTGATCACCATCGTGTCTTCGTGCTGCGCGGAGGCGGTATTGTCGTCTGCCAGAGCGGGTAGCGCGACGCCGTAAATCCCTAAATTGGCCAGTAAGGCCAGAGAGTGAATCTTCTTATTCATTGTACGTCCTGCTTTTATGGTTGTTTTATGAGCGCTTCCCACAGCGCGGGCACTACGCTATTGCAAATGCAAATAGTTATCAATAATATTATCAACAAAATTTGCTCTGAAACAAAAAAGACTGGTAAACATGAGGTTATAAGGGTGACGGCGTTAACAACGGGAAGTGAAGCGTGGTGGCAGTCGAAAAAGGGGCCTGAATGGAAGCCGGAAAAGGGAATCTATGGTCACTCCCGTTTTTGCAACACCGATTTTGACGATAAGTTGGCTTGCTTGAATCTATCCGGCGTCTGAATGGGATTTTATTCCCGCGCCTCGATGAGTTCCGCGCCTGATGAACCTCCAGAAAATATACGGCTTCAGCGAGCCTTTCCGTTTTACAGGTTCCTCAACAGGCCGGTGGGCCGTTTGTATCATCAATATCAGTATTCGCAAAACCAGATGAATGATTGTTTAAACTGGTGTATTTCTGCCTTTATGCTTCGTAAGTTTGCTGTCGCGCCGTCAGTGCCCAGGCTATTCTGGCCAGCTTGTTTGCCAGAGCACAGGTGACGACAAAGTTGCTTTTCCGACACAACAACTCCCTGACCCAGTCGGCCAACTTGCCAGACTGGTGTTCCAGTTTTTGTATGAATACCCTGGCACACTGAACCAACAAAGTTCGGATCTTTTTGTTGCCCCGCTTGCTAATCCCTAACAATGTCGTCCGACCTCCCGTGCTGTACTGTCGGGGTACCAGCCCTGTTGCCGCCGCAAAGTCACGGCTGCTGGCGTACTGCTTCCCGTCGCCAATCTCAGTTGAAATAGTACTGGCAGTCAGCGTTCCAACGCAGGGAATACTCAGCAAGCGCTGTCCAACCTCATCTTCGTCCAACTTTCGTTTCAACTGAGATTCCAGATCTTTAATCTGCTCAACAAGATAGTGATAATGCTGTTGTAATTTCAGCAGTAACTGGCTGAGATAAAGAGGCAAACTACTGTCCTCAAGAAGGGTACTCAGTCGACTAATAACGGCAGCACCTCGCGGAACGCTGATACCAAATTCCAGCAGAAAAGCATGCATCTGATTAGTTGTTTTCACCTTATCCTGAACCAGGGATTCACGGACACGATGCAGAGCTCGCATTGCCTGCTGAGATTCGGTTCTGGGCTGCACGAAACGCATAGATGGACGTGATGCTGCTTCACAGATAGCTTCAGCATCAACGAAGTCATTTTTGTTGCTTTTAACGAATGGGCGGACAAATTGCGGTGATATCAGCTTTGGAAAATGCCCTAACTCTGCCAGCTTGCGTGCCATAAAGTGAGAACCGCCACAGGCTTCCATCGCGATGGTTGTTGCTGGGCATGTCGCCAGAAATTCGATTAGCTTTGGTCGGGTGAATTTTTTACGGTAAACGGCCTTCCCACGATGATCCTGACAATGAATATGGAAAGAGTTCTTACCCAGATCGATACCAATAAGCGCAATGTTTTCCATGATGGTTCTCCGAATGAAAGCCTGTCCTCAGCATAGTACTGGGAAGGAGGGAGTGACCATCTCATTAAATATCGCGTCACGTTCTGGTGGCGTGACCCGGCAGGAACGCAAAGAACGTCACCGATCAAACGCGTCTGGCTTTACGTCACTGGCGTAACAGACCACCATCAAAATGCCCGACCGCAGTCCCTCGAACGCATTCCCGATACCGATGTCTGGCAGTGGCAGGGTGAGTTCAGCCCCGAATGGCGGGGGAGCTACTGTTTTATCCCCTCCGATAACGAAAACGATTTTGCCGATACCGTGTTTGAAGGCGAGCAGCCGGAGCGTATGGCGCTGCGTGAAGGCTGGCGCAGGCTGCTGCCGCACGCGGTTTCCGACCCGCTGAATCCGCAGAGCTGGCGCGGCGGGCGCGGTCATGCCGTCTCGGCGCTGGAGATGCCGGACGCGCCCGTTCAGCCCGGCTGGGATCGTCCCGATACGCCGTATCAGCCGCCAGTCTGCATTGAGTGGAACAGCACGCGTCTGAACAACCGCCGCCGCGTGTGGATTTTTACCACCGGGGATGACAGCCCCGAGCGCCCGCTGGCGGTGCTGCTCGACGGGCAGTTCTGGGCCGAAAGCATGCCCGTCTGGCCCGCGCTGGCGTCGCTCACCACCGAGCGCAAACTGCCGCCTGCGGTCTACGTATTGATCGATGTGATCGACATGGAACATCGCAGCCGCGAACTGCCCTGCAACCCCGATTTCTGGCTGGCGGTGCAGGAAGAGCTTCTCCCTCTTGTAAAAAAACGTGCGCCATTTAGCGATCGCGCCGACCGTACCGTGCTGGCGGGACAGAGCTTTGGCGGACTCTCTTCACTTTATGCCGGACTCAACTGGCCGCAGCGCTTTGGCTGCGTGCTGAGCCAGTCCGGCTCGTACTGGTGGCCGCACCGCGGCGGGCAGCAGGACGGGTGCCTCATTGAACAGCTCAGAGCGGGTGAGCTAACCGCGAGAGGGCTGCGTATCGTCCTTGAGGCCGGGCGCAACGAGCCGCTGATTTTCAATGCCAATCAGGCGATTTACGCCGAACTACACGCGCAGCAGCCGATTTTCTGGCGTCAGGTTGACGGCGGGCACGATGCGCTTTGCTGGCGCGGTGGGCTGACGCAGGGGCTGATGACCCTCTGGCAGCCGCTCATTCAATAACGGAGTCTGTATGGAATTCAGCAATCCTTTCGATAATCCGCAGGGACAGTTCGCCATTTTGCGTAACGACCAGGGGCAGTACAGCCTGTGGCCGCAGCAGTGCGAACTGCCGGCGGGGTGGCGCGTGGTATGTGAAGCACAGTCGCAGGAAGCGTGCCAGCAGTGGCTGACCGGGCACTGGCAAACGTTAGAACCGTCTCATTATGCGGGGGAGAGTGCATGAACCGTCTTCCTCTTGTCGCCGCCCAGCCGGGGATCTGGATGGCGGAACAGCTGTCCACGTTGCCCAACGCCTGGAGCGTGGCGCACTACACCGAACTGAAAGGCGATATTGACGCGCCGCTGCTGGCCAAAGCCATTCTTGAAGGCATGATGCAGGCAGATACCCTGCGCATGCGTTTCGCAGAAGATAACGGTGAAGTGTGGCAGTGGTTGGATGAGTCCATGATGTTGCCGGAACCCACCGTCATTCGCGTCGGCTCACACGATGACGCTGTGGCGCTGATGACAGCCGATCTCAACCAGAACCTGCGTGTAGACAGCGGCCAGCCGCTGGCGTTTCACCAGCTGATTCAGGTTGCTGAAAGCCACTGGTACTGGTATCAGCGTTATCACCACCTGGTGGTGGATGGCTTCAGCTTCCCGGCGATTACCCGGCAGATCGCCGCAATTTATCGCGCATGGAAAAAGGGGGAGCCCACACCAGATTCTCCTTTCACGCCGTTCGTGGAGGTGGTGGAAGAGTACCAGCGCTATCGCGACAGCGAGGCGTATCAACGTGATGGCGCTTTCTGGGCTGAACAGCGGAAAGCGCTTCCTTCCCCCGTTTCGCTCTCTTCCACGCCGCTACCCGGGCGTGCAGCAACCACCGACATTCTGCGTCTGAACCTGACCGCTGACAGCCGTGCCTTTAGCCAACTGGCACAGGCGGGAGGGCAGGTGCAGCGTACCGATCTGGCGCTTGCGCTGGTGGCGCTGTGGCTCGGGCGCCTCACCGGACGGCTGGACTACGCCGCCGGGTTTATCTTTATGCGCCGCATGGGTTCCGCCGCGCTGACCGCCACCGGACCGGTACTCAACGTCCTGCCGCTGGCGGTAAATATCCATCCGCAGGAGAGCCTTCCAGAGCTGGCATTGCGCCTGGCGAACCAGTTGAAAAAAATGCGCCGCCACCAGCGCTACGACGCCGAGCAGATCGTGCGCGACAGCGGGCGCTCCGCAGGCGACGAAGCGCTGTTTGGCCCGGTGCTGAACATTAAGATGTTCGATTATCAGCTGGATATCGACGGCGTAGAGGCCACCACCCACACGCTGGCAACCGGCCCGGTGAACGATCTGGAGCTGGCATTGTTCCCGGACGAGCAGGGTGGGTTGAGCATTGAGATCCTCGCCAATAAACAGCGCTACGATGAAGCAACGCTCGCCCGCCACGTTTCGCGCCTGAACGCGATGCTCATGCAGTTTGCCGCCAACCCGGACCTGCGCTGTGGCGAAGCGGAAACCGTTTCGGAGCAGGAATATCAGCAACTGGCCCGCATCAACGATACCGGGCTGGCGCTGCCGTCCACCACGCTGGCGGATCTGGTTGCGAATCAGGCAAGCAAAACGCCGGACGCCCCTGCGCTGGCGGACGCGCATATTGAACTGAACTATCGCCAGATGCGCGAGCAGGTTGTCGCCCTGGCAACGTTACTGCGCGAACGCGGCGTGAAGCCGGGCGACAGCGTGGCGGTGGCCTTACCGCGTTCGGTGTTTTTGACGCTGGCTCTGCACGGCATTGTGGAAGCGGGCGCTGCCTGGCTGCCGCTGGATACCGGTTACCCGGATGACCGTCTGCGGATGATGCTGGAGGATGCGAAACCGTCGCTACTGATCACCACCGACGAGCAGCTCCCGCGCTTTAGCGATCTCCCGATCACGGCGTTTAGTTACAACACACTGTTACCTGCTGCGGATGCGGAACCGCTGCGCCTGGCGAAGCCGGAGCAGACTGCGTACATCATTTTTACCTCTGGCTCTACTGGCCGCCCGAAAGGGGTGATGGTTGGACATACTGCCATCGTAAACCGCCTGAAGTGGATGCAGGATCACTACCCGCTGGACGCCAGTGACGTGGTAGCGCAGAAAACGCCGTGCAGCTTTGATGTCTCGGTGTGGGAGTTCTGGTGGCCGTTTATTGCCGGGGCGAAGCTGGTAATGGCCGAGCCGGAAGCTCACCGCGATCCGCAGGCGATGCAGACCTTCTTCGCGCAACACGGTGTGACCACCACCCACTTTGTACCGTCGATGCTGGCGGCATTTGTCGCCTCGCTGACGCCGGAGAACGTCGACTGTTGTCAGTCGCTTAAGCAGGTCTTCTGCAGCGGTGAAGCTCTGCCGACGGCGCTTTGCCGGGAATGGGAGCAACTGACCCATGCGCCGCTACATAACCTCTATGGCCCGACGGAAGCGGCAGTGGACGTCAGCTGGTATCCGGCGTATGGCCCTGAACTGGCGGCGGTGGAGGGCAACAGCGTGCCAATTGGCTTCCCGGTGTGGAACACGGGGCTGCGCATTCTGGATGCGATGATGCGCCCGGTGCCGTTTGGCGTAGCGGGCGATCTCTATCTTACCGGTATTCAGCTGGCGCAAGGGTATCTGGGACGTCCTGATCTGACCGCCAGCCGGTTTATCGCTGACCCGTTCGCGCCGGGTGAACGTATGTACCGCACCGGTGACGTCGCCCGCTGGCTGGATAACGGCGCGGTGGAGTATTTAGGCCGCAGTGACGATCAGCTGAAAATCCGCGGTCAGCGCATCGAACTGGGTGAAATCGACCGGGCGATGCTGTCCCTGCCGGACGTCGCGCAGGCCGTGGCGCATGCCTGCGTGTTCAACCAGGCGGCGGCAACGGGTGGGGATGCCCGCCAGCTGGTGGGGTACGTTGTCTCCGAATCCGGTTTGCCGCTGGATCGTGATACCTTGCTGGAATCGCTTAAAGCGCGGCTTCCGCCGCATATGGTGCCGGTGGTGCTTTTGCAAATCAGTGCGCTGCCGTTAAGCGCGAACGGTAAGCTTGACCGCAAGGCGCTGCCGCTGCCGGAGCTCACCCGTCAAACTTCCGGCCGCGCGCCGGAGACGGGCACCGAAGTTGCCGTCGCGCAGGCGTTTTCTGCGCTACTAGGCTGTGAGGTGAATGATATCGAAGCCGATTTCTTCGCCCTCGGAGGACACTCTCTGCTGGCGATGCGCCTGGCGGCACAGCTCAGCTGCGCGTTTGCCCGCAAGGTCACACCGGGGCAAATTATGGTCGCCTCGACGGTGAGCAAGCTTAGCGTGCTGTTAGATTCACAGATGAGCGACGAGCAGGCGCAGCGTCTGGGGTATGAAACCCTTCTGCCGCTACGTGAAAGCGATGGCCCGACGCTGTTCTGCTTCCACCCCGCGTCCGGCTTTGCCTGGCAGTTTAGCGTGCTGGCGCGTTATCTTAGCCCGCGCTGGTCGATAACGGGCATTCAGTCGCCGCGCCCGGACGGGCCGATGCAGCAGTGCGCCGATCTGGATGGTGTGATCGAACATCATCTGGCAACGCTGAGAGCCCAGCAGCCGCAGGGGCCGTATTACCTGTTCGGCTATTCCCTCGGCGGTACGCTGGCTCAGGGCATTGCGGCCCGACTGCGCGAGCAGGGTGAAGAGGTGGCATTCCTCGGCCTGCTGGATACCTGGCCGCCGGAAACCCAGAACTGGGCGGAGAAAGAGGCCAACGGCCTCGACCCGGAAGTGTTGGCGGAAATTGAGCGCGAGCGTCAGGCGTTTATCGCCGCGCAGCAGGGACAAGGCTCCAGCGAGCTATTCAGTGCCATTGAAGGCAACTACGCCGATGCGGTGCGGCTACTGACCACGGCGCACAGCGCGCGCTTTGAGGGGAAAGCGACGCTGTTTGTTGCCGAACGCACGCGAACGATGGACCCGCAGCAGGCCTGGTCGCCGTGGGTGGCGGAGCTTGAGGTGTATAGTCAGGATTGCGCCCACGTGGATATCATTTCACCGCAGGCGTTTGAGAAGATAGGACCAGTGTTGAGGGAGATTTTGGGGTAACGTTTAAAGCCCCTCACCCTAACCCTCTCCCACAGGGAGAGGGGATGGTTTGTTCCATCTCCCTGTGGGAGAGGGCCGGGGTGAGGGCATCAGACCGCACGCTTGCCTAACGGCACTACCAGCGGCGTGCCTGCCACCGGATCGTCAATAATCATGCAGCGCATCCCATAGATCCGCTCGATCAGCTCCGGTGTCACAATCTCTCCCGGTGCGCCCTGCGCCACAATTTCGCCATCGCGCAGCGCAATCAGGTGCGTGGCGTAGCGGCAGGCCTGATTCAAATCGTGCAGTACCGCCGCCAGGGTATACCCCTGAGTGCGGTTGAGATCGCTCAGCAATTCGAGCAAATCAATCTGATGGCTGATGTCCAGCCATGTCGTCGGCTCGTCCAGCAGCATGATGGACGTCTCCTGCGCCAGCACCATCGCGATCCACGCGCGCTGGCGCTGCCCGCCAGAGAGGGTATCCACGCTTTGCCGGGCGAGATCGGTAATGCCCGTCGCCTGCATCGCGCGGGTCACCGCATTGTCATCCTCTTTACGCCAGCGGGTAAACAGCGGCTGATGCGGATAGCGTCCGCGAGAGACCAGCTCCTGCACCGTGATATCGCCCGGCGTAGTGGCGTTTTGCGCCAGCAGCCCAATGCGCCTGGCCACTTCTTTGCTGGCGAAGTGCTGGATGTGCTCGCCGTCGAGGTACACGCTGCCTTCAACTGGCGTCATCAAACGGCTGAGGGTGCGCAGCAGGGTCGATTTTCCGCAGCCGTTCGGGCCGATAATCGCCGTAAAGTGGCCGTCCGGAATAGCAACGGTTAAGTCACGGGCAATGATTTTTTTGCCGTAACCCAGGGTTAAGTTGTCGCCGCGCAAGCGGGAAGCTAAGTCAGTCATTTCTTGCGTGACTCCTGAACTAACAAGACGATGAGGTAAATCCCGCCGAGGCTGACGGTCACGACGCCCACCGGAAGTTGATAAGGCATAAACAGCTGTCGGGCGCAGAGATCGGCGGCCAGCAATAACAATGCGCCACACAGCGCCGCCTGGGTTAAGCCCCAGCGCGCAGTGCCGCTAAGACGCCGGGCAATATGCGGTGCCACCAGGGCGATAAACGAGATTGGCCCGGCAATCGCCGTCGCCGCTGCGGTCAGTAAGACGGCGACCAGCATCAGCATCAGGCGCGAACGTTCAACACTCACACCCAGGGCGCAGGCACTGTCATCACCCATCTCCAGCAGACGCATACGGCGCACCAGCAGCAGGGCACCGATAAACATCAGAACAATCAATGGTGCCGCGGGCCAGGTTTTGCCCCATGTCAGGCCATTCAGGGAACCGGCGTACCACAGTCCCGCAGACAGCGCGGTTTCCAGTGACGCCTGCAACAAAAGCCAGGTATTAAACGCCATCAGCATTGCACGCACGCCGATGCCGATGATGATCAGACGAAAGGTGTCGATACCGTTACGCCAGGCAAGCGCCCAGATAATCAGCGAGGTCAGAATGCCCCCGGCCATTGCGGTAAAGGTAATGGCCGTCAGGTGCTGACCAAACAGCACCATTGCCACTAATACGCCGCTCCAGGCGCCGGTATTGAGGCCCATCACGTCCGGGCTGCCGAGCGGATTGCGCATTAGCGACTGGAAAATTGCGCCGCTCACCCCGAGCGCCGCGCCCACCAGTATCGCCATCGCCACGCGCGGCAGTCGCCACTCCGTCACCACCAGGGTTATATTGCGCGGCGCGCTGCCGAGCAGGGCGTTAAACACCTGGGTGAAATCGAGCATCACCGCGCCGCTGCGCAGGCTCCAGGTTGCCAGCAGCAGAATGGTGATAATCAGCAGGGAGACACAGGCGACTAAACGTCGGGATGGGGCGATCATGCGCCACCTCCGCGTCGGCGGCGTACCAGGAAAATCAGCACCGGCGCACCGATAAAGGCGCTGACCACCGAGACGCGCAGCTCGCCGGGGACCAGCAAACGTCCCAGGATATCGGCAAACAGCAGCAGGGCAGGCGTTGCAAGAAGCGTGACCGGCAGTGACCAGCGGTGATCTGCCCCCACCAGCCAGCGCGCCACGTGCGGCATCATCAGGCCGATAAAGGCGATTGGGCCGACGACCGCCGTTGCACTGCCGCACAGGACGGTAATGGCAAGAAGACCAATGAGTTGGGTACGTGCAACCCGATTACCAAGCGCAGTGGCGGTATCGCTGCCCAGGCTCAGGCTATTCAGCGCCCGGCTTAAAAACAGCGCGACGGCGGCAGCGATGATCACCGGGAGCACCACTACCTTTAAGGTTTCCAGCGTACGGATATCCAGCGAGCCGGCCTGCCAGAAGCGCAGCTGGTCGTAAACGTCCGGGTTGAGCAGGGCGATGCCGTTGGATAACCCTTCCAGAACTGCCGCGAGCGCGACACCCGCGAGGGTCAGGCGTACCGGGCTAAGCTGGCCGCCGCCCTGGCTGCCGGTAAACGCCACCACCAGCGAGGCAGCCAGCGCGC
Organism: Enterobacter sp. CPE_E1241; assembly: GCF_045618265.1. Classification (NCBI taxonomy): domain Bacteria; kingdom Pseudomonadati; phylum Pseudomonadota; class Gammaproteobacteria; order Enterobacterales; family Enterobacteriaceae; genus Enterobacter; species Enterobacter sp. CPE_E1241. The sequence continues at coordinate 1,268,982 of NZ_JBIWYV010000001.1, forward strand.
CGCAAAAGGCCATCACCAGCTGTTCAGACGCTGACGTTAACCCGAACATGGCCGCGCCGAGCACAATGGCAAAACTGGCGCCGCTGTTAACGCCCAGAATACCAGGGTCGGCCAGCGGGTTGCGGGTGAGGGTTTGCATCAGAGCACCCGCAAGGCCCAGCGCGCCACCGGCCAGCAGTCCGGCAAGCGTGCGGGGCAGTCGGGCGTCGAGCACGATGATGCAGTCGGCGCTCTGGCAGGTGCCGGTGAGCGCATCAACGATAACGGACGCGGGCAGCGGCTTAGCGCCGACCAGCAGGCTGAGTGCAATCGCAAGGATCAACAGCAGCAATAAAACGGGCACGGCAATGGCGCGCACCGAAGAAGAGGAAAACGACATAGCAACATCCATGATTTGATAATGATAGTGATTATCGTTATCTATCTTATTTGGCTATGTTAGCATGTGCGCCCATGGAATGGGTAGAATTACACTCAAGGCTTTGTCATGAATCAAAAATCCTGGCTGCTCAACCTCAGCCTGCTTAAAACGCACCCGGCATACCGGGCAGTTTTTATCGCCCGCTTTATCTCCATTTTATCTCTCGGCCTGCTCGGCGTTGCCGTGCCGGTACAGATCCAGACCATAACGCACTCCAGCTGGCTGGTGGGGTTATCGGTTACCTTTACGGGCGGGGCGATGTTTATCGGACTGATGGTCGGCGGCGTGCTGGCGGACCGCTACGAGCGTAAAAAGCTGATCCTGCTGGCGCGCGGCACCTGCGGCGTGGGGTTTATCGGGCTGTGTCTGAACGCCATGCTGCCCGAACCCTCGCTTGTGGCGATTTACGCCCTCGGGTTGTGGGACGGCTTTTTTGCCTCGCTAGGGGTAACGGCACTGCTGGCTGCCACCCCCGCGCTGGTCGGGCGCGAGAACCTGATGCAGGCGGGAGCCATTACCATGCTTACCGTGCGTCTGGGCTCGGTGATTTCGCCGATGCTCGGCGGTTTGCTGCTGGCGACCGGTAACGTGGCGTGGAACTATGGACTGGCGGCGGCGGGCACCTTCATCACCACGCTGACGCTGTTGCGCCTGCCGCTGCTGCCGCCACCGCCGCAGCCACGCGAGCATCCGCTGAAATCTCTGATGGCCGCTATTCGTTTCCTGTTCAGCAACCCGCTGATTGGCGGGATTGCGCTGCTCGGTGGCCTGCTGACGATGGCCAGCGCCGTGCGCGTGCTGTACCCGGCGCTGGCGGGAGAGTGGCAGATGAGCGCCTCGGAGATTGGCATTCTCTACGCCGCCATTCCGCTTGGCGCGGCGTGCGGGGCGCTGACCAGCGGTAATCTGGCGCAGAGTGTACGCCCGGGGCTGATTATGCTGCTTGCCACGCTGGCCTCGTTTATCGCCATTGGTTTCTTCAGCCTGATGCCGGTGTGGGCGCTGGGCGTGATTTGCCTGGTGATCTTCGGCTGGCTGAGTGCTATCAGTTCGCTGCTGCAATATACCCTGATTCAGACCCGGACACCGGAAGGAATGCTGGGGCGAATTAATGGCCTGTGGACGGCACAAAACGTAACGGGCGATGCGATTGGTGCGGCGATCCTCGGTGGGCTGGGGGCAATGATGACTCCGGTGGCGTCGGCGAGCAGCAGCGGGTTTGCGTTAGCGATTGTGGGTGTGATTCTGTTAATGGTGCTGGTGGAGTTGCGGCGGTTCAGGCAGGAGGTTGTTCTGAACGACGGTGCGGCGTGATGCCCTCACCCCAGCCCTCTCCCACAGGGAGAGGGAGGGTTAATGCCTACTTAAACATTGTATTCAGTCTGTCTAAAACCAACATCGCGCTGTAATAATCCAGGCGGAACGTCTCTGTGCCCAGTGCCCAGACGCGTTTGTTCTCCACCGCAGGCAGATGCGCCAGCAGCGGATTGGCGTAAATCGCGTCGACATCTTTCTGGTCACCGGCAAACACAAACAACCCTTCACCGTTCAGCCCCGTTGCCAGGTTTTCGCCGCCCAACTGGATGATGTCGTGGCGTTTACCCTGGCTTTTTGATGTGTGTAATCCGGCGGGCAATTCCGCCAGCGTAAAGCCTAGCTGGTGCAGCAGCTTGCCCTGAGCCGATTCACTCGTCCATAGGTTGGCGCTGTGCGCGGCGGCGGTGTAGACGATGGCGTTTACCGGTTGCGGCGGCAGCTTCATCTGCTGTTTCACCTGCGCGAGCTGTTTATCGAACGCCGCGATGCGCTCTGCGGCCTGCTTTTCCTGCCCGGTGATGGTGCCCAACTGCGTCAGCAGTTCCTGCCAGCTTTTATCGTCGTAATTGATCACCAGCGTCGGGGCAATGGCGGAGAGCTGGTCGTAGAGCGCCAGCGCAGAATCCCCGCCGGTGGCGCCGATCAAAATCAGATCCGGCATTTGCGCGGCGACCGCTTCGGCGCTGGGTTCCCCAATATAAAGACGCGCAACGTTGCGCTGTTTCGCGATATCCCCCCACTGACGTAAAAAGCCCTGTGCATCTGCCACGCGGTTGTTGGGCGTGGTGGCGCCGCTGGCAACCACCGGGGCATCAATCGCCAGCAGGGAACCCGTTAACGTCACGCTGGTTGAGACAATACGCGCCGGTTTGCTCTCCAGGGTATGCACGCCACGGCTGTCGGTGACCTGGCGCGGCCAGTCTGCGGCGGTGGCTGAGGTTAGTCCTAAAACAAAAAGTCCTGTTAAAAAAAGGGCATTGCGGCAAACGGCAGGGAATTTCACTGAGCGGCATCCTGTTTTTGTTGAAGATAATGCTTCTCATTTTCATGGTTGTAAGAAAGGGATGCAAGCGTTTGTCGCACAAGTATTTACCCGATGGTTGACAGCGGAGCGCTGTGGGATTAGGTTAGCCGACGAAAACATAAATGATAATCATTATTGCTTCTTTTATCATTTCAGGAGGATGATATGGATACGTCCCTGGCTGAGGAAGTTCAGCACACCGCGACCACGCTGCAATCAGACAGCTTTTTCTTTATGTCGCCTTACCGCAGCTTTACCACGTCCGGCTGTTTTGCCCGTTTCTCTGAACCTGCCGTCGGTGGCGATGATCTGACTGGCCACTTCCAGCAAAAATTAGCGCAGGCCTTCCAGGATGCAAAAGCCAGCGGTATCGCGCATCCGGTGATGGTGGGGGCTATTCCGTTCGATACCCGCAAACGGTCGTCACTGTTTATTCCACAACGCTGGCAGACCTTTTCCCGTCCTGCACGTCAGCAATCCGCTCGCTATTTTTCCGGCTCGCAGGCGCTGAAGGTGGAGCAACGCACCGAAATTCCCCCGCAGCCTGTTTTTGAAGAGATGGTCGCCTGCGCTGCCGCACTTACCGCCACACCTCAGGTGAACAAAGTGGTGCTCTCGCGCCTGATTGATATCGTGACCGATAACAACATTGATAGCGGTGCGCTGATGGAGCGTCTTATCGCCCAGAACCCGGCGAGCTTTAACTTCCATGTGCCGCTGGAAGAGGGGGGCGTGCTGCTGGGAGCAAGTCCGGAACTGCTGTTGCGAAAAGAGGGGGCGCATTTTAGCTCGCTCCCGCTGGCAGGCTCTGCGCGTCGTCAGCCCGACGATGTGCTTGACCGCGAGGCGGGCAATAAACTGCTCGCCTCTGAGAAGGATCGCCACGAACACGACCTGGTCACTCAGGCGATGAAATCTACTCTGGCGCCGCGCAGCCACCATCTCAGCATGCCTGATTCTCCGCAGTTGATCACGACACCCACGCTGTGGCATCTGGCGACGCCAGTGGAAGGTAACGCGCGAGAAAACGAAAACGCCCTGAGCCTGGCCTGCCTGTTGCACCCGACCCCGGCACTGAGCGGGTTCCCGCATCAGGCGGCAAAAGAACTGATTGCCGAACTGGAGCCGTTCGATCGTGAACTGTTCGGCGGCATCGTCGGTTGGTGCGATAGCGAAGGTAACGGTGAGTGGGTGGTGACCATCCGCTGCGCGCGTCTGCATGAGAAATCTGTTCGTCTGTTTGCCGGGGCGGGCATTGTGCCAGCCTCCTCCCCGGTGGGTGAGTGGCGCGAAACCGGTGTGAAGCTCTCCACCATGCTCAACGTTTTTGGTTTGCATTAAGGAATACTCATGATCATCCCCTTTACCCGATGGCCCGAGGAATTTGCCCGGCGCTACCGAGAAAAAGGCTACTGGCAGGATTTGCCCCTGACCCACATCCTGACGGATCGTGCGGATAGCGACGCGGTGGCGATTATCGACGGCGATCGTCGCATTACCTACCGCGCGTTTAATCAGGCAGTGAACAATCTTGCGTCGGCTTTACAGGCGCAGGGACTGCATCGCGGTGAAACGGCACTGGTTCAACTCGGTAACGTGGCCGAATTCTACATCACCTTTTTCGCGCTGCTGCAAATCGGCGTGGCTCCGGTTAACGCGCTCTTTAGCCATCAGCGCAGCGAGTTGAATGCCTATGCCACGCAAATTAAACCCGCCGTATTGATCGCCGATCGCGACCATGCGCTTTTTACTGACGATGCGTTTCTCAATACCTTTACTGATGAACATCGCTCGGTCCGCGTCGTACTGCTGCGCGGCGAAAAAGGGGAACATGCGCTGGAAACGGCGATTGCGCGTCCGGCTGACAACTTCATCCCGAACCCGACGCCCGCCGACGAAGTTGCCTTCTTCCAGCTCTCCGGCGGCAGCACCGGCACGCCGAAGCTAATCCCGCGCACGCACAACGATTACGACTACAGCATCCGTCGTAGCAACGAGATCTGCGGCATTACCGCTGAAACCCGTTACCTGAACGCGCTGCCTGCGGCGCATAACTACGCCATGAGCTCGCCGGGATCGCTTGGCGTCTTCACGGCGGGTGGTTGTGTGGTGCTGGCGAACGATCCGAGCGCCACGCTGTGCTTCCCGCTGATTGAACAGCATCAGATTACTGTCACCTCGCTGGTGCCACCGGCGGTCAGTCTCTGGCTACAGGCGATTGCCGAAGGAACCGGAAACACTCAACTGAAATCACTCACGCTGTTGCAGGTGGGGGGCGCACGGTTATCCGCCACGCTCGCCGCGCGTATTCCGGCTGAAATCGGTTGCCAGCTTCAGCAGGTGTTCGGCATGGCGGAAGGGCTGGTGAACTACACCGCCCTCGACGATTCCCCGGAACGCATCATCAACACGCAGGGACGTCCGATGTGTCCGGACGACGAAGTGTGGGTGGCTGATGAGCACGGTCATCCGCTGCCGCGCGGCGAAGTCGGGCGGCTGATGACCCGCGGGCCGTACACTTTCCGCGGCTATTTCAACAGCCCGGAACACAACGCCAGCGCCTTCGACGCCGACGGCTTTTACTGCTCCGGCGATCTGATCGCCATTGACGAACAGGGCTACATCACCGTGCAGGGGCGTGAGAAAGATCAGATCAACCGCGGTGGCGAGAAGATCGCCGCCGAAGAGATCGAAAACCTGCTGCTGCGCCACGAGGCGGTGATCCACGCTGCGCTGGTAAGCATGGAGGACAGCCTGCTTGGCGAAAAGAGCTGTGCGTATCTGGTGGTGAAACAGCCGCTGCGCGCGGTCGAAGTGCGCCGCTTCCTGCGCGAGCAGGGCGTCGCCGAATTCAAACTGCCGGACCGCGTGGAGAGCGTTGATGCGCTCCCGCTAACGCCTGTCGGTAAAGTCGATAAGAAACAGTTGCGCCTGTGGCTTGCTGAACGCGCCCGGGGCTAAGGAACAGAGTATGGCTATCCCAAAATTAACCGCCTATGCGCTACCAACCGCCGCAGAGTTGCCGACCAGTAAAGTGAACTGGGCGTTTGAGCCAGATCGTGCCGCGCTGTTGATCCACGATATGCAGGAGTACTTCCTGAACTTCTGGGGCGAAAACAGCACGATGATGCAACAAGTGGTAGCGAATATCGCGAAACTTCGCGCGTACTGCAAAGAACATAACATCCCGGTGTATTACACCGCTCAGCCAAAAGAGCAGAGCGATGAAGACCGCGCCCTGTTGAACGACATGTGGGGACCGGGTCTGACCCGTTCGCCTGAGCAGCAGCGTATTGTGGCTGAGCTGGCGCCGGACGAAGCCGACACAGTGCTGGTGAAATGGCGTTACAGCGCCTTTCACCGTTCACCGCTGGAGCAGATGCTGAAAGAAACCGGCCGCAACCAGCTGCTGATTACCGGCGTGTATGCCCACATCGGCTGCATGACCACCGCTACCGATGCCTTTATGCGCGACATCAAGCCGTTTTTTATTGCCGACGCGCTGGCGGATTTCACCCGCGACGAGCACCTGATGTCGCTCAACTATGTGGCGGGCCGCTCCGGGCGCGTGGTGATGACTGACGAATTACTGCCGTCGCTCCCGGCATCGAAAGCCGCGCTGCGTGACGTTATTCTGCCGCTGCTGGACGAATCCGATGAACCAATGGGTGACGAAAACCTGATCGACTACGGCCTGGATTCGGTGTGCATGATGGCGCTGGCTGCCCGCTGGCGTAAAGTGCATGGCGATATCGACTTCGTGATGCTGGCAAAAAATCCAACCATCGATGCCTGGTGGACGCTGCTTTCTCGCGAGGTGAAGTAATGGCGGGGTTCGATTTTAGCGGTAAAAGCGTATGGGTGACGGGCGCAGGTAAGGGTATCGGTTATGCAACGGCACTGGCGTTTGTGGATGCCGGGGCTAAGGTCACGGGTTTCGACCTGGCCTTTCCACAGGACGACTATCCATTCGCCACTGAAACGCTGGATGTGGCTGACGCCGAACAGGTGGCTGATGTTTGCGGACGCATGTTTGCAACCCTCGACCGCCTTGACGTGCTGGTGAATGCCGCCGGTATTCTGCGCATGGGGGCAACGGATCGGCTCTCACAGGAGGAGTGGCAGCAGACCTTTGCGGTTAACGTCGGCGGGGCGTTTAACCTGTTTCAGCAGACGATGGGACAGTTCCGTCGCCAGCAGGGCGGGGCAATTGTCACCGTTGCCTCTGATGCGGCGCACACGCCGCGCATCGGGATGAGTGCCTATGGTGCCTCGAAAGCCGCACTGAAAAGCCTGGCTCTGACCGTCGGGCTGGAACTGGCGGGTAGCGGCGTGCGCTGCAACCTGGTGTCGCCGGGCTCAACGGATACCGATATGCAGCGCACGCTGTGGAAAAGCGACGATGCAGAGCAACAGCGCATTCGCGGCTTCGGCGAGCAATTTAAGCTTGGCATCCCGCTGGGTAAAATCGCCCGTCCGCAGGAGATTGCCAACACCATTCTGTTCCTGGCATCTGACTACGCCAGCCATATTACCTTGCAGGATATTGTGGTGGACGGCGGTTCCACGCTGGGGGCGTAATGATCTGGAAACGTCATTTATCGCTTGAGGCATTGAATGCCACCAGTCTGAACACCCTGGTGGCGCATCTGGGGATCGTTTATACCCGCCTCGGTGACGACACGCTGGAAGCCGAAATGCCGGTGGATGTGCGCACGCATCAGCCATTTGGCCTGCTTCACGGCGGTGCCTCAGCGGCGCTGGCCGAAACGCTGGGCTCAATGGCCGGTTTTCTGATGACCCGCGACGGGCAGAACGTGGTGGGAACCGAGTTGAATGCCACGCATCATCGCGCGGTGTCTCAGGGTAAGGTGCGTGGCGTGTGTCAGCCGCTGCATCTGGGGCGCTCCAGCCAGAGCTGGGAGATTGTAGTGTTCGACGAGCAGGGAAGGCGCTGTTGTACCTGCCGGTTGAGTACGATGGTATTGGGCTAAGCCATTCAACTGATAGTGATCGGCTTAACACTGTGATGTAAATGTCTGGTTTGACCACACATAATTGCGTTTCAAAGTTGTTAAATTTTTGCCGTTGTTCTAGAAACAAAATGTAACATCTCACTGTTTCACAACAACGGACAACAACTATGAACAACTCAGGGAAATACCTTATATGGGCAGGGCTCTCCGTTGTGGGAGCTTTTGCCCTGGGCTATATCGCCCTCAATCGGGGGGAACAGATCAATGCGCTCTGGATAGTCGTCGCCTCCGTCTGCATTTATCTGATCGCGTATCGTTTTTATGGCCGCTATATCGCTAAGAACGTCTTAGGCGTTGACGCTACGCGCATGACGCCTGCCGTCCGCCATAACGACGGGCTGGACTATGTGCCGACCGACAAAAAAGTGCTGTTCGGACACCATTTTGCGGCGATTGCCGGGGCGGGCCCGCTGGTGGGACCGGTGCTGGCGGCACAGATGGGCTATCTGCCGGGGATGATCTGGATCCTCGCTGGCGTGGTGCTGGCAGGGGCGGTGCAGGACTTTATGGTGCTGTTTGTTTCCACCCGTCGCGACGGGCGTTCACTGGGTGAACTGGTGAAAGAGGAGATGGGTGCAACCGCTGGGGTGATTGCGCTGGTGGCGACCTTTATGATCATGGTGATCATTCTGGCGGTGCTGGCGATGATCGTGGTGAAAGCGTTAACCCACAGCCCGTGGGGGACGTACACCGTCGCCTTCACCATTCCACTGGCCATTTTCATGGGGATCTACATTCGTTACCTGCGTCCGGGACGTATTGGTGAAGTGTCGGTGATTGGTCTGGTGCTGCTGGTGTTCGCAATTATTTCCGGCGGCTGGGTGGCGGAAAGCCCAACCTGGGCACCGTTCTTTGATTTTACCGGCGTACAGCTCACCTGGATGCTGGTGGGTTACGGCTTTGTGGCGGCGGTGCTGCCGGTGTGGCTGCTGCTGGCCCCACGTGATTACCTCTCTACATTCCTGAAAATTGGCACCATCGTTGGGCTGGCTATCGGCATTCTGATTATGCGCCCGACGCTGACCATGCCTGCGCTGACCAAATTTATTGACGGTACTGGTCCGGTCTGGACCGGCAATCTGTTCCCGTTTCTGTTTATTACCATCGCCTGTGGTGCGGTGTCTGGCTTCCACGCCCTGATTGCCTCCGGGACCACGCCGAAAATGCTTGCCAATGAAAATCAGGCCTGCCTGATTGGGTACGGCGGGATGCTGATGGAATCCTTCGTGGCGATCATGGCGCTGGTGTCTGCCTGTATTATCGATCCAGGCGTGTACTTTGCGATGAACAGCCCAATGGCGGTACTGGCACCAGCCGGAACCGTTGACGTGGTCGCCTCTGCGGCTCAGGTGGTGAGCGGCTGGGGCTTTGCCATTACGCCGGATACACTGACCAGTATTGCTAATGAAGTCGGCGAACAGTCGATTATTTCGCGTGCGGGCGGTGCACCAACGCTGGCAGTGGGTATGGCCTACATTCTGCACGGCGCACTGGGCGGGTTGATGGACGTGTCGTTCTGGTATCATTTCGCCATTCTGTTTGAAGCGCTGTTTATTCTTACCGCAGTAGATGCCGGTACCCGTGCAGCACGCTTTATGTTGCAGGACCTGCTGGGCGTTATCTCCCCGAACCTGAAACGGACTGATTCGTTACCGGCCAACCTGCTGGCAACGGCGCTGTGCGTGCTGGCGTGGGGCTATTTCCTGCATCAGGGCGTGGTGGATCCGCTGGGCGGGATTAACACCCTGTGGCCGCTGTTCGGTATCGCCAACCAGATGCTGGCAGGCATGGCGCTGATGCTCTGCGCGGTGGTACTGTTCAAGATGAAGCGCCAGCGTTACGCGTGGGTGGCGTTGCTGCCAACGGCGTGGCTGCTGATTTGTACCCTGACGGCGGGCTGGCAGAAAGCCTTCAGCCCGGATAACAAAGTGGGCTTCCTGGCCATTGCCAACAAGTTCCAGGCGATGATCGACAGCGGTAAGATCCCGGCGCAGTATACGGAGTCTCAGCTGTCGCAACTGGTGTTTAACAACCGTCTGGATGCCGGGTTGACCATCTTCTTTATGGTGGTGGTCGTGGTGCTGGCGTTGTATTCTCTCAAAACCGCGCTGGCAGCGCTGAAAGAAGACAAGCCGACGGCGAAAGAGACGCCGTATGAGCCAATGCCTGAAAACCTGGAAGAGATTGTTACCCAGGCGAAAGGGGCGCATTAACCTGTGTGCCGGGTGGCGGTTTCGCCTTACCCGGCCTACTTTTCCTGTGAGATCTGAATTATGTTCGACACCCTTTCCAAAGCAGGTAAGTACCTGGGACAAGCCGCCAAAATGATGATTGGCGTGCCGGACTACGACAACTACGTCGAGCATATGCGCGTCACCCATCCCGACCAGACGCCGATGACCTACGAAGAATTTTTCCGCGATCGCCAGGATGCCCGCTACGGCGGCAAGGGCGGCGCGAAGTGCTGTTAACCCTCTTTCGGTAAATAGAGGCTGATTTGCTCCTGCTTGCAGCCATAAATTGCCGCGAGTTTTTCGCGAGTGCGTTTTTGCGGACGGGAGTCCAGGGCTTCCAGCTGTGACACGGCGGACTGGGTGATGCCGAGTTTTTCCGCCACCTCTTGCTGGGATAACCCGCGCAGGATACGCCACGCGGCCTGCAGGCTGACGTTCTCGTTATGCATGACGTCGCACACTTCTCCCGGTAAACCTACGTTATCGTAGATATCTGATTCATAGGGGATGTCTTCCCAGTCGTTTTCATCCTCGTCGTCATACTCAAGTGTGGCTAAGCGCATGCGAAAATATTCACTATAAGGAATGACAACATACTGTTTTTTTCCTTCTTCATCCTTTATGAACTGAACAGTCATATTCCGTATGCTCCTCATGAAGGTAGGTGGTGGTTGTCCGGCGTTTTACCGCGACTACGTAGCAGATATCACCCGGCGGATCCCCGAAGGTGTAAATGACCCTGTAATCACCGAATCGCAACCTGTAGTGGTTTTCGGGAGAAGATAATTTTTTGATATCCGCGACAGGTAATGTTTTATCATCCATCTTCTCCAGCCTGAATTTAATGCGGTTCTGATATCGCGTATCGATTTTAGAAAATTGCTTCTCTGCACTCTTTGACCAGACAATTTTCATCCGTACCTCCACTGTACTCCCACACAAAATATAAGGAAATAATAAGACTATTAGATAAATTCCGAATTTCTTATGGGGTACTGTAGAGCGGAGAAATAACGGGAGAAAGCGGCAAAACGCGAATCGTCGAAGCTGCTCGAAAAGGCCTCTGCCGGACGACAGAGGCTTGCATCATGTGTGCGATCAGGCGTTCAAACCGCCGTCAACATCCAGCCCTGTGCCGGAGATCTGTCCGGCTGCCGGGCTCGCCAGGAAGGTCACGGCGGCGGCAATGTCCTCAGGTTGACCGTAATGACCAATGGCAATCATCTGGCGCTGGGCTTCAGCCTGTTCACCGTCCTCGGGGTTCATATCGCTGTTTGTCGGGCCTGGATGGACAAGATTAACGGTAATCCCTCGTGGTCCCAGATCGCGGGCCAGTCCTCGGGTGAAAGAGTTGAGGGCGGATTTGGTCATGGCGTAAACGGCGATACCGGGCATCGCCACCCGGTTAGCGAGACAACTGCCGATATTGATAATGCGCCCGCCGTCGGACATATGCACCAGCGCTTCCTGAGTCGTGAGCACCACGCCACGAATATTGACGTTAATCATCGCGTCAATATCCGCAATCGTCAGGGCTTCCAGCGGGCCACCGCGCGCAATCCCGGCGTTGTTCACAAGGATATCCAGGCCTCCGAGGGTACGCGCCGCGTGAGCCACGGCCTCCTGAATGGCCTCGGCGCTGGCGCTGTCGGCCTGAACCGCCTCACAGCGCCGCCCAAGCGCTTGTATCTCACTGGCGACGGCATGGGCTTTATCATAGGATTTTTCATACGTAATAACTACATCGGCACCGGCGCGTGCCAGTGACAGCGCAATCGCACGACCCAATCCACGGCTGGCGCCGGTAACCAGCGCCCTCTTACCTGTTAAATCGATCTGCATGATGACCTCGTTGCGAAAGTGGTGAGAATCATCATTAGGTATAGACGGTTCGGGAGATTAACGGCTGAAGGATTCCACCTTCTCAAACGCAGTGCGCAGAACTTCAGGCGTGAGCGTAACCGGCAAATAGTGAATCGACTCCACCGGACGCAGGGTATGAGCAATCACCTTGTCCAGCTCTTCACGGTTGTGGATATCCACTTCCAGCTCACGCAGTGTCGTCGGTAAATTAAAGCGCTGGTACGCCGCCACCAGTTGCGCCAGCACATCGTCCTGACCGAGAAGGGCACTTTGCACCAGAATGCCGTACGCCACTTTGGTGCCATGCAGATATTTTTCGGTTTGCGGTAACACGGTTAACCCGTTATGTACGGCATGCGCAGCCGCTACACGGGTATAGCGTTCGCCCAGACCGCCGACCATCCCACCACCGGCGATAATCGCGTCCACTACGTCCCGGAACGCCTGCGTTTCTTCGCCGCGCTGCTGGTCAGCCAGCGCCTCTTCGCTGCGTTCCAGCAGTACGTCACGAATAGCCAGTGCGCCGTTGATCCCAAGACGCACGGTCAGCGGCAGGTTTTCAGGCTGTGGTGCCAGCACGACCGCTTCATACCATTTCGCCAGCGTATCGCCGATGCCCGCCAGCAGGTATTCCGCCGGGGCATTCAGGATGATTTTCGGCTCCACCAGCACCAGGAAATTGGCGTCATCGAAGATTTCGAACTGCAGTGCCTGACCCGCATCGTTATACCAGACGGAAAGCGGCGTCCATGCGGCACAGGTGGCCGCGATGGTTGGAATGGCAACCACTGGCACGCCCAGACGGCGCGCCACGGCTTTGGCGGTATCGAGCAACGCCCCGCCGCCAACGCCAATCACTACGCTGCGGTCATCGCCTGATTCATTCACCAGATGGGTAACATCCCGCTCGCTACAGTGGCCCTTAAACAACAGATGTTTTGCGCCCGCGGCGTTAAAACTCTCTGGCAGGAAAGGACGGGCTCCCTCAATGGCGCGTTCGCCGTAAATCCACACCGCGCGGGAAAGCTGCTCTGGGGTAAAGAAATCATTCAGATGCGCAAGGCTGCCGGGGTGTGAGAAGTAGTTCGCCGGGCCTGGAACGACGCGGATATCGGTATTGCTCATGGTGTTGTCCTTAATTTTAGGAAGCGCTAACCTGATGTTATGTCTGGACATCCAGATGGCTAATAATATTTTGCTTTATCTTATGCCTTTTCCGTCGTTGTCAGTCAACCGGAGCTGTGAAAAATTCAATAAATCAAAATATTAATGAAGGATTTAACGCGGATGGTTTCCAGTCGCCTTGAGATGCGCGGTATCAGCCTGGCCTTTTCTGGCTTTCAGGCGCTGTCGCGCGTGGATTTCACGCTGATCGGCGGAACCGTACACGCGCTGACCGGTGCTAATGGTGCAGGAAAATCGACGCTGATGGCGGTGTTGTGTGGGACGCACGATCATTATGAAGGCGAGATCTGCATAAACAACCAGCCGGTGACAATCCGCGAGCCGCTTGACGCCAAACGGCTGGGCATTCACCTGGTGCAGCAGGAAGTGGACGTGGCGCTGATCCCGGGATTAAGTATTGCCGAGAACATCATGCTCGACCAGCTTGCGCAGCCGGGACACCGCTACAACTGGCGGGATATCCGCCAGCAGGCAAAACAGGCGCTGGCGCAGCTGGATGTGGTGCTGGATGTGCGCCGCTCTATCGACAGCTGCACCCTTGCCGAAAAACAGCAAATTTTGCTGGCGCGCGCGCTGTCGCACCACTGCCGTTTTTTGATCCTCGACGAGCCAACCGCCCCGCTGGATACCCATGAAAGCGAGCGTCTGTTCACGGTGGTGAAACGCCTGCAGCAGCAGGGCATCGGCGTGGTGTTTATCTCCCATCGCATTCATGAACTGAAAGCTATCTGCGACACCTTAACGGTGCTGCGGGACGGCAAGCTGATTGAGTCAGGTCCGATGGCGGAGCTCAGCGGCGAAGCGATCGTCGAGAAAATGCTCGGTCACGTGCTGAGCGATATCTACCCGCCTGCGCGGCCTCCACACAGTGAAGAAACGCTGCTGCGGGTTGAGGGGTTGCACGATGAAGCGCTGTTGAAAGATATCTCCCTGCACCTGCGTAAAGGCGAAATTCTCGGCATTGCCGGGCTGGCGGGCGCAGGCAAGACCGAACTCTGCAAGGCGCTGTTTGGCGCCAGCAAAAGCCGCGTGGCGCGCGGTGAGCTGAATCATGAATCCTGGCAGCCGCGAGACCCGGCAGATTCGGTACTGCGCGGTCTGGCGCTGGTGCCGGAAGAACGACGCAAAGAGGGCATCTTTATTGATGAGCCGGTAAGCATGAATCTGTCGGTGACGGCGGATAACTCTTTTTCGCGCTGGAGCCTGTTTGGCCATCGCCAGGCGTGGCGCTGGGCGGAAGAGGTGATTGCCCGCGTAGGTGTACGAGCGCGCGGGCCGGGGCAGATGTTGCGCCGCTTGTCCGGTGGGAACCAGCAGAAGGTCGCCATCGGCAAGTGGCTGCGCAATGACGCCAGCGTGCTGATATTCGACGAGCCGACCAAAGGCGTGGATGTGAAAGCCAAAACCGATCTGTTCCAGCTCATTGACGGCCTGGCCCGCGAGGGCAAAGGAGTCATTTATGCCTCCGGTGAATTTGCCGAGCTGGTGGGCTTGTGTGACCGCATCTGCGTGCTGTGGGACGGACGCATCGTGGCAGAAATCACCGGGGCCGAGGCCCGCGAAGAGACACTACTTTATTATTCAACCGGAGGAACGGCGTCGTGAGCAAGGCCCTTTCAGTTAACGCGGCGGCGTCTGGCCGTCAGCAGATTTTCGATTTTCTCTACAAGTGGGGCATGCTGTTGACCGTTGTCGCGCTGGTGGCCGTCTTTGGCCTGGCGTCGGACAGCTTCCTCGATCCGAACAACATCATCAACATTCTGCGCTCGATTGCCATCGTGACGGTGATTGCCATTGGCGTGTCGATTTCGCTGACCATCGGCGGGTTTGATCTCTCCGTTGGGTCAACTGCGTCGCTGGCGAACGCACTGGTGATTTCGCTTTTCGTCTGGCACGGCTTCGGCACCACCGAGTCGATTCTGATCACCCTTGCGCTCTGTACGCTGGTGGGGCTGTTCAATGCCTTTCTGATCGTCATCCTGCGAATTCCGGACATGCTGGCTACGCTTGCCAGCCTGTTTGTGATTCAGGGGGTAGCGATGACCTACAGCTATGGCGGGTCGATCACTGAAAATATGGTGCTGCCGAGCGGCGACATGGCGGAAGGAACCATTCCGGCGTCGTTCAGCCTGCTGGGGCAGGTGCCAACCATCGTGATCATTATGCTGGTGGTGACCATTGTGGCCCAGCTTGGCCTTTCGCTGACCACCCACGGTCGACGCATGTATGCCATTGGGGGTAACCCTGAAGCGGCGCGTCTCTCTGGTATTCGCACCACGCGCTACAAGGTGGCGGCCTACGTGATTGCCTCTTTGCTGGCTGGACTCGGCGGCATTTTGCTGGCGTCACGCATTGGCTCGTCGCAGGTAAATGCGGGCGGCGGCTATCTGATGGATGCGGTGGCGGCCGCGTGGATTGGATTCTCGCTGGCAGGCTCCGGCAAACCGAACGCGCTCGGGACGCTGGTTGGGGCGGTGATCCTCGGCGTGCTGTCGAACGGCCTGGTGATGCTGTCGGTACCGTATTACGCCATGGACATTATAAAAGGGCTGGTGCTCGCCGTGGCGCTGGCGATTACCTACATACAAAAACGCTAACGATTTATAACAACACAACGGGATAACAGAATGAAAAAAATCGCACTCTCTTTGGTGGCATTGGGTTTATTGACTGCACTGCCTGGCTATGCGGCGACGCCGACGCCGGTTCCGGCAGCCATTGCGAACCACGAAGGCCCGATCCGCATTGCCGTGATCCGCAACCTCGGCTCAGACGACAACACTACCCAGTTTGTCGCCGGTGCCATTCAGGAAGGGAAAAAGCTTGGCTTTAAGGTCAGCACCTTTTTAAGTAACGGTGATGACGCCAAATTCCAGGACTTCGTGAACCAGGCCATCAGCCAGAAATATGACGGGATTATTCTTTCTCAGGGCCGCGATCCGTACGCGACTGCGCTGGTGAAGAAAGCGGTGGATGCCGGGATTAAGGTTTCGGTGTTTGATACCGCCGTTAATGGCGAGATCCCGGGCGTGACCGTCACCCAGCAGGATGATGCCTCCCTGACCAATCTCTCCTTCGGCCAGCTGGCGAAAGATTTCAACGGCAAGGCCAACATCGTCAAGCTGTGGGTTGCCGGCTTCCCGCCGATGGAGCGCCGTCAGGCCGCGTATAAAGAACTGCAAAAGCAGTACCCGGATATCAAAGAGCTGGAGTCCATCGGCGCAGTGTCTTCTGACGTGCAGGGCGACACGGCCAACAAAGTGGGTGCGATTCTGGCGAAATACCCGAAAGGCAAAATCGACGCCATCTGGGGAACCTGGGATGCGTTCAGCCAGGGCGCATATAAGGCCCTGAAAGAGAATGGCCGCACCGAAATCAAACTCTACAGCATCGACATTTCTAACCAGGATCTCCAGCTGATGCGTGAGCCGGGCAGTCCGTGGAAAGTGAGCGTGGCAGTCGATCCAAAGCTGATTGGCGCCACCAACGTGCGTCTGGTGGCGAACAAGATTGCCGGTGAAACCACGCCTGCGACGTACGATTTCAAAGCAGCGGCGATCCCGCAGGCGCTGTTGACCGCCCAGCCGGGTGCAGTGAACGTGGCGTCTCTGGGCAAAATTATTCCGGGCTGGGGCCAGACCGAAGACTTTATCGCGCCGTGGTTTGCGACGCTGGAAGCGAAAAGTAAATAAACCCCTGCCCGGTGGCGCTGCGCTTACCGGGCCTACGGATTTGTAGGCCGGGTAAGGCGCAGCCGCCACCCGGCAAAAAGGAGCCAGAAGTGACCCAATTACCGCCTCCAGAGTACAGCCGCAATATGCGGCTGATTGGCCATAGCGACCAGGGCGGTCGCCCGGACGGCGTGCAGCTGATGGTGCATCGTGGTTTTGCCTATATTGGCCATATGGTGTCGCAAGGGTTTTCGATTGTGGATGTGCGCGACCCGAAAAATCCAAAAGCCGCAGGCTACGTGCCTGCGCCGCCGGGCACCTGGAACGTTCATTTGCAGGCACATGACGACCTGCTGCTGGTGATTAACGCCCGCGATCTGTTTGCCGATGCCCGTTTCGCCGACGAGAAGGTCTACTACACCCGTCAGGTGGGGGAGACCGTCAGCGATGTTCGGGATAAAGGCTGGAGCGCCGGGCTGCGGGTATTTGATATCTCCACGCCGGACACGCCGCGCGAAATCGGTTTTCTGTCACTGAACGGTATCGGTATTCATCGCATCTGGTACGTCGGCGGGCGCTGGGCTTACGTCTCGGCGCTGATCGACGGTTTTACCGATTACATCTTCCTGACCATCGATCTGGCCGAACCACGCAAGCCCGAGGTGGCGGGGCGCTGGTGGCTGCCGGGGATGAACCAGGCCGAAGGCGAACAGCCTGAGTGGCCGGAAGGTAAACGCTACGCGCTGCACCACGCGATTATCGCCGGGGACACGGCTTACGGCAGCTGGCGTGATGGCGGGCTGACGTTGCTGGACGTGAAAGACCGAACCCAGCCGAAGCTGATTAGCCACCGTAACTGGAGCCCGCCGTTTGGTGGCGGCACCCACACTGCGCTGCCGTTGCCGGACCGCGATCTGCTGGTGGTGCTCGACGAAGCGGTGTTGGATAACCAGGAAGATGGTGAGAAGCTGATCTGGTTGTTTGATATTCGCGAGCCAGCGAACCCAGTGAGTATTTCGACCTTCCCGCAGCCGGATGAGATTGATTACGTGGCGAAAGGGGCGCACTTCGGCCCGCATAATCTGCATGAAAACCGACCGGGGAGCTTTGTCAGTTCAACGCTGATTTTTGCCACGTACCAGAATGCGGGCGTGCGCGCGTATGATATTTCCAATCCGTACCGTCCGGTGGAAACCGGGGCTCTGGTGCCAGCGGCACCGGAGAGGATGATGGATACGCGGCCGAATCGCCCGCAGGTGATCCAGTCCTGCGATGTGTTTGTGGACGCGCAGGGAATTATCTACAGCACGGATTACAACGGCGGGTTGTCGGTGATTGAGTATCTGGGGTAGGTTTTGCCCCTCTCCCACGGGGAGAGGGAGTAACTTAGCTGTACTGACGCACCCTTGCCACCAGCTCTTCCGCATTGTCGATGCGCTCGGCAAGCACAATCAACGCTCTGCCGAGCGTAATGGCGTGGCGCAGGCATTCGTGGCGCATGGCGTCGTCCTGAATGGTGTCGATATCCGCCACGTGGGAAAGCCCGACGCTGCGGCGAATCAGCTCGGTGCCGCAGAACCCGATGGCGTCATGCCAGACCTTTTTCAGGAACGCGGAGGCGTAGCCCGGTGTGCTGAGCGCGGTGTCGCGGGCTTTCTCGTTTGCCAGCGCCTGGAAGCGTTCAGCGAAGGTCGACCACAGCTCCTGAATATCCGTCAGACGCTGCTCGCGGGCGGCAGCGGCATCGCGAATACCCAGATGCCCAGGCAGGCCGCAGAAGTTCAGCAGCAGGTTGCCGATGGCGGTGCCGACATCAAAGCCAATCGGACCGAAGTAACCGAACTCGGCATCGATGGCCTTCAGGCTACCGTCTGCCACGAAAATCGAGCCGCTGTGAATATCGCCGTGCAGCAGCGCTTCAGCGTGGGAGAAGAAACGGTGCTTGAGTGAGGCCACCGCGATTTTTAGCTGAGCATCTTCACGCAGAGCAGCAGCGTCGTTTTCCAGCTCGGCAGGGTAGTTGTTGCGCTCGTGGATCTGGTACGGATCGTTGAAGAACAGATCTTCAGTGATTTCGCACATCTCCGGGTTAATGAACTTCGCCACCTGTGCTTTTTTATCGTGCGGGTGCAGATAGAAATCGCTGGTGTGGAACAGCGTGTGCGCGAGATATTCCCCCAGTTGGCGCGCGGCCTGCGGGTAGTAGCGGTTATTAATCAACTCGCCGCGCCAGATGTTATGGCTGGAGAGATCTTCCATCACCATCACCGCCAGTGCCGGGTCGAAGTGGTGGATTTTCACGGTGTGCTGCGGGCTATGCTGGTAATGCTCGACGAGGGTTTGCGCTTCAAGACGGGCGCGATCCAGCGTCAGCGGCCAGGACTCGCCAACACAGCGGACGTAAGGCAGGGCCTGTTTCACGATGATGCGGCTCTCGCCCTGGGTATCGAAAATTTTGAACACCAGATTGAGGTTGCCGTCGCCCACTTCCTGCGCTTCGACCAGTGAGGAGGGATCGTCAAGGCCGCCAAACTGCTTTGCATACTCCACGGCGTCCTGGGCGGTAAAGGTACGGTATTGCGACATTGCTGCTCCTCACGGGTTTGCTAATAAAGACATGTAGACGTCTACACTTCTGGATTTCATCCTGACACAATGTGCTACATCAACGCAACAGAGAATTAACGACATGCAGACATTACAGACGACCAGCCTGCGGGTGGCGGAAAATCAGCTATTTATTCTCGATCAGCAGGCGCTTCCGCAGGAGAAACGCTGGCTGGACGCCTCTACGGTAGAGTTGCTGGTGGGGCATATTCACGCCCTGCGGGTGCGCGGCGCGCCGCTGATTGGTCTCTCTGCAAGCCTGCTGCTGGCGCTGCTGGCGGAAAACGGCAAAAGTCGAGACGAACTGGCACTGGCACTGGAGACACTGCGCGCCTCCCGCCCGACTGCAGTCAACCTGATGAACAACCTCGACCGCATGAAGCTGGCGCTATGGCAGGAAGATTTTGTTTCGGCGCTGGTGGCGGAAGCGCTGCGTCTGATCGACGAAGATAAACAGCTTTGCGAGGCCATTGCGAAAGCCGGTAGTGCGTTGGTAAAACCCGGCAGCCGCCTGCTGACCCACTGCAACACCGGCGGGCTGGCGACGGCAGGCGTTGGTACGGCGCTTGGGGTGATTGCCCGTGCTCATCAGGAAGGTAAGATCAGCAACGTCTGGGTGGATGAAACTCGCCCGCTGTTGCAAGGCGGAAGGTTGACCGCATGGGAGCTGGGTGAGCTGGGGGTACCGTATCAGCTGATTACCGATTCCATGGCCGCGAGCCTGATGGCAAAAGGTCTGGTAGACGCCGTATGGGTAGGTGCAGACCGCATTGCCGCTAACGGTGACGTGGCGAACAAAATCGGCACTTACTCGCTGGCGGTGCTGGCGAAATTCCACGGCATTCCGTTCTACGTGGCCGCTCCGCAAACCACGCTCGACCCGGATTGCCCAAACGGCGAAGCTATCCCAATAGAACAGCGAGCCGCCAGCGAAGTGACGGGCGTGGCGGGAAGTTTTGGCGCGGTGCAGTGGGCACCGGAAAACGCACGGGTTTATAACCCGGCGTTTGACGTTACGCCTGCATCGCTTATTAGTGGATGGGTGCTGGATACCGGCGTAGTGATGCCAGAGGACGTGGCAAAGGGGAAATTTGCCTGAGCCTGGCTATCCTTTAAGGGTTTCCCCTTAGAGGACAGAATCGTGAAGCTTGATCCCAACACAGACCTAAAACTGGAACGCGTGGTGGATGCACCACGCGACCTGCTGTGGCTCTGCTGGACCACACCGGAACACATCAAAAATTTCTTTATCCCTGTCCCTCATAAAGTGACCGAATGCGACCTCGACCTGCGCGTGGGCGGACGGTTTAACACCGTTTTTGAGGTAGATGGACAACGGATGGACAACAAGGGTGTCTTTCTGGAGATCGACCCGGGCAGGAAACTGGTCTTCACCGATGGCTACACCGAGGACTGGAAACCGGCAGAAAAACCCTTTATGACAGCAATCCTGCTGCTGGAAGATGCGGGAGAGGGCAAAACCCGTTACACCGCGATTGCCCGCCATCCCACGGCGGAAATCCGTGAACAGCACGAGCAGATGGGCTTCCACGAAGGGTGGGGGATTGTGCTGGATCAACTGGTGGCGTATGTGAAGGGGCTCAACACATAGTGCGCGCTGATGCCCTCACCCCGGCCCTCTCCCCGTGGGAGAGGGAGTAAACTGCTGCGTCATGCGAGTTTCGGATACGCATCTGCAATGGCATCACCAGTAAACTGCGCAATCCATCCCTCCGGGTTATCGAAAATACGGATCGCAGTAAAGTTCGGCTCTGAACCCATATCAAACCAGTGGGGCGTGCCAGCGGGTACGGAAATCAGGTCGTTTTTCTCGCACAGCACCTGATACACCTCCTCGCCAATGTGCAGGCAGAACAGCCCTGCGCCTTCCACGAAGAAACGCACTTCATCTTCGCCGTGTGTATGTTCATTCAGGAACTTCGCGCGCAGCGCCTCTTTCTGCGGGTTGTCGGCGCGCAGGCTGATCACGTCCCAGCTCTGATAGCCTTTCTCCGCCACCAGCTTGTCGATGGCATGCTGATACGCCTCGATCACGGCTTCAGGTGCAGGGTCGCGGCCTAAATCACGATCCGCAGCCCAGCGTTCAAACCGCACGCCTTTGGCGTTGAGCTGTTGGGCGATCTCGTCTGCGTTGGTGCTGTGCCACTGGTGTTGACTGGCGTCTTTATCGGAATAAATGGTTAATGCGCTCATGAAGGGATCTGCTCCGGATTAATCTCGTCGAACTGGTGTACCTGATGGTGATGGCTTGCGCCGTCATCATCACCACGAATCAGTTGCAGGGTGCGAAAGCCTGCCTGTTCAGCGGCGTCCAGTTCCTGATGAATATCCGACAGGAACAGGATCTGCGACGGGGCAATACCCGTTTGCGTCGCAATGTTCTGATAAGACTGCACGTCGCGCTTGGCACCAATGTGGGTATCAAAATAACCGCTGAACAGATGAGTAATATCACCTTCGTCGCTGTAGCCAAATAACAGTTTCTGCGCAGCAACGGAGCCAGAGGAATAAACATAGAGATCAATGCCTTGCGCTTTCCATTTTTCCAGCGCAGGCAGCACGTCCGGGTAGAGATGGCCGGTAAAGTCACCGTTCACATAGCCGTCGTGCCAGATGATGCCCTGCAGGGCCTTCAGCGCAGTGGATTTGCGATCTTCATCCATAAAGGCAAACAGGGCCTCGATAAGCTCGCTGGTACTGGCATGCGGGTTGCTGATTTCATCACGCAGATTGTCCAGAATGGAGTTGACCGGCTCGGCGTACTGCTGGGCAGTCACGAAGGCCGCCAGCCGTTCACGCGCGTAGGGGAACAAAACATCGTGGACAAAACGGATATCGCTGGTGGTGCCTTCAATATCCGTCACAATTGCGCGAATCATACTCTCTCCAGTTGTCGTAAACGCATTTCGCATTCAAATAAGAATTCTAGCCCTTCCAGATGACGGCGGGCTTCTGCCACGTCACGTCCCCAGCAGGTTAAGCCATGGCCGCGCAGAAGAAAACCATAATTAAGCGGGCGTTCCTGAGCGTAATGGGCGATTCGTGAGGCGAGGGCGTCAATATCCTGGTCATTGTCAAATACCGGGATAGCGACTGTATCCAGATGCGAGGTCTGTCCGATAAGGGATTTTTGCATCTCGAAACCGCTGATTTTCAGCTCGGCTTCTTTGACCAGGCGGGATAACACCGTGGCGTTGACGGTGTGGACATGCAGCACCGCGTTGGCCTCCGGGAACAGGCGGTAAATCAGCGTATGGAGGCCGGTTTCTGCTGACGGCTTACGGTCCGACGGTGCGCGATTGGTGGCAATTTCCACCTGCAAAAAATCGTCTGTGGTGAGGCTGCCTTTATCTTTGCCGGACTCACTGAGCCAGCAAAGCTGCGCATCCTGACGCACCGACATATTACCGCCGGTAGCAGGCGCCCAGCCTTTGGCGCCAATCCAGCGGCAGGCATCGACCAGGTGTGTGAGTTGCAGGTTGTCTGTCATTTTCCTTTTGCCCTCCCGGACAGGAATATGGATATGGTTTAGACGTCTAAGCGTCTTGATTGCCAAAGACTAACATCGTGTTATAGTGGCAGCAACATAAGTATTACAAGCAGGCACACTACAATGAGCAACAACGCATTGATTCCGCAGAGTAAACTTCCCAATCTTGGCACCACCATCTTCACGCAGATGAGTGCGCTGGCGCAGCAACATAACGCCATTAATCTTTCGCAAGGGTTCCCGGATTTTGACGGCCCGGCTTTTCTGCAGGAACGTCTGGCGTACCATGTTGCACAGGGGGCGAATCAGTATGCGCCGATGACGGGCGTACAGGCGCTGCGGGACGCCATTGCGGACAAGACGGCCGAGTTATATGGCTATAAGCCCGATGCGGCCAGCGACATTACGGTAACCGCCGGGGCGACCGAAGCGCTGTATGCGGCTATTACTGCGCTGGTGCGTACGGGCGATGAGGTTATCTGCTTTGACCCGAGCTACGACAGCTATGCGCCTGCGGTTGAACTTTCCGGCGGCGTGGTGAAACGTGTTGCGCTCCAGCCACCGCATTTCCGCCCAGACTGGCAGGCATTTGAGGGGCTGCTGAGCGAAAAAACTCGCCTGGTGATTCTGAATACACCGCATAACCCGTCTGCGACGGTGTGGCAGAAAGCTGATTTCGCGGCGCTGTGGCAGGCCATTGGTGACCGTGAAATTTACGTGCTGAGCGATGAAGTCTACGAGCACATCTGCTTTGCCGAAGAAGGGCACGCCAGCGTGCTGGCCCATCCGCAGCTTCGCGAGCGGGCGATCGCCGTCTCGTCATTCGGTAAAACTTACCATATGACCGGCTGGAAAGTGGGCTACTGCGTGGCCCCGGCAGCCATCAGTGCTGAGTTACGTAAAGTGCACCAGTACCTGACGTTTGCGGTGAACACGCCAGCTCAACTGGCACTGGCGGATATGCTGCGAGCAGAACCAGAGCATTATCGCGATCTGCCCGATTTCTATCGTGAACGTCGGGATCTGTTTGTGAATGCGCTGAGTAAAAGCCGTCTGGAAATTTTACCGTCTGAAGGTACGTACTTCCTGCTGGCAGATTACAGTGCTATTTCGGATCTGGATGATGTGAGTTTCTGCCAGTGGTTGACAAAAGAAGTGGGTGTGGCAGCCATTCCTCTGTCGGTTTTCTGCGCCGATCCCTTCCCGCATAAACTTATCCGCCTTTGCTTCGCAAAGCAGGAATCGACGCTACTGGCGGCTGCAGAGTGCCTGAACACACTCTGATTATTTTACCGTCCAGGCTTCTGAGTAACGACGGTCTGCAAACAGTTCCAGCAGACCGTTGATTTGCTTGAGACGCAGGACCTCGTCGCTGTCCATACCGAGCTCTTTGCTAATTTTCTCATCATTCCAGCCAAGCTGTGCCAGTTCACGGACGATGTCTGACATGGCATTGATCTGGTGTCGACCACGCGCCCGGTTGTGACGAATGGTTGCGGCCATACGGTTATTTTTATCCTGTCGGTCCTGGCGCAGGCAGGTGACGGGTAGGTATCCCTTGAGCTGATGCTTTAGTGCCGCCCGATGGGTGCCGATTTCATGCCGATGAAAACCATCCACGATTTCGTAGTGCTGCGGCTCACTTTCTGTTACCACGATAGGTTGGGTGAATCCATCAAGTTCCAGCGATTGACTGAGCAGCCGCTTTTCAGGAGGTGCAACATTATTGGGGTTGTAATCGTTGGCGGTAATCGCGTCCTGCCTGATCCAGAGGACACAGTCTATAGGTTGCTCGCGAAAAGGGCTGTTTCGATGTATTGCTTCACGAAATGCATTTATGGCATTAATTCGCTCCTCTTCGGGAAGTGACTGAAGATACGTTTCCATCTCGGTAATTATTCTTTGTCGCATAAAATGCCCCACTCCTTGCGTTTAGCCTTCATTCTGTCGCTGTAGCGTTGATAATATTTGGGCTTATTAGGGCTGAATGACAACGCCCTGCACCAGTAATCGTTATTGAGTAAAACCTTGCAGATACGGCGCCATGAAGGGATATCTCTGGAGCCGATATCACCGTCCTGCGTATCGGGAATATCGGCCATACCCCTCTTCTGATACCAGTGCAGGTAAATGGCGATTTTATTGCGGTAATGTTCTGCTGTATTTTGCGGCATGCTGTCGAGGAGCAGCATGGCATATTCGCGCCAGCAAAGGTGTTCGGGTTTGAGGATTTTCCTGTGACCATAAAAATGGTTATCGTGACCGGCATAGATCCCTCCGCTGCGCACGCCGCTCACCCGTTCACACATGGCCGCCCAGCGTTCAGGCTCAACAACATGGTAGAGCCACAACCCCTGGCGTTGCTCCGGGCCAAAGGGTTCACAGATGCGCATATAGCGAGGCGGCACCCCAGCCTGGAACATCAGGTCATAGAGCGGGTTATAACAACATCCCGATTCGGCGAACCAGGTCCAGATATCGGCGGTTTTCCAGTCGTAGAGAGGGTAGATATACCAGGCGTGTCCACCCGGTGCGACGCTCGTCCAGGGTTTATCATCTGCAAACCGCTGCTTACGTGCCGAAGCGATAGCCAGAAAACGGTTGTAAGACTCATCGGCGCGAATACCAATCAGCACGGCGGCCGGGCGATTGCATGAGTACCAGTCGGAGAAACAGCGGACAAAGGTCTCAAACGTCATTCCTGGCTGGTAGAAAGGAAAATAGTTGGGATCGGTTATCGCATCTTCTGGTGGCTGGCGAACCCAACGGGTACCGGGTTCCCAGCATTGCCATTCCGGCTGGAATTGTGACAGCGAATTTTGCGTTGTCAGGGGAAGCGCCACCCACCAGAAATGGTCAATAACATCGCTGTACAGTTCGCGCATATGTTCAACATGGGTGATGGTATGGGAAAATTGTGCTTCCCAGTCGATAAAGAGCACATCTATTTTGGTTTTCATCAGACGTGCCTGCCGGGCAACAAGATGAAGCATGACGGTGGAGTCTTTACCCCCCGAAAAAGAGACGCAGGTCCTGGGTAAATGCTCGAGAGTCCATTTTATTCGCTCCCGTGCGGCAGTGAGAACATCCTGATTCAGAGGGGACTTATAAATTGACATGGTTATTCTCATCCTGAGTAATAAATACCAGACGTTAGTATCAAGACTGGAGAAAGGATTGTATCAGTCAAAAAAATAAATGAATGTAAAAAATAATGCGTTTATTTATATAACGACGGTGTATGTTTTTGAAAGCTTGTGGCTCCGAATTTTGTACCGGGGCCACGAAAAAACTCATGGTAAGGTTATTTCCTCAATGAAACTTGCGAATGCTGAGCTGTTTAACGCAGAGCGATTATACATCATGTAAATATCAATACCTGGGAATTTGATGTCGGTTTCGATTTTACGTAATTTCAGTGCGGAACCATATTGTTCAAAGGCCGCAACTGGCGCTATTCCAATGAGGTCGGATGAACTGATCATCGTCAGAAGCGAAATAAAAGAGTCACTACGAAAGACAATATTTCTTTCCGTTAAAAAGTGGTCGACCTGTTCCTGATAGGCTTTAACGCTGCTCGCATCGCTCAGGTAGGCGGTGAAGTTTTCATTGAGAATCTCTTCGCACGTCGGGTTTTCGCTGATGCGCGGATGATCCTCCCGACAAACCAGAACAAAAGGAAGTTGAGAAAACCGACTGCAGGTGATGGAGCGGCTGTTTAAGGGCGTAAACGAAAAAACCAGGTCCGCTTTTCGGTAGGCCAGCAGGTCTTCTGCTGAATCCGGCGCAAGAAAAACATCATGCAATTCAACTTCATAATTATACTTATCGATGAGCAGTCTCATCGGGCCAAGCATGATTTTTGTGCTCAAAACCTGCGGGCAGTAGATCACAAAACTCTTCTTTAGCCCACTGCTGTGCATCATGTTAATGGTCTGCTCGAGCTGGTTAAGATTTTGCTCCAGATGTTGATGCAGATTGACGCCGACGGTGGTCGGGGTGATCCCTTTACCAGAACGGATAAACAGCGGGTCGTTAAGTTGACCTCGCAGACGTTGCAGTGATTGGCTTACCGCGGACGGCGTGATATAGAGCGTCTCGGCTGCTTTACTGATACTCAGATGTTGATAAATGCACTCAAAAATAACTAACAGGTTAAGGTCGAATTTTTTAAGGTCGTAGAGGTTTGCCATGTTTCGTCCTGAGAATGCTGTGTTTGCTAGGGTTATCACATCACTGATAACTATAGTTTGAAGTTAACCATTTACAATCCTTGTGGCTAACGCTCTTAATTTTAATTTAAACGCATCTTAATATATCACGGCGTCAGATTATTGAAATAGTACTTCAAAGGTGATTAAGGTAATTTTATCTTGGAAGTTCAGGTGGTCGTTTTAAATAACAACTGTCATTTATAAATGACGATATTTTTATCACGAAAATAAATGTATAACGCGCCGGAATGATGTTAGGCGTAACCTATTGCAGCCATAGACAGGAATGTCGCTCTTATGGATTGCCCAATACCTGTACGGGTGGTGTAATCAAACCGCTGTTACTGCCTTGATATAAAGGGTTGTAGAGCGCAACGCAACGCCAGTTTCGGCTGGCACTGAATGTACCCGCGGGGAATTCAGGTATCAGGGCCGCCCGTTGAGGCGGCCTTTTTACTTTTGGCGTTTCCTTTAAAAGGTTCACCTTATTGTCTTGTTGGTGTTGTTAGGTATCGCTGATTGATTTGATAACGCAAACGCATTAGCCCCGATGAGCAAAGTTGGTTACCTTACTTCTCAACGAAAACACGGAGGAAGTACAGATGTCTTTGATTAATACCAAAATTAAACCTTTCAAAAACCAGGCGTTCAAAAACGGTGAATTCATTGAAGTCACTGAGAAAGATACCGAAGGTCGCTGGAGCGTGTTCTTCTTCTATCCGGCTGACTTTACTTTTGTTTGCCCGACCGAACTGGGTGACGTTGCAGACCATTACGACGAACTGCAGAAGCTGGGCGTAGACGTTTACTCTGTGTCCACCGACACTCACTTCACTCATAAAGCATGGCACAGCAGCTCTGAAACCATCGCGAAAATCAAATACGCGATGATCGGCGACCCGACTGGCGCCCTGACCCGTAACTTCGACAACATGCGTGAAGATGAAGGCCTGGCTGATCGTGCGACCTTTGTCGTTGACCCGCAGGGCATTATTCAGGCTATCGAAGTTACCGCTGAAGGTATCGGCCGTGATGCTTCTGACCTGCTGCGTAAAGTGAAAGCTGCTCAGTACGTAGCGTCTCACCCAGGCGAAGTGTGCCCGGCAAAATGGAAAGAAGGCGAAGCGACTCTGGCTCCATCCCTGGACCTGGTCGGTAAAATCTAAGTCTTGTCCACCCAATGGGCGCATCCGCGCCCATTTCATTCCAGCACCATGATGCAAGTTGCGTTCAGGCCGCCTGTATAAGGCAGCTTGCATGATGACGTTTTAAGAGAGGGAAGAAGAATGCTCGACACTAACATGAAAACCCAGCTCAAGGCCTATCTTGAGAAACTGACTAAACCTGTTGAGCTGATTGCCACGCTGGATGACAGCGCGAAATCGGCAGAGATCAAGGAACTGCTGACAGAGATCGCTGAACTGTCACCGAAAGTGACCTTCAAAGAAGATAATGCGCGTGCCGTCCGCAAGCCGTCTTTCCTGATTACCAACCCGGGATCTGACCAGGGGCCGCGCTTTGCCGGTTCTCCGCTGGGGCATGAATTTACGTCGCTGGTGCTGGCACTGCTGTGGACTGGCGGTCATCCGTCAAAAGAAGCGCAGACGCTGTTGGAACAGATCCGTGATATCGACGGTGATTTTGAGTTTGAAACCTATTATTCACTCTCCTGCCACAACTGCCCGGATGTGGTGCAGGCGCTGAACCTGATGTCGGTTCTGAACCCACGCATCAAACACACGGCGATCGACGGTGGTACGTTCCAGAACGAAATTACCGATCGCAACGTGATGGGGGTTCCGGCTGTATACATGAACGGTAAAGAATTTGGCCAGGGCCGCATGACGCTCACCGAAATCGTTGCCAAAGTGGACACTGGCGCTGAAAAACGTGCGGCGGAAGAGCTGAACAAACGCGATGCTTACGACGTGCTGATCGTCGGTTCCGGTCCGGCGGGCGCGGCAGCGGCGGTTTACTCTGCCCGTAAAGGGATTCGTACCGGTCTGATGGGCGAGCGCTTTGGCGGCCAGGTACTGGATACTGTGGACATCGAAAACTACATCTCCGTACCGAAAACCGAAGGCCAGAAGCTGGCCGGAGCTCTGAAGGCGCACGTTAGCGATTATGAGGTTGACGTTATCGACAGCCAGAGCGCCAGCAAACTGGTGCCGTCTGCAATAGAAGGCGGTTTACACCAGATTGAAACGGCCTCCGGCGCGGTATTGAAGGCACGCAGCATCATCATTGCCACCGGTGCAAAATGGCGCAATATGAACGTCCCGGGAGAAGATCAGTATCGCACCAAAGGCGTGACCTATTGTCCTCACTGCGACGGCCCACTGTTCAAAGGTAAACGCGTGGCGGTGATCGGCGGCGGGAACTCGGGTGTGGAAGCGGCTATTGACCTGGCCGGTATTGTTGAACATGTGACTCTGCTTGAGTTCGCGCCAGAAATGAAAGCGGATCAGGTGCTGCAGGACAAAGTGCGCAGCCTGAAAAACGTCGACATCGTACTGAATGCGCAGACCACGGAAGTGAAGGGTGACGGCAGCAAAGTGACCGGACTGGAATACCGTGACCGCGTGAGTGGCGATGTGCATAACGTTCAGCTTTCCGGGATCTTCGTACAGATTGGTCTGCTGCCGAACACCACCTGGCTGGAAGGTGCAATTGAGCGCAACCGCATGGGTGAAATCATCATTGATGCGAAGTGTGAAACCAGCGTAAAAGGCGTGTTTGCGGCGGGTGACTGTACGACTGTGCCGTACAAACAGATCATCATCGCCACTGGCGAAGGGGCTAAGGCGTCGCTGAGCGCGTTTGACTATCTGATCCGCACCAAAACCGCATAACAAAAGAAAGTAAGACTACACCTGCAAAATCAAGAGGCCACCCAAAGGTGGCCTCTTTTTTTATCTCACCACCATCACCGGAATATGCGTGTGACGGATCACGCTGGAGGCGTTTGAACCCAGCAGATGTGTGGTGATGGAAGGGTTGCGCGAACCAATGACCACCACGTCTGCTTTCAGTTCGCTTGCCAGTTCGTTAACGGCATCGCGCACGCTACCGAACCTGACATGGGTTTTGATGCGTGAAGGATCGATACTGAAATGGCTGGCCATGGTTTGCAGGCGATTTTCAGCTTCGTGCTGCAGATGTTCTTCGAAGCGACGCACATCAGCAGCAAAGCGGTGCAGGCTCAGGCTGGCGGAACCGGGCAATACGTGCAAAAGATGGATAACACCGTCCTTCTGCGCCAGAAACTCCGCATGGCGTACCGCTTTGTCGCTCAACTCCATCTCAAAAACATCAACCGGCATAATGATTCTCTGATACATACCCGTTTCTCCTTGTTTATAAACGCTAAAAACATTCAAGCATAAAATGATTCAGGTTTCTGATAGCTGTCTGGCACTTTTTCAAGCCATGGAATATTTTACGTTTGAGAAGCAGGAGAAAAACGCGTTACCAGTAGCGCTCAAGATAGAGCACTGCCGTGACGATGATCGCCACAAAAATCAGAAAAATAAGTGTGATAGCCAGTATCTCACTCATAGCCGTCCCCACGGCACCAAAACAGATTAAGCGTGGATTAAGGCCTTTTCGCGCGATATAAGCATTTCGGGTGAATTTGCGGAAAGAGGATGCGGCTGCATCCTCTGTGCAAAGCGGTGGGCGCTTGTTCAGAAGGGGTTAACGCAGGTAATCGCCTGCGGCTTCTGGCTGGTAGATCAGTGCCAGCACTTCCAGGTGGGTAGAGGTACCTCCCGGTAACTCCCAGTGGATGGTATCCCCTGTGCGCAGCCCCAACAGTGCGGCCCCCACTGGTGCCAGAACGGAAAGCTGTGTGCTGCTGTCTGTCATCTGTGCAGGGTAAACCAGCGTGCGGGTCAACTCTTCACCGGTAGTCAGATTGCGGAATTTTACCTGGCTGTTCATGGTGACGACGTCATGCGGCATCGACTCTGGCGTGCACATCTGTGCCCGGTCGAGCTCCTCGTTCAGGGCGTCAGCCACCGGAAGTGAGGCGAATTCTGCTTTTTCCAGCAGTCTGTCGATACGTTCTGCGTCGAGTTCATTGATGATAATTGTAGGTCTGGACATTTTTTACTCCATGTCGTTAATACTGCGTGTAACGCAGAAACCAATCCAAAAGAAAACCCTCGCCGTCTGGCAGCGAGGGTTTAACTCTCCCGATAATACTGGCTGAGCGTGCAAGTTTGAAGTGATGAAAGTCACATTCATGGTCCATATGAATTTTCGCTGAAATTTATTCAGTCTTCATTCCTGGCAGAATACGTTACGCTGAGAGTTCTGAATCCGGGCGTTGCCCTCCAGGGAGAGAAAACGATGTACTTCTACCAACCGTCTCAGGGACACGGCCTGCCGCATGACCCGCTGAACGCCATTATTGGCCCACGTCCGATTGGCTGGATCTCATCCTGCGACCATGCAGGTCAACTGAACCTCGCACCGTATAGCTTCTTTAACTGCTTTAACTATCGCCCGCCGATCATCGGTTTTTCCAGCAATGGCTGGAAGGACAGCGTGCGTAATATTACCGAAACAAAAGAGTTCGTCTGGAACCTGGCGACGCGCGATTTAGCCGAAGCAATGAATGAAACCTCCGCCACACTTCCTCACGGGAAAGATGAATTTACCTTTGCCGGGTTGACGCCTGCGACCAGCCAGTTGGTGCGCGCGCCACGTGTGGCAGAAAGCCCGGTGAACTTTGAGTGTCGCCTGTCGCAGTGCATTCAGTTGACCGGGGCCGATGGTACGCCGGTAGACACCTGGCTGGTATTGGGAGAGGTGGTCGGTATTCACATTGCCGAAACGCTGCTGGAAGAGGGGATATACCAGACGGCGAAAGCGCAGCCCATCCTGCGTGCGGGTGGGCCGACGGCTTACTATGGCATCAGTGATGAAAACCGGTTTGATATGGTACGACCGGTAGTAAGTCAGTAACCCGCCTTATCAATGACGAATTGTGTTCCGCAGTTACCAGGATGTGGCTGCGGTGCAAATGATGTCGCAGAAAGTGGATTATTAATGGTGTCAGCCTTCAGCGAAACCTGCATTTCGGTCAGATAAGCCGGATTACCATTGCAGGTCAGCTTGAACGCTTTGATATTCTCCTTGCTCCAGCTTTTGGCAACGGCATTGTCAAAATCGCTGCGAGTAACGGTTTTACCGTAGTTATCCGCCAGGAATTTACCGACCTCGCTGTTTTTTATTTCCTGATTCATTCGCACCATCGTGCCGAAATAGGCATCGGGATCAAAACCAAAGCAGACGCCATGTTTGGCATATTCGTAACGTTCCAGACAGGAGTTACCACCTGCGCCGGGCATCACGCTATTCAGCTTCGCGGCACCGGAAAGCGACAGTCCGGTTTCGGCGGCAGCGCATTTTCGGCTGGCTTTCGCTTCTGGCATATTTGGAATGGGGCGCGTGGCGCAGCCGAAGCGCATCCAGCGACGTTCATCCACGCCACGTGCGGCAATAGATTTCGGCAAACCAGGCCATAACCCGTGGACAGTCAGAAAATCAGCTTTATTTTCACGCTCTTTTTGCAGTCGGCATTCGTCAGGCTCATTGCGGTTACGTTCGACCATGCTCTGACAAAACCCGGTTTGCCAGGACAGCGCCAGCACATAGAGATCGAAATCGCCATACTGCGTTGCCTTTAGCGGATCGGCCTGTGTGGAGAAGACACAAAGTGCCAGCGCCATTGCGCCAGACGGGATTACGATATCCTTCCTGAACATGTGATTTCCTGATCGAATAAACATGATTAATTTCTGGAAATTATTAAAGCACAAAAAGCGCCCGCAGGCGCTTTCTGGATATCAGTAATTTAACTTAAGCGGCACCGGGAACCAGCACCTCCGTGGCAATAATCACGATAATCAGGCCAACAATAACCGGTA
Organism: Enterobacter sp. CPE_E1241; assembly: GCF_045618265.1. Lineage (NCBI taxonomy): Bacteria > Pseudomonadati > Pseudomonadota > Gammaproteobacteria > Enterobacterales > Enterobacteriaceae > Enterobacter > Enterobacter sp. CPE_E1241. Next base: position 1,302,001 of record NZ_JBIWYV010000001.1, read on the forward strand.
CGGAGGTACGTTTTACCACTTCGAATGGCGAAATTTTTGCCATCCCGGCAACGGCGACGACGACGCCGGATACAGGGGAAATGGTACGACCCAGGTTGGACGCCTGCAGCATCGGAATGGAAAGATACGCTGGATTAATCCCGGAAGAGTGAGCCAGTTTCGGGATCATCTCAACGAAGGCATAGAAAGGCGCGTTACCGGAACCCGTTGTCATGGCCGCCAGCATGGTGAGCACCACCAGCACCAGCATCAGGATAATACTGGCGGAGCCGAATGAGGTCGCGATGGAGATCAGGCTCTGAATAAAACCGATAGTGCTCAGCCCCTGGGCAAAGACACCCGCGGCAACCAACAGCATAACAACGCCAGCAAACGCATCTGCCATACCGCGATACGCAACTTCCAGGCCAGAGAAGACTTTTTGTGTATTAAAGCCGCGTACAAATTCCAGCACTGCGGCCAGCAGCATACAGATGACCAGAATGGTAATGATATGTAGCTGAGGGCCCCATTTACCGTCAAAAATCAGCACACCTATAATCGGCGTGAACGGCAGAATGGCGTAAAACGCTGGCGCTGTCGTGGTGATTTCACTTACATCCATCATTTCATGGCTGATGTTTTCTTTCTTATCGAGATAGCGTTGCCAGAAGAAATGCGCGATACCCATTCCCACAATTGAAACTATCGAGATCGGTAGCGTGGTTTTAAAGGCGAAGTCGATAAGCGACATTTCCGCTGCTTTTGCCGCCAGCACGACGTCGCCAGAGGTAGGGGAGAGAATAATAGCTGCCGGAGACGCGCAAATTGCCGCCGCCGCACCACGGCTAATACCGACATTCACCATCACCGGGAACAGCGTAGCCATTAGCAGGACGCCAAGTCCGGTTGCCGACGAAACGGCCAGTGACATCAGGCAGGCGAGGAAATAGGCTGCGACCATCAGCAGATACGGAGAGTTAATATATTGCAGGGGTTTAGAGGCAAGCTTAACGACCATGTCGTTGGCGCCGATATGGGTCATGTAGGCCGCAAACCCGCACAGCATCATGATCATCATACCCAGGTCGCCGCCGCGGCTCATGAGTAATATTTTAATGTATTCAACAATATCGGTAGCAGTGTAACCCGTGCTGCTTGCGCTGGCCGGTAACACCTGATGACCCATTATGGCGCTGATAATCAGCAGTGTTAAACCACCGACAAATAATACGCCTGTTGCCGAGTATCCCTTAATGATGTAGCGAGCTACACCGACAATGACGACGACCCCAATAAGGAGTTCGATTAACGTAAGCATGATTTCCCCTGTATCTCTGCTGCCCTTGAGCACAAATAATCAAAAAAAAGAAGGATGAAAATGTGCCGAATTAATGGCCTGTTCTTGCTGATTAAAATCAATAAATAGATGACTAAAGAGCAGTCAGACAGTGTTTTTGCCACGGCTTATACATTTATATCATGAGGGGCTTGACCAGTAGTAACACCGCAATTTGTCTTTACAATGATAATGAAATGTTAATTTTTTGTAAGTTGCTGAGTGTTTGTATTACCAGGGAATAAATTCGCTAATGACACACTCTTAGTGTGATTATTCGCGCTTGCTGGTGGACTATTTTAAGAATATTCCCTCAGGAGTGCGAATAATTAGGAATAATACTGATGCTGTTAAGCGTTGATTAAACTAATTTATGGTAGACTTTGCCTCGAATACTAAGAATGGTAATTGCATTGTGATCGTACGTAATACATTTTTCTCTATTTTGTTGTTTATTTTTGGGCAGTTAACGTTCTCCTCCGTTGCACAGGCAGAGGACAACGCAAAGGATAAAGGCTGGTTCTCTACCTTCACGGATAATGTTTCTCAGACCTGGACCGCGCCTGAACATTATGATCTCTATGTTCCGGCAATAACGTGGCATGCACGTTTTGCTTATGACAAAGAGAAGACAGATAAATACAACGAGCGCCCGTGGGGGGCTGGTTTTGGTCAGTCGCGCTGGGATGAAAAGGGCAACTGGCATGGCATCTATCTGATGGCCTTTAAAGATTCGTTTAATAAATGGGAACCGATAGGGGGTTATGGCTGGGAGAAAACCTGGCGTCCGTTAGCGGACGAGAACTTCCACGTCGGTTTAGGTTATACCGCCGGCGTCACTGCACGTGACAACTGGAATTATATCCCGATCCCGGTGCTGCTTCCGCTTGCCTCTATTGGCTATGGCCCCGCAACGTTCCAGATGACCTACATCCCGGGGACTTACAACAACGGAAACGTTTACTTCGCCTGGATGCGTTTTCAGTTTTAACTGACAAAACGTTACATGGTGGTGAAAAAACGCGCAGACGTTGATTCATAAACGATAAAAATCTGTCAGTGAAAATTAACGCGACTTTAGTCACTTTTTATCAAAGATCCGCTGGACAAAAGGTCTCACAATTGATGTACTGGTAACCGACACAGCATTTGTGTCGTTTTTTAATGTAAAGGTAATTTTGATGTCTAAGATTAAAGGTAACGTTAAGTGGTTTAATGAGTCCAAAGGATTCGGTTTCATTACTCCTGAAGATGGCAGCAAAGACGTGTTCGTACACTTCTCTGCAATCCAGTCTAATGGTTTCAAAACTCTGGCTGAAGGTCAGCGTGTAGAGTTCGAAATCACTAACGGTGCCAAAGGCCCTTCTGCTGCTAACGTAATCGCTCTGTAATTCAGACGCGTCAGCAAGAATTTCAAAACCCGCTCACAGAGCGGGTTTTTTTCGTTTTGAATCAGCCAAGCAGATACATTTTCAGGAAGCTGGCAACGATCAGCACGCTTAACAACACCATTCCTGCGCTCATCAGACTCTGTTTCATTCTGTCACCCTCGTTCAGCACTGGAGCCAGAGTGACAGAGAAAAATTAAGGCAACATTAACGGTTCGACAGTTAATGCGTACTTGCGGAGGAAAATAGCCAGAATGCGATCCCCGTCATCGCAAAGGAGCCGAGCATGTTAATCGCGATATTCGTCAGCGCCCAGCCGATACGGCCTTCCTGAAAGAGAAACACCACTTCTGCAGAGAACGTCGAGAAGGTGGTTAACCCGCCGCAGAAACCTGTCGTAATCAGGACTTTCCACATCGGGTCGATGTGTGTCATTCGGTTAAACCAGGCCAGCCCCATACCAATAATGAAAGCACCAATCAGGTTTGCGGCAAGTGTTCCCATGGGTATAGCCTGATGAAGGGGGTTAAACCGCATACTCAGAAACCATCGCGCAACGCTACCCGTTCCCCCACCAATAAAAACGGCTAAAAGTAGTTGTAACACGCTAAATACCTGCTATTTGATGTGTAAGAGTAGCGAGTTTAACGCTGTTTATGATGAGGGGACAAATATGTATGTTGCAGTTGGACAGTTTGCGGTCACGCCAGACTGGCACAAAAATGCGCTCACGTGCGTCAACCTGATGAAGCAGGCCTGGCAGAAAGGCGCGTTGTTGCTGGTTCTCCCTGAGGCGCTGCTGGCCAGGGATGATAATGACCCGGATTTATCCGTGAAGTCCGCGCAGTTGCTGGACGGCGAATTTTTACAGCAATTGCTCGCTCAGAGCGCGGGTAATACGATGACGACGATATTAACGATCCATGTTCCCTCAACGCCGGGTCGAGCAGTCAATACGCTTGTGGCTATCCGTGGCGGGGCCATTGTCGCACGTTACGCCAAACTTCATCTCTATGATGCGTTCAGCATTCAGGAGTCACGGCTTGTTGATCCCGGTGACTGTGTTCCGCCGCTACTGGATATTGACGGGTTTAAGGTTGGGTTGATGACGTGCTACGATTTACGTTTTCCGGAGCTGGCGCTCAATTTGGCGCTACAAGGGGCGGACATTCTGGTATTGCCTGCGGCTTGGGTGAAAGGGCCGTTAAAAGAGCATCATTGGGGAACATTGCTTGCGGCGCGTGCACTTGATACCACTTGTTATGTCGTTGCCGCAGGGGAGTGCGGTAATAAAAACATCGGGCAAAGCAGGGTGGTCGATCCGCTGGGGGTGACGATTGCTGCTGCAGCGGAAACCCCTGTGTTGCTGGTCGCGGAGATTAATTTAGAACGGATTGCGCTTGCACGTCAGCAATTACCTGTTCTTCATAACCGTCGGTTTGCGCCACCGCAATTATTGTGATGTTTTTTTCAACAATGCTTGATTCACCTTGTTACAGATTGCTATTGTGTGCACGCGTCAAATGACCGTTAATACAATCAGGTTTTGGCGCTGAATGCAGCCTGTTTTAAGTAAAGAAGGTATCTATGGGTGAGATTAGTATTACCAAACTGCTGGTGGTTGCCGCACTGGTCGTCCTGCTGTTTGGTACCAAGAAGTTACGCACGCTGGGTGGTGACCTGGGGGCTGCCATCAAAGGCTTTAAGAAAGCAATGAACGACGATGATGCGGCAGCTAAGAAAAGCGCTGAGGATGACGTCCCGGCAGACAAGCTTTCTCACAAAGAGTGATAGCAATGCCTGAGGGCTTGCGAAAAAAAACCGGCTCATGAGGCCGGTTTTTTCGTATTACTGTAAATGAATATTACAGAATTATTTAACTTCTTCGCCTTTCGCCTGCATATCGGCATGGTATGAGGAGCGAACAAATGGGCCGCATGCTGCGTGGGTAAAGCCCATCGCCATCGCTTCGGCTTTCATCTCATCAAACTCGTCCGGGCTTACGTAGCGCTGTACCGGAAGGTGGTGGCGGCTTGGTTGCAGATATTGTCCCAACGTCAGCATAGTGACGCCGTGGCGACGCAGATCGCGCATTACCTCAATGATTTCATCATTGGTTTCACCCAGGCCAACCATCAGGCCAGACTTGGTTGGAATATGCGGATGCGCCTCTTTGAAGCGCTCCAGCAGCTTCAGGGACCAGTTATAATCTGCACCTGGACGTACCTGGCGGTAGATACGTGGTACGTTCTCCAGATTGTGGTTAAACACATCTGGCGGCGTCGCGGTCAGGATGTCCAGCGCACGGTCCATACGGCCGCGGAAGTCAGGAACCAGCGTCTCGATTTTGATGTTCGGGCTTTTCTCACGAATGGCAGTAATACAGTCAGCAAAGTGCTGAGCACCCCCATCACGCAGGTCGTCACGGTCAACAGATGTGATGACGACATAACGCAGCGCCATGTCGGCGATGGTCTGTGCCAGTTTTTGAGGCTCGTTAGCGTCGGGCGCTACCGGACGGCCATGAGCAACATCGCAGAACGGGCAGCGGCGGGTACAGATGGCACCCAGAATCATAAACGTCGCGGTGCCGTGATTGAAACATTCAGCAAGGTTCGGACAAGAGGCTTCTTCACAGACGGAGTGAAGGCCATTCTTGCGCATCGCCGCTTTGATCCCCTGGATACGCGAAGAGTCGGCCGGAAGTTTGATTTTCATCCATTCCGGTTTTCTTAACAGCGCCTCGCGCTCTGTAGCCACGTTTTTAACCGGGATAAGGGCCATTTTATCGGCATCGCGGTATTTAACACCGCGTTCCATCACAATGGGTTTACTCATAGCGTGCGTGTTCCAGTTGCGAATATCGAAGGAAAGCGTTTCAATTCAAGGGAATGTTGTATTTATCAACTATTTTTGAACGAACGACAGGAAGTATATCATTGAAACGGTCGTTAAAGCAGCCTGCCAGGTCGCCAATTTGTAAAATAGTTGTTGTTTTGTGCCTTTTGCCCTGCCTCTGGCAGGGACTTGTGCTGGCTAAATCTGTCAGAAGGCCTGACGGATAATGCGGATGACGTTTTCCAGTACCGGATCGCGCAAACTCAGTTTGTTGTAATGCAGAGAAATCTCGATAGATTCCGCATTAAGTTGACTGAGGGGAATGCTTTCCAGCGGCCAGCATTTTCGCAGCAGGCTGTACAGGCGTGAAGGCATGATACAGAGCATGTCACTGCTGCCAATCAGGGATGCGGTGGTAAACATATTGTAACTGCTGAAACTTATCTGACGTTCCGGGAAGATTTCATCAATCCGCTGGCGCAGGGCATGATTAGACTGCCCATCGGTCATGAATGATGAATGATCATAGTTGCGCAAGTTTTCGATGGCCAATGGCTCGCTAAGAGCAGGATGATGTTGGCGGCAAACCAGAACCAGGTTATCTGCATAAAGCACATTTTGCCCGAGTGCTCTGGCGCTAAAGCTGCCGCTATCAATAATCAGGTCTGTCTGAAACTGAGCAAGCTGAATATCAGGTTCATTGAGAGGCACATTGCGAAGCAGGAGCTGCGGCACTTGCTCTTTCACGGCCTGGAAGATCGCAGGCATCACCAGTACACCCACAGAAGGGGAGCAGCCGATGGTGATGGTTCTCTGCTTATCGTAGCTCCCGGTTAAATCCAGTGCGCCCAGGATCGACTCCAGCCCCTGGCTGATGTACTCGTGGAGATGTGTGGCGTAAGCCGTTGGCGTCACCCCCTGACCCTTACGGATAAATAACGGGTCGGGAAATATAGCGCGTAGCTTTTGGATTGACTGACTTATTGCTGATGGCGTGAGATTAAGAATTTTCGCAGCATTAACGATACCCTTATGGACATATACTGCCTCAAAAATAGTCAGTAAATTGAGATCAATATTACGTAAAGTCCGAAAAATTTGCGGCTTGTCTTCGCCACCAGGTTCATTCAGGCGTTTAGCTGGTAAATTAGTAGACTCCACGCTTTTACTCCGTATACATTCACATTATGAATGATAGTTGAATTTATTTATTATGCCTGTAGAGATTCGTAAAGTGTTGGTTTTGTTTTACTTGTCTATCAAAAACAAACAGTTGTGTGATTATCACTCAAGTTACTTAGATCCTGCGTATCGCGCTTGCTGGAGGCTAAATAATATGTAACGGTAATATTCGGGCGCTTCGAAAATATAGAATCTGTGGTTTATTGTAAAGCGTAAAAGCGGTAAATAAACACTGGCCCGTCAAATTATCGAGCCATGTTGTATAATATATTAAGCAGGGATATATTCGTGTGGGGGATTGTTAAGTAGCGCTAACATGTGCTTCAAAAGGACAGGACGAATATTTTCTGGCGCAGCCGTGTCGACCCACTGGCACATTTGTGTCATTTCCATGCCGGCGTAGCCACAGGGGTTTATGCGCTGGAAAGGCGTAAGATCCATATTAATATTCAACGCCAGACCGTGAAATGAACAACCTTTTCGAATACGCAGTCCCAGAGAGCAGATCTTCATTTCGCCGACGTAGACACCAGGTGCATCGGCACGCGGGTGAGCGTCAATGCCGTATTCCGCCAGCGTATTGACGACAGTGTGTTCCAGTAAGGTAACCAGTTCACGCACACCCAGTTTTCTGCGCTTCAGATTAAGCAGGACGTACATCACCTGCTGCCCCGGCCCGTGATACGTTACCTGTCCGCCGCGGTCGCTCTGAATAACCGGGATATCACCCGTCATTAATAAGTGTTCCGCTTTTCCCGCCTGGCCCTGTGTAAATACCGGCAGGTGTTCGACCAGCCAGATTTCATCAGGGGTGCTGTCATCGCGTGAATCGGTAAAGTCATGCATAGCCTGGGAGACAGGCTCATAAGGTTGCAGCCCGAGGTGACGGACCAGAATTTTATCCTGATACAAAACTGCGTCTCCGAAGACGAAGGACATAAGATGAGAGGGAGTATATCACAGCGGGAAGAGGGGTTACCCGGCAAAGCGGGTAACCTCTAAGGGACTACAGCACCATACGAACAATTTCGATATTGCCGAGTTCTTCGTACAGCGTCTCAACCTGCTCAATGTGAGTCGCAGTGATGGTAATAGAAACCGAGTGGTAGTTGCCCTTGCTGCTTGGTTTTACTGACGGAGAGTAGTCACCCGGCGCATGGCGCTGTACCACTTCAACCACCTGATCAACCAGCTCAGGTTTCGCCAGACCCATTACTTTGTAGGTAAACGGGGTAGGGAATTCAAGCAGTTCGTTAAGTTTGGTTTTCATGTCAGCTCCGGCGTAACGTCAAAAAGAATAACTCCCACGTCAGGTGGGAGTTATCAGGATACTTAGTATATGGGGATCAAAATCACACTTTCAAGTGTTCGATTTTTAACCAAACCAGTGATGGAACATCAATTTAATGTAATCAATGATTTTGCCGAAGAAATTGCCTTCAGGAATTTCTTGTAGGACAACCAGTGGACGCTGATCGATAGTCTTGCCATCCAGCTGGAAGTTGATCGTGCCCACCACCTGGTTTTTCTGCAGTGGCGCATGCAGTTCGGTGCTGTTCAGTACATAGCTGGCTTTCAGATCTTTCATTCGACCGCGTGGAATGGTCAGGTACAGGTCTTTATCAACGCCGAGGGAGGCACGGTCGTTATCGCCGAACCAGACAGGTTCAGAAGCAAACTCTTTACCTGCTTTCAGTGGGTTTACGGTTTCGAAGAAACGGAAGCCCCAGGTCAGCAGTTTTTTGCTTTCTGTTTCACGGCCTTTAAAGGTGCGACCGCCCATCACGGCGGAGATCAGGCGCATCTGGCCTTCTGTCGCAGAGGCCACCAGGTTGTAACCGGCTTTGTCGGTGTGACCGGTTTTGATGCCGTCAACGTTCAGGCTGTTATCCCACAGCAAGCCGTTACGGTTGGTCTGACGAATACCGTTGAAGGTGAACTCTTTCTCTTTATAGATAGAGTACTCATTAGGTACGTCGCGGATCAGTGCCTGACCAATCAGCGCCATATCACGTGCGGAGCTGTACTGGCCATCGGCGTCCAGGCCATGCACGGTCTGGAAATGGCTGTTTTTCAGACCCAGCGCGGTAACATAGCTGTTCATCAGACCTACGAAGGCATCCTGACTACCGGCGGCGAAATCGGCCATGGCTACGCAGGCATCGTTACCCGACTGCAGGTTGATACCACGGATCAACTGAGAAACAGGAACCTGCATACCTGGTTTCAGGAACATCAGCGAGGAACCTTTGAAAACAGGATTCCCGGTTGCCCACGCATCGTTACCGATGGTGACCAGATCTGATTCTTTGAATTTACCCGCTTTCATCGCCTGGCCGATAACGTAGCTGGTCATCATTTTGGTCAGGCTAGCCGGGTCACGGCGAGCATCGGCGTTCTGTTCCGCCAGCACTTTGCCAGAGTTGTAGTCGATCAGGATGTAGGATTCAGCATCAATTTGCGGAACGCCAGGGATCATGGTCTTGATATTCAGGTCATCGGCGTGAGCTGCAGAGAGTGCAGTAGCGCAAAGGGCCGTGGTCAGCGCCATGCGCTGCACAAAACGAGCGGAAAAAGTGGTCTTCATGGTCAGAACTACGACATCCGTGATGGAATTAAAAAAAGTGCCCTACTATAGCAAATGCTATTCAGGCAGGCATCCGACTTTAAGCATGAGTTTGTGAATGTGTTTTACACAAACTGACAATTCGGATACCGCCGGTTCATTATTTCGCAACAGCGATAAATGACTGAAGTTGAGCTTCATTCTGCAGACGCTGCTGCAAGGACGCTGCCTGCGATTTGCTGGCAAACGGCCCCATTTGAATACGCCAGACCGCGCCATTCTGCTCAACGCGTCCTGGTACGCCAAACTGCTGGCTCAGACGCTGCTGATACTGTTTGGCCCGAGCCTGATCGCTCACTGCGCCTACCTGAACCACATAACTGCCACTGGCCGCTGCTGGAGCAGCAACTGGCGCACTTTGCGTCACGGCTGGGGCTGTTACAGGAGCTGGCTGGGTAGCCGGAGCGGTAACAGGAGCGGGTGCTGGTGTAGGTTCACTGCCTTCCAGCACGCCTGCGGCTAAGGTCGTTGGTGCGCCAAGGAAGCCGCTACTCTTTACCGGTGCGCCGGTCGAGTCATCGCTTTGCAGGGTATCATTGCTGATGGCGCGGATCTCCCCACCTGGCTGAGCAGGCTCTGCCGGTGAAGAGGCGCTCCCCATTCCACCGTCAAGATTTGGGCGGTCAGGAAGGGCATAAGTCTGTTTAGCCACCGTGGTACATGCTGTGCCTGGGCCGGACAGCGAACCATCCTGCGCCACAATAATCGGATCAATACGGACTTTGGTATTGTTTGAGGTGTTCAGGCGGTCAGCGGATGCGCGGGACAGAGAGATCACCCGGTCATTACCGTACGGGCCGCGATCGTTAATTTTCACGACGATCATTCGCCCATTCGCCAGGTTCGTTATACGAGCATAGCTTGGGATCGGCAGCGTTGGGTGCGCCGCGGTAAGCTGCGTTGGGTCAAAGGCTTCGCCTGATGCAGTCAGGTTACTACCGGGTTCAGCATCATAAATGGCGGCAAAGCCTGCCTGACTGAAACGAGAAGGATCCTGAACAATTTTGTAGCTTTTGCCGTCGCGCTCGTAATCCTGATTCGCGCTGGCATTTAGCGGTTCATAAACGGGATCGGCGCCGCTGATTTCAACGATCGGGCCATTACAAACCGCAGGCTGCGGTGGCGCGACGGTTGCCTGTTGCTGACCATCATCACTTGTGCAGGCCGCAAGTAAACTTGCCGCGATGCAGATCCCCAGCCACTGCTTACGCATTCCGATCCCCTTATTTTTATACGCTTTTTGACAACATTTTTCTGTGGGTATGGATCGACATTACGATACCAAACCCGGCCATCAACACGATCAGTGCCGAGCCTCCGTAACTCACCAGCGGCAGCGGTACGCCTACTACTGGCAGAATACCACTCACCATACCAATATTTACGAAGACATAAACGAATAAAATCAACATTAACCCGCCAGCCATGACGCGACCAAAGGTGGTTTGCGCACGAGCGGCAATCCACAATCCGCGCATGATTAGCAGCACGTAGAGCGCCAGCAATATTAAGATGCCAACCAGTCCCAGCTCTTCCGCCAGTACCGCAAAGATAAAGTCAGTGTGGCGTTCCGGTAAAAATTCCAGCTGAGACTGGGTGCCGTGTAGCCAGCCTTTACCGCGTAGGCCACCTGAGCCAATCGCAATCTTGGACTGAATAATATGATAGCCCGCACCAAGCGGATCGGTTTCTGGATCGAGCAACATCATTACGCGCTGGCGCTGGTAATCATGCATCAGGAAGAACCAGAGAATGGGGATGAAAGCCGCAATCAGCACCACCGCGATACCAATCAGACGCCAGCTTAAGCCCGACAGGAAGAGAACAAACAGGCCGGAGAGGGCGATTAATATTGAGGTGCCAAGGTCAGGCTGCGCGGCAACCAGCAGTGTCGGCAGGAAAATCAGCACCAGCGCGATGGCGGTATTTTTTAGCGACGGCGGGCAGACGTCACGGTTGATAAAGCGCGCGACCATCAATGGAACGGCAATTTTGGCAATTTCAGAAGGCTGGAAGCGAACCACACCCAGATCCAGCCAGCGCTGTGCGCCTTTAGAGATAGCGCCGAAGGCGTCAACCGCAACCAGCAACACAATACAGAATATATACAGATACGGCGCCCAGCCTTCATAGACGCGCGGCGGGATCTGCGCCATGACCACCATAATGACCAGACCCATCGCGATCTGGCCGATTTTGCGCTCCATCATGCCGATGTCCTGGCCACTGGCGCTCCAGATAACCAGGGCGCTGTAAACCAGCAGAGCCAGCAGGATCAGCAGCATGGCTGGGTCGATGTGGATTTTATCCCACAGCGATTTCTTATTTGGATTATCCGTCATGATTATTGGTCCTCCGCCGCAGCGGCGGCCGGGTTTTCAGCCGGCAGTTCGGTGTTGTTATCACCCAGCATAATGTGGTCAAGGATCTGGCGCATGATGGTCCCGACTGCTGGTCCGGCACCGCCGTTCTCCAGAATCATTGCCACCGCCACCTGCGGGTTATCATAAGGGGCAAATGCCGTCATCAGTTTATGGTCACGCAGTCTTTCGGCAATGCGGTGCGCGTTATAGGTTTCATTAGCTTTCAGACCAAACACCTGCGCAGTACCTGATTTCGCGGCCACTTTATACGGCGTACCAGTGAAATACTTATGCGCGGTACCGTTAGGGCGGTTTGCTACGCCGTACATACCGTCTTTAGCGATTTCCCAGAAGCCGGAGTGAATATCCCCCACAGGCGCTTCATGCGGCTGGTTCCAGGGCACTTTTTTACCGTCTTCAACCGTACTTAGTAGCAGGTGTGGAACTTTCACGACACCGTCATTGATGAGGATCATCATGGCTTTGTTCATCTGAAGCGGTGTTGCTGTCCAGTAACCCTGTCCGATACCCACCGGAATGGTATCGCCCTGATACCATGGTTTTTTAAAGCGTTTCAGCTTCCATTCACGCGTTGGCATATTACCGGAACGTTCTTCTGCAAGGTCAACGCCGGTGTAGTGCCCATAACCGAATTTGCTCATCCACTCTGAGAGGCGGTCAATCCCCATGTCATACGCCACCTGATAGAAGAAGGTATCCGCAGACTCCTCCAGCGATTTGGTGACGTTCAGATGACCGTGGCCCCATTTTTTCCAGTCACGGTAGCGTTTTTCAGAACCAGGCAACTGCCACCAGCCCGGGTCAAACAGGCTGGTATTACGGTTGATAACACCGGCACTCAATGCAGAAACCGCCACGTACGGTTTAACCGTTGACGCTGGCGGGTAAACACCCTGTGTCGCGCGGTTCACCAGCGGCGTATTAGGGTCATTCAGCAGACCGGAATAGTCCTTACTGGAGATGCCATCGACAAACAGGTTCGGGTCATAACTTGGCATTGAAACCATTGCCAGAATGCCACCGGTACGCGGATCGGTGACCACAACGGCTGCTCGGCTGCCTGCCAGCAGGGTTTCAATATACTGCTGAAGCTTAAGATCGAGCGTCAGATACACATCATGTCCCGCCTGAGGCGGCACTTCTTTAAGCTGGCGAATAACGCGGCCACGGTTGTTAACCTCAACCTCTTCATAGCCAGTCTGTCCGTGCAGAACATCTTCGTAATAACGTTCAATCCCCAGCTTACCGATATCGTGCGTCGCGGCGTAGTTCGCCAGTTTGCCGTCTTTATCGAGACGATCGACGTCTTTATCGTTAATTTTGGAAACGTAGCCAATCACATGCGTCAGCGCAGAGCCATAAGGGTAGTAGCGACGTTTGTAACCCTTCACTTCCACGCCGGGGAAACGGTACTGGTTTACCGCAAAGCGGGCAACCTGGACTTCCGTCAGATTGGTTTTTACCGGAATGGAGGTGAAACGGTGAGAGCGGGCCCGTTCTTTTTTGAAAGCGGCGATATCGTCATCGTTAAGATCGACAACGCTTCTCAGCGCTTCCAGCGTATCCTGAACATTATCGACCTTTTCCGGCATCATCTCTATTTGATAGATGGTGCGGTTTAACGCCAGCGGTGTGCCGTTACGGTCGTAAATGATGCCGCGGCTGGGGGCGATTGGCACCAGCTTAATACGGTTTTCGTTTGAACGCGTCTGGTAATCGGTAAAGCGGACAATTTGCAGATTATAAAGGTTGGCGATCAGCACGCCGGTAAGCAGCAAAATCCCCGTAAAGGCGACCAGCGCCCGGCGCACAAACAGCGCGGACTCAGCCGTATAGTCGCGAAAAGAATTCTGTAGTTTCATCCGCTGCTTAATCTACCCTGGTCAAGTCACTATTCGCGGTGATAGGGGTGGTTGGTCGTAATGCTCCACGCGCGATACAGGCTTTCTGCCACCAGTACCCGAACGAGCGGATGGGGAAGCGTCAGCGCGGAGAGAGACCAACTTTGTTCTGCTGCCGCTTTGCAGGCAGGGGATAACCCTTCTGGCCCGCCAATCAACAGACTGACGTCACGGCCATCCTGCTTCCAGCGCTCCAGTTCGTGCGCCAGCTGCGGCGTATCCCAGGGTTTTCCTGGAATATCGAGGGTGACGATGCGGTTTTTGCCTGCGGCAGCCAGCATCAGTTCGCCCTCTTTATCAAGAATACGTTTGATATCGGCGTTCTTGCCGCGCTTTCCGGCGGGGATCTCCACCAGTTCGAACGGCATGTCTTTTGGGAAACGACGCAGATACTCAGTAAAACCGGTTTGTACCCAGTCCGGCATTTTGGTGCCGACGGCGACCAGTTGCAACTTCACGCATTAACCCCAGAGTTTTTCCAGCTCATACAGGCGACGGCTCTCTTCCTGCATGACATGGACAATCACATCGCCGAGGTCGACAACCACCCAGTCAGCCGTCGCTTCACCTTCAACACCAAGCGGCAACAGCCCTGCTGCACGTGATTCCTGAACCACGTGATCGGCAATCGAAACAACATGACGCGTAGAAGTACCGGTGCAGATAATCATGCAGTCGGTAATACTGGATTTACCCTTAACGTCGATAGCGATGATGTCCTGACCTTTCAGGTCATCAATTTTGTCAATAACAAAATCCTGGAGTGCTTTACCCTGCAAGTTTTCCCCCTGGGGTGAACGAGATTGTATAACTATGAATTCGTGGCCAGACAGTATACCTGAACTAGCGCCTGTGTCGGGACAAATGTCTCCGGCCGGGCTTTTGAAGGCGGGTATCATCCCACCCTCCGCCTGAGATTGCATCGCCATTTTTGTAAAACAATTTCTGTAAAGCAATGATCGGCGGGAAAGTCTGGCAGCGGAGGATAACAGTATGGCTTACTCTGTCAAGGCAGGATAATCAATAAGCCACTTTTTATGGTCCCGGGTCAGGCATCTGCACTTTTCTGATACAACCCGTGTGCGTGAATATACGCCAGTACCGATGCGGGCAGCAGATCGTCACACGCTAAGCCCTGTTGCAGGCGCTCACGAATGAGGGTCGCAGAGATATCGAACCACGGTGTTTCTGCCAGATAAATTTTCCCGGCAGGCTGATTGTGGAGATCTTCAACATTATCGGTGAGATGGTCTTCCAGCCATTGCTGATACTGCTCTTCGCGCATCGTCAGCGGATAACCCGGACGGCGGCAGACAAGCAGGTGGCTGTTCTCCAGAATGGTTTCATACTGATGCCATGTGGGGAGATTTAGCAGTGAATCCTGGCCAATAATGAAGGCCAGCGGCTTGTCAGGGCCTTGTTCAGTCCGCCACTCCTGCAGCGTCTGTGACGTCCAGGAGGGAGTATCGCGACGTAGCTCCCGTTCATCAAGTTTGAAAAGCGGTTTATCCGCAATGGCCAGGACCAGCATCTCTTTGCGTTGCTCGCTGGTCGCCTCAGGCTGGGGACGGTGTGGCGGAACATTATTGGGCATAATGGTGACGCACTGAAGCCCGATCAGATTCGCCAGAATTTCGACTGGCTTCAGATGCCCGTAATGTACCGGGTCGAAGGTGCCACCATACAGGGCCTGTAAAGAATGCATGCTATCCATCAATAAATACGTCTGCGAGCGCCTTGTGGCAGAGCAGCAGAGAAAGGCTTTCCAGCTCTGCCCAGACCGACTGGCCGTAATCTTGTTTTAACGTGAGCTCAGCGCGCATCAGCAGCTGAACAGCCTGTCGCAGCTGTTCATGACTCAGGCGGTTAATGGCCTCTGTCGTCATAGCCCGGCGATTTTGCCATACGCGGTGTTTATCAAACAGCGAACGCAACGGCGTATGGGCAGACTGACGCTTTAGCGTAATCAGCAGCAGTAATTCGCGCTGCAGAGTACGTAGCAGAATAACGGGTTCGCTCCCTTCGAGGCGCAGTTGTTGCAGAATATGCAGGGCGCGTTTGCTTTTCGCCGCCAACAACGCATCCACCCAGTGGAATGGCGTGAAGTGCGCGGCATCGTTAACGGCCTGTTCGACACGCGGTAGGGTGAGTTTACCATCCGGCCAGAGTAGGGAGAGTCTGTCCAGCGCCTGAGCCAGGGCCAGCAGATTTCCTTCATAGCAGTAGCAAAGCAGTTGATTCGCGGCGTCATCCAGTTGAAGGTTGTTTTGCTTCGCTCTCGCCGCCACCCATTTGGGTAGATGCATTTGCTCAGGCGTCTGACAGGTGACCAGCACTGCGTGAGTTGCGAGCTGGGTAAACCAGGCTGCATTTTCCTGTGCTTTAGTGAGCTTGTTGCCGCGCACGATGAAGAGCAGATCGTTGTGCAACAGGCTCACCAGCGTAGCGAGTTGTTCATTCATGGCCGCGTTAGGACCATTTTCCGGGAGCAGGATCTGGATAGTCTGGCGCGACGCGAAAAGACTCATCGCCTGGCAAAGCGAGAAGAGGGCGTTCCAGTCGGTGTTGTTATCCAGTTGAACGGTGTGATGTTCATCAAATCCCTGTGCCGCCGCCGCATGGCGCACGGCATCCAGGCTTTCCTGAAGTAATAGCGGATCGTTTCCAAGAAGCAAATACGCCGCGCGCAGCCCTTCATTGAGCTGCGCGCGAAGTTGTTCAGGATACAGCCTGATCATCATTTACCCAGAGAGTTAGCAGCGGGAAGCGTGCCAGCAACCGGTTTTTCAACAATGTCAGAACCTTGCTTGGTTGACGCTGCAACACTTGGCAGTTTACGGATCAGCTGTTCCGCTGCCTTGTCGTACATTTCGTTGATAATAATCTGCTGTTCGGCATCTTTTGCCAGCGCCGTCTGCGGGTTATCGAAGAACGAACGGTACACTTTCGTGCTGATCGGATAAATATCTTTACCCGGGATCAGAACTGCCGCATCGACCGTTAACACCATCTGATACTCTGCGGTGCGGCCATCCTGGAAGATAGAGGCTGTATCTCTCGACAGACCGCCTCCTATCACACGCAGAGACGGTACATCCTGGCGAAGCGTTTGTTTCTCAACAATTTCAACACCGTTCAGACGCAGCTGGTTACGAATTGCCCGGCTGAGTGGGCCATTCGGATCCCCGGAATCAAAGATCATCGTTTTCATCTGAGCAGGCACCGCCGTAGTATTGCGCAGATGCCAGCCACAGCCAGCGGTGACAAGCACCGCCAGAGATAAGAGTATTGTTGCCAGTTGTCGCACGTTTCCTCCCGCGCTTAGCCAACGACCAGATTCAGCAATTTACCCGGTACGTAGATCACTTTACGTACGGTAACGCCCTCAAGATATTTTGCGACCAGAGGTTCCTGGCCCGCGCGTTCGCGAACCTGTTCTTCGGTTGCATCGACCGCCACGGTAATTTTACCGCGTACTTTGCCGTTTACCTGAACGACAACCAGCGTAGTGTTTTCCACCATCGCGGCTTCGTCGGCCTGTGGCCATGGCGCATTGTCGATATCGCCTTCGCCTTTCAGCTCCTGCCACAGGGTGAAGCTAACGTGCGGAGTGAACGGGTTCAGCATGCGAACGACGGCCAGCAACGCTTCACGCATTAAGGCACGATCCTGCTCGCCGTCCTGCGGGGCTTTCGCCAGCTTATTCATCAGTTCCATAATAGCTGCAATTGCAGTGTTAAAGGTCTGACGACGACCAATATCATCGGTCACTTTCGCAATCGTTTTATGAACATCACGACGCAGCGCCTGCTGATCTTCAGTCAGTGCAGCGGCGTTCAGTGCCGGAGCATCACCCTGTGCAGTGTGTTCGTAAACCAGTTTCCAGACGCGTTTCAGGAAGCGGTTTGCACCTTCCACACCCGATTCCTGCCACTCCAGGGTCATGTCCGCCGGAGAAGCAAACATCATGAACAGACGCACGGTATCCGCGCCGTAACGTTCAACCATCACCTGTGGGTCGATGCCGTTGTTTTTGGATTTAGACATCTTGCTCATGCCGGTATAGACCAGTTCATGACCTTCGGCGTCTTTCGCCTTCACAATGCGGCCTTTCTCGTCACGCTCAACGATAGCATCAACCGGAGAAACCCAGTTACGCTCGCCGTTAGCACCCACGTAGTAGAAGGCATCAGCCAGTACCATACCCTGACACAGCAGCTGTTTTGCCGGTTCGTCAGAGTTCACCATGCCGGCATCGCGCATCAGTTTGTGGAAGAAGCGGAAGTAGAGCAGGTGCATGATGGCATGTTCGATACCACCGATGTAAATGTCTACCGGCAGCCAGTAGTTCGCTGCATCAGAGTCCAGCATACCCTCTTTATACTGCGGGCAGGTGTAACGCGCATAGTACCAGGAGGACTCCATAAAGGTGTCGAAGGTGTCGGTTTCACGCAGAGCAGGCTGGCCGTTGACGGTGGTTTTTGCCCACTCAGGATCGGCTTTGATCGGGCTGGTAATGCCGTCCATAACCACGTCTTCAGGCAGGATCACCGGCAGTTGATCTTCCGGCGTTGGCATCACGGTGCCGTCTTCCAGCGTCACCATTGGGATTGGTGCACCCCAGTAACGCTGACGGGAAACGCCCCAGTCGCGCAGACGGAAGTTAACTTTACGCTCGCCCACGCCCAGAGAGGCCAGTTTGTCTGCAATGGCATTAAAACCGTCTTCGAAGCTCAGTCCGCTGAATTCACCGGAGTTAAACAGGGTGCCTTTTTCAGTCAGCGCTTGCGCGGACAGGTCTGGTTCAGAACCATCGGCGGCCAGGATAACGGCTTTAATCGGCAGGCTGTATTTGGTCGCAAACTCGTAGTCGCGCTGATCGTGGCCAGGAACAGCCATGACTGCACCTGTACCGTATTCCATCAGAACGAAGTTCGCGGCCCAGACAGGGATCGCTTCGCCTGTCAGTGGGTGCTTAGCATAGAAGCCTGTCGCTACACCTTTTTTCTCCATCGTCGCCATGTCGGCTTCGGCCACTTTGGTGTTGCGGCATTCGTCGATGAAGGTGGCCAGTTCCGGATTGTTCTCCGCCGCTTTCTGCGCCAGAGGGTGACCCGCCGCCACGGCCAGGTAGGTCGCGCCCATGAAGGTGTCTGGACGGGTGGTGTAGACGGTCAGGGTCTGGTCGTAGTTCTCAACGTTGAAGGTGATCTCCACGCCTTCAGAACGGCCGATCCAGTTGCGCTGCATGGTTTTAACGGTATCTGGCCAGTGATCCAGCGTATCCAGATCGTTCAGCAGTTCGTCAGCATAGGCTGTGATTTTGATAAACCACTGTGGGATCTCTTTACGCTCAACTTTGGTATCACAACGCCAGCAGCAGCCATCAATAACCTGTTCGTTCGCGAGAACAGTCTGGTCATTTGGACACCAGTTAACAGCAGAGGTCTTCTTATACACCAGGCCTTTTTTGTACAGCTCGGTGAAGAATTTCTGTTCCCAGCGATAGTATTCCGGGGTGCAGGTTGCCAGCTCGCGGCTCCAGTCATAGCCAAAGCCCAGCATTTTAAGCTGGTTTTTCATGTACGCGATGTTGTCATACGTCCATGGGGCAGGTGCGGTGTTGTTTTTTACCGCAGCGCCTTCAGCAGGCAGACCGAACGCATCCCAGCCGATTGGCTGCAGAACGTTTTTGCCCAGCATACGCTGGTAGCGGGCGATCACATCACCAATGGTGTAGTTACGCACGTGGCCCATGTGTAGTCGACCAGAAGGATAGGGAAGCATCGACAGGCAGTAATACTTCTCTTTGCTCTCGTCTTCGGTTACTTCAAAGGTGCGCTTCTCGTCCCAGTGTTGCTGGACTTTTGATTCTATCTCTTCCGGGCGGTATTGCTCTTGCATGGCAGCCAGTGGTCCTGTTTTCAATACAGCTACAAATGTAGCCAATGGATGTGGTATTTCAGATCCGCATAGCATAGCCCAAACGTCCGCGTCAAAACAGCCTTTCGCACAAATGCACATTGCAGGAATTTACCGGGTCTGTGCTTCACCTGACAAAGCGGCGACGAAATAAGGTCTATTATTAGAAATAGTTACTTACCCGGGAGGCAAAATGATGAACAAGGTTGCTCAATTTTACCGCGAACTGGTGGCGACACTGACGGAACGGCTGCGTAACGGCGAGCGCGATATTGACGCGCTGGTGGAGCAGGCTCGTGCCCGCGTGACGCAAACGGGTGAGTTAACGCGCACCGAAGTTGAAGAGGTCACCCGCGCGGTACGCCGTGACCTGGAAGAATTCGCACGCAGCTACCAGGAGAGCCAGGATGAGGTCACTGACAGCGTATTTATGCGGGTGATTAAAGAGAGCCTGTGGCAGGAACTGGTGGATATCACCGATAAAACGCAGCTGGAGTGGCGCGAGGTGTTTCAGGATCTGAACCATCATGGTGTGTATCACAGCGGTGAAGTGGTTGGCCTGGGGAATCTGGTCTGCGAGAAATGCCATCACCATATTGCAGTGTATACGCCGGAAGTGCTGCCGTTATGTCCGAAATGTGGGCACGATCAGTTTCAGCGTCGACCGTTTGAGCCATAAATAAAAGTAAAACGGCAACTATGTTGCCGTTTTTAGTGTCTGCCCCCTCTCACCTTGGGAGAGGGGTAGGGTGAGGGCATCAGGCCGCAGCGTAGTACTTGAGCCTCTCCGCCAGCAAATCCACAAACGCCTGCCGATCGATATCCACCATCACCGTGGTATTCGGCGCATTTCCCGTCAGTGAGTAGTAATCCACTACTGTCATCCCTTGGGTATATTTCCCCTGCGTCTCCACACCGACCCAGCGTTCCACTGTGGTAAACATCTCCGGCTTCAGTAGCCAGGCAATGGTGCATGGATCATGCAGGGGCGCGCCGTGGAAGCCCCACTTCTCGGCTTTGTGATATTCCATAAAGAAGTCGAGCAGTTCGGCCACAGTTGTCGCAACCGGGTTGCCCACCGAGCGGAAACGCTCAATATCGTCCGCCATAATCTGCGCTCGATGGGTAACGTCCAGTCCCGCCATCACAACCGGCAAGCCGGACTGGAAGACAATCTCAGCGGCTTCCGGGTCGACAAAGATGTTGAACTCCGCCGCAGGCGTCCAGTTACCCAGCCCCATTGCGCCACCCATTATCACGATACGGGAAATTTTACTGTGCAGCTCTGGATGACTGTTAAGCAGCAACGCAACGTTGGTTTGCGGACCGGTTGCCACCAGCGTTACCGGCTCGGCACTTTCATGCAGCACCTTCGCCATCAGTTCCACGGCAGTGCAGTGTTGCGGTGCGAAACCCGGCTCCGGCAGTGCCGGGCCGTCCAGCCCGCTCTCACCGTGAACGTTGTCGGCAATGATCAGCTCGCGCATCAGCGGCTTCACGGCTCCGCCGGCGACGGGAATATCGGTGCGTTTGAGCAGTGTTAGCATGCGCAGGACGTTACGCAGGGTTTTTTCAGGCGTCTGGTTTCCGGCGGACGAGGTGACGGCTTTGACGTCAAGTTCAGGGGAGGCAAGAGCGAGGACGAGCGCGATCGCGTCATCATGACCCGGATCGCAATCGAGAATAATAGGCTGTGCCATAGCGTTCTCCATACGTAGCGTTATTTTGTGACAAGGTTAACGCTGCAATGTGACGCCGACGAGAGGAAGTGAGTGAAAGCGTGAAGCAGTGCGCAATCCGCAGATTGCGCACTGAGAAGATTAATGCAGAATTTTGGCAAGGAAGTCTTTTGCACGTTCCGATTTCGGGTTAGCGAAGAACTCTTCTTTCGGCGAGTCTTCCACGATCTTCCCTTCGTCCATAAAGATCACGCGGTTTGCTACTTTGCGGGCGAAGCCCATTTCGTGGGTCACCACCATCATGGTCATCCCTTCGTGCGCCAGCTCGACCATCACGTCCAGCACTTCGTTGATCATCTCTGGATCGAGCGCCGACGTTGGCTCATCAAACAGCATCGCCACCGGATCCATGCACAGCGCGCGGGCGATCGCCACACGCTGCTGTTGGCCGCCAGATAGCTGTGCCGGGAATTTATCGGCATGCGCAGAGAGCCCAACGCGTTCCAGGAGTTTCAGCCCTTTCTCGCGCGACGCTTTTTTATCGCGCTTAAGCACTTTTACCTGCGCCAGCGTCAGGTTCTCAATAATGGAGAGGTGAGGGAACAGCTCAAAATGCTGGAACACCATGCCAACGTGAGAGCGAAGCTGGGCGAGATTGGTTTTTTTGTCATTGACTTTAGTGCCGTTGACGACGATCTCACCCTGCTGCACCGGCTCCAGTCCGTTGACGGTTTTGATCAGCGTGGATTTACCGGAACCTGACGGTCCGCACACTACCACCACATCGCCTTTTTTCACTTCGGTGGAGCAGTCGGTCAGCACCTGAAAGTGCCCATACCATTTAGAAACATTTTTCAGGGAAATCATTATACCGTCCTTTTCTTCAGCCAACTGACCAACAGCGACGCGCTTAAACTAATCACAAAATAGACCGCACCCGCAAAGAGCACCATCTCGACCTGCGTACCATCACGCTCACCGATGGTGGAGGCGGTACGGAAGAAGTCTGCCAGGCTGAGTACATATACCAGAGAGGTATCCTGGAACAGCACGATACCCTGAGTCAGCAGGAGTGGAACCATGGCGCGAAACGCCTGCGGCAGAATGATGAGCTGCATGGACTGCCAGTGTGTCATCCCCAGCGCCAGGGCGGCACTGGACTGCCCACGCGAGATACTCTGGATACCCGCACGGATAATCTCTGAATAGTAAGCGGCCTCAAACATGGAGAACGCCACCATCGCCGAGATCAGGCGGATATCGGTTTTCGGTGACAGTCCCAGCACGTTCTGCAGGAAGCCGGGAACAATCAGGTAAAACCACAGCAGCACCATCACCAGCGGGATGGAGCGGAACACGTTAACGTAGGCGGTCGCAAACCAGGCGAACGGCTTAAAGCTCGACAGGCGCATGACCGCCAGCAGGGTACCCCAGACAATACCGATGATGATGGCGATAACGGTGATTTTTAAGGTAATCACCAGGCCATCAAGTAGGTATGGCATGGATGGAACAATGGAACTCCAGTCAAATTCGTACATTATTTGCCCCCCAGATTGCCCGGCAGGCGAATTTTGCGTTCAACCAGGTTCATCACCAGCATGATGAAAGCGTTAATAAGAACATAGGCGAGCGTGATTGCGGTGAAGGATTCCCACGCATGAGCGGAGTAATCCAGCAGCTTGCCCGCCTGCGCAGCCATATCCACCAGGCCGATGGTCGAGGCGATGGCCGAGTTTTTCACCAGGTTCATCATCTCAGAGGTCATCGGTGGAACGATAACGCGGTAGGCGTTGGGCAGCAGCACATAACGGTAGGTTTGTGGCAGTGTTAATCCCATCGCCAGGCCTGCATTTTTTTGTCCACGCGGCAATGACTGAATGGCGGCTCGCACCTGCTCGCACACGCGGGCAGCGGTAAACAGCCCCAGACAGAGCATCGAGGAGACAAAGAACTGAACGTTAGGATCCAGTTCCGACTTGAACCACATGCCAATATTTTCCGGCAGCAGTTCAGGAATCACCAGATACCAGGTAAAGAACTGCACAATCAGCGGAACGTTACGAAACAGTTCAACGTACAAGGTGCCGAGGGTTGAAAGAAAGCGGTTAGGGACGGTACGCAAAATACCGAACAGCGAGCCGACAAGAAATGCGATGATCCATGCCGTTATGGATAAAGCGACAGTGACCTGAAAGCCGCTCCATAACCAGCCAAGATAGGTGGTGTTGCCGAACGGGGCTTGTTGCAGAAAGATGCCCCAGTTCCAGTCTATTGACATAATAAACTCCAGAAAAAAAAGGGTAGCAGCGCTACCCTCGAAGATTGGTGAGAAGCTCATTTTTCGCGCTGAGTGGGGAACGACCACTCAACGTATAGTCTGTCCATGCTTCCCGACAATCGAGAGGGCAGGAGATCCCGCCCCTGTTGTTCTAATTAGTTAAGAGCCTTGTCATTTGGTGATTTGAACAGCGCTTTCATGTCGTCAGACAGTTCAAAGTTCATGTTCAGGTTTTTTGGTGGAATTGGGTTCTTGAACCACTTGTCGAACCATTTTTCCGCTTCGCCGGAAGTTTGTGCCTGGGCGATGGTGTCATCGATCAGTTTTTTGAACTCAGCGTCGTCTTTACGCAGCATGCAGCCATAAGCTTCTTTTGACTGTGCAGTTCCGACGATTTCCCAGTTGTCCGGTTTCTTCGCTTTCGCGCGTTCGCCCGCCAGCAGGGCGTCATCCATCATAAACGCGACGGCACGGCCACTTTCCAGGGTACGGAAGGAGTCGCCATGGTCTTTCGCGCTGATGATGCGCATATCCATTTTCTTCTCATCATTCAGTTTGTGCAGCAGCACTTCTGAGGTGGTACCGGAGGTGACAACGACCGCTTTGCCTTTCAGGTCAGCAAAATCTTTAATCTCGCCGCCTTTTTTGGTCAGCAGGCGGGTACCTACCACGAAGATGGTGTCAGAGAAAGCAGCCTGTTTCTGACGCTCAAGGTTGTTGGTGGTGGAGCCACACTCAAAATCAAAGGTGCCGTTTTGCAGCAGTGGAATACGGTTTTGTGAAGTGATTGGGATCAGCTTCACCTGCAGGTCAGGTTTGTTCAGCTTTTTCTTCACGGCTTCAACGATGGCGTTGGAGTAATCCTGTGAATAACCCACGACTTTTTGCGTGTTGTCGTAGTAAGAGAACGGAACAGAAGATTCACGGTGGCCGACCACGATCACGCCGTTTTTGGCGATCTTGTCGAGAGTGCTCCCGGCAGCCGGAGCGTCTTCAGCGTGAACCACGCCTGCAGACATCCCCATCACCAGCATTGCTGTGGCCAGTTTACGTAATTGCATACCCAACTCCTTTTTTATCAGCGCCAGAGACGCATTGATACCCATTGTGATGTTGTTATATCTCGCGCTATGCGAGTACAGTGTTATGCAAGCTTGTTAACATTTAGTCTGGCTTAATGTAAAGATTTTGCTGCGTTATTGTTTATTTTTGCGAAGCGCGCCGCACCATTCAGAGGCAAAAATCTCTCGTTGCACCGTTTCGGTGCTACCGATGATCTACGCTGGTGCGACCAGGTTGCGCGTTAAGCCAAACTGCGTTTACCTGAATAAACAAAGCAATAGGCGTGCCAGAATTGGAGTCTGGAGGGAATGGTAGGATGGTAGCAACAGTATGGAAAAGTAGGCCGGGTAAGCGTCAGCGCCACCCGGCAACAGAAGGTAGGGTTATTTACGACGCCGACGAAGACTCATCAACACCGCACCAAAACCAAACAGCGCGGTCAGGATCCACAGCGGCCAGTTGCCGGTGCGGGCGTACGGCGTAAGTCCCGTGGTTGGCGTGACGTTGGTGGTCAGCACCTCACGGGTAAACTGCGGGATCATGGCCTGAATTTCACCCTGTGGGCCAATTACGGCGGTGATGCCGTTGTTGGTGCTACGCAGCAGTGGACGCGCCAGCTCCAGGGAACGCATCCGCGCCATCTGGAAGTGTTGCCATGGGCCAATCGACTTACCAAACCACGCGTCATTGGAGATGGTCAGCAGGAAGTCCGTATCCGGGCGGAAGTTATCGCGTACCTGCTCGCCGAGGATAATTTCGTAGCAAATGGCGGCGGTCAGGGCAAAACCGTGCGCATGCAGCTGCGGCTGAACGTATGGACCACGGCTGAAAGAGGACATCGGCAGGTCAAAGAACGGTGCCAGCGGGCGCAGAATGGACTCCAGCGGGACAAATTCACCAAACGGAACCAGGTGATTTTTGTTGTACCTGTCAGTGGAGTTGTAGCTGTATTCGCTATCTTTGCCGAGGGTAATGATGGTGTTATAGGTGTCATAACGGTTCTGCTGATTCAGACGCGCATCAACAATACCGGTAATCAGCGTGCTGCCGCGCGCGAGCAGCAGATCGTTCATCATGTTCAGGAACGGCTGCTGGTTTATTTCCAGGTCCGGGATCGCAGATTCCGGCCAGATAATCAGCTGTGATTTGCCCATGACCTCTTCGGTCGCGTTGGCGTAGATCTTCAGCGTATTCAGAAGCTGCTTTTCATCCCACTTCATGGCCTGTGGGATATCACCCTGCACCATGGAAACCTGCGTAGCGCGTTCTGGCTCCAGGGTATACCACTGGATATAGCGCAGCGGGAAGGGCAGTGCGAACAATACCAGTGCCGCAACCAGCGGCTTCCAGCAGCGCTTGGCCAACGCCAGTACCAGCAGGCCGCTGACAACCATCAGCAGGAAGTTAATCGCCTCAACGCCCATCACCGGTGCTAGGCCTTTCAGCGGCCCGTCAATCTGGCTGTAGCCGAACTGCAACCATGGAAAACCGGTCAATACCCAGCCACGCAGGAACTCGGTAATTTGCCAGACAACCGGTGCCGCAATGGCGACGCGCAGCCAGGTTGTTTGTGGCCACAGACGAGAAAGAATGCCGGCGAACAGACCGGTATAGAGCGAGAGATAGGCCGCGAGCAGGACGACCAGGAAGACGTTCACCGGCCCTGGCATACCGCCAAACTGAGCAATGCTGACATAGACCCAGTTGATACCGGAACCAAACAGCCCCAGTCCCCAGAAGTAGCCAATCGCAGCGGCCTGCACCGGACGACGATTCAGGGTCAGCCCCTGTAGCCCCATCAGGGAGAGTATGGCGGCGGGCCAGATATCGTAAGGAGAAAAAGCCAGCGTACCGCTGGCTCCGAGTAACAGCGCCAGCAGCAAACGGACGCGCTGGCGTTCAAGCAGTGGGGCAAATGCCATTTACATTAATCTTCCAGTTTTGGCACCGGTGAGTCATCCGGCGTTCTGACATGAACCTGTATAATACGTCGGCTGTCGGCCATCGCTACCTTGAACTGGTAACCGTCGATGTCAACGGTTTCACCGCGCGCCGGGAGGTGGCCAAAGGCCTGCATCACCAGACCGCCAATGGTATCAACCTCTTCATCGCTGAAGTGGGTGCCGAAAGCGTCGTTAAAGTCTTCAATCGAGGCCAGCGCACGCACAGTCCAGGTGTGGCGGCTCAGTTGACGGAAGTCGATATCTTCTTCTTCGTCATACTCATCTTCGATTTCTCCCACGATCAGCTCAAGGATATCTTCGATCGTGACAAGACCCGACACACCGCCAAATTCATCAATAACAATCGCCATGTGGTAACGCTGAGAGCGAAACTCTTTCAGCATCCGATCCACACGTTTACTTTCCGGCACAACCACGGCCTGGCGTAACACTTTTTCCATGCTGAAAGCGTCAGAATCGCTGCGCATAAACGGCAGCAGATCTTTCGCCATCAAAATCCCTTCAATGTGATCTTTGTCTTCGCTGATGACCGGGAAACGTGAATGAGCGGATTCGATAATCACATCGAGGCACTCGTCCAGTGTCTGGTTACGTTTCAGGGTGATCATTTGCGAACGGGGGATCATGATATCGCGAACACGCTGGTCGGCGATGTCCATGACCCCTTCAAGCATTTCGCGCGTATCTTCATCGATAAGGTCGTTTTGCCCGGAATCACGAATCAGCTCCAGCAGTTCATCACGGTTTTTCGGTTCGCCGTGGAAAAGCTGGTTCAGAATGAGGGAGAAAAATCCCTTTTTACCGTTTGTCGTGTCGCTACTGTGTGAATTGTCGTCGCTCATGGCGTTTGTTAAGGGTTCTCTTGTTAGTTCAACGTTTACCGCCACGCGATTTCCTTTCGTGGCGGCATGTTAGTCAGTGGGGAGACTGACTATTCTTTCTCGGCAATGTACGGATCCTCATAGCCCAGAGCAAGCATTATCTCTGTCTCGAGGGACTCCATCTCTTCTGCTTCGTCATCTTCTATATGATCGTAGCCGAGCAGATGCAGGCTGCCATGTACCACCATATGCGCCCAGTGGGCTTCAAGGGGTTTTTGCTGCTCTTTGGCTTCCTGCTCAACCACCTGGCGACAGATGATCAGATCGCCCAGCAGCGGCATCTCGATGCCCGGTGGGGCTTCGAACGGGAAAGAGAGCACGTTGGTCGGCTTATCTTTCCCGCGATAGGTCAGGTTAAGCTCATGGCTTTCGGCTTCATCCACCAGGCGAATCGTGACTTCTGATTCTTCCTGAAATTGGGGGATAACGGCATCCAGCCATTTCTGAAACTGCGCCTCTTCTGGCATACCGGAATTATCTTCACAGGCCAGCTGTAAATCGAGGATCACCTGACTCATTTCTGTTCTTGCTCCTGCGCTTCGCGCTTACGTTCTGCTGCCAGTTCGGCCTTACGCTTCTGATCGGCTTCTTCCCAGGCCTCGTAGGCGTTAACAATACGCGCGACGACCGGGTGGCGTACCACGTCTTCACTGTGGAAGAAGTTAAAACTGATTTCTTCGACCTCGGCCAGCACCTCAATGGCGTGACGCAGGCCAGATTTGGTGCTGCGCGGCAGATCGATCTGGGTGACGTCACCGGTAATGACCGCTTTCGAGTTAAAGCCGATACGCGTCAGGAACATCTTCATCTGTTCGATGGTGGTGTTCTGACTTTCATCAAGAATGATAAACGCATCGTTCAGCGTACGGCCGCGCATATAAGCGAGCGGAGCAACTTCGATAACGTTACGCTCAATAAGTTTCTCAACTTTTTCAAAACCGAGCATTTCGAACAGCGCGTCGTATAAGGGACGCAGGTATGGGTCGACTTTCTGGCTCAGGTCGCCTGGCAGGAAGCCCAGTTTCTCGCCCGCTTCAACCGCAGGGCGAGTCAGCAGAATACGGCGGATCTCCTGACGCTCCAGCGCATCCACTGCTGCTGCTACCGCCAGATAGGTTTTACCGGTACCGGCCGGTCCAACGCCGAAGGTGATGTCATGGTCGAGGATATTCGCGATGTACTGTGCCTGGTTTGGCGTACGCGGTTTAATCACGCCACGTTTGGTTTTGATGTTAATTGCCTTGCCGTAGTCAGGCACACTTTCCGCGCTCTGCTCGAGCACTCGCGCTTCTTTAATGGCGAGGTGGATCTGTTCTGGCTCGATATCCTGAATTTCGCCACGCATTGGGGAGGTATCCACATACAGGCTACGCAGAATATCTGCAGCGGCGTTGACGCAGATAGGGCGTCCGGTCAGTTTGAAATGATTATCGCGACGATTGATTTCGATACCCAGACGTCGCTCCAGTTGCTTGATGTTGTCATCAAACGGCCCGCACAGGCTCAGCAGGCGAGCGTTGTCTGCTGGCTCAAGGCTAATTTCACGCGTGTCTATATTCAAACCGTTCCTCTTTGAGTGTTTAGTAGGGCTGGCATCATAAAACTGTCATTACCGAAATTATTCACGCCACAGAATAAAGGCGCAAGCATTGCGATGGATATTGGGGGCGAAGAGGGGAATTACAAGGCCTGCCAGAAAGGCAGGCCTGGACGCATTACGGCTGATAGATACCCACGCCAGAATCGTTTTCTTTTCGGGTTCGGGAAATGACGGATTCCGGAGATTCTGCAATGCGCAGACCCATTTCATCCTCGGTACGTACCACCTTCGCTCGCAGCGAGTTGGTCAACACTTCCACAATCTCGACGTCCACGAACTTACCGATCATATCCGGGGTGCCTTCGAAGTTCACCACGCGGTTATTTTCGGTACGACCGGAGAGTTCCATAATGCTCTTGCGCGAGGTGCCTTCAACCAGAATACGCTGGACAGTACCAAGCATACGACGGCTCCAGGCATTGGCCTGCTGGTTGATACGCTCCTGCAGAATATACAGACGCTGCTTTTTCTCTTCTTCCGGCACATCGTCAACCATATCTGCCGCAGGGGTTCCAGGACGTGCAGAGAAGATGAAGCTGTAGCTAACGTCAAAATTCACGTCGCCGATGAGCTTCATGGTGCGCTCAAAGTCGTCGGCAGTTTCGCCTGGGAAGCCGACGATAAAGTCCGAGCTAATCTGGATATCAGGACGGGCTTCACGCAGTTTACGGATGGTGGATTTGTACTCCAGAACCGTATGCGGGCGCCCCATCAGGGTCAGCACACGGTCAGAACCACACTGAATCGGCAGGTGCAGGAAGCTCACCAGTTCCGGCGTGTCGCGATAAACATCGATGATGTCATCGGTAAATTCCATCGGGTGGCTGGTGGTGAAGCGAATGCGGTCGATACCGTCAATCGCGGCCACCAGACGCAGCAGTTCAGCAAAGCTGCCGGTGCTGCCGTCATAGTTCTCGCCGCGCCAGGCGTTAACGTTCTGGCCCAGCAGGTTCACTTCGCGTACGCCCTGCGCGGCAAGCTGCGCGATTTCAAACAAAATGTCATCCGCCGGACGGCTGACCTCTTCACCGCGCGTGTAAGGCACCACGCAGTAAGTGCAGTATTTGTTGCAGCCTTCCATGATTGAGACAAAAGCGGTCGGGCCATCCGCGCGCGGCTCTGGCAGACGGTCAAATTTTTCAATCTCCGGGAAGCTGACGTCAACAACCGGGCTACGATTGCCGCGAACCTGATTGATCATCTCAGGCAGGCGGTGCAGGGTCTGAGGGCCAAAGACAATATCCACATACGGGGCTCTCTGGCGGATCAGTTTCCCTTCCTGCGACGCAACACAACCGCCAACACCAATGATCAGGTCCGGATTTTTTCGTTTGAGAAGTTTCCAGCGACCTAACACATGAAAGACTTTTTCCTGCGCTTTTTCACGAATAGAACAGGTGTTTAGCAGCAGCACATCGGCTTCTTTCGCATTTTCAGTCAGCTGGTATCCGTGGGTTGTATCCAGCAGATCGGCCATCTTGGATGAATCGTATTCGTTCATCTGACAGCCCCAGGTTTTTATATGGAGTTTTTTAGTCATCGACTTGCTCAGCTCAGGATTGCAAGCCGCGTATTGTAATGCTTTGGTGCGGTTGTGACCAGTATGAAGGTTGTCAACCTCCTGACCCCAAAAATCCGGTAAACTTAAGGGATTCTGCAATAAGGAAAATTGACCATGACACTCCAACAAACCGAAATCGCCGTTGTCGGCGGCGGTATGGTCGGCGGCGCACTGGCGCTGGGGCTGGCGCAGCAGGGATTTGAGGTGACGGTTATCGAGCAGGCTGCTCCTGCTACGTTTGACCCGACGGCAAAGCCGGATGTGCGTATTTCTGCGATCAGTGCCGCCTCAGTTGATCTACTGCGCGGGCTGGGCGTTTGGGACGCGGTGCTGACGATGCGTGCTCACCCTTACAGCCGCCTCGAAACGTGGGAGTGGGAAAATGCCCACGTCGCGTTTGATGCCGCTGAACTCAAGCTGCCCCGTCTGGGCTATATGGTGGAAAACAACGTCCTCCAGCAGGCGCTCTGGCAGGCGCTGGAGGCACACCCGAAGGTGACGCTGCGTGTCCCATCGTCACTCAAAGCCTTGCATCGTCATGACAACGGATATCGCCTGACGCTTGATAATGATGATGAATTAGCCGTGAAGCTGGTGGTGGGCGCTGATGGCGCCAACTCTCAGGTCAGAGAGATGGCGGGGATTGGGGTTCATGCCTGGCAGTATCAACAGTCTTGTATGTTGATTACTGTCCAGTGTGAGAATGCGCCAGGAGAGAGCACCTGGCAGCACTTTACGCCGAATGGTCCGCACGCGTTTTTACCGTTGTTCGATAACTGGGCATCGCTGGTGTGGTACGACAAACCGGCGCGTATTCGTCAGTTACAGGGGCTTTCGATGGCGCAACTGCAAGACGAAATTATGCGCCACTTCCCGAGCCGACTGGGATATGTGACGCCGGTTGCGGCAGGAGCATTCCCGCTGACTCGTCGACACGCGTTGCAATACGCCCGCGAAGGGCTGGCTCTGGTAGGAGATGCGGCACACACCATTCACCCGCTGGCAGGGCAGGGGGTAAACCTGGGGTATCGTGATGTTGATGCATTACTGGATGTGCTGGGTAGTGCACGCGGGCATGCGGAGGACTGGTCAAGCCATCAGGTACTGAAGCGTTACCAGACGCGGCGTATGGCGGATAACTTCATCATGCAGTCAGGGATGGATCTGTTCTATGCCGGGTTCAGCAATGACGTAGGGCCGGTGCGTATTCTGCGTAATATTGGATTGATGGCGGCTGAGCGTGCCGGAGGTCTGAAGCGTCAGGCGTTGAAATACGCCCTCGGACTCTAAACTTTATTCCCTCTCCCCGTGGGAGAGGGTTGGGTGAGGGAGCCAGGCCGCACTGACAACAAAAAAAAAAAAGCCCGCAGAGCGGGCTTTTTCGTTACTAAGTGGCTGGGGTGCAGGGATTCGAACCCCGGAATGCTGGTATCAGAAACCAGAGCCTTACCGCTTGGCGACACCCCAATTGCGTTAAACAGTGTTTAACGACTTTTTTAAATTGGCTGGGGTACGAGGATTCGAACCTCGGAATGCCGGAATCAGAATCCGGTGCCTTACCGCTTGGCGATACCCCAACAATTTGTCTTGATTACCGAAAAATCGACAATCTAAATATGGTGGCTACGACGGGATTCGAACCTGTGACCCCATCATTATGAGTGATGTGCTCTAACCAACTGAGCTACGTAGCCAGTACTGCAATCTTCGATGGCTGGGGTACCTGGATTCGAACCAGGGAATGCCGGTATCAAAAACCGGTGCCTTACCGCTTGGCGATACCCCAATACCGCGGAGAACCGCAAAATCGAAGAAATATGGCTGGGGTACCTGGATTCGAACCAGGGAATGCCGGTATCAAAAACCGGTGCCTTACCGCTTGGCGATACCCCATCCGTGCAACGCTTACCTGGGAATGGTGCGGGAGGCGAGACTTGAACTCGCACACCTTGCGGCGCCAGAACCTAAATCTGGTGCGTCTACCAATTTCGCCACTCCCGCAAAAAAAGATGGTGGCTACGACGGGATTCGAACCTGTGACCCCATCATTATGAGTGATGTGCTCTAACCAACTGAGCTACGTAGCCATCTTTTTTTCGCGTTACCTTATCGGCGTTGCGGGGCGCATTATGCGTATAGACCCTTGCAGCGTCAACACCTTTTTCAACGAAAATGGCCGGAATGTGACTGTTTGGTTAGGTTGCGAACAGCGTGACCGAATATTCGGCAATTATTGGTTATTAATCAGATTTAGGTGGTGAAATGTGAGGCAAAAAAATCAGGCCCCTGAGGGGCCTGATTGCGATCTGAGCGATTATTTGTAGGCTGACTGGTGAACGCCTACTGCGCGTCCTGATGGATCGTTCATGGATTTGAACGATTCATCCCATTCAATCGCTTTTGCTGAAGAGCAGGCGACGGACGGGCCACCCGGCACACATTCCGCAGCACTTGGAACCGGGAACAGTTCTTCAAAAATTTCACGGTACAGATAGGCTTCTTTGGAACCCGGCGTGTTGTACGGGAAGCGGAAGCTCGCTGTTTCCAGTTGTTGGTCGGAAACCTGTTTTGCCGCCACCTCTTTCAGGGTGTCGATCCAGCTGTAACCTACACCGTCAGAGAACTGCTCTTTCTGACGCCACGCCACGCTTGCCGGCAGGTAGGATTCAAAACATTCACGCAGGATATGTTTTTCCATTTTGCCGTTGCCGCACATCTTGTCCTGCGGGTTGATACGCATCGCGACGTCGAGGAATTTCTTATCCAGGAACGGAACACGCGCTTCCACACCCCAGGCCGACATCGCTTTGTTGGCACGCGCACAGTCAAACATATGCAGCGCCTGAAGTTTGCGCACTGTCTCTTCATGCAACTCTTTGGCATTCGGCGCTTTGTGGAAATACAGGTAGCCACCGAATACTTCGTCAGAACCTTCGCCAGACAGCACCATCTTAATGCCCATCGCTTTGATCTTACGGGACATCAGATACATAGGCGTAGAGGCGCGGATGGTCGTCACATCATAAGTTTCGATGTGATAGATAACATCGCGGATCGCATCCAGACCTTCCTGCACGGTGAAATGAATTTCGTGGTGCACGGTACCAAGATGGTTTGCCACTTCCTGTGCGGCTTTCAGATCCGGCGCGCCTTCCAGGCCCACGGCAAAGGAGTGCAGCTGTGGCCACCAGGCTTCAGAGCGTTCCTGATCTTCCACGCGACGGGCGGCAAATTTCTTGGTGATCGCGGAGATCACGGAAGAATCCAGGCCGCCGGAGAGCAGCACGCCGTACGGCACGTCTGACATCAGGTGGCTTTTAACGGAGTCTTCCAGCGCCTGACGCAGCTCGGCTTTGTCCGTGACGTTGTTTTTTACCGCATCATAGTCGAACCAATCGCGCTGATAATACTGACGGATCTCGCCGTCTTTGCTCCACAGGTAGCTACCTGCAGGGAACTCTTTAATGGTGCGGCAAACCGGTACCAGGGCTTTCATTTCAGAGGCAACATAGAAGTTGCCGTGTTCATCGTGACCCATGTACAGGGGAATAATACCAATGTGATCACGGCCAATCAGGTAAGCGTCTTTTTCGCTGTCGTACAGTGCGAAGGCAAACATGCCCTGCAGGTCGTCCAGGAACGCCGGGCCTTTCTCCTGATACAGCGCGAGGATCACTTCACAGTCAGAACCGGTCTGGAACGCGTAGCGGTCGCCGTACTCGGCACGCAGTGCCTGATGGTTGTAGATTTCACCGTTGACAGCCAGCGCGTGCGTTTTTTTCTCGTTATACAGCGGCTGAGCACCAGCGTTGACGTCTACGATCGACAGACGTTCGTGAGCCAGAATAGCTTTATCGCTGGCGTAAACGCCGGACCAGTCCGGGCCGCGATGGCGCATCAGGCGGGACAATTCGAGTGCTTTTTTACGCAGTTCGCCCGCGTCAGTTTTAATATCCAGTACGCCAAAAATAGAACACATAACCTTCTCCGTTAACCCTGTTGCATTGTGATGTTGCTTGCTTATGAAAATGCCGCAAAGGGACTGGGGGCGCAAGCGTTTTACGGGCTAAAACGGAAATAGTGCAATGGTAATTGCTGAATAGTGAAAAACGAGTATGTCATGCATGCTTTTATTGATGATTATTCAATAAAACGTGGTTTTTGTTAGATGGGTTTTTATTTGGCTGGGCTGAAAATGAAAAACCACGCCCTGAGGCGTGGTTTGGTATCAGATAATGTCAATTTCATCAACGGAGGGGTAAATCCAGCTCGGCCGGAACGGCATCGAATCAATGTCATCAAGCTGAGAGACGCCAGAGAGCACCAGAATAGTTTCAAGACCCGCCTGGAAACCGGCCAGAATATCGGTACGGAGGTTGTCGCCGACAATGACGGTTTCTTCAGAGTGAGCCTGCATTTTGTTCAGTGCGGCACGGATGATCCACGGGCTAGGTTTCCCGACCACAAACGGCTGACGACCAGAGATTTTCTCGATACCGGCGCAGAGCGCACCACATGCCGGATAAAAGCCACGGCCGTGCGTATCCGGGTTGGTGGCGATAAAGCGCGCGCCGCTGGCGACAAAGTATGCCGCTTTATGCATCATCTCCCAGTTAAAGGAGCGCGTTTCACCCACGATCACAAAGTCCGGGTTCACATCGGTGATGGTAAAACCGGCTTTGTACAGCTCATGGATCAGCGCACCTTCACCGACCACGTAGGCTTTTTTTCCTTCCTGACGTTTCAGAAAATCAGCCGTTGCCATCGCCGAGGTATAAAACACGCTGTCCGGCACGTCGACACCGGCTGTGGCAAAGCGGTTCGCCAGATCCTGACCGGTCTGAGAAGGGTAGTTCGTGAGAAGAACCAGAGGCATTCCTTTGTCGATGATGCGGTGAAGAAACTCCGCAGCACCCGGCACAGCAACGTTGTCGTGCATCAGCACGCCGTCGATATCACAAATTACATTCTTAATGGTCATGGACAGTCCGACATCAAAAAAAGAAGGCGTTACTATAAGGTTCGATCAACTTTCCAGCAAATGCTGCAACAGAATGCCGTTGAGCATCGCACGTTTTACCAGCGCGAATGCACCAATCGCTGAACGATGGTCAAGCTTTGAACGAACAACCGGGAGATTCTGGCGGAATGCTTTCAGCGCCTGGGTATTAATACAGCCTTCAATGGCGGGCAGCAGTACCTTTTCCGCTTCAACAATTTCACCGGCGATCACCACTTTTTGCGGGTTAAACAGGTTAATCGCGATAGCAATGGTTTTGCCCAGATGACGTCCAACCTGCTCGATCACCTCACAGGCCAGCGCGTCGCCTTTATTGGCGGCTTTACAGATAGTTCCTATCTTGCAATCGTCCAGCGTGACGCGGCTTTGATAACCCTGCTCAAGCAAATGGCGAACACGCTGCTCAATGGCCGTATTGGCGGCAATGGTCTCAAGACAACCAAAGTTTCCGCAGTGGCAACGTTCGCCAAGCGGCTCGACCTGAATATGGCCGATCTCGCCGACATTACCGTTGCGACCAATAAAAATACGCCCGTTAGAGATAATGCCTGCACCTGTACCGCGGTGAACGCGCACCAGAATAGAGTCTTCGCAGTCCTGACTGGCACCAAAATAGTGCTCCGCCAGCGCCAGAGAGCGAATGTCATGGCCTACAAAACAGGTCACTTTAAAGCGCTTTTCCAGCGCATCGACCAACCCCCAGTTTTCAACCTGAATGTGCGGCATATAACGGATCACGCCGCTTTCCGGGTCGACCAGACCAGGCAGAATCACGGAGATGGCGATGAGTTCACGGATTTTACGCTGACAGCTTTCAATAAACTGCGCGATGGTATTCAGCAGCGCGTGTTCCAGGGTCTCCTGAGTGCGTTCAGGAAGGGGGTAGTGCTCTTCCGCAATGGCTTTGCTGCTCAGATCGTAGAGCGTAAGCGTGGTGTCATGACGGCCAAGGCGGACGCCAATGGCCTGAAAATTACGGGTTTCGGTAATAATAGAGATAGCGCGGCGGCCTCCGGTGGAGGCCTGTTGATCGACTTCTTTGATCAAACCGCGCTCGATGAGCTGGCGGGTAATTTTTGTCACGCTGGCGGGAGCAAGCTGGCTTTGTTCGGCTATCTGAATTCGCGAGATAGGCCCGTGCTGGTCAATCAGACGATAAACCGCCGCACTGTTAAGTTGTTTAACGAGATCGACATTACCTATTTGAGCTTGTCCGCCTGGTGTCATACTTTTACTTACTCAGTGACGACCTCGTTACCATTAACGATGGTCTTAATAATTTTATAATCGTGTGTGAATGCCGTCAGGTTTGCAACCATACCTGGTGCAATTCCGCCAAGCTGTTTATCGACGCCCATTGCGCGCGCCGGATAAAGCGTCGCCATACGCAGCACTTCATCGAGGGCAATACCGCAATGCTCAACCAGGTTGCGTACCCCTTCAATCATGGTCAGGGCAGAACCACTCAGCGTGCCGTTCTCATCCACACACAGTCCATTGCGGTAGTATATTGTTTTACCGGCAAAAATGAACTGCTCAATATTTGCACCTGCTGGCGCGGTGGCATCGGTGACCAGACAAAGCTTGTCACCTTTCAGCCGCTTGGCATTACGAATGTTGGTGTAATCGACATGTAAGCCGTCAGCAATAATACCGCAGTAGACGTCTGGCTCATCCAGAATCGCTCCGACCAGACCCGGTTCACGACCGGTTATATACGGCATTGCGTTGTAGAGGTGCGTGGCGAAGGTAATGCCCGCGCGGAAACCGGCTTTCGCTTCTTTCAGCGTCGCGTTTGAGTGACCCGCTGAAACGATAATCCCTGCGGCAGCCAGTTTGCTGATGACATCCGTACCTGTCATTTCAGGCGCCAGCGTCACTTTGGTGATCACATCGGCGTTAGCACACATGTAGTCAACCAGCTCCGCATCAGGTTTACGCACGTAATTCGGGTTATGCGTCCCTTTTTTGACCATATTCAGCCATGGCCCTTCAAGGTGCAGACCCAGCGCCTGATTCGGGTGTTTTGCCAGGTATTCACGCATCACGCGGATGCCCTGTTTCATAAGGTCATCACTGCTGGTGATGAGCGTTGGCAGATAGCTGGTGCAGCCCGAATTCTCGTTGGCTTTTTGCATGATCTCCAGCGTTTCTACCGTCACCGCATCCGCAGTGTCATTGAATTGCACACCGCCACAGCCGTTGAGCTGTACGTCGATGAAACCGGGGGAGATTACTGCTCCATTGAGTGAGCGCTGTTCAATCTCCGGCGGCAGTTCTGCCAGCGGGCAAACACGTTCAATCAGGCCATTAGCGATAACAATCGCATGGTCATCCAGAATATCATGGCCGGTATAAATCCGACCGTGGGTTAAAGCGTACATAACGACCCCCGGTTAAAAAAAGCGGCCGCCTCTTGATGAAGAGGCGGTTATTCAATTACAGACCTTTGATGTTCTCTGCTTCTAATTCGTTGAAGTATTTCAGCGTTTTCACTTTCAGCTCCATCGTGGACGGTTCGTCACAAACGATGACTGATTTCGGATGCAGCTGCAGGCAGCTGATGGTCCACATGTGGTTAACGTTGCCTTCAACGGCAGCCTGGAGCGCCTGTGCTTTCACGCCGCCTAGGACCAGAATCATCACTTCTTCGGCATCCAAAAGGGTGCCTACACCTACGGTCAGGGCGTATTTTGGAACCTGGTTAACGTCACCGTCAAAGAAGCGGGAGTTTGCCACGCGTGTGTCATGGGTCAGCGTTTTAATACGGGTGCGGGAAGCCAGAGAAGACGCAGGTTCGTTAAACGCGATATGACCATCATTACCTACACCACCCATAAACAGGTGGATTTTACCGTAGGAACGGATTTTTTCTTCATACTGACGACATTCTGCGTCAATATCAGGCGCGTTTCCATTCAGCAGGTTAATATTTTCAGATGGAATATCAACGTGATCAAAGAAGTTGCGGTGCATAAAGCTATGGTAGCTTTCCGGGTGATCCTTCGGTAAGCCAACATATTCGTCCATATTGAAGGTCACAACATGTTTAAAGCTAACCTGGCCTGCTTTATGCATCTCAACCAGTGCCTTATACGCGGTCAGGGGTGTGCCACCAG
Organism: Enterobacter sp. CPE_E1241; assembly: GCF_045618265.1. Taxonomy (NCBI): domain Bacteria; kingdom Pseudomonadati; phylum Pseudomonadota; class Gammaproteobacteria; order Enterobacterales; family Enterobacteriaceae; genus Enterobacter; species Enterobacter sp. CPE_E1241. The sequence goes on from NZ_JBIWYV010000001.1 coordinate 1,340,727, forward strand.
TCGGAAGACCAAGAACGAAAGGACGATCGGCAGTAGGTTTGAATGCGTTAATACGGTTAACGATATGGCGAGCGGCCCATTTACCAACTTGTTCAGCAGTTGCCAGGGGAATCAGTCTCATTGTTCACCTCAAGAGTTAAAGTAGAAGAGTGGGCGGATGGCTATCGGAACCTGAATTAAGCGTAACCTGGAATCTTTCAGGCCGGATCAATCCGTCTTGATTTTTTGAATGATAAAATAAGTTTTCGCAGTTAGCCAGCATAAGGGAGGGTTAATAACGATATTTGGTGACAAAAATCACAAAAAATACGTGTTTAATTTGCGATACGAATTAATTTTTCACACACTCACAATGCCAGTGAATCATCAACTGTATTTATAGTTCGTGACACAATAAAAAACAGAGCTGAGAACATGCCTTAAACGGGGTCTCATAGGGGGAAGAAAGTGAGTATTCTAGGTTATTTACAAAAGGTTGGTCGCGCACTTATGGTGCCGGTCGCCACGCTGCCAGCCGCAGCGATATTAATGGGTGTCGGTTACTGGATTGACCCGGTAAGTTGGGGCGGCGATAACGCTCTGGCGGCATTGTTTATTAAATCGGGCTCCGCCATTATCGATCACATGTCAGTCCTGTTCGCGATTGGTGTGGCTTATGGTATGTCCAAAGATAAAGACGGCGCAGCGGCGCTGACCGGCTTTGTCGGTTTCCTGGTATTAACTACCCTCTGCTCCCCAGCAGCGGTGTCTATGATTCAAAAAATCCCAGCGGATCAAGTTCCTGCCGCATTCGGGAAAATTGAAAACCAGTTCGTTGGTATCCTCGTCGGTATCATCTCTGCTGAACTGTACAACCGCTTCAGCGGCGTAGAGCTGCCAAAAGCGCTGTCCTTCTTCAGCGGTCGTCGTCTGGTGCCTATTCTGACTTCCTTCCTGATGATCGTTGTTGCATTCATCATGATGTACATCTGGCCGGTTATCTTTGACGGTCTGGTGAACTTTGGTGAGCACATTCAGAAGCTGGGTTCCGTCGGTGCGGGCGTATACGCGTTCTTCAACCGTCTGCTGATCCCGGTCGGTCTGCACCACGCGCTGAACTCCGTATTCTGGTTCGATGTTGCCGGTATTAACGATATTCCTAACTTCCTGGGTGGCGCACAGTCCATCGAAGCAGGTAAAGCGGTTGTCGGTATCACTGGTCGTTACCAGGCGGGCTTCTTCCCAATCATGATGTTCGGCCTGCCAGGTGCAGCGCTGGCTATCTACCACTGCGCACGTCCAGAGAACAAAGCGAAAGTCCTGGGTATCATGATGGCGGGTGCATTTGCAGCCTTCTTCACCGGTATCACTGAACCGCTGGAATTCTCCTTCATGTTCGTGGCTCCTGTGCTGTATGTGATCCACGCTGTCCTGACCGGTATCTCTGTGTTCATCGCCGCAAGTATGCAGTGGATTGCCGGTTTCGGCTTCAGTGCGGGTCTGGTGGATATGGTGCTTTCTTCCCGTAACCCGCTGGCAACCCACTGGTGGATGCTGATCCCACAGGGTCTGGTGTTCTTTGCTATCTACTACGTGGTGTTCCGTTTCACTATCACCAAATTCAACCTGATGACCCCAGGTCGTGAACTGGCTGTTGCCGGTAGCGAAGCGGATGGTCAGGACGTGAATGTGAGCGCGGACAAAGACCAGGATGTTGCAGGTCTGGCGCGTCAGTACATCGCCGCTGTCGGCGGTTCTGACAACCTGACCGGTATCGACGCATGTATCACCCGTCTGCGTCTGAACGTAAAAGACTCTTCTCTGGTGAACGAAGCGCTGGCTAAACGCCTGGGTGCATCCGGTGTTATCCGTCTGAACAAAACCAGCGTGCAGATTATCGTTGGGTTCGTGGCGGAAAAAATTGCCAATGCCATGAAAACGACAGGTCCGGTAGCCGCAGCGGAAACGTCTGCAGCTCCAGCCGCTGCGCCAGCTGCCGCAAAACCGCAGGCAGTACCAAATGCTAAAACGATTGCCGCACTGGTTTCCCCAGTGACGGGTGAAGTCGTTGCCATTGAGCAGGTGCCTGACGAAGCCTTCGCCAGCAAAGCGGTCGGTGACGGTGTCGCGGTAAAACCAACGGAAAAAACCGTGGTGTCACCAGCAGCCGGTACCATCGTAAAAATCTTCAATACCAACCATGCGTTCTGCCTCGAAACCGAGAATGGTGCTGAGATCGTTGTCCACATGGGTATTGATACCGTTGCGCTGAACGGCCAGGGCTTTACTCGCCTGGTGGAAGAGGGTGCTGAAGTGGTCGCAGGGCAGCCAATCCTGGAAATGGATCTGGACTTCCTGAACGCCAACGCGCGCTCAATGATTAGTCCGGTCGTTTGCAGCAACATTGATGACTTTAGTGGCCTGGTCATTCAGGCGAAAGGTCAAGTGGTTGCGGGTCAAACGCCACTGTATGAGATTAAAGGCAAGTAATCGCTCCTGAGTAGAGTCATGCCTTAAGCGGCGGGGGATATCCCTCGCCGCTTTTTTTTGCAGCAAATGCCCCCATTATTTTCTTCAGAGCCGTTTTAAGGGTTGTCACTACGTCCGGCTTATAAGATCATATGCCGTTATACGTTGTTTACGCTTTGAGGAATCCACGATGAGTGAGGCAGAAGCCCGCCCGAGTAACTTTATTCGTCAGATCATCGATGAAGATCTGGCCAGTGGTAAGCACACCACAATTCATACGCGTTTCCCGCCGGAGCCGAACGGTTACCTGCATATTGGTCACGCGAAATCTATCTGCCTGAACTTTGGCATTGCCCAGGACTACCAGGGGCAGTGCAACCTGCGTTTCGATGACACCAACCCAGTAAAAGAAGACATCGAATACGTTGAGTCCATCAAGAACGACGTGCAATGGCTAGGCTTTAACTGGTCTGGCGACATCTGCTACTCCTCTGACTATTTTGATCAGCTGTATGCCTATGCGGTAGAGCTGATTAACAAAGGTCTCGCGTACGTCGACGAGCTGTCTGCCGATGAGATCCGTGAATACCGCGGCTCGCTGACCGCGCCGGGCAAAAACAGCCCGTACCGCGATCGCAGCGTGGAAGAGAACCTGGCGCTGTTTGAAAAAATGCGTGCCGGTGGCTTCGAAGAAGGCAAAGCCTGTCTGCGTGCCAAAATTGACATGGCATCTCCGTTCATCGTGATGCGTGACCCGGTGCTGTACCGCATTAAGTTTGCGGAACACCACCAGACGGGTAACAAGTGGTGCATCTACCCGATGTACGACTTCACCCACTGCATCAGCGATGCGCTGGAAGGCATTACTCACTCTCTGTGTACGCTGGAGTTCCAGGACAACCGTCGTCTGTACGACTGGGTACTGGATAACATCACTATCCCTGTGCATCCACGTCAGTACGAGTTCTCTCGTCTGAATCTGGAATACACCGTGATGTCCAAGCGTAAGCTGAACCTGCTGGTGACCGACAAGCATGTTGAAGGCTGGGACGATCCGCGTATGCCGACCATCTCTGGTCTGCGTCGTCGTGGTTACACCGCCGCTTCTATTCGTGAGTTCTGCAAACGCATCGGTGTGACTAAGCAGGATAACACCATTGAAATGGCGTCTCTGGAATCCTGCATTCGTGAAGATCTCAACGAAAACGCACCGCGCGCAATGGCAGTCATCGATCCAGTGAAACTGGTTATCGAAAACTACCCGCAGGGTGAAAGCGAGCTGGTGTCCATGCCTAACCATCCGAATAAACCGGAAATGGGTAGCCGCGACGTACCGTTCAGCGCTGAAATCTGGATCGATCGTGCTGACTTCCGCGAAGAAGCGAACAAGCAGTACAAGCGTCTGGTATTGGGTAAAGAGGTGCGTCTGCGTAATGCTTACGTCATCAAGGCTGAGCGCGTAGAGAAAGATGCTGAAGGCAATATCACCACCATCTTCTGTTCTTATGATGCTGAAACCCTGAGCAAAGATCCGGCTGATGGCCGTAAAGTGAAAGGCGTTATCCATTGGGTAAGCGCTGCACACGCGCTGCCTGTTGAAATTCGCCTGTACGATCGTCTGTTCAGTGTCCCTAACCCTGGTGCTGCCGAAGACTTCCTGGCGACGATCAACCCGGAATCTCTGGTAATTAAACAGGGTTATGCCGAGCCGTCTTTAAAAGCGGCCGAAGCGGGTAAAGCGTTCCAGTTCGAACGCGAAGGTTACTTCTGCCTGGATAGCCGTTACAGCACGGCGGAAAAACCGGTGTTTAACCGTACCGTTGGTCTGCGTGACACCTGGGCTAAGATCGGCGAATAATATTGCCATTCTGGTCAATGAGAGACAAACGCCGCGATAAGCGGCGTTTTTTTATTTAACGATCAGACTATTAAGGCGCAGCGCAAATAAGATGTTCGTGAAATTGAGGTCAATGAGGTGCTACTTATTTTACTCAAAAAAAGTTTCAATATTTACGAATAGCCTTAAGGACAAAAAATACGCAGAATAAACGGTCGATACTCCCTCAAAATACGCGTTATTCCCTGTAAATCCTCGCATTGGCACAGATGTTACAAATCACTACCAATTATGTGCACTTCGTCATAATCCTGACTTTTGCTCGCTGAAAAGCATTGATAATTCGCGTCGCGAAAAATAACCTAAAGGCGGTAGTTAATTCGAGGGTATTTCTAACTACCCCTGACCATTAGGTCTTTTATATTTTTCGCCGTTTAAGGCGTTTTAATTCGTCAAAGAGGAATAATCTATGCGTACGTTCAGTGGCAAACGTAGTGCGCTGGCGCTGGCTATTGCCGGTGTGACAGCAATGTCGGGCCTGGTGATTGCACCAGAGGCGAAGGCAGCAGGTTTTATTGATGATTCAACCCTCACGGGGGGGATTTACTACTGGCAGCGTGAACGTGACCGTAAAGACGTCACTGAAGACAAATACAAAACCAACCTTTCTCACTCCACCTGGAACGCCAATCTGGATTTCCAGTCTGGTTATGCTGCCGATATGTTCGGTCTGGATATTGCTGCATTCACGGCAATTGAAATGGCGGAAAACGGCGACAGCGCCCACCCGAACGAAATCGCATTCTCCTCCAGTAATAAAGCCTATAAAGAAGACTGGTCCGGAGATAAAAGCGGTATCAGCCTGTATAAGGCAGCAGCGAAATTCAAATACGGCCCGGTATGGGCGCGCGGTGGTTATATTCAGCCAACCGGTCAGACATTGTTAGCACCACACTGGAGCTTTATGCCGGGTACTTACCAGGGCGCGGAAGCGGGTGCCAACTTTGATTACGGTGATGCAGGTGCGTTGAGCTTCTCCTATATGTGGACCAACGAGTACAAAGCACCATGGCACATTGAAATGGACAAGTTCTACCAGAACGATAAGAAAACCAAAGTAGATTATCTCCATTCACTGGGTGCTAAATACGACTTTAAAAATGACCTGGTACTTGAGGCGGCATTTGGCCAGGCTCAAGGTTACATCGATCAGTACTTTGCCAAGGCCAGCTATAAATTTGATATCGCGGGTAGCCCGCTGAGCACCAGCTACCAGTTCTACGGTACGCGCGACAAAGTCAGTAATGGTGGCGTCAATGATATCTATGACGGCACCGCGTGGTTGCAGGCACTCACCTTCGGCTACAAAGTCGGACAGGTTGATTTGCGTCTGGAAGGCACATGGGTGAAAGCGGAAGGGCAGCAGGGGTACTTCCTGCAGCGTATGACCCCAACCTATGCATCGTCTAACGGTCGTCTTGATATCTGGTGGGATAACCGCTCTGACTTCAACGCCGACGGCGAAAAAGCGGTGTTCTTCGGCGCGATGTATGATCTGAAAAACTGGAACCTGCCAGGCTGGGCGGTGGGTGCATCTTACGCTTATGCCTGGGATGCAAAACCTGCAGATATGGCTACACCGGACGCTTACTACGATCCAAACTATCGCCTGAAAGAGTCTTCTTACAGCCTGGATGCTATCTACACCCTGCAGGACGGCCGCGCGAAAGGCACGATGTTCAAACTGCACTTCACCCAGTATGACAACCACTCCGACATTCCGAGCTACGCAGGCGGTTACGGCAACATCTTCCAGGATGAGCGTGACGTGAAATTCATGGTTATCGCTCCATTCACTATCTTCTAATGGAGACAGAACATGATGAAAAACATCGTAATCGTCGCGTTGCTGGCTGCGGGGCTGGCGGGGTGTGCGCAGGAGCAGGCACCGAAAGAGGACTCGCGTCTTAAAGAGGCGTATAGCGCCTGCATTAACACAGCGGAAGGTTCACCGGAGAAGATCGAAGCCTGTCAGAGCGTGCTGAATGTGCTGAAGAAAGAGAAGGCACATGAGCAGTTCGCCACACAGGAAAGCGTTCGCGTGATGGATTACCAGGCCTGTATTCAGGCACGTAAAACCGGAAACGATCAGGAAGTGGCGAAGCGTTGCGACCAGATCTGGAAAGAGATTCGCAGTAACAACAGCAAATAATTCTCTGTCATCATGCCCGGTAGCACAGCGCTACCGGGCTTTTTTGCGTCAAATAACAGGCAAAAAAAAAGCCAACCTCGCGGCTGGCTCAGAGTATGAAAGCTTGAGTTATTTAGCGTCGTGCGCGTGATCGTCTTCGCGGCAATCACCTTCAGCACAGTGACCATACAGGTACAGGCTGTGGTTGGTCAGGCGGATGCCATGACGAGCCGCGATTTCACGCTGGCGCGCTTCGATGGAGTCATCGCTAAATTCAATGACCTTGCCACAGTCGAGGCAGATCAGGTGATCGTGGTGCTGTTGCTGGGTCAGTTCGAATACAGATTTACCGCCTTCGAAATTATGACGGGTAACAATGCCCGCGTCATCAAACTGGTTCAGCACGCGATAGACGGTAGCGAGCCCAATTTCTTCGCCCATGTCAATAAGACGTTTATAAAGGTCTTCCGCACTGACATGGTGATTGTCTGGACCCTGAAGCACTTCAAGGATTTTTAACCGAGGAAGCGTAACTTTCAGGCCAGCCTTCTTTAATGCGGTATTGTTGTCAGTCATGCGGAATCTGTCCTGTTGCTAAACGATTCACTTCTGTAGGAAGTGACAGAAAATGCACCTTGGATAATGCGTCTCATTATAGAACTGCCATGTCTAAATGAAAACAGCAAGTCTCAGGCAAAATATGCTTATAAAAATGGGGTATCACCAACAAACTTGCTCAATGGAAACCACATTTTTCAGGGAGACATTGTACAGGTCTGGGCGAAAAAGTTAAAAGATTGTAGCAATTAATTTAATCGGTTTGACCTGGGGCGTGGCGCAACCGCAGTTGCGCCACGATAAAAATCAGGCGTTCAGAATATCATCCAGGTGCAGTTCTTCACGGATCTGCTTAACCCACTTCTCAACACGCTCTGCGGTCAGTTCAGGCTGGCGGTCTTCGTCGATGGCCAGACCCACGAAATGATCGTCATCAGCCAGGCCTTTAGAGGCTTCGAAGTGGTAACCCGCCGTTGGCCAGTGGCCTACGATAACCGCGCCATTTGGCTCAATGATGTCGCGGATGGTACCCAGCGCATCACAGAAATATTCTGCGTAGTCTTCCTGATCGCCACAGCCAAACAGGGCAACCAGCTTGCCGTTGAAATCAACTTCTTCCAGCGTCGGGAAGAAATCATCCCAGTCACACTGGGCTTCACCGTAGTACCAGGTTGGAATACCCAGCAGCAGAATGTCATAGCCTTCGAGATCTTCTTTGCTGCTCTTGGCGATGTCATGCACATCAGCAACGTCTTTACCGAGCTGTTTTTGAATGTTTTTTGCGATATTTTCGGTATTGCCGGTATCACTGCCGAAGAAAATGCCGATGATTGCCATGAGTAAAATAACCTCTTGAAACTTAATAGTATGGTGGCGCAATTAGGCCACGGATAAGGGCAATAATAGCAGAACTGGCAACCCTGCGGAAACAGCTATCGCGCAGGACTGCACTCTGTGCTACATGAAAAGGGCGATAAAGGGGATTTTCAGACTTATGCCTGGCTGCGTAACGTCTCAAGCTGGACGAGCAACATCTCTTCAATGAGTTCGCTGCGGCTGATATTTCGCGCGTCAGCCAGCTCGTTAAGCGCATCGACGGCGTCGGCGTTGAGCTTCAGTTCGACACGCTTAAGCCCACGATTTTTATCGCGTTTAAGCTGATTGCGTTTATTGATACGCAGCTGTTCATCGCGCGAAAGCGGATTCGTTTTCGGTCGTCCCGGGCGACGCTCATTCGCGAACAGATCTAGTGTCGTACGGTCCGTTTGTTCTTTGGCCATGATTCTGAGACTTCGGGGGAAACACGCCGCCCTGCTAATGCCCGGGCGATAAGCGCGCCATCATACATCACCAAAAACGGCACGCCAACGACTGGAAGCCTGCAGCCTTCCAGTCGCTCTCTTTTTAATCAATTTGCAGTATCAGCAAGATAGCGACGAATGGCGCGCAATACGGCGTCAGGTTTTTCCGCGTGAACCCAGTGTCCGGCCCCGGCGATAACATGAGCGCGAGCCTGCGGGAATTGCGCCAGCAATGCGTCGCGGTACGCGTCGGTGACGTAAGGCGAGTTACCGCCACGGATAAAGAGGGTAGGATGCGGCCAAACAGGTACCGTTTCCCAGCCTACGATATTGTTGTACTGCTCCCAGAGCACCGGCACGTTAAAACGCCATTGTCCGTCAACAAATGACTTCAGCAGGAACTGCACGACACCTTCTTCATCAAGATGCTCACGCATGACGGCAGCCGCTTGTTGACGAGTCGTGGCTCTTGCCTTTGTTACCGCGTTGATCGCCGCGAAAATTTCGTCATGGCGTCGAACGTCGTAATCCACCGGAGCAACATCGATTACCACCAGACCCTGAATTCTCTCAGGTGCCAGCGCCGTCAGGGCCATTACCGCTTTGCCGCCCATTGAATGCCCGATGAGGGTGACCTTTTGCAGGTTGTTGGCATCCAGCGTATCCAGCAGATCCTGCGCCATTGCCGCGTAGGTCATCTCTTCTGAGCGCCCTGAAAGACCGTGATTGCGCATGTCGACTTGCAAAATGTCGTGATCGCTAACCAGATCGCGCGCCAGCACGCCCAGGTTATCCAGGCTGCCAAAAAGTCCGTGAACCAGTACGATGGGAGAATTATTGTTCGGCGATTGTGCAGTTTGCGCTCGGGTATTCAATTTCATGGCAAAGTTCTTTTTTTACGTATGTCAGGTTAGGGTATCATGTTGACCATTCTGCCGCCCGGCTGCAAGGTTCCAGTTTAATCTGACTTTTGCCGCCAACCTGGTTTGACGCTATCCGCTGTTGGGATTTGACCTTATAATCCCAATGACTTGTATTCAGATAAGATATCGCACTGGATTAAGATGAAAACAATCGAAGTTGATGACGAACTCTATCAGTATATTGCCAGCCAGACGCGGCATATCGGGGAGAGTGCGTCCGACATTTTACGGCGCATGCTTAAAATTTCCGCCGCTTCACAGCCTGTCACCCCAGTTACCAAAGATGTCGTGTCTCAGCCGAGCGTTGTTGCACAAGCAAAACCTGCCGTGACACCGGCAAAAGATAAAGTGCGGGCGATGCGCGAGCTGCTGCTGTCCGATGAATATGCGGAGCAAAAAAAGGCGGTTAACCGCTTTATGCTGGTGCTGTCTACACTCTACTCACTGGATAACAAAGCGTTTGCTGAAGCGACCGAGTCGCTGCACGGTCGTACTCGCGTCTATTTCGCGGGTGACGAGCAAACGCTGCTGCAAAATGGCAATCAAACCAAACCCAAACATGTCCCTGGCACTCCGTACTGGGTGATCACCAATACCAATACGGGCCGCAAGTGCAGCATGATTGAACACATCATGCAGTCTATGCAGTTCCCGGCGGAATTGATTGAAAAGGTTTGCGGTACAATTTAACCCTTGCATCAGAAGGACCCGGTAATGGCAAATCACAGCCGTGCAGGCCAACCTGCACAACAAAGCGATTTGATTAATGTCGCTCAGCTGACCGCGCAGTATTACGTTCTGAAGCCGGTTGTGGGCAATGCAGAACACGCCGTGAAGTTTGGTACATCTGGTCACCGCGGTAGCGCGGCGCGCCATAGCTTTAACGAACCGCACATTCTGGCCATTGCTCAGGCCATTGCGGAAGAGCGCGCCAAAAATGGCGTTACCGGTCCATGCTATGTGGGAAAAGATACCCATGCTTTGTCTGAGCCGGCATTCATTTCTGTCCTGGAAGTGCTGGCCGCAAACGGCGTTGATGTGATTATTCAGGAGAATAACGGATTCACGCCAACGCCTGCGGTGTCTAACGCCATTCTTGTGCACAACAAGAAAGGGGGCGCGCTGGCTGACGGGATCGTTATCACGCCATCCCACAACCCGCCGGAAGATGGTGGTATCAAATACAACCCGCCTAATGGCGGCCCGGCTGATACTAACGTCACCAAAGTGGTGGAAGATCGTGCTAACGCCCTGTTAGCCGATGGCCTGAAAGGTGTGAAGCGTATTTCTCTGGATGCTGCGATGGCATCTGGTCATGTGAAAGAGCTGGATCTGGTGCAGCCGTTTATTGAAGGGCTGGCGGATATCGTCGACATGGCGGCGATTCAGAAAGCCGGTCTGAAGCTGGGTGTGGATCCGCTCGGTGGCTCCGGTATTGAATACTGGAAACGCATTGCTGAGCATTACAAGCTGGATCTGACCATCGTGAACGATCACGTCGATCAGACCTTCCGCTTCATGCACCTGGATAAAGACGGCGCAATCCGTATGGACTGCTCCTCTGAATGTGCGATGGCGGGCCTGCTGGCGCTGCGCGACAAATTCGATCTGGCATTTGCCAACGACCCGGATTACGACCGTCATGGTATCGTCACCCCGGCAGGGCTGATGAACCCGAACCATTACCTGGCGGTAGCGATTAACTACCTGTTCCAGCACCGTCCGCAGTGGGGCAAAGAGGTTGCTGTGGGCAAAACGCTGGTCTCATCGGCGATGATCGACCGTGTGGTCGACGCGCTGGGCCGCAAGCTGGTGGAAGTGCCGGTGGGCTTCAAATGGTTCGTTGACGGTCTGCACGACGGCAGCTTCGGTTTTGGCGGTGAAGAGAGCGCCGGGGCATCTTTCCTGCGTTTCGACGGTACGCCATGGTCAACCGATAAAGACGGCATCATTATGTGCCTGCTGGCGGCGGAAATTACCGCTGTCACCGGTAAAAACCCGCAGGAACACTACAATGAGCTGGCTGCACGCTTTGGTGCACCAAGCTATAACCGTATTCAGGCATCGGCGACTTCAGCTCAGAAAGCCGCCCTGTCCAAACTCTCTCCGGAGATGGTCAGTGCGAGCACGCTGGCTGGCGACCCGATAACTGCACGCCTGACGGCTGCACCGGGTAATGGAGCCTCTATTGGTGGCCTGAAAGTGATGACTGAAAACGGCTGGTTCGCCGCGCGTCCATCCGGTACCGAAGATGCGTACAAGATCTATTGCGAAAGCTTCCTCGGCGCTGAACATCGTCAGCAGATTGAGAAAGAAGCGGTAGAGATTGTCAGTGAAGTGTTGAAAAACGCGTAAGAATGAAAAAGGGAGCCGAATGGCTCCCTTTTTTTTAGCTGTGCTTATTCTTTAACTCGAACCGTGGTGACACCAGACCGTACAGCGTCCAGCCCATAAAGGTGACCATTGCGCCGTAAAGCATCGCTTCCTGGCCGGATGAATAGAGCGCATAGAAGCTGTAGATTGCCCCAATCAGCGCCACGATATTGGCCGCCCGCGCTTTGCGTGGGTCCACCTTCGCCACCTTCTGAATAATCACCAGCGCCGCCATCGACAGAATATACGGAATGATGTTCGTCACGACCGCCAGGTTAACCAGCACATTGAACTGGCTGTTCAGCGACGGGCTAATGGTCATCAGCGATAATCCACTCTGGAAGATGACAATCGCCAGCATGCCCTGCACCGGTGCATCCGCTTTGGTGACGCGAGAGAAGATTTTCGGGAAGTACCCTTCGTCAGCCGAGGATTTAAAGACCTGAGCGATGGTGAACTGCCAGCCGAGGAGTGAACCGCAGCAGGACATCACCATCAGGCCCATGATCACTTTCCCGACTTCTGGCGTGAACATCTGCGCAAAGGCCAGACCAAACGGCGCCGTAGAGTTAGCCAGATCCATGTTTGGCACAATCCCGGCAATCACGTTAGTCGAGACGATATAGATCACCGCCGCGCCCAGCGTTCCGCCGAGGACCGCAATCGGGACGTTTTTCTCAGGGTTCTCAACCACTTCCGCATTCGCGCAGGCAGATTCCAGACCGAGGAAGGCCCAAAGCGTCATGGCAATGGAAGAACCCACTGCGGTAAAGAACGGTACATGGTGAGGGTTCCAGGAGTTCGCGTACAAGGTCGGGCTGAACCAGAACCAGCCGATGATGCACAGGCCAACAACCGGGATAATCACGCCCCAGACGGTGATGCTGCTGAGCTGTCCGGTGATACGCGCGCCGCCAAAGTTAGCCACGGTGCAGATCCACAGCACACCGATGGTCGCCAGCCCAATTTGTACCGGGCTCAGCGTGGCACCAAACAGCTCCGTACCGTAACCCACGGCGGAAATGGCAATCGCCACGTTAGCGATCAGCAATGACACACCATAGGTATAGTTGGCCATAAAGTTGCCTGACTTACCAAAGGCGTATTCTGCATACCCCCCCATCCCGCCTGACTTGCGGCTGAACATCCCGCATTTGGCAAAGGCCCATGCCAGTGCCATTGACCCTACGGCGGTCACCAGCCAGGAGATAATCGAAATGGTTCCCACTTCTGCAAGCTTGGTCGGCAGCATGATGATCCCTGACCCCATCATGTTAACCATGGTGAGGATGGTCAGCTGCACAACGCCCATTTTGTTGGATTTACTCATAATTTCTCTCCTTTCAGCAGTGCAGGCTGAGCGGTGGGTTGTTTGATGACGTTGCAGCGAACCTCTTTGCGCCCTTCACACTCCTCGACATACACACCCTGCAGTTCCGGTGCGAAGCCAGGCAGAAGGTTGATGCCTTCTTCCAGTGCGGCAAAGTAGCGCAGTACGGAACCGCCCCAGACTTCCCCTGGGACAACACACAACACTCCTGGTGGATAAGGGAGTGCGCCTTCGGCAGCGATGCGACCTTCCGCATCGCGCAGGGACACCAGTTCAACTTCACCGCGCAGATAGGCGTAGTTCGCATCTTGTGGATTCATCATCACGCGTGGGAAGTGGGATTTGCGGAACATCTCTTTTTGCAGCTGTTTCACGTTGTGACGGGCATACAGGTCATGCATCTCCTGGCAAATCTGGCGCAGGGTGTAATCTGCGTAACGCTCAGGATGTTGTTTGTAAAGAGAAGGCAGGACGTCTTTCAGCGGAACATCGCTCTCGAGCAGTTTTTCGAAGCGCACCAGCTGTGCCACCAGTTGTTGCAGCTTGCCCATATCCTCTGCTGGGGTGAGCAGGAACAGGATCGAGTTGAGGTCGCATTTCTCCGGCACAATGCCGTTTTCACGCAGGAAGTTGGCAAGGATTGTGGCAGGTACCCCGAAATCCTCATACTCGCCGGTACGCGCGTTAATGCCTGGCGTGGTCAGCAGCAGTTTGCACGGGTCGATAAAATATTGATGTTCGGCGTAGCCCTCAAAAGCATGCCAGTTCTCACCGGGAACAAAATGGAAGAAGCGCAGATCGGTAGCGATTTCCGACGTCTCCCAGCTTTCCCACGGACGACCATCCACCATATCTGGCACGAATGGACGCAGATACTGGCAATTCTGCAGGATCAGCTTACGCGCTTCGATACCGGTGACCACGCAGTCCATCCACATGTTGCGGCCACTCTGGCCTTCATGCATGCGGGCGTTGATATCCAGTGCGGCAAACAGCGGATAGAACGGGCTGGTGGAGGCGTGCATCATAAAGGCATTATTCAGACGCTTGTGGGGCACATAGCGCTGTTGACCTTTAATGTGGCTGTCTTTCTTGTGGATCTGCGAGGTTTGCGAGAAGCCAGCCTGTTGTTTATGCACGGACTGGGTCACCAGAATGCCCGGGTCGTTTTCGTTCAGTTCCAGCAGCAGTGGAGAGCAGTCGGCCATCATCGGAATAAACTGCTCGTAACCTACCCAGGCTGAGTCAAACAGGATGTAGTCACACAGAGGGCCAATCTTATCTACCACCTGACGAGCGTTATAAATGGTGCCATCGTAAGTACCTAGCTGGATTACCGCCAGGCGGAACGGACGTGCATCACGCGCTCTGCCTGGTGCGACTTCTGATACCAGCTCGCGCAGATAACTCTCTTCAAAGCAGTGGGCGTCAATACCCCCGATAAAGCCGTACGGGTTACGCGCGGTTTCCAGATAGACTGGTGTTGCACCTGCCTGGAGGAGGGCACCGTGATGGTTCGATTTATGGTTGTTACGGTCAAACAGGACCAGGTCGCCAGGAGTGAGCAGGGCGTTAAGCACTACTTTGTTGGATGATGACGTTCCATTCAGCACGAAGTAGGTCTTATCGGCATTAAAGACTTTCGCCGCATGTTGCTGCGCAATGCACGGCGCACCTTCATGGATCAGCAGATCGCCCATCGCCACGTCGGCGTTGCACAGGTCGGAACGGAAGAGCGTTTCACCAAAGAAATCGACAAACTGATTACCGGCAGGATGGCGGCGGAAGAACTGGCCGCCCTGATGCCCCGGGCAGTCAAAGGCGCTGTTACCCTGTTTCACGTAGTCGACCAGGGCGCGGAAAAACGGCGGTCGCAACTGGGTTTCATACTTCTGGGCCGCCGCTTCCAGTTGACGTCCATAATAGTCGTTGCTGGTGTCTGAGTGTTCGAAAACGCCGTGAATGCGCGATAAATAGTCTGCCGGGATGATCTCTTCTTTGTGCGTTGCGACAAAAACAGGAATGCCAAACCCGGTGGCTTCTATTTCTTCCAGAATGCCGCTGGAAATATCGCTGACCGCCAGAACAATAGCGGCAACATCAATATAATCAGAGGCTCTGACATCCACGAGTTCACGCTGAGTGGTAAAGCAATCAGGGCATGCACGGCTGGCTGCGATTTTTAAATTTTTCATCTTTATCTCTTTATTTTAGGTAATAGAAGTCCCTCGATTCCTTGTAAAAAAGAAATCGATAATTTCCCGGAAAAAAAGCAAAGGGTGACCGCTGATTAAAATCAGTGAGTTGCTTTTTGATGATTGAAATTCAGTCTGCCCGGTTGCAGATGCGTCTGAATTAAGATGAATAAGCGCACGGGTTCACAGGCAATTGCCTGTAAATAAATGAGTTTCAGGATGACCTGTAAGCGGGTGCGCCAGAAGTCGAAGGACTACCGGGCATTAAAGAGATGAAAGTCAAAGCAGTTTCGGTGGGCAAACATCATGATATGTGTTGTCCGCCTTATATGGGGCATTAAACGATTGTTGTTTTCCATGTTTCATTTTCCTTTCAGTAATTGAAAGCATGGTCATTTTATCCAGGAAAGGGCTATGAACTGTGAAGAAGATCACCATTAACCGATCAAATCAGAAATAAATATTCGGTTTTGATGAATATCGCAGATCAAAATGCTGATTTGTTGGTTATGCGTTAATGGGTTGTGTTATTAATGTTTTGAATGGGCAAAAATAAGACGGAAAAATAACCATCGGGTTATTTTTCGAATATTTAATAAGTGAGCTTAGTTTTATTTATAAATAAAATGAATAGTTATTCAAAGCATAAACCGATAACCGATACCGGTTTCAGTTAATAAATGACGAGGGCGAGCGGGGTCGACTTCGAGTTTCTGACGAAGGTGTCCCATATATATGCGTAAATAGTGACTATGCTCCACGGCATTTGGCCCCCACACCTGGCTCAGTAGCTGGCGTTGGGTGAGCACCTTCCCGTGGTTATTGAGCAACACGGCAAGCAGTCGAAATTCTATTGGGGTGAGATGGATCTCCTCCTCACCACGCACAATGCGCCGGGCGGCAAGGTCAACCTGGATATCACCAAACGTGTATGTGGGATCGGCGGGCGTGGTGGCGCTGTGACGACGCAGCGCCACGCGAAGGCGAGCCTGTAGCTCGCCAATGCCGAAAGGTTTAATCAGATAGTCATCCGCTCCGGCGTCCAGCGCCGCGATTTTATCCGTCTCTTCAGTACGTGCTGAAAGCACGAGAATCGGCATCTGGCTCCACTGGCGGACTTCACGGATAAAATCAATACCGTCACCATCCGGCAGACCAAGGTCGAGGATCACCAGGTCCGGCTTGCGGGTGGCGGCTTCAATTAAACCCCGTTGGAGCGTACCCGCATCATGAACGCGCAGGCCATCTCCTTCCAGCGCAGCGCGCAGAAATCGACTAATGGCGATCTCATCTTCAACAATCAGAACGTTGATCACAAATCCTCTGGTAATTCATTAAGTTCCGGCGGGGTTTCCAGAGGAAGTGTAACACAAAAACGCGCGCCTCCATCCGGACGGTTCTCTGCGGAAATGGTCCCGCCATGGACATCAATAATCGCCTGGCAAATGGCCAGACCCAGCCCAACCCCCGGAATGGCCGACTCCTTATTGCCACGCGCGAATTTTTCGAAAATGGCCAGCTCTTGTCCGGCAGGAATACCTGGCCCGGTATCCCAGACTTCAAGGCGAAGCGTCTGATCTTCCACCGTTGCATCGACCCCAATCTGGGCGCTGGATCCTGCATACTTACCGGCATTTTCCAGCAGGTTGATCAGCACCCGTTCAAACAGCGGACCATCAACGTGAATTAAGGTAAGCGGTTCAGGCATGTTCAACGCAATATGACGCCCGCCAAGGCCTGGCTCCAGCATTTTCAGCGCGCTGCCAACTACCTCTTCGAGCGTGAGCCACTCTTTTTTGAGGTTAAATCCGCCTGACTGAATACGCGCCATATCAAGCAGATTATTCACCAGGCGCGTGGTATTCAGTACATGCTGGCGGATCTCGCTGGCCTGAAGAGCATGTTTAGAGCCTTCTGCCGCCAAATCCAGGGTCAGGATTTCTGACTGACCAAACAGTACGGTGAGTGGGGTCCGCAGATCGTGAGAGAGCGCCGCAAGCAATGAGTTACGAATACTCTCACGCTCGCTTGCCAGACGAGCCTGTTCTTCGCTGGCAGTCAGCGCCAGCCGTTCCAGCGCGCTGGCAACCAGCAGCGTAAAGGTTTCCAGCAGTCGTTGCTGCTCAGGGATCATCAGTTGACGCAGATTTGACGGCTCAACGATAACCAGCCCCTGGTTTTTATCTGCGCTGCGCAGCGGCAAAATTTGATAAGGCACGCCGGGCAGGGTGTCTGTCCCCGCGCCCGCCGGTAACCCCTTGTCAAAGCTCCAGCGCGCGATGGCTTCGTCCCAGGGCGTCATGCCTGTGGCCGACGTCAGTGGGCGCAGCTTGCCGTGTTCGTCCGGGAGTAAAATCAGGTTGCTGGCATGAAACGTCGAGCGGATAAACTGCTCGCTGGTCTGCACGATATCCAGCGGCGTGCGACCCACCGCCAGCGATTTCGACATCTCATAGAGATGACGCGTGCGTTGTTCGCGATAACGGGCAATACGCGCCTGATAGCGCACGCCCGCCGTCAGATTACCGATCACCAGCCCGACGGTGAGCATCACGGCGAAGGTGAGTATGTACTGTACGTCCGAAACGGCAAGCGTTCCGCGGGGGGCAATAAAGAACAGATCAAAGCTGATAACGTTGATAACCGTCGCCAGTACCGACGGCCAGCGTCCGTAAAAGAGTGCCACAACCACCACGCCAAGGAGGTAGACCATCACCAGGTTGGCGGCATCAAACGCAATCAGCCACTGGCTGGCAATCACGGTAATCAGGGCGCAAAGCACGACGGCGACAAAGCAACCGCGAAGCTGAATGCGCCATTTATCGCTAAAGGTGCGGCTGTCTGGCGCGCGAGTCGGTAAGGGGGGGGGTTTGTCATCCAGTGCAACGATCACCAGATCCAAATCAGGCGCGCGGCGAGCCAGTTTGTCGGCAAAAGATTCGCGGCTAAACCAGCGACGGTGCTGGCGACGACCAATCACAATCTTCCCCAGGTTATGTTCGCGCGCGTAGCGCAGAATAGCTTTATCTTCCTGAGGATCGGAAAGGGTCGCCGTTTCCGCGCCCAGCTCCTGAGCCAGACGCAGCGAACTCAGAATTGCCCGGCGTTGGTTTTCTGGTAGCGCGTGTAGCTGCGGCGTTTCGACATACACCGCATGCCAGACGCTGCCAAATTTGGCCGCAAGGCGAGCGGCGGTGCGGACAAGTTTTTCATTGCCGCTGCCGTGACCAATACACAGGAGGATGGCATCCCGCGTATGCCAGACGCGTTCCTGGCCTTGCAGATCACGCCAGGCACGCATCTGATCGTCAACACGGTCAGCGGTTCGGCGTAAAGCCAGTTCGCGCAGGGCAATCAGGTTGCCTTTGCGAAAGAAATGTTCGATGGCGCGCTCGGCCTGGCCGGCGATATAGACTTTGCCTTCGTGCAGGCGCTGGCGCAAATCATCAGGCGGAAGGTCGACCAGCACCACCTCGTCCGCGGAATCGAAGAAGGGGTCAGGCACCGTCTCGCGCACCTGAATGCCGGTCACGCCGCTCACCACGTCGTTCAGGCTTTCGAGATGCTGAACGTTAACCGTCGTGAATACGTCAATACCGGCTTCAAGTAACTCTTCAACGTCCTGCCAGCGTTTTGGATGGCGTGAGCCTGGCGCATTGCTGTGCGCCAGTTCGTCCATCAGGATAAGCGCGGGACGACGGGCGAGGGCGGCATCGAGATCGAATTCGGTGACTAACCGACCACGATGGCTGATGCGTCGGGGCGGCTGCGTGGCCAGCCCCTTCAGCAGCGACGCCGTCTCTTTACGTCCGTGGGTTTCTACCACGCCGATCAGTATATCGAGCCCCTGCGCCCGAAGCCGCTGGGCTTCTGTCAGCATGGCGAAGGTTTTCCCGACGCCCGCGCAGGCGCCGAAGAAGATTTTCAATTTGCCACGATGGGCTTCAGCCGTCTGTTCTAGCAGCCTGTCCGGATCCGGGCGCATGGGCTCGTCGGTCATTTAGTTTTTCCTTAGCGCGTCCAGCGCCAGATTCAGCTCAACAATATTTACCACAGGCATGCCGATGAAGCTGACCAACGGCTTTTGCGTGTGCTCTGCAACCACCTGGCTGACCTGCTCGACGGTCAACTGACGGGCGGCGGCGACGCGCGGGATCTGCCATGCCACTGCTGCTGGCGTCAGGCTGTAGTCCAGCCCGCTGGCAGAGGCCGTCACCAGTTCCACGGGAACCTCGCGGCTGGCCTGAGGATTGGCGCTGCGCAGGGCTGCCACGCGTTCAGCGACGGCTTTGTCCAGCTCCGGATTGCTGCCTGCCAGGTTGCTGCCGCCGGAAGCCATTGGATTATACGGGCTTTCAGCAGTGGCGGAAGGGCGTCCCTGGAAGTAACGGGCATCCGTAAAGTTCTGTCCAATCAGGCGCGAACCGCGGTTTTCACCGTTTTGCATAATCAGCGAGCCATTGGCCTGATCCTTAAACCACCACTGGCCCAGCGCGGTGGTCACCAGCGGATACAGCCCGCCAGTAATCAGAGACAGCAGAATAAACAGAAGTATAGCGGGGCGTAACATCGTCATTTGATTCACCTTTTAAACCAGGCCGAACAGCGTCAACAGCAGGTCGATAACCTTGATGCCGATGAAGGGCACCACAAGTCCACCCAGGCCGTAAATCCACAGGTTGCGGCGCAGCATGGCGGCCGCAGTGAGTGGTTTATAGCTCACGCCTTTCAGCGCCAGCGGGATCAGGAAGACAATAATCAGGGCGTTAAAGATCACTGCGCTCAGAATGGCCGAGGCCGGAGAGTGCAGGTGCATCACATTAAGTGCATTCAGTTGTGGATAGGTCGCGGCAAACGCGGCCGGAATAATGGCGAAATACTTTGCCACGTCATTGGCGATACTGAACGTGGTTAGCGAACCGCGCGTCATTAGCATCTGTTTGCCGATGTGCACCACTTCAATCAGCTTGGTCGGGTTAGAGTCGAGATCAACCATGTTGCCCGCCTCTTTGGCTGCCTGGGTACCGGAGTTCATCGCCACTGCCACGTCGGCCTGCGCCAGGGCAGGGGCATCGTTGGTACCGTCCCCGGTCATTGCCACCAGACGACCTTCTGCCTGATACTGGCGGATCAACGCCAGTTTGGCTTCCGGTGTGGCTTCGGAAAGAAAATCATCGACGCCCGCTTCGGCGGCAATCGCCGCGGCAGTAAGACGGTTGTCCCCGGTGATCATCACCGTTTTGATCCCCATTTTACGCAACTGGGCAAAACGTTCTTTGATGCCGCCTTTGACGATGTCCTTCAGGGCAATCACCCCCAGAACATGAGCCCCCTCAGCCACCACCAGCGGTGTGGCACCCTGACGGGCAACGCTCTCAACCAGGTTGTCTACTTCCGGTGGGAAATGACCGTTGTTGGCTTCAATGTGGCGACGAATCGCATCAACGGAACCTTTACGGATCATGCGATCCTGAATGTTAATCCCACTCATGCGGGTTTGCGCCGTAAAGGGCACGAAAGTGGCATGCAGGCTCTGAACGTCGCGCTGGCGCAGGTTAAAGCGCTGCTTAGCAAGAATCACAATACTGCGGCCTTCCGGCGTTTCATCGGCAAGAGAAGAGAGTTGCGCGGCATCTGCCAGCGTTTTTTCATCCACGCCTGGAGCGGGTAAGAAATCTGACGCCTGGCGGTTGCCGAGGGTGATGGTCCCGGTTTTATCCAGCAGCAACACATCCACGTCGCCGGCGGCTTCAACGGCACGTCCACTGGTAGCGATGACGTTGGCACCGAGCATACGGCTCATCCCGGCCACGCCGATAGCCGACAACAGGCCGCCAATCGTGGTTGGGATCAAGCAGACCAGCAACGCCACCAGAACGGTAATGGTCACCGCAGTGCCACCGTAGGCGGAGAATGGCCACAGCGTCGCGGTTGCCAGCAGGAAGACGATCGTCAAGGCCACGAGCAGAATGGTCAGTGCGATTTCGTTAGGTGTTTTACGACGCTGCGCGCCTTCCACCATGGCGATCATCCGGTCGAGGAACGTTTCCCCCGGGTTAACGCTACACTGGATCACCAGCCAGTCGGAGAGAATGCGCGTCCCGCCCGTCACGGAGGCGAAATCGCCGCCGGACTCACGGATCACCGGCGCGGATTCACCGGTGATGGCGCTTTCATCCACCGATGCGCCGCCTTCAATCACTTCACCATCACAAGGGATAATGTCGCCGGCTTCCACCAGTACCACATCGCCCTTACGCAGTTCATCCGCCGGAACGTGATCCATCTGCGCACCGTATTTCGGTTCACGCAACTTGCGCGCGAAGGCAGTCTTTTTTACCCCTTTCAGGCTGTTGGCCTGGGCTTTACTCCGGCCTTCTGCCAGTGCTTCTGCAAAGTTGGCAAACAGCACGGTAAACCACAGCCACAGGCTGATGGCGCCGGTAAACATCGTATTTCCCGGCATGTGGCCCGTTCCCATGGCAATCGCCAGGGCGGTGGTCAGAACACTGCCCGCCCAGACAATAAACATCACCGGGTTGTGCCACTGGACGCGCGGACTCAACTTTTTCACCGCATCCATAAGCGCCTGGCGAACTAATGACGGTTCGAGCAGGGCCAGTTGTTTACGACTCATGACAATTTCTCCGCAAAATCAGCGTAAAGAGAGGAATTCCGCGACCGGGCCTAACGCGAGGGCGGGGATAAAGGTCAGGGCGCCGACCAGCAACACGGTGCCTGTCAACAGGCCGATAAACAGCGCGCCGTGGGTCGGTAATGTGCCAGTGGTGGTCGGTTGAATTTTTTTACTCACCAGCGATCCGGCAATGGCCATGACCGGCACAATGACGCCAAAGCGACCAAAGAACATGCAGAACGCCAGCAGGCAGTTCCAGAAAGGCGAGTTGGCGCTTAAGCCGGCAAAGGCGCTACCGTTGTTGTTAGCCGCAGACGAGACGGCATACAGCACTTCACTGAAGCCATGGATACCCGGGTTAAAGATGCCGCTGCGCCCGGCTTCGGTCATCAGCGCCAGCGCGGTGCCGAGCAGCACGAGGGCAGGGGTGACCAGAATCGCCAGCGCGGTTAATTTCATCTCGCGAACGTCGATTTTTTTACCGAGGTATTCCGGGGTGCGGCCAATCATCAGACCGGCAATAAACACCGCCAGCAGCACAAACAGCAGCATGCCGTAAAGACCTGAGCCCACGCCACCAAACACCACTTCGCCAATCTGCATCAGCCACATTGGGATCATGCCACCCAGTGCCGTAAAGGAGTCATGCATAGCATTTACCGCCCCGCAGGATGCCGCCGTGGTGACGACGGCATACAGGCTGCTGGCGAGAATGCCAAAGCGGCTCTCTTTACCTTCCATGTTGATCGCGCTATCAGCACCCAGTGAGAGGAAATGCGGATTACCCTGCCATTCTGCCCACATGACCAGCGCAACGCAGACCACGAAGATCAGCGACATAGTCCACAGCAGTGTGCGTCCCTGACGGCGATCGTTGACCACGTCGCCAAAGGCAAAGCAGAGTGCGGCAGGGATCAGGAAGATCGCCAGCATCTGCACGTAATTAGTCAAGGCGGTAGGGTTTTCAAACGGATGAGACGAGTTGGCGTTAAAGAAGCCGCCACCGTTCGTTCCGAGCATCTTGATGGCTTCCTGTGATGCTACCGGACCCATCGGCAGGAGCTGTTTTGCACCTTCCAGCGAGGTATAAGATGCATAAGGCAGCAGGTTTTGCAGGGTGCCTTGCTGAATAAAGAACAGCGCGATCAGCAGCGCAATGGGCAGCAGGATCCACAGCGTGATGCGCGTCAGATCCACCCAGGCATTTCCCAGCGTACTGATTTTTTGGCGTGCAAAAGCACGCGTCAGCGCGAAGATAACGGCGATACCAGTGGCGGCCGAGAGGAAGTTCTGCACGGTTAAACCGACCATCTGGCTGAAGTAGCTGAGCGTGGTTTCACCGGAATAGGACTGCCAGTTGGTGTTGGTGACAAAGCTGACTGCCGTGTTCAACGCAAGGTGCCAGGACAGACCCGGTAACTGCTGCGGATTGAGCGGCAGAATACCCTGCAACATCAGCATGGCAAAAAGCGTAATAAGGCCAACGATATTCAGCAGCAGAATGGCTGTCAGATATTGACGCCAGTTCATTTCCTGATCACGTACTCCCAGTACACGCCAGATCCCTTTTTCAACGCTTCCCGTGCCCGGCAAAGGTACGTTGTTGATCAGCCGTGCCAGTCCTGTTCCCAGTGGCCTTGCCAGAACGAACAATACCACTAAGAAGCTGGCAATAAGCAAAAACGCCTGAGCAGCCATCAGAATGCCTCCGCATTAATCAGGGCATAGACCAGATAACCCAATAACAGGAACACCAGCACGATGCCGGCAATAAGACCTGCACTCACAATCCACCTCCGGGTGACTTTTGTTGTTGTGTTAACGGTAGGATTTCTGGCGCAAAGATTTCGCAAAAATGGGGAGGGCGGGTGTAAAAAAAGTATAAAAATGACAAAGCCCACAATTTAACTATTGATAAGTAAACTGTTAACTTTTTTGTAACTTAATTACGGCGCGAGTGTAAATTTTCACTAAACGGACAAAAATAAGTGGTCGGATGAGTAGTAAAATTACAAACAAAGCGATATTATTTTAGCCAGGTCACAGATTTTGAATTTTCCGGATGACGTTTCCGGCCAACTATAGGGGAGAAAAATATGGATCTTTATAAAGAGTTTCCGGCTCATATCGTTTTCATGCGTCGCACTTTCGCCGTAGTGGCTGGTGTGCTGGCGCTGCCGGTGATGCTGTTCTGGAAAGATCGTGCACGTTTTTACAGCTATCTGCACCGCGTCTGGGCGAAAACCAGCGAGAAGCCGGTGTGGATGGACCAGGCAGAGAAAGCGACCTGCGATTTCTACTGATACAAAGATTACACACAGCAATAAAAAAACCGCCAACAGCAATGTGGCGGTTTTTTTGTCCCTCGGGATTCGCGGTCCGTTGGGTGGTTTTCAAGCTCTCACACAGAGGTTTCCAAGCATACTTCTGCAAGTCTAATATTCAAATGCTTAGATCATAAATATATTCTTAAAAACCATTTTATTGGATTACGCTTCGTTCGTGTGGAGATTACTATGCAGCGTCCCTTTCCGCCATCTCGCAAATGGGCACCGGTCACGGGAGAGGTATTTCCACAACCGTGAGTCAGGCTCCACACAGAGCTTGTGTCCACCGACTTATCACCGGTGGTGAACGGTGGAGCGGTTAGCTGCAGGGACCGCATAATGAAACACTATATATGCATCGCGTTCATTGTCGCCAGCGTACTCGTTGTAAAAAGTGATGAACCGGATGCGTTTGTTGCTTTAACCACGATAGCGCAGGACAAGTAGCGTTAAGGCCGCCCCGGGCGGCCTTTTTTATTTCATCGCGTCTACACTTCATGGCAAAGTACATAAAAGCCTGCACCATTTTCTCTTTGGTGGCATGGCCTTACGGACATAATGGATATTTGCCTGGAGTTTTATGCCCACCCATCTGGTTTGGTTTCGCGCGGACCTGCGCGTACATGACAACATCGCACTCGCGGCGGCCTGTCGCGCCAAAGACGCTAACGTACTGGCTCTGTTTATTGCCACGCCCGAGCAGTGGCGGCAGCATGATATGGCTCCCCGCCAGGCGGCCTTGCTCCGTGCCTGGCTGAACGATCTGCAGCACTCGCTGGCCGAAAAAGGCATTCCCCTGATTTATAGAGAGGTGAGTGACTTTGCCGCACAGCTTCAGACGGTACAGGAGATCTGTCAGCAGAACGAAGTCACACATCTTTTTTATAACTATCAGTACGAACTGAACGAACGTCAGCGAGATCGCCAGCTGGAGTCAATCCTGAAGGATGTTCAGTGCCAGGGATTTGATGACAGCGTGATGCTGGCACCGGGCAGCGTCATGACCGGTGGTCATGAAATGTATAAAGTGTTTACGCCCTTTAAAAATGCCTTTGTTAAACGTCTTAAAGAGGCACTGCCGGAGTGCGTGGTCGCTCCTGCTGTCCGGGGCGACGTGATAGCGGATCTGCCTGAGCTGACATTTAACTATCCCCAGCAGGCGTTCAATGCACTTCTGATCCCCGAAAACGAGAAATCTGCTATCGCGAAACTGCGCCAGTTTTGCAAACAGGGCGCGGGCGAATATGACACGCGCAGGGATTTTCCCGCTATTGAAGGAACCAGCCGTTTATCGGCCTGTTTAGCGCTGGGTGTCCTTTCTCCGCGCCAGTGTTTGCACCGCCTTCTGGCCGAACAACCTCAGGCGCTGGACGGAGGCGCGGGCTCAGTCTGGCTTAACGAACTTATCTGGCGCGAATTCTATCGCCATTTGATGACGTATCACCCTGATTTATGTAAGCATCGGCCATTCATTCCCTGGACCGATAACGTAAAATGGCAGCATAGCGAGACGCTTTTACAGGCCTGGCAGAAGGGAGAAACGGGCTACCCAATTGTTGATGCCGCGATGCGCCAACTGAATGAAACCGGGTGGATGCACAACCGTCTGCGGATGATCGCCGCCAGCTTCCTGGTGAAAGATCTGCTTATCGACTGGCGTATCGGGGAGCGCTATTTTATCTCTCAGTTGATCGATGGCGATCTGGCGGCGAACAACGGTGGCTGGCAGTGGGCGGCCTCTACCGGCACCGATGCGGCTCCCTATTTCCGGATTTTTAATCCAACCACCCAGGGGCAAAAATTTGATGCTGAAGGTGCGTTTATTCGCGCCTGGGTACCTGAACTGAAGGATGTTCCCGCCAAAGCGATTCACGAACCGTGGGTCTGGGCGGATAAACAGCGCGTCACGCTGGATTATCCTCGTCCGATTGTTGACCATAAACAGGCGCGCGTCGCCACGCTGGCGGCGTACGAAGCCGCCCGTAAAGCTTAAGAGAATCATGATGAAAAATAGCGAACTGGAAAGCCTGATTAACGAAAAACTGAACAGTGCCTCCTTCAGCGATTATGGCCCGAATGGGCTTCAGGTTGAAGGACGTGAAACGGTACAGAAAATTATCACTGGTGTGACGGCAAGCCAGGCGCTGCTGGACGAGGCTGTCCGTCAGGACGCAGACGCGGTGATTGTCCATCACGGTTATTTCTGGAAAAACGAATCGCCGATTATTCGCGGAATGAAGCGCAATCGCCTGAAAACGCTGCTGGCAAATGACATCAACCTGTACGGCTATCACCTGCCACTGGATGCGCACCCGGAACTGGGAAACAACGTCCAGCTCGCACAGCTTCTGGGAATTACCGTGATGGGTGAGATTGAACCTCTGGTGCCGTGGGGCGAACTGGCGATGCCGGTTCCGGGTCTGGAGCTGGCCTCCTGGATTGAAGCGCGTCTGGGGCGTCGCCCATTGTGGTGCGGTGATACCGGACCGGACCTGGTTAAACGTGTTGCCTGGTGTACCGGTGGCGGACAGGGCTTTATCGACAGCGCTGCCCGCTTCGGCGTCGATGCGTTCATCACCGGCGAAGTCTCAGAGCAGACGGTTCACTCTGCTCGTGAGCAGGGTCTGCACTTTTACGCGGCAGGCCACCATGCCACTGAGCGCGGTGGCATTCGTGCCCTCAGTGAATGGCTGACGGAAAATACCGAGCTGGATGTGACCTTTATTGATATCCCCAACCCGGCCTGATGAGAGGTGATTAAGTGCAGCGAGCGCGTTGTTATCTTCTGGGGGAAACCGCAGTCGTACTGGAGCTTGAACCCCCGATCACGCTAGCCACACAAAAGCGTATCTGGCGGCTGACGCAGCGTCTGGCCGAGATCCCTGAAGTGGTGGAAACCATTCCAGGTATGAATAACATCACCGTGGTACTGCGTAATCCGCATACTCTGGCCCTCGATGCCATCGAACGTTTGCAGCGCTGGTGGGAAGAGAGTGAGGCGCTGGAGCCTGACTCCAGAACGATTGAGATCCCGGTCGTTTATGGTGGTGCGCAGGGGCCCGATCTCTCTGTGGTGGCTGAACACTGCGGCTTAACGGAAAAGCAGGTCGTTGAGCTGCACGCCTCCGTTGATTACGTTGTCTGGTTTTTAGGATTTCAACCGGGCTTTCCGTATCTGGGAGGGCTCTCTTCAAGGCTGTATACGCCGCGTCGCGCCGAGCCTCGCCTGAGTGTGCCAGCAGGTACTGTTGCGATTGGCGGTGAGCAGACCGGCATTTATCCACTGGCATCACCGGGTGGCTGGCAGCTTATTGGACACACGTCCACGCCGTTATTTGAACCCGGGCAGGAATCGCCGGTTCTCTTGCGTCCAGGCGATACCCTTCGCTTTATCCCGCAGAAGGAGGGGGTATGTTAACGCTTATTCGCGCCGGGCTTTACACCTCCGTTCAGGATGCAGGCCGCTTTGGTTTGCGCCAGTCTGGCGTCAGCTATTGTGGTGCGCTGGACAGGCCTGCACTGGAGATTGCTAACGTGCTCGTGGGCAACCCCGGCAATACGGCTGCGCTTGAAATTACGCTCGGTCAATGTGTCATTGAGTTTGCTCAGGAGACATGGTTTGCCTTAACCGGAGCGGGGTGTGACGCCACGCTGGATGGCAAAGCCGTCTGGACGGGCTGGAGATTGCGGGCGAAAGCCGGGCAGCGTTTGACGCTTAAACGACCTCTGCACGGCGTCCGGAGCTATCTTGCGGTCGCGGGCGGCATTGATGTACCGGAGGTCATGGGGTCTTCCAGTACCGATCAAAAAGCGGGTATCGGTGGTCACGAAGGACGTTTGTTGCGCGACGGAGATCGTCTTGCGATTAAACCTTCAGGCCGCCATTTCTCTACGACGCTGGGCGTAAAACAGCTGTTGTGGGGAAATCAAATCCGCGCGTTGCCCGGACCGGAATATCAGGAGTTTGATGAGGTTTCTCAGGAGTCTTTCTGGCGTTCACCGTGGAAAATAAGTCCGCAAAGTAACCGCATGGGCTATCGTCTTCAGGGGCAACCACTGACCCGTACCACCGACCGGGAATTGCTTTCCCACGGTTTATTGCCCGGTGTCATTCAGGTACCGGGTAACGGTCAACCCATCGTACTGATGAACGATGCGCAAACGACGGGGGGATACCCGCGAATTGCCTGCATTATTGAAGCCGATCGCTACCATCTGGCACAAATCCCTCTCGGGCAGCCGATTCATTTTGTGCAATGTTCGCTGGAGGAAGCGCTAAAAGCGCGACAGGATCAGCAGCGTTATCTGGAACAACTGGCGTGGAGGCTTGATGGCAAAGATTGATTTAAACGCCGATCTGGGCGAGGGCGGGAGTGCCGACGCGGAGCTGATGACACTGGTCTCTTCGGTCAATATCGCCTGCGGCTTTCATGCGGGCGATGCGCAAACCATGCTCGCAAGCGTGCGTCGAGCCATCAAAAATGGCGTGGCGATTGGCGCTCACCCGAGCTTCCCTGACCGGGAGAACTTTGGTCGCACCGCGATGAGCCTGCCACCTGAGACGGTCTACGCTCAGGTGCTCTACCAGATTGGCGCGCTGGAGGCGATGGTTCGCGCCGAGAAGGGCGCGCTGCGCCACGTGAAGCCGCACGGCATGCTCTATAACCAGGCGGCACAAGATCCGGCGCTGGCAGATGCTATTGCCCGTGCGGTAAGAGACTGCAATTCACAGCTGATCCTGGTGGGTCTGGCAGGCAGCGAGCTTATTCGCGCCGGCGAGCGTCTGGGGTTAACCACGCGGCAGGAGGTCTTTGCCGACCGGGGTTATCAACCCGACGGCAGTCTTGTACCGCGTACGCAAGCCGGTGCGCTGATAACGGACGAAGGTAAAGCGTTGGCCCAGACGCTGGAGATGGTGCGCGCCGGGCGGGTCACCGCCGTGGATGGCACATCGGCGCACGTTCAGGCTGATACGGTATGTTTACATGGTGATGGCGAGCATGCGCTCCAGTTCGCGCGCCGCTTGCGGGCAGCGTTCTCTGAGGAGGGCATCCTTGTCAGCGCAGACTAATCATGAAAGGACAGAAAAATGCCAGAAGGCCCGGAGATCCGCCGCGCGGCGGATAGCCTCGAGGCGGCGATAAAGGGCAAACCCCTGACGGAGGTCTGGTTTGCTTTTCCTCAACTGAAACCGTTTGAATCACAGCTGGTGGGGCAGACGGTAACCCATATTGAAACGCGCGGCAAAGCGTTGCTCACGCATTTTTCCCATAACCTGACGTTATATAGCCATAACCAGCTTTACGGCGTCTGGCGAGTGGTGGAGGCGGGTGAACAGCCGCAGACTACCCGCGTGCTGCGCGTCAGGTTGCAAACTGCCGATAAGGCGATCCTGCTCTATAGCGCCTCTGATATCGAAATGTTAACGCCGGAGCAACTGCTCGCACACCCGTTTCTACTGCGAGTAGGACCGGACGTACTGGATATGCGTCTGACGGCGAGCGATGTGAAGGCCCGACTGTTATCGCCCAAATTCCGCAACCGGCAGTTTTCCGGCCTGTTCCTTGACCAGGCGTTTCTGGCCGGGCTTGGCAACTACCTGCGGGTGGAAATCCTCTGGGAAGTCGGGCTGGCGCCGCAGCATAAAGCCTCTCAGCTGAGCGATGAACGGCTGGAGGCGCTGTCCCACGCGCTGCTGGACATCCCGCGGCTGTCGTACAACACGCGCGGCGTGGTGGATGACAATAAGCATCACGGGGCGTTGTTCCGGTTCAAGGTGTTTCACCGGGCGGGGAAAAAGTGCGAGCGGTGCGGCGGGATTATCGACAGGATGATGCTTTCTTCAAGACCTTTTTACTGGTGCCCGCACTGCCAGAAATAAAAGTAAAACGGTAACCCAGGGGTTACCGTTTTTAAGGTTTTCACCCTCTCCACAGGGAGAGGGCCGAGGTGAGGGCATCAGGCCACACCCAGCGTCTTTTAGCGCTTCAGATCAGACTTAAAATCACGCTGCTCGTAGCCGGTATACAGCTGACGAGGACGGGCGATTTTCATGCCTTCGCTGTGCATTTCGTTCCAGTGCGCAATCCAGCCTACGGTACGTGCCATAGCGAAGATTACGGTGAACATGGAAGACGGAATGCCCATCGCTTTCAAAATAATGCCAGAGTAGAAATCGACGTTCGGGTAGAGTTTCTTCTCGATGAAGTACGGGTCGTTCAGCGCGATGTGTTCCAGCTCCATCGCCACTTCCAGCAGATCATCTTTGGTGCCCAGCTCTTTCAGCACTTCGTGGCAGGTCTCACGCATCACGGTGGCGCGTGGGTCGTAGTTTTTGTAAACACGGTGACCAAAGCCCATCAGGCGGAAGGAATCATTCTTGTCTTTCGCGCGACGCACGAACTCAGGAATGTGTTCAACAGAGCTGATTTCTTCCAGCATCTTCAGTGCTGCTTCGTTCGCGCCGCCGTGCGCCGGTCCCCACAGGGAGGCAATGCCCGCAGCGATACAGGCGAACGGGTTCGCGCCTGAAGAGCCTGCGGTACGTACGGTGGAGGTAGAGGCGTTCTGTTCGTGGTCAGCGTGCAGGATCAGAATACGGTCCATTGCGCGTTCCAGAACCGGGTTCACTTCGTACTCTTCGCACGGCGTGGAGAACATCATGCGCAGGAAGTTGCCGGCATAGGAGAGGTCGTTACGTGGATACACAAACGGCTGACCGATGGAGTATTTGTAGCACATCGCTGCCATGGTTGGCATTTTGGACAGCAGACGGAACGCCGCGATATCACGGTGGCGTGGGTTATTCACGTCCAGAGAATCGTGGTAGAACGCCGCCAGCGCACCGGTAATCCCGCACATCACCGCCATCGGGTGAGAGTCACGACGGAACGCATGGAACAGACGAGTAATCTGTTCATGGATCATGGTGTGACGGGTCACGGTGGTTTTGAATTCATCGTATTGTGCCTGCGTCGGTTTTTCGCCGTTCAGCAGGATGTAGCACACTTCCAGGTAGTTGGATTCAGTGGCTAATTGATCGATGGGGAAGCCGCGATGGAGCAGGATACCTTCGTCACCGTCAATGTAGGTGATTTTGGATTCGCAAGATGCGGTAGAGGTGAATCCAGGGTCAAAGGTGAAAACTCCTTTAGAACCCAGCGTACGGATATCAATAACATCCTGACCGAGCGTGCCTTTTAGCACATCCAGTTCAATAGCAGTGTCACCATTTAGGGTGAGCGTTGCCTTCGTATCAGCCATTTACGGTCTCCTTAGCGCCTTATGCTTAAGACTGCGCTTTACCGGATTTGCTTTCAGCTGTTAATCACCGTTACCAGATTGTTATTTGGCTTACCGCTCAGCTCACGAGGACAAACCAGGGTACAGAGCTATGGCGCCTTGCAGGTAAACGAATGAAATATCAGTGAAACAACAGCAAATCAGCGTTTTTGCAGTCCGAATTATTCAAACCTGTATATCACTAATAACTGTCCTGATAACTTCGGTCAATACCATCACACTGTTACATAACTATTTGTCAGGTGAAAGAGAGACCTCATAACTTTTGCGCATTATATGCCTTTTCTGCTGACGTTTGTAACAATATTGTTTAACATTTGTCAAATCAGATGATTAAAATTTAAAAAGATGTTGTTATCGTGACCCTGATCACTGTTCCAGAGAAAACCCGACAAACTGTATGTAGGTTAATTGTAATGATTTTGTGAACGGCCTATACTGCCGCCAGGTCTCCGGAACACCCTGCAATCCCGAGCCACCCAGCGTTGTAACGTGTCGTTTAAGCATCTGGAAGCAATGTTTTGCATGACGCGCAGTTATAGAAAAGGAACGCTGCTTGACCCGCATCGCAGTCCGGAGGAAGGAAACAATAAGAACAGCATGTGGGCGTTATTCATGATAAGAAATGTGAAAAAACAAAGACCTGTCAATCTGGACCTCAAAACGATCCGGTTCCCTGTAACAGCAATAGCGTCCATTTTGCACCGCGTTTCTGGTGTGATTACGTTTGTGGCGGTCGGTATTCTGCTGTGGTTACTGGGCACCAGCCTCTCTTCTCCTGAAGGATTCCTCCAGGCCTCTGCCATCATGAACAGCTTCTTCGTGAAATTTATCATGTGGGGCATTCTGACCGCGCTGGCGTACCACGTTGTGGTGGGTGTTCGCCATATGCTGATGGACTTTGGCTACCTGGAAGAAACCTTCGAAGCCGGGAAACGCTCCGCTAACATTTCATTTGTGATTACAGTCGTGCTTTCACTTCTCGCAGGAGTTCTCGTATGGTAAGCAACGCCTCCGCATTAGGACGCAACGGCGTACATGACTTCATTCTGGTCCGTGCTACCGCTATCGTTCTCACCCTTTACATTATCTATATGATCGGTTTCTTCGCGACCAGCGGCACGCTGACGTGGGAAATCTGGAGTGGGTTCTTCGGATCTGCCTTCACCAAAGTGTTCACCCTGCTGGCGCTGTTCTCCATCCTTATTCATGCCTGGATTGGCATGTGGCAGGTGTTGACCGATTACGTTAAACCACTGGCTATTCGCCTTCCTCTGCAGCTGGCAATCGTCGTTGCTCTGGTGGTTTACGTTATTTATGGATTCGTTGTGGTGTGGGGTGTGTAATGAAACTGCCAGTCAGAGAATTTGATGCTGTCGTGATTGGTGCGGGTGGCGCAGGTATGCGTGCCGCACTGCAAATTTCCCAGAGCGGCCAGACCTGTGCGCTGCTCTCAAAAGTATTCCCAACCCGTTCCCACACTGTGTCTGCGCAGGGCGGTATCACCGTTGCGCTGGGTAACTCCCATGAAGATAACTGGGAATGGCACATGTACGACACGGTAAAAGGTTCCGACTACATCGGCGACCAGGATGCCATAGAATATATGTGTAAGACTGGCCCGGAAGCGATTCTGGAGCTGGACCATATGGGTCTGCCGTTCTCCCGTCTGGAAAATGGCACCATCTATCAGCGTCCGTTTGGCGGCCAGTCGAAAAACTTCGGCGGCGAGCAGGCGGCACGTACTGCGGCGGCGGCTGACCGTACCGGTCACGCGCTGCTGCACACCCTGTACCAGCAGAACCTGAAAAACCACACCACCATCTTCTCCGAGTGGTACGCGCTGGATCTGGTGAAAAACGCCGATGGCGCAATTGTGGGTTGTACCGCGCTGTGCATCGAAACCGGTGAAGTGGTCTACTTCAAAGCACGTGCAACCGTGCTGGCAACCGGCGGTGCAGGCCGTATCTATCAGTCCACCACTAACGCCCACATCAACACCGGTGACGGCGTCGGTATGGCTATCCGCGCGGGCGTGCCGGTGCAGGATATGGAGATGTGGCAGTTCCACCCAACCGGTATCGCTGGTGCGGGCGTTCTGGTAACAGAAGGCTGCCGCGGTGAAGGTGGTTATCTGCTGAATAAACACGGCGAGCGCTTCATGGAGCGTTATGCCCCGAATGCGAAAGACCTGGCGGGTCGTGACGTGGTGGCGCGCTCCATCATGATCGAAATCCGTGAAGGCCGCGGCTGTGACGGCCCATGGGGTCCACACGCCAAGCTGAAACTCGACCATCTGGGTAAAGAAGTACTGGAGTCCCGTCTGCCAGGCATCCTGGAACTGTCCCGTACCTTCGCTCACGTTGACCCTGTAAAAGAGCCAATTCCGGTAATCCCAACCTGCCACTATATGATGGGCGGTATTCCGACCAAAGTGACCGGTCAGGCGCTGACCGTGAACGAGCAGGGCGAAGACGTGGTCATCCCTGGCCTGTTCGCGGTAGGCGAAATCGCCTGCGTATCCGTACACGGTGCCAACCGTCTGGGCGGCAACTCCCTGCTGGACCTGGTGGTGTTTGGTCGTGCGGTGGGTCTGCATCTGCAGGAATCCATTGCCGAGCAGGGCGACCTGCGTGACGCGACCGACGACGAAATTGATGCCTCTCTTGAGCGCCTCAACCGCTGGAACGGCAACCGTAACGGCGAAGATCCGGTGGAAATCCGTAAAGCGCTTCAGGAATGTATGCAGCACAACTTCTCGGTATTCCGTGAAGGTGACGCGATGGCCAAAGGTCTTGAGCAGCTGAAAGCGATCCGCGAGCGTCTGAAAAATGCCCGTCTGGACGACACTTCCAGCGAGTTCAACACCCAGCGCGTTGAGTGCCTGGAGCTGGATAACCTGATGGAAACTGCATTTGCCACCGCGATGTCGGCAAACTTCCGTACCGAAAGCCGTGGCGCGCATAGCCGCTTCGACTTCCCGGAGCGTGACGATGAAAACTGGCTGTGCCATTCCCTGTATCTGCCAGAATCGGAAACCATGACGCGCCGTCAGGTGAACATGGAACCGAAACTGCGTCCGGCGTTCCCGCCGAAGATTCGTACTTACTAATGCGGAGACAGGATAATGAAACTCGAATTCTCAGTTTATCGTTATAACCCGGATGTTGATGATGCTCCGCGTATGCAGGATTACACCCTGGAAGCGGAAGAAGGTCGTGACATGATGCTGCTGGATGCCTTAATCCAGCTGAAAGAAAAAGATCCGACGCTGTCGTTTCGCCGCTCCTGCCGTGAAGGGGTTTGTGGCTCTGACGGCGTGAACATGAACGGCAAAAATGGCCTGGCCTGCATCACGCCAATTTCCGCGTTGCAGCGTCCAGGTCAGAAAATTGTTATCCGTCCTCTGCCTGGCCTGCCGGTCGTGCGTGATTTGGTGGTGGACATGGGGCAATTCTATGCACAATATGAGAAGATTAAGCCTTACTTGTTGAATAATGGGCAAAATCCGCCCGCTCGCGAGCACTTACAGTCTCCTGAGCAGCGTGAAAAACTCGATGGGCTGTACGAGTGTATTCTCTGTGCATGTTGTTCGACGTCCTGCCCGTCGTTCTGGTGGAACCCGGACAAGTTTATCGGCCCGGCGGGTCTGCTGGCTGCCTATCGCTTCCTGATCGATAGCCGCGACACCGAAACCGATAGCCGTCTGGAAGGACTGAGTGACGCTTTCAGCGTATTCCGCTGCCATAGCATCATGAACTGCGTCAGTGTGTGTCCGAAGGGGCTGAACCCGACGCGCGCCATCGGCCATATTAAGTCGATGTTGTTGCAGCGCAGTGCGTAAGTAGTGAGAGGGGAGCGCTGTTCCCCTCACCCTAACCCTCTCCCAAAGGGAGAGGGGACAGATTGCAGAAACCTTTAAAAACTGCCAGATAAG
This sequence comes from Enterobacter sp. CPE_E1241, assembly GCF_045618265.1. NCBI lineage: Bacteria > Pseudomonadati > Pseudomonadota > Gammaproteobacteria > Enterobacterales > Enterobacteriaceae > Enterobacter > Enterobacter sp. CPE_E1241. Next base: position 1,376,086 of record NZ_JBIWYV010000001.1, read on the forward strand.
TAAATAATCGAGACGTTCAGCGCGAGACAAGGCGCGGTTGAACGAATCCCAGGAGCATAGTGAACTATGTGACTGGGGTGAGTGAAAGCCGCAACGCAGTCGCAGCCGGAACGACGAAGATTATTTAGACAGTTTCTAAAGGTTCCTTCGCGGGCCAAAGTAAAAGAGCTCGCAGGTGAACCCCGGCACGTACACGTGGTGTGCGTGGTAGTTTCTACGGCGAAAGTAAGCATAAAAATGCTTAAGGGATCACGATGCAGAACGGCGCAATGAAAGCCTGGCTGGACTCTTCTTACCTCTCTGGTGCTAACCAGAGCTGGATAGAACAGCTCTATGAAGACTTCTTAACCGATCCTGACTCAGTGGACGCAAACTGGCGTTCCATGTTCCAGCAGTTGCCTGGCACGGGAGTCAAACCGGATCAATTCCATTCCAAAACACGTGATTATTTCCGTCGTCTGGCGAAGGATGCCTCACGTTACTCTTCTGCGATTTCCGACCCTGACACCAATGCGAAGCAGGTTAAAGTCCTGCAGCTTATCAACGCTTATCGCTTCCGTGGTCACCAGCATGCGAATCTCGACCCGCTGGGACTGTGGCAGCAAGACCGTGTGGCGGATCTCGATCCGGCGTATCACGATCTGACCGAGGCCGATTTCCAGGAAAGCTTTAACGTAGGTTCCTTTGCCATCGGCAAAGACACGATGAAGCTGGGCGATCTGATTGACGCGCTCAAGCAAACCTACTGCGGCTCCATCGGCGCGGAATACATGCACATTACCTCTACCGAAGAGAAACGCTGGATCCAGCAGCGCATCGAATCCGTAGCGGGCCACGCGACCTTCTCGGCTGACGAGAAAAAACGCTTCCTGAACGAACTGACCGCTGCCGAGGGTCTTGAGCGCTATCTGGGCGCGAAATTCCCGGGCGCAAAACGCTTCTCGCTGGAAGGCGGTGATGCGCTGGTGCCGATGCTGAAAGAGCTGATTCGTCACGCCGGCAAGAGCGGCACCCGTGAAGTGGTGCTGGGCATGGCGCACCGTGGTCGTCTGAACGTACTGGTCAACGTGCTGGGTAAAAAACCGCAGGATCTGTTCGACGAATTCGCGGGCAAACATAAAGAACACCTCGGCACCGGCGACGTGAAGTACCACATGGGCTTCTCGTCTGATATCGAAACCGAAGGTGGTCTGGTTCACCTGGCGCTGGCGTTTAACCCGTCACACCTGGAAATCGTCAGCCCGGTGGTTATCGGTTCCGTGCGTGCGCGTCTGGATCGTCTGGACGAGCCGAGCAGCAATAAAGTACTGCCAATCACCATCCACGGTGATGCGGCGGTAACAGGGCAGGGCGTGGTTCAGGAAACCCTGAACATGTCCAAAGCGCGTGGTTACGAAGTGGGCGGTACCGTTCGCATCGTGATTAACAACCAGGTGGGCTTCACCACCTCTAACCCGCTGGATGCACGTTCTACCCCGTACTGCACCGACATCGGTAAAATGGTACAGGCACCGATCTTCCACGTTAACGCGGATGACCCGGAAGCCGTTGCTTTTGTTACCCGTCTGGCGCTGGACTTCCGTAACACCTTCAAGCGCGATGTGTTCATTGACCTCTTCTGCTACCGTCGTCACGGCCACAACGAAGCGGATGAGCCAAGTGCAACCCAGCCGCTGATGTACCAGAAAATCAAAAAACACCCGACCCCGCGCAAAATCTATGCTGACAAGCTTGAGAGCGACAAAGTGGCGACGCTGGAAGATGCGACCGAAATGGTCAACCTCTACCGCGACGCGCTGGATGCGGGTGAATGCGTGGTGAAAGAGCTGCGCCCAATGAACATGCACTCCTTTACCTGGTCGCCGTACCTCAACCACGAGTGGGATGAGAGCTACCCGAACAAGGTCGAAATGAAGCGCCTGCAGGAGCTGGCTAAACGCATCAGCACTGTGCCTGACGCCATTGAGATGCAGTCTCGCGTGCAGAAAATCTACGCTGACCGTCAGTCCATGGCGGCAGGCGAGAAGCTGTTTGACTGGGGCGGCGCGGAAACCCTGGCTTACGCAACGCTGGTTGACGAAGGTATTCCTGTTCGTCTGTCCGGTGAAGATGCGGGCCGTGGCACCTTCTTCCACCGTCACGCGGTTGTTCACAACCAGTCCAACGGTTCAACCTACACTCCGCTGCAGCACGTGCACAACGGTCAGGGCCAGTTCAAGGTCTGGGACTCCGTGCTGTCTGAAGAAGCGGTGCTGGCATTCGAATACGGTTACGCCACCGCAGAACCTCGCACCCTGACTATCTGGGAAGCGCAGTTCGGTGACTTCGCCAACGGTGCGCAGGTTGTAATCGACCAGTTCATCTCCTCCGGCGAGCAGAAATGGGGCCGTATGTGTGGCCTGGTGATGCTGCTGCCGCACGGCTATGAAGGCCAGGGTCCGGAGCACTCCTCCGCGCGTCTGGAACGTTATCTGCAGCTCTGCGCTGAGCAGAATATGCAGGTCTGCGTGCCGTCCACCCCGGCTCAGGTGTACCACATGCTGCGTCGTCAGGCGCTGCGAGGTATGCGCCGTCCGCTGGTGGTGATGTCGCCGAAATCCCTGCTGCGTCACCCGCTGGCCGTGTCCAGCCTGGATGAACTGGCGAATGGCACCTTCCTGCCAGCCATCGGTGAGATTGATGAACTGGATCCGCAGGCTGTGAAGCGTGTGGTGATGTGTTCTGGTAAGGTTTATTACGACCTTCTGGAACAGCGCCGTAAGAACGATCAGAAAGATGTCGCCATCGTGCGTATCGAACAGCTTTATCCGTTCCCGCACCAGGCGGTGCAGGAAGCGCTGAAACCTTACGCTCACGTACATGATTTTGTCTGGTGCCAGGAAGAGCCGCTCAACCAGGGCGCATGGTACTGCAGCCAGCATCATTTCCGTGAAGTGATTCCATTTGGGTCAGCCCTGCGTTATGCAGGTCGCCCGGCCTCCGCCTCACCGGCGGTAGGGTACATGTCCGTTCACCAGAAGCAGCAACAAGATCTGGTCAATGACGCGCTGAACGTCGATTAATTAAAGGATACATAATGAGTAGCGTAGATATTCTTGTTCCCGACCTGCCTGAATCTGTAGCAGATGCGACCGTCGCTACCTGGCACAAAAAACCAGGCGATGCCGTTAAGCGCGATGAAGTGCTGGTAGAAATCGAAACTGACAAAGTGGTACTGGAAGTACCGGCTTCGGCGGATGGTGTTCTGGATGCTGTGCTGGAAGATGAAGGTACAACCGTAACCTCTCGTCAGATCCTGGGTCGCCTGCGCGAAGGCAACAGCGCGGGCAAAGAGTCCAGCGCGAAATCTGAAGAGAAAGCCTCTACGCCGGCTCAACGCCAGCAGGCTTCTCTGGAAGAGCAGACCAACGATGCGCTCAGCCCGGCGATCCGTCGCCTGCTGGCTGAGCACAACCTGGATGCGGCTGCTATTAAAGGCACCGGTGTGGGTGGTCGTCTGACCCGTGAAGATATCGAGAAGCACCTGGCGAAAGCGCCTGCGAAAGCAGAAGCAAAAGCCCCTGCGGCAGCGCCAGCAGCACAGCCTGCTCTGGGTGCCCGCAGCGAAAAACGTGTGCCAATGACTCGCCTGCGTAAGCGTGTGGCAGAGCGTCTGCTGGAAGCGAAAAACTCCACCGCGATGCTGACCACCTTCAACGAAGTGAACATGAAGCCAATCATGGACCTGCGTAAGCAGTACGGTGACGCGTTTGAAAAACGTCACGGTATCCGTCTGGGCTTTATGTCCTTCTACGTGAAAGCGGTAGTTGAAGCGCTGAAACGCTACCCGGAAGTGAACGCGTCCATCGACGGTGATGACGTGGTTTACCACAACTACTTCGATGTCAGCATGGCGGTATCTACTCCGCGTGGCCTGGTGACCCCAGTACTGCGTGACGTGGATACCCTGGGTATGGCTGATATCGAGAAAAATATTAAAGAGCTGGCTGTGAAAGGCCGCGACGGCAAGCTGACCGTAGATGACCTGACCGGCGGTAACTTCACCATTACCAACGGCGGCGTATTCGGTTCGCTGATGTCTACCCCAATCATTAACCCGCCGCAGAGCGCGATCCTGGGTATGCATGCCATTAAAGATCGTCCTATGGCGGTAGACGGTAAAGTTGAGATCCTGCCGATGATGTACCTGGCACTGTCTTACGATCACCGTCTGATCGATGGCCGCGAGTCCGTGGGCTTCCTGGTGGCGATTAAAGAGTTGCTGGAAGATCCAACGCGTCTGCTGCTCGACGTCTAGTTTGCAGTCTTGCCCGGCGGCATATAGCTGCCGGGCCTATAAAAGCACGACCTAACGATTACCTGAAGGATGGATAGAACACATGAACTTACATGAATATCAGGCCAAACAGCTGTTTGCCCGGTATGGCTTACCGGCTCCGGTGGGTTATGCCTGTACTACCCCGCGTGAAGCAGAAGAAGCCGCATCTAAAATCGGTTCCGGCCCTTGGGTAGTTAAGTGTCAGGTTCACGCTGGTGGCCGTGGTAAAGCGGGCGGTGTGAAGGTTGTTAAGAGCAAAGAAGAGATTCGTGCGTTTGCTGAACATTGGCTCGGCAAGCGTCTGGTGACCTACCAGACAGATGCGAACGGCCAGCCGGTTAACCAGATCCTGGTAGAAGCCGCGACCGATATCGCGAAAGAACTGTACCTGGGTGCGGTTGTTGACCGTAGTTCCCGTCGCGTGGTGTTCATGGCGTCTACCGAAGGCGGCGTGGAAATCGAAAAAGTGGCAGAAGAAACCCCTCATCTGATCCACAAAGTGGCTATCGATCCGCTGGCAGGTCCAATGCCTTACCAGGGTCGTGAGCTGGCGTTCAAACTGGGTCTGGAAGGTAAACTGGTTCAACAGTTCACCAAGATCTTCATGGGTCTGGCGACCATCTTCCTGGAGCGCGACCTGGCGCTGATCGAGATCAACCCGCTGGTGATCACCACTCAGGGCGATCTGATCTGTCTCGACGGTAAACTGGGCGCTGACGGCAACGCACTGTTCCGCCAGCCGGATCTGCGCGAAATGCGTGACCAGTCTCAGGAAGACCCGCGTGAAGCGCAGGCTGCACAGTGGGAACTGAACTACGTGGCACTGGATGGCAACATCGGCTGCATGGTTAACGGTGCGGGCCTGGCAATGGGCACCATGGACATCGTTAAGCTGCACGGCGGTGAGCCAGCAAACTTCCTCGACGTAGGCGGTGGCGCAACCAAAGAGCGCGTAACCGAAGCGTTCAAAATCATCCTGTCTGACGACAACGTGAAGGCCGTTCTGGTTAACATCTTCGGCGGTATCGTGCGTTGTGACCTGATCGCCGACGGTATCATCGGTGCAGTGGAAGAAGTGGGTGTTAACGTTCCGGTGGTTGTGCGTCTGGAAGGTAACAACGCTGAACTCGGCGCGAAAAAACTGGCTGACAGCGGCCTGAATATTATTGCAGCGAAAAGTCTGACGGATGCAGCTCAGCAGGTTGTTGCCGCAGTGGAGGGGAAATAATGTCCGTTTTAATTAATAAAGATACCAAGGTTATCTGCCAGGGCTTCACCGGTAGCCAGGGGACTTTCCACTCCGAACAGGCGATTGCCTACGGTACGCAGATGGTTGGCGGCGTAACGCCAGGTAAAGGCGGCACCACGCATCTGGGTCTGCCAGTCTTTAACACCGTACGCGAAGCGGTAGAAGCGACGGGCGCAACCGCGACCGTGATCTACGTTCCGGCACCGTTCTGCAAAGACTCCATTCTGGAAGCGATCGATGCAGGTATTAAACTGATCATCACCATCACTGAAGGTATCCCGACGCTGGATATGCTGACCGTGAAGGTGAAGCTGGATGAAGCTGGCGTGCGTATGATCGGCCCGAACTGCCCAGGCGTTATCACTCCAGGCGAATGCAAAATCGGTATCATGCCGGGCCACATTCACAAGCCGGGCAAAGTGGGTATCGTTTCCCGCTCCGGTACGCTGACCTATGAAGCGGTCAAACAGACCACCGATTACGGCTTCGGCCAGTCCACCTGTGTGGGCATCGGCGGTGACCCGATCCCGGGCTCTAACTTCATCGACATCCTGAAGCTGTTCCAGGAAGATCCACAGACCGAAGCGATCGTGATGATCGGTGAGATCGGTGGTAGCGCTGAAGAAGAAGCGGCTGCTTACATCAAAGAACACGTGACCAAGCCAGTTGTCGGTTACATCGCGGGTGTGACTGCGCCGAAAGGCAAGCGTATGGGTCACGCAGGTGCGATTATCGCGGGTGGTAAAGGTACGGCTGATGAGAAATTCGCAGCGCTGGAAGCCGCAGGCGTGAAAACCGTTCGCAGCCTGGCGGATATCGGCGAAGCACTGAAATCCATCATTAAGTAAATCCTCTCTGCTCTCTGCAAGGAGAGCGTTGAAATAAAAAAATGTCCGTTTCGACATGGTTGGCCGCTGTAAAGCGGCCTTTTTTTATTGCAGAAAATCCTCACGTATCGGCGTAAAGGTATCCAGCAGGGTTCCCGCCTTGTGACAGACGCAGCCGTGCATAACATTGGGTTGTTTGTACAGCGTATCGCCTGCTCTGACGGTATGCGTTTCGTCGCCAATGGTAAATTCAAACTCACCGGAGAGAACATACGTCAACTGCTCGTGGGGATGGCTGTGCATGGGGCCGATGGCACCCTGCGCGAAATGTACTTCAACCGCCATCATATTGCCGGCATGGGCGAGGATCCGGCGGGTTACGCCATTCCCAGCCTCTTCCAGCTGGGTCTGATTGTGAAAAACAAACATCGTATTACCTCAGTTGTATAGTGAATGAGTGACTTCTGACCGAGCTGTCAGAGGCGGTATGTGCGGTTTAACGTCATGTCAATCACGGTTATTGTATCGTCGCTCTTCACGATATCGACTTTCCCGGTGCCCGTGAAATCTGTGACAAACACGAAGGAAATGCGCTTATCTCGGCTGCGTAATAGCAGGTAGTCGATCGTTGATGTCGAAGGGTTATTCGGTCCCTGAGCTTTGATTAACGCCGCATTGTTGGTCGAAAAGCAGGTGACAGATACCGGGGCGTCGGCCTGGTAGTGAACCTCCATTTTACCCTTCAGCGGCTGTTCAGTTGCCTGCTTAACGTAGGGGTAGCAGATCCGGACGCCATTCTGTGGCGCCGTCGGTGTTGCTGAGGCGTTGATGTGGTAAACCGCATCGACGCACTGGTAGTGAGGATTATCGACGTCCCATTTATCAATCAGCAGGTTTTCCGTCACGACGATGCTACGGCGAAAAACGATATCCCGGTAGGACTCATCATCCCACTCCACGCGAGTTTTACTGTCGGGTAACACAGCGGCGCTGCACCAGTCCACTTCGGCGATCAGCCGCGATTCTCCCTCCTGCTGCTGGTAATCGAGAACCCTGGGTAGTGCAGGGGGCTGGTTGAGTCCGTTGACGCACAGCGTATTGTGCGAAAACGTATTTTTGTAGTAGCCATAGTGCAGCGGTGCGCCATAGCCGGTTGTGCCCAGATCGGGGAACAGCGCGCTGTAGTTATTGAAGACGATAAGGTTGAGTCTGTCGTAGTGATCGTGCTCGCCGCCGTAGGGGCCATGTTTAATGCATACGGCGCGGCCTGGCGCGTTGCGGATTATCGTAAATCCGGCGTCAGGATTATGCTCATTACCTTCCGGGGCGCTTAACGCCTGCGTCGGCAGCGGTTGCCCATAGAAAAGGGCATCAATGTTGTCGCGCGGTCCAGCGGTGTATAGCCAGGCTAACAGCTCGCCATATTGCGGGTTGCCATAATAGTTGAACGCAAATTCATAGATATCGGCGTGGCCGAGTCTCTCCTGGCCGTTCACGCAGTCGTTTACTTTAGGCAGGGTCATATTCGGCATCAGCAGCGTCAATGGCAGCGACAGCATGTTCGTATACCAGGGCTTATCCAGCAGGCTGAACGGACCATGTTGGGCGAATTTCTCAAAGCCCATGAACGCCTCAAGCGCGTAATAGTGGTAATGCAGCGAACCTTCGAACCATAAGCCGCCGGGCAGCAGGGCATGTTCCAGCTGATACCGCAGGCCGTAAGGGCTGTTAACGGCAAACGTCAGATAGCGATCGTCGTCGAGAATCGCGCCGATAATGCCGATGGTCGCGCTGATCTTCACCTCGTGGTTGTGGATTTGATTGCTACGGTGCTGCATCAGAAAATCGGCTCCGCTGCGCAGCAGGCGTCGGGAAATATACTCATACTGTTCTGTCGTCAGCGCGGCGCTGACGATATCGAATCCACGGGCAAAATCGGCATGACAGTTGGCTTCACACAGCGTCTGCGCGTTGGCTTTACCGGGACCGTTATAAGGAATACCGCCGTGTTCTTCGTAGTCAGGGTAGTATTTTGCGTACTGCATCAGGATATCGGTAATTTTATTGAGGTATTTATTATCGTCCGTTAGCAGCCAGAGGATGCCCAGCTCATAGCACGCTTTAGCATTGAGCCCGTTAAGCCAGCGCCACCAGGCACCATAGTAAGGTTCACCGGTAAAGACGGCTCCATCAACCGGGCAACGGTGCTTATTGGGCGATTTCCGGTCCCAGAACAGCCGCACGCTGTGTTCCGGGCAGTAAAAATAGTGGTTCCACGTGGCGCAGCCCGTTTGCGGAACCAGCGTGTCGTGGTTAAGGACGTCGCGGTTGTTTTCCTCCAGGCGGCGAAGGATCTCCGGCGTTACCCGGGCTTTTGCAGCGGCAATCTGTGCTTCTGTAAACTGTTTCATTATCTACCTGTATGCGTTGACGTGGCGCTTACTTCACCAATACAGAGCCCGGGGTCAGGATGTTGATATCGGTGTCATTTGCCTGCGTCAATAGCGCGGCATTTTTGCTGAAGTCATTGTCTTTCCAGACTCTCGCTGCGGCGAGTAACGGACCAGTAGCCTCTTCAGGGTTGTATTTTATTTCCTGATACGGCCAGTCGCTGGCGTCTTTGCCGGTTTGCTGGCTGACGAAGGAAAAGGCTTTTTTCATGGTTCGCCCATCCAGTTCATAATTCCAGACATCATCACCGGTTATTTCACCGTAGCGCCCCATTCTGGCGTAGGCTGCCAGAGCAAAATTGGTGTAATGGAAGGATCGAGTTCGTTCAAGCTCGGCCGGTAGTTCGCCTTTGACGTTCACCTGAGCAGCAAGGTGGCGATTTTTGAAAATATCGATTTGCCGACGAGCCTGTTTGACGTCACCGGAGAACAACGAAAAGGCGGTAACCTGCGCGTCATACCAGGCGCCGTGATTGTTATACCAGTTTCCCTCTTCCTGGCCGTTAGCGCTGGATAACAGCCATGTGGCATAGTCCGAATACCAGCTTTTGTAACCCTGAACCTCTTTATCCGAGAGGAAGCCCGCATGTTGCAGCAGGATGATGCTGTCAGCGACGTCGATCAATACGCGCGTATCAATAATGCCAATCCCCCGGCCATTTACTATGCCCGGAATTGCCTGGGCGTAACTGAGATCAGGATTCATTCGGGTTTGCTTGTTCAGAAACCAGGTGTCCAGCATGATTTCTGCTTTTTGCGCATAGCGGGCGTCTGCGCTATAAAATGCGGCCAGTGAGAGCGCTCGGACGTCGTCAGAGAACTGCACCAGGCGTTTGCTGTCCGTATCGTCTGTCTTGGATGACGGGTTTATCTGGCCGTCTTTACGAATCCAGGGAAGATGGTCTTTGGTATCCGGGTTTGGCCACCAGTAGGGACCAAAACTGTAATAGTCATGCTTATTCCCGGACGCCGGTAACAATTTTTTATCGGTCACACTCCAGGGTTTATGTTCCAGCGCCTGGTCTGCTTTCTGCAGCAGATTTTTCCAGGCGGGAGCGTAGGTTTGATCTCCGCGCTGAATACTTTCTTTTATCTCAAGCATCTGCCTGCAATCGTACGTCAGGCAGTCGTCATTCGAGCCCTGAGGCAGTGTATTCCCACTCGCTGCTAACGCGGAGGTTGAGAACAGCGCGCTGATAAACGCAATGTTGCGATAATTCATCGGTATATTCCTTACATTTATACCCGTCATTCAGGCGATTACCGGTGTGACTTTTTCAGAAGGGAGCTTAATCAGCATCCACAGGAACAGGGCGCCAATCAAATCGAAAACGCCCAGACCGATAAAGAAGATGTCGTAACCCACAACAGCGACCATGGCACCAAGGAAAATACTGAACAGGAAGTTCCCCATGCTGCCGGTGAAGGCGGCGAAACCGGTCGCGGTGGCGACTTTTTGTCTTGGGAACAGGTCGGATGACATGCTGATCACCGTAACGGACAGACACTGATGGGCGAACCCGGCAATACAGAACAGCGCAATGGCCACATAGACATTACTGACGAAACCAACGCCAGCCATCGACAGCATCAGCAGGGCGGCAAACGTAAAAGTGATGCGTTTGGCGTTAACAATATGCACGCCGCGGTTATTCAGAAACTTCGAAATGTAACCCGCAGCCAGGCAACCCAGGTCAGCGGTCAGGAAGGGGAGCCAGGCAAACATGGCGATTTCTTTCATGTTCATGTGGCGCACCGTCACCAGGTAGAGCGGCATCCAGTAGTGCAGCGTCCCCCATGCCGGATCGGCCATAAAACGCGGTAAGGAGATGGCCCACAAGCTTTTATCCTTGATCATGGACATCAGGGAGGCTTTCTCTTTAACCACTTCTATTTGATCGGCCATGACCTCTTCGTGCTCTTCCTTCAGCAGCGCAGGATGCGACTCCGGGGAGCGATAAAGCACCGCCCACAGAATGGCCCAAACAACGCCGATGGCGCCGGTGACAACAAAAGACATTTCCCAGTTGTAGTTAACAATCGCCCAGACAACCAGTGGCGGGGCCAGCATGGCACCGACGGAGGTACCGAGGCTGTAAACGCCGCAGGCTAAGCCGCGCTCCTTTGCCGGAAACCACTCGGCGGTGACTTTCATACCCGCAGGGTTGAAGGCGGCTTCGGTCAGGCCCAGGCCCCCGCGCAATGCGGCAATGGGGAACCATGTGCTAAATAATGCCGTCAGCATGTTGCACAAAGACCACAGCGCGGCCAGTACAGCAAAACTGACTCGCAAGCCGAATTTATCGATCACAAAACCGCAGGCGATCCCGCCGATGGCATAGGTGAATGGAAAGACCGACACAATCCATGAGTATTGCTCGCTGGAGAGATTCAGCGTTTTCATCATTTCTGGTGCTGCGACGCCGAGCGTGCTTCTGGCTAAGTAGTTGATAATCGTACCTAACATGACGAGTGAGATAATGTACCAGCGCAGTTTTTTGATCTTCACAACATTCACCTTGTCCGTTGATAATTAGCTTTGGTTAAAATAAAACAATGTTTCATTTCATTTTATGGACTGGTGATGGAGGTGTTCATGATCTTGATCTCAGTTTTGAAACAATATTTCATTTTGTTTGGATTGGGTGATTGGAAGAGGATTTTGTTTGTTTTTGTTAACTGTTTTATAAGTCGATAAAACTTAAATTTATTTGGTGAATAATTCATGGGAGGTTTTTATTTTACACTTTCAATTATTAAAACTGTATTTTGATAATTTTTATGATCACGATCTTGTTTGTGAAACAATGTTCGTGATTTTAATTTGTAGATAAATATGATTCTCGAAAATTGCGGGTTGATGGCTGTTGATTTTATTTGTTTATGGCAATGAGTTTTCTTTTCTTAAAAGGATGAAGGTCTGTTATGCAAAAAAATCCATTACGTTTTCTGATTCTCTTCGCTGCTGGGTTGCCGCTGGCGAGCCATGCGCTAACGTTTGATCTCCGGGGCGGCTATAAAACCGGGAGCCACTCCTATGAGTCGCGGTATAAGATCAGTGAGAGCTGGGCTAACGGCTGGTGGGCAAGCGCGGAGATGGATAATAAAAACAATAAAAATAACGGAAAGGGTACAAATGGTTCCGATAAGTCCGACAGTGCTCACTCTTTTGGTGACAGCACAACTGACTATAACGAGATAGAGACTAATTATACCTGGCGGTTTGCCGATAAGTGGAATCTACAACCCGGGGGGATTTACCACTGGAGCAGTAAAGGCACTCAGATTCGTCCCTATATCAGGGTCAACTATCTACCCGGAGCTGACTGGAGTCTCGGTTTGCGTTACCGATACGATTATAATACTTATGAGACTGTTAACGATGAGGGAGAGTCACATCGCGACAGCGTTAATCGTCTCGACATCTTTGTGGGTTATAAATTTAATCGCGAATGGAGTTTCTTATATCAGGGCACAGCATATAAGCATGCCAATGAGGATTACACCTATAAAAATAATAAAACCTGGGCAACTGAGAATGCATTTACACTGCGGTATAAGTGGAACGAATGGTTTAGTCCCTATGTTGAATACGACTATTTAGATCAGCAGGGCTACTACGAAGGTGAGGATAATGTCTCTGAGTCGCGCTATCGCATTGGTATGACGTTTACGCTTTAAACGCGATTATTACCCTGAAAACCCGGTTTAGCACCGGGTTTTTGTCATTCATGTACGTTTAGTGTCTACGTTTCGCTACTAGCGTAAATTTGTAGTCATCACTTTTGAAGGTATTACGGCTGTATTCAAATACGCGTCCATCACTGAGATAGCCGCGGGAGATTTTTTCGAGGACAGGTTTTGCCGCATCGATCCCCAGTGCATTCACAACCTCGGCAGAGGGCATCACGGGAATGACCTCCTGCTCACTGCGGTCGATAACCATCTTTTTAATCTGTTCGATGTAATGATATTTGGAGTTTTCCATCACGGCCCAGGTGAGGTCGTCGAACATTGCCAGCGGCATCCACGTCTCTTCCAGATTCACAGGTTTTTGCTTAATAAAACGCACGCGTTTGATATGCCAGACGTTGTCATCAGGGCGAATGTTCAGCTTTTCCGCGAGTTTCTCATCTGCTTTGATCACTTCGAATGTTTTGACATCGCTATGGGTATCAACATTGCGATCCGCCAGTTTTTCGTAAAAGCCGGTGAGTTGATAAATGTCGTAATTAACGCGCTCCTCTTTGACGTAGGAGCCGCTGCCCTGAATGCTCTCGATAATGTGCTCTTCGGTGAGCAGCTTTAGCGCCTGTCTCACCGTTACCCGACTCACGCTAAAGGCGTCCTGCAGACTGGATTCCGTTGGTAACGCATCACCAGGTTTTAACTCACCGGCGTTGATTTGCTCGCGAAGCGCATCGGCTATCTGTCGGTACATCGGTTTGTTGCCCATATCATCTGCCTTCCTAATACCTTTTAACGGAATTATGCCCTCAGACTAAAATTTGTAAACAATACAAATTAAATACAAATAATGTTTTTAGGTGAAAGTGATCACATAAATGTATTGTTTTGTCTGCCACACTCGATCCCGAACAATAACCATTGAGTGTGAGGATCTTTATGGACCTGACGACCCTGACCCACCCCAGCGCAGTCTGCGTGCTGGCGCGGTATACCAGCCGTGATGAGGCAATACGCCAGCTCACTCAGCGGCTGGTGGCACTGGGCAAAATTGCGGACGGCGAGACATTTTTGACCGACGTCTTTCACCGGGAATCACTTGGCCCTACCGCGCTGGGAGAAGGCCTGGCGGTACCGCATGGCAAATCTGGCGCAGTGAAAGACGCCGCTTTTGCGGTGGCAACATTACGGGAGCCGCTGGCCTGGGAAGGCGTTGATGGCCCGGAAAACGTCGAGCTGATTGTCCTGCTCGCCATTCCCCCGGCTGAGGCGGGCTCAACGCATATTCAGGTGTTAACGGAGCTGACGTCTCGCCTGGCGGATGATGCCCTCCGGGCGCGGGTGATGGAGGCAACCACGGCAGAAGCGCTGCTTGCCGCGTTAAATGATGCGCCACAGGATGAAGACGTTATCGCGTCAGAAGATGCGTCCACTGTTGTCTGTGTGACGGCGTGTCCGGCCGGGATTGCGCATACCTACATGGCTGCTGAGTACCTTGAAAAAGCCGGGCGCAAACTCGGCGTGAACGTGGTGGTTGAAAAACAGGGGGCGAACGGCATTGAAGGACGCCTTACCCCTGAGCAACTGCAGGAGGCTCGCGCCTGTATTTTTGCGACAGAGGTGGCTATCAAGGAAAGTGAGCGTTTTCAGGGGATTCCCTCGCTATCAGTGCCTGTCGCGGAACCGCTGCGACATGCTGAGGCGTTGATTGAGCGCGCGCTCGCATTACAGCCCTCACCGGTGGCGCGCCCTGTGCAAACAGAAACCGAGGCGAGAAAGAGCGTTAAAACGGAACTCAAGCAGGCGCTTCTCAGCGGGATCTCCTTTGCAGTGCCGCTTATTGTCGCCGGGGGCACTGTGCTGGCCGTCGCAGTGTTACTGGCGCAGATCTTTGGACTGCAGCATCTGTTCGATCAGGAAAATTCGTGGCTGTGGATGTACCGCAAACTTGGCGGCGGCATGCTCGGCATTTTGATGGTGCCTGTGCTGGCAGCCTACACCGCGTACTCGCTTGCGGATAAACCCGCGCTGGCTCCAGGCTTCGCTGCCGGTCTTGCTGCCAACATGATCGGTTCAGGTTTTTTGGGGGCGATCGCAGGTGGTTTGATTGCGGGTTATCTGATGCGTTGGGTGAAGAACCATATTCGTCTCAATAATCGCTACAACGGTTTCTTAACCTATTACCTCTACCCGGTTCTCGGTGTGCTGGGCGCGGGCAGCCTGATGCTGTTTGTGATTGGCGAGCCGGTGGCATGGCTGAACAACTCTCTGACGGCCTGGCTTAACGGTCTATCCGGCGCCAATGCGCTATTGCTCGGTACGCTCCTCGGTTTTATGTGTTCGTTCGATCTGGGCGGGCCTGTCAATAAAGCAGCGTACGCATTCTGTCTGGGGGCAATGGCCAACGGTGTATATGGCCCTTACGCCATTTTTGCCTCTGTAAAAATGGTATCGGCCTTTACCGTCACGGCGTCAACGATGCTGGCCCCGCACCTCTTCAAACAGTTTGAAATCGAAACCGGTAAATCAACGTGGCTTCTCGGGCTGGCGGGTATCACAGAAGGGGCGATCCCAATGGCGATTGAAGATCCTGTCCGGGTTATTGGTTCGTTTGTGCTTGGATCGATGGCAACGGGCGCAATAGTGGGTGCGATGGGGATCGGGTTGTCTACGCCAGGGGCGGGTATTTTCTCCCTCTTTTTACTTCATGACGCGGGGCTGGGTGGTGTGGTCGCTGCGGCAGGCTGGTTCGCTGCGGCATTGGCAGGTACCACCCTCTCTACGCTCGTTTTGCTGTTCTGGCGACGTCAGGCCGTCAGAAAGGGCAAATACATGACAGAAGACGTTACGCCTTAAAACTCACTAACAGGAAACGAAGATGAAAGCTGTATCTCGCGTTCATATTACGCCGCATTTGCACTGGGACCGTGAGTGGTACTTCACCACCGAGGAGTCGCGTATTCTTCTGGTCAATAATATGGAAGAGATCCTGACCCGCCTCGAGCAGGATGACGAATATAAATATTATGTCCTTGATGGACAGACGGCGGTACTGGAGGATTACTTCGCCGTGGTGCCTGAAAACCGGCCACGGGTGAAGGCGCTGGTCGAGCGTGGAAAGCTGATTATCGGTCCGTGGTATACCCAGACCGATACCACGATTGTCAGCGGTGAGTCGATTGTCCGTAACCTGATGTACGGCATTCGCGACTGTATGGCGTTCGGCGAGCCGATGAAAATCGGTTATCTGCCGGACTCGTTTGGTATGTCCGGGCAACTTCCGCATATCTACAACGGGTTTGGCATCACCCGTGCCCTGTTCTGGCGTGGGTGTTCTGAACGTCACGGAACCGATAAAACCGAGTTTTTATGGCAGAGTACAGACGGCAGTGAAGTGACGACACAGGTGCTGCCGTTGGGCTACGCGATTGGTAAGTACTTACCGGAGGACGAAGCCGGGCTGCGAAAACGGCTCGACAGCTATTTTGACGTGCTGGAAAACGCCTCCGTCACCAAAGAGATTTTGCTGCCTAACGGTCACGACCAGATGCCATTACAGCAGAATATTTTTGCGGTGATGGATAAGCTTCGTGAAATCTATCCGCAGCGTCAATTTGGAATGAGTCGGTTTGAGGACGTCTTTGAACATATTGAGGCACGCCGTGGGGAGTTGGCGACGCTGAAAGGGGAGTTTATTGACGGGAAATACATGCGCGTGCACCGGACAATCGGCTCGACACGCATGGACATCAAAATCGCCCATGCGCGCATTGAGAACAAAATCGTCAACATCCTTGAGCCGCTGGCGACGCTCGCCTGGGCGCTGGGCTTCGACTATCACCACGGTTTACTGGAAAAAATGTGGAAAGAGATCCTCAAAAACCACGCTCACGATAGCATCGGCTGCTGCTGCAGCGACAAGGTGCATCGAGAGATTGTCTCCCGGTTCGAACTGGCCGAAGACATGGCCGATAACCTGTCGCGTTTCTATATGCGCAAGATTGTCGACAACATGCCGCAAAGTGATACCGATAAGCTGGTCATGTTCAACCTGATGCCCTGGCCGCGTGAAGAGGTGATGAACACTACGATACGTCTGCGCGCCAGCCAGTTCCGTCTGCTTGATGAGAAAGGCAACGAGATCCCATATTTCATCCGTAGTGCACGTGAGCTCGACCCAGGTCTTATTGACCGGCAGATTGTCCATTATGGTAATTACGAACCGTTTATTGAGTTTGATATCCAGTTGAATCAAATCCTGCCGTCGATGGGGTATCGAACGCTGCTTATCGAACCTAACGTAGCAGGGAAGATGCTCTCTCCGCTGGAAAACACCGAGTCCCTACTTGAAAACGCCTTCTGGCAGATTGACTTAAATGACGACGGTACGCTGCGCCTGCGCGACAAAGAAACCGGGCTTATTTATGACCGCGTACTGGAAATCGAAGAGAGCTCTGATGATGGCGATGAATACGACTACTCGCCTTCTCGGGAAGAGTGGAGACTCACTTCAGCACAGGGCGAGCACGAAGTTGAGGTGGTGCATGAGGGTTGGCGGAGCAGGGCGATAATCCATCATCGGCTCGCCGTTCCGGCAAATCTGGCCGAGCGTTCGGCGCGTCAGCGAAAGGGGTCTCTTGACGTAGCGTTTGAAGTCACTCTCACGCACAACAGCAGGCGCATTGATGTTGACGTGCGTCTGGATAATCAGGCTGATGATCACCGTGTACGGGTGCTCATCCCTACGCCATTTACCACGCAAGAGGTGCTGTCTGATACGCAGTTTGGTTCGATCACCCGCCCGGTACAGGACCCGGCGATGGAAAACTGGCAGGAAGAGGGCTGGAAAGAAGCGCCGGTGCCCGTCTGGAATCTGCTGAACTACGCCGTTCTTCGGGAAAGGCGAAACGGACTTGCGCTGTTCACTGAGGGTCTGCGCGAATTTGAGGTAGTGGGTGAGAACAAAAAAGCCTTTGCCTTGACCCTACTGCGCGGCGTGGGATTACTCGGCAAGGAGGATCTGTTGTTGCGGCCAGGCAGACCGTCGGGGATCAAACTGCCCGTTCCTGACTCTCAGGTGCGCGGCCAGTTAACCTGTCATTTTAGCCTGTTCAGTTTCAGTGGAACGCCGGAAAACGCGGGTGTCGCGCAGCAGGCCAAATCGTGGTTAACGCCCGTGCAGTGCTACAACAAAATTCCCTGGGATGCGATGAAACTGAATTGTTCGTCGTTTACCACGCCGGAAAGTTACAGTCTGTTAGCTCTTTCGCCCACGGGATGCGTGCTCAGTGCCCTCAAGAAGGCGGAAGATCGGGACGAGCTTATTCTTCGCCTGTTCAACCCTTCGGCGTTCAGCGCATGTGACACGACGTTATCCGTGAACCCGACGGTGAAACGGTGCTGCGAGACGGATATGAATGAACGGATAACGGGCAGGGAAGAGGAGCAGGGCATTGTAGGGGCGTTTAGACCTGGAGAGTCGCGCACTTTTAGCTTCCTTATCGACCGATAGCGGTGATGCCTGAAAAGGCCACAGGTAATGTGGCCTTTTACACTAAATAGTTACGGTGCGGTGTTAACTTATGGGGTAATAAAAGTGAATTAAATGTAATTTTGCGGTATTGCAGAAGAAAAATGGAAAAATAATTAGGGAAGACTATCCTTTAGTGTTTGCCTCTTTGTGAAATGGCATTGTTCCGCTGCGTTAATTAAAATCACTTCTGTTCATATTTTTCCCGTCTTCGATAACCAATTACACTTTTGAATGCACATGTCATTAACAAGAATTTCACCATTCTTACCATGATTAAACATGGTTAACATTGAGGTTTGTTTTTGATTTAAATCAAAGTTTAATCCTTGGAAAAAGACGATGAAAAGCGCTAAATTGTCCCCGATCAAAATGGCCGAAAAGTGGTAATTTTGCTATAAATTGATCACCGTCGAAAAACGTAAATGTGATTCAATAAAAACCTGTTTATTGTAAGGGTTTTGCAGCGTATTATATTTGCGGGATCAATTTGAGTTTTTTATTAACGTATTTGTAACCTGACGTCATCGTTTTTATCCTTCCTCAGGGTAATAACGACGACAGGGATGCGAATAATTTGTATTGGGGCATGCGTGTGGATCTCTCTCTGACGGGGTTCACTCTCGGAGTCTTCATGCGATGAGCAAGGAGTCATGATGTTAGATATAGTCGAACTGTCGCGCTTACAGTTTGCCTTGACCGCGATGTACCACTTCCTGTTTGTGCCACTGACGCTCGGTATGGCGTTCCTGCTGGCCATCATGGAAACGGTATACGTTCTCTCCGGCAAACAGATTTATAAAGATATGACCAAGTTCTGGGGCAAGTTGTTTGGTATCAACTTCGCACTGGGCGTGGCAACCGGTCTGACCATGGAGTTCCAGTTCGGGACTAACTGGTCTTACTATTCCCACTATGTAGGGGATATCTTCGGTGCGCCGCTGGCCATTGAAGGTTTGATGGCCTTCTTCCTCGAATCCACCTTTGTAGGTCTGTTCTTCTTCGGTTGGGACCGTCTGGGTAAAGTCCAGCACATGGCAGTGACCTGGCTGGTGGCATTAGGTTCGAACCTGTCCGCGCTGTGGATCCTGGTGGCGAACGGCTGGATGCAAAACCCAATCGCGTCTGATTTCAACTTCGAAACTATGCGTATGGAGATGGTCAGCTTTGCCGAGCTGGTCCTGAACCCGGTTGCGCAGGTTAAATTCGTTCACACCGTGGCATCTGGCTATGTGTGCGGCGCGATGTTTATCCTGGGTATCAGTTCTTACTACATGCTGCGTGGTCGTGACTTTGCATTTGCTAAGCGCTCTTTCGCCATCGCTGCAAGTTTCGGTATGGCTGCAATCCTCTCTGTTATCGTCCTGGGTGATGAATCCGGTTACGAAATGGGTGACGTGCAGAAAACCAAACTGGCTGCTATCGAAGCTGAATGGGAAACGCAACCGGCCCCTGCTGCCTTTACCCTGTTCGGTATCCCGGATCAGGATGCGCAGCAAAACCACTTCGCCATTCAAATTCCTTACGCGCTGGGTATCATCGCTACCCGTTCTGTTGACAAACAGGTGACGGGGCTGAAAGAGCTGATGGTGCAGCATGAAGGTCGTATCCGTAACGGTATGAAAGCTTACGCGCTGCTGGAACAGCTGCGTGCTGGCTCGACCGATCAGGCCGTCCGTGACCAGTTCAACGACGTGAAGAAAGATCTGGGTTACGGTTTGCTGCTGAAGCGCTATACCCCGAACGTGTCTGATGCGACGGAAGCACAGATCCAGATGGCAACCAAAGACTCCATTCCGCGTGTTGCACCGCTGTACTTCGCATTCCGTATCATGGTGGGCTGCGGCATCATCATGCTGCTGATCATTGCGGCGTCCTTCTGGTCTGTTATCCGCAACCGCATCGGCGAGAAGAAATGGCTGCTGCGTACCGCGCTGTACGGTATTCCACTGCCGTGGATCGCAATTGAGTCCGGTTGGTTTGTTGCAGAATATGGTCGTCAGCCATGGGCGATTGGTGAGGTGCTGCCAACGGCGGTAGCGAACTCCTCCCTGACAGCAGGCGACCTGATCTTCTCCATGCTGCTGATTTGTGGTCTGTACACCCTGTTCCTGGTGGCTGAACTGTTCCTGATGTTCAAGTTCGCGCGCCTTGGCCCAAGCAGCCTGAAAACCGGTCGCTATCACTACGAGCAGTCCACTGCGACTACTCAGCCGGCACGCTAAGACAGGAGTCATCAAATGATCGATTATGAAGTATTGCGTTTTATCTGGTGGCTGTTGATCGGCGTTCTGCTGATCGGTTTCGCTGTCACGGATGGTTTCGACATGGGGGTGGGGATGCTCACCCGTTTCCTCGGTCGTAATGACACCGAGCGTCGAATTATGATCAACTCCATCGCCCCGCACTGGGACGGTAACCAGGTGTGGCTGATCACCGCAGGCGGCGCGCTGTTCGCTGCCTGGCCGATGGTCTACGCGGCTGCGTTCTCCGGTTTCTATGTGGCGATGATTCTGGTGCTGGCGTCTTTATTCTTCCGTCCGGTTGGTTTCGACTACCGTTCCAAGATTGAAGACACCCGCTGGCGCAACATGTGGGACTGGGGCATCTTCATTGGTAGCTTCGTTCCACCGCTGGTGATCGGCGTGGCGTTCGGTAACCTGTTGCAGGGCGTACCGTTCCACCTGGACGAATACATGCGTCTTTACTACACCGGTAACTTCTTCCAGTTGCTGAATCCGTTTGGTTTGCTGGCGGGTGTGGTGAGCGTAGCGATGATCATCACTCAGGGTGCAACCTATCTGCAGATGCGTACTGTCGGTGAATTGCACCTGCGTTCTCGCGCGACGGCTCAGGTTGCTGCGCTGGTTACGCTGGTCTGTTTCGCACTGGCTGGTGTGTGGGTAGTGTACGGTATTGATGGTTACGTGGTGACATCTGCCATTAACCATACTGCGCCGTCTAACCCGCTGACCAAAGAAGTGGCGCGTCAGGCCGGTGCATGGCTGGTGAACTTCAACACGACGCCTGCACTGTGGGCTATCCCGGCTCTGGGCGTGCTGCTGCCGCTGCTGACGGTTCTGACGTCTCGTCTGGAAAAAGGTGCCCTGGCGTTTGTGTTCTCTTCACTGACCCTGGCGTGCATCATCCTGACCGCAGGTATTGCAATGTTCCCATTCGTCATGCCATCCAGCACCATGCTGAATGCTAGCTTGACCATGTGGGATGCGACTTCCAGCCATATGACGCTGAACTTAATGACCTATGTTGCTTGCGTATTCGTGCCGATTGTTCTGGCCTACACCATCTGGTGTTACTGGAAAATGTTCGGACGTATTACTAAAGAACATATCGAAAGCAACACCCACTCTATGTACTAAGTAAGGAGCTGAATATGTGGTATTTCGCATGGATTTTAGGGACGCTTCTTGCCTGTGCTTTTGGGGTCATCACTGCCCTGGCGCTTGAGCACGTTGAAGCGACTAAAGCGGGTGAAGAAAAACACTAATGAACATTATCGCAAGGTTATATGCGGTAATGGATAAGCGCCCGTTACGGGCGCTTTCTTTAGTGATGGCATTACTGCTGGCAGGTTGTATTTTCTGGGACCCTTCGCGCTTTGCAGCGAAAACCAGTGAGCTTGAAATCTGGCACGGTTTCCTCATTATGTGGGCGGTGTGCGCAGGTGTGATTCACGGCGTGGGCTTTCGTCCGAAAGCTGTTCACTGGCAGGGCATCTTCTGTCCGCTGATTGCCGATCTCGTTCTGCTTGCTGGATTGATTTTCTTCTTCTTCTGAATAAGAAATGTCCGTTAACGATATGGGCTTACCCGAGCCCATAAAAATTTACTCTCCGTTTACTTTCTCCCATTCCAAACCACCTTTCCCGCGCGTATAGTAGCGAAGTTTAAAAGAGTTAACTTTTATTGCATTACCGGGATGTAAAGTGAATACAACGCTGTTTCGATGGCCGGTTCGTGTCTACTACGAAGATACCGATGCCGGTGGTGTGGTTTACCACGCCAGCTACGTTGCTTTTTATGAACGGGCACGCACAGAGATGCTGCGCCATCATCACTTTAGTCAACAGGTGCTGTTGGCTGAGCGAGTTGCCTTCGTGGTACGCAAGATGACGCTTGAGTATTTTGCGCCTGCCAGACTCGACGATATGCTCGAAGTCCAAACTGAAATTACATCAATGCGCGGGACCTCACTGGTTTTCACGCAGCGGATAGTCAATGCAGAGAACACCGTACTGAACTCAGCTGAGGTACTGATTGTCTGTGTTGATCCAACCATAATGAAGCCTCGTGCGCTTCCTAAGTCTATTGTCGCGGAGTTTAAGCAGTGACTGACATGAATATCCTTGATTTGTTCCTGAAGGCAAGCCTTCTGGTTAAACTTATCATGTTGATTTTGATTGGTTTTTCAATCGCATCCTGGGCCATCATCATCCAGAGAACGCGTATCCTCAATGCCGCTGGCCGTGAAGCTGAAGCGTTTGAAGATAAGTTCTGGTCGGGTATCGAGCTTTCTCGTCTGTACCAGGAAAGCCAGGGACGCCGTGAAAACCTTACAGGCTCCGAGCAAATTTTCTATAGCGGTTTCAAAGAGTTTGCGCGTCTGCATCGTGCAAACAACCATGCGCCGGAAGCGGTTGTAGAAGGTGCCTCGCGTGCGATGCGTATCTCCATGAACCGTGAACTGGAAAACCTTGAAACGCACATTCCTTTCCTGGGGACTGTGGGTTCTATCAGCCCGTATATCGGTCTGTTTGGTACGGTGTGGGGGATCATGCACGCCTTCATCGCACTCGGTGCGGTGAAGCAGGCGACATTGCAGATGGTTGCCCCGGGTATTGCAGAAGCACTGATTGCGACCGCTATCGGTCTGTTTGCGGCAATCCCAGCGGTTATGGCGTACAACCGTCTGAACCAGCGCGTGAACAAACTGGAACTGAACTACGACAACTTTATGGAAGAGTTCACTGCGATTCTGCACCGTCAGGCGTTTACCAGCACCGAGAGTAACAAGGGGTAAACCATGGCCAGATCGCGTGGACGAGGTCGTCGCGAGCTCAAGTCCGAAATCAATATCGTTCCATTGCTGGACGTGCTGTTGGTTCTGCTGCTGATCTTCATGGCGACAGCGCCAATCATTACCCAGAGCGTGGAAGTGGATCTGCCGGATGCGACAGAATCACAGGCGGTGAGCACCAATGACGATCCTCCGGTCATCATTGAGGTTTCCGGCGTAGGGCAATACAGCGTGGTGGTAGAAAAAGATCGTATGGATCAGTTACCTCCTGAGCAGGTTATTGCTGAAGCACAGCGTCGCCTGGAGTCAAATCCGAAAACGGTCTTCTTAATCGGTGGCGCAAAAGACGTACCATACGATGAAATTATTAAAGCGCTGAACTTGCTACATAGTGCGGGTGTTAAGTCAGTTGGCTTAATGACTCAACCTATTTGATCATCCGCGTAGTTTTTGGGAACCGATAGTGTCAAAGGCAACCGAACAGAACGACAAGCTTAAGCGAGCGATAATCGTCTCCGCAGTGCTGCACGTTATTCTCTTTGCAGCGCTGATCTGGAGTTCGTTCGACGAGCATATTGATGCATCAGCCGGCGGCGGTGGAGGCTCTTCCATTGACGCCGTGATGGTGGATCCCGGTGCGGTAGTACAGAACTATAATCGCCAACAACAGCAGAAGGCGAGTGCCAAACGGGCTGAAGAGCAGCGTGAAAAACAGGCGCAACAGCAAGCGGAAGAACTGCGTGAAAAGCAGGCCGCAGAGCAGGAGCGTTTGAAGCAGCTTGAGAAAGAACGTTTGCAGGCGCAGGAAGCGGCGAAAGAGCAGGCACAGCAGCAGAAACAAGCTGAAGAGGCTGCGAAGAAAGCCCAGGAACAGCAAAAGCAGGCAGAAGAAGCGGCAGCAAAAGCCGCAGCGGACGCCAAAGCGCAGGCTGATGCCCAGGCCAAATTAGCGGCCGAAGCGGCGAAGAAAGCTGCTGCTGATGCTCAGAAGAAAGCTGAAGCGGAAGCCGCGAAGAAAGCCGCCGCTGATGCCCAGAAGAAAGCTGAAGCGGAAGCCGCGAAGAAAGCCGCCGCTGATGCTCAGAAGAAAGCTGAAGCAGAAGCCGCGAAAAAAGCCGCTGCTGATGCTCAGAAGAAAGCTGAAGCCGAAGCCGCTAAGAAAGCTGCTCAGGAAGCAGAGAAAAAAGCTGCTGCTGACGCCGCGAAGAAAGCCGCTGCCGCAGAGAAAGCCGCTGCAGAGAAAGCGGCAGCCGCTGAAAAGGCTGCAGCTGACAAAAAAGCTGCAGCTGAGAAGGCTGCTGCCGATAAGAAAGCCGCGGCTGAAAAAGCGGCTGCGAAAAAGGCTGCTGCTGCGGAGAAAGCCGCTGCCGCTGCGGGCGTTGACGACCTGCTGGGCGATCTCAGTTCTGGTAAGAATGCGCCGAAAACTGGTGGTGGGGCGAAAGGAAACAACGCAGCACCGACGGGAAGTGGTAACACTAAGAGTAACGGCGCGTCAGGAGCTGAAATCAACGGTTATGCCTCGCAGATTAAATCCGCTATTGAAAGCCGATTCTATGATGCG
Organism: Enterobacter sp. CPE_E1241; assembly: GCF_045618265.1. Classification (NCBI taxonomy): domain Bacteria; kingdom Pseudomonadati; phylum Pseudomonadota; class Gammaproteobacteria; order Enterobacterales; family Enterobacteriaceae; genus Enterobacter; species Enterobacter sp. CPE_E1241. The sequence continues at coordinate 1,400,748 of NZ_JBIWYV010000001.1, forward strand.
TCGTCTTATGCCGGTAAAACCTGTACGTTGCGTATAAAACTGGCTCCAGACGGCATGCTGTTAGATATTAAGTCTGAAGGTGGCGACCCAGCTTTATGTACTGCGGCCCTGGCTGCAGCGCGTCAGGCGAAGATGCCTAAACCGCCGTCTCAGGCAGTCTATGAAGTCTTCAAAAATGCACCGCTGGACTTCAAACCTTAAGTTACATTTTCCCCGTGCAAACGGGGAAAAATAGACCAGGTTTAGTCACAGGGTTCAGGTAGTTTTGTCTATTTGGGTTTGTTAACATTCTGCTAAATTATCGTGGGTAAGGTTACCCGGATAAGGGAGATATGATGAAGCAGGCATTACGTGTAGCATTTGGTTTTTTAATGCTGTGGGCAGCAGTACTGCACGCAGAAGTACGTATCGAGATCACCCAGGGGGTGGACTCGGCACGCCCAATCGGGGTTGTTCCGTTCCAGTGGGCCGGTCCTGGCGCTGCGCCTGAAGATGCTGGTGGCATCGTGGCGGCTGACCTGCGTAACAGTGGTAAATTCAACCCGTTAGACCGTTCTCGTCTGCCTCAGCAGCCGGGCAGTGCGCAGGAAGTACAGCCTGCTGCATGGTCTGCACTGGGAATTGATGCCGTGGTTGTGGGTCAGGTTACGCCTAACCCGGACGGCTCTTACAACGTGGCCTGGCAACTGGTTGATACCGGTGGTGCGCCGGGTACCGTTCTGGCACAGAACTCCTACAAGGTCACTAAGCAGTACCTGCGCTACGCGGCTCACGCTGCCAGCGATGCGGTATTCGAAAAACTGACAGGCATTAAAGGTGCATTCCGTACCCGTATTGCCTATGTGGTTCAGACCAACGGTGGTCAGTTCCCTTACGAACTGCGTGTATCTGACTACGACGGTTACAACCAGTTCCTGGTGAAACGTTCTTCCCAGCCTCTGATGTCTCCAGCATGGTCTCCGGACGGTTCTAAGCTGGCGTATGTAACCTTCGAAAGCGGCCGTTCAGCGCTGGTTATCCAGACACTGGCAAACGGTGCTGTTCGTCAGGTGGCGTCGTTCCCACGTCACAACGGTGCACCTTCATTCTCTCCGGATGGGTCTAAACTGGCGTTTGCGCTGTCTAAAACCGGTAGCCTGAACCTGTACGTGATGGACATTGGTTCTGGCCAGATTCGCCAGGTGACTGATGGTCGTAGCAACAATACCGAACCTTCATGGTTCCCGGACAGCCAAAATCTGGCATTTACCTCTGACCAGGCAGGCCGTCCGCAAATCTATAAAGTGAATGTCAACGGCGGTGCTCCGCAGCGTATTTCCTGGGAAGGTACACAGAACCAGAACGCAGACGTGAGCAGCGACGGTAAGTTTATGGTAATGGTGAGCTCCAACGGTGGGCAGCAGCACATTGCCAAACAAGATCTGGTAGCGGGTGGCGTGCAAGTTCTGTCGTCAACGTTCCTGGATGAAACGCCAAGTCTGGCACCTAACGGCACGATGGTAATCTACAGCTCTTCTCAGGGGATGGGATCTGTGCTGAATCTGGTTTCTACAGATGGGCGTTTCAAAGCGCGTATTCCGGCAACTGATGGACAGGTAAAATCACCTGCCTGGTCGCCGTATCTGTAAATAATAATTAATTGATTACTAAAGGAATCATAGAAATGCAACTGAACAAAGTGCTGAAGGGGCTGATGATCGCTCTGCCTGTAATGGCAATCGCAGCGTGTTCTTCCAACAAGAACGCAAGCAATGACCAGAGCGGCGAAGGCATGATGGGTGCCGGCACCGGTATGGACGCGAACGGCAATGGCAACATGTCTTCTGAAGAGCAAGCGCGTCTTCAGATGCAGCAGCTGCAGCAGAACAACATCGTTTACTTCGATCTGGATAAATACGACATCCGTTCTGACTTCGCTGCGATGCTGGATGCGCACGCTAACTTCCTGCGTAGCAACCCATCTTACAAAGTCACCGTAGAAGGTCACGCGGACGAACGTGGTACTCCTGAGTACAACATCTCCCTGGGTGAACGTCGTGCTAACGCTGTTAAAATGTACCTGCAGGGTAAAGGCGTTTCTGCTGACCAGATCTCCATCGTTTCTTACGGTAAAGAAAAACCTGCAGTACTGGGTCACGACGAAGCGGCTTACTCCAAAAACCGTCGTGCCGTACTGGTTTACTAAGAGAATTGCATGAGCAGTAACTTCAGACATCATCTGTTGAGTCTGTCGTTACTGGTTGGAATAGCGGCCCCCTGGGCCGCTTTTGCTCAGGCACCAATCAGTAGTGTCGGCTCAGGCTCGGTAGAAGACCGGGTCACTCAACTCGAGCGTATTTCTAACGCTCACAGCCAGCTTTTAACCCAACTCCAGCAACAACTTTCCGATAACCAAAACGATATTGACTCTCTCCGTGGGCAAATTCAGGAAAGCCAGTATCAGCTTAATCAGGTTGTGGAACGCCAGAAGCAAATCTTGTTGCAGATTGATAGCCTGAGCAGTGGTGGTGGTGCACAAGCACAGCCGGCAGCAGGCGATCAGAGCGGAGCGGCGACTTCTGCGGCAGCCCCGGCGGCTGATGCTTCTGCTTCAACAGGAGCGCCTGTACAAAGCGGTGACGCGAATACAGACTATAACGCGGCCATTGCCCTGGTACAGGATCAATCTCGTCAGGATGACGCGATTGCGGCGTTTCAGAACTTTGTTAAGAAATACCCTGATTCCACTTATCAGCCAAATGCGAACTACTGGCTTGGTCAGCTGAATTACAACAAGGGTAAAAAGGACGATGCGGCGTTTTATTTTGCCTCTGTGGTTAAAAATTACCCGAAATCGCCAAAAGCGCCAGATGCGATGTATAAGGTCGGCGTGATCATGCAGGACAAAGGCGACACTGCGAAAGCCAAAGCGGTTTATCAGCAGGTGGTCTCAAAATTCCCGGGTACCGAAGGTGCTAAGCAGGCGCAAAAACGTCTGAATTCGATGGGATGATTATCGCATGACCAGAAATCGCGTTATTTCTGGTCGTGCAGCATGATTACTAAGCAGTTAAGTGATCTTCATCGAAATTTTTGTTGCGCTGAATTCTTAAATCAGTAATATATGCCGCCGTTGCCACGGGATATCAAACAACGTGAAAACAGCGTAAAAGTGGGTCGTTAGCTCAGTTGGTAGAGCAGTTGACTTTTAATCAATTGGTCGCAGGTTCGAATCCTGCACGACCCACCACTTAACGCATTACCGGCAGTACAGAGTGGGTGATTAGCTCAGTTGGTAGAGCATCTCCTTTACACGGAGGGGGTCGGCGGTTCGAGCCCGTCATCACCCACCACTCGGGTCGTTAGCTCAGTTGGTAGAGCAGTTGACTTTTAATCAATTGGTCGCAGGTTCGAATCCTGCACGACCCACCACTTTAAAGTGGCACCGAGTAAAAATCTTCGAAGTCAGCACCCGAATGGGTCGTTAGCTCAGTTGGTAGAGCAGTTGACTTTTAATCAATTGGTCGCAGGTTCGAATCCTGCACGACCCACCACTTCGAAGAAAAAATTCCCGCAAGGGGTCGTTAGCTCAGTTGGTAGAGCAGTTGACTTTTAATCAATTGGTCGCAGGTTCGAATCCTGCACGACCCACCAGTGTAAAAAGGCGCCCTAAAGGCGCCTTTTTGCTATCCATTCCGATGACATTTCCTCTCAAATTCGCTATCTTGTTTAGTATACAAAACACAATTGCCGTCCGTTTTGCTATGTCATGCAAAAGAAAGGCAATATTGTTAAGCCAGTAAAACGAGAAGCCATAATGAGTGTGATGTTTGATCCTGAAGCCGCAATCTATCCGTTTCCGCCAAAGCCTGTCCCGCTGAGCCTGGATGAAAAGCAATTCTACCGTGAGAAGATCAAGCGACTTCTCAAAGAGCGAGACGCGGTGATGGTGGCCCATTACTACACCGACCCGGAAATTCAGCAGCTGGCGGAAGAGACCGGAGGCTGTATTTCTGACTCACTGGAAATGGCACGCTTCGGTGCAAAACATCCCGCTTCGACGTTACTGGTTGCTGGCGTACGTTTTATGGGCGAAACGGCGAAGATCCTGAGCCCTGAAAAAACCATTCTGATGCCGACGCTTAATGCTGAGTGCTCACTCGATCTTGGCTGCCCGATTGACGAATTCTCGGCCTTCTGTGACGCCCATCCTGACCGGACCGTGGTGGTCTACGCTAATACCTCTGCGGCGGTAAAAGCGCGGGCTGACTGGGTGGTCACGTCAAGTATCGCCGTTGAGCTGATTGAACATCTGGACAGTCTGGGCGAGAAAATTATCTGGGCGCCCGATCGCCATCTCGGAAATTATGTCCAGAAGCAGACGGGGGCAGACGTTCTCTGCTGGCAGGGCGCCTGCATTGTGCACGATGAATTCAAAACCCAGGCACTGGCGCGCATGAAGGCGCTTTATCCTGACGCCGCCATTCTTGTTCATCCTGAATCACCGCAGTCTATTGTCGACATGGCGGATGCCGTGGGTTCAACCAGCCAGCTTATCAACGCGGCCAGAACGCTACCCCATAAACAGCTCATCGTGGCGACCGATCGCGGTATCTTCTATAAGATGCAGCAGGCCGTGCCGGAGAAAGAGCTTCTGGAAGCGCCTACAGCGGGTGAGGGGGCAACGTGTCGCAGCTGCGCACATTGTCCGTGGATGGCGATGAACGGCCTGAAGGCGATTGCCGAAGGGCTTGAGACAGGCGGTGCAGCACATGAAATCCATGTGGATGCCGCTCTGCGTGAAGGTGCGTTAATTCCGCTTAACCGCATGCTGGATTTTGCGGCTACACTACGTACTTAATTCAAAATGCCCTGGGGAAAAGATGGATTTTTTTAGCACGCAGAACATTCTGGTTCATATACCGATTGGTGCAGGTGGCTATGACCTGTCATGGATTGAGGCCGTTGGTACGCTGGCGGGATTATTGTGTATCTGGCTGGCGAGCCTTGAGAAGATCAGCAATTACGCGTTTGGGCTGATTAACGTTACGCTGTTTGCGATTATCTTCTTCCAGATCCAGCTGTACGCCAGCCTGCTTTTGCAACTGTTCTTCTTCGCTGCCAACATTTACGGCTGGTACGCGTGGTCGCGTCAGAACAGCCAGCAGGAGGCCGAGCTGCAAATCCGCTGGCTGCCCTTGCCTAAAGCTATCGCCTGGTTTGTCGCCTGCGTGGTCGCCATTGGTTTAATGACTGTCTATATCAACCCGGTATTTGCTTTCCTGACCCGCATAGCGGTCTCGGTGATGTCTGGTATGGGGTTGAATGTGGCTATGCCTTCGCTTCAGCCAGATGCTTTCCCGTTCTGGGATTCCTGCATGATGGTGTTGTCGATTGCAGCGATGATCCTGATGACCCGTAAATACGTTGAGAACTGGCTACTGTGGGTCATCATCAATGTCATCAGCGTGGTGATCTTCGCCCTGCAGGGCGTCTATGCGATGTCACTGGAATATCTGCTGCTGACCTTCATCGCGCTAAACGGTAGCCGGATGTGGATTAACAGCGCGCGTGAGCGAGGATCTCACGCGCTTTCCAGCTAATGGTGATGATGTGAATGGCCGGACTGCGCCTCATTTAGGTGGCAGTCCGGCCCGTTACATGGCTGATACTCCATCTGGATGGTCGCATGACCAATCTCATAGTGATGTTCAAGAAAGTGCTGGATCCGTTCAAGCAGCGCATCATGGTCATGAGGTGGGATCACCTGAACGTGCAATGTCATAACCGGTTTCTCTCCCACCAGCCAGACATGCACGTGATGCACATTGCGGACTTCCGGGACAGAGCGGTGCAGGTTACGTTTCAACTCAGCAATATCTATTGATGTTGGTGCACCTTCAAGCAGTTCATTGACGCTCTCCTTCAGCAGTCGCCAGGCGCTACGCAGCACCAGACACGACACCAGCACTGAAAGAATCGGGTCGGCAGGCGTCCAGCCGGTATAGAGGATTACCAGCGCGGCCACAATCGCGCCCACTGAACCGAGCAAATCACCCAGCACATGCAGGGCCGCCGCGCGCACGTTGAGGTTCTTTTCCGCACTTCCTCGGTGCAAAATCCAGAAAGCCAGAATATTAGCCAACAGCCCTGCCACGGCGATGACCATCATTGTCATCCCCGCAACGGGTTGCGGGTGTCTGAAACGCTGGAAGGCCTCCCAGACGATAAGAACGGTAATGACCACCAGTGCAATGGCGTTAACAAACGCGGCGAGGGTGGTTAGCCTCAGCCAGCCGAAGGTGTGGCGCGCATTCGGTGGACGACGAGCGAACTGCACGGCCAGCAGGGCGAAGAGCAGGGCGGCAGCATCGGTCAGCATATGTCCGGCATCGGCCAGAAGCGCCAGAGAGCCGGAAACCAGGCCGCCAATGACCTCGATAATCATGAAGGTTGCGGTGACGCCAAAGGCTAGCATCAGTCGTTTAGCGTTTTCGTCCCCGGAAGCGTGCGAATGAGAGTGCGCCATATCTATTTTCCTGGTTCATTTTAGGTTAAGTGTAGAGTTTTTAATGTGTTAGACAAACCTATTTTTGGGTCTGTTTCTGCAAATTCGGGAGAGAGTGTAAAAGGTGGTTTACACTAAGCGGCGAGCAAGTTAGATTGAAAGGATTGCATTCACGACTAGAGTTATGGCAGAGCTGGAAAGAAAATGAATTATCAGAATGACGATTTACGTATCAAAGAGATCAACGAGTTATTACCTCCTGTAGCACTCCTTGAGAAATTCCCCGCCACTGAAAATGCCGCAAACACGGTTTCTCATGCTCGTAAAGCGATCCATAAGATCCTGAAAGGTAATGACGATCGTCTTCTGGTGGTGATTGGTCCTTGTTCTATTCACGACCCGGCAGCCGCGAAAGAGTACGCGGCCCGTTTGCTCACCTTGCGAGAAGAGTTGAAAGACGAGCTGGAAATCGTCATGCGCGTTTACTTTGAAAAACCGCGTACCACCGTGGGATGGAAAGGGCTGATTAACGATCCGCACATGGACAACAGCTTCCAGATTAACGACGGTCTGCGCATTGCGCGCAAGCTGCTGCTGGAGATCAACGACAGTGGCCTGCCGGCAGCCGGTGAGTTTCTGGACATGATCACGCCGCAATACCTGGCAGACCTGATGAGCTGGGGCGCAATTGGCGCACGTACCACGGAATCGCAGGTTCACCGCGAACTGGCGTCCGGTCTCTCTTGCCCGGTTGGGTTTAAAAACGGGACTGATGGCACTATCAAGGTAGCTATTGACGCTATCAACGCTGCCGGGGCACCGCACTGCTTCCTCTCTGTGACCAAATGGGGTCACTCCGCCATCGTTAACACCAGCGGTAACGGTGATTGCCATATCATTCTGCGCGGCGGCAAAGAGCCAAACTACAGTGCAAAACATGTGGCGGAAGTGAAAGTCGGTCTGGACAAGGCCGGGCTGCCACCGCAGGTGATGATCGACTTCAGCCACGCCAACTCCAGCAAGCAGTTTAAAAAGCAGATGGAAGTGGGGGCAGATGTCTGCCAGCAGATTGCTGGCGGTGAGAAGGCGGTGATTGGGGTGATGATCGAAAGCCATCTGGTTGAAGGTAACCAGAATCTGGAAGGCAGCGAGCCGCTTGTCTATGGCAAGAGCGTGACGGATGCCTGCATCGGCTGGGAAGATACCGACACGATCCTGCGTCAGCTGGCGAATGCGGTAAAAGCCCGTCGCGGCTGAATAATCAGGCACAAATAAAAAAGCGCGGAAGGTTCCGCGCTTTTTTTATGTCCGGCGAAAATTACTTCGCTTTACCCTGGTTCGCAACGGCCGCTGCTTTCGCCGCGATCTCTTCTGCGTTACCCAGATAGTAGTGTTTGATTGGCTTGAAGTTTTCGTCGAACTCATACACCAGCGGTACGCCAGTCGGGATGTTCAGTTCGAGGATTTCGTCTTCACCCATGTTATCCAGGTATTTCACCAGCGCACGCAGGGAGTTACCGTGAGCTGCGATGATCACGCGCTCGCCGCTTTTCAGGCGTGGCAGAATGGTTTCGTTCCAGTAAGGCACAACGCGATCGATGGTCAGCGCCAGGCTCTCGGTGGTTGGCAGCTCAGCGTCGGTCAGTTTCGCATAACGCGGGTCGTGACCCGGGTAACGCTCGTCATCTTTGCTCAGCTCTGGTGGGGTGATTGCGAAGCCACGACGCCACTGTTTAACCTGCTCGTCTCCATATTTCTCAGCGGTTTCCGCTTTGTTCAGGCCCTGCAGCGCACCGTAGTGACGCTCGTTCAGTTTCCAGGATTTCTCAACCGGCAGCCAGGCCTGATCCAGTTCGTCCAGCACGTTCCACAGGGTGTGGATGGCACGTTTCAGCACAGAGGTGTAAGCAAAATCAAAGCTGAAGCCTTCTTCCTTCAGCAGTTTACCTGCTGCTTTTGCTTCGCTTACGCCTTTCTCAGACAGATCAACGTCGTACCAACCGGTAAAGCGGTTTTCGTTGTTCCACTGGCTTTCGCCGTGACGCACCAGAACCAGCTTAGTAATAGCCATCTCTTACTCCTCAAGCATTTTTAGAATGATAACAATTCTCATTATATTGCCGTGGCGGTGCCACCAGCAACGCTTAACCCTAACCATAGCGAAAATAGTCTCTGAGTGTAAGATGCTTGTGAATCCAGGGTTATGATTTTGTCTGCGATCGGCGCTATTTTCAGCAAGGCGAGCAGAAAAAAGCCCTCCGACAGGAGGGCTGGAAATCAATGCGGGATAAAATGGTATTCCGTCACGCTGACGTACTCTTCTCCCGGGCGCAGCACACAGTCTGGCTGCGGCCATTCCGGATGATTGGGGCTGTCCGGCAGGAACTCGCTCTCCAGCGCCAGTCCTTGCCAGTCGCTGTATTCATCATGTTCGCGTGCCGTCGTGCCGCCAAGGTAGTTGCCTGAGTAGAATTGCAGGGCAGGGGCTGTGGTATACACCGTCATCTGCAGCTTCTCATCCGCAGACCAGACTTGTGCAGCAGGCTGGCTGATATCACCTTTTGCCTGCAGCAGGAAAGCGTGGTCGTAACCTTTCACCTTGCGCTGATCGTCATCGCTCAGGAAATCCTGGGCGATAGTCTTCGCGCTGCGGAAGTCAAAGCTGGTTCCGCTCACGTCTTTGAGGCCCTGATAAGGAATGCCCATCTCGTCAACCGGCAAATACGCATCCGCCAGGATCTGCAGCTTGTGGTTGCGCACGTCGCACTGGTTACCGTCCAGATTAAAGTACGCGTGATTGGTCAGGTTAACCGGACACGGTTTGTCGACCATCGCACGGTACTCAATGGCGATACGGTTGTCGTCGGTCAGCGTAAAGCGTGCGGAGGCAATAAGGTTCCCCGGGAAGCCCTGATCGCCATCAAGCGAATCCAGTGAGAACAACACTTCCCCATCGTTTTGCCGAACAATCTTCCAGCGGCGTTTGTCAAACCCGTCCGGACCGCCGTGCAGCTGGTTCTCACCCTGGCTTGGAAGCAGAGAATACTCCACGCCGTCGAGTTCAAAATGGCTCTTCGCGATGCGGTTAGCGTAGCGCCCTACAGACGCGCCCAGATAGGCGGACTGATTGACGTACTGCTCAGGTGAAGCACAGCCGAGCAGGGTTTCGCGCACGCTGCCGTCCGGCATCGGTACGCGGGCAGAAAGAAGGGTTGCACCCCAGTCCATCAGCGTAACCACCATCCCCGCGCTGTTGCGCAGGGTTAACAGGCGATACGGCAGACCATCCGGTGCAAGGGTAGGTGTTTCGTTTAGCACTGTCCGGCTCCTTGTGATGCTTTACACACGTAGAACGTTTCTTTAATACCTGTTTTCGCTTCGTACTGTTTCTCTACCGCCTGCTGGACGGCAGGAACCAGTTCTTCCGGCACCAGGGCAACAATGCAGCCACCGAAGCCACCGCCGGTCATACGCACGCCACCTTTCTCGCCGATGGTGGCTTTGACTATGTCCACCAGGGTGTCAATTTGCGGAACGGTGATCTCGAAATCATCGCGCATGGAGGCGTGCGATTCCGCCATCAACTCACCCATACGTTTCAGATCGCCTTTCGCCAGCGCGGACGCGGCTTCGACGGTTCGGGCGTTCTCCGTCAGCACGTGACGAACGCGTTTGGCGACGACCGGATCCAGCTCGTGGGCCACCTTATTGAATTCATTAAGCGTCACGTCGCGCAGGGCGGGTTGCTGGAAGAAGCGCGCACCGGTTTCGCACTGCTGGCGGCGGGTATTGTACTCGCTCCCCACCAGCGTGCGTTTAAAGTTGCTGTTGATAATAATGACCGCGGCGCCTTTTGGCAGCGGAACGGCTTTGGTGCCAAGCGAGCGGCAGTCGATCAGCAGCGCGTGCTCTTTTTTGCCCAACGCGGAGATCAACTGATCCATAATGCCGCAGTTGCAGCCCACGAACTGGTTTTCTGCTTCCTGACCGTTCAGGGCGATTTGCGCGCCATCCAGCGGCAGATGATAAAGCTGCTGGAACACGGTTCCCACGGCGACTTCCAGAGAGGCAGAGGAGCTTAAGCCTGCCCCCTGTGGTACGTTGCCACTGATAACGAGATCGGCGCCGCCAAAGTTCTTGTTACGTTTCTGCAGGTGCTTCACCACGCCGCGCACGTAGTTAGACCACTGCTGGCTGTCGTGCGTCACAATCGGGGCATCGAGGGAAAACTCGTCCGTCTCATTACCATAATCCGCCGCAATCACGCGGACGTTGCGGTCGTTGCGCTTTGCACAGCTGATGACGGTCTGGTAATCGATGGCGCACGGCAGCACGAAACCGTCGTTATAGTCGGTGTGTTCACCGATCAGGTTAACGCGGCCAGGCGCCTGGATAACGTGGGTGGCAGGGTAGCCAAATTTCTCAGCAAACAGGGATTGTGTTTTATCTTTCAGACTCATTTTTTAGACTCCTGATTCGCGATAGTGGACGTCGCTAACGGCACGCAGACGTTCTGCCGCCTGTTCCGCCGTCAGGTCACGCTGCGTTTCCGCCAGCATTTCATAGCCCACCATAAATTTACGTACCGTCGCAGAACGCAGCAGCGGCGGATAGAAATGGGCATGCAACTGCCAGTGTTGATTCTCTTCGCCGTTAAACGGTGCGCCGTGCCAGCCCATGGAGTACGGGAAGGAGCACTGGAACAGATTGTCATAACGGCTGGTCAGTTTTTTCAGTGCCAGGGCAAGGTCGTCGCGCTGTGCGTCGCTGAGCTCGGTGATGCGCTGCACGTGAGCTTTTGGCAGCAACAGCGTTTCGAAGGGCCAGGCTGCCCAGTAAGGCACCACGGCCAGCCAGTGTTCAGTGTCCACCACGGTGCGGCTGCCATCGGCCAACTCACGTTGGGTGTAGTCCAGCAGCATCGGGGAACCGTTTTCCGCGTAATAGGCTTTTTGCAGGCGGTCTTCACGTTCGGCTTCGTTAGGCAGGAAGCTGTTCGCCCAGATCTGCCCATGAGGGTGCGGGTTCGAGCAGCCCATGGCCGCGCCTTTGTTTTCGAACACCTGCACCCACGGATAGCTCTGCCCAAGCTCGGCGGTTTGCGCCTGCCAGGTGCTTACTACTTCTTTCAGCGCCTCAATGCTCAGCTCCGGCAGCGTCTTGCTGTGATCGGGCGAGAAGCAGATCACGCGGCTGGTTCCGCGCGCGCTTTCGCAGCGCATCAGCGGATCGTGGCTTTCCGGCGCGTCCGGCGTGTCGGTCATCAGGGCGGCAAAATCGTTGGTAAAGACGAAGGTGCCTTTGTAGTCCGGGTTTTTATCTCCGGTGACGCGGGTGTTGCCCGGACACAGGAAGCAGTCCGGGTCATGCTGTGGCAGCGTCTGTTTCGCAGGCGTCTCTTGCGCCCCCTGCCAGGGGCGCTTGGCGCGATGCGGAGAAACTAAAATCCATTGCCCGCTTAACGGGTTAAAACGACGATGCGGATGATCGACGGGATTAAATGAAGTCATGACGGATCCTTAGTCCGGATAACCTTGTGGGTGGCGGACTGCCAGTGCCGGTATCCTGTGCCATTTCATCCAGCGTGCGGGTCACACGCCAGTTAAGCTCTTTATCGGCTTTGGTGGCATCGGCCCAGTAAGCAGGGAGGTCACCCTCACGACGCGGTGCGAAGTGATAATTGACCGGCTTACCGCAGGCTTTGCTGAAGGCGTTAACCACATCCAGCACGCTGCTGCCAATACCGGCGCCGAGATTGTAAATATGCACGCCTGGCTTATTTGCCAGTTGCTGCATGGCCGCCACGTGCCCGTCGGCCAGATCCATAACGTGGATGTAATCACGCACGCCGGTGCCATCTTCGGTTGGATAGTCGTTACCAAAAATCGCAAGTGAGTCACGACGGCCCACCGCTACCTGCGCGATATACGGCATCAGGTTATTCGGAATGCCCTGTGGATCTTCACCCATATCGCCTGACGGATGGGCGCCGACCGGGTTGAAGTAGCGCAGCAACGCGATGCTCCATTCCGGCTGCGCTTTTTGCAGATCGGTCAGGATCTGTTCCACCATCAGTTTGCTTTTGCCATACGGACTTTGCGGCGTACCGGTTGGGAAGCTTTCAACGTAAGGGATTTTTGGCTGGTCACCATAGACGGTGGCGGATGAGCTGAAGATAAAGTTTTTAACGTTTGCCGCACGCATGGCGGAGATGAGACGCAAGGTGCCGTTGACGTTGTTGTCGTAATACTCCAGCGGTTTCGCAACGGATTCACCGACCGCTTTCAGACCGGCGAAGTGGATCACCGTTTCAATGGCGTGGTCGTGAAGGATCTCGGTCATCAGCGCTTCATTGCGGATGTCGCCTTCCACGAACGTTGGCTGTTTCCCGGCAAGACGTTCAATCACAGGCAGCACGCTGCGCTTACTATTGCACAGGTTGTCGAGGATGATGACATCATGACCATTTTGCAGCAGTTGCACACAGGTATGACTTCCTATGTAACCGCTACCACCTGTTACCAGAACTCGCATATTTCGCTCCATTGGGCTTATGGTATGTAATAACCATAGCATAACAGAGTCGCTAAAAGTGTGACATGGGATAAAATAGTGGAATCGTTTACACTGTTTTTAAATACCGATTTTCAGATGTCGTGTGGCATTGTAGATCAAAGGGATAGCGATGTCTTAGTGCAGGTTATCTGAAAAACGGAGGGCGGCGCCCTCCGGAGTTTAGTCGATTTTGCTTAGCAGATAATCATAGCGTTCACCGTCCGGCACAAACTCCAGGCGGTGTGTGATGCAGGAGGGGGCATCTTCGGCATGGTGTGAAACAAACAGCAGTTGCGTTTCGCCTTCACTAATGAGGACATCCACAAAGCGGCGGATTAACTGTCGGTTCAGCGGGTCCAGTCCCTGCAGGGGTTCATCGAGGATCAGAAGCGTAGGATGTTTCACCAGGGCGCGAACGATCAGCGCCAGCCGCTGCTGCCCCCACGACAGGCTGTGAAACGGCGCGTCAGCGACCCGGGTATCCATTCCAAGAATATCCAGCCATTGCTGAGCCAGCTTGTGCTGTTTGTCCGATACCGCCTGATAAATGCCGATGGAATCAAAATACCCGGAGAGGATCACATTGCGCACCGTTGTGCTGACCCGGTAATCGAGATGCAGGCTGCTGCTGACATACCCGATATGCTTTTTGATATCCCAGATGGTTTCGCCGCTGCCGCGACGCCGGCCAAACAGCGTGAGATCGTTACTGTAACCCTGCGGGTGATCCCCGGTGATCAGGCTCAGTAGCGTTGATTTACCCGCACCATTAGGGCCAACAATCTGCCAGTGCTCGCCAGGATTGACCGTCCAGCTGAGATGGTTAAGGATCGGGCGATCGTCATAAGAGACAAGGCCATCACGCAGCACGATGCGCGGATGGTGGGGATCAAGCGCATGACGAGCTGAAGGGGCGTCGGGTTCCGGAAGCGTGATTCCATCAAGCTGTTCACTGTGTGCGAGTTGCGCAATTAATGCCTGCTTAAGCAGTACTGATTTTTGGCCTGTTTCAGTCAAAATACAGTCGGCCAGCACACCTGCATTCTGGATGAAATCCGGAATTTCATCGAAGCGATTAAGCACCAGCACAACGGTATACCCCTGCTGGTTAAGCGACGCCAGCAGCGTTGCCAGCTGGGCGCGAGACTGCACGTCAAGACCATCGAACGGTTCGTCAAGGATCAACAACTCTGGTTCGCTCATCAAAGCCTGACAAAGCAGCGTTTTCCGCGTCTCGCCGGTTGAAAGGTATTTAAAGCGCCGGTCCAGCAGGGCGGTGATGCCGAACTGTTCTGCCAGGTGCTGGCAACGGGCGGGATCGTTCACCTCATCCTGAATAATTTCCGCCGTCGTACGGCCGGTATCTTCTTCGCCAGGGCTGAGTAAATCGGTGTTGTTACGCTGCCATTCGTCACTGACCAGCTTTTGAAGTTGTTCAAATGACAGACGTGTCAGGCGCGTAAAATGGCGCTGATATTCACCCTTGAGGAGAGGGAGCTCGCCGGCCAACGCGCGGGCAAGGGCTGATTTACCGCTCCCGTTCGTGCCGACAAATGCCCAGCTTTCACCTGCGCGAATTGCCAAATCGGCAATTGTCAGTGTTCGGGTATCGCTAAGACGAAACGTGCCTTGCGAAATATGCAATGATGACATGATTTATCCCATTTTTTGCAGCAACAGATGTCAGGGATACTCACTGTCGGTACGATTGTCAATGTGCTCAGCACAATGTGGCGATAATCACCCGGTCTGCGTTGAAATATGCGGTGACTACAGCACCTTCCTCTAATCCGTCAGCCTCGTTGAGCGGTACCGTCGCGCAGAGCATTTGTCCGTCCGCCAGGGTCATCAGCACTTCACACTGTTCCTCACCGCGTTCAATATGGGTGATTGCACCTTGAAGCTGGTTATCGGCTGCCTTAGCTGTATCGGGATTGCTCGTGATATTGACCCACGGCGCTTTCAGTAACACCAGCACCTCTTTACCTTCATCCAGCTCAAGACGTTTTGCACTCTGCGCCGTTATTGCGGCTTTCAGGCGGGTAGTCCCATCGGCAAGCAGGATCTCGATATGCTGCTGCACCTGGAGATTATCGCGTGCCGTTACCGTACCAAACCACTGGTTACGGGCGCTGGTTTGTAACGAGAAACGGGATATGGCAGCCAGCAAACTGTCCAGCGGGAGATTGTCGTCATCACTCAACACATCAAACGCTTTTTGCTGGATCTGGGCCAGGAGATCGTAAAGCTGAATCAGACGCTGCCCAAAACGCGTAACCACTGCACCGCCGCCGCCTTTGCCGCCTGTAGCTCTGTCCACCAGCGGTTGCTCGCTCAGGGTGTTCATCTCGTTGATGGCATCCCAGGCGCTTTTGTAACTGATACCGGCGTTTTTTGCCCCCTGGCTAATCGAGCCTGTTTGTTCTATCTGTTTAAGCAGGGTGATACGACGCGGATCGGCGAAAAGCTTTTGCTGAAGTCGGAGAGTGAGGAGAATTTCGGCCTGCATAACAGTATCCTGGCAAAAAGAGTATTGTGACCCAAATGGTGCAGGGCGCAAAGGGTACCGCACAAAAGGGGATGTTTTTCTCACTTGAAAGGGTAGAATAAGCTATTCACAATCTCTGGAGAAAACCATGTTAGAGTTGTTAAAAAGTCTGGTATTTGCCGTGATCATGGTACCAGTAGTGATGGCCATCATCCTCGGTGCCATCTACGGCCTGGGTGAAGTGTTCAACGTCTTCTCGAACATTGGTCACCGAGACCAGGCTAAAAAGCAGCATTAATTCCCCACAAAACGCCCGGCCAGTCCGGGCGTTTTGCTCTCAAGATTTTCCCGTTTTCGCCGATAATATTTAACGTATCACACTGGTTTACCCCTTCAGCGGTACGATTTAACGCTGGGATCTCCCTGACGTTATCGTTATATTAATGTGTATATAACGCTACTCACAGGAGTTAAAAAATGGCACGTACCTGGGTACGCCTTTTCGCAGGGGCAACGCTGACGCTTTCACTTACCGGCCACGCGCTGGCGGACGACGGTAAAATTACGGTCTTTGCGGCGGCGTCGCTGACCAACGCGCTGCAGGATATCGCGGCGGTATATAAAAAAGAGAAGAACGTTGATGTAGTCTCCTCTTTTGCGTCTTCCTCGACGCTGGCACGTCAGATAGAAGCGGGTGCGCCGGCGGATCTGTTCATCTCGGCTGACCAGAAGTGGATGGATTACGCGGTGGAGAAGAAAGCGATTGATGCGGCGACCCGCGAAACGCTGCTGGGGAATAGCCTGGTAGTGGTGGCACCAAAAGCCAGCGCGCAGGCTGACATCACCATCGACAAAGAGACCAACTGGATCAGCCTGCTAAACGGTGGCCGCCTGGCGGTGGGGGATCCTGAGCACGTTCCTGCCGGGATCTACGCCAAAGAAGCACTGCAAAAACTGGGCGCATGGGAGACATTGTCACCGAAACTGGCCCCGGCTGAAGATGTCCGCGGTGCGCTGGCGCTGGTGGAACGCAACGAAGCTCCACTGGGTATTGTCTACGGTTCTGATGCCGTTGCCAGCAAAGGTGTCAAAGTGGTAGGTACCTTCCCGGAAGACTCCCACAAGAAAGTGGAATACCCTGTTGCGATTGTTGATGGACATAAAAATGCGACGGTTTCTGCCTTTTATGATTATCTGAAAGGACCAGAAGCCTCTGCAATCTTTAAACGTTATGGATTTACAACTCACTGATGATATTGACCGATCCTGAATGGCAGGCCGTGCTGCTGAGCCTTAAAGTCTCTTCCCTGGCAGTCGTGCTGAGTTTGCCCTTTGGGATCTTCTTTGCCTGGTTACTGGTCCGCTGTAAGTTTCCAGGCAAAGCCCTGCTGGACAGTGTGCTTCATCTTCCCCTCGTGTTGCCGCCCGTGGTGGTCGGTTATCTGTTACTGATTTCAATGGGACGTCGCGGTTTTATCGGTGAGAAACTCTATGACTGGTTTGGGCTGACGTTCGCTTTTAGCTGGCGCGGAGCGGTGCTGGCGGCGGCTGTGATGTCATTCCCTCTGATGGTCAGGGCTATTCGTCTGGCGCTGGAAGGGGTGGATCTCAAACTGGAACAGGCGGCCCGCACGCTGGGCGCCGGGCGCTGGCGCGTCTTCTTTACCATTACGCTGCCGCTAACATTACCCGGTATTATTGTCGGTACGGTGCTGGCCTTTGCCCGCTCGCTGGGCGAGTTTGGTGCGACCATTACCTTTGTGTCGAACATCCCCGGTGAGACGCGAACAATTCCGTCGGCCATGTATACCCTGATTCAGACGCCAGGTGGAGAAAACGCCGCAGCGCGACTGTGCATCATCTCAATCGTATTAGCGCTGGTATCATTGCTGGTGTCGGAATGGCTGGCGCGACTCAGCCGTGAGCGGATGGGGAAATAGTCATGCTGGAGCTTCAATTTACCCAGACGCTGGGAAATCATACCCTGACGATTAACGAGACGCTGCCAGCCAGCGGCATTACCGCCATCTTTGGCGTGTCTGGCGCGGGAAAAACGTCGTTGATTAATGCGATAAGCGGCCTGACCCGCCCGCAATCAGGGCGCATTGTATTAAATAACCGCGTCTTAAATGACGTGGAGAATAAGGTATATCTTTCGCCGGATAAACGCCGTATCGGCTATGTTTTTCAGGATGCACGATTATTCCCGCACTACAGCGTGCGCGGGAATCTGCGTTACGGCATGGCGAAAAGCATGGCCGGGCAGTTTGATAAGCTGGTGACCCTTTTAGGGATTGAACAGCTGCTCGACAGGCTGCCATCCTCGCTTTCCGGCGGTGAGAAACAGCGTGTGGCGATTGGCCGCGCGTTGCTGACCGCGCCAGAGTTGCTGTTGCTCGATGAACCGCTGGCCTCGCTGGATATTCCGCGTAAACGTGAACTCCTGCCGTATCTGCAGCGCCTGACGCGCGAAATTAATATTCCGATGCTCTACGTTAGCCACTCGCTGGATGAGATCCTGCATCTGGCTGATAAAGTGCTGGTGCTGGAAGAGGGCAGCGTTAAGGCCTTCGGCAACCTGGAAGAGGTGTGGGGCAGCAGCGTGATGCACCCCTGGTTACCCCGGGAGCAGCAGAGCAGCATCCTCAAAGTCAGTGTGCTGGAACACCATCCACATTACGCAATGACCGCGCTGGCACTGGGCGATCAGCATCTGTGGGTCAACAAAATCGACAAACCGCTGCAGTCTGCGCTACGTATTCGCATTCAGGCGTCGGATGTTTCGCTGGTGCTGCAACCGCCGTTGCAGACCAGTATCCGAAATATTCTGCGTGCAAAAGTGGCGGAGTGTTTTGATGATAACGGCCAGGTAGAAGTAAAGCTTGAGGTCGGCAGCAGGACGCTCTGGGCGCGTATCAGCCCGTGGGCCAGAGATGAATTAGGGATCAAACCCGGCCTGTGGCTTTACGCGCAAATTAAGAGCGTCTCGATCACCGCCTGATTACAGCAGGTGGGTATAAATGTACTGCGCGATGCTGTCAGTGGTGTTATCGCCAATCACCACGTTAGCGCGCGCTTTTACTGCATCATCGGCATTGCCCATCGCCACGCCGGTACCGGCGGCTTCCAGCATGCTGATGTCGTTGTAGTTATCGCCGAAGGCGATCACGTCACGCATCGACCACCCCTGAGATTCCACATACTGTGTCAGACGCTTGCCTTTGCTGTTACCTTTGCGGGCGATATCAACCTGGTCATGCCAGGACCATTCACACTCCAGGCCCAGCGTTTCTTCCACGTGTTTTGCGAAGGTATTCAGTTTGGTGGTGTCTTCATCCGTCAGCGCGAATTTCCAGATAGCATCAACATCCTGCGCTGCCTGGCGCAGGGAGGATACCTGGGTAAAGACCGGACGCTGGGCTTCAGGCAGGGACTGCGCCCAGTTGCTGGTGCGGATCACATGGCCGGTCGGGCGTTCATAGACCATCGCGTTATCCACATACATCAGGCCGTGTACGGCGTGTTCATCCAGCAGATCAATCAATTGCAGCGCCTGAGGAACCGGCAGCGGGTCGGATGCCAGAACCTTTTTTGCCTGATAATCATACAAATAAGTGCCATTACAACAAATTGCAGGTGTATCTAACGCCAGTGCCTGATAAAAAGGGTGAATGGCAACGTGATGTCGACCCGTTACGATAAGGAGTTGATATCCCACTTCCTGCGCGCGTTTAAGCGCTTCAAGGGAGGAAGGGAGGAGGGTTTTTTGCGGCGTCAGTAAGGTACCGTCTAAATCCAGAGCAATCACACGCGAGGTCATTTGTTTTTCCGGGTTAATATTGAATTTACGTTTTGATGGGATGGTACACCGAGAGGCGGATGCTTCAAAATTCCTGTCGACAATTCAGCATTCACCGTCAAAAGTTAACTACTTTCATGCGCAGTGAGGAGTGAATATTCATGAAACAAACCGTTTATACCGCCAGTCCTGAGAGCCAGCAGATCCATGTCTGGCGTTTAAATACCGAAGGGTCACTCACGCTGGTGCAGGTTGTTGATGTCCCAGGGCAGGTGCAGCCGATGGTCATCAGTCCGGATAAACGTTTCTTGTACGTGGGTGTGCGCCCGGAGTTTCGCGTGCTGGCCTACCGCATCTCTCCGGACGACGGCGCGCTGACTTACACTGCCGAAGCGCCATTGCCGGGCAGCCCAACCCATATCTCTACCGATCGTAAAGGCAATTTTGTCTTTAGTGGCTCGTATAACGCAGGCTGTGTCAGCGTAACGCGTCTGGAAAACGGTATTCCGGTTGAAACTGTCGATGTGGTGGAAGGGCTGGAAGGTTGCCACTCGGCGAATATCACGCCGGATAACCGTACACTGTGGGTACCTGCATTGAAGCAGGATCGCATCTGCCTGTTCACCCTGAGCGACGATGGTCACCTGGTGGCGCAGACTCCTGCTGAAGTCACTACCGTTGAAGGCGCGGGCCCCCGTCATATGGTTTTCCATCCGAACCAGCAGTACGCCTATGTGGTCAATGAACTGAACAGCTCGGTGGACGTCTGGGAACTGAAAGATCCTAACGGCCAGATTGAGTGCGTGCAGACGCTGGATATGATGCCGTCTGACTTCTCTGACACCCGTTGGGCTGCGGATATTCACATTACGCCAAATGGCCGCCATCTGTACGCCTGTGACCGTACCTCCAGCCTGATTACCGTGTTTAGCGTCTCGGAAGATGGCAGCGTGCTGGCGATTGAAGGCTTCCAGCCAACGGAGACCCAGCCGCGCGGTTTTAATATCGACCACAGCGGTAAATATCTGATCGCAGCAGGGCAGAAATCCCACCACATTGCGCTGTATGAAATCAAAGGCGAACAGGGCCTGCTGGAAGAGAAAGGGCGCTATGCGGTCGGCCAGGGGCCTATGTGGGTGGTGGTTAACGCCCACTAAGCGGCTTAAAACAAAAAACCTCGCGAATGCGAGGTTTTTTTATGCCCGGTGGTCGCCGGGTGAGCACATCAAAACGTAACCAACTTAATCATCATAATATTGGCTTAAGGCGATGTAAATTCATCGTCAACGAAGAAAAGAGAACATGGAATGATTAGAGATTATTATTTATATAATAATCAGTGGTTTATGTGTTTTTGCTTTATGAATTCCTAAACTGATTTTATCTGTTTTTATGTACAGTGGTGATTTGATATCATTCTGTCCGTTGGCTTGATGTGTTGCAGTTCCGCAATTCAGGATCCTTTTTAAGTCCTGGCTGTCGGGTGGTGCCGACGGTGCCTAAACTGCGGAGCACATCAAAACATAACCAACACACCTCTGGTGACAGGCAGCGGAAAGGTAAATCAGAGGAGAAGTGCTCTATACCAAAGGAGTGGCGTATGAGCGGTGTGGAATGGGCAATTCTGTTCCTGCAACTCATGGTTGCGATTATGCAACTATTGGATGCGTATCTTAAGTTTGGTGCCTGACGCATTCAGTCGCAGTAAAAAGGGGGATTAAACTCCCCCTTTTACTCTCATCTTACTGCTTCGGCTCAGCAACCACTTTGCTACCCAGACCGCGGTTGTTGTATTCCCACATGCGGTTGAAGTTAGCGTCGTTCAGGTTGCGCTGCACGTTTCCTTTATCGTCCACCGCACCGGTATTGCCGGAGAACGGACGTTTGGAGATCGCGGCATCCGCCCACGGCTTCGCCATGTTAAAGCCTTCGTTGATCACGCTGTCGCGGATCACCACCTGACCGTTGGTTGCAGAGTCCACATCCAGGGAGCGGCCCAGCTGCGCCACGCCGTCACCGGCAGCGTTAAAGCGGCTGTTTACGGCCAGGAAACCGAAGAACAGGTTAGACAGCGTCGCTGGTGCAAAGACATAGCCTTCCTGCTGAGTACGCGAGTTCACCACGCGGAAGTCGGTGTTATCGAACACCACCGCGCCACGACCGGATACCAGGTCAACATCACCTTCGACGTAGCTGTTAGTCACCAGCGTACGGGTCAGGCGGTTGTTCTGCAGGGTGTTCTGTACACCGCTGTTGGTCACGAAGAAGGTGTTCTGACGGCCGAGAATGTTAACGTTGTTGATCTGTACTTTATCACCATCGCTACGCAGCGCGACGGCCTGATGGTTACCTGCATCGACGCTGTCACCCAGGGTGTTCTGAATGGTCAGGTTTTGCAGCTGCAAGCCATTATTCTGAGACCAGAATACCGCTGAGCACATCACCCCAATGGTGGCAGAACGCTTGCTCTGGCAGTTATCAAACATGTACCACGCAGGTTTGCCCGGCATATATTTACCGGCTGGGTTCACCAGGCGACGCCAGGCGTTGCTGTCGATTTCTGAATCAATCGCCAGGCCAATTTTTACATCGATCGCTTTTTCGCCCAGACCGTAAAGGGTAATGCTGCCTGGTGCCGCCGGAACGTAAACGGTGCCTTCATATTCGCCTGGCAGGATCGCGATGTACTGGCGAGAAGCGCTGTGCTTCGTGATGGCAGCATCAACCGCAGCCTGAATAGAGGTATGCGTTACACCCTGCGCACCTGCTGGTCCAACGACGAAGTCAGGCTGTTTTGGCAGGTTAATAGAAGACGGTGTCCACGGCGCAGCGTTGGGTTCCATCGCCGAGAAGTAGTGTGCACGGTCGAAGTTCTTCGCTTCATCAGCGGACAAAATCGGGCGGGAGGCGGTACCCGGTGCTACCTGCTCAGAAGGCAGCTGATCCGGTGGTGTTGAACTGCATGCGGATAATGTCACGCCAAAGGCGAGTGCTAACGCCAGACGGGAAATCCTGGAAATGTTCAAGGTAAAGCTCCTGGGTATGCAAGTCTTAACGGGATAGACGAAATAGCCTGCTTTTTTATACTAAGTTGAGCGAAACGGGAAGTTAAAAAGGGTAAAAGTTGCATTTTTTGCCCTCGGGGGGCGGGAAAGTCATCACAAATAAATAACATTTTCCATCAGGACGGTTGACAGCGGGCAGTGGATGAAAATAAATGTCTATACAACCCATGACAAGTGGAATACCCATGCAGCAGCTTCATCCCGACGATGTAATATGGCGAAATGCGCGACTGGCAACGATGGATCCGGAAGGCGCCGCGCCGTATGGCCTGAAAGAGCAACACGCTCTGGTGGTGCGCGGCCAAACCATTCAGGCCGTGATCCCTGAATCTGAAATACCTTCAGGACACCGTCACAGCGTCGATCTTCAGGGACGTCTGGTTACACCAGGCCTGATTGACTGCCATACCCACCTGGTGTTTGGCGGCGATCGCGCGGCAGAATGGGAGCAGCGTCTGAACGGTGTCTCTTATCAAACAATCAGCGCCCAGGGAGGCGGGATTAACGCTACCGTGACGGCGACGCGCAACAGTTCACCGGAAACCCTGCTGAAACTGGCCCAGCAGCGGCTTCAGCGTCTGATGAATGAAGGTGTCACCACGGTTGAAATCAAGTCCGGATACGGGCTAAACGCCGATGCCGAGGAGAAGATGCTGCAGGTTGCACGCCAACTGAGCCTCAATAATCCGGTTGATATCAGCCCAACGCTGCTGGCGGCTCATGCGGTTCCGCCGGAATTCCGACAGGATCCGGATGCGTACCTCACGCTGGTCTGTGAGCAGATATTGCCCGTGCTGTGGCAAAAAGAATTGTTTGAAGCTGTCGACGTATTTTGCGAAAACGTCGGCTTTACCCCGTCGCAAACCGAGCGCCTCTTTAAGGCGGCAACCGCGCTCGGTATCCCGGTGAAGGGGCATGTTGAACAGCTCTCAAATCTGGGTGGCGCAGCGCTTGTCAGCCGATATAAGGGGCTGTCGGCCGATCATATCGAATACCTGGATGATGCAGGCGTTCAGGCGATGGCGCAAAGCGGGACCGTTGCCGTATTGTTGCCTGGCGCGTTCTATTTTCTTCAGGAGCGCCAGCGTCCGCCGGTTGAACAGCTCAGAAAACAGGGGGTACCGATGGCGGTCGCGACCGACTATAACCCCGGCACCAGCCCGTTTGCCAGCCTGCACCTGGCGATGAATATGGCCTGCGTCCAGTTTGGTCTGACCCCTGAAGAAGCCTGGGCTGGCGTTACGCGACATGCCGCGCAGGCGCTGGGTCGTGGCGCAACCCACGGACAGCTTAGGGCAGGGCTTGTCGCCGATTTTATCGTCTGGGATGCTCACCATCCGGTTGAGATGGTCTACGAGCCGGGACGCAATCCGCTATATCAACGTATTTTCCGTGGGGAGGCAGTATGAGGTTATGGCGGCCGGTAGCCGAAACGGTCTGGCAGGGGCGCGACGACAGCGCCGAGGCCAGCAACGCAAAGCGCATTTTTCAGACGATACGGCAGCAGCCGAATTTCACGCCGCTTTCATCCAGCATCGCGCTGATAGGCTTTGAATGTGATGAAGGGGTGAAACGCAATCATGGCAGGCCCGGCGCCGTGCAGGCACCGGATATGCTGCGGAAAGCGCTGGCGAATATGGCAAGCCATCAGGGGCACGAACGGCTGGCGGATATGGGCTCGTTTTATGTTGAAGGCAACAAGCTGGAAGCGGCCCAGCAGGCGTTAAGCGATGCCGTCACGGCCTGCCAGCAGTCCGGGATGCGCACGCTGGTCTTTGGCGGCGGTCATGAGACCGCGTGGGCGCACGGTCGGGGCATTCTGGATGCGTTCCCGAGCGAGCGCGTGGTGGTGATCAATCTTGATGCCCATCTTGACCTGCGCAAGGCCGACCGGGCGACGTCCGGCACCCCGTTTCGCCAGCTGGCGCATTACTGCGATGAGCGCGGGCGGGAGTTTCAGTACGCCTGCTTTGGCGTGAGCCGGGCGGCGAACACGCTGGCGCTGTGGGATGAGGCCGAACGCCTGAACGTCACGCTGGTGGAAGATCTCCATTTCAGGCGCGATGCGCTACCCGCACTGGAAAAGGTGCTGGCGCAGGCCGATCGTATCTATCTGACGATCGATCTGGACGTCCTCCCCGCGAGCGAAATGCCTGCCGTGTCCGCACCGGCCGCGTTAGGCATACCGGCGCTGGATCTTCTGCCGGTTATCGAACAAATCTGCCGCAGCGGTAAGCTACAGGCCGCCGATCTGGTAGAGTTTAACCCGCAGTACGATCGAGACGGACAGGGCGCAAAGCTTGCCGCCCGTCTGGCCTGGCAAATTGCTCACTGGTGGGCATAACACTATTCAAGGAGTCACGATGTTTTCACGCTCACCTCTGCCGCAGTCGAGCCCTCCCGCACCTTTCTACGAAAAGGTGAAGCAGGCGATAAGCGAAAAAATCGCCACCGGCGTCTGGCGGCCGCACGACCGTATTCCCTCGGAAGCCGAGCTGGTGGCGCAGTTTGGTTTTAGCCGGATGACCGTCAACCGGGCGCTGCGCGAACTGACCGACGACGGTCTTCTGGTGCGCTTGCAGGGGGTCGGAACGTTTGTGGCGGAACCGAAAGGGCAATCTGCCCTGTTTGAAATCCGCAGTATTGCCGATGAGATCACCGCGCGTAACCATCAGCACCGCTGTGAGGTGCTGGTGCTCGAAGAGACCCAGGCCAGCGCCGAGCAGGCCGTAGAGCTGAATGTCAAAGAGGGGAGCCGGATCTTCCACTCCGTGATGGTGCATTTCGAAAACGACATTCCGGTGCAGATTGAAGATCGCTGCGTTAACGCCGAACGGATACCGGACTACCTGAACCAGGATTACACCCACACCACGCCGCACGCCTATCTCTCGCTCGTCGCACCGCTGACGGAAGGGGAGCATATTGTGGAGGCCGTGCGCGCCACGCCGCAGGAGTGTGAACGGCTGCGCATTAAAGAGCACGATCCATGCCTGCTGATCCGTCGTCGTACATGGTCGTCATCGCAAATTGTGTCGCATGCCCGGCTGCTTTTCCCGGGTAACCGTTACCGGCTGCAGGGCCACTTTATGTCATAAGTTTTAAAAGCGTGATAGCTAACGCAATATAACAAAATTGTATCTTTTTTGTTAAAACTGACCTTGTGTGTGCTTGTCTATACAAGTATATCTAAATGCATCATCTGTCCCGTATGAGGAGCACACAATGTCGTCAGGTAAATACCGCCAGCAGGATGTCCGCGCTCCGCGCGGCACCACTCTCACCGCCAAAAGCTGGCTCACCGAAGCCCCGCTGCGCATGTTGATGAACAACCTTGATCCAGAGGTTGCGGAAAACCCCCACGAGCTGGTGGTCTACGGCGGCATAGGCCGCGCCGCGCGCAACTGGGAGTGCTATGACGCAATTGTAAAATCTCTGACTCACCTCGAACACGACGAAACCCTGCTGGTGCAGTCCGGCAAACCGGTTGGCGTATTCAAAACGCACAAGAACGCGCCGCGCGTGCTGATTGCTAACTCTAACCTCGTGCCGCACTGGGCCACCTGGGAACACTTCAACGAGCTGGACGCTAAAGGGCTGGCGATGTATGGCCAGATGACCGCGGGTAGCTGGATCTACATCGGCAGCCAGGGAATTGTCCAGGGCACCTACGAGACCTTCGTGGAAGCCGGTCGCCAGCACTATAACGGCTCGCTGAAAGGCCGCTGGGTGCTGACCGCGGGTCTGGGCGGCATGGGGGGGGCGCAGCCGCTGGCCGCCACGCTTGCCGGCGCGTGCTCGCTCAACATTGAGTGCCAGCAGAGCCGCATTGATTTCCGTCTGCGTACTCGTTACGTCGACGAACAGGCAACCAGCCTGGACGATGCGCTGGCGCGTATCAAAAAATACACGTCTGAAGGCAAAGCGGTGTCGATTGCCCTGTGCGGCAACGCGGCAGATATTCTTCCTGAACTCGTCGCCCGCGGCGTCCGTCCGGATCTGGTTACCGACCAGACCAGCGCTCATGATCCTTTGCACGGTTACCTGCCAAAAGGCTGGACGTGGGAAGCTTACCAGCAAAAAGCGGAAATCGACCCGGAAAGTACGGTTCTTGCTGCCAAACGTTCCATGGCAGAACACGTCTCCGCCATGCTGGCCTTTAGCAAGATGGGCATTCCTACCTTTGATTACGGCAACAACATCCGCCAGATGGCGAAAGAGATGGGCGTGAATAATGCCTTCGACTTCCCGGGGTTCGTTCCTGCTTATATTCGCCCGCTGTTCTGCCGCGGTATCGGTCCGTTCCGCTGGGTTGCCCTGTCCGGTGACCCGGAGGATATCTACAAAACCGACGCCAAAGTGAAAGAGATTGTCGCGGATGACGAACACCTGCACCACTGGCTGGATATGGCCCGCGAGCGCATCAACTTCCAGGGCTTACCGGCGCGCATCTGCTGGGTAGGGCTGGAGTGGCGGCAAAAACTGGGTCTGGCCTTTAACGAAATGGTGCGCAGCGGCGAAGTCTCCGCGCCGATTGTGATTGGTCGTGACCATCTGGACTCCGGTTCCGTTGCCAGCCCGAACCGTGAAACCGAAGCCATGCGCGACGGTTCGGATGCAGTCTCCGACTGGCCTTTGCTGAACGCCTTACTGAATACGGCCAGCGGCGCGACCTGGGTATCGCTGCACCACGGTGGCGGCGTGGGGATGGGCTTCTCCCAGCATTCCGGGATGGTCATTGTCTGTGACGGAACGGATGAAGCTGCTGCGCGTATCGCTCGCGTGCTGCACAACGACCCGGCAACCGGCGTGATGCGTCACGCAGACGCTGGTTACGAGATTGCCATTGAATGTGCCAAAGAGCAGGGGCTAAACCTGCCGATGATCGCTGCCACACAAGGAAATCATGAATGAACGCCTTAACACTTACCCCCGGCTCACTGACGCTCAAACAACTGCGTAACGTCTGGCGTCAACCGGTCACGCTCTCGCTTGATGAAAGTGCCCACGCCGCGATCAACGACAGCGTTGCCTGCGTCGAAGCCATTGTTGCCGAAGGGCGCACTGCCTACGGGATCAACACTGGTTTTGGGCTGCTGGCGCAGACACGTATTGCGACACACGATCTGGAGAACTTACAGCGTTCGCTGGTGCTTTCACACGCGGCGGGGGTTGGTCAGCCGCTGGATGATGAGATTGTCCGCCTGATGATGGTGCTAAAAATCAACAGCCTGGCGCGCGGTTTCTCGGGCATTCGCCTGAGCGTGATCCAGGCGTTGATGGCGCTGGTGAACGCAGAAGTCTATCCGTGGATCCCGGCAAAAGGTTCTGTCGGTGCATCCGGCGATCTCGCGCCGCTGGCGCACATGTCCCTGCTGCTGCTCGGTGAAGGGCAGGCGCGCTGGCAGGGTGAGTGGCTTCCTGCGAAAGAGGCGCTAAAAAAAGCCGGGTTAAACCCGATCACCCTGGCGGCAAAAGAGGGGCTGGCGCTGCTGAACGGTACTCAGGCGTCGACGGCATTCGCTTTACGCGGCCTGTTTGAGGCTGAAGATCTGTTCGCCTCAGCAGTGGTGTGCGGTGCCCTGACGACTGAAGCCGTACTGGGCTCGCGTCGCCCGTTTGACGCGCGTATTCACGAGGTGCGCGGCCAGCGTGGGCAAATTGATGCCGCCGCCATGTACCGTCATGTACTCACCGAAACCAGTGGTATTGCAGATTCACACCACAACTGTGAAAAGGTGCAGGATCCATATTCCCTGCGTTGCCAGCCGCAGGTAATGGGCGCGTGCCTGACGCAACTGCGCCAGGCGGCAGAGGTGTTGCTGGTGGAAGCCAACGCGGTGTCCGATAACCCAATTGTATTCGCGCAGGAAAATGAAGTGGTGTCCGGGGGCAACTTCCACGCTGAGCCGGTGGCAATGGCGGCGGATAACATTGCCCTGGCGATTGCTGAAATCGGTGCGTTGTCTGAACGTCGCATTGCGTTGATGATGGATAAGCACATGTCTCAGCTGCCACCGTTCCTGGTACGTAACGGCGGGGTTAACTCGGGCTTTATGATTGCTCAGGTGACGGCGGCGGCGCTGGCGAGCGAGAACAAAGCCCTGTCGCATCCGCACAGCGTGGACAGCCTGCCAACATCGGCAAACCAGGAAGATCACGTTTCTATGGCTCCGGCTGCCGGGCGTCGTTTGTGGGAGATGGCATCCAACACCCGTGGCGTGCTGGCCGTGGAATGGCTGGCGGCGTGTCAGGGAATCGATCTGCGCGAAGGGCTGAAGTCCAGTCCGCTGCTGGAGCAGGCGCGTCATACGCTGCGCGAGCATGTATCGCATTATGACGACGACCGCTTCTTTGCGCCGGATATTGATAAAGCGATGGCGCTTCTGGAAGAAGGACGGCTGGTGGGGTTGTTGCCGCCAGTGCTGTGATTTTTGCCCGGTGGCGCTGCGCTTACCGGGCCTACGAGTGCGAAATGTAGGCCGGGTAAGGCGTAGCCGCCACCCGGCTTTTTTTATGAATACATCGCCGTAATCGACGCGCTGCCAAGCGTATGGAAATGCACGTTAAAGCCCACCATCGCGCCGCTCGCCCCTTCATCCACCTCAATCTTGTCCACATCCAGCGCATGCACCGTGAAGATATAGCGGTGGGTTTCCCCTTTTGGCGGCGCTGCGCCACCGTAACCCGCTTTACCAAAATCGGTACGGGTCTGAATCGCGCCTTCAGGCAGAGCAACCAGGCCAGAGCCGGAACCCTGTGGCAGTACGCGTGTGTCGGCGGGCAGGTTCGCCACAATCCAGTGCCACCAGCCTGAGCCTGTCGGTGCATCCGGGTCGTAACAGGTGACCACAAAACTTTTGGTTCCGGCCGGAACCTCGTCCCACGCAAGGTGCGGGGAGATATTATCCCCATGGTACCCCATGCCGTTGAAAACATGACGCTCCGGCAGTTTTTCACCGTCGCGCAGATCTTTACTGATGATTTTCATACGATTTACCCTCGTTAATCACTCGTGCAGAAAGTGTAATGCATAGGGTTAAATCGCGAAATGCGCGGGAATGTTAACGGCTTCGACGACCGCGTCGGTGAGCTTCCGCAACTGAACGGGCGTAATGATATACGACGGCATCAGGTAGATAAGCTTACCGAAGGGGCGAACCCAGACGCCACGTTCGACAAAGAAGCGCTGCAGCGCTGCCATATTCACCGGATGGGTGGTTTCAATCACGCCGATGGCGCCCAGCACGCGAACGTCCGCCACAAAATTCGCACCCGAGGCGGCGCTCAGCTCTTCTTTCAACTGCGTCTCTATCGCCGCAACCTGCGTTTGCCACTCGCCGCTTTCCAGAATGGCAAGGCTTTCGCTCGCCACCGCACAGGCCAGCGGATTGCCCATAAACGTCGGGCCGTGCATAAAGCAGCCCGCTTCACCGTCGCTTATGGTGTCGGCAACGTGACGGGTGGTGAGTGTGGCGGAAAGCGTCATCGTACCGCCGGTGAGCGCTTTACCCAGACACAGAATATCTGGCGCGATGCCCGCATGTTCACAGGCAAACAGCTTACCCGTACGGCCAAAACCGGTGGCGATCTCATCGGCAATCAGCAGAATGCCCTCGCGATCGCACATCTTGCGGATACGCCTCAGCCACTCCGGGTGGTACATCCGCATCCCGCCAGCGCCCTGCACAATAGGCTCCAGGATCACCGCGGCGATTTCGTGACGATGCGCCGCCATCAGGCGGGCGAAACCGACCATGTCCATCTCGTTCCACTCGCCGTCGAAGC
Source organism: Enterobacter sp. CPE_E1241 (assembly GCF_045618265.1). NCBI lineage: Bacteria > Pseudomonadati > Pseudomonadota > Gammaproteobacteria > Enterobacterales > Enterobacteriaceae > Enterobacter > Enterobacter sp. CPE_E1241. The sequence goes on from NZ_JBIWYV010000001.1 coordinate 1,430,930, forward strand.
GGCTCTGCGGGGCCGGAGCAAACAGGTTTTCCGGCAGATACCCCTTCCACAGGCTGTGCATGGAGTTGTCCGGATCGCACACCGACATCGCCCCGAAGGTATCGCCGTGATAGCCGTTGCGGAAGGTCAGGAACCGCTGGCGCGTTTCGCCCTTCGCGTGCCAGTACTGCAGCGCCATTTTCATCGCCACTTCCACCGCCACGGAGCCGGAGTCGGCCAGGAACACGCACTCCAGCGATTCAGGCGTCATCGCCACCAGGCGACGGCATAAATCCACCGCGGGCTGATGGGTTATCCCGCCAAACATCACGTGCGACATCTGGTCAATCTGCGCTTTCATCGCCGCATTCAGGCGCGGGTGGTTGTACCCGTGAATGGCCGCCCACCAGGAGGACATTCCGTCAACCAGCGGCTCACCGCTGGCGAGGTGTAGCTCGCAACCGCGTGCCGAAGCCACCGGGAAGACGGGAAGAGGGCGGGTGGTGGAGGTGTAAGGGTGCCAGATATGCTGCTTGTCGAAGGCGAGATCGTCCTGGGTCATAATCGACTTGTAAACCATTTTGAAAAGTTTTAGGTTTACGAGTATAAACCGAACCGAAAATTAACAAAACCCTTTGGAGAAGCCCAATGGCTCACCACGCACGCTGGACGATGTCGCAAGTCACTGAATTATTTAACAAGCCTTTCCTTGAGCTGATGTTTGAAGCCCAGCAGGTACATCGTCAGCACTTCGACCCCCGCCATGTACAGGTCAGTACGCTGCTGTCGATCAAGACCGGTGCCTGCCCTGAAGATTGCAAATATTGCCCACAGAGCGCGCGTTATAAAACCGGTCTGGAATCTGAGCGGCTGATGGAAGTCGAGCAGGTGCTCGACTCCGCCCGTAAGGCGAAAAACGCGGGCTCGACCCGCTTCTGCATGGGTGCCGCGTGGAAAAACCCGCACGATCGCGATATGCCGTATCTGGAGCAGATGGTAAAGGGCGTTAAGGAGATGGGACTCGAAGCCTGTATGACCCTTGGCACGCTGAATGAAGAGCAGGCGCAGCGCCTCTCTGCGGCAGGCCTGGATTACTACAACCACAACCTCGACACGTCGCCAGAGTTTTACGGCAATATCATCACCACGCGAACCTACCAGGAGCGTCTGGACACGCTGGATAAAGTCCGTGATGCCGGTATTAAGGTCTGTTCAGGCGGTATTGTGGGCTTAGGTGAAACGGTGAAAGATCGCGCGGGTCTGCTGCTGCAGCTGGCGAACCTGCCAACGCCGCCGGAAAGCGTGCCGATCAACATGCTGGTGAAGGTCAAAGGCACGCCGCTGGCGGATAACGAAGACGTGGATGCATTTGACTTTATCCGCACCATTGCGGTGGCGCGTATCATGATGCCGACCTCTTTCGTTCGCCTCTCCGCCGGTCGCGAGCAGATGAACGAGCAGACCCAGGCGATGTGCTTTATGGCCGGGGCCAACTCCATCTTCTACGGCTGTAAGCTGCTGACCACACCGAACCCGGAAGAGGATAAAGACGTTCAGCTGTTCCGTAAGCTGGGGCTTAACCCGCATCAAACCGAGGTGCTGACGGGGGATAACGAGCAACAGCAGCAGCTGGAGCAGCAGATTTTCAACGCCGACACCGAACAGTTCTACAACGCGGCAGCCGTATGACCTGGCAGGCACGTATCCATTCCGTGCTGGAAGAGCGCCGGGCGGCAGAGGCGTTTCGCGTCCGCAGGGTGGTTGAAAACGGTGCAGGCCGTTTTCTTACCTGTGATAACCGGCAGTTTTGTAATTTCTCCAGCAATGATTATCTCGGGCTGAGCCAGCATCCGGCCATCGTCCGCGCCTGGCAGCAGGGGGCGGAGCGATTTGGCGTGGGCAGCGGCGGTTCGGGACATGTCAGCGGATACACTACCGCTCATCAGGCGCTGGAGGAGGAGCTTGCGGACTGGCTGGGTTACCCGCGTGCATTGCTGTTTATCTCTGGTTTTGCGGCCAATCAGGCGGTTATCGCTGCCCTGATGGGAAAAGATGACCGCATTGTCGCCGACCGTTTAAGCCACGCCTCGCTGCTGGAGGCGGCAAATTTAAGCCCGGCTCAGCTGCGCCGTTTTGTCCATAACGATGCGGGACAGCTTGCTGCGTTGCTGGATAAACCCTGCGACGGGCAACAGCTGGCGGTCACGGAAGGGGTGTTCAGCATGGACGGTGACAGCGCGCCGCTTGCCGCGCTGCACGAGGCAGCAAAAAGGCAAAACGCCTGGCTGTTGGTCGACGATGCCCACGGTATTGGTGTGATGGGGGATGAAGGGCGTGGCAGCGCGCACCAGCAAGGCGTGAAGCCGGAACTGCTGATTGTGACCTTCGGCAAAGGCTTTGGCGTCAGCGGAGCCGCCGTGTTGTGCAGTGAGTCCGTTGCTGACTATCTGTTGCAATTCGCCCGGCATTTGATCTACAGCACCAGCATGCCACCCGCCCAGGCCGTGGCGTTATCTGCGTCAATGGCGGTGATCCGCAGCCAGGAAGGCAAAGAACGTCGTGCGCGTCTGGCGGAGCATATTCAGCGTTTTCGTCAGGGGTTGTGCCATCTTCCTTTCCGCAGTACCGATTCGCAAAGCGCCATCCAGCCGGTGATCGTGGGTGAAAACAGTCTGGCGCTCACGCTGGCAGAGACGTTGCGCGAGAAGGGAATGTGGGTCACTGCCATCCGCCCACCTACCGTACCGCCGGGCACGGCGCGTTTGCGTCTGACGCTGACGGCGGCGCACGAAGCAGAGGACATTTCGGCACTTCTGGAGGCTCTGTATGTCGCCAGTCAATAAACAGGCCATTGCGGCAGCGTTTGGCCGGGCGGCACGCAGCTATTCGCAGCATGATGAACTCCAGCGCCAGAGTGCACGGGGGTTACTGGCTTTACTCGGCGTGAGCCGTTTTGAGCAGGTGCTGGATGCCGGATGTGGTCCCGGCGGGAATAGTCGATACTGGCGCGAGTCGGGAAGCCACGTTACGGCCATTGACCTGTCATCAGACATGCTTGATGAGGCGCGTCATCAGCAGGCTGCGCATCACTATCTGGTGGCGGATATCGAGGCCATTCCGTTGGCCGAGGCACAATTTGATCTGGTCTGGAGCCATCTGGCAGTGCAATGGTGTAACAGCCTGCCACTGGCGTTAAGCGAGCTTTACCGCGTGGCCCGTCCGGGTGGCAAGGTGGCCTTTACCACGCTGCTGGAAAGCTCGCTACCGGAGCTGGATCAGGCGTGGCGAGCGGTAGATGAACAACCGCATGCCAACCGATTTTTATCGCATGATCAGGTCACGCAGGCGCTGGCAGGCTGGCGCTATCGAAGCACGGTGCAGGTCATCACCCTCAATTTCAGCGATGCCGTCAGTGCCATGCGCTCGCTCAAGGGCATTGGTGCCACGCACCTGCATGCCGGACGCGAGAAAAAGCCTCTCACTCGTGGGCAGTTGCAACACCTGGAGCTGGCCTGGCCACAGCAGCGGGGGCATTTCCCGCTCTCTTATCAACTTTTTCATGGGATTATCGAACGTGACTGAACGTTATTTTGTCACCGGAACGGATACGGAAGTGGGCAAAACAGTTGCCAGTTCTGCTCTGTTACAGGCGGCGCGTCAGAGGGGAAAAACAACTGCTGGCTATAAGCCAGTTGCCTCCGGCAGCGAGATGACTGCGGAAGGGTTACGCAACACTGACGCGCTGGCGCTGCAGCGTAACAGTACCCTTAAACTCGACTATTCAGCGGTGAATCCCTACACCTTCGCCGAGCCGACGTCGCCGCACATTATCAGCGCCGACGAAGGCCGACCGATTGATTTCGCCGCGCTGTCTGCCGGGTTGCGGACACTGGAAAATCAGGCAAACTGGGTGCTGGTGGAGGGGGCAGGCGGCTGGTTTACACCGCTCTCGGATACACAGACGTTTGCTGACTGGGTACGGGCCGAGCAGCTTCCGGTCATTCTTGTTGTCGGCGTCAAGCTGGGCTGCATCAATCACGCTATGTTGACCGCACAGGCCGTACAGCAGGCTGGACTGCGTCTGGTGGGCTGGATTGCCAACGACGTGGTTGAACCGGGTAAACGGCACCAGGAGTATCTGACGACGCTCAGGCGTGTCCTTCCCGCGCCGTGCCTCGGGGAAATTCCCTGGCTTGCTGACGGCGCGGAAAATGCCGAAACGGGTCATTATCTCGATCTCAGCGTCTTGCTTCCCGCGACATCCAGTGAGCGATGAGCTCGTCATCCAGTTCCTTAACGTGGCCCTGCGCCACGTTACGCCCGCGATAGAGCATACAGAAACGGTCCGCAACCCGGCGGATAAACGACAGCTGCTGTTCAGCTAATAACACCGTCATACCTAACTCCCGGTTTAAGCGCGCCAGCAGCTGCCCCAGCTTCTGTGCAAAGCCATGACCTGCACCATGCATGGGTTCATCCAGAATCAGCATTTGCGGGCGATTCACCAGCGCATTGGCCAGAGCCAACTGATACTGGTCGTCCGGTAAGAGCGCGTTGGCGCGGGTCTGTCGCAGCGCGTAGAGCTCCGGGAAAAGGTCGTAAACATCGCTTTTTGCTTCCGGGTCGGGTTTTCCCGTTGCCCGCATGGCAATATGCAGATTCTCCTCGATCGTTAACTGGGAGAAAATCCGCCTGTCCTGCGGGACATAGCCTATTTTCGGGTCTGAACGTTGTTCTGATGGCGGGTTGAGCAAATCACATGGCGGGGCCCCTGCTTCATGCCAGATAATCGTGCCGCTCTCGACGGGCAATTTGCCGGCGATGCAATTCATGAGCGTGGTTTTTCCCATTCCCGGCAGGCCAACTACGCCTGTACACATCCCCTGCGGAAAATCTAAATCCACGTTCCATAGCGTATGTTGGCTTCCGTAAAACTGATTCACTGCACGCAGACTCAACATCTTTCTCTCCTTAAAAATGTGTGTAGGTGAGGCTCGTTTTTGATTGTGCAAAACTCCTGCCAGAAACCTGAAAGTGATTAAAAAAAGAGCTTTTTTAGGAGTAAGCCTCAACGTTGCGGGATGACAAATTGACGACTTGCACATCGACGGTGCCGGAGATGTTGAGTTGTGGTGCAAGGCAGGAAATGACGGAAATGTGAGCAAGATCCCATCGGTTGGTTATGAATGACGCAACTGTTAATCACCAAAAAATAGCTATAAAAATTTTTTGTTGCTGTCTCATGGGAAAATCCGGGAATTTGCTGAGCGGCAGTCTGCACGGGCTGGAAGCAGTTATCCACTATTCCTGTGGATAACCATGTGCATTAGAGTTAGAAAACACGCGATAAGCGAGAGAAGACGCGGCTTACGCCCAAATTGGCGCGAAACGCGGCTTTAGGAAATATCGCTTATTATTTAATTGGTTAGATAAAAGCAATTCCCGTAATGAAAGTGTCACCGGTTGCCATAAAACTATCATTACCTGGCTTGACAAATGTTAAAAAAGAAAAAGTTCTGGGGATAACCTGGCCCGGGTGGTGTTTTATGTTGTCAGAGTCCAAACTTTGACCGCTATTGCGCTAATCATTCAGACGCTACTCTAAATATCCTGACATGCTACTGGTTTTTCATCCAGTGTTTTTTACTGGCATTCCTGGCAACAAGGAGTAAAATTACTCACCTGCCGCTTATAACGTCATCAGGTTGTCGCCCATGAGTAAACCGTTCAAATTGAATTCTGCTTTCCGTCCATCTGGCGATCAGCCTGAGGCGATCCGTCGTCTGGAGGAGGGGCTGGAAGATGGGCTGGCGCACCAGACGCTACTGGGGGTAACCGGCTCGGGCAAAACGTTTACCATTGCCAACGTTATCGCGGACCTCCAGCGTCCCACAATGGTGCTTGCCCCCAACAAAACCCTGGCCGCGCAGCTTTATGGCGAGATGAAAGAGTTCTTCCCGGACAACGCGGTGGAATATTTTGTCTCCTACTACGATTACTACCAGCCTGAAGCCTATGTGCCGAGTTCTGACACCTTCATTGAGAAAGATGCCTCGGTAAACGAACACATTGAGCAGATGCGTCTTTCCGCAACGAAGGCGCTGCTTGAGCGTCGTGATGTGGTGGTGGTGGCGTCTGTTTCTGCGATCTACGGTCTGGGCGATCCGGATCTGTATCTCAAGATGATGCTGCACCTGACGCAGGGGATGATCATCGATCAGCGTGCGATTTTACGCCGTCTCGCAGAGCTGCAGTACACCCGCAACGACCAGGCGTTCCAGCGTGGCACCTTCCGCGTACGCGGCGAGGTGATCGACATCTTCCCGGCAGAATCGGACGACATGGCGCTGCGCGTCGAGCTGTTTGACGAAGAAGTTGAACGCCTGTCGCTATTTGACCCGCTGACCGGCCACATTGAGTCGGTGATCCAGCGTTTCACCATCTACCCGAAAACGCACTACGTCACGCCACGCGAGCGTATCGTGCAGGCGATGGAGGAGATCAAAGTGGAGCTGGCCGAGCGCCGTAAGGTGCTGCTGGCGAACAATAAGCTGCTGGAAGAGCAACGTCTGAGCCAGCGTACCCAGTTTGACCTTGAGATGATGAACGAGCTGGGCTACTGCTCCGGCATCGAAAACTACTCACGCTTCCTCTCCGGGCGCGGGCCGGGCGAGCCGCCGCCGACGCTGTTTGATTACCTCCCGGCAGACGGTTTGCTGGTGATCGACGAATCCCACGTCACTATCCCACAGATCGGCGGGATGTATCGCGGTGACCGCGCGCGTAAAGAGACGCTGGTGGAGTATGGTTTCCGACTGCCATCGGCGCTGGATAACCGTCCGATGAAGTTTGAAGAGTTCGAGGCGCTAGCGCCGCAAACCATTTACGTGTCGGCAACGCCAGGCAACTACGAGCTGGAGAAATCAGGCGACGAGGTGGTTGATCAGGTGGTGCGTCCAACAGGGCTGCTGGATCCTGTCATTGAAGTCCGGCCGGTGGCGACTCAGGTGGATGACCTGCTTTCTGAGATCCGCGCCCGTTCCGCCATTAATGAGCGTGTGCTGGTGACCACGCTCACCAAGCGCATGGCAGAAGACCTTACCGAGTATCTGGAAGAGCACGGTGAGAAAGTGCGTTACCTGCACTCGGATATTGATACGGTTGAGCGTATGGAGATTATCCGCGATCTGCGTCTGGGCGAGTTTGACGTGCTGGTGGGGATCAACCTGTTGCGAGAAGGTCTGGATATGCCGGAAGTCTCGCTGGTGGCGATTCTGGATGCAGACAAAGAGGGCTTCCTGCGTTCTGAGCGTTCGCTGATTCAGACCATTGGCCGCGCCGCGCGTAACGTTAACGGTAAAGCGATTCTGTACGGCGACAAAATTACGCCGTCGATGGCGAAAGCGATTGGTGAAACGGAGCGCCGCCGCGAGAAGCAGCAGCGCTACAACGAAGAGCACGGCATCATCCCTCAAGGGCTGAACAAGAAGGTGGTGGATATCCTGGCGCTGGGTCAGAACATTGCGAAGACCAAAACGAAAGGTCGCGGCAAGGCGCGTTCAGTGGTGGAAGAGGATACCGTCGTGCTGACGCCGAAAGCGTTGCAGCAGAAAATCCACGAGCTGGAAGGGCAGATGATGCAGCACGCGCAGAATCTGGAGTTCGAAGAGGCGGCGCAGGTCCGCGACCAGTTGCATCAGTTGCGGGATCTTTTCATCGCGGCATCGTAGTGGATTTTGCCCGGTGGCGCAGCGCCACCGGGGCTATTTGGTTATCCCAGCGCCTGAATCGCTTTCTCCAGCGCCTCACGCAGCAGGTGGCGGTCATGGCGGTATTTGATGTCTGTGGCCTCCAGCGGCTCCTGCACTACCAGACGATCGCCGATACCTGATACATCAACTTTCGGCCCGACCACCACGCCGTCAATGATCTTCTTCCCGACGTAATGCTCCATTAAATTCAGTTTGTCCGGCAGTGATAAGCTCGCCGCTGCCGGGCTCAGCTCACGGCCCAGGTTACCGATGTAAACCATCGGGGCAGGGGTGCGTCGCAGCGCCTGTGCCAGCTCTTTCACCAGCAGAATTGGCATCAGGCTGGTATAAAAACTGCCCGGACCGATCAGGATAAGATCCGCTTCTCCGATTGCCTCCACCGCTTCTCGCGTGGCGGGTACGCTCGGGTAGGTCATTAACTCTGTTGGCGGCAGTACGAGTTGGTCAATATTCACCTCGCCGTAAACTTCATGTCCTTCGGCATCGATTGCCATCAAGTCAACCGGTTGTTCAGACATAGGGATCAGGAATGCATCCACTTTAAGCAGATTACGGATTAAATTGATGGCTTCCAAAGGCCGTACGCTCAGGTGATCAAGCGCCTTTAACATCAAGTTTCCGAGGTTATGCCCAGAAAGTTCGCCATTACCGCCAAAACGGTACTCAAACATCGCCGAAGCAACGCTCGGTTCAGTAATTAACTGGTTCAGACAGTTGCGCATGTCTCCCCAGGCAATGCCGCCTTCGGCACGACGGATGCGTCCGGTTGAGCCACCGTTATCGGTGGTGGTTACTATCCCTGTCAACCTTGAGCCGAGTGACGACAAAGAGGACATCACCCGACCCAGACCGTGGCCTCCGCCAAGAGCGACTACCCGGTCAAGATCCGCAAAAGTGCGATTGCGCATACGTATTCCTTATCACGTTTGATCGCGTAACAGTAACCTAACTACCCCTAAAAGACGATGCCTCAGCCGATGCAAAATGACGTATATCAATGTGAAAGTGCGGTTTTTAGGTATTCTGTAGTGAAAATGCAGGATTGATTCGTTATATAGATGATTATATAGCGAAAAGCGATAATGGCGCAGTCAGAATTTCCGCGCTACTATCGCCATAACCACGTTTTCAAAATTGAAAACATACACTCTAGCCCTTGTGCCTGTGTCGAAAGATATGGCGCTCTGGCCGTGGCGAATTTGCCACCAGGGTACAGAAAGAAATGACTGTGCCTCCCGTATCTGGAAAGGTGTACATGGCTTCACAACTTACTGATGCTTTCGCGCGTAAGTTTTATTACTTACGTCTGTCGATTACCGACGTGTGCAACTTCCGTTGCACCTACTGTCTGCCCGATGGCTACAAACCGGGCAGCGTCACCAATAACGGCTTTCTCTCCGTGGATGAAGTGCGGCGCGTGACGCGTGCATTCTCTGAACTCGGCACGGAAAAAGTGCGTCTGACCGGGGGCGAGCCCTCGCTGCGTCGCGACTTCCCCGACATCATTGCCGCCGTGCGTGAAAACGAACGTATCCGCCAGATTGCGGTCACCACCAACGGCTACCGCATGGCCCGCGATGTGGCGAACTGGCGTGACGCTGGCCTGACGGCGATTAACGTCAGCGTCGATAGCCTGGACGCCCGTCAGTTCCACGCCATTACCGGGCAGGATAAATTCCAGCAGGTCATGGACGGTATCGACGCCGCGTTCACGGCCGGCTTTGAAAAAGTCAAAGTCAACACGGTGCTGATGCGCGATGTAAACCATCATCAGCTGGACACCTTCCTGGCGTGGATCAAATCCCGTCCCATTCAACTGCGCTTTATCGAGCTGATGGAAACCGGCGAGGGCAGCGAGCTGTTCCGTCGCCATCACATCTCCGGCATGGTGCTGCGCGACGAGCTGCTGAAACGCGGCTGGCTCCATCAGATCCGCCAGCGCAGCGACGGCCCTGCGCAGGTCTTCTGTCACCCGGATTACGAAGGGGAGATTGGGCTTATCATGCCCTATGAGAAAGACTTCTGCGCCAGCTGCAACCGCCTTCGCGTCTCCTCCGTGGGCAAACTCCATCTCTGCCTGTTCGGCGATGGCGGCGTGGACCTTCGCGATCTGCTGGAAGACGATGCGCAGCAGGATGCGCTTGAAGCACGCATCTCTGAAGCCCTGACGCATAAAAAACAGACCCACTTCCTGCACCAGGGCAACACCGGTATTACTCAAAACCTGTCCTATATTGGCGGGTAATCAGGCTTAAGAGGGAATCAGAAGATGAGTCAGGTAAGCGCAGAATTTATCCCGACACGTATTGCCATTCTTACCGTTTCCGACCTCCGTGGCGAAGAGGATGATACCTCCGGCCACTGGTTGCGTGATGCAGCCCACGAAGCGGGCCATAAGATTGTTGATAAAGCGATTGTGAAAGAGAACCGCTATGCCATTCGTGCGCAGGTTTCTCAGTGGATCGCCAGCGATGACGTGCAGGTGGTGTTGGTTACCGGCGGAACGGGCTTTACGGCAGGCGATCAAGCCCCGGAGGCGCTGGTCCCCCTGTTCGATCGTGAAGTGGAAGGCTTCGGTGAAGTGTTCCGTATGCTCTCGTTTGAAGAGATTGGTACCTCCACGCTGCAGTCGCGCGCGGTAGCGGGTGTCGCGAACAACACCCTGATTTTCGCCATGCCCGGCTCGACGAAAGCCTGCCGCACCGCGTGGGAAAACATCATCGCCCCGCAGCTGGATGCCCGAACCCGTCCGTGTAATTTCCATCCTCATTTAAAGAAATAAGCTATGTCGCAACTGACCCACATAAACGCCGCTGGCGAAGCGCATATGGTCGACGTCTCCGCCAAAGCGGAAACGGTGCGCGAGGCGCGCGCGGAAGCGTTCGTCACCATGCTGCCGGAGACCCTGGCGATGATTATCGACGGTAGCCACCATAAGGGCGACGTCTTTGCCACCGCCCGCATCGCCGGGATTCAGGCCGCCAAACGGACCTGGGATCTTATCCCGCTGTGCCATCCGCTGATGCTGAGCAAGGTGGAAGTGAATCTGCAGGCGCAGCCAGAGCACAGCCGCGTGCGCATTGAATCACTCTGCCGCTTAACCGGCAAAACGGGCGTGGAGATGGAAGCCCTGACGGCGGCCTCCGTTGCCGCGCTGACCATCTACGACATGTGCAAAGCGGTGCAAAAAGATATGGTGATTGGCCCGGTTCGCCTGCTGGCGAAAAGCGGCGGCAAATCCGGCGATTTTAAGGTGGAAAGCCATGATTAAGGTGCTCTTTTTTGCGCAGGTGCGCGAGCTGGTGAATACCGACAGCCTGACGCTGGATGCGTCCTTCGAAAACGTTGCCGCCCTGCGCGCGCATCTTGCCGCACAAAGCGACCGCTGGGCGCTGGCGCTGGACGAAGGCAAGCTGCTGGCCGCCGTTAACCAGACGCTGGTGGAATTCACCCATCCGCTGAACGCAGGGGATGAAGTGGCGTTCTTCCCACCGGTGACCGGGGGCTAAAATGGCGGAGACCCGAATTCTGGTAGGTCCTGAGCGCTTCAGCGTGGGTACAGAATATAGCTGGCTGGCTGAGCGTGATGAAGACGGTGCGGTGGTGACCTTCACCGGCAAAGTGCGTAACCACAACCTGGGTGACAGCGTGAAAGCACTGACCCTGGAGCACTATCCGGGCATGACGGAAAAATCGCTGGCGGCGATTGTGGAAGAAGCGCGCGGGCGCTGGCCGCTCGGACGCGTAACGGTGATTCACCGCATCGGCGAGATGTGGCCTGGCGAGGAGATTGTCTTCGTCGGGGTGACCAGCGCACACCGTGGCAGCGCGTTTGCGGCAGGGGAGTTCATTATGGATTACCTCAAAACCAAAGCGCCGTTCTGGAAGCGTGAAGCCACCCCGGAAGGTGACCGCTGGGTTGAATCTCGTGATAGCGACAAACACGCCGCCAGCCGTTGGTAGTCGGTTTACGTGGATGTGTTAATCTTAACGTGTGTGTCTACTTAAACTTAATCAGGAGTGAATCATGGACCGATTTCCGCGTTCCGATTCAATAGTACAGCAGACCCGTAGCGGCCTGCAGACGTATATGGCTCAGGTGTATGGTTGGATGACGGTTGGCCTGTTGCTGACCGCGTTTATCGCGTGGTATGCGGCCAATACACCGGAGCTGATGATGTTTATCTTCTCCAGCAAAATCACCTTCTTTGGGCTGATTATTGCCCAGCTAGCGTTGGTGTTCGTCCTTTCAGGCCTGGTGCAAAAGCTCAGCGCCGGCATGGCGACCACGCTGTTTATGCTCTACTCGGCGCTGACCGGGCTGACGCTTTCCAGCATTTTCATCGTTTACACTTACTCTTCCATCGCCAGTACCTTTGTGGTGACCGGCGGGATGTTTGGGGCGATGAGCCTCTACGGTTACACCACCAAACGCGATTTGAGCGGCTTTGGCAGTATGCTGTTTATGGGGCTGATTGGGATTGTGCTGGCGTCTCTGGTGAACCTGTGGCTGAAAAGTGAAGCGCTGATGTGGGCGGTGACCTATATCGGGGTGGTGATCTTTGTTGGGTTGACGGCTTATGACACCCAGAAGCTGAAAAACATCGGTGAGCAGATCGACGTACGCGACAGTTCGAACCTGCGCAAATACGCGATCCTGGGCGCGCTGACGCTGTATCTGGACTTTATCAACCTGTTCCTGATGCTGCTGCGTATCCTCGGCAACCGTCGTTAAGGTTGTTTTGCCGGGTGACGGTGCGGTCTGGTGCCCTCACCCTGACCCTCTCCCACGGGAGAGGGAACAAACACTAAAAACGGCAACAAGGTTGCCGTTTTGCTTTTATTTTGCCAACGCCTTCTCGTTCTTCGCTCTCAGCTTTTTCGCCCGACTCTCCAGCATCAGATAACAGACCGTTGCCAGCGCCAGCGGCAGGAAGTAATACAGCATGCGGTAGGCCAGCAGGGCAGCGATAATTGTCCCCTGAGAGACATGTTCCCCGGCCAGCAGCGCGATAAACACCGCCTCCAGCACGCCGATCCCTGCCGGAATATGGACAATCACCCCGGCAATACTGCTCACCAGCAACACGCCCAGCACGAAGAAGTAGTTCACATCTTCGCCAATCAACAGCCAGATAATCGCCCCCATCGCCATCCAGTTGGCGCTGGATACCGCCATCTGCAACACCGCGAAGCGCCATGAAGGTAATACCAGTTTTTGCCCTTTAATGGTCATATGACGGCGTTTAGCGAAGGCGCAGGCCCACAGATAAAAAGCGATAATCAGCAGCAACACGATGCCGAGAATACGCAGCGTGGCCTCATCGATATACCAGTGCGCGGGCAACTGCACCACGCCGAGGGTAAAAATCATCCCACCGAGCAGAATGTACCCCAGCCAGTTGGTGGTAATGCTGAGCGAGAAAATGCGCGTGATGGTTCCGCCCGGTAGTCCCAGCCGCGAATAGAGGCGATAGCGCATGCCAATCCCACCGACCCAGGTGCTTAGCGTCAGGTTAAAGGCATAACAGATGAACGACACCAGCATAACCTGGCGTTTAGCCAGCTTGTGGCCGCAATAGGCGCGGCCCAGCAGGTCATAGCAGCCGTACATCAGATAGCTGATAATGACCAACCCAACTGCACCCAGCAGTACCAGCCGGTTGTAGTTGCGGATAACTTTCCACACCTCTTCCCAGTCAACTTTCTGCGCGTACACCACCAGCAGCACGGCGACTGCAACAAAGAAGATCCAGGTGAGGATTTTTTTTGCCAGCCGCCAGCGCGGATGTGATTTTGACATCAGGTTTTCCCTCCGTCTTGCGCTTCAACGCGATCCTGGGTTTCCATTTCAGGCTGCACAGGCGGCTCCACGAGCGCCAGTTTTGGCGTATGCGCCGGCAGCCAGCCGACCATCGCCGGGAAATGACGCAGGAAGTGGAACACCACCACGCTGATGCCCAGGTTCCACCAGGTGCGTTTGGGCACCATAGATTCATCCACGCGCACGCAGTCGTTGACGATCAACGCCTGCAGGTTATCCCGCAGGGTCTGGTTAAACTGGCGATCGTAAATGATCAGGTTCGCTTCAAGATTGAGCGATAAACTTAGCGGATCAAGGTTACTGGAGCCCACGGTTGCCCAGTGATCGTCCATCAGCGCAACTTTGCCGTGCAGCGGGCGACGGCGGTATTCGTAAATCTGCACGCCGCCTTTCACCAGATAGTGATACAGCAGCCGTGCGCCGACTTTGACTATCGGCATATCCGGCTCGCCCTGCACAATCAGCTTTACACGCACACCCCGTCGGGCCGCATTGCGCATGGCATGCAGAAGACGATAGCCAGGGAAAAAGTAGGCGTTGGCGATGATGACCTCGCGCTTCGCGTTGGCGAGCATCTTCAGATAATGACGCTCAATGTCGTTTCTGTGCTCGGCGTTATCCCGCCAGACGAACAGCGCCTGCGCTTCACCGGGATTCCGGTTCTCTTCCGGACGATGGCGGCGTTTCCACCAGCGGCGTGCAACCTCTTTACCGGGCAAGTTTTCCAGTTCGAACAGCAGGATATCCTGAACCACAGGCCCTTCGATGCGGATCGCATAATCCTGTTTCGCTTCCGGGCCGTAATCGGACATATGCTCAGCGGAGTAGTTAATGCCGCCGACAAACGCCACCGTCTCATCCACCACCACAATTTTGCGGTGCATCCGGCGGAAAAGGTTGGTACGCATGCCGAACAGGCGAGTGCCGGGATCGTAGTAGCGGAAGATCACACCCGCTGAAGTGAGTTCATTGACGAAGGCGTCGCTGAGATCCGGTGAACCATAGCCATCAAGGAGGACTTCAATATTGACACCACGCCGGGCAGCGCGCAGCAGCACGCTGTGCAATTGTTTACCGACGTCGTCTTCGAACCAGATAAAGGTTTCGAGGATCACTTTCTGCTTTGCATGGTCAATCGCTTTGAACACGGCAGGGTAATACTCGTCCCCATTAACCAGCAGCGTGATCCGGTTGCCATCTTGCCAGGAACATTTCATAAGTGGATCTCCGCACTGAGCGGGGCATGGTCGGAGAGATGTCGCCAGTTGAGTAGCGCCAGGGCGGTAGGACTGCTGGCGTGAGCATTTTTCACGTAGATCCGGTCAAGACGCAGCAAGGGGAAACGTACCGGAAAGGTACGCGCGGGTCTGCCGGTCGCGCGGGTGAAAATTTCTTCCAGTCCGGCATTCACTTTCAACGGATGGTTCGCCCGCTGTCGCCAGTCGTTGAAATCACCGGCCACGATCACCGGTTCACCTTCGGGAAGTGCATTAGCCCACTCGGCCAGCATGTTCAGCTGCGCCTGGCGATGGGCTTCGCGCAGACCGAGATGAACACAGCCGACATGGAGGGGAAGCTCAAGGTCGGGCGGAGTGATACGGCAGTAAAGCAGGCCGCGTTTTTCGCTTTCCCCTACGGAAACGTCGCGGTTCTCGTAATATTCAATCGGGAAACGTGACAACACCGCGTTGCCGTGATGGCCTTCCGGGTAGACGGCGTTGCGTCCGTAAGCGTAATCACTCCACATGGTGTCAGCCAGAAATTCGTAGTGGGGCGTGTCGGGCCAGTTCTCAACGTGGAGCGGATGCACTTCGTGTGCGCCCATTACCTCCTGCAGGCAAACAATGTCCGCATTGACGGTGCGTACCGCGTCGCGCAGCTCCGGTAAAATGAAGCGGCGGTTAAATGCTGTGAAGCCTTTATGAATGTTTATTGTCAGCACGTTAAGCGAGAAATGCTGCATTTTTGGCGTCATAAGCTCCTTCCTGAGTGTCTATCCCGATGAAAATAAAGTGTAGTCGGCGTCACAAAAAGATGCGGTGTTACGGAATTTTCCGTAAAGTGCGGTAGTCTGAATAAGCAGAGAAAAATCCTTCAGGAGAGAAGCCATGAAGTGGCAACAACGTGTTCGTGTCGCAACTGGCCTCAGTTGCTGGCAGATAATGTTGCATTTACTGGTCGTGGCCGTGCTGGTGATGGGCTGGATGAGCGGCACGCTGGTGCGTGTTGGCCTGGGACTGTGCGTCCTCTACGGCGTCACCGTACTGTCGATGTTGTTCTTACAGCGCCACCATGAAGCACGCTGGCGTGAGGTGGGTGATGTGCTCGAAGAGCTCACCACCACCTGGTACTTTGGTGCCGCGATGATTGTGCTTTGGTTGTTGTCCCGTGTGCTGCAAAACAACCTGCTGCTGGCCCTGGCCGGTCTGGCAATCCTCGCAGGGCCTGCGGTGGTCTCGTTACTGACCAAAGAGAAAAAGCTACGCAATGTTGCGTCTAAACATCGCGTACGCCACTGAGCCCGTCGTGGCCGCTATGACCAGTAGCGGCCACAAACTTCCCCACACAATATCCAGACTCGCATCCTTCAGATAAATTTGCTTGGTGATATCCGTAAAGTGTCGAATCGGGTTTATCCACGTTAAATCCTGCAACCACACCGGCATGTTCTCGACAGGGGAAACATACCCCGAAAGCAAAATCGCTGGCATCATAAAGACGAACACCCCGATGAACGCCTGCTGTTGCGTGGAGCAGAGCGCTGAAATCAGCAGTCCAAATCCCACCAGTGACAGACCATAAATCACCATCGTGAAGTAAAACAGCGCCAGCGATCCGGCGAAGGGGATCTGGTACGCCCAAATACCCACGCCCAGTACAATGGTGGCCTGAAAGGTGGCAACAATCAGGGCCGGAACCGCTTTACCGACGAAAATTTGCCAGGTGGCGAGCGGAGAAACCAGCAGCTGATCCAGTGTCCCTTGTTCGCGCTCGCGGGCGACGGACAGAGAGGTGACGATCATCACCCCAATGGTGGTGATCATGGCGATCAGCGACGGTACCACAAACCATTTGTAATCCAGATTCGGGTTATACCAGTTACGCACCACCAGCTCGCTGTTATTGGGTTTGGGTTTGCCCTCCATCAGCTCCTGCTGGTAATTCTTGACCACCTGTTGCAGGTAGTTGGCCGCGATCTGGGCGCTGTTGGAGTTACGTCCGTCGAGGATCAACTGCATGGGGGCGGTCTGGAAAGTGTCCAGGTTACGGGAAAAATCTGCCGGGAATCTCACCAGCAGCAGCGCTTTTTGCGTGTCGATAGTGGGCTGGATTTCCTGCGGGCTTTTCAGCAGCAGAATATGGGTAAAGGCTTTTGCGCGTGCAAAACGCTGCGTCAGCTCAACGGCGTGTTTACCGTTGTCTTCGTTGTAGATGGCAATGGTGGCGTTCGTCACCTCAAGCGTGGCGGCAAAGGGAAACAGTAAAACCTGAATAAGTACCGGCAACACCAGAATGGCACGGGTTTGCGGCTCGCGCAGCAGCGATTGCAGCTCTTTGCGGATCAATGTCCATAAACGGTGAAACATGTTCGCTCCTTAATCCAGCCGCCGTTTGGTTTTTATCCACGTCAGGCCAATAAACATCGTTGCCGACGCCATCAGGAACAGCGTGTTGATAATCAGCACCACCGGAATATTTCCCGCGAGGAACAGGCTTTGCAGCGTGCTCACGAAGTAGCGCGCCGGAATAATGTAGGTCACGGCGCGGATCACGGCGGGCATGCTGTCGATCTGGAAAATAAACCCGGACAGCATAATCGACGGTAAAAAAGCGGCGTTGAGCGCCACCTGGGCGGCGTTAAACTGGTTGCGGGTGACGGTGGAGATAAGCAGCCCCATGCCGAGCGTGCTGAGCAGAAACAGGCTGGTGATAAAGAACAGCACGACCAGCGAGCCGCGGTACGGCACACCGAGAATAAATACCGACACAAGCATACAGAGCAGCATCGCCAGCATGCCGAGGAAGTAGTAGGGGATAAGTTTGCACAGCAGCAGCTCGACACGCGTCACTTCGGTAGAAAGCAGCGCCTCCATGGTGCCGCGCTCCCACTCGCGGGCGATCACCAGCGAGGTCAGGATCGCGCCAATTACCGTCATGATAATCGTCACCGCGCCAGGAATAATAAAGTGCTGACTGATGGCGGCGGGGTTAAACCAGTAGCGGGTCTGCACGTCGATCAGAGGGTCGAACGTTTCCCCCCGGTCTTCAGCGCGCTGCATCTGCCACAGCTGCCAGATACCCTCCACGTAACCCTGCACAAAGTTCGCGGTGTTTGGCTCGCTGCCGTCGGTGATCACCTGGATCGGTGCATCGGTATTTGCCCGCGCCATATTGGCGGCAAAATCCACCGGAATGACGATCAGACCGCGAATCTTCCCGGCCTGCATCTTCTGGATCAGTTCCTGACGATTGTCGCTGATGGTGGCGTCAATATAGGGCGAACCGGTCATGGCGTGGGTAAAGTCCAGCGCATCCTCACTCTGCTGCTCCAGCAAAATCCCGACCCGCAGCTTGCTGGAATCCAGGTTAATACCGTAGCCAAAGATAAACAGCAATAGCAGGGGGATCACTACCGCAATCAGCCAGCTGCTGGGGTCACGCACGATCTGGCGTGTCTCTTTGATGCACAGCGCGCGCACCCTGCGCCAGGAAATGGCGTTATTGCGCATGGGCATTCTCCTTATCCCAGTCATGGATGAGGGTGATAAATGCCTGTTCCATCGTCGGGTCCGGGACTTCATCGTCGGCGGCCTGTGCTTTCAGATCATCTGGCGTACCGTGGGCAATCAGCTTGCCGCGATAGACCAGCCCGATACGGTCGCAGTACTCAGCCTCATCCATAAAGTGGGTTGTCACCATCACGGTAACCCCTTTTTCAACCATGCTGTTGATATGTAGCCAGAACTCGCGACGGGTGAGGGGGTCAACGCCGGACGTAGGCTCATCAAGAAACAGAATATCGGGCTCATGCATCAGCGAGCAGGCCAGCGCCAGCCGCTGTTTGAAGCCGAGCGGCAGTTCATCCGTTGCGTGAGAGGCAATGCTGGTTAGCCCGAAGGCGTCGCTCATACGGCGGATTTTCTCGTTCTGTGCCCGCCCGCGCAGGCCGTACACGCCGGAGAAAAAGCGCAGATTCTGTTCGACCGTCAGGTTGCCATAGAGGGAGAACTTCTGCGCCATATAGCCCAGATGCTGACGCGCTTTGCCGGAACTGATCTTCAGGTCCATGTCCAGTACCAGCGCTTTACCGGCGGTAGGTACCAGCAAACCGCACATCATCTTAAAGGTGGTGGATTTCCCGGCACCATTCGGCCCGAGCAGGCCAAAAATCTCACCGCGCTTCACCGCGAAATTCACGTTATCGGTGGCGGCGAAATCACCAAACTTTTTAGTGAGGGATTTAGCTTCAATCACCGTTTCGCCCGGCGTACCTTCAACCGTGTGCAGGATCGCCCCGAGGGGAGATTCTGACGTTCCCGCGCCACCCAGCAGATCGATAAACGCATCTTCGAAGCGCGGTGCGGTCTCTTCCATCTCGATCTCAGGCATACCTTGTGCACGGCGAATGTCGTCGACGGTTGCCTCTTTCTTGAGGATCACGCGTACCGAACGGCCCTGAATCATCCCGTCACTGACCTGCGGCAATTTCAGCACCCGCTGCAGCAGTTTGCGGTTGGATTCCTGCGGGCTGTGCAACAGAAAACTGCGCCCGGCCATACTTTGTGTCAGTGTCGTCGGCTCACCCTGATAAAGCAGTTCACCTTCGTTCATCAGCAGCACATCCCGGCACTGCTCAGCTTCGTCAAGGTAGGAGGTGCTCCAGAGGATCAGCATCCCGTCGCCTGCCAGTTCGTGCACCATCTGCCACAATTCACGGCGAGAAATGGGGTCAACGCCGACACCCGGCTCATCCAGAAGCAGAACTTTCGGTTCACCGACCAGCGTACAGGCCAGCCCCAGTTTCTGTTTCATGCCGCCGGAGAGCTTACCCGCCAGCCGGCCAGTGAACGGACCGAGTGAAGTAAACTCCAGCAAACGAGCAAAGGTCTTCTGGCGAATGTCGCCGGTCACGCTGCGCAGGTCGGCATACAGATTCAGGTTTTCCATTACCGTCAGATCTTCATACAGACCAAACTTCTGCGGCATATAGCCGAGCATGGCATGGAGCGCGCTGTCATCCTTGATCGGGTCGAGCCCGAGCACGCTGGCGGTTCCGTCATCCGGCTTAAGCAACCCCGCCAGCATTCGCATTAGCGTGGTTTTGCCGGCACCGTCCGGACCGACCAGTCCGGTGACATAGCCCTTCTGAATGGTGCAATTCAGCGGTGCGACGGCCGGTTTGTCCATTCCCGGGAAGCGTTTGACCAGATTGCTGAGCTCAATAACCGCGTCATTCATGTCGTTCCCCGTTGTTTACTTTTACGGTGACAGGCATGCCTTGACGCAGCGCGTCGTCCGCATCAGTCACGATGATACGCAGGCGATAGACCAGGTCGGTACGCAGGTCCGGCGTTTCAACGGTTTTCGGTGTGAATTCGGCGGTTGGGGAAACGAAGCCCACCTTGCCGTGATACGGCTTGTCCGGTCGACCATCGGTATAGAGCAACAGCTCGCGTCCCGGCTGCATCTGGCCGAGATTCGGCTCGTCGATGTACGCGCGCACCCACACAGGGCGGGTCAGGGAGAGCGTTAAAACGGTGCTGCCCGCGCTGAGTATGCTGCCTGGCTCCACGGCGCGGGTCATCAGCGTACCGTCAGACGGTGCAACCAGAGTGGTATCGTGAAGATCCAGTTCGGCCTGGGCAAGTTGCGCCTGAGCCTGTTCAAGGCTGGCTTTCGCCTGGGCAATATCCTGCGGGCGATTACCGGTGTGGTACTGGCTTAGTTTGTCCTGAGCGGATTTCAGCGTGGCCTGGGCCTGATCGCGTGATGAACGGGCGTTTTCCAGATCGTTGGCTGAAATGGTGCGGCTTTTCCACAGCCCCTGCTGGCGGGCATAGAAGTTCTGCGCGTAGTCGTAAGCCGCCTGCGCCTGTTTGACCGCTGCGGTGGCCTGGGCAATCTCTTCATCGCGATAACCCGCCAGCATCAGGTCATATTGTGCCTGGGCGACAGATACGCCTGCCTTTGCCTGCATCAGCGCGTTCTCGTAAGGGGATTTATCCAGCATACCCAGCGTCTGGCCGCGCGTAATTGTGTCGCCTTCATCAACGTTAAGCGATGCCAGACGCCCCCCCACGCGGAAGCTCATATTCACTGTGCGAATATCAACGTTACCGTACAGCGTCAGGCCTTTATCCTGATGGCTCTGATACCACAGCCAGCCACCGACTCCTGCAGCAAGCAAAACAACAACCACCAGAATGATGGCGACAGGTTTTTTCATGACTTCAGGCTCCTTTGCGTTAAACCTTGCAGGATCAGATCGAGATGACAGGTGATGACCTGAATAATCTGCGCGGCTTTATCCTCATCAAATTGTGTCCAGCCGGTGCGTAACAGGATAGTCTCCCGCCCCAGACGGAAGGCGAGGATTTCACCCAGCAGGGCATGGGTATGCAAAATTGTCTCGGTATCGTTGGCATCCCGCCCGGTATAGGCGGCGATCAGCCGGGTCAGGTGAGTATGCATCGGGGCAATCACCTGATCGTGCACGAGCTGGTACGCGGCAGTAGGGGAGAGTTGCTCGCGGGAAATAAATTTACTCAGGTTGAGCGTATCGTCGTGCGTCAGCAGGCGGATCATATTGTGGCAGGCGTTGATAATTAGCTGGCGAATGGCGGCGCGATCGGGCGAAGGCTGGCTTAACAGCCCGCTGGCTTCTTCAACGTGCGGGCGAAATTGCGTGCCGATGAAATCGGCGATCCACTGGGCACAGGCGAGGTATAAATCCTCTTTTGAGCCAAAATAGTAGGGTATGGCTGCAATGTTCTGCCCGGCCAGGGCCGCAATATCGCGCGTCGTGGCATGCAAACCATACTCGCCAAACTGTGCCAGAGCGGCGGCGATAAGCTGGCTTTTAGCCTGTTCACCTTTGGTTGTTGTCGGGGTTGTATTCATAGCAGCATTAAAAATTAATCAATCGATTGATTAACATTATGCCCGGTTCACCATTTTGTCCAGTTGTCTCCCTGCCGGGAAATATTTCGTTGATGAATGGCTGAGGGATATTTTATGCGCCACGTCACAAAAGCTGCTACACTCCGCTGCTTCACGACATTGTGGTTTTTGTCCTTACCATTGTTATATCTCCCTGAAAACTACACCTGTGATGGTCGGGGCGGTTCGGAGTTTTTATGTCTTTTGATTCCCTTGGCCTGAACCCGGAAATTCTGCGTGCGATTGCAGAGCAGGGCTACGTCGAGCCAACCCCAATCCAGCAGCAGGCTATCCCCGCCGTCTTGCAGGGTCGCGATCTGATGGCCAGCGCCCAGACCGGTACCGGTAAAACCGCCGGTTTTACCCTGCCGCTGTTAGAGCTGCTGGTAAAGAACCAGCCGCATGCTAAAGGCCGTCGTCCGGTTCGTGCGTTGATCCTCACCCCAACCCGTGAGCTCGCAGCCCAGATTGGCGAGAACGTGCGTGACTACAGCCGCTATCTCAACATTCGCTCGCTGGTGGTTTTCGGCGGTGTAAGCATTAACCCGCAGATGATGAAGTTGCGCGGCGGTGTGGACGTGCTGGTGGCAACGCCGGGTCGTCTGCTGGATCTGGAACACCAGAACGCGGTGAAACTGGATAACGTCGAAATTCTGGTGCTGGACGAAGCCGACCGCATGCTCGACATGGGCTTTATTCACGACATTCGCCGCGTGCTGGCTAAACTGCCACCGCGTCGTCAGAATCTGCTCTTCTCCGCGACCTTCTCCGACGAGATTAAGGCGCTGGCAGAAAAGCTGCTGCATAACCCGCTGGAAGTGGAAGTGGCGCGTCGCAACACCGCCTCCGAGCAGGTGACCCAGCACGTTCACTTCGTTGACAAAAAGCGTAAGCGGGAACTGCTCTCCCAGATGATCGGTCAGGGCAACTGGCAGCAGGTGCTGGTCTTTACCCGCACCAAGCACGGCGCGAACCACCTGGCGGAACAGCTGAATAAAGATGGCATCCGCAGTGCCGCCATTCACGGTAACAAGAGCCAGGGGGCACGTACCCGCGCGCTGGCGGACTTCAAATCTGGCGACATCCGCGTGCTGGTGGCGACCGACATTGCTGCCCGTGGTCTCGACATTGAAGAGCTGCCGCACGTGGTGAACTACGAGCTGCCAAATGTGCCGGAAGATTATGTCCACCGTATCGGCCGTACCGGTCGTGCGGCGGCAACGGGTGAAGCGCTTTCTCTGGTTTGCGTGGATGAGCACAAGCTGCTGCGTGATATCGAACGCCTGCTGAAGAAAGAGATCCCGCGCATTCAAACGCCGGGCTATGAAGTTGACCCGTCGATTAAAGCTGAGCCGATTCAGAACGGTCGTCAGGGGGGGCGTGGTCAGGGCGGCGGCGGTCGCGGTCAGCAGCCGCGTCGTGCCGACGGTGGTGCACCGAAATCAGCGGGCAAACCGCCGCGTCGTAGCAACGAAGCCAAACCCGCCGGTGAAAACCCGTGGCGCAGCGGCGAAGGCAAGCCAGCAGGGGAAGGGCAGCGCCGACGCCGCCCGCGTAAACCTGCTAACCCGCAGTAATCTGGAAGCCCGGTCGTAGAGCCGGGCTTTTCTTTTTGCGACAACAAAGAGAAAGTGCCACAATAGTGGCTGTTTATACAGTATTTCAGGTTTTCCAATGGCTTTAACCGCGGCGCTCAAGGCGCAAATTGGCGCATGGTATAAGGCGCTACAGCAGCAGATACCCGACTTTATCCCCCGAGCGCCGCAGCGGCAGATGATTGCTGACGTGGCAAAAACGCTCGCCGGGGACGACGGGCGACATCTGGCGATTGAAGCCCCGACCGGCGTCGGGAAAACCTTGTCGTATCTCATTCCCGGCATCGCGATTGCGCGGGAAGAGGACAAAACGCTGGTAGTCAGCACAGCCAACGTGGCGCTGCAGGATCAGATCTTCAGCAAAGATTTACCGCTGCTGCGCAAAATCATCCCCGATCTGCGTTTTACGGCCGCTTTCGGACGCGGGCGCTACGTCTGCCCGCGTAACCTAGCGGCACTTGCCAGCAGTGAGCCTAATCAGCAAGATTTGCTGGCGTTTCTCGATGACGAACTGACGCCGTACAACAAGGCCGAGCAGGAACAGTGTGCAAAGCTAAAAGCCGATCTCGATGGCTACAAATGGGATGGTCTGCGCGATCACACCAGTCAGGCAATTAGCGATGACTTATGGCGCAGGCTCAGCACCGATAAAGCGAGTTGTCTGAACCGCAACTGCCACTACTATCGGGAGTGCCCGTTCTTTGTCGCCAGACGTGAAATTCAGGAAGCGGAAGTGGTGGTCGCCAACCATGCGCTGGTGATGGCGGCGCTCGAGAGCGAAGCGGTGCTGCCGGAGCCGAGAAACCTGCTGCTGGTGCTTGATGAAGGTCACCATCTGCCGGACGTGGCGCGGGACGCGCTGGAAATGAGTGCCGAAATTACCGCACCGTGGTTCCGCCTGCAGCTGGATCTCTTTTGCAAGCTGGTGGCGACCTGCATGGAGCAGTTCCGTCCAAAAACCACGCCGCCATTGGCGGTGCCTGAGCGTCTTAGCGAACACTGCGAAGAGGTGTATAGCCTTATTGCCTCACTCAATAACATCCTCAATCTCTGGCTTCCGGCAACGCAGGAGGCTGAACACCGCTTTGCGATGGGAGAGCTGCCTGAAGAGGTGATGGAGATTTGCCAGCAACTGGCAAAGCATCTGGAAAAGCTGCGTGGCCTGGCGGAGATGTTCCTGAACGATCTCAGTGAGAAAACCGGTACCCACGACGTCGTCCGTCTGCACCGTATTCTCCTTCAAATGAACCGTGCGCTGGGCATGTTCGAATCGCAGAGCAAGCTCTGGCGGCTGGCGTCGATGGCGCAGGCGTCGGGTGCCCCCGTCACCAAATGGGCCACCCGCGAAGTGCGTGACGGACAAGTGCACCTCTTTTTCCACTGCGTAGGTATTCGCGTGGCCGATCAGCTGGAAAAACTTATCTGGCGAAGCGTGCCGCATGTGGTGGTCACATCGGCCACACTGCGTTCCCTGAACAGTTTTTCGCGTTTGCAGGAGATGAGCGGCCTGAAAGAGAAAGCGGGCGATCGCTTTGTGGCGCTGGACTCACCGTTTAACCACTGTGAGCAGGGCAAGTTGGTGATCCCGCGCATGAAGTATGAGCCGCTTATCGACAACGAAGAGCAGCATATTGCCGAGATGGCAGCCTACTTCCGCGAGCAGGTTGAAAGCAAAAAGTACCCCGGGATGCTGGTGTTATTTGCCAGTGGGCGAGCGATGCAGCGTTTCCTGGAGCACGTTACCGATCTGCGTTTACTGTTACTGGTGCAGGGCGATCAGCCGCGCTATCGGCTGGTGGAGACGCACCGTAAACGCATTGATAACGGTGAGCGCAGCGTGCTGGTAGGTTTGCAGTCGTTTGCTGAAGGTCTGGATTTGAAAGGGGACTACCTGACGCAGGTGCATATCCATAAAATCGCCTTCCCGCCGATCGACAGCCCGGTAGTGATCACCGAAGGGGAATGGCTGAAAAGCCTTAACCGCTATCCGTTTGAGGTGCAGAGCTTACCCGCGGCATCGTTTAACCTGATCCAGCAGGTGGGGCGTCTGATCCGTAGTCATGGTTGTTGGGGTGAGGTGGTGATTTACGACAAACGCTTGCTCACCAAAAATTACGGTCAGCGGCTGTTGAATGCTTTGCCCGTTTTCCCCATCGAACAACCGGAAGTGCCTGAGGTAAAAAAACGCCCGGCCAAATTGCCTGTCGGGCGCAAGAAAAGCCTCCGTGCTAAGGGGCGCGGTCCTACTGGTAAGTGAAGGTCACCTGCACGACGCTGTTGAACGTGCCGGCGGTGACGGGCATTGAGGTGGCGTAGTAACGCGCAGCTAAGGGGAAGTCCGCCGTATGATCGCTTTGATTGATCAGTACGCTAAAGCTGGCCTGAGGAGCGATAAGGATGTGATCCTGACGATCGGCAAGTTCGAGAGCCAGGCCGCCAGCCGTGCCGTTATTCGCAAATTTTGTCGGATGTGCTCCATCCGCCTGTCCGTGAAACGTGGCGGTGGCAAGGGTTGTGGTGGCCGGGCATTTCGAGAGCGTCAGATCTACGTTTTTCCATACCCCCGTGTCGCCGATGTCTTTAAAATCACCTGACGTCGCCTGACCGAGATCGACAGTTAAATTCTGGCTGGCGCTGTCAACGGAACAGGTATTGGCAAAAATATTTCCCTGCATGAGCACCTGAATTTCGTCTGCAAAGGCATGAGATGCCAGGCCAAACAGCAAAATCGGAAGATATTTTGTCATTTATACCCCAGCGTGATAGTGGCAATACTGTTGGCGCTGCCTGGTGTGACGTCGGCTGCGGTTTGCTCGTAACGAACCTGAAAAGGAATCGCCAGCGTTTCATTGGCTTGCGCAATTCCGGCAGTATTCCTGTATGTACCAAAGTCAGGGATCTCTCCGTCAAATAGCATTTGAACCCCTATACCCGTTGCGACACCGGTTTCCTGAGTCAGGTTGATGACGCCCGGGAAGTTCGTATCATAGCCATTTGCACTCGTGATCATCGCTTCAGGCTGCACGGTGTCGTTGCAGTTGATGTTAACGTCGAATGTATGAGGCGACGTCAGGGTTCCTGTCCCGGTGAAGTCGCTGACCGGAAAATCACCCAGCGTCACGGTGAGACTTTTGGGGGAAACGGAGCAGGTGACTTCTTTCAGGATCACATTACCGGCGTAAGAGATCGTGTTAGGGCTGCCGATCCCTTCATGCTGGTAGACCCCAATCCCGAATTTGGTTTGATCCTGCGCAAGCGTACCGGACGTGACGGTATTGCTCGTTTTCACCAGTTCAAGGGTGACGTCAAAGCTGAACGTTCGCTGATCGTTATCCGAGACATAGCCCAGCGGCGTGCTGGTGGAATTGCAGTACACCCCGCCTGCGCCGGTGATACGCTGACCTTTGTCGTTCATCAGCGCAACGCCAATCCCCTGGACACCGGACTCGTAGACGCCAGTGAGTCCAGAAATTTCATTCCCGGTTCCGTAGTAGCAGGAAACAATGGGCAAACCGTTGTCATCCGGGCTGGTACAGTTCCCTGAAATGTGCACCGTTTGCTCGGTTCCGGGAATGGTCGCACCGACAGCAAGCGAGGTGGAGACTGAAATTGAGGCGACGTTGATCTGCTTGGGCAAATCTGTTGAGTTACAGGTCGCCTTCGCATGTG
Organism: Enterobacter sp. CPE_E1241; assembly: GCF_045618265.1. Lineage (NCBI taxonomy): Bacteria > Pseudomonadati > Pseudomonadota > Gammaproteobacteria > Enterobacterales > Enterobacteriaceae > Enterobacter > Enterobacter sp. CPE_E1241. The sequence goes on from NZ_JBIWYV010000001.1 coordinate 1,457,929, forward strand.
GCATGAACAGCGCTGCTGTCGCCAGAATCAAAAAGAAAAAACACTGTTTTACTATCTGCATTGTCATAAGCCTGTACGATGGATCAGTTACACTGCGCGGCAGCGTTAATGACGGAGTTCTTGTTTTTATCTTCCGGTAGCACGTATTGCGCGACGCAATGTTCGCTGGCTTCCTGGCCCCATGAGACCGAGAGTGTGCCGTGTTGAGCCAGGCCAGAGAGGTAGGTCTGGCCGTCGCTGCCCACAATGAACTCGCTGTCCTTATCGTCGGTGGTGACGGTTGCGCCAAAGGGAAGCGGTTTACCGTTTTGTGTCAACGTCATCAATACCCGACGTCCCACGCGGGTGTTGAAGCTCGCCCGAACGACTGCCCCACGTGTCGGGGTGACAATCTGCGCGGCGTGGGTCACGTCGGCATCCTCTGGTAGCGTTTCGGTGTCCAGCGAAATGGTGTTATGGCGATAGGCAGTGACAAATGGCACAACGGTATAGCCACGGAAATCGGTCTCGACTCCCGTCTGGTTGGTGATATGCGTGCCATGGGTCCCCGGCGCTTTTACCAGAGCGATGGTTTCCCCTAGCGGCTGACTTAATGTGATGCCGTTAGCATGCGCCACGACGCCACCCTGCAGACCCATGTTCACCGTGCGCTGATATTTATCCTGACTAATACCGCCGCTCACTTCGCCATAGGTTGCCTTATAGTCGGCATTTGCACTGGTGGAATTACCGCTGCCGGTTGTGCTCAACCCTTCCTGAATATTCCAGTTGAGATTCTCCTCCTTCAGCGCCGTGCCGTTCAGGCCAATATTCTGCGTGGTACCCTCTTTGGTGTTATTCAGATTGTACGTAGCCCATGTGTTGTGCATCCAGTGGTCAAGCGGAACGGAGACACTCAGAGAGAACTGGTTGTCGTTTGTGACTGACTCCCCGTTCTCGTCGCTGTCGTCAGTATTTTTGTTCATGCTGTAGCTCAGGCTGTAGCTCACTCCATGCCAGCTGTTGTTGTAGCTGACGCTCATGGAGGTCATGTCCTGACTCTGGCTCCAGTAGGTCTCTTTCACCATGCTCAGGGTGACGGACCCCCACCCTTTGGGCAGCGTCTGGTCGATGGTGGCTTCAGTCCGCGCGCGACGCTGTTGTGGGGCAGACCAGTCGTCCGAGCGGGTCCAGGACTCCATGGTGTCTTCCAGGGTGTAAAACCCTTTGCTGTTGTAGCGATAGCCCGCGAGAGAGAAGTTGGTACCGGAGCCAGCAAAATCTTTGCTGTAACGTACACGCCAGGACTGGCCTTTGCTGGCCTGTTGCTTTTTAAGCAGGGCTTTTGCACGGGTCACGTCGATGGAAAAGGCGCCTAAATCACCCATGTTTTTTCCCGCGCCCAGCGCCTGGGACTGATAATGGTTACTCTGCTGAACCCCACTATAGGCAGTGAAACCATACGGTAAACCATAAATTGCGCTGCCCTGGGCAAACGGCGTTTTCTCTACATCGCTGTCATATGATCGATAACGGCCAGCAGTGACGCTATAGCGCAGGTTATGTTCACGCTGGAGTACCGGTACTGAAGCGTAGGGCACCACGAAATGGCTTTCGCTGCCGTCGGTTTCTTTTACCGTCACCTGAAGATCGCCGCTGCTGCCCGTCGGGTAGAGGTCGTTGATCTCAAACGCACCGGGCGCAACGGTATTTTGATAAATGACGTAACCGTTCTGTCGCACCATCACCAGAGCGTTACTGTGTGCTGTACCGCGAATAATCGGGGCATACCCTTTCTCGCTGTCCGGGAGCATGTCGCTGTCGGAGTTAAGCTGTACGCCGGTATAAGGCACGCTATCAAACACGTCGGCAGGGGAAGAACTTTGTCCGACCGTCAGGCTGCTTTTCATCGCCACAATATCGCGCTGGGCGTAGGTATAAATGGATGAAAACGTCTGCTGTTGTTCTTTACCCGTGGTGCTGCGGTTCCATGTCGAGTAGTTTCTCAACCGCCATGCGCCAATGTTAAGGCCAGGCCGGAGATTGACGTACTGGCTGCTGGTATCCTGTTCACCCTGTTGCAGCGCGTGGCTTTGGCTCGCGGTCGCACTGTAATTGAGCAGACCAGCCGTGATCCCTTCATCGAACTCTTTTGGGTCGATATAGCCCCGTGGAACCTGGCCTAGTGCCAGTTGCGGAACACTGAGCAGCAGTTGTTGATTGCGAACGTGGAACGACGCGGAGGCTGCCGGGATGGTGTTTAAATCAGCGCACTGGCCTTTTGCCATCAGCTCTGGATATTTTTGGGTTTTGATACCCAGGCTTTTTAAGTCGCTCAGACTAAAACAGGGCTGAAGAGAGTTATTACCTTGCGGATCTTTTTGTAATTTGAACGTGACGTCGCGTGTATCAATTTTATTGTTATTAATAAAAATGGCGACCTGATATTTTCCCGGTGCCTGCCCTGGCCCTTTTTCGTAAACGGACAGATCGGTCTTTCCCTGTTGAGGATTATCAATATCCAGTAATGCCGGGTTAAAATAATCATCAGCCATAACCTGTTGTGCAAAGATCGCCAGCGCCAGGCCACATAAAATGACCAGCAGTGATGAAATTCGGCAGGTGAACGGCTTTTTATGGCTGTACATGATTATAGTAATTGTCTGCGCGTAATATTAGTGGACTGATTTCGACCATGTCTGGCTGATACTGCCGTAATCCGTAATAATGGAATACGCGACAGTGGAACCGCTGACGTTGCCAGGTAAGGCAAAATGTGTTTCCGTTTCAGGTATTGCCCACGTGGCTTTATCCACTTTATGGCCGTTCAGCGTGACCTTCTGGAAATTCATATAGAATGGCGTTGGGTTATTGACGACCAGATCGTTGCCTACACGATGCCACTCAAGTTTATTTGCGACATCTTCAGGTTTTCCTTTAACTGAAGTAGGGCGATACAACAATTTTATGCGCGTATTAATGGCAATTTGCAGGGTATTCATCCCTTCAACATGTTTTGAGGAGGGAATGGCTTTGATATTTAACCAGTACAGTGATTCACGATCTTCCGGTAAATTTCCACCGGTGCGTACCACGCGCAGCACGTTATCCTCTTGTGCATCAAGACGAAAAAGCGGGGGTGTGATCAAAAAGGGTGCTTTGGCCAGGTTTTTACCGCCAGAGTCCACCCAGGACTGTACCAGATAATCCGTAGTATCTGGGTTTGAAAGGCCAAGAGAGGACTCTTTTTTATCTCCATGGTAGACCAGACGGGTGCCATTAATAATAACACCTGCATGCGCAGTGGCGGCTGCCAGTAAAAGAGTGCTCAGTAAATAACCGTGGCGCATAACTATTTCTCAAAAAAAGAAGAGATATTAACGCCGATAAAAACGTTAATATCTCAGGATGGATAATATCAGTTATAGATAACGGTGAAGGTCGATACAGAGTTAGCCGGACCTGCGGTAATTGCGGCCCCGGTTTGAATATACCGTGCGCCGAGTATCAGGTCGTTGACCGTCGTGCCGGAGGCTAACGGATATTGCTGAGACGGCGTATACAGACTCACGGGTTGTTCAGAAGCATCAACCAGTTGAATAGCCACACCTGTTGCAGCATCCACATCCGGCGTTAATGCCAGCGTGGCGTTATTATTCGCATCCGGCGTCCCGCCGAAGTTAATCGCAGCGGAGGTAACGGTTTCCGGACAATCTTTTAGCTGAATATCGAACTTCGTTAACGTGCTGGTAGAGCCCGCACCGGTAAATACCGTTTTAGACACTTTACCTAGCTGAACATTTAATGGATTACTTAACCCATTAACTACCTGACAAGCAGAATCAATTATTTCCCCGGTGAAGTTTATCTGACCTTCACCGTTTGTTGCCGCTAATGCAGATGCAGAACATCCCACTGTTGCGGCGATGAATAAACCTAAAGCAACCTTGTTCATAACAAATCCTGGTATGTTTCTGGTGAGAACGCTGCCTGGACGTTTTCACCAGTGACCCTTAATGACTTTCCGCTGGCTATTTAAGCAAATAATGACGTATTAAGAATCTTCTGGCGGAATTACAAATAATTGAAATAGTGCTTGAGTTTCACTTTTCATCATAAAAACAGAAGGTTGATCCGGTTGAAAAAAACTAACGTCTGTAGGTTCTTCAGGGCTATATTGTTAACAAGATGATGTTTTCAGGAGAGATGTCGTGGATTATCGCAAAATTATCAAAGAAGTAGGGCGCGGAAAAAATCATGCCCGCGATCTGGACCATGAAACCGCTCGTGCGCTTTACACCCATATGCTCAATGGTGAGGTTCCTGACCTGGAGATGGGGGGCATTCTGATTGCGCTGCGTATCAAGGGAGAAGGTGAAGCGGAGATGCGCGGCTTCTATGAAGCCATGCTGGCGCATACGCTGCGCTTAACGCCGCCGGTGGCAAAACCGATGCCGATTGTGATCCCGAGCTATAACGGTGCGCGCAAGCAGGCAAACCTCACTCCACTGCTTGCTATCTTATTACACAAACTCGGGTTTCCGGTGGTGGTTCACGGCGTGAGCGAAGATCCTACGCGCGTACTGACGGAGACCATTTTCGGGATGCTGGGGATCGCGCCAACACGACATGCTGGCCAGGCACAGGCGAAACTGGATGGCCATCAACCGGTTTACATCCCTGTCGGTGCACTTTGCCCACCGCTGGAAAAGCAGCTTGATATGCGCTGGCGCATGGGGGTGCGTAACAGCGCGCACACCCTGGCGAAACTGGCGACACCTTTTGGTGAAGATGCCGCTCTGCGTCTTTCCAGCGTTTCTCACCCGGAATATGTTGCGCGTGTGGGTAAATTCTTTGAGGACATTGGGGGCAGGGCATTGCTGATGCATGGCACAGAGGGCGAGGTTTATGCTAACCCGCAGCGCTGCCCTCAGGTGATGCTGATTGATTCCGTCGGTACGCGCGCCATTCTGGAGCGTGGGGAAGAAAATAGCGGCGTGATATTGCCTGAAGCAAAAGATCCGCACACCACCGCGCACTGGATTGAGCAGTGCCTTGCCGGAAATGTGCCCGTTCCGCATGCCATAAAGCTACAGATGGCCTGTTGTTTGCTGGCTACCGGGGAAGTTGAAACGATCGAAGCAGGGCTAAAACGCGTTGAAGAGGCGTTTTAAGCAAAAAAAAGCCCGTCCAGTGGCGGACGGGCAAGCAAGGGTAACAACAGGGTCAATGAGGGGTGGAGCATCTCACCAGAGGGTACGGTGAGGGTGGAGTATAATTCGTTCGATTATTTGTAAATAACCGCAGTACCGCTCAGCTTGTTGTTGGTGTTAGCGGAGGTGATGGTGTACCCGCTTGCACCGGCAGCTGCGGCTTTCTCAGCCAGTTTGGCTTCCAGACCGTCCAGCGTGGTCGCGCCTTCTGCACTCACCACACCGATTTTATTCATGCCCTGGGCCTGAGTAGAAGAGACAGGCTCTGCAGCAAATGCGCCAAAAGACAGAGCGGACAGGGCAACAGCAGCAACAGCATATTTGATGGTTTTCATAGTTAATCTCTCGCAGGTTATTCTGTTAAGGGGACGATGTTCCGTCGATGTGATAAGTATCACGCTTTTTTGTGGAGGATAAAATCGAAGAGAATTGACGTGGTTGCTCAAAAAAATTGAATGACAAATAACTTATTGAATATTAATAAATTCAAAGTGCCACTTTACACTTCTTGTTGAAGCGCTTTACAGAAGCGTTGAGAAGGGCACATTTTGCTACGCGTTTCACTAAAAATCGTGAGAGTAAAGGAATGCGTTTGGGTGGTGAGCTTACGTAAAGGAGAGTCAACGTAACTGGCTGTCTTTCGAACCTCTGCGATTATATCCCGAATTTAATGACATTTTTGAATCTTTATCCTGCTGGCAGGTTATGCATAGCCGCACGCCTGGAATGGCTTTACGTCGTGCCTCTGGAATGGGTTCTCCACATTCTTCGCATTCCGATAAACTTTCGCCGCGCGGAATTTCACCGCGAGCACGGGCAACGGCATCTTCAATCGTACTGTTGATCTGTTCGTTAACGGCGTCGTCATTCGCCCAACCGGAAGCCATGAACTCCTCCTGGAATCTCTTGAAGTGATACGCTCAATATGGGGTTAAAAAATGAACAGTCAAGGTATCGGGGAGGGAAAACTGCATCTGTGTTGCAGATGCAGCGTGTTGAGTGGACGTCGGATTATTTATAGATGGTCGCAGTGCCAAACAGATGGTTATTGCCGCTCGCAGAATTGATCTCATATCCTTTTGCACCTTCCTGGCGCGCTTTTTCGGCCAATTTATCCTGCAGATCGTCAAGGTTGCTAGCGCGGCTAACCGAAACGGTGCCCGCAGGACGTAGCTGGCTAGTATCGGTACTTTGGGTCAGTGACTGAACGGCCATAGCGGAGAAAGACGCGGTCGCCAGGGCGGCTGCGATTACAGTAAGGGCTAGATACTTTTTCATAATCACATCCTCATGAGGAAACAACAGGTGATTTCCCTTTAAGTTTAGAAGCCTGACGAATGTGACTTAGCGCAAATATTTGATGATGATCTGCTTATTTTTTGAACAACGAAAATTGACAATGTACTGACAGATCATAGACATAAAGGTGATTGATTTTTGTCGCTTTTTTGAGCATCAAAGAGAAAGATTTACCGTTGGGCCTGCAAAGGGTATCTTACGCCGCTGTTTAAAGGAGAATGCCATGACTTCCCAAAAGCCGGGATTGCACCCACGAAATCGCCATCGCAGCCGCTACGACATGAATGCGTTATGCCAGAGCTGCCCTCCACTGCAGGACTATATTGTTCAGACGCCTGCGGGCGAGCCTTCGGTGAACTTTGCTGACCCCCAGGCAGTTAAAATGCTGAATAAAGCCCTGCTGGCGCATTTTTACGGAGTGGCTCACTGGGATATTCCGGAAGGCTTTCTCTGTCCTCCTGTACCGGGGCGTGCTGATTACATTCACCACCTGGCCGATCTCCTTGCTGACGACCGTGGCGGTGTTGTTCCGCAGCAAGCCACCGTCCTGGATATCGGTACCGGGGCAAACCTGATCTATCCGTTGATTGGCGCTCATGAGTATCAGTGGCGTTTTACCGGGAGTGAAATCGGTGCCGAGGCCTTTGCCAGCGCCCAGGCGATTATCAGCGCGAACCCAGGATTAAGCCGCGCCATTCGTCTGCGTCGTCAGAAAGATGCGGCCTCGATCTTCAACGGCATTATTCACAAAAACGAAAACTACGATGCCACGATGTGCAACCCACCGTTCCATGATTCAGCGGCAGCGGCTCGTGCGGGCAGCGAACGTAAGCGCCGCAATCTGGGGCAGGCGGAAGATGCGGCGCTGAACTTTGGCGGACAGCAGCAGGAGTTGTGGTGCGAGGGCGGTGAAGTCGCCTTTATCCTGCGCATGATTGATGAAAGTAAGCAGTTTGGCCGCCAGGTGAAGTGGTTCACGACGCTGGTTTCCCGTGGAGATAACCTGCCGCCACTCTACCGTGCCCTGACCGAAGCGGGTGCCGTGAAAGTGGTGAAAAAAGAGATGGCGCAAGGTCAGAAACAGAGTCGCTTTATCGCCTGGTCGTTTATGGACGATAACAAACGCCGTAAATAATGTGTCTCGTAGGCCGGGTCAGGCGAAGCTGCCACCCGGCAACCAGGCTACAGCGTCGGCTCCTGCGGTGGGAGCGGCGATGCGGGTGGCGGCAGCACCTGATATGTCTGCACAGGCATCCGCACATTCGCCAGGTCAAAATGTTTTTTCACCATGCTGTCGAGGGCAAAGCGCACCGTCCACTGCTTCAGCGGTTGTGTGGTGAACGAAACACGCAGGGTAAATGCCGTGTTCGTCAGCCCGACAATGCCGGCAAATGATGGCTCCCCGATCACCAGCCCGCGAATATCCTCCATCTGCATCAGTTCTTCCACCGCGTCGCGCAGCGCCTGTTTAGCTTTGTCTGCATCTTCATGACGGTCCACATCGTAGTTCGCCACGACGGAACCAATGCCGCGCACAAAGTTGGCGAAGGTGGTGATCGAAGACCAGGGAATTATATGGTATGCACCGGTGTCCTGACGCACGCCGACAGAGCGAATGGACATCCTCTCCACGGTGCCGGTTAACGGCCCGATGGTCACCAGATCGCCCGTGTTCATCCCGTTCTCAAACTGAATAAAGATGCCGGTAATAATATCCTTCACCAGCGTTTGCGAACCGAAGGAGATGGCCAGCCCCAGAGCACCGGCCCCCGCCAGCAGCGGGGCGATATTCACGCCGATTTCCGAGAGCACAATCATGATGGTGATGGTGCTGATTATCACCGCCAGCGCGTTGCGGAACAGGGTTAACAGCGTCCTCGCGCGCGCGCTGGGCAGCGGTCTGCCGTGTATATCCGATACCAGACGGTTCTCAATAAGACTCGCCAGCAGCGTCCAGCCGACGGCGGAGAAGAACAAAATCAGCGCAATGCGAATCAGAATGTCGACCGTTTTTTCACCCGCACCGTTGTGCAGCCAGTTCCAGAAATCAAACAGGCTCCACGCATTCAGAAGCAGCATTACCGCCACGCAGACGGTCAAAATGCGCGCCACTTTGAGTGAGACGGACATCCAGCCGTTAACCCGTTTTTGCAGTTCCGGGTAACTACGCTGGACCTGCGGCGACAGGGTGATGGTTTTCGAGATCCAGCGGGACAACAACCCCGAGACAAATGCCGCGATGCCGATAATGGCCAGACTTTTGAACGTCGCTCCCATCATAAATTTCAGGCTGTTACCGGGATCGAACAGCGAGAAGAAGCACAGTACGATGAAGTAAGAGCTTGCCAGCCAGTGCCACACCAGGGCGAACGCGCGAATAAAGAGGCTAAAGAACGAGAGGGAACGGTCGGCCAGGTGCAGCAGGCTCTCAGTAATGGCCTTTTTGTTATGGAAGATAAGGTACAGCGACCAGATGGTAATACAGAGCATGATCAGCACGTTTGCCAGCGCACCAAACTGGACGTTCACCTGGTTGGAGATGATCGGCACGGCAACCAGCAGACCATAGCCAATCAACCCGCTGAGCACGCTGAGACGCAGTGCCCAGTATTTTGCGCTCACATCCCCGATGGTGAAAGGACGTAGCGCCGGTACGCGCGGACAAAAGAGTAATCGCAACAGCGCTTTAAAAAACTCGATCAGGGCAAAGGCATTCAGGAAAAGTGATTGCTGGAAGGCGATGGTTTTGTTGTCAGCATTCAGCTTGTCGGCCAGCATCTGGCCTAAAAACAGCGTCAACGCCAGCAGCAGTAAATCAATGATAAACGCTGAGGATATCATCAACGGCAGGTGCAGCCAGCTGCTTTTCTGCTGATTCTTCCTGCGCCCCCATTGCCCCATTTTGCGGTACAGCGACCATGCGCACAGGCGCACCAGCCAGTAAAAAAGAAAAACCGCGCCCGCCAGCATCAGGAACTGTGTAGCAGCGGCGGTAAACGTTTGTGGGTTAAAGGGCTTATGCGGTGAGCCAATCAGGTTGCGGTAAAGCTGAGCGAAGCGCGAGGAGAGTGCTTCCCCATAGTGGCGGCTCACATCGGTGACGTTTTCCAGCACCGTTTTTTGCTCCTCCACTTGCGGAGGCGTGAGGGTTGGCACCGACGCCTGCGGCGGCGTGGCGGCCACTTTCCGCAACTGACCAATGAGTTCCTGTCGGGAGGTGTCGTTCTCGAGGACGTCAGCAAGCGCGCTGTAAGCCGCTTTTTTTTGTTCAACATCCGGTTCCGTCGGCGGCGCATTTTGTTGGGTAGCAGTGGTTCCGGTAGTGACACCGGGGATCGCCACGGCGAGAGATGGCACATTAAACAGGCTTATCAACAGCAGCAGGAACCACGGCACGGCGCCCTCCGGTGAAAATATCGTGCAAAATGATAAGTATAGAGTGCGGAGAGCAGAGGGTTTTTTTTGGGAACAATCTGGCGTAAAAAAGCCGGGCATGCCCGGCTTACGTGTAAAGCGAGAGATCAGGAGACGTGCTGCAGGAACTCCTGCAAACGCTGGCTTGGCGGGTTCGCAATCAATTCCTGCGGGTTACCGTCTTCCGCGATACGGCCTTTATCAATAAAGATCAGGCGGGACGCCACTTTCTCAGCAAAGCCGATTTCGTGGGTCACGATAACCATCGTCATTCCTTCTTCTGCCAGATCCTGCATGACTTTCAGCACTTCGTGGCGAAGTTCCGGGTCAAGCGCAGAGGTTGGCTCATCAAACAGCATCATTTTCGGTTTGACAGCCAGCGCGCGGGCGATAGCCACACGCTGCTGTTGACCGCCGGACAGTTCGGAAGGGTAGTGGTGCGCACGTTCTGCCAGACCGACTTTGGCGAGCAGATCTTTTGCCAGTGCTTCCGCCGCCGCTTTGTTGGCACCGCGCACGCGCAGTGGGCCAAACATCACGTTCTCCAGCGCCGTCAGGTGCGGGAACAGGTAGAACTGCTGGAACACCATACCCGCTTCCTGACGAATCAGGCGGTCGTCCACTTTCGGGTCATTCACTTTCAGACCATCGACGATCAGATCGCCGCTGGTGATCTCTTCCAGCTTGTTGATGCAGCGCAGCAGCGTCGATTTACCGGAACCGGATGGCCCGATAATGACCACCACTTCACCCTGCTTAATGTTCAAATCAATATTGTGCAGCACCTGGGTTGGGCCAAAGTGCTTGGAAACGTTTTTAAATTCAATCACAGGATTTTCATCCTTCTTTCAAGACGACGCAGAACAAAGCTCAGAACCAGAGTAATGATCAGGTAGACAACGGCCACCGCACTCCAGATTTCCAGCGCGCGGAAGTTGCCAGCAATGATCTCCTGCCCCTGACGGGTCAGCTCAGCCACGCCGATAACGATGAACAGCGACGTATCTTTAATGCTGATGATCCACTGGTTACCGAGTGGTGGCAGCATACGGCGAAGTGCCAGAGGCAAAATCACGTGGCGGATCGTTTCGCGACGTGAAAGGCCTAACGCCAGACCGGCTTCACTGAAACCTTTATGAATCGACAGCACTGCACCGCGGGTGATTTCCGCAATGTAGGCGCCTGAGTTGATCATAATGGTCACGACGGCCGCGCTGAAAGGATCGATACGCAGGTCGGTGAAGGCCATTGGCAGGGCGAAGTAGATGAACATGACCTGCACGACAATAGGAGTGCCGCGGATCACTTCGATGAAAACCAGTGCGATGTGGTTTGCAATCCAGCCACCGTAGGTGCGGGCGAAACCGGCGACAAGACCGATTATCAACCCACCAACCAGACCCAGGACCGAAATCCACAGGGTCATCTTGGCGCCTTCAAGCAAGAGTGGAATGGCAGGCCAGATGGCGCTCCAGTCAAACTGCATGATATTTTCCTGTTACTGTTACCGTGTTTCAAAAATATCAGGGGCGAAAGGTCGCCCCCGAGTGAACGTCATTGTTACGTATTATTATTTAGGCTCAGTACCGAACCATTTTTTGTAGATTTCGTTGTAGGTGCCGTTCTCTTTCAGCGTTTTCAGCGCGCCGTTAACTTTTGTACGCAGGTCATCGCTGCCTTTAGGGAACGCGATACCATACTGCTGCGCTTCAAGAGATTCACCGACGGCTTTGAACTTGCCGTTACCCGCTGTTTTGATGAAGTAAAGGATGTTTGGCGTATCATGCAGAACTGCATCAGCACGGTTGGTGCCGAGTTCCATGTATGCGTTGTCGATGTTCGGGAACTGACGCAGGTCTTTGGTTTTGATATTTGCTTTTGCGTAATCAACAGAACCGGTGCCGCTCTTCACTGCCACCACTTTACCGTCGAGATCTTTCACGCTTTTTACGTCGTTATTGTCAGCTTTGACCATCACCAGCAGGCCGCTTTTGTAGTAGCCGTCAGAGAAGTCGATCGCTTTTTTACGTTCATCGGTAATGGTGATGCCTGCCAGCGCCAGATCAACGTTCTTGGTTTGCAGTGCCGGGATGATGCCGCTGAAGTCCATTGGCTTCAGGGTGTAATCCAGTTTGAGTTCTTTTGCGACAGCGGCCCACAGATCCACATCAAAACCAACGTATTTATCACCCTGTTTGAATTCAAACGGAACGAACGCCGTGTCGGTCGCCACAACCAGTTTGTCGGCAGCCTGAGAGGACACCGCAAAAGCCAGGGTAAGTGCAGCCAGTGAAACTTTTAATACAGACTTCATAGCATTTCCTTTTATATCCACGGGGCGATCCCCTGCGAGAACAGGTGGCACAATGAAAAAATCGTGCCAACTTTACAAGCTATTGTTTTGCAAAGGGGATGATGTCATGCATTGCACAATAAATGGGGCAATGATGGCTTATTGCACCAAAGTGAAGCACCGTTTTGGTGCGTCTCGTTTGGCTCAACTGACGGGGAGATATTTAGCGTAAATTCTGACGAAAAAACAATCTTCCGTTAACGGTTGTGTGAGGTGATTATTACAATTTCTTCACTTTTGCACGAACTCAGGCAAAAAACGTGCACCATAGATGTGCAAAACCCTCACCGAAGGGCGAGGGTTGGATAGAAAATTCGTATGAATTACTCGATGTTAGATTCGATGAACCACAGGAACTGATCCAAATCACGCGACGCGGCGGTGAAAATGTCCGCGGTATCTTCGTCTTTCGCTTCGCCAATCGCTTTACGTACATCGTTTGCGACTATCGCGTAGCGGTCTGCCAGCTCTTTCAGGTGATCCTGAACGGTATGGATATCCAGCGGATAACTTTTCAGCGGGGTTTTACTGTTGATCACCTGCGTGGTGCCCAGCGCCACGCCGCCTAGCTGAACCGCACGTTCCGCCATCGTGTCAAGGTGGGTGACCAGTGCTGTGCGGAAGCCATCCAGCATTTCATGAACGGCAATAAAGTTTGCACCGCGCATATTCCAGTGGGCCTGTTTGGTGATCAGCGAAAGATCGATGAACTGGATCACCTGGCGATTCAACAACTCAATGGTCGCTTTTTTGTCGCTATCCGATACATCGTTACGGGTATAAAGCAGATTAGACGCTTTCGTTTTCACCAGTTTAGCGGTACTCATAATCTCATATCCTCTTGATGTTTATGTCCCAGGTAATTACGGAACTAAGTATAGCACCGGTTTTTTTGTCTGCGGTTTGGCTATACCTATCAGTTTAATAGCAAGAAGAAGGTTGAGTATTTAATGTATTGAAATTAAATAGAAATATTCCATTCAATACAGGTTGTTCTTAATTTTGACTGGGGTGTAAGAGTGTGGAAAGATATTTCGATAATATGACAAACTGTGAACGAAATTATAAATCCTGGCGAGTTGAGCTTTATTCTGCATGGCGCGGAAGCCATGCAGAATATATGGCCTTAGTTGATATCGACCTTTTCAACTTTAGGTTCAGAACGCATGGTCAGCGTCGAACCCATTGAGGCCGCTATAATCGAGCAGAGCGCCAGCGTCTGGGTCAATGTCAGGGTTTCGCCAAGAAACACCATCCCGGAGATTGCGGCAAGCGCAGGCTCCATACTCATCAGGGTGCCGAAAATACGCGTCGGCAGGCGCGTAAGGGCGATCATTTCCAGAGAATAGGGGAGAGCGGTCGAGAGAATAGCGACCGCCAGACCAATCGGCATGACTGACCATTGCCAGATAGATTCCGTTGCCTGGGCCATACCGATGGGCACAAACACGATGGCTGCAATCAATGAACCCAATGCGACGGTCGCCGGGCCATGCTCTTCCCCAGCGCGCTGACCGGTGAGTATATAGATAGCCCAGCAGGCACCGGCGCCTAAGGCCAGCGCCGCACCTGTCAGATCAATCTCAGAAACATTCTGACCCAACGGCAGCAAGAACCATAGCCCCAGAACGGCTAATACGACCCAGATAAAATCAACAGGGCGGCGCGAGGAGAAGAGCGCCACGGCCAGCGGGCCGGTAAATTCCAGCGCAACGGCAATCCCCAGCGGGATCGTCTGGATGGAGAGATAGAACAGGTAGTTCATCGCTCCCAGGGAAAGCCCATAAAACAGCAAGGGTAAACGCTGCTCTTTTTTGAAGCGTAAACGCCAGGGTTTGAAAATAACCACCAGTATCGCCGTTCCCAACACGATGCGCAGGGCAGTGACCCCAGGAGCACCAACCAGCGGAAAAAGAGATTTTGCCAGCGAGGCACCACTTTGAATGGACAACATTGCGATGACTATGACTGCTACCGGCAACCAGACCGACGATGTGCGGGATAACCCAGGCATCCTTTCTCCTGTCAGCTTATGTCAAATGAAGTAAAGGTTGCAGTGTAAAGGAATTATGCTGCAACGGTTGAGACGCCGTTGAAAAAAAACCATGTGAAATCCGTAAAATGGTTAAGCGTTGTTGGATTTATCGCCTGTCAGATTAGGAATAATCTGGATGAATGTAACAGCACAGGCGCGCACTATGGGCGTTTTGTAGTGAAAATTACATGTGATTTGAAAGAGATAGCTGAAGCTGGAAACGTTCTGTTACAGGAAAGGAACCTTTAGACATCACGAATCACAAAGAGTTTCGCAAATTTTTTTGATATATTTAAAACTTACGGACTTACTTGAAGCACATTTGAGGTGGTTATGAAAAAAATTGCATGTCTTTCAGCACTGGCCGCTGTACTGGCTGTTTCCGCAGGTACCGCTGTAGCTGCGACTTCTACCGTTACCGGTGGTTACGCTCAGAGCGACTATCAGGGCGTGATGAACAAAGCTAACGGTTTCAACCTGAAGTACCGCTACGAGCAGGACAACAACCCACTGGGCGTGATCGGTTCTTTCACCTACACCGAGAAAGATCGTTCTGACAACGGCGCGTACAATAAAAGCCAGTACTACGGCATCACTGCTGGTCCAGCTTACCGTCTGAACGACTGGGCAAGCATCTACGGTGTTGTAGGTGTTGGCTACGGTAAATTCCAGCAGACCGAAAACCAGGGTGCGAACCGCACTGCAAGCAACAGCGACTACGGCTTCTCCTATGGCGCAGGCCTGCAGTTCAACCCAATCCAGGACGTTGCTCTGGACTTCTCTTATGAGCAGAGCCGTATCCGCAACGTTGACGTTGGCACCTGGATCGCGGGCGTAGGTTACCGCTTCTAATCACTCCGGTGAGCTAATAAAAAATCCGCCCAATGTGGCGGATTTTTTTTATCTTCGTTCCCACTTCTTGTGGAAGAGGGTCAGGATGAGGGCATTACCGCTCAGCTTACTTACTCTTAATATCGAAGATATCCGTACCCAGATGGTTGTAGTCAACTTTCTGTAACTTGAAGTTGGTAACGTAAACTGGGGGGGCCTTCTTACCTGAGACAAAGGGGTACCCCGTTTTTATCTGCTCAGCAGAGATCCCCGTCCACTGCGAGAAGAACTGCAGAAAATCATTAGCCGAACGTCGGGCTTTAATGACGCGATGCGTTTTATCGTCACTCGACAGCACCATAAAGGGTACCTGGAAGTTCTGCTGGAACTTGTCATCGTGCGCCAGATACTGCACCTCTTTTCCACGTTCTTTAAAGGCCAGCCCGTGATCTGAGAAATAGACCAGCGAGAAGCTGTCACCCGTATTGCGTAACTGCTCATACAGCTTGCTGAGCAAGTCGTCGGTTTGCGTCATGGTATAGAGATAACAAGAAGTCTCTTTGGACTGCACGAACTCGGCGTACTTCCCTCCAGTGCGATCGCAGGCCTGAGGATGCGATCCCATCAGGTGCAGGACAATCAACTGAGGCTGAGTACGCGGGGTGGCAAAGACCTGAGACGTCATTTTCAGCAGCGCTTCGTCTTTCGTATTTTTGTCGGCTTCAAAGTCGCCGCTTTTCAGGAACTGCACTTCATCAGCACGCTTAGCGATACTGGCAATGGCCGTATCGTATTCACCAATTTGCCCCTGATTGGAGAACCACCATGTCTGAAAACCCGCGCGGTTTGCCAGGGTGACAAAGTTATCCTGATATTGTGGCTTGCCATCAACCACACGGTTGAGCGTCAGGCCGAGCGATTTCTGCGTTGAACCGCTGGCCGCGACATAATCGGTAAACAGTGTGCCATTAACCGAACTGGCAAACGGCGTGTTATCCCAGTGTCCTCCAAACGCCCCCATGGCATCCCGACGTGCACTTTCGCCAATCACCACCACATAGGTGTGATATTTCGGCTTAACGGCCAACACGTTCCAGGTGTCTTTCATATTGGAGAGTTCAGCCATGCGGGCCTGCTCGTCGAGAACCTCTTTATTATTTACAACGACGTCTTTCACGAAGCGGAAAACCGGATAGCCGATATTGATGAGCCTTAGCTTACCGTCCCAGGGAATATTCTGGATGGGGGCAACAAACGCCACGGCAATGCTGAACACCAGACAGAGTATTTCGATCTTACCCCAGGATTTTTTTTCGCCCGACTGACGACGGATGGCGATAACGCCCAACGCGAAAATAAAGAGCCCAACCACGTAGCTGTACCACGGGAAGATCGTCAGGATCTCCGTCGACTCTTCCATGTTGGTCGAGTGCAGCGCCAGCAGGGTGTTAAAGTTTGGTGAGCCGTAAGCCTGACCAAACGGGAAATAGAGCGCAGCGACCAGGGAACAGATCCCGATTACCGTTTTTTGCGCGCGCGGTGCGGCTCGCCACAGCAAATGCAAAATGCAGGTGAAAGCGACCGCATAGAGCAGACTAAAGGGATAGCCAAGCGCAAAGTTAATCAGCAATGACTGCAAAAAGTAAAACCCCGTCCACGGGCTTAAGGCCCGGCTGCGGGTAACAACGGTATCTATCAGGGTTAAATTCATAGGTCACTATCATGGATAAAAACGCCATGTGCTCACCCTGGCGTCAAGGGTCATAACCTGCCTGACAGTGCGTGGAGAGGGAATGAGGGTCCGCTTCAGCGAGCCGCAAATTGTGCAGGGCTGCAAGAAGATAGTGCGAGTAGTAAATAATATCAACAGTTGCTAAGCAGATGTTTTGCGAAGGGGATTGCAAATCCGTAAAAAAGATCGGGAATAAGGCGGCTAAACGCCATTGTACAGAGGGATTGTGACGGAAAAATGAAGCGGCGTACCGCAACGCCGCTTAGTGAGAAGGTTTGTCGTCCTGTTGCGGTTTGTTGTTAAACATATCGCACAGCATGTTCAACAGCATTAAGCGCACTTTGAAGGGGGAGTGAGTAAACACGGTCATACACCTCTTGAATTCGTTCATAAGACCTCCTGATTTTAGATCCCTTCGATCCGTGAAGGGTGACTGCATTACATACAGATATAGCACAGGCTATATTGTATAGCTATGGCTATTTCGTTAATTTTTTGTGCTTACAGAGTGATGGTTTACAATGTGCGCTCTCGATACCGGGCGCTGGAAGCGTCACCCCACTGAGGAAGTACAATGAACCGTCGCGCAGGTAAGCCAACGATGAGAAAAACGACGCAACTGGTGAATGTTGAAGAGCACGTTGAAGGGTTCCGCCAGGTACGTGAAGCGCACCGGCGTGAACTGATTGATGATTATGTGGAGCTGATTTCCGATCTGATCCGTGAGGTCGGGGAAGCACGTCAGGTTGATATGGCTGCCAGACTGGGGGTTTCGCAACCTACCGTTGCTAAAATGTTAAAGCGACTGGCTTCTGTGGGGCTCATTGAAATGATTCCCTGGCGCGGTGTTTTTCTGACGCCGGAGGGGGAGAAGCTTGCGCAGGAGAGCCGCGAGCGTCACCAGCTCGTTGAGAACTTTTTACTGGTGCTGGGCGTTAGCCCGGAGATCGCCCGCCGGGATGCGGAAGGAATGGAACACCACGTTAGCGAAGAGACGCTGGTTAAGTTCCGTGAATTTACTCTTAAATATGGTTCCTCCGCTGAATGAACATTCCTGGATTACAGGCCCTGGCACGCGACCGTTTCTTTCATCTCTTATTAATTGTTGGCGCAGGGTTAAGTCTCTTTGTCCCTTTTGCGCCACATGCCTGGCCTGCGGCGATTGACTGGCGAACCATCATTACCCTGAGCGGTTTAATGATGCTCACCAAAGGTGTTGAGCTGAGCGGCTATTTTGACGTACTGGGACGCAAAATGGTGCGCCGCTTTGCTACCGAGCGTAAGTTGTCACTGTTTATGGTCTTCTCCGCCGCGGTGCTGTCGACCTTTTTGACCAACGACGTAGCACTGTTTATCATCGTGCCCCTCACGCTCACGCTGCGAAAGCTTTGTGAGATCCCGGTAAGCAGGTTGATCATCTTTGAAGCGCTGGCCGTGAATGCCGGTTCTCTTTTGACCCCCATTGGTAACCCACAAAATATCCTTCTCTGGGGACGTTCCGGTCTGTCGTTCGCCGCCTTTACCTGGCAGATGGCCCCACTGGCGCTGGCGATGATGCTGTCGCTACTGGTGGTTTGCTGGTGTGCGTTTCCTGATAAAAAACTGCAATACCACAGCGGAACCACGGGCCCGCAGTGGCAGCCTCGTCTGGTCTGGAGCTGCCTGGGACTGTATATCGTCTTTCTGTTCGCGCTGGAGCTGAAATATGAGCTGGTGGGCGTCCTGCTCGTGGCCGCGGGGTTTGTCGTCCTGGCACGGCGCGTTCTGGTGAGCGTGGACTGGACGTTGCTGCTGGTCTTCATGGCGATGTTTATTGATGTGCATCTCCTTATCCAGCTTCCGGTACTGCAAAATGTTCTTCACAGTGTCAGCACGCTTTCCCAGCCTGGATTGTGGCTGACGGCGATTGGCCTGTCTCAGTTTATCAGTAATGTGCCTGCTACCATCCTGCTGCTCAACTATGTGCCACCTGACACGCTCCTGGCCTGGGCAGTTAACATCGGCGGATTTGGGCTCCTGCCCGGTTCACTGGCCAATCTGATTGCCCTGCGTATGGCTAACGATCGCCGTATCTGGTGGCGCTTCCATGTCTGGTCGATCCCAATGTTGATTTGGGCGGCACTGGCAGGCTTTTTACTGCTTTAGAGAAATGGGCAAGAAATAGACAGAAACGACACATTCGCAATGAGAACCAGAGAGGTATAACTCTCTGGTCGCCATTGGATGAACATTGAGAGGTGTGTCGTATGCGTTATCAAAAACTGGGCAATACCGGTCTGTTTGTTTCCGAACTGTGTCTCGGCACCATGACCTTCGGCGGAGAAGGGGGGATGTGGGGCAAAATTGGTCAACTGCAGCAACGCGACGCCGAGCAGCTTGTGGGCCGCGCGCTGGATGCCGGGATCAACTTTATCGACACCGCGGACGTTTACTCTGAAGGGCGCTCGGAGGAGATCACCGGTCAGGCGCTGAAAAACCTGAAAGTACCGCGCGAGAACGTGGTGGTTGCCACCAAAGTGTTCGGTGAAACGGGCACGGCAGGGGTGAACTCACGCGGCAGTTCCCGCTATCACATCATCAGCAGCGTAAAAGAGAGCCTGCGCCGCCTCCAGCTCGATCATATCGATCTCTATCAGCTACACGGTTTCGACCCTGCAACACCCATCGAAGAGACGCTCTATGCGCTGGATAATCTGGTGCAGCAAGGTCATGTACGTTATATCGGCGTCTCGAACTGGGCGGCGTGGCAAATTACCAAAGCGCTCGGTATGTCTGAACGTCTTGGGCTGGCGCGTTTCGCGTCACTGCAGGCGTATTACACCATTGCCGGACGCGATCTTGAACGTGAGCTGGTACCGATGATGCAGAGCGAAGGGGTCGGGCTGATGGTCTGGAGCCCGCTGGCTGGCGGCCTGCTGAGCGGAAAATATGGCCGCGACGGGCAGAGCGAAGCGGGTGGCCGTCGTCTGGAGTTCGACTTCCCGCCGGTGAATAAAGAGCGCGCCTTCGACTGCGTGGACGTGATGCGCACTATCGCCGAAAGCAAGGGCGTCTCCGTCGCGCAAATCGCGCTGGCGTGGCTGCTGCATCAAAAAGCCGTGACCAGCGTGATAATTGGTGCCAAACGTGTTGAGCAACTGGACGATAATATTGCCGCGACCGGGATCAGCCTGAGCGAACCAGAGCTAAAACAGCTCGATGCCGTAAGCGCGTTGCCACGCGAATATCCTGGCTGGATGCTGGAGCGGCAGGGAGAATATCGCCGCAATCAGTTAATGCAACAATAACCTCTCTTATCCCGGTGACAGTTTGCTCACCGGTTTTTTTTTCTGCATTGCTCACAAAAAACGATCCTCCTCTTTGATTGATTTTTCATCTTCGCCTATATGACTAGTCATGAAATTTTAAATGACTAGTCATAAGAGAGGGGACGATGAATCAATTACTGCCAGCCAACTTTTTATGGGGTAACTCGGTATCGAGCATGCAGACGGAAGGCGCATGGAACGAGGGCGGGAAGGGGATGTCGGTATATGACATTCGTGAGGCCGGAGAAAACGTCTCTGACTGGAAAGTCGCAACGGACTCTTACCACCGTTATCGGGAAGATTTCGATCTGATGCAGGATCTGGGCATGAATTGCTATCGCTTTCAGATCGCCTGGAGCCGCGTCTGCCCGCAGGGTGATGGTGACTTTAATGACGAAGGTATCGCCTTTTATGACCGCTTTATTGACGATCTGATTGCCCGTGGTATTGAGCCGATGATTTGTCTCTACCACTTCGATATGCCGCTGGCGCTGGCGCAGGAGTACAACGGTTTTAACGATCGCCATGTGATGGATGCCTTTATTCGCTATGGCAAAAAGATGATCGACTGCTTCGGCGATCGCGTGAAGTACTGGCTGACCTTCAACGAGCAGAACATCTTCCATATGCCGGAAGCCTTCCGGATATCCGGCTACATGAAAGGGGAGAAAACCCTACGCGAGCTTTACGAACTACAGCATCATACAATGGTGGCGCACATGGCGTTGACTGAGTATCTGCACCAGACCAAACCGGGGAAATTGATGGGCGGCATGCTGGCGCATCAGCTGATCTATCCGGCCACCTGCAAACCGCGCGATATATTCTGTGCACAACAATACGATGAATTCCTCAACCAAAACCTGCTGCGAGTGTTTGCCGGTCAGGGCTACAGCCCGGCGGTGTTGGCAGTGGTGGAGCAGGAAGGCTTTAGTGACATCTACCGTGCCGACGATCTCCAGCTTCTGGCGCGCACTAAAAACGACTTCATGGCGTTCAGCTATTACGCCAGCAAAACCCTGGACAGTGATGCAATCCCCGAAGGCACACCGGTGAACTATTACCTGCTGCACGGCGAGAAAAACAACCCGTACCTGAAGGCCACCGAGTGGAACTGGCAGATCGATCCGCTGGGTTTCCGCACCATCATCACCCGCTACGCCAACGACTGGCGCCTGCCAGTGTTCCCGATCGAGAACGGCATTGGGGTGATTGAGTCCTGGGACGGCGTGAACCCGATTGATGACACCTACCGTATCGACTACCACCGGGCGCATATTGAGGCCATGAAGGAGGCGATGTTCGAGGACGGGGCGGAGGTGATCGGCTATCTCGGCTGGGGCCTCATCGACATTCTCAGCTCTCAGGGAGACATGCGTAAACGCTACGGTGTGGTTTACGTCAACCGTGAAAACCATGACCTGAAAGACCTGAAACGTGTGCCGAAGAAAAGTTACGCGTGGTTAAAACAGGTTATTCATACCAACGGACGCGAGATGTAAGTTGTACGCTGCCGGGCCGTTTTTGTGACTGATTGATGGGAAATATCCGCTATGTCTGAAACAAAAATAACACCGCATATGCAGTCCTTTGTCGATAAATTTGTAGAGTTCTCGGCGCGTCTGGCAAACCAGGTGCACCTGCGTTCCCTGCGCGATGCTTTCGCCACGGTAATGCCGATCTTCATCCTCGCGGGTCTGGCGGTGCTGGTGAATAACGTGGTCTTTCCGTGGATCTTTGAAGGCGACACGCTGGCACAATGTAAGCTGTGGGGGGAGGCGATAATCAACGGCACGCTGAATATCGCTGCGCTGCTATTGGCTCCAATGATTGCCTGGTCGCTGGCGCGCAACAAAGATTTCGACAATCCGGTCTCGGCAGTGGTTATCGCCGTCAGCAGTTTTATCATCATGATGCCGATGCGCTTACAGCTCACGCCCGTCGGCAGCGATACCACGGTGAACGTCACCCAGGTGCTGACGTTTGCCAATATCGGCTCCACCGGGATTTTCGCCGGGGTGTTGATTGGTTTGCTTTCAACGGAGTTGTTTATTGCTATTTCGCGCCTGAAAGCACTGCATATTTCGCTCGGAGAGAATGTGCCACCTGCGGTGAGTAAATCGTTTACCGCGCTGATCCCAACTATTCTCACGCTCTCTCTGTTTGCGGTACTGGCGGCTCTGCTGGCAAGCGTGCTGCATACGGATTTGATCCACCTGATCACGACCTTTATTCAGCAGCCACTTCGACTCATCAACACCAGTCTGCCGGGCACGATCTTTATCTACAGTTTTGGTAATTTCCTGTTTACGCTCGGTATTCATCAGTCGGTGGTCAATAGCGTGGTGCTGGAGCCGTTCCTGCTGATCAACACCAATGAGAACATGCTGGCCTTTGCTAACGGTCAGCCAATCCCACACATCATCAATAACATCTTCGTGCCGACGTTTGGCATGGTGGGTGGCACGGGCAGCACCATTTCCCTGTTGATAGCTATTTTTATCTTCTCACGCCAAAAATCGGCGAAACAGGTGGCGCGCCTGTCGCTGGCGCCAGGCCTGTTTAACATCAACGAGCCGGTCATTTTTGGCTTGCCGATAGTGTTTAACCTGCCGTTGATGATCCCCTTTGTACTTTTGCCTGCCATTGGCATCTACTTTGCCTGGCTCTGTACCACGCTGGGATTAATGTCGCGTTGTGTAGTGATGATTCCCTGGACAACGCCACCCATCCTGAGTGCCTGGCTGGCGACAGCAGGAGACTGGCGAGCGGTGGTGGTGCAGTTGGCAATCATTGTTTTTGGTGTATTCTTCTACCTGCCTTTCCTCAAAATTGCCGAGAGAGTGGCGTTGAAAAACAGCGGGATAGAAAACTAGCAGAAAGGAAGGACGATGGCGGCGAAGTACATCACCATAGCGCGGGAAATTAAGAAACGCATTATCAGTCAGCAGTATGCCGCCAATGAACCGCTGCCGGATCAGTTTGCGCTGGCGGCGGAGTTCAACTCCAGCCGGATGACCATCCAGCAGGCAATGCGGCAGCTGATTGTGGAAGGACTGGTTTATACCCGCCAGGGGCAGGGGACATTCATCCGCAAAAATTTCCTCCAGCTTTCACAGTGGGATCTCTCCGGCAGTGATTACTTTGGGGCGACTAAAACGTGGGAACATTTGGGAACGGTGACCAGCCAGGTGGTTCACTTTGAGCTACGTTTCCCGAACGAGAAAGAGCAGGCATCGCTGATGATTAACGCTGATGCGCCTGTCTATGACTTTATTCGTTTACGTTTGCTCAACGGTGAACCCATGTCGCTGGATTCAACGGTGATGCCAATGAACCTGGTCCCCGGACTGACGAAAAGCCATCTTGAGGGCTCGGTATTTCAGTACGTCCAGGAGACGCTGGGGCTGAAAATTATGGGGTCGTACCGGATTGTACGGGCGTTAAAACCCAATACGCTGGACAGACAACATCTTGTCTGCGAGCAGACCGATCCCGTACTGGAAGTGGAGCAGGTTATTTATCTGGAAGATGGCACACCACTGGAGTATGCCCACTGTCACTATCGTTACGATCACGGCGGGATTGTGATCGTCAATAACGGCTAGCTACTCTGTCAGGCGCACGATTCGAAATAGCTGTCGGTGTCTTGTATATAAAGATCGTTCTGGCACAGATGCTGGATTTGACCTGGCTTAAATGTAAAACGGACTTTTTGAAGCCAGGAACGTTTTATTTTGCTGGTATTGTCACGTGATAATCCGTAGTCATGGATTATCTCATGAACAAAACGAATGCTTTGCGCAGAAACATAGACAGGTGTTTTGGTTAGCTGAATCAGTTTGCTGATCCAAATATCATCCGCTCGAGGACAAACCTTAATGAAGTCCTCGTTATAATGGAAATATTCCGGGATCATTCTCTTCTTGAGTACAACGCCACCGAGACCTGTGATGATATAGTTCTGTTCAACGACTTTTGGGACCGTGATAAGCGGGAAATTACGATAGGTATCAAGAAGATCTTTCTTCTTTTTTACCGTTTCTCGCACACGCGCAGCCACCACAAATTCCTGATTGTGGCGGTAAAAATCATCCAGCAATGTTTCCGCCCAAATTTCGTTGTAGATAGCGTCATCGTCAGCATAAATCAGAATATCGTCTTCCGTTGCTGCTTGTAGCGCCGGAAACAATTTCCGATATGGTCCGGTATTTTTAACCCATTTAAAGACCAGATTGGTGCCCGTCTGGCGAATTTTCTGCGCCCATTCAGGCTCTTCAGTGATGCCTTCGTCACTGAGATAAGGTGTACTGGAGACCCACACAACAATTTGATCGACCTTTTTACTCTGGTTCGCCAGTGACCACACTGTTTGCGAACAGAGATAAAGGCGCGATTTTGTTGTTGTTAAATTAATACTGATCATCAAACTGAGCGGGCTCCAGAAATAAAAAAAACCTGATAAATACAGATTAAACTGATTTTACAAGTACGCGCATCATAACACTTAGAGGGGCGGATGTAACCCCGCCGGGTTAGCAGAAAATGGCAAGAATGGGACTTATGGCAAAATTGCTATTCAGACAGAATGAGAGTGTTCGGTTTCGGAAAGCAAAAAGACCCCGATAATTCGGGGTCTTTTTAAGAGACTTATGTGGAGCAGGTTGATTAGTTCAAACGCACCGGCATACCGGAGCGGTTCTGCACGGCCTGGTCAACAATCGTCGTCTCTACGTCCGGTTGAGAGGTTACTGACTGCACTGCGCTGTTCAGCGTAACCGGTACGATTTCGTTGTTGTTGATCTGATCTTCGCTGGTGGACAGCGGGTTGTGCACTTCAATATAACGGCTGCCATCAGGCTCAGACGTGGCTTTCACCGGTTCGTTGATGAACTGCACGCGCGTGCCGACAGGTACGTTTTCGAACAAGAATTTGATGTCTTCGTTACGCAGGCGCACACAGCCGTGGCTGACGCGCAGGCCAATACCGAAGTTAGCGTTGGTACCGTGGATCGCATATAGACGGCCAATGTACAGCGCGTACAGACCCATCGGGTTATCCGGGCCTGCCGGTACAACGGCTGGCAGCGGTTCGCCCGCAGCGATGTATTCCGCGTGCATTTTGGCCGTCGGCGTCCAGGTTGGGCCTGCTTTCTTACGCTCAACTTTGGTGGTCCAGTTCATTGGCGTGTCTTTGCCCAACTGGCCGATACCGATTGGCAGCACAATAACGGTGTTGGTGCCTTTCGGGTAGTAATACAAACGCATTTCCGCGCTGTTAATGACGATACCTTCGTGAACGGTATCCGGCAGGATCAGCTGCTGTGGAATATTCAGCACGGTACCCGCTTTCGGCAGATAAGGGTCAACGCCCGGGTTCGCTTCCAGCATGTTAGACAGGCCCAGCTGGTACTGTGCAGCGAAATACTCCAGTGGCTGAGAGTTACCTTCTGGTACCGTCACCACCTGGTTCTGGCCTACCAGACGGCTACCGTCTGTTGGCAGGGGATACGTCACCGCAGACGCGGTCTTACAAAAACCTACTACGGCTAACGCCGCCGCAAAAAGCGTTGTTAATTTCATGTTCATGTTGTGCGAGGTATCTAAGCCATTCTGGCGATGAGTTGATAAGTCTGAATCTGTGATGGGAGCGCATTATATGTGCATTCCCGCTAACAGGGAATTCAGATGTGTACGAAATCACACTTTTTTCGATTTTGTTAAAGTTTAGTGGATTGCGGCAACGCGGGATCTCAATTCGGAATTGTGGCATAATGCCGTGTTTATCACACTTTTCGCAGGAATCTCTCCGTGTTAGTTACCAGCAACGTCACTATGCAGTTTGGCAGTAAGCCGCTGTTCGAAAACATTTCCGTCAAATTTGGCGGCGGCAACCGTTACGGCCTGATTGGTGCCAACGGTAGCGGTAAATCCACCTTTATGAAGATCCTCGGCGGTGACCTGGAGCCGACGCTCGGCAACGTATCGCTCGATCCCAACGAGCGTATCGGTAAGCTGCGTCAGGATCAGTTCGCCTTCGAAGAATTCACCGTGCTCGACACGGTGATCATGGGACACGCGGAGCTGTGGGAAGTAAAACAAGAGCGCGACCGTATTTACGCGCTGGCCGAGATGAGTGAAGAAGACGGCTATAAAGTGGCCGAACTGGAAACGCAATACGGTGAGATGGACGGTTATTCTGCGGAAGCGCGTGCAGGTGAACTGCTGTTGGGCGTTGGCATTCCGGTAGAACAACACTACGGCCCGATGAGCGAAGTCGCGCCTGGCTGGAAACTGCGTGTGCTGCTGGCTCAGGCGCTGTTCTCCAACCCGGACATCCTGTTGCTCGATGAACCGACGAACAACCTGGACATCGATACCATTCGCTGGCTGGAGCAGACGCTGAACGATCGCGACAGCACCATGATCATCATTTCGCACGACCGTCACTTCCTGAATATGGTGTGTACGCACATGGCGGATCTGGATTACGGTGAGCTGCGCGTTTATCCAGGCAACTACGATGAGTACATGACGGCTGCAACCCAGGCGCGTGAACGTCTGCTGGCCGATAACGCCAAGAAGAAAGCGCAAATTGCTGACCTGCAGTCCTTCGTCAGCCGCTTTAGCGCTAACGCCTCTAAATCCCGTCAGGCGACCTCGCGTGCGCGCCAGATCGATAAAATCAAGCTGGAAGAAGTCAAAGCGTCCAGCCGTCAGAACCCGTTCATTCGTTTCGAGCAGGATAAGAAACTGTTCCGTAACGCGCTGGAAGTGGAAGCCCTTACTAAAGGTTTCGATGAAGGTCCGCTGTTCAAAAACTTCAATTTACTGCTGGAAGTGGGTGAGAAAATTGCCATTCTGGGTGCTAACGGTGTGGGTAAATCCACCATGCTCAAAACCCTGGTCGGCGAACTGCAGCCGGATAACGGTACGGTTAAATGGTCTGAAAACGCCCAGATTGGTTACTATGCACAGGATCACGAATACGAGTTCGAAAACGACCTGACCGTCTTTGACTGGATGAGCCAGTGGAAGCAGGAAGGCGACGACGAGCAGGCGGTACGCAGTATTCTGGGGCGTCTGCTGTTCAGCCAGGACGACATCAAAAAGCCAGCTAAAGTGCTCTCCGGTGGTGAGAAGGGCCGTATGCTGTTCGGCAAGCTGATGATGGAAAAACCAAATATCCTGGTGATGGACGAACCGACTAACCACCTGGATATGGAATCGATTGAATCGCTGAACATGGCGCTGGAGATGTACCAGGGTACTCTGATCTTCGTCTCTCACGACCGTGAATTCGTCAGCTCGCTGGCGACCCGCGTGATCGAAATTACGCCAGAACGCGTGGTGGACTTCACCGGTAACTACGAAGATTACCTGCGCAGTAAAGGTATCGAGAACTAAAAAAAGCCCGGTGGCGCTACGCTTACCGGGCCTACGAGTCAGTTTGTAGGCCGGGTAAGGCGAAGCCGCCACCCGGCAATGCTCAAAGCACCCACTCACCCCCTTCAACCCCGTTCACCAGCAGCGTACGTTTTTCCCCTACAGGCAGCGACACCTTCAGCGCTTTCCACGCCGGACGATAATCCCCGCGCGCGTTGACCTTCAGGTTGATGGTTGCGCCATCGCACACCATTTCCCACTCCACCCACAGCGCATTGCCGTTCTGGTAGCCCCAGCTTTCACCATCGTCTTCAAACAGCATGCCCGAGGTGGTCCCGACGCCCTTCACCGGGAACAGCTTCAGCTCGCGGGTATCGTCTTTTTCAGCGAACACGTGGGTAATGCGTTCGCTGAGCGGCAGACCGGCACCGGCGCGCACCAGCATCGGCAGTTTTTCCAGCGGCGCGTCGAGGACGATCGACTGGCCGCCAGCAAACCACGCGTGGGTGTAAAAATCATACCAGCCGGTGTCGTTATCCGGCAGCCAGACACGGCGCTCGCGTTGACCGGCTTCGACCACGCTGGCCACCAGCAGGTCGCGGCCCAGCAGGAACTCATCGCACTCTTCGAAGGTTTGCGCATCGTGTTCGTGGTCGAGGAACGTCGGGCGCAGCATCGGCTCGTCGTCAGCGTGCGCCTGCCAGAGCAGGGTGTAGAGATACGGCAGCAGACGATAGCGCAGCTCAATGGCGCTACGAATGGCTGGCGTGACGCCAGGGTACATCCACGGCTCGTTCACCGTGTGATCGTCATTCCACGAGTGAATGGTAAAGCGCGGATGCATCACGCCGTTCTGCACCCAGCGCACGAACAGCTCGGCGTCCGGCTTGTCGCCGGAGAAACCGCCCACGTCGTGACCGACGTTGAACAGCCCGGACAGGCTCATGCCAAGCCCCATGCGGATGTTATAGCGCAGGGTGTCCCAGTTGGTGCGGTTGTCGCCGCTCCAGGTCTGAACGTAGCGCTGCATCCCGGCGCAGCCGGAGCGGGAGATCAGATACGGACGTTTTTCCGGCGCGAAACGCTGCTGCGCTTCCAGCGAGGCGCGCATCATCAAAAGCGGCATCACCGGGCGAATATGCTTGATGGCGATCTCTTTACCGAAACCATAACAGCGGGCTTCACCATCCCATACCTCATACTCGTTATTGTCGTTCCAGGTGGAGTCGATGCCCATTTCCAGCAGTTGCGTGGTCACGCCTTCCTGCCACCATTGCACCGTCTGCGGGTTGGTAAAATCGAGGTGCGAGCCTTCGTCATCCCAGAAGCTGGAACGTTCAGGTGCATCGGTTTCTGAATCACGAATGAACAGGCCGCTTTCTGCCACTTCGTTATAGCGCGGATGATCCTGCAGCAAGCACGGCTTGATGTTCGCGGCAAGTTTCAGCCCCGCGTCGTGGAATGCCTGGCTCATCACCTTCGGCTGGGGCACCTTGTCGTAGTTCCAGTTAAAGACGTAACGTTTGCCGTTGATCGAGGTATAGCCCGACGAGAGCTGGAACGAGTCGCATGGAATGGCGTGCTCTTCACACAGGCGAATGAAGTTCATCAGCTGGTTTTGCGCGTCCGGCGCGTCGGTGTAGTGCATGGTCGAGCCGCTGTACCCGAGGCTCCATTTTGGCCCGAACAGCGTTTTCCCGGTCAGGCGTACAAACGCTTTGGTAACGTCCAGAACGCGTTTACCGGTGAAGATGTAGTAATCAATATCACCCGCTTCCGCCTGCCAGCGACGATAGGCGGTGTGGTAGTTGTCGATTTCGTTACCCAGATCCAGCCAGCAGCTGCTCAGGTTGTCGTAGAACAGGCCGTAACTCACGTCATCGCGACGGGCGATAGTGAAGGGAATATGCTTGTACAGCGGGTCGGTGCTGGCTGCGTTATAACCCATTGCGTCGAGGTTGCGCATCTCGTAGCGCTTGCCGTTGCGCTGTAAATCACCGGCTTTTTCGCCCAGGCCGTAGAAACGCTCGTCCTTACGACGGCTCAGGTAGTGCGCCACGCCGTCGCCGTGGGCGTTCAGCAGGTAAGCGCTGGTCGGACGGTCATTCACCAGCGGTTGCCATTCACCTGCATCGTTACGGTAGTGCCATTCGAGCCACAGCGGCTGGTGTACGGTCACGCGCAGCTGTTCGGTTGCCACGGTTAACGTCTCATCCTGCTGCGTCAGCGTCCAGACAGGACAAGTGAAACCGCTTAAATCATCGCGACGGCGACCTTCCCACGGCACGTCATGCTCCGGGGCAATGCTCCAGGTACGGTCCAGCGCCAGTTCGCCTTTGCGTTTGATCAGTACACGGAACAGATTCTCTTCCAGCACATACAGGCACAAGCGGTGCTGGTTATCGACCAGCAGTTCCAGATTGTTTGCCGACTGCGTATCAATGGTCCAGTTTTTCAGGGTTTTCATAATCACTACATCCACTATCAGGCGCGCTTGGCGCGACGTTCAGCAATAAATGCTACCAGGAAGACAGCGCCAATCAGGTCAAAGAAGCCCATGGCAATAAAGAGCGGGTTAAAGCCGATTTTGTCGGCGGTTACACCGATTAACAGCGAGAACAGGAAGCTGGCGATCCACGCCGCCGAGCCGCGCATGCCGTTGACGGTCGCCATCTGGCCTTTGTCGAACGACTCAACGACCAGGGCGCTGAGCATGCAGGAGATAATCTGGTGCCCGAAGCCGCCGATGGAGATCAGCACGATGGTGATATACGGGTCGCGGGTAATGGCCACGATGCCCAGAGAGATCATCAGGAACGCGCCCGTCACGGAGCTTGCGACCACCGAGTTAACGCGGGAGCAGCCGAACAGTCGGGTATACAGACGCGTCAGGTAGCCGCTCGCCACGCTACCGAGATCCGCGGCGAGGAACGGCAGCCAGGCAAACATCGCAATCTGCTTCAGATCCATGCCGTGCTCTTTGGCGAGGTACAGCGGCACCCAGAAGCTCAGTACCGCCCAGGCGGGTTCCGCCATAAAGGCCGGAATGGCGATGCCGTAGAAACGTTTGTTCTTCGAGACGGTTTTCAGCGCGGTCAGGAAGGGCAGTTTCACCGCAGGCGGTTCGTTATCCTGCTTGATAAACGCCAGCTCGTCCTTACTGAGGTTCGGGTGCTGCTCCGGGTTATGGTAGAACGCCCACCACAGGATCACCCACAGCAGCGCCAGCACGCCGGTGAACATAAACGCGCCCTGCCAGCCAAACGACGCGTGCGCGAAGTAGATAATAGGCGGGGCCAGCATCGCGCCGATGGAGAAGCCCACACCCGCCCAGCCGGCGGCAACAGGTCGCTCTGATTTCGGGAACCATTCACCGATGGTTTTGGCGTTCGCCGGGGTAGCTGCGGCTTCAGAAGCACCCATAAAGAAGCGCAGAATAGCCAGGTGCAGCCAGCTTCCGGCACCTGCATGGAAAATACACATCAGCGCCCAGATCCCGGCGCAGACCATAAAGCCAATCTTCAGGCCGATGACGTCAATCAACCAGCCGCACAGAGGCTGGAAAATGGTGTAGGCGATCTGGAATGCTCCCACGATCCAGGAGTATTGCTCGGTGGTGATCCCGAGGCTCTCTTTCAGTTCCGGGGCGAGGATCCCTAATGAGTTTCGGGTGATGTAGTTAACGGTGACGCCAAGTAAGAACAGCACCAGCACGTACCAGCGCAGGTTCTTGATGACGCGACGGGTTTTGCTTGCCGCAACAGTGTTATTGATGTCCTGACTC
The DNA here is from genome assembly GCF_045618265.1 of Enterobacter sp. CPE_E1241. Taxonomy (NCBI): domain Bacteria; kingdom Pseudomonadati; phylum Pseudomonadota; class Gammaproteobacteria; order Enterobacterales; family Enterobacteriaceae; genus Enterobacter; species Enterobacter sp. CPE_E1241. The sequence goes on from NZ_JBIWYV010000001.1 coordinate 1,489,263, forward strand.
ATTTTACTCTCCACAAGACGGACGGTAAGGGGACGGAGGTTCAGGTGTCACACAGTTTTTTATGGCTTTGATTTCTATCCGGTTATAGTGCCTTAATTGGTATACAACTAGTATGGAAGTTGTGTGACAAGTTCACCTTAAGGGAGAAAATGAGTGGGCAATAGTGGATTTTGTGCAAAATTTCTCATAACTGACCTGAACCCTCTGGCATGATGGCTTTTATGTCAGTTACTGCCGGATAGATACGCTATGAAAATTTTTTCATTTCGCAAATGGAGCCAGATCACAAAATGGACAAAAGGCTAAAAATCACCGAAATCGCCGCCCGAACGCAGCTCTCAATCAGCACCGTATCGCGTGTGCTGGCGGGAAAAGCGAATACCAGCGAAAAAGCGCGTACAAAGGTGCTGGCGTGCGCGCGCGAGCTGGGGGTAATGGACGGCATGGCGGCAGGGCGTCTGCTGCTTAACAGCCTGGTGGTTTTTGCCCCCCAGAGGGCTTTTGACGAGCGGTCCGACATCTTTTACTACCGTGTGATCCAGAGTGTAGGTAAAGGGCTGGCATCCCACGAAGTGCGGTTACGCTACTGCGCGCTGGAAGAGAACGACAGCGACGCGCAGCTTTTTCTGGCACGGATGAACGAACCGGATACCCAGGCAGCCATTCTGCTCGGCATTGACGATCCGCATATCCACGATCTGGCGGTGGATGTAGGTAAACCCTGTATGCTGATTAACTGTCGTGACCGCCATATGCGCCTGCCTGCCGTCGCGCCGGATCATCGCGCCATTGGCGAGCGGGCGGCGGAATATCTGTTCGAGATGGGACACCGTGAGGTGATGAACGTGCTGTGTCTGCGACGCTACACCATGGAGCAGCGCCTGTCAGGGATCCGCGATGCGTGGCTGTCCCATAACCTGAAGTTCAGCGATAAACATGACCTGCTGGTGGTGCCCAGCTTCAGCGCCCGCGAAACGGAACAGCTGGTCAGCAGCTGGCTCGACGACATGCAGGGGAAGGATTTACCTACCGCGTTTTTGGTGGGGGGCGACTTTATGGCGGCGGGCACCATCAGCGCGCTGCAAAACCACGGCTTGCGCGTGCCGCAGGACGTGTCGGTGATGAGTATCGACGGGTTTAATCTGGCGGCGATTCAGGATGTGCCTCTGACGGCCGTGCATGTTCCGCGTGATGAACTGGGAACGGAAGCAGTACATATGCTTCAGCAGCGGCTGATGCGACCGGACGCGCCTGTAGGAACATTGCTGCTTAACGGCACGCTGACCGTGCGGGAATCGGTACGGCGGATACGTCAGGGGAAACGACGCACCGCCGTTGAGCGGGAAGGGCTATACGACAGTTAAACCATGCCCAGCGCACGCTTGCCGTGGATGTTGAGATCGTTCACGGTAAAGCGGTCCTGCCAGCTTTTTTCATAATCTTCACGCGGGAAATCGCCCGGTGACGCGCCGGTTTCCAGCGCTTCCTTGACCTTCTTCGCATAGGCGAGGTTTTTCTCGCACATCGGTGCGGCAGGAATGTACATCACGTTGCCCCAGCCCTGCTGGTTTTCCACCGGTGCGACGGAGTGGATAACATCGCAGTGCCACCATACGGAATCGCCCGCTTCGAGTGCCGGGATGCTGGTCAGCGCCTCGATCAGCAGCGGGTGCCACTTCTCGGAAACCGGCAGCACGCGCCCCGGAGCCACGCTGCACAGCTCATCTTCCGGCACGTCATCCAGCAGAGGACGCAGCAGAATATAAGCCATCGCTTCCGGGATCGGCACCACGTGCAGCAACCCCTGACCCGGGATCATGTCCGACAGCGCCGTCCAGCCCTGGAAGGTACGGAACACCGAACATTTGGTGGTGTTATCGACGGTGTACTCTTCCACTTCGGTACGGTGCGCGGCGTTCCACGGATCGTATTTATCGACGTTGCCGTCAAACACGCGGGCAAAGACCTGCTGATAGGCCGGAAGCAGCCAGCGCTCCAGCGCGCCGGAGTCAGTATGCGCGCCCAGTCCTTTCGAGGTGGTTCCCGGCGGGCGGCGGCGGATGCGGTCCGGGTAAATCACACTCACGTCCGGGTCGAACCACTGTTTGCCGTTGCTCTCGAATGTCCATAAACGGTTCAGGAACGACTGCACCTGCGCCATCTCTTCGCTCTGGCGCGCCTGCATTTGTGCCTGCGACCAGTAGATCGGGTAAATTTCCGGGCGAGAGGCCGTCAAGGTGCCGAAGAAGTTATCGCCTGGTCCTTTATATACCTCGTCAAACTTGTTCAAATCGAGGTAGTCGAGCATCGACTGATCCCACGCCAGCGCCTGCTCGCGCGGGAAGTGATTCTTGATGACCGCACAGCCACGACGTTTAACGGCTTCACGCTGTTCCGCACCAATCGTGCCGTTTTTTACATCGGCAAATGGGATCACCGGCCAGACGGTTTCGCCTTTGTTCTTCAGCGCGTTGATTTCCGCCACGCGGGTGGCGATTTTATCGCTGAGCTTGTTGAATACTGCCTGAACGTCGCCAATCTGGGCGCGTAATTCACGCTTCATCTGGCGAATTGCTGCTTTGTGATCTGCTGGCAAAATTTCACTGGTAAACGTCATAACCGCCTCACATCTTTCATTCGAAAGTAAAAATATCTACAAGTGATACTTTAAGTTAAAAATAAGTTAATGCAAGTTTAAAAACTTGACGTGTGCCACAGGATGGAAAAGAAGGGAAAAGCCGGAGCAAAGCCCCGGCAAGGAGAGGATTACGCGTCGAAAGGAGAATGGTCGTCGAGCACTGCCTGAATGACATTCAGCGCACCCTGATGATTGTTATCGTCGGTGCTGTAGCGGCTGATCTCTTTGATGCTTTCTGCCGCGTTGCCCATTGCAAAGGAATATTTCACCAGCTTCAGCATCTCGGCATCGTTGCCGCTGTCGCCAATAGCCACGCACTCCTGAGGGGAGATCTTCCAGCGCTTCAGCAGACGGCTGATGCCGTTGGCCTTGTGCAGGCCGGGGATAATCAAATCGACAAAACCAAAGCCGCTGGTGACGGGCTTCATAATGCCATCCAGCGACACATGCAGTTTGTCGATAAGATTCGGGATATCGCTGTCCGGCAGGTTCAGGGAGAACTTAAACAGCACGTCGTCGATTTCGTGGTAGTCACTGATGCGTTTTAAACGGTGATAGTGCTTTGACATTAGCGCCACGAACGAGTCCGGGGCTTTGTCGCTAACGTAAGCACTCTCCAGCCCGCAGGCCACAAAGTTCAGCCCTTTGTCTTTCAGCAGTTCGCCAATCACGATTTGCGATTCATGAAGCGTCAGCTCGCCGTGGAAAATCTGCTCGCCGTGGTCGAACACCAGTGCACCGTTTTCGGCCACGAAGGATATCTGATCCTTCAGCTCCGGAAAGAAGGAGATGAGCTGGTAATACTGGTTACCGCTGGCGACAACGAATTCAATATCTCGGGCTTTAAGCTGTTCAAACTGCGCCTGGAAGCGGTCACGATCGTACTGCTTGGCATCATTAAGGAAAGTTCCGTCCATATCGGTGACGATAACTTTTACGGTCATACATTGCGCTCCTGGATCACTGCGTTTGAAACATTCTAATAACAAGGTGACGGAGAGCACAAATTTAATTTCATTCGAAAGTAAAAGCAAAACGGCAACCAGGGTTGCCGTTTTTAGTGTTTTCTCCCTCTCCCCGTGGGAGAGGGGCGGGGTGAGGGCATCAGCCTGCGCATTTCCCCTTAGAGGATGCACCGTTACAGCGTATGTTCAGTACGCGCAATAATATCGTCCTGCGCATCCGGCGACAGGGCGGTGAAGAACGCCGAGTAGCCTGCCACGCGCACGACCAGGTCACGATACTGGTCAGGATGTTTCTTCGCTTCCAGCAGCGTTTCACGCGAGACGATGTTGTACTGAATGTGCCAGCCTTTATGCACCTCAAAGAAGGTGCGCAGTAGCACCATTAGCTTCTGGCGATCGCTGTCGTTTTCCAGCGTCGACGGGTTCAGCTTCTGGTTTAACAGTACACCACCGAGAATCGCTTCCGTCGGCAGTTTACCCACGGAGCCGATCACCGCCGTCGGGCCAAGGTGGTCCGTACCGGAGGCCGGGCTTGCCCCTTCTGCCAGCGGGGTGTGCGCCTTACGTCCGTCCGGGGTCGCCATCGTTGCTGCACCAAACGGCACGTTTGCGGAGATGGACGAGGTACCCGCGTAGTAGTTACCGCCAATCGGGCCGCGACCATAGCGCGGGTTGTGGTACTGCTTCAGCTCTTCGATATAGGTTTCGTATGCGCGGGTAAGCAGCATATCCACGCTGTCGTCGTCGTTGCCGTACTTCGGCGCGCCGTTGATCAGGCGCTGGCGCAGCTGCTCGTGGGTCAGCCCGTCGAAATCATCTGCCAGGGCAGCGGCAAGCTGCTGCTGACCAATTGTTCCTTGCTCGAAGACCAGCTTCTTCACCGCCGCCAGGCTGTTGCCGAGGTTGGCGATCCCCACCTGCAGGCCGGAAACCCAGTCATACTTCGCACCGCCCTGCTTGATGCTTTTCGCGCGCTCGATGCAGTCGTCCACCAGCGCCGAGCAGAGAATGTCGTGAACATTTTCTTCCAGCATCGTATCCACCACATACTCAATCTCAATAGATTTACGGGTGTAGTAGCGGATCTGGCTATCCCATGCCGCCATCACTTCGTCGAAGTTATCGAAATTACCGGCAGAGAGCGCTTTCTCCTGCGGCAGGAAGACTTTGCCGCTGGTGGCATCGCGACCGCCTTCCAGCGCGGCGAGCATCACGCGAGCAAAGTTAATGAAACTCATGCCGGTGCAGCGATAACCCCACTTGCCGCCCACCGCTGTTTCGATACAGCCGATTGCCGCATAGTCGTAAGCATCGTCTCGTTCAACGCCGAGCTTGATGAATTCCGGGATCACGATTTCATCGTTGTTGAACGCGGGCATGCCGAAGCCGCAGCGGATCACCTGCACGCAGGCGTCGAGGAAGTCGTTGCTCATGCCCGCGTGGTAACGCACGCTTAGGTTCGGCTGGGTGGAGCGCAGACGACCGCAGGATTCCAGAATGGCATAGGAGAGCGGGTTCACGGCATCCATTGGCTCGCCGTTCACCAGCTTCTGGCCGCCGATGGTCACGTTCTGGTAAAGCGGGCTGCCGGCAGAGGCTTTAGAGTGCGAGCCGGAGCGGATCTTGTTCACTTCGAGCAATTTCAGCCAACAGCTGTGGAGCAGTTCGATCGCGTGCTCGCGGTCAAGACTCTGGTTCAGCTCCACGTCGCGACGGTAGTACGGATAGAGATACTGATCCATACGCGCGAAGGAGACGGAGTGGCCGTTGGACTCGATCTGCAGGATCAGCTGAATGAAGTAGCACAGCTGCAGCGCCTGCCAGAAGGTTTTTGGCGGCTCGTGAGCAATCACGTCACAGTTTTCTGCCATCGCCAGCAGCTCGTCGCGGCGGCTTTCGCGGGTCTCGGTAGAGGCCATCTCGCGCGCCAGATCGGCGAAGCGTTTGATGTGCAGGCTTACCGCTTCCAGCACGATATCAATCGCCTTCAGGAACTGATCGCCGTGCAGGTCTTCCAGCACCGTCAGGTTGATGCGCGAGCGGCGTTCGGCCACTTTGGCGCGCAGGCCGTCGAGACCTTTCTCCAGCACCAGCGGGAAGTTAACGGCCAGGTGTGCATCACCTGACGTCATGTTGCCTTCTGCCTTGATAATGCCGGTTTCCAGCAGGCCTTTCTGCTCGTCGGTGAACATGCCGTAGCAGCGATCCTGTACCGTCTGCCCGCGCCACCATGGGCAGATTTCATGCAGCACGCGTTTGTTCTCTTCGCTTACCGCAAAGCCCGCGCCCGGGCGGTCTGCCAGATCGTCGATCTCTTTCTCAATCCACGAGACGGTGTATTCCGGGAAAATCGGCGCGGCGCGCACTTCGCTTGCCTGGTTACCGATGATCAGCTCATCGTGCTTGATCCAGATAGTACGTTCCGCCAGGTGATGTGCCAGCGCAAGAGCACGGCGCACCGGGATCGGTTTGTCCATATGCTGCTGGTACATTTCGGTGTAATGCTGGGCGCGCTCGGTACAGACCGGCGGCTTAACGATATGTACGAGGGCATTTTTGTGCGCTTTAATGCGCTCGCTAAGGGTGTTGAGATTCAGGGTCGTCATAGGTTTATCCTCGTAAGGTCGCGGTTAACCCTTTCTGGCAGGCGTACTGCTGAGCGAAGTCCAGTAGCGCAGGGTTATCAAGCGGTTTGTCAGGGGCAGAGTAGGGTTGGCCGAGCAGGGTGTATTTGTTCATGCCCAGCGTGTGGTATGGCAGAAAATGAATATCGTCGACGCCGAGTTCGTCGGCGGCAAAGTTGGTAATGGCGGTAATAGATGCTTCATCGGCGTTGAAGCCCTGAATCAGCGGCACGCGAATGGTGATTTTTTTCCCGGCAGCGGCGAGGCGTTTCAGGTTGTTCAGGATCCGTTTGGCCGAGCCGTCCGTCCACTGTTTGAACACCTCGCCATCCACATGCTTCAGGTCGGCCAGAAACAGATCAACATACGGTAATGAGGGCTCGATATAGTGCCACGGCACGTGAAGGCAGGTTTCAACGGCGGTGTGGATCCCCTGTTCGTGGCTAGCTTTAAACAGAGCCTGAGCCAGCTCAGGGTTCATAAACGGCTCGCCGCCGGAAAGCGTGATCCCGCCGCCGCTGCGATCATAAAAGGGTTTGTCGCGCAGCACGGTTGCCATAATTTCTTCCACCTGCTTCTCTTCACCGCAGACGGTGAGTGCCTGCGTCGGGCAGCAGTTGGTAAGGGCGTTGACCGTGGCTTCATCAAGCTTCTCACGGTGGATGACCAGGCCATTCAGCGCACGCTCGATACAGCCCGGTGCCGCCTGCTGACACAGGTCGCAGCCGTCCAGGCAAAGGCGCGCATCAAACAGCACGTCCCGGCTGCGGGAGCGGCTTTCCGGGTTCTGGCACCAGCGACAGCCCAGCGAGCAGCCTTTCAGGAACACCACGGTACGAATACCGGGGCCATCGTGGGTGGAGTAACGCTGAATATTGAAGATCATGTTTTCGCCTCTCATCTTGCATACGAAGATTAAATTACTTTCGAATGAAAGTTATCTTGATGCAGGTCAACTACTGAGCAGGTTTTGCTGTGATAGGGTAAGTGCAGGCTAATTTTGAGGGTGACATCATGGAACTTTATCTCGACACATCTGACGTTGCGGCAGTCAAAAAGCTGGCGCGTATCTTCCCGCTGGCGGGCGTGACCACTAATCCAAGCATTGTGGCGGCAGGTAAAACCCCGCTGGACGAGCTGCTGCCAGCGCTGCACGACGCGCTGGGCGGCAAAGGCCGTCTGTTCGCTCAGGTGATGGCGACTACCGCGGAAGGTATGGTGGAAGATGCGCGTAAGCTGCGCGCCATCATTAACGACCTGGTGGTGAAAGTGCCGGTGACCGCAGAAGGGCTGGCGGCAATCAAAATGCTGAAAGCGGAAGGGATCCCGACGCTGGGTACGGCGGTCTACGGCGCTGCACAGGGGATGCTGTCGGCGCTGGCGGGCGCAGAGTATGTTGCCCCTTACGTTAATCGCGTGGACGCGCAGGGCGGGGACGGGATCCAGACCGTAGTGGAATTACAGCAGCTGCTGACGCTGCACGCGCCACAGTCAAAAGTGCTGGCCGCCAGTTTTAAAACCCCGCGTCAGGCGCTGGATTGCCTGCTGGCGGGCTGCGAGTCTATTACTCTGCCGCTGGACGTGGCGCAGCAGTTTATTACCTCTCCGGCAGTGGATGCGGCGATTGTGAAGTTTGAGCAGGACTGGCAGGGGGCGTTTGGTCGGACGTCTATCTGACAGGGGCGGCCTGATGCCCTCACCCCAACCCTCTCCCTGCGGGAGAGGGAGCAAACACTAAAACGGCAACCTGAAGGTTGCCGTTTGCTTTAACCTCCGCAAACCTCACACCCCGGGTTACGCGTCAGCTTCATCTCGCGAAACTGACAGGTCATCGCGTCATACATCACGATTTTCCCTGCTGCAGGCGTGCCGTAGTGCGTCAGCACTTTGATCGCTTCCATCGCCTGCAATGAGCCGATCACGCCGACTAATGGCGCCATCACGCCCGCTTCGACGCAGGTCAGCGCGTTCTCGCCAAAAAGACGGCTCAGGCAACGGTAGCAGGGTTCTCCCTCAGCGTAAGTGAAGACGCTGATTTGCCCCTCCATGCGGATCGCCGCGCCGGAAACCAGCGGGGTTTTATGGACAAAACAGCCTGCATTTAGCTGATTACGGATAGCCACATTATCGGTGCAGTCGAGTACCAAATCGTGCTGCGCAATCTGGGCGCGCAACGCGTCGTCATCCAGTATCGCGTTAATCAGGGTGAACTGAACGTTGGGGTTGATGCGCGCCAGCGCCGTGCTGGCAGAGTCCACTTTCGGCTGGCCAATTGTCGCATCGCTGTGCAGCGTCTGGCGCTGCAGGTTAGACACTGACACGGTATCAAAATCCAGCAGCGTCATCCTGCCCACGCCCGCTGCGGCAAGGTATTGTGCGGCAGCGCAGCCCAGACCGCCAAGACCGACGACCAGCACGCTGGCCGCCTTGAGCGCTTCCTGGCCCTCGAAATCAAAACCACGCAGCACAATCTGGCGGTTGTAGCGCATCATCTCCTGGTCAGTCAGTTCCCCCGTCATCTTAGCCTCCGAACAGGTGGTTAAAGCGCTCAACCTCAACCCATTCACCGGCTTCCACGTTGCCACGTTCGCGCTCCAGCACGATAAAGCAGTTGCCCTGGCTGAAGGAACTGAAGATGTGCGAGCCCTGGTGTCCGGTGGTGCTCACTTCCAGTTCGCCGTCCGCGTTGCGCGCCAGAATACCGCGCTGGAAATCGAGACGACCCGGTGATTTTTTCAGGCGCGTGGCGGCACGTACGCGCTGGCGCATCGGCAGCGGGCTGGCGTGGTTGCCCGAAAGTTTTGCCAGCAGCGGGATCACCAGCTGGTAGAAGGTCAACGCGGCAGAGACCGGGTTACCCGGCAGGCCGCAGAACCAGCTGTGCGTGAGCTTGCCAAACGCGAACGGTTTGCCTGGCTTGATAGCCAGCTTCCAGAAGGCGATCTCGCCCAGCTCTTCAAGAATGGTTTTGGTGTAATCCGCTTCGCCCACGGAGACGCCGCCGGAACTGATGACCACGTCGGCAGATTTATCCGCCTCGATAAACGCCGCGCGAAGTTGTTCCGGATCGTCTGGAATAATCCCGAGGTTGATCACTTCACAGCCCAGCTGCTCCAGCATCAGGTGTACCGCCAGACGGTTGGTGTCATAAATCTGGCCGTCCTGCAGCGGCTGGCCCGGAAGCTGCAGCTCGTCGCCGGTGGAGAATACAGCGACGCGCACCTTGCGAACGACGTCGATTTCCGCGATGCCGAGCGAGGCCAGCACCGGCAGCTCCGCCACCGTCAGCTTTTGCCCGGCGGCAAAAACGGTCGCACCGAGGGTGATGTCTTCGCCCGTGCGGCGGATATTCTGACCCGCTTTAACGCCAGCGATAAAGCGCACGCCGTCGTCCGTCTGTTCAGTCTCTTCCTGCATCACGACCGCGTCGCAGCCTGCCGGAACGGGTGCTCCAGTCATGATGCGCACGCAGGTGCCCGCGGGCCATTCACCGCTAAACGGCTGACCCGCAAAGGCTTTACCTGCCACCGGCAGGGCGTTACCCGTCTGGAGATCCACCAGGCGTACCGCGTAACCGTCCATCGCGGAATTATCGAATCCCGGCACGTTAAGCGGAGAGACGATATCGCGTGCGGCAATACGGCCAAAACAGCGCACGAGGGGCAGCGTCTCAACGTCATGCAGCGGGGAAATTCGGTCAAGCATCTGCGTAAGTGCCGTCTCAAGCGGCATCAGTCCGGCGGTAAAATCCATGGTGGGCTCCTGCACAGTAACAACGAAAGCGCTCATTATGGCAGAAAAGTGCGGCTAACTGTATGACCCGATGGGTGTACGCTTTACATCACAGTTGCGTCTTTCTATATTCAAAAATCATCTGAAGTTTCATCGACGATAATGATATTTATAGAAAAAGCCGCGAGTCAGGCTAACGGGTGATGCGAATGGGTAATGCGGTAATCGCAATTCATGGCGGCGCCGGGGCAATCACCCGTGCACAGCTTAGTCCCGAACAGGAAAAGCGCTATATCGACGCACTGTACGCCATTGTGGAAACAGGCCAGAAAATGCTGGCAGCGGGCGAAAGCGCGCTGGATGTGGTCACCGAGGCGGTTCGTTTGCTGGAAGAGTGCCCGTTATTTAACGCGGGGATCGGTTCGGTCTTTACCCGGGATGAAACGCACGAACTGGATGCCTGCGTGATGGACGGTATTACCCTGAAAGCAGGGGCCGTGGCAGGTGTCAGCCATCTACGGAACCCGGTGCTGGCTGCGCGCCTGGTCATGGAAGAGAGTCCGCATGTGCTGCTGACGGGCGCAGGCGCGGAAAAATTTGCCATGGAACATGGGATGGAATCTGTTTCTCCTGACCTGTTTTCAACGCCGGAGCGTTACCAGCAGCTTCTGGAAGCCCGTTCGGCGGGCATGACGCAGCTTGACCACACTGCACCGCTCGATGAAACCACCAAAATGGGCACGGTTGGCGCGGTGGCACTCGATAAAGCCGGGAACCTTGCGGCAGCCACCTCCACGGGTGGAATGACCAACAAACTGCCGGGACGTGTCGGCGACAGTCCATTGCCCGGTGCCGGCTGCTATGCCAATAACGCGACGGCGGCCGTATCGTGTACCGGAACCGGAGAAGTGTTTATTCGCGCGCTCGCGGCCTATGACATCACCGCGCTGATGGATTACGGTGGTTTAAGTCTTGCTGAGGCCTGCGAGCGGGTAGTCATGGAAAAACTGCCTGCGCTCGGCGGCGTCGGCGGGCTCATTGCGGTGGATCGTGAGGGCAATGTGGCATTGCCGTTCAACAGCGAAGGCATGTACCGCGCATGGGGATATGCCGGTGATGAACCCAGTACCGGGATCTATCGTGAATAAGGGGGCAACACGTGCCGCACAGTGAAGAGCTGGACAACCGCGAAGTGCTGGCTGTCCATCAACTGAATATTGCGTTTCAGGAAGAGCGGCAGTTCATCCCCGCAGTACAGAATTTATCGTTCACGCTCAGGCGCGGCGAAACGCTGGCCATTGTCGGTGAATCCGGTTCCGGAAAATCGGTCACCGCGCTGGCATTGATGCGCCTGCTGGAACAGACAGGTGGGCAAATCAGCAGCGAGAAAATACTCCTGCGCCGTCGCAACCGCCAGGTGATTGATTTAAACACGCTGAGCGGCGCCCAGATGCAGGGCGTGCGCGGGGCGGATATTGCGATGATCTTCCAGGAGCCGATGACCTCCCTGAACCCGGTCTTCCCGGTCGGGGAACAGATTGCCGAATCCATCCGGTTACATCAGGGCTTGAGCGGCGATGAAGCACTCAAAGAAGCCAGACGGATGCTTGAGCTGGTGCGCATTCCGGAGGCACAGACCATTCTGGCACGTTATCCGCATCAACTTTCTGGCGGCATGCGCCAGCGGGTGATGATTGCGATGGCGCTCTCCTGTCGCCCGGCAGTGCTGATCGCCGATGAACCGACCACGGCGCTGGACGTGACGATCCAGGCGCAGATCCTGCAGCTCATCAAGGTGCTGCAACAGGAGATGGAAATGGGGGTGATTTTCATCACCCACGATATGGGCGTGGTCGCCGATATTGCCGATCGCGTTCTGGTGATGCACAAGGGCAATGCGGTGGAAACCGGTACGGTTGAGCAAATCTTCCACGCGCCCGTTCACCCTTACACCAAAGCGCTGCTGGCGGCGGTCCCGCGTCTTGGGGCCATGAACGGCAGTGATTTACCGCGCCGCTTCCCGTTGATTTCCCCTGAAGCAACAGGGCCGGAAGTGGAGGAACGCGAGCAGGACACGGTGGTGCCAGGCAAGCCTATTCTGGAGGTGCGCGATCTGGTCACCCGTTTTCCACTGCGCAGCGGCATTCTTAATCGCGTGAAGCGCGAAGTGCATGCAGTGGAAAACGTCAGTTTTGATTTATGGCCAGGCGAAACGCTGGCACTGGTGGGGGAGTCAGGCTGTGGGAAATCCACTACCGGGCGCGCGTTGCTCCGGCTGGTGGAATCTCAGGAAGGTAGTATTACCTTTAACGGCGAACGTATTGATACGTTGCCAGACAGTAAGCTGCAGGCGATAAGGCGGGATATCCAGTTTATATTTCAGGATCCGTACGCCTCCCTCGATCCACGCCATACGGTGGGGTACTCGATTATGGAGCCGCTGCGGGTACATAACCTGCTCGAAGGTGACGCGGCACAGCGTCGCGTGGCCTGGCTGCTGGAACGCGTCGGCCTGAAGCCGGAACATGCCTGGCGTTATCCGCACGAGTTTTCCGGCGGTCAGCGGCAACGTATTTGCATTGCCCGTGCGCTGGCGTTAAACCCGAAAGTGGTGATTGCCGATGAGTCCGTCTCGGCGCTGGATGTCTCTATCCGCGCGCAAATCATCAATTTATTGCTCGATTTACAGCGGGATATGGGCATCGCCTTCCTGTTTATCTCACACGATATGGCGGTGGTAGAACGTATCAGCCATCGCGTGGCGGTGATGTTGATGGGGCAAATCGTGGAGATTGGTCCGCGAAGGGCGGTGTTTGAGAACCCACAACACCCGTACACGCGCAAGCTTATCGCTGCTGTACCGGTTGCCGATCCGGCGCATCGTCACGGCCAGCGCGTGCTGCTGCAGGATGAAATGCCGGGTAATATTCGTAAACGCGGCGAGGTCGTAGAGCGAGTCACGCTGCGTGAAGTCGGTCCGGGCCATTTTGTGGCCCCCCCGCGTCAGGACAACGCCTTTTCGCGGCTATAACTTACAACAGGCAGGAGAACACAATGGTTAAATTTGTCGCGCGTAGATGGGTGTTAGCTGTGAGCGTGACGGCAGCCCTGGCCGCTGGCCCCGCGTTCGCTGCCAAAGATGTGGTGGTGGCCGTCGGCTCCAATTTCACCACGCTGGATCCGTATGACGCCAACGACACGCTCTCTCAGGCGGTGGCGAAATCGTTCTATCAGGGACTCTTCGGCCTGGATAAAGAGATGAAGCTCAAAAACGTGCTGGCTGAGGGGTACACCGTGTCCGACGACGGGCTGGTGTATACCATCACGCTCAGAACCGGCGTGAAATTCCAGGATGGTACAGATTTCAATGCGGAGGCGGTAAAGGTTAACCTCGACCGCGCCAGTAATCCGGAAAATAGCCTCAAGCGCTATAACCTGTATAAAAACATCGCCAGCACCGAGGTGGTCAACCCGACGACGGTAAAAATCACCCTGAAAGAGCCGTTCTCCGCGTTTATCAATATTCTGGCGCATCCGGCGACGGCAATGATTTCCCCTGCCGCGCTGAAAAAATACGGCAAGGAGATCGGCTTCCACCCTGTTGGCACCGGCCCTTACGAACTGCTGACCTGGAACCAGACCGATTTTGTGAAGGTGAAAAAATTCGCCGGATACTGGCAGCAGGGGCTGCCGAAGCTGGACACCATTACCTGGCGCCCGGTGGTGGACAACAACACCCGCGCGGCGATGCTGCAAACCGGCGAGGCGCAGTTTGCTTTCCCGATCCCGTATGAGCAGGCCGCCATTTTGCAGAAAAACAGCAAGCTGGAGCTGGTGGCCAGCCCGTCGATCATGCAGCGCTACATCAGCATGAACGTGACGCAAAAGCCGTTCGATAACCCGAAGGTACGGGAGGCAATCAACTATGCCATTAACCGTCAGGCGCTGGTGAAAGTCGCTTTTGCCGGCTATGCCATTCCGGCGACCGGCGTGCTGCCACCGGCTATCGCGTATGCGCAAAACTATCAGCCGTGGCCGTACGATCCGGCCAAAGCGCGCGAGCTGCTGAAAGAGGCGGGTTTCCCGAACGGGTTTAGCACCACGCTGTGGTCGTCGCACAATCACAGTACCGCGCAGAAAGTGCTGCAGTTCACCCAGCAGCAGCTGGCGCAGGTTGGTATTAAGGTGCAGGTTACCGCGATGGATGCCGGACAGCGTGCGGCTGAAGTGGAAGGTAAAGGGCAAAAAGAGAGCGGTGTGCGGATGTTCTACACCGGCTGGACGGCCTCGACCGGTGAAGCCGACTGGGCGTTATCACCGTTGTTTGCTTCGCAGAACTGGCCGCCAACCCTGTTCAATACCGCGTTCTACAGTAACCCGCAGGTGGACAAAGATCTGGCCGATGCGCTGAAAACCACCAAACCGGAAGAGAAGGCCCGCCTCTACAAAGACGCGCAGGATATCATCTGGAAAGAGTCACCGTGGGTGCCGCTGGTGGTCGAGAAACTGGTGTCAGCCCATAACAAAGCGTTGACCGGTTTCTACATCATGCCGGACACCGGCTTTAGCTTTGACGATGCGGATATAAAATAACACTCATGCTGAATTATGTTTGTAAACGCCTGCTGGGGCTTATCCCGACGCTGCTGATTGTGGCGGTGCTGGTGTTTTTGTTTGTCCATATGCTGCCGGGCGATCCGGCGCGTCTGGTTGCGGGGCCTGAAGCGGATGCCGCCGTCATTGAGCTGGTGCGAAAACAACTTGGGCTCGATCAACCTTTGTATATGCAGTTTCTCCATTATATCTGCAACGTTTTGCAGGGCGACTTTGGTACCTCGATGGTGTCGCGTCGTCCCGTATCGGAAGAGATTGCCAGCCGATTTATGCCGACGTTCTGGTTAACGATAGCCAGTATGAGCTGGGCGGTCGTGTTTGGGCTGGGGGCCGGAATTGTCGCGGCCGTCTGGCGCAACCGCTGGCCGGATAAGCTCGGTATGGCGCTGGCGGTGACCGGTATCTCTTTCCCGGCGTTCGCGCTGGGGATGCTGCTGATGCAGATCTTCTCCGTCGAACTGGGCTGGCTGCCGACGGTCGGCGCCGATACCTGGAAGCATTACATCCTGCCTTCCATGACGCTGGGGGCTGCCGTTGCGGCGGTGATGGCCCGCTTTACTCGCGCCTCGTTCGTTGACGTGCTTAGCGAAGATTATATCCGCACCGCGCGGGCGAAAGGGGTTAGCGAGAAGTGGGTCGTTCTCAAGCACGGGTTCCGCAATGCGATGATCCCGGTGGTGACGATGATGGGGCTACAGTTTGGCTTCCTGTTGGGCGGCTCTATTGTGGTGGAAAAGGTCTTCAACTGGCCGGGGCTGGGACGCCTTCTTGTCGATTCCGTCGAGATGCGCGACTACCCGGTGATTCAGGCGGAGGTCCTGCTTTTTTCGCTGGAGTTTATTCTTATCAACTTAGTGGTAGACGTGCTCTACGCCGCCATTAACCCGGCCATCAGGTATAAGTAAGATGCGATTGTTAAACTGGCGACGTCAGGCCGTTTTAAACGCTATGCCGGGGCTCAAACCGGAACATATCCGCACGCCGTGGTCCGAATTCTGGCGGCGCTTTCGCCGTCAGCCGGTTGCCATGACGGCGGGGTTATTTGTGCTACTGCTCATCATTCTGGCGATCGTTGCCCCGTGGATAGCGCCGTTTGATGCGGAAAATTATTTTGATTACGACCGGCTGAATGACGGTCCCTCCATGATGCACTGGTTTGGGGTGGATTCGCTGGGGCGCGATATTTTTAGTCGCGTGCTGGTAGGGGCGCAGATCTCGCTCGCCGCCGGGGTGTTCGCGGTGCTGATCGGCGCGGCCATTGGTACCGTGCTGGGTCTCGTTGCCGGGTATTACGAAGGCTGGTGGGACCGTATCATCATGCGTATCTGCGATGTGTTGTTTGCCTTCCCGGGTATTCTGCTGGCGATTGCGGTGGTGGCGATCATGGGCAGCGGCATGGCGAACGTGATCGTAGCGGTTGCGGTCTTTTCCATTCCGGCCTTTGCCCGTCTGGTGCGCGGCAACACGCTGGTGCTGAAACAGCAGACGTTTATCGAGTCGGCCCGCAGCATGGGGGCCAGCGACGCCACTATCCTGTTCAGCCATATTCTACCGGGGACGGTGTCGTCCATCGTGGTCTATTTCACCATGCGTATTGGCGTGTCGATTATCTCGGCGGCCAGCCTGTCGTTTCTGGGATTAGGCGCGCAGCCTCCGACGCCGGAGTGGGGCGCAATGCTGAACGAGGCGAGGGCAGATATGGTGATTGCACCGCACGTGGCGATCTTCCCGAGCCTGGCGATTTTTCTGACCGTGCTGGCGTTTAACCTGCTGGGTGACGGGCTGCGCGACGCGCTGGATCCGAGGATTAAGGGGTAGTGCAGTGAAATGTGCCGGGCGGCGGCTACGCCTTACCCGGCATACAAAAGCGGAGTGGGGAGATTAAACCCGGCTACCCCACAGGTCATACTCGTCCGCGTTTTCAACCTTCACGCGAATAATATCACCCGGCTTAACGCTGGTTTCACCGTTGAGGTACACCGCTCCGTCGATTTCAGGGGCATCCGCCATGCTGCGGCCAATCGCGCCTTCTTCATCAACTTCGTCGATGATGACCATGATCTCGCGACCCACTTTTTCCTGCAGACGCTCGGCAGAGATCTGCTGCTGCAGCTGCATGAAGCGGTTCCAGCGCTCTTCTTTTACCTCTTCCGGCACCTGGTCCGCCAGCTCGTTGGCGGTTGCGCCTTCTACCGGGCTGTACTTGAAGCAGCCAACGCGGTCCAGACGCGCTTCTTTCAGGAAGTCGAGCAGCATCTGGAAGTCTTCTTCGGTTTCACCCGGGAAGCCGACGATAAAGGTGGAACGCAGGGTCAGTTCCGGGCAGATTTCACGCCACTGCTTGATGCGTGCCAGCTGGCGATCAACGGAGCCAGGACGTTTCATCAGCTTCAGAATACGCGGGCTGGCGTGCTGCAGCGGGATGTCCAGGTACGGCAGAATTTTGCCTTCCGCCATCAGCGGGATCACGTCGTCAACGTGCGGGTAAGGGTAGACGTAGTGCAGACGCGTCCAGATACCCAGTTTAGACAGCTGCTCGCACAGGCCGACCATGCTGGTTTTCACCGGCTCGCCGTTGTGGAAACCGGAGCGGTGCTTAACGTCCACGCCGTAAGCCGAGGTGTCCTGGGAAATGACCAGCAGCTCCTTCACGCCCGCGTCGGCCAGACGTTTCGCTTCCGCCAGCACTTCGCCAATTGGACGGCTCACCAGATCGCCACGCATGGACGGGATAATGCAGAAGGTGCAGCGGTGGTTGCAGCCTTCAGAAATTTTCAGGTACGCGTAGTGGCGTGGGGTCAGCTTTACACCCTGTTCTGGCACCAGGCTCAGGAACGGGTTGTGCTTTGGTTTTGGCACGTAGTGATGAACATGTTCCAGCACCTGCTCGTAGCTGTGCGGGCCGGTGATCTCCAGCACTTTCGGGTGCACTTCGCGGATCTGATCCTCTTTCGCGCCCAGGCAGCCGGTCACAATCACTTTGCCGTTTTCAGTCAGGGCTTCACCGATGGCTTCCAGTGACTCCTGAACCGCGCTGTCGATAAACCCACAGGTGTTAACGATCACCATATCGGCGTTGTCGTAGCTTGGCACCACGTCATAGCCCTCGGTGCGCAGTTCGGTCAGGATACGTTCGGAATCCACCAGGTTTTTCGGGCAGCCCAGGGAGACAAAGCCGATTTTCGGCTGGTGCGTAACATTGCTCATAGGTTAAAAATTCATCAATTATGGAGTTATCAGGGCGGGATTTTACAGCGTATCGCGGGGGATTTATACACTCTTTGCAAGGTGGATGCGGTTGGCTGGTGTTGTAACATTGTAAATGATGTTAATCAGTTATGTTTTATTGATCTGAGGCATTAAATTGTACAAAAAATAACCTTACTCTGAATATGCAAAATGGCTGACAGAGGAGGAAAGAGAATGTCCGTTGACAGACTGAAACGCGATCTGCTGAACAAGCTGATCAACGCCCGAATCGACCTGGCCGCGTACCTGCAGTTGAGGAAGGCAAAAGGGTATATGTCAGTCAGCGAAAGCGAACATCTGCGTGATAATCTGTTTGAACTGTGTAATTTTATGCGTGAAAAAGCACCGACCCTGAAAGCGGAATACTGCGAAAGTGAGCTGATAGCGCTCCGTCGCGCCGCTGAGGTGCTCTCCATTGCAGGGGTGTGCCTGATGAACGGACGCCACGACTGCCCGAATTTTATCGCTGTTAACGCGGAGAAGCTTGAAAACTGCCTGACAACGCTCTCTCTTTGCATCATGTGTCTGAACGAGCACGACAAGCTCGAACAGTACTGAATCCGGGGGAGGCAACTCCCCCTTCTGATTAAGCTTTTGTAAAAGTGATAACGTGCCCGGGCGTTATGGCTAACCTTTAAGCCATATGCCGTTAAAGGAGCGCGTTATGCCTCGATCCTCGTTGATTTTCCTGCCTGCGTTGTTATTTTCATTTTCTCTTCTTGCTGCACCCGTTGCGGTCAACGTCGAGGTGTTACAAAACAGACTCGATCATCCCTGGTCTCTGGCGTTTCTGCCGGATAATAAAGGGCTGCTGGTGACCCTCAGGGGAGGTCAACTCAAACACTGGCAGGCCGGGAGCGGGCTTTCCGCTCCGATTGTCGGCGTGCCGAAGGTATGGGCGAACGGTCAGGGAGGATTGCTGGACGTGGCTCTCGCCCCGGATTTTGAAAAATCGCGCCGCATCTGGCTGAGCTTCGCCGAAGCAGGGAGTGACGGCAAAGCCGGAACGGCGGTGGGCTATGGCCGATTGAGCGACGATCTGACGCGCATTGAAGCCTTCCAGGTGGTGTTCCGCCAGATGCCGAAACTCTCTACCGGGAACCATTTTGGTGGACGACTGGTGTTCGATGGTAAAGGCTATCTCTTTATTGGGCTCGGTGAGAACAACCAGCGACCGACGGCGCAGGAACTGGATAAACTGCAGGGCAAAGTGGTGCGCCTCACCGAAGACGGGAAAGTCCCGTCGGATAACCCCTTCGTGAATACCCCCGGTGCGCGACCCGAAATCTGGTCTTACGGCATTCGTAACCCGCAGGGGATGGCGATGAATCCCTGGAGCGACACGCTGTGGCTTAACGAGCATGGTCCGCGCGGCGGAGATGAAATCAATATCCCGGAGAGAGGAAAAAACTACGGCTGGCCACTGGCAACGCACGGCATTAATTACAGCGGGTTGAAAATTCCGGAAGCCAAAGGTGAGCACGTTGAGGGAACCGAAAAACCGCTGTTTGTCTGGAAAGTTTCGCCCGCCGTGAGCGGTATGGCGTTCTACAACAGCGACGTCTTTCCACAGTGGAAAAACAAACTGTTTATCGGCGCACTGAAGGAAAAGGACGTTATTGTGCTGAGCGTGAGCGGCAATAAAGTGACTGAAGACGGGCGGATTTTGGGCGACCGGGAGCAGCGTATCCGTGATGTGAGGGTGGGACCGGATGGGTATCTGTATGTCCTGACTGATGAGACGGACGGGCAACTGCTGAGAGTCAGCCCGTCCGGAACGTAATCAGGTTACCGGGATCATCACAACGTTACGGTATGCCGGACGATCGCTAAGCTGCTTTAACCAGCGCTCGAGGTGAGGGCGCGGCGTCCACTTCAGGCCCATGTTGGTCAGGTTCCAGACGAACGGCGCGACGGCGATATCGCCTGTACCAAATGCGTCACCGGAGAACCATTTGTGCTTCGCCAGTTCGTCATCCATCATGGCAAACAGGTTTTCACAGGCATCCTGTGCGGCATGGATGGCGGGATAATCACGTTCGGCTTCTGGTGTTCTGATCAGTCCCATCAGGATCACGCGATGGGTTGGCGAAAGCGTCTGATTCGCCCAGTCCATCCACTTTTCACCCTGAGCACGACGAGCCGGATTTTCTACCCACAGGCGACCCTGGCCGTACTGAGCCGCAAGGTAACGCACAATCGTGTTGGACTCCCAAAGCGTCGCGTCTGTTTCATCATCGCGCAGCAGCGGCACCAGGCCGTTCGGGTTCATGGCCAGATAGTCGGCCTCTTTGTTCACACCAAACGATAACCCAGCCATGATTTGATTGAACGGTAAATCCAGCTCCTCCAGTGTCCAGAGCACTTTCTTAACGTTGGTCGAATTGTTCCTGCCCCACAGCGTAATCATATTTACTCCCGATGAGATGTGAATCCGAGTCAGCTTTTTGCCATGGTGAGATAAACCTAACAATTACGCAACAGAAGACAAAAAAATCGCCTTAATCAAAGCGTATCTGAATGTTATTGCATAAACTTTAATAACTTTACCCTCGTTGGGTTTCTTTAACGGTTTTAGTGCGCTATTACTCATCGCTTCTTGCGACACGGTGATGTGACGTAATTTTTGAATGGACACTCGGGTGGCATTTATGACGCGAAAAATGACTTCTCTGCGCAGCCTTGCGACAGGCTCTGCGCTCCTTTTCCTGTTTGCACCAACTCTTTACGCAGCTGAGCAGGCTGCGCCCGAAGCGCCGCCGGTGGACGCGCGCGCCTGGATCCTGATGGACTACTCCAGCGGCAAAGTGCTGGCGGAAGGCAATGCGGATGAGAAACTCGATCCAGCCAGTCTGACCAAAATAATGACCAGCTATGTGGTCGGCCAGGCGTTAAAAGCAAGCAAGATCAAGCTTGATGATATGGTCACCATCGGGAAGGACGCCTGGGCGACCGGCAACCCGGCGCTGAGGGGCTCATCAGTGATGTTCCTCAAACCAGGCGATCAGGTTTCCGTTTCTGATTTGAATAAAGGGGTGATTATCCAGTCCGGTAACGACGCCTGTATCGCGCTGGCGGATTATGTCGCCGGCAGTCAGGATTCATTTATCGGCCTGATGAATGGCTATGCGCAAAAGCTGGGCCTGACCAACACCACCTTTAAAACTGTTCACGGTCTTGATGCGCCGGGTCAGTTCAGCACCGCCCGTGATATGGCGCTGTTGGGTAAAGCGCTGATCCACGACGTGCCGGATGAATACGCTATCCACAAAGAGAAAGAGTTTACATTCAATAAAATTCGTCAGCCGAACCGCAACCGCCTGCTGTGGAGCAGCAACGTCAACGTGGACGGGATGAAAACCGGTACCACGGCCGGGGCGGGATACAACCTGGTGGCTTCTGCAACGCAGGGCGACATGCGCCTGATTTCGGTGGTACTGGGGACCAAAACCGACCGTATCCGTTTTAACGAATCAGAAAAATTACTGACCTGGGGATTCCGCTTCTTTGAAACCGTGACGCCGATTAAACCGGATGCCACGTTCGTCAGCCAGCGCGTCTGGTTTGGTGACAAGAACGAAGTAAATCTGGGGGCCGGTGAGGCTGGGTCGGTGACCATTCCTCGCGGTCAGCTTAAAAACCTGAAAGCCAGTTATACCCTGACCGAACCGCAGCTCACCGCGCCGCTGAAAAAAGGCCAGGTGGTGGGGACGATTGATTTCCAGCTTAACGGTAAGTCGATTGAACAGCGTCCGCTGATTGTGATGGAGGCGGTCGAAGAGGGCGGCTTCTTCAGCCGGATGTGGGATTTTGTATTAATGAAATTCCATAGCTGGTTTGGCAGCTGGTTTAGCTAAGTTTTTTGCCGGGTGGCGCTGCGCTTACCCGGCACAACCTCAATACATCAACTTCACCTGCTGCGCCTTGGCATGGGAGACTATCTCATCATCCGGACGGCAATCGCTGACGATGGCATCGAACTGCGCCAGCTCTCCCATTCTTGCCGAGCGCACCTTGCCAAACTTGCTGTGGTCCACTACCAGCACATGATACTGCGCCGCGCTTAACGCCCAGTGTTTCACCGGTAACTCTTCCAGATTAAAGCAGGTCGCGCCCTGGCGGACATTGACGCCCGCTGCGGAGTAAAACGCGATATCCGGGCACAAATTGCTGAGCGTGTCCTGGAGATTAAGCGGTTTAAAAATGGCGTTGCTGGCGTGAAATTCACCGCCGCAGAGGATCACCCGACACTCGGGTTTCTCCTGAAGTGCCAGAAAGGTGTTCAGCGAATAACACACGGCAGTGAAAGGAATGCTGCTGTCGATGGCTTCGATTATCCACGGTGTCGTCGTGCCGCAGTCAAAAAACAGCGTCTGATGCGGCTGTACCAGCGAAGCCGCCAGCCGTGCGGCTTTACGTTTTTCTTCAACCAGGCGCGTTTTTTGATCGCTAATCAGGTAGTGGCTGGCACTGCGTGGCTCCAGCACAATATACCCACCCAGCAGCACGACGGGCGCGCTATCGCTGTTCAGGTCACGACGAATAGTCATCTCGGAGACGCCAAGCAGCGTGGCAGCCTCTTTCAGATGCAGCTTATCGCTGCGCTTCAGCGCCTGTAGCAGCTGAGCTATGCGGTCATCGCGTCGTGTTTCCATAGAACCTCGTCGTGGAAAAAGTGAACCCCCGCAGGGCGGGGGTTCAAGTGTAACCTGTTGAGCCAGGGTTAGTCACGCACCCAGCCTTTGCGGATCGGGATCGCAAAGAGGATACGATAGAGGTGGGAAATCCCGCGGTAGAGCGCCTGACCAAAGAGGCTCCACAGGATAGCTGCACTCACGCAACCCATCAGCCCCACCAGGAAACCGCCGACCATATCCAGCGGCCAGTGCACGCCCAGGTAAACACGCGACCAGGCGATAGCTGCCGCCACCACCATCAGCAGTGCACCAGACCACAGGCGATGCCAGAACAAGAATGCCAGTGCAAAGGTGAAAATCACCGTGCCGTGGTCGCTCGGGAAGGAGTCATCAGGTGCATGATGCAGGAAGGTATAGCCAGCGTGGGCAACAAAAGGACGATCGTGCGGGAACAGATGCCCCAGTGCAAAACTCATCAGTACGCTTACCGCAAGGGCCATCGCAACTTTGATAACCAGCTGACGCTGCGCGACGACCTGATTGCGTGGGCCCCATAACCAGAGGATCACGGCCAGCACAGGAACGATACTGATCAGATCTTTGGCAAAAAAGGTGGCGATATCAATCATCCACTCCGGCGATGCCGGGGTAGCGTTAATCAGATAAAACAGCCCGTAGTTCAATTGCTCTAACATAATGTCGTTACTCTTTAGCAAACCGGGTGGAAACAAGGCCATAGACCACCACCTGGGAAAACCAAACCCACCACCCAGCCCACAGGTTGTGAGATAAGAAATGTGCGCCTCGCATCACCTGGCCATAACCCATCACCAGGCCTAACACCACGCCAAGTACGACAAAGGACCATGCCAGACGTGGACGCTCGCGCCAGAAGGCAAAAAACAGGCCCATGACCATAAAGCCACTGGACGCGTGACCGCCGGGGAAACAACGCCCGGGACCGCTGTCTGCAGGGACGGAACTGAACAGGGGATAAGAAATAGCCTTACCGCCATATTCCACCAGATCCCACGGGCAGCTGTGATGGCTTACGCTTTTCAGTACGCCAACCACCAGCGCGCCAAGTCCCATCAACAACGCAGCCGTAACCAGTCTTGCGTTACGCTTGTAAGCGCCGTAAAACAACGCCACGGCACCTAAGGCGATGGCGATATACTTCGCCATGCGGTGGTTCAGCAGATCCAGCAGATGGTCTTTCTGCAGCGGGAAACTCTGTGTCGCCGCGTCGTACCAAAAGCCGGTCACCCATTTGTCGAGCGTTTCATCGCGGGATAACCACGTAAACAGCACGGCAAGGGCTATCAGGACCAGAAGCTGGTAACCATAAAAGCGGGCCGGTAAGCGGTAAAGTTGTTTTGTCTTATTTGTCTGTAAGTTAGATAATTCTGAACGGCTGGAAGTGAGTGCCATAATCTGGGGTCGTTGACGAATAATGGGGCTATCATAAATCTGTCAACTTAAGGAAACCTTAAACGAAGACGATATGTGCCTTATTTCTGTTTATCCTCGATAAATCACTATCTCGGGCTGGGGCATTTCATTACACTCGTCGCGATTTTGTCATTAAAAAGAGATTGCATGTTAAACCGTTCTTCTTCTGGAGCGCGTCTGGGTCGTCAGGCGTTGCTTTTTCCTCTGTGTCTGGTGCTCTACGAATTCTCTACCTATATCGGCAACGATATGATCCAGCCCGGTATGCTGGCCGTTGTGGAACAGTACAACGCGGGAATTGAGTGGGTGCCGACCTCCATGACCGCCTATCTGGCCGGCGGCATGTTTTTACAGTGGCTGTTAGGCCCGCTGTCGGATCGTATTGGCCGTCGTCCGGTGATGCTGACGGGTGTGGTGTGGTTTATCGTCACCTGTCTCGCCACGCTGCTGGCGCAAAATATTGAACAATTTACCCTGCTGCGTTTCCTGCAGGGGGTGAGCCTGTGCTTTATCGGCGCCGTGGGGTATGCCGCCATTCAGGAGTCGTTTGAAGAGGCGGTGTGTATCAAAATTACCGCCCTGATGGCGAACGTGGCGCTGATCGCCCCGTTGCTCGGCCCGCTGGTGGGGGCCGCGTGGGTGCACGTTGCGCCATGGGAAGGGATGTTTGTGCTCTTTGCGGTTCTCGCCGCCATTTCATTCTTTGGCCTGCACCGTGCGATGCCGGAAACCGCCACCCGCATCGGCGAGAAACTTTCGCTCAAAGAGCTGGGCCGGGATTACAAAGAAGTCCTGAAGAATGGACGATTTGTCGCGGGGGCGCTGGCGACGGGGTTCGTCAGTCTGCCGCTGCTGGCGTGGATTGCGCAGTCTCCGGTCATTATCATCAGCGGTGAAAAGCTCAGCAGCTACGAGTATGGCCTGCTGCAGGTGCCGATTTTCGGCGCGTTGATAATAGGTAACCTGGTGCTGGCACGTCTGACGTCACGCCGCACCGTGCGTTCGCTGATTATTATGGGCGGCTGGCCGATTGCTGCGGGGCTGATTGTCGCGGCGGTCGCCACCGTGGTGTCATCACATGCGTATCTGTGGATGACCGCAGGGTTAAGCATTTATGCGTTCGGGATTGGTGTGGCGAATGCCGGGCTGGTACGCCTGACGCTGTTTGCCAGCGAGATGAGTAAAGGTACGGTGTCCGCGGCGATGGGGATGTTGCAGATGCTGATTTTTACCGTCGGTATCGAAGTGAGCAAGCATGCTTACGCGATGGGCGGCAACGGACTGTTCAGCCTGTTTAACTTCGCCAACGGCGTGCTATGGGTTGGACTGATGGTGGTGTTCCTGAAAGACAAACGCGTCGGAAACGCCCTGCAACCTTAACCTGTTTATTCCCTCTCCCCGTGGGAGAGGGGCAGGGTGAGGGCACCAGACCGCACGCGGTCAATTAAACGGTGCCTCCCCGTTCAACACCTTCTCAATCACGTTTAAAACCCCTTCCTCGTTATTATGCGGCGCTTCAAAGCGCGCCACCGCTTTAATATGCGGTCCGGCATTCGCCATCGCAAAGCTGAACCCGGACTGGCGCAACATCTCCACGTCGTTGCCGCTGTCGCCGAAGGCCACCACTTCGCTATCGTCTATGCCCCAGCGTTTTTGCAGTATCCGCAGGCCGTTGGCTTTATGTACGCCTGGGATGATCAGGTCTATGCTGCCGTGCCCGGTCGTGACGGGCACCATGATGTCACACAGTTTTTCATGCAGTAGCGCCTGAATACGCGGGATTTCATCGTCAGACACGTTAAGCCCAAACTTGAAGAAAATATCGTTCAGGTTGTCGAAATCACTCACCATTTCGAGACGGTGATAGTACTTCGCCGCGATCTCCTTAAAGCCCTCGTCATAGCATTTCAGCGTATACGCGCTGCTTTTCCCGCAGGCAATAATCTCAATGCCCGGAACGTCGTTTAAGACGCTCGCGACGGTCTCAAAATGGGCTTTCGACAGTTCACCGTTAAAGATATCTTCACCTTCACTCACGACCCAGCCGCCGTTTTCGGCGACAAATGCAATTTCATGCGCGATCTCCGGAAAAAAGGAGATCAGCTGGTAGTACTGGTTGCCGCTGGCGACGGCGAAGCGAATGCCTTGCGCCTTCATGCGCGCGTACTGGGCCAGAAAACGCGGGCGATTATAGGTCTTGGCATCGCTCAGAAAAGTACCATCCATGTCGACGGCGATCAGTTTAACGCTCATATCCCTTCTCCAGTGTCGTTTGATTCGTTTCCGGCTTTGCCACCGCGCGCGCCACCAGCGCTGCGATGATGACCAGCCCTAACACCACCAGCATGGCGCTGCGCAGCCCGTAGTGCTCGCCGAGGAAACCGAGCAGCGGCGGCCCGACCAGGAAAGCGAGGTAGCCCGTGGTCGCCACGACGCTGACGCGCGTTGGGGCATCCGGGCCGGTATCGCTGGCGGCCGAAATGGTCAGCGGGAAGCCGAGTGATGCACCCAGCCCCCAGAGGATGACCGACACGCCGGCAATCCAGTCCACATCCACAAAGATGATCATCGCAATTCCCAGCCCTCCGAGCAGAGCACTGGCGCGCACCACCGCCACGCGGCTGTAGCGATCGATAAACCAGCCGCCGGTAAAGCGCCCTACGGTCATCCCCAGCGTAAACCCGGCGTAGATCAGCGAGCCGGAGGTCGGGCTAAAGCCGTGGCCGTCCACCATCAGCAGCGGCAGCCAGTCGTTGGCGGAACCTTCCGCGAAAGCCATCGCCAGCACCACCACGCCGATCAGCATCAGTTGAATATCGCGGTAGAAAGGTAGCCCTTTTTCCGCAGAATGTTGTTCATCCGAGGAGTTCTTACCTGTGCCGTCAGGGATTGCCCGGATGCCGGTCAAAATCGGAATGATACAAACCAGTGCTGCCAGCAGGATATGCAGATTCGCAGTGACGCCAAAGGCCGTCAGCGCCATCCCCACGCCCGCACCGGCCAGCGTACCGAGGCTGTAAAAACCGTGCATCATTGGCAGCACGGTTTTGTTCATCTCGCGCTCGACCGCCGCCCCTTCAACGTTTATCGCCACTTCCGCCGAGCCGAAGCTGCCGCCAAATATTGTCAGCCCCAGGGCAAACAGAACCGGTGAGGCAAACCATAGCGCAACGCTCAGTACCCCCATCCCGAACACGGCAAAGCACATGGTGGTGCGGATCACCGCCCGTGTACCAAAGCGCTTCACCAGCCACGCCGAGCAAAGAATGCCGCTCATAGAGCCTATCGACAGACCGAACAGCACAATACCCATCTCGGCCGTAGAAACGGACAAAATATCGCGAATGGCGGGAGTACGCGTGGCCCAGGAGGCCATCAGCAGGCCGGGAATGAAGAAGAACATAAACAGCGCCCACAGGCGTAGCTGCAGGGCTTTACGGGGAGAGGTCAGCGTCATTGGGGTAGCACCAGAAGTACAACAATAGCGACAACACTAGCAAATTTGTGTACATTTGTACACAAACCACGTGAGGAATTTATGAGCAGACCACCGAACGATCCGCATCGACGGGAGAAGATCCTGAAGGCAACGCTCGATACCATTGCCGAACACGGGATTCACGCCGTCACGCACCGTAAAATCGCCACCTGTGCAGGTGTGCCGCTAGGTTCGATGACCTACTATTTCGACGGTATGGAGCCGCTGCTGGAGGAAGCTTTCACGTGGTTTACCCGGCAGATGTCGCAACAGTACCGGGATTTCTTCGCGGGCGTCACCGGGCCCGAAATGGCGTGTGAATCCATTACCACGCTGATCCACAGCTCGCAGGTGACGACGCCGCACAACATGGCGCTGATGTATCAGCTCTACGCCTTTATGCACCGCAGCGCGGCGCTCAAAACGGTGATGCAGGACTGGATGAAGATGAGCCAGACCACGCTGGAGCAGTGGTTTGACCCGGTTACCACCCGTGCGCTGGATGCGTTTATCGAAGGGATGACGCTGCACTATGTCACCGACCGGACACCATTAACCCGGGAGGAGATCCGGGTTATGGTGGGCAGAATTGCGGGCGAGGGCGGCTGCTAGGTTGCGCCCGCGGTCATATTGACGGTAGTTCCCGTGATGGCGCTTGCCGCATCTGAGGCCAGAAACGTAATCGTGTCTGCTACCTGTGCCAGCGTGGGCAGGTGATGTGTCAGGGTACTTTGCGCGGCACCACCGAGAAACTGCTCGACCGTAATTCCCATCTCCTGCGCCTTAGCGGCGAAAATGGCACCGACATACGAACCTGCCTGCACCGCGTCGGCAATCGCGTGCGAACGCACGCACACGACGCGAATATTTTTAACGCCCAGTTCTGCGGCAAGCGCCCGGGTAAACGCTTCTGTTCCCGCGCAGCCAACGATATGTCCCAGGTGCCCGGAGATCGCCATATTCGCGGCGGGCGCGACGACGGTAATCAGGGTTCCGCCATGTTCGCCGCCCATGCGGGGTGAAACAGCTTTGACGATGTTAAAGTACGCGGTCAGGAAGGGATCAAAACCCTGCCTGAATTCGCTAAGGGCTAATGCGTCAAGGCGTTTTCCCTGATCGTGCATAAAGCCCGTGGCGTTGACGACAATATCAATGTGGGCAAACTCAGGAAGCTGCGCGAACTCATCCAGCGCATCGAAAATAAATGTGCTGGCAGACCCGCCTGCGTTGCGAATGCTGTTGGCAACGTGTTCCAGCCTGGTAGAGGTGCGTGCAGCGAGGTGCACTTCAGCCCCCTCACGCGCCAGAGCATGTGCCACAGCGCTGCCGATGGCGCCACTGCCGCCGAAGATGACCGCGATTTTGTTTTTAAAGCCCATATCCGCATACCCTCACCAGACTTAACCCTCAAAAGTATGTGCCGGGTTTCGGCTGATGCAACTCAGCCGGTAGGTGGGGTATGCCGCATGCAAGCCTTACTGCGCCATTATCAATGGGTTACTTTTGTGAGATTTTTTTCCCGCTGGCATCAACGACGGCTTCACCATCCTCTTTCGTAAATGCCCCTTTTTGCGCGTCAGGCAGGATGTCGAGGACGACTTCTGAAGGGCGGCACAGGCGAGTGCCCAGCGGCGTCACGACGATCGGACGGTTAATCAGGATCGGGTATTGCAGCATGAAGTCGAGCAGCTGTTCGTCGGTGAATTTATCTTCGGCCAGGCTGAGCTGTTCATAGGGCTCCACGTTTTTACGCAGCAGATCCCGTACAGAAATCCCCATATCGGCAATCAGGGTGGTCAACTTCTCGCGGGACGGTGGGGTTTCCAGATAGAGGATAATCTCTGGCTCCGTGCCGCTGTTGCGGATCATCTCCAGCGTGTTGCGCGAGGTACCGCAGGCGGGGTTGTGGTAAATGGTTATGTGGGTCATATCAGTGGCTCATTACAGTGTGAAGGAGAGACGTAGCGCCAGTGCGGCGAGCGTCACAAACAGGACCGGCAGCGTCATAATGATGCCCGTCCGGAAATAGTAGCCCCAGGTAATCGTCATGTTTTTCTGCGCCAGTACATGAAGCCAGAGCAGGGTCGCCAGGCTGCCGATAGGTGTGATTTTCGGCCCCAGATCGCAACCAATCACGTTGGCGTAAATCATCGCGTCCTTAATCAATCCTGTTGCCGTACTGCCATCAATGGAGAGCGCGCCAATCAGCACCGTGGGCATATTGTTCATTATGGATGACAGGAACGCAGTGATGAACCCGGTTCCCAGCGTGGTGGCCCACAGCCCGTGACCGGCCAGGCTATTCAGTACACCTGTGAGATAGTCCGTCAGCCCGGCATTGCGCAGGCCGTACACCACCAGATACATCCCCAGGGAGAAGATAACGATCTGCCACGGTGCGCCACGTAGCACTTTTCCGGTATTAATCGCATGTCCGCGTTGGCGACGGCAAATAAAATCAGCGCGCCAGCTGCGGCGATGGCACTGACCGGAATGCCGAGAGGTTCGAGCACAAAGAAGCCGACCAGAAGAAGGAGCAGGACGATCCAGCCCGTTCTGAACGTCGGGAGATCGGTAATAGCGCGTGCCGGCTCACGAAGCTTCGACAGGTCATATTTCGGCGGAATTTCCTTGCGAAAGAACAGATGCAGCATCACCAGCGTGGCGGCAATCGCGGCGATATCAACCGGGATCATCACCGAGGCATATTCGCTGAACCCCAGCGTGAAGAAATCGGCTGACACAATGTTGACCAGGTTAGAGACAATCAGCGGCAGGCTGGCGGTATCGGCGATAAACCCTGCCGCCATCACAAATGCCAGCGTCGCCTGCTTGCTGAACCCCAGCGCCAGCAGCATCGCAATCACGATAGGTGTCAGGATCAGCGCCGCACCGTCATTGGCAAAGAGCGCCGCCACCGCCGCGCCCAGCAGCACGATATACGTAAACAGCAATCTACCCCGGCCATTCCCCCAGCGGGCGACGTGCAGCGCAGCCCATTCGAAAAAGCCAGACTCATCCAGCAGCAGGCTGATGATAATGACGGCGATAAACGTGGCCGTCGCATTCCAGACAATATTCCAGACCACCGGAATATCGCTGACGTGGATCACACCGCTGAGCAGCGCCAGCACGGCACCAATGGTCGCGCTCCAGCCGATACTCAGCCCCCTTGGCTGCCAGATAACCAGTACCAGCGTAAACAGAAAAATTGCCCCTGCCAGAAACATTGCTTACTCCATTATATCTGTTTTTGTGAATGTGTATTGATTAGCACGAACCCGGAAGGCTGTTTTTCAGCTTTTCACGCGTCTCTTCCCGCAGGCAGTTCCAGCTGTTGTCAATAATGGTTGCCGCCCATGCAGGCATGTGGGGAGATAAACGGTAATGGATCCATTTGCCTTCCCGGCGATCGATAACCAGCCCGGACTCGCGGAGCAGCGCCATATGGCGGGAGACTTTCGGCTGCGACTCGGTGGTCGCGGAGCAGAGATCGCAGACGCACAGCTCGCCCGCTTCGCGGAGCAGCATGATGATGGAGAGCCGTGTTTCATCGGAGAGGGTTTTGAAGAGTTGGAGAGGGTGGAGCATTCGGTCATCCTGAATGTCTTTTGTTATATTCATTAAATCATATATGTCTGTGGCTGGAGAGAGAAGAGGGAAAAGCAGAAAGGATAGAAAAAAATCCGGGGGGCTTGTAGAAGATCAAAATAGTCTTTATGGCTTGTCCGACCACCCCTAATAGTCATGGGAAAGAAACCGTTCCCTGGAACGGTTCCTTTTTATCTGCTCACTTTCCTCTTCTGTGCTCAGGCGCAACAGCGATCGTTCCAGGTGTCACGGTAGATTTTATGGTCCTCAATGCCATATCCAGTAAGCCAGCCCCAGTGTGACCAGGTAAAACAGGAGGATGAATCCCTGGCTAACCTCAGGGAAATAAACGTCAAGGGCATAGCCAAAAATGAACGTGAGGATGATGGGTATATAGGTCCAGAAGAAAAACTGGGCCTGAGATTTGAACCAGCGTCTTAGAAAGCCCATTAGTGCCTGCCCATGAGCTTCAGGATCGTGTCAGCAGCATCATAAGGGCTTTGACTGTCAGTCCATTGCTGGGTTAGTACGCCCGCTCGCATAAACGCAGGTTCCACCAGGAAATACATCATTTCCAGTTCTCGCAGGTACAACGCTTGATAGTAGGTGGGATGCATCACTTGCAAGCGGTGAGCACTGTCAGCTGTCTTTTGCACAATCCCATATATCCCCAACCCGCCAATAGCTGCGCCCGTTAATCCTGAAACGACATTTAACCCTGAAGGTGGTAGGGTCACATAGAGGCAAATAGTCGATGCGACGCCTGCAGAGAATGAATACGAGGTTAGCGTGCTAGTGGATATGTGAACGTTAGCGCGCATTAGAGCATGCTTTATCGCTGATAATTCTTTCGGTGAATAATTCTTAACCAGCTCCTCAACGTACGTGTTGATTAGGTCAAAGACGATGTTCCAGCGAGAAACGAGGTGGAATATGCCCTTTCGAAAGCGAGCGTCCTCCAGGTTTTGTCTGGTGCATACATCGTAATATTCATCAGTAAAGCAGGAAGTGTAGTACAGCAGGCGTTGGGCACCGGCCCCGATATTACTCAGGTGGCTCTTTACCTCTTCACCTACCGCGCGTACCGCCTGGTCCAGCTTCATGGCCAGTATTTTTTGGCTCTGAAGCTGGCGGATGATCTCTTCAGAATGGTACATGCCTACTGGCCTCGCGCTTAAGCTCAATTGAGCGATCTTTTGCTGCATTCCCTAAGACCGGCATTGCCGTTAATGGGCTTGAAAATCGCATCCCTATCCCCTCCATAGTAGGTTTCTTTCCGCTCCAGATTATTCTCGTAGCTTGTATGGAAGTTCTAAAAAGATCATGTTTATGAAAAACAAGGGATTTTTAGGATAATGACTTGATATTTTTTAACCTAAATATGATTTATCGGGAGTTTAAAGTGAGAATAGATGAGTTCAATTTAGAGTGACGCATTCCAAAACCCGGCCATTCGTCGCTGCGAACTGATGGTACGTATGCGTGGGTTTGAAGATATCGCCAATGAACAGGGCTGGCAGGCGAATTTTACACAATCACTGCGCCTTCACGTTATAACGCTGTACACAGTAAGGGCGGCTTTGTGTCTCAGTGGAACGGATTCAGCCCACGGGACACGCAGCGTTATTTATGCAACGTCTGGGCAAAAGTACGCGCAGCGATCTCCCGTGCCGGTTTTCATGTTTTTGGTTTTCGCGTGGTGGAGTCACACCATGACGGGACACCGCACTGGCACATGCTGCGGTTTATACGGCCGCATGACGTTGAGGCGGTGCGCGATATCCTTTGCTATCACGCCAGGATTGCCGATTCAGAAGAACTTCAAACCCCCAACGCGCCTATGGCGCGTTTTCATGTTGAGCCTATCGATCCCGCTAAAGGGTCATCCACGTTGATGGCCGGAGCCATTCAGCAGGTATGCACGGGTGATTACAGCCAGGCAGTCAATAACCGCGTGGCGGCCGTTCAGCAGCAGATAATCGCCCCGGTGGTGTGGATTGGTTCTGGCACCATCAACGTGGCACAGCTGACGCTGGACACGCTGGACGTGGTGAAAGAGCTGGCAGAGCAAACGGCAAGCCACACGCACAGCAATACAGGAGCATCAAACAACGCGGGAGCCATCGGGAATACCGGAACGAAAGCGGAAACGCTTAACGGAAAATACCCCCCAGTTATTGGCCAGTAAAGCTACCCAGAACATAACGTAAGCGTTACATAGTGACCGTCTTGACATTGCAAGATTAGAAAATCTGTCAGGCCCTGGTTGCCAATCGGTACGAATAAAGCTTAACAGGCGCTTTTTTTTCGCCATTGACTCGACTGCCTGAGGCATACCATTGGCTTACCGGCAAACTGGAAGGAACAGGTTCATGAAACTAGCCTTAATTGGAAACTGTCAGTTAGAAGTTTTAGGTGATTTGATAAAAAATCATGCCGCTCTTCATGAAAATAAGTTTACTTACGTATACAATACTCCTATCTACAAGCTTGATGAAAAGAGAGACTTGGTAAATTTTTATCATGAAATTGAGCAGTGTGATGCGATTTTTATGCAGTACCATTCTGAAAGATGGAGAGGGTTTTCCACGGAAACGCTCCGTAAATATTTTGATCTGACTGTCTTGCCTACTCTGGAGTCCAGAGTTTCATGCTCCCAGCTAGGGTATTATGATTTACCTTTGCCCGACATGATGGTTTATGTAGATTACCGTTTTCTGCATCTTTATCTGAGCGGTAACGATGTCACCCATGCTGTCAAACGCTACCATCAGGCAGAGTTCTCTGAAAAGAAGCAACTGTCTATGCTTGAAAACGATGCCAAAAAATATAAAAATCTTTTCAAGCAGGGAAAAGTGTATTTTGATTATTCTAGTGATTATTTTCGCAGCCTGAGTGAAAATACGGGAAGTTATTCAACTATAAGTCATCCTAATAACGAAAATCTTGCGGTACTGCTCAGTGCCATATATCGTAAAACCTATAATATTACTGAAAAATTTTCTCTGCAGGGTAACGACATGTTACTCAACTACATCGCACCGACTCTGGGTTCAGGAGATACATCTTATTTTATGATGCGTCAAAGTGGCCTTACTCTTGCTGCTAAAATTAATTATGTTTTTTTTGAAAGCCAAGAAAAGAACGATCTCACACGTAATTTATTGAAATCAGCGTATTATCAATCCCTCAAAGATGGCTTCACTAATATATGACTCCATTCTCATTTATATCCTTAAGCTTCATATACAGACCGTATAGATGATTATGCAGATGCGAGGTCGGCTTTCCAGGGCAGCAGGTCGCTGACCTGGTTCACCGGCCAGTCCTGGATATGACGTATGACGTAACGCAGCCACGCCTCGGGTTCAACGCCCCAGCCAGATGTGCGAGCCAGCCGGAAAGTTAATCATGCCTCACCCTCCCTGAGTTGGCTGACCAGTACGTGCAGCAGCTCCGGCGTCAGTGGTCCCGTCAGGCTGAGGCTGCCGCCCGGCAGTATTAGCTTACAACTGATGACCGGTGGTTGGTCTGATGAAGCGGCCCCGTTGTGTCTGGATGGCGGCGGAAGCGGCTCCACAGTGACCGGAATAAGAGTGGCTCTGCTGGCAGGGTCCAGTAGTCCCTGGCGATGCAGGTTCCGCCAGTTAAACACCAGGTTATCGTTAACGCCATTTTCCCGCGCCAGCTCTGCCACGCAGGCCCCCGGCTGCAGACTCAGCTCCGCCATGCGGATTTTGAACTCCAGCGGCCAGTCCGGACGGCGTTTTTTGACTTCAGGTTGAAGGCGTAAAGCTCCTCTTCGAGGCGCTCAGGCGTGTAATCCTCCGGCAATGGCCAGTTGATACCCGTGCGGCGAAAACGTTTGAACATTTTATGCGTGGCGGAAGTGCTGATGTTCAGTTGCTCAGCGATTTCCCGGTAAGTCAGGGCGTCGTTAAACCGCAGGCTGAGTGCAGTAGTGATCCAGGGTCTACTGGTGTAAGGCGTGTTTCTGTCCACGGTAGTGTCCATGTTCGCGAAAGTGTCCGTGGTAGGAAACACGGCCAGAAATGGAAGACGGTGTGAACGAGACGCTTACGAACATAACCAGCGAAATGCGGTTTTTTTTTGCCCTCTGTACCATGCCGGGTTTCATGCCCGACTAATAAATTTTTCGTGGCTGCACCATACGCCACCAGTGGCATTCTGCCGCCTCCATCCTCTTAGGAGTCTCTACGCATCAACCGAAATAGATCGTGCCTACTGCGCGGCGCGGAGAGCGTCACAGCATGGCAAAAAAATTCTTTCGCAGACAAAAATCGCACTACACCGCACCCGCCTGCGGTTTTTGGATCATAAAAATTTTTCAGTTTTATTTTTCTACAAACCACCGCGCCGGGCAGTGCCAGCACTAGCGACTTTGCGGAAACCACAAACTGAAAAGATTGAAAGGAATTTCAGTGTTTTTCAATTTTATGGATCAAAAACGATCTAAGTGCTTTTTATAATTAATTGATAATATTGAGTAAATTTATTTTTATGTCAATGGACAGTTCCTAAGTCCAGTAATGTGGCTGTGACCTGCTCCCCGTTGATTAATACACCCCGATGTTAGTAATGTCTTCATAAGCCACATGAGGACATCCCCATGAAGAAGCGTTTTTCCGACGAACAGATCATCAGTATTCTTCGCGAAGCGGAAGCCGGAGTTTCTGCCCGTGAGCTCTGCCGTAAGCACGCCATTTCCGATGCCACTTTCTACACCTGGCGCAAGAAGTTTGGTGGCATGGAAGTTCCTGAGGTGAAGCGGCTTAAATCTCTTGAAGAGGAGAACGCCCGCCTCAAGAAGCTACTTGCCGAAGCCATGCTGGATAAGGAGGCACTTCAGGTGGCTCTGGGGCGAAAGTACTGACGACAGACCAGAAGCGGGAAGCCGTTGAGTTTATGTGTGATGCGACCGGTCTGTCGCAACGTCGTGCCTGCAGGCTTACAGGTTTGTCCCTGTCGACCTGCCGCTACGAGGCTCAGCGTCCGGCAGCTGATGCGCATTTATCAGGGCGCATCACTGAGCTGGCACTGGAGCGCAGGCGTTTTGGCTACCGCCGCATCTGGCAGCTGCTGCGTCGGGAGGGCCTTCACGTCAATCACAAGCGGGTATACCGTATTTACCACCTTAATGGACTGAGCGTAAAACGCAGACGACGCCGTAAAGGGCTGGCAACCGAACGGTTTCCGCTTCTGCGCCCGGATGCGCCGAACCTGACATGGTCGATGGATTTCGTTATGGACGCACTGGCCAACGGTCGGAGGATCAAGTGCCTGACCTGTGTGGATGATTTCACGAAGGAGTGTCTGACAATCACCGCTGCTTTCGGTATTTCAGGCGTTCAGGTCACGCGTATTCTGGACAGCATCGCGCTGTTTAGGGGCTATCCGGCGACAATAAGAACCGATCAGGGCCCGGAATTTGCCTGCCGCGCGCTCGATCAATGGGCCTTTGAGCATGGTGTGGAACTACGGCTTATCCAGCCAGGTAAGCCAACGCAGAACGGATTTATTGAGAGTTTTAACGGACGCTTTCGCGATGAGTGTCTGAATGAACACTGGTTCAGCGATATTCTTCATGCCCGGAAAACGATTAATGACTGGCGGCAGGATTATAACGAGTGCCGTCCCCATTCATCGCTGGATTACCAGACACCAGCTGAATTCGCAACGGACTGGCGAAACAGGAAATATGAAGAAAAACCAACCGACATTACTAACTGAAGGTTGTATCTAATCCTGGGGGCAGGTCAGCTGGAAAAGAAAAACCCGCAAAGCCAATGACAGAGCGGGTCAAAACCAGATGTAACTGGTCTTTTGTTTGGTGTAAACGAAGGGGCAATTCTTGGTCTTGAAGGCAACTCGGAAAATAGTGCTTACAACGACGTTTTTCCACCAGGGGAGAAAATAGAGCACGATATCTTTCCAACAATCTGGCAACCACCTGTAGTAACAAAGAGAATTGCAGCGCAATCTGCACAGTTTCTATATAGCGTCGTTAGTCATGATCGAATGGGAAGCTTAGCTCTAAGCAAGGAGAGTGGTGCGTTCATAGCATTTGGGATAACACCAAGAAAAAAAGACAATTTTTGAAAATGCTTGAGAAAACCTTTGATATTCGCTTACTAACACTTTTTCCAGATTTTGATGGCTTCAGTATGGCCAATAGTGCGAATTTTTCCCGATACAACAATGCTCGATACTAAATCAGGGATATACACTTGCGTTCTTTGCCGCCATTTTGTCGCCACTGACATCTAAGTATCACTCTAACCACCTGATTTCAAAGGTATCTTATTTTAGGCAACAAAAAACCCATCAACCTTGAACCAAAACGGCGGGGTTGATGGGCTCCACAAATTGGGGACATCAAAGAAAAGCAGTGGCACTAGTTATGACTGCCCCCTGATCAAAAAGTTCTGCGCATAACGAAAATTTTTTCTTTATGCGCAAACTTGAGAGTTATCCGAGTCCAGGCCAGATGATAATGATCAGCGTACCTGCCAGCGTCAGCAGTACGTTAGCGATAGCGTAAGTGCCCGCATAGCCCAGCGCCGGGATGTTGCTGCGCGCGGTGTCACTGATAATTTCCATGGCTGGCGCACAGGTACGGGCACCCATCATGGCTCCGAAGAGCAGGGCACGGTTCATGCGCAGCACGTAGGCACCGAACAGGAAACAGATGACAACCGGCACCAGGCTGACGATCAGCCCGGAAACCAACATTTGCCAGCCGACGGCACCCAGACTGTGGCCAATGCCGCTACCCGCGCTTAAGCCGACACCCGCCATAAAGACCATCAGGCCGAACTCTTTCACCATATTCAGCGCGCCCTGCGGAATGTAGCCGAAGGTCGGATGGTTCGCTCGCAGGAAGCCCAGCATGATCCCGGCGAACAGCAAACCGGCGGCGTTACCGATGCCGAAGCTAAAGTTGCTGAACTGGAAGGTGATCATCCCGATCATCAGGCCAACGATAAAGAAGGCGCAAAAGGCCAGCAGGTCGGTGACCTGGCTGTGAATGGAGATAAAGCCGATGCGGTCAGCAACGGTTTTCACGCGGCGGGCGTCGCCGCTGACCTGCAGAACATCACCTTTATTGAGTACGACGTTGTCGTCGATAGGCATCTCAATCTGGCTGCGGATCACGCGGTTGAGGAAGCAACCGTGGTCGGTCAGCTTAAGCTGCGCCAGACGACGGCCGACGGCGTTATGGTTTTTCACCACAATCTCTTCGGTGACGATACGCATGTCGAGCAGATCGCGGTCGAATACCTCTTTGCCGTTACGGAAGCTTGGGTCAAGACGGGCGTGAGCATCCGGGTAACCCACCAGTGCGATATCGTCGCCCATCTGCAGCACCGCATCGCCGTCCGGGTTCGCCAGAATGCCGTTACGTCGAATGCGTTCGATGTAGCAACCGGTCTGGCGGTAAATGCCCAGCTCGCGCAGGTTTTTCCCGTCTGCCCATGCCACAAGTTCTGGCCCGACGCGGTAGGCACGGATCACCGGGAGATAGACTTTACGTTTGGAATCGGTATCCAGGCCGCGCTCGCGGGCGATTTGCTGGGCGCTGGTCTGTAGATCCTGGTGTTGCAGTTTCGGCAGGTAGCGCGCGCCCACAATCAGGCTCACAAGACCGATCAGATAAGTCAGGGCATAGCCCAGGCTCAGGTGGTCGAGGGCGGTAGAGAGTTGTGCTCCAGCCATGCCGGAATGGCGCAGGGTATCACCTGCACCGACAAGCACTGGCGTAGAGGTCATCGAACCTGCCAGCATACCGGCCGTTAACCCGATATCCCAGCCAAACAGTTTACCCAGCCCTAACGCGATCAGCAGTGCACTGCCGACCATGACCAGCGCCAGCATCAGATAATTTTTGCCGTCGCGGAAGAAAATTGAAAAAAAGTTGGGACCCGCTTCCACACCAACACAAAAAATAAACAGCATAAAACCTAAGTTGAGCGCGTCCGTGTTAATGCTGAAATGCTGCTGACCTAATATTAATGATACGACTAAAACGCCAATGGAATTACCAAGTTGAACCGACCCCAGGCGCAATTTACCCAGGCAAAGGCCCAGCGCGAGTACAACAAATAATAACAGGATGTAATTCCCATTTAACAAGTCTGCGACGTTTATATTCACGGAGGCTAACTTCTTGTTTACCAGTAAGTTGTTGAATGAAAGGGCTTTTTGGGCTACTGTTTTCTGGGTCAGGGAAAGGCGTTAACGCTCCCTGTTTCCTGCTTTATTCCCTAAAACATTAGCTGGCGTGTAGTTTAATCGTATTAGCTACTGACAGCTACTGATTATCGCATCACCCTGTGCGTACTTTGGCAAGGATTGCCGCATTGCTTTATCTGACTGGGCGTCTACCCGACGAATGTGTATTTGATAGAGATAAGTCAGGAGGATTGTTTGAACATTAAACGAAACTGGGCGGGGGTGATCAGCTGCTTTTTGCTGTTCACGGTCGTGTGCATGTCGCTTGCTTTTAATGTGAAAGGGGCATTCAGGGCGTCGGGTCATCCGGAGCTGGGTTTACTCTTTTTCACTCTGCCGGGCGCGGCCGCCAGCTTTCTCTCCCGTAAAGGGGAGGTGGTGAAACCGCTATTGGGTGCAATGCTTGCAGCACCGCTGTGTCTGCTGCTGATGCGCTTGCTGTTTGTTCCCGTGAGAAGTTTCTGGCAGGAGCTGGCGTGGTTGCTGAGCGGTGTGTTCTGGTGCGCCCTTGGCGCGTTGTGCTATCTGTTTGTGCGCAGTCTGATACACCGGCGGCACACCAAATAAAAACGCCCTCAAGGTGAGGGCGTTCAGGTATTACTGCTCAGCAAACAGGCCAAGATGCTCTTTGGCGTAAGCTTCAAAATCTGTGCAACCGCCGATGTGTTTCTGATCGAGGAAGATCTGCGGGACGGTTTCAACCGGCTTACCGACGGTTTTTTCCAGATCGGCTTTCGTGATGCCTTCCGCGTGAATATCAACGTAGCGGAAGTTGAAATCATCGCGCTCTGCGGTCAGTTTCTCAGCCAGCTCTTTCGCGCGCACACAGTAAGGGCACCCTGGACGACCAAAAATTACTGCAAACATTTCTCTCTCCTCAAAAAACAAGCCTGACGGCGAATAACATATATAGTGCCCGATAACCTGCCGCCATTAAAGAAGGTTTCGCCTGTCGCTTTGATACAGTCAGGCTATGTTTCGCCAATTACACTGTGACAATCATTGCCTATACTGGCTGCCATGCGAATTAAGCAAGACAAAGAGAGACAAAATGACGCCAACCATAGACCTGCTCACATCCCACCGTTCCATTCGCCATTTTACCGATGAGCCGATTACCGAGGCGCAGCGCGAAGCCATTATTAACAGCGCAAGGGCGACCTCCAGCTCCAGCTTCCTGCAGTGCAGCTCTATTATCCGCATTACCGATCCGGCCATGCGGGAACAACTGGTCACGCTTACGGGCGGACAGAAGCATGTGGCCCAGGCGGCGGAGTTCTGGGTGTTCTGCGCCGACTTTAACCGTCACCTGCAGATCTGCCCTGAGGCCGAGCTGGGGCTGGCAGAACAGCTGCTGCTGGGCGTGGTGGATACCGCGCTGATGGCGCAAAACGCTTTTACGGCGGCGGAATCGCTGGGGTTAGGCGGTGTCTACATCGGCGGCCTGCGTAATAACATCGAAAGCGTCACCGAACTGCTGAAGCTGCCAAAACACGTTCTGCCGCTGTTTGGCCTGTGCCTCGGATGGCCAGCGGATAACCCGGATCTGAAGCCGCGTATTCCTGCCGCCATGCTGGTGCATGAAAATCACTATCAACCTGTCGATCAGGATGTCCTGGCGCAATACGATGAAGAACTGGCGAACTACTATATGACGCGCG
This sequence comes from Enterobacter sp. CPE_E1241, assembly GCF_045618265.1. Lineage (NCBI taxonomy): Bacteria > Pseudomonadati > Pseudomonadota > Gammaproteobacteria > Enterobacterales > Enterobacteriaceae > Enterobacter > Enterobacter sp. CPE_E1241. The sequence goes on from NZ_JBIWYV010000001.1 coordinate 1,530,157, forward strand.
GCAGCAATAACCGCCGCGATACCTGGAGTGACCATATTCGTCGCACCATCATTAAAGAAAACCGCCCGTTTATTCTCGATTATCTGCATAAACAGGGCTGGGCGACGCGATAGTCCATTCCTCCTGCGCCTGCCTGCGTATATGATATGCAGGCTTTTTCCATGTCTTTAGAGAGGTGCAGGGTGAAAATTGCCATTTTGTCCCGGGATGGAACGCTCTATTCATGTAAACGTCTGCGAGAAGCGGCGGCGAAACGCGGACATCAGGTTGAGATCCTCGACCCAATGTCCTGCTATATGAACATTGATCCGGCCGCCTCGTCGATTCACTACAAAGGCCGCAAGCTGCCGCATTTTGATGCGGTGATCCCCCGCATCGGCTCCCAGATAACCTATTACGGCACCGCCGCGCTGCGCCAGTTCGAGATGCTGGGCAGCTATCCGCTCAATGAATCCGTCGCCATTTCCCGCGCCCGCGATAAGCTGCGCTCGTTACAGCTGCTCGCCCGGCAGGGGATCGATCTCCCCGTTACGGGGATTGCCCACTCACCGGACGACACCAGCGATCTCATCGATATGGTGGGCGGTGCGCCGCTGGTCATCAAGCTGGTGGAAGGCACGCAGGGCATTGGTGTGGTGCTGGCGGAAACACGCCAGGCGGCAGAAAGCGTCATTGATGCTTTCCGGGGGCTGAATGCCCACATCCTGGTGCAGGAGTACATCGAAGAGGCCAAAGGGCGCGACATTCGTTGCTTCGTGGTGGGGAACGAGGTGGTAGCGGCCATAGAGCGCCAGGCAAAAGAGGGCGACTTCCGCTCCAACCTGCACCGTGGCGGCGTTGCGCGGGTGGCGGATATCAGCGAGCGTGAGCGGGAAATTGCGGTGAAAGCCGCGCAAACGCTGGGGCTGGACGTGGCAGGCGTAGACCTTCTGCGGGCAACGCGTGGACCGCTGGTCATGGAAGTGAATGCCTCGCCGGGGCTGGAAGGTGTGGAAAAAACCACAGGGGTCGATATTGCGGGTAAAATGATCGCATGGATCGAGCGTCATGCGACGCCCGGCTACTGTCTGAAAACGGGCGGTTAAATGGAATTGAACCCACTTTTTGCGTAATCTATGCGAAGTTTTTATTAAAGAGGCTGCACAGCGATGGATTTACAGGTCGTTCCAACACTGGATACGTTACGTCAATGGCTTGATGATGCCGGAATTACGTTCTTCGAATGCGATTCCTGCCAGGCGCTGCATCTGCCTCATATGCAGAATTTCGATGGCATTTTTGATGCCAAAATCGATCTCATTAACGACGTGATCCTTTTCTCCGCGCTGGCCGAAGTGAAGCCGTCTGCGCTGCTGGCGCTGGCCTCCGACCTGTCAGCGATCAACGCCAGTTCTTTGACGGTGAAAGCATTTCTCGACATACAGGATGATAATCTGCCAAAACTGGTCGTTTGCCAGTCTTTATTCTCCGGTGCCGGGCTGTCGTTCAAGCAGTTCTCCTGGTTTATGCGCTTGAGTGAAGAGCAAATTTCGATGGTCATGATGGAAGCCAACGCGCATCATCTGCTGTATAGCGCGGAAGATGATGCAGAGAATAATGATGCATCTCCCAATTTTCTTCACTAAGCCTGTCTGACTTTTGCGCAGTCGCTGCCATAGCGGCTGCAGAAGACCATTTTTTCTGCTGCTTTTAACCTTTCTTTAAAGAATTATTCACCTCCCGGAAGGCTGTTTCGGCTTATCACGTAGACATAACCTGCATAAAAAATTGATAAAAGGCGTTTTTTCGTCTGGGCTATAGCCGGAGACACGGGCTACAGTTATTCTTGCGATGCTTAAAAAAGCGAGCGGATACTGCCGGGTAAAGAGGTTTCTTTTTATTTCGCGCAGAGCGACAAACTATGCATGATTATTGCATATCTTCAGATTGCACAGTTTTAGTTCGTTTGTTAACGAGCTTTCAGAAGGAATAAAGATATGATCGCCTTGAATAAAAAATGGTTATCGGGTCTGGTTGCGGGTGCTCTGATGGCCGTCTCTGCCGGCACGCTCGCTGCGGAACAAAAAACGCTGCACGTTTACAACTGGTCTGATTATATTGCGCCGGACACGGTCGCCAATTTTGAAAAAGAGACCGGCATTAAAGTGGTCTACGACGTTTTCGATTCCAACGAAGTGCTGGAAGGAAAATTGATGGCGGGCAGTACCGGGTTTGATCTCGTGGTGCCTTCCGCAAGCTTCCTGGAGCGACAACTTACCGCAGGCGTTTTCCAGCCGCTGGATAAGAGCAAGTTACCAAACTGGAAAAACCTTGACCCGGACGTGCTTAAGCTGGTTGCGAAGCACGACCCTGATAATAAATACGCCATGCCTTATCTGTGGGCGACTACCGGTATCGGCTACAACGTCGATAAAGTCAAAGCGGTGCTGGGGCCGGACGTCAAGCTGGACAGCTGGGACGTGGTGCTGAAGCCGGAAAACCTTGAGAAGCTGAAAAGCTGCGGCGTCTCCTTCCTCGATGCGCCGGAAGAGATTTTCGCCACCGTGCTGAACTATCTGGGCAAAGATCCGAATAGCAACAAGGCTGACGACTACACCGGCCCGGCGACCGACCTGCTCCTGAAGCTGCGTCCAAACATTCGCTACTTCCACTCGTCCCAGTACATCAACGACCTGGCAAACGGCGACATCTGCGTCGCGATTGGCTGGGCGGGCGATGTGTGGCAGGCGGCGAACCGCGCGAAAGAAGCGAAAAACGGCGTGAACGTTTCCTATTTCATTCCGAAAGAGGGGGCGCTGGCGTTCTTTGACGTCTTCGCGATGCCTGCAGATGCGAAAAACAAAGATGAAGCCTATCAGTTCCTCAATTACCTGATGCGTCCTGACGTCATCGCCCATATCAGTGACCACGTCTACTACGCGAACGGTAACAAGGCTTCCGTGCCGCTGGTCAGTGAAGAGATCCGCAATAACCCGGCTATCTATCCGCCTGCGGATGTGTTCGCCAAGCTGTTTACCCTGAAAGTTCAGGATCCAAAAATTGACCGCGTACGTACCCGTGCGTGGACCAAGGTGAAAAGCGGTAAGTAATTACCCGTGAGTTGTAGGCCGGGCAAGCACAGCGCCCCCGGCAACAGGCGCACCGTTATGGTGCGCCTGCACCATGATTTGATTTCTGCCGGAGAGCACCCCGTGAATGACGCGATCCCCCGCCCGCAGGCGAAAGTCCGTAAAGCGCTGACCCCGCTTCTTGAAATTCGTAACCTCACCAAATCTTTCGATGGCCAGCATGCCGTGGACGACGTCAATTTGACGATCTACAAAGGTGAAATTTTTGCCCTCCTGGGAGCATCAGGCTGCGGTAAGTCGACCCTGCTGCGTATGCTGGCCGGTTTTGAACAGCCCACTGCCGGGCAGATTGTGCTGGATGGCGTGGATCTCTCCAGCGTGCCGCCGTATCAGCGCCCGATTAACATGATGTTCCAGTCCTACGCGCTGTTTCCGCACATGACGGTGGAGCAGAACATCGCCTTTGGTCTGAAGCAGGACAAACTGCCGAAAGCCGAAATTACCGCTCGTGTGGCCGAGATGCTGAGCCTGGTTCACATGCAGGAGTTCGCGAAGCGTAAACCGCACCAGCTCTCTGGCGGTCAGCGTCAGCGTGTCGCCCTGGCCCGCAGTCTGGCAAAACGTCCAAAACTGTTGCTGCTCGACGAGCCGATGGGGGCGCTGGATAAAAAACTGCGCGACCGTATGCAGCTCGAAGTGGTGGATATCCTCGAACGTGTGGGGGTGACCTGCGTGATGGTGACCCACGACCAGGAAGAGGCAATGACCATGGCCGGGCGTATCGCCATCATGAACCGTGGGAAGTTCGTGCAGATTGGCGAACCGGAAGAGATTTATGAGCACCCGACTACCCGCTACAGCGCGGAGTTCATTGGCTCGGTCAACGTCTTCGAAGGGCTGCTGAAAGACCGCCAGGAAGATGGCCTGGTCATTGAGTCACCGGGGCTGCAACACCCGCTTAAGGTCGATCCGGATAACTCGGTGGTGGATAACGTGCCGGTTTACGTCGCGCTGCGCCCGGAGAAAATCATGCTCTGTGAGGATCCGCCTGCGGATGGCTATAACTTTGCCGTCGGTGAAGTGGTGCATATTGCTTACCTTGGCGATCTTTCCATCTACCATGTGCGTCTGAAAAGCGGACAGATGCTCAGCGCTCAGTTGCAGAACGAACATCGCTATCGCAAGGGGCAGCCGACCTGGGGTGACGAAGTGCGCCTGTGCTGGGATGCTGACAGTTGCGTTGTGCTGACGGTATAAGGAGCGGCCCATGAGTACACTAGAACCTCCAGCCCGCGCAGAAAAAACGGGTGGTTTTGCGAACTGGCTGGCGCGTATGCAGATGAACCACGGTCGCAAGCTGGTGATCGCCATGCCATACGTGTGGCTGATCCTGCTGTTCCTGCTGCCGTTCCTGATTGTTTTCAAGATAAGCCTCGCAGAAATGGCGCGGGCGATCCCGCCTTATACCAACCTGCTGGACTGGGCCGACGGGCAGCTCACGCTGACGCTTAATCTCGGCAACTTCCTGCAGCTGACGGACGATCCGCTCTATTTCGAAGCGTATTTACAGTCGTTACAGGTGGCGGCGATTTCGACGATCTGCTGTCTGGTGATGGGCTACCCGCTGGCCTGGGCCGTGGCGCACAGTAAGCCGTCGACGCGTAACATTTTGCTGTTGCTGGTGATCCTGCCGTCGTGGACCTCGTTCCTGATCCGCGTTTACGCCTGGATGGGGATCCTGAAAAACAACGGTGTACTGAATAACTTCCTGATGTGGCTCGGAGTTATCGATCAGCCGCTGACGATCCTGCACACCAACCTCGCGGTCTACATAGGCATTGTTTACGCCTATCTGCCGTTTATGGTGCTGCCGATTTATACGGCGCTGACGCGTATTGATTACTCGCTGGTGGAAGCGTCGCTTGATCTCGGCGCGCGCCCGTTGAAGACCTTCTTCAGTGTGATCGTCCCGCTGACTAAAGGCGGGATTATTGCCGGGTCGATGCTGGTCTTTATTCCGGCGGTGGGGGAGTTTGTGATCCCGGAACTGCTCGGCGGCCCGGACAGCATCATGATTGGTCGCGTGTTGTGGCAAGAGTTCTTTAATAACCGCGACTGGCCGGTGGCGTCCGCGGTGGCAATAGTGATGTTACTCCTGCTGATCGTGCCGATCATGTGGTTCCACAAGCATCAGCAGAAACAGATGGGAGACCACGGATGAACAACTTACCGGTAGTGCGCTCCCCGTGGCGAATTGCGATCCTGGTGATTGGCTTTACCTTCCTGTATGCGCCGATGCTGATGCTGGTGATCTACTCCTTCAACAGCTCAAAACTGGTGACGGTCTGGGCTGGCTGGTCGACGCGCTGGTACAGCGAGTTGTTCCACGATGATGCGATGATGAGCGCGGTGGGGCTGAGCCTGACGATTGCTGCGCTGGCCGCAACCATGGCGTCGGTGCTGGGGACCATCGCTGCACTGGTGATGGTGCGCTTCGGGCGTTTTCGCGGTTCGAACGGCTTTGCTTTTATGATCACCGCCCCGCTGGTTATGCCGGACGTGATCACCGGTCTGGCGTTGCTGCTGCTGTTCGTGGCGCTGGCGCATGCCATCGGCTGGCCAGCGGATCGCGGGATGCTCACCATCTGGCTGGCACACGTCACTTTCTGTACCGCATACGTGGCGGTAGTGATCTCCTCGCGTCTGCGCGAGCTGGATCGCTCCATTGAAGAGGCGGCGATGGATCTTGGTGCGACGCCGCTGAAGGTCTTTTTCATCATCACCCTGCCGATGATTATGCCAGCGGTGATCTCGGGCTGGCTGCTGGCGTTTACCCTGTCGCTCGACGATCTGGTTATCGCCAGCTTTGTTTCTGGCCCGGGGGCGACGACGCTGCCGATGCTGGTCTTCTCCAGCGTGCGCATGGGGGTGAACCCGGAAATCAACGCCCTGGCCTCGATTATTCTTGGCGTGGTCGGAATTGTCGGATTTATCGCCTGGTATTTGATGGCGCGCGCGGAAAAACAGCGTGTGCGTGATATCCAGCGTGCAAGACGCGGCTGAAGGATTTAAAATTTCCAGTGATGTGCCGCGTACGACGCGGCACTGTTTTTCAGGGAAGTAAAACATTGGGATTATTAAAGAAATCACGTCTTACGCACGCTCGTCCAAACGTTCCTGCGCTGGTTCAGGTGGCGGCGCTCGCCATTATTATGATCCGCTGCCTGGATGTGCTGATGATTCTCAACACCCTGGGCGCGCGCGGCATTGGTGAATTTATTCACCGCAGCGTGCAGACGTGGAATCTGACGCTGGTCTTTCTGAGCAGCCTGGTGCTGGTGTTTATCGAGATCTACTGTGCCTTTTCGCTGGTGAAAGGGCGCAACTGGGCGCGCTGGGTCTATCTTCTGACGCAAATTACCGCCGCCAGCTATCTGTGGGCCGCCTCGCTGGGATATGGCTACCCGGAGCTGTTCAGCATTGCCGGTGAATCCAAACGCGAAATCCTGCGTGCGCTGTTTATGCAAAAACTGCCGGACATACTGGTTCTGTTCCTGCTGTTTGTTCCGGCTTCCAGTCGGCGGTTCTTCCGCCTGCAATAATGTGTATAATCGCAGCCCTCGTGATTTTTAAGGTTTTCATATGCAGTGCGCACTCTATGACACCGGTCGCTGCCGCTCCTGTCAGTGGATAGAACAGCCGGTCTCTCAACAACTCACCGCCAAAATGGCCGACCTGCAACAGCTGCTGGCAGCACACGCGGTGGACGAGTGGTGCGCACCCGTCAGCGGCCCGGAGCAGGGCTTTCGCAACAAAGCCAAAATGGTGGTCAGCGGCAGCGTAGAAAAACCGCTGTTGGGGATGCTGCACCGCGACGGCACGCCGGAAGATTTAACTGACTGCCCGCTTTACCCCGCCTCATTTGAGCCCGTCTTTGCGGCACTCAAACCGTTTATTGCGCGGGCCGGGTTAACGCCTTACAACGTCGCCCGCAAGCGCGGCGAGCTGAAATACCTTCTGCTGACGGAAAGCCAGATTGACGGCGGCATGATGCTGCGTTTCGTGCTGCGTTCCGAAACCAAGCTGGAACAGCTTCGCGCGGCGCTGCCGTGGTTGCAGGAACAGCTTGTGCAGCTTAAGGTCATTACGGCAAATATTCAGCCGGTGCATATGGCGATCATGGAAGGGGAAAAAGAGGTCTTCTTCACCGAACAACACGCGCTGGCGGAGAATTTCAACGGTGTGCCGCTGTGGATCCGCCCGCAAAGCTTCTTCCAGACCAACCCGACTGTCGCCAGTGCGCTGTACGCCACCGCGCGCGACTGGGTTCGGGCGTTAAACATCCATCATATGTGGGATCTGTTCTGTGGCGTGGGGGGATTTGGCCTGCACTGCGCCACGCCTGAGATGCAGCTTACCGGGATTGAGATCTCTGCTGAGGCGATTGCCTGCGCCAGACAGTCCGCCGCTGAGCTGGGGTTAACGAATCTGCACTTCCAGGCGTTGGACTCTACGCAATTCGCGACCGGGCAGGGTAATGTGCCAGAGCTGGTACTGGTAAACCCGCCGCGCCGTGGCATCGGACAAGCGCTATGCGACTACCTGAACCAGATGGCACCGGATTACATCGTCTATTCAAGCTGCAACGCGCAGACGATGGCGAAAGATATTGCGCATTTGCCGGGTTACCGCATTGAGCGCGTTCAGCTTTTCGATATGTTCCCGCACACTGCGCACTATGAAGTGTTGACGCTACTCGTTAAGCAATAAGCAAAGCAGCCGGAGGGAGGTTGCCTCCGGCTGCGATGAGACTTACTGGCTCATGGCGTCTTTTTTACCCATCTCATCCTTTTTCATGTTGTCCATTTTGCCCATTTTGTCTTTCCCCATGTGATCCTTCTTCATGGCGTCTTTGCACATGTCGCCCTTACACATTTTATCGTGTGGCTGGGACATGTTGTCTTTTGCCATCGTCTCTTTGCTCATGGAGTCTGCCGCCTGCACATTTGCCATAAACAGAGCTGAGAGCACGGTTGCTGCAATGATCATTTTTTTCATGGTATTCCTCGTCGTTTACGTTGTTGTATTAACTGCCACCAAACCAGTTGTAACCCTGGTCTTCCCAGTAACCGCCGGGGAAGCGATTGGTGATTTCAATGACCTGAATATGCTTTGGGTTTTTGTATCCCAGCTTGGTCGGAATTCGGAGTTTCATGGGATAACCGTACTCAGGAGGGAGGATTTGGTTATCCCAGGTCAGGGCGAGCAGCGTTTGCGGGTGCAACGCGGTCGCCATATCAATGCTGGTGTAGTAATCATCCGCACAGCGGAAGCTGATGTATTTGGCGCGGGTGTCGGCACCGATCGCCTGCAGAAAATGGCGGAAGGGGATTCCACCCCAACGGCCAATGGCGCTCCATCCTTCCACGCAAATATGGCGCGTGATCTGGTTTACCTGCTGCATACGATACAACTCAGGCAGGGACCAGCTGCGGGTGTCTCGCACCAGGCCGCGAATGGCGAGTTGATAATCCCGGCCGTCGACCTGCGGAATTTGGTCGCGATCGTAAAAGGCGTTAAACGGGAAAGGCCGGGTGATGTCGCTTTCGGTATATTCAGGTGCCAGATGACGGTCGCTGAACAGGAAACCCTGGACACGATCGTTAAAGCGCGACATTCGTGAAAGTGCAGTTTCAACACTGGCGTTGTCGCTCAGGTCACAGCCTGTAAGCAGCATAATCCCGCCTAACGTCAGCCCCTGTTTAAGAAAGTGACGTCGCTGTGCGTTTACGGATTTTTCGGCGTCCTTGACCAGATATTCCGCGTCGCGGGAAGAGAGAAAGGTTGGTTTTTTCATGAGATACCCTTAGCGACCGCGCAGCATTGCCAGTAATGTTTTAGGAACGAGCAGCACCATAAGCAGGTGGATCACGACAAACGCGACAATGAAGGACATACAAAAGAAGTGGATGTAACGTGCGGTGTCATAGCCTCCCAACAGTTCACGTAAAAGCGGAAACTGAACGGATTTCCAGATAACCAGCCCGGAAAGCACAAGCATTACGCCGGTTAATATGGCCAGCAAGTAGGCCAGTTTTTGCACCATGTTGTAGTGGCTGAGATCGGCATGCTGCAGTTTTCCCCGCAGGGCCAGCGCCATATCCTTGAGCAACCCCTTAACAGACAAAGGGAAAAAGGTGCGTGCAAAGCGCCCGGTGACAATACCCAACGTGCAGTAGATCAGGCCGTTAATACCTAAAACCCACATCATGGCGAAGTGCCACTGAAGCGCGCCGCCCAGCCAGCCTCCCAGCGTGAAAGAGGGCGGAAATGTGAATGGGAACAACGGCGAGGCGTTATAAATTCGCCATCCGCTGAATACCATGCCAGCCATGGCGAGGGCATTAACCCAGTGACACACCCTGACCCAAAGGGGATGAATAACAGCTGTTGGCAGAGACATGGTGACCTCGTTATTCCATTGCGTGGTCAAATCCTAAGATAAATTCGGTCACCACATCCTCACGGAAGTTTAAATAAAATGTGATAACTCCGGCGGGCGTTATTAGGTAAGCTCAACTGTAATGAAACGGCGTGGATGTGGGTCATGAGTAACGCAAAGAAAATATTGCTGGTGGAGGACGATAGCGATATCGCCGCCTTCCTGAGCCTGAACTTAAAAGATGAAGGTTTTGAGATTGTGCACGAAGCCGATGGCGAACGTGCGCTGCTGCAACTGGAAAAACAGCACTGGGATGCGGTCATTCTCGATCTGATGCTGCCTGGCGTGGACGGGCTGGAGATCTGTCGCCGTATCCGCCAGATGACCCGCTATCTGCCTGTCATTATCATCAGCGCACGCACCAGCGAGACGCACCGGGTGCTGGGGCTCGAGATGGGGGCTGACGACTACCTGCCTAAACCGTTTTCCGTTCTGGAGCTGATTGCTCGCGTCAAGGCGCTCTTTCGACGTCAGGAAGCGATGGGGCAAAATCTTCGTCTGGAGGCGGGCATTATTCGCTGTCACGGCATGGAAATTGACCCCCTGGCACGAGAGGTTCGCCTGCGGGGGGAAACCATTGACTTGACCCCGCGTGAGTTTGATTTGCTCTACTGGTTTGCCCGTCATCCGGGCGAGGTGTTCTCCCGTTTATCGTTGCTGGATCATGTCTGGGGCTACCAGCATGAAGGGTACGAGCACACGGTAAATACGCACATTAACCGTCTGCGCGTCAAAATTGAAAAAGATGCTGCAGAGCCAGATATCATCCTGACGGTGTGGGGGAAAGGGTACAAATTTGCCGTCGAAAAAGCGGAGCCCCACGCATGATAAGCCACTTAACCTTGAGCCAGCGCCTGTCACTTCTTTTTAGCGCCACGCTTGTTTTATGCATGTTTGTGGCATGTGGCGTGCAGCTTTATAGCAGTAAGCAGTACGGCGATGCCATGGTGCAACGTCTGTCAGCGGGGTTGGCGCAGCAGATAGTGAACAGTGAACCGCTTCTGGATAACCAGGGTAAAGCAAACACTGAGAATCTCAAATCGCTGTTCGATCGTCTGATGACGCTTAATCCCAGCGTTGAACTCTATGTGGTGTCGCCTCAGGGACATATTGTGGCAGATGCGGCCCCGATCGGGCACATGAAGCGTCAAACGATCGACCTTACCCCGTTAAACAACTATTTATCCGGGGCTGCTTTCCCTGTGTATGGCGATGATCCACGAAGTCTGGATCAACGTAAGGTGTTCAGCGTGGCGCCGATCCTCCTGAACGGCAATCTGCACTCCTACTTGTATATTATTCTCCAGGGCGAAGACCTGAATGCACTGGCGAACACCGCGTGGCACAAGGCCCTGACCGACGCTATCATAGGATCGCTTTTACTGGCATTACTCTTTGGCGCGCTGGCCTGGTGGTTGGTCAAAAAATGGGTTACCCGTCCAGTGGAACAGTTAACCAGCGAGGTAAATGACCTTGAGCAGGACAGCATCAGCGCCATAAAAAGTCTGGCCGCCCGGCCGGTCAATCTGGCTCCTGAAAACGAAGTTGAACTGCTTCGTAACACGTTTATCGAATTATCGCGCAAGATTGCCTCACAATGGGATCAACTGGCTGACGGTGACCGCCAGCGCAGGGAGTTTATCGCCAATATCTCTCACGATCTTCGCACGCCGCTGACTTCGCTGCTGGGGTATCTCGAAACCCTCTCGCTTAAGTCCGCCACGTTGAGTGCCGAGGAGCAGAATCAATACCTGGCTATCGCACTGCGTCAGGGACAGAAAGTGCGCCATCTCTCTCAACAGCTGTTTGAACTGGCGCGCCTTGAGCATGGGGGGATTAAACCGCAGCGCGAACGTTTTGCCATGGCTGAATTGATTTCAGATGTGGCGCAAAAATTCGAGCTGACCACACAGACAAGGCAGTTGCGAATGCATATAGACGTCCCTGGCCCGCTGCCGCTGGTGTATGCCGATGTGTCGATGATTGAGCGGGTGGTCACGAATTTGCTGGATAATGCCGTTCGCCATACCCCGGCAGGAGGCGAGATTTTGCTTAAGGTCTGGCAGGAGAATGGGCTTCTGCAGGTTGAGGTGGCGGACAGTGGCTCAGGTATCGAGCGTGCATTGCGTGACGATCTGTTTCAGCGTCCTTCTGCGTTAAACCCGCAGGCATCGCGGGAGAATCGCGGCGGATTAGGCTTGCTGATTGTGAAGCGAATGCTGGAGCTGCATGGGGGAGGGATCAGGCTGATGGATTCGGTGAGCGGGGCACGTTTCCGGTTCTTTGTGCCGTTGTAAGAAATTGCCGGGTAAGGCGAAACCATCACCCGGCAACAATACTTACTGCGGGAACCACTGATCGCTGATTTTCTGATAGGTGCCGTCCGCTTTAATTGCTTTCAGGGCGCCGTTCAGTTTTTCCAGCAACGCTTTGTTATCCGGACGTACTGCAATGCCCAGACCGGTACCGAAGTACTGTGGATCGGTCACTTTCTCGGTTGCGGTACCCAGCTGCGGGTTAGTTTTCAGCCACTCGTTCACCACGGCAGTGTCACCAAACACGCCATCAATACGGCCATTTTTCAGGTCGATAATCGCGTTCTGGTAGCTGTCGTAGGCCACGGTTTTCACTTCAGGATGTTTGTCCTGCAGGTATTTCTGGTGCGTGGTGCCGTTTTCCATCCCAATGCGTTTGCCTTTCAGCTCGTCAAAGGATTTATAAGCACCTTTCTTCGCAATCACCACCGCCGAGTTGGCGTAGTACGGGTCGGTGAACGCGACCTGCTTGCTGCGTTCAGGCGTGATGTCCATCCCGGAGATCACCGCGTCGTATTTTTTGAACTTCAGCGACGGGATCAGGCTGTCAAAAGCATGGTTAGTAAAGGTGCAGTCGGCCTGCATTTGTTTGCACAGCGCTTTTGCCAGATCGATATCGAAACCGACGATCTGGTTGCTGGCATCCAGCGATTCAAACGGCGGATAGGTGGCGGACACGCCGAAATTGATTTTATCCGCAGCGGATGCGCCAGCGGCGAAGGTTGCGAGTAATGCGGCCAGAACTAACTTTTTCATTGTAATGCTCCCGTCTGTCTTATTTATGCGCCGTGTCTGCGGCCTGGATGTACAATGCCAGTTAATGAATTTGTATGCAATAAAAATGATTAAATATTATTTCTGTTGTAAAAAAAAGCGGATAACCCATCAGGTTACCCGCTCCATGAATACCGTTTTATGCATTCGCGTGGTTAATTTCTGCGCTCAAATGCCAGCGCTTTACGCTCAATCAGACGCATCATCAGCGTCAACAGACCGTTAACCACCAGATACACCACGCCTGCGGCACCAAATACCATCACGTCATAAGTGCGTCCGTACAACAACTGTCCATGACCCATCACTTCCATCAGGGTGATGGTGTAGGCCAGAGAGGTACTCTTGAACACCAGCACCACTTCGTTGGAGTAGGAGGAGAGCGCGCGCTTAAAGGCGTACGGCAGCAAAATCGCCAGCGTGTCTTTCTTGCTCATGCCCAGCGCCCCGCACGACTGCCATTGCCCTTCAGGAATAGCGCGGATAGCCCCGTAGAACAGTTGGGTGGTGTAGGCAGCACTGTTCAGCGAAAGAGCAATCAGGGCACACAGCCACGGCTCAGAGAGCAGGTGCCAGATAACCGGATAGTTCTGCAGCGACGGGAACTGGCCGGGCCCGTAGTAAATCAGGAAGATCTGCACCAGCAGCGGCGTACCGGTAAACAGGGTGATGTAGCCGCGCACAATCCACACCAGCACCGGCGTTTTCAGCGTCAGGATGATGGTGAAGATAAGGGCCAGGATCAGCGCCACGATGATGGACGCCACGGTCAGCGTCAGGCTGGTGTGCAGCCCTTTCATCAACTCGGGAAAATATTCAAGCATCAGCCTGGTCTCCGTTCAAAGCGCGTCGCACGCAGGTCAATACGCTTGAGGATGTACTGACTGAGCAACGTAATCACCAGGTAGATAGCTGCCGCCACAATGTACCAGGTAAACGGCTCCTGAGTACGGGTGGCGATGCTTTTGGTTTGCAACATCAAATCATTTACGCTTATCAGGCTCACCAGAGCGGTATCTTTCAGCAGCACCAGCCACTGGTTACCGAGCCCCGGCAGGGCATGACGCCACATTTGCGGCATCACCAGACGGAAGAAGATGGCTGACTTCGACAAGCCTAACGCCTGACCGGATTCCCATTGCCCCTGCGGTACCGCTTTCAGCGCACCGCGCAGCGTTTGCGACGCGTAGGCGGAGTAGAGCAGAGAGAGGGCAATGACGCCGCACAGGAACGGGCTAACGTCAAAATTCTCAATTTGCATCTGCACCGGGATCTGCGCAACGCCAAGATTAATGGTGAAGCCGTCCGACAGCATTAACAGCAGCTGTGAGGAACCGAAATAGATAAAGAGGACCACCAGGATTTCCGGTAGTCCACGCAGCACGGTGACCAACGCGGAGCCTGCCCAGGCGACGGGGAACCATTTTGCTGATTCCCACACAGCGAAGAACATCGCCAGCACAAGGCCGATAATCAGTGCGCAAACGGCAAGGCCGACGGTCATCCCGGCGGCGCTTGCTAAAGGAAAAATTTCATTCATCAGGAATTACTTCTGGAACCATTTTTTGTAGATGGTTTCGTAGGTGCCGTCTTTCTTCACTTTTTCCAGCGCAGCGTTAAATTTCTGCTGCAGCTCAGTGTTGCCCTGACGAACGGCAATCCCCAGACCGGTGCCGAAGTAATCCTTATCGGTCACTTTGTCGCCCACTGGTGCCAGCTTGTCGTTGGCTTTCAGCCACTCGGTCACGACAGCGGTATCACCGAAGACGCCGTCAATACGGCCATTCTGCAGATCCAGCTTCGCGTTCTGGTAGCTGTCATACGGAACAGTGGTGATTTCCGGATGTTTATCCATGATGAATTTCTGGTGCGTGGTGCCGTTCTGTACACCGACTTTCTTGCCTTTCAGCTGATCAACAGAGGTGAACTTCCCTTTCTGACCAATGAACAGGGCGGAGTTGTCGTAGTAAGGGGTGGTAAACAGCACCTGTTTTTCACGCTCAGGGGTGATGTCCATACCGGCCATGACGGCGTCGATACGGCGGAACTTCAGGCTTGGGATCAGGCTGTCGAACGCCTGGTTGCTGAAGGTACAGGTTGCGTCGATCTCTTTACACAGGGCGTTTGCCAGATCCACATCGAAGCCCACAATCTTGTTGCTGGCATCCATGGACTCAAACGGAGGGTAGGAGGCTTCCGTGGCGAAACGAATGGTCTGGGCTGCGGTAGCGGAAAGGGTAACGCCAGCAAGCAGCACGGCAAGTAATACTTTTTTCATTATATTTCCCCTGACACAATCAATGAGATAAATAGTTTTTGAAGGCATCGGTTTGCGGGTTAGAGAAACAGCTCGCATCACCTTGCTCAACGATATAACCGTTTTCCATGTACACCACGCGGCTGGCGGTTTTGCGCGCCACTTCCACTTCGTGGGTTACGATGACCTGAGTAATATTGGTTTCCGCCAGCTCACGAATGATGCTGACGATCTGGGCGGTGATTTCCGGGTCCAGCGCCGCCGTCGGCTCATCAAACAGCAGTACCGCAGGCTCCATCATCAGCGCACGAGCAATCGCCACACGCTGTTGTTGCCCACCAGAAAGGTGCAGCGGATAGCGGTCGCTGTATGGCTTAAGACGCAGACGCTCCAGCAGTTTTTCGGCACGCGCAATCGCCTGATCTTTGCTTAACCCCAGCACACGGCACGGGGCTTCAATCAGGTTTTGCAGCACGGTCAGATGCGGCCAGAGATTGTATTGCTGGAAGACCATGCCGACGTTTTGACGCAGCTCGCGAATCGCTTTATCTGACGGGGTCTTCGCGAAATCAAAATGGTTACCGGCGATTGCCAGCGTACCTGAACGTGGCATTTCAAGCAGATTAAGGACACGCAGAAGGGAGCTTTTACCTGCACCGCTTGGGCCAAGCAAAACCAGCGTTTCGCCTTCCGGGCAGTTCAGCGTGATGTCAAACAGCGCCTGGTGTGCGCCGTAGAAGCAGTTAATGCCGTTTAGTTTAATACTCATCGGGGCAGTCTTTACTCATCCAGGCAATCTATAGCAATTGAGGCCGCAGATAGTACCGTTGACAGAATAGTTATGCAATATTTCTGCGTTAAAAGTTAAATATAACCCGTATTTCCTCTTAAACATAGCACAAAATAGCGAACGGCAAGGTCGGCGAGTATAAATGTCGGCATTCCGAATGAAATGCCGCACATTTTTCGGGGGTTACAATTTTGTATCGGATGGTTTAACGGTTTTCAATCGACTGACGCAGCGTGCCTGCCGGGGCATGAACGCTGCCGCCGACGTAGCGTACGTCGTCCACCGCCCAGCATTGACCCTCACGGATCATCAGCACTTCATCCTGCCAGGTCTGAGTACCCTGAGTCAGCTTCACGCGCAGCGGAATGTTTCGCGCATCCGTGTTCGGAATAGTTGACGCGCTGGCCACTTCGGCGCTGTCAGGCAGCGTGGCGCGGCTGGAGAACGGATCGGATTTCAACAGCGCGTTGTGCTGCGGATCGCGGGTGGCGTCGTTCAGCAATTTTGCCAGCCCATCGCTCAGATACGGGCGCAGGCCGGTGAGATCGTTGCTGCGGTGCTGAATGCGATAATCATAGAACTGCTGCGCCACGGTGTCCGGGCCGCCATCAATACAGGGGCCGCTGCGGGTACCGATATCCTTAAAGGCTGGCGTGACCGTGGTGGTACAGGCGCTGAGCACCAGCGCGCAGGGCACGAAAAGTGTTAAAGCAGAATAGCGCATGTTGATTTCCTTATTTATTAACTATCCTTTCAATCATAGCGTAACGAACCGATAATGCTGTGCCTAAGGCATTGAACGCTAAAGAAGGAGATAAAATATGCAGTTTTCAACAACGCCAACCCTGGAAGGGCAGACCATTACCGAGTACTGCGGTGTGGTCACCGGTGAAGCGATTCTCGGTGCCAACATCTTCCGTGACTTTTTTGCCGGCATCCGCGATATCGTAGGTGGACGCTCTGGCGCATACGAAAAAGAGCTGCGCAAAGCGCGCGAGATCGCCTTTAAAGAGCTCGGCGAGCAGGCGGAAGCCCTCGGCGCGGATGCGGTCGTGGGGATTGATATCGACTACGAAACGGTCGGTAAAGATGCCAGCATGCTGATGGTGAGCGTAAGCGGTACGGCGGTGAAAACTCTTCGATGACGCGTTCGCTTACGGCGCTCCTGCTGGCGCTGTTGCTGGCAGGGTGCTCCGCTGAAAAAGGGATTATTGATAAAGGTGCCTACGAGCTGGATACCCGGCATCAGGCGCAGGCGGCTTACCCGCGCATCAAGGTGCTGGTGATCCACTACACCGCGGATGATTTTGACAGCTCGCTCGCCACGCTAACGGATAAAAACGTCAGCTCTCACTATTTGATCCCTGCAAAGCCACCGGCACCGGAAGGAAAACCGCGCATCTGGCAACTGGTGCCCGAGAGCGAGCTGGCCTGGCATGCAGGCATTAGCTTCTGGCGGGGTACTAACCGTATCAATGATACATCTGTCGGCATTGAGCTGGAAAACCGTGGCTGGCAAAAGAGGTCTGGCGTTAAGCACTTTACTCCTTTTGAACCTGCGCAGATCGCGGCGCTGGTGCCGCTCGCCAAAGACATTATTGCCCGCTACAACATCAGACCTGAAAATGTCGTGGCCCATTCGGATATCGCGCCGCAGCGTAAAGATGACCCCGGTCCGTTGTTTCCGTGGCGGCAACTGGCTCAGCAAGGCATCGGCGCATGGCCCGATCCCGCACGTGTTGCGTTCTATATGAACGGGCGTCCGCGCTATCAACAGGTGGATACTCCCGCGTTACTCGATCTCCTTGCGCGTTATGGCTATGAAGTACCGGCAGACAGTACGCCGGCGCAGCAAAAACGCATCATCATGGTCTTCCAGATGCATTTCCGACCCGATCTGTGGAACGGAGTCGCGGATATCGAAACGATGGCCATTGCAGAAGCACTTTTAGAGAAATACGGGCAGGGGTAATCCTTCGGATTGCCCCCGAATGCGCCTGTTTATGCTGAATTGCTTGAGATTAATCTTAAGTACAAACTTAATTCATTTTTAGTTAATTGACTTAAAATTATCCGGATTTAAGATAGACACATAGCTTGCTAAGTAATGCAGCAAATAAATATAACGTACTCGCCCTTTATTTTCTCCTTGAGAATATCATCAGGAAAATATTAAAAGGTTAAGGTTTTATACCTTAGTCTTGCTTTTTAAATTTCACATCTTAAATCGGGTATAATAATGTTAAGCATCTATGCGAAAAAATTACGTCCGCAGCATGAAATGGAAACCATTATCTCTGCAACGTCAGGTTTTGAAGAAAGAACCTTAAAGAAATGGCAAAAAATATCGACCTCTGATTCACAGTATATTCATATTATCGTCAGCGGCGAAGTTGAGTTCCGCCGTGAATCCGACGAGCTGTGTATGTTCACTGTGACGGGCCAGTGCATTTTTGGTCTCTCTGCCATGTACTACAACGCAACGCACATGTATGGCCTCGTTCGTGCCAATACCGTGGTGCGCTCAATTAAAAAAGAGGTTTTCGCCCAGCTAATGACTGAAAACAATTTATGGCCGGAACTGACTAAAGTCCTCTCCTGGTACATTTGTATGCTGAGCAAACGAGACGATGTGTTGGTTGCCCGCAGTGCCTATTCAGTCGTACGCGAATTCCTGTACGAAATTAATGAACTGATTATTCATCATCAACGTGATATTAATGTTTATGATTATATTCAGGAGTACACCAATCTGGCGCGTAGTACCATCATTAAAATCCTCTCCGACCTGAAAAAAGGTCAGTATATTGTCGTGGAAAAGGGGCGTCTCCTTAATATGGCAACATTGCCTGAGAAATATTAATTATTCCAGCCGATCGCCTTTCTGACTCAAAGGCGATCGGATGTCTGCTTTATGTAATACACCAGACTGTGAATTCTCCTGCGTTTCGTCAACTGGCGGCGCGGGAATTTTTCCGTGCGAGTAATCCTGTTCTTGTTCTTTTAACGCCTGCTTAAACAACTCGGTTAACGATGAATTATTTGTGTCTGTGCTGGCGGGCGAAACATCGTGAGCTTCAGTTCCGGGTAACGTATCCCGCGACGTATCGTGCGGTTCCGTACCCTGAGGTGCCTGCTGCCAGTCGGCATCATCGCTGTTAATGGGAAGATCCTGCATGGCAGGAATATCATGGTGTACTGGCGCAGGTTTCGGCTCCGGATGCGGGAACGGTTTACTCACATACACATAGTGCATATCTGAAATCTGCGTCTCGGGTTTTACGACGCTGACTTTTTTTGCCAGTTCCGCTGCGGGATGACGCAGGTTCCAGTAGGTATGCGTGTACAGTCCCGCCATCAGCATGGCACACAGACTCACCATCCATACGACGGTGTTGGTGAATATTGTTCTCAGGTGGGGGAAACGATACGAAAACCAGACCGCCTCCCCGGTTGTGTAGCTGCGCTGAGCCGCAAGACAGATGGTAGACATCAGGAACGCCCCTCCTGCGTTTGAGTGGTCTGAATCAATACGCTCGGCGTGGTATTGGTTACGCGCATCAACTGCATCAACGTCTCTTCCCCGGGAATACCATCCACATGCAGATGCATTTTTTGCTGGAACTCGCGGGTGCGTTTCATCATTTCCGCCGTCCAGGTTTGAGAGTGGGTTTCCGGTTGGGCAAGGGCCTGACTCAACTGCTGGTCAAGCCAGGTCATATCTTTACTGTCGCTGGCGGCGCCGATCGCGTCTTTACCTTCCGGCGTCAGGCTGTGCAGTTGGGTGTAGTTTCCGGTCGCGTGTTGGTTAAACCAGTTGCGGCTCACCTGCCAGGTGCGGTTGTTCATCAGCAGGTCGATTGAGGTCTCTCCGACGCGGGCGACCACAGCATAGTTAAGGTGGTTACCCGTTTTCAGTTCACTGATCCACGGATAGCCCTCCTGTGCCAGCACCTCCGGTGAGGCATTTCCCTGTTTACACATCAGGTTCACCTTCGCGGCGTTTTGACACAGAGCATCGTCCGCCGAGGCGTCATAACCCCACATCAGGTAGAGCTGATGCATGGCATCTGACGGGGTGATCATTTCGTTATCGATAACCGGCACGACAGGCGTCTGAACTTTTGGTGTCTGATGCTGCCAGCTCACCGGAACCGGCAGTTGAACCGGAAGGCGTGCCGTCATCGCTGAGCTGAAATACCAGCCGCAGGCAGCGAACAGCACAGACGCGAATAATCCCACGGTAGCCAGGTACTTACCGCATTTTTTCCCTGGCAGGACTTCTCCCGCGGCCAGGCGTAAATGACGTGGGCTGACCTGGCTTGCACGCTCGGTCCAGGCGGCAAGCATCGCGAGGTGCGCCAGTTCATTCAGCTTGCTGATATTCCCTTTGGTCAGGGCATGCATTTTACGCACGCGGGCCGGGGTTAACGGTGAGTTCTCGCATCCCTGTTCGTCACACTGCGCCTGCACGTAGTTGAGATATTCCCGGCAGGTGAGGGAGCGCAACGTGTGATGGGTGTGCGTATATTCCCGCAACACAGATTGCTGCATCAGGACAGCTTCCTGAGCTGCTGCGCCCATCAGCACGATGGAAAGAGCAAACTCCAGCTCCTGGGCGCGCGTGAGCAACAGAGCCAGCACCTCCCGGCAGGTGTCTTTCATGGCTTCGGTGTGGGTGAGCACCAGCACTTTCGACCTGGTTTTACCGCCTTGCCACTGGTGCAACACCGCATCCACCGCCTGAACCCTGTTCTTGTTCTCTTTCGTTCCCGGGTTGAGCTTATACAGCAGGCTACTGGCACTCAGTTTTGGGAACGCGTTGATGGCAAGAACATTAGGGTTAGCAGATTTCAGGGCATCGCTGAACTGGCCCAGCAGCGGGAGATCGTCAGAAAAGAGCCCCGTAATTCCCGCCAGCTGGGTTTTCTCTTTCAGCAGGTTGAAAACGTCCTGATGATAAGGCACCAGAAAATCCCCGGATAAACGAGTGATCTTCCGAAAGGGCGGATTTTTAAAATTAAAGTGGCTCTGATACATAACGACTTACCGTCTCTGATTGAATAGCAACAGGACGAGAAAGTAAAGCAACGCCACCGAGGGGGCAATTTATACACAGGGTAAAAATATCCTGCTGTCGATACCTAACATCTGAAATTTATACGGTCAATATGTTTTTTCATGAAAGTTAGCGGCAAAGCCAGTGGTCGTATTTATCGCGAGGTATTACGCTTTCCACACATATTAGTGCAGCGTGATGCTGCTTATTTTCGCTTTGCTAAAGGCCAGATGAAAAATGAGGTTCTCATATCTGTCTCGGTGGATAACGCCTTGCATTATGTTTGTGCTGTTAATTTTTTGCGGCCAGCAAGGGTATCGGACGTTTAAAGATTATAAAAAAGTGACGAATAAGTTGGTTAATTCTGATGTGCAGCCAGCGAAAAATCCTCGTGAAGAAAAGACATTCACACTTTTCGCCGCTGCTGTACGTCAGGATAACTTACCTGCGGCAGTCAAAGCCCCTCTGGCTGCGGAAATTGAAGGCATCGTACGCAGTGATGATACCTGGCTTTCCTTCGCCGTCATCAAAACACCCGGTGGTCAAAAGAGTTACCGCGAAGGTGAGCCACTGGCCGGATTTAACGATGCCTATATTCAGGAAATTAACAAAGATAATGTGGTGGTTAATTACGAAGGTGCTACGCAGGTACTGGCTTTAAATAAACCTGATTATTTTAAGGGCGGCGTTGACAACGGCCCGGTAACCCATTCGACGAAAGATGCAGGTGCGGACAATGTGCATCTGGATGATTATCTGGTGTTAAAACCAATAATCGAAAAGGGGCAACTGGAAGGCTATAACATTAATCCAAAGGATGCTTCCACCTTCTACAGCCATTCAGGGTTGAAAAAAGGGGATGTGGCAGTAGAAGTGAACTCAGTCGATATGACCGATCAAGCAAAGGCAAAAAGTATTATTGCCAGTTGGTCGAAAATGAAAGAAGCGGAGGTCGTCGTCAGACGTCACGCTCACCTTGAAAATATTCGGGTTAATGTTCTAAACAATTAACAAGTGTACAGACATGAAGAAATTTCCCTGGGCGTGCGTGGCGCTGACCGCATTGTCGTTATATTCGAGTTCGCTGCTTGCAGCCAACTTTAGCGCGAGCTTTAAAAATACCGATATCCGCGAGTTTATTGATACGGTTGGCCGCAATCTTAATAAAACCATTCTCGTCGACCCGTCCGTTCAGGGCACGGTGTCGGTCAGAACCTACAACGTGCTGACGGAAGATGAGTATTACCAGTTCTTTCTGAGCGTGCTGGATTTGTACGGGCTGTCGGTGATCCCGATGGACAACGGCATGGTCAAAGTGGTGCGTTCAAGCGTAGCCCGCACCGCCGGTGCACCGCTGGCAGACAGCAAAAATCCGGGCAAGGGTGATGAGATCATCACTCGCGTGGTGCGCATGGAAAATGTGCCAGTACGTGAACTGGCTCCGCTGCTGCGTCAGCTCAACGATGCCACCGGCATCGGGAACGTGGTCCATTTCGAGCCCTCCAACGTGCTGCTGTTAACCGGTAAAGCCTCTGTGGTGAACCGCCTGGTGGATCTGGTTCAGCGCGTGGATAAAGACGGGGTTCAGCGTCGTGAGATTGTGCCGCTGCGCTTTGCGTCCGCGAAGGAGCTCTCAGACATGTTGAACAATCTCAACAACGAAGAGCAGAAAGGGCAAAACGCGCCGCAACTGGCTACCAAAGTGGTGGCGGATGACGAAACGAATAGTCTGGTGATCAGCGGTTCGGAAGATGCGCGGATGCGTACCCGTTCCCTCATTCATCAACTGGATCGCGAGCAGAACAACGAGGGCAACACCCGCGTCTTCTATCTCAAGTATGCCAGTGCCACGAAAGTGGTTCCGGTGCTTACCGGTATTGGCGAACAGCTGAAAGATAAAGCGGGCACGCCTAAGGCGAAAACCGCTACTGCGAAAAGCGATCTGAATATTACCGCTGATGAGGCAACCAACTCGCTGGTGATCACCGCGCAGCCTAACGTGATGAACTCTCTGGAGAAGGTGATCGACAAGCTCGACATCCGCCGTCCGCAGGTACTGGTAGAAGCGATCATTGCTGAGGTGCAGGACGGTAACGGACTGGACCTCGGCGTGCAGTGGACCAGTAAGCACGGTGGTGTGCAGTTCGGCTCCACCGGGCTGCCCATCAGCCAGGTGAAAAATGGCGTGATGAAAGGGGCGAGTTTCACCGGCCTGGCGACAGGATTCTTTAACGGTGATTTCGGGGCCCTGATGACCGCGCTCTCAACCGATGGCAAAAATGACATTCTTTCGACCCCAAGCGTGGTCACGCTGGATAACAAAGAAGCGTCGTTCAACGTGGGTCAGGATGTGCCGGTGCTTTCCGGTTCGCAGACCACCAGTGGTGACAACGTCTTTAACTCTGTTGAGCGTAAGACGGTCGGTACCAAGCTGAAGATTGTGCCGCAAATCAACGACGGGGACATGATCCATCTGAAGATCGAGCAGGAAGTGTCCAGCGTCGACAACAGTGCAACGGAAGACGCCAGCCTCGGCCCAACCTTCAACACCCGTACCATCAACAACGAAGTGATGGTGCACAGTGGGCAGACGGTGGTGCTTGGCGGACTGATGGAAAACGTCACCAAACAGTCGGTTTCCAAAGTGCCGCTGCTCGGCGATATCCCGCTGGTCGGTCAGCTGTTCCGTTACACCTCGCAGGATACGTCCAAACGCAACCTGATGGTATTCATCCATACCACCGTCCTGCGTGACGACGATAACTACAGTGCGGCGTCGAAAGAGAAATATGACCAAATCCGCGCTCGTCAGCAGCAGCGCGTGGAGGAGAAAAAGCTCGGTATCGTTGAGCCAACCGATAATGCGGTGTTGCCTGCATTGCCCTCTGCCTCCCGCAACCCGTTTAAAGAGTAAGGGAGGCATAACGTGGACGAGCTGGGTAAAACTCTGTGTAGCAGCAGCTACGCGAAAGATAATGGCGTTTTATTTTACAACAATGATGTCTATATCCGTGATGATACCCCGGCTTTTGCTCTGCTGGAGGTACACCGGGTGCTGGGGCGCGCGTTCGTTCCGGTAACCCTGACGTCTGACGCCTTCGATGAGATGCTGGCTAAAATCTGGCAGCAGAGCAGCGGCGTGTCTCAGCAACTGGTGGACGATATGGATGCGGATATCGATCTGATGGCGTTAACCGAGGAGATCCCGGATAACGAAGATCTGCTCGATAACGACGAAAACTCCCCGGTGATCCGCCTGATCAACGCCATTCTCGGCGAGGCGGTCAAGGACGGTGCGTCAGATATTCATATCGAAACTTTTGAGCGCACGCTGAGTATTCGCTTCCGCGTCGACGGCGTACTACGCCCGGTGTTGCAACCCGCGCGTAAACTCGCGCCGCTGCTGGTGTCGCGTATTAAAGTCATGTCAAAACTCGACATCGCCGAGAAGCGCCTGCCGCAGGATGGCCGTATCTCCCTGCGCATTGGTCGTAAGGCGATTGACGTGCGTGTGTCGACCATTCCATCTCAGTATGGCGAGCGCGTGGTGATGCGTCTGCTCGATAAAAGCAATCTCAAGCCCGACATCAACAAGCTGGGGCTGATTGATGAAGAGCTGGAGAAGTTAAAAGGGCTGATTGACCGTCCGCACGGCATTATCCTGGTCACCGGGCCAACGGGTTCCGGTAAAAGTACCACCCTGTACGCCATTCTGTCGGCGCTGAACGGCCATGAACGCAATATTCTGACCGTTGAAGATCCGATTGAATACGAGCTGGAAGGGGTGGGGCAGACGCAGGTTAACCCGCGCGTGGACATGACCTTTGCCCGCGGACTGCGCGCAATTCTGCGTCAGGACCCGGACGTGGTGATGATTGGGGAAATTCGTGATGGTGAGACCGCGCAAATTGCGGTGCAGGCGTCGCTGACCGGTCACCTGGTCATGTCTACGCTGCACACCAACAGTGCCGCAGGGGCGATTACCCGTCTGCGGGATATGGGGCTGGAGTCCTTTTTAATCGGTTCATCGTTACTCGGTGTCATTGCCCAGCGTCTGGTGCGTCGGTTGTGTTCTCACTGCCGAACCACCAGTCCGCTGGATGACAATGAAAAGGCGTTGTTCAGTTTTATGGAGACGCCACCCAAAACGATCTATCGCGCGGTAGGGTGCGAGCACTGCCGCCAGAGCGGCTATCAGGGCCGGGCCGGTATTCATGAATTTCTGGTGGTGGACAGCACTATGCGCCGCGCGATTCATGAAGATAAAGATGAAATGTCCATCGAGACACAGCTCTTTAAGCAGGCCTACAGCCTGCGTGAAAACGGACTGTTGAAAGTGATCGGCGGCGTAACGTCTCTCGAAGAGGTGATGCGGGTGACCGCCGAGCGTGGAGGGGATGCGTAATGGCCTTCTACGCCTGGACGGCAACGGATGTCGCGGGCAAAACCGTGCGTGGCGCGTTGCAGGCCGAAGGGCAGAAGCAGGTTCGCCAGATGTTGCGCGAGCAAAAGCTGATGCCCGTCAGCATTACCGAGACCCGTGAAGCAGCGTCAGCCGGAAAAACGAAAACGGGGACAAAGCTCTCCACCCCGGTGCTGTCGATGTTTACCCGCCAGCTCTCCACGCTGGTCAACGCCGCGCTGCCGCTGGAGAGCGCGCTGAAAGCAATCTCGAAGCAGACGGAAGACAAAAAGCTGGCGGCGATGGTGGTGGAGATCCGCGAGAAGGTAGTGGAGGGACACACGCTCTTTGACGCCTTCAGCCAGTTTCCGCGCACCTTCGACAAACTCTACTGCACGCTGGTGATGGCTGGTGAAAAGACCGGCCACCTGGGCGATGTGCTGGAGAAGCTGGCCGAGTACAACGAGCAGCGTCAGAAGATGAAAAGCAAGCTGACGCAGGCGATGGTCTACCCCATCACCCTGACGGTGGTGGCCATCGCGGTCATCAGCATTCTGCTGGTGGCGGTGGTGCCGCAGGTGATTGAACAGTTCACCCACATGAAGCAGCAACTGCCGATCACCACCCGGACGCTGATTGCGGTGAGTGATTTCCTGCAGGCCTACGGCATCTACATTGTCGGCGTGCTGGGCGGTGGATTCGTCAGCTTTAAGGCCTGGCTCAGACATACCAAAAACCGTTTCAAATGGAACCACTGGCTGGTCAACGGATCGCCAGTTAAAAAGCTGGTGTGCGCCATTAACAGCGCCCGTTATATCCGTACCTTAAGTATTCTTCAGGCCAGCAGCGTGCCGTTACTGGAAGGGATGTATATCGCGATGGACGGCATTGAAAACCTCTATGCCCGGCAGGTGCTGGAGCAGGCAGCAGATACCGTGCGCCAGGGGGCGTCGCTGTATGCCGCGCTGGAACAGGCGAAATTATTCCCGCCGACCATGCTGTATATGATTGCCTCCGGCGAAGAGAGCGGCGAATTGGGCAATTTAATGGATCGCGCGGCGGAAAACCAGGAATCAGCATTACAGCATCGAATTACGTTAACGCTGTCGGTATTTGAACCGGCACTGGTGGTATCCATGGCAACGATTGTTTTATTCATCGTGCTGTCAATATTACAACCGCTTCTGCAACTTAATAATATGGTAGGTTAAAACATGGCTATGAAAAGAAAACACCTGGCACGCCAGGCGGGGTTTACTTTGCTCGAATTAATGGTGGTTATTGTTATTCTCGGCGTGTTAGCGAGTATGGTGGTGCCAAACTTAATGGGAAATAAAGAAAAGGCCGATACCCAAAAAGCGACAAGCGATATTGTCGCGCTCGAAGGCTCCCTGGATATGTATAAGCTGGATAACCACCGTTATCCGACAACGGAACAGGGTTTGCAGGCGCTGGTGACTAAACCTGAAATCGCACCCATCCCGAACGGCTACCGTGCTGACGGCTATATTCGTCGCCTGCCGCAGGACCCATGGGGCGGAGAGTATATTCTGGTGAGCCCGGGCGAACACGGTGCGGTCGATGTCTTCTCGGCAGGGCCTGACGGTGAAGCCAATACCGCCGATGATATTACGAACTGGTCTCTGGATAAGAAAGAGAAATAATGAAAAATCAACGCGGCTTTACGTTGCTGGAAATTATTCTGGCGCTGGTGATATTTGCCAGTTGCGCCATGATGGTGGTGTCAACAATACCTTCGCGCAGCGGTGCGGATATATTTGGCCAGCAATTAAAAGCCCTCGTTGATTATGGTTCAGACCGTGCGGTGATGGACGGAAATATCGTCGGGCTGGTGCTAACCACGGATAACTATCAGCTGGTGACGCTCGACGATAAAAACGGCGAGCGGCACTGGGTACCGTTATCCGCAGGTCGTATTACCACCAAAGGCGATTTCCCTGAGGAGATGCACGTTTCGCTCTCGCCGCAGCGCCTTGCCGCCACGGTCGCCTCCGAGCCGCAGGTGCTCTTTTTGCCGGATGGTGAAATCAGCCGCTTCACGCTGACGCTGCAAAGCTACGACAAACAGCACCATTTTCGCGTGGTGTCGCAAGGTGCGGCCCCGGTATCGGTAGAAAACGATGACTAAAGGCAACGCTAAGCAAAAGGGCATGACGCTGCTGGAGGTGATGGTCGCGCTGGTCATCTTCTCGACTGCCGCACTGGCGCTGATGAACTCGGTCTCCCTGAACGTGCGTTTCACCCATGGTCTGGCCGACACATTGCAGGCGAGCTGGGTGGCCGAGAACCAGCTGGCGGAAGCGCAGCTCGCGAAAACCGACTTCCCGGATGCTGAGCAGCAGGGAACGGAAATCATGGGCGGACGCAGCTGGAACTGGCGCAAGCAGCGGGTCAAAACCGCCGACAACAGCTGGGCTAACGCCATCCGCGTGTATGCGGAAGGCGACGACAGCCAGCCGGTAATCTCACTGCAAATCATTGGGCCGGGAGAGAGCAAGTGAAGAAAACCCGACGCCAGCGCGGATTTACCCTGCTGGAGATCATGATTGCGCTGACCATCTTTGCGGTGATCAGCACCCTGGCCTGGCAAATTCTGGACGGCGCGATGCGGACCAGTTCGGCCACCGATGCCAGCGCGGCGAAGCTCAATCAGCTTCAGCGGGCCTGGAACCTGATGGAGCGTGATTTCTACCAGCTTCAGGCGCGCGCCCCGCGTAACGAGCCGGATCGGTTTCGTCAGGTTGGTGATGTGCTTGAACTGACCACCCTGAACGGCGTGAGCGGAACGGTACAACTGGAGCGCGTGCGCTGGCGGCTGGAAGAGGGGCGCCTGTATCGCGACGTCTGGCCGGTGATTGACGGCCCGGCGGACGCCAAACCCGACGAGGTGCCGATTGTCAGCGAGGTGAAATCCCTGCAGTGGCGTTTTTACCGTCAGGGCTGGCAGAAAAGCTGGAGCGACCCGGCGCATCTGCCGGACGGCGTAGAACTGACGCTGACCATGGAAAACGGTGATACCTGGCGCTGGGTGTTTACGACCCCGGGCGATCTGCCGGAAGCTGCGTCGCCTGTGTCGCCAGCGGCACCGGAAGCAACATCATGAGTGTATTACGCAAACAGAAAGGGGTGGCCCTGCTGGTGGTGTTGATCCTGCTGGTCATGATGTCGGCGCTGGCCGCTAAAATCAGCCAGCAATTTTGCCGCAACCTGCAAAAAACGCATTACCAGGTGAGCCAGCAGCAGCTGCGCTGGGCGATGCAGGCGCAGGAGAAGGTGGTGAAAGACCGGCTGCAAGCCGACGCCAGCGGCGAGAGTAAAGCCCTCACGCTTGAGGGCGACTGGCATCAACCGCTGGAAACACGCGGGGAAGACTATACGGTCGTCAGCCAGATAGAAGACGCGCAGGACTGTTTTAACGTTAATAACCTGCTGGCCGCTGAGAAAATTGCGCAAGGGCAAAATGTGCCTGTCACACCGGAAAAATCGCGTAAAGAGCAGATTGTTGAACAGCTTCTGACAGAGAGTGGCCTGAGTCACAACACGGCAGAAGAGGTGTATCAACAGCTGGTGGACTATCTCGATGGCGATACGACGACGGCCAAAGAGGGTACCGAGACCGATGCCTGGGCTGGCGTGGTGCCCGCCCGACAACCGGCGAACCAGATGATGCGCACGATTGCGGAGATCACGCTGCTGCCGGCATTTCCGGCAACGGCATACCCGAAGGTGAACAAACTGTTATGCGCATTACCGGACTCCGCCAGCAAGGTGGATGTGAACACGCTGAAACCGGCGCAGGCGGCCTTACTGGCCGCAATGTTCCCCGGAAAAATGACCGAAGATGACGCCCTGCGCCTGATTGAATCGCGCCCTGAAACTGGCTGGGAAAATATGGAAGCGTTCAGCAAAGCGCTGGAACGGGCCTTCCCACAGCTAAAGGACGATCTCCCGCAGGTGGCTGAGTTCCTCTCAACCAATAGCCGGTATTTCCGCGTCAATTATACCGGCAATACCGATGAATTAACGCTTCGCGTGGTGAGCCAGCTTCAGGTCAACAGTGAGGCTGGCGAGATCGTGACGTGGCAACGTCGTTACCGAATGATTGAATAAGAAAAGTTGAACGCTATGAAACAGGTACTTTTTGTTCGTCCCGACAGCCGCGAGGACGGGAAAATAATGTGGTGTCTCTCCGGCAGCGAACAGGTTGAGGTAGTGGATAACCTGGACGCACTGGTGGAGCATCCTCTGGCAGCCCGTGTTTGTCTGCTGCTGCCCGCGAGCAACATGATCTTCCGCCATTTTACGCTGCCGAAGAAAGTCGCCTCGCAGGCGACGGCGTTCTCGTGGATGGCAGAAGAGACGCTGATGGGTGATGTGGACAACCTTCACTGGACGGTGCTTAACAAAAAGGGTGCCGAGGTTGACGCCGTAGCCATCGACGCCGATTGTCTGCGCGGGTGGTTAACCCGCTGCCAGGAGGCCGGTTTGAAGGTCATACAGGCGCTGCCGGATGCCTGGCTGCTGCCCGCAACGGCAGGCGGAAGCACGCTTGTCGCCATGGACAATGGTTACTGGCTGCGTTCATCGCCGCATGCCGCCTGCGAAATAGCGCCGGGCCTGTTGCCCCTTTTACTGCAGAAAGCGGGAGAGGGGGAGGTGTGCTGTTACGGGGAAACGCCTGCCGATGTTGACGTCGATGTCGTGCAACCCTGGCAGCATCCACTGGTGTTGATCCAGCCGCAGTGGCAAACCTGCCGCGTCACGCTCCTGCATGGGCAGTTCAGCGCGAAAGCGAGCACGGGTAAAGCCGCGAAGAGCATCAAAACGGCGATGGCCGCAGCGGGCCTGCTCTCTCTTGGCCTGTTACTGGGCCCGCGGATCGCCATGGCATGGATGCTGGTGCAACAGGAAAATCAGGTTCAGCAGGAGATCCTTCAGGTTTATCAGCATCATTTCCCCAGTATGCGTCAGCAGACCAATATCAAATATCACTTTGGTCAAAACATGAAAAAGCAGAGTAAAGGGATATTTCTGCAACTGGACGAACTGGAAAAAGCCAGACAGGCCGTACCGGGAATGGAGATCTCTCTGCTCGAATACGATGCCCGGCAAAACTCGCTGACGCTGAGCGTCAGTTCGCAAAGCCAAACTGCATTGCAGACGTTTGTAAATCAGGCGGGTGAAAATTTTGATTTCACCCTGCAGCCTGTTTCTACTTCTGCTCCTTATACCGCTATGATCGCCGGGAAATATAAATGAAAGCGCGAATCGCACAGCTCAAGTCTCGTTATCAGCATTACAGCGCCAGAGAAAAAAACATCCTGAAAATATGTGCTATTACCGTATTGGGGGGCGCTATATATTATGCAGGTGTTATTCCTCTGGATAATATGATTCAAAATAGTAAAGCCACGCTCACCAGACAAAAAGAGACGCTGAACTGGATGCGCAGCGA
The DNA here is from genome assembly GCF_045618265.1 of Enterobacter sp. CPE_E1241. Lineage (NCBI taxonomy): Bacteria > Pseudomonadati > Pseudomonadota > Gammaproteobacteria > Enterobacterales > Enterobacteriaceae > Enterobacter > Enterobacter sp. CPE_E1241. The sequence goes on from NZ_JBIWYV010000001.1 coordinate 1,560,800, forward strand.
AATAAATAAAAACCACCTTCCGGTTCAGGTTGTTAAAACAAACAATCCGCGCACGGTGGTGGAAAACAGCGCACATGAAATTAATCTCTCTCTGACCGATGTGCGTCAGGATGGACAAACATTATCGTTCGTGGTTAGTCGCGTTAACGTCTACGAATTAAAAAGCTGGCTGCGGGAAATTAACCAGACATCCGGTGTCAGACTGCAAAAAATGAACCTCACACCGGTCGATCACCTCAGCGATGTGAAAGCAGAAATACAGCTCACCTGGAGCAAAACCGCATGAATACTTTCGCGCTGATGCGGGACACCTGGCCTGTGGGGTTCCCGGCAATGAGTGCGATATTGGGCAGCATTGTGGGGAGTTTTCTTGGCGTCGTCGCCGAGCGCGTACCTGGCATGGTGATGGAAGAGGAAGGCAGTGGCAATTTGCTGTTCCCAGCCTCGCACTGCCCGGTATGCCAGCACACGCTTGCCGCCTGGGAGAATATCCCGCTGGTCAGCTGGCTTGTTTTACGCGGACGCTGTCGAAGCTGCCACACCGCCATCCCATTGCGGATATTTTTAATCGAACTTTTTTCTGCACTTTTTTTTGGTATTACAGCCTGGTGTATGCCGGACGTACAGGCATTGTTTTCCCTTTGGCTGCTGGCCGCTTTTTTATTGCCGCTGACCATGATCGACTGGCGGTATCAACTGCTGCCGGATTGCCTGACCCAGCCGCTGCTCTGGACGGGATTGCTGCTCCATGCTTTTGACCACCGGTTGCCCTTACGGGATGCGTTGTTCGGTGCCGTGGCGGGTTACCTGTCGCTCTGGTTACTTTATTGGGCGTTTCGCCTGACAACCGGGCGGGAAGGTCTGGGGTACGGCGATTTTAAGCTGCTGGCGGCCTTAGGGGCCTGGTGCGGCTGGCAGTCGTTGCCTGTACTTGAATTAGTGGCAGCGTTGAGCGGTATTGTCGGCTATTTCACGTTATTTAATTTAAATAAAAATAACCTCACGATTTCTTTCGGGCCGTATCTCTCATTTGCTGGAATAGTGGTGTTTATTAGTCAGCAGTTTGCTTTCATTTTTTAAATATTCAGGTCAAGTTTTTTTATAAATTTTTTTGACGGTGGAAGAGAAGGACGTCTCTTTGCGCCCAGTGTATCGTAAGGGATATAAGCTACACGGAATTGGGGCTTGTATCTTTTTATGGAGGAATACAACGCAGCAAAAACGTTTTTTTTTCTCGGTTTTCAGATTGGTTAAATACGCATTACGCAAAAAGCTCCATGTTCTCAAGGAAGACATGGATGATTAACGTTACGAATAAATTTATCAGGAAATAAAAATGAAATTTATGAAGCCTAAATATCTGGCGCTCTTTATTGCGGCGGCAACCAGCTCCGCATTTGCTGCAGCACCAGGTACACCGACGATCGGCTACGGTAATGACAAATTTGCCCTTGTTGAAGTCGATCAGGCAGCACAGGATTACAACAGCCTTGTCAAAGTACATAAAGACGGCGTGGATGTAAAAGTGGAGTGGAACGTCTGGAGCGGTGATGCACCGACGTCCGCGAAGGTGCTGCTGGACGGCCAAACCGTCTGGACCGGTGCGGGCAGCGCATCAGGTTCTGCCACCTTCAAGGTGAAAAAAGGCGGACGTTACCAGGAGCAGGTAGAGCTTTGTAACACCAGTGGTTGTAGCAAAAGCGCCAGCAAGCTGATTATTGTCGCGGATACCGACGGTAGCCACTTGCTTCCTCTCAATACTACCATGAAGGAAAACAACAAGACCTTTGCTCAGCATACTGACAAAGTGGTGGGGGCTTACTTCCCGGAATGGGACGTCTATGACCGTAACTTCCAGGTCGATAAAATCCCGGCGGCTAACCTGAACCATATTCTGTATGGCTTCATTCCAATCTGTGGCGGTGACGGCATCAACGACAGCCTGAAAACCATCGAAGGGGGTAACAGCTTCCAGGCGTTGCAACGTGCCTGTAACGGTCGTCCGGATTATACCGTTGCCATTCACGATCCGTGGGCGGCGCTGCAAAAACCACAGGCCGGCGTTTCTGGTTGGGATGACCCCTACAAAGGTAACTTTGGTCAGTTGATGGCGCTGAAAAAAGCACATCCTGGGCTGAAAGTACTGCCATCTATCGGTGGCTGGACCCTCTCCGATCCGTTCTTCCAGATGAACAACCCTGCTATTCGCTCCCGCTTCGTGGCATCGGTGAAAGAGTTCCTGCAAACCTGGAAATTCTTTGACGGTGTGGATATCGACTGGGAATTCCCGGGCGGCGGCGGTGAGAACACGGCACTGGGTAATCCGCAGCAGGATAAAGCGACGTATACCGCGCTGATGCATGATTTGCGCACGATGCTGAACGAACTCTCCAGCGAAACTGGCCGTACTTATGAACTGACCACCGCGATCGGTTCCGGCAAAGATAAGATCGAAGACGTGGATTACACCACCACACAGCAGTATCTCGATCACATCTTCCTGATGAGCTATGACTTCTACGGCGGCTGGAGCAATACAGAGTTGGGTCACCAGGCTGCGCTGAAAGCACCTGCATGGCGTCCGGACACAAACTACACCACCGAAAACGGCGTTAACGCACTGCTGCAGCAGGGCGTACAGCCTGGCAAGATTGTGGTGGGAACCGCCATGTACGGCCGCGGCTGGACGGGGGTTCATGGTTACACCGGCAACAATCCGTTCACTGGCACCGCCACCGGCAAGGTGAAAGGGACCTGGGAACCGGGCGTGGTTGACTACCGTCAGATTGTGAATGAGTACAAAGGCAAGCCGGGTTGGGAATACGGTTACGACGCAGACGCGGAAGCACCGTACGTCTTCAATAAATCCACTGGCGACCTGATCACTTATGAAGATGCGCGTTCTGCTGCCGCAAAAGGCAAGTATGTTATGGCGAATCAGCTGGGCGGTCTGTTCTCCTGGTCCATTGACTCAGATAACGGCGACATTCTGAACGCCATGAATGAAAGCCTGCTGGGCGGTAGTTCAACCCCGGTTGAACCTGTTGTCACCAACCATGCGCCGATTGCGTCCTCGACCGATCTTAACGTCTCTGGACCGGCGACCGTAACGCTCGACGGGTCTGCTTCCAGCGATCCGGATGGCGATGCAATCACCTATAAGTGGACCCAGATTTCTGGCCCATCGGTGACGCTCACCAACAGCACCAAAGCGAAAGCCACCTTCAACGTGGCTGCGGTGACCAGCGATCAGACGATGGCATTCCGCCTGACCGTGACTGACGCGAAAGGACTGAGCAACGCGATTGATGTGCAGGTTGTAAACAAAGCACCAAAAGCGAACCAGGCACCGGTTGTGAACCCAATGGAAGCAGTGACGCTGCAGGCAGGTGAAACCTATGCGCTGCACGCGCAGGCCGCGGATCCAGACGGTGATGCACTGACCTACGCCTGGAGCGTTCCGGCGGATATGCACGCGACCGGGACTGATACGGCGAACGTGAATATCACTGCGCCAGATGTGACCTCCGCCTCGACTTACACCCTGAGTGTCGTCGTAAGCGATGGTAAAACCAGCGTGCAGTCTAACGTGCAGGTCACGGTGAATCCTAAACCTGCTGACGTCACCCCGCCTGCTGATGAAGTGACCCCTCCGTCTGATGAAGTGACACCTCCTTCGGATGAAGGCACGGCAACCGGTAGCTGCGACGCGCCAGTCGATGCTAACGCCAGCAAATATGCCGCATGGGATGCCAGCAAAATATACAACAATGGCGACACCGTGAGTGCCGACCACCTGGTGTGGAAAGCGAAATACTGGACGCAAGGTAACAAACCTGGCTTCGGTGTGGATGCCTGGGAACTGGTGAGCAACGTGAAGATGAACTGGCGTTCTGACCTGGTCTACAACGGCGGTGAAACCACCACTTACCAGGGTAACGTTTACCGTGCCAAATGGTGGACCCGTGGCGATAACCCGGCTATTAGCGACGTATGGGTGAAAGAAGGCGCATCAACAGATTGCAAATAATCTAACCCGATAATCACTCCCCCTCACGAAGGGGGAGTGATGAAAAATTCATTTTACAGGATGTTGGTAGGGAGAAATAACCGAAACTGTCAGCAGGTAAAAATGAAAAAGATCATTTTGTTGTTATTAATAATAAGCCAAAGCGCACTGGCAAACTGTTGGGATAACGCGGCACGTTATTATCATGTCGACCCGTATTTATTGTATGCCATAGCCAATGTCGAATCCGGTATGAATCCGTATGCGGTGGGACAAAATCATGATGGCACGCGTGATGTTGGGTTGATGCAAATTAACAGCTCACATTTTACGGAACTGGAGACCAGAGGTATTGATGAACGCAGACTGATGACTGAGCCCTGTACCTCCATCATGGTCGGTGCTTCCATTCTGTCCGGAATGATTAAGGTCTATGGCTATAACTGGGAGGCTGTCGGCGCGTATAACGCAGGTTTAAAAAAAGAGAATTATCCACAGCGTATGATCTATGCCCATAAAGTCTGGAAAAAATATCAGCAATTAAAATTAGCTGCACAATATTAATGTTTTTTATTTTTGAAGAATTCCTCAGGGTGTTCTTCGAAAAGAAAAAACAGCTGTCTGTGGTTTATGTATTAATGGATTAATACATAAACCGGGATTTTAATTTTAACTTCAATTAACAGGAATCGGAAATGAACAAAAGGACGTTACTAAGTGTGCTCGTTGCCGGAGCATGCGTAGCTCCCTTTATGGCACAGGCTGCCTCGCTGCAAGCGACCACCAGTGAGCCATACACCATGAAAGCCAGCGACCTGGCGAAGAAAGAAAAAGAGCTGACCAGTTTCCCGCTGATGGCCTCAGTGAAAGAGACCATTCAGACGCTGGATAATGCGCAGGTTGAACTGATTGAGCCAGGCCGTGCAGCGAACCCGGAAAACGTGAAGCGCGTTGAAGGTATTGTTAAGGCCAGCGACTGGGAATATCTCTTCCCGCTGCGTGCGCAGGCGTACACCTATAGCAACTTCCTGAAAGCGGTCGGTAAATTCCCGGCGCTGTGTAAGACCTATAAGGATGGTCGTGACAGCGACGCCATCTGCCGCAAAGAGCTGGCAACCATGTTTGCGCACTTCGCTCAGGAGACCGGCGGCCATGAAAGCTGGCGTCCGGAAGCCGAATGGCGTCAGGCGCTGGTTCACGTACGTGAAATGGGCTGGAGCGAAGGGCAGAAGGGGGGCTATAACGGCGAATGTAACCCGGACGTCTGGCAGGGTCAGACCTGGCCGTGCGGTAAAGATAAAGACGGCGATTTCCTGAGCTACTTCGGTCGCGGCGCGAAACAGTTGTCTTACAACTACAACTATGGCCCGTTCTCTGAAGCGATGTACGGTGACGTGCGTACGCTGCTCGATAAACCCGAGCTGGTGGCGGATACCTGGCTGAACCTGGCGAGTGCGATCTTCTTCTTCGCCTATCCGCAGCCACCAAAACCCAGCATGCTGCAAGTTATTGACGGCACATGGCAGCCGAACGATCACGATAAAGCCAACGGTCTGGTACCGGGCTTCGGCGTGACCACCCAGATCATCAACGGCGGCGTAGAATGCGGCGGCCCGACTGAAATTGCCCAGTCGCAAAACCGTATCAAGTACTACAAAGAGTTTGCGAACTACCTGAAGGTTCCGGTTCCGGCGAATGAAGTGCTGGGCTGCGCCAACATGAAGCAGTTCGATGAAGGTGGTGCTGGCGCGCTGAAGATTTACTGGGAGCAGGACTGGGGATGGAGCGCGGATACACCAAGCGGTCAGACGTACTCTTGCCAGCTGGTGGGCTACCAGACGCCATACAGCGCGTTCAAAGAGGGCGACTACAGCAAATGCGTACAGCACTTCTTTAACGTGAATATCGTTAACGATGACGGCTCAACAACCACGCCGGATGAAACCCCGGTAGCACCAGCGCCATCGGAAGAGGAAACCCCGGCTCCGGCGCCCGTTCCGGATGAAACGCCTGCAGAACCGACGGCTGTCAATCACGCACCGGTCGCGCATATTGCCGGCCCAATCGGTGCGGTTGACGCAGGTGCGCAGGTTTCTCTGAGCGCCGAAGGTTCGACAGATGCTGATGGTAACAAGCTGACTTACACCTGGCGCTCTCAGGATGGTCAGACTGTGACGGGTCAGGATAAAGCGGTTGTGACCTTCAGAGCCCCAGAAGCGGCGACGGCGCAGCAGGTTGAAATTAGCCTCACGGTTAGCGACGGTGAACTGAGCAGCACAACCTCTTATCTGCTGAACGTGAAGGCGAAAGCGATTCCGTCTCAGGACGAAGGGACATCCGGATCTTACGCCGCGTGGAGTGCGAACAGTAAGTACAAAGCAGGTGATATCGTGAACAACCACGGTAAACTCTTCCAGTGCAAACCGTTCCCGTACAGCGGCTGGTGTAACACGGCTCCGGCGTACTATGAACCCGGCGCAGGTCTGGCATGGTCTGACGCCTGGACGGCGCTGTAAAACCAAACGGCAACCGAAAGGTTGCCGTTTTCGTGTTTGCACTGTGCTGTTGTAGGCCCGGTAAGGCGAAGCCGCCACCGGGCAAAAAGGCTAGCGATGAAGCTTCCCGTGGTCCCGCAACCACGCCGCCGTGCGCACAATCCCTTCATCCAGCGTCACGATCGGTTTATACCCCAGCTCGTTCTCTGCGCGGGTAATATCCAGCGTGAAATCAAAGTTAAGCTTGGATACCCCATAGTGCGTCAGCGCGGGTTCTTTGGCCGATTTACTGCCAAAACGCTCCATGCTGCGGGCGATCATGTCCAGCATCGGGTAGGGCACGGAACGGATACGGCAGTTGATCTGCAGTTCATCAATCAGCCGTTGCACAATGCTGCGTAACGAACACGGCTCGCCGTTGGTGATGTTGTAGGCACGGCCGGAAATCAGCTTATCGCAGTCCGGCTGACTTGCCAGCCACATGGCGTGAACCGCATTTTCATAGTAGGTCATATCCACCAGCGCATCGCCGCCGCGCGGCAGCAGCACGCTGCCGTAGTGGTGCATCATCTGCGCCAGACGCGGAATAAACACCTTGTCGTGCGGCCCGAACAGGCTCTGCGGACGCAGTACCGTAAAACGGGTATGCGGGTTTGACTGCGCCAGCAGGTCAATCACCTCTTCGCTGGCCGCCTTGCTGCGGGCAAACTCACAGGCAAAACGTGCGGGGCGGAAATCTTCCTGCACGTCACGATGGTGGTGATAATCGAAATAGAGCGATGGGGAGGAGATATGGATAAAGTTACGCACGCCCCAGGCAACGGCCCATTCGCCCAGACGGCGGGTTGCCCGCACGTTAGCGAGGTCAAAGGCTTCCTGGGTTCCCCACGGAGAGGTGAAACTGGAGCAGTGCCACAGCGTGTCGATACCGGCGAGCATCACTTTCGCCTGAGAGGAGACCAGCTCCGTCAGGTCAGCATGGACAAACTCTGCGCCCATTTTTTGCAGCAGTTTTCCCATCGCTTCGTTGCGACCGGTAGCCCTGACGCTGATGCCTTTGTTGCGCAGAAATTCGACCGCATTTCGGCCTAAGCCGCTGGTCGCCCCGGTAACCAGTACCTTCATATCAATCCACTGTGTTGAAAAAGAATTTCGTGCGCATTCTTTCGTGAATTACGGCGGGTTGCAATGGGAAAGGTGAAAGAAAGAGAGTTTTATTTAGAACTTTTCCGTCTTTTGTTCTGCCAGTTGCGCAATCCGCTTCGCCATTCCCCGGAAGATAAACAGATGGGCGGGGATCATGAACAACCAGTAGAACAGACCCGGCATCCCGTGCGGATGCCACCAGGCGCGGACATCCAGTTCGCGATGGTCGCCTTTGTCTTTCAGCGTAAAGCAGAGTCGACCCAGCCCCGGAGCTTTCATACCGAACAGCAGTGCCAGCTGCTTTTCCGGCTCGACAATGATGACCTTCCAGCTGTCGACCGCATCGCCCACTTCAAGGTAAGGACGAGCAGGGCGGCCTTTTGCCAGCCTGTGTCCCACCAGCAGATCCATTGCTCCACGCGTTTGCCAGAGAATATTGCCGAAGAAATAACGTTCTTTGCCGCCAATCTGGTTCACCACGTCCCACAGCGCCGCCAGGCTTGCCTGCGTTTTTACCGTGCAGCCGGCCTGTTTGGGATAATAACCATACTCCGGTCGCCAGCGGGCAAACGCCTGGGCGTCGTAACCCCAGTCGCTGGAGTTCACCAGTTGCTCTTCTTCTTTCAGCGTATTGCGCACGGCATCATCAAAGCGGATCAGGTTCTGGGGAATGAGTGCCCGCAGCTCGCGATCGTCCGCCAGTAAATCATGTTTGAGTCCCTGGATCAGCGCTTTGGCGGTCGTCGGCGGCACAGAGGTAATCACATTCAAAAACCACACCGAAATCCAGCGGGTTGGAAAGGGGATAGGGATCAGCCAGCGTTTACGGCCGCTGACGCGCATGAAATGTTCAAACTGCTCCTGATAGCTCAGCACTTCCGGGCCTGCCGCCTCCAGCACGCGGTGTTGCTCCGCCGGGTGGTCCAGCAGCGCCACCAGATAATGCAGTAAATTCTCCAGCGCAATCGGCGTGGTGCGCGAACGGACCCAGCGCGGCGGCGTGAGTACCGGCAGGTTGTAGACCATATCGCGCATCACTTCGAAGGCGGCGGAGCCCGCGCCGACGATAATTCCGGCGCGCAGTTCGGTAACAGGGATAGTGGCGCCGCGCAGGGTTTCCGCCGTCAGCTGGCGGGCACGCAGATGATCGGATTGCTCATGTTCGGGCGCCTGGAGCGAGCTTAAAAAAATGACCTGCTTCACCGGCGTTTGCAGCAGGGCATCGCGGACGTTCATCGCCACCTGACGCTCGTGGGCGATAAAATCTCCGCCTTCACCCATGCTGTGCACCAGGTAGTAAAGCGTGTCGACCCCTTCCAGCAGCGCGGGAAGTTCCTTCGGCCAGTTGAGGTCAACATTATGGCACGTGACGCGAGGCAAACTGAGTTTTTGCAGACGTTCGGTGTTGCGTGCCGCGGCCAGCACCTGATGCCCCTGCTGGCTTAATACAGTGGTGAGATGCTGACCGATATACCCGCTGGCGCCGAGCACCAGAATGCGTTGCGGCACGTGATGCTCCTTATCGCTGTAAAAACGCCTGCCAGTGTTTCACCACCTCTGACAGCTGTTCGCGGCTCACGTCGAGATGCATGACCAGACGCACGACAGGTGAGGCGTTGATCAGCACGCCACGGGCTTTCATTAATTCACCCAGCACGGCAGCGTGTTCGTCACCCACGCGAACGAACAGCATGTTGGTGTCGTGGCGCATTACGTCGGCGCCAATCTCACGCAGCTGCGCCGCCATCCACGCGGCGTTGTCGTGATCGTCCTTCAGGCGCGCCACGTTGTTTTTCAGGGCATACAGCCCGGCCGCCGCCAGAATACCCGCCTGACGCATGCCGCCGCCGGTCATTTTGCGCCAGCGGTTGGCACGCTTGATGTAGTCCGCATTGCCCACCAGCAGGGAGCCTACAGGCGTGCCCAGCCCTTTAGAGAGGCAAATGGTGAACGAATCACAATATTGCGCGATCTCTTTTAGCTCGCAACCGTACGCCACCACGGCGTTAAAGATGCGTGCGCCATCCACGTGCAGGCCAAGTTTGCGCTCGCGAGTGAATTCCCACGCCGCCTTCAGATACTCACGCGGCAAAACTTTACCGTTATGGGTGTTTTCCAGACTGAGCAGTTTTGTGCGCGCAAAATGAATATCGTCAGCTTTGATTTTCGCCGCGACTTTATCGAGCGGCAGGGAGCCGTCCGGCGCGGCGTCAATCGGCTGTGGCTGAATGCTGCCGAGCACGGCTGCACCGCCTGCTTCATACAGATAGTTATGCGCGCCCTGGCCCACGATGTACTCTTCGCCGCGCTCGCAGTGGCTGAGCAGCGCCACCAGGTTGGCCTGCGTACCGGTGGGCAGGAACAGAGCGGCCTCTTTCCCGCTGAGCTCTGCGGCATAGCGCTGCAGCTCGTTAACCGTCGGATCGTCACCATAGACGTCGTCCCCGACCGGAGCGGCCATCATCTCTTCGAGCATGGCGCGGCTCGGACGGGTTACGGTATCACTGCGTAAATCAATCATGGCATGTCCTTATATTTAAAAGGCGATGCCAGATGTTTTACCTGAGCCAGTTCGTTTTTGCCAGTTCGATCACCTCATCGCCGCGGCCGCTGATGATGGCGCGCAGCATGTAGAGGCTAAAGCCTTTGGCTTGTTCCAGTTTGATTTGCGGTGGGATCGCCAGCTCTTCTTTGGCGACCACCACGTCCACCAGTACCGGGCCGTCAATGGAAAAGGCGCGCTGCAGGGCTTCATCCACCTCTGACGCTTTTTCCACGCGAATACCGGTGATGCCGCAGGCCTCGGCGATACGCGCGAAGTTAGTGTCGTGCAGCTCCGTGCCGTCCGTGAGGTAGCCGCCGGCCTTCATCTCCATCGCCACGAAGCCCAGCACGCTATTGTTGAAAACCACGATTTTAAGCGGGAGCTTCATCTGCACCACCGACAGGAAATCGCCCATCAGCATGCTGAACCCGCCATCGCCGCACATCGCCACGACCTGGCGTTCCGGAGCGGTGGCTTTCGCCCCTAGCGCCTGCGGCATGGCGTTGGCCATCGATCCGTGGTTGAACGAGCCGAGCAGGCGACGTTTCCCGTTCATTTTCAGATAGCGCGCGGCCCAGACGGTTGGGGTACCCACGTCGCAGGTAAAGATGGCGTCGTCGTCAGCAAAATGGCTGATCTGCTGCGCCAGATACTGCGGATGGATGGCTTTGTCGCTCGGTTTGGCGAGGTCGTCCAGCCCCTTGCGCGCATCGCGATAGTCGTTTAGCGCTTTATCGAGAAATTTGCGATCGGTTTTCTCTTCGAGAAGAGGCAGCAGGGCGGCAAGAGTGGATTTGATATCGCCCACCAGCGCCATATCGACCTTGCTGTGCGCGCCGATACTGGCGGGGTTGATATCAATCTGAATGATTTTAGCGTCCGTCGGGTAGAACGGACGATAAGGGAATTGCGTGCCGAGCAAAATGAGTGTGTCGGCATTCATCATCGTGTGGAAACCGCTGGAAAAGCCGATTAAGCCGGTCATACCCACATCATAGGGGTTATCGTACTCAATATGCTCTTTGCCGCGCAGGGCGTGGACGATCGGCGCTTTGAGCTTACCGGCGAACTCAAGTAATTCTTTATGTGCGCCTGCACAGCCGCTGCCGCACATCAGGGCAATATTGCTGGAATAGCGCAGCAGTTGCGCCAGTTTTTTTAGCTCTTCTTCGGCTGGCGTCACCACTGGCTGTGGTGCATGATACCAGTGGCTGCTGGCGGTTTCTGGTGCGGCCTTGAGCGCGACGTCGCCAGGTAACACGACCACGGAAACACCCCGATTCAGTACAGCTTTGCGCATGGCAATCGCCAGGACCTGAGGGATCTGCTCGGGTGTCGAAACGAGCTCGCAATAGTGGCTACATTCACGGAACAGCTCCTGCGGATGCGTCTCCTGAAAATAGCCGCTGCCGATTTCTGTAGACGGAATATGAGCGGCAATCGCCAGCACCGGCACGTGGTTACGGTGGCAATCAAACAGACCGTTGATTAAATGCAGGTTTCCCGGCCCACACGATCCGGCGCAGACGGCCAGTTCCCCCGTGAGCTGGGCTTCGGCACCGGCGGCAAAGGCGGCGACCTCCTCATGACGGGTCGGCATCCATTCAATGGTTTTCATCTTGTTGAGACTGTCGCTCAGTCCGTTAAGTGAATCGCCGGTGACACCCCAGATGCGTTTTACGCCTGCTTGTTCCAGGGTTTTCGCTATGTATGCAGCCACGGTTTGTTTCATGGTTGTCCGTCTCCTTTTTGTGATATCGCTTACAAGCTTAGAAGAAAGTCTCCGTATTGCCCGCCGCATCCCCCCAATTAAAAGGTGCTGTTCACGCGCAATTATTCGGCATAATCTGGTGATACCTCAGTGAAAACAGGAATCATTTCAAATGGTTAAATCATTGTTAATTGCTGTTAATGAAAAGCTATCGTGCGACGATCTTGGCAAACTCTTGTTACGACTTGCCGTGGGTGGGCTAATGCTGTTTCACGGCTTGCATAAGTTGTTTGGTGGTGTGGGATTCATCAGCGGCATGCTGGTGGAAAAAGGGTTGCCGGGGTTTATCGCCTATGGCGTTTTGATTGGCGAAGTCGTGGCACCGATCCTGATTATTATTGGGCTCTTTACGCGCCCGGCCGCGCTGGTGCTGGCATTTACGATGATTGTGGCGTGGCTGATGGTGGGAATGGGGGAAACGCTCGCGCTCGATAAGGTAGGCGCATGGGCAATTGAAAGCCTGGTGTACTTCTTTATCGGCTCGCTGGCGGTGGCGTGTCTAGGGGCAGGGCGGTTTGCGGTAGGGAAAGGTCCTGCGTGGCGGTGAGGATAACAAAAGCCCGGTGGCGCTAGCGCTTACCGGGCCTGTGATCGAACGTTTACCGTTTATGCCAGAACCAAATCACCCTGCGGATGACACGAGCAGGCCAACACATAACCTTCTGCAATTTCCGCGTCGGACAGCGTCATAGAACTGGTGACGCTGTACTCCCCGGAGACCACTTTCGTTTTACAGCAGCCGCACACGCCTGCACGACAGGCTGCCACTACGGGGATCTTATTGCTTTCGAGCGCCTCCAGCAGCGTAGTGCCCACACGGCCAAAGAAAGTCTGTGCAGGCTGCAGTTTGCTGAATTTAATCCCGCTGGTAGCCGCTTCTGCCACGGGGGTAAAGAACTGCTCTTTGAAGAAGCGGGTCACGCCGAGCGCTTTCACTTCTTCTTCCACGATGGCCATATACGGCGCCGGGCCGCAGGTCATCACGGTACGATTTGCGATATCAGGCACGCTTTGCAGCAGCTCGCGGCTCAGACGACCGGGCACAAAACCATGGGTTGCGTTATGTTCCGCCACCAGCGTCACCGGATAATCACGCCACTCCTCGGCAAAAATCACATCGTCCGGGGAACGGACGCTGAAGATCGCCTGCACGTCGGCCTGCGGGCGGTTCTTCGCCAGCCAGCGACGCATCGACATAATCGGTGTTACGCCACAACCCGCTGCCAGCAGCAGGAATTTATCGTCTGTTTTGTCGTCACAGGTGAAATCCCCCTGCGCGTCAGACAGCCAGATGTAATCCCCGCGCTTCACGTCACGCGTCAGCCACTGGGAGCCCGCACCGTCGTCAATGCGGCGGACGGTGAGCGTAATGTATTCGCTCACGCCCGGCGTTGAGGATAGGGTATAGGCGCGCAGGGTGTCCGCCGAATTGCGAACGCTGACCAGCGCATACTGGCCTGCACGGTACGGATAGTAGTCATGGCACAGCAGTGACAGTGTCCATACATCCGGCGTCTCCTGATGAATGTGATGAACCTGCATCCGCCACGGACATTGTGAGGTTGGCATGGTCATGAATAACTCCTTACGCGCTCAGCAACTGCTTCATATCGTCTTCAACGTTGGTCACGGAACGCAGGCCGAATTTCTCGTTCAGCACGGCCAGCAGGTCCGGCGTCAGGAAGCCCGGCGCAGTGGGGCCGGTCACGATGTTGGTTACGCCCAGAGAGAGCAGGGTCAGCAGGATGACAATCGCTTTCTGCTCAAACCATGACAGCACCAGCGACAGCGGCAGATCGTTCACGCTGCAGCCTAGTTTCTCCGCCAGAGTAACCGCCAGGATGATCGCAGAGTAGGCATCATTACACTGTCCGGCATCCACCAGGCGCGGCAGACCTTCGATGTTACCGAAGTCCAGTTTGTTGAAGCGGTATTTACCGCAGGCCAGCGTCAGGATCAGACAGTCTTCCGGTACGCGGGTGGCGAAATCGGTGAAGTAGTTACGCTCGCCACGCGCGCCGTCACAGCCGCCGACGAGGAAGATATGGCGCAGTTTTTCACGGCTGACGAGATCGATCAGCGTATCTGCAGCCCCGAGCAGTGTTTCACGGCCAAAACCGACGGTAATCAGGTGCGGAATTTCACTGTACGGGAAGCCCGCCATCTGCTGCGCTTGCTTGATGACCGGACCGAAGTCATCGCCCTCAAGGTGGCTTACACCCGGCCAGCCGACGATGCTGCGGGTCCAGATGCGGTCGTCATACGCGCCCACGGTTGGGTCGATGATGCAGTTAGAGGTCATCACGATTGGGCCCGGGAAACGGGCAAACTCAACCTGCTGGTTCTGCCAGCCGCTGCCGTAGTTACCGATCAGATGTTTGAATTTACGCAGCTCTGGATACCCGTGAGCCGGCAGCATTTCACCGTGGGTATAGACGTTAACCCCCGTACCTTCGGTTTGCTTCAGGAGGTTATAAAGATCTTTCAGGTCATGACCGGAAATCAGGATGCATTTGCCTTCGGTTGCTTTGACATTGACCTGGGTGGGCGTTGGGTGGCCGTAGGTGCTGGTTTCACCGGCGTCCAGAATGCTCATCACTTTGAAGTTCATCTGGCCGATTTCCATTGAGCACTCAAGCAGCGCGTTCATATCTGCAGGCCAGGTGCCGAGCCACGCCATGATGTTGTGGTACTGGGCGTAGATGTCGTTGTCGTATTGACCGAGCACATGCGCGTGCTCCATATAGGCCGCGGCGCCTTTCAGACCGTACAGGCACAGCAGACGCAAGCCAAGGATATTCTCGCCAATGGCCGCCTTGTCTTTGTTTGGGGTGAACTCTGCCGCCTGACGCTGCAACTCGCCCAGATCGTCGCTCACCATCTGAAGTTCTGACATCGGATTTTCCACGCGGGCGTTAGCGTCCGCCTTCAGACACTGCGCTTTCAGCGCTTCACGCAGGGCAATGGCTTCGCGGGCGTAGCCGACAATGCGCGGAGAGTCGAAGTTAACGTTGGTTAGCGTGGAGAAGAAGGCGCGCGGTGCGAAGCTGTCGACGTAGTGGTCGATGATGCCATATTCACGTGCTTTGCACGCCCATGCGGAAAGGCCTTGCAGGGCCGCAATCAGCAGGTCCTGCAGGTCAGATGTTTCTGCGGTTTTGCCGCACATACCCTGTGCGTAAGAGCAGCCATTGCCTGCCGGGGTACGGATGGTTTGTTCACATTGCACACAAAACATAATCACACCTGTTAAAGTTATATTTGATATACATGTTTAAGGTTATGCCTGTGCCAGAACGGTGAAAAGGGCTTTTTGCTACAAAATAAAGGGAGATTGATTTAGCGCAATTTTGGCGGCAGGAACCCTACCGCCAAAGAAGTATCAGGCAGAAAAGAATGCCATCAGAACGGGAACCAGCAGGCTCAAAATAAAGCCGTGCACGATGGCGGCGGGCACCATCTCCAGTCCGCCAGAGCGTTGTAATACCGGCAGGGTAAAGTCCATTGACGTCGCGCCGCACAGACCCAGCGCCGTAGAGCGACTTCGGCGCACCAGACCCGGGATCAGCATAATGGCAATTAACTCCCGTGCCAGGTCGTTAAAGAAGGCGGCGCTACCAATCACCGGGCCGAACGATTCGGTCAGCAGAATCCCGGAGAGGGAATACCAACCGAAACCTGAGGCCATCGCGAGGCCTGTTTTCAGCGGCAGGTCGAGAATAAAAGCGTTAATCACGCCCGCCACCATGGAGCTGGCGACAACAATGACCGCGACCATCATTCCCCGACGGTTCAGAACAATTTGCCTAAGCGTCATGCCATTATTTCGCAGCTGAATACCGATCAGGAACAGCAGGAAGATCAGCGTATATTCACTGGCCTCTGTTGCGTGCTGTAAAAATGCCCAGCCGGTCAGCCCAAGAAGAAACCCGAGCACCACGACGCCGCACAGTTTTAATGATTCCAGAGCCATCGCAATTCGGGAAGGCAGCTTTTCCTGATGATGATGGTTTTTCCAGGGAACGGTACGTTCAAGCCAGAAGAGTGCGGCAATATTACACAGTAAAATAACCACCACGGTGACCACTGAATAATGCAGGATAGAAAGCAGATTGGTCGCCAGATTATCCAGGAAGGCCAGGCTGATCCCCATAAAGAAAAGAATGACGTATACAATCCAGCTGAGAAAACGGTTGATAAGACGTAATGCGGATTCCTGATGCAGCGGGATAAGGTAGCCCGCAATCAGGGGCAGCAGAATGATGAGGAGTCCTGAAAACATGAACAGCTGGTCCTTTTGAGTATCTGTTAAGCGCCAGTGACACTACCCAATAAAGGCTGTTCAGTAAAGCGGCAAAAAGAAAGCCGGGTGGCGACTGCGCCTTACCCGGCTTGAGTGTATGTGGGGTTATGCGGCCTGATGCCCTCACCCCAACCCTCTCCCACGGGAGAGGGAGAAAATCATTAATCGCGTTTTTCCAGCAGGGTGCGATACAGCACACCGCCCAGAATACCGCCGATGATTGGCATCACCCAGAATAGCCACAGCTGCTCAAGCGCCCAACCGCCCTGGAAAATGGCGACGGCGGTACTGCGTGCCGGGTTGACGGAGGTGTTAGTGACCGGAATAGAAATCAGGTGGATAAGCGTCAGCGCGAGACCAATGGCAATAGGGGCAAAGCCTGCTGGTGCGTGTTTGTCGGTTGCGCCGTGGATCACCAGCAGGAAGCCTGCGGTCAGCACAATTTCAATCACGATGGCAGACAGCATGGAGTAGCCGCCGGGTGAGTGTTCACCGAAGCCGTTAGAGGCAAACCCGCTGGCTGCCGCGTCGAAGCCGGCTTTACCGCTGGCAATCACGTAAAGCACAGCTGCCGCAATAATACCGCCCACTACCTGAGCGACGATGTAGCCAATGACTTCTTTCGCAGGGAAACGGCCGCCCGCCCATAAACCCAATGTCACCGCCGGGTTAAAATGGCCACCCGAAATATGCCCTACGGCAAAGGCCATGGTTAATACGGTTAAACCAAACGCCAGTGCGACACCGACAAAACCAATGCCTAATTCCGGGAATGCCGCAGCCAGAACGGCGCTACCGCAGCCACCAAATACCAGCCAGAATGTACCAAAGCATTCTGCTGCCAATTTTCTAAACATAACCACCTCAATAATAAATTTCCGCACGCTTTCCCGCGTACGGGATATATCGCCATAAAGGGATGACGACTCAAAGAGCCGTTATTCTAAAAACCAACAACACCCCTTCGCCACTTAAATAAATTCGATTAATTTGATTTAAGGCAATGTGATGTCAATCCTTGTTCAAATAAGCGGTAAATAGAGCATAGACCAATTCTCGCAAGGACGAATGTTATGCTGTCGTGACAGAACGCCGCCCGCTATACTGCTGATAACTTAAAGGAAAAAGTGGTCATTTCGCGGGGGATTTATGCTTCTCGAACGTGTGGAGATTGTCGGGTTTCGCGGGATTAACCGCCTGTCGCTGCAGCTGGAACAGAACAACGTCCTGATCGGCGAGAACGCCTGGGGTAAGTCCAGCCTGCTGGATGCGCTAACGTTGTTGCTTTCGCCCGAAGATGATTTGTATCACTTCGTCCACGATGATTTCTGGTTCCCACCGGGTGACATCACGGGCCGCGAGAAGCATCTGCATATCATTTTGACGTTCCGGGAATCTGAGCCAGGACGTCATCGCGTGCGTCGTTTCCGTCCGTTATCACCTTGCTGGGTGCCGTGCGATGACGATTTCCATCGTATTTTCTATCGGCTTGAAGGCGAGATGTCGGAAAACGAAGGGGTACTGACCCTGCGCGATTTTCTTGATGAGAAAGCCAACCCGATCCCCCTGGAGAATATCGACGATCTGGCGCGCCACCTGACCCGCCTGACGCCGGTACTACGCTTGCGTGATGCGCGCTTTATGCGGCGTATCCGTAACGGTACCGTACCGCATATGCCGGAAGTGGAAGTTACGGCCCGGGAGCTGGATTTCCTGGCCAGAGAGCTGGTTTCGCGTCCGCAAAATCTGACCGATGGGCAAATCCGTCAGGGATTGTCCGCGATGGTGCAACTTCTGGAACACTATTTTTCCGAACAGGGCACGTCGGAGTCGCGCCATCGTCTGATGCGCCGACGCTCTCATGATGAGCAACGAAGCTGGCGTTACCTCGATATTATTAACCGGATGATCGACCGGCCTGGAGGCCGTTCCCATCGGGTAATTTTGCTGGGGCTGTTTTCAACACTTCTGCAGGCGAAAGGAACCGTTCGTCTCGACCGGGACGCCCGCCCGCTGCTGCTGGTGGAAGATCCTGAGACCCGTCTGCATCCCATTATGCTCTCCGTGGCATGGCATCTGCTGAATCTGCTGCCGCTCCAGCGCATTACCACCACCAATTCCGGCGAGTTATTATCGCTGACGCCGGTTGAACACGTCTGCCGTCTGGTGCGTGAATCTTCGCGTGTTTCTGCTTACCGGCTCGGGCCTGGCGGTCTGAACGCGGAAGACGGGCGCCGTATTGCGTTTCATATTCGCTTTAATCGAGCATCGTCGCTTTTTGCCCGCTGTTGGCTGCTGGTGGAAGGGGAAACGGAAACCTGGGTCATCAACGAACTGGCGCGCCAGTGCGGCCACCATTTTGATGCCGAAGGCATTAAGGTGATTGAGTTTGCCCAGTCGGGATTAAAACCGTTGATAAAATTTGCCCGCCGGATGGGGATCGAGTGGCATGTCCTGGTAGACGGTGACGAAGCGGGTAAAAAATACGCCTCAACCGTGCGTAGCCTGCTGAATAATGAGCGAGAAGAAGAGCGCGACCATTTAACCATGCTACCTGCGATGGACATGGAGCATTTTATGTATCGTCAGGGTTTTGACGACGTATTCCACAGAATTGCGATGGTACCTGTAGATGTCCCGATGAACATGCGGCGCGTGATTGCCAAAGCCATTCATCGTTCGTCAAAACCGGATTTAGCCATTGAAGTGGCGACGGAGGCGGGGAAACGGGGCGTGGAATCAGTACCGACGCTGCTGCGCAAGATGTTCTCCCGCGTGCTGTGGCTGGCACGCGGGAAAGCGGATTAAGGTTGGGTTGCCTGGCTCACTTGCTGAATCAGGCTATCCAGCAGTTCGTAGCGGCGGCGATATTCGGAACGTTTTTTACTCGCGATCTCTTCCATCGGTTTACGTGGCATGACAAGCGGCAGCCTAAAGTTACCGTTATCCTGTTTTTCACCGCCGATGGAAACCCAGAAACTGTCGTAATCGGCCAGCAGTTTCCCCTCTTTTTTCTTGCGATAACGCCAGCTGCGATAAATGTGGGTGGCGTTACTGACGGCAAGAATCTGTTCTACCGGGAATGCGGTGCCGAGGGTCATTGCGGCTTCAACGAGCAGACGTTTCGGGAACAGGCCATGACAGGCTTTCGTTGCCCCCTGGATAAGCTCGTGCGGAACGTGTGCTTTTGCGCCCTGCAAACCGCCGATAAACATCGTCGATTTTCCTTCAAACTGGCACAACGTAAAGGTCATTTCTGCTAGCACCGTGTTCTGGCTGTCACAGAAAGCGAGGGTGGCTTCCCCCTCTTTATCCAGGAATGCATCTGCGCACAGACGAACGGTAAATTGCTGTTCATCTTTGCCGGTTAAGGTCAGCAGCGTGAAGCCCTGTTTAGAAAGATAACCATTCAGCAGCGTCGCAGGAAGCTGGCGGCTCATCGTCTGATAGTGCCAGTTGAGGGATTCCAGCGCGTGCTGACTATCCATATTCACCGTTAACCAGGGACGATGCAGCCGGCATGGTAGCCCAGGTTGTACCTGCAACATCTGCATCAGACGCGGTTGTTTTGCCAGACTCGTTAAAAGGCGCGCGGTGCTAACAGGTGACGCCAGCGAACGTAACATGAATTTACGTCGATAGGAGGGGTTCTTCCACGCAAGCCCTGGTGTGAGCTTACCAAAAGCCAGATTTTTGAAGAGCTGCCAGCCTGATTTAGGCTGAGGCAGGTTTGAAAAAGGTGTATCGACGATGGAAGACATGATAGATCCTGCTTCTTGTTGAAGAACCTCATTTCAACAGGCAAACGTTCAACATCTCGTAAACAAATTGTGACGATTTCGAGAAACAGGGGTTTCGTTGAGGTATCGTTTAGATAAAATCAACACTGATAATTGCCAGAACATTTATTTGGAATATTTATGAACCTCAAGGGAAAACGCAGAACGCTGTTTCTGCTGCTGGCGGTCGTGGTTTTGGTCGGCGGATACTGGCTCTGGCAGGTGCTTAATGCGCCGGTGCCGCAGTATCAGACACTGATTGTTCGTCCGGGTGAACTGCAGCAAAACGTCCTCGCAACGGGCAAACTTGACGCCCTGCGCAAGGTTGATGTCGGTGCTCAGGTCAGCGGCCAGTTGAAAACGTTGTCGGTAGAGATTGGCGACAAGGTGAAAAAAGGTCAGTTGCTTGGGGTAATCGACCCTGAACAGGCTGAGAACCAGATCCGTGAGGTGGAAGCGACGCTGATGGAACTGCGGGCGCAGCGTGCACAGGCACTGGCAGAGCGTAACCTCGCGCAGGTGACGCTCATCCGCCAGCAGGCGCTTGCCAAAACTCAGGCTATTTCGAAACAAGATTTAGATACTGCCACCACAGAACTGGCGGTCAAGCAGGCGCAGATTGGCACGATTGATGCACAAATCAAGCGCAATCAGGCCTCGCTGGATACAGCGAAAACCAACCTCGATTACACGCAAATTGTTGCCCCGATGGCCGGGGAAGTCACCCAGATCACGACGCTTCAGGGCCAGACGGTCATTGCGGCACAGCAGGCGCCAAACATTCTGACCCTGGCAGACATGAGCACCATGCTGGTGAAAGCCCAGGTCTCAGAGGCGGATGTGATCCATCTTAAACCGGGGCAGAATGCCTGGTTTACGGTGCTTGGCGATCCGCAGACGCGCTATGAAGGCGTGCTGAAAGATATTCTGCCGACGCCGGAAAAGGTCAACGACGCCATTTTCTACTATGCCCGTTTTGAGGTGCCCAACCCGCAGGGCGTTCTGCGTCTGGACATGACCGCACAGGTGCATATTCAGCTCACCGGCGTGAAAAACGTGCTGACCATTCCACTCTCCGCGCTGGGTGAATCCACTGGCGAGGGCCGTTATAAGGTGAAGGTACTGCGCAATGGCGAAACTCGCGATCGAGAAGTGGTGATCGGCGCGCGTAACGATACTGACGTGGTGGTGACGAAAGGGCTGGAAGAGGGTGAGGAGGTTGTCACCAGCGAAAGCCTGCCAGGAGCGCCTAAATGACGGCGCTGCTTGAGCTGAACGACATTCGTCGCAGCTACCCGTCGGGCGACGGCCCGGTGGAGGTGCTGAAGGGGATCTCGTTACGCGTCGAGGCTGGCGAGATGGTGGCGATTGTCGGGGCGTCCGGTTCCGGTAAATCGACGCTGATGAATATTCTCGGTTGCCTGGATAAACCCACCAGCGGTACCTATCGCGTGGCGGGAACGGATGTCTCCACGCTTGATGGTGACGCGCTGGCAAAACTGCGGCGCGAACACTTTGGTTTTATCTTCCAGCGTTATCACCTGCTTTCTCATTTAAGTGCGGCACAGAACGTGGAAGTGCCCGCGGTCTATGCGGGCGTGGAGCGTAAGAAGCGTCTGGAGCGGGCGCAAGCGTTATTAACGCGTCTGGGGCTGGCAGAACGGGTGGAATATCAACCGTCTCAGCTTTCCGGCGGTCAGCAGCAGCGAGTCAGTATTGCCCGTGCGCTGATGAACGGTGGACAGGTGATCCTCGCGGATGAGCCGACCGGCGCGCTCGACAGCCATTCGGGTGAAGAGGTCATGGCGATCCTCCATCAGTTGCGCGATCAGGGGCACACGGTGATTATCGTGACGCATGACCCACAGGTCGCGGCGCAGGCGGAGCGGATCGTTGAGATCCACGACGGCGAGCTGGTCAGCAACCCGCCACCGCGACAGACCAGAGCGGCAGCACCGAAAGAAGCCTTGCCTGCGTCAACCGGTTGGGGGCAATTTTCCAGTGGCTTTCGCGAAGCGCTGACCATGGCCTGGCTGGCGATGGCGGCCAACAAAATGCGCACCTTGCTGACGATGCTCGGCATTATCATTGGTATCGCCTCGGTGGTGTCGATTGTGGTGGTGGGCGATGCCGCCAAGCAGCTGGTGCTGGCCGATATTCGCGCCATCGGCACCAATACTATTGACGTCTATCCCGGCAAAGACTTTGGCGACGACGAGCCACAGTATCAGCAGGCGCTGAAATATAACGATCTGGAGGCTATTCAGAAGCAGCCGTGGGTGAACTCCGCCACGCCTGCGGTTTCGCAGAACCTGCGTCTGCGCGTGGGCAACGTTGACGTGGCCGCCAGCGCGAATGGCGTGAGTGGAGACTATTTCAACGTCTACGGCATGACCTTCAGTGAAGGCGCTACCTTCAACGCCGAGCAGCTGGCGGGCAGGGCACAGGTGGTGGTGCTGGACGCGAACTCACGCAGGCAACTCTTCCCCAATAAAACCAACGTGGTGGGTGAGGTGATCCTGGTAGGGAATATGCCTGCCACCGTCATTGGCGTAGCGGAAGAGAAGCAGTCGATGTTTGGCAGCAGTAAGATCCTGCGCGTCTGGCTGCCCTATACCACCATCTCAGGGCGGATCATGGGGCAATCCTGGCTCAACTCCATCACCGTGCGCGTGAAGGAAGGCTACGACAGTGCCCGGGCCGAGCAGCAGCTGGAACAGCTGCTCACGTTACGTCACGGAAAGAAAGATTTCTTTACCTGGAATATGGACGGCCTCTTGAAAACAGCTGAAAAGACCACACGTACTCTTCAGCTGTTCCTGACGCTGGTGGCAGTGATCTCGCTGGTGGTGGGTGGCATTGGGGTGATGAATATCATGCTGGTGTCGGTGACCGAACGCACGCGGGAGATTGGCATCCGTATGGCGGTCGGGGCCCGGGCCAGCGACGTGCTACAGCAGTTTTTGATTGAAGCGGTGCTGGTGTGTCTGGTCGGCGGTGCAATGGGCATTGCGCTCTCGATGATGATTGCATTTACGCTCCAGCTCTTTTTACCCGGCTGGGAGATCGGTTTCTCACCACTGGCTATTCTTACCGCATTTTTGTGTTCGACATTTACCGGCATTTTGTTTGGCTGGTTGCCGGCCCGCAACGCGGCGCGGCTGGATCCGGTTGATGCGCTGGCCCGCGAATAGGCTGAAAATAAAAATGCCAGCCGATCGGGCTGGCATTTTGACTGCGGGATGTACACAATAAAACAGAGAGCTATGCAACCGTCTCTGCTTCAATGGGTACGATAAGGCTTGCATGATTGCCTTTTGGTCCCTGGTGTACATCGAACCGGACGGACTGCCCGGCTTTGAGCGTTCTGTAACCATCCATCTGAATGGTGGAATAGTGAGCGAAGATATCCTCGCCGCCGCCTTCGGGGCAGATGAATCCAAACCCTTTGGCGTTGTTGAACCACTTAACAGTACCCATTTCCATGCTTCGACATCCTTCGTAAATCTTATAAATTAAGATGGAATGAACCGGTGGTGGAGTGGGGGCTGTTCAAAACCTCGCCATCTCACGCTTGTACAATTTAGAGAAACGAAAGAAGTCGTCAAGCGTTTGGGGCTGGAGATGGGACAATAATCAACCAAAGTTTGAAGCAGTTAACGCTATTGCAACAGTTTGTGACAGACATCGCGGATGACAGTAATAGATGATTGTTATCTAACATCTGAGGTAGATTCAAAGTGGTTATGCATAATGGGTAAGACCAACGATTGGCTGGATTTTGACCAGCTGGCGGAAGACAAAGTGCGCGACGCGCTAAAACCGCCATCTATGTATAAAGTTATGTTAATGAACGATGATTACACGCCGATGGAATTTGTTATTGACGTGCTACAAAAGTTCTTTTCTTATGATGTAGAACGTGCAACGCAACTGATGCTTACCGTTCATTATCGTGGTAAAGCGATCTGCGGCATCTTTACTGCTGAAGTCGCGGAAACCAAAGTGGCGATGGTGAACGACTACGCGAGGGAGAACGAGCATCCGTTGCTGTGTACGCTGGAAAAGGCCTGATAAGGCATAAAATTGGGGGAGGTGCCTATGCTCAATCAAGAACTGGAACTCAGTTTAAACATGGCTTTCGCCAGAGCGCGTGAGCACCGACATGAGTTTATGACCGTCGAGCATTTACTGCTCGCACTGCTTAGCAACCCATCTGCCCGCGAAGCGCTGGAAGCCTGCTCCGTGGATCTGGTGGCGCTACGTCAGGAACTCGAAGCCTTCATCGAACAAACCACACCGGTGCTGCCAGCCAGTGAAGAAGAGCGCGACACGCAGCCGACGCTCAGCTTCCAGCGTGTATTGCAGCGCGCGGTTTTCCATGTCCAGTCTTCCGGACGTAGCGAAGTGACTGGCGCAAACGTCTTAGTCGCCATCTTCAGCGAGCAGGAGTCACAGGCTGCCTACCTGCTGCGCAAACACGAAGTCAGCCGCCTCGATGTGGTTAACTTTATTTCTCACGGAACGCGCAAAGACGAGCCTAACCAGGCATCGGATTCCAGCAATCAGGTCAATAACAATAATGAAGAGCAAGCAGGCGGGGAGGATCGTATGGAAAACTTCACCACCAACCTTAACCAGCTTGCTCGCGTTGGCGGTATCGACCCGCTGATTGGCCGCGATAAAGAGCTGGAGCGAGCGATCCAGGTGCTGTGCCGTCGTCGCAAGAACAACCCGCTGCTGGTGGGGGAATCTGGCGTGGGTAAAACCGCGATTGCCGAAGGCCTGGCCTGGCGTATCGTGCAGGGCGACGTGCCGG
Organism: Enterobacter sp. CPE_E1241; assembly: GCF_045618265.1. NCBI lineage: Bacteria > Pseudomonadati > Pseudomonadota > Gammaproteobacteria > Enterobacterales > Enterobacteriaceae > Enterobacter > Enterobacter sp. CPE_E1241. Next base: position 1,585,667 of record NZ_JBIWYV010000001.1, read on the forward strand.
AAGTGATTGCCGACTGCACCATCTACTCGCTGGATATCGGCTCGCTGCTGGCGGGCACGAAATACCGCGGTGATTTTGAAAAACGCTTCAAGGCGCTGTTAAAGCAGCTGGAGCAGGACACCAACAGCATTCTGTTTATTGATGAAATCCATACCATCATCGGTGCAGGTGCGGCCTCCGGTGGTCAGGTTGATGCCGCGAACCTGATCAAACCGCTGCTCTCCAGCGGCAAGATCCGCGTGATTGGCTCCACCACCTACCAGGAGTTCAGCAACATCTTTGAGAAAGACCGTGCGCTGGCGCGCCGCTTCCAGAAAATCGACGTGACCGAACCGTCCGTCGAGGAGACGGTGCAGATCATCAATGGCCTGAAGCCGAAGTACGAAGCGCACCACGACGTGCGTTACACCGCGAAAGCGGTACGTGCGGCGGTGGAGCTGGCGGTGAAATACATCAACGACCGTCATCTGCCGGATAAGGCGATTGACGTGATTGATGAGGCAGGGGCGCGTGCGCGCCTGATGCCGGCCAGCAAGCGTAAGAAAACCGTTAACGTGGCGGATATTGAGTCCGTGGTGGCTCGTATCGCGCGTATCCCTGAGAAGAGCGTTTCTCAGAGCGACCGCGACACGCTGCGCACCCTCGGCAATCGCCTGAAAATGCTGGTCTTTGGTCAGGATAAAGCCATTGAGGCCTTAACCGAAGCGATCAAGATGGCACGCGCTGGGCTGGGACATGACCACAAGCCAGTCGGTTCCTTCCTGTTCGCCGGTCCAACCGGTGTCGGGAAAACCGAGGTGACGGTACAGCTCTCCAAAGCCCTGGGCATTGAGCTGCTGCGTTTTGATATGTCCGAGTATATGGAGCGTCACACCGTCAGCCGTTTGATTGGTGCGCCTCCGGGCTATGTGGGCTTTGACCAGGGCGGTCTGCTGACCGACGCGGTGATCAAGCATCCGCACGCGGTACTGCTGCTTGATGAAATCGAGAAAGCGCACCCGGACGTGTTCAACATCCTGCTCCAGGTGATGGACAACGGGACGCTGACCGACAATAACGGGCGCAAGGCGGACTTCCGCAACGTGGTGCTGGTGATGACCACCAACGCCGGTGTGCGTGAAACCGAGCGTAAATCCATCGGCCTGATCCACCAGGATAACAGCACCGATGCTATGGAAGAGATCAAAAAGATCTTTACGCCGGAATTCCGTAACCGTCTGGACAACATTATCTGGTTCGATCACTTGTCTACCGAGGTGATCCATCAGGTAGTGGATAAGTTCATCGTCGAACTACAGGTTCAACTGGATCAGAAAGGCGTGTCGCTGGAAGTGAGCCAGGAGGCCCGCAACTGGCTGGCTGAGAAAGGCTATGACCGTGCGATGGGCGCTCGTCCAATGGCGCGTGTGATTCAGGACAACCTGAAGAAACCGCTGGCGAACGAACTGCTGTTTGGCTCGCTGGTGGATGGCGGCCAGGTGACGGTGGCGCTGGATCAGGCGAAGAATGAGCTGACGTATGATTTCCAGAGCGCGGCGAAGCACAAGCCGGAAGCGGCTCACTGAGTGAGTTGAACGTTAATGTTAAAAACCGGGCTTTTGCCCGGTTTTTTTATGCCTACCAAGGTAAAAGCAAAACGACAACAGTGTTGTCGTTTTTAGTGTTTTCTCCCTCTCCCTGTGGGAGAGGGTTGGGGTGAGGGCAACAGACCGCAGAGGAATTTTGCGAGGCGCTTTCCAGTTTCCTTCGAAGTCAGTTGCTGGATAAAACCACAGTAATAAAATGGCGTCGCACCTGCAAAATCAGGTGCCGGGATTGGCGTCCTGATTACACACATATGGAAAGATGTTGCTAACGCAACGTCACTGGTTTCGTTCACTCTTTTTTTAGCTGCGGTATAATCCGTATCTTCAAATATGGTGGGCTGAACCGGGGCTTCTTTTGAAGCGCCGATTTTCCATATGGTCGGTACGCCAAACCGGTTCAGTCTGCCACCCGAAGTTGGCGTTTCTGGTGGTAGTTTTCAGCTCTTAATATGGAAATTATGAATATGGAAAACCAGTCTATCTCCCAACTCTACAGCGAACTCTCCCTCAACCCCGATCTCCCAACCCTTGCAGAGCGCTGCAAATTGCTCACCGAAATCCTCCTCGATTGCACATCACTCCCACAAACGCAGCCCATCTGTCGCTGCCTTGGGGCGTATCTGGAAGAAATGAAATCCGGCCTTACAGAGTCAATGCGTGATTTTCAGGTGGTGGAATTTGAGGACGAAGCGGAACAACCGAGACAAAAAGAGTGGCTGCTTGAAGGCACCGAAGCACAGTGTGATTACTGTCGGGCGTTAAACCACATACTGCTGGTATCGCATTTTGACCGCGATATGTTGCCGCACCTCACGGGATTACTCCATGACATGGCTCATTCTATGGCGGGGGATTTAATCGCTCCTGTACAACCGTGGATGACAATACATCTTCCGACGCAGCATAACTAAAGCCATAAATAAAAAAGGCCGGGATTATCCCGACCTTTTAAATATTCATCTGCCATTACAGGCGAAAACAATTAGCGACTACGGAAGACAATGCGGCCTTTGCTCAGGTCGTACGGGGTCAGTTCAACAGTCACTTTGTCGCCCGTCAAAATGCGGATGTAGTTTTTGCGCATTTTACCGGAGATGTGCGCAGTTACCACGTGACCGTTTTCCAGTTCTACGCGAAACATGGTATTAGGCAACGTATCAAGTACGGTACCCTGCATTTCAATATTGTCTTCTTTGGCCATCTAATCCTCTGGGGTATCACTACCAAGTTTTGAACCGGCAAGATAATGCCGAAATTCATCAATTAAGTAAAGAATTGCGCGATTAAAACGCAGCAAAACAGTTTCGGCGCATTGCCCAAGCGTCACGGTACAACCGAACAGGAAGCGCATTCGTAAAGGGGAGACGACAGGATAAACGTCAGGACGTTATCTGAAGCGAGGGTCCCAAACGGCGGCGGGGCAACAGGCAGAAGCTACTCTGCGGCATAATTATAACACCCTCACAAAAAATATGCGGAAAACATTTAGGCATTGGGCAGAAAGAGCGTTCTCGGTATCCAGAAGTCGCGCGGGAGCTTCTCCTGACGGCTGGCATCCAGTTGTTCGATGTACTGGCGTCGCGGAATTTCAACAGCACCCAGGGAGGCCGTATGCTCGTTGAGTACCTGACAATCGATCAGGCGTCCGCCGCGTTGGGCAAACGCCTGGCAGAAGACCAGCAGCGCCGTTTTCGAGGCATTCACCGCGCGGGAGAACATGGATTCGCCGCAAAAAAGCGTCCCTTGCGCGACGCCATACATGCCGCCGACGAGCTCACTACCTTCCCATACCTCGATGGAATGGGCATAACCCAGTTCATGGAGCTGGTGGTAAGCGGTAATGATATCGCGCGTTATCCATGTCCCTTCATAGCGGTCTTCAGCACAGCCTTCAATCACCTGACCAAAGGCGTGATTCAGGGTCACCCGATACGGTGATTTAGCGTGGAAACGCTTCATGCTGCGGCTCAGGTGAAACTGCGCAGGCCACAGTACGGCACGCGGATCGGGAGACCACCATAAAATCGGGTCACCGGGGGAAAACCAGGGAAAAATACCTCGCTGGTAGGCCATCAATAGTCGTGCAGGACTGAGATCGCCACCAAGAGCCAGCAACCCATTGGGTTCACGTAGCGCCCCCTCCGGAGAAGGGAACGCAATATTATGACGAGAAAGCTGGACCAGGCGCATGACAGCAGAACTCCAATACGCGAGTGAGGATCGGTACAAATATAGTCTACAGACGCTGTTTAAACTGGTAGTAGCGACCCTGTTTCGCCAACAGTTCTGTGTGACTACCTTGCTCAATAATGTGTCCGTTGTCCATCACAATTATCTGATCAAAACTCGCCAGTCCGCGCAGGCGGTGCGTGACCATCAGCACGGTTTTACCGGTCATGACATTGGCCAGCAAATCAAGGATTTGGCTCTCGGTTGTGGCGTCCAGACCTTCCGTCGGTTCGTCCAGCAACATCAGCGGCGCATCGTGCAGCAGCGCGCGGGCAATCGCCAGACGGCGCAGCTCACCGCCGGAGAGCTGACGGCCACCTTCACCCAGCCAGCTGTTTAGCCCTGCATCTTCAAGCAACTTATGCAGTCCAACCTGTTCCAGCATGGCGCTCAGTTCTTCATCAGAGGCCTCTGGTGATGCCAGCAGCAGGTTATCGCGCAGTGTGGCGCTAAACAGATGCACGCGCTGCGGAACCACACTGACAGTTTTGCGCAGAGACTGTTCGCTGAAATCTGTCAGCAACGTATCATTGAAACGAATCTGACCGTGTTGCGGGTCCCAGGCGCGGGTCAGCAACTGTAACAGCGTCGATTTGCCACAGCCGGTACGGCCGAGTACGGCAATGCGCTGGCCAGCGTTTACCGCGAGATTCACACCTTCCAGTGCGTTCTGCGCCTGCTTGTCGTAAGCGAAAGTGACATTATCAAGCGTGAGCGCAACGTTCTCTGGCACCGCGGTCTGTGCGTCACTGAATGTGACTTCAGGTTCTTGCTCGGCGATCTGGGTGATGCGCAGGGCGGAGGCGATTACCTGTCCCAAATGCTGGAAAGCGCCTGTCACCGGTGCCAGCGCTTCAAATGCGGCCAGAGCACAGAACACGAAGAGGGCAATCAGAGGACCTGGCTGCGTATTATCGCCGATACCACCGGATGCCAGCCATAGCATAGCGATTACTGCCACGCCGCCGATTAACATCATCAGCGCCTGAGAGAAGGCCGTCAGTTCCGACTGGCGGCGCTGGGCTTCATGCCAGTTCAGCTCCGTACTTTCCATCTGCGCGCGGTAGCGCTTGCTGGCACCAAAAATGGTCAACTCGGCCTGCCCCTGAAGCCAGGAGGTCAGTTGCTGGCGGTAGTCCCCGCGCAGGCGCGTCAGGTTTTCCCCGGTGGATTTCCCGGCGCGGTAAAACAGCGGTGGCAAAATAATGAGCGTGAGCAACATGATCCCACCCAGCGTCAGCGCAACGGGAACATCCAGAACGGACAGTCCCAGCGTGACCACTACAATCACCACAAACGCGCCCACGATCGGGGATATCACGCGCAGGTACAGGTGATCCAGCGTGTCGACATCCGCTACGACACGGTTAAGTAACTCACCCTGACGAAAACGCGCCAGCCCGGCAGGGGAGAGGGGCTGGAGTTTGCTGAAGGTGTAGATACGCAGGTGCTGCAGCACGCGGAAAGTGGCGTCGTGGCTGACCAGCCGCTCGAAATAGCGTCCGGCAGTACGGGTGATGGCGGTACCGCGAACACCGGCCGCCGGAAGCATATAGTTGAAGCTGTACAACCCGGCAACGCCCGCAACGGCAGAGGCCGACAGGAACCAGCCGGAAAGGGTGAGCAGGCCGATACTGGCGAGCAGCGTCACAATCGCCAGCACAATCCCCAGTGTCAGCATCCATTTGTGGCGTTTATAGAGCGCAAGATAAGGCAGCAGAGCACGCATCAGATGTCCTCCTGACGATTTGCCAGCAGGGCGGCAAACGGTCCCTGCGCGGTAACGAGAGAGGCGTAATCGCCTTGCTCAACAATACGGCCGTTCTCCATAACCCAGATCTGGTCCCAGTCGGCAATACCTTCCAGCTGATGGGTGACCATCAGGGTGGTTTGCTGCAGAGAGGCGTCATTCAGGGCATCCATTACGCGCTGCTCGCTGTGTGCATCCAGGCTGGCTGCGGGCTCATCAAGCAGCATCAGCTGGCACGGGTTAAGCAGCGCACGGGCAACCGCCACACGCTGCGCCTGTCCGACGGACAGCCCGGCAGACTGGTCGCCGACCACGGTATCAACTCCCTGCGGAAGTTGCGGCAGAAATTCGCTGACCCAGGCGCGGTCGAGAACCGATTGCAGCTCGTCTTCTCGGGCATCCGGGCGCGCCAGCAGCACGTTTTCACGCAGCGTAGAGGCTGGAAGCTGCGGATTTTGGCCTACCCAACTCAGCTGTTTACGCCAGGCGTCAGGATCGAGGTTGCGCAGTTCCGTTTTGTTGATCCGCAGTGAACCTGTGTAGGCCATAAAACCGGATAGCGCATTCAGCAACGAACTTTTCCCGGAACCGCTGGTGCCGACGAGCACTACGCGTTGTCCGGCAGGTAAGGTAAAGTTCAGCGGACCCGCGAGCACTTTGCCTTCGGGTGACAAAATGGAAAAGTCCTGCGCTTCAATGGTCACGGGATCTTTAGCATTCAGCGTAATGTCACCCCGTTCCGGGTGCGCCAGCGGCGTTTCCAGGAATGTTTTCAGGCTGTCGGCCGCGCCAACCGCCTGTGCTTTAGCGTGATAGAAGGTCCCCAGGTCGCGAAGCGGCTGGAAAAACTCCGGGGCCAGGATCAGTGCCAGGAAACCGGCAGAAAGGGTCACCACCGTGCCGTAATGGCCAAAATCCAACGCGCCGAGGTAGGAGAAGCCGAAATAGACCGCCACGAGGGCAATCGACAGCGAGGTGAAGAATTCCAGTACGCCTGAGGACAGGAACGCCAGACGTAACACTTCCATGGTGCGCTGACGGAAGTCCTGCGATGCCTGGCGAATGTTTTCGGTTTCCGCTTCACCGCGGCCAAAAATGCGCAATGTTTCCATGCCGCGCAGACGGTCGAGGAAATGGCCGCTTAAGCGACCCAATGCCAGGAAGTTACGACGGTTAGCGTCCGCAGCCCCCATGCCGACCAGCGCCATAAACAGCGGGATCAGCGGGGCGGTGCCCATCAGAATCAGCGCGGCCATCCAGTTCACCGGGAAGATGGCGAGCACAATAAGCAGCGGAACAAAGACGGCAAGAGCCATTTGCGGCAGGTAGCGCGCATAGTAGTCGTGCATATCGTCAATCTGCTCAAGAATCAGCGTCGCCCAGCTACCGGCCGGTTTACCCTGGATCCACGCGGGTCCGGCTTCCTGAAGGCGATCGAGCACCTGACGGCGGATCTCGTAGCGGATATGCTGTCCGGCGTGAAACCCGACACGCTCACGTAGCCATACCACCCAGGCTCGCAGGATAAAAATCAGGATCAGAACAATAAAGGGCAGCAGGAGCGCTTCGCGTGGAATGTTCTCCATGATCATATGATTAAGAATGCGGGCCAGCAGCCATGCCTGGGCAACAATCAACAGACCACTGACGAACCCAAGAATACGGGAGATCGTAAGCCAGCGGCGGGAAAGAACGCTTTGCTGTTTCAGCCAGCGTGTTAACTCTTGTTGACGGGTTTTTTCCATTGCGTACTTTGCAGGTGACGTTATTAGAAATTGGGCAGCGCAATGTTACAACGGTGAGACAATAAAGGCGACTTATCGCCGCCTTTATTTACGTTTGTTACTGACTTGTAAAGATTATTTACCTTGTTCAGCCAGTCCATCGAGGTAGCGTTCAGCGTCCAGCGCGGCCATACAGCCGGTGCCCGCTGAGGTAATCGCCTGACGATAAATATGGTCCATCACGTCACCAGCGGCGAACACGCCCGGGATGCTGGTCTGGGTCGCGTTGCCGTGAATACCAGACTGCACTTTGATGTAGCCGTTTTCCAGCTCTAGTTGACCGTCAAAGATCGCGGTGTTCGGGCTGTGGCCGATAGCCACAAACAGACCCGCCACTTCCAGCGTTTCAACATTATCGGTGTTCTGGGTATCACGGATACGCAGACCCGCAACGCCCATCTGATCGCCCGTCACCTCTTCCAGGGTGCGGTTGGTATGCAGCACGATGTTGCCGCTTGCCACTTTATCCATCAGACGTTTGATCAGGATTTTTTCTGCGCGGAAGGTGTCGCGACGGTGGATCAGATGCACCTCAGAGGCAATGTTCGCCAGGTAGAGCGCTTCTTCCACTGCGGTGTTACCGCCGCCAATGACCGCGACTTTCTGATTGCGGTAGAAGAAACCGTCGCAGGTAGCGCATGCAGAAACGCCGCGGCCTTTGAACGCTTCTTCGGATGGCAGACCGAGGTAACGGGCAGAGGCACCGGTGGCGATGATCAGCGCGTCACAGGTGTATTCGCCGCTGTCGCCCGTCAGGCGGAACGGACGGTTCTGCAGATCGACCTTATTGATGTGGTCGAACAGAATTTCGGTTTCGAATTTAGCGGCATGCTCGTGCATACGCTCCATCAGCAGCGGCCCGGTCAGGTCGTGCGGGTCGCCTGGCCAGTTTTCCACTTCGGTGGTGGTGGTCAGCTGACCGCCTTTTTCCATGCCGGTAATTAACACCGGTTGCAGGTTAGCGCGTGCAGCATAGACCGCCGCGGTATATCCCGCAGGTCCAGAACCAAGGATTAGCAGCTTACTGTGTTTAGCCGTGCCCATGAGATCCCCATTGTTGTTGGCAGACATTTGGCAGGATTGTAGGGAATTTGTTGCCGTAAAAAAAGAGCGCAGCAATTTTGATATCAATCTGTGTAATAGCCGCTGACGATGAATGGCGCGCGATAACATCGCGCTTTCCCTTGAAAAACGGTCGTTTGTAAGGCAATAAAATGAGGATTCATACCCTGCCTTAATGAATATCCGGCATGTTGTACTAAAAAACGATGTTTTGCTTTGACAATCCCCTGCGCTTTTGCGAAAACATTCAAGGAAGAAAAAAAACCGCGTTAACCGTGTGCCGCATAGGCATGCATGTAAATGCCATTTTTACCGGGTCAGTGAAATCTACGCATGGCGTGGACAGACGCCATACGTGATGTCGGTGACTGCCTTCGGGCAACGGTCTTCTTACCAACAGAACCCGAATCCGCATCGCGTCTAATACAAAACCAGGCGATGTGATGACTAACGGGTACAGGCTCTGAACAGTGATGTGCACAGGGTCCAGGCAGGAGTAGGGAAGGAATACAGAGAGACAATAATAATGGTAGATAGCAAGAAGCGCCCTGGCAAAGATCTCGACCGTATCGATCGTAACATTCTTAATGAATTGCAAAAGGATGGGCGTATTTCCAACGTCGAGCTTTCAAAACGTGTGGGACTTTCCCCGACGCCATGCCTTGAGCGTGTGCGCCGACTGGAAAGACAGGGTTTCATTCAGGGCTATACTGCTCTGCTGAACCCGCATTATCTGGATGCCTCACTTCTGGTATTTGTTGAGATTACTCTGAATCGTGGTGCGCCGGATGTGTTTGAGCAATTTAACGCTGCTGTACAAAAACTTGAAGAAATTCAAGAGTGTCACCTGGTGTCCGGTGATTTCGACTACCTGTTGAAAACCCGTGTGCCGGATATGTCCGCCTACCGTAAGCTGCTGGGTGAGACCCTGCTGCGTCTGCCGGGCGTGAACGACACCCGTACTTATGTGGTGATGGAAGAGGTCAAACAGAGCAATCGTCTGGTTATTAAGACGCGCTAACACGGAACAGGTGCAAAATCAGCGTAGTTTGATTACACTCCTGTTAATCCATACAGCAACAGTGCCGGGGAGTCCCGGCGCTGTTGTCCGTTTTAGCAAACAGGCAGGATATGCCTGATACCTGGAGAGCCTTTCTTGAGCCAGGAATACACTGAAGACAAAGAAGTCACACTATCGAAGCTAAGCAGCGGACGTCGTCTCCTCGAGGCTTTGCTGATTATTATTGCCCTTTTTGCCGTCTGGCTGATGGCAGCCTTACTCAGTTTCAACCCCTCAGATCCCAGCTGGTCACAAACTGCATGGCATGAGCCTATCCATAATTTAGGCGGTGTCCCCGGAGCCTGGCTTGCGGACACGCTGTTTTTCATTTTCGGTGTGATGGCCTACACCCTTCCCGTCATTATCATTGGCGGATGCTGGTTTGCGTGGCGTCATCGTCAGAACGATGATTACATCGACTATTTCGCGGTTTCGCTGCGCCTGATTGGCGCGCTGGCACTGATCCTGACCTCATGCGGTCTGGCGGCCATTAATGCCGATGATATCTGGTACTTTGCCTCTGGCGGAGTGATCGGCAGTTTGTTGAGTTCTGCACTGCAACCGATGCTCCACAGCAGCGGCGGCACGCTGGCGCTGCTGTGCATCTGGGCTGCCGGGCTGACGTTGTTTACCGGCTGGTCCTGGGTGAGCATTGCCGAGAAAATCGGCAGTTTTATCCTCACCATTCTGACCTTCGCCAGCAACCGTACCCGTCGTGACGATACGTGGGTGGATGAAGACGAGTATGAAGACGAAGATGAGGATGAAGCGCCTGTGCAACGTCGCGAATCCCGTCGCGCCCGTATCCTGCGTGGGGCATTGGCGCGTCGCCAGCGCGTAGCTGAAAAATTTGCCAACCCGCTTGGACGTAAAACCGATGCCGCACTCTTCTCTGGTAAGCGTATGGATGAAGACGAGCAGGTTGAGTATCGCGCAGCAGGTAACGCCGTCGATCCTGATGATGTGCTTTTCTCCGGGAGCCGTGCCACGCCGGGTGACTTTGACGAATACGATCCGCTGCTAAATGGCCAAACCGTTACCGCGCCGGTTGCCGCAGCCGCAGCAGCAACGACCGCTGCGCAGGCGTATGCCGCACCTGTCGAAGCCGTGATGCCATCTGCACCGGTTCCACCGCCGGAATCCGTTATTCAGCAGCCTCAGGTTGACTGGCAGACAGCACCCGGTGTTCACACACCGGAGCCCGTTATCGCCCCTGAACCGGAAAGCTATATCCCTGTGCATCAGGAGCAGTGGCAGGAGCCTTATCAGCCGCCGCAACCTGAATATGAACCGCAGCAATATGAACAGCCTGTGGCCCAGCCGTATCAGGAGTATGTGCCTGAGCCGGTTGAATCTGTGCAGCCTTATGTAGCGCCACAGCCTGAACCTGAAGTGGTGGAAGAGGTGAAACCCTCTCGTCCACCAATGTATTATTTTGAAGAGGTTGAAGAGCGTCGTGCTCGTGAACGCGAGCAGCTGGCAGCCTGGTATCAGCCTGTGCCTGAACCGGTGCAGGAGCCGGTTACCAAAGCACCTTCTTTCTCTGTTCCGCCGGTTGACCCAACACCTGCTGTTGCTCCTGTTACGGAAAGCGTTAAGCAGGCAACTGCGGCGGCGGCCGTGGCTGCACCTGTCTTCAGTCTGGCAACAGGTGGGACACCACGTCCTCAGGTGAAAGAGGGTATTGGCCCACAATTGCCTCGTCCTAATCGTGTCCGTGTGCCTACTCGTCGTGAGCTTGCTTCTTACGGTATCAAGCTGCCTTCCCAGCGTATGGCCGAAGAAAAAGCGCGTGAACCAGAGTACGAAGATGACGCCGATGAAATGCAGCAGGACGAGCTGGCTCGCCAGTTCGCAGCGCAACAGAATCAACGTTACGGTGAGGAATACCAGCACGATGAACCGATTCTGGAAGATGAAGATGACGCGGCGGAAGCCGAATTAGCGCGCCAGTTTGCCGCAACGCAGCAGCAACGCTATTCCGGTGAACAACCTGCTGGTGCGAACCCGTTCTCGCTGTCTGATTTTGAATTCTCGCCAATGAAGGATCTGGTGGATGATGGTCCGAGCGAGCCTTTATTTACCCCGAGCGTGATGCCGGAAGCCGAGCCAGTGCGTCAGCAGCCAGCTCCGCAGGCTTATACGCAGCCGCAACAGGCGCAACAGCCTCCGCAATTCCAGCAACCTGCGCCTCAGGCGCAGGAAAGCCTGATTCACCCGCTGCTGATGCGTAATGGTGACAGCCGTCCATTGCAACGTCCAAGTACGCCGTTACCGTCGCTGGACCTGTTAACGCCGCCGCCGTCTGAAGTTGAGCCGGTCGATACGTTTGCGCTGGAGCAGATGGCGCGTCTGGTGGAAGCTCGTCTGGCCGACTTCCGTATCAAGGCGGACGTGGTGAACTACTCTCCTGGCCCGGTTATTACCCGTTTTGAACTGAATCTGGCGCCGGGTGTTAAAGCCGCGCGTATTTCGAACCTGTCCCGCGACCTGGCGCGTTCGCTGTCGACCGTTGCGGTACGTGTGGTGGAAGTGATTCCCGGCAAACCTTACGTTGGCCTTGAGCTGCCGAACAAAAAACGTCAAACCGTTTACCTGCGCGAAGTGCTGGATAACACCAAATTCCGCGATAACCCATCCCCGCTGACCGTGGTGCTGGGTAAAGATATCGCTGGCGATCCGGTGGTGGCTGATCTCGCCAAAATGCCTCACCTGCTTGTAGCGGGTACCACCGGTTCCGGTAAGTCCGTCGGCGTGAACGCCATGATCCTCAGCATGCTTTATAAAGCGCAGCCGGAAGACGTGCGTTTCATCATGATCGACCCGAAAATGCTCGAACTGTCGGTCTACGAAGGCATTCCGCATCTGCTGACCGAAGTGGTCACCGACATGAAAGACGCCGCCAATGCCCTGCGCTGGAGCGTCAATGAGATGGAACGCCGCTACAAGCTGATGTCTGCGCTGGGCGTGCGAAACCTGGCCGGTTATAACGAGAAAATTGCCCAGGCTGTGCGCATGGGACGTCCGATCCCGGATCCTTACTGGAAGCCGGGTGACAGCATGGATGCCCAGCATCCGGTGCTGGAAAAACTGCCTTATATCGTCGTTCTGGTGGATGAGTTCGCTGACCTGATGATGACCGTCGGTAAGAAAGTGGAAGAGTTGATTGCCCGTCTGGCGCAGAAAGCGCGTGCGGCCGGTATTCACCTTGTTCTCGCGACCCAGCGTCCTTCCGTGGACGTTATCACTGGTCTTATTAAAGCGAACATTCCGACGCGTATTGCGTTTACGGTATCAAGTAAAATTGACTCCCGTACCATTCTTGATCAGGGCGGCGCAGAGTCGCTGCTGGGTATGGGTGACATGCTCTATTCCGGCCCGAACTCCACCTCTCCGGTGCGTGTCCACGGCGCGTTTGTCCGCGATGAGGAAGTTCACGCCGTGGTGCAGGACTGGAAAGCGCGCGGTCGTCCGCAGTATGTTGATGGTATTACCAGCGATGTAGAAAGCGAATGCGGCGGTGGCGGTTTTGACGGTGGAGAAGAGCTGGATCCATTATTTGATCAGGCGGTTAACTTCGTTACCGAAAAACGCAAAGCGTCCATCTCTGGCGTTCAGCGTCAGTTCCGCATCGGCTATAACCGCGCAGCGCGTATCATAGAGCAGATGGAAGCGCAGGGCATCGTGAGCGAGCAGGGGCATAACGGTAACCGCGAGGTGCTTGCTCCGCCGCCGTTTGACTAACCTTCAGCGATTGCAAAGAAGGGTAAATCAGCAAAAAATTAAGCATTTTCTTCTGTCGCCTGCCTTCGGGCAGGTCCAGAATAGAAGACGGAAACCCCATTTCGGGAAGACGTATTTTAAGGAATAACAATGAAAAAAATCGCCATCGCCTGTGCATTACTGACCAGTTTTGTCGCCAGCAGCGTCTGGGCTGATGCAGCCAGCGACCTTAAAAGCCGACTGGATAAAGTAAGCAGCTTCCACGCCAGCTTCACGCAAAAAGTGACGGACGGCAGCGGCAACGCGGTACAGGAAGGCCAGGGAGATTTGTGGGTAAAACGCCCAAATCTGTTCAACTGGCACATGACCCAGCCGGATGAGAGCATCCTGGTGTCGGACGGCAAAACCTTATGGTTCTTCAACCCGTTCGTTGAGCAGGCAACGGCCACCTGGCTGAAAGATGCCACCAGCAATACGCCGTTTATGCTGATTGCCCGTAACCAGTCCAGCGACTGGCAGCAGTACAATATTAAACAGACGGGTGACGAGTTTGTCCTGACGCCGAAAGGCAGCAACGGCAACCTGAAGCAGTTCACCATTAACGTAAGCACCAACGGTACCATTAATCAGTTCGGCGCGGTTGAGCAGGACGATCAGCGCAGCAGCTACCAGCTCAAGTCTCAGCAGAACGGCGCCGTTGATGCATCGAAATTCACCTTTACCCCGCCGAAGGGCGTAACGGTGGACGACCAACGCAATAAGTAAGAGGCGTGAGTGGGCAATCTGTCGCTCGATTTTTCAGATAACGCGTTTCAACCTCTGGCCGCCCGTATGCGGCCAGAAAATTTAGCGCAGTACATCGGCCAGCAGCATCTGCTGGCTGTCGGAAAGCCTTTGCCGCGCGCCATTGAGGCCGGGCATCTTCACTCCATGATCCTCTGGGGCCCCCCTGGCACCGGAAAGACCACGCTTGCAGAAGTTATCGCCCGCTATGCCAACGCGGACGTTGAACGTCTTTCGGCGGTCACCTCCGGCGTGAAAGAGATCCGCGAGGCGATCGAGCGTGCGCGGCAGAACCGCAATGCCGGGCGGCGTACCATCCTCTTTGTGGACGAAGTCCACCGCTTCAATAAGAGCCAGCAGGATGCTTTCCTGCCGCATATTGAAGACGGCACGATTTTCTTCATCGGTGCAACCACTGAAAACCCATCGTTTGAACTGAACTCGGCGCTGCTTTCGCGTGCGCGCGTTTACCTGCTCAAATCGCTGACTACCGAGGATATCGAAAAGGTTCTCACCCAGGCAATGGACGACAAAGCACGCGGCTACGGTGGGCAGGATATCGTTTTACCTGACGAGACGCGTCGTGCGATTGCTGAGTTGGTCAACGGTGATGCGCGTCGGGCACTGAATACGCTGGAGATGATGGCCGATATGGCCGAAATTGATGACTCCGGCAAGAGAGTGCTTAAACCGGAACTGCTCACCGAGATTGCCGGTGAACGTAGCGCGCGTTTCGATAACAAGGGCGACCGTTTTTACGATCTGATCTCGGCGCTACATAAGTCCGTACGCGGCAGCGCGCCGGATGCGGCACTTTACTGGTACGCACGCATTATCACTGCCGGTGGCGATCCGCTGTATGTAGCACGACGTTGCCTGGCTATTGCCTCGGAAGATGTCGGCAATGCTGATCCACGGGCGATGCAGGTTGCGCTCTCAGCATGGGACTGTTTTACCCGCGTCGGTCCCGCTGAAGGGGAGCGCGCCATTGCGCAGGCGATTGTCTATCTGGCCTGTGCGCCGAAAAGCAATGCGGTCTATACCGCCTTTAAAGCGGCAATGTCTGATGCGCGTGAACGTCCGGACTACGATGTGCCGGTTCATCTGCGTAATGCACCGACCAAACTGATGAAAGAGATGGGGTATGGTCAGGAGTACCGTTATGCCCATGATGAACCCAATGCCTACGCTGCCGGAGAGGAATATTTCCCGCAAGAGATGGCACAAACGCGCTATTATCACCCCACAAACAGAGGTCTTGAAGGCAAGATTGGTGAAAAGCTCACCTGGCTCGCCGGACAGGATCAAAATAGCCCTATAAAACGCTACCGTTAGCGCTATCGTTGCGGTAATGTTGGCAATGTATCCCTGTGACCGCAGGCTGTGGTCACATTTTCCTATTTTAATTCGATAAGCACAGGATAAGCATGCTCGATCCCAATCTGCTGCGTAACGAGCCAGACGCAGTCGCTGAAAAACTGGCACGCCGGGGCTTTAAGCTGGATGTAGATAAGCTGCGCGCTCTTGAAGAGCGTCGTAAAGTTCTGCAGGTACAAACTGAAAATCTGCAGGCAGAGCGTAACTCTCGATCGAAATCCATTGGCCAGGCGAAAGCGCGCGGGGAAGATATTGAGCCATTACGCCTGGAAGTGAACAAACTGGGTGAAGAGCTGGATCAGGCGAAAGCTGAGCTGGATGTTCTTCAGACCGAAATTCGTGATATTGCCCTGGCTATCCCGAATATTCCTGACGACAGCGTGCCTGTCGGCAAAGATGAAAACGACAACGTTGAAGTGAAACGTTGGGGTACGCCTCGCGAGTTCGACTTCGAAGTGCGCGATCACGTAACGCTGGGCGAAATGCACGCGGGCCTGGACTTTGCGGCAGCGGTTAAGCTGACCGGTTCTCGCTTCGTGGTGATGAAAGGCCAGATTGCCCATCTGCACCGCGCGCTTGCGCAGTTCATGCTGGACTTGCACACTGAGCAGCACGGCTACAGCGAAACCTACGTACCGTATCTGGTCAACCACGATACGCTGTACGGTACGGGCCAGCTGCCGAAATTTGCCGGCGATTTGTTCCATACCCGTCCGCTGGACGAGGAAGCAGACAGCAGCAACTACGCGCTGATCCCAACCGCGGAAGTGCCGCTGACTAACCTCGTGCGTGATGAGATCATCGATGAAGACGACCTGCCAATTAAGCTGACGGCACACTCTCCGTGCTTCCGTTCTGAAGCAGGATCTTACGGTCGCGACACGCGCGGTCTGATTCGTATGCACCAGTTCGACAAAGTTGAGATGGTGCAGATCGTCCGTCCTGAAGAATCCATGGACGCGCTGGAAGAGATGACCGGCCACGCTGAGAAAGTGCTGGAGCTGCTGGGTCTTCCGTACCGTCGTATGGCCCTGTGCACCGGTGATATGGGCTTTGGCGCCTGCAAAACCTTCGATCTGGAAGTGTGGGTGCCTGCGCAGAACACCTACCGTGAGATCTCCTCTTGTTCTAACGTCTGGGATTTCCAGGCGCGTCGCATGCAGGCACGTTGCCGCAGCAAAACTGACAAGAAAACCCGTCTGGTTCATACCCTGAACGGCTCTGGTCTGGCTGTCGGCCGTACGCTGGTTGCCGTGCTGGAAAACTATCAGCAGGCAGATGGTCGTATCGAGATCCCTGAAGTACTGCGCCCATACATGAAAGGTCAGCAGTACATCGGCTAATTCTTTGCCTCACAACAAAAAAGCGCCTTCGGGCGCTTTTTTTATGCCTCTGAATTGATACTACGCAATACCCCCTCCCTCCAAAGTAGTAATACTCCTCCGAATGAAAGTTAGCATAAAAGACTGATAACGAAGAGTTTCGTTATATATAAAACTATATAGCGGTATGTGCCGCCTCTCTTTTCTTTGTGAGCAACCAAGTGAGTCTCTATGAAAATCAACGCGCCTGAAGCATTAATGGCAGCTGAGGTCACTCGCCGTGGGTTGATGAAAACCACGGCAATAGGCGGCCTGGCTATGGCCAGTAGCGCCCTCACGCTTCCTTTTACCCGGCTGGCGTCGGCGGCAGATGCATTGTCCCCGGCGACAGCTCCGGAAAAAGTGGTGTGGAGCGCCTGTACCGTAAACTGTGGTAGTCGTTGTCCACTGCGTATGCATGTGGTGGATGGCGAAATTAAATATGTTGAAACCGACAATACCGGGGACGATAACTACGAAGGATTACATCAGGTACGCGCTTGTCTGCGTGGCCGTTCCATGCGTCGTCGTGTGTATAATCCGGACCGTCTGAAGTACCCAATGAAGCGCGTCGGCAAACGTGGGGAAGGAAAGTTCGAGCGCATTAGCTGGGATGAAGCCTACGATATCATCGTCACCAACATGCAGCGTTTGATCAACGAGTATGGCAACGAATCCATCTACCTGAACTACGGTACCGGGACGCTCGGCGGCACCATGACCCGTTCCTGGCCACCGGGTAAAACACTGGTGGCGCGCCTGATGAACTGCTGCGGCGGATATCTCAATCATTACGGCGACTACTCGTCGGCGCAGATTGCCGCCGGCCTGAACTACACCTACGGTGGCTGGGCAGACGGTAACAGCCCGTCTGATATCGAAAACAGCAAACTGGTTGTGCTGTTCGGTAACAACCCGGGTGAAACCCGCATGAGCGGTGGCGGGGTGACATATTACCTCGAACAGGCTCGCGCTAAGTCCAATGCCCGCATGATCATCATCGATCCACGCTATACCGATACCGGTGCCGGGCGAGAAGATGAGTGGATCCCAATCCGTCCAGGTACCGATGCGGCGCTGGTCTCAGCGCTGGCGTGGGTGATGATCACCGAAAACCTCGTCGATCAGCCTTTCCTGGATAAATACTGCGTCGGTTACGACGAGAAAACCCTGCCAGCCAGCGCGCCGGCAAACGGGCATTACAAAGCGTACATTCTTGGCCAGGGCAGCGATGGCGTGGCGAAAACGCCAGAGTGGGCATCCACCATCACCGGTATTCCGGTCGAACGCATCGTCCAACTGGCGCGTGAGATTGGCTCAGCCAAACCGGCCTATGTCAGCCAGGGCTGGGGCCCGCAACGTCATGCAAACGGTGAAATCGCGACCCGCGCCATCTCTATGCTCTCCATCCTGACCGGCAACGTTGGTATTCACGGCGGTAACACCGGCGCGCGTGAAGGCTCCTATGAAGTACCGTTTGAACGTATGCCGACGCTGGATAACCCGGTTCAGACCAGCATCTCGATGTTTATGTGGACCGATGCGATCGAGCGTGGTCCGGAAATGACCGCTTTGCGCGACGGTGTGCGCGGCAAGGACAAGCTGGATGTGCCGATCAAGATGATCTGGAACTATGCCGGCAACTGTCTGATCAACCAGCATTCTGAAATTAACCGTACCCACGAAATCCTGCAGGATGACAAGAAGTGCGAGATGATTGTGGTCATCGACTGCCACATGACCTCCTCGGCAAAATATGCCGATATCCTGCTGCCGGACTGTACTGCATCTGAGCAGATGGATTTCGCGCTGGACGCCTCCTGCGGTAACATGTCCTATGTGATCTTCACCGATCAGGCCATCAAACCTCGCTTTGAGTGCAAAACCATCTATGAGATGACCTCTGAGCTGGCGAAACGTCTTGGCGTTGAGCAGCAGTTTACTGAGGGGCGTACTCAGGAAGGGTGGATGCGCTATCTGCATGAGCTCTCTCGTAAAGCGATCCCTGATCTGCCGGATTTCGACACCTTCCGTAAGCAAGGTATGTACAAACAGCGCGATCCGGAAGGGCACCACGTGGCGTACAAAGCGTTCCGTGAAGACCCGCAGGCGAACCCGCTAACCACACCGTCGGGTAAAATCGAAATCTACTCCGAAGAGCTGGCAAAAATTGCCTCAACCTGGGAATTGCCGGAAGGGGACGTTATCGATCCGCTGCCGATCTACACGCCGGGCTTTGAAAACTATAACGATCCGCTGACGGCGAAATTCCCGCTGCAGTTGACAGGTTTCCACTACAAAGCGCGAGTTCACTCCACGTACGGTAACGTCGACGTACTGAAAGCCGCCTGCCGTCAGGAGATGTGGATCAACCCGATGGATGCCAAAGCGCGCGGCATCAACAATGGCGATCGCGTACGCATTTTCAACGGGCGTGGTGAGGTGCATATCGAAGCCAAGGTTACACCGCGCATGATGCCTGGCGTTGTCGCGCTGGGGGAAGGGGCCTGGTATAACCCGGATGCCAACCGCATCGACCAGGCAGGCAGTATTAACGTACTGACTACACAGCGCCCATCGCCACTGGCGAAAGGTAACCCATCTCACACAAACCTTGTTCAGGTTGAAAAGGTTTAAGGAGTAACCGATGACAACCCAGTATGGATTTTTTATTGATTCCAGCCGTTGCACCGGGTGCAAAACCTGCGAGCTGGCCTGTAAAGATTACAAAGATCTGACCCCGGACGTCAGCTTCCGCCGTATCTACGAATACGCCGGGGGTGACTGGCAGGAAGATAATGGCGTCTGGCATCAAAACGTGTTCGCCTACTACCTGTCGATTGCCTGCAACCACTGTGAAGATCCGGCCTGTACTAAGGTCTGTCCGAGTGGGGCGATGCACAAGCGCGATGACGGTTTTGTCGTCGTGGATGAAGATGTCTGCATCGGTTGCCGTTACTGCCACATGGCCTGCCCGTATGGTGCGCCGCAGTACAATGCCGCTAAAGGTCATATGACCAAGTGCGACGGCTGCCACTCACGCGTGGCGGATGGCAAAAAACCGATTTGCGTCGAGTCCTGTCCGCTGCGCGCGCTGGACTTTGGCCCAATTGAAGAGCTGCGTAAAAAACACGGTCAGCTTGCGGCGGTAGCGCCACTACCGTCAGCGCACTTCACAAAGCCGAGTATTGTGATTAAACCTAACGCCAACAGCCGTCCGACAGGTGACACCACCGGCTACCTGGCAAACCCGAAGGAGGTGTGAGATGGGAAGTGGATGGCATGAATGGCCGCTGATGATCTTCACGGTCTTTGGGCAATGTGTTGCCGGTGGGTTTATTGTGCTAGCCCTGGCGCTGTTAAAAGGCAACCTCAGTGCTGAACAGCAGCAGCGTCTCGTGTTGAGTATGTTTGGTCTGTGGGTACTGATGGGAATTGGCTTTATTGCCTCAACGCTGCATCTGGGCTCACCGATGCGTGCGTTTAACTCCCTGAACCGCGTGGGGGCCTCATCACTCAGTAATGAGATTGCCAGCGGGGCGATTTTCTTCGCCGTCGGTGGGCTGGGATGGCTGCTAGCAGCGCTGAAAAAATTGCCTGCGGGTCTACGCAGCCTGTGGCTGATCGTGACCATGGTGCTGGGCGTGGTATTCGTATGGATGATGGTGCGCGTGTACAACACCATTGATACCGTTCCAACCTGGTACAGCGTCTGGACGCCGATGAGTTTCTTCCTGACGATGTTTATCGGTGGTCCGCTGTTGGGCTACCTGCTGCTGCGCGTAGCGGGCGTAGATGGGTGGGCAATGCGTTTGCTCCCCGCTGTTTCGCTGCTGGCGCTGGTGGTGAGTGCAATGGTTGCCCTGATGCAGGGAACCGAACTGGCAACCATTCACAGCTCTATTCAGCAGGCCTCTGCCCTGGTGCCGGACTACGGTTCACTGATGGCCTGGCGCATCGTTCTGCTGGTCGCGGCGTTGGTATTCTGGATCGCGCCTCAGCTTAAAGGATATCAGCCCGCGCTGCCGCTGCTGTCGCTGGCTTTTGTGCTGGTACTGGCAGGTGAACTGATTGGCCGTGGTGTGTTCTACGGATTGCATATGACCGTGGGTATGGCTATTGCCAGTTAACGTTGCATTTAGTTATATCAAGCCGGGCCTGAGTGCCCGGCTTTTTCTTTTTTCGATCATGAAATTTTTCGACTGTCGTTTTGTTTTAATTTCGTTCATTAATAAATAAAAACAGATACATAATTAATATCTATAGCAGGCGTGGCATTAGCAGGATAAGTTTTTTAAATCGACAGGGAACATATTGTGCGTGACGGCGAAATCAGCGGATTGACTTTGTTTTTGCCAGTGGCATGATGCGCACGAAATCTGAACTTCCTCACGGTTTTTAACCCATGACCACCTATACCCGGCCAGTGCTTCTGTTGCTCTGTGGCCTGCTTCTGTTGACCCTGGCGATCGCAGTGTTAAATACGCTCGTCCCGCTGTGGCTCGCCCATGAAAACTTACCGACCTGGCAGGTGGGTATGGTCAGCTCGTCCTTTTTTACCGGCAACCTGTTGGGGACGCTGGTCACCGGGAGCCTGATTAAGCGCTTTGGCTTTAATCGCAGCTATTATCTGGCCTCACTGATTTTCGCCGCCGGATGTGCCGGTTTAGGCCTTATGGTCGGCTTCTGGAGCTGGATGGCGTGGCGCTTTATCGCTGGCGTAGGCTGCGCGATGATTTGGGTGGTGGTTGAAAGTGCGCTGATGTGCAGCGGTACGTCGCGCAACCGCGGACGCCTGCTGGCAGCCTATATGATGGTTTACTATGTGGGCACCGTGCTGGGTCAACTGATGGTCAGCAAACTGCCAACCGACCTGATGAGCGTTCTGCCGTGGGTAACGGGTATGGTGCTGGCCGCGATCCTGCCACTGCTCTTTACGCGCATTGTGAACCAGAACAGCGAACACCAGGAAGCAACCCACGTCTGGCCGATGCTGAGACTCCGTCAGGCGCGGCTGGGCGTTAACGGCTGCATTATCTCGGGGATTGTACTGGGCTCACTCTATGGCCTGATGCCGCTCTATCTAAATCATCAGGGCGTCAGCGACTCCGGGATCGGTTTCTGGATGGCGGTCATGGTGAGTGCAGGGATCGTCGGGCAATGGCCGATTGGCCGACTGGCGGACCGTTTCGGTCGTCTGCTGGTACTGCGCGTTCAGGTCTTCGTGGTGATCCTGGGATGTCTAGCCATGCTCAGCAACGCCGCGATGGCGCCTGCGCTGTTTATTCTCGGGGCCGCCGGCTTTACGCTCTATCCGGTTGCGATGGCCTGGGCCTGTGAGAAAGTAGAACATCACCAGCTGGTGGCAATGAACCAGGCGCTGTTACTGAGCTATACCATCGGCAGTTTATTAGGGCCGACGTTTACCGCGATGCTGATGCAGAATTACTCTGATAATTTATTGTTTATCATGATCGCCAGCGTATCGTTTATTTATCTCTTAATGCTGCTGCGCAAAGCGGGCGAACACCCGACGCCTGTGGCTCATGCCTGATTAATTAAAAGCCTGTCGATGACAGGCTTTTTTGTCCCTGTCACAACTAAGAGTTTTACTTATTGTTTGTTTATTGCGTCAGACGATAATTCATGTGAGTCCTACCACTATAAGGCATCAATCATGTCTATTCGTCGTTTTTCCACTACCGCACTTGCCGTAGTGTTGTCTTTAACGTTTGCAACGGCTCCGGTCATGGCTAATCCTGGAAACGGGAATGGCGGTGGTCACGGAAACGGTGGCGGACAAGGTAATGGCGGCAATCATGGTAACGGGAATTCTGGTAACTCCGGTAACCATGGCAATAAGCAAAATAGCGATCAGGATAACCCTGGAAAATCGGATAAGAGCTTTAAAAGCAGTAAAGATGTCGGTAACGATGTTGATGCTCGTGTGAGTTTCGATCATGCCCGCCACCTGGCACTGAATTATGGCTTAACGGGCTATGACTCTCTGCCTCCGGGTATCGCGAAAAACCTGGCGCGCGGTAAACCGTTGCCTCCGGGTATTGCGAAGAAAACCGTGCCGGCCTCTATGCTGGGCCAGCTTCCTTCCTATCCAGGCTATGAGTGGCGGGTAGTGGGTGACGATCTGGTCTTAATTGCGCTGAGTACAGCCATTGTGACGTCCGTGATTAACGGCGTCTTTAAATAGAATATAAAAAAGCCCGGTTTTCACCGGGCTTTTCTTTAATACATCACCTTATGGCCGTACTGCTCAAGAATGCCTTTGACGCGTTCCATCGTCTCTTTCTTCGGCGGCTTCACGCCATCGAGTTTGTACTCTTCGCCCATTGCCACCCATTTGTGTTTACCCAGCTCGTGATAGGGCAGAAGCTCGATTTTCTCGACGTTGCCCATGTCGCGGGTAAATTCCCCGAGACGATGCGCGGAGTCGTCATCATCTGACCAGCCAGGCACAACCACGTAGCGGATCCAGGTTTTGATGCCTTTATCGGCAATGTATTTGGCAAATTCCAGCGTCCGGTGGTTTGAGACACCAACGAGGTTCTGGTGGATCTCATCGTTCATCTGTTTGAGATCGAGCATCACCAGATCGGTCACTTCGAGCAGCTCGTCGATAACCGGATCGTAGCGACGTACAAAGCCGTTGGTATCGAGACAGGTATGAATGCCTTCTTTGCGGCAGGCACGGAACCAGTCGCGTACAAACTCAGCCTGAAGAATGGCTTCACCGCCGGATGCGGTTACACCACCGCCAGACGCGTTCATAAAGTGACGGTAGGTCACCACCTCTTTCATTAAATCTTCAACGGTCACTTCTTTGCCGCCGTGTGTATCCCAGGTGTCACGGTTATGGCAGTACAGGCAGCGCATCAGGCAGCCCTGGAAAAAGGTGATAAAGCGGATACCTGGGCCATCGACAGTGCCACAGGATTCAAAGGAGTGAATGCGACCAATAATTGACATTGCGGTGATATCTCCAGCATCGGCCCGTCCGGGGCCTGTGTATGCACAGCTCAAAACCGGCTGTGTTAAGTCTGTTTTGGCTGTTATCCATTAAGTATAGATAGCGGACAAAAGAGACTGAGGTGGAGAGGGTGCTAAAAAGGCCCCACTTGCGTGGAGCCTTTATTGTACGCTTTTTAACGCGTGATTTCAGTCAATTCCACTTACATGGACTGAGTGAAAGTACGGGTGATAACGTCCTGCTGCTGTTCTTTAGTCAGGGAGTTAAAACGTACTGCGTAGCCGGATACGCGGATGGTCAGCTGAGGATATTTCTCAGGGTGTTCCATCGCGTCGAGCAGCATTTCACGGTTCATTACGTTCACGTTCAGGTGCTGACCACCTTCGATGGACGCTTCGTGGTGGAAGTAACCATCCATCAGACCCGCGAGGTTAGTTTTACGCACTTCGTCGTCTTTACCCAGCGCATTTGGAACGATAGAGAAGGTGTAAGAGATACCATCTTTAGCGTAAGCAAACGGCAGTTTAGCAACGGAAGTCAGAGAGGCAACAGCACCTTTCTGGTCACGACCGTGCATTGGGTTAGCACCTGGGCCGAATGGCGCGCCAGCACGACGTCCGTCTGGGGTATTACCGGTTTTCTTACCATACACAACGTTAGAGGTGATGGTCAGAACAGACTGAGTCGGGATAGCGTTACGGTAAGTAGTCAGTTTCTGAATTTTCTTCATGAAACGTTCTACCAGGTCAACCGCCATGTCATCAACGCGAGAATCGTTGTTACCAAACTGCGGGTATTCGCCTTCGATTTCGAAGTCTACAGCCAGGCCGTCTTCGTCACGAATTGGTTTAACTTTCGCATATTTGATTGCAGACAGGGAGTCAGCCGCAACGGACAGACCAGCGATACCACACGCCATGGTGCGGATAACGTCACGGTCGTGCAGCGCCATCAGAGAGGCTTCGTAGCTGTACTTGTCGTGCATGTAGTGGATAACGTTCAGTGCAGTGACATACTGTTTAGCCAGCCAGTCCATGAAGTGATCCATGCGGTCCATGACTTCGTCGAAGTTCAGA
The DNA here is from genome assembly GCF_045618265.1 of Enterobacter sp. CPE_E1241. Lineage (NCBI taxonomy): Bacteria > Pseudomonadati > Pseudomonadota > Gammaproteobacteria > Enterobacterales > Enterobacteriaceae > Enterobacter > Enterobacter sp. CPE_E1241. Next base: position 1,610,443 of record NZ_JBIWYV010000001.1, read on the forward strand.
ACGTCGCCTTTGATCGGCTCAGACTTAGGACCAACCTGCATTTTCAGTTTTTCATCAACGCCGCCGTTGATTGCGTACAGCATGGTTTTCGCCAGGTTTGCACGCGCACCGAAGAACTGCATTTGTTTACCAACAACCATTGGGCTTACGCAGCAAGCGATAGCGTAATCGTCGTTGTTGAAGTCCGGACGCATCAGGTCATCGTTCTCGTACTGCAGAGAAGAGGTGTCGATAGACACTTTAGCGGCGAATTTCTTGAAGTTCAGAGGCAGTTTTTCAGACCACAGAACAGTAATGTTCGGCTCCGGAGAAGGACCCATGGTGTACAGGGTGTTCAGGAAGCGGAAGCTGTTTTTGGTTACCAGAGTACGGCCATCAACGCCCATACCACCGATAGATTCAGTTGCCCAGATTGGGTCACCGGAGAACAGCTCATCGTATTCTGGGGTACGCAGGAAGCGAACCATACGCAGTTTCATGACCAGGTGGTCAATCATTTCCTGAGCGTCTTGCTCGGTGATTTTGCCTGCTTTGATGTCGCGTTCGATGTAAGCATCCAGGAAGGTGGATACACGACCGAAGGACATCGCTGCACCGTTCTGAGACTTAACCGCGGCCAGGTAGCCGAAGTAAGTCCACTGGATAGCTTCCTGAGCGTTGGTCGCAGGACCAGAGATATCGCAGCCATATTTAGCTGCCATTTCTTTGATCTGACCCAGCGCGCGGTGCTGTTCAGCAATTTCCTCACGCAGACGGATAGTCGCTTCCAGGTTTACGCCGTTTTCCAGGTCAGACTGCAGGGAAACGAACTGTGCGTACTTGTCTTTCATCAGGAAGTCGATACCGTACAGCGCAACGCGACGGTAATCACCGATGATACGGCCACGGCCATACGCATCTGGCAGACCGGTCAGAACGCCAGATTTACGGCAGTTCAGAATGTCTTTGGTGTAAACATCGAATACGCCCTGGTTGTGGGTTTTGCGGTATTCGGTGAAGATTTTTTTCAGCATTGGGTCCAGCTCGCGGTTATACGCTTTGCAGGAACCTTCAACCATTTTAATACCACCGAACGGGATGATTGCACGTTTCAGTGGTGCTTCAGTCTGCAGACCAACGATTTTCTCAAGGGCTTTGTTGATGTAGCCAGCATCGTGAGAAGTGATGGTGGAAGCAACGGAGGTGTCGAAATCAACTGGCGCGTGAGTGCGGTTTTCCAGTTTAACGCCTTCCATTACGCTGTCCCACAGCTTGGTGGTCGCGTCAGTTGCGCCAGCCAGGAAGGATTCGTCACCTTCATACGGGGTATAGTTTTTCTGAATGAAGTCACGTACGTTTACTTCATTCTGCCAGTCACCTTTCGCAAAACCTTCCCAGGCTGTGGCTAACTTTTCATTAAGCTCGGACATGTAACACCTACCTTCTTAAGTGGATTTTTTATTTACTGCCTGAGAAAACCATCAATGATGATCGTCGCCACGCAGGTAAATGACCCAGTATGTCAACCCAACTAACAGACCCCCACCGATAATGTTCCCGATAGTGACAGGGATCAGGTTATCAGTAATGAAATTCATAATAGTCAGGTGAGAGAAACTTTCCGGGGATGAACCAACTGCGGTCCAGAACTCCGGGCTTGCAAAGTCGCGGATGACAATGCCCATTGGGATCATGAACATATTCGCGATACTGTGCTCAAAGCCGCTGGCAACAAACATCGCAACTGGCAGAACCATTATTAAGGCTTTGTCCATCAGGCTGCGACCCGAGTAGCTCATCCATACAGCCAGGCAGACCATCAGGTTAGCGAGGATGCCGAGAGCAACGGCTTCGATAAATGTGTGGTGCATTTTGTGGTCGGCAGTTTGCAGGACGTTGAGCCCCCAGCCACCGTTGGCGGTCATGTACTCGCCAGAAAGCCACATCAACAAAACAAAGAGCAGACAGCCAACCAGGTTACCCACGTAGACGTTAAGCCAGTTACGCGCCAGCTGACCCCAGGTAATTCTTCCGCTGGCTTTCGCTACGACAATCAGCACCGTTGAGGTGAAGAGGTCGGCACCGCAGATAACGCAAAGAATCAGACCCAGTGAGAAGCAAATACCGCCAATCAGTTTGGCCATGCCGAAAGGCATTCCAGCAGTACCGGTGGTGGCAGTGATGTAGAAGACGAAAGCGATAGAGATGAACACACCAGCCGTGATCGCCAGATAGAACGTCTTCATCGGGTGTTTCGTTGCTTTATAGACACCTGCTTCTTCGGCAACTTTGGCCATCGCAGCAGGGAGTAAAAGATCAAAAGGGTTGTCAGCTTTCACACTAACTCTCTCTTTATTAAGTCGGCGACGAGATACTAACAAAGCATTATAGAAGAGAAATTGATATAGATCATATCTCGCCTGGCTTATAGGCCCGCAGTGTGTATGGTTTTACAACAAATGCGGAGTAAGTATTTGATTATCCGTATAAAAATAAATTTTAAAAGTTATGAAAAGAGTTGAATTTTTTCGTTCGGCCACCTCTAAAACAGTTAATTAATATGGAGTATTTACCATAAAAAGTAACAGTAAAGCCCGGGTTAATATTATTATATTTACCCATGTTTAACTTTATTATTACAATCAACAATCATTGCCGAAGAAAATAAAAAACGGGGCAATGAAATTGCCCCGTAATATAGCCCAGACGATTGAATACGCCTACTGCTGCTAATGTTATGTGCGCTTATTTTGACCAGTAAGCGGCTTTTGCTTTCTGCAGTTTTTCATAGGCGTTCAGCAGCGACTGGTGCGCCGGGAAGGCTTTCAGATCGCTATCAACAGCCTGCAGACCATAGAACGGCTCTTCGCCACTCAGGGCCGCACTGGCCGCTTCTACCGCCTCAGCACCGTACATCCGTACGAAGGCATTCAGATATTGCAGCGGCTCGCGATCGTCTTCCTGTGCAAGCAACAACAGCGTTTGCAGGCAGCGGTAATAGTTGGTGCGCTCGGCAGAGAAGACCGACTGGTTGAATTCCATGGTCCACTCGGTCCACGCCAGAGCCTGATCCAAATCGCCACCCGCCAGGGCCAGCATGGCTTTCAGCTCACCGATGCGCAGGGTATACCAGCCGTTGTCTTTACCGGTCGCCAGGCCCAGCAGTTCGCGTACGCGGGTGAAGTCATCGTGACCTTCTTCGTCCAGTTGGGCGATCAGGTTCAGATAATCTTCTTTCTCCCATTCGCTGCCCGGCAGAGCCAGCAGCGTCTCGCGCAGGTGCGCGCCCATGCTGTTATTCGCCAGCCACAGATCTTCAGCCGGGTAGATGTCGGACATACCTGGCACCAGAATACGGCAGGCGTAGACGCCAAGGTGTTCGTAGTCGGCAATATAGACTTCCTGATCTTCCGCGTCGAAGATCGCCATCAGCGTGGCGAACTCTTCTTCAGTGGTACCGGCAAAGCTCCAGTCCACGAACGGATAGTCTGCGTCCTGCTTAAACATATCCCAGGAGATCAAACCGCTGGAGTCGATGAAGTGGGTTTCGAGGTTGGTATGCTCGGCCACTTCTTCATCGTCAAACGTTGGCGGGGTGAACACGTCGAGATCTTTCAGACTACGGCCCTGCAGCAGTTCGGTGACGGTACGTTCCAGCGCCACGCCGAAGTCAGGGTGCGCGCCGAAGGAGGCGAAACAGGTGCCGTTGGTCGGGTTAAACAGCACGACGCAGATAACCGGGTATTTACCGCCCAGCGAGCCGTCATACGCAAAGATTGGGAAACCTTCTGCTTCCAGTTTGGCGATGGATTCCACCACGCCCGGGTAGCGCGCCAGCACGTCGGCCGGAATTTCAGGCAGGCTGATAGATTCGGCAATAATGCGGTTTTTGATGTGACGTTCGAAGACTTCGGAAAGACCCTGCACGCGCGCTTCATTGCGGGTGTTACCGGCGGACATACCGTTGGAGACATACAGGTTGCCGACGATGTTCATCGGAATATAGACGGTTTGCTCATCAGACTGACGGGTAAATGGCAGGGCACAGATACCGCGATCGTCGTTACCGGACTGCAGATCGATCAGCATGCTGGCAGTCAGTTCGTTTTCCGGATCGTAGAAGGCACGCAGGCGGGCGTCGAGAATACCTTCCGGCAGTTCGTCATCTTCGGTCAGTGGGAACCATTTTTCGTTTGGATAGTGAACAAACGGGCCGTTAGCGATGGTTTCGCCCAGCCAGAAGTCAGCGAAGAAATAGTTGGTGGACAGACGCTCAAAATACTCACCCAGCGCAGAGGCCAGTGCCGCTTTTTTTGTCGCACCTTTACCGTTGGTAAAGCACAGGGCACAGTCTTTATCGCGAATATGCACGGACCAGACATGAGGCACCGGATTGAGCCAGGAGGCTTCTTCGATGTTAAAGCCCAGGTCGGTCAGTTTCTGCTGGAAGCGAGCGATGGAATCTTCCAGAGCGGCGTCTTTGCCGGGGATAAATGTTTGAGTCATGGCGTTCACTTTTATCGTACGTAAAGCGCGCAATGATACGGGTTTTGCGTGACAGGTGCTATCTCCGGCGAAAATAAATGCCTGAGCTATGCTTATAGCCAGTAACCTACTGTAAGGCATAGAAAAATGAAAGCTTTCGATCTCCATCGGATGGCGTTTGATAAAGTCCCTCCTGAGTTTTTAGGCGAAGTCGCGCTGCGCAGTCTGTATACCTTCGTCCTGGTCTTTCTGTTTCTCAAGATTACGGGCCGTCGTGGCGTCCGGCAGATGTCGCTCTTTGAGGTATTGATTATCCTGACGCTGGGATCAGCGGCGGGTGACGTTGCATTCTATGATGATGTGCCGATGGTGCCGGTGTTTATTGTCTTTGTCTCACTGGCGCTTATTTACCGTCTTGTCATGTGGCTGATGTCGAAAAGCGAAAAGCTGGAAGACCTGCTTGAAGGGAAGCCGGTTGTCATCGTCGAGGACGGGCAGTTGGCCTGGGAAAATGTAAAAAGTGCCAACATGACCGAGTTCGAGTTCTTTATGGAGCTACGCCTGAATAGCGTGGAACAGCTCGGGCAGGTGCGTCTGGCAATAATGGAAACCAACGGGCAGATCAGCGTTTATTACTATTCTGACGAGGACGTAAAGCCCGGTCTCTGTATTTTACCGGACATGCTGATCGAACGTTTCAGAACGGTTCCTGAAGCTGGCGAATATGCCTGCGTACGATGTAGCCACGTGGTTGCGATGCAGCCGGGCGATCGTCAATTATGCCACCGCTGTGCAAATCCGGAATGGTCGAAGGTTAGCCGGGCTAAACGGCTTACCTGACAGCCATTTTGTCGGTTTTGTCATGACGAGGCGGTAGATTGTTTTGTGTGACGCGGGACACATTTCGCCGGCCATAAGTTTTAGACATTGCGGCGCGTGTCACTGAATGATAAAACCGATATCCACAGTTATAACTTATGGCTTTTAGCGTGGTGAGGGGAAATGGCTCAAGTCTTTAATTTCAGTTCAGGTCCGGCAATGTTACCGGCAGACGTGCTTAAACAGGCCCAACAGGAACTTTGTGACTGGAACGGTCTCGGTACGTCGGTGATGGAAATCAGCCACCGGGGTAAAGAGTTTATTCAGGTGGCGGAAGAGGCAGAAAAGGATTTTCGCGATCTGCTGAATATTCCCTCGAACTACAAAGTATTGTTCTGTCACGGCGGCGGACGCGGTCAGTTTGCAGGTGTACCGCTGAATATCCTCGGTAACAAAACGACGGCTGACTATGTTGACGCGGGTTACTGGGCGGCAAGTGCCGTTAAAGAAGCGCATAAATACTGCACGCCAAATGTTATCGACGCCAAAGTGACCGTTGACGGTCTGCGCGCCGTTAAGCCAATGAGCGAGTGGCAGCTTTCTGATAACGCAGCGTATCTGCACTACTGCCCGAACGAAACCATTGACGGGATTGCCATCGATGAGACGCCAAACTTCGGCAGCGATGTCGTGGTTGCCGCGGATTTCTCCTCCACCATTTTGTCTGCACCGATTGATGTCAGCCGCTACGGTGTTATCTATGCGGGCGCGCAGAAAAATATCGGTCCGGCCGGTTTGACTATCGTCGTCGTGCGTGAGGACCTGCTGGGGAAAGCGCATAAATCGTGCCCGTCGATTCTCGATTACACCGTGCTGAACGATAACGATTCTATGTTCAACACCCCACCTACGTTTGCGTGGTACCTCTCCGGTCTGGTCTTCAAATGGCTGAAGCAAAACGGCGGTGTGGCGCAGATGGACAAGGTTAACCAGCAGAAAGCTGAACTGCTGTATGGCGTCATCGACAAGAGCGATTTCTACCGTAACGATGTCGCGAAAACCAATCGTTCCCGCATGAACGTTCCGTTCCAGCTGGCAGACAGCAACCTGGATAAAGTCTTCCTGGAAGAGTCCTTCGCGGCCGGCCTGCATGCACTGAAGGGACACCGTGTTGTTGGCGGTATGCGTGCCTCCATCTATAACGCGATGCCGCTGGAAGGCGTTAAAGCTCTAACCGATTTCATGATCGACTTCGAACGTCGCCACGGTTAATTACGCTGTTTTCACCCCCGTAGCCCTGCTGCGGGGTTTTTATTATGTTGATTTGAGAGTTAAGTTTTCATGGAATCCCTGACGTTACAACCTATCGCGCGGGTAGATGGCACCATTAATCTGCCTGGTTCAAAAAGTGTCTCGAACCGCGCTCTGCTGCTGGCAGCTCTGGCTAACGGCACCACTGTCCTCACAAATCTGCTGGATAGCGATGACGTACGCCACATGCTCAATGCGCTGAAAGCGTTGGGAGTTCAATACACGTTGTCTGACGACCGCACGCGTTGTGAAGTGACTGGCAACGGCGGTGCACTGCGCTCTGGTGAAGAGCTGGAGCTGTTTCTGGGGAACGCCGGTACCGCAATGCGTCCGCTGGCGGCAGCCCTGTGTCTGGGCAGCAACAATATTGTGCTGACCGGCGAGCCGCGCATGAAAGAGCGCCCGATTGGTCATCTGGTGGATGCGCTGCGTCAGGGCGGCGCGCAGATTGAGTATCTGGAGCAGGAAAACTACCCACCGCTGCGTCTGCGCGGAGGTTTTACCGGCGGAAGCGTTGAGGTTGACGGCAGTGTCTCCAGCCAGTTCCTGACGGCACTGCTGATGACTGCACCGCTGGCACCGCAGGACACGGTTATCACCATTAAGGGTGATCTGGTTTCCAAACCGTATATTGATATCACTCTGCACCTGATGAAAACCTTCAGTGTTGAGGTGGAGAACCAGTCTTATCAGCGCTTCGTGGTGCGTGGGGCACAGCAATATCAATCCCCGGGTAGTTACCTTGTTGAAGGTGATGCTTCCTCTGCATCCTATTTCCTGGCCGCTGGAGCAATTAAAGGCGGCACCGTAAAAGTGACCGGTATTGGCCGTAACAGCGTGCAGGGCGATATCCGTTTTGCGGACGTGCTGGAAAAAATGGGCGCTATTGTCACCTGGGGCGATGACTTCATCTCCTGTACCCACGGCGAGTTGAACGCCATCGACATGGACATGAACCATATCCCGGATGCGGCGATGACCATTGCCACGGCGGCGCTGTTTGCCAAAGGCACCACCACGCTGCGTAACATCTACAACTGGCGCGTAAAAGAGACGGACCGCCTGTTCGCAATGGCGACAGAGTTGCGAAAAGTCGGTGCCGAGGTGGAAGAGGGTGAAGACTACATTCGCGTGACCCCTCCGGCAAAACTGCAGTTTGCGGAAATCGGAACCTACAACGATCACCGTATGGCGATGTGTTTCTCGCTGGTGGCGCTGTCAGACACGCCGGTCACCATTCTTGACCCGAAATGTACCGCGAAAACCTTCCCGGACTACTTTGAGCAACTGGCACGCATTAGCAAGCTGGCCTGATGATGTTTTGCCGCATCATCTGATGCGGCATTTCCTTACGTTTCCTGACGAACACTTCCGTTCATTTCTTCTACACTCTGCTTCAATCATTCCGTAATTTGCACGCAAAGGTAACAGTTGCGCACGTTGGCGCGTATAATGCGCGGCGTTCATGTAAACGGTATGCCTTATTTAAGGAGAAAAAGATGACGGCAGTTGCCCCGGTAATCACCATTGATGGGCCTAGTGGCGCAGGGAAAGGTACTCTGTGCAAAGCGATGGCGGAAGCATTGCAATGGCATCTTTTAGATTCGGGAGCAATCTATCGCGTGCTGGCTCTGGCAGCGCTGCATCACCATGTGGATGTTGCGTCTGAAGAAGCGCTGGTCCCGCTGGCTGCGCATCTTGATGTGCGTTTTATTTCGACCGATGGCAACCTGGAAGTCATCCTGGAAGGGGAAGACGTAAGTGGCGAAATTCGTACTCAGGAGGTCGCTAACGCCGCCTCTCAGGTGGCGGCTTTCCCGCGCGTTCGCGAGGCTCTGTTACGCCGTCAGCGCGCTTTCCGTGAAGCCCCGGGCCTGATCGCCGACGGACGCGATATGGGAACCGTGGTATTCCCTGATGCGCCAGTGAAAATTTTCCTTGACGCCTCTTCTGAAGAACGCGCTCAACGCCGCATGCTTCAGTTGCAGGAGAAGGGGTTTAGTGTTAACTTTGATCGCCTTTTATCCGAGATAAAAGAGCGTGATGACCGCGATCGTAACCGCGCCGTCGCCCCACTTGTTCCTGCAGAAGATGCATTAGTTCTGGATTCAACCAGTTTAACTATTGAGCAAGTGATTGAAAAAGCGCTACAATATGCGCGCCAAAAACTGGCACTCGCGTAATCGCGACCGATTTAGCAGTACCCCCGCTGCAATGGATTGACGGCGGGTATGTGAAACAACCCCATCCGGCACGGAGCCAGGTGGACGTTAATATTAACCTGAAGATTAAACATGACTGAATCTTTTGCTCAACTGTTTGAAGAATCCTTAAAAGAAATCGAAACCCGTCCGGGTTCCATCGTTCGCGGTGTTGTTGTTGCTATCGACAAAGACGTAGTACTGGTTGACGCCGGTCTGAAATCTGAGTCCGCCATTCCGGCAGAGCAGTTCAAAAACGCCCAGGGCGAGCTGGAAATCCAGGTTGGTGACGAAGTTGACGTTGCTCTGGACGCAGTAGAAGACGGCTTCGGTGAAACCCTGCTTTCTCGTGAGAAAGCTAAACGTCACGAAGCATGGATCACGCTGGAAAAAGCTTACGAAGAAGCTGAAACTGTGGTCGGTGTTATCAACGGCAAAGTTAAAGGCGGCTTCACTGTTGAGCTGAATGGTATTCGTGCGTTCCTGCCAGGTTCTCTGGTAGACGTTCGTCCAGTCCGTGACACCCTGCACCTGGAAGGCAAAGAGCTTGAGTTCAAAGTAATCAAGCTGGACCAGAAGCGTAACAACGTTGTTGTTTCCCGTCGTGCTGTTATTGAGTCCGAAAACAGCGCAGAACGCGATCAGCTGCTGGAAAACCTGCAGGAAGGCATGGAAGTCAAAGGTATCGTTAAGAACCTCACTGACTACGGCGCATTCGTTGACCTGGGCGGCGTTGATGGCCTGCTGCACATCACCGACATGGCGTGGAAACGCGTTAAGCACCCAAGCGAAATCGTGAACGTGGGCGACGAAATCACTGTTAAAGTGCTGAAGTTCGACCGCGAGCGTACTCGTGTATCCCTCGGCCTGAAACAGCTGGGCGAAGATCCATGGGTAGCTATCGCTAAGCGTTACCCAGAAGGTACTAAACTGACTGGTCGCGTTACTAACCTGACTGACTACGGCTGCTTCGTTGAAATCGAAGAAGGCGTTGAAGGTCTGGTGCACGTTTCCGAAATGGACTGGACCAACAAAAACATCCACCCATCCAAAGTTGTTAACGTTGGTGATGTAGTGGAAGTGATGGTTCTGGATATCGACGAAGAACGTCGTCGTATCTCCCTGGGCCTGAAACAGTGCAAAAACAACCCATGGCAGCAGTTCGCGGAAACCCACAATAAGGGTGACCGTGTTGAAGGTAAAATCAAGTCTATCACTGACTTCGGTATCTTCATCGGCCTGGACGGCGGCATCGATGGCCTGGTTCACCTGTCTGACATCTCCTGGAACGTTGCAGGCGAAGAAGCAGTTCGTGAATACAAAAAAGGCGACGAAATCGCTGCAGTTGTTCTGCAGGTTGACGCAGAGCGTGAGCGTATCTCCCTGGGCGTTAAACAGCTCGCAGAAGATCCGTTCAACAACTGGGTTGCACTGAACAAGAAAGGCGCAATCGTAAACGGTAAAGTAACTGCAGTTGACGCTAAAGGCGCAACCGTAGAACTGGCTGACGGCGTTGAAGGTTACCTGCGCGCTTCTGAAGCTTCCCGTGACCGCGTTGAAGATGCCACTCTGGTTCTGAACGTAGGCGACGACGTTGAAGCTAAGTTCACCGGTGTTGACCGTAAGAACCGTGCAATCAGCCTGTCTGTTCGTGCTAAAGACGAAGCTGATGAGAAAGATGCAATCGCAACTGTTAACAAACAGGAAGATGCAAACTTCTCTAACAACGCAATGGCTGAAGCTTTCAAAGCAGCTAAAGGCGAGTAATATCAAGTTCTCAGCATCATTTGAGCTGTAATGCATTTACAGCGTGAAGGATGAGGAGCAAACTTGACAGATTGCAGGATTCGTCCTGTAATCAATAACAAAGGGCGGCTACGGCCGCCCTTGTTTAATGAGCTGTTCAGCTAATTGGTTTGAAAGGAACCGGAGGAATCATGACCAAGTCAGAATTGATTGAAAGACTTGCCAGTCAGCAACCGCATATCCCTGCCAAGGCAGTGGAAGATGCCGTAAAAGAGATGCTGGAGCATATGGCCTCCACTCTTGCCCAGGGCGAGCGCATTGAAATCCGCGGTTTCGGTAGTTTTTCTCTGCACTATCGTGCTCCACGCACCGGGCGTAACCCGAAAACGGGTGATAAAGTCGAGCTGGAAGGTAAGTACGTTCCGCACTTTAAGCCGGGTAAAGAACTGCGCGACCGCGCCAATATTTACGGTAACTGAGTTTAGCCATCGGGTTAAACTGGGTTCGAAAGAAAGCACCTGCGGGTGCTTTTTTTGTCTTTATCGTTTCAATTCTGAAGAAACCGCGCATTTTTCATTTCGCTTTCTGCAAACCAATAAAATCAATACAGCGCTTGCTGTAAAACGCATTTTTCTCAACTGACGGCTCACCCTGCCTGCCTGCATACTGCCTTTCCTGAGACAGGGAGGTAGTCATGAGAATTCCCGCTATTAGCGTCTGTGCCATTCTGGCGATAACTCCGTTACTCTGGTTACCTGAACTGCCACCACGCTATTTCGTGTGGATAATGATTGTTGGCGGAATAGGGCTGGCCGCGCAGCGGCGCGTACGACTGAAATATGTGGGGATCGGTTTATTATTTTGCGTATGGGGAATTCTTTCCGCTCAAGAGAGCGTCTGGCCAATGCAACATTTAACGTCAGATGCTGTACATGCTGAGGTAGAGATCACCGCCACTGATGGTTCAACAATGCATCAGGGAAAGATTATCAGCGTCGATGGCCAACGCGGGTGGACATCGGCTGGCGTAACATTGTATGGCAATGCACTGCCGCAAAAGGTTTGTGCCGGCCAGCGCTGGGCCATGACGCTCAGACTTAGGCCTGTACATGGAGAATTAAATGACGGGGGCTACGATCTTCAGCGAAGCTCGTTTGCCCAACATCAAACACTGAGTGGGCGCTTCACCCATGCGGAACTCGTCGATGGACGCTGTAGCCTGCGTGCTCAATACCTGATGTCACTGCAAAACCGGCTTTCTTCTTATCAATGGGGGGCTGTTATCCTTGGATTGGGGATGGGAGAACGTCTGGACGTACCCCAGGAAATAAAAGACCTGATGCGGGAAACCGGCACACTCCATCTGATGGCAATTTCAGGACTGCATATCGCGATGGCAGCATCCATCGCCTGGCTACTCGCACGTGGGTTCCAGTTTTTATTACCCTGCCACTGGATCCGCTGGCAGATACCTCTGCTGGCTGGGGTGGTTTTTGCTGCCTTCTATGCCTGGCTTACTGGTCTGCAACCCCCGGCATTGCGAACGGTTACCGCCATTACTATGCTGGCGGCGTTGCGGATCGCCGCCCGTCAATGGTCCCCCTGGGAGATCTGGTTTTGCTGTGTTGCGGCAATCCTGCTAATCGATCCATTAGCTGTGCTTTCACAGAGTCTGCTTTTGTCAGCCTTTGCGGTTACCGCACTGATTTTCTGGTTTCAGTGGTTGCCTCTTCCTCACGGACACAGGGCTCGCTGGATGCGGCCACTACTGAATCTGCTTTATCTTCAGATAGGAATGCTGCTGTTGCTCATGCCTTTGCAGGTCCTGATTTTCCATGGCTTCAGCATCTCTTCCCTGGTTGCGAATCTCTTTGCCGTTCCCCTGGTGACATTGGTCTCTGTCCCGCTGATCCTGCTCGGTATGCTGCTTCATCTGCTTCCACTGACGGCCCTGGAAAGTACCATCTGGTTTGCAGCCGAAAAGTCTCTGGCGGTATTGTTCTGGCTGCTGATGCGCCTGCCTTATGGCTGGCAAAATGTGGATCAACGCTGGCAGTTCCTCACATTACTCCCCTGGCTTATCATTGTTGGCTGGCGGTTTCGTGCCTGGAACAGTGTTCCTGCCGTTTGCCTGGCTGGAAGTGTCATACTCACATTTCCCCTCTGGCGAACGGCAAAAAGCGATAGCTGGACGTTACATATGCTGGATGTGGGGCAGGGCCTGGCAATGGTTATTGAAAGACAGGGAAAAGCGATTCTCTATGATACCGGGCTCGCCTGGCCAGGCGGCGATAGTGCGCAGCGGTTAATTATTCCGTGGCTCCGCTGGCATCACCTGCGACCAGAAGGCGTAATTCTCAGTCACGAGCATCTTGACCATGCGGGAGGGCTGATATCGCTGCAAAAAACATGGCCTGATTTGTGGATAAGAAGTCCATTACGCCGGGCGGGACATCATCCCTGTTTTCGTGGGCAGAGATGGATTTGGCAGGGGTTGACCTTCGCCGTCCATTGGCCACCTGAAAATTATCCTGCTCAAGGAAACAACCACTCCTGTGTGGTAAAAATTGACGACGGCGAGCAGAGTGTTCTGCTGACAGGGGACATTGAAGCGCAAGCGGAACAGGCAATGCTCAGCCATTACTGGCGTAATGTGACGTCTACACTCATACAGGTACCTCATCATGGCAGTAAGACGTCTTCTTCATTGCCACTGGTTCAACGGGTAGAAGGGCAAATTGCCCTGGATTCGGCGGCACGCTATAACGCATGGCGATTTCCGTCGGCGAAAGTGGTTCGACGTTATCGAAAAGAAGGATATATCTGGCACGATACCCCCCATTCTGGACAAATATCGGTGACATTTTCGCAACATCGCTGGCAAATCCTGCGCTTGCGAGAGCAATTTTTACCACGTTGGTATCATCAGTGGTTTGGCGCGCCCGTAGATAACGGGTAGAATATGCGGCTATTTCAACAAATGCTGGTTTTTTGAATGCATAACGACAAAGATCTCTCCACGTGGCAAACCTTCCGCCGACTCTGGCCGATGATTGCGCCCTTTAAACCAGGCTTGATCGTGGCGGGTGTAGCGTTAATCCTCAACGCAGCCAGCGATACTTTTATGCTATCGCTTCTCAAACCGTTACTGGACGACGGTTTTGGTAAAACGGATCGCTCAGTGTTGCTATGGATGCCTCTGGTGGTTATCGGACTGATGATCTTACGCGGCATCACCAGCTATATCTCCAGCTACTGTATTTCCTGGGTATCAGGGAAAGTGGTTATGACTATGCGTCGCCGTCTGTTCAGTCATATGATGGGCATGCCGGTCTCATTCTTTGATAAACAGTCGACCGGGACGCTGCTGTCTCGCATTACCTACGACTCAGAACAGGTTGCCTCCTCGTCATCAAGCGCACTGATTACCGTTGTGCGTGAGGGCGCGTCGATTATCGGCCTGTTCGCGATGATGTTCTATTACAGCTGGCAGCTGTCGATCATCCTTATCGTTCTGGCACCGGTGGTTTCTATTGCGATTCGCGTCGTCTCAAAACGTTTCCGCAATATCAGTAAGAATATGCAGAACACCATGGGGCAGGTGACGACCAGTGCAGAACAGATGCTGAAAGGACATAAAGAGGTGTTGATTTTCGGCGGTCAGGAAGTCGAAACCCACCGCTTTGACAAAGTCAGCAACAAAATGCGCCTGCAGGGGATGAAAATGGTGTCGGCCTCTTCAATCTCTGACCCTGTTATTCAGCTGATTGCCTCTCTGGCACTGGCATTCGTTCTGTATGCGGCAAGCTTCCCTAGCGTGATGGAGACGCTGACGGCGGGTACTATCACCGTGGTCTTCTCCTCGATGATTGCTCTGATGCGTCCACTGAAATCGCTGACAAACGTCAATGCCCAGTTCCAGCGTGGGATGGCTGCTTGTCAGACTCTCTTCAGCATTCTGGATTCCGAGCAGGAGAAAGATGAAGGTACACGCGTGATTGAGCGCGCCCGTGGCGATGTCGAATTCCGCAATGTCACTTTCGCCTATCCTGGCCGTGAAACTCCGGCCCTGCGCAACATCAACCTGACCATTCCGGCGGGGAAAACCGTTGCACTGGTTGGTCGTTCCGGTTCAGGTAAATCGACCATTGCCAGCCTGATCACCCGTTTCTACGATATTAACGAAGGTGAGATTCTGTTGGATGGCCATGACCTGCGAGAGTACACCCTGCAGTCGCTGCGTAACCAGGTTGCGCTGGTCTCACAGAACGTGCATCTGTTCAACGATACTGTTGCAAACAACATTGCTTATGCACGCACTGATGAATACAGCCGCGAGCAGATTGAAAACGCCGCGCGTATGGCGTACGCAATGGACTTTATCAACAAGATGGATAACGGACTGGATACCATAATCGGTGAGAACGGGGTGCTACTCTCCGGTGGGCAGCGTCAACGTATCGCCATTGCGCGTGCGCTGCTGCGCGATAGCCCAATCCTGATCCTTGATGAAGCGACCTCGGCGCTGGATACGGAATCGGAACGCGCGATTCAGTCAGCCCTGGATGAACTGCAAAAGAACCGTACATCGCTGGTGATTGCACACCGTCTGTCGACTATCGAGCAGGCTGATGAAATCGTCGTGGTTGAAGATGGCATCATTGTTGAACGCGGAAGTCATACTGATTTGCTGGAGCACCGTGGTGTTTACGCCCAGCTTCATAAGATGCAGTTTGGCGCATGATTGCACGCATCTGGTCCGGTGAATCGCCGCTGTGGCTACTGCTTCTACCGCTCTCCTGGCTTTATGGCCTGGTGAGCGGTGTCATTCGTCTTCTTTATCGTCTGGGGCTCAAACGCGCATGGCGCGCGCCGGTTCCGGTAGTGGTTGTCGGTAACCTCACCGCCGGTGGCAACGGTAAAACGCCAGTCGTTATCTGGCTGGTGGAACAGTTGCAAAAACGCGGTATACGCCCCGGCGTAGTGTCGCGCGGGTATGGCGGCAAGGCAACGCATTACCCACTGCTGCTGACGGATGAAACATCGACTGCTGAAGCGGGTGATGAACCGGTTTTAATTTACCAGCGTACCGGCACTCCGGTTGCGGTTTCTCCGGTGCGCAGCGACGCCGTGCAGGCACTGCTTGCAGAACATGCGGTACAAATCATCATCACTGATGATGGTCTGCAGCATTATGCTCTGGCGCGTGACAAAGAGATTGTGGTTATTGATGGCGTTCGTCGTTTTGGCAATGGCTGGTGGCTGCCGGCCGGGCCGATGCGCGAACGCGCTTCACGTCTGAAATCCGTAGATGCGGTCATTGTGAATGGCGGTGTGGCAAAAACGGGTGAAATCCCTATGCATCTCCATCCTGGTCTGGCGGTGAATTTGCAGACCGGGGAACGCCGGGAAGTTGCACAACTTCCCGCCCTGGTGGCGATGGCCGGTATTGGCCATCCTCCACGTTTCTTCACGACGCTGGAACAGTGTGGCGCACAGCTTGAAAAATGTGTGCCGCTGGCGGACCACCAGGCGCTGGTGGAACAGCAGGTCGATGCCCTGACTATGCCGGGACAGACGCTGATCATGACCGAAAAAGATGCGGTGAAATGCCGTGCCTTTGCAAAAGAAAACTGGTGGTACCTGCCGGTTGACGCTGAACTCAGCGGCGAGCAACCGGAACAATTACTCAAGGAACTGATCGCGTTGGTGAAGTGAAGGCTTACGCGGTTCTGGTGGCGCTTTGACTGACAGGAAAACGCATGTCTTTACCGCAACTCTCACTTTCAGCCGCACGTAATTTGCACCTTGCTGCGCAGGGGTTACTCAAAAAACCCCGTCGTCGTGCGCAATCTGCCGATATCCTCTCTACCGTTCAGCGCATGTCGCTACTTCAAATCGACACCATTAACATCGTGGCCCGTAGCCCTTATCTGGTGCTGTTTAGCCGTCTGGGGAATTATCCCTCGCAATGGCTGGATGAGGCTCTCAGCAAAGGGGAGTTAATGGAGTACTGGGCGCACGAAGCCTGTTTCCTGCCTCGCAGTGATTTTGCCCTGGTTCGTCACCGGATGCTTGCTCCGGAGAAGATGGGCTGGAAGTACCGGCAAGAGTGGATGCTGGAACATGCAACTGAGATTGAGCAACTCATCCGCCACATTCAGGAAAACGGACCTGTGCGTTCTGCCGATTTTGAGCATCCGCGAAAAGGTACGAGCGGCTGGTGGGAGTGGAAGCCGCACAAACGCCATCTCGAAGGACTGTTTACGTCAGGCCAGGTCATGGTGATTGAACGGCGTAATTTTCAGCGTGTATACGACCTGACCCATCGTGTGATGCCTCACTGGGACGATGAGCGTGACTTATTGACTCAGGAAGCGGCTGAGGATGTCATGCTGGAAAACAGTGCCCGCAGTCTGGGTATTTTCCGCCCACAGTGGCTGGCAGATTATTACCGCCTACGCCAGCCCGCGCTGAAACCATTGCTGGAAATATGGCAGCGCGAACAGCGAGTTGTTCCCGTCACAGTGGAAACACTGGGAGAAATGTGGCTGCATTCAGAGCTACTTCCACTTCTGCCTCAGGCTCAGGAAGGAAAACTTCAGGCAACACATAGCGCGGTGCTGTCTCCTTTCGATCCTGTGGTTTGGGACAGAAAAAGAGCCGAGCAACTGTTCGGTTTCACTTACCGACTGGAGTGCTACACTCCAGCACCGAAGCGCCAGTATGGCTACTTTGTTCTGCCTCTGCTGCACAAAGGGCAACTTGTCGGGCGCATGGACGCCAAAATGCACCGTAAAACCGACACGCTTGAGGTCATCGCACTCTATCTGGAAGAGGGTATCAGAGTGTCAGCGAGTCTGGAAAAAGGGTTAGCGTCCGCTATAAGCGATTTTGCTCGCTGGCAGGGGGCCAGCAACGTGACGCTGGGGCGGGTACCTGACGGACTGTTTACAACCTGCCGAAGTGGCTGGGAAACAGGCACTCTCTGAAAAGGGAATGTGGTAAGCTTTAATGATTACCCATACGGAGGAACTATGGATCACCGTTTACTTGAAATTATTGCCTGCCCGGTGTGCAACGGCAAACTCTACTATAGCCAGGACAAACAAGAGCTGATTTGCAAGCTGGACAGCCTGGCTTTCCCGCTGCGTGACGGCATTCCGGTTTTGCTGGAAAACGAAGCCCGCTCCCTGGTGGCAGAAGAGAGCAAGCCATGAGTTTTGTTGTCATTATTCCTGCGCGTTATGCGTCAACGCGACTGCCGGGTAAACCACTGGTGGATATCAACGGCAAGCCGATGATTGTGCATGTCCTGGAGCGTGCACGTGAATCGGGTGCCGATCGCGTTATCGTTGCTACCGATCATCCGGACGTCGCCCGTGCGGTGGAGGCAGTCGGCGGAGAGGTGTGCATGACCCGTGCGGATCACCAGTCCGGCACTGAACGTCTGGCGGAAGTGGTTGAAAAATGCGGTTTTAGTGACGATACGGTCATCGTTAACGTCCAGGGCGACGAGCCGATGATCCCGGCGGTTATTATCCGTCAGGTGGCGGAAAACCTGTCACAACGTCAGGTCGGTATGGCCACACTCGCAGTACCCATTCACCACGCTGAAGAAGCATTCAACCCGAATGCGGTGAAGGTGGTGATGGATGCCGAAGGTTATGCGCTCTATTTCTCCCGCGCCACGATTCCGTGGGATCGCGATCGCTTTGCGCTCTCTAAAGAGACTATCGGTGATTCATTCCTGCGCCATCTGGGGATTTACGGCTATCGCGCCGGCTTTATTCGTCGATATGTCACCTGGGCACCCAGCCCGTTGGAACATATTGAAATGCTGGAGCAGCTTCGTGTGCTCTGGTACGGTGAAAAAATCCACGTTGCTGTTGCCATGGAAGTGCCTGGAACGGGCGTTGATACACCGGAAGATCTTGAGCGCGTTCGCGCCGAACTGCGTTAATATTGCCTTCATCCCTCCTTTCGGGGGGATGTTCTCTCCCTGCTATTTTTTCCCTTTCTTTTCCATAATTGATCTCTTCCGGGTGACATCTTCATTCTGCGCGCTCATTATAAAAGCAGTAGTCTTGATGGGGGTAATCTCATATGGAACAGCTGCGTGCCGAACTTAGCCATCTGCTGGGCGAGAAGTTAAGCCGGGTTGAGTGCGTGAGTGAAAAGGCCGATACCGCGCTCTGGTCGTTATATGACAGTCAGGGTAACCCAATGCCACTGATGGCCAGAAGTTTTACCTCGCCGGGGGTTGCCAGGCAGCTTGCGTGGAAAATGTCGATGCTGGCACGGGAGGGGACCGTGCGTATGCCAACGGTGTACGGCGTGATGACCCATGAGGAACACCCCGGCCCGGACGTACTGCTGATAGAGCGTTTGCGTGGCGTGCCTGTTGAAGCACCGGCACGCACGCCGGAACGCTGGGAACAGCTGAAGGACCAGATAGTCGAGGCGCTGCTGGCCTGGCACCGTCAGGATAGCCGTGGTCTTGTCGGTCCGGTCGACAGTACCCAGGAAAACCTGTGGCCGCTGTGGTATCGCCAGCGGGTTGAAGTGCTGTGGGGGACGCTTAACCAGTTCAATAACACCGGTTTAACTATGCAGGACAAACGTATTCTGTTTCGCACCCGCGAGTGCTTACCGGCGCTGTTTGAAGGCTTTAATGATAACTGCGTGCTGATCCACGGTAATTTTACCCTGCGCAGCATGCTGAAAGATTCCCGCAGCGATCAGCTTCTGGCGATGGTCGGGCCGGGGATCATGCTCTGGGCTCCGCGCGAATATGAGTTATTCAGGCTCAGCGACAGCGGGGCGGCGGAAGGTTTACTTTGGCACTACCTTCAACGCGCGCCCGTTGCAGAAGCGTTTCTCTGGCGACGCTGGCTTTATCTGCTTTGGGACGAAGTCGCGCAATTGGTCAATACCGGGCGTTTTAATCGCGTAAACTTCGATCTGGCGACAAAATCACTCTTGCCCTGGCTCGCCTGAGGAACCTTTCAGCCACTGCCAGAGGCGACCGAGCGTCTCATAGCCGACGCGATCGCTATGCATCAGCCACGCCGGGGACGGGATTGCCCGTTCCCATGGGTTGAGCGGGGCATCAATGGCCATCTGGTTTGCCGGTGCGGGAAGCGGGTGCAGACCTTGTTTTTCAAAGAAAATCATCGCTCGTGGCAGGTGTGAGGCGGAGGTCACCAGTAAGAACGGGACATCGCCAATCGCCTGCTTCACTGCTGCCGCCTCTTCTTCGGTATCTTTTGGGCTGTCCAGAGTGATGATAGCGGATCGTGGCACGCCGAGTGATTCCGCGACTCTGGCACCGGCTTCAGCCGTACTCACCGGGTTCGTTTTGGCCGCCGCGCCGGTGAAGATCATTTTTGATCCCGGGTTCGCAAGCCACAGGCGAATACCTTCGTTTAACCGTGGCAAGCTATTGTTGATCAGGTTTGAGCTGGGTGCCCAGTCAGGGTCCCAGGTATATCCGCCGCCCAGCACCACGATGTACGCTACTTTCTGATTTCCCTGCCATGTCGGGTACTTATTTTCGATTGGGCGTAACAGGCCATCCGCGATCGGCTGCAGGCTCAACAGCAGCAAGACAAACCAGCCAAGCGTGATAAGCGTTTTGCCGCTTCTCTGAAAGCGACTGAACCACACCAGCGCCAGCCCCAGCGCGATGATGATGAGCAACAGAGGAAGGGGAAGCATCATCCCTCCAATGTATTTCTTAAGGGTAAAAAGCATCCTTTTTGGTTCCTTTTTTGACCATATAGCAGGTGATTACCCGTGATATTACACCAGAGAGGTTCATTCTCCGCGCGGGTGTGACAAAATAGCGGTTTTGCAGTTAGCGAGTGGAACTCTCCCAATGCGGGATCGCAATTTTGATGACATCGCGGAAAAGTTTTCGCGCAACATTTATGGCACCACGAAAGGGCAGTTACGTCAGACGATCCTCTGGCAGGATCTGGACAACATTCTTGCCACCTTTGGCGGTCAAACGTTGCGTGTGCTGGACGCCGGAGGCGGTGAAGGGCAGACGGCGATAAAAATGGCCGAGCGCGGTCATCACGTCACGCTTTGCGATCTTTCTGCTGAAATGGTCGCCCGTGCGACGCGTGCAGCAGAAGAGAAAGGTGTGAGCGACAACATGCATTTTATACAATGCGCCGCTCAGGATATCTCACAGCATTTGGAAACCCAGGTTGATCTGATATTGTTTCATGCGGTGCTGGAGTGGGTTGCCGATCCGCAAAGCGTATTACAAACCCTGTGGTCGATGTTACGCCCGGGCGGCACGCTGTCGCTGATGTTCTACAATGCTAACGGCTTCCTGATGCATAACATGGTTGCAGGTAACTTCGACTATGTTCAGGTCGGGATGCCGAAAAAGAAAAAGCGCACGCTTTCCCCGGACTATCCGCGCGATCCACAGCAGGTGTACGGCTGGCTGGAAGAGATTGGCTGGCAGATCGTTGGGAAGACGGGCGTCAGGGTGTTTCATGATTATCTGCGTGAAAAACACAAACAGCGTGACTGTTTTGACACCTTAACAGAATTAGAAACGCGGTATTGCCGTCAGGAGCCTTTTATCAGCCTTGGCCGCTATATTCACGTCACCGCGCACAAGCCGCAGATGCAAGGATAACCTATGAGTGAATTTTCCCAGACAGTCCCCGAACTGGTTGCCTGGGCCAGGAAAAACGATTTCTCCATCTCGCTGCCGGTAGACAGACTCTCTTTCCTGCTGGCGGTTGCCACGCTGAACGGCGAACGGCTGGATGGTGAAATGAGCGAGGGTGAACTGGTGGATGCGTTCCGCCATGTCAGTGATGCGTTTGAGCAAACCAGCGAAACCATTAGCGTGCGTGCCAACAACGCAATCAACGATATGGTGCGTCAACGTCTGCTGAACCGCTTTACCAGCGAGCAGGCGGAAGGAAACGCCATCTATCGCCTGACGCCACTGGGCATCGGCATCACCGATTACTACATTCGCCAGCGTGAATTTTCCACGCTGCGTCTTTCCATGCAGCTCTCGATTGTTGCGGGTGAACTTAAGCGTGCCGCCGATGCTGCGGATGAAAACGGTGACGAATTCCACTGGCACCGCAATGTTTACGCACCGCTGAAATACTCGGTAGCGGAGATTTTCGACAGTATCGATCTGACTCAGCGTCTGATGGACGAACAGCAGCAGCAGGTGAAAGACGATATTGCGCAGTTGCTGAACAAAGACTGGCGCGCGGCTATCTCCAGCTGCGAACTGTTGCTGTCGGAAACCTCCGGCACGCTGCGTGAACTGCAGGATACGCTGGAGGCCGCAGGGGATAAGCTCCAGGCCAACCTGCTACGCATTCAGGATGCGACCATGGCACATGACGATCTGCATTTTGTCGACCGTCTGGTCTTTGATTTGCAGAGTAAACTCGATCGCATTATTAGCTGGGGACAGCAGTCGATCGACCTGTGGATCGGCTATGACCGCCATGTGCATAAATTTATCCGTACCGCGATTGATATGGATAAAAACCGCGTCTTTGCCCAGCGTCTGCGTCAGTCTGTGCAGACCTATTTCGATGCGCCGTGGGCGCTGACCTACGCTAATGCCGATCGTCTGCTGGATATGCGCGACGAAGAGATGGCTCTGCGTGATGAAGAGGTGACCGGTGAACTGCCACCGGATCTGGAATACGAAGAATTCAACGAAATTCGTGAGCAACTTGCGGCCATGATCGAAGAACAGCTCGCTGTCTACAAAACCAGACAAGTGCCGCTGGATCTTGGTCTCGTGGTGCGCGACTATCTGGCGCAATATCCTCGTGCACGCCACTTCGATGTTGCCCGCATTGTGGTAGACCAGGCGGTGCGCCTGGGTGTCGCACAAGCAGATTTCACCGGACTGCCGCCGAAGTGGCAGCCAATTAACGATTACGGAGCCAAGGTACAGGCGCATGTCATTGACAAATATTGAACAAGTGATGCCAGTTAAGCTGGCACAGGCGCTGGCGAATCCGTTATTTCCGGCGCTGGACAGCCAGCTGCGTGCCGGTCGTCACATTGGCTTAGACGAGCTGGATAATCACGCCTTTTTGATGGACTTCCAGGAGTACCTGGAAGAGTTTTATGCGCGCTATAACGTGGAGCTTATCCGCGCACCGGAAGGGTTTTTCTACCTGCGTCCACGCTCCACGACGCTGATTCCGCGCTCCGTGCTTTCCGAGCTGGATATGATGGTCGGCAAAATTCTTTGCTATCTCTATCTCAGCCCGGAACGTCTGGCGAATGAAGGGATCTTCACCCAGCAGGAACTTTACGACGAGCTGTTGACGCTGGCAGATGAGAGCAAGCTGCTTAAGCTGGTGAACAACCGCTCCACGGGTTCGGATCTCGATCGTCAGAAATTACAGGAAAAGGTTCGTTCTTCCCTGAACCGTCTGCGTCGTCTGGGTATGGTCTGGTTTATGGGCCACGACAGCAGCAAATTCCGCATCACGGAATCTGTCTTCCGCTTCGGCGCCGATGTGCGTACGGGCGATGACGCGCGTGAGGCGCAGC
This sequence comes from Enterobacter sp. CPE_E1241, assembly GCF_045618265.1. Lineage (NCBI taxonomy): Bacteria > Pseudomonadati > Pseudomonadota > Gammaproteobacteria > Enterobacterales > Enterobacteriaceae > Enterobacter > Enterobacter sp. CPE_E1241. Next base: position 1,633,554 of record NZ_JBIWYV010000001.1, read on the forward strand.
TTCGCATGATCCGCGATGGTGAAGCGATGCCGGTGGAAAACCATTTGCAGCTCAATGATGAGCATGAAGAGAATCTGCCGGATAGCGGGGAGGAAGAGTAATGATTGAACGCGGTAAATTTCGCTCACTAACGCTGATTAACTGGAACGGCTTCTTCGCCCGAACGTTCGATCTGGATGAGCTGGTCACGACGCTCTCCGGCGGTAACGGTGCGGGTAAATCCACCACCATGGCGGCGTTTGTTACGGCGCTGATTCCCGATCTGACGCTGCTTCACTTCCGTAACACCACCGAAGCGGGGGCAACAAGCGGCTCCCGTGATAAAGGTCTGCACGGTAAGCTGAAGGCTGGCGTCTGCTATTCGGTGCTGGACGTCATTAACTCCCGTCATCAGCGTGTGGTGGTGGGCGTACGCCTGCAGCAGGTCGCGGGTCGCGACCGTAAAGTGGATATCAAACCGTTTGCGATCCAGGGGCTGCCAACATCTATGCAGCCGACGGCGCTGCTAACGGAAACCCTGAACGAGCGCCAGGCGCGCGTGCTGACGCTGCAGGAGTTGAAAGACAAGCTCGAAGCCATCGAAGGCGTGCAGTTCAAGCAGTTCAACTCCATTACCGACTACCACTCGCTGATGTTCGATCTGGGCGTGGTGGCGCGTCGTCTGCGCACGGCATCAGACCGTAGCAAATACTATCGTCTGATCGAAGCGTCGCTGTACGGTGGTATCTCCAGCGCCATTACCCGCTCGCTGCGAGACTACCTGCTGCCGGAAAACAGCGGCGTGCGTAAGGCCTTCCAGGATATGGAAGCCGCACTGCGTGAAAACCGCATGACGCTGGAAGCGATTCGCGTTACCCAGTCTGACCGCGACCTGTTTAAACACCTGATCAGCGAAGCTACTAACTACGTGGCTGCGGACTACATGCGTCACGCCAACGAGCGCCGAGTGCATCTCGATCAGGCATTAGAGTACCGTCGCGAGCTGTTTACCTCCCGTAAACAGCTGGTGGCCGAGCAGTACAAGCACGTCGAAATGGCGCGCGAGCTGGGCGAGCACACCGGTGCTGAGGGCGATCTGGAAGCGGATTACCAGGCTGCCAGCGATCACCTGAATCTGGTGCAGACCGCGCTGCGCCAGCAGGAGAAAATCGAACGCTACGAAGCGGACCTCGATGAGCTGCAAATTCGTCTCGAAGAACAGAATGAAGTGGTGGCTGAAGCTGCCGACATGCAGGAAGAGAATGAAGCCCGCGCTGAAGCCGCCGAACTGGAAGTCGATGAGCTGAAAAGCCAGCTTGCTGATTATCAGCAGGCGCTGGATGTGCAGCAGACGCGTGCAATTCAATACACCCAGGCATTGCAGGCGTTACAGCGTGCAAAAGAGCTGTGCCACCTGCCTGATCTGACACCAGAAAGCGCTGATGAGTGGCTGGATACCTTCCAGGCTAAAGAGCAGGAAGCAACCGAGAAGCTGCTCTCTCTCGAACAGAAAATGAGCGTCGCGCAAACGGCACACAGCCAGTTTGAACAAGCTTATCAGTTGGTGGTGGCGATTAACGGTCCGCTTGCGCGCAATGAAGCATGGGACATCGCCCGCGAATTGCTGCGCGACGGCGTGAACCAGCGACATCTGGCCGAGCAGATGCAGCCACTGCGTATGCGTCTGAACGAGCTGGAACAGCGCTTGCGCGAGCAGCAGGAAGCGGAGCGTCTGCTGGCGGAGTTCTGCAAGCGTCAGGGTAAAAATTACGATATCGACGATCTCGAGGCTCTGCATCAGGAGCTGGAAGCGCGTATCGCCGCACTCTCCGACACCGTCTCCAGCGCCAGCGAACAGCGTATGACGCTGCGTCAGGAGATGGAGCAGCTTCAGTCTCGTTCTCAAACTCTGTTGCAGCGTGCACCCGTCTGGCTGGCGGCGCAAAGCAGCCTGAACCAGCTCAGCGAGCAGTGCGGCGAAGAGTTTACATCCAGCCAGGAAGTGACCGAATACCTGCAGCAACTGCTGGAGCGCGAGCGCGAGGCCATTGTTGAGCGTGATGAAGTGGGCGCGCGTAAGCGTGACGTTGATGAAGAGATTGAACGCTTAAGCCAGCCGGGTGGTGCGGAAGATCCGCGTCTGAATACCCTGGCTGAACGTTTCGGCGGTGTGCTGTTGTCCGAAATTTACGACGATGTCGGACTGGACGATGCCCCGTACTTCTCAGCACTCTATGGCCCATCGCGTAACGCGATTGTGGTGCCGGATTTGTCGTTGGTTTCCGAGCAGCTTGCTGGTCTGGAAGATTGCCCGGAAGATCTCTACCTGATCGAAGGGGATCCGCAGTCGTTCGATGACAGCGTATTCAGTGTCGACGAATTGGAAAAAGCGGTGGTGGTGAAAATCGCTGACCGTCAGTGGCGTTATTCCCGCTTCCCTGAGCTGCCTCTGTTTGGCCGCGCTGCACGTGAAAGCCGCATTGAAAGCTTGCACGCCGAGCGAGAAACGTTGTCTGAACGTTTTGCGACGTTGTCGTTTGACGTGCAGAAAACCCAGCGCCTGCACCAGGCATTTAGCCGCTTTATCGGCAGCCACCTGGGCGTGGCGTTTGATGCTGACCCGGAAGCGGAAATCCGTAAGCTCAATACCCGTCGCGGTGAACTGGAACGAGCCATTGCCAGTCATGAAAATGACAACCAGCAGAGCCGTGTTCAGTTCGAACAAGCGAAAGAGGGCGTTGCTGCTCTTAACCGCATTTTGCCACGCCTGAATCTGCTGGCGGATGAAACCCTGGCCGACCGTGTGGATGAGATCCAGGAACGTCTGGATGAAGCCCAGGAAGCTGCGCGTTTCATTCAGCAGCATGGTAATCAACTGGCGAAGCTGGAGTCGGTTGTCTCTGTTCTGCAGAGTGACCCGGAACAGTTTGAGCAGTTAAAAGAAGACTATGCCTGGTCGCAACAGGTGCAGCGCGAAGCGCGTCAGCAGGCATTTGCCCTGACGGAAGTCGTGCAGCGTCGTGCACATTTCGGCTACTCCGATTCGGCTGAAATGCTGAGCGGCAACAGCGACCTGAATGAAAAGCTGCGTCAGCGTCTTGAGCAGGCTGAAGCGGAACGTACGCGTGCTCGCGAAGCGATGCGTAGCCACTCGGCACAGCTGAACCAGTACAACCAGGTGCTGGCCTCGCTGAAAAGCTCCTTCGACACCAAGAAAGAGCTGTTAAACGACCTGCAGAAAGAGCTTCAGGACATCGGCGTTCGTGCCGACAGCGGGGCAGAAGAGCGGGCGCGTATACGCCGTGACGAACTGCATTCCCAGCTCAGTAATAACCGCGCACGCCGCAATCAGCTGGAAAAAGCGCTGACCTTCTGCGAAGCAGAAATGGATAACCTGACGCGTCGCCTGCGTAAACTGGAACGCGACTACCATGAAATGCGCGAGCAGGTCGTGACCGCGAAAGCGGGCTGGTGCGCGGTAATGCGGATGGTGAAAGACAACAACGTTGAGCGCCGTCTGCACCGTCGCGAGCTGGCGTATCTCTCTGCCGATGAACTGCGCTCTATGTCGGATAAGGCGTTGGGTGCGCTGCGTCTGGCGGTAGCGGACAACGAGCACCTGCGCGATGTACTGCGCATGTCAGAGGATCCGAAACGTCCTGAGCGTAAAATTCAGTTCTTTGTGGCCGTTTATCAGCACCTGCGTGAGCGTATTCGTCAGGATATCATTCGTACCGACGATCCGGTCGAAGCCATCGAACAGATGGAAATTGAGCTGGGTCGTCTGACGGAAGAACTGACCTCCCGTGAGCAGAAGCTGGCGATCAGCTCTCGCAGCGTGGCGAATATCATCCGCAAAACCATTCAGCGCGAGCAGAACCGTATTCGTCAGTTGAACCAGGGCCTGCAGAGCGTATCTTTTGGCCAGGTAAACAGCGTGCGTCTTAACGTCAATGTGCGTGAAGCCCACTCGACGCTGCTGGAAGTGCTCTCAGAGCAGCACGAACAGCATCAGGATCTGTTCAATAGCAACCGTCTGACCTTCTCTGAAGCCCTGGCGAAGCTGTATCAGCGTCTGAACCCGCAGATTGATATGGGGCAACGCACGCCGCAAACCATCGGTGAAGAGCTGCTGGATTACCGTAACTATCTGGAAATGGAAGTTGAGGTTAACCGTGGTTCCGACGGCTGGCTGCGTGCGGAATCGGGGGCGCTCTCTACGGGTGAAGCAATTGGTACCGGGATGTCCATTCTGGTGATGGTGGTACAGAGCTGGGAAGATGAAGCACGCCGCCTGCGCGGCAAAGACATCTCCCCATGTCGACTGCTGTTCCTGGATGAAGCGGCGCGTCTTGATGCCCGCTCTATTGCTACGCTGTTTGAGCTTTGCGAGCGTCTTGATATGCAGCTCATCATTGCGGCACCGGAAAACATCAGTCCTGAAAAAGGGACCACCTATAAGCTGGTGCGTAAGGTGTTCCAGAACAGCGAACACGTTCACGTTGTTGGGCTGCGTGGTTTTGCCCCTCAGCCGCCAGAGTCATTACCGGAAACCACGGCGGACGCTTCCTGAAGCGTCTCCTGATCAGGAGCGGCGCATTGGCGCCGCTTTTTTTTTAAACTTAACTTGTGCTTAGGGCTGCGTTATCTTTAAACTTCTTTACATAAGGTAAGGCAACTGATTTGCCGTCTACCTATAATAGAAGAAAGCCCCACCGTGATGGGCATGTCGTGAAAACAGGGGGCAAGGGATGTTGCTAAAGAAAAAATGTGGTCGTCAGCTGTCTGCGCTCAGCTTATGCCTGGCAGTGATGTTTGCTCCGCTGTTAACCGCTCAGGCCGATGAGCCTGAAATTGTGCCGACTGACAGCTCCGCAACGACAGGCGCACAGCCAACGTCGTTGTCTCAACCGCTGGAACAGTCACCTGCAACGGCAATTATGGCCGGTATTAAACCGTTGCCCGAAGGCATTGACGTCGACTCTCTCCGTCAGCAGCTACACGCTGGGCTGCCTTCAGGGTACACACCTGTCTATATCAATCAGCTCACTCTGCTCTATGCTGCCCGCGATATGAAACCGATGTGGGACAACCGTGACGCAGTACGTGCCTTTCAGCAACAGCTTGCGGAAGTGGCGATTGCCGGGTTCCAGCCTCAGTTTACAGCGTGGGTTGAGCTGTTAACCGATCCTGCCGTCACCGGGCAAGCGCGGGACGTGGTCCTTTCTGATGCAATGATGGGCTACCTGCAGTTTGTGGCAGGTATTCCGGTCAATGGCAACCGCTGGTTGTACAGCGACAAGCCGTATAAGCTGGCGACGCCGGCGCTGTCGGTGATTAATCAGTGGCAGTTGGCTCTGGATAATGGCGATATACCCCGCTTTATAGCCAGTCTTGCGCCAGCGCATCCGCAATATGCCACCCTGCACCAGTCGCTTCTTGAACTGGTGGGCGATTCGCGTCCGTGGCCGCAAATGCGTGGCAGTGCGACACTGCGTCCGGGGCAGTGGAGCAGCGATGTTCCTGCCCTGCGTGAGATCTTAAAGCGTTCCGGTATTCTGGGCGGCGGGCCAAAGATTGCACTGCCTGGTGATGATCCGCAAAACGTCGTGGTCAGTCCATCAGCTTCTGTGAAAGAGAAGAAAGCGGTGGTCGTGAGCGACAAACCGGCGGCTTACGATCGCGAACTGGTTGCGGCAGTTAAACAATTCCAGGCCGCTCAGGGGCTGGGGGCCGATGGCGTCATCGGCCAGACGACGCGTGACTGGCTGAACGTATCACCTGCGCAGCGGGCAGGGGTGCTGGCGCTGAATATCCAGCGTTTGCGCTTACTGCCGGGAACGCTCTCTACCGGGATCATGGTTAACATTCCTGCGTATTCGCTGGTCTATTACCAGAACGGTAGTGAAGTACTGGCGTCGCGCGTGATTGTCGGACGTCCCGATCGTAAAACACCGATGATGAGCAGTGCGCTGAATAACGTAGTGGTTAACCCACCGTGGAACGTACCGCCGACCCTGGCGCGCAAAGATATTCTGCCTAAAGTCTGGAACGATCCGGGTTATCTGGAACGTCATGGCTACACGGTTATGCGGGGATGGAACAGCAAAGAGGCCATCGATCCGTACATGGTCGACTGGTCGACGATTACGGCGTCTAATTTACCGTTCCGCTTCCAGCAAGCTCCAGGGGCGCATAACTCGTTGGGACGCTACAAATTCAATATGCCGAGTTCAGAAGCTATCTATCTGCACGATACGCCGAACCACAACCTGTTCCAGAAAGATACTCGCGCCCTGAGTTCTGGCTGTGTGCGCGTGAACAAAGCCTCAGAGCTTGCCAATATGCTGTTGCAGGATGCGGGCTGGAACGATACGCGTATTTCTGACGCCCTGAAACAGGGGGATACGCGGTACGTTAATATTCGACACAATATTCCGGTCAATCTTTACTATCTGACCGCGTTTGTTGGCGAAGACGGGCGTACTCAGTATCGTACAGATATTTACAATTATGATCTCATCTCGCGATCCGGCGCACAAATTTTGCCAAAAGCTGAACAATTAATCAGGTAAATGAAGTAGTTCGGGAGAAATGATTGTCGTAAGTTATGGTGAATAAGGGGCAATATCGCTGTAAGCCGCGTATTCACTGGGGTTGGGCGCCTTGACGTACCCGGTTTTGCCAGTTAAGGTGCCCTTCGTGCGCTAAGCATATTACGATAAACATTGACCTGTAGACCTGATTATCATGGACAAATTTGACGCTAATCGCCGCAAACTGCTGGCGTTAGGTGGTGTTGCGCTCGGCGCAGCGGCCATCTTGCCGACGCCAGCATTTGCCACCCTCTCGACACCTCGTCCGCGAGTTTTAACGCTCAACAATCTCCATACCGGTGAGTCGCTAAAAGCGGAATTCTTCGATGGCAGAGGCTATATTCAGGATGAATTAGCAAGACTTAACCACTTTTTCCGTGATTACCGCGCGAATAAAATAAAAGCCATCGATCCAGGACTGTTTGATCAGCTTTTCCGCCTTCAGGGCCTGCTGGGTACCAGCAAGCCGGTGCAGCTTATTTCTGGTTATCGCTCAATTGATACTAATAATGAACTGCGCGCCCATAGCCGTGGGGTAGCCAAAAAAAGCTACCACACCAGGGGACAGGCAATGGATTTCCACATTGAAGGCGTTTCGTTAGCCAATATTCGCAAAGCTGCGTTATCTATGCGTGCAGGTGGTGTAGGATATTACCCCAGCAGCAACTTTGTGCATATTGATACCGGTCCAGTTCGGCACTGGTAATAACGAAACACAGGAGCAGTATGAACTATCGTATTATTCCGGTTACGGCGTTCTCCCAGAATTGTTCATTAATCTGGTGTGAACAAACCAAACTGGCCGCGCTTGTCGATCCCGGCGGCGACGCTGAGAAGATCAAACAGGAAGTTGCAGATAGCGGCGTGACGCTGATGCAGATATTACTGACGCATGGTCACCTTGACCATGTCGGCGCAGCGGCGGAACTGGCACAGCACTATGGTGTGCCGGTGATCGGTCCGGAAAAAGAAGATGAGTTCTGGCTGCAGGGTTTGCCAGCCCAAAGCCGCATGTTTGGCCTTGATGAGTGTCAACCTCTGACGCCCGATCGCTGGCTGAACGAGGGAGAGCGCGTTAACGTAGGGAATGTGACTTTACAGGTGTTGCATTGTCCTGGGCATACGCCAGGCCATATCGTCTTCTTTGATGACCAGTCTCGTCTGCTGATTTCCGGCGATGTGATTTTCAAAGGTGGCGTAGGACGCAGCGATTTTCCGCGTGGTGACCACGGGCAACTGATTCAGTCGATAAAACAGAAGTTATTGCCGCTGGGTGATGACGTGACGTTTATCCCTGGACACGGTCCAATGTCGACGCTGGGCTATGAACGGCTCCATAACCCGTTCCTTCAGGATGAAATGCCTGTCTGGTAACCCGAATAAAAAAAGCCTGCATAACGCAGGCTTTTTTATGGGCGCAAATTACAGTACGGCGACAATCGCTTCGCACAGTGGCGCCATGTTGTCAGGCGTCATGCCTGCAACGTTCACGCGGCCAGACGCCACGGCGTACACGCCAAACTCTTCACGCAGACGCAGAACCTGCTCTTTGGTCAGGCCGCTGAACGAGAACATGCCGTTCTGTTTGATGATAAAGCTGAAGTCGCGGTCCGCGCCTTTCTCAGCCAGGGTGTTCACAAACAGCAGGCGCATGCGCTGAATACGCTGACGCATGTCATTCAGTTCTTGTTCCCAGATGGCGCGCAGCGCATCGTTACTCAGGATAGTGGCAACAACAGACGCACCGTGTGCTGGTGGGTTAGAGTAGTTCGCGCGAATAACCGATTTCATCTGGCTGAACGCACGATCGACGGTCTCGTCGTTTGCCGCGACCAGCGTACAAGCACCTACACGCTCATTGTACAGACCGAAGTTCTTGGAATAAGAGCTTGCGACAATCAGTTCCTGATGCACGGCTGCGAACGCGCGCAGGCCTTCTGCATCTTCTTCCAGACCACGGGCGAAGCCCTGGTAGGCAAAGTCAAACAGCGGCAGCCAGCCTTTCTCTAGGGACAACTTCGCCAGATGTTCCCACTGCTCAAGCGTCGGATCGATACCGGTTGGGTTATGGCAGCAACCGTGGAACAGCACTACATCTCCTGCCTGCGCTTCGCTCAGGCTTGCCAGCAGGCCGTCAAAGTCGAGAGAGTGGTTTGCTGCGTCGTAGTAAGCGTATTCACGCACTTCCAGACCCGCAGAGTTAAAGACGCTCTTGTGGTTCGGCCAGCTTGGGTTGCTTACCCAGACACGCTTAACAGAGGTGTTTTTCGCAAGGAAATCCGCCGCCACGCGCAGCGCACCGGTACCGCCAGGGGTCTGTGCTGTACGGGCACGTTTGTCACTCACAATTGCGCTGCCTTTACCGAACAGCAGCTCCTGGGTGCAGCGACCAAATTCAGGGATACCATCAATACCGAGGTAGTTTTTGGTGGTTTCGTTTTCCAGCAGATACTGCTCAGCTTTCTTAACGCTGGTCAGTACCGGAGTTTTGCCGGTTTCATCTTTATATACACCAATACCCAGGTTGATTTTGCCAGGGCGGTCGTCGGCACGAAACAGATCGGCCAGGCCCAGAATAGGGTCGGCAGGAGCGGCGGTAATGTTCTCAAACATGACGAAGTTCCATTGTGATTACAGAAGTGAAATCCGCTATCAGGTTAACGGTAGATTTACAAAATGCCAACCGTTTGCGACGAAAAGCGTGCGGCTTTTCAAAAGTCGCCATTATTTTCTGTCAGGCATAAAAAAACAGGGCCGAAGCCCTGTTCATTAAGCATATAACAAAGTGGTGTACTGATTAGAACTGGTAAACGATACCAACTGCTGCCTGATCGTCTGTTGCCAGTTTGGCAGATTCAGAGTAATCGTTGTCGTTCAGCAGGTTGAATTTGTACGCAGCGTACACGTTCATGTTCTTGTTGAAGTAGTACCAGGTACCGAGTTCGATGTATTTCACCAGGTCAGCATCGCCACCGTTGAAGGTTCCACGTGCTTTCAGGTCCTTACCTTTAGACTGGACGTAGCCCAGGGATGGACGCAGACCGAAGTCGAATTGGTACTGAACAACAGCTTCGATGTTCTGGGTTTTGTTAGCGAAGTTGTTATCAGCTTCACGAGTCATGTTAGTGGTTTCAGCATACTGAACTGCTGCGTAGATGTTGTTCGCATCGTATTTCGCTGCAGTAGACCATGCTTCTGCACGATCGCCGCCGGCGCTTGCCCAATCAGCGGAGTTGCCAGCAGCAACCTGCTCGTTGGTGCGGTCAGCAGTTTCATAACCCGCTGCCAGTGCGAAGCCTTCACCCAGTTCGTACTGAACAGAGGAGCTGAAGCCATCACCGTTACCTTTAGCGCCGTTACCACCACGACCCACGTTGATCAACTGACCATCGGCGGTGTAAGTTGCAGCGACAGCGTTGCTGCGCTCGTTTTTACCCTGATACTGAAGGGCGAAGCTCAGGCCATCAACCAGACCGAAGAAGTTCTTGTTACGGTAGGTCAGCAGGCCAGAAGCACGACCGTTCATGAAGTTATCAGTCGCAACCCAAGAGTCGCCACCCCATTCAACCAGCATATCGGTATATGCTGCCGCGTCATAGATAGCGCCATAGTTACGGCCGTAGTCCAGAGAGCCCGCGTCACCGAAGTTCAGACCAGCAAATGCCAGACGGGTTTTAGTACCCTGAGAACCTTCTGCGTTGGACGCGTCCATGTTGTATTCCCACTGACCGTAACCAGTGATCTGATCGTTGATCTGGGTTTCACCTTTGAAGCCGATACGGGCGTAGGTGGTATCTTCGTTGCTGGTGTCACCGTTGGTGGTCCAGATGTGTTCACCTACAGCTTTACCGTAGAAGTCCAGCTTGTTAGCGTTTTTGTTGTAGATTTCTGCAGCGTTAGCTGCACCAGCTACCAGCAGAGCAGGGATAACCACTGCCAGAATATTGCGCTTCATCATTATTTATTACCCTCATTGGTTTTTTTATGACACTCGCCACTGCCGTCAATAAATTCTGTCAATAAATATTTCCGGAACTATTGATGAGAGTTTGGTGTCTTTATGTATCTGACAGGCATCTTTCCATTCACCGAAGCGTTTCGCTAGCCTGAAAGTGCTACAATTCTCAAGATTAAGTAACCGAAAGAAAATATGTGTAACTAAATGTGTATTTTTCGGAACTTTGTGAACCACCTCAAACTTCAGAACTCCCTGGCGAATTAAGCGGCAGTGTTTATCCTATATATATGAATTCCTTATGATTAATTTGGATAAAGGCAATTCATATAAACAGAGGCTAAACGACTTGTTTTTTCTTATGATGCAAAAAAGACATCCGGATGGCTAAAAAAATGGTTGAAATTTGTGCTATTGCTTGAGGATGTAATAATCGCAATAAGAATGGAGTTTGTTTTTTGTGGCTGGATATTTCACGGAAACAATACGTAACAGGTAGCGGTTGTGACGGGGTGATGGTTTAAAAATGCTGACTTTACGCTGACGTAAACTGACAATGCAGAATAAAATAATGGCCAGCATTCGCTGGCCATTGACGTTTTTGTGGATTAGAAGCTAGCGTTACGTGGTGTGCGAGGGAACGGAATAACATCACGTACGTTCTGAACACCGGTCACGTAGGCAATCAGACGCTCGAAGCCCAGACCAAAACCAGCGTGCGGTACGGTACCGTAACGACGCAGATCGCGGTACCAGCTGTAGTCAGCCGGATTGAGACCCATCTCTTCCATGCGTGCGTCAAGTACGTCGAGACGCTCTTCACGCTGAGAACCGCCGATGATTTCACCAATGCCCGGCGCCAGTACGTCCATCGCTGCAACGGTTTTACCGTCTTCGTTAAGGCGCATATAGAAGGCCTTAATGTCTTTCGGGTAGTTTTTCACGACAACCGGTGCTTTGAAATGTTTCTCGGCCAGATAGCGTTCATGCTCAGACGCCAGGTCAACGCCCCAGTAAACCGGGTTCTCGAACGTCTCACCGCATTTCTCAAGGATCGCTACCGCGTCGGTGTAATCCACCTGTGCAAAGTCAGCGGAAACAAAACGCTCCAGACGCGCTACTGCGTCGCTGTCTACGCGCTCGGCGAAGAATTTCATGTCGTCAGGACGCTCTTCCAGCACCGCTTTGAACACATACTTCAGCATCGCTTCCGCCAGGCCGGCAACATCGTCCAGGTTGGCGAACGCCACTTCAGGCTCCAGCATCCAGAATTCTGCCAGGTGACGGCTGGTGTTGGAGTTTTCGGCACGGAAGGTAGGGCCAAAGGTGTAGATTTTAGACAGCGCGCAGGCGTAGGTTTCTCCGTTCAGCTGGCCAGAAACCGTCAGGAAAGCCTCTTTGCCGAAGAAGTCTTTGTCATAGTCCACTTTACCTTCTGGCGTACGCGGCAGGTTTTCCATGTCCAGCGTCGAGACACGGAACATTTCACCTGCACCTTCTGTATCAGAAGCAGTAATTAGCGGGGTAGACACCCAGAAATAACCTTGTTCGTCGAAGAAGCGATGCAGCGCCTGCGCCAGCGTATGACGCACACGCGCCACTGCACCAATCAGGTTGGTACGCGGACGCAGGTGAGCGACTTCGCGCAGATACTCAATGCTGTGACGTTTAGCCGCCATCGGATAGGTATCCGGATCTTCAACCCAGCCGGTGACTTCAATGGCAGAAGCCTGAATTTCGAAACTCTGGCCCTGGCCCGGTGATGCCACAACCACGCCGGTAACGATAACGGAACAACCCGTCGTCAGATGCAGAACGTCATCATTGTAATTGGGCAGAGAATTATTAATGACGGCCTGTACAGGATCAAAGCAGGAACCGTCATAGACGGCAAGGAAGGAGATGCCAGCTTTAGAATCTCGGCGGGTACGCACCCATCCGCGCACGGTGACTTCCTGGTCAACGGCGACACGGCCCTGGAGTACGTCGGCTACAGGCACAACGCTCATAATATTCTCTCTGTTAATAGTCGGAAAAAATAGACACTTGTCCACCCTTATGGGGGGATATCTATGTTACCTGCCATCTGCCATCAGACAAGTAAATTTCGCAGTCAAAAGGGAAGAATTGAGAAATAAATAAGGTGAGGGGAGCCATGAAGGCTCCCGTAAGCGTTTAGCTGGCTTTTTTAATCTGCGGGAGATCGAACGCTTTGCGCAATGCGCGGACAAACGCTTTGTCATGGCAGATGGTTTTACCCGGGCTATCGGAGAGCTTAGCCACCGGCTTGCCGTTACATTCCACCAGTTTTATAACAATATTCAGCGGTTTCACCTGAGGGATGTCACAGGTCAAACGGGTACCAATCCCGAAGCTCAGGTTAACCTGGGTGTTGAACTGGCGATAAAGCTCAACCGCTTTCGGCAGGTCAAGATTATCGGAGAAGACCAGAACCTTGCTCATTGGATCAATACCCAGCTTTTCATAATGGGCAATGGCTTTCTCACCCCATTCAACCGGATCACCGGAATCATGGCGTAACCCCTGGTAACGCTCAGCGAACTCGGGACCAAAATCGCGCAGGAAGGCATCCATCGTAATACAGTCGGTGAGGGCGATCCCCAGTTGATTTGGGTACTCCTCTAGCCATGCGGCCAGCGCCGCGCGCTGGCTGTTCGCCAGGTCTGGGCTTATCTGCTGATGCGCCTGGAACCATTCATGCGCCTGGGTGCCCATAGGCGTGAGATTAAGGCGACGGGCCAGATCGTAGTTGCTGGTGCCCACAAACCACGGTTCCTGCTGCAGACGCTTAACGATGGCCTCCTGAACGTCGCGAGAGAAACGGCGACGGGTGCCAAAGTCCATCAGGCGGAAGCGGGACATATCCAGCCCTTCGGTCAGCGTGGTGAAGCCCGCGAGCTTGGTTTCCAGCGCTGCGACCGCCTGTTCAACACCGGTTTCCGGCGAACGGTAGCGGTGGGCCAGTTCACTGATCACCGCCAGAAGCGGCACTTCCCACATGATCACTTCACGCCACGGGCCTTCGAGACGAATATCCAGCTTACCATTATCGTTAAGTACAGTGACCTGCTCTGGCTTATAGCGGAAGTCGCGCAGCCAGTTCAGGTAGTCAGCTTTGAAGAAAGGCAGGCCAGAAAGCCACTGATATTCATCGTCCTGCAACGTCAGATGCTGCATAGCATCGACCTGTTCACGAATAGCGTCTGCGTAGATACCGAGCAAGTCGTCGCCACGGCAGCGGAATTCGGCCGCGACATGAACGTCATAGTAATGGTGGAAAACGGCTTGCTGCATATGCAGTTTATACGCGTCAGTATCCAGCAACGTATGCAGAACAGGAGAAACGAATTGAGTCATAGGTGCGCAGTAGCATCCTCTCACAGGAGCGTTTAGTACAATAAACAACTCCGGAGTATACCTTGTTTAGTGATTTATTGAACCCCGATCACAACATAAGCGCGTTTTATGGTCGAGGGCATTTTGTGCCCCGTGTTATATAAATGTAGCAAAAAAGGGTTTTGTACCTGAAAAGATGAACATTCTGCGTAGCGCGTTTCACACAACAGGAATATATTGAAACGTTACTCGACAAACGATGCGTAAGGTTTTCTATGACACAACAGCCACAAGCCAAATACCGCCACGACTACCGTGCGCCGGAATACCTGATTAGCGATATCGATCTGACTTTTGACCTGGATGCCACTAAAACCGTTGTGACGGCGGTAAGCCAGGTGACGCGCCACAGTGCGACTGCCGTGCCACTGCGTCTTGATGGTGAAGACCTGACGCTGGTCTCCCTGCATATTAATGATGAAGCCTGGTCTGACTATAAAGAAGAAAACAACCAGCTGGTGATCGACAACCTGCCGGAACAATTTACGCTGCGCATCGTGAATGAAATCAGCCCTGCCGCTAACACGGCGCTGGAAGGACTTTACCAGTCTGGTGTGGCGCTGTGTACTCAGTGTGAAGCGGAAGGTTTCCGTCACATCACCTGGTATCTCGATCGCCCGGATGTGCTGGCACGCTTCACAACGAAAATTATCGCCGATAAAACGCTCTACCCATTCCTGCTCTCCAACGGTAATCGTGTGGGCGAAGGCGAACTGGAGAACGGCCGTCACTGGGTGCAATGGCAGGATCCGTTCCCGAAACCATGCTATCTGTTTGCGCTGGTGGCGGGTGATTTCGACGTGTTGCGCGATACCTTTAAAACACGCTCCGGCCGCGAAGTGGCACTAGAGCTGTTTGTTGACCGTGGCAACCTGGACCGTGCACCGTGGGCGATGACGTCGCTTATCAACTCCATGAAGTGGGACGAAGAGCGCTTTGGTCTCGAATATGATCTCGACATCTATATGATCGTGGCTGTCGATTTCTTCAACATGGGCGCGATGGAGAATAAGGGTCTTAACATCTTTAACTCCAAATACGTGCTGGCGCGCACCGATACCGCTACCGATAAAGATTATCTCGATATTGAACGCGTTATCGGTCACGAATATTTCCACAACTGGACGGGTAACCGCGTCACCTGCCGCGACTGGTTCCAGTTGAGCCTGAAAGAGGGCCTGACCGTCTTCCGCGATCAGGAGTTCAGCTCCGATCTGGGTTCTCGTGCGGTTAACCGCATCAACAACGTGCGTACGATGCGCGGCCTGCAGTTTGCGGAAGATGCCAGCCCAATGGCGCACCCGATCCGCCCGGATAAAGTCATTGAGATGAACAACTTCTACACCCTGACGGTGTATGAAAAAGGTTCTGAAATTATCCGCATGATCCACACTCTGCTGGGTGAAGAGAACTTCCAGAAAGGCATGCAGCTCTACTTCGAGCGTCATGACGGCAGCGCGGCCACTTGCGACGATTTTGTGCAGGCGATGGAAGATGCTTCCAATGTGGATCTCTCTCACTTCCGCCTCTGGTACAGCCAGGCCGGTACGCCGATTGTCACCGTCAAAGACGATTACAACCCGGAAACCGAGCAGTACACCCTGACCATCAGCCAGCGCACGCCGCCGACAGCGGAGCAGGAAGAGAAACATCCGCTTCACATTCCGTTCAGCATTGAACTGTATGATAACGAAGGCAAAGTCATTCCTCTCCAGAAGGGCGGCCACCCGGTACACCACGTGCTGAATGTGACCCAGGCAGAGCAGACCTTTATCTTCGACAACGTTTACTTCCAGCCGGTCCCTGCGCTGCTGTGTGAGTTCTCTGCACCAGTGAAACTGGAGTATAAATGGAGCGATCAGCAGTTGACGTTCCTGATGCGTCACGCGCGCAACGACTTCTCCCGTTGGGATGCCGCGCAAAGTCTGCTGGCGACCTACATTAAGCTCAACGTAAACCGTCATCAGCAGGGCCAGCCGCTGTCGCTGCCTGCCCATGTGGCTGACGCGTTCCGCGCGGTCCTGCTGGATGAGAAGATTGACCCGGCGCTGGCCGCTGAAATTCTGACCCTGCCGTCAGTGACTGAAATCGCCGAGTTGTTTGACATCATCGACCCAATTGCCATCGTCGCGGTGCGTGAAGCGTTGACCCGTACGCTGGCTGCAGAACTGGCCGATGAGTTCCTGGCGATTTATAACGCCAATAAACTTGATACTTATCGCGTAGAGCACGCGGACATCGGTAAGCGTTCTCTGCGTAATACCTGCCTGCGCTATCTGGCGTTTGGTGAGGCTGAGTTGGCGAACACGCTGGTAAGCAAGCAGTATCATGAAGCGGATAACATGACTGACGCGCTGGCTGCCCTGGCTGCAAGCGTCGCCGCTGAACTGCCGTGCCGTGATGTGCTAATGCAGGAGTATGACGACAAGTGGCATCAGGATGGCCTGGTGATGGACAAATGGTTCATCCTGCAGGCGACCAGCCCAGCGCAAGACGCGCTCAGCAAAGTACGCAGCCTGCTGAAGCACCGTTCGTTCACCATGAGCAACCCGAACCGTGTACGTTCCCTGATTGGCGCGTTTGCCAGCAGCAACCCGGCCGCGTTCCACGCCGAGGACGGCAGCGGTTATGAGTTCATGGTTGAAATGCTGACCGAGCTGAACAGCCGTAACCCGCAGGTGGCATCACGTCTGATCGAGCCGCTTATCCGTCTGAAGCGCTACGATGCTAAGCGCCAGGCGAAAATGCGTGCCGCGCTCGAGCAGCTGAAAGGGCTGGAAAACCTGTCTGGCGATCTGTACGAGAAGATTGCTAAAGCGTTAGCGTAATAAAAGTTAACCCTCCCTCTCCCTGCGGGAGAGGGTCGGGGTGAGGGCATCAGGCATTAGCCTTAGCTCGCTGTAACTCCGTGCCCCCGCGCTTCATCACCCGATCCAGCACTTCTGCCTCCAGCTCCGCCAGTCTTGCCGAACCTACGCGGCGAGGGCGCGCAATATCCACCGTCAGATCCAGACCCATTTTCCCTTCTTCTATTAACAGCACGCGATCGGCCATCGCTACCGCTTCAGACACGTCATGCGTCACCAGTAGCACCGTAAAGCCGTGCTTCTGCCACAGGGATCCAATCAAATCCTGCATTTCGATTCGTGTCAGGGCGTCGAGTGCGCCGAGCGGCTCATCAAGCAACAACAGGCCCGGACGATGGATTAACGCCCGCGCCAGTGCAACGCGCTGCTTCTGCCCACCTGACAGCGCCGCAGGCCATTCATCCGCGCGATTTTCCAGACCTACGGCGGCAAGCGCCTGGCGGGCCTCCTCTCGCCAGTTGCCTTTAAGCCCCAGCCCGACGTTATCAATGACTGTTTTCCATGGCAGCAGGCGCGCATCCTGAAACATCATGCGGGTGTCGTTCTGAATCTTTGCCAGCGGCGTTGTACCGGCAAGAATTTCACCGCCGTTTGGGGCCTCCAGTCCGGCTAACAGGCGCAACAGCGTGCTCTTACCGCCGCCGCTGCGCCCGACAACGGCTACGAATTGTCCGGCAGGAATGTGCAGATCCAGCGCATTCAGAATGGTGTTTTCGCCGTAGCGTTTGGTCACGCCGTTCAGCAGTAACGGCGTCCCCTGGTTCAGTCGTGCTGTATTCATGCTTTCGACTCCTGAAGGGAATAGGCCGGGTTCCAGCGCAGCCAGCTGCGTTCCAGCCACTGGGCGCTGACGTCGGCGAGTTTGCCGAGCAGGGCATAAAGGATGATCGCGACTACCACCACGTCCGTTTGCAGGAATTCGCGAGCGTTCATCGCCAGATAACCGATGCCAGAGTTGGCCGAGATGGTCTCAGCCACTATCAACGTTAGCCACATCAGGCCGAGCGCAAAACGCACCCCCACCATAATGGAGGGCAGGGCACCCGGCAGAATCACGTGGGTAAAGAGGGCGAAACCCGATAAACCATAGCTGCGTGCCATCTCGACCAGACCGCGATCGATATTGCGGATCCCATGCCAGGTATTGATGTAAATCGGGAACAGGGTGCCCAGCGCGACGAGAAATATTTTGGCGCTCTCATCAATACCAAACCACAAAATCACCAGCGGGATCAGCGCCAGATGCGGCACGTTGCGCAGCATCTGAATGGAGGTATCCAGCAGCCGCTCGCCCCAGCGTGAAAGGCCGCTGATCAAACCCAGAATCAGGCCGATGCTGCCGCCGATGGAAAACCCAATCACGGCGCGCCAGGAACTGATCGCCAGATGTTGCCACAGCTCTCCGCTGACGCTCAGCGACCAGAACGCTTCTACGACGCCCATAGGTGCGGGCAGAATGCGGCTCGACAGCCAGCCGGTGGACGACGCGAGCTGCCAGACGGCCACGATACCGACGGGCAAAAACCACGGCGCGGCGCGCAGGAGCCATTTTTGTGAGATGGCAGACATGGTCACTCCTTAGCTTTGTGCGGCTTTTCGTGGAATAAATTCGTTCGCCACGGCTTCGCCCTGAAGCTGGAGCGGTTGTGGCTGAGGAATTTCCGGGATGGCAACATCCAGATGCGGGAATAACAGCTCACCCACTTTGTACGCCTCTTCGAGATGCGGATAACCGGAGAGAATAAAGCTGTCGATGCCCAGGTCAGCGTATTCATTAATACGGGCTGCCACGGTCGCACCGTCGCCAACCAGCGCCGTGCCCGCGCCACCGCGAACCAGACCGACACCCGCCCACAGGTTTGGGCTGATCTCCAGGTTCTCGCGCTTGCCGTTGTGCAGGGACGCCATCCGGTGCTGCCCGACGGAATCGGTTTTGGCAAACGCGGCCTGTGCTTTGGCGATGGTGGCATCATCCAGATGGGAGATGAGACGATCGGCCGCCTGCCAGGCTTCTTCGTTGGTCTCACGCACAATCACATGCAGGCGGATACCGAAGCGTACCTTACGGCCATGGGCGGCCGCTTTAGCGCGTACCTGGGCTATTTTTTCTTTCACCAACTCTGGCGGCTCGCCCCAGGTCAGATAGAGATCAACCTGCTCTGCCGCCAGGTCCTGCGCCACGTCCGATGACCCGCCAAAATAGAGAGGAGGGCGTGGCTGTTGGACCGGAGGGAAGTAGAGTTTCGCGTCGCGAACGTGAATATGTTTACCTTCGAACGTCACGGTTTCACCTTCCAGCAGACGTCGCCAGACGCGGGTGAATTCGGCGGAGGCTTCATAGCGCTCAGTGTGATCGAGGAACACGCCGTCGCCCGCCAGCTCCTGCGGATCGCTGCCCGTAACAAGGTTAAACAGGGCGCGGCCGTTGGACAGTCTGTCCAGGGTTGCCGCCTGACGCGCCGCCACGGTGGGGGAGACCACGCTCGGACGCAAGGCCACCAGAAACTTCAGACGCTGGGTGACCGGGATCATCGACGCGGCGACCAGCCAGGCATCTTCACACGAGCGTCCGGTCGGGATCAGTACGCCAGTGAAACCAATTCTGTCCGCTGCCTGTGCAATCTGCTGCAGGTAGCCATGGTCAACCGGGCGTGACCCCTCTTCCGTACCAAGATAGTGGCCATCACCATGGGTGGGTAAAAACCAGAAAAGATTCAGACTCATGATTTTGTTCCTTCTTTACCGGCAGGCTGCCAGATACGTTCGCGAATAGTGACCTGTTTTGGCACCAGGTGGTTTTGATAGAAGAGGTCAGCCGTTTGTTGCTGAAGTGCGGCGACGTGCGCGTCTACGGGCGTGATGGTGGTCGGTGGACGGTGGTTGAGATAGCTCGCGATCACCGGCTCAGGTAAGCCCATGGTTTTCGCCAGCAGGGTAATGCTCTCCTGACGCTGGCTTTGAGTCAGTGCATCCGCCTGAGTAAAGGTATCAAGAACCTCTTGCACAAAGGCGCCGTTCTTTTCCGCATAAGGGCGAGCAGCCAGATAGAACGAGCCGGTCTGTTTAAGCGTGGTGCCATCTTTTAGCACCCGTACACCGCCCTGCAGTAATGCGGCGGAATAGTACGGATCCCAGATGGCCCAGGCATCAACGTTCTTCTGCTGGAACGCGGCGCGCGCGTCGGCAGGCGTCAGGTAAACGGGCTGAATGTCGGTAAACTTGAGTCCGGCCTCTTGCAGAGCACGCAGCAGCAGGTTGTGTGAGCTGGAGCCTTTCTGGAAAGCAACTTTATGCCCTTTAAGGTCGGCGACGTTTTTAATGTCGCTATTTTCAGGTACCAGAATCACTTCGGCCTTCGGTTTGGGCGGTTCAACACCTACATAGAGCAGGTCTGCTCCCGCGGCCTGGGCGAATATCGGCGGGATATCGCCTGTACTGCCCAGATCAATACTGCCCACGTTCAGCGCTTCCAGCATCTGAGGACCAGCCGGGAACTCAACCCAGGAGAATTTTGTGTCCGGGAAGCGTTTTTCCAGAAGCTGGTGGCTTTTTGCCAGCACCATGCTGACGCTGCCTTTCTGGTAGCCAATGCGTAAGCTTTCAGGTGCCGTTTGTCCGGCATGGGCCAGCGACGTCAGCGCCATCAGTCCGGCTAGTCCAATATGGGTTAAGGTTTTAAACATGTGCAACTCCTTGCGGATGACCAAAAGCAGGTGCCTGGATATCCCTGCGATGCAGGGCATGCCAGAAGGTTTCCAGGGCGTTATCGAGGCGGGTTTGCAGATTCGGTGTAAAGTGCGGTTTATGTTGATAGTCGATGACCTGGGAGTCGTCCGCGAACACACCGTGGAGGATCTCCTGTGCTTTCAGTGCGTTCAGCACCGGCTTCAGGGCATAATCCACCGCCAGTAAATGCGCCACCGTACCGCCAGTTGCCAGAGGCAGCACCACTTTGCCATCCAGCGCACGTTCAGGGAGCAGGTCGAGCAGGGTTTTCAGTGCCCCGGAAAAAGAGGCTTTATAAATGGGGGTCGCCACGATTAACCCATCAGCGCCTTTAAGCTGCTCCGTCAGGGTGTGAAGCGCCGGGCTGTCAAAACGGGCATAGAGCAAATCTTCAGGTTCGAAGTTATGCAGGTTCCAGTGGCACACTTCCACATCCAGGGCATTAAGTTTTTCACGGGCATATTCCAGCAGGGCGCTGGAGCGTGAAGGGAATCGTGGACTTCCGGCCAGAGTAATGACGCGCATACGTTCTCCTTATAACCAATTGTTTGCTTTTATCTAACATTCATAACAATTTTCAGGAGTGTGACACTGAGCGGTTATTCCACTAAATGATTTATCTGCAATTTAAATGCGAAAAAGTGAATAAGAAATGAGCCGGGAGGTAAACGATTGCGTTTTACGCTGATTTTTTGCCGCAGGTCAATTCCCTTTCGGCGTCGGATCGCCCATAATCCCCTCCCGGTTTGCACACCGGGAATCCAGGAGAGTTCATGTACTACCCCTTCGTTCGTAAAGCCCTTTTCCAGCTCGACCCTGAGCGCGCTCATGAATTTACATTCCAGCAATTACGTCGTATTACAGGAACGCCGCTGGTCGCTCTGGTGCGTCAAAATGTGCCGGAAAAACCTGTGCAATGCATGGGATTGACCTTTAAAAACCCGCTGGGTCTTGCGGCAGGTCTGGACAAAAATGGCGAGTGCATTGATGCCCTGGGCGCGATGGGCTTTGGCTCTATCGAAATCGGTACCGTCACGCCGCGCCCACAACCGGGAAATGACAAGCCGCGTCTGTTCCGTCTGGTCGAAGCTGAAGGCTTGATCAACCGCATGGGCTTTAATAACCTCGGTGTCGATCACCTCGTTGAGAATGTAAAAAAAGCCCATTTTGATGGCGTATTAGGTATCAATATTGGCAAAAATAAAGACACGCCGGTAGAGCAGGGTAAAGATGACTATCTGATTTGTATGGAAAAAGTCTACGCCTATGCTGGTTATATTGCGGTGAATATTTCCTCGCCCAATACCCCGGGTCTGCGTTCTTTGCAATATGGTGAAGCGCTGGACGATCTTCTGAGTGCCATTAAAAATAAACAAAATGAGCTGCAGTCGATCCACCATAAATATGTTCCCGTCGCGGTTAAGATCGCTCCGGATCTTTCCGTCGAAGAATTGATCCAGGTTGCCGACAGTTTAGTTCGCCATAATATTGATGGTGTGATTGCGACCAATACCACACTCGATCGCTCCCTGGTTCAGGGAATGAAAAACTGTGACGAAGCGGGTGGGTTAAGTGGACGTCCGGTACAATTAAAAAGCACCGAAATTATTCGTGCATTGTCAGCGGAATTAAAAGGTCGTTTACCGATTATCGGCGTCGGTGGTATCGACTCTGTGATTGCTGCACGCGAGAAGATGGCAGCAGGTGCGTCACTGGTGCAAATCTATTCCGGCTTTATTTTTAAAGGACCACCGCTGATTAAAGAAATCGTCACTCATATCTAATCTTTTCTCTTAATCAGACAACCAGGGCTTTATTTCCGGCCCTGGTTGTTTTATATTCCGTCATTGTTGCTTATTTAGACATTATAGTCTTTTATTAAATGGTGTTAAAAACGAAGCGACGAGCAGGACATTTTTAGTACAGGACGTTTGGGACGGGAGAGAAACATGCGAATTAAACCTGACGATAACTGGCGCTGGTATTTTTGCGACGAGCATGACCGTATGATGCTCGATTTAGCCAATGGTATGTTGTTTCGTTCTCGTTTTGCCCGCCGAATGTTAACCCCGGACGCTTTTTCTCCGTCAGGATTCTGTGTTGACGATGCTGCGCTTTATTTCTCCTTTGAAGAAAAATGTCGCGATCTGGTGCTCTCTAAAGAGCAGCGTGCCGAACTGGTATTAAATGCGCTGGTGGCTATCCGTTTCCTGAAACCACAAATGCCAAAAAGCTGGCATTTCCTGCCGCATGGTATGAGCTGGACGCCAGCAACGGGCGACGCGGCCAGCGTCAACCTGAGTGATAGCGCCGAAGAGGTGAGTCTGCTGGTGGTTGAGCCGGGCGAAAATGCCGCGCTCTGTCTGCTGGCTCAGCCCGGCGTGACAATTGCCGGGCGGACGATGCAACTTGGGGATGCCATCAAGGTCATGAACGACAGGCTGAAACCCCAACTTCGAGTGGATTCTTTCAGCCTGGAACAGGCTGTTTAAGCTTCCAGTTGTACTGAAGTTGTCGGGATGCAGCTACAGCACAGAATTGTCCCGTCGTCGGCTATTGCGGATTTTTTCAGCGCACTGACTTCACCCTCAACCAGCTTGATTCGACAGCAGCCACAGATCCCCGCGCGGCAGGAATACGGTATGCGGATCCCTGCTTGTTCCAGCTGTTCAAGTAAAACCTGCTGATTATTTCCCCGGATGATGTTGCCCTGCCAGTGAATATCCACTGATGAACTGACCTGCGTCTCGACCTCGACAAACTCGTCTTCCTGACCGGAGCCATAAACTCTTGCGGGTCCACGGGCAAGAATTTCTACCTCGTCACCGACACGGATCACGCCGCTGGAACGGGGGATCAGGTTCAGGCCAAAATCCACGTCGCCATTGTCCTGTGCAGTGCGGAAGGATTGCAGGGTTTTCAGCGGCTCACCGGAAGGGTGCTTCTGGCCTTTCTCAGGGCTTACGGTGGTGAAGATACAACGACTGCATGGCTTCGCGACATCGAAAATCACACTGCCGATGCGAATCACTTTCCAGGTGTCTTCTTCCCAGGCTTTTGTACCGGTTACCACCAGATTGGGGCGAAACTGCTCCATCTGAACGCTGGCTTTACAACGGTGCTGCAGGTCGCGCAGGGAGGCTTCACTGGTCAGCAGGAAAGGAAACCCATCCGCAAATGAGAGCGGAACTGCTTCATGACGCTTCACGCGGCGCGTCAGCGACGGGCCTACCCAACGTAACTGCACATCGCGGGAGAAGAAGCCGCTAAGCCAGCGGTTAATCTCGTCAGTGGCAATACGCGCGGTAAAATGATTGCCCCACACTTCTGTTGGCGCATCCACAGGCGCAAAATCAGCAAAGCGGATCACCACGCAGGAACCATCCGGCGCGGTAAGATGCAAACCGTCATGAAGGGGGGAAGGGATAAAGCGAACCATCTGCGGGAACTGGCGTGCAGTAATGAACGTACCGTCAGGCTCGGTGATCATAAAGATACGATCGAAGGCAAATCCGCTCATGTCGGCAAGTGCGTGAGAAATGCCGATGCCGCGCATGGATTTCACCGGATGAATAAAAAGCCTGGATAACGTCGCCACTGCACACTCCCTCGAATGAAAATAAGCCTTCAACTTTATGACATACACGCCATATTAGCTATAATGCGCGACAATTTTCTAAGAGTAAAAGTGACGATATGAATTCTCTGTTTGCCAGTACGGCCCGTGGGCTGGAAGAGCTGTTAAAAACTGAACTGGAAGCCCTGGGTGCGCAAGAGTGCCAGGTAGTTCAGGGTGGTGTCCATTTTGAGGGCGACACGCGGCTTATTTACCAGAGCCTGATGTGGAGCCGTCTGGCGTCGCGCATCATGCTGCCGATGAAAGAGTGCAAGGTCTATAGCGACCTTGACCTCTATACCGGCGTACAGATGATCGACTGGACAGAGATCTTCACTCCGAATGCCACCTTTGCGGTGCATTTCAACGGCGTGAATGATGAGATCCGCAACAGCCAGTACGGTGCCCTGCGCGTTAAAGACGCCATTGTTGACTGCTTCACCCGTAAAAATAAGGAACGTCCAAACGTCGATCGCGAAAATCCGGATCTGCGTATTAACGTCTGGCTGAACGGCGACACCGCGAGCATCTCTCTGGATCTGAGCGGCGCAGGCCTCCACCTGCGCGGCTACCGCGATCGTACCGGTATGGCACCAATCAAAGAAACCCTTGCTGCAGCCATTGTGATGCGCTCCGGCTGGCTGCCGGGTACCCCGCTGCTGGACCCGATGTGTGGTTCTGGTACATTGCTGATTGAAGCTGCCATGCTGGCCACCGACCGTGCCCCGGGCCTGCACCGTGGTCACTGGGGCTTCAAGGGCTGGGCACAGCACGATGAAGCACTGTGGAAAGAGGTCAAAGATGATGCGCAGACCCGTGCGCGTAAGGGCCTGGCGGAATATACCTCCCATTTCTATGGTTCGGACAGCGACCCGCGCGTCATTGAACGTGCCCGCAGCAACGCCCGTCGCGCCGGTATCGGCGAGCTGGTCACCTTCGAGGTGAAAGACGTGGCGAACCTGACCAACCCGTTGCCAAAAGGTCCGTACGGTACCGTTATCAGTAACCCGCCATACGGTGAGCGTCTGGACAGCGAACCGGCGCTGATTGCCCTGCACAGCCTGTTGGGCCGCAATATGAAAGATTACTTTGGCGGCTGGAATCTCTCCCTGTTCAGTGCTTCACCTGAATTGCTGAGTTGCCTGCAGCTGCGTGCCGATCGCCAGTTTAAGGCGAAAAACGGTCCTCTGGACTGCGTGCAGAAGAACTACCATCTGGCTGAGAAAGCGGCGGACAGCAAACCGTCGGGCGTGGCGGAAGATTACGCCAACCGTCTGCGCAAGAATCTGAAGAAATTCGAGAAATGGGCGAAGCAGGAAGGTATTGAATGCTACCGCCTGTACGATGCTGATCTGCCGGAATACAACGTGGCGGTAGACCGCTATGCGGACTGGGTGGTGATTCAGGAATACGCGCCACCGAAAACCATTGATGCGCAAAAAGCGCGTCAGCGTATGCTGGACGTCATTGCGGCAACCATCGCCGTGCTGGGTATTGCGCCAAACAAGCTGGTGCTGAAAACCCGCGAACGTCAGAAAGGCAAAAACCAGTATCAGAAAATGGGTGAAAAGGGCGACTTCATTGAAGTGGGCGAGTACAACGCTCGTCTGTGGGTTAACCTGACTGACTACCTTGATACCGGTCTGTTCCTTGACCACCGTATCGCCCGCCGCATGCTCGGACAGATGAGCAAGGGCAAAGATTTCCTCAACCTGTTCTCCTATACCGGCAGCGCCAGCGTGCATGCGGGTCTGGGCGGCGCGCGGAGCACCACCACGGTGGATATGTCCCGCACCTATCTGGAGTGGGCGGAGCGCAACCTGCGCCTTAACGGTTTAACTGGGCGTCAGCATCGCCTGATGCAGGCCGACGTGCTGGGTTGGCTGCGTGATACCGACGAGCAGTTCGATCTGATCTTTATCGATCCGCCGACCTTCTCTAACTCCAAGCGTATGGAAGATAGCTTTGATGTGCAGCGCGATCACCTGCGCCTGATGACCGACCTGAAGCGCCTGCTGCGTAGAGGTGGCACGATTATGTTTTCGAACAACAAACGCGGCTTCCGTATGGATCATGACGGCTTAGCAGCCCTGGGGCTAAAAGCACAAGAAATCAGCCAAAAAACGCTGTCTCAGGATTTCGCCCGTAACCGTCAAATCCATAACTGCTGGTTGATTACCGCGGCCTGAAAGGAAAAATAAATGTCTTTAATTAGTATGCACGGCGCGTGGCTCTCTTTCAGCGACTCACCGCTTCTCGATAATGCAGAACTGCACATCGAAGATAACGAGCGTGTCTGTCTGGTGGGCCGTAATGGCGCGGGCAAATCCACGTTGATGAAAATCCTCAACCGTGAACAGGGTCTGGATGACGGGCGTATTGTTTACGAGCAGGATCTTATCGTTTCTCGCCTGCAGCAGGACCCGCCGCGTCATGTGACCGGCAGCGTTTACGATTTCGTGGCTGAAGGTATTTCTGAGCAGGCTGAATACCTGAAGCGTTATCACGAGATTTCACATCTGGTGATGACTGACCCGAGCGATAAGAATCTCAACGAACTGGCGAAAGTGCAGGAGATGCTCGATCACCACGGTCTGTGGCAGCTGGAAAACCGTATTAATGAAGTGCTGGCACAGCTCGGTCTGGAAGCCGATATGGAGCTGTCAGCGCTCTCCGGCGGCTGGCTGCGTAAAGCGGCACTGGGTCGTGCGCTGGTCAGCGGACCGAAGGTGCTGCTGCTGGACGAACCGACGAACCACCTGGATATCGAAGCGATTGACTGGCTGGAAGGGTTCCTGAAAACCTTCAGCGGCACCATCATCTTTATCTCTCACGACCGTTCGTTTATTCGCAATATGGCGACGCGCATTGTCGATCTCGATCGTGGCAAGCTGGTTACCTATCCTGGCGATTACGATACCTATCTGCTGGAAAAAGAAGAAAACCTGCGCGTGGAAGAGCTGCAGAATGCGGAGTTTGACCGCAAGCTGGCACAGGAAGAAGTCTGGATCCGTCAGGGCATCAAAGCCCGTCGTACACGTAACGAAGGTCGCGTTCGTGCGCTGAAGGCGATGCGCCGTGAGCGTAGCGAGCGCCGCGAAGTGATGGGCAGCGCCAAAATGCAGGTGGAAGAGGCGTCCCGTTCCGGCAAGATTGTCTTCGAAATGGAAAACGTTAACTATCAGGTCGACGGTAAAGTGCTGGTGAAAGACTTCTCGGCACAGGTTCAGCGTGGGGACAAAATTGCACTGATTGGTCCGAACGGTTGCGGCAAAACCACGCTGTTGAAACTGATGCTGGGTCAATTGCAGGCTGACAGCGGTCGTATCCACTGCGGCACCAAGCTTGAAGTGGCCTACTTCGATCAGCACCGCGCAGAGCTGGATCCGGACAGAACGGTGATGGATAACCTCGCTGAAGGTAAGCAAGAGGTGATGGTAAACGGCAAGCCGCGCCATGTGCTGGGCTACCTGCAGGACTTCCTGTTCCATCCGAAACGTGCAATGACGCCGGTACGCGCGCTGTCAGGCGGTGAGCGCAATCGTCTTCTGCTGGCACGTCTGTTCCTGAAGCCAAGTAACCTGTTGATTCTCGATGAACCTACGAACGACCTGGATGTCGAAACCCTGGAATTGCTGGAGGAACTGATCGACGGTTATCAGGGGACGGTGATGCTGGTTAGCCACGATCGTCAATTCGTGGATAACACCGTGACCGAGTGCTGGATCTTCGAAGGTGAAGGGCGAATTGGTCAGTATGTCGGCGGTTATCACGATGCAAAAGGGCAGCAGTCGCAGTCTCTGGCGCAGAAACAGTCAAAGTCCAAAATAAGTTCTGAACCTGCTGTAACAAAAGCAGAAACTGTCAAGAAAAGCTCGGCTAAACTAAGCTATAACCTGCAGCGCGAACTGGAGGGGCTACCTCAGCGTCTGGAAGAGCTGGAGGCCACGCTTGAAGATCTACAAGCTCAGGTTGCTGATGCGACATTCTTTACCCAATCGCACGACTATACTCAGAAAATACTGGCTGAACTGTCCGCGGCTGAAAAGGCCCTGGAAGAAGCATTTGAGCGCTGGGAGTACCTTGAGTCTCTGAAAAACGGCGCATAAACAGGGATAACATATGTGTGACCAGCACCATGCCGACAGGCATATATTATGCTCGCAATGCGACATGCTCGTGGCGTTGCCAGAGCTTGGTCACGGACATAAAGCGCTGTGTCCACGTTGCGGCGCGACGTTGACAACCGAGTGGGACGCGCCGCGGCAGCGTCCCACTGCTTACGCTCTGGCAGCATTATTCATGCTGCTGCTCTCCAATCTCTTCCCGTTCATCTATATGAAGGTGGGTGGAATTACCAGCCAGGTCGATTTGCTCGAAATCCCGGGCGTGATGTTCTCAGAAGATTACGCCAGCCTCGGCACCTTTTTTCTGCTCTTCGTCCAGATAGTCCCGGCTTTTTGCCTGGTCGTTATCCTGCTGCTGGTGAACCGCGTCAGGATGCCGTCGTCACTGAAAATCAAACTCGCGCGTATCCTTTTTCAGCTTAAAAGCTGGGGAATGGCCGAGATCTTTCTGGCGGGGATTCTGGTCAGTTTCGTGAAGCTGATGGCGTATGGCGACGTGGGGATTGGCAGCAGCTTTATCCCCTGGTGTCTGTACTGCGTCCTGCAGCTGCGCGCCTTCCAGTGTGTGGACAGGCGCTGGGCGTGGGACGATATCGCGCCAGCGCCGACGCTTGCGCAGACGGTGAAGGTCGGGGTGCCCGGTATTCGTCAGGGGCTACGCTCGTGTCCGTGCTGTACCGCCGTGCTGCCCGCCGATCTCGACGTTTGTCCGCGCTGCGAAACCAAAGGGCACGTGCGGCGTAAAAACAGCCTGCAGTGGACGATGGCACTACTGGTGACCTCTGTCATGCTGTATCTGCCAGCCAATATCTTGCCGATTATGATCACCGATCTGCTGGGCGACAAAATGCCCTCGACGATCCTGGCCGGGGTGATATTGCTGTGGGGTGAAGGTTCGTATCCGGTTGCCGGTGTGATCTTTATCGCCAGTATTATGGTGCCAACCCTGAAAATGATCGCGATCGCCTGGCTCTGTTGGGATGCGAAAGGTCACGGTAAACGCGACAGCGAACGCATGCACCTGATTTATGAAGTGGTCGAGTTTGTCGGACGCTGGTCAATGATTGACGTGTTTGTTATTGCCGTTCTCTCTGCACTGGTGCGGATGGGCGGATTGATGAGTATTTATCCCGCGATGGGGGCATTAATGTTTGCACTGGTCGTGATTATGACTATGTTTGCGGCCATGACCTTCGACCCTCGTTTATCGTGGGATCGTGAGCCTGAATCAAGCCATGAGGAAGAGTAAGAGCATGGAAAATAAGAGTGGAGAGGCGAAAGTGCAGAAGGTCAAGAACTGGTCACCGGTGTGGATTTTCCCCATCGTGACGGCGCTGATCGGGGCATGGATCCTGTTTTATCACTACAGCCATCAGGGGCCGGAAGTGACGCTGATTACCACCAATGCCGAGGGGATTGAGGGCGGTAAAACGACCATCAAGAGCCGCAGCGTGGATGTGGGTGTAGTTGAAAGCGCAACCCTGACCGATGATTTAACGCATGTAGAAATCAAGGCGCGCCTCAATGCTGGCATGGAAAAACTGCTGCATGGCGATTCCGTGTTCTGGGTGGTTAAGCCTCAGGTGGGACGTGAGGGGATCAGTGGCTTAGGGACGCTGCTTTCGGGTGCCTACATTGAGCTGCAACCTGGCGCTAAGGGTAACCCGCCAGCCAAATACCAGCTTCTGGATTCACCGCCGCTTGCACCGCCTGATGCCAAGGGTATCCGCGTGATCCTCGACAGCAAAAAAGCAGGTCAGCTCACGGCGGGTGATCCGGTCCTGTTCCGTGGCTACCGCGTCGGCTCGGTTGAGAAAAGCACGTTTGATCCGCAGAAACGCGCGATCAGCTATCAACTCTTCATCAATGCACCAAACGATCGACTGGTCACCAGCAACGTCCGTTTCTGGAAAGACAGTGGGATCGCGGTGGATCTGACATCGGCAGGCATGCGCGTTGAAATGGGCTCGCTGACCACCCTGTTTGGTGGCGGCGTGAGTTTTGACGTGCCGGAAGGCCTGGATTTGGGGCAGCCAGTTGCAGAGAACACCGCTTTCCGTCTCTTTGACGATCAAAAAAGCATTCAGGATGCGCTCTATACCGATCATGTTGACTTCCTGATGTTCTTTAAAGACTCCGTTCGTGGCCTGCAGCCGGGGGCACCGGTTGAGTTTCGCGGCATCCGTCTTGGTACGGTTGGGCAGGTTCCGTTCTTCGTTCCGGGACTTCAGCAGGTGCTGGATGATGATTACCGCATCCCGGTGCTGATCCGCATTGAGCCAGAGCGTCTGGTCAATCAGATTGGCGAAAATCAGGATATTGGCACGCACATCTCTCAACTGATGGAACGCGGTCTGCGCGGGTCGCTGAAAACCGGTAACCTGGTGACAGGTGCTCTGTATGTGGATATGGACTTCTACCCGAAAGCTCCGCCGATTACCGGTATCCGTGAATTCGGTGGCTACAAGATTATCCCAACGGTGAGCAGCGGCCTGGCGCAGATCCAGCAGCGCCTGATGGAAACGCTGGATAAGATTAACAATCTGCCACTGAATCCGATGATTGAAGCCGCGACAAACTCTCTGAGCGAGAGCCAGGCAACGATGCGCCGTCTGCAAACCACGCTGGATAACATCAACAAGATCACAGCGAGCCAGAGCATGCAGCAACTGCCGCAGGATATGCAGAAAACGTTGCGTGAGCTGAACCGCAGTATGCAGGGCTTCCAGCCGGGTTCAGCGGCCTATAACAAGATGGTGGCAGATATGCAGCGCCTTGATCAGGTCTTACGTGAACTGCAGCCTGTTCTGAAGACGCTCAACGAGAAGAGCAACGCGCTGGTGTTCGAAGCGAAAGATAAAAAGGATCCTGAGCCTAAGAGGGCAAAAGAATGAATAAGTGGCTATTGATGGTTGGCGCTCTGCTATTAACGGCGTGCAGTTCAGGTGTAGAGAATAAAAGCTACTACCAGTTGCCTGTTAGTACGCAGAATAGCGGGCAAAGTACGGCCAGCCAGGGAAATCGTCAGCTCTGGGTTGAGCAGGTTGCCGTGCCAGATTATCTGGCAGGTAACGGTGTGGTCTATCAGACCAGCGATGTGAAATACGTGATTGCGACAAACAACCTGTGGGCCAGCCCGCTGGATCAGCAACTGCGCAACACGCTGGTGGCCAATCTGGGAAGCCAGCTTCCGGGCTGGGTTGTCGCTTCGCAGCCGCTTGGTAACGATCAAGATACGCTGAACGTCACCGTAACAGGCTTCCACGGCCGTTATGACGGTGCGGTGGTGATCAGCGGTGAGTGGCTGCTGAATCATCAGGGGCAGCTGATTAAGCGTCCTTTCCATCTGGAGCTGAAGCAGCAGAAAGATGGCTATGACGAAATGGTGAAAGTCCTGGCTCAGGGTTGGGCACAGGAGTCGGCCAGTATCGCCAGGGAAATTTCCCGGCTGCCATAAGTAAAATTCATCGTCAAAAACCGCAATCGGTCTGCCACTGATTGCGGTTTTTTTTTCGTTTTCACTTCAGGTTGTTACTTGTGCCGGGTCACAATTTTTGTACAAATGATCTTCCAGCTAGCTCACAAATATGACACCCGTATGAATTTTGAACATTGACGCTGCGACTAATTCGGGGTATTCGTTATCTGTGCCTGTGCATTTGTGCAGACACTGTTTTCTTTCCACCAGACAAAAGAATGAGGGAAACGAGGCATGAAGAGACAGAAACGAGATCGCCTGGAACGGGCTCATCAACGTGGTTATCAGGCCGGCATCGCTGGACGTTCTAAAGAAATGTGTCCTTATCAGACGATAAACCAAAGGTCACAATGGCTTGGAGGCTGGCGAGAAGCCATCGGCGACAGGGCACTCATAGCCTGATAACGTCTCTTTAAAAAAAGAAACCTCCGCAATGCGGAGGTTTCGCCTTTTTGAGATTGCGAAAAGCAATATCAGAACGCGGAAGTGTCCTGGAACAGACCCACTTTCAGGTCGCTCGCGCTATAGATCAGGCGACCATCGACCAGCACTTCGCCATCCGCCAGGCCCATAATCAGGCGACGGTTAACAATGCGTTTGAAGTGAATACGATAGGTCACTTTCTTCGCAGTAGGCAGAACCTGACCGGTGAATTTCACTTCGCCAACACCCAGTGCACGGCCTTTACCTTCGCCACCCAGCCAGCCCAGATAGAAGCCAACCAGCTGCCACATTGCATCCAGGCCCAGACAGCCAGGCATTACCGGATCGCCAATAAAGTGGCAACCGAAGAACCACTGATCCGGGTTGATATCGAGTTCTGCTTCTACGTAACCCTTATCGAAGTTGCCGCCGGTTTCGGTCATTTTCACGACACGGTCCATCATCAGCATGTTCGGGGCCGGTAACTGTGGGCCTTTCGCACCAAACAGTTCACCGCGACCAGAGGCAAGAAGATCTTCTTTTGTATAGGATTCGCGTTTATCTACCATGTTCTCAGTAAGCCTTATTTTAGTGAAGGACGCAGGATAGCTAACACGTGTACGCTGAACAAGTCCGATCAGTTCGAACCAAACCAGCCTAACCAGCGTAACGGCCATGGATAACGATGACGAGCATCCTGCTGTGTCGCCTGAGCAATACGCTCCTGAATAGTCTGCATCAGGTTGGTTTGCCCTTCGCCATCCCATATCAGGTTTGTCAGTAAGGGTAGTGCATCCTCAATCCCTTCGATGGCCCAGATGGCGAATTGCTCTTGCTCCACCGCATCCAGAATATCCTGACTGAGGCTCAAATGGCGTGCATTGGGAGCAGGAATAATCACACCCTGTTTGCCATTTAAACCGCGCTGCTGACAGATAGAGAAGAAGCCTTCAATTTTTTCATTGAGGCCTCCCACTGGCTGGGCACGACCGAATTGGTCCACCGAGCCGGTGATCGCGATGTTCTGATTGATGGGCACTTCGGCCAGGGCGCTGATTAGGGCGCACAGTTCTGCCATAGAGGCGCTATCACCATCGACTTCGCTGTAGGACTGCTCAAACGTCAGCGAGGCGGAGAAGGGGATCTGTTGCTCGAGCTGCAGCTCTGACATCAAAAACGCCTGCATGATCATCATGCCTTTCGCGTGAATGTTTCCGCCCAGCTCGGCTTTCCGTTCGATATCGGTGAACTCACCATCGCCAATATGGACAACGCAGCTGATACGGGACGGTTCGCCGATTGCGCGAGGATGGCCCGGAAATTCAATCACCGACAGGGCGTTAATCTGTCCGACGCGTTCGCCTTCTGTCTCGACCAGAATTTGTTCCAGCAGAATTTCATCCTGCATACGGTCAGCAAGATAGCCTTCTCGCCACTCACGCTGAGCCAGCATCTGTGTGAGCTGTTCTCCGGTGAACGCACCGTTACCGCTGATCACCCCCACTTCACGCAGCTGTTTGCCGATCCAGAGCGGACAGAGGGGCAGCGTTTCCTGGTCACCGGTATAGCGCACCGCTTCGCGAATCAAGCCTGGCCACGCGTCAGCCGCAGGTGTTGGCAGCGAAAAGCGTTCAGCTACAGCCATTACCCACTGGCACCACTGCGCCATATCGTCGGCATCGGCAATCTGGATGTTGTCTTCGTACTCGCTGTAGACCGCCTGCTCAGCCAGTTCCGGTTCCATCTCCTGGAAGTCTGCCAGAGATTCGCGGTCACCCGTCAGCACGACGGTCAACGACAGAGGCATAGAGGGAACAGAGACAGGCAGAGGACGGGACTCATCGTAGCCGACCCAGTCAAAACGTTGCTGGTTCACAATCGTTTTCAGACGCATCCACAACAGCGGCTGCGAGAGTAGGGTACGCAGTGAGATGATAAGTACACCGCCATTGGCGCGATGCACCAACCCCGGTTGCAGCGAAAGTTCACCATTAAACTGGCGCAGACAACCAAAGAGTTGTTCCGCCTCGACCCAGTTAGCGGTAATCACTTCGCCTTTAGCGGCAAAACGGCCATCCGTCTGAACTGCCGGTTCGAAAGTGACATCATGTCCCGCGATACGATATTCGCCGCCAAAGAGGGCATTCGTTTCCGGCTGCAACTGGCGCATGGCGTCCCCGACAAGCGTCAGGTACTCCGCTTCTTCCGGGGCTTTAAGCAACATGAAAGGCGCCGTTGCCCATGGGCTTAACACCTGCTCCAGCGCATAATGCAAACGTGGTTGCGTATCGCTAAGGATGAATTCGTGTTCTTTTGCGAGATCTGGCTGTGCAAACAGTTCCTGATAGCTCTCGGTATCCGGAACAAGGTCACGCCATGCAAGTTTCGTAATGGTCAAAGTTGATGTTTTTTAGTCAGATGTAAAAGCGTGGAGT
Organism: Enterobacter sp. CPE_E1241; assembly: GCF_045618265.1. NCBI lineage: Bacteria > Pseudomonadati > Pseudomonadota > Gammaproteobacteria > Enterobacterales > Enterobacteriaceae > Enterobacter > Enterobacter sp. CPE_E1241. Next base: position 1,668,173 of record NZ_JBIWYV010000001.1, read on the forward strand.
ATACCGTAAGCGAGGGGGACTACCCAAGCAGGATTGGGGATTTCGACAGGGGGATTGCCTGCATTCACTCACATATATGATTTCTTTTCAGCAGATTGCTAAAAAACTGATATTCTGAACAGAGTTACGTGGTAACACTGAGATCGCAATGAAATATCAACAACTGGAAAATCTCGAAAGCGGCTGGAAATGGAAGTACCTGGTCAAAAAGCACCGTGAAGGGGAGTTGATCACCTGCTACATCGAAGCCAGCGCTGCGCAAGAAGCCGTGGATATTTTGCTGACACTCGAAAATGAACCGGTACAGGTTAACGGCTGGATTGAGAAGCACATCAATCCTGCGTTGTTGAACCGAATGAAGCAAACTATCCGCGCGCGACGCAAACGACATTTTAATGCGGAGCATCAGCATACTCGCAAAAAATCAATCGACCTTGAGTTCGTGGTCTGGCAGCGCCTGGCGGGGCTGGCACAACGGCGTGGTAAAACGCTGTCGGAAACGATTGTGCAGTTGATTGAGGATGCGGAGCATAAAGAGAAGTACGCTAACCAGATGTCGACGCTGAAGAATGACCTTCAGGCATTGTTGGGCAAAAAATAGACTTTTGTTTTCTTCAGATAATAAAAAACCCCGCATTGCGGGGTTTTTTTATAAGACGATAACTTATGCCGCTGGCTGAGTTACAACGTCTTTGATGCCTTTAACTTCGATCTCAACGCGACGATCTGGAGCCAGGCAGTCGATCAGTGCAGCGCGAGCTTTCACGTTGTCACAGGTGTTGCCAGTAACTGGGTTAGATTCACCCATACCACGTGGGGAGATCTTGTTAGCTGGGATACCTTTAGAGATCAGGTAATCAACAACAGACTGAGCACGTTTCTCAGACAGTTTCTGGTTGTAAGCGTCAGAACCGATACGGTCGGTGAAGCCCAGAACCACTACAGAACCGTCTTTAGGATCCAGGTTGCTCAGCTGAGAGTACAGCTGATCCAGTGCCTGCTGGCCTTCTGGTTTCAGAGTTGCCTTGTTGAAGTTGAACAGAACGTCAGACTTCAGAGTGAAGTGCTTGGTCTGTACTTCTGGAGCTGGAGCCGGCGCTGGAGCAACAACTGGTGCTGCTTCTTCCTGCTGGCCGAAACGGTAGGAAACACCTACGCTCAGCATGCCGTTGTCAGGACGAACACCAACGGTGCCAGCGTCGCCGATGTTGTTAACCCACTGGTATTCCAGACGGGTAGCGATATCACGGGTCATAGCCCACTCAACGCCACCAGCGAATACTGGGGAAACACCGGTGTCATGGTCGCTGCCAGTCTGGTTGTTGCTGGAGTCAGCGCGCCATACCATGCCGCCCAGACGGGTGTACACGTCCAGATCGTCAGTTACTGGGTAACCCAGTTTAGCGGTCAGCTGAACGCCCTGTGCTTTGAAAGCGCCGTTTACGGTGTCGCCTTTGTATGGCATACGACCTAACCAGTCGTAACCCATTTCAAAACCAACATACGGGTTAACCTGATAGCCACCGAACGCACCTGCACCAAGCTGGCTCTCGTGAGTCGGGCCATCGTTGTTCAGTTTGCTGTTGTACCAGCCGGTGTCGTGGAACTGAGACCAACCCAGTTTACCACCTGCATACCAGGTATTATCTTTCGGAGCGGCCTGCGCTACGGTAGCGAAGCCAGCCAGTGCCACTGCAATCGCGATAGCTGTCTTTTTCATTTTTTGCGCCTCGTTATCATCCAAAATTCGCCATGATAGTCTCAAAAGAGAATCACGGTTAAATCCTTCACCGGGGGCGTGGTCAAATATAAATCTACCGATATCTTCGGCTTAGGCCGAGCACCCCCCGGCGATGTAAAGTCTACAACGTAGCTGAAAACTTACAAGTGTGAAGTCCGTCAGGCATATGAAAAAAAAAGTTCCGTATACCTATTATTTAACATTTTTCGCGCGAATTTTGTGCAATAAAATTAAGGAGAACCGCACCAGACAAGCCTTGCCGCAATTTTGTGGTCGGGAACTAAAAGCACATCTTGTGGTCGAAAAAAATTCCAGGAAAAATCCTAATTTCACTCAATGATACAAATTTGAGTGAATTTTTAGCCCAGAAAGTTGTCCTCTGCGGTAAGAATCTGGACGAACCGGGCGCATTATAAACCCGATCGCATTCCCTTCTTCAGCCGCTTCAGTCAGACGAAAGTGTTCCTCTTCCGTCAATTCCTCTGGTAACCATCCAATCACTACACTGTAATTTCCGGTGCGTAAAGCCCGGATCATCGACTCAACAGTATCGCAAGGAGAAAGTTGATTAATTTGCATGACCTTTGCCAGCGGAAGGCCAGCGGACTGAACCCATTCCCGGCTCAGTTTTTGCTGCGGCGTCAGCCAAAGCTGCCAGCGAGACTGCTGGCCAAGCTGCTGTAATAACGGCAGCAGCAGTAGTTGAGTTAACAGAGGCTGATCCTCACGATAAACCACTTCGCTGATAAGCCCTGTCGAAACACTGCCGACGGTGTTCTGCGCTACGTTGCCAGCGGTAGAAGTGATAAAGGTTGAGCGATTTGCATAGCTTGAAGTGTGCATATTCATTCCAGCCCTGTAGTTACTGTATGAATATACAGTAACCCCTGTATGCATAAAGATCAACCTCATTTTCGGAAAGCGACTCGCAAAATTCATTCAATATTGATGCCCCTTGAAAAATCATCTTGCCCAACAGCGATAAGTTGCCTATTTTCCTGCTAACGGATCCGCTAGTAAGAAACATCGTTGTTAATTTTTGATTTATAAGGAAATATCATGAAAAAGATATCTTATGAACGGATCTATAAATCCCAGGAATATCTGTCTCCGCTGGGGGACATTCAACATCGGGCACTGTTCGGAGGCTATACCCTGGCAGTGGATGATGCAGTCTTTGCCATGGTGTCAGAGGGAGAACTCTACCTCCGCGCCTGTGAGGAAAGTGCGAAATACTGTGTAAAGAATGCCGCCTCGTTTTTGACACTCATGAAACGGGGGCGTCCAGTGCTTCTGAACTATTATCGCGTGGATGACGGATTGTGGCAGGACAGAGAGCGGCTGCTTCAGCTCTCCTCGTTCGCACTGAGAGCGGCGAGAAAAGAACGCTCTCAGCGTCATCAACGAAACCGGCTTAAGGATCTCCCAAACCTGACGTTTCAGCTTGAAGTCTTGCTTTTTGAAGCGGGTATTACCGATGAAGAAACGCTTCGGACGCTTGGTGCGAAAGCGAGCTGGCTGAAGATGCGGGCAAGAAATAAAGCACTCAGTATTAAAGTGCTTTTCGCGCTGGAAGGTGCCATTGAGGGACTTCATGAAGCGGCACTCCCGGCGGGAATACGCCGGGAGCTGACGGAGTGGTTTAATGCGCTGCCTGAGCCACAGGAGAATCACTCCTCCAGGTAGCGATTTGCTGTTGCAGTCGGCAAATTTCTGGCAGCAGAGCGATAAGCAGACCAATTTGCTGAAGAACCAGTGGCGCTTTGCTGTCGTTTCCTGGATCAAGATGGGCAATGCGTTGAGCCAGTTCATCCAGAGCCTGTTGAACACGCGGTTCATCGGCTGGCCGGTGATGAAGTGCGTCATCGACATAACAGACTGCGTCATCCAGCAAGGCGAGGATACCCGGGTTGGTGAGTTTCTCACGGTGGGCACCCAGCGTAGAAATATAGCTGGTAAAGGTATGATTCAGACAGAGCAGGCGGAATGCCGTCTCACGAATTTCTGCGGTGGCACGAGGCTCCGTTGACATGTTAGAGACAACCGAGGCCAGTTCTGCATCGCTGTTGTGCGCATCCCGGCGTGCGATCCGGTAAGCCAGACGGTTATCGCGGCCCTGATGGTACTGTTCAAGGATGGCATCAAGATACCGGCAGTTGGCATTCATAGCCCGGTCTAACACGCGCGGCAAATTACGGAAACGCCAGTCTGGCCAGATAAAGCTGACAGCCGCCCAGGCGATCGCACAGCCAATCAGGGTGTCAATCACGCGGGGCAGGGCGACTTCAAACCCTTCACCCAGCAGGTTAAAGCAGAGCAGAACCAGCAGCGTGATGAACATGGTGGCATGGGCGTACTGCACATTGCGAAAGGCGAAGAACAACACACCGGTGATCACGATCAGGATCAGTTGGCCTTCAACGGACGGCACGAAATAGAGGACCGGCAGTCCAATGGCGACACCGACCAGCGTGCCGAGAATACGCAGCGCAAGGCGGTGTCGGGTGGCATTGTAGTTCGGCTGGCAAACGAACAGGCTTGTCAACAGGATCCAGTAGCCATGTTGCAACCCGGTTATCTGGATAAAGGCATAACCGACGCACAATACCAGCGACATTCTCACCGCGTGGCGAAAGAGAGCCGACTCCGGCGTAAAGTTGCGGCTCAGCCGCAGCCACATATCGCTAAAACTGTGGACGCTGTCATCCGCAAGCTGATTTTCCGCATCACTACCGGGTAGCGCCATCGCCTGTTCTGACTCAATGGTCGCCAGCTGAGCATCTATCGCCCGCAGGTTATTCAGCAGATATCCCAGAGCTTTAATATGTTCCGGTGATGTTCCGCTGGCCTGAACGCGGTCAATGGCTGCATCAAGATGGCTAAACACACGTTCAAAACGGGGGTCATGTTGATAAGGCGTGCGCAGCAGAATAGAGCGTGCGAGCTGCTGGCATGCCTGGGACTGCATGGACAGCAGACGCTGGAAGCGGAACATCACGTCGCTGTAGCGAAACTTTTCTCGCAGGGCGGCATACTGAACATGCGAGGAGCTGGCACGCTCATGTATATCCTGGGCGGCAAAGTAGTAGTGTAAGGTTCTTCGCGTCCCACGCTGGCCGCGATCGCCGCGCAGACGGGTAAGCAGTGACGCTTTGGTCTGGTTAAGGGTGGCAACCAGTTGGCCGTTTGCCAGAGCCAGATCGTAGAGCGGGGCCTGGCTTTCTTCCTCGATATCCGGGTCGAAAAGCCGGGATTTTAGCTCCAGATAGTGAGCTAACTGTTCATAGCTGCGGGCAAGGTTATCCTGCAGAGGGCGTACCGGGAAGATCAGATGACCGGTTAGCGTCAGCAGGTTATACCAGATGGCGCCCAGCAACAGCAGAACCGGCTGCTGGTACCACTGGTCGTACAGGGAAACGCCCAGCATGGTGTAAATGGCGATCAGCAATGCACCAAACGCGATGGTGGCATAGCGCTGCCCAAGGCCGCCCAGCAAAATAAAGCCACTGGTTGAGAGCGTAAGACCCAGGGCAAACAGCCAGGGCCACGGAAAGAGCAACTCAACGGAAGCGGACGCAATAAAAAAACAGACCAGCGTAATCACCAGGTTACGCAAACGTCCGGCCAGACGATCGTCCAGATCCGCCAGCGCCCCCGCAACCACCCCCAGCGTGAGCGGAATGGTGAGCTTGACATCATTCAACCACCACGGCAGAGCTACCGTGCCGCAAAGCGCGATAAAAATCCTGACGTTATAAAGCCAGGTGCTGTTCCAGGTATAACGGCGAAGCAGTGGGCTTAGCATAAGCGCGGCCAGTCCTTATTTACTGAAAACGACGACGAGCATTTGCTTCACGTGCTGCCTGAGCCACTTCAACCGGAACAACCCTGCGCCCGACGGGCCAAAGGGCGATCGCGGCGATTTTAAAGTTCGCGATCCCGACCGGAATACCAATAATCGTGATGCACTGGGCAATACCCGCAAAAATATGCATGATGCACAGCCACCAGCCGAAGAATATCAGCCACAGAATGTTGAGCAGGGTGCCGCCCGTGTTCATCAACGCGTTTTTGCTCTCGGGATTCAGCTCGTCAACGTGGATGGCTTCATTTCCATACGGGATGAAGGAGAGTTTGGTGATTTCCCAGCATGAGCGGGTCAGAGGGAGTGTGAAAATCAGGACGATGCTCACCAGCGTGGCAAAAAGCCAGGAAAGGGTGGTGGCAAAACCCCCCAGTACAAAATTCAACACATTCAGAACGGTACGCATAAATCCTCACTTCCTTTCGATAAAATTAACGCCTGATGATTGTAACGTTTTTTTAGGCTGGAGCACCTTAAAACTGGCAGTTAAACTGTCAGGTAAATTATCTCTTCGTGGATTTGGCGGGACATGGAACTTAAAGCAACTTCATTAGGCAAACGCCTGGCGCAACACCCCTATGACAGGGTTGTTCTCCTCAATGCCGGGGTGAAAGTCTCCGGAGAACGCCATGAATACCTTATTCCGTTTAATCAACTTCTGGCTATCCACTGCAAACGTGGGCTGGTGTGGGGGGAACTAGAGTTCGTTCTGCCTGATGATAAAGTCGTGCGTCTTCACGGCACCGAGTGGGTGGAGACCCAGCGTTTCCATCATCATCTGAATGCGCTCTGGCAACAGTGGAGCCAGGACATGAGCGTGATTGCCGCCCAGGTACTGCAGCAGGTGCTGGATGATATCGCGCAAAGCAACGCGCAGCAAACATGGCTTACCCGCCAGCAGACCGCCGGGTTACAGCAAAAAATCAGGCAGGCGCTCTCCGCGCTGCCGGTATCCGTGACGCGTCTCGATGAGTTCGACAATTGCCGCGATGCCTGGCGTCAGTGTCAGGCCTGGCTAAGCGATATGGATAAGAGCCGGTTCGCCCATAACCAGGCCTGGACTGACACAATGCTCACCCGATACGCCGATTTTTTCAGTACGGTTGAATCTTCACCACTCAATCCCGCCCAGGCACGTGCAGTGGTTAACGGTGAGCAGTCCTTGCTGGTGCTCGCAGGGGCCGGGAGCGGTAAAACATCGGTGCTGGTGGCGCGCGCGGGCTGGCTGCTGACAACCGGGGAAGCCGTCGCTGAACAAATTCTGCTTCTGGCTTTTGGCCGCAAAGCTGCCGAGGAGATGGACGAGCGTATCCAGGAACGCCTGCACACCCGGGATATTACGGCCAGAACCTTCCATGCTCTGGCGTTGTACATCATTCAGCAGGGCAGCAAAAAAGTGCCTGCGGTGAGTAAACTGGAGAACGACACGCAGGCGCGTCAGGCTTTGTTTATCAAAACATGGCGCCAGCAGTGCAGTGAGAAAAAGGCGCAGGCAAAAGGATGGCGTCAGTGGCTGGAGGAAGAACTCAACTGGGAGGTGCCTGAGGGCAGTTTCTGGCAGGATGAAAAACTGGCGCGTCGACTGGGCTCGAGACTTGACCGCTGGGTAAGTCTGATGCGAATGCACGGCGGATCGCAGGCTGAAATGATTGAAAGTGCGCCGGAGGAGATCCGCGATCTGTTTTCAAAGCGGGTTAAACTGATGGCTCCGATGCTAAAAGCCTGGAAAACTGCTCTGAAGGCGGAAAATGCTGTCGATTTCTCTGGCCTTATCCATCAGGCCATTATCATTCTTGAGAAGGGGCGCTTTGTCAGCCCGTGGAAACATATTCTGGTGGATGAATTCCAGGATATCTCACCGCAACGCGCAGCATTGCTTTCGGCGTTACGGGCGCAAAATAAACATACCTCTCTGTTTGCCGTAGGGGATGACTGGCAAGCCATCTACCGCTTTAGCGGCGCGCAGCTTTCGCTAACCACCGCGTTTCATCACTATTTTGGCGAAGGCGATCGTAGCGATCTGGATACCACCTACCGCTTCAATTCCCGTATTGGTGAAATCGCCAATCGCTTTATCCAGCAGAACCCGCATCAGCTGGCCAAGCCGCTTAATAGCCTGCGGCCAGGAGATAAAAAAGCGGTCACTCTGCTGGCGGATGACCAACTTGAACCGCTGCTGGACAAGCTCAGCGGCTATGCGAAGCCCGATGAACGTATTCTGGTGCTGGCCCGCTACCATCATCTGAAACCCGCAGCGCTGGAGAAAGCGGCCACGCGCTGGCCGAAACTGCAGCTTGAATTTATGACGATCCACGCCAGTAAAGGCCAGCAGGCCGACTATGTGATTGTGATAGGGCTGAAAGACGGTAGCGACGGTTTTCCGGCTCCGGCTCGTGAGTCAGTCATGGAGCAGGCTTTACTGCCGATGCCGGAAGATTTTCCGGATGCCGAAGAGCGGCGTTTGCTGTATGTGGCCATCACCCGCGCGCGTCACCGCGTGTGGCTGCTGTTCAATAAAGAAGAGCCGTCGGTGTTTGTTGATATTCTGAAGAATATTGATGTGCCGGTGGTGCGCAAGCCGTAACGTCGCCAGGCTTGTTTTTGTGAGCCGGGTAAGGCGTAGCCGCCACCCGGCTTAAAATTTACTTTAATCTTTCAGACAGATAACGCTGATAGTCCGGAATAAGGATATCAACCGGCGAGTTAAACTGCGGCGATTCGATGATAAAATCCGCCGTTGAAAGGTTAGTCGCCACTGGAATATTCCAGACGGTGGCAAGGCGCAGCAGTGCCTTCACGTCCGGGTCATGCGGAACCGCATTCAGCGGATCCCAGAAGAAAATCAGCACATCAATTTTCCCCTCAGAAATCTGGGCACCTACCTGCTGATCGCCACCCATCGGGCCGCTCAGCATGGCATTGACCTCAAGACCCGTTTCGCGCTGGATCAGGTTACCGGTTGTACCGGTCGCCGAGAGGATGTGCTTTTCCAGCAAAGACTGATGGCGGCGAACCCAGTTAAGCAGCATTTGTTTACAGTGGTCGTGCGCAACCAGCGCAATGTGTTTGCGTTCAGGTAGCGTGCGTGTTGTCAGTTCCATAATCGTATCCATCAGGTTAACTGGCTACACGATGACGGGAACTGTCTGACGCTGCAAGAGAAAGGCGAAAAAAATGTGGCTTATGATGAAGGTTGTTGCTTCGCCCATTGTAAAAAGCGGGCTCGCGTATCCGGATCGGCCTGCTGGAACCAGAATTTAAGGCGTTGTTCCGTCAGGGTTTGGGACTGAGGAGGAATGACATCCAGTTCAGATACACCGGATAACAGCGTACTGTCGTCTGCCATCATAGTGGCAAACTGGGGAAGCGATGCGCGTTTACCTGCTTTGTTATAGGTCTGGGTTGCGGCCTCATAATCCGGCCCTTTAGGGGATGTGGTCAACGCCAGAATATCAAGCTTCACCGGAATGGGCATCGCATCGCCATCCAGCAGCTCAACGCGTGGCGAGGTGTCAAAGGCCGCAGACTCTTTCTCCGTTTCAAGGCGGGGCAGGGTGATGTTCACCTGACTGATTTGACGGGTATTAAAACTGACGATCAGCGGCGGGGAGATGTACATCCGTTGTTCATGATTAGCAAGGCCGATCGACTTTTCTACCCGGAAGACCAGCTGATGAGGCCCGTTATCTAGCTCAATGCTGTCTGCGCCGCGTAATAATGAGCTGGAGACTTTTTTTCCGTCCAGAACCAGCAGATCAATGTCGGTAGAGAGCCGGAGCGTGGTCGCAAAGACGCAAACCGGCATCACTAATGCAATCACAGCAGTGGCAATTCCGGTTTTCATAGAAGGCTCCTGTCAGAAATACTGATGTTGCATTAATGTATCTAAATCTTTCGAAAATCATCTTTACTAACATATAGACATATTTCACGGTTTTGCCCTCATACATCTGTATGGGATGGATGGTTGAGATGTGCGCTTTGGCGTACACTTTGAAAAAAACCAGGAGACAAACCATGAGAGAGAACGATATTGCCGAGATTTTGACCTCCACGCGCACCATTGCGCTGGTGGGCGCGAGCGATAAACCGGATCGTCCAAGCTATCGGGTCATGAAATACCTTCTCGATCAGGGTTATCACGTTATCCCGGTGTCACCGAAGGTGGCCGGTAAAAGCTTACTGGGCCAGCAAGGATACGCCACCCTAAACGACGTACCTGAGAAAGTGGATATGGTTGATGTTTTCCGCAATTCTGAGGCGGCGTGGGAAGTGGCGCAAGAGGCCATCGCTATCGGCGCGAAAACGCTGTGGATGCAGTTAGGGGTTATTAACGAGCAAGCTGCTGTGCTGGCTCGCGAGGCTGGTTTGAACGTGGTGATGGACCGCTGCCCGGCGATTGAAATCCCCCGTCTGGGGCTGGCGAAGTAATAAAAAAAAGCCCGATAATCGGGCTTTCTTACACGCTTAGTTCCGCAGGCGTGGAGCCTGTAACTGTTTGCGGATAGTCTGAGCAAGTTCATCCATCGTGGGTTGCTCCGGATGTTCTTCCTGTAGTTCGCTACTCAGCTGCGCTTCAGCAAGATAGGTGTGAACGGGTTGTCCATCGTCACCTTCCATCACCACATGATACCAGGGCGCAGCGCGAAGCTCGGCGTTTACCGCCAGCTCGTCTGCAGACGGTTCATCAAGAGAATACTCCGGGTCGATATCCACGACCACACCCAAATACCCTAGCAAAGTGTGGCGGACCTGCTGGCCGATACCGAATTTGCTGGCAATCATAGTCACCTCCCGGGAAATACGACTTACACGTTATGTGCGGGCAATATTTCTCTTTTCAAGTTACATGACGCGACAGGCAAACCCTTTCAGATAGAGCCCTTCCGGGTAGGTAGCAATCACCGGGTGATCGGCTGCCTGACGGAACTGCTCTATAAATTGTACATCACGGCCAGCATCTATTGCGGCATCGGCGATGATTTTCTGAAATAAATCTGTGGTCATCAAGCCAGAGCAGGAGAACGTAAGCAGCACGCCGCCCGGGTTCAGCAGCTGAATGGCCAGCATGTTGATATCTTTATACCCGCGGCATGCGCCCATCAGCTGGCTTTTGTTTTCCACAAACTTAGGGGGGTCCATGACGATAACGTCGAATTTCTCGCCCTGATCGCGATACTTACGCAGCAGTTTGAAGACATCATCGCGAATAAATTCAGCTTTGCTCACATCCAGCTTGTTCAGCTCAACGTTCTGCTTTGCCACGTCCAGCGCTTCCTGCGAAGTGTCCACGCTCACCACCTGAGCACAGCCGCCCATTAACGCTGAAACGGCAAAACCACCGGTATAGGAGAAGCAGTTCAGCACGCGTTTATTGGCAACGTACTGACGCGTCGCCAGACGGCTGTCGCGCTGGTCGAGGTAGTAACCCGTTTTGTGGCCGCCCTGAATATCCACCAGCAGCTTCATGCCGTGCTCTTCAATCGGCAGCAGGGCAGGCGGCAGCTCGCCTGTCACTGGACCCTGGGTCAGCTCCATGCCCTCTTTTTTGCGCACCGCCACATCGCTGCGGTCGTAAATGGCGCATTCCGGGAACAGCGTTTGCAGCGCGCTAATCAACGCCGCACGTTGATATTCAGCACCAGCACTCAGAAGTTGTAGCACCAGGAAGTGACCAAAGCGGTCAATGGTGACGCCCGGCAGGCCGTCGGACTCACCGGCAATCAGGCGGTAGCTGTCCAGTCCGTCGCGTTTTGCCAGCCAGTCGCGCCACTGCTGCGCCTGCTGCAGACGGCGAACGAAGAAGTCGATGTCGATGGTTTCATCTTTATCGAAGGTCCAGACGCGGGCACGGATCTGGGACGCAGGCGAGTAAGCACCTCGCGCTAACCATTTCCCCTGATGGTCAACGATATCAATGGTTTCACCGAGGCTGGCTTTACCTTCCATACGGGCAACCGCGCCGGAAAAGACCCAGGGATGACGGCGCAGTAATGACTTCTCGCGCCCTTTGGCTAACACTAAACGTACACTCATAATTTGCTGTTCTGTCGATTTCAGGAAATGGCGCGTAGAGTAGCACATTCAGCAAGGCGCAATCATCTGCGGATACCGTTGAGCGTTTCGGCACAAAATCAAATCGCTTAAGCACATTACGGCATTGTCGCATGCTTTACCTTAGGGCTTCCGGTTCAGCAAAGGAAACCCCCATGAAAAAGCGCAGTGCAATCGCAATAACCGCTCTGGCGGCAATGAGTTTTCAGGTTTTAGCAGCAACGCCTTTCCGCATCACCAGCCAGGATATCTCTGGCGAACGCCGGTTGGCGCAACAGCAGGTGTTTGAGGGATTTGGCTGCCACGGTGGAAATAGCTCTCCACAGCTGGCATGGAAAAATCCGCCCGCCGCGACGAAAAGCTTTGCCGTCACGGTATATGATCCGGATGCGCCCACCGGTAGCGGCTGGTGGCACTGGACCGTAGCCAATATCCCGGCGAAGACAATGACGCTGCCCGCTGATGCCGATAACCCGAACGGCGAGAAATTACCTGCCGGCGTTGTGCAGGGACGTAATGATTTCGGCTATTCTGGTTTCGGCGGTGCATGTCCACCCGCAGGGGACAAGCCTCACCGTTATCAGATTACCGTCTGGGCCCTGGACGTGGATAAACTGCCCGTCGACAAAAATGCCAGCGGCGCGCTGGTCGGCTTTATGATCAATAGTCACGTTCTGGCAAAGGCTCAGTTAACAGCGACCTACAGTAGATAAGGATGGCGGAGTGCAGGAGTTCCATTTTCGACATAAATATCTCACGGCGGGTGAAGTGAGTGCCAGCAAAATGCATCGCCTGCATCAGGTCAAACTCTTTTTTCCGGCTATTTGTCATATTACGCACGGCAGTAAGGTAATTGTTCAGGATGACAACCGGCTGGTGGCGACACGGGATGAGCTCATCATTATCCCTGCTAATACGGTGATGGAGATTATCAATCAGCCCGCGAACGGCATGTTTCGATCGGACTTGCTGATGTTGTCCCCGGAGATCGTTGCCGAGTTTAAAGCGCATTATCTGAAATCCTGGCCGCGTACGACGTTACATTCGCTCTGTGCCCCACTGAGCGAGGGGCTGGCGTTTATGTGGGATAACCTGCTGCATGCCGTGCGTCAGGATTTACCAGAGGCGCTACAAAAGCATCAGGCCTTCGGTCTTTTACTTGCCTTGCTGCATGATGGCGTGGCAGGTCCGCTGCTTATTGAGCGAAATATTAACCTGACCGAACAGGTGCGGCAGTTCATTATGCTGTCGCCCGCCAGAGCCTGGACCGCGCAGGACATCGCCAGCCGTCTGGCCTTGAGCGTGCCGACGCTTCGCAGACGGTTACGTGAAGAGTCGCAGAGCTTTCGCCAGATTGTGGAGGAGGTGAGGATGGCCGTTGCGCTGTCACAGTTACAGTCAACCCGATTACCGATTGGCGAAATCGCATTACAATGTGGGTATCTTTCCAGTTCTCGTTTCACCGCCCGTTTCCGGCAACACTATGGCTGTTTACCGAAAACGCTACGTTAAGGAGAAGCAAAATGGCAAAAGTCTGCACCATCGCCTGGGTTCACGGTGTCGTTCAGGGCGTCGGCTTCCGCTACAGCACCCAGCGCGAAGCGATTGAGCTTGGGCTAACGGGATACGCGCGAAACATGGATGACGGCAGCGTTGAGGTGCTGGCCTGCGGCGAAGCGGAGCAGGTCGATAAGCTGGTGGCGTGGCTGAAAGCGGGCGGTCCGCGCAGCGCGCGGGTTGATAAGGTGTTAACAGAACCGCATCAACCCGGTCGGGAATACGTTAATTTCGGTATTCGCTACTAAATACACTTCACCGGTTTTGGCAGGCCGGCAATTTTGGTGGCCTGCTTTGCCGGGCCTTTAGGGAACAGGCGATAGAGATAGCGGCTGTTGCCTTTCTCTTCGCCGAACTTATTGGCCATGGCTTTGACCAGCATGCGGATAGCCGGAGAGGTGTTGAATTCAAGATAGAACTCGCGGACAAAACGCACCACTTCCCAGTGTTCGGGGGAGAGGGTGATGGCTTCTTTCTCTGCAATCACTTCCGCCAGCGCTTCGCTCCACTGGCTGCTCTCTTTCAGATAACCGTCGTTATCGGTCTCAATCTCTTTGCCTTCAAAACTCAGCATAATCATTCACACGTCAGTCAAAAACCGCAACAGTGTACCAAAAAACAAAGCCCCGCATAAGCGGGGCCAGGTTCACAGCGCTGTGGCTTAATCGCGGCTGGCGAAGCCCAGGATGCTCAGCAGGCTGACGAAGATGTTGTACAGCGACACATACAGGCTCACGGTAGCGCGGATGTAGTTCGTCTCACCGCCGCGAATGATGTTGCTGGTTTCAAACAGGATCGCGCCTGAAGAAATCAGAATAAACACGGCGCTAATCGCCAGATGCAGGGCCGGCAGCTGCAGGAAGATGTTTGCCACCATACCCACCAGCACCACCACGACACCCGCCATCAGCATGCCGCCGAGGAAGGACATGTCCTTACGGGTGGTCAGCACGTAGGCCGAGCAGCAGAAGAACACCAGCGCGGTACCGCCCAGCGCCATGCCGATAAGGTCACCCATTCCGGCAGACAGATACGCGTTCAGCATCGGCCCCAGGATGTAGCCCAGGAAGCCGGTGAAGGCAAACGCGGACAGAATACCGACGGGTTTGTCAGCGGTTTTGTAGGTCAGGAACATCAGACCATACATGCCCACCAGCGTCAGGATCAGCCCCGGAGACGGCAGCATCAGCACGGTGCTGGCGGTTGCAGTGATCGCTGAAAACGCCAGCGTCAGGCTAAGCATGAAATAGGTATTGCGCAGCACCTTGTGGGTACTGAGTAGCGATGTGCGGTCGCGTGAGGAAGTAATTATACGATCCATGAGTCACTCTCTTATGACAGATGTAATTAACGGAAAGAATAGGAAACGGCGCGCCAGTCTCAAAGTGGTTTTACCCATCTTTACTCAGTACGTTAGCGCTTGAGATGGTTATTTCATCTGCAGAAGTCCGTTTCACCAGTATGAACAGCGGTTTGCAAGTATTTATCAGATCAACCTCTTATAGGTTACTGAAAAATATTGCGTTATTACCATTAGAACGCTAAGAGTTATCTCCGGATCGTCATAAACAGACAATAAGGCGAAGGACATGAAACCACAAACACGCACTCACTTTACGCTCTCTTTGCTAACCGCCGGGATTCTGTGCGCCAGCACGGCATCCTGGGCGGCTAACGTGCCAGCAGGAACCCAACTGGCAGAGAAACAGGAACTGGTCAGGAATAATGGCAGCGAACCGGCTTCGCTCGATCCCCACAAAGTCGAAAGCGATGTCGAATTCAATATTATCAGTGATTTATTCGAAGGGCTGGTGAGCATTTCTCCGGCAGGCGAAGTCCAGCCCCGACTGGCGGAAAAATGGGAGAACAAGGACAATACCGTCTGGACGTTCCATTTGCGCCCGGGCATCACCTGGAGCGATGGCACGGCCATTACCGCAGAAGATGTGGTCTGGAGCTGGCAGCGCCTGATCGACCCGAAAACCGCTTCACCGTATGCCAGTTACCCGGGGAACATGCATATCGCTAACGCGGCCGATATCGCCCAGGGAAAAAAAGCACCGGATACGCTGGGCGTAAAAGCAATCAATGACACGACGCTGGAGGTGACGCTAACGCAGCCAAACGCGGCTTTCCTCGCGATGCTGGCGCACCCGTCGCTGGTGCCGGTGGATAAAGTGCTGATTGGTCAGTTTGGCGACAAGTGGACCAAACCGGAGCATTTCGTCAGCAGCGGGGCGTATAAGCTGTCGCAGTGGGTGGTCAACGAACGCATCGTGGCGGAGCGCAACCCGCGCTACTGGGATAACGCACACACCGTCATCAACAAAGTAACCTATCTGCCCATCACGTCTGAGGCCTCAGATGTAAACCGCTATAAAGCGGGCGAAATTGATATTGTATATACGGTGCCGATCAACCAGTTCGCTCAGCTCAAGAAAACCCTGGGCACTCAACTGGATGTCTCTCCGCAGTTGGCGACCTATTACTACGAATTCAATACCACCCGGCCGCCGTTCAACGACGCACGCGTGCGTAAAGCGCTGAACATGGCGCTGGATAAAGACATTATTGCCGGGAAAGTATTAGGGCAGGGGCAGCGTCCAGCGTGGCTTATCAGCCAGCCCGATATTGGCGGTGTTAAGCTACAGAATCCGGATTACGCCAGCTGGCCGCTGGACAAACGCATCGCTGAGGCGAAAAAGCTGCTGAACGAGGCCGGGTATAACGCCAGCCATCCGCTGAGCTTCAACCTGCTCTACAACACCTCTGAATCGCACCAGCGTATCGCCATTGCGGCCAGCTCCATGTGGAAGAAAAATCTCGGCGTGGACGCGAAGCTGCAAAATCAGGAGTGGAAAACCATGCTGGATACCATGCACACCCACAACTTTGATGCGGTGCGCTACGCGTGGATTGCCGATTACGACGATGCGGCGACGTTCCTGAACAACTTCCGTACCGGTGACAGCGAAAACACCAGTCAGTACAGCAACCCGGAATACGATCAGGCCCTGGTTAACGCTGCAAAAGCCAAAACCACGGCTGAGCGCGGCAAGTTCTACCAGCAGGCGGAAGATTTACTGGGACGCGATGTGCCGGCTATTCCGGTTTATCACTACGTCCGTACGCATCTGGTAAAACCCTGGGTAGGGGGATTTACGCCGGATAAGCTGGGGTACTATTTCACTAAAGACATGTACATCAAAAAACATTAAGCCAGTGCTGATAAAATCGTCGATGTGTCGTCAGTTCAACCGATTAAACACATTTTGACTATTTTTACAGCGAACGAATGGCTGTACTCTTTACAGCACACGGTGAGGTGTTTATAGTTCGCCTCACTTAGGAAGTGTGGCCGAGCGGTTGAAGGCACCGGTCTTGAAAACCGGCGACCCGAAAGGGTTCCAGAGTTCGAATCTCTGCGCTTCCGCCAAATATAAACCCCAGGTTACTCGTTGACCTGGGGTTTTTCTTTTTGATTGAACGATCCTGCTCACACTTTTAAAACCTCGTTATTTCCCGGTAAAAACCAGACGTTATCATTCATCCCGTAAATATTTTTTCATCTCTTACCGAGGCTTTGATGCTGGAGAATGTGTTCATCAGATAATCAGTTTCCCGCCCTTCTCAGGACGGACTGATTATCGCTGCGCTTAAACCTTACGCACGCACCTGTGGGTGTGGGCTCGTTTTTACGCATGATGATTACACAGGTTTTCCAGTATGAATTTATCCCGTCAGGAACAACGTACCTTACACGTTCTCGCCAAAGGTGGACGTATTGTGCACGTCCGCGACAGTTCAGGCCGCGTTACTTCCGTTGAGTGTTATACCCGTGAAGGACTGGTGCTGAGCGACTGCACGCTTAACGTCTTTAAAAAACTTCGCACTAAAAAGCTGATCCGTTCCGTGAACGGGCAGCCTTACCGCATCAATACCACCGGGCTGAACAACGTCCGCGCCGAGTTGGATAATCGCTAAGCGAAATAAACAACGCCACCTTTGGGTGGCGTTGAACGTGACGTTTAAGAGCGAATAAAGGCCAGAATATCAGCGTTGATGGTGTCCGCATGGGTGGTATGCATCCCGTGCGGGAAGCCCGGATAAATTTTCAGCACGCTGTTCGCCAGCAGCTTGTCCTGCAGAAGGGCTGCATTTTTATAGGGCACGACCTGATCGTCGTCGCCCTGCATCACCAGAACGGGGACCGTGATGGTTTTTAAATCTTCCGTCTGGTCGGTCTCAGAAAACGCCTTAATTCCCTCATAGTGGGCCCTGGCGCTTCCGATCATTCCCTGACGCCACCAGTTCTGGATCGTACCCTGCGAAACGTCTGCCCCGTCCCGATTAAAACCGTAGAAAGGACCGCTGGCGACGTCGAGGTAAAACTGAGCGCGGTTAGCCGCCAGCGCTTTGCGGAAGCCGTCGAAAACCTCGATGGGCGTTCCGCCGGGGTTAGTCTCCGTTTT
Source organism: Enterobacter sp. CPE_E1241 (assembly GCF_045618265.1). Classification (NCBI taxonomy): domain Bacteria; kingdom Pseudomonadati; phylum Pseudomonadota; class Gammaproteobacteria; order Enterobacterales; family Enterobacteriaceae; genus Enterobacter; species Enterobacter sp. CPE_E1241. The sequence continues at coordinate 1,685,862 of NZ_JBIWYV010000001.1, forward strand.
TACCATCAGAGGTGGCACGGCGCTGACGAGTACCGCTTTGGCGACGCGGCCCTGCGGTTGACCGTACCGGGCGACATAGCGGGCGACCTGGCCGCCGCCGGTGGAGTGACCGACGTGCACGGCATTGTGCAGATCCAGGCTTTCAACCACGGCTGACGCATCTGCCGCATAATGATCCATATCGTGACCTTCACTCACCTGGTCCGAACGCCCATGACCACGACGATCGATAGCGATAACGCGATAGCCTTCTGCAAGGAAGAAGAGCATCTGGTTATCCCAGTCATCGGCACTCAACGGCCAGCCGTGGTGGAAAACAATGGGTTGAGCCTCTTTTGGGCCCCAGTCTTTGTAGTAAATGTTGACGCCGTCTTTCGTGGTTACGAATGCCATACAGCAGATTCCTCTGTTATAGACAACACGATCGCATGCCGAGTGCAAAGCGAATCATAATGTCTTAATTAAGTTGGCTTTTTATGTTTTCCGTACCGACAGTACTCCTAAAGTGTAGGAGAAAATAAAAGCAGTAGATTTCATTTCTGTGAAAGGCATTCATTTTGCCTGGAGGCCAGAGGAGGGAGCGAATGATGGCCCTGGAGCAACCCTCCAGAGCCTTCAGAACAACGCTAATGTCAGGGGAGTTTAGCGGTTTTCTTCAATATAGCGGGCCAGATCCGCCGGGGTTTTCAGCACCGTTGCGACGTCTGTTGGAGGGATCATACAGCCGTAAACGTCCTGCACTTCCAGTACCATGTCGACCGCCAGAATGGAGTCGAGAATGTCGGATTCAATCAGTTCATCGTGAAAGCCCACCTTGCGGGATAACACTTTTTCGAACAGGGCGAGAATTTCTTGTTCCATAATTTTTCCTGGAGTTATTAATTTGTGCGGGCGTAAGCGTCCAGCAACTTGCGGTCAATTTTGCCGTTAGGATTCAGCGGCAAAGCGTCTTTTACGATAATTTGTGAAGGCACCATATAGGGTGGAACTACCTTCGACAGCGAGGTTTTGATCGCCTCCGGCGCCATATCCGTCACGCAGAATGCGGCAATGCGCAGCACGCTGCCGCAGGATTTCATCAGCGGCAGCACCACGGCTTCGTTGATGCCGGACATAGCCAGCAGGCGGTTTTCAATCTCGTTGATTTCAATACGGTAGCCATTCAGCTTGACCTGGCTATCGTTGCGGCCCTGGCAATAGATGAGCCCATCTTCATAGCCCAGATCGCCTGTCCGGTAACCGCGGAACATTTCACTCTCCCGACGCAATAATTTTGCTGCGTTCTCCTGAGGGAGACCGAGGTAGCCGCGCATGACGTTTTTACCCCAGATAATCAGCTCGCCCTCGGCGGAAATTTCCATTCTGCTGTCGGGCATCATGACCCCAACCGGCAGCACGGCGCTGTCGCTGTTGAGGATCTCATCCGTTATCTCGACCACGGTTGTCGCGATGGTTGCTTCCGTTGGGCCATAGGAGTTAATGATTTTGGCCTGCGGGAAACGGCGGCGTAACTGTTTAACCAGCGCTTTATTTAACACTTCACCAATAAAGATAAAGACGTTCAGTGCAGGCAAATACTCACTGTTGAACTGCGGTGAAAGCAGCTGCTGGTATGCAAAAGAGGGGGTGGAAACCCAGGCTGAAACGGCGTTGATTTTCAGTCGCTCCAGCCAGTTCTCTTTCTGAATATCGTCTTTGGCGTTCAGCACGATATGTCCGCCCATTGCCAGATTCGCCAGCAAAGGGATCAGGGAGAGATCAAAGCTGAACACCGCGTGGTTCATCAGGACCGGTTTTTCCGGCAGTGAAAAGTCCTGGCTGACCCATTTCATGAAGTGCCACACGCTTTCACGCCCAATCTGCACCCCTTTAGGCTTGCCGGTGCTGCCTGAGGTAAACATGATATAGGCCAGATCCTGCTCCTCCAGAACCTTGCCCGCCTCGCCGGTGGCAATGAACTGCTTTGTTGCCACGTCATAGTAGTAAGGGGCACTGGCCAGATGGCAGATCTCACGCAGTCGTTCCTGCGGATAAATACAGTCCACCGGGATGTACGGAATGTTGTGCAGCAGGCAGCTATAAATAGCCACCGCGAACTCAGCCTGCTGATGACCGTACAATACCACCGGTGTGCCGTCGCCAGGCTGGCAGCGTCGATAACGCTGCGCCCAGTCCGCCACGGCGGAGGAAAGTTGCAACCAGCTTAAGGCTTCGTCGCTGCCGGTGATGGCCAGCTGCTGCGGAGAGGCAGGATCGAACAATGCTGCACGTAAGAAATCCTGCAGTTCCTGAAGATCAGAGTGATTTTTCATAGAGGTGACATTCCACTAAAGATGTAAAGGGAGCCCGCGGCGCTTCCCAGCGTCAGAATTCGCCCCAAAAACGCAACAGCCGGATACTGCAAGCCGCGGTTCAATGCCGGGCTGCGTTTGGCTGACCACAGCAGCATGTTATGAGCAACAGAAATTGCGCCAAACAGCGCGCCGCTAATGACGTAATGGCGTTCCAGGCCATTCCATGCCCCCATACAGAACAGGGTGCAAAAAATACCGATATTTTGCGCCAGCGTTTTGTTCTGGCGGAAAAAATTGACCTTCATCAGGTTCATATAGACGGGCATAAAGACCACATCACGCAGCCATTCAGACAGGCTGATGTGGAAGCGACGCCAGAAATCCTGCGGGTTTTTCGCAAGAAGCGGCATATTGAAGTTTGCCGGAATATTCAGCCCGAACAGGCGGCCTGCGCCGATGGCCATATTGCTGTAACCTGCAAAATCAAAGTAGAGGTAGGCGCTATAGGCAATCGACATCACCACGCCCACGGTCAGCGTAAACGGCTTATGGCTCCAGGGCTGCACGACAAGCGAATCGATCAGCATGGCAAACAGGAACTTCTGGATAATGCCGGTAATGATTTGCTCTAAGGCCACTAAAAACTGTTCACGGTTAAGTGCAAACACGGGCTTGCTGACATCATTCATCCATGTCCGCCAGCGGTACATAGGGCCAGCCAGGATAATAAAAGGCATAAAGAGATAGCAGAAATAATGCAGGAAATTCTGGCCTTCTTTTTTACTGCGATAGAGCAATACATCAATTGCGCGGAACGTCATAAAAGAGAGGCCAATCATGCCCCAGTGGTTATTTAAGTGTAATTTCACCAGGAACAACGGCAATAATGTTAAAACGACCGCCTGCCACGTTTTTAACCATCCTTTGGCTTTTAACGTGGCGAAAACATAAAAACTGAAAAAAACGGCTACGGGAACAAGGTAATCACCCTGAAAAATATAGCCCCAACCTAATGCTGTCAGTATGGAGAATGCTGATAACCAGGTCAGACGATGGCGTAATACGCGGTTAACCGCCGCAAACACCAGGGCGGATGAAAACAAATAGACAAAAAACATTCCTGAGCTATACATCATTCGGCCTCAGAACTTTTGATATTCAAAATGCAGCTGCATGCTCATGCTGTCATCAACAGAGGTCCATGCGACAACGGTGATTGCCAACAGGAGATAAAGGAAAAAAAGACGGATCGCGATTTTCATCATTTAAAACTCTGTGCAATAAAGCGAATCATAGGAACCCAGGCCAGTTCGGAAGGGTGCAAACGATCCCAGTTCCAGCCATTCTGATAAGGCATGGCGTACATATCTAAATAAGGGATCTGGTTCTTTTCCAGAATGGTTTTAATTTGCTTATCAACCGGGCGGAAGGTATCGGTATTGTAAAGTGCCCAGGGATTAACCGGGTCGACGATAGCAATCACCTGCACGTGACGTTCTTTCAGCAGCTGAACGGTTTTACTGAACGCGGCGATTTGCGCAGGCACGACCGGCGTGTCATCCCACTGTTGCGGTTTACCGTCCTCTTCGTAAATCGTTTTGTCCATCCACAGCGTGGCCGCGCTCTGCTGGCGTTTTTTATTTAACTCGCGCGCGTTCGCCAGCTCTTTATCCCAGTCTGGGGCGATGTGGGTGGTTGGCTGCTGCGGCCAGGGCTGTACCGTCTGGGGCGTGATGTTGAGCAGCGCCAGCCAGTCGTTTTTTATCAGGGTGCAGACGTTCGCAAACTGGAAGCTCAGTTCGTCCCACATCAGATCGGGGTGCCAGCCAAAGACACGCATTTGGCCAAAGGTTAAATGGCTTATGTCTTTACTATCAATATGCTTTAAATAATTAACCAGCAGCGGTCGCGCCTGAGGATCTTTCATCAGCGGATTAAAAATAGAACCGGGGAAATTATCGGCATAGATAGCAGGTGGCAGACCTTTTGAGTAAAAACTGTCAGGCGCCAGAAGCAACACAACTTTACTGTTTGCGTTAAGGCTATTTTTAAAACGTGAGAACAGTAAGAATTGCGTTTCGTCATCGACAAACGCATCGCCATACGCCACGACGGGCTTGTGCAATTGCTTATTAAAGTAATTATATACAGCGTAATGTTCATCTTCAGAGGTGGCGACCTCTGATGCACCGATGAAGAAAATAGCATTCCCTTCTAAGGCATGGGAAATGGTGGCTATTTTTTCCGCTTGTTCTTTAGGTGTGCCCGCCATTGATTTAATCAGTGGCTGAAAGGCGAGGGGCGGATCGAAGCTTGTCACCAACGGGTGAACACACAGGAACAAAATGGCCAGTGTCGCCATCAGGATGTGTAAGCAAAGCGTATTTTTGATTTTCATCATCAACCAGTAAGATTACATGACAGTAATTTTTTGAAGTCTGTTGTCATTTCGATTTATAACAATTACACAACAAAAGGCCGTCTGTTTATGTGTCATTCTATACCAGAGCGATTTAAACGGATGAGCGTTGCTGTGTTACGGTATGTACAAGGGCGCAGAGACTGATGTGAGGTAAGCAGCTGGGTGACTTTTTGCGCAGTTAAACGCCTGTGGGTAAAAATAGAAAAATTCCTGCTTTACAAGGCGCTAATAGATGTTTATAGTGCGCCTCACTTTGGAAGCGTGGCCGAGCGGTTGAAGGCACCGGTCTTGAAAACCGGCGACCCGAAAGGGTTCTAGAGTTCGAATCTCTACGCTTCCGCCAAATTCGAAACCCAGGTCGTTATGCGACCTGGGTTTTTTGTTTTAGCCGGTTTCAGCATGCGATTCAGTCATGCTGATGTGGCGCTGGAACGGTGTTCTTCCATACACAGTGTGTATCAGCTGCAGGGCGCGCAGCGTGTTGTCAACAGGACAAAAAACCTGCTCAATTTTTAGCATAATGTTTTGTTTTATATTTTTTTAACGTCCAGCCCTGGCTATTACTATTTTTAATGCCCATACGGTTTTTCGTATAATAAGATGCTGTCTCCATTACGTGAGACATAAAAGTGAACAGGTTCTTAATAATTTTTCATGTTTCATTTAATTTTCTGCAAATAGTTTGGCCTGACGCGCAAAACTGATTAAATCATGGTGTGGATCACTGCCGACAGAACATAACTAAAATATAATGGCGGTATCGTTCTGAAGCAGGGTTTATTCGCTTCAAAAAATTACTATTATCCACCATGAATGGAAGACATGATGAGAGGAAAAATCCCCAAGAGCGAGTTGCTGGTGACGTTCGAAGTTGTGGCGCGTCACGAAAGCTATACCCGCGCGGCAGAAGAACTGGCGTTAACGCAGAGTGCAGTGTTCAGACAGGTGACGGCCCTGGAGGAGTTTTTACACACCTCATTATTTAACCATGCCAAAAAACGGATTTTTCTAAATGCAGCTGGAAAGCATTATCTGAATATCGTGAAAGAGACGCTTAATAGGCTGGAGCGCGATACAAATATGATAATGAGCTGGCAGCCTGCCGTTCAGGTGGTGGAGTTAGCGGTAAATCCTACCTTCAGTACGCACTGGCTGATCCCCAATTTATGGGAGTTTAATAAATTAAATCCTGATATTATTGTCAACATTCACTCGCTGGCTAATATCGGCGATTTTTTAAATCGTGAATACGACGCGGCTATTATGCGCGCAGATTTTTGTCCTCCGTGGTCGGAAGTCGATTATTTATTTGAAGAAGAGATCCTGCCGGTCTGCAGCCGAAGCTTGCTCCCCAGTGTGGAGCAGAAACTGGGGGTTGAGGAGCTGCTAAGGGAATTTCCACTGTTACACCAAAGTACTCGCATCAATGGCTGGCAGGAGTGGTTTGCGCTTTCCGGTATTACCAGTCCGGATGTGAATCTTGGCCCGCGTTTTGACCTCCTTTCGATGCTGATTGCCGCAGTACGATCGAACCTTGGGGTCGCGCTGCTTCCCCGCTTCGCCATCCAGCATGACCTGGACTGTGGCGAGATGGTTATCCCCTGTGATGTTCCTATCCGCACCGGCAATCGCTTCATCATGACGTGGCGGGAGGAAAAGGCTCAGTCCCTGCCGTTACAGACCTTCCGCGAGTGGCTACTACAAAAATCAGTAGTGTCTCCGGTGGAGTAAAAATACCGGATGGCGGCAGCATAGCGCGCCATCCGGTACCGGCATGCTTACCAGTCAATGCCTTCCTGTGCCTGAATACCGCTGTCAAATGCGTGCTTTACCGGGCGCATTTCGCTAACTGTGTCGGCAAGCGCCAGTAATTGCGAGTGGCAGCCGCGTCCGGTGACGATCACGGTCTGCTGCACCGGACGATTCTCAACCGCCGCGATCACTTCCTGAGCATCCAGATAGTGATAAGCCAGCATATAGGTGAGCTCATCCAGAACCACCAGGTCGTAGCTCGGGTCAGCCAGCATGCGTTTGCTCTCCTGCCACACTGCCGTTGCGGCTTCAATATCCGTCTCCCGGTTTTGTGTCTCCCAGGTAAAGCCGGTGCCCATAATGTGAAACTCGACGCCGAGCGGATGCAGGGTGTTGTATTCGCCATTATCCCACTGACCTTTAATAAACTGCGCGACGCCAACGGTTTTACCGTGCCCGACGGCACGCGTTGCCGTGCCGAAGGCAGCAGTGGACTTGCCTTTTCCGTTGCCAGTGAAGACGATCAGAATTCCTCTCTTCTCTGTCGCCGCCGCTACGCGGGTATCAACCTGCTCTTTACGCTTTTGCTGCCGTTGGCGGTGTCTGTCTGCGTTAGCTCGCGCTTCCATAATGGCTCCTTAATGTCCGGCAGGGCAGGATGCGCAGCGATGCTGCTGCTCAAACTGGCTGAAGAAATTATTCCCTTTGTCGTCAACCAGCACAAAGGCGGGCAGATTTTCGACCTCCATCATCCATACCGCCTCCATGCCCAGTTCGGGATACTCCAGGCAGCGCAGGCTTTTAACGAACTGCTGTGCCAGCAGAGCCGCCGCACCCCCGATACTGCCGAGGTTGAAGCCACCGTGTTTATGGCAGGCATCGGTGACCTGCTGGCTGCGGTTACCTTTGGAAAGCATGATCAGGCTTCCGCCCGCGGCCTGGAACGCATCGACATAGCCGTCCATGCGCCCGCCGGTGGTTGGGCCGAGGGAGCCGCAGGCCTGATTCTCCGGTGTTTTCGCCGGCCCGGCGTAATAGACGATATGGTTTTTCATGTACTCCGGCATCGGCTCGCCGTTATCCAGCCGCGCTTTGATTTTTGCGTGGGCGATATCGCGGGCGACCACAATCGGGCCGCTTAACGACAGCCGGGTGCCGATCGGCAGGGCGGACATATCGCGCAGGATCTCACGCAGCGGGCGGTTCAGGTTAATCTGTACGGCTCGAGCGTCGTTTTCATCACGGCTGGCCTCCGGGATATATTTCCCTGGGTTATGTTCCAGTTTCTCCAGCCAGATACCGTGTTTGTTGATTTTCGCTTTGATATTGCGGTCGGCGGAGCAGGAGAGTGCCATGGCGACAGGGCAGGAACCGCCGTGGCGCGGCAGACGGATGACGCGGATATCGTGCGCGAAGTACTTGCCGCCAAACTGGGCGCCGATGCCGAATTCGCGGCTGGCGTTGAGCAGCGTGGCTTCCAGCGCCGTATCGCGGAACGCCTGGCCCAGCTCGTTCCCGCTGGTGGGCAGGTTGTCATAATATTTTGTTGAAGCCAGCTTCGCCACCTTCAGCGCCTGGTCGGCAGAGAGACCGCCGACCACAAAGGCAATGTGATACGGTGGACAGGCCGCGGTACCGAGCGACTTCATCTTCTCGATCAGGAACGCGGTGAGCTTCTCCGGCTGCAGAATGGATTTCGTTTCCTGGAACAGCGCGGCTTTGTTAGCCGAACCGCCGCCTTTATTGACAAACAGGAAGCGATATTCGCTACCCGGCGTGGCGCTGATGTCTATCTGCGCCGGCAGGTTGGTTTGGGTGTTGACCTCGGTATACATGTCCAGCGGTGCGTTTTGCGAATAGCGCAGGTTACACTCGCTAAAGGTGGCATAAACCCCTTTGCTCAGCGCTTCGGCGTCATCACCGCCGGTCCAGACGTGCTGGCCTTTGCTCGCCACAACGGTGGCCGTGCCGGTATCCTGACAGTTTGGCAGAACGCCTTTTGCCGATACCTCGGCGTTACGCAGCAGCTGCAGGGCGACATACTTATCGTTACTGCTGGCCTGCGGGTCGTGCAGGATGCTGGCTATCTGCGTTAAATGTCCGGCGCGCAGGAAAAATGAGGCTTCATAAAAGGCCTGCTGGGCCAGCAGGGTCAATGCCTCAGGCGCCACCTTAATGACCTCCTCGCCCTCTAACTCCGTCACCGTAACGTGTTGCGTGCTGAGGAGTTCATATTCCGTCGTATCGTTACTTTGAACAAACAATTCCTGCCAGACAAATGGTTTAGACATAATACTTCTCACTTTGTGGTCGTTTTTGCCGGGCGCTGGCGCAGCTGCCACGCCCGGCTTACAAAATCACAGCCGGTTGGGATCAATGGGCTAAAAAGAGATTGGCCTGCGTCGCCTCAGCGACGTACGCAATCGTCTGCTGGGCGCGGACGCTATTCCCGGCGACATCCAGCGGTGGCGAATAGACCGCGATGGCGTATTGCCCGGGCACGATGGCAACCATGCCGCCGCCGACACCGCTCTTCGCTGGGATCCCAACGGAGTACAGCCATTTGCCGCTACCGTCGTACAGCCCGGCAATCGCCATTTCCGCCAGAACCTGCGGTACGTAGCGTTCATTCAGCAATTGCTTACCGTTGAAAGGTGATTTGCCTTTGTTCGCCAGCACTGCGCCCATTTTGGCGAGCTGCTCAACGGTGATATCTACGGAACACTGGCGGGTATAGATTTCGACAGCTTCCCGGGTATCGCCATAAAAGCTGTTGTAGGACGCCATCAGCATTGCCAGCGCCTGGTTATGCTGATTGGTCTCCATTTCAGATTTGAACACCGGTTCGTTGACGGTCAGCGAGGCATCGGCCCACGCATTCAGGTTATTGAGAATTTTGTTCCAGCGGTCGGTCTTATCTTTCGCCTCAATCAGGCTTACCGTGCTCATCGCCCCCGCATTAACCAGCGGGTTTTCCGGCGCACCTTTGGTCAGCTCAATCGCTAAGCCGGAGTTGAAGGGCAGACCGGTCGCACTGGCACCGAGTTTATCCAGCACCTCCTGCGGGCCACGCTGCTCCATCGCCAGCGCCAGGGTGAACACTTTACTCAGCGACTCCATTGGGAACGCTTTTTTGACATCGCCGACCTGGTAAATGTTGCCGTCGACCGTGGCAAGGGTGATGGCGAAATTGTTGGGGCTATAGGTCGCCAGGGCAGGGATGTAATCGGCGACTTTCCCCTCATGATTACCTTTAAATTTTTGGTGAGCCTGCTCAAGCAGTTGCGCGTAGTCCGGGGCGGGTTGCGCCAGCGCGGCGGCGCTAAACAACAGGCTGACGGATAAGAGGCTGACGCCGAAAATATTTATCTTCATGGGGCTATCCTGTAAATCGGAAGATAAAAGGCCAACGACGGTTGGCCTTTGTAATCAATACATGGCGATTTCGGTTTCTGAAGCGGTGCTTTCTTTGGCCGGAACCTTGCCGCGGCAGCCGACGCCGAAGTGTTCACCTTCCCAGCGCCCGACGATAGCGGCACCCATCGCGTTACTCATCACGTTGGTGGCGGAACGACCCATGTCGAGGAACGGATCGACGCCCATCAGCAAAATCAGGCCCGCTTCCGGAATGTTGAACTGGTTGAGCGTGGCGGCAATAACCACCATCGATGCACGCGGCACGCCCGCCATCCCTTTCGAGGTCAGCATCAGGATCAGCAGCATGGTGATCTGCTCGCCAATGCTCAGTTCGATGTTGCACGCCTGGGCGATAAACACGGTAGCAAACGAACAGTAGGCCATTGAGCCGACCAGGTTAAAGGAGTAGCCGATGGGCAGGACAAAGCTGGCAATCCTGGAGGAGACGCCGAATTTTTCCAGTTTGTTCAGCGTGCCCGGGAAAGCCGCTTCTGAACTTGAGGTCGTAAAGGCCAGCAGCGCAGGTTCGAGGATCGCTTTTGTCAGACGACTGATGCACGGACCGACAATCATCGTGGACAGGCCAATCAGAATCGCCCACAGCAGGCCGAGCGTCATGTAGAACTCGCCCATGAAAATACCGGCGCTGACCATCACACCCAGACCGCGTTCGGCAATCAGTCCGGAGATCGCGGCAAACACGGTCAGCGGTGCAAACAGCATGACGTAGCCCGTCAGCTTCAGCATCACATGCACCAGAGAGTCGAGCACCTTAATGATGGGCTCGGCTTTCTCGCCAATGGCCGCCAGGCTGCAGCCGAGGAAAATCGAGAACACCACGATTTGCAGGATCTCGTTGCGGGCCATAGCATCAACGATGCTGGTCGGTACCGCGTGAGAGATAAACACTTTCAGCGTGAACGGCTCGGACTGAACGGCCGCAACGGCCCCGGCGTCATGGGCGACAAAGTTAATGCCTGCGCCAGGCTGGAAGATATTGACGATAACCAGCCCCAGCGCGATCGACAGCAGCGAGGCACAAATAAAAAGGAAAAAGGTTTTGGAGAATATACGGCCGAGTGTTTTAGCATCACCCATTTTGGCTATGCCGACCACCAGGGTTGAAATGACCAGTGGGGCGATAATCATTTTCACCATACGTAAGAATATAGTGGTGAAAATAGAAATATCTTGTGAATACGATTTTGCTGTATCTGCTGATGCCATATTATTAATGACCACCCCGGCTATCATGCCGAGTATCAAACCTAATATGATCATTTTCGTTAAGCTTATTTTTTTCATGTTTACTCCATCGGATAAAGGTTGGTTAATGTGTAGGGTCGCGTGCGTCTGAGCCATGACGTATCGCTCAGACGCACGTTTGTTGTGACCAACCGCATGAATTATCTGGAATACAGTGATACAGCAAATATCTATATCCCAATGGACGTTGTTGTATTTGTAGTGTTACAGCTCAAACTCAATACTTAATAACGGCGCATGCTGCTGGGCACCATAAACATCATTGTCACCGACGTTGCCGGAGATAATATCGCGAGGCATGACGATTTTGACCGCATTGGCCGGGTCGAACCAGATAATGCGATGTATAAAGTCAGGCTTAACGTTATATAAACGGGCAACAAGCTGTGGCGTTAATTGCTCCGAGGCTTTTACCCGCTGATAGTCTTCACGCGTTTTAAATAAAATATCCAGAACCAGCTCATACGGCCCCGCATTTTTAGAGCGAATGACCTGCGCCAGTGAGCAAATACTGTGTTTCATAACTGAACTCCTTCTGGCGTGACCTGTTCGAGGTGGAAATCAAACCGTAGCGCGTCACTCGCTTCAATAAGGTGATAGATTGAGAACTCATACACCGGGCCGCTCTGAATATCGGAAGGGGAGAACGGGAACGCGAGGTTGCCCGCTGTGGCGATCCGGTTTTCATAGCCGTAGTGCAGCAGGGTAGAGCGCACCAGCGAACAGACGCTGTTGGCGATATCCTGGGTGGGAGCCACCACGTCCAGCAAAATTCCCAGCTCGTGCCCGGCGGACTGCATTGGCTCATGGTTGCCCATCACGCCATTCTTTCCGTACAGGTGGAACGTCATGCGGATGCTGTCGTCATTCAGCGAGAGGTTGCGCTTCACGCTGACCTGTACCTCTTCGAGGATGTTATCGATCCCGGCAATCATGATCGGGTCGCGCGTACCGGCAATGGTCAGGCAGCGGAAGCCAACCCGGCGGGCGCCTTCCAGCTTCAGCGCATACGGCGTTTCTTCGTGACGGGAACCGCTGACGTACACTTCGCCCTCGTTGACCGCTTTGAAGCTGCACCCTTTCAGGTTCAGGACGCCGCCCGGTCCCGGCAGGAAATACGGGTCGGATTTCTCATACAGGGTGTGCGCCGCGGCCGACGTTTCGGTGAATTTACGCTTCGGATTAAACGTTTTCAGCGTAAAGCCGTTATCGTCAATGATGCCCATCGCGCAGTCGGAGCCAGATCCCGGCGTAGCAGCAATCGCCGCGCACTCAAGGATCTTACCGCAATGCAGCGCCAGACCTTCATCGAAGCCCTGCATGACAGGCAGTGCGGCAAAGCAGGCCGGATCGTATGCCCGTCCGCCCAGCACCACCTGCGCCCCGGCCGCAAGAGCCCGCTGGAAAGGCTCGATACCCATCTGCGCGACAATATAGGTGCTCTCCTCGATGGCCTCGTGGGTCAGCTCCGGGACGAAATCCAGGGCAGTGATTTTCCCGTTGTCCAGCGCCTGATGCACAGTGGCTTTATCGACATCCGACGGGATCAGCGCCATAGAGAATGAGAGTTTCTCTTCCTGAGCAATCTCGAGAATTATCTGCCGGCACCACTCCAGATGCGGCGCGGCACCGGAGCCACCCGCGGTACCGATCACCACCGGAATATTGTGCTTCACGCCAGCCACGATCATATAGCGCAGATCGCGTTTTACCCCCGCCCGGTCGGTGAAAGGCTTACCTGCCCCCAGGTAGTGGGGGCCAGGGTCGGAAGAGCCCGCGTCAACAGCAATAAGATCCGGCGATTCTTCCATAGCTTTACGAAAACTCTCTTCCGGGAAGCCATAGCCCAGGATTGCCGTTGGCGATAAGATCTTAAATGTACGTGCCATCTTTTAATCCTTAGTTTGCAACAGTGCGATGGTGCGGTTCATTTCGTTAAACACGATGTTAAGACCTTCATCGAAGCCCATGCCCGGCTTGATCAGCATGCGCATCGGGCGAGCGGCGAGGGCCACGTGCACGCAGGTGCGGGCGCTGATTTCCGTTTCGTTACAGGTACCGCCCTGATAGGCTTCCATGCCGTGTTTGTTGCAATACAGCACCGCATCAACGATGTTGTGAATACCGCCCAGATCCGGGGTTTTGATCTGCACCATGTGGCAGCTGCCCGCATCGGTGAAATCCACAATGTCCTGATAGGTGTTACACCACTCATCGGCAACGATTTTCACGCCGGAACCCAGGCGCATCAGCTCGTGGGTGATGGCGGTCAGCAGGCGGATTTGGTCCGGCTTGTTACCCGCATCCACCGGCCCTTCAATGTACAGCGGCAGGCCCTGGGCCTCTTTTTCGAGGCTGGCGATATACGCGGCGCAACGGACCGGGTCCATATCGAAAATCAGACCGATAGTGCCGTACACGTCAATGTGCAGCGTCGGGCGATAGCGCGGGCTGGTACGCAGGCTTAAGATGCGGTCGGATAACCAGCGTACATACTCACGCAGTTTTTCCCCTTTCAGGCCCAGCTTCTCTTCCACGTTGTTGATAAGCGCATGCGGCAGTACATCAACGCCTTTGAGGATCATTTTGTCGACGGCGATATAGCGGTCGTCACCGCTCTGACCAAATAATGGAATGGCTTCCGGGACGCACGGCAGTTGCCACTCGTCACAAACGACTTCCGTTTTCAGACGACCGGTCGCCAGGGCCGCCGCGTCGAGCAGCGCCTGCGACAGGCCATAACGCACGGCGGTATGCAGCAGATGGCCATCTATACGCAGTTCGTCAAAGAAGCGGGCGTTCGTCAGGAACCGGTCAACGTCACGGCCTTCCAGCAGCGGTTTGATGTGATCGTTAAGGAATGGAATGAAGTGTTCAGCCAGGAACAGCGGATCGCGACCGCCTGCACCTGAATATTGCACCGCTGCACAATCGCCCACCGCCACCGCGCCGTTTTCCAGAATCAGCTGTACGGATACGCATTCACCCGCCTGACGAACGGACGTAAATCCTGGCGTTACCGGAGCGCCGGTATAGATAAACCCGTCATGCCCGGCACCGTTTTTGATGGCCTGCTGATCGTCGAAATAGAATGAGGAGTAGCCTGCGGTGAAAAGGGCCTGTTTAATTTTCATTATGGTCTTCCTATTAATTTACTGTGGGATACCGCGTTGATGTCATCAACAACCATCTGGAATGAGGGCTTACGTCCTTCAAAACGCGCGCGCTCGGCGACGTAATCGTGATGCAGGGCGAGAATATCTTTCGGCAGCGGAACCGCGCCGGCTTCCAGGACGCGAATCGCACCGGCGTTATCACGCACCGGCAGGATTTTGCCCGCGTTGCAGGAGGCGGGAGCAAACGGTACGTCCAGCACGCCAGCTTCAAACGCCAGCACCGTTCCGCGCGCGACATCACCGTTGCCCAGCTCGAAGACTTTCTTCAGCACGGCGCGGACTTCGCTCTTAATGAGCTCGACTTCCTGCTCGACGGCGGCACACGGTGGGAATTTCTGATCGCTGACCATGTTGAGCATCTGACGCGAGGCCTTCAGCCCCTGGGCGTTTGCGGCAGCGGTCGGAATACCGAACGCTTCGTGCGGGCTCTTGGTGATCACTTTGGTCGCTCCGGACATACCGGCAACCGCTGCACCCCAGGAGATAATGGCAAATGCTTTCGACTCATCTTCCGGGAAGCCGCCCATCCACTGGTGGAAGACGGTACTCAACTCGTAATCGTCAAAGCCGTGGTTATGGAAATATTCGTGGGACAGTTCGCGCAGAGCCTGAATGGCGGCGATATCCTGCGTCAGGCTACCGACCTGGCCGTAGCCGACGGTGATTGACTTCACGCCCTGTTCCAGCGCCAGCAGACCTTCGATAATCGCCACAGAGTGGGACACAAACGGCGGGATCAGGGTGCCGGTCAGCGGGCCAAACGGTTCACGGTTGATACGGATGCCGTTCTCTTCGTACAGGCCCATCAGGCGGTCGCAGTACTGCCAGTCGCGGATGGATTTTTCCAGAGTGACGCGCTTAGCGTACGGGATGTTGTAGGAGATACCGCCGCCTTCGTAGCTGGTAAAGCCGCTGGCCATTGCGATCTCCGCCAGCAGGCGCGCATCCGGCGTGCCGTGACGTACCTGAATCGGTTTCTCCAGCGCTTCAGTCATGCGACGGCAGGCGGCGACGCCGTGGTTGACGACCGGTAAGCCGTTAAGTTTGGAGGTGCCCGCTTCGATGGATTTTTGGATACCTACCGCTGCCTCTTCATAGCGATTCAGACGGGTGTAGGCATCAATGGTGCTGGGCAGCAAATCGCAATCTTCCTGCAGCGTTTTGAGCAGGGCGATATGTTCATCCATGAGCGCTACGCCAGCGCGCGGCTGGCTCAGGGTTTTACCTTCCTGATCCGCCTTCAGTAGAGCGTGAGAAAAGCGTTTTTGCTCAGGAATGGTTTGCTGGTACTTCACGCCATCTTCGAAGTTCTCAACGTCCTTGCCGGTATGCCAGGTTTGTAAGACCTGTTGCCGCTCAGTCATGAATTCGTCATGGGTTAGCTTTTTATTTCGAAGTTCCATTCGTTGCTGCCTTAGGTTTTATAGGGTTAAACAATGAATACTGGTACGGGCCGCAGCCTGTGGGTACAGCCTGGCGACATTCGCCAGCAGAGGAAGCAGACCTTTTGCATCGCGGTAATAATCAAACTGCCCGGGTAAAAGCACGCGTCTGCTGCTGTCGTCCAGCTCGCGGTACTTCAGCCAGCGGTGAACATCAAACTGACTGGCGCGGGAGAGCCATCCCCCGGAGCCGACCACTTTGCGCACGGTGGTCAGATCGCGCCCCACCTGCAAATCGACGTTACCTACGCAGGTACAGACCTGTTTTTTGGTGCCAGCATGGCGCTCGCTGGCGTACCCAACGCACAGCCCGGCCAGCAGCGTGTCGAAATGTTTTTCTTCTTCGGTGACAGGCAGATAATCCGGATGTGCGACCAGATGGCGCAGATAGCCATAAAACGCTTCCTTGCGCTGAGGCTGATGGGCGAACACCGTGTTCACCAGTTCCTGGGTACTTTCGCCGACCACCACCGCCGAGACGCGCATACCGAGGTCTCCCTCGACGGTGCGTTTCACAAACGGCTCAGGCACGCCGTGCAGAACGGTATCCGGGGAGAGCATGTTGGCACTGGCGGAATAGACGTCGGTGGTGGCACCGCCCATGTCGATCAGCATGAATTCTTTCCACGCGCTGTCGACGTCGCTGATCGCTTTCACCAGCTCGTAGACGGTCCACGGTGTTGGCATCGGCTCCTCGCCGGTTTCCCCGACGATAACGTCCAGCCCTTTTCCCTTCACAATGCGGGACAGAAAGACATCGCAGATGGCCTTGCGGGCGGCATAAGGATTCGGGTGATCGAGGTCAGGCAAAACGTTGTCGACCGTAATCAGATCTTTGTGGCCAAGAATAGCCTGCACGTCGTCCTGAATATCGCGGTTTCCAGCGTAGATAATGGCGCAATCCAGCGTTGACGCTGCCAGCGCGCGGGCATTGGCAAGACCGTAGCTCTCTTCGCCGCCGTCCGTACCGCCTGTGAACAGCAGAATGTCTGGTGGGGAATCCTCCAGCGCCCGGATATCGTGGCGGTTAAGTTTGTAGGAGTAGTACTGGGCAATTTTGGCACCCGCCGAATGGGCGGTGACTTTGGCCGATTCCAGGGTTATCGACGGCACCAGACCCATTGCGGCAACGGCGAGCCCACCTTTTGCCGACGAGGAGTATTTCAGCGTAACGTCCCCGCTGTTCAGCAAAGGTCGCGCATCGGCAACGTTTAGCACCTGGTTCAGGCTGGTAAAGAACCCCTCCGCCAGGTGGTGGGTCGTCGTCGGGGTCAGAACATGGTTGACCAACGTTAGCGCATCACCCTCCGGCGTGAAGAGCGCTGCTTTGGTCCACGTCGAACCTATGTCGACTGAGACGATTTGCATCAGAAGCCCTCTTCAAGACAAAGCTCTTCAACGCGCTGACGCTGCTGTATATCGTTCGCCATCAGCTGACAGACGTCTTCCAGGTCGTGGCTTGGGGCGAAAACGCGGTTGAAACCCATCTCTTTGAATTTGGCTTCGACGTCGGCAAAATCGTGCTTACCCACGACCAGATTACCGCCCACAAAAAGCAGGATGTCGCCGATACCGCGTTCGATGCAGCGCTCACGCAGCCCCAGACAGTCGATGTCGCCATGGCCGTAGATGGATGAAACGACAATAGCATCAGCCCCGGTTTCGATGGCCGCATCAATATATTCATCCTGGCTCACCATCACACCAAGATTGATTACGTGAAAATTATGGGAAGTAAAAACACGGTCCAGAACTTTATTGCCTACCGCATGGCAGTCAGCACCAATGACGCCAATAACAAGTGTTGATTTCTTCATGGGTAATCCTCTGTAGGGCTGATTGTAAAAATATTATGGGTATTAAAAATAGTTAATGGGTATTCGGACTGTTAATGGTATTGGAGTGTCTTTTGAAGACGAAAAGGAAGCAATTGATCTATTTTCAAAAAATCCTTCCAAAAATGATGATGGTAATGGTGTTTTGATGAAAGTCATTGTTATTCAATGTGTTGGCGTGGGTTTATTTTGGCTTTGATATTTATCTGTAAACGTTGGTGACAAAAGCATTGTAATATTTGTGATCGAGCGCCTGTTTTATTTCTGATGCTGGTAAATATGTTTTTTAATTTTTATGAGGGGAGGAGGGGTATTGCCATGTGGGCAGATAGAAGAAGCTATTTACTGTTTTATTGATATTGGTCATAAATGCCACTCGTGCAATTAAGGGAGAGTGATAAATACATCAAATTTTTGGCATCTGGAGGTGGGTATAATTCAGCGCTAATTTTAATTACCCGCTTTCTTACGTCTTTGAATATTTAATCTGAGGATATAACGATGAGTAAAGGGAAGGTTTGGCTTGTAGGGGCAGGGCCTGGCGATGCGTCTTTAATTACGGTAAAAGGTCTGCACTGTATCCGCCATGCGGAGGTGATTGTTCACGATCGCCTGGTTAACCCTGAGCTTCTGGCTCAGGCTCCGGCAAGCTGTCTGATTATTGATGTCGGTAAAACCCCAAGTCATCATCCGGTACCTCAGGAACAAATCAATGCCTTGCTGGTCAAGCACGCCGGGGAAGGGCGGCAGGTGGTGCGTCTGAAAGGCGGTGACCCCTACGTTTTTGGCCGCGGGGGGGAAGAGGCCGAGCAGCTGGCAAAAGACGGCCTGGCGTTCGAAGTCGTGCCGGGGATCAGCTCCGCGATTGGCGGATTGGCCTATGCCGGGATCCCGGTCACGCACCGTCATTACGCCTCCAGTTTTCATATTGTGACCGGTCATATGTGCCAGGGGAACGACCCGCAAAACTGGCATGCGCTGGCGCAAATCAACGGAACGCTGATCGTTCTGATGGGAATGACCCGGCTGACGGAAATTTGCCAGCAGCTCATCGAGGGAGGCATGTCTGCCGGGACGCCGGTGGCGGTAGTGATGTATGCCAGCCAGTCTCGTCAGCAGATTGCCAAAGGTACGCTGACCGATATCCACCTCGAGGTTGAGCGTCAAAAACTGCATGCTCCTGCGCTGATTGTTGTCGGTGAGGTGGTCAACCTGCAGGAGATACTGGCGTTTTCTGCATCGCATATCGCGCTGAATCAGGTTGTTGTCTGATGTTATTCTGACATTTTCGAAATGGCCGAGTGAAACGAATGAGTGAGCATGGTGGTAATGTCCTGGAAACGGGGCTGCAGTTGGGGATCGCTCCCGAGTTGCTGTTGGATTTTAGCGCGAACATCAATCCGTTAGGCCTGCCCCAGCGCGTCAGGTCGCTCATTGTGTCCCATCTGGATATCATTACGCAGTACCCGGACGTTGAATACCGCCATCTTCATCTGGCGCTGGCCAGCGCCAGTCGGTGTGACTACGACCAGACGATTGCCGGAAATG
Source organism: Enterobacter sp. CPE_E1241 (assembly GCF_045618265.1). Classification (NCBI taxonomy): domain Bacteria; kingdom Pseudomonadati; phylum Pseudomonadota; class Gammaproteobacteria; order Enterobacterales; family Enterobacteriaceae; genus Enterobacter; species Enterobacter sp. CPE_E1241. Next base: position 1,705,014 of record NZ_JBIWYV010000001.1, read on the forward strand.
GCGAAACGGAGTTGATCTATGGCCTGGTGCGAACGCTTGCCCCTCGCAGGGCGATGCTGCTGGTGCCGGGCTTCGCTGAATATCGCCGGGCATTACAGCAGCAGGGTTGCGAGATAATCGACTATGCGCTGAGTGAGCAGAACGGGTTCCAGGTGGATGCTTCCATACTGGACGCCGTTCGCGCGCACAGGCCCGATTGCCTGTTTATCGCAACGCCGAATAACCCTACCGGACTCATGCCTGATGCCGATCTTCTCGCCCGGCTGGCCTCGCTGTGCGAAACGCTGGAGATTTCGCTGATTGTGGATGAAGCGTTCATCGATTTTCTGCCGCAGGGCTCCACGCTGGCGCCACGGCTGGCTGACTCACGTTATCTTTACCTGCTGCGTTCTCTGACCAAGTTTTTTGCTATTCCCGGGCTGCGCCTTGGGTATCTGCTGAGCGGAAATACGCAGACTATTCGCCAGCTGAAACGCACCCGCGAGCCCTGGTCCGTGAATGCCTTCTCGGCGCTTGTGGGGCAACATTTGCTGTTGGATGAAGACTATATTGCTCGCAGCCACGCCTTTATCGCCCGGGAGCGGGATTTCCTGTGGCAGGCGATGACGCGTTTTTCATCGCTGGTGGTCTGGGAGCCGCAGGCCAACTTTATTTTCTTCCGCTGCCTGCGTCAGGGTTTCGACCTGAAAGCGGCACTGCTTGGTCATCATATCCTTATTCGCCACTGCGAAAACTATCCCGGGCTCGATCGCGACTACTATCGGATTGCCGTGCGTACTGAAGCGGAGAACCGTCGGTTTATTGCCGCGCTGACTGACGTTTTACAAGGCTAGGCGATGGACTATTTCCCGATTTTTTGCAATCTGAAGGGTAAGCGCTGCCTGATCGTCGGTGGTGGGCAGGTGGCGACGCATAAGGCAAAGGGGCTGCTGGCTGCCGGGGCTGAGCTGCGTCTGGTTGCGCCTACCCTGACGCCGGAACTCGGCAGCCTGCACGCGTGCGGTGACATCGAGTGGGTCCCGGCGACGTTTGCGCCGCAGTATCTGCAATCATGCTGGCTGGTCATTGCCGCAACCAGCGATCCGCAGGTGAACCGTCAGGTCGCCAGGGCCGCCAGCGCGGAGCGTCTGTTTTGCAATGTCGCAGACGACCCTTCTGCTGCCACCTTTATCTCGCCGGCCATTATTGACCATTCGCCGATCATTATTGCGCTGAGCTGCGGGGGCAATGCGCCGGTGTACAGCAAGATCCTCAAAGCGCATGTCGCAGCCCATCTTCCCCCTGGCATGCGGGAAAGCGTGCGGCTGGCGGGGGCGCTGCGTGAAAGGGTAAATAGCGCGTGCAGTGATCGGGAGCGCAAGCGTGCATTTTGGGACGCGTTTTTCCGGCATGTTCCGCTGCAAGAGGCTTTAGCGCAGGAACACGAGCAAGAGGTTAAGCAGCAGGTCGAGTGGCTCATTCAGCACAAGTTGCTGTCAGAGTAGCGTCACGCCGCCTTTTACCATCCGCAGCAGGTGTTGTTCAGGCCAGTGGCGGGTGAGCTGTTTTTTCGCTAACAGCCATTTCACATAATCGACATCGTCTTTATTTCTGTCCAGCATCAGCCCCACGACGCTGCCGCTGTGCGCCACGTTCACCCCGTAGATACCGCACTCCTCCACCAGTGAGAGCAGTGCGTCAAAATCCGGTTTAGGCAACAGCGTCTGGCTGGCGATGGCGCTGAGGGTTGCCGCTTCTCCCATCCGGTAAGGGTTTTGCGTCATACAGGATTCCTGTACTTTTTCCCATGCACGCTTCAGCGCTGGCGCGCCGGCATGTAACCCCGCCTGACGTGGGATGCGGTGATAATCGGCCGTGCGCAGCGTTTGCGGACTTTCGAGAACAAGCAGATCGAGATTGGGCTGGGCGTCGCAGGCAATCTGCGTGGAGGCGTCGTTATGATCGAAAAGGGTCAACTGGCGAAACACGGTACTGTCGGTGGGTTCGAGCGAAACGCAAAGCGTTGCCAGCGTGCTTTCGTCAAGCTGATGCCCCAGATGGTGGGCGGTGGCGACGGCGGTGGCGGCAATATCTGCGGTGCTGCTGGCCATCCCTTTGGCAATCGGGATGGTCGAATGCACATCAATGCGGATATCCTGGCTCAACTGCGCCGGGTAGTGCCAGTGCTGCAATAACCGCTCGACCATCGCGCGCGACAGTGGACGTTCATCCGCCAGGGCTGAGCCGTAGCTCACCTCAACCGTGCTGTACCATTCGACAGGGCAGGAGACCAATTTCTCACTGCCCAAAATCCAGCCCTGGATAAGCTCACCGCATGACGCGGGGCATTGCGCAACAGCCACGTTTCCACCTTTCTGGTCTGCAAATTCTGAAGCATAGTGTCATGAGGATATCCCTCGTACCTTGATATACCGCAAATTCCCGCCTGGATAATCTACATATTATTCTGCGATTCTGCTGAATACGTGACGCATCAATAAAGCCACACGAACTTACGTTGAATAGCAATATTATGTAATAGCCAGGTTTTAATACCTTAGTGAATTTTGATCACGACAAAATGAAAAAATATCAAGTGGTGCAATAACTTGTCGTAGCGCAATAAATATTGAAATTTTAAGCGTAATTATCTTTGCTTTTTATTTTTTGTGATAAAACGTTGAGTTATTGAGGAAGGCGTCAATTATTCTGGCGCCACGTTTTACACAGCGTGTATTTCATTGCGGTTAAGTATTTGCCTAAGGTGAAGTGAAACGCCGTAAATAGCATTGCTGTTTTATAACGCGTTATTTTCTCATTATGTAAGCCGACCGGTTTGCCACATTTGTGGTAGGGAAGGGGGTGATAATCCCCCGCAGCCCCCGCTGCTGTGATGCTGACGACCCCGTAATGACCACTGATCGTGAGATTGGGAAGGACGGGCGAGGAGGACGCTAAGCCAGAAGACCTGCCTGTCGGGAACGTTCAACAACTTCGGTGGGAAGTGGGTTGTACTGATGCATCATACAGTCGAAAGACTGGGGTTACGTGTATCTATACCTCCCGACCACCCTGGACAGGATCAGGGCCATGGCGGCAAAGCAGTACGCGTTTGTTCTTGCAGGTACCGGAAGCGGGTGTGGTAAAACCACGGTGACGCTAGGCCTGTTGAGTCTGTTAAAACAGCGTGGGTTACGCATCCAGCCATATAAAGTGGGCCCTGACTATCTTGATACCGGCTGGCATACCAAAGTCAGCGGTACATCCTCCCGCAACCTCGACAGCTTCATGCTTCCTGAGCCGATACTCAACGCGCTGTTCTGCGAGCATATGCAGCAGGCGGATATCGCGGTGATTGAAGGTGTGATGGGGCTGTATGACGGCTACGGCACGGATCCGAATTATTGCAGCACCGCCGCGATGGCAAAACAGCTGGGCTGCCCGGTGATTCTGCTGGTGGATGGCAAGGCGGTTTCTACTTCAATTGCCGCCACGGTAATGGGCTTTCAGCGATTTGATCCCACCCTCAATATTGCCGGGGTGATTGTCAATCGCGTCAACAGCGAATCACATTATCAGTTGCTCAAAACGGCAATTGAACACTACTGCACGGTACCCGTCCTGGGTTATGTACCCCGCGTTGAAGGCGTCGGTTTGCCCGAGCGCCATCTGGGACTGGTCACCGCCCGGGAGTCGGTCGCGGACCTGCAGACCTGGCTGCATTTTTCCGCCATTCTCGAACGTACGCTGGACATCGTGCAACTTCTCGCGCTCAGCCAGATGGCGTCGCTGCCGCAGGGCTCCTGGCCCGCGCTCCCTGACGGGGACGCCGGGCGCGGGTTGACGCTCGCGATGGCCGATGACGAGGCGTTCAACTTCTATTACGCGGATAACATCACGCTGCTCGAACGTACCGGGGTCGACATTATCCGCTTTAGCCCGCTGCGCGATACCCATTTACCTGACTGCCAGATGGTCTGGCTTGGGGGCGGTTACCCGGAGCTGTACGCGGCACGGCTTGCGGAAAACACCACGATGCTTGCCAGCCTGCGGGAGGCGCACCGGCGAGGCGTAGCGATTTACGCCGAATGTGGTGGGCTGATGTATCTCGGCAGCACGCTCGAAGATAGCGAGGGGGCCACGCACCGGATGGCCAATGTTATCCCTGGCCACAGCAGGATGGGTAAACGGCTGACCCGTTTTGGCTATTGTGAGGCGCAGGCGCGCCAGCCCACGCTGCTGGCCGATAGCGGAGAGGTGCTGCGTGGGCATGAATTTCACTATTCCGACTTCTCTCCCCAAACCCCCGCGGTACTGGCGTGTCGCAAAGTACGCGATGGCGTAACGATGCAGGAGTGGGCGGGCGGTTGGCAGGTTGGCAACACGTTCGCAAGCTACCTGCACCTCCACTTTGCCCAACGCCCCATGATGCTTACCCGCTGGCTGACGGCGGCGAGGGGGGCGCTATGACCCTGCTGGCCTGGTGCGTCGCGTGGCTGCTCGATGTCACTATCGGCGACCCGCAAAACTGGCCGCATCCGGTGCGCTGGATAGGCAACCTGATCAATGCGATGCAGCGGAGTATTCGCCGCTGCTGTCATAGCGACACGGCGCTACGCGTTGGCGGCGGCGTCATGTGGCTGGCGGTAGTGGGGCTGACCTGGGGCATATCCTGGGGCGTACTGGCGCTCGGACGGATGGTTCATCCCTGGCTGGGCTGGGCGATTGAAGTGTGGATGATGTTTACCGTGCTGGCCGGGCGCTGCCTGGCAAACGCTGCACGGGACGTTGAACGTCCTCTGCGAGCGGGCGACCTTGATGAAAGCCGCGAAAAACTCTCCTGGATAGTGGGACGCGATACGTCTCAACTTCAGCCGGAACAGATCAACCGGGCGGTGGTGGAGACCGTCGCGGAGAACACGGTCGATGGCGTTATCGCCCCACTGTTTTTCCTCATGCTGGGCGGTGCGCCACTGGCGATGGCCTATAAGGCGGTGAATACCCTCGATTCAATGGTGGGCTACAAGCACGAAAAATACCGTGCGATCGGCATGGTCAGCGCCCGTATGGATGACCTGGCGAACTATATCCCCGCTCGTCTGAGCTGGCTTCTGTTGAGCATCGCGGCGTGGCTATGCCGTGACGATTTCTCCCGCGCGCTGCGCCTCGGCTGGCGCGACCGCTACAACCACAGCAGCCCCAACTGCGCGTGGGCAGAAGCGACGGTCGCCGGCGCGCTGGGCATCCGGCTTGGCGGACCCAACGTCTATTTTGGTCAGCGCGTAGAAAAGCCGTGGATTGGCGACGCGCAGCGCCCGATTGCGGTAGACGACATTTCCCGAACGATTCGACTGATGTGGGTTTCCTCCACCCTGGCGCTGGCGCTGTTTATCGCAGCACGCTGGTTGATGGTTGGCGTGGCCTGAGGACAAGAGACAATGCAATACATCCAGCAACCCCAGGCGATTGAAGCCAAAAGTTTCGACATCATTGGCGAAATCATTCGCGAAACGCGGCCGGAATACCGGTTTGCCAGCCCGCTGCATGAGGCGATCGTCAAGCGGGTGATCCATACCACCGCAGATTTTGACTGGCTGGATATTCTCTGGTTTTCAGATGATGCGCTGGAACAGCTTTGCGCGGCGCTCCGTCGCCCGTCAGTTATCTATACCGATACCACGATGGCGCTCTCCGGGATCAACAAAACGCTGCTGGCGACGTTCGGGGGGGAATGTCGCTGCTATATCAGCGACCCGCGGGTGGTGGCGCAGGCAAAAGCACAGGGAATAACCCGCTCGATGGCGGCGGTGGATATCGCGGTGGCGGAAGAAAGTGAGAAGGTCTTCGTCTTTGGCAATGCGCCAACGGCGCTGTTTCGCCTGCTTGAGCATGATGTTGCTGTCAGCGGCGTGGTGGGTGTTCCGGTGGGGTTTGTGGGAGCGGCGGAATCGAAAGAGGCGCTGACGCACAGCAACTTGCCCGCGATTGCGGCCCTTGGGCGCAAAGGCGGCAGCAATGTGGCGGCGGCGATTGTGAACGCCATGCTCTATTACCTGCAGGGGGCGCGATGAGCGATTCAACCTTCGATGCCCCGGTATGGCATAACGGAAAGGCGTTACGTAAAGGCTACACCACCGGTTCCTGCGCGACCGCGGCAGCGAAAGTCGCCGCACTGATGGTGCTGCGCCAGCATCTTATTCATCAGATCTCCATTGTGACCCCCTCCGGCGTCACGCTATGTCTGAACGTGGAGTCGCCGCACATTGAAGGTCAGCAGGCGATTGCGGCCATCCGCAAAGACGGGGGGGATGACGTCGACGCCACACACGGCATGCTGATTTTCGCCCGCGTGACGCTCAACGACAGTGGCGAGATTGCGCTTTCGGGTGGCGAAGGCGTGGGGACCGTCACGCGTAAAGGCATTGGCCTGCCCATCGGCAGTGCGGCGATCAACCGCACGCCGCGTCACACCATTGAGTCCGCAGTGCGCGAGGCGATTGGTCCGACGCGTGGGGCTGACGTTGAAATCTTTGCGCCTGAAGGCGAAGCGCGGGCGCAGAAAACCTACAACTCACGCCTCGGGATCCTGGGCGGGATTTCGATCATCGGCACCACCGGTATTGTCACACCGATGTCAGAGGAGAGCTGGAAACGCTCGCTCTCTCTGGAGCTGGAGATTAAACGCGCGGCGGGGCTGGAACGGGTCGTGCTGGTGCCGGGCAATCATGGCGAGCGTTTTGTCCGCGAGCAGATGGGCATTGATGAAGATGTCGTGGTCACCATGAGCAACTTTGTCGGCTACATGATCGAAGAATCCGTGCGGCTGGGATTTCGCCAGATAGTGCTGGTCGGCCATCCCGGCAAGCTCATCAAAATTGCCGCCGGGATTTTCCACACCCACAGCCATATCGCCGATGCGCGCATGGAAACGCTGGTGGCGCATCTGGCGCTGCTCGGCGCGCCGCTGGAGTTACTGACCCTCGTCAGCGATTGCGATACCACCGAGGCGGCGATGGAGCATATCGAAACCTGGGGTTTTCAGCCTATTTACAGCCACCTCGCCAAACGTATCTGCCTGCGTGTGATGCAGATGCTGCGCTTTACCAAAACGCCGCCGACCTGTGACGCCATTCTGTTTTCCTTTGATAATCAGGTGCTGGGTAGCAACCGCCCGGTCGAGGCGATTGCCCGGGAGCTGCAATGTTAACGGTCGTGGGAATGGGGCCTGCGGGATTGCATCTGATGACGCCCGCTGCGCGTGAAGCCATTGAGTGTGCCGATGCGCTGGTCGGCGGAAAACGTCATCTGCTGCAGTTCCCGGCATTTTGCGGCGAGACGTTTGTCCTGGGCGCTAACATTCCGGCGCTGCTGGCCTGGATTGAGGCGCGTCAGGCGAAAAAGGTGGTGATTGTCGCCTCCGGCGATCCGCTGTTTTACGGTATCGGAACGCGAATGGTGGCGCATTTCGGTATTGCGCGCGTGCGCATTATTCCCGGCATCAGCGCGGTGCAGTACCTGTGTGCGCAGACGGGCATTGATATGAATGAGATGTGGCTCACCAGCAGCCATGGTCGCAGCGTAAATGTTGATGAGCTTGCACGGCATCGCAAAGTGGCGATGGTCACCGATAGCCAGTGCGGGCCGAAAGAGATTGCCGTGCAGCTGGTGGCACGCGGTAAGGGCCATCGCTGGATGGTGATTGGTGAAAACCTGGCAATGGAAAACGAACGGATCCACTGGCTGCCCGTCAGTGAGGTCAGTGCCGACTATGAAATGAATGCAGTGGTGATCCTCGATGAAAGATGAACTGTTTTTGCGCGGCGAAACTGTGCCGATGACCAAAGAGGCGGTACGCGCCCTGGCCATCGCGAAGCTTGCGCTGCACCGCGCCAGCCACCTGATTGATGTCGGCGCGGGGACAGGGAGCGTGTCGATAGAGGCGGCGCTGCAGTTTCCCTCGCTGCGCGTGACGGCCATTGAACGTAACCCTGCGGCTCTGCAGCTGCTTGCAGAAAATCGCCAGCATTTTGCCTGTCACAGTATCGCGATTTTGCCGGGCGTAGCGCCGTTGCCGGTGGCGGATAAGGCCGATGCGGTATTTATGGGCGGCAGCGGTGGCCATCTGACATCGCTTATTGACTGGTCCATGCGCCAGCTACATCCAGGCGGACGTCTGGTGATGACGTTTATCCTGATGGAAAACCTCACAACCGCGCTGGCCCATCTGCAACAGATCGGCGCGCAGGACATTGATTGCCTGCAAATGCAGGTCTCCGCACTGGCCCCGCTCGGCAGCGGTCATTATTTCAAACCGAACAATCCCGTTTTTGTTATCGCCTGTCAGAAGGAAGAACACCATGTCTGAGACGTTTGATTCCCGTTGCGTGTGGTTTGTCGGTGCTGGTCCCGGCGATCGAGAGCTCATTACGCTCAAGGGATACCGGCTGCTGCAGCAGGCGCAGGTGGTCATCTATGCCGGCTCGCTTATCAATACCGAACTGTTGGCCTATTGCCCACAGGGAGCCGAATGCCACGACAGCGCGGAACTCCATTTAGAACAGATAATCGACCTGATGGCGGCGGGCGTAATGGCCGGAAAAACGGTGGTACGTTTACAGACCGGTGATGTCTCGCTCTACGGCTCCGTCCGGGAACAGGGTGAAGAGTTGACCAAACGCGGAATCGCCTGGCAGGTGGTGCCCGGCGTCAGCGCCTTCCTCGGCGCCGCGGCGGAGCTTGGGGTGGAGTACACCGTGCCTGAAGTCTCGCAGAGCCTGATTATTACCCGCCTCGAAGGTCGTACGCCGGTGCCGGCGCGTGAACAGCTGGAGTCATTTGCCAGCCATCAGACCTCAATGGCGATTTATCTTTCGGTCCAGCGTATTCATCGGGTGGCGGAACGCCTGATTGAAGGCGGTTATCCAGACACCACGCCCGTTGCCGTCATTTATAAAGCGACCTGGCCGGAAAGCCAGACCGTACGCGGCACGCTGGCGGACATCGCCGACAAGGTACGCGAGTCGGGGATCCGCAAAACGGCGCTCATTCTGGTCGGGAAATTCCTGGGCGAGGAGTATCACTACTCAAAACTCTATGCCGCGGATTTTAGCCATGAATACCGTAAAGCCTGAGTCCATCGCGCTTTTTTGCCTGACCCCGGGCGGCGTGCGGCTGGCGAAGCGCCTGGCGGCAATGCTGCCGGTAACCTGCTTTACCAGCGAGCGTTTGCAGGAAGAGGGCTTTGTTCCCTTCGACGGCGGCTTTGCCCCGGCGGTTCGCGAGGCGTTCACGCACTACCCGTCGCTGATTTTTATCGGCGCAACCGGCATTGCGGTGCGCGTCCTGGCACCGTTAATCCACGACAAACTGAGCGACCCGGCGGTGGTGGTGATCGATGAACGCGGGCAGCACGTGATTAGCCTGCTTTCCGGCCATGCTGGTGGGGCGAATGCACTGACCCACTACCTGGCGGGAATACTGGGGGCTGACCCGGTGATTACCACTGCCACGGACGTCAACGAGATGGCCGCGCTGGATACCCTGGCCTTTCAGCTGAACGCCCGAATGAGCGATTTCCGGGCGACGGTAAAAATCGTCAACCAGATGCTGGTGGGCCACCAGCGGGTAGGGCTGTGGTGGGATGCGGAACTCGATGACGACGTCAGTCAATGCGATCGGCGCGGGTTTATCACCGTGAGCGACCTGCAGCACCTGCCGGAACTGGATGCGCTGGTGTGTATTACGCTGCGAAACACGCTGTCGGAACTGCCATTGCCGCACTGGAAGCTGGTCCCTCAGCGGGTTGTGGCGGGCATCGGTTGTCGACGCGACACGCCGTTTCCGCTGCTGGCGACGCTGCTGGCGCGTCAGCTTGAGGCGCAACGGTTCGACCCGCTGGCCCTAAAAGCGATTGGCAGCGTCTCCCTTAAAAAAGACGAAGCGGGCCTGCTCCAGCTTGCCGCCTGCTGGGGGGTGCCGTTTGAAACCTTTACCGCTGACGCGCTGCGTGAGCACGAACATCGCTTTCCGGCTTCACCGTTTGTACGCCAGACGGTTGGAGTGGGGAGCGTCTCTGGTCCGGCAGCGTGGCTGCTGAGCCATGGGCAACTACGAGGCGAAACCCTGCGCGAACAGGGCGTCACTATCACTTTGGGAGTTTCACACTGATGTTAACCGTAATTGGAATCGGCCCTGGCTCGCAGGCCATGATGACCATGGAAGCCGTAGACGCGCTGCAGGCGGCAGAAATCATCGTTGGCTACAAAACCTACACCCATCTGGTGAAGGCCTTCACCGGCGACAAACAGGTGATCAAAACCGGTATGTGCAAAGAGATTGAACGCTGTCAGGCGGCGATCGAGCTGGCGCAGGCCGGGCATAACGTCGCGCTTATCAGTAGCGGCGACGCCGGTATTTATGGGATGGCGGGGCTGGTGCTGGAGTTGGTCAGCAAACAGAAGCTGGACGTTGAGGTTCGCCTGATCCCCGGAATGACGGCCAGTATCGCCGCCGCATCTCTGCTTGGCGCACCGCTGATGCACGATTTTTGCCACATCAGCTTAAGCGATCTGCTGACGCCGTGGCCGGTCATCGAAAAACGTATTGTCGCCGCGGGAGAAGCGGACTTCGTCATCTGTTTCTATAACCCGCGCAGCCGGGGGCGCGAGGGCCATCTGGCACGGGCGTTTGAGCTGCTGTCCGCCAGCAAAAGCCCGCAAACGCCGGTAGGGGTAGTGAAGTCTGCCGGGCGTAAAAAGCAGGAGAAGTGGTTAACCACGCTGGGCGACATGGACTTTGAGCCGGTCGATATGACAAGCCTGGTGATCGTCGGAAATAAAGCCACCTTCGTTCAGGAGGGGCTGATGATCACCCCCCGGGGCTATGTGCTGTGAACTATGGTGACGTGCTGGTCATGGGCGGCACCAGCGATGCCCGCGCGATCTGCCAGCAACTGGATGCGGCGGGCGTGGCCTACACCCTGTCGGTGGCGACGCCCACCGGGCAGCGGCTGGCGGGCGATATTAACGGTCAGGTGCGCTGTGGCCGCCTGGAGCCACAACAGATGGTTGACTGGCTGGCGGAAAACAGGACCCGCTGGGTGATTGACGCTTCGCATCCCTACGCTGAGGTGGTCAGCCGCAACATCCTGACGGCCTGTGAAACGGTGGGGGTGTTGCTTAGCCGCTATCAGCGCCCCGAACAGCTCAGCGAGCTGACGCATCCGCTGCTCTACAGCGTGCCGGGAATTGAAGAGGCCTGCGAGATCGCGCGGCGGCTGGGCGAACGGGTGCTGTTGACCACCGGCAGTAAAGATCTGGCGCGCTGGCGCGCCGGTCTGCCGGAGAAAACGCTGCTGGCCCGGGTTTTGCCAGTGCCTGAGGTCATCGAGCAATGCGCCGGGTTTGGCTTTGGCGTCACCGAGATCTTTGCTATGTGCGGGCCCTTCAGCGCTGAATTTAACGCGGCGTTTTATCGTCAGTGCCGGGCTGACGTGATGATAACCAAAGCCTCCGGTGCGGAAGGTGGCTATCAGGAGAAGGTTCAACCCTGTCTGGATGCGGGCATCCCCTGCATCGTGATTACACGCCCGGCACCGCTGGTGACGGGAGAGGAATTACTGGAAAGTCAGGCCGCATTCGCCGGGCGTTTAGCGCGCTGGCTGGCCGCTGCTTAAGGAGTTAGAGATGAAAAAGGCGCTTCTGGTGGTCAGCTTTGGTACCAGCTACCACGATACCTGCGAGAAGAATATTGTGGCGTGCGAGCGTGCGCTGGCGGAAAGCTGCCCTGACCGCGAGCTGTTTCGGGCATTCACCTCCGGGATGATCATTCGCAAGCTCAAACAGCGTGACGGCATTGAGATCGATACGCCGCTGCAGGCGCTGAAAAAGCTTGCGGCTCAGGGATATCAGGATGTGGCGATCCAGTCCCTGCACATCATCAACGGCGATGAGTACGAGAAAATCGTCCGTGAAGTGCACAGCCTGCGCCCGCTGTTTACCCGCCTGACGCTGGGGGTACCGCTACTGAGCAGCCACGACGATTACGCGCAGCTGATGCGCGCGTTGCAACAGCAGATGCCGACGCTTGGGGCAAAGGAAAAAGTGGTGTTTATGGGCCACGGTGCCAGCCATCATGCCTTTGCGGCCTATGCCTGCCTCGACCACATGATGATGGCCCAGGGCTTCCCGGCCCGCGTCGGCGCGGTGGAGAGCTATCCGGAAGTCGACATCCTGATTGAGAGTCTCGGCAAAGAAGGCGTCACCGCCGTGCATCTGATGCCGCTGATGCTGGTGGCAGGCGATCACGCCATCAACGATATGGCCTCTGACGACGAGGACTCCTGGAAGACGTTGTTTAACGCCGCCGGGATCACGGCGACGCCGTGGCTGAGCGGGCTGGGTGAAAACCCGGCGGTACGCGCAATGTTCGTCGCCCATTTACAGCAGGCGCTAAGTATGGCGCTGGAGGAGGCGGCATGAGCGGCAAACTGTACGCCCTGAGTACCGGACCGGGAGCGCCGGATCTTATCACCGTGCGTGCCTCACGGATCCTTGGTTCGCTGGATATTCTCTACGCCCCGGCGGGCCGCAAAGGCGGCGATAGCCTGGCGCTTTCTATCGTCCGGGCGTTTATCGGCGAACAGACCGAAATCCGCTGCTGCCACTTTCCCATGAGCGCCGACAGTGCTGAAAAGGAGGCGGTGTGGGATGAGGTGGCCGATGCGTTAGTGCGTGAGGTGAACGACGGGAAACAGGTTGGTTTTATCACCCTTGGCGATGCCATGCTGTTCAGCACCTGGGTGTTCTTACTTCAGCGCATTGGCAGCCCGGACTGGCTGGAGATTGTGCCCGGCGTGACGTCGTTTGCCGCGATTGCCGCGCGTTCAAAAATGCCGCTGGCGATGGAACAGCAGTCTCTGGCGGTGATTTCCTGTACCGCGCCGGAAGCGGAGATTGCGCACGCGCTGCAGCAACACGACAGCCTGGTGCTGATGAAGGTCTATGGCCGGTTTGCGCGCATCAAAGCGCTGCTGACGCAGGCCGGACTGCTGGACTGTGCACTGATGATGTCAGAGGCCACGCTCCCCGGCGAGCAGTGCTGGCGGCATCTGGATGAGGTTGCTGATGACCAGCCGTTACCCTATTTCTCGACCATTCTGGTCAACAAACAGTGGGAGTATGCGCAATGAAACTCGAACAACAGCTTAAACAGCTGTCATTAAGTGGCCTGGCGGCGGCGCTATTGCTGATGGTGGTGCCGGAGCAGGCGTTCGCGATGCATATCATGGAAGGGTTTTTACCGCCGATGTGGGCGCTGGCGTGGTGGCTGCTCTTCTTACCGTGTCTATGGTACGGGCTGGTGCGCCTGCGTCGTATCGTGCAGGAGGATAATCACCAGAAAGTTCTGCTGGCGCTGTGCGGGGCGTTTATTTTCGTGCTGTCGGCGCTGAAGATCCCATCGGTAACCGGCAGTTGCTCGCATCCGACCGGCGTGGGGCTCGCCGTGATTCTGTTCGGGCCGGGCGTCGTCGCCATTCTCGGTGCCATCGTGCTGCTGTTTCAGGCGCTGCTGCTGGCGCACGGCGGGTTAACCACGCTCGGTGCGAACGGCATGTCGATGGCGGTGATTGGGCCGGTTGTCGGGTACATGGTGTGGAAGATGGCCTGCCGTGCCGGGCTTCGCCGTGATGTCGGGGTCTTTTTGTGCGCCATGCTGGCGGATCTGGTGACCTATTTTGTCACCTCGGTCCAGCTTGGCGAGGCGTTCCCGGACCCGACGACGGGTGCTGCGGGCTCGATGGTGAAATTCATGGGCATTTTCTGCCTGACGCAAATCCCCATCGCCATCGCGGAGGGCTTGTTAACCGTCATGATTTATGACCAGTTGACCAAACGTCGGCTGATTACCGCACAAGGATACTGAGATGAAAAAGACGCTGATGCTGTTGGCGATGGTGCTCGCCCTGATCGTAATGCCATTTTTTATCGATCACGGTGGCGAATTTGGTGGCTCGGATGGTGAAGCCGAAAATCAAATCCAGGTTGTGGCACCTCATTACACGCCATGGTTCACGCCGCTCTATGAACCCGCCAGCGGCGAAATTGAAAGTCTGCTGTTTACGCTCCAGGGATCCATTGGCGCAGCGGTGATTTTCTATATTTTGGGCTACACCAAAGGCAGACAGCGCCGTGATGACCGGGCTTGACAGGCTGAGCTACCAGAGCCGCTGGGCTCAGGTTGCGCCGGAACGCAAGTTTCTGCTCTGGCTGGCGCTGATGACTCTGGCGTTTGCGCTGCCGCCGCTGGGGCAGGGGATCGTCCTGGCGTTGACGGCGGGACTGACCTGCTGGCTGCTGCGGATGACCTTCTGGCGCTGGTGTCGCTGGATGTCGCTGCCGTTTGGCTTTCTGCTGGTCGGGGTACTGACGATCCTCTTTAGCGTCACCCGTGATCCGCATACGCTGGCGGTGAGCGTTCCGGTGGGGCACTACTGGCTGGGGATAACCGCTTCCGGGCTGACCGCCGCTAACGAAACCTTCTGGCGCAGCCTTACCGCGCTGGCGGCAACCTTCTGGCTGGTGCTGAACCTGCCCTTTCCGCAGCTGATTGTGCTGCTTAAGCGGGCGCGCGTGCCGCGCCTGCTTACCGAGCAGATTCTGCTGACCTGGCGCTTTATTTTTATTCTGTTAGACGAAGCGCTGGCGATTCACCGCGCGCAGACGCTGCGTTTTGGCTATCGTAGCCTGCCAAAAAGTTATCGCTCGCTGGCGATGCTGGTCGGTTTGCTGTTTACCCGGGTGCTGATTCGCTATCAGCAGATGGCGACCACGCTGGATATTAAACTCTACCAGGGTGATTTTCCCCTGTAAGGAATCGCACCATGCTTACCACTGCCGATCTCTGGTTTCGCTATCAGGAGACGCATGTACTCAAAGGGCTGACGCTGGATTTTTCGACGCATGCCGTCACAGGGCTAGTGGGAGCTAATGGCTGCGGAAAGTCGACGTTATTTATGAACCTGAGCGGTCTGCTGAAGCCGCAGCAGGGGGCGGTGCTGTGGCAGGGGAAGCCGCTGGACTACAGCAAGCGCGGACTGCTGGCGCTCCGTCAGCAGGTCACAACGGTGTTTCAGGACCCCGATCAGCAGATCTTCTATACCGATATCGATAGCGACATCGCCTTCAGCCTGCGTAACCTGGGCGTAGCGGAAGCGGAGATTGCGCGGCGCGTCGACGATGCGCTGACGCTGGTCGACGCGCAGCGTTTTCGCCAGCAGCCGATCCAGTGCCTGAGCCATGGGCAAAAGAAGCGGGTCGCTATTGCCGGGGCGCTGGTGCTGGGGGCACGCTATCTTCTGCTGGACGAGCCCACGGCCGGGCTTGATCCTTCAGGACGCTCGCAGATGATCGAGATCATCAGGCGCATTGTGGCACAGGGGAACCACGTGGTGATCTCCAGCCATGATATTGACCTGATTTACGAAGTCAGCGATGCCGTGTACGTGCTGCGCCAGGGAGAAGTACTGGCGCACGGCGCACCGGGTGAGGTCTTCGCCCGCGGCGAACTGATGGAACGGGCCGGATTAACGCAGCCCTGGCTCGTCAAACTGCACGCGCAGCTTGGCCTGCCGTTGTGTAAAACCGAAGATGAATTTTTCAGCCGCATGCGAAAACAAAACGTAATGAAGGAGGCCTCATGACGCAGGCAATTATGTTGCAGGGCACCGCTTCTGACGTCGGCAAAAGCGTCCTGGTGGCGGGGCTGTGCCGGATTTTTTATCAGGATGGCCTGCGTACCGCGCCGTTTAAGTCGCAGAATATGGCGCTCAATTCCGGTATCACGCCGGAGGGAAAAGAGATGGGGCGCGCGCAGATTCTTCAGGCGCAGGCGGCGGGGATTACGCCGGACGTACGGATGAATCCGGTATTGTTAAAACCAACCAGCGACCGTAAAGCGCAGGTGGTGCTGATGGGGCAGGTGGCGACCGATATGGACGCGGTCAGCTACCACGAGTACAAACCGCGCCTGCGGGAGCAGATCCGCGATGTCTATAACAGCCTGGCCGGGGAGTATGACGTGCTGGTGCTGGAAGGCGCGGGCAGCCCGGCGGAGATCAACCTGCGCGATCGCGATATCGTCAACATGGGCATGGCCGAAATGGCGCAGTGCCCGGTGATCCTCGTGGCGGACATTGACAGAGGCGGCGTATTTGCCGCCATCTACGGTACGCTGGCGCTTCTGCACGACCACGAGCGGGCGCGCGTGAAAGGGGTCATCATCAATAAATTTCGTGGCGATGTTGCGCTGCTTTACTCGGGCATTGAGCAGATTGAAAACCTGACCGGCGTGCCGGTGTTGGGCGTTATGCCGTGGCTGGATGTCGATCTGGAAGATGAAGACGGCGTGGCGCTGCAAAAGGGAAAATACCTGCGAAACGCGCGGCGCGATATCGACATCGCCGTGGTGCAGGTACCGCATATCTCCAATTTCACCGATTTTAACGCCCTGGCGGCGCAGCCCGATGTTCGCGTGCGCTATGTCCGTTATCCCCAGGAGCTGGCGGGGGCTGACCTCGTGATTCTACCCGGCAGTAAAAATACGCTGGGGGATCTGGCCTGGCTGCGGGAAAGCGGTATGGCGCACGCGGTGCTCCAGTCACACCAGCAGAACGTACCCGTCATGGGCATTTGCGGCGGCTACCAGATGCTTGGCGACACCATCATCGATGAGGTGGAATCTGGTATGGGAACCCAGCCTGGGCTGGGTCTACTCCATACCGTGACCCGCTTCGCGCAGCGAAAAACCACGACGCAGGTTTCGGCGCAGATGGCGTCGGCACTCCCGGCGTGGCTTAAGTCGGCGGCGGGCATTAAGGTGCAGGGCTATGAGATTCATATGGGAGAGACCTGGCTGACAGCCGACGATTATCCGGCACTGTTTCTGGAAAAAGAGGGCGAGCGCATAGCGGACGGCGCCATCAGCGCTGACGGGCAGGTGATAGGGACGTATCTCCACGGGTTGTTCGATAACGATGCCTTCACGCGCGCGATGGTGGATGGCTTACGCCAGCGCAAAGGACTGGCGCCATTAGACGTTGCGGTAGATTACGCGGGCTACAAAGCGCAACAGTTTGATCTCTTAGCCAGCGCGATGAGAGAACACATTGATATTAAAAAGATCTATCAAATAATGCGGGAGCATCAGGAGGTGGGCGCATGATTTTAGTCACCGGAGGCGCGCGCAGCGGGAAAAGTGCGCACGTCGAACAGCTGGCGGCGCAGCAGTGCGAGCGCGTGCTGTATATCGCGACATCGGTGATTACCGATGAAGAGATGGCGCTGCGCGTTGACAAGCACCGCGCACAGCGTCCTGCGCACTGGCGAACCTGGGAAGGGTATCGCGATCTGGGCGACGTGATTCGCCATCAGGTGCAGCCGGGCGAAGGCGTGGTTCTGGAATGCGTCACCACTCTGTTGTCGAACCTGCTCTATGACGCCAGCGGCGGCGCTTCGCCGGAGACCCTCGATTTTTCCGCGCTTGAGGCGGTGCTGCAACAGCAGGTGGACGACCTGATTGCGGCCTGCCAGCAGTCGGCGGCGCCGGTTTATATTGTGACCAATGAGCTGGGCATGAGCATCACGCCCGAGAATCGGCTGGCGCGTCATTTTGTTGATATTGCCGGTCGCGCGAACCAAAGGCTGGCGCAGGCGGCGCAGGAAGTGTGGCTGGTTGTCTCGGGAATTGGAGTAAAGATTAAATGCCGTTAAAAATGTTGTGGGCGACGCTGGGATTTATTACCCGCATTCCGGTGCCGCAAAAATGGAGCGACGGCGTTGAATTTTCACAGTATGGCCGTGGCGTCCCCTGGTTCCCCGTGGTGGGCCTGATCGTTGGGGTTTTGGCCGCCTTAGGCTATCTGGCAGTGAGCCAGACCGGCGGGGGGATTTATATCGGTGCCGTCGCCTGGGTACTGGCGCTGGTGCTGCTGACCGGTGGGTTTCATCTGGACGGTCTGGCGGACACTTGTGATGGCGTGTTTTCTGCCCGCACCCGCGAACGGATGCTGGAGATTATGCGCGATAGCCGGTTGGGGACCTACGGCGGTCTGGCTATCGTATTCTGCATCCTTATCAAGGTCGCAGCGGTGATCTCCCTGGCTCACCTTCCGGTTCATACCCTGTTTGCGCTGCTGGTGTGCGCGCCGATCGTCGGGCGAACGGGAATGGTGTTGGTCATGTACCGGCAGCACTACGCGCGCGAAGGTGCAGGAATGGCAAACGCCTATCTCGGCCATATCAGCGGCAAAGAGACGCTCATCACCCTCTGCATCGGCGTGGCGCTCGTGGGGCTGCTGACGGGGATGCAGGGGCTTGTCGCCAGCGTCATCACCTGGATTGTCGTCAACGCGGTAAAGATCTTTTTAAGCCGCCGACTGAACGGGCTGACGGGGGATACCCTGGGCGCGATGGAGGAGATCGGCGAAATGGCCTTCCTTCTGGCGCTTCTGTGGGTCTGATGTATGCGTATTTTTCTGGTCCGACACGGTCAAACAACCGCTAACATCAGCGGCGTGTTTTACGGGAGCACCGATCTGTCGCTCTCGCCGCAGGGCATTGCGCAAAGCCAGCGTGTTGCCGGGTACCTGTCCGGGGTCGCGTTCGGGCAAACGCGCGTCAGCGCGCTCCAGCGTTCGCAGCAAACGGCGCGGCTTATCGTGCCGACAGCCCATGATATCCATGTTGATGCGCGTCTTAATGAGCTGGATTTTGGTGAATGGGAGATGCGGCACTTCAGCGACATCGAAAAAGAACATCCCGCGTCGTGGCAGAGCTGGATGGATGACTGGCAAAACGCCACGCCCGACGGCGGCGAGGCGTTCCCACATTTCGCCGCGCGCGTCAGGGCGGCGGCGGATGAGATGAGTCAACTACAGCAGCGCGAAGACACGCTTATTGTGGCGCATCAGGGCGTGCTGAGCCTGCTGCTGGCAACCTGGTTAGGGATGCCCGTGGCGGCAATGTGGCATTTCCCGTTCAGTCACGATGCCTACACGGTCGTTGAAAATCGGGCCGGGCATTGGGTGTTACGCGTATTTAATGGCAGAAACGTTTGGCAAACTGAGGAATGAGGGTGTGAGGATGGGGACAGTGAAGGAGCTGGCGGCGGCCATCAGACCGCTTGATAAACAGAAGATTCAGGCGGCCTCGCGGCATGTTGATGGCTTAATAAAGCCGACAAACAGCCTCGGTCGGCTGGAGAGCCTGGCTATACAGCTTTCGGGAATGTGGGGAATCGACAGGCTCGATAATCTGCAAAAAGAGATTATCGTCATGTGCGCCGACCATGGCGTATTTGATGAAGGTGTGGCCGTGACGCCGAAAGTGGTGACCTGGCTTCAGGCCGTCAATATGCAAAAGGGGGTGACCGGGGTGTGCGTGCTGGCCCGCAATAGCCAGACGTCGGTGCTGCCCGTTGACATCGGTATTGACGGTGAGCCTATCGACAATATGCTCAGCCTTAAACTCTCGCGTGGCAGCGGTAATATCGCCCAGGGGCCGGCGATGAGCCGCCAGGATGCCGAGCACCTGCTGCTGGCGAGCGCCAGCCTCGTTAAAAAACGCGCTCAGGAGGGGATCTCCGTCTTTGGCGTTGGCGAGCTGGGTATTGCCAACACGACACCGGCCTCGGCAATCATCAGCGTACTGACCGATAGCGATCCGCATGATGTGGTGGGGATTGGGGCCAATTTGCCGCAGGATCGGGTCCAACATAAGGAAACCGTTGTCCGTCAGGCGATACGCATTAACCAGCCGGATGCGCGCGATGCGGTTGATGTTCTGGCCAAAGTCGGCGGCTATGACCTGGTGGGCATGACCGGGGTGATATTGGGCGCTGGCGCATGCGGATTGCCCGTGGTGTTAGACGGTTTTCTCTCGTATGCCGCGGCCATCGCCGCCTGTCAGATTGCACCAGAGGTTAAGAGCTACTGTATTCCCTCTCATTTTTCCGCCGAAAAAGGTGCCAGACGTGCGCTGGAGCACCTTGGGCTGGCGCCCTTTATCCATCTTGACATGCGTCTTGGCGAAGGGAGCGGCGCCGCGCTGGCTATGTCTATCGTCAGTGCGGCCTGCGCAATGTACTGCGAGATGGGGCAACTGGCGCAAAGCGGCATTGAGTTGCCGGTTCCGGCGTGACGGAAAAGTAAAAACCCTGCAATAGCAGTATCGCAGGTTTTTTTGTGTACAGGAAACCCCAGCCCGGCAGGTAGCCGGAAAGCGTTCAGCTTTGGGCCAGTCATCAAAACCCCGTTAACAGGGCATTCTGGTGCTGAGGATACGACGTCGATACTGCAGTGGCGTCTGACGCATCATCTTTTTAAAGCAGGTGATGAAATAGGTCACCTCGCTAAACCCGACGGCCAGGGCAATAGTGTCAATACTCTCATCGCTGTACCGTAACAGATCGCAGCTGCTTTTTATTCGCCGGGTCAGCAAATATTCGTGGATGCTGCCCCCGGTCTGCTGGCGGAAAATGCGTGAGGTATAGCTGCGCGAAAGCCCCAGGTCGTGCGCTAGCTGGTCGAGCGAAAACTTGCTGGCATAGTGGGCTTCTATCCAGCTCATAATCCGCGAGGCGACGGTCTGCTGGCGCGGCGGGTAGGGCTGAGGTTGCTCGGGAAGAAATGTCATGAGCTGCATCACCAGAAATGCCACCTCGCAGGCCTCGGTCTGCTCGTTGCCCTCCAGGCGCTGGAACTGCTCAAGGATCCTCTCGATAAACGCCGCGTGCTCGCTGAGATCGTAGATTTGCGCGGGCAGATTGCTGGCGGCCAGCGCGGCGAACCTGGCCTGATGGCGCGGGAAGGCGCTAAGCGCACTTTCGACGACCGCTTGCTCAATGTGCATAGTGGTGCGGTGATAGGGGTTTTTATCGCTATGATCGACCTGCACTTTGTGCAAACGGAAGGGCGGGAAGATAAATAATCGCCCCGGACGGGCGGTGTAGTGCTGATTATCCACCACCACGATGCCGTAGCCGCTGGAAATGTAGAGCAATTCAACGCATTGATGCCAGTGGTAGTAAATCGCGCTGCTGGCGTACAGGCGGTTAAAAGAAATGGCCTGCCGATCGAGCGTAATGCGTTCCAGCAGCTGCGTTTCACCCATTTTACCTCCAGGACAACAGATTTAAATTTTTAGGCCATCATTTGTAATTTATCCTCCTCACGATCGATAAAATCCAGAAAAAATGAAATGGTGGTTCAATTTTGTGAGTCTGCTCACTCAGTGCCGGGAATAAAAGCAGTTACTCTTCATCCAGACGTCGCACTCGTGGCTTTAAAAAGCCTAATAACAATAAGTTATCTCTACCCTCGTGTAATGCGGGAGGACCCTGTGCAACCTGAAAATATTAATCTGGATAATCCACTGACAAGTCGTGAAGAGGTGCTACGGCTGGTTAACGATATGCTAAACGCAGTGGCGCCTTACTTTAAAAACGACGCCAGCCGCATTGATTTAGCGAACTTTACCGCTCACTACGGCCAGCAGGTCGCGAGCATGGAAACGTTTTCCCGTCTCCTGTGGGGCGTGACGCCGTTGTTGGCTGGCGGCAGTGAGCCGCAACATTTCTCCTTTTATTTACAGGCGATAAAAAACGGTACCAATCCGCAACATGCCGATTACTGGGGCGACGTCGCGCCTTACGATCAGCGAATCGTCGAGATGGCGGCCTACGGGCTGCTGCTGGCGCTGGCGGGCGATACCGTACTGGCACACTTCTCTGAGACCGAGAAAGAGAATTTATGGCGCTGGCTAAAGCAGTGCGAGACCCAGGAGATCCCCGATAACAACTGGCACTTCTTTCCGATTCTGGTGCAGGTCGGCTTCCATTATTGCGGCATGCCGGCCAACTCGCAGGTGCTGGAAAATCATTTTGCTGCCATGGAGCACTACTATCTGGGCGATGGCTGGTACGCCGATGGTCCGGGGCGGCCGCGCGACTATTACATCTCAATGGGCTTTCATTTCTATGGCCTGATTTACGCGAAGCTCATGGTCGATGTCGATCCAAAGCGTTGTGCAACGCTGCGTCACCGGGCCGCGCGTTTCTCCTCTGACTTCATCCATTTCTTCGCCGAAGACGGCGCGGCGATCCCGTTTGGCCGGAGCCTGACCTACCGCTTTGCCGAGGCGGCGTTCTGGAGTGCGGCGGCCTTCGCCGGGCTGAAGGTCTTTTCGCCCGGCGTCATAAAGGGCATCGTTCTGCGTCATCTGCGCTGGTGGCTGAAGCAGCCGATGTTCGACCGCGACGGCGTACTCAGCGTCGGTTACAGCTACCCGAACCTGGCGATGGCGGAAGACTACAACGCGCCGGGTTCGCCGTACTGGGGCCTGAAGACCCTGCTGGTGCTGGCATTAGAAGAGGGCGATGCCTTCTGGCAGGCGGCTGAGCTGCCGCTGCCGCCGTTGCCCGTCCAGCACACGATAGCCCACGCGGATCAGGTGGTGGTGCGTCAGGCCGATCACCTGTGGATGCTGACTTCCGGCCAGCTGGAGCTAAACAACTTCGTCAATACCGAAGCGAAATACTGCAAATTTGCCTATTCCACCCGCTTTGGCTTCACCATCGAACGCGGGCGCTACGGCCTGAACCACGCCGCGCCCGATTCGATGCTGCTGCTGGCCGAAAAAGATAACTACTGGCGTGGCCGCCGCGAATGCCAGCACGTGGTCACCGCAGACGGCACCATTTACAGCATCTGGCTGCCGTGGCGCGATGTGGTGATTGAGAGCTGGCTGCTGGCGCTGGGCGACTGGCAACTGCGCGTCCATCGTATCAATACCCGGCGCGCGCTGGATTGCGCGGAGGGTGGCTTTAGCCTGGCGAACCGCCCGCAGCCGCAGGTACACGAGAGCGACAACGCCTGCTGGTTACGCAATCCCCAGGATGTATCAGCCATTTTCTGTCTGCATCCGCACGCCCGCCGCGGCGAGACGGTGTTGACGCCGCCAAACAGTAATCTGTTGTTCGCCGAGCGCGCGGCGGTGCCGCTGCTGCGCGGCGAACTCGACCCCGGTAAGCATGTGTTGATAAGCGCGGTGTGGGCGGGAAATGCCGCCGACTTCGATCCGCAACGCTGTCCACAGGCCATCATTAGCGATGATGCGGTACGCTTCGTGACGGCACGACAAGAAATGACGCTCGTTCTGGCCCAGGAGGCATCGCTATGAGCACATCATCGTCCGTACGCGCCGCACAGTGCAAAATGAGTACCTTTGTTTTTCTTTACTTCTTCACCTGGTCATCCAGCTTTGGCCTGTACGCCTTATGGCTGAGCCAGAAAGTGGGCCTGGATAGCATCACCATCGGCAGCGTGTTCGCCATCAATGGCGTCTTCGCAGTGGTCCTGAAGCCGGTGTATGGCTACATCATGGACAAAATCGGCATGAGCAAGTGGCTGCTCTATTTTGTCTGCGCCATTTCTGCGCTGATGGCGCCGTTCTTTGCGCTGGTGTATCAGCCGCTGCTGCAAAGCCATGCGATGGCGGGGATTATCATCGGCGCGCTGTATCTGAGCCTGGGCTGGTACGCCGGCGTGGCGGCGTCTGAATCTTACGCCGACCGCTTTAGCCGCCTGTACGGGCTGGAGTTTGGCCGCATCAGAATGTGGGGTTCGCTGGGCTGGGCGATGGCGGCTTCGGTCTCCGGGCTGTTGTTTAACTTCACGCCGCTTGCCAACTTTCTGCTCAGCAGCGGTACCTCGGTACTGATGCTGCTGGTGCTGATTAGCCTCAAAATCGGCGATGAGCAGCTGCGCACTAACAGCGTCATCTCCGCCAATAAGATCGTTTTTGCCGATGTGTTGATGCTGCTGAAAAACCGCAAATTCTGGATGTTCAGCCTCTACGTCGCCGGGGTGGCGTGGATGATGTTTATCGCCGAACAGCAGTTCCCGCGCTACTTCGTATCGTTCTTCGCCACCAAAGAGCAGGGAAATGCCTGGTACGGCTACCTGAGCACCGTCCAGTCGGGGATGGAGTTCGTGATGATGATGTTTATCCCGTGGCTGGTGAACCACTACGGCGCTAAGCGCGGCCTGCTGTTCTGCGGCTGCGTGGTAGGAGCACGGCTGATCGCCTCCGGACTGACCAGCGACCCGATTGTTATCTCCATCATCAAACCGTTTTATGGCGTCGAGATCGCGCTGCTGCTGATATCGGTCTTCAAATACATTGCCGAACATTTCCATCGTCGGGTTAACGCCACGATGTACCTGCTGGGCTACCAGGCGATGATTTACGTTGGCTCGATTGTGGTCGCTCCGCCTGCCGGCTACCTCTACGACAGGATAGGCTTTGAGCATACCTATCTGCTGATGGGCTGCTGCGCCCTGATATTTACGCTGATTTCCGCCTTTACGCTGTCGCGCTGCCAGTCGACGCGCGATTCCTCACGCCCCTTTGCTCCGGCTTTAGAGACCGCCCCGGTTGAACCGGCCAAACATTAATTCAGGAGTTGTTATGACCAAATCTGTTATCACCGAAGCGCTGCGGCCGATCGAACTGCATCAGGTCGATCGCCTGGCGCTGAGCCAGAAGCTGGAAGCGACCTTAACCCGCGTAACGCGCAAGATCGACAACAATATTGTCGCCTTCGGCGATAAGTTCCCCGGCGAAGCCTGTGAGAATGGGGTCTGGCCGCGCACCGATAACGTGGAGTGGACCACCAGCTTTTGGCCAGGCCAGCTGTGGCTGGCCTGGGAGATGACCGGCAAAGCGCATTATCGCGAAGCTGCCGAGCGCTATTTACCGTCGTTCGCCAGGCGCATTGAGCAGCGTATCGACACCGCAACGCACGATCTCGGGTTCCTCTATTCGCTCTCCTGCATCAGCGCCTGGCGGCTCACCGGCAACGAAGCCGCTCGCCAGTCGGCGCTGCTGGCTGCCGAGCGTCTGATGGAGCGTTTTAACCCGACGGCCAACATTATTCAGGCATGGGGCGATTTAAACGACCCGGAGCAGCAGGGGCGAATGATCATCGACTGTAATATGAACCTGCCGCTGCTGTACTGGGCCAGCGAACAGACCGGCGACCCACGTTACGCGCAAGCGGCGACGGCTCACGCCGGACAGGCCGCGAACTATATCGTTCGTGAAGATGCCTCGACGTATCACACCTGGTATATGGATGTGCAGACGGGGGCGCCGCGCTTTGGTAATACCCATCAGGGCTACAGCGATACCTCGTGCTGGTCGCGCGGCCAGGCGTGGGGCATTTACGGCTTCCTGCTCAGCTATCAGCATACCGGCGATAAGCAGATGGTTGAGCTGTCACGCAGCCTGGCGCATTACTTCCTCAACCGTCTGCCGGAAGATGATGTTTGCCACTGGGATCTGGCCCTGCTCGGTACCGACGCCGTGCGCGACAGTTCAGCGGCGGCGATTGCCGCCTGCGGCCTGCTGGAGCTGGTCAAGGCGCTGCCGACGCTCGACGCAAACCGTGCGTATTATGAAGAGATGGCGCTGCGCATTGCGCAGTCGCTGACCGATAACTACCTTGCTCGTGACGATGATCCGACCGAAGGGCTGCTGCAGCACTCGGTTTATCATATGGGCAGCGGTAAGGGCGTCGATCAGTGCTGTAGCTGGGGGGACTATTTCTATCTTGAGCTGCTGGCGCGGCTGCGACAGATTTGGCATCCGTACTGGTAACCCTTAAGCCATGGAGAACAAGATGAAAAGCGTAGCCGTGCTATTAGCCCCCGGTTTTGAAGAGGGGGAAGCGATTGTCACTATCGATATCCTGCGCCGCCTGAATATTACGGTTCAGACGATTGCCTGCGGCGAGAGTCGCGAAGTGGTGAGCTATCACGCCATCTCAATGGTGGCGGATAGCACCCTGAAGGCCAGCGTTGATCAGACCTTTGACGCCGTGGTGTTACCGGGCGGCCCGGAAGGCGGCGTTAACATGAGGAAAAGCGCGGAGGCGATCGCCTTCATTCGGCGGCATGATGAAGCGGGCAAATATATCTGCCCGATTTGCTCCGCCGCCGCCCGCGTGCTGAGCGGCAACGGACTGCTCAAAGGGCGTCGCTATGTCTGTTCCGGCGATTTGTGGAAAACCGTTAGCGATGGCATGTACGTTGATGCCGACGTGGTGGAAGACGGCAATCTGCTGAGCGGCCGCGGGCTGGGTAACGTATTTGATTTCGCCTTTACCCTGGCGGCGCGATTACAGGGCGATGAGACATTGGCGCGCGAGCAGGCCAGTCATATTAATTACCCCTTATCCGGACAACTTGTTTGAAAAACCTCCGGCTATGCCGGAGGCTATTTATTTCGTTTTACAGCCCGATCACCAGCTCCCCGGAATGACTCCGCGAACAGCATAGCGCCACATGCTGATTTACCGCGCTTTTTTCCGCTTCCGACTGCACGCTATCCCGGTGATCCACCACGCCGTCAATCACCGGCGTCAGGCAGGCGCCGCAGATCCCCATTTCGCAGGACAGCGGCACGTCCACGCCGTTTGCCTGTAACACCTGGGCGATAGTTTTATCCGCTGGCACCGGCCAGCGCTCGCCGGTGGAGGCCAGTTTGACCGTAAAAATCTCACCCGTTTCACCGCAGGAGAGAGGGGCAACAGGCTGGAACGCCTCGCTGTGAAGTTGGGCGTCCTCCCAACCCTTCGCCGTCGCGACCTCCCGCACTTTTTCCATGAATCCTGCCGGACCGCAGATCCATGCGTGAAGTCCCGCCTCAGCCGCCGGGAGATGCTCTGCCAGCGCTGTGCGCGGGCTGGCGGTATGAATGATGCACTCAGCAAACGGCGAGAGTTCGCGCGCAAACGCCGCGCTTTCGCGGTTTCTGACGTAATAGTGCAGCGTAAACGGTGTTCCGGCCGCCTTCAGCTGCAGGGCCATCGCATACAGCGGCGTAATGCCAATGCCCGCCGCCAGCAGCAAAACCCGTTCTGCCGGAAGAAGCGGAAACAGGTTGCGTGGGGCAGAGACCAATAATTTCTGTCCGGGACGCAGCGTATCGTGCACATAGCGCGACCCGCCGCGCGAAGCGGTTTCCCGGCCTACGCAGATAAGATAGCTCTCGTCCTGACATGACCCGGTCAGGGAATACTGGCGCACCACCCCGCAGGGCAGGTGCACGTCTATGTGCGCCCCCGGCTGCCATTCCGGCAGCGCTTCACCGTTTTCAGCGATCAGCCGGACGGCGAGGCTTTTATCCCCTTCACGCCATATCCCGTCAACAATCACGCTCAACATATCGGCCTCCATCAGACCAGGAAAAACTCGCCAAAACCCATTTTTTTCAGTCCCCGGCGGTAGGCAATCGAGCTTTTATCCGCCGGAATATGGGCTTCAAGGGTCAGGTCCAGCGGCAGGCTTTCCGGGCGCTGGGTTTCGACCATCAGACGATCCTCTTCAAAAATGCGCAGATTGAAGGCATGCACATCTTCCACCGGAATATGCAGGTCAAAATTACGCGCGATAGGGGCGAACATGCGGGTGACGCGTGATGACACGGGCGACGCGGCATTCATGATCACCAGCCTCGATTCTCCCGGAAAATGAATCGTCAGGGTGGCGGTAAACGGCAGATGCATTTCAAAATGGCGTAGCCACTGAAACCCTTCCGGCGCCTGCACGTCCGAGCTGGCGGGATAGTTACTCACAGAACTCCAGTAATCCGCCACGAAGCCGAACGGCGTCTCCTGCGGCTGATAGGTGGGTACAAGCTGATTATTGGGATCGGCAAAGGTATCGGTGTGGATCCACGCAAAGTGCGCCACGTCCAGAAAGCCCTCCACCTGGCGACCGGCGAAACCGTTCACCTCAAATGCCGGGCAGTTGATCTGCTGAAATCCGTCGTCATCCCAGTGCGGCATGGTGGGCAGCGGCGCAGGATTGTCCGGGTCAAACGCCAGGCAGGTCCAGATCAACCCAAAGCGCTCCTCCACGGCGTAGTTAATCAGGTTCAGCTTCGCCGGAACGGGTTGGTCCGGGCTTGACGGAATGCGGTTACAGCGCCCGTCTTCCCCAAAGCGTAAACCGTGGTAAGGGCAGATGATCCCGTGCTCGTCGTGAAAGCCGAGCGTCAGCGGTACGCCACGGTGAGGACAAACGTCACGGGCGACCACGACCCGATCGTGGATCCGGTAAATCACCAGCTGTTCATCGAGCAGGGTCGCTTTGACCGGTGCCGGGCCGACGTCGTAGGCTCGGGCGACCGGATGCCAGCATTTCGCCAGGCGCAGCCAGTCCTCTGGCTCAAAGGTACAATGGGCGGGTGGAGTCGGTTCTCTTTTCATCGTTATCCCTCTTGTGTTCAGCCTAATGGTCCGCCCTGAATGGTGTCGCACAGACCCTTGATGATGCGCTCTCCGGTCTCCTCTTTGAGCTCCTGATACCAGGCCTGCGTCAGCGCCATATCTTTCCCGTGGGTGACGTCGCAGCGTTTGCGGGCTTTTAGCACCAGGTCACGAACCCGGTCGCAGCGCAGCGCTTCGTACTGTCTCAGTGCCAGCATGATGTTATGGTTTTCACGCAGACAGTCCCCGAGCACCACCGCATCCTCCATGGCGGCGCAACCGCCCTGGCCGATATCCGGCGTGGTGCTGTGCCCGGCATCGCCGAGCAGCGCCACCTTGCCGCGTACCAGGCTGTCGAACGGTTCGATATCGTGAATTTCGATGCGGTTGGTCGTTTCAGGATCCAGCGCCGCGATGAGCTTCTGCACCGGCGGCGCCCAGCCGCGGAAGTAACCGGTGAGATCGGCCCGCACCGTCGTGCGATCTTCTGCCAGCCCGAGGGGAAGCGGAACATCAAAAAAGAAGTAGAAACGACCGCCGGAGACGGGCATCAGCGACACGCGTTTGCCTTCGCCCACGAAGGTTGTCCACTGGTGAGCGGGAGCTATCTCTTCATCAATCTTCACCAGCCCGTTCCAGTTAACGTAGCCCGCATAGCGGCGCTCGGGCGTATATCCCAGCACGTACGGACGAACCGCCGAGTGGCTGCCGTCGGCGGCAATCAGGAAATCCCCGGTTGCGGTAGTGCCATCGGTGAAGGTCACCGTGACGCCAGCGTCATCTTCACTGACATGTTCGACGCGCTTGCCAAACTGAACCTTGTCGCGCCCCCAGAAGTCCAGCATTTCGCGTTGAAGTTCCGTACGCGAGACGGGGCAGGGACGCCCTCCGGTACGCTCAACCAGCGGGGCAAGGCTAAAGCGGGTCAGGGTCTCGCCGCGTCGGTAATCCTTGTAGGCCATAAAACGCATCGGACCGCCGTAAGTCTCGATGATGTCGCCCATGCCGAGGTGCTGCATACATTTCACCCCATTAGGCCAGATGGAGATGGCCGCCCCGACGGGCCTGATCTCTTTTACGGCTTCAAACACGGTACAGTCGATGCCCGCTTTCTTCAGCGCGACGGCGGCGCTCAGGCCGCCAATACCCGCGCCAATGACGATTGCTCTCATGCTTCTCTCCTTTTGCAGGGTGTAATGAGAGTGAGCAATTTGCGTACCAGGCTGCAGAGCGGCGAAAAGGGCATTGTGAGAGGTGACGTTGCACTGCTAAGGTGCGCTGGCGCGGTAAAAGTGGCGCGATTTGTGCAACAGCCAGAAGGATTGTGATAAAGGAGCCACTATGATCGCACTGCACGACTTCAATCATCTTCCTGACAAAGATGCACTTGCGCTGCTACGCCCCTGCGTAGCCATTCCTGCCTGGGCCGAGGCGCTGGTTCGCGGTCGGCCTTACCCGAGCCGGGAGGCATTATTCAACGCGGCCACGGCACAGGCGCAAACCTGGGATGATGCGGCGTTAGCGCAAGCCCTGAGCGCGCATCCGCGCATCGGGGAAAAACTAACCGGTTCACAGGCCGAAGCGGCGCTATCCCGTCAGGAGCAGGGGGCGGTGAATGACCGCGACGCAGCCCTGGCGCAGGCATTGCGCGAAGGTAATGCCCGTTATGAAGCCCGTTTCGGACGCGTATTTCTGATCCGCGCCAAAGGCCGCAGCGGAGAGGACATTTTACAGGCGCTGCACGCGCGGCTGGAGAACAGCGATGCGCAGGAAGTCCGTGTCGCGCTGGAACAGCTGCGGGAAATCACGCTACTACGGCTGGAAGGAGTCATAAACGAATGAGCACCTTAAGTACGCATATTCTGGATATTTCGACGGGAAAACCGGCACAGGGGGTGACGGTTTATCTGCAACAGGAAGGAAAAACGCTGGCTACGGACGTGACCAACGCGCAGGGGCGCATTACCACGTTCGTTCCCTTTCTGCCCGCAGGCCGCTATCGGCTGGTGGCGGAGATCGGTGAATGGTTTCGCGAAACTGGCCGCGACACCCTCTATCCCTGCGCGCAAATTGATTTTGTGACGGGAGGAACGGCAGAGGAGCACTTCCATCTGCCGTTTGTGATTGCGCCTGGTGGGTGGTCAACCTACCGGGGCAGTTGACCAGACCCGCTCGCCGTTGACCCAGGTCTCGCTGATATTGCGCTCGTCGCCCAGAGTCATCAGCACGAAAAGCTGCTCGTAGATATCTTTGCAGCGACGATTGCGCAGGCGTTGTAACGGCGTCACGTCAGGGTCGATCACGATGAAATCGGCTTCTTTACCCGGTGTGAAGTTGCCAATTTTGTCGTCCAGCCTGAGCGCGTGCGCGCCACCCAGCGTGGCGTGATAAAACGCTTCGCTGGCGCGCAGGCGGTAGCTCTGCAATTGACCGACTTTGTAGGCTTCCCCCAAGGTGCGCAGCATGCTGAAGGTGGTGCCTGCGCCGACGTCAGTGCCGATGCCCATCCGCACCTTGTGCTGCCAACAGGCGGGCAGGCGAAACAGCCCGCTACCGAGAAACAGATTGGAGGTGGGGCAAAATGCGACAGCGGAGCCGGTATCATGCAGGCAGCGCCATTCGCTCTCATGCAGATGGATCCCGTGGGCAAACACGCTGCGCTCGCCGGTCAGGCCGTAGTGGTGATACACGTCCAGATAACGTTCGTGCTCTGGCCAGAGATCGCTCACCCAGGCTACTTCATTCGGGTTTTCGCTCAGATGGGTCTGCATCCACGTATCCGGAAACTCTTCTCTGAGTAAACTCACCGCCGCGAGCAGCTCGGGTGAAGACGTCGGTGCAAAACGCGGGGTAATGGCATACCCCAACCGTCCCCGGTGGTGCCAGCGCTGGATCAGCTCCCGCGTCTGCCGGTAGCTCTGTTTCGCGTCTTCGCTGAGATAGTCCGGGGTGTTCCTGTCCATCATCACCTTGCCGGCGATAAGGCGCATGTTGAGGCGCAGGGCTTCGGTAAACAGCGCCTCGACCGATTCGGGATGCAGCGTACAAAACACCAGCGCGGTAGTGGTGCCATGGCTCACCAGCTGGTTAATGAAAAATTCGGCAATCTCTTTCGCATACACCTCATCGGAAAACTGGCTCTCCACCGGGAACGTATAGGTGGTCAGCCACTCCAGTAGCTGCTCGCCAAACGCACCGATCATCTCCGTTTGCGGATAATGGACGTGGGTATCGACAAAACCGGGCATCAGCAGTTTGCCGCGCAGGTCGGTGTAGCCTTTGCGAGGATCAAGATACTGCTCGCCATCCTGCCACGCCATTTGCGCCTGAATTTTACCGTTCTGTATGAACAGCAGTCCGTCCTCAAGATAGCGTGCGTGTTGGGCGATAGCGTCTGCACTGTCGCAGACCTGGGCAATATCAAAAAATGCACCGCGGATCGCTGTCTGGTATTCCATCATGGTTCCTGCCTTTATGTTTGCGTAGCGGAGTCATGAGAATGAGCAAAAAGGGTGCCAGCTTGAGGAAGGCCGCAGGAAACCTGCGGCCAGAAGGAAGGGTTACTCTTTTTGCGTCGCCACGCGGGAGTTAAATTGCGGGGCAGCAGCCACTTCGCGCTCTTCCCGCGCGAGCCAGCGGTAGGTCACGCCACCGAGGAAGACGCCGATAAACCAGCTAAAGTTCGCCACTTCGTGCAGGGCCGGGATGAAGCTTATCACCAGCCCTATGCCAACGGACGGAAGCAGCGCAGCGATGGCTTTCGGGTTAAAGCCGTTGCGATACCAGTATTTGCCTTTTGGCGTGTCGTCAAACAGATCGTCCACAGAGACTTTCCCGCGCTTAATCAGGTAGAAGTCCGCAATCAGAATACCGAACAGTGGGCCGATAAACGCCCCGAGCACGTCCAGGGTGTAGTGGATAAGCTCCGGAGAGTTGAACAGGTTCCACGGAGTGAGCAGAATCGAACCAACGGCGGCAATCATCCCTCCGGTGCGGAAGCTGATTTTCTGCGGCGAGCAGTTAGAGAAATCAAACGCCGGGGAGACAAAGTTCGCCACGATGTTGATCCCGATGGTGGCGGTGATCATCGTCAGCAGACCAATTGCCACGGCCAGATCGTTGCCCACGCGGCTGACGGTTTCAATTGGGTCGGTGATCATGCGGCCAAACAGCGACTGGGTGCCGGAGACAATCACCACGGTAACGATGGAGAACAGCAGGAAGTTAAACGGCAGTCCCCAGCGGTTTCCACGGCGAATTTCACCCATGCTTTTGCCGTAACGCGAGAAATCACCAAAGTTGAGCAGCGGGCCGGAGAAGTAAGAGACCACCAGCGCGGTCGCCGTGATCATCTGCCAGGTCTGCTCGCCCGCGCTCAGGGATTTGCTGGCAAGGGTAAAGGAGATCCCGTCGAACCCGGTCTTGTATACAATCCAGCCCGCCAACGCCAGCATCACCACGTACACCGCCGGACCGGCGATATCAATAAAGCGCTTGATGGCGCTCATGCCGTGCCAGAAGACCATCGCCTGCAATACCCACATAATGGCAAAGCAGATCCAACCCAGGTGCGACAACCCGAGGAAAGAGTCGGCGGTGAGCGAAGAGAGCGATGGCCAGAACTTCAGCGCCACCAGCATCAGGGCGTTGGCGGCCAGATAGGTCTGAATGCCGTACCACGCGAAGGCGATAAGCCCGCGGATCACCGCCGGAATGTTCGCCCCGAAGACGCCAAACGCCTGACGGCTGATCACCGCATAGGGCACACCCGCCATCTGGCTCGGTTTGGCCACCAGGTTGGCACACAGCTGCACGATGCAAATCCCCACCAGCAGGCAGAGCAACACCTGCCAGCTTGCCAGGCCGAGCGTAAAGAAGCTCGCGGCGACAACATAGCCCCCCATGCTGTGAACGTCCGACATCCAGAAAGAAAAGATGTTGTACCAGCTCCAGTTCTGGTCACGCGTCGGTGCCAGATCCTCATTGCAAAGCCGTGGGCTGTAAACCGCACCGGAATCAGCGGCCGTACCTTGCTGCGTATTTTGTCTGTTTGGCATGAAACCTGCTCCTGTGAATGAAAACCCGTTAAGTGGGAGTGCAACGGGTGTTGCAGGATCCAGGCCAAAATAATAAATCTTGTATGCAATATTTTATTTTTATGTATACGATTCGATATCGGAAAGTAAAAAGTGGAGTGGGTAATGAACAACGTAAACAGTCTGCACGCCGCGCCAGACCTGCAAGACAAAGACGAATCCATCTTTCAGGCGTTGATGACTGCGATTGTCGAACATCAGCTGCTGCCGGGGAGTAAGTTGCCGGAAGAAGCGCTGGCCGAGGTCTTCGGCGTGAGCCGCACGGGCATCCGCAAGGTGCTGCAACGACTCGCGGCTGTGCAAATGGTCACGTTAACGCCCAAACGTGGTGCACATGTCTCCAGCCCGACAGTAGAAGAGGCGCAACATATCTTTCGCACACGTGCTCTGCTGGAGGTCGCCAACCTGCCGGACGTGCTGGCCCACTGCCAGCCGCCACATCTGGCGGCACTGGAAGCCATTATTCGTCAGGAGCAGCAGGCGCACGAGGCGTACGACGGCCCGGCGGCAATCCGCCATTCCGCCAATTTTCACATTCAGCTACAGGCCATCTCCGGCAACCAGGTGCTGACGGAGATGGTGACCAGCCTGAGCCAGCGCTCGTCGCTGGTGATTGCCACCTGGGGCGCGCCGTGGCGTCAGGGTTGCCGCTGTAACGATCACGAACAGCTTGTGGAGCTGCTGCGCCAGAAAGCGCTCCAGCCGCTAAGCGATGCCCTGATGCACCATTTTGAACATATCGTCGCCAGCCTCTGCTTCGAGCGGGCGGGCGAGTGCCTGCCTGATTTTGCCCGGCTGTTTGCCGGCCACAAGGAGTCGTAATGTCTGTCTGTATACAAGTGATCAACCCCAATACCAGCCTCGCGATGACGGAAACCATCGGCGCGGCGGCCCGGGCGGTGGCTTCGCCGGGTACGGAGATCCTCGCGGTCTGTCCGACTGCAGGCGTGCCGTCGATAGAAGGCCATTTTGATGAGGCCATTGCCGCCGTTGGTGTCCTTGAGCAGATCAAAAAAGGCAGAGAGCAGGGCGTATCGGGTCACGTGATTGCCTGCTTTGGCGATCCGGGCCTGCTGGCGGCGCGCGAGCTGGCGCAGGGGCCGGTGGTCGGCATTGCCGAAGCCGCCATGCATATGGCCACGCTGGTGGCGACACGCTTTTCTATTGTCACCACGCTGCCGCGCACGCTGATCATCGCCCGTCACCTGCTGCACCAGTATGGCTTCCAGGATCATTGTGCAGCCCTGCACGCCATCGATCTCCCGGTGCTGGCGCTGGAAGACGGCAGCGGTCTGGCGCAGGAAAAAGTGCGCGCGCGTTGTATACAGGCACTGAAAGAAGATGGCTGCGGGGCCATTGTGCTGGGCTGCGGAGGTATGGCGACGCTGGCGCAGGAGCTGACGCGCGAGCTGCGTGTGCCGGTCATCGACGGCGTCAGCGCGGCGGTAAAAATGGTGGAGTCGCTGGTAGCGCTGGGGTTATCGACCAGCAAGCATGGAGACCTGGCGTTCCCGGAGAAAAAAGCGTTAAGCGGACAGTTTCAGGCATTAAATCCATTTTAATTTTGGGGGGTGGCAATGGGGCTTTTTGAACAGGATTACCCGCGGGATCTGCGTGGCTACGCAGGTACTCCGCCGCACGCGCAGTGGCCGAATCAGGCGCGCATCGCCGTGCAGTTTGTGCTCAATTATGAAGAAGGGGCGGAAAACCACGTTCTGCACGGCGATGCCGGTTCAGAGCAATTCCTGTCGGATATCATCGGTGCAGCCAGCTACCCCGATAAACATATGTCCATGGACTCCCTCTACGAATACGGCAGCCGCGCCGGGTTCTGGCGGATCCACAATGAATTTCAAAAGCGCGGTCTGCCGCTGACGGTCTTTGGCGTGGCGATGGCGCTGGCGCGTCACCCGGAGATCGTTGAGGCGATCAAAGCGGCGGATTACGACGTGGTCAGTCACGGCTGGCGCTGGATCCATTATCAGAATATGGACATCAGCCAGGAGCGTGAACATCTGCAGAAAGCGGTGCATGTACTGACCGATCTGTTTGGCAAGCCGCCGACCGGCTGGTACACCGGACGCGACAGCCCTAACACGCGTCAGCTGGTGGTGGAGCACGGTGGTTTTGACTACGACAGCGACTACTATGGCGATGATTTACCCTTCTGGACGGAAGTGGCGTGTGGCGACGGTACCCGTAAACCACACCTGATTGTGCCATACACGCTGGATGCGAACGACATGCGCTTCGCGACCGCGCAGGGGTTTAACACCGCCGAGCAGTTTTATACGTATCTGAAGGACAGCTTTGATGTGCTGTATGAAGAGGGGGAAAGCGCGCCGAAGATGATGTCCATCGGCATGCACTGCCGCCTGCTGGGGCGTCCGGGGCGTTTTCGCGCGTTGCAGCGCTTTCTTGATTATGTGCAGCAGCATGAGCGGGTGTGGGTCTGTACCCGTCAGCAGATTGCCGACCACTGGCGGGAAGTGCATCCGTTTCAGAAGTAATGTGTCGTGTTTAGCCGGGTGGCGGTTACGCCTTACCCGGCCAGCTATCTTACGACATCACACTCACCTGTGCCGCCACGATCCGCCACCCACACGCAAACCGCACCCACGTCTGCTGCTGGCGACCAGGTCGCTGTGTGGAACTAAAACGGGTGTGCTTACAATCGGTTTTGCGGTCTAGATCATGAGGACGTTTGACGTTCCATGGGACGTTGCAACTGAAGCCGGCCTCAAAATAGTGGTCTGGGGACTGGCAGCCACTAGCGTTCTTTTCTGGAGCTACCACTCTGATTTTAACGTAATCAAATTCACAGCACCGTTTATGGTCAGCCTGTTCTGGTGCAGCCTTTTTCCGGTGCTGGATTATAACGCAGGCATTCGAGATGACTTCCCTATTCAGATGGATATTAGCTGGTACGGTAGCGCGTTCTGGCAGTTGATTGTCTTCTTGGCAGTAAATGAGATCGGGTATGGAATCATTTACTATTTCCACAGATGTAACAGTTATTACTGGTGATTTGGTTCGCATAATGACGTTATGTGTAAATAGGCTGCTGCGGTGCTCGATTCTCGCAGCGGCCTGTTCAACATAACGCGTGCTACATTATGCGCACCAAAAAAAGGATGCGTGCCTGGAGCTGATGTTACGGGAGCATCGCATCGAAATACTTCATTTCCTCCTGGTAGCTTCTTACAAGGCAATTGCTCACTTCGGCTGTTTCAGCATCAGTTCCTTTCGAATCAATCGTTTCCAATTGGCATTTTTTATCAATCATCTCTCCCCATGATTTTTTAAGCTCAAGAATCAATGATTTATGATCTTGATTATTATTGATTTGTGCATCAACAGATTTGTTTAAATTATCTAATGCTGCTTTTATTTCCCCTGAACTTTTTTGATTAATGCTCGCAAGTTGGCTATTTTCCTCCTCAGAAAATGCAGCAGTACTGACTCCTGAATATGCAATGAACGACAAGAGCAAAACAATGCTATATTTTAGATTTTTCATCCTTCACACCCCAAAGCGGAATCTTTATCACAAGCCAGTTTTGCCGACAAATCACTAAGACGATCAATGACAACGGAGTTGCAATCGTAAACAGATTCCTTCTTGCTATTCAGATTTGTAACACTAACCCCACGACTTTCACTCTCATCCTCATAATTACTAAATATCGTGTATTTATACTCTGCATTTACAAACGACACGTTGAAATAATCAGTTTGAAATCGTGAGTAATGATTGTATTTAAATCCTGAATAATCATTACCTTTCGACTCATAGTTAAATTCAGTTTTGTGGTCTTTCGATAAGGTGTACCGAAGTACACCTTTGTTTTCATCTAGTTTGATTGTTCCTTTTGCAGTATTGCACACAAAATATTCATCACTTGCAAACGATGAACCACACAAAAAAATCGCAACTAACGCAAAGAACTTATAATGATGCATTGTAATTTCTCTCCATTTTTAAATTATATCCCTTCTGCCTTGGTCCGTTATATCTTTGTGCAAACGAAAGCCAATCTTTAGTCCGAATGGAACACAATAAAACCCTATCAGCTTTAATGAAACTAACGAATGCTTTCAACTGATTTTTCTCAGACTTACTTAATGCAAAAACGAAATCCTCAGGGCTAGCGTAGCCTGCTGTGGCATAGTTCGACGCCAAAATCTGAAACTTACCCCAAGAGGCTGATTTTAAAGCTGCTTTCTTGTCTAGAGTATACGCTTTGACTAGTTTTGCATACTGTATTGATGTTGCACCATACCCACCCGCAGCAGGATTTGATATATCGTCGAACTGGTCATACTTTTCATTCGTATATTTATGAAAGTGATGCCTTTCAAATAATATCGCAGGAACATAATCATCGTTATCTTCAAATTTAAAATAGGCTCCATAGGAGCCGGTTTCTGTTTTTGCTACAGCTTTAATTGCTGCGACTTCGCATCCCAATTCCTTTGCAGCCTCTTCATAATCAGTATCGTCAATTTTGTCTCCATTATAGAAATTAATAAACTCTATAGGAGTTAGCTCCCCATTCACAGGAGTCTTGGGAAACTCTGCACTTCGTAATATTTCTAGAAACTCAAGCGGATGAAAATGCCATACTGACCGCTGACTGGCGAACGGCGGCACCTTATCCATCCAGCGCGATGCATCCAGGAATCCCCCGTTGGCCATCTTAACAACTGGGCTTTCATCCCTGGCCTTAAATACCGATGACCAGCGTGTATCATCGCGGGTACTGTGCCAGTCGCTGTCGTGTTTTACTATCAGGCGTCGAGCATATTCCGGGATATTCATCTGGTTCGTATGCAGTGCGCCAAACAGCTGCGCATCCTGAGATTTATCGGGATATGGGCTGTGCGGTCTTCTGTTTTCAGTATTACGGATAAGGCTGTCATAAAACATTCCGGCCTGTGAGCTATCCGGTCCCTTTTCTCCATCAAAGTGTGCGCGGATGCTTTTCAGAGCGTCAATCAGCCAGTGTTCATCCAGCGTGCGCGTAAAATCGGTAGTATGTTCAGCTTCAATACAGTGAAAGTTGAGTCCAGCTAAATCATGCTGACTGAGCTGCTCCACGTCGTCCTGGTGCATCCACGTATGCGGGCGGATCTGAAAGTATGTTACGCCGTTTTTATCCGTAAACGGGTACGTGGCATCACGCGGAATAATTTTTCCGGCATCGGCTCGGGTAATGGCACTTATTTGCTCAAAGGTACTTTCCTCGTCCTCCCCGCATCTAAGGTACAGCGGGCGTTTCAGCTTCAACTTAATGAACTGTTTGCCCGCTTTAATCCCTTTCACGTTTGCCACAATATCCGGCACATGCTCATCCAGGCTCAGCAACTCGATATGGGCTTTATATTCCGTGGTGATAACCTGCGGATAGTTATCTTCGTCAGCCAGATCCTGAGCGCCGAGGAATCCGACTGCATCCCCTGCTTTTACCGCCACTTTCAGCGGCGCAGGTGGCACTACCACATCATCAAACACGCCGTGATTCAGTGCGCTGTGCATCCAGTCAGGCAGGCACACATAACATTCGCCGTCAGGCTCCAGAAATTCCGGGCGCATTGAGACCCAGAAAAGTTCTCCGGCGGGCTTACCGTCCTGAAGACGCTGCACCAGGGCGAACGGCTCCGGTCGTTGTTCCAGTAAAAATGATTTCTGTTGCAGTATGGCAAGCGTGTCGCTCTGCACGAGTGTTCTGGCGTGGCCGTGTTTATTTGCCAGCACGTCCGGCGCGATTTCACGGCTGTCATCATGGCGGGAATGTTTACGCATCCGCACGCCGTGACCTTTCGGCGTGACCCGGTAAAGCGGGCGTTTCGGAAATTCTGACAATGGCGCGATGTGCATGTAAAGCTGGTACAGCGTCAGCCAGGTAGCTTCATCCTGTTCGTCTGGCTTGTAAACTGATTTAACCAGCACAAAGGTGCCGGACTGGCGCAGGGGGCGTTCCTGATTACACTCGATAGCAGTGTAATCGCGGTTAACCCGCCATGCCACCACCTCGCCGTCCATCATGAACTGGAGCGGCACCGATTTTTCCGGAATATCCGGATCTAGCACCGAGGCCGGAGACGATGACGTCCCGATGTGGATCCCCCCGTGCCAGTAGCGATTTACGCCAAGTAACCACCACCCGTGGGCGTTTTTGCGGATGTCGGTCAGCAGTTCGTCATAGTTCTTATAGTCCCGTCCGTCGGCTTTCCGTACCGGATAACGTATGTTCATCATCCTTCCTTAAGTGAAATTCCTCAAAACCTTAATCATCGGAGGGAGTTAAAAAAAGGGAAGCAGAAATTAACGCAACTGTATTGCTATATATGACGGAAAAGACGGTTTAGCAGGGGGCGCGAAGCGCGGGGAACTGTGTTTTATGGTATCTCACCCTGGTATCGGCGGATTGACGACGGGCGAATGATGCCGCCTTCCATGCCTGGTGGCATCAACACATCACCGATGCTCTCTTCCAGGTCTGAAGAATAACGACAATATCCGTTTTGTATTTTTCCGTACCATTACGTGCACTGCTAAAAAGCGCTCAGAGCGATTTTCCGCTCTGAGCCGCAATAAAAAAAAAACGAAAAACGCGTCTGGTGAATTCTGAGGTCATGAATGACTATTCACCCGGATGCATGTCTTTCGTTTGTAAAATGACCACGATCATTTTTTCCATAAAGCAGAGGGACTTATGCAACCCTATAAACAACCGTGAGTAAATATCTCAGCGGTGGCCTATGGATGTAACTGTAAGCATCTTTTCATTACGCCATCAAACTCACCTGTGCCGCCACGATCCGCCACCCACAGGCAAACCGCACCCACGTCTGCTGCTGGCGTCCAATGCGTTCTGTGCCTTCGCGGGTAAACTCGGTGCTGCACACGGCGTAATCTTCACCGAAGGTGGTGATCACCGTGTGACGCAACGTCCGCTGCAACCCGGCGGACGGACGTGCCGCGCGAAAGGCGCGGATTTCCTCAATGCCGTACAGGTTTTCACCCGCACCCAGCCGCACCGTATTTTTGTCATGCCAGAACAGCTCGTCCAGCACCGCAATGTTGTTGCTCACCAGCGCGTCTTCATAGCGGTAAAACGCGGCCGTCACCTCTGTAACCACCCACGGGAGGTTAATGTCATCGTGATTCATCATGCTGCACGCTCCGCCGGACGGGCATCGGTTATTCCTCTCTCTTCCAGAACCCGCGCCACGCGCAGGCAGGCCTGCTCGTTAAACGGCGCGGCAATCAACTGCAGGCCAATCGGCGCACCTACGGCGGTGCGTAGCGGAACGGTGGTGACGGGCAAACCCAGAAACGAAATCGGCTGCGTCAGCATCCCCATGCTGGCGCGAACGGGTAGCTGCTGACCGTTGATTTCCATGAATTGCTCGCCAATCAGCGTGGCGCTGCGTGGCGTTGCCGGGGCGATAAGGATATCAGCCTGGGCGAATAGGGTTTTGAACGCCTGCCGGGCGTGCGCGCGAAAACGCTGGGCCTGAATGTACCAGGCGGAGGGGATCATCGCCCCGGCCAGCAGCCGCTCACGAGAGTGTGGTTCGAATCGTTCAGGCTCGCCGCGAAGCGCGGGCAGGTACTGATTTCCTCCTTCGGAGGCGCTGATGATAAACGCTGCGGAACGTGCCAGTTCGGCATCCGGGAAATGCAGTTCATCCTGCACGTCGAGCGCTTTTGCCACCCGCGCTACGGCGTCGCGGGCGTCCGCGTCGCACCAGGTGGTGAAATAGCCGCCAAGCACGGCGCAGCGCAGACCATCAAGCCCGCGATCGAGCAAGGGACGCGTCTGTTCGCGCGAGCTTTCTGCCTGAAAACCGTCGCTGGTATCCCGCCCTTGCAGCGCGTCGTATACCGACGCCAGATCGCTCACGCGGCGGGCAAACGGGCCGATATGGTCCAGACTTGCCACAAAAGGATGGCTACCGGAGCGCGATAAGCGGCCAAAAGTGGGCTTCAGGCCATATATCCCGCACAGGGAAGCCGGAACGCGAATGGAGCCATTGGTGTCGGTTCCGAGCGAAAAGTGCACCAGCCCGGCGGCAACGGCGGCGGCAGATCCGCCGGACGATCCCCCCGCAATGCGCGCCATATCGTGCGGGTTATGCGTCGCGCCGTAGTGGCTATTTTCAGTGGTAAAGCCGTAGGCGTAGGCATCCATATTAACCATCCCGGTCAGCAACCCGCCGGCACTGCGCAACTGACGAACCGCAAAGCTGTCTGCGGCAGCGGCAGGGCGCTGGCTGAACAGTTCCGCCCCTGCAAGCGTGGTGTGTCCGGCAACGTCAAACAGGTTTTTCACCGCGTAGGGCACGCCTGCCAGCGGCGGTAGCGGGCGTTTTTCCCGGCGCAGGGTGTCGATATTTTCGGCCTCGGCGAGCATGCGTTCTTCCGTTACGGCGGTCCAGGCGTTGATCTGCGGGTTAACGCGGGCAATCGCCTCCAGCGTCTGGCGGGCAATCTCGCTCGCGCTCAGCTCGCCCGCGCTCAGGGCCTGCTGGATCGCGCTGATACTCATTTCGTGTAGCGTCATGCTTTATACACTCCTGCAATCTCCAGACGGTCGTCGAGCGGCAGCGCCATCAGCGGGGCGGCCATGGCGGCAATGCGGCTGAACTGTAATTGCAGCTCGGCGCGACGGGGGGCGTCCAGCGTCACGCCGAGCACGGTTTCCATTTGCGCCAGATACGCGTGCCAGTCGGGTTGTTGTGTTGTCATTGTTTTCTCCTCAGAATCCGGCAGCCGCGCCGTTGCTGCGCGGGTCAAATGCCCCTTCGAACAGGCCGTTCGGGTGGCGGACAATCGCGCCCGCGTGGCCCATGGCTTCACTGAAGTCAGGGAATATTTCCACCTCATGACCCAGCGTCCGGAGCTGAGAAACCGTCTCAGCAGTGAAGCGACCTTCCAGTTTTAACGTGTCCGAGGTTTGTCCCCAGGTGCGTCCCAACAGCCAGCGCGGGCGGGAGATGCTCTCCTGCAGCGGAACGCCCTGAACGACGTAGCGGGTAAAGAGCGTGGCCTGGGTTTGTGGTTGCCCGTCTCCGCCCATCGAACCGTAGACCATCACGCGCCCGTCGTTCAGCCGTGCCGCCGCCGGGTTGAGGGTATGGAAGGGCTGTTTGCCAGGGGCAAGCGCCAGAAGATGTTCGGGGTCGAGGCTGAAAGAGGCGCCCCGGTTCTGCCAGACGATGCCGGTATCGGGTAGCACCACGCCGCTGCCGAACTCGTGATAAATACTCTGGATAAACGACACGGCAAGCCCGCTGTTATCCATTACCCCCATCCACACCGTATCGCCGGGGCCTTTTCCGGTGCCCCACGGTGCGGCGCGGCTGTCGTCAATTTGTCCGGCAAGCGTCTGAAGGGCAGCGGGTTCCAGCAGGCTCTGGATATCGGTTTTCAGCTCGCGCGGGTCGGTGATGTGGGCATCGCGCAGGCCAAAGGCCAGCTTGGTGGCTTCAACGATGCGGTGAATGGTTTCGGCGTCGTCGGCCTTCGCCATATTCAGGCGATCGGTGATGCCGAGTATCGCCAGCGAGACTAGCCCCTGCGTCGGCGGAGCGTGGTTAAAGATCTCCCCCTGATGATGCTGCAAGCGCAGCGGCGTGGTGCGCCGGGCGGCATGCGCGTGTAAATCGGCCAGCGTAACGGGCAGACCCAGTTTCGCCATTCCCCGCGCCAGGCACTCTGCCAGCGGGCCGCGGTAAAAGCTGTCCAGACCGTCCTCTACCAGGCGTTTGAGCGTTGAGGCCATGGCGGGCTGGTAAAAACGGCTCCCGACCTGCGGCGGTTTGCCGTCCACCAGCCAGGTTTCCGCGAATCCTGGGATCTCTTTCAGTTCCTCGTATTTACTGGCCGTGGCGCTGGCCTGAGAGGCAGTGACCGGCGTGCCATTCTGCGCGTAATCAATGGCGTCGGCCAGCAGGCGAGCCAGCGGCAGCGCCTTGCCGGTCATCTCGCGCGAGACCTTAAGCGCCTCGTCCCAGCCGCTGACCGTTCCGGCGACGGTCAGCGCCGCCTGAGGTCCGCGATGGGGAATATGTGCCAGCCCGTCGTAGGCGGCGAGCGTTGCCAGCGAACCCGCCGCACCGCTGGCGTCAATGGCGATCGGATCGCCTTCCGGCGGCACGATAAGCCAGAAGCCATCGCCACCCAGCCCGTTCATGTGCGGGTAAACCACGGCAACGGTGGCTGCCGCTGCGACCATCGCTTCTATCGCACTGCCGCCTTCGCGCAGTACTGCCAGCGCGCTCTGGCTGGCAAGATGGTGGGGTGCAACGGCCATGCCGTGCGTGGAGACATTACTTTGCATGAAGCGTCCTCGTAACTTTGAAAGTCACAAGGTGCTGCAAAAGCTGTTCCAGTTCTGAAAGAAAAGTTTCAGTAAACTGGCACGTATAATGAAAGGTAGAATCAAAGGCAAAATGTGATGAAACAAAAGTTACAGAGGCGCTATGGAACAACTGGATGAACGTCTGAAAGCACAATACCCGTCACTGTCGCCGCAGGAGCAGCGGGTGGCGGATTTTATTTTCGATCACTTTGACGACCTGATTAGCTACAACAGCGCTGAGCTGGCGCAGCTCAGCGGGGTGTCGAAAGCCACCGTGAGCCGCCTGTTTAAGCGTCTGGGCTATGAGAAATATAAGGACATGCGCGACGAACTGCGCACGCTGCGCCAGAGCGGGATGCCGCTTACCGATAACCGTGACGCGGTGCAGGGTAATAC
This sequence comes from Enterobacter sp. CPE_E1241, assembly GCF_045618265.1. Lineage (NCBI taxonomy): Bacteria > Pseudomonadati > Pseudomonadota > Gammaproteobacteria > Enterobacterales > Enterobacteriaceae > Enterobacter > Enterobacter sp. CPE_E1241. Next base: position 1,749,187 of record NZ_JBIWYV010000001.1, read on the forward strand.
GCTGCTGGCACGTCACTATAAACAGGAGATGGCGAACCTGACCCAGTGGGTCAATACTCTCGACGCGCAGCAGTTTGCCGAGGCGATGGCCTGCATGGTGAAAGCGCGGCGCATTATCATTATGGGTATGCGTAACGCCTATCCGGCAGCCTTGCATCTCCGCCAGCAGCTGCTGCAGGCGCGCGGACAGGTGCTGGTGCTGCCGCAGCCCGGGCAGAGCCTGAGCGAGGAGCTGGTAGATTTAACCGCTGACGACCTGGTTATCATGATGGCTTTTCGCCGTCGCCCGCGTATTGTCCGCCCGCTGATGCAGCAGCTTCAGCAAAGCGGAATTCCGGTGCTGCTGATGTGCGAGCCGCAGGCGCACAGCCTGTTTCCGCTGGCAAGCTGGCAGCTTTGCGCCCCGCTGGACAGCGTTTCGGCCTATGACAGCTATTCCTCGGTCAACAGCCTGATCAACCTGCTGGCGAATGCCTTCCTGCATGAGATTCTCGATAAAGGCCGTCCGCGCATTCACGAGATTGCCTCCCTCTACCAGCAACTGGACGAACTCGAACAACGATAATGGGGCATCAGGCTGGTGCTTTGCATCTAAATGGTGCATCTGGCGGGTCGGGAAAACACGCGTTTTTTCGACCAGCCTCCGTTTTATATGGCTTTAGAAGAATATTTCCCGCTTCGCCTTATCTGGCACATTAGTTGCAAAATCACATTCAAAGAATCTTTTGTTTCATGTTAACGTTACGGGGAAGCACCATGAAAAAACTGTTGATTGCACTGACCGGGGCCGTATGTCTCTTCACACAACTGCCCGCAAAGGCGGACCAGCTTCAGGATATTGAGAAACGCGGCACCATCCGCATCGCCGTTCCGCAGGATTTCCCGCCGTTTGGCTCGGTGGGGACCGATCTGCAGCCGCAGGGGTATGACATCGACATGGCGCGTTATCTGGCTAAACAGATGAAGCTCAAGCTACAGCTGGTACCCGTGACCAGCGCCAACCGCGTGCCGTACCTGCAAACCGATAAGGTGGATCTGGTCATTTCAAGCCTCGGTAAAAACCCGGAGCGCGAGAAGGTGATCGATTTTAGCCGCGCCTACGCACCGTTCTTCCTCGGCGTGTTTGGCCCGAAAGGGGCAGAGCTGAAAGATGCCGCCGCGCTGAGCGGAAAAACCATCGGCGTGACGCGCGGGGCGGTGGAGGACATGGTGCTGACCAGCCTGGCACCGAAAGACGCTGACGTGAAACGCTATGAAGACAACAACACCACGCTGTCTGCCTACCTTTCCGGGCAGGTGCAGTATGTGGCCACCGGCAACCTGGTGGTAGCGGCCATTTCCCGCCAGAACGCGGCTAAAGCCCCGGTACCGAGCTTTATGCTGAAGGACTCACCGTGCTTTATTGGGCTGAAAAAGAATGAACCGGCGCTGAAAGCAAAAGTGGATGCGCTGATTGAGCAAGGCATCAAAGACGGCACGCTGAACGGCCTGTCTGAGCAATGGCTGAAAGCTCCGCTGCCGGCAAACCTTGGCGCCTGAGCCGATGACAGAGCAACTTCATTTCTCCGAACTCTGGCCACACTGGCCGGAGTTGCTGGCGGGGTTGTGGGTCACCATTCAACTGACCGTTATGGCAACTTTCGGCGGCCTGGCAATCGGTATTTTTGGGGCGGCCATTCGCAGCGGGCGGGCGACGTGGTTCAGCCGGATCTGGGGCGGTTACGTGGAGATTATTCGTAACACGCCGTTTGTGGTACAGCTGTTTTTTATCGTTTTCGGCCTGCCTAATCTGGGGTTGAAAATGACCGCCGGGGAAGCGGCACTGCTGGCGATGGTGGTGAACCTTGGCGCCTACAGCACCGAGATTATCCGGGCAGGCATTCAGGTCACGCCGAAAGGGCAGTGGGAGGCCGGACGCGTGTTGGGGCTCACCCGCCTGCAGACCTTTATTCGCGTGGTGTTGCCGCCTTCGCTGCAGCGCATTTACCCGGCGCTGGTGAGCCAGTGCATTATCGTAATGCTCGGCTCGTCGGTGGTGTCGCAGGTCTCGTATGAAGAGCTGACCTTCGCCGCCAACCTCATCCAGTCCCGAACGTTTTTGAGCTTTGAGGTTTACCTGGTGACAACCGGCATTTACTTAGCGCTGTCGATTACCCTGCGCCAGCTGATGATGGCGGCAGGACGGAAATGGCTGGGGGTGCAGGCATGATGACCACCTTTACCGACTGGGACATTATTCGCAACCTGCTGCTGGCCGGGCGCTGGACGGTGCTGCTGTCGCTGGTGGCGTTTGTCGGCGGGGCGGTGGTGACGCTGCCGCTCCTGCTGCTGCGCCTCACGGGTGGACGCACGGTCAGGCGCATCATCCGCGGCTATATCGAGCTGTTTCAGGGCACGCCGCTGCTAATGCAGCTATTCCTGGCCTTCTTTGGCGTGGCGCTGTTCGGCATCGACGTTTCGCCGTGGACCGCCGCCTCGCTGGCGCTGACGTTCTACACCAGTGCCTTTTTGCTCGATATCTGGTTTGGCAGCATTCGCGCCCTGCCAAAAGGCCAGTGGGAAGCGTCGCGCTGTCTCGGGCTGACGTTTGGCCAGACGCTGTTTCGCGTGGTCGCCCCGCAGGCGCTACGTATCGGCATCGCCCCAACGGTCGGTTTTGCCGTGCAGGTGATCAAAGGTACTGCGCTGGCGTCGATTATCGGCTTTATCGAGCTGACCAAGGCCGGGACGATGCTGACTAACGTCACGTACCAGCCGTTTAAGGTCTTTGCGCTGGTGGCGCTGGGCTACTTTATTCTGTGTTATCCGCTGTCGCGCTACAGCCGCTATCTGGAGACGAAATTCAATGCCTCTCATCACCATTAATCAGGTGCAGAAGTACTACGGCGAAAACCACGTGCTCAAGGGCGTCGATCTGGATATCGACATGGGCCAGGTGATCTCCATTATCGGGCGCAGCGGGTCGGGCAAAAGCACGTTGCTGCGCTGCATCAACGGTCTGGAAGGGTATCAGGACGGCAGCATTAAACTCGGCGGCATGACCATTACCGACCGGGATTCCCAGGCGCGTGAAATCAGCCGCTCGGTCGGTATGGTGTTCCAGAGCTTCAACCTGTTCCCGCACATGACGGCGCTGGAAAACGTGATGCTCGCTCCGCGTCGGGTGCTGAAGAAAAGCGCCGCCGAATGTCGGGAGCTGGCGCAGCGCATGCTGGAGAAAGTCGGGTTGGGTGACCGTCTGGATTACTACCCGTCGAGCCTCTCCGGGGGCCAGCAGCAGCGCGTGGCGATTGCCCGCGCCCTGGCGATGTCGCCTAAAGTTTTACTCTGTGACGAGATCACCTCCGCGCTTGACCCGGAGCTGGTGGGCGAAGTGCTCAAAGTGCTTGAGCAACTGGCGGCCGAAGGGATGACGCTGATCCTTGTCACGCATGAAATGAATTTTGCCCGCGAAGTGGGCGACCGCGTGGTGTTTATGCATCAGGGGAAAGTGTGGGAGCAGGGCGACAGCAAAACGCTGTTTGCCAACCCGCAGACCACAGAACTGAAGCAATTTATCTCCTCCGTACGCGGTCTCAACTAATGAAGGACACCAAAATGGACATCGCACACTTTCCGCAAATCAACCCGCCGCAGCGCCTGCTGATGGGTCCGGGCCCGATCAACGCCGACCCGCGCGTGTTGCGCGCCATGTCGAGCCAGCTGATTGGCCAGTACGATCCGGCCATGACCCACTACATGAACGAGGTGATGGCGCTCTATCGCGGTGTATTCCGCACCGAAAACCGCTGGACGATGCTGGTGGACGGCACATCCCGCGCGGGGATAGAAGCGATTCTGGTGTCAGCCATTCGTCCAGGGGACAAAGTGCTGGTGCCGGTCTTTGGCCGCTTCGGTCATCTGCTGTGCGAAATTGCCCGCCGCTGCCGCGCGGAGGTACACACCATCGAAGTCCCCTGGGGCGAGGTGTTCACCCCAGACCAGGTTGAAGATGCCATCAAACGCGTGCGCCCGCGCCTGCTGCTGACCGTGCAGGGCGATACATCCACCACCATGCTGCAGCCGCTCGCGGAGCTGGGTGCCATCTGCCGCCGTTACGACGTGCTGTTTTATACCGATGCCACGGCCTCGCTCGGCGGTAACGCGCTGGAGACTGACGCCTGGGGGCTGGACGCGGTCTCGGCAGGGATGCAGAAGTGCCTCGGCGGTCCGTCGGGCACATCGCCGATCACCCTTAGCGCGCGAATGGAGGAGGCGATCCGCCGCCGCAAGTGCGTTGAGGAGGGCATTCGTACCGACGCCCACCGCGACGGCGACGAGGAGATGATCTACTCCAACTACTTCGATCTCGGTATGGTGATGGACTACTGGGGGCCAGAGCGTCTCAACCACCACACCGAAGCGACCACCGCGCTGTTCGGCGCCCGCGAATGCGCGCGTCTGATCCTGCAGGAAGGGCTGGATAACGGCATCGCTCGCCACAAGCTGCACGGCGATGCGCTGCTGAAAGGCATTCAGGCGATGGGGCTGGAAACCTTCGGCGACCTGCAGCACAAGATGAACAACGTGCTGGGGGTGGTGATCCCTCAGGGCGTGAATGGCGATCGGGTGCGCAAGCTGATGCTGGAGGATTTCGGGATTGAAATCGGTACGTCATTTGGCCCGCTGCACGGCAAAGTGTGGCGCATTGGCACTATGGGCTACAACGCGCGTAAAGACTGCGTGATGACCACCCTGAGCGCGCTGGAGTCGGTACTCAATTACCTGAAATTTACCACTACGCAGGGCGCGGCGATGCAGGCCGCGTGGGACCACTATCGCAGTGAGACGCCAGAATGAGCCCGGCGGCAGAACGGGTGATGGCGCGCGCCGACGCGCTGGCCGCCATCAGCGAAAGCCCGGATGCGCTGACACGGGTATATCTCTCCACGCAGCATTTACAGGCCAACCAGCTGGTTGGGCAGTGGATGAGCCAGGCGGGGATGACCGTCTGGCAGGACAGCGTGGGTAATATTTGCGGACGTTACGAAGGCGAGCGAGAGGGCGCCCGGGCGGTGTTGCTGGGTTCGCACCTGGACACCGTGCGCAATGCCGGGCGCTACGACGGTATGCTTGGGGTGCTCACCGCCATCGAAGTGGTGGACAGTCTGCATCAACAGGGGATTCGCCTGGCGCAGGCTATCGAGATTGTTGGCTTTGGCGACGAAGAAGGCACCCGCTTTGGCATCACGCTATTAGGTAGCCGTGGTCTGACGGGAACCTGGCCGCAGGGCTGGCTGGAGACGTGCGATGCCGGTGGCATCAGCGTGGCGCAGGCGATGGTGCAGGCAGGACTCGATCCTTCACGCGTGGCAATGGCGGCACGACATCAGGACGATTTCAGCGCCTGTCTCGAGTTGCATATCGAACAGGGGCCGTGTCTGGAGCAGGAAGGTCTGGCGCTGGGGGTGGTAGAAGCCATCAACGGCGCACGCCGCCTCAATTGTCGCTTCATCGGTGAAGCCGGCCATGCCGGGACCGTACCCATGAATCATCGCAAAGACGCACTGGCGGCGGCCGCTGAATGGATGATGCAGGTTGAAAACGCCACTTTGCAACACGGTGGTAATCTGGTCGCGACGGTCGGTGAGCTGCGCTGTTTTCCCGGTGCGGTGAACGTGATCCCCGGTGAGGTTGCGCTTTCGCTTGATATTCGTGGCCCGCAGGATGCGCCGCTTGATGCGCTGCTCGGTGAACTGCTGTTGCAGGCGCAGTCGATAGCGGCCCGACGCGGGATGCATTTTGCTGCCGAAGAGTTTTACCGCATCGCCGCCACGCCGTGCGATACGCGTTTGCAGCGTCTGCTGGGGGAGGCCGTTGAGTCGGTACAAGGGCGCTCGTTATCCCTGCCCAGCGGTGCCGGGCATGACACCATCGCCCTGGCGGAGCGCTGGCCGGTCGGGATGCTGTTCGTGCGTTGCAAGGGGGGCATCAGCCACCATCCGGCGGAGTCGGTGATGGCTGAAGATGTCGCGCTGGCGATTGAGGCGTTTGGGCTCGCGGTCACATCGCTGGCGTCTATTTAGTGTTTTTCCGGGTTCGTAATGCGGGCAGCATCCTTTCCAGGGTGTTGTCATGCATGACGTAATGGTGAAACAGCGCAGCGGCAGCGTGCAGACCAATCAGGTAATAACCGGCATTGGCGACGATCTCATGGACCTCTTTCAGCCCGTGTTGCAGGTTCACGTCTGGTGTGGCCGCGACGGGCAGTGCGATCCCGAAAAACGACCACTCAATCTGACCGAAGTAAAGAGAGGCCATGCCCAGCAGAGGAAGTGAAATGAACATCAGGTAGATCAATCCGTGAAGGGATTTTGAGGCAATCTCCTGCCAGCGTGGCGGGGCAGGAACAATTTCCGGATCGCTGTTTCGCAGCTTCAGCACCACTCTGAGGATCATCAGCAGCAGAACGCTTAGCCCTGCCGTGTAGTGGATCAGCACCATAGTGGTTCGCGCGGGTGTTCCCTTCGGTGCGAACCCTTTCAGGTTCATGGTGGCATAGGCGACGATAATCACCAGTAGGACCAGCCAGTGAATTATTATCTGGCTTCGTGCATAGCTGTTTTTCATTTTTAACTCACCTTACAGGGTTATAAGGTGAGTTATAGAAGAAATAACTTAAGCAGACATTAACGGTCTTAGCCTGGACGACAAGGCGCGTTAAATTACTCCAGCCCCAGCGTATATTGCGCGATCTTGAAGTAAATAATCAGCCCGGTACCGTCGATCAGCGTGGCGATAAACGGCGCGGAGACGACGGCCGGATCAATGCCGCAGCGCTTAAGCACCATCGGAATGACGGACGAGACAATCGCACTCCACAGCGTAATGCAGACCAGGGTCAGACTGACGATGAGCGTGATTTCCATCCCAATACCCATCATCCAGGCACGAATACACCCGGCCAGGCCGAGCGTGGCGGCTATCATCAGCGAGGTGCTCATCTCTTTACGCAGCACGCGGCCAACATCACGCAGATGCACTTCCCCCAGCGCCATGGCGCGCACCAGCGTGGAGGTGATCTGCGTTCCGCTGTTACCACCGGTACCAATCAGCAGCGGGATAAAGAACGCCAGTGCGATGGCGGATTCCAGCGCCTCTTCAAAATGCTGGATCACCGAGCTGGTGTAAGCTTCTGCGACAAACAACAGCAGCAACCAGACGGAGCGTTTCTTCCACAGACTGAAGGCGCTGGTTTCCAGATAGGGTTTCTCCAGCGGCAGCGTTGCCCCCTGAAGCTGAGCATCTTCGGTGACGTCATCTTCCAGCAGATGCGCAATTTCGCGCTCGGTGAGGCAGCCAACCAGCTTTCCATGGGTGACCACGGGCACGACATCCGCACCACCGTGTGCCAGCAGGCCGGCGACATCGGCGCGTTCATCCTCCGGTTTGACCTGCAGAAACTGCGAGATCATCAGCGCTCTCACCGGTTGTACCGTATCGGTGGTCTGCAGTAATTTGCGCACCGCAATCATGCCCGCCAGGCGACCATTATCTTCGATAAAAATATGCGACGGAATATCATCATCTTTTAATTTCTCAAAGAATTGCTCGCGTGCCAGCGCCACGCATAATGAAATATCGAGGACAATAAAATCGGTATTCATATATTGCGCGATGGCGCTGTCATTGAATGCCAGGTTTTGGTTGTGAATAGCGTAAGACATAGTGAATTCCCTTTGAATAATAAAATCTCTCAGGGGCGAGCAAGACAGGGCATGTCGAAGAGGAGATCCCCACGTCCTGGTTTCAGCACTGTACACCGTATCCCGCGAGGGAAGTTATACTGACAAAGCCTTGATTCGACAGTGCCTGTTTTACCCTGTGCCGGTTCTCTCGAACCCACCAGAGCGATAACGTGTATTTGTACAGGAGCCTCGCCATAACGAGATCGTTGTAAAACGAAAGAAATAATACGCTTATTTTATTTTACCGCTCAGGATTTTAAATAATGTTTAAGAATGGTTTAGGAGAATCTTATTAATGGAATGTTGAAGGTTTATTTAAGGTTGTTCATTTTAAATGGAGAGTGAAAAGAAAAATGGAGGAGGGGAAAATGACATGGCTCGACAATCTGCTGAATCATTTTGCGCTTTATCCGGCACACCTTTTTGCGGTGTTGTTTATCATGGCACTGAGTAAATCGACGGTGCTGATCTCTTCCGTGCTGCCGCCTGCCTCGGTGATGCTATTGGCGGGCATTACCGTCAGCCAGGCTAGCATGCATCCTGCGCTGGCATGGCTGGCCGTGGTGATGGGCGCAACGGTGGGTTCGGTGCTGAATTACCATATCGGTCAGTTGATGGGGAACACGCGGTGGGTGGCACGCTTCACCGCAAAACATGCCGACAAATTTTTACGGGTGCAACATCAGCTACAGAAAAACGGCGTGCTGGTGCTGTTCACTGCGCGTTTTCTGGCGGTGTTGCGCTATATCGTGCCGCTGGCAGCGGGTATGCTCAGGCTTAACGTGGCGAAGGTTTACGTTGTCAGTCTGTTCTCTGCGGCCGTATGGGCGGCGCTGTACGTCGGCATTGTCACCGGCATCAGCGCCTTTTGAACTACAGGTTTCCTGTTCCGCCGTCGACCAGCAGTTCCGTACCTACCGTGTAGCTCGATTCGTCAGAGGCCAGATAGAGTGCGGCTTTCGCCAGCTCTTTCGGCGTCCCCATTCTTCCCAGCGGGACCAGGTTTGCAATATCCCCCTGTAAGGCTTTCTGCGCTTCGGCGCTTAACCCCAGCTTGTTGAGCGCCGGGGTTTCTACCGGACCCGGGCTTAAACCGTTGACGCGAATGCCGCGCGACAGCAGCTCTGCTGATAGCGTGCGGGCCAGCGACAGTAAGCCCGCCTTGCTTGCCGCATAAACGCTGCTGGTGGGCAGACCGATACGTGCGCTCACGGACCCACAGAGGATCACCGAGGAAGGATTATTGAGCAGCGGCAGCAGGGCCTGAATCAAAAAAAACGGCCCTTTCAGGTTGATGCGCATCAGACGATCCCAGGCATCTTCCTGCCACTCTTCCAGCAGACCGTGCGTCACGTCTCCGGCGTTGATAAAGACGGCATCCAGCCGCGGCCAGCGCGAGGCGAGCGTCTCCGTCAGCGCTTTTTGTGCGGCGATATCTCCCGCATCAGAGGGGATCACCCAGGCTTTGTCGCCCAGAATGCGTTGCGCTTCCGCAAGGGTTTCCGGATGACGTCCGGTGACGGCCACGTGCGCCCCTTCGGCGATAAACTCCTGCGCGGTGGCAAGGCCTATGCCGCTGGTCCCGCCGGTAATCAGCGTATATTTACCTGCTAAACGACCCATGTTCTTCTCCTGAAATGACTCTGGAGAAAGCACTATAGAAACGTTAGTATCGAAAGGAAACCAGGTACCGTTTGGATACTAATGAGGCAAGAGGTGTGCGATGGCGGAATTACTCGATGTTCCCGGCGAAAAAAAATCTGACGTTTATCTGTGTCCGATGACCCAGTTTGTGAACCTGATTTCGGGTAAATGGGCGATCCCGATCCTCTATCGCCTGATTGTGTTGAATACACCGGTTCGCTTTGGCGATCTGCTGCGCGCCGCCGCTCCCATTACGCAAAAAGAGCTAACGAAACAATTGCGTTTGTTCGAACAGCGCGGGCTGGTGTCGCGCACGATTTACCCGGAGATCCCGCCGCGTGTGGAGTATCAGATAACTGAACTGGGGTTAACCCTACAGGGCGCGCTCTCGCCGCTGGCCGCCTGGATGCGTGAATACGGCGACCAGCTCAAACGATAGACTACTGTTTGACATAGCGCGGTGCAGGAATACCGGTGCGCGCGCTGTTAAACAGCTCAAGACGTGCGACTTCGTAGCGTTCCCACAGGCTGACGTCATGCATCGGTGGAATGGTGATCAGCTCACCCTGATCCAGACCCGCCAGCGATGCGTCGACCATATCGTCGGTCGTCATCACCGATCCTTCCGGCAGATCGTTAACCGTCACGCCAGAATGACTCCAGATCTCTGTAGCCGTGGCGGCAGGCAAAACAGCCTGAATACGCACATTGCTGTCGGCAAACTCTTCCTGTAGTCCGCGGGTAAAGCTAAGCACCCACGCCTTGGTGGCACTGTACAGCGCGCTACCCGCCCGCACATGCAGGGACAATACCGAGGCGATATTGATCAGCGTACCGCGATTGTTTTGCGCCAGACGCGGCAGGATCGCATACGTCAAACGCATCAATGCCGTGGTGTTAAGGGTATTAATCGCCTGATGCTGTGCCACATCGCCCGCGAGGAAGGGCGCCATCTGCGCCGTGCCTGCGTTGTTAATCAGCGTGTCGATAGCGGTATTGCTGCGCAATTCCTCTTCCACGGCGCGGATCCCGGTTTCCTCGGTTAGATCGGCGACCAGAATATCGACAGATACGCCATAGCGCTTGCGAAGATCCGCGGCCAGCGTTTGCAGACGTGCCTCACGTCGGGCGACCAGCACCAGGTTGGTGCCACGTGCAGCCAGGCGATCGGCATAAACAGCGCCAATTCCGGAAGAGGCGCCCGTAATCAGGGCGGTAGTGAGTTGCGTAGTCATCGTGTGTTACCTCTGAGCAAAGTGGGTTATTTGGTTTCAATATGGAACTGAATTCACTCTCTGCTATTTGGTTTTATAATGCAACCATTTTGCTGGCGATTTTTTGTTTTTGCCTGGCGAAGCGGGTCAGGAAGGAAGTTTTGGCACGATCTCTTCAGGTGTCAGTTCGCGGCCATCGTCGGCGATAAGTGCCAGTTTACGCAGAGGTTTACGCCGTTCGGTATCGACCAGCACGGTACCGAATTCGTCTTCAGCAAACAAAAATTCATTGCCCCACTGCGACAGCGCAACCAGTACCGTCTGCAGGGCGCGCCCTTTATCGGTCAGGACATACTCCTGCCAGGCGCTGCCGTCGGATGCCGGCTGGAGCGTGAGGATACCTTCGTCGACCAGCAGTTTCAGACGCGTGGTCAGCATGTTTTTCGCAATACCGAGGCTTTTCTGGAACTCACCGAAGCGCGTAATCCCCCGCAGCGCGTCGCGAACAATCAGCAATGACCACCAGTCGCCGATGATATCCAGCGAACGGGCTACAGGGCAGGTGCTCTCTTCAAGACGGGTACGTTTCACAGTCAATTCTCCGGCGGGGTATGGTTTTATTATAAAACTAATCTGTCTACCGGGTAAGTCTGTTATTCATCAGTTTGAGAAATGCTTCCCGGAAAAGTGTCACGAATCTGTCACACTAAACGCGACATTTAAAACGAGTGAGGAATTAGGGATGAGAAAAGCACTACTCGCGCTGGCAATCGCCGGTTCCATTTCAGCGACATTTGGCGTGCAGGCGCAAGAGACGCCGGAAGGGTATCAGCTGGAGCAAGTTTTAATTATGAGTCGTCATAACCTACGCGCGCCGCTCGCCAATAACGGCAGCGTACTGGAACAATCGACGCCGAAGCAGTGGCCGGAATGGGAGGTACCAGGCGGTCAGCTCACCACCAAAGGTGGCGTGCTTGAAGTCTACATGGGCCATTACATGCGGGAATGGCTGGCTGAGCAGGGGATGGTGAAGACGGGAGAATGTCCGCCAGCGGATAGCATCTACGCCTATGCCAACAGCCTGCAACGTACCGTTGCCACCGCGCAGTTCTTCATCACGGGGGCCTTCCTGGATGCGATATCCCTGTGCATCACCAGGAAAAAATGGGCACCATGGATCCGACCTTTAATCCGGTGATTACCGATAACTCGCCTGAGTTCCGAGAAAAAGCTCTGAAGGCGATGGAAGCGGAACGGCAGAAAATGCAGCTCGGAGAAAGCTATAAGCTGCTGGAGCAGATGACCAATTATGCTGATTCGCCGTCCTGCAAAGAGAAGAAAATATGCTCTCTGGCGGACGCGAAAGATACCTTCAGCGCAGACTATGAAAAAGAGCCCGGCGTATCCGGACCGTTGAAAGTGGGTAACTCGCTGGTCGATGCGTTTACGCTGCAGTATTACGAAGGTTTCCCGGCCGATAAGGTGGCCTGGGGAGAAATCAAAACCGACCAGCAGTGGCGCGTGTTGTCGAAGCTGAAGAACGGCTATCAGGATTCGCTGTTTACCTCCACCGAAGTGGCGCAAAACGTGGCGAAACCGCTGGTGAAATATATCGACAAAGCCCTGGTGACCGATCAGGCCAAAGCCCCAAAAATCACCGTGCTGGTGGGGCATGATTCGAACATTGCTTCGCTGCTCACCGCGCTGGATTTCAAACCGTATCAACTGCACGACCAGCACGAACGTACCCCGATTGGCGGCAAGATTGTCTTCCAGCGCTGGCATGACAAAAATGCCAATCAGGAGCTGATGAAAATTGAGTATGTCTATCAGAGTTCGGAGCAACTGCGAAACGCCAGCGTGCTGTCGCTGCAGTCTCCGGCGCAGCGCGTGACGCTGGAACTGAAGGGATGTCCGGTTGATGCCAACGGTTTCTGTCCGGTCGATAAATTCAATGCGGTAATCAACAACGCGGCGAAATAGAAGATACCCCCCGCCCTGGCGGGGGGATTGTTTCAGACGTTTTTACGTTCGATGGTTTGCTCACCCCAGAAGAGCGCGTCTTTGTCCGTCTTTTCGAAGGCGCGCATTAGCACTTCATCGCTGCCTTCTTCCCAAATCTGCTCTGCCAGCTTCTCGTCATATTTTGCGACTTCAAAAATGGCTTCGGCAATCTCCGGAGAGGTATTGCGTAAACTTGCCCATTCACCCACGCGGTGGGCTTTTGATTCTTGAGTAGGCATACTTGTCCTCCTGTTGGGTTAGCCGTTCAGTTTTTTGGCGAGACCTGCGACATATTCACCCTGATAGCGGGCGATAGTGAGCTCTTCATTGCTCGGCTGTCGGGAGCCATCGCCACCGGCAATGGTGGTTGCACCGTACGGTGTCCCGCCACGTACCTGAGAAACATCAAATAACTCCTGTGCGCCGTAGCCAATTGGCACAATGACCATTCCGTGATGAGCAAGGGTCGTCCAGGTTGAGGTGATGGTTTGTTCCTGACCGCCACCGGTTCCGGTGGAGCTGAAGACGCTGGCAAGCTTGCCGTACAATGCGCCTGAGGCCCATAACCCGCCGGTTTGATCGAGGAAGGTGCGCATCTGGCCGGACATATTGCCAAAGCGGGTAGGTGTCCCGAAGATAATGGCATCGTAATCTGCCAGCTCCTGAGGCGTGGCGACCGGGGCATTTTGTGTTTTCCCCCCGGCCTTCGCGAAGGCTTCTGCCTGCATGGTTTCCGGTACGCGCTTCACCACAACCTCAACGCCATCCACCCTGTTTGCACCTTCTGCTACCGCGTGAGCCATGGTTTCGATGTGTCCATACATGGAATAATAGAGCACCAGAACTTTTGCCATTTTGCATCACTCCTCGTTTGTTTTTTCTGGCAGCGGATCGCTGCGTTCATTTAAAGATATGCCATCACAGCCATACTGCAAAAATGAACGGCATTTCTTTGATTTATAACAAAATGGATGAGAAAACGCTTTGTAGCAAAATGAAACAACTTTTTGGCGGTCGATTTTTGAAACGATAAGAAAGGCTTATTAATGGCCGTTACGCAATCTCATACGAAAGGCTGAGATCATGTTGCAGGATATTACCTGTGACTTGCCTGATCGCCTCACTCCACTAAGCTTAGTCTCACGTGACACAGATAAAGGTACTCACCTGGTGTCGCGAGGTGAAAGAATCCTCTTTTACTGAATGCAATATGATGTCTAATGTTTCACATCCTGGAGGTTAGAGATGGCAAACCATCGTGGTGGTTCAGGTAATTTCGCTGAAGACCGTGAAAGAGCATCAGAAGCAGGTCGTAAAGGTGGCCAGTCCAGCGGGGGTAACTTCAAAAATGACCCTCAGCGCGCATCAGAGGCTGGCAAAAAAGGGGGTAAAAACAGCCATGGCAGTAACAAGTAATACGCCGGGCTTGACCCCTGCCGCCGGGGTTTCCCGGCGGTTTTTTTATTTCTGCAACATTGAACTGTAACCAAAGGCAACGCACACTACAGAATTGAGTTTAATTTCTGGTGCCGCATGTCTGTCTCACGCTTCAAATTCTCCGTTAAACCGCAGGAAGCCATCCTCATTCTTATCACCATGTTTTGGGGCGGGACCTTTCTGGCCGTCCAGTACGCGGTGACCCTCAGCGATCCGTTCTTTTTTGTTGGTCTGCGCTTTGCGACGGCAGCGATTGCCGTGGGGCTGATATCGCTTAAAACGCTGCGTGGACTGACGCTTAAAGAGCTTAAGGCGGGCATCGCAATCGGGGTGGCAATTGCGATGGGCTACAGCCTGCAAACGTGGGGGTTACAGACGATATCCAGCAGTAAATCGGCGTTTATCACCGCCATGTATGTACCGCTGGTGCCGTTACTGCAGTGGCTGTGTCTTGGGCGACTACCGGGATTGATGTCCTGTATTGGTATCGTACTGGCGTTTATTGGTCTGATTTTACTTGCCGGGCCGGAAAACAACCTGCTGGCACTGGGGCCGGGGGAGATCATCACCCTGGTGGGGGCCATTGCCATTGCGGCGGAAATTATTCTGATCAGCGCCTGGGCGGGCAAGGTTGACGTTAAGCGCGTGACGGTGGTGCAGCTCGCTACGGCATCGCTGGTGGCGTTTGCGGCGATGGTTCCGGCAGGGGAGTCTGTGCCGCCGATGTCCACGGGGTTGATTGTGGTCGCGCTGGGGCTGGGCATCTTTAGCGCCATTATTCAGGTCACCATGAACTGGGCGCAGCGCAGCGTATCCCCGACGCGGGCGACGGTGATCTACACAGGAGAACCCGTCTGGGCCGGGATTTTCGGGCGTCTCGCTGGAGAACGTTTACCGCTGCTGGCGCTGGTTGGTGCGGCGTTTATCGTCGTTGGGGTGTTGGTGAGTGAGCTAAAGCTCCGCAAGCGCCAAAGAGAGGTGAGTGATTTGACGGTTGAAAAAGGTTTTGATTGAAAAAATGCACAGATTTCTCCAGGATATGTACGGACAAATACCGTACATAGAAAAGTAAATCATGCCAGCACTTAAAAAACAGCGTATCGATCTTCGCTTAACCGACGAAGACAAAACAATGATTGAAGAAGCGGCGGCGATGACGAATCAAACGATCACCCAGTTTATGGTGAACAGTGCTTCGGAACGTGCTGCAGAAGTCATCGATCAGCATCGACGTCTCGTATTAAACGAAGCATCGTGGAATGCCGTAATGGATGCCATCGACAATCCACCCGAGCCGAATGAACGCCTGAAGCGAGCCGCGAAGCGTCTTAAAAACATGGAGTGAAGCGTCGTGGAAAATCTCACGATCGAAATGTTTTCAGAGGGAACCGAATACGCTTTCGAGGATTTCGATTGTGGTGAGCCCTCGCTAAATGCCTTCCTGAGAGAGCATCTGGTGCGCCAGCACAATGGGCGCATTCTGCGCGGCTATCTGCTAAAAGATCGTGACCATCCACACGTGCTGGGCTACTACATGTTGTCTGGAAGTTGCTTTGAAAAAGCGATGCTCCCTTCTAAGACGCAGCAGCGCAGGGTCCCCTATACCAACGTACCCAGTGTGACTCTGGGACGTTTAGCTGTTCATAAAACACTACAGGGAAATGAGTGGGGAACAACACTCGTCACGCATGCTATGCGGGTTGTTTACCTGGCTTCACAGGCTGTGGGTGTGCATGGCCTTTTTGTTGATGCGCTTAATGAGCAGGCAAAAAGGTTCTATCTGAAGCAAGGTTTTATCCCCCTGCAAGGGGATAACAGTAATTCTCTGTTCTTCCCTACAAAATCTATCGAACGACTGTTTGAGCAAGAGTGATTACGCTACATCCTGTTGTTCTTACAGAACATGCAGGTCGGGTAAGGCATCGCCATTACCCGACATACAGATTTCACGACTCCTGATGCACAACCTCGCCATGCGGTGTGGCTGCTTTCCGGCGGCTCAGCAGGGCGTTAAGCAGAATCGCCCCGAAGGTCGCCGTACCTATTCCACCAATCGTAAACCCGCCCAGCGTCAGGGCAAAATCGCCCGCGCCCAGTACCAGCGTGACCGCCACCATAATCAAGTTGCTGTTCTGGCTGAGATCGACGCGATGCTGTACCCAGATACGCGCGCCGGCCACAGCGATAAGCCCAAACACCACAATGGATGCCCCGCCAATCACCGGCGACGGAATGGTATGGATCAAAGCCCCGAATTTCGGTGAGAAACCGAGCAGCATGGCCATCACCGCTGCCGCCACAAAGACCAGTGTCGAATAGACTTTAGTCACCGCCATCACGCCGATATTCTCGGCATAGGTGGTCACGCCACTGCCGCCCACCGAGCCGGAGAGCATAGTCGCCAGCCCGTCACCGACAAATGCGCGGCCCATGTACGGGTCCATACTGCGCCCGGTCATCCCCGCCACTGCTTTCAGGTGGCCTAAGTTCTCTGCCACCAGGATCACCGCCACAGGCGCGATGAGCATCATCGCCTGGGTGTTAAAGGTGGGAGAGGTGATCTGCGGCATGCCGAACCAGGCAGCCTGATGAAGCAGGGTAAAATCGACCGGTTTGCCAAGGCCAAAAACGTTCGCCAGCAGGGCATAGACCAGGCAGGCGACAATCAGCCCGACCAGAATCAGCAGCCGCTGGATCATCCCCCGGGTGAACACCGCCACCAGACCGATACAGAGCACGGTGATCACCGCCATCCAGCTTTCAAACGGCGAGCCGGAAACACTTCTGACCGCAATTGGCGCGAGGTTCAGACCAATCGCCATCACTACCGCCCCGGTCACAACCGGAGGCATCATGCGTTCGATCCAGCGTGTTCCGATCTTCATCACCACCAGACCGATCAGGGTGTAGACCAGACCGCAGGCGATGATGCCGCCGAGGGCCACGCTCAGGTTAGGGTTGATCCCCTGGCCGTTAAACCCGGTGGTGGCGATGACCACTCCCACAAAAGCGGCGCTGGAGCCCAGATAGCTGGGGACGCGCCCGCCGGTGACAAAAAAGAACAACAGCGTACCGATACCTGACATCAAAATGGAGAGATTGGGGTCAAGCCCCATTAGCATCGGCATCAGCACCGTGGCGCCGAACATCGCGACCGCGTGCTGGACGCCCATCACCAGGGTTTGCCCGAGAGGGAGCCTTTCATCCGGCGCGACCACGCCAGGTTCTGTGGAGGTCGATTTCAACTGCCAGTGGGGAAATCCGAACATTGCCATGAGCTATCTCCTTAAGGAGGGTTAACAGGCGGGTCGCATAAGCGCGTGGTAGCCGCGGTCGAACCACACCAGCCCTTGCGGCGCGGGGTGGCGAATAATCGAAACAATGTCGCAAAACAGGATGTCGTGGGTACCCACGCTGACCACCTGGCTGATACGGCAGTCAAACGAGGCCAGTGCCGCTTCCAGACGCGGACAACCCGTGTCGCCCGTCTGCCAGCGGGCGGCGGCAAAACGTTCCTCCATGGGGGTTTTACCACCAAACAGGTTGGATAGCGGCTCTTGCCCGGCGCTCAGGGTATTCACGCAAAGCGTGCGGTTTGCGCTAAAGGTCGGCCAGACCGATGCGCCACGGTTCAGGCACACCAGCAAAGTGGGCGGTGAATCCGTGACGCTGCACACGGCGCTGGCAGTGAAGCCTGCCATCCCTGCCGGGCCGTCGGTAGTGATGATATTGACTGCTGCCCCGACGCAGGCCATGGCGTCGCGAAAGGTTTGTTTATCCGGTACTGTCATCATCGCTCCTTACGCCAGCCCGCAGGCATCGTCGAAGTCCAGACGCGGCAGGCGTCCGTAAAGTTTGTTCGTATCACCATAGCCAATGTTGATCAGCAGATTGCTTTTAAGCGTTGTGCCGGTGAAAAAGGCCTCATCGACTTTTTGTCGGTCAAAGCCGGACATTGGGCCGGTATCCAGCCCCAGGGCACGACAGGCAAAAATAAGGTATGCGGCCTGCATTGAGCTGTTGCGAAAGGCGGTCTCTTCGGCAAGTGCCGGGCTTGAGGTAAACCAGCTTCTGGCATCGCCATGCGGGAACAGTTCGGGCAGGCGCTCGTAGAATTCCCCGTCCCAGGCCACAATGGCCGTAACCGGGGCGGTGAGGGTTTTCTCCAGGTTGCCGCTGGAGAGGGCCGGGCGCAGCTTCTCTTTTCCCTCTGCACTTCTTACAAACACAATCCGCGCCGGGGAGCAATTGGCGGACGTGGGTCCCCATTTCATCAGGTTGTAGATCTCGCGCAGCGTCTCGTCGCTGACCGGAATGTCCTGCCAGCCGTTGTGAGTGCGCGCGCCAGTAAATAACGTCTCCAGCGCGGTGGGGTTAATGGCTTCGCTCATCAAAACTCCTTATAAAACGGGTTCAGGGCTGTGCAGCAGGCTGGCAAGCCCGTTCAGCAGCAGGGTGTTAAAGATGTCAGGTTCGGTGACATTGCAGGCATGGCCGCCCTGGCGCATCACCGCCTTGTGGCTGTGTGGGATCGCTACCTGCAGTTCCGTGGAACACACCGAGGGCACCAGCATGTCGTCAACGGAACAGATGATGTGTACCGGGCAGCGAATGCGTGCGGCGTGGCGGCTGAAGTCGGCCTTTTTCAGTGCGTCCAGCCTGCGCAACAGGTTGGCTTTGCCCTGAAAGTGAGTCAGCGCCAGGGCGTCTTCTGCCTCAAGACGCGGCGCGCGGGCGGCCATCCAGTCAGCCGGGTAGAGGAACAGCGGCTGTGCCTCTACCCACGCCTGCGCACCACCCGCATGCAGCAGACGCTCGCGGATCTGAAAGCAGCGGCGGGTATGGGCGTTCAGGGTCAGCCAGCCGTTGACGCACACCAGCGCAGTCAACGATTCTGGTTTATCGAGCGCCAGCTGCAGACCCACCAGCGCTCCCAGCGCATGGCCCACCACGCAGTAGCGCGTGATCCCGGCATCATTCAGCGCCTGCGCCAGCTCGTCGGCCATCTCAGCAAGGCTATAACCTTCCGGCAGGGTGGCGGGATTATTGCCCGTACCGCGCTGGTCATAGCACACCACCTGATACTCCTTCTCAAGTGTGGCCAACTGGGGCAGCCAGTAGCTGCCGCTGCCGCCGAGTCCGGCAATCAGCACCACCACGGGTGCCCCCTCATACGGGGGCTGTGAGGCAGAGAGTTTCATGGCGGCCTCACTTCGCGATGTGTGCAACGGACGCAATCTCAACGAGCGCCTCCGGCTTCACCAGCCCGCACTGAATGCAGAACCGGGCCGGTTTATCACCGGGGAAGAACTCCGCGTAGATTTCGTTAATCGCGGCGTAGTTTTTCCAGTCGGTGATAAAGATGCTGTTGAAGGTCACATCCTCCATGGTGCCACCCGCTGTTTCGATCACATTTTTGATCGTCTCCAGCACGTGGCGCGTTTGCGCCTTTGGGTCGTTGATAAACACCACGTTATTGTCTTTATCAAATGGCAGCGTGCCGGAGACATACACCACGCCATCGGCAAGGGTGCCGGGAACAAACGGGGCAATCGGCGTACTGGTGCCAGCGGGGATGATTACAGATTTCGGCATCATGTGTCTCCTCAGGCAATACGGGCGAGTGGGGGATTCAGGGCGTCGCAGAAATCAGCCACATTACTCACCCAGCCAAAAAAGGTTTCGATATTAAACAGAGCCGCTTTCTGGGCGAATTCCGGCCCCGCCTGATGCGTTGCGTCTTCCAGCACGACACCGAAATACTCAAGGAAAAAGCCGTCGCGCAGCGTGGATTCCACACAGACGTTGGTGGCAATGCCGGTGAAGACCAGGTGGCGAATACCCCGGCTGCGCAGCAGGCTGTCGAGTGGGGTGTTGAAAAAGCCGCTGTAGCGTGGTTTGGGCAGCACGATATCGCCTGCCTCAGGAACCAGTTCATCCACCAGCTGGTAATCCCATCCGCCTTTTGCCAGCAGCTTGCCCTGTAACTCGGGTTGTTTGCGCATGGTTTTCAGGGCGTTCGATTTGTGGAAGTTGGGCGAGCCAGGGCCTCCAGCCTCCACGTATTGATCGTCCCAGCCGTTCTGAAACCAGATGATGAGCATCCCGGCGGCGCGGGCAGCGGCTACGGCGGTTTTAATGTTCTCAATCACCGGTTTGGTGGCGGAAACGTCGAACCCCGCCAGATCCAGATAGCCGCCCTGGCTGGCGTAGGCGTTTTGCATATCCACCACAATCAGGGCGCTCTGCTGTGCATCAAACGTGATGGTTTCCGGACGTGCAGCAAGTGTCGTCATTACGCAACCTCCTTTGTGATAGCGGGAATATGGGCGCGGCACTGCATCAGCGGTTGGATACGCTCGCCGAAGGTTTCCACGCCGGTGAGGAAATCATCGAAGGTCAGCAGGACGCCTTCAGCGCCAGGCACTGCGGCCACTTCATCCAGCATTCTGGCGACGCTGGCGTACGAGCCAACCAGCGTGCCCATATTGATATTGACGGCGGAGGTCGGGTCGGCCATCTGGCGCACGTTGGTATCTGAGCCGGAACGGGTATCCTTCTGGCTCTGTTCGGTGAGCCAGCTTAGCGCCTCCTCGTCTGCGCCATCTTTGTAACGCTCCCATCTGGCGCGAGCGGCGTCGTCGGTCTCGTCGGCAATCACCATAAACAGCACGTAGGAACCTACGTCGCGCCCGGTTTTGTCGGCGGCCTCTTTCATCCGTGCGGCGGTCGGGGCGAAGGCGGCAGGCGTGTTTACGCCTTTTCCGAAGCAGAAGTTGAAGTCAGCGTATTTAGCAGAGAATTCCATCCCCGCGTCGCTCTGTCCGGCGCAAATGACTTTCATAGGGACAGAAGGCTGCGGGCTGACGCGACAGTCATTCATGGTGAAGAAGTCACCTTTGAAATCGCTTTTGCCGGTGCCCCACAGATCGCGCAGAACCTGCACATACTCGGTGAGGTAGTCGTAGCGACGAGAGAAGTAATCGTCACCCGGCCAGAGTCCCATCTGTTCATACTCCGGTTTTTGCCAGCCGGTCACCAGATTGACGCCAAAGCGCCCGCCGGAGATGGAGTCGATGGTGGAGGCCATACGCGCCACAATTGCAGGTGGCAGAGTGAGGGTGGCGGCGGTGGCGTAGATCTGAATACGCGAGGTTACCGCGGCCAGCCCGGCCATCAGAGTGAAGGACTCCAGGTTGTGATCCCAGAATTCGGTTTTGCCGCCAAAGCCGCGCAGCTTGATCATCGAAAGCGCAAAATCGAAATGGTAGTGCTCCGCTTTCTGCACGATGGCTTTATTCAGCTCGAAGGTCGGCATGTATTGCGGTGCAGTGGTCGAGATAAGCCAGCCGTTGTTGCCGATAGGGACGAATACGCCAATTTTCATCACGAACCTCTCTTCATCTCAGTGTGGGGTGAAAGTCAGACGTGGCGCTGCATCCTGCATATCCTGTTCAGCCTCGTGAAAAGGGTTTTGCAAAGGGGATGCCAGTTTTTAAAATGGCTTTGTTATTATGGTGTTAACGTGAAGTTGGTGAATTGAGTGCAAATAAAGTGGACTAAATGGTCAAAAGAAATGCACACAAAGCAGGCAACAGTGCGCGATGGCGGTGCAGGGGGGGAGGGGGATGCAGCACGATCCCGGTGCGGGCCGGGATCGCAAGTTAGCGTTTTTTGTGGTTTCAACTGCTCGTTCATGCGTTTAGGCTCCGGCAGATCGCCCGTATCATTCAGTGCCCCCGGGAACGTCGACAGCCACGCTTTCACCTTCTGTTTATTGGTATGCACCGCGCTTAACCCTTCTAAACAGCCCCACAGCTCGCGGGTATTCTGCGGGGTGATCACGATGCAATCCGGCATCACGCGGATTTTTACCGCGCGACCATACGCAAACCCGGCGCGGGACAACCAGTCACCGGACAGCGGCAGATAGTTATGCTCCATGCGCGTATACAGCTCACCGCATGATCCACCCGCCTCATCCCGCGCATGAACACGCCCGGAATGGGTCGGCTCCCCGTGCAAGTCCCGCGGGTTCTTTTTGCATACCTGCTCGCGAATTTCTTCGCCATTTTCAAATACTGCATTTTCCGTTTGGGCAACAGCCCGCTCTGGCATAAAATTCTTCGCAGCCATATTCAACTCTCGATTAGTTGTTTGTGGTTAGCGGTATAAGGGTGGTGGAACACCTTTATATCGCGATCTTGGTTATCTACTTTTCTCTATAAAACTCACTGTTTGTGTTGGCGGTTTCAGTACGCTGATTATACTCTTATGGATAAAAACACAGAGGTAAAAATGTCGGGGAAATGGTGAAAATGCGAGGAGGGTCGAGGAAAGGTGTGAGTGGGTAGGGAATGATAATCTTGAGTAATGTTTTACGGAAATGTATATATATTTAGAAATATTATGGGTATATATTTATATCGATTATTTGTTTCCATAAATTAGCTATAATCCTTGAATCAATTCTTGAGTTACCCACTCTGGCGATTATTTCGTAAAAGAGCTGTTGGTTAAAAATTTGCTGGGTGAGGTACGAGTGACGGGTATTCTTAAAAATCACAATGTAATAAAATTACGCATAAGATGTCATCTTTCAAGGTGAAATAGCCTGTAGGAATTATCTCCCGCAGGCTGTATTTAGGTTTGGTTTTATTATGTTAGATAAAAATATCAGTAATCACTTCCCTTAGTTATAACCACCATTAGGGAATATATAAATTGCATGGGTTCTTAACATGCATTAATTGACCATGTTGTGCTCTTTCCAAAAATAGATTCAACACCATTTTGGATTTCCGAGATATCATCCAGATACATTATTCTTAAATTTTGAATCGCTCGAGAGCAGGCAACATAGAGTAAGTTTTTGGTATTAGCATGTGCTTTTTCATAAATAGGGTCGGATAATAAACGGTTACGTTCAGCCTCATTCTGCTGTAAAAAATCAAAATATCTCTTAAATTTACATATATCTTTACCAAAACTATGCTCTAAAATAATGGCAACATTCATATACTCTTCACCTTTTGTGCCATGATAAGTATGAAAGTTAATGTCACTAACCTCAATGCCATCAATAAAATTAACCCATTTGATTAAGGATTCGATTGGTAACAATAAAATACTGTCGATCTTTTCTTTCGCCACTTCCTCATCATCCGAATCACTATTCATTAATATGTTAATACTATCAATTGATAAATATTCAAGTGAATCAAGGGATGTAAGACTATCTTTATCATAGTTAACGCGGTTGATTAATAATTTTATCATGGCCTCATTTATATTACTATTTTTAAGGCAGTCTGTGATTAATTTCACCCAGTCTCCATATGACTGAATGTCTTTATTTTGTAACGCACTAATAGCCAAGCTTGCTTTGGAGAACGCGAGGTCATTTCCTAATGGACCAAAAATATTATAGTAGGAAACTATATCCTGCTGTATATCCTGATAAAGCTTAACAAAATGATAAATGGTTAAAACTGTTGGATGTAGTTTTTCTAATTGCTGAGACAAGACTTGGGTGTTCAAATTATCATAAAATATTGATGAATTTTTATACACATCATAAACATCTTCAAACCCGTTAAATGTTGCCATAAGACGATTGGTTAATACCAGACAATGAATTTTGCGATCGTTAATATCGAATTTGTCCGTATTACATAAATCTTTTTTATAATCAGCCAGGAAATTTCTCGCTGCCTCTATTTTATTGTCGTTGGCATAATGAGATAATATTACTAAACCCATGTTCCTTTCATCAAAGATAGGTTTTTGAACTATTTCATCAGAGCGAATGTCATTAGCGACATTAATTATTTGTTGATGTGAACGCCGATTGAATATTTTATATATATCACTAAGTCCACTATGAATTTGTGCGATATCTCGACCAACACCATCTTCATAAATACACTGTGCAGTATCGCCGAAGTAACCTACCATCCAGTCTTTATTATGTTGTATAGCATAGTCATGGAGGATTTTGATAAGTTTAATAACGTTGCTGTGCGTATCTTGATATTCATCGATAAAGAAGTAAGGGTAACTATCAATAATAACACGGCAAAGAGTTGGATAAGTTTTAACGAGTTCCAATCCGTACTCAAGCAAAGTGTCATGGCTAAACTTCATATAGTGAAGCCTATCTATATTCACTCTGCTGTCGTAGAATACACGATTTAAGGTATTATTTTCTATTTTCTCTAGGCACTCTTTAAGTCTTTGTTTTTTGTAGAAAACCTCAACAACAAATTTGAAGTTTTTTATATTGCTTAAGCATTCATGTAAAAAATCCGGTTTATCGAAAAATGTGTCATTTTCATAGGCCTTTTTGAAACATTTAGCGCTAAGATTTTTAGAACGATAGAAAAAATCTCTTGTCTGCATGGCATATTGATAAAAATCTTGTCGCTTCGTTTCATCAAGATTAATATAAAACTTAGCCTTGTCAGGTTTAAATAATTCATTAGAATAATGATTTAATGCATTATGAATCTTAGCTTTATGGCAAATCAAAAGTTGAGGTTGAGCCTTTTTAATTATATCCCATAGCATTTCATGGATAGTTGAAACATGAACTTTATCTGAATTACCCAATCTGTTCTTAATTTCATTTACCGCTACATTAGTATAGGTGATACATGCTACTTTTTGCGGGCTATTAGTCGCTGCTATTTTGTTGCGCGTAACATATTTCAAAGTTTCTATAAGAGCATATGTTTTCCCAGCACCAGCACCAGCATTAAAACGAAAACTTTTAAAAACATCAATATGGCTAATAACGTTTCTTTGGACTTCTAATTCTAGAATCTCATTTTTTGTCATCAGGTTAAGCCTCTATAGTACCGTTTTTATAACTACTTTTTTAATGAGGTATTTTGTTTTTTTACAGTTTAGATTCTAGCCATTTTAAGCCACTTTCTAGATAATTGGGCAACTTGGGTAAATCTTCGCCTACTTCCGCAGAAAGGAATTTAAACAACAATTTGTTTGAAAAATCACTTTTACTATCAGAAAGTTTCTTTTGTAGCATATAAGATCTACTAAATAAATTTTCTCTTGAATTGTGACCGTTGTAATTTAATGTATCTCGATATATATTAGGTTTACATTCTTTGAGTACTTCATTAATAAAATCATTGTTATAATTAGTTAGGATTAATGCCTCTTCAAAACTAGTGGCATATTGTTTCTGAATTGGGTCTTTTTGGAATACGACATAAATATTCTCATCCTCAAAAAAATCTATATCATCAAGCTTGTCAGAATCAGTTTCTGATTTATTTTGAAGTTGTACATTTAATTCTTTTAAGGTTGCATTAGTTGTTGTACGTCCACTTAGATCAGTAATTTGAACATAATCCTTTTCTTTGCCTTGCGTGTACGGTGTATCACCATCTTTGGGTTGTTGGCCGCATATGCTACAAACTTCACTTTCGTTATGCTTTTCGTTCTTTTCACACTTCTCACGTTTAATATCTAGATCGGTAACAATTAGGCTCGGAACGCTCAGTTTTTTCGCCAAAGGCAGATACAATTTACCGTGAGCACCATTGATGTTAAAAACGGAAATATAATGATTACTTAGTTTTTGATGTTTTTCTAGGTAATAATTAATTAGAGTCTCCTCTGTAATTCCCTCAACGAAGATGACTGCATCAGAGAAAAATAACTCTGATATTTTATATTTTATATGTTTTTTAATGAAGTTAAGTTTTTCCTTTTTATTTTCGTCCTCATTAGATACTACAACTTCATCAGTTAAGTTTATCGCTTTCGTACATCTATTAATAGATGTCAAGTAGTTAAGGTTATTGAACGTATTACTGCTGTGAATCTTACTATTGACGATATGAGAGGAATGAGTCGTAATTGCTAATTGGCATTGTAGTATTTTTTTATTGGCAGCATAGCTATTGGCAATTTCTAACGCTTTTTTTACAGCATTATCAATGCGTTTGATGAAAAACTCCTGCATCTGAGGATGCATAAAAGCTTCAGGTTCTTCAATAAAAAGTAAATTAATTCTGCTGAGATGGCTTTTGTCTTCATAGCTGTCAACAAAATGTATTATTTCACCAATGATATTTAGTAGGTTTATGTAGCCTAAACCAAATTGGTCTTCTGGAATATAATCATCACCATCCATGAAATTATATTTGATTAGTCCCTTCATAATGGCATCATAACTAACATTTCCCGATAAGCTAAGATCAACTTTATTTGAGTTTTCTACTTGACCCAAAACTTGAGATATATCAGAACTTTTAGCGCCAACGTCTAGCGAAATCTGCTTGTTAATTCCCAGGATGCTTTTTTCCAATGTTGTGCGAGAATGAGTATCATTGCTGAACTGAAATGAAACTATTTTATTGAAAACGTCGCTTAGGACCCCTTCTTTTAGATGACGATTCGCTTTAATTTCTTTGATGTTTATTAGTTTTTTAAGTGAAAACTTTTCTGCTATCTCGTCTGATAGATCAACAAATAAAATATGATATAGATTTCCATCCACCTTAATAAGAGTGGTATCTTTCGATAGTAATGAATGGAATTTTTCGAAATGTTGTTTTTTTTCTAATTCACGGTCATCAAAACTAATTGTGCTAAAAATGTTTTTAACTTCTTCTTTGAACGCTGCCTCTTCAGCAAGAACAACTTTAACAATAATACATACAGTAACAGGTTTTCCATTTCCTTTTTCACTAATTGAGATGAAAGGAGATAAATGGGTCATCAAATCATCATCGCTAAAATCAATTTTAACCCTTAAAGTAAACTCTAGATTTGGTGTTTCTACATCTTCAAACTTTGTAGCAGGATTTTCTTCAAATTGTTTTTTATACTGACTAAATAGCTCATTAAGATAAGATAGATTGAAATCGGATGCTGACGGTTGAACATTCTGGCATAACATTTTCAACGCATTGACGATAGTTGTTTTTCCAGAATTGTTCTTACCTATTATTAAGGTTGTTGACGGAGCGATTACTGATTTTGTTTGATCTTCATCGATGCCCATTTCAATAACTGAAGGTTGAACGAAGCATATTGTATTATCTAGAGAACGAAATTTTCTATAATTTTTTATAGTGATGCTTTCTAAATACACGGTATTTCCTCCACCTATATCGGTTTAACTAGTTTGTATTGAAAATGTCCATACCATATTAACTATGTTTGTTATTTATTCAATACTATATTCAGTTTTAAATGGTTTTATTATTAAATTTGCTTTCCACTGAGCTCTAACTACTAAAATATTACGCCCACAATTGCTACATAAACCACCTATTCACCACTATACCCCCTACACATCGGCTTTCCACACCACGCTTTCGATTTTGTGTTTCTGCACAACCCCCATCCCCCAAAATGTCGAGACAACCCCCCGCATTTGCTATGCTATGGCAAACCAATAAGGAGAGCGCTGATGACACAAGGTGCAGTGAAAACACCCGGTAAACGTTCGCAGGCCGTGAGCGCCAAGAAGCAGGCGATCCTCAGCGCGGCGCTGGAGACTTTTTCACAGTTTGGTATTCACGGCACGCGCCTGGAGCAGGTGGCGGAGCAGTCCGGAGTGTCCAAAACCAATCTGCTCTACTACTATCCGTCGAAAGAGGCGCTCTATGTGGCGGTGATGCAGCAGATCCTTGATATCTGGCTGGCACCCCTCAAGGCATTCCGTGAAGAGCTGGCTCCGCTGGTGGCTATTAAGGAGTACATCCGCCTGAAACTTGAGGTGTCGCGTGATTACCCGCAGGCATCAAGGCTGTTCTGTCTGGAGATGCTGCAGGGCGCGCCGCTGTTGCAGGCGGAACTGACGGGGGATTTAAAGCAGCTGGTTGATGATAAATCGGCCATTATTGCCGGATGGGTCGCCAGCGGGAAACTGGCACCGGTCGACCCGCATCATCTGATCTTTATGATTTGGGCCTCCACTCAGCATTACGCTGACTTTGCGGCCCAGGTTGAGGCGGTGACCGGAAAAACGCTCCAGGATGAGGCGTTTTTCCAGAGCACGCTGGAAAATGTGCAGCAGATGATCATTGAAGGGATCCGCGTGCGTTAGTTTCCCGGCGGGAGAGGGCAGCTTAAGTCGCCCTCTTCACACTGCATCAGCGAGGCCAGAAACGCTTCACGCTCCACGGTTTTTTCCGCCAGACACTGATTAACGATCATGGGCTGAACGCTGCCTCCTTCTGTACCCGAACCGATAAATGTGCAGTCCGCATCGCGCAGGGCAATCCAGGCCTGCTGCGCCTTTTTCAGCAGATCTCGCTGGGGGGCTGCCGCGCGTTTGATGACGGCCTGGTACGTCTGGTTGAGTTTTTTATCGGCAGCCTGATACTGCTGCGCGCTACAGGTGTTTAGTTCAAGCTGAGTGGTCGCTTTGTCGCACTCATCGGCCAATGCGCTGGCGCTCATCAGCATTACTGCGCCCGCAATAAGAAATCGTTTCATACACTCCCCAATAAAATAAGGCTCCGTCTCCGGAGCCTTATTAGCACAGCGTTAGCCGATTGTCATCAGGCTGGCGTTACCCCCTGCGGCGGCGGTGTTGACGCTGAGTGAGCGCTCAACGTACAGACGCTCCAGCAACAGGTTGGTTTCACCGCGGGCGAAGCCCTGCACCGAAACAATCGCCCCGCTGCGGGCAGCAACCTGCTCGCACAGTTCACGGAGCTGGTCAGAATCACCGTGGTAGATAACGGCGTCAAACGGCTGCGTCAGCAATGCATCCGCTTTCGCGAAGTGAATGCGTGACGAGACTGCTTTCGGCAGCTGTTTAGCCAGGTCACGATGCAGCGCATCTTCCGGCCACAGCACTTCACAACCGGTCGCCGCGGCAGCAGCCAGCTGCACCAGCGCATCCTGCTCGTTATCCGCCACGCACAGCACGCGCTCACGCGGCATCAGCGTCCAGGTGTTGCGCTCGCCGGTTGGACCCGGCAGCAGACGCTGGGTACCGGCCTGCGCCAGCTCGCCATACTGCTGCGCGAGAGCACGCAGTTCAGGACGTTTTTCCGCCCATGTGATAAGTGCTTCCAGCGGCTGCGTCAGCACGGTTTTCAGCTGCGTATCCACCGGATAGTCTGCGTCCTGACGTGCCAGGGTGACGCCCAGCGCGTTCTCCGGACGGTTCGCCAGCAGACGGTACAGATAGAGCGGACCACCCGCTTTCGGACCCGTACCGGACAAGCCTTCGCCGCCGAACGGCTGCACGCCCACGACCGCGCCAACCATGTTACGGTTGACGTACAGGTTGCCCACTTTGGCGCTACCGGTCACCTGAGCGATGGTTTCGTCAATACGGGTATGGACACCCAGCGTCAGGCCATAGCCAGAAGCGTTGATCTGCTCAATCAGCGCGTTAAGGTTGTTACGGTTGTAGCGCACCACGTGGAGTACCGGACCGAAAACCTCTTTTTTCAGTTCGTCGAAGCTCGCCAGTTCAATCAGCGTTGGCGGCACAAAGGTACCGGTGCGCCATTCGCGGGCATCTTCGCTGGTTTCACGTACGGCCTGGAACACCGGACGGCCTTTGGCACGCATGGTCTGAATGTGGTTTTCGATGTTGGCTTTGGCTTCCGCGTCGATCACCGGCCCGATATCGGTGGTGAGACGGCCCGGATTGCCCATACGGCATTCGGACATTGCACCGCGCAGCATCTTCAGCGTGTGGTCGGCCACGTCATCCTGCAGGCACAGCACGCGCAGGGCGGAGCAGCGCTGGCCGGCGCTGTCGAAGGCGGAAGCCAGAACGTCAACCACCACCTGCTCGGTGAGCGCGGAGGAGTCAACGATCATGGCGTTCATGCCGCCGGTTTCCGCGATGAGCGGCGTCGGACGACCCTGCGCGTCAAGACGGGTGGCGATGTTGCGCTGCAGCAGGGAGGCCACTTCGGTCGAGCCGGTGAACATCACGCCGCGCACGCGGTTATCGGCGGTGAGCTTCGCACCGACCGTTTCACCACGGCCAGGCAGCAGCTGAACCACGCCCGCCGGAACGCCGGCCTCCAGAAGAATGTTGATGCCCTGGGCGGCAATCAGCGGGGTTTGTTCTGCCGGTTTTGCCAGCACGCTGTTGCCCGCCGCAAGCGCCGCGGCAATCTGGCCGGTGAAGATCGCCAGTGGGAAGTTCCACGGGCTAATACAGACGACCGGGCCAAGCGGACGGTGGGTTTCGTTATCGAAATCATCACGCACCTGACCGGCGTAGTAGTGCAGGAAGTCGACCGCCTCGCGCACTTCGGCAATGGCGTTGCTGAAGGTTTTACCCGCTTCGCGCACCAGAATGCCGATGAGCTGTTGCATCTGATCTTCCATCAGCACCGCAGCGCGTTCGAGAATGGCGGCACGCTCCTCTGGAGGGGTGGCGAACCAGATAGGGGCGTTATTCACCGCGCTGTCCAGCGCCTGATCCACTTCCGCGTCAGTCGCTTCACGTACGTAGCCGACGATATCTTTTGGCTCTGCCGGGTTAATCACTGGCTGCATTTCTCCATCAGCGACAGGTTGCTCCAGCATTGGTTTAGCTTGCCATTTCTGCAGCGCGCTGTTGAGCAGGGCAGAGGAGAGGGATGCCAGACGATGTTCGTTGGCGAGATCCAGACCTGCCGAGTTCACGCGGCCTTTGCCGTACAACTCGCGCGGCAGGGCAATCTTCGGATGCGGCAGGCCAATCTGGCCTTCCTGCGCCGCCATCTTCTCAACCGCCTGCACCGGATCGGCCACCAGCTCATCAAGCGGCAGCGTGGTGTCGGCAATACGGTTAACGAAGGAGGTGTTCGCACCGTTTTCCAGCAGACGACGCACCAGGTACGCCAGCAGGGTTTCGTGGGTGCCCACCGGGGCATAGATACGGCACGGACGGTTCAGCTTGCCGTCCGCCACTTTACCGGTGACCTGCTCGTACAGCGGTTCACCCATGCCGTGCAGGCACTGGAATTCATACTGGCCCGGGTAGTAGTTCTGTCCGGCCAGGCTGTAGATCGCCGCCAGGGTGTGGGCGTTGTGGGTAGCGAACTGCGGATAGATCAGGTTCGGCACGCCGAGCAGCTTTTTCGCGCAGGCGAGATAAGAGACGTCGGTGTACACCTTGCGGGTATAGACCGGATAGCCTTCCAGACCGTCCATCTGGGCGCGTTTGATTTCGCTGTCCCAGTAGGCACCTTTCACCAGACGGATCATCAGGCGTCGACGGCTGCGGCTTGCCAGGTCAATCAGATAATCAATGACGAACGGACAGCGCTTCTGGTAGGCCTGAATAACGAAACCAATCCCGTTCCAGCCCGCCAATTCTGGCTCGAAGCACAGTTTTTCCAGCAGATCGAGAGAGATCTCCAGACGGTCGGCCTCTTCGGCGTCGATGTTAATACCAATATCATACTGGCGCGCCAGCAGGGTCAGGGATTTCAGTCGTGGGTAGAGTTCTTCCATCACCCGGTCGTACTGCGCGCGGCTGTAGCGCGGGTGCAGCGCGGACAGCTTAATGGAGATGCCCGGACCTTCATAAATCCCGCGACCGTTTGACGCTTTACCAATGGCGTGGATCGCCTGCTGGTAAGAAACCATATAGGCCTGCGCGTCGGCGGCGGTCAGGGCCGCTTCACCCAGCATGTCGTACGAGTAGCGGAAACCTTTATCTTCCAGCTTGCGGGCGTTTGCCAGCGCTTCGGCAATGGTTTCACCCGTGACAAACTGCTCGCCCATCAGACGCATCGCCATATCCACGCCCTTGCGGATCAGCGGCTCGCCGCTCTTGCCGATGATGCGGTTCAGGGAGCGGGAGAGGTTAGCTTCGTTATGGGTCGAGACCAGCTTGCCGGTAAACAGCAGACCCCAGGTGGCGGCGTTAACGAACAGCGACGGGCTGCGGCCAATGTGTGACTGCCAGTTACCGTTACTGATCTTGTCGCGGATCAGCGCGTCACGGGTGGCTTTATCCGGAATACGCAGCAGCGCTTCCGCGAGGCACATCAGCGCCACGCCTTCCTGTGAAGAGAGGGAAAACTCCTGCAGCAGACCCTGAACCATCCCGGCGCGGCCGGTGGCGGTTTTCTGGTTACGCAGCTTGTCCGCTAATTGATACGCCAGGCTGTGTGCCTGCGCGGCAATCGCTTCCGGCAGGCGGGCCTGTTCCAGCAGCATCGGCACGGCGTCGGTTTCGGCACGACGCCAGGCGCCGGTGATGGCGGCACGGCTGACGGATTGCGGCAGGATCTGCTCGGCAAATTCAAGGAACGGCTGATGACTGTCTTCGCCCGCGATCGGGGCTTCCTCGCTTTCATTCGCCGCGCCGGCCAGCAGGGCAGGCAGCTCTGGCAGACCGTCTTCACTCTCCAGTCTTTCCAGATAGTTAAAAATTGCCTGCTTGATTAGCCAGTGTGGTGTGCGGTCAATGCGGGTGGCTGCGGACTTAATCCGTTCGCGCGTTGCGTCATCCAGCTTAACCCCCATGGTGGTCATACCCATGCCAAAACTCCTGTTGTTCTTTAATAGTGTTCTGTCGTTAGCGTGAAATATCCACCATGTTGCAACTTTGTGCAACCGTGTTAAATGTGACCTGGTTTGCAACCCAGAAAATGAATGGATTGTTAATGAATGGTTAGCTGGAAAAAAGAGCTGGCTTCTGCATCGCAGGCCTGTTTTTATGCGGCGCTTAACATTTTTAAAAGGTGCAACCCTTATAAGTGTGAGCGAGTGCAACCTATAGAAAAGTTGTATCAAGCCAGGGATGAATTTGATGTAAATGCAGTGTTAAATCGTTTGTCAGCGGGGTGCGCATACGGCAGGATAGCGCGCCCAACGGAAACACAAGATACATTCACCACGTTCCGGTGATCATATAACAAGGCAGCCCGGACGGTTGTCGCTCGACTTTTTGGAGAATTTGAATGGCTATTAGCACACCGATGCTGGTGACATTTCTCGTTTATATTTTTGGCATGATCCTTATAGGGTTTTTGGCATGGCGTTCAACAAAGAACTTTGACGACTACATTCTGGGCGGACGTAGTTTAGGCCCGATGGTGACCGCGTTATCTGCGGGGGCATCAGACATGAGCGGCTGGCTGCTGATGGGGTTACCAGGCGCGATTTTCATCTCCGGTATTTCAGAAAGCTGGATTGCCATCGGCCTGACTGTCGGGGCATGGATCAACTGGAAACTAGTGGCAGGCCGTCTGCGTGTGCATACCGAGGCCAATAATAACGCCCTGACGCTGCCGGATTACTTCACCGGACGCTTTGAAGATAACAGCCGCATCCTGCGCATTATCTCTGCGGTGGTTATTCTTCTGTTCTTCACCATCTACTGTGCCTCCGGCATTGTGGCGGGCGCGCGTCTGTTCGAAAGCACCTTCGGCATGAGCTACGAAACCGCCCTCTGGGCCGGTGCTGCGGCGACCATCCTGTATACCTTCGTGGGCGGTTTCCTGGCCGTAAGCTGGACAGACACCGTGCAGGCGAGCCTGATGATCTTCGCCCTGATCCTGACCCCGGTGATTGTGATTTTCACCGTTGGCGGCTTTGCCGATTCGCTGGAAGTGATCAAACAGAAGAGCATTGAAAACGTCGACATGCTGAAAGGGCTGAACTTCGTTGCCATCGTGTCGCTGATGGGCTGGGGTCTGGGTTACTTCGGTCAGCCGCATATCCTGGCGCGCTTTATGGCCGCGGACTCTCACCACACCATCGTGCATGCGCGTCGTATCAGTATGACGTGGATGATCCTGTGTCTGGCGGGGGCGTGTGCGGTAGGCTTCTTTGGTATCGCGTACTTCAACAATAACCCGGCACAGGCGGGCGCTGTTAACCAGAACGCCGAACGTGTGTTTATCGAGCTGGCGCAGATTCTGTTTAACCCGTGGATTGCCGGTATTCTGCTCTCCGCGATCCTGGCGGCAGTGATGTCTACCCTGAGCTGTCAGCTGCTGGTCTGCTCCAGTGCCATCACCGAAGACCTGTACAAAGCTTTCCTGCGCAAAGGTGCAAGCCAGAAAGAGCTGGTGTGGGTAGGGCGCTTTATGGTTCTGCTGGTGGCGCTGGTGGCGATTGCACTGGCGGCCAACCCGGAAAACCGCGTGCTGGGCCTCGTGAGCTACGCATGGGCGGGCTTTGGTGCGGCATTTGGTCCGGTAGTGCTCTTCTCCGTCATGTGGTCACGTATGACCCGTAACGGCGCGCTGGCGGGAATGATTATCGGTGCACTGACCGTTATCGTCTGGAAACAGTTCGCATGGCTGGGCTTGTACGAAATCATACCGGGCTTCATTTTCGGCAGCATTGGTATTGTGGTCTTCAGCCTGCTGGGGAAAGCGCCGTCCGCCTCCATGCAGAAACGCTTTGCTGAAGCAGATGCGCATTACCGCTCTGCACCGCCGACTAAGCTGCAGCCGGAATAAATTTTTCCTCGGAACACTGAAGGCCGGGCAAGCGCTAGCGCTGCCCGGCTTTTTTCTTGCCAAAATCCGTAATTTCCTGTGATATCCATGTGCTTATAACAATGAGGATAGCGAAGCATGACAATCAAAACAGGGGTAATGGCAGCGGCATTATTGATGCTGGCTGGCTGCACTGCGCCATCGCAACACGCGGCGGTAGAGACCTGCAAAGCGGATAACCAGATGCAGCAAACCACGCTCTATTTCGGACTGAACCGTCCGGCTGGGGCGCAGATCACCAGTAACGAGTGGCAGCAGTTTGTTGATCAGGACGTTACACCGCGTTTTCGTGATGGTCTGACGGTATTTGATGCGCGTGGGCAGTGGTTGGGGAACGACGGGAAAGTGGCGCGTGAACCGAGTAAAGCATTGATGCTGATCCACGGTAAAGATGCGCAGAGTGAAAAGAACATCGAAGCGTTACGCGGGATTTATAAATCCCGCTTCGCGCAGGAATCGGTGATGCGTGTCGACCAGCCGGTTTGCGTGCAGTTTTAATCACAACGGCGGGATATCCCGCCGTTCTCATTTACAACACTAAACCCGCAAAACTCGCTGACAGCAGACTCACCAGCGTCGCGCCATACACCAGACGCAAACCAAAACGTGACACCACGTTCCCCTGCTGCTCGTTCAGGCCT
Source organism: Enterobacter sp. CPE_E1241 (assembly GCF_045618265.1). Classification (NCBI taxonomy): domain Bacteria; kingdom Pseudomonadati; phylum Pseudomonadota; class Gammaproteobacteria; order Enterobacterales; family Enterobacteriaceae; genus Enterobacter; species Enterobacter sp. CPE_E1241. The sequence continues at coordinate 1,784,316 of NZ_JBIWYV010000001.1, forward strand.
TTAATCGCCCCGGCCACAATGCCGATGGATGCAAAGTTCGCGAACGACACCAGGAAGATGGACAAAATACCCAGCCCGCGCGGTGACATCTCATGGGCGATTTTTTGCAGCTCAATCATCGCCACAAATTCATTCGCCACCAGTTTGGTTGCCATAATACTGCCCGCATTTAAGGCATCGCTCAGAGGAATGCCCACCAGCCACGCCAGGGGATAAAATACATACCCCAGGATTTGCTGGAAGCTCATGCCAAACAGGCTGGAGAAGAGGGCGTTAACGGCGCTAATAAGGGCAATAAAGCCAATCAGCATCGCCAGAATAATCATCGCCACTTTAAAACCGGCCAGAATATACTCGCCGAGCATTTCGAAGAAGCTCTGGGATTCATGCAGTTTTTCAAGTTTGATATCCGGCTCCGCTTCCGGGCGCGCCGGGTTGATGACGGAGAGAATAATAAAAGTGCTGAACATGTTCAGAATCAGCGCCGCCACCACAAATTTGGCATCGAGCATGGTCATATAGGCGCCAACAATCGACAAAGAGACTGTCGACATGGCTGTAGCTGCCATCGTGAAGAGACGACGTGAGGAGAGATCGCCCAGCACGCCTTTGTAGGCAATGAAGTTTTCAGACTGGCCGAGGATCAATGAACTCACCGCATTAAAGGATTCCAGTTTGCCCATACCGTTCAGTTTTGACAGCAGCGTGCCGATCACCCGAATAAATATCGGCAGAATTCGCCAGTGTTGCAGAATACCGATCAGCGCGGAAATAAAAATAATCGGACAAAGTACGCCGAGGAAAATGAACGCCAGCCCTTTTTCACCCATCCCGCCAAAGACAAAATTGGTGCCTTCGGCAGCAAATTTCAGCAGTGATTCAAAAAACCCTGAGACGTATTTAATCAGGAATAACCCGCTTTCGGCGTGCAGGAAAAAGAACGCCAGAGCAATCTCAATGACAATCAGCTGTAAAACAAAACGAATGCGAACTTTTCGGCGGTCGAAACTCACCAGCCAGGCCAGCGCAAGAATAATCACCAGCGCCAGCAGGAAATGGACAATCTTAAACATAATTAATTTTCACCAGGTGTTTGAGGCAGGTATTTAGCCACAGCCCTGATTAACCGTAAATGGGCATTTTCGTTATAACTTATAAACTTAACGATAACGATAACGATGGCAACTATTACCAGACTTTGCGTTTACAACTCGTCATCAAAACAACACACATTTCGCTTGTTTTTCTCTTCGCCGTAATGATAATCACTATCACAAGAATTTACCTTTCTTTGCATCAGTTGACTGCGATAAACATTTAAGGTGTCGGCATGTTTGTTCCATTTCTCATTATGTTGCGTGAAGGGCTCGAAGCTGCCCTCATCGTCAGTCTCATCGCCAGTTATCTGAAGCGAACCCAGCGCGGACGCTGGATTGGCGTCATGTGGGTGGGGGTGTTCCTTGCCGCGGCGCTCTGTCTGGGCCTGGGCATCCTGATCAATGAAACCACCGGTGAATTCCCGCAGAAAGAGCAGGAGCTGTTTGAAGGCATCGTTGCGGTGATCGCGGTGGTGATCCTCACCTGGATGGTGTTCTGGATGCGTAAAGTCTCCCGTAACGTAAAGGTACAGCTGGAGCAGGCGGTGGATAACGCCCTGCAAAAGAGCAATAACCACGGCTGGGCGCTGATCATGATGGTCTTTTTCGCCGTCGCGCGTGAAGGCCTGGAGTCCGTTTTCTTCCTGCTGGCGGCGTTTCAGCAGGATGTCGGCATTTGGCCGCCGTTAGGTGCGATGCTGGGCCTTGCTACGGCTGTGGTGCTGGGTTTCCTGCTCTACTGGGGCGGCATTCGCCTTAACCTGGGGGCCTTCTTCAAGTGGACGAGTCTGTTTATTCTGCTGGTGGCGGCAGGGCTGGCGGCAGGGGCGATTCGCGCCTTCCATGAAGCGGGCCTGTGGAACCATTTCCAGGACGTGGCGTTTGATCTCAGCAACGTTCTTTCCACTCATTCACTGACCGGCACTCTGCTCGAAGGCATCTTCGGTTATCAGGAAACCCCGAGCATCAGCGAAGTGGCGATGTACTTTATCTATCTCATTCCGGCGCTGGTGCTGTTCGCAATGCCGCCGCGTACCGGCACGCAGGCGTCGCGCGTTACACCATAATATTTGCTTTAGTTACAACATACTTTTAAAGGGAAGAGCCATGGCAATTCAGTTCCGTCGTAGTGCATTATGCGCAGGCATCGCCGCGCTGTTCGCTTCTGCATTCTCCGCCTGGGGTGCGGATGTTCCTCAGGTTAAAGTCACCGTCAATGACAAGCAGTGTGAGCCGATGACCCTCACGGTTAACAGCGGCAAGACCCAGTTTATTATCCAGAACCACAGCCAGAAGGCGCTGGAGTGGGAAATTCTGAAGGGTGTACTGGTGGTGGAAGAGCGCGAAAATATCGCTCCTGGCTTCAGCCAGAAGATGACCGCCAACCTGCAGCCGGGCGAGTATGAGATGACCTGCGGTCTGCTGACTAACCCTAAAGGTAAGCTGATCGTCAAAGGTGAAGCAACGGCCGATGCGACGAAAGGTGCGGCGGTGCTGAGCCTGGGTGAGGCGATTACCGCCTATAAAGCGTATGTCTCCAAAGAGACGGCCGACCTGGTTGCGGGTACCAAAGCCTTTACCGATGCGGTGAAAGCAGGTGATATCGAAAAAGCGAAATCCCTCTATGCGCCAACCCGTCAGCACTACGAGCGTATCGAGCCGATTGCCGAGTTGTTCTCTGACCTTGATGGCAGCATTGATGCCCGCGAAGACGATTTCGAGCAGAAAGCGGCCGATCCGAAATTCACCGGTTTCCACCGTCTGGAGAAAGCCCTGTTTGGCGACAACTCCACCAAAGGGATGGAGAAATACGCTGAGCAGCTGAACGGTGATGTGCTGGAGCTACAAAAGCGCATCAGCGAGCTGGCCTTCCCGCCGTCAAAAGTGGTGGGCGGTGCCGCAGGGCTGATTGAAGAAGTGGCCGCGAGCAAAATCAGCGGTGAAGAAGATCGCTACAGCCATACCGACCTGTGGGATTTCCAGGCTAACGTTGACGGTTCACAAAAAATTGTCGATCTGCTGCGTCCTCAACTGCAGAAAGAGAACGGCGAACTTCTGGCTAAAGTGGATGCTAACTTCAAAAAAGTCGACGCCATTCTGGCGAAGTATCGTACCAAAGACGGCTTTGAAACCTACGATAAGCTGACCGATGCCGACCGCAACGCGCTTAAAGGCCCGATTACCGCCCTGGCGGAAGATCTCTCCCTGCTGCGTGGCGTACTGGGTCTGGACTAAGCACGATGAATAAGCATAACGAAAGCGAGGTGGTTGAGCCTTCACGTCGTCGGTTGCTAAAAGGGGTAGGGGCGCTGGGGGGCGCTCTTGCGCTGGCTGGTGGGTGTCCGGTGGCGCATGCGGCGAAACCGCAAAGCGCGCCCGGCACGCTGTCCCCTAATGCTCGCATGGAGACGCAGCCGTTTTACGGTGAACATCAGTCGGGCATTCTGACACCGCAGCAGGCGTCGATGATGCTGGTGGCATTTGACTCACTGGCGAGTGATAAAGCGGATCTGGAGCGTCTGTTCCGTCTGCTGACGACACGTATCGCGTTTCTCACCACAGGCGGGCCGGCACCGGAAACGCCAAATCCGCGTCTTCCGCCCATGGACTCCGGTATCCTGGGGCCGTTTATCGCCCCGGATAACCTGACGATGACCGTTTCGCTCGGTGAATCGCTGTTTGATGCGCGCTATGGACTGGCAAAACAGAAGCCAAAAGCGCTGCAGAAAATGACGCGTTTCCCGAATGACTCGCTGGACGCTGCTCTTTGTCACGGTGACCTGCTTCTGCAGATTTGCGCCAATAGCCAGGACACGGTGATCCACGCCCTTCGGGATATTATCAAGCACACGCCGGATCTGTTGAGCGTGCGCTGGAAACGGGAAGGGTTTATCTCAGACCATGCTGCCCGCAGTAAAGGGAAAGAGACACCGGTTAACCTGCTGGGCTTTAAGGACGGTACGGCCAACCCGGACAGCCACGATGGTGCGCTCATGAAGGAGGTGGTGTGGGTCACTGCCGATCAGGGCGAACCGACATGGGCCGTTGGGGGAAGTTATCAGGCCGTGCGGATTATTCAGTTCCACGTGGAGTTCTGGGACCGCACACCGCTCAAAGAGCAGCAGACGATTTTTGGTCGTGATAAGCAGAGTGGGGCACCGCTGGGCATGAAGAATGAGCATGATGTGCCCGACTACGCCGGCGATCCGAATGGCGATGTGATTGCGCTGGACAGCCATATTCGTCTGGCTAATCCGCGCACCAAAGAGACGCAGTCCAGCCTGATGATGCGCCGTGGCTACAGCTACTCTCTGGGCGTAACCAACTCCGGCCAGCTTGATATGGGGCTGCTGTTCGTCTGCTATCAGCACGATCTGGAAAAAGGCTTCCTGACCGTGCAGAAGCGGCTAAATGGAGAAGCGCTGGAAGAGTACATTAAACCTATCGGCGGCGGCTATTTCTTTGCCCTGCCAGGCGTACGCGATCAACACGCGTATCTCGCTCAAGGGCTGATTGAGGCCTGATCGCTGTCCCTGCGCCACGTTCGCAGGGACATTATTTTTTCATATGACAATTCTGTTGTTATATTTCTGTAATATTTCTGTATGAGACTGATTTCAACTGTAGGGACAGTCTTAAAGGTTGCAATCAGGTAAAATAAATGTTGCATTTATGATAACACCTGATGTAATTAAGATAAGACAGCGGTAGTTCCCGGCAGTGATGCTGAATCACTATGGAGATCGCGAATGGTTGCGTCCTGTACTGGACATGGTAAACACAACAACCGCAGCACCCGGCGCGGAGGCTCAGACTCCGGCAGCGATTTCCTCACCACTAAATTCTCCCCCCTTCCTCAAGAATCTCATTCGACCGACGTGCAGAACGGTGCGCGTAGCTGTTCCGTATCGTCATCCGATAAAGCAAGCAATGGCTTACAAGGAAGCCAACCCTCTGATGTTCGTGCGCATAATCGTGCTGAAACTGGCGCGTGTGATGAATACCAACAACTCAAGGTGCTATCCATGGGAAGACAAAAAGCAGTGATCAAAGCTCGTCGCGAAGCAAAACGTGTGCTGAGACGGGATTCACGTAGCCATAAACAGCGTGAAGAAGAATCGGTCACCTCGCTTGTGCAGATGAGTGGCGTAGAAGCAATTGGCATGGCGCGGGACAGCCGTGACAATTCTCCAATTGTGGCGCGCAATGAGGCTCAGGCGCACTACCTGAATGCTATCGAGAGTAAACAGCTCATCTTTGCAACCGGTGAAGCCGGATGCGGGAAAACCTGGATCAGTGCAGCCAAAGCGGCGGAAGCGCTGATCCATAAGGACGTGGAGAGGATTATTGTCACCCGTCCGGTACTGCAAGCTGATGAAGATCTCGGCTTCTTGCCCGGAGACATTTCGGAGAAGTTTGCCCCATACTTCAGGCCCGTCTACGACGTGCTGGTGAAACGACTGGGGGCTTCCTTTATGCAGTACTGCCTGCGGCCAGAGATTGGCAAGGTGGAAATCGCGCCGTTCGCCTATATGCGCGGACGTACATTTGAAAATGCGGTCGTCATTCTTGACGAGGCTCAGAACGTGACCGCTGCGCAAATGAAGATGTTTTTGACGCGCCTCGGGGAGAACGTGACGGTTATCGTTAACGGCGATATTACCCAGTGTGACCTGCCATCCGGCGTGAAATCCGGACTGAGCGACGCTATGTCACGTTTTGAGGAAGATGAGATGATTGGGGTGGTCCGCTTCACCAAAGATGACTGCGTGCGATCGGCGCTGTGTCAGCGCACGCTGCAAGCGTATTATTGAGTTTGTTGTTCTGTTCAAAGCCCGGGAAACCGGGCTTTGTTCTTTTCCCTTGTATGTTTAAAGTCACTTTAGCTAACGTCGTTAAATAAAACTGTCGTCATCATCGCTGTAGTCGTCATCTGCATCGTCGTTCTGCCAGGTGTCGTTATTATTGCCGAACGGATCGTCCTGGTTGAGGAAGCGGGTGTCAGAGACATTATTAAAGTCGCCGTATTGATTACCGATAAACGGCTCATTACCGGCGGGCGTTGTCGGTTCTTCGATGATGTTCACGATCTCTTCCGGCCGCGACTGATGGAACATACTGGTCAGCATCTCGGCCAGCACGACGCCACCGGCCACGCCAGCGGCTGTTTGCAGCGCGCCTGCCATAAAACTGCCGCCGCGAGGAGCCGAAGCTGGCGCTGCCGCCCGTGAATAATCCTGCGCCGGTGGCTGTTGCTGCTGGGCATTCCAGCTGTTGTCCGGCTGCGGGTTGCTTTTCCCGCCACCAAACAGGCCGCCGAGGAAACTGCCGCCCGTCGAGGGTTTGCTTTTTTGCGCGGCTAATTCGCTTTCAAGCTCCTGAACCCGGGACTGTAGGCGTTTCAGCGCCGCTTCCTGAATCAAAATCGATTGCGCCATATAGTAGGGGGCCGCAGGCTGCTGTCTGACGAATTCCGCGATCTGACGCTCTGCATCGGCATCCCGTTGGCTGTTTTGTTGTCCGGTCTGTTTCAGACGTTCGAAAAGGCCGTTGATTAGCTGCTGTTCTTCATATTGCATGACAATAACCTTCCGCTCTCCAGGGGGGATACCACCTAGTTTATCAGCGGTGATAAACTGTGTCTGGAGAGTGAAATGTTTGTTTAAGATTGGTTGCAAGTTAGCTGAAACTCGCTCTGCTTTTGGGCGAAAAAAAAGCCCGTACTTTCGTACGAGCTCTTCTTTAAATATGGCGGTGAGGGGGGGATTGACTCGCTTTGCTCGCCCTGCGGGCAGCCTGTTCGCTGCGCTCTCAGTCTGTCCAACTGGCTGTCGCCAGTTGTCGAACCCCGGTCGGGGATTCTCATCCCCCCTGCATGAGTGCAACATGCGAAAAAAAAGCCCGCATTTTCATGCGAGCTCTTCTTTAAAGATGGCGGTGAGGGGGGGATTGACTCGCTTTGCTCGCCCTGCGGGCAGCCTGTTCGCTGCGCTCTCAGTCTGTCCAACTGGCTGTCGCCAGTTGTCGAACCCCGGTCGGGGATTCTCATCCCCCCTGCATGAGTGCAACATGCGAAAAAAAAGCCCGCACTTTCGTGCGAGCTCTTCTTTAAATATGGCGGTGAGGGGGGGATTCGAACCCCCGATACGTTGCCGTATACACACTTTCCAGGCGTGCTCCTTCAGCCACTCGGACACCTCACCATATTGTTTTGCTGCCTGACCGCTTGGGGGGCAACGGGGCGCTACTATAGGGAGTTGCGCTAAAACGGTCAAGCAGATTTTCTGCTTTAGTGCCTGTTCGGTTAAGCCTTAATCAGCTCATGTCGCTTAGAGCCGGATTAACGCTGTGAATCGAGCACTTCGCTGTTTTTTACCACTTCCTGTGCTTTGCCGTAGCTTTCGATCAACAGCTGATAAGCCGGGAAGATGTGGGTATACACCTCGGCCCACTTGGCCGCGTCTTCACGGTTCCAGGTTCGCTGGATTTCTGAGGCGACTGCCGCTGTATCCATTGGCACTACGCCAGCCTGGACGACACGAGCCAGGGTGATCTCTTGTGCCATTTTGCTGTAGGTACCGGACGCATCGATCACCGCAAAGACTTTATAACCATCAGCAACCGCACTAATTGACGGGAAAGCCATGCAAACGCTGGTGATGGTACCCGCGATAATCAGCGTGCTGCGCCCGGTGGCTTTCACTGCCGCCACAAATTCCGGGTTATCCCAGGCGTTAATCTCTCCTTTACGTGGTACGTACTGCGCATGCGGCGCGTTGGCGTGGATTTCCGGGATAAGCGGGCCGTTCGGCCCCTGGGGAACGGATGCTGTCGTGATTACCGGGATCTTCGCCAGGGTAGCGATCTTTGCCAGCGCTGCCGCACGGGCACGCAGTTCCGGCATTGGCATATCCCCAACGGTCTGGAAAAGACCGCTCTGGTGATCGATAAGCAACATCACCGCATCGTTCACATCAATAACCGGACGCGCTCCGTTGAAATTTGCAGGTGTGGACATTTTCTTCTCCTTTATTACGTTCAGATCTGGCCGAAGCGGCCGGAGTTGAAATCACGAATGGCTTCGTTGATTTCGCTTTTACTGTTCATGACAAACGGGCCGTAGCCCACAATGGGTTCGTTCAGTGGCTCACCGGCCATCAGCAGCACTTTTGCATCGCTACTGGCTTCCAGATGCACTTTGTCGCCTTGCTGGCTTAAGACGACCAGTTGCGCTTCACCCGCTTCAGCCGTGCCGTTTACCGTGACGTTACCTTCCAGTACCACCAGCGCGGCGCTCCAGCCTTCTGGCTGATTGAGCGTCAAATGGCTTCCCTGATTCAGCGCAATATCCCAGACATTCAGCGGTGAAAAGGTGTGAGCCGGGCCGGTCACATCCTGGTAGCGACCGGCAATAACTCTCAGCGTGCCGCTGTTATCCAAAAGCGTCACGACTGGAATGTCGCTTTTGGTGATGCTCTGGTAGCCCGGGGCCGCCATCTTGTCTTTCGCCGGAAGGTTGACCCAAAGCTGCATCATTTTGAGTTCTCCGCCTTTCTGCGAGAACGCGCTGGAGTGGAACTCCTCGTGCAAAATGCCTGCGCCTGCCGTCATCCACTGCACGTCGCCGGGGCCAATTACACCGCCTTTGCCCGTGGAGTCACGATGCTCGACTTCACCGGAATAGACGATAGTGACCGTTTCGAAACCCCGGTGAGGATGTTGGCCTACGCCGCGTTTCGCACCATCTGCCGGAAAGGTGTATGGGCCCGCGTAGTCCAGCAGCAGGAACGGGCTGAGAGGCTCCCCGTGCGTCTGATAAGAGAACATTGAACGGACCGGGAAACCGTCGCCCACCCAGTGCTGTCGGGGAGCGGTATAAATACCTGTTACGTTTTTCATGATGAACTCCTGATGTTCTGTTGATGCAATTAGCTTATATTCAGGTTTAATATCCCGGTAGATAGTGAAAATGGCATTCACTGTTCTAATAATGGAACGATGAGGATTTATGCAGGATCTCAATGACTTCGTCTGGTTTGTGAAGGTGGTGGATTACGGTGGCTTTGCGGCGGCGGGAAGGGCGCTTGACCTGCCAAAGTCCAGGCTAAGCCGCCGGATCGCGCAGTTGGAAGAGCGCCTTGGCGTGCGGCTCATCCACCGAACAACCCGGCAATTTACGGTGACTGAGGTCGGGCAGACCTTCTATCAGCACTGTAAAGCGATGATGGTGGAGGCGGAGGCGGCAGAAGAGGCCGTGGCGGCACTGCAGGCAGAACCGCGCGGCATTGTCAGGATCACCTGCCCGATAACCCTGTTGCATGTCCATGTTGGTCCGATGCTGGCAAGATTTATGGCGCGTTATCCCGGCATCAATCTTCAGCTTGAGGCGACCAATCGACGGGTAGACCTGGTGGGAGAGGGCGTGGATATCGCGATCCGCGTCCGCCCTCGCCCGTTTGATGACAGCGAGCTGGTGTTAAGGGTGCTGGCTGACAGGGGGCATTGTCTGGTCGCGAGTCCGGCGTTGATTCAACGCATGGGAGAACCGATAGCCCCGTCTGAACTCAGTGCCTGGCCCGGGCTAAGCATGAACGAGGGGAAACATATTCATAAATGGGCGCTGTCCGGGCCTGGAGGTGCTAAAGCGGAGATCCATTATTACCCTCGATTGATCACCACCGATATGCTTGCGCTACGTGAAGCTGCCATGGCTGGCATCGGCGTGGTGCAGCTGCCGATTTTGATGGTGAAGGATCAGCTGGCGTCAGGCGAACTGATTCGGGTACTTGAGGCCTGGGAACCCCGACGGGAAGTGATTCACGCTGTTTATCCATCAAGACGCGGGTTGTTACCTTCTGTCAGGACGCTGGTGGATTTTCTGACCGAAGAATATGCGAAGATGGTTGAAGAATAGTTTTTTGTAGGTCGGGTAAGCGCAGCGCCACCCGACATAAAGAGCGCAGGGAGCGTCAGGATTCTCACCCCCCCCGCAGAGTGCAACATGCGAAAAAAAAGCCCGTACTTTCGTACGAGCTCTTCTTTAAATATGGCGGTGAGGGGGGGATTGACTCGCTTTGCTCGCCCTGCCGGCAGCCTGTTCGCTGCGCTCTCAGTCTGTCCAACTGGCTGTCGCCAGTTGTCGAACCCCGGTCGGGGATTCTCATCCCCCTGCATGAGTGCAACATGCGAAAAAAAAGCCCGTACTTTCGTACGAGCTCTTCTTTAAATATGGCGGTGAGGGGGGGATTGACTCGCTTTGCTCGCCCTGCGGGCAGCCTGTTCGCTGCGCTCTCAGTCTGTCCAACTGGCTGTCGCCAGTTGTCGAACCCCGGTCGGGGATTCTCATCCCCCCTGCATGAGTGCAACATGCGAAAAAAAAGCCCGTACTTTCGTACGAGCTCTTCTTTAAATATGGCGGTGAGGGGGGGATTGACTCGCTTTGCTCGCCCTGCGGGCAGCCTGTTCGCTGCGCTCTCAGTCTGTCCAACTGGCTGTCGCCAGTTGTCGAACCCCGGTCGGGGATTCTCATCCCCCCTGCATGAGTGCGACATGCGAAAAAAAAGCCCGCATTTTCATGCGAGCTCTTCTTTAAATATGGCGGTGAGGGGGGGATTCGAACCCCCGATACGTTGCCGTATACACACTTTCCAGGCGTGCTCCTTCAGCCACTCGGACACCTCACCATATTGTCATCCCGTTGTTGTCGGGACGGGCGCTAATGTAAGGAAAAGCCGAACTGCCGTCAACTCACTTTTTCAGTAATTTAGCGTGTTTAGACAAACTTCAGGCAACCTGATTCTTAAATGTGCTGAAAGCGTCTTTTTTATCAGCAGCACAGTCGCGCAATAAATTTGTTATGCTGGCAATCCAGTTGAAAATCAAAATAATTCAGCGCAATAAAAGGCAGGAATGACTATGGATATACTCTTCTATCACCCCACGTTTGATGCGGCATACTGGATCAAGGCGCTTACCGCGGCGTTACCCGGCGCACGCGTTCGCGAGTGGAAGCGGGGTGACAACGAACATGCTGACTACGCGCTGGTCTGGCATCCGCCGGTAGAAATGCTGCAGGGGCGTAAACTGAAAGCTGTCTTTGCCCTGGGCGCCGGTGTGGACTCCATTCTGAGCAAGCTGAAGGCTCACCCGGAAATGCTGCCGGAAGATATTCCTCTTTTCCGCCTCGAAGACACCGGTATGGGCCAGCAAATGCAGGAGTATGCCGTGAGCCAGGTTCTGCACTGGTTCCGCCGCTTTGATGACTATCAGGCATTAAAACAGCAATCCCACTGGGAACCGCTGCCTGATTATCAGCGCGAAGATTTTACCATTGGTATCCTCGGTGCTGGTGTGCTGGGGTCAAAAGTGGCTGAAGCGCTCGCACCGTGGGGCTTTCCGTTGCGCTGCTGGAGCCGCACCCGCAAAGATTATCCGGGCGTAGAGAGCTTTGCCGGAGCAGATGAACTGCCGGCCTTTCTGAAAGGCACGCGCGTGCTGATTAACCTGCTGCCTAATACGGCGGAAACGGTAGGGATTATCAATGAAGCGTTGCTCAACCTGTTAGCCGATGAGAGCTACCTGATGAACCTGGCGCGTGGTGTGCATTTGGTCGAGCCCGATTTGCTGAAGGCCCTGGACAGCGGAAAGCTAAAAGGCGCCATGCTGGATGTCTACAGCCGCGAGCCGCTGCCTGCGGAAAGTCCTCTGTGGGCGCATCCGCGTGTGGCCATGACCCCGCACGTGGCTGCCGTGACGCGTCCGGCAGAAGCGGTGGCGTATATATCCCTTACCATCAGCGAAATGGAAAAGGGTAAGGCAGTCACCGGACAGGTCGACAGGCAGCGCGGCTACTGAGAGAAACCCGGCGTTCGCCGGGTTTTTGCTAATATTCGCCGCTGATAACTGCTATTCTTTGGAAAAACCGCAGAGGAGAGAGAGATGTATCCCGTTGACCTGCATATGCACACCGTCGCCAGCACCCACGCGTATAGCAATCTCCACGATTATATCGCCCAGGCCAAGCTTAAAGGCATCAAGCTGTTCGCGATAACCGATCATGGCCCGGACATGGCGGATGCGCCGCACTACTGGCATTTTGTGAATATGCGGATTTGGCCACGTCTGGTTGACGGCATTGGGATACTGCGTGGTATCGAGGCGAACATTAAAAATACCGACGGTGAAATTGACTGCACCGGTCCGATGCTCACTTCCCTGGATCTGATCCTGGCCGGTTTCCACGAGCCGGTTTTCCCTCCCCAGGATAAAGAGACCAACACCGCGGCGATGATTGCCACTATTGCCAGCGGCAATGTGCATATTATAAGCCACCCGGGTAATCCAAAATATCCGATTGATATTCAGGCTGTCGCCCAGGCGGCAGCGAAACACCGCGTGGCGCTGGAGATTAACAACTCCTCCTTTGTTCACTCGCGTAAGGGCAGTGAAGCAAACTGCCGTGAAGTGGCCGCTGCCGTGCGAGATGCCGGAGGTATGGTGGCGCTGGGCTCTGACTCCCATACCGCGTTTACGCTGGGTGATTTTAGTGAGTGCCTGAAGGTGCTTAATGACGTTAACTTCCCGGAAGCGCAAATCCTGAACGTGACCCCACGCCGCCTGCTCGATTTCCTCGAGTCGCGCGGCATGGAACCGATTGACGAATTTGCCGATCTTTAATTGTGTAATGGAATAATAAAAATGAACGAGTTCTCCATCCTTTGTCGCGTGCTGGGTACGCTCTATTATCGCCAGCCGCAAGACCCTCTGTTGGTTCCGCTCTTTACGTTAATTCGTGAAGGTAAACTGGCGCAGAACTGGCCGCTGGAACAGGATGAGTTACTGGAGCGTCTGCAAAAAAGCTGCGATATGCAGCAGGTAGCGACCGACTACAATGCGCTGTTCGTGGGTGATGAATGCCGCGTTTCGCCATACCGTTCTGCCTGGCAGGAAGGGGCGACAGAAGCGGAAGTCCGTGCTTTTCTCTCCACTCGCGGTATGCCGTTGAGCGATACACCAGCCGACCATATTGGTACGCTGCTGTTGGCTGCATCCTGGATCGAAGACAACGCAGGTGATGATGAGAATGAAGCTATCGAAACCTTGTTCGAAACGTATCTGTTGCCATGGGTCGGAACGTTTCTTGGCAAAGTCGAAGCACATGCGACTTCGCCATTCTGGAGAACGCTGGCTCCGCTGACTCGAGACGCCATCGCGGCAATGTGGGATGAGCTGGAAGAAGAACACGAAGAGTGATTTAGATCACATTAACTCTGCAACTATACATTTCAACTTGCACGTAATGTGCTAGCGATCTCATTTCTATGGTGCGCTTCTGCTAAGATGCGCACCATGAACATATTACTTTGTATCGCATTAACCACTGGTATTCTCTCCGGGCTTTGGGGATGGGTAGCTGTGTCTCTCGGGCTGCTCAGCTGGGCTGGGTTTCTTGGCTGCACGGCCTATTTCGCCTGCCCGCAGGGGGGTGTTAAAGGTCTCTTTATTTCAGGCTGCACCCTGATGAGCGGTGTTATCTGGGCGCTGGTGATTATGAAAGGCAGCGCGCTGGCCCCGCATCTGGAGATGCTGGGGTATGTCATGACGGGCGTGGTTGCTTTTTTGATGTGCATCCAGGCAAAACATCTGTTGCTTTCGTTCGTGCCGGGAACTTTTATGGGGGCGTGTGCGACCTTTGCAGGGCAGGGTGACTGGAAACTGGTTGTCCCCTCGCTGGCGCTGGGGTTGCTGTTTGGCTACGCCATGAAGAACAGCGGTCTTTGGCTGGCGGCGCGGCGGGAAAAAGCGCAAAGCATCACTGCGGTGAGTGAATAAAAAAAGGCGAGATAATCATCTCGCCTTTTTTATGCGCTTCCTGTCAGGATTCCGGAGGAACTGACATATCGCGGTATTTCACCAGTATCGGGTTCTGCACGTCTGCTTTGTTTTGCAAATCCCACAACCCGCGATCGATACCATCGTTAATTAAGAAGATAACGCCGGTTTCAATGGCAGACATCAGGCACATCATGACCGGTTCGTTAGAGGTGTAACCAATTTCACCCTCCAGCAAACGCTGGTAGTCGATGAAGCGGAATACCCCCGCCTGTACTTCATAAGACAGAATGGTTTTGCTGGTGTTCACCGAAGAGAGCACTTCGCCCGTACTGACGTTAACCACACGCAGGTTAACGGCGATTTGGTCGAGCTGATACTGGGTATCAGCGCCGATACCGAAGTAACGTGCTCCTACACCACCCGATTTAACGTTACTTTCGTAACCGATAATCGAACCTTCAATCATGACATTCGCGGCTGCCAGAGATTGCAGAGGCGTCCGGTTATTGTCCGCGACGGTGCCATTTTCCTGTGCTGCACGAATAATTTTTCGTTCATTCAACAGGTTCTGTAGCCCCTGGCGTTCCAGAGGAATAAACCAGTGTGAATCCTTGAGTGCGGTAACCAGCATGGCAGTGGCGCTTTGCGGCACCGCCGTGGAGAAGTTACTTGCCGGGTAAGGTTTAAATTGCCCGGTTTCATCCTGAATGTTGTAAACAGAGACAAATATCTTACCGGTTGGTGACGGTAAATGTGTTAAATCACGATAACTTTGGGCCCGAGGCATTAAAGTAGGTTTTGCAGCTTCTTTAGGTGGAGCAGTTAAACAACCGCTCAATAAGCACACTGCAACAAATATCAGGAAGCGCTGCATGATCATTGTCCTTATTTTGCTGTTGTTTAAAAGTCAGTTGAATTACTTTGTAGACCGGAAACCTGGATCGTTGAGGTTTTTCCTGATTTACGATCGGTAACATTCAACTGGAGCTGTCCGTCCGTGTTGGCGATGTCGACAATAAAGTCGTTGGTGACCATTCGACCGGGTTTACCGGTATTAATGTTGGTCAGTAACCCACCTAAAATCTGCGACTGAATAGCCTGTGTGAAGTTGTCCAGAGCAGACGGGGTATCAACGCTAAAATCCTTATAACTCGGGTCCTTATAAGAGTTTTGCGCCTGAGCTTCATTCAGCAGGAACGCACCGTTGTTAGGGTTACCGCCAAAGTTAGGGTTACGGAACTGGAACGTCATGTTCCCGGCCCAACTTATGGGGGTGATCAGCATTATCGAAACAACTGCATATGCAATACGCATGACAGCCTCCGCATATCGGTTCGCTAGAACTCGTCTTTTGCTAAATCGCTGGTGCTTAATAGGGCTTTATCTATTTGCAGGCGATTAATAGCGTCTTCTGATTGTGCCAGTGCTAAGGATACGTTTTTGTCGAAGTCCATTTTTGTGGGGAATAAAAACGTTTGATAAATAACGTACTGATTAGCCGTTATTGTTATCCAACTTCCCCATCGTGCACTGGGCCGCTCGTTGATTGTTATATTTCCAGTGTATGTGCTGTCCCATTTATCACTGAAGGCACGGTAAAAACTGTGCCCGATCGATGAGACGGTGTGGTCTGTTAACAATCCGGGAACTTCGACCTCGACGGCCTTCAGATTCCCGGCAGCGAGCAGGAAACTCGCTGCGGCGATCCAACTCAACGTGCGCTTCATGTGATTAACGCCTGAGGTTATCGTTTGCCCACGAAACCGCCTGAGTTCGGTTTTTCACAGCTATCTTCTTGAAAAGATTATAAAGGTGCGTCTTTACCGTATTTTCGCTGATAAATAACGAACGGGCGATTTCAATATTTGAAGCACCAATGCGTAACTTGTTCAGGATCTCTTTCTCACGGTGCGTTAGCAGTGCTGACTCTGAACTGTTATAGCGATAATTTCCGGAGTGTGTGATGAGGTAGCTGGCAAGTTTTTGCGAAAAATAACACTCTCCGCGCAATATACCTTGCAGCCCCTCTACCACCCGGTCCTCTTCTTCCGTGACGTAGAACACGCCATTGATATGCGGCCAGCTTTCAATATCTCTGAAAGGATACTCATCAGGCGTATTCAACAATAGCACGCGGATATTATTGTTTTTCCTGCTTAAAATATCCTGCCAGTAATGGATAAGCTTTTTATCAGCTTCCATCATATCGAGAAGAATAATGCTGCCAGGTGCAATATCATCGAAAGAACGTTGAATATTATGCAATTTCCCGCTCAGTGATAAAGATTGCTTTAAATGTTGTAATAAAGCTGTCGCTTGCAAAGAAGGTTTTGTGATCAACAGTAATGTATGACCATGTAAACTATGGACTTCATTATACATGATGAAACCCCACTTTTTTTTGGCACCTGGCAGCTGTCCTCCTGTAAAAAGAGGACACCAGAAGTACTGACAGATGTTGCACTGCTGTGTGTAGAATCAGACCATAACCTCCACAGGGAGGTAAATATAAAACCAATTTCGTACATCTAATTTCAATCTAGCTTTTACGAAGTTTAAAGCAAGTGTTAATCATGTAACTAAATGTAAAAATCAATATTAATTTGTGATGTTTGTCGGTATTGAATGCCGCATTTTGATAATAAAGTTGTACATGCAAATATGTGTGCACAGATTTTAAAAATCATACAAATATTTATAATTAATTGATTTTATTGTTTATTTGTTATTTTTTAATGATTGTTGAAAGGTATGAGATGCCGATTTTTTCTAAGTCATGGAATGACGATGTTTCTGTCTTAAGAAAACACGCCTCGTGTCACGTGATGAGAAAAATGGCATCCTGCCGTTCCGTTTAAACAAGGCGGGATGAAGCGTGGACAGCCCTCGCGATGTTGTACAAGCTGGCGAGAAGAAATGTTTAATAAAAAAATAAGCTGTCCTGTTTAAAGCAATTTTTTCCTTAAATTACGACTTTGTGGTGACCCGACAAATAAAAATAAGCCGCGTGGGTGAGATATTTAAAATGTTTCAGCGGACATACTCTTCACCGTAACGACGCGTTAACACATCACGAGTCGTTTTAACAATATCATTGTTACACGGTTATGGAGTACTTAAATAGCCAGGTCCAGGGTGACAACATGAAAAACATATCGTTATTTATGATGTTTACATTGCTGGGTGCGCCTGGATTTGTAACCGCGGCTAATTCAGATATGGCGAATACTGAATATAATTTCGCGGTTAACGAATTAAGTCTTTCGTCTTTAAATCAGGCAGCCATTATTGGTCAACGGGGCATTCTAAATGACGCTCAGGTTCACCAGGACGGTTCAAAACTATTATCCATAGTTTCCCAGGATGGGGCAGGTAACAGAGCGAAAGTTGATCAATCAGGGAGTTACAATATGGCCTGGATCGATCAAAGCGGCAACGGGAACGATGCAGGTATTACGCAAGATGGATATGGTAATAGTGCGAAAATTATCCAGAAAGGGTCGGGTAATAGAGCAAACATTACGCAGTACGGTACACAGAAAACCGCAGTTGTAGTGCAGAAACAGTCGCAAATGGCAATTCGCGTCATCCAGCGCTAACTATTTCGCGACAACTTTAATCAATCCGATGGGGGTTTACCATGAAATTTTTCAAAGTGGCAGCACTCGCAGCAATCGTAGTTTCTGGTAGTGCAATGGCTGGTCTGATTGATCAGGGCGGATGGGGTCATGGTCATGGCCATGGCGGATACGGTGGCCCAAATTCTACCCTGAATATTTACCAGAACGGTGGCGGTAACTCTGCTGTAGCTTTGCAGACAGATGCCAGAAATTCAGTTCTGAATATTAGCCAGACCGGTGGCGGTAACGGTGCTGATGTTGGTCAGGGGTCTGATGACAGTAAAATTAACCTGACCCAGAACGGTTTCGGCAACAGTGCAACACTTGATCAGTGGAACAGCAAAAATTCTACTATGAATGTTAGCCAGTACGGTGGCCTTAACGGTGCATTGGTCGACCAGACTGCTTCTAACTCAACTGTCAACGTTACCCAGATTGGTTTTGGTAACCACGCGACAGCTCATCAGTACTGATACTGAAATCTGTGCTACAAAAAAACAGGGCATCCGCCCTGTTTTTTTTCGGGAGTTCATCATGAATACCTTAATTCTCCTCGCCGCACTTTCCAGCCAAATCACGTTTAAAACGTCACAGCAGGAAAATATGACCACTATTATTCCACAGGTCACTCTGACGGAGCCGTGCAATTGCCAGGTTCAGATAGTCTCTGAGCGAGAAGGGCAGGGCGGGCAAAGCTCTTCGCGACAGCAAAATACACTTTTTATACCCGCTAATCAGACGATTGATTTAATGCGTTTGAGTTTAAATATTGACGCGGGGGATACGGTAAAAATCGTTGTCACCATTACTGATGGAAAGTCGCTTCATTTATCACAACAATGGTCGCCGGCGGAAAAGAGTTTATAATCATTCATTAAATCAATGTGTTATGAATGTGGCGGGCCTACGGCGTTGAGCTATGCTGATATCAGGAACTGAGTAGTGATGTTCCGTAACGCGAGCCTTCGTTTGCCTTAATGAAGCGCGTTTACCCCTCAAGGACGATTCTCATTGAGGAGTGCATATAATGACCAAATATTTAGCTCAGCTTGCTACAGGCTTGGGTTTGATGGCTTCTGCTTTCATTCTCCCCGCTTATTCAGCCACCCTTGCAAATGGTGGGGTAATTCATTTTCGTGGTGCCATTGTTGCAGACCCCTGTGAAGTCACGCCGCAACAGCGACAGTTTGCCATGTCATGCCCGGATAATAACCGTATGCAAACGCGAATGGTCAGTTATGAAGAGGCGCTTAATGGCACGGAGACCGATTCCAGCCTCGCCACTCTCAGCATGAAATACCTTAATCCTGAAAAAACGCTCGCGATTGTCCAGATCCAGTATCGCTAATTCACTCTTCCGCTCCGCGGCGGAAGAGGATGTTGTCTGATAGTTTTTTCTCCCTGGCTCCTCTGCGATACACTTAAGAAAAAGGCGGGTTGCAGAGGGGCTTTATGAAACCGCAAATTGAAATCATTCATGGCGATATTACGACCATGCACGTCGACGTTATCGTCAATGCGGCCAATCCATCTTTGATGGGGGGCGGTGGTGTGGACGGTGCTATCCACCGGGCTGCGGGACCGCAGTTGCTGGAGGCCTGCAAAGTCGTGCGTCAACAGCAGGGAGAATGCCCTCCTGGTCATGCGGTGATTACGCTTGCAGGCAATCTTTCTGCCAAAGCGGTTATTCATGCTGTAGGTCCCGTCTGGCACGGTGGTGACCAGCATGAAGCGAGTCTTCTGGAGGAGGCATACCGAAACTGTTTGCGACTGGCTGCCGATAATGGCTATAAAACGATGGCATTCCCGGCCATCAGTACCGGCGTATATGGCTATCCGAAAGCGGCTGCAGCGACTATCGCCGTAGAAACGGTTTACCGTTATCTGTCGCTCAAACCGATGCCTGAAAAGGTTATCTTTGTCTGTTTTGACGAAGAAACCACCCATCTTTATCAACGGCTTCTGACCCAGCGTGGGCAGGAATCAGAAGCCTGAAACAACGGAGGCGCACTGAGTGCGCCGCCGTTGTTTATGACGCTTTCGCGGGTGGTTTTCCTGAAAAGAGAAAACGCAGAAGTGGGATCCGCAAATGGATCTCATAGAGTACGATGGCAACACCGACGACAAACACCAGTCCGGTAAAGAAACCCAGCGTGTTGGATGTAATATGCGGCGTGATGTAAGCCCCGAAAAACAGCGTCAGGGGATGATGCACAAGATAAATAAACAGCGATGCATTAACGAAGTAAGTCACGCGAGTGGACTTAAAGTTCAGCAGGCGGTGGCCGAGCGCGAATACCACATTGACCATCCACAAGCCCAGCAGCATGGTGATCACACTTTCCGTTTCATACATCCAGGCGTCGCCGCTACCGTAGCGCTGATTCAGCAGATAAGCCGCAAACGCGAGTGTAGCCCCCAGCGCGCACCATGGCGATGGAGTGGTAAACAGAGATTTAAGTTTTGGATGAATAAATGCCAGCGCGCCGATTAAAAAGAACGGAATGTAGAACAGCGACTGCATCACCACGAAATTAAATAACCCATCGCTTAAAATCGGCGGATAGACGATAAACAGGGTACGTCTCAGGGCGGCATAGGCGACCCCTAACAGCAAAAAGAACACCGTCAGTTTGCCCATCGTAATATTGGCGAAAAAGGTATCGGCTTTATAACTCAAATGGTGGCGCAGGCGGCTAAAAATCAACACACTGACCGTCGTAAGCACTACCAGCACCAGCAGGAACCAAAGGTGGGACACCAGCTCCCAGACCAGCGTGTTGTACTTTTCATACAATGAAAGATTCGGCCAGTTCTCCGCCTTGCCTTTGACGTATTGCAACATAATGAACTGCGGCAGCGTCAACAGCGGAATGGCGGTCAACATCGGGATACCTACGCGTTCCACGCGCACTTTCCACCAGCGTTTGAGCGGGTAACGCAGAAACAGCATGTAAGAGAAATAGCCGGATATGACAAAAAACACCTGCATACGGAAGGCGTGAATAAAGTCATTAAACAACGTCAGCCACCAGGAGGGCATCTGGCTATTAACATGCCAGGTGTGGCTGGAGTAAATCAGTGAGATGTGAAAGGGGATCCCCAATAGCATCAGCCATGCCCGGATCGAGTCGAGGAAATATTCACGTTCTGTTGGTGTTGAGCTCATATAACTTTGTGCATTCTCAGACTTTTCGTCTTATCCCTAAGACTCATAATGGTTACATTCGAAGCCAACCCTACACCAAGACCGACACCCTGTCTCCAGGATAAGCACGTAAAGTGAATCGCGGGTTCTTTCATTTGCTTAATCCATGAGCCAGCAGCTGAACAAAGCAGTGATAATGTTGTCGGATTGCCTGAGTTTCCATTAAAATGGATCGGATCGATATAAGCACACAAAGGGGGAAGTGCTTACTTATTATGAAACATAAACCACAGATGATGAAAATGCGTTGGTTAGGTGCTGCAGTCGTGTTATCACTGTATACCTCATCGGCACTGGCCTTTAACATCGATGATGTCGCAAAACAGGCAAAATCGATGGCAGGCAAGAGCTACGAAGCGCCGAAAAGTAACTTGCCCTCCGTTTTCCGCGACATGAAGTATGCGGACTATCAGCAGATCCAGTTCAATCACGACAAAGCGTACTGGAACACTATTAAGACCCCGTTCAAGCTTGAGTTTTATCATCAGGGTATGTACTTCGACACGCCTGTTGCCATCAATGAAGTGACGGCAACGGCTGTACGTAAGATCAAGTACAGCCCGGATTATTTTAATTTCGGCGATGTGCAACACGACAAAGATACGGTGAAAGACCTGGGCTTCGCAGGCTTCAAGGTGCTTTACCCGATCAACAGCAAAGATAAAAACGATGAAATCGTCAGCATGCTTGGTGCCAGCTACTTCCGCGTGATCGGCGCGGGGCAGGTATACGGGCTTTCTGCGCGCGGTCTGGCTATTGATACCGCGCTGCCATCAGGTGAAGAGTTTCCACGTTTTCGCGAGTTCTGGATTGAACGTCCAAAACCAACGGACAAACGTCTGACCATTTACGCGCTGCTGGATTCCCCACGTGCAACCGGTGCTTATCGCTTTGTGATTATGCCAGGTCGTGACACGGTGGTTGACGTGCAGTCTAAAGTTTACCTGCGTGACAAAGTGGGCAAACTGGGTGTTGCACCGCTGACCAGTATGTTCCTGTTTGGGCCAAACCAGCCGTCACCAGCAACGAACTTCCGCCCGGAACTGCACGATTCCAATGGCCTGTCTATTCATGCCGGTAACGGTGAGTGGATCTGGCGTCCGCTGAATAACCCGAAACATCTGGCCGTAAGTAGTTTTGCGATGGAAAACCCGCAAGGTTTTGGTCTCCTGCAACGTGGTCGTCAGTTCTCCCGCTTTGAAGATCTGGACGATCGTTATGACCTGCGTCCAAGTGCCTGGGTCACGCCGAAAGGTGACTGGGGTAAAGGGAAGGTTGAGCTGGTTGAAATTCCAACCAACGATGAAACTAACGATAACATCGTGGCTTACTGGACACCGGATCAGCTGCCGGAAGCCGGTAAAGAGATGAACTTCAAGTACACCATTACCTTCAGCCGCGACGAAGATAAGCTGCATGCGCCGGATAGCGCGTATGTTGTGCAGACTCGCCGCTCAACGGGGGATGTGAAACAGTCTAATCTTATCCGTCAGCCTGACGGCACTGTGGCCTTTGTTGTGGACTTCACAGGCCAGGATATGAAGAAACTGTCACCGGATACCGCCGTTGCTGCTCAGGCCAGCATTGGGGATAACGGTGAAATCGTTGAGAATACCGTGCGTTACAACCCGATAACGAAGGGCTGGCGTCTGACTCTGCGTGTGAAAGTGAAAGATCCGAAGCAGACCACTGAAATGCGTGCTGCGCTGGTCAGTGACGATCAGCCGCTGAGTGAAACCTGGAGCTACCAGCTACCTGCCAATGAATAATACATCTGAATATATTGATGCCATGCCGCTGACGGATATCGAAAAAGCGGCACTGCCTAAGAGCGACATCCGCGCGGTTCATACCGCGTTGGATGGTGAACATCATCAGTTTTCCCGGGATGATGATACGCCGCTGGGGTCAGTTAAGGCTCGTCTGGAGCAGGCATGGCCGGACTCGCTGGCAGAAGGGCAGTTGATTAAAGACGACGAAGGACGCGATCAGCTTCAGGCAATGCCGAAGGCTACGCGTTCCTCGATGTTCCCCGATCCGTGGCGTACCAACCCCGTTGGCCGCTTCTGGGATCGTCTGCGCGGACGTGATGTAACGCCGCGCTATCTGTCTCGCCTGACGAAAGAAGAGCAGGCCTCTGAACAGAAATGGCGTACCGTGGGGACAATCCGTCGTTACATCCTGCTGCTTCTGACGCTGGCACAGACGGTTGTCGCGACCTGGTATATGAAAACCATTCTGCCTTACCAGGGCTGGGCGTTCATCAACCCGACTGACATGATGGGCCAGGATCTCTGGGTCTCCTTTATGCAGTTGCTGCCTTATATCCTTCAGAGCGGCATCCTCCTGCTGTTCGCTGTCCTGTTCTGCTGGGTATCGGCCGGTTTCTGGACCGCACTGATGGGCTTCCTGCAGCTGCTGATGGGGCGTGACAAATACAGTATTTCCGCGTCAACGGTCGGGGATGAACCCCTTAATCCTGAGCACCGTACTGCGCTGATTATGCCTATCTGTAACGAAGACGTTGACCGCGTATTTGCGGGGCTGCGTGCGACCTGGGAGTCCGTTAAGGCGACCGGAAACGCGGAGCATTTCGACGTTTACATCCTGAGCGACAGCTACAACCCGGATATCTGCGTTGCAGAGCAAAAAGCCTGGATGGAACTGATTGCGGAAGTGCAGGGCGAAGGCCAGATCTTCTACCGCCGCCGCCGCCGTCGTGTGAAGCGTAAAAGCGGCAACATTGATGACTTCTGCCGTCGCTGGGGTAACCAATACAGCTATATGGTGGTGCTGGATGCTGACTCCGTCATGAGCGGTGACTGCCTGAGCGGTCTGGTGCGTCTGATGGAAGCCAACCCGAACGCCGGTATTATTCAGTCATCGCCGAAAGCATCCGGTATGGACACGCTCTATGCGCGCTGTCAGCAGTTCGCCACCCGTGTTTACGGGCCGCTGTTTACTGCGGGTCTGCATTTCTGGCAGTTGGGCGAATCGCACTACTGGGGCCACAACGCCATTATCCGCGTGAAGCCGTTCATTGAACACTGTGCGCTGGCACCGTTGCCGGGTGAAGGTTCGTTTGCCGGCTCTATTCTGTCGCATGACTTCGTAGAAGCGGCGCTGATGCGTCGTGCTGGCTGGGGCGTCTGGATTGCCTACGACCTGCCGGGATCATACGAAGAGCTGCCGCCGAACCTGCTGGATGAGCTTAAACGTGACCGCCGCTGGTGTCATGGTAACCTGATGAACTTCCGTCTGTTCCTGGTAAAAGGGATGCACCCGGTTCACCGTGCGGTGTTCCTGACGGGCGTGATGTCTTATCTCTCCGCACCGCTGTGGTTTATGTTCCTTGCGCTCTCCACTGCGCTGCAGGTGGTGCATGCCCTGACTGAGCCGCAATACTTCCTGCAACCGCGCCAGCTGTTCCCGGTGTGGCCGCAGTGGCGTCCGGAGCTGGCGATTGCGCTGTTTGCTTCCACCATGGTGCTGCTGTTCCTGCCTAAACTGCTCAGTATCATCCTGATCTGGTGCAAAGGCTCGAAAGAGTACGGCGGTTTCTGCCGCGTGACCCTTTCACTCCTGCTGGAAGTGCTGTTCTCCGTGCTGCTGGCGCCGGTGCGTATGCTGTTCCATACCGTGTTTGTGGTCAGTGCGTTCCTGGGCTGGGAAGTGGTCTGGAATTCACCGCAGCGTGATGACGACTCGACGCCGTGGAGTGAAGCCTTTATGCGTCATGGCTCGCAACTTCTGCTGGGCCTGGTGTGGGCGGCGGGGATGGCGTGGCTGGATCTGCGCTTCCTGTTCTGGCTGGCGCCGATTGTATTCTCCTTGATTCTGTCCCCGTTTGTATCGGTCATCTCCAGCCGCTCAACGGTTGGCCTGCGAACCAAACGCTGGAAGCTGTTCCTGATCCCGGAAGAGTATTCCCCGCCGCAGGTACTGGTCGATACCGACAAATATCTGGAGCAGAACCGCAATCGCACGCTGGATGATGGTTTTATGCACGCCGTGTTTAACCCGTCGTTCAACGCGCTGGCAACGGCGATGGCGACAGCACGCCACCGTGCCAGCCAGGTACTGGAGATTGCCCGCGATCGCCACGTTGAGCAGGCGCTGAACGAGACCCCGGAAAAACTCAATCGCGACCGCCGTCTGGTCCTGTTGAGCGACCCGGTCACGATGGCGCGTCTTCACTACCGCGTGTGGTCCGCTCCGGAGAGATACTCTTCGTGGGTAAATTACTATAAAGAACTGAAACTGAACCCGCTGGCGTTGAAGGCGAAGTAAGTTGTTAAGTAGAGTGGGTAAGCGAAGCGCCACCCGCCAAATAAAATACCGGCTTAATCGCCGGTATTTTTTTAGAGGTTTGAGATGAAAATTATCATCGTCGTCATGATGGCATGCCTGCTTAGCGGCTGCGGCAGCATCATCAGTCGCACCATTCCAGGGCAGGGCCACGGTAATCAGTACTACCCGGGTGTGAAATGGGATGTTCGTGATTCCGCGTGGCGCTATCTTACCGTGCTTGATTTACCGTTTTCGCTGATTTTCGACACGCTGCTGCTGCCGATCGATGCCAGCCACGGCCCTTACGAATAGCGTAAATTAACGCTCGTCCCACTCATCAGCTGCGGTTTGACCCTCTTCCGTATCCAGCGGTGGCTCGAGCTGAAACTCGCCCTCATCCCACTCGTGCAGGGTGTTCTCCTCCAGCCATTCCTGCCGCAGTTCGATTTCATCATAGTCGCCGTCAAAAACGGCCTGCGCACCTTCACCACTTAATATCGGCAAACATTCTCCTTCTTCCCCTTCATCGGCAAAGAATTCGGCCTGCCACATAATATCCCCATCCTGCAGAACGTATTTTTGGATATTAAGTTGTTGCACGTCAGCATCTTCTTCTTCAACGCCGGGGTTATCGGCGAGGAACTCTTCACGAGCGGCATCAATAGCTTCTTCCAGCGTGGCGTACATGGTCATTGGTGTCTCCCTGTTTTCCAGAAGGTTTCAGGGAAATAATAGCTGAATATAAGATCCTGCAAGTATGAATGCGAAAATAAGCTGTCAGGCGTTCGTGTTATTCAGCCACCGGTCGTAACGCACGGGATAAACTGAACCACGAGTAAATTGCATTGAACAGCACCACGCCCGCCGTCACGATAAAGACGGCGCGAAAACCGAAGCTTGCAGAAATGCCTGCCCCGATAAGCGGCCCGGTCACGTTACCGATGTCACGAAATGACTGGTTATAGCTAAAGATACGCCCGGCTATCTGGTTCGTGGAGTTGTAGACCAGCAGGGTCTGAACGGCGGGGAGTAACGCCCCGTCGGCAGCGCCCAGCAAAAAGCGCAGAACGCCCAGTTGCCACGGGGATTGCACCATCGACATAGGGATAAGCAGCAGAACGGAAATCACCAGCGCGCAGATCAGGATCTTTTCCGGACCCACCCGGTCCCCCAGTTTGCCTAGTCTCGGGGCGCTAAGGAGCGCCGCCACGCCGGGAACGGAAGCAATCAGCCCGCTGATGAACGCAATATTGTTGACGTTACCGGCCAGGTCGCGAACGTACAGCGTCAGAATGGGGGCAATCGAACCGGTAGCTACCTGAATAATCAGGGTCGTCACGAACAGGCTCAGCACCAGTCTGGGGTTTTTCAGTGAGGTAAGAACATCCCTAGCGTGAAGCATCTCTTTTTTGGCGACAGGCGTGAAGTTTTCCCGAATACAGATCAACGTGACGACAAAGCACAGGAAAAGCACGCTGGCGGTGATGAAAAAGACGGGCCGCAAGCCGTAATTATCCGCCAGCAATCCGCCGGCCAGTGGCCCCAGCAAGGCACCACTCACGCCACCCGTTGAAAGCGTTCCCAGTGCCCAGCCGCTCTTGTGACGCGGAATTTGGGTGGCTATCAGGGCATTCGCATTGGGAATAAATCCACCGAGCAAGCCCAGTAATGCGCGTAAAATCAGGAACTGCCAGACGTTTTGCGCAATACCCATCAATGCCATGATGATGGCCATCCCCAGCGCCGAACGTAGCAGCATAATTTTACGCCCCTTACGGTCGGCAAGGCCGCCCCTTACGGTCGGCAAGGCCGCCCCAGAAGGGTGAGGCAATCGCGGAAAAGAGAAACGTGACGCTGAACACCAGGCCAGACCACATATTGAGCGCGCTATGGCCCGTTACGCCCAGTTGCTCGACGTAGAGAGGCAGGAAAGGCATGACCAGGCTAAACGCCGCACCGGTAAGAAAACAACCAAACCATGCAACTGTGAGGTTACGTTTCCAGTTTATGGGGGCATCTGAGGGTGACATAACAATCCGCATAATGAGGTGCAGAACACCTGAGGCATGAAGTAATAAGCCTGCTAATTATGCGCCTGGGTTATGATTGCTGCAATGAGGAGGAGCTTTAAATGCTAAAACAGCATGCGGCCCTGAAGACCGCATGCGAGTTAATAGCGGGAAGGCGTGCCCTGTGGCCGCGTTTTAAAGCGACGGTGCAACCACATATACTGTTCCGGCGCTAGCATGATGCACTTCTCCACAACGCCGTTCATCCAGCGAGCGGTGGTCTCTGCATCATCCAGCGGCGGCGCGAGTTCAGGTTCCAGCATAATCAGCTCGTAACCAGACCCATCCGGTTTACGACGGGGAACAAAGGGCACGATGGCGGCTTTGGACATCCGCGCCAGCATCCAGGTGCCGGTTGTTGTGGCGGCTTCTTCAACAGCAAAGAAGGGGACAAATACGCTGGATTGCGGACCATAGTCGTGGTCAGGGGCGTACCAGACCACTTCACCGGATTTAAGCGCGCGTATCATGCCCTTCAGATCTTTACGGTCGATCATGCTTTTGTTGGAACGCATACGGCCGTTGGTCTGGATTAAATCGATGACCGGGTTATCGTTGGGGCGATAAACGCCAATACCCGGTGCCTGCATGCCAAACATTCGCGCCCCGATTTCCAGCGTCAGAAAATGCACGCCAATCAGCAGGACACCTGTCTGATTCGCCTGCAGCGTATGCACTGGCTCCATGCCGGTTCCTGTCACTTCGCTCCAGCGCGCCATACGTTTGTCCGGCCAAAACCACGCCATACCGGTTTCCATAAGCCCCATACCGACAGATTCGAAATTTTTCGAGACCATGTCATGTCGTTCTGACTCGCTCATCTGCGGAAAGCACAATTCAAGGTTGCGGTACGCAATTGTGGCACGACGCTTCATCAACTTTTGCGCGAGATGGCCCAGAGATTTACCCAACCAGAAAATAACAGGGTAGGGAAGTTGCACCAGAAGCCATAAAAAGCCAATGCCAAGCCAGGTCAACCAATAGCGGGGATGCAAAAGGGCGACGGTAAATTTGGGTAACTGGGTCATGTCTTTCCTGTGTTCTAACGTCCTGTTTCGCTATTGTCTCATTTTTTGAGACATAGCCAAAATATCTGCGTTCGAAACGTGCACGAATACAGCAATTGTTAAGCCTGATTAACCAGGGCGAGTGAAATGTAGCGTAAATTGTGTGGATGTAAATTAACTTTGTTTGCTATATCATGCCGACCGATTTTTCATTCTCTCTAACGATCCCAGGACTTGTACACCATGCCAGTGTTACACAACCGCGTTTCGAATGAGATGTTAAAAGCGCGTATGTTGGCTGAAACCGAACCGCGCACAACCATCTCATTCTACAAATATTTCACGATCAACGATCCGCAAGCGACTCGCGATGAACTTTACCAGGCATTCACCACGCTGAATGTATTCGGACGTGTCTATCTCGCTCACGAAGGGATCAACGCGCAGATTAGCGTACCGGAAAGTAAAGTGAATGCTTTCCGTGATTTCCTTTACCGCTTCGATCCGGCACTTGATGGCTTACGCCTGAATATTGCTCTGGATGATGACGGAAAATCGTTTTGGGTGCTGCGTATGAAAGTGCGTGAACGCATCGTGGCGGATGGCATTGACGATCCTGAATTTAACCCGGCAGATGTCGGTGATTACCTGAAGGCCGCAGAAGTGAATGCGATGCTGGACGATCCGGATGCCGTGTTCATTGATATGCGTAACCACTATGAGTATGAAGTGGGGCATTTCGAAAATGCGATGGAAATCCCGGCGGATACTTTCCGCGAGCAACTGCCCAAAGCGGTTGAGATGATGCAGGAACATAAAGATAAAAAGATCGTTATGTACTGCACCGGCGGTATCCGCTGCGAGAAGGCCAGCGCGTGGATGAAACACAACGGGTTTAATAAGGTCTGGCATATTGAAGGGGGGATTATCGAGTACGCCCGCCGTGCCCGTGAGCAGGGTTTGCCGGTGCGCTTTATCGGTAAAAACTTTGTCTTTGACGAGCGAATGGGTGAGCGTATTTCTGAGGACGTGATTGCTCAGTGCCATCAGTGTGGCGCACCGTGCGATACCCATACCAACTGCAAAAATGACGGCTGTCATCTGCTGTTCATCCAGTGTCCGGCCTGTGCTGAGAAGTTTAACGGTTGCTGTAGCGAACTGTGCAGTGAAGAGAGCATTCTGCCAGAAGAAGAGCAGCGTCGCCGTCGGGCTGGACGGGAAAATGGCAATAAGATTTTCAATAAATCTCGCGGCCGCCTGAATACCAAACTGGGTATCCCCGACCCGGAATAATGGTAACGCCCGGCAAGGTGAAAACCTGCCGGGCGAATTTATTATTTCTGTTGAACCCCTTCCACAGAAATAACCAGCTCGACATCCTGAGATGCCGGGCCTAAATCTGTTGTGATATTGAAATCTTTCAGATGAATTTTACCTGTTGCTTCAAAACCTGCACGTTTACCGCCCCAGGGATCATCTCCCTGACCGATTAATTTCGCATCCAGGGTGACGGGTTTTGTTACGCCGTTAAGCGTCAGGTTTCCGGTAATATCCAGCTTATCACCCGCTTTTTTCACCTCCGTAGAGGTGAAGGTGGCTTGTGGGTATTTAGTGACATTCAGGAACTCTGCACTGCGCAAGTGTTTATCTCGTTCAGCATGGTTCGTGTCGACGCTGTTGGTATTAATGGTCACATTGACTTTATCGGTCGCAGGATTTTTCTCGTCGAAGCTGAATGTGCCGTCAAAATCCTTAAAGGTACCGTACAGCCAGCTATATCCAAGGTGCTGAATACGGAAATTGACGAAAGCATGTTGGCCCTCTTTATCAATTTTATAATCAGCCGCCACGGCGGAACCGGTGGTGAATAACAGAGAACCCAGTGCGATACCCAGCAGGTGTTTTTTCATTTTATACTCCAGAGTCAACTGACGAGCGGCCAAGCATGCGCTTTAGCGTATCGTCTTTATCAATAAAGTGGTGTTTGAGGGCGGCAAGCCCGTGCAGTACAGACAGGATCACGACGCTCCATGCCAGCCAGAGGTGAACGACCCCAGCAGTGTCAGCCTGAGAGCCCGCATCGCTAAACGTTGCCGGGACGTCAAAAATACCAAAGACGCTAATAGGTTTGCCGTCTGCCGTCGAGATGAGATAGCCGCTAATGAGGATGGCAAAGAGCAGTATATAGAGCGCAATGTGCGCGGCAACGGCACTAATGCGAGTCAATTTACTGTGGGTCTTCGGTGCGCTGGGCGGTGGAGAAATATGTCGCCAAATCACGCGAATAACCAGTCCCAGCATCAACAGGACGCCAATGCTTTTATGTAACTCCGGTGCCTGATGATACCAGCCATCATAATAGCTGAGTGTTACCATCCAGAGACCCAGTCCGAACATAGCATAGACGGCAATAGCAAATATCCAGTGCAAAAATATGGATATTATTCCATAGCGCCGGGAAGAGTTACGTAATTGCATCAGAATGTCCATTTTCAAATTAACCGAAGGGTAAAAATGAACGGGAAGGTGTGATATTGCAACTGAAATAAATGTATATTGATTTTTATTTTATTTATTTCAGCGATTTTGAAAAGGATCGATAAAGGTAATTCAATCTCTTCGTGCAAGATGAAATTTAGATTTTCAATAAAACTAAATTAATGTCAATTATTGTCAGTCTGGCTTTTCAATAAAATACAATGTAAACAAAATCAATAATGGCCAACAGTGCCCACAATAAGATATAGAGCATTAAATGCTCGCGAATATTATTCATAAGAAAGTTAACGATCCTGCGCATAACGCTCCGCAATGCAGTATGAATGAAACGGGCTCCGGGATGTCCGGAGCCTGTTAGGGATTATCTGTTAAAACGCGAGAGTGAGAAGGGGCTCAGATCAAACTGTGGCGTGATACCCTGAGCAAACTGCGCGGCGATTTCGCCCAGCACGGAAGCAAACTTAAAGCCGTGGCCGCTCAGTCCTGTGATGAGCAGAGTGTTGTCATGCCCCGGCAGCGTATCAATGATAAAGTCTTCATCTGGCGTGTTGTCGTAGGTACAGGCCGCGCCATACAGCAAGCCGCCGATGCCTGGAAGAATATTGCGCAGGAACGAGAAGGCCTCTGACCCATCCTGTGGGTAAGCGCCGAAGGGTTTACGCTCCTCAGGGGAGGAGATAGCCTGGCCCCCGTTGTGTTTACCGATTTTCAGTGCGTCTTTTTCTGACGGGAAGCCGTAGAACTGGTCGCCGTTGGGTAATTCGCCGGTGAAGGCCGGGAATTTATTCTGGGCGCTGTAACGACCATCCGACTGGAACCAGGAGAAGACCTTGCGCACCGGCTGGATCGGCAGAGCGGGCAGCAGGCGGGTAACCCAGGTTCCCGCGCTGACCAGCAGGCGATCCGCGGAATATTCACCGTCAAGGGTCGCTACCGTGACGCCATTATCGTCATGGGTGATAGCGTCTACCGGACAGTTGAACAGCTGCGCGCAGCCTGCCTTCGCGGCAAGCTCGATCCAGGTCTTGATCGCCGTTTCGCAATGCAGCACCCCGGAGTGGGCTTCAAAGAGGCCGATATAATCTTCCGGGACGGTAATTTCGGGCCAGCGCGCGGTAATACCCGTCGCGTCCAGCTTCTCAACGTCCAGATTGAAAGCTTTCGCGCTGCGTTCGACGTTGGCGAGAAAATCAGAACTGGCCGGGCCGAGGTTGATCACCCCTGTGCGCTCGAAAATGCGATCTTCAGTCTGTTTCGCCAGGTCATCCCACAGCGCCTGTGCGCGGAGCACCAGCGGAACATAGCGCTCCCCTTCACCATATGCATGGCGTATGAGTCGGGTGTCGCCATGATGGCTACCCTCTGTATGAGGAGGGCGGTGGGCATCAATCATCAGGACGTTCAGCCCTGCCTGTGTCGCATAATATCCGGCGGCAGAACCTACGGAGCCGCTACCAATAATGATTAAGTCGTATCTCATATGCATCTCGTAAACTCACGTTATGTGAGCAGAGTAATTAACAACGCGGGGTTAGACAAGGGTGAAATAAATAAGGCACCGCAAGGGTGCCTGTTGAGTGAAAGGTTGGCATTCGTTTAGTGCCGCTTATACTCATTTTCCTGATAGTCGCCAGATTCTATTTTTGCAATACCTGCCTCTAAAATAGAAATAAACTGACGAGCGACGTCTGTTGTTAGCCACAGCGTCTGTCCAACTTCCGCTTCTTCACGGTTGAGTTGATTCGGGGTTTGGTAGTGCAAACGCAGCATCAGTGCATCGTAGCTATCTACGGTACTGATATCCCAGCCTACAAGCGGATGGGTCTGGATGACTTCACTATTCTTTTCCATTATAACCCCCTTAATGCGTGTTAGAAGACAACGGCTCTGAGGTTCAATGCATGTTTTTCTGAAGCTTTTTCAGTATACCAAGTAATAAGGGTTTCGACGGGAAAAATAAACAGGTAGCAACACATTTTTCTGCTTTTTAGGATTGTTCGAACAATAAAACACCATCTCGTTCACGATTTTTAAAGAAGATATCGGAATAATTTGAACTTTCAGAATTTTCAGGCGAAAAAAAAGCCGGGGCGACCCGGCAAAAAAAACGCAATGAGGGAGCAGTATTAATCTGTGATGAACCAGTCGTCAGCGCTTTCCCATGTTTCTTGCAGAATTTCGCTGATGCGATCTTTATCTTCTTTCGCAGCACCAATGACGGAGAGGTTGTTTGCTGTCGCATAACGAACCGTTACGGCACCGGTATTGTCGGGAAAGGTGTTGTTAATTCGACGGGATAATTCCCCTGCCAGCGCATCCAGCGCGCCAACAGGCAGGACGGTGGTTTTGGCTATGGTGACTTCAATACGCATAAATGCCCCCTGTGTAATATACTGTTTATTTATACAGTTATGTTATCGATTTGACAACAGGGGGCACTGAATATTTAGCGTTTTACTGTCCAGTGAACGGTTTCGCCCGCCAGGAATGGGACAAGGGTGTCATCCGTCAGGGCAATGGATTCCTCAACCTGGCTTGCTTTACGCTCCAGTTCGATGAAGGTGTCATTGACCGGCAGACCATAGAAGCGCGGGCCGTTGAGGGAGCAGAACGCTTCAAAATGCTGCAGTGCGTTCATCTCCTCAAACACGGTCGCGTAGCTTGCGAGGGCGGTTGGGGCGTTGAAGCAGCCCGCGCAGCCGCAGCTTGCCTCTTTACGATGGCGGGCGTGAGGCGCGGAATCGGTCCCGAGGAACGCGCGGGAGAACCCGCTGGCTACCAGCTCGCGCAGGGCCTGCTGGTGAATGTTGCGCTTGAGGATCGGCAGGCAGTACAGGTGCGGACGTACACCGCCCACGAGCATGTGGTTACGGTTAAACATCAGATGCTGAGGGGTGATGGTGGCGGCAATAAGATCGTTGCCGTCACGCACATACTCTGCCGCGTCTTTGGTGGTGATGTGTTCGAACACGACTTTAAGCGCAGGCAGTCGCTGGCGCAGCGGTTCCATCACGGTCTCAATAAAGCGGGCTTCACGGTCAAAGATGTCAATCTCAGCGTGGGTGACTTCACCATGTACCAGCAGCGGCATGCCCAGTTTCTGCATGCGTTCCAGCACCGGCATGATGGCATCAATACTGGTGACACCGTGGCTGGAGTTAGTGGTGGCATTCGCCGGGTAGAGTTTTGCCGCAGTGAATACACCTTCGTTAAAACCGCGCTCTACTTCGTTCGGATCCAGTGAATCGGTCAGGTAGCAGGTCATCAACGGGGTGAAATCATGCCCTTCGGGAACGGCATCAAGGATGCGCTGGCGATATGCGATTGCGGCATCGACGGTGGTGACTGGTGGAACCAGGTTAGGCATGACAATCGCGCGGCCATAAATTTCGCTGGTATAGGGCACGACGGTTTTCAGCATATCGCCATCGCGTAGATGGATATGCCAGTCGTCTGGGCGGCGGATTTTAAGAACCTGGGGTTGTGCAGTCATGGAAGCTCCGGCTTGTCAGGAATCAGTCATTAGGATGGCTGTTTTTGCCGGACACAAATCATAAGCGGAAACGTTTTCGTTTGCACACTTTTCCGTAAAAAAAAGGGCGCCTCAGCGCCCTTCAGGTTAATCGGTGAAAGGAATGACAATTTCTCCCGGTTTCACCTCTATCCCTTTTGCATATTTTTTCGCAAGGGCTTCACCCTTGCTCTTGTCTTCACTTAAGACATACGCAGGCTGCTGATTAAAATAATTACGCAGCGACTGGTTCAGATAGGGCATCAGCGTTTGCAGAACCGGAGCCATCTTATCCGGGGAAACCTGGGCATCGACCACTTCCATCTCCTGCAGGAAAATCGCGCCTTTCTCTTTATTGAAAACGGGAAGAGCCTTCAGTTTGAGCTTAATGTTAGCTTTCTGGTTGCCAAAGAGGGAAGACATATCAAGATCTGCATCTCCTGCCAGAGTGACTTTGTTTGGCTCTTCACGCCCAATCTGGCTGGTGAGATTGGAAAGGACGATATGTGCGTCGGCAAGCCCTGGCACGCCAATGTCTTTAGAGAAATTGTTATGTTTTTCCAGCGCCTGATTAATTTCCTGTTCACTGACGGTATATTGCGTTAGCTGGTTACAGCCAACCAGCAGACCGCTGACAATCAATGCTGCGGCGAAAACAATTTTCTTCATAGTGTTCCTCAACGAAAAATCGGCGCTTCTGTCCTGTGACGTCAGTATGTCAGTGTGAAATTGCAGAAACCAGCAGAAAAAACTGAGAAATGGGAGCGGGAGTGTGCTCCCGCTCAAGGGAAGTGCTACGCGCCAGGCTCGAGCATGCCGCTCGCGCTGCGTTTCTGGCTGAACTGCCACCACAGGGCCAGCAGTGTGATTAAACCCACCACGCCGAGCATCATCCAGGGCAGTTCGGGTTGATTCAGGGCTTTACCGGCATCAAATAACCAACCG
Organism: Enterobacter sp. CPE_E1241; assembly: GCF_045618265.1. Lineage (NCBI taxonomy): Bacteria > Pseudomonadati > Pseudomonadota > Gammaproteobacteria > Enterobacterales > Enterobacteriaceae > Enterobacter > Enterobacter sp. CPE_E1241. The sequence continues at coordinate 1,819,396 of NZ_JBIWYV010000001.1, forward strand.
CCGCCGGTGTAACCTAATGCGCCGCCAAGCGCCAGCCCCAGCCGGCTGAACCCCATATAGCTGCCACGCGCCCGCGCATCCGCAAGCGAAGCGCTCAGCGTTTCACGGGCGGGCTCGGCGATGATAGAACCAATATAGAACGTGCAAATCAGCGTAAACAGTTGCTGAAGGGAGTTCACCAGGCCGATCGGCATCATGCTCAGCGTCATCAGGAACAGCCCGGCCATCAGGCGATGCTCCAGACGAAAACGCCGTTCGCTCCAGCGGGCAATCGGATACAGCAGCGTCAACGACAGGCAGGCTTCGATGGCATACATCCATTTGACGGCAGCTGGGGTTCCCGCAATGTCGTTAACCATGATCGGCAGCATCAGCATCACCTGTACGGCGAGCATGTAGTAACCCGTCAGGGTTAACACGTACGTGACGAAACGCTTGTCGCGCAGCACACGACCGAGGCCTTCCCGGACGGGGGCTTTGACCGTCGACAGTTTCCAGGCAGGCAGGAACAGGCCATTAAACAGCGCGCACAGAATAAAGAGCACCGCACCAGCGGCGCACACCAGACGGAAGTCATACTGCAGCAGCCAGCTTCCCAGCAGCGCGCCGATAACCGCACCCGCACTGTCCTGCATCATCAGAATCGAGAAGAAACGCCCTCTGTGCTGCGGACGAATGAGCTTCACCACCAGCGCAGTGCGTGGCGGATCAAACAGCGTGCCCCCGATACCGGAAAGGAAGCAGGAGAACCACAGCAGCCAGGGCTCCTGAGCGACCGCCATCGTGGCAAAACCTGCCGCGCGCAGCAGCATACCGGTAACGATCATTGGTTTCGCGCCAAAACGGTCAGCGATGGCGCCACCAAAGACACCGAGACCCTGCTGGATAAACTGGCGTAACCCCAGGGCAATGCCAACCATCAATGCCGCCCAGCCCATTTGATCGACAAAACGAATCGAGATAAGGGGGAATACGACAAAAAAGCCGAGCACGACCAGCATGTTATCGACGAGCAGGAAATATTTACCCAGGCTCCTGGCCTGTGATACGCGGGACATTTTCCCTCCGGGGAAAATAAGAAGGTGAGCACGCTAACATTCTGCGGTGTCATTCCGCTTTTTCCCACCCCTGTACGTGACAATATTTTTTTATCAAAAGGGTGCTTTGATAGAGAGTTCTCATCGAAAATGGTGAAAAGAGGGCAAAATGGTATGTCACTGTTTTCACAGACGGCGCAGGCGCAGGTATAGTAAAGCTAATGGGTAAGCAGAAGTGACGGGAAGGAGTGGGATCGATGTTTGGCTATCGCAGTAATGTGCCAAAAGTGCGTCTGACAACGGACAGGCTGGTCGTTCGTCTGGTGCATGAGCGTGATGCCTGGCGTCTGGCGGACTATTACGCCGAGAATCGCCAGTTTTTAAAACCCTGGGAACCCGTTCGGGATGAGAGCCATTGTTACCCTTCTGGCTGGCAGGCGCGTCTCAGCATGATTGCGGAATTTCACAAGCAGGGAAGTGCTTTCTATTTTGCGCTACTGGATCCCGAGGAGAAAGAGATCATTGGGATTGCCAATTTTTCCAACGTGGTGCGGGGATCGTTTCACGCCTGTTACCTTGGCTACTCCATCGGCCAGAAATGGCAGGGACAGGGGCTAATGTACGAGGCGCTAACGGTGGCTATTCGCTATATGCAGCGTACGCAACATATCCATCGCATTATGGCGAACTACATGCCGCATAATCAGCGTAGCGGTAATTTGCTGGCGCGATTAGGGTTCGAGAAAGAGGGCTACGCCAAAGATTATCTGTTGATAGACGGAGAATGGCGTGACCACGTTCTGACAGCATTAACCACCCGGGACTGGACTGCAGGTCGTTAAGGAGAAAAGATGAAATATCAGCTAAGCGGTACCGAAGCGCGCGTGATTGGGTGCTTACTCGAAAAACAGGTCACCACGCCAGAGCAGTACCCGCTCTCTGTCAATGCCGTGACGATGGCCTGCAATCAGAAAACCAACCGTGAGCCAGTCATGAACCTGAGTGAACACGAAGTTCAGGATGTGCTGGATGAGTTGGTCAAACGGCACTACCTGCGGACCGTCAGCGGCTTCGGTAACCGTGTGACGAAATATGAGCAGCGTTTCTGTAATTCCGAATTTGGCAATCTGAAGTTGAGCGCCGCAGAAGTCGCGGTGATTACCACGCTGTTGCTGCGCGGGGCGCAAACGCCGGGTGAGCTGCGTACTCGCGCTTCCCGCATGCATGAGTTTGCGGAAATGCAGGAAGTTGAGCAGGTTCTGGAAGGGCTGGCCTCGCGTGAAGAGGGGCCTTATGTGGTGCGTCTGGCGCGCGAGCCAGGTAAACGTGAAAGCCGCTATATGCATCTGTTCAGCGGCGAAGTTGATATTTCAGTAAAGTCTCTGGTAACCGATGTAAGTGTTGAACAAGATGATTTGGTTACGCGCGTGGCCACGCTGGAAGACGAGGTCGCAGGACTGAAACAGCGTCTGGATGCGTTGCTGGCACACCTGGGAGACTAAGGATGAAAAAATTACGCGTAGGCGTGGTAGGTCTGGGCGGCATCGCGCAAAAAGCCTGGCTACCGGTATTGGGTGCGGCGACGGACTGGACGCTTCAGGGGGCATGGTCACCGAATCGCGAGAAGGCCGAGCGGATCTGCGAAACGTGGCGCATCCCTTATGCCAATTCTCTTCAGGATTTAGCCCACGAGTGCGATGCGGTCTTTGTTCATACCTCAACGGCAACCCACTATCAGGTGGTGAGTGAGCTACTCCATGCAGGGGTTCATGTATGTGTGGATAAGCCGCTGGCTGAAAATGTCCAGGACGCGGAACGACTGATTGAGCTGGCGGCGCGTAAAAAACTGACGCTGATGGTGGGTTTCAACCGCCGCTTCGCGCCACTTTACCAACAGCTGAAAGCGCAGTCCGGCAGTCTGGCCTCGCTCCGTATGGATAAACACCGTACCGACAGTATCGGACCCAACGATTTACGCTTCACGCTGCTGGATGACTATCTGCACGTCGTGGACACGGCGCTGTGGCTCAGTAACGGTAATGCGCAGCTGCAAAGCGGGACGCTCCTGACGAATGAGCAGGGTGAGATGGTCTATGCCGAACATCACTTCGCGATTGACCATCTGCAGGTAACGACCAGCATGCATCGTCGTGCGGGCAGTCAGCGTGAGTCCGTTCAGGCGGTGACTGACGGTGCGCTTTACGAAATCACCGATATGCGTGAGTGGCGGGAAGAGAAGGGCAACGGCGTGGTGACGCTTCCGGCGCCTGGCTGGCAGAGCACCCTGGAGCAGCGCGGGTTCGCAGGATGTGCCCGCCACTTTATCACCTGTGTGCAAAATCAGACGGTTCCTGAAACGTCCGGCGAGCAGGCCATTATGGCGCAACGCATTGTGGAACGGCTCTGGCGAGAGGCGATGAGTGAATAATTCGCTGTAACATCTGCGGATAGTAATTCGTTGAAATCCGGGTAGACTAAGCGCCGGTTGTTGGTTTCGCCGGGTGGCGCTTACGCTTACCCGGCTTACAAATCCGTAGGGTTGTGGAAATTCACATTAATGAACTTATTAAAATCGCTGGCAGCCGTCAGCTCGATGACCATGTTTTCCCGCGTACTCGGTTTTGCGCGCGATGCAATTGTGGCAAGGGTCTTTGGTGCAGGGATGGCTACGGACGCCTTTTTCGTCGCGTTCAAATTGCCAAACCTGCTGCGTCGTATTTTTGCGGAAGGGGCATTTTCTCAGGCTTTTGTTCCGATCCTAGCGGAATATAAAAGCAAGCAGGGTGAGGACGCGACGCGCGTATTTGTCTCTTATGTCTCCGGGTTGTTGACGCTAGCCCTGGCTGTGGTGACTGTCGTCGGGATGCTGGCAGCACCCTGGGTGATTATGGTAACCGCGCCTGGTTTTGCCGATACGGCAGATAAATTTGCCCTCACCTCACAGCTTCTGCGCATTACCTTCCCTTATATTCTGTTGATCTCGCTGGCCTCGCTGGTGGGGGCAATACTGAACACCTGGAACCGTTTCTCCGTTCCGGCATTTGCGCCGACGTTTCTTAACGTCAGCATGATCGGCTTTGCCCTGTTCGCCGCACCGCATTTCAATCCGCCGGTACTGGCGCTGGCATGGGCGGTGACCGTGGGTGGCGTGCTGCAGCTGGCTTATCAGCTGCCGCATCTAAAAAAAATAGGCATGCTGGTGCTGCCGCGTATCAATCTCAAAGATGCCGGTGCAATGCGTGTTATTAAGCAGATGGGACCTGCGATCCTTGGCGTCTCCGTCAGCCAGATCTCGCTTATTATCAATACCATTTTTGCTTCTTTCCTGGTGTCCGGCTCGGTCTCCTGGATGTACTACGCTGACCGTCTGATGGAGTTTCCGTCCGGGGTGCTGGGGGTAGCGCTGGGGACAATCCTGCTGCCGTCGCTGTCGAAGAGTTTTGCCAGTGGCAATCACGATGAGTACTGTCGGTTGATGGACTGGGGGTTACGTCTTTGCTTCCTGCTGGCGCTGCCAAGCGCGGTGGCGCTGGGTATTCTGGCCAAACCGCTGACGGTCTCGCTCTTCCAGTACGGGAAATTCACCGCGTTTGATGCCGCCATGACGCAGCGCGCCCTGGTTGCCTACTCGGTTGGTTTGATGGGGCTGATCGTCGTCAAGGTGCTGGCCCCGGGCTTCTACTCGCGTCAGGACATCAAAACACCGGTGAAAATTGCGATTGTGACGCTGATTATGACCCAGCTGATGAACCTGGCGTTTATTGGTCCGCTGAAGCATGCGGGCTTGTCATTGTCTATCGGTCTGGCCGCTTGTCTGAATGCCGGGCTGTTGTACTGGCAACTCCGCAAGCAGGATATCTTCACGCCGCAGCCGGGTTGGTCACGTTTCCTTGTGCGACTGATCGTCGCGGTGCTGGTGATGTCTGCAGCGCTGCTCGGCATGATGTACGTGATGCCGGAGTGGTCCCAGGGAACCATGCCATACCGTCTGATGCGGCTGATGGCCGTGGTGGTGGTTGGCGTGGTGGCTTACTTTGCCACGCTCGCCGTGTTGGGGTTCAAGGTGAAAGAATTCACCCGTCGTACGGCATAAACGCCAAAAGGGGAGTTCACCTTATGGTGCTCCCCACTGCATGATTTGTCGCTGCTGCTTCAAATCGAAATCTTTTTTACACCCGCAATACGTGCAGTAGCAGTCTGACCATCCGCACCGTACAGTCCGGTTTCTTTATGCGGTTTCAACACCTCAAGCGCTTGCTGATTACGCTCTATCTGACCTTCAAGCAGCCAGCCGTTATGCTGGTTAAGATCGCGCAGGTGTCGCGTTTTTTCAGTAATGGTCTGCCAACGCTCAACAATATCGTCATTTGCACTGCGCTTAGGATCTTGCTCAGCGCGGCGTTGTTGCTCCAGATAATCCAGCGTTGCCAGAAGCGAACTCTTGTCTTCAGTAATCCGCTGCAACGCGCTGCCGTTAATGTGACCGGAAGAGAGATGCTGTTGCTCTGCGTCCATTACCGTTTTCAGGTCGTTCAGGACAACCGTCATTTGATCCAGTATTTCTGACAGTCGACTCATACGGTTAGTTACTCTGTAAGAAACTCTGTGCTTCCTGAATCAGGGCATCAGCGATTTTGCTGGTGTCCATTTTCAGTTCACCGTTACGAATTGCCGCTTTCAGCGTTTCAACACGTTCCATATTGATATCGTTGCTGCCTGGCTGCATCAGTTTTGCCTGAGCATCACTCAGGGTTACGCTGGTGCTGTTAGACGTTGACGGTTTTTCCAGACGCGCTTTCTGCGCTGGCGTGTCATTCGTTTCGCGAGGTTGTACAGCGCTTACCGGCTTCAGGGCTGATGTACGATCAATGCTCATAGTGTTGTCCTCATCGAGGGTTCGCGGCGTTTGCGCCTGACATCATCATTAGTTGAATATTTATCGGCAAGCGGCGCGAAATCTTTAAAAAGATTATAGGTTAATCAGAATATTCCCATCAGAATCGACGGTTCCGCTAACCACCTGGCCTGAGGTCATTCTGACGCGGACGTTTTGTGCCACCGCAGCATTGTTTAACGCTTTCCCTTCGCTGTTGATACTAAAGCCATCTCCGTTGGCCACCACCATCACCTGCTGACCTGCTTTTATCCGCCATGCCTGGCGCAACATTGAGAGCTGTATCGGCTGGCCTGGGGCGACATCGCGCAGACTGACAGCGTCCTGCGCCTGGTTAATTTCCAGCATCGTGCGTGGCGGCAACTGATCCAGACGGCCGCGTTTTAACGTCACGCTGTTTGTCTGCAGCACGCTGCCGCGCGCAATGGGCACGGCGGCGACAACATAATTGCCCGTCGCCTGAACTGCAACCTGTAAATAGCGTTTTTCGTTGGCGCAGCGTGCCAGCACGTTCACATTCCCCCAGAGCTTTGTGAACCCCACCACGCTGAATGAAGGCTGATCACACGTAGGGTAGAGATTCGGTGGCGTGCGTACGGTAACAGTGACGTCATCGCTAAAACCCGCCAGCTTTTCAGCGAAAAAAGCCGTCAGTTGATCCTGTAAGCCTTCAGCCTGCACCAGAGGGCTAAACAGCAAGAAAGTTGCCACCAGACCACGTTTTAACGTTTGCATCGCAAGTTCCACCGTTTCCAGAATTGAGTGAATTCTACCTGCAGTGGTTTTGCATCAACGGAATAAATAGCGACGCATTTTGCGCTTATTCCGTCGATAGGGGAGACCGGGTGAGATTTAAGCTGTGAACTGAAATTTTGCCATCAGCGGAGGAGACATGCTCGATAAACTCGACGCCGCGTTACGTTTTCAGCAGGAAGCGCTCAATTTACGCGCCCAGCGGCAGGAGATTTTAGCCGCCAACATCGCCAACGCCGATACCCCAGGGTATCAGGCGCGCGATATTGATTTTTCCAGTGAACTCAAAAAGGTGATGGAGCGTGGACGTGCCGAAGGAACGGGTGTTGCACTCGCCATGACATCCTCGCGCCATATTCCTGCTCAGGCGATGACCGCGCCAACGACCGATTTACTCTATCGCATTCCCGATCAGCCTTCACTCGACGGCAACACCGTGGATATGGACCGGGAGCGTACGCAGTTTGCCGATAACAGCCTGAAATACCAGACGGGACTGACCCTACTCGGCGGACAAATCAAAGGCATGATGAACGTCCTGCAGGGGGGCAACTGATAGATGGCCTTGCTGAATATTTTTGATATCGCCGGTTCGGCGTTAACCGCGCAGTCCAAACGTCTGAACGTGGCTGCCAGTAACCTGGCGAACGCCGACAGCGTGACTGGACCAGACGGCCAGCCTTATCGTGCCAAACAGGTTGTCTTCCAGGTTGATGCGGCGCCTGGCGCGGCAACGGGCGGCGTGAAAGTGTCTGATGTGGTAGAGAGCCAGGCACCGGATAAGCTGGTGTTTGAGCCCGGCAACCCACTCGCGGATGCTAACGGATACGTGAAAATGCCTAACGTGGATGTGGTGGGTGAGATGGTGAACTCCATGTCGGCTTCCCGTAGTTACCAGGCCAACGTCGAAGTGCTTAATACCGTGAAGAGCATGATGCTCAAAACACTCACTCTCGGCCAGTAAAGGAGACATGCATGTCCATCGCCGTAAATGTGAATGATCCTACGAACTCGGGTGTTAACAACACAAAGAGTACGACGGGTTCTAACTCCCTCACCGGGAGCAATGCCGCCGATCTTCAGGGCAGCTTTCTGACGCTGCTGGTGGCGCAGCTTAAGAACCAGGATCCCACTAACCCGATGCAGAACAACGAACTGACCACGCAGCTTGCGCAGATCAGCACCGTTAGCGGCATTGAGAAACTGAACACCACCCTCGGTTCCGTCTCTGGTCAGATTGGTAGCAGCCAGTCTCTGCAGGCCGCGAGCCTGATTGGTCATGGGGTAATGATCCCGGGCACCACCATTCTGGCGGGCTCCAGCACCACCGAAGGCAACACCACAACGACCACCACACCGTTTGGTGTTGAGCTCCAGCAGGCGGCTGAGAAGGTCACCGCCACGATCACGGATTCCACTGGCGCGGTTGTCCGTACCATTGATATCGGCGAGCTGAAGGCGGGCGTTCACACCTTTACCTGGGACGGCACCCTGACCGACGGTACTAAAGCACCAAACGGTTCCTACAAAGTGGCAATCAGCGCCAGCAACGGGACAACCCAGCTGGTGGCGCAGCCGCTGCAGTTCGCGCTGGTCCAGGGCGTAATTAAAGGAAGCGACGGCAACAAACTGGATTTGGGTACCTCAGGTACCACCACACTCGACGAAGTTCGGCAGATTATCTAAGCCTTAACACTTATCAGGAGTAAGTCATGGCCTTTTCTCAAGCGGTCAGCGGCCTGAATGCTGCGGCCACCAACCTGGACGTCATTGGCAACAACATCGCCAACTCCGCGACCTATGGTTTTAAATCCGGTTCTGCTTCCTTTGCAGACATGTTTGCCGGTTCCAAAGTCGGCCTGGGCGTCAAAGTTGCGGGCATCACTCAGGACTTTACCGACGGCACCACCACCAACACCGGTCGTGGTCTGGACGTCGCCATCAGCCAGAACGGTTTCTTCCGTATGGTTGATTCCAACGGCTCTGTGTTCTACAGCCGTAACGGCCAGTTCAAGCTGGACGAAAACCGCACGCTGGTTAACATGCAGGGCATGCAGCTGACGGGCTACCCGGTAGCGGGTACGCCGCCAACCGTTCAGACCGGTGCGAACCCACAGGCGATTACTATCCCGAATACCCTGATGGCGGCGAAATCGACCACCACCGCGACGCAGCAGATCAACCTAAACTCAACCGATCCTGTTCAAACTGCCCCGTTCGATGCGACTAACCCGGATACCTACAACAAAAAAGGGACCGTGACCGTCTTCGACAGCCAGGGTAACGCCCATAACATGTATGTCTACTACGTTAAGACAGCCAACAATAAATGGGATCTTTACACTCAGGACGGCAGCGTTGCGGGTTCTACAGCAGCGAAAGCGGCGCAGATGAACTTTGATGCGAACGGTAACCTGGCGGGTGTCTATAACTACGACGCTGCGGGTGTGCTGAGCGCAACGCCAAACGCAACCCCTGCAATCAACATCACCACCGGTTCTGTCAGCGGTGCGACGGCGGCGACTTTCTCCCTGAGCTTCCAGAACTCCATGCAGCAGAACACCGGTGCGAACAGCGTGGTGGCAACCAATCAGAACGGCTACAAGCCTGGCGACCTGGTGAGCTACCAGATCAACGACGATGGCACCGTGGTGGGTAGTTACTCTAACGAACAGTCTCAGGTTCTGGGTCAGATCGTACTGGCAAACTTTGCCAACAACGAAGGTCTGAAATCGGAAGGTGATAACGTCTGGTCTGCCAGCCAGTCCTCCGGCGTGGCGCTGCTGGGTACCGCGGGTACCGGTAACTTCGGCAAGCTGACCAACGGCGCGCTGGAAGCCTCCAACGTGGATATGAGTAAAGAACTGGTGAACATGATCGTCGCGCAGCGTAACTATCAGTCGAACGCGCAGACCATCAAAACCCAGGACCAGATCCTCAACACGCTGGTTAACCTGCGTTAAGCGGCTAACGGGAAAGCGCAATGGATCACGCAATATATACCGCGATGGGCGCGGCAAGTCAGACGCTCAACCAGCAAGCCGTTACGGCCAGCAACCTGGCAAACGCCTCGACACCGGGTTTTCGTGCCCAGCTTAATGCGCTGCGCGCGGTGCCGGTAGAAGGACTGTCTCTGCCAACACGTACGCTGGTCACGGCATCTACCCCTGGCGCAGATATGACGCCAGGGCAGATGGATTACACGTCACGCCCGCTGGATGTTGCCCTGCAGCAGGACGGCTGGCTGGCGGTGCAAACGGCAGACGGCAGCGAAGGCTATACCCGTAACGGCAATATCCAGGTGAGCGCGACGGGCCAACTGACGATTCAGGGTCATCCGGTGATGGGGGAAGCGGGTCCGCTGACCGTGCCGGAAGGCTCGGAGCTGACTATCGCCGCGGACGGCACCATTTCGGCGCTGAACCCGGGCGATCCGGCCAATACCGTTGCGCCCGTTGGTCGTCTGAAGCTGGTTAAGGCGGAAGGCAAAGAGGTGCAGCGCGGCGATGACGGCATGTTCCGTCTGACCCAGGCGGCTCAGGCGACGCGTGGTGCCACGTTACAGGCCGATCCGAGCATCCGCGTGATGTCCGGCGTTCTGGAAGGCAGCAACGTTAAGCCGGTAGCCGCCATGAGCGACATGATTGCCAGCGCCCGTCGTTTTGAAATGCAGATGAAGATCATCAGCAGCGTGGATGAAAACGCGGGCAAGGCTAACCAACTTCTGGCTATGAGTTAACAGGACTCCTTATGATCAGTTCTTTATGGATCGCGAAAACTGGCCTGGACGCCCAGCAAACCAATATGGACGTGATTGCCAACAACCTGGCAAACGTGAGCACCAATGGTTTCAAGCGTCAGCGCGCCGTTTTCGAAGATTTGCTTTATCAAACCATCCGCCAGCCGGGTGCACAGTCTTCTGAACAGACGACGCTGCCGTCGGGTTTGCAGATCGGTACCGGCGTTCGTCCGGTAGCCACCGAGCGTCTGCACAGCCAGGGCAACCTGTCTCAGACCAACAACAGTAAAGACGTGGCGATCAAAGGCCAAGGCTTCTTCCAGGTGCAGCTGCCTGACGGTACCTCTGCCTATACCCGCGACGGTTCGTTCCAGGTCGATCAGAACGGCCAGCTGGTCACGGCGGGCGGCTTCCAGGTTCAGCCTGCGATTACCATCCCGGCGAACGCCCTGAGCATCACCATCGGACGTGACGGTGTGGTCAGCGTGACCCAGCAGGGACAGGCCGCGCCGGTTCAGGTCGGGCAGCTCAACCTGACCACCTTCATGAACGATACTGGTCTGGAAAGCATTGGTGAGAACCTCTACACCGAGACGCAATCCTCCGGTACGCCAAATGAGAGCACCCCGGGCCTGAACGGCGCGGGCCTGCTGTATCAGGGCTATGTTGAAACCTCCAACGTGAACGTGGCGGAAGAGCTGGTGAATATGATCCAGGTCCAGCGCGCGTATGAAATTAACAGTAAAGCAGTGTCGACGACCGACCAGATGCTGCAGAAACTGACGCAACTCTAAGGTGTAGCCCGGTGCGGTAAACGCCGCGCCGGCTCCCTGTTTTCGAAGATGAAGGCAATGCAAAAAAACGCGGCGTTTCGTTATCCGATACTGACTGTTCTGGCTGTCACCCTCAGCGGGTGTGCCTGGATCCCGTCTAAACCTTTGGTCCAGGGTGCGACGACTGCCCAACCCGTTCCTGGCCCCGCGCCAGTGGTAAACGGCTCCATTTTCCAGACCGCGCAGCCGATTAATTACGGCTATCAGCCGCTGTTTGAAGATCGCCGCCCGCGTAACGTCGGCGATACATTGACCATTGTGCTGCAGGAAAACGTCAGCGCGAGCAAGAGCTCGTCGGCGAACGCCAGCCGCGATGGCAAAACTAATTTTGGCTTCGATACCGTGCCACGCTATCTCGAAGGGTTGTTCGGCAACGCGCGTGCTGATGTGAACGCGTCCGGCGGCAATACCTTTAACGGTAAAGGCGGCGCGAACGCCAGCAACACCTTCAGCGGCACGCTGACGGTCACGGTTGACCAGGTTCTGGTTAACGGCAACTTGCACGTTGTGGGTGAAAAACAGATCGCCATCAACCAGGGCACTGAATTCATTCGTTTCTCGGGCGTGGTTAACCCTCGCACGATCAGCGGCACCAACACCGTTCCGTCCACCCAGGTGGCGGATGCGCGCATTGAGTACGTCGGTAACGGCTACATCAACGAAGCGCAAAATATGGGTTGGCTGCAGCGCTTCTTCCTTAATTTATCGCCGATGTAAGCGAGGTGACCCATGTTTAAATCGATCTTCGCCGTGGCGCTGGCGCTGGTGGCAACGTTTGCCCAGGCTGACCGTATTCGCGATCTCACCAGCGTTCAGGGCGTACGCGAAAACTCCCTGATTGGCTATGGCCTGGTGGTCGGTCTGGATGGCACGGGTGACCAGACTACCCAGACGCCTTTCACCACTCAGAGTTTAAACAACATGCTTTCCCAGCTCGGTATTACGGTCCCGGCGGGAACCAACATGCAGCTGAAAAATGTGGCCGCCGTTATGGTTACCGCGTCCTACCCGGCGTTTGCGCGTCAGGGACAGACCATTGACGTGGTGGTCTCCTCAATGGGTAACGCCAAAAGCCTGCGTGGCGGTACGCTGCTGATGACTCCGCTGAAAGGCGTTGACAGCCAGGTCTATGCGCTGGCGCAGGGGAACATTCTGGTTGGCGGTGCGGGTGCATCCGCAGGCGGAAGCAGCGTGCAGGTGAACCAGTTGAACGGCGGACGTATCACTAACGGTGCCATCATTGAGCGTGAGTTGCCGACTCAGTTTGGCGCAGGCAACACCATCAACCTGCAGCTCAATAACGAAGACTTCACCATGGCGCAGCAAATTGCCGATACCATCAACCGCAGCCGCGGTTACGGTAATGCAACGGCACTGGATGCGCGCACCGTGCAGATCCGTACCTCAACGGGTAGCAGCAACCAGGTGCGCATGCTGGCAGATATCCAGAATATGGAAGTGAATGTTCCAGTGCAGGATGCGAAGGTGATCATTAACTCCCGTACGGGCTCGGTGGTGATGAACCGGGAAGTTTCTCTGGACAGTTGTGCCGTGGCGCAGGGTAACCTCTCCGTGACGGTGAACCGCTCCGCGAACGTGAGTCAGCCAAATACGCCATTTGGTGGTGGCCAGACGGTGGTGACACCGCAAACGCAGATTGATCTGCGCCAGAGCGGCGGGTCGTTGCAGAGCGTTCGCTCCAGCGCCAACCTGAACAGCGTGGTGCGTGCTCTGAACGCCCTGGGTGCAACGCCGATGGATCTGATGTCCATCCTGCAATCCATGCAAAGCGCGGGCTGTCTGCGCGCCAAACTGGAAATCATCTAATGCTGACCGATAGCAAACTGTTGACCAGTGCCGCCTGGGACGCCCAGTCGCTCAACGAACTGAAAACCAAAGCAGGTAAAGACCCGGCGGCGAATATCCGCCCGGTTGCCCGCCAGGTGGAAGGGATGTTTGTACAGATGATGTTGAAAAGCATGCGTGAAACCCTGCCGAAAGACGGGATGTTCAGCAGCGATTCAACGCGTCTTTACACCAGCATGTATGACCAGCAGATTGCGCAGCAGATGACTGCCGGTAAAGGTCTCGGTCTGGCTGACATGATTGTGAAACAGACCGACGCCGCGCAAGGTATTCAGCCGCAAGAGCAGACGCAGCAAGTGCCGATGAAGTTCGACCTGGAAACGGTGACCAGTTATCAGAACCAGGCGCTGACGCAGATGGTGCGTAAGGCGATCCCGAAAACAACGGGGGGCGGTGATGAACCCGTCTCCGGTGACAGCAAAGACTTCCTGGCGCAGCTTTCTCTGCCTGCGCGACTTGCCAGTGAACAGAGCGGTGTTCCACACCACCTGATTCTGGCACAGGCCGCGCTGGAGTCGGGCTGGGGTCAGCGCCAGATCCGCAAGGAGAACGGTGAGCCGAGCTTTAACATCTTCGGCGTGAAGGCGACTTCCGGCTGGAAGGGACCAACCACGGAGATCACGACCACCGAATACGAGAACGGTGCGGCGGTGAAGGTCAAAGCAAAATTCCGCGTTTACAGCTCTTATCTGGAAGCGTTGTCCGATTATGTCGGCCTGCTGAGCCGAAATCCGCGTTATACCGCCGTTACCCAGGCGGCGACGGCGGAGCAGGGGGCTCAGGCTCTGCAAAATGCAGGTTATGCGACCGATCCGAACTATGCGCGTAAGCTCACCAGCATGATCCAGCAGCTGAAATCCATGGGCGAGAAGGTCAGCAAAGCCTATAGCACAGATATTGAAAATCTGTTCTGAAAGTTCTCAAGTCCCGGTGGAGGTTGCCGATAACCTTCATCAGGACTCGTGTCTGAACGTATAAAAGGAACCCCCATGTCCAGTTTGATTAACAGCGCCATGAGTGGCCTCAGTGCTGCGCAGTCGGCACTCAATACCGTCAGTAATAATATTTCAAGCTATAACGTGGCAGGTTACACCCGCCAGACCACGGTGCTGGGCGCGTCTAACAGCACGCTGACCGGCGGTGGCTGGGTGGGTAACGGGGTTTATGTCTCCGGTGTCCAGCGTGAGTATGACGCTTTCATCACCAACCAGTTGCGTGCCGCGCAAACGCAGAGCAGCGGCCTGACGACGCGCTATCAGCAGATGTCAAAAATCGACGATGTGCTGTCCGATACGACCAACTCGCTCTCTACGACGTTGCAGGACTTCTTCAAGAGTCTGCAAACGCTGGTAAGTAACGCGGAAGATCCGGCTGCACGCCAGACGGTGCTGGGAAAAGCAGATGGTCTGGTCAATCAGTTTAAAACCAACGATCAGTATCTCCGCGATCAGGATTCTCAGGTAAATACTGCAATTTCGACCAGCGTTTCTCAGATCAACAACTACGCCAAACAGATTGCGAATCTGAACGATCAGATTTCCCGTCTGACTGGTGTTGGTGCGGGTGCATCCCCTAACGATCTGCTCGACCAGCGCGATCAGCTCGTCAGTGAGCTGAACAAAATCGTAGGTGTGGAAGTTTCTGTTCAGGATGGTGGCACGTTTAACATCTCTTTCGGCAACGGTTACAGCCTGGTGCAGGGCAGCAAAGCCAACCAGCTGGCGGCCGTTAAGTCCAGCGCAGATCCGGCTCGTACGACCGTGGCTTACGTCGACGACGTTGCGGGTAATATTGAGATCCCGGAAAAAATGATTACGACCGGCTCTTTAGGTGGTTTGCTGACATTCCGTAATGAAGATCTGGATAAAGCCCGTAACACACTGAACCAAATGGCACTGGCCTTTGCCGATGCAATGAACACGCAGCATGAAGCCGGTTTTGATGCAAATGGTGATGCGGGCGGTAAGCTGTTCGACTTCGGTTCTCCGGCGGTTCTGTCCAATAGCAAGAATGGCGGTTCGGCCGTTGTTACAGCTTCTGTAACGGACAGCAAACAAGTCCAGGCGACAGACTATAAACTGCAATTTAATGGCACCGACTGGACGGTCACCCGTACCTCCGATAAAACCAGCTTTACGATGAGCCCGGATGCAAGCGGCAATCTGTCGTTTGACGGTCTTAACGTCAATGTGAGCGGCACAGCAAACACCAAAGACAGTTTCATTGTGAAGCCTGTTTCCAACGTCATCATGAACATGGATCTGGCAATCAGTGACGAGTCCAAACTGGCGATGGCATCTGTGCAGAACGGCGGTGAGAGTGACAACCGTAACGGTCAAAAACTGCTTGATCTGCAAAACGCCAAAGTGGTGGGTGGAAACAAAACATTCAACGATGCATACGCTTCTCTCGTCAGTACCGTCGGGAGCTCAACGGCGTCACTGAAAGTGAGCAGCCAGACGAAAGCGAATGTGGAAACACAGTTAACTAAGCAGCAGCAGTCCATCTCAGGGGTAAACCTCGACGAAGAGTATGGCAATTTGCAGCGTTATCAGCAGTATTACCTGGCCAATGCACAGGTTCTACAAACTGCCAGTACGCTCTTCGATGCAATTATCAATATTCGCTAAGGTTGAGGTGAAAAATGCGTATTAGCACCCAGATGATGTACGATCAGAACATGCGGGGGATCACCGACTCTCAAAGCAAGTGGCTGAACTACGGCGAGCAAATGTCCACCGGAAAGCGCGTCAATCGTCCGTCGGACGATCCTATCGCGGCGTCGCAGGCAATTGTTCTGTCTCAGGCTCAGGCCCAGAATAGCCAATTCGATCTTGCGCGTACCTTTGCAACGCAGAAAGTATCACTTGAGGAGAGTGTCCTTTCTCAGGTTACAACGGCCATTCAGAGCGCTCAGGAAAAAGTTGTTTATGCGAGGAACGGGACATTAAGTGACAGCGATCGGGCATCGCTGGCGACGGATCTGCAAGGGATCCGCGATCAGCTTATGAACCTGGCCAACAGCACTGACGGTAATGGACGATATATCTTCGCAGGTTATAAGACGGATAATGTCGCGTTTGACCAAACCAGCGGCGATTATATCGGTGGTACTACCCCGATTAACCAGCAGGTGGATTCTGCGCGAAACATGCAGATCAGCCACACTGGCACAGAGGTTTTCGCCACGTTTACCAGCAATGCAACACCGGAGCCGGGTGGTGGAACGCCGGAAAAGAATTTGTTCAAGATACTGGATAATGCTATCACCTCGTTGAACACACCCGTCGGTGACGATCAAACTAAGGTGGATCAGGAGAATGCAGCTATTGATGCTGCAAACCGGGGGTTGCGTAACTCACTTGATAATGTATTAACCGTGCGGGCCGATTTGGGTACCAAGCTTAACGAACTGGATAAACTGAACACGCTGAGTAATGACCGTTCGCTCTCTCAAACTTCGCAAATGAGCGATCTTGTGGACGTTGACTGGAATGCGGCAATTTCCTCTTACACCATGCAGCAGGCGGCCTTGCAGGCGTCTTATAAAGCGTTTAGCGATATGCAGGGCATGTCTCTGTTCCAGCTGAACAAATAACATCTTGACCTCTTGGAACATGTCTTGAAACTGGGCATGTTTTAATGCCCAATCCTTCTGGATTGGGCATTTTTTTATGCAACTTCTGCTGGTGTGGAGGCGACTCGAGCGCTTTCAACCAGACGGATCCCCAGCGCAATGACGCCACAGACGGTTGCCAGAGCGGCCACGCCCGTCCAGCCTGCCAGCGAGTAAATATTACTGCCTAAGGCGGAACCCAGTGCCATGCCGATAAAGATAACGGTAAAGAGCAGAGCATTAAGGCGTCCCCGGGCCTGTGGTTCAAGGCTGTAGACCAGATTCTGATGGGCCACCAGACTGGACTGCAGACCCAGATCGAACCCAACGGCGGAGACAGCGATCAGAATCAGCTGCCCGTGAATTCCCAAAGCAGGCATCAGGAACATAAGGGCAAACGAGACGGTCACAAGTAATGCGCCAAGCTGTGTGACTTTTCCGGCTCCCAGTTTATCTGCCAGCCCACCCGCCAGCGGGGCGGCTAATGCACCTGCTGCACCCGCAATACCAAAACCACCGGCTACGGCACTACCCAGGTGATAACGCTCCAGAAGCATAACCGCCAGCGTGGACCAGAAGGCGCTAAAGGCAATCGAGAGAAAACCCTGTGCCAGCGCTGCACGGCGCAATGCCGGATAACGACGCCACAGATGTTCCATAGAACGCATCAGCGCGGGGTAGCTCAGCGTGGAGTGAATGGCGAAACGGGGAAGTACAATCCACATCATCACCCCGATAAACGCAATGCTCACCGCAGCCAGTTGGTACATGACGCGCCAGCCAAAGGCTTCTCCCACCACGCCGCTAACAGTTCTCGACAACAAGATGCCCATCAGTAGCCCCGTCATTACCGTACCCACGGTTTTACCCAGCTTCCCTTCCGGCGCGAGAATAGCCGCCGCCGGAACGATATCTTGTGCCATGGTGGCGGCCATGCCGATAAGTAAACTTGCCAGCAACAAGGAATGGAGTTGCCCGGTCAGGCTACAGCCCAGCAGGAACAGCGCCAGCGCCGCACTTTTAATCAGGATTAACGTCCTGCGGTCATGACGATCGCCCAGTGGAAGCAGGAACAGAATGCCGAGCGCATAACCTGCCTGAGTTAAGGTTGGTACTAACCCCATGCCTTCAATGCTCAGATGAAGATCGGCACCCATTAGCGGAAGAAGGGGCTGTGCGTAATAGATGGATGCCACGCTAAAGCCAGCGCCCAGCGCCAGCATGAAAATTACCCAGCGGCTGGCTGCGTGGGGGGAAGTCGTTGTGTTCATAAGATGTTCCTCATTCGTCGTGTGGGGCTATTTTTTATCAGTCTGCCTTGCGAGGGTAGCCAGCCCGGTGGTAAAACGCTTATACGTTAAACGTATGTCAGGGAGGTGTATGAAACGAGTTGAGCGTTTAGACAGAGTGGAATTGATGCGAACGTTTGTTCGTATCGTTGAAACCGGGTCGTTATCAGCAGCGGCAAGGCAGCTTTCAACCACTCAGGCCACGGTTAGCCGACGTTTGCAGTCTCTGGAGACCCTGCTGGGGGCTCGCTTGCTGCTGCGTACAACCCATGCGACCCGACTTACTGACGATGGTGAGCGCTGCTATCAACACGCCCGGCGCGTGATTGACAGCTGGCTGGCACTTGAGGATGAAGTCGGACAGGCTGAAGATGAACCGGTGGGGGTATTACGGGTGCGTGCACCGCACGCTTTCGGGCAGGATCAGTTTCTGAAGCCATTAACCGAATTTTTGCATCGTTATCCGCAGTTGTCCGTTGAGTGGATGTTGCATGACAGGTCGGTAGATTTCCTGAGTGACAACATTGATTGCGCGATCCGAGTAGGGGCTTAGGTCGATCCGGCGACGGTATCAGTGCAACTGGCAGAGGTGCCGCGCTCCGTCGTGGCATCCCCGGTACTGCTGGCGCGTTTTCCGGAGGTCAAAACGCCAGAGGATTTGCAGGCACTTCCCTGGATCGCCATCAGTACCTTTTATCAGCGACATATAGAGTTATTTGACGGCTCGGCACAACCAATGCGTATCGCCATTACGCCGCGTCTCAGTACTGACAGTTTGTACGTGGCGCGCAATACGGTATTAACCGGGCTGGGTGTCGCGATGGTCTCCAGCTGGACGGTGAAAGAGGATATTGAGGAAGGGCGCCTGATTCATCTTCTTCCTGAGTGGCAACCTGCGGCTCTGCCAGTCCATCTGGTTTATCCCTGGTCGCGATACTATCCGGCGCGTTTACGTCGTTTTCTTGAGATGATGAAGCAGGTGATGCCGGACATTGCCGGAATGAGAAAGCCTGTAAACAAGCAATAAAAAAGCCGACCCGGAGGTCGGCTTTTTACTTGATGCCGTTACTCGACAGAGCGCGGGCGAGTCGCCGGTGCAGTCGCCTGATGCGTTGCACTGTGACCACCTGCTGAGCCTTTGCCTTCGAAGTTGAAAGCAGGGCGTACCCAGTCACTGTGACGCGGAGTTTCAGGCACGTACTCAGGTGCCGGAGCGCGCGTCATAGGAGCTGTCGCCACGTGGGCAGAAGCTGGCGCAGACACAACCGGCTCCGGTTTCACCTCAGGTGCTTTCACTTCTTCGGCTGCACGAACAGGTTCAGCGACAATCTCAACATCCTGAACCACATTTTCAGTGACGGTTTCGGCCACGATTTCAGCGGAATCTTCAACAGCAGCTGCAGGTTGTACTTCTTCCACAACCTCTTCTGCCACTACGGTATCTTCTTCAGCGATCAGCTGCGGTGCAGCATCAACCGGGGTGGCAATCACTTCCGGATGCGTGGTTTCTACCGTCACGGCATGCGGGGTTTCAACCTCAATAGCTTGCGGTTCAACCACGATGGCTGCTTCAGCTACGGCTTCTTCCACTGCTGCGACTGGCGCAATCAACTCTTCTGTCACCACCTGTTGTTCCACAACCTGCTCCGGACGAGCGACCGGGTAGCGGATCCAGACTTTACCGGATGCCATTTCAGGTGATGCGCATGCCACGGCTAATGGCATTGGAGACTGAGCAGGGTAACGCTCGTCACGATAACGACGGCGACGCTGCCCGCTGACGCGCAGATGGCGTGGAGAACGACGTGAACGGCGAGGCATACCGGCATTATCGCGGTTTTCACCGTTTTCATCCTGCTCAACCGTGTTTTCTACCACAGCAGGCAGGTCAACTTTTGCCAGTTGGGTACCGGTTGCGCTCTCGCTTGTTTCAGCGGCGACTATGGCTGACTCTTCGGTAGCTTCGGTGGCGAAGCGAACTTTCTGAGTAAGCTGGCGCTGCTTGCGACGCGGCATAACCTGAGTCCGTTCTTCCTGCTCACTGTCCTGCTGTTCAACAGGCTCTTCGCGGTTCAGGTTTTTGACTTCCTGCTGCGCCTGACGTTTCTCGTCGTTACGACGACGGTTACGCTCGCGACGTGGCTGCTGGTCGTCACGCTGTTTGCTCTTCTCAGACTCATCGCCCGCCTGCTGGCGAATTTCACGATCTTCAACATTTTGCTGTTGTTTCTCGCGACGGTTGCGACGGTTGTCTTCGCGTTGTTCACGGCCTTCACCGTTGTCTGAACGGTTGTCACGACGCTCGCTGCGGTCATTACGGTCGTTGCGGTCATTACGATCGCGGCGATTGTTCTGACGCTTACGACGGTCCTGCTGACGCTCAGGCTTGGTCGCTTTAGGCTCTTCTTTCGGTTGCTCTGGTTGAGCTTCCTCGCCGGCAAACATTTTCTTCAACGCGCCAAAGAAGCGGCTCAGAAGACCTGGTTGATCCGGTTGGGTTTTTTCCACTGTGGCTGCTGATTTCTGTGCCGCAGGTTTTGCAGCAGGTTTTTCCAGCGCCGTTTCAGGTGGTGCTTCAGGCATGATAAAGGTGGCTAACGCAGGTTGCTCAGGCAATTTGCGCTCGGCAGGCTCTTCATCGGAAGGCAGAGCCATCTCTTCTTCATGCAGCTTCGGCAGCAGGTAGCTGAGCGTGGTTGTCTCTTCGCCTTTACGGACACGCAGCACGTGATAGTGCGGGGTTTCCATCTGATCGTTTGGCACGATAATGCAGCGAACACCACCTTGACGTGCTTCGATGGCACTAACCGCTGCACGTTTTTCGTTCAGCAGGTAGGACGCAATTGGCACAGGCACAATGGCATGAACCTCTTTGGTGTTCTCTTTCAGCGCTTCTTCTTCGATCAGACGCAGGATAGAGAGGGACAGAGATTCGTTATCACGGACGGTACCGGTGCCGGAGCAGCGCGGGCAGACGTGATGGCTGGATTCACCCAGTGACGGGCTCAGACGCTGACGGGACATCTCCAGCAAACCGAAACGCGAGATATGGCTAATCTGGATGCGCGCACGGTCCTGACGCACCGCTTCACGCAGACGGTTTTCAACCGCGCGCTGGTGACGAACCGGGGTCATGTCGATGAAGTCGATAACAATCAGACCACCCAGGTCGCGCAGGCGGAGCTGGCGGGCGATTTCATCAGCGGCTTCAAGGTTGGTATTGAAGGCAGTCTCTTCGATGTCGCCGCCGCGTGTTGCACGCGCGGAGTTGATATCGATAGCGGTCAGCGCTTCAGTGGTATCAATAACGATAGAACCACCGGATGGCAGACGCACTTCACGCTGGAACGCTGACTCAATCTGGGATTCAATCTGATAGTGGCTGAACAGCGGGATTTCACCGGTGTACAGTTTGATTTTGCTGGTGAAATCCGGACGACCCAATGCGGCAATGTGCTGGCGCGCCAGCTCAAGCACTTTCGGGTTATCGATCAGAATCTCACCGATGTCCTGACGCAGGTAATCACGGAAGGCACGCACGATAACGTTGCTTTCCTGGTGGATCAGGAATGGAGCAGGGCGGCTTTCCGCTGCTTTCTGGATGGCTTCCCAGTGCTTCAGACGGAAACTCAGGTCCCACTGCAATGCTTCGGCTGATTTACCTACGCCTGCAGTACGCACGATAAGCCCCATGCCATCAGGCAATTCGAGACTAGCCAGCGCTTCTTTCAGCTCGGTACGGTCATCACCTTCGATACGGCGAGAGATACCACCCGCGCGCGGGTTGTTTGGCATCAGAACCAGATAGCTCCCTGCCAGGCTGATAAAGGTAGTCAGTGCGGCGCCTTTATTGCCACGCTCTTCTTTATCAATCTGAACGATAACTTCCTGACCTTCACGCAGAACATCTTTGATGTTTGGACGGCCATGGGAGTTGTAGTTTGCAGGGAAATATTCGCGGGCGATTTCTTTCAGAGGGAGAAAACCGTGACGCTCAGCACCGTAATCGACAAATGCAGCTTCAAGGCTTGGTTCAATGCGGGTGATTTTACCTTTGTAAATGTTCGCTTTTTTCTGTTCGTGTCCAGGACTTTCGATATCCAGATCGTACAGGCGCTGCCCATCCACAAGGGCGACACGCAACTCTTCTTGCTGAGTTGCGTTGATTAACATTCTTTTCATCGTAACTTACTCGTTATTCTTACATTGACGACAAAGCTGCGGGCAAGGTGACGCTTTCCGGGGTATGAACCGATGGCCTCGTGTCTATTCACGTCGCCAACCTCACGGTTGTCGCTCGCTTAAGAGGCGCAGAGTGTCGGTTGCCTGTATTTCATACGGAAACACAGCGCAATTATCAGGGGAATTGCCTGGGTAGAACTCTCCAGAGAACAATCCTTATACCGGGAAGTACTGCAACCCGCAGCCCGCTAACTGCCTGAAAGATCAATACGTCTTACGCCATTGCTGCGTGGATGATCGGTCAGACAAAATTGGTCATTCCGTCAACATCCTTACAAAACCTGGATTAAACACGGAAAACGGATTCATTATTCCACTGCTCGCCGGGTTATAGCAAGATGACTTTTACCAATTATCACCCGGTTACTCACAGTTTCTTCACTTCTGAATGGTGATTGGTTTAATAACCACCAAATCGGTTGCGTGAAACGGGGGGACAGGCCGGATAAAAGTAAATATAAGCATAGAAAAATGAGTGGCGCTAATGGCTGACGATATTTAGAATCGCCAACCATGAAAACAGAGACTCCAGCCGTAAAAATGGTTGCCATCGCCGAAGATGAAGCGGGGCAACGTATCGACAACTTTTTGCGCACTCAACTGAAAGGTGTGCCAAAGAGTATGATCTACCGTATCTTGCGTAAGGGTGAGGTGCGGGTTAATAAAAAGCGCGTGAAACCTGAGTATAAGCTCGAAGCTGGCGATGAAGTGCGTATTCCGCCAGTGCGCGTTGCAGAACGTGAAGAAGAGGTCGTTTCACCTAAGCTACAAAAAGTCGCGGCCCTGAGCGATGTGATCCTTTATGAGGATGACTACATTCTGGTGCTAAATAAACCGTCAGGTACTGCTGTTCATGGTGGTAGCGGTCTGAGCTTCGGCGTGATTGAAGGGCTGCGAGCCCTGCGTCCGGAGGCGCGTTTCCTCGAACTGGTGCACCGCCTTGACCGTGACACGTCCGGCGTACTGCTGGTGGCGAAAAAACGCTCTGCACTACGTTCTTTACATGAGCAATTGCGTGAAAAAGGGATGCAGAAAGATTATCTGGCGCTGGTTCGCGGTCAGTGGCAGTCCCATGTGAAAGTGGTGCAGGCGCCATTGCTGAAAAACATTCTGCAAAGCGGCGAGCGTATTGTCCGCGTGAGCCAGGAAGGGAAACCGTCAGAGACGCGTTTCAAAGTCGAAGAGCGCTATGAGTTTGCCACACTGGTGCGCTGCAGTCCGGTGACCGGTCGTACCCACCAGATCCGCGTGCATACCCAGTTTGCAGGCCATCCTATCGCGTTTGATGATCGCTATGGCGATCGGGAGTTCGATAAGCAGCTGGCGGGCACGGGGCTGTCTCGTCTGTTCCTGCATGCGGCAGCGCTGAAGTTTACTCATCCAAATACGGGCGAAACCATCCGTATTGAAGCACCGCTGGATGACCAGTTAAAGCGCTGTCTGAAGGTTCTGCGCGGCTGATTTTGCCTGGTGCCCTCTCTCTGTGGGGGGCACCAGGACGCAATGGTTTTATCACGACGTCAGCGGATTACACGCTTCTCGCCTTAACATCTGACACAAGGCAATCAGCGGTAACCCAACCAGCGTGTTCGGGTCTCGACCTTCGAGTTTGTCGAACAGCGCAATCCCCAATCCTTCACTTTTAAAGCTCCCCGCACAGTTCAGCGGTCGCTCACGACGCACATAATCCACAATCTCTTGCTCGCTGAGATGGCGGAAGTGCACATCGAAAGGCTCGCACTCCGTTTGCAGATGGCCAGAGGCCGAGTTGTACAGCGCCAGGCCCGTATAAAAGGTGACGATATTACCGCGTGCGCTCATCAACTGCTGAATGGCATTCTCTTCGGTATGAGGTTTCCCGGTGATAACGCCGTCAAGCACGCAAACCTGATCGGAGCCTATAATCAAATGCGAAGGATAATGTGCGGCGAGCGATTGTGCTTTCTCCTTAGCAAGACGCGTCACCAGATGACGCGGTGATTCGCCAGGCTGTGGCGTCTCATCAACGTCTGGTGCAGCACATTCAAACGGGATCCCGAGCTTTTCCAGCAGCATTCGGCGGTAGGGAGAAGTGGAAGCAAGTACGAGATTTGGCATATTTTTATCACCAGATATAGCGTATCGATGCCAGCCATTTTAAACTACAGGCCGCAATGTGTGCGAATAATTGGCAAAAGGCAGCCCAGGTTGCCTTTTTCTTTGACTATATGACGTTACAAAGTTAATATGCGCGCCCTATGCAAAAGGTAAAATTACCCCTGACTCTTGATCCGGTTCGTACGGCTCAAAAACGCCTCGATTATGAAGGTATCTATACTTCCGATCAGGCCGAGCGTATTGCCGAATCCGTAGTCAGTGTGGACAGTGATGTAGAATGCTCCATGTCGTTCGCTATCGATAACCAGCGTCTCGCCGTTTTAACCGGTGATGCAAAGGTAACGGTAACGCTCGAGTGTCAGCGTTGCGGGAAACCGTTTGTACAGCATGTTCACACAACGTATTGTTTCAGTCCGGTTCGTTCTGACGAACAGGCTGAAGCACTCCCGGAAGCGTATGAGCCGATTGAGGTTAACGAATTCGGTGAAATCGATCTTCTGGCTCTGGTTGAAGATGAAATCATCCTCACCTTGCCAGTGGTTCCGGTGCATGATTCTGAACACTGTGAAGTGTCCGAGGCGGACATGGTCTTTGGGGAACTGCCTGATGAAGCGCAAAAACCAAACCCATTTGCCGTATTAGCCAGCTTAAAGCGTAAGTAATTGAGGAGTAAGGTCCATGGCCGTACAACAGAATAAACCAACCCGTTCCAAACGTGGCATGCGTCGTTCCCATGACGCGCTGACTGCAGTTACCAGCCTGTCTGTAGACAAGACTTCTGGTGAGAAACACCTGCGTCACCACATCACCGCTGACGGTTTCTACCGCGGCCGCAAGGTTATCACTAAGTAATCACGCGCAAGCGTGATGAAGCTTAGTGAGGATTTCCCCGTGCAAACGGGGAATTTACCGAACCAGGCTGCGACGATACCTTGACACGTCTAACCCTGGCGTTAGATGTCATGGGGGGAGATTTTGGCCCTTCTGTGACAGTGCCTGCAGCATTGCAGGCACTGAATTCTAATTCGCAACTCACACTTCTTTTAGTCGGCAATCCCGACACAATCACGCCATTACTTGCAAAAGCTGACTTTGAACAACGTTCGCGTCTGCAGATTATTCCTGCGCAGTCAGTTATTGCCAGTGATGCCCGGCCCTCGCAGGCGATTCGCAATAGCCGTGGTAGCTCAATGCGGATGGCGCTTGAGCTGGTGAAAGAAGGGCGAGCGCAGGCTTGCGTCAGTGCGGGAAATACCGGTGCGCTGATGGGGCTGTCGAAATTGTTGCTCAAGCCTATTGAGGGTATTGAGCGCCCGGCGCTGGTGACGGTATTACCGCATCAACAGAAGGGCAAGACAGTGGTGCTCGATTTGGGCGCGAATGTCGACTGTGATAGTACAATGCTGGCTCAGTTTGCCGTGATGGGTTCGGTGCTGGCAGAAGAAGTGGTCGGGATCAACAATCCCCGTGTTGCGTTACTGAACATTGGTGAAGAAGAGACCAAAGGCCTGGACAGCATTCGCGAAGCTGCAGAATTGCTCAAACAGGTTCCTTCCATCAACTATATTGGTTATCTCGAAGCCAATGAGTTGCTGACGGGTAAAACGGATGTTCTGGTGTGCGATGGTTTCACCGGAAACGTAACGTTAAAAACCATGGAAGGGGTCGTGCGCATGTTTCTTTCTCTGCTGAAATCTCAAGGAGAAGGCAAAAAAAGCGCCTGGTGGTTGATTTTATTGAAGCGTTGGTTACAAAAAAGCCTGACGCGGCGATTCAGTCACCTCAACCCCGACCAGTATAATGGCGCCTGTCTGTTAGGATTGCGCGGCATCGTGATTAAGAGTCATGGCGCCGCCAATCAGCGAGCATTTGCTGTCGCGATTGAACAGGCAGTGCAGGCGGTGCAGCGACAAGTCCCTCAGCGGATTGCCGCTCGCCTGGAATCTGTATTAGCTAAAAGTGACTGAGCGTACATGTATACGAAGATTTTAGGTACCGGCAGCTACCTGCCAAAACAAGTGCGTACCAACGCCGATCTGGAAAAAATGGTAGATACGTCTGACGAGTGGATTGTCACGCGCACAGGTATCCGTGAACGTCGTATCGCCGCGCCAGACGAAACCGTGTCCACCATGGGTTACGAAGCCGCACAGCGTGCTATCGAAATGGCGGGCATCGATAAAGAAGAGATTGGCCTGATCGTGGTCGCCACGACGTCAGCCACGCATGCTTTCCCAAGCGCGGCGTGCCAGGTGCAAAACATGCTCGGCATTAAGGGCTGTCCGGCGTTTGACGTCGCTGCTGCGTGTGCAGGTTTCACCTATGCCCTGAGCGTTGCCGATCAGTATGTAAAATCCGGTGCCGTGAAATATGCGCTGGTCATTGGCGCTGACGTGCTGGCGCGTACCTGCGATCCAACCGATCGCGGTACGATCATTATTTTTGGTGATGGTGCGGGTGCGGTACTGCTGGGCCAGTCCGAAGAGCCGGGCATCATCTCCACGCATCTGCATGCCGATGGAAGCTACGGTGAATTGCTGACGCTGCCTAACGCCGATCGCGTTAACCCGGATAACTCCATTTACCTGACAATGGCGGGTAATGAAGTCTTCAAGGTAGCGGTGACTGAGCTTGCGCACATTGTTGACGAGACGCTGGAAGCCAATAACCTTGAACGCACTGCACTCGACTGGCTGGTGCCGCATCAGGCGAACCTGCGAATCATCAGCGCGACCGCTAAAAAGCTGGGCATGTCGATGGATAACGTTGTGGTGACGCTGGATCGTCACGGCAACACCTCTGCGGCATCGGTACCGTGCGCATTTGATGAAGCGGTACGTGATGGACGAATTAAACGGGGCCAACTGGTCTTGCTTGAAGCCTTCGGTGGTGGGTTCACCTGGGGTTCCGCGCTGGTTCGTTTCTAGGATAAGGAATAAAAAATGACGCAATTTGCTTTTGTGTTCCCGGGCCAGGGATCTCAAACCGTTGGGATGTTGTCTGAAATGGCAGCAAACTATCCGGTAATTGAAGAGACTTTCCGTGAAGCTTCAGATGCACTGGGTTATGATCTGTGGGCACTGACTCAACAGGGGCCGGCTGAAGAACTGAACAAAACCTGGCAGACTCAGCCAGCGCTGCTGACTGCATCCGTTGCGCTGTGGCGTGTCTGGCAGCAGCAGGGCGGTAAAGCGCCAGCGCTGCTCGCGGGTCACAGCCTGGGTGAATACTCTGCGCTGGTGTGTGCCGGTGTGATCGCGTTTGCTGATGCGGTACGTCTGGTGGAACTGCGCGGTAAATTCATGCAGGAAGCCGTACCAGAAGGCACGGGTGGCATGTCTGCCATCATCGGCCTTGATGATGCCGCCATTGCGAAAGCCTGTGAAGAATCAGCCGAAGGTCAGGTCGTTTCTCCGGTTAACTTCAACTCGCCGGGCCAGGTGGTTATCGCCGGTCATAAAGAAGCGGTTGAACGTGCGGGTGCTGCCTGTAAAGCCGCGGGCGCGAAGCGTGCTCTGCCACTGCCAGTGAGCGTGCCGTCACACTGTGCGCTGATGAAGCCTGCTGCCGACAAACTGGCGGTTGAGCTGAAAAAAATTACGTTTAACGCACCGACAATTTCCGTTGTGAATAACGTCGATGTGAAATGCGAAACAGCGCCGGACGCTATCCGTGACGCGTTGATTCGCCAGCTCTACAGCCCGGTACAGTGGACCAAAACCGTTGAGTTTATGGCGTCACAGGGCGTTGAGCATCTGTATGAAGTCGGTCCAGGTAAAGTCCTCACCGGTCTGACAAAACGTATTGTTGACACCCTGACAGCTTCGGCGATTAACGAGCCAGAAGCGATGTCAGCGGCACTCTCGCAATAAAAGAGGAATACCATGAGTTTTGAAGGAAAAATCGCCCTGGTGACGGGTGCAAGCCGCGGTATCGGGCGTGCAATTGCTGAAACACTGGTTGCGCGCGGCGCGAAAGTGATTGGTACAGCAACCAGCGAGAATGGCGCTCAGGCCATCAGCGAATATCTGGGTGCAAACGGTAAAGGTCTGGTACTGAATGTGACTGAACCTGCATCCATCGAATCTGTTCTGGAAAATATTCGCGCAGAGTTCGGCGAAGTGGATATTCTGGTAAACAATGCCGGGATCACTCGTGATAACCTGTTAATGCGAATGAAAGACGACGAGTGGAACGATATTATCGAAACCAACCTGTCATCTGTATTCCGTCTGTCAAAAGCGGTAATGCGCGCTATGATGAAAAAGCGTCATGGTCGTATTATCACTGTCGGTTCTGTGGTTGGTACCATGGGAAATGCTGGTCAGGCTAACTACGCTGCGGCGAAAGCAGGTCTGATTGGTTTCAGTAAGTCGCTGGCGCGTGAAGTCGCGTCTCGCGGTATTACTGTGAACGTTGTTGCTCCGGGCTTTATTGAAACGGACATGACGCGTGCGCTGACTGAAGAACAGCGTGCGGGTACACTGGCAGCAGTTCCTGCAGGTCGCTTAGGTGACCCTAAAGAAATTGCCAGTGCGGTTGCATTTTTAGCCTCTGACGAAGCGGGTTACATCACTGGTGAGACCCTCCACGTCAACGGCGGGATGTATATGGTTTAATCACGATGAAAAATATTTGCGTTATTGTAGGGATTGGCCTCAAAATAACGTAAAATCGTGGTAAGAACTGCCGGGATTTAGTTGCAAATTTTTCAACATTTTATACACTACGAAAACCATCGCGAAAGCGAGTTTTGATAGGAAATTTAAGAGTATGAGCACTATCGAAGAACGCGTTAAGAAAATTATCGGCGAACAGCTGGGCGTTAAGCAGGAAGAAGTTGTGAACTCCGCTTCCTTCGTTGAAGACCTGGGCGCAGATTCTCTTGACACCGTTGAGCTGGTAATGGCTCTGGAAGAAGAGTTTGATACTGAGATTCCGGACGAAGAAGCTGAGAAAATCACCACCGTTCAGGCTGCCATTGATTACATCAACGGTCACCAGGCGTAAGTGAACATCTCCAGGCGGTCATTCGACCGCCTGAGTTTTATCTTTTTTGTCCCACGAATCCCTTTTTTATCCCTCCCTGGAGGACAAACGTGTCTAAGCGTCGTGTAGTTGTGACCGGACTTGGCATGTTGTCTCCTGTCGGCAATACCGTAGAGTCCACCTGGAAAGCTCTCCTTGCCGGTCAGAGCGGCATCAGCCTAATCGACCATTTCGATACTAGCGCCTATGCAACGAAATTTGCTGGCTTAGTAAAGGATTTTAACTGTGAAGAGATCATCTCGCGTAAAGAACAGCGCAAGATGGATGCCTTCATTCAATATGGAATTGTCGCTGGCGTTCAGGCCATGCAGGATTCTGGTCTTGAAATTACGGAAGAGAACGCAACCCGTATCGGTGCCGCTATTGGCTCCGGAATTGGCGGTCTTGGCCTGATTGAGGAAAACCATACATCTCTGATGAATGGTGGCCCGCGTAAGATCAGCCCGTTCTTTGTTCCGTCCACGATTGTTAACATGGTGGCGGGTCATCTGACCATCATGTTTGGCCTGCGTGGGCCAAGCATTTCTATCGCGACCGCATGTACGTCCGGCGTGCATAACATCGGCCAGGCCGCGCGTATCATTGCGTACGGCGATGCAGATGCTATGGTTGCGGGTGGTGCTGAAAAAGCCAGTACCCCGCTGGGTGTTGGTGGTTTCGGTGCCGCGCGTGCGCTGTCTACCCGCAACGATAATCCTCAGGCGGCAAGCCGTCCGTGGGATAAAGACCGTGATGGTTTCGTACTGGGTGATGGTGCGGGTATGCTCGTGCTGGAAGAGTACGAACATGCTAAAAAACGTGGCGCGAAAATTTATGCTGAAGTCGTTGGCTTTGGTATGAGTAGCGATGCTTACCACATGACGTCGCCTCCAGAGAACGGCGCAGGTGCTGCGCTGGCTATGGAGAACGCGATTCGCGACGCGGGTATTACCCCGGCACAAATTGGCTACGTAAACGCGCACGGTACTTCTACGCCAGCAGGCGATAAAGCGGAAGCTCAGGCTGTTAAGTCTATCTTCGGCGAGTCTGCCAGCCGCGTACTGGTGAGCTCCACGAAATCCATGACCGGCCACCTGTTGGGCGCGGCGGGTGCAGTAGAATCTATCTACTCCATTCTTGCCCTGCGCGATCAGGCCGTTCCGCCAACCATCAACCTGGATAACCCGGATGAAGGTTGCGATCTGGACTTCGTTCCTCACGAAGCGCGCCAGGTCAGTGGCATGGAGTACACCCTGTGTAACTCCTTCGGCTTTGGTGGTACGAATGGTTCCCTGATTTTTAAAAAGGTCTGAGCCTGACTGCCTGATGGCGATAAAAAGGTCCGCTTGTCGGACCTTTTTTATTCGGTTTTATCCCCTTGTCCGATGTTATTCACCTTGCCAGACTGTACGACCACGCATAAGGAACCAGTATGTTTCTAATCAATGGCCTTGAGCAGGACACGCTGCCTGCAAGCGACAGGGCGACTCAGTTTGGTGACGGCTGCTTCACCACGGCGCGCATTCATCATGGCGATGTCTGTTTACTTGCAGAGCATATCCGACGATTGCGGGGTGCCTGTGAAAAACTGCTGATCCCTTTCACGGACTGGGACACACTTGCCGGCGAGATGGCTCAACGGGCAAAAGGGCATTCCAGCGGCGTGCTGAAAGTGATCATCAGCCGTGGTAGTGGTGGCCGGGGTTACAGTGGCGCGAGCTGCCAGCATCCGGTGCGGATCCTCTCCGTTTCTGCATATCCTTCACATTATGAACGTTGGCGTCATGACGGTATCACGCTTGAATTAAGCCCGGTACGTCTTGGACGAAACCCTGCGCTTGCCGGAATAAAACACCTTAACCGTCTTGAGCAGGTCTTGATCCGCGCTCATCTTGACCAGTCAGACGCAGACGAGGCCCTGGTCCTTGACAGCGAAGGGTTCATTACTGAATGCTGTGCGGCTAATTTATTCTGGCGGCAGGGCAGCGATGTCTTTACGCCGAAGCTTGATCAGGCTGGCGTAAATGGCATTATGCGCCAGTTTTGTCTACAGCAACTGGCACACTCTGGTTTTCGCGTTGTCGAAGTTAACGCAGCTGAGAATGCGCTGATAACAGCAGAAGAGGTCGTTGTCTGTAATGCGTTAATGCCAGTTGTACCTGTTCGCGCCTGCGGCCAACATCGCTGGTCATCGCGCGAGCTGTATCATTTTTTAGCCCCGTTATGTGAGCAAACCAGAACGTCATGAAGAAAATGTTGCGCTTTATCCTGCTCCTGGTTGTTGTGCTGGCTATTGCTGGCGGAGTCGGAGTGTGGAAGGTTCGTCAGCTGGCGGACAGCAAGCTTCTGATCAAAGAAGAGACAATATTTACCCTTAAAGCAGGAACCGGACGGCTGGCGCTGGGTGAACAGCTTTACAGCGATAAAATCATTAACCGTCCGCGTGTCTTCCAGTGGCTATTGCGTATCGAACCTGAGCTGTCGCACTTCAAAGCCGGTACCTATCGTTTTACACCTGGCATGACCGTCAGAGACATGCTGCAACTGCTGGAAAGCGGTAAAGAGGCTCAATTCCCGCTGCGTTTTGTGGAAGGGATGCGCCTGAGCGATTATCTCAAACAGCTGCGTGACGCGCCGTATATCAAACATACGTTAAAAGACGATAGCTATCAGACGGTGGCTGACGCGCTGAAGTTTGAACACCCGGAATGGGTGGAAGGCTGGTTCTGGCCAGACACCTGGATGTACACGGCAGGCACCACCGATGTGGCGATTTTGAAGCGGGCACATAAAAAAATGGTCACCGCGGTGGATTCCGCCTGGGAAGGGCGAATGGAAGGGCTGCCATATAAAGATCAAAACCAGTTTGTCACGATGGCCTCAATCATAGAGAAAGAGACGGCCGTCGCGACCGAGCGCGATCGGGTTGCATCGGTGTTTATCAACCGTCTGCGCATCGGTATGCGTCTGCAAACCGACCCTACTGTCATCTACGGCATGGGAGAGAGTTATGCGGGTAAGATCTCGAGAAAAGATCTTGAGACGCCAACGGCGTATAATACCTACGTGATTAGCGGGTTACCGCCAGGCCCGATTGCCACACCAAGTGAAGCTTCTCTGCGTGCGGCCGCACATCCGGCTAAAACACCGTATCTCTATTTTGTGGCTGATGGAAAAGGGGGGCATACCTTTAACACCAACCTTGCCAGCCATAATCGCTCTGTTCAGGACTATCTGAAGGCACTTAAGGAAAAAAATGCGCAGTAAATACATTGTCATTGAGGGACTCGAAGGGGCGGGTAAAACCACCGCTCGCAACGTGGTGGTTGATACACTCAACGCGCTCGGCGTTGCGGACATGGTCTTTACCCGCGAGCCGGGCGGCACGCAGCTGGCTGAAAAGCTGCGTAGCCTGGTGCTGGATATTAAATCCGTTGGCGATGAAGTTATCACGGACAAAGCTGAAGTTTTGATGTTTTACGCTGCGCGCGTACAGTTGGTTGAGACGGTAATCAAACCCGCGCTGGCCGCTGGCAAGTGGGTAATCGGCGACCGTCACGATCTGTCTACTCAGGCGTATCAGGGGGGGGGGCGTGGTATTGACCAGACGATGCTGGCCACGCTGCGTAATGCCGTGCTCGGTGATTTTCGTCCCGATTTGACGCTCTATCTGGATGTGACCCCGGAAGTGGGGCTGAAACGTGCCCGTGCGCGCGGTGAACTGGACCGTATTGAGCAGGAATCTCTCGACTTCTTTAACCGCACTCGTGCGCGTTATCTGGAGCTGGCAGCGCAGGATAGTTCTATTCGCACTATTGATGCGACCCAATCTCTGGAAGAGGTTACCCGCTCTATTCAGCAAACCGTGACGCAGTGGCTTCGGGAGCAGCAGGCATGAAATGGTATCCATGGTTGCGCCCACACTTTGAACAGCTGATCAGCAGCTATCAGGCGGGTCGGGGGCATCATGCGTTACTGATTCAGGCGTTGCCAGGGATGGGGGATGATGCGTTGATTTATGCCATCACCCGTTTTCTGATGTGCCAGCAACCGGAAGGGCACAAGAGCTGTGGTAAATGCCGTGGCTGTCAGCTGATGCAGGCGGGCACGCATCCTGACTACTACACGCTTGAGCCTGAGAAGGGCAAAAACACGCTGGGTATTGATGCCGTGCGTGAAGTCAGTGAAAAATTGTACGAACACGCGCGACTGGGCGGCGCAAAAGTGGTCTGGCTTAAAGACGCCACACTGCTTACTGAGGCGGCAGCGAACGCACTCTTGAAAACCCTGGAAGAGCCGCCGGAAAAAACGTGGTTCTTCCTCTCTTGCCGTGACCCGGGACGATTACTGGCGACGCTGCGCAGTCGTTGTCGGCTTCATCACCTTGCAGTGCCTCAGGAATCGTGGGCGTTAAGCTGGCTGGAGCGAGAGGTGACAACGTCACAAAATGGTGCGCTGGCCGCATTGCGTCTGAGCAGCGGTGCGCCTGCTGCAGCTCTGGCACTGCTGCAACCTGATGTCTGGTCGCAGCGAGAGACGCTCTGTAAGGCAGTCGACTCTTCACTCAACAGCCATGACTGGCTAAGTTTGCTGCCTGCACTGAATAGCGATCAGGCCGTTGAACGTCTGCACTGGCTGGCCTCCTTACTTCTGGATGCACTCAAGATCCAGCAAGGTGCAATGCTGCTGACCAACCTGGATGTGTGGCCGCTGGTGAACACACTGGCAAACCGCCTCTCAGGTACGGTTCTGCACGCTATCCTTCATGAGGTTTGCCAGAGCCGTGAACAGCTTTTGACAGTCACTGGTCTTAATCGCGAGCTGTTACTGACCGACCAGTTACTGCGTATTGAACATTACCTGCAACCAGGCATCACACCGCCTGTTTCCCATCTCTGAGAGAGACATTATGTTTTTAGTCGACTCACACTGCCATCTTGATGGCCTGGATTATCAATCTCTGCATAAAAACGTCGATGACGTGCTGGCGAAAGCCGCCGCCCGCGATGTGAAATTCTGTCTTGCGGTAGCAACCACGCTGCCGGGCTACCGCTCCATGCGCGAGTTGGTGGGCGTTCGCGATAACGTGGTGTTCTCCTGTGGCGTGCATCCGTTGAATCAGGACGAGGCGTACGACGTTGAGGACTTACGTCGTCTGGCGGCGGAAGAGGGTGTTGTCGCGATGGGTGAGACAGGGCTGGACTATTTCTACACACCTGAAACTAAATCTCGCCAGCAGGAGTCCTTCCGCCATCATATCCGCATTGGCCGCGAACTTAACAAGCCGGTCATTGTTCATACCCGCGATGCGCGTGCCGATACGCTGGCGATCCTCCGGGAAGAAAACGTGACGGATTGTGGTGGCGTACTACACTGTTTCACAGAAGACAGAGAAACGGCGGGCAAACTGCTTGATTTGGGGTTTTATATTTCGTTTTCTGGGATCGTGACGTTCCGTAATGCAGAGCAGCTCCGTGATGCTGCGCGTTATGTTCCGCTCGATCGCATTCTGGTGGAAACAGACTCTCCTTATCTGGCACCGGTACCGCATCGCGGTAAAGAGAACCAGCCAGCCATGACGAGAGATGTAGCTGAGTACATGGCCGTGCTTAAAGGTGTCAGTATTGAAGAGCTGGCCCGCGTCACGACCGAAAACTTCTCTACGCTGTTCCATATCGACCCCGCCCGCCTGCAATCTGTTTGATACACCTGTTTTTTTTAGGCTCGTAATTAATAAATAAAACGAGTAAAGTTCACCGCCTCATTTGGGGCGGTGAGGGTGTTTTTAGACACATCCAGACATGCTTTTTGTAAATAACTGAAAGTTTTTCGACCGCCTTAAGCTGAAACGTGATAGCCGTCAAACAAACCCAGAGGGAATTATTTTACTCTGTGTAATAAATAAAGGGCGCTTAGATGTCCCGTCCACGGCACGGTACTCCCCCCGGGCCAATGCGTGAAAGCGTAAAAAAAAGCACAAATACTCAGGAGCACTCTCAATTATGTTTAAGAATGCATTTGCTAACCTGCAAAAGGTCGGTAAATCGCTGATGCTGCCAGTATCCGTACTGCCTATCGCAGGTATCCTGCTGGGTGTCGGTTCTGCAAACTTCAGCTGGCTGCCAGCCGTAGTATCCCATGTGATGGCCGAAGCAGGCGGTTCTGTCTTTGCTAACATGCCTCTGATCTTCGCGATCGGTGTGGCTCTGGGCTTCACTAATAACGACGGCGTTTCTGCGCTGGCAGCAGTTGTGGCCTACGGCATCATGGTGAAAACCATGGCTGTGGTTGCACCACTGGTTCTGCACTTACCTGCAGAAGAGATCGCTGCGAAACACCTGGCTGATACCGGTGTTCTGGGCGGTATCATCTCCGGTGCGATTGCGGCCTATATGTTTAACCGCTTCTATCGCATCAAGCTGCCTGAGTATCTGGGCTTCTTCGCGGGCAAGCGTTTCGTTCCGATCATCTCTGGTCTGGCAGCGATTTTCACTGGTGTGATCTTGTCCTTCATCTGGCCACCAATTGGTTCCGCGATTCAGGCATTCTCTCAGTGGGCGGCCTACCAGAACCCAGTTGTTGCGTTCGGTATCTACGGCTTCGTTGAACGCTGCCTGGTACCATTCGGTCTGCACCACATCTGGAACGTACCTTTCCAGATGCAGATTGGTGAATACACCAACGCGGCAGGCCAGGTATTCCACGGTGATATCCCACGCTACATGGCGGGTGACCCAACTGCAGGTAAACTGTCAGGTGGCTTCCTGTTCAAAATGTACGGTCTGCCAGCTGCCGCGATTGCTATCTGGCACTCTGCTAAGCCAGAGAACCGTGCAAAAGTGGGTGGTATCATGATCTCCGCAGCGTTGACCTCGTTCCTGACCGGTATCACCGAGCCGATCGAGTTCTCCTTCATGTTCGTTGCACCGATCCTGTACGTTATCCACGCGATTCTGGCGGGTCTGGCGTTCCCAATCTGTATCCTGCTGGGTATGCGTGACGGTACTTCCTTCTCTCACGGCCTGATCGACTTCATCGTTCTGTCCGGTAACAGCAGCAAACTGTGGCTGTTCCCAATCGTTGGTGCGTGCTATGCCGTTGTTTACTACACCATCTTCCGTGTGCTGATCAAAGCACTGGACCTGAAAACTCCAGGTCGTGAAGATGCAACAGAAGACAGCAAAGCAGGTGTAACCAGCGAAATGGCTCCGGCACTGGTTGCCGCGTTCGGCGGTAAAGAGAACATCACTAACCTGGACGCGTGCATCACCCGTCTGCGTGTGAGCGTTGCCGACGTCGCGAAAGTAGACCAGCCTGGCCTGAAAAAACTGGGTGCAGCAGGTGTTGTTGTGGCTGGTTCTGGTGTTCAGGCAATCTTCGGTACTAAATCCGATAACCTGAAAACCGAAATGGATGAGTACATCCGCGGCCACTAAGTTGTGACCAGGGGAGACTAAGGCAGCCGAATGGCTGCCTTTTTTATTGGTGCGGAATATGTCTTAAAAAACGTCTCTAAGGCGCGCAAGCGGTCACTCTTCATACAGCAGATGAACATTCGGGAAAGAAATCGGGGGAGAAGGTTGAAAGGACAGGAGAAACTCGCTCATACTCTTGCGTTATGTCACACGATCGTTGAGAGAGTGTGTTAACAGCGGATGCACCACGTCAGACTAAACACAAAAGGAAAAGGTCATGGCTGAAGAAACGATTTTCAGTAAAATTATCCGTCGCGAAATTCCTTCGGATATCGTCTATCAGGATGAACTGGTGACGGCTTTCCGGGACATTTCCCCTCAGGCACCGACTCACATCCTCATCATTCCTAATATTCTGATTCCAACCGTAAACGACGTAAAAGCCGAGCACGAACTGGCGTTAGGTCGTATGCTGACGGTGGCCGCGAAAATTGCTGAACAGGAAGGGATTGCTGAAGACGGCTACCGCCTGATCATGAACTGTAATCGTCATGGCGGCCAGGAAGTTTATCATATTCACATGCATCTGCTGGGTGGACGTCCTCTGGGACCGATGCTGGCACATAAAGGTCTTTGACATGCTTAAAGGGCGTATTGCAGCGCTGATACTGATGGTGATGATTGCGGGGTGCAGCTCGCGTCCGGCGATCCCCGTGAGTGATGAACAGACGCTGGTGATGGAATCTTCTGTGCTTGCTGCGGGCATTACGGCGCAACAACCTGCGTTGACCATCAGTGAAATCAACTCTTCTGCTTCCTCTACGCTCTTTAATGAAAGACATGAGCCTGTGACGGTTCATTACCGTTTTTTCTGGTATGACGTAAGAGGTCTTGAAATGCACCCGCTGGAGGCGCCGCGCAGCGTCACGATTCCGGCAAGGTCGTCGGTAACGCTCTATGGCAGCGCCAACTATCTGGGTGCACATAAGGTGAGACTTTATCTTTATCTGTAAGGGGTGAACCTTGATTAAAAATATGAGCCGTTATGCGCTCGTGACAGCTTTTGCTTTATTCCTCGCAGGGTGTGTGACCCGTACAGAGCAGCCTGCGCCTGTGGAAGAAGCTAAACCCGGGACTGAGCAGCCGACACAAC
The DNA here is from genome assembly GCF_045618265.1 of Enterobacter sp. CPE_E1241. Classification (NCBI taxonomy): domain Bacteria; kingdom Pseudomonadati; phylum Pseudomonadota; class Gammaproteobacteria; order Enterobacterales; family Enterobacteriaceae; genus Enterobacter; species Enterobacter sp. CPE_E1241. The sequence goes on from NZ_JBIWYV010000001.1 coordinate 1,857,358, forward strand.
CCACGCAGCCGGAGCCAACCGTGCCGTCTGTACCGTCAATCCCGTCGCAGCCGGGCCCGATTGAACATCCGGATCAGACGTCACAACCAGCGCCACGCGTGCGTCATTATGACTGGAACGGTGCGATGCAGCCGATGGTGGGAAAAATGCTGCAGGCTCAAGGCGTGACGGCAGGCAGTGTGTTGCTGGTGGATAGCGTGAACAACCGTACCAATGGTTCACTGAACGCGGGTGAAGCGACAGAGACGCTGCGCAATGCTCTGGCAAACAACGGTAAGTTTACGCTGGTCTCGGCTCAGCAGCTCGCGGTGGCTAAACAGCAACTGGGCCTGTCACCACAGGATAGTCTCGGTACCCGTAGCAAGGCGATCGGTATTGCCCGTAACGTAGGTGCACAGTACGTGTTGTACTCTAACGCCACCGGGAATGTGAATACGCCAGCTCTGCAGATGCAATTGATGCTGGTTCAGACAGGCGAAATTATCTGGTCAGGTAAAGGTGCCGTTACGCAGCAGTGAATTTACGCGTGAAGAGATCCTGACGCGTTATTTTCCCCAGTATCGCCTTATCGCGCCGCAGGCCCATTCCGGGCTTGGCGGCGCGAGTTGCATTATAGAGCGAGACGAACAACGGTTGGTATTGCGGCAGAACCATGATCCTTTCGCACCTGCTTCCCATTTTCGTCGTCAGTTTCGCGCCCTGAAGCGTCTTCCGTCGGATCTTGTGCCTAAACCCTGTTTTTTCCGGCAGGGCTGGATGGCTGTTGCGTATCTGGCGGGGAAGGTCAAAAGCGAGCTCCCGGACACCCCTGTGCTTGCGTCTATGTTGTATCATTTGCACCAGCAGCCGCGTCTGGGGTGGCGAATCGCACTGCTTCCATTGCTTGAGCACTACTGGCAGCAAGCCCTGCCAGACAGACGTACCCCAATGTGGCTTGCTCATCTTAAACGGCTGCGTAAAGCGGGTGAGCCACAGCCGATGCGGCTCTCTCCGTTGCATATGGATGTTCATATTGGGAACATTGTTCATACGTCAGCAGGAGCCAGGCTTATCGACTGGGAATATGCCGGAGACGGCGATGTGGCGCTTGAGCTGGCGGCAGTCTGGACAGAGAGTGAAGCCGCGCGGCAAAACCTCGTCCGAGACTACGCCAGGATGGCACATTTTGATGTTGAAGCGCTTGCGCGTCAGGTCAGGCGGTGGCGACCTTGGGTCGTGATGCTGATGGCTGGCTGGTTTGAAATGCGTTTGCAGCAGTCCAGAGACAAACAATTTATTGCGCTGGCAGACGATGCCTGGCGTCAGTTACAAACTAAAGGATAAGAGAGGTTGGTGTGGGTCCAGTCATGTTGGATGTAGAAGGGTTTGAACTGGATGCGGAAGAGCGTGAGATTCTGGCGCATCCGCAGGTGGGTGGTCTGATCCTGTTTACCCGCAACTATCACGATCCGGCACAGCTGCGTGAACTGGTGCGCCAGATCCGCGACGCATCGCGCAATCATCTGGTGGTGGCCGTCGATCAGGAAGGTGGACGCGTGCAGCGTTTTCGCGAAGGTTTTACCCGTCTGCCAGCAGCCCAGTCTTTTGCTGCGCTGCTGGGTACAGATGAGGGGGGAAAACTGGCGCAGGAAGCTGGCTGGCTGATGGCCAGTGAAATGATTGCCATGGATATCGACATTAGTTTTGCCCCGGTTCTGGACGTGGGACATATCAGCGCTGCCATTGGTGAACGCTCATATCATGAAGATCCACGTATTGCGCTGGCGATGGCGACCCGGTTTATCGACGGCATGCACGATGCGGGAATGAAAACCACCGGGAAACACTTCCCGGGCCACGGTGCAGTGACCGCGGACTCGCACAAAGAAACTCCGCGCGATCCGCGCCCGGAAGCGGAAATTCGAGCCAAAGATATGTCGGTGTTCCGCTCGCTTATCACCGATAACAAGCTGGACGCCATTATGCCAGCGCACGTGATTTACAGCGACGTCGACCCGCGTCCTGCCAGCGGCTCTTCGCACTGGCTGAAAACCGTTCTGCGTGAGGAGTTGGGGTTCAATGGCGTGATTTTCTCAGACGACTTGTCGATGGAAGGGGCCGCGATTATGGGCAGCTATGCGGAACGCGGTCAGGCGTCGCTGGATGCAGGTTGCGATATGATCCTGGTCTGCAATAATCGTAAAGGTGCCGTTAGCGTGCTGGATAACCTGTCGCCGATCAATGCACAGCGTGTTACACAATTGTATCATAAAGGTTCATTTAGCCGTCAGGAGTTGATGGATTCGGCCCGCTGGAAGGCGGTCAACGCCCGGCTTGAAGACCTGAATGAGCGCTGGCAGGCACATAAAGCCAGCCTGTAAACCCTCCCGGAAGGCGTAGCGTGGTGAGAAGACAATGATCATCTATTTACACGGTTTTGACTCAAACAGCCCTGGTAATCATGAGAAGGTGTTGCAACTGCAGTTTATTGATCCGGATGTTCGGCTGATCAGTTACAGCACGCGCCATCCGAAGCATGACATGCAACATCTTCTCAAAGAAGTGGACAAGATGTTGCAGCTCAACGTCGATGACCGTCCGTTGATTTGCGGTGTAGGACTGGGCGGCTACTGGGCGGAACGCATTGGCTTCCTGTGCGACATCCGCCAGGTGGTGTTCAATCCTAACCTTTTCCCGAACGAGAATATGGAAGGCAAAATTGACCGTCCGGAAGAGTACGTCGATATTGCGACCAAGTGCGTCAGCAATTTTCGTGAGAAAAACCGCGACCGCTGTCTGGTGATCCTTTCACGTAAAGATGAGGCGCTCAACAGCCATCGGGCTGCTGAACTGCTGCATCATTACTATGAAATTGTCTGGGACGAAGAACAGACGCACAAATTCAAAAACATCTCACCGCACCTGCAGCGTATCAAAGCGTTTAAAACGCTGGGTTAACCTCTCATCCGCAGGCACCAAAGCCCGGCCGCGAAAGCGTACCGGGCTTTCTTTTTGACTAGAATTGTCTACTTTTAAGCCATCAAAACTTGATGCATATCAATTTTGGTATGACCAATGCGCCTGACGTGGTATTCTCAATGCACCTGAATGGTTTCAGTACTGTAACCTGTTGTTAATTAAGGGTTATTTTTATAACTTTTAATTAACAATTGGTTAATAATTTGAGGGGGTCACGTTGACTACGCCATTGAAAAAGATAGTGATTGTAGGCGGTGGTGCTGGCGGGCTGGAGCTGGCTACACAGCTGGGCAAGAAGCTGGGTCGCGGTAAAAAAGCCAAAATTACGCTGGTAGATCGTAACCACAGCCACCTGTGGAAACCGTTGCTGCACGAAGTGGCAACCGGTTCTCTGGATGAGGGTGTGGATGCGCTCAGCTATCTGGCGCACGCGCGCAACCATCATTTCCAGTTCCAGCTGGGCTCGGTGGTGGATATCAACCGTGAAAGCAAAACCATCACCCTGGCAGAGCTGCGCGATGAAAAAGGGGAGCTGCTGGTTCCTGAGCGTAAACTGGCGTATGACACGCTGGTCATGGCGCTGGGCAGTACCTCCAACGACTTCAACACGCCAGGCGTGAAAGAGCACTGTATCTTCCTCGATAACCCGCACCAGGCGCGTCGTTTCCATCAGGAAATGCTGAACCTGTTCCTGAAGTACACCAGCAATTTGGGTGCGAACGGTAAAGTTAATATCGCCATTGTCGGCGGTGGTGCGACGGGCGTAGAGCTGTCTGCGGAACTGCACAATGCGGTGAAACAGCTGCACAGCTACGGTTACAAAGGGTTAACCAACGAAGCGCTGAACGTCACGCTGGTTGAAGCCGGTGAGCGCATTCTGCCTGCGCTGCCGCCACGTATTTCCGGTGCGGCGCACAATGAGCTCACCAAACTGGGCGTGCGGGTGCTGACGCAGACGATGGTGACCAGCGCAGACGAAGGTGGCTTGCACACCAAGGACGGCGAATACATCAAAGCGGATCTGATGGTCTGGGCAGCGGGTATCAAAGCACCTGACTTTATGAAAGATATCGGCGGCCTGGAAACGAACCGCATTAACCAGCTGGTGACGGAGCCGACGCTGCAAACTACACGTGATCCTGAAATTTTTGCTATCGGTGACTGTGCTTCCTGCGCGCGTCCTGAAGGTGGATTCGTGCCGCCGCGCGCCCAGGCTGCTCACCAGATGGCAAGCCTGGTGCTGCACAACATTCTGGCGCAGTACAAAGGCAAGCCATTGAAAGGCTATGTCTATAAAGACCACGGTTCTCTGGTATCGCTGTCAAACTTCTCTACCGTCGGCAGCCTGATGGGCAACCTGATGCGTGGCTCAATGATGGTAGAAGGGCGCATTGCCCGCTTCGTGTATATCTCCCTGTACCGTATGCACCAGATTGCGCTGCACGGCTACTTCAAAACCGGGCTGATGATGCTGGTGGGCAGAATCAACCGTGTGATCCGTCCGCGTCTTAAGCTGCACTAATCTTTCACTCCCTCCGGGTCCTCCGGAGGGAGTTTTTAGCATATCATGCTGCTCATCATAGATTGAGTGCTTAAGAGTTCTCCTAAATACAATATATCTCCTCTCAACGCCCCTTTTTTGATCCTTTATCTTATTGGCGAAGCCTTGTCTCCATTGCAAAATTGTTACCAATAGCAACAAAGGAGGAAGTCCCGTGAATAAATCAATGTTGGCGGGTATAGGGATTGGCGTCGCGGCTGCGTTAGGTGTGGCTGCCGTTGCCAGTCTCAACGTATTAGATCGCGGCCCGCAGTATGCACAGGTGGTTTCTGCTACACCGATTAAAGAAACCGTGAAAACCCCTCGTCAGGAGTGCCGCAACGTCTCCGTTACGCACCGTCGTCCGGTACAGGATGAAAACCGCATTGCCGGTTCTGTTCTGGGTGCGGTAGCGGGGGGCGTAATTGGTCACCAGTTTGGTGGTGGTCGGGGTAAAGATGTGGCGACCGTGGTCGGCGCGCTGGGCGGCGGCTATGCCGGTAACCAGGTGCAGGGCGCGATGCAGGATAATGATACCTACACTACGACTCAGCAACGCTGCAAAACCGTCTATGACAAGTCGGAAAAAATGCTGGGTTATGACGTGACGTACAAAATTGGCGATCAGCAGGGCAAAATCCGCATGGATAAAGATCCTGGCACACAAATTCCACTGGATGGAAATGGTCAGCTGGTTCTGAATAACAAAGTGTAAAAAAGATGTTCTCTGAATTTAGCTCCTCATGCGCTCAGGCTGAGGAGCTTTTTTTTTGCTTCAGATTTTGAGTAGTTCAGGCCACAGTCGTAGGGTGGTGTCGGTAATACTCTGCAGTTTTTCCAGCGTTGCGCCTTCACGTGCGCTTATCGACATCCCCTGCAAAATACAGCTCAGGTATTGCGCCAGTATCTGTGGATTGCAATGCGCGGGAATTTCACCACGCTGCTGACGCTGTGCCAGAAACGCACTTAGCGTCTCCTCCTGCATGGCATGACGCGACTTCACCGTTTTAGCGATCTCTTTAGAGGACGCCGCAAGGGTGGCAGAGGTGTTAATCATAAAGCAGCCCGCAGGCGTATCTTTACTGGTGAAGCAAGTGGCGACGGTAGTGAAAAAGTCCCGTAGCGCCTGTTCAACGCTTTTCTCTTCACAAAAAAGTTGGGCTTCGTGCTTCGCTGCAAAGCGCGAAATGTATCTGTCCAGCACTGCCCTGAACAGCCCCTCTTTATTGGTAAATTCGGCATACAGCGTCGGCGCTTTGGCTCCGGTAGCTTCTACCAGATCGGAAAGCGAAGTTGCTTCATACCCATGTTGCCAGAAGAGAGTCATGGCCTTATCAAGCGCTGCATCCCTGTCAAACACTTTTGGTCGGCCACGGCTTTTCTTCGCACAACTCGTGACATCGGTTGTCATTTGCCGTTGGTCCTCTGTTGGTTTGGTGAATGACCATTATAAAAATAAACGCAACCCACCACCAGTGCAGAATGCTTAAAAATAAATTAATCATATGCGTATGAAAAATAACGACTTTAAAAATAAGTTAATGCTTGTTATAAAATTATGTTGACGCGTGACCTGGATCACATTTATTATTTACCTATCGATCGTTAACTAAATGATTAACGACCTCCAAATTCATCTGCTAAAGGTAAACATCATGAAAAACGTAAAAACCCTCATCGCTGCTGCAGTCCTGAGTTCACTTTCATTCGCAAGCTTTGCAGCTGTACAGGTGCAATCCACCCCTGTAGATCAGCATAAAGTTGGCACTATCTCTGCGTCTGCCGGTACTAACCTGGGCTCCCTGGAAGATCAGCTGGCGCAAAAAGCACAAGAGATGGGTGCAAAATCTTACCGCATCACCTCTGTTACCGGTCCTAACACGCTGCACGGCACTGCTGTTATCTACAAATAAGCCCGGCTGAACCCTCATTTATGCCACTGCAATAAAAAAACGCCCTGCATGAGCAGGGCGTTTTTCTTATCTGTGCGTTTACATCGCCTGTGAAGCGACGTTGTGATGTCGGGTGACATCGGTTGGCATTCCCGACCGGGCCTCCATTGCGCGCTCCATGACTACGCCATCGGTGCTGGTATTCGTTTTAAAACTTACCATTGCGGCATTCAGGTTAATGGGCAATGTCTGCGGGTCATCGCCGATGTTTTTCGATAATGGCTGGTGAACTTCTACCAGTCGCACGCCACCCGGCTCTTCCGTGACTTTAATCGGCGTATTGATAATATTCACCTTGGTTCCCGGTGTGATGACGTTGAAAAGCGTCTTGATATCGTCATCACGCAGACGAATACAGCCGGAGCTGACGCGCATGCCGATGCCAAAGTCTGCATTCGTTCCATGCAACAGATAGACACCACCGTAAGCCGCCAGGCGAATCGCGTGGTGACCCATTGGGTTGTCAGGTCCTGCCGGGACAACAACCGGAAGGTCGATGCCCTGTGCTTTATAACGGGCACGAATATTAGCCGTGGGTGTCCAGGTTGGGTTAGCGCGCTTATCTGATACTGTGGTAACCATCGTTGGCGTCAGGGTATCACCGCCCAACTGACCAATACCGATAGGGTAGACAGTAACTTCATTCTTACCCGGTGGGTAATAGTAGAGACGTAACTCTGCCAGATTTATGACGATCCCCTCGCGCGGGGCGTCCGGCAGGATTGTTTGCAACGGGATGGTGAGTACGCTGCCCGCACGCGGTACATAAGGGTCCACGCCAGGGTTCGCCTGAAGAAGCGCCAGAAAACCGACGTTATATTTTTTAGCAATCGCTTCCAGTGAGCCACCATTGTTTTCAACCACATGAAAGCGGTTTTCCCCCACGACCTTGCTGCCCGGTGGTGGAAGTGGCCAGGTGTTTGCACGGGCAGGAAGCGCAACCGCGACGGTGGCTGCCAGCGCAAACAATGTTATCCAGCGAGTAAAACGCGAAGAGGTCATCATTACCATAGTCCATATAAATATTAAGGTTATTGTTTTATAAGGCGTTAATGATAATTATGGCGAATGGGTGTGTCGGGAAGATCGGGTGAAGTGCAAAGTGTTTGTAAATTCTCCCCCCGCTAGAGGGGGAGAATGGGTTAAGCGATCGCGTTCTCTTCCAGTTGACGCATAAAGTGACGCACCCAATCCATGCGGGTTTTGCGTTCCGTTAGCTCCTGGGTAAATTTCAGGCGCGTTGGACCATCAAGACGGAAATGTTGCGGCTGCTTTTGCAGCAGACCGATCAGCCACATCGGGTTGACGTGGTTCTTCTCGGCAAATTCAATCACGCCACCTTTTTCATTCCCTTCGAGCTTCCGAATACCGAGCTTCTGTGCCTGCTGACGCAGGCGTGCGATATCCAGCAGATTTCTCGCAGGGTCTGGCAGCAGGCCGAAGCGGTCGATCAGCTCAACCTTAATCTCTTCCAGTTCGTTCTCACTCTTCGCACTGGCGATGCGTTTATAGAACGACAGCCGGGTATTTACATCCGGAATGAAATCATCCGGCAGCAGGGAAGGCATACGCAATTCAACCTCGGTCTGCTGGCTGGTGAGATCTTCCAGCGACGGCTCGCGTCCGGCCTTCAGGGCATCGACCGCGTTTTCCAGCAATTCCATATACAGGGAGAAGCCGATGGTCTCCATGGAGCCGCTCTGGTCTTCACCCAGCAGTTCACCGGCACCACGGATCTCCAGGTCGTGTGTTGCCAGCGCAAAGCCTGCGCCAAGATCTTCCAGGGAGGCGATCGCTTCCAGACGCTTTTGGGCATCGGTGGTCATCGCTTTCGGATGCGGCGTTAACAACCAGGCGTAGGCCTGATGGTGTGAACGCCCGACGCGGCCGCGCAGCTGGTGGAGTTGCGCCAGACCAAAGTGATCGGCTCGTTCGATGATGATGGTATTCGCCGTCGGAATATCGATCCCGGTTTCAATGATGGTGGTACACACCAGGACGTTAAAGCGCTGGTGGTGGAAGTCGTTCATCACCCTTTCCAGCTCGCGCTCGCGCATCTGCCCGTGACCGATAGCAATGCGCGCTTCCGGTACCAGCTCCGCCAGCCTGTCCGCCGCTTTCTGGATATTTTCTACATCGTTGTAGAGGTAATAGACCTGTCCCCCACGCAGCACTTCACGCAGAATCGCTTCACGTACCACCAGATTATCGTACTCGCGGACAAAGGTTTTCACCGCCAGACGACGCGCCGGTGGGGTGGCAATAATCGACAGGTCGCGCATGCCGCTCATCGCCATGTTCAGGGTTCGCGGGATTGGCGTTGCGGTCAGAGTGAGGATATCGACATCGGCACGCATCGCTTTGATGCGCTCTTTATGACGCACCCCGAAGCGGTGCTCTTCATCGACGATCAGCAGCCCCAGGTCTTTCCACTTCACGTCGCTTTGCAGCAGCTTGTGGGTGCCGATCAGAATATCGATCTTGCCTTCACTTGCCTGTTCGAGGATCTGCGTCTGTTCTTTGGTGCTGCGAAAACGCGAGAGCATCTCGATGCGTACCGGCCAGTTGGCGAAGCGGTCGCGGAAGTTGTCGAAGTGCTGCTGAGCGAGCAGGGTGGTTGGCACCAGCACCGCTACCTGCTTGTTGTTTTCAACCGCAAGGAAGGCGGCGCGCATCGCCACTTCGGTTTTGCCGAAGCCTACGTCGCCACAGACTAAGCGGTCCATTGCCAGTGGCTGACACATGTCGCTCAGCACGGCGTTAATGGCCTGGGCCTGATCTGGCGTGGTTTCAAACGGGAAGCTGTCGCAGAACAGTTGATACTGTTCTTTATCATGTTTAAAGGCGAAGCCCTCTTTGGCCGCGCGTTGTGCATAGATATCCAGCAGCTCAGCCGCCACGTCACGCACTTTTTCCGCTGCTTTCTGGCGCGCGCGTGCCCAGGCATCGCCACCCAGCTTATGCAATGGCGCATTCTCTTCTGCGCCACCCGCGTAGCGGCTGATCAGATGCAGGGAAGAGACCGGAACATACAGTTTGGCGTCGTTCGCGTAGGTCAGCATCAGGTATTCACCTTTGATACCGCCTGCTTCTAGCGTGGTCATTCCCTGGTAACGCCCGACGCCATGCTCCAGGTGAACAATCGGCTGGCCCGGGTGTAGCTCGGCCAGGTTGCGAATCAGCGTGTCCGGGTTGATGGTACGACGGCTGTCCTGACGGCGACGTGCGACGCGCTCACCCAGCAGGTCGCTTTCACAAATCAGCGCCAGGTTATTGAGCGTATCAATAAACCCATGTTCGGCGGCGCCAATCATCAGATAACGACCGTTTCCGGTGGTTTCGCTCAGACGCAGGATACGCTTCGGCGCCACTTTAATGCGCCCCAGCAGCTCCCCGAGTGCTTCGCGACGGCCTTCACTTTCAACCGAGAACACCACCGGGCCGGTAAAGGATTCCAGAAACTTCCGCAGATTATCCAGCGGTGATTTCTGCTGCGCCTGAACGGCCAGATCTGGCAACGTCTGAAACGCGAGGTTGGTATTGGCGGCTTTGGCGGCAAGCGAATCGGTTTTAAGCTGCATACGCGGCCAACGCTTCAGCTCGGCGTTGAGTTCATCGGTTCGCAGCCAGAGCGCCTCCGGGGGCAACAGCGGGCGCATCGGGTCAACGCCGCGGCTTTCAAAGCGGGCGCGGGTTTCGTTTTCAAAGCGGCTGGCGCTGGCGTCGATATCTCCGGTGTTAACAATCAGCGTATTTGCCGGGAAGTAGCTAAACAGCGGAGGCAGGGGTTCATTGAAGAACAGCGGTTGCCAGTACTCAATACCTGCGGGCAGCGTACCTTTGCTGACCTGCTGATAAATATGTTCGGCATCGCGTTTGACGTCGAATTTATCGCGCCACTGGCTGCGGAACAGTTCGATAGCGGTTTTGTCCGTCGGGAACTCGTGGGCGGGCAGTAAATTGATAGATTCCACTTCTTCCAGCGTACGCTGCGTGTCAGCGTCAAACACGCGCAGGCTGTCGATTTCATCATCGAAAAAGTCCAGGCGATACGGTTGGTCACTCCCCATTGGATAGAGATCGAGTAACGCACCGCGCGTGGCGTATTCTCCGTGTTCCATCACCTGATCAACATGGCGATATCCGGCGCTGTCCAGCTGCACGCGCAGGGTGTCGCGGGACAGGCGCTGACCTTTTTTCATCACCAGCGCGTGACCGTGCAGATAGCTGTGCGGACAGACGCGCTGCATCAGGGTATTCACCGGTACAATCAGTACACCACGCTGCATGGTCGGGAGTTGATACAGCGTCGACAAACGCGAGGAGATGATTTCCTGATGTGGGGAGAAGCTGTCATAGGGCAGCGTTTCCCAGTCGGCCAGGCTGAACACCAGGCTATCGGTGAACTGGCGAATTTCGTCGTGCAGACGCAGGGCGTTTTGCATGTCCGGGGCAACCAGAATTACCGGGCCAGGATGACGCTCAGCGATTTCCGCTACCAGCGTGGCGCACGCCGCGCCCGTGAGTTCACCCAGCTGGCGCTGGTCACCCGCTTTGACAGGCAAGGAATAACGATAGTGTTCAGGCATGGCTATGTCAGAGTCTCTTATGGATATACCAACAGTATTGGGGCATATCACTGATACGCAATGTCTTTATTATCCTCGATCGTTTTGTATAAGCAAACCAGAACCGCACAGGGGGAAAATTCGCCCCAGCAGGGGCGAAGAGTGCCATCAACGGGAGGATGGCGACAGGCTCAGCGTTGACGGAGGGGAGAAGAAAACGTCCCCGAACAGCGCGGTGGAGAGTTTACGCACCCCGAGCCCGGCAAGTGTACAGATAAGCAGGCTGGCAAACGGGTAGATCAGAAGCAGACCCAACTCCGCCCAGACCGGCCACAAGGCACTATTCATCTCGCCAATCAGGAACAGGCTAAAGGCCTCGATTAAGATGCGGTGGGTGGTATAAATCGCGATCGTGTTTGAGCCAATCACGTTCAGCAAGTTGTCAGGATGCACGGCATAACGCTGCTCAAGGTTATAAAAAAGCTTCATGATCAACACAATCGACAACACAGAGAGCAGTAGCGGGACGTTAGCAAACCACAGCACCACGGAGACGGCGGCGAAAGCGCCAGTTGCCAGCCAGAGTCGGCGAAGGTTGACGCTTTTCATCCACGCCATCAGCTCTGCGCCATACCACGCCCCGAGGCTGTAGTAGATCATGTTGCGTACCACGCTGTTCATCCCCCACCACGGTAGCGGCAGGAAGTTGATCGCGATACTTGCCAGCGCCAGCAGCCCCAGTACCGGCAGCTTCCATCGGCTCAGCAGTTTACACAGCGTGAAGTACACCACCAGAGCATACAGATACCAGAGGCTGGTGCTGGCGGTGAGCATCCCCAGCACAAATCCTGAGAGCGAGTCGGCGTAGGCCGCATTCGATGATGTGGCGAGTTCACGCTCGGGTGCCAACCAGGCATTCATATGGGTCAGCGCCTGCCATTGCAGGATGCCCCACAGCGCCAGGACCCAGACAATGCTCCAGATCCGTTTGTCGAGACTGGTTCGCCAGTCCACCTCAGCAATATAACGACGGATCAGATAGCCGGAGATAAAGAAGAAGACCGGCATTCGGAACGGAGCGAGATAGAGGTTAAAATAGACCCAGCATTTGGCGAGAAGGCCGGAGAGCGGGTGTTGCAGCCCGATCAGATGCGGATAAAACGTGATAACCGAATGATAAATAACCACCAGGCAGATACACAGCCCTTTTATCTGGTTAATCCATAATGCTTTTTGCTTCATTGTTCGCCACTACCTTATTGCCATAAACGAACGAGCAATTGTTGTTAAACGACGCCTGGATGTAACGGGTAACAGTCTGTATCAGGAGCTTTTTCGGAAAAGGTGGAGGATGCAAGGCGAGTATTCAGACAATAGCACTCTGATTTATCTGAATTTTTCGGAAAAATGATTACCAAAGCTTACTGTTTCAGTCATTTACGCTTAACGGATTCGCTTATATACTCGTGGGTCTGCTATCAGCAAACAGACGGATTTCATGTACCAACCTGTCGCACTCTTCATAGGCTTACGTTACATGCGTGGGCGCGCCGCGGACCGCTTCGGTCGCTTTGTCTCCTGGCTTTCGACTATTGGCATTACGCTTGGCGTGATGGCTCTGGTGACGGTACTGTCCGTCATGAATGGCTTTGAACGCGAGCTGCAAAACAACATCCTGGGGCTGATGCCGCAGGCCGTTCTCTCATCAACCAACGGTTCGGTTAACCCGCAACAGCTGCCGGAAAGCGCAGCGAAGTTACAGGGTGTCACGCGCGTTGCGCCGTTAACCACAGGCGATGTGGTGCTGCAAAGCGCCCGCAGCGTGGCGGTCGGCGTGATGCTCGGGATTGACCCGGCGCAAAACGATCCGCTGACGCCGTATCTGGTTAACGTAAAACAGACCGATCTGGAAGCGGGTAAATACAACGTGATTCTGGGCGAACAGCTTGCCGGGCAGCTTGGCGTCAACCGCGGCGATCAGCTGCGTGTGATGGTGCCGTCTGCCAGCCAGTTCACGCCAATGGGGCGCTTGCCAAGCCAGCGCCTGTTCAACGTGATTGGTACCTTTGCCGCCAACAGCGAAGTCGATGGTTACCAGATGCTGGTTAATATCCAGGACGCTTCGCGCCTGATGCGCTACCCGGCAGGGAATATTACCGGCTGGCGCCTGTGGCTCGACGCACCGTTGAAAGTTGATACCCTCAGCCAGCAAAAACTGCCGGAAGGGACCAAATGGCAGGACTGGCGTGAGCGTAAAGGCGAACTGTTCCAGGCCGTACGCATGGAAAAAAATATGATGGGGCTGCTGCTGAGCCTGATCGTGGCCGTTGCCGCGTTTAACATCATTACCTCACTGGGACTGATGGTGATGGAGAAACAGGGTGAAGTCGCTATTCTGCAAACCCAGGGACTCACGCCGCGCCAGATCATGGCGGTCTTTATGGTACAGGGTGCTAGCGCCGGGATTATCGGCGCGCTGCTTGGGGCAGTGCTGGGTGCACTGCTTGCCAGCCAGCTTAACAACTTAATGCCGATCATCGGTGCGTTGCTCGATGGTGCGGCGCTGCCTGTGGCGATTGAGCCGCTGCAGGTGATCGGAATTGCGCTGGCCGCGATGGCGATTGCGCTGCTTTCTACGCTTTATCCTTCCTGGCGCGCTGCCGCCACTCAACCCGCTGAGGCTTTACGTTATGAATAAGATCCTGTTGCAATGCGACAACCTGTCCAAACGCTATCAGGAAGGCACTGTGCAGACTGACGTGCTGCACAATGTGAGCTTTAGCGTGGGAGAAGGCGAGATGATGGCGATTGTCGGTAGCTCTGGTTCCGGCAAAAGTACCTTATTACACCTGCTGGGCGGGCTGGATACCCCAACCAGCGGAGACGTGATTTTCTCCGGCAAGCCGATGAGCAAAATGTCCTCAGCGGCGAAGGCCGAGTTACGTAACCGTGAGCTCGGTTTTATCTACCAGTTCCATCACCTGCTGCCGGACTTCACGGCGCTGGAAAACGTGGCGATGCCGCTGCTGATTGGCAAAAAGAAACCGGCAGAAATTAACGCCCGCGCCAGCGACATGCTGAAAGCGGTAGGGCTGGGCCATCGCGGTAACCATCGTCCCTCTGAGCTTTCCGGCGGCGAGCGCCAGCGCGTGGCGATTGCCCGTGCGCTGGTCAACAACCCGCGTCTGGTGCTGGCGGATGAGCCTACCGGTAACCTGGACGCGCGCAATGCGGACAGTATTTTCCAGCTTCTGGGCGAGCTGAACGCCTCGCAGGGCACCGCATTTCTGGTGGTGACCCACGACCTGCAGCTGGCAAAACGCATGGGACGCCAGCTTGAGATGCGTGACGGTCATCTGAACGCCGAGCTGACCCTGATGGGAGCGGAGTAATGGCTTCACCGTTATCGTTACTCATTGGGCTACGTTTTAGCCGCGGTCGCCGTCGCGGTGGCATGGTATCGCTTATTTCGGTGATTTCCACCGTGGGCATTGCGCTGGGTGTCGCCGTGCTGATTGTGGGGCTGAGCGCCATGAACGGCTTTGAGCGCGAACTCAACAACCGCATTCTGGCGGTGGTACCGCACGGGGAGATCGAGCCGGTTAACCAACCGTGGAACAACTGGAGCGATGCCCTGACCAAAGTGGAAAAAGTGCCGGGCATTGCCGCCGCCGCCCCCTACATTAACTTTACCGGGCTGGTGGAGAGCGGGGTAAACCTGCGCGCCATTCAGGTAAAAGGGGTAAACCCGGCGCAGGAGGAGCGTCTGAGCGCACTGCCGAAGTATGTACAGAACGGCGCATGGGCGAACTTTAAGGCCGGTGAGCAGCAGATCATCATGGGTAAAGGCGTTGCCGATGCTCTGAAAGTGAAGCAGGGCGACTGGGTGTCAATCATGATCCCGAACGCCAGTGCCGACCACAAACTGCAGCAGCCTAAACGCGTGCGTCTTCATGTCACCGGTATTCTTCAGCTGAGCGGCCAGCTAGACCACAGCTTTGCGATGGTGCCGATGGAAGATGCGCGTCAGTATCTCGATATGGGCGACAGCGTGACGGGCATTGCCATTAAGGTTAACGACGTCTTTAACGCCAACAAACTGGTACGTGACGCAGGCGGTGTGACCAATAACTATGTCTACATCAAAAGCTGGATCGGCACTTACGGGTATATGTACCGTGATATCCAGATGATCCGCGCCATTATGTACCTGGCGATGGTGCTGGTGATTGGTGTCGCGTGCTTTAACATTGTCTCGACGCTGGTGATGGCGGTCAAAGACAAGAGTGGCGATATTGCTGTGCTGCGCACCTTAGGCGCAAAAGACGGTCTTATCCGCGCCATCTTTGTCTGGTACGGTTTGCTGGCGGGGCTATTCGGTAGCCTGTGCGGCGTGGTGATTGGTGTGGTGGTTTCTCTGCAACTTACGCCGATTATCAACGGCATTGAAAAACTTATTGGTCACCAGTTCCTGTCGGGTGATATCTATTTTATTGACTTCCTGCCGTCTGAACTGCACTGGCTGGACGTTTTTTATGTGCTGGTGACAGCACTTTTACTGAGTCTGCTGGCAAGCTGGTATCCGGCGCGTCGCGCAAGCCGAATTGATCCGGCGAGGGTACTAAGTGGCCAGTAATTACGTCATGATGTAGCGGTTTTGAGGCCGCTATGTCAGAAAGAGGAATGCATTATGTATTATGGATTTGATATTGGCGGCACCAAGATTGCGCTCGGCGTGTTTGATAAAGATCTCAAACTGCAGTGGGAAACCCGCGTTCCCACGCCGCGCAAAAGCTACGACGAATTTTTAACCGCCATTGCCGCGCTGGTGGCGCAGGCGGATGAACGTTTCGGCGTGAAAGGCAGCGTCGGCATTGGTATTCCGGGCATGCCCGAAACCGACGACGGTACGCTTTACGCGGCCAACGTGCCTGCCGCCAGCGGTAAACCGCTGCGCGCCGATCTCTCTGCTCTCCTTGAACGCGACGTGCGTTTAGACAATGATGCCAACTGCTTTGCGCTCTCGGAAGCCTGGGACGAAGAATTTACACAGTATCCCCTGGTGATGGGGCTGATCCTCGGCACCGGCGTTGGTGGTGGGATCATTTTCAACGGTAAGCCCATCACCGGGCGCAGCTACATCACAGGCGAGTTCGGCCATATCCGTCTGCCGGTGGATGCGCTTGATGTGGTGGGGCGTGATTTCCCGCTGACCCGTTGCGGCTGCGGTCAGCACGGCTGTATTGAGAACTACCTGTCAGGCCGCGGGTTTGCATGGCTTTACGAACACTTCTATCATCAGAAACTTGAAGCTCCTCAAATCATTACCCTGTGGGAGCAAGGGGATGCGCAGGCGCGTGAGCACGTTGAGCGCTATCTGGATCTGCTGGCGGTGTGTCTGGGAAACATTCTCACCATCGTCGACCCGGACCTGCTGGTGATCGGGGGAGGGCTTTCAAACTTTACCGCGATTACGGAACGGTTGTCCGGGCGTTTGCCCCGACATTTATTGCCGGTTGCCCGCGTGCCGCGTATTGAACGCGCGCGACACGGGGACGCAGGAGGCATGCGCGGAGCCGCATTCCTTCATCTCACCGATTAGTTTACGAGGTTTCTATGCTGTCGCGTCGCCAGGGTCGACTCAGCCGTTTTCGCAAAAACAAACGCCGCTTACGTGAGCGCTTGCGCCAGCGGATCTTTTTCAGAGACAGAATGATGCCAGAAGCGATGGATAAACCCAGAGTGGTGGTGCTGACTGGCGCGGGGATCTCCGCCGAGTCAGGAATTCGAACCTTCCGCGCGGCGGACGGGCTGTGGGAAGAGCACCGCGTGGAGGATGTGGCCACGCCGGAAGGCTTTGCCCGCGACCCGGATCTCGTGCAGGCGTTTTACAACGCCCGCCGTCGCCAGCTTCAGCAGCCAGAGATTGCGCCGAACGCGGCGCATCTGGCGCTGGCGAAGCTGGAAGAGGCGCTGGGCGATCGCTTTCTGCTGATTACGCAGAATATCGACAACCTGCATGAGCGGGCCGGTAACCACAACATCATCCATATGCACGGTGAGCTGCTGAAAGTTCGCTGTGCCTGGAGCGGTCAGGTGCTGGACTGGAAAGAGGACGTGCTGCCAGAGGATAAATGCCACTGCTGTCAGTTCCCCGCGCGGCTGCGTCCGCATGTGGTCTGGTTTGGTGAGATGCCGCTGGGGATGGATGAGATCTACAGTGCGTTGGCGATGGCAGATGTGTTTATCGCTATTGGCACGTCAGGCCATGTCTACCCGGCAGCGGGGTTTGTTCACGAGGCGCGGCTGCATGGCGCGCATACGGTCGAACTGAACCTGGAGCCAAGCCAGGTGGGAAGCGAGTTTGAAGAGAAGCACTATGGCCTGGCAAGTACGGTCGTACCGGAATTTGTCGACAAGCTGCTGAAAGGGCTGTAATCCAAAAAGGCACCCGTTTCCGGGTGCCTTTTTGTTATGAATTAAAGAACGCCAGCGTTTTCTCCAGCGACTTAGCCTGTTCGTCCAGCGAGAGGGCAGCCGCAGAGATTTGCTGAACCAGAGAAGCATTCTGCTGGGTCGTACTGTCCATTTGATTGACGGCAGTGCTCACCTGGCTAATTCCCCGATTCTGCTCGTCCAGGGCCTGAACCATATCGTTGATCACCAGATGGACATGCGATACGGCCTCGATGACCTGTTTCATCATGACCCCCGTCTCATTGACCAGCTCAACGCCTTTGCTGACGCGACCTGACGACTCGGCGATCAGCTGAGAGATCTCTTTAGCCGCGTTAGCGCTGCGCTGGGCAAGATTGCGGACTTCACCTGCCACTACCGCAAAACCGCGCCCCTGTTCGCCAGCCCGGGCCGCTTCAACGGCAGCATTCAGCGCCAGGATATTGGTCTGGAAAGCAATGCCATCGACGATGCTGTTAATCTCGCCGATCTTACGTGCGCTCTCATCAATCTCTCCAATTACAACGACCACGTCGTTCACCAGTGTTTCCCCGTGCCCGGCGAGCGTGGCGGCGCGGTCGGTCAACGTTGTCGCCTTATGCGCATTATCGGCATTGTTCTTCACCGTGACCGAAATCTCTTCCATGCTGGCGGCTGTTTCAACAATCGCTGCCGCCTGTTCTTCGGTACGTGAAGCGAGATCAAGATTACCCGCCGAAATTTCGCTGGTGCCGCCGTGTACGGAATGGCTGGCTTCGCTGATATTGTCGACGATGCGCTTGAGCTGCATCTGCATAGTGTGCAGCGCGTAAAAAATACTGCTGGTATCCCCGGGACGAACCGGGATGGTATTGTTCAGATCCCCTTGGGCAACAGCCAGGGCGATCCCCGCGGCATCTGCCGGTTCGCCTCCAACCGGACGGTCAACTTTACGGGTAAATATCTGTGCCATCACCAGACTGACGGCAACGATGCTTAACACCATCAGGATGATAGCTTTCAGTAAAAATGCCCTTGCTTCGGCCATCACTTCGCTGACCGGTGTGACAATAGCCAGTTTCCACGGTGTCTGACTGTTGCCGATAACAATGTCCTGCCAGGTGATAAACACTTCTTCTTTCAGTAGCGGATCGTCCGCCCGGATGACGTCATTACCGGCAATCTTGCCCGCGTAAGGCTTGCCTGTGGCACGTTTGTCCGGACTGGAAACCACGTTATTACCCGCGGAGAGGAGCAGGGCGTAACCAGTGCCGTTCCACGGTTTAATCGCCCCGATCATCGACTGCAGCGTGGCAAGCGAGAAGTCAGAGGTGACTGATCCCAGGAACTGACCATCACGCATGATGGGCGCGGCAATTGAGGTAAGCATCACGTCCACGCCGTTGTAGGGATAAATATAAGGTTCGATGATCACATCTTTATGACGCTGCTTCGGCAGCAAATAATAATCGCCGCTGCCCGGCGATTCGAAATCCGTCAGCAAGTGCAATGCGGGTTTGCCGGTGGCGTCGCGGTCGACGTAGCGGGCGTAACGCCCGGCAGGGTCTTCACCGCTCTGCCCGGCAAAAGTGGCGTCTTTGTCGTCGAAAGCGTTGGGTTCAAAGGCCATCGACATGGAGAGAAACTGTGGGTGAGCCGAGAGATAATGGGTGAGCAACTGATTGAGGCTCTGACGATCGGTTACGCCCGCCTCGTGCAGCGCCAGAGCGCTGTTACCCATATCCCGGGCGGCTGACAGGGCGGAATCCAGCTGTTTGCTGACCTGCAAAGACTGCACTTCGGCAATTTGTCGGATATGTTTTTTGGCCAGAATGTCTTGCTGTGCCATCCACTGCCACATCATAAACCCGATCGTTGCGGTAAAACCCACCGTCACGGTGAGGAAAATGGACAATAGCATCAACGTCTTGACTCTCATTTTTTGTTTTCGGACCATGGCGTCTTTCATTCTCATCTCCCGTAATGTTGTGCATGTCGGGCAGGCACACATTACTTATCGGATATATCGCCTCCTTTCTGTAGAGTACCAGGTATATTTAATTTAAATTTCAGGATTTCAAATCCTGTTAGTTAGTGTGGATGCTTTTATTTTGTGCATTCAATCAAAATAGTACTCGATAATGCTCGTTATCGTCGTGTAGAAAGAGGATGCTAATAAATATAAAGTTGTAGAGGAGGATGGGATATGTACGGATTTATCGCGCGACAACCCATTTTTAATCCTGATATGAATACGGTAGCTTATGAGCTGCTTTTCAGAGATGGGATGACAAACCGTTTTCCGGATGTGTCGGCGGAATATGCCACCTCCAGAATGATATCCGACCAGTTTTTATGTGTGCCCTCTCAGCGCATCGCCGGGGCGCATGTGTCGTTTATTAATTTTCCTTCCAGGATGGTCATTGACCGCAGTGGAGAGGCGCTTGATAAAGAGAAAGTGGTCATTGAGATCCTGGAGGATGCTGTTCCAGGGGAAGAACTATTGCTGGCTGTCAGGGAAATGCATGCGCACGGATACCACTTCGCACTTGATGATTTCACCCTTGCTCCGGAGTGGGATGCTTTTTTACCCTATATTTCAATACTGAAATTCGATGTCAGAAATTATTCCTTAGCGCAAATTAAACAGTATCTGAATGAACGTAAACACCTGACCGGACATATTAAATATCTCGCTGAAAAAATTGAGACTAAAGAGGAATTCAAACTCTACCGGGATGAAGGTTTTTCTCTTTTTCAGGGATATTTTTTCTGCCGTCCGGAGGTGATTAAATATAAAAGATTATCGCAAAATCAGCTGGCTATTTTCCGTCTGCAAATGGAAGTGGGACGCAATAAACCTGATTTTCGGATCATCGAGTCGTTGATAAAAACCGATCTCACCTTGTCGTATAAAATCATGCGCTATATGAAGCACACCGCATTTAAACATGTCGGCGCCTGTAATTTCAGTAAGTTAACCCTGAGTGAAGTGCTCAGATATCTCGGGGAAAACCAGCTCAGGCGGTTTGTTGCCGTCGTGGTCCTGGCGAGTGCGGGGAATGATACCGTCAGCGAGCTTTACCCGTTGAGCATGATGCGCGGAAAGTTCTGTGAACTGATTGCAGAGAAGATGAACGAACCGACGCTGGCTGAAAATGCCTTCATGTGCGGTCTGTTTTCACTGCTTGATACCCTCCTTGAACTGCCGATGGCTGAGTTGATGAAGCAAATCGCGGTGCCACAGAGTGTGAGCAATGCACTGTGCCATCATGAAGGGCAGTTATCGGATATGGTTACGCTTTGCCGTTATTATGAGCAGCAGCGGTGGGACGATGCGACCAGGGTTCGTCAGGCGCTCGGGCTGTCAGATGAGGATGTGGTAGAGGCAATGCGAAGGGCAACACTCTGGGCGGGGGAGAATGCCGTGAGTTAAACGCTTCCTCACGCCGTACAGACGGCGTGAGGAAGAACGCGGTGTGTTTATCTGCCCGCTTTCAATCTCTGGTAGTACTCCTCGTAAAGGCGGCTGGCGTCACCGACATCGTTTTGCCATTCACCTTTGCTGATGGTTTCGGCATCCGGGTAGAGCGACTTATCATTAGCCACTTCAGGCTTCAGCAGTTTGCGTGCGGCCAGGTTGGGTGTCGGATAGCCAATCGTCTCAGCAACCTGTTTAGCCACGTCCGGGCGCAGCAGGAAGTTAATCAGCTTCAGAGCACCATCCACGTTTTTCGCATTGGCAGGAATTGCGAGACTATCCATCCAGAAGATACCGCCTTCTTTCGGCCAGACCACCTCAAGCGGCGTACCGGCCTGGCGGGCGACATACGCTGAGCCGTTCCAGACCATGCCCAGGTTCACTTCACCTTCCATATACGGGTTTGCCGGGTTATCAGAGTTGAAGGCCGCCACGTTAGGCATCAGCTTTTTCAGCTCGGTATACGCCGCTTCAATCTCTTTTGGATCCGTCGTGTTGCCAGAGTAGCCCAGCTTGCGGAGCGCAACCTGGAATACTTCGCGTGCGTCGTCGGTTAACAACAGGCTACCTTTATACTCCGGTTTCCACAGATCGGCCCAGCTAGTCACCGATTTCGGATCGACGGCCTCGCTGTTAACGCCAATCGCAGTTGCTCCCCAGATATATGGAATGGAGTAGTCGTTATTTGGGTCGAACGGCTTGTTGAGCATCTCAGGATCGAGGTTTGAAAAATTGGTTAGCTTCGTTTTATCGATCTTCTGGATCATGCCCTCTTTGCGCATTTTATCGACAAAGTAGGTGGAAGGAACCACCAGATCGTACGCGCCGTCTTTGTAGGTTTTGAGCTTGGCGTACATGGTTTCATTCGATTCGTAGGTCGAGTAGATAACCTTGATGCCCGTCTCTTTGGTGAACTGTTCCAGCAGGCCCGGCGGCACATATTCGGTCCAGTTATAGAAGTAGAGCGTTTTGCTGTCATCAGCGTGTGCCGCACCCATGCCAAGCACCAGCGCCGCAGCGGCGAGCATTTTTTTCATTTCATTGTCCCCTGAGATTTTGTTTTATCACGAGCAATAACCTGGCTGGCGATCACCAGAACCAGCGAAAACACCAGCAGAATGGTCGCCAGCGCGTTCACCTCAGGTGAAACGCCGACTTTTACCATCGAATAGATTTTCAACGGCAGAATTTCATAACTCGGCCCGGTCACAAAGGAGGAGACGACAACGTCATCCATCGACAGGGTAAAGCTGAGCAGCCATCCAGCCGCCACGGCGGGCATCGCCAGCGGCAGGATGATTTTGCGCAGGATGGTCATCTCGCTGGCGCCCAGATCTTTCGCCGCCTCCAGCATGCGCACGTCAAAACCTTTCAGGCGCGCAAAGACGGTCACCACCACAAACGGCAGGCAGAAGGTAATATGGGAAAACAGCAGTGACCAGAAGCCAAGCTGAACGCCCAGCAGCATAAACAGCACCAGTAGCGAAATCGCCATGACGATATCGGGTGACATCATCACCACAAATAGCATGCCGCTGACGAACGGTTTGCCGCGAAAGCGATAGCGGTAGAGCGCCACGGCGGTAAGGGAGCCAATCAGCGTCGCGAAGGTGGCGGAGAAAATCGCCATCGTCAGCGAGTGCTGAGCGGCCTGCAGCAGGCTGTCGTTGTTCATCAGCAGGCTGTACCAGTTGGTGGTAAACCCCTGCCAGTTAATCCCGAAGCGCGAGCTGTTAAACGAGTTCACGATCAAAATGATAATCGGGATATAAAGGTAAGCGTAAATGGCGGTCATAAAACCGCCGCGAAGCAGTCGACCGATCATTCGAGTTCTACCTTCTTGTTCAGCAGCCTTGAAGCGCGCCAGTAAATCAGCAGCATCAGGCCCATTACCACCGTCAGGGTAATGCTGGTGGCCGAGCCGAACGGCCAGTCACGGATGTTGAGGAACTGGCTTTTAATGACGTTACCAATCAGCAGGTTTTTCGCTCCGCCCATCAGGTCAGAAACGTAAAATAGCCCCATCGCCGGCAACATCACCAGCAGACTGCCCGCGATAATACCGGGCATGGTCAGCGGGATGATAATGCGGGTAAAGGTCTGCAGTTTATTTGCACCCAAATCTTTAGCCGCTTCAAGCAGGGGTTTATCCAGCTTTTCAATGCTGGAGTAGAGCGGCATGACCATAAACGGCAGCAGGATATAGACCAGTCCAACGATCACTGCGCCCGGCGTAAACATGATGCGCACTGGCGTATCAATCACCCCCAGCCACAACAGAAACTCGTTGAGATAGCCTTTAGTACTCAGGAAGATTTTCAGCCCGTAGATGCGAATGAGCGAGTTGGTCCAGAAAGGCACTATCAGTAAAAACAGCAGCACCGGGCGGACCTTTTGCGGCAGATGCGCCAGAAACCACGCAAATGGATAACCGAGCACCAGACAGGCAACGGTGGCGAACAGCGCCATATTGAGTGAATGAAGAAGCACGTCAAAATAGAGCGGATCGAGCAGGCGCGCGTAGTTTTCCAGCGTAAAGACCAGCGAAACGAAGTTTGTATCGTCACGGGTCAGGAAGCTGGTGGCAATGATCATCAGGTTGGGTAAAAAGACAAATAACACAAGCCAACCGACGATAGTGGCAATCACCACATTCTGGAATTTACTTGTGTTCTTCATCAGCCAGTACAACCTCCCAGCTTTCTACCCAGTTGATAACCATTTTCTGGTCGAGAGAGTGGTCGAAGTCAGGATCATCCTCATTAAAGAACTCGCTGACCATCACCATTTTGCCGTTCTCCAGTTCGACGACGGATTCCAGCGTCATCCCTTTATAGTTCCGCTCGCGGATATAGCCGATAAGCCCCTCAGCCTCCGTATTACCGTGAATTTCATCGACACGCAGATCTTCCGGCCGCAGCAGAACGTTGAGTTTTTGTCCCTTTTCGACGGGGAAATTCACCGTGAGATTGCACTCGCGACCTTCAACACTGGCGCGCACCCGCTGGTCGTCCAGGCGTTCAATCACCGTGGCATTGAAGATATTGATCTCACCAATGAAGCTGGCGACAAACAGATTTTTCGGCTCTTCGTAGATTTCGCGTGGCGTACCGTCCTGTTCGATTTTGCCGTCGCGCATGACCACGATACGGTCCGACATGGTCAGCGCCTCTTCCTGGTCGTGGGTCACGAACACAAAGGTGATGCCAAGCTTGCGCTGCAGGGCTTTAAGCTCGTTCTGCATCTGCTTGCGTAATTTGTAATCCAGTGCTGAAAGAGACTCATCCAGCAGGAGCAGACGCGGTTTATTCACCACGGCGCGGGCGATGGCCACACGCTGCTGCTGACCGCCGGAAAGTTGATGGGGCTTACGCTGTGCGAACTCTTCCAGTTGCACCATACGCAGCGCGTCAGTGACACGCGGAGGGATTTCGCCGGCCGGCGTTTTTTGCATGCGCAAACCAAATGCCACGTTCTCGAACACGGTCATATGCGGGAAAAGCGCATAGCTCTGAAAGACGGTGTTAACGTGACGATCTTCAGCGGGGACCTGGGTAATATCCTGGTTTTCAAGATGGATTGTGCCGCTATCGACATTTTCCAGCCCGGCAATAAGGCGTAGTACGGTTGTCTTGCCGCAGCCAGAGGGGCCAAGCAGCGTGAGGAACTCACCGTCATTGATGGTCAGGTTGAGCTCTGAAATAACCTCTTTACCATCAAAACTCTTACGAATTCGTTCCAGTTGCACCAGCGGTGAACGTGAACGGGATTGTGTATTCAATTTTTGCGCTGTCCCATATAGACGCCTCAGGCAGCAGACTGAAGCGGGGTTTGTGTGTAACCACCTTGGTGACTCGTAATGAGGGCGGACATTCTACGGTAAACCACTGGAATCGCCAATCCTTGTCACTGATTCATAAGCTACATTTACTAGCGTATAACGATATAAACGGAAAATATTCTCGTTTGCGGGATAAAAGTGACCTGACGCAATATTTGCGTTTTGATGCTTATTGATAATGTTGTCACAAAAAGTGAGGGTGACTGCATGGATAAATTACTTGAGCGTTTTTTACAGTACGTTTCGCTGGATACCCAATCTAAACCGGGTGTCCGCCAGGTGCCGAGCACCGAAGGCCAGTGGAAGTTATTAAACCTGCTTAAAGAGCAGCTTGACGCCATGGGGCTGGTGAACGTCACGTTAAGCGATAAAGGCACTGTGATGGGAACGCTGCCTGCAAATGTCCCGGGCGATATTCCGGCGGTTGGTTTTATCTCCCATGTCGACACCTCTCCGGACTTTAGCGGTAAACACGTGAACCCGCAGATTGTTGAAAACTACCGCGGCGGTGATATTGCGCTGGGCATTGGTGATGAAGTGCTCTCTCCTGTAATGTTTCCGGTGCTGCACCAGTTACTCGGCCAGACGTTGATCACCACCGACGGGAAAACGTTACTGGGGGCGGATGACAAGGCGGGTATCGCGGAAATCATGACCGCGCTGGCGGTACTGAAGGGCAAAAATATTCCACACGGTGATATCCGCGTGGCCTTCACGCCTGATGAAGAGGTCGGAAAGGGGGCGAAACATTTCGATGTGGAGGCCTTCAACGCGAAGTGGGCTTATACCGTCGATGGTGGTGGTGTAGGTGAGCTGGAGTATGAAAACTTCAATGCCGCATCGGTCACGATCAAGATTGTCGGGAACAATGTTCATCCAGGCTCCGCCAAAGGGGTGATGGTGAATGCGTTGTCGCTGGCATCACGCATTCATGCGGAAGTACCTGTAGAAGAAAGCCCGGAGCAGACGGAAGGCTATGAAGGTTTCTATCACCTGACCAGCATTAAGGGCACAGTCGACAGCGCGCAGATGCACTACATCATCCGCGATTTTGACCGCAAAGCGTTTGAAGCGCGCAAGCGTAAGATGATGGAGATCGCGAAGAAGGTCGGGAAGGGCTTGCACCCTGACTGCTATATTGAGCTGATCATCGAAGACAGCTATTACAATATGCGTGAGAAGGTGATGGCGCATCCGCATATTATTGATATCGCCCAGCAGGCGATGCGCGATTGTGACATTGAACCGATCTTAAAACCGATTCGTGGCGGCACTGATGGATCCCAGCTGTCGTTTATGGGTTTGCCTTGCCCGAACCTGTTTACCGGTGGCTACAACTACCATGGCAAACACGAATTTGTGACGCTGGAAGGGATGGAAAAAGCAGTGAAGGTGATTGTGCGGATAGCGGAGTTAACCGCGAAGCAGTAAGACATTGCCCGGTGTCGCTACGCTTACCGGGCCTACGATCAGAATGTAGGCCGGGTAAGGCGCAGCCGCCACCCGGCGTTAAGGCAAGGAATGCCCATGTCAAACTATCGTCGCCACTACATCCCTGGTGGAACCTGGTTTTTCACCGTCAACCTGCAAAACCGCCAGAGTGATTTGCTTACCCGCCATATCAATAGCCTGCGTTCCGCCACTTCAACGGTTAAGCGAGCTAAAGCCTTCACCATCAACGCTTGGGTTATCCTTCCTGAACATATGCACTGTATCTGGACCTTACCGGAAGGAGACTGTGATTTTTCGGCTCGCTGGCGGGATATCAAAAAAACGTTCAGTCGTAACATTGAAATGCGTCACATCTGGCAGTCGCGCTTCTGGGAACACACCATCCGTAACGAAGAAGACTATCGGCGGCATATGGATTATATCTACATCAACCCGATGAAGCATGGTTATGTTAGCAAAGTTATCGACTGGCCGTATTCAACGTTTCATCGTGAAGTACGGGAAGGGTTGTATCCGGTGGATTGGGCTGGAGAGATTGAGGATTTTGCAGCGGGTGAGCGCAAATAATAATGCCCGGTGGCGCTGCGCTTACCGGGCCTACGGGATCGAGCTTTTGTAGGCCGGGTAAGGCGCAGCCGCCACCCGGCAAATGTTTACAACTCAGTCCTCAAAGAACCAGTACCCGCTGTTTACAAGCGCAGAGAGCATCGCGAGGAAAGAGGGATCTTCCAGCGCATCGCCGAAGGTATCAGCAGTCAGCACCAGATGGCTGGCGATGGCGTCGAGGGCAGGACGGTGTGGCGAATCCAGCTTCTCGCCATTGACGAACACCTCTTCGCCAATCCGCAGAACGCGCAACCCGCCCAGACGAACCAGCTTGTCGCCCTGTTGCAACGCATCATAAATTTCATCGGCCTGATACGGAGGTTCTGGCGGCGCAACGTCCAGCTCATGACGCGACTGGCTGATAAACTCACCAAACCACTGACGGAAATGTTCGGGCTCGTTGATCAAATCCAGCATCATGCCGCGCAGTTTATCCAGCTCTTCTGGCAGAATATCAGCCGGGTGCTCGCGCGCTGGGACATCGGGATCGCTGTAACGATAACTGCCCAGTTCGCGTTGCAGAACATAGTCGGCAAAACCGCTGATCATCTCGCGACCGCTTGGCGCACGGAACCCGACAGAGTAGTTCAGCGAATTTTCCAGTGAATAACCTTCGTGCGGGAATCCTGGCGGAATGTAGAGAATATCCCCCGGCTCCAGCTCTTCGTCGATGATCCCTTCAAAAGGGTCTACCTGCAGCAGGTCCGGATGTGGGCAGTGCTGTTTCATCGGCACTTTTTCGCCCACGCGCCAGCGGCGGCGGCCAGTTCCCTGAATGATAAATACGTCGTACTGATCCAGATGCGGACCCACACCGCCGCCAGGTACGGAGAAGGAGATCATCAGATCGTCCATTCGCCAGTCAGGCAGAGCACGGAACGGACGCATTAATGCGGCAGTCGGCTCGTGCCAGTGGTTGACCGCCTGCACCAGCAGTGACCAGTTGTTTTCACCGAGATGATCATAGCTTTCGAAAGGACCGTGGCTGACCTGCCATTTCCCGTCCTGGTGGCTGACCAGGCGGCTGTCGACTTCGTTTTCCATGGCCAGACCGGCCAGTTCGTCTGGAGAGATGGGGTCGATAAAATTGCTGAACCCGCGTTTCAGAACCACCGGGCGTTTTTGCCAGTAATGTTCAATAAACTCAGGCCAGTTAAGTGTTAAGTGATAGTCCATATTTTTTTATTCCGCAGGCTCTTACTGACTCGGATTATAACGGAAGCTCAGGAGCCTGGGTGCGAGATCCTCGCATTTTTCACATAACGGGTTAACTATCGTTCAATATGGGCTGCTGACGACCAAAAATCACTTCCATTCTGGCGCCGCCCAGTAAGCTATCACCGGTTTCGATGTTGCCATCGTATTGGTCGACAATCTCACGTGCGACAGATAATCCCACGCCCTGGCCGGGACGCAGTGTGTCGGCACGCTGGCCGCGATCGAACACCATTTCACGTTTATTAAGTGGAATGCCCGGGCCATCATCTTCAACAATAATGTGCAGTTCGTTCTCTGTCTGACGCGCCGACACTTCTACAAACTCCAGGCAGTACTTGCAGGCATTGTCGAGCAGGTTCCCCATCACTTCCATAAAATCATTTTTCTCGCCGACGAAGCTGATCTCCGGCGAGATATCGAGGCTGATATTTACCCCTTTTCGCTGGTAAACCTTGTTCAGCGCAGACGTGAGGTTGTCCAGCAGTGGCGCTACAGGATGTAATTCGCGGCTTAATAACGCGCTACCCGAGCGCATACTGGCGCGATGCAGATAGTAGCCAATTTGCTGAGAGATACGGCTGATTTGTTCAAGCATCACCGGTTCAGCATCATCGACGCTGAGTTTTGAACTGCGCATTGAACGCAATGTGCTTTGCATTACCGCAAGCGGTGTCTTGAGGCTGTGCGTCAGGTCGGTAAGTGTGGTGCGGTATTTGTCATAGCGTTCGCGCTCGCTTTTCAGCAGGCGGTTGAGGTTCCGCACAAGGCTTGTCAGTTCACGCGTGGTTGCAGGGTTGAGCTTTTCACGGTGGTGTTCTTCCAGTTCGCGAACCTCTTTCGCCAGTGATTCGATGGGGCGCAAGCTCCACCACGCCGCCACCCACAGCAGTGGGATCACCAGCAGCAGATTCGCGGCCAGAACATAGATGAACCAGCTCCAGACCATATAAGAACGTTTCAGTTCCACAGGAATGGTGTCGATCACTACGATGGTCAACTGCGGCATGTTCAACGTCGCCGGATAAAGATTGATTGCAACGGAGTGGGTCATTTCCGTTTCGGCATCATCGGCGCGGATCTCATTCAGTTTCTGTTGCAGAGAGCGATCTTCACGAATCAGCGAGCTGGTGGTATTGAGATCGGCTTCAATTTCATGAAATCCGTTGGTTTTAAGCCACTCAGGACGAATGCTGTTGACCAGCCAGGGAATATCGCGCTGTGCCCAAAGCAATTTTCCCTTTTCGTTATAAATCAGGGCCAGCGTTGGACTCTGTTGGTTGAGGTTTTCCGGCATTTCAACGGTGATTTTGTTGTTTTCCCACTTTGCCAGGGTATAAAACAGATTACTTTCACCGCGCAACAGCCGGAAAGTCGTTTTATCGAAGCTGACGCTGTAGCCCACCAGCGCCACCATACCGTACGAAAGCGACAAGACCAGGACAACGGCGGCCGTTGCCAGTAAAAAACGAACCCGCAGGGAAAGCGGCAGTATGTGGCGCAAAATCCGTCTCATTTAGCGTAATTCGAACAGGTAGCCCTGACCACGGACGGTGGTAATCACATCCTGTGGATACTGCGCCTGAATTTTCTTACGCAAACGTCCCATCAGTACGTCAATGGTATGGCTCTCGCGCAGTTCAGCATCTGGATAAAGCTGGAGCATTAAAGAATCTTTGCTCACCACTTTGCCATTGTTACGGATCAGCGTTTCCATAATGGTGTATTCGAAGGCGGTTAGCTTGATCACTTCATCGTTGATGGCTAATTCCCGCCGGGAGAGATCAACCTGGAACGGAGGGATAGAAATGACCTGCGAGGCCAGCCCGCTGTTGCGGCGTAACAGCGCCTGCATGCGCGCCGCCACCTCTTCAATATGAAACGGCTTGGTGACGTAATCATCTGCACCCGCACTGAGCACTTCGACCTTGTCCTGCCAGCCTTCACGGGCAGTCAGAACCAGAACCGGGAGAGAAACATCATGGCTGCGCCAGCGACGAATTAACGACAAACCGTCTTCATCAGGTAACCCTAAATCGACGATGGCGATATCCGGCAGGTGTTCATTGAGATAATAATCGGCTTCTTTTGCATCTTCGGCATCGTCCACCTGATGTCCCATCTCCTGAAGCTGTACTTTCAGGTGATGGCGTAGCAATGCATTATCCTCAACAACCAATACGCGCATCATCTCTTCTCCCTAAATTAATGGTATGAATAGTTTAACGCTGATTATGTTGTTGTGGGGATAAACATTTAGTAAACCGGGGGAAAGCAACCCTCTTTCCGGGCGGAAAGAGGGTAGAGGGCCTTTACTTCAGTTCATCAACCATGGTGATGGCGCGACCAATGTAATTCGCCGGGGTCATCGCTTTCAGGCGGGTTTTCTCTTCTTCTGGCAGTGCCAGACTGTCGATAAACTGTTTCATGCCTTCAGCGTCAACGCGTTTACCGCGAGTCAACTCTTTCAGTTTCTCGTACGGTTTTTCGATACCGTAACGACGCATCACGGTCTGGATTGGCTCAGCCAGAACTTCCCAGTTGTGATCCAGTTCGTCCAGCAGACGGTCACGGTTCACTTCCAGTTTGCTCACGCCTTTCAGGGTGGACTGGTAAGCAATCAGCGCGTAGCCAATGCCCACACCCAGGTTACGCAGAACGGTGGAGTCTGTCAGGTCACGCTGCCAGCGGGAAACCGGCAGTTTGCTTGCCATATGTTGCAACACGGCGTTCGCCAGACCCAGGTTGCCTTCAGAGTTTTCGAAGTCGATTG
Organism: Enterobacter sp. CPE_E1241; assembly: GCF_045618265.1. Taxonomy (NCBI): domain Bacteria; kingdom Pseudomonadati; phylum Pseudomonadota; class Gammaproteobacteria; order Enterobacterales; family Enterobacteriaceae; genus Enterobacter; species Enterobacter sp. CPE_E1241. The sequence continues at coordinate 1,888,179 of NZ_JBIWYV010000001.1, forward strand.
GGTTCACTTTGTGCGGCATGGTAGAAGAACCAATTTCACCGGCGATGGTTTTCTGTTTGAAGTGGTTCAGCGCGATGTAGCCCCACACGTCACGATCGAAATCGATCAGAATGGTGTTGAAGCGGGCGATGCAGTCAAACAGTTCGGCGATGTAGTCATGTGGCTCAATCTGGGTAGTGTACGGGTTCCACTGAATACCCAAAGAGGTGACGAACTCTTCGCTGAACTGATGCCAGTCCACTTCCGGGTATGCGGCGATGTGGGCGTTATAGTTACCGACCGCACCGTTGATTTTACCCAGAATTTCAACCTGTTCCAGCTGACGATACTGGCGCTCCATACGGTACGCGACGTTCGCCATCTCTTTACCCATCGTGGATGGGGTAGCTGGCTGGCCGTGGGTACGGGAGAGCAGCGGAATGTCGCGGTATTCCACGGACAGCGCTTTTACCGCGTCGATGATTTTACGCCAGTAAGGCAGTACCACATCTTTGCGTGCGGTAGAGAGCATCAGCGCGTGAGACAGGTTGTTGATATCTTCTGATGTGCAGGCGAAATGAATGAATTCAGATACGGCATGCAGAGCAGGCACAGCAGCCACTTTCTCTTTCAGGAAATACTCAACCGCTTTCACGTCATGGTTGGTGGTGCGCTCGATGGTTTTGATACGCGCGGCATCTTCTTCGTTGAAGTCAGCAACGATTTTATCAAGGTAATCGTTTGCCTGGGCGTCAAAAGCAGGAACTTCCTTGATTGCTGCCTGGGCGGCTAGCTTTTGCAGCCAGCGTACTTCAACCTGAACACGGAACTTCAGCAAACCATATTCGCTGAAGATCCCGCGCAGCGCGCTGACTTTATCGCCATAGCGTCCATCGACAGGGGATACGGCGGTCAGTGAGGATAATTCCATAATTCGCAACTCCGGGAGGTTAACAATGAGCAAGAATTTGTTTTGCCTGAGTAGTCAGGCGATTACGAGAAAACATTAACTGCAGGCGGCCGCCGCCAACCTGATGCCACAGCACAGCGGCGCGGATCCCGGCCAGCAGGGAGGCACGCACTTTTGCCTGGACCTGAGGGCTTTGCAGAACAGCAGGGGAACCGGTGACCTGAATACGCGGGCCAAGTGGGCTAATGACGTCAACATAAATGGCAGCCATGGCACTCAGCAGCGTTTCGGACTGCAGATCAAAATGGTCGAGCTGACGTTGCAACCCGGCAATGCGGTCACCAAGCGTATTGAGCGCACCTTTCGCTGCGCTCAGTTTACGCTCAAGCACCATCAGGCTTAACGTGTAGCGGGTCAACTCTGCGTTTAATCCCTGACGGCTACTGGCGTTCAGCACGCCAAGCAGGGTTTCAAGACCGAGACGAAGATTAGTTTCACTCCCACCGAAGACACCCAGGGTTGAGCCGGGGTTGAGGTCGATAACGCTGTTGAGTGAAACGTGCAGCGCATCAGCGTCGCAATGACCCTGATGCGCCAGCTGTTGCACCAGACGGGCAGACTGGCAAATTCCCGCCAGTGCCAGGGTGATGTCATAGTAGTTCTTCGCCACACGGTCTCCTTTATGTGTGCAATCGTGTTAAACAGCGGTCAGCGGCAGGCGCTGTTCAATGATCCCGCCACCCAGGCAGATTTCGCCGCTATAGAAAACAGCAGACTGACCCGGGGTGACAGCAGCAACAGGCTCGTCGAAACGCACGGCAATGCGATCGTCATCAAGCGCGGTAACGGTGCAAGGAATATCGGTCTGACGGTAGCGCGTTTTCACCGTGCAGCGCAGCGTGCCTTTCAGCGGTTCGCGATCGACCCAGTGCAGCTGTTGCGCGATCAGGCCAACGGACATCAGACGCGGGTGGTCGTGACCCTGAGCGACAACCAGAATATTGTTTTCGACATCTTTGTCGACCACGTACCACGGATCTTCGCTACCTTCTTTCGTCCCGCCGATACCCAGGCCTTTACGTTGGCCTAAGGTGTGGTACATCAGCCCCTGATGCTGGCCAATCTCTTCCCCGTCGACGGTAACAATTTTACCTGGCTGCGCAGGCAGGTAACGCCCCAGGAAATCGCGGAATTTGCGCTCGCCGATGAAGCAGATACCGGTAGAGTCTTTTTTCTTCGCGGTGATCAGGTCCAGCTCTTCGGCGATTTTACGCACCTGCGGCTTTTCCAGCTCGCCGACCGGGAACAGGCTCTGAGCGATTTGCTCGTGGCTCAGCGTATAGAGGAAGTAACTTTGATCTTTGTTACCGTCCAGGCCGCGCAGCAGCTGGCTTTTGCCATTCACATCGGCACGACGCACGTAGTGACCGGTCGCAATGAAGTCTGCGCCCAGATCTTCCGCCGCGAATTCCAGGAAGGCTTTAAATTTGATCTCTTTGTTGCACAGAATATCCGGGTTTGGCGTACGGCCTGCTTTGTACTCTTCCAGGAACAGTTCAAAAACGTTGTCCCAGTATTCTGCGGCAAAGTTAACGGTGTGCAGTTCAATGCCGAGCTTGTCGCATACGGCCTGCGCATCGGCGAGATCCGCAGCGGCAGTGCAGTATTCCTCGCCATCATCTTCCTCCCAGTTCTTCATGAACAGGCCCTCCACCTTATATCCCTGTTGTTGTAACAGGTAGGCGGAAACGGAGGAATCGACACCGCCGGACATGCCGACGATTACTTTTTTCTGGCTGTTATCTGACATGGAATACTCACGACATTGAACTTCAAGGCGGCGTATTCTATCACGCCCCCCCACCATTGACACCCTCTGTAAACGGCCAGTTAAATTCTCCGATAACATCCAGCGGTAAGCGGCCAGAAGACTGCCAGCAGCGAATGCTTTCCGCAACCAGCGGCGAGCGCAGGTTTGGCGCGTTCAGGATCTCGTCAGCAGTGACCCACAGGCAGCGGTCGATATCATCATCCTGCGGCTCTGTGGCGCACATTTCGTTAAGCTCAACGGCGAATAAAAAGCGCAGGAACGGCGTGTGGTCAGGCGCTATCCACTGGTGCAGGCGGATGAAGTGCTGAGGTTCGGCATGGATCCCCGTCTCTTCCCACAGCTCGCGTTTTGCGGCCTGCACCAGCGTTTCGTTTTCTTCGAGGTGTCCTGCGGGCTGGTTCCATAAGGCTTTGCCGCCAATCGTCTCCTCGACGACCAGGAATTTACCTTGCGCGTGAACGACACAGGCGACAGTGACATGAGGTTTGAACATAGTGACTCCTTAGGAGGTAGCGTCCCGCCATTCACCGTTAGCCAGGCTCTCCAGCGTGTAGTTGCCCATGGCGTAGCGAATCAGGCGCAGGGTAGGGAAGCCAACGTGTGCGGTCATGCGCCGAACCTGACGGTTTCGGCCTTCATAAAGGGTAATTTTGAGCCAGCTTGTCGGAATGGATTTGCGTTCGCGAATGGGCGGGTTACGCGGCCACAGCCACTCCGGTTCATTCACGCGTTCAATACCTGCCGGCAGAGTGGGACCGTCATTCAGCGTGACGCCGCTGCGTAATGTAGCCAGCGTCTCTTCATCCGGTTCACCTTCTACCTGTACGAAGTAAATTTTACCCGTGCGCTTCCCCGGCTGCGTGAGCTTCGCCTGTAGGGCGCCGTCGTTAGTTAAGACCAGCAGGCCTTCGCTGTCACGATCCAGACGCCCGGCAGCATAAACGCCCTGGACTGGAATGTAATCCTTAAGCGTGCTGCGCCCGGCTTCATCAGTGAATTGCGGCAAAACATCGTAGGGTTTATTGAACAAAATAACCCGCTTCGGCTGGCTTTCTTGCGGTCTTCTGGCGGCTTGTCGCGAGCTGAATCGCTCAACCCGGTGTTTTGTAAAAGAAGTTTTCTTCATGGTATTTTCAGGCTCTATCAATTGCCGCATTATAGCCTAATAACGAAGACCTTTCATGGCGTCGGACAATCAGGTACTATCGAAGGGCTCATTACAATTTATTAACATAAGATCAGTAACAACCAGAAGCGCTCGAAGGAGAGGTTAATGGAAAGCAAAGTAGTTGTTCCGGCGGAAGGTAAAAAGATCACCCTGCAAAACGGCAAGATTAACGTTCCTCACAATCCGATTATCCCGTTCATCGAAGGTGACGGTATCGGTGTAGACGTTACCCCGGCAATGCTGAAAGTGGTTGATGCCGCTGTTGAGAAAGCCTACAAAGGCGAGCGTAAAATTTCCTGGATGGAAATTTACACCGGTGAAAAATCTACTCAAGTTTATGGCCAGGACGTCTGGCTGCCAGCGGAGACGCTGGACCTGATCCGCGACTACCGCGTTGCTATTAAAGGCCCACTGACCACACCTGTCGGTGGCGGTATCCGTTCTCTGAACGTTGCACTGCGTCAGGAGCTGGACCTGTACGTGTGTCTGCGTCCGGTTCGTTACTACCAGGGCACACCAAGCCCGGTTAAGCACCCTGAACTGACCGACATGGTTATCTTCCGCGAGAACGCAGAAGACATCTACGCAGGTATCGAATGGAAAGCTGACTCTGCAGACGCAGAAAAAGTGATTAAATTCCTGCGCGATGAGATGGGCGTGAAGAAAATTCGCTTCCCTGAACATTGCGGTATCGGTATCAAGCCGTGCTCCGAAGAAGGCACCAAGCGTCTGGTACGTGCGGCCATCGAGTACGCCATCACCAACGACCGTGACTCTGTGACCCTGGTTCACAAAGGCAACATCATGAAGTTCACCGAAGGCGCGTTCAAAGACTGGGGTTACCAGTTGGCGAAAGAAGAGTTCGGTGGTGAGCTGATCGACGGCGGCCCGTGGCAGAAAATCAAGAACCCGAACACTGGCAAAGAGATCATCATTAAAGATGTGATCGCCGATGCGTTCCTGCAGCAAATCCTGCTGCGTCCTGCTGAATACGACGTGATCGCCTGTATGAACCTGAACGGTGACTACATTTCTGATGCCCTGGCGGCACAGGTTGGCGGTATCGGTATTGCCCCGGGCGCGAACATCGGTGACGAGTGCGCCCTGTTCGAAGCGACCCACGGTACTGCACCAAAATATGCAGGCCAGGACAAAGTGAACCCAGGTTCTATCATCCTGTCCGCAGAAATGATGCTGCGCCATATGGAATGGTTCGAAGCCGCAGACCTGATCGTTAAAGGCATGGAAGGCGCTATCGCTGCCAAGACCGTGACCTATGACTTCGAACGTCTGATGGATGGCGCTAAGCTGCTAAAATGTTCAGAGTTTGGTGACGCGATTATCGCGAACATGTAATCCAGATTCTGGGTTAAACGAGAGCGGGGGCCTGAGGGTTCCCGTTTTTTTTACCTCTGCCTGCAGGAGACAATACGATGTTAGCCACTGTCCTTATCGCTGTCGTTGCATTCATCCATCTCTACATTCTTGTGCTGGAAATGTTTCTGTGGAACACCGAAACAGGGCACAAGGCTTTTAATCTGCGTCCCGATTTTGCGCGCGACACCCGCGTGCTGGCCGCAAATCAGGGGGTGTATAACGGTTTTCTGGCGGCTGGTCTGCTCTGGAGCCTCTGGCTCGGTGAAAAGGGTGTTCATGTGGCCATCTTCTTCCTGAGCTGCGTGCTGATCGCCGGGCTCTTTGGCGCAGTCACCGCCAGCCGAAAAATTTTGTATGTACAGGCCGTGCCCGCTTTCGCTGCGCTGCTTGCGTTACTCATCTGAAGCAATGCTTTGGTTGAGGTAAGGCGTCCGATATACTGATGGCTTTACCCTTACAGGTTAGCAACGAGATAGTTATGAATAACGATATCCCACTGAAATATTATGATATTGCCGATGAGTACGCGACGGAAGCCGCAGAGCAGGTCGCTGAATCAGAGCTCGATGCGCTGGCACATTATTTCCAGCTGCTGCTCACCCGTTTATCAAATAACGAGGAGATCAGCGAGGAAGCCCAGCAGGAGATGGCCACTGAGGCCGGGATCCGTGCTTCTCGCATTGATGATATTGCGAATTTCCTCAATCAGTGGGGGAATGAATAGTCTTCCTCAAAAGCCATTATGCTGATGCTTTGCTATGCAGCTCAGCATCACGCTATCAGACCACATGCATTTTTTACGCAGAATATGTGAAGCGGGTGCGTCGATAAACAACGCGAAAATAACGGTCAGACAGAAAAGTACCACTGGTAATAGTAAGGATAATTTCACGTTTTTAACCAAAATAAGAGTGTGCTTCAGGGTAATCTACCGTCTGATTGTTACAACTATATGTTTTTGGGCGAGGAATGAAAATGCCTGATCCGAAAAAACATGGGCACGCCAGACATCAGTGGCTACCGCGCGACTCCGACAAGTTTCTGCGCCAGCTCACTGCGGGTCAGTGATTTTGAGAAATACCATCCCTGAACCAGGGCATCGGGATATCTGTCGGCAATAAAACGATATTGTATTTCATTCTCTACCCCTTCAAAAACAAGGGATTTATTCAGTCGGGCGAGGGCATCACTAAAAATAACAAAGATGTTCTGTTTATAATGTTCACTGATGCCATCGACCAGCGATTTGTCGATTTTGATTTCATCATATTCCAGAAGTGACAGTCTGGCCAGATTTGAATTTTGCACACCAAAATCATCTATTGATACTTTTATGCCAAGGGATTTTAATTCCCGACAGAATTCTTCAAGAATATCTACAGTGGAAACGGCCTTTTCAGAGAGTTCGATTTTTATCAAGGAGAGTGGAATGCGATGAATTAAACACGCGCGACGTAAGATAGCAATGAATTGCCCGTCTTCAATTTCCGTTCGGCCAACGTTGAGTGAGACGACCAGTTGATGTTTTGTTGCAAGTGGTGCAATTTCTAAAAGGGATTTTTCGATAATATTAATGTAATATTTTTTATACAGGCCGATCTTCTTGATTAATGGAATAAAAAGCTCCGGGGAGACATCACCGTGTTTTTGATCGTGCCATCTCGACAGAACCTCAATGCCCACTATTTTTTTATCCTGAATTCGAATGATTGGCTGATATTTAACACTGATGGTATTGGTGATGACAGCCTTGACCAGCGTTCGTTCGAGAGAAAAACGGTCTTCATAAATGCGGAAGAAAAAGAACGTTATCGCTACCCAGATAAAATACAAAATGACCACAAGAAACGTAAACACAACGGGAGATAGCGAAGCAAGCCCTGCGTTGTGATGTTTCACAATGACGCATAAATCCCAGAAAGTGCTGCACTGCGTGAGGATGATGGTAAACAATGCCGAATGCAGCAAGTCCTGTTGCTTAAACGCAGGGGGGGTCGAAAAAAATGTTCTGCCAAAGTCTTTGGTGGTTGCGCTCAGAGAGTAACTCTCTGTAACCGGAGAGAATTTATCGTAAGCGTAGCGGGAGGTGAAGATAATAATGTTATGATAAATTGCCGCATTACCGGTAAAGAACTCTTTTTTGTCAAACTGGGCCAGGAGAAAGCCCCTTGGGGTTTTATGCAGTTCTGCAGGAAGTGCAACAGGAGTAGCGAGTTTACCCCAAAAAGCAGTACAGACTATTTTTCCTTTCTCTATGAATCCGACGTCACCAAAATAGAGACTGTCGAGTTTTATTTGCCTGTAACTATCAAGACTGGTTTTATCACATCCCTGTGTAGTGATGCTTTTGAGAGCCAGCGCCACGTTTTGGGACAGGTCTTCTGAATATTGTAAAAGCGTATGGGAAATCTCGAGCTGTTTGCTCTTCTGCTGGCTAACGATAACCGCATTGACCGCATAAAGAGACAGGACGACCAGAAGCGTTGAAATGATAGCAACAGCAATGATCTTTTTCATTTTCCCGTTATCCTGTTTGCTCCCTCATTTTACAAATCCTAACACAGACAGGACCAGGCACAAGCCTGATAGTCACGCCCGTTGATCACATTCAGAACGATAACTCATGCAAAAGCATCAGTTTTTTAAGATAGCTTTTGACTAAGCTATTTTTAATTCTATATGCAACGCTGAGTTAAACATAGCGCCTTTTTCAGGAACCCTACTTGTTTTTCTGGTAAGGAAAAATCATGCGCAACCTTATGATGCCCATCCTCTGCGCTTTATTTCTCTTTCTGAGTGGCATGTTAATTATTAACTGGCAGTTATGGCATATGGCTACACTCAGTTACACCCAGACCGCCGCCGCAAGCACTCAAAAAATAGATAATATTCTTGCTGAAGCTGTCAGTGCCGCCAATACCGCTAAGCATGTTGCTGCACAGGGATGTACCCGTGACGGACAGCTGGAGCTGGGGACAGAAGCCGCACTGAAACCGCATCTGCGTGCCGTGATGATCCAGCAGCAAGGCCAAATCATTTGTACCTCACTGCCGGGAAATGGCGTATTAATTGTTCGTCCTCAAACGTTACCCAACGAAACATTGATGCTGTTACCGGGTAATCGACTGGTGAATGGTATTCCGGTTCTCATTTTCCAGATGTCGATCGCGGATGGGCGCGTGATTGTCAGCGTAAGTGACGCACATTTGCGGGATGTGATTGCAAGCGCAACAAATAGCGCTGACATGGCGTTGGTTGTAGGTGAAAGAATGCTTGCGCGCACCGGTGATGTGAGGGACTGGAAAGCCGCCTCATGGGCAGGGGCGTTAACGGCATCGGCGCATTTCCCGTTTAGCGTGGTCTGGCAGCCACCCGCTTTTTTCAGTCTGACGCGATTACTGCAACAAGGATGGAGCCTGATACTGCTCATTCTCGCATTGTCCGTTACGGTTGGATTTTTGATCCGTCGTTACAAGGGGAAAAGCTCCTCATTTGAAGACGATCTGCGGAAAGCCATTTTGCACGGAGAGATCGTTCCTTATTATCAGCCGATCGTCAATGGTGATACCGGTGGGCTGTACGGTGTTGAGGTATTAGCAAGATGGAAGCATCCAAAATCGGGTTTTATCCCGCCGGATGTTTTCATTCCGATTGCGGAACGGAGCGGTTTGATTATTCCTCTGACCAAAGGGTTAATGGCGAAGGTGGTCAACCAGCTAAAGCCGCTTCTGCCTAAGCTACCAGACGGGTTTCACATCGGGGTTAACATCAGCGCCAGACATATCAATGCACCTTCTTTCATTGGTGACTGTCGTGTCTTCGGAAAGGGGTTTCAGGGGAAAGAAGTTAAACTGGTCCTCGAGGTAACGGAGCGTGAACCGTTGATCGATAATCCTCATCTTGTGGAAAATCTCAACACGCTACATAACGCTGGCTTTGTCATTGCACTGGATGATTTTGGGACGGGCTATTCAGGGCTTTCGTGCCTTAATGCACTGGCTATTGATTATATTAAAATTGATAAGAGCTTTGTAAACCGGGTCTCTGAGGAGAAGGATTCAACGATTCTGCTGGACTGCGTCATTGATCTGGCTAAAAAACTGTCATTGCGCATTGTGGCTGAAGGCGTAGAAACGAGGGAGCAACTGGAGTATCTCAACCGTAATGAGATTACCCTTTTGCAGGGATACTATTTTGGTAAGCCCGTCTCCTATATTGACTTTATTAAAGTCATTTTATCTAAGCCCAGGGAGACTATGAGTTTGTAAAATGCAATTAAGGCCAGCTTCTGTTGTATGCTTAAGTGCAATTCATTTTCCTCTTATCCTGAGCTTTGTTACAGTGACAAGAGTTGTCAGCCAGGGATGTCAGGCGTGATAAGGTGGAAAAGCTCGTGCATGTAAAAAATACTTTCTACACAACAACCATTACCGTCATCATTGTCTCATTGATCATCTCGCTTTCGCTTGCTGTCCAAATTAGCACATCCAGACAGCAGTCAATCCAGCAAATTAATACCAGCGTTGCCAACCTGAGTCATACCCTGGATGTGTATACTGAGGGGATCATGCGCCAAAGCGAAATGCTGATTACGACGGTTTCCGACATAATCGAAATTTATGGCATGACCCCACAACAGGCGACAAATATCCAGCGGATGATAAGCAACCAGGATAATCTCCTTACCCAGATTAATAATGTGGCTGTTTACGATGTCCGGGGCGAACTCTTTACCGCATTGCACGAAACTTTTTCTGGCCTCCGGAAAGGAGCGGACAGGGCTTTTTTTATCTACCACAAGAATAATAAGAGTCAGCAGATTTTTATTGGTGAGCCTGTGGTAAGCAGAACTAATGGTAAATGGGTTATCACCATTAGCCGACGCCTTGAAACCCATACCGGAGCGTTTAATGGTGTCGTCGTTGTGACACTGGGCATCGAAAACTTTCTGGCGCTCTACGGGCAGATTAATATTGGTCATTCTGGCGTCATTGGCTTAACGACACAGTCAGGCGTCTTGCTGGTCCGTTATCCCTTTAAAAATAACTATATTGGCGCGATTGTCTCTGATTCGCCTCTCTTCAGAAAATATCTCAAGGTACAAAATACCGGGATCGCCAGTTCTATTTCCCGGTTTGATAAAATCGAACGCATTTATGCCTATGAGAAAAACACACGTTACGGACTGGTCACCACGGTGGCCGTCAGCACCGATGAAGCACTCTCTCCCTGGCGCAAGCAGGCTATTCAGCTTGCCGTTCTTATTTTCGTTTTTACCGTAATACTCATTGTGGCGTCGTATTTCCTGTATTCGGATTTATCACGAAAAACCAGAGATAACAAAGAGCTGAAGATTATTGCCTCTGAAGATGCGCTGACGGGCCTTTTCAACCGCCGCAGTTTTGATGAAAAAATACTCTCGGAAATTGCGGGTTGCATAGCGCGCGGTGCGCCGATTTCGGTGCTGATCGTGGATGTGGATTACTTCAAAAAATACAATGATAACTATGGCCATCCTGAAGGGGATCGTTGCCTGGTTCTAATGGGAGACACTCTCAGGAAAAGTCTTACCCGTGATAACCAGATTGTGGCGCGGTATGGCGGGGAGGAGTTTGCGCTGATCTTACCTGATGCAGATATCCAGGAGGCGCGGCGTATTGCTCAGACGATTATTCGCAATGTCTTCTCTTTACAAATTGAACATGCTTTTAGTCCTTTTGGGCGAGTAACGGTAAGCGTAGGGGTCTCCACTGCACGTGCTGTAGAAATAGCCGGTAGCCAGCAGAGTATTATCATTGCTGCAGACCAGGCGCTTTATCAGGCAAAACGCGCCGGCCGTAACCAGTACGCTTTTGTTGGGGTATGAGCAGAAAAAAAAGCCCACTCAAGAGTGGGCAAGAAATACTGGAAGCAATGTGAGCAATGTCGTACTGAATACTTGAGTCTTTTACTCAACTACTCAGTGTTGAGAAAGATAATCTTTCTCAACAAAAGATGCAACCCCACAATTTATGTGAAACGCTCTTTTTTGTTGGTGAATAAACAGACGCTCTCTCACTGTGATGCTTATCACAAATTTTCTTTCTCTGATCCTGTGCTATTCTTTTTGTGTCGTTGATTTAATGACAAAAACCATACAGAGAGGAAAGTTATGGGAATTTTATCCTGGATTATCTTTGGGCTTATTGCGGGTATTCTGGCGAAGTGGATCATGCCGGGCAAAGATGGCGGTGGGTTTATTGTTACCGTAATACTGGGGATTGTCGGCGCGGTCGTCGGCGGCTGGATCAGTACGCTGTTCGGTTTTGGCAAGGTCGATGGCTTTAACTTCGGCAGTTTTGTCGTTGCAGTGATTGGTGCGCTGGTTGTTCTGTTTGTCTACAGAAAAATCAAAAGCTAAATCTGAACGCGTTGAAAAAGGCTGCCAAAGGGCAGCCTTTTTTACGTAGCGGGTTTACCACCAGCCGAGCTGTGTACCGGCAAAAGCCGCAATGGCAACGATCAACATAATGAGGGTTGTTTTTCTCATTTATGCCCCTGGAGCCGCGTAACCACCGACAAAAAACCACGCCAGAAAAACCACAGCCGTTATAAAAATAACGACCGGGAAGAGGATCCCTATTCTCATATCATCACCTGTTTCGGTTTCTATAACGCCGTAGAGTGTACGGGGTTAATCCATAGTGAGAAAGCGTGTTTTGCTTTTTCCTTTCTTATCCTGATACATCGCGATATCAGCGGCGTGTAACGCACTGTCCGGATCGGTTACGTCAGGATCAACTTCTATAACGCCAATGCTGGCTCCCGGGTAAATGATATGGACACTGCCCAACCAGTATTCACCCGCAATGCAGGCGCTGAGGCGTGTTTTTAGCAGGCTTATCTGCGTGCTATCACCTTCATTGCCCGTTTTGCTCAGAGAAGCCACCAGGAACTCATCGCCGCCCAACCGGCCAATGATATCGTCCTGCTGTTTTTCTTCCGTCAAACGCTTGCCCACTTCAACCAGGAACTGGTCGCCAGCTTCATGCCCGTAACGATCGTTAATCAGTTTGAAATCATTCAGGTCGATAAACGCGATGATGGCATTACGTTTCAGGTGTCGCGCCAGAGAAAACAGGGTCGTCAGATCCTCAAAAATGGCTCGACGGTTGGGTAAGCGGGTAAGGGCATCGGTATAAGAGTGCGCGATGAGCGCGGCATTGGCTTCCCGAAGCTGGGCCACCAGAGACTCTTTCTGAATGTACTGGGCAATCAACCCGGCGAACAATTTCAGAACCTGTTCGCCTCGCTCGCTGAGCGGCTTCTTTACCGTGCTGGTGGCGCAGAGCGTTCCGTAAAGTGAACCATCAGCAAGATGAACAGGAATACTCATGTAGGTGGTAATGCCAAGCGCTTTCGCAGCCTCGCAATCAGGCCAACGTTCAGGAACATCATTGCTGAATAGCGTGTTGCTATCCAGTGCGCGCTTACACAGTGTTTCATCCCATGGAACACTCAGTCCCTCCGGGATCTCCATCTGCTTGCTGTTGCGGGCATAGAGAATATTCTGCAGTCGTGCTTTGATATCGACCTTCGTCAGGTAAGTCGACTCCATATCGGTCACAATCTCCAGCATCTCCAGCAGCTGACGAACGAGACTTTCAAGGGATTGTTCAGTGGCGAGGGTTTCTGAAACACGGGCAAGGATGATATCCGACATGACGTAGAATGACTCCCATGCAGAAGGCGTCTGCATCTGCATGTTATGCTGAATTTTTAGACTTCTGGCATAGTAAAACATGAATATAGAAAATTTAATATATGCAGGGGGAGAGGTGCAGGCGAAAAAAAGCCCCGTTGTTGAGACCGGGGCAAAGACATCTTGATTACGGAATGATGTTCTCTGGTCATGTTGAGAACACGCCACACTATAGCGTTGAAAAGTGCAGTTAAAATGGAGAAACCATGGAGAAAGCGCGAGTGACCCGTTACCCTTACACTATTGATGATGTCAAAAGGATCAATAAGATGAGATTTCTGCTTCTGGCGCTGGCACTTCCCTTGGCCGCCTGCACCACCAAAACACCACCACCTGATGCCCCGAAACCGCCTCACGTTGTCGGTATGGCAAACCCGGCCTCCGTTTATTGTCTGGAGAAAGGCGGGGAACAGATCCCGGTTCAAAGCCCACAGGGTGTCCGCACGGAGTGCAAGTTACCGAGTGGCGAAGTGATCGATGAATGGACGCTTTATCGTCGCGATCATCCGCAACCCACCAGGTGACAATGACATATTGACTGCGATACACTTCTCTTTAGGATTATTCTTAGCCAGTTTCTGGCCACCTTTACCGTGAGAGAAGTATGTTTCAGCTTAAACCGGGCAGCATGGCGATGATCATCGGTGCCCGCACAGCCTCTGGCCGTCGCAATATTGGTAAATCCGTTGAATTGTTTGGTCTTTGCCAGCCCGGCTTGCGTTTCGTTAACCCGGTCAATGGTGTTATGACGGAACTGCCCGCGACGGCGGATCGCGCGCTATGGCTGGTAACGGGAGATGTTTACGCCTTTGACAATCAGCACGGCTTTGCATTTGTTCGCCCTGAACACCTGATGCCGCTTACCCCGGATGAAACACCGCAAACCCTTGATGAGCTGATGATCGACTGATTACAGATGGCGCAGCCAGTCGGCTAATACCAGGGCATGATTTTGTGTCTTATCTTTTGCGCCGTAGAGCAGGGTGACGGTCTGCTTTTTTGCCCGCGCCGCCAGGCGCATTCCTTCCTCTTTGTGCTGCGCCAGCTCTTCACGATAGGCCTTACTGAAGGCTGCGAAATCAATGGCTTCTCCGTGAAAGGCCTTGCGTAATTCATTTGATGGCGTGAGCGTTTTACACCATTCATCATACGCGAGGTCCGTTTTTTTAACCCCTCGCGGCCAGAGCCTGTCAACCAGAACCCGATAACCATCGTCCGGGCTTGCCTGCTCATAGACGCGTTTGCATTGAATCATATTTCCACCCTCCTAATTTAAGGTATTGTGATAATTGCAGAAGATCGGTAGTCTGAGGTTCCTTATGTTATCTGATAATTCCCTGGCATAAGGAACCTTTCATGGAACACCTCCCGGTAAAAACGACGCTGCGCATTGCGCTGGTTGGCGATTACAATCCTAATGTTATTGCACATCAGGCGATTCCGCTGGCCATTGACGACGCCGCAGCAGTCCTCGACCTCACCGCCGATTACGACTGGCTTGCCACAACCGAACTGACCAGTCCTGAAGATCTGGTAGGGTACGATGCCATCTGGCTGGTTCCTGCAAGCCCCTATAAAAACACGGAAGCTGCCTTTATCGCTGCACGCTATGCCCGTGAAAACAGCATTCCGTTCCTCGGTACCTGCGGTGGGTTCCAGCATGCGTTGATTGAGTATGCCCGTAACGTATTGGGCTGGAGCGATGCGGCACATGCCGAAACGGATACCGAAGGCACCATGGTGATTGCGCCGTTGGCCTGTTCGCTGGTGGAAAAAACCGATGCCATTGAGCTGCGTAATAACACGCTGATCGCGAAAGCCTATGGTAAGCCGGAAATTGAAGAGGGCTATCATTGTAACTATGGCGTATCGCCGGCGTTTGCACAGGCGCTTGAAAACGGTGATATGCGCGTTACTGGCTGGGATGATCAGGGTGAGATCCGCGCCGCAGAGTTGGTTACCCACCCCTTCTTTGTGATCACCTTATTCCAGCATGAGCGTGCGGCACTGGAAGGTCGCCCGGTGGTACTGGTACAGGCGATGCTGCGCGCGGCGCGCGGCTAAAAAAGCAGGCCCGACGGCCCGCCACAATGTTTAACGGGGCGTGATCTCTCGGTCACGCCCGGCGAGCATACCGCAGATGGCCATGACCACCGCAGCCAACGCACAGCCCAGAAGTGGGATGCGCCAGTCTCCCGCAGTATCGTGAATTTTTCCCATCAACGGTGGACCGCAGGCAGCGAGCAGATAGCCAATTGACTGCGCCATACCGGATAACGCCGCCGCCTGGTGTGCAGAGCTGGCGCGCAGGCCGATGAACGTCAGGCCGAGGATCATCGTTGCGCCGGTGCCAAAGCCGAACACCAGTGTCCACAGGACTGCCATCTCAGGTACGAACCACAATCCTGCCGCGCTGACTGCACACATGAGGGCCACAACCCCGGCGATTATCCGCTGATCCTTCAGACGGTGGAGGATCAACGGCACAGCAAGACCAGGTACGGCGGTGGCGAGCTGTAACAGACCATGCACCGAGCCGGCCTGTGCTTCGCTGTATCCGTGGCTGAGTAATATCGCCGGCAGCCAGCCGATGATAACGTAGTAAATCAGCGAGTTAATCCCCAAAAACAGCGTCACCTGCCAGGCGAGAGCAGAGCGCCAGATCGCGCGATTATGCAACGCCCCAGCGCCCGTTACCGTCGCGACGTGTTTCTGACGCCACTGTGGCAGCCAGAGCAGCAACGCGATCAGCGGAAACACCATCAGCATCAGCAATGCGCCATGCCAGCCAGCGTCACCTTGTGCCAGAGGAACAATCAGCGCAGAGCCTAACGCCGCAGAGACCCCCATCGTCAGGGAATAGGCCCCGGTGAGACGGGCTACCTGACCTGGAAAATCACGCTTAATTAATCCCGGCAGCAACACATTACCCAGCGCAATACCGCAGCCAATTACCGCCGTACCCATGAAAAGCAACGTTGCCGAGGGCAGGGAGCGAACCGCAATCCCGGCGCAAATCAGCAGCAGGGCGATAAACAGGCTTCGCTCCATGCCGATACGCCGGGCGACACCTGCGGCGAGCGGGGAGACAAGCGCAAAAGCCAGCAGAGGCAGGGTGGTCAGCAGACCGCTTTGTGCCGTGCTTAAGCCATAATCAAGGCGAATAGCGTCGAGCAGCGGGGCTGCCCCGGTGAAGGTAACGCGCAGTGTGGTGGCAATCATCAGGATGCCTGCAATCAACAGCGCGCTTTGTTTTCCAGAGATGCGAATAGCAGTTGTCATTGTGTTCTCATACGTTCAAGCGAGGGCACACAATACCGATTTTCTCAGTGGTTGAAATCAGGCTAAAATGACAGTTTATCGCTAATATCGGACAACATGATGATCGGTCTGGGACTGGATGGCTACGATCCTGATAGCCAGCACGATGCGGCCATCGCGTTCCGCATCCGCGTGGTGGCGGAGGAACAATATATTCCATTGCATCATCACCGTAAGGGGCAGCTGATTCTGGCCCTTGGTGGTGCTATCACCTGCGAAGTAGAAAATGCCATGCTGATGGTACCGCCTCAGTATGCTGTCTGGATCCCCGGCCAGATGCCGCACAGTAACAGGGCTACGCCGGGAGCACAGCTCTGTTTTTTATTCATTGAACCCGGTGCTGCCAGTTTGCCCGATCGCTGCTGCACCCTGAAAATCTCTCCCCTGGTACGGGAACTGATTTTATCTCTGGCAGAAAAGTCGCGTGAACAGCTTCATCTTGCGGCTACGTCACGCCTGGTGGATGTCTTATTTGATGAACTGCCGCTGCAGCGTCAGGAGCATTTGCAGTTACCCGTTTCACCTCACCCCAAAATTCGGCTGATGAGTGAAAAGATGGCGGAAGAACCTGCCGCCTGGCAGACGCTGGCACAGTGGGCGAGCCACTTTGCCATGAGCGAACGCAATCTGGCGCGGCTGGTGGTGAAAGAAACCGGTTTAAGCTTTCGCCGCTGGCGTCATCAGCTGCAGTTAATTGTGGCGCTACAGCATTTGATTAGCGGGAAGTCGGTACAGCAGGTGGCACAGACACTGGGCTATGACTCTACCACCGCATTTATCACCATGTTCAGGAAGGGGCTTGGCCAGACACCGGCACGTTATATGGCTAACCTGACTACGACTTCCCAATAAACAGTGAGACCAGCCCCGCTGCAATCAGCGGGCCCACTGGCACGCCGCGAAACAGCGCTACACCCAGCACAGTTCCCACCAGCAGACCCGCCACCAGCGAGGGCTGACTGCTCATCAGCGTGACGCCACGACCACCCAACCACGAGACAAAAACGCCGACCGCAATCGCCACCAGCGATTTCCAGTTTACAAACGAGTGCAGCAGCGTTGAGGCAGGCAGCGTACCGCTGGCAATGGGAGCCATCACACCAATGGTAAGTATGATTATCCCGATAGTGAGGCCTTGTTTTTCTATCCACGGGAAAAAGGTGTTTAAGGGCGTCACGCGCACGATGATAAGCACCAGAATCGAGATGGCGACGGTGGTGTTATGGCTGATAAAGCCGAGCGCGGCGAGCGCCAGAAGAATGAGCAGAGTAGGGTCAAACATAGGGAATCCTTGCCAAAAAAATCATCCTGCTTACTTTACGCGGAAAAACGGCGGAGGACAGTTTTTAAAAGATCTCATCACTGTCATAACCTTGTCATTTACGCGGATTAAAACGAAGACAGAAATCGCAAAAGGGGTCGCTATCATGAACGATCACATGTTTGTTGAGACGCTAATTATCTCATCGTCGTTTTTCGCAATTGCCGTTATTCTCGTTGCCTCTGTTCTGTTTCTGGAAAGAAAAGGCTGACAGAAATGCCAGCCTGTGTGATTAGGCCTTATGGAACGTCACAAGCTCAGGACGGGCGATACGCAGATAATCCTGGGTATCCATAATCACAGATTTATCCAGCAGACCGGCGTTGAACGCGATCTCGTCAAAACGCTCGAACAGCAGCGGGTCGGCAACCAGCGTCAGATCGGGATGGAAGCTGAAAGGCGGGATAGCGCCGAAAACGCAGGCGGTCAGAGTATCAACTTCGGCCGGGCTGGCGAGAGACGCTTTTAATCCGCCAAAATGGCTGGCAAGCTGGCTCAGGTCGGCCTGCAGATCGGCGGCCAGGATCGCCAGAACGTGTTTTTTTACACCGTTTCCCTTTACTTTGCAGACCAGAGCTTTAGCGCCTTGCCTGAGATCGGTCCCGCGAATTTCACTCACCGCCTCACATTTCCCGACCGCCTCGTGCTCCATGACGCGAAACCGCGCGCCCTGTTCGGTGAGTAAAGCGATCAGCTGCTGGTGAGTCCCTGTCCCAATAACGTCATCAGACATAACGATTTTCCCGGTGATAATTCAGTATGCAGTTTTCTACATTAGCACGGGATGAACGGGGTCGAAAGAAAACAGCCAGCGAATTCGCTGGCTGTAGGGTCAAGCATTGCTGGTTGCAGACTGCTTGTGGAACAGCTCCCTGAACACCGGATAGATGTCATCCTGGTCACGGATATGCTGCATGGCAAAGTTATCGAACATAGATTGCAGATGTTCATATTCCCGCCACAGGGTCTGGTGCGCACGACGGGTAATTTCGATATAGCTGTAGTAACGCACGACGGGCAGAATTTTCTTCGCCAGAATTTCATGACACAGCGGCGAGTCATCTGCCCAGTTATCGCCATCCGAGGCCTGCGCGGCATAAATGTTCCACTGCGCCGGGTCGTAACGCTCTTTTACCACTTCATCCATTAGCTTCAGTGCGCTTGATACAATGGTTCCCCCGGTCTCCTGGGAGTAGAAGAACTCATGCTCATCCACCTCTTTGGCCTGCGTGTGGTGGCGAATATAGACCACCTCCACGTTCTTATAGGTTCTGCTCAGGAACAGGTAGAGCAGAATATAAAAACGCTTCGCCATATCTTTGGTGGCCTGGTCCATTGAACCGGAGACGTCCATTAGACAGAACATCACGGCCTGGCTGGACGGCTCCGGACGTTTTTCGTAGTTCTTGTAGCGCAGGTCGAAGGTGTCGATAAACGGCACCCGATCGATCTTCGCCCTCAACTCAGCAATCTCTTTACGCAGGCGCTCCTCTTCCAGCAGTTGTGCCGGTTCCGTGTTTTCCACGACTTTCAGGTTGCTTTCGAGTTCGCGCAGTTCGCGACGTTTACCTGCCGTCATGGCCGTGCGTCGCGCCAGTGAATTCTGCAATGAACGCACGACGCTGATATTGGCGGGTACGCCATTGGCGGTATAGCCCGCGCGATGGGTTTTGTACTCGTTAAGCTGACGATGCTGATTCTTTCTCAGATTCGGCAGCGCCAGATCCTCAAACAGCAGGTCGAGATATTCATCTTTCGAAATCTGGAAGACAAACTCGTCCTGACCTTCACCATCCTGGCTGGCCTGTCCCTGACCGCTTCCTGAACCACCGCCGCCGCCCTGAGGACGCTCAATTCTGTCGTTCTGAACGAAGTGGTCATTACCTGGGTGTACGCGATGGCGCAGTCCGCCACGCCCCTGATGAAACATCGGTTCGCTGATGTCATCGGTAGGGATGGAGACAGATTCGCCGCTGTCGACGTCGGTCACCGAGCGTTTGTTGATGGCCTCGGAGATAGACTGTTTAATTTGCGCTTTATAACGGCGCAAGAAGCGCTGGCGGTTCACCGTGCTCTTGTTTTTGCCGTTAAGACGCCGGTCAATAAACCAGGTCATATACCCCCCGTACTGCATTTGCCAACTTGCATTTTGTAGGCCCGGTAAGCGCGAGTGCCTACCGGGCACTTGTTTTAAGACGATTTACGCACACGCAGATACCATTCGCAGAGCAGGCGAACCTGCTTGCGGGTGTAGCCTTTTTCCATCATACGGTCGACAAAGTCGTCGTGCTTTTTCTGCTCATCGGTTGAGGTTTTGGCGTTAAACGAAATAACCGGCAACAGCTCTTCGGTATTGGAGAACATTTTCTTCTCAATAACCGTGCGCAGTTTTTCGTAGCTGGTCCAGTTCGGGTTACGTCCGCTGTTATGCGCTCTGGCGCGCAGCACGAAGTTCACAATCTCGTTGCGGAAGTCTTTCGGGTTGCTGATCCCGGCAGGTTTCTCGATTTTTTCCAGCTCTGCGTTCAGGGATTCACGGTCAAACAACTGGCCGGTATCCGGGTCGCGGTACTCCTGATCCTGGATCCAGAAGTCAGCATAGGTGACATAACGGTCGAAAATGTTCTGCCCGTATTCTGAATAGGATTCCAGGTAGGCCGTCTGGATCTCTTTGCCAATGAACTCGGCGTATTTCGGGATCAGGTAGCCTTTCAGGAACTCAAGGTAGCGTTCAGCCTGTTCCTGCGGGAACTGCTCACGTTCGATTTGCTGTTCCAGTACATAGAACAGATGAACCGGGTTAGCGGCCACTTCCGCATGGTCGAAGTTAAAGACGCGGGAGAGGATCTTAAACGCGAAACGCGTAGACAGACCGTTCATCCCTTCGTCGACCCCGGCGTAATCACGGTATTCCTGATACGACTTCGCTTTCGGGTCGGTGTCTTTCAGGCTTTCACCATCGTAAACGCGCATTTTCGAGTAGATGCTGGAGTTTTCCGGCTCTTTCAGGCGCGACAGGATGGAGAAGCGTGAGAGGGTCTCCAGAGTACCGGGCGCGCAAGGGGCATGTACCAGCTCACTGTGGTTAAGCAGTTTCTCGTAAATTTTGATCTCTTCAGAGATCCGCAGGCAATAAGGCACTTTGACGATATAAACACGGTCAAGGAACGCCTCATTATTTTTGTTGTTACGGAAGGTCACCCATTCTGATTCGTTTGAGTGTGCCAGAATGATGCCGTTAAACGGCAGGGCGGAGATACCTTCCGTCCCGTTGTAGTTCCCTTCCTGGGTGGCCGTCAGCAGAGGATGCAGCACTTTAATCGGTGCTTTAAACATCTCTACGAATTCCATGATCCCCTGGTTTGACCGGCACAGCGCGCCAGAATAGCCATAGGCATCCGGGTCGTTTTGCGCAAAGTTTTCCAGCTTGCGAATATCGACTTTCCCCACCAGTGCTGAGATGTCCTGGTTGTTCTCATCGCCGGGTTCCGTTTTGGCGATGGCAATCTGTTCCAGAATGGATGGCCACACTTTCACTACGCGGAATTTGGTAATGTCGCCACCAAACTCATGCAGACGTTTTGCCGCCCACGGCGACATAATAGTGCCAAGATAACGACGCGGGATGCCAAATTCTTTATCCAGAATTTGCGCATCTTCCTGCGGGTTAAACAGACACAGCGGATGGTCGTTTACCGGGCTGCGTTCTCCGTTCGCACTCAGCACATAAATAGGGACGCGCTGCATCAGTGATTTCAGGCGTTCAGCCAGAGATGATTTACCACCCCCCACTGGACCCAGTAAATAGAGGATCTGTTTCTTCTCTTCCAGACCCTGGGCGGCATGCTTCAGATATGAGACAATCTGTTCGATGGCATCTTCCATACCATAGAACTCTTCAAACGCCGGATATCGGGCGACCACCCGATTCGAAAAGAGACGGGAAAGCCGGGGTTCCAGGGCAGTATCAACCATGTTTGGCTCACCAATAGCCATTAATAGCCGTTCTGCCGCATTGGCATAGGCACTGCGATCTTGCCGACAGATGGTAAGAAACTCCTGCAGTGTGAACTCTTCGTCCTTGGCAGCTTCATAGCGCTGGCGATAGTGATCGAATATATTCATGGCATGCCGTCCTTTTGTATAATCTGGGAACATTTGTGAATCAGCACTTTTAGCTTAATTCTTCAACGGGATAAAAAATGCTCCGTCCTATATGTTATGAGAGAGTTTCAACAATCTATCAAGCAGTGATGGCAAATGGTTTGGACGACCAACGGTCATCTTTGACAGCATATTTAGACCGAAATGCTGGAAAATTCAGTGATGACAGGATTTTTATACAGGACGCAGGATTATCGGCATACAAAAATGCCAACATTTCAGCTACGTCGAATCTTGGTAAATTTTTACAGGATGTGCGGGATCGCAAGTACGGTAAGGGTGACGCACTTATAGTCATTAGCCTTGATAGGTTATCGCGTCGTTCAAGTTGGGCTGAAAGTACTATCCAGTTCATCGTGAATAGTGGGATAGAGATTCACGACATTTCTACAAACCTTGTGTTACGGGAAGATGACCCCATGTCGAAGATTCACATGGAACTGATTCAACACCGTTCACACAACGAATCTTTAATGAAGTCTGTACGTGCTAAGTTAGCTTGGGATAACAAAATTTTACGTGCATTACAGAATGGTGAAGTGATTTCCAATCGTATGCCTAACTGGTTAAGGAATGTTGATAACAAGTATCAGGTGATCTCAGAACAGGCTGAACTTATTGTTAAGTGTTTCGAGTGGTATCGGGAAGGTCTTAGTACTGGAGAGATTGTTAAGCGTATCGGTAAAAAGTGGCAGATGGTAACCGTGTCAAGGCTGATACGTGACCGCCGCTTGTTGGGTGAACATGAGCGATACAATGGTGAGGTTGTACCAAATGTTTACCCAAAAATCATTGATGAAGACTTGTTCCTAACGGCGAACAGGATGATGGATCGCGTTATGCTGGAGAAGAAAAAACCAGCCGAGGATCTGTTACTTGAACCTGATGTAGTTCGTGAAATTTTCAATCTATATGAAAGTGGACTTGGCTCAGGGGCAATTGTTAAACGCTTGCCTAAAGGGTGGAGTACTGTAAACGTACTGCGAGTACTACGCGATAAGAAAGTAGTTACTATGAAGATTATCGATAATCTCACTTTTGAACGAGTAAATGCAAAACTCACTGCAAATGGTGTTGCAAACCGCATAAGAAAAGATGTAACCATTGCACAGGATGATTATATTACTAACCTCTTCCCAAAAATTTTAAAGTGTGGTTGTTGCGGTGGTAATATTGCAATCCATTATAACCATGTAAGAACTAAGTATGTAATTTGTAGAACGAGGGAAGAGAAGAAAAGATGTGATGCTAAATCTATTCAATATACTCGTATTGAGAAGAATATACTTAGTGTTGTGATGAATGTTGATTTTGGTAAGGTATTGAGTGAAGACTCAACAAAAAAAGACAAAGTACTTCAAGCGTTGAAAGTTGAGTTGTCAGCACTTCGAAAAGAGGAAAATACTTATCAACTAAAAATTGATGAACGTAAAAAAAGTGGGAAGAAAACATCATTACCTCTTATGGAAGGTCTTACAGATGTACAAGATAGAATTGAAGAAACGGTAGAACAAATAAGTAGATCATCAACAATTAATGAGTTACCTAAATTTGATTATGACATTAATTGTTTACTCGACCCAATGAACGTTGAACTAAGAGCGAAAGTACGGAAGGAACTAAAACATGTAATTTCCAAGGTGACATATCAAGTGATTGATAAGTATATTTTAGTGAGACTGCATTATTATACTGATGTGCTATCACATGTATTGATTATTGATAATAAACGTGGTGGCGGTGATATTGTAAGTCAAATTGCCATTTATACTAAAGATAGTACCACTATCTATACAACACCCTCATTTGCATTGACTACATCTAATGATGAAATTCCACGTATTCATTTTATGGAAAACGTACCACTTAACCAAATTGATTATGAATTATTACTAATTTCTGCTGACTCTGTTGAATGTTCAGATTCTGTTACCTCGTGGATGCGTCATAATCACAATTTCCTCTTTGCAAACAATTAAGCCTCGAAAGGGGCTATTTTGTACCTATTTTTCATCATTCATGATAAATAGTCATGTAATAACAACTTACATTCAATTGAGTACTTCAAGAATGAGGATGCTTTTTGACTGTATTTTTAAGATGGTGAAAAAAAGGAATTAACAAATGGAAAATAAAAATGATGTTGCTCAAGAAGAACTAACACATACTGTAGCTCAAGATGTAGAAAGAAAAATTGTTTTGTGCTATCGCTGCCTAAGTTGTTACGATCTTAATAATGCACCACTTAAAAAAGTAGATAGTTTGAAAAACAAAGAACCGGTATGCCCTCGTTGTGGTTGTAAGGTTTATTTCAGTTAATGAAAAGAACTAAACTTTAAAATCCAGTAAGTACGATAGTGAATTAAAAATATCATTTGAGCATGATTTTGAAGGTTTCGAATAAATATCTATACGATAACTAAAGAGGAACCTCAAATGAATTTTCTAATAGAAGTACTCGCAGCCATTCTTTACATTTTGGTTATATTCCCCATGTACATAGTCTGTTCAATCATCTTTATGGGGTTATGTATCATTACATTACCTTTGAAGATACCAGTGATAAATAGATGGGTTAGGAACTACCTGAGACGGGAAAAATAAACATGGTATAATATAGGTGCTATGTACATAATGCTTTCTCTCAACTTCTTCAGTACTTCCAGATTAAATCAACCATAGGATTTAAAAATCTGTGAAATGATTTTGAATAAAATCCTATACTAAAAATGTCTTCACATCTCTCGCATGTTTCGAAGAATAATAATAAATAATATATAGATTGTGACTCATCTATCCTTCCATTGAAAAGATACCCTACGCCGTAGGGTTCTTTTTACATGGGATTTATTACGAAATCGAAATCATTTAATAAGGAAAAGCAAATGAAAAAAAAGGATGTAAAAACTAATTGTGTGACCGTGCGATTAACTGACGCTCAGTTAACCGCATTGCAGGAACTATCTAAGAGTGGAGTCTGCGAGCGTGAAACACTCGCAAGTGCTTTTCAGTACTTACTAAACCAACACATCATTCTAAAAAAGGGCTAACTCTCACAGGCCAAGTAGATGTGAGAAACGCGATCAAAGGATTTGACGCGTTAATTATAAAAGGAAGTTCAAATGAAAAAATGGAAAAAAACGCAATATGAAAACTACATAGTAAGCTCTGACGGTGAAGTTTTTAATACTAAGACTAATAGAAAACTTAAAAACTCATTAAGTAAATCGAATGGGTATTATAAAGTATCATTATCTGTAAAAGGATATGGTAGTAAAGTTATTGAGGTACATCGACTTGTAGCCGAAGCATTTATACCACGCAATCAATCGTTGAAATTAGTTGTTGATCATATTGATGATAATCCGTTAAACAATGAAGTTAGTAATTTACAATGGATTACTCAGAAAAATAATATTGCAAAAATTAAAAACAGAAAGCCTGGTGTTCGTTTTACAAAGGAAGAGAAAGAAGAAATTATTAGTACTTACAAAACTGGCAAGTACTCATTGATTGGAATAACAAACCATTTCAATAATCTTTGGAATCGTTCAGTATCACGTCAAGCGTATACCAGAATTATAAAAAAAGCAGGGCAATAAAATACAAATGGCCTGTAGTGGGTAGAATTACTACAGGCCAATTATTAATTACATTTATACAGGAGTATTTATCATGGCAAAAACCTATTCAAGTTTTGATAATAGAAACATAAAAGCACTAATAAGTCAGTACAAGCTATACAAAGATATCCCATGTGAAGATATCAAAAACATTATGAAGGATTCAGTGGCTAAACTGGATGTGAGGGATAAGATTAGTGTATACGATGTGTTTACAGTATTGAGTAATGAAGATGAAATACGAAATGATTTACTATTCAATACGATCAATCTTATTAAAGTAAAACAGAATAAGAAACAAGTAAAAGAACGTATGATTAGGTACTACGGGGCAGCGATAACGGATGCAGCAAAACGAATAGAGCAGTATATGATGGAGCACCCTGACGCACTACCAGCACCAACATATGGACAAAGAACGCTAACTTATAAAGAGGTAGGTAAGCTATTAGAACTACAAAAACAAGGTAACTTTATTGATGACATGATTGAGTACTTAAAGAGCTTGCGTTAATTGTGCCTTATTACGGCATAATACGGCATATATCCATGCCGCATTACGGCAGAAAAAGCCCCTGAAACCCGCGTCTTACCATCAATACGGCAACTAAGTATAGAGATACGAAATCCATTCCATTTCATTACATGTATTTCTTTCTCTATCAGTATTCAATGAAACTGTGACTGGCGTCACGAATACTACTCGTCGTGAACTCCTCGTAGTATTGGTTAGAAACGTTCCGTTTTTCTCGCTGTACTCGAAAAGACGGAAGGCGTTTCTTCTCGCTTTGCTCGATAGGTGTTAGTACAGCAAGTGAAGTACCTAAAGTGAATTGGTAAGTACGAAATGCCCCGCCAGTTTCGCACCTCTCGCTCCGGTCATTTCCCCTTACTATGATGCCATTTGATAACTACATAAAGTACTGGATCAAGTGTGCAATTTTTGTGTACAAAGAGGTACTTAAGAGAGGGATAACATGAACAGAAAACAATTCATCCAGTCGCATGGTGCTACTTGTAGTAACTGGACTTGGAGTTGGTCATTTGTTAATCACGACAAGAAGATGGTTATCTTTGGTGCATGGGATGTCGAGAGCGAGCAGGAGCGGTCAGTAATTCTTCGTGAGAGATGGGAAACTAACTCAAATAACAAAAAGCAACCGGGCTATACGCAAGCACTCGAACATATCCGTTTAGTCCATGAAGGCTACGAACTATATACCTTTAACATGATATTCTCTGAACATCCTGATAACCCAGAAGTTGCAGTGATCAAGGATTTTGAGCGAAAATTAAACAGGCGTTACCTTCGAAAAGAAGGTACAGTTTGGTATGCAGACTTCTTACCTAATCCGTTTCCTGATGAAATTACCTCACCTGAAAACTACGCTGAAGGTGCAAAAAAGCAAGTTACAGTAAACTCCTACGAGCGTGATCCAAAGGCACGGCAGGCGTGTATTGACCATCATGGTACGACCTGTGGGTGTTGCGGTTTCGATTTTGAGAAAGTATACGGTGAACACGGTAGGGGCTTTATACATGTTCATCATATCAAACCACTGTACACAGTAGGTGATAATTACACAGTGAATCCCATTACTGATATGGTTCCTTTGTGTCCAAACTGTCATGCTATGGTACATCACAGTGCTAAAGTTTTGACTATCGAAAATTTAAAAGAAATAATGCTTAAAAATTAACACATTGATATTATTAGGTGGTTAGGGATGACAAGAAATAACGAAAATATAAAGTGCTACACTTTTCACGAACTAAAGGAAGTACTTAAAAATGACTGTTTGGCAGAATATTTAAATAATTTCGGTAATAAAGGTAATTTGTCATCAACTCCTGAAATAACTGTCATAGCATATATTATGTCCTTCTTTAAACCTTTATTTTTTAAAAAGATCGCTGGCACTAATGTAATAATCAATGGTATGCATGGGAGGTTTGTTGTAAATTTTCAGTTACAGGAGAAAATCTATAATGCGAGAACCAAAAAATCTTTATCAAATGATTTAACAATTAAGCTATACGAACGAGATGTAAAGGAAGTTATTGCAAAAATTGGTGTTGAGTATGATGGGCACCTCAGACATATGACGTCTTATGGAACATTAGAGGATAAAGAAAAAGACTTAGTGGTCCTAAAAAAAACAGGAATGCCAAGGATCAGAGTTCAACCACAAATGTTTCAAAAAGAAGAAGATAAAAAAGATATATATAGGTCAATAAAAAAATATTTTGAACAATTTACCAAACTGCTGTCAAGAGGGAAAGTTAAGTCGGTTTCCGTTTCAAAATACATGGTATGCCCGCTTTGTGAAGGTGTTCAAATTATGGGGGCTGAATCTTGTCCGGTATGTATTGGCGATGGAACTCTATTAAAAGAAATTTATTTTGGAGTGGAAGTTGATATGTTTGATTCATTTGATTGCCCCGATTGTTCAAAGAGGTCTAACAAGAGTTGTAGAAAGTGTCACGGAAATGGCTACTTAAATAGAACAGACGCTATAAGAATTAGACGTGAAGAGTTAAATGAAAATAGTTAGTTGTTTTTTGTCTTTATATAATGAAACTATAAATACCTATAAAGGTTAGCAGTGCTAACGCACTATAGGATTTACGAAATGATAAGAATAGAATTTAACACCTACGATGATGGGACATACTACTTCCTGTATGTTACAGAGGAAGTACGTATTGAAACTAATGGTGCTGATGGTTTGCAGATGGAAACCTTCGATTCGAGGGTAAGGGATTTAGGTGATCCGTTCCAGTACTTAACAATCAATGAGCGAAAAGATGAGTACTTTAACGAATCATTGATCAATTCACATATTGATACAGTGATTAAGTCCGTGCAAGTACTTGTTCCTCTTTTGACTTTAGATGATTAAAAACATACCCCATTGAGAGGCACGAGGTAATTATTTTATAACTTCGATGAGTTCAGTTATTGGTTTATTATCATCATAAATCGATTTAACAAAATCCTGTAAGCTATGGTTTAATTCTATAGCTTCAAGTTGTATATCAATAATTTCTTTTGCTGTTAAACGTATAGCTTCTTCATCAGCATACATGAGCATTGGAACTTCAGAGGCTGCCAGTTCAAATTGAGTTTGTAGTCGATTGTAACAATCTGCAATATGTTTTATAGTGTTCATTATATTCACTGTATAAGGTGTGATTTTATAGTTATACCTCTGGATTGCCTTTAATCTATTTTGTATTGAATATGATAAGTTGAAAAATTCGATAAGCAAATTTTCAATTTTATCAAAAATTTCGCCTATATCTTTTGGCAGTTCTTCTTTATCGTTTAAACAGTTTTTTAGCGTTTTACTTGTATGAACAATATAGCTTTTATATTGAATGCTCAGTGATGACAACTTTCGTAAGTCTTCATATATTGCTTCTTCGATAACTTTAGAAACTATATCGTAATGTTTTTGAGACAGCCATTCGGGGGCTTTTCTATATGCGGCATAAGCTACACCCAAAGTACCCAATGTCGATAAAGAACTGATCCAATCGGTAAAACTACCCCATTCGAAGTTATTACTTCCAAAAAAAAGTGCTTTCAAGATGACACAAATCAAAAGTAATGAAAGAATCAATACAACTGCAAGTATTGTTCGGTTTAGATTTTTATATTCCATTTACTTGTTTCCGACGTGACAGTGAATCTCGAGTTAGTACTTTACCATTACAGCCACAATCAAGTACACTCTGAACATCACGCCCACCCACTATGGGTAGGTTTGTTTAAGGTATGGGTGCGGCGTGAAACTTCATAACATTTGTGGATCATCAACCAACTACTCCTGATTTGTAGATTATCAATAACCGAAACTGTTACTTCACCTTAAAGAAGGTTATAAATTTCTGCTTTTTGAATAGATTGTAGGCACTCTCTGAAGCAGCCAAACTTTCTAAATATTCCTTATAGTGTTGATTGAAACTTTTTCTACTTAACTCAAATCCTCGTTGGTTATTGTTGACGCACTCAAGAATACTTGATTGGGCTGATATATAAGCATTGCAAGCAGATTCATTAACTTCTCTGAGAGATTTAGTAACTGCGAGGATAACTTCTTTGTTTTCTACTTTGATTGACCATCTTTCTATAAGATCTAATTCTTTTATTAAGTTGTCAATTTTTGATATAAATTCGATGTGTTTATTTTCAGATAATTCAAATTCTTGAGCTTTTTTTATATCAGGTTTTTTTAAACCACTATTTAATTCATTGAGATAATTAAGAACTGGATAAAGATCTTCTATGGTTTTATATGTTGAGTCATAGAGGTTGTCAGTTATAGATAAAATTTCCTCTGCTTTATCAAATCCCTTAGTGTGAGACCTTTGAGAGAACCATTGTTTGGCATTAAACGCGGCATATGCAGCAGCACCAGCCATTACCCAATCCGCTAATGTTCCAGTTATTTCATACCATGCCATAAGTTACCTCAATCAGTAAATAGTTTGCTATAGTGCTTTATTATATTGTTATGTGAGGATCGAACAGTTCTATACTTTTCACTTATCCTCATGTCGAAATCAAAACAAACAGGTAGTTTTAAAAAAATCTCTTCAGATCCTACAGATAATGCATCTCTTATTGTGTATGTCAAAGATAAATGTGAATCTATTATTTTAATAAAATGGCGTTCATTAATAGGCTGCAATCCCCAAAGATACATCCTTTCCATCGCTGTACGTAAATTTATTATGTTTTTTCTATATGTTGTTTCTCTTTGCGAAAGCTCTTCCCAAAGCAGCCTGAATTTAGTTTCATCATGTTGTTCATCAGGTTCTGTATTAATTAATTGTTTTACATCACTGTGTAAGTAAAAAGATTCCTGTTGTAACTTACAGAACTGATCAATAAGTTCATCTGCAAATTTAAATTTTCGCTCATTAAGTTTAGGTGAAAGCCAATCTTTAGCATTTACAGCAGCATACACAGCTACCCCTGCCATTACTGCATTACAGGCAGCACTAATCAGATCTGAACCATTGCCCCAATCCATGAATCACTTCCCGATAAAATCTTATGTATTGTATGTACCACAACCTTGTTTAAGGTGCTATCAAAACGGTAATTCACCCTGCATATCACAGAATGCATCATCCTTATCATGTGTCTCTAACATAGCTTGTTGTGCGTAGAACCAACTACTGACAGCAAAGATATCAACTGGCTGAGCTACCTCAAGCATAAAGTAGTATGCGTTACTTGAAGTCACACCGAACCAGTA
The DNA here is from genome assembly GCF_045618265.1 of Enterobacter sp. CPE_E1241. Lineage (NCBI taxonomy): Bacteria > Pseudomonadati > Pseudomonadota > Gammaproteobacteria > Enterobacterales > Enterobacteriaceae > Enterobacter > Enterobacter sp. CPE_E1241. Next base: position 1,918,884 of record NZ_JBIWYV010000001.1, read on the forward strand.
CAAACGAGTACCATCCTCATGAGGTGTTGTCTCGAACAAGACACATTGCCCGTCTTCAATACGTTCTAAGTACCCTCCAGGATGAACAACCACTATCCGTTGTCCACACTGCCAATACACCTGAACACCTTTTCTAACGCTTGAATCAAACGAATTCTTATTACCCATTTTCCTGCCCTTCTATGAGATTATGGCGCTGTATGTTTATACAGTGGTTTGGTGTTAATCAATACGAAACGCTAAAAATTACATAAAAACGATCATTTTCAATAAGTTAAGTCTAAAAATAAGATGAATAAAACCTTCAATTAATAGTTTCTACCGATCAATAATAATATTATGATCGATAAAACGGATTGATTGAATGATCACAACAAACTTCATAGCAGAACCAATCATGACTACATCAGGCCAGCTCGTAGGATGTGAACTGTTAACCCGCTTCCATTGCGAAGATCTGCCTGTGCTTAACAGTAAGTACTTCATCATGGCTATGTCGGTCGAAGGGAAGAAGGAACTACTGAAACAACAATTAGAGACTGTAGATTTTCATGCGTCATGGTTCAGAGAGCACCGGCTTTTCTGTACCGTTAACGTTGATACTGTACAGGCACGACTATGTGTCTTTGACAGGGATATTATTCAGCTATTGGATAAGCTGGATTTCATCAGGCTTGAGATCTCAGAGAACTTTGAAGGGCTTGAACTTGGTATCAATCATCCAGTACTTAAAACACTGTTAAACGTTGGCTATCGATTGTTCCTTGATGATCTTGGTTCAGGCCGTGCCAACGTCGCAGCACTAACTACTGGATGCTATGAGGCGGTAAAACTTGATAGGGCGTTCTACCATCATGAAGTACAGAAACCTACATTCAACGTACTGATGAAGAACATCATGAAGTACTGCCCGTATGTGATCGTTGAGGGAGTAGAGCAGCAGCAAGAACTACCAGTACTACGTGATACTGGAGTAACAGCGATTCAAGGGTATCTCTACAGGTCAGTTCCTTTCCATAAAGTAAATAGTTTGCTATAGACCTCATTAAATGAAGCCCTACCAATTCTATGCTTGGCAGGGCTTCATTTAACAATTAATTGAAGTCATAAGATAATATTTCGCCAGTCTCACCATTAAATTTGCAGGAATACTGGACATTCTTGTATGCACCAAATCCATTCTGTGCTTGAGCCTGATCACCATACATTTCAATCACTTTTGAATCTTTACTAACCCATGCGTAAGTTACAAAAGCAGGGTTGGTAATCGAATCCTTCCATTTAAAGTCATACTTAGCTAATTTCTCGATAGCTCGCTGACATTCATAAACAGGATTGTGGTGATTTTTTGCATAGCCAATCGGATTTTTATCTTCTTCTGCTTTACGTGCTGCAAATTCGGCATTTTCTTTTGCTTGACCTTCCTGCCCCCAAATACCATAAATCGCAACTGAGGAAACAAAGAACACAGGTATTGCAAGTAATAAGCCTACAAAAATGATACTACCTTTCTCCCAATTCTTTTTTGTACCCTTATGCTTAACCCATTGATAGGAAGCTATAGCTATTGCTGCGGCTATAAACAGACTTGCTTGTAGATTCATATTCATTCCTTGCCATAAAAAGAACTATGAAATTATCATTCTTAACTTAATGGTGATTATTTTAAATGGTATTCTTTTCAAGCATCTCGATGATTAGCTTTTTAGTTTCGATAGAACACAAGGCAACATAAGCTTCTTCATCATTAGCATTAATCTTTTCGATGCGAGTACTAAGTTCTTTGATGAATGTATTGCTTCTTATTAATTCAATGACAGAGTTAGCAAATTCATCTTTTTTCTTTTGAGAGTAAATTGATGGAACTAAAGAACTTACGGCTACCACTGTTCCCTGCCATTGTTGAGGGGTTACTGCTTCCTCAGTAGCTTTCCGTAAATCTTCCTCTTTTTTCTTTTTAAAAAAACGTTTAAAACCAAAAGTCAAAGTAGAGATAATAGCGTTGATTATTTGCTCTTGAACAGATTTTGGCAACTTTGTGAACAACTCAAAGAACTTAAGGATCGCAGCCAGCATAAAACTAACCTCGTATGTGTGTAGATCGAAAAGATTATCACAAAGCACTTTAATAGTTCAATCACCAAAAATGGTAAATAAACAAAAAAGGTTCTCCCTGAATTTTTTAAAGAACGCGTAGTTTCGCCACCGGATATAAACATTTGTGTGTGAACGAAATAACTATACCCGCACCGCAGTCAAAAAAGAACAACGCCAATTTCATTTAATTCACATTGGCAATTATATCTTACTGGACACTCACATAATTTAAAAACAGCGTAAGAGCCATTGAGTTCTTCACTAACGTACTTTTCCATAAAATCGATATCATCTGGTTCACAAAAAAGATGAAACCCGACACCGAGATAATTACGCATTTTGTAGTTACAATGTTTAATAGCATTAATTTTCTTTTGGTCGGCTGCTAAGCCCCTAACTAATGGTGCAACACGTTTAGTACATTTAAACTCTATAAAAATATAATCATCAGAGGGTGAGGATTTTTCACGCAGAATTAAATCTACTTTAGCAAGTCTGCTATCAGGGTAATCTATTGGATCGAGGTATATTGTGACTTCACGATGTAGCTCGTACTTCTTTTTTGAAGTGAGATAATGAGCAAATTCTATTTGCAGCCATTTTTCCCAATCATTAGTTTCTTTTTCAACAAAAGAATATAGCCGTTTTTTTATCTCATCTTTCTTCAAAAACCCGTTCAGCAATTTTACTAATAGAGAAAAATCATTGTTACGGTCTGACATTGTAAACCCTATAAATAAAATAAAAAGGATTAAAAATGGATATCTCATTAAGATCATTAGCGAGACAGTACGGATACGATGAATCTACAGTTCGAACTTGGGTAGAAAAGGGAATGCCGACAGGCACTGATTCTAACGCAAGAAGTTGGATTGTAGATAATGTACTAAAGCCGTTGCGTGATACTAATACAAAAGAACAAATTGAACAAGAACGTTTGAAGAAACTTTCAGCAGAAAGGCAGTTAGCAGAATTAGAATTAGCAGAAAAGAATGGGCTGGTGGTCAGTACTGAATATGTAGAACAAGTACTAACAGAATATCTATTCCAGATCAAAACAGCAGTACGTGCAATACCATCAAAAACTTATCTTGAATTATTTGCACAATCAGATGCAAAGGATTTACGCGATGTATTAAGAACGCATATTGATAAAACATTATACCAATTAGGCTCAATGGAATTTGAGCTACCCGATGACATGGAAGTATTAGAGGATGGAAACAAACAAAAAGAAATTAACGAGGATTCTGAAGAAAGTACAACCAACGATACAACCGCCGAAGATTCAGAAAACCAGTGAGTGGATTAGTAATGGTGTAGTTAAATTTGTTGATGGGCCGAATATGGGCCTTGATTGGATACCCTTTAGTTTCCAAAAAGAACCAATGGATATAGCTCAAGAGAGAAGTACTAAAAAGATTGTACTTCAATCATGTTCACAGCTTTTGAAAACAACAGTACTTCAATCAATAGCTTTTAGTCTAATGGCAAATGATCCCTGTAACTTTGCTTTTGGTAGTAGTTCTGAATCAGAAGTGAAGAAATTCAAGGATGGTAAATTTCTTCCAGCAATTGAAACAAGTGAAGTACTAAAGCCATTAGTAACCGATAAGAATGATAAGAACGCCGCCAATAACTCTAAACAAACACAAATGGTGAACGGTACTTTTATCTATTGGTTAAATCTCAACACGCCGGGGAACCTTCGCGGTATCACAACCAGGTGTGTTCTGTTAGATGAGGTCAGCAACTGCGAAATTACTGATGAAGGGAATCCAATAAAATTAGCAGAAGCACGTACCAGTACCTTTGGTAGTGATTCATTGGTGGTTGTATCCTCAACACCTTTGTATAAAGATGATTTAATTAATGCGGAATATAACCTATCTGATAAACGCCGTTACTTTGTTACACATTCTTGCGGCCATGAGTATATTTTTGAATGGGAGCAGGTAGCATTCGAATTTAAATATTTAGAGAATGGTAGAGCAATTCCAGATAGTACAACTACCCGTTTAATATGTCCGTGCTGTGAACAGGAAATTGGTGAACATACACGACATCAAATGATTGATAACGGGCGATGGGTTGCAACTAATCCAGATGGTGAACCTGGTGTAGTAGGTTATCAAATCAGCCGTATGTATTCCCCATTGAATACGATTACTGAAATGGTAAGTAAGTTTGCTGATGCCCTTTATAACTTCAATCTACAAACATTCTATAACAACGAACTTGGATTACCTTATGAGGATGAATATCAAAAGGAATTAGATATTCTCCAATTGGAATCACTACGCGAAGATGAATTTAACCTACATAAAATCCCTGAAAGTACGTTAGGTATTTGTATATCAGTTGATCAGCAAATTGATAGATGCGAAGCCACTATATTAGGCTTTGATGAGAAGAACATATATGTACTTGGTCACGAATTTTTCTATGGTCACGATGTAACTAAAATCGAATCACAAGCCTGGAAAGACCTTGATCAGTTCTGTAGGCAAGAATTCCGCACGGTAGAAGGTCGTTTAGTACCAACTCTCGCAGTATTCGTGGACAGTTCGAATGGTAACGCTACTGATACGGTTAAGAAGTTCACAGCACGTTGGGCTAAGTACCATCCTATTAAGGGTTCCAGCTCCACTACTGGTGATCTCTTCAAGGAATCAACACAGGCTGGTTACAAGCTACAGATCCTAAACGTACATGATCAAAAGAATACGATACGTAAACTTCTCAATCTGATGCTTAGTACTGAAGCAGATAATGCACCTGTGAAGCTCCGCTTTAGTAGTTCATTACCAACTGATTATTTTGAACAGCTATCAGCCGAAGAGTTAAAACCTGCTGGCGGTAAATTAGTATGGCGATTAAAGAAAGGCCAGAGAAGGAATGAAAGTCTTGATTGTCTTTGTTATGGTCTTATTGCTATTGCCTACGCTCAATCTAAATTAGGTAATCAACCATTTAAAAAATTACGCGAATATAAACAATCTGAAAGTAATAACAAAAACAAAATAAATAAAGCAGAAGAACCAAAAAATACACCTACCAGACGTAGACGTACAGGTATGGGTTCTAATTGGTTCCGCAAAACGTAAAATGATAAGGATATCAAATGGCAATTTTACCAGAACAAATTTATATGGTATCAAACCCGTATGAGTACTCTGTAGCGATTCCTGCAAAAACAATTTTCGTAACTTCATATGTTAGTACTGGTCAATCTGTAACACTTGATAATCAATCAAGTGATGTTGAACGTGATTTTATTATCACGTTTGATCTTGCTATTTCATCAGAAAAACTATTCTGTACTCAGATTACTAACGGTATTGTTAGTACTTCTCAATGTGAAGTAATTGATCCAACAAGGCATACGGCAGAATACGCACGTATTCGCACAATGATTAGTGAAATTGAAGCAGTTATTGAAGCGAAAATACAAGGCGGTGCTAACTATAGCATTGCAATTAATAATAAAACATTAGTTAGTGAATCATTAGCCAATTTAGAAGCAATGCGTACACGTTATATTGAACGTGCTAATTCTCTGTGGGCTAAAATGAATGGTAAACCTGATTCCAATAAACCATTTAAGAGTATTACCGTATTCCGAGATCCTAACTATCCAAATCGTTGGGGGACTCGATAATGTGGTTTAAAAGAAAAAAGGTTGATGTACAACCAGAAGTACGAACAAAGAAAACTGAAGTACGTGAACATTCTGGCAGAACACTGCAACGCGATTTGAATCAAATCAGAACTACAACAAATGGTATTAATGTTTTCAGCTTTAATGCTGGTGTTAGCTCAGTAAGTATTAACAATCTCATAAAATGGCACTTAGCAGAATGGCGTAATGAATCACGACAATCAACCTTAACAAACCCAATCGCACGTAAGTACATGATGTTATCAGTTGATGGTGTTGTAGGTTCTAACGGTATCTATGTAAAACCTTCAGTTGAACTTGATATTGATGAAAATGAAAAGCATCAAATCAATATGCAACTTGAAAAGCTTTTTGACCGTTGGGCCTATGATCAAACCCGTTTCAGTCTGGATAATTCAATGACGTTTGACCTCTTTACTCAGACTCTTGAAAAACACCGTGTGCGTGATGGTGAAGCCTTTGTAAGAATTCATAACTTTAACCGTACCATCAAAATAGAAATGATTGATTCAGCCAGGTTAACACAATTTAACAATGCATTACTCAGCAATGGAAGTTATATCAGCAACGGTATTGAGTTCAATAAATACAATCAACCAGTAAATTACTATTTTGCTAAATACAATCCGGTTACATATACATACGATGCAACGAGCTATGACGTAATTCCGGCTACTGAAATCCTACATTATTATGTGGCAGATGATGCTACGCAAAATCGAGGAATCCCCGATCTTGTTGCAAGTACTAAAGTCCTTTCAGATTTGAAGAACTTTCAAGAAGCGGCTTTATTAGCAAAGCGTATTTCAGCCAGTGTAACTACATTCATTACCAATAGCGGCAACAACGAACTTTCACTAAACGAAAGTGAACAAAGTACTGCTATCTACAATGAGTACTTAGAGCCTGGTGCTATTTTTGAATTAGGTGCTAACCAGGATATCAAATCTGTTGATCCTCGTAATGGTGTTGATGGTATTGCCGAATTCACAGATGTATTACTTGATAATATTTCTATGGGCTTAAACGTAACTAAACAAAGCCTAATGGGGAGTACTGCTGATGCATCATTTAGTGCAGCTAAATTAGCTGAACGTCTTCAGGCTACTACATTCTCAACACGTACAAATGTTCTTGTTAATAAAGTGCTGAAGCCAATCTATTCAGCATGGTTAAAGAATGAAATGCTAAATAATAATAAGTTAAATCTAAAATTCTCTGATTTCGATGATCTTGTTTGTGCTCGTTATATTCAAACTAAACCAATCTCACTTGATCCATTAAAGGATATTCAGTGTGAAGTGGCTGCTATTGATGCTGGATTGAAATCTCGTACACAAGTTATTAGTGAAATGGGCGGTGATCCGCGTCTCGTAATGCAAGAAATAGAAAGTGAGAAGAATATGAACAAGGAAGTTCAAAATGAAGTTCAAAAACCAGACGAGGGAATTAACCTTACCAACGGCGATTAATTCTGATAATCGTACCGTTGAAGTTGCTTTTTGTTCTGAAACTCCCGTAGCACGTGAAATAGAAGGGAAGTTATATAACGAAGTACTTCTATGTAATCCAGATAATGTAGACCTATCGCGTTTGAACAATTCAGGGGCAGTACTTTTTAATCATGACCGAGATCATTTGATTGGCAAAGTCCTATTAGCACGTATTGATTCAGATAAAGTAGGTCGTGCTGTATTACAGATTTCCAATGCTTCGGAAAAAGAATGGGAGCAAATCAATGAAGGCGTATTAACACATATTAGCTTCGGTTATACCGTAAATGATTACCGTATTGAAGGTAACATTATCTATGTAACTCATTTCACCCCATATGAAATATCTCTGGTAACTGTACCTGCTGATGTAACGGCTGGTGTTGGTCGCTCTTTGATAAATAAAAAAGAAGATAACCAAGAGGATATTAATGTCATGGATGACAATCAAGAAATGATGGAAGCGGGTACAAAGGAAGTACAGGAGGAAATTAATGAAACGCCTGAACAAGAAGCTGCTGAATCCGAATCTGAAAAAGTAATTACTGACGAAGAGCTTTTAGAAATGTTTTCTAATCGTCCTGAATTACTTAGCAAGATGTTAAATAAAAGCGATGTTGAAGAACAAAGCGTAAATGATTCTGAAACTAAAGAATCCGATTCTGAAGACGTACCACAAGAAAGTACTAATGAAGAAGTAAATACAAATGAACTGGAACGTAAGCGTGAATTGGAATCAATCGGCGAGGTTCTAAAAGTTGATGTATCTGAAGCCATAGAGAAAGGAATCTCTGTTGTGGACTTCAAGCGATCACTAAATACAAAAAAAATCCAAATGATAAGGAAATCAAAATGGAAAAAACTGTTCTTAATGGCCTAATTCGTTCTTTAAGTGAAGGAAATTTTACAGGCAAAACTGAAATCCCTGCGGGTGATTTCGTGCGTACTTCTACCACTGTTGGTGGTACTGCTTTAATCAAAGAAGTTTACGCAGATTCGTATATTGACGTTCTACGTGCAAATTCTGTATTTGCTGGTTTACCTGTTCAGGTATTTGCAAATCTTGAAGGTGAAGGGAATCTGGTACTACCAAAACTAACTTCTGATTTCACTGATAACTTCGGTTATGTAACTGAAGGTGCTCCAAGCCCGTCATACAACGCATCTTTCGAAAAGATCACTCTGAAACCTGAGATCTTCACAGGTTCTGTAGAACTGACTCGGACTCTTATCAAATCAGCTAATACCGCTGAACAGTATATTCAAGATGCAATGGTTAAGGGTGCTGCTCTTAAACTGGAACGTCTAATTCTTGCTGATGCCGTATCTAAGGCTCCAGCTGTTACTTTGACTGCTGCTCTTACTAAGGAAGATGTGATTGATGCTCTTGCTTCTCTTGCCGCTCATAACGTGCGTGTAGAGAACGTTGTCGCTATCGTACATCCTTCTACCGCTGCTGTTCTACGTACCACTCTTGATGGTGCTAATACCAGTGCCAAGTACCTTCTACAAGGTTACATGGGTGATGGCATCCTCGCTGATTCAGTACGCTTAGTTGAAAGTACTCAAGTTGCCGCCGGTTCTATTGTGTTTGGTGATTGGTCAAATCTGGTACTTGCACAATGGGGTTCTGTAACTATGGATCGTGACGATACCACTCAACGTAATTCAATGGGTATTGTGCTACGTACTTTCAGCTTCCAGGCACACGCATTTGCACATGATGAAGCATTCTTAGTTTTAAAACTAACAAGCTAATAATCAGGAACTAATATGAGAGCATTTTTTAGTAACTCACAATCAGAGTCACTACTTAATGCTTTTGGTGAAAAGCTCGTCATTGTTCAAGATGGTGTATCAATAACGATTACCGCTATTTTCGAACAAGACGAGCTTTTTTTCGATGATAGTCAAACTACCGTGACATATTTTAGTGCTAAGTCAGGTATCAAACTAAATAGCACCTTCAAGATCGATAATATCGAATACGTAGTAAATAGGATAGATGATGATACAAGCGGTATCTCTAATTATCACTATATTCGCAAAGTCGATTTAGAAGAGGAAATATAATATGTTTACGGCAGACTATAAAATCAGAAAGTATTTAATTAATAAACTCTCTCCAGTTACTAATTTACACTTTCCATCAAAAGCATCAGTAGATGATATTACTGTGGTTTATATTGGTGATTCTTCAGTACAACGTACTCAAGTATCTAAAGCAAACACAGTCATTAATAATCAAATTGTGCCATCAATTATTAGAAATTTATGTGAATTTCGTGTTGAGTTTGTGTCTGTCGGACAATCATATAAAGAAGCATCCGATGAAATTGAAAAAATACTTGAAGCAATTTATACGCCTGGTTTCTTTAATGAATTAAACCAGCAACTTCCAATGTCATTATTCAATGTACGTATTGAAGATAGCCTAATGACTACTCAAGCCGAAGCAACGGAAACCGCTTATGTACACACGCAAACTCTATCTTTTAGCTATGGGGAATAATTATGGCTCAAACATTTTTAGGGAATTTAACTACGGTATGGATTAACACCGATACAACTAATGTTGATCCAAATGCCCGTGCTTTTGTTCAAGTAGAAAACCTTTCAGCATTTCCAAGTTTTAGTGAATCAACAACTATTTCAACTGTAGAAACATATGATAGTACTTACACCTCTAAAGTAGCGGGTGATAGTTCATATGGTGATATGACTATTGAAGTTAACTATGTTCCAAGTGAAAACGCCGTACTTGATTCTGTTGTTGATTCTCAGCAATTAGTACAGGTCAAGGTTGAAATGCTTGATGATGGTACTAACGATACGTCGGTGAACTATGTGATGTACAACGGCTATCTATCAAAAGTTTCTGACTCATCGGATATTGATACCGTAGTTACCCGCTCGTATGTGTTTACTCCTGAGACACAGGTAGCAGCAGGTATCCTTGATGAGTCCGTAGTACCGCTTAACCGTGGTGATTGGGGCGTAGGTAGTAACGGTGTAGAGTTCCCCAGTTATCAAGGCCGTGACGGTAACTCATTTGTCAAGATCCCAGCGGTGAACTCTCCATCAGGCGTAGATATGTTGGGTATCACGAACCTTGATGGTTCTAACGGTACTCAGTTAGTGATGAACAAATCCGGTACTCCGGTACTGAATTTCCGTAACTTCTCATCAGCAAGTACTGGTGCATGGTACAAGGTCTATACCACTGCCGATAAGCCTACTTTGTCAGAACTTGGTGCAGCAGCGGCTACTGATCTCAGTAACTACGTACCGATTACCCGTACCATCAATGGCAAACCATTAATCGGAAATATCACTCTTTTAGCAGCCGATATTTCTGATGTGTACTCAAAAACACAGACCGATAACAGCTATGTTCCTAAAGTGTTCCAGTTAAACGGACACGCACTAACAGGTACGGCGTTAAACTTGGTAGCAGCCGATATTTTAGATGTATATTCACAGACGCAGGTTAATACAAACTTTGTAGCAAAAACTACTACAGTAAATGGATTAGCATTAACAGGTAATATTACTCTAACGGCAGCACAGTTAACGGATATGGCAAGCCTAAGTTTTAGTAATGGTACTTTCGTTCCAAAGACGTTCCTAATCAATAACAAGCCATTATCTGGTACTAACATTCAATTGGTAGCAGCAGATATTAGTGACGTATATTCACGTACCCATGCTAACGATCTCTTTGCACTACGTATTACTACTGTTAACGGTTATCCATTAAGTTCTAACGTGTCTCTGAACTATAATGACGTTGACCTGCTCCCCGTTGATTAATACACCCCGATGTTAGTAATGTCTTCATAAGCCACATGAGGACATCCCCATGAAGAAGCGTTTTTCCGACGAACAGATCATCAGTATTCTTCGCGAAGCGGAAGCCGGAGTTTCTGCCCGTGAGCTCTGCCGTAAGCACGCCATTTCCGATGCCACTTTCTACACCTGGCGCAAGAAGTTTGGTGGCATGGAAGTTCCTGAGGTGAAGCGGCTTAAATCTCTTGAAGAGGAGAACGCCCGCCTCAAGAAGCTACTTGCCGAAGCCATGCTGGATAAGGAGGCACTTCAGGTGGCTCTGGGGCGAAAGTACTGACGACAGACCAGAAGCGGGAAGCCGTTGAGTTTATGTGTGATGCGACCGGTCTGTCGCAACGTCGTGCCTGCAGGCTTACAGGTTTGTCCCTGTCGACCTGCCGCTACGAGGCTCAGCGTCCGGCAGCTGATGCGCATTTATCAGGGCGCATCACTGAGCTGGCACTGGAGCGCAGGCGTTTTGGCTACCGCCGCATCTGGCAGCTGCTGCGTCGGGAGGGCCTTCACGTCAATCACAAGCGGGTATACCGTATTTACCACCTTAATGGACTGAGCGTAAAACGCAGACGACGCCGTAAAGGGCTGGCAACCGAACGGTTTCCGCTTCTGCGCCCGGATGCGCCGAACCTGACATGGTCGATGGATTTCGTTATGGACGCACTGGCCAACGGTCGGAGGATCAAGTGCCTGACCTGTGTGGATGATTTCACGAAGGAGTGTCTGACAATCACCGCTGCTTTCGGTATTTCAGGCGTTCAGGTCACGCGTATTCTGGACAGCATCGCGCTGTTTAGGGGCTATCCGGCGACAATAAGAACCGATCAGGGCCCGGAATTTGCCTGCCGCGCGCTCGATCAATGGGCCTTTGAGCATGGTGTGGAACTACGGCTTATCCAGCCAGGTAAGCCAACGCAGAACGGATTTATTGAGAGTTTTAACGGACGCTTTCGCGATGAGTGTCTGAATGAACACTGGTTCAGCGATATTCTTCATGCCCGGAAAACGATTAATGACTGGCGGCAGGATTATAACGAGTGCCGTCCCCATTCATCGCTGGATTACCAGACACCAGCTGAATTCGCAACGGACTGGCGAAACAGGAAATATGAAGAAAAACCAACCGACATTACTAACTGAAGGTTGTATCTAATCCTGGGGGCAGGTCAACGTAGGTACTTACTCAAAATCACAGATTGATGTAAAGAATGCAGCACTACAGGCAAACATTGATACTAAGGTTACTATCACTCAAGATTTGTTAGTACTAAATACCGTAACAGACGCACTTAGTCTTGATATGTCAGATGGTAAAAGAGTGTTCTCTGCAACACTTACCTCTGCGAGTACTCAATTAAGCATTATCAATGCAAGCGGTAGTACTAAGAACAGTCAAACCATCACGGTATATCTGATGCAAGGCACAGGTGCTAATAAAATAGAATGGCCTTCGAATGTTAAATGGTCATACGGGCGTACTCCAGTATTAACCTTCACTAAAGATTCAGTTGATGTTTTTCAATTCACGTCAATAGATGGGGGGAGTACCTGGTACGGCTCCTTACTAATGGCGGATCTTCATTAATGATTAGAAAAGGTAACATAGATAATGCTCTTCAAATGTTAGAGGGGCATTTGAAATTTTTAGAACGTAATACAGGTTTAACTAACGATAACAAAAATCAACATTTTGTTTTTAATCCAGATAAAGTACTTGCAAATAACAGGCACTTTATAGCGGAAACAGGATGGGAAGCACAACCTGATGGTGACGCAACCACCGAAGGGCAGTCATTAGCAATTTTAGGTGCAATATACGCATATCAGGCAACCAAAGAACCCCACTATCTGGAACTGGCAAAGGACTACTTTAACGGGTATCACAATGCATTCTACAGAGGGGTAGCTTTTCCAGATCCACCTGATGGTTCATTACGCTGTAACTGGATATGTAACGGAAAAGCTCCAGTACTGGCACACTACCCATTAGATCCAGAGTACCCAACTCATGGAGGCTTCAAGGGAGTACTGTTTACATGGACAAACGGACAGACACAGATACCACACGGTGCACCAAACTATGGTGAGTACCTCGATGCTGTATGGTTCGCTTTTCCTGAACGTGCTTCTTTAGGCTGGAATCAGGTAAACGCTACTGTATATGCATGGGATTCAGAAGGTTCGGTAGACTGGAAAACCAAAGCACCTACATACAATGTTGATTGGATCATCGACCGTACAGGCCGCAAGGTAGATAGCAATGGTGATGTACTGGCAGAAGGGCTAACAAGCCAGATCGGTACAGTCCAGCTCAAAAATACTTCCATCAACGGTAATTACCGCTTCAACTATGCAACACGTAACCCTGTAGAACATGGCGGTTATCTGATGGGGCGTAATGAACGTTGGCACAACAGGCCAGTACATGTACCAATTGATAACTATGGTTTCTTTGATTTCGCAGATAACGCATCAGATGCCGAATTGTGGTTCTGCCAGGCAGCAAAACTACTATGGGATATCACAAGCGAACGTAAGTACTGGTTAGCCTGGCAAAACTCAATGATTACCTGTATTGGGTACTCTGATATAGATAAATTCGATAAGTTCTTCCGTAAATCTACCGCAGCAACAACACCTTTTACAGACGGTATCTCATATGATTATTTCTATCCAAGTAATCAGGCTGCTACTTACTCGCGTGATGCTGATGGATATATTGTAATTAATCAAAGTGCATCAGCACAAACCACACTTGAACAACAATCAATCTGGTTCAAATTTAATAATAGTAGCAATTTCTATGTTGAATATGGTGGTGTAGATACCTCTGGTGCTGCATTAAGTCTTGCCGTTGCATTAACTGTGAATAAAACAAAAACAGATGAAGGTGCAATTAGATATCGTTGCGGTCTGCCAATTACTCAAACGGATGGCAGTATTCAGGCAATGAGTATACCTATGAACCACTTTACACGAATTGCTAAGCCAGATGGTGGGCAGTACTTAACAGCAGATATGCGTATGATTTCTGATTATGGTAGTAACACCGTAACTAAACTTGAATATCAAAGCGGCATTGCAGGTAAGTACTATGATAACGTCATAAAAAGTACTATGGATAGTGACGGTAGTTCGACAGTAGGTTTCTGGATTTTCAATAAAGAAGAACAGGATTTAGTTTCTTTTACATACCGTACTTATGCTGATGATTTTAACATCCGCATTATTGATGATTTTGGTTGGAGGTGGTGGGCTATGTTACCTGCAAGTAATGGTGCATGGGTTACACAAACATTTTCAGTCTTAGATTTTAAATTAAGCTCATATCAACCTGATCATCAAGAAGGCGATGAACAGCCGGGACAACCAACCCTTACCACACGTAAAGAGTTTACGTTACTACTTGATACCGATCCGGTAGATGGCGTTAGCGGTCGTATTGACTGGTACTGCATTAATGACCTACCAGCACTCTATGATGATGGCGGTACAGGTGACTATTCAGTACTGCTAAGTCTTACGTTTAATGACAGTACCGGAAACGGCTATACAGCCCGCTTAGGCGATTGTGTGATCAAGCAGTATATGCTTGATAGCCTTGCGTACACACCAGGCTTAATACCATTCAGTAACATCACAGATCCGTATGCTCAGTTGTATTCTGGCTGGCGTGGACTTCCATACCCAGGGTATCAATTACCGGTGACCTGCCCCCAGGATTAGATACAACCTTCAGTTAGTAATGTCGGTTGGTTTTTCTTCATATTTCCTGTTTCGCCAGTCCGTTGCGAATTCAGCTGGTGTCTGGTAATCCAGCGATGAATGGGGACGGCACTCGTTATAATCCTGCCGCCAGTCATTAATCGTTTTCCGGGCATGAAGAATATCGCTGAACCAGTGTTCATTCAGACACTCATCGCGAAAGCGTCCGTTAAAACTCTCAATAAATCCGTTCTGCGTTGGCTTACCTGGCTGGATAAGCCGTAGTTCCACACCATGCTCAAAGGCCCATTGATCGAGCGCGCGGCAGGCAAATTCCGGGCCCTGATCGGTTCTTATTGTCGCCGGATAGCCCCTAAACAGCGCGATGCTGTCCAGAATACGCGTGACCTGAACGCCTGAAATACCGAAAGCAGCGGTGATTGTCAGACACTCCTTCGTGAAATCATCCACACAGGTCAGGCACTTGATCCTCCGACCGTTGGCCAGTGCGTCCATAACGAAATCCATCGACCATGTCAGGTTCGGCGCATCCGGGCGCAGAAGCGGAAACCGTTCGGTTGCCAGCCCTTTACGGCGTCGTCTGCGTTTTACGCTCAGTCCATTAAGGTGGTAAATACGGTATACCCGCTTGTGATTGACGTGAAGGCCCTCCCGACGCAGCAGCTGCCAGATGCGGCGGTAGCCAAAACGCCTGCGCTCCAGTGCCAGCTCAGTGATGCGCCCTGATAAATGCGCATCAGCTGCCGGACGCTGAGCCTCGTAGCGGCAGGTCGACAGGGACAAACCTGTAAGCCTGCAGGCACGACGTTGCGACAGACCGGTCGCATCACACATAAACTCAACGGCTTCCCGCTTCTGGTCTGTCGTCAGTACTTTCGCCCCAGAGCCACCTGAAGTGCCTCCTTATCCAGCATGGCTTCGGCAAGTAGCTTCTTGAGGCGGGCGTTCTCCTCTTCAAGAGATTTAAGCCGCTTCACCTCAGGAACTTCCATGCCACCAAACTTCTTGCGCCAGGTGTAGAAAGTGGCATCGGAAATGGCGTGCTTACGGCAGAGCTCACGGGCAGAAACTCCGGCTTCCGCTTCGCGAAGAATACTGATGATCTGTTCGTCGGAAAAACGCTTCTTCATGGGGATGTCCTCATGTGGCTTATGAAGACATTACTAACATCGGGGTGTATTAATCAACGGGGAGCAGGTCACCGGCTATATGGTGCTTTCAGGGTATTGCAATTGATGAAACCAGATTGAATAACAGTATGAGGTTCTTATGTGATGCTCAGAACTGGTTTACGAATAAGTTTCATCCGACTGTACCAGGCCCATGTGCACAGGCGTTTGTGTGGAACCGTCAGGACGCATTAGCGTACTTACCTGATGGTGAACAACCCGACGTATTCATCATGCAGCACTGGTATGAAGAGGCATGGTCTGGTTATGAACCTCGTGCGTTCTTTGCAGGTTGTGATGTAGTACATGAACTGTATCAACGTGGTGATTACACCATTCCACAGAACATACTTACGTACTGTAAGAACTGGATGAACTACTTAAAGTGGTTCATGAAAAATAACGATGGCCATGCACCAACACGATTTAAAGATAATGGTGAAGTTATCTATGATGGCTTTACAGGTCATATGTCAGGGTTATGGCTTGCAGGTGCATCAATGATGGCGATTGCAGGTTATCCAGATCATGAATTACTTGATTTACTCTTTGCTGAGATACAACAAAACTACGATGTAATTAGTGCTAATCACGTGATGAATGGAGCATGGTCGCCAGCCATTAGAAGTGGCACACCAACAACAAGCCAAAACAATTCAATGTACTTTGGTTTCTATACTGGTGAATTACTAAGAGGTTTAGCTTTATATATGAAGTACTACAACCTACATACATAAATAATATATGAAAGGGATAGCAAGGATCGCTATCCCTAAATTTAAAGGAATAATAAAATGGCTTTTAATTCTATTTTCATTGGTAATAATGTCAAAGTTGAAATCGCAGAAGCTCCAGCTAATGGCGGTCAGGCAACTACTTTTAGCGTTGTTGAAGAAGTTGGTGCGTTCCCCGCAGCAGCAGGTGCAGAATCTAATGTTGTTAGCGTAAACACTTTCGGTCAACAGTACGCTAAGAAATTACTTGGTTCTCGTAGTGTTCCAGATTTAACACTGACTGTTAACTGGAAACCAGGTTCAACAGGTCAGGAACTACTTGCATCAGCAGCAGCTTCACAAAAATTAATGCAAGTTAAAGTAACCTATTTCCAAAACATCGCAGATCAAGACGGTCCTGCATATTACAGTATTGTAAATGGTTACGTGAGTTCAGATGTAGTGAACGGTGATTTTGATGGTGTAGTTACTCGTGATTTCGTTGTATCTGTAACTGGTGCTCCAATCGCAGTTGGTGAAGTAACTGGTGCTTAATTACTAAATACTACAAACCAACTAAAAGGATAAAACAAAATGGATTTTTCTAATCTAATGAATACTATTGGTGTGAAACTAACACAAGTAGAACTAACACCAGAATGTACTGTGTATATCAAACTACCTTCCATTACCCAGCATACAGAATGTACCGATCCATATAAGGCAATTTTCTATTGTGTAGTTGATGAGGACGGTAAACATATTTTTGATTCACCTGAACAAGTTGAAGCAAAAGTAGATCTTACTGTACAACTAAAATTGAATGCTGAAATTGGAAACGTTTTCGCTAAATCCTTTAATGTTGAGGATGTAGAGGGAAAGTAAGACGCGATCCGATTCTCAAACTATCACTATCTTTATTGTATAAACACGGGTGTAGTGTGGATGAACTCTGCACTATGCCCGTTTTGCTTTTCTACTACCTATTAGTTCTTAAAGAAATCGTTGATCCTGAATCCTCACAGATAGAGCAAATCAGGCATACCGAACTACTACAGGCAATTTGGTTAAGTACTGGCAATATCAAGAAAGAAGACATACCTAAATTTAATATCTATGAACTCGACTCACTGAATATTATTTCAAATAAAACCTTAGCTGAACAACATGCAGAGAGGGAGAAGAAGATCGCAGAACAACAAAAAGCAAACATGCTTAATTGGATGGGAGTAAAGCCTAATGGCAAATAACAATAGACAATCAATGATCTTTGAAATCACTGGTGATGAATCAGGATTACAAAGATCACTAAAAAATGCAGCCAATGATATAGGTAACTTTGGTGATCAGGCAGGTGGAGTATTTGGTGGTATCAATACTGGCCTTTCTACTACCTCTAAAGCTATGTCTGGTTTCGCTGGTGCTGTAGGGGTCGCAGGTATCGCAATTGCTGCAACTATGGCAAAAGTACAGGAACAATCAGAAAAGGCGTTTGAAGTCTTTCAGGCAGCTTCACTATCACAGTCGGGTATATTACAGATTCAACAGGCCGCTAATATGTTCGCTGCCGTTGGTCTTACTATGGATAACGTAGCGGACCAAATAAAAGACTCTAAGGATAAGTTGGGCGATGCAATAACTAATAATGCAGGTTCTATGTTAACTGACGTAATTCAACCATTGAAGTTGAATATGTTCGAGTTACAGAAAGCAGCAGAAAACGGTGAAGATATTATTGCTAAGATTTACTATCAGGCTAAACAAATGGGATTCAGTCAATCCCAGATAGTAAACATGATGGAAACAGTTGCAAACGATGCGTCAAAACGCATGACTATATACCGAGAGTTCAATAGTGAACAAGAGTACCAAAACAGTCTTGCTAATGAATCCATTCAACTAACCGCAGAACAATCACGACAATTTGAAGAATACAGAGCTGCAACTAATAATTTATCCAGAGCATGGGATACCTGGAAGAACTCAACGCTTGCACCTATCGCACAGAACCTTGCTGAAATTCTCGACTTAATGACGAAAATTATTAATAGTAAACCTGTTAATGCAGCGGCAGCAGCAGTTAGTAAAGAAGGTATTCAGGCTACTCAACAATACCAACAGCAGTTTCAACAGCAGATACTAAAAAATTCTTCAATTTATGGTACTCAGATAGTAGCAGATCAGCAAAAGCAACAGGAGGAAAATAATAAAACCTTTGCAAACTTATTAGCAAACCTTGATGCGGCACATAACCTACTTGATAAACAGAAAGAAGAATATAATAAAGGCTTAGATAGAAGTGTTATTGATACTGCTATAAAACCTTATCTTTCAGCAAAACAAAAAACACAGGCACAGATTGATACCCTTGATGCAACTCATGCACAATTACGAGCGACTATTAAAGATTCTTTAGTACGTGCTTATAAGGGTGATCAAGCGGCAATGAATGCCGATCTCGCTAAACTTGATGAAGGTTATAAAGCTAACCGTGAGAAGTTAGTAAAAAGCCTAACAGCCGATGAAGATAAAGCACGTGAAGATAAAGCTAAGAAAGATGAAGCAGCAGCCAAGAAAGCACAAGCCGCACAAGACAAACTTAATGAACAAACTAAAAGAGCAAAGGCACTATTAGAACAGACGCTATCACAAATCGGTACTAATGAAGCTCAAATACGTATTACTCGTTTTAACTATGAACAAGACCAGATTGAAAAGCGTATACGTGAAGCAGGTAAATTAGCGGGAAGTACTGAATCTGAAATTACAGATATGTTATCCAAGCAATATGAAAGCCGTAAAACCAAGTACAAAGACATGGTTGATCAGATGCTTTCTGAAACTAACAGACTCAAACAGGCACAGAACATTGCAGCCATTGCTAACGATCCTAATGCAACAGCAGATGCTAAGGCACGAGCAGCGGCAGCGGGTACTACCTGGATGAATGACACGGTTAGTCAGGGCTTAGGGTACAAGAACCCATTAGACTTTTCGCCAGATCCGGTACAGAACCAGAACATCAACACCGAAGAACAAGAGAACAAAGATGGGGCTAAGGCTCTATATGATGCCAAAGTACTTGGTTTCCAGGAGTACCAGGATCAGCTAACAGCGATTCAGGCCAACGCCGATATGAAACGTGGCCGATTAACCGCAGACGCACTAACCAGTACTTTAGGGATGTGGCAAACGGGAGCAGGTAACGTAGCGGATATCATGGCTGGTGTATTCGGTGAATCATCAGCAGCGGCTAAGGCAGCATTTGCCGTAAGTAAAGGTATTGCCATTGCTCAGGCAGTGATCAACATCCAGCAGGGTATATCCGAAGCTATCAAACTTGGTTGGCCTACGGGGATCGCAGCAGGTCTACAAGTAGCAGCTCAGGGTGCTTCCATTGTCCGTACTATCAAAGGTACAGCTATCCAGGGGCAAGCCCATGATGGTTGGGATTCACTACCAAGTACTGGTACATACAATCTTGAAAAAGGGGAACGTGTAGTAGGTAAATCACTAAATCAGGATTTAACAAAATACTTGAGTAATCAGGATGGTAGTAAATCAGGTGATATTAAGATTGATGCACCGTTAATTATTAATAGTAATGGTCAAATTTCTGATTCAGATTTCCAAAAGATGTGTGATAAACACGCTGATACTATCGTTCAGGCAACACGTAAATCTCAGAAGAATAACGTATAAATATCATGTAGCCCACATGGATTGTGGGCTAACTATTAAAGGAATAATAATATGTTAAATAACACACTTATTAGTGAGTTCATGTTGACGGATAATATACCGCAATACCAAAACCAAACATGGACAGGTGAAACTATTACACGTGTTGTTGGTTCGCAGTACTTTACCCTTAGCTTCAAAGTTACCTTGAACAAGATGAACCGTGCTGAACTCGCTAACTTCTACGCTTTATATGGTCAGGGCAAACCTTTCTCTATGCCTCTTGGATGGTGGAGTACATACTACGGTACTCAAACATCACAAGTACAGGCAACAGCAGCAAGGGCGGCGGGGGCAACATCCATTGCCGTTAATGCTAATACACTTGAAGTTGGTACGTTAGTTCAATTCAACGGACACAAGAAACTATACCGAATCATAGCCAACACTGGCAACGTAATTACTATCTTCCCTGGATTAATCAGGAACATCCAACTTGGGGAAGTAATGAAATATGACAATATTCAAGGTTCATTTATTCTTACACCACAGAACGCAGCATATCAGATGCCAAGTACAAACATTATGGAAGTGACAATAAATGCAACCGAAAACATCAGGGGTTAATTTATGTCAATTCCAAGTAATGTACTAACTAATGCGGATCTTGTCGCGTACTGGAACCTTACACGAGGCGATAACAAAACCGTACTAACAGAAAAAGAACTATATCAATGTGGTGTTATGATAAAGCTAATAGATGTACTTCCACCTACCGGAAGTAATATATATCTAACAGATGCCATTGCCGATCAAAACTATAATGGAATTAACTATAAGTCTGTACCTGATTTCCTTGATTCATCATTTGCTAACTATGTAGAAAAGAACCAAATCAACAATAACGGTACTTCTTTTAAAGTAAGTAATGTAAGCCAGGATTATCTATCTATGGCGTTAAGAGGATTATGGACCGATGCAAAGGTAAACATCTGGATGGGTATAGTTAACCCAGCTACAGGGGGCATTCTATATGCCTATCGTATGTTTAGTGGTTACATTGATTACTTTAGTTCAGACTTCAACAACACAGCAGGTAATACCACTAATGAAACAACAGTGAATCTAAATTCATTGTGGAAGAAGTTAGACCAAACACAACGCCTGTTATCAAGTACATCAGTACACCAATCAATGCATACTGGCGATAAGTTCTTTGACTTAATCGGCATACTAAATAGTTCAGAGCAATTCTGGAAGAGTAGCAAGAAATAATGAAAAATGGATTTATAACAGAGTACCTAAGTGGTTTAGTTGGTGAACCATTAGTGTACGGTACTAATGATTGTCATATCATGGTGCTAACAGTCATTGATATGATCACCGGTAGTAATTACCGTGAAGAAATCTACCAGAAATACACAACACCAACAGCAGGTAGAAAATACGCAAAAGCAAACTGTAGTTATTCTACTCTACATCTATTGTGTAAAGAAAAAGGCCAATTAGTCAGTGAACCACTTGATGGGGATATCATCATTTCATCAGGTCACAGTACAGTTTATTGGCGTGGGAAAGTAGTAATTTTATCAGAAGATAAATCTAACTATATCGTTTCTCAATATATCCCAAATGAAAAAGACAAAATATACAGATTTAAAGGGGAATAACTATGGCAGTAGCAGCAGTTGCCGTAGCTATTATCGCAGGGGCATCAGCGGCGGCGGCAGCATACGCAGCAGGTTTAGCTTTAGCAGCAGTAGTAGCTATAGGTATTGGTACAGCAGCACTATCTTACATTAGTTCATCACAGATGATGAATGTAGGCCAAATGGGGGTAACGTATCCGAGTACGGGTAGTAACAATGCCCGATCAACATCGCCAAGTACTGGTATTCCGATAGTGTACGCAGGATCTAATAAGAATAGAGATGAAGTAGCATATGTAAAAGTAGGTTCTATCGTAGTTTGGCAGAACGTCTATAAAGGTACTTCAAACCAGTTATGTACGGTTCACGCGATCAGTATCGGTGAAATCGGGCAAGTACCAGGGGAACAATCACAAGGCGTAATCAAGCAGATCTATTTTGATAATGCTCCGGTACTCATGGATGGTGCGTACATCACCACAGAAGGGATCGTACCTACCTCAATGATGATTGAGAAGTACCGCAAATACTTACAGATTGAGGTACGTTTCGGTAAGCCGTCCTATGGTGGTTCTATGACGCTTGCCCGTCAATATGGCGGTAGTCAATGGACTGACAACATGCGTGGTGATGGTCTTGTACAGATCTGTACCGTAATCAAGAAAACCAACGATTCATTGATTGATGGGATTCTAACGAACCAGAACTATACATTATCGGTAGAAATGCGTGGACGTATGATCTATGACTTAACTGATAATGTACGTAAACCAAGTTCAAACCCACCAAGCCAACTATATGACTTTATCACTAATACAGAATTTGGTTTTGGGCTTGATCCTAATGATATTGATATTACCAGTTTCCGTAATATGGCAAACTATTGTGCTCAGAATAATTTCTATTCCAATGGTAGTATTCAATATGATAAATCCTTTAAGGAAAACATTGAAAATTTTCTACAAACATTTGGTGGTGTACTTTATGAATCAAACGGTAAGTACTATCTAACCGTTGATGCTCCCGATATTCCAAGTGTACATTTTGATGAAACAAATATTATTGGCAGTGTGAATATCACGACGGGTTCAAAGTCTGACTATTTTAATACAATGGACAGTACCTATACAAACCCAGGTAATGACTATTCACAAGATATTATCCGTTATCCAAGTGATGCCATTAGTAACGCATCCATTGCTAAAGATGGTTATATTATCAAGAAGGATTTAAACTATCTTTGGGTACAGGATAAGAATCAGCTTGCTATTCTTAGTAACATTGAATTACTAAAATCTAAGTACATTACGAACACAATTACTTTCAATACCTATGTAACAGATATGAAAGTATATGATGTGTTTACAATTGATTTTAAAGAAGCTGGATTTAGTAATAACAAGTACAGATGTATTCAACGTACTGTACCAATGACCGTAGATAAAGCAGGTATTATCCAGATCACCGCGATTTCATATGATGATGGTATCTATCAAGGAAAAGATCCGGGACAATTCCCACAAGATGGATTGACCAATCTACCTAACCCAACATACGTAGAACCGCCAAGTAACCTACAGGCTCAACGTTTAGGGGCTACGGCATCAGGTAACACCGTTCTATTAACATGGGATCTTAGTCAGGATACAACTGTACGTGGTTATAAGATTCGTTATAAACTCAGTGATTCCAGTGTGTGGATCAACGTTGGTAACGTAGGGCAGTACACAAGCAGTTTTGAAATTCTAAATTTACTATATGGCGTACAATATGACTTTGCTCTTGAATCGTATAATACCCTTGGCTATTCATCAGAATTAGTTGCAATCTATAATCAAACGCCACAAGTTATATTCGCATTACCGAAGATTACTAACCTTGATATGTTGAATGATGATGTAGGTTTAAACCAGACTTATGCTCAAGATTTTATTTTACGTTGGGATGATCAGAATAACTTAGCCGTTAATGGTAAAACTTTTGCTGATTTCTTCAAACATTATGAAATTCGTGTGTATGACCGATACAGGAACTACATCACATCGTACTACACCACTACAAGCAACTGGACGTACTCATATTCAATGAATACCAGTGATGGCCTTAGCCGTTACCGTGTGTTTGGGATCATCGCTCATGGTTGGGGTACTGGTATCTATAGTGAAGAAGTTCAGATTGAAGTTAGTAACCCACAACACCCACAGTTGTTAGGTATCAATTTGAAGAGTGGTTATGATTCCGTGTTCATCGACTGGACAGAATCAAACGTACCGGATTATGCGGGAATCGTTCTACAAATCGCACTTGATGAGGGGTTTAGCTCAGGGTCGAAGTACTTTAGCAGTGCTAACCGCTATTCAGCATCATTCGGGATCGAGGACGGTTCATTTTTTGCACGTATTGCCGCTCAAGATATATTTGGGGCCGATGAACTTGTATGGTCGCCAACTATCGGGTTTAACCAGAATACGAAGGTTCCATACAGCAAATTGAACGAAGATGTTATTGATAGCCTACTTAACAGTGATACGGCTACTGGCATTGTTGAGAAACAGATCGTAGATGAACTTGGTTCACGCTGGCAGCTACAGGTATCGAACAATGGAAATGTTTCTGGTATTGCCTTAGCCGCAGACGAGAAAACATCAGTGTTTACCGTCATGGCGGATCGCTTTAGTGTCATCAGTACGGACAGTGCCAAACTATCAGACAGGGTTTATCCTTTGGTTGTTCAGAATGGTAAGGTTTGGCTTAACTCAGCAGTAATAGCCGATGCGAGTATCAATACAGCCCAAATTAACAACTTAGCAGTGACTACCGCCAAGATTCAAAACGCAGCAATTGATAATACTAAGATTGCCAATGCCGCTATTCGTAATGCACATATCATGAATGGTGAAATTGACTCAGCGAAGATAAGCCAACAGATACAATCCAGTAATTGGGATGGTACGAATGGTTGGATGATAAACAAGAACGGTACAGCCAACTTTGGTAACGCTACTATTCGCGGTACGATTTTTGCGAACAGTGGAGTACTCAACAACGTTACTATCAATGAAAACTGTAACATTCTTGGTACTTTAAGTGCCGCACGTATCGTAGGTGATATTTGTCGTCCGCAATCGACTGGTATCAACCCTGTACCGTTTATCTTTGGTTCACGTACTGTTTCAGGTGGTCAGGCCGCATTAGATCCAGTAGCTAACCAACACTATGTAGCGTTGCGTATTCGTGGTGAAGATTTCCCACGTTACTTTGATAGTGATTTATCAATTAGCTTGACCTCATATGAACGTCAATACTTCTATATTCGTATGGGTGGTGATGGAATTGGTTTAACTAACTTGTTCTATTATGATGCTGGTAACGGCGGTAGTTCTACATCGTTCAGATTAAATTCTATATATGTACCGCCTGTTGGTCGTGGAAATTGGAACTATATCTATGTGATGTGTACAACTTCACGTAGTGGAATTGCTTCACTTAATGTTCCTGCTAACTGGTCTTCATTCTTATATCGTGCAGGTGATCAACCTTTATATAATGCGTAATAAATACTATTACCAAATATAATACATAGGAATATAAATGGACATCTTAACGATTGGTTCATTAATTGTTTCAGCTTTAGTATTGTGCTGGACTGTTTATAGGGATTTTACATCTGACTCTGACGAATTAGATGCACGTATTTCTACCGTTGAAACGAAAGTTGCTTTGATGGATCAGTCTCTAACTTCGCTTGAGCAGGAACAAGATCAAATGAAGAAGACATTAAAAAACTTAGAAGATAGTGTACATATGCTTGATATTAAAATTGAGCGTGTAATTACAATGCTTGAAACGCTAAAAAATAAAAGGGGCTAAATAGCCCCTTTTTTATTTGTTGGTGAGTTCTGCAATCATCTGATCTACTCGTGATTTAGTTTGTCTGTACCAGAGTGAATCCTTAGCCTGTACAATCGCTTCTTTATAGTTTTTATCACGTAAGGCTTGAATCATCTTTCTAAACTTTAAAGTACCTGATAGGCCAAGTTGAAAAACCATAATGGTCATGAAGTCCTGCCAGTCAGAAGGCAAATCTAATCCTAATGAGCGAACAGCAGACTTAGCAGTACTGATATCTTCTTCTAACATCCGTTCGGCTTGTTCTGGTGTGATACCGTTTGGATATGATTCACCAGGTTTTATTAGTCGACCGTACCCAATAGTTGGATAACCAAGACTATCTTTATATGTCCAAAATTTACCATTCTTAAAATAACCAACTTTAGTTTGATAGGCAATTGATCCCTCATGGCTAATTAGCCTGTTTTTTAAATCCATTAAATAAATACCTTATAACAATTATCATAGGGTATTTATATGAAGCAATGGAATTACAATGATGATTGGAGTGAGGAGGAATTAACAAACGGTAGTTATGTAGGATTCGTGTACTTGTTCCAGTTTGAAGACAGTACCTCTTATATAGGTAGTAAACAGATGTATAAGAGAGTTAAGGACGTTAAGAAACTAAAAGCTAATTCAGTTGAAAATGGATGGCGTGAGTACAGTTCAAGTTCAAAGATAGTTAATCAAAAGATAGAAGATGGATTAGATTTTACTCGTACCATTTTGTGGGCATTTCCATCAATGAAAGAAACACTATTTGTAGAAACAGCACTTATCATTAATCAGGGATTGAAAACGGGAAATATTAATCTTTCCGTTATGCATAAGGCACGTTTGCCAAGTGGGAAGGATGCAGTACGTATACGTGGAATCCTTCAATCATTATATGAATTACTAAATTAAGGATGATTTATGGCATGGCGTAGAGGCAATAGCCCAAATGATATGAGGCGTTTTATAAACAACAACAGCCCAGCGATAGGGCAAGAGTTCAAAAAAGAACTAAGTAACCGTATGCGTATAGTTACCCAACATATGCAACGTAAAGTAGATAATGATGTAGCAGGTGGTGGTGTACCGTTTACTGGTAAGAGTTTGTACTTTAATTTTAAAAAGATTAGTGACTACAAGACCGTAAACCAGATCATAGTACTACCTAACCAAACCTCATACTTGAAGTACATCCTTGATCCTGCCTACAGACACGTTAATGAAGGTAAAATTATTCCGTATAAGAACGCTAAGTTAACGAAGCAGGGGAACATTACACAGCTACGTTCAAGAACTCAGACTGATAAATACAAAAAGGTAAAGAGCAAGAACGGCACTACGTACTTGATCGATACTACCAAGAAATCCTCTAAACGTAATCCTAAACTGGCACGTGAAAAGAGAGTTATTGGATACTATGGTTCCGTAGGCAGAAAACCATTATTTGATTTCTACGATGAAACCGAGAAAAAAGTAATAGAACAATTAAGAACATTACGCGGTACGTTTGATTACCGTTGGAGGAATTAAGATGGATAACTTAGAAAATTTCCCATGTTATGATCATTCTGTACTAACAGATTTTTCTTTTCAGACAATCCAACCAGTAAGTGTAACCATACCATATGATAAAGCACTATCTGGTAGTAAGCTCATAAAAAAGAAAGTAGATAAAACAAAAGGTGATTTAGTCGTATATAGCTTTCATCATCATACAAAACCTAACGTAAGTGATGGTGATGTACTAATGGTAGAATTGCTAAAAGATAAAATAGACGTTCAGGTACTATTATCTTATAACCACATCTACAAAGGTCATCGCGTATTTTCTTGTGTTTGCCAAATACAATAAGGACTTATTATGATTGGTGTGATAGTAGAACTACTAACAAAAGGTGTGGACTTCTTTCTAAAGCGTAAAACGATAGAACAGGAAGTGCAGAAAACAAATACTGAAGGACAAATAGAAACCAACAAAGAAGAGATCGAAAAGGTTACTTTCCACTGGCGTAATGCTCTTGGATTTGTGATTACCTTAATCATCCTCTATAACTGGATCATAGTACCAGTACTTGATGCTTTTGGAATTATTGTGATCCAAGTTCCATTAGGACAACTTTTGCAGGTGCTATTGATTATGGTTGGTGGAATCTGAAAGATTTTTCCTTTATTATTTATTTTGAGTTAATAAAAATAGCAATCTAAGGATTTGATTTATGAGTGATGTAATTACTACAGCAGCAATAAAAAAATTGTATGGACTTTCCGCTGGACAATGTAATATATGCCGTACTTCTCTTTTTAAAGAGCAGGTTCACATCGGACAAATGGCTCATGTTATAGCCAAGAGCCCAAAAGGACCAAGGGGCGATGACCTGTTAGCAAATGACAATTCTTATGAAAACCTTATCCTACTTTGTGCAAATGATCATATTCTTGTTGATAGAAACCCCCTTACTTATACAGTGGAAAAATTGCATCAAATCAAAAGGGAACATGAAAGTTATATAAAAAGTGTAACCGATAACACATTATTTTCAGATAAAAAAAGACAGTCGGATGTGGAGTTTTTAAACGCTTACTTCCATTATACCCCGTTTGCGAGGGTACGTTCATTAGTTGAAACTTTACCTAATTCGTTTCACACCAATCTTCTTATTTTTGGAGACCAGTTTGATAATATATTAAAGGGTTTTCCAGCGGGCTACCCTTTAAATGATAAATTACTCCACGGTCATTTCCAAAACTTTATTGATTCGTATAACAATATTGATTATATCATATGTGGTCATTTGCCGATTTCAGATAATAGAAACATCCAGGTGTTTGGTGGTGCGAATCATAATCTTCTTTGTCATTTCAATTATGATGAGCTGCCCTCCGATAAAGCATTGATAATAGAACAGGATTTGATTTCACATAAAATATCTCTTCTTAATGCTTATGATGATTTTATAAATTATCTTAGGGCTTATTACCCTGAGGTGGAAATCTACTCTCCTATTCTATGAATGTTGTAAAGTATATAAAAGCCCCTTAGGGGGCTTTTTTTATGGTGGTTGTAATAGTAATGGTTTCTTCGCTTTCTCTAAAAACTGAATGGCTTTGTTTGATTATTTCCCTAACATCTGGTTTCTTTATTTTTTTGTAATTTAAAAAAGCCGAAGCTAAAACAGAAACAAAAAGTATAAATGATACTATACAAATGGTTAAGCGTTCTAAAGATGATAATTGTGGGTCAATATATAAGCCATACATAGAAACAGCGGAGATAGCAATACCGAAAACCATCCACATATCTATAGGGCTTTTATTTGTCGATTTGACCGTAGTGTACTTTTTGACTAAGTCCGTACCAGATAGTACTGTTAAAATTAATGATAAAATAGCGAGGGCAGTATTAACATTAAAATTTAGTATAGCGAATGTAAGCAATAACAGAAAAATGATAATTAGTATCGCTATGATTAAAGCTATTCCTTTCTTGTCCATAAATACCCCATCATGTTTTATTAAAAAAGGTATCTTATGGCAAGAATTAGTAAAAAGGAATCTGCTAATCACAATAAAGTGATGGAATTAATACATTCGGATAAGCAATTAACACAAGATGATAAGGAATTCATATTCACCAATTATAGGGGGGATGGAATAGGGGCTACTGGTGCTTTCTTTACCCCCGAAATGCTCGCATGGGACTTCATCCTTGATGCTGGTTGTACTGGTGACTGTATCGAACTATGTGCGGGTATAGGTCGCCTTAGCTACTACCAGTACTTAAGAAATAATCCAACACACATTACATGCGTAGAACTCAATCCTGAATATGTGATGATTGGGAAGAGGGTACTACCAGAAGCGGAATGGATCACTGGTGACGCTCTACAGTACTCAACAGACCGTTTCTATGAAGTTGCCTATGGCAATCCACCTTTCGGTAAGATCACCACGTCAGAAGCGTATACAGGCCGTTATACAGGCTCAGAGTTTGAATACAAGGTGATTGAACATGCAAGTACCTTATCCTCATATGGGGTATGGATAGTACCGCAGGGTTCAGCAGGGTTTAAGTACTCTGGACATAGGTACTATGACGCTTCAGTACAAACAGCTAAGTACCAGAAGTTTGTTAATGATACGGGGTACACTTTCCAAGCTGGTTGCGGTATTGACACCAGTATCTACAAAGATGAGTGGAACGGTACAACGGTCATTTGTGAGGTTGTGACGGTTGAGTACTAAAAATATGATTTTAAGCAAGCGTAACGCTACATATTGTGCCTATACTTATGGTTGACACCATATGGTGTACTTCATGTAGCGAGTGACATTATGGGTAAAAACCAACATGTAGTGCCTCACAACGGACAATGGGCTGTCAGAGGTGCAGGCAACGGAAAAGTAACTTCAACTCACCGTACTCAGCAAGAAGCTATAGATGCTGGGCGAGTTATTTCTCGTAATCAGGGGAGCGAATTAGTCATACATCGCCCTAACGGACAGATTCGAGATAGCGACTCACATGGAAAGGATCCATACCCACCGAAAGGTTAAAGCTCATTATGACAAAAGAGGCCAAAAGCCTCTTTTTTTTGAGATTTGCAAATGTTCCTATTGATGATCGTATGCGTCCTTTCGTTTTTTAGCACAGGATAAGAGCCGTTCGTATGAGTAGTGGAGGCTCCCGGAAGAGAATCTCTCGCACCTCACTGCCAGAGCAGCAACCTGTGTGCCAGGTCAGACGCTAAGAACCGCAGGGTGTTCAGGAAAACTCTTCTTAAATTAAAGCGTAGATGGCATTTGCAAAACTTGCATGCCGATAAAATCTAATTTCAATGACATATCAATAACTCATCCAAAAATTTCCATTGCCGATATAAGTCATAAGGGCATTCTTCACCTGGTGGTCATATAAATGAAAACGGCCTGTCATCTGAAAAATGAAAAATAACGGGTTAATCAAAGTGATTAGCAGGCAAAAAATTTGGGGAAGTACGGGTCTGGCGGTTACACTTCACCCGCTGATTATTTGACTACAGGAAAGAATGGATTGTGACCAAACTCAAACTTCTGGCATTAGGCGTACTCGCCGTAACCGCAGTTAGCACCGCACAGGCGGAAAGTCAGTGGACGGTTGGGGCGGGCGTTGGCGTCATTAACAGCCCATACAAACAGTATGACCGTGATCTTTACCCCGTTCCGGTTGTCACCTATGAAGGCGATAATTTCTGGTTCCGCGGTCTGGGCGGCGGCTATTATCTGTGGAACGATACGGCCGATAAGCTCTCCATCATGGCCTACTACGATCCGACGCACTTCAAACCAGGTGACAGTGACAGTCACGCCTTGCGTCAGCTCGACAAGCGTAAGAGCACCATGATGGCCGGTCTCTCTTATGTGCATAACACCCAGTATGGCTTCCTGCGTACCGCGCTGGCGGGAGATACACTGGATAACAGCAACGGCTTTATCTGGGATCTGGCGTGGCTTTATCGCTACACCAACGGTGCGCTGACCCTGACGCCAGGTATTGGTGTGCAGTACAACAGTGAGAACTACAACGACTACTACTATGGCGTTTCTAAAAACGAGTCCCGTCGTAGCGGTCTGAAAAGCTACAGCGCAGATGATGGTTGGGATCCGTACCTGGAGCTGACCGCGAGCTACAACTTCCTCGGTGACTGGAACGTATACGGTACTGGTCGTTACGAGCGTCTGAGCGACGAAGTGAAAGATAGCCCAATGGTCGACAAGTCCTGGGCAGGCATTTTCTCTGTTGGTGTGACCTACAAGTTCTGATTGTGCATTAATACGGTGCAGTCAGTGCATCAAAACGGGGCGCAAGCGCCCCGTTTGCTTTATCGTGGTGCAACCAGATTAACGCTTAACAATGCGAATGGTTTGCCCTAAACGAGATGGTTTTTCTTCGCTGGCTTTCTGCGGCGTCGTCACGCAAGCCGTTTCTACGCAGACGAAGGTTTTGTAACCATCGTCAGGTACGTCAGCCATGCTAACAGAAAGTGCCGGACCTGGGTTCCAGCCCACTACGTCGCTGTGATGGTGGTGAACCACTTCAATTCCGCGGTTCAGGGCTCCGTCGTGGATCACGCTGCACGCTTCCGTATGCTGATATACGCGGTCGGTACGATCAGGGAACGTTTGTACCCCGTCGCTGAGCTTGCCTTCTTTGGCGTTGTCCACTTTGTCGATAAAGGTATCGCCAAGACCGCTCACCTTCACTGCGTTGATATCACCCACGTTGAAATAGGTGTGCAGGGCAGAGGTGGTTTCGAACTCGCCATGGGCTTCCAGTTCAATTTCACAGGTTTTAGCCAGCTTAAAGCGGGCGTAAAGGGTGAAATCGTGCGGCCAGAGGGCGCGGGTTTCATCATTAGCCTGCAGCTCAAAGGTCAGCACTGCGCCGTTGTCATCTTCATTATGCGCTTTCAGCGTCCACTGCTGGTTACGGGCAAAACCGTGAGAAGGCAAACCCGGTTGCGCGGACGGGCCGAACCACGGCCAGCAGATCGGCACGCCACCGCGGATCGCGGCCCCTTTTTTGAAAGAGGTTGCATCACTCAGCCACAAACCTTCAACTTCTCCTTCAGGTTTCCAGGAGAGGAGGTGGGCGCCGTTCAGCGCTACGGAGGCTTTTACGCGCGGATGGTCAACGACGATAATATCGGCACCGTCGATCTGACGGCGGGAGAGCACAGGGGTAAGTTGTTCGACTACCGGAAGTGCAAAAATTTTATTAATCATTACGCAATCCTCTGTCTTTAAAGCAATAAAAAAGGCGACCGTAGTCGCCTTTTTGGATCAAGCACTCATCCCAACTTATTTGGAGATGTGAGCGATCAGGTCCAGTACTTTGTTAGAGTAGCCGGTTTCGTTGTCGTACCAGGATACCAGTTTAACGAAGTTGTCGTTCAGTGCGATACCAGCTTTAGCATCGAACACAGAAGTGCACACTTCGCCGTTGAAATCGGTAGATACAACGTCGTCTTCGGTGTAGCCCAGAACGCCTTTCATTGCGCCTTCGGAAGCAGCTTTGATTGCTTTCTTAATTTCTTCATAAGAAGCAGCTTTTTCCAGACGAACGGTCAGGTCAACAACGGATACGTTAGGAGTTGGAACGCGGAACGCCATACCAGTCAGTTTGCCATTCAGTTCTGGCAGTACTTTACCTACAGCTTTAGCAGCACCGGTAGAGGATGGGATGATGTTCTGAGCCGCGCCACGGCCGCCACGCCAGTCTTTGTGAGACGGGCCATCAACGGTTTTCTGAGTAGCGGTGGTCGCGTGAACAGTAGTCATCAGACCTTCGATGATGCCGAAGTTGTCGTTGATAACTTTAGCCAGCGGTGCCAGGCAGTTGGTGGTGCAGGATGCGTTAGACACGATATCCTGGCCAGCGTAAGTTTCGAAGTTTGCACCACGAACGAACATTGGGGTGTTGTCTTTGGAAGGACCAGTCAGAACAACTTTCTTCGCACCCGCGGTAATGTGTTTACGCGCAGTTTCGTCGGTCAGGAAGATACCGGTTGCTTCAGCAACAACGTCAACACCGATTTCGTTCCATTTCAGGTTAGCTGGGTCTTTCTCAGCAGTAACGCGGATGGTTTTGCCGTTAACAACCAGGTGGCCGTCTTTCACTTCAACGGTGCCGTCGAAACGACCGTGAGTTGAGTCGTACTTCAGCATGTACGCCATGTATTCAGCGTCCAGGAGATCGTTGATACCAACGATTTCGATGTCAGAACGTTTCTGAGCAGCACGGAAAACAATACGGCCGATACGGCCAAAACCGTTGATACCTACTTTGATAGTCATATATTCCACCAGCTATTTGTTAGTGAATAAAAGGTTGCCTGTAAAATTACAAAAACCTTACGCAGCGTCAAGCGGAATCGTGTCAATCATTGCGACAAATCAATCCTGTGACTAACGTTTGTGCGACTGACTCGCCTCACTTTCCCTTTGAGCTTGCAACCAAATGGGGGCTGCGCCCGGGATTTTAAAGTCCTCACAGGATAAAAATGTGAACAAGATCACAATTGCCTGACCGCTTTTTCGCGACACATAAGTTTAGAACAAAAGTGCACGCAAGGGTGTTAATGTTTTGTTAGAATCCGGGTTAAAAGATGTCTGTTTCTACAGCGAGATGTAAGCATATGTCGAACCAACGTAACCCTGACGATTTGAAAAAAAACCTCACAGAAATGCAGTTTTACGTGACCCAGAATCACGGAACAGAACCGCCATTCACCGGGCGTTTACTGCACAACAAACGAGACGGCGTCTACCACTGTCTGGTCTGCGATGCCCCACTGTTCAATTCCCAAACGAAATTTGATTCCGGCTGCGGCTGGCCGAGCTTTTATGAGCCGGTAAGCGATGACGCAATCCGCTATCTGACAGATTCCTCACACGGCATGGTGCGCACCGAAATTCGTTGTGGAAACTGCGACGCGCACCTTGGTCATGTCTTCCCGGATGGCCCTCAGCCAACGGGTGAACGTTTCTGTGTGAACTCAGCCTCTATGAGCTTTACCGATGACGAAAACGGCGACCAGATCAAAGGTTGAAAAAACGATTCAGCAAATTATTCCTTTGAAAAGGAGAGATCGTGAATATTGATGACATGATTAACGGTATGACGCCGGAAATTTATCAGCGTCTGGTTACCGCCGTAGAACTGGGAAAATGGCCTGATGGCGTTGCGCTTACCCCGGATCAAAAAGAGAACAGTTTGCAACTGGTGATGTTGTGGCAGGCGCGCAATAACACGGATGCGCAGCACATGACTATCGACACCCAGGGTCAGATGGTGATGAAGAGTAAGCGCGAATTGAAAGAAGACTTTGGTATCACGCCGAAGCCGATTGCGACAATGAAAATGCAATAACGGTGCGCCTTACCCAGCCCTCTCCCTGTGGGAGAGGGCTTGATTGACTCACTACTTGTGTGGGATCCCGAGCGACTCCGCCAGCTGTTTCGCTAGCAGGTTTTCGTCGTCAGCCCCGTACTCCCAGAACATCGCCCCGGCGAGACCTTTCTCTTTGATGTAGTCCGCTTTGATTGCAACGGAACGCGGGTTCTCATAGGAAATCGCAAACAGCGCGTTGCCATCGGCACCCTTCACCGAAAGCCACGGCACTTTCGCCTGATCGTCCCAGTGCTCGGTAAAACGCTTCTGCGGATCGTTCAACAGCTTCTTCACGATATCGTTGTACTTCACGTAAGTATCTTTGGTCAGGTCGTAGCCGAGAGACTTAAATAACCCGATCTCCTGAGTCCCAAAGTACGGCTGGGTGACAGGATTTTTTTGCGCATCCGGTTTGCTCCAGTCAATACCCGGTTCAACAGAGCGTTTCGGCACGCGGCCATAGAAGCCGATCCCAAGGTTCATTTGCTGTGGCTTTAACCCGGCGGCAAGATAGTTGTTCACCACAAAATCGACGCTGTACTTGTCTGCGGCAGCCACCGTCGGCCAGGCGCTGGAATCATACAGATTGGCGTTGAAGTACTGTGTACCGTACGCCATGTCATAGGTCATCAGGTTGATGTAGTCGAGCAGGGGAGCGATGGCTTTGACATCCACCCAGTTTTTCGGACTTTCCGCATTGGCGCCTACCGCGATGGTAACCAGCTTTTTGTGCCCGAAGGCATTGCGCATCTCTTTCAGCAGGGCGGTGAAATTATCCCTGTCGGCAGGCGTACTGGCAACCAGCCCCCAGGCGCCGTTGACCGGATACTCCCAGTCGAGATCGATACCGTCCAGTCCGTATTTGTCGACAATCTCCTGTGCGGAGCGGATAAATACCGCGCGCGTTTCTTTGGTTGCCGCGGCGCCAGAGAAGCCACGTGCGCCCCAGCCGCCAACGGAGAGTAGCACTTTGAGGTTCGGGTTTTGTTTTCGCAGGGCAGGGATGAGGGCCAGATCGGACGCCACTTTTGGCGATAGCCAGATCTGATACAGCTTCGCCGGATCTTTCAGCGCAGCGTTGGTTTCGTCTTTTTCGTCGTTATAGACCAGACCAAACGAGTAGTTCAGGTGGGTGATCTGGCGAACGTCCAGTTTATTGATATCACCACCCGGTCCGGCGGTGACATCTCCACCCCCGTTAAAGTAGCCCACGGACATCAGGGGTGCGGCGGAAGCAAGTGACGCGCAAAGCAAGGGTAATGCTGCCAGCAAGGGCAAACGTTTCATACAAGTTCCTCTTTGACTTAATAAAATTAACCACGCCACGGAAAAGGCGTGGCGAAAAAACAACCTGAGGAGAATAGCATTGCCGCTTCGCTGAGGATGCGAGGGAGTTCACTTTATGGGGATTGGGGAAGAAATGCCGGGTAGCGGCTTCGCCTTACCCGGCCTACTTTCTGTGGTTTTGTAGGCCGGGTAAGCGCAGCGCCACCCGGCTTAAAAGACTACGCCTGCGTCTCGAGCCAGTCTTCGAGCGTATACAGCGTCGCGCCTTCAGCGGCCATATCCATAAACGCCTGGGCGCTGTCCTGTGGTTGAATGTTCACCCCTCGGCAGCCGTCGGTGATGACGCTGACGGTATAACCTAACTGGAGCGCATCCAGCACGGTGAACTTCACGCAGTAATCCGTTGCCAGACCCAGTACAACCAGCTCCGTGATTTCGTGGTGACGTAACCACGCGTCCAGCGCTGTTTTCTGGCGATGCCCGTTATCGAAAAACGCGCTATAGCTGTCGATAGCCGAGTTTTCCCCTTTATGGAACACCGCGTCGATGGCCTTCTGATTCAGGAGCGGATGCAACGCCGCACCTTCCGTCTGCTGCACGCAGTGATCCGGCCAGAAGGTTTGCGCCAGGCCGTCAAGTTCACCCTGGCTGAACGGCTCTACGTTGTGCTGACTGGCAAAACTACCGTGATTCGCCGGGTGCCAGTCCTGGCTTGCGAGAACCGCTTCACCGCGAGCTTTGCACCAGTCAATCAGCGTATTTGCCACGTCAACGGTGCTGTCACCTTCGGCGACGGCCAGCGCACCGCCCGCGCAGAAATCATTTTGCAAATCGACCAGTAGCAGGGCGCGTTGCTTCATGAGCACTCCTTATTCGTCCGGGGTCAGTTCGCCGCGCAGGTTTTGCATCATCGCGCTGCGAATGGACTGAATGTCCAGATCCTGACTCAGTAAATAGTGAAGTTTAGTCAGCGTTGCCTCAACGGTCATATCGAAGCCGCTGATCACCCCAGCATGCGCCAGCGCGTTACCGGTGGCATAGCCGCCCATGTTGACCTTTCCGGACATACACTGGGTCAGGTTCACGACCACAATTCCGCGTTCGCTCGCTTCCTGCAACTCTTTCAGGAACTCGCCGTTCTGCGGCGCATTGCCCACGCCATAGGAGCGTAAAATTAGCGCTTTTACTGGCTGACGCAGGAAGTTGCGCACCACGTCCGCAGAGATTCCCGGGTAAATGGTGACCACGCCAATCGGTTGCGGAGTAATCGGATGCACAATCAGCTCGCCGGCGGTGTTCGGTGCCGGAGGCGTTCCCAGACGACGGATATGAATACCGGCTTCCAGCAGCGGCTGCAGGTTAGGGGAGGCGAAGGCGTCAAAACCGTCGGCATGGGCTTTAGTGGTGCGGTTGCCGCGATACAGACGGTTATTAAAGAACAGCGACACTTCGTTAATCGGGTAATTCGCCGCCACGTACAGGGAGTTAAGCAGGTTGATCTGCCCGTCAGAGCGAAGCTCCGCCAGCGGGATTTGCGACCCGGTAACGATAACCGGCTTGCTCAGGTTCTCCAGCATGAAGGAGAGCGCCGAGGCGGTAAAGGCCATGGTGTCAGTGCCGTGCAGGATCACGAAACCGTCGTACTGGTCGTAATGGGCTTTAATGTCATCCGCGATGTGCTGCCAGTCTTCCGGCGTCATGTCGGAGGAGTCCATCAGCGGTTCGTATTCGTGGATAGTAAAGTCAGGCATTTCCGGACGGTGGAATTCTGGCATCAACGCAAGCTGACGCTGAAGGTGGCCGGAGACAGGGATATAGCCGTTTTCAGAGCGCTGCATACCGATGGTACCGCCAGTGTAGGCTACATAAATCGATTTCTTCTGCATGGTAGTGAGTTCTTGTTCTTCAAAAGAAAAAAATCCCCTCTTCGCAGGAAGAGGGGACGGTTTTTAACGGACGTTCGCGCAGGTCAGGCAAAACGCGTAACGACTCTGTGGATCGTTAAAGGCCGCGAGCTTATCGCTCTCTGCTTTCATCGCTTTGGCGGCAGTCACCACTGGCGCAGGCAGGTACGCCTGCAATGCCTCAGGCAACATGGCGCGAACCGAACCGGACATACTGTTCATCACCAGATCAAAGAACGACGGTTCATCCTGGTAATACTCAACATGCCACTGCTTGAGCTTCGCCAGCTCAGCGGCTTTCTTCACCGCGTCATCGAAGTCGCCCAGGCTGTCGACCAGGCCGTTGCTCTTCGCATCCTGACCGGTCCAGACGTGACCCTGTGCAATCTGGTCTATCTGGTCCGGCGTCTTTTTACGGGAATCTGCCACCAGAGTGATAAAGCGTTTGTAGCCATTCTCAATACTGAGCTGCATCATCTCAGAAACTTCCGGCGGCAGGGATTTGGTCACCGACACATCCGCCAGAGGAGAGGTGGCAACGCCATCGGTGTGCACACCCAGCGAATCCAGACTGTTTTCCACGGTATTGATCACCCCGAAGATGCCAATCGAGCCGGTCAGCGTGCTTGGGTTGGCCACGATGTAGTTGGCTGGCGTTGAGATCCAGTAACCACCAGAGGCGGCCATTCCACCCATTGATACGACGACCGGCTTGCCAGCGGCACGCACTGCTGCCAGTTCAGCGCGGATCACCTCTGAAGCACTGACGCTGCCCCCAGGGCTGTTCACCCGCAGGACGATCGCTTTCACTTTCGGATCCAGGCGAGCATCGCGGATTTGTGACGCGGTAGTATCACCGCCCACGTTACCCGGGGTCTCCTGACCGTCCATGATGGCGCCGTTGGCAAACACCACGGCGAC
The DNA here is from genome assembly GCF_045618265.1 of Enterobacter sp. CPE_E1241. NCBI lineage: Bacteria > Pseudomonadati > Pseudomonadota > Gammaproteobacteria > Enterobacterales > Enterobacteriaceae > Enterobacter > Enterobacter sp. CPE_E1241. Next base: position 1,957,866 of record NZ_JBIWYV010000001.1, read on the forward strand.
GCTGTCACCGCTGTCATCCGGCTTTTTCGTTGAGTAATCATACATGCTGATGGCGCTGTAATTTTTATCCTCTTTGCTCCAGCCAAACTGCTTGCTCAGGGATTTTTCAATCTCGGCACTCGTGCCCAGAGCATCAACCAGTTTGTTATCAAGCGCATATTTCGCGGTATCACCGTCAACCTTACGCAGGCCATCCAGCACGCCCTGCGCGCCAGGGAACACCTGCTCAGGCGTAATCTGGCGGTTAGCGGCAACGGTGCCCAGATAGTTCTGCCACAGCTCGCCAATCCAGCGGCTGTCGGCTTCACGGGCGGCAGGGGACATATCATCGCGAATAAATGGCTCAACGGCAGATTTATAGGTACCGACGCGGAAGACGTGGGTGGTGACTTTCAGCTTGTCGAGAAGGGATTTGTAGTACAGACCATTGGTGGCAAAGCCGTGCAGATCCACCGTGCCCTGCGGGGAGAGCCAGATTTTATTAGCAAAGCTCGCCAGGTAATACTGCCCCTGGCTGTAGCTGTCCCCTACGGCAATCACTGGCTTGCCGCTGTCGCGGAATTCGCGCAGGGCTTTACCGATGTACTGCATGGATGGCTGATCGCCTCCGGCAAAATCTTTCAGATCCAGCACGATCCCCGTGATGTTACGGTCGTCTTTCGCCTGACGAATGGTATCGACAATATCAAACAGGGAGTTTTCCTGCAGGCGGTCTGAGGTTGCGCCAAACAGCTGGCGACCAATCACGCTCAGGCGACTGCTTGTGGACGGCTTATCAACAATCACACCGGTGATATCGAGTAATAGCGCGCCGCGCGTTGAATGCTGAGCCTGATTTGCACTGCTGATGTGCATCCAGATGCCCGCGCAAACCAGAACCAGGAAGATGAAGAAGATATTCATCACCAGGTTGCGGACGAAGTTGAGCAGTCTCCACGTCCATTTAAAGAAACCGGCAAAGATTCGCCAAAGGGTTCGCATGTATTCTCCCTAACCAGAAAATGACTGTTTCCGTCGCCACTGGACGGTAATGTTGGGTTATCGTAATGACCCAACCGCCACTTGTCAGCAGGAATCGCCTGCCAGGCTGTAACAAAATCTGCCGTCGTGTTAATTTTGTGAGTAAATTTCAAGAAAGGAGTTAACCAATGGACGCACTCGAACTGCTTGTTAACCGCCGTAGCGCTTCCCGTCTGGCCGAACCTGCCCCGGCAGGCGAGCAGCTGGAGAACATTCTGCGTGCCGGCATGCGTGCCCCGGATCATGGCACGCTGCATCCGTGGCACTTCTTTGTGATTGAAGGCGAAGGCCGCGATCGTTTCAGTCAGCTGCTGGAGCAGGGCGCGATTGCCGCCGGACAGGATGAGAAAGGTATCGACAAGGCGCGCAGCGCCCCGTTCCGCGCACCGATGATCATCGCCGTCGTGGCAAAATGCCAGCCAGACCATAAAGTGCCGGTCTGGGAACAGGAAATGTCCGCAGGCTGTGCGGTGATGGCGATGCAAATGGCTGCCGTCGCGCAAGGGTTTAACGGTATCTGGCGCACCGGTGCATTAACCGAAAGCCCGGTGGTTCGTGACGGTTTTGATTGCGGTGAGCATGACAAAATTGTCGGTTTCCTCTACCTCGGCACTCCACAGCTTAAAGCCTCCAGCACCATCAGCGTGCCGGACACCACGCCTTTCGTCAGCCGTTTCTGATAACGCACGCTAAACTGTCTGGATTCTGAGCATCTGCCGCAGAATTCAGACAGTCATACTTACCTCTTTATGGAATGAGCGCTACCATAGCGCGATTGAGATGACAGGAGACGTCCATGAGCGAGCAAACCATTCGTTTAACGCAGTACAGCCACGGAGCCGGTTGCGGTTGTAAAATTTCCCCGAAAGTGCTGGAGACCATTCTGCACAGTGAACAGGCGAAGTTTGTCGACCCGAACCTGCTTGTCGGCAATGAAACGCGCGACGATGCTGCAGTTTATGACTTAGGTAACGGCACCAGCATTATCAGTACCACCGACTTCTTTATGCCGATTGTCGACAATCCGTTCGATTTTGGGCGCATTGCGGCCACCAACGCCATCAGCGATATTTTCGCCATGGGCGGTAAGCCGATTATGGCGATTGCTATTCTGGGCTGGCCGATCAACACCATCCCGCCGGAAGTTGCCCGCGAGGTGATCGAGGGTGGGCGTTTTGCCTGCCAGCAGGCGGGGATTGCGCTGGCCGGCGGTCACTCGATTGATGCGCCTGAGCCTATTTTTGGCCTCGCCGTCACTGGCGTGGTTCCTACTGAACGCGTGAAGCGCAACAGCACTGCGCAGGCAGGCTGCAAACTGTTCCTTACCAAGCCGCTGGGCATTGGCGTACTCACTACCGCTGAGAAAAAATCCCTGCTCAAACCGGAGCACAAAGGGCTGGCAACGGAAGTCATGTGCCAGATGAACCTCGCCGGTGCGGCTTTCGCCAATATTGACGGCGTGAAGGCGATGACCGACGTGACCGGCTTTGGTCTGTTGGGACATCTTTCCGAGGTCTGTCAGGGTGCGGGCGTGCAGGCGCAGGTTTGGTATCAGGATGTGCCGAAGCTGCCTGGCGTGGAAGAGTATATTGCTCAGGGCGCGGTCCCGGGCGGTACCCAGCGCAACTTCGCCAGCTATGGTCATTTGATGGGCGAGATGCCTGAAGAATGGCGTAACCTGCTGTGCGATCCGCAAACCTCTGGCGGCCTGCTGCTGGCGGTCACACCGGAATCCGAAGCAGAGGTACAGGCCACTGCTGCCGAATTTGGTATTACCCTGACGGCGATCGGTGAGCTGGTGACCGCGCGCGGTGGCCGACCGATGATCGAGATCCGTTAATTCGATGCGGTTGTTTATTGCCGAAAAGCCGAGTCTGGCGCGAGCCATCGCCGATGTGCTGCCTAAACCGCATCGCAAAGGCGATGGCTTTATCGAATGTGGCAACGGGCAGGTGGTCACCTGGTGTATTGGTCACCTGCTTGAGCAGGCGCAGCCGGATGTCTACGACAGCCGCTATGCCCGCTGGAATCTGAACGATCTGCCCATTGTGCCAGAGAAATGGCGCCTGCAACCCCGGCCTTCGGTCACCAAACAGCTCAACGTGATCAAGCGCTTCCTGCATGAGGCCACTGAAATCGTCCACGCGGGTGACCCGGACAGAGAAGGGCAACTGTTGGTCGATGAAGTGCTGGACTATCTGGAACTGGCACCGGAAAAGCGTCAGCAGGTGCAGCGCTGCCTGATTAACGACCTCAACCCGCAGGCCGTTGAACGAGCGATCTCCCGTCTGCGCGCCAACAGCGAGTTTATCCCACTGTGCGTCTCCGCGCTGGCCCGCGCCCGTGCGGACTGGCTGTACGGGATTAACATGACCCGTGCGTATACCATTCTTGGGCGTAACGCGGGTTATCAGGGCGTGCTCTCTGTGGGCCGTGTGCAAACGCCGGTGTTGGGGCTTGTTGTGCGTCGCGACGAGGAGATTGAGAACTTTGTCGCCAAAGATTTCTTTGAAGTGAAAGCGCATATCGTCACGCCTAAAGACGAACGCTTTACCGCTGTCTGGCAGCCGAGTGATGCCTGTGAATCGTATCAGGACGAAGAGGGGCGACTGCTGCACCGTCCGCTGGCGGATCATGTGGTTAACCGCATTACAGGTCAGCCGGCTATCGTTACCAGCTATAACGATAAACGGGAATCAGAACCGGCACCGTTGCCGTTCTCGCTATCAGCCCTGCAGATTGAGGCCGCGAAACGCTTTGGTCTCAGCGCACAGAACGTACTGGACATCTGCCAGAAGCTCTACGAAACCCACAAGCTGATCACTTATCCGCGTTCGGATAGCCGTTATCTGCCGGAAGAGCACTTTGCCGGACGTCATGCGGTGATGAACGCCATTAGCGTCCACGCGCCGGATCTGCTGCCGCAACCGGCGGTGAACCCGGATACCCATAACCGCTGCTGGGACGATAAAAAGGTGGATGCTCACCATGCGATTATCCCGACGGCGCGCGCCAGCAACGTCAATCTGACCGATAACGAAGCGAAGGTTTATAACCTGATTGCCCGTCAGTACCTGATGCAGTTCTGCCCGGACGCGGTGTTCCGCAAGTGCGTTATTGAGCTGGAGATTGCCAAAGGCAAGTTTGTCGCCAAAGCGCGTTTCCTTGCAGAAGCAGGCTGGCGTACGCTGTTGGGGAACAAAGAGCGTGATGAAGAGAACGACGGCACGCCGCTGCCTGTCGTCGCCAAAGATGACGAACTGCTGTGTGAGAAGGGCGAAGTGGTTGAACGTCAAACCCAGCCGCCACGCCATTTCACGGATGCGACGCTGCTTTCAGCCATGACGGGAATAGCCCGTTTTGTGCAGGATAAAGATCTGAAGAAGATCCTGCGAGCAACCGACGGATTGGGTACCGAAGCAACGCGTGCAGGTATTATAGAACTGTTGTTTAAGCGCGGTTTTCTGGAGAAAAAAGGGCGTTACATCCATTCAACGGAGCCCGGACGCGCACTGATTCATTCGCTGCCTGAGCTGGCGGCAAGGCCAGACATGACGGCGCACTGGGAGTCCGTGCTGACGCAAATCAGCGAAAAGCAGTGCCGCTATCAGGACTTTATGCAGCCGCTGGTGGGGACGCTTTATCAGCTGATCGATCAGGCGCGCAGCACGCCGGTGAAGCGGTTCCGAGGGATGGTTGCGCCAGGTGCTGGCGCGAAGAAACCCTTTAAAAAGAAGAAGAGCGCGGCATGAGTTTATAGGCCGGGTAAGGCGTAGCCGCCACCCGGCGAAAAACTTAAATCACACCCTGCCCAATCATTGCATCCGCCACCTTAACGAATCCGGCAATATTCGCGCCGCGCACGTAGTTGGTTTGCGATGCCTCACCGCCGTACTCCACACACGCATGGTGAATATCCAGCATGATATGGTGCAGACGCGCATCCACTTTCTCTGCTTTCCAGCCGAGACGTGCGGCGTTTTGCGCCATCTCAAGGCCTGATGTCGCCACGCCGCCCGCGTTCGCCGCTTTACCCGGTGCAAACAGCACGCCTGCTTCCAGGAACAGATCGGTCGCTTCGATGGTGGTCGGCATATTCGCGCCTTCAGCCACCGCCTTCACGCCGTTGCTAATCAGCGTGCGTGCGGCGTCGACGTCCAGTTCGTTTTGCGTGGCACACGGCAGGGCGATATCCACCGGCACGCCCCACGGCTGCTTGCCTTCCAGCCAGGTCAGGCCAAATTCCCGGGCATAGTCCGCCACGCGCCCGTCGCGGCTGGCTTTGATCTCACACAGGCGCGCCAGCTTCTCAGCCGTAAAGCCCGCTTCATCCACCACCGTACCGCCGGAGTCAGAGGCGGTCACCACGCGAGCGCCAAACTGCATTGCTTTCTCAATCGCGTACTGCGCCACGTTGCCGGAGCCCGATACCGCGACGCGCATGCCTTCGAAGCCTAAGCCGTGACGCTTGAGCATGGCTTCAGTGAAGTAAACCAGGCCGTACCCGGTCGCTTCCGGGCGGATCAGACTTCCGCCAAACGACAGACCTTTGCCGGTAAAGACGCAGGCGCTGTTGTTGGAGAGTTTTTTCATCATTCCGGCCATAAAGCCCACTTCACGGCCACCCACGCCGATATCCCCCGCCGGGACGTCGGTGTCCGGACCAAGATGGCGATAGAGTTCGGTCATCAGCGCCTGACAGAAACGCATCACTTCGCCTTCGCTTTTGCCTTTCGGGTCGAAATCACTTCCGCCTTTACCTCCGCCCATTGGCAGGGTGGTTAGGGCATTTTTAAACGTCTGCTCAAAACCAAGGAATTTCAGGATCGACAGGTTCACCGAAGGATGGAAGCGCATCCCACCTTTGAACGGGCCGATGGCGGAGTTGAACTGCACGCGCCACGCGCGGTTGACCTGGACCTGATTGCGGTCATCCACCCAGGTCACGCGGAACTGGATCACGCGCTCCGGCTCTACGAGGCGCTCAAGCAGAGACATCTGACGATAACGCGGGTTTTCTTCAAGGAAGGGCCACAGAGTGGTCATCACTTCACGTACGGCCTGCGCAAACTCACTCTGATGCGGGTCGCGCTGTTGAACATGGGTAAGGAAACTTTCCAGAGAACGTGTCTGATCCATAGATATAAGAACCCCTTATGGTATTTTATGACTATTGCTTATGCGATTTGTGTTGTTTTTTTGACTATACCACCCGCACCGCTTTGTCAGGCAAGCAGAAATTATGCGGAAAGGGAAATTAATCATACGCAGCGCGTCATAACAAAAAGCGATGACGAGATAAATTAAAGGTTCTGCTTCGGTTAACCGTTATAGTTGTTAACAGAACACAACAGGAAGGCAAGTCTATGAACCGTTACGTGATGACCGCGTTATGTTTGATGTTTACCGCAGGCGCTCAGGCTGACCGTATTCGCCCGGATGTTCAGGTGAATGTGCCGCCGGAGGTCTTTAGCTCCAGCGGGCAAAGTGCCCAGCCCTGTAATCAGTGCTGCATCTATCAGGATCAGAACTATTCGGAAGGGGCTGTGGTGAAGGCGGATGGCGTCCTGTTGCAGTGCCAGCGCGATGAGCGCACGATCAGCACGAACCCGCTGGTCTGGCGTCGCGTAAAACAATAAAGGCTTCCAGCAGGGGAATATCCGCGGGGGCCAGGGCGTAGTCGAACGCCTCTTCAGGCGTACACCACACCAGCGCACTGTGGTAATGCGCCGTCAGCTCACCGCTAAACGCGGGAACGTGCCAGGCATGAAGGTTGATTAACCGCTGCGAAACTTCCCGCTGATGGCTTGCCACATACTGCCCCGGCTGGGCCTGAATACCGAGCTCCTCCCACAACTCACGGACAAGCGCCTCGGGTTGTGTCTCTCCGGCTTCAACTTTTCCACCAGCGAATTCCCACATACCGGGTTGGTCAGCATGTGCCGGGCGCTGCGCGAGTAAAATTTTATGGTCTTTTTCGATGATTGCCGCAACGACATCGACTGTTTTAAGCATGGTCGTCAATACTTGAAAGCGAAAACCACCATATTATCTTGCCCTTTGTCAGAGTCCAGTCATCAGGAGAATCAGGTGAAAGAAACCTCCACCTGGGTAGCGCCCATCTCAACCCTTCCGGCGAGTTTAAAACCGATTGCCGCCATGCAGAAAAAACACTTCGGTGTCGTGCTTAACCCCACGCGATGGTGGGGGCGTATGCCGCGTCTTTTCTGGCTGGTGGCGCTGTTTGTCGGTTTCCTCGAACGGCGTCATGCACGCCTGACGCCCGTGCTGCGCTCGCTGCTGATGACGCGGGTGTCGCAGATATGCCACTGTGCTTTTTGTATTGATGCCAACAGTCTGCGCCTTGCCGAACGCGTGGGCGCGCTGGATAAAGTCCAGGCCGTCAGCCACTGGCGTGACTCCGCGCTTTTCAATGAGCAGGAGCGCGCGGCGCTGGCCTACGCTGAGGCCGTTACCGCCACGCCGCCGCAGGTGGATGAGGCGCTCAAACGCGACCTCAAACGTCTTTTCACCGATGAGACGATTACCGAAATGACGGCACTGGTTGCGTTTCAAAATCTCTCCGCCCGCTTCAACGCCGCTCTCGATATCCCGGCGCAGGGACTGTGCGACACGCTAAAAGGAAAGCCGCATGCTTGATCGACATATCCATCCACGGGTAAAGCCCGCCCTTAACCGGCTGGCGGCCTGGCTGGATAAACCCGGTATTACGCCCGACGGATTAACCGTGGCCGGGTTTACCGTGGGCGTGCTGGCGCTACCGTTTCTGGCCCTCGGTTGGTATCTTGCCGCGCTTGTCGCCATCGTATTTAACCGACTGCTGGATGGTCTGGACGGCGCGCTGGCACGGAGGAGAGGGCTGACGGATTCTGGAGGCTTTCTCGATATCGCTCTCGATTTTCTGTTCTATGCCCTGGTGCCGTTTGGCTTTGCACTGGCAGCTCCCGAAGAGAATGCGCTGGCCGCCGCCTGGCTGCTGTTCGCCTTTATCGGCACCGGCAGCAGCTTTCTGGCCTTCGCCGCGCTGGCGGCGAAACACGATATCGACAACCCGGGCTACGCGCACAAATCGTTTTATTACATCGGTGGTTTAACAGAAGGGACAGAGACCATTGCGCTGTTTGTACTGTGCTGCCTGTTTCCGGCGCACTTTACGCTTTTCGCGTGGGTATTCGGCGCGTTGTGCTGGCTGACCACCACAACGCGCATCTGGAGCGGTTATGTGACGTTGAAGTCACTCAATTCTTAGAAGGAACTCTCGGGCCCGTGCTCGCCGGTTGAGACCGGGTTTTGCGGGTGGCTGCTCCATTCGTACCAGCCGCCGTCATAGACGGCGACGTTCTTCCAGCCCATCGCCCGGGCGTACATAAAGGTCTCAGAGGCTCGCCAGCCGGTACCGCAGTAAAATGCGACATGCTGTTCCGGCAGGATATTCCAGCTTTTCCACATGCTGGCGATGTCGTCGGCGCTACGCATGGTGCCATCCGGGTTATGGAAATCCTCCATGTGAGTGGCGTCGCTTCCGCCATGACCCCAGCGGGCACCGGCAATTTCACCTTTCGGTTTGATGTAGCTATAGCCGCTGGTTTCGCCAATAAACTCCGGCCACGAGCGAATGCTGACCAGCGAGGCATCCTTGCGATGTAACATCCCGCGCGCCTGCTCCATATCCACCATCAGCTGCGGCTGACCGGGGATCGGCGCACCAAAATCAGCGGCAGGTTTCACCTCTGCAGGCATACCGCGTTCGACGGGCAGACCCGCATCTGACCACGCTTTCCAGCCACCATCGAGAATACGGACATCCTTCACACCTGCATACAGCATAATCTGCGCCACGCGCGCGGCAGCATACACATCACGGCCATACAAAATGACCGTGGTGTCATGACGGATACCGTGCTTTGCCAGCATCGCTTTCAGCTTGTCGTCAGAGACTTTATTCCACAGCGGCTCGCTTTCCACTTCGTTGGTGTCGATGTAGCCCGCACCGGGAATGTGATTCAGCAGATAAAATTTCGGCGCACCCCAGGCAGCTTCGATCACTTTCCAGTTCCCCGCCGGAGCGGCAGTGACGGGGTTACCCTGCTGGAGCTGGTGGATCCACTGTGGGTAGACGAGTTGCTCGAAGTGAGGCAGGCGCTGTAGACGAGCAGGCGTTTGCAGGGCATCGCTGAGAAGCGAAACATGAGTGTATCCGGCTTTCTCCAGACGGGCTTTCACGGCCTGGTTTGTGTTATCGCCGCCGTAGAGTGCGAGGGAGGTTGCGGGCGTAAGGTGATGCTGTTTTGCCCAGATAGCAATCTGCTCGTCGCTCATTGCGTCAAGCCAGGAGGCTGAAAGATTGAGCGCGGCAGGTTCATGGCCGGAGGTGCCGCTTAGCGACTGTGGCCAGCCGTTATAAAAGGCGCTGGCACGGGTGTCGATCACCGCACCGTGCTGTTCCTGAAGTTGAGACAGCGTCATTGTGTCAGGCATTTCAGCCGCCAGAGAGGAAAGGGAAGCGAGGCTGCAAAACAGAGCCAGCGCGGTCAGTTGAGAAACACGTTTCATCGTATAACCTGACGTCAGTAAAAGAGGGGGGCATTGTCGTCTCTCCCGAAATGTAAAACATTGCGTTAGCACATTATTGCCAGCGAGAAATCGCAATCACTTCACCGCTGGGTGGAATGTCTTCCTCATCATGCGTGACCAGAATAACCGGTATGCCGCGTGCCCGGACAACGTCAAACACCCATGTCCGAAACGTCGCGCGTAGCGTTTTGTCGAGGCGCCCGAACGGTTCATCGAGCAGTAACGCCTGCGGCTCAGCGAGCAGTGCCCGCAGCAGACTGACCCTGGCACGCTCCCCGCCGGAGAGAGTCGCCGGATCGCTGGCGTAGTGGTTTTTAAGCCCGGCGGAACTCAGGGCCTGCTCGACCGCATCCCGCCGTGCGCGTCCGACAATCCGCTCGGGTAATGCCAGCATCAAATTTTGACCAACAGTGAAGTGGTCAAACAGCAGGGCATCCTGAAAGAGAATACCCAGCCCGCGGGATTCTACAGGAAGCCTGTCGCAGCGGCGCTCGTCTAACCATAACTCGCCCTGGGCCTGGAAATCGTCGGACAGCGCGCCCACCATCCAGGCAAAAAGGGTCGATTTCCCACTACCAGATGGTCCCATCAGGGTGACAATCTCTCCGCGAGGCACACAGAAATTGACCTCGCGGAAAAGCGGTTCGATAGTGAGATCTTTTACCTTCAGCATTAACGTAATCCCTGACGATAGCGGCCTGCGAGCCGTGATAGCAGTGCGGCAAGGCCGAACACCATGCCCGTGACCAGCAATAACCCCAGCGCCCGGTTAGCCAGAACCGGGATACTGCCCCCGCTGCTGAGTGCGACGGTCTCCGTGGTGAGCGTGGTGAAACGGCCCGCGCCCAGCCAGAGCGTTGGCATATATTGCGCCATACTGACGGAAAAACCGGTGGCAAAAGCCAGCAGAGCCGGGCGCACCAGCAGGGGACATTTCAGCAGGCAGAAGATTTTTACCCGTCGCCAGCCGAGCGTTCTGGCGGTAAGGATAAGCCGGGGATCGATCCTGTGCCAGGCGGGTTGCAGCACCAGCAGCATCCACGGTAACACCCACAGCAGATGGCTCCAGAGCACGGCGACATACTGCCCGTCGATACCCAGTCGCAACGCAATAAAATATTGCCCGGTGACGAGCGGTAGCGCCGGAAGGGCGAGGGGTAACCACACCCACAACGTACCTCGCTGCGGCCCCCATTCAAGCCAGAGAAAAATGAGGACCAGGGCAATCAGGCTGGAAAGCAGGCCGAAGGAAAGGCTGGTACCCAGGGAGCCCATCTCGTCCCGCTGTGCCAGCATCAGCAGTACTGCTACGCAAAGTACGCCGCACGCGGGTAACAGCCTGCTTATCGACCGCTCGGGCAGTGGGACAGGAGACGTGCGACGCGTCCCCGGCAGATCCGAAAGCGTGCGACGCCATGCCTTCCAGGCACCGTAACCCAGCGCGGCAAGTGCAGCCAACAGCAGGAGGATGAGCAGGCATAGCAGCATCCCTTTTGTTTGTTGCTGTGCGTCGCCCTGGCTGAGCCACTGCCAGGCCAGCACGGCCAGCGTGGGAGGGTTGCCTGGCCCAAGAACGATTGCCACATCCACGACCGAAATTGACCATGCAAGAACGGCCAGCATCACCGCCCCGAGGACTGGGGCGATAGCCGGAAGGAGCAGCCAGTTGAGTATCTGAAAACGTCCATAACCGAAGGTTTGCAGTACAACTTTTTGCTGTGCAAGACGTTTTTCCGGCAGTACGGCGTAAATAGCCCACAGCACAAACGCACTCTCTTTGACGGAGAGCGTCAGGCCCAGCCCTGCACCGTATCGGTCCAGCACAGGTGTACAGACGGTACAGACCTGGTAAAAAAGACCACCTTCCGCGAATAGCAGTAGAGCGCTAGTGGCGAACGCCACGTGGGGAATGGCTAACAGCCACGGCAGGCGCGTGTTGAGACGCCGCCAGCGTTTGCCGGGCCAGAGAAGCGCCAGCAGGGAAAGGGCGATTAGCAAGGAACCCAGCGTCGCAATGAGCGTTGAGACCAGCGTGGCGACGGTCGCCTGAGGCAGTTGCGGGTCGTTAAGCAGCGACTGCCAGTGAGTCACCGAAAATGCCGGGGCGAGCAGCATCGCACCAGCGGGCAGGATCGGCAGATAGATGGCCGCCATTGCCAGCCAGACAAGCCAACTCAACGGGTGCCGTAACGACGCAGCCATTCCTGCTCCAGCGCGTTAACCCAGGCCGATTGCGGCTCAGCCAGTATCTTCGGTAGCCCTTCAGGCGTGTGGGCTTGCAACTGTTTCGCTTCACCTTCGGGGAGTAATTTTACATCCAGTACGCTCGGGTCTCCCCAGATAGCCGGGTCAGCCTTGCGAATTTGCGCCTGCGGTGAAAGCAGGAAATTGGCGACCACTTTCGCACCTGCGCTCGCGCTGGCATTAGCCGGAATGGCGACAAAATGGACGTTACCGATCATCCCGGTGTGAAAACCAAAGCTGTAGCTGTCGGCTGGCAGTTCACCACTGGCGACTTTTTGTTGCGCATGTGCCGGGTTAAAGGTCAGCGACAGGTTCAGACTGCCGCTGGCAAGCAGGGCATCCATACGTGCTGGCGAAGGGGGAAAGTCTTTGCCTTCGCGCCACAGGAGTGGGTGGAGTTTGTCGAGGTAATCCCAAAGCGGGGCTGTTACCTGGGCAAAGGTGTTATCGGGTGCCTTTTGCAGCGCATCCGGCTGTGTGGTAAGTGTCAGGAGCAACTGCTCAAGAAACGCCGTCCCGGTAAAATCGGGCGGGCGAGGATAGCTGACTTTACCCGGATACTGCCGCGCGTAAGCCAGCAACGCCTGCGGATCCTCCGGCGGCGTCGGCATGCTCTTTGTGCGTGAGATAAAGGTCAGCTGCGCGCCGCCCCACGGCGATTCCGCCCCGTCAGTGGGAACAGCAAAATCTTCCGTTACGGGTTTGCGGGGATCGACATAGCGCCAGTTTGGTAGCAACTCTGCCCATCCGGTTTGCAGCAGGTTAGCCTCTTTTAATGTGCGGAAATTTTCGCCATTAACCCACAGCAGGTCGACTGATCCGTTGGTCTTACGTCCAGCGCTGGCTTCCGTCTGAATACGTTTTACCGCATCGGCGGCATCTGCCAGTGGGACAATTTTGAGGGTAATGGCGTAGTGCGTTTTCATCTCACCGCTTACCCACTCAAGGTAGCGGTTTAACGCCGGATCGCCGCCCCAGGCGTTAAACCAGACCGTCTGGCCTTTGGCTTGTTGTTGGATGGATTGCCAGCTGTCTGCGGCATACAAAGGGGTTGCCAGCAGCAGGCTGGTCAGAAACGTGCAAAAACGCACACGGCGCATAATGCCTCACTTTTTAGACGAAGGGGTATAACGGGTAAATAGCCGGCGTGTGACCAGCGGTAATAACCCCAGTAGTGTAAAGGCGAATACCATACCCGGCGACAAAATATCGCGCAGCGTTGACACTTTTCCCAGCTCGCGCCCGGCGTTCAGAAAGACAACCGTGGCGGGCAGCATGGCGAGCTGGCTGACCCACCAGTAACGACGTAGCCCAATGCGGGTAAGACCCATCAGCAAATTCACCAGAAAAAACGGGAACAGCGGCATCAGACGCAGAGCAAAAAGGTAGCCCGCGCCGTCATGCGCCATGCCGGCGTTTACCGTTTTCATCTGCTGAGCAAACCGCCGCTGGACCCAGTCGCGCAGCAGATAACGGCTGGCGAGCATCGCCAGCGTGGCACCAAGCGTTGAGGCAAACGAGACCAGTATGGTGCCTTCCCACAGAGGAAACAGCGCACCACCCAGCAGGGTCAGTATCGCCGCGCCGGGTATCGACAGGGCGGAAACCACCACATAGAGCGCAAAAAAGATCAGCGCACTTTGTAGCGGCGCGTGTTCAACATGAGAGAGTAACGCCTGCTGGTGAGTTTTAATTCCATCCAGGGAAAGTGTGCCCGGAGGAAGCGCGATAAATGTCAGAATAAATGCGCCCAGAAGGGCGCACAGGAAGAGTCTTTTTCGAATGTTCACACGTGGTTACAGCTTGAATTTTGCCCAGACCGGCGCGTGATCGGACGGTTTTTCCATGCTGCGGATATCGTAGTCGATACCGGTTTCAATGCAGCGCTCTGCCAGCGGCGAGCTGGCCAGCAGCAGATCGATACGCAGGCCACGGTTGTCATCAAAGCCTTTTGAGCGGTAGTCAAACCAGGAGAAGCGGTCCTGTGTTTCCGGGTTGGCACTGCGGAACGTATCCACCAGACCCCAGTCAAGCAGACGCGCCATCCACTCACGCTCTTCCGGCAGGAAGGAGCATTTGCCGGTACGCAGCCAGCGCTTGCGGTTGTCTTCGCCAATACCGATATCGAGATCCGTCGGGCTGATATTCATATCGCCCATGATCAGCACCGGATTCTCTTTTTTCAGTTCGGTGGTCAGGTAGTCCTGCAGATCCTGGTAGAACTTTGCTTTGGCCGGGAATTTTGTCTCGTGGTCACGGCTCTCACCCTGCGGGAAGTAACCGTTAATGACCGTGATATTCCCGAGTGCAGAAGGCACTTCCGCCATGATAATGCGACGCTGTGCTTCTTCACCATCGCCAGGGAAGCCGCGGCGGACGGATACCGGTGGCGCTTTAGTGAGCAGCGCAACGCCATAGTGGCCTTTCTGTCCGTGATAGAAGACGTTGTAGCCGAGTTTCGCCACCTCTTCGAGGGGGAACATGTCGTCGTGAACTTTTGTCTCCTGCAGGCCGATCACATCTGGCTGATGTTGCTCAACGATAGCTTCAAGCTGATGAGGACGGGCACGCAGGCCGTTGATATTAAAAGAGACAAATTTCATAGTCGCTGCCAGTGCAAGGTGAATAGTGCATGGATGGTAGCAGAATTTGCGTCAACTGTTACGGGGATTGACCAATAACTGCGACAGATAATGCCAGTGGTGCAATATTTGCACCATTCTGACGCGTCTCGCCCTCAAACAGGGCATAAATGACAGATAAATTTCGCGAGCGATCACAATTCCAGAATTATATTTGGCCTCTGCATACTCTTTCTTATTTTCATGCGGCAAAGCGCCGCTTGTCGTAAAAATATTCACTTTTTATGCACTAATAGTGAATAACTCCATATTGTAACTTATTGATATTCTGTTGGCTCAACCCGTTTATGCATTTTTATCGCTGGCTGGCACGAAGGCTGCAATCTACATTCACAGTGCAAACACTCAATTATTTAACATTCAAATAACTTTTTATTTACCTGATGAGGTCGCTATGTCTCTGTCAATTACGCGTGAAAATTTCGATGAATGGATGATGCCAGTATACGCTCCGGCGGCTTTTATTCCGGTTCGTGGGGAAGGCTCACGCCTGTGGGACCAGCAGGGTAAAGAGTATATCGACTTTGCAGGTGGGATTGCGGTGAACGCGCTGGGCCATGCTCATCCGGCACTGCGTCAGGCACTGAATGACCAGGCGGCGAAGTTCTGGCATACCGGCAACGGGTTTACCAACGAGCCCGCTCTGCGTCTGGCGAAAAAACTGATCGACGCAACATTTGCCGAAAAAGTCTTTTTCTGTAACTCGGGGGCAGAAGCGAACGAAGCGGCGCTGAAGCTGGCGCGCAAATATGCACACGATAAGTTTGGCACACACAAAAGCGGTATTGTCGCGTTTAAGAACGCCTTCCACGGTCGCACGCTCTTTACCGTCAGCGCGGGCGGTCAGCCTTCTTATTCGCAGGATTTTGCACCGCTGCCACCCGATATTCGTCACGGTGTCTATAACGATCTCCAGTCAGCCAGCGAGCTGATCAACGACACCACCTGCGCGGTAATTGTTGAGCCGATGCAGGGCGAGGGTGGCGTGCTTCCGGCGCAAAAAGCGTTCCTGCAGGGGCTGCGCGAACTGTGCGATCGTCATAATGTGGTACTGATTTTTGATGAAGTGCAAACGGGGGTGGGCCGTACCGGTGAACTGTATGCCTACATGCACTACGGTGTGACGCCGGACGTCCTTTCGACAGCCAAAGCGCTGGGCGGCGGCTTCCCGATTGGGGCAATGCTGACCACCGATAAATTCGCCAGCGTGATGACCGTGGGGACCCATGGCACCACCTATGGCGGCAACCCGCTGGCAACCGCCGTTGCCGGACAGGTTCTCGACATCATTAACACCCCTGAGGTGTTGAAAGGCGTTAAGCAGCGTCACGACTGGTTTATTGAACGCCTGAATGCCATCAACAGTAAGACCGGCCTGTTCAAAGAAATTCGCGGTCTGGGGCTGTTAATCGGCTGCGAGCTCACCGCCGAGTTTGCCGGAAAAGCTAAACTTATTTCACAGGAAGCGGCAAAAGTGGGCGTAATGGTGCTGATTGCCGGTGCCAACGTGGTGCGTTTTGCTCCTGCGCTGATTGTCAGCCAGGAAGAGGTGCAAACTGGTTTAGATCGCTTTGCGCTGGCCTGCGAACATGTGAAATCCGGGGTGTCATCATGATGGTCATCCGTCCCGTTGAGCGCGGCGATCTCGCCGGGCTCATGCAGCTTGCCGGTAAGACGGGAGGTGGGTTGACCTCACTTCCCGCCGACGAAAAAACACTGTCGGCGCGCATTGAGCGCGCCCTGCACACCTGGCAGGGGACGTTGCCAAAAAGCGAACAGGGTTATGTGTTCGTTCTTGAAGATACCGACACCGGTGCTGTTGCCGGGATTTGCGCCATCGAAGTGGCTGTTGGGTTAAACGACCCGTGGTACAACTATCGCGTCGGCACGATGGTTCATGCTTCGAAAGAGCTGAACGTCTATAACGCGCTGCCGACGCTGTTTCTTTGTAATGACCACACGGGCGCCAGCGAGCTCTGCACGCTGTTCCTCGACCCGGCGTGGCGCAAAGAGGGCAACGGTTACCTGCTTTCTAAATCACGCTTTATGTTTATGGCCGCCTTCCGCGATCGCTTTAACGAAAAGGTAGTGGCCGAGATGCGCGGCGTGATCGACGACACCGGCTACTCACCGTTCTGGGAGAGCCTGGGCGAGCGCTTCTTCTCGATGGAGTTCAGCCGGGCGGACTATCTCTGCGGTACCGGTCAGAAAGCGTTTATTGCCGAACTGATGCCGAAGCATCCTATCTATACCCATTTCTTAACCCCGGAAGCGCAGGCGGTGATTGGCGAAGTGCATCCGCAAACCGCGCCCGCCCGCGCGGTGCTGGAGAAAGAGGGCTTCCGCTACCGTAACTATGTCGACATCTTTGACGGCGGGCCAACGCTTGAGTGCGATATCGACCGCGTGCGTGCGATTCGTAAAAGCCGGCTGGTTGAGGTCGCTGAAGGTCAGCCCGCGCCGGGTGACTGGCCGGCATGTCTGGTGTCGAATGAGAATTACACCAACTTCCGCGCCATGCTGGTGCGTACCAACCCGAAATGTGAACGTCTGGTGCTGACGGCTGCAGAACTGGATGCCCTGAAATGTAACGCCGGCGATACGGTTCGCCTGGTGCGTCTCTGCCCTGAGGAGAAAACAGCATGACATTATGGATTAACGGTGACTGGGTCACGGGCGAAGGCGAACAGCGCGTAAAGACCAATCCGGTAGGAAAAGAGGTGCTCTGGAAAGGGAATGACGCCAGCGTCGCGCAGGTTGAACAAGCCTGTCATGCCGCGCGCCGCGCGTTTCCGGCGTGGGCAAAACAGCCTTTCGCCGTGCGTCAGGCCATTGTTGAAAAGTTTGCCGGTTTGCTGGAGGCGAACAAAGCCGAACTGACGCGCATCATCGCCTCTGAGACCAGTAAACCGCGCTGGGAAGCAACAACCGAAGTGACGGCGATGATCAACAAAATTGCCATTTCGGTGAAGGCTTACCACACCCGTACCGGTGAACAGCACACCGAGATGCCGGACGGTGCGGCCACGCTGCGCCACCGTCCGCACGGCGTGCTGGCGGTGTTTGGTCCGTACAACTTCCCGGGGCATCTGCCGAATGGTCACATTGTGCCCGCACTGCTGGCGGGCAATACAGTGATTTTCAAACCGAGCGAGTTAACGCCATTAACCGGTGAGGCGGTGGTGAAGCTGTGGGAACAAGCTGGATTGCCACCAGGCGTGCTGAATCTGGTACAGGGTGGGCGTGAAACCGGTCAGGCGCTGAGCGCGTTGAGCGATATTGACGGTCTGTTGTTTACCGGCAGCGCCGGAACGGGCTATCAGTTGCATCGCCAGCTGGCGGGGCAGCCGGAAAAAATTCTGGCGCTGGAGATGGGCGGTAACAATCCACTGATCGTGGAAGATCCTGACGATATTGACGCTGCCGTGCATCTGACCATTCAGTCCGCCTTTATTACCGCCGGACAGCGCTGTACCTGTTCCCGTCGCTTACTGGTAAAACGTGGTGCGCAGGGGGATGCCTTCCTGAAACGGCTGGTTGAAGTGAGCGCGCGTCTGGTACCTGCAACGTGGGATGCCGACCCGCAGCCGTTTATGGGCGGTCTGATTTCCGAGCAGGCGGCGTTGAATGTGCTGAAGGCCTGGCAGGATCACGTCGCGCGCGGCGCGAAAACGCTGCTCGAACCGAAGCAGGTTCAGCCGGGTGCCTCGCTGCTTACGCCGGGCATCGTTGAGATGAGCGGGGCGAGCAACGTGCCGGACGAAGAGGTCTTTGGTCCGCTGCTGTGCGTCTGGCGTTACGACGATTTTGATGAGGCGATTGCAATGGCCAATAACACCCGTTACGGCCTGTCGAGCGGGCTGATTTCGCCGCATCGCGAGAAGTTTGATCGGCTGCTGCTGGAAGCGCGCGCCGGGATTGTGAACTGGAATAAACCGCTGACCGGTGCAGCGAGCACCGCGCCGTTCGGCGGCGTGGGGGCATCGGGCAACCATCGCGCCAGCGCGTGGTACGCCGCGGATTACTGCGCGTGGCCGATGGCAAGCCTGGAAACCCCGGCGCTGACGCTGCCGGAAACGCTCAATCCGGGTCTGGACTTTACCGGAGGGGATCGTCATGAAAGCGCGTGAAGTCAACTTTGACGGGCTGGTGGGGCTGACGCACCACTATGCGGGTCTCTCTTTTGGTAATGAAGCCTCGACGAAGCATCGTTTTCAGGTCTCCAACCCGAAACTGGCGGCGAAACAGGGGCTGCTAAAAATGAAAGCGCTGGCGGATGCCGGTTTCCCGCAGGCGGTTATTCCGCCGCAAGAGCGCCCAAACGTGGCAGTGTTGCGTCAACTTGGCTTCACCGGCAGCGATGAGCAGGTGGTTGAAAAAGCGGGTACACAGACACCGCATCTGCTCTCTGCGGCAAGCTCTGCCTCATCAATGTGGGTGGCCAACGCGGCAACCGTCGCACCGTCAGCCGATACGCTGGATGGAAAAGTCCATTTGACGGTGGCGAACCTGAACAACAAATTCCACCGCGCCACCGAAGCGGAAACCACCGAGCGCGTGTTGCGCGCCATTTTCAGTCATGACGACCATTTTGCGGTGCATCAGGCTCTGCCACAGGTGGCGATGTTTGGCGACGAAGGGGCTGCCAACCATAACCGGCTGGGAGGTGATTATGGCGACCCTGGTGTGCAGTTGTTTATTTACGGGCGTGAGGAGGGCGGTCATTCCGAACCCGTCCGCTATCCGGCCCGTCAGACGCTGGCGGCGAGTCAGGCCGTTGCCCGCCTGAATCAGGTCAATCCTTCCCAGGTGATTTTTGCCCAGCAGAATCCACAGGTGATTGACCAGGGCGTGTTCCACAACGACGTGATTGCCGTCTCCAACCGCCAGGTACTGTTCTGCCATGAGCAGGCGTTTGCCCATCAGGAGAAGCTGCTCGCTACGTTGCATGAACGCGTACCGGGTTTTATGCCGATTCAGGTGCCGACGCAGGCGGTCAGCGTGCAGGATGCAGTGGAAACCTATCTCTTCAACAGCCAGCTGTTGAGCCGTGACGATGGCAGCATGATGCTGGTGCTGCCGCAGGAGTCCCGGGATCATAAAGGGGTGTGGCGTTATCTGTCAGACCTGGTTAAGGCCGATAACCCAATTGACGAACTGCGCGTCTTTGACCTGCGTGAAAGTATGGCCAACGGCGGTGGGCCAGCCTGTCTGCGCCTGCGCGTGGTACTGACGCAGAATGAAATGCAGGCTGTTAATCCGGCAGTGATGATGAACGAGACGCTGTTTAACACCCTGAACGACTGGGTGGATCGTTACTATCGTGACCGGTTAACGCAGGCCGACCTGGTCGACCCTCAGCTGCTGCGCGAAGGCCGTGAGGCGCTGGACGCGTTGACATCCATCCTGCAGCTGGGATCGGTTTATCCGTTCCAGCGCTAAAGGAGTGAGTATGGAAAATCTACTGGCGCTGACCCTGGCTGACGAAACGCCTGAGCAGAGTGAGGGGGAGGGCCCCTCATTCCACTGGCGCTGGTTGGGGCGCGGAGTGCTTGAGCTGACGCCGACTGCGAAAAGCGATCTGTCGCTGCTGCTTTCAACGGGGATTCATGGGAATGAAACGGCACCCGTTGAGATTGTCGATCTGCTGTTGCGCGCGCTGTATCGCGGAGATATCACCCTTAAGTGTCGTGTGCTGGTAGTGCTCGGCAACCCGCCTGCGCTGGCACAAAACAAACGGTATCTGGTGAGCGATATTAACCGCATGTTCGGTGGGCGCTGGTCGCAGTTTCCACAGAGTGACGAAACGGTGCGGGCAGAGTGGCTGGAGAACGTCGTGAGCGCGTTTTTTGCGGCTGCGGGGCCTGCGCGCTGGCATCTGGATCTGCATACGGCGATCCGGGCGTCTTATCATGTTCGCTTTGGCGTTCTGCCGCAGCGTCATCAGCCGTGGGATGAATCGTTCCTGAGCTGGCTGGGCGATGCCGGGCTGGAGGCGCTGGTCTTTCATCAGTCACCGGGGGGAACGTTTACTCACTTTACCTGCGAACGTTTCGCTGCGCTGGCGTGTACCCTGGAGCTGGGAAAAGCACTCCCGTTCGGCCAGAACGATCTGACTCGCTTTGCGCCTACGCATCTCGCTCTTCGGGCGCTGCTGGGAGGAACGGTTCCTGAGCACGCGCATCAGCCCGTTGAACGGTATCGGGTCGTGCAGCAGATCACTCGCCGCAGCGATGCCTTCCTGCTTCATATGGCTGCACATACGCTCAACTTTACCCCGTTCCGTAAAGGCGTCCTGTTGGCCGAAGATGGTGAGGATCGTTATGAAGTACAGAAGACAACCGAATATGTGTTGTTTCCTAACCCGTCGGTGGCGTTTGGTTTGCGAGCCGGATTGATGCTGGAAAAAATCTCCTGAGTATTTCCCCTCTCGTCCTCTGAGGGGGGAAGCAAAAACCTTTTCTTAACGATTAAAGCGTTCGCACTTCTTTTGCAGAATATTCCTGGTGAATTGCTTTATTATTAATCTTCACTTCGCTATACTCATGCTTAATTTCTTTAAAATCATCGTGTTGTTTATTTTTTGTTGCAACTCTCCACGCTTTATCCTTATTTCCTCCACATTTGGCGAAAATTTGTTTTTTACACTTTCATTGTTTTACCGTTGCTCTGACTAATTGACGATAAAGCCCGTAAAGTTAATCTCGTCAACACGGCATAGCGCCGAAGAATAACTGAAAGAAAGGAAATAAATTATGCGTAAACTTACTGCACTGTTTGTTGCTTCTACCCTGGCTCTGGGCGCTACCAGCATGGCGTTCGCCGCAGATACGACCACCACCGCTGCCGCGCCAACTGAAGGCAAAATGATGATGCATCATAAAGGCAAGCCGGGTATGCACAACGAGATGATGATGTTTAAAGATCTGAATCTGACGGATGCGCAGAAGCAGCAGATCCGCGATATCAGGAAAGGCGAACGCGACCAGATGAAACGTCCTCCGCTTGAAGAGCGTCGCGCAATGCATGACATCATCGCCAGCGATAGTTTCGATAAGGCGAAAGCTGAAGCGCAGATCGACAAAATGGCTGAGCAGCACAAAGCCCGCATGCTGGCTCACATGGAAACCCAGAATAAGATCTACAACATTCTGACTCCGGAACAGAAAAAACAATTTAATGCGAATTTTGAGAAGCGTCTGACAGAACGTCCGGCGATGGAAGGTAAAATGCCAGCACCAACCGAATAATCGGTTCAACATCTTAAGACCGCCGGGATCCTGTCCACAAAAGCGCTATCGCTGTGGACAGGACCGGCGGTTTTTCTTTCCTTCCCTCTTGTCTGCCACCGCGAGCGCGGTATGCTCCTGTAGTCGCTTCAGAGAATGTTCGTAGAGTCATGGCGTTAGAATTTTTATTAACGTTCAGTTAATGCCTGCCTGCTCTGCTGCCGATACTGTGTCTGTGAAACCCTAACGATAACAAACAAGACAGCAACGATAGCAATATCCTTGCCCTGGCACAGGTTGTGCCATTCAGGAGTGGTGATGGAGTTCTTTGATATCCGTAAGATGCCGGTCAGTCTCTGGCGCAATGGTGCTGGCGAAACGCGAGAGATTTGTTGTTTTCCTCCCGCGACGCGGGATTTTTACTGGCGTGCCAGTATTGCGACTATTGCCAGTAACGGTGAATTCTCCTCTTTTCCCGGTGTTGATCGGGTCATAACGTTACTGGAGGGAGGAGAGGTGACGCTGGATGCCGGTCAGGCATTCTGTCATACCCTGAAACAGCATCAGCCTTACAGTTTTTCTGGCGATCTACCGGTAAAAGCACTGCTGGCGGATGGAAGGATGGCAATGGATTTCAACATCATGACCCGGCGCGATTGCTGCCAGGCAAAAGTACGCGTTGCCGATCGTACCTTTACCACCTTTGGTTCCCGGGGCGGCGTGGTGTTCGTGTTAGGCGGCGCGTGGCAGTTGGGGGATAAATTGTTGACCGCCGATCAGGGGGCATTCTGGGAAGAGGGTACCCACACTCTCCGTCTGCTGGAGTCTGAAGGCACCTTATTGTTCAGTGAAATTAACTGGCTGGCGGGTCACTCAGCACAATGATCTCATATTTGCCGGTTAATACCGGCTTACAGAGTATTTTGTAGCCGTCATGATCGAATCCGGCGGGTGTGCGTAGCAAGGTTGCCGCGTCGTTTACATTGTCAACGGCGCCCAGCCAAAGCCAGTTATTGATGATGTGATACTGGGTCATCGCTTCACCCACTTCCTTTAGGGCAACGGCATTTTCCCACGGCCAGCAGGCGACACTGATGGCCGCCAGCCCGTTGAGAAGCCGGGCATGATGTTCCTCAACACTTTCTTTCCCACAACAAGCACCTGCGCAGCGCTTCAGAGCGGATCGGAAACAGGCGCGCCCACGGGTGGTTGCCTCCAGACCCAACAGGCTGTAACAAAGCTGTAAATCATCCGCCAGCGTTTGCAGGGCCTGGAGTGCCGCACGTTTATTCGCGAATAACCCATACAGATTTGGGGCATGTGAAAAATCGACTTCACGTGCGTAGACAATCTGCGGTTTGCCCGCGGTTATCTGCAGGGAGCAAAGCTGACGATTGCGGCGCAAGCGCTTATTGAACAGCGGTTGTTGCTCTTTGATAAGTCGGGCTTCAAGCAACAGCGCGCCCATTTCTCCTGCGGTCTGAACCCAGGTAATGCGTCGTGACTGGCGCAGCATGGCGGCCTCGTCCGGCGTACGGAGATGGGATAATACCCGGCTGCGAATATTGACGCTTTTACCGATATAGAGTGGCAGGGTATTACTCTCACCGTGAAAGATGTACACGCCAGGCTGTTTAGGCAGCGCCTCCAGCCATGGGCGAAGGTGCTCGGGATATTCGTAGATAGCCGCCGCTTCAAACTCAAGACGCGGGGCGGATTGACGCCTGCTCACATACCACTCCCTATACTGTTCAGGTATACAGTGTAGCAGGAGTGTGGTGGTTAAAAAAGAGCCGGGTGGCGGCTGCGCCTTACCCGGCCTAGATTATGCGGGTTACCGTTTTGCTCTATTTCTTCCAGAAGTCGTCAAACACCGTGATAGGCGTGTGGCGCTTGTGCTCGGTTTTCAGATACCAGCCTTCGATGATTTTCGCGGTACGTTCATCCAGTTTTTTACCTTCCAGATAATCATCAATATTGTCATAGGTGACGCCAAGCGCCGCTTCATCTGGCAGGGAAGGGCGATCGTCTTCAAGATCCGCTGTCGGCGCTTTCTTGTAAAGATGCTCAGGGCAACCCAGCGTGGCCAGCAGTTGCTTACCCTGACGCTTGTTCAGACGGAAAATGGGGTTGATGTCGGTGCCGCCGTCGCCATATTTGGTGAAGAAACCGGTGATCGCTTCTGCTGCATGGTCGGTTCCAACAACTACACCTTTGGTCATCCCGGCGATGCTGTACTGCGCTTTCATGCGCTCACGGGCTTTCTCGTTCCCACGGACAAAATCACTCAATTCTATGCCGGCTTCGCGGAGCGCCTGCTCGCTTGCCAGGACCGAACCTTTAATATTGACGGTCAGTACGCGGTCAGGCTGAATGAACGAAATGGCATCCTGGCAATCCTGCTCGTCGGCCTGCACGCCATACGGAAGACGCACGGCGATAAACTGCAGTGTCTCATCACCGGTCTCTTCGCGAAGCTCTGAAATGGCCATCTGGCAGAGTTTACCGGTCAGCGTCGAGTCCTGGCCCCCGCTGATGCCCAGCACCAGGGATTTCAGGAAAGGGTTCGTTTTTAAATAAGATTTTAAAAAATCCACGCTGCGGCGGATCTCTTCATGTGCATCTACCGCAGGCTTCGCGCCCAGCGCCTGAATAATCTCTTGTTGCAGAGCCATCATGCCCTCCATATGCAGAACATAAACCGAAAGTATTTACTGCTAAAACTAACCCTTTGGGCGAGAAACGACAAGGATCACAGTTTTGAGTGCGCTAATTTGCGGCGATTTAGCAGGTTATCATTGTTTTATTAGAATTTTCCGAAATTCGTCTGGCGTAATTCACGAAGTTGAACAATCGTACTTTTTATTCCATGCTTAGATAACACGCTGATAAACAAGAGGACGGAATATGAACAAGAACGTAGCAGGAATTCTTAGCGCAGCGGCAGTACTGACTATGCTGGCAGGGTGTACAGCTTACGATCGCACCAAAGATCAGTTCACACAGCCAGTGGTTAAAGATGTCAAAAAAGGCATGACCCGTTCGCAGGTGGCTGCGATTGCCGGTAAACCTTCTTCTGAAGTGACCATGATCCATGCGAAAGGAACCTGCCAGACCTATATCCTGGGTCAACGTGATGGTAAGGCAGAGACCTACTTTGTCGCCCTGGATGATACCGGCCATGTTATTAACTCCGGCTATCAGACCTGTGCTGAATACGACACCGATCCGCAGGCACCTAAGGCGTAGTAACCCTGCGTATCTGAGGATGTTAACAAACCGACCAGTGGGTCGGTTTTTTTATGCATACAAAAATCTTATTTCTTTGCGCGAATTATTTGCCCGAAATGTGAAGGGAGTCAACAAGCCAGGTCAATGAGAGACAATTTGAGTCTGTTCAGAATTATCCCCTGTCTGTACCATTGCGTATACTCACTCCAACGACAAACAACAATACACAAGCTACCTGTCTGCCGGGACAGCGAGTCGAGTGATAGCAAGATGGCAGGTAGTCATACAAGAGGGAAATTATGATGGAAAAGAAACATATTTACCTGTTCTGCTCAGCGGGCATGTCAACCTCGCTTCTGGTGTCAAAGATGCGTGCACAAGCTGAAAAGTATGAAGTCCCTGTGGTGATTGAAGCGTTTCCTGAGACGCTGGCGGGCGAAAAAGGCCAGAAAGCCGATGTCGTTTTATTGGGACCGCAAATCGCTTATATGTTACCCGAAATTCAACGACTGTTACCGAATAAACCGGTCGAGGTGATCGACTCAGGGCTGTACGGCAAGATTGATGGTTTAGGTGTATTGAAAGCTGCTGTTGCAGCCATTAAAAAAGCTGCTAATTAATTTTTATTTTTCCCGTCAAAGAGTTATTTCACACACAATACGCCGTAACTTGTGTTGCGGCATTTAAGGGTATTTTCCTATGAGTAAAGTCATCGCTTCACTTGAAAAGGTACTCCTTCCTTTTGCTGTTAAAATAGGAAAGCAGCCTCACGTTAATGCCATCAAAAACGGTTTTATTAAATTAATGCCGTTGACGCTGGCCGGGGCAATGTTCGTTTTAATTAACAACGTTTTTCTGAGCTTTGGTGAAGGTTCCTTCTTTTATTCATTAGGAATTCGGTTAGACGCTTCGACTATTGAAACCCTTAACGGTTTTAAAGCCATCGGCGGCAACGTCTATAACGGGACGTTAGGTATTATGTCGCTGATGGCGCCTTTCTTTATAGGGATGGCGCTGGCAGAAGAGCGGAAAGTGGATCCACTGGCTGCTGGTTTATTATCCGTTGCCGCATTTATGACCGTGACCCCTTACAGTGTCGGTGAAGCGTATGCAGTAGGCGCCAACTGGCTGGGCGGAGCTAACATCATCTCCGGTATTGTTATCGGGCTGGTGGTGGCGGAGATGTTCACCTTTATTATTCGTCGAAACTGGGTTATCCGTTTGCCAGATAGCGTTCCGGCTTCGGTTTCTCGTTCATTTTCCGCGTTGATTCCAGGCTTCATTATTCTTTCCATCATGGGGATTATCGCCTGGGCGCTTTCTCACTGGGGCACTAACTTCCACCAGATCATCATGGACTCTATCTCTACGCCGCTAGCGTCAATGGGTGGAGTGGTCGGTTGGGCGTATGTGATTTTCACTTCTCTGCTGTGGTTCTTCGGCGTGCATGGTTCACTGGCACTGGCAGCGCTGGACAGCGGGATTATGACCCCATGGGCACTGGAAAACGTAGCACTTTACCAGCAGTACGGCTCTGTTGACGCGGCGCTGGCAGCGGGTAAAACCTTCCATGTGTGGGCGAAGCCGATGCTTGACTCCTATATCTTCCTGGGCGGTACCGGGGCGACCTTGGGTCTGATCATCGCGGTCTTTATTGTCTCTCGTCGTGCTGACTACCGTCAGGTGGCGAAACTGGCGCTGCCTTCAGGTATCTTCCAGATTAACGAACCGATCCTGTTTGGTCTGCCAATCATCATGAACCCGGTGATGTTCATCCCGTTCATTCTGATTCAGCCGCTGCTGGCAGCCATTACCCTGACGGCCTATTACATGGGGATCATTCCACCAATCACCAACATTGCACCATGGACAATGCCGGCGGGTCTGGGCGCGTTCTTCAACACCAACGGCAGCGTGGCGGCCTTCCTGCTGGCGATATTCAACCTCGGGATTGCAACACTGCTTTACATGCCATTCGTGGCGATTGCGAACAAAGCAGCAACCATCATTGATGAAGAAGAGAGCGAAGAGGATATTGCCCTCTCACTGAAATTCTAAGATTGAACGGCGCGGGGAAACCCGCGCCAGCCACAAGGAGCTTAAAATGTTAGATTTGGATAGTATTGTTGCAGAAGAAAGCGCAGAGAACGATCTCGAAGAAGTGGTGATGGGGCTCATCATCAATTCCGGACAAGCCCGCAGCCTGGCCTATGCCGCCCTCAAGCAGGCCAAGCAGGGGGATTTCGCCGCCGCGAAAACCATGATGGATCAGTCCCGTACGGCGCTGAATGAAGCGCACCTGGTGCAGACGAAGCTCATCGAAGGTGACCAGGGGGAAGGGAAGATGAAGGTTAGCCTGGTGCTGGTACACGCGCAGGATCACCTGATGACGTCGATGCTGGCACGTGAGCTGGTGGCGGAGTTAATTGAGCTTCACGAGAAAATGCAATAAGTCAGGTCAGGCAGCAGGAGGTCAGCACGATGGAAATTAAAACCGCACTTGAGCAGCAACTGTTTAATGGCAAGAATTTTCACGTGGTCATTTACAACAAAACGGAGAGCGCCAGCGGTCTGCACCAGCATGACTACTATGAGTTCACGATTGTTCTGACCGGCCGCTACTACCAGGAAATTAACGGTAAGCGCGTCCTGCTTGAACGGGGCGATTTTGTCTTCTTACCGATGGGATCCTATCACCAGAGCTTTTACGAATTTGGTGCCACACGCATTCTGAATGTGGGCGTCAGCAGACGCTTCTTTGAGAAGCACTATCTGCCGCTGGTACCGTTCTGCTTTGTGGCATCGCAGGTCTATCGTGTCAAAAACGAGTTTATGACCTGGATTGAAACGGTTATCGCCTCGCTTAACTTCCGCGACAATGAATTTGATGAGTTTATTGAAACGGTGACATTCTATGTGATGAACCGGCTGCGCCATCATCGCGAAGAGCAGCAGGTGACGGATGATGTTCCGCAATGGCTGCGCGGTACTGTGGAACTGATGCACGATAAAGGGCAGTTCAGTGAAAATGCGCTGGAGAATATGGTTTCACTGTCGGGAAAATCGCAGGAATATCTGACTCGCGCGACACAGCGTTATTATCGTAAAACACCTGTGCAAATTATTAATGAAATCCGCATTAATTTTGCAAAAAAACAGCTGGAAATTACCAACTATTCTGTCACCGATATTGCTTACGAATCCGGATACAGTAGCCCCAGTCTGTTTATTAAAACCTTTAAGAAATTGACATCGTTCACCCCGAACAGTTACCGGAAAAACTTGACGGTAATTAATTAACTTTAGGCGGCTTTACCCGCCGCGAATATTGCCTTGATTGCTTGCCCAAATAGCGGGAAGAGTACGCTATACCTTGCAGGCGATTAACCTGATACGCTAAGGGAGATATTATGCAAAAGAAATTAAAAGTCGTAACCATTGGTGGCGGCAGCAGTTATACCCCGGAATTACTTGAAGGTTTCCTGAAACGTTATCATGAATTACCGGTTAGCGAGTTATGGCTGGTTGACGTTGAGGAAGGTCAGGAGAAACTGAATATTATTTTCGACCTGTGCAAGCGCATGGTTGAGAAAGCCGGTGTGCCTTTAACCGTGCATAAAACCCTGGATCGTCGACTGGCGCTGAAAGATGCGGATTTCGTTACCACCCAGCTACGCGTGGGTCAGTTAAAGGCGCGTGAACTGGACGAACGCATTCCACTGAGTCACGGTTATCTGGGACAAGAGACCAACGGCGCGGGCGGCCTGTTCAAAGGTTTGCGTACCATCCCAGTCATTTTCGACATTATCAAAGATGTCGAAGAGATTTGCCCGAACGCATGGGTGATTAACTTTACCAACCCGGCTGGGATGGTGACCGAGGCGGTCTACCGCCATACGGGTTTCAAACGCTTTATCGGCGTCTGTAATATTCCGATTGGCATGAAGATGTTTATCCGCGACGTTCTGGAACTGACCGACAACGACGATCTCTCCATCGATCTGTTCGGCCTGAACCACATGGTGTTCATCAAAGATGTCATTGTGAACGGAAAATCGCGCTTTGCCGAACTGCTCGACGGCGTGGCTTCCGGCCGCCTGACCGCGGCGTCAGTGAAAAACATCTTTGACCTGCCATTCAGTGAAGGGCTGATCCGCTCGCTGAATCTGCTGCCATGCTCGTACCTGCTTTACTACTTTAAGCAGAAAGAGATGCTGGCTATCGAAATGGGCGAGTACTATAAGGGCGGCGCGCGTGCGCAGATCGTTCAGAAGGTTGAGAAGCAGCTGTTCGATTTGTATAAAGATCCGAACCTGAACGTCAAACCAAAAGAGCTGGAGCAGCGCGGCGGGGCATATTACTCCGATGCAGCATGTGAAGTTATCAATGCCATTTACAACGATAAGCAAGCGGAGCATTACGTTAATGTGCCGCATCATGGTCATATCGACAACATTCCGGCTGACTGGGCCATCGAGATGACCTGTATTCTGGGGCGTGATGGGGCGAAACCACATCCACGCATCACCCATTTTGATGACAAAGTCATGGGCCTGATTCACACCATCAAAGGATTTGAAGTGGCTGCCAGTCATGCGGCGTTAAGCGGTGAGCTTAATGACGTGCTGCTGGCGCTGAACCTCAGCCCGCTGGTCCATTCTGATCGCGATGCGGAGCAACTGGCCAGTGAAATGATTCTGGCACATGAAAAATGGTTGCCGAACTTTGCTGCAACAATAGAGAAGCTGAAGTTCAAACACCGTTAAGGGGATGCGCAATGGAAAACCTGCTGATCGTCAATGCTGATGATTTTGGTCTCTCCAGAGGTCAAAACTACGGCATTATTGAAGCCTGCCGTCGGGGGATCGTGACCTCCACAACGGCACTGGTTAATGGTGAAGCGGTTGAACACGCGGCGCAGTTGAGCCGCGATGTTCCGGCGCTGGGCGTCGGCATGCACTTTGTGTTGACGCTTGGGATGCCGCTTTCGCAGATGCCAGGTCTGACTCGCGACGGACAGCTGGGTAAGTGGATTTGGGAACTGGCGGAGCAGGATGCTCTGCCGCTCGAAGAGATTACCCGTGAGCTGGACTGTCAGTTCAACCGCTTTGTTGATGTGTTTGGCAAGGAGCCGACGCACATTGACAGTCACCATCACGTCCATATGATCCCGGCGATTTTCCCGCTTGTTGCGGAATTTGCGCGACGTAAAGGGGTTGCAATGCGCGTGGATCGTGACGTGCAGGCGCTGCACGGCCTGTCATTCTTCTCTGTGCCCACAACGGACGGATTCAGCAGCGCGTTTTATGGCGAAGGGATCGATGAAGCACTGTTCCTGAAAGTGCTGGATGATTCAGCCGCCCGAGGTGAAAAGTCGGTGGAAGTGATGGCGCACCCCGCTTTTGTTGATAACACCGTGCGTAAAAGCGCCTACTGCTGGCCTCGACTGGCGGAACTGGATGTGCTGACGTCGGCATCGCTCAAGTATGCGATTGCCGAGCGCGGATATCGGTTGGGAACGTTCAGGGATCTGTAAGAAGTGCCGGGGGGCGGTTTCGCCTTACCCGGCATTTTTTTACGCCGGTATCTGGTCAATCTTACTGCTGCGCGACCAGACGCGATGAACAGCGAGCAAATCAAACAGTTTCGTCATAAACGCGTCATTGACGTTATCGCCCTCCACAATGCCATCCTCACCCTGATCCGCCACCTTCAACTGCGCTTTAAACTGTCGCGCATCGCCGGATAGCGCGATCGGTTTAAGGTGTTTATAGGCTTCCAGCAAGTAATAGACGGCGTCGCCGTTGGTCAGCAGACTGTTAATATCCCCGCAAGGCACAATTACCGCATCGACGGTTAGCGATGGCGCGCCGGCAAAAGTCGCCGCCACCGGCAGCACGGAGCCGTCATCGGCGGTCACTTCGCCCATGCGGGAATAAAGCAGTTTGGCGTGCACGCCTTGCTTTTTCAGCGCCTGCATAATTCCCAGCACATCACTGGCGCGGGTTTTATCATTCAGCAGAATGGCGACCACGCGGCCTTTAATTGAGCCACCCGGCACTGCGTACAGACTCAGTGACGGATCTTTTTTCACACCATTAACCGCTTTTGGCGGCGCCAGGTTGCGTTGCTCATCGGTGAGCGTAATACCCAGGTTATCGGCTACGCTTTGAGCAAGCTGAACATCAATATGCGCCAGCTGATCGACCACGCGCTCGCGGATATAGGTGCGCACCACTTTGCTGAGCTCAAAGCTGAAGCCGCCGATAATGTGCTGCTGCTCAATCGGCATCTGGCTGTTCCAGAACAGGCGAGGGTGGGCGTAATACTCGCCAAACGACGGGCTGCGCTCGCGAATTTTGTTGCCATCAATACGCTCCTGATACGATTCGAATCCACCGCGTTTCGGCCCGGGTGGGGTTTCGCGCGGCCAGTTATCGTTGATGGAGTTCGGTTCATAGTTCGCCGGGTTGGTATCAATATCCTGACGGTACATCCCGTCCCGCTGGAAGTTGTGGTACGGACAGGTTGGACGGTTAATCGGGATTTCGTGGAAATTCGGCCCACCTAGACGGCTGATCTGCGTATCGGTATACGAGAATAAACGTCCCTGTAAGAGAGGATCGTTGGTGAAATCCAGCCCCGGCACGATATGCCCCGGGTGGAACGCGACCTGTTCGTTTTCGGCGAAGAAATTATCCGGGTTACGGTTGAGCACCATTTTACCCACCAGCTGAACCGGCACCAGCTCCTCCGGGATCAGTTTGGTCGGGTCAAGGAGATCGAAATCGAACTTGCATTCGTCCTCTTCCGGAATGAGCTGCAGGCCCAGTTCGTATTCCGGGAAATCGCCCGCTTCAATGGATTCCCATAACTCGCGGCGATGGAAGTCCGGATCGCGTCCGGTGAGCTTCTGCGCTTCGTCCCACACCAGCGAGGCTTTACCCGCCACAGGCTTCCAGTGGAAGCGGACAAACGTGGCTTTTCCCTCGGTGTTGATCAGACGGAAGGTATGGATGCCAAATCCCTCCATCGTACGATAACTGCGCGGAATGCCCCTGTCTGACATCGCCCACATCACGTTGTGTAAGGTTTCAGGCTGCAGGGAGACATAGTCCCAGAAGGTGTCGTGCGCACTTTGTCCCTGCGGTATGGCCCAGTGAGGCTCTGGTTTTACCGCATGGACAAAGTCAGGAAATTTATGCGCATCCTGAATGAAAAACACGGGAGTGTTGTTGCCCACCAGATCGAAAATTCCCTCTTCGGTATAAAATTTGGTGGCAAAGCCGCGGATATCCCGGACGGTGTCTGCCGAACCCGCGCCGCCCTGCACGGTGGAGAAACGCACAAACACCGGTGTGATTTTATCCGGGTCGGAGAGGAAATCCGCTTTGGTGATCGCTTTCAGACTCTTATAGGGCTGAAAGTAGCCGTGGGCCGCGGAACCGCGGGCGTGGACGATGCGTTCCGGTATCCGTTCGTGGTCAAAATGGGTGATTTTTTCCCGCAGGATAAAATCTTCCAGCAGGGTCGGCCCGCGCGCGCCCGCGCGAAGGGAGTTCTGATCGTCAGCAATGCGCACGCCCTGATTGGTGGTGAGCGCAAAACCTTCGCCGCCTTTACGGTGTGGCGCTAGAGATTTCAGTTTTTCATTTCCCGTGTCCGGTGATTTCACGCTTCCCGGTGCGGTAGGTTGTTCGCCTGGGGCTGAAGGGCCGGGAGAGGGGCGGTGAGAGCCGTCAGCAGGGGCGAGGGAGTCCATTCCCGGTTGAGACTCTTCAGTGCCATGAATCGGCGATTGATGTGTTTTATCTTTGTTCGACATTGCACGATGCTCCTTGATTCATTGCTAAAAAACCTTTTAAGGATAGGACAATGTCGCAAGATGGTTTGCTAACTAAGAGTTTTCACATGCCGTCATTAGCGAAAGAAGCCATCTCACCCACTCGGGGCGCGACGGAAGGTAGCAGGATCGGCTATCATAGAATTTTCCTGCTTCAAGAATTTGCTTTAGTGAACCAGTCGCTTATGAAACCTCTTCGCCAACAAAACCGCCAGGTTATTAGCTATGTGCCCCGCGTTGAACCCGCGCCGCCGGATCATGCCCTGAAAGTGGAGGGTTTTCGTGATGTCTGGCTGTTACGCGGTAAATATGTGGCGTTTGTGCTGATCGGTGAACATTTCCGTCGTTCCCCGACTTTTACAGTACCGGAATCCGCGCAACGGTGGGCGATGCAGATCCGCCAGGATGAAGAGGTTGAAGAGTAACAGCCATAAAAAAAACCGCCATCAGGCGGTTTTTTTTAATTGTCAGTGTTTAACGGTGCGCCAGTTCGACGTCGTCTTCACTTTCCAGAATCGCTTTGTCAGTCTGCTTCAGCCACTGGCTGGTCAGCGTACCGGCCGTCATTGAGCCGCTTACGTTCAGCGCGGTACGCCCCATGTCGATCAGCGGTTCAACGGAGATCAGCAGCGCAACCAGCGTCACCGGCAGACCCAGAGCAGGCAGCACGATCAGCGCGGCGAAGGTTGCGCCACCACCGACACCTGCAACGCCTGCGGAACTTATGGTCACAATCCCTACCAGTGTAGCAATCCAGACTGGGTCAAGCGGGTTGATACCCACGGTTGGAGCAACCATCACCGCCAGCATCGCCGGATAAAGACCTGCACAACCGTTCTGACCGATGGTGGCACCAAAAGAGGCAGAGAAGCTGGCGATAGACTCAGGCACGCCCAGACGGCGGGTCTGTGCTTCAACGTTCAGCGGAATAGACGCGGCGCTGGAACGGCTGGTGAAGGCGAAGGTTAGCACCGGCCAGACTTTGCGGAAGTATTTCAGCGGGCTAACGCCGTTCACACCCAGCAGGATACCGTGCACCACAAACATAATGCCCAGGCCCAGATAAGAGGCAATCACAAAACTACCCAGCTTGATGATGTCCTGCAGGTTAGAGCCCGCAACCACTTTGGTCATCAGCGCCAGAACACCATAAGGGGTTAACTGCATCACCAGACGAACCAGCTTCATCACCCAGCTTTGCAGGGTATCGATAGCGGTCAGCACGCGTTCACCTTTTGGTGCATCGTCTTTCAGCAGTTTAAGTGCCGCCACACCCAGGAACGCGGCGAAAATGACCACGCTGATGATGGAGGTTGGGTTGGCGCCGGTCAGGTCAGCAAACGGGTTCTTCGGAATGAAGGAGAGCACCATTTGCGGAACGGTCAGGTCCGCCACTTTACCCACGTAGTTGGTTTGAATCGCGGTCAGACGCGCTGTTTCAGCACTGCCCTGAACCAGCCCTTCGGCAGTCAGGCCGAACAGGTTGGTGACCAGTACACCTACCAGCGCCGCAATCAGCGTGGTAAACAGCAGCGTACCAATGGTCAGGAAGCTGATTTTCCCCAGTTGGGTCGCGTTATGCAGTCGGGCAACGGCACTCAGAATAGAGGCAAACACCAGTGGCATAACGATCATCTGCAGCAGCTGAACATAGCCGTTACCAACAATGTTGAACCACTGAATGGAATCTTTCAGAACTGGATTGTCGGAGCCATAAATTGCCTGTAATGCCAGACCAAATACAACACCCATGACCAGACCAACCAGTACTTTTTTCGCCAGACTCCACTGTTTGTGGCGCGCCTGCGCGAGAAGCAATAGCAATACAACGAACACAATGACGTTCGCGATGAGTGGAAAATTCATCCCCGTTCTCCTGATTTATTATGGGGTCGGTTTTTACCGATCCTGTTGGCGGAAGGTTAGCAGAAGTGTGATATAGCGCTTATATCCAAATGGAATGGGTTATGACAAATGAGATAGTTTTGTCTGTTTACTGTTCAATCTGGTGATGAATAAAACGATTGAACTGAAATTGCAGCGAATTAATCATCTGGGAAGACCAGCGGACTGCACTGTTTTCGGGCAATGTTTGCGGCATCCAGACAGCATAGGCAAACAGCGCCATGCACAATACGCGCTCAAGCTGGTTACCTTTCTGCGGTGCAAGGATGGGAAAACGGAAACGCCAGCGGCAGGGCCAAAGCAGCGGCACGCCCGCAGGCGTTAGCATATCGGCGAGAATATGGCTTAAATAGCCCAGCACCATCCCCTGGATGGCATCCGCAGGGACAATCCAGCTTTCGGGCACTTTTAAGTAGAAGAGCGTCAGCAGGCCGAACACGGCCAGCAGACTATGCGTAAATCCCCGGTGGCCAAACGCGCGGGCGATAGGTTTTGATACCCACTTAAGGCGTTGACCAAGGAAGGATTTGGGGTGGTCAATGTCGGGCAGCAAACAGGTCAATACGGCGGAAGGGACAATATGCCACCAGTCCCCCTGCGCCAGCACGGGGGTAAGTTCAGCGTTTTTGGCAAATACTGCGCACGCAATAGAAAAAAGCAGGTGGCCTTCCGCCGTCATAATAAAACCCACAAAACTGTCAATTCATACAGTATAGGGTTTTTATACAGTAGGCGGAAGAGGTGACGGTGTAACTGTTTGTCACAAACCCAACGCAGGCATTAGCCGCCCTGCAGGTGATGCGTCGTCAACCCGACCAGTGAAGTAAGCTTCACATCGGCAAGGGCAAACCGGGGATCGTGGCGGGTTTCTTCAGCGGGCACCACAATGGAGCGCATACGTGCGGCTTTCGATGCCACCATACCGTTTACGGAGTCTTCAAGCGCAACGCAGTTGAGCGGATCAATACCCAGCTTAGCGGCACAGTCCAGATAGACCTGCGGGTGCGGCTTGCTGTAAGGCAATTTTTCCGCTGATGCCAGCGCGTCGAAACTGTCGCGCAGTTCAAACATGATGAGCACTTTTTCCAGCATATGCAGCGGTGAAGCAGAGGCCAGACCGACTTTCAGCCCCTGAGCTTTACACAGCGCGACGGCTTCACGTACCCCAGGCAGCAACGGCTTGTTCTCTTCGACCAGCGAGATGGCGCGGCTGATAATGCGTGCGGTCACTTCATCACGATCCGGGCCAACCCACGGCTGTTGGGCAAACCACAGATCGACGACCATATCAATGCGCAGGCCAAGCGTGTCTGGAAGTTCATTACGGCGGCTGATATCTACGCCAAGGCTGGCGATGACGTCCAGTTCGGCGCGATCCCACAACGGTTCGGAATCGATCAGTAATCCATCCATGTCAAAAATTGCGGCAAGAATTTGGCGCGGTGTCGACATCACAACGTCTCCTTATCCAGGGTGTTCGACAGACGATAAGTGCTAAGCACAACCTGCAATTTAGCATATTGCCTTTAAAGATCGGGCGAAATTGATGACCAGCAGGTAGACTTAGGCACAAATAACGCGTCTTTATGAAGAGGAACTGATGACGTATCAACAAGCTGGACGCATCGCGGTCTTAAAACGTATTGCTGGCTGGGTGATTTTTATTCCAGCTGTCATTTCTACGCTGATCTCTGTACTGAAATTTATGTACGATCACAGCGAAAAACAGCCGGGTATTAATGCGGTAATGCTTGATTTTGCGCATGTCATGATTGAGATGATGCGTTTTAACACACCATTCTTGAATGTCTTCTGGTTCAACTCACCCACCCCGGATTTTCATCAGCAACTGAATATCGGCTTTTGGGGCATTTACGCACTGATCTTTATCGCCCTCGCATTGCAGGCCTCTGGCGCACGAATGAGTCGTCAGACGCGCTTTCTACGCGAAGGGGTTGAGGATCAGTTAATTCTGGAGCAGGCTAAAGGCCCGGAAGGGATGAGTCGGGAGCAGATTGAATCCCGCATTGTTGTGCCGCGTCATACCATTTTTCTGCAAATTTTCCCGCTCTATATCCTCCCGGTGATCATCATTGTGGCGGGATACTTCTTCTTCTCGCTGCTCGGTTTTCTGTAACAGATAAGGGTGGCGAAAGAGCCACCCTTATCTGCCTTCACGCGGCAAGTATACGTTCAAGGGCCCGCTGCGCGTTGACCAGGTGCTCCCCGCCAAACAGGATGGCTCGGTTCATCAGCGTATAAAGCTGATACACCGGCTGGCGATCGAGGAAACCGGGCGGCAGGGGGGAAACCGACTGGTACCCATCGTATATTTGCGGTGGCTGTTCCGGATGCAGCGGCAACATGGCCAGATCGCATTCTCTGTCACCCCAGTAGCAGGCCGGGTCAAAAATATAAGGGCCGTTGGGGCCTAGCGCGCAATTATTTGACCACAAATCGCCGTGTAGCAAAGAAGGCTGAGGCTGGTGGGATGCCAGACGCTGCTGAACGTGCTCAACGATGGCATCTATATTGCCAAATTCCAGCCCTTTTTCTGCGGCCAGCTCAAGTTGCCAGCCAATGCGTTGCTCAGCAAAAAACGTCGACCAGCGACGCTGCCAGGCATTAGGTTGTGGGGTAGTGGAGAGATCGTTGTCGAAATCGAGACCAAACTGCGGCTGGTCGCTCCATTGATGCAGGCGCGCTAACTGTTGGCCGAGAATGAAAGCATTATGGGCATCTAACGGACGGGCTGGGAGATATTCCATCACCAGAAAGCTGTAGTCTCGGTCACTCCCCACGGCCAGAACTTGTGGGACCGTCACCGTTTTACTGCGCGACAACAGTTCCAGCTGGTCAGCTTCGGCGGTAAAGATCGGAAGCAGTTCCCGCTCATCACATTTAACGAAAAGGTCGCGTCCAGCGTAGCGTAAATGCCACGCGGCGTGGATCTCTCCGCCTGGCAGTTCGTTACGCAGTTCAATTTCACCTTCACCCAGTTGTTCACTTAAAAGATGACTGATAGCCTGCCACATGTTGTCTCTCCCATGTTGTCTGCCAGATCATAAAGTTAGCGCATAATTGCGGTAAAAAAATACGAACTAACGCACACCTGAGCGGTTTAAATTCATGCAGGGCACTTATTGTTCTTTTTTCTTCCAGCTTTCCCAGGTTTCCACGTCAATTTCGGCAGGCTTGTCAGTCACGCTTTCCACCAGACTGGTGCCCAGCGCATGTACCTCTTCCTGGCTCAGGGGACTGATTATGCCGAATGTCAGCGTGCCTAAATCATGAACATTGCCCTCGTCATCCGTGAGCGTGAGGAGAAAATTAGCCCGGGTGAACGCGTTGTTGAGCTCATTCAGCTCGGTGAGCGATGCTTCATGAAGGTTGACGGTTACAACGTAGCGGGTGATGTCACCACTGCTCATAATTCACCTCATTGTTATCATGAAAGTTTTCTTAGCATAGTCGATAGTCTGTGTTTGGCGACTACGATGTGAATTTCCCCTCCATAAAGAAGGGGAACGGGTGTTAATTGCGTGACAGGTAATCAACGATTTTTTGCGTATCGGCCAGTGAACAGAGACGCGTGCCCTGGTTGATGGTTGCAGCACTCCCCGCCGCCACACCGTAGCGTGTCATTTCCAGCAGTGATGCGCCCTGTGCCAGTTTCAGCGTCATTGCACCGACCATGCTGTCACCGGCACCCACTGTACTCTGACTTTTCATTGGGGGTGGCACAACCTGAACGGACGACGATTCATCGACT
Source organism: Enterobacter sp. CPE_E1241 (assembly GCF_045618265.1). Classification (NCBI taxonomy): domain Bacteria; kingdom Pseudomonadati; phylum Pseudomonadota; class Gammaproteobacteria; order Enterobacterales; family Enterobacteriaceae; genus Enterobacter; species Enterobacter sp. CPE_E1241. Next base: position 1,996,347 of record NZ_JBIWYV010000001.1, read on the forward strand.
GCCAGCGCCCCCTGAGGACCAAGGGAGACCACAACGCGTCGCGCTTTACCGCTGCGCACCAACTCCTGTGCGGCGGTGCGAACATCATCTGGTTGTGTCAGTTCGCGGTTGACCAGTGCACTCAACTCTTTCTGGTTGGGTTTAACCAGCTCAAGATTGCCAGGCACTAATGCAGCCTGCAGGGCATCGCCGCTGCTGTCGACAATGCAGCGGATCCCGCGTTGTTGTGCAGCCCGGATGAGCGCTGTTAATTTTTCCGTGCTCACGCCGGGTGGCAGGCTGCCGCTTACCACCAGCAGCGCGCCGCTTTCTATCGTCAGCACTTTCTCTTCAAGCTGACGAAACTCGTCATCGCTGAGCTTCGCCCCCGGCATGACAAAACGGTACTGCTCGCCGCTGGATCCCACGTGGACATGCAGGTTTTGCCGCGTCCAGTCTTTGGCCTCGACGGTCTCTACGGCCACCTGTTCATCTGCCAGCAGAGAGACCAGGTGTTCACCGGTGGCACCACCCGTGGGGAAAATGGCCGTGGCTTTGCCGCCGAGGTGGGTAATAGCGCGCGCCACGTTGATCCCGCCGCCGCCGGGCTCAAAGACCGGGGCGCTACAGCGCAATTTACCTTCCGGGTAAATCTGGGGCGTCAGGGTGGCGGAATCAAGGGAAGGGGAGAGCGTCAGAGTGTAGATAGAAACCATCATTACCTCCTTTTAGTATGGGTTCTTATTAGTCTGGCACCATTTATCAGGAAGGCAATGTAAATAACAGTATGATTTTAAATATGAATAGGGATGAAATAACATTTTGGGGATATATAAAATAAAACGCAATTTGAGATCGTTCTTATTCAAAAAATGAAATAAGAAAACATTGCTATGTTATTTGCGGCTTTTTATAATTTGTTACCTTTCTCTGGATGCCTTGTCATTGATCCTCAAGAAAGATTCCGGGACCGTGTGGTCTCTTTTTTTGTTGTACGGACTCCTTAATAAAATGAAGCTTTTGAAGACAGTACCCGCTGCACTGATGCTGGCGGGTGGCGTGTTTGTGGCAATGAACGCGAGCGCCGATGATACCGTTTTTACTGTCATGGACGATCCCACCACCGCGAAAAAACCGTTTGAAGGTAACCTGAACGCCGGGTACCTGGCACAATCCGGTAACACGAAAAGCTCCTCTCTGACAGCGGACAGTACGCTCACCTGGTACGGTAACACCACCGCATGGTCTCTGTGGGGAAATGCCAGCAACACTTCCGCTAATGATGAACGCTCTTCCGAGAAATATGCGGTAGGCGGACGTAGCCGCTACAACATGACTGACTATGACTACCTGTTTGGTCAGGCAAGCTGGTTGACTGACCGCTACAACGGTTATCGTCAGCGTGATGTGTTCACTGCGGGTTATGGTCGTCAGTTCCTGAATGGCCCGGTACACAGCTTCCGTTTTGAATTCGGTCCTGGTGTTCGTTATGACGAGTACACCGATGGCGATACCAAAACCCAACCTCTTGGCTACGCTTCCGGCACCTATGCCTGGCAGATGACCGACAACACCAAATTTACCCAGGGTGTTTCAGTATTTGGTGCCGACGATACGACGCTGAACTCCGAGACAGCGCTGAACGTGGCTATCAACGAACACTTTGGTCTGAAAGTGGCTTACAACGTGACCTGGAACTCTTCACCGCCAGAAACTGCACCGGATCATACCGATCGCAGAACCACTGTTTCACTGGGTTATAGAATGTAATAATGGCGGGCCGATGAAGATGTCGGCCCGTTTTACATCTTAGGCCTGTTGACGTACTTTCTGATGACGACTATTCGCCTCTAGCCCCAAATCATTGCCGCCCAACGCAGTAACAGCATAGCGCCGCAGATGGCTATCAGCACCAGCACCATTTTCCAGTGTTTTACGGCAAATCGTTTTGTTGGCATAACCTAATCCTTGTTCCTTGATACGCATAGTCTATCAAACAGGGCAGAAAAATGCCCCATCGCAGGGCGCGATTAGGTTATACCCGCTTAGGTGAGGCTCAGAACCAGTGGAATCGTTCGGCGAGAATCAACAATAAACCTGTGGCTGAAAGGATGTTCAATATCACAACCGTTCTACTAGATACGTTCATGGTATGCACCTTTGGGTTTAATGACCTGTTCAAGAGTAGCCCATCATCTCTGGAATGCGAGCTCCGGGGATATGCAACCGGCAAATTCATGCAAAAGTGCCAGCACACCAATCTGCCAGCAGAGGGTGCAATCTCCCTTTTGTTAGTGTTAACATTGCAAGGCTTGCCGTAAATCGGACGTTGTCTGATTTTCCTGCGGGTGAATGATGACGAACCAATTTGACGATTGTTGGTCAGATGGTGTCGTAATCTATTGTCAAATCACGATTATTTTCTTTGTATATGCTCTTATGTGTGGGGCATCACTGCAAATAAGGATATAAAATGCCTGTAATTACTCTTCCTGATGGCAGCCAACGCCATTACGACCACGCTGTTAGCCCAATGGATGTTGCCCTGGACATTGGTCCTGGTCTTGCGAAAGCGACCATCGCTGGCCGTGTTAACGGTGAGCTGGTGGATGCTTCCGATTTGATCGAAAATGATGCAACGCTTGCAATCATTACAGCGAAAGACGAAGAAGGTCTGGAGATCATTCGCCACTCCTGCGCACACCTGTTAGGTCATGCCATCAAACAGCTGTGGCCAAACACCAAAATGGCGATCGGTCCGGTAATCGACAACGGTTTTTACTACGACGTTGACCTTGACCACACCCTGACTCAGGAAGATATCGACGCGCTCGAAAAACGTATGCACGAGCTCGCCGAAACGAACTATGACGTCATCAAGAAGAAAGTCAGCTGGCACGAAGCGCGTGAAACCTTCGTGAAGCGTGGCGAGAGCTATAAAGTCTCTATTCTTGATGAAAACATCTCCCATGATGACAAGCCTGGCTTGTACCATCACGAAGAATACGTCGACATGTGCCGTGGACCGCACGTGCCGAATATGCGCTTCTGTCATCACTTCAAGCTGATGAAAATTGCAGGCGCCTACTGGCGTGGCGACAGCAACAACAAGATGTTGCAGCGTATCTACGGGACTGCATGGGCCGATAAAAAAGCACTGAATGCTTATCTGCAGCGCCTGGAAGAAGCCGCGAAGCGTGACCACCGTAAAATTGGTAAGCAACTTGACCTGTACCACATGCAGGAAGAAGCGCCGGGTATGGTGTTCTGGCACAACGACGGCTGGACCATTTTCCGTGAACTGGAAACCTTCGTTCGTTCCAAGCTGAAAGAGTACCAGTACCAGGAAGTAAAAGGCCCGTTCATGATGGACCGTGTGCTGTGGGAAAAAACCGGCCACTGGGACAACTACAAAGATGCGATGTTTACTACCTCTTCCGAGAACCGTGAATACTGCATTAAGCCAATGAACTGCCCGGGGCACGTTCAGATCTTCAACCAGGGTCTGAAGTCCTACCGCGACCTGCCGCTGCGTATGGCAGAGTTCGGTAGCTGCCACCGTAACGAGCCATCAGGTGCGCTGCATGGTCTGATGCGTGTTCGTGGTTTTACTCAGGATGATGCGCATATCTTCTGTACGGAAGATCAGGTACGTGACGAAGTTAACGCCTGTATTCGTATGGTCTACGATATGTACAGCACCTTTGGCTTCGAGAAGATCGTGGTCAAACTCTCAACGCGTCCGGAAAAACGTATCGGCAGCGATGAGACCTGGGACCGCGCAGAAGCGGATCTCGCCGTTGCGCTGGAAGAGAACGGCATTCCGTTCGAATACCAGTTGGGCGAGGGCGCATTCTACGGTCCGAAAATTGAATTTACCCTGTATGACTGCCTCGATCGCGCATGGCAGTGCGGTACTGTACAGCTGGACTTCTCCCTGCCGCAGCGTTTAAGCGCCTCTTATGTTGGCGAAGACAACGAGCGTCAGGTACCGGTAATGATTCACCGTGCAATTCTCGGTTCTCTGGAGCGCTTCATCGGCATCCTGACTGAAGAGTTCGCCGGCTTCTTCCCAACCTGGCTTGCGCCAGTGCAGGTCGTGGTGATGAACATTACCGATTCTCAGGCGGATTACGTTAAAGAATTGACGCAGAAACTACAAAATGCGGGCATTCGCGTAAAAGCAGACTTGAGAAATGAGAAGATTGGCTTTAAAATCCGCGAGCACACTTTACGTCGTGTCCCGTATATGTTGGTCTGTGGTGATAAAGAGGTGGAAGCAGGCAAAGTTGCCGTTCGCACCCGCCGTGGTAAAGACCTGGGCAGCCTGGACGTAAGTGAAGTGATTGAGAAGCTGCAACAAGAGATTCGCAGCCGCAGTCTTCAACAACTGGAGGAATAAGGTATTAAAGGCGGAAAACGAGTTCAAACGGCACGTCCGAATCGTATCAATGGCGAGATTCGCGCCCAGGAAGTTCGCTTAACAGGTCTGGAAGGCGAGCAGCTGGGGATTGTGAGTCTGAGAGAAGCAATCGAAAAGGCTGAAGAAGCTGGAGTAGATTTAGTTGAAATCAGCCCTAACGCCGAACCGCCAGTTTGTCGTATCATGGACTACGGCAAGTTCCTTTATGAAAAGAGTAAGTCTTCTAAGGAACAGAAGAAAAAGCAAAAAGTTATCCAGGTTAAGGAAATCAAATTCCGTCCTGGTACCGACGATGGCGATTATCAGGTAAAACTCCGCAGCCTGATTCGCTTTCTGGAAGATGGCGATAAGGCCAAGATCACGCTGCGTTTCCGCGGTCGTGAGATGGCCCACCAACAGATTGGTATGGAAGTGCTTAACCGCGTCCGTGACGATCTGAGTGAACTGGCAGTAGTCGAATCCTTCCCTACGAAGATCGAAGGCCGCCAGATGATCATGGTGCTCGCTCCTAAGAAGAAACAGTAAGGCCTTCAAGCAGCAAAATCTGTGGAGCCTTCGGGTTTCATAGGTTTTGTTCGCCTATGTTTCGTTTATTTAACAATGCGAAGTGGAAGTTATTAAGATGCCAAAAATTAAGACCGTACGCGGTGCTGCTAAGCGCTTCAAAAAAACCGGTAAAGGTGGTTTTAAGCACAAGCACGCTAACCTGCGTCACATTCTGACTAAGAAAGCTACCAAGCGTAAACGTCACCTGCGTCCAAAAGCCATGGTTTCTAAAGGCGATCTGGGCCTGGTAATCGCGTGCCTGCCGTACGCATAAGTCGTTAACGTTTAACTTTTTTAACTTAGAATAGATACAGGAGAGCACACATGGCTCGCGTAAAACGTGGTGTAATTGCACGTGCACGTCACAAGAAAATTTTGAAACAAGCTAAAGGCTACTACGGTGCGCGTTCACGCGTATACCGCGTTGCCTTCCAGGCTGTTATCAAAGCAGGTCAGTACGCTTACCGTGACCGTCGTCAGCGTAAGCGTCAGTTCCGTCAACTGTGGATTGCGCGTATCAACGCAGCAGCACGTCAGAACGGTATTTCTTACAGCAAATTCATCAACGGCCTGAAAAAAGCCTCTGTTGAAATCGACCGTAAGATCCTGGCTGACATCGCAGTATTCGACAAAGTAGCGTTCACTGCTCTGGTCGAAAAAGCGAAAGCAGCACTGGCATAAGCCAGTTGAGAGAGGGGGCTTAGCTCCCTCTTTTCATTTAACACCATCAGAAGATTGACTTTTACCGGTGCAACCTTTTCAATAAGGTCTCAACGGTATTTACCACACAAGGTAACGCAAGCATGAATGCTGCTATTTTCCGCTTCTTCTTTTACTTTAGCACCTGAATTCAGGAGGCTAGCGCGTGAAAGATGAAACGAAAAACAGCGCCAGATAAGCCTCCCGATGGAGGCTTTTTTTGTGCCTGAATTTGAGAGAATAACTCCACCAAATCGGTGTCTGCACCGACATAATGAGGAAAATCATGTCACATCTCGCAGAGCTGGTTGCCAGTGCAACAGCCGCCATTAATCAGGCCTCAGATGTTGCCGCGTTAGACAATGTCCGCGTCGAATATCTTGGTAAGAAAGGGCACCTGACCCTTCAAATGACAACCCTGCGTGAACTGCCGCCAGAAGAACGCCCGGCAGCGGGTGCGGTAATTAACGAAGCCAAAGAGCAGGTGCAGCAGGCGCTGAACGCACGCAAAGCTGAGCTGGAAAGTGCAGTGCTGAATGCGCGTCTGGCTGCAGAGACTATCGACGTTTCTCTGCCGGGTCGCCGCATCGAAAACGGCGGTCTGCACCCGGTTACCCGCACCATCGATCGCATTGAAAGTTTCTTCGGTGAGCTCGGCTTTACCGTGGCGACTGGCCCGGAAATTGAAGATGATTATCACAACTTCGATGCCCTGAACATTCCCCGCCATCATCCGGCACGTGCTGACCACGACACTTTCTGGTTCGACGCCACGCGTCTGCTGCGCACCCAAACTTCCGGCGTTCAGATCCGTACCATGAAGGATCAGGAACCGCCAATCCGTATTATCGCGCCGGGCCGTGTATATCGTAACGACTACGATCAGACCCACACGCCAATGTTCCACCAGATGGAAGGCCTGATTGTTGATAAAAACATCAGCTTCACCAACCTGAAAGGCACGCTGCATGATTTCCTGAATAACTTCTTTGAAGAAGATCTGCAGGTTCGTTTCCGTCCGTCCTACTTCCGTTCACTGAACCGTCTGCGGAAGTTGACGTGATGGGTAAAAATGGCAAGTGGCTGGAAGTGCTGGGTTGCGGCATGGTGCATCCAAACGTACTGCGCAACGTAGGTATCGATCCGGAAGTTTACTCCGGCTTTGCGTTCGGTATGGGCATGGAGCGTCTGACCATGCTGCGTTACGGCGTGACCGATCTGCGTGCATTCTTCGAAAACGATCTGCGTTTCCTCAAACAGTTTAAATAAGGGCAGGACAGAACAATGAAATTCAGTGAACTGTGGTTACGCGAATGGGTGAACACCACGCTGGACAGCGAAGCGCTTTCTAACCAGATCACCATGGCTGGCCTGGAAGTTGACGGCGTTGAGCCGGTTTCAGGTGCCTTTAATGGCGTGGTCGTAGGTGAAGTAGTTGAATGCGGCCAGCATCCTAATGCAGACAAACTGCGCGTAACAAAAGTGAACGTGGGCGGCGAGCGCCTGCTGGATATCGTCTGCGGTGCGCCAAACTGCCGTCAGGGGCTGAAAGTTGCTGTGGCAACCGTCGGTGCGGTACTGCCGGGCGATTTCAAAATTAAAGCGGCTAAGCTGCGCGGTGAGCCGTCTGAAGGCATGCTGTGCTCGTTCTCCGAGCTGGGTATTTCCGACGATCACAATGGCATCATTGAGCTGCCGTTGGATGCGCCAATTGGCACCGATATCCGTGAATACCTGAAGCTTGATGACAACACCATTGAAATCAGCGTCACGCCAAACCGTGCTGATTGCTTAGGTATCATCGGCGTAGCGCGCGATGTTGCGGTGCTGAACCAGGTTGAGCTGAACGTACCAGACATCACGCCAGTAGCTGCAACCATTACCGACACTCTGCCAATTCAGGTTGAAGCCGCCGATGCGTGCCCGCGTTACCTGGGGCGTGTTGTGAAAGGCATTAACGTTAAAGCGCCAACCCCTCTGTGGATGAAAGAGAAACTGCGTCGCTGTGGTATTCGCTCCATTGATGCGGTTGTTGACGTCACTAACTACGTTCTGCTGGAGCTTGGCCAGCCAATGCACGCGTTCGATAAAGATCGTATCGAAGGCGGAATTATTGTACGTATGGCGAAAGAGGGTGAAACCCTGGTTCTGCTGGACGGCAGCGAAGCAAAACTGAACGCTGATACCCTGGTGATTGCAGATCATGGTAAAGCGCTGGCGATGGGCGGTATCTTCGGGGGCGAGCACTCAGGCGTGAACGACGAGACGCAAAACGTCCTGCTGGAATGCGCCTTCTTCAGCCCGCTCTCCATCACCGGTCGCGCGCGCCGTCACGGCCTGCATACCGATGCCTCCCACCGCTACGAGCGCGGCGTTGACCCGGCGCTGCAGTACAAAGCGATGGAACGTGCAACGCGCCTGCTGATCGATATCTGCGGCGGCGAAGCTGGCCCGGTTATTGATGTGACAAACGAAGACACTCTGCCAAAGCGCGCAACCATCACTCTGCGTCGCAGCAAGCTGGATCGTTTGATTGGGCACCACGTTGCCGATGCGCAGGTCACCGACATTCTGAAGCGCCTGGGCTGTGAAGTCACCGAAGGTCAGGACGAATGGAAGGCCGTTGCGCCATCATGGCGTTTCGACATGGAGATCGAAGAAGACCTGGTGGAGGAAGTGGCTCGCGTATACGGTTACAACAACATCCCTGATGAGCCTGTACAGGCGGGTCTGGTGATGGGCACCCACCGTGAAGCTGACCTGTCTCTGAAGCGTGTGAAAACCATGCTCAATGATAAAGGTTACCAGGAAGTGATCACCTACAGCTTTGTTGATCCGAAGTTGCAGCAGTTGATCCATCCGGGCCAGGAAGCGCTGATCCTGCCAAGCCCAATCTCCAGCGAAATGTCCGCGATGCGTCTGTCTCTGTGGACAGGGCTGCTGGGTACGATTGTTTACAACCAGAATCGCCAGCAAAACCGTGTGCGAATTTTCGAAAGCGGTTTGCGCTTTGTACCGGATAATCAGGCAAATTTAGGCATCCGTCAGGATCTTATGCTGGCTGGTGCCATCAGCGGTAACCGCTATGAAGAGCATTGGGATCTGGCGAAAGGGACGGTTGATTTCTACGATATGAAGGGCGATCTGGAAGCAATTCTCGATCTGACCGGTAAATTATCTGAAATTGAATTCCGTGCAGAAGCCATTCCGGCACTGCATCCGGGGCAAAGTGCAGCCATTTATTTAGACGGCAAACGTGTTGGTTTCATTGGTGTTGTTCACCCTGAGCTGGAGCGTAAACTGGATCTGAATGGCCGTACCATCGTGTTCGAGCTGGAGTGGAACCCGGTTGCAGACCGCGTCATTCCTCAGGCGCAGGACGTGTCACGCTTCCCGGCGAACCGCCGTGATATCGCGGTTGTGGTCGCGGAAAATGTGCCCGCAGCAGATATTTTGGCCGAATGTAAGAAAGTTGGCGTAAATCAGGTAGTTGGCGTAAACTTATTTGACGTGTACCGCGGCAAGGGCGTAGCAGAAGGTTTCAAGAGCCTTGCTATCAGCCTTATCCTTCAGGATACCAGCCGTACACTCGAAGAAGAGGAGATTGCCGCTACCGTCGCCAAATGTGTAGAGGCATTAAAAGAGCGATTCCAGGCATCATTGAGGGATTGAACCTATGGCGCTTACAAAAGCTGAAATGTCAGAATATCTGTTTGATAAGCTTGGGCTTAGCAAACGGGATGCCAAAGAGCTGGTAGAGCTGTTTTTCGAAGAGATCCGTCGTGCTCTGGAAAATGGTGAACAGGTAAAACTCTCCGGTTTTGGCAATTTTGATTTGCGAGACAAAAACCAACGTCCGGGCCGCAACCCGAAGACGGGGGAAGATATTCCCATTACAGCTCGCCGCGTGGTGACCTTCAGACCCGGCCAGAAGTTAAAAAGCCGTGTCGAAAACGCAACGCCCAAAGCAGAGTAATATGAACTAACTAAAAAGGCCGCTCACGCGGCCTTTTTTCTTTGCGCTCTTTGGCAAACCCGCCGTAAAATCAATTACATCTTACGTCAATAAAACTGTACACATGCTTGATTACGCCTATCGCCAGCACCGTTCCGATCAACGTCGCCTGTTTTTGCTGGTGCTGCTTCTTGTTGTCGCCGCCGGCATAAGCCTGTGTGCGGGCGACAGGTGGATAGGGCCTGAAAGCTGGATGAGCCCTGACGGGCAGATCTTCATCTGGCAAATACGTCTGCCGCGCACCGTGGCGGTGATCCTGGTGGGGGCTGCACTGGCGCTCTGCGGCACCATTATGCAGGCATTGTTCGACAACCCGCTGGCGGAACCCGGGCTGCTCGGCGTATCGAACGGCGCAGGCGTGGGGCTGATAGCGGCCGTCATGCTTGGCGGGGGAGCACTTTCCGGGTGGAGTATCAGCCTGAGCGCCATTACTGGCGCATTGCTGATAACGCTCATTCTCCTGCGTTTCGCCAGACGGCACTTATCGACCAGCCGTCTGCTGCTTGCCGGGGTAGCGCTGGGTATCATCTGTAGCGCGCTGATGACCTGGGCGGTCTATTTCTCGACCTCCTTTGACCTGCGTCAGCTGATGTACTGGATGATGGGCGGTTTTGGGGGCGTGGACTGGCACCAGGGCTGGCTGATGGTTCTTCTGATCCCGGTCATATTGTGGGCGACCATGCAGGCACAACCACTCAACATGCTCGCGCTGGGTGAAACATCCGCTCGCCAGCTCGGGATGCCACTGGTGTTCTGGCGTAATGTGCTGGTTATTGCCATTGGCTGGCTGGTGGGGGTCAGCGTGGCGCTGGCGGGGGCGATTGGTTTTATCGGGTTGGTTATTCCGCATATGCTTCGCCTGTGTGGCCTCACCGACCATCGAACCTTACTTCCGGCCTCGGCAGTCGCCGGGGCGGTAACACTGCTGGTGGCCGATATCATAGCCCGGCTTGCCCTGACAGCCGCGGAACTGCCCATTGGTGTAGTGACCGCCACGCTGGGCGCGCCGGTATTTATCTGGCTACTATTAAAAGCCGGACGTTAAATCACGATCCGTAAGACAACCAGAGGGAATGCTATGCAGTCAGATATCCTGAACACCAAAGTGACCACCATTGATGGCGATAACACCACGCTGGAAGGCTACAAAGGCAATGTATTGCTGATCGTCAACGTGGCATCCAAATGTGGCCTGACGCCACAGTACGAGCAGCTGGAGAACATTCAGAAAGCGTGGGAGAAAGACGGTTTCACCGTGCTGGGTTTCCCCTGCAACCAGTTCCTGGGCCAGGAGCCGGGCAGTGAAGAAGAGATCAAAACGTTTTGTAGTACGACCTACGGTGTGACGTTCCCGCTGTTCAGCAAAATTGATGTTAACGGCGAAGATCGCCATCCGCTGTATGCCAAGCTGATTGCTGCCGCGCCGACAGCCGTTGCGCCAGAAGGCAGCGGCTTTTATGAACGTATGGCGAGCAAAGGTCGGGCACCGCTCTACCCGGATGATATTCTGTGGAACTTTGAAAAATTCCTGATTGGTCGTGATGGCCAGGTGGTTCAGCGTTTTTCACCGGATATGACGCCTGAAGATCCGATTGTCATGGAATCTATCAAGCTGGCGCTGGCGAAATAATGTCGTTGCTGATGCAGCTCACGGACGTTGCCGAGAAGGGACGTCTGGAGCCGATAACCGGTACCCTCAATGCGGGAGAGATCCTGCATCTTGTTGGGCCCAACGGCGCAGGGAAGAGCACGTTGTTGGCCCGTATGGCGGGGCTAACCTCCGGGCAAGGGCAGATATCGCTGCTGGAGCATACTCTAACTGACTGGTCGCCGGTCTCGCTGGCGCACCGGCGCAGTTACCTTGTGCAGCAACAAATGCCCCCTTTTGCGATGCCTGTCTGGCATTATCTGATGCTGCATTTGCACGACAAACAACATACGGCACTGCTGACTGAAGTGGCTGCGGCCCTGGGGCTAGAAGATAAACTGTCCCGACACGCCAGCCAGCTTTCCGGCGGAGAATGGCAGCGGGTGCGCCTGGCGGCGGTCATTGTTCAGATTCACCCGGCAGGTAACCCTCACGGGCGGATGCTGCTTCTGGATGAGCCGATGAGCGGTCTGGATGTGGCGCAGCAGGCGGCGCTGGATTCGCTGTTAAGTAGTCTGAGCCGAAAGGGTATCGCCGTGGTAATGAGCAGTCATGACCTCAACCATACCTTGCGGCATGCCCACCGGGTGTGGTTGCTGTCACGTGGAAAGATGATCGCCAGCGGGATGCGGGATCAGGTTCTTACGCCGCCAAATCTTGCCCTTGCGTACAATATGTCTTTCCGCAGGCTGGATATAGAGGGTCATAAGATGCTGATTTCTACCGGGCAGGAGTAACCGTTTCTTGCCTGTTAGCACAATTGCACGCTAAATTACGAAAAGAACAAAAAAAGCAGAGGATTCGTCTGAAAATGCGATTCTGGTTTCTCCTGATGGCAGCGTTATTTCTCGCGGGATGCAGTAGCCATCGTGCGCCGCCGCCTAACCCACGGCTTTCAGATTCTATCACTGTCATTGCCAGCCTCAACGATCAGCTGAGCAACTGGCGCGGTACGCCTTATCGCTATGGCGGCATGAGCCGTGGCGGTGTAGATTGTTCTGGTTTTGTCCTGATGACGTTCCGCGACAAGTTTGACTTACAGCTTCCGCGCGAAACGCGCAAGCAGGCAGAAATAGGGACTGAAATTGATAAAGATGAGCTTCTGCCTGGAGACCTGGTGTTTTTCAAAACCGGGTCGGGTGAAAGCGGTCTTCACGTTGGAATTTATGATACAGACAATCAGTTTATTCACGCCTCGACCAGTCGCGGAGTGATGCGATCTTCTCTCGATAATGTGTACTGGCGTAAAAACTTCTGGCAAGCACGACGTATTTAGTCTGCCCCGGATGTGTCTTTATGACGGCATGGTAGCGAATAAAACATGCCGTTTTTTCGCAAATAAGATGATTAAAGTTAAATTTACCTAAAATTAGCTAAGCCCGCATGTGTCTGTTTTATCTAAAACTGGCTATTATTCAGTAACCAGGATAAGATTATTTTAGATTCAGGGATAAATCTGAAAATTAATACGGAACTAATGAAATTAATCTTATTAAAATCAAGACAGTGGAATTGTGTCGGCAATTGCTCCAGGATGTCCTCTCTCATCTTTAATGCGGGGCGAGTGCAATGATAATTACGCTAGATAATGCTTACCAGTCTGAACTATTGTTCATGCCTGCCCGTAATAGTGCAGGTGAGCTTAAAGGTTTAGAGGTTCTGGTTAACTTTACTGGCGTCGGCACTGATGTAAGGATCCCCACTGACCTCGTTATCCCTCGTCTTACAGCGACAGAAGAGTTAGCGTTGTTTAACGAGAAACTGCAATTGCTTGATACCTGCAAACTGTTTTTTATTCAGCATCAGTTAATTGCATGGATCAATATTACACCTGTTATTGTTGAGTTTTTATTAAGCAATGGAAACGCTGTTTCAATCCTTGAGCGTTATCCGTTTATTGAGTTTACTGTTAATGAGAACTATCCAGGTTTAAATAACGGAAAAGACGATCTCCAGTTGGCAAGAATGGCGATTCATTTCCCGTTGGTTCTGGCAAACTTTGGTGCAGGCGCAGCATCCCTCAAAGCCGTCTATGATGGATTATTTAAACGGGTGATCATCGACAAAGGGTTCATTCAGCAGCGTGCATCGGAGCTCTCTTTTGAACCTTTTATGCGTGCAATTCTCTGGCAAATAACACCACATTGCCAGTCTGTCATCGTAGCCGGAATCGACGATCACAACCTGTTGCAACGTGTCTTGTCCTTTAACGTCGGCGCGATGCAGGGAGCGCTCTGGCCAGCGGTCAGTGCAGAGCACGTCACCACGCTGGTTCAGCGATAACCCTTTCTTTCACCCGTGTTTAAGTGCGGGTAAACCCTCTACACTAAAAGCAGGAGGACTTATGACCCTGTCTTTTACTGCTCACTGGCATGACGAGTTGCCTGGTTTTTACACAGCACTCAAACCAACACCCTTACAAAATTCGCGTCTTATCTGGCACAACGATCGGCTGGCAGAGGAACTGGCGATTCCACCTGCCATGTTTCAGCCTTCAGACGGCGCTGGCGTCTGGGGGGGCGAAAAGCTCCTCGCAGGCATGCAACCCCTGGCTCAGGTCTATAGTGGACACCAGTTTGGCGTCTGGGCGGGGCAACTGGGCGACGGCAGGGGGATCCTGCTTGGTGAACAACAGCTTCCCAACGGGGAGACGGTTGACTGGCACCTGAAAGGCGCAGGCCTTACCCCTTACTCGCGGATGGGGGATGGGCGTGCGGTATTACGTTCAACGATTCGTGAATGCCTGGCATCTGAAGCGATGCATGCGCTGGGGATCCCGACCACCCGTGCGCTGTCGATTGTCACCAGCGACACGCCGGTTGCGCGCGAAACGATGGAAAAAGGGGCGATGCTGATGCGCATTGCGCAAAGTCATTTGCGCTTTGGCCATTTTGAGCACTTTTACTATCGCCGCGAGACGGAAAAGGTGCGTCAGCTTGCAGACTACGCTATCGCTCATCACTGGCCACATTTGCAGGATGAGGATGATAAATACGTTCTCTGGTTCCGGGATGTGATTGCCCGTACTGCATCAATGATCGCGCGCTGGCAAACGGTAGGATTCGCCCACGGCGTCATGAATACGGACAACATGTCGCTCCTGGGGTTGACCTTTGATTACGGTCCGTTTGGGTTCCTGGATGATTATCAGCCGGGATATATCTGTAATCACTCCGATTATCAGGGCCGTTACAGCTTTGACAATCAGCCTGCGGTTGGATTGTGGAACCTGCAACGTCTTGCGCAAACGCTGTCACCGTTTATCGACGTTGATGCCCTGAATGACGCGCTCGATAGCTATCAGGATATTTTGCTGCGTGAATACGGCATGTTGATGCGCAACAAGCTGGGGCTGATGACCCAGGAAAGGGGGGATAACGAGATCCTCAATGACCTGTTTGCCCTGATGGCGCGTGAAGGCAGCGATTACACCCGCACTTTCCGGATGCTGGGCCAGACGGAGCAGCACAGTGCCGCCTCACCGTTGCGGGACGAGTTTATCGACAGGCAGGCGTTTGACGACTGGTTTGCCCGGTACCGCACGCGGTTGCAGCAAGAGCAGGTTGACGATACCACCCGGCACGCGCAGATGAACGCGGCGAACCCGGCGATGGTGTTACGCAACTGGCTGGCCCAACGGGCGATTGAGCAGGCAGAGCAGGGTGAGTATGACGAGTTACACCGTCTGCATGTGGCGTTACGCACGCCGTTTGCCGACAGGGATGACGATTACGTCAGCCGCCCGCCTGACTGGGGCAAGCGGCTGGAGGTAAGCTGCTCAAGTTAGTCATTTTGCCGGGTGACGCGACGCTCACCCGGCTTACCCGTCACTGTGCGACCCACCCACCATCCATGTTCCATGCGACGCCCCGGACATTTACGGCGCTGTCGCTGCACAAAAATAGCGCCAGTTCGCCCAACTGTTCCGGGGTGACAAACTCACCTGAAGGCTGTTTCTCCGCCAGAAGCTGGTCTCGTGCCTGGTCTGGTGCGACGCCATCGGCAATGCGTTTGTCGATTTGCTGTTGTACCAGAGGAGTCAGTACCCAGCCCGGGCAGATCGTATTGGCGGTAATCCCCGTGCGGGCGGTTTCGAGCGCCAGGGATTTCGTAAAGCCCACCACGCCATGCTTGGCGGCGACATAGGCCGACTTTTCTTTTGACGCGACTAGCCCATGAACGGAGGCAATGTTAATGATGCGGCCCCAGTTTTTCTCGCGCATGGCAGGCAGTGCCAGCCGGCTGGTGTGAAACACCGAAGAGAGATTCAGCGCGATAATGTCGTTCCATTTCTCTACCGGAAATGCCTCAACCGGGGCCACATGCTGTATTCCGGCATTGTTAATCAGAATATCCACACTACCAAACTGCGATTCGACGTAGCGCATCATGGCTTCAATTTGCAGTACGTCACGCAGGTCTGCATCGTGATAGCCCGGCTTTTTGCCGAGTTGCGCAATCTCTTCTCTTGCTGATTCGCTGTCGCCGAAACCGTTGAGGATCAGCTGCGCCCCGGCCTTCGCCAGCACGCGGGCGATCCCAAGTCCAATACCGCTTGTCGAACCGGTCACCAGAGCGGTTTTACCCTTCAGATTCATTTTTCTCTCCTTAAACAATGCCGGTCAGATAGAACACGGCAATGACAAAAAGCACTGCCAGACTTTTTATGAGGGTGATGGCGAAAATACCGCCATAGGCCTGACGATGACTCAGGCCGGTGATTGCCAGCAAGGTAATCACCGCGCCATTGTGGGGAAGCGTGTCCATACCACCGCTTGCCATCGAGGCCACGCGGTGCAGAACTTCCAGAGGAATATTGGCGGCGTGCGCAGCGGCAATAAAGCTGTCAGACATTGCCGCGAGTGCAATGCTCATCCCCCCGGAGGCGGAACCGGTGATCCCGGCGAGGACGGTCACGCTGATCGCTTCGTTTAACAGCGGGTTTGGGATCGCGGCCAGCCCTTTTGACAGCACCAGAAAACCAGGCAGTGCAGCAATAACGGCCCCGAAACCATATTCAGAGGCCGTATTCATCGCTGCCAGAATGGCGCCGCTGACCGCCGTCCGGCTGCCTTCAGCCAGACGCCCGCGGATATTGCGAAAACCAAAAATCAGCACCAGCATGATGCCGGAGATCAGCGCCGCCTCCACGGCCCAGATGGCGGTGATTTTACTCACCTCGGTCACAATCGGTTTCGCCAGACCTGGCAGGGTGAGCTCATGGCTCGTACCGTACCAGCCAGGGATCCAGCGGGTAAACAGCAGGTTGAGGATACCCACCAGCAGCAAAGGGGAGATAGCAATCAGCGGATGTGGCAGATTTATGTTGTCCGGCGTTTCTGGTTCATTTTTGAGATCCGAGCCGTAACCTTCATTGTTATTGAGTGCTTTACGGCGCTGACGCTCCAGCCAGAGCAGGCCAAAACAGATAATAAACAGGGAACCGATCACCCCAAGCCACGGCGCGGCCCAGGCGTTAGTACCAAAGAAGCTGGTGGGGATAATGTTCTGGATTTGAGGCGTGCCGGGCAGGGCGTCCATGGTAAACGAAAATGCCCCCAGCGCCACGGTGGCCGGGATCAGCCGTTTGGGGATACCGCTCTGGCGGAACAGTTCGGCGGCAAACGGATAGACCGCAAACGCCACCACGAACAGCGAAACACCGCCATAGGTTAACAGTGCACAGACCAGAACAATGACCGGTATCGCGTGGCGACGACCGAGGATCCGAATGGCGGAGGCGACGATCGATCGTGAGAAACCGGAAAGCTCAATCAGCTTGCCAAAAACGGCACCCAGCAGAAACACCGGGAAGTAGAGCTTGACGAAGCCCACCATTTTTTCCATAAACAGACCGGTAAACGTCGGTCCGACAGCCCCCGGGTCGGTCAGCAACACTGCACCCAGCGCCGCAATCGGCGCAAACAAAATAACGCTATATCCGCGATAGGCCGCCAGCATCAGCAATGCCAGTGCCGCCAGGGCAATTAACACACTCATTACGACTCCTCACTATCATTGTTATATTCGGGTACCAACGAGATGTTTAACGCTCGACGGTCAGAGCGATACCTTGTCCGCCGCCTACGCACAGGGTGACGAGCCCTTTTTTAACCTCCCGACGCTGCATTTCGTACAGCAGCGTGACGAGAATGCGGCAGCCGGATGCACCAATCGGATGACCCAGCGCAATCGCGCCACCGTTGACGTTCACCCTGGACTCATCCCAGCCGAGCAGCTTGCCCACCGCCAGCGCTTGCGCCGCAAAGGCTTCATTGGCTTCAATGAGATCCACGTCATCGAGCGTCCAGCCAGCCCGCGCCAGAGCCGTCTGACAGGCACTGACCGGACCAATTCCCATCACGGATGGGTCGACGCCCGTCACGGCGTAACTCGCGATGCGGCCCAGGATCGGCAAACCGCTTTCCCGCGCTTTTTCCTCGCTCATCAACAGCACCGCGGCGGCACCATCATTGAGCGTTGAGGCATTACCCGCCGTGACCGTGCCTTCCTCGTGTAAAAACGCGGGGCGCAGTTGCGCGAGCTGTTCTGCGGTGGTTCCCGGCCGGGGCTGTTCATCACGGCTGATGATCAGGGGCGGCTTTTTACCCTGTTTCACCGTCACTGGCACTATCTCGGCGTCGAATCGACCGGATTCAGCCGCGGATGCAGCTTTTTGCTGCGACCGGGCGGCAAAGGCATCCTGCTGCTCACGAGAAATGCCGTACTGTCGGGCGATGTTTTCTGCGGTGATCCCCATGTGGTAATCGTTGAACGCATCCCATAGCCCGTCGGTAATCATGCTGTCCTGCAGGCCCGTATGACCAAAACGCAATCCTGATCGCGCACCGTCCAGCAGATAAGGCGCGTTGCTCATGCTCTCCTGACCGCCCGCGATAACCACGTCGGCATCGCCACAGCGGATCGCCTGCGCGGCCAGTTGCACCGCTTTTAAGCCCGCACCACACACCAGATTGACCGTTGTCGCGGGCGTTTTGACAGGTAACCCGGCGCGGATTGCCGTCTGGCGCGCGGGGTTTTGTCCACAACCTGCCGTCAGCACTTGACCGAAGAGCAACTCGTCTATTTGATCTGCATGCAAACCGCTGGTCGCAAGCAGGTGTTGTACCGCTACTGCACCCAGTTCAACTGCAGAAAGGGAGGCGAGCGAGCCGCGAAAACCACCCACAGGGGTTCGTGCTGCCCCGACAATCATGACGTTTTTCATGTTGAGTCCTCAGCTGAAGCGCATCTCGCGAACGTCGTCCGCCACTGTTATTTTCCCGGCCGTTTTCGCCACGATCTCGTCGATACTCACCCCCGGAGCGTATTCCCGAAGAATGAACGTGCCGTCCTTGATCTCCAGTAACGCGAGGTCGGTTAAGACCCGACGGATGCAGCCCACGCCCGTGAGAGGCAGCGTGCAGCGGGGGAGCAGTTTTGATTCACCACTTTTTGAGGCGTGAGTCATCACCACTATGATGTTCTGTGCCCCGGCAACGAGATCCATTGCTCCCCCCATCCCTTTCACCATCTTCCCGGGGATCATCCACGAGGCGATATTCCCTTCGACGTCCACTTCAAACGCACCCAATACGGTCAGGTCGACATGACCGCCGCGGATCATGGCAAACGACTGAGCCGAGTCGAAAATGGCAGCACCGATCCGCGCGGTTACCGTCTGTTTACCGGCGTTAATCATGTCGGCGTCGAGGTTCCGTTCATCCGGAAATTCCCCCATTCCCAGCAGACCGTTTTCCGACTGAAGCATCACATCCATCCCCGGCGGAATGTAGTTCGCCACCAGGGTAGGGATGCCGATCCCCAGGTTGACGTAGTAACCGTCGTGCAACTCGCGAGCGACGCGCATTGCCATCTGTTCACGGGTCAACATTGTCAGACTCCTTCCGCGCGCAGCGTGCGCTGTTCAATGCGTTTTTCAAACTGGCCGACAATCACTCTGTCGACGTAAATTCCCGGGGTGTGAATGGCAGACGGTGGCAGTTCACCCGGTGGCACAATTTCTTCCACCTCTACAACGGTTATCCGGCCCGCCGTGGCCATCAGCGGATTAAAGTTTTGCGCGGTATGGCGATAGATAACGTTGCCGTACCAGTCTGCTTTCCAGCCTTTGATAAGCGCGAAATCACCCGTAATGGCCTCTTCGAGGATGTAGTGTTTCCCCGCAAACTGACGAATTTCCTTGCCAGTCGCAACGGGAGTGCCATAGCCGGTGGCGGTGTAAAATGCCGGAATGCCCGCGCCGCCCGCGCGCACCTTTTCCGCCAGCGTGCCCTGAGGCGTGAGTTCAATCTCCAGCTCACCGCTCAATACCTGTTGCTCGAATAGCGCGTTCTCACCCACGTAAGACGCCACCACCTTGCGTACCTGCCGCGTCTCAAGCAGTATTCCGAGGCCGAAACCATCCACGCCGCAGTTGTTTGAAACCACCGTCAGATCGTTCACCTGACGGCGTCTGACTTCTGCAATCAGGTTCTCTGGGATGCCACACAAGCCGAAACCGCCTGCCAGCAAGGTCATTCCGTTCGTCAGCCCATCCAGCGCTTGCGCATAGCTACTGACGCGTTTATCCAGTCCCGCCATCGTCATCTCTCCCGTTGTCCGTGCCGGTATCATTAGGGGCGGTGACTCATTTGTTAATTTTGAATTTGTGACTCACTCATTTGGTTTTTTTATTAATTTACTGTTAACTAAATTTTTTCAATTAGTTAACAGGGTGAAAAATGAGAATGAGTGTCAAACAGTTACGCGCGTTTTTAGCGGTAGCTCACACTCTGAATTTCGCGCACGCCAGCGAACGGCTAAATCTCTCTCAGCCAGCACTGAGCCTGACGATTAAAGGTCTTGAGGATGTGCTGGGAGGGCCGCTGCTGCAGCGGAGCACGCGTAAAGTGGCGTTGACACAGGAAGGGGAGACGTTTTTGCCCATGGCGCGGCAACTGCTTGCCGACTGGGATAACGTCGAAGAGGCGATGCATCAGTGTTTTACGCTAC
Organism: Enterobacter sp. CPE_E1241; assembly: GCF_045618265.1. Lineage (NCBI taxonomy): Bacteria > Pseudomonadati > Pseudomonadota > Gammaproteobacteria > Enterobacterales > Enterobacteriaceae > Enterobacter > Enterobacter sp. CPE_E1241. The sequence continues at coordinate 2,016,672 of NZ_JBIWYV010000001.1, forward strand.
AGCGTGGCAAAATCTCGGTCGCGGCCATGCCGTCGTTTGCCGCGAATGTCTTACCGGAGGTACTCAAAGCCTTTCGCGATCGCCACGCCGGGATCAACGTCACCGTGCATGATGTCATCAACGAACACGTGATCGAGATGGTTCGGGAAGGGCGGGTGGAGATGGGGATCGCGTTTGAGCCGGCACCCACGCATAACCTGCTGTTTACGCCCCTGGGTCTCGACAGATTTGTCGCCATTGTGCCGAAAGATTCCTCTCTTGCCGGTAAAAAACGCTTGTCATGGGAAGAGCTGCTGACGCTGGATTTCATCACCCTGCAGCGGCCCTCAGCGGTACGTCTGATGATGGAAGAGGAGCTGGCCCGAAGCGGCAGAAAACTGGATGTGGCGCTGGAGAGTCATCAACTGGTGACGGTGGGGCGGATGGTCGCCAGTGGATTGGGCGGCAGCGCTGTTCCGGCATTGTGCGAAACGCAGATGGCAGCGTTAGGCGCGGTCTGTATTCCACTGGATAACCCGCTTATTGAAAAATGCATTGGCGTGATCCATCCAGGGCACACGCAGCTTTCAAAAGCGGCGCGTGCCCTGCTGGAAACACTGAAGGATTTTTATCAGCCTGGTCAGGGGGCGAGAAACACCTGCGGCGTGGCGTAATCTGGATGTCTGCCGACGAGCACTTCTGCCCCGTACCAGTGTGCCAGCGCATCAGCCTGCAAAACAGCTTCAGGTACGCCTTCGCAGACCAATCTGCCATTGTGTAACAGCAGGATCCGATCCGCCCACAGCGCCGCCAGATTAAGATCGTGCAGCACGACGCAGACGTGGAGATCTCCCTGATGGGTCAGGGATTTCAGCAGGCGCAGCAGATGTTGCTGGTGATAGAGATCCAGCGCAGACGTGGGTTCATCAAGGAACAGCCAGCCGCGCGGCGCACCCTCGTGCCACAGCTGCGCCAGCGCCCGCGCAAGCTGGATCCGCTGCTGTTCCCCACCGGAGAGTGCGGCAAACTGCCTGCCCGCCAGCGGTAAACATCCGGTAATCTGCATCACCTCCTGAACAACTGCGGGTTCGGGGTAGCGAGTCCAGGGAGCGCGGCCCATGCCGACTACCGCCTCCACAGGCCAGTCGAAGCCGAGCTGCGTGTTCTGGCGCATCACCGCCCGGCGGCGAGCGAGTCTTTCCGGCTGCCAGGCATTGAGGGGGATATCTGCCAGGTTGCACTGCCCGCCAGTAGGGTTTAAATAGCCCGTGAGCAGCCGCAGTAACGTCGATTTTCCGGCGCCATTCGGGCCAATTAACGCCACCATTTCACCCATGGATAAATCCAAGGATACCTCGTTTATAAGCGTCCGGTGTCCGGTGTGGAAATCTATTTTTTCTGCACAATAGCGTTCAGCCATGCTCGCCTCCACGACGAAAGATCAGCCACAGAAACCACGGCGCGCCGAGAAGGCTGGTCAGCAAACCAACCGGCATTTCCGCCGGGGCGACCAGGGTACGAGCCACCGTATCCGCAATCAGCAGCAGTGCCGCGCCGGCGAGTACAGATCCGGGGATCACCGCCCGGTGATCTGCCCCGAGCCACATGCGCATCAGGTGGGGGACCACAAGACCGACAAAACCGATAACGCCACTGACCGCTACCGCAGCGGCGACCAGCAAGGCGCTACACAGCAGCAGGATCCGCTGCACAACCGCAACCTCCACACCGAGATAGTGCGCTTCTTCTTCACCTAATTGCAGTAAATTGAGCGCGCTGGCAAGACGCCATATCACCAGAAGAGTGGGCATCATCAGCGAGGTGACGGCCAGCAATGTTGACCATTGTGCCTGGCCGAGGCTGCCCATACCCCAAAGTGAAAGCTGGCGAAGCTGTGCATCATTACTGAGCCATGACAGCACACCGACGGCTGCCCCGCACAGGGCATTAATGGCGATACCTACTAGCAACAACCGGGAGAGCGAGCTGTTACGCTGCTGGCTGAGAAGGAAAATCACGAAAGTGGCAGACAGCGCGCCGAAAAAGGCCGCGATCATCGGGGCATAAAGCATGACCAGTGCAGGTAACGAGAGCGGAATAACCACCCATAACGCAACGGCAAGCGCCGCACCGCTGCTGATCCCGAGCAGGCCCGGATCTGCCAGCGGGTTACGAAATAACCCCTGCATTACACAGCCTGCCAGCGCCAGTGAACCCCCAATAACCAGCGCCAACAGCACTCGGGGCAGGCGTATGGTCAGCCAGATCTGACGCAGCGCATCATCGCTGCCGTTCCACAGCAGGCTGACCGGTAGATGCAACGCGCCAAAACCGGTCGCCACGATCGTCATCGTCGTGAGGAGTGCGGTCAGTATCCACAGTGACAAGGTGATCCGTCGGGACATCAGGGTAGTTGCTCCGCTCTGACGCGCAACTGCTGAATTGCCTGCGGCGTTCGCACGCCAAAGCCCAGAAGCGCCATATCATCAATTGCCAGCAGCTGCTTGTTGCGTCCCGCCGGCGTTTGCGCCAGACCCGGCAGTTTCCAGAGATTGTCTTCACCGCCCAGCGCGTTGATACCCTCCTGAGAAATCACCACCAGGTCGGGCTGGCTGGCAATCACGCCCTCCTGTGACAGCGGTTGATAGCGGGTAAAACCTTGCATCGCATTTCTAAGCCCCGCCGCCTGAATGGCGGCATCCGCTGCGGTCTGTTGTCCGGCAGCCATTGCGGTCATCCCTCCATGGTTGAGGATAAACAGCACCCGCTTGTTGAGTGGCGAGGCGGGCAGGGCGGTCAGGGCCTGACGTAACGTGTTACGCAGGATTTCTCCCTCAACCTCGCGATGTGTCGCTTGCGCGATGACCCGCACCTTTTCATCAATGACGCCCAGCGCGTTACTTGCCGGAACAGTGACGACCCTGATATGGCTTTGCTCAACCTGTTTTAATGCCAGAGACGGTTGCGCCTGGGCGCTTGCCAGCACCAGGGTGGGACGCATGGACAAAATGCCTTCCGCATTCAGCTGGCGCAAATATCCCACGTCAGGCAGATCGTTTGCTGCCTGTGGCCACTGACTGGTACTGTCGCGAGCCACCAGAGACGACTGTGCGCCAAGGGCAAAGACAATTTCCGTCACGTCGCCGCCAAGCGTAACGATTTTCTCCTGCGTGGCGGCAAACGCCATCAGGGGCAGGGCGCTGAGAACGGCGAGCCATTTTTTCATGCGGCCAACCCTTTCGCCGTTAAGGCGTCAATCTGGCTACGCCATTGGCTCTGTTCCGGCTCGCCTTCGGTACGCTGACCATACAGCTGAGCGATTTGCGTGCCGTCGGCGGCAAACAGCTCCAGGCTAGTGACATGCCCGTCAGCCGTCGGTTTGCGCGTGACCCACGTTTCCGCAATGGCTTCTTCAAGCAGATGCAGGGTAAAGGTCGGGTTAAAGATGTTGAGCCAGCCTTTCATCGGCACCAGCTTTTCCACCGCGCCGGTGAAGATCTGCACGCAGCCGCGGTTGCCGACAAACACCATTATTTCGTTGCCGTCCTGGCGCGCCGTCTCCAGCAGCTGCGCCAGCGCGGAGTTCTCTACCCTGCAGGCCAGATCGTCACCCACCAGGTTAAACGCCTGCTGGCGGCTGAGATTGTGGCGCTTCAGCAGGCCGAAGAACTGGTGCACGTCGGTCATGGCGCGCCACTCTGTGTCCACGAGCGCGGCTTGCGCGTTTTCTGCGTGAACCGGGACATCGGCCACCTTTAACGCCAGCGGTGGATTATCGGCAAAGATAAAGCGGCGCAGTACGTCGCTCCAGGCGGATACGTCGGTGCTATCGGTGGCGTAGACCTTCAGCAGCGCATCACCCTGATGGTCGAAGAACTGGATGCTCTGACGCTCGCCGCGCGCGGTAGCTTCACTGATGTGAAAAACGCTCGCCCACTGATTGAGGAACAGACGCAGATCCAGTCCGCGTGGGTTCAGTACCAGCCCGGCGTGACCGTGGAGATGCTGATTGGTGAAGGTCCCTACCTGCTCGTGAACGGCATGGTCATTGCGGCAAATGCATTTGGTTTCGCCCACGGCTTCCAGCGCGCCAAGGATATCGCGGATCTCACCGTTCAGGCGCCAGGTATCGTGACCGACGCGGGCAAAGGTCAGTTCAGCTTCACTGATGTTCATTAAACCTGCGATGTCACGCGCGTACTTACCCGGGTTTTCTTCTTTTAGCTCAAGCCAGCGTGTGTAGTGATTCATTGTTTCGTCCTTCTTCATGGATGCCCCGGTGAACCGGGGCGAGGGGGTTACCACTGATAGCTTACGAAAATCTTGCCGTTGCGACCGTCCTGCGGAATACCCTGCGGTGACCAGTATTCTTTGTCGAAGGCGTTACCCAGCACCACCGTCGTTGTGATGCCTTTCAGTTGTGCCTGACCCTGATAGCTGACGTAGAAATCGTTGACCGCGTAGCCAGGCTGCTTTTTGTAACTGCTGCTGATGTGCGTTGAACGGTCAACAAAGGTACCTATCCAGCCCACGGAGAAACCGCTTTGCGCTACCGGGATATCCAGCTTGCTGGTGACGGTGTCCGGGTTAATGCTGGAGATGTACTCTCCCGTGTCGGTATCTTTCCCGCGCGTGCGGTTATAGGCCAGGTCAAGGTTGAAGATCTCGGCGGAGTATTTCGCCATGACGTCCCAGCCCCAGATTTTGGCATTGGGAACGTTATAGGACATGGTGGTCGCCGCCGCGAAATCGACGGTAGTGGAGATGTAGTCTTTGGCTTTCGTATCGAAATAGCTCGCTTTGAACTCCAGCGCATCGTTCGCCAGCATCAGATCGTCAAAGCGCAGACCAAAACCGAACTCCTGAGTTTCATTGGTCTCCGGACGCAGGTTCGGGTTTGGCACCCAGTAGTTGGTATAGAAGCGGCCTATCGAGAAGTGCTTCGCATCGTTATACATTTCACCCATGGTCGGCGCGCGGAAGGCCTGCGCGTAAGAGCCGAACAGCATCAGCCAGTCGGCTGGGCTGACGGTTAAGCCGGCGCGGGATGACCACTTATCGGCATCCACATCGTCATAACCATCACTGCTGCCGCGATAGTTGTCATAACGCGTCCCCCCCAGAAGGGTGATGGGCAGATCGCGCAGGGTAATTTCATCCTGCAGCCAACCGGAGCTGAAGTCGATTTTTGCGTCCGGGAAACCGGTCGTCGCACCGCCCGGGCTTTGCTCCTGGCGGTAATATTCTCCGCCGTAGGTCAGGAGGTGTGAGGCAAAGGAGTCGCTAAACAGTCGGGTGCGGTTTTCCACCTTCCCACCTCTCGTGGTTTGCTTGCGGAATTCACCGCTGCCGTTGATGTTCTGGGCGTTAATGCGCGCTTCAGACCAGTAGATTTTGGCATCGGCGTTCAGCCAGTCATTGCCTTCCGGCGCGATGTTGTAGCCCAACTGAGCGTCACGCTGGATGGTGGAACGGTCAGTCATGGGGTTGCTGGAGGCATCCGCTTTAATGGTTTGCGGATTTTTGGGTTCCTGTGCGTCGTTGTTATAGTAGCGCAGGGAGCCGCTCAGGGTCTGCGCCGGGTCGATTTTCCATCGACCTTTTGCCAGCATGTTGTTAATGGATTCATCATTTGGCGCTGCTGTCCCGTTGCTCTGACGAATGTCACCCCGGTCACGGCTCGACCAGGAGACCAGACCGTCCAGTGTGTCGGTGCGGCCATACGCGCTGGCCCCCATTCCGAGGCTATGATCGCCCGTTGCACCCGTAGCAAATACGCGGTAGCCGCTGTTTTTTCCCGGCTCCAGCAGGTCTTTGGCGTCGGCAGTATCATAGGAGATCACGCCGCCCAGCGCACCACTTCCGTAGAGCAGGGCGGATGGTCCGCGAACCACTTCAACACGTTTAATCAGCGACGGATCGAGGAAGGTGCTGTTCAGGTGGCCGGTATCGGTTCCCTGGCGCACGCCGTCAACCAGCACCAGCACGCCGCGGCGGTCATAGCCGCGCAGGTTCACGTCCTGCCCGTTGGTGCGCCCGGTACCGTCCAGTGTGAGACCAGGAACGTTACGCAGCAGGTCGGCAGCAGAGCTGGCGGTTTGTTTCTCCGGCGCGCTGGCGTCAATCACGCTCACCATCATCGGAGCTTCAAAGGCGCTGCGGGCGTTGCCCGTGGCGGTGACGGTAATATCATCTGCGGCAGCAAACGCGACGCCCGGCAGGGTACTGACGACTGCCAAAGCCAGAATTGACGGGCGTAAAGACGCGGAATGCAGGTATGGCATAGCAACTCTCCATTAAGAATCGAAAGCGCTGGCTGCCTGGGGAACACCTGGGTGGCTGGCGAAGTTATCGTGTTGTTTATTTAGTCAGGATCAGTTTTCCGGCATGGGTCTGGCGTAGCAGGTAGTGCTGACCGTCATGCTCGATAATCACCCGCCCCTCATCGCCGAGCAGGGCTTTGCTGTCAATCCGACGCTCGGTGGAGGCAGGGGCTGTGTGTGTTTTTTCTGGCGTTGCCGCGTTGTTATCCGTACGTGACATAATGTTTATAAATGACAATCAATGTAACAATGATAATCATTATCAATAAACTGTAAATTCACAGCAAGCGTTTTTGTGAAAAAAGGGTGAGAGGATCAAATTTGGGGGTGAAGTGCAGCTTGATGCCCTCACCCCGCCCCTCTCCCTTTGGGAGAGGGAGAAGGAGAAGGGCTGGATTTTAGAAGCGCGTATCTACCGCAGAAGCCAGTTTCTCCAGCAGCAGTTCGCTGTCTTCCCAGCTCAGGCACGGGTCGGTGATCGACTGTCCGTACACCATCTGCTGTCCGGCAACGATCTTCTGCGTGCCTTCCTTGATGAAACTTTCGGCCATAATCCCCGCGATGGCGGTTGAGCCGCTGCGGATCTGCTGGCAAACTTCATCGCACACATCCAGCTGGCGGCGATGCTGTTTCTGACAGTTACCGTGGCTGAAATCCACCACCAGATGTTCCGGCAGGTCGAACTCTGCCAGCGTTTCACAGGCGGCCGCAATATCTTCCGCATGATAGTTGGGTTTCTTCCCACCACGCATAATGATATGCCCGTACGGGTTACCGCTGGTCTGGTAGATGGTCATGTGACCGCTCTTATCCGGCGACAGGAACATATGGCTGGCACGGGCAGCGCGGATCGCATCTACCGCGATACGGGTGTTACCGTCAGTTCCGTTTTTAAAGCCGACCGGACAGGAGAGGGCGGAGGCCATCTCGCGGTGGATTTGGCTTTCGGTGGTACGTGCGCCAATTGCGCCCCAGCTGATGAGATCGGCGATAAACTGCCCGGTCACCATATCGAGAAATTCGGTCGCCGTTGGTACGCCCAGTTCATTGACCTGCAGGAGCAGTTTGCGCGCCAGCTCAATACCGTGGTTCACGCGGTAGCTACCGTTCAGATCAGGATCGGAAATCAGGCCTTTCCAGCCCACTACGGTCCGCGGTTTTTCAAAGTAGGTTCGCATCACGATCTCAAGGCGATGCTGGTATTTGTCCCGCAGCCCCTGAAGTCGTTTGGCATAATCCATTGCGGCATCCAGATCGTGGATGGAGCAAGGCCCAATCACTACCAGAAGACGTTTGTCTTCACCATTCAGGATTTTTTCAATGCGCCGGCGGGAAGCCGTGACATGTTCCGCAACGGTGGCGGAAACAGGATGCCGCAGTGCCAGTTCAGCTGGGGTAACCAGGCTGTCGATGCGCGCAGTGCGGAGTTCGTCGGTTTTATTCATGGAATGTCTCAGAAAATTTTTGCTTCATCGGCAGACTACCGGGAAGTGATGGGCATCACCTTAAACCAATCCCTGCTGATTTCAAGTTCGGGGCGACACCGCCCCGTGGTTGCCGATGATGATACCTGAATCTGAGCTAATGTACTAGCATATTAGTACATGCGACGATTAAGCCCCATGATGTCGAGAATTTTGGTGGCAATTTCTTCAACCGAATAGTTGGTGCTGTTCAGCCACGGGATCTGGTTTTTGCGGTACAGCGCTTCCACTTCGGAGACCTCCATCCGGCACTGGCGCATGGAGGCGTAGCGGCTGTTCTCGCGGCGTTCTTCGCGGATGGCGGCAAGGCGTTCCGGGTTGATCGTCAGGCCGAACAACTTATGTTGCAGAGGCTTAAGGGCGGCAGGTAGCACCAGGTTATCCATGTCGTCAGCAATAAAGGGGTAGTTTGCGGCACGAATACCAAACTGCATCGCCAGATAGAGGCTGGTTGGCGTTTTGCCGCAGCGCGATACGCCAAGCAGGATCACCTGCGCCTGGTCAAGATTACGCAGCGAGATACCGTCGTCATGTGCCAGGGTGTAATCAATGGCAGCGATACGCGCATCGTACTTGGTCAGATTGCCGGGGTTTAGCCCGTGGGTACGATGAGCGATCGGGGTCGGGTCAAGCTTAAGCTCGCTTTGCAGCGGAGCCACCAGCGCCTGGACGATATCCTGACAGAAGCCTTCACTTTGCAGAATGATGGAGCGAATCTCGGGGATCACGATCGAGTAGAACACCAGCGGGCGGACGCCGGTCTGCTGGTAGATGGCATCAATCTGGTCCTTCACCGCTTTGGCGCGGCTCTCATTTTCGACAAACGGCAGCGTGATGCTGTTAATCGAAACGGGAAACTGCGACATCACCGCATGGCCCAGCACCTCGGCGGTGATCGCCGTACCATCAGAAATATAAAAAACGTGGCGATCGACAGCATTATCCATTTTACTCACCCTGAATATCATACCTAATTGCCTGAAAGCATAAATTAAAAAAGTAAATTACACAGCAAAGAACTTATCTTAATTATAAATGAAACGATGTTTTTGATTTTCCTGAAAAGTGGATTTCATTTTTCAAATAGCGACTTTATTTTTGTGGTTTCTGGCTGAATATATAGGAATCATCGGGTTCGTGGGTGATGGGAAAGTATCCGAAAAGTTGAAAATTTAAATTGCTTACACGATTCACCGTTTTTTTAGCGCTAATAAATATGCCACTATAAATACGTAGTCAGGTGTTACTTACTCCGATCAAATATCACAAAAGGATTGTTTCGATGTCCAACAATGGCTCGTCACCGCTGGTGCTTTGGTATAACCAACTCGGCATGAATGATGTAGACAGAGTTGGGGGCAAAAATGCCTCCCTGGGTGAAATGATTACAAATCTGTCGGGTATGGGTGTCTCCGTACCAAACGGGTTTGCCACAACTGCCGATGCGTTTAACCTGTTTTTAGACCAGAGCGGCGTGAACCAGCGCATTTACGACCTGCTGGATAAAACGGATATTGATGACGTTACCGAGCTTGCCAAAGCCGGGTCACAAATCCGCCAGTGGATTATCGACACACCTTTCCAGCCGGAACTGGAAAAAGCCATTCACGATGCGTACAACCAGCTCTCTGCTGACGATGCGCAGGCCTCCTTTGCCGTGCGTTCTTCTGCAACCGCAGAAGATATGCCAGACGCCTCGTTTGCCGGGCAGCAGGAAACCTTCCTGAACGTGCAGGGATACGATGCCGTGCTGGTGGCGGTGAAACACGTGTTCGCTTCCCTGTTCAACGACCGTGCCATCTCTTATCGCGTGCACCAGGGCTATGACCATCGCGGCGTAGCACTTTCCGCAGGTGTACAGCGTATGGTGCGCTCGGACGTGGGCTCATCCGGCGTGATGTTCTCCATTGATACCGAATCCGGCTTCGACCAGGTGGTGTTTATCACCTCCGCGTGGGGTCTGGGTGAGATGGTGGTTCAGGGGGCGGTCAACCCTGATGAATTCTATGTCCACAAACCAACGCTGGCTGCTGGCCGCCCGGCGGTGGTGCGCCGCACTATGGGCTCGAAAAAAATCCGCATGATCTATGCCCCAACCCAGGAGCATGGCAAGCAGGTTAAAATTGAAGATGTACCGCAGGAGCAGCGTGACCGCTTCTCCCTGACTGACGCTGAAGTACAGGAACTGGCGAAGCAGGCGGTACAGATTGAAAAACACTACGGTCGTCCAATGGACATCGAATGGGCGAAAGACGGGAACACCGGCAAGCTGTTTATCGTGCAGGCGCGTCCGGAAACCGTCCGCTCTCGCGGCCAGGTCATGGAGCGTTATACGCTGCACGCGCAGGGTAAAATCGTTGCGGAAGGTCGTGCTATCGGTCACCGCATCGGTGCTGGTCCGGTCAAAGTGATCCACGACATCAGCGAGATGAACCGTATTGAGCCAGGCGACGTGTTGGTGACCGACATGACCGACCCGGACTGGGAACCGATCATGAAGAAAGCGGCGGCTATCGTCACTAACCGTGGCGGTCGTACCTGTCACGCGGCGATCATTGCCCGCGAGCTGGGCATTCCTGCGGTTGTCGGCTGCGGTGATGCCACTGAGCGCATGAAAGACGGACAGAATGTGACTGTCTCCTGCGCCGAAGGCGATACCGGCTATGTGTATGCCGATATCCTCGACTTCAGCGTGAAAAGTTCCAGTGTTGAAACCATGCCGGACCTGCCGCTGAAGATCATGATGAACGTCGGTAACCCGGACCGCGCGTTTGACTTCGCCTGCCTTCCGAACGAAGGTGTGGGCCTGGCACGTCTCGAATTTATCATCAACCGTATGATCGGCGTTCACCCGCGTGCACTGCTGGAGTTTGATGATCAGGACCCGAAACTGCAGAACGAAATCCGCGAGATGATGAAAGGCTACGACTCACCGAAAGAGTTCTACGTCGGCCGTCTGACTGAAGGGATTGCCACCCTGGGTGCTGCCTTCTACCCGAAACGCGTGATTGTGCGTCTGTCTGACTTTAAGTCTAACGAATACGCCAACCTGGTGGGCGGCGAGCGCTACGAGCCGGAAGAAGAGAACCCAATGCTGGGCTTCCGTGGGGCTGGACGTTATGTGTCCGAAAGCTTCCGCGACTGCTTCGCGCTGGAGTGTGAAGCGGTGAAACGCGTGCGCAACGACATGGGACTGACCAACGTCGAAATCATGATCCCGTTTGTGCGTACGGTGGATCAGGCGAAAGCCGTTGTGGACGAGCTGGCGCGTCAGGGGCTGAAGCGCGGCGAGAACGGGCTGAAGATCATCATGATGTGTGAAATCCCGTCCAACGCCCTGCTGGCTGAGCAGTTCCTGGAACACTTCGACGGCTTCTCGATCGGCTCGAACGACATGACGCAGCTGACGCTGGGCCTGGACCGTGACTCCGGCGTGGTTTCTGAGCTGTTCGATGAGCGTAACGAGGCAGTGAAAGCGCTGCTGTCGATGTCCATTCGCGCGGCGAAGAAACAGGGTAAATACGTCGGGATTTGTGGTCAGGGTCCATCCGACCATGAAGACTTTGCCGCATGGCTGATGGAAGAGGGGATTGATAGTCTGTCCCTGAACCCGGACACCGTAGTGCAAACCTGGCTGAGCCTGGCAGAACTGAACAAGTAACACCACCATAACCCGAAAAGGCGAGGAGATTATTCCTCGCCTTTTTTATTTCTCTTCTTATTTGCTCCCCATCACAAATAAAGTAAAAAACCAAATATCATAATTTGTCTGTTAATTTAGACAATTGTTAGCGCGCAAACCGTTGCTAATACTTGAGCCTTACTGCGCATTTCCCTATCGATGATGCGCAACTGGTTGAAATACGTTTTAACCTGATAAAAAGGCAAATAACAATGACACTTTCCTCTGTATTGCGTACCAAAGATAAAATAGGTTACGGCTTAGGTGATATGGCCAGTGCGCTGGTCTGGCAAACGGCTACGTTATTTCTTGCTTATTTCTATACGGACGTTTTTGGGTTGCCCGCCGCGATTATGGGCACCATGTTTTTAGTGGTACGCGTGGTCGATGCGTTTGTCGACCCGTGCATTGGTGCACTGGTCGACCGTACGCAAACGCGTCATGGTCGTTTCCGTCCCTGGTTGCTGTGGTTCGCCATTCCGTTTGGCGTGAGTTGCCTCATCACCTTCTATGTTCCGGACGTGGGACCGACCGCGAAAATTGCGTATGCCTGCGTGACCTACGCGATCTTAAGCCTGATTTATTCCGCGATTAACGTACCTTACTGCGCCATGCCCGGCGCGCTAACGCTGGATCCGCGCGAGCGTCACTCTCTGCAGTCATGGCGCTTTGGCCTGTCGTTTATCGGTGGGTTGATTGTTACGGTTATTGCCCTGCCGCTGGTCTCATTGTTAGGACAGGGCAACGTGCAGAAAGGCTATTTCTATGCCATGAGCCTGATGGGACTACTCGGGATTGTCCTGTTCTTCTGCTGCTTCCTGATGACTCGCGAGCGTTATTCTCCGCGCAATGATACCTCCGGCTCCATGCTCACCGATTTAAAACTGCTGGCCGGAAACAGCCAGTGGCGTATTGTGTTCGTGTTTAATATTTTGCTGTTAACGGCGGTGGTGACGCGCGGTTCCGCCACCATGTATTACGTCAACTATGTGCTGTTGCGTCCGGAGCTGGTTTTTGCCTTTATTGTTTCCGGAATGGTGGCCTCCTTAAGCGGCGCATTATTATCCGAACGGTTGCTGGGCAAATTTGACCGCGTCCGGGCCTACCAGTGGACCATTATTTCCTTCGTCATCTTCGGCGCGCTGATTTTCTTCCTTCCCCCTTCGCAGGTCTGGCTGATCTTTGGCCTCAATATTGTCTTTAGCTTTGTGCAAAACCTCACCACACCGCTCCAGTGGACCATGTTCTCCGATGTGGTCGACTACGAAGAGCACAGAAGCGGTCGTCGCCTGGACGGGCTGGTTTTTTCCACCGCGCTGTTTGCCATCAAATTTGGCCTGGCGCTGGGTGGGGCGGTCGTCGGCTGGGTCCTTGGTATGGTGGATTACGCCCCGGGACAGGCAACTCAGGCACCGCATGTCCTCTCTACCATTAATGCACTGTTCACCCTTATCCCTTGCGCGTTGTTCCTCTGCATGGTCGCGCTGCTTGCTATCTACAAACTTAACAGCCGGCTGGTGGATTCCATTGCCCGGGAGCTGGCCAGCAAACGTGAGGTGAGACCTGACACGGGGCAACTCAGCCCGGCAACCCCTTCCGCACTACAGGAGTAAAACATGACAGCTATCTATAAGGACGCGGGACGTCCAGTACACGAGCGCGTCGCCGACTTACTGGCACGTATGACCCCGGAAGAGAAGTTTGCCCAGATGCATGCGTACTGGCTGATCCTCGATGAAAACGGTAACCATCGTGAGCGCAGCGATCTGAGTGACGAATTCTCCGGGGTGAGCGAGCAGGCTTCGCTCAGTGAACGGCTAAAGCTTGGCGTCGGGCAGATCACCCGTCCACTGGGTACCCATATCGTCGACGCGAAAACTGGGGTGCGTGCCGCTAACCGCCTGCAGCGCATGATGATGGAGGAGACGCGTCTCGGCATACCGGCGCTGTTCCATGAAGAGTGCCTGGTGGGGCTGCTGTGCAAAGACGCTACGCTGTTCCCGTCGTCGCTGAACTACGGCTCTACCTGGGATCCTGAACTGGTACAGCGCGCGGCAGAGCAGATCGGTAAAGAGGCGCGGTCCGTTGGCTGTCAGCAGGGGCTGGCGCCGGTGCTGGATGTCTCTCGCGATGTCCGCTGGGGGCGTACCGAAGAGACCTTTGGTGAAGATCCGTGGCTGGTGGGGGTGATGGCCACCGCCTACGTGAAGGGCTTACAGGGCGATAAACGCGATCTGCTGGCGACCCTGAAACATTACGTGGGTCACTCGTTCAGCGAAGGCGCGCGCAACCATGCGCCGGTCCACCTCGGATTCAGCGAGCTGAACGACACCTTCCTGCTGCCGTTTGAAATGGCGGTCAAGCTGGCAAACGCCGGTTCGGTTATGCCCGCGTACCACGATATTGATAACCAGCCGGGGCACAGCGACAGCTTCCTGCTGACCACCGTCCTGCGCGAGCAGTGGGGGTTCGACGGGATTATTGTCGCGGACTACGGCGGCGTCAGCCTGCTGCACCAGCACCACGGGATTTCCCACGACGCGGCCGAATCCGCTGCGCTGGCGTTCAACGCCGGGCTGGATGTCGAACTGCCGAAAGATGACTGCGCGCGCCATCTGGCAGAAGCCGTTGAGCGTGGACTGATCTCCATGGCCAAAGTCGATGAAATCGTGAGGCGCGTACTGACTGAAAAATTCCGCTTGGGTTTGTTTGAGAAACCGTATGCCGATGAACATGGCATTGATCTGCAGAATGATGTCACCCGCCAGGTCGCGAGGGATGTGGCGACCCGTTCGCTGACGCTGCTTGAGAATAACGGCATTTTGCCTCTGGGCGGTAAACCCCGCATGGCGGTGGTGGGGCCGACGGCGGACGACCCGCTCGCGCTGCTCAGCGGTTACAGTTTCCCGGTGCATTTGATCATCAGCGATATGGTGGAAGAGACCTCGCAGGTCACGACCCCGCGTGCGGCGCTGGAGCATTATCTTGGTGCCTCACAGGTCCGCTACGCCAAAGGGTGTCACATTATCGAAAAACGGATGGCGGGCGCGCCGGTCTTCCCGGGCGACAGCGGCGGCAAACCGATGCAGCAGTCGCCGGTTTCTCAATGTACTGATTTGATCCCCGACGCTGTTAACGCTGCGCAAGAGAGTGATGTTGTGGTGGCTTGTGTTGGCGACCTCGCCGGATTGTTCCAGAGCGGCACGGTAGGGGAAGGGTCTGATACCGATTCTCTGAATCTGCCGGGTGTGCAGCAGCAACTTCTGGAGGCGCTGGTAGCCAACGGCAAACCGGTGATTGTCGTGATGACCGGAGGGCGGCCATACAACCTGCAGGGACTGGAAGACAAAGTAGCGGCACTCATTATGGCCTGGGCTCCAGGGCAGGAAGGGGGCTGGGCGATTGCGGACGTACTGACAGGGCGTGCGGAACCGCAAGGGCGTCTGGTAGTGAGCGTGCCGAAAAGTGCCGGGGCAATGCCGTATTACTACAATCACAAGCTCAAAAGTGGCGGTACGCCGTTTGCGTTCCATTTCGGATCTCGTTATCCGTTTGGTTTCGGCCTTGGCTGGACGCAGTTTAACTGGGGAACGGCGAAAGTGGTGGCATCCAGCGTGCCGGTTGACGGTGAGGTGACGCTGAGTGTGGATATTACCAATACCGGAGAACGCAGTGGCAGCGAGGTGGTGCAGGTTTACGTCAGGGATAAGGTTGCCACGCAGGTACGGCCACTTCAGGAGCTAAAGGCATTCCAGCGCGTCACGCTCTCGCCGGGCGAAACCGCCACGCTCACCTTTATGCTGCCAGTTGAGATGTTCAACTTCACCCGTCGGGACGGAAAACGCATTGTTGAGCCGGGTGAGTTTGAGTTGCAGATTGGCGCATCGTCGACGGATATCCGCGAGGTGGTGACGGTTAATGTGACAGGTGAAACGCGGGTGCTGCCTGCGGAGTGGCGGATGCTCAGTAGCTGTCAGGTTAAGCGCGCAAATGAAGGCATTGCGGTGTGTTAATCAATCGGGAGCAGATCGGTTACCTTTGTTCCTGAAGGAAAGAATGTTAAAACAAGCCCCTGATGGGGCTTTTATGTTTAAAACTCTCTTGAAAGAGTAATGTACCCGTTGAACCTTATAGAGCATTCATCTTTATTCATAAGGCTTGTGGCAATAAAAACAGATTTCTTCCCTACTTTGTTTGTATATGTATATTTTACAGTTATAGATTTCACCTCATTTTCATAATAGCTTGAGAAGTAAATTTTGTTATAGGTTTCTTCTGATTTGTCTTTGGCTGGTGCATTATTGAAATCAACCCTTGCTAGTGATTCCGCATAGATTTTAGATATTGGTGAAACATCAATGATTTCTACTTTTGCTTTTGTCTCGTCTAAAGTTGAAGTGTCTATTTTCAAATCTTTTGAAAGTGCGTCAAATAAAGATGACTCCATTGATAAACCAATTGAGGCACAGCCGTAATCTTTTGCTGAAGACACCACAGGAACAGTAATAAATATACACGCTAGTAGTTTTTTAAACATAATCAGCCTTCCACTACTAAAATTTTATCTGTACTGGCATCAATGAGTTTACGATAGGGTAATATCAGGACAATACATCCATTCGAAGCGTCACTAAGTCCAGATGAGTTATCACCATGTATCAAAAAACCATCACGCCCACACATTTTATTTTCAGGATAGGGTGTTAGCCTCATAGTCCATGCTTTAGTTTTCGGATGGCTGAAAGCAGGACCGATAGTGTAAATCCCTCTGGGAAGGGGACCTTTATTCTTAACACACTCATTAGCTGAATCATTCTTAAACCCGGGTTTACCTGAATATTTAGCATCAAATTGATAGGTCCCATTCAGATAAAAGCTATGTGAGCTTATTTTATATACCCAAGGCATTATGCTACCTCCTTGTTACCGTCCCATAAATCAGAATGTATTATATTACCGTCTAAATAGTGCCATGTTATCTTTTCATAGGCTAAATAGAATTCTTCAAGATGATTGTGCTTTTCAAATGTAGGATTTTTAATATCAAACGTAAAAGGCTCTATTTCATTAATCCTGACAGCATCCATTGTTACGCGGAAATATTCTTCCTCTTGTCCGTTGTAGTTAATACGATAGAACTTTAACACAGCCTGTTTGAATTTCTTACCCGATGATACACCTTGATAGAGGTAAGGGGATGAACAGTCTACTTCTTTGATTAGTGCATAGTCACAGTGGATACGCTTAGCTGTGGGTTTTCCTGTAAGGTTATCAGTAGGCAAATCTACGCTGTGCATCAGTTCCACAATCTCTATCGAACCCTCTCTACCATGAACGTCTACAGATCCTTTTAATTGATTTCCGGCATCATCAATCAGCCACAAATAAACAGGTATAGCCATTTATTATCCCTCCGTTTGGAATGGGACATATTAGCTATAAAGTTAGTAAAATCAATTATTTAGATTGTTAATGAGTTGGGGCTAATTATCATTGAAGAGAGAGAAAACGTCGTGCTTTAACAGCTTCACGACATTTCATAAACCGCTGTTTTTAAGATAAAAAAAAGCCCATCGTGGGAGATGGGCAAAGACTACACACAGCAATTCGTTGTTTCACTCAGGGGATTTCCATGCTTATAAACCAAGGTGTTGATTTATAACCGTGTGCTAATACTAGGCATTGTGTTATTTAGCGTCGATCAGATTCGTCTCAATAGTTAAAGAGACGTAAAGATTTCTTGAGGTTAGCAGCAGATTTAGTGCAGGGAAGGTGGGTCTGACCAGTGCTCAATGAATAAATAGTTAAGTATTGCTTAAGTGTTAAGGGCCGGGTAAGCATATCTTACCCGGCACTGCGGTTACGGACTGTTCTTATCTTCGAGCTCTTCCAGCTCATTCAGGATGAGGTCCGGGTCAGTACCCGGTGGCGGCACTTCATGCACCCAGGCGGAGAACAGACGCCATGTCACGGCGAGAAGCACCGGGCCAATAAACAGGCCAATCATGCCAAAGGCAATCAATCCACCAATAACGCCTGAGAGGATCAGGATCAGCGGCAGGTCAGCACCCATGCGGATGAGTATTGGACGAATGACGTTGTCCATCGTACCAACCACGCAGCTCCACACCAGCAGAACCGTTCCCCACGTGGTATCACCTGTCCAGTAAAGCCAGATGATGCTGGGTATCAGCACCAGCAACGGTCCCAGTTGCGCAAGACAGGTCGTCAACATCACAACGGTAAAGACGGTGGCGTACGGCACACCGGAAATTGCCAGACCGATACCGCCCAGTATCGCCTGCACCAGCGCCGTTACCACAACGCCAAGCGCAACCGCGCGCACAGCCTGTGCAGCCAGCAGTACCGCTGCGTCACCCCGTTTGCCCGCCAGACGGGTAGCAAAATGACGAACACCCAAAGCAACTTGCTCACCACGCCAGTAGAGCAGGGCACTGAAGACCAGCATCAGGGTACAGTGCATCATAAAGCGACCAATATGCGCCGCCTGTCCCACAAACCAGGTGGTGGTGGTACCAATATAAGGACGCACTTTCGCCATCAACGCGCTGCCGCCCATCTCCAGCAGGCTATGCCAGCCGCTATAGAGTTTGGCACCCACCACTGGAATACTGTTTAGCCAGGCGAGATCCGGTAGCGTCAGCTCACCACTGGTAATGGCTCGAATTATCGGACCACTGGAATCCACCAGGCTATTCACCAGTAAAGCAATGGGAATAATAAACAGCAGGAACAACAAGAGTGTCATAACCAGCACCGCTAACCCGCGGCGGCCAAACAGCAGCTTCTGCAAACGCAACAGTAAAGGCCACGTGGCAACGACAACGGTCGCAGCCCAGGCGAAGCCGAGAATAAAGGGTTGAACAATCCACAGACACGCAATAATCATGAGAGCCAGGAACAGCACCGACAGCAAGATTTGCGCAACATCCCTGGGCTGGCGAAGATTGACCATATTTGAAACTTCCTTTAATGAACACCAGCGTGGCTGGCGGGAACGGAAAACCGCGTCTCTCTAATCATTAGTGATCTCGGCGATTTTTGACAGGCGGATTTTGCCCGTAATTCTACGAAGCACATAAGAAAAAAATGTGATAAAACTTTCCAGACACAACGCAAACGATTTCAAATTACTCTAATTAGGGTCGACAGTCATGATCCCACAGATTTCTCAGGCACCTGGCGTCGTTCAGCTGGTGCTTAATTTTTTGCAGGCACTGGAGCAACAGGGTTTTACAGGTGATACCGCCACGAATTATGCCGACAGGCTGACGATGGCGACTGATAACAGTATCTACCAGCTTCTTCCCGATGCCGTTGTTTTCCCTCGTTCAACGGCCGATGTCGCGCTTATCGCCCGGCTGGCAACGCAGGAGCGGTTTGCTTCTCTGGTCTTTACCCCACGTGGCGGTGGCACCGGAACCAATGGCCAGGCGCTGAACCAGGGCATCATTGTTGATATGTCTCGCTATATGAACCGCATTATTGAAATCAACCCTGAAGAGGGATGGGTGCGGGTCGAGGCGGGCGTTATCAAAGATCAGTTGAATCAGTATCTCAAGCCTTACGGCTACTTTTTTGCCCCTGAGCTCTCCACCAGCAACCGCGCGACCCTCGGCGGGATGATCAACACGGATGCCTCCGGTCAGGGCTCGCTGGTGTACGGTAAAACCTCCGATCACGTGCTGGGCGTGCGTGCCGTTCTGCTGGGCGGTGATATTCTTGATACGCAGCCGATGCCGGTTGCACTGGCGGAAACCCTGGGTAAAGATAACACCGCCAGCGGACGGATCTATCGTACCGTGCTGGAGCGCTGCCGCGAAAACCGTCAGTTGATCCTCGACAAATTCCCCAAACTGAACCGTTTTCTGACCGGGTACGATCTGCGTCATGTGTTTAACGATGATCTGACCCAGTTCGATTTAACCCGCATACTGACCGGCTCCGAGGGAACGCTGGCGTTTATTACCGAGGCGCGGCTGGATATCACCCGGTTGCCGAAGGTACGTCGCCTGGTGAACGTCAAATATGACTCTTTCGACTCTGCGCTGCGTAATGCACCTTTTATGGTGGAAGCGCAAGCGCTGTCGGTTGAAACCGTCGACTCCAAAGTATTGAACCTGGCCCGGGAAGACATCGTCTGGCACTCCGTCAGTGAGCTGATTACCGATGTGCCAGATAAAGAAATGCTTGGCCTTAATATCGTTGAATTTGCCGGCGATGACGCGGCGCTTATTGAAAACCAGGTGACGACGCTCTGTCAGCGGCTGGATGAACTTATTGCGCAGGGTGAAGGTGGGGTGATTGGCTGGCAGCTCTGTAACGATCTGGCCGGCATTGAACGTATCTACGCGATGCGGAAAAAAGCCGTGGGGCTACTTGGCAACGCGAAAGGGGCGGCCAAGCCCATTCCGTTTGCCGAAGATACCTGCGTTCCGCCTGAGCATCTGGCGGATTATATCGTTGAGTTTCGTGCCCTGCTGGACAGCCACGGCCTGAGCTATGGCATGTTTGGCCACGTTGACGCCGGGGTGTTGCACGTGCGTCCGGCGCTGGATATGTGCGACCCGCAGCAGGAGATCCTGATGAAACAGATCTCCGATGACGTCGTTGCGTTAACCGCGAAATATGGCGGCCTGCTGTGGGGCGAGCACGGTAAAGGCTTCCGCGCTGAATATAGTCCGGCATTTTTCGGCGAGCAGCTCTACGCGGAGTTGCGCAAAGTTAAAGCGGCGTTTGACCCGGATAACCGTCTCAACCCGGGGAAAATCTGTCCGCCTGAAGGTGTGGATGCGCCGATGCTGCGGGTGGATGCCGTTAAACGCGGCACCTATGACCGACAGATCCCTATCGCAGTACGCTCCTCATGGCGCGGCGCGATGGAGTGCAACGGCAACGGCCTGTGCTTTAACTTTGATGTGAAAAGCCCGATGTGTCCGTCGATGAAAATCACCAGTAACCGTATCCATTCTCCGAAAGGGCGTGCAACGCTGGTGCGCGAATGGCTGCGTCTGCTGGCCGACCGAGGAGTGGATCCGCTCAAGCTTGAGCAGGAGCTACCGGAAAAACGCGCCAGCCTGCGTTCGCTGATTGAGCGCACACGGAATAGCTGGCATGCAAATAAAGGCGAGTATGATTTCTCCCATGAGGTGAAAGAGGCGATGTCTGGCTGTCTGGCCTGCAAAGCCTGCTCAACCCAATGCCCGATTAAGATAGATGTGCCGGAGTTCCGTTCGCGTTTTCTGCAGCTTTATCACACCCGATACCTGCGTCCGGTACGTGACCATCTGGTGGCGACAGTTGAAAGTTATGCGCCGCTGATGGCGCGTGCGCCAAAGACCTTTAACTTCTTTATTAATCAACCACTGGTGCGCAAGCTCTCCGAAAAACATATCGGGATGGTCGATCTGCCGCTGCTGTCGGTACCGTCGCTGCAACGACAGCTTGTCGGACACCGCTCAGCGAACATGACCCTTGAACAGCTTGAGGCGTTAACCCCTGAGCAAAAAGCGAATGTGGTGCTGGTGGTGCAGGATCCGTTCACCAGTTACTACGATGCGCAAGTGGTCGCGGATTTCATCCGCTTGTCAGAGAAGCTGGGTTATCAGCCAGTGGTTCTGCCGTTCTCTCCGAATGGTAAGGCGCAGCACATTAAAGGCTTCCTGACGCGTTTTGCGAAAACCGCGCAGAAAACTTCTGATTTCTTAAACCGTGTGGCGCAACTGGGTATACCGATGGTTGGCGTCGATCCGGCGCTGGTGCTTTGCTATCGCGATGAATACAAGCAGACGTTGGGCGATAAACGTGGTGATTTCCACGTCATGCTGGTGCACGAGTGGCTGCCGATGGCCCTGGAGGATAAGGCTGGTCAGGATGTCAGCGGTGAACCGTGGTATCTGTTCGGTCACTGCACGGAAGTCACCGCGCTGCCGGGTGCCCCTGCCCAGTGGGCCTCAGTCTTTGCCCGCTTCGGCGCGAAGCTGGAGAGCGTCAATGTGGGCTGCTGCGGCATGGCCGGAACCTACGGACACGAAGTGAAAAATCACGCGAACTCGCTCGGTATCTACGAGTTGTCCTGGCATCAGGCGATGCAGCGTTTGCCGCGAAACCGCTGTCTGGCGACAGGCTACTCCTGTCGTAGTCAGGTGAAACGGGTAGAAGGTAACGGGGTACGCCACCCATTGCAGGCTTTACTGGAGATAATTGGATGATCTGGAAACGAGCTGTAACGCTGCAGGCGCTCAACGCCATGGGCGAGGGGAATATGGTGGGACTGCTGGATATCCAGTTCACCCGCATCGGTGACGATGAGATTGAGGCTACAATGCCTGTCGATCACCGCACTCATCAGCCGTTTGGCTTATTGCACGGCGGAGCGTCCGTCGTGCTGGCTGAAACGCTGGGCTCGGTGGCAGGGTATCTCTGTACCGAAGGGGAGCAGAAGGTCGTCGGGCTGGAGGTGAATGCTAACCATATTCGCTCGGTGCGTAGCGGTCGTGTGCGCGGTGTTTGCCGCGCGCTGCACGCCGGAAGTCGCCATCAGGTGTGGCAAATTGATATTCTCGATGAGCAGGATCGTTTGTGCTGCTCGTCGCGGCTGACGACGGCGGTTGTGTAAAGTTTTCAGATGTTTTGCCTTTGGTCAAAAGTTAGCCACTGCGTTGTGATATAGTGGTCAGGTTTTGTACATAAGCGAGGACATCATGGATACTGAAATAACCCCAACACAGCTGGCAATTGAATATTTACGTCGCGATAAGAGCAACCTGTCTCCGGCGCAGTACCTGAAAAAGCTGAAACAGCTTGAGCTGGAATTTGCAGATTTGCTGGCGCTCTCTTCGAATGAACTGAAAGAAGAGATCTACTTTGCCTGGCGGTTGGGCGTTCACGTCCATTGAGTGTATGTAAATGAAAGGGCCGCGATTGCGGCCTTTAATAAACCAGCAGTGGCAAAACGTCTGTGAAAGTTCATGTTTGTCAGAGCCCCATGTTTTGCGCAACTTCCATCTTTACAAGGTTTACCATAGCTACTTTCCTGGGAAAATACTGCGACTATCATGCGCCAGTTTTATCGCATTGTTCTCGAATGTTTCTATATCAAGGTATTCCTGAGCGTGAAATCAATGCATGGAGAGATGAGTCGATAAGTGATGATGAGAACCATCGCCAGCTTTTCGGAGAAGACGCGGCATAATCAAATCATTGATGCCCGCCAGGATCATGCGATTGATAAAATAAATGACGGGGACGACCTGTCTTGCCTGCTGATGATTGGGTAAGGGAAACGAGGCTCGCTGTTGCGAGCCTCATTCATTATCAGACATTCACTGCGTTTATCAACCGCGTTTTCATCGTCTGGTAAGATGAAGCCGCAAAATCCTCCGCCCAGCGCTGATCCTCAATCGCCTCCAGCTGCACCGCGCAGTATTTCGTCTCCGGCGTTTTGGAGATGGGATCGAGGTTGTCCTGCGTCAGTTCGTTACAGGCCCCAATCCACCACTGATAGGTCATATAGACCGCCCCGGCGTTGATACGCTCGCTAATGCTGGCGCGGGTAATCACTTTACCACGACGCGAACGCACCCAGACCAGTTGCCCGTCTGTAATGCCCAGCTTAGCTGCATCGGCAGGGTTCATTTGCACGCGGCCAGGCTCGTCGGCCAGGCTTTGCAGCGCGGCGCAGTTCCCGGTCATGGAGCGGCAGGAGTAGTGCCCCACCTCGCGTACCGTGCAGAGCACCAGCGGGAAATCCGCATCCGGGGTTTCCGCCGGCGCGCGCCACGGGGCGGCAAAGAGCTGCCCTTTACCGGATGCGGTGTCGAACTGATTGCCTTTGTACAGGTACGGGGTTCCCGGATGATCCAGCGTCGGGCACGGCCACTGGACATGACCCATCTCACCCATTTTTTCATACGTCACGCCGAAGAACAGCGGGCACAGCTCGCGCATCTCGTCCCAGATCTGCTGGTTAGACTCGTAATGCATCGGGTAGCCCATTTCGCTTGCGAGCAGGCTGATGATCTCCCAGTCGCGCTTCACGTTGCCGCTGGCCTCGATGGCTTTGCCAAAACGCTGGAACCCCCGGTCGGCACAGGTAAATACACCGCCGTGTTCGCCCCAGGAGGTGGCGGGGAGAAGAACATCCGCCACTTCCGCTGTTTTGGTCATAAAGATGTCCTGAACCACCACAAAGTCGAGGGCCTCAAAACCGCTGCGAACCAGGCCGAGATCGGCCTCGGTCTGAAGCGGATCTTCCCCCATGATGTAATAGGCTTTGACCTTACCTTCCAGTGCCAGGTGTGGCACTTCAGTTATGCGTGTTCCGACACGATCGTCCATTTTGTTGACGTCAATCCCCCACGCATCAGCGAACTTCTGCCTGATTGCCGGGTCCGTGACGTTCTGGTAACCCGGGAACATATTGGGTAGAACCCCCATATCGCAGGCGCCCTGTACATTATTTTGGCCGCGTACAGGGCCAACGCCGACGGCAGGTCGTCCAAGGTTGCCGGTCAGCAGCGCCAGGCTGGAAAGTCCTTTGACCACATCGACAGCCTGACCAAACTGCGTTACACCCATGCCCCACATCACGGTGGCTGAAGGTGCCGCCGCAAAAGTGCGCATCGCCTGGCGAACATCGCGGGCGGGAATGCCGGTAAGATGTTCGACATTCTCTGGTGCGTAGTCTTTTACCGTCTGACGATAGGCCTCAAGCCCTTCTGTAAAACGCGCAACGTAGTTTTTGTCATAGAGTTCTTCTTCCAGCAGCACATAACCAAAGGCGTTCACCAGCGCCATGTTACTGCCGTTTTTCAGTTGCAGATGCTGATCGGCAATGCGCGCCGTTTCAATGCGACGCGGATCGCAGACGATGATTTTTGCACCGTTTTCCCGGGCCTTCAGCACACGTCTGGCGACGATAGGGTGAGAGTCTGCGCAGTTGTAGCCAAAAACCAGCAGACATTTTGAATTTTCGATGTCGTTGATGGAGTTACTCATTGCCCCGTTGCCCAACGTTTCCTGTAAGCCGGCAACGGAAGGACCGTGACAGACGCGTGCGCAGCAGTCGACGTTGTTGGTGTTCAGCACAGCACGGGCAAATTTCTGCATCACATAGTTGGTTTCATTCCCGGTACCACGGGAGGAGCCGGTGGTCATGATCGACCGTGGGCCGTACTGCTCTTTAATGCTGCTGAGTTTGTGGGCGGTATAGCGGATTGCCTCTTCCCAGGTGACGGGAGTAAATGCCTCTCCTTTGTGGTAGCGGATCATCGGTTGGGTCAGGCGTGGGGTGAGGAGACGGGTATCGTTGAGGAAATCCCAGCCGTAAAAGCCTTTCAGACACAGGGTGCCCTGGTTTGTGACGCCCTCTGCCGCTTCGGCACGGATAATACGGTTATTTTCAACGACAAGGTTTAATTTACAGCCTGCACCGCAGTAGGGGCAGACGCTAGCGATCTTTTTCATCAATAACAGACCTGTTAAGAAATGAAGCAAAGTTGGCTGGAAAACCCAGCCCCGTAATCGGAAGTAAGCAGGAACCGTGCCAGGTTGGCTTTGCTGGTTTTACAGGGGGTTAAGCGAGGAAGGCGCGTGTCATCGTCAGAACATTCGTCAGTTTTGACGATGACACGAGAGCAGGATGAGTGGCCGTGATATTACAGGTCGTCCATGGTGTAGCCCACGACAATTTCCAGGGTCTTGCGAATAACATCCGCCTGGACAACGTCGTTGGTCGATTCCAGCGTCTGAATGAGCCAGAGGATGATCGCTTTGTTGGAGAGATGCCCTTCGGAGGCCAGAACACAGCGTACTGCAGTAGAAAAAACAGCGGACTCTTCAGCAAAACGATCGCCTGCGTGACGGAAATATTCCGACAGCGCACTGTCTAAAAAAGCAGAATGGTATTCGGGTTGAAGCTGAATATTTTGTCTCATTTGTTCTCACCGTAGCTGTTAAATGACAGTCAATGTATTTTTTTGGGGTTGGACGGTTTTCCACTTCCAAATAACGGCACAACATTGTCTTTGTTATCGTTGAGAGATCCCTCTCTGTTCGTTCGTCCTTGCGCGGTTCTGCGACGTGTAAAGGCGATGCTGTTTGAGCCGATCTCGGCAATCACCACCGCAAGTGTCTCCCGCCGCCAGGGATCCTTTTCATGTTTTTTCATGACCCGCAGACGCTGTAGCAATCCTTCGGTTGTCACTGGCCCCCGCTCTTTCAGAAGAGAAAGGACGGCTTCACCGATAAGCTGGTCTATCAGTCGATCTGCGTCACTGCTGTTCATGGCATTACCGCTCGAAGAGGAGACCAAGCAGCATGTGATAATGTTGTTCCTCTTCCGGGCCATCGGCCCTTTCGAGGCGGCTTAACAGTTTGGTACAGAGCGATTTGCGATTGAGGTTTCGCCCGTCGCTAAGAATCTCAACCACGACCTGCCCCAATGTTTCCTGCTGAGTAGGAAGTGCTGCTTTTTCGAAGTACTGTGCAATCGCTGCTGCCGAATCTGCGACATAACCGTTCTGTTGCATGTTTCACTCCTGTAAAAATTCGTAATCAGTAACGTTACATTTAAGGTATACATAATTCGCAAATCTGTACATTAAAAATGTACAGATTTTGGATTTATTTGTGATATTTTTAATTAATTTCTATTATTTCAATGTGTTATTTGATTTTCGTGAAACGGTATCTCTACAAGATATATTGTACAAATCAGAGCGGCACTTTTAAGTTGTACGGCGCAAAAAAAAGGAATCATTAAACGGCGTAAATGATTGAGTTGTAAATTATTTGTCAGGCAATTAATGTGCTATAAAAGATCCGTATCCACATGTTTTTGTGGTCAGAACCTTAACCCCCCCAGGAATAGCATGCTTACAACCATCATTTACCGCAGTCATATCTGCGAGGACGTTCCAGTGAAAGCGCTGGAAAAAATGGTCGCTGCTGCAAATAGTAAAAACCGGCAATCCAATGTCACGGGGATCTTGCTGTTTAACGGCACTCATTTTTTTCAATTGCTCGAAGGGCCAGTCGAACACGTTTCGTCAATCTATGAGCAGATCTGTAAGGACGCACGCCACCATAACGTGGTGGAGTTGATGCGCGATCACGGGCCTACCCGGCGTTTTGGCAACGTGGGTATGGAGCTGTTTGATTTGCGCCAGTTCGACAGGGAAGAGGTACTTCAGCAGGTGCTTAACAAAGGCACCACACGTTATCAGTTGACATACAATGACCGTCCTTTGCAGTTTTTCCGCACCTTTGTCGAGGCCACTGAGAAAGCCAACTATTTTGAATTGCCTCCGGCGGATTCATGGGATTTTATCCCCGAAGAAACACCGCTATCCGCGCAACCTGAGGTGGTGGCAAAAGGAGCGGACTGCAGTTTTGCGTTTCAACCCATCGTCGATCCGTTCATGCAGCAGGTCGTCTCCTGGGAAGCGCTTCTCCGCACACCGTCCGGGGATTCACCAGGTGTGTACTTCGCCAACCGCCCACGTGACGACGTGTACGCGTCTGATTTGCACAGCAAGCAGGTTGCGCTCTCAATGGCCAGCGCGCTGGGGCTACAGGACCAGACATTATCCCTCAACCTGCTACCTATGACGCTGGTGAATGTCCCAAACGCCGTGGACTTCCTGCTCACCACGATTGATGCAAATGGCTTTGTGCCCGAGCAAATTGTGGTGGAGTTTACGGAGAGCGAAGCCATTTCCCGTTTCGATGAATTTACCCATTCGGTCAGGCAGTTAAAAAGTGCGGGTATCAGTGTGACGATCGATCACTTTGGTGCCGGTTTTGCCGGGCTACAGTTACTGGCACAGTTCCAGCCGGACAGAATTAAAATTAATCGCGACCTGGTCGCAAACGTGCACAAAAGCGGCCCCAGACAGGCCATCATTCAGGCGATCATCAAGTGCTGTACCTCCCTTGAAATTCAGTTCTGTGCGGTCGGCGTGGAGAAGGCGGAAGAGTGGATGTGGCTGGAGTCTGCGGGAATTTCTCAGTTTCAGGGACACCTTTTTGCCACCCCCCGGCATGGCGGAATTCCGGCTATTGCGTGGCCAGAGAAAAAGTCCGATTTCTGAAAAAGCTGTACACAGTTCGACTGACGTGACTGTACGAACGGTAAAATTTATACAGCAATGTATTAACAGGTAAATGGCTTGTAACGCAATCACCTGCTTAAAACGAGGTCTTAGTTATACAAATGGTTTGTACAATCTGATAAGGTTGGTGTAGTTGGGTATGGAAGTACTGTGCGTGAGGGAGTTAATGGCCTATTACAGTATCGGCGAAGTGGCCGAACGATGCGGTATCAATCCCGTTACGCTGCGTGCCTGGCAGCGCCGTTATGGATTGTTGAAGCCGCAGCGTAGCGAAGGGGGTCATCGTCAGTTTGACGATGAAGATATCCTGCGTATTGAAGAGATCAAGCGCCTGATGAAAAGCGGCGTCTCGGTCGGAAAAGTCAAAGCCTTACTGGAAAACAAGGACGTACTGACTCAGGGTAACTGGGTTTCATTCCAGGAAGAGATGATGACCGTTCTGCGTTATGCCAGCCCGGCAAAGCTGCGCGCCAAAATTGGTGAGTTCCGCCGCGATCACGCGCTGGATGCACTGATTGATAACATCATCTCTCCCGTCCGCCAGCGAATGAATCAGGACCAGAACACCGTGCGTCACATGGCAAGCCTGCTTGACGGCGTCCTGATTGAATTCGCGATTGCAAGCCTGGCGGAGTCCCGCAAGAAAGCGGGTAAAGACGCGCTGCTTATTGGCTGGGAATGCGAGGACCGTACTCATCTGTGGCTTGAGGCTGCTCGCTTATCGCAGAAAGGCTGGCATATTGATGTGCTGGCGGAACCTATTGACTCACCGCGTCCGGAACTTTTCCCGGGGCAAAAAATCTTCGTCTGGACGGGGAAATCCCCAACGCCTCGCCAGCAGGAACAGCTCGATCACTGGCGTGAACAGGGGTTTGCTGTCTCATTTCATCACTGAGTGTAAGAGGCCTTGAAGGCCTTTTTTTATCAGTGTCACTTTCCGGGCATCGTCTATCTTAAAAATAGGCATTTCCGATGCATATTTTATTTTTTCCTCTTCCTTCGTGTTTTTGGATGAATAATGCATTATTTATCAATGCATTGAACAATTAAATCCATCCCTCCGGCCTGTCGCAACAGGGTCTATGCTTAATAAAAGTAGCCAAAAAGGGCGGTTTAGCCGAATGCCCCTGCTGCCAGAGGGTTGAAGTGATAATCGTTATCACTAACATGGTGTTATGCCCTGATGGCTAATCAGATGAGGTGGACCTATGGAACTGCATTCAGAAACCTTCAATCCTGCCGATTTTACCTGGCGCGGTTTAACGCTCACGCCAGCGGCGGCGGCACATATTCACGAGCTGGTGGCGAAAAAGCCCGAGATCCTCGGCGTGCGCCTTGGAGTCAAACAGACGGGATGCGCAGGCTTCGGCTACGTGCTTGATACCGTCACCGAACCCGAGAAAGATGATCTGGTCTTCGAGACCGACGGCGCAAAATTGTACGTCGCGCTGCAGGCCATGCCCTTTATCGACGGTACAGAAGTGGACTACGTACGGGAAGGTTTAAACCAGCTGTTCAAATTTCACAACCCGAAAGCCCAGAACGAATGCGGCTGTGGCGAAAGCTTTGGGGTATAGGCGGAACTATGTCTCGTAATACTGAAGCAACGAGTGAAGTAAATACCTGGAGCGGGGGGCACCTCAACTATAAAGAGGGGTTCTTCACCCAGCTGCAGACCGACGAGCTGGCGAAAGGCATTAACGAAGATGTCGTGCGGGCGATCTCGGCGAAACGTAATGAGCCAGAGTGGATGCTGGAGTTTCGCCTGAGCGCTTACCGCGCGTGGCTGGAGATGGAAGAGCCGCACTGGCTGAAAGCGCATTATGACAAGCTGAATTATCAGGACTACAGCTACTACTCAGCGCCATCCTGCGGCAGTTGCGACGATACCTGTGCCTCTCAGCCTGGCGCAGTACAGCAGACTGGCGCTGAAAACAGCTTCCTCAGCAAAGAGGTGGAAGAAGCCTTCAACCAGCTGGGCGTGCCCGTACGTGAGGGCAAAGAGGTGGCGGTAGACGCCATTTTTGACTCCGTCTCAGTGGCAACCACCTACCGTGAAAAGCTGGCAGAGCAGGGGATCATTTTCTGCTCCTTCGGTGAAGCCATTCACGAGCACCCGGAACTGGTGAAAAAGTACATAGGGACCGTGGTGCCCTCTAACGACAACTTCTTTGCGGCGCTCAACGCGGCGGTGGCCTCTGACGGTACCTTTATCTATGTGCCGAAAGGCGTGCGCTGTCCGATGGAACTCTCGACATATTTCCGCATCAACGCCGAAAAAACCGGTCAGTTTGAACGGACCATTTTAGTGGCCGATGAGGGCAGCTATGTCAGTTACATCGAAGGGTGTTCCGCCCCGGTGCGTGACAGCTACCAGCTGCACGCGGCGGTAGTGGAGGTCATCATCCATAAAGATGCCGAGGTGAAATACTCGACGGTACAAAACTGGTTCCCGGGTGACGGCAATACCGGTGGCATCCTGAACTTCGTTACCAAACGTGCGCTGTGCGAAGGTGAAAACAGCAAGATGTCGTGGACCCAGTCAGAAACGGGCTCGGCTATCACCTGGAAATACCCGAGCTGCATTCTGCGTGGGGATAACTCCATCGGTGAGTTCTACTCTGTGGCGCTGACCAGTGGCCATCAGCAGGCCGATACCGGGACCAAGATGATCCACATCGGGAAAAATACCCGGTCGACCATCATCTCGAAAGGCATCTCCGCCGGACACAGCCAGAACAGCTATCGTGGTCTGGTGAAAATCATGCCGACGGCCACCAATGCGCGCAACTTTACCCAGTGCGACTCGATGTTGATTGGCGCGGACTGCGGGGCGCATACCTTCCCGTACGTTGAGTGTCGTAACAATACCGCCCAGCTTGAGCACGAGGCGACGACGTCGCGTATTGGGGAAGATCAACTCTTCTACTGCCTGCAACGCGGGATCAGCGAAGAAGATGCTATTTCGATGATTGTGAACGGCTTCTGTAAGGACGTGTTCTCTGAACTGCCGCTGGAATTTGCCGTTGAAGCACAGAAACTCCTCGCCATTAGTCTTGAACACAGCGTCGGTTAAGGAAAGCACATGTTACGTATTAAAGATTTACAGGTTAGCGTGGAAGACAAAGCGATCCTGCGTGGCCTCAATTTTGATGTCAAACCGGGTGAAGTTCACGCCATCATGGGGCCGAATGGTTCCGGGAAAAGTACGCTTTCAGCGACGCTGGCAGGCCGTGAAGATTATGAAGTGACCCACGGCTCGGTCGAATTTAACGGCAAAGATCTGCTGGAAATGTCCCCGGAAGATCGTGCGGGAGAGGGCATCTTTATGGCCTTCCAGTACCCAGTAGAAATCCCTGGCGTCAGTAACCAGTTCTTCCTGCAAACGGCGCTGAATGCGGTGCGCAAGTATCGCGGCCTGGAGGCGCTGGACCGCTTCGATTTCCAGGATTTGATGGAAGAGAAGATCAAACTGCTGAAAATGCCGGAGGATCTGCTTACCCGCTCGGTTAACGTTGGTTTCTCTGGGGGTGAGAAAAAACGCAACGACATCCTGCAGATGGCGGTTCTGGAACCCGCGCTGTGCATTCTGGATGAGACCGACTCCGGTCTGGATATTGACGCCCTGAAGATTGTCGCTGACGGCGTTAACTCCCTTCGCGATGGTAAGCGTTCGTTCATTATCGTCACCCACTATCAGCGTATTCTCGACTACATCAAGCCGGACTACGTCCACGTGCTTTACCAGGGGCGCATTGTGAAATCGGGTGATTTTACGCTGGTTAAACAACTGGAGGAGCAGGGTTATGGCTGGCTTACCGAACAGCAGTAATGCGCTCCAGCAGTGGCACAGACTGTTTGAAGCCCAGGGTGAGACACGATCTGAGCAAGCGCAGCAACATTTACAGCAGATGCTGCGTCTCGGCCTGCCTTCGCGAAAGCATGAGAACTGGAAATACACCCCGCTTGATGGCCTGATGAACGGCGAGTTTGTCACCCGTCTGGCGGATATCACCCCGGTGCAGCGCGATGCGTTGGCACTGAGTGTGGATGCCGTGCGTCTGGTGTTTGTCGATGGTCAGTTCCGCCCGGAACTGAGTGATGACACGCAGGAGAGCGGGTTCGGCATCGCGATTAACGACGATCGTCAGAGCCTGACGACAGCAGTTCAGCCGGAAGTGTTTCTGCATCTCACTGAAAGTCTGGCGCAGTCGGTGACGCATATTCATGTGAAGCGTAACCAGCGCCCGGCCAAACCGCTGTTGCTGATGCATATCACCCAGGGGCTGGACGGCGACGAGATCAACACGGCTCACTACCGCCATCATCTTGAACTGGCTGAGGGGGCGGAAGCCACGGTGATTGAGCATTACGTCAGTCTCAACGATATCCGACACTTTACCGGATCGCGTCTGACGATGAACGTTGCCGCCAATGCCCATCTTCACCATATCAAGCTGGCGTTTGAGAATGCGCAGAGTCACCACTTCGCCCATAACGATATTTTGCTCGGTCAGGATGCCGCAGCCTACAGCCACAGTTTTCTACTCGGTGGCGCCGTGCTGCGCCATAACACCAGCACGCAGCTTAACGGTGAAAACACCACGCTGCGCATCAACAGCCTGGCGATGCCGGTCAAAGCGGAAGTGTGCGACACGCGCACCTGGCTTGAACACAACAAGGGCTACTGCAACAGCCGTCAGTTGCACAAAACCATTGTCAGCGACAAAGGGCGTGCGGTGTTTAATGGCCTGATTAACGTGGCGCAACACGCGATTAAAACTGACGGGCAGATGACCAATAACAATCTGCTGCTGGGGCGACTGGCGGAAGTGGATACCAAGCCGCAACTGGAGATCTACGCCGACGACGTGAAATGCAGCCATGGTGCGACGGTCGGGCGGATTGATGATGAGCAGATGTTCTACCTGCGTTCCCGTGGCATCGACCAGCAGGCGGCGCAGAAAATGATTATCTATGCGTTTGCCGCCGAACTGACGGAAGCGTTGCACGATGGCCTGTTAAAACAGCAGGTGCTGGCCCGTATTGGTCAGCGTCTGCCTGGAGGCGAAGTATGAGTTTTCCCGTAGAGAAAGTGCGGGCAGATTTTCCGGTTCTGACCCGTGAAGTAAACGGTCTTCCTTTGGCCTACCTGGACAGTGCGGCCAGCGCACAGAAGCCGAATCAGGTGGTGGATGCGGAAGCCGAGTTCTACCGTCATGGCTACGCCGCCGTGCATCGGGGGATCCACACGCTGAGTGCTGAAGCGACTCAACGCATGGAGAATGTGCGTACGCAAATAGCCGCCTTTCTCAATGCACGGTCACCGGAAGAGCTGGTGTTTGTGCGGGGTACCACGGAGGGGATCAACCTTGTCGCCAACAGCTGGGGCAACGCGCAGGTCCACGCAGGTGACAACATCATCATCACCCAGATGGAGCACCACGCCAATATTGTGCCGTGGCAGATGCTCTGTGAGCGTGTGGGGGCGCAATTGCGGGTCATTCCGTTGAATGAAGACGGGACGCTGCAGCTCGAGCAGCTTGACGCATTACTCGACGATAAAACCCGGCTGGTGGCGGTCACTCAGGTCTCCAACGTACTGGGGACGGAAAACCCGGTCGCAGAGATTGTCGGGAAAGCCCATCAGGCCGGCGCGAAGGTGCTGATTGACGGTGCTCAGGCGGTAATGCACCACGCGGTTGATGTTCAGGCGCTGGACTGTGATTTCTACGTCTTCTCCGGGCATAAGCTGTATGGCCCAACGGGGATTGGCGTGTTGTATGTGAAAGAGGACATCCTGCAGGCGATGCCGCCGTGGGAAGGCGGCGGGTCGATGATCGCCACCGTCAGCCTGTCGGAAGGGACTACCTACGCCCGTGCGCCGTGGCGTTTTGAGGCGGGGACACCTAACACAGGCGGGATTATCGGACTGGGGGCGGCGGTCTCTTATGTCTCCGCGATCGGCCTTGATAGTATTCAGGAGTACGAACAGCTGCTGATGCACTATGCGCTTGCGGAGCTTGCCAGCGTGCCGGATCTGACCCTCTATGGACCTGCTGACCGGCAAGGGGTGATCGCGTTTAATCTCGGGAAACACCATGCCTATGACGTGGGCAGTTTTCTCGATAACTACGGCGTGGCGGTCCGTACCGGACACCACTGCGCCATGCCGCTGATGGCGTTTTACCAGGTGCCGGCAATGTGTCGCGCGTCGCTGGTGATGTACAACACAATGGAAGAGGTCGACAGACTGGTGGCAGGGCTAAAACGTATTCACCAGCTGCTGGGCTAACGGAGAGGCAAAATATGGCAGAGTTGCCGGATAAAGATAAATTGCTGCGTAACTTCGGGCGTTGCGCGAACTGGGAAGAGAAGTATCTCTATATTATTGAGCTGGGACAGCGTTTACCCCCGCTCAGTGAAGAGGCGCATAACCCGGAGAATACTATTCAGGGCTGCCAGAGCCAGGTGTGGATTGTGATGGAGCAAACTCACGACGGCACAATCCAGTTGCACGGCGACAGCGATGCAGCGATTGTAAAAGGGCTTATCGCCGTGGTGTTTATTCTTTATCACCAGATGTCGGCGCAGGACATTGTTGCGTTTGATGTCCGCCCGTGGTTTGAAAAAATGGCTCTGACTCAACACCTCACCCCCTCCCGTTCCCAGGGACTCGAAGCGATGATTCGCGCCATTCGCGCTAAAGCTGCAATCCTTAGCTAGACTTATAAAACAGCATTCATTCTGTTTCGCGAGGTGGTTCCCGCCTCGCTGGTTTTTCAGCTTTCTGACGTTCTGTCAGTGAATAAGGAATCTCAGCATGAAGCGCGCGTCTCTCATAACTCTATTACTCCTTGGTTCGCTCGGTGCTCTTAATTCGGCCCGCGCGATGGACTACCCATTGCCGCCCGCAGGCAGTCGTCTGATTGGGCAAAATCAAACCTACACGATACAGGAAGGGGATAATAAGCTGCAGACCATTGCCCGCCGGTTTAATACTGCAGCCCAGGTGATCCTGGAAACCAACAATACTATTGCGCCGATAAACCCTGCCCCGGGAACCGTTATTACCATTCCGTCGCAAATGCTGTTGCCGGATACGCCCCGCGAGGGGATTGTGGTGAATCTCGCTGAGCTTCGGCTCTACTACTTCCCGCCGGGAGAAAACATTGTTCAGGTTTTTCCGCTCGGCATCGGACAACTGGGGCTGGAAACACCCGTCACGACCACGCGGGTGAGCCAGAAAATCCCTAATCCTACCTGGACACCAACACCGGGCATCAGAGCACGCTCTCTGGAGCAGGGGATTAAATTACCTCCGGTTGTACCCGCCGGGCCGAATAACCCGCTAGGACGCTTTGCACTGCGTTTAGGTGTGGGTAATGGGGAATACCTGATCCACGGCACCAGTGCGCCGGACAGCGTCGGCCTGAGGGTAAGCTCTGGCTGTATGCGGATGAACGCCCCGGATATTAAAGCTCTGTTTGAACAGGTACGGGTTGGCACGCGGGTACAGATTATCAATGAGCCCGTGAAGTTTTCCGTCGAACCGGATGGTAAACGCTATATTGAAGTCCACCGTCCGCTGGCGCAGGTTGAGGGGGAAAACCCGCAGGTTTCGCCAATCACGCACTCCGCAGACTTTGCGACATTTGTTTCTCAGGCGGGAAGTGATAAAACGCTTATCAATAAGGCCCTGTCACGCCGTGCCGGGATCCCGGTTGTTGTATCGTCGGGTAGCGCGCCATCAGCCAGTAATAACGTGTTGTCGGTGCAGAACAGTCAGGCGTCTGCTGCCGTAGCGGAAGATGAAGGGGAGAAGGTGACGCAGTAGCAGTTTGATGCAGGCAAAAAAAATGGCGCACAATGTGCGCCATTTTATTAACAGGTACTATTACTTACGGTATTTAGTAGCCTGGTTGTCCAGACGCTGGTTAGCGCGAGCTGCGTCGTCTTTAGCAGCCTGAACGTCGGAACGCATTGCGTTCACGTCGTTGCTCAGCTGGTCAACTTTAGCGTTCAGAGTCTGAACGTCAGAAGACAGCTGATCGATTTTAGCGTTGCTGGAGCAACCAGCCAGCAGAGTAGAACCCAGGATTACCGCGCCCAGTACCAGTTTAGTACGATTCATTATTAATACCCTCTAGATTGAGTTAATCTCCATGTAGCGTTACAAGTATTACACAAAGTTTTTTGGGTTGAGAATATTTTTTTGGGAATACCCCTATTTTTGATCGTTCGCTCAAAGAAGCATCGAATCAGCCCTTTTCGGGCAAAAATCTATGTAAAAAAAGGCATTTATCATCGGATTCATCTTAGATAATTCGCAATTAAATAGAAAAACCCGATTTGCATTTTGAATGACTTTGGCTAATGCCAGGAATAAAAAAAGCGCCCCGAGGGGCGCTTTTTACCAAAATTAATTCGTTCGGGAATTATTACAGCACGTGAACAGATGCTGTATTGGTAGTTCCGCTTGGTACCAGTGCACCAGAAACCATAACCACAACGTCACCTTTCTGAGCCAGGCCACGATCAACCAGCTCCAGAGCCACTTCTTTACCCAGGCGATAGAAATCATCGGTAGAGGCAATTTCTTTCACCAGGTGAGGCACAACGCCTTTGCTCAGTACCAGCTGACGAGCAGTGGTTTCATTGGTGGTCAGTGCCAGGATGGTCGCATCCGGGAAGTATTTACGCACAGCGCGAGCAGATTTACCGCCCTGGGTGGCAACCACGATCAGTGGCGCTTCCAGTTTCTCTGCAGTTTCAACTGCACCACGGCACACCGCTTCAGTGATGCGCAGTTTACGGCTGTCGTTGTTGTAATCCAGACGGCTTTTCATCACACGGTCGGTGCGTTCGCAGATGGTGGCCATGATGGTCACCGCTTCCAGCGGATATTTACCCTTCGCGGATTCGCCAGACAGCATAACTGCATCAGTACCGTCGAGGATGGCGTTTGCCACGTCGCCTGCTTCTGCGCGGGTTGGGCGTGGGTTTTTGATCATGGAGTCCAGCATCTGCGTTGCAGTGATAACCACTTTACGCGCGCGAACACATTTCTCGATCATCATCTTCTGCGCGAAGATCACTTCTTCAACCGGGATTTCAACGCCCAGGTCGCCACGTGCAACCATGATGCCGTCAGAGGCTTCGAGGATTTCGTCGAAGTTGTTCAGGCCTTCCTGGTTTTCAATTTTGGAGATGATCTGGATCTTCTCGCCGCCGTGCGCTTTCAGGTGCTCACGGATCTCAACCACGTCGGAACGTTTGCGGATGAAAGAGGCTGCAACGAAGTCAACGCCTTGCTCGCAACCGAAGATCAGGTCTTGTTTGTCTTTTTCAGCCAGTGCTGGCAGCGCGATGGAAACGCCCGGCAGGTTAACGCCTTTGTTTTCACCCAGGTCGCCGTTGTTCAGCACTTTACAGATAACTTTGTTACCTTCGATAGCGGTGACTTCCATACCGATCAGACCATCGTCTACCAGTACGGTGTTACCGACGGACAGGTCGCTGGTGAAGCCTTCATAGGTCACTGCAACGATTTCGCTGTTGCCGACAACGGATTTGTCAGTAGTGAAGGTGAAAGTCTGGCCCGCTTTCAGAGAGACGTCGTTACCGCCTTCCAGTTTGATGGTGCGGATTTCAGGACCTTTGGTATCCAGCAGGATCGCGGCTTTTTTACCGGTCTTGCTCATCACGTTGCGCAAATTCTGGATACGCTGACCGTGTTCTGCGTAGTCACCATGGGAGAAGTTCAGACGCATCACGTTCATGCCGGCATCCAGCATTTTGCTCAGCATCTCTTCAGATTCGGTTTTCGGGCCGATAGTACAAACAATTTTCGTCTTTTTCATGACAGTCTTAGTCTTTAAGTTGGGAAGGATATGGAAATCTCGCTCCTGGGGCGCACCGCCGCGGAGTCAAACCTGTGTTGCAAAAGAGTATATGACACGCACTAAGGATAGGAGACATCAAATGAGCGTGCAGAAGAAAGTGTGCCTGAGTGACAGCCCAACGAAGGAGAGGAGAAGTTGTACGTTGTTTTTTGTATTCCAAGCGCTGAAACCATTCACCAGGGATTAGGCGCGCATTATACGCTGATTTTTAGCTAAAAGGAAAATGGAAACGGTGTTTCAGAAATAATCTGTGAAGTTTCACATAATATTGTTATCAAGGCGTTAAGCCATAATGACAACTTATGGCGGCAGGGGATTAACCTGCCGCATTTTGCTTATTTTTTCAGCGCCTGGCTGAGGTCGGCAATCAGGTCTTTTGGATCTTCAATTCCCACTGACAGGCGGATCAGCTGCGGCACAATGCCGTTTGCCAGGCGTTGCTCCAGCGGAATCGAGGCGTGCGTCATGCTGTAAGGCTGGCTCACAAGGCTCTCAACGCCGCCCAGGCTTTCCGCAAGGGTGAACAACTTCAGGTTGCGAATCACTTCTGCTGCACGTTGCGCATCGCCTTTTACCACGACAGAAATCATTCCGCCGGGCAGCGCCATCTGCGTGCGGGCAAGCGAATATTGTGGGTGCGATTCCAGTCCTGGATAGAACACTTTTTCAACCTGCGGATGTTGCTCCAGCCATTGCGCAATCGCCAGCGCGTTGGTGCTGTGCTTTTCTACCCTCAAAGCAAGCGTGCGAATACCGCGCAGCGTCAGGAAACTGCTGAACGGATCCAGTACGCCACCGACCGCGTTTTGCAGGTAGCCAAGTTTATCCGCCAGCGCCTGGTTATCTCCTACCACCGCCAGTCCGGCGACGACGTCAGAGTGGCCGTTAAGGTATTTGGTCGCGGAGTGCACCACGATATCGAAACCCGATTCCAGCGGACGGTGGATCACCGGCGACGCGAAGGTGTTATCCGCCACGCTGATGACGTTATGACGACGGGCGATCGCCGCAATGGCCGCCAGGTCCGCCAGCTTCAGTAGCGGGTTGGTTGGCGTTTCTACCCAGATCATACGTGTATCCGGGCGAATGGCGGCCTCCAGCCCGGCTAAGTCATCCGGTTTAACCCAGCTGACCTGCAGGCCGGTGCTGTGCTTGCGCACGTTCTCGATCAGGCGATACGTCCCACCGTAAACGTCATCGATGGCGACAATATGGCTGTCTTTATCCAGCAGTTCGAGCACCGTGGAAATAGCCGCCAGACCGGAGGCAAACGCGTAGCCGCGCGTGCCGCCTTCCAGTTCGGCGATGGCGGTCTCCAGCGCGTGGCGAGTCGGGTTGCCGCTCCGGGAATATTCATAGCCGGTATGTTCTCCGGGGGACGGTTGCGCAAACGTTGAGGTGGCATAAATCGGCGGCATCACCGCGCCGTGCTGATCGTTGAACTCGCCGCTGTGGACGCTCAAGGTAGCCAGGTTTTTCATCATCTATTCCTTTATTGCTGAAGACGGTTGCGCCAGGCGGTCAGAACGTCGCTGCGCGTAATCAGACCCAGAAAACGGTCGTTGTCATTGATCACGGCCACCAGACCGCGGTCGAAAATGGTATTCAGGTCGCTTTCCGGGGCGCGTTTATCGAGGAACTCCACCTGACGGGTCATGGCCTCAGTTACGGGAAGTGCGAAGCGATCGCCATCGCCGTCGATATTCCGCAGGAGATCCCACTCGTCGATAATGCCGACGACCTTACCGTTCTCCAGCACCGGCAGCTGGGAGATGTCATACAGACGCATGCGTGCCAGGACGGTGGAAAGCGTGTCGTCCGGGGCGGCGGTGACGGTAGCCCCTTCATCGTGGCGCAGGGCGATATAGTCGGAGAGATCGCCTGCCTGCGGGCGCGTGATCAGGCCTTGCTGACGCATCCAGTCATCGTTGAACATCTTCGAGAGGTACTTATTGCCGCTGTCGCAGGCGAAGGTCACCACGCGTTTTGGCGTGGTTTGCGCCTGGCAATACTTCAGCGCCGCCGCCAGCAGCGTGCCGCTGGAGGAGCCTGCCAGAATACCTTCCGTTTTCAGCAGCTCGCGCGCGGTGGTGAAGGCTTCCCGGTCGGTGATGCGCCAGGCGCGATTCACGCCTTCGATGTGGGCCAGCGGCGGAATAAAGTCTTCGCCAATTCCCTCAACCAGCCAGGAGCCGGCATCGTGATATTTCCCGGTTTCTACCTGGTCTGCCAGAACGGATCCTGCCGGGTCTGCCAGCACAAACTCCGTGTGCGGAGAGTGCTCGGCGAACCACGCCTGCAGGCCGCCCAGCGTCCCGCCTGAACCCACACCCACTACGATAGCGTCGATCTTGCCGTCCAACTGCTCATACAGTTCCGGGGCTGTGGTGGTGCGGTGTGCCAGCGGATTGGCTTCGTTATTGAACTGGTCTATGTAAAACGCGCCGGGCAGTTCATTAGCCAGGCGCTGGGCGTAATCCTGGTAATAGGCGGGATGGCCCTTATTAACGTCGGAGCGGGTCAGTACTACCTGGGCACCCAGCGCGCGCAGGTGGAAAATTTTCTCGCGGCTCATTTTGTCCGGTACCACCAGGATCAGCGAGTAGCCTTTCTGAGCGGCGATCAGAGCCAGGCCGAGACCGGTATTTCCCGCCGTCGCCTCAATGATCGTACCGCCCGGCTGCAGCTGCCCGGTACGCTCCGCTTCATTAATCATCGACAGCGCAACGCGATCCTTAATAGAACCGCCCGGGTTCTGGTTTTCCAGCTTCAGGAACAGCGAGCAGGGACCGGTATCAAGCTTATGCAGCTGGATAAGCGGGGTACGACCAATCAGTTCGGTGACGGAGTGATAAATCGTCATGATATTTTCCTTTCTGGATGTCATGACGGGATGATAGGGCGGTGTAATTTTCGCAATAAAGAACCATTCACTGCCGTTTAGAACTGAAAGGAATATAAATGCCATTTTTGGATGTCAGGATAGCAAGACGTAAAGTTGTCTGGATGTGAGGATGGCTATACCAGTGAGAAATGCTGCAAAAATGACCGATTTTTAAGGGTGTCAGCCAGCAGATATACATCTGGCAGATAATCATTGCTGAAATTGGTCTAAATGCTTCCCTCCCGGTAAATCCGCTGTTTATTTCCCACGGTTATAACACATGCCTTTTTATTCATTTAAAAGCTGATAACGCCTGTTTACACTCGTTTGGACATCCATACTTCTAAACCGCCATGCGCGGGACGGATAACGAATAAGAATGATTGTACTGAGTAATATTTCGAAGGTTTTTGACAACGGAAAAGTGGCACTGACTGCCGTTGATGACGTCAACTTGACGGTAGAGCAGGGACAGATTTACGGAATTATTGGTTACAGTGGGGCCGGGAAAAGCACGCTGATTCGTCTGCTGAACGGTCTGGAAAAACCCAGCACCGGAAGTGTCACCATTAATGGGCAGAACATTTCTGCCGCTAGTGGCGAAGCGCTGCGCCAGGCACGCCTGAAAATCAGTATGGTGTTCCAGCATTTCAACCTGCTGTGGTCGCGCACGGTTTCAGAAAACATCGCGTTTTCAATGCAAATTGCAGGTGTGCCGAAAGCGAGAATCAAGGCGCGCGTGGCCGAGCTTGTCGAACTCGTTGGGCTGAAAGGGCGTGAGAATGCCTACCCGTCGCAGTTAAGCGGCGGGCAGAAACAACGTGTCGGCATTGCACGAGCATTGGCGAACAACCCTGACGTGCTGCTTTGTGATGAAGCCACGTCAGCGCTCGACCCGCAGACCACCGATCAAATCCTCGATCTGCTGCTGGATATTAACCGCCGCTTCAAACTGACCATCGTGTTGATCACGCACGAGATGCACGTGGTGCGCAAAATCTGCGACCGCGTGGCGGTAATGGAGAACGGTAAAGTGGTGGAAGAAGGGGATGTGCTGAGCGTCTTTACCCATCCACAACAGCCCATTACGCAGCAGTTTGTCCGCCAGGTGAGTCAGTACGCGGAGGAGGAAACCTTTAATAGCGAGCTGGCAAACGATCTGGAAGGCACGGTCATCAAACTGACGTTTACCGGGCACAGCACGCATAAGCCGATCGTAGGTGAGTTGACCCTCCGCTACGGCCTGCCGTTTAACATCCTGCACGGGAAAATGACGCAAACCGCCCATGGCGTGTTTGGCCAGCTCTGGGTGCACGTCGTGGCATCTGACGAACAACTGAACAATATCCTCGCCGACCTGCAGCACAGCGATATTGAAGGCGAGGTGATTAAACATGGCTGAGAATCTCTTTCCGCATCTCAAATGGGA
This sequence comes from Enterobacter sp. CPE_E1241, assembly GCF_045618265.1. Lineage (NCBI taxonomy): Bacteria > Pseudomonadati > Pseudomonadota > Gammaproteobacteria > Enterobacterales > Enterobacteriaceae > Enterobacter > Enterobacter sp. CPE_E1241. Next base: position 2,058,494 of record NZ_JBIWYV010000001.1, read on the forward strand.
TCAGCTCTGGGCGGCGACGCTGGAGACGCTGTACATGACGGCGCTTTCAGGCGTGGCGACGTTTGTGCTGGGCATCGTGCTGGGTCTGGCGCTGTTTTTAACCGCACGCGGTGGGCTGTTCCACAATCGCACGGTGTATAGCGTCATTTCGATTGTGGTGAACGTGTTCCGTTCTATTCCGTTCATCATTTTGATTGTGTTGCTGATCCCGTTCACCAAGACCATTGTTGGCACCATCCTTGGCGCCAACGCGGCACTGCCGGCACTGATTGTCGGCGCCGCACCGTTCTACGCACGCCTGGTGGAGATCGCCCTGCGTGAAGTGGATAAAGGCGTCATCGAAGCAACTCGCTCGATGGGCGCACGACTGAGCACGTTAGTGTTTCGGGTTTTACTGCCGGAATCATCACCTGCACTGGTATCAGGTATTACGGTGACGCTGATTGCGCTGGTGAGTTACAGCGCGATGGCGGGGGTGATTGGCGCCGGTGGTTTGGGAAATCTGGCTTATCTGGAAGGATTCCAGCGCAACCATGGTGACGTCACGCTGGTGGCAACGGTGACTATTTTAATCATCGTTTTCATCATCCAGTTCTGCGGCGATGTCATTACTTCACTGTTAGATAAACGCTAATAAATACACACAGGAACCACATCATGAAAAAAACACTGACACTGATCGCCGCCGCAACCCTGAGTGCCCTGAGCTTTGCCTCCTGGGCCGACACCCTGACCGTGGGCGCATCCAATACGCCACACGCCGAAATTCTGGAGCAGGCTAAGCCGATTCTGGCGAAGCAGGGTATCGACCTGGAGATTAAACCGTTCCAGGACTACATTCTGCCCAACACCGCGCTGGCGGGTCATGATATCGACGCGAATTATTTCCAGCACATCCCTTACCTGAACAGCGTTCTGAAAGATCATGCGGGCGACAAGGATCATGATTTTGTCAGTGCAGGCGCGATCCACATTGAGCCAATCGGCATTTACTCTAAAAAATATAAATCGCTGAAAGATCTGCCGGAAGGCGGCAAGATCATCATGCGTGACGCTGTTTCTGAAGAGGGCCGTATCCTCTCTATCTTTGAAAAAGAGGGCGTGATCAAGCTGAAACCGGGCATCGACAAAGTGACCGCGCGCATCAGCGACATCGTAGAAAACCCGAAAAAGCTGCAGTTCACCCCTAACGTTGAAGCCTCTCTGCTGCCGCAGATGTACAACAATGATGAAGGCGCTGCGGTGGTGATCAACGCCAACTACGCGATTGACGCCGGTCTGGATCCGGTTCACGACCCGATTGCGGTTGAGAGCGGTGAAAACAACCCGTACGCCAACATCATCACCGTGCATCGCGGTGACGAGAAGAAGAAAGATATCATTGCGCTGGTGAACGTGTTGCACTCGAAAGAGATTCAGGACTGGATCCGCACCAAGTACAAAGGCGCAGTCATTCCAGTAAACAACTAATTAGCTGATTTTACAGATGAAGCCCGGCGAGTTTCTCGCCGGGCTTCTTTTTTGTATCCGGCAGGAGAATCATTTAAGCTCAACGTTTAACAGGCAATGGAGTGATGACGATGGGTAATGTGACTAAAGATGAAGCGCTGTATCAGGAGATGTGCCGGGTAGTTGGTAAGGTGGTGCTTGAGATGCGTGATTTAGGGCAGGAGCCAAAGCATATTGTCATTGCCGGAGTACTGCGTACCGCGCTGGCGAACCAGCGCGTTAAACGCAGTGAATTGACAACCGAAGCGATGGAAACGGTGGTTAAAGCGCTGGCCGGGTGATACGCCAGCGTTTCGCAAGCTGCTCCAGCGAGCAGCAGAGCAGGTAGTAGACCACACCCGTAAAGATAAAAATGGCCGCCGGGTAGATTTGCACCCGGTTGTTGACCTGTCCCGCGACTGTGGTCAGTTCCGGTACGTTCACGATAAACGCCAGCGACGTATCCTTCAGCAGGCTGATAAAAATCCCCACCAGTGACGGCAAAATATTCCTCAGCGCCTGCGGCAGCAGCACGCGCAACAACGTTTGTTGCGTGCTGAATCCCTGAGACAGGGCAGCCTCATATTGCCCGGAGGGTAGCGCGTTAAGTCCGGCCAGCACTGAGTGCATCACGGTTGCCGCCGTAAACCAGGCCAGGGCCAGCGTGACGGTAAGCGCTCCCGGCATGTCGCCTCCGGTAATGAGCGGCAGCAGATACCACATCCAGAAAATCACGAAGATGAGCGGGATACCGCGGATCAGCTCTGCCCACAAGAAGAGCAGCTTGCGTAGGAGCCCGGTAAAGCGCCAGGCCAGACACGCGAGCACTATCCCACCGGGCAGAGCGATGGCGGCGGCTCCAGCCGCCATCATCAACGAGAGCAATACGCCGCCCGGTTCACCCGCTGCCGCACGTCCCCACAGCAGATAATCGAGGTTATCGGTGATGACATTAAGTCCGGCAATCATGTTTTTCACTCCCTGCGATGACAGCGATGGGGCGTTTACGTTTCGCCTGAGGTCCAATACGAACCAGCACCATTCCCATGACCAGACCGGTCAGGAGATAGAGTGCGGTACCGACAGTAAATGCTTCCAGCGCATGCGCGTTGTAGCTTTCAATCTGCCTGACCTGGTAGGTGAGTTCGGCAAAGCCAATCCCGCTGGCGAGCGAGGAGAGCTTCATCAGATTAAGGTACTGCCCCACAACGGGCTGCCAGGCGTTGGCCAGGCCCTGCGGCAGAAGGATGTGACGAAACAAACGCCACGAAGAGAAACCCTGAGCCAGCGCGGCCTCCCGTTGTCCGGCAGGCACAGAACGTAACCCCGACTCCACCTCTTCGATTAAAAACGCCGAGGTAAAGACGCCCAACCCCCAGGCGGAACATAAAAACTCGGGCGTAAACCACCAGACGTCGCCGGGCAGAATTGACCAGCTGTGATCCGCGTTAACCACGTCGCGAAACGCCTGTGGTAATCCGTTCCAGGCGGCAAAATACCAGAACAGCAGCTGCACCAGCAGCGGCGTATTGCGAAACAGCGATACCCAGCCACTGACGATGGCGCTCCCGAGGCGTCCGCCGGAAAGGCGCAGGAGCATAAAAAGTAACGCCAGCAGGCTTGCCAGCATGATCCCCATAATCGTGACCCACAGGGTGGTAAGAAATCCGGAGAATATCCACTGCAGGGGCTGTCCGGTCAGTACCCCGTGCCAGTCGAGCGCGGGCATTACAGATGCTCCTGATGCAGTGGGTTAAGCACCTTTTGCAGGAAACGCTGCGCGCGCGGATGTGAGGGCTGACTAAAAAACTGCGCCGGCGGTGCAATCTCGAGAATTTGCCCGCCGTCGATAAAGACGATCCGGTCGGCAATCTCCCGGGCAAACTGCATCTCGTGGGTCACGACGATCATGGTGATCCCGCTGTGGGCGAGGGCTTGCATCACAAACAGCACTTCGCCAATCATCTCAGGATCGAGAGCCGATGTCGGCTCGTCGAAGAGAATGATTTGCGGCGAAGAGGCCAGAGCACGGGCTATCGCCACGCGCTGCTGTTGACCACCAGAAAGTTCTGCCGGGAAATGGTAGGCTTTTTCCAGCATTCCGACTTTCTCCAGCAGCGACAGCGCGCGCTCCTGGGCAGGTTGCGGCTTCCAGCCGTGAACCTGCTCCAGCGCCAGGGTGATGTTCTGGCTGGCGGTAAGATGGGCATAAAGATTGAATTGCTGAAACACAAACCCCACGCGGCTGCGCAGTTGACGCAGCCCGATACCAGACAGCTTGCCGGTCGGTTTGTTGTCGACAAGGATCTCCCCGCCGCTCAGGGTTTCAAGCTGGTTGATGAGACGAATCAGGGTGGATTTACCGGAACCCGAAGGGCCGAGGATGGCGACCACTTCTCCGGGCGTGATGGTGAGGTTAATGTCGTTTAAAACCTGATGGTCACCGTAACGTTTGTCCACATGACGAAACTCGACGCTGGCCTGTTCCAGATGTGAAAAATCCGCGGCACCGGCCGCGGAGTGTGAAAATAAACCTGAGAGCATATTACTTAGCTTCTATTTTAAAGGCGCGAGGCTGTGGAGCTGGAGTGCCTGGACCAAACCAGACGTCGTAGATTTTTGCCGCCTGGCCGTTCTTCTCGAGATTAACCAGCTCGTCGTTAACGGCCTTCAGAAGCGCGGTTTCACCTTTCTTCACCCCCACGCCAATCTCTTCTTTACTGAGCAGGTCGGGCAGGATTTTAAAGTTGGCTTTATCCGGCGCCTGCGCCAGCAGACCGGCCAGAATGGTGCTGTCCTGGGTGATTGCCTGCACGTTGCCATTGCGCAGTGCCGTCAGCGCCAGTGGAATATCGTCATAAGAGAGCACGCGTGACTGCGGGAAACGCTGGTGCAGCGCCTGCTCGCCCGTGGTTCCTTTGACCGCGCCAATACGCGCCCGGCTGTAGTCATCAAGCTTGTCCGGTGATTTCGCCGGAACCAGGAACTGCTGGCCGGTGACGAAGTAAGGCGTCGAGAAATCAATGACCTGTGCGCGTTCCGGGGTGATGGTGATATCCGCCACGATCAGGTCGGCTTTGCCGGACTGCAGCAGCGGAATGCGGTTGGCCGGATTGGTGGCAACCAGTTCAAGCTTCACGCCGAGTGATTTAGCCAGCGCTTTGGCGAAGTCCACGTCGTAACCCACGATCTCATGCGTTTTGGCATCAATCGAGCCAAACGGCGGGTTGGCATCAAATGTGGCCACTTTCACCACCCCTGCTGCCTTGATATCCGCCAGCTGATCGGCCTGCGCCTGCGCTGAAAACAGGCCCCAGGCTGCCACTAATCCCAGAACCAGCGTCCGTTTTTTAAACCCTTTCATTTTTGCTGCCATAGTCATACGCCATCCCGTTGTTTTTGTTTTACCCCGTTACGCTCCCATAAGGGAAAGCTATCGCCAAATAAGAAATCGTTCTTTGCTATGAGCAAAAAAGCATTAGTGAACAAGGTGTTAATGAAGAGTGAAAAGGACGGGGGGCTATTTGCAGATCCTGCACATCGACAGTGGATTTTGGTATTTCCCCTCCACGGGATTTGGGTGCTTAACTGAAGGCAGATACGGCGAGAGAGGGTAAGACGATGAAAAAATGGATCAGCACGTTACGGCGGTTTTTTGCGGCCCGGCCAGCGAATGCGGAGAACAGCGCGCAACGTGTTCTTGAGTCGATACTGCCTGTCGCCAGCCTGTATGGCGTAGACGTTGCCAACATTGACCCGGAGTGGTTCCATGATAAAACGCCACGCTGAACTGCGCCGCACGCGCGAAACGTACTGGAACGAGGTGTGCGCGACGTTTAACGAGTGAAATAAAAAAGCACCGGTTTCCCGGTGCTTTTTTATTAGATCTTGCAGGCGTCGCCGCAGTCGTCGTCGGCGACAATCGCCTGCGCTTTTTTATCCGCGTCGTCCAGACGTTCCGCATTACGCTCTTCTGCTTCATCCAGACCGTTAAACACTAAGTTATCGAGATCAATTTCCATGTTGCACCTGCTCTGTTCAGTTTTTGATACTGGCACAGTATAGGGCAAAAAAAGCCAGCAATGTACCTCGCAGCACATAAGGATAATCCCTGCCATACTCAGTGCTTTATCGCTGAGGAGAACACATGATTACCCTCTGTAAAACCTGCGGAACCGCCTATGATGCACAGCCTGACAGATGCCCGATCTGCGAGGATGACCGTCAGTATGTGCCCGTCACGGGCCAGGTGTGGACAGATTTCGATACCGTCACTGCCACACACAGCAACAAATGGCAGCAGCTGGAGCCGCAATTGTTTAGTATCAAAACGGTGCCCGCATTTGCTATCAACCAGCGGGCACTGCTCCTGCGTACCCCGCACGGCAATATTCTCTGGGACTGTATTGCTAACCTCGATCCGGCAACTAAAACGCTCATCACTGCGCTCGGCGGCATCAGCGCGATTGCGATTTCGCATCCGCATTATTACACCACGATGCAGGAATGGGCTGCGGCGTTTGATGCACCATTGTATCTGCACGCCAGCGACAGAGAATGGGTCATGCGCGACAGCCCGGCAATCCACTTCTGGCAGGACGATGCGCTGGAAATTTTCCCGTCGGTCACATTGCTGCGCCTCGGCGGTCATTTTGCTGGCGGGACAGTGCTGCACTGGCAGGAAGGTGCGGGGGTATTGCTGGTGGGCGATATTCTGCAGGTCACGCCGGGGAAAGACGCTGTCTCGTTTATGTGGAGTTACCCAAATTATCTTCCGCTGCCGGCCCGGACCGTAGCATCGGTAGTGAGTCATCTGAAAGGCAGAACGTTTGCACGTCTGTACGGTGCTTTCGAAGGGCAGAACATCCAGGCCTTCGCGGACGAAATTGTGCAGCGGTCGGGCCAGAAATATATTGCTTGTCTGAAGTAAACCACGATGGGTAAACTTTACGAGTGTGATCTCGATCATGCCTAAACTAAAACAGATAAAAGAGACATTGCTATGCAACATATCATTGAAGGTTTTCTCAGCTTTCAAAAAGAAATTTTCCCGCAACGTAAAGAACTCTTTCGCAGTTTAGCGTCCAGCCAGAATCCCAAAGCGCTGTTCATCTCCTGCTCCGACAGCCGCCTGGTCCCGGAACTGGTCACCCAGCAGGAGCCAGGACAACTCTTTGTCATTCGTAATGCTGGCAACATTGTGCCGCCGTTCGGACCTGAGCCTGGCGGTGTGTCCGCAACCATCGAATACGCTGTTGTGGCGCTGGGTGTGACGGATATCGTGATTTGCGGTCACTCCAACTGTGGTGCGATGAAGGCGATTGCCGATAACGCGAACCTGGAGCCGATGCCTGCTGTGTCGCACTGGCTGCGCTATTCCGATGCGGCAAAAGCGGTGGTTGAGAAGAAAACCTGGGATAAGCCGATCGATAAAGTCAACGCGATGGTGCAGGAAAACGTGTTTGCGCAGCTGAGCAACATTAAGACCCATCCATCCGTGGCGGTGGGCCTGCGTAACAACTCTATCCGACTGCACGGCTGGGTGTATGACATTGAAAGCGGCGAAATTCGCGCGCTGGATAAAGCGACGAAAACCTTCGTTTCGCTGTCTGAAAACCCGGAAGTGTATTTCGAGTAATCCATTACAGCAGGGCATGGATGCCCTGTCAGTCCTCACTATACGGTAATTTCCGCCGTAACCCAGACGCGGTTTTTTCTGCCGCTTTCGCCATCGCCTCTGCAATCTCTGCACACTCCGCCAGCCCCTGAACGAAGGGACGATCGTGCATTAGCCACGGTATCGCGCCGAAGGCGATGCGCCCGCGAACGGGGTCAGGCGCTTTTAAGGTGTAATCTTCGCCGATGTCGGGTATCTCTTCACCCGTTGCTTCCAGCTGCTTGCGCAGCGTCAGGAAGGGCAGATCTTTCGTTTTGAGCGGCTTTTGCCCGCGCGCATCAATAAAAACGTCGAAACGGTAGACGGTCTCTTTTGTGGCGATTGCTGCGCTATCGCTGCCAATATCCAGCGTGTAATTGTCACCGAGCGCAGCCACGCTAATAATGCCGGCTTCGCGAAGCGCGAGCAGCCTGCGAATAGACTGTGGAGGGATGGCCGCATAGTTGTCGATAAAGACCCGGGCCAGCCCTTGTTTGAAGCGCTTACTGTCGCGATCGTCGAGATGCGGTACGATCGTCTGAACCACTTCATGGAGCCGAAGCACGGTGTAGCGCCAGGCCACGGTGCGGTGTTCCTGTTTGTTTCTCTCAACCTCGTCGAGGTTTTCTTCGACCCAGGTGAACGGGTCGTGTCGTTTACGATCTTCAAACCAGGCCTCACGCATGCTGTCTGCCGTCTGCTTATGCAGAGCAACTTTCTTACACCATGCCGGGTCAGCAAGTTCAAGCTCTCTCACCATCAGGGCAAAAATGCGATCAAGCAGGCCATCCGGCCCTTTGGCAATTTCGCGTTCAACCGCGAGCTCAGTCAACACTGACAACGGTTCGTAAGGAATAGGGCAGTAAAAATCGGCTTCCGGGAGAATGCCCGTTCGGGACATCAGGACAATCTTTAACGCCTCGCTGCCTGTATCCAGAACGAATTTACCGTCGCGAAACGCGCCGTGCTGCATCACTACCGCCATTGCCGCGTCAAGACCGCTTAACGATGTTCCCATAACACCAACACGGCAGGGCGGAATTTTGGCATCCATCAGACCGGACCACGGGCTTGGGAAATACGTACGAGAGGCTTCGTCGTCTGCAGGCCAGACGTGGCCGGTGGCGATAACCGCAAGGTCAAAGCGTTCAGGAAAACTGCTGTCGTTGACGGAAAGCGTGACGCCATCATTCGTGGGCACGATGTCGGTGACCCGGGCAGACTCATGGATTTCAACATGGAACCCGCGTTTTTTCGCCTCTTTTACGATTGACCAAAAGCTGTCGCGGAAATACTCACCCAGCAGGAGACGGGGCAGGAACTGCCGGTCATGCAAACGGGATTTATCCACCTTAAAGCGTGCCAGATGGGTTTCGCTCTGGCCCTTAAGCCAGTCGAGGTAGGACATGAACAGTGGCGGGATTTCAATGCTCGCAATGTTCGCCAACATCAGACGAGAATTATCGTCGTCGTTATAGGGCATACCCACGCCCGCGTTATCAGCTTGCTCAAAGACGTAAATCGAAAGCGGCTGCCGATTTTTAAGAAGTGCGTAAAACGTATAAATCCCTGTAGGGCCGGAACCGATAATGGCGATTTTCTTCATCGACGGTATTCCTCTTTTTTTCCATGAGGAAAGCGTAGCAGGAGAACAGTGATGAAAATAAGGGATTAGGATAATTCAGGAAATCAGAGGATAATTTGCACCATTTCAGGACTGAAATGGTGCGTCCGAGTGGACTCGAACCACCGACCCCCACCATGTCAAGGTGGTGCTCTAACCAACTGAGCTACGGACGCAGAATGGTGCGTTCAATTGGACTCGAACCAACGACCCCCACCATGTCAAGGTGGTGCTCTAACCAACTGAGCTATGAACGCAACGTGTTGTCGGTGACAACGGGGACGAATATTAGCGGCACAGCACCAATGAGGCAAGAGGGAAAATGCATTTTTCTCTCTGATTTCACGCGATTGCTGTATTACCGCGCAAAGTGAAGATAAAGTAGCCGCCGGCTGGCGGCTACTGCGTAATTAACGTGCTGCGCGTTGCAAAATGACCGTTGATGGCTGACGTTGCAGGAAGCGCATTCGCATCATCATCATAATTGCCGCAGAGGTCAGACCGATGATAAAGCCCATCCAGAATCCGGCCGGACCCATGCGGTCAACCACCAGGTCGGTCAGGGCCAGAATGTAACCACACGGCAGACCCAATACCCAATAGGCGATGAAGGTGATAAAGAAGATGGAACGCGTGTCTTTATATCCACGCAGCACACCGCTGCCAATCACCTGAATGGAATCAGATATCTGGTAGACCGCTGCCAGCAGCATCAGATGCGACGCCAGAGCCACGACTTCGGGGTTGTCATTGTAGAGCAGGGCGATTTGTTCGCGTAGCGTGACGGTAAAGAGCGCCGTACAGACAGCCATGCAGACACCGACACCCAGCCCGGTTCGCGCGGCGGTTTGCGCGTCTATCGTCGAACCTTGCCCCAAACGGAAGCCGACACGGATAGTCACCGACGCCGCCAGCGACAACGGCAGGACGAACATCAGCGAGCTGAAGTTCAGCGCAATCTGGTGCCCGGCTACGTTCACAATGCCCAACGGGGAGACCAGCAGGGCGACCACGGCGAAAAGCGTCACCTCGAAGAACAGCGCGAGGGCAATCGGCAAACCTAGCTGCACCAGACGCGTCATGATGCTCCAGTCTGGCGTACTAAATCTGTTCTCGTTGCGGATATCGCGCATGGAACGGGCGCGTTTTACAAAGGCGATCATCGAGAAGAACATCACCCAGTAAACGGCTGCCGTCGCCACGCCGCAGCCGACGCCACCCAGTTCCGGCATTCCGAAATGACCGTAAATAAAGACATAGTTCACCGGAATATTGACCAGCAAACCAATAAAGCCCATCACCATCCCAGGCTTAGTTTTCGCCAGACCTTCACACTGGTTACGCGCCACCTGGAAAAAGAGGTAGCCTGGAGTCCCCCAGAGCAGGGCGCGCAGATAACCCACGGCTTTGTCAGCCAGTGCCGGGTCAATGTTATGCATGGCGCGAATAATATGGCCCGCGTTCCAGAGCACCACCATAATCAGCACGGAGACAAACCCCGCCAGCCAGAAACCCTGACGGACCTGGTGGGCAATGCGCTCGCGACGACCCGAGCCATTGAGCTGGGCGATAACAGGCGTGAGCGCGAGCAGCAGACCGTGGCCGAACAGGATGGCCGGAAGCCAGATTGACGTGCCGATAGCAACGGCCGCCATATCGGTGGCGCTGTAGCCACCTGCCATTACCGTATCCACAAATCCCATTGCGGTCTGGGCCACTTGCGCGACGATCACTGGTATAGCCAGTGCCAATAACTGGCGCGCTTCATTCATGTACTTCTGCACGTGAACACCTTTATTTTGTAGTTATTTGAGAGACTAAAAAAGCCGCCGAAACGGGCAGCAAGAAGAAAATGCAGGGGGGTGCCAGCTATTGTAGCGGGCTTTAGCTATTTATCTAGTGAAAAAATCGCCAGAAAATGCGCTCCGCTGGCAACCTGTTTTTCCAACTGTTATTGTGATGGGATTAAACGGTGTCACCACCGTCCGGAAAAAACAGGAGTTGTAAGCATGTTTACTGGTATTGTGCAGGGCACCGCCAAAGTGGTGTCCATTGATGAAAAACCTAATTTCCGTACTCATGTTGTTGAGCTGCCGGAATATATGCTTGAGGGCATTGAAACCGGTGCCTCGATTGCGCATAACGGCTGCTGCCTGACCGTGACCGAAATTAACGGCAACCAGATTAGCTTTGATTTAATGAAAGAGACGCTGCGTATCACCAACCTGGGTGAGCTGGCGGTTGGGGATACCGTCAACGTAGAACGGGCGGCGAAGTTCAGCGATGAGATTGGCGGGCATCTGATGTCGGGGCACATCATGACCACCGCTGAGGTGGCAAAAATTGTGACCTCGGAAAATAACCGTCAAATCTGGTTTAAAATGCAGGATCCTTCATTAATGAAATACATCCTCTATAAAGGATTTATTGGCATTGATGGGATTAGCCTGACGGTAGGTGAAGTAACGCCGACGCGTTTTTGTGTGCATTTAATTCCTGAAACGCTGCAGCGCACCACGCTGGGGGCGAAAAAACTGGGGCATCGCGTAAATATCGAAATCGATCCGCAAACTCAGGCGGTGGTGGATACCGTTGAGCGTGTGCTGGCGGCAAAAGAAGCTGCAATAATTAAAACAGCAGAAGAAGAATAAAAAATAACCCCGGGTAACCGGGGTTATTTTTTTAGCGGGCGACCCGCAAACCGTGTTCAATGCCACGGCTGAAGACCACCTGCCAGAGCTGAATATCCCGCGCGCGAAACGCCCCCGCGCAGGCATTTAGATAATAGCTAAACATCCGCTTGAATCGTTCAGAATAGTTGTCCGCAATCTCAGGCCAGGCTTCCTGAAAACGAGCATGCCATGCCATCAACGTGGTGTCGTAATCCGCACCGAAGTTATGCCAGTCTTCCATCACGAAATGGGGTTCACTGGCGTTGGCAATCTGGCGAACGGACGGTAAACAGCCATTCGGAAAGATGTATTTATTGATCCACGGGTCAACGTTGTTGTCGGTCCGCTTAGAGCCGATGGTATGCAGCAGGAAGATGCCGTCCGGTTTCAAATTACGATCCACCACGTTAAAGTAGGTGTTGTAGTTCTTTGGCCCCACGTGCTCGAACATGCCCACCGAAACGATACGGTCAAACTGTTCGTTAAGATCGCGATAATCCTGTAGCCGGATATCCACATCGAGATCCTGGCAGCGTTCCCGCGCCAACTTTTGCTGTTCAGCTGAAATAGTGACACCCACCACGCTGACGCCGTAATGCTTCGCCATAAACCAGGCCAGCCCACCCCAGCCGCAGCCGATATCCAGCACGCGCATTCCGGGTTCTAACTTCAGTTTCTCGCTAATCAACTGCAGCTTAGCCTGTTGAGCCTCTTCCAGCGTCGAAGCCTCTTTCCAGTAAGCACAGGAATATTGCATGAAGGGGTCAAGCATACGGTTGAACAGGTCGTTGCCGAGATCGTAATGCTCTTTGCCGACGATCCACGCGCGTTTTTTACTTTGCAGATTAAACAGCCGGGCAGAGGCGACGCGCAGTGTGTCTTTCAGATTGCGGGGGAGTTGATTTTCCAGACCGGCACGCAACACGCTGGAGAAGAAGATATCCAGCCGTTCGCACTCCCACCAGCCGTCCATATAGCTTTCCCCCAGGCCTAACGAACCCTCCCGCAACACGCGCTTAAAAAAGTCGGGATGTTTAACCTGGGGATCGGCTGGCGACGATCCATTGATAGTGATGCCTGCTCGACCTAACAGTTCACTGACGATCCGGGACCAGTTATCGTCCGGAACGCTGACTTCTTCTATACACGATGAACTCATAGCTTCTCCATCACCCTGTGTGATCAGAACCTTCAAACAGCGTAGACGCTTTTTTTGGTTTGTGAGAAATCTCACGGTAAATACCGCGAGGCTAATATCCGACGTAGAACAGAGGAAGGGAGATAACCCTTGCCGAAATGCCTTCCATGGTAAAACGGGAGCACTCCGGCTCCCGTTAACACTTAATATTTATCGTATTTAATCGAACCAAATTTAGTATAGGCCTCAAAATTTGGTGATTCAATAAAAAATTCTTAGCAACCTAATCACTGGAAATTAACATAATTTCCGACGCGATTACGCATGCGACGTTTCAACTGGAGTGCTGTCATTCAGCTCACGCTGTGCGGAAGCCTGCATACGGTAGCCCACAAAGGCCAGCACAACGGTCACCAGCATCACGGTAGTGGTGGTCAGGAGCGGTGTGGCAATCAGCGCAGAGACCACCAGGCTTGCCAGGAAGCACAGACCCAACTGCAGGGTGTTCTGCAGCGCAGCCGCGCGACCCGTCGCCTGCGGGAACGGACGTAATGCCTGCGCCACAACGATCGGGTAGATTGCCCCGTTAGCAACAGCCATCACGCAGAATGGCATTAAAATTTCTACCAGACCGGTGCCAGGGATAAACCCAACGGCCCATGTCCCGATAACGCTCAATGCATACAGCACCAGCAGCCACGGCAGCATCTGCTGACCTTCCCATTTCTGCAGCGCCGCACGACAGCCGTACCCGCCCACCAGGAATGCGATGGTTTGCGGAACGTAGCTCAGGCCGATCGCCGCCGGGCTGTACCCCATATCGTGCAGAATAAATGGCGAACCGGTCAGCCACGCGAAGAAGCTCGCCGAGCAGGCGGCATAAATCAGGACATTACCGCGATACGCTTTGGCACTCAGCAAAGAGGTAAAGGTAATGGGCTTCGCATCCGCATGTGCCTCTTTTTTATGCGCTGGTTTGAGCGCGAATGCCGGCAGCATGAGTACCAGTGTGATGGCAAACAACGTGGCAAAGATAGCCTGCCACTCGAAATGCACCAGGATCCAGCTGCCCAGCAGCGGGGCGAGGGCAGGTGAAAGCCCTACCAGCGGCATAATGGTGGCGAAAATCCGGTTGGTGCGGTTGGCTGGGTAGTAGTCGGTAACAAGAGCCTGCCAGGTCACCGCTGCTGCACAGACGCCGACGGCCTGCACAAAGCGCAGCACCAGCAGCCAGGTCGCATCGCGTACCCATAACATACCCAGACAGCCGACGGCAAAAATGCCCAGGCCCAGCAACAGTACTGGTTTACGGCCAAAACGATCTGATAGCGGCCCCCAAAGTAGCTGCGCGAAGGCGAAACCGGCGAGGAACAAACTCAGGCTGGCGCTGATGGCCGCTGCAGGGGTTTGCAAATCTTCCTGCATGGCGGCGAAAGCCGGCAGGTACATATCAGTGGCCAAAAAGCCAAGCACGCTTAAGCCGCCGAGCCAGACTAAAAAACCTTTCCTGGGTTGCATTGTTTTATTCTCCTGAGGAGGTAGGTATACATTGGCGCTGAGTGTAGGGAGTGCAAAGCCGCTTGTGAAACGCTAATATTTGGCGTGTGCATTCAAATTTTTTGCAGGCAGAAAATGTGGTCAGATTATTCTCTTGAAGTGGTCGATGCTGTCGCGCGTAACGGCAGTTTCAGTGGAGCGGCGCAGGAGTTACACCGCGTGCCTTCAGCTATCAGCTATACAGTACGTCAGCTGGAGGAGTGGCTGGCGGTTCCGCTGTTTGAACGGCGACATCGTGATGTGGAATTAACGCCCGCCGGCGTGTGGTTTTTGAAAGAAGGACGTTCTGTCATCAAAAAAATGCAGATCACCCGCGAACAGTGTCAGCAGATCGCTAACGGCTGGCGGGGGCATCTTTCCATCGCGGTGGATAATATCGTCAAACCCGAGCGTACCCGGCAAATGATTGTCGACTTCTATCGTCATTTTTCTGACGTCGAATTGCGGGTGTCGCAGGAAGTGTTTAACGGCGTCTGGGATGCGCTGGCGGACGGCAGGGCAGAGATGGCGATCGGGGCCACGCAGGCGATTCCGGTTGGGGGACGTTATGCGTTTCGCGATATGGGGATGCTGAGCTGGAAATGCGTGGTGGCAAGCGATCATCCGCTGGCGGCTCTGGAAGGCCCCTTGAGCGACGATACGCTACGCAACTGGCCGTCTCTGGTACTGGAGGATACGTCCCGTTCATTACCCAAGCGTATCACCTGGCTTCTGGACAACCAGCGGCGGGTGGTTGCACCCGACTGGGAATCGTCGGCGACGTGCCTCAGTGCTGGCTTGTGCGTTGCGATGGTGCCTGTTCATTTTGCGCGGCCGCGAATTGACACCGGAGAGTGGATTGAACTGACACTGGAGAACCCGTTCCCGGATGCGGCCTGCTGCCTCACCTGGCAACAAAATGATGTCTCGCCAGCGATGGCCTGGCTGCTGGATTATCTGGGAGACAGCGAAACGCTAAACCGGGAATGGTTACGGGAGCCAGCTTAACTGGCCCCCGTGAAGAGATTACCGGCGGTAGTCGCGGAACGGACCATCCGCAACGGAGCGGCGTTCAATAAGACGCGGGTGAACTTCAATGGACTGTGACTCTTCTCGTTTGTTGACGATCCTGTCCATCAGCATATTAAAGGCGGTTTCACCCAGTGAGTCTTTCGGCTGGTGAATGGTCGTTAATGCCGGCGTAAAGAAGCGCGCGTTACGCACGTTGTCATACCCGATCACAGAAATATCCTGCGGTACACGCAGACCCAGCTCATCGGCAGCACAGAGGGCACCCATTGCCATGATGTCGCCCCCGCAGAAAACGGCGGTCGGACGATGCTGCTGGGAGACGATCTGCTGCATCGCGCGGTAGCCCGACTCCGGTTCGAAGTCGCCCTGCACGATCCAGTTTTCCGGCACGGTGATCAGCGCTTCTTCCATCGCTTTCATAAACCCAGCCAGACGACCTGCACCGGTATTGCGTTCCAGTGGACCCGGGATCACACCGATCTCGCGGTGACCGCGTTCTATCAGATAACGACCCGCCATATAACCGCCTTCAAAGGCGTTATCGATAACGGAATCGGTGAAGTCCGCGCGGGCTTCACCCCAGTCCATCACCACCATTGGGATATGGCGATACTCTTCCAGCATGGACAGCACTGTTTCCGGATACTCGGAACACATCACCAGCAGGCCATCAACGCGCTTTTGCGCCATCATCGACAGGTAGGCGCGCTGTTTTTCAATGCTGTTCCACGCGTTGCCCAGAATCAGGGTATAGCCTTTTTGAAAACAGTTTTTCTCAACCGCTTCAATGATCTCGGCAAAATAGGCCGCTTCACTGCTGGTCGCCAGCAAACCAATAGACTTGGTGTGATTAACCTTGAGGCTACGCGCAACCGCACTTGGCGAATAGTGCAGCTCTTTGATCGCTGCCCAGACGGCGTTGCGCGTCTCTTCCGCCACAAAGCGGGTTTTGTTAATTACATGTGATACGGTTGTAGTGGAAACGTTTGCGCGTTTTGCTACATCTTTAATTGTTGCCATTAAATGTCACTCCAGACCATATCCTAAACTCCTGAAAAACTTGAAGGTAAACGTTTGCCTTCTCTCACCCTTATCACGCAATTTTGAATTGCGACACGCCGGGAAAACGACACAGGACGTCAGGAGGGGGTCAATGGCCGGTACGCTAATAAATTTAGCGTGGAATTTTGTCCTATCTTGATGAAAAGGGGAAGAGGTAAAGTGGTTATCCGTTTAAATCCAGGAAGATTTTTGACGTAAATTGTGCAAAAATGAGCAAGCTCACTTTTCGTGGGGGGATTAAAAGGAGAAAAATTGATGAGTTCCGATCTGAAGTTTTCGCTGTTCACCACCGTTATTGTGCTGGCTTTGATTGTCGCAGCGGGTCTGACGGCCGCACTGCACTGATTTACGCGGAGGGAGAGCTTTCTCCCTCCCGATTCCCCAGATTGTTACTTCTCTGGCAAAAATCTTTTGCCATTTTGTTAACTTCTCATTTTTTGTGATTGATGTCATGCTTTCCGCTTCTTTGTTCTGTGTCACCTCATGACACGGCATCCGGAGTTGACGTATGAAAATCAATTTTCCCCTGCTGGCCCTGGCGATTGGCGCTTTTGGGATTGGCACCACTGAATTCTCCCCGATGGGTTTACTGCCTGTTATTGCCAGAGGCGTGGATGTCTCGATCCCTGCCGCAGGGATGTTAATCAGCGCCTACGCTATCGGCGTGATGGTCGGGGCGCCGCTGATGACGCTTCTGCTTTCGCATCGCGCGCGCCGCAATGCGCTGATTTTCCTGATGGCGATTTTCACCCTGGGCAACGTGCTTTCCGCCATTTCGCCGGACTACACCACATTGATGCTGTCCCGCATTCTGACCAGCCTTAACCACGGCGCTTTCTTTGGGCTGGGGTCGGTCGTTGCCGCAAGCGTGGTGCCAAAACACAAGCAGGCGAGTGCCGTGGCAACCATGTTTATGGGACTAACGATTGCCAACATCGGCGGGGTGCCTGCGGCAACCTGGCTGGGTGAAGCGATCGGCTGGCGTATGTCTTTCCTGGCAACGGCCGGTCTCGGTGTGATCGCGATGGTGGCACTGTTCTTCTCCCTGCCGAAAGGCAGCGCGGGGGAACGTCCTGACGTGCGCAAAGAGTTGTCTGTGCTGGTACGCCCGCAGGTGCTCTCGGCATTGCTGACGACCGTGTTGGGGGCAGGGGCGATGTTTACCCTCTATACCTACATTTCTCCCGTGCTTCACGACATCACTCACGCGACACCGATCTTTATCACTGCGATGCTGGTGTTGATTGGCGTGGGCTTCTCGATTGGTAACTATCTGGGTGGGAAATTTGCCGACCGTTCCGTGAGCGGGACGTTGAAGGGCTTCTTAACCCTGCTGATTGTCATCATGATTGCTATTCCGTGGCTGGCACGTAATGAGTTCGGAGCAGCCATTGCGATGGTCGTCTGGGGAGCTGCCACCTTTGCTGTGGTTCCACCGCTGCAAATGCGCGTGATGCGTGTCGCCCATGAGGCGCCGGGTCTTTCGTCTTCAGTGAATATTGGTGCGTTCAATCTCGGTAATGCGCTCGGTGCAGCCGCCGGTGGCGCGGTTATTTCCGGGGGGCTGGGATACAGTTTTGTACCGGTGATGGGGGCGATTATTGCCGCGCTTGGTCTGCTGTTGGTGATGATGTCCGGTCGTAAGCAGCCAGAAACAGCCTGCGCTGCTGAATAAGCAAAAAAACGCAGAAGGGCGAACCCTTCTGCGTGTCTCTTATGCGGCGAAGTTCTTCGCCACAAACTCCCAGTTAACCAGTGCCCAGAAGTGCTCCAGGTAGTTCGGACGCGCGTTACGGTAATCAATGTAGTAAGCGTGTTCCCAAACGTCCACGGTCATCAGCGGCTTAGCGCTGGTGGTCAGTGGGGTACCCGCGTTAGAGGTGGAAACGATAGCCAGTTTGCCATCGGCTTCTTTTACCAGCCACGTCCAGCCAGAACCGAAGTTCTTGATAGCTGCATCGGTAAATTTCGCTTTGAAATCCGCGAAGCTGCCAAAGGCGGCGTTGATGGCGGTAGCCAGTTCACCGGCAGGTTCGCCACCGGCGTTTGGCGCCAGGCAGTGCCAGTAGAAGGTATGGTTCCACACCTGAGCTGCGTTGTTGAATACGCCCCCCTCAGAGCTGCGGACGATCTCTTCCAGCGTTTTGCCTTCAAAATCGGTGCCCTTGATCAGGTTGTTCAGGTTGGTGACGTACGTCTGGTGATGCTTGCCGTAGTGATATTCCAGGGTTTCCGCAGAAATGTGCGGTGCCAGGGCGTCTTTTGCATACGGTAGTGCAGGTAATTCGAACGACATTGCTTCTCTCCTTATTGTATTTTGTGTTGCCAATAACCACACAGACAACGAGGAGAGAATAGCAAATTGAAAGGGTATGCAAAAGAGGAACTTACCCTGCCGCGACGCGGCAGGGCAGGGATTAGCGAATGGTTTTAGGTGTCATGACGCGACGCGCGCCGACGTAGTGGCGAACCCAGTAGTCTTCACTCAGCGAGGTGATCTGAATATCCTGACCGCTGCGTGGTGACTGAATGAATTTTCCGTTACCGACATAGACACCGACGTGGTCAGCCGTGCCGCGACCCTGTGTACGGAAGAAGACCAGATCGCCGTTTTCCAGCTCACCACGGTCAACCGGAGATGCATCGCGCAGGTGGTACATTTCATTGGCAGTACGTGGAATGCGGAACTTCACCAGATCTTTATAGGCGTAATAGACGAGGCCACTGCAGTCAAAACCGGTACGCGGTGAACTGCCACCCCAGTGATAGGGTTTGCCAATTTGCCCCATCAGTTTGTTCATCGCGGTTTTTTGCGCTTTCTGTACACGCACTTTATGTACTTCCGCTATTTTCGTGACCTTCGTGCATTTCGCCTTGTGGCCTTTACGCGTGATGCATTTTTCAGTCACGAGGTTGGCGGCAGTCTGCGAGGCTTTACTTTTGGATGTGTGAGCAGTGCGGGAAGATTTTGTTTTTGTCTTGCTGGAAGCGGTTTGTTTAGTCTGAGCAGTTGTTTTTTTCTTGTCGTTCTTACTGGTGGTTTTTTTCTTACGTTCTGTGGCTTTCACCAGATGGTTCTTTTGCACAGCAGAATGCCGCGCCTGCTGAGAGGCGTTTGCCACTGGCGTGAAAGTGAGTGATGTAAACAGTAAAGCACAGAGCGTGATCGAGATTTTATTTATCCGCGCCACTGGGCAGTCCCCTGATAAATGCAGGCCATCTATAGTACCTGCGTATGATTTACAAAGCCCGTCGATTCTAATCCATAAAAACCCGAGAAGTTAATAGCATTTTTCAATCTACAATCGTGTTTCGTTAGCAAGTGCAAAAAAATTCATCGTTCTGTCGCACATTTGTTCACTCCCTAAGCAAAACCCTCAGTGCAGCAGGGTTAAACACCATTTGCAATGCAACTTTTCATGAGTCGCGGTAAAATAAATAAACGTGACAAAAATGTTATTTTCCGATGCCAGTCTGAACCGCTACAATGTCAGACTAATGCCGTAACAGAAGTTAAAGGAAGCAAGACATGAGCACCACTATTGAAAAAATCCAGCGCCAGATCGCTGAAAACCCGATTCTGCTGTATATGAAAGGTTCTCCGAAGCTGCCAAGCTGCGGCTTCTCCGCGCAAGCCGTTCAGGCACTGTCTGCCTGTGGTGAGCGTTTTGCTTACGTTGATATCCTGCAAAACCCGGACATCCGCGCTGAGCTGCCTAAGTACGCTAACTGGCCGACGTTCCCACAGCTGTGGGTAGACGGTGAACTGGTTGGCGGTTGCGATATCCTGATTGAGATGTATCAGCGCGGTGAACTGCAGCAGCTGATCAAAGAGACGGCGGCTAAGTACAAAACTGAAGAGCCGGACGCAGAGTAACTTTCTGCCGAAATAAAAAAGCGACCTCTTCAGGTCGCTTTTTTTTACTCTTCGCTGTCGCCCATCGGTAGCGGCCAGCCGCCCAGACGTTTCCAGCGGTTGACGATCTCACAGAACAGCTCTGCAGTGCGTTCCGTGTCATACAGGGCAGAGTGCGCCTGCGTACCGTCAAACTCAATACCTGCCGTGATACAGGCCTTTGATAGCACCGTTTGTCCCAGCGCCAGGCCACTCAGGGCGGCAGTATCGAAGGTGACAAATGGGTGGAAGGGATTTCGTTTGAGCGAGGCACGCTCTGCGGCGGCCATGGTAAAGCTGTGATCGAACGTGGCGTTATGGGCTACCATGATCGCGCGGCTGCAGTTGCTCTCTTTCATGCCTTTACGCACCATCTTAAAAATGGCGTGCAGCGCATCATATTCACTGACTGCACCACGTAACGGGTTATGCGGGTCGATACCGTTAAACGCCAGTGCTTCCGGCTGTAAGTTTGCCCCTTCAAAAGGATCAACGTGGAAATGCAGCGTGGTGTCCGGTGTAAGCCAGCCCTGTTCATCCATCTTCAGCGTGATGGCGGCAATTTCGAGCAGCGCATCGGTTTTAGCGTTAAATCCGGCTGTTTCTACATCAATGACAACGGGATAAAAACCACGAAAACGGTCGCACAGACCGCTAAATTGAGCGTTATCGGACATCAGGGTCTCTTACATGGGGAAAAAGCAGAGCGCATTATGGCAAATTTTGGAAGGGTATGCAGTAAAACTACGGGCGCATATTGCGCCCTGAGGGATCAGTTGCCCAGACCGCGACCGGCGTCTTTGGCTTCAATCAGCTCGATTTTGTAACCGTCCGGATCTTCCACAAACGCAATCACGGTAGTGCCACCTTTGACCGGGCCCGCTTCGCGCGTCACGTTACCGCCGTTGCTGCGAATGCGCTCACACGCTTCGGCCGCGTTGTCCACTTCCAGCGCGATATGGCCGTAGGCCGTACCCAACTCATAGCTGTCTACGCCCCAGTTGTAAGTCAACTCAATCACCGCTTCGTCCGTTTCCGGGCCATAACCCACAAACGCCAGCGAGTATTTGTATTCCGGGTTTTCGCTGGTGCGCAGCAGTTTCATACCCAGTACGTTAGTGTAGAAATCAATAGAA
This sequence comes from Enterobacter sp. CPE_E1241, assembly GCF_045618265.1. NCBI lineage: Bacteria > Pseudomonadati > Pseudomonadota > Gammaproteobacteria > Enterobacterales > Enterobacteriaceae > Enterobacter > Enterobacter sp. CPE_E1241. The sequence goes on from NZ_JBIWYV010000001.1 coordinate 2,079,733, forward strand.
CGTTGCAGATCGCCAACGCGCAGCATGGTGTGAAGTAGGCGCATAATTTCCTCATTAACCTATGGAATAGAATATGTTTTTGAACAGAAACGATGTTTTAGTATAGCGGCGAATTGTCGCCGCTATCAATGCTCAATGGAGGGATTACAGAGAAGGGTAGTCGGTGTAGCCTTCTGCACCACCGCCGTAGAAGCTTTCCGGACGCTGTGGGTTCAGTGCCGCTTTCTGCTGCAGGCGGGCAACCAGATCCGGGTTGGCGATGTAGTCGCGGCCAAATGCGACCGCGTCGATCAGACCTTTATTGATCAGATCTTCGGCTTTCTCAGGAGTATAGGCTCCCGCACCGATGATCACGCCGTGGAAACGCTCGCGTACTTTCTGACGGAAAGCCTCTGTGTAAGGCTGACCACCGGCCCAGTCGGGCTCGGACATGTGCAGATAGGCAATACCACGTTTCGCCAGCTCTTCAATCAGATAGAGCGCGTCCGCTTCTTCGTTCGGGCCGTTATCCACGTTCTGGAAAGATCCAATCGGGGAGACGCGGATACCGATACGCTCAGGGCTCCACTCCTGGCATACGGCGTCAACCACTTCCAGTACCAGACGGGCGCGGTTTTCGACGCTGCCGCCATACTGATCGGTGCGATGGTTAGACGACGGTGACAGGAACTGATGCAGCAGGTAGCCATGCGCGGAGTGCAGTTCAATCAGGTCAAACCCGGCTTCACGCGCATTGGCTACGGCCTGGCGGAAGTCGTTAACGATACCCGGGATCTCGTCCAGCTCAAGTGCGCGTGGCATAGAAGTATCAACGCGGATTGCGTGACCATTTTCATCACGCAGTGAAGTACGGGTATTCGCGCTCAGGGCGGAAGCGGAAACCGGTGCCTGACCGCCTGGCTGAATGCTGTTGTGAGAGATACGACCGGTGTGCCACAGCTGAACCGCAATACGACCTTCTTCAGCGTGAACGCCCGCGGTGATTTTCTTCCATGCGGCGATCTGTTCCGGGCTGTGAAGACCCGGCGCGCCCGCATAACCTTTAGCCTGAGCAGAAATCTGTGTGGCTTCCGTGATGATCAGGCCAGAGCTTGCGCGCTGACGATAGTATTCACCCATCAGTGGGGTTGGGATGTCACCCGGCTCAATGCTGCGTAGACGGGTAAGCGGAGCCATAAACACGCGGTTTGGTGCAGTGACGGCACCCACTTTCAATGGGGTAAATAATTTTTCAGCTGACATAAAGACTCCTGAGTAGACCAGTCGACTAGTAATGAGGTAAATAAAAACGCCTGTTAAACGCCAGGCGTAGTAATGCTGTTTTTCACATGTGCCAGTGCGCTTTCCAGCGGCACGGCACTGCGCGAAATCTTGGCCTGCAGATTAGCGCCCAACCAGAGGGCGTATAACACCTGCGCCTGAGTTAAAGGCTCACCGGAAAAGGCCAGCGTTTTTTCATCGCGGCCTTTCTCCAGTGCCTGAGCCAGCAGGGCGATAACACCACTGGCACCTTTATCCATTGCCGTGCGCATGTCTTCGGAGAGATCGCACACTTCAGCAGAAAGTTTTACCGTCAGACATCCGCTGATAATGCCCTGCTGGCAGAACTGGTTCAGCGTTTCCTGATAGTAGTTCAAAACACGATCGCGATAGTTACCTTTACCCGATGCAAAGTGGGACGCCAGACGCTGGTGATAACCAGCATAATGACGCTCCAGCATTGCGACGCCAAACGCCTCTTTGGACCGGAAGTAGTGGTAAAACGACCCCTTCGGTACCTCAGCGGTTTTTAATAGCTCGCTCAGGCCCATACCGGTGAATCCGCGATGCATGCAAAGTTGCTCGCCGGTCGCCAGTAAATGTTCGCGGGTATCGTGTTCAGTATTTCTGCTCATGGCCGCACTCTAATAGACCGTTCGGTCTAATGCAAGCAAGTTTATTGACGACACGCGTGCAGAATATCCAGTTGCTGTTGATAAACCGTTGATTTCACGTCCATCATACCCAGTACAGTCGAGAACAAATTGTCCTGAGAAACCGCATTTTTTGCCGCATGGTCACGTAAACACTGCTCGTTGATGCCAAAGTTTTTCGCGTAGTCCGGTGACAACCAGAACATAAACGGAATGTGTGTTTGCTGTTCCGGTGCCAGCATGTACGGCGTGCCGTGCAGATAGATACCGCTTTCACCCAGCGATTCGCCGTGATCTGAGAGGTAAATCAGCGCAGTGTTCATGCTTGCCTGTCGTGCTTTCAACGTATCAATCGTTTTACTGACCACGCTGTCGGTATACAGGATGGTGTTGTCATAGGTGTTTATCAGCGCCTGATGATCGCAATCCTGGATTTCGTTGGTGTCGCAGGTTGGGGTGAATTTACGGAAATTATCCGGATAACGGCGATAGTACGCGGGGCCGTGACTGCCCATCAGGTGGATAACCAGAACGGTATCTTGCTTCAGGCCATCCAGGACGTTGTCCAGGCGGTAGAAATTCACGTCGTCGATGCAGGACTTGTCTTTGCAGAACTGATCCAGTTTCCACTGCGTCATGTCGGTATGGGGGATGCGATCGCAGGCACCTTTACAGCCGCCATCGTTGTCGCGCCACAGCAGATTGATACCCGCATGCTTGAGCACGTCGAGCAGTCCTTCCCGATGATGAGCCAGGTCAGCATCGTATTTGTTGCGCGTCATGCCGGAGAACATGCAGGGAACGGATACTGCGGTTTCAGTACCACACGAGGAGGCTTGCGGGAAGTTAATCACATCCTGCTTTTTCAGTTCCGGGTTTGTTTCGCGTTCGTAGCCGTTCAGGGAGTAGTTCGCCGCGCGTGACGCTTCGCCGACGACAAGCACCAGAACGGTTTTCTTTTGCTGACCTGAAATCAAGGGTCCTTTGTGTGCATCTTCGCCAATCCGCACCAGCGTCTGATCGCCTGCAAACCAGCGCATTTTGCTGTATTTCATCACGGCACTGACGTAGTTCGCGGGGGTGACCATTTTGACAATGCTTTTGTTATTACGAAACAGCGACGCGTAATCTTTATAAAATACGGCGGCAATAAGGATAATCACCAGCAGGGCACCGAGCATTGCGGCAACGCGCATCAACAGGGCATACCACCATTTCCCGGTACGAATGCGGGTCAATACCAGCGCTACGGATGGAATGAGACCGGCAACAACAATCCACAAAATCATCTGTGGCGTTACCAGGGCGGTGGCTTCCTGGGAGTTCGTTTCGAACACGTTCACGATCATGTTCTGATCGATAACCGCGCCGTAGGTGTACATAAAGTAGGTGGCAGCGGCGCACCCGAGCGTCAGCACAATCAGCAGCGGCTTGCGAATAAAGGGAATATTGAGCAGGCTAAACACAATCACCCAGCCGCAAAACAGCACCAGCGGTACGGTAGCGGCAAAGAGGATATCGTGAAGATGAGCGGGGGCGATAATTGCCCAGCTGCGTTGTATAAATAGCGCGTTTACCAGGGTAAAGAAGAGCGCACAGCCAAGAGTAAATTTAATGTCGTTACACTGTAACTTTTTAATTAACCGCATCGAATGAAAAACCTGTCATTTTAATGATGGGGCGAGTATAGAGAGGGAAGATTAGTGAAACCTTAATGCCACAAATCTGTGGTAAAGCCCTTGCACGAGGCATGTTTAACGTCTTCACTGTAAGTGATAGCGGTAATCTGGAGGTGAGTGTGGCAGAGCAACTGGAGTTTTTCCCCATCCAGAGCCCGTGCCGGGGTATTTGTCAGGTAGATGAACGTGGATATTGCCGCGGGTGCATGCGTACCCGTGATGAACGTTTCAACTGGCAAACCTTTAGCGACACGCAAAAACAGGAGGTGCTTCGACTCTGCCGACAGCGACTTCTGCGCAAAATACGCGCAAATAAAGCGGGCGAGGCAGAAGAACCCCAGCAACCTTCACTTTTTTAACACGGTAATTGCGTATACTCATGACATCACGTCCTTGAGGAAAATGTTATGGTTCAGCGAATTACCCTTGCCCCCCAGGGGCCAGAATTCTCCCGTTTTGTGATGGGCTACTGGCGCCTGATGGACTGGAATATGTCCCCCCTCCAGTTGGCGAGCTTTATTGAAGAGCATCTCGATTTAGGGGTCACCACGGTCGATCATGCCGATATTTATGGTGGCTACCAGTGTGAAGCCGCGTTCGGAGAGGCGCTCAAGCTGGTTCCGGCCCTGCGCGAACGCATGGAGATCGTCACGAAGTGCGGTATTGCCACCACGGCAAAACCTGAGCATGCCCTCGGTCATTACATCACCGACAGTGCGCATATCATCAAAAGTGCTGAGCAGTCGCTGGTCAATCTGGCGACGGATCATATCGACCTGCTGTTAATCCACCGTCCCGATCCGCTCATGGATGCCGATGAAGTGGCCGAAGCGTTTCTGAATCTGCATCAGAGCGGGAAAGTCCGTCATTTTGGCGTCTCAAACTTTACCCCGGCACAGTTTGCGCTGCTTCAGTCGCGCCTGCCATTTACCCTGGCCACTAACCAGGTCGAGATCTCCCCGGTTCACCAGCCGCTGCTGCTGGATGGGACGCTTGACCAGCTACAACAGCTGCGCATTCGCCCAATGGCGTGGTCGTGCCTGGGAGGGGGACGCTTGTTTAATGACGATGAATTCCAGCCGCTGCGCAATGAACTGGAAACCATCGCCCGCGAGCTCAATGCTGAGAGCATCGAACAAGTGGTGTACGCGTGGATCCTGCGCCTGCCGTCAAAACCACTGCCAATTATTGGTTCTGGTAAAATTGAACGCGTACGCTCTGCGATTGTGGCAGAAGAGCTGCAGATGACCCGTCAGCAGTGGTTCCGCATCCGTAAAGCCGCACTCGGCTACGACGTACCGTAAACCAGCAAAAAGTGACTTTCCGGTGAAATGTTTGCCCCTGGTATAAACTTAAGGGGCAAAAAATAACCCGTGGAGGTCATATGAAGCGTTTTGCTCTGGCGCTCGTCACGCTGGTAGTCTGCGCTGGTGCGCAGGCGGCCAGTGATGAAGTGGAAATGAATCTTGTCACCTCTCAGGGTGTGGGGCAGTCCATCGGAACGGTGAAAATAACCGAAACCGACAAAGGACTGGAGTTCGCACCCAACCTCAAAGCACTCCCACCCGGTGAACATGGTTTCCATGTTCATGCCAACGGTAGCTGTCAGCCTGCGCTGAAAGAGGGGAAAGCCTCGGCGGCGGAATCAGCGGGCGGCCACTTTGATCCCCAACACTCCGGTAAACATGAAGGTCCGAACGGGATGGGGCATCTCGGCGATCTCCCTGTTCTGGTGGTGAATAACGACGGGAAAGCCACAGAGCCCGTCGTTGCGCCACGGCTGAAAAAGCTGGCTGAGATTAAAGGCAAAGCGCTGATGATCCATGTTGGCGGTGACAATATGTCCGATCAGCCTAAACCGCTTGGCGGTGGCGGGGTGCGTTATGCCTGCGGCGTAATTTGATCCCCAATGGTTCCCGGAGGAGGCGCTTGCTCCAGCTGTGACAGTGAGCAGTGCAGGCGCCAGATGATCGAGGCCAAATCACGTGCGGCAGGCAAATGGTGCCGCGCGAGGGTATCGCAGATCCGCTGCAGCTCAGTCAGTGTGGCTTCGAGGGGACGTTGCTGGACACCGCGTTCACTCATGACATCACGTAGCAGGGAGATGCAAACATCCCGAACCTGTGAGAGGGGATCAGAGCGTGTTTCCCATACGCGAAGCTGCCAGACGACGTGTGAACAGTTCAACAGCACTACGCCCCAGCGCAACAGCCAGCGGCGGGAAAGTGCGTCCTGGCTGTTATTCAACTGGCTGACATGGTGATATACCAGCGATTCATACTCATTTTCACTCAGATGCGGTTTACGACTGAGTTGGTCGACAAACCCCCGGCGTAACTCCCGGATGTGCCGACGACTCTTGCGCGCATCTGAACCGGGGCGTAACACCGCGAAGGCCAGCCAGGCCAGTCCGACACCGAGGATCTTCGCCAGGTTGTCATTGAGAAAACTGGCGTAATCGTAAACCGGCGGATTCGTCACGGAAATAAACGACCCCATAAAAACAATCAACTGTCCCCATAGCCCCGCCAGTTTAGGCATTTGCAGCTTCAGAAGCTGCATGGTGGTTAACAGCGGAAACAGAAACAGCAGAAACTGCCACAGGTCACTTATCTGCACCATCAGGCCGAACTTCACCACAAAACTGAACAGCGACAGTAATACCAGGGTGCGCATCAGCAGCGTAAGAGAGTTAAACGGTGAGGCAGCAACGGAGTAAAGCACGCAGCTGATGGCAGCGAGCGTCAGGGCAGCTGTACCGGAGTCCCACTGCGTGGCAATGCTCCATGCCCCCACGAGCATCAGTGCGCAGAAGGTGCGAAAGCCGCTCCAAAGTGCTTCGAGATAGTCTGTATGGCGTGCGAGCGCTGGACTACCCGGGACGTTGAATTCAGTCACCGGGGTGGCATTCTCGACGGCGTTAATCCAGCGGCTGCTTCGCAGATACAGCCGGCAAAAATAATTAAGACGCTGCCAGAAGGCGCGATGACGATAATCGTACTCATCGACCGGGGCGAGCGGCGCAATGATCTTCGCGACGGTGTAGATGTCCGCATCCGGGCGTGCAAGCGTTGCGAGCAGTACGTCAATCACCGCACGGGTGTTTTCTGGTGGCGTCGGCCAATTGAGTAACATCCGGCGCAGGCTGGAGATAGCGCTGGTCATGCGTAGCTGCTGGTGCAGCAGAAAGTTAAGCAGGGTATTCTGACGGCGAAAGCGGTAATGGCTCCAGAAGGCCTGGATGCGTAACAGATTCATGGTCAGGATCTGCCCGATGACCTTTTCATGGGCGAGACGGATCTCATCGTTAGTATCAGGTTGCCACAGCAGGCTTGCGTGCTCCAGCAATCGGGCATGCATGGTTTTCAGCGCGGTGATGAGCGCGGTGCCGTCCGACGTACTGGGCAGGATCATCATCATAAACCCGCCGCTGAGGATACCGACAATCACTTCACAGACGCGCGCCTGAGCGATATCCCACAGTTCGGTGGTATCGAGTACGTTAACCACCGGAAAGGCAATGATGGCGGCGGTATAGCCCGCCAGCTGGAAAGCATAGGCGACGTTGTTGGTAAAATGAGCGCAGGCCCAAGTACAGCATCCCAGCCATGCCGCCATGCTCAGCAAGAACAGCCATGGATCGTTCAACGTATGACCGGCGATAATTAACGCTGCAGTGGCACCCAGCAGGCTGCCTGCGATACGACCGAGGCTTTTACTGATAACACCTCCGACCGTGGGAAAACTCACCACCGCCGCAGAGGTCATCGCCCAGTAGGGTTCATCAAGGTTCAGGTAATAGGCGATGGTCAGCGCAAGACACATCGCGATGCCATTACGCAGCGCATAGCGCCACTGGGGACGCGTCGCTTTCATCCACGGCGTGTTACGCCAGGAGAGCACCTGCAGTTTCATTAACGGGTTCCGATGGAGACGGTACAGGTCGTGCCGGATACCAGGGTGATGTCCTGCGGTAGACGGTCAAACTCTACGCGAACCGGAACGCGTTGAGCCAGACGCACCCAGGGAACGTTCGGCTTAATGTCCGGTACCAGGCCGGAATCCGTTTCAACGCTTTGATCGTATATCGCCCGACCAATACTGGATACGTGACCCTGTAACTTTTGCGAGCTACTATAAAGGGTAATGGTTGCCGGAGAACCCTCGCGGATATGGCGAAGTTTGGTCTCTTCAAAATAGCCCACGACATAGAAGGAGTGGCTGTCGACGAGGGCAAACACCGGCTGTCCGGTAGTGGCATAGTTACCCACACGCGCTGAAAGGTTGGTCACCCATCCGTCGACAGGCGATGTTATAACGGTTTGGGTTAGCTCCCACTGGGCTTGTTTCAGCGTAGCCTCAGCCACATTGACGCTTGCCTGCATGGCCTTAACGTTGATATTCGCAGTATCTAAATCTTCTGCAGAGATGTAATTTTGCGATAAATGTCGGCGGCGGTTTGCCTCGTTGTTGGCTTTCGCTAAGTCAGACTGGGCTTTTGCCAGCTGAGCCTGGGCATTCAGAATCGCAATGTGATACGGGGTATCGTCGATACGGAATAGCACGTCCCCCTTTTTAACATACTGGTTATCGTTAACAAGAAGCGCCGTGATACTCCCTGAAACCTGGGGAGTAATGCTGACCTGTTCAGCGCGAATTTTGCCATCACGCGTCCAGGGTGATTGCATATAAAAATTCCACAGCCACCAGCCTGCAACCAGCGCGAGAGCGAGGACAAACAACGTGGAAAAGTACTTCAGCGTTTTCAGGGGCATATTCACCACACCAGCAAGACAGCAAGGCCCAGACACACGGAGAGGGCAAACAGGGAGAGATCCATCAACATGGGATGCCAGATTTCGCCGGAATACATCCAGTCACGAAGCAGACGATGTGCGATGAGCCAGAGAATAAAACCTACCAGTACGGCTTTAAACAGAGGCGGAAAGTAGACTGATGCACCGAAGATCAAGTCCTGAAGGGGCAAACCTTCTGAGTGATGAAAAAACGTCACAGGTAGAAATCCTTTGCAGTGAACAGAATGTCACAATGGCTTGTCTTAGTATGATGAGGTATCACAATTCAGTGTAAGTCATACTTTTAAGTTCCATGAATGCAGTATTGCATTTGTTTTGGCAATATAAATGCTGCACACTATTCTAAAATCAGTATAATAACTTAGCAAGCTAATTATAAGGAGATGAAATTGGAATCGCCATTAGGTTCTGATCTGGCAAGGTTGGTACGCGTCTGGCGTGCTCTGATTGACCATCGCCTGAAACCTCTGGAATTGACACAGACACATTGGGTTACGCTGCATAACATTCATCAGCTGCCGCCTGAACAGTCGCAAATTCAACTGGCAAAAGCGATAGGTATTGAGCAACCGTCGCTGGTGCGTACGCTTGACCAGCTGGAAGAGAAGGGACTCATCTCCCGGCAAACCTGCGCCAGCGATCGTCGCGCTAAGCGGATTAAACTCACAGAGAAAGCGACTCCCATCATTACTGAAATGGAAGCCGTGATTACCAAAACGCGGGGTGAAATCCTCTCGGGTGTTTCTCCGGCGGAGCTTGAAATGCTCATCAGCCTTATTGGTCGCCTGGAACAAAACATCCATGAGCTGCAGTCGCGCGACTGACATTCCAAAGGGCCTTGCAACAGCAAGGCCTTTTTCATTTAAAGACGACTACGCGGTTACGGCCTGTCTCTTTTGCTTCGTACATTGCCTTATCGGCACTTTCCACGCACTCTTCTGCAGTAATCCCTGATGAGGTTGCCGTAAATATTCCCATGCTGATAGTGATCGGTTCTGGTAACTGCCCCTCGCTGCTGGCCTTATCAAAGCCGCTCAGATTGAGCCGTATGCGTTCAGCCACCTTGTAAGCCTCTTCTGAAGAGGTGTTAGCCAGCATCAGTACAAACTCTTCGCCACCGATACGGGCCGCAATATCTTGTGGGCGCACGGAATCCATCAGCAGATGAGCGACAAACTGCAACACTTTGTCTCCCTGGAGATGCCCATAGTTGTCGTTGATTCGCTTAAAGCGGTCGAGATCGCTGACGATAACAGAAACAGGACGACTGGCTTTGGCGATATCCAGGGCCTGATTTAATGATTCATAGAAATAACTGCGGTTATAAAGCCGGGTGAGCGGATCGCGAATCGAGTTCTGATACGATTGCTGATACTTTAAATGTGAGTCACGATACAACCTGAAGACATCATAAAGCAGAACAAAAATAATAAGCAGCGTAGCAACCGTTTCAAATAATCGGGCCCGATACCAGGCGATATCTTCAGCGTGTCCGCCAGCCAGTAGCATTGTCAGCGTCACAATATAACAGACGCATAAGAAATTACCGCCAACCCAGAAAAGGTTACGTACCCGGGTAATAAACATTAGTGTTGCTAACGTTACTATCCAGAGAACAATAAGAAGAATATTAATGGCCTGGCTCCAGAGAACCATAAATTGCCGGGTTTCATTATCGACAAGATCCAGTAATAACAGTGATGAATGACTGGAACAAAACCACGCCAGAGCCACCATAGAAACAGTAAAGATAAATCCGCCAGTCACGATGGAAATATGTACCGGACGTGAAAGCGGGTAATCCCGGATGGTATAAAGCAAGGCTGAAAGGATAATGAGAACCGCCATGATAAGATGGCGGAACATAAAGAAGATCATGGCATCATTATAGTTAACTGCATTGAACTGATAGAGAGCTAACCAGGAAGGGAAGCTGGATAGCGTTCCTACCATCATCATCGCCGAGCCGGCAAAGGCTAAGGCAATTGCAATCAGATACAACCTTCTTCGATCACACCAGTATTTCATTGCCATAAAACAGGCAATAAACAGGTGAAATACCAGTAAGAAAATGGTCAGTGTAGGGAATAATAACGGAGAGAACGACGGTACCCGTTCGACAAGTTCTAAAAATAAACCCTGCAATAGCCCAATGACGGCAATGCAGCCGATACAGAATAAGAAATAACGGTTCTTCACACAATTATTCATCGCAAGCATATAAGTTTTAACAAAATTATAATAAATAAAAAAAGGCAATTGCGATGAGTTTAACTAATGAATTTTATAAATACTTTGCGCAGGAACAATATCAAGACTAATTAATAATAAGTTAAGTATATATTTGTGTGAAAGTATTAATTAATATTATATTTTTGTAAATGGATGTGGCCTGGTGACCACATCCAAAAACGAATTAACGTGGAGAAACGGTAACCTGGCTTCCGTTGCTCGCCAGAACAACGCGCTGGCCTGCAGAGAAACGCGTGCTACCTTGTTTCTGAACAACCATGATGGTGCTGCCATCATCTTTACGGATTTCCAGCTCTACACCCTGGGTTTTGTTCATCGCACCCTGAACGCCCTGGCCTGCTACACCACCGGCAACGGCGCCTGCTGCGGTCGCCAGAGAGCGGCCTGTACCACCGCCGACGGTATTACCCAGGAAACCACCCAGCACAGCACCGCCGATTGCACCCATCACGTTGTTTTCATCACCACCCTGGATTTGTACAGGACGGGCATTAACAACGGTACCGTAAGTCACATTCTGAACCTGTTTCGCTTCAGAAGCGCTGTAAACGTCGCCAGAAAGTGAACTGTCATTCACACAGCCAGCCAGAGTTAAACCAATCAGCGAAACGCCCAGTACACGTAAAATCATTTGAATCTCCTGTTCACCAAAAACGCCCGATTGAGGGCATCCGTTATGGCTAAATTATATGGCATAAGGGGCCATAGTTCATATCTTTGCACTAACAATGGGAAAATTGTACTTGAATTTGACTTAACGAGACATAAACAGTCTTCGCACGTGTTACCCGTCTGACATTGTTAAAAAATATTATCGCCGGATAGCAAAGCAGCGCTGTTTATGGTTGAGTGGATACTCTTAGCCCACGCAACGTAAGGAAAGCGCATGAAATCGGGTCGCTACATTGGTGTGATGTCAGGCACCAGTCTGGATGGGGTAGATGTCGTTCTGGCCGCCATTGATGAAAACATGGTGGCGCAGCAGGCGAGCCTGACCTGGCCAATCCCCATTTCACTGAAAGAGGATATTCTGAGTATCTGTCAGGGGCAGCAACTCACCCTTTCCCAGCTAGGGCAGCTCGATGTACGCCTGGGAGCGCTGTTTGCTGATGCGGTACAGGCGTTAATGCACAAAGAACATCTTCGTCCACAGGATGTGGTTGCCATTGGGTGTCACGGACAAACGGTCTGGCATGAGCCAGGTGGCGAAGCACCGCATACCCTGCAAATTGGTGATAACAACCAGATTGTGGCAAAGACCGGTGTAACGGTGGTGGGCGATTTTCGTCGTCGCGATATTGCGCTTGGAGGACAGGGTGCACCGCTGGTGCCCGCTTTCCATCAGGCTTTACTGGCGCACCCTTCAGAACGCCGTATGGTGCTCAATATTGGTGGTATCGCCAATCTGTCCATGCTCATCCCGGGACAGCCCGTACGTGGCTACGATACCGGCCCGGGCAATATGTTAATGGATGCCTGGATCTGGCGTCAGTGCGGTCAACCGTATGATAAAAACGCGGAGTGGGCGAGCGCGGGTAAAGTGATTATTCCGCTGTTGCAGTCCATGTTAAGCGACCCTTATTTTGCACTACCGGCACCGAAAAGCACGGGGCGCGAATATTTCAACTATGGCTGGCTTGAGCGCCAGCTGGCGCAATTCCCGGCACTCGCGCCGCAGGATGTCCAGGCAACACTTGCTGAGTTAACGGCCGTGTCGATATCTGAACAGGTGCTTCTCAGTGGCGGATGCGAACGTCTGCTGGTGTGCGGGGGAGGAAGCCGAAATCCGCTGGTGATGGCGCGTCTTGCCGGGCTACTGCCGGGTACAGAAGTCACGACGACAGATGAAGCGGGTATCAGTGGAGATGATATGGAAGCGCTGGCCTTTGCATGGCTTGCCTGGCGCACGATTGCCGGGCTACCGGGCAATTTACCGTCGGTAACCGGTGCGCGTGAGGCGAGCGTCCTTGGTGCCATTTTCCCGGCCAACCCTCGTCAGAATCAGAGTTAACTGAAATTCAGCGTCGCGTATTGTCGTTAGAATGGAATAAAAACAGGAGGGCAGTCACGCCCTCCAGGACCAGGAAAGTCGTCGGAATACGCTCATGAAAAAACTTCTTCTTATTGTCGCGCCTTTGTTGCTGTCAGGATGCAGCGTCTATAACCAACTCGTTGAGCGTATGCAGACCGATACGCTGGAGTATCGTTGCGATGAAAAGCCGCTGACCGTTAAGCTGAATAACCCGCGCCAGGAAGCCAGTTTTGTGTACGACAATAAATTGCTGACCCTGAAGCAGGGCATCTCGGCCTCCGGTGCACGTTATACCGATGGTATCTATGTCTTCTGGTCGAAAGGGGACAGCGCCACGGTCTACAAACGTGACCGTATCGTGCTGAACAATTGTCAGCTCGAAAATCCGAAGCGTTGAGATTTTTACAGGGGCGGCGCACAATAGCGCCACCCAATCTCAATGTCAGCTAACGCCATGTCAGATAACGACGAACTGCAGCAAATCGCGCATCTGCGCCGTGAATACACCAAAGGTGGCCTGCGTCGCCAGGACCTTCCCGCTGAACCCCTCGTGCTTTTTGAACGCTGGCTGAAACAGGCTTGCGAAGCGAAACTGGCCGACCCAACGGCTATGGTTGTCGCAACGGTCGATGAAAACGGTCAACCGTATCAGCGCATCGTATTGCTCAAGCATTATGACGAGAAAGGTTTGGTGTTCTACACCAACCTGGGCAGTCGCAAAGCACATCATCTGGAAAACAATCCGCGTATCAGCCTGCTGTTCCCTTGGCATATGCTGGAGCGTCAGGTCATGGTGACAGGCAAAGCGGAACGTCTCTCGACGCTGGAAGTGGTGAAGTATTTCCACAGCCGTCCGCGCGACAGCCAGATTGGCGCCTGGGTCTCAAAACAGTCGAGCCGAATTTCAGCTCGCGGCGTGCTGGAAAGCAAATTTCTTGAGCTGAAACAGAAGTTCCAGCAGGGTGAAATCCCTCTGCCGAGTTTCTGGGGCGGTTTCCGCATCCCGATTGAGCAGATGGAGTTCTGGCAGGGGGGCGAACATCGCCTGCACGATCGCTTTTTATACCAGCGCGACAATGGCGGCTGGAAAATCGACAGACTGGCACCGTAATCCCCGAAATTTGTTGATTTAAGCGCTAGCGCACACCGCGCTTGCGCTTTATTCTATGGTACTTTCGCATCAGGCGAAAAGTCGTGTACCGGCAAAGGTGCAGTCGTTTATACATGGAGAATTTGATGGCAAGCAGTAACTTGATTAAACAATTGCAAGAGCGGGGCCTCGTGGCTCAGGTGACGGACGAGGAAGCGTTAGCAGAGCGACTGGCGCAAGGCCCGATCGCGCTCTATTGCGGCTTCGATCCCACCGCTGACAGCTTGCATTTGGGGCATCTTGTTCCATTGTTATGCCTGAAACGCTTCCAGATGGCGGGCCATAAACCTGTTGCCCTGGTTGGCGGTGCGACAGGTCTGATTGGTGACCCAAGTTTTAAAGCCGCTGAGCGTAAACTGAATACCGAAGATACCGTGCAGGAGTGGGTGGATAAGATCCGCAAACAGGTTGCACCGTTCCTCGACTTCAACTGTGGTGATAACTCCGCCATTGCCGCTAACAACTATGACTGGTTTGGCGGCATGAACGTGCTGACTTTCCTGCGTGACATCGGTAAGCATTTCTCTGTTAACCAGATGATTAACAAAGAAGCCGTGAAGCAGCGTCTGAACCGTGATGACCAGGGTATCTCCTTCACCGAGTTCTCGTACAACCTGCTGCAGGGTTATGACTTTGCCTGTCTGAACAAACTGCACGGTGTTTCCCTGCAGATTGGCGGTTCTGACCAGTGGGGTAACATCACCTCCGGTATTGACCTGACCCGTCGTCTGCACCAGAACCAGGTCTTTGGTCTGACCGTTCCGCTGATCACCAAAGCCGACGGGACCAAATTCGGTAAAACCGAAGGTGGCGCGGTATGGCTTGATCCGAAAAAGACCAGCCCGTACAAATTCTACCAGTTCTGGATCAACACGGCTGATGCCGATGTATACCGCTTCCTGAAGTTCTTCACCTTTATGGACATTGAAGAAATCAATGCCCTGGAAGAAGAGGACAAAAATAGCGGTAAGGCGCCACGTGCACAGTACGTGCTGGCGGACGAAGTGACTAAACTGGTTCACGGTGAAGAAGGTCTGGCCGCGGCAAAACGCATTACGGCAAGCCTGTTTAACGGTACACTGAGCGATCTGAGCGAAGCGGACTTCGAACAGCTGGCGCAGGACGGCGTGCCAATGGTCGAGATGGAAAAAGGTGCTGACCTGATGCAGGCGCTGGTGGACTCCGAGCTGCAGCCTTCCCGTGGTCAGGCGCGTAAAACCATCGCGTCCAACGCTATCACCATCAATGGTGAGAAGCAGTCCGACCCGGAATACACCTTCACTGACAGCGATCGTCTGTATGGTCGCTACACGCTGCTGCGTCGCGGCAAGAAAAATTACTGTCTGATCTGCTGGAAATAATTAAAAGTAGCCAGGGGCGTGGGAAACCACGCCCCTTTTGTTTTTACAGGGTTTGGTAAGAAAAAAATGAAGAACATCCTCGCCATTCAGTCCCACGTTGTTTTCGGACATGCTGGCAATAGCGCCGCGGAATTTCCAATGCGCCGCCTCGGTGCCAACGTCTGGCCCCTCAACACAGTACAGTTCTCCAACCACACGCAATACGGCCAATGGACCGGCTGCGTAATGCCGCCTTCACACCTCACGGAAGTTGTGCAAGGTATTGCCGATATCGGCCAGCTCAAACGTTGTGACGCCGTACTGAGCGGTTATCTCGGTTCAGCGGAGCAGGGAGAGCATATCCTCGGTATTGTTCGCCAGGTGAAAACGGCAAACCCAGCGGCAAAATTCTTCTGTGACCCTGTTATGGGCCATCCGGAGAAAGGCTGCATCGTGGCACCGGGTGTCGCAGAGTTTCATGTTCGCCATGCGCTGCCCGCCAGCGATATCATTGCGCCAAATCTGGTCGAACTGGAGATCCTTTGCGAGCATCCCGTTAACAGCGTAGAAGAGGCGGTAAGCGCGTCCCGCGAGCTGATAGCTCTGGGGCCAGAAACTGTGCTGGTGAAACATCTCGCGCGTGCAGGGCTTAGTAAGGACCGTTTTGAGATGCTGCTGGTGACGAAAGACGATGCCTGGCATATCAGCCGTCCGCTGGTGGATTTTGGCCCACGTCAGCCGGTAGGGGTTGGGGATGTGACCAGCGGTCTGCTGTTGGTGAAACTCCTGCAGGGTGCAACGTTGCGAGATGCCCTGGAGCATGTCACCGCGGCGGTATACGAAATCATGATTGCGACGAAAGAAATGCAGGAGTATGAATTACAGGTCGTTGCGGCACAGGATCGTATTGCTAAGCCGGAACACTATTTTAGCGCAACGCAGCTTTAAAAGATGCCGGGTGGCGCTGCGCTTACCCGGCCTACTCAACCCGTAGGCCCGTGCAAGCGCAGCGCCGCCGGGCGATGTTAGTTAAGACCTTCCGCTTTCAGCGCTGCAGCTACCGCAGGACGTTCTGCCATGCGTGTCATATACGATGCAATATGGTCTAACCCTTCCAGGTTCAGCTTAACCGCGCGCGCCCAGCGCAGTACGGTAAACAGGTACGCATCGGCAATTGTGAAACGCGAACCACAAATCCACTGGTCGTCTTTCAGCGATTCGTTAACGTACTGCAGCTTTTTCTCAAGAAGCGCACGCAAGGTGGGTTTGTACTCTTCTGGCGTATCGGGACGGAACAGCGGCGTAAAGCCTTTATGCAGCTCGGTCGCAATGTAGTTCAGCCACTCCAGCGTTTTATAGCGAGAAACCGTACTTACCGGTGCCAGTAACTGGCGATCGGGCACGCTATCTGCCAGAAACTGCATAATCGCCACACCCTCGGTCAGCAGAGTACCGTCATCCAGCAACAGTGCCGGAACTTGTCCCTTCGGGTTGATGGCAAGAAAATCATCACCGTTTTCCAGACGTTTTTTCATCAGATCAACGCCATCCAGCGTAAAATCTTTGCCGCTCTCGCGCAGGGTGATATGGGAAGCAAGAGAGCACGCGCCCGGTTTGTAGAACAGTTTCATCGGTAACTCCTTTTTGCTGAGGTTTCAGCTATGTTAGTGCGCGAACGGGTAAAAAAAAAGCCGCTAATGCATTAGCGGCTTCTGTTATGTCGTTTCTCAATGATATTACGCGGTAGCGGTTTTAGTCGCTTTAGCGGTCTTGTCGTCGTCCTGAGTCATACGATTCAGTTTCGGTGCCGTCAGCAGCATCAGAGCAGCGATGACTGCTGTAGCGATACCAATCTGCATGAATACAGTACCGTAGACGTTCAGAGAGACCAGTGGGTCAGTGACGTTATCCGGAACGGCCATCAGGTTTGCAATCTTACCTGCAATGATTGCTGCACCGGCAGTGGTCAGGAACCAGCTACCCATAATGAAGCCCATCAGACGCTGTGGTACCAGCTGTGCAACCATCGCCAGACCCAGACCGGAGATCATCAGTTCACCGATAGACTGCAGAGCGTAGCTCAGGATCAACCAGTTAACGGAAACGATACCTGCATCAGTCGCGAATTTGGTACCCAGTGGCAGCACCAGGAAGGCGCCGGAGCACAGCACCATGCCGATGGCAAACTTGTGCGGCATTGGCAGACGGTCACCCATCTTGTTATAGATAGCGGCCAGAATTGGGCTGCCAATCATAATCCAGAACGGGTTCAGGGCCTGATACTGCTCCGGTTCGAATGCGATACCCAGAATTGAGTGCTCAACGTTACGAATAGCGAAGAAGTTCAGAGAGGTTGGCATCTGGCTGTACAGTACGAAGAAGATAATCGCTTCCAGCATCAGAATGAACGCCACAATCATCTTACGACGTGCAGCACCCTGCATGGCGAAGGCTTCTTTTGCGAAGATAATCACGATACCCAGTGCAACCACACCCAGAACCGCACGTGCGATACCCTGGTTGTGCAGCAGCCAGGTCGCGATTGCTGCAAGGATCACAACGCCTACAATGGTCGCCAGCAGTTTACCCACATGTACGGGTTCGAAGTCAGGTTTTGAACCGTAGTTTTTAACCCAGCGTTTGCAGAAGGCAAAGTTGACAACGGTGATCAGCATACCGACCACGGACAGGGAGAACGCCACGCTCCAGCCGAATTTAGCGGCCAGCCACGGTGTTGCCAGCATGGAGAAGAAGGAACCGATGTTCACGGACATGTAGTACATGGTGAATGCACCGTCCAGACGCGGGTCATCTTTGCTGTAACAGGTAGAGAGCAGGGAAGACGGGTTCGCTTTGAACAGCCCGTTACCCACGGCGATGGTCGCCATGCCCATATACACGACAGCAGCATCATGACCAGACCACGCAACCAGCGCATAACCGATTGCCAGTACAATGGCACCCAGCATGATAACGCGTTTAGTACCGAGAACTTTATCACCCAGCCAGCCGCCGATTGCGACCAGACCGTAAACCAGAGCACTGAAGGAGGAGAACAGCGTGATGGAATCGGCTTCGGACATACCCAGCTGTTTTACCAGGTAAACCGCCATGATCCCTTGCAGGCCGTAATAACCAAAACGCTCCCATAACTCGATAGAGAAGATGAGATAGAACGCTTTTGGTTGTTTAAAAGCGTTAAGACTTACGCTTTCATCTGTTGGTTTATTGTTTGCAGTAGACACATATACCTCTTTTTTTACATCCCATATTAACGGGGGTGTTCATAGCGTGATGGCCATAGTCCATACGCCTTATAGTTATTTTGGGAGGAGAAACGGCGGGTAATGTTCACTATCCTGCTCCATCTGGCAATACGTTTGTAATAATCTGTTACATATATCTTGGGTGGTATAATCGTCGGTTTATATAAATGTTATTCAGCGTTAAATTTCATACGGTGAGTAAAGGTAGTTTTTTCGACTGGTAATGACCGGTCATGATTGGGCTTTGGCGATATGTTCTGCTATTTGCCGCCTGGTGCAGTGATATAGCCCATATTCTGAAAAATAGCTGGTCTTATCTACGGTGATGGGAGAGATGTGTCTTGTCAGATAAAGGGTTTAGGCCGATTTTGACAACAAAAAATCAACATGAAGTTATCAAGGTGATCGCGATCACAGATATATAGAAATTTTTGGATATAAAAAAACTATTAACCTGTTTGAGCGTTAAATGGCCGAACAAGTGACAAGCCAGGGTAAGCAACAGGCGGACAAATAACGGCCAAAAGAAGAGCGTTTGGTAGCCCTTCTTTTAGCGGGGGAATTAGCCGATCAGGGATACACTTTTTCTTTGTATTCGCAGAGATCTTCAATGATGCAGGAGCCGCAGCGAGGCTTACGGGCAATGCAGGTATAACGCCCGTGCAGAATCAGCCAGTGGTGGCAGTCAACCTTAAATTCGGCAGGAACCACTTTGAGCAGTTTCTCCTCAACCTGCTCGACATTTTTGCCGGGTGCGAAGTTGGTGCGGTTAGATACGCGGAAGATATGCGTGTCGACAGCGATAGTCGGCCAGCCAAATGCCGTATTTAGCACAACGTTCGCGGTTTTTCGACCTACACCGGGTAACGCCTCAAGCGCCGCGCGATCTTCCGGCACTTCGCCACCGTGCTGTTCCAGCAGGATCCGGCAGGTCTTAATCACGTTCTCCGCTTTGCTGTTAAACAGGCCGATGGTTTTGATATAAGACTTCACGCCTTCCACGCCCAGTTCCAGCATGGCCTTCGGCGTATTGGCAACAGGATAGAGCAGGGCGGTGGCTTTATTGACGCTTACATCGGTAGCTTGTGCAGAGAGCAGCACGGCGATCAGCAGCTCAAACGGGGAGTTAAAGTTCAACTCTGTCGTCGGGTGTGGGTCCTCGTCCCTCAGACGAGTCAGGATCGCAATGCGCTTTTCTTTATTCATGAGGCCTTCTCGGGTATCCCTTCCTGGACGCTGCGCTCTGCCGCGCGGCGCTTACGTTTCTCATCAATCAGGTATTTTATCGCCAGCATCATGCC
This sequence comes from Enterobacter sp. CPE_E1241, assembly GCF_045618265.1. Lineage (NCBI taxonomy): Bacteria > Pseudomonadati > Pseudomonadota > Gammaproteobacteria > Enterobacterales > Enterobacteriaceae > Enterobacter > Enterobacter sp. CPE_E1241. Next base: position 2,099,484 of record NZ_JBIWYV010000001.1, read on the forward strand.
GAGGCCAATAAATGCGCCTGGCGGCAGCATGGCCAGCAGAAATGGCGTATCGGTGTGGAACACTTCAATGCGCAGCGCCCTGGCCCAGCCGCCCAGCAGCGCGTCTGCACCGTCAAACAGCGTACCGTTGCCGAGGATTTCACGTATTGAGCCCAGCACAAACATGGCTCCCGTGGCGCCCATACCAATCGAAAAACCATCCAGCGCCGACATGGCCGGACTGTTTTTCACCGCGAAGGCTTCCGCGCGTCCAACCACGATACAGTTGGTGACGATAAGCGGAATAAAGATGCCCAGCGACTGATACAGACCGAATGCGTAAGCGTTAATCAGCATCTGGACGATACTCACGACCGAGGCAATGATCATGACGTAAATCGGAATACGGATTTCCGGCGGCGTCCAGCGGCGCAGGGCTGAGATGGAGAGGTTGGTCAGGGTCAGTACCAGCGTGGTCGCCAGACCCAGACCAAGCGCGTTGGTGGCGGTGGAGGTGACCGCCAGCAGTGGACACATTCCCAGAAGCTGTACCAGCGCGGAGTTGTTCTTCCACAACCCCTGGACAATAACTTCTTTTACCTGGCTCATGATTACTCCTCACAGGCCGGAAGATTGTTGATGTGAGCGGGCAGCGTTTCAGCATACAGCCCGGCTCGTTTTACGGCGTTAACCACGGCGCGTGGGGTGATGGTCGCCCCGGTGAACTGGTCGAACTCACCGCCATCTTTCTTCACCGCAAAGGCTGTATCTCCTTCGCCATGAATCACTTTACCGGCAAAATGCAAAATCCAGTCGCTCAGACGGGTTTCAATTTTATCGCCAAGACCAGGCGTCTCATGATGTTCCGTTACGCGGGTGCCCAGTATCGTACCGGAGAAATCGCTGCCAACGAGCAGTTGAATGGCACCGGAATAGCCATCGGGGGCGGTCGCTTCCATCACCGCGCCCACCGGTTTATCCCCTTTACGGGCGATAAAGACGCGATGTGCGCCTTTGCCTAACTGCGGCGCCTGGACGATGAAACAGCTTTGCTGCAGGTCATTATCGTAGAAATCAGACGGGATCACCTGATCGAACAGCGCTTTTTGCTGCTTCGAAGCCTGTTCTTCGATGGTCGTTTTGGTCAACGAATTCACCAGTGCCGTCAGCCCAGTCAGGACCGCGGCGAAGACAGCCAGCGTAACGCCGTGTTTTTGCATTGTTTTCAACATGGCGAAACCCTTAACGATGTCCGTACACGCGCGGACGCGTGTAATAGTCGATGAGCGGAACGGTAATGTTGGCGAGCAGGACGGCAAATGCCACACCATCCGGATAGCCACCAAAGCTGCGGATCAACCATACCAGCAACCCAGCCAGCGCACCGAAGATCAGGCGGCCACGGTTGGTCGTTGACGCGGTAACCGGATCCGTCAGGATAAAGAATGCGCCTAACATGGTCGCGCCGGAGAGCAAATGCAACTGCGGGCTGGCCAGTGACTCGGGGGAGAACACCCAGCCCAGCGTGGCACAAACCGCCAGCGTCACGAGGAAGCTGACCGGGATATGCCAGCGGATGGCTTTTTGTTGCAGCAGGAACAGACCGCCAAGCAGATACGCCAGGTTAACCCACTGCCAGCCTGCGCCTGCCAGCACGCCACTGTAGATGGCTGATTTCATAATCTGTTCAACGCTGTGGCCCGCGTGCAGGGACGTTTTAAACGTATCGAGAGGCGTCGCCTGGCTGATACCATCCACGCCCATACGCAGCGTGTTCATATCAGCGCCGAGTGCGGTATGGCCGGTAAAGATCACGTGCAGGGCATCCATAAAGCCCGGAACCGTTGCCGCAATCTCATGCGGTGGCAACCAGCTTGTCATCTGTACCGGGAAGGAGATCAGCAGCACCACGTAGCCGATCATTGCCGGGTTAAACGGGTTATGGCCGAGCCCACCATACAGTTGTTTGGCAATTATCACTGCGAAGACGGTACCGAGTACCACCATCCACCATGGGGCAAACGGTGGAATACTGATGGCCAGCAGCAGGCCGGTCAGTAGCGCGGAGTTGTCGGCAAGGATGCGGGAAACGACCATCTTGCGCAGTTTAAGCACCAGGGCTTCAGCGGCTAAGGCGCTGACACAGCCCAGGACTATCTGGAACAGGGTTCCCCAGCCGAAAAACCAGCACTGAACGGCAATGCCCGGCAGCGCGGCCAGGCAGACCAGCATCATAATGCGCGATGTCTGGCGCTGGTTGTGGGTGTAAGGGGAACTTGCGATTCTGAAAACCATTTAATCCTCGTTAACTGCTTGCTGTGCGGCTTTCTTCGCCTGAACGCGCGCGATGGCAGCGGCGACGGCAGCTTTACGCGGGTCGTCATTTGCGGCCTGCGGTTGCTCTTCCTGCTGCGCCGCTTTACAGGCTTTGGCGCGGGCTATTGCTGCTTCAACGGCGGCTTTGCGCGGGTCGACCGGCGTTTCGGGTTCGGTAGTTTGCGTCTGTTGTGCTGTCTTACGGGCTTTGGCACGGGCTATTGCCGCTTCGACGGCAGCTTTGCGTGGATCCACGGCCTCTTTCTCGACCACCACGTTTTGCTCACCGGCTTTACGGGCTTTGGCGCGGGCAATTGCCGCTTCAACGGCGGCTTTACGTGGATCAACCTCAACTTCAGCCTGAGCTGTTTGTGCTTTTTCAGCCTGACGGGCGCGAGCCGCTGCTTTACGCGCTTCGCGGGCCGCAATCGCTTCGCTATTATCCGGTTTCTCACCCGCCGGGATCACCACGGTTTGGGCTGCGGTCGCTTTTTTCTCGCGAACGCGCGCCAGTGCCGCGTTAATGGCATCCTGATCTTTCTCACCTGGCTGAACAGCAGCCTGCTTATGGCGTTCCTGACGAGCCGCTTTTTCGCGCTCCAGTCGAGCCTGGCGCGCTTCAAAGCGGGCTTTTGCTTCGGCTGCACGTTTTTCTTCCATTGAGATGGCATAAATTTCAGCCTTCTCCTGGCGGAAATACTGCACCAGTGGAATGTTACTTGGGCAAACCCAGGCGCAGGCTCCGCATTCAATACAGTCAGCCAGATTATGGGCTTGTGCTTTGTCGTGCAGTTGGCCTTTACTGTACCAGTACAACTGCTGCGGAAGCAGGTCCGCCGGGCAAGCGTCGGCACAGGCACTACAGCGGATACAACCTTTCTCCTCCTGCTCTTTGCCCATTTCGATTGGGGAAGGCGCAAGCAGGCAGTTCGTGATTTTGACCACCGGGACATCCAGCCACGGCAGGGTAAAGCCCATCAGTGGGCCGCCCATGATCACCATCTGGTCGCTGCCAGGGCAAAACTCAGCCTGTTCCAGCAGGTGACGAACCGGCGTTCCCAGTCGCGCCCAGACGTTCCCCGGACGCGAGACAGACTCTCCGGTCAGCGTTACCACGCGCTCGGTCAACGGCTCGCCGTCAATCACCGCGCGCTTCACCGCATAGGCGGTCCCGACGTTTTGCATCAGCACACCGATATCTGAGGAGCGTCCACCGTGTGGCACTTGTTTACCGGTAAGAATCTGCGTCAGCTGTTTTGCGCCACCAGAAGGGTACTTGGTTGGAATGACGCGCAGGGCGATATCATGGCTACCGGCCAGTACGGCGCGCAGCATTGAGATGGCCTGTGGTTTATTGTCTTCAATACCAATCAGTACTTCTTTCGGCTGCAGAATGTGCGCGAGAATGCGAATACCTTCCACCACCTGGGCGGCGCAATCCTGCATCAGACGATCGTCTGCGGTAATATACGGCTCGCATTCAGCGGCATTGATAATCAGCGTCTGTATTTTATCGCCACCGCCACGCAGTTTGACACCGGTAGGGAAGCCTGCGCCGCCCAGTCCGGCAACACCGAACTGATGAATACGCTCGATGAGCTCGTCGCGACTCCGGTTGCGGTAGTCGCCCCAGCCGTCACGCTCGATCCAGCGATCTTCACCGTCGGCTTCAATAATGACGCTGAGTTCTGAAAGTGCTGACGGGTGAGCCACCGTATGCGGGGCAATCGCCACCACTTTACCGGACGTTGGCGCGTGTACAGGCAGCATTCGTCCCCGGCCAAAGGTCAGCGGCTGGCCGCGAAGAACCGTATCGCCTTCTTTCACACACAGCTCGCCCTCCGCGCCAATATGCTGCTTGAGCGGCATAACGTAGCGCGTCGCCAGCGGAATTTGACGCAGTGGGGTGCCGTTGGACTGGGTTTTCATCTCCGGCGGATGAATACCGCCGTCAAAGTCCCAGATCTTCTCTTTTCTGAAAGCAGAAAATAACTTAAGCATGTTGTTCCACAGGAATGTTGCGAACCGGAATGGTTTGAAGATCCCACTTCCAGCTTTCGGTAGTCGTTTCAACCGGGCGCAGTTCAATACATTGCGTCGGGCATGGCGCTACGCAGAGGTTGCAGCCAGTACACAGATCAGCGACGACAGTGTGCATGGCGCGGGTTGCGCCAACGATGGCATCTACAGGGCAGGCCTGAATACATTTGGTACAGCCGATGCAGTTCGCTTCGTCGATCACAGCAAGGGCGCGAACCGGCTCCTGGACGTCCGCATCGCCATCAATCGGCTGCGGGTCAACGTTCAGCAGAGCCGCAATTTTCAGCATTACCGCCTCACCACCCGGTGCACAGCGGTTAATTTTTTCACCCTGAATCCCTACCGCTTCGGCATAGGGGCGGCAACCGGGATAGCCACACTGTCCACATTGGCTTTGTGGAAGAAGCTCATCAATTTTTTCAACAACAGGATCGTCCTCTACCGCAAAACGGCGGGAGGCGTAACCCAGGATAAGGCCAAACACCAACCCCAGGACGCTGATAGAGGCGATGGCAATCCAGATAGCATTCATTACAACTTCACCAGACCACTAAAGCCCATAAAGGCCAGAGACATTAAACCTGCGGTCACCAGCGCAATCGCGTTACCGCGAAACGGCGCAGGGATATCCGCTGCGGCGAGGCGCTCACGAATAGAGGCGAACAGCACCATCACCAGAGAAAAACCGACGGCCGCAGAAAAACCATACAGTGCCGATTGCATAAAGTTATGCCCAAGGTTGATGTTCAGCAGCGCTACGCCGAGCACGGCGCAGTTGGTGGTAATCAACGGCAGGAAAATCCCCAGCAGGCGATAGAGCGCCGGACTGGTTTTGCGTACCACCATTTCGGTAAATTGCACAACCACTGCAATAACCAGAATAAAGGCCAGCGTACGGAGATAGGTTAACCCCAACGGGATAAGGATCCAGGTATCAATCCACCACGCGCAAATAGACGCCAGCGTCATGACAAAGGTGGTCGCCAGCCCCATGCCCATTGCAGTTTCCAGTTTTTTGGAAACGCCCATAAATGGACATAGGCCAAGGAACTTCACCAGGACGAAGTTGTTAACCAGCACTGTGCCGACAAAGAGCAGTAAGTAATCGGTCATTATTTAGCCTGAAATAAAAAAGCCGCCTATTATCGGATAAACCAACGCAGGCGACAACAGGTTATCTGTAAGGTTATTACGGGTTCACAAAGGTGTTTTTCACCCGTGTCGAACGCTTAAAATAGGGCACCAGCAGCGCAGCGGCCAGTAAAGGGAAAAGTAGCTGGCGGACGGCCAGTGCGTCAGAAACCGGCGAAAAAGCAAAAGCTTTTACCGCCAGCAGGACCGAAATCAGCAGCCAGATAATGTAATGCTTAGGCACACTTTTACGGCGCTTAAAGAAAGCGATGGTCAGCCACAGCGTGTAGTACCACATCCCTATCGCGAAAACGAACGATACAAACCACATCGCAATATTAAGCACACTTTGCGACATCAGCGTCTGGATGGCATGCGGGGTAATCAGTGCGGTGGTATAAAGCAGCAGCGCAAGTGATGCGCTTAATAAGGCAACCAGCAGCCATGCCAGTGGGGCGATTAACCAGCCTCCAATGCGTTCTCCAGGCGTTGCGGTCATAAACTCTCCCATAATCTGCGCGAAATGTTGTACAGCCAGTTTGCAGGGCGGAGAGTATATAACATTTCGCGCTGATGGCTACTTTCTTATAAAACGTAACGCCAGACAGACTTAGGCACTTCACCCACATTGAACAACCGGCCTCCGGAGACCAGTTCCGCACGGCGATGGTCAGCGGCACGATACATGTTGATGATTTCCTGATTATCCGACAGGGTGTAGTTCAGATGGTCAAACAGTTTTTCCAGGCTTTCAAGCGAATTGATCTTGCGAAATTTTAATAAATAGTCCTGAACTGTCATATTAATAATTTTCCATATAAAAGTGAGTAATACCAGTTAAGGTAATTCGTTCGAATAATAAACGGATTAATAAAGACGTAAACAGCCCACTCAGGTAATGCGACTAAATTAGGAGTTTTCTTTGCTGAAAGTTTCAGGCATCAAATGATGCCTGGAAGAGAAGGTTAACCGTGTTCACCAGGGCTGGCAATACGTAACTGACATATTGTGTCACTCTTTATTGCAGTAACCGGTTACTTAGGTTGGGCGACTGTGACAGGCTCCGGCGGCTGGTAGTTATCGATATGGCTGGCAACGCCAAGCAAAATGACCGATACCCCAAGAACAATCCATCCCGCTAATTCAATGATTCGATTAATAATTGACGTCATGATTCGTAGTTGTAATTTATCCATAAATACAGGGAGCAGATGTTACAGCGGCGTTTCCCCGGCGGCAAGTGCTTTGGGAACGGTTCCCTTAAACAAAATCAGGTGGTTAATACTATGTAACAAAAACAACCCATACAACCTGCTATTTTAAGTCATATGGCACATTATTAATCTGTGGTAATGCCAGGCTAGCCAGTGTGAAATAAGAACGCCATAAAAGAGGATGACACTATGAGTGATAATATCCGCGTCGGGCTTATTGGTTATGGATATGCGGGAAAAACGTTTCATGCGCCTCTGATCGCCGGGACGCCCGGAATGGCGCTGGCTGCCGTATCCAGTAGTGATGCAACTAAAGTCCATGCCGACTGGCCTTCCGTGCCGGTTGTCTCTGAACCTAAACATCTTTTTAACGATCCGAATATTGATTTAATTATCATCCCCACGCCAAACGACACGCACTTTCCGCTGGCAAAGGCGGCGCTGGAAGCCGGCAAGCACGTGGTCGTTGATAAACCCTTTACCGTGACGTTGTCACAAGCACGCGAGCTTGATGCGCTGGCAAAGAGCCTGGGCAGGTTACTTTCGGTATTCCATAACCGCCGTTGGGACAGCGATTTTCTGACCGTAAAAAGGCTTCTCAGCGAAGGTACGTTGGGGGAGATCCTCTTTTTTGAATCGCATTTTGACCGTTTTCGCCCGCAGGTACGAAACCGCTGGCGCGAGCAGGCCGGTCCGGGTAGCGGCATCTGGTACGATCTGGCCCCGCATCTTCTGGATCAGGCCGTGAATCTGTTTGGCCTGCCGGTGAGTATGACGGTCGATCTGGCACAGCTCAGGCCTGGCGCGCAGACAACGGATTATTTCCATGCGGTTTTGAGTTACCCACAGCGTCGAATTGTGCTCCACGGGACGATGGTGGCGGCCGCAGAACCCGCGCGCTATATCATTCACGGTACGCGCGGTAGCTATGTGAAGTTTGGTCTCGACCCGCAGGAAGATCGCTTAAAAAACGGGGAGCGTTTGCCACAGGAAGACTGGGGCTATGATATGCGAGACGGTGTCGTGACGCAGGTTGAAGGTGAGGAGCTGGTGGAGGAAACCTTGCTGACTATTCCGGGTAACTACCCGGCTTATTATGCGGCTATCCGCGATGCGCTGAACGGAACGGGGGAAAATCCGGTTCCGGCAAACCAGGCCATTCAGATTATGGAGCTGATTGAGCTGGGTATCGAATCAGCCAAACATCGCGCCACGCTCTGTCTGGCATAAGGTACAGGTATTTTGTAGGCCGGGTGAGGCGCAGCCGCCACCCGGCAAAAAGGCTTACGCGGATGCCACCTTATCCCGCAGCGCCTGCTTCTCTTCAGGCGTCAGGAAGGCGATCTCCAGGCCGTTGATCTGCGCCTGACGAATTTGCTCGCGGCTCAGACCCGCCTGAGGTGCGGCAATGTTGTATTCGTGAATAATATCCACCCCCTGAACCGCCGGATCGTCAGTGTTCAGTGAGGCCAGCACACCGTGCTCAAGGAACGTTTTCAGCGGGTGCTGTGCCAGCGTTGACACGGTGCTGGTCTGAATGTTGGACGTCAGGCACGACTCAATGCCGATGCGCTGCTCCGCCAGGAAATCCATCAGGGCGCGGTCTTCTACCGCTTTTACGCCGTGGCCGATACGCTCGGCGCCCAGCTCGCGGATGGCCTGCCAGATGCTTTCCGGACCTGCCGCTTCACCTGCATGAACGGTAATGTGCCAGCCAGCGTCACGCGCGCGGTTGAAATGGGACAGGAACAGACTGCCCGGGAAGCCCAGCTCATCACCGGCGAGGTCGACCGCAGTGATGGCATCGCGGTGCGCCAGCAGCGCCTCCAGTTCCTGCAGGCAGGCGGCCTCACCGAACGTACGGCTCATGATGCCAATCAGACGGGCCTGGACATCAAACGTTTTACAGCCTTCTCGGACGCCTTCAATGACGGCTTCCACTACGCCTGCAACGGGCAGGTTGTGGCTCATCGCCATATAGCCTGGCGAGAAACGCAGTTCGACGTAATGCAGACCGTTACGGGCGGCATCTTCGATGTTCTCGAACGCCACGCGGCGGCAGGCATCCAGCGAGGCCAGCATCTTCACGCCCCAGTCGAGTTTGCTCAGGAAGCTGACCAGATCCGGTTCATTGGAGGTGACCTGAACATGAGGGATCAAGGACTCAAGTGTCTGAGCAGGGAGCGTTAAATTGAACTGGCGGCCAAGATCGAGGATGGTTTGGGCACGAATGTTACCGTCAAGGTGACGATGAATATCAGTTAATGGCAGGCGTGTATCAATCATGGTCGCACTCTTTTCTGGTTAAAGTGCGCCATATTATAAAAACAAAACGAGGTAAAAAGCTATTTGCGCAATGGAATATTCCGTTGCGCAAATGAATTACAGTAGCGTGTTAATCCCGGCGATAAGGCGTTGAACCCCTTGTTCCAGCTTGCTGCGCGGGCAGCCAGCATTCAGGCGCACAAAGCCATTTCCCTCTTTACCGTAGGTATTTCCTGGCATGATGGCGACTTTTTGCTGCTCGATCAGCACTTTTTGCAGCGCCCGGTCGTCAATGTTCAGCGGGCGCAGGTCAATCCAGGCCAGATAGGTTGCTTCTGGCGGCTGCCAGTTCAGTTTCGGAAAAGCGCTGTTTATTTCCTGCGCGATATACGACAAATTTTCTTCCAGATAACGCCGCAAGGCATCCAGCCACGGCTCTCCCTGCTGATAGGCGGCGATATGTGCCGTCAGTGCCAGCACGGAAGGGGAAGAGAGTCCGTCCCGGCCTTTCAACGCGCTAAGATAACCGTTACGGCTTTCTTCATCACCAATCAGGCCGTAAGCGCCGGTCAACGCCGGAATATTGAAACTTTTCGAACCGGAGGTGAGAAGCGCCCATTTGCCGCGCGCTACCGCGTTCCACGGTGTGTGACGACGATCTCCCCACACCATGTCCATATGTATTTCATCGCTGATCACCGCCACGTCATAGCGTGCGCACAGTTCCGCCATGTGGGTCAACTCATCCCGCGTCCAGACCTTGCCGGTCGGGTTTTGCGGGCTGCACAGCAGCAAAATTTTGTTTTCAGATTTTGCAAGGGCCGCTTCCAGCGCAGCCATATTTCCCTGCCAGCCTGCGGCATGCTTTTCCATCTCGACGGGCACCACCTGACGAGCATTGCCTTCAATGGTTTTGTAAAACGCATCGTATGCCGGGGTGTGTACCACCACGCCGTCGCCGGGGTTTGACCAGAGACGAATCAATTCAGAGACCATATAAATGACGGAAGGACCATAAACGACGGTTTCCGTATCAATCTGGCTATTAAACCGCTGCTGGAACCAGTGCGCGACGGCTGCCAGGAACTCCTCGTTCTTCCAGCGGCTATAGCCAAACACGCCGTGATGAATGCGCTGTTGCAGCGCCTCGTTAATGCAGGGGGCGGTGGCGAAATCCATATCCGAGATAGTGAAGGGCAGCAAATCGGCCGCGCCAAAACGGTCGGCGACGTAATCCCACTGTGTACACCAGGTGCCGTGACGATCCACGACGGTAGAAAAATCAAACATGACGTGCGTCCTTAAAGTAAAACCCCCTCATGGTGAGGGGGCTGAGGCATCAGGCTTCGACAGTTCGCATCAGGGTCGCCAGCTCATCTTTCACTGACTGTACCTGTGGGCCGATAACCACCTGCAAATTGTGCTGATTGAGTTGCACCACGCCGATGGCCCGGTTGGCTTTCAGGGCGTTGGTGTCTACTTTCGACATATCCGCCACTGACAGACGCAGACGGGTAATGCAATTATCCAGAGAGGTGATGTTATCCGCACCGCCCAGCGCCGCCAGAATAGCAGGGGTGTTATAGCCGGATTTACCCACGCTCCCGGCAACAGCCTGCTCAACATTGCTCGCTGTATCGGTATCACGACCTGGCGTTTTCAGATTAAAGCGGGTGATGGCGAAGCGGAAGATACCGTAATACACCGCGAACCAGATAGCCGCCACGACCGGCACCAGATACCACTTGGTGGACAGGCCGTGCAGAATACCGAACACCACGAAGTCGATCACGTTGCCGTCGGTGTTGCCGATGGTAACGCCCAGTACCGCCATCACGGTAAAGCCCAGACCGGTCAGCACGGCGTGGATGAGATACAGCACCGGTGCGACGAACAGGAACAGGAATTCGATTGGCTCAGTGGTACCGCCTACCACGCAGGCGATCACGCCGGAAATCAGCAGGCCTTTAATTTTATGACGATTCTCCGGGCGTGCACAGTGGTACATTGCCAGCGCAGCGCCAGGAAGGCCGCCGAGGAAGGCAGGCATTTTCCCCTGAGACAGGAAGCGGGTTGCGCTTTCGGAGAAGCCGTGCGTAGTTGGGCAGCTTAACTGTGCCTGGAAGATAGTCAGTGCACCGCTCACATCGTGACCGCACACCTCCATGGTACCACCCGCTTCGGTGAAGCGAATCAGAGCCACCAGGATATGTTGCAGGCCAAACGGCAGCAGCAGGCGTTCACCGGTACCGAAGATCATCGGTCCAAAATCTCCCGCGCCGTTAATGATGCGCCCAATGCCGTTGATACCCATCGCAAAGACTGGCCAGATCAGCGGAATGATCAAACCAAACAGACCCATTACCACCAGGGTAATAATCGGCACAAAGCGGGTACCACCGAAGAACGCCAGCGCATCCGGCAGACGGATATTGTGGAAGCGTTCGTGCAACATCCAGATGATCACCCCGGCGATCACCGCACCGAGGATCCCGGTATCAATAGACTGGATACCAATCACGCTCTGAATGTTGTTGGCTTTCAGCACCGCAGCGTCGGTGGTAGGCAGAATGCCTTTCGCGGTCAGCCAGAAGTTAACGGCCAGGTTCATCACCGCGTAACCCACAAAACCGGCAAACGCGGCCACGCCTTTATTCTCGCGCGCCAGACCCAGCGGGATAGCAATACAGAACATCACGGGCAGGAAACTGAAGGCAAAGGAGCCGACCTTACTCATCCAGATAAAGATCGCCTGCAGCACTGGCGCGCCGAGGAACGGGATCAGCGTGATGACGTCTTTACTGCTGAGTGAACTGCCGATCCCGAGCATGATCCCGCAGAACGAGAGGAGTGCCACGGGCAGCATAAAGGTTTTACCCAGTTGCTGGAAAAACTCCCACAGCGATATTTTTTGTGCTGCTTTCGCCGTCATAAAACGACTCCTTTATTGTTAAAATCAGTTTATCTGCTTCAATGCTGCGAGAAGATAAAACGTTTTATCAAAGTTTAGTGCGCGCTAAATCACATTCTCAGGCTTTGACTGGTAGTATAAAAATAACGTATTGATAAAACGTTTTACCGATCTCATTTCAGGGAGTCACGCCGACACATGGCTGTAGCGAAAAAAATCACCATCAACGATGTTGCGCTGGCGGCGGGTGTTTCCGTCAGCACCGTTTCTCTGGTGCTAAGCGGGAAAGGGCGGATCTCTCCTGCGACCGGCCAGCGGGTGAACGAGGCGGTTGAACAGCTGGGCTTTGTGCGCAACCGCCAGGCATCGGCGCTGCGCGGCGGGCAAAGCGGGGTGATTGGCCTGATTGTTCGCGACCTGACGTCACCTTTCTATGCGGAGCTTACCGCCGGGTTAACCGAAGCGCTTGAAGCGCAGGGACGAATGGTCTTTCTGCTGCACGGCGGTCGCGAGGCCGATCAGCTTCTCTCCCGGCTCGATATGCTGCTGAACCAGGGGGTGGACGGGGTGATCGTCGCCGGGGCGTCGGGCGTGGGCAGCGAACTGTGCGAGCGCGCCGCCGCGAAAGGCGTGCCGCTGGTGTTTGCTTCGCGCGCTAGCTACCTGGACGAGGCCGATACGCTGCGCCCGGATAACATGCAGGCCGCGCAAATGCTGACCGAGCATCTTATTCGTCGCGGGCATCAGCGCATTGCCTGGCTGGGTGGGAAAAGCTCGTCCCTGACCCGCGCCGAGCGGGTAGGCGGCTACTGCGCGACGCTGATTAAATACGGCCTACCATTCCACAGTGAATGGGTCGTTGAGTGCGAATCCAGCCAGAAGAAAGCGGCGGAAGCGATAAGCGCGTTGTTGCGCAGCAGCCCGACGATCAGCGCCGTGATTTGCTATAACGACGTGATTGCCATGGGAGCCTGGTTTGGGCTGATCCGCGCCGGGCGTCAGAGCGGCGAGGGCGGGGTAGAAACCTTCTTCGGCCATCAGGTGGCGCTCGGGGCATTTGCCGACGTCGGCGAAAACGCGCTGGACGATCTTCCAATCGTCTGGGCCACGACGCCCGCGCGGGAGATGGGTTACACGCTGGCAGACAGGATCATGCAGCGCATCGAGAATACGGATGTCCAGGCCGGGCACCAGATTGTGGCGGCGCGGTTGGTGACGGTGAAATAGACGCCTCTGCGCCACCCGGCAATAAAAAACCCCTCTAGCGAGGGGTTTTCGTTGTTTACTGCTGAGATGCAGCCGGTTCGGCTGGCGCTGCCGGTTCAGCCGGGTCCGGCATCCCCAGAGCCGGCATACCAAACATGCCGACGAAGTCTTCCAGCGGCATTTTATCGCCGTTGAGCGTGACCTGGCCGTTGGCGTACTGCAGGCTGGTGGAAATCGTGTTGTTCTCCACCTTGGTGATGCGGAACATCTGGCCCATCGCCGCCAGGCCTTTCACCTGCTGGTTCGCCAGCTTGCCGGCGTCTTCATCACCGTAGCCTTCCAGTTTTGCAATCTGGGTCATAAACTCGGTTGCCATCTCCATTGGGATGGTCAGCTTGCTGTCGAGCGACTTCACGCTGCGATCGACTTCCTGCGCCAGCGTTTGCGGTTCACCCGTGGCGGTTGCCGGATCTTTCAGGAACAGAGACAGGTTGAAGTTGGTTTCACCTTTGCTGTTTTTCCAGCTCAGCGGTGCAACGGTTATCACCGGCTCGCCTTTCAGCAGGATCGGCAGGTTATTGAATAGCACCGCTATCGCCTGCTGCTGATATACCTCAGGGTTCTGCTGCAGTGCGGTATCGGTCAGCAGCGCCTGGCTCTCTTTGCTGTATTTCTGGCTAAACTCATGCCACGCCTGACCGTCAATATTGCCGATCTTCAGAGAGAGTTTGCCGGTTCCCAGATCCTGATTCTGCACTTTCAGGCTCTTCAGCGTGTAGTCCAGTTGAGTATTGATGCTCTTACCGTCTTTGGAAACGTCGGATTTGCCGTTGACGTCCATGCCTTCCAGCACGGCCATCTCTTTTCCTTCAACCGCAATGGCAACCTTATCAAGAGACAGTTTTTGATCGCCGATACGCTCTTTAAAATCGGTCATTCGGCTATTGCCGTCGGCTTTCAGATTATTGAAGGTGAGCTGAACTTTCTGGTTGTATTCATTGACGGCATTGACCAGGCCACTTTCCGCTTCCCCCGTCAGGGAGAACACGTTTCCGTCGCGGTCAGCATCAAGCTTGAAGTTACCGCCGCTGAAGGCGACTTTCTCATTCTCTTTCTCGTAGTTCAGCGCTTTCAGGGCAATATCGGAACTCGTGTCACCGGCATAGCTGATGCGGGTGTTAATCTCGAAAGGTGATTCATTCTTCGCCAGGTCGAACAGCGGTTTGGTCAGGTCGTTGTTCACCAGTACGGTGTGAACGGATGCCATCGACGGGATCAGATTAAAGGACTTCAACTGCGCCAGAGGCAACGGACCGTGGCTGACCACTTCATCCAGCACCACACTCTGGCCCGGTTTCAGCCAGCCGTTTTCAGTACCGGCAACCGGCTTCACCACAACCTGCATATGGCTGGTAAATACGCCGCGCTGATAATTCTGGTAGCTCAGCTCAAGACCGGCTTCCGGCGCGCTGCGTTTAAGCTCGCCGTTAGCCTGCGCCACCATCTCAGCCAGACGGCCTTCCAGCTGTTTCCCGGTAAACCAGGAGGCACCCGTCCAGACCACGCCTAACGCTACAATCACTCCAACCGCTACGACCGATTTTTTCATTGCGACTATCCCTAAAATGAAACCAGGCGGTAGACACCGCCCGGAGATATAAAGCCAGCAACTAGCTTAGCAAGAGTTGTTAAAAAATTCAGTAAGTCCCTATAGCTTATTAAAAACGCGCGCCAGGCGGCCTTTACCGCTAATGCTAACCGGAGATTCATTGGCCGCAACGAAAGCCGACTCGCCCGGCTTGAGCACCAGACGCTGTTCTCCCTTATGCAGCACCGCTTCGCCCTCTACGCAGAACAGGATCGCCGCGCTCTCCTGCGCGATGGTCGTTTCTGTCTGGCTCAGGTCGTGCAGTGAGAAAGCAAAATCCTCAACCGGGATAGGGAAGTCCAGTTCTGCGCCGTTTTTCACCGGCTGAGTCAGCAGCTCGCCGGCCGGTTTCGCCACGAACTGCACATTGGCAACCAGCTCAGGAATATCGATATATTTCGGCGTCAGACCCGCGCGCAGCACGTTGTCGGAGTTGGCCATTACCTCCAGGGCGACACCCTGCAGATAGGCGTGAGGCGTTTCGGCAAACAGGAACATCGCTTCGCCCGGGTTCAGCTTCACCACGTTCAGCAGCAGCGGAGAGAACAGTCCGCTGTCGTCCGGGTAGAATTCGGAAATCAGGCGGATAGTCTCCCACGGTTCACCTTGCTGCGTGTTTAGCGCTGCTTTAAGCACCGCCAGCGCGTGCGATTTCTCTTCACCCTGCATGTTAAGCAGGCTGGCAAACAGCTGGCTCAGCGCGTCTGCGTTTTGGTTTTCGAGGAAGTGGGCGATAGCCTTGCTGGCACCCGCGACCGGTTGCAGCAGGGAAATGATCTCTGAAAACTCGCGGAACGCATTCATCGCCAGGAACGGGGTCAGCGCAAAGACCAGCTCCGGCTTATGGTTAGGATCTTTGTAGTTACGCTCGGCGGCATCTAACGGAATGCCTGCGGCGTTCTCTTTGGCGAAACCAATCTCAGAGGCTTTCTTGTTCGGGTGAACCTGAATGGAGAGCGGCTGGTCGGCGCACAGTACTTTAAACAGGAACGGCAACTCACCAAAACGGCTGGCAACCTTGTCGCCCAGCAGCGCGCCTTTATCGGCATCAATGACGTCGCGCAGAGCGCGAATCTGGCCGCTGGCATCTTCAATTTTTGAGCTGCTCTTCGGGTGCGCCCCCATCCACAGTTCTGCCATCGGCAGGTTGTTCGGGTTCGCGATACCGTAGAGATCCGTTAACGCAGTTTTACTTCCCCAGGCGTAGTTTTGCACTGAGTTAATGAGTTTTTGCATTATCAAGCCCTGATTCAAATGTGGAATTAACTCCGGGTATTAAAGCAATAAACCACGTGGAAGTAACCTGCGGATGTAAAAAGTCGTACTAGTCTCAGTTTTTGTTAAAAAATTGTGTAGGATAAGCTGACTCGCTTTTAAGCGGGCAGCGGAACATCTGCCCAAATAATCAGACTGAAGCAGTAAGTGAGAGAACAATGTCGAATAAACCCTTTCATTATCAGGATCCTTTCCCGCTGAGTAAGGATCAGACCGAGTATTACCTGTTAACCCGCGATCACGTTTCCGTCTCTGAGTTTGAAGGACAGGAGATCCTCAAGGTCGATCCGCAGGCGCTGACGCTGCTGGCGCAGCATGCGTTCCACGACGCTTCGTTTATGCTCCGTCCCGCGCATCAGCAGCAGGTTGCCGATATCCTGAGCGACCCGCAGGCCAGCGAGAACGATAAATACGTTGCCCTGCAGTTCCTGCGTAACTCAGACATCGCGGCGAAAGGTGTTCTGCCAACCTGCCAGGACACCGGCACGGCGATCATCGTCGGTAAAAAAGGCCAGCGCGTCTGGACCGGCGGCGGTGACGAAGCGGCGCTGGCGCACGGCGTCTACAACACCTACACCGAAGATAACCTGCGCTATTCGCAAAACGCGGCGCTGGATATGTACAAAGAGGTTAACACCGGTACCAACCTGCCTGCGCAGATTGACCTCTATACCGTAGACGGTGACGAGTACAAATTCCTCTGCATCGCCAAAGGCGGCGGTTCAGCCAACAAAACCTATCTTTATCAGGAAACCAAAGCGCTGCTCACCCCGGGCAAGCTGAAGAATTACCTGGTTGAGAAGATGCGCACCCTCGGCACCGCGGCGTGCCCGCCGTACCATATTGCCTTCGTGATCGGCGGTACCTCGGCTGAAAGCACGCTGAAGACCGTGAAACTGGCCTCAACGAAATACTACGATGGCCTGCCAACGGAAGGGAACGAGCACGGCCAGGCGTTCCGCGACGTGCAGCTTGAGCAAGAACTGCTGGAAGAAGCGCGTAATCTGGGCCTGGGTGCGCAGTTTGGCGGCAAATATTTTGCTCACGATGTACGCGTGATCCGTTTGCCGCGTCACGGCGCATCCTGCCCGGTCGGGATGGGCGTGTCCTGCTCTGCGGATCGCAACATCAAGGCCAAGATCAACCGCGAAGGTGTGTGGATCGAAAAACTGGAAAACAACCCAGGTAAGTACATTCCGGAAGAACTGCGTAAAGCAGGTGAGGGTGAAGCGGTTCGCGTTGATCTGAACCGTCCGATGAAAGAGATCCTGGCGCAGCTTTCACAGTATCCGGTGTCGACGCGTCTCTCCCTGAACGGCACGATTATCGTCGGACGCGACATTGCGCACGCGAAGCTGAAAGAGCGTCTGGACAACGGCGAAGGGCTGCCGCAGTACATTAAAGATCACCCGATCTACTACGCAGGCCCGGCGAAAACGCCAGAAGGTTATGCTTCCGGTTCGTTAGGCCCAACCACGGCAGGCCGTATGGACTCGTACGTTGACCAGCTGCAGGCCAACGGCGGCAGCATGATCATGCTGGCGAAAGGCAACCGCAGCCAGCAGGTGACGGACGCCTGCCACAAGCACGGCGGCTTCTACCTCGGCAGCATCGGCGGCCCGGCAGCCGTGCTGGCTCAGGGCAGCATCAAGAGCCTGGAGTGCGTGGAATACCCGGAACTGGGTATGGAAGCGATCTGGAAAATTGAGGTGGAAGATTTCCCGGCGTTTATCCTCGTGGATGACAAAGGTAACGACTTCTTCAAACAGATCCAGTCTTCCCAGTGTTCGGCGTGTGTGAAGTAAGCTAAAACTCTGCCGGGTAGCGTCAGCGCCACCCGGCATAATAAAGAGCGCACAAAGCGCCATACAGTAATTCAGAAGCCATCAATACTTATCTCTTAAGCATGTGAGCAATCCCATCTTTGTTATCAAGGAGAAAGTAATGACAACGCATCGTCGCGAAACAGATTCTATGGGCGCGATCGACGTCCCGGCCGACAAGCTATGGGGCGCACAAACCCAGCGTTCGCTGGAACACTTCCGCATCTCAACTGAGAAAATGCCCGTTTCGCTGATTCAGGCGCTGGCACTGACGAAACGCGCTGCAGCCAAAGTGAATCAGGACTTAGGGTTGCTGGCTTCAGAAAAAGCCTCGGCCATCATCAGCGCGGCTGATGAGGTGCTGGCAGGCAAGCACCCTGATGAATTCCCTCTGGCCATCTGGCAGACCGGTTCCGGCACGCAAAGCAACATGAACATGAACGAAGTGCTGGCAAACCGCGCAAGCGAGCTGCTGGGCGGCGTGCGTGGTATGGAGCGTAAGGTTCACCCGAATGATGACGTGAACAAGAGCCAAAGTTCGAACGACGTGTTCCCGACGGCAATGCATGTGGCGGCGGTCATCGCTATTCGCGAGCAGCTTATCCCGCAGCTGAATGTGCTGAAAAAGACGCTTAACGAGAAAGCGCAGGCCTTCCGTGACATCGTCAAAATTGGCCGTACGCACCTGCAGGACGCCACGCCGCTGACGCTCGGCCAGGAGATTTCCGGCTGGGTCGCGATGCTGGAACATAACCTGAAGCATATTGAGTACAGCCTGCCGCATCTGGCGGAGCTGGCGCTCGGCGGGACGGCGGTCGGGACCGGGTTAAATACCCATCCTGAATACGCGGTGCGCGTGGCGGAGGAGCTGGCAAACATCACCGGGCAGCCGTTCGTTACGGCACCCAATAAGTTCGAAGCGCTGGCGACCTGCGATGCGCTGGTTCATACCCACGGCGCGCTGAAAGGGCTGGCGGCCTCGCTGATGAAAATTGCCAACGACGTACGCTGGCTGGCTTCGGGTCCGCGTTGCGGTATTGGTGAAATCAGCATCCCGGAAAACGAGCCGGGCAGCTCCATCATGCCGGGTAAAGTGAACCCGACCCAGTGCGAAGCCATGACTATGCTTTGCTGTCAGGTGATAGGCAACGACGTGGCCGTTAACATGGGAGGCGCATCCGGCAACTTCGAGCTGAACGTCTATCGTCCAATGGTGATCCACAACGTTCTGCAATCCATTCGGCTGCTGGCGGACGGGATGGAAAGCTTTAACGAGCACTGTGCGGTAGGTATTGAGCCAAACCGCGAGCGCATCAGCCAGTTGCTCAACGAGTCTTTGATGCTGGTGACGGCGCTCAATACCCATATCGGCTACGATAAAGCCGCCGAGATTGCCAAAAAAGCGCATAAAGAGGGGCTGACGCTGAAAGCCTCCGCCCTGGCGCTGGGCTATCTGACGGAGGTTGAGTTCGATGCCTGGGTTCGTCCGGAAGCGATGGTCGGCAGCCTGAAATAATCATCCCGCCACATACAGGTGCAGCCGCGGAATAATCAGCTGTAGCGGCTGCGCCTGAGGTCTGTAACGGTGCTGGATATTTTCAGCATCGTAATTCAGAAGTTCACCGATATCCGGCACGATAGCACCCTGATCGGCATCGTAAAGCGCAATCAGCGGTGTCGGACAGGCATACTGCACCTGTTTCTGTTGACCGGAATACCAGACGCGGGCGATAGGCTGGACCTTCACCGGGCGCTTGATTTTGAGGCGCGTGTCCGCCGGTAGCGAGGCGATGCTGTGATACTCCTGCTCCAGGCGTTCAATCCACTGTTCCCGCGACCACGGTGCCACGGTGCGCGGCGTCTTCAGACTTTTTTCCAGTTGCGCCAGAATCTCATCCTTGGTGAAGTTTTTAATGATGTGCTTATTGGCCCAGCCGAAGCGCAGCGTGGCGGGATGACGCAGTACCGTCAGCGTGCGGTAGGCATTCAGGGTAATCAATCCAGGAAGCTGACGATGCACCCACTCGAACCGGGCAGCAGGGGCCAGGCCTGACTCTTCGGTGATGATCTTTTCAAATGCCGCTTTCAGAGTGTTGATATACGTAATCTGACCTTCCAGCGATTCACGCGTTGTCGCATCGGTTTGCAGGCAGATCACGCCAGGCAGACGAACAGCCGCCTTACTGCTGCGTTGTTCTGACTGCTGCTGAATAAAAAGGTGACGATAATGTTTTAGTGCCAGTTCAAATGCGGCTTTGCCGATGTGCTGTTTCACGTCGATGGTATCCAGCGGATCGTGTTCAGCCCCTTTGGCTACATCCGGTAGGGTAAAGACGCGCGCGGCCAGCAGGCGGCAGGTTTGCAAGCGTTCTGTCAGCGTAAGTAATTCATGTTCTATTTCGCGAAAGGTGCTGTTGAGCCTTTCGATGAGATCGTAAGTCGCCATAAATATACTCATTAGTTACAACATACTTATCATATAGCACAGCACGCCGGGTCAGGCCAGCGTGCGGTTTAAGTCAGGCAGGAACGGGAAGGGCGATGTTATGGTAAACCGGCCAGCTAAAGCAGAAGCGCGCGCCACCCAGTTCGCTCTCCTCGCAATGCACCGTTCCGCCCATCGCCTGTGCGATAGAGTAGACAATCGCCAGCCCCAGGCCGCATCCGCCAGTGGCGCGATCGCGGCTGGGATCGAGACGCACAAACGGTTCAAACACCGTTTCTCGCGCTTCCGGGGCTATCCCCGGCCCGTCATCCTCCACCGTCAGACGAGCCTGATTGCCCTGTAAATCCAGTCCAATCTGCAATGTGCTTTCGCTGTAACGCATGGCGTTGTTGAGCAGGTTGTCCAGCACGCGCTCCATCAGGCGCATATCCAGAGCACCATAATCACCCGAGGTAACGCGGGTCAACAGCGTGCGTTGTGGGTTCACGCTCTGGACATCATCAATGTGAGTTTGCAGCCAGTCAGGCAGATCCGGCGTGCTGAGGTTCAGCTCGTTCTGCGGGCGGTCGAGGCGCGCGTAGGTCAGCAGCTCCTCAATCAGCGCTTCAAGCTGGCCAATATCGCGATTCAGAGCCTGAGATTCCGCTTCCGTCAGATTCTCGCTCATTTCAAGACGATAGCGCAGGCGAACCAGCGGCGTTCGCAGCTCGTGTGCAATCCCGTCGATCAACTGCTTCTTACTGGCGATTAGGGCATTGATGTTATCGGCCATCTGGTTAAAGGCCACGCCCAGACGTTCAAAGCTGGAACCGCTGTCGAAGTGAATACGTTCGGTAAAATGCCCCTCGCCAAAACGCTGTGCGGCGGATTCCAGTTTCAGCATGTCCTGCCAGTGTGGCCGCATCCAGATAAAAACCGGAAACGCGAGTGAAATGGCGATAAAGGCCATCAGCGCCATATCCAGCAGACGCATCTGGTGCAGATAATAGAGGTAGGGCACCGGCCCGACGGCCAACACGTAATGGCTGCGCGGAATGCGCTGGATAAAGGTATATTTCTCATCCAGCGCGACAATGTCTCCGTCGCGAAGACGCTGCATGGCACGCGCGTCCAGATCGAAATCTTTCAACGGCTCAATGCGTAAATCAAACGACAGGTTCAGATCCAGCTCTTTCAGGGTCTTTGCCCAGTCGTGCGGTGGGATCTCTCTCAGCTCGCTGCGCATCAGATACAGCGAGCTTTTCATCAGGTCATCCAGCGACTGCCTGCCTGCACGTTCGGCAGTGAATTTATAGACCAGCCCGACCAGCATGGTCATCACCAGGAAGCAGACAAACAGCAGAAGATAAAACTGCACAAACAGCTTTTTCATTAACGATTCCGGATGATGAAATAATCAGGTTTCCCAGGCGTGCGGGGCAAACAGGTAGCCTTTGTTACGCACGGTTTTAATGCGGTACGGCTCGGTGGCGTTATCCTGCAGCTTTTTGCGCAGGCGCGATATCGCCACATCAACGCTGCGATCCATGCCGTCATAACTCACTCCGCGCAGATTTTTCAGCAGCGCATCGCGATCCATGATTTGCCCGGCATGTGTTGCCAGCTCCCAAAGCAGGTCAAAATCTGCTGTCGAGAGCGCAATAAGCTCGTCGGAAAGCAGTACCTGACGGTTGATCGGATCAATGGAAAGCGTCCCAAAACGCATCGCTTTGTGCGGCGTCAGTGACGGAGCAGGCGCTTCGCGTTCAATGCTGGCGTGCTGGCGTAAATGAAGACGCAGGCGCGCGAGCAAAACGGCAGGCGGTGTGGTTTTCAGAATGTAGTCATTGGCACCCATCTCAAGCGACAAAATATGGTTCATATCGCTGTCCAGCGAGGTGAGCAGGACGATAGGACCGTCCCAGCGGGCGCGCAGGTCGCGGCAGAGCGTCATGCCATCTTTTCCTGGCAACATGATATCCAGCAGTACCAGGTCCGGGTTTTCACGCACGACGACCTCTTCGGCGCGATCGCCACGAGGCTCAACAATGACGTCCATATCATGTTTACCCAGATAGGCGGCGATCAATTGCCCGACTTCGGGTTCGTCTTCAACATAAACAATCTTATTCATACAACGTCTGTTATCGTGAAAAATGTCAACATACACCGCAGAACCTTAACCTTCCATTAATCTTTCAAAATTAGCATCAGTTCCGTTATTCTGACTCATATTGTTACTTGATTGTTTCAGGAAAGAAAAAGTATGGGGCTGGTGATTAAAGCCGCGCTTGGGGCGCTGGTGGTGTTACTGATTGGCATTCTGGCAAAAACCAAAAATTATTATATTGCCGGGCTGATTCCACTCTTTCCGACTTTTGCGCTCATTGCACACTATATTGTGGCCTCTGAACGGGGCACAGAAGCATTGCGAACGACCATCGTGTTTGGCATGTGGTCTATCATCCCGTATTTCCTCTACCTGTTATCGCTCTGGTATTTCACCGGTTTTCTGCGACTTCCCCTGGCGCTGAGCGGGGCAGTGGTCTGCTGGGGGCTCAGCGCCTGGGTGTTAATCTTCTTCTGGAGCCGTTTTCACTAGCGCAGTGGTCGGCCTCCGTCCACGGCAAAGGTTCTGCCGGTGACGTAGCAACTGGTGAGCAGGTAATCCACAAGGTCAATCACCTCTTTTTCGCCTGGGGCGATTTTCATCAGCGACTTGTTCAGCGCCTGCTGGCGATACTCCGCATCATCGGTTTCGTTAAATAAAATCATTGCCGGAGCGATGGCATTTACCTTCACCTCGGGCGCGAGTTTGCGGGCAAACGAGCGCGTCATGTTATCCAGCGCGGCTTTACTGGCTGCATAGGCAATGTGCTTGTCGCTGCCACGCTCCACCACATAATCGGTGAAATGGATAATGTCGCCCGCAGCATGCCCGTGGCCGCGCAGCAGATCCTGCAGCGCGTGATTAAGCAAATAGGGCGTATTAACGTGGATCTGTAACATGGCAGAGAGCGTTTCGCTGAGCGACGTGCCGGGCTTTTCGGCACACCAGGCACTGGCGTTATGGATAATGGCACGTAGCCCCGTCGTGGTGGACTTCACCTTATCCGCAAAGGCCAGAATGCCTTCATCGGTTGAAAAATCCGCCTGAATGCAGACAGCTCCTGCTTTCCGTAATCCTTCGACAGAGGGATATTCAGTACGATAACTGACGATGACCGGATGGCGAAGGTTGAGAAAATGATGGGCAAGGGCGAGGCCGATACGGCGGCCTCCACCGGTAATCAGTATTGGGTGAAGCTGTTCATTTCCCATCGTATTCTCCTTTACAGTTCAACAATGGGAAAGGCGATGCTATCCCATTAACATCCAGGTTGCCGGTAAAGCAGCAACCAGTAACAGTCCGATTAAGGCCATCTCGCGGCGTTTAAGTGCGTTTTCCAGCTGATGCGTGCGGCGTGCATAGATAAACACCAGCAAACCCGGTGCATATAACACTACAGACAGCAGCAAATGCATAGGCCCGGAAGCATACAACAACCACAGACCGTAAATACAGGCTCCTACACCCACAACATAGTGCGCCGGGCGTGTGGCGATTTTTAACAAATATGCGCCCACTAAGAAATAGGGTACCAGAATCATCTCGGAGGCGATGGTCATCAGAGTGTTATAGTCAGAACCTGTGAGCCAGATCAGCACCAGACAGACCTGCACGCTGATGTTAGTCAGCCAGAGTGACGCGGACGGCGCACTGTTTTTGTTCTGACGGGCAAACAGGCGTGGAAACGCCTTATGCGTAGAGGCCAGAAACGGGACTTCAGCGGCCATGATGGTCCAGCTCAGGTAAGCGCCACAGACGGAGATGATCAGCCCCGCAGCAATCACCACATCGCCCCAGGGACCGAGCATTTTCACCATCAGCCCTGCCATTGATGGGTTACGCATTCCGGCCAGCTCAGGACGTGCTACCACGCCCAGAGACAGCAGCGTCACCAGCAGATAGACCCCCAGCGCGGCCAGTACGGCCAGCAAAGTTGCACGGCCCACATCGCGTTTATTGCGTGCCCGGGCGGAAACCACGACCGCGCCTTCAACACCGATAAACACCCACAGGGTGATGAGCATCGTGTTTTTCACCTGCTCCCAGACAGGTACGCCCAGCGCAACGCCGGTGAAATCGAGCTTAAATACGTCCATACGGAACGCAATAAAGGCCAGCACGATAAACAGACCAAGCGGGACCAGCTTCGCGAGGGTTGCCACAAGGTTAATACTGGCTGCTGTTTGTACGCCACGTAAAACCAGCCAGTGAACGAACCACAGCAGTACCGAGGCACCCACAATAGACTGCCAGGTGTTACCATCGCCAAAGAGACGCAGCTCAGGCGTGTCGGTAAAGAAACTCAGCGCCGAGAAGACGATCACCAGATAGGAGACGTTGGCGATAACCGCGCATAACCAGTATCCCCAGGCGGAACAGAAGCCAATCAGCTCACCAAAACCTTCACGTGCATAGGTGAAAATACCGCCGTCCAGATCCGGTCGGATGCGGGTCAGCAGCAACATTGCGAACGCCAGCAGCAATATCCCAACGCCGGTGATACCCCAGCCAATGAGGAGTGCGGCTGGGCTAGCCACCGCCGCCATGTTCTGCGGTAAACTGAATACGCCCGCGCCCAGCATTGAGCTTAAAACGAGTGCAGTCAGAGCACTCAGGCCAAGTTTCTTTTCCATTGGCTTCCTGTTATGAAAAGTCCAAATCCAGAATAATTATTTCGCACAGGCGCATAAAAATGGTGGATCACACTAAGGCGCGGGATTTTACGGAGTGTAACGAAAGCATGCAATGACGTGTGGCAGAAATTCAAAAAAAGTAACAAAAAAGGCGGCATTGCGCCGCCTTTGATCAATGATTTTGTTACTTGTAGAGATCGGCGCTGATCGTCACGTTGTTGCCACGTTCCTGCCACTGGCGGGTTATGTGGTAGTATTTCGCCCCTTTCTTCGCCGCACGCTTCGCGACCTGATAAGAGACTTCCGTCATGTTGCCGTAGTTGCCGGTAAACTTGATGCTGTCGAACGGCACCATCTGCGCAGCAGTGGCGTTGTTCAGCTCTTCAATTTTGGTACCGTCTGGCAGCGTCACGGAATAACGGCCACCTTTCGTGGATTGCGTTTCGAAGAAACGGCCCACTTCAGCGCTTGGTGCAGCAGATGTTGCTACGCCAGGGATTTCAACTTTCTTCGCTGCCTCACCGCCTTTCGCGATTGCCGCGCGGCCTGCTTCGGAATCAGCCGGGATAACATCCGGACTTTGCAGAACACGTTTTTTCGCATCTTCTTTATAGATGAACGCGGTAATGCGCTGGTTGCCGCCCTGGTTAGCATCCACCTGACGCACGATATAGAAAGAGTATGCACCTTTCTCTTTCGCCGCTTTGGTGATGGCATCGTTCACTTCAGGCTGGCTGCGATAGAAGCCCTGAACGGTGACGGTGTCATAAGGTTCCAATGCGATCGCTTGATCTTTTGGCAGTTCAACGATGCCATTAATCACGCGATTTTTCGGTGCATCAGCTTTCGGTGCATTGTCTTTGAACAGCGCAATCGTTACGCGCTGATTACCGCTGTTGCCATAATCAGACTGGTCAACGACGTAAAACGAGGCCGCACCATTTTTATCGGCGGCTTTTGATGCTGCGGCGACGGCATCGCCAATGGAATTGTAACGACCCACAATGACCGTATGGTCAAAAGGTTTTAACGCTGCCGCTTGCTCCGGCGTTAACTCTGTTGCGGCATTCGCAGACAGGGCGGTCGCACAGAGAAGTGCGGACGCCAGGAGTGTGTTCTTAAGCTTCATAAAAATAATCCTTCGCCTTGCGCAAACCATGTACTGGTATTGTTGTTAATTTGAGACGGTCCCGATTATGGCATTTAAAACCTGTCGCTGTCTGCGGCATTTTTCACTGCCAGTGCTTACTGAATCACCGAATTCGATAACATTTAGTGATATGTTGAAAAAACAGACGTTTGACAAGTAAAACTGATTAAGCTTATGACTTTCACAAGTTAATTTAATGTTAATAACTTGTTCTCTTATGGCGCTATATCATGTTTTTACCGCTTCGCTTGCGCGATTTATCGGCTTCGACGATGAATTTAAGGTAAATATCACTGTCAGTGACGCCGATCGCTTATTTTTCACAGATAAAGTAAGAAATAGTGTTTTCTGGCGGTAGATCACGGGCGCTATTTTCAGTAGGTTATAGACAGTTTGTTACTGTTTTATTTTCCGGGGTTAATCATATCTCGTCGCTATTGTGATGGCGAAAATTGATACAAACCGCGGGCATTTATCGACAAACCATCATCAAAAACCGATGGAAGGGAAAACTATGCGTATTGGGGTACCAAAAGAACGGTTAGCCAATGAAACCCGCGTAGCGGCAACACCGAAAACGGTGGAGCAACTGCTTAAACTGGGTTTTACCGTCGCGGTTGAAAGCGGCGCAGGCAAACTGGCGAGTTTCGATGACGAAGCCTTCATCCAGGCTGGCGCGGAAGTGGTGGACAGTGCTGAAGTCTGGCAGTCACCGGTGATTCTGAAGGTGAACGCACCGGAAGAGAGTGAGATTGTGCTGCTCAATCCAGGTACGACGCTGGTGAGT
This sequence comes from Enterobacter sp. CPE_E1241, assembly GCF_045618265.1. NCBI lineage: Bacteria > Pseudomonadati > Pseudomonadota > Gammaproteobacteria > Enterobacterales > Enterobacteriaceae > Enterobacter > Enterobacter sp. CPE_E1241. The sequence continues at coordinate 2,126,397 of NZ_JBIWYV010000001.1, forward strand.
TTCATCTGGCCTGCGCAAAATCCTGAGCTGATGGAGAAGCTGGCGGCTCGTGGCGTGACCGTGATGGCCATGGATTCTGTGCCGCGTATTTCGCGTGCGCAGTCGCTGGACGCGTTAAGCTCCATGGCAAACATCGCGGGTTATCGCGCCATTGTTGAAGCCGCCCACGAATTTGGTCGCTTCTTTACCGGTCAAATCACTGCGGCGGGTAAAGTCCCTCCGGCGAAGGTGATGGTGATTGGCGCGGGCGTTGCGGGCCTTGCTGCAATCGGTGCAGCAAATAGCCTGGGGGCTATCGTGCGCGCGTTTGACACCCGTCCTGAGGTTAAGGAACAGGTTCAAAGTATGGGTGCCGAATTCCTTGAGCTGGACTTCAAGGAAGAAGCAGGCAGCGGCGATGGTTACGCGAAGGTGATGTCTGAAGCCTTTATCAAAGCCGAAATGGAACTCTTCGCCGCCCAGGCGAAAGATGTCGATATTATTGTCACCACTGCGCTTATCCCGGGTAAACCCGCGCCGAAGCTGATCACCCGTGAAATGGTAGATTCCATGAAGCCGGGCAGCGTAATTGTCGACCTGGCGGCGCAAAACGGCGGTAACTGTGAATATACCGTCCCGAATCAGGTGACCACGACCGCGAACGGCGTGAAGGTGATCGGTTATACCGATCTGCCAGGCCGTCTGCCAACGCAGTCTTCTCAGTTGTACGGCACCAACCTCGTTAACCTGCTGAAACTGCTCTGCAAAGAGAAAGACGGCAACGTCACCGTTGATTTCGACGATGTGGTCGTACGTGGCGTTACCGTGGTTCGTGAAGGTGAAATCACCTGGCCTGCGCCACCTATTCAGGTTTCTGCTCAGCCTCAGGCTGCACCGAAAGCGGCGCCAGAACCTAAAGAACCTGCCAAACCCGCTTCTCCATGGCGCAAATACGCGATCATGGCGCTGGCGATTATTCTGTTCGGCTGGCTGGCTAACGTTGCACCGAAAGAGTTCCTCGGCCACTTTACCGTCTTCGCGCTCTCCTGCGTGGTGGGTTACTACGTGGTGTGGAACGTCTCCCATGCCTTGCATACACCACTGATGTCGGTCACCAACGCCATCTCGGGGATTATCGTGGTTGGGGCGTTACTGCAGATTGGTCATGGCGGCTGGATCAGCTTCCTGAGCTTTGTTGCGGTGTTGATCGCCAGTATCAATATTTTCGGTGGTTTCACCGTGACTCAGCGCATGCTGAAAATGTTTCGTAAAGGCTAAGGGGTAGCATATGTCTGGAGGATTAGTGACAGCCGCATACATTGTTGCTGCAATCCTGTTTATTTTCAGTCTGGCGGGGCTTTCCAAACACGAAACGTCTCAGCAGGGTAATAACTTTGGTATCGCCGGGATGGCGATTGCACTGATTGCCACCATCTTCGGGCCGGACACCGGCAACGTTGCGTGGATCCTGGTGGCGATGATCATCGGCGGTGCGATTGGTATTCGTCTGGCGAAACGCGTTGAAATGACCGAGATGCCGGAGCTGGTTGCGATTCTGCACAGCTTTGTCGGTCTGGCGGCGGTGCTGGTAGGCTTCAACAGCTACCTGTACCACACCCCGGGTCTGGAACCGATTCTGGTGAACATCCACCTGACGGAAGTGTTCCTCGGAATCTTTATCGGTGCGGTAACGTTCACCGGCTCCATTGTCGCGTTCGGTAAACTGCGCGGGAAGATCTCGTCTAAACCGCTGATGTTGCCAAACCGTCATAAGCTGAACCTGGCGGCGCTGGTGGTGTCGTTTGTGCTGCTGGTGGTCTTCGTGCGTACCGAAAGCGTGGGCTTGCAGGTACTGGCGTTGCTGGTGATGACCATTATTGCGCTGGCATTCGGCTGGCACCTGGTGGCCTCCATCGGTGGTGCGGATATGCCAGTGGTCGTCTCCATGCTGAACTCCTACTCCGGTTGGGCGGCTGCGGCGGCAGGTTTTATGCTGAGCAACGACCTGCTGATCGTCACCGGTGCGCTGGTGGGTTCTTCCGGTGCGATCCTGTCTTACATCATGTGTAAAGCGATGAACCGTTCGTTCATCAGCGTTATCGCCGGTGGGTTTGGTTCTGATGGTTCCTCGACGGGTTCTGACGAAGAAGTGGGTGAGCACCGCGAGATTAACGCGGAAGATACTGCTGATATGCTGAAAAACTCGCATTCAGTCATTATCACCCCAGGCTATGGCATGGCGGTAGCACAGGCTCAGTATCCGGTCGCGGAGATCACTGAGAAGCTGCGCGCGCGCGGGATCAAGGTTCGCTTTGGTATTCACCCGGTGGCAGGGCGTCTGCCTGGTCACATGAACGTACTGCTGGCGGAAGCGAAAGTGCCGTACGACATCGTGCTGGAAATGGATGAAATCAACGATGATTTCGCCGAGACCGACACCGTGCTGGTCATCGGTGCTAACGACACCGTTAACCCGGCGGCGCAGGACGATCCGCGTAGCCCAATCGCCGGTATGCCGGTTCTGGAAGTGTGGAAGGCGCAGAACGTCATTGTCTTCAAACGCTCCATGAACACTGGCTATGCCGGGGTTCAGAACCCGCTGTTCTTCAAAGAGAACACCCATATGCTGTTTGGCGACGCCAAAGCCAGCGTGGATGCTATTCTGAAAGCGCTGTAAGTTGTACTAAATGAAAAAGCCGCCAATTCTGGCGGCTTTTTTATCCCCAAACGCTGTTTAATCGTCTTCCGGGTCGTCCATCTCAACCGGCGTCTGGTACTCATCCGGTTTAATGACCAGCAGGTCACAACGCAGATGGTCGATCACCTGTTCGGCGGTATTGCCGAGGAATGCGGCAGAAATACCGGTTCGACCAATGGTGCCCAGCACGACAATCCCGGCCTGCAAATGTTCGGCTAAATCCGGGATAACCTCTTCAGGCAACCCTTTTTCCACGTGGGTCATTTTCTCATCAATGCTGAATTTCTGGCGCAGCGCTTTCATGGCTAACAGGTGCTGACCACGGATGGCGTCGTTATACACGCTCGGGTCAAATTCAGGCAGTTCAATGGCGATATTGATAGGCGTCACCGGATACGCGCCAACCAGATGCACTTCGGTGTGGTTGACCTGTTCAGCGAGCTGGATTGTCTCCTTAACCAGCTTCTCGTTCAGCGCATTGTGGTAATCCTCTTCGCTGGCGAGATTGACTGCCACGACGGCCTTACCGCCTTCAGGCCACGGCTGGTCTTTCACCATCCAGACCGGGCAAGGGCATTTACGCAGCAGATGCCAGTCGGTAGGGGTGAAGATCACGGATTCCAGCTTGTCGTGCTGGTGCGCCATCTTCAGCAGCAGGTCATGCTCACCGGCAACGACTTCCTGGATAATGGCTTCGAAAGGTCGGTTATGCCAGACCACCTTAATATCAATAGGAACTCCCGCTTCCAGGTAATACTTCGCCTGTTCGCGGATCCACGCGGTACGCTGGCTGATCACTCCCTGACGCATAGCGGTGCGCTCGTCAGGCGACAGAAGGGTGGTCATCTCATATGAGAAGTCATAGATCGGCAAAAACGCTTTGATTTTGCCGCCAATCCGTTGATGTAAATACACAGCACGTCGTAATGCCGGCTGATCGTCCTGATTCGGATCGATAGCTACCAGCATGTTTTGATACTTTGCCATACAGGTCTCCTTACTACTGTCACCACAGTCTGTAATTAAAAGAGTAACCTATATATCCTGAATGAAACAGGGGGGAGGTTTTGCCAGATCAATAATTCATGAAAAATTATCAGAGGAAAAGAACGGTCGTTGTCACCGCAATAAATGCAATAAACAGCAACACCATCACTGCTATCGCAAAGGTCGTGGAATCCTGAACGTAGGTTTTTTCCTCCCCCTTCATCGGGCCGACAAGCATGATCCAGATGAAGATAAAGGTCACTGAGGCAATCACGACTGAAACGAAAAATAAACTTTCTCTCAATTCATAACCTCAACGAGAACCTTTTGGGCGCTGTGTGGGGACGTGCTACGGTGAAAATGTCAGATAACGGAAGTGTTAATATGCCAGACCAATAAATCAAGAAAATTTATTGGTCTGGCAATATACATATGGGCTTTATGCCACGTTACGGGCGTGCCCGGCAAGAACGGCCAGTGCTTCGCCGTTTTCGATCGTGATGTATTTACCCTTAACAGCCAGCATACCGCTTTTCTGGAAACGGCCCAGCAGACGGCTGATGGTTTCCACGGTCAGGCCCAGGTAGTTGCCGATATCGCCACGCGTCATGGTCAGACGGAATTCGCGTGGAGAGAAACCACGCTCAGCGAAGCGACGGGAGAGGTTGTAGATAAACGCAGCCAGGCGCTCTTCTGCATTCTTTTTGGAAAGCAGCAGGATCATGTCCTGATCGCCTTTGATCTCACCGCTCATCAGGCGCATCATCTGCTGACGCAAATTAGGCATTTTTCCGGACAGGTCATCCAGAGTTTCAAACGGGATTTCGCAAACCATAGAGGTTTCGAGTGCCTGAGCAAAGCTCGGGTGGTGGCCAGTGCCGATGGCATCAAAGCCAACCAGGTCACCCGCCAGATGGAAGCCGGTGATCTGCTCATCACCCTGTTCGGTGATGGTGTAGCTCTTGATGGTGCCAGAACGGATAGCATAGAGCGATTTCAGTTCGTCTCCCGCTTTAAACAGCGTCTGCCCTTTCTGAATAGGCTTTTTGCGCTCGATGATATTATCAAGCTGATCAAGTTCATGCTCATTCAGGGTAAACGGGATACAGAGCTGGCTGATGCTGCAATCCTGGCAATGGATAGCACAACCGCCAGACTGAATGCGTCGTATAATTCGCTTTTCCGGGATCATAGGTTTGCTCAAGCCTTAATTGATATTGGTCAATTTTAACATCTTTTTGGTAAGTACGTAAGCCTGGCAAACTCTCAATAAGAACAAGAGACGGCAATGTGCTGCCATCTCCTTGAAATTCCACAGCTTGATTATGGATTTTTAGCCTAACCGGTAGAAAATTAAGCACAAAAAGCCTGGGATTTACAGCAGAAGATACCCTTCGTGACGCAGTAACCACTCTTTGCGCTGTACGCCTCCGGCATACCCCGTCATGGTGCCGTTGCGGCCAATCACTCGATGGCAGGGCACCACGATGCTGACCGGGTTGGAGCCATTCGCGGCACCCACTGCGCGTGCCGCCCCGGCGCGGCCTAACTGCTCCGCGAGCTGGCCATAATGCATGACCTGTCCGCACGGGATAGTCCGCAGCGCTTGCCACACTTCGCGCTGGAAAGGTGTTCCGGCCGTGGCGGTGGGTAGGGTGTCGATGATGCTGAGATCGCCCTCAAAGTACGCCGCAAGCTTGTCGCTCAGTCCACCAGGGTTGGTGGCACTGATACGTTCATACCCCTGTGAGCGGTAATGAATATCGAGCAGATCTTCCATGCGATCGCTGTGCTCTTCCCACTCAACGGCACGCAGACAAAACTGCTCGTCCGCGATCACCCACAGCGGCCCAAGCGGCGTCGCAATCTTATCTTCGAGTAATCTCAGCATCCTCGTTCCTTTAGTTCAGCCTCGGGTAGATCCCCGGTCCAATTGGCAGGCCGACAAGATACCACGCCACCAGCATGACCAGCCATACTCCTAAAAAGATAAGCGGGTAGGGCAAAACAAGCGAATAGTAGGTACCCAGTTTGGCTTCAGGTTTATAGCGCTGCAGGAAGCCTAAAAACAGCGGAACAAACGGCGAAACCGGCGCCAGCGGGATGACGGAGGAGTCAGCGATGCGGAACAGGATCTGGGCAAATGCCGGGTGGAACCCCAGCATCATAAACATCGGCACGAAGATCGGGGCCAGAATTGACCAGATAGCCGATCCGCTGGCGATGAACATACACAGCAGGGATGACAGTAGCGCCAGACCGACAAACGCCGGGACGCCGCTTAACCCGGCAGCCTCCAGCGCGTCGGTCAGGCCGACGGCCATAAATTTGCCCATATTGCTCCAGTTAAACATGGCGACGAACTGAGCCAGCGGGAAAACCATCACGATAAAGCCCGCCATCTCTTTCATCGGCTCGATCATCAGCTGCGGCAGATCGCCCTGACGGCGAATCTTGCCGGTAGCGATGCCGTAGGCGAGCGACACGACAAAGAAAAACAGAATAATTAGCGGCACAATGCCCTGAATAAAGGGTGAGGGAAGTACGGTATGTTTGACCGGATCGCGCAGAATACCGCTTTCCGGCACCACCATCAGCGCCACCAGGGCGATAAAGGCCAGCGAGACCACGCCCGCCACGCGCAGGCCGAAGCGCTGTTCTTTGCTCAGGGTTTCCAGCTTTTCATCGCTGCGACCTTCCCATTTTCCCAGACGCGGTTCGATGATCTTATCGGTTATCAGCCCGCCGACAATCGTCAGGACAATGACCGAGCTTGCCATAAAGTACCAGTTATCGATGACGCTGACATGCATCGCGGGGTCGATAGTTTTCGCCGCCTCCGTACTGATGCCCGAGAGCAGTACGTCGGTAGTGACAATCAGCAGATTGGCGGTAAAACCGCACCCGACACCCGCAATTGCCGACAGCAGACCCGCTACAGGGTGACGTCCGACTGCGAGGAAAATCAGCGCGCCCATGGGCGGCATAATGACCAGCGCAGCATCGGAAGAGATATGGCTGAAGAAGGCGATAAACAGCACCATATAGCTGGCGTAACGTGCGCTGACGTGAGAGGCCATTTTCACCATCAGGGCCGGTAACAGTCCCACGCGTTCCGCGAGCCCTGCACCCAGAACCAGCGCCAGAATGGCACCAAGCGGGGCGAAACCGCTGAAGTTTTTGATGACGTTGGGTAAAAACCAGTGCAACCCTTCCACGCTGAGCAGGTTTTTTACCGCCACCAGGCTGCCGTCAGCCGGGCTGCGCACGCTCACGTCAAAGGCGGAGAGCATGGCAGTGGCGACCATTAAAATCAGAATCAGATAGATAAACAGCAGGAAAGGGTGCGGTACTTTATTGCCGATCCTTTCAACCCAGCCATAGAGCTTACCGGATGGGGAATGCGAAGGTATGGATGACATACTCATGGGCGTTCCTCGTGACTATTGTGTTGTTGTGTTGTGTTTTTTTATTTTAAAGGTGACGGTGTCACACCTTGTGGGATCGGACACACGTACGGTTTTTCTTGTATTTGTTGTTCAAACTCTTCCCGGCATTTTTTCAGCAGTTCTGCATCCTGTAGCAGATTTAGCGCGGTAGCTCCCATCACTTTTCCGGCCAGCAGCATGCCTTTGTGGGCAATGGAGGTACGTCCCTGCGCCACCAGTTGCCAGGTGTGCAGCGGCGTGCCGACGGTAAAGCAGGGGCTGAAGCACTGTGCAACGGGCATTTTCCAGCTGACGTCGCCCACGTCGGTTGAACCCGCCAGCACGTTGTCGGTGATGGCATAGGGCGCGACTTCATCCACCAGCAGCGTCTCCTGGTGGCGCCGGGCAAAGGCTTTACCGGCTTCCCCACCTGTTGCAGCAATATTTTTCAGACTGTTTTGCAGATCGTTTGGCGTCAGCGTGGCGCGGATCTCGCGGGCAAAATCGCGCTCTTCGGTGGTCCATTCGGGCGTACCGTAGTGCTGCATTGCGCGATACATCACCGCTTCGAGCGTACGGTTCGGCAGGTAGCTGGAGCAGGCTTTATCAAAGCGACACTCGACGGTGGTTTCGGTCATCATCGCTGCGCCCTGGGCGATTTTCCCAATGCGTTCATAGATTTGTTGTGCGTCGGCCATCTCCGGAGCGCGGATCAGGTACAACACTTCGGCTTGCGCCTGCACCACGTTGGGTGAAATGCCCCCGGTGTCAGTAATGGCATAATGGACGCGCGCTTTCTCGATGATGTGTTCGTTAAGGAAGTTGGTGCCAGTAGTCATCAGTGTTAAGGCATCCAGCGCGCTGCGTCCAAGATGGGGAGAGTTGGCCGCATGCGCCGCCACGCCGTGAAAACGCCAGGCGGCCTGAATGTTGGCCAGCGTACTGACGTTAAACATGCCAGCAAACGCTTCCGGGTGCCAGGTGACGGCGGCATCGACGTCATCAAACAGACCCTCACGCACCATAAAGGTTTTTCCGGAGCCGCCTTCTTCACCGGGGCAGCCGTAAAAACGCACTGTTCCGCTACCACCGTGTTGTTCCAGCCAGCTTTTTACCGCCATTGCCCCCGCAAATGCTGCAGTACCTAAGAGATTATGCCCGCAGCCGTGGCCGTTAGCTCCCGGCGTGGCGGATTGCGCTGCGGCACAGTGCGCCTGCTGGCTTAAGCCGGCCAGCGCGTCGTATTCGCCCAGCAGAGCGATAACCGGTTTCCCGCTGCCGAAGCTGGCGATAAAGGCATTCGGAATGCCACCCGCTTCACGGGTTAGCGTGAAGCCTTCGGCCTCCAGCGCACTGGCGAGCCGTTCAGCTGACCAGAACTCTTCAAAACGCGTTTCGGGATGATCCCAAATCTCGTCGGCAATATCGGTTAACATCCGACATCGCGTGTCGATCGCATCGGCAATAAAAGCGTAGTTCTCCTGCATCACACACCTCGCGTCCACGGGAAATTAAGCGCAGTCCGCGCCAGCGTTTCGATGGCAACAGCCATTATCTGCTCATCAAAGTCGAATTTTTCATTGTGATGTCCGGCGCTCAAATTCGTGCCAAACACCATATATGACGCCATGCCGCCGTTCTGCTGCACGCGGGCCATCATTAACGTGGCGTCTTCGGAACCCGCCGGGGCTTTAACGTTATCAATGGCATGCACCACGCCGGACACCTGGCCTGCCTGCTCGCGCAGATAATCGACCCAGGCGGGGGTGGGGGCGCTGGAGGTGGCGGCTCCCATCAGGCGTATCTCGGCCGTCACGCCATAGAGTGCCGCCGCGCCGGTAATAACAGACTGTGCCCGTTCAAAGACATACTGATTAATGGCTTCGCTTTCGCCGCGGGTTTCAATCTTGATCATCGCATTGGCGGGCACCACGTTGCGTCCGCTGCCCGCCTGCATTACCCCAACGTTCACCCGGGATGCACCTTCGCTGTGCGGTGCAATGCTGTGCAAGGCGATGGCGGCTTGCGCCGCGGCGAGCAGAGCGTTACGCCCATCCTCCGGTTTACCGCCTGCGTGTGCGGCAACGCCGGTAAAGTTCACGTCGAACTTGGTTGTCGCCATAAAGTTATCGCTGCCGCAGACAACCGTACCGGCAGGCACGCCGGTACCAATATGGATGGCCGTGAAATAGTCCACGTCGTCCAGCGCTCCGGCTGCGACCATGGCGCGTGCGCCGCGCGTCCCTTCTTCGGCAGGCTGGAAGATCAGTTTGAGGGTACCATTGAGTTGTGATTCACTCTGCTTAAGCACCTGTGCCAGTCCCAGACCAATGGTGGTATGGCCGTCGTGCGCGCAGGCGTGCATCATCCCAGGATTGCAGGAGGCAAATCCGTCGCGATACGGGCGGTGGCTGTCGTCGAGCGCTTCACTTAAATCAAGGGCATCCATGTCCACGCGAAACGCCAGAGTCGGCCCTGGTCGGCCGGTATTGAGGGTCGCTACAATCCCGGTAAATCCGCCTTCAAACGGCGCGAGCCATTTCTCAGGCGCGCCTTGTGCACGGGCTCGGTCAAACTCCCGCGCAAGGGTGGCGTCATCAGGCAGCCCCATACGGCTTTCGGCATCCACTACGTCGCGGCCCATCGCCAGTTCGTAACCCATTGAGTCAAGGATTTCCGCGACCTTCGCGGAGGTACGAAACTCCACCCAGCCGGATTCTGCAAAATGGTGAAAATCGCGACGCCATGCCCTTAGCTGCGGCGTTAATGTCTGGATGTATTGCGCCAGTGTGTCCATATCTGTTCCTGTTATCATTAAAATATGTGAACTGCTTCACGATGTGATAGTTTTTACTTATCACTAACCGTTTTTTCACAGTTTTAACCGTTCAGGAATTACCCTCGCACATCCCTTTCTATTAAAGTAGATGACAGTTTCTTTACTCTGATAAACAACGGTTATCGGTCGGGCTATGTCATTTCAGATTAAATTTCATCAAATCCGGGCGTTTGTTGAAGTCGCGCGCCAGGGCAGTATTCGTGGTGCCAGCAGGGCGCTCAATCTGTCACAACCGGCGCTGACCAAATCCATCAAAGAGCTGGAAGAAGGCATGGCGGCGCAGCTTTTTGTGCGCAGGAGTAAGGGCGTGGCGTTGACCGAATGTGGCGAAGGTTTTTACCCGCGCGCCAGGCTGATTCTGGAAGAGTTACGTGCGGCGCAGGATGACATTCGCCAGCGGCAGGGGGAACTGGCCGGGCAAATCAACATTGGGATGGGGGCCAGTGTTTCACGCAGCCTCATGCCCGCCGTCATCACCCGCTTTCATGCGCAGCACCCGCAGGTCAAAGTCCGGATTATGGAAGGGCAACTGGTGTCGATGATCAATGAACTACGCCAGGGGGAGCTGGACTTTACCATCAACACCTATTATCAGGGACCTTACGACCATGAATTTACGTTTGAAAAGCTGTTCGAAAAACCGTTTGCGGTATTTTGCCGGAAAGGGCATCCGGCGACAGGAGCAACCTCTATTAATGAACTTTTGCATTATAACTGGACAATGCCGACGCCACGGGGAAGTTATTATAAGCAATTAGAGGATGTATTTAACCATCGCTCGCAAATACCGCGGATTGGTGTGGTCTGTGAAACGTTTACTTCCTGTATTAGCCTTGTCGCGCAAAGTGATTTTTTAAGTATATTGCCACTGGAACTGGGCTGTGACCCGCTGCTGGCGCACCGTCTGGTCATGATCCCGGTTATCGAGTCGCTTCCAAAAGCGGCATATTATTTAGTTCAGCGCCGTGATTCACGTCAGACGCCTCTTGCCGAATCGTTAATAACGCAATTCAGAAGAGAAGCGAGAAAAATAGTCGTAGAGTGAAGTTTATATAATAAAAAAACAGGGTCTGCCCGACATCAGACAGACCCTACAGTACACACAGCAGTGCGTCCTTTCGCAGATCCTGAGTGTTATATCCATGGGGCAGGTTTATTTAGTTATAACACCTTTCCTGAAAATTGAAAGGCGGGTGAGTGATTGATTTCACGAATTTTTAACACAAATCACTTATTTTATCTTTGCTAAAATTTTAGTTAAGTGTGATTTAAGTCTGTGGGGGGATTATTATATCTATTCATCAGGTTAATATTTATACCATACCTCGCGGTATAACGGTTATTGAGGCCCCTGTCTGGCACAGGTATAGTACAGTCCTCAGATGTAGCCGGAGGATATCCATGAACCCTGACGACAAATCCTTTTTTCTTGACGCCATGGAGGATGTCCAGCCCCTGAAGCGCAGCCCGGATATTCACTGGCAGCCAAGCCGCAATACGCGGTCGCGCCAGGAGATGGATACCGAACAGTTGGATAACTTCCTGACCCTGGGCTTTCTGGAACTTCTGCCCCTTGAAGAGGCGCTGGCGTTCCAGCGCGAAGGGGTGCAGCAGGGCGTTATTGATAAGCTACGCACGGGTAAATATGCCCGCCAGGCCAGCTTAAATCTCTTACGTCAGCCCGCCGAACGCTGCCGTCAGATGCTGTATTCTTTTATTCGCCAGGCCGGACGTGACGGGTTACGTAACCTGATTATCATTCACGGGAAAGGGCGTGAGCAGAACTCCCATCCTAATGTGGTGCGCAGCTATCTGGCGCGCTGGTTAACCGAGTTTGAGGAAGTGCAGGCTTTCTGCGTGGCGCTGCCGCATCACGGCGGCAGCGGGGCATGTTATGTTTCGCTACGAAAATCCGATGAAGCGAAACAGGAAAACTGGGAGCGGCACGCCAAGCGCAGCCGCTAGCGGGCGATAGCCTCGCCCGCCATAGACTTAGAACGTTTCCCAGTTGCTGTCGGTAGAGGCGGTTGTCGTTGCCGGACGCAGCAACTGCGGTGTCTTCACATTGGCCGGGCGCGGGGCTGCGACTTTTTCTTTGCCGTTCAGACGAAATGCCGCCACTGCCTGGCGCAGCTGTTCAGACTGATCTTCCAGCGCCGCCGCCGCCGTGGCGGACTCCTGCACCAGCGCGGCGTTTTGCTGTGTCACGCTGTCCATCTGTGAAACGGCCAGGCTTACCTGTTCGATACCACGGCTCTGTTCATCGGATGCCGACGAAATCTCACCCATAATATCGGTCACACGGGTAACGGCAGCGACAATCTCTTTCATGGTGGTGCCTGCTTCGCTAACCTGCTCAGAACCGGTATTCACCCGGCTGACGGAGTTTTCGATAAGCCCTTTGATCTCTTTCGCAGCCTGCGCACTGCGGCTCGCCAGCGTACGGACTTCGCCTGCCACAACCGCAAAACCACGACCCTGCTCCCCGGCGCGTGCGGCTTCCACCGCTGCGTTAAGCGCCAGAATGTTAGTCTGGAAAGCGATGCTGTCAATCACGCCGGTAATGTGCGCAATTTGCTGCGAACTGTCAGCAATTTCGGTCATGGTGCGAACAACATTATCCACCACGTGACCGCCACGGGCTGCGGTTTCAGAGGCGTTTTTCGCCAGTAGCGTAGCCTGACGGGCGTTATCGGAGTTCTGTTTAACCGTTGCGGTCAGTTCTTCCATGCTGGCGGCGGTCTCCTCGAGCGAGGAGGCCTGCTGCTCGGTGCGGGCGGAAAGATCGTTGCTGCCTGCGGCAATTTCGCCAGCGCCGGTGTAGATGGAGTCAGTGCTCCCACGTACGGCGCTGACGGTGGTCACCAGCGACTGCTGCATATCCTGCAGACCTGCGGCCAGTTGACCCATCTCATTGCGACCCGTGATGACGATATCCTGCGTCAGATCGCCGCCCGCAATCGCGCGAATATGGTTCATAATGGTGTTGAGGGGTTTTAACAGCAGATGTTGTAAACCCTGCCAGATCACTACCAGTACCGCGATAACGGCCAGCAAAATAGCCGCCAGCGTCCATTGCATTTGGGTAAAGCTGCTCTGGTTCTCTTCCGTTGCGGCCTTCAGCAGGGTGTTGTTTTCGGCACGCCAGCGGTTATAGACCGCTTCCATATCGTCCTGGGCCTGTTGAGCGTCCAGATCGCCATAGGCCTGGTAGTTATCGGCACGCAGGTACTCAATCGATAAACGCATCACTTCGTGCATCTGGTTCCAGGACTTCTGCATTTCGTCGGTTAATGCCGCATCCTGACCCTTAACCTGCGGCAGTTTCTGCCACTCTTTGTTGTAGGCCTCGGCTTTTGCCAGCGAGTCGCCTGCGGTGCCAAGCAGTTTGTTTATCGCCGCAAGGGAAGCCGGGTCACGCTGGTTTTTCAGGTAACGGATCGCCACGCGGGTGACGGTGACGCGGGTTTTCACCAGCGTGTTCACGCTGTCGCTCAGACTCTCCTGTTGGGCATTGAGCACCCCGGAGTTCTGGAAGTTATGGCGATCGTTGCTGACAGCAGAGTAGAACAACCCTCCCGTGACAACTTGCAACAGACAGAATATGGTGAGGGCAAAGATAATACCGGTAATCACGTGCAGATTTTTCAGCATAGCGGTCGTCCGTTAGAGAAAATGCAGGGGTACTCCAATACTATCGTCGTAGAGAATTTAAACTTTAATTTAACTCGCGCTTAACCAAGGGTTCTCTCAGGGAACCTGTTGTAAATCCGGATCATTTTTATGAGGCAGGTTAACATGAGCAGCATTGATAAAAGCGGGACGTACGCGCTCGGGACGCGGACGGTTAAACGACTGGGCTATGGCGCGATGCAGCTCGCCGGGCCGGGCGTCTTTGGTCCACCGAAGGATAAGCTGGCCGCGCTGGACGTGCTGCGTGAAGCCGTCGCGGCGGGGGTGAACCACATTGATACCAGTGATTTTTATGGTCCGCATATTACCAATCAGCTGATCCGAGAAGCACTTCATCCTTACCGGGACGATCTGACTATCGTGACCAAAATCGGTGCCCGTCGCGACAGTAAAGGTGCCTGGCTGCCGGCCTTTTCCGCGCAGGAACTGACTCAGGCGGTGCATGACAACCTGCGTAATCTGCAGCTTGACGTGCTGGACGTGGTGAATTTGCGAATTATGTTCAGCACACACGGGCCTGCGGAAGGGTCGATTGCGGAACCGCTTTCCACCCTGGCAGAGTTACAACAGCAAGGGCTGGTGCGTCATATTGGTCTGAGCAATGTGACGGCCACTCAGGTTGCGGAAGCGCAGAAGATGGTGCCGGTGGTGTGCGTGCAGAACATGTACAACATTGTAAACCGGGGGGACGATGCGCTGGTGGATGGGCTGGCACAGCAGGGCATTGCGTATGTACCGTTCTTCCCGCTCGGAGGTTTTACGCCACTGCAATCTTCCGGGCTGCAGGCCGTTGCTGATTCACTGGGCGCAACGGCAATGCAGGTGGCGCTGGCGTGGCTGTTGCAACGTTCCCCGAACATCTTGCTGATCCCCGGAACCTCTTCCGTGACGCATCTTCGGCAAAACCTTGCGGCGGGGGCACTACACCTACCGCCTGAAGCCGTGAAAACGCTCAATTCGCTGGTGGACTAAACCTGATATAAGCAAAGCCCGGAAAATTTCCGGGTTTTGTTTGCAACACCCTGAGATTTGTCTCTTTTTTCAGTGGTTATTTTTAATGTTGTCGACCATGCTCTTTGTACTGATAATGCTAAGTACAGTTGAGACGGCAATGCGCAATGTCTTTATTCCTGTCATAACAGCAGTGGCTATTTTTATTGCTGGCGTTTTTATCCTCAATATACAACTCTGGTATTCAGCTCGGGTTGATAGCTCGTCGGGAGCCAGATACGCCGTTAACAATATCAATGCCATTCTTGATGAAGCACGGGTTGCAGCCAGAACCGCGACGGAAATTATTGCGAAGGGATGTGATGCAGATGGGCAGTATCAGCTTGGTACGGAGGCCGCTCTGCAACCCCATCTCAGAACCATCGTTATTCTGAAAAAGGGGCAACCCTGGTGTTCATCTCTGCCGGGGAATCGTATTTTATTATTAAATATTAATGATATACCTTTTTCAGAATTACTGCTCACGCCGGCGAGCGATACGGTAAACGGACGACCTGTTTTGTTATTTCAGACCCACTTTGCCACCAATCGAATTATGGTCAGCGTGAGCGATAGCCATATCCGTGACGCTCTGAGTACGCCCCTGGAGCATGTTAATTACGCACTGGTGGTGGGCGGTTACGCTCTTGATGCTTCCGGCAATTTCACCATCACTCATCGCCAGGAAACGCAGGTCGGGCAGGCCCGGTCGGGAAATTACCCCTATAGCGTCAGATATAATCTTCCTCCTCTGTTTAGCGTACAAAGGCTGATCGAACACGGGGCAGGCATCATGCTGTTTTTACTGCTGATCTCCGGTACTGCCGCTTACGTTTTGCATAAGTATCTGAACAAAAACACCCTGCCTGAAGAGTCACTTCGTACCGCAATTGCCCGGGGGGAAATCGTTCCGTTTTACCAGCCTGTGGTGAATGGCAGAGAAGGCACTTTGCGGGGCGTGGAGGTGCTGGCAAGATGGAAGCATCCGCAGGCGGGCTATATTTCTCCGGCTACATTCATTCCCATTGCTGAAAAATCGGGGCTGATTGTTCCTCTGACGCAAAGCCTGATGGCGCAGGTGACGACACAGATGAACGCGATTTCCACGAAATTACCGGAAGGGTTTCACGTCGGGTTGAATTTCAGTGCCCCCCACATTGCGATGCCGACCTTCCTGGATGAGTGCCTGAAGTACAAGGATAGTTTCGTCAGAAAAGATCTGAACCTGGTGATCGAAGTGACAGAGCGGGAACCGCTGGATATTGATGAAAACCTTGTCCAGACCCTGAATGTGCTCCATGAAAAAGGGTTCGCTATTGCACTGGATGATTTTGGTACCGGCTATTCTGGACTCTCTTATCTGCATGATCTGCATATTGATTATATCAAAATTGACCATAGCTTCGTCAGCCGGGTGAACGAGCATGCGGACTCTACCCGCATCCTCGACTGTGTGCTGGATCTGGCGCGTAAACTCTCCATCAGCATTGTAGCGGAAGGCGTAGAGACGAAGGCGCAGCTAGACTACCTCAATCGCAATAACATCGTCTTTCAGCAGGGGTACTACTTTTTTAAACCGGTTCCTTTTACCGAGCTTATTCATATTTTGTTGTCGAAGCCGAAGGTCAAAGTGGTGGTGGAGTAACCTGCAGAAGCTGCTGCTGAATTAAATCCTCTCAAACTTCAATGCGTTTGGGATCGTCTGCGGAAATGACCTTGATCCTGGGGCATTATCCGTAATACTGTATTTATATACAGTATTTGGCGAGAAAGGCATTTATGAACACTCTCTTTTCTTATCATCCAAAGCAATACATTGAATTACCTTTATTTTTGGAGCGTGTTGCCTGTGGTTTCCCAAGCCCTGCGCAGGATTATGTGGAGGATCGTCTCGATCTCAACAGGCTGGCGGTCAGACACCCGAGTGCAACCTATTTCGTCAAGGTGAGCGGAGACTCGATGATTGGCGCCGGGATCGGCGACGGCGATCTGCTGGTGGTTGACCGCTCGTTAAATGCTGAACATGGCGATATCGTGGTGGCGTCGGTCGCCGGTGAATTTACCGTGAAAGAGTTGCAGACCCGTCCGGTCCTGAGACTCCTGCCACATAATGTCCGCTATCAGCCGATCACCTTTCAGTCCGAAGAGGAGCTGCAAATCTTCGGGGTTGTTACCCACACACTCAAAACGCATAAACATGTTCGCGCTGGTTGATGTGAATAGTTTCTATGCCTCCTGCGAGAAGGTGTTCCGTCCCGATCTGGAGGGGAAGCCCATCGTGGTAGTTTCGAATAACGACGGCTGCATTATTTCACTGTCGCGGGAGGCAAAGCAGCTCGGTATAAAAATGGGTGAGCCGTATTTCAAATT
This sequence comes from Enterobacter sp. CPE_E1241, assembly GCF_045618265.1. Classification (NCBI taxonomy): domain Bacteria; kingdom Pseudomonadati; phylum Pseudomonadota; class Gammaproteobacteria; order Enterobacterales; family Enterobacteriaceae; genus Enterobacter; species Enterobacter sp. CPE_E1241. The sequence goes on from NZ_JBIWYV010000001.1 coordinate 2,143,381, forward strand.
CAAAGAGAAGAGCTACCCCTCCCGGGTGTACGTCTTTAGTTCGAATTATGCACTCTATGCCGACCTCAGCAGCCGGGTGATGCAAACCCTGACCGATCTTGCCCCGGCAATAGAGATCTATTCCATTGATGAAGCGTTCGTGAATGTGTCAGGTGTCAGCCACTGCATGTCGCTGGAAGCGTTTGGTCGTCAGATGCGTGCGCAGATACTTAAAAATACGGGCTTAACGGTTGGCGTCGGTATTGCCCCGACAAAAACGCTGGCGAAGCTGGCCAACTATGCGGCCAAGCGGTGGTCGAGTACCGGTGGCGTGGTGGATTTATCGGATCGCGAGCGGCAGCGCAAACTGCTGGCGAATGTACCGGTAGACGAGGTGTGGGGCGTTGGACGGCGCATCACGAAAAAACTCAATGCGATGGGGATCTCCACGGCACTGGCGCTGGCGGATGCCTCATCCTGGGTCATTCGTAAACATTTTAACGTGGTACTGGAGCGCACGGTGCGAGAGCTTCGCGGTGAACCCTGCCTTGACCTGGAAGAGTTTACTCCCACAAAGCAGCAAATTATCTGTAGCCGTTCGTTTGGACACCGGATTACGCAATACGAAGAGATGCATCAGGCCATTTGCGCCTACGCGGAACGTGCAGCAGAAAAACTACGCGGCGAGCATCAATACTGCCGCTTTATCAGCGTGTTTTTGCGCACTAGCCCTCATGCCGACAACGAAATTTATTACGGCAATCAGGCTTCAACCATCCTGATGACGCCGACCAACGACTCACGCGATATCATCCGTGCAGCCACGGAGGCGCTGGGGCGTATATGGCTTGACGGGTATCGCTACATGAAAGCGGGGGTGATGCTGGCGGACTTTTTCAGTACGGGTGTCGCCCAGCTTAATTTGTTTGACGATAACCGTCTGCGCGTCAACAGTGCGGCACTGATGGACATGATCGATAGCGTCAATCATTCCGGCAAAGGGAAGATATGGTTTGCCGGGCAGGGGATTGAGAAATCCTGGGCAATGAAACGCGAGATGCTGTCTCCGGCTTATACCACGCGGTACGCGGATTTGCCGGTGGCGAGGTAGAGTACTCCTGCGTTATTTCTTTTGCGTCAACCAGGTTGCCGCCGCCGTCAGCACGCCGATCAACGGCATTTGGCCCGCACCTGCCAGGAAGTTATGGCGATCGATGTCATTATTTTTATGGATATCAGCAAAGCGGGTAAGCGCCGTTTTTTCATCCGCAGCGCTGATCTCCTCAAACTGCTTTTCAAACCCCTGAGCGGTCAGCTGAGAAGCTGCATCGATGTTTGCGCTCTCGATCGCAACGAGATCCGGGCCTTTCCTGAAGAAACTGTAATCGGGCATATGTGCTCCATAAAGAAGAGGATACGGTGAAAATACTCTATTCCTTATGGTCAAAAAGTGCACGTGATTTGCGGGGGGAATGTTCAGTTTTTCTTCATGATCTCAGGCAGTAATTGCTCAATCACGCTGACGACACGTCGGACGCGCTGTGGAATAAAGCGGGCATCAGGGAAAACGGCATAGAGGAATCGGTCGGGTAACCGCCAGGCGGGTAAGATCGGCACCAGTGTGCCATTTTTCAATGCTCTGGCCGCAAGCGGTAGCTGCATGCCTCCGATTCCGATGCCTGACTCCAGCGCCTGTAATAGCGCGTCGCTGGTATTGGCGCGGAAAACGGTATTCACCTTCACGTCGAGGGTCTCTTCCTGAGAAAGCAGCCGCAATGGGGCATCCAGCGGGATGCCGCTAAATCGTACATGTGGCAGCGTCGCCAGCTCCCTGACGCTGTGCACCGCCTGAAATTCAGGGGCGGCAAACAGCGCGGTTTCAACACGTGCCAGCACGCGAGCCGCATGCGCCAGAGGAGGCTCACTGCTTAGTCGTATTGCGACATCCACCCCTTCTGTCACCAGGTCGGCAATGCGGTCATCGAGGGAAAGCATCAGGTGCAATTCTGGATGCAGGCGTTGCAGCGAAAGCAAATGTGGCAAAAAGATCTGGCCCAGCCCGCTCGGCAGCTGGACATGCACTCTCCCCTGAAATTGCTGATCGACAGGATCCAGCCGCATCTCAGCTTCCCGCATGGCATCCAGCACAAGCTGCATATCACGGCTGTAACGCTCTCCCTGTTCAGTCAACTTCATTGATCGCGTTGTACGATGCAGCAACACGACACCAAGCTCTTGTTCAAGGGCGGCGATCTGCTGGCTGACCGCAGATTGCTTCATCCCGCTCTGGCGGGCGGCGGCAGAAAAGGAACCTGCTTTTGCAACGCAAAGAAAGGTGGAAATGGCGTTGAGTTTATTATTCATTTAATGATTTTTCTGATAAGTGCCATCGGTTTAAGGGGATATCCAATAAAAAAATAATATATGACACTGCGCCTGTCACCCTTTCTGGAGAAACTTCATGAATAAGATGCCGCAACAAAACGTCGCGCTGGTCGCTGGTGCCAGCGGAATTGTGGGCAGACAGCTCGTCAAAACGCTCCTGCACAATAAATGGCAGGTGATCGGTCTCAGTCGCCATGCAGTGACCCATCCGGATGCTATTCCGATGGTGAATGTCGATTTACTGGATGCGCAGAACAGCGCAGAGGTGCTGCAACCCCTGAGTGGTATCACCCATATTTTTTACAGCGCCTGGGCGAACGCGGCAAACTGGACAGACATGGTCGAGCCGAACGTTACGATGCTGCGTCATCTGGTCAGTCATATCGAAAAAACAGCACCGCTGCAGACGGTCAGCCTGATGCAGGGGTACAAAGTCTATGGTGCACATCTGGGGCCGTTCAAAACCCCGGCACGCGAAAGCGATCCTGGCGTACCGGGTGCAGAATTTAACGCCGCTCAGCTCACGTGGCTCAGCGATTTTCAGCGTGGGAAAAGCTGGCACTGGAATGCCATCAGACCGGGCGTGGTGGGAAGTACCGTGCCCGGCAACACGATGAATCTGGCGCTGAGCATCGCTCTGTATGCGTCTTTGTGTAAGGCTCAGGGGCTACCTTTGCGCTTTCCCGGTACCGAGCAGACCTGGCACAGTATCGTTGATCATACTGACGCCGGGTTGCTGGCCGAGGCAACGCTGTGGGCTGCCACGACATCTGCGGCGCAGAATCAGGCTTTCAACGTGAATAACGGCGATATCTGGCGCTGGAGTGAGCTATGGCCGCGCATCGCACGCTGGTTTGAACTGGAATCTGCTCCGCCCGTGAGGTTGTCATTTCATCAGCTGTTTAAGGACTATCGTGAGGTATGGCGCGAGCTTGCCAGAGATCGGCTGGTAGAAACGGATATTATGCAGCTGAATGACGGACATTTTGCCGATTTCGTCTTTAGCTGGAATTACGACATGTTCGGTGATGGCAGCAAGCTCCGGCGGTCTGGCTTCACGCGAATGCAGGCAACCGATGAGATGTTTTTCAACCTGTTCGCGCAGCTGAGAGCGGCACGTATTATTCCCTGACTGTAAGGGCGTCCTGGTGCAAGCCAGGACGCGGGGACACTTACTCAACTGTTAACGCATTGACGACGTCGGCGACGCTTTTAACACTACGGATATTTCCGATGCCTGTGCCAAGCGCGATATAACCTTCATCGGTGTTGTCTTCCAGCATACCCAGGCGTAAACCCCGTAATCCTCCCATCACCTTGCCCAACTCTTCGTTGCTTGCACCTGTTTTATCCATCAACGCCAGTTTTTCCGCCAGCTTGCCGGGAAGAGAACGGTAGTAATGGGGCACGGTGCGGAAAAGCAGCAAATCGAGACCGTTGGCGGCAATAATTTTATCTTTGACCCCCTGCGGCACGCGGCTTTCTTCCGTGCTGATAAAGACCGAACCGGCAAACACGCCTTCAGCGCCTAATGCATGGGCCGCTCTGGCGGTGCGGTTATCGGTAATACCCCCCGCAGCCATCACTGGAATGTGCTTCACGGCATCGGCAATCAGCGGCACGATGGAAAAGGTGCCAAGCACCGTTGCGGGCAATGTGCCCCCTTCGTCAAAACCGGTGGCGACGATAATGTCTGCTCCCAGGTCTTCTGCGAGACGAGTGTTTTCAGGCGTTGGGTTGATGTCGCGGTAGATAATGGTGATACCTGCCTCTTTTAACTCGTTAAAAAGCGCTGGAATAATGCTGCCTTCCCCATAACCCGTATACACCACGGCCCTGATACCTTCTTCTTTCACCACCTGAAGGATAGGCCCGGTCCAGATGTCATTAACGGCTGTGGGGATCAGGTTCACGCCAAAGGGTTTTTCGGTCAGCCGTTTGGTTTTACGAATTTCCTCACGCATTTTTTCAGCGGTCTCTTTCGGCGTAGAGACCGCGGTATCGGCGGTTAAACCTGCATTTGGTCCCAGCACACCGAGCCCTCCGGCATTGCTGACTGAGGCGACTAATCGTGCATCAGTGAGCCAGGATAAAGGCCCCTGAATAACAGGTTTTTCGATACCCAGGATCTGACAGATACGGTTATTTTTCATAGCAGACTCTCCCTCACGTTTGAATGGGGGAGAGTGTAGGGCTCAATATTGTTAGGAAAAATAGCCAAAAAGATTCATCACTGTTATAAAATTCATAACAATAACTTTATCCTGCTTGTGGCAAAAACATCCTTTATGCAAATAAACCTCTTTGAATCTATTAGGATTTTTATTGAAATTATTGAGTCAGGGAGTCTTACCCAGGCGGCGGAGAATCTGCAAATCCATCGTCCGGCAGTCACCAAAGCATTACAGCTTCTGGAGCAACACAGCGGCACACGTTTACTGCAACGAACAACGCGTCGTATCAGCCTGACACCTGATGGGGAAGCGTTTTACCGTCAGAGTAAACCTCTGCTGGTGCAGGCGGATGAATTACTGGAGTCGTTTGGCAGTGGCCGGGCAATACACGGTCAGTTACGTGTGGATATGCCCATCTCTTTTGCGGCGTTGCGGGTGATACCTAATCTGCCTGATTTTTATCGCCAGCATCCTGAAATCGATATTATCCTGAGCAGTTCTGACCGTCGTCGGGATATGCTACGAGAGGGCCTGGACTGTGTGCTACGGGTGGGAGAACTCGACGATGGTGACTATATCGCGCGTAAAATCGGGAATATCAAGATTACGACTTGTGCCAGCCCGGCCTGGCTTGCGAAAAACGGCACGCCTGCAACGCTGGATGATTTACGCGAACATCAGGCGATCAACTGGGTTAACAACAACAGCAGACAAATTTATCCGTGGACTTTTACAACGCCAGAAGGGACTGCTGAGATTAAACTTCCCGGAAAACTTGTGGTGGATAACTCCGAAGCCTACATTGCGGCAGGTCTGGCCGGACTGGGATTAATGCAGGGGATGAATCTCTTTCTGCAGCCTTACATTGACCGTGGTCTTCTGGTTGAAGTCTTGCCAGACTACCGATCTCCGGACCGAAAATTGTCACTTCTCTATCCACACCGTCACCTCTCCCGAAAAGTGCGGGTATTTACCGAGTGGCTGGAGAGTCTGGTGTGAAAACAGCCAGTTCGTGACACAACGCGCCAATCTGTTCCACGGCATTCAGCAGGCGGGGCGTTGGTTCGTTTGCGCAGTTTAGCCGCAGAAAGTGCGTTAATTCTGCGCCAGGGGAAAACAGCGGGCCAGGGCTGACGCCGATGCCCAACGCCAGCGCACGACGATGCACCTCCAGCGCGTTGATCTGCTGAGGAAGTTCTACCCACAACAGGAAACCGGCAGTGGGCACGTTAACACGTGTACCCGGTGGGAAACTCGCCTCGACCCGCGCAACGACGGCGTCTATTCCCTCTGCGATCCGGTGCTTTAACCGCCGCAGATGACGATCGTAGTCGCCACTTGCGAGGATCTCGCTCGTTGCGGCTTCCAGCATTGGCGCACCTGCCCACTCTCCGGCCATACGCGTCTGCAATACCTGCGCGTGGTAGCGCCCGGCGGCAATCCAGCCGATCCGCCAGCCTGGCGCAAGCGTTTTAGAGAGCGAACTGCAGTAAATCACGTTTCCGCTCTGGTCGAACGCTTTGCAGGCCGGAGGGCGTTGCCCTTCGCCAACGAGGTCACCATAGACATCGTCCTCAATTAAAGGGATCTCTGCCTGCTCAAGCAGAGCAACAAGCTCTTGCTTGCGTGCAACGGGCATACTGGCACCTAAAGGGTTTTGCACGGTGGGTGAGGCCAAAACGGCAGCGGGGCGGTGGCAGAGAATGGCGTCAGCCAGCGGTTCCAGTAACAGGCCTTCAACGGGATCGGTCGGGATCGCTAAGGCTCTTAGGCCTAAATCTTCCAGCAGCAGGAGTGTACCAAAGTAGGCAGGCTGCTCAATCGCTACGACATCACCTGGCTGGCACACTGCCTGAAGGGCAAGGCGCAGCGCCTGCGTTGCACCCGCGGTGATGATGAGATCATCCGCGCCGAAACGAGCCCCCCATTGCGCAGAACGCGCGGCAATCTTACTTCGTAAATCACGCCTTCCCGGAGGCAGGCTATAGCTTTGTCCGTGTGCGTCCAGACGGCGGACGGCAGAGTGCAACGCCCGTTGCAGCATATCGCCAGGTAGCCATGCGGGGTCAGGCAGGGCTGCGCCCAACGGTATCAGACGGGCTTCTGCACTGCTGAACAGCGAGCGGGCCACGGCGGACATTGTCACAGGGACCGGACCAGGTACGGAGTGCGAAGGTTCCGCACGCGGAGTGATGCTGGTCTGGCAGATGAAGTAGCCCGAACGCGGACGCGCCATAATCAGCCCCTCTGCTTCAAGGCAACGAAGGGCTTCCAGCGCCGTCGGAAGGCTAACGTGTTCGCGTTCGGCCAGTTTACGCGCGGAGATCATCCGGTCGCCTACACGCAACGCACCTGAAGTCAGTGTTAGACGGAGCATCTCAGCTATTCGGCGGTAATGTGGGGACGACGGAGATGGGGCAGACATGGGCATCTGTTCAGGCTGATTTTCGATAAAACTGACTATACAGCCAATGACGCGCGCCATCTATAGTGTCCGACATGTTCAGGACAAGGAGGCATTATGCAGAGCAATAATTTCAACATCTCTACTTATTTCAAACGCATAAACTACACCGGACCGGTGGCTGCCGATACGGCCACGTTACATGCGCTTATGCGTCATCAGCTCTTTTCAGTTCCCTTTGAAAATCTGGACGTGCAGGCGGGCAAAATTGTCTCGCTGGCACCAGACGATATTGCCGATAAGGTGTTAACGCAGGGGCGCGGCGGTTACTGCTATGAGGTGAACGGTCTTTTTGCCATGGCGCTGGAGGCGGTAGGTATTCCTTACCGTTTCGTGGCGGCACGCCCGATGTTCTACCCTGCGCGACGACCGAAAACCCACATGGCGCTCATCGCTGAGGTAGATAGTCGACAGTGGCTTTGCGATCTCGGGTTCGGCAGCTACGGCATCCGTGCACCGATGGCGCTGGACACGCTTGATGTCGATATCACCCAGAATTTCGACACGTTTCGGCTTAGCCGTAGCGCAGAGGGCGAATATCTGCTTCAGGCAAAAGTGGAGGGGGAATGGGCCCGTCAATACGGCTTTGATCTCACGCCTCAGGAATGGATTGATTTCGTTCCGGCCAACTACCTTAACTCCACGCATCCGGATGCCATCTTTGTCCAGAAGCTGGTGGTGGTGCAGCATCGCCCGGAAGGACGTGAGATTTTATTGGGCGATGTGCTGAAGACGATCACTGCGGATGGGGTTGAAATACAGCAACTGGCGGAGGGAGAAATCTCCCGTATGCTGAAAGACCGTTTTGCGTTGACGACGGCGTAAAACAGAGGGGCGGCCTGCTGTCACACTGCCCCGAGAATCGCCCATACGGCTGGTATGGGCGGTGCGAGTTTATTTCTTCTTATTCATCATCGCTTTTAAATCGGCAAACGGGTTAAACGTGGCGACGCCCACGTCTTTTTGCGCGTCTTCCCCTGCAACCACGGTGGTACCGTACTGATCCGCTTCGGTGTATTTCGAGTGTTCATGGTCATGGCAAAACAGGCACAACAGTTCCCAGTTGCTGCCATCTTCCGGGTTGTTGGTATGGTCGTGATCGATATGGTGAACCGTGAGTTCACGCAGATTGGAATAAACAAACTCTCGCGAGCAGCGACCACACACCCATGGATAGATTTTTAATGCTTTTTCGCGATAGCCGCTTTCCAGCCGCGCGTAGTTTTTAGGGATCAAAGCCATTGCCGGTTTTACCTGCCATGAAAAGAGTGGGAGATATTATATCCCATTATGGAGCGTAATGACGAACCCCTCAATTCTGTCAATTTATTTGAATCATTCCGTTAAATAAACGGCGTTTATTCTCACCGGGTAATGCGTAAAGTAGGTGAGATGCAAAGTCCCATCAGGATAAATCGTTATGAAAAAGATCGGGTTTCTGTCGTTTGGTCACTGGACACCTTCACCGCAGTCCGGCACGCGTTCAGCAGCGGATACATTGCTTCAGTCCATTGATTTGGCCGTGGCGGCCGAAGAGCTGGGTGCAGACGGCGCGTATTTCCGTGTGCACCACTTTGCCCGGCAACTGAGCTCCCCGTTCCCCCTGCTGGCCGCAATAGGCGCCAAAACGAAAACCATTGAAATCGGTACTGGCGTCATTGATATGCGCTATGAAAATCCGATGTACATGGCAGAGGATGCTGGAGCCGCAGATCTGATCTCAGGGGGGCGTTTGCAGCTGGGTATCAGCCGGGGTTCCCCGGAGCAGGTTATTGATGGCTGGCGTCATTTTGGCTATGTCCCGCAGGAAGGGGAAAACGAATCTGATATGGCACGCCGCCATACCGAGGTACTGCTCGAGGTATTACGTGGAGAAGGTTTTGCAAAACCGAATCCACAACCTATGTTCCCGAACCCGCCGGGGTTGCTGCGCCTTGAACCTTATTCCGCCGGTTTGCGCGAGCGTATCTGGTGGGGAGCCGGTTCGAATGCGACGGCAGTGTGGGCGGCAAAACTGGGAATGAACCTGCAAAGTTCTACCTTAAAAGACGATGAAACCGGTGAGCCGTTCCATATTCAGCAGGCAAAACAGATCCGCGCTTACCGTCAGGCGTGGGCGGAAGCGGGGCATACGCGTCAGCCGCGAGTCTCGGTTAGCCGCAGTATTTTTGCGCTGATGGACGATCGCGATCGGATGTACTTCGGCTCCAGCCGGAGCGACAGCGATAGCGTCGGTTATCTTGATGAGAAAACGCGTGCGATCTTCGGACGTAGCTATGCCGCAGAGCCTGATAAGCTGATTGAACAGTTGAAAAAGGACGACGCGATTGCCGAGGCCGATACGTTATTATTGACCGTGCCGAATCAACTTGGTGTGGATTACAATGCGCATGTGATTGAGTCCATTCTCAAACATGTCGCACCGGCAATGGGCTGGCGCGAGTAGCCATTCTGTAATCAGCCGTGAGATCGTAATGGAAAACCTGGCCCTCTGGTATCGACGTTTTGGCGAGCCAGATTCTGTTCTGCAGCCGGAAACAGCGCCATTGGGCGAGCTTGCACCGGGTCATATTCGTGTGCAAATGCTGTTTTCCCCGGTGAACGCGTCCGATCTTATCCCCATTACCGGGGCCTATCGCCACCGGACGCCGCTACCGGCGGTGGCAGGGTATGAAGGCGTCGGGATTGTGACCCAGGCACCAGCCCCCTTCATGGGGCTGGTGGGCAAGCGCGTCTTACCCTTACGGGGGCAAGGAACCTGGCAGCGCTATGTTGATTGCCCGGCTGAGTATGCGATCCCCGTTCCGGACAATATCGACTCACGCCTGGCCGCACGGGCCTATATCAATCCGCTGGCGGCGCAGATGATGCTCGCTCACTATCCACCACAGGGAAAGCGGGTGTTGCTCACGGCTGCCGGTTCTGACTGTGCCATTCTGCTCGGGCAGTGGGCGCGTCAGAGGGGAGCGCAAGCGGTATACGGTATTCACCGTTCGCCTGTACATGCTGAAAGGCTGGATGCGATGGGGATCATTCCCGTCGCGCAACAGGATACGAAGAGAATCGGCGCTATCGCTGCGTGTGCCGATGTTGTTTACGATGCGACCGGAGGAGCGCTTGCGGAAGCTATTCTCAACGTGATGCCCGAGCAGGGCATGTTTGTTTGCTACGGACTGCTCTCCGGGCAAACCTTCCGTCAGCAGCGCCCCATGCCGCGCGTGGCATGGTTTCATATTCGTAACTATCTCGATGCGCTCAGCGTGGAGGCGTGGCATGCCGAGTTCGAACGCATCTGGCCTCAGTTGCGTGATAGCCAGTATAGCCATGCCACGGTGTACCCTCTGACGGAATGGCAGAGGGCGCTAAGTGCGTACCGTGAAGGTGGCAGAACCGGCAAGCCTATCCTGTCGATGATGGCGTGACCGCTATTGATGGCTCATATCGCTCAGCAGCACGGCAATACTTTGCCCACCTGCCGTCTGTTCCAGGCCAATCTTCACAATGATGGTCAGCGGAACGGAAAGCAGCATCCCAACGGGGCCGAGCAGCCAGCCCCAGAAAATAAGGGACAAAAATACCACCAGTGTGGACAACCCCAGTCCACGTCCCATCATCCGTGGCTCAAGAATGTTGCCGAACACCAGATTAATCACCAGATATCCTGCCAGCAGAATCAACGCGTCATAGAACCCGCTGAAAACCAGCATCTGAAGAATAGGAGGAATTGCTGCCAGTACGGAGCCGATGTTAGGGATGTAGTTAAGCGCGAACGCCAGCAGTCCCCAGACAAATGCGAAGCGGACATCCAGCGCCATGAGCATTCCCCAGACCACCCCTCCAGTAACCAGACTAATGGCCGTTTTTAACACCAGATAGCGGGAAACGCTGTCCAGCGCACGTTGAATTGCCCCCATACCTTCAACCGGACGAACCATGATCTGCTGCAGCTTTGTGGGAAGTTGCGGTACCTCCAGTAACATGAACACCACCGTTAAGAACAGCAGGAAAATAGAGGTCATGGCATTGGAGAGTTGCGCCAGCAGGCTGGTGACAAGCGTCATGGCCGCGTTGGGATCGATATATTTCAGGAGCTCCTCAACCGAGACTTCTATGCCTGCGCGCTGCAGCCAGGGTTCAATTTGCAGGAGCGGTATCGCCAGTGACGAACGGTATTTCGGCAATGTTCGCGCCAGTTCATTGAGCGACGTCCCCAGGTAAGCGACGAGCAGAACCATCGCAATAATAATGATGCTGATAAGCAGGGTGATCGCCAGTACGCGCGGAATGCGTAATCGAGTCATACGCTGTACCAGCGGGTTAAGGATCACCGCAATAAACAGCGCCAGAACAAAGGGGACAATGATGTCGGCGGCAAAACGAACGCCTGTCAGAATGATCACCAGCATGCCCAGCATGATGACAATTTTTAACCCGTTCAGGGTAATGATGGGTTTAGCCATGGTGACTCCGGAATAATCTTTTTATTTATAATAAATGCGAAACCCGCTGTAATAAAGCAACCAAAATCAAACGGGGTGGGTAAAGAATTGCAAAGACTTTGAGTAAAATCCTGACTTATGGTACAAATCTGGCGTGTTTAACTACCGAGGACAATTTTGATCCGCAAAGACGAGAAGCAACACCGCGGATAATTGTAATTTTATGGACAATTTGTTCAGGACGTACTTTTCAAACAATACTGCTGTATTTTCCTCTTCCTTCTGCCTGCTTTCTGGTGAGCAACACTGGCGCACCGCACTATAGTCACATCTTCTGCCTGAGCTGGCGCTACGCGCTTAGCTGTCCGATTTAATTTCATATTTTTTGGTTTGCTGTTCGCGGCGGGCCACGATGGATTATATTCTCAAGCAGGAGAAAAACATGTTTTACTGGATTTTATTAGCTCTGGCTATTATCGCTGAAATTACCGGCACGTTGTCGATGAAATGGGCAAGTGTCAGCGATGGCAACACCGGTTTTATTTTAATGCTGGTGATGATTTCACTTTCCTATATTTTCCTCTCATTTGCAGTGAAAAAAATTGCGCTGGGTGTGGCCTATGCCCTGTGGGAAGGGATCGGTATTTTGCTGATTACACTGTTCAGCGTCATGATATTTGACGAAACGCTCTCCACGATGAAGGTTGCCGGGTTAACGACCCTGGTTGCGGGTATTGTGCTGATTAAATCGGGTACTCGTAAGCCGACAAAACAGCAGAAGGAGCAGAACCATGCAACAGTTTGAATGGGTTCATGCGGCCTGGCTGGGTTTTGCCATCGTGCTGGAAATTCTGGCTAACGTCCTGCTGAAATTCTCGGATGGTTTTCGCCGTAAAGTGTACGGACTGATGTCGATTGCGGCGGTTCTGGGGGCGTTCAGTGCCCTGTCCCAGGCGGTAAAAGGAATCGACCTTTCTGTTGCCTATGCGCTGTGGGGAGGGTTTGGTATCGCCGCCACGCTGGCAGCAGGTTGGGTGCTCTTCGGTCAGCGTTTAAATAACAAAGGCTGGGTAGGATTGATATTACTGCTTGCTGGTATGATCATGATAAAACTCGCCTGATATACTGACAGCCATTATTTACAGGCAGCGAAATTCGCTGCCTGTAGTACTCTTAGAAAAGCATAACATTGAAGAGGATGGCTGATGTATCGCACATTGAGCTGGCGCAATATTCCTACTGCGAGAACATTGTTTGCCATGGTCTTCATCGCGGGGATCGGCTTAATCATTTCCATTGTCGCACTGCTCTATCTATCCCTGCACCTTATCAGCACGAAAACCAATGAAATTGACGAACACCGCTCGGCACTTTCCGTGCAGGGTGCCATTCAGACATCCGTCAACCGAGTCTCCTCTCTGGTCCTGGATAACGCTGTCTGGGACGATGCGGTACACGAGACGTACCGTCCAACCCTGGATCCCAACTGGCTGTATAACACCTGGGGCGCTGGCTTTAAAATTAACAACCTTTATGACGGCACTTTCGTGCTTGATGAACACTTCAATGTCATCTGGGGATCGTTTCAAAGCCAACCGTTCAAAGAGACGAACCTTGATTTTTTTGGCAAAGGCTTCAAAGGGCTTATTAACCAGCACGGACAAGCACTGCCCGGTGATAAAAATATCTATGCGGGCATCACCCGAACGCGTAACGGCATTGCATTTATTGGGATAGGGCTGATTCGCCCGATGGTTGGAGATTTACAGGTTACCGATGGAACACGCCGCTATCTGGTGATTACGCGTCATCTGAGCGCGAAAATATTATCCGATCTGGGGACGACCTTTCAGATTGATAACCTCAATTTTACCCCTGAAAAAATCAATAATCTGAGTATGCCCCTGCGCAGTTCAGCAGGAGAGTTACTGGGATACCTGAACTGGCAGGCTCGTCTTCCGGGAGCGCAAGCCGCCCGGGCTGCATCGTCTGATATCAGGCAGATTGTGGTGCTGGCGTCGGCGCTGATCCTGCTCTTCATTCTGGTGAGTGGTGTGGGGTTGTACAAACTTGCGCGTGGAGAAAATCAGGCGCGTATGGTCGCGAGAACGGACTGGTTAAGCCATCTGCCGAACCGACGTGCGCTGATCGAAGACCTGGAGCGCGTGAGTTTACGCGGCGATATTGACGTCAAAAGCGTGGTGTTTATCGATCTGGATGGCTTTAAGGATGTCAATGACATCTACGGCCATAGCGTGGGTGACGATCTCATTGTAGTGATAGCGAAAACGCTGAATGAACGCGTCCCACCGGGAGGGATGCTGGCACGCATGGGCGGCGATGAATTTGCCATGACCATCGGCGGTGATGGTGCGGAAGCGCAGGCCACTGCGTTTGCCCGTTCGGTGCTGGATTTTCTCAACATCCCGATTCGGCTAGGGGAGCGCACAATCCATATCGGCGCCAGTATAGGTATTGCCAGCGGCACCCTGATCGAATGCACCAGTACTGAGCTGTTTCGCCGTGCGGATATTGCCATGTATCACGCCAAAATGAGTGGAAAAGGACGCATCACCCACTACGACGCGGCGCTGAACAGTACCCGTGAACGTAAGCTGGCGATTGAGAATCAGATCAGAAGCGGCCTGGAGCGCGATGAGTTTGAGGTCTGGTACCAGCCAATTATTGACGCTCACAGCCAGAAAATGAGCAGTGTCGAAGCGCTGGTTCGCTGGCCGCGTCGACCGGGCGGGCCACTTGACCCGGACACCTTCATCACCATTGCAGAGACCAGTGGTTTGATTTACAAACTGGGCCAGTTTGTCTTGCAGCGGGCCTGTCAGGATCTGGAGCCATTCAGTGAGCTAAAACTCTCCGTGAATATCTCTCCTGCACAATTTCGGGATCCCGAATTTGAAGACAAAGTGGCCAGTGTGCTGGAGACCACGCGTTTCCCGGCCAACAGATTGCAGCTTGAGGTAACAGAGACCTATGTGCTGGAAAACCCGGAGCGAGCCCGCATGGCAATAGCCAATCTTAAAGCGCTTGGAACCGCGGTGGCGCTGGATGATTTTGGCACGGGCTATTCCAGTATTGGGTATTTACGGCGTTTTAACTTCGACACCATTAAGATTGATAAATCACTGGCCGGGCTGGTGGGCAACGATGAACAGGCGGCAGCGCTGGTCAGCGGCACAGTGCGGATCGCCAATGCGCTGGGCATGGCGGTGGTGGCGGAAGGGGTGGAAACCGAAAAACAAATGAAACTGCTACGGCTGGCTGGCTGCGATCAACTGCAGGGTTTTTGGTTCAGCCAGCCGATGCCAATTGAGTCAATCAGAGAATTACATCAGATCAGGCAGTGCTGATTTACTGTTGCGCCAGCGCTTCCAGCTTGTCGCGAAAACCGGTAACAGACAACGCCCGGTTATCTGCGCGCCAGCGATCTTTCGCCGCAGGCGCGGAGCTCTGGACGCCAATCAATTGCCAGCCGTTATCCGTTTTCAGCATTAACGGTGAACCGCTGTCGCCTGGCAGCGTATCGCACTGATGCGAAAGCACGCTGGTTTGTGCCCAGCCCGTCACAACACAGTCGGTGTGAGTGTAAAGCGCATCCAGATGATCAACAGGGTAGCCTGACTGCGTCACCTTGCGGTCGGCAGCTTTCAGGGCGGCGGTGAGTGCGGCTTTATCTCCGTCAAATAACGGCAGCGGCGTAATACCTGAAGGCGGGTAGCGCAAAATGATCAGGCCAAAATCCCATGAGGCGGCTGCCGGTGGCACTATCCAGCCATCACCATCGGGTTTCAGGCGTTTGCCGAGAGAAGGGTCAACCCGGCCTTCAATACCGTGGATTTCATAGCGCCAGATTCCTTTTTGCGACACAAACCGCAAGGCAACCGCTTTGTCTGGCTTACCGTTTGGCGGTGTCAACAGACAGTGGCCGGCCGTCAGGGCAAGCTGCGGGGTGATCAACGTCGCGGTACACAAGTTACCGCTGGCGGTTTCCAGTTGCCCTATCGCATCCCAGGGCGCCTGGGTAGGATCGGTGACGCGAGTCCGGTCATCATGACCGAAAAAAAGCGTTTTTAGATCTTTCGCGCTAATGGTGTCATCACCGCCATCATCCGCATGTGAAAATCCAGAAAAAAGACCAAACGTTCCCAGTAACAACACAACAGATTTACGCATATCACACTCTGGTGGGGGTAATTATGATTATTAAAAGTGAACCCTATGAAAATACTATAGACGGGACAGCGCTAAAGTGGGAGTAAAATCAGCGTGCTACAATCAGGAAAGATAAAAATGGCTTGCGATGAGCGCGCATAAAATAAGCAGGATCAGGATCAGCTCAAACCGATAGCGTCGCAGCATACGCCCTCCGGATAAAAAAACGGCGCGGAACCTGTTCCGGTTCAGCGCCGGTTTACCAACGTGCCCCGAAGGGCACGATTAAGCTTGTACTCTTACGCAGCTGGCTGTGCAGCTGGTTTAGCAGCTTCGTGTTTTACTGCTTTTTTGTGGTGCTTTTTAGCGGCCTGAGCTTTCTGCTCTACAGCTGGTTTGGTCGCTTTTTTGTGGTGGTGCTTTTTAGCAGCCTGCGCTTTCTGCTCTACAGCTGGTTTGGTCGCTTTTTTGTGGTGCTTTTTAGCGGCCTGCGCTTTCTGCTCTACAGCCGGTTTAGCGGCTTTTTTGTGGTGCTTTTTGGCAGCCTGAGCTTTCTGCTCGGTTGGTGCTGCGGTTGCTGGTGCAGCGGCTTCTTTTTTCACTGCTGCTTTATGATGTTTCTTATGGTGAACCGCTTTTGCTGGAGCAGCAGTAGTGGTTGCAGCTGGAGCGGCAGCCGGTGCAGCGGTTGCAGTAGTTTCAGCAGCAAACGCAGCAGAAGACAGACCCATAGCAGCGGCAACAACCAGAGCTAATACTTTATTCATTCTCATACCCTCGAATTTGGTTTTTCATTTAACCCCACTGCGGGGCCGTTGAAATAACTATATCCCTGTAAATTCGAGGTTTCCGTGAGTGATTGGTATCGCTGTGTAACCATATGTACATTGCCGGGGCTCCCCAGAAAATAATGCCTGCACAGATGACCCCTCTCCCTTGAGGGTGTACAGAGGGAGAGGGCAGGAGTGAGGGGGGAACATACGGCTGTAGTGGTCATTCCGTTCACTTTATGTTCCTTGCTACTCTGTAATGACAACACCGGTGAACGTGCCAGGGTGGCTCAATCGCCACCACCCTGGCGACCCCGGGCCAGGGCGTCGCTGCGAGTCAATTATTACGCCTGGAAAATCTGAATCGCTTCTGCTTAAAAAATTTACTGGAGATCCCTCAGCCCTGGCCAAACAGATTACAGATAACGCGAAGTCAGGTGTTCCCGGAAGTAGCGGATATTCAGATCTTCACCTGTCGCCTGGGTAATTAACTGCGACGTGGTAAAGCGGCTACCGTGCTGCCAGATGTTCTGGCGTAGCCAGTCAAACAATGCGGAAAAATCGCCCTCAGCGATGGCGGCCTGTAAACCCGGAAGCGCAGTCTTTGCTGCATGGAATAGCTGTGCAGCATACATCGCGCCCAGCGTGTAGGACGGGAAGTAACCAAAACCGCCATCGGTCCAGTGGATATCCTGCATGCAGCCGTTGCGGTAGTTGTCTTTCGTGGATAATCCGAGCCAGGCCTGCATTTTCTCGTCCCACAGGGCGGGAATATCGTCCACCTCGATCTCGCCGTTGATCAGCGCACGTTCAATCTCATAGCGCAGCACCACATGTGCCGGGTAACTCACTTCGTCCGCATCGACGCGAATATAGCCCGGCTTCACGCGCTGGTTCCAGGCAATAAAGTTCTCTTCGCTGAACGCCGCCTGGCTGCCAAAACGGGCGTGCACCGCAGGGAGGAGATGTTTGAGGAAGGCCTCACTGCGACCGAGTTGCATCTCAAAGAACAGGCTCTGGGATTCATGGATGGCGGTGGAGCGCGCCAGAGCGATAGGCTGTCCTGCCCACGCTCGCGGCAGGTTTTGTTCGTAGCGGGCGTGGCCGGTTTCATGAATCACACCAAACAGCGCGCTAAGCAGTTCATCCTCATCATAACGCGTGGTAATTCGCACATCTTCCGGCACGCCACCGCAGAACGGGTGCGCACTGACGTCCAGGCGTCCGCCGTTAAAATCGAAGCCCAACATCTGCATAGCTTCCAGCCCCAGCTCACGCTGTGTTGCTGTCGGGAAGGGGCCTTGCGGTGGAACAAACGAACGCTGAGCCTGTTTTTCCACCACGTTTGCCAGCAGGTCCGGCAGCCAGGATTTCATATCGCCGAACAGGACGTCCAGACGCGCGCTGGTCATGTCGGGTTCAAAAATATCCAGCAGGGCGTCGTACGGCGTACAGCCTTTGGCTTCGGCCCGCAGGCGAGCCTCTTCGCGACTGAGTTTGACCACCTCTTTCAGGTTGGCGGAAAAGCCCTGCCAGTCGTTGGCGGGGCGCTGCGTGCGCCAGGCGTGTTCACACTTGCTGCCCGCCAGGGATTTGGCTTCCACCAGCGATTCTGGCAGCAGCGAGGCCTGCTGATATTGACGCGTCATTTCGCGCAGGTTGGCTTGTTCTATATCATTCAGATTTTCATCTGCCGCCGCCGCTAACAGGTCGCCGACTTTTTTATCGGTCAGGATCTGGTGTTGCAGGACGCTTATCTCCGCCAGCGCCTCGCCACGGGCAGCGCTGCCGCCTGGCGGCATCATGGTGAACATATCCCAACTGGCGATAGAGGAGAGGTGGGAGAATCGGGAAAGACGCTGGAAGGTGCGGGTGAGTTGTTGGTAGTTGTTGTTTTTCATGAAGTCCTCGTGTCTGAATCAGCCGATGACAAAAATTAGCATCGGCTTGATTTAAACACGAAGGCGGTGGATTGTTAATGCAGACGTTTATGCAAACTGGCGCCAACCAGCAGCGCTGCGCACAGCATCAGCGCAATAAACCCACCCACGCCGTTCCAGCCGTAGTTATGCCAGAACACGCCGCCGAGCGTCCCGGCAATACTGGAACCGAGATAGTAGCTAAACAGATAAAGCGACGACGCCTGACCTTTGGCCCGACGGGCGCGTGGGCCTATCCAACTGCTGGCGACCGAGTGGGCGGCGAAGAATCCCGCGGAGAAGAGCAGCATTCCAGCAAAAATCAGCCACAGGGAGGAGAAGAGCGTCAACAGCAGGCCGAGTAACATCACGCCTGTGAATACCAACATCACCGGTCCCCGACCGAAGCGTGCCGTCATCGCTCCGGCTTTTGGAGAACTCCATGTTCCGGTCAGATAAGCGACAGAAAGCAAACCGACAACGGCCTGACTCAGATGCCACGGTGAGAGCATCAGGCGGTAGCCAATATAGTTAAACAGCGTGACGAAGGAGCCCATCAGCAGGAAGCCGACCAGAAACAGGCGCGGCAACCCTTTATCACGCCAGTGCAGACGGAAGTTGATAAACATCGTTTTAGGGCGCAACGAGGTGGGGCGGAAATGGCGCGATTCCGGCAGAATTTTCCAGAACATCAGTGCAGACGCAAGGGCGAAGCAGCCAATGACAGCCAGCGCAATACGCCAGTTAAAGAGGTCCGTAAATACCCCACTCAGCAGGCGCCCACTCATCCCGCCGATGGAGTTCCCGCTGATGTACAACCCCATTGAGAAGGCAACAAAACTCGGGTGGATCTCTTCGCTGAGGTAGGTCATCCCTACAGCGGCAACCCCACTGAGCGATAAACCAATCAGCGCACGCATCACCAGAATACCGTGCCAGCTGGTCATCATGGTCGAGAGTAACGTACAGACCGAGGCCAGCATCAGCGCGGTAACCATCACCGGTTTACGACCGATGGCATCGGAAAGTGGGCCGGTAAAGAGCAGGCCAATCGCCAGCATCCCGGTGGAAATTGAGAGCGAAACGCTACTGCTGGCAGGTGATACGCCAAACTCGTGAGAGAGAACGGGCAGGATCGGCTGAACGCAATAGAGCAATGCAAACGTTGCCAGACCCGCTGAGAAGAGCGCCAGCGTGACGCGCATAAATTGAGGTGTACCGCGTTTAATGAACTGAACCGGCTGAGATGCTACGGGTAAATCATTGATATCTCTGGCCGGATCGATATCAATGGCAGTTGTACGACTCACACAGTTTCCTTGCTTAAACATCCCCGTGATTTCTGGTGACGGGTATGACCACACGATCAGGGTAGGAAAATGTAAATATTCTGTCTAATATATTAATAATCTCAAATGATACTTTAAAAATATGAATGTTGAGCTGCGTCACCTCCGCTACTTTGTTGCCGTTGCCGAAGAACTGCATTTTGGCCGCGCGGCAGCAAGACTGAATATCTCTCAGCCACCGCTAAGCCAGCAGATTCAGAGCCTGGAGCAGCAGGTTGGGGCGCGTCTTCTGGCCCGTACTAACCGCAGCGTGAGTCTGACGGCGGCGGGAAAACAGTTTCTGACCGACAGCAGACAAATCCTGAGTATGGTCGAGGAGGCCGCGGCCCGGGCAGAACGGTTGTATCTCGGGGAAACCGGAGAACTGCGGATCGGGTTTACCTCGTCCGCACCGTTTATCAGCGCCGTCTCGGAGACACTCTCCTCATTCCGCCGGCATTTTCCGGATGTTCATATTCAGACGCGCGAAATTAATACCCGCGAACAGATTGCGCCACTGAATGAAGGTTCGCTGGATCTGGGACTGATGCGTAACACTCAACTGCCGGACACGCTGTCGTGGCAGGTGATCCTGCGCGAACCGCTGATGGCGATGATCCCTCACGATCATCCGCTGGCTTCGCGTCCGTCTGTCACGCTGGCAGAACTGGCAAAAGAGCCGTTTGTCTTTTTTGACCCGCAGGTCGGGACGGGCCTGTATGATGATATTCTGGGTTTGATGCGCCGCTACGATCTTGCCCCGGTTATCACCCAGGAAGTTGGGGAGGCGATGACCATTATTGGTCTGGTCGCTGCCGGGCTGGGCGTGTCTATTCTTCCGGCCTCCTTTAAACGGGTACAATTGCGCGAAATGCGCTGGGTTACCATCGCTGAAGAGGACGCCGTTTCAGAGATGTGGCTGGTATGGTCAAAACATCATGAACAGAGTCATGCCGCTCAGCGTTTTAAACAGCAGTTAATTAGCGCCTCTGCCGGGCGATATTTATAGGGAAATACGGGTAAAAATGTGCAGTAAATCACATGGCTAAGTAAATATTTGACGACGGCCATGGAAGTGCTTCACCATAGCCCACAGTTTATTTCGAAGCTCGAAAATAAGGGAGTACGAGGTGGTTGCTGATAGTCAGCCAGGGCATATTGATCAGATTAAGCAGACCAACGCTGGCGCGGTGTATCGCCTGATTGATCAGCTTGGTCCGGTTTCGCGTATCGATCTTTCGCGCCTGGCACAACTGGCACCTGCCAGTATCACCAAGATTGTCCGCGAAATGCTGGAAGCCCACCTGGTTCAGGAGACCGAGATCCAGGAGCCGGGCAGCCGTGGCCGTCCGGCGGTCGGGCTGGTGGTCGAGACGGAAGCGTGGCACTACCTGTCACTGCGCATCAGTCGGGGAGAAATCTTCCTTGCGCTGCGCGACCTGAGCAGCAAACTGGTGGTGGAAGACAGGCTTGAACTGCCGCTCAATGCTGAGGAACCGCTCCTCGATGCGATTGTCTCGCATATTGATAACTTCTTTATCCGTCATCAGCAGCGGCTTGAACGCTTAACGGCGATTGCCATCACCATGCCGGGCATTATTGATACCGAAAACGGCATTGTTCACCGTATGCCGTTTTACGACGATGTCAAAGAGATGCCGTTGGGTGAAGTGCTGAAAAACCATACCGGTGTGCCGGTCTATATTCAGCATGACATCAGCGCCTGGACGATGGCTGAGGCACTGTTTGGCGCGTCACGTGGTGCGCGGGACGTCATTCAGGTTGTCATCGATCATAACGTCGGGGCGGGCGTGATCACTGACGGACGCCTTCTGCATGCCGGAAGCAGTAGTCTGGTCGAAATCGGCCATACCCAGGTCGACCCTTACGGTAAACGCTGTTATTGCGGGAACCATGGCTGTCTGGAGACCATTGCCAGCGTGGAAAGCGTGCTGGAACTGGCGCAGGCGAGGCTCGGCCAGTCCATGAGCTCCTCGCTACACGGACAACCCTTAACGGTGGATTCCCTCTGCGCTGCCGCGCGTCAGGGCGATCTCCTGGCGAAGGACATTATTACCGGTGTAGGTAACAACGTTGGCCGCATTCTGGCCATTATGGTGAATCTCTTCAACCCGCAAAAAATCCTGATTGGTTCGCCGCTCAGCCAGGCGGCGGAGATCCTCTTCCCGGCTATTTCGGCCTGCATTCATCAGCAGTCGCTCCCCGCGTACAGCAAAAATATTGCGGTAGAAAGTACCCAATTCTCCAACCAGGGCACGATGGCAGGTGCGGCGCTGGTTAAAGATGCCATGTATAACGGCTCGCTGTTGATCCGCCTGTTACAGGGTTAACTCTTTTCTGCAGATGTAAGAAAAATTGCGCTATCTCAAGCCGGGTAGCGCACGCATCCCGTAGACTTCCCCCACTGAATTATTTACCTGGTTTATATTTCGAAGCATACCCAAGAGGTGGAGCGAGTCATGCTTAAGCGTTTCTTTGTTACTGGTACAGATACCTCTGTCGGAAAGACAGTGGTATCCCGCGCATTACTGCAGGCACTGGCTGCAAGCGGTAAACGCGTTGCAGGGTACAAACCGGTCGCAAAAGGCAGTAAAGAGACGCCAGAGGGATTGCGTAATAAAGACGCTCTGGTGCTGCAAAGCGTCTCGTCGCTGGAGCTGCCTTATGACGCGGTTAATCCAATTGCGTTAAGCGAAGAGGAGAGCAGCGTGGCGCACAGCGGTATGATTAATTACCCCCTGCTGTCTGATGGCCTGGCAAACCTGAGCGGGAAGGTTGATCACGTTGTGGTTGAAGGGACGGGCGGCTGGCGCAGCCTGATGAATGATTTGCGCCCGCTGTCTGAATGGGTGGTGCAGGAACAACTTCCTGTGGTGATGGTTGTGGGTATCCAGGAAGGCTGCATTAACCATGCGCTGCTGACGGCACAAGCCATTGCCAATGACGGCCTGCCGTTGATTGGCTGGGTGGCAAACCGCATCAACCCAGGACTTGCGCACTACGCTGAAATCATCGACGTGCTGAGCACAAAACTGCCTGGGCCTTTGGTCGGTGAGTTGCCGTACCTGCCCCGCGCAGAGCAGCGCGAGTTAGCGCAATACATCGATCTCTCTGCCCTCGGTGGCGTGTTGACCGTAGATCGAGTCGTGGCGTAACGTCCTCGACAGCACGGACGCCACGACACAGGCGACCAACAAGCCGGGCAGTAAAAAATACTGCCCGGTCATTTCACAGACCATCAGCGCCGACATAATGGGCGCATGTGTGGTTGCGGCGAGTAACGTTGCCATCCCTGCCAGCCCCAGCAAAATTGCCGTCTCAGAGCCCGGTAACCACAGCGCGAAAAGTTGAGCAAACAGCATCCCCGTCGCCATACCGACAAACAGCGTAGGCGTAAATACCCCTCCCGGCGCACCCGAGCCGCTGCTGGCCAGTACCGCCAGCAGTTTACAGATAAACACACCGGCAATGACCGACAGCAACGGGGGCGCGATCAGAAAAGCCTGAACCACGCTGTAGCCATTCCCCCACACCTTAGGCGTCAAAAGGGACAGCAGCCCGACGATCAAACCGCCGAGCGCCAGTTGCCACGGCGGTGAAAGTTTGATACGCAGGAATAGCCCATGGCTGAACGTCATCAGCCACATCAGCAGTGGGCCGCAGAGGCCCGCCAGCAGACCCATAGCGAGCAACAGGGCATAATCTGCCGCGTTGAGTATGCCACTCAGATGTACGTCATAGAGCGTGAGGGTTCCGGGCGCTAAAAGATGCGTCGTGAGCAGCGCCACCACCGCAGCAATAACCACGGGGCCAAGCGAGGCCAGCATCAGCGTGCCAAACAGAATCTCCGCAATGAACAGGCTTCCGGCTAGCGGAGCATGGTAGGCGCTGGCCATCCCGGCCGCGGCGCCGCAGGCGATCCAGAGTTTCCATTCGGATTTCGGTGTAAAGCGGCGGGCGAAAAAGGAGGCGGCGAGGGCGGCAAGCAGGATCATCGCCCCTTCGCGGCCAATGGCACTGCCGCTGGCAACGACCAGCAGTGACGCAAGGGATTTCACCAGACTGGCGCCGTAGTCAAACTGACCGTCACCGGTCTCCAGCGCTTCCATATAATCAGTTGGGGCGTGAGGGCGCTGCGCGGTAAATCGTTGCCATCCCCATAACAGTAACCCGGCCGCCAGCCCACCCAGGGCAGGCGTCAGTGCGCGCCGCCAGGGAGAGAGCGCGGCGGCGGCATTCACCAGGCTGCCGCTGTCGTTACTGAGAAACAGCCACTCCAGCAGATACATGCTGTGGCGGAACACCGCAACGGCCAGCGCGGCCAGTACGCCAGTGATGGTGGCTATCAGGAGTCGACGAAACATTGCCCGGATGTCGGGATAAGTGTGAAGACGTTGCATGAGTCGCGATTAAACGGAGTCGATGCAATATTGTGGCGGGAAATGGCAGGGTTAGCAAAAGGTATGCGTGCGAAAAAGCCGGGCGACGCCCGGCCGTATTTCTACACCATTCCGTTATTACCGTGACGCAAAAATGCCGGGCGCTGGTTGAGTCGTTCAAACCAGGCATCAACGGCGGGTACATCAGGTTTGTCGAAAGGGGTCATTTTCCAGCGATTCACCGACAGCCCGAGCACAACATCTGCAAGCGTAAACACTTCGCCTGCGGCAAAGGCACCGGTGCGCTGTAACTGCCCCTCAAGGAGGGTGATGCACCTGTTCCACTCTTTTATCCCCGCTGCAATCCTTTCGGCATCGTTATAGTCCGGGTTGTTACGCCCCAGCGCAGGGAAGACATAGCGCCAGGCGTTATTGAACTCGGTTGCCTGCCAGTCCATCCAGTGTTCGACATTGGCACAGGCCTGCGGTTCTGACGGCAGCAGATCATAACGTCCTGCCTTGCGCGCCAGATAGCGGCAGATAGAGTTGGATTCCCACAGAACGAAATTGTCATCGATCAGCACAGGCACCATGGCGTTAGGATTCAGCGCGCGAAACTCATCCGTTTCGGTGGAGGCAAAGCCGCTGCCGTAATCTTCCTGCTGGTACGCGATACCGGCTTCTTCGCAGGTCCAGAGCACTTTACGAACGTTGATAGAGGTGGTTTTACCGAGGATGTTTATCATTGCGCAGGTGTCCTTTAGAGGCGTTCATTGTGCGAAAACAATACATCAGTTCAGCAGAGGAGGTTGGGGCAAAATTTGGTGGGGAGTGCTTTTCCTGACCAGACGGAACGTTTCTGGAAGACGCCTCGCAAACCGCAAAGTAACCTTGTGAAATTAAGGGCTATGTCTTTTCTTAAACCGATCGGGGTCGTAAAGTGCCTGCGTTGCGGCACATCCGCAATCGGGCGTAGGAACCCGTATCTACCATATAGTGACATTTCGTATGTCGCGGCAGCGCCGATCCCGTTACAATTGCGGTGGCGCTGGCGGAGCAGCCGCAAGGCTGGCCGTTTTTCTATATGGGCGGTATTCCTACCTCTGTCAGCGCTACCCCTCGGGCGTAGGAACTCATTGGGTAGTTAATTGAACTACATATAGAAGGATGCCTTGTATGGCTACTATCCCAACCCTGACTTATCTCCCGTCTGACGAAAGCGTCATTCTGCAGCTTATCTCCCGACCGCTTCCTGCTGATGCCGATCTTTTTGACGTTGCCGACAACTGCGCCGCGCTGGTGAGTGTGCTGGTCGAAATCGAGGATGCAACGATGTTTACGACGCTTTGCGAGCGTCTGCTGCACGCCCTGCGGAAGCTAAGGGAACTCTGCGATGTCGATCTTCCGCCTGACCTGATCGCGCAACTGATCATGGGTGAGAAACTGAACTCCTGCGTGCCGGACTGCTGGCAGGATACCGTGACCCAGGTGGACTATGCTCTGGCGCTGACACAAGCGGTTAAGGGCGGAACGCTACCTGCGAATGTAGCGAAAGAGCTAACGGGCTTGCTGCACGATATGGTGTGGCTGCTGTCGGAGTTTGTGAAGGAGCCGCGCATTACTGCGCATTAAGGGTGCTGGTATGGAGGGGCGGTAGCGCCCCTTTGACGTCGTGATAAAAGTAATCAGTTCCTCGTATCCAGGAGTGACGTCCCGTAGGAATTGTCGATGGTACAAAGCCAGCGACCATCGCTCTCCTGTCGAAAAACATAGGTGGCGCGACGTGATATTTCCGCTCTTCCACCCTTGCCATCAGGAAAACGCAGAATGGTTTCCATGATAACAAGCGCATTGCCGCCACCTTCTATCACCTGCATCTCTCCTTGTTCGACAACCAGCTGATCCTGAAAATAATCTGCGATGGCAATAAACGCGCTGCGGATGTTTTCTTTACCTTTAACGGTCATGCCGGGCTTGACCACCAGAGCCGCATCTTCGGCGTAGTACTCCATCAGGGCGTCATAGTTTTTGGTGGTGATGGCGCGATCGCAGGCTTCGATGATCTGACGCAGCGGATGTGGGGTCATGCGCATTTCCTTTTTAAGTGATTAACACGTATTAACGTAACAGCCTGGTTAGTTTGTATAACTACCAGGTTTATGGGGGAGTTCGGGGTTTAGGTAACGTTAGGGCGGCTATGAGCGAAGAGCTGACGAGATAACGACGTTTAAGATCCGTTCTGAACGTCAAGCGGACGTCGTAACTCGAACAGGATTCCTGCTAAGATAAGGCATTGATGAAAAAGCATTCAATTGCCAGAAGTTGGCGAAGACAATGGAAGGGAGGAATAATGTTTACCCCGGAGTTTATAAATGAAGAACGCGGCGAGTTTCTTCTTGTGGCCAACCACGGTCTGCTATCACCAGAATCGATAAGACTCAGTATTGCATACAATATTGCCAGAATAGGCTGGGGACTATCGCAGCTTCCACCGCATATTCACACATGCCGGGTCGTCTATGACATCAGAGGGCAATCCATCCCTGATCATGTTCAGGCCCAGGTCAGGCAAGCGCTTGAACAAGTAGCCATTGTGGAGTTTAAAAGCTGATGGGACTTCAGTTAATTATCAAAGCAGAACGTAGCAAGATAGAAAAAGCATTGGGATTGCTGACGTCAGAATGTGAAATATTCCCGGTCGCTGAAGGCCTTTTCGGTATTTCCTTTTCGGAGCGAAGTCTCTCATCCGCGGGTGAAGCTGCCATCCTAAAAAAAATTGAACCACTCACACGTTTTGACCTGTGGCAGGGAGCCTGGCAGGAGCCCAGGAGACGTTGGCTTTGGTGAGTTTCAGCGCTGAACGAGTTGTGGAAGTCGTATTGCGTGTTGGGCACAGATCGCCTGTCCTCATTAGCAAAGCGGTTTAAGTCTCTCAATATAAAGATATGTATGTCTGCTCTTTGCACGAAGCTATCGTAGGTTAGGCCCAAGGACAGCTTTGAGCGAGGAGCGGACATTTGATTGCAGCAGATATGTAGAAAGGAGTCTGGGCTAGCCGCAATGAAATAAGGTTCTCAGACTTATTGAGGTGAAAAATAAACATAAACTGATGATTTGGGGTTCAGGCTGGGAGTGCACTGACGCGCTGCGTTTGTCCAACGGCTCACGGGCACGCAATAAATTGTACCCACGCTCACCGTTTTCACTAGTGGGCCCGCGGGCCCATTTTGCGTAAAAGAGACATTCCGGTAGATATTTCGTTTCAAATCTTGAGTCATGCACCCTGATGCATAACCATTCATGCTCTCAGGATTCACCTGCGCTGTTTTGCGTAATTTTGCCTAGTAAGCTGTGGTTTTTCATCGACTCCGCACTCAAATCGCTCTGAGCACGTCTGAGCGGTGCGCGTAATTTGGCGTTATGGTAAATCGATTGTCTGCCCATTGCTAGGTGCTTAATTCATGTTTGTTGTGTGTCGCTTTAGTTGAGCATGTCGTGTTTACTTAATATTATTCAAGCTCTCACACGATTCGACCGATAAAAACTACTTCAATAGAAAAATTGTGGAGTATTTAATGCGTACTGTAACTACAGAAAAAGAGTTGGCTAAAGCCGTTCAAGACGACTTGGATACGATCGTTATTGAAGGAGATTTAGCTAGTAAGACAATAAAAATAAAGGCGACAGGAAAAGCTGCATGGGCAATAGCTTTTGGTGCAATAAGTCTTGCTGCATACTCACTTATTGCAACTTTAGGTACTGGTGGTGCAACTGCGCCTGCTACCGCAACCTCTGGACTAATAGCTGGCGGCGCAGCTGTTACTGTCTTAGGTAGCGCAACTACCGCAAGCGCTATAGCTGTGGCTGTCGCTGCAGGAGGTGTTGGCGTGCTATCAAAATTGAGATCTTATAAAATCGTTGAAAAATCACAGGACCGCGTGGTCTTAGCGCGAGGGTGACTGTTATGCCTATAGCCAGACAGCCGACTACATATGAATGTGTGAGGTGTGGTTGGAAAGAAACCATAGTTAATGGCGGTGATGTCGTTATTGAGGGGGTCGATATGTTTACTGTTTGCCCAAAATGCAAATGTGATCGAATAACAGCAAGGTTATCGTCAAAAAGTGAGAAGCTGATTGGTGAGTTTAAAAAAATTTTTCATTAACACATCAATTAATGGATCAGCAAAAATCCCGTTATTGCGGGATTTTTTATTGGTTCGAGCAATGAGGCGTTATGCATAAATTGATGCTGTGATCTGCCCCCAATGGCTAAGGATAGCGTTGCATCGACCCATTGAACTCACAGCGAACAGCAGACGTTTGTCATTGAGTATCCATGGTTCTTGCTAGCAATGCCGTGAGTCAAACAATTGGGAACATGTCACCGCTCCTGGCACAAAGCGGGCGAGCTAACTATGAAGCAAGTCAGCTGTGAGCGAAGACTGGCTGTTAAACCGACGTTACGTCCTGATGTTCAGCAATTGAATGCCGGAGGTAGCGGGTCGGCGTTGTCCCCGTATATTGGCGGAAGAAGACAATAAAGGCACTGTCACTGACAAAATCTAGCTGCTGTGCAACCTGACTTAGCGACATACCCTCGCACAACATTTCCATCGCTTTCAGCAGCCTCCACTGTTGCCTCCAGCTCTGATAACTCATTCCCGTTTCCCGGATAAATATACGGCTTATCGTGCGTTCACATGCCCCTACCTTCTGGACTAATTGTCCAAGCCGTGGGGGTAATTCGCCCTTACGGATGGTGTTTAGCCAGGTATTCAGGCGAATATCTGAGGGAAACCGTAACGTCCAGTTTTCGCGATGGGCATTTTTAATTTCCTCACAAAAAACATTGATTAGACTGCTTTGTCGTTCTGTGGGCATTCCCCATGGCCAGAATGCCATCCGCTCGATCACCTCAAAGAACAGGGGATTAACTTCAACAATCTGCAGAGGTAATGCCGATAACGGTAAAGTGCCAGAAAAGTACAGCGAACGGTAGGCCATCTTACCCTTCATTATGGCGCGATGAGCCGTGCCGGCCGGTATCCATGCCGCACGCCTGGGTGGAAGCAGGCAAAGGGTATTATCCAGCTCAATTGTGATACTTCCCGCCGCCGAAAAAAGTAACTGATGACGAAGGTGGCTGTGCATCCCTGAATCATGTACCCCCATATCGGATGCAATTCCGATAACCAGATCGTCGAACAGATCCGGATCGAAAGAATCTTGAGGGTTTATCTTCATTGAATGTCCGATTTTAAATATATGTAGTCGTAATAATGGTAATTCGACATGGCAACTTCCGCAATGATAGCAGCATATTCTGCTTATCTGAGGATTGTTGTTATGAACACCGATAAACAGCCACCGTTGTGGCTTCTGACATTACTGATTATGTTTCCTCAACTGGTCGAAACCATTTACAGCCCCGCATTGCCTGGCATTGCCCGTGCGTTTCAGGTAGGCAGTGAACGTGCCGCGCAGACACTTTCTGTCTATTTTGTCGCGTTTGCCGTCGGCGTTACGCTCTGGGGCTGGTTAAGCGACCATATCGGTCGGCGACCAGCGATGATGGCCGGACTACTGTGCTACGGGGCCGGTTCTGCACTGGCGCTTGTCGCTCCAGGCTTTAGTGTTTTGCTCATGGCACGCATGGTCGCGGCCATGGGGGCAGCAGCCGGATCCGTTGTCGTTCAGACCATGCTACGTGATCGTTACGAATCGACGGCCTTAGCCCGCGTCTTTTCTGTTATGGGTGCGGCGTTGGCAATCAGCCCGGTTTTCGGTCTGGTGAGTGGAGGCTGGCTGGTTAGCCTGTACGGACATACCGGCGTATTTGTTGCGCTGGCGTCACTGGCGCTGGTTCTGCTGATACTGACCGCATTCTTGCTGCCAGAAACGCGGTCGGAAAATACTTCCAGTGCCCGTTTTGGCGGGCTGTTTTACCGAATGGCGGGTGATGGAAGGCTGTGGAAAAATGCAGTGCTTGTTGCGCTGCTCAATACGATGATTTTCAGTTACTACAGCCTTGCGCCGTTTCTTTTCGGGCAACTGGGCTGGAGCCCCAGGGCTTTTGGATGGACGGGAGTTTTACTGGCTTTTGCCTCTCTGTCGGGCAGCCTCTGGAACCGGAAACTGTTGTCTGTCGGTTTGTCACCAGAACAGCTGGTGAAGAATGCGTGCCTGCTGGCCCTGTTATCGGGTATTGCAGCATGGGTTTTACAGCAATCTGTATGGATCCTTTTGCCGATGGCCGGGATTGTGGTTGCCTATGGCATCGCGATTCCAAACGTGTTGAGCCAGGCCCTGAGCCAGTATCGTGAACAGGCCGGAGCAGCCGGAGCGCTGTTTGGATTAGTCTACTATATGCTGTTGGGAATGATGCTGGGACTTGCCGGTATCGTGCAGCAGCTGGGATTAGTTCTGACAGCTTGTGCCGTAACAGCATGTTTTTGCAGCCTTTCTCGCCACTAAGCCTGCTGGCGTTAATATTGACCTGGGAACCTGTCAGAGAATGGGTTCCCGGTGCAATATAGAATGGTTTACGCCAGCTGCAGCCCGATTAGCTAAGGAATGGCCGTCATGCTGGAAAATTCATTCAGGCAAGCGTTGATAGCGTAGCGCGTAATTTCTCTGCACCACCGTAAAGAGCATGTCCACTAATCATATGCTCCGTGCCGTTAACCGTCGCCAGCAGCACAGGCACTCCTCGGATACCATGCTGATTCATAAGACGCTTCACTTTCGCGATCCTCTCGTCCGTGATATGCCGCAGCGCTTTATCGGTATCAAGCGCCAGAGTGACCCGTTCATGCTTTAACGCAAGGTTGTTTTTCCCGGCCCAGTCCTCAACGATATCACCCACCACGTCAGGTCTTGAGGTGTCTCGCCCCTCAACATAGCGGGCATGCTGTAGCGTATGAAGAAGATGTGTCTCGGCCGACGGGTTGATGTCACGAACCATGGTCAGAGCACGATTCATAAACGTCGAATCAAACCGCGTACCGCTCAGCAGAAGCTGATGATAGCGCTCGCTGAAAGGCTGCCCGGTGAGTGAAGCGATGCGCCGATCGTTAGACCAGGCGTACTCCGCCCATTCCGCGGTGATGTCCCGGGCTCCCTCATCGCTGAACAGCCCGCTGGGCATTAGCTCAAGTTTATCAGCGTGGTGCTGAGCAAGGTAACCCAGCGCCGGCGCGCTGGCGTAGCACCAGCCGCAAAGTGGATCAAATAAATACTGCAGTCTCTCAAAACGCATGTTGCCTCCTTCATAACGGAATAGCGCCATCATAATGCGTTCGAACCTCGTTAAATACGGGCATTCAGTAAATGCAGTGTTGCGTAAAATGAGCGAATGGCTTAAGCCGGTACACCCACGAATTTATTGTCTGACCGGTAGTCGTCATGACGTCTACCGGTACACGCTCATATTCAGCACCTTCAAACTGATCGAGTACATCCCAGTGATTATGCAAATTCGCTGAAGTGAAAATAAAACCCTGAACACGATTACCTGAGTCATCCAGCACGATCCCCGGATACCCCATCTCTGCACCCCAGCCTTTATTTAACAGAGACCCGCCCACGTGTCCTTCCTGCCACGACCCACCGATATTCTCAAGAATATGCGCATTAGGTCTGCCTGGACCGAGCGTCCCGTACACGAACAAACTTTCCATTATCCCTCCGATAACATGATGAAAATAAAATGGTTATTTGTTTCGATTTTGATTTTGGGACGAGGGCCTGACAAATCATTTGTTCTCACATCATGCGTGAATTATTATCACGCGTATGATGTTCGATCGCCTCCCACCCTTGCAAACGCTTCGGGCTTTTGAAGCCACTGCGCGGCTCTCCAGCATGACGCTGGCGGCAGCGGAGTTGCACGTCACGCACGGCGCGATAAGCCGGCAAATCCGGAAGCTCGAAGATCATCTGGGGATAAAGCTTTTTCACAGACTGACGCGACAGATAATCCTGACGGAGGAGGGGGCTGAATTCCACCCTGCGGTTACCCGCCTTCTGGGTGATTTAGTGAGAGAGTCCGAGCGTTTACGCGAAAGGAGCCCGGCAAAAAGTTTGCGTATCAGTACAACGGTTTCATTCGCCAGTAAGTGGTTGGCCCCGCGTCTCAGCCGTTTCAGGCAGCGGCATCCTGAACTCGATATTCAGCTGGATGTTACTGACATTAACGTGGATCTTAACGATGGTCAGGTCGATGCAGCAATTCGTTATGGCCGTGGTAATTATCGCGACGTCTGTTCTGAGCGAATCTTGAGTGAAACAGTCACCCCTGTCTGTAGCCCCGACTTTATTAAGGAACATAACGGTCTGAAAGAAATTAAGGATCTTTCAAACTGCGTGCTTCTTCATGAGTACAGAATGCTGGCGAACTGGGAGGCATGGTTTGAAATGGCCGGAGAAAACCATTTCAGCGGCCATCAGGGGACCTTATGGACGCTTGGCAGCATGGCGACCGAAGCCGCTATACGTGGCGAAGGCGTGGCTCTGGGACGGAGTGTGCTGATTGCAGATGATGTCGCTGCCGGAAGGCTTGTTGTTCCGTTTCCGCAATACAAACTTAAAGCAGAACGGGGATACGATTTAGTTTACCGTTTGGATAATAAGGATTCGTTTAAAATACGAACGCTGAAGCAATGGCTGTTCGAAGAAATAAGCCTGCTGAAAGATTAACAGGGAACCCTACAAACAGCTAAAAAAGCCGCAAGCAGTTATCTCCTTACGGCTTCGGAACAGGTAATGATTATTCTCGTAATCAGGCCGCTTTCACCGCTCTGATTTTTTTATCATCAACCTCATCGGCTGCTGTTTTATCTGCAACAATAGCGGCATTGAGATCGGGAAGCTTGCTGGTACGCAGAATATGCTGCACGGTCTCTTTCTGCTCGGCGAGATACAGTCCAAGATTTTCAGCCTGCGTTTCATCCATCTGCATTCCGCTTTGCAACAGCCAGTCGGTGAACGCGTCTGCCATATCGAGCAGCTTGTCGTGAGCGTCAGCCTCTTTCTTACTGGCAAATGTCATTTTCTCTTCACCTTTTCTTACGACAACAAATTTTGTTTCAACAGCCATTATGCGCACCTCATACTGTAATTATATACAGCGTAACAGCTCCGGGTTTATGTTGCAGCTAAAAAATGCTGACATTTCTAGCGGGCAGGGGGCTCATTCGAAAATCGTGCGCTGATCGCATCACGTTCATAGCCCTGCGGCTGGGTCAATATCTGGTATAAATCGGGGCGGCGACCGTGGATCCAGCGGCGACCGGTGCTCATGGCAAGCAGACTTAAATCCAGCTCAGCGCTCACCATCGCATCTTCAGCCGCCCAGGTTTCATTCACGATCCTTCCATATGGGTCGAGGATCATGGCATTCCCTGTGCGCACTTCGTCATCATCTGCACCCACACCGTTGCTGAAGAGAACAATTAATCCATTGTCATGTGCACGGGCAGGCAGCCAGCGCATGAGCCATTCCCGACCGCTTGCCCCTTTGAATGCGGCCGTAATTTCCTCCTTGCGCGTTTCCCGCTCCTCCCAGAGCGACAGCGGAATAGGCTTCATTCCGTGAGGGCTGCGGGAATCCGTACCGCCTGTTTGATGCGGTGCGAGAAGAATATCGGCACCCAGCAACGCCGTCGCGCGTACATTTTCGACCAGATTATTGTCCCAGCAAATCAATATGCCGACTTTCACTCCCCACGGCGTATCAAAAACGGTAAAGCTGTCCCCGCTGCTGATAGCCGGATGTTCAAAAGCATGGAGCTTACGGTGCGTATGCATTGAGCCGTCCGGCATACAGGCAACATACGCATTGTAGAGGCGGCCATCGTCGGCGCGTTCAATAAGACCGGCGCCAATAAGCATTTGATGTTTGATCGCCAGAGAGCGAATGAGCGTCAGGGAAGGGCTTTCAGCAATCGGCTCTGCCAGAGCTGATACCTCCGCTGAGGTGAGTTTGGGGACATGCCAGTAGCCGGTGATACACATTTCAGGGAAGGTGAGAATTTTCACCTGCTCAAGCGCCGCTTGCTCAATAAATTTCTCCATTATCAGCAGGTTGTATTTTTTATTATTAGCCTGATGCTGAAACTGTACGGTTGCCGCCTTTAAGGATTGATGTTCGTTCATGATGCGTCTCCAGTTGTTTTCGAAACTGAATTACATAACGCTTTCCAATAACTGTATAATCAAATCATTTCTGATTTTAATAACCATCTGGAATGCAAAATTGAACATCCGGTTGCTTAAAGCCTTTGTGGTACTGGCTGAAAAAGGGAACTATGCCGATGCGGCGCGGGTGCTGTTTATCTCGCAACCGGCATTGACCAAACAGATTAATCTCCTCGAATCTCAGGTGAATATGTCTCTTTTTTCACGAGGTCGTCACGGCGCAGTACTGACGGCCAACGGCAAACGTTTACTGCCAGAGGCTGAAAAAGTGGTCAGGCAAACCCAGTTATTTATGCAGCATGCTGAGCGGGTCTCAAAAGGGGTTGAAGGGCATATTGCCGTCGGGTTTGGTCTCTCAAGCTTTTATCTGGCACCACGCTGTATTGCAGACTTTCGTCGCGACTTCCCGGGAGTCGAGATGTCCTTGACGGATCTGCCTTCATTCCAGCAGTACGAGCAATTGCAAAATGATGAGCTACAGGTGGGATTTGTCAGGGTTCCGCCCCCCGTGGCGCTTGAATACCTGCCGTTATTTACCGATCGGCTGGTTCTGGTTGCGCCCGCCGCGTCGCCGACAATGTCTGTGGCTGAGTGGCTCGCGAAACGCCCTCTGTTGCGGCTTTATGATGAGCGGGGACGGGGTTTAAACGCACAGATTGACCGCTTCCTGCATGACAACGGTCTTTTCATCTCATCGACGCAACTGACTGACGATATACAAACTATCGTCGCGATGGTGGTTGCGGGGATCGGTGTGGCCATTCTGCCCACCAGCGTGACCCATATCGCGCCGCCGGAACTGGTGATTATTCCGCTAACGGGGGAGTCAATAAGCTGGGAGGTGGGCATCGCCTGGGACGCAAGCAGGGAGGATGTCATCCGTGACAATTTCATTGCTAGCGTAGCTGCTGCGTTTCCGGGCCACCCAGACTCCGCCGCCATGCGCCAGGCGCCTGACCATACTGACGCTTAAAGCTGCGGTTGAAGGACTGCTGTGAGTCAAAGCCCAGCGCGATCGCCACGTTCAGGATCGGTTCATCACTTTGAGCCAGCCGTTCGACCGATTTTTGCAGCTTTTGCGCGCGAATATACTCGGCGAGAGGGGAGCCAGTATGCTCTTTGAAGAGCCGCTGGAGGTGCCATTTTGAGTAACCGGATCGCCTGGCGACGGACTCAATGTCCAGACGGCTATCAAGGTTGTTGTCGATCCAGTCGAGTAAATCATGCATAAATGCGCCAGTGTTCATCTGGTTACCCTCATACCGCTCGTCTAAAAGTATCTTTGTCTGTTGCATTTAAAGGTTGGCTGGTTTTTACGTTAATTGCAAGTTTTATTGTTGCATTTAAGTCCTTGAGCGAAACGGCTCTTTTCCCTTCGACTCAAATAGCACATAAAGTGCAACAATTATTCTTGCACTTAGTTAAGCGCCTTCCTACAATCGCCGCGAATAGTGTATTCATTACTGTTACAGTTTTGTGGCGATGAACGGCACAAATGGCCTTAAGCCAGCTACCGGACAAAGGAAGTGGCGCGGCATCTCCTGCGGCGTCTTGTCCGGCGGCTACAATTATCGGAATAAAAATAATGAGCCTGCAAAAAACCTGGGGTAACTTTCATCTGAGCGCGCTGGGGGTAATGTTGCTCTCCGTGCTGCTCGTCGGATGCGATAACAGTGTCGCGCAAAACGCTGCGCCACCTGCGCCCGCCGTCAGCGCTGCTGACGTGGTTGTGAAATCCATTAGCCAGTGGGATAGCTTTAACGGTCGGATTGAGGCAGTGGAGAGCGTTCAGTTACGTCCGCGCGTCTCCGGTTACATTGATAAAGTGAATTACACCGATGGCCAGGAGGTGAAAAAGGGCGAGGTATTGTTCACCATTGATGACCGAACCTATCGTGCGGCGCTGGAGCAGGCGCAGGCGAACCTGGCGAGAGCCAAAACGCAGGCCAGCCTGGCACAAAGCGAGGCCAACCGTACCGATAAACTGGTCAATACCAACGTAGTCTCCCGTGAAGAATGGGAGCAGCGTCGTTCAGCTGCCACCCAGGCACAGGCCAACATTCGCGCCGCGCAGGCGGCGGTTGACGCCGCACAACTTAACCTGGATTTCACCAAAGTCACCGCGCCTATTGATGGCCGCGCCAGCCGGGCGCTGATCACCAGCGGTAATCTGGTGACTGCGGGAGACACCGCCAGCGTCCTCACCACGCTGGTCTCGCAGAAAACGGTTTACGTTTACTTTGACGTGGATGAGTCGACCTATCTTCACTACCAAAATCTGGCCCGCAGCGGGCAGGGGGCGTCCAGCAATCACATGGCGCTTCCGGTGGAGATTGGTCTGACGGGCGAGGAGGGTTATCCCCATCAGGGCAAAGTGGACTTCCTTGATAATCAGTTAACGCCGAGTACCGGCACCATCCGTATGCGCGCGCTGCTGGATAACGCGCAGCGTCAGTTCACGCCAGGGCTCTTTGCCCGCGTACGCCTGCCGGGCAGCGCGGAATTCAAAGCCACGCTGATCGACGACAAAGCGGTGCTGACCGATCAGGATCGCAAATACGTGTATATCGTGGATAAAGAGGGGAAAGCACAGCGTCGCGACATCACGCCGGGACGTCTGGCAGACGGTTTACGCATCGTGCGTCAAGGGCTGAACCCTGGCGATAAAGTCATCGTCGAGGGCTTACAAAAAGTGTTCATGCCGGGGATGCCGGTTAACGCGAAAACCGTTGCCATGACTACCAGCGCCGCCCTTAACTGATCCCTTACCTGAGAATCCGACCCATGGACTTTTCCCGTTTTTTCATCGACAGGCCCATTTTTGCCGCCGTCCTGTCGATTCTGATTTTTATCACAGGATTGATCGCCATCCCGCTGTTGCCGGTGAGCGAATATCCTGACGTTGTGCCGCCAAGCGTGCAGGTGCGCGCGGAATACCCGGGCGCCAACCCGAAAGTGATTGCCGAGACCGTGGCGACGCCGCTGGAAGAGGCGATCAACGGCGTTGAAAACATGATGTACATGAAGTCCGTTGCGGGCTCGGACGGCGTACTGGTGACCACCGTCACCTTCCGTCCGGGAACCGACCCGGATCAGGCGCAGGTACAGGTGCAAAACCGCGTCGCGCAGGCCGAGGCGCGCCTGCCGGAAGACGTGCGGCGTTTGGGGATTACCACCCAGAAACAGTCGCCAACGCTCACGCTGGTGGTGCATCTGTTTTCGCCCAACGGGAAATACGACTCCCTGTATATGCGTAACTACGCCACGCTGAAGGTGAAGGACGAGCTGGCGCGTCTGCCCGGCGTCGGCCAGATTCAGATTTTCGGCTCAGGCGAATACGCGATGCGCGTCTGGCTGGATCCTAACAAGGTGGCAGCCCGCGGGCTGACCGCATCGGACGTGGTCACGGCTATGCAGGAGCAGAACGTTCAGGTGTCCGCCGGGCAACTGGGTGCCGAGCCGCTGCCGAAAGAGAGTGATTTCCTGATCTCCATTAACGCCCAGGGGCGTCTGCATACTGAAGACGAGTTTGGCAATATTGTCCTGAAAACGACGCAGGACGGTACGGTTGTCCGCCTGCGCGACGTGGCGCGTATCGAAATGGGTTCCGGCAGCTATGCGCTGCGTTCCCAGCTTAACAATAAAGACGCGGTCGGGATTGGCATCTTCCAGTCTCCGGGGGCGAACGCCATTGATTTGTCTAACGCGGTGCGAGCCAAAATGGACGAACTG
This sequence comes from Enterobacter sp. CPE_E1241, assembly GCF_045618265.1. Classification (NCBI taxonomy): domain Bacteria; kingdom Pseudomonadati; phylum Pseudomonadota; class Gammaproteobacteria; order Enterobacterales; family Enterobacteriaceae; genus Enterobacter; species Enterobacter sp. CPE_E1241. The sequence goes on from NZ_JBIWYV010000001.1 coordinate 2,181,340, forward strand.
TCCACGCGTTTCCCTGCAGACATGAAGTGGGCGGCTCCTTACGATCCGACGGTCTTTGTGCGCGATTCGATTCGTGCTGTCGTACAAACGCTGCTGGAAGCGGTGGTGCTGGTGGTGCTGGTGGTGATTCTGTTCCTGCAAACCTGGCGCGCGTCGATCATTCCGTTGATCGCGGTGCCGGTTTCTGTCGTGGGGACGTTCAGCATTCTCTACCTGCTGGGCTTTTCACTAAACACCCTGAGCCTGTTCGGGCTGGTACTGGCTATCGGTATCGTGGTGGACGATGCCATCGTGGTGGTGGAAAACGTCGAGCGAAATATCGAAGAAGGGCTTGCTCCGCTTGCGGCGGCGCATCAGGCGATGCGTGAGGTTTCGGGGCCGATTATCGCGATTGCGCTGGTGTTGTGTGCGGTGTTTGTGCCGATGGCGTTCCTCTCAGGCGTCACCGGGCAGTTCTATAAGCAGTTTGCGGTGACGATCGCGATTTCGACGGTGATTTCCGCCATCAACTCGCTGACGCTTTCTCCGGCACTGGCGGCTCTGCTGTTAAAACCGCACGGCGCACCGAAGGATTTTCCGACCCGGCTTATTGACCGTCTGTTTGGCTGGATTTTCCGTCCGTTTAACCGCTTTTTCCACCGCAGCTCGAACGGTTATCAGGGGCTGGTGGGGAAAACGCTCGGACGACGCGGTGCGGTATTTGCGGTGTATCTGCTGCTGCTCTGTGCGGCGGGCGTGATGTTTAAAGCGGTGCCCGGCGGCTTTATTCCGACGCAGGACAAGCTGTACCTGATTGGCGGCGTGAAAATGCCGGAAGGTTCGTCGCTGGCGCGCACCGATGCGGTGATCCGCAAAATGAGCGAAATCGGGATGAATACTGAAGGTGTGGACTATGCGGTCGCGTTTCCGGGGCTGAATGCGCTGCAGTTCACCAACACGCCGAATACCGGGACGGTCTTCTTTGGCCTGAAGCCGTTCGACCAGCGCAAACATACTGCGGCGGAAATTAACGCTGAGATCAACGCAAAAATCGCGCAAATCCAGGAAGGCTTTGGCTTCTCCATCCTGCCACCGCCGATTTTAGGTCTGGGTCAGGGGTCGGGCTATTCGCTGTACATCCAGGATCGCGGTGGTCTGGGCTATGGCGCGCTGCAAAACGCGGTGAACACCATGTCCGGTGCGATTATGCAAACGCCGGGGATGCATTTCCCGATCTCAACGTACCAGGCTAACGTGCCGCAGCTGGACGTGCAGGTTGACCGCGATAAGGCGAAAGCGCAGGGCGTGTTGCTGACCGATCTTTTCGGTACGCTGCAGACCTATCTGGGTTCGTCGTACGTGAATGACTTCAACCAGTTCGGGCGTACCTGGCGCGTGATGGCGCAGGCTGACGGGCAGTTCCGCGACAGCGTGGAAGATATTGCTAATCTGCGCACCCGTAACAGCCAGGGCGAAATGGTGCCGATTGGCAGTATGGTGAAAATCACGACCACCTACGGGCCTGATCCGGTGATTCGCTACAATGGTTATCCGGCGGCGGACCTGATTGGTGATGCCGACCCGCGCGTGCTCTCATCAGCGCAGGCGATGACGCAGCTGGACGCGATGTCTAAGCAGATCCTGCCGAACGGGATGAATATTGAGTGGACGGATCTGAGCTTCCAGCAGGCCACCCAGGGCAATACGGCGCTGATCGTCTTCCCGGTCGCGGTACTGCTGGCGTTCCTGGTGCTGGCGGCGCTGTATGAAAGTTGGACGCTGCCGCTTGCGGTGATCCTCATCGTGCCGATGACCATGCTCTCCGCGCTGTTTGGCGTCTGGCTGACCGGGGGCGATAACAACGTCTTCGTGCAGGTGGGGCTGGTGGTACTGATGGGGCTGGCCTGTAAAAACGCGATTCTAATCGTGGAGTTTGCCCGTGAGCTGGAAATTCAGGGCAAAGGCATTATGGAAGCGGCGCTTGAGGCCTGTCGTCTGCGTTTACGTCCGATTGTGATGACCTCCATCGCCTTTATTGCCGGGACAATTCCGCTGATACTCGGTCATGGTGCGGGTGCGGAAGTGCGCGGCGTCACCGGGATCACCGTCTTCTCCGGGATGCTAGGCGTGACCCTGTTTGGTCTGTTCCTGACACCGGTGTTCTACGTGACGCTGCGTAAACTCGTGACGCGCGGTAAAGTGGAAAGGGAAGTGCTGCCTGCGTAAGGACATTGCAGATAATAAAAAACCGCCTTCACTGTGAAGGCGGTTTTTTTTCGTAAAAATTAATGGGCTTTTTTATACAGGGCGATAAGTTCAGGCACCGGATCGCACCCGCTGGTATCGGCTTTTTTGACCTCTTCCAGCGCGCTTGCCACAGTGTGGCGTGCTAATACCGCTAACGAAGCTTGCTCCGCTTCTTCGGAAATTGACTTGAAATACCAGCAGGCGTTAGCGCTGACTACGCAGCGAGCCGGTACGTCTGGACGCGACGCCCATAGCTTTTTATCTTCGATGACCGAAAGGTAGATGTCGCGCAGGGTGATCTCTTCCGGCGGGCGACCAAGATGAATAGAGCCGTTACGGCCAAGCGTTGAGACAATAATGCCATCACGCGTAAGCGGAACCATCAATTTGCGGATAAAGCTCGGGTTGGCTTCCAGGCCGTAGGCCAGAATGGCACTCGTCGAACGTTCACCCAATTGCTCCGCCATCGCTACGCTGAGAACCATCTGCAAAGCTGTCGGGAAGCGGTAATCTAACATTTCTCTTTCCTGGGTTGCGGTGAATCTTATTCTTTTTGGCACCGCAGAGGTGAATAATCAATGAGCAACAATATAACAAATACGGTCATTTTTTTGAAGCAATCTGCGGCATTCGTGATCGAACATTCTATTTTTTTCACCGCTTCACGCTTTTGTTCATCGCGATCCGATACAACTTGAGCGTGATCGGTGGTGAATGGACAAACCAAAGGCTACGTAATCAACACTTAATCAGAGAGAAAACCATGAGAAAAATCGTTTCGTTTGTTCATGTGTCGCTGGATGGTTTTGTCGCATCTAACGCTGAGGGGCAGGCGAGTCTGGACTGGATTTGCATAAGCCCCGATTTGTTTGAATACGTGGAGAAGCGGATTCAGCAGACCGACACCGCCCTATATGGGCGTACCACCTACCAGATGATGGAATCGTACTGGCCCACTGCTGCCGATAAGCCTGACGCCAGCCCGCATGACCTTGCGCATTCGCGTTGGTATAAATCTGCCAAAAAAGTGGTGTTGTCGAAAACGCTGTTGGAAAAAAATCACCCTAATACGCAAATTATCAGTAGCAACTTAAGCGACGAAATCAATAAGCTCAAGCAAAACGCGGGCAGCGAAATCTTATTGTTTGGTAGCCCCTCAGCGACTCACGCGCTAATGGCGGAAAACCTCATCGATGAATATTGGCTATTCGTCAATCCCGTTCTGCTGGGGCAAGGCATTCCCTTGTTCAAAAATATACAAGACAGAACCTCACTCATGTTGGTGAAGAGTCATATTTTCCCGTCGGGGGTAGTGTGCCTGCAATACGAGTTGAAACGAAATCGCTAAAGTAAGTTCCGCAAACACCTACTAAGTAGGTGTTTTGTCGGAATATTATGATTTACACTTTACCAAGCAGAATATTCAACATGCGACGCAATGGTTCCGCGGCTCCCCACAATAGCTGATCGCCTACCGTCAGGACCGAGTAGATAGGTTCATTGTTTAGCGACATTTTTTTGTAACGGCCAATACCCACCTTAAGCGAACCGCTGATATATGCAGGTGTTAGTGTGCTGATACTCTCAGCCTTGTTATTGGGCACATAGTTAACCCAAGGGTGGGAATTCATCACTAATTCTGCAAATTCCTCTTCGGGGACTTCACGCTTGAGCTTAAGGGTTATAGCAGCACTGTGGCAGCGGATTACGCCGACTCGTATGCATAAGCCGTTTACCGGGATCGTACCGGGAGACAGACCTAAAATTTTGTTCGTTTCAGCCTCACCTTTCCATTCTTCACGGCTATTGCCATCGCCTAAATCGCTGTCAATCCAGGGAATGATGCTGCCCATCAAAGGAGCACCGAAGTTCTGGGTCGGCATATCAGCGCTGTTAATCAACTCACTGACCTTGTTAACTAAAGGAAGCACTGAACCTGAGGACGCCAGCTCATCCGAAGATAAATGGTTACTTATGTAAGCACTTTGTGTGATTAATTCCCGTACATATTGTGCACCCGCACCCGATGCGGACTGATAGTTCATCACACTCATCCATTCGATCAAGTCAGCCTTTATCAACCCAGCCAGGCCCATAAGACTCAGCGTAATGGAACAGTTGCCACCGACAAAAAGCTTAATACCTTCTTTGATTGCTCGATCAATATTTGTGCGGTTGACGGGGTCGAGAATAATGCAGGCTTTCTCATCCATCCGCAACGCGGAGGCCGCGTCAATCCAGTAGCCTTGCCAGCCATGGTTAAGCAAAGCCGGGTAAACGGCTTTGGTATAATCCCCACCTTGACAGGTTATGATGATATCCATATCGGCCAGGGCACTCATGGAATTAGCATCTTTAAGCGTGTAGCTGACACCATTAATGACAGGACCAGCAGCACCTGCACTGGAGGTGCTGAAAAAATGTGCAGAAATATTGTCGAAGTCGTTCTCTTCAACCATTCGCTGTAGCAAAACAGAACCGACCATACCTCGCCAGCCAACAATACCAACTTGCTTCATTTGCTTAACCTTAATTACGTTATGAAAATGTTAATTTTCTTCGGGGCACGTTATATCTCATTCCATAATCAAGGTCATTATGAATTGCATTAGATTCCGGCAATATTAATATATTTCATGCGGCATCAGCATTTGTTATACCTTTGCTATATAAAGTGTCACCGCAACTACTTGATATTTATGGCATTAAACCCATCGTAACCTTTGGTGGTTGTCTGGAATAGATTGGCATTATGGGTGGCATTGAAAATTTATTCCTTGAGCAAGCATCCGCTAAGATGCCAGTGCTATAATTGCTATTATTTTTAGGTGGTACAACAGGGAATGAGCCATCTTGACCAGACAAAAATATATCAGTGCGATTATTCTGATCGTGGTTTGCACAACCTCACTGTTTACCGCGCTGGCTGTTCGTAACGTGCATGATTTACAGAACTATCTGGGGTACGTTGCTGAAAATGGGAAATCGGCACTTTTTCATGAAGAGTCTATTAACCAGAATATTGCCACCCGGCTCTCGCGCGAGTTTTATCGTCGAATAGCCGATCCGGACTCTGACGATAGCGAACGGGCATCAATATGTCAGCAGTTAGAAACCGAGGGTAATATTTACGGATTCAATCTGTTGAAGAAAAACAGGAATAACCTTGAAGGTACCCTGCAAACCCGCAATACCTCGTGTAACGAGTGGGCGGGAGACATTGGCGCACTTTCGGTTATTCACACCGCTGATCGCGCAGCCCAGTCGAAGTACAGCTTTTCAAATTATTCCGGCTATACGTTCAGGAACATCAGATACTATATCGATCTTGCTCATAACTATATTTATATTAATCAGCTAGTTAATACCCACAACTATACCTTCAGTAACTGGCTTGAGGGTAATAATGGCAGCATCAATATTGCACATAGCGCACACACGATTTCGATTGATGATAATGCCCTTAAAGATCTACTGAAGGGGGAAACCACGCTGTCTCATATTTATCAGGATGGCTACACCCGCAATAATATTATTAGCATGCTTACCCCGGTATTTCTGGGTGATAAAGTAAAAGGCATTCTGATTACAGACATCAATGTTGACGATCTGGTCGTTTCGTTTAATACTGTCGATCGTCCGTTGTTATGGCGATTCCTTTCTTTATATGTCACTGATAATGGAACCGGCATCCATATTGCTTTCCATAAGCCATATATCAAATCTTTTGCTTTGATCAGTTATGAAGATTCACTCACCCAGTATTACACTCTGCATGTGAAACTGGATGCTTTCTACGTCATTATTGCGAATTTATGGCTGTTTCTGCTTTATCTCCTTGGTACCTGGGCATTATGCCGATATGCGTATAAGCAGTTAATCAGACAAACGTTGCTTTCCAGGGATAATGTGACGGACGCAATGACCGGACTGTATAACAGAAAAGTCATTACACCTGAGCTGGAACATAAAATCCGCTCACTCGTTGACAGAGCTATCCCTGTCACGATCATCGCCATTGACAGTGATGGCCTCAAAAGAATCAATGATTCTCTCGGTCACCATATGGGGGATAAAGCGATACAGACGCTGGGGATGGTTCTTGGCAATGTCATTCGTAAAAGTGACTACGGTATCAGGCTTGGGGGCGATGAGTTCTGTTTACTTCTTATCGATTATACGCTGAATAAATCCCGCGAAGTTATTACCCGTGCGCAGAAGCAATTACTCACGATTGACCCGGATAAACTGGTGGCATTTTCCTGGGGGGCATATCAGTTGCGGCCTGGAGACACGCTGGATGTCGCGATGCTGAAAGCCGACGAGTTACTCTATCAGCATAAACGCAGCAAATATGAAGAACTCCGATAAACACGCGTGCATGAGTCAATATTTCTTGCACGATAGCGCTCAGAGTAATCTGATTAAGGACGATCTAAGGCCGAACTGTATGGTGGCATGCCATTACATGGGTGATGTATTTTGGCTTTTTTACGATCGCTTCGGGTAGATATATTCCGCTAATCCCTTTGACAGTACATCGAAAACTAATTTGCAGCACCGACTATTACGCAGGTCTTCGTGCATAACGAGCCATGTATCAAGGTATAAAGAAAAGAAATGTGGAAGTATCCGCTGTAGCGGAATAGGTTCATTGGCAAGTGGTACCTGGCATATGCCAATGCCTGCACCGGCGCGAATCAGGCTCAACTGAGCCACGTCGCTGTCAGTGCGTATAGAAAAGAGATCCCGATTTAGCTGCGGGTATTTTGTCAATACATTACGGATGAAGGGCGTATTCCGATCAAAACCAACCAGCGCGTGTTTCAACAGATCTTCGGTACTTTCAGGCGCGCCATGTCGGGCAAGATAAGCAGTGGACGCGTGTAGACCGAGCTCAATGCTACCAACGCGACGAGCAATAAGCTGCTCCTGTATTGGCGTCGTCATGCGTATCGCAATATCTGCTTCTCTATGCAGTAAATCCTGAACCCGATTGGACAGCACTAATTCAATCGTGATTTGCGGGTTGGATTCCCTGAGCTGTGCAATGAGTGGCGGGAGTACCTCGACACCAATAATCTCACTTGCAGAGACACGTACTACACCGCGAATGGACGCGCTGCTAGCACCAACGTTGGCCGCTGTACGCTCCAGGGTGTTAGCCGTACTCTCCATCGCTTCGGCATGTACCCTCAACGCCTGCGCAGTTTCAGTTGCCAGCAATCCCGTTTGCGACCGCGTGAACAATACCTGGCCGAGGGCAGATTCCAGTGCAGCTATGTGCCGACCTGCCGTTGGTTGCGTAATACCAAGCATGCGCGATGCACCGGAAAGAGACCCTTCTCTGAGCACCGCAAGAAATGTTCGGTACCACTCCCATGGAATAGATGTCTTCATACAAATTTGTATACCTGCCCTATATTGATATGCAATACCATTTAGCTCTGCCTGTACTTATGCTGTCAATCTAAAATCAGCAAAGAGGCAAATACGATGGAAACCAGAGGGAAGGTCTTAATACTTGGCGCTACAGGCGGTATTGGTGGTGAAACTGCTCGACAACTCATTCGGGAAAAATGGGAGGTACGTGCATTAAAACGAGGAAGCCATGGAAGCGAACTTAATGGCGAAATCCAGTGGATAGCGGGCGATGCTCTCGACAAAGAACAAGTCGCCTCTGCGGCGAAAGACTGCTCTGTGATCGTACACGCCGTCAACCCACCCGGCTACCGAAACTGGCAGCATCTTGTATTGCCTATGCTGCGCAACACAATCAATGCAGCAGAACGAAATGGATCCTTGATAGTGCTTCCAGGTACCGTTTACAACTATGGCCCTGATGCCTTCCCGCTGTTACGAGAAGATGCTCAGCAAAGGCCAGTCACAAGGAAAGGAGCGATCAGGGTACAAATGGAAAAAGAACTTGAGGCCTATTCACAGCGTGGCGGACGGGTTCTGGTCGTCCGCGCGGGGGATTTCTTCGGTCCACACGCTGGTAATAACTGGTTTTCTCAAGGTTTGATCAAGCCCGGCACGCTGCCAAAAGTAATTTCTAATCCAGGTACGGCTGAAACAGGTCATCAGTGGGCCTATTTACCTGATATCGCGAAAACTATTGCTGCATTGCTGGCGCGACGTGAAGAACTTGAGCCATTTGCGCGATTCCATATGCAAGGACATTGGGATCCCGACGGCAGCCAAATGGTCAGGGCGATACAACGTATCACCGCACACTATGGCGGTGTTGCCAAAATACACTCATTTCCGTGGTGGTTTATGCACCTGGCAGCACCTTTCAACGCAACCTTGCGCGAACTTCTGGAAATGCGGTATCTGTGGCGTCAATCGGTCCGCCTGGACAATACGAAACTCGTGACTTTTTTAGGTGCCGAGCCGCATACCCCTCTTGATGAGGCTGTTCGTATGACATTACAGGGACTGGGATGCCTCACAGCACGAAGCGGACGATCTAACTGAGCCAAAGGTCTGCTTTGAGCGAGAAGCGATCGTGATTGTTGCCGCTGACAGGTGACAAAGATGCCAAAATTGGGCGTGGTGATTCAGTGAGTCGTAGGATAAATTCAGGGTTCAATTTCAGATAATTAAGGAAGCAGGTATGTCGCAGAATTTACCGGGAATTGACGTTTTGTTTGTCGCTGGGTTTGGGCCCATCTCGCAGAACGCAGAAGTCAGTTCCGGGTTTTATGTACAGGTACTCGGTCTGCCGCTTAAGCCAATGGAGGGTAACGGCGATTATCTGCTATCGGAAAACAGGCTGAAGGGTGTAAAGCATTTTGCCGTCTGGCCGTTATCACAGGCCGCCACTTCATGTTTTGGCTCTGAGGAGTGGCCAGCCGAACACCCAATCCCGCAGGGATGGATTGAATATGAGGTTCAGGATCTCGATTCCGCTACCCGTATCTTAAGTGAGAAGGGGTATCGCCTGCTGGTGGCTAACCGCACAGAGCCCTGGGGGCAAACTGTGACTCGTCTGCTTAGTCCTGAAGGGTTGCTCACAGGGCTTACGATAACACCCTGGCTTCGCGGATAAACATCCGTCCGCTTCTGGCACTCAGGTGACCTACATAATGGCGATCACGGAGGCTCAACTGGACAGTAAGATGTTTTTGTCCAGTTGTACCTGCCTGTGGCATTTATCTCAGTAATACCTGAATCAGCTGAACGAAGATATACACTGTCGCTGCCACTTGTATAGTCCGGAACCCCCATCTGAGATAGCGCCATTCCTGGCGTTCTCTGGCATCAGCTGCTTCAATAACGGGGTCAGAACATTTTCTTTTCCTGGCCCTGAATTCATCGATTACCCACAAGATGAGAATAAAGATAATGATGGTTTTCTGAAGGATGGGATTATCCACAAAGAGTGACTCCGGCCTGCCCGCTGATACAAGCAGAATAGATGAACCACCTTCACGTAGCCACCACTAAATGTAGGGGTGATATTCGTTTTCGTTCTGGTGGATTTTGCGGTGATTCTGTCCATGGCAGTTTGCTCCCCTGCTATCTGACCGGCAGCGATGAGCGAGAAGCGGAAGTTAGCTACTCTGTTCAACGTCCCTAAATTCAGCCTTTATTACCCAGTTTTTCGCGAGTAGGACCATCAAAATAGATGCTACTAATGTGGCAACTACGCGGTTGAGCCAACACAAAGCGAATTGTTTCCCAGACCGAGCGCCCATTCATTAAACGCTCCCCCATTTTGAATTGGTCATCGACAAACGTATCTAATCCTGTCACTTCGAAATCTGGGGGATATAACCCAGTCACACGTATATTTTCTTCGGATAACTGGTGTGAGAGTTTAGTTGTAAACCCGCTAAGGCCGTGTTTACTAGCAAAAAATGCGGGATGCGCAATTGAATCTGTAAAATTCGGAATCCCACATGAAGATATAATTGAGACTATATCCGCACTTTCTGAACGTCTTAAACTGGGTAGCAATGCCTGAGTCAGTAGAATCGAACCTGTTAGTCCTGAGCTGACAGTATTGATAATTTCTGTGTCTGGTTGATCGTCTAACGTTCCAGATAACCACTGAGCAGCATTGAGGATTAAAATGTCTATGGGCTTGTCTGAAGTTAACAACTTTGAAGAGAACTGAGAAAGGGATTCAGGCTGGGTTAAATCACAGATATATCCTTTCGCAATTCCGCCTTCAGCCGAGATGATACTGCAAGTTTTTTGAATATCATTGGCACGCCTCGCGCAAAAATCTACCTCGACGCCTTCTCGTGCCAACCACACGCTCACCGCCTGACCAAATCCCGCGCCACCACCGGTAATCACAGCCCTCTTACCTTTTAGCATCTTCATTCATCCTTTCTTAATGACTATGTATGGATGAAGATATACATGAGGAGAGGGATTGGCGTCTTTCAGTTAGTGCCATTTTTAGACGACGGGTTGGATAAGTTGTACTGCAATCTTTTTAATAGCGTGTCAGTCAGTCAGTCCGTCCGCTCTGAGCGAGGAGCGGACATTAACAATGAATTATTTATGGTTTTTTTTCATTTCTCCAGCGAGCCAAGCCTTCAGCCGATTTCGCTAACCGAAGTAAAGGTTGTGCAGGAAAGCTTTGCTGACGTTGGATTGTGACAAAGAAGTCAGTGACAACTGAAATGAATGAGGTATCTGCCATATTGTGATTCGATGACAAACTCTTCATGCAGGGAGCCATACCACACTGGTGGGCTAGTGATGAGGCTATAGAACAGTGCATTACCGGTCATTTCATTGAGATCATCTATGAAATTTGCGAGGATATTCTGCTTCAATGAGGATGGCAGAAGCTGCATGTCCTCATGTTCAAAGAACCATATTTTCACTGTTTCCATAACTATTTTTTGAGAACATTCTTTAAGTTGTGGGTGCCAGTATGCGGCCGGAAACTTATTTGTAATGGATGAATGGTACATCGCCAAAGAAGTCAGCATGCTGTCGCTTTTCTCAAGTTTAACTACAAAATAGTCTGATACACGGTTTGCCGCATCATTCATACAACCTACAGCTCGCATAAACCCTGTAAGTCGTTCCGCATACTTATCCATTTTTCCTCTTTAAGCTCGTTGACGTAGCTGAATTCATGAACAGGACTTCATTATTGATAGTAACCTTTCAGGACATTACAACATAATTGTAAGTTCACGTGTTAAACAGCATGAGGGAACATTAAATCCTTGAATAGCTCCCGACTGATTAAAACAAGCTGTTTTAACAACTTCCGCTTCTGGCACTCAGCGGACAAGATAGCTGAGCTTAAGGTCCGCTGAGAGCGATCAGCGGACGTTCCTAATTCCTTTAAACAATCATCCGGGGAGGATATGATAAAAATATTCAGCTATAAAGCCTAAAGGGAGTGGACATGACATTGTTTGAGGAATGTAAGGACCTGCTCAAGACAGATTTTAATGTTATGGAAGGGGATGATTTGAGTGCGGTAATGGATATTTTTCATCAATATCCATGGTATAGCGGTGATCTCAAATGGTCGGAAATGGACTTTAGCGATTATGAACCTAGTCATGAGATGTTTAACGTGAGCGACTTAGGCAATGAAACTGTATTTGTCGTAGCGGATGATGCGAATGTGCCCGTGTTCAGAACCCATCTACAACTCATTGTCGATAATATCTACGATGTCATCGCCCTGTCACCTAACCTATTTATTTTTAACGATAAGATAATGATTAAGCCTTTATTCCCTCATGATCTTATAAGGGTTGGTCTGCGAAAGTGATGAGCAGAAATGCTGACCAGCTCCCCGTTGATCAACTAAGACTGTTGTTCTCCACGTCCGCTCCTGGCACAAAGCGGACATCATTGTCTGTAACTGGGCCATTGTTCATTCATAGCATTTTGACGACATCATCTAACCAGTCTGGAAGATATTCTCTATACCAGTTGAGATACAAAGGAATGCTTGCTTTTTGCCGCTCATTGAGCAGCACAATGACTTCTGTGACAATCCATGCTTTGGCAATAGCGTTTAGAAATAGCAATAAATGCTCGCTTCGTTCCCAGGCCTTTTATCAGAGGCGCAAGGTCGATAGCGGCACTCCCTTTTCCAAATCTTTCCCAGTCGAAAAGAACTAAAGCACCGTTTTCTCTTCTTCCCCAGTTACCGGCATTGCTATCGCTTGATACCAGGTATTGGTTACCAAACAAAACATCACTATATTTCTGAAAAAGCCGTAGCTGCTGTGCAGTTTTATCAGGTAATGCCAGGAGCTACAGCCAACCCTTCAACCATAAGCAAGTCAAAGCCCTTAGCGGTAGAGCGTTTTTTCGGCCACCGGAATAATTAGCCTTGATTGCCAGTCCGCAAGCGTCAACTGTGCGAGCTTGCCCAGCGCGGTATAAAACGGATGCCCGGCGTTGTCGACAAACACCGACAGGAAGCGGGTGCTCCACGGCAACAGGTGCCAGGCCAGAAGCTGATCGCACTGCGCCTTGCGGCCATTCTCGGCCAGCCACGCCGCAAGCAGCAGCACGGTACCGAAATGATCTTCCGGTTCGTTCTGCTGCATCTCAAAGGCGATATTGTTTTCCCGCATCCACTGGCGCAGCGCGAGAGTCGAGTCGCCAAACAGCACGGATTCGCGGTCGAGCCAGACGGAACCCCATGGCGGAGCGGGCAGGGCGTAAGGGCCGATAAACAGCCGTTGCCAGGCGTCCGTCAGCGGCTCATCGGAAGATAAGGCAAACGTATCGGCAACAGGCAGCAGCGTTTCCGATGGCAGGGGCCAGTCCTGAACCCATTCACCAGCGCAAAGGGCCTGCACCAGCGGTGCAGCCTGCTCGCTGTCAGGAGAAAAATAAAACAGCGCGCCCAGTACCCGGGCGCTAAACGCTAACGATTCACGATGCGATATGTCTTTCATTAAACCTTCCTTGCTCGCGCGAATGACGTCCGCGCGACTGTGTTAACCTATAATACTGACCATAGAATAAACCATGGTCTTGCGTTTCACCCTCTACACCTTCTCGATCTGCACCAGATTGGTATGCTGCGGATTGCCTTTTGCCAGTGGTGACGGGCGGTGAGTTGTCAGTGTGTTGATACAAGAGCCGTGGTCGATACGATCGCCGTTCATACTGGCGTCGTGCCAGGCTCCCTGTCCCATGGCACTCACGCCGGGCATGATGCGCGGCGTGACTTTCGCTTCAATTCTCACCTCACCGCGATCGTTAAAGACGCGCACCGTATCGCCGTTTTTAATGCCACGTTTTTCAGCATCAACAGGATTAATCCAGACCTCCTGACGACAGGCCGCTTTCAGCACGTCGACGTTGCCATAGCTCGAATGAGTGCGAGCTTTAAAATGGAAACCGAACAGCTGCAGCGGGAATTGGGTGCGCTCGGGAGCATCCCAGCCGTCAAACGTCGAAGCGTAAACCGGAAGAGGGCTGATGGTTTCATCTTTGGCCAGTTCCCAGGTTGCCGCAATCTCTGCAAGTTTGCTGGAGTAAATCTCAATCTTACCCGAAGGGGTTTTCAGCGGGTTAGCCTCCGGGTTATCGCGGAATTTTTTATAAGCCACAAAGTGCCCGTTGGGATCTTTGCGCTTATAGATGCCCATTTGTTTCAGTTCATCATACGACGGCAGCTGCGGATCTTTTTCGAGCATTTTGGCATACAGATACTGCAGCCACTGTTCCTGGGTACGGCCTTCCGTAAATTTCTGATGAATATCAGCCCCAAGACGTTTCGCCACCTCGCTCATGATCCAGTAGATAGGCTTGCGTTCAAACTTCGGTGCGGTCACGGGCTGAAGGAAAATCAGGTAACCCATGTTCCCGGCGTAATCATTGGGAATGATGTCTTCCTGCTCGACGGTCATGAGATCCGGCAGCAGGATATCGGCGTATTTCGCCGATGACGTCATGAAGTTGTCGATCACCACGATGGTTTCGCACCTGGTTTCGTCCTGCAGGATGTCGTGGGTTTTGTTGATATCTGAGTGCTGGTTGATGATGGTGTTGCCTGCATAGTTCCAGATAAATTTGATGGGCACATCAAGCTTATCTTTACCGCGAACGCCGTCGCGCAGGGCGGTCATTTCCGGCCCACGAGCGATGGCATCCGTCCAGCTAAAGCAGGAGATTTGCGTTTTTATCGGGTTATCCGGCAGCGGCATTCGCTCGATGGTGATGGTATACGTCGACTCACGCGCGCCGCTGTTACCGCCGTTGATCCCCACGTTTCCGGTTAAAATCGGTAACATGGCGATGGCGCGGGCTGTCAACTCGCCGTTAGCCTGACGTTGTGGCCCCCAGCCCTGACAGATACAGGCCGGTTTTGCGGAGCCAATTTCGCGCGCAAGCTTAATGATGCGGTCTGCCGGTATGCCCGTAATGCGAGAGGCCCATTCCGGGGTCTTGGCTGTCTGGTCGTCACCCTGGCCGAGAATATACGCTTTGTAGTGACCGTTAGCGGGAGCGCCTTCCGGGAGCGTTTTTTCGTCGTAGCCAACGCAGTATTTGTCCAGGAAAGGTTGGTCAACCAGGTTTTCGTCGATTAATACCCAGGCGATACCGGCCACCAGTGCGGCATCGGTGCCTGGACGGATCGGGATCCATTCATCTTCACGTCCTGCAGCGGTGTCGGTGTAGCGCGGGTCGATGACGATCATGCGCGCGTTGGAACGCTCGCGAGCCTGCTCGAGGTAATACGTAATCCCGCCGCCGCTCATGCGGGTTTCCGCCGGGTTATTGCCGAACATCACCACCAGTTTGGTGTTTTCGATGTCAGACGTGCTGTTGCCGTCATTGCTGCCGTAGGTGTACGGCATCGCGCAGGCGATTTGCGCGGTACTGTAGGTGCCATAATGACTCAGAAAACCGCCGTAACAGTTCATCAGGCGCGCGACCAGAGAAGCATAGGGGGAGGAGCGGGTGATATTGCCGCCAACAATACCGGAGGAGTAGTTAATGTAAACCGCCTCGTTGCCGTATTTTTCCACCACACCTTTCAGGTTGCGGGCGATCGTATCCAGCGCTTCATCCCACGAAATACGCTCGAATTTGCCTTCACAGCGTTTGCCCACGCGTTTCATCGGGTAGTTCAGACGGTCAGGGTGATTGATCCGACGCCGAATAGAACGCCCGCGCAGGCAGGCGCGAACCTGGTGATTACCGTAAATATCCTCACCGGTGTTATCGGTTTCGACCCAGTACACTTCGTCGTCACGGACATGCAGACGCAATGCGCAGCGGCTACCGCAGTTGACCGAACAGGCGCCCCAGACCACTTTATCTTCCACAGGGCTTATGGCGTTTTGCACCGCAGCGGCGGCGCTTTTCACGCCAAAGGGCAACGATAAACCACCGGCGGCAAGCGCCAGAGAACCTAAGGCAGTAGATTTCACGAGTGTTCGACGGCTAATTCCGCCGTGATGTTCAGTATCGGACATGGCTCACCCCATCATTATAATTGCGTATTATTTTTCCCGTAATTACAACCGGGCTAATGATGGGGTGAGTGTTACTTATTTGGGGGTATTAAATATTAATCCTCATCAAATCAAAGGGGATTGAGGGTGAATTACTGAGCTTCAGCAGCACCGTTGCCCGTACGGGTGTACAAGATTTTAAAGGTATCGTTGGCGCAATGACCCACCACCTGCGTGCCCGGCTGGTCAGCCTGGTCGTTTGGCACAATGCTCAGGGTAAAACCTGACTCCGGCACGCCGTTGTTGATGATTTTCTGCTGAATGTCGCTTTTCACGCGTTCGCAGGAATCCGGTGCCGCCAGCGCGGCCGTTGAAGCACTCATTAACAGCAGGGCGGTAATCCAGGGTAACCGTTTCATCTGTAGCTCCTTATCTCTGTGTGTAGATTAATTTTAGCAGGCTTCGTGTAAACAACTGTATTTGCTAATATGATTGGGAATAATCTCTCTGTACGGTAATGAATGTGAATAAATACGCAGCGATAACGCTACTGGCAGCGACACTGGTGGGGTGTGATAACAACACCGCGCCGCTGTCGTTTACCCCCGAGATGGCGAGCTTCTCTAATGAGTTTGATTTTGACCCTCTGCGCGGTCCGGTCAAAGACTTTACCCAGACGCTGTTCAATGAAAAAGGGGAAGTGTCTAAACGGGTCACCGGCACCGTGTCGACAGAGGGATGTTTCGATACCCTGGAATTGCACGACCTCGAGGCTAACACCGGTGTGGCGCTGGTGCTGGATGCCAACTACTACCTTGATGCGGAAACTCAGCAGCGCAAAGTGAAACTGCAGGGAAAGTGCCAGTTGGCGGAATTACCATCAGCCGGGGTGACGTGGGATACCGACGATAACGGTTTTGTGGTGGCGGCGCACGGCAAAGAGATGGAGGTGAAGTATCGCTACGACGCGGACGGTTACCCGCTGGGTAAAACCACCGTCTCCGGGGATCAGCATTTATCCGTTCAGTCGACACCGTCTAAGGATATTCGCAAAAGAATGGATTACTCAGCAGTGAGCATGCTGAATGACAAGCCGTTGGGCAACGTGAAGCAGAGCTGCGACTACGATCGTCATAATAATCCTGTCAGTTGCGATCTCACAATAACGGACGATAGCGTCAAACCCGCCGTTGAGCGCAAATACACGATCAAAAACACGATTGAGTACTACTGAGCATAAAGCCGCGCAGGTTACTGCGCGGTAGGTTTCAGCAGGCTGGCACTGGAGGTTTTGTGTCCGGCCAGGTGCTGGTGCTGGAAGATGCACATGCGAATGGTATTGCGGTATTCACCGTTGATAAAGAATTCGTGAATCAACTCACCTTCCACCATAAAGCCCAGCTTGCGGTAGATGTGAATCGCTTTTTCGTTCTCTTTATCGACTATCAGGTAAAGCTTGTAGAGATTCAGGACGTTAAATCCGTAATCCATCGCCAGCTTCGCCGCGCGTGAAGCAAGACCTTTCCCCTGATGCTCAGGTGAAATAATAATCTGAAACTCTGCCCGACGGTGAACGTGGTTGATTTCAACCAATTCAACAAGCCCGGCTTTTTCACCTTCACACTCCACCACAAAACGACGTTCGCTCTGATCGTGTATGTGCTTATCGTAAAGATCGGACAGCTCGACAAAAGCTTCGTAAGGCTCTTCGAACCAGTAGCGCATTACGCTGGCGTTGTTATCGAGCTGGTGGACAAAGCGCAGGTCTTCACGCTCCAGCGGACGGAGTTTTATATCACAGGGCGCTGACATTAAGGCGCTACCGTGCGGCCAGTACGGCGATCCAGGCAGCGCAGGGTATTTGGCTCCCAGTAAGCATTAACGTTTGCACTTTGCTGGCATTTATCACGCGCGTCAAAAGCGACATCCTCTTTGTCCCACTCTTTTTCCGCACGTTTGTTAACCTTCTGACGAAGGTTGCGGGTGTCATTCCATTGTTCTTTGTCCATGGCGGCGTTCTGGCGGCTCTGCGCGCTATCACCAGACTCAATAACGAGTTTACTGGTTTCCGCTGTTGCTGAGGCGGCAAAGGCGAACGATGACAGCGCCAGCAGGGCTGTCAGACAAAGGCGTTTGCTTAATGTAGTCATCGCGTTTCCTTTTAAGTGAGTGCAGATAATCACGTTATCCCGTTCAGATTCTACACCAAAGTAAAATTACGTCATACCCGTAGCCAGGGTATGGAAAAGTAAAGGACATCATCAGGTATGATGTCTAAATAAATCCTCATACAACGTTAAATATGATCAAAACCACACTCCTTTTTTTCGCCACCGCGCTCTGCGAAATCATCGGATGCTTCTTGCCCTGGCTCTGGCTGAAGAAGGGCGGAACGGTCTTGTTGCTCATCCCGGCCGGCGTGGCGCTGGCGCTGTTTGTCTGGCTGTTAACGCTACACCCGGCAGCCAGCGGTCGTGTCTATGCGGCTTACGGTGGAGTCTATGTCTGTACCGCACTGCTGTGGCTGCGCGTGGTGGATGGCGTAAAACTCAGCGCATACGACTGGGCCGGCGCGCTGATTGCCCTGTGCGGTATGCTGATTATTGTTGCGGGATGGGGGCGAGCCTGAGCGCCCGGTTTTTGTGACCGCTCGCTGATTTTATGATCATTATACTTGTATGGTAGTAGTGTAGTTGAGTAAATTTCCAACATCACAACCAACGATGTAAGGAAAGGAATTATGAAGATTGTCGCGGCTGACGTGTTTGTTACCTGCCCGGGGCGGAACTTTGTCACGCTTAAAATCACTACCGACG
Source organism: Enterobacter sp. CPE_E1241 (assembly GCF_045618265.1). Taxonomy (NCBI): domain Bacteria; kingdom Pseudomonadati; phylum Pseudomonadota; class Gammaproteobacteria; order Enterobacterales; family Enterobacteriaceae; genus Enterobacter; species Enterobacter sp. CPE_E1241. The sequence goes on from NZ_JBIWYV010000001.1 coordinate 2,199,797, forward strand.
AGGGGATTATCGGTCTTGGCGACGCCACGCTGAACGGGCGCGAACTTTCCGTAGCGTCTTATCTGAAGGATCACCTCTGCCCGCAGTTAATTGGTCGTGATGCCCACCGCATCGAAGATATCTGGCAGTTTTTCTATAAAGGTGCTTACTGGCGTCGTGGCCCGGTTACCATGTCGGCCATCTCTGCCGTGGATATGGCATTGTGGGACATCAAAGCCAAAGCGGCGAACATGCCGCTCTACCAGTTGCTGGGCGGCGCGTCCCGGGAAGGGGTGATGGTTTATTGCCACACCACCGGGCACACCCTTGACGACGTGCTGGAAGATTACGCCCGTCACAAAGAGATGGGTTTTAAAGCGATCCGCGTCCAGTGTGGCGTACCGGGCATGAAAACCACCTACGGCATGTCAAAAGGGAAAGGGCTGGCGTATGAGCCTGCCACGAAAGGAGACTGGCCGGAAGAGCAGCTTTGGTCCACCGAAAAATACCTCGACTTCACTCCAAAGCTGTTTGACGCGGTACGCAGTAAATTTGGTTTCAATGAACATCTTCTGCACGACATGCACCATCGTCTGACGCCCATCGAAGCGGCGCGTTTCGGCAAAAGCATCGAAGAATTCCGTATGTTCTGGATGGAAGACCCCACGCCTGCGGAAAATCAGGCGTGCTTCCGCCTGATCCGCCAGCACACCGTTACGCCAATTGCGGTGGGTGAAGTGTTTAACAGCATCTGGGACTGCAAGCAGCTCATTGAAGAGCAGCTTATCGACTATATCCGTACCACCATTACCCATGCGGGGGGGATCACCGGGATGCGCCGCATCGCGGATTTTGCCTCGCTCTACCAGGTGCGTACGGGTTCACACGGCCCGTCGGATCTCTCGCCAGTGTGCCATGCGGCCGCGCTGCATTTCGACCTGTGGGTACCGAACTTTGGCGTGCAGGAATATATGGGCTATTCCGAACAGATGCTGGAGGTCTTCCCGCACAGCTGGCGCTTTGATAACGGTTATATGCACCCGGGCGATAAGCCGGGCCTGGGTATTGAATTTGATGAAAAGCTGGCAGCGAAGTATCCGTACGATCCTGCCTATCTGCCGGTGGCCCGTCTTGAAGACGGCACGCTGTGGAACTGGTAAGTGAGGAACGAACGATGAAAAGCATAGTGATTCAGCAGCCGAACCAACTGGTGATTGAAGAGCGTCCACGCCCGGAACCTGCTGCCGGAGAAGTGCGTGTCAGCATTAAACTGGCCGGGATTTGTGGCTCAGACAGCCATATTTACCGGGGGCATAACCCGTTTGCGAAGTATCCGCGAGTGATCGGCCATGAATTTTTTGGCGTCATTGATGCAGTGGGCGAGGGCGTCGACAGTTCGCGCCTGGGCCAGCGCGTCTCGGTTGACCCGGTGATCAGCTGCGGGCACTGCTATCCGTGTTCCGTCGGAAAACCGAACGTCTGCACCTCGCTGGTGGTGCTGGGCGTTCACCGTGACGGCGGCTTCAGCGACTATGCGGCAGTACCTGCTAAAAATGCCTGGCCTATCCCGGACGCGATCCCGGATAAACACGCCGTCATGGTTGAACCCTTCACCATTGCCGCCAACGTGACGGGGCAGGCCAACCCCACCGAGCAGGACGTTGCGCTGATATACGGCGCAGGACCGATGGGGCTGGTCACCGTTCAGGCGCTGAAGGGCGTCTACAAGGTGAAGCAGGTTATCGTGGTTGACCGCATCGATGAACGCCTGAAAATGGCCCAGCGCAGCGGCGCGGACTGGGTGTTGAATAACGGCGAGCAGTCGTTGCAGGCCGCGCTGGAGGAAAAAGGCATCAAACCGACGTTAATCATTGATGCCGCCTGTCATCCGGCGATTTTGCAGGAGGCCATTACGCTGGCCTCTCCGGCGGCGCGCATCGTGCTGATGGGCTTCTCAAGCGAGCCAAGCCAGATTGCTCAGCAGGGCATCACCGGTAAAGAGCTGACGATTTTCTCTTCACGCCTGAACGCCAACAAATTCCCGGTCGTCATTGACTGGCTGGAAAAGGGACTTATCGACCCTGAAAAATTGATTACGCACACCTTTGACTATCACCACGTAACAGACGCCATCGAACTGTTTGAAAAAGATCAGCGGCAGTGCTGCAAAGTCTTGCTGACATTCGACAAATAATAATTCACGCGGTTAAGAGCCTGCGCAGACAGGCTCTATGTGGTACGCATCTTACCTTTCAGAGATAGCCATTATGACGCAAATACAACCTCAAAGAACGACCTCCGATCTGGTGAAAGCCGCCGTCTCCGGCTGGCTGGGCACCGCTCTGGAGTTTATGGATTTCCAGCTTTACTCGCTGGGGGCTGCCCTGGTCTTCCATGAGATCTTCTTCCCGGAACAGTCTGCTGCGATGGCGCTGATCCTGGCGATGGGAACCTACGGTGCAGGCTATATTGCGCGCATCGTCGGGGCCTTTATCTTTGGCAGAATGGGGGACAGCATCGGCCGTAAAAAAGTGTTGTTCATCACCATCACGATGATGGGGATCTGTACCACCCTCATCGGTGTCCTGCCGACCTATGCGCAAATCGGGATTTTTGCACCTGTTCTGTTAGTGACGCTGCGCATTATTCAGGGGCTGGGTGCCGGGGCAGAGATCTCCGGAGCCGGGACCATGCTGGCAGAATATGCCCCGAAAGGGAAACGCGGCATTATCTCCTCGCTGGTGGCGATGGGGACCAACTGCGGGACGCTGAGCGCAACGGCTATCTGGGCAGTGATGTTCTTTGCCCTCGATCGTGAACAGCTGCTCGCATGGGGCTGGCGCGTACCGTTCCTTGCCAGTGTGGTGGTGATGATCTTCGCCATCTGGCTGCGGATGAACCTCAAAGAGAGCCCGGTATTTGAGAAAGTCAGCGATACAGAGACCGTGGTTCCCGATACATCTTTAGGTGCCATGTTTAAGAGCAAATCCTTCTGGCTGGCAACAGGTTTGCGTTTTGGTCAGGCGGGTAACTCAGGTCTGATTCAGACGTTCCTTGCCGGTTATCTGGTTCAGACGTTGCTGTTTAATAAAGCGATTCCCACTGATGCGCTGATGATCAGTTCGATTCTCGGGTTTATCACCATCCCACTGTTAGGTTGGCTGTCGGATAAAGTGGGTCGTCGTCTGCCGTACATTATCCTGAATATCTCCGCCATTATTCTGGCGTACCCGATGCTGTCGATCATCGTTGATAAAAGTTATGCGCCGGGCGTGATTATGCTCTCGATCATCGTTATCCATAATTTTGCCGTTCTGGGGCTGTTTGCACTGGAAAACATCACCATGGCGGAGATGTTTGGTTCGCGTAATCGCTTTACCCGTATGGCCATTTCAAAAGAGGCGGGTGGTCTGGTGGCGGTCGGGTTTGGCCCAGTGCTGGCCGGGATCTTCTGCAATATGACCGGCTCCTGGTGGCCGATTGTCGCCATGCTGGTGGCCTATTCCGTGATTGGGCTGGTTTCTGCATTCCTGATGCCGGAAGTGCGTGACCGTGACCTGAGCGCGGCGCAAGATGCAGCGGAAGTCGCGCCAGAAGAGTCCGTAAGCTTCGGAGCCGTCTCCTCACGGCGCTGATGGTTTATAACTTGAGTAATTTGTCACACAACTTTCAGCGTGTGTCACACCACATGAATAAAAGTTAATATAAATCAAAATTTCAAACTGAAGTATCAGTATGGTTAATGGCAGTTATTTTTTTACCCCAACTGCCATTCTAGTTGGTGTAGTCAGCAGGCGCTGCCGCTCTGGTCAATGGGCGGCAGTGGTTCACAGCGTTCTACTTAACGAGTCTTAATCATGGAAAACCGGTTATTACAGGCGAAAGCCACGCTTCCTCAGTACACTCGCGACGACCTGAAGGCACGCATTGTTCATCTTGGCTTCGGCGCATTTCACCGTGCGCATCAGGCGGTTTATACCGACATTCTCGCAGCGGAACACGGCAGCAACTGGGGTTATTGTGAAGTAAACCTGATTGGCGGCGAGCAGCAGATTGCCGATCTCAACGCGCAGGATAACCTCTATACCGTGGCGGAGATGTCTGCCAATGCATGGACATCTCGCGTGGTCGGAGTGGTCAAAAAAGCACTCCATGCGCAGGTTGACGGGCTGGAGACCGTGCTGGCCGCGATGTGTGAACCGCAGGTGGCAATTGTCTCGCTGACGATCACCGAGAAAGGGTATTGTCACTCACCCGCGACCGGGCAACTGATGTTCGATCATCCGTTAATTGCCGCCGACCTGCAAAACCCCCATCACCCGACATCCGCACCCGGGGTAGTGGTTGAAGCACTGGCGCGCCGTAAAGCTGCGGGTCTGCCTGCTTTCAGCGTGATGTCCTGTGACAACATGCCGGAGAACGGCCATGTGATGCGCAATGTCACCTGTGCTTATGCTCGCGCTGTCGATGGTGAGCTGGCGGACTGGATTGAATCCAGTGTCACCTTCCCGTCAACGATGGTGGACCGCATCGTGCCTGCAGTAACGGTAGACACGCTGAATAAAATCGAACAACTGACTGGCGTGCGCGACCCGGCGGCAGTGGCCTGTGAACCGTTCCGCCAGTGGGTGATTGAAGATAACTTTGTTGCCGGGCGTCCTGAATGGGAAAAAGCCGGGGCCGAGCTGGTGTCAGATGTTATTCCGTTTGAAGAGATGAAGCTGCGTATGCTCAATGGCAGTCATTCATTCCTTGCCTATCTTGGTTATCTGGCGGGTTACCAGCATATCAACGACTGTATGCAGGATGAAAATTACCGCCTCGCCGCGCATAAGCTGATGCTCAACGAGCAGGCGCCAACCTTAAAAGTGAAAGGCGTCGATTTAGGTCATTATGCCGATCTGCTGATTGCTCGCTACAGTAACCCGGCCCTGCGTCATCGAACCTGGCAAATTGCGATGGACGGTAGCCAGAAGCTCCCGCAGCGTATGCTGGATTCTGTGCGCTGGCACCTGGTGCATCAAAAGCCGTTCCCGCTACTGGCATTGGGTGTGGCTGGCTGGATGCGCTATGTTGGCGGTGTGGATGAACAGGGTAATACCATTGAGGTGAGCGATCCGCAACTGGCCGTGATTCAGGCGGCAGTGAAGGGAAGTACCGAGGGGGAAAGCCGTGTGAAAGCCCTGCTTGGCATCGAGGCTATTTTTGGCAGAGAGTTACCTGAAGAGGCTAGCTTTGTGAATGCGGTGATGAGCGCGTATCAGACGTTGCTACAGAAGGGAGCAAAAGCCACGGTGGCACAGTACGCCGCGCAACGATAATTCATCTCATGCCGCCGTTCGCGGCGGCATGTACGGGTACAATTTAGTGCATACCCAGGCGAATCAGTTCAATCGGTTCGAACTTACCTTCGCATCCTTCCACTTCCACCGTTTTGCTACGACGCACTTGCGCGGCATCAAGACCGTCGCTATGGATCGCTTTAATGACCCCAGTATGGCCTGTGCCGTTTATCATGACGCGGCTGCCAGTGGTAATTGCATTACGGTTACGGTCGTATGTCATCATGGTATATTCTCCTCTCTAACTTATCCGTTACGGCGCTAATTCAGGTTTGCCGTTCACGGGGCATATAAATACGCCTGTCCGCGCTTCATGTTTTTGTTTTTGATCAAACTCACACTTTTTTGTTTATTGCATCGAGTGCTGACGGTTCACGACAGCAATTTACAAAGCAGACCGTTATTTTCATAAGCTGATAGTTTCGATAGGGAAGCGTTGAGGGTTGGTTTATATTTCTGATGCCATTCTGGAGGCAGGAAATAACCCTTCATCGGAATAAGGAGTCAGGCTTATGTATAAGAAGATTTTGATGCCTGTTGATGTGTTTGAAATGGAGTTAAGCGATAAAGCGGTACGCCATGCGGCCAACCTGGCAAAGGCTGAGGGTGCGTCGATTACCCTGGTCAACATTCTTCCGGCCAGCAGTCGCTCACTGCTGCGCGGGTTTAACGCTGATATTAAAAAGTTTGAAGAGTATATGACCGCTGAATCCGGGAAAAAAATGAACGAGTTAAAGAGACTGTTCGATATCTCCCCTGAGAATATTCACGGCATGGTTCGTTTTGGCAATGTCCGCGATGAAATTATCAAGCTGAGCAAGGAGGGGGAATATGATGTGATCGTCATCGGGTCGAAAAACCCGGGCATCACCACTCATCTGCTTGGTTCAAATGCGGAATCTATTCTGCGCTACGCCACTATTCCGGTATTAGTCGTTCGTTAATTTCTTCGCCGCATCCGTAAGGGGTGCGGCAAATGTTACTCTTCGCTGAACCACTCGCTATTTTCCTGGCGAATAAGCTGCACAGATTCACTAATTTCCTGCAAATGCAGTGTCATCGCTTTTTCCACACCGTCGGCATCGCGTTTTTCAAGCGCACTGAAAATATCATGATGCTGGCGGAGCAGCATTTCCGGCGGGGAGACGTGATCGAGGCTCATATAGCGCACGCGGTCGATGGTGGCCTTAATGTTCTCGATGGTGTCCCAGGCCAGCTGGCAATCGGCAATCTGCGCCAGTTTCTGGTGGAATTCGTCATCCAGCAGGAAGAAATCATTGAGCTGTTTACGGTCTATCGCAATGCGCTGCTGGTGCAGATTTTGCTCCAGCAGATAACACTGGTTGTCGTTGATAAGCGTTGCAGCACGGCGCGCGACGGCACATTCAATCGCCTGGCGAACAAAACAGCCGTTGCGCACCTGAGAGAGTGAAATTTTGTTCACATAGCTGCCGCGCTGCGGGCGGATCTGAATCAGACCGTTTTCTGCGAGCTTAATAAACGCTTCGCGCACCGGCTGACGGGAAACGTCAAAACGCACGGACACCTCTTTTTCAGAAAGCGGTGTACCCGGTGGGATCAGGCAATGGACAATATCACGTCGCAAAATGCGATAGATTTGCTGGTTTACTGGCTGGGTGGGATTGAGTTGCGATTCAGCGGCCATGAGTTGTCATTTCTCAGAGAGTTAGCCTGAACATACTACCATTTTTTTATAACCCGAAACAGACCCGGCCCGCAGGCCGGGAAGGGCTCAGTTAGCCACGATGGACGCTAAGTCCGGCAAAACTCTGGCTGACCGGCATCATTTCTACGGTGTTGATGTTGACGTGTTTCGGCAGCGTCGCCACCCACCACACCGTTTCAGTGACATCTTCCGGCGTCAGCGCGTTAGCGTTTTCGTAGGTTTTACCCGCTTTCGCGTCATCGCCTTTGAAACGCACGTTGGAGAATTCAGTCCCGCCAACCAGACCCGGTTCGATATCGGTGACGCGAATGGCCGTACCGTGCAGATCGGTACGCAGGTTCAGGCTGAACTGGCGCACAAACGCTTTGGTCGCGCCATAGACGTTGCCGCCCGCATATGGCCAGCTCCCGGCGGTGGAACCAATATTGATAATGTGGCCGCGGTTGCGCTCGACCATGCCCGGCAGCACTGCACGGGTCATATAGACCAGCCCTTTGTTGTTGGTGTCGATCATGTTTTCCCAGTCTTCAACGCTGGCTTTGTGGGCAGGCTCCATGCCCAGCGCCAGACCGGCATTGTTAACCAGCACATCAATGGCACGCCATTCGGCAGGCAGGTTAGTAATCATCTCTTCAATGGCCGCGCGGTTACGCACATCCAGTTGTGCGGTCAGGATGCTGTCACCCAATTCGTCTTTCAGCTCCTGCAGGCGCTCCTGACGACGGCCCGTTGCAATCACCTTGTGTCCGTTGGCGACGAAGCGACGCGTGATGCTTTCACCAAAACCCGCTGTCGCCCCGGTAACTAAAATAATCATCTCACTGTTCCTCAACGCTTTTTGTGTTGTACTAACATAGCACGGTCGCCGAGGGTGCGTTAAGGCAACATTTGTATGACAGCATTGCAGGGGATGGCGGCCTGGCCTATACACAATATCATTCAAGTTGCATCAAGGCGGCGACGCAGCGAATCCCCAGGAGCTTACATAAGTAAGTGACTGGGGTGAACGAGGAAAGCCAACGCAGAGGCAGCTTGAAGGATGAAGTGTATACTCTGGGAGGATACCCGTACTCAGGAGCAAAAGATGACGGCCACGAATCCCTTTTTTGAAATCAGCCTTTTACCTTACCAGGCACCTCATTTTGATGAAATCAACGATAGCCACTATCGCCCGGCTTTCGATGAAGCGCTTCGCCAGAAGCGGGCGGATATTGACGCCATTGTCTCTCAGACCACTGCGCCAGACTTCACCAACACCGTACTGGCGCTGGAGAAAAGCGGCGCCATGCTCACGCGCGTCAACAGCGTTTTCTTCGCCATGACCTCCGCACACACCAATGCGTACCTGCAGGAACTGGAAGAGCAGTTCTCTACCGAACTTGCCGCGCTGGCGAACGATATCTGGCTAAACGACACGCTTTTCGCTCGCGTGGAGAGCGTCTGGCAGGACCGTGCCGCGCTGGACGCTGAATCCCGTCGGTTGGTTGAGGAGACATATCAGCGGTTTATTCTGGCCGGCGCACGTCTGAATGAGACAGAAAAAACCGAGCTGAAGGCGCTTAATACCGAGGCGGCCTCTCTGACCAGCCAGTTTAATCAGCGTCTGCTGGCTGCTGATAAGGCTGGCGGGCTGGTGGTGGATTACGCACACCAGCTTGATGGGCTTAGCGCTGACGAAATCGCTGATGCCGCACAGGCTGCCACCGAGAGAGAGCTTAACGATCGCTGGTTGATCCCGCTCCTGAACACCACCCAGCAACCCGCGCTTTCGGCGCTGCGCAATCGTCAGACGCGGCAAAATCTGTTTAACGCAGGCTGGACGCGTACCCAGAAAGGGGATGAGAACGATACGCGCGCGCTGATCCTTCGTCTTACTGCGTTACGTGCACGTCAGGCTCGCTTGCTGGGCTTTGAGGATTATGCCAGTTGGAGCATTGCCGACCAGATGGCGAAAACGCCAGACGCCGCGCTTACCTTTATGCGTGGCATTGTGCCTGCCGCACGTACCCGCGCGGAATGCGAGCAGGCCGATATTCAGAATGTCATTGATGACGAACAGGGTGGTTTCACCGTGCAGGCCTGGGACTGGGCCTTCTATGCGGAGCGCGTACGTCAGGCAAAATATGCCCTCGATGAGTCGCAAATCAGGCCGTATTTTGCGCTCAATAACGTACTGCACGATGGCGTATTCTGGACGGCCAGCCAGCTGTTTGGCATCCGCTTTGTGGAGCGCTTTGATATCCCGGTTTATCACCCGGACGTTCGCGTATGGGAAATTTTCGACCACACGGGTGTTGGTATGGCACTGTTCTACGGTGACTTCTTTGCCCGTGACTCCAAGCAAGGTGGGGCGTGGATGGACAGTTTTGTCGTGCAATCCTATGAATTTGCCACCCGTCCGGTTATCTACAACGTCTGTAACTATCAGAAACCGGGTAATGGACGCCCGGCGCTACTCTCCTGGGATGATGTGATTACCCTGTTCCACGAGTTCGGCCATACGCTACACGGGCTGTTTGCCAGCCAGCGCTACGCCACGCTCGCGGGTACCAATACCCCACGTGATTTCGTTGAGTTTCCGTCGCAAATAAACGAACACTGGGCCAGCCATCCTCAGGTATTTGCCCATTACGCCCGTCATTTTGAAACCGGTGAACCGATGCCGGAAGCGCTACGGAGAAGCATGCTGAGTGCGACTCAGTTTAACAAAGGCTATGACATGACGGAGACACTCAGTGCCGCGCTGCTGGACATGAACTGGCACAGTATTCGTGAGCCTGTTGAAAGTGTCGAGGCGTTTGAAGCCGCCGCCCTGAAAAAAGAGGGGCTGGATCTGCCCGCCGTACCGCCGCGTTATCGCAGCAGCTACTTTGCCCATATCTTTGGTGGCGGTTACGCGGCGGGGTATTACGCTTACCTGTGGACACAAATGCTGGCGGACGATGGCTATCAGTGGTTTGTCGAGCAGGGCGGTTTAACCCGTGAAAACGGGCAAAAATTCCGTGAGGCGATTTTATCCCGTGGTAATAGTACAGATTTAGCGGAACTGTATCGTAACTGGCGCGGGCACGATCCAAAGATTGAACCGATGCTGGAGAATCGCGGATTGAGCGCGTAATGCCATAGTTGGCGGGTCATCCAGGGTTAGCGCCCGCTTGACCCGCTCACCGTTGAGGACAAATGGTCATAAAAAAAGCCTGCGTTAAGCAGGCGCTAATGATGATGCATAATTGTTATTCTAATCTTAATTCAAAAAATTAACTGCGAACCCGAGACATCACAAATATTTTTGTGCTGCATCGAGTATTTCCTGAGAGGTAAGTTCCCGATCCGAGGCAACATAGATAACATCATGATCGCCTGTTAAAGACGGAAAACCAGCAGACATTATTTGAAGATTAACCTCTTCGCCATTCGGGTATTCTTCACGTATGGATGTAATGCCCTTAAGCACAGTCATAACTTTGCTCGGCTTACCATTAAAGAACACTATCACCTTTTTCATATATCACCCTGTAATCATTCGTGATTTTTTAAGCTGATGCCGTCCAAAGAGACTGATTTATTCATTGTTCTAACTTTTTCGAAAATTAAAGCAAGCAATATCCTGACTTAACGTGTACTGTGGCAGTCCATTTAATCAGGAGAAGCCTATGTCTGGACGTAAAAATACGCAATTTCGTCGAAATCATTTAGTCAAATGTCCCTGCCCAAACTGCTCGAAAGATTCAGAGCACAGCTATAATCGCGTACAAAAGGGCGCACAGCTTGTTTGCCCATATTGCAATACTCTTTTTAAGTCCTCTCAACGATTTTAAAAAAATAATTTCGCCAGAAAATTAAAAAGCAATGCTAAGGACCCGTCTACTCAGGAAAACCGTCATCGTTATCGCGGGTCCGTGGCGATATTATTTATCGCAAAGCGTTACGTTGCCTGCTGCAGGGCCTTTACTGCCGCTAATGATAGCAAACTCGACTTTTTGACCTTCAAAAAGCGTGTTGAAACTGTCCCCCTCAAGGGCGGAAAAGTGGACAAAAATATCTTTACTGCCATCAAGCGGGGAGATAAAACCAAAGCCTTTATCTTCGTTAAACCACTTAACCAGACCTAAAATTTTTGACGACATATATACTCCATTTGAATGCTTTTAAAGTAGTAACGTTATGATAGAGAACGTATAAATTGTATACGTATGGACTCAAAAGGAGGGGGTATCAGCGATAGCGCCTGGTTATGAGGACTGCTTAGTAAAATGTTACATTCAGTATTGCATCGAACCAACGAGATCATTAATACACGGACAGGATTAATTAGCAAATTTTATTTTAGCCGTCTGGGCGCGTGGGCTTGCTGAGTGGTCGCGTAACCGGGCACAGGGCCCGGCTTATGTTCATATTGCATGACAGCTTACGGAAGCGATAATTTTATTACCACCCATATTACCCATAATCAAATCGAGTAATTTTCGGTATTCCTCCCGGGTAATCACTTCAGCCCGAATTTCGGTGGTTCCTTCTGTTTTCGCTGCCGTTGAATAAATGGCTTTCAGACTTAACGTCAGCTCCTGAGCCATTTTGACAACATTCTGCCGCACGGCATCTTCATGCTCATCATTGCAGGTCACTTTCAGAACATAACATTTTTCGCCTTCGTGAAGCGCGGGGAGTTGATTAATCCGCTGCGCGGCTTCGCGAAGCAATATGTTAGCACAGAGAATAATTACGCTGGCCATCGCGGCATTCCAGAATTGGCCTAATCCGCATAGCACACCAATTCCGGCCGAACACCACAGCGTTGCCGCGGTATTCAGACCCCGAATATTCATTCCCTCACGCATAATCACGCCTGCGCCGAGGAAACCTATTCCGGAGACGATCTGTGCTGCGATGCGCCCCGGGCTATCAGGAGAAGTGGAGACGGAACTTAAAATAAACACTGCCGCGCCTGTAGCAACCAGTGCATTGGTACGAAGCCCGGCCATCCGCTGGCGCCATTGTCTTTCTGCGCCAATAATTGCGCCCAGCAGCATTGCTGCGAGCAGATGAGAGATATATGGGAACATCATCCTGTCGCCTGTTTACGTTATTCAATAATAAACGTCAGTGCTAAAGCACTATATGACGCCATTTAAACACTACGTATTTTTAGCGCGACGGCGGCGGGAAGAGTGAATGTGTAAACAGAAACATAGCGATTACCCACAATTATAGCGGTTCTTAAAGTGTCGGGATGCAATCGCGTTGAGATGATTGCTGCCCACCGTTCAGGTAAGCAGCGTGAAATCGCACTAGCTTACCTTCGTATCATATATAAGGTGACTTTCCAACGAAGGACTCCTGTGTAAATTTATCGCCAGTATAATAAGGCTTTATAATGAGTAAAGCGAAAAAACAACGTTCGTTATGAATTGTTTAAGTTCGGGAAAAAGTTTTATAGATGTCACCTGATTTTCAACAATACCCGGTATACTCGATTGTATTTATAACAGGCTGTAACATGCTAAGGCAGGCAGTATGTCTCATCGTTCACTGCGGGCGTTGTGCCTGACCAGTTTTTTCATTGCGGATGTCCGCGATGGTCTTGGTCCTTTTCTCGGTATTTTTCTGACTGAACGTCACTGGTCCCCTGATGATATCGGCATACTGATGACGGCCGGTGGTCTGGCGGGATTATTGGCCACGCTGCCGGCGGGATTTATCACCGACACCTCACGCAGCAAGCGATCCGTGCTGGCGCTGGTGTGCCTGCTCATCACCCTTAGTACGCTCCTGCTCTGGTTTAGCCAGCAGAGCAGCGTTGTCGCTGTTTCGCAAATTGTCAGCGGTATCAGTGCGGCATTTGTGGGGCCGCTGATCGCCGGTATAACGCTGGGGCTGACCGGCCAGGGCGGGTTCAGTGCGCAGATGGGCAGAAATGAGGCGTTCAATCACGGCGGCAACTTTGTCACTGCACTGATTGCAGGCGGCATTGCCTGGTACTGGGGCGTGGGCGGGATCTTCCTGCTGATGACCTGCACGACGCTGCTCACGCTCTGCGCGCTGCTTGCCATTCGCCACGGCGATATCGACAACAACGCCGCGCGCGGACTGTCATCTCAGGCGAGCCTGCCGGTTCCCGGCTTTGCGGTGCTGATGAAAAACCGTGCGCTGTTTGTGACCGGGCTGACGCTGCTGCTGTTCCACCTGGCAAACGCCGCGCTGCTGCCGATGTTGAGCATGAGAGTTGCAGCGGCACCTGCATCGATTAACCCCGGTTTGTATGCGGCGGGTACCGTCATCATCTCACAGGCCGTGATGATCCCCGTTGCCATCTGGGTCGCACACCGCATAGAACACTACGGCTACTGGCGCTTAATTATGCTGGCGCTGCTGGTTATGCCGGTGCGCGCGGCGCTGGCGGCATCTACGGACGCGCCGTTAATGATGATACCGGTACAAATCCTCGACGGACTGGCAGCCGGGATCCTGGGTGTCGTGGTACCGTCGTTTATTGTGGTGCTGCTGCGCGGAAGCGGGCACGTCAATGCCGGGCAAAGCGTGGTGATGCTGATGCAGGGGATTGGGGCATCCATGAGTCCGGCGTTAACCGGTACGATCGCCGGTCATTACTCTTTTGCGACGGCGTTCAGCGTACTGAGCGCGATTGCCCTGGTGGCCGTCCTGCTGTGGTGGCGCTGTGCTCATCGGACATGGGAAACTGACAGTTCGCCGGGTGGGGCATAGCCGCCACCCGGCGCTAGGCTTATGCCAGTTCGTTAGGGCACGCTTCGCCCTTTTCCAGCTGCAGTAGATTCCCCAGCGTGGTTTCCGAAATGCTGATCAGCGCTTCGGCAGTCAGAAACGCCTGGTGTCCGGTAAACAGCACGTTATGACAGGCAGACAGGCGGCGGAACACGTCGTCCTGGATCACATCATTAGACTTGTCTTCAAAGAACAGATCGCGCTCGTTTTCATACACGTCCATCCCCAGCGCGCCAATCTTCTGCGTTTTCAGCGCTTCGATGGCGGCCTGAGAGTCAACCAACCCACCGCGGCTGGTGTTGATGATCATCACGCCATCTTTCATCTGGTCAAATGCCGCCTGGTTCAGCAGGTGGTAGTTTTCCGGCGTCAGCGGGCAGTGCAGGGAGATCACGTCAGACTGTGAGAACAGGGTTGGCAGGTCGACGTATTCGACGCCTAATTCCAGCGCCGCAGCGCTTGGGTAGGGATCAAATGCCAGCAGACGCATGCCGAAGCCTTTCAGAATGCGCAGGGCGGCGACGCCAATTTTACCGGTGCCGATCACGCCGGCGGTTTTGCCGTACATGGTAAAGCCGGTCAGTCCTTCCAGCGAGAAGTTAGCATCACGGGTGCGCTGATAAGCGCGGTGAATACGACGGTTGAGCGACATCATCATGCCAATCGCATGTTCCGCGACCGCTTCCGGTGAGTACGCCGGCACGCGAACCACCTTCAGGCCCAGCTCTTTCGCCGCGTCGAGGTCAACGTTGTTAAAACCCGCGCAGCGCAGGGCGATGTATTTCACCCCCTGTTTTTTCAACTCTTCCAGCACCGGACGACTGCCGTCATCGTTCACAAAAATGCAGACGCCTTCGCAGCCGTGCGCCGTTTTGGCGGTTTTTTCGGACAGCAGAAAGTCGAAAAATTCAAGCTCAAACCCGTAAGCCTCGTTAACATGTTGCAGATACTTTTTGTCGTACTGCTTTGTGCTATATACCGCGAGTTTCATAAGACTTTCTCCAGTGATTTTGCATTCACGTTAGCATGATTAAAATTATCTTACAATTTTTGAAATATTATTGAATTCAATAAGTTCTATCAATTATTCTAGAGCATCTATCCTTAAAAATGGCATTCCCTTCAACTGACTGGCTAAACATGCGACAATGATCGGCAATGTCGGCTTAATTCTTTCGCTAAATCAGGATATTAACTGCCCATGAAGGGTAAATACAAAGCCGCAATTGCGCTTTTACTGCTGTTCATCCTCTTGCCGCTGACGCTGCTGATGACGCTCGCCCAGTGGGTTCCAACGCTTGCCGGTATCTGGCTACCCGTCGGGACACGTATCGCCTTTGAACAAAGCCCCAAAATCACCCGTCACGCACTGGTCATTCCCGACGTTCGCTATCTGGTTGAAGACTGTGAGATTGCCCGGGTCGATAACGTGACGCTGTCACGTCCCAGTCGCTGGGAACTGGATATCGGTGCGCTCGAGCTTAATTCCGCGTGTTTAAGCAAAATCCCTCAGTCTGCACCCTCAACGGTTGCGCCCAAAACGCTGGCACAGTGGCAGGCGGTTTTACCGAAGACCTGGCTTACCGTTCATCGCCTGACGCTCTCGCCCTGGCAACAATGGCAGGGCGAGCTTTATGCCTCGCTGACGCCAGCCAGCCAGGAGATTACCTATAAAGGCGAGCAGGTCAGCATTAAAGGGAAACTTCGTGGACAGTTGCTCTCCGTCAGCCAGTTCGATGTACAGCTTCCCGACCGGCCTCAGCCCATAAAACTGGTGGGCGAGTTCACTCTGCCGCTGGTTCCCGATGGGGTACCGGTTAAAGGGCACGCGGTCGCGACCTTTAACGTGCCACAGCTCACCTCATTGGTCGATGCCGATCTGGACTGGGAGGAAAATCAGGGACAACTGGTGGTGATGGCGCGCGATAACCCCGACCCGCTGCTCGACCTCCCGTGGCAGATCACGGCAGAACAGCTGAATATCAGTGACGGACGCTGGAACTGGGACCTCTCCGGTATGCCGCTGAGCGGGCGAGTTGGCCTGCGAGTCGACAACTGGCAGCAGGGACTGGAGAAAGCTACCTTGTCCGGACGTCTCAATGTGCTTACCCAAGGTGATGCAGGGAAAGGCAACGCGGTTCTGAACCTTGGGCCGGGCAGGCTCAGTATGGAAAACAGCGACATGCCGCTGTATCTGAGCGGTGAGGCGAAACAAAACGACCTTATTCTCTACGCCAGACTGCCGGCAAAACTGACCGGAAGCCTTTATGAACCTCAGCTTTCTTTTGAGCCGGGGGCGCTGCTTCGTTCACGCGGACGCATTATTAACTCCCTCAATATTGATGAAATTCGCTGGCCACTGGCGGGCGTCAAGCTCACGCAAAAGGGTGTTGATGGCCGTTTGCAGGCCATTCTGCGGGCCCATGAAAACGAAATGGGCGATTTTGAGCTCCACCTGGACGGCCAGGCCAACGACTTTTTACCCGACAACGGTCTGTGGCAGTGGCGCTACTGGGGAAAAGGGGGCTTTACGCCGATGAATGCGCGCTGGGATGTCGCCGGGAAAGGCGAATGGCGTGACAACCTCATTGAGCTAACTGCGCTCTCCACCGGTTTTGACAAACTTCAGTACGGTACGATGGAAGTCAGCAAGCCGCGTCTGGTGCTGGATCAACCGGTGCGCTGGTTCCGTGACCCCGAAAAACCCACCTTCAGCGGCGCGCTGGCGCTCAATGCGGGACAAACCCGCTTCTCCGGCGGGAGCGTGTTACCGCCCTCAGTACTGACCTTTAGCGTCGACGGAACAGACCCAACGATTTTCCAGTTCAAGGGCGACCTCCATGCAGACAAAATTGGCCCGGTACAGGTAAATGGTCGATGGGATGGGGAACGTCTTCGCGGGCAGGCCTGGTGGCCGAAACAGTCGCTTACCGTATTTCAGCCGCTGATACCACCGGACTGGAAAATGACGCTGCGTGACGGGGAACTCTATGCGCAGGTCGCCTTCTCGGCGGCGGCCGATCAGGGCTTTGAAGCCGGTGGGCACGGCGTGCTGAAATCCGGCAGCGCCTGGATGCCTGATAACCAGGTCAACGGCGTCGATTTTGTGCTGCCGTTCCGCTTCAGCGAAGGGACCTGGTCCCTGGGCACGCGAGGCCCGGTAACGTTGCGCATAGATGAAGTGGAAAACCTGGTGACCGCGCGAAATATTACGGCGGACCTCCAGGGGGACTACCCATGGACCGAGGAAAACCCGCTCCTGCTCACCAACGTGAAGGTGGAAACCCTCGGCGGGAAAATCACCATGCAGCAGCTGAGAATGCCGCAACACGATCCGGCCTTGCTGCGCGTAGACAATATCTCTTCCAGCGAGCTGATTAGCGCCGTCAATCCGAAACAGTTTGCCATGTCGGGGCCGGTCAGCGGGGCGCTACCGTTCTGGCTGGACAATGAAAAATGGATCATCAAAGATGGCTGGCTGAGCAACCCCGGGCCCATGACGCTGCGTATCGACAAAGATACTGCAGATGCCATTGTGAACGATAATATGGTCGCGGGCGCCGCGATTAACTGGCTCCGCTATATGGAAATTTCGCGTTCGTGGACGAGAATCAATTTAGATAACCTGGGGCAATTAACCATGCAGGCCACCATCAAGGGGACCAGCCGTGTCGATGGCAAAAGCAGCACCGTCAACCTGAACTATACCCATGACGAGAATGTCTTTACCCTCTGGCGCAGCCTGCGTTTTGGAGACAACCTGCAAACCTGGTTTGAGCAACACGCGGCGATACCCGGTCCCCGCAGTTCGACTGGCAAGGAAAGTGAGGAACAACAATGAAAAAGATGGCTGGTGTACTCACCGTTGCCGTTGTCGCGCTACTGAGTGGCTGTACGCCGCGCATTGAAGTCGCGGCACCGAAAGAGCCGATTACCATCAATATGAATGTCAAAATCGAACATGAGATCCACATTAAGGTCGATAAAGACGTTGAAACTCTGCTGAAATCGCGCAGCGATCTGTTCTGAGGACGCCATGAAACGATTAGCTCTGATTTTACTGGCACTGGGGATGAACGTGCAGGCGGCCGCGCTCACCTTAAATGATGCCCGGGCGCAGGGGCGCGTAGGGGAAACCCTGAGCGGGTATCTTGCCCCGATCCAACAGGATGCGGAAACGCTGGCGCTGGTTAACCGTATCAATGCGGCGCGCACGGAAAACTACCAGAAGCTGGCTGACAGCAATAATTTACCGGTCGATGAAGTGGCGAAAATGGCGGGACAAAAACTGGTTGCCCGTGCTCAACCCGGCGAGTATGTGAAGGGCATTAACGGAAAATGGCTGAAAAAATAGTTAGCGGTAGCGCTTGCGGTATTCACCTGGCGAGACGCCAAAACGCTGCTTAAACGCCGTCGAAAAATGGCTATGGTCGGTAAATCCCCAGCTGTAGCCAATCCCCGCCAGCTTTTCGTCATCACTGGTAGAACGCAACACCTGCGCGCACAGATCCAGACGACGGTTTTTAATGTACTGCGCCACCACCAGCCCTTTCTCGGCAAACATGCGGTAGAGGCTGCGCACGGACATACCGCTCTCGGCGGCAATCCATTCCGGGCGCAGAGATTCGGACTGAATATGATCGTCGATCAGCGCCACCACATGCTGGAACTGACGTTCCTTACGCGGCTGAATCAACTCGCGCTGCTGGAAAGCGGGGCGCAGCAGGCAGACCATCGCTTCGAGCGCGGCTTCACTCTCCCGGTCACTCAGATCGGCATTGTTCATACTGTCCATTAACAGACGATGACTCAGCTGTACCGTTGGCAACGAACGGGAAAGGGTGAGCGCGCAGTTGATCTCCTGAAACCGACACTGCTGCTCAATGATCTGACGGGGTACCAGCAGCGAAATCTGACGGGATTTTTCCTGCCAGTTGATTGAGCAGGGGCGGGATGCGTCAAGCAGCGTGATATCACCGGTTTTTAGCACAGAGCGCCGGTCATCCTGCTCAATTTCTGCGCTGCCTTCAAGCTGGAACACGGTATAGAACCAGGCATCATTACTCTGAGCGATCTCCTGACGGGAGCGGAACAGATTCACGCCGCCTGCGGTAACGGTACTGAGCTTCAGGCTGCGCGCGTAGCTGGTTTCCAGTTCACCGAAGAATTTTCCCTCCAGAGGACGCGCGTTAAAGCGCCCGCAAACCTGGTTAATTTGCGCCAGCCACTGCTGATACTGTTCCTGCTCGCTTGCACACGCCATCGTTTCTCTCACTGCGCCGTCAACGTTTTCGCATTGTTGCATTTGTGTTGCATTTTGTCAGAGCTATGAGGCTGACTATAGGAAAGAACACTCACCGGGAACAGTGATATAAGGCGGAATTATCACGATTTGCGGAGCCTGTCACAGGTGGCAAAGCGAATGTCACACAGACAAAAGCGAGAATGCGAAACCCCTCTTAGACTGGATCAACACCCGACGAATAATAACGAAGGAGTACCCTATGTCTGAATCACTGGTGGCAATCCTACCTGCTGTGCAGCAGTTTCTAGACCGACATCATGGCCTGTGGATCGAAGGGCGTCAGGCCGCATCAGACAGTGAAAAACGGCTGAATGTCTACAACCCGGCCACGGGCGAGGTGATTGCCTCGACTGCCGATGCCAGCGTTGACGATGTTGACCGCGCCGTGATGTCCGGCTGGCGCGCGTTTGTTGCCCGCAGCTGGGCCGGAAAATTACCGGCGGAACGCGAGCGGATCTTGCTCCATTTTGCCGATCTGGTTGAGCAGCACAGTGAGGAGCTGGCTCAGCTTGAAACGCTGGAGCAGGGCAAATCCATTAACATTTCCCGCGCTTTTGAAGTTGGCTGCACCCTGAACTGGATGCGCTATACCGCCGGGTTGACCACGAAGATCGCTGGCAAAACGCTGGATCTCTCTATCCCATTGCCACAGGGGGCCCGCTATCAGGCGTGGACGCGCAAAGAGCCGGTTGGCGTGGTGGCCGGGATTGTACCCTGGAACTTCCCGCTGATGATCGGGATGTGGAAAGTGATGCCTGCGCTGGCCGCGGGCTGTTCCATTGTGATTAAACCGTCAGAAACCACGCCGCTGACCATGCTGCGCGTGGCGGAGCTGGCCAGCGAAGCGGGCATCCCGGACGGGGTGTTCAACGTCGTAACCGGTAGCGGCGCGGTGTGTGGCGCAGCGTTGACCTCGCATCCGCACATTGCGAAAGTGAGTTTTACCGGTTCAACGGCAACGGGTAAGCAAATTGCCCGCACGGCGGCGGACACGTTAACCGGGGTGACCCTGGAACTGGGCGGGAAAAACCCTGCCATCGTGTTGAAAGATGCCGACCCTGCCTGGGTGATTGAAGGCCTGATGACCGGCAGCTTCCTGAACCAGGGACAGGTCTGTGCGGCGAGCTCCCGCATCTATATTGAAGCGCCGCTGTTTGACACGCTGGTCAGCGGGTTTGAACAGGCGGTGAAATCGCTGAGCGTCGGGCCGGGCATGTCGCCGGAAGCCTTTATTAACCCGCTGGTTTCGCGTGCGCATTGCGACAAGGTACAGACTTTCCTCGATGAAGCGAAGTCCCGTCATGCGGAACTGATCGCCGGTAACCGTGGGCCGGAAGGTAAAGGCTATTACGTTTCACCTACGCTGGTGGTGAACCCGGATGCCGCGCTGAGGCTCACTCGTGAAGAGGTATTTGGCCCGGTGGTCAACCTGGTGCGAGTGGCCGATGGTGAAGAGGCGCTCCAGCTGGCAAACGACACCGAGTATGGCCTGACGGCCAGCGTCTGGACGCAGAATATCAGCAAGGCGCTGGAATATACCGACAGGCTGCAGGCGGGTACCGTCTGGGTAAACAGCCATACGCTAATCGACGCTAACCTGCCGTTCGGCGGGATGAAACAGTCTGGCACCGGACGTGACTTTGGCCCGGACTGGCTGGACGGCTGGTGCGAAACGAAGTCGGTGTGCGTGCGGTATTAAAAAACAAGCCGGGTGGCGGCTACGCCTCACCCGGCTTTATTAACGGGACCACCGATCCCGCCCGGCCTCTTTCGCCCGATACAGCGCCGCGTCAGCCCGGGCGATGATCTCGGGACCCGCCAGACCGTCCTCCATTCCCGCAATCCCCATGCTGGCGGTGACAACCCCGCTAACCTTCGAGCCACTGTGCGGTATCGCGGCTGAATACAACCCCTCCTGAATGCGTATAGCAACCTGTTCTGCCATGTTCTCCGGACAGTCAAACAGGATCACTACAAACTCTTCGCCACCGTAGCGAGAAACAACGTCGTGAGGTGTACGTACTGATTTTTTCAGCACCTGCGCTACCTGCGCCAGGCAGTCGTCACCCGCCTGGTGGCCATAAGTGTCGTTGTAAAGTTTGAAATAGTCGACATCCAGCATAATCAGCGAGAAGGCTTTTTTCTGATCAACCGCGTTTTCCAGCACGGTTTCCATGGCCCGGCGGTTTGCCGTCTGGGTTAACGCATCCAGATGTGCCAGCGCGTCCAGCCGCAGAATGAGTCGCTGATTCTGCTGGTTACGTCGCCAGGCTTCTTCGAACCAGTTCAGGAGGATAAAGCGCCCGCAAATCAGGATCAGGGTGAATACCACCCAGATCACGGCAAAGCGCAGGTTAACGCTCTGGTTCAGGGCGATGCTTGCAGACGGCAGGGCGATCCAGAGCGGCAGGACAAAAGAGAGCAGCCCCGACGGGTGAAAATAGAGCGCGGTCATTCCCGCGAGCAACAGAATCACGAAGATTGGCCAGGCGTGAGGAAGCTGAACAACCGTGATCAACAAATAACTACACAGTGACCACAGCAGGCTGCAGATAAACAGCACGACACTGATCCCGACGATACGTCGCCAGGCCATAACCATCAGCGCGGTTGATAGGATAATGACCCCCAGCATTGATGTATCGACCATCATCGTAAGGTATTTCGTTGCACCGACCTGGCTGTCGATGTTACCGAACAAGACGTTGCGCAGCAGGAGCATCAGCGCAAAGCTCACGTTCACGAAAGCCAGCCACGGTAGATTCATCGACAGGCCATGGTGCACCATGGATTTTCGGGTGGGCCAGGTGGCTAGCTCGGGTGGTGTATTGCGTCTTTTTTCTATCAAGGGGGATTTCCGTATCGAAAGGAGCGGGAGAAAAATGGGCGGGGTTACCGCCCATCAGGTGATGTGTTACGGTGTCACAATGTTAAACCAGAATTCAAATTTATCCATATAGCCCAGCATCGCATCCAGCTTCGCGCTATCGCCGGTGATCTTAATATCGCCGCTATCCTGCGCCTGTTTCAGCGTCACTTCTTTCAGGATAATTTTGTTCAGCGTATCACGGTTCAGGGTCAGCGTGGCGTCAGCGTCCTTCGCCTCGGCGTTAGCCGTATGGTTCAACACGCCGTTTTCCAGCTCAAGTTTATACTTTCCGCCATCGCTGCCTAAATCAATGTTGAACACGGATTTGGCAGTACCGGCTTTTTCGCCATTGATATGCACAGCCAGATAGTCGAAGAACATCTCTGGCGTCATTGCCCGCACGGTATCCGGGCTGGCGGTATTCGGTGTCGGGCCTTTCACCACGCCGTTACGCAGCTCTTGAGCACCGGTCAGGTAGAAGTTACGCCACGGGCCAGATTCGGCCTGATAACCGAGCTGCTCCAGCGCATCTGCTTCCAGGTTACGTGCCGCCTGATTATTCGGATCGGCAAAGACCACTTTGCTCACGACCTGTGCAACCCAGCGATAATTCCCCTGGTCAAAGTCCGTTTTGGCTTTGTTCAGGATGGCGTCAGCACCACCCATGTACTCAACGAATTTCTTCGCTCCCTCTTCAGGTGGCAGTTCATCCAGCGTCGCTGGGTTGCCATCGAACCAGCCAAGATAGAGGACATAGGTGGCTTTCACGTCATGGCTGACGGAGCCATAGTAGCCCCGGTTAGCCCAGGTGTGCGCCAGCGAATCCGGGAGCTTAAAGTTGGCGGCGATCTCATCACGCGTCTGGCCTTCGTTCGCCATACGTAGTGTCTGGTCGTTGATGTAACGATAAAGATCGCGCTGGCTCTTCAACAGATTGACCACATTTTCGTTACCCCAGGTTGGCCAGTGGTGTTGCGCCATAATAATTTCGGCTTTGTCGCCCCAGCGTACGATCGCCTGGTTAATGTATTTCGACCACGGTAACGGCTCGCGAATTTTCGCGCCGCGCAGGGAGTAAGTGTTATGCAGCGTGTGGGTGACATCTTCTGCTGATTCGATCAGTTTTTTCTCTTCGATGAACCAGAGCATCTCTGATGGTGCTTCAGAGCCCGGCGCCAGCATAAAATCATAGGTCAGGCCGTCAATGACCTCTTTCTGGCCATCTTTTTCTATGATATTGGTCGGAGCGATAAGCGTAACCGTACCGGCAGAGGTCGTTGTACCCAAGCCTGCACCAACTTGTCCTTTCGCATCGGGCTTAAGCAGGTTGCCGTACATATAACTGGCGCGGCGGCTCATGACGTTACCCGCCATGATATTTTCCGCTACTGCGGCTTCCATAAAACCGGACGGGGCGTAAATTTTTACCTTACCAGCTTTTACATCGGCTTCATCTACCACGCCGCGCACGCCACCATAGTGGTCGACATGGCTGTGGGTATAGATAACAGCCACGACCGGTTTTTTCCCGCGATGTTTAAAATACAGGTCCATCCCGACTTTAGCGGTTTCGGCGGATACCAGCGGATCAACGACCGTTATTCCCGCTTTACCTTCAATAATCGTCATATTTGACAGGTCGAGGTTACGGATCTGGTATACCCCGTCGGTGACTTCAAACAGGCCGCTAATATTAATCAGCTGTGATTGACGCCATAAGCTTGGGTTGACGGAATCAGGCGCTTTATCGCCTTCTTTAATAAACGAATATTGCTGCGGATCCCAGATAACATTCCCTTGTTCCCCTTTGATAACCTCCTGAGGGAGAGGGGCAATAAAACCTTTATGCGCGTCGGTAAAATCGGTTTTGTCAGAGAAAGGGAGTTGATTAAAAAGGGCATTATTGGCCTGTTGAGTTGCTGCTGTAGCATCTTTTGGCGCTTCAGCGGCAAATGAAGAACTGACGGAAATAAAAAAACCTGCTAACGCCAGGCTCCTGACAATCAAATTAAATTTCATCCTAAAACCTCTCAGTGATGTATTACGGCTTACGTAGAAACGTCGTGTCCTGGCTGAAAGTGATTCAAGAGATGCAGTGGAAATAAAGAGGGCATGAATAACTATAATCGGGAAGAGGTATTCAGCAAGTGAATGAATAAAAAACCGGGCGTTGCGCCCGGTATGTTATTTAGCGTCTTTTTTCTTCCCCAGGGTGGGGGTCTCGTCAAAGAAGTTCCACGGTTTAAGCAGAGTATGTACCCATTCCGTCGGCATGATCGGCCACTCTTCGGCACGGGCGACGTGGGTTGTCCCTGTGGTCATCCAGACGACGTCATCCTGGTTATTCAGTGACTCATTATCTTTGCTGTACTGCCCCAGGCCCGTATCGTGGATGGAACGGTTAGGAAATTTCCCTTCCGGGTACAACTCATCAGG
Organism: Enterobacter sp. CPE_E1241; assembly: GCF_045618265.1. Classification (NCBI taxonomy): domain Bacteria; kingdom Pseudomonadati; phylum Pseudomonadota; class Gammaproteobacteria; order Enterobacterales; family Enterobacteriaceae; genus Enterobacter; species Enterobacter sp. CPE_E1241. Next base: position 2,224,156 of record NZ_JBIWYV010000001.1, read on the forward strand.
ATGGTAACGGGTGACCCACAGCTGCTTATCCATAAAGCTCAGCCGGTGGTAAATCCACTCGTCCGGGGCAAACTTCGCGCCCGTCGCTACCGGGTGTGTACCGCCCGCGTAAGGGATAATCTGGTACGAGACCGGGTTGCCCATGCGGTTCTCTTTGCTGGTATTGCTTAACAAGCGAATGGTGCCCGGGTCGAATTTCTGTGCTGCCTGCTGCTCGGTATCAATGTCGTACTGATTGATCTGCATGGTACTGGTGCGCGGGCCACCGGCGGTGTTCGGTTTAACCTCCGGATCCATCGCTACCAGTTTATTGTTGATGCCATCCACATCCATATCAAGACGGAAGTTATAGATATGCTGGTGGGTGGTACCCACGATGTTGTGATCGATCAGTGTGCCGTATTTGGTGTCGTCTTTCGCGGTGGCGTCATGCATGGTTTTCGCCAGTACGCCTTTCACCGCTTCGATACCCGTCGCACCAGCATCAATTCCAATGGTGCCATTTTCATGGAATACCCAGTCGAAGATGTAATCGTAGTTACCGACAGTACTCACCCAACGTACCACCAGTTCACGACGCTCGGTGCTGACGTTTGGCTGTCCCATCTCCTGGTGTTTGTATTCCGGCCCGGCGTAGCGTTCGAAAATGGCGATTGCGCGCGGGATCTCCATTGGCGCACCGGTGTAATCCGGGATCGTTTCATTGAGCATCACGGCGTTAGACGGCACGTCTTTCCCCCGTACCAGCGAAGAGGTCAGGGTGCCCATGCCATAGTCGCCGGAATCCAGATAGGCTTTGAAATACCAGCCCACGTCCGGGTCGCCGTAAGGGACGATCATGCCACCTAAGGAGCCCTGATACATAACCTGGCGCTTTTTGCCGTTATCGTTGTACGTCACAGTCGAAATCATCGGGCCGACGCGGGAATCCAGGCTCAGGTGGAAATCCCAGTTCTGCCAGTGCACCATATCACCGGTAATGGTGTAGTTCTTGCCTTCTGGCTCGACGATCTCAAGGGGCTTTTTCGCTGTTTCGATACGGTCACGGCCGTCATACGGACGCGGAGCCATGGGAACCGGAATAACAGCGCCTTCTTCAATTTTCTGGATTTTTTTCTGCTCAAGATCGACTACGGCCACCAGGTTTTCAATCGGATGCGCCCAGTAGTTACCGTCACCGACGTCCAGGTAGCTGACCACTTTCAGCAGGCGATCTTCCTGCTTCAGGCCGTCTTTACCGTCGAAATAGCCGACGGTCAGCGGCGTGGTAATCACTTTCTTCGTATCGGTGATACCGTGTTTTTTAAGCACCTCTGCAAACTCAGTGCTCTCGTTGATGATCTGCTGAACCGCGGTGAAGTCATCCAGCAGCACCATGCCGTGTGCGTCTTTTACGGGTTCCCAGCTCAGGATCTTTTTGTCCTTCAGATCCACCCGGCTTTCGATAACGTGCTTCCCGTCGAGCATAACCACGTTCGCCTGGCGGGGAGAATCCACTGCCGTACCGTTAAGCACAAAGTCCCACACTTTGGTCTTATCTGGCTCAGCAAGGGCAATCTGGGTAAAACGGGTATTCGGTTTGAAATCCGCAGAGGTTTTGACGATCTCTACGGCTTGTTTGATTTCGTCAGCCGTTAGCGCGTTTAACGGGTGAGGGCGTTTTTCAACCTGGAAAGTCTGGTCGAGGCCGGACTGGAAAACGTCGTTGATGAAGGTGTCAGAGATAAAGGCCTTTTTGCCTTTCATCACCACCGGTACCTGCAGCTTGAGGGTTTTACCGTTGACGATAGCGGTTTTCGCCCCCGGTTTGACCTTCACAAAAGCACCGTCTTTCGCGATGGTGAACAGTTGTGCGTAATCATCCCACTGGACAACCGCGCCAAAGTCCTGCAGCGTTTTGTCCATCGGGACCATGTGCGCCTCGCTGCCGTGAGCGAAAACAGGGGATTGCCAGGCGCAACACAGCGCAACAGCCATAGCCAGTGCCGTTCTACGGGCAGAAAAAGAAGAATTGCTTCCCATCGTAGACCTCATCTTGTTGTGTTTATTGTGTGGTGACAGCCTTATCCTGACAGGCGCCTGAGAAAAGCGTTTGCCTGCATCTGCCAGATTATTTGTCAGTCTTGCCAGGTTAAAAAAAGACCGGGGTGGCATCACACCCCGGTCAACGTGCGAGAGAGAAAAGTGTCAGGCGTCACCCTGCTGGCGCGCCACCAGCGTCAGAATGGAGTAGAGCGCCACGGCCTGCTGATGCTGGTTAAAAATCTCAACGGCCCACTCCACCACGCCCGTCGGTTTTTCCTCGGCGGTGCGTTGTTTCTTCAGCGTTTTACGTTTGCAGGTCAGGCGCACCTGAATGGTATCGCCCGGTTTAACCGGCTCGATAAAGCGCAGGTTTTCCATGCCGTAGTTGGCAATCACCGGCCCGACACCCGCATCAACGAACAATCCTGCTGCGGCGGAAATCAGGAAATAACCGTGGACCACGCGTTCGCCAAAGATTGACTCTGCCGCGCCAATCTTGTCCATGTGCGCGTAAAAGTGATCGCCGCTCAGGCAGGCAAAGTTCACGATATCCGCTTCTGTGAGCGTACGACGCGGCGTCAGCAGGCTGTCGCCCGGCTGCAACTCCTCGAAGTATTTACGGAACGGATGAACGCGATCTTCCTGCACGTCAGCACCGCGCACCCACTGTTTGCCAATGGCAGCCAGCATGGATGGACTGCCCTGAATGGCGGTGCGCTGCAGATAGTGCTTCACTGCGCGCAGGCCACCCAGCTCTTCACCGCCGCCCGCGCGACCTGGACCACCGTGGACCAGTTGAGGAAGCGGAGAACCGTGGCCGGTAGACTCTTTCGAGGATTCCTCATTGAGGACCTGAATACGTCCGTGAGCGCGTGCCGCGCCGGCAATAAACTGGCGGGCGGTTGCCAGATCCGCAGTGACCAGCGTCCCGGCCAGGCTTCCACCGCCCGCGCGGGCAAGCTGCATCGCGTGGGCTGCATTGCGATACGGCATCAGGGTCGCAACCGGACCAAAGGCTTCAGTCGCGTGAACTGCCGGTGTTTCATCCGACTGCGGACAGAAAAGCAGGGTCGGTGGGAAGAAGGCACCAGTAGCCTGCAAATCCGCTTTGCCCCCTAGGCGGATTTCACAGCCTGCGGCAACCAGCTGATCCACTTTCTCCTGAACGTCCGCACGCTGTTCGCTGTTCACCAGCGCGCCCATTTTCACCCCTTCATGCGCCGGGTCACCCACCACGACTTTTTCAAGACGCGCAATCAGCGCCTGACTGACGGCATCGAGCTGGCTTTGCGGGACGATAATCCGGCGAATGGCCGTACATTTCTGTCCGGCTTTGGCGGTCATTTCACGGACCACTTCCCGAATGAACAGGGCAAATTCTGGCTGGTCTGGCGTAACGTCTTCCCCGAGTACGCAGCAGTTCAGGGAGTCAGCTTCCATGGTGAAGGGAATGGAATTCGCCACAATATTCGGGTGCACGCGCAGGCTTTGCCCGGTACTGGCGGAGCCGGTAAACGTCACCACGTCCTGGCTGTCGAGATGATTCAGCAGATCCCCTGCGCCACCGCAGATTAGACTGATGGCGCCGTCCGGTACCAAGCCGCTGTCGATAATGGATTTCACCATCGCCTGGGTCACCTGCGCTGTGGCGGTAGCGGGTTTGATGATGGCAGGCATCCCGGCGAGCCAGGTGGGTGCCAGTTTTTCCAGCATGCCCCAGCACGGGAAGTTAAAAGCGTTGATATGGACCGCCACGCCTGATTTTGACGTCAGGACATGGCGTGCGGCAAAACCACCTTCCTTCGACAGAGGGATCAACTCATCCTCAGGCCACAGTGTGTCATCCGGCAGTTCGCGGCTGCCCAGGCTGGCATAGGTGAAGAGGGTACCGATACCGCCTTCAATATCCACCCAGCTGTCTGCCTTTGTCGCCCCGGTCTGGGCGGACAGGGCATAAAACGTCTCTTTGTGACTAAGCAGATGTTTCGCCACCGCCTTCAGCATGGCAGCACGTTCGATAAAGGTCATTTTGTGAAGTGCTTCGCCGCCGTGCTCAATGGCATAGCGACGGGCGGCCGCCATATCCAGCCCTTCGCTGGTCACGCTCCACAGCGCTTCGCCAGTGATGGCGTGATGAATAGTGCGTTCGCGGCCCCGGCCAGACTGCCAGGTACCGGACAAGAAGCTGGCTAACTGCTGCATCGCTTATCTCCAAATGTTACGAAAATTCACCATTAATAGTTTGATCGTGAATCATAAAAATCAAGCTGAGTTTTAATGATTTGTTAACATTGTGATCCGGCACTGATGAAGTGCAGTGCGCAAACGCCCGAATGTTAGGGTGTGCTGTAAAAGCCTTGCGAGCGGCATCACAAAACCAGGAAACAATTCTTGGGGTTATATTTAACCTTTGTGTAACTTTTAAAAAACAAAGTGATTCAACATTTCGCTTTAAATTGCAAACTAACGAATCATAAAGGTGATGACGTGACGCAAGAACAACGGTTTGAGCAGCGCATAGCGCAGGAGACGGCGATAGAGCCCCAGGACTGGATGCCTGAGGCCTACCGCAAGACGCTGATCCGCCAGATTGGCCAGCACGCGCACTCCGAAATTGTCGGCATGCTGCCCGAAGGTAACTGGATCACCCGCGCACCGACGTTGCGCCGTAAAGCGATCCTGCTGGCTAAAGTGCAGGACGAAGCCGGACACGGTTTGTACCTGTATAGCGCGGCAGAAACGCTGGGCTGCGCGCGGGAAGACATCTACCAGAAGATGCTCGACGGCAAGATGAAATACTCCTCCATTTTCAACTACCCAACCCTGAGCTGGGCCGATATCGGCGTGATCGGCTGGCTGGTGGACGGCGCAGCCATCGTTAACCAGGTGGCGCTGTGCCGGACCTCTTATGGGCCGTATGCCCGCGCAATGGTGAAAATCTGTAAAGAAGAGAGCTTCCACCAGCGTCAGGGCTTTGAAGCCTGCATGGCGCTGGCGCAGGGGAGCGAGGCCCAGCGCCAGATGCTGCAGGACGCCATCAATCGTTTCTGGTGGCCGGCACTGATGATGTTTGGGCCGAACGATGACAACTCGCCGAACAGCGCCCGCAGCCTGGCCTGGAAAATCAAACGCTTCGGCAATGACGAACTCCGCCAGCGTTTTGTCGACAACACCATTCCCCAGGTGGAGATGCTCGGCATGACGGTGCCCGATCCCGACCTGCGTTTTGACGACGAGAGCGGTCATTACCGTTTCGGCGAGATCGACTGGCAGGAATTTGAAGAGGTGATTAACGGGCGTGGCATCTGTAACCACGAACGCCTGGCCGCCAAACGCAAGGCCTGGGAAGAGGGGGCGTGGGTGCGTGAAGCTGCACTGGCGCACGCAGAAAAACAACATGCCCGCAAAGTGGCTTGAGAGGAATCACGATGAGCAATGTCTACTGGCCGCTGTACGAAGTGTTCGTACGCAGCAAACAAGGTTTGTCCCACCGTCACGTGGGAAGTCTGCATGCCGCTGACGATCGCATGGCGCTGGAAAATGCGCGTGATGCTTATACCCGCCGCAGCGAAGGGTGCTCCATCTGGGTGGTCAAGGCGAGCGAGATTATCGCCTCCCAGCCGGAAGAGAGCGGCGAGTTCTTCGACCCGGCGGAAAGCAAGGTCTACCGCCACCCGACGTTTTACACCATTCCTGATGGCATCGAGCATATGTGAGGTTGGGGATGAAAACAGTCACTGCATATGCCCTTCGTCTGGGCGACAACGGTCTGGTGCTTTCGCAGCGTCTCGGCGCCTGGTGCGGTCACGCACCGGAGCTTGAGATCGACCTCGCGCTGGCCAATATCGGTCTCGACCTGCTGGGTCAGGCGCGCAATTTCCTGACCTATGCCGCGGAGCTGGAAGGTCAGGGCGATGAAGACACGCTGGCATTTGGGCGTGACGAGCGTCAGCTCCGCAATTTACTGCTGGTGGAGCAGCCGAACGGCAACTTCGCCGACACGATTGCTCGTCAGTACCTGATGGATGCCTGGAATGTGGCGCTATATGAACGCCTTGCACACAGCAGCGACAGTCAGCTTGCCGCCATTGCCGCAAAAGCCATTAAAGAGGCGCGCTACCATCTGCGCTTTAGCCGTGGCTGGCTGGTGCGCCTGGGCGATGGCACCGAAACCTCCGCGCAAAAAATGCAGCAGGCCATCGATAACCTGTGGCGCTTTACGGCCGAACTGTTCGAAGCCGATGACGTTGAGCTGGAGCTGATTGCCTCCGGCGTGGCGGTTGACCCGCGCACCTTGCGCCAGCCGTGGGAAAGCGAAGTGTTTGCCGGCCTGGCAGAAGCCAACCTGAAGGTACCCGACGAAGTGGCGTATCGCACCGGAGGCAAGAAAGGGCTACATACCGAACATCTGGGCCCGATGCTGGCGGAAATGCAATATCTCCAGCGCGCGTACCCGGGTCAACAGTGGTAATAGCGGAGGTCATGATGCAGCGTTTTGCTGAGATTGCACCTGCGGAGATCCCGCAGATCTGGTCGCTGTTAAGCCAGATCCCGGACCCGGAAGTGCCCGTGTTAACCATCACCGATCTGGGCATGGTGCGAAGCGTCGCACCGCAAGGTGAAGGCTGGGTCATTGGCTTCACGCCGACCTACTCAGGTTGCCCGGCGACGGAACACCTGCTGGGTGCTATCCGCGAAACGATGACCGCACACGGGTTTACGCCGGTTCATATTGTGCTCCAGCTTGAACCCGCCTGGACCACCGACTGGATGACCGCCGATGCCCGCGAGCGTCTGCGTGAATATGGCATCAGCCCGCCGGTCGGCCACAGCTGCCATGCCCATGCGCCCGCTGAGGTGACGTGTCCGCGCTGTGCGAGCACCGATACCTCGCTTATCAGTGAATTTGGTTCAACGGCCTGCAAAGCGCTCTATCGCTGCAACACCTGCCGTGAGCCTTTCGATTATTTCAAATGTATTTGAGGCTGCCATGACAACGTTTCATTCATTAACAGTGGCAAAAGTGGAACCCGAAACCCGTGATGCGGTAACGATCACCTTCGCGGTGCCGCAGGAATTACAGGACGCGTACCGCTTTCGTCCGGGGCAGCACCTGACCCTGAAAACGAAACTGGGCGGGGATGAACTGCGCCGCTGTTACTCCATTTGCCGGAGTAGCGCACCGGGTGAGATCAGCGTGGCGGTCAAAGCCATCGAGGGCGGACGATTCTCCCGCTATGCCCGGGATCAGATTAAACAGGGTATGGCGCTGGAGGTGATGGTTCCTCAGGGCCAGTTTGGCTACCAGCCGCAGGCGGAACGTGAAGGACACTATCTGGCGATTGCCGCAGGCTCCGGGATCACCCCGATGCTGGCGATTTTATCCGCAACGCTTGCCACCGAACCGAACAGTCATTTCACCCTGATTTACGGCAACCGCAGCAGCCAGAGCATGATGTTCCGCCAGGCGCTGGCGGACCTGAAAGACAAATACCCGCAGCGGCTGCAGCTGGTCTCCATCTTCAGCCAGGAGCGTCTGGACAGCGATCTTCTCCATGGTCGTATTGACGGGGAAAAACTGCAGGCACTGGCGAAAACGCTGATCAACTTCCGCCAGTACGACGAAGCGTTTATCTGCGGTCCGTCGGCGATGATGGATGAGGCCGAAAGCACATTAAAAGCGCTGGGGATGCCGGAAAAAGCCATCCATCTGGAACGTTTTAATACGCCAGGCTCTACGGCTAAACGCACGGTTAGCGTGCAGGCGGAGGGGCAGAAAGTCACCGTTCGTCAGGACGGCCGTGACCGTGAAATCACCCTGACGGCGGACGATGAAAGTATTCTTGATGCCGCACTGCGCCAGGGGGCGGATCTGCCGTATGCCTGTAAAGGCGGCGTGTGCGCCACCTGTAAATGTAAAGTGCTGCGCGGCAAAGTGGACATGGTGACCAACTATAGCCTGGAGCCGGACGAACTGGCCGCCGGGTATGTGCTGAGCTGTCAGTCGCTGCCGTTAACCGCTGACGTGATCGTCGATTTCGACGCGAAGGGGATGGCATGAGCGAACTGATTGTCACCCGCCATGGCCGCGTGTTGCAGCTGACGCTGAACCGTCCGGCGGCACGCAACGCCCTCAACAATTCGCTGCTGACGCAGATTGCGGAACAGCTTGAGGCGGCGGCCTGTGATAGCGGCATTTCTGCCTGCGTTATTTATGGCAACGAGCGTTGCTTCGCGGCCGGGGCGGATCTCAACGAAATGGCAGATAAAGACTTGCCGGCCACGTTGAACGATATCCGTCCGCAGCTGTGGAAGCGGATAGACGCATTTAACAAACCGCTGATTGCCGCCGTGAACGGCTTCGCGCTGGGGGCTGGATGTGAACTGGCACTGCTCTGCGACGTGGTGATCGCCGGGGATAACGCGCGTTTCGGTCTGCCGGAAATCACCCTCGGGATTATGCCTGGCGCGGGCGGCACGCAGCGCCTCATTCGCAGCGTGGGTAAATCCCTCGCCAGCAAAATGGTGCTGACCGGGGAAAGTCTCTCCGCGCAACAGGCGCTGAGTGCTGGGCTGGTCAGCGATGTGTTCCCGGTCTCCCTGACGCTGGAGTATGCCCTGAAGCAGGCGGCATTGATGGCGCGTCATTCGCCGCTGGCATTGCAGGCCGCGAAACAGGCGCTGCGCCAGTCTCAGGAAGTGCCATTGCAGGCAGGATTGGCACAGGAACGTCAGCTTTTTACGCTGCTTTCCGCGACCGAAGACCGCCGGGAAGGAATCAATGCCTTCTTACAGAAACGCACCCCCGACTTTAAAGGACGCTAATTGTGGAATTTATCCTGAGTAACGTAGAGCAAGGCGTAATGACCATTACGCTGAATCGCCCGGAGCGTCTGAACAGCTTTAACGACGTGATGCATCAGCAGCTTTCGGAGTGCCTGAAACAGGCCGAGCGTGATGACACCATCCGCTGTCTGCTGATCACAGGGGCAGGACGCGGTTTCTGTGCCGGTCAGGATCTGAATGACCGCAATGTTGACCCCAACGGCCCGGCGCCGGATCTGGGCATGTCTGTGGAGACGTTTTACAACCCGCTGGTGCGCCGCCTGGCAAAACTGCCGAAGCCGGTCATCTGCGCGGTCAACGGCGTGGCGGCCGGTGCCGGGGCTACGCTGGCGCTCGGATGCGACATGGTCATTGCGGCGCGTTCCGCCAACTTTGTGATGGCCTTCAGCAAGCTTGGGTTAGTCCCGGACTGCGGCGGCACCTGGCTGCTGCCGCGCGTTGCCGGACGCGCTCGCGCCATGGGGCTGGCGCTACTGGGGGACAAACTCAGCGCCGAAAAAGCGCAGGCCTGGGGGATGATCTGGCAGGTGGTGGACGACGAGCAGCTTTCCGCCACGGCACAGCAGATGGCGCTGCATTTTGCCTCACAGCCGACGTTTGGTCTGGGGCTGATCAAGCAGGCCATCAACGCAGCGGAAACCAACACCCTCGATGCGCAACTCGATCTCGAGCGCGACTATCAACGCCTGGCCGGGCGCAGCGACGACTACCGCGAGGGCGTCAGCGCCTTCCTGGCAAAGCGCGCGCCGAACTTTACGGGGAAATAAGATGTTGAACATACGCACTGTCGCCGTGATTGGCAGCGGCACGATGGGTGCCGGAATTGCCGAAGTCGCGGCCAGCCATGGTCACCACGTCCTGATATACGACATCTCCGCAGATGCGATCTCGCGCGCCATTGACGGCATTCGCCAGCGTCTGGCTTCCCGGGTGACGCGGGGAAAACTCTCCGCAGATGCCGGTAGCCAAATCCTGGTCAGACTGCTGCCAGTGACCGATATCGAGGCACTCTCGGCGGCAGATCTGGTGATTGAAGCGGCTTCTGAGCGTCTGGAGGTGAAAAAGGCGCTGTTTGCACAGCTGGCCGCGATCTGCCCGGCACAGACGGTGCTGACCAGTAACACCTCGTCTATTTCAGTTACCGCGATTGCGGCCGACGTGCACCACCCGGAGCGCGTGGCGGGACTGCATTTCTTTAACCCGGCACCGGTAATGAAGCTGGTGGAAGTGGTCAGCGGGCTGGCGACCTCTCCGGAAGTGGCCGATGCGCTGTGCGAGCTGGCGCTCAACTGGGGGAAACAACCCGTTCGCTGCCAGTCAACGCCGGGGTTCATCGTGAACCGCGTTGCACGTCCGTTCTACTCTGAAGCCTGGCGCGCACTGGAAGAACATGTGGCCGCGCCGGAAGTGATTGACGCCGCACTGCGCGAAGGCGGCGGTTTCCCGATGGGGCCACTGGAACTCACAGACTTGATTGGTCAGGACGTTAACTTTGCCGTGACCTGTTCGGTGTTTAACGCCTTCTGGCAGGAACGCCGTTTTCTGCCTTCGCTGGTCCAGCAGGAGCTGGTGCTGGCGGGGCGACTCGGTAAAAAAAGCGGAAAGGGCGTTTACGACTGGCAAGGGGATAAACCCGACGTGCAGTGGGTTGAGCCCGTGGATGACAGTTATCGTCCGATGCGCATCGAAAAGAAAAGTGACGGCGTCACTGAAATTGACGATGTGTACCTGATGGAAACGCAGGGTGAAACCGCTCAGGCGCTGGCATTGCGCCTTAACTGTCCGGTGGTGATGGTTGACCGTATTGAGCGCGATGTGGCGGTGATTGCGGCGGCAGCCAGCAACCCGCAGACCGCGACGTTGAAAGCCATCTGGTACCTGCAACAGCAGGGCAAACGGGTCGTACAAATTGCCGATTATCCGGGCATGCTGGTCTGGCGCACGCTGGCGATGATTGCCAACGAAGCGCTGGATGCCCTGCAAAAAGGGGTGGCAAGCGAGAAGGATATTGATACCGCCATGCGCCTCGGCGTGAACTACCCGAGCGGTCCGATTGCCTGGGGGGAGCGTCTGGGCTGGCAACGTCTGCTGACGCTGCTGGAGAACCTGCAACGTCATTATGGTGAAGAACGTTATCGTCCCTGTTCACTGCTGCGCCAGCGTGCGCTTCTGGAGAGTAGCTATGAGTCCTAACGCCTGGCATAACGCCCGCACGATGTACGAAAAGGACGCCTGCGCGCAGGCGCTGGGAATCGACATCATTGAAATGGACGAAGGTTATGCGGTGGTGACGATGACCATCACCCCACAGATGCTTAACGGCCATAAAACCTGTCACGGTGGACAGCTTTTCTCGCTGGCGGACACCGCCTTTGCCTACGCCTGCAACAGCCAGGGGCTGGCGGCGGTCGCCTCCGGTTGCTCGATTGATTTTCTGCGTCCGGGCTTTGCCGGGGATACGCTGACCGCCATCGCGCGGGTAAAGCATCAGGGCAAACTCACCGGCGTGTATGACATTGAAATTCAGAATCAACAACAGAAAACCGTCGCCCTTTTTCGCGGAAAATCGCACCGCATTGGCGGCAGTGTGACAGGAGAAGCCTGATGCGTGATGCATTTATTTGTGATGGCGTACGAACCCCCGTGGGGCGTTACGGCGGCGCACTTTCCGCAGTTCGCGCTGACGATCTGGGGGCCGTTCCGCTGCGTGCGCTGCTGGCGCGTTATCCGCAGCTTGATCTGGAGCGGATTGATGATGTGATCCTCGGCTGCGCCAACCAGGCGGGGGAAGACAACCGCAACGTGGCGCGCATGTCGTCCCTGTTGGCAGGATTACCGCAGACGGTTTCCGGCACCACCATTAACCGCCTGTGCGGTTCGGGGCTGGACGCGATTGGCTTTGCAGCCCGCGCTATTAAAGCAGGCGATGGCGATCTGTTGCTGGCGGGCGGCGTGGAGTCCATGTCCCGCGCGCCGTTTGTGATGGGGAAAGCCACCGCCGCGTTTCAGCGTCAGGCAGAGATCTTTGATACCACCATCGGCTGGCGTTTTGTGAATCCGCTCATGCATCAGCACTTCGGAACTGACAGTATGCCGGAAACGGCAGAGAATGTAGCTGAATTGTTAAATATCAGCCGTGCCGATCAGGACGCTTTTGCGCTACGCAGCCAGCAGAGAACCGCCAGGGCGCAGCAGAACGGTATTCTGGCGCAGGAGATTGTGCCGGTGCTGGTGCCGGGTAAAAAAGGCGCGGTAACGGAATGTAGCGTGGATGAACATCCACGGGCGGATACGACACTTGAACAGCTTGCCGGACTGAAAACACCGTTTCGTAAAAATGGGGTGGTTACGGCGGGGAATGCCTCTGGCGTGAACGACGGCGCAGCGGCGCTGATCGTCGCCAGTGAACAGATGGCGCTCACGCAGGGATTAGTCCCGCGTACGCGTATTGTGGCGATGGCGACGGCAGGCGTGGAACCGCGTCTGATGGGCTTAGGCCCGGTACCTGCCACCCGCAAAGTGCTGGAGCGAGCCGGACTCAGTATCAACGATATGGACGTCATCGAGCTTAACGAAGCTTTTGCTTCGCAGGCGCTGGGCGTGCTGCGTCAGTTAGGGTTACCCGATGATGCCGCTCACGTTAACCCGAACGGGGGCGCTATTGCGTTAGGCCACCCGCTGGGGATGAGCGGTGCCAGACTGGCGCTGGCCGCAAGCAATGAATTGCATCGACGCAACGGACGCTATGCGCTGTGTACGATGTGCATCGGTGTGGGTCAGGGCATTGCCATGATCCTTGAGCGTGTTTGAGCGAATAACAATGTGAGTACCCTACAATGACAAATACAACAAAGCTTGACCCGATCGAAACAGCATCCCTTGACGAATTACAGGCCCTTCAGACCGAGCGTCTGAAATGGACGCTGCACCATGCCTATAACAACGTACCGATGTACAAACGCAAGTTTGACGCAGCGGGCGTTCACCCTGACGATTTCAAAGAGCTGGCGGATATCCGTAAATTCCCGTGCACGACCAAGCAGGACCTGCGGGATAACTATCCGTTCGATACCTTTGCCGTACCGATGGAGCAGGTAGTGCGTATTCACGCCTCCTCAGGCACTACCGGCAAGCCAACGGTGGTGGGTTATACCCAAAATGATATCGACACCTGGGCCAATCTGGTGGCCCGCTCCCTGCGCGCCGCGGGCGGCAGTGCAAAAGACAAAATTCACGTAGCCTATGGTTACGGGTTGTTTACCGGCGGTCTGGGCGCGCATTACGGTGCGGAACGTTTAGGCGCAACGGTGATCCCGATGTCGGGTGGTCAGACGGAGAAGCAGGCGCAGCTTATCCGGGATTTCCAGCCAGATATGATCATGGTGACGCCATCCTACTGCCTTAACCTGATTGAAGAACTGGAACGCCAGATGGGCGGCGATGCCAGTACCTGTTCTCTTCGTGTGGGCGTGTTCGGCGCCGAGCCGTGGACGCAGGCCATGCGCCGTGAGATTGAAAAACGGCTAGGGATCACAGCGCTGGATATTTATGGTCTTTCTGAAGTGATGGGCCCCGGCGTGGCGATGGAGTGTATCGAAACTGCTGATGGTCCGACCATCTGGGAAGATCATTTCTATCCGGAGATCGTCAACCCGAACGACGGCACGCCGCTTAATGACGGCGAGCAGGGTGAACTGCTGTTTACCACGCTGACGAAAGAGGCGCTGCCGGTGATCCGCTACCGTACCCGTGACCTGACACGCCTGCTGCCAGCAACCGCGCGCAGTATGCGTCGTATGGACCGGATCAGCGGTCGCAGTGACGATATGCTGATCATCCGTGGCGTCAACGTCTTCCCGTCGCAGCTGGAAGAGGAAATTGTGAAGTTCGAACATCTCTCGCCGCATTACCAGCTGGAGGTGAACCGTCGCGGACATCTTGATTCACTTTCCGTGAAGGTGGAGCTGAAAGAGAGCAGCCTGACGCTGACGCACGAACAGCGTTGCCAGGTGTGCCACCAGTTGCGCCACCGCATTAAATCCATGGTCGGGATTTCAACCGACGTGATGATCGTTAACTGCGGCAGTATCCCGCGCTCAGAGGGGAAAGCCTGCCGGGTGTTTGATTTGCGTAAAGTCGCGGCCAACGGCTGAGTTTCTTCTTCCCTCTCTCCTCCGGAGAGAGGGAATGCAGAACTATGCTATGATTCATCCGGGACAAAAATTACAACAGAATGAATCACATGAAACTCGACGCCTTCATCCAGCACGCAGTCAGCTCCGTTCCGGTCAGCGGGACATCCCTTATCTCTTCATTATACGGTGACGCGCTTTCCCATCGCGGGGGCGAGATTTGGCTCGGAAGCCTGGCGGCATTACTGGAGGGTATGGGGTTCGGCGAACGGTTCGTGCGAACTGCGTTATTCCGCCTTAACAAAGAGGGCTGGCTTGACGTCTCGCGCATTGGACGCCGCAGCTTTTATCGCCTGAGCGACAAAGGGCTACGCTTAACCCGCCGCGCGGAGAATAAGATCTATCGCGCGGAGTTGCCCGCCTGGGACGGAAAATGGTTATTGCTGCTCTCTGAAGGCCTGGACAAAACCACGCTTGCTGACGTCAAAAAACAGCTGATCTGGCAGGGGTTTGGCACGCTGGCGCCGAGCCTGATGGCCTCGCCATCGCAGCATCTGGCGGATGTGCAGTCCCTGCTTCATGATGCTGGCGTGGCGGAAAACGTCATCTTCTTTGAAGCTCACTCGCCGCTGGCTTTATCCCGCGCTGCGCTGCGTTCGCGGGTGGAAGAGTGCTGGCAACTGACCGAACAAAACACGATGTACGAAACGTTTATTAGCTCGTTCCGACCGCTGCTGCCGCTGCTGAAAGAGGCGACACCAGAGGAGCTGACGCCAGAGCGTTGTTTCCAGATCCAGCTGTTGCTTATCCATTTTTATCGTCGTGTGGTGCTGAAAGACCCATTGCTGCCGGAAGAGCTACTGCCAGCGCACTGGGCCGGGCAAAGCGCCCGGCAGCTCTGCATCAATATTTATCAGCGTGTGGCACCGGGGGCGCTGGCGTTTGTCAGTGAGAAAGGCGAAACCTCCGTCGGTGAACTGCCCGTGCCCGGCACGCTCTACTATCAACGCTTTGGTGGTCTTACGAGCACATAAGGAGTGAGGATGCCTGTTTATCAAATTGATGGTCTGACGCCGGTCGTACCTGACGAGAGCTATGTTCACCCGACGGCGGTACTCATTGGTGATGTGATCCTGGGGAAAGGTGTTTATGTCGGCCCGAACGCCAGCCTGCGCGGAGATTTTGGCCGTATTGTGGTGAAAGATGGCGCGAACATTCAGGATAACTGCGTGATGCATGGTTTCCCTGAACAGGACACGGTGGTGGAAGAGGACGGACATATCGGCCACAGCGCGATTCTGCATGGCTGTGTTATCCGCCGTAACGCACTGGTGGGAATGAACGCTGTGGTGATGGACGGCGCGGTGATTGGTGAAAACAGCATCGTCGGCGCGGCGGCATTTGTGAAGGCGAAAGCGGAAATGCCCGCAGGGCATTTGATTATTGGCAGCCCGGCCAAAGCGATTCGCGAGTTGAGCGAGCAAGAACTGGCGTGGAAAAAACAGGGTACAAGGGAATATCAGGTGCTGGTGGAGCGCTGCAAGCTGACCATGCACCAGGTAGAACCGCTGCGTGAAGTGGAGCCTGGGCGGAAACGGCTGACGTTTGATGAGAATTTAAGGCCGAAGTCGGCGGTGTAAGGTGAGGTTTTGAAGCAGGGGCGGATGGAACCGACCCATGCTGCGGTTATCTGTACAGTTGCAATTAAATGAGGCTAATTATTTAATCCCTGGTGCCGATAATCTTTTTCTCTGGTTATATATGAAGGAACATGTATGCATTACGCACGGCCTTTACTACGCCCTCTGTTTTTACTTTCTCTGTTGCCGTTTTCTTTTGCTCAGGCCGCTGAAAAGCCTGAACTTATCGGCGGCGGCATCAACCCCTTGTCTGTTACCCGCATCCACGATCGTGTGAGTTATATGGTGTCGTTAAACTTCAATAACGGCAAAACAGCGCAACAATGGCGTTCAGTGGATTGTAAGCAGGGTAAGTCCGAGCTTCTGTACAAGGATTTACTGGATGATGAAGGGTTAACCAAAGCCCGTTTTTACGGCGACAGCTACATGCGGTATGCGTCAGCACAGGATGATAAGCTGATGACGGCAGAGGATATCCGTAAGATCTGCCAGCTACCGGTAAAAGAACCTCTGTGGGAAAGATTATCAGCCACGTCTGCAACGGGCATTACCGATCTTGTCGATGTTAACAGCATTCATCGCGTTGGCGACATTTTAACGGTACGCATGGGATATGATTTTGCCGATATCATCTGGGAACCGCCTTATGACGCGCCGCTTGAATTAAAGATTGAGCACTATTTCTATAACTGTAAAACCCATCAGGGCGACGCTGTCGCTGCAATGAACTTCGATGGCCAGGGTCGCGTAACGGACTCACTCATCACGGCTGATATTGTTCGCCGCAAAAGTAGCTTCAAGATTGACGCTCAAAAGGCACAACGCTTTGAGCAACTCTGCCAGCTACCTGCAGGCAAAACGTTCACCGCTGAAGGGCGTTTTGTACCCGCGGTGAACAAGTCAGCATCCACGTTGATGGGGCCCTCAATGCCCGATCTGAGCAATAATAATCCGCAATGGTTGAGCAAATACCCCCTTTCTGCTGCTATTGATCGCCAGGCGCAGGCATTGATCAAATCCTGGGCGATGCCGCGTTTTAAACAGGTTCGTTACACCGAAGTCAGCGCGCTCGGTAAGATTAAAGTCCAGCTGGATGCGCAATCGGATGGTTATATACGTAAGCTGGAAGATTATGGCATCTGGACGGTTCAACGTTTAACGCTGGCTAATCTGTTGCAACTGAAATTCGCCATGTCCATCAGTAGCGGTGCCATGTTGCTCAACACATTGCAGACGGATCTGCATTTCCCGTTAGTACAGGGTCAAAAATTTCAGGCTAAATTGGAAAATATTGATGCGGATAAGAAAGTCACATCGTCAGCGATGCGCTGTGAAGTGACGGGGGAAGGGGATGCGCAGCGTATCGCACCTGAGTTTAGTGGGAAATATTTGTTAGTTGAGTGTCATGAAAGTAATGAGGGGCAACCGGATAACAGGAGCAAATTAGCCTGGCTGCAGGATCTCAATATATTCGTCCCTGTTGCTCAGCAACTGGGTGACAAGCCTGAAAGGTTGGTGACGCTGGAAAATGTGAGTGTGACGCGATAATCAATAACCAGGCCTTACCGAGCCATTATGAAATAAGGACATAAAATGACCAATTCAGCGTTTCAGTGGACGTGCATTAAATGTGATAAAGAGATCCCACAGCATCTTGAATATTGTTCTGAGTGCGAAGAAAAACGATATCGCAAAATAGGTGGTTTGTTATATCTGCCATTTATCAATATGCTGTTTATCGCTTACGCCTACTTTAACTCTATGGCAGTAACGTTAAGTGCCGGGATGGAAACGGTAGGTCGTCTTCCGCTCTCCCAGACGACCTATCTCTTTGTTGCTAGTGGGATTAACTTAGTTTTCCTGCTCTTTATCATCTATATTGTTTCTCTGTTTTTGCGGAAAAAGAAAGAGTTACCTCTGGCTTATTGTGCTTTGCTTGTTTCGGGTATCGCTCTGATGCTAATTGACAGGGTCGCCACTTCTTACATCTTTCCGCAGATCTCCCTGAATATGGCTCAGATAATGCCTATTATTATGCATGTGATATACGCTTGTATCTGGATCCCGTACTTCCGTACCTCCGTTCGGGTTAAAAAGACGTTCATTTGGTAGACGAGGCTGGCCGCCAGTACACGATAGGGAAGCAATATTTTTTGGCGTTGTTGGGAGGTCATCTCAGCAACCCAACCAATATTGGGTGTCTCCCACATATCCGAAAGTATGCTAAAATTTGTACAGCAATAAGCCGAAGATAAAACGTCGCAATTTCAGCGCGTTAGCCAAAGTGAGTGATTATGGATAATAGTCCACATGAACAGACAGTTTGGAAAAGATACCTCGCATGGTTGTGGTGCGGAAGTTTTTATCTGGTTGCATTGCATTGTTCTGCAGATGAAATAAACCTGTACTCAATAAACACGGGTTCATACGTCTATCATCTTACAAACAATCACGGACAATATACTGAGAATTTTGAGAATAACTTTATATCCGTGGAGAGGAAGTTCTCGGATGATTCGAAATATAGCTTTGTGCTAGGCACAATGAAAAACAGCTTTGATAACAGATGTCTGGCTGCCGGCGTCAGAAGAGACTGGGCAGGGTGGGATAACGGTTGGGTTTTTAAAGGGATATATGGATACGTCGGTGAGTTTTTCTTTGATGCTTTCAGTGATTGTGGTGACCATGGGTCATACCATGATTTCAAAAAAGTAACAGGAATCGGCTTTTCTCCCTACATATACCATGGATTTCAATACAATTTTACGTCTTATTTTGGGATGGATGTGGGTATTATAATTCCATCCGTATTTGTCATTACAGCACAGTGGAGCTTTAGATGAATCCTTCACCTGGTGTGACGACATTATAGAATGAAGTGATGTACCACCCGTTGGTTGTGCGACATATAGTAACATCCTTCTCTCCGCTTTATCGCAGGGCTGCGACAGCAGCCCTTTGAAAATTCTGGTAATATTCGCCTTCAACCCGTTTGGGGTTATATAACACTACCGGTTTCACCCTCACTCGCAGTCTCTTTGCTTTGAATGAAGCGGAGTGCCAGATAGAGGTCTGGCGCCAGAATCATTTCATCATCATTGATAGTTGGTCGACTTTCTTTGAACCAGCGTGTTAATTCCGTTTTCCTGCCCGCAAGGATGAGCTTAATCTGCCGACCCTTCAGGTCACGCTTTAGCTCATTAATGGTTGCCAGGACACTGATATCTGAATACGTGAAGCAGGCAACGGCATCAATGACCACCCATTTAGGCTGTTCTGCTGCGCCTTCAACTAAGTTCAACACGCGGCGTTTAAAATAAGCCACATTAAAATAGGTCAACGGTGAGTTAAATCGATACATCAGCACGCCCGGAACCATTTTAATATCGGTGGTATTCCCTAATGAGTGGATCATGCCATTTTCGTCTGTTCCCAGTAAATGCTCAGAGGGGCGAAAGACTGTACGGAGGAACTGTAACAGGCCAAGCAGCACCGCAAGGCCGATCCCCTGAATTACGCCGATAATTAAAACACAGCCAAACGTGAAAAAGGCCAGGCGAAATGCCTGTTTATTTCTTCGTCTCAGGTTCCATAGCCCACGCAAATCAATTAATGACCACGACGCATACATTAGAACAATGCCTAAGGCAGAGACCGGAATAAATTGTAAGGGTTGGGTGAAAAAGAGTAATACGACTCCAATGATTAAGGCTGCGACAATGGATACCAGCTGACTTTTTCCTCCAGTGGAATCATTAACCGCGGTCCGGGAATCGGCCCCACTAATAGCAAACCCCTGAGATAACCCCGACATGATATTCGCAATACCCAGCGCTCTGAACTCTGCATCAGCATTAATTTCATAGCCATTTTTCGCGGCAAAACTGCGGGCGGTCAGCATCAGACTGACAAAACTAACCAAAGCCAGGTTCAGCGCCGGGATCACTAAATCACGCATCGGGCCCGGCTGGAACGCCACCCAGTTAACGACCGGTAAACCGGGCTGGAAGCCTTCCCCCCCAATAGTGGCAATACCATACTGTTGCGCAGATGTCCCCCATACCAGAAACGTCGTAATCACGATGGCAATCAACGGTGCGGGCCAGTGGCTGCGAAACGTTTTGATCGCCATTAAAATCGCTAACGTTAAAATGGATATTCCTAAGGTTAATAAATGGCTGTCTGAAATTCGGCCCGGTAAGGCAAGAATTTTCTCAATAACCTGCGCTTCATCAAGCTTGATCCCGAAAACCTTGCCTAATTGCCCGACAATAATCGTCACGGCTACGCCATTAAGCAGGCCAGTCAGAATAGGGTGAGAAAGCAGATCGGCAAGGGCACCCAGGCGAAATTTACTGGCAAGCAGACACCATCCGCCCATCATCAATGTCATGACGATCGTCAGTTGCCAGTGCAGTTCGGGATTTCCGGCAGAAAGAGGAAACACGACGGCGGCAATCACCGCGCAGGTCGTTGCGTCGGGGCCAACAATAAGCTGACGTGAAGAGCCAAACAGCGCATAGGCTATCATTGGTAAAACGCATGAATACAGACCTACGATAGCCCCAACACCCGCCAACTCAGCATAAGCAATAGCAACGGGCAGTGCTACAGCCGCAACGGATAACCCGGCTTTAACATCATGTTTTAACCAGCTTTTATCGTAGGCTAATAAATTTTGTAACCCTGGCATGTAGTTTAATAAAAATTTTCCGAACACGTTTTTCTCCGGATATTGATCTTACCTACGTAATGATGGCACGCTTCTAAATAAAATTTTTGTTTTAAAATGGTTCCAGGCTTTGCCGGCATTGGCAGTTGTTACTCTCAGGAGCGCGATATGACCACCTTTTATCAATTTTCTGCTACCAGTCTGCGCGGCCAGGTTATCTCAATGGCTGACTATGCTGGCAAACTGGTTTTGGTGGTGAACACTGCCAGTCAGTGTGGATTCACTCCACAATACTCTGGCCTTGAAGCGCTCTACAAGAAGTATGCTGGCCATGGGTTTGTGGTGCTGGGTTTCCCCTGCAACCAGTTTGGTAAGCAGGAACCCGGTGGTGCTGATGAAATCGAGCAGACCTGTTATATCAACTATGGTGTGAGCTTCCCGATGTTCGAGAAAGTAGAGGTCAACGGCAACGCCGCGCACCCGGTGTTTCGTTACCTGAAAAATGAATTGCCCGGGGTGCTGGGTGGACGGATCAAGTGGAATTTCACGAAGTTCCTGATAGGTCGCGACGGCACACCGCTTAAGCGTTTTGCACCGTTCACGACGCCGGAGAAAATGGAAGCCTCTATCCTCGCTGCACTCAAGATCTGAGTGTTCCCGTTATTCGAGATATTTGCTTCTGGCGTACTTTCGGCAAACGGCAGGTAGTATGACCGCCCGTTGACAGGGGGGGCGTATACAATACCGCAAGGGATAAACTGATTGAAGCCGTCGCGTAAAATCACTTATTCTTTGCCGTTTAAACATGCAGGAGATGCGTCATGATCGGCGAAACGCGCGGGCGGGGAAGACCACGAAAAACAGAAAGCACCTATGCAGATACCCGTAATGATCTGATCCGCAGCGGACTTGAACTCCTGACGCAGAATGGTTTTCTTTCGACGGGAGTCGATGCCATTGTCAAAAATGCCAGTGTTCCAAAAGGCTCATTTTATTATTACTTCAAGAGCAAAGAGGAATACGTCCAGACCGTTCTGAGTGCTTACGACAGTTTCTTCGAGCACAAACTAAAAAAACATCTGCATGCGCCATCCTGCGCACCCATGCTACGTCTGGAAAATTTTATACACGATGCCTGCGACGGGATTAAAAAATACAATTTCACCCGGGGCTGCCTGGTTGGAAATATGATGCAGGAAAGTCCGGGGCTTCCTCCCTCCTTTATTAAACAGCTACAGGATATTCTTGAAAGCTGGCAAGCGCTTGTGGCGACCTGTTTGTCCGATGCATTATCTTCCGGTGAAATATGTTCTGATATGGATGATAAACAACTGGCCGCTATTTTCTGGAGTGGTTGGGAGGGGGCTGTAATGCGTGCCAAACTTTATTGTTCCACCCAACCTGTGTACGACTTCTGGAGCTACTTCAAAACGTCTGTACGCTATCAGGCCTCGCAGGATGTGGCACCTGAACAGTAAAAAGAGAGGGGCTGATAGCAGCCCCTCAAGAGAACGTTAATCCTGTCGATTTAGCTACATTTAATCACTGCCCGGCCACGAATACCGCCACTAAGAAGTGCTTCGGCCACCGAGATGGCCTCACTGAGCGGATATACGCTGGTCAGGCTATCCAGTCTGGATTCTGGTAAATACGTAATTGCCTGCTGCCAGATCGCCGCTCTTTTCTCTTTCGGGAACATGACACTGTCAATTCCTTTCAGCGTAATGCCACGCAGAATAAACGGGGCCACATTACCCATCATATCCATACCCTGGGCCATACCGCAGGCCGCAACAATACTGCCATAGCGAACTCCGGCGCAGGCATTACAGAGCGTGTGACTGCCGACCGTATCAATCGCGGCAGCCCAGCGTTCTTTCTGCAACGGTTTGCCTGGGCTGGAAAGCTCAGTGCGATTAATAATCTCATTGACCCCGACCGTTTTATAAAGCCATTCGGATTCTTGCGGGCGACCGGTAGACGCGGTGACCTGGAAGCCCATTGACGCCAGGATCATGGCCGCAATACTTCCGACGCCTCCGCTGGCTCCGGTAACAAGTACCGAGCCATCTTCAGGCTTAACACCGTGGTTCAGCAGGGCGTCAACACACAGCATCGCGGTAAAGCCTGCAGTTCCGATGGCCATGACGTGTTTACTGTTTGCGCCAGCCGGAAGCGGCGTCAGCCAGTCGCCTTTTACCCGTGCCTTTTCGGACAACCCGCCCCAGTGTTTTTCCCCTACACCCCAGCCGGTGAGGAGAACCTGATCACCGACCTGATATTCCGGATGCGAACTGGCGGACACAGTGCCAGCAAAATCGATGCCCGGCACCATCGGGAACTGACGAACGATAGGACCTCGCCCGGTGATAGCCAGGGCATCTTTGTAATTGATTGAAGAGTAGTCAATGTTGACAGTGACATCCCCGTCAGGCAGATCGCTTTCAGCTGTCTCAACAAATTGCGCAGAGTAATGGTCTTCTTTCTTGTTGATTAATAATGAGTTAAACATTTTTACCTCGTAAGTTTGGTTGTATGGCTACCCGTAAACAGCAGTATAATTTCAATATTGACCGATCGTCTAATAATCAGTGCTACTATCCCAGCGTTTTAGCAATATTCAAGAATTGTTTGTTAATTCATCGCATTATCGGGTGAGCTTTTGATTCGAATCAAAATGAGGAGCTGAATGCAGATTATGTATGCTCGTTTCAGACGTGAACCGGGAAACAAAACACACGTCAGACTCTGTTCAAATAGCGTTGGGGATAATCAGCGGGGCGGTTATCGGGCCAAACCCGCCGGCCTTTGCCAGCGGGGGAACTGGATCCTTACTCCCAGCGTTTCAACAGCAGGCTAGCGTTGACGCCACCAAAGCCAAAACCGTTCGACAGCGCGTAGTTCATCTTCTGAGGACGAGCCGCCAGCGCCACCAGGTTCAGGCCTTCCGCGTCTTCATCGGGGTGAGACAGGTTCAGCGTCGGCGGCACTATCTGGTCACGCAACGCCTGAATAGTGAAGATGGCCTCAATTCCGCCGGCTGCACCTAACAGATGACCGGTTGCTGATTTTGTGGACGTAATAGCAACGGGATGCGTGCCAAACAGGCTTTTAATCGCTGCCAGTTCACCTTTGTCTCCTACCTGAGTCGAAGTGGCGTGGGCATTGATATGGTCAATCTCTTTTACTGAGACACCCGCCTGACGAATGGCCATTTCCATGGCACGACGTGCGCCGTTACCGTCTTCCGGACCCGCTGTCAGGTGATACGCATCTGCGCTGGTGCCGTAGCCTACCAACTCTGCCAGCGGCGTGGCACCACGCGCCAGTGCATGCTCCAGCGACTCAATCACGATAAGCCCGGCACCTTCTCCCATCACAAAACCATCGCGGTCGCGGTCAAAGGGGCGAGAGGCCGCTTCCGGCTGGTCATTGGATGCGGTGGAGAGTGCTCTTGCTGCGGCAAACCCGGCAAGGCTAACGCGATGAATCGCCGCTTCTGAACCGCCACAGAGGGCGATATCGGCCTCGCCGCTGCGGATCATTCGTGCAGCATCGCCAATGGCCTGCGCACCTGCCGCACAGGCGGTGACCGGCGCGCCGATGGGACCACGAAAACCATGGGCAATTGACACATGTCCGGCGGCGAGATTGGCAAGAAAAGAGGGGATGGTGAACGGAGACAGGCGACGCGGCCCGCGCTCATCCGTCGTATGTACCGCATTGGCGATCTCGCTGAACCCGCCGATCCCAGTAGCGATGACCGTTGCAGTACGATCTTGTTCTGTCGTTGATGCAGGCGACCACCCGGCCTGCGTCAGCGCTTCACGCGCGGCAACCAGCGCAAATTCGATAAAGCGATCCATCTTTTTACGTTCTTTGGCCGGAATGGTTGCCAGCGGATCGAAGCCGTGCAGCGGGTCGTTCTCAATGGACGGAACCTGTCCAGCGACTTTGCAGGGAATATCGTCGACCAACTTCTCGCTAAGCTTTGTAATACCTGACTTTCCTGCCAGCAGCGACTGCCAGACGTGTTGTACACCGCAGCCCAGGGGGCTGACAATCCCCATCCCGGTTACAACAATGCGTTTAGCTGAAACGCCCATAAACAACTCTCCTGTATGAGTAATGTGCCGGCGACTTTTTCAGCAATGAAACCAGCAGCGCGACAATCAAAAAACCGATCATGATGAGGTCAATTACTTCGGGAAATACCTTGCTTCGTTCCTCCCGCTAATTCAGGTCGGATTCATGGCTGGCATCTCTGTAAGGTTCGGGTTGGAATTTTTGCGCGCTATCGCCTTCGCGTTTGCGCAGCAGATATTCGTGGCGGTATTTCATCATCGGTGAGGCTGCGGGTCCCGGTACCATGGTGTATTTGCCTGTAACAATCTCCTCACCGGTTGCTTTATCGACCAGGATCGGCTCCACAGAACGCTGGGTTTCACTTTCCACCAATTGCATCTGACGGCCTTCGGGTGAAAAGTGGCGGCTTCCCCATTCCGCCATCGCCAGCAGAACCATGCGAAAATCGCGTCCGCTTTGTGTGAGGTGATATTCGTAGCGCGGTGGTGAACTGCTGTAGCAAATCTTCTCCAGCAATCCGTCATCTACCAGCGACTTAAGACGGCGCGAAAGAATATTGGGCGCGACGTTACTGCTTTTCTGGAACTCGTCAAAGCGGGTAAAACCCGAAGCGGCGTCGCGCAGGATCATGATGCTCCAGCTGTCACCAATACGGCCAAGACTACGGGCGATGGGGCAGGGAGCGTGGCAAAGCAGTTCATTTTTCATGGGCTGACCTGGATGAATAGGTGGCTTTCGCAAGCAAATTGGCATAGTAACTATCAAAATGCAAGTTACTTGAGAGCAAATCAAAATGTTGCATCCAGTTTCAGCACACAGATAAAAACAGATGAAATGTTAGTCAGTGATGGGGTGGTCAGCCTGGATAAGACGTTTAGCCAGTTTCTTTTGCAGAATAACAATAATAATGGGGGAAACTGATGCGAAAATTGCAGATGCTGCCAGCAACGTGTTGATATTTCGTGGTGCCATGACGTACCCTGGTAACAGGTAAGCAGAGAGGAAAAATGCGACTGTTGTAGTCAAATACATTATTGATGTCTGTAATGAAGCGAACCCGGCTCGTTGTTTGTCATCAGGAAACTGAATCGTCACCACCGAAGTCGAAACCAGACGGCTGTAAGATGCGCCAAGGAATAAAGTAATGAACAGAGCCGGATGCGGATAACCCAGGATGGGTATGAGTAAACTCAGGATAAAGACGATGGTTGACCCTGAGGCCAAAATCAAAGCAGATATACGGGAAGCTAACGCGCCAGTCATTTTTGTAGACAGATACCCACTCATCCCTCCAACGAAGAACAACCAGGGTAACAGGTCCTGCGAAGCGCTCAATTGCTGTGTCATTACCGGCACCAGAACGGGAATGACCAACATCGAACTAAACTGTACAAGTGCATTACTGGAAGCAAACAGTAAAGTATCAGCGTCGAGAGTGAGTGTGCGGGTGGGCTCGAAAGAGACGGGATCCTGAGGGATGATGGAAACAATCAGCGGCAATGCCAACAAACACAGTGCACTGATTAACCACAAAGCGATATGCCAGCCATAATGAGTACACAAAAATAATATTGTGGGCATTCCTGCAATGCTGACTATCGAAAATGATGCAATCACCGTCGCCAACATTTTCCCCCGCAAGTTAGTTGGTGCGTGGCTTATCAATATACTGATACCCACCCCCATTGTCGTTCCTCCGACTAATCCTGCGCAGAATCGTAATATAAGCAGAAGGCTAAAATGGGAGGTAAATGTAGTCAAAAGTGTCACCAGGCCTAGTAATGCCATATTGGCAATTAAAAAACGTTTCCTGTTGAAGTGACCTATCCAGTAAAAGGCGATAATCCCAGACAGCACGGCTCCAGCTGTGTACATGCCGGATACATAGCCAGAGTATGATACGGGGACAGCGAAATCAGCGGCCATAAAAGCAAAAATAGGGTTGAACATCATATATTCCAGCGCATTAGTGAACTGGATAAAAGCCATTACAATCGCTATTCGTATAAGGGTTTTATGATTAAACATTGTGTTGACCAGTGGCATAGCAAGCAACCTGTGGATGAAAGATACCCGAGTTTAACTACTATCAATGCAGTTCATTAGATGGTAAAAATGGCACTTATTATTATCATTTTTGGGATAGTTGATGCGTTCGGCTCTTGATTTTAATACCCTTAAAGTGTTCACGGCGGTGGTTGAAAGAGAAAGTTTTATTGGGGCCTCAAAGTTCCTTGAAATGCCTACATCTAATGTAAGTCGCTGTATTTCTCAGTTAGAAGACAAACTGAATCTTCAGCTTATTGAGCGCAGCACCCGACATATGAAACTTACTCAGGCGGGGCACTTACTCTATGCCCGGGCTAAGCCACTACTGGAGGCGCTTGAGCAAACTGAAACAGAATTAACGTTACGGCAAATGCAACTCAAGGGTCCATTACGCATTTGTATTCCGAATGAAATAGGTCCTGCATTGCTGGGCTCTGTTGTTGCCGATTTCGCTTGCCAGTATCCCGAGTTGGAAATAAGCTGCGTAACAAATTTGTCTGGTTTTGAATCCCTGCGAGATGATCTTGATTTAGCTGTTATCGTTAGCCGTGGTCAAATGGATGACTGTGACTACATAGCCCGTCATCTGGTGACTATCCCTTGCACTATTGTTGCAGCCCCCTCCGTTATTCAGCGTTATGGTACACCTTCTCGGATACAGCAATTTGAAGAGTTACCCTGTATTACAACGGTAAGTGCACTGAGAGGTGCTCCCTGGCAGTTTGTTAATAAAAAAGGGGGATTTGAAACCATTAAGGTTAAAGGTCATTACCGGGTAAACAGCGGAGAAATGGCAGGGCGAGCGGCGGTCGCAGGTGTCGGTTTTGCCATTCTTTCGAAACAAGCCTGTCAGCCATACATTAACAATGGACAGTTAATCGAAGTTGAGTTTGAACAATCGCCAGCGCCATTGCAATTGTTTGCACTTTATTCAGAACGACGCTATTTGCCTGCTAAAACACGAGCGCTCATTGATTTCATGCAGCAGAAATTGAGCAAAAATCCTGAGTAACACAAGGTAATGTTGCATAGCCAAAGGGTTTAGCATCTTATTCGACTTGTTTGTCCATATTTGTCATATGACGACAGCGAGTTTGTATGGCATAAGAGTGATTAACGAACATAAAAAGGAGTGACATTATGACGCTTTATGACCTTCGAGCCGAAGCAATTGCATTACCTGAGAGCTGGCACTCTACTGTATTAGGCCGCATTGGCACCGCAAATCTCAAAGTTTTACGCATGGATGAACGCTCAGTCATTGAAGAGGTACATGCGTACGACGAGGGGTTACTGGTTATTGATGGACGTCTGGAGCTGAGTGTGAAAGGAAACAAAATCTCTGTTACGTCCGGCCAGCTTTATGTCGCGAAAGCGGGTATTCCTCATACGGTAGAACCCGGCAGTTTTGGCACACTGGTTATCATTGATTTACCAGAAACGGACGTTGCTTGACGATAGTATGTCAGCTCAGTGCCAAAGGCGGACGTGGCTTTCCAGCGTTGATTGTCCTAAAAATTAATGACCCTATGTAATCAGGACAATACTATGCTCCTTGAGAAACTTAAACGTCTCGAATGCTCTCTTCATAATAACAAGCGGAACGATCGGAAATGGCTTGAACAGATACTTCATGAGGAATTTCGAGAGATAACGCGATCTGGCATGTTAGTTGATCGGGCAGAAACAATAGAGGCACTTTCTACTGAAGTTGGTGGTTCAATAATACACAGTGACGAATTTAGACTTATCATCGTTAGAAATAATTTCGCAATATTGCATTATAGGACTTTTGATCCAGATGGTAGTAATGCCTCTCTTCGTTCTTCATGCTGGGAAATGAATGGAAATGGCCAATGGCAATTGGTATTCCATCAGGGAACGCCTGAGTCGAAGCGCGTTTAGATCCAGGTCGCAACGTCCGCTCCTCGCTCAAAGAATACCCCCACATTTACTCATGCAGGTCTGCTTCGTGCCGGACGCGGACACCGTTTACCCCCGAAGCCACGGTGTGATCGTCAGCCCGGTCAGCAAACCTTCCGGACTAAGCAGGCGAGTGACGGTTTGCCCCCACGGTTCAGTGCGGTTAGCCACCAGCAGGCGATAACCTTTATCCCTCAGGATACGGGTAGCAGAAGCGAGATCCTGCACCTCGTATTCAATCCATCCCTGAGGTATCGGATGATCGGCTGGCCACTGCTCCTGGCCAAAACATGACGTGGCAGCCTGCGAAAGCGGCCAGACGGCAAAATGTTTAACCCCCTGCAAAAGACCTTCTTCGGCAAGAAGATAGTCGCTATTACCTTCCATCGGCTTTAGCGGCAATCCGAGCGTCTCGACATAAAACCCGTAACTGGACTCTGTATTTCGCGAAATGGGTCCGAAACCCGCGATAAATAACACGTCAACTCCCGGTAAAATCTGCGACATAGCACCCCCTGGATTGCCTGAAATTAATGCTGAATTTAAAGTATGGCTGGCATTAACACTACCCTCAATTCTGGTATCTCATTTACCGTATCGGGCATGCCGCCACGGGTTTAAACGTAAGGGCGATGACGATCAACAGCACGACACCGGCGCTCATTACCAGCCAGGCGCTGGTCAGTGAAACCGCATTGTCGCGAACGATCCCCGCAATTAATGGCATGAGTGCCGCAATCATGTACCCGCCGCCTTGCACTTTCGAAAGTAATTTCCCTGCCTGGGCAGGTGTTTGTGCGTGATCGAATGTGACGATGAGCGACAGCGGGAAGAGGGCGCCGATACCTGTGCCAAGCAGTAAGGTTGATATTACGGGCGTGGTTCCTGGCGAAAAGACCAGACACATTAACCCCGCCAGCAGCAACAGCAGAACAGTAATCAGCGGAACGCGACGGTCGGGGAATTTACCAATTAGCGCAGAGACAACAAACCCTGCGACAACTTCGGTTAATGTTAGCCAGGCCAGCATATAACCGCTGCTGCGTGCGCTCCATCCCGCCTGAATATAGAGCGGTGGCAGCCACGCCAGAACCAGCGTGTAGGCTCCCGTCCCCACACCGAAAAAGAGCAGCAATAGCCCTGTACGGGAAGAGGAGAGAGTCACTGATTCGCGCACTGGCGTTTGCCCGCGATGATGCTTAACCAACGCCAGCCACAGTACCAGCGCAAGCAGCGTTAACACACCTGCCATCGCCAGCGCGGGCTTCAGCGCAAGCCATGAAAATAACGGCTCGGCACTGGCGGCCGCTAATGCGGCCCCGGCCATAATGCCCGTGCTGAACAGGGACATCACCGTGCTGGCCGTCTGTGCATACTCCCTTTTTATCAGAGCAGGCATTAACGCCTGGATCATGCCTATGCTGGCCCCGCCCAATAATGCTGTGGTCATCAGGCCGGTCAGCGTGGCGCTCATCCCCCGGAATGAACAGGCCAGGAGCAGGATGAAAAGTCCGATCATAATCCCCCGGACGGCACCCACTCTGGCTAAAAGCCAGGGGCCGCTTAATGCCGCCAGCCCCATCATGGCGACAGGTAGCGTGGTAAGCAGGCTGAACTCTGTGGCTGATAACCCCACTTCACGTTGAAGTACTGAAAACAACGGTCCGACAGAAGCAAGTATAGGGCGCAGGTTCAACCCGACGATAAAAGCGATAACGGCAAAGAGTAAAGGCGATGTGCGTTTCAACATGAGATCCTTTTCGGTAGTGAGCAGCCAGGGCAAAACACCGCAAGCATTTATCTTAACGTTAAGATAAAATCTTTTTTTGTGTAAGATGTACCGCACAACAGGATAAATTCCCGCGTTATCAGGGGTGAAAATGAAAGACCATGTCGATTTTGTTGTTGACCAGTGGGGCAGTGCCATGCCGGAACTGGATGTCTCATCGATGAAAATTTTTGGCCGCATGCTCAGGTTGATGAAGCATCTTGCAAAAAAGCGTGCGCAGGCCATGGCGTCGTTCGGTTTTCGCGAGGGCGAATTTGATGTGCTTGCCACGTTGCGTCGCGCCGGTGAGCCCTATTGCCTGTCGCCCACGCAGCTGTATAAATCGCTGTTGATCACCTCTGGGGCAATGACTAACCGGCTCAATCATCTGGAACAACAAGGTTTTATCCGGCGGATTGCTGACCCTGAAGACAAACGCAGCACCCTCGTCAGCCTGACGCCTCACGGGCAGGAGTGTATTGAACGCGCGTTGATCGTTCATACAGAAACACAGAATGTACTACTGAAACCGTTATCGGGCGAACAACACGGGCAGCTTGAATCCCTGCTGAGGGAATTACTGCTGACATTTCCTCCGGAGGCGTCGGGGGATAAATGACTGAGCACTGGCCGGAATATCGCAAAAAACAAGGTGAATGATGTCATTACCACCACTGTATGCCCTACGCGCGTTTGAAGCGGCCGCACGGCTGAACTCATTCAGTAAAGCCGCTGAAACGCTCAATATTACGCCGGGCGCGGTCAGCAGACATGTCCGGACGCTTGAGTTGTGGTTCGACTGTGAGCTTTTTAAACGACAAGGCCCGAGAGTCGAGGTGAGTGAGGCCGGACGGATTCTTGCCGGGCAACTCAGCGAAAGTTTCGCCAGCATGGAGTGGGCATGTCGGGCATTCAGAAGTGAACATCACCTCCTGCGCCTCAAAGCCCCCAGCTCGCTTACCATGAGGTGGTTGCTCGATGCCCTGAGAACTTTTCGCGAGAGCCATGCGAAACCCAAAGTTGAAATAGCCAGTGTCTGGATGGACATTGATACCGTTGATTTCACTCGCGAGCCTTACGATTGCGCGATACTCCTCGGAAATGGGTATTTTGGTGAAGCCACAGAGAGCCGCTTGCTTTTCAGTGAATGGCTTATCCCCGCTTGCGCCCCCTCTTTGCTGGAATCTGCCCGGCATCATCTTCCTCAGTGCGATCTTATCCATCCCTCACCGGACAGACGAGACTGGAGAAGGTGGCTGAAAAGGACGGGGAAATTTCCAGGACTCGACGTGAGTGGCGGGATTGTCTTTGATACCCTTGAACAGGGAAGTCTTGCGGCCATGAACGGTCATGGTGTCGCTATGACTGACCTTCGTCTCTC
Organism: Enterobacter sp. CPE_E1241; assembly: GCF_045618265.1. Taxonomy (NCBI): domain Bacteria; kingdom Pseudomonadati; phylum Pseudomonadota; class Gammaproteobacteria; order Enterobacterales; family Enterobacteriaceae; genus Enterobacter; species Enterobacter sp. CPE_E1241. The sequence continues at coordinate 2,255,678 of NZ_JBIWYV010000001.1, forward strand.
GTCAGAAGCCCTGACGGGTGGCCTTCTCGTCCTTCCCTTTCGGGAGGCCATCGCAACAGGAGAGGGCTACTATATTGTCTGGCCGAAAAATTCGCTCAGAAAGCAAAGTATCGAACGCCTGTTAGGCTGGTTTAATCTTAATACTCCGGTTGTTCCTTCTCTGGATATTGTATGTCTTTATTGGGATTATAAAAGGTCGTACTGAAACAGGATATTCCCTGCGGAGTATCCTGTCTGTCAGCATTATTTATGCGTAGGGGATGTTAGCCATTTTCTTATATCTATCCGGCAATGCACTATTCAGGTTGAGCAATTTATCCAGAATGTAGAGGGCAGGCGCTCCTTTTTCCCGCTCTGCATCGATCAACGCAGTGCGTAATACGTTGGCAGCCGCTGTCATTTTATGAAAATAATCCACTGCTTCAGATGCCTGCATTTCATCTGACGCGGTGTTAGGCACCCGGGACCATTTCGCGAAGTCAGGCAGGGGAAGGGGGATGTCTTCTTTGGGTAAATACGCAGAAAGCAACTCCTCAGCTTTGCCAGGCTCACTAAGGGCGAATGAGAGCAGATGCAGGCGATGTATAAATTGTGAAAGTGCTTCAGAGTTTCCTTTCTCAGCTGAAAGTATTTTTATAAACGTATGTAAATTTTCAGATGTGGTGTTTTTATGTGGTAAAACTATATTCATTAAATGGCATAAAATTTCTAGCGTCATAGGTTCCTCATCAACTCTCATTATTATTTAGAGTATGCGTCTCGATGTTCATTTCATCGAACAGCAATAAAGAAGGTTGAGGGAATGATATTTCAGTGCGGTTAAATTGAAAAACGACAAATAGTAAGACTGAGCGTGAGTTTTACTCAACATCGAATTTTACCCATAACACAGGGCTCGGAAGCTGCAGACGCGTTAAGGTCTTTGCTGGCTCTGAGGAGAATTTATTGAGGATCGCCGTAGCTGATTGTCTGTTTCTAATGGTATAACGTGCTGCGGCAATCGGGTTGCCGTAAGCTAACTACACTCCCAAAGGTTTATATGAAACAAATTACGTTCAGTGACCTGCAGCAACAAAGCGAGCAAGCCGCAAATTCCCCTCGCTTACGCGCTCATCGAAATTTGCACCCTGAGCTCAGCGATCCGGTTCAGCGTCTGGCTATTGCCATGGAACCAGGTACCTATGTTCGTCCTCATCGTCACCCGCACACGTTTGAACTGCTGACGGCTCTTAGCGGGCGCTTTTTAGTACTGAATTTTGATGACAACGGTAACGTGACCCAGCGTGTTGTACTGGGTGAAGATTGCAAGGTGCTGGAGATGGACGCGGGGATCTGGCATGCCGTGTTATCGCTGGATAAAGGCGGGGTCATTTTTGAGGTAAAACACGGTGGCTACCAGCCTGTTGCCGAACAAGATTCAGCCCCATGGGCACCTGCTGAAAACGAGCCAGGTACCGCGGAGCTAATGAAATGGTACGCTCAGGCACAAGTGGGTGACGGTGGTTTTACGCTGTAATGGTGCTCACAAGCCCTTGCAGGAAATCTTCTACCTGAGCAGGTGTCGCTGTATCTGCCTGGAAAAGAATATCGAGCGTGACGTTCTTCAAACCGCAGAAGCCGAAAATACCCTCGATTATCTGCGTCTGAATCGCCGTTGAGTAACCATGCTTATCGAATCCGCTGAGATCGGTGCCAGCAGTTGCTACAAGGCGAACGGGAACGTCACGTAAATTCCCCACAATCCGGCCATCTTCTGCCACCTTGTATGCCCAGTCCAGCGTCAAAACGCGATCAAACCAGCCTTTTAACAGACCGGGGACTGACCACCAGTACACCGGGAAGACAAACACCAGCATATCCGCTCGCTCGACACGCTGCTGCTCGCGCAGAATATCGCCGGGAAGGGCGCTGGGATCGCCGTGATATAAATCAAGATCGGGACGAGACATGGCCGGATTAAACCCTTCAGCATGCAGATCGGCAATTTCAACCTGCGTACCTTGCTCGCGTAATTTCCCGGCAATATGGGTTGCCAGCGAATGGGATAATGAGTTGTCGACAGGGTGAGCCGTCACGATCAATGCGTTATTAATGGCATTTGTAGCAGACATAGTGACCTCGAATGGGTAATAATTGACACCTATGTTACCATTGGTAACTTAAGCGTCAATCCACCCCGAGCGATCATTTTGTGCTATTCACGTAGGTCTCCAGCACGCCAGTCATGGCACCACTGAGCATATCTTCTGCAATATTTCGGGCGAGCGCGCCATTACCTGCGGCTGTGCTGAGAGCATCTGCTGCACCAATGAAGGCCGTCAGTACCGCTTCGCCCTGGACACCTTTCAGAACGATAAAAGGGGAAAGCGCGGTACGCAGACAGTCGGCACATTCCGCCACGCAGGCTTCCCGAAACGTCTGCAACGCGCGGGAGCCAGACAGTGCCGCGGCGATCGGTCCGGTTTCAGGCCCTGCGGTAATGGCGCAGTCGATATAGGCAGCGCTGAAAAAGCGGATCGTCTTTTCCAGGGTTTTGCTGTCGACCGCCAGCGTCTCACGGAATTTCGCCAGTTGCCGATCGCTATAATCCTGGTACAACGCCATCAGCAACCCTTCACGATCGCCAAAGTGGTCGTAGGGGATAGGTTTTGTCACGTTGGCCCGCTCGGCCAGATAACCGAGCGTCAGTGCCTCCGTGCCTTGCTGCCGGACAATACCACGCGCAACCTCCAGCAGTTGCACGCGGCGATCCTCTTTTCTTAAGCGCTTAACAACCATGCTTTCCTCAAAACTTTTATCTACTGATGGTAGTTTACACGTTTTCTGCGGGGCGCTGCACGCGTTGTTCCACCGGGTGGATCCTGAACCAGATCGCATACATTGCAGGCAGGAACACGAGCGTAACGATTGTTCCCCCTAACGTTCCGCCGATTAGCGTATAGGCCAGCGTTCCCCAGAAGACCGAATGCGTCAGGGGAATGAATGCCAGCACTGCAGCCATTGCGGTCAATAATACCGGTCGCGCCCGCTGGACCGTCGCCTCGACTACCGCCTGGAACGGGTCGAGACCTTCTTTCTGGTTATGGTCGATTTGCCCAATCAGAATCAACGTATTGCGCATAAGAATGCCTGAAAGAGCGATCAATCCGACCAGCGCATTGATGCCAAACGGCTGATTGAAAACCAGCAGTACAGGCACCACGCCAATCAGCCCCAGCGGAGCGGTTAAGAACACCATCACCATCGCCGAGAGTGAACGCACCTGCAGAATGATGATGAGAAGCGTCAGGGCAATCATGATCGGGAACAGCGGCAGCATGGCTTTTGTCGCCTTCCCCGATTCCTCAATAGAACCTGCCGTCTCGATACCGTATCCAGGCGGTAGGGCGTCAACAATCGGCTTGAGCTGTTTCATGATGGCGACAGACACATCCGGTGGCTGAAGATTGTCGGCGATATCGCCCCGCACGGTAATCGTGGGGGTACGATCGCGACGGCGCAGTATTGGGTCTTCCATGCCGATCTCAATTTTGCCGATTTGAGACAGCGGAATACGCTGTCCCGCATTGCCGACAAGGGTGAAACCCTCGATTTTTGCCGGGTCAAGACGGATATCACCCGCAGCACGACCAATGACTTCAACCGAACGAATATCTTCCCGCACAGAAGTAATCGGCACCCCGGATAGCAGGAACTGCAGCTGCTGAGCGACGGTGCTGGAGGTTAACCCGGTGGCCTGCAGGCGGTTCTGATCCAGAGTGAAATGTAATACGGGCACGCGCGATCCCCAGTCGGTGTTGACGGTTCTCATCATCGGGCTGGCCTGGAGTACGGCTTTCACCCGATCGGCAATGTCCCGTACTTGATCAACATTCGGCCCTGAGACTCGCCAGGCAACCGGGAAGGGGGAGTACGGACCAAACACCAGCTGCGTCACCCGCACGCGCGCTTCAGGCGCAAGCCCGTTGGCGACGGCGTCTCTGAGCCGCAACTTGAGCGCCTCGCGCGACGTTTCACCGTCCGTCAGGATCACGATTTTCGCAAATGAAGGGTCGGGCAACTCGGGTGCCATCGCCAGATAAAAACGGGGCGAGCCCTGACCAATATAGGCAGTGACAATTTTGGCTTCCGGCTGCTGGCCGAGCCACGCTTCAATTTTTGCCGTTGCGGCGCTGGTTTGCGCAATTGAGGTGCCGTAAGGCATCTGTACCTCAACCAGCACTTCCGGGCGATCGGAGGTCGGGAAGAACTGTTTTTTTACCAGCCCCATGCCGAGCACGGCCAGGATGAAAATGGCGACAACAGCACCTGCCACCTGCCATTTTCTGGCGATAACGCGGCCAAGCAGCTGGCGAAAACGGTTATAGCGGGGCGTGTTATAGATGGCGGCATGACCCCCTTCCACTTTGGGGATGTTGGGCAGGATCTTCACACCCAGATACGGTGTGAATACCACGGCGACAAACCACGACGCAATCAGTGCAAGGCCAACAATCCAGAACATATTGCTGGTGTATTCCCCGGCTGTCGACTGGGCAAAACCATTCGGCATAAAGCCAATCGCCGTTACCAGCGTACCGGCCAGCATCGGCGCGGCGGTATGGCTCCAGGCGTAGGCGGAAGCTTTGATTCTGTCGTAACCTTCCTCCATCTTCACCACCATCATTTCGATGGCGATAATGGCGTCATCAACCAGCAGACCGAGGGCGAGAATCAGGGAGCCAAGGGTGACGCGGTCAAAGTTTATTCCCGCGGCTTCCATCACCACGAAGACAACCGCCAGCGTCAGCGGTACCGCCGCCGCAACGACCACCCCCACGCGCCAGCCCATGCTGACAAAACAGACCACCATGACCACAAGCAGGGCGACAAAGAATTTGATCATGAATTCATCGACCGACGAGCGAATATTCACGGACTGGTCGGTGACTTTGCTCAGGGACATGCCAAGCGGCAGGCTATCATTTATTTTTGCCGTTTCCGCATCCAGCGCTTTACCCAGCGCCAGACCGTTCCAGCCTTCACGCATCACAATGCCCAGCAGAAGAGCGGGTTCATGCTGATTACGAATCAGCATCGTTGGGGGATCTTCATAGCCGCGTTCAACCGTTGCCACATCGGCCAGCCTGAGCGTTTTCCCCTGAGCCACAAAAGGTGTATTGCGGATCTTCTGCAACTCATTGAATGCACCATCCAGGCGGATAAAAATCTGTGCGCCCCGGGTCTCAATGGAACCCGCAGCGGTTAACGCGTTCTGGCTGTTGAGTGCATTGAAAATATCCTGCGGCGAGAGTCCCATTGTCGCCAGACGGTCATGCGAGAAGGAGATATAAATCCGTTCGGCCTGTTCACCAATAATGTTCACTTTCTTCACGCCAGGTACGTGCAGAAGCTGCTGGCGCAGGCCTTCGGCATCACGTACCAGCTGCCGCTGTGGCTCGCCTTTCGCTTTCAGGGCAAAGAGGGCAAAGGTAACATCCGAGAATTCGTCATTGAACATCGGGCCGAGGACGCCCGTCGGGAGATGTTGGGATTCATCCCCAAGCTTCTTACGCGCCTGATAGAACTCCTCCTGTACCTCTGTAGGAGGGGTCTTGTCCTGCAATGATAGCGTGATAAACGCCATACCAGGACGGGTATAGGTCTCCGTACGGTCATACCACTTAAGTTCCTGCAGCCGCTTTTCCAGCGGTTCGGCAACCTGATCCTGGATTTCTTGCGCGGTCGCACCCGGCCAGACGGTAATCACCGTCATTTGTTTCACCGTGAAGGGCGGATCTTCCGCGCGTCCGAGCCCAAAAAAGGCGTAAATACCGGCAATTGTCACAAGAACGATCAGGAACAGCGTGATGGATCGCTCGCGGACGGCCAGCGCTGAGAGGTTGAAGCGATTTCCGCTCATGGCGTGTTCTCCGCCAGGACGGCACTACGTTGTACGGCAAGCCTGACGATTTCACCTTCATGCAGAAGGTGGGCACCTAATGCAACAATCTTCTCGCCGGGCTTCACAGTTCCTGTGACCTGCACCGCATCTTCACCCACGCTCAGTACTTTGACGGGCGTCCATACGACCTTTGTCGGTTGGCTGGAAATGCGCCAGACGCCCGGACCTTTGCCTGCATCATAGAGTGATGCCAGTGGGACCTGCATGACCTGACCTTCCGCTTTATTGTCCTGAATGTTAATCGTGACGGTAGCCCCTAACGGTGCATTCGCCATTGCACCTTCCAGTACGTACCGTGCTTCAAAGGTGCGGGTTGTGGCGTCGGCTGAATCTGACAGCAGGCGCAGCGTTGCGGTGACCGGGTGTTTTTCATTGCCATAAAGTGTGGCTTGCGCTGCGCTGCCGACGGCAGGGCGCAACGTTTCCGGAAGCTGCACGAGCGCTTCACGCTGTCCTGCTCTGGCGAGCCTGATTACGACCTGCCCGGCACTGACAACCTGACCCGGTTCGGCGAGCGTCTCCATTACCACGCCGTCTGAATCCGCCAGCAGAACGGCATAGCCCGTAGCATTTTGCGCTACGTTGGCTTGTGCCCGGGCGGCGCTGAGATCGGCCCTGGCCGTATCGGCCGCCGCTTTGATCTGGTCATACTCCGAGGCAGACACGGCGCCGGAGGCCACAAGGCCGCGATAACGCGCCTCATCGCTGGACGCTTTTCTCGCACGCGCCTGGGCCGCGTCCACCGCGCGTTGCTGTGCCTGGGCCTGTAATCTCAGGTCAACCGGATCCAGGCGCAGTAAGGGTTGCCCCTGTTTGACACTCTGTCCCGTATCAACCAGGCGTTCGAGGATTTTTCCCTGAACCCTGAAACCTAAATCGCTTTGTGTTCTTGCGACCACCACACCCGTAAAAGCGTGGAGAGACTCGTTCGCAAGCTCAACGGAGGCCGAGCTGACAAGCGGTGGCCTGGTGCGTGGGTCATCACTCGCGGAAATATCGCCGCACGCCACAAGGGCAAACGGCAAGAGACAAACGGCAACGCGGGCTGAAGTGAGCCTGAGCATGGGAAACCTTTTTGAAATAACAGGACGGTATCCGCATTCTCTGACTAGTGACCAATATTGTCAATGGTCACAAATCAGGGGGCCAGGCTTCTTAAAATCAGTGAGGAGAGAAGTACCGCCGCAGTGGGGGCCATTTCGAGGTTGTACTGCAACTGAATGGGGTTAATGAAAGGGCACATCACCATGTGTATGGCATGGGTGACTTCATCCAGCGGCGTTTTTCTTTCGAACTCGCCGGCCTGCCTGCCTTCTATAATGATGCTCTCGATAAGCTTCATCAGGCTTTCCGCGTACCTTTCCGTCGAAGGCCACTGCTCGCGTGCGGCAACGGCGGCAATGTCGTAAAGCTTACGGTCGTGGAAAAACAGCTCGCTTCCTGCCTCGGTGAGCGCTTTGAAAAGACGGCGTAATTTCTCGCTTGCTGAAGGCGCATCATTGATGGCGGAAAGCACTGCCGCCATAATCAGCTCCAGGCGGTTAGCGCAGATCACTTCACCAATTGCTTGTTTGGAATCGAAAAACTTATAAATGTAGGACTTTGAAAAACCGATGGATTTAGCCAGTTCGGCGACGGTGGTTTTCTCATAGCCGTAGTGACCGAAGTGCTCAAAAGCCGCTTCGACGATTTGCTCTCTGACAGAGTGGTCAAGGGGACCACGTGTTGATGGGGCGTTCATATTTTTAGTCATTATTTAAGCTTAGCGTGACGGGATTTGATTGACAACGAGTGACCATTTTATACTTTGGTTACCTTCTGTTTTGTCATAAGCCATTCAGACGGGACAATCAACCAGATGGGGTAAGTGTATCACTGTTTTTCGCGCGCGATGGCATCTATCTGTGGCGATGTGTGAGGGTTTCAGTGCAATTCCTTTGCACTGAAACGAGAGTATTTTTCTTAAGGAGAGCGTGGACGTAATATTTTTTCAACGATGAGCAACAGACGTTTGCGTGTTACGAATCGGTGTAACTGCCCCAGTAGCCAGTTGCCACACCCGGTAATCAGATAGCTGCGGTTAGCATCGACAGCCCTTAATGCCAGGGTAACGACTTTATCCACTGGCATCCTTTTACCTACCGAGGCTTCTTCGGCATTGACCACATCAAAAAAGGCCGTGTCCGTTGCACCGGGGCAAAGCGCCAAAATGCGAATACCCTGTGTGCGGTATTCTGCCCAAAGCGCACTCGAGAAGGAGAGTAAAAAAGCTTTTGTTGCGCCATAAATCGCCATGTAGGGGTCCGGTTGTAGCGCCGCGGTTGAAGCCACATTGATGATCACCCCAGACCCTTTCTTGAGCATTCCGGGTAGTATCGCGTGAGTCAGTTCCACGGGTACCAGGCAGTTCACGTTTATCTCATCACGCTGACGATCGATGGACAGTTTTCCGAAGGGACCATAGGTGGCGAACCCGGCGCAATTGATCAGAATGTCGGGGTAACGTCTTAATTTTTCCAGCCGTTCCGTAATGGCAGAAATGGCATCTGGTTCCACTAAGTCCTGGACAATAATAGCGATTGATACACCATGCGTTTTGACTAGCTCTGTAGCAAGTGCCTGTAGCTTTTTCTCGGAGCGGGCGATCAGAATCAATGACACGCCGCGGTTCGCAAGTTGCCGGGCGAAATCACGACCAATTCCCGAGGACGCCCCGGTAATCAACGCTGTTTTTCCTGTATAATCAAAAGAATTCATATTTTAAATCCCGTATCCCTGATAGGTGCAACACAGGATAAACCGTGCACTTAGGTACACGGTCAAGCGTGATTTTTATAAGGTGAGGGCGGCGCGATGCGAATTGGCGAACTGTGTGCGAAAACGGGATTGTCAAAAGAGACGGTACGTTACTATGAAAAGCAGGGGTTGTTAGAGAATATCCCGCAACCTAATCGTAGCAACAACTACAAAGTGTATTCCGCGGTCGATTTACAGCGATTGAAAATGATCAAGCATGCCAAAATGCTGGGCTTTACCTTAGCCGAAATATCAGACGTTTTAGCTGTTTGGGTCGATGACAAATTTACTGCAGAGCAGAAAAAAGCGTCTCTGCACAGCAAGTTGCAGCAGCTGGAAGAGAAAGAAGCGGCGTTAATTGAACTCAGAGCCAGGATAATTAACGCCATTAATAAGGTTGGCGAACCTTGCGTAGATGAATTTTGATAGACCGAGAGAGGAGGCCGCAAAAACCGATGCGGCCTTATATGTCAGGCAGCCAGTTCAGGCATCTGCTCCTTCACAAAATTCAATACCTTTTTCGCGTCCAGAGACGCATATGGCAGACTCTCAACAATGGCGATTGAACGCGTATTCCCCACCGTTTCTTTTATCTCATCGAGTTTGTACTGAATATGCGGCGCAATGAGGAAACCATCGAAAGCGGGAGCGACACTGGCGAAATTATCCAGCCCTACAGCGCTAATCATCAGCGGATAGCCTTCGCGTTCTGCCAGAGACTGCATCTTTTTGGCGAGCGAGTTTGCGGTATTGCCAAACAAACAACATATCAGAAGCTTTTTCATGTTTTGTTCCTCCTGAAAACCGCTCTTAGGGTAGTCCTGAGGGTGTCACCGAAATGCGTGCTGTCTCTTATTTCGGCGACAAATTAATGCTCTTTTAGCCAGTAGAGAAAAAACTGACTAAATGCCGTGACCTGAAGCGGCTGTAATTTGCGCTGCGGGTAAACAAACTGCAGCCCGACGTCTTTGCGGTCGTAACGGCTAAACCCGGTAAAGCTGTCGGCAAACAGCACCGTAAGTTTTCCGCTCTCAATATCGTCTTTAACGTCCCACCACGATTTTCCTGCAATACCTGCGCCACTGAGCGCCCACTGACGAAGCAATGCTCCGTCGTCGCACACCATGGCAGGTTCTATACGAACGATGGTTTCTTCTCCCTCACTTTCAAAACGCCATTCGTTCATCACCACGCCCTGAGACTCAAGTGCCAGGCATCGGTGCTGGGCTAAATCGGCAAAGGTGGAGGGGGTACCACGATCGCTAAGATACGCCCCGGAGGCGACCAGCACCCGATGATTCGGACGGATATTTCTGACGACAAGGCTGCTGTCCGGCAGGTTGCCGAAACGCACGCTCATATCCAGCCGGTTAGCGACCAGATCCTCAACATGCTCCCTTAAGTAGATGAAAAATTTCACTTCAGGATGGCATCGGGAAAATTCAAGAACGGCGGGGCTAAGATACTGTCTGCCAAAGTCAGAGGGTGCAGAAAGGCGAATGTTGCCGCTGAGTACACCTTCTTTTTGCGTCAGTAACGACTCGGCGTGATGCATCTCTTCCAGCACGCGAAGCGCGGCATGGTAAAACTCTTCGCCTGCACGGGTCAGCGTAATGGCGCGCGTAGAACGATGGAACAGGCGTGTCTGGTAACGCTCTTCAATCGCTTTTAACCTGGCCGTCATGGTGGCAGGGGAAAGCGACAGGCGTCGTCCGGCGGCGGAAAGACCACCCGCCTCGGCAACTTCAACCAGTAATGCCATGTCTTCAAGTTTTCCCATTATTCATTTTTTCCGAAAAGTGCATCTGTTTTTGCTGTAATTATCAAAAGAAGAGGTGAGCTGTAAAGTGATTTCATCCAAACCACTCGAGATGAAATCATGAACCGTACTTCACTTTTTGAACGTTACAGGTTAGGTGAGCTAAACCTCAAAAATCGTATCGTTATGGCGCCGATGACCCGCGCGCGTTCCCTTCAGCCAGGAAATATTCCGACCTCACTGATGGCTGAGTATTACCGACAGCGTACCAGCGCGGGATTGATCATTACGGAAGCCACGCAGATCTCGCCTCAGGGCCAGGGATACTCATGGACACCCGGCATCCATTCGCCGGAGCAGGTTTCAGGATGGCAACTCACGACGGGCGCTGTGCATCAGGCGGGTGGGGTGATTTTTTCTCAGCTCTGGCACGTCGGCCGGATGTCGCACGCCAGTTTTCACAAGGACGGTAAGCCCGTCGCCCCTTCAGCACTGGCGCCGGACGCCAAAGTGTGGGTGGTGAATGAACAGGGGGAAGGTCAAATGGTTGACTGCCCGCAGCCGAGAACGCTCTCGCGAAAGGACATTCACAGCATCATCGCGGATTACCGCCAGGCGGCACTGAATGCCGTTCAGGCCGGGTTTGACGGCGTAGAGGTTCACGGCGGAAACGGCTATCTGATCGACCAGTTCCTGCGCCAAACCTCCAACAAACGTACGGATGAGTATGGCGGCACGCTTGCTAACCAGATCCGCTTTGCCCAGGACGTGTTGAACGCGATTGCGGAGGCTATTGGTCCCGAGCGTACGGGCATCCGGCTTTCACCGTTTATTACCCAACGTGGGATGAACGATCCGCAGGTGACGGAAGCCATACTCGCTCTTGCGGCCTGGTGTGAGCAAAAAGGGATCGCGTTCATCCACCTGGCGGAAGCTGACTGGGACGATGCGCCTCAGGTGCCTGACCATTTCCGTCAATCGCTTCGCGAGACGTTTAGCGGAACCCTTATCGTCGCAGGAAACTATGACCTTGATAAAGCGGAAAAAATACTTGCTGCCGGTTATGCCGATTTGATTGCGTTCGGACGGCCGTTTATTGCCAACCCGGATTTACCTCACCGGCTGGCGCACCAGTTGCCTCTGGCTCAGGTGCTAGACCCCGCCACGTTGTTTGGTGGCACTGCGACGGGATATACCGATTATCCAATATACAACCTGCAAGAGAATGATCTGCAGTTATCTAAATGAGGTGTCGAGAGAGATTATGAAATATTCAACATTTTTTGCCCCAGGCATAATGGCGTTTATTCTTGCTGGTACTACGGGAACCGCATTTTCGGCCCAGGTTGAACTGGTGAAGCCGGAACATCTTATTGTCGATAAAAGCCTGACGCAGACGCAATTAGCGGCGAATGAATATGTTGCCAGAGAGTATGCAACGTTCTGGAATACGGGGAAAGAGTCCCTGGCCCGTGATGCCCTGGCGATTAATTTTATTGATAAAACGCCTCCTGAAGGTCGCAAGCAAGGTCCAGAAGGCGCTATTCTAGCTTCCCGGGCATTTCGTACGGCCGTACCTGATTTACGCTGTGACGTTGAGCAAATGATTATTTCGGGTAGCCGTGTCGTATCCCATTTACATTTTCACGGCACATTCACCGGGACATTTGGCAAGCTAAAAGGAAAGGGGCAGAAAATAGATTTTATCGCCACGGATATTTATGAGATCGGTGACGGCAAAATTGTGGCTAACTGGCATATTGAGGACAACCTGACGCTGATGAAGCAACTGGGGGCGTTGTAAATTCATCACTCCGGGGTCTGCCCGGAGTGATGCGAAAATCCTATAAACCCAGATCGCTCAGAGAGGGGTGATCGTCCGGGCGTATGCCCAGTGGCCAGTGGAACAGTCGCTCTGATTCGTTGATCGGCATATCGTTGATACAGGCAAAACGACGCTTCATGAGCCCATTCGGCTCAAACTCCCAGTTTTCATTGCCGTATGAACGGAACCAGTTGCCTGAATCATCATGCCATTCATAGGCGTAGCGAACCGCGATCCGGTTATCCGTAAATGCCCAGAGCTCTTTAATCAGGCGATAATCCAGCTCTTTTTTCCATTTCCGCTCCAGAAACGCCTGGGCCTCTTCACGGTTGGTGGCGAATTCCGCACGGTTGCGCCATTGGGTATCAAGTGAATAGGCGAGTGCGATTTTCGCCGGGTCGCGACTGTTCCAGCCATCTTCTGCCAGTCTGACTTTTTCGATAGCACTTTCACGCGTGAAGGGCGGTAAAGGAGGACGTGTGTTCATGGCGATTACCTCAGGATTATATTATGTAGACAGATCTGTCTACTTGCGGTAATCTATGCCTGTGAAATAACGTTGTCAACATCCGTTTTGAGGCTACCGAAAAGTGAAAACAGACCCCGTAAGCAACGATACAAAAATCAGCGTCAGGGATAAGATATTACTGACGGCGCACGATCTGTTTTATTCCAAAGGTTTCAGGGCGACGGGGGTGGATACGCTGATTAAAGCGTCGAAAGTGACAAAAGTGACTTTCTATCGCCATTTCCCGAGTAAAAGTTTACTTATTCTTGCCTATTTGCACTATCGGCATGAAATATGGATTAGCTGGTTTGAGTCCACGCTGCGTCGACATCTCGTTGAAGGTAAAATACCTTCTGATGCGATATCTGAAACGCTTTACGAATGGTTTATTTCGTCTGATTTCCACGGCTGCGCGTTTATTAATGCCAGCGCAGAGGCAAAATCGGAAGATATTGAAAGCGAAATAAAAGAGATATGCCGCGATCATAAAATCGAAACAAAGAAAATCATTGCGCAGATGACGGGCATGACGAATGAGAACGTCGCCAACGAAATCATGTTGCTGATTGACGGCGCAATTATCCATGCACAAATGGGCATGGATACGGATGATGTCATCACTCCGTTGAAGAGGGCATTAGCCGGGTTGATAGGGGGTTAATGAGACTTCCCCTTAACCCTCAGCGCGGCGGCTGATGAACGTTTTCAGTATTTCTCCTGCACTATGAATATGTCGCATGACTTCAGCCCGTGCTTTCTCTGCATCCCGTTCCTTGCAGGCTGTAAGGATGCCTGCATGGTCATCCTGAAAAACTGGGGTTTCGGAAAGGAGCTTTCGCTGGAGATATTCATATCGCTCTATCTGGTTGCGGGTATCATTAATCAACTTCAGCAGGCGTTGGTTTTTGCAACCACTGTAGATAAGATCGTGGAACTCCCGGTTTAGTGCGCCCTGCATTTCAAATTCAGTCGTTCTGGCGAGCAGCGAATGCGTCAGTTCTGCTCTCGCCAGCGTATCAGAATTCACCATTTTCGCGCTCTGAAAGACGGCTTCACCTTCCAGCAAGGCGCGTAGGGAGTAAATCTCATCCAGATCCTCAACGGATAGCGTTCTGACAACAGCGCCGCGATTCCTGAAAATTTCCACCAGCCCATCGCGTTCAAGCTGTCTGATCGCTTCTCTCATGGGAATTCGGCTGACAGAGAAATAACTGGCGAGATCCCTTTCAACAAGCCTTTCTCCATCACGCAGACGTCCGCTGTTGATCATCTTTCTTAATTCACTGGCGAGCACGTCCGGGGTCGAAAGGGCATTCAGTTGCATACTGTTTCTCCTGAAAAGATGGAATAATGGTATACCATCTGCTAGCTTACGTCGAGTCAGGGGATGTGCGAACAAACATCGCGAGTAAAACCCATCGGGTATCATTATCGGGAGTATCAAGATGAGCCATCGTGAGCATCATTATCAGGTTAAGGTTGAGTGGAAAGGGAACAAAGGCCGTGGGACGGAAGCCTATAAAGCCTATGATCGGCTTTATGACATCACGGCGGGTGATAAATCTCCGATTGCAGGTTCATCAGACCCTGCATTTCTTGGTGATGCATCATGCTGGAATCCTGAAGATCTTCTTGTCGCGTCAGCCTCTGCCTGTCACAAATTATGGTATTTGCATCTTTGCGCTGAAGCGGGGATAAGCGTTTATACCTATATTGACCGGGCGGAAGGAACGATGCGCGAAGGAGAAAAGGGATGTTTCACCTCTATTGTGCTCAAGCCCGACATTACGCTTCGTCCTGGGGATGATATCGATCGCGCTGTGGCACTTCATCACCGCGCGCATGAGCTTTGCTTTATTGCTAACTCGCTGAATTTCCCTGTGACGTGCGAGCCAACAATACTGCATAGCGCCAGCTCACACGTCGATGAGCAATAACGCTAAGCGTTGAATAACCTTCACACCGGAAATGAGCAAATGGCCTGTAACCGTACTTTCGCTCTCGATATAAGCTGGAAAACGCTGCTGAAAGACGCGGGGCTTGAGCCAGTACACATTCTCCGCAGGGCAGGATTACCTGACGATCTCTTTTTGCAAAAAGCGCGCGGACTCGATACGCATGAATACATCCGCTTCTGGAGCGCGCTGGAGGCCGAAACGAACCATCCTGCCTTTCCCGTACCGCTCATTGAGTTGATCTCAGCGGATGTGTTTGATCCACCACTTTTTGCCGCACTGTGTAGCAGCAATATGATGCAGGCTGTCCAGCGTCTGGCCAGATATAAACAGCTTATTGCACCCATGGTTCTGGAAACAACGGTGGAACAAAACGGCATACTTACCGTTTCACCGCGCTGGCTCTATGCGATAGCTATCCCGCCGTCTCTGCAGGTGGCAGAGCTGGGCTTCCTGCTCAAGCTTCTGCGGCTGGGGACCCGCGAACCGGTTAACCCCTTACAGGTCCGTGTCTCTGCACTGCCGTCAGCGGTTCAGAACAGCCACTTTTCCCATTTCTTTGGAACTGACGTGCAATATGGAGAACAGCCTGCCATCAGCTTTTCCTCGACTGATGCTCTTCGGCCGTTTTTAACGGCAAATGAGGGGATGTGGCAGGTATTTGAACCAGAACTTCAGCGTCGTCTCAGTCAGTTAAATGAACTGGCTTCAACCGCCGAGCGCGTTCGTGCGGTACTCCTGGAACTTATTCCCGGTAACGAAGCGACTATTGAAAAAGCGGCGGAGCGTCTGGGAATGAGCAAACGCACGCTGCAACGCAGGCTTGAGCAGGAAGGGGGCAACTTTCGCAACCTTGTTAATGCTTGTCGTGAACACCTGGCCCGTCATTATCTTCGTAATACGCGTCTTTCCGGGTATGAGATCGCATTTTTGCTTGGCTTTGAAGATCCTAACTCATTCTATCGCGCATTTATGGCCTGGACGGGCCAGACCCCTGAAGCGGCCAGGACAGCCATGCGTCTTGAGTAAACAGGTGCATATTTATCGCTCTGATGGCGCAGTTTGCGAGTCATATGGCGCGGTACGCTAGTTAACGTAGGGCCGAAGGAGGGCAAAATAACGACAGTCTACTCACCGAGGTATTTATGTTTACTCAGGACAAGAAAACCGCGCTGGTCACCGGTGCATCGTCAGGTATGGGCAAAGTCATCGCCCGTCGTCTTATTCAGGATGGCTATCAGGTTTACGCTGCTGCCCGTAGCGTTGAGAAAATGAACGATCTCGCCCAGCTTGGTGCGTGCGCTCTGCGGATGGATATCTCGCGTGATGAAGACATTTTGGCTGCAGTAGATACCATCGTGTCGCAGACAGGTGGGGTTGACGTACTGGTCAACAATGCGGGTTTTGGGCTCTATGGACCGGTAGAAGAGATCGGTATTGATGAAGCTCGCTATCAGTTTGAGGTGAACGTGTTTGGAGCGGCCCGCCTTACGCAACTGCTGCTCCCGGCCATGCGCGCCAGACGCCGTGGTTACATTATCAATATCACTTCAATAGGAGGGAAAATTTACACCCCCCTGGGAGCCTGGTATCACGCTACGAAACATGCACTCGAAGGATGGTCTGACTGTCTGCGTCTTGAAGTGGCTGAATATGGAATTAAGGTTGTGATTGTTGAACCGGGTTTAATCGAGACAGGCTTTGGTGAAGTGGTCAGCGGCAGTATTGTCAAACGTTCAGCTAGTGGCCCTTATGGTCATCTGGTGGGGAAGGTGGCGAACTCGGTCAAAAATGCTTACGGGAATGGCAGAGGCAGCGACCCGAAGGTGATTGCGGACGTGGTTGCCCGCGCCGTTAACAGTCCTCATCCGCGTACACGCTATGCTGCCGGCAAGTATGCAAAGATGCTCATCCGCATGCGCGTCTGGTTGGGTGACCGTCTGTTCGATCGCGTTATTCTTAGCCAGACCCGATGAACCGAGCGCCGAGGATAAAAAACCTCGGCCTCCGCATGCACCGCTACACAACGCTGTAAACACCGGCTCCCCAGTACCCCTTACCAGGGCGAGTCTGTTCTTTCCAGCCTAATGCGATCAGTTCTTTTGCAATAAACTGGTTCATGATCCCGTGTCCCATGAGCAAGACGGGTCCGTCGGAGCCCTTAGCCGCCGTCACGAGGAGCTCTGCCGCCTTAACGGCACGACTTTTTGCCATTCTTACGCACTCTACCTCTCCCGACAGGCCACAGAGCCAAAGTACTCGAAATAACGCTGCCCAATGAAAAGGTGATAACCGCAATCCCGGAATACGAAATACCGGCAGCTCTGCCTCCCGAAACACGTCATCAATGAAGCCAGGCTCACACCCCAGTGTTTTTAACGATGAGAGGGCTCTCGGAAGCGGACTGCTGATGAAGGTGAGTGCGCGATAAATCAGCACTTTACTGATTTCCGGCGGCATATCGCGGCCCGTAGAAGAGAGATTATAGTTGTCGATCCATTCCGGCATTTCCCTGCACGACACTTTTGGCGCGCCTGCGTATTGGGGCTTTCCATGTCGCATCAAAATAATTTCCATAAAAATCTTATCGTCTGTCATCCGCTCGTCGCAGGCAGACTAGCGCGTTCTGGCGAAAATGTTCTACCACTTGTTTTAGTGGGGAGTACGCGTTCTATATAACGAGCAGGGGGAAGGCATCTATCCGGTCTACATCATTAGTCATTCGAAGTATAGTTTTAACCAACTGAAATATAAATGATATAAAAAAAATCCCCACACAAACTTGGACAAATAACAACAATTGTGTAAGTTTTAATTATGCGATTACGCCACGTTATATACAGCCGGGATGTGACCCATGAGCACGTTGCACACTGTCGTGAGTCGTTTTGTGAATTACTACACCGCACTGGATAGCCAGCCACCCTCTGCGCTGGCTGAGCTTTATCATTCAAATGCCACGCTTATCGATCCGTTCGGCGAGCATCAGGGGATTTTTGCGCTTCAGCGCTATTTCACCCATCTGCTGGCCAATGTCGAAGATTGCCGTTTCACTATCGATCCGCCGCTGTGCAGCGAAAGCTGCTTTGCGGTCACCTGGGTAATGCACTGGTCGCACCCGCGCATTGCGGGTGGAGAGCCGCTCGAACTGCCGGGGTGTTCGGTAGTGGAGACGGAAAACCATCTCATCACGCGTCAACGTGATTACTACGATGCGGGAGAGATGCTCTACGAACACCTTCCTCTGTTTGGCTGGGCGGTACGCGGCGTGAAGCGGAGGGTGAAATCATGAAGACGGTGCTCATTACTGGCGCAAGCTCGGGTATTGGCGCCGGGCTGGCGAAATCATTTGCCGCTGACGGCTACCACGTGATTGCCTGCGGGCGCGACCCTGCACGTCTTGAAGCCCTGCACCAGAGTTGCCCCAATCTTACCGTTCGCCTGTTCGATATGACAGACAGGGACGCCTGTCGCCAGGCCCTGACCGGCAGCTATGCCGATTTGATCATTCTTTGCGCCGGTACATGCGAATACCTCGATCATGGCGAGGTAGATGCGGCGCTGGTGGAACGCGTTATGGCGACAAACTTCCTCGGCCCGGTGAATTGCCTTGAGGTGCTGCAGTCGCAGATGGCTGTTGGCAACCGTGTGGTGCTGGTGAGCTCGATGGCCCACTGGCTTCCATTTCCACGCGCCGAGGCCTACGGCGCGTCCAAAGCGGCGCTGAGCTGGTTTGCCGAGAGCTTGCGTCTTGACTGGGAGCCAAAAGGGATTGCTGTCACGGTTGTTTCTCCGGGTTTTGTTGACACGCCTCTGACGCGCAAAAATGATTTTGTCATGCCTGGCCGGGTGACTGTCGACGACGCGGTTAAGGCGATCCGCACCGGGCTGGCGGCAGGAAAAATGCATATCGCGTTTCCTGACGGTTTCGGCCTGATTATGCGATTACTCTCCGGACTGCCTGCGTTTCTTCAGCGCGCGCTGCTGCGCAGGATGGTGCGTTCATGAACATTGCGATTATCGGCAGCGGCATCGCCGGCCTGACCTGCGCCTGGCGCCTGGCCGGGCACCATCGGGTGACGCTGTTTGAAGCGGGAGCCACGCCCGGCGGCCATACCGCAACGGTTGACGTGACGACACCTCAGGGCACATACGCGATCGATACCGGGTTTATCGTCTACAACGACCGCACCTACCCGCGGTTTATGGGGCTACTCAGCGAGCTGGGCATCAGCGGGCAAAAAACGCAGATGAGCTTTTCGGTGCACAATCCCGCGACGGGGCTGGAGTACAACGGACACACCCTGACATCGCTGTTTGCCCAGCGTCGAAATCTGGCGAATCCGACGTTCTGGCGGCTGCTCGGGGAGATCGTCCGCTTCAATCGGCTGGCGAAAGAGACGCTGGCTGGGGAGGTGGACCCGAATGCCACGCTACAAACGTTTCTGGAGCAGCACGGCTTCACGCCGTTTTTTGCGCGCCACTACATTCTGCCGATGGGGGCCGCCATCTGGTCATCGTCGTTGCAGGAGATGAAGCGTTTCCCCTTGCCGCTCTTTTTACGCTTCTTTCACCATCATGGCCTGCTGGATATCACCCATCGCCCGCAGTGGTACGTGGTACCCGGCGGCTCGCGGGAGTATATCCGCGCCATGCTGGACAAATTGGGCAACCGCATGACGCTACACCTCAACGTGCCGGTGCAGCGGGTGAGCCGACACGCTCGCGGGGTTACGCTTCAGCTTGAAAACGGCAGCCATACCTTCGACCAGGTCATTTTTGCCTGCCACTCCGACAGTGCCCTGGCGATGCTTGATGACCCCACGCCCGCAGAGCGCGAGGTGCTGGGCGATATCGGCTGGCAGCGCAACGAGGTCGTTTTACACAGCGATCCGCGCTGGCTGCCGGTGCGGCAGCGGGCATGGGCCAGCTGGAACTACCGCCTGAGCGAACACGAGCAGGCCAGCGCCTGTGTTACCTACAACATGAATATTTTGCAGGGGTTGCCTGTGGGTAGCCCGCTGTTCTGCGTCACCCTGAACCCGGACACGCCGGTGGATGAACGCTTCGTTCTGCAACGTTTTGTTTATGAACATCCGCTTTTTAACCCGAAAAGTTGGCGGGCACAGGCGCGGCGGGGCGAGATCAACGGCCACCAGAGAAGCTGGTTTTGCGGGGCCTACTGGTACAACGGTTTTCATGAAGATGGCGTGCGCAGCGCGCTGGACGTGGTCAATGCGATAGCGTCCGGAGAGGGGAACTGAGATGAACAGCTGCCTCTATCATGGCGTACTACGCCACCGTCGCCTTCAGCCGAAAACCCATGAATTCCGCTACACCGTCTTTATGGCCTGGCTGGATCTGGATGAACTGCCGCTGCTGGCCTCCGTCGGCGTGCGGCGCAATCGCTTTGCCGCCGCCGCGTTTTATGACGCGGACTATCCGCTCGGCTCGCCGCTCAAAGAGAACGTGCTGAACAGGCTGGAAAGCCTGACCAGAGAACGCCCGGACGGGCGGGTGATGCTTCTGACGCAGTTGCGCTATTTCGGCTTTCATTTCAATCCGGTCAATTTTTACTACTGCTACGACGGGAAGGGAACGCTGCGCTGGGTGCTGGCGGAGGTCCGCAACACGCCGTGGAATGAACGTCATTACTATGCCGTTAACGGACAAAATGCGCAGCCCACGGAAAAAGCATTTCACGTTTCCCCCTTCAACCCGATGGACATGGTCTATCACTGGCGCTTTAACGACCCGGATAACACGCTGCATATGCACATTGAAAATCATCAGGAAGGGAAAGTTTTCGATGCCACGCTGGCGCTACGCCGGGCGCCTCTGACACGCCCGGCACTGCGCTCACTGCTATTGCGCATCCCGCTCATGACCCTGAAAACCGTTTTTGCCATTTACTGGCAGGCGCTGCGCCTGTGGCTCAAGCGTGTGCCGCTGTATAACCATCCCGTCAGCAGGAGTGAACGCTCATGACCGATCCTGTCTTTGCGCTTGAACCCGATATCCCGCGCAACGTCCGCATCGCGCGCTGGCTGCTTTTTCGTTTGCTAAGCGGTATTCGCGGCGGCTCGCTGACGCTGCGCGAAGGGGCACAAACTTTCCATTTTGGCGAGACATCCTCCGCGCTGCATGCGGATGTGCAAATCCTTTCTCCCGGCGTCTACTGGCGTGTCTTAACCGGCGGTAGCCTTGCCGCGGCAGAAGCCTGGATGGACGGCGAATGGGAAACCACGCAACTCACGCCGCTTCTCGAGCTGTTGGCGCTTAACGGCGAGGTACTTGGCCGTCTGGAGAAAGGATTCCGTTTTCTCGGCAAGCCTCTGGAGCGCTTACGTCACTGGACGCGGCGTAATTCCCGCGCGCAGGCACGTGAAAATATTGCCGCCCATTACGATCTGGGCAACACCTTTTATGCCCATTTTCTGGATAAGGAACTGCTCTATTCCAGCGCGCTATTTACCGCGGACGAGCAGGATCTTACGGCGGCGCAGCAGGCAAAAATGGCGCGTTTGTGCGAACAACTGGCTCTGAATGAGACCGATCACCTGCTGGAAATTGGCACGGGCTGGGGTGCGATGGCGGAATACGCCGCGCGTCACTACGGCTGTCGGGTAACCACTACCACGTTGTCGAAAGAGCAATATCTCTGGGCGACGGAGCGGATCGCCCGCGCCGGATTGCAGGATCGCGTCGAGGTACTGCTTTGCGATTACCGTGACCTTACCGGGCAGTATGACAAGCTGGTCTCAATAGAGATGATTGAAGCCGTAGGGCAGCGCTACTTGCCAGTGTTCTTCCGTACCTGCCAGGCGCGGCTGCGTCCGGGAGGTCGCATGGCAATTCAGGCCATTACCATTCAGGACCAGCGCTATCGCGACTACAGCAAAAGCGTCGATTTCATCCAGCGCTATATTTTTCCCGGCGGCTTCTTGCCGAGCATTACCGCGATGAATGAGCTGATGACACGCCACACCGATTTCGTGGTGCGTAATCTCTTCGACATGGGGCCTGACTACGCCCGCACGCTGGCCCACTGGCGGCAGCGCTTTATCCATACCTGGCAGGAGATTGAAAAACTCGGGTTCGACGATCGTTTTCGCCGGATGTGGCTTTACTACTTTGGCTACTGCGAAGCCGGGTTTAACGCCCGCACCATTAGCGTGGTGCAGTTGACCGCTGAGCGCGTATGAAACGATACATTCAGGTCTTCCTGCTGGCCATCGCGTTCGATCTTTACTGGGCGCTGGTGGTGCTTTTTCGAGAACAGGGCCTGATTATCTGGCTCGCGCTGGCGATCCTTGCCTGTCTGTTGTTGCCGTCAGCATACCGTCTGTACGCAATTGGTCTGGCCGCAGCGGGCTGCCTGCTGGATGCGCTCTGGGCGTTAACGGGGCTGATTTCCTTCAGGAGCGAGTCCCTGATACCGCTATGGATGGTGGCATTGTGGCTGATGTTCGCCACCGTCTGGACACAGCTTACGCTCACTACGACCTTACCCGGCTGGCTGCTGACGCTGCTGGCGGCCACAGGAGGACCGGTGGCGTACCTGATTAGCGAGCGACTGGGGGCCATCACGTTTCTGGAGCCGACCTTTATCGTCGTCAGTTGGATGGTGCCGGGCTGGCTGGTGTTGATGCTGTTTTTCCACCTGCTGTTGGGGAGACAAAAATGAGGTCTGCCGTTTTGCTTATCTGGCTGATGACCATGTCCCCTCTGGTTCAGGCGGCCGACTGGCTGGCCTGGCGTAAGGTAGGGGATGCCACGCTGACGTGGGGACCGTTCACCGTCTATACCTCCCAACTGCGCACTCCCGATGGTCGATACAGCCGGGAAAATCAGGATCAGGCGCTAATTATTACCTATGCGCGCGATATCGATGGCGAATATCTGGTTGAAGCGACCCGCGACCAGTGGAAGGCTCAGGGGATCCTGGCGCAGGAACCGCAAAGCGAAGCCTGGCTGCGTATGCTTCAGTCACTGTGGCCGGATGTCAGACCGGGTTCGCAACTGGCATTTGTCATCAATGATAAGCAGGGGCAGTTCTGGTATCGCGAACCCACTCCCCAGAAAAGTTTTATTCCCCTGGGACCACGCCAGTCAGAAGCATTCAGTACTCGCTTTCTGGCGATCTGGCTTGGCCCACGCACGCAGTATCCAGACCTGCGTCAGCAGTTAATCGGAGGCCAAAAATGAAACGTATCCTGATGATGGCACTGGCATTCTTGATGCTGCTGGCCGGCTGTAGCACCGACGTGACCGAGTATCGCCAGCAGCAGCCACGGCTCGATATCTTCCACTATTTCCAGGGCAAAACCGAAGCGTGGGGGATGGTGCAGGATCGCAGCGGTAAGCAGATCCGCCGTTTTCATGTGGAGATTACCGGGGACGTTATCGGCGATACGCTGACGCTCAATGAACACTTTGTTTATGACGACGGTGAAAAGCAGCAGCGGGTCTGGCATATCCGCCGCGTGGGGAACGATCGCTACGAGGGAACGGCAGGGGACATTGAAGGGGTCGCCACCGGGCAGGCAGCAGGCAACGCCTTTAACTGGCATTACAGCATGAATGTGAAGGCTAACGGCAGTACCTGGCTGCTCAAGTTTGACGACTGGATGTACCTGCAGGATGAGACACATCTGTTCAACAAAACCGAGATGAAGAAGCTGGGCGTCACCGTCGCCACGGTGACGCTGTTCTTTACCCGGAAGGGTGAGTGATTCGCCGTTATGCGAGCTCTTTGCGAATAATCTCCGCCCCGGCGCTCAGGGCCTTCAGTTTACCGTTGGCAACCTGACGGGAAAGAGGAGCCATACCGCAGTTGGTTGATGGGTAAAGCTTATCGGCATCAACAAACTGCAGGGCTTTACGCAGCGTATCGGCCACTTCTTCTGGCGTTTCGACGCTGTTAGTGGCGACATCAATCGCGCCAACCATCACTTTTTTACCGCGAATCAGCTCCAGCAGATCCATCGGTACGCGGGAGTTGTGGCACTCCAGGGAGATAATGTCGATGGTAGAGGTCTGCAGTTTAGGGAAGGCCTCTTCGTACTGGCGCCACTCCGAGCCGAGCGTCTTTTTCCAGTCAGTGTTGGCTTTAATACCGTACCCGTAGCAGATATGTACCGCCGTTTCACATTTCAGGCCTTCAACGGCGCGTTCCAGCGCGGCGATGCCCCAGTCGTTGACCTCATCAAAAAAGACGTTAAACGCCGGCTCATCAAACTGAATAATATCGACGCCAGCTGCTTCTAATTCTCTTGCTTCCTGATTCAGGATTTTGGCGAACTCCCAGGCCAGCTTTTCACGGCTTTTATAGTGCGCGTCGTAAAGGGTGTCGATCATGGTCATCGGCCCGGGCAGGGCCCATTTGATTGGCTTGTCCGTGAGCTGGCGTAGGTACTTCGCGTCATCCACGAATACCGGTTTCTGGCGCGCAACGGCAGAGACCACGGTCGGCACGCTGGCGTCATAGCGGTTACGAATGCGTACGGTCTGGCGGTTTTCAAAATCAACGCCGCTCAGGTGTTCAATAAAGGTGGTGACAAAGTGCTGGCGGGTTTGTTCACCGTCGCTGACGATATCAATACCCGCACGGATCTGCTCATCCAGAGATAAACGAAGTGCGTCCTGTTTCCCCGCGAGTAATTCCTGATCCTGTAATTTCCAGGGTGACCACAGCGTTTCAGGTTGAGCAAGCCAGGTCGGCTTAGGCAGGCTGCCAGCCGTAGAAGTCGGGAGCAATGTTTTCATAGTAAAAGACCTTTTTTGATGTATTAAAGCGTGTAGTTATCAGACCACTGCTCAAGAATGTGTTGGTAAGGCTTAATGAAGTATTCTTCGGTAAATCGACCCTGTTCAATCGCCAGACGGCTTCGCTCTTCGCGGTCATAAACAATTTTTGTTAATGAGTGATCCTGCTGGTTCAGATCCGGTCGATAGCAAAGTCCCGCCGCCGAGTTAGCGTTATAAATTTCCGGGCGATAGATTTTCTGGAACGTTTCCATCGTGCTGATGGTGCCGATCAGTTCCAGATCGGTGTAATCACTCAGCAAATCGCCGGTAAAAAAGAACGCAAAAGGTGCGACGCTGTTTTCAGGCATGAAATAGCGTACGTTCAGGCCCATCTTCGCGAAGTACTGTTCTGTTAAAGACTCGCCATCTGGCTGATACTCGATGCCGAGCACAGGGTGCTCGTTTCCCGTACGGCGGTAGGTATCTTTGCTGGAGACGCTCAGGCAAATTACAGGTGCCTTATTGAAGTTCTCTCTGTACTCCGATGAGCTCATAAAATGGCGGAAGATATTGCCATGCAGTTCGCCAAATTTTTCCGGAATGCTGAAGTGTTGCTGGTTCTTGTTGTGCTCAAGCAGCAGCACGCTGAAATCATAATCCCGCACATACGACGAGAAGTTATTCCCGACAATGCCAGGGATACGCTGGTTGTTTTTCTTGTCGACAATAGTGGTCTGCAGTATCTCAATGGCCGGGAATGCTTTCTCAGCACCGATGTTCATCTCAACTGAAATGATTTCAAGTTCGACCGCATAGCGATCGGCATTTGGGTTATCCCAGCGCGCCAGGGCGTTAAAACGGTTGTTGATCATCACCAGCGTATTGCGCAGGTTTTCCTGACGCTTTTCCCCGCGCGCCAGGTTGGCAAAGTTGGTGGTCGTACGCGTATTTTCAGACGGGTTGTAATTCTCATCGAAGCAACTGCGCTTAAGGGTATATGTGAAAGCTTTGCTCATTGTGGTTATGCATCCTAAGTTCATGTTGCCAAGAAGTTACCGATGCATAATTTATGCCTGAGCCCGCGGCAGAGGGGAAGTGACTTAATTTCAATGCAACATGAGGGAAGTTCATGATGTTGATCACATTTTCTGACCACGCTAGATCATCATGAATTTTTTAGCGAAACAGACTGCTTCTTGCCTGCCGATGTAGGGTCCGTAGTTGTCGATTACGCTGTAGCCATTCCGCTCATAGAAATTCACAGCGCGCCTGTTCACTTTTCGTGTTTCAAGCAAGATTTCACCGTAGCCTAAATTTTGCGCAGAGGCTTCAAGAAAAGCCAGTAAAGCCTGCCCAATACCGGGTTCGCTTCGGTCGGAGTACATTCGCTTAAGTTCGGCAACTTGCCCGGAGAGCGGGCGCAATGCCGCACATCCCACGGCGTCACCCTTGTCATTTTTAGCGACAACCCACAGCGTGCGTTCGGCCATCATGGCGTCGACGTTAAAATGTTGTGTACCGCCATCCCCGGTAATCGCTGCCAGTTCTGATGACAGATTTTCAATGAGGCGTTGGGATTCGGACGCGTGCAGGTCTGCGACTTTAATCGTTATCATGGGTGTATCCCGTGTGCTTTATTTGGCAGCCGCCAAATTATCAGACAGTTAAGGCGAGCTGTCCTATGTTTTACTTATGTTTCGGCACGGGCTTAATGACGCTATAATCCCCAAAATTTCCAATCG
The DNA here is from genome assembly GCF_045618265.1 of Enterobacter sp. CPE_E1241. NCBI lineage: Bacteria > Pseudomonadati > Pseudomonadota > Gammaproteobacteria > Enterobacterales > Enterobacteriaceae > Enterobacter > Enterobacter sp. CPE_E1241. The sequence goes on from NZ_JBIWYV010000001.1 coordinate 2,281,957, forward strand.
GTTTAGAAACGATCATGACAAAACTCACCTTACAAGAGCAGATGCTGAAAGCAGGCCTGGTCAGCAGCAAGAAAGCGGCGAAAGTGCAGCGCACGGCAAAGAAATCACGCGTTCAGGCGCGTGAAGCTCGGGAAGCGGTAGAAGAGAACAAGAAAGCGCAGATCGAGCGAGATAAACTGCTGAGCGAGCAGCAAAAACAGGCAGTACTGGCGAAAGAGTTTAAAGCCCAGGTGAAACAGTTGATTGAGATGAACCGCATCACCGTTTCAAGGGGCAACATCACCTTTAACTTCACCGACGGTAATCTGATCAAGAGAATCGAGGTTGATAAGCAGACTCAAACTCAGTTGATTAACGGTCGTCTGGCGATTGTCCGCCTGGTCATCAACGCCAGCGGTGACTGTGAATACGCAATTATCCCGGCGGTGGTGGCAGACAAAATTGCCCAGCGCGATGCCGACAGTATCGTATTAAACAGCGCGCTAAGCCAGGAAGAGCAGGACGAAGACGATCCGTACGCGGACTTCAAAATTCCGGACGATTTGATGTGGTAAATCCCCTTCAGAACGGGGCGGCGTGACGGGCGTTAACCGGCTCTCCGCTCACGGGATGAATAAAATTCAATTCGCAGGCATGCAGCATCAGCCGGGGCACGTCTTCCGCCCCCGGTACTTCAAGACCACCATACAGATCGCAGCCCAGAATCGGGTGCCCCAGCTGCTGGCAGTGAATGCGCAGCTGGTGGGTTCGCCCGGTCTCCGGGGTGAGTTTCACCCGTGTTAACGGCAGGCCCGTCTCCTGATAAAACCGTTCCACCACCCGATAGTGGGAGCGGGCGGGTTTACCGTTTTTCGCGCAGATCGACATCAATGGGAATAGCGCCGGATCTTTGGCAATCGGCGCATCAATTACACCTTCGTCATTTTCAACATGTTCGCAAAGCAGGGCGCTGTAGACTTTCTCCACGCTACGCTGGCTGAACTGTTCGCACAGTGCGGCATTGATAGCTTTATTGCGCGCAACCACCATCAACCCTGAGGTACCAAAATCCAGGCGGTGTACCAGCGTGCAGCCAGGGAACGTCTGGACCAGACGATAATGGACAGAATCGAGGTTTTGCGGATTTTTGCCCGAGAGGCTGAGCAGACCGGAAGGTTTATTGATCAGCAGCAGATGTTCATCCTGCCAGAGGATCTCGATGTCGTCGTGACACGGTGGGGCAATAAAAGAATCAATAATCGCAGACATCAGGCCGCCCGGCTGGAGAGTGGGAGCGGATGATAACGAAATGCGGAGAAAAGAAAAACCCTCCCACCGGGCGGTGAGAGGGGAATATCTTAAGCAGCTACGAAACTGTCGATAGCAGATTTCGCATCGGTCTGCGCTTTGGTCGCCATTTCAGGACCGTAGGCAATACCTTCAGCGAACACGAAGTTCACATCAGTGATACCGATGAAGCCCAGGAAAACGGTCAGATATGGTGCAACCAGGTCGGTTGGGGTGTCTTTGTGGATACCGCCACGGCTGGTCAGTACGATCGCACGTTTACCTTTTACCAGGCCTTCAGGACCGTTCTCGGTGTAACGGAAGGTTACGCCAGCACGCGCCACCAGGTCGAAATAGTTCTTCAACTGAGTTGGGATGTTGAAGTTGTACATTGGGGCGTTAATGACGATAACGTCGTGCGCCTGCAGCTCAGCAATCAGTTCGTCGGACAGGGCCAGAGCTTCCTGCTGACGTGGGCTCAGTGGTGCATCGCTTGGACGCAGCGCGCCAACCAGCTCGCCGTCCAGCACAGGAATTGGGTTTGCAGCCAGGTCACGCACGGTGATTTCGTCAGCAGAATGCTGTTCACGCCACTGTTCAACGAAGTAATCAGACAGCTGACCAGACTGAGAGTACCCTGCCAGAATACTGGATTTCAAAACTAATACTTTGCTCATGGGTGATTCCTGTTATTGCATTTGATTGAAGGGGGTTGCCCCGTTGCTTGTTGACACTCTATTCACAATCCTGCCATAGAGATAGCGCAATATATCGAAGCCTATGTTCGAATTTTTTGAATAAGGCGCTGAAAGCACCAATGTGGTACTCTATAGCAATCATTAAAAAGAGATTTTACCTGGCAGTGCACTGCCCGTTAACGCTATGACAGAACAACAAAAACTCACCTTCGCGATGCTACTGCAACAGCTTGATTCGCTGACGCTGCGTGATAAACAGCGCTTTGCCCGACGTTTACACGGCGTGAAGAAGGTTAAAAATCCTGATGCACAACAGGCCATTTACCAGGATATGGCAAAAGAGATTGAACAGGCGGCAGGGAAAGTTGTGCTGCGTGAAGCTGCACGTCCGGCGATCAATTACCCGGATAACCTGCCCGTCAGTCAGAAAAAACAGGACATCCTCGAAGCTATCCGCGATCACCAGGTGGTGATTGTCGCCGGCGAAACCGGTTCGGGGAAAACCACCCAGCTGCCGAAAATCTGTATGGAGCTTGGCCGCGGGATCAAAGGGCTGATCGGCCACACCCAGCCGCGTCGTCTGGCGGCGCGTACTGTTGCGAACCGTATTGCCGAAGAGCTGCAAACGGAGCCGGGCGGTTGCATCGGTTACAAAGTGCGATTCAGCGACCACGTTAGCGATAACACCATGGTCAAGCTGATGACCGACGGTATTCTGCTGGCGGAAATCCAGCAGGATCGCCTGCTGATGCAGTACGACACCATCATTATTGACGAAGCGCACGAACGCAGTCTGAACATCGACTTCCTGCTCGGCTACCTGAAAGAACTGCTGCCGCGTCGCCCGGATCTGAAAATCATCATCACCTCCGCAACCATCGACCCGGAACGCTTCTCGAAGCATTTCAACAATGCGCCGATTATCGAGGTGTCTGGACGCACGTATCCCGTGGAAGTGCGCTATCGCCCGATTGTGGAAGAGGCGGATGATACCGAGCGTGACCAGCTGCAGGCTATTTTCGATGCCGTTGACGAACTGGGTAACGAAAGCGCGGGTGATATTCTGATCTTTATGAGCGGCGAGCGCGAAATTCGCGACACCGCCGACGCGCTCAGCAAGCGCGATCTGCGCCACACGGAGATCCTGCCGCTGTACGCACGTCTGTCAAACAGCGAACAGAACCGCGTGTTCCAGGCGCACAGCGGGCGACGTATCGTGCTGGCGACCAACGTGGCGGAAACCTCGCTGACCGTACCGGGGATCAAATACGTTATCGACCCGGGTACGGCGCGTATCAGTCGCTACAGCTATCGCACCAAAGTTCAGCGCCTGCCGATTGAGCCGGTTTCCCAGGCCTCGGCGAACCAGCGTAAGGGCCGCTGTGGTCGTGTGTCAGAAGGGATCTGTATTCGTCTTTACTCTGAGGACGATTTCCTGTCGCGTCCGGAATTTACTGACCCGGAAATTCTGCGTACCAACCTGGCGTCCGTTATCCTGCAGATGACTGCCCTGGGGCTGGGCGACATCGCGGCGTTTCCGTTCGTGGAAGCGCCGGACAAACGCAATATTCAGGACGGTGTACGTCTGCTGGAAGAGCTCGGCGCTATTACCACCGATGAGCAGGCAACGGCTTATAAGCTGACGCCGCTGGGCCGTCAGCTCAGCCAGTTGCCGGTCGACCCGCGTCTGGCGCGTATGGTGCTGGAAGCACAAAAACACGGCTGCGTGCGTGAAGCGATGATCATCACCTCGGCGCTCTCCATTCAGGATCCGCGTGAACGTCCGATGGACAAACAGCAGGCGTCTGATGAAAAACACCGCCGCTTCCACGACAAAGAGTCCGATTTCCTCGCCTTCGTGAACCTGTGGAACTACCTCGGCGAGCAGCAGAAAGCGCTCTCCTCGAACCAGTTCCGCCGCCAGTGTCGCGTGGATTTCCTCAACTACCTGCGCGTACGCGAGTGGCAGGATATCTACACCCAGCTCCGCCAGGTGGTGAAAGAGCTGGGCATTCCGGTCAACAGTGAACCGGCGGAATACCGGGAAGTGCATATCGCACTGCTGACCGGTTTGTTGTCCCATATCGGGATGAAGGACGCAGAAAAGCAGGAGTATACCGGCGCGCGTAACGCCCGTTTCTCCATCTTCCCCGGTTCCGGCTTATTCAAAAAACCGCCGAAATGGACCATGGTGGCCGAGCTGGTGGAAACCAGCCGTCTGTGGGGGCGCATTGCGGCGCGTATCGATCCGGAATGGGTTGAGCCGGTGGCGCAACATCTGCTGAAACGCTCGTACAGTGAGCCACACTGGGAGCGTGCGCAGGGCGCGGTAATGGCAACTGAGAAGGTGACCGTCTACGGTCTGCCAGTTGTTGCCGCGCGTAAGGTTAACTACAGCCAGATTGATCCGGCGTTGTGCCGCGAGCTGTTTATCCGCCATGCGCTGGTGGAGGGTGACTGGCAGACGCGCCACGCCTTCTTCCGCGAAAACCTCAAGCTGCGCGCCGAGGTGGAAGAGCTGGAACACAAATCCCGCCGTCGCGACATTTTGGTGGACGACGAGGCGCTGTTTGAGTTTTACGATCAGCGCATCAGCCATGATGTGATCTCTGCCCGTCACTTCGACAGCTGGTGGAAGAAGGCCAGCAAAGAGACGCCAGACCTGCTCAACTTTGAGAAGAGCATGTTGATTAAGGAAGGGGCGGAGTCAGTCAGCAAACTTGATTACCCGAACTTCTGGCATCAGGGCAACCTCAAGCTGCGGTTGACCTATCAGTTTGAACCCGGCGCAGACGCGGATGGGGTGACCGTACACATTCCGCTACCACTGTTAAACCAGGTGGAAGAGAGCGGGTTCGAGTGGCAAATTCCTGGCCTGCGTCGCGAACTGGTCATTGCATTAATCAAATCGCTGCCGAAACCGGTGCGCCGTAACTTTGTGCCTGCGCCAAACTATGCGGAAGCCTTTTTAGGCCGCGTCACGCCGCTGGAACTGCCGCTGCTGGACGCGCTGGAGCGTGAATTCCGACGCATGACCGGCACGACCATCGACCGCGATGACTGGAACTGGGATCAGGTGCCCGATCACCTGAAAATCAGCTTCCGCGTGGTGGACGATAAAAACAAAAAGCTGCAGGAAGGGCGTTCCCTGACCGAATTGAAAGAGGCGTTGAAAGGCAAAGTCCAGGAGACGCTCTCTGCGGTTGCGGATGACGGTATTGAGCAGAGCGGATTGCACATCTGGAGTTTTGGCCAGCTTCCGGAAAGCTACGAGCAGAAGCGCGGTAACTATAAGGTGAAGGCCTGGCCTGCGCTGGTCGATGAGCGCGACAGTGTGGCGATCAAGCTGTTTGATAACCCGCAGGAACAGCAGCAGATGATGTGGCGCGGCCTGCGCCGCTTGCTGCTGTTGAATATCCCGTCGCCGATTAAGTATCTGCACGAGAAGTTACCGAACAAAGCCAAACTGGGGCTGTACTTTAACCCATACGGTAAAGTGCTGGATCTGATCGACGACTGCATCTCCTGCGGCGTGGACAAACTGATCCACGAGGCGGGTGGTCCGGTCTGGACGGAAGCAGGTTTTGCTCAGCTTCATGACAAGGTGCGCGCGGAGCTGAACGACACGGTGGTAGATATTGCCAAACAGGTCGAGCAAATCCTCACCACCGTTTTCAATATCAACAAACGTCTGAAAGGGCGCGTGGATATGACCATGGCGCTGGGGCTGTCAGATGTAAAAGCACAGATGGCCGGGCTGGTGTACCGCGGGTTTGTCACCGGAAACGGCTTTAAGCGACTCGGCGATACGTTGCGTTACCTGCAGGCGATTGAAAAACGGCTCGAGAAAATGGCTATCGACCCACATCGCGATCGCGCTCAGATGTTGAAAGTGGAGAGCGTGCAGCAGGCGTGGCAGCAGTGGCTGAATAAACTGCCACCGACACGCCGCGACGATGAAGACGTTCAGGCAGTCCGCTGGATGATCGAAGAGCTCCGTGTCAGCTTCTTTGCCCAGCAGCTCGGTACGCCGTATCCGATTTCGGATAAACGTATTTTGCAGACAATGGAGCAGATTTCCGGTTAAAACCCTTGCCCGGTGGCGCTGCGCTTACCGGGCCTACGGAAGAAAATGTAGGCCGGGTAAGGCGTAGCCGCCACCCGGCTGGTTATCGTTCCACAATTGCCAGCGTAAACCCGTCCCACCCCTTAACCCCCACCGTCTGCAACGCGGTGGCGGTTAAACGGGGATTGTCCCCAATCATCTCGATAAACCGACGAACACCCTGCACGCGCGCATCGTCACTTTGCTCGTTAATCACTTCGCCCTCGCGTACCACGTTATCACCAATAATCAACGTCCCTGGGCGGGAGTAGTGCAGCGCCCATTCCAGATAACCTGGGTTGTTTGGCTTATCTGCATCAATAAAGATCAGGTCGAATGGCGGTATATCACCGAAATTCTCGAGCGAGTTCAGAGCCGGGCCTTCTACCAGTTCAATACGGTTGTTTAGCCCCGCGAGGTGGATATTCTGGCGGGCAATTTCGGCATGGGTTGGATCCGCTTCAAGCGTAATCAGCTTTCCGTCTGGCGGCAGAGCGCGAGCCATCCAGATGGAACTATAGGCACCGAGCGTGCCAATCTCAAGAACACGCCGCGACTGCGTCAGACGGACAAACAGCGCCAGCAGTTGACCCTGATTGGCCGCTACATCGTGTTCGGGGAGCCCGCCGCGTTTGTTGTTTTCCAGTACCTGACGCAAAACATCATCTTCAGGAATAAGCGAAGAAATCATGAAATTATCTACTGCTGACCACTGTTGTTGCATAGATTGGCTCCTGAGAGTAAAAACTGGGGGCGAAATAGGGACCTGGTAATCGTAGCACTTCAGGCATTGAACCTTCGTAAATCTGGCCCCGAAGTTCCCTGTAAAATCGTTCACGGTATAATTGAGCCGCACTGGGTACTTTTTTAAACAGCACACGCAACAGAATGTTTTGAGTGATAGAAAACCAATAGCATAATAGGCAGATGCAATCCGATTCGGCGCTCGCCTGTACTTTATTAGCCAGAAGCCGTCCCCCTGAAGAGACTTACAGGAGAAGTTCATCATGGTTCAGACCCATTTCCCCATTCTGCCTGATGCCACTCTGGCGGCGATTAATACTCTCGGCACATGGCTGGCGCAGGATGATCTGAGCGGTTCCCGTCAGAACCCGGATGTCGATGGGGTGGTTCTGGCAGGAAACGCGGTCATTCCGACTATTGATGCGGCCTGCCGTATCGCCGCGCAAAACGAGATCCCGTTGCTGATTAGCGGCGGTATCGGCCATTCGACCGCGTTTCTATATGCGGCCATTGGCAGTCACCCGCGTTATCACACGATACCGGTCACTGGGCGGGCGGAAGCCGGTATTCTTGCCGACATTGCACGCGAGTTCTGGCAGATCCCTGAGGGACGTTTGTGGATCGAAGATCAATCCACCAACTGTGGTGAAAACGCGCGTTTTAGCTGGAACATACTGAAACAGCATCAGCGAGCTACCGGGCGAGTGCTGGTGGTGCAGGATCCGACAATGCAGCGACGTACCATGGCGACGTTTGCCCGCGTGTGCCGGGATGAACCCGTTGCACCTCAGTGGATAAGCCACCCGGGTGTTACGCCGACACTGCGGAACGGCAAAGATGGGGTGGAATTTAGCGAGGGCAACACCGGACTGTGGCCCGTTGACCGCTACCTGTCACTGGTTCTGGGGGAACTGCCGCGACTGTATGATGACGTTAACGGCTATGGTCCTGCCGGACGTGATTTTATCGCTCACGTTGAGTTTCCTGATGCCGTGGCTGACGCATGGGCATTGCTACAGCAGGATCCGGTCCTGAAAACCGCCTTATCCCGGCGCTCGCTTCTCTGAGCATCCTGCGGTTTCCCCCTCCGCAAAGAGGGGGAAGGCATTACAGTGCGGCGTACTTATCCAGCGTACGCACCAGCTGCGTCACAAAACCATATTCGTTGTCATACCAGGCGACGGCTTTCACCAGTTGCAGATCGCCCGCTTCCGTTACCTCAGTTTGCGTGGCATCAAATACAGAACCAAAGTGCGAACCGATCACATCTGACGACACAATCTCTTCATCGGTATAACCAAACGATTTATTTCCCTGTGTCGCCTTTTTCAACGCGGTATTGATCTCCTCAACCGTGACCTTTTTACCCAGAATGGCGACCAGTTCGGTGACGGAGCCGGTTTTAACCGGCACGCGCTGCGCGTGGCCTTTCAGTTTGCCACTCAGCGCGGGGATGACCAGGCCGATGGCTTTTGCCGCACCGGTGGTATGCGGAATGATATTTTCTGCCGCCGCGCGTGAGGCACGAAGATCTTTTCCGCGAGGCCCATCTACCAGCGCCTGGGTACCGGTATAGGCGTGAATAGTCGTCATGGTACCGACTTTAATTTCAAAGGCATCATGCAGCGCTTTTGCCAGTGGGGCGAGGCAGTTGGTGGTGCAGGAAGCGACGGAAATGATGGTATCACTGGCGTCAATGGTGTCGTCATTCACGTTATAAACGATGGTTTTCATCTCTCCGGCAGGGGCAGAAATAAGCACTTTCTTCGCGCCTGCATCCAGATGCGCTCGTGATTTTTCTTCGGAGGTGTAAAAGCCGGTGCACTCCACAACGATATCCACACCTGCGGCTTTCCACGGAATATGCTTCGCCTCTTTTTCGGCGTAGACCGCAATGGTTTTACCGTCAACAATCAGCGCATCTTCAGTGAAATCTACGCTCCACGGGAAACCACCGTAGTTGGAATCATGCCTGAGCAGATAGGCCAATACTTTGGGAGAGGTGAGGTCGTTGATGGCGACGACGGTGTTGCTATCCTGGGTTTCAAGAAGGCGGCGCAGTACAAGGCGTCCAATGCGTCCAAATCCGTTAATGCCAATTTTACTCATGGTGTTCTCCTGTGAACGTGTCGATACGACAGTTTGAACTCATCCAGGCTTAGACCATCACGGGCTGGGCGGCAATTGAAGATGCTTCATGCGGAAGGAAGTATTTGAAAAACCATACAGAAAAATTGATGAATTTTTAAGGAAAGGGGATTATGTTGACGCGATATCCGTTTTTTTCAGGAAATCCCATGCGCACTAAATATACAAGCCTGCAAATCGCAATTCACTGGCTGGTGTTTCTGTTAATCATCGTTGCTTATTGCGCGATGGAGTTTAAAGGTTTCTTCCCGCGTACCGCTCGCCCATTGATCAATATGATCCACGTCTCATGCGGAATCACCATTCTGGTGCTGATGGTGACGCGTCTGCTGGTTCGTCTCAAGTTCCGCGCACCACCGATTCAACCAAAGCCAAAAGCGATGGTGACGGGGATGTCTCATCTGGGGCACCTGGTGGTGTATATGCTGTTCATTGCGTTACCGCTGATTGGTATTGTGATGATGTACAACCGGGGCAGCGACTGGTTTGCTTTTGGCATGGTGATGCCGCATGCGGCGGAATCCAATTTTGACCTGGTCGATGTGCTGAAAGAGTGGCACGTTACGCTGGCGAATCTGGGCTATTTTATGATTGGCCTGCACGCACTGGCAGCACTGATGCACCACTATTTCTGGAAAGATAATACCCTTCTGCGCATGATGCCGAAAAAGCGTCAATAAATGCGGAAAACAGGCCGGGTAAGCGCAGCGCCACCCGGCTTTTTTTTAGCGCAGCTGAGCACGCTCTTCAGTAGTTAACACCAGCGCCTGCGTTGATCCGGTCTCAGACGATTTCACTGCCGCTTCCAGTACAGCCATAACCGCTAATGCTTCGACAGGATTAACGGGGTTGGTGATTTTCCCGAGAACCGCATCACGTACGTTAATGTAATACTGGCGCTGATCGCCTTTCGGGGTCGCAATAGTCTGCTGTGCTCCGTCTGCTCCATAGAGCACCATGCTGTCGCTGTCTTCGCCCCAGGTTGCACTGCCGGGAATAACCCCTGCGAGCAGCTGCGCTTCCTGCTGATCGATTCTGGCTTTTACCACGCTGCCCTTATCCCCGTGGACCGTAAAGCGTGCCGTACCGCCTGCGACCAGCATGCTGGCATGCAGAATGACCTCATGTTGCGGATAATTTAAGACCACGTGCGCCCAGTCGTTAATTTCTGCACCGTCGCGCAGCGTCGCAATATTCCCCTGAACCGACTGCGGCAGGCCAAAGAGCTGAAGCGTCTGGTCAATCAGGTGAGGACCCAGGTCAAACCACAGGCCGCTCCCGGGTACGTTCTGCTCGCGCCAGCGCACGCGTACTTCCGGACGGAAACGGTCAATATGCGACTCCAGATGTTTAATCTTGCCGAGCGTACCTTGCTCAATAATCTGCTTAATGCCGAGGAAATCGCTGTCCCAGCGGCGGTTGTGAAAGACGGAGAGCAAAAGCTGCTTTTCATCCGCCAGCGCAATCAGGTCGCGGGCTTCCTGCATGTCGAGGGTGAAAGGCTTATCCACGACCACATGTTTCCCGGCGTTCAGCGCAAGCGTGGCCAGCGGCGCGTGGGTGGCGTTGGGGGAGGCAATAACGACCAGATCGACATCCGGATGCTGAATGGCCTCTTCCGGTGTTGCAACCACCTGAACATCCGGAAGATCGCGTTTAACTTTTTCTTCATCACGAGAAGAGACGACCGCCAGCTTAAGTCCATCGACGGACTGGATCAGCGGTGCATGGAAGGTTTTGCCGACAAATCCATACCCGATCAATGCAATGTTGATTGTTTTCACTTTACTCATGACCTTCTCCACGTTGATTCGCGCAAACCGTGACCTGCAATGCGCTATGGTCCCCAAGCTCAGGCCAGGGACGATCCAGAAACAGTTGTTGGATGTTGGATAACTCGCAAACCAGATACGGTTCGCAGCGGTTGACTTTAAGGTGGTCGGCGACAATCCAGTGAGCATGGCTGACGGCAAGCATCGCGCGCTTGACCTCCGCATCTGCTTCTGTACTGGCACTCAGACCGAGTTCGGCATGGATGGCGCACGCCCCGAGAATAGCGATATCCGCACGATAACGGGACAGGAGGGACAGGGTGGCGCTTCCGGCGAACAGGCGCTGCTTTTGGTCCCATTTTCCACCGAGCAGGATCAGCTCAATATTATCCTGGTCGCTAAAATGCTGGGCAATATCCAGCGAGGTGGTGATAACAGTCAGCGGCCCCTGAAGAAAGGTGGCAACAGCCATCACCGTGCTTCCGGCATCCAGAAACAGGGTGGAGCCCGGTGGAACTGCCTGCGCGACCTGTTTACCCAGACGCTGTTTGGCTTCGGGCAGCAACGTACTGCGCCCCTGACGATTCATGGCGGAAAGATTGAGTGCAATAGCCCCGCCATGATTCTTCTGCGCAAGGCCCTGGTTTTCAAGGTCAGTCAGATCGCGGCGGATGGTGTCTGCTGAAACCTGAAGCTTTTCTGCCAGCTCGGTGATACTGGCCTGTCCTTGCTCACTAATAATATCAAGTACATATCGTTGACGAGCCGTTTTGTGCATGAACAAATCCTGCAAAATGTCGCAATAGTTCGCATAATACAGCATTTCAGCGCAGAGAGAAGCACAATGTCGTCACCAGGATATGCAAGTGGGGTAATGATTCAGGTGGGTGATTATTAAAATTATATTAAGTGCTTATAAGTAAACCGTTTTAAATGTTAATCATAGTGTTATTGTTATGTTTTATTTAATAGTTTGGATTATGTTGCTATTGCATCACCCTTACCTGGCTATATATTTCAATTAAATTTGAATTAACGAATTAAAATAACGTAAGTTTGTTTTTTAATGGTCATATGTGTCGCCGTGTAGGCTTTAACTACGTAAGTTGACACTTCTTTGAAAATCTTTGTGTCTGACCCGTCATGAAATTAACGCAAAAATGTGCATATAACGAATTAGGAATTTTCCTTAAATAACAGGGGGTTTATATGTTTCATTTGAAAGTCCATTTTCGAGGTTTTGTCCAGAAACCCCATGTTTTTTCTTATTTGTAACACCGCATTAACATTGTGGGTGTAGTGGCCTATACCGCATTTTGTTATGCTGCTAACCAGTTTAAGAAATAAGTAAATTCTTAATTGAAATAAGACGCAGACAGAACTCAGTTCCAATGGAAATGGGTATGGGAAGTATTACCTGAAATCCGGCAAGGAAACCGAAGAAATATTTGTCTAATTATCTATACCTCTTTTTGGGTATTTGTTTGAGTATCACTCAGAGTCAGGGAGATAAAATGACGAAATTGAGTAAACCTAAGTTCCTTCGATATGCAGCCGCGATGGCATTATTTTCGATAGCCATAAATACCGCTTGTGCCAATAGTGGGCAGGTGGGGATTGCCCCGGTTTCCACAACAACATTAAAAGAAAGTATTCTTTTTGCTATCGATCGCGATCCGTCAATTAGTCAGCAGGCCGCGCAATTAGGTATCGGTCAGGCACAAATAGATGAAGCGCGCAGCGGTTGGATGCCGCAAATATCGTTATACGGGAGTACAGGGCACAGCCAGACCACCGATTCCAGCGGGTCACTGAAGAATTCAGCCGCCTGGGGGCTGAGCCTGACGCAGCTGCTGTACGATTTTGGAAAAACCAATAACAGCATCAGTCAGTCTTCCGCCCAGCGTGATAGCTACCGCTATCAGCTGATGGGCACGCTTTCGGATGTGGCGGAAAAAACGGCGCTGAGCTATGTAGAGGTCAAACGCTATTCCGATCTGTTGCTGGCGGCAAAAGAGAATGTTCAGGCGCTCAAAAACGTAGAGCAGCTGGCAAAACTGCGCGCTGATGCAGGCGTGAGCTCCACGTCCGATGAGCTCCAGACCCGCACGCGTATTGCCGGCATGCAGGCGACGGTCGCTCAGTATCAGGCCGCCCTTAACAGCGCCCGCGCCAGGCTAGCGGTTTTAACCGGAATGCAGGCAGAGGTCTATTCGCCGGTGCCTGCAAATCTTGCCGTGGAGCCGGACTCGCTCAATCGCATAGATTATTCGCTGATACCGGCGGTGATGGCCGCGCAGAACATGGAACGGTCTGCTCAGTATGGCGTGGAAACGGCGAAGTCCCAGCACTGGCCGACGCTAAGTCTGAAAGGAGGGCGTACCCGTTATGAATCGGACAACCGTTCTTACTGGGACGACCAGATACAGCTCAACATAGATGCCCCACTGTATCAGGGGGGCGCGGTTTCCGCACGCGTTCGGCAGGCGGAAGGCGCACGGGCCATGGCCTCCTCTCAGGTCGATCAGGCGCGTTTCGATGTCCTGCAAAAGGCTTCCGTGGCGCAGGCGGACTGGACCGGCGCACGGGGAAGAATGGAAGCCGGGAAGCAACAGCTCGAAAATGCACTGCGCGCCCGCGATGTCTATAAAAATGAATACACCCTGAGCAAGCGGAGCATTAACGATCTGCTCAGCGTTGAGCAGGATGTCTGGCAGGCCACCTCGGCAAAAATAATCGCTGAGTATGATGGCTGGAGTTCGGCAATTAATTATGCTGCCGCGGTTGATAATTTAATGCCACTTATTGGAGTAGAGAAAAGCGCTACCGCAAAACTACCCGATTTGAGTTAAAAAAAGGCGCACATTGGTTGCGCAAAATAAGTCTGAAAATAATGGGTGATTTTTCCCAGGGATAGCTACATCCATCTGGTGGACATATCCACAGGAATCCTTACACCTGCAAGGAGAAGAAAATGAGTAACGTAAAGGTTGTTGATGTCATCATTCGCAAAACGGCGGAGAAAACGAAATTAACAGGTGAAGGAAATCTGTCGGTCTCTATTTCATCGCCAAGCGTGATTGAAATCCAGGGTTCTGCTCAGGATGTGGCGCGTTATGTTCGCCAGGGTAAAGATCTCCTCATTTATATGAAAGATGGCAGCGTTATTCGCTGCAATAACTATTTTGTCGAAGATCCAGAAACGCATAATCAGTCAGAACTGGTGTTCAACGACCGTCAGGAACTGACACATATTTCTTTTGCCGATGCCGGGGAAGCGTCAGGCGCTGCAGTAACTGAATTAACCGCGCAGGCCACACCGATTAGCAGCATTGAGCCTTTCCTCGAGCAGGGAAGCGTTTTGAGCGACGCGCCGTGGGGCTGGATTGCGGGCGCTGCGTTAGGCGGTGGTGCCATCGGGGCACTGCTGGCTCACGGGGGAGACGGTGAAACCAAAACAAGGGTTGTTGATAATACCAAAGAGGTTGAAAGCGCAACGCCCACCTTTTTGCTGACAGATAAAGCGGGTGACAAGCAGGGGGTGCTGAGTGCAAAAGAGGTCACGGACGATAACACCCCAACCTTTAGTGGTACCGGCCAACCGGGCGCAACCATCCAGATCAAAGACAGCAGCGGCAGTACCATCGCCAGTGCAATGGTCGCTAAAGACGGTACCTGGACGGTAAAATTACCAACCCAGACCGACGGGGAGCATACCTGGTCGGTCGTGCAGATCGACGGCAGTAAAACCACCGCTGCGGGCAGTATTACCGTGACGGTTTCTACCGCCGATGCCTCTATTACGCTGGCCACCACGGCGGGCGATAACGTGCTTAACGCCAGCGAGCAATCCGCGGGCTTTACGCTTTCCGGTGCCAGCAAAAACCTGGCGCAGGGTACTGAACTCACCGTAACGCTGAACGGCAAAACCTACACGGCCGAAGTGGGCGCAGACGGCGCATGGCTCGTTAACGTGCCTGCAGCTGACGCGCAGGCGTTGGGCGACGGCACCTGGACGGTCAACGTCAGCGGTAAGGACGAGGCGGGGAACACCGTGAACGGAAGCCAGACGATTGGCGTCGATACCACCGCGCCAACGCTGTCTGTTGATACCCTCGCGCAGGACAACATCATCAATGCGGCTGAGCACAACCAGCCGATGACGCTGACCGGTAAAACCAATGCGGAAGCCGGTCAGATTGTCACCGTGACGCTGAACGGTAAAAACTACAACGCCACCGTGGCGGGTGACGGTACCTGGACCGTCACGCTGGCGGCGAACGACGTACAGGCGCTCAGCGAGGGCAATCACACCCTGACGGTGAACGTCAGCGATAAAGCGGGCAACGGCTCGTCTGTTACCGCAGATTTCACGGTTGATATCACCGCACCGGTTGTCACCGTCAATACCGTGGCGGGCGACGATGTTCTCAATACCAGCGAGCAGGGTCAGGCACAGATTATTTCCGGCCTGGCGAACGGTGCAGCTGCGGGCGATGTGGTCACCGTGACCCTTGGCGGCCAGACTTTCACCGGCGTGGTGCTTGCGGACGGCAGCTGGAGCGTCGGCGTTCCTGCGTCCGTGCTGGGCGCGCTGGGTGAAGGCAGCCACACGCTTTCGGCTTCCGTGACTGACGCGGCAGGCAACACCGGCAGCGCCACGCACGGCATTACGCTGAGCGGACACCCGCCAGAATTTACGATTGACGCCATCAGTCAGGACAATGTTCTGAATGCTCAGGAGGCGATGCAGCCGCTGAGCCTGACCGGTACCAGCAATTTGCCGAACGGCAGCGCTATCACGGTGACGCTGAACAACGTTAACTATCAGGCGACCGTCGAAAACGGTATCTGGGCGGTACAGGTGCCGGTTTCTGACGTGTTGAATCTGGCGAACACGCTTTATACCGTCAGCGTCAGCGGTACCGACAGCGTGGGTAACAGCGGTTCTGCAGAAGCGAATCTGCTGGTGGATACTATCCTTCCGCAGGTCATTATCAATACGTTTGCGGGCGACAACCTGGTCAATAACGCCGAAGCGGACGTCGATCAAACCCTTAGCGGCCGCGTTATCGGCGCGGCGGCGGGCGATACCGTCTCTGTCAACGTCGGCGGCAAGAGCTATACCGCAACGGTTGGCAGCGATCTGACCTGGAGCGTGAAAATCACGTCAGCGGATCTTCAGGCGTTCGGTGACGGTGATTTAACCTTCACCGCATCGGTGACCAATGGGCACGGCAATACCGGCACCGGCGAGCGTGATATCAATATCAACGCTGAGCTGCCGGGCCTGCGCGTGAACACCATTTCCGGCGATGACGTGATCAACGCCATCGAGCAGCAGCAGGATCTGAGCGTCACCGGCTCCAGTACTCATCTGGCAGCGGGGACGCAGATTGTCGTCACCATTAACAACGTCGAGTATGTCACCGCGGTTAACGCCAGCGGCAACTGGCAGATCGGCGTACCCGCGGCGGACCTTCAGGCCTGGACGGCGGGAGGTATGACGGTCAGCGTCAGCGCTGAAGATACCTGGGGCAACACTGTTGCGGCTGAACACCCGATCGAACTCGATCTGAACGCAGTGGCGGTCACTATTGATACCGTCTCCGGCGATGACCTGCTGAATGCGGCAGAAAAAGGCAGTGATTTAACCCTTTCCGGCCAGACGCAGGGCGTGGAAGCGGGGCAGACCGTGGTGGTGAAATTCGCTGACCAGACCTTTACCGCGCAGGTGCAGCAGGATGGCTCCTGGAGCCTGACCGTACCCGTCAGCGCCATGGAAACCCTGATCGACGGTCGCGCGCAGGTGAGCGTTAGCGTCACTAACGTCAACGGTAACAGTGCCGAGGCGTCGCGCGTGGTCACCGTAGATACTCAGCCGCCGACAATAACGATCGATAATCTGACCACCGACAACATCATCAATGCGGCAGAAGCGCAGCAGGATTTAGTGTTAAGCGGCAGCAGCAATGCTGAAGCAGGCCAGGTGGTCACTGTGACGATGAACGGTAAAACCTATCAGACCACGGTTCAGACGGACGGTACCTGGCAGTTGAGTGTACCTGCGGCTGACGTCGGCGCGCTGGCAGATGGCATTGTGACCGTGACGGCAACCGTGAGTGATGTGGCGGGGAACACCAGCAGTGCCGATCGCATTGGGCTGGTGGACGCGACCGTGCCGCAGGTGACGATTAACGACTTTGTCACCGATACCAACACCGTTAACCAAATCGCCCATTCACAGGCGCAGATCCTGAGCGGCTCCGTCACCGGTGCGGCTGCGGGCGACAGGGTAACCATCTCCATTAATAACGTGGATTACACCACCGTGGTCGATGCGGCAGGTCACTGGAGCCTGGGACTGCCTGCGTCAGTGGTGCAAGGTCTGGCTGACGGTACCTGGACGATTAACGTCTCCGTGACCGACCAGTCCGGTAATACCGGAAGCCATTCACTGGATGTGGTGGTGAATACCGTGACGCCTGTCATCGGTATCAACACGCTGGCGGCGGACGATGTGATCAATGCTACAGAGAAAGGCGAAGATCTGCTGCTCTCCGGCACCAGCAACCAGCCGGAAGGCACCACCGTTACGGTGACCCTGAACGGCATTCACTACACAGCCACTACTGACGCCAGCGGAAACTGGAGCGTCACCGTGCCTGCTTTCGCGGTGAGCGCGCTGGGTGAAGCCCATTACACCGTGACGGCGGACGTCACCGACAGCGTAGGTAACAGCGCGTCAACCTCACACGACGTGCTGGTGGACAGCTCGCTGCCGGTTGTGACGATCAACACGCTGGCGGGCGACAACATCGTTAACGCAGCGGAAGTGGCGGCAGGGCAAACCCTGACCGGTAAGGTAACGAACGCGGCTTCAGGTGACACTGTCACTATTATCCTGGGCGGCCAGACATACACCGCTACCGTGCAGGACGATCTGACCTGGAGCCTGCCGTTAAGCGAGAACCAGCTGACCGCGCTCGGCAACGGCGATCTCACCGTATCCGCCAGCGTCACCAACGCGCACGGTAATACCGGCTCTTCTTCTCTCGACTTCACCATCGACGCCCAGCTCCCGGGACTGCGGATTGATACCGTGGCGGGTGACGACGTGATTAACGTGATCGAGCACGCTCAGAACCTGATTGTGTCCGGCACCAGCACCGATCTGGCCGCGGGCAGCATCGTCACCGTAACCATTAACGGCAACACTTATTCTGCAACCGTGCTGGCGGACGGTTCCTGGCAGGCGGCAGTGCCGGCGGCGGATGTATCTCAGTGGGCGGACGGTTCGCTGAAGATCACAGCAAGCGCACAGGATACCTCCGGTAATCCGGTCGCTATCGGGACTGTCGTGGATGTCGATCTCGCACCTGTGGCTATCACCATCAACAGCGTGACCGATGACAACGTGCTCAACGCGGCGGAAAAAGGCCAGGATCTGGTGCTGTCCGGCACCTCATCCAACGTTGAAGCGGGCCAGACCGTGACCATCACCTTCGCGGGTAAAACGTATACCACCACGGTGGATGCCAACGGGGACTGGACGTACACCGTACCGGCAGCCGATTTGAGCGGCCTGAAAGACGGTGACGCCAGCGTGCAGGTCAACGTCACCAATGTGAACGGTAACGCGGCGTCTTCGGCGCAGGAATTCAGCGTCGATACCACCGCGCCGACGGTGACCATCAACACCATCAGCCAGGACAATATGCTGAACGCGGCCGAGGCGGCTCAGGATCTGACCCTGAGCGGCACGTCTACTGCCGAAGCAGGCCAGACGGTGACCGTGACCTTCAACGGCAATCAGTACGCTGCGCAGGTGCAGGCCGACGGTAGCTGGACGCTGGACGTCCCGGCGGCGGACATGGCAGGCATCACCGACGGCAATGCGGCGGTCACGGCGACGGTGTCCGATAAAGCAGGCAACCCGGCCAGTGCGGGTGCTTCTGTGCTGGTTGACACCACCGTACCGCAGATTACCTTCAATATCGTCGCGGGCGACGACATCGTGAATATTGCCGAGCACGGCCAGGCGCTGATTGTTTCCGGTAAGGTTACGGGGGCACAGGCGGGCGACGTGATTACCGTGACCCTGAACGGTAAAGACTACACCGCGATGCTGGATGCGTCCGGAAGCTGGAGCGTGGGTGTTCCGGCGGCGGACGTGAGCGCGTTGGCTAACGGCGACCAGGCAATGTCGGCGACCCTCACCGATAAAGCGGGCAACAGCACCACTGCCACGCATGATTTTGACGTCTCCCTGACCGCACCGGTTATCGCCATCAATACCCTGGCGGGTGACGATGTGATCAATGCGGCAGAGAAAGGTGAAGATCTGCTTCTTTCCGGTACCAGCAACCAGCCGGACGGAACCACCATTACGGTGACGCTGAACGGTATCAATTACAGCGCCATCACAGACGCCAGCGGTAACTGGAGCATCACCGTTCCGGCGGCAAACGTCTCTGCGCTGGGAGAAGCAAGCTACGTCGTGGCGGCGAGTGTAACTGACGCCGCAGGCAACAGCGCGAGCACCAGCCACAGCGTACTGGTCGACAGCGCATTGCCGCAGGTCACCATTAACCCTGTCGCCACGGACGATGTCATCAACGCAGCGGAAGTGGCTGCCGGGCAGACCCTGAGCGGCAAAGTGAGCGGCGCAGCGAGCGGTGACACTGTCACTATTAGCATCGGCGGAAATACGTATACGGCTACGGTTCAGGACGATCTGAGCTGGTCGGTCAACGTGCCGTCTACGGTCTTAACCGCCATCGGTAACGGCGATCTGACGGTTTCAGCCAGCGTCACCAACGGCCACGGCAACACCGGAACAGTCGAGCGCGACATCACCATTGATGCCAACCTGCCGGGCCTGCGCGTTGATACCGTGGCCGGTGACGATGTGATCAACAGCATCGAGCACGCTCAGAACCTGATTATCACCGGCTCCAGCGAGGGCCTGGCAACGGGTGCGGCGCTAATCGTGACCGTTAACGGCAAAACCTACGCGGCGACGGTGCTCGCTGACGGTACCTGGGCGGCAGCCATTCCGGCGGCAGACGTCAGCGCGCTGACTGCTGGCACGCTCACTGTGACCGTTGAAGGCCAGAGCGCAGCGGGTAACCCGGTTTCTATCAGCCATGACGTGAAGGTGGATCTGGCGGCAGTCGCCATCAGCATTGACCCGATTGCCACAGACGACGTGATTAACGCGGCGGAGAAAGGCGCGGACCTGGTGCTGTCCGGCAGCACCACTAACGTGGAAGAAAACCAGACCGTCACCATCTCATTTGGCGGTAAGTCTTACACCGCGACGGTGGATGCGGACGGCAACTGGACGGCGACCGTAGCGTCTGCCGATTTGGGCAGCCTGAAAGACGGCGACGCCAGCGTGCAGGTAAGCGTCACCAATGTGAACGGTAACAGCGCGTCGGCGGGCCGCGAGTACAGCGTGGATGCAACCGCGCCGACGGTGTCTATCGAAATTATCAGCGATAACAACATCATCAATGCGGCCGAAGCGCAGCAGGATCTTGTGATCAACGGTGTGACCAACGCCGAAGCGGGCCAGACCGTTACCGTCACGCTGAACGGCGCGAATTACACCACCACCGTGCAGGCAAACGGCAGCTGGAGTGTGACCGTACCGTCTGCGGATCTGGGGGCGATTGCCGACGGCAACTATACCGTCAGCGCCGCCGTGTCTGATAAAGCGGGTAACCCGGCCTCAGCGGATCGCGATGTGCTGGTTGATACAACCGTACCACAGCTGACCATTAATACCGTTTCCGACGACGACGTGATCAACAGCGCCGAGCATGCGCAGGCATTGATTGTTACCGGCTCTGTGACCGGCGCGGCGGCGGGCGATGTGGTCACCGTCACCATCAATAACAAATCTTACACCGCCACGATCGACGCCGCTGGCAACTGGAGTGTGGGCGTGCCGGCAGCAGATGTTACGGCTCTGGCCGCCGGGGATTACACCATCACCGCGGCGCTGACGGATAAAGCGGGCAACAGCAACAGCGCCACGCGCAGCGTGGAAGTCAACCTGACCGCACCGGCGCTGACCATTGACACCGTTTCCGGTGACGATGTGATCAATAGCACCGAGAAAACGCAGGATCTGACCCTTTCCGGTACGGCGTCCGGGCTGGCTGCAGGCGCGGCCGTGACCGTAATGCTCAACGGCAAAGCGTACAGCGCTACGGTTGATAGCAACGGAAAATGGACCACGACCGTTCCGGCTAACGAGGTGGGGCAACTTGGCGAGGCGCTTTATACCGTTACCGCATCGGCAACGGATAGCGTCGGCAACAGCACCAGCACGTCGCACACCGTGAACGTGGAATCCGTTCTGCCGGGCGTGATTATCAACACCGTTGCGGGCGACGACGTGATCAACGCTGCTGAGCTGGCAGCCGGCCAGACCATCAGCGGCAAAGTGGTGAATGCCGAAGCGGGCAACACCGTGACCGTGACGATTGGTGGTAACAGCTACACCGCAACGGTGCAGAGCGACCTGACCTGGTCCGTTAACCTGCCGTCCGACGTTCTGACCGCGCTGGGTAACGGCGATCTGACTGTGACCGCTAACGTCACAAACGGCGTGGGTAATAGCGGAACGGGCGAGCGCGATATTGCTATCGACGCTAACCTGCCGGGCCTGCGCGTGGATACCGTGGCGGGTGACGATGTGATCAACAGCATCGAACACGGGCAGAATCTGATTATCACCGGCACCAGCGACGGGTTGGCGACTGGCGCGGCGCTGACCGTGACCGTTAATGGCAAAACCTACCCGGCTATCGTGCTGGCTGACGGCTCCTGGAGCGCGGCGATCCCAGCGGCAGACGTGGGGGCACTGGCTGCAGGCACGGTCACGGTGACCGTTGCAGGCCAGAGCAGCGCCGGTAACCCGGTCTCCATTAGCCACGATGTGACGGTGGACCTGGCAAACGTCGCCATCAGCATTGACGCCATTGCCTCAGACGATGTGATCAATGCGGCTGAAAAGGGCGCGGATCTGGTGCTCTCCGGTGCGACTTCGAACGTGGAGGAAAACCAGACCGTCACCATCACCTTTGGCGGCAAGAGCTACACCGCGACCGTTGGCGCTGACGGCAAATGGACCACCACGGTGCCCGCCGCCGATCTGACCAACCTGAAAGACGGCGATGCCAGCGTGCAGGTGAGCGTGACCAACGTGAACGGCAATAGTTCATCGGCGGGTCGCGAGTACAGCGTGGATACCACCGCGCCGTCCGTGACTATCAATACGCTTGCGGCTGACGACATTCTGAATGCGACAGAGGCTCAGGCTGACCTGACCGTGTCCGGCACCAGCACCGCCGAAGCGGGTCAGACGATAACGGTGTCACTGAACGGCAAAGACTACACCACAACCGTGGGCGCTGACGGCGGCTGGACGCTGAACGTCCCGGCGGCGGATGTTGCGGCGCTGACGGACGGCAGTGTGACCGTCACCGCATCGGTAAGCGACAAAGCGGGTAACCCGGCGTCGGTTGATCACAACCTGACGGTGGACGTCACCGTCCCTGCAGTGACCATCAACACTATCGCTGGCGACGACGTGATTAACGTGGCTGAACACGCGCAGGCGCAGATCATCAGCGGCTCCGCCACCGGCGCGGCAGCAGGTGATAAGGTGACCGTCACGATTGGCGGACAGACTTACACCACCGTGCTGGACGCGGCGGGTAACTGGAGCGTGGGTGTACCGGCGAATGTAATTTCCGGCCTCAGCGACGGTACCGTGACCGTCACGGCGTCAGTCACCGACGCGGCGGGGAACACGGGCAGCGGCACCCATAACGTGACCGTTGATACCGGTCTGCCATCGGTCAACTTCAACGCCATCAGCGACGATAACGTGCTGAACGCGGTGGAAAAAGATCAGGATCTGAACGTGAGCGGCACCAGCGCTAACCTCGCGGAAGGCACCGTGGTGACGGTGACCCTGAACGGTAAAAACTACACGGCCACCACGGCTGCAGACGGCAGCTGGAGCCTGACGGTTCCGGCAGCGGATCTGGCCGGCCTCGGCCAGGCTAATTACACCCTGAACGCGACCGCCACCAACGGCGTGGGCAACAGCGTGAGTAATACCGCGAACCTGCTGGTGGACACTGCGCTGCCGACCGTCACCATCAATACCGTGGCGGGTGATAACGTCATCAACGCGGCGGAAGTGGCTGCAGGTCAAACCCTGAGCGGTTCGGTGGCGAATGCCGAAGCGGGCAATACCGTCACCGTCACCATTGGCGGCAACAGCTACACCGCAACGGTGCAGAACGATCTGACCTGGTCCGTGAACGTGCCGTCAGACGTGCTGACCTCGCTGGGCAACGGTAGCCTGAGCGTAACGGCGACCGTCACCAACGGTCATGGCAACACCGGAACCGGCGAGCGCGGTATCACCATCGACGCTAACCTGCCGGGTCTGCGCGTGGATACCGTGGCGGGTGACGATGTCATCAACAGTATTGAACATACGCAAAACCTGATCGTCACCGGCTCCAGCGACGGGCTGGCGGCAGGTACGGCGCTGACCGTCACCGTCAACGGTAAAGACTATGCGGCCACGGTGCTGGCGGACGGCACCTGGAGTGCGGCGATCCCGTCCTCCGACGTGAGCGCGTGGCCGGAAGGCACCGTCAAAATCAGCGTTACCGGCGACAGCTCAGCGGGCAACCCGATTACCATCAGTCACGATGTGACGGTGGATCTGGCGACCGTTGCCATCAGCATCAATGCCATCGCCACCGATGATGTGATTAACGCGGCGGAGAAGGGCGCGGATCTGGTGCTGTCAGGTGCGACCACCAACGTGGAAGCCGGGCAGACCGTGACCCTGAGCCTGAACGGCAAAATCTATACCACCACTGTCGATGACAGCGGTAACTGGACCTACACCGTACCATCTGCGGATCTGGCACACCTCAAGGATGGCGACGCCAGCGTGCAGGTGAGCGTCACCAACGTGAACGGCAACAGCGCCTCGGCGGGCCGCGAGTACAGCGTGGATGCTACCGCGCCGTCCGTGACCATCAATACGCTTGCGGCTGACGACATCCTGAATGCCACCGAAGCGCAGGCTGACCTGATCGTGTCCGGCACCAGCACCGCCGAAGCGGGTCAGACGGTGACCGTGAGCCTGAACGGTAAAGAGTACACCACAACCGTGGGCGCGGATGGCGGCTGGACGCTGAACGTTCCGGCGGCGGATCTGGCCGCGCTCGGCGACGGCAGCGTCACGGTGACGGCGAGCGTCAGCGACAAGGCGGGTAACCCGGCGTCGGTTGATCACATGCTGACGGTGGACGTGACCGTGCCAGCGGTGACCATCAATACCGTGGCGGGCGACGACGTGATTAACATCACTGAGCACGCGCAGGCGCAAATCATCAGCGGCTCCGCCACCGGCGCGGCAGCGGGCGATAAGGTCACCGTCACCATCGGTGGACAGACGTACACCACCGTGCTGGACGCGGCGGGTAACTGGAGCGTTGGCGTACCGGCGAATGTGATTTCCGGCCTCA
Source organism: Enterobacter sp. CPE_E1241 (assembly GCF_045618265.1). NCBI lineage: Bacteria > Pseudomonadati > Pseudomonadota > Gammaproteobacteria > Enterobacterales > Enterobacteriaceae > Enterobacter > Enterobacter sp. CPE_E1241. The sequence goes on from NZ_JBIWYV010000001.1 coordinate 2,306,264, forward strand.
GCGACGGCACCGTAACCGTTACTGCGTCAGTCACCGACGCGGCGGGCAATACCGGTACCGGCAGCCACAACGTGACCGTCGATACCGGTCTGCCATCGGTGGCCTTCAACGCCATCAGCGGCGATAACATCCTGAACGCAGTGGAGAAAGGTCAGGATCTGAGCGTCAATGGAACCAGCGCCAACCTGACGGAAGGCACCGTGGTTTCCGTGACCCTCAACGGTAAAAACTACACCGCCACCACGGCGGCGGATGGCAGCTGGAGCCTCACGGTTCCGGCGGCGGATCTTGCCGCGCTGGGCGAAGCCAACTACACCCTGAGCGCGGTAGCGACCAACGCCGTGGGCAACAGCGTCAGCAACACCGCGAACCTGCTGGTCGACACCGCGTTGCCGACCGTTACCCTCAACACCATAGCGGGTGATAACGTCATCAACGCGGCAGAAGTGGCCGCGGGGCAGACCATTAGCGGCAAGGTAGCGAACGCGGAAGCAGGCAATACCGTCACCGTATCCATTGGCGGCAACACGTACACGACAACCGTGCAGAGCGATCTCACCTGGTCCGTTAACGTGCCGTCCGACGTTCTGACCGCGCTGGGCAACGGCGATTTGACTGCGTTAGCTTCCGTCACCAACGGCCACGGCAACACCGGCACAGGCGAGCGTGATATCACCATCGACGCCAACCTGCCGGGTCTGCGCGTGGATACCGTGGCGGGCGACGACGTGATCAACAGCATCGAACACGGACAGAACCTGATCCTCACCGGCTCCAGCGACGGGCTGGCAGCAGGTACCACGCTGACGGTAACCGTCAATGGCAAAACCTATGCGGCATCGGTGCTGGCGGACGGCAGCTGGATCGCGGCGATCCCGGCGGCAGACGTCGGGGCCCTGGCAGCAGGCACGGTAACCGTGACCGTTGCAGGCCAGAGCGCGGCGGGCAACCCGGTAACGATCAGTCATGACGTGACCGTCGACCTGGCGGCGGTGGCTATAAGTATTGATGCAATTGCCACCGACGACGTGATTAACGCGGCGGAGAAAGGTACGGATCTGGTGCTGTCCGGCAGCACCTCGAACGTGGAGGAAAACCAGAGCGTCACCATCACCTTCGCCGGCAAGACCTATACCGCGAAAGTGGATGCTGACGGTAACTGGACCGCAACCGTGCCTTCTGCGGATCTGGCGGGCCTGAAAGACGGCGATGCCAGCGTTCAGGTGAACGTGACCAACGTCAACGGCAACAGCGCCTCGGCGGGCCGCGAGTACAGCGTGGACGCCACCGCGCCAACCGTGACCATTGATACGGTTGCAGGCGATAACGTGATTAACGCCAGCGAAGCGTCCGCAGGTGTGACCCTCTCCGGTACTACCACGGCGGAAGTCGGGCAGACGGTCAGCGTGACGCTGGGCGGTAAAAGCTACACCACGCAGGTACAGCAGGGTGGCATCTGGAGCGTGAACGTGCCGGGTACCGATCTGTCAGCTCTGGCGGATAACGGCTACACCGTGCAGGTCAGCGTGAACGATGCTGCCGGTAACCCGGGCAGCGCGGGCAAAGCGATTACGCTTGATACCACGCCGCCAACCGTCAGCTTTAACGTTGTCGCGGGCGATGATGTCATTAACAGCGTGGAGCACGGACAGGCACAGATTGTTAGCGGCACGGCAACCGGTGCGAGCGTTGGCGATAAGCTGGTCATTACCATCGGTTCGAATCAGTACACCACTACCGTTGACGCCAGCGGTAACTGGAGCGTGGGCGTTCCGGCAAGCGTGATTTCCGCGCTCACCGACGGCACCGTGACCCTTAGTGCGACCATTACCGACAGCGCGGGCAACAGCAGCACCCAGACACACGATGTGGTGGTCAACACCGCGTCTGTGGCACTGACGGTTAACACCCTCAGCGGGGATGATGTGATCAACGCGTCTGAAGCCGGTTCGTCACTGGTGATTAACGGTTCCAGCGCCCAGTTCGCCAGCGGGACCCAGGTCACCGTGACCCTGAACGGCAAGAGCTATACGGCCACCATCCAGAGCGACGGCAGCTGGACGACCACCGTACCTGCCGCCGACGTGGGCGCGCTGGCCGATGGCGCGAGCTACCAGGTGTCTGTGTCGGCGCAGGACAGCGCGGGCAACAGCGCGTCGGCGACGCACAGCATCAGCGTAGATACTACGGCGCCAGTCGTGAGTATTGCGACGCTGTCGGGCGATGACATGCTGAATGCGGCAGAAGCGCAGCAGCCGCTGACGGTGCATGGTTCGTCCAGTGCAGAGGCGGGTCAGACCGTCACCGTGACGCTCGGCGGGAAAACCTACACTGCAACCGTAGCTAACGATGGCACCTGGACGCTCGACGTGCCGGCAGCCGATCTGGCTGCGTTGAGCCAGGGCGCTCTGACCTTGACCGCATCTGTCAATGACAAAGCCGGTAACAACGGCCAGACCACGCACACGTTAACGGTCGATACCGTCGCGCCAACCGTGACCATCAGCACCGTGGCCGATGACGATATCGTCAACAACGCAGAGCAGCTGGCGGGCCAGACCATCCGTGGCACAACCACAGCGGAACAGGGTCAGACGGTGACCGTCTCCTTCAACGGACACAGCTATCAGGCGACCGTCGGGGCAGATGGTTCGTGGTCGGTCTTCGTACCGGGACGTGATTTCCTCGGTCTGAGCGACGGGGATTACACGATTACCGCCTCGGTGAACGATAAGGCGGGTAACCCGGGCAGCGCCACGCATGACGTCACGCTGAACGGCGACGTCCCAACCATCACCATTAACACTTTTGCGCAGGACGATATCGTCAACGCCGCCGAGCACGGCACGCCGCTGGTTGTTAGCGGCACCACCAACGCCCCGGCTGGGCAGACGGTGACCATCACGCTGAACGGTAAAACCTACGCGGCAACCGTCCAGAATGACGGTACCTGGAGCTACACGGTCGGCAGCGCAGAGGTGAGCGCGCTGGCAGACGGCGGTTCTTACGTCATCAACGCGCAGGTCAGCAACACCATCGGCAATAGCGCCAGCGACAATCATACCGTTACGGTGGATCTCACCGCGCCGTCGATGGGGATCAGCATTGATTCCCTGCAAAACGACACCGGTCTGAGCGCGAGTGATTTCATCACTAACGATAATCAGGTGGTGGTGAATGGCTCGCTGACCGCGCAGCTCGGCAATAACGAGAAGGCGCAGATCAGCCTTGACGGCGGGTTAACCTGGATTGACCTGACGGTGACGGGTACCACCTGGCGCTACACCGATGGCCGCAGCCTGACGGACGGAACGTATCAGTACCAGGTTCGCGTGATCGATAACGCGGGTAACGTGGGGGCAACGGACAGCCAGGACGTAGTGATTGATCTGACGAAGCCTGCGGCAACGACCATTACCGTGGATTCCATCACTCAGGATACCGGTCTGTCCGGCAGCGACTTTATCACCAGCGACAACCAGATCAGCCTGAAAGGGACGCTTGGCGCGGCGCTGGGCGCTGGCGACCACGCGCAGATCAGCCTCGACGGTGGCGTTACCTGGACCGATGTGAGCGTCAGCGGCCTGAGCTGGACCTATGTGGATGGGCGTACCCTGGCCGACGGGGATTACAACTACCAGCTGCGCGTGATTGACGACGCGGGCAATATCAGCGCCACCGCCAGCCAGGTGGTGACGATTGATACGGTGGCACCGGACGCCAGTAAAACGATCGCCATCGACAGCATCAGCGACGATACCGGCCTGAGCAGCAGCGACTTTATCACTCGCGATACGTCCCTGACGCTGCACGGCTCGCTCGGCGCGACGCTGGCCGACGGCGAATATGCCCAGATCAGCCTCGACGGCGGCGTCACCTGGCAGAACGTGATCGTCACCGGCAACAGCTGGTACTACGTCGATAGCCGCACGCTGGGTAACCAGACCTATGACTACTATGTCCGCGTGGTAGATGCGGCGGGTAACGTGGGGGCCAGCGCCCATCAGCAGGTGACTGTCGATACGGTCGCCCCGGATGCGGCCATTACGGTGACCGTGGATAACATCACCGTGGATACCGGCTTCGACAATAACGACTTCCTGACCAGTTCGACCTCGTACACGCTGCACGGAACGCTCGGCGCAGAACTTGGCGCGGGTGAATTCGTGCAGGTGAGCATGGACGGCGGCAACACCTGGGTGTACGCCACCGTAAGCGGTACGCAGTGGAGCTACAGCGACACGCGTACCCTGACCGACGGTAGCCATAACTATCAGGTGCGGGTCGTCGACCAGGCGGGGAACGTTGGGGCAACCACCTCGCAGGCGGTAACGGTGGATACCCAGGCACCGCAGTACGGCATCACCGTTGACAGCATCAGTGAAGATACCGGGCAGTCCAGCAGTGACTTCATCACCATGGACACCACGCTGACGATCAACGGCTCGCTGGGCAGCGCGCTGGCAAATGACGAGCGCGTACAGATCAGCCTGGACGGCGGGAATACCTGGCTCGACACCACGGTCACCAACCAGCGCTGGAGCTACACCGATACCCGCGATCTGCCTGACGGGGACTATACCTACCAGGTTCGGATTATTGACCAGGCGGGCAACGTGGGCTCTACCGCCTCTCAGGTGGTGACGGTGGACACCACGCCGCCAACCACGGTAGGCACGGTAGTGAGCTATACCGACGGTGAAGGCGAGCGTCAGGGCACCTTTGGCAGCGCGGTGGCAACAGACGATAACTCGCCGCTGATCAACGGGACGCTTAACCGCGCTCCGGACGACGGTGAAATTGTGCAGCTCTATCGTGACGGGGTCCTGCTCGGCCAGGTGACCATGAACGGCAGTGCCAGCTGGTCCTTCCAGGACAACGGCCTGAGTGATGGTAACCACACTTACATTGTGCGTGTCACCGACAGGGCCGGTAACTACACGGAATCGGACGGGTTTGTCCTGAACGTGGATACCAGCATCCCGACCACCACGGCGGCGATTACCGCGCAGACCACATCGGATACCACGCCGATTGTCAGCGGTACCGTCTCCGCTGACCTGGTGAACGGCGAATACCTGGTGGTGACGGTGAACGGCAAAACCTATACCTCCCAGACGGGCGGCGCGGTAGTGGTCGATCCGGCACATAACACCTGGTATCTGCAGATCCCGGACGGCGATGCGCTTAGCGTGTCGAGCTACAGCGTGACGGCGCAGGTGAAGAGCAGCGCGGGTAACGGCAATACCACCGGCACGGCGACCGGCAGCCTGGTGATTGATACCACCTCGGTGAATACCGACTGGGCAACCACGGCGGGGAACAGCAACAACTCCACCATGACCCTCGGCATGAACAGCAGCGGTCTGTGGAATATCATTGCTAACGGCCAGTCTTACTCCAGCAGCGATAGCTCGAGCTATGCCGGGAATACGCTGACCAACACCCGCGGCTTCTACGTGGTGAGCCAGACCGCCGCCGACTTTGACCGTAACGGCACGCAGGACATTTTCGCCACGGAGAACACCTATGGTGGATCCACGCAGGTGATGTGGACCTACGATGGCAGCACCTATAACGCCAGCCAGCTGGCAATGGGGACCACCATCTGGTACGGCGGCGTGATTGCGTACGACAAAACCGGGGATGGCTACCTGGATCTGGCGTACGGCGATGCGGGTGCTGACTCCATTACCTACCTGATCAATAAGAACGGCGTTCTGTCGCCGGATGGCACCAACGGCGGGGCCGGGTTCTGGGGACAATTCACCACCATGCGTGAAATTTCAGGCGTTGACCTGAACAACGACGGCACGGTGGATATTGTTCAGCACACCAACCGCAGCGGCGCGAACTCGTTAACCGTGATCAACAACAACGGTAACGGCACGCTCTCCATCGGTCAGAACCTGACCAACGTGTTTGTGGCAAACGCCTCGAATACCACCACGGCGGCGTCCATGACGTGGGCGGATTTCAACGGCGATGGCTACATGGATCTGTACCTGGGCAGCAGCTACAACAACAACGGCGGGGTGATCTACTACAACGACGGTACCGGGAAGCTCTCTGCCACCAAGAGCGCGGTGGAAGCCTCGAACGCCACGGCAGGTTATCTGTCGGTGGCGGTGGACTGGAACGGCGACGGGCAGATGGACATCATCAAGCTCAGTACCTATGGCGGTTCGCAGACGGCGACTCTGTTCACCAACAACGGTTACGGCTCCACCTGGACCTCAAGCCAGCTGGCGTCAGGACTGGCGAACGTCACCGGCGTGGCGGCAGTGGACTACAACTGGGACGGCGCACAGGATCTGCTGGTGTCTCAGCAAAACGGTAAGGTGGTGCTGGTACAAAACAGCAAAACCATTGCTGACGGCACCGCGATGCATCTGCACATTGTCGATAGCGAGGGCATCAACGCCTACTACGGCAACACGGTCAATCTGTATAACGCCGCGGGCGTGCTGGTGGCGTCGCAGATCATCAACGCCCAGTCCGGTATCGGTTCGAACGATACCTCTGCACTGGTGAGTTTCTACGGGCTGGATCCGAAAGAAACCTATTCGGCAGAGATCCTGAAGATCACCAACGGCGTGTCGGATAACGTCACCTGGAGCGGTCTGGAGGCGGGCAACGGCAAAGAGGGCTACGTCCTGACGGCCGAAGCGGCCACCGGCGGCCACAGCGGGACCATCACCGGGACCGGGTATAACGACACCTTTATCGCAGAGGATGGCACCTATACCTACAACGGTTCCGGCGGCTGGAATACCCATTCCGACTACGACACCTGGAGCAATACCGGTGGGATGGACGTGGTGGATTACCGCAACGCAACGTCCGGGATTACGGTTGACTTACGCCTCTCAACCGCCCAGAACACCGGGTTCGGTACCACGCGACTGCTGAACATTGAAGGGATTAACGGCTCTGACTTCGACGACGTTATCACTGGCAACAGCGGTGATAACCAGTTCGAAGGCCGAGGCGGAAACGACACCTTCAACATCGGCAGCGGCGGTCACGATACGCTGCTCTATAAGCTGATCAACGCGTCGGATGCCACGGGCGGTAACGGTCACGACGTGGTGAACGGCTTTACGGTCGGCACCTGGGAAGGGACGGCGGACACGGATCGTATTGACCTGCGCGATCTGCTCTCCGGCAGCGGCTACACCGGCACGGGCTCGGCGAGCTATGTGAACGGTGTGGCCACGCTGGACAGCAGCGCGGGCAATATCAGCGATTACATCCGCGTGGTGCAGAACGGCAGCAATACCGAAATCCAGGTTGACCTGGACGGTACCGGTGGTCAGTTCACGCCAACCACCCTGGTGACACTCAACGGCGTTCAGACGGATCTGGCGACGCTGCTGGCAAACCATCAGCTGTTAATTGCGTAAAACAGCGCCGCGGGGAGCGATCCTCGCGGCTTTTTGCGTTTCTTTACACGAATAGCAATAACCCTATATTTCATAAGATTATTTTGCGGGCTCGTTTAGAGACGGTTCGATTTTCAATCATCCCGTAAAGGTATCATTTCAGTGCGTAATTATCGCGCTGGACAGGACGTAGCATTATGAAGACACATCCACAGTACGAACCCTGGCTGCAGGGCATGTTCATCATCGCGAAGCATTATCGGCTGGATTTTTCTGCGGAGCATGTTCGGGTCACCATTAATCATGAAAGTCAGTCTCCGCGCCAGCTGGTGCTGGAGGAGATGGCGCGCCAGCTTGGACTGGGGATGCGTATGGTCGCGGCAGATGCCGTATCCCTTGACCCGTGGCGCTTGCCGATGCTGGCGGAATTCACCGGCGGGCAAATCGCGGTGATCGCTCGCATGGACGGTGAAGGTAATGTCAGTCTGCAGTTCAGTGGCGACGGAGGTCTGGAGACAACGCTAACGCGTGAGGAGCTAGGTTCACGGTTAACAGGACTGATGGTGCTGCGCCCGCTTGAATCCGCGCCGGATGCCCGCGTGGATGACTACATCAAACCGTATGAAAAAAACTGGTTCTGGCAACTGGCGCTGAAGGACTGGCGACGCTACAGCGACATTATGCTGGTGGCGCTGGTCGCTAACGTGCTGGCGCTTTCCGGCATGGTCTTCTCCATGCAGGTCTACGACAGGGTGGTACCGTCGCAGTCAGAAGCCACGCTGTGGGTGCTGTTTGGCGGCGTGATGATTGCCATCGTGTTTGAATTCATCATGCGTATGCTGCGCGTGCATATCTCTGACGTGGTGGGGAAGCGTGCCGATCTGCGCATCTCCGAACGCGTTTTTGCCCATGCGCTAAGGATTAAAAACGGCGCGCGCTCTAAATCAACCGGATCGTTTATTGCCCAGATCCGCGAGCTGGAGTCGGTGCGTGAGCTCATCACCTCCACCACCATTGCGGCACTCTCCGATCTGCCGTTTTTCCTGCTGTTCGTCTTCATCCTGTGGATGATTGGCGGTCCGCTGGTGCTGGTGGTTCTGCTCGCCGTACCGTTGCTGCTCATTCCGGGTCTGCTGGTGCAGCGTCCGCTGGGTAAACTCTCCAGTGAGGGGATGCGCGAATCCGCCATTCGTAACGCCACGCTGGTTGAAGCGGTGCAGGGCATTGAAGACATCAAGCTGATGCGCGCCGAGCAGCGTTTCCAGAACCAGTGGAATAACACCAACGACGTTGCTGCCAGCGTCGGAATGAAGCAGCGCTGGCTGACGGGCCTGCTGCTCACCTGGACGCAGGAGGTGCAGTCGATTGTCTATGCGGTGGTACTGCTGGTGGGCTGTTATCTGGTGATCAGCGGCGACATGACCACCGGTGCGCTGGTGGGGACCTCGATTCTGGCATCGCGCACAATTGCGCCGCTGTCGCAGATCTCAGGCGTGCTCTCGCGCTGGCAGTCGGCAAAAGTGGCCCGCAAGGGGCTGGACGACCTGATGCAGCGTCCGATTGACGATCCGCAGAACGGCAAAAAGGTGCACAAAGCGCACCTGCGCGGCGACTACAGGCTTGAGGACGTCGGGTTTTACTACGACGAAGAAGAGAAGCTCACCGTGCTTAACATCAGCAAGCTGCAGATCCGTGCCGGAGAACGGGTTGCGGTGCTGGGGCGAAATGGTTCCGGTAAAAGTACGCTGTTACAGCTTCTGGCGGGTATGCAGGAGCCGCAGCAGGGGAGCATTCTGCTGGACGATATTGCCCTGAACCATCTTGATCCGGCCGACGTGCGTCGTGATATGCAGTTGCTCAGCCAGCAGGCGCGCCTGTTCTTTGGCTCGGTGCGTGACAACATCCTGATGGGGAACCCGCTCGCCACTGACGATGAAATTCATCATGCGCTGGTCAACAGCGGTGCGCTGGAGTTTGTGCGCAAACAGAAAATGGGGTTGAACACCATCATCAACGAGGGAGGCACGGGGCTATCGGGCGGCCAGCGCCAGGCGCTGTTGTTGGCGCGCGCCCTGATCACCTCACCGCATATCCTGCTGCTGGATGAGCCTACCGCCTGGCTGGATGAAGTGAGTGAGAAGCAGTTTATTCAACATCTTCACAAGTGGCTGGGTAAACGCCGGACGTTGGTTGTGGCAACTCACCGCTTGCCTATTCTGGACCTGGTCGACCGTATCATTGTGCTGGAAAACGGTAAGGTGGTGATGGACGGTCCACGTGACGCGATCCTGCATCAGCACGGTATGGCACCGCAAAAAACGGCTCAGCGCACCGTGACCATGAAACCGGCAGCGGTGGCAGAGGAGGGCGCGGCATGAATGATTTCTCTCGTTTCAATAGTCGTCTGAAGGAGCCGCGCTTACCGCGTTCGTCCCTGGTGGCATGGTCGCTGTTCGCCCTGCTGGCGGTGTTTATCATCTGGGCGAGTCTTTTCCAGCTTGATGAAGTCACTACCGGCAACGGCAAAGTTATACCTTCATCGCATGAGCAGGTGATTCAGTCTCTTGAGGGCGGCATTATTCACAGCCTGATGGTGCGCGAAGGTGACATTGTTGAACGCGGTCAGCAGCTTGCGCAGCTTGACCGGACCAAAACCGAGTCAAGCGTGCTGGAGAGTGAGTCTCGTCTGAATGCCGCGCTGGCAACGGCTGCGCGCCTGAAGGCCGAAGTGAACGATACGGAGCTCGCATTTCCTGAGGAACTGGATGACGACGTTGAGCTGGTCAAGCAGGAAACAGCGCTTTACCAGTCCCGTCGCGAGAGTCTGGAAAAAGGGCTGGCTGGTTTGCGTCAGGGGGCTGAACTGGTGCAGCGAGAGCTGTCGTTAACCCGACCACTGGTGACCCAGGGTGCGGCCAGCAAGGTTGAGGTATTACGTCTTGAGCGTCAAAAAAATGAGCTTGAGAATAAAATCACCGAGATGAAAAATCAGTACTACGTTCGCGCCCGTGAAGAGCTGGCAAAAGCGAATGCGGAAATTGAAGCCCAGCGTTCGGTGATGAAGGGGCGCGAGGATTCCCTGACAAGGCTGACCTTCAATGCGCCGGTTCGCGGGATTGTTAAGGATATTGACGTTACAACCGTTGGTGGCGTTATTCCCCCCAACGGCAAACTGATGAGCCTGGTTCCGCTGGACGATCAGATGGTGGTTGAGGCGAAAATCTCACCGCGTGATGTGGCCTTTATCCATCCAGGCCAGAAAGCGCTGGTAAAAATTACGGCCTATGACTACTCCATTTATGGTGGGCTGGAAGGGGAAGTGACCATGATTTCCCCGGACACCTTACAGGATGAAGTGAAAAGAGACGTCTACTACTATCGCGTTTACATCCGTACCGACAATAACCATCTGACCAATAAGCAAGGCAAAGAGTTTCCGGTCTTTCCGGGCATGATAGCCACGGTTGATATTAAAACGGGCAGTAAAACTATTCTGGATTATCTGTTGAAACCATTGAATAAAGCGAAAGAGGCGTTACGAGAGCGATAGGCGAATGGCGTTCGGAACACCGAACGCCTGCTGAGTTAAGCGGTTGACGTCACGTGATGAGCGTGGCGGCGATCTTTAGGAACAACGTTAATGTAATGCGTGACATATGCAAAATATAATCCGGCATAATTTTCAACGAGTTCGATAAACGCCGGGTATATAGACATACGCCCATCACCGCGATCTTTCAGATAACCTGCCTCTTGTGCCGATTTGATGATTCGGTTGACGTGAATTCTTGAAACAAAAAATTCTTTTGCGAGTGTGCTTGCTGAATATTCAATAGTTGCACCATGGGCAGATTTGTTTTTTATGGCCTGCAGGTATAGATAGAGCATAATCATTCGACCGCCATCTTTATCGATAAATAATCCTACTTCAGGCAAAACCTTTCTGAACGTTAATCCCCGAAAAAGATATTCTGCCGCGCGACGGAAAAAATTATTTCTCAACACGTCATTATCCAAAAGGTTAACGTCAATATTAAATGCCGGATAAAGAATGCTGACCGGCAAAAATGCCCCGGACATATATCGCTTTAGTTCATTCAGGCCTTTTTCAGTTGGCGCTATTCTCGTTTTGCGTCTGTCTTCCGTGCAGCGCCAGGTGCTGATGCGCCCGGTGGTTCTGAGTATCGTAATGATTGCAATAACGCTGTTGGGGCTGGCTATTTTATAGCGAGAACATAACTCTTTTATTTCCGATACAGATTCAGCCTGATTTCCAAAAATAAAACAACACATGGAAAGGATAATGTTAAATCGTGATTCCTGCAGCATCGTTTTGTAGAATAAAGGTTGTTTTTTGTAGATGGTGTCATTAATGGTGTAGTGCTCTAATATTGCCTCACTGAATCGCGGGTTGTTCTTTATAACATCCCTTCGATGTAGCAAGGCCCTGGATGAGATATGATTATCCATAGCGTATTTCTCGTATTTGAATGAGCCGATAGATGAAGTATCCAGCCTTCTTTTTCGGAATTTTCATTATACCCTGAGAATGAAACATTTACCGTGGTTATTTGAAAAGAAAAGTATATTTTCACGTTGTGTGGCGTGAAGTGATTAACGCAAAGATGTTCCGGTGAGGACTGTTTCTTACCCTGTTGTTGTACGGTAAAATTAATACTCACATCAGGTGCATGACATTTTATGCATTCACAAATGGAAATGGCGCGTTGGTGCCCAGGAGCAGGTTATGACCCAAAAAATTTCTCTCAGAAATGGGGCTTGCGATGACCAAAAGTTTGTCATCTCAGCCTGCGGCTTCACATTTCAGGGATATCGTCTGATCCTGGAAAAATACGGGATAGAGGCATCGCTTATTCGCTTTGTTGGGGATGAGATATCGCAACGAGACAGAAAAAATATTCTTATAAATCAGAGTGCTCACATTGTGGTGTTCCTCGGGAAAGGTATTGTCAATCTCCTTGAGAGTCTGAAACGCCTGGCATCCGTACTTAATTCGCTACCCGTTATTCAACGTGTTACTCTGTATGGTGATATACCAGACAGCTGGCTGTATCGCACCCTGGGTAGCCTTTTAAATAGCAGCCGTCAGTTATCGCTGATTCGCATAGCCAGCGTGTCTGATATAATAGGCTCCATCAGCATGCATGATAATATATTTAAGGATGGTTCTCGTTTATTGCGGGATCACTCTCTGGATTATTCTGCTAAAGGAACTTTTAAATGGCTAACCCGAAGGGAGGTTGATGTTTTATTAAGTTTCTACCGGGGTATGTCCGTAAAAGAATTGTGCGATACAATGGGGTTGTCTAATAAAACGGTATATACTCACCGAAAGGAAGGTGTTCAAAAATTACATTTAATCAAGCAGTGGGTAAACGATCCACACAATTTCAATGTGGGTGAGAGTATTAAGCGAAAAAATCAAAAGACAGACTTTACGAAAAAGGAAACAGAGATTTTTAACGCACTGCTTAAGCGGGAGATCTTCCCTGTGTACCAGATCATTACCGACCATAACAAAAAAGGGGTTGGTTTTGAAATACTTATTCGCTGGAATAAAAATGGTAAAATCGTCAAGCCAGTCAGTTTTTTGGCTGATATTTCAAATAATGAAATATGGCTAAAGATTACGGCGTTAGTTATCCATGCTGCCGTGTCAGGTATTAATAAATATAACGGGAAATATTATTTTTCAGTTAATATACCACCCCGACTGGCTTCCGGGAATGCATTGCCTGATATGGCAAAGAAAGCTATCGACATGCTACTCAAACCGCGGTGGGCCGAAAATTTAGTCTTTGAATTCGCGGAGGATATTGATGTCACTAAGGACACCAGGATCCCTGAAACTATGCGGCATTTACGGAGTACGGGATGTCGATTATTTTTGGATGACTGCTTCTCTAACCATCAAACCATGTTCCCGGTGCGACAGGTACATTTTGATGGGCTCAAACTGGACAAGGACATTGTTGAGCATTTCGTGGCAAATGACAATGACTATCACCTTATTAAAGCGATACAACTTTATAGCGATATGACCGGAACGGATTGCATTGCAGAGGGAGTTGATAGCGAAGAAAAGTTTGAGAAATTAGCTGCCCTGGGCGTCAAAAACTTTCAGGGGTATTATTTATCTCGTGCTGTGAAAGAAGATGAGTTAGACCGCATGGTACGGTTATTTAGCTAGTAAGGAAAATAAAGCCCCGAAGGGCCTTGAGTTATTTTCGACCCAGCAGCAGGCCGAGCACAATACCGACAGCACCGGCGGCGATTAGGCCAGTAAGAGGGTTGTTTCTGACCGCTTCGGTGACATCGGAGACCGCATCGCTGGCCTGCGCGGCATATTTTTTCGCGGCACCTTTTATCTGATGTTTTGGTGAGTCAACGAATTCACCAAACTGCTGCTGCGCTGAACCTGCGAGTTCATCAAGTTTATTTTTTGCTTTGTCTTCAGCAAACTGGGTATTTTTATCAGTACCGAAATCAGACATTTTTGCCTCCTTTTGTTGATAGTTAAAGGATAGCCGCTCTTTGTAGAGGTGAGAGACGAAAGGCTAAATTTGGCACCTGACAGGATGGTTTTCGGATATATCTCTATATCGGGAACCCGTTATTTCTCATTGTCATCCTGACCGTAATTTATGCCAGGGTAGCACAGTTTCAGGAGAGGCAGGCCGGGTAAGCGCAGCTACCCGGCCGAAATAGCGGTCAATGAGGTATAGTCATTTTAACGGCAGGTAGATATCCGTTTGCAGCGCATGTTCCGGCACCTCGTGAATAAAGTTGAGGTAGTGGAAAAATACCGGGGCATCGCGCAGCGTTTCGCCGCTGGCCGGTAGCCAGTCGCGAAACATCACCCATACCGTGGCGGAAATGTTATCCAGCGAACCTGTGTGACGCCCGACGGCGTATCGACCACCGTCGATTTCACCACTGGAAAACCCGAAGTCATTTTCTGGTATCGCTTCAGAGATACTGCCGCAAATATCGAAACGAAAGGCGTCTGCGGGTGTGGTTGCCGGGTCATCCCAGGCAATGCCAAAGGTGCTGCTTTCGTGTACGGGTGATAAGCCCGAGGTTTTACGCCAGGCAATAAATTTCGCCGCGCTGTCATTAACCCTATCCGGGCTGCCACGGTGCTGCAGCACTGCCACTCGGGTCTGTGGGAAATCGACAATCTTAATTTCCATTGTTTTTTGCTCCTGAAAGGTCATTTTCGGTACGCGCTGGTGCCAGCTCAGCCAGTCCGGCTGTTGCCGAAACTGACGGGGGCTTTTTCCAAATGCGTTTCTGAAGGCGCGGCTGAACGATTCGGGGTTCTGAAATCCGGCATCGAGCGCAATATCAATCACCTTATCCTGTGGATTAAACGCCAGTCGCCAGGAAGCACGACGAAGGCGTAGCCACTGGATATAGCGATACAGCGGCTGGCCGCTGAATGCCAGAAACTGCCGGTGAAAATGATAAGGCGAACAGCAGGCTATCGCGCTGAGCTTCTCCAGCGTGAGCGGTTCATCGAGATGGTGGGCGATATAGTCGCACACCATCGTGAAGCGCTCGCGGTAGGCCGTTTTGATTGCAACGTTCATTGCATCCTCCTGATGACCCACTTTGCCTCACCAAACGGCCAGAATCCTGACCGATCTTGCTAATTATGGAGAAGTTATACTGGCCGCATATCGTTGTGCGGCAGCAATCGCCCTGTCGTCAAAAATATACTGTTCGAAATGATGGCTCGCATCGGTGACGCGATAAATTTTCCATTTACCGTCTTCATTGAGCAGATACACGTTTAACCGCTGTTTTTGCCCATTACCTGCACCCAGCTTGACGTTAACAACTTTTCCGGACACTGAGTTTATTGCGTTGCTTACACTCAGGTCAGGGATCCACTCCGCGGCATAGTCTTGTGTATAGGTAAAATAATCGGAACCGATAATTTCCTGCTCATTGAGAGAAAGAATTTTCTTCAGACGGAAGAGCGTGTCGCGCGCAATATACTCACGCATTTTTGGTGAATCGAGATTATCTTCATGGGTATCTGTAACGAAGGCCGTGAGGTAGAACGAATAAAAATCATTGATACGTTTTTCCGGCGAATCCATCTGTGCTGAACATCCCGTCAATAACAGGCACATCATAAGAATGTTACGCATCAGTTTTTCCTGTAAATTTTGTAAGAAGGTGCGCAGAACGATATCCCGGACCACCCCACATATCTCTTTGTCTGAAATCTGAGTACCAGGTAGTGCCGTCGTAAATTGCCATGTGACCCGCAGGATTACCGTCATCACAGGGCTGAATAACAACCACATCGCCTTCCTGTAATGTTTCGCCTTGTCCTAAAATTAGGAAACCTGCCCGTTCAGGGCCGCTGCGTGTTTGTTCCATGCCATGTGTTAACTCCTGTTGTAGATGAAAGTGTCACTAAACAACGAGAGCTTCAATCCGCTTAGGCAAAAAATGTTATTAAAAGATTATATATTTCATAGTCTTATATGTTTTTGGGGTTTTATTCGCTTGGTTGATGATATGCGGTAGATACGCTGATGTAGCAACGGAAACAGAAGGTTTACATCCCCTGTTAAGTGAAATACCATACCCCCCTATAGTATCAGGAGGGCGTATGCCGCATTCACCCGAAGACAAAAAACGTATCCTTACCCGCGTCCGTCGCATTCGTGGGCAGGTCGATGCCCTTGAACGCGCGCTGGAGTCGGGCGATCCCTGTTTAGCCATCCTGCAGCAAATCGCCGCCGTGCGCGGTGCTGCCAATGGCCTGATGGGCGAAATGGTCGAAATTCACCTCAACGATGAGCTGGTGACGGGGGAAACAACGCCGGATCAGCGAGCCGTGCGCATGGCGGAAGTCGGCCATTTGCTGCGCTCTTATCTAAAATAAACCCACATACCTCACAATAAGGGAAGACAATATGAAATCTCGCGCTGCTGTCGCATTTGGCCCCGGCCAGCCGCTCAAAATCGTTGAAATCGACGTGGCACCGCCGAAGAAAGGCGAAGTGTTGATCAAAATAACCCATACCGGCGTATGTCATACCGATGCGTTTACGCTGTCGGGTGACGATCCGGAAGGCGTTTTCCCTGCGGTACTCGGTCATGAAGGTGGCGGGATTGTGGTAGAAGTGGGCGAGGGCGTGACCAGCCTGAAACCAGGGGATCACGTGATCCCGCTGTACACCGCGGAGTGCGGCGAGTGTAAGTTCTGTAAATCCGGTAAAACCAACCTCTGCCAGGCGGTTCGCGCCACTCAGGGCAAAGGGCTGATGCCGGACGGCACCACCCGTTTCTCTTATAACGGCGAGCCTGTTTATCACTACATGGGCACCAGCACCTTCAGCGAGTACACCGTTTGCGCGGAAATTTCCCTGGCGAAGGTGAACCCGCAGGCGCCGCTGGATAAAGTCTGCCTGCTGGGCTGCGGTGTGACCACCGGTATTGGCGCGGTGCATAACACGGCAAAGGTCAAAGAGGGCGATACCGTGGCGGTGTTCGGTCTCGGCGGCATTGGTCTGGCGGTGATTCAGGGCGCGGTTCAGGCGAAGGCCGGTCGTATCATCGCAGTCGACACCAATCCGGAGAAATTCAAGCTGGCGGGTGAAATGGGCGCGACCGATTTCGTGAACCCGAAAGATCACGAAAAACCGATTCAGGATGTCATCGTTGAGCTGACCGACGGCGGCGTTGACTTCAGCTTCGAATGCATCGGCAACGTGAACGTCATGCGTTCTGCGCTGGAGTGCTGCCACAAAGGCTGGGGCGAGAGCATCATTATTGGGGTTGCCGGGGCGGGTCAGGAGATTAAAACTCGTCCATTCCAGCTGGTGACAGGTCGCGTGTGGCGCGGTTCCGCGTTTGGCGGCGTGAAAGGGCGTACTCAGCTCCCGGGTATGGTTGAAGATGCCATGGCCGGAAAAATCCAGCTCGATCCGTTCATCACCCATCGTTTGCCACTGGAGCAGATCAACGACGCGTTCGATCTGATGCACGAAGGGAAATCCATCCGCACCGTTATTCATTTCGGCGACAAGTAATTCTTCTGCCAGCGGTTTTTCACCGCTGGCATTTCTTTAATAATCTTCTCTAAAGTGTGACCAGTGCGGCGTTTTTAGCCGTAATCTAAATCTCTGCCGTGCCGATGACTATTTAACGGGCGTGTTTTTACGCATCTTACCTATAAGAGAGTCGACGGTCATGGACAACACTACTTCGATGCAGGCGCAGCGCAAGCTGAGCTTCTTGCATCACATCAGGCTGGTTCCGCTGTTTTCCTCCATTCTCGGTGGCATTATTCTGCTTTTTGCCTTGAGCTCAGGTCTGGCGGGATATTTCCTGCTTCAGGCCGATCGCGATCAGCAGGATGTCACATCTGAAATTCAGGTGCGTATGGGGCTGTCGAACAGCTCAAACCATCTGCGAACCGCGCGTATCAATCTTATCCACGCCGGTGCGGCAAGCCGTATCGCGGAGATGGATGCCATGAAGCAGAACATCAGCGATGCGGAAACGCGTATTAAGCAGTCTCAGGAGAGTTTCACCGCCTATATGAATCGCGCCGTGCGTACCGCAGAGGGCGAAGCGCTGGATGCTGACCTGAAAGCACGATATGACGCCTATATTGCGGGTATGCAGCCGATGGTGAAATTCGCCAAAAACGGTATGTTCGAAGCGATTATCAACCATGAAAACGAAACCGCGCGTCCGCTGGACGACGCTTACAACGCCGTGCTGCTGAAGGCGATTAAGATCCGTACCGACCGTGCCAATGCCCTGACGGCACAGGCGCACAGCCGCACACAGCTGGGTCTGATGTTTATGATCGGCGCGTTCGCGCTCGCACTGGTGCTGACGGCATTGACCTTTACCGTGCTGCGCCGCACGGTGATCCATCCTCTGCAGCGTGCGGCGAAACGTATCGAGAATATCGCCAAAGGCGACCTGACGATGCCGGACGATGTGGCCGGACGTAGCGAAATTGGCCGCCTGACGCGCGATCTGCAAACCATGCAGCACTCGCTTGAAAACACCGTGGGTACCGTACGTCAGGGGGCGGAGGAGATCTACCGTGGAACCAGTGAAATCTCTGCCGGTAACACCGATCTCTCTTCGCGCACTGAACAGCAGGCTGCTGCCATTGAGCAGACCGCCGCAAGCATGGAACAACTGACCGCAACGGTGAAACAGAACGCGGATAATGCTCACCATGCCAGTAAACTGGCGGAAGATGCCTCCGGTAAAGCCAGCCGTGGCGGCCAGATGGTCTCCGGGGTGGTCAAAACCATGGGTAACATCTCCAGCAGTTCGAAAAAAATCTCTGAGATTACCGCAGTGATTAACAGCATTGCCTTCCAGACCAATATCCTGGCGCTTAACGCAGCGGTAGAAGCGGCGCGTGCGGGTGAGCAGGGCCGTGGTTTTGCTGTGGTGGCAAGTGAAGTACGTACCCTGGCAAGCCGCAGTGCGAATGCCGCAAAAGAGATTGAGAGCCTGATCAACGAGTCGGTCTCGCTGATCGACCAGGGTTCTGGTGAAGTTGTCGCCGCCGGCAACACCATGAATGAAATCGTGGAGGCGGTTAAACGGGTGACTGACATCATGCTGGAGATTGCCGCAGCGTCTGATGAGCAGAGTCGTGGCATTGTGCAGGTGAGTCAGGCGATTTCTGAAATGGATAAAGTGACCCAGCAGAACGCCTCGCTGGTGGAAGAAGCTTCAGCAGCCGCAGCATCTCTGGAAGAACAGGGCGCGCGTCTGACCGAGGCAGTTGGCGCGTTTCGTTTGAGCAGCGTGAAGCCAGGCCGAGTGGCTACACCAGCCTCAGTGACGAAGAGCACGCCGCTACGCCCCGCGGCGACGGTTTCCGGGGATAACTGGGAAACGTTCTGAGTTGCGCCACCAGAAAAAAAGGGACCTTTCGGTCCCTTTTTTCATCTGTTACTTCTTATCGGGTAAGGCATACGCGATAACGTAATCACCGCGATCCGGTGACTGACGGGCACCACCGGCGTTAATGATGATGTACTGTTTGCCGGTTTTCGGCGACACGTAGGTCATCGGGCCGGACTGGCTGCCCACCGGCAGACGGTCTTTCCAGATCTCTTTCCCGGTGGCGGTATCAAACGCGCGCAGGTAGAAGTCCTGAGTGCCGGCAAAGAACAGCAGACCAGACTGAGTAGAGAGTGACGCACCCAGTGTCGGCATACCAATTGGGATCGGCATATGCATACGAATGCCCAGCGGGCCGGTATCTTCCACCGTGCCGACAGGAACCTGCCACACCAGCTTGCCGGTTTTCAGGTCAACGGCTGACATGGTGCCAAACGGCGGCTTCTGGCATGGAATGCCCAGCGGCGACAGGAAGCGTTCGCGCATGGCGCCGAACGGCGTGCCGTCCATCGGTACGATACCCATCTCGATGCCGCTGGCGTTTTTCGCCACGTTAGCGCGCGGTACCATGTAGTTTGCCAGCCCCAGGCGCATATCGTTGACGAACATCAGGCTGTTGTTCGGGTCAACGGAGACGCTGCCCCAGTTCATCCCGCCGAGCGAGCCAGGGAACTGCAGGGAACGGTCGAGACCTGGCGGCGTGAAGACGCCCTGATGGCGCATCTCTTTGAACTGAATACGGCACAGCAGCAGGTCGACAGGCGTCGCCCCCCACATGTCGGACTCGGTCAGCGTCTGGTTGCCAATCATCGGCATACCAACAGAATACGGCTGGGTTGGAGAGTAGCGCTCACCTTCGACGTTACCCGCCGGGACAGGACGCTCCTCAACCTTCGCCACCGGCTTACCGGTTTCGCGGTTGAGCATGAAGATCATACCCTGCTTGCTGGTCTGCACCAGTACAGGCGTGGTACCGCCCTTACCGTCGGGCAGGTCGTACAGCAGCGGCTGGGAAGGCAGATCAAAGTCCCACAGGTCGTGGTGGGTGGTCTGGAAATGCCAGCGGACCTGACCTGTGGCTGCATCAACCGCCACGATAGATGAGCTGTATTTATCATCCAGCGCGGTACGTTCACCTGCCCAGAAATCCGGGGTGGCGTTGCCGGTTGGCAGGTAGATCAGGTTCAGTTTGGCGTCGTAAGACATCGCCGACCAGACGTTCGGCGTACCGCGCGTGTAGGTCTGGCCTTCCGGCGGCAGGCCGGTCAGGTTCGGGTTACCCGGATCCCACGCCCACGCCAGTTTACCGGTGTGAACGTCATACGCGCGCACCACGCCCGGCGGTTCGCCGGTGGAGTAGTTATCCGCGACACGACCGCCGACGACGACAACATTCCCGGCAACCAGCGGCGTAGACGTTTGCTGATAGTAGCCCGGCTTGATCTCGCCCATGCCAACGCTCAGGTCAACGGTGCCATGGTCGCCAAAGTCTTCGCAGACCTTACCGGTATCCGCGTTGATGGCAATCAGGCGGGCATCAGTAGTGGGCAGGAACAGGCGGCGAGGGCACGCGGCAGGCTGCGTCTCAACCTGTGACGTTGTCACTGAAGAGCGATCTTCAAAATAGCCCAGACCACGACAACGCTGCCAGTTAGGTGCCGTGGCTTTGGAATCATAGCGCCACTTCTCTTTACCGGAGTCGACATCCAGCGCCAGCACTTTACTGTATGGCGTACAGACATACAGCGTGTCGCCAATCTGCAATGGCGTGTTTTGATCTTCCGCGCCAGAACCATTGCTCTGCGGGATATCACCCGTGTGTGCAACCCAGGCAACTTTCAGGTCACTGACATTCTGCTTGTTAATCTGGTCCAGCGCGGCGAAGCGGTCGCCGTGCGTGGTGTTGCCCCAGTGCTCCCAGTTTTTTTGCTGCTCGCCGGGTGCGACGGGTTTAACCGGAACGGGCTCGTTAGCCGCCACGAGGGTTTGCGGTTTAAACATCCAGCCCAGGCTGACCAGCATAGCCACCGCAAGCACGGCTGCGATACCAAAAGCGGGAGCCTTGTTCGGTGCGTTATGGTTTGCTGCACGCAGAAAAGGCCACACGATGGCGCAGAGGAATGCCAGTACGGCAAACGTAAAGAGGCGGGAGAAGAGCGGCCAGAAATCCCAGCCCGCATCGCTTACCGCCCAGAACAGCGAGGCGATAAACGCGATGCTATAAAGCACTATCCCACTGGTGCGACTGGTAAAAATGAGGATCGCGGCAATCACCATCACCACGCCCATTATCAGGAAGTACCAACTTCCACCTACGGAGGCGAGCTTAAAGCCCAACCCGCCGACGGCCAGACCGATGAGCATCATCAGTCCGGCAAGTAGCCACTGCAGAATACGAGGTATCCCGCGCGGCGCGCTGCCAAATGCCATTTTCTGTCTCCTTTAGATCCCCCCGCCGTGCCGGAAATGTACCAGTTGGGTAATAATTGAAGGGGGAATAATGATAAATACGAGTGAATTCGGGTTTGTAAAATGATTTGTGAACCATTTGGTGAATTCACGGGTATGATAAAACTGTTAAATTGTTTTACGCAATTGTTAATGAATAATTTCGCATTAATTGATTAGAGCACAGGACTGCCCCTCGCCCCCTTTGGGGAGAGGGGTAGAGTGAGGGGAAGGGTTTCTAGACCGGCATAGATTTGCGAATGGCGCTCAGTAGCGTCTGTGCGCCTGTGGAAAGCGGGGTATCTACCCGCGTCAGAATACCGATGGGTTCACCGGCGCCAGGCGACGTCACCGGCAGTGCGGTAAGCGTACCCTGGCGTAAATCATCTTTTACTGCGCCGGAGGGAACGAACCAGACGTAGTCATAATCCAGGGTAAGCTGGCGTGAAAGCGAGGCCGAAAGCGTTTCGATACAACCCGAAGGCAGCGAACATCCCTGCATTTTAAGCAGTGTCTCGGCAGTGTCTCGCGGGACCGTCCCTTTAGGGCAGACCACCACAGGCCACTCCATGACGCGGCTTAACGTCACGGTATCCTGCAACAGAGGGTGGTCAGGACGCACAACCAGCTTCAGTGATTCCAGGAACAACAGTTCGTAATTCAGACCACCCATCAGTTCAGGATCGGACATTCGACCGATGCCAAGATCCAACTCACCTGATTTCAGCCCCGCGAGCAGCATGGTGTTATTCATGGTGGCAACCTGAATCGTGGTATGTCTTTGCTGTTTGTGGAACTGACCGATGACCGGAGGAAGAATACCCAGTGCAGCGGTAGGCAGGGCTCCCACGCGCACAACTTCGCTGGCGTGCTCTTCTTTGCGATTGAGGGACTGGCCCGCGGTGTTGAGGGCATCAAGCACTTTTACGGCGTGCGTGAGAAATTGCTCGCCCACCAGGGTCAGTTGTGCCCCTAAACGGCCACGGTCAAAAAGACGTGTACCGGTAAGTTGTTCCAGCTCATTCAGCGTTTTCGAGAGAGCAGGCTGGCTCAGGTTAAGAGTTTCAGCCGCACGCCCCAGCGTTCCCTGTTGAGCGACGGCCACAAATGTATGCAAATGGCGCAAGCGGATGCGCTGACTGAACAGACCATTTTTTTCCATAGGCGATGTTAAAAACAGAGCGATGCGGGTGACAAGTTAAGTTGTTTAATTTTGATAACCTGATAGCAAAATATTTTTAACATTTGATCTGTTTGAGTTACAACATGTTTTTCGACGGGAGCACAAAAGCGAACGTCCGTGTTCATTTATCGCGCATTCAGGAGAGGAGTGGCTAACCGGTTTAGATCACGCCGTCACCGCCGTCAGAGCACCACACCTGGCCGGACGTAAAGGAACATTCATCCGAGGCCAGCGTGACGTACAATGGCGCAATCTCGACGGGCTGACCCGGACGCCCCAGCGGGGTGTCGCCACCGAACTCCTTCACTTTTTCCATCGGTTGCCCGCCGCTGGATTGCAGCACCGTCCAGTAAGGACCTGGGGCGACCGCGTTGACGCGAATGCCTTTTGGCCCCAGCTGTTTGGCTAATGCTTTGGTAAATACCGCCAGACAGGCTTTCGTCTGGGCATAATCCAGCAGTACGGGGCTGGGCTTCACCGCCTGCACGGAGGAGGTATTAATGATAACGGATGAGGCTTTCAGGTGGCGCAGAGCGGCTTTGGTGATCCAGAAAGGGGCATACACGTTCGTTTTAAACGTCGCGTCGAATTCTTCGGTAGTCAGTTCTTCAATTGATTCCCGGAACTGCTGGCGACCGGCGTTATTCACCAGAATATCCAGCCCGCCAAGTTGGGTGGCGGCCTCATCAACCAGGTTCTGGCAGAAGGTTTCGTCCCTGATATCGCCCGGAAGCGCGACGGCAGTGCGGCCTTCAGCTTTAATCAGGTCAATAACGGCTACCGCGTCCTGCTCCTCTTCCGGCAGGTAGTTGATGGCAATATCGGCACCTTCACGGGCATAGGCAATCGCCACCGCACGTCCAATACCGGAGTCTCCGCCGGTTATCAGCGCTTTTTTACCGGTGAGGCGTCCATGCCCTTTGTAACTGGTTTCCCCATGGTCAGGTACAGGTTGCATTTCGGATGCCAGTCCCGGCGGCGTTTGCGGCTGTTCCGGGAACGGGGGTTGCGGGTAAGCGTTCGTACGTTGTTGGGTATCGCTCATAGCTGACTCCTTAAGCCAAGGGGTGAGATTTGATGGATAACTGCAGCGTTAACGCTTCGCTGAATTATTTCTGCAAACGATCTACGCGGACGACGGCAGGGGATGATTTTTTATCAAGCGAACCGTTAATACCGATCATCTGGTCGGGTTTTACCGTTCTGCCGTCGAAGACTGTCTGGGGAATAATAACGTCGATTCTTCCGGTTTTATCCTGAAATACAAATTTATCGCCGCTACCGTCAATAAGATTACCGCGCTATGAAATTGTCGCACCATCGTGCATTTGTTTTGCCTGAGTGATTGTCATAATGCGCGCATCGTCGGTTCCGCGATATCCGCTATCCAGCGAATGAGGTGGCGGTGGGGCTTCGCCTTTTTGTAATCCGCCGTTATTATCTGCCCATGCGGTCGGAGCCAGAAATATCACTAAAGCGAAAGCGGATGATAATTTCATCTGATATCCTTCATCTTTGGGTGTATTGAATTATTAAGTATTATTGCTATTCCTTTATGGGGCAAATGTGATAAGTCCTAAAAACACGCACCTTAAAAATCGAAGGTATTCTGCTATTGGCCGCCATAATAATTGCTATACAGGTATGCGTGAAATTAAAACAGGTATGCGTGAAATTAAATATGCCATGATTGAACGCCATGTATATATTTCGAATATTCCTTTCGAGAAATGACAGGCGGACAGAGAAACATTCTTTTTCGCGACAACAGTCCGCCGTCATGGCGTTCCTCAGTGATAGCCTTCAGTATCCGAAACCTTGCCCCGGAAGACGTAGTAGCTCCAGGCGGTGTACACCAGGATCACCGGAATAATCAGTAATGTCCCGACCAGCATAAACAGCTGGCTGGCAGGCGGGGCTGCGGCCTCCCACAGGGTGATACGCGGCGGAATAATGTTCGGCCAGAGGCTAATGCCCAGTCCGCTAAACCCGAGGAAAATAAGTCCCAGCGTCAGCAGAAAAGGGCGCGCGTGGCTGGTCGGATTGCGGGTCAGGCGCCAGATCAACACGCTGAAGATCCCGACCAGCAGAGGAACCGGCAGGAACCAGAAGAAGTTGGGTAGGGTAAACCAGCGGTCGGCCACGTACTGCCAGCCGAGCGGCGTCCAGACGCTCACCACCGCAATTACCACTATCAGCGCCAGCAGCACGTGGCGGGTCAGCTCGCGCATACGGACCTGCAACGCGCCTTCGCTTTTCATAATGAGCCAGGTTGTGCCCAGCAGCGTGTAGGCGACGACCAGACCGATGCCGCAGAAGAGGTTAAAGGGTGTGAGCCAGTCCAGCGCCGAGCCAACAAACCGCCGTCCCTCCACGTCGAAGCCGTTTATCATCGCCCCCACCACCACGCCCTGGCTGAAGGTGGCGAGCAGGGAGCCGCCAGCAAAGGAGTAGTCCCAGAACTTGCGGTGTGAGGGGGTGGCTTTGAAGCGGAACTCAAAGGCGACGCCGCGAAAAATGAGGCCGATCAGCATCGCGGTGAGGGGGATCGTCAGCGCATCAATAATGACCGCATAGGCCAGCGGAAATGCGCCGAAGAGCCCCGCGCCGCCGAGTACCAGCCAGGTCTCGTTACCGTCCCAGACGGGCGCCACGCTGTTGACCATCACATCGCGCTCTCTGGCATCGCCCACGAAGTTGAACAGCAGGCCAATGCCCAGATCGAAGCCATCCATAATGATGTACATCAGCGTGGCAAACACGATGATGGCAAACCAAATCACTGAGATATCGACACCCATCAGATTTTCTCCTCTTCCGGAACAGACTCAGCGGCAGACAGCGGACGGGCAGGCGTGCCCGAGGTGTTTGACGTCAGCGTATCGACGGGCTGAGGACCTTTCTTAATCAGCCGGATGAGATAGAGATAGCCTACGCCAAACACCGACGAGTAGACGACGAAGAACGCCAGCAGGCTGATGCTCATCTGCAAAGTGCTGTGCAGCGATACCGCGTCGATGGTGCGCAGGTAGCCATAGACGACCCACGGCTGACGTCCCACTTCGGTGGTTACCCATCCGGCGAGCAGCGCCAGCAGCCCGGCAGGCCCCATGCAGAGGGCAAACCAGTGGAACGGGCGCGAGTGGTAAAGTCGATGGCGATAGCGCAGCCAGACGCTGATAAGACCAAGGGTAATCATCAGCAGTCCCATCCCGACCATCACGCGGAACGACCAGAAAACGATGGTCGAGTTTGGGCGATCTTCTTTCGGAAAGTCTTTCAGCGCCGGGACCTGCTTGTCCAGGCTGTGCGTCAGGATAAGGCTGCCGAGCGCGGGGATTTCCAGACCGTATTTGGTGCGCTCCTCCTCCATATCCGGCAGGCCAAACAGCAGCAGCGGGGTAGCCTCGCCGGGAGGATTTTCCCAGTGCCCCTCAATGGCGGCAATTTTTGCCGGCTGATGCTCAAGCGTGTTCAGGCCGTGCATATCGCCCACCACCGCCTGAATGGGCGCGACCACCAGCGCCATCCACATTGCCATCGAAAACATGGTGCGAACGGCGGGGGTATCGTTACCGCGCAGCAGATGCCATGCGCCCGATGCCCCGACAAACAGCGCGCTGCTCAAAAAAGCGGCGATAGCCATATGAATAAGGCGGTAAGGGAACGAGGGGTTAAAGACAATCGCCAGCCAGTCCTGCGGGATAACCTGCCCGTTCTCGATAGTGAAACCCTGCGGGGTATGCATCCAGCTGTTGGAGGCAAGGATCCAGAAGGTCGACATCAGCGTGCCGAGCGCCACCATGCAGGTTGAAAAGAAGTGCAGACCCGGACCAACCTTATTCCAGCCGAACATCATAACGCCAAGGAAACCGGCTTCCAGGAAGAAGGCGGTTAACACCTCATAGGTCAGGAGTGGGCCGGTAATACTGCCGGCGAACTGTGAGAAGCCGCTCCAGTTGGTGCCAAACTGATACGCCATGACCAGACCGGAAACGACGCCCATCCCGAAGTTAACGGCAAATATCTTGAGCCAGAAATGGTACAGCGATCGCCAGACGTCGTTTTTGGTGCGCAGCCACATGCCCTCCAGCACCACCAGATAGCTGGCGAGCCCGATGGTGATTGCAGGAAACAGGATGTGGAACGAGACGGTAAAAGCGAACTGAATTCTTGCTAAATGGAATGCATCAAGTGCGAACATGGTCCGTACCTCTGAAACGATGGGGCACGCGCATCGCCGGGCTGCTTTTTGCTACCAGGCAAAACCGATTACGGTTTTTGATACCGGTACCGCAATCGGCCACGGTGAGCAGGTCGGAATGCGGATCGCCGTGCCAACTTCCGCGAACCTCTTTACCTAAAGATAGAGTGTAGACCCTGTTGGCAAAATCCTCGTCTGGAGACAGTGTGAGGATAAAATAATGGTTCCGTTCGGGGTTGTTCAGGGGGCCAGTAGCACACAGTTTGACCACTGTCGTCTTAAGATCACAAATCAGAAATTCTTCCCCCAGGAAGGAACGGGTTTCTCTACACTCCAGGTAATATTCACTGGAGGCATGACATCATGGCGAACACCATCACGGCTGATGACATTCGGGAACGCTTTTCGCAGGCTATGTCGGCGATGTACCAGCAGGAAGTTCCGCAATACGGCACTTTGCTCGAACTGGTCGCGGACGTAAACCTGGCGGTTCTGGAAAATAACCCGCTATTACATGAACAACTGGCTAATGCCGATGAACTGGCGCGCCTGAACGTGGAGCGCCACGGGGCGATCCGCGTCGGCACGGCACAGGAACTATCAACCCTGCGTCGTATGTTTGCCATCATGGGCATGTACCCGGTCAGCTATTACGATCTCTCTCAGGCGGGGGTGCCGGTCCACTCCACTGCGTTTCGTCCGATAGACGATGCGGCGCTGTGCCGTAATCCGTTTCGTATCTTTACCTCGCTGCTGCGTCTTGAGCTGATTGAAAACGTTGCGCTGCGTGAACGTGCGGCGGAGATCCTGTCTCACCGGAACATCTTTACCCCACGCTGTCTAGCGCTGATCGAGCTCCATGAGTCGGAAGGGCAGTTTACTGACGCACAGGCGCACGAATTTGTGCAGGAAGCGCTGGAAACCTTCCGCTGGCATCGTCATGCGACGGTCGATCAGGAAACCTATCTGGCCCTGCACAACGAACACCGGCTGATTGCCGATGTGGTTTGCTTCCCGGGCTGCCACATTAACCACCTCACGCCGCGTACCCTGGATATTGACCGGGTGCAGGAGCTGATGCCGAAGTATGGTATAGAACCAAAAGTGCTGATCGAAGGACCTCCTCGTCGCGAAGTGCCTGTGCTCTTACGACAGACCAGTTTTAAGGCGCTTGAAGAACCAGTGCTGTTTGCCGGAGAACATAAAGGCACACATACCGCGCGGTTTGGTGAAATTGAACAGCGCGGCGTGGCGCTGACGCCAAAAGGCCGTGAACTGTACGATAGCCTGCTCGCACAGGCCGGTACCGGTAAAGATAACCTGACCCACCAGCTGCATTTGCGGGAGATCTTTAACGCTTTCCCGGACAGCGAAATGCTAATGCGTCGTCAGGAGCTGGCCTATTTCCGCTATCGTCTGACGCCTGCGGGGGAAGCGCATCGCCACGCGTTTCGTCCCGGAGACGATCCGCAGCCGCTGATCGAACGTGGGTGGGTGGTCGCTCAGCCGATTACCTACGAAGATTTCCTGCCGGTCAGCGCTGCCGGGATATTCCAGTCCAATCTCGGGAACGAAACCCAGGCGCGCAGCCACGGAAATGCCAGCCGCGATGCCTTTGAAGCGGCGCTGGGCTGCCCGGTGTATGACGAGTTTACGCTCTATCAGGAGGCTGAAGTACGAAGCAAACAGCGTTGCGGTTTGCTCTGAAACCGTTACTCTGCTGGGGTGTGATGGAAAAATTAAGGTCGTTATGCAAAATCCTTCCGCCCCTGTGGTTGAAACGCGCTGCGGCGCACTGTCTGGTTTAACCGATGAAAATGTCCATGTCTGGTGCGGTATTCCCTACGCCGCACCGCCCGTGGGCGAGTGGCGCTGGCGTTCCCCGCGGCGGCCTGAACCGTGGGATGGACTTCGCGAAGCCACCACCTTTTCGGCCTCAAGCTGGCAAAGCAGCGAGTATTGTCAGGAGCTAGGCGGCGGCGATCCGGGCCAGTTTTCTGAAGATTGTCTCTATCTCAACGTCTGGTCTCCCAAAGAGCGCGCGGAATCGCTTCCGGTGATGGTCTGGTTGCACGGCGGCGGGTTTACCATTGGTGCCGGGGGCCTGCCGCCCTATAACGGCAAAGCGCTGGCAATGCGCGGTGTGGTTGTAGTCACGATCAACTATCGCCTCGGTCATCTTGGCTTCTTTGCCCATCCTGCACTGGAGGGTGAAGAAGATCGCGTTGTGCATAATTTTGCCCTGCTGGACCAGATTGCCGCGCTCGAATGGGTGCGGGATAACATTGCTGCGTTTGGCGGCGACCCTGCTAACGTGACCCTGTTTGGCGAATCCGCTGGCGCGCGCAGCGTGCTTTCGCTGCTGGCCTCGCCATTGGCAGAAGGATTGTTCCATAAGGCGATTGTACAAAGCGGTTACACCTTACCTGACACGCCGCGCGAGCAGGCACTGCAGAAGGGGGAAGCGCTGGCCGCCCATTTTGGCCTGGAGAATGCGACAGCCGAGGAGCTACGCGCTATTCCGCCCGACGCGTTCTGGCCATTAACCGCACCGCTGAACATTGCCCCGGCACCCATCGTCGGGGATTGCGTGCTGCCGGAAGCGATGCTCGATGTCTTCTTTGCCGCCCGACAACATCCTGTGCCGGTGATGATTGGCTCAAACAGCGATGAAGCCAGCGTGATGGCGGTGTTTGGTATCGATCTTGCCGGGCAAATCCAGAAACTGCGCCGCGAACGTCGCTTTGGTCTGGGGCTGATTAAGCTGCTCTATCCTGGCGTCAAAGGGGACGAAGAGCTGGGCCGACAGGTGTGCCGCGATATGGCGTTCACCACGATGGGCTACGTAGTGATGCAGGCTCAACAGCGTATCGGCGGATTGTGCTGGCGTTACTGGTTCGACTATGTCGCGGAAGCAGAACATGACACCTATATCAACGGCGCCTGGCACGGCAATGAAGTTCCCTATGTGTTCGATACGCTTGGTCAGGTAGAACCGTCGCGTCAGTATGTTAATGCACGCGATCTCCAGTTTGCTGCCCAGGTGGCCGATTATTGGGTAAGTTTCGCGCGTGACGCGGGGAGGCGCGACATTCTGCCGGGACCCACGCACTGGCCCGCGTGTCGCAAGGGGCGGGACGTTCTGTTACGTATTGGAGTGAATAAACATGCAGGTTTCAGGCTTGAAAACCGCTTTATGCGCGCGCGCATGAGTCTCTTCAAGCGGGTGATGAAGCATCACGTCAGCCTCGACTAAGCAAACAAGCGCGAAACGCCGCCAGCCCATTTTCTTCGCCAGGCGTTTCGCGCAGCACCAGGCGGTAACTCGCGCCGGTTTTTATACTTGTCTCATAGGGCCGCGTTAGCCTTCCGGCACGGACATCTTCTTCTACCAGCGTTTCGTCGGCAATGGCGACGCCCAGCCCCTGAATGGCCGCCGTAATGGCGAGATCCATCGTATCGAAGTGTTGATTTTTGTGCATAACAAAGCCCGGGCCTTCCTGTTTTGCCAGCCACAATGACCAGTCTGTCTTATCCCTTGTGGGGTGAAGAAATGTCAACGAACCCAGTGCGGCACTCGCGCGCATAGGGCTAAGCACCGGGGTTAACGCCTCTTCAAACAGCAGGTCTCCGGCACTCATGTGCGTTCCGAACACGATGGCCGCGTCGTAAGATTCGGTTTTGAAATTCACGTTGTGATCGGTGGTGGTGGTCAACGCAATTTGCAGATCCGGCTGTTCACGCTCCACCTCCAGCAGGCGGGGGACCAGCCAGCGCATGGCGCAGGTGGGGGCTTTTAAGCGGATGACGGTTTGCTGGCTGCGGGCCCGGTCGGCCACCGTCAGCAATTGCTCAAAAGACGATTGCAGTTCAGGCAACAGGGCGCTTCCCTGCGGTGACAGCCGCAACCCACGCGCATGACGCTCAAATAGCGGAAAGCCAAACCACGCTTCAAGGGAAGCGATCTTGCGGCTCACTGCCCCCTGTGTCAGGCAAAGCTCAGCGGCGGCGTGGGTGAGGTTCAGGTGACGCGCGGTGACTAAAAATGCGTCGATGGCATTGAGCGGGAGCGAACGGCGCGACATATAAACACCTCAGCTATGCATTTTTCTCATGGCTATTATGACAACAATTCGATTGTCCCGACAACTCACTTGTTGTTTGAATAGTTATGCAATGTCCATGAGAAGGGAAAGAGGATGACTTTACGAACGCCGGTGCAAACACGCTCTAAACTGCCTGATGTGGGTACCACCATTTTTACCGTTATCGGCCAGCTCTCGGCGCAGCATAACGCGATTAACCTTTCTCAGGGCGCACCGAACTTTTCCTGCGACCCGAAGCTGATTGCGGGCGTCACCCGCGCAATGGAGGCAGGGCATAACCAGTATGCAGCGATGACCGGTCTGCAGCCGCTCAAAGAACGCATTGCCGATAAAATTGCCACCCTCTACGGCACGCAGTATGACCCAGGTAGCGAGGTGCTGGTCACCGCCAGCGCCAGCGAAGGGCTTTATTCGGCAATCAGCGGGCTGGTGCACCCGGGCGATGAGGTGATCTATTTTGAACCGTCATTTGACAGCTATGCGCCAATTGTCCGCCTGCAGGGGGCAACCCCGGTCGCCATCAAACTCACGGTGCCGGATTTTGCCGTCAACTGGGATGAAGTGCGTGCCGCGATCACCCCGCGTACGCGTATGATTATCATCAATACCCCGCACAACCCGAGCGGTCAGGTTTTCTCAGCTAATGATCTGCAGCAGCTGGCGGCGCTGACGCGCAATACCGATATCATTATTTTGTCTGACGAAGTGTACGAACACGTCGTTTTTGATGGTGAACCGCACCACGGGATGGCTACACACCCGCAGCTGGCGGAACGTAGCGTGATTATCTCTTCTTTCGGAAAAACCTATCACGTTACCGGATGGCGTGTGGGTTACTGTGTTGCTCCGGCGGTACTGATGGACGAGATTTGTAAAGTCCATCAATTTTTAATGTTTTCTGCCGATACGCCAATGCAGCATGCCTTTGCTGAACATATGGTCGACCCGCAAACCTGGCTGTCGCTGTCGGCGTTTTACCAGCGTAAGCGCGATCTGCTGCAAAGCCTGCTTGAGGATTCGCCGTTTACCCTGTTGCCGAGTGCCGGATCGTTCTTCATGCTGGCGGACTACAGCCAGTTTAGCGATGAGCGTGATAGCGAGCTGGTGAAACGGCTGATCGTTGAGTACGGTGTTGCCACCATTCCGCTGTCGGCGTTTTATGCGGACGGTACGGATAGTAAATTGATTCGTCTCTCTTTTGCGAAAGATGAGGCGACGTTACGGGCAGGTGCCCAGGCCCTGTGTCGGGTTAAACCACGCTGAGGAGTATTGGATGAAATTACGCGCGTTAGTTGTCGGCATGGGATTGCTGTGTACTTTTTCTTCCTTCGCGGCTACCGAGCTGCGTTACGGTCTGGAAGCGGAATATCCGCCGTTTGAGAGCCGTAATTCGGCGGGCGAACTGGAAGGGTTTGACGTTGAACTGGGGAATGCCATTTGTAAAGCCGCAGCGCTGAAGTGCACCTGGGTTGAAACCTCGTTTGATGCGTTGATTCCGGGGCTGGTGGCGAAGAAATTCGACGCGATCAACTCGGCGATGAATATCACCGAACAGCGCCGCAAGAGTATTGATTTTACCCAACCGATCTACCGTATTCCGTCGCAGCTGGTCGGTAAGGCCGGAACGGCGGTAGAGGCGACTCCCGAAGGGCTGAAGGGAAAAACCATCGGTGTGCTGCAGGGATCCATTCAGGAAACCTATGCGAAAGAGCACTGGGAAAAGCAGGGTGTCACCGTGGTGTCTTATAAAGATCAGAATATGGCCTGGGGCGATCTGCTGAATGGTCGGATCGACGCCTCGCTGGTCATGTCAGCGGCCGGGCAGGCAGGTTTCCTCAGCAAGCCGCAGGGGAAAGGGTTTGGCTTCATCGGCAAACCGGTGTCTGACGACACTATCCTCGGCAGTGGGATCGGTTTTGGGTTGCGTAAAGGTGACGAGGCCACCAAAAAGCAACTTGATGCCGCGATTGATAAAGTACGTGCCGACGGCACGATCGCTAAACTCGCTGATAAGTACTTCCCGGGTATCGATGTCAGCGTAAAATAACCGCCTCATTGGCCCCGGCGAACGATGTCGCGCCGGGGCATTTTTCTACACATTCTCCAGGCTTTCTTTACACCACTTTCGGGCCGTTCTGGTCGACAGAAAATATTTCACACTTTGTTCATATAATCACCGGCCAACAATTGGATTCTTAACCATTTTTGTTTAGGCTGTGCGTTCTTTCTTGCCGTCATTTCGCCGAGCGCGAAACACATTCACACGACCATAAGGACGTTTTTCCAGGCATGAATCGCAGACGTTTTCTAAAAGGCTCGCTGGCAGTGGCAGCCCTGAGCGGCACATCTGGCCTTGCTTCTCTGTTTTCCAAAGCGGCATACGCTGCTGACTCTGACATTGCTGACGGCCAGAGCCGTCGTTTTGATTTCTCCGTACTGCAATCCATGGCGCATGACCTGGCGAAAACCCCGTGGGGTGGTGCGCCGCGCCCGCTGCCGGACACGCTGGCCACCATGCCGCCGCAGGCGTACAACGCCATCCGCTACGATGAAAAGCAGTCTCTGTGGAATAACATTGAAGGGCGTCAACTGGACGTGCAGTTCTTCCATATGGGAATGGGTTTCCGTCGCCGCGTGCGGATGTTCTCGCTCGACCAGTCTACTTCTATGGCGCGCGAGATCCACTTCCGTCCGGAGCTGTTCAGCTATGGTGAAACGGGTGTGGATACCAAACAGCTGGAAGGGCAAAGCGATCTCGGCTTTGCGGGCTTCCGTGCGTTTAAAGCCCCTGAACTGGCGCGTCGCGATATCGTCTCTTTCCTCGGTGCGAGCTATTTCCGTGCGGTTGATGACACCTACCAATATGGTCTTTCCGCACGTGGTCTGGCGGTGGATACCTTTACCGACACGCCGGAAGAGTTCCCGGATTTCACCTCGTTCTGGTTTGAAACCGTCAAACCTGGCGACACCACTTTTACCGTTTATACGCTGCTGGACAGCCCAAGCATCACTGGTGCTTATAAATTCGTGATCCACTGCGAGAAGAGCCAGGTGATTATGGAGGTGGAAAACCACCTCTATGCGCGTAAAGACATTAAGCAACTCGGCATCGCGCCGATGACCAGCATGTTCAGCTGCGGTAATAACGAACGCCGCATGTGTGACACCATTCACCCGCAAATTCATGACTCCGACCGCCTGGCCATGTGGCGCGGCAACGGGGAGTGGATCTGTCGTCCGCTGAACAACCCGCAGAAGCTGCAGTTCAATGCCTATATGGACAAGAATCCGAAAGGGTTCGGCCTGCTGCAACTTGATCGCGATTTCTCGCACTATCAGGACGTGATGGGCTGGTATAACAAACGCCCAAGTCTGTGGGTTGAGCCGCGCAATGACTGGGGCAAAGGCTCAGTTGGCCTGATGGAGATCCCGACTACGGGTGAAACGCTGGATAACGTCGTCTGCTTCTGGCAGCCAGAAAAAGCGGTCAAAGCGGGCGACGAGCTGGACTTCAAATATCGCCTCTACTGGAGCGCCATGCCGCCAGTGCGTTCTCCGCTGGCAACGGTCTTCGCGACCCGCACCGGTATGGGTGGCTTCCCGGAAGGCTGGGCGCCGGGCGAGAATTACCCGAAAGTGTGGGCCCGTCGCTTCGCTATCGACTTTGTCGGTGGCGACCTGAAAGCGGCTGCACCAAAAGGCATCGAGCCGGTCATTACGCTCTCCAGCGGTGAAGCGAAGCAGGTTGAGATCCTTTACGTTGAACCGTTTGACGGCTATCGCATTCTGTTTGACTGGTATCCAACATCGGATTCGACCGAACCAGTGGACATGCGTTTGTTCCTGCGCTGCCAGGGGGATGCCATCAGTGAAACCTGGCTGTATCAGTATTTCCCGCCAGCCCCGGACAAACGTCAGTACGTTGATGACCGGGTAATGCGTTAACGATTGATACCCTCTCCCTGTGGGAGAGGGTTAGTGTGAGGGGTCATGACCGCAGCACAATCCGAAATTATCCCGGTGTCTGACACCGTCGAACTGCGCGCCGTTGAAGAGCGCTACGCCGCCGAACTGCACAACCTCGTCGTCAAAAACAGAGCTTTTCTGCAAACCGCCTTTGACTGGGCGCAGCACGTGGGCAGCGAAGAAGATACCCGCCGTAACGTGCAGAGTAACCAGATGCTGCACCAGCGCGGCTACGCCAAAATGTTTTTGATCTTTAAGGATGATGGGCTGGTCGGCGTGCTGTCGTTTAACACGATTGAACCGGCCAACAAAGCCGGGTACATCGGCTACTGGCTGGATGAAGCGCATCAAGGGCAGGGGATCCTCTCTCAGTCATTGCAGGCGTTTATGCGTTACTACGCTGAACGCGGTGAAATCCGTCGTTTTGTGATTAAGTGTCGGGTCGCGAATCAGCACAGCAACAATGTTGCCCTGCGCAACGGTTTTACGCTGGAAGGTTGCCTGCGGGAAGCGGAATTCCTCAATGGTCATTTCGACGATGTGAACATCTACGGCAAGATTTATACGCTATAGCGCGCCCAGCAGGGGCGTGCGGGTAATGCGCTGGTTGCCATTAATGACCTTCTCGCCGCGCAGATGAATATTCTCACCGGCAAACGCTTCAATCACCGCATCGTCGGTGATTTCAACCCGGTGCTCAATCAGCACATCGCCGCTGATCCTCGCCCGTCCCTGAATCACGACTTTATCATCCAGCATGATCGGCCCACCGCGTAGCCATGCCTGTCCCCCAATCAGAACGTGGTGTTTAATGATGCAGTTTCCTTCTACCACCGCATCCTCCGCGACCTGAGAGCTGTAGCGCACCGTCGGAATGGCATCGTCATCAAAACCGGCAATCAGGCGGGCGTTGCCATAGACCTTTGCGCAGTCGCACACCCAGACGTTATTGAGATCGTTGCCTTGAAGGATTGCGTTGTCGAATATTTCGGCGCGGTGCTCAACAAAGGCATCATTCACCATCGCATCGCCGTAGATTTGCGCCTGATGCACAATGCGTGACTGGCTCACCGTCGCGTTATCGTAAATTTGCAGGATCTGTTCATGGTCCGGCGTCAGGCCTTTGGCGGCAATAACGACGCTGTTGTGAAGCACGCGGGCATTGCCATAAATATGACATTCACCCCGAACACAGGAGTGCTGAATGGTGACGTTGTCACTTATTCGGGCTCCATGGCTGACTTCAGCCTCGTCCAGCCAGCAATTGTCGCCGATATGCGCTTCGTGGCTGATGATGCAAGGCAGGGTAAGCCGCGCGTTGCCGGATACGGTGGCACCGGCGAACACCACGCTGTTTTCGTCGTAGATCCAACAGTCACCGTCTTGTGCGAGGGCGCGCTCATCGTCAATCCATCCACCTTTCGTACCTATCGTCACGTCGTTAAACTCCGCCGTGGCGATAATCTGCCGTAATGTGGTCGAGTGGGTTGTTTCGCCATTTTTCCATTGCCAAAGGCGTGTATCGTCGCTCAGGCGATATTTGTTCATCTTGATCTCTCTGATAACCGTCTTAACTAAACGTAGCAAATATTTCGGTTTTCGAACGGTTGGCAACCAGACGGTAAACGCCTTAAAATGGCATTCAAAATGCACTTTAAATTTATGCAGGATCAGGAAAAAATAATGACCGTCGATGAGAATTACTTCACAGAGAAATATGGCTTAACCCGAACGCATTCCGAGGTGCTGTTCAGTGCAGAAAGGGTTAAACCGGGTAAAACGCTGGATCTGGGCTGTGGAAATGGCCGTAACAGTCTCTACCTTGCTGCTAACGGTCACGAGGTGACGGCCTGGGATAAAAACCCGATGAGCATTGATAATATCGAGCGCATCAAGGCCGAAGAAGGGATCAACAACCTCCACACGGCGATAAAAGATCTCAACACCCTGAGTTTCGACGGTGAATACGATTTTATTTTGTCCACCGTCGTGCTGATGTTCCTGGATGCAAAAACCATCCCCGGTCTTATCGCCAATATGCAGCGCTGCACTACACCAGGCGGCCACAACCTGATTGTCGCCGCCATGGATACGACTGATTATCCGTGTACCGTCGGCTTCCCGTTTGCGTTTAGAACGGGCGAACTGAGCAACTACTATGAAGGCTGGGAGTTGCTCAAATACAACGAAGACGTTGGTGAACTGCACCGCACCGATGAAAACGGCAATCGCATTAAGCTGCGCTTTGCCACCATGCTGGCGCGTAAACCCACTTAACGGGCGGCCAGCAGGCAGAGTTGCAGGGCTGTCTGGTAAGAGGCCTCGAACGACGACAGCGGCAGAAATTCAAACCTCGAGTGGAAGTTATGCGCGCCGGTGAAGAAGTTTGGCGTAAGTAGCCCTTTTGCCGAGAGTGCCGCACCGTCTGTGCCGCCGCGCATCGGCGTCGGTTTCGGCGTGATGCCGAGCGATTCCATCGCTTCAAACATCAGGTCGATGGCGCGCCTGTCTTCGCCAATCGCATTGCTGATATTGCTGTAGGTATCTTCAATGCGATAGTCCACGTTGGCCGTTGGATGTTGGGCGGCTATCAGCGCGGCAACGTCGGCAATCTGCTGCTTGCGGGCGGCAAAGCTGTCCTTGTCAAAATCGCGGATATTCGCTTTGAGGATGGCCTCGTTTTGCCCCGCCTGAATACCGTTAAACCAGATATAGCCCTCACGACCTTCGGTACACTCGGGCGTTTGCTGGCGGTCAAAATGGTTGATGTAATCGGTCGCCATCAGCAGGGGGTTCACCAGCACGCCTTTGGCGGACATGGGGTGTGCCGTTACGCCGGTAAAGCGGATTTCCGCGGCTGCCGCATTAAAATTCTCGTAGACAATTTCACCCAGCTCGCAGCAGTCAATGGTCCAGGCAAAATCAACATCGAAGCGTTTCAGATCGAGCGCCTTCGCGCCGCACAGGCCGATTTCTTCATCCGGGACAAATGCGACCACAATGTCGCCGTGTTGATGCTCCACGGTCAGGTTTTCCAGCACGGTCATGACTACGGTAACGGCTGATTTATTATCTGCGCCCAAAACGCTGGTTCCGTCGCTGAAAATAATCTCCTCATTAGGGTAGGACAGAATTTCCGGGTGCTCTTTTACGCGTAACCAAATGTCTTTGTCTTTATTCAGACAGAGGTCTTCACCTGTAAATGTTAATATCTGCGGATGAATATCCGGTGATAATCCCACGTCGACGGTATCAATATGGGTAATAAAACCAATACGCGGCGCACCGGCGACGTTACCTTTTTTCACCGCGGTCACCGTGGCAAATTCATCAATCACAATGTCGTCTAACCCCAGCTGTGCCAGCTCCTGAGCAAGCTCCCGCGCCATGTTGTGTTGGCCTGGCGTAGAGGGCAGCGTTTTTACTTTGGCATCGCTCTGGCTGGTGATGGAGAGATAGCGAAAAAAGCGGTGCGTTAATTGTCTGGAAAGTAGCGAGCCCATAGTGATTTATTCCTTATTTATTTTTCAGGTGTTTGCCACTTCACTTTAATGTTATTTATGAAATGGCAAAAGAATTAATTAGCCGTCGAATTAAAAAGACAGGAATAAATGATGAAAAGCAAACTCACAATCTTAACGCTTGCTCTTGCGGCGCTCACCGTCAGTTCCACTGTCGCTGCGAAAACGCTCGTGTATTGTTCCGAAGGATCGCCGGAAAACTTTAATCCTCAGTTATACACGTCGGGCACCAGCGTGGATGCCAGTGCCGTACCCGTTTATAACCGGCTGGTCGATTTCAAACCTGGCACCACGGAGCTGGTACCCAGTCTGGCAGAGAGCTGGGAGGTCAGCGACGACGGTAAAGTCTATACCTTCCATCTGCGCAAGGGGGTGAAATTCCAGAGCAATAAATTGTTCACACCGACCCGGGACTTTAACGCCGATGACGTCATCTTCTCGTTTATGCGGCAGAAAGATGTGAATCATCCTTACCATAACGTCTCTAACGGCAGCTATTCCAATTTCGAAAGTCTGGAGTTTGGCAGTCTGATAACCGCCATTGATAAAGTCGATGATCACACCGTGCGCTTTACGCTGGCACACCCGGAGGCGCCGTTTGTCGCGGATCTGGCATGGTATTTTGCCTCGATCCTCTCTGCGGAGTATGCCGACGCGATGCTGAAAGCGGGGACACCACAGAAGGTGGATATGGAGCCGATTGGCACCGGGCCGTTTAAGCTCACACAGTATCAGAAGGACTCCCGCATCCTTTTCACCGCGTTTGCAGACTACTGGCAGGGTAAATCGAAACTCGATCGACTGGTGTTTACCATCACGCCGGATGCTTCAGTACGTTTTGCCAAAATCGAAAAGAACGAATGTCAGGTGATGCCGTTCCCGAACCCAGCCGATCTGCCGCGTATGAAGGCGAACAAAGACATCAACCTGATGAGCAAGGCAGGGCTGAACACTGGTTTTCTGGCGTTTAACACCCAAAAGCCACCGCTGGATAACGTGAAGGTTCGCCAGGCGCTGGCCATCGCCATCAACAAATCAGCCATTATTGACGCGGTGTTCCATGGCACGGGGACCGCCGCGAAGAACCTGCTGCCGCCAGGGGTATGGAGCGCCGACAGTGAACTTAAGGATTACGATTACGATCCGGAAAAGGCAAAAGCGCTGCTGAAGGAAGCAGGTTTTGCAAACGGGGTGAACATTGATTTGTGGGCAATGCCGGTTCAGCGTCCGTACAATCCGAATGCGAAACGTATGGCCGAAATGATTCAGGCCGACTGGGCGAAAGTGGGCGTACAAACTCACATTGTCACCTATGAATGGGGTGAATACCTCAAGCGCGTGAAGGGCGGGGAGCATCAGGCTGCGCTGATGGGCTGGACGACCGCAACGGGCGATCCGGACAATTTCTTTGGTCCGCTATTTACCTGCACCTCTGCAAATGGCGGTTCGAACTCGGCGAAGTGGTGCTATAAGCCGTTTGATAAAATTATTGCGGAGGCAAAATCAATAACCGACCACGATAAACGTGTGGCGCTGTATAAAGAGGCTCAGCAGATGATGCATGACCAGATGCCAGCGGTGATGATTGCGCATTCAACCATTTTCGAACCGGTGCGCAAAGAGGTGACGGATTATGAAATTGACCCGTTCGGTAAGCATCTGTTCTGGCAACTGGATATACATCAGTAATTTTTCACTGCCCGGCACGCATCCGGGCAGTCTTTTTGCAATTTGTGCTCCCGACATCATTTTTTGTCACAACAAACCCTCCAGTCCTTTGCTATAACTTCAAATGCATACTTGCAGATAACATGGAAAACCATCATGCGTACTCAAACTTTTTTAAAAGTTGCAGTGCTTACTGGTCTGTTGGCTTTGGCGGGCTGTTCATCAAAAGTGGCCGCTCCCGAACAATACTCAGGCTTTTTAAAAGACTATTCTGGTTTAAAGGAAACAACTTCTGCAACGGGTAAACCGACCTTACGTTGGGTTGATCCGTCATATAACGAAGCTAATTATGACAATATTGTCTGGAACCCGATTACTTATTATCCGGCTCCAAAACCAACCACGCAGATTGGTCAAAAAACACTGGATGAGCTGCTGAGTTATACCAACAACAAAATGAAAACCTCGATTGGTCAGCGTAAACCGATCGTTACCACAGCAGGGCCGCGTAGCCTGATCTTCCGTGGTGCGATTACCGGTGTAACCTCTAAGCAAGAAGGTTTGCAGTTCTATGAAGTGGTGCCAGTGGCACTGGTTGTTGCAGGTACGCAAATGGCGACCGGTCACCGCACAATGGATACCCACCTTTACTTTGAAGGTGAGTTGATTGATGCAAAAACCGGTAAACCTGTTATTAAAGTGGTTCGTAAAGGCGAAGGTAAAGAGCTGACGAACAAAAATACCCCAATGGGCTTTGCAACCCTGAAACAGGTTGTTGATGACATGGCGACCGATGCCACCATGTTTGATGTGAAAAAGACCATGAAATAACCAGGAAAGGCCTGCATTGCGCAGGCCTTATTTATTTACGCTGTTCGTAAGCGCCTGATCCAGGTTTCGGGTTTAGTAAACATCACCATATTCCCCCCCAGAATCAGCAACAATCCGACGATACCGTTAATATGCCACACGTAACCTTCATAAACCGTTGAGATGGAGAGGGCGACCAGCGGGAAGAGCAGCGTACTGTAGGCCGCTTTGCCTGGGCCGATACGTCCCACCAGCGTAAAGTAAGCACCGAAAGCAATCACCGAACCAAACAAAGCCAGATAGAGCAGCGCGCCAATGTAGCTCACCGTCCATTCCGGGGTGAAACTGTCGCCTCTGAAAAGGGCAATGCAGCCCATCACCAGTGTGCCATACAGCATCGCCCAGGCGTTGGTAGTCATGGTTTCAAGGCCTTTGCGCTGATGGCGCATGCTGATCATATTGCCCAGCGAGAAACCGTAGGTACCGAGTGCGGAGAGACCAATACCCGTCAGGAGTGACGCGCTCCAGCCACTGGCCAGAAGATCGTCCCAAAAGAGGGTGATAATGCCAATCAGCCCCAGAGCCGCAGCGGTCCAGAACCGCGCTGGTGGGCGTTGGCCGAAGAAAATAAAGCTGTTAATGGCGTTATAGAGCACCGCCATTGAGAAAATCACCGATTCCAGCCCGGTGTTGATGTGCGAGGCCGCGGTATAAAAGCACCAGAAGTTAAAGCAAAAAACGCAGCATCCCTGAAGTATGCAAAACAGATGATCCCGCAGCGCCAGTTTGCGCAGTCTACGCAGGGCGAGTAACACCACCATCATCGTGAGGCTGGCAACCGCGAAGCGCCAGAAAATGGATACGGGGGCCGCCACGGAACCCTGCTGCAGGAAAATCGCGATCCAGGTGGTTCCCCAGATAATTACCACCAGTCCGTATAATAATGCGTTCATACTTTTTCTCTTCTCAAACCACGGAAGTGGGCAGTATGGCGCGCTGAGCCGCAAGGGGCTTGCACTGCCTTGCGGTAGACTTGCAAATTCTTGCGCTTTTTTCTTTTATGGGGACTGGCAACCGGCGGCAACAATTCTTAGACTGATATTCTGATCAATAACACGCTAACGGTTATGTCTCACGCTTACGATACCTTTGAAACGCTGCGCCAACAGAATGCAGTCCTGCGGGAAACCGTCTCGCTGAACTCGGGTATTCAGCTGGCAGCGTGGTACAACAAGCACGATACGATAACGGTAAAAAGCAATCATCATACCCTTAGCCTGTACGTGGCTGACGGTTACGAAAGTTATCAAAAAACGCCGGGCGGCTGGAAAAATGGCGGTGGTCCGGATCGTTTCTGTTTGATGCCCAAAGAGAGCGAATCAACGTGGGATATCCGGGATGACCTGTCGTTTGTGCATCTCTACTGCACCGATGAACATCTGCGCGACGTGGGAGAAAAAATCTGGGACAAGCGGCCACTTTCGCTGACCCTGGACGAGCGTATTTTCGGCAGTGACCCGAAGATAACCGCGTTGTACCGTCAGTTTTTACTCGGCTGCGACTGGCAGCAGCACGCTAACCAGCTCACCCTGAGCACGGCCTCTACGCTGCTGTTAACGCATCTGCTGCAAAACTACTCGAACGTTCAGTGGAAATTGCCGGTCGTCACGGGCGGGTTATCCCCGTTCGTGTTGCGTAACGTGCTGGCCTTTATCGAAGAGAACCTGGGGCAGCCCCTGACGCTGGCAGAACTGGCTGCACAGGCCGCCCTCAGCGAATACCATTTTGCCCGCATGTTCCGCCAGTCGACGGGGCTGGCGCCGCATCAGTACGTGATGCAG
Organism: Enterobacter sp. CPE_E1241; assembly: GCF_045618265.1. NCBI lineage: Bacteria > Pseudomonadati > Pseudomonadota > Gammaproteobacteria > Enterobacterales > Enterobacteriaceae > Enterobacter > Enterobacter sp. CPE_E1241. Next base: position 2,349,324 of record NZ_JBIWYV010000001.1, read on the forward strand.
CGCAGAATGGAAAAGGCGAAAGCGCTGGTACAACACACGGCGACGCCGCTGACGGACATCGCGCTTGCCTGTGGATTTAACTCCGCCAGCCACTTCAGTAACCGCTTTCGCAGCGTGACGGGAATGACGCCTTCTCAGCTACGCGCGGCGAGTGCGTGATAACAGGGCATAGCACACACCGCCCAGAACCAGTCCCCAGAATGCCGAACCAATGCCCAGGAGCGTCACACCGCTTGCAGTCATCAGAAATGTGACTATCGCTGCGTCACGTTCCGCTTCGTGATTCAGCGCCTGATACAGACTTCCGCTGATGGTGCCCAGTAGCGCCAGACCCGCCAGCGTCTGGATCCAACTGAGCGGTAGCGCCGTCATGATTGCAGTAATAGAACCACCGAAAATACCGGCTAACAGATAAAATCCCCCGGCCGCGATGGCTGCCAGCCAGCGTTTACCTGCATCCGGGTGCGCATCCGGGCTCTGACAAATGGCGGCGGTAATCGCCGCGATACAGATGGAAAAGACGCCAAAGGGCGAAAACAGCAGTGCCAGCCCGCCCGTAAAGATGATGAGCGGCGAAACCGCCAGCGGGTAGCCGGAGGCTTTCATCGTGGCGAATCCCGGGGCATTTTGAGAGGCCATGGTCACCAGGAAGAAAGGGATACCCACGCTCACCAGGCTGGTGAAGGTGAAGGATGGCGTAATAAACTCCGGCATAACAAGGGAAAGGGTGAATTTATCCGTGACAACGTCACCACTTACCCAGGCCACGATGCCGCCTGCCAGAAGCGTAACCACAATGGCATAGCGGGGGGCCAGCGCTTTTGTCATTAGCCACGCGGCAATCATGCTGCCACACAGCAGAAAGTTCCCCTCCAGATGGGCAAACGCATGCAGCCCAAACTGCAAAAGCACCCCTGCCAGCATGGCAGCGGCAAGCGAATGGGGGATCAACTTCATCAGCCGGGCGAATAGCCCGGTGATGCCGCAGAGTAAAATGAGCGCATTGGCAAAGATGAACACGCCGATCGTTTCAGCCAGCGTGACACCGTGCAGGCTGGTCGCGAGCAGCGCTGCACCGGGTGTTGACCAGGCGGTGAGTACCGGCGCTTTATACCACCATGAAAGCGCCAGCGTGCTGACTCCCATCCCAATCCCGAGTGCCGTCATCCAGCCCGCAATCTGTTGCGCATTTGCGCCGGCTGCCGCTGCGGCCTGCCAGATGATGGCAGCAGAACTGGCGTAGCCGACCAGGACGGCGACAAAACCCGCCAGAACGGCTGGAACAAGGTGTGTTGAAGAATCGCGCATGAAGACTCCGTTGTGCGTTATAGCGTCCGTGGTAAGGTAACACTGTGCGTTATAGCGTACAAGTGGTATGCTCATCCTCACCAGGAGGGCACATGGACATCACACAACATCTTGCAACCACACTGAAAACACTGCGCCAGGATCGCGGCTGGAGTTTGTCGAAGCTGGCAGAAGAGACGGGGGTTTCAAAAGCGATGCTCGGGCAAATCGAGCGCAATGAATCCAGCCCGACGGTATCAACATTGTGGAAAATCGCCACCGGGCTGAACGTACCGTTTTCCACCTTTATCACCCCAGAGGCGGACAAGCAGGCTGTTTTTGACCCGCAGCAGCAGGCCATGGTGGTAAAACCGCTGTTCCCGTGGGATGAGACGCTGAAGTTTGATCATTTCTCCATTACCCTGGCACCCGGCGCGCTAAGCGAGTCAACGCCCCATGAAACGGGAGTGATTGAGCATGTGGTGGTGATAAGCGGCGAGCTGGAAATGCAACTGGAGGGTGAGTGGCAGACAATTCCTGCCGATTCGGGCATCCGTTTTGCCGGAGACAAACCGCACGCGTACCGTAACAGCAGCGACCGGACGGTGCATTTTCACTCCCTAATCCATTATCCCCGCTGACGCTACGCAAAACTGTTTCGCTGTCGCATACTTCTGACTACAATAGCCGCCATTTTGACCATAACGGATAACGACGAAGTATGCGCCTGCAATCCCATCATCTTGAACTTTTAAGCCCGGCCCGCGACGCCGCCATTGCCCGTGAAGCGATCCTTCACGGTGCAGATGCCGTCTACATTGGCGGTCCAGGCTTTGGTGCCCGCCATAACGCCAGCAACAGTCTGCAGGATATTGCTGAACTGGTACCGTTCGCCCACCGTTTCGGGGCGAAAGTGTTCGTGACCCTGAACACCATTCTTCATGATGATGAACTGGAACCTGCGCAACGTCTGATCACCGATCTCTACCAGACCGGGGTCGATGCCCTGATTGTCCAGGATATGGGCGTTCTTGAGCTGGATATTCCACCTATTGAACTGCACGCCAGCACCCAGTGCGATATCCGCACCGTTGAGAAAGCCAAATTCCTCTCCGACGTCGGTTTTTCGCAGATCGTTCTGGCGCGTGAACTGAACCTGAACCAGATCCGTGATATTCACCAGGCGACAGACGCGACGATTGAATTCTTTATCCACGGCGCGTTGTGCGTAGCCTATTCCGGCCAGTGCAATATTTCTCACGCCCAGACCGGGCGCAGCGCTAACCGTGGCGATTGCTCTCAGGCTTGTCGCCTGCCATATACCCTGAAAGACGATCAGGGGCGCGTCGTGGCGTTTGAAAAACATCTGCTTTCCATGAAGGATAACGATCAGACCGCCAACCTCGGTGCGCTGATTGATGCAGGCGTGCGCTCCTTCAAGATTGAAGGGCGGTATAAAGATATGAGCTACGTGAAGAACATCACCGCGCACTATCGTCAGATGCTGGATGCCATTATTGAAGATCGTGGTGACCTGGCACGCGCGTCAGCCGGTCGTACCGAACATTTCTTTATTCCGTCGACCGATAAAACCTTCCATCGTGGCAGTACCGACTATTTCGTGAACGCCCGTAAAGGTGACATCGGCGCGTTTGATTCGCCGAAATTTATCGGCTTGCCGGTCGGTGAAGTTCTGAAAGTGGCGAAGGATCATCTGGACGTGGAGGTCACGGAGCCGCTGGCGAACGGCGATGGCCTGAACGTGATGATTAAGCGTGAAGTCGTAGGCTTCCGTGCCAATACGGTTGAAAAAACCGGAGAAAATCGCTATCGCGTGTGGCCGAATGAAATGCCTGCCGATCTCTATAAGGCAAGGCCGAACGCGGCGCTAAACCGTAACCTGGATCATAACTGGCAGCAGGCGCTGCTGAAAACCTCCAGCGAGCGTCGCATCGCGGTGGATATTGAACTGGGAGGCTGGGAAGAGCAGCTGATTTTGACCATGACCTGCGAAGACGGCATCAGCGTGACGCATACGCTTGATGGCCAGTTTGAGGTCGCCAACAATGCGGACAAAGCGCTAAACAACCTGAAAGAGGGGGTGGCGAAGCTGGGGCAGACGATTTACTACGCGCGTAATATTGAGGTGAATCTGTCTGACGCACTGTTCGTGCCGAACAGCCTGCTTAACCAGTTCCGTCGGGAAACCTCGGAAATGCTCGATGCGGCTCGTCTGGCTCACTATCCGCGAGGTAGCCGTAAAGCTGAAGCTGTTCCAGCGCCCGTTTACCCGGATACGCATTTGTCGTTCCTGGCTAACGTCTACAACCATAAAGCACGTGAATTCTATCATCGTCACGGCGTGCAGCTGATCGACGCGGCCTATGAAGCACATGAAGAGAAGGGTGATGTGCCGGTGATGATCACCAAGCACTGTCTCCGTTTTGCGTTTAACCTGTGTCCTAAGCAGGCGAAAGGGAACATCAAGAGCTGGAAGGCCACACCTATGCAACTGGTGAATGGTGACGAAGTGCTTACCCTGAAATTTGACTGCCGTCCTTGCGAAATGCATGTAATTGGCAAGATGAAAAACCATATTTTCAAAATGCCAGCGCCGGGGAGTGTCGTAGCCTCAGTAAGCCCGGACGAACTTATGAAAACCCTGCCTAAACGCAAAGGTAATTAACGAAAGTGTGTATCTGGTTTGCGCGATTTTTGCCACAGGTGGTGTTCGCGCAAACCTTCCGCTGATTCTTCTGCTTCACTTCGCAACTCATCGCTGTCAGCTTCATGCCGAAGCTGATGCCCAACATTTTTTACCCATAAATACTCATGACCTTTGTGCCCGGCCATCAGTTGGCCTGAAAACAGGGCGCAAATCAGCATTATGAGTGTTAACCCTTTTTTTATCATGTGTTCACCGCGAAATGACAGAGCAGGAATATCATGCCTGTTATTTCATGGTGTTATTATTCAAAAGTTCAAATTATCGCAAAGAGAATGTCAAATATTGTCGGAATGAAATACAGCCAGGAAACATCTTAAAAATCATCTGATATATTGCAAACCGCCATTTTTGGTACATAACTGGACAGTTACTTTAAAGATTATTCCTATATAATAGCGAGTCTATGGCTAAGGAATGGGTCCTGATTAATGAAAAAAATGATAACGTTTGGGATTGTAGCGGCTGCTGTTGTGGCTGCTGCTGGGTTTCACTACGCTGGTGACAACGAACCGGAATATATTAAGTCCGCACAAACACGTGTTGGTTCATATTTAACCAGCGATTATGGCCGTGTTGCCTGCAATAGCACCAAAGTGAACGATCAACATTGGGAATTAGACTGCACCAATCAGTTGCGGGGAAAAACATTTCAGTTTGCCGTGTATCCTTCTGATAAAGCGCCTTATAGCGTCGCGCGTTCGTTTTATCTGGAAGCAATGAATGATGACGCAAAATTGAGCGCTGAACAGGGGCTGATGCGTTATTTGCAAATCAATATCAAAGCGGGTTAATAGGGCTGTTTACCTCTCGTTAAGATAAAAGGTGTTAGGTTGTAATGGATCCGCTGCCCGGCCATGGAGTGTCGGGACGTAGAGCATAAAATACAAATCTATCCATGCAAGCATTTACCGCCAGATAATGGCGGTTTTTTTTTACATGTCGTTACGATGTTTGCCGCGGTTTATGATTTCAGCCGATAGTGCGACTGTACCAGACCTGAAGGGAAGCTGTGGCTTGATACCAGTGTCAAATCAATATCCTGGTGCAGGCTTCCGAACAAAGACTTTCCTGAACCAAGCAGAACAGGGACGGTCGTGATAACCATATCCGCGACCAGCCCTTCGCGCAGGAACGACTGTATCACCTGTCCGCCATCGAGATAGACGCGATGGACGTTCTGCGCCGCCAGGTCATCGAGCACCTCTGTTGGTGTGCGATGAGAGAACTGTACTTTGCCCTTCAGGGCCTCCGGCACGGGAGTATTCGCCAGCTGTCGGGAGAGTACCAGCACGGGCCGGTCATAAGGCCATGTGTCAAAGGACAATACCTTCTCATAGCTCCCTCGTCCCATTACGATCCACTCTTTGTCCGCGATGAACGCTTCATAGCCATGATCTTCTGTCGGGTCATCGCGCTGCAAAAGCCAGTCGATATCGTCATTCTCTCGGGCGATATAGCCATCAAGACTGACCGCGATAAAAACGTGTGTGGTGATCATCAGGTGCTCCGTATTTCAACACAACCAAAAGAGTGATGCCTCAGCGGGCAGAACCTGGACCTGAAAATTGCTTGCGATACTGTGCCGGGGAAAGTGCAAACTGCTGGCGAAAATGATGGCGCAACGTCGATGCCTGACCAAATCCAGTTTGTTCTGCAATACTGTCGATACTTAAACGGCTGCTTTCAAGATAATCTTTTGCCCGCAACAGGCGTTCATTGATCAACCAACGCGCTGGGGTCATTCCTGTCGCTGCCTCGAAGCGACGAAGGAAAGTGCGCTGGCTCATGCCCACCCGACGCGCCAGCGAATCGACGCTATGAGGCTCGACAAGATGATTGTGGAGGAAATCAAAAAGCTGGCCCAGGCGCTGGCTTTCCCGCAACTGCGCGACCGGGCGACTCAGCTGTTGCGGTTGTGAGCCATCCCTGTGAGGGGGAATGACCAGCCGACGCGCAACGCTATTGGCCGTTTCCATTCCATAATCCCGCCGTACAACGTGCAGGCAGAGATCAATTCCTGCCGCACTGCCTGCGGAGGTAAGAATATCTCCCTCATCCTGATAGAGCACATCCTCGACCACCTGGATGTCAGGGTAACGGGCTTTAAGCGCGTCAAGATAGCGCCAGTGCGTCGTGGCTTTACGTCCGTTCAGCAACCCCGATGCCGCCAGCACAAAGACCCCCGAACAGATGGACAGCAACTGGCAGCCTCGCGCGCTGGCCTGGCGTAATGCCTCACAAAGTGTGTCCGGGACTGGTGAATCCAGGCCTCTCCAGCCAGGAATCACGATCAGATCGGCAGATTCAAGCAGGCTTAAATCGCCGTCGGTTATTATACGGATCCCACCGGTTGCCCGAAGTTCACCGCTATCAATACCCGCCACCGCAAAACGATACCATTCGTCCCCCAGTTCAGGACGCGGTAGACCAAAGATCTCCACCGCCACGCCAAACTCAAAGGTACACAGACCGTCATACGCCAGTACAACCACCAGCGGCCGCGTTATCTGTCTTAAGTTTGTCATCTTTTTGCTGTTTTCTGGCATACGCGCGGGCATTCACGGGCTGAATTTGTGGATAGAGTAGTGTTAACACAAACGCCAAAGATGAGGAAGTATCATGAGTTATGTTACTGAATTTCCGGCTGCGGAACCGCAGGAAGCTGTCACCCATTTTCTACGCCGCCTGAGCGTCGAAACCGACTGTGCTGATGTGCATCATGCCATCGTCAACCAGGAGCAAGATTTTGTGCTGCTGCACGTAGTGGGGAGTCCGGAGCAGTTTGCGCGCCGTCATGTGCCTGGCGCATTGCACCTGCCGCGTAGCCAGATTACTCCTGAGCGCATGGCGCAATGGCCTGAAGGCACGCTTTTCGTTGTCTACTGCGCAGGGCCGCACTGTAACGGCGCGGACAGAGCGGCGCTCAAGCTGGCACGACTCGGGCTGCCGGTCAAAATCATGCTCGGGGGGATCACCGGCTGGGAAGATGAAAAGTTCGCCTTTGCCAGCAGCGAAACCGCTACCACGCTGTGAAGATGAATTTTATTCAACACCCGTGAAATTTTCTCGTTTGCCGGAATATGACAGATATGACATCTTTTTTGGATATTTAGACATCCAGAAGTCTAAATATTCAAGTAATGAATTATCACTTCTGGCAATTATCGCCGGCAGACTGAGGAGAATTCCATGCAACGACAACACGCCCCGTATCGCGCCGATGTAGTAGGCAGTTTTTTACGTCCGGACACCATCAAACAGGCCCGCCTGAAATTTGCCAGCGGCGAAATTGATGCCGGAGAACTTCGCGCGGTGGAGGATGAGGCGATCCGCCATGTTGTCGAGCAGCAGTGCGCATGTGGGCTCCATGTGGTCACCGACGGAGAGTTTCGCCGCGCCTGGTGGCATTTCGATTTCTTCGACGGTCTGCAGGGCGTTGAGCGTTACGATTCACAGCAGGGTATTCAATTTAACGGGGTACAAACCAAAGCCCATGGCGTGCGCGTCATCGGCAAGCTGGGCTTTGGCGAGCATCCGATGCTGGAAGATTTTCGTTATCTGAAAAGCATCAGCGGCAACGCTCAGCCGAAGATGACCATTCCCAGCCCGAGCGTGCTCCATTTCCGCGGAGGCCGTAAAGACATTGATGCGACGGTTTACCCGGATCTGAATGACTATTTTGACGACCTGGCGACCACCTGGCGTGATGCCATCCGCGCATTCTACGATGCAGGCTGCCGTTATCTGCAGCTGGATGACACCGTCTGGGCGTATCTCTGTTCTGACGATCAGCGCCGTCAGATCCGCGAACGCGGCGATGATGCCGATGAACTGGCGCGTATCTATGCCCGCGTGCTAAACAAGGCGCTGGAAGGGAAACCGGACGATCTGACCATCGGGCTGCACGTCTGTCGCGGGAATTTCCGTTCAACCTGGATTTCCGAAGGCGGCTACGAGCCGGTGGCGGAAGTGCTGTTTGGCACGGTCAATGTTGATGCCTTCTTCCTTGAGTATGACAACGACCGCAGCGGTGATTTTGCACCCCTGCGCTTTGTTCGCCCGGGCAAGCAGCAGGTGGTGCTGGGCCTTATCACCACTAAAAACGGCGAACTTGAAAACCCGGAAGGGGTAAAGGCACGTCTGGAGGAGGCGGCAAAATACGTGGCGAAAGCGCAAATTTGCCTCAGCCCACAGTGTGGTTTTGCCTCCACGGAAGAGGGCAACACGCTAAGTGAAAACCAGCAGTGGGATAAAGTGCGTCTGGTGACGCAGATCGCCAGCGAAGTCTGGTAAACCCTTTGTTCCCGGCGCTGCATTATTAAAGTGCAGCGCTGTGCCATTCTGAGTCGTTCTCTTTACATCCTGCTTTCACTTTCCCTGCAATCGCGCTTTTTCCATTCTGGCATCCTTTTTGCTCCTGCTTAGCTGGCACATTTTTATCCGCGTCCACGCCGTAACGGACGTCTTCGCACAGCGTTCTTTTTCAGGAGTGAAAATATGCACCGTCGTACCTTATTGAAAGCCTTCGCGTTGTCAGCTTCTGTTGTTGCTATGGGAATGAGTTTTGGCGTGCAAGCGGCCGATACCATCAAAGTGGGCATCATGCATTCTTTGTCCGGCACGATGGCTATCTCCGAGACCCCGCTGAAAGATGTTGCGCTGATGACGATTGATGAGATCAACGCCAAAGGGGGCGTACTGGGTAAAAAGCTGGAACCGGTAGTGGTTGACCCGGCGTCGAACTGGCCGCTGTTTGCTGAGAAAGCTCGCCAGCTGTTAAGCCAGGATAAAGTCGCGGTCGTGTTCGGTTGCTGGACATCGGTGTCGCGTAAATCGGTTCTGCCGGTGTTTGAAGAACTGAACGGCCTGCTGTTCTACCCGGTGCAATATGAAGGCGAGGAGATGTCACCGAACGTCTTCTATACCGGCGCGGCACCGAACCAGCAGGCGATCCCGGCGGTGGAATACCTGATGAGTGAAGACGGCGGTGGGGCAAAACGCTTCTTCCTGTTAGGTACCGATTACGTTTACCCCCGTACGACCAACAAGATCCTGCGTGCCTTCCTGCATTCGAAAGGTGTCGAGGATAAGGATATCGAAGAGGTTTACACCCCGTTTGGTCACAGCGACTACCAGACTATTGTTGCCAACATTAAGAAATTCTCCGCAGGCGGTAAAACCGCCGTGGTATCGACCATCAACGGAGACTCCAACGTACCGTTCTACAAAGAGCTGGCCAACCAGGGTCTGAAAGCGACCGACGTGCCGGTAGTGGCATTCTCCGTGGGTGAAGAAGAGCTGCGCGGGATAGACACCAAACCGCTGGTCGGCAACCTGGCTGCGTGGAACTACTTTGAGTCTGTGGATAACCCGACCAACCAGGCGTTCGTGGCGGATTACAAAGCGTATGCGAAAGCGCACAAACTGCCGAATGCCGACACCGTGGTCACGAATGACCCGATGGAAGCCACCTACGTGGGCATCCATATGTGGGCACAGGCGGTGGAAAAAGCCGGTTCTACCGATGTAGATAAAGTGCGCGCGGCGATGGCAGGCCAGTCATTTAAAGCCCCTTCAGGTTTTACGCTCACCATGGATGCCACCAACCATCACCTGCATAAGCCGGTCATGATCGGTGAAATTGAAGGGAACGGTCAGTTTAACGTGGTGTGGCAGACTGAACAGCCGGTACGTGCCCAGCCGTGGAGCCCCTTCATTGCCGGGAATGACAAAAAGCCCGATCAGCCGATGAAAACCGCCAGCAACTGAGCCATTACCGCAGGGAGATAATCCATGAACGTCATGCGCACGATCGTCGCTATTGTGTGGCTTGCCGGTCTGCTGCCAGGGATGGCGCAGGCATCGGATGCCGATCGTTTTGTTGCCGCCAGTCGCAGCCAGCAGGCTGAGCTGCTGACGCAGTGGGCCGCAGCGCCGGATGCCGCAAGGTTGCCGCTGCTTCAGGCACTGCAAGATGAAAACCTCTACACCGACAGCCAAAAGCACGCGTTTGTGCAACGTAATGGCGACATCATGCCGCTGGGGGAAACCAAAACTGCAGAGGGGCCAACCAAAGCCGTGCGTCTGACCAACCGGCTACGGGTGCTTGCCGCAACAGCCATTGCTACACATCAGCTTGTGAGTGACAGTGTCACTGAAAGACGTGCTGCGGCTCGCCAGCTTCAGCGTGACGCTCAGCCCGGCATGCTCGGTTTCCTGCAAACGCGGGTTGTGAGTGAAACCGATGATGTGGCGCGCCAGGCGCTGCTGCTGGCGGTGGCGAATCTTCAGCTGGCAAGTCCGCAGGCAGAGGTGCGCCGCAAGGCAGTCGAGCTGTTAGGTCAGTCCGACGATCCGGATGTGCAGTCAAAGCTAACACCGTTTGCGCAGGTGCAGACCGAGCCTGATGCTGGCGTTCGCGCTGCCGCAGAAGAGAGCCTTAGCCAGATTAAGCATCGCCTGATGTGGGGCGATCTGCTGGGACAGGCGTTTATGGGACTCTCTCTGGGATCGGTGCTGCTGCTGGCCGCGCTGGGTCTTGCTATCACCTACGGTTTGCTGGGGGTCATTAATATGGCGCACGGCGAGATGCTGATGCTCGGGGCGTACGCTACATGGATGGTGCAGCAGGTGATGGCCGGGCTTGCGCCCCAGTGGCTGGCGCTCTATCCGATTATCGCGTTGCCGGTGGCGTTCTGCCTGACGGCGGGCATCGGGATGGTGCTGGAGCGTACCGTGATCCGTCACCTGTACGGTCGTCCGCTGGAAACGCTGCTGGCAACCTGGGGCATCAGCCTGATGCTCATCCAGCTGGTGCGCATGACCTTTGGCGCACAGAATCTGGAGGTGGCAAACCCGGCATGGTTGTCTGGCGGCGTGCAGGTCTTTGCTAACCTGACGTTGCCGTGGAACCGCATAGTGGTGCTGGGATTCGTGCTGCTGGTGCTGTTCTTCACCTGGCTGATTCTGAATAAAACCCGTCTGGGGCTTAACGTGCGTGCGGTGACACAAAACCGCAGCATGGCTGCCTGTTGTGGGGTGCCGACGGGGCGTGTCGATATGCTGGCTTTCGGGCTTGGCTCAGGCATTGCCGGGTTAGGCGGCGTGGCGTTATCTCAGCTTGGGAACGTCGGGCCAGAGCTGGGTCAGGGCTATATCATCGACTCTTTCCTCGTGGTCGTTCTCGGTGGCGTAGGCCAGCTGGCAGGCAGCGTGGCCGCAGCCTTTGGTCTTGGGATCTTTAATAAAATCCTTGAGCCGCAGATGGGGGCGGTACTGGGCAAGATTCTGATTCTGGTGGCGATCATTCTGTTTATTCAGAAACGACCGCAGGGGTTGTTTGCACTGAAAGGGAGGGTTATTGACTGATGAGCCAGCCACTCACCTTAACGCTGGCGCGTAAAGCGCCACGAACCATTCAGATTGTCGGCAGCCTGCTGGTGGCGTGTCTGCTGATATTACCGTTTTTTGCCTTACTCCCTGCCACGCATCCGCTGGCGTTATCAACCTGGATGCTGACGCTTATCGGTAAGATCCTCTGCTACGCCATCGTTGCGGTGGCGCTGGATCTGGTGTGGGGCTATGCCGGAATGTTGTCCCTTGGGCACGGCATTTTCTTCGCGCTGGGTGGCTATGCGATGGGCATGTACCTGATGCGCCAGGCCGCAGGTGACGGCTTGCCCGCGTTTATGTCGTTTCTCTCCTGGACCGAAATGCCGTGGTTCTGGTGGGGAACCCAGTACTTTGCCTGGACGCTGGTGCTGATTGTCATGGTGCCTGGCCTGCTGGCGCTGGTGTTTGGCTGGTTTGCCTTCCGCTCGAAGATCAAAGGGGTCTACTTCTCGATTATGACCCAGGCGCTGACCTATGCGGGGATGTTGCTGTTCTTTCGCAACGAAACCGGTTTTGGCGGTAATAACGGCTTTACCGGTTTCACCACGTTGCTGGGGTTTTCGGTGACGGAAACGACCACGCGTATTGCGCTGTTTCTGGCGACCGTATTGTTGCTGCTCCTGGCGTTAGGCACCGGATTTGCACTGGCGAAGAGCAAGTTTGGCCGTATTTTGACTGCCGTACGGGATGCCGAAAACCGCCTGACGTTTTGCGGGTACGATCCTCGCGGGTTCAAGCTGCTGGTGTGGACACTTTCTGCAGTGCTGTGTGGCCTTGCAGGGGCACTCTACGTTCCGCAGGTGGGCATTATCAACCCAGGAGAGATGTCGCCGACAAACTCGATAGAAGCGGCAATCTGGGTAGCGCTGGGCGGACGTGGCACGTTGGTGGGGCCGGTGATAGGCGCTGCGCTGGTGAATGGGGCAAAGAGTGTTTTCACGGTCGCGATGCCGGAATACTGGCAACTGTTTCTCGGGATGATTTTTATCGCCGTGACCCTGTTTTTACCACGCGGCGTTTACGGTCTGTTTCGTAAGGGAGAGAAGTAATGCAGCCAGCTGAAGGATTATTCACCCGCCAGTTACCTGGCGATCGCTACCGTGAGCAGACTGACCCTGTGCTGCAACTGGAAAAGATCAACGTTAACTTTGATGGATTTCAGGCATTGACGGATCTCACATTGAACATCGGCGTGGGCGAGTTGCGCTGCGTGATTGGTCCCAATGGTGCAGGTAAAACCACGCTGATGGATGTCATCACTGGCAAAACACGGCCGAAAAGCGGCAAAGCGATTTATGACCAGTCTATTGACCTGACGCTGCTTGAGCCCGCCGCCATTGCCCGTCAGGGGATTGGCCGAAAATTCCAGAAACCGACGGTATTTGAAGCGCTAACGGTGTGGGAAAACCTTGAGATTGCCATGAAAACCGATAAATCCGTGTGGGCGAGCCTGCGGGCAAAACTCAACGGGGAACAACGTGACCGGATTGATGAAATGCTGGTTTTGCTGCGTCTGAGTAGTGAACGTGACCGCCTGGCCGGGCTACTTTCGCACGGGCAAAAACAGTTCCTCGAGATCGGCATGCTGTTGGTCCAGGATCCGCATCTGTTGTTGCTGGATGAGCCGGCGGCCGGGATGACCGATGCGGAAACCGAATATACCGCTGAGTTGTTCAAAACGCTGGCGGGCAAGCATTCTCTGATGGTGGTGGAGCACGATATGGGCTTTGTAGAAACCATTGCCGATCACGTGACGGTACTGCACCAGGGGCGCGTGCTGGCGGAGGGATCGCTTCGCGAGGTGCAGGCCAATGAGCAGGTGATTGAAGTCTATCTGGGACGCTAAGGAGCGGTGATGTTACAGGTTAACGAACTGAATCAATATTATGGCGGCAGCCATATTCTGCGCGGCGTGAGCTTTGAAGCCATCACTGGCGAAGTCACCTGCCTGCTGGGGCGTAACGGCGTCGGGAAAACTACGCTGCTGAAGTGCCTTATGGGTCTGATCCCGGCGAAAACCGGGGAGGTGATTTGGCAGGGCAAAAAAATCACCCATAGCAAGCCGCACCAGCGGGTGCAGTCTGGCGTGGCGTATGTCCCGCAGGGGCGTGAAATTTTCCCTCGCTTAACCGTTGAAGAAAATTTGCTGCTGGGCCTGTCACGGTTTTCTGCCCGCGATGCAAAGCAGGTTCCGGAAGAGATCTGGCAGTTGTTCCCGGTGCTTAAAGAGATGAAACAGCGTCGCGGGGGCGATCTCTCCGGAGGACAACAGCAACAGCTGGCGATTGGTCGAGCGCTGGCAAGCCGCCCGCAATTGTTGATCCTCGATGAACCCACCGAAGGTATACAGCCGTCTGTCATAAAAGAGATAGGTCAGGTGATCCGCACCCTGGCGGATCGGGGGGATATGGCGATCCTGCTGGTCGAGCAGTTTTATGATTTTGCTGCCGGGCTGGCCGACAGCTATCTGCTGATGTCGCGCGGCACCATCATTCAGCGCGGACGAGGTGAAAACATGGAGCAGGAGGGCGTTCGCGGCCTGGTTGCGATTTGAAATGTTATAATATAACATTCGCATTCTTATCAAACGGAATGAGGATGTTATGTTGGCTGCACATATTGGAAAATTTGCCATGACTCTGGGGGCGCTGCTGGTCAGCGGCCAGCTGTTTGCTCACTCGCACGGACATCAGATGACCGAAGCGGAACAGAAGGCGGCGAACGGCGTGTTTGAGGATAAAGACGTGAAGGACAGAGCGCTGTCTGACTGGGACGGTACCTGGCAGTCGGTCTATCCGTTCCTGCTCGATGGTTCGCTGGATCCGGTCTTTAAGCAGAAAGCGCAGAAGGATAAAAGCAAATCCTTCGATGAGGTGAAAGCCTACTACCGCACGGGATATGCGACGGACGTGGATGCCATCGGCATTGAAAATAACGTTATGGAATTTCATAAAGGTAAAGAGGTTAGCCGCTGTCATTATGATTACAGCGGCTACAAAATCCTGACCTACGCGTCAGGTAAGAAAGGCGTTCGCTATCTGTTTGAGTGCAAGGACACCAGCAGCAAGGCGCCGAAATTCGTGCAGTTCAGCGACCATACCATCGGACCGAAGGCCTCTTCGCACTTCCATATTTTCATGGGCAACACCTCCCACGAGGCGCTGCTGAAAGAGATGGATAATTGGCCGACCTACTACCCGAACGAGATGTACAAAGAGCAGGTGGTGGAGGAAATGTTACACCATTGATGCTTTACGGCCGGGTAGCGGCAATGCCTTACCCGGCCTACACGTGTTACGCTACGTTGGGTGACTCGCACCATGCCTTCACGCTCATCCCGCGCAAGATCATCAGCCAGGCAATCACAATGGCGACCATCATAATCACAAATAACGACCAGTGCGGCAGGTTGGTCAGGATAATACCGGTGATCATCGGGTTTGCCGCTGCGCCGAGCCAGCCCAGCGCCTGCGCGGAGAAATAGCTCGCTTTCATTCCTGGTGGAGCGATATTGTCGATCAACATGTATTCACCCGGTGCATAGATGATTTCGCCGAGCGTAAAGATGGCGGCAGCAATACCCCAGTAAATCAGGTTTTCTCCGGAGAGCATGAAGCCGCCGAGTCCCATAATAAAAAACAGGGTCGCGAGGGACATCAGCGGGCGAATATTGCTGGCAGAGATCTTGCGGCCCAGGGCATATTGCAGCGTCACCACCACGGCGGCGTTGACGGGCAGCACCACGGCGACCACTTTTTCAGCGAAATCACTGTCTGCATGTGCAGCCAGAACGTATTGCGAAATACAGCTCGCGAACGACCCGCCCACGTAGGACGCCAGCAGGCCAGAGAGCGTGTACCAGAACAGCGCGCGGTCTTTCAGCAATACTGACGGCTGCCAGGGCATTTTCTCCTCGGTGGTATCCAGTGCGACGCTTTTTTGCACGAAGAAATGGATAAATCCGAGCGGCAGTGCGGCACAGAAGGCGGCCAGCCAGAACGGCAGCTGCAGGCTGTACATCACCAGCAGGGTGCCAATGGGCGGCCCGATCGTCCAGCCAATATTCAGGAAGCTGTAGTTCAGCGAGAAGACACGCGCTTTCTGACTTGCGGTGAGCACGTCGGAGAACCAGGCCTTCAGCACCGTCGAAAAGACGGAATAGGCGCAGTTGATCAGCGCAAAGAACAGCACCACCAGCGTGACGTTATCGACCAACGGGATCGCGACAAATCCGGCAATAAAAGCCACGATCGCGATCAGCATGTAGCGTTTTTTATCAAACTTATCGGCAAGAATGCCAAACCCCAGGCTGAACACCACGCCGATAGTCAGCGCAATCGTCAGGGCATAACCAATATTCTCGACGCTCATGCTATAGACGCGCGTGAGATAAATGGTCATAAACGGCAGCGTTGCCCCCCGACCGATTGTTAACAACAATGACGATGCCAGCAGCGCTGCGGTTGAGCGCCTGAGAGATGGTTTCATATTCCTGCCCGACAATTGCTTATGCTTTTTATGTTGTGTTCTAAAAGGAGTATCACGACATAAGGGGCTTGTATAGCACCCAATTTATCCGTAAGTGCTTCGCCTGACTGCCAGAATTAATGATCTTCTCGCAGCGTGCTTTTTTCTGTTACCTTGAAGTGTTAACAAATAATTAATAATTCAGGGGCAGGGTATGACGCGTAAAGACGGGCTGCTGGCGTTGCTGGTGGTCGTAGTATGGGGGCTCAATTTTGTGGTCATCAAGCTGGGGTTGCACAACATGCCCCCGCTGATGCTGGCCGGTTTACGTTTCATGCTGGTGGCGTTCCCGGCGCTTTTTTTCGTCGCCCGTCCTAAAATCCCGTTGAAACTGCTGCTGGGCTATGGCCTGACCATCAGCTTTGGCCAGTTCGCTTTTCTCTTCTGTGCCATCAAGTTCGGAATGCCGGCCGGTCTTGCCTCGCTGGTGTTACAGGCGCAGGCGTTCTTTACCATTATCCTCGGCGCGTTTGTGTTTGGTGAGCGCCTGCAGGGCAAACAGCTGGCGGGGATCACGCTCGCGGTGTTTGGCGTGCTGGTACTGATTGAGGCCAGTCTGAACGGTCAGGATGTGGCGTTGCTCGGCTTTATGCTGACGCTGGCGGCGGGGCTGAGCTGGGCCTGCGGGAATATCTTCAACAAATTGATCATGCAGCATGAGGCGCGCCCGGCTGTTATGTCGCTGGTGGTCTGGAGTGCGCTGATCCCGATAATCCCGTTTCTGGCGGCGTCGTTTATTCTGGATGGTCCGGATGTGATGCTGAACAGCCTGGTTGAAATCGATCTCACCACGATTTTGTCGCTACTCTACCTGGCGTTTGTCGCCACTATTATCGGCTATGGGATCTGGGGGTCACTGCTTGGCAAGTATGAAACCTGGCGCGTCGCACCGCTGTCGCTGCTGGTTCCGGTGGTGGGGCTTGCCAGTGCGGCACTCTTACTGAATGAAACGCTGAGCGCGCTGCAGCTGCTTGGCGCTGTGCTGATCATGGCCGGGTTGTATATTAATGTCTTTGGTTTGCGCGTGCGTCGGGCGACGCGGGTCAGTGGAAAGGCATAAAAAAGCCCCGCATCTGCGGGGCAAAACGAATCAGAGGCCGTGCTAATTGTAATAAGGCACGCCTAATTCGTCGGACTTGTCGCTACCTGCACCCATGTGGTTGAAATCGTAGGGTGACCGGTCATGTGCTGACGGCAAAATCATCGTATCAGGATTATTTTGCTGCGTTGCACGAGGGGTTTGCTCCGCGAAGGTCTGGCTGGAGAACAGCACCAGCAAGGCGAGGGCGGCGGAGGCGATAGCTTTCATGATTTCCTCGGTTACGTCTTTAAAGGCGATGATTAACTACAATGTTTTAACGGATACAGGTATCGGGATTCGCCTGGCACGCTGGTAATTCGGTACTTATGAGGCGGCACGTCAAAGTAGTTCTTGAACGTACGCGTCAGGGTTTGTTGCGATTCAAATCCGTAACGCTCCGCCAGATAAAGGATCGGCTCATTGCTTTCTTTCAGTTTCTGGGCAATTTCTGTCAGCTTGCGGCTGCGAATATATTGACCTAATGAATGGCCGGTCTCTTTTTTGAACATCCGTTGCAGGTGCCATTTGGAGTAACCTGAACGCTCGGACACTTTTTCAAGGGAGAGCGGCGATTCCAGGTTATCTTCGATCCAGTCCAAAATGCTATGAATGGTAATAGCGTCAGTATTGCGTCTGGACATCGTCATACCTCTTATTCTGATTACGGCAGTATTTTCTTAAGCAAAAGCTCAAGGGTTGCCACTTCATCTGCCGTTAAGTTTTTTGTGAGTTCCTGATGTAATTTTTGTCCTACTAATTGATGACATTGTTCGCACATCGCTGCGCCATCCTCGGTGAGTTTCACCAGTACGCCGCGTTTGTCATTCGGGTTAGGGCTTCGTTCTATCCATCCTTTGCAGACGAGACGATCCAGCATGCGGGTTAGCGCACCCAGATCGACAGAGAGCACCTTTTTCAGCTCAACCGGCGTGATACACATTTCGCAGCGAATGGAACACAGCACTTTGAACTGTGTTGCGGTGATATCCAGCGGTGACAGGTAGTCATTGAGCAGGCGATCTTTTTTCTGATTGACCATATGAATAAGACGACCCAGTGGAATAATGTCGTTAAAGAGATCACTGGTGCTTTTCACAATGGTTGCCCTGGCAAGTAGTTTAGTCACGGCAGATATTATTGCTCAGGCAAGTATAAGTCAACTGAATGAATTAACCGATGCCACGAATTGCTAAAACGTTTCATGTACGTTTTTTGAGGTCTTTCAAATCAAATAGATAACCGGGAGTAATTGTTCACGGAGGAAAATAATCGTTACGTTGAGCAGATGGCTGAACGTCACACTTTCCCCCTATAATTGCTGTGTTAAATATGAATAAGGACAACAACGCACTATGTTGGATTTGATTAAAGCAATTGGTCTTGGGCTGGTGGTATTGCTGCCGTTGGCCAACCCGTTAACGACGGTTGCGCTCTTCCTCGGGCTCGCGGGGAACATGAACAGCGCCGAGCGTAATCATCAGTCGATGATGGCCTCCGTGTATGTATTCGCCATCATGATGGTGGCTTACTACGCCGGACAACTGGTGATGAACACCTTCGGGATTTCTATCCCTGGCCTGCGTATCGCCGGGGGGCTGATTGTGGCCTTTATCGGTTTCCGTATGCTGTTCCCGGCACAAAAAGCGCATGAGTCACCGGAAGCGACCAGTAAATCGGAAGAGCTGGAAACCGAACCGAGTGCGAATATCGCCTTTGTACCAATTGCCATGCCGAGCACGGCGGGGCCGGGTACCATCGCGATGATCATCAGTTCCGCATCCACGGTGCGTGACAGCGCAACCTTCCCGGACTGGGTACTGACGGTTGCGCCACCGCTGATCTTTGCGATTATAGGGATTATCGTGTGGGTGTCACTGCGCAGTTCTGGCGCCATTATGCGCTGGGTAGGCAAGGGCGGTATCGAGGCTATTTCCCGTCTGATGGGCTTCTTACTGGTCTGTATGGGCGTGCAGTTTATTATTAACGGCGTGCTGGAGATTATTAAAACTTACCATTAATTTCATTGCCGGGTGGCGGCTTCGCCTCACCCGGCACAAACAAACGTCACCCGTGCTGCCTGTGTTCTTCAAGCGCCACCGGCCATTTACGGAAGATCAGCACTGACCAGATCAGCGCTACCAGCGCAGGGATGGCTCCCAGATAGCCGATCGCCGACATCGACACATGCAGGCTAATTTGATTTCCCACCAGCGCGCCCGCGCCAATGCCCAGATTAAAAATCCCCGAGAACAGTGACATGGCGACGTCCGTCGCATCGGGTGCCAGGGCCAGGACTTTCACCTGCATGCCCAGACCAATAATCATGATCGCCACTCCCCAGAACAGGCTGAGGATCGCCAGATGGTTTTCACTTCCCGCCGCGGGCATCAGTAACAGCAGGCAGGCCAGCAGCAGGCCAATGGCACTACTCACCAGAGTGGAGGCATGCTGGTTACCCAGCTTACCAAACAGAATGCTGCCAATAATTCCCGCTCCACCAAGGATCAACAGTAATACCGTGGCAAAGTTGGCGCTAAAGCCCGCCACAACCTGTACAAACGGCTCAATGTAGCTATACGCCGTGTAATGCGCCGTCACCACAATGACGGTAAGCAGGTAGATACTCAGTAACGCCGGGCGACGCATCAGCAGCGGCAGGCTTTTCAGCGAGCCAGAATGTTCGCTTGGCAGCGTCGGCAGCAGTTTGATCAGGCAAACCAGCGTGATCAGTGCCCCCATGCCGATAGCGAAGAAGGTGGTACGCCAGCCGAAATATTGCCCTACGATGCGGCCAATAGGCAGACCCAATACCATCGCCAGCGCCGTACCGGTGGCAATCAGGCTCAGCGCCTGGGCTCGTTTACCGGCCGGTGCCAGCCGTATAGCCAGAGACGCAGTAATTGACCAGAACACCGCGTGGGCAAAGGCAATACCGACGCGGCTAATGACCAGCACGGTAAAGCTCCACGCCATAAACGACAAAACGTGACTGGCAATAAACAACGCAAACAGACCGATTAACAGCTTACGCCGCTCCATCTGGCTGGTCATGAGCATAAACGGCAGGGACATCAGCGCCACCACCCAGGCGTAGATGGTCAACATAATGCCCACCTGCGCCGTTTCCATCTGGAAACTTTCCGCGATATCAGACAACAGCCCAACCGGAACAAATTCTGTGGTGTTAAAAATAAATGCGGCAATAGCCAGCGTGACCACCCGTAGCCACGCAACTCTGCGGGAAACTGTGTTCGTTGTCATAGGGATGTCGGAGATTCGTTGCTGAAAAGAAGAGAGGTCGATCTTAAAACGTTAAATGGTGAAAACTCAATCATTATGTGATGCAGATCTCAATATTTACCTTATGAAAGCGGTAGCCGGGAACGTCGTTTTCATTGAATATAAAAGAACAACATAATAAAAACAGGCGGTAAGACAATGCAGGAGATTGATTTTTATCTGGTTGATGCCTTCAGTGACAAAACCTTTGGCGGCAATCCGGCAGCGGTTTGCCCGTTGAAGACATGGTTACCCGATGAGACCTTGCTGAGAATGGCGCAAGAGCATAATCAGTCGGAGACGGCTTTTTTCGTCTGCAGTAAAGGGGGGATTGAGCTACGCTGGTTTACCACCCTTACGGAAGTGAATCTCTGCGGTCACGCCACGCTGGCGGCGGCGTATGTCCTGTTTACCGAACTGGATTATCCCGACTCGCGGATCCACTTTGATACCGCATCTGGCCGCCTGACGGTAAGCCGTGAAGGTGACTGGATGACACTGGATTTCCCGGCATGCCCAACTCATGAAGAGACGCCCCCGCCGGAGATGCTCTCGGCCCTGGGGATCAGCCACTACGCTGAAGCCCGTAAAGGCCGGGCCTGGCTCATCGTCCTGGACGATCGCCAGCAGGTCGAAGCGCTCGCGCCAGACATCTCCGCGATGACGCCAGGCGAACATAAAGTGACGGTAACGGCACGGGGAGACGGTGAATATGATTTTGTCAGCCGCTTCTTCTCGCCGGGGGTGTCCGTCCCGGAAGATCCGGTTACCGGCTCTGCACATACGATGCTCATTCCTTACTGGAGTGAAAAACTGCGTAAAACGACGATGCTTGCTCGTCAGGTTTCCGCACGAGGCGGCGATATACGCTGCGAACTGAAAGGCTCGCGCGTGCTGATGGGCGGAC
Source organism: Enterobacter sp. CPE_E1241 (assembly GCF_045618265.1). Lineage (NCBI taxonomy): Bacteria > Pseudomonadati > Pseudomonadota > Gammaproteobacteria > Enterobacterales > Enterobacteriaceae > Enterobacter > Enterobacter sp. CPE_E1241. The sequence goes on from NZ_JBIWYV010000001.1 coordinate 2,370,525, forward strand.
AGGCCACACTTTATCTGAAAGGCACAGTTTTTCTGCGCTAAATAGCCATAACAAGAGAGGAAGAGACAATGCAGGAAATTGATTTTTATCTGGTGGATGCCTTCAGCGACAAAACCTTCGGCGGCAACGCCGCAGCGGTATGTCCTCTGGAAGAGTGGCTGCCTGACGAGATGCTGCTCAAAATGGCGCAGCAGCATAACCAGTCTGAAACCGCCTTTTTCGTGCGCACCGACGGCGGGTTTGAGCTGCGCTGGTTCACCACGCTGGATGAAATTAACCTCTGCGGCCATGCCACGCTTGCCGCATCACACGTCATTTTTGAATACCTTGATTATCCGCATACCGAAATCACCTTCACCACGCGCTTTGTCGGCGAGCTGACCGTCAAACGCAGCGGCGACTGGCTGACGCTGAACTTCCCCGCGTGGACGACAGAAGTCGTGGAAAACCCACCCGAAGTGCTGCTTAGCGCGCTGGGCATCCCAGAGGCGAAAGAGGTGCGCGTCGGACGCGATTACATGGTGGTGCTGGAGAGCCAGCAACAGGTGGAAGCGTTAACGCCGGATATTGGGGCGATGCTTCCGCTGGATAAAATGGTCTGCGTGACGGCGCCGGGAGAGCAGTATGACTTCGTCAGCCGCTTCTTCTGCCCGGGGGAAGGGGTACCAGAAGATCCGGTCACCGGGTCTGCCCACAGCATGCTGATCCCGTACTGGAGCGAAAAGCTGGGTAAAACGTCACTGAACGCCCGCCAGGTATCGTACCGTGGCGGGGACCTGCGCTGCGAGCTGAAGGGCGACCGCGTGCTGATTGGTGGCCAGGCGACCCTGTATCTGAAAGGGCGCATCTTCCTGCGCTAGCCGAGTGAGGCGCCGCCGCATATCACCATCTCCTGGCCGGTGATGGCGGCGGCGTCGTCGCTAAGCAAGAAACTCACCAGTCCCGCCACCTCCTCTGGCGAGATTAAACGCCCGATTGGCGGACATTTGGGGGGCGAGGTTTCCCGCCCCGGCGCGCTGAGCATCGGCGTATGGGTGGCGCCCGGCGCGACCACGTTAGCGGTGATCCCGCGCGGGGCCAGCTCCGCCGCCCAGCTTCTGACCATTCCCACCATCGCCGCCTTGGTGGCAACATACTGCGATCGTCCTGCTGCCCCGCGGGAGGTTCTGCTGCCTATCGCCACCAGCCGTCCACGCGGGGCCATTGCGGGGGCAAAATGGTTAAACAACGCCTCACAGGCCATGACGTGGAGCTGCCACAGGGACTCGCTAACGCGGCTTTCCAGCTGGCCCAGCGGCGCGGCGGCCATCATCCCGGCGGCATGGATCACCGCCCGAGGCGTAGCGATGGTGTGCATGGCGCGGCTCAGGGCGTCCGGGTCGGTGATATCCACCTGAAGGCAGGTGAAGCCGGGGGTATACGGCATCACGGCCCGTCGGCTCAGCCCGGTGACCTGCCAGTCCTCCGCCAGTAAACGCTTAACGATGGCCTCCCCAATTCCGGAGCTGGCTCCGGTAACGACGGCGTGGCGCATGTCATACCTCCAGCATCGCGCGCGGAATTTTAAACACCGCTTTGCGCACGGTCATCGGTGCCTCTGCGGCGCACAGCGCCTGGTGAGGTTCACCGGGACAAAACACTGCAAAGTCGCCCGCGGCCAGGCGGATCCTGACGCTGTGCCCGGCGGATGAAGCAATAAAGAGATCCGGCTTACGCTCTTCGTCACCCGGCCTGCCTGCGGGAAGCGCGCCAGCGTATATGTATTCTTCACCGGCTAACACGATTTGGATATCCGCCCACTGATGATGATACTCCGTGTGCCGCTCGGCGCGCGGCTGGGTTTTCGCCGGGCCGACGTGACAAAACCATGGCGCATCGTCTGGCTGCCAGCGCCCGTCATTGCGTTCGCTGAGCGCCTTAAGCGTGCAGTCCGGGCGCGAAAGCAGGGCGTACAGCGCCGGCGGGAGCCCTGCCAGCGGCAGGGCGTTGAGATGTCCGATAATCATACTGACTCCTTGACCCATTCTGGCGTCACCCGCACGTATTTGATGGCCTGACGGAAGTACGTATACGCGATATGCAGATCCCCTTCAGGACCCTGCTTGATGCTGGGATAGGAGAATTCGCGGTTGAGCTTTTCCAGAGAGTTGTTGGTCATACAGTAGCCATCCCCCTCGTCCAGATGACGTTGCCACGGCCAGCTTTGACCACCGTCCGGCGAAATGGCGACGGTCATCGGCGCGCGCGGTGCACCCCAGAAGGCAGCCCGACCGTGGGTGACAACCGGCTCTTTGCGCCCGTCGCCATCGTCTATTTCATCGTATAGTGAGGCCCGACGTTCCCGCGCGCCGGCGGCGCTCATGGGGTTAAACACCAGCGCCAGCTCACCGCTCGCAAGCGTGGTCACCTGGATAGACGAGTTGTTATTGGGTAGCTCCGTGGGCTCCGGTACGGACCAGCTTTCACCGTTATCGGTTGATTGGCTGTAATAAATATTGTCCGCCCAGCGGCTGCGGAACAGGGCGACCAGCGTGCCGTTGAGAAGCGGAGTGATGTTCATATGCACGCAGCCCAGGCTGTCCGGCACCTCGACGTCGCGCCACGTTTTGCCACCGTCTTCGGAGATTTTTACCGCGCTTATGTCGTCATTGCCGACCCATTTCTCACCTGGCCGCGTGCGGCAGTAAAACACCGGCAGCAGCCAGCTGCCGTTGTCCAGCACGGCAATCGGCTGGCGGATAAACGTGCCCGGTTTATCGAGCAGGGTGGCGATATCTCCCCAGGTTTTACCCAGATCTCGGGACTGGCGATAGCGCACGATGGCTGTGTCCTGATTCCCGGAAACCTGCGCGGTCCACAGCAGCCACAGCATGTTGTCCGGGGCCAGGAACAGAACCGGGTTTTGTTCGGAACGCGTGGCATCGTCCGACAGTTTTACCGCATCGCTCCACTGCTTGCTGCCCTGCGCCAGGCGTGACCCCCATACGGAGATATCCGCAATGCCTTCCTGGGTACCGCCAAACCAGACGCACATCAGCGAGCCGTCCGGCAGCGGCAGCAGGTTCGCCGCGTGGTTTTGTGGGCAAGAGGAAGGCAGCATGGCGGCCTTCACGTGAGCGTCCTGTTGCGGGCGAAGAATCCCGTCGCGAGTTACGGTTACAGACATATCAGACTCCATTATTTTGAGCGGGGGTTGGCGCTTTACCCTGCGCTTTTCCCGGAATGAGGCGGTCGATCGCCATGATGACGGCTGGGGTTATCAGGGCGATATACATATTGTTGATGCCGAAAGGATCGCCCAGCAGATACCAGACCGAGGTCACGACGCAGGCGCCAATCAGGCCCGCATTGGCCCCGCGGGTGCTGCGGAAGAACGGGGCGTAAAACGCGATGACGGCCACCACGGAAATCGACAGGCGAATGGCGCGGGTAAAGAACGAGAGCTTCAGCACTTCAGGCACCAGCAGCACAAAAATCAGCGGCAGGAAGCCAATCAACAGGGAGATCCAGCGGGTGGCCTTAAACTCCTGCTCGGGCGTCGGGTTGCGCATCGGCACGTAAAAGTCTTTGACCACCAGGGAGGCGATGGCCAGCGCAACGGTACTGACGCTGACGAAGATGGACGCCACCAGAGAGGTGGTTACCAGGCCGGCCAGCCACGGGTTCATATCCTGCAGGAAAATCGGCATCGCATAGAGGCTGTCGATCTCAGGGTGCAGGTATTTTGCCGCCACGCCAATCACCGCGATGGCCAGCGCGATCGGCAGGCAGAAGAAGAAGGCAACCCAGGTAGAGCGTTTGGCTGATTTCACGTCTTTGGTGGAGGAAATCGCCTGAATGACAAACTGGGTACAGAAGATGGAGCCGATGGTGCCAATCAGCCACGCGAAAATGGTCGACGCGCCGATGTTGCCATCCCAAGTCCAGTAGAAGTCCGGCATGTTTTCAATCATCGGCGTAAAACCGCCGGTTTTCGACAGCGCAAAGCCCATGATGGCGAGGATGCCGAAGTATTTCAGCGCGCTGTGCAGCACCGTAACCCAGGCCACGCCCTTCATGCCGCCAAAGGCGAAATAGAAGGTGCTGACAATGGCCGTAATAAAGGCGGCCACCGGGAGGTTGACTTTCAGTACCGTGGAAATGGCCGCCGCGCCGCTGACGTAGTTCCCCACGTTAACCAGCAGCAGGGCGTAGATCATGATGATGGAGATAATGTTTTTGGTGCTGTTACCGTATTTTTCAGCAATCGCACCCGAGATGGTGATTTTCCCGGTGTTGTAGATGCGCTTCACCAGCAACAGGCCAAAGAGCGGGAAGCCAATCGCGGCCCCGATAACGGACCATGACGCGGCAAACCCGTCTTCAAACGCCGCCTGCGCGGTACCGATGGTGGATTTAGCGCCGATATACTCGGACATCAGCAGGATCCCGACGATAAACGCCGGCATCGCGCGGGAGCCTTCCATAAAGTCGCCGGAGTTTTTACTGCGGATCCGAAAGGTCAGCCAGGTGGTGAACAGGATGTAGGCAATGACTATGCCCACAATGATCAGGGTATCTTCAGCGGTAAAATTATTCATCTTTGCCTCTCTTCAGGGCGAGTGAATCCTGGGCACCTCAGGCACCCGGTATTCTTATGGACGAAACCAACGCCGGTTAAATGCGTGACGTTGTCACTATTCGGCGTATCTCTGCGAGCTGTTTATCGTTAAACGCCACGGCATAGCGGCTTTCGCCGACCTCTTCTCCCATGAGCTGCAACGCTTTTTTGACGGCGGCAGGCGAAAACGCCACGCTGTACAGATCGGTGCGCAACTGCGTAACGCTCTCCTGCGCCAGGCGGGAGCCTTCGATATCGCCCGCGTTAAAGAGTGACCAGATGGCGTTGATGGCCGCCGGCGCCACGTTCGCCAGCCCGGAAATGCAGGCTGAACAGCCGTCGACGAAGCCCTGGTGGATCAGCGAGTCCGGACCGTTGAGCACGTCGAACCCGTCAATGTCGCTTACCGCATTGAGGAATCCGCGCAGGCTCTCGTAGCTTCCGGCGCTGTCCTTGATACCGATGATGTTGGGATGTTCGGCCAGGGCGCGTGCGGTGGCGGGCTCCATGGTGTTGCCGGTCCGCGCCGGTATGTTGTACAGAAACACCGGCACGGCCAGCGCGTCGGCAATCGCGGTGTAGTGCGCCACAAGTTCAGCCTGCTTTAGCGGCACGAAGTAAGGGGTAATGACGGATACGGCATCGACGCCCAGGGCGGCGATCTGTTTCCCCAGACTGATGGTGTCGCGGGTCGAGATCTCCCCAATGTGCGCCACGACCGGGGCGCGCCCGGCCACCGTTTCGACACAGGTACGGGTGACGGCGATTTTTTCCTCTTCGTTCAGCACGAAAAACTCGCCGTTGGTGCCGCCGCAGAAGATGCCGTTGCCCGCGCTGAGCTGACGTTCGATCTGTCGTTTAAGGCCCGACAGATTCAGCGCGCCTTCCGCGTCAAAGGGGGTCACGATGGCCGTCAGTACGCCCCTGATTGTGTTACGCATTTCTCACTCCTTCGATATTAATGTTGGGGAAACAGCGTCCGGTAAATTGCCTGCACTTCGTCATGGTTGACCTGGCAAGGGGCGTTGTTCATTAGCCGCTTAACGTTAAGGGCCGCATCGCTCAGTGCGGCGATGTCCTCGCGCGGGACACCCAGCGTCTCCAGGTTGTCTGGCAGGCTGAGCCTGCGCACCAGCGCGGCAAAGTAATCCACCAGCGCGTGGGATTTCTCTTCGTCTGACATCGACGTCAACGCGCCGGGCACCAAATCCCAGACCTGCGCAAATTTCGTCACGCAGTGGGGACGAACCGCTCGCATGCAGGGCGCCAGGAGAATGGCGTTGGCGACGCCGTGAGGCAGGTGATATTTGCCGCCGAGTTGATAGGAAAGGGCGTGAACCAGATGCGTGCCGGCATGCGCAATGGCGACCCCGCCGTAATAAGACGCCCACAGCATCTCCAGCTTCGCCAGCAGATTGCCCGGTTCGGCGCAGGCCGTTTCAATGTTGTTGAGCAGCTTAGACAGCCCCATCAGCGCGGCGTTATCGCTGACCGGGTTGGCGACCGTAGAGGTGAAACACTCGATCAGATGGCACAGGGCATCAATCCCGGTGGATGAGGCAATGTGCGCGGGCATGCTGGTCGTCAGCTCCGGCAGCAGGGCGACGTAGTCAGGCAGCAGGACGGGGGAGATAATGCCCACCTTCGTGTTTTGCTCCGGGATGGCCAGAATGGCGTTCGGCGTAGCTTCCGATCCGGTTCCGGCAGTGGCCGGGATCAGCAGCGAGGAGATGCGCGCCACGGGTTTTGTTCCCGCCAGCAGGCTGTCCAGCCCCGGTGACTGCGGGTGGCAGAGCACCGAAAGCAGCTTGGCCACATCCAGGACGCTACCCCCGCCAAGCCCGACGACCAGCCCAAACGTTCCCGTTAACCCGGCAAGCAGCTGGCTCACGTCATGGTGTGAGGGTTCAGGCGGCACCGTATCGATAATCGTGACGCGGCGGTTGTCCTCTTCGAGGATCGCGCGGATCTGCTTTGCCGCCTCCAGACGCGCAATATTGCCGTCCGTCACCAGCAAGAGCTGCGCTTTGTCAGTCAGTAACGGCCTGATGGCGGCGATGGCGTTCGCGCCGCTAATTATGGTGCTGTTAATAGTTACCACGCTTTTCTCCTGTCTCTGGGTCCATGATTGATTTCGCTCAAACAAGACGCTTCATGGTCATCGTGTAGCTAAATTTATAATTTATTCGCAAACTGATTAACTTGATCTTGCTCACATATAATCAATCATGATTGAATATAATCATTAACAGGAAAGGCGAACCCGGAGTGGGATGAAAGTGAACAATCTGTACAGAGAGGTCGTGGTGGTCGCAGATGACTTTACCGGCGCTAACGACGCCGGCGTAAGCCTGGCGCTGTGCGGCAAAAAAGTCAGCGTGGCGTTTCATACGCCCTTTACCCAGGCGGCCGATGCGCTGATCGTCAACACCGATTCCCGGGCGCTGCGGGCATCGCAGGCGGCGGAAAAGGTGGCCGCGCTCGGGGCGGACATCGCGGATGCCCGCTGGCTCATCAAAAAGATGGATTCCACGCTGCGCGGCAACGCGGGGGTTGAATCACAGGCCCTGAAGGCATTAAGCGGCAAGCGCCAGGCGATCGTGGCCCCGGCGTACCCCGCGGCAGGGCGCATCACGCGGCACGGCAGGTGCCTGATGAACGGCATTCCGGTGAATGAAACCGAATTTGCCAGCGATCCCAAAACGCCCGTTCCGTCTGCCGCCATTGCTGACCTGTTTAGCGGCGTGAGCGTTAAAAACGTGACCGTGAAGACGCTGACAGCCGAACTGGCGCAGGGAACGGAGTGGTTGATCGTTGATGCGCAAACCGACGAGGAGCTGGACGCCATTATCGCCGCCGCGCAGGGCTGCGCGCAGACCCCGCTGCTGGTGGGCTCGGCCGGGCTGTGCGATGCGCTGGCCCGCCATCTGGCCCCGGCCCGACGCAAACAGCTGCTGGCCGTGGTGGGCTCGATGAGTGAGATCGCTCAACGACAAATTACGCGGGCTAAATGTAAGAGGGGCGTCTCGTCGGTACTCATCGATGTGAATGACGCGCTGCGCGGCGACGCGGACGGGTATCTCACACAGATTGCGCAGGTGCTCCAGGCTGACCATCACTGCATCGTGCATACCAGCGCGGGCCACGCGGCTCGTCATCAGGTGGAGCAGCTCTGCCAGCAACATCACGTCACCCGAGCGGGTCTGGGCGAAAAAATCTGTACGTTTTTAGGCGAGCTGACCCGACAGGTGCTTGCGGTGCACGAGCCGGACGCGCTGTACGTCTCCGGTGGCGATGTGGCGATGGCCGTCGCCAGGGCACTGGATGCCCGCGGGTTTGAAATCACCGGGTGCATCGCACGATGCGTACCTGTCGGACAATTTGTGGGCTGTAGCTGGCAGCGGCCGGTAATGACCAAAGCAGGGGGCTTCGGAAAGGAAGAGACGCTGCTTGAGGTTTTGCATTTTATCGAGGAGAGACTGAGTGACTAAAATCATCGCTGTAACCATGGGTGACCCGGCCGGCATTGGCCCGGAAATCATTATTAAATCCCTCATCGGGGGCGAGCTGTCAGGGGCGCCCGTGGTGGTGGTGGGCTGTGCCAGAACGCTGCAGCGGGTGCTGGAGAAAGGGATCGCCGGGCAGGCGGATATGCGGATCATCGACGCGGTGAGCGACGCGCGGTTTGCTCCCGGCGTGATCAACGTGCTTGACGAACCGCTTGCAGAACCCGATGCGCTGCAGCCGGGCGTTGTGCAGGCTGCGGCAGGGGACCTGGCGTATCGCTGCGTGAAGCGCGCCACCGAGCTGGCGATGGCGGGCGAGGTGAAAGCGATTGCAACGGCGCCCCTGAACAAAGAGGCACTGCACCTTGCCGGTCACCTTTATCCGGGGCATACCGAACTGCTGGCGCACCTGACCAACAGCAAAAATTACGCCATGGTGCTGTATACCGATAAGCTGAAGGTGATTCACATCACCACCCACATTGCGCTGCGCAAATTCCTTGATACGCTCAATCAGGATCGGGTAAAAACCGTGATTGGCATTGCGGATAGCTTCCTGAAGCGCGTCGGGTTCGAGCATCCCCGCATCGCGGTTGCCGGCGTTAACCCGCATGCGGGGGAGAACGGCCTGTTTGGTGATGAAGAGATCAAGATTGTCGGCCCGGCCGTTGCGGCGATGAAAGCGCAGGGGTTAAACGTCACCGGACCGTGTCCGCCGGATACGGTATTTATGCAATGCCACGAAGGAATGTATGACATGGTCGTTGCGATGTATCACGATCAGGGGCATATTCCGCTAAAATTGCTCGGCTTTTACGACGGGGTAAATATCACCGCCGGCTTGCCGTTTATCCGTACCTCTGCAGACCACGGAACCGCGTTCGATATTGCATGGACCGGTAAAGCCAAGTCTGAGAGCATGACGGTGTCTATTCAGTTGGCTATGCAAATCACACGGGAATGATATGAAGGGATATAACCGGTTAGAGCAGATAATGGATTACCTGAAAGGGCACAATCTGGTGACGGTGGATCAGCTGGTGGCGATTACCGATGCCTCGCCGGCGACGATTCGCCGGGATTTGATCAAGCTCGATCAGGAAGGGGTGATCAGCCGTACCCATGGCGGGGTCACCCTCAACCGGTTTATTCCTTCCCAGCCCACGACGCATGAAAAAATGCAGCGCAGCCTGGCGGAAAAACACGCCATCGCCAGCGCGGCCGCGAGCTTTGTTAAGGCAGGTGACGCCATTGTGCTTGATGCCGGTACCACGATGATTGAACTTGCGCGTCAGCTGACGCATCTGCCGCTTCGCGTAATCACCAGCGACCTGCACATCGCGCTATTTCTCTCGGAGTTCCGCCAGATTGAAGTGACGATTATCGGCGGGCGTATCGATGATTCGAGCCAGTCCTGCATTGGTGAACACGGGCGTCGCCTGCTGCAAAACGTGTGGCCGGACGTGGCTTTTGTCAGCTGCAACGGTTGGGATATCACCCGCGGCATCACGTCGCCAACGGAAGAGAAGGCCGCGCTGAAGCGTGATTTACTTGCCAATGCAAAACGTCGCGTGCTGCTGGCGGACAGCTCCAAGTACGGTGCCTGGTCGCTGTTTAACGTAGCGCATCTTAATACCCTCACGGATATTGTCACCGACGGCAGGCTGGATGAAACGACGCAGGCGCAGCTTCGGGCGCTGGATATCCCGCTGACGCTGGCGTCATGACATAAGTTAATACTATGAAGCACCCCGGCAGGCCTGCGCTATGTTAAAAACAAAATAGCAAGGAGCCTGCCATGTATTCCATTTCCTCTGCATCTGCACGTCATCCGGACATTCTCACCCTGATCGCGGCGCTCGACCGCTACCAGAGCGAACTCTATCCCGCCGAAAGCAATCATCTGCTCGACCTGGCTGCGTTGCCGGAAGCCTCACTTATCCTGATGGTCATTCGCGACCAGCAGCTCCAGGCTGTCGGGTGTGGAGCGGTCGTTCTCAACGGTGACGGAACGGGGGAGATGAAGCGGGTCTATATCGACCCGGCCCATCGGGGCCAACATCTTGGAGAGACGCTGCTGGCCGCACTGGAGGACGAAGCCCTCAGCCGACATTGCCACACGGTACGGCTGGAGACGGGCATCAAACAGCGCGCTGCGGTTCGGCTTTACGAACAGTGCGGGTACGAAATGCGCCCGGCGTTTGCGCCGTACGTTGACGATCCCCTCAGCCTGTTTATGGAGAAGGCACTGGTTGTGGACGTTCGTTTAGCTGCGCTATAAAGGCCTCCAGCTGGCGAGTCATTGCCCCGCGGCGCCACACCAGCCAGGTGGTCAGCCAGCGCCAGTTTTCCGCCAGCGGCCACGCCTCAACCTGATGATGCCCCGGCATGCTTTCCAGCATTGAACGGGGCATCAGCGCAATACCCGCACCCGCGATAACACAGGCGAGCATACCGTGATAGGACTCCATCTCGTGAATGCGCCCGGGCGTGGCTCTGTCCGCATGAAACCAGCTTTCCAGGTGTCGACGGTACGAGCAGTTCGCGCGAAAAGCGTAGACGTCGCTACCGCTCGCCTGCGTGGCACGTTTGACCTCCGCATGTCCGGCGGGGGTGACCAGCATCATTTCTTCGCGGTAGACGGGCATTCCCTCCAGCTCCGGGTGCGAAAGTGGCCCGTCGACAAAGGCGGCGCTTAAGGTTCCCTCCAGTACGCCATCAATCATCGTCCCGGATGGCCCGGTAGAAAGGGCAAACTGGATACGCGGGTAGCGCTGGTTAAACTGCGCCAGCGTCTCAGGGATGCGTACCGCAGCGGTACTTTCCAGCGCCCCGAGGGCAAATAACCCCTGGGGTTCATCTCCCGCGACGACCATGCGCGCTTCATCCACCAGCGCCAGGATCTGCTTGCTGTAGCGCAGGAAGTTATGCCCGGCGGGGGATAAACGCAAACGCTGGTTCTCACGAATAAACAACTCAACGCCAAGGTCAGCTTCCAACTGGCGGATGCGGGTCGTCAGGTTAGACGGCACGCGATGCACCTTCTGCGCCGCCTGGGTGATACTGCCCGTCTGTGCGACGGCGTTAAACATTTCAAGCTGGGTTAAATCCATAACATTCTCGATTCGTGAATAAGGTGGTTAGTATTATTCATTTTTAAGAAATAGCAGAGTGGGCCACAATTAATCAACCGTTTTAACGTGGAGAACATCATGACTTATTCACCTGCAACACATGCCCTCTCTGTGAACCCGACGACGGGGGAAATGCTCGCAGCCTGGCCGTGGGCAACCCAGGAGGAAGTTGAGCACGCGATTTCACTGTCTGACGCGGGTTTTCGTCAGTGGCGACGCGAAAGCGTTTCACACCGTGCGCAGAAACTACGCGATCTCGGCGCAGCGCTGCGCAACCGTGCGGAAGAGATGGCGCAGACGATCTCCCGGGAAATGGGAAAACCCATTCTGCAGGCGCGGGCGGAAGTGGCAAAATCCGCCGGTCTGTGCGATTGGTATGCAGAGCATGGCCCGGCGATGCTGCGTGCGGAGCCCACGCTGGTGGAAAACCAGAAGGCGATGATTGAGTACCGACCAATGGGACCGGTTCTCGCGGTGATGCCGTGGAACTTCCCGCTCTGGCAGGTGCTGCGCGGTGCGGTACCGATCCTGCTCGCCGGGAACAGCTATCTGCTTAAGCATGCGCCAAACGTCCTCGGTTCAGCCGATCTTATTGCGCAGATTTTTGCAGACGCAGGGTTTCCTGAAGGCGTTTTTGGTTGGGTGAATGCCACTAATGATGGCGTGAGCCAGGTGATTAACGATCGTCGTATTGTGGCAATTACCGTAACCGGCAGCGTGCGTGCCGGTGCGGCGATTGGCGCCCAGGCCGGGGCGGCGCTGAAAAAATGCGTGCTTGAGCTGGGTGGTTCCGATCCGTTTATTGTTCTCAACGATGCCGACCTCGATCTTGCCGTGAAGGCGGCGGTGGCGGGTCGCTACCAGAACACTGGACAGGTGTGTGCGGCAGCAAAACGCTTCATTGTGGAAGAGGGTATTGCGGATACCTTTGCCCAACGTTTTGTCGATGCGGTTTCTGCGCTGAAGATGGGTGCTCCGGATCGGGAAGAGAACTATATTGGCCCGATGGCGCGTTTTGACCTGCGGGATGAACTGCATCAGCAGGTGCAGGCCACGCTGGCTGAAGGGGCAACACTGCTGCTGGGCGGGGAGAAAATCAGCGGTGAGGGCAATTATTATGCCCCGACCGTACTCGGCAATGTGACGCCTGAGATGACGGCCTTCCGCCAGGAGCTGTTTGGTCCGGTCGCGGCCATTACGGTTGCGAAAGACGCGGAGCACGCTCTGACGCTTGCCAATGACAGCGACTTTGGTCTGTCAGCAACCGTCTTTACCGCTGACGCAGCGCTTGCGGATAAATTCTCGCGCGAGCTGGAGTGCGGCGGCGTGTTTATCAACGGCTTTAGTGCCAGCGATGCACGCGTGGCCTTCGGTGGCGTGAAGAAAAGCGGCTTTGGCCGCGAGCTTTCCCACTTTGGGCTGCATGAGTTCTGCAACGTGCAGACGGTGTGGAAGGATCGCGTGTAATTTATTCGGCCCTCATCACGAGGGCCGTTGTCATTTCTTTGCAATGGTTCTGTCATTTTCATTTCGTAGACTCGCACGCGTCTAACGCATTGTTAATGAAGAAAATCATGAACCTAACGCAAATTTTCCGCCGTATTGCGCAGCGTGTTATCCCTCGTCACTTTGGCCTGCTGACGGGTATTTTTTGTATTATTGGCCTTTTCTCCGCGCTGCAGCTCTCCTCTTCATTTTTGCTTAACGCCTCACTGAACGAAGCCCAACGCAACGAGCAGCAAAATCTGCTGGCGTATCAGCAACAGAGTAAGCTGGATCTGGCCCGCGTTTCCCTGCTGGCAGCAAGCGATCTGCTTAACCGATCCGGCGTCTGGTTTATGCAGGATAAAGAGACCGGCTCCGACGGAAGCTGGCATAGCCTGATGGATGACGCGCAAAAGGCGCTGACGGTTTCTCAGCAGGCATGGAAGGCCTGGCTGGCGCTCAATCCGCCGAAAGATGAAGCCCTGACGAACAGCTATCAGCTGTTCTACGGCGCGATCAAAGAGCAGGCGGAAGGTCTGGTCAAAACCAACACTATCGACGCGTTTTTTGCCGTACCGGCTCAGGCTTTTCAGACAGACTTTAACGACAATTACGCGCGCTACCAGCAAGCCAGCGAGCAGCAGGCTGTGCAGGGCCGCCAGACGTTGATGGCGCAGCTTTCCGGTCTGCAAACGTTGTTCCTGTTTGCTCCGGTTTTGTTACTCGCCATCGCTATTGCCGTCTGGTTCGGCATGTCCCGATGGGTGATTACGCCGTTGCGTCGGTTGATTGCGCATATCAACCGACTGGCTGCCGGAGATCTCTCCGGCATCCCGCCGGGTGTCATACGTTTCAACCGGGAAATAGGGCAGCTCAGCGACAGTATTGCCACCATGCAACAGGGTTTGCAGCAGCTGGTGTCTGAGGTCAGCAATGCGACCACCTCTATGGTTGAGAACATTGGTGCCCTGGCGCAGGGCAACCAGAAGCTGTATCAGCAGTCGGCACGTCAGGCGAAAGAGCTTGAGGACGTAACGGCGCATATTGCGGCACTGGAAACGCATGTAGAAGGGAACACCGGTTACGCCAGACTCGCCAGCTCGCGGGCTGATGAAGCGCGCCAGGCGGTAGTTGGCGGAGATCGGATGATGTCTGCCGTTAATGCCTCTATGCAGGCGATCGTCGACCGATCCTCAGAGATGCGCGGGATCGTGGCAATGATCGACAGCGTGGCGTTTCAGACCAATATCCTGGCGCTGAATGCCGCCATCGAGGCTGCCCATGCCGGGAACCAGGGGCGGGGGTTCGCCGTTGTCGCCAGGGAAGTCGGACTGCTGGCCAGAAAGAGCAGTCATTCGACGCAGACTATCCAGGAGCTAATCAATCGCTCTTTGCAGGGCATTGAAGACGGTTCCCGCGCCGTTAACCTGATGGAGGAGAACTTGCAGCAGGTCACCGGTCTGGTGGGGAATTTAAGTAGTTTGCTGAATGAGATCTCAGCCGCCACGCTCAGTCAGGGAGAGAGTATTCATCGGATGACGAGCCAGCTGCAGGCGCTTAATCAGGTCTCCCGTCAGACGGATTTACTGGTCTCTGACGCCTCGGATTCCTCAGTGCGGCTGCAAAAGCAATCCGATCTTTTATTGCAGGCGGTTTCGCGTTTTCGTCTTAGCGCCTGACGCAATACATTAGCCTCTGTTATACTCGCAGCCCGTTTTAGCCTGAGGGCAAGGAGCAAAGTGTGGCTGCGGTCATCCATAATGAGATGTTGGACGAGATTCTGGCGCAGGTTCGTCCGTTAATTGGAAAGGGGAAAGTTGCCGACTACATTCCGGCCCTTGCCTCGGTCAGCGGGAATAAACTTGGCATCGCTATCTGCACCCTGGACGGACAGCGATACCAGGCAGGCGACGCAACTGAACGTTTTTCCATTCAGTCCATTTCCAAAGTGCTGAGTCTGGTTGCAGCTATGCGCCAGTATGAAGGTGACGAGATCTGGCAGCGCGTGGGTAAAGATCCTTCCGGCCAGCCTTTTAACTCACTGCTGCAGCTTGAAATCGAACAGGGTAAACCGCGAAATCCCTTTATCAATGCCGGGGCGCTGGTGGTCTGCGACATGTTGCAAAGCCGCCTCAGCGCGCCGCGTCAGCGAATGCTTGAGATTGTTCGCCAGCTTTCAGGCGTAGACGATATCGCCTACGATCCGGTGGTTGCGCGCTCGGAATTTGAACACTCCGCCCGCAATGCCGCCATCGCCTGGCTGATGAAATCCTTCGGCAATTTCCATAATGACGTGGCGACTGTTCTGCAAAATTATTTCCATTACTGCGCCCTGAAAATGAGCTGCGTTGAGCTGGCTCAGACATTCCTGTTCCTGGCGCACCAGGGGCACGCTCCGCATCTTAACCAGCCGGTGGTTTCGCCTCTGCAGGCGCGTCAGATTAATGCGCTGATGGCAACCAGCGGGATGTATCAAAACGCTGGCGAGTTTGCCTGGCGCGTCGGCCTCCCGGCAAAATCGGGCGTTGGCGGCGGTGTGGTGGCAATTGTGCCTCATGAAATGGCGATTGCCGTCTGGAGCCCGGAGCTGGATGAAACGGGGAATTCACTTGCCGGTGTGGCGGTTCTGGAAAAACTGACCCAGCGTCTTGGGCGTTCCGTGTACTGATGCCTGACCTTGACCCTCTCTTTTCCCGCCTGGCGCGATCGACTTTTCGTTCGCGCTTTCGCTTAGGTGATAGGGAAAGACAGTACTGCTGGGACAAAGGTGCCGAAACCATCGATCGGCATGCCGCTGACTTTGTAGAAAAGCGCCTTGCTCCGGCCTTGCCGGTAAATGATGGCAAACAGACACCGATGCGTGGTCACCCGGTGTTTATTGCCCAACATGCTACGGCCACCTGTTGTCGGGGTTGTCTGGCAAAATGGCATAACATTCCGCAGGGTGTTCAGCTTACGGCGCAGCAACAGCATTATATCGTCAGCGTGATCCACCACTGGCTGGTGCTCCAGATGAACACCTAAATTTGACGAGTTATGATCCCGTTGTAATTGTGTTATAGATGCATCCTAAGTTAGTCCCGATCATGCTGACGACCGCAGTAATTGCCATAAGCAACATATGGAATGATATTTAATGCGTTCTGCTCTTACCGCTTTCAGGCTGTTCCAACCCGATACGCCGCTGCGAAATGCGTTGGCGATTTTTATTCTCACCTCCTTGTTCTATTTTGTCGGGGCGGAATTACGGCTGATTGAGGCTTTGTCGCTGTTCTGGCCGCTGAATGGCGTCATGGCGGGGATCTTTGCCCGTTATGTCTATCTGAATCGCCTGCATTATTACGCGGTGTCGTATGTTGCTATGCTGACGTACGACGCAGTGACGACCAACTGGGGAATGGCCTCAGTGGTGATTAATCTGTCTAATATGATCTTTATCGTTGTTGTCGCCGTGCTGGTTCAGCGCGACAGACGGTTAATGAAGAAAACCCCCGACCCGCTCAACGCGTTACGTCTGTTTAACTACTGCCTGATTGCCGCGCTGCTTTGTGCGTTGCTCGGTGCGGTGGGGTCAGTGGGGATTGATAGTCACACCTTCTGGCCGCTGTTTGCCGACTGGTTTAGCGAACAATTCTCAACCGGCGTGCTTGTTGTGCCTTGTATGCTCACGTTACGTATGCCCCTGCGTGAATTCAGGTTACGTCTTGAACAGCTCTTGCCGGTGATTGCCTTGATCGTCTCGGTGGTTGCATCGGTGGTGATTGGCGGGGCGGGGAGTCTCTCATTTCCTCTTCCAGCGCTTATCTGGTGTGCGGTTCGCTACTCATTGCCTGCGACCTGTCTGCTGACGTTTATCACGGGCGCGACTGAAATCATTCTGGTCGCCAACTCGATTATTAATATTGCCGTGGCGACGCCGTTTACGACGCCGATGATGTTTTCAGCCCGTCTGGGGATCGCCACAATGGCAATCTGCCCGGTGATGGTATCCGTCAGCATGGCAGCGATTAATTCCCTGATTCGCCAGGTTTCTCTCAGGGCGGATTACGACTTTTTAACGCAGGTTTACTCGCGTTCCGGCCTTTATGAGGCGTTAAAGCGTGAAGAAACGCACCGCCATTCACGTTTTCTGACCGTCATGCTGCTGGATATTGATTACTTCAAAAGCATTAATGATAACTACGGCCATGAGTGCGGTGATCGTGTGCTCGCGTCGTTCGCCCAGCAGGTTCAGGAAGTCGTTGGTGAAGATGGGATGGTGGCGCGAATGGGCGGAGAAGAGTTCGCGGTGGTGGTAAATTCTGGCGACGCACAGAATGGTTTTGAACTGGCTGAGCGTATCCGGTCCACTGTTTCCAGTCACCCTTTTACATGGCGTCAGCAAGCGCTCCATCTGACGGTCAGTATTGGCCTGGGGAGTGGCAAGGCTGAGTCATGGCAGTTGACTGAGGTCTTCAACAAACTGATGGCCGAAGCGGACGATCATCTCTATCGTTCAAAAAAAGCGGGTCGAAATCGTACCAGCGCCCGGGTGTCGGACGAGCAAATTGCCGCGACCTCCGGGAGTGAAACATAGCTGCGTTAATCGTCATAAGGCATTGACGTGAATAGTAAGCGACTTAGCAGGATGTTAGAACACTGACAATGTCCCTGTTTAAGCTACGCTTTGAGTAACGCTTTACGTCAGGAGACATTATGAAAGCACCTGCAATCCCTGAAAATGAAACGGAACGTCTTAACTCACTGCGTGAGTCTGGTTTGCTCGAGATTGACGGTTCCCCATCGTTTGACCGCTTAACACGACTGGCAAAGCGATTCTTCCAGGTGCCGCTTGCGATGGTCAATCTTATTGATGAACATGCCCTGATCGTTAAATCAGCCGATGGGCAGGCACCCGGCAGTGTGCCACGTAACATCTCATTTTGTGGCCATACGATCCTTACCGAAGCGCCGCTGGTGGTGGGAGATATGCTACAGGACGATCGTTTTGCTGATAATCCGCTGGTGGCAGGCGAACCCGGTGTTCGTTTCTACGCGGGCTTCCCGCTGCGCCTGCGTGACGGCGCAAGCGTTGGTTCACTGTGCCTGATTGATTACGCTCCCCGGGAGTTTTCTGACGCCGACCTTGCTGTCCTGGGAGACCTTGGCGCACTGGCGGAAGATGAATTTGCTGCCATCAGCGCGGCGACCACGGATGAATTAACCGGGCTATTCAACCGTCGGGGTTTTAATCAACTCGTGCGTTTCACGCTTTCCGTTGCCCGGCGCCGGGCCGAGCCGCTGACGCTCGGCTGGCTGGATTTGGATCGCTTTAAGGAAATTAACGATCGCTTCGGGCATGAAGAGGGGGATAAGGCGCTGAAAGCCATGGCGCAACTGATGCGTGCTTCTTTCCGTGAAGCGGATCTGCTGGTTCGTTTTGGCGGGGACGAGTTCGCCGTGCTGTTTGCGGATACGGATGAGCAGGGCGCCTGGATTGCCATGCAGTACCTCGTCGAGCAGGTAGAAAACTATAACGCCCGCAAGTTACACCCTTGGTCGCTTCACTTCTCATGGGGGCTAAGTGAATTCGATCATAACGGCAACGACCTGCAGCAGTGGTTAAAAGATGCTGATGAAAAGATGTATGCCATGAAACAGCAGCGCCAGCGCGCCCGGTGACATAACAAAAGCCTATGTCCGATCCGTTTGCGTTAAGAAGATGTTAAATGCACAGTGAGCGTATTCAACGTAAGGAATAACAATGAATACCTCACTGCAAATCAAAAGCCTCACCCGCGAAGACATTCTCACCCATATTGATGCCCTGGCCGGGATCCTCGAAAACTGTGTCAACGGCGGCGCATCCGTCAGCTTTATGTTTCCCTTTAGTCTGGAGAAGGGCCGCTCTTTCTGGCGCGGTATTGCTGAAAGCGTAGGGCGCAATGAGCGCCTCGTGCTGGCCTGTGTCGACCCGCAGGACGGCATCATCGGAACGGTGCAGTTAATCACAGACCAGCCGGAAAACCAGCCGCATCGCGCCGATGTAGCGAAGCTGCTGGTTCATGAGAAAGCGCGTCGGAAAGGGGCCGCGATGGCGCTAATGGAAGCGCTTGAAGTTCAGGCCAGAACCAGAGGCATTTCCGTGCTGGTGCTTGATACTTCCGCAGGCAGCGGCGCCGAGACGTTTTACCAGCGCGCTGGCTGGCAAAAGGTCGGCGAGATCCCACGCTATGCTCTTATGCCGGACGGTGCCATGACGGCCACGTCCGTGTTCTACAAGTTCCTGTAATTATTTTGCACAACTGCACCGGGATTGATCAAAACAGGGTTTCTGGTCGTCAGGTTTTGATAAGTTATCGTACCAATCTTATCAGGCTGTATGACTAATTATAAAAGGAACCTAAAGTGGACACTCTCAACCGTCGTGATTTTCCCGGTGCGCAATATCCTGAACGTATCATTCAGTTTGGTGAAGGCAATTTCCTGCGTGCGTTCGTCGACTGGCAACTCGATTTGTTAAATGAACATACCGATCTTAACGCTGGTGTGGTTATCGTTCGTCCTATTCAAAGTGACTTCCCGCCGTCGCTTAGCACACAGGATGGCCTGTATACCACGATTATTCGTGGCCTGAATGCGCAGGGTGAGGCGGTGAGCGATGCCCGTCTTATCCGTTCCGTTAACCGGGAGATCAGCGTCTATAGCCAGTATGATGAGTTCCTGAAACTGGCTCACAACCCGGATATGCGCTTTGTTTTCTCGAATACCACCGAAGCCGGGATAAGTTATCACGCCGGTGACAGATTTGAAGATGCCCCCGCAGTGAGTTACCCGGCGAAGCTGACGCGACTGCTGTTTGAGCGTTTCAGTCACTTCAACGGCGCGCCAGACAAAGGCTGGATAATCATTCCCTGTGAATTGATTGACTACAACGGAGATGCACTTCGTGAACTGGTGTTGCGCTATGCGCAAGAGTGGGCGCTGCCTGCCGCTTTTATCCGCTGGCTGAACGAGGCCAACAGCTTCTGTTCGACGCTGGTCGACCGTATTGTGACCGGTTATCCGCGTGACGAAGTGGCCACGCTGGAAGCTGAGCTGGGTTATCACGATGGGTTCCTGGATACGGCTGAACATTTCTATTTATTTGTCATTCAGGGACCGGCATCCCTTGCCCGTGAGCTTTGCCTGGATAAATACCCGCTAAATGTGCTGATTGTTGATGACATCAAGCCATACAAAGAGCGAAAAGTCGCGATTCTGAACGGTGCACACACGGCGCTGGTGCCGGTGGCATTTCAGGCAGGGCTGGATACGGTAGGTGAGGCGATGAATGATAGCGACGTTTGCGCCTTCGTCGAGAAAGCGATTTATCAGGAAATTATTCCTGTTCTGGATCTACCGCGTGATGAACTGGAATCTTTCGCCAGCGCGGTAACAGGTCGGTTCCGTAATCCTTACATCAGGCATCAGTTGCTCTCTATTGCGCTCAACGGCATGACCAAATATCGCACTCGTATACTGCCGCAGCTGCTGGCAGGGCAGAAAGCGACAGGTAAATTACCTGCACGCCTGACATTTGCCTTAGCGGCACTGATGGCGTTCTATCGTGCAGAGCGTAACGGGGAACGCTATCCGGTGCAGGATGATGCACACTGGCTCGAACGTTATCAACAGCTGTGGGCGCAGCATCACGATAAGCAGATCAGTACCCGTGAGCTGGTGCAGGCGGTATTGAGCGTAAGTGAGCACTGGGAGCAGGATCTCACTCAGGTTCGTGGCCTCGTAGACCAGGTGACACTGGATCTTGATGCCATTTTGTTGAAAGGAATGCGCTCAGCGGTAAAACCGCTTTGCTAAGGACGTTACCCGGCTTCGGCCGGGTTTAATAATAACGCCATTTAGTTACAACATACTATTATGCCTGTTTTAAAATTCAGATGCAGCACCGTGCGGTTAAAGCTAAACAGGTGTGAAAATTCAATGTTCCATTAACATGCTTGCAACCGTGTGGGGGATCACGTTTAATAACCACGCTCTTTTCTTTTCTGAAACTCACTATGATTGTTCGTCCTAAGCAGCACTGGCTGCAAATGATTTTTGTCTGGCATGGCTCAGTACTGCCTAAAATCTATACCCGACTATTACTTAACTTCCTGTTATCTATCGCCGTGATCGTGATGCTACCGTGGTATACCTCTCTCGGCATCAAATTTACGGTTGCGCCATTTAGCATTCTCGGCGTGGCGATCGCTATCTTTTTAGGTTTCAGAAACAACGCCTGTTATTCGCGCTACGTTGAAGCTCGCCTGCTTTGGGGGCAACTGATGATAGCGGCCCGCTCTCTGTTTCGCGAGGTAAAAAACACCCTACCAGACGATAAGTATCTGGGTGAATTTGTCCGCCTGCAGATTGCCTTCGCCAACTGTTTACGCATGACCCTGCGCCGGGAAATGAACGCCGGTCAGTTCTCTCGCTATCTTGCCGCAGATGATTTAAAAAAAGTGATGGAAGCCAACTCGCCGGCGAACCGTATTTTGCTGATCATGGGAGAGTGGTTGGCTGTTCGACGTCGTAACGGACAACTATCAGACATTCTTTTCCACAGTCTGAATAACCGTCTGAACGACATGTCCATCGTTCTGTCTGGGTGTGAGCGTATTGCGACGACCCCAGTGCCGTTTGCGTATACGTTAATTCTGCACCGTACGGTGTATCTGTTTTGCATCATGCTGCCGTTCGCGCTGGTTGTGGACCTGCATTACATGACGCCGTTTGTCTCTGCGCTGATTTCTTACACTTTCATCTCGCTGGATGCACTGGCGGAAGAACTGGAAGACCCGTTTGGTACAGAAAATAATGACCTGCCATTGGACGCCATCTGCAACATGATGGAACGCGATCTGCTGCAGATGAACGATGAAGAGACTATTCCTGACAGGCTGATGCCGGATAAACATTATCAGCTGACCTGACGGGCGTTCCACTCGTCGCGGGTGATCTCCCACAGCTCAGAATCCAGTATTCCGCTGACGTACGCTTTCTTTTCTGTCCTGATAAGCCGCATGCCGCTACTGTCCGAAATACGTCGGGAGCGGCTATTTGCAGCGGCTTTTGGCGCACGCAATACCGACTTGTTCAGTGTATTAAACCAATAATCCGTTGCTGCAATACTGGCCTCACGCATAAATCCCTGACCCTGAAACTCCGGATCCAGCCAAAAACCACGGTTATTATCTTCGACATCGTAAAGGCAGATAATGCCCATCAGTTCATCGGGAACGTCGCGACGGCGGATGCTCCAGAACCAGGCAATTCCTTTTGCCATATCCGGCAGCGCCACATTATTGACATAGTTTTCCGCGCCGTTATCCGGGTAGGGCCAGGGTACAGAAGAGACCATATAGCGGACGATCTCCCAGCGCGGATAAAGCTTCTGTATCTGGACGGCATCTTCGGCAACCAACGGTTTTAGCAATAGGCGTTCTGTCGTGAGAGTCGGTATCGTCATCCGCGGATCTCCATATTTAAGCGTTATGCTTTTGTTTGGGTTCTGATATTTTCACTTCTATCACATTCTATTTGGTTGCGTTATAAGTAATTTACTACCAAAATTTTGCTTTGCATTCCGAACGGTTACAGTCAGATAGGTTGAGTTCAACTTATCCACACGCAAAAGGAGTATTGTATGGTTTTGCCTGGAATGAACCCTGAGAGAAATCTCCCCGGCTATGATTTTGCACGCATTGCAGGGCTTGGGGCTGCAGATTTTGATTTCAACGCGCTAGGTTCCGCTATGGACTGTAATCGCGAATTTGCTAAGGCCGGGATCATTTATTCTGACGGTGCTCAACGCTACCTGGTTCGATCTGGGCAACGTCATGCTAATGGGCAAAGTGGCATTGTAACCCATGTTATTGTAACTAAAGCAACATCCCAGCCATCCGCTTCTATCGTAGGTAAATCCTTGACTGATGCAGTGACATCCACATCCATGGGAACTGAGCTAGCATCAACAGTACTTTCATGTGGTGCGATGATCATTACTGGAGGCGTGATGCTTGCGGGCACTGCAGCAACACCTATTACCGCAGGAGGCAGTGGCGTCTTAGTGGCTATTGGCTACGCTGGTACCATCGCCACTGGGTTGCAATGTGTTAATGGTCTTTATCGTATCTATGATTTGGTTGAAAACGGTGGCGGAAATGTTGCCTGGCTCGATACGCAAGAATGGTACGTAGCAACCTCTACATCACTGGATTTAATTTCGTTAGCAAGTGCCGGAGGTGCATTAAAAGAAGCGATTACCACCTGGCGTGCAATGAAATCCATATCTTCTTTGAAAGCCACTGAGTGGTTGAAAAACTATCCTCGTCAGGATCGCGCTCGTTTGACCGAATTGATAATTCGCGCACAAAACCCGGGTATAAGTAACAAAGAGATTAAAGCTCTTATTCGCGCAGGTCTTTATCCGAAACGCTTTCCTACCGGACCGGTTCAGATAGAACTCACTCGACAACTTGGACAAGTGGTCACAAGTGCCGCGGCTCTGGCTGGGAGTGCAGTCAGTGGAGTTGTTGCAGCGCCCAGTAACATACCACGGACCGGTAAATACATTATCGGTACCATCCAGTCGCTGGCGGTATTCTGATGAGGTTTCTGAGTTTTTTAACCGGACGGGTTTTCCTGGATCTTCTGCAGCATGGCAGAGAGATAGAGGAAGCTATTGCTCGTCGTGATCCTCGTTTGTTGAACTATTCCACTCCCGAGATGGAACAGTATTTTTCTCGTCCCCTTAGCGAGTTGCCGCGTCAAAATCCTTACCCGGTAGCCACGTTGTTCCCTCTGTTTTTAGTGGTGTTTGCGTTTAACCTTTTGCCTTTTCTCCATACTATGCAGGGGTTATCTCCATTAAATCATGCACTGAGCTTTTTCGTACCATCATTAATAATGACAGGCGCGCTCATTGTTATAAGCGCGCTTCTGGCACGAGGGGCAACGTCGGGATTGCTGGGGTTTATGACGCTGTTCATAGTTATGCTGGTACTAACCCTCGTTCAGACGCTATATCTTCTGCTTTCCCATGACGGAAGTATTTGGCCACTAGTCATCGCATTCTCCGCACTGTTACTTTGTCGGGTAGTGATGAATAGCAGTGGTTTTGTGCTGTTTACGCTGTATTGTCGTACTCAGCGTCTTGCCAGGCTGGCACGTGAAATGCGGCTAAAAATCCGTTAAAGAGGTGTTGTGACGTTACCGAAAACTAAGTCGGGTTTTGATAATGGCGAACTCTTTGTAATACGAGGGAATACATGGCTGTCACGGTAAGAGCTTTACGCGCAGATGATTATTCTCAATGGCGTCCCCTGTGGGATGGCTATACCCATTTTTATGACTGCTTCCTCGAGGAGTCTGTGACCGCATCGACATGGGAAAGGGCGTTATCAGATCGTTCACAGATGTTCTGCCGCGTAGTAGAGAAGAACGAAAAGGTCATCGGTTTTGCGATGTGCATTCTGCACGAAGGAACCTGGTCGACAGCGCCCATTTGTTACCTGGAAGATCTGTTTGTCGATGCCACCGAGCGCGGGGCGGGAGCCGGAAAGGCGCTCATTGATGCTCTGATAGAGGAAGGCAAACGGGAAGGGTGGTCAAAACTATACTGGGTCACCCGGGAGAACAATCCGGCGCGTAAACTCTATGATAAATATGGTGAAGCTGACGATTACGTCCGCTATCGCCTCTCCCTGTAAATCTGTAACGCCTGTGTTTGTATCACACTGTATCAGCGCCCGGGATACATACACAGGCTTGCAATAAACCCGCTTTCGCACATATCCGCTATACATTGAGGTGTTGTTATATCCCCGTGAAATGTACTCAACCGGAGATACCAACATGTTCAGCAAACTCGCGTACTCAACCCTCGCACTGACCGTTTCTCTTGGCACGGTGATGTCCTGTCAGGCCGAAGCCACCGGCACAAACTTCGCGTCAGCTTTTGATCATCCACTGCAAATTAACGCCGGCGATCTGAATGTCGGTTATGTCGACATCGGCCCCAAAAATGGTCAACCGGTCATTTTATTACACGGCTGGCCTTACGATATTCACAGCTACGCCGAGGTAGCGCCTGCGCTGGCGGCCAAAGGCTACCGGGTGATTGTGCCTTCTCTGCGCGGCTACGGCACCACGCGCTTCCTGTCTGCAAAAACGCCGCGCAACGGCCAGCCTTCGGCGATGGCGAAAGATATTGTTAACCTGATGGACGCTTTGAATATCAAACAGGCGGTGTTCGCGGGATACGACTGGGGTGCCCGTACGGCGGATATCGTTGCGGCGCTTTGGCCAGAGCGCGTTAAATCACTGGTGTCGGTGAGTGGATATCTCATCAGCAGCCAGCAGATTGGCAAACAACCGTTGCCGCCAAAAGCCGAACAGCAGTGGTGGTATCAGTTCTATTTCGCCACCGAGCGTGGTGCTGAAGGCTATGCCAAAAACACGCATGATTTCGCGCGCTTAATCTGGTCGCAGGCATCGCCTGACTGGAAATTTAGCGATGCAGCCTTTAACGCCAGCGCCAAATCCCTTGATAACCCGGATCACGTCGCGGTGACGCTCAGCAACTATCGCTGGCGTTTAGGGCTGGAAAAAGGGGAGCGTAAATACGACAGCTACGAGCAAAAACTGGCGACTTTGCCGAATATTACCGTCCCGACCATTACCATTGAAGGCGGAAATAACGGTGCGCCGCACCCGGCACCGCAGGCCTATGCAGGTAAATTTACCGGTAAATATGAGCACCGCACCTTCGGCGCAACCGTGGGGCACAACCCTCCTCAGGAAGATCCACAGGATTTCGTCAAGGCGGTTATCGACGCTGATAAGCTGTGATATGTGCTATTTTCAATACGTTACCCCTCATTCAGGAGAGTTCGGTGGAGCATATTGATCATATCCTTGTCGTCGATGACGACAGGGATATTCGTGAACTGATTGTCGACTATCTCATTAAGTCCGGTTATCGCGCGACCGGTGCGGCAAACGGTAAAGAGATGCGTGCGGTGCTGGATAAACAGCATATCGACCTGGTAGTGCTGGATGTCATGATGCCCGGTGATGATGGACTCACCCTGTGCCGACAGCTTCGCAGCGGCAAACACAAAGATTTGCCCATCCTGATGCTGACGGCGCGCAGCGAAGAGACGGACAGGATCCTGGGACTGGAAATGGGGGCGGATGATTACGTTGTGAAGCCGTTTGTCGCCCGTGAGCTACTGGCACGTATCAAAGCAATTTTGCGGCGGTTTCGCACAATGCCGCCCAATTTACAGGTGACCGAGGCAGGACGACTGGTGACGTTTGGCGAATGGCAACTGGATACCGTCGCCCGCCACTTAATTGACCCGGAAGGGGTGATCGTGGCGCTCAGCGGGGCGGAGTATCGCCTGCTGCGCGTATTCCTCGACCATCCTCAACGTGTTCTCTCCCGGGATCAGTTGCTCAACCTGACGCAAGGGCGAGACGCCGAACTGTTTGAACGTTCTATCGATTTGCTCGTAAGCCGGGTTCGCCAGCGTCTGAATGAAGATGCACGCACGCCTGCCTATATTAAAACCGTGCGCAGTGAAGGCTATGTTTTTACCATGCCCGTGACAATCAAAGAGGTTAATGAATGACGCTTTGGCCACGCTCACTGCTTGCCCGACTGCTGATCATTGTGCTTGCGGGTCTCTTGCTGGCCAACGCCCTGAGTATGACGCTGGTCATGGTTGAACGAATGCACAGTGCCCGCACGGTGATGCTCGGTAATCTGGAATACGATGTTGCAACCAGCTTGGCCATTTTAGACCGGTTACCCGCCAGTGAACGCGCGGCCTGGCTTCCGCGACTTGAACGGGGTAACTATCGTTATATCCTCGGTGCAGGTGAGCCTGGCGCCGCGCCGACGGATAAGCGTTCTCAGGATGCCATCCGAACGTTAAAAGAGACCCTCGCGGCTGACTATCCGCTCAGTTTTACCGCGGTTCCAGGTTCTGTTTCCCATATTCAGGCACATCTCACATTGCACGATGGCTCGCCGCTGACCATTGACCTGATCCCCCGAATGCCGCCGGTCGCAAGCTGGCTACCTGTTGTTCTCATCCTGCAACTTTTGCTCCTTGCTGCCTGCTCCTGGATCGCGGTACGACAGGTGATACGGCCTTTTTCACAATTTACCCATGCGGTAAATACGCTGGATCCTTCTGCAAATGCCCCCATGAAAGAGAAGGGACCGGTTGAAGTACAACGAGCAG
This sequence comes from Enterobacter sp. CPE_E1241, assembly GCF_045618265.1. Classification (NCBI taxonomy): domain Bacteria; kingdom Pseudomonadati; phylum Pseudomonadota; class Gammaproteobacteria; order Enterobacterales; family Enterobacteriaceae; genus Enterobacter; species Enterobacter sp. CPE_E1241. The sequence goes on from NZ_JBIWYV010000001.1 coordinate 2,397,526, forward strand.
CGCATGCCTTCAATGCAATGCAGGCTCGCATCCAGTCCTATATCAAAGACCGCGCGCAGATCCTCGCCTCCATTTCTCACGATCTCCAGACTCCAATAACACGCATGAAACTGCGTGTCGAAATGGCAGAACAACCTGAGCTTCGCGACAAGCTATTAAATGACCTTGATAACATGTCGCGTCTGGTGCGGGAGGGGATTGCATATGCCCGTTCATCAGAATCACTGGAAGAGACGTCGCTGAAACTGGAGTTGAACGCGTGGGTAAATAGCATAGCGTGCGATTATCAGGACATCGGTAAAAACGTGCAGTTTCAGGCAAGCGAGGCTCGTTTACCCGTTGTTACGCGCCCGCAGGCGCTTCGTCGGGTGATGACTAATTTGCTGGATAACGCTCTGAAATTCGGCGAGCGTGCCGTCATCGCTATAGATGATTCGTCTACCGAAGAGGTGGTCATTCACATCATGGACGGTGGGCCGGGAATACCCGAGGCCGAGCTCGCGGCCGTGTTGCAGCCTTTTTATCGGGTTGAAACATCGCGCAACCGTGACACCGGCGGAACCGGGCTTGGTCTGGCTATTGCCGCGCAGCTCACCGCCCAACTCGAAGGAAAGCTGAAGCTGGTAAACCGCGCAGAGGGAGGGCTCGACGTCTCCATTGCACTGCCTCGACGCTAATTGTACGGCTTTGTATCTCTCAGGGAGACAGATACAGAGCCAGACAAAACCTCAGGTTTTACACATATCCTGAACACATCGGTACGATGAAATAGCCTCACTGCAGCGTTGCAGCATCTGTCATGTGAGGTCACTATGTTTCTGATAATCGCTTTTTTAGGTGGGATGATAAGCCTGCTCAGTCCATGTACGCTCCCGGTTATTCCGCTCCTGTTCGCCGGCTTTCAGGGGCAACGACGACATATTCTGGCGCTCTTTGCGGGGATGATCGTGATGTTCACCCTGGTGGCGATGGCCGTCACCGTCGCCAGCGAGTGGATTGCAGAGGCAACCATTATCGGGCGCTGGGTCGCGCTTGTCATTCTGGCTATCGCCGCGCTGAGCTTAATCTCTCCGTCCTTTGCCCGGCGTATTGCGCAGCCTGCCGTCAGCGTGGGAAATGCCCTCAATACCCGAAGCGGGCAAACGCGCGGTATAGCATCGGCTTTTCTGGCCGGACTAGCCGTGGGGTTGCTCTGGTCTCCCTGTGCCGGACCGATTCTGGGCGCCATTTTCAGCATTAATATTGCGGGGAATTCAGCCATTGCGACAGGGGCTCTGCTGGCCGCCTATGGCAGCGGATGCGCGCTGATGCTGGGATTGCTTATTATCGGTGGGCGAAAACTGATGGCACCGCTGAGAGCAAAGTCGGCGCTGATGGAGAGATTACGCAAGGCTGCGGGGGGCGTGATGCTAGCGGCTGTGGCTTTGAATGCAACAAGCGTAACATCCATATTGAAAGGCGCTAACGGCGTTGCCGACTATCTGGAAACATCGTTGCTGAATCTGGCAAAACCGGCAACCACACCGGTGAAGCTTCAGCCAGTCGTGATGGCTGAGCCCAGCAGTCAGTTACCTTCGTTAAGCGGTGGAACAGGGTGGATAAATGGTGACAGTGTCACGTCTGAATCGCTGCGCGGTAAGGTAGTGCTGATCGATTTCTGGACATGGGACTGTATCAACTGCCAGCATACGCTCCCGCATGTGCGTGACTGGGCGACAAAATACCAGTCACAGGGTCTGGTGGTGATTGGGGTCCACACGCCCGAGTACCCCTGGGAAAAACCGCTTTCCTCGGTAAAAAATGCGGTGAATAAGTGGCAGTTGCCCTATCGGGTTGTGACCGATAACAACTATCAAATCTGGAATGCTTTCGGCAACCAGTACTGGCCCGCACATTACTATTTTGATGCGAAAGGGCAGTTACGCTACACCTCTTTTGGCGAAGGCAACTATGAACAGCAAGAGAAGGTCATTCAACAGCTGCTCAAAGAAGCCCGCTCATAAGCCATCAGGGTTGACGTTTAGCAACAATAAACAGCCGTGGAAAAGCCAGCAGTATCTGCCCGTTTTCCTGGAGCGGATACTGCTCTACCAGTAGTTCATGGTAGCGTTTCAGAAAATGTTTCTGCTCGCTCTCATTCAGCTCCTGCAGCCAGGGGCGCAAACCGGTGGCGCTGACCCAGTCAATAATGGCCTGGTGAGAGCTCATTTTATGAAAATACGTTGTCCGCCAGATATCTACGTCGCAACCGGCTTCTGACAAAATATCAAAATAGGCATGTACGCCGGGCAACGGTTCACGACCACGATCGGGATAATCTTGCTCCAGCGCCACTTCACGCATCGCCACATGGGTGGGTTCGAGCCAGTTGTCAGGCATCTGGATCGCCAGCACGCCATTTAACATAAGCAAAGAAACAAGGTGAGGCAGGAGATCGTAATGGTCAGGGATCCATTGCAGCGATGCATTAGCGTAAATCAGACTCAGCGGCTGGCCGGGCTTATACTGGCGAATATCGGCTTCAACAAAATGGCAGTCAGGTAACGCCTTGCGTGCTTCTTCCAGCATCGCAGGTGAATTATCAACCCCAGTGATATGTGCCGATGGCCAGCGATGCTGTAACAGGGCAGTACTGTTGCCTGGCCCGCAGCCCAGATCAACGATGGAGGTGACGTCATCCAGTGGAATTCTGGCGAGCAGTTCAGCGGCAGGACGCGTTCGTTCTGCACCATATTGCAGGTAAAGAGAAGGGTTCCAGTCAGCCATTGTCAGATCTCCGTTTTGCCTTTTTTTGCAAGAATAGCACAGGCAGACACCTGCACAGTGGCAGGTGTCATGACTCAGGCAAATTACAAAATGCCTTTCAGTGCAACATGGTAAAGCAGCATGATGGTTTTCCCGTCGACAATCTTACCCGTTTCAATGCCCTGTAATGCTTCTTCCAGCGTCATTTCGAGTACATCGATATCTTCGCCCTCAGCCTTGAGCCCGCCGCCTGAGCTGGTTTTGTCTTTCGGATGGTACTCGGCAAGGTAAAAATAGAGTTTTTCCGTGACGGATCCCGGGCTCATATACGCTTCAAAGATTTTCTGCACGCATGAAACGCTAAACCCGGTTTCTTCTTCCGCTTCTGCTTTAATGCGGCTCTCTGGATCCATGTTATCGAGCAACCCGGCAGCGGCTTCGATCAAATCGTCCTCATGGCCGTTGATAAATACAGGAAAACGGAACTGGCGGGTCAGGATCACCGTCTTTTTCTCACGGTTGTAGAGCAGGATTGTCGCGCCGTTACCCCGGTCATAAACTTCACGGTTTTGCCGCTGCCATTCGCCATCACGGCGCTGCAGGTCAAAGGTATATTTTTTAAGGACATACCAGTTATTTGACAGCGTTTCACTGTCAATAATGCGTACATCTGCACGTTTTGATTGCACGATTGTTCCTCCTTACGTAAAGTAATCATCATAACCAGCATTATCGTGCAACTTCAAGATTAAACATGCAACACCAGGAATCCTAATGCTCACCAGTCAGCGAAAACAATTGATTATTGAAAAGCTCGAAGCCGAAGGGCAGGTTCAGTCGAAAGCACTCAGCATTCTCTTCGATGTCTCTGAAGACACTATACGGCGCGATCTACGTGAGCTGGCGGCAGAAGGGCGTTTACAGCGCGTTCACGGTGGCGCGCTACCGTCATCTTCCGCTATTGCTCCGTTTGCAGAGCGTCAATTTGTTAAGATGGATGCGAAAAAAAAGGTGGCTCAAAAAGGTGCACAGCTCATCTCTTCGGGTCAGGTGGTGATCGTTGACGGTGGAACAACGACCGCCGAACTGATTACGTTTTTACCTCCTGACTTGCACATCACCGTGGTAACGCACAGCCCGAGTATCGCTCTGGGACTGGTTAATCATCCTTCTGTCGAGGTGATTCTGATTGGTGGCCGCCTGTATAAACACTCTATTGTTGCGGTCGGCGCGGGTGCCATTGAAGGTATCGAAAATATTCACGCAGATCTGTTCTTTATGGGAGTGACCGGCATCCACCCTGAGGCGGGACTGACGACCGGTGATTTTGAAGAAGCGTGCATCAAACGTGCATTTTCCGGCAGAGCCGCCGAGACGGTTGTCCTGGCCTCACCGGAAAAAATAAACACCGCGTCATCGTTTGTGATTGGCGATGTGTCTCTGGCGAATACCATCGTTATCGATGGCAATACCGATGAGGACTGGATCCGTGCGATATCGGAAAAAGGGGTATCTATCATTGCGTAAGTGAAGGGCTGGTCTATGCTAAAAAAGCGATCGGCCTTGATTTGGCATTTTGAAAAATAACGATAATTCTCGCGTTTTCGGTGGCGAATATGAACAGGATTGTGCTCGCGCTTTTAACGTGTTTTCTCTTCTCTGTGCTTGTGAATTCCCATGCGGCGGAACCTCGACAGGAGCCCACTGAAAAGGAGCGTGCCCGCACGGTCTATATTTTCCATCAACCGATCGTCATGCTACAGGCGAAATTCGGACTTACCACGCCAGAAGAACGGGTGTTACGCATCCGCAATACGCTACGAAATTTCACTGAAGCTGATGTTCGCGAACCGCTAAAGATTGTGTCAGTAAATCGTTATAACCAGCCGGGACGGCTCATCGTAATGAACGGCAAACCGGTGATGCTACTGACAGCAGGCGATCTCGACGAGGGAGACGATCTTACGCTTGACCAGGCGGCGCAGCGCGTACTGGCGCGTATGGAAGCGCAACGCTCAGCCTTGAGCGATCAGTATAACAGCGGCTGGCTGGCGCTATCGGCGGTGAAGACCGTAGCGGGACTGCTGGCACTGGTGCTGTTCTGGTACGGCACATACCGTTCATGGCGCTGGATCAAACGTGTTTATCGCCGGCGTATTTTTGAGAATCGAAGCTGGATACCCCAGCGCTGGCGGCGGTTTATCGGTGCTATCGAAACGCGCCTGTATGCGTTGTTGATGATTTTACTGGGAATTGTCGCACTCTATGTCTGGCTGAGTTGGACCTTCAGCCTGTTCCCATGGACGCGCGTCTGGGGAGAGTCTCTGGGAGAGTGGTCCGTACGCGTGGTACGCGATATCGCGCTGTCTATTGTCTCAGCGTTACCGGGCCTGTTGATTGTTCTGATCATCTTCCTTATTACCGCCTTCATTTTGAAGTTGTTAAAGATGGTACTCAATCAGGTGGAAGCAGGGCGTTTGCAACTGCCCGGTATCCATCCTGAAACGGTTGGTGCAACCCGCAAGCTGATTTCAGTCGTAGTGTGGCTCTTTGCGCTTTCGGCAGCATATCCTTTTTTGCCCGGGGCCAATTCACTGGCTTTTAAAGGCATCAGTGTTTTCTTTGGCCTGATGCTCACGCTAGGCTCTGCCGGGGTGATGAACCATGCAATGAGTGGTCTGGTTTTGATTTACTCGCGTGCTCTCCGCAAAGGAGACATGATTCGGGTGGCAGATAACGAGGGGCTGGTAAGTGAAATTGGTATGCTTGCAACCAAAATTATCACCCGTGAAAACTACGTGGTTACCGTGCCGAACGCTGTCGTGGTAAGCGGTAAAATTACCAATTTGAGTGCGCAAAGTACAAACGGTGGCGTTAACCTGACTGTCGGCGTCACCATTGGTTACGACACGCCATGGCGTCAGGTTCATGCAATGTTGGAGCTGGCGGCCAAACGTGCCAAAGGAATCGATCTTTCACAGCCACCGTTGGTGCGACAGTTGAGTCTGATGGATTGGTACATTGCTTATGAATTACAGGTACGACTGCTGCCGGATGTGTCACTGGCAGATGGCCGTAACGAACTGCACAGCAATATTCAGGACGTCTTCAATGAATTTAACGTGCAGATCATGTCTCCGAACTTTGTATTGCAACCGGAAAACAGTGTGATGGTGCCAAAAGACAACTGGTATAGCGCACCAGCGACGCCACCTGAAAACGGAAAATGATGAACAGCGTCTGGAAGGTACTTTCAGTGGGCTCAATGACCAGGGCAATAACAACAGATAATGTGTAGATTTCCCATGGATTCATATTTGTCAAAGCAAGTTTAAAATGTCACCTCTTTGTGCAAGATAGAAAGGGCACTTTCAGCCTATGTAATCATATTAATGTGACTGCTGCGTTATCCCACTCAACCAATTAATAAAGCAAAAGTTAAATATGAAAGACTGGAATAAAAATATAACGAAAACATCTTAATATGGAAATATCTGTGTCAACGGGATCTTTAGTTATTGAATATCTGGTTCTAAATAGGTTCTACATTCAACGGGAAGGGAAACCAAATATCTATATGTTTTTTATAAATACCATTACGTGGCAAACAACAATCTGCATATTTTTTTAAAGAATCTCCACATGGACAAATATTTTCTGGCGATAATACTCCATCATGTTCTTTCGCCTTAAATCTCCAGGTCGTAATATTGAAAATTTGATGTGGGGATTGTATGTATTTGACAACACTAATTAAAGTTGAATAGTTATAATGATCACCATCATTGGAGAAAAAAACACTACATTTGTTAACGGGATTACTAACTATGTCATAAGTAATTAATTCAAAATCGATCACTTCATCAAAGCAAAGAACTCCATTATAAAGTTTATTTTTAACATGACCACAATCATTAATAAAACTACGGGTTGTATTACATACTGAACATTTCACTTCTTTTATTATTTCACGAGAACTACCGAAGATTTTATATGGGAATAACGCCTGCCAATTACATACCATTCTCGCTAAGAAGTTAACACCATAGAAATTAACCTCAGGCAGAAACTCATTATTTTCTTTAATATGTATTAAATCTATTTCTATCCTTTCAAGTTCTACCCATGCTTCATAAAAATCACCTCTTGTAAGTAAATTAATGACTTGAATATATTTTAAATGGGCTAGTAAAATTGTTTTGTATAAAAACAATCTGTTTGATTCATTATTCAAGCTCAAGGATTGAGCTTTTTTTAACTCAGCATTAAGATAATCAAGAATAGCACTATCTTCTTGAGTAATACACATCCAACGCTTTAACTTTTCGTGAATATTCATAATATCTATATAGATTTTTATTTGATTTTGTTAATTACTTTTAAAACATCGTCTACTTTTCCAGAAACAGTGTATTTCACATGTTTTCCTGATTTATTTTTTTTAATTATAGAGACTTTAACGTCTATATCTCTAGTTCCAAAGTTATCAATTTTTTTCTGAATATAATTTGAAACAAGATTTACTAAAAAAGGTATCATTACTGATGTGGCAAAGAAAGTGCCTAACGCTAACGTTATACTGTTTAATTGCAGGTACGAAACACCATTAGAATCTCCGTACACTTTAACATTAGAATGTGATTGCTTGGTGAACTGGAAAAAATCCAGTGCATTACCTCCAGTAATTTTTGAACTATCAAAAACGATCGCAATCTCATCATCTTGAGGTTCATATGAAGAAATGATTTTTACCTCTTCATCTTCATCACTCATTTCACTCAAAGTAATGGGGTTCATTCTCAACTCCTTGTTTTATATTTTTACATTCAAATTTTACTATACGACTGGTTAATTGCTCCTGTCCAACACACACCAGAGTTCATATGCTTAGCATACAAGGGACCAATGCCAGTAGCGACAGGCTAGTGTGTCAAAAAACCACATGAAGATCAATCTCCTGCGGAAAATTTGGCCGCAATTAGTTTCATTGTCCTTTCCATGCCTTGATAAACTGTCGCATCTGTAATGTTTAACCTTGCGAGTTCCTTAAGTATTCTAGCTTTGTTTCTGATCACTATTTTTTCTACTTTAAACTCTTGCATAGCATCATCAGGGTTTGAAACTAAATCGGGATAAACAGCATTATTCCCAAATAATAAGAATGCACCTGACTGTGATGACATCCTTTCATTATTATTTCTTCCTTTAACGAAAATTAACCTTTCCAAATCTGATGGTATAATTACATCTTTAAAATAAGGTTTTTCATCTTTAATGTAATGTATGAGTTTTTGACAAGCTTCAGTTTTATTGAAAGCCTCCTTGTCCATTTTACAATCCAGCTGATCTTTCAGTGTTTGACTTAGCATTGATATATTTGATATGCAACTTACTGTATCAGAGTCAAAGAATTTTATACGATCCCTTTTTGTTTTGAAAATAATAACATGTCCATCAACCTCATTTGTATTTTCATTATTACTAATGTCGCAACAAGCGAAATACAGAGCGATTAGTGGATTTGATGTTATATCCAACAAACGAGTTGGTAGTCCGTAGTGTTGCATCCTTACTAACTTGTCTAGCATTGTTTTATCATCAACAAACTCAGTTGGCCTTGCTGTTAGGGCTTCACGGACTAAATTTGATTCACTGTGCAAATGCTTGAAGTTACCTTTTTTGTTTTTCCTGAAAACTGATGGAGCCAACTCGTAAGATACATCAGAATGTCCACGATAAAATATTTCTGCATCTTCTTCATGATCTTGTTCTAAAACACGCGCCATGAAACTTTGAACATTATCTATTATTGGGTAGTTATCAACTTCATCAGGAAGTGCTTCAGTAGGAGGAAGTGGTGTACTTCTTGTCGTTATATTTAGAAGTGCTAATGTTTGATTTAAATCACGTGCTTTTATTCCCCAGTGAGTCCGTTTCAGCCCATATGCACCTAATTCTAAAGCTGTTTGATATAACTCTTTGTTTATCACTACGACATCATCTTGTGAGTGAGTGATTCTGAAATCAAACTCAACATTTTTGTTAACTGTTCGTAGATTTGAAATTACACCAAGTCGCAAAGTAATGTATTCAACATTGTCTCGGGAATAAAGTTCTGACATAAAAAGCGTAGGTAATTTCTCAATATAAGATAATGCTTTATCATTCAAAGGCGTTAACTTCAACCGGATGTCATCAGAGGTGCCTTCTAACATACGTGATATAGGAAAATCACAACTCCCACTAACCCGTTCATACATGGGCCAATGTTCAAAATAGTCAGGTTCTCCGCCCATAATTAGATTAAACATTAAAACTAAATCCTTATATTTTACTTAATGAATTATTTACAATCCAATCAATTGCGCCAGAGGTGCGAATCCAAGGCTTTATATTATGATTCACATAATAAATGGCTTCATCCATTCCACCTAACGTGATATATCCACTGTTAGACTTGATCTGTAATCTGCACTTCGATAACAAGCCGGGGATGTGTCTATTAGAATCAATCGCAGCTTTAGCGATATCATCGGCATCCGGGGATGACTGTCGGTAGGCGAGTAGGGCGCGTGTATACTGAAAAAACGAACGCATATCCCCAGGATAATCGTCCAGTAGCAAGGCCAGATCATCCACCATTTCAAGCTCAAGGTAATAGTTCGCTAATAAATGACGAATCCCCTGGTTATCGTTCGGGTTGAGCTTCAGCATTTCGCGGCTATGAGCCATAGCCGGATAAAAATTACCAGACTCCCATAAGGCCTCAGCCAAAGCTGCTTTTGCTCTCATATATGGACGTGTTTCGACAAATCCCCAGAAACGTCCTGCGAACTCCTGAAAATCCTCGCCAAGTGCAATGCTGGCTGCGTACAAAGCAGTCTCCAGCTTCCCGATTTTTGACTCAGGAGGTTCTTGAGATATCTCGCAGTAGAATGAGTATGCGTCAGCACAGAGCGGGGATTTCTTGATAGCTTTTCTGATGAGTTTCAGCACAACTTCCAGGTCATCATTTTCCCAGGCATCGAACATGAACTCCTGAGCCGCAACCAGATCTAGATGTAATTGCTCAGAGCTGACAGCAGTTTTATACAAATCAACGCGCTTTGTAGTCGGGAATTTAATCATCTCAAGTATCCTTTTGGGGACTCACTGTTCCGGTACTTTGCAGCACTGATGGTCGATTCTATCGCTTTGAACTTGCCACAAACAAGCTCGGGTCTGCCAGAACGGGATTGATAGCCCGGAGCTGTTCCTGGATGCGCACCTGAGCCTTACGGCTGGGCGATTTTTTGCTTCGTTCCCGTTTGCCTTCGCTTTCCCGCTCATCCTGTTTTACCTGAGCCAGTCGGAGTACAGTCCCGAGACGTTTGTTATCAACAATCTGCCCCTGGTCGACACAGGCCAGCTTATCAAATGCCTGGCACTTAAGGCTCCGGTGCCCATAGAGGAAGGCGAGGGTGCCATCGGGATAATCCAGTACTTTAATTTTTTCACCGGCAAGACGGCTATTTTCTTCTGTGGTGTCCATGAGATAAAGGATCTTATCGTACTGGAAGGTCAGTGATTTCGACACGGTACGAACATCATGCCAGGCAAAGATGTCTCTTAATTCATCGGGGCTTTCCTGCACCGGACGATGCAAATCTTTGGGGAACTTAGCCGGTCGTGAAAACCGGCTGTTAAAGTCAGCGATGAAAGTGGCAAGCCAGGCATTTGCGGCCTCAATGCCGGTTATACCTTCCAGACGCATTTCTTTGATCAGCCGATCCTGAAGTGTCTGATTCGCACGTTCCACGCGGCCTTTAGCTTCAGAGCTGTTGGCACAAATAAGCTCGATTGCCAGGTCATAAAGCACACGTCCGAACTGGGTAACGGTGGTATTGCGTTTCTCCGGACCACTGACGCGAAATATTGCGTGTTTGTCACTGTACAGCGATACCGGCTTCCCATGCTGCTCGATGTATTCCCGGGTTGCCAGCATGTAGTCAAAGGCTGTTTCTGACTCGCTGAACCGCAAATGCATCAGACGCCCGGTGGCATCATCGATAAAGACCAGCAGGCAGCATTTTGGCGCACGGCCTTCAAACCAGTCATGGTGGGAGCCGTCGATCTGGATAAGTTCACCCAGACAATCACGCCGATGTCGGGGTTGATAAACCCGTGACTTACGGCGAGCATGCGGGACCCAGAGTCCGTCAGACGTCATCCAGTTGCGGACGGTCTCGATTGAAAGCCGGATATTATGGCGCTCTCTGAGTTTTTCTGCGGCCAGTGTGGGCCCAAAGTCACTGTAGTTTTCACGTATCAGCGTGAGTACTCGTAGTTTGAGAGATTCGGTCAACCGGCGGTTGCTGGGCTGGCCGCGTTTGCGGCTGACAAGTCCTTCAGCACCAGAAACTCGGTAACGATTGATAAGTCGTTGCGCCTGACGTTCTGAAATGCCAAGCTGTGATGCTGCATCACGACGGCGTAGACGCTTTTCACAAACTGCCTGTATCACCGGTAGGCGGTGGATCTCTTTATCTGACATGGTCACCAACATGCGTTGAGCCCCTTAGAATTGCATTCAGTTTAGCTTACTCTAAGGTGACGTTTCTATCTGGATAAAAAGTGACATTACTAAATGGTTCTAACACATATTGGTGCGCATAATGTATATTATGTTAAATTGAGTCTGTCGTTCATTTAGTTCATAACCGCCCGCAGACAACGACTAGTCATACACTTACCCACCCCTTCAACTATAGCAAGATGGCTTCTGGCTTTTTCACATTCCTGCTCCAGTCGTTTAAATACTTTTGTATTCATGCCCAGGGCGATTATAGAGAAGCCTGCTTTATAGCAGGCTTCTGCTTTTGGATTAGTCTTCAGTGGACTTGTTTGCCCTTCCCGATGGCTTTTTATGCCCATCATTGATGTTGTAACTGTCGGGTGTGCAGAAGCGCCCTTTTGGCATTTTCAGCTTATTATTTTCAAAATGTTTATACCAGCGCGAGGCTGTAGCCCAGATGGCTTCAGGACTCGATGCACGAGTTTCCAGCCCTGGGGTGAGATCCATCCCCGCACCACTATATAAACTTTCCAGCATGCAGGCGGTAGGCAGCCCAATACCATCATTAATCGGCGTGGGAGTTCTTGCGACACCCCACGCAAAAGCCAGCCAACGGAGAATATGCTCAAGTGCGTCAATATAGTTGCGTCCCCTCTGAAAATGAGGAAGCGAATTCAGTACGTCTTCTTGAGCTTTTGGAAAAGCTATCAATGCGATATTTTTCCAGTGCTCAGAATCCTTAAAAATTGAGACCGGTGATTCCACAACGCCATTGCGCTCAGTGGCAAAAACACCTCCCTGGGGTTGGAAAAGTGGAATATGCAGCACTTTCGATTTATCCACATTTTCAGCATTAGCGCACAGCAGCGCCGAGGTAGACCAATACGAAGGCAACATATCAAAGCGCAGCTGTGACTGGCCAGCACGAATTCGCCACGACAACGTATCCGTACCACCAAGCAGCAAAATGTATGACTGCGCCAAAGGCTCTTTACCTTTAAGCGCATTAAAGGCACGTAACAACCACTCAAGGTTGTTCTCATTATCGGCGCGTTTTTGCTCAACCAGTTTAGGGTTCTTTTCTGACCCTGGGGCATAATTCATGACCATTATTATTCTCCAGAAGCTAAGTATTAACGTTGATAATCGGATACGTTCTCGTAGAAACGGCAGGAGACGCTGGATAAGTAATGGGATAATAATTCACCGTCATATTTACCCCTGAACCTGAACGAGTAAATTCGATAATTGCGACGTGATTGCCTCTCATTCCGTAGAACTTTTCAAACGGGCTGAACTGATTTTTTTCACCAACATATTTCGGAGGGGTATCGGGATCGGAATGTCTTTTCCAGTCAGAATTTTTACCGAATAATCCCCCTACCGTGTGTTTGGCAATATTCGCCAGGTCAACTCCTGGCGTCACACACAAACTGGTCGGCGAGCAGATGACCTCCGTCAGAGTGGTCCTTTTCGTCCGGGTATGGTTAGCTTGAGCCACTCTGTTCCAGTGCACATCTCCCGTCAGGAAGATCACCTGTACACCACACTCACCAAGCTTATCAATTGATTCCATAAGTTTCGCAAACTGTGTTGTATAGTTCGCGAGCTCAGCATCTCCCATTTTGTTTAATAACCACCCCGTTGGTTCGCAAAACAAGGCCTGCCCTGTGGCAAGTACACCGATAAGCGGCTTACCGTTAATTTGGTGATCCAACAGATTATCCCGCCATTTCTCGACGGCCTTCCACGCGCTGTCAGGCATAAGTCCAGTCGGGCTGGTAAAGTTTTTCTGTCGATAGCTTCGCGTGTCCAGGAACAACATACTGAGTGGCTCAATTTCCAAAAACGTCCAGGGTTGTTGGGAAGCAGGAGCGCCTCCCAGTTGAAAATCCTGTAACAGCTCTCTTGCGACAACTTCCCAATGATTAATCCCATTTGCACCTGGCTCCGGCCCCGTCCCCTCTTTCCAGACTTGTTCCCAGGGATAGTTATTCCAGAATTCGTGATCATCAGGCAGACATAATGTCGGCGCTTTGGTTAACGCTTTCTGTAACCCCCTTTGCCCGGTGAAATCTGACAACCAGTTTCGACGGTACTTGGCGGCAATGTTTTTTCGGAGTTCCTCAGCAGAGTCCGGCATGTGAAAGAAAGGCGGTTGATCCAGATAAACCTGATCACCCGCAAAAAGCGTCATATCCGGACGTACCGGTATCTGTTGCACAAAATCACCCACTCCCACTGCATCGGTACCCGCGCAGTAACATGACATCAGCATAATTTTGAAGCTGTTACCCAAAAATGGCACTTTCGCAGGGAGCGACTTCACAGCCAGAAATCGCGATGTGCCATCTTGCGGGATGCTCACATTAAAGCGGTGCTCACTGTCATTTCCCTGGACACTGAACTCATAAATCCCCTGATAACTTAGCGGCCGCTTGTTCAGACAGTCATCATCACGAATCGGAGCCAGAGGCTGACTACTTATTTCCGGGCTAACCGCTTTTTCATTCAACGTAAAGTTCAATATCGGGGCTGTCTTATACCCAAAAACACCCACCCACAGCTGGATGACACCAACATTACCTAACAACGGTCGAACCATCAGATATGGCATTCCACACCTCGTTATGGCCAGAAGGCCCGGATGTAATTGTGAGGGGCGTGATCGGCGAGCCAACGCACCGGAACATGATTCAGGCGGTCGGCTTCATAGAGCGGAGCATAGATTTTACGCCCTGCCGCCCGATCGCTTTTCAGTGCGCTAGCGGTTGGGTTATGCAGAAGCTTTCCATTGCAATCAAGGTAGAGAGCATTTCCGGCATGCTCATAGCCCAGGAATGTCGGGGGGACGGTCGGCACCGCATCGCAGCAGTTGACCACCCGGATTACCTGCAAATGAGGCTGGCCCAGCAGGGAACTGACAAATTCATCGTCTCCGACTCTGGGGCAACCTATAGTTATTAACGTGTCCGGCTGTAACGCCATCGCCAGCAAAGTAGCTATTGCCCCACCTAGGCTGTGGCCACAAATCAGCAAATGGGTTCGCTTTGCTGTCATTTTCTTGAGCCAGTTTTCCGCCAGAGGCTGTAGGGCTTGGGCGCTTTTTTGAAATCCGGTATGTACTCGTCCATAGCGACAATATTCAGGCAATGTCTGAATATTGGTCAGAAAATCCTGGTAGTGATCAATCTGCGTTCCCCGAAAGGCAAGCACGCACAGGCCGCTGGCATGACAGGTGGCAAACCCGTAAGCATCACGAGCAACATCGTTCAACAGTTCGGGCGCGCCAAACCCCGCCGCTTTTAATATGCCCGTTAACTTCTCTTTTTCTCCAGCCCCCTTTTTTTCTGCCCTCAGATATGCCAGCCGTGATAATTCTGCTGCCAGCGCGATTTCATCTGGCCAGTCAGAATCACACAATAATGTTATATCTCGTTCAGGATGATAAAGTGATTGATTATCTGCACTATAAGCAACAGGCATATATTTTCCCTATCTGTTGATACAAACGTTTATGGTCTCACGCTACTGTCAGAAAGCTGCATTAATAATTATAAAAGCCATCACCCAGGCAACACATTGTCACTAAAAGAAAATCAGAACCCATATTTAAAGAAAGCAAGCGCCGATAATTATAAGTTTTTTTTACTCCTCATCAGCAACGTATTCAGGATAATAAAAAACCAACAACTAGCTAAAATATTCTTGAGTGTAGTTTGAGTCTGTTATTTTCTCAACAATGCGACTCACAGAACGCACTGACTTTGCAAAGGCAGCGATAAACTGCTCGCTCTTCTGCCATCCATCACGGCCAGTATGACGGATTCATTACCTATCCACCTCGACATTACTCAAGCATCTGTTAAAACAATATTAGCTCCGCTTAACAGGTGGCTTCGACAAAATTATTCACCATGATAATGAAGTGCGATATTTTTTTTGTGTTTCACGCTTTTGTGCTATCGAACCCTGAACAAAAAAGAAAATACTTAAGCGTATTGTCCCTCGCACTTATCAGATTGCTGAGGAAACACTATGTTCAGCCCTCTGGAAGATAATATTGCCGTATTTATGACAACATTGCGGATACGCAAGCCATTTGATTTTTGCAACCATCTTGATCCCTACATGGATTCTGACGCTGACATTCAAAATGCAGGAAAGCAGCTGGAAGCGGCCATCAATACCAGTGCAATCGCCGCTAGCATAATAGCACCAACCGCTATGGTGGCGACGTCGCTGGCAGAAGAAGTACTCCAGGGCATTGCTCACGGCATGCAACAAAATAAAGACGCCCCCAATATGTTTGTACACGACAGTTGGCTTCAAGGGCTGACGCCGCCGTACGGGATTAATCAGTATAAATTACATGCCAGCGACAGTGCTGAAATCAGCCTGCGCGTCAGCCCAATCATGAAGCAATCTAAGCAGAATGTAGTGACTATTGCACATATTGAGGTGAATAAATGAGCGAATTAACATTAGGAACCGCGCTCTCTGCCTTGATTTTATGCGGTGTGGCGGGGATGGTTGGACAAGGGATTCGGGCCGTTGTCGGGCTGAGAAAAGCAGGTTATCTGCAACTTGAAGCGGGCGACAGTAAGCAGAACTTCAGTGCCAGCTATTTAATGGTCACTCTGATGATCGGTTTTATTGCTGGCAGCCTTTCAGGGATAACAATGGGGTTGGACACATTTGCCGGAAAATTTCCTGCTGAATCGCTAATGGCCGTGGTAGCCGCAGGATATGCCGGTGTCGATTTTATTGAGGGGAGTTTTAATTCTCGCATCAAATCTGCCGTATCCCCCTATATCGGTCCTGATGCCAAAAAAGCCGATGGTGGGGGATCGGTTGGCAGTATTGGCACAGGTGATGACACCCCACCCACGCCCGTCAGCCCTGCCTCACCCAAGCCAGCACCTGAGGCAGCCCCTGCCTATACGACGCTTCCACAATCGCCGCTTGCCAGCGCCTTAAAACAGGTAAGCCCACGCCTGAATATCGATATCTGGGCTCCGGCGCTTGGCAACGCATTCAATCACTACGAGATCCATTCCGAACGACGCATTGCCGCCGCTGTCGGGCAATTTATGGTGGAAGCAGGGGCAACGTTTTCCGAGCTTGAGGAAAATCTGCGATACACCACGCTGAACCAGTTAATAAAGATTTTTGGCCGTCACTTCAAAGACGACCAGGAAGCCGAACAGTTCTTACGTCAGCCAATGAAACTGGCAAACCGTGTCTATGCCAACCGACTGGGCAATGGCGATGAAGCCTCGGGAGACGGTTACCGCTATCGCGGGCGAGGTTTGATCCAGTTGACGGGAAAATCGGAATATCAGGAGTTTGCCAGATTTATCAACATGCCCGTTGAGGAAGCTGCCGAATGGTGTACAAGCCCTGAAGGAGCAGCCGCTTCAGGCTGCTGGTATCTGAAAACCCGCAACTGCCTGCCGCTCGCCGACAACTGGGATTTGGTGAAGTTAACAGAGCGAGTCAATGGCAAAGCCAAAGTGATCCTCGAAGATCGAATCGCTTTCTCAAAGGCGATGCTGAAAGCCCTTTCATGAGAGGGGGGCGTCAGGGAAGACGCTCAATTAAAAACCACATAAGTTGAATCATGTTGATTGTTAACTTAATTCATGAACCAAGATGAACACCGGATTAACTATAGTGAAATTGTGCTATTCCGGATCATGACGTTATTTTTGGCTCCCCCGCAATTTTACCCAGACGAATCTGTTTCTTCTGAACTAAAATTGAGTAGTTGAACATATTCAACTGAGTAGGATTATCATATGGGTATTCATAATCGGCACAATTTACTGCTGTATTTACTGCTTATTCTACAATGTATAATCTTTTCCTCTAATGCTTGGAGCGAAACCATCCCTGCCGATGAGACAGATGTACTCTTTGTAGGTTATGACAACAGTTCCCCTTTCTTTTTGGTTACGCAGGGTATTGCCCGCAAAGGCTCAGGTGATTTATTAAATATCGAGAACCCAGATAAGTTACCTGTTGAGCATGTCCGTGAAGACGGTTCCGGAGGTGCGTGGTTCACATTAGGTGGATTAAACCTTTACCATATTGACAGTAAAGGACAAACGATCAGGAGTGACTTAACTACTTTACCTGTAGAAAATCCTGTTATTGAAGTCATCGCCTCAGAAAATTCAGCTACTGCGATTCAGTTGTGCGGAAGCATAACAAAGACAGATGCCACCGGGAAAATAATTAAGAAAATTAATGTATTAGATGAGGGGGGATGTCAAAAAGTAGTTACTGCTGCCACCAGTACTGGTGAAAACACGTTATGGTTAAGCCTTAACGATGGGGAGATTTTTCAGGTAAACATCGATACCGGCGTAAAACTCAGTTCACAGTCACAGATTGATGCTGATGATTCTCCCATGACAATCACTGGTAGCGAGAATGGCACTGTAATAATGCAAACTGAAAAAGGTCTGCTTTTCTATGCGGCCTACCATGACGGTAGCATTAATATACAAAAAATGCCTTTGCCGCGAAAATTAGATTATGTGGCCAATCTATTTACTTTGGGAAGCCATGTAATTGTCGGATTTAAAAGCGGCGCTCTCGGGATTACAGACTCTTCGCAGATAAAAATTATTTCAAACCCGCAAAATATGCTAAGTGATAGTACAACTGGCACGTCTTTTTATGCTGCATTAATTAATGCTAAAAATAATTATGCCGTACTCGCAAACACTCGCGGGGAAATTTTCCAGTTATATAACAGCATTGTTAAAAAGATCGCCAGCGTGCAGTCACCAGTCATTGATGTAATACGTAGCACTGATGATGGCGCCTGGATAATATGTCAGGATCAGGTGTATAAAGTCTTCCGTGAAAATATCTTTGAAGTTCCTGATTTATCAGACTCATCTAATCCCGTCGTACGCCTTTTTGAGGACTCCCATGGATTGTGGGCCGCACATTTTTACGGGGGGGCATCATTTTATTCAGAACCAGCGCCAGAGTTAGTGGCAGCCCTGAATAGTCGAAAAATATCTAACGGTAGGTTTTCTGCAAGCATGCCATCCGTAAGCCCTCTTGTAGCCTTTGCTGTACTGAATGATGGTAGTAAACAAAGTATTGTGAATGCTCAGATTACAGATAAAGAACTAAAATTCAGTATCCCTCAGGATATGGATACTCCACAACTTACTGAATTACGGGCTTATTCATCAACGGGATTGCTCTTCCCCTGGCGCGAGCTATTACAGGCACCGTTAACATTGGAAATGGAAGACAGCGTAGTCTACACCATTGCCAAATATACCAAATATACGGCCGTAGCACTCGCTATTGCCGAGTCATTGCTGCTTATCATGCTATTCCTGCGTTACCGAACATCAGCCACTACCCGTGCTATCATCTGGCAAAATCCCATGCTACGGAAAATTTTAACATTGGGCATACTGGATTTACTTCTTAATGTTCCGGGTGTCACACGATTCCTGATAAAACCTGTCGTCCAGCAAATTCATAAAAAACGCGCAGCTGTTACATTTTATTTCAATGGGATTAATGCCGAAGCACTCCTGGACAATGGCTCCTGGTCTGAGTCAAAGAATATCGCCGAAATGCTCGAAAAACCTTCCGGCTACACATTACTTACTGGCGTGTCAGGCTCAGGTAAAAGCGTGTATGTGAAGAGTCTTGTGCATCGAATGCAATCTCCGGTGATAATGATTGGTGCCCGTCAATGTGAAGAAGGTGTTATCGCTGCTGTTTATGCCAGATTACCGGAGGAAGCATCGGACTTTAAAATCATCGAAAGAGCACTGGCAACCGGTGCACTTAGTATCATCATTGATGGCTATAATGAAGGCAGTCCTGTCGCGAGAATGCGGATCCAAGATTTTTGCCTGCGATACACCACAGCAAACGTCATTATAACGTCACAGCCAGGTATTGTTCCTGAGTTGCAGGATTGCAAACAGTTACGCATTACACCATTGACTATGGACAGTGCCGAGAAGTATTTAACGGAAGCATTACTCCACGATAAAATACAGACAACCTCGTTAGAAGAGATACGGGATATTATTCATGGCCTTCCTGCCAATTTTAAATTTGGTGAAGGATTGACGCCGTTCGATCTTGAAATTATCAAACAGCTATTTAAGCATAATGTTGCAGTGAGCAATGAAAATATTATATCTCAGTTTATGGAGAACATCTCACTACGTTATAAAGGTAAATTTTATCGAGAACTGCCACTCACCAGATTATCTGAACTGGCCTACAATGAGCGGAAAAACAATAGCTCATGTATTTCAGAGTCAGAATTTACAACGGATGAGCTTACGTTTTTTCGGGATGAGCGATTAATCATTACCGGAGGGGGAATAACAGGCAATATTTATGCATTCAGACATGAGCGGTTGCAGGACTGGTTTGTGGCAAATTTCTTCAGGGCAAGACAAGACCTCTGGAAAGAAGCTGCTGCCGTCCCAGTAATGGCACAGGCTTTTGTCATGCTGATTGCGCTCATACCTCGTGAGCGCTGGCAGATGGTCATTCATGTTGTCGCTGAAGTGGGGGCCGTGACGGGAGATCACACCATCATCGATCGGGTTATGATTCATCTTCATGTTATGGATGGTAAATATGTCTGAACTCCTACGGCCTCGGCTTTTTATTTGCGCGCTGGCTATACTGTCGACGATGGTTTTTGCTGGGAAAGGTTTAGTGTCCCCGAATAATGCTAATTACATATATACAGCAAACCTTGAACGGTACGTGCATTCAGTCCCTCTCGATTTGACCTATAATTCACGTTCGCTGCTGAGATCATCATTTGGTCTGGGCTGGTGCAGTGATATCGGCACTACACTTACTCTACAGGAAAATGGACTGGCAGTTAATATATGTGGCGGGGGAGTTAAAATAATGCTCAAGTCTCCTTCACACGAATTTAAATACCGACAATTTATAGAGCATCATAAAGAAGAGTTTGAGTCAAATATAGCTGGATATAATGAACCATCCAGTGACCGCAGCCAACTTATTGCTGACTACCTTATCACTCAACATAATTATAATTGGTATGATGAATTCAATATCGAGCAGTATTCAAATGGGCCCAAAACCTTTCTGAGAAAATCCGGCAGTGGTGTGATTTCACAAATCGATTCTATAAGCTATAGATTCGACCGCTTCGGTAGGTTACTCAAAGAGAAACATACTCAGTTATCTGACGATATCTCAGTTTATTATTTTGGAGGTAGCATCATCGGAATGAAGCGAGGAAACACAAGGCCTGTCATTAACATAGATCAGGATCAATTTGGTTTTATTACCCAATTGTTTGCAAAGGGAAAAGCCGTTCAGATAGCTTACTGGCCCCCCCCCTCCACTGAAAATTACTCAACCCTATCAAAATTAGAAATGGCCGGCATTACCATCAGTTTTCAGTACTCGGACTTATTTAATATGATCCGCAAAACTGAAACGGGCGAGCCAACAGAGGAGATGAGTTATGATGAAAAAAATGACTGGGCGCTGACGCATAAATTTAGCAACGGTTGTAATTATAAAAACATATACACATTTGATACGCCGCATAGTGATATGCATTATTTCACAGAAGTTATAGAGTCATGTAAAGATTCAGGTAAGCAGAGTTATTATTTCGAATTCAGGTATGAAGCTCCTAAGTCCGATGCGTTATATACCATTGCACGCACAGGTCAGAGAACCATTTCTTACGAATCAGGCACAAACCTTTTTCAATATTATTCCGATGATAGTGTTACTGAGCAACGCATTCTGGTACCTGTAAGCGGAAACTTCATCACAACCACACCAAAGGGAGTTGTACAATATAAAACCGACCCCAGGTGTAACAGCGTCGCTGACAGAACATCCACGGATTTTCTGGCTATTCAATACACGAACAATTGCAAGCCGCTAAGAGTTAGATGGCAAAACCATGGGAATTACCTGTTGGGATATGAAGGGCATGACGAACTCTCAACCATTACAGATCTGAGTCGACATCAGTCATACCGGCTCATTCAGGGTGCCAACGGCCAAATCCATGCCGTAGAAAAAAAAGGAAGCTGGACAAGGCTGGTCGGAAATCAGTCAAATAATACGTCTGGTAAAGAAGATTTACAACGTCTCGTAGAGGTGTTAAAAGCGGTGAAAATGAATAGCATTGCCGGAATGGTCTTCCCCGAGAAAAATGATCCCTTCGCTGTCTGGTGTGAGTGCGACATTCCATTATTTCCACCGCAGCAATTACACTAGAGTGTTATCTCCGTATGGCCGCTTTGTAAGCAAACATCGCAGAGATCCTCTCTCGAAACTAGTATCAGCATGATGCCATATAGATAACGATAAGGTCGACAAACATCACCTTTTATCTGTTAGTTCATGAAGTCATCTATGTAGCCAGTAGAATTTTTAAATATTCATTTAAAACAAGATCATATTGATGATTATTTCTTATGAACTAAATTCTTGCACAACATAAGTTAAATGGAGTCTGCCGTTCATACAGACTACGATTAATCATACACTTACCTATCTCCCCAACTACCTGATTTTTCCTGGCGAACATTTTCATATTCACCTCTGTATATTATCGATGTAAACCCTGACATTCATGACAAAGATGTCATTAGCATGTCATGCAGCAAACAGAAGCCATTCGATATAATTAGTGCAACTTATCAGAAAGGCTGAATCACTTCATCAATACTCGGCGTCAGAGTATGCCAGGAAATGAATATCCAGCCCTCTCCCGGATAAATAAACACTGCCGAACCTGTTTCAGTTATGGAACTGAAAATATCGGTTGTACTTCCCCGGACATCACTAATTCAGAAATGGAGAGTTATCATGAAAAATATCGTATTAACATCTTTGCTGGGCTTTGGTTTAATTTCTTCGGCCTGGGCCACTGAAACCGTGGATATCCATGAGCGCGTCAACAATGCGCAAGCTCCTGCTCACCAGATGCAGTCTGCCGCGGCTCCTGTCAGGATCCAGGGTGTGGAAAGTCATCAGAAGATGATGGGAAATAACACTGTATCCATGACCGTCTCGTCAACGTCTTACGCAGCGCTGGATGAGCATGAAAGAGCAGCGGTTGCCCATGAATTCATGAATAACGGTCAGTCCGGCCCACATGAGGCCATGGCCGAAGCGCACCGCCGCATGATCAATGCAGGCTGAATGCGATTGCATTCCCTGCTCTGTTTTGTACCCCTCACCTTCAGCCAACAGCGCTGACGGTGTACCGCCTTCGGACGGAAACAAGCCTGTCTGCCCGGCGGTTACCGGGCAGCAGCAGCCAAATATTAATCTTCGCTTGTCATGCACTCGACTTCAGTTCATTTGCGGGAACAGTATTGAAAGGCAGCGGCCCTAACTGCATCACGCTTCCCGCCTGTTCACCTAGCTGTTGCCACTGGCGTTTCATCGCACTCAGCCTCAGTGCCAGATAACCCTTTGAACTCTGCTGCAGGTTGGTCAGCGTTTGCTGGTAGCTATCAGCAACGGTCTGCCATCCGTTGACCAGCAGCTTAGCGGAATCAATGGCAGACTGAGAAAGTCTTTCACTGGCCGTCAACTGGTTATAAACCGTGTCAAAAACAGCCACCTCCAGTTCAAGCCCGACGAGATTGGTCAACGTTGTGCTGTACTCTTTTTGCGCTTTGACGATATCGGCAGAGCTTATGGTCATCGCCAGCGTTCCGCCTGCGACCAGGGTAATACCCGCAGCCAGAAGCGTTTGCGTTGCCCCACCGGTTTCGATAATTGTTGTGGCCGCAATGACAATCATGCCGATCCCTATAATGTCGCTCACCGCTCCCGCCGAAATCTGCACAATATCTGCATCCATCTGTTTATTCAGATCGTTTAGCTTCTGCCGGAGTGCCGATATTTCCCCTTTATCACCGGTAATTTGCGTCTGCACGGTTTCTTTAGCCGCTTTAAATGTGCTCTGACTGCTGTTGATCCCATTCACATAAACCTGGACGTTATCGACAAACACTCCCGTGGAAGTGACGTTTTTCTGAGCAAGAGAAAGCAACTGTTGGATACCCTGCTGGATATAATGAAGCTGGCTTTTATCCCCCATGTCATATTTTTGTGCCGCCGGAAGAAGTGCATCGACATAAGCCCCCACCTGATTCGAAAAATTACGCACATTCACCAGCGAAGAGATGGCCGCCGGATTAATCGAAGATAACCATTCCTGCGCCTGATCGCGCGCAATAGCCTGCTGTGCAGGAAGATCGGGTAAAATATCTAAATGAATATTGGGTTGACATAATACAGTGCTCGCATAAGTCTGTTGAGCAATCGATGAAGCACCGATGCCCTGAATACCTGTCATTAAGGCATTGGTTGATGATGATTCAGTATCATTTTTCGCAGCTGCAATGGCTTGCATGATCATAATGAAAACCTCAAAGTCGTTAATTGGTTTTTGGCTTACTGCAATTGCTCAACGGTGCGCATCACTTCCTGCCAGTTCGCCTGTACGGTATTAACGGAGACTATAAGAAAATCCGCAGTCACCTGTTGTTGGGTGACCTCCGACAGGTCGGCCGTCACGGTTTGCCAACCATATTGAAGAGATTGTGTCAGGCCACACAAAATAGCGGTTCCTTTGGTCAATGCGTTCAATGCATCACTGGTGGCGCCGAGTTGTCCTATTTCCTGATAAAGCATCCCCGTTTCCTGTTGCGCCTGAGCAATCGCCTGCTCCGTGCTTTGCACATAGCCAGTTAATTCCATAATCGCGGCGCCAATCCCAAAAGTAAAAATGCCGATGATAATTTCCATCCTCTTTTTACTTTCAAGCTCAGCTTTCAGCGCATTCAGCTGAGCGTTAAGAGCCTCTAACCTTGCCCGATCGGCAGCTAATAACTGTTGCGCCCTTTGCTGATCGGCTAGCAAGTTCCTTGAGTCCGTCGTAATGTCATTATTAAAGGAAATAACAACCTCATTGAAATCATTCAGAGATGCAGATAGCGGCGTGCTGTCGGAGAGTAATTGCTTAATCTGCCCCTGAGCTTTTGTGAGATATTCCTGTCCGTCAGGCCCATTTAATTCAGAACGGATGTTGGCAACCGTAGAATCCAGCTCGTCTCCAAACTTGATAACCTCGGAATACAACGAATCCATTCTCACCACAATGTCAGACAGATAATAATTCGCATGATTGTGGACGGAGAGGATATTTCCATTCAGATCGGGGATCTGCGGATCGTTAATGGGCGGAAGCTGTTCTAATTGTTGTGCGACCTGCGTCATCTGTTGACGCACATTTTGTTGAGCCGTTAATGCCTGAGTAAAGCTGACTTTCAATGCTGGCATACTCTGAACCTTAGACACGGGTCACTTATTGGCATCATCGTGAAACGATGCGTCCGGTTTGTCTGTTAAAACAATCAGACCCTCACGGGCCTGATTGATGATTAATAAACGCTATGCAGCAGCCAGCCGTGCAAACGTCGCCGTTGGGTTAGGCAGCAGGATCCCACTGCTGGTGACCGAGGCGTTGCTGACCGGTAAAGAACCATAATCCAATAGCTTACGGGCATGATTGCCAACATCATCCCAGTCCGCTTTCGCCGCATTGAGTTGCGCGATCAGGAAATAGCCTAAATCAGGGGTCGCGCTGGTCAGCGCCGACTGGAAGACAATAAAGTCCTGTTCAAGCGTCTGCCAACCTGCCAGTAAAGAACCCGCGGCCTGAACCGCAGCGGATGCCTGGCCCGAAAGATTCTGAACAATCGTATTCACGTTTTTGGTGGCAGAATACTGTTGTTGTAGTTTTGTTTTGGTTGTAATGGCCGTGCTGAGCGCGCTGGTTTGCTTGGCATAGTCAACTCCCCCGGCAATGGCAACACCAGCACCGGCCCCGACGACCACCAATCCACCGACAATCAGTGCGGTACTGACACCTGCGGTCGCAATTTCCGCCAGTGCCCCCACGGCAATCATTAATCCTCCTACCACTGCAGCGGTTGAACCCGCTGCAATCATAGTCAAGTCTTTACTCATGGCGGAATTAATAGCGTCGATCTGTTTCCCCAGTGCGGCAATTTGTCCGTCTTTACCGGCTAATGCCGCTTCTGCCGTAGTAAAATCACTGGCGAAATTGCGGGCATCTTCGGCAAGCGTGGTCTGGAAACCGCCCACTGAATTAACCACGTTATGCGTAGCGGTTTGTTTTTGAGCGACCAACGCCTGAAGTTGCTGAACACCCAGTTTAAAAGTATTAATTGATGCTGTGTCCGAAGGGTTTTGCTGTATTTTTACCGCCAGCTTAACCAAAGGATCATAATAGGAATCAAAATTGTTAGAGAAGCTCACAATATCCGTATTGGTTGAGATCATTTGCGGCTGTATGACATCACGCCAGGATGTGGCATGGTCTCTGGCCTTTGCCTGATGTTCCGGTAGATCGGGTAATATATCCGGCAGGGAGAGATCGGCCTGCGTTAAAATGGTGCCGACATAGTTTTGAATGATCACGGCTGCTGTGGTAGAGGCATCAGCGCTCGCTTTCATGTTATTACTGTTAATCGATGGATTGGTGCCAGCCTGTAGAATATGATTTAGCATTATTAAATACCCTTTCAGTTACTAAGAACGGAGTGAACTCTTTGAACTCGGTTAAATATAAAACACCAAGTTAATAAAAATCACTTATTTAAGAAAAGACCGTCAAAGTCTGGAATGCTTTCCTAAATCACGCATTGACACAGTATTAATTAAAATTCAGATTCTGGTGATTCCGACAATATGTGGAGCACCCTGCAAAGGCTGGAAGATTTCAACAATAGATTCCCACACCACTAATGCAGGCGGAATTGAAGCAAGGCACTTGAAGCGATAATTTGTCCCGGCCACTAACTGCGTTGAGACGGCCTGCGGCTCATACGTTACACCAACAAATCCCGCCATGGCTTCTTTAAATACCTGCCAATCTTTTTCGGTCAACGTATGATAAGCCGTCCAGCCACCAACAATAGTCTCTTGATTCGACATGATATTTCCTCGATATTAGTCATCCTACTCATTTGGCTTTTCGGAGTTCGCCCCATCTATT
Source organism: Enterobacter sp. CPE_E1241 (assembly GCF_045618265.1). Classification (NCBI taxonomy): domain Bacteria; kingdom Pseudomonadati; phylum Pseudomonadota; class Gammaproteobacteria; order Enterobacterales; family Enterobacteriaceae; genus Enterobacter; species Enterobacter sp. CPE_E1241. Next base: position 2,423,937 of record NZ_JBIWYV010000001.1, read on the forward strand.
TTGAAATGGTTTCTGGGATCCATTTATTTCCATACAGATTTGTCAACAAAGCCCCCGCCAGCTTCAATCTGGCAGAAGCTGTTTGTGATATATTTTATATTTTAGCCAGTGCAATAACTGGCAATCAGAACGTTCTTAAATATGGGTGGTGTAATCACTTCCCGCAACTGACTTTAATAATACAGAATTTCATTTTGCTGCTCCATTAATCGTGCAATGTAATACACCACTTAATGACAAAAACAAAGCATCAATAACAACCATAAGCTCTTAATCAAGAATAAAATCTCAAGTGCTTAATTATTATCAGGATAAATACCCCTCCATTCAGAAAAAGGTAAAAAAACGGTTTTGTTTTAAATTAACAATTAAGCAATCGTTAATTGTTAATTTATTTTTCTTAATCAAAACTTAATTGCATAAATATTTTATATTTTGATTTATCGACCTTTTTGTGGCTGGAATAAAAAACCCGCAAAGTCATCTGCGGGTTTTCAACTTCATAAGCTAAGGTCCGAATGCATTGCATTATCCCAGACGCGATATCCTTGGCCTCGCCTCGTCAAGATGTGCGCGTAACGCCGCCACGCATGGCGCAAAGCTGGCAGAAAAACGGTTGCAATCGCTGACCAAAGCATAAAAGCGCTCAGCCAGTTCAAGTGACTCATGCCAGATTTCTCCCGCAATCGCATCAAGGAGCATTGCCGGACGAAGTGTATTCACCATTCCGCCCCCCGACTTCGGCGCAAATCCCATGGGCAGCATGTCATAGGCAGGCGCAAGATGATAAGGACGCCCATGGGCGCTAATAAACGACAAATTCCCGTGGTGCATGTCGGTATTGCCGATCAACATGCCAAATGCCCAAAGCCGCGCCGTTCCTGCGATGGCATCAGGATGAACACATCCCTGCTTAACCAACTCGTTAACCAATACGGGCCAGGCCTCTCTTGCTCGGCCGACAAATTCCGCCTCCAGAGCCCGTAAAGAAAAAAGACCTTTACGGCCAAGTGGTCCTACACGATCAAACCGTGGGATTTCAAGGAAACGCTGTCCACCAAAATCAAATACCTCTGTTTCAACATCAAGCACTTTTAACGCAAGATGTTCTGCCAGTAGAAGATCTCGCCAGCGTTCGCTTATGGGGTTATCGTCGGGAGCCGTGAACTTCACGATGACATGACCACGTTCTGTATAGGTGCAAAATTTTGGTTGCTCACCGCCAGCGGAGGAACCCGGCACCTCTCCGGAGCTAACGGCCAGAGCCAACGACGGATATGCCGTTGCCCGCTCCACTGCAACAGGCTGCGGCATATCCACAAAATGGTTTCGCGCTTGCTCTCCTATTAATACGTTCCCTACCGCATCGTGCCCATGAGCCAGTAAGGCCCTTATAACATCGGAGTCTGTCCAGTTTTCAGGATTTGCCGGCAGGCCAAGTTCAGTTGAAAATCGGGATGCATACGCCCGGCCAAGATATCCCTGAGGCCGCATATCAAAGAGCCACCACGGCAGCCCATCGCTATGAAGACAGATGTTATCCGCTTGCTCCATCACAAAACCATCGGGATAAACCGGTATGAGCTGCCCCAGCGGCTTGACCTTGCCCTCTTCGGTGATGCGGTAAATGGGGGCCGAACTGAACCCACGAAGCGCATCGCGTAGTACGTAATGAATAGATGGACCAGAGCCAATACGCACCACTTCATCACCAAGCGCTTTAATCGCTCTCGAAGCCGTAGGCTGACTAATTCCCATATTATCAGTAAGTTGCCTTACCGATATTGGGCCTTTCCTCAGCAACTGACGTAACGTTTCGGATCGATTTGTCATGGTGTTGAATCGCTTTATGAATAGGTTATTGAATAGCTAATTTATCAGCTATCCGTTCCCCTGTCATCTTCACGAAATGCGCTCGCTGTTTTGTGCCTCCGCATCCAAACCAATTTATACGCCGCAGGAATAATAAACAGCGATAACAGCGGAGCCGTGATCATCCCCCCAATCATTGGTGCTGCTATCCGGCTCATCACTTCTGACCCCGCACCGGTTCCCCAGAGAATAGGCAGTAAACCTGCAATGATCACCGCAACGGTCATCGCCTTCGGTCGAACACGCAGTACGGCACCATGATAAAGCGCTTCATCGAGCCCCTCTGAGGTAAATGTTTCCCGATGAGATAACTCCGGATGCGCTTCAATGGCATGTCGCAGATACATCAGCATGACCACACCAAACTCGGCTGCAACCCCGGCAAGAGCGATAAACCCGGTACCTGTTGCCACAGACATATGGAAGCCCTGCCAGTAGAGGAACCATATCCCCCCGACCAGGGCGAACGGCAGACTCATCAGGATCAATAAGGCTTCATCTACGCGACGGAATGCCAGGTACAGCAGAATGAAGATGATCATCACCGTCATCGGCACCATCAGCTTCAGTTTCTTGTTCGCGTGCTCGAGCAGTTCAAACTGTCCGGAGAATGACACGCTGGTACCTGGCCGCAGCTTCACGTTCTGACTGATGGCCGTCTTAATGTCATTTACCACCGATACCATATCCCTGCCCCGCGCATCGATGTAAATCCAGCTGGCGGGCCGGGCATTCTCCGTTTTAAGCATCGTGGGGCCGGACACGACCTTAATATCAGCCACATCTCCCAGCGTGATCTGCTGTTTCATCGGCGTAAGGATCGGCATCTGTTTCAGCGCATTTGGGCTGTTCCGGTAGTCCTGGGGATAGCGGATATTTATTGGATAGCGGGCGACACCTTCCACCGTTTCACCCACCGTCGCCCCACCGATGGCCGAAGAGACGAACAGTTGCACATCGCCCACCGTCATCCCATAGCGGGAAGCTTTTTCACGGTCGATGTCCACATCAATATAGCGCCCCCCTTCCAGGCGTTCTGCCAGGGCAGAAACCACGCCCGGCACCGTTTTGGCTACTGCTTCAATGCTCTGCGCCGTGGCATCGATATCAGCCAGAACGGTACCCGACACCTTGATGCCAATGGGGCTTTTTATCCCGGTTGAGAGCATATCAATGCGGTTGCGGATAGGCGGGACCCAAAGATTTGCCAGGCCAGGCAAACGAACGGTTTTGTCCAGTTCGTCAATAATCTTGTCAATCGTCATGCCGGGCCGCCACTGATCTTCCGGTTTCAACTGTATCGTGGTTTCTACCATTTCGAGCGGTGCGGAATCCGTTGCCGTTTCGGCTTTACCGGTTTTGCCAAAAACAGAGGCGACTTCAGGAACGGTTTTGATGAGTTTATCCGTGGTCTGCAGGATTGCGGCGGCTTCAGCCGGCGAAACGCCTGGCAAGGTTGACGGCATATACAGCAGGTCCCCCTCATTGATCTTCGGCAGAAACTCACCGCCAACCTGGCTCAGTGGCCAGATAACCGTGAAGATGGATAACGCCGCGACCAGCAGAGTGGTTTTCGGCCAGTGAAGCACCCTAATCAGTAGCGGATGATAGGCCTTAATCAACAACCGGTTCAGTGGATTACGGGTCTCAGCAGGGATCTTCCCGCGTATCCAGAACCCCATCAGGATAGGAATCACGATGATAGCCAACGCGGCCGCACCCGCCATGGAATAGGTTTTTGTAAACGCCAGCGGACCAAACAACCGCCCTTCCTGCCCTTCAAGGGTAAAAATGGGGATGAACGATAAGGTGATGATCAGCAGACTAATAAACAGCGCAGGGCCCACTTCGACGGAGGCGTTAGTGATAACCTTCCAGCGCGTGGCGTTGTCAATCTGTTCCCCCGGATGTTGATGATCCCACTCCTCCAGCCGTTTGTGTGCGTTTTCAATCATCACGATGGCCGCATCCACCATCGCGCCAACGGCAATAGCAATGCCTCCCAGCGACATGATATTGGCGTTCAGCCCCTGGAAGTGCATGACAATAAAGGCAATACACAGCCCAAGCGGCAGTGAGATAATCGCCACCAGCGCAGAGCGTACATGCCACAGAAACAGCGCACAGACGATGGCGACCACAATAAATTCTTCGAGGAGTTTAGAACTCAGGTTATCTATGGCCCGGTCAATTAACTGGCTGCGATCGTAAGTCGTCACGATCTCGACCCCTTCGGGCAAACTCGCCTTTAGCGTTTCCAGTTTATCTTTCACCGCCGTAATGACGTCGCGCGCATTTTTACCCGAACGCAGGATCACGACGCCACCAGCGACCTCTCCCTGACCGTTAAACTCTGCTATCCCACGCCGCATTTCCGGGCCTGTTTGTACGCGGGCAACGTCACGCAGATAAACCGGGACCCCGTTTACACCGGTTTTCAGGACAATGTTATTGAAATCATCAATGGTCTGGAGATAACCGCTGGCGCGGACCATATACTCCGCCTCCGCGATTTCAACAGATGATCCCCCTGCTTCCTGATTAGACGATTCAAGCGCCTGCTTAACTTCCGGCAGGCTGATACCGTACTGGGCCAGTTTTAACGGATTGACCTGAATCTGATACTGCTTAACCACACCGCCCACGGACGCGACTTCAGCCACGTTCGGGATGGTTTTGAGTTCAAATTTCAGGAACCAGTCCTGCAATGAGCGCAGTTCTGAAAGATCGTGCTTTCCACTGTGGTCAACCAGAGCATATTCAAATATCCAGCCCACGCCCGTGGCATCAGGACCGATTTCAGAACTCACCCCCGCAGGCAGTTTGCCCTGAACCTGATTAAGGTATTCCAGTACGCGAGATCGGGCCCAGTACAGATCGGTACCATCTTCAAAAATAACATATACATACGAGTCGCCGAACTGAGAAAATCCGCGCACGGCTTTTGCGCCTGGCACCGACAACATGGTAGTCGTAAGCGGATACGTGACCTGATTTTCAACAATCTGCGGGGCCTGGCCGGGATAGCTGGTTTTGATAATCACCTGAACGTCAGACAGATCGGGCAAGGCGTCGACCGGGGTATTGATGATGGTCCAGGTACCCCACACGCTGAGGAACAGCGCCCCCATCATCACCAGGAAACGGTTGGCGACTGACCGCCGGATAATCCATTCAATCATCATCGTCTCCTTAATGACCTGAATGCGTGTCGTCAGTTTTTTCAGCACGGCGCATACGTTCCAGCGCACCGGTAATATTGGCCTCGGAGTCAATCAGGAACAGACCACTGACCACCACCGAATCCCCTTCGTTCAGTCCAGTATCAATAGCGGACTGCTGCTGAGATTCGTGCAGAACGTGGATCTTTTTGGGCACAAAACGACCATCAGCATCGACGGTAATCACACGCTGTTCTTTGCCGGTGTCTATCACGGCCTGGGATGGGATCAGCAGCATTTCCGGGCTTTGGGTATTCAGTTTCAGAAACGCATTCATGCCCGGTTTCAGGAGTTCATCCTTATTTGATACCTGCAACCGCACCTGCAGGGTGCGAGTCGTTTGATCCACGCTGGGCAGAAGGTTCCATTTTTCGACCGGGAACGATTTATCCGGATAAGCGGGTACGGAAATATCAAATTGCGACGAGTTTTTCAGCAGATAAGCGATAGATTCAGGTACTGCAGCGCTGATCCAGACCGGATCCATTCCCTGAATTTGCGCGACCACTTTCTCTTTAGAAATATTCATACCGGTACGCAGGTCAAAAGCCGTGATCACGCCGTCAATCGGTGCCTTTATGGTAAACCGGGTCTGGATAGTCCGGGTTGCACGTAGCCTCTGAATGTCATCGTCCGGCATGCCGGCAAGCCGAAGCCGTTCCAGAACCCCCTTTATTTGCGTGGGTGTACCGCCGGTACCGGATAACAGCAGAAACTCACTCTGCGCCTCAACCCAGTCCGGTATGGTGATATCAATAAGTGGTGTGCCTTTCTTCACATGATCGCCAATTGTCAGGGGGTACACTTTCTCAACAAAGCCTTCCGAGCGTGCCTGAACAATGACGAATTGATATTCGTTATAACTGACGTTAGCCGGGATCGTCTGGGAGTAATTCAGTGCTCCACGGGTGACTTTTTGTGTTTTTAACCCCAGATTCTGGACCTGCGTCGGATCAATGCGTATACCGGCACTGCTTTTTTCGCTATTTTCATCCGCATATTTCGGCACCAGGTCCATATCCATAAACGGCGATTTACCGGGCTTATCGAATTTAACGTCTGGTTTCATCGGGTCATACCAGAAAAGTACCTTTCTTTCAGATGCGCTATTTTCTGTTTTTTCAGATGCATGAATTGTTTGCCATGCCGTCACGGATATCACTCCTCCAATCAGGAGACTGCTGATAATCATGGCGGCATATTTTATTTTGAAAGAGGTCATGCCAATCCTCTCTATTTAATGCTCTTAAGTAAAGAGATATTACCCTGCTGAACAAATGAAAAATCAACATGACGGCCTGGTTTTAAGGCATTGATGCTCTCGTCAGCATTGGTAAAAGTGAAACGCATGGTCATTGCAGGCCAGCCGATTGCAGGTATAGCTTCGTGAGAAATCGTGACTTTTTTATTCGTGAGGTCAATGTCTTTCACGACACCCGTGGCGTTGATGATTTGCTCTGTGCCGGCATCACTGGCGACACTCATCTCCCCATGCTGATGAACTTCAGCCTGAAGGCTGGCGGAGAACATCACAGAGATCGCACCGAATACAACGGCTTTAAGAGAATTACGCATTTTTATTTTCCTGTTTAATTAAATAAGTTTACTCAACCCAACCGCCACCCAGCGCGGTGAACAGATTAATTTCATTAACCTGCCGGGAATAGATAAGGTCGAGGATGTTTTGTTGCGTAGAGAAAAGCGAACGTTCCGCATCAAGCACATTCAAATAACTGACCGCGCCACTGGAATATAACCCTCGGGCACGCTGAAGCGTTATTTGCAGCGAATTAAGATAACGCTGCTGTGCATCAAGCTGCTGGTTGATGCTGTCTCGCAACGCGAGCGCGTCAGCAACCTGTTTGAAAGCGGACTGAATTTTCTGTTCATAATTAACAACGGACTGCTGCTGGCGAATTTCAGCCAGTTTCAGATTGGCTTTATTCCTGCCCGCATTAAAAATGGGGATCTCAATTTTAGGGATAAAATTCCACATCCCACTCCCTGGCGTAAAGAGGCTGGATAATTCCGTGCTGCTTGTCGAAAGACCACTGGTTAACGATATGGATGGGAAAAAGGCCGCACGTGCCGCGCCGATACTGGCATCAGCCGCTTTAAGCTGATACTCCGCTTCCATAATATCCGGACGCTGCAGCAGTATTTCTGATGACAGATGCGGCGGCAGTTTTACTGGTGCAATATCGCTGGCGTCCATCTCTTTTTCGGACGGGAGCGCGCGATAGGTTCCAAGAATCAGCTGCAGGGCATTGTTGGCCTGCGACAGTTCCCCTTCTCTTTTGGCAATTTCTGCCCGGGTACTTTCAATTTGCCCACGAGCTTGTTCAAGCGCCAGGACGTTCGTACTGCCGGTCACCAGCTGTTGCTCAACGAACGCCAGGGACTGCTGGTAATTTTTCAGCGTATCCCGTGCAATACGCAGTTGTTTATACGCCAGTTGTTGGTTGAAATAGCTCTGCGACACATTCGAGACGAGCAAAATATGCACGGCGCGACGCGCCTCTTCACTGGCGAAATAATTTTGTCGGTCAGCCTCACTCATGTTTCTGAGCTTGCCGAAGAAATCGAGATCGTAGCTAAGCGCAATACCCGCGTCATACTGTTGTGTGCCAGGTTTGTCACCTTTCAGACCACCGCTGTAAGTGATACCAGACGATCCATTCAGCTGAGGATAACGATCTGCGTCGGTCACATTGAACTGTGTCCGGGCCTCCTCAACCTTCAGCGCGGCCATTTTTAAATCTCGATTGTTATTCAGGGCTACGGTAATCAACCCGGCGACCTGAGGATCAGCAAAAAAATGACGCCAGCCAGTGTCCTGATATCCCGTCACTGCGGGTGTGAGGCCGTTGCGTGAAAGCGAAAATTGCTGAGGTACTGGTGCCGCCGGTCGCTGGTAGTCAGGTGCCAACGAGACGCAGCCTGCCAGAATAAATACCGTGCTGATGCTAAGTCGTTTTAACAGGAACATAACGGTTCAAATGAAGTCCAGAGTATTGTGAGGGCTACTCTACTGAACGCATCCTGTTTGACGGGTGACAGGATAATGACAATGTTGTCATTTTTACCCTAAGTCATTGTTAACGATCGCAGGCTCACTAGAATGTCATCAGCAGTCAGTCAGGGGAGCAAGATGAAAATATTGATCGTTGAAGATGAAATTAAAACCGGTGAATACCTCAGCAAGGGGCTCACTGAAGCAGGGTTTATTGTCGACCACGCTGACAATGGGCTGAATGGGTACCATCTCGCCATGACCGCCGAATATGATCTACTGATACTGGATATCATGCTTCCCGATGTGAACGGCTGGGATATTGTCCGCATGCTTCGTTCTGCCGGAAAAGGCATGCCGATACTGTTACTGACAGCCCTCGGCACGATCGAACACCGGGTTAAGGGGCTGGAGCTGGGGGCAGATGATTATCTGATTAAGCCATTTGCTTTTGCTGAGCTTCTCGCCCGGGTGAGAACGCTGCTAAGACGTGGAAATACGGTGATCACAGAAAGCCAGTTTCAGGTGGCGGACCTGACGGTAGATCTCGTTTCGAGAAAAGTGAGCCGCGCCGGAAACCGTATTCTGTTGACCAGCAAAGAATTCAGCTTGCTGGAATTTTTCATGCGTCATCAGGGAGAAGTGCTCCCCCGCTCCCTGATAGCCTCCCAGGTTTGGGATATGAACTTTGACAGCGACACAAACGCGATTGACGTTGCGGTGAAGCGTCTGCGGGCGAAAATTGATAGCGATTATGAACCCAAACTGATCCAGACGGTGCGCGGCGTAGGTTATATGCTGGAGGTCCCGGATGCGCAGTAAGCCACTCAGGCGCCCTTTTTCTCTTGCTCTACGGCTAACCTTTTTTATCAGCCTCTCCACGATCCTGGCCTTTTTCGCCTTTACCTGGTTTATGCTGCATTCCGTTGAAAAACACTTTGCCGAGCAGGATGTTAACGATTTGCAGCAAATCAGCACCGCGATGCAGCGCATCTTGCAGTCCCCGTCAGAACCCGATCAGAAGAAAGTCAGTAAAATCAAAGAGTCGATTGCCAGTTACCGCAACGTTGCCGTCCTGCTTCTTGATCCGCAGGGAAATGAACTGTTCAGCTCGGCACGAGGGGCGGCATTACGCCCGGCGATGAACTCGGCAGACTTTAGCATGCACCGTCGCGCACAGGACGTATTTCTCTGGTCGGTAGAGGAACCCGCCGGGTCAATGCACGCCGGGTCTGATATGAAAATGGAAACGTACCGGATTATCGCCTCTTCAGGAACAGCGACGCTGCAGGGAAAAACGCAGCGCTATGTCATGCTTATCGGGCTCTCCATTAATTTCCATCTGCACTACCTTGAGGCGCTGAAAAAAAATCTGTTTGCGATCGCCACGGCGATCGGCCTGCTGATTATTCTTATCGTTCGAATCGCGGTTCGCCAGGGACACCTGCCGCTGCGTAACGTCAGCAACGCCATTAAAAACATCACCTCTGAAAATCTGGACGCGCGGCTGGAGCCCACCCGCGTGCCTGTCGAACTGGAACAGCTGGTGATCTCATTCAACCATATGATTGAAAAAATTGAAGATGTCTTTACCCGCCAGGCCAACTTCTCTGCCGATATCGCGCACGAAATCAGAACGCCCATCACGAATCTGGTGACGCAAACCGAAATCGCGTTGAGCCAGAACCGGTCGCAGAAAGAGCTAGAAGATGTTCTCTACTCAAGCCTTGAAGAATACAACCGGATGACCAGAATGGTCAGCGATATGCTTTTCCTCGCCCAGGCGGATAATAACCAGCTCATTCCAGACAGGGTCCTATTCGACCTGAGCGCAGAAGTCGTTAAAGTGTTCGATTTCTTTGAGGCGTGGGCGGAAGAACGCAACGTATCGCTGAAATTCAACGGTATGCCCTGCCTGACGGAAGGCGATCCGCAGATGTTCCGAAGAGCAATTAGTAATCTGATCTCTAATGCGCTGCGCTATACCCCAGAAGGGAAAGCGGTCACCGTCTCGATAAGAGAACAGGACAGCGATTTTGAACTGGTGATTGAAAACCCCGGAGCCCCCATCCCGGAAGAACATCTGCCAAGGTTGTTTGATCGTTTTTATCGGGTTGATCCATCCAGACAACGTAAAGGTGAAGGGAGCGGCATTGGGCTTGCCATCGTCAAGTCCATCGTCACTGCGCATCACGGTAAAGTGCATGTGGAATCGGATACCGTATCGACTCGCTTCATCCTCACCGTACCGCGAAAAGGTGTATGAGTCGTCAGCGTACCGACCGACACACGTCGCGAACTTTCTCCCTGAGCCACTGATGACCAGGGTCCCTTTCCATTCGCGGGTGCCACATTTGTGAGACCGTAATGGTTCGGGTCCTGAAGGGCAGTTCAAAGACGTGCGCATGCCCGGTCATCGGTTGATTCAGCAAATACAACGCCGGCACCATCGCGATCAGATCGGACGTCAGCGCGACGGATAATGCCGTCGGAAAACTGGGCACCACGCTGGCGACTTTACGTTTCATCCCTAATTCCGCCAGCGCCTCATCGACAAAACCGTGTAACGATCCGTCTGGCGAGGCGACCACATGCCCCCAGGAGACATAGTCATTCAGGCTCACTGTCGGGCGTGACGCCAGCGGATGCCCCTTGCGCACCGCGCCAACAAACCGATCCTGAAATAACCTTTGCAGACGGATTTCAGGCCCCATATTGCTCTGCACGCCAATTTCCAGGTCAACTAATCCCTCGCGAAGATAGCGCGACGTTTTCTCCGGTTTCGGGGTGAAACGGATACACACGTCAGGCGCGACGTCCGCCACGGCGGCAATCAGCAAGGGTCCAAACGCCACCACAAAACCGTCGTTGGCTCTGATGGTGAACAGCCGCTCCAGACTTTCCACCTTCAGTGTGTCGGCAGAGGGTTGCAGCACCGCCCTCGCCTCATGCACGGCGCTTCTGGCACGGTCCCGTGTGGCTTCGGCCCAGGGTGTCAGTACCATATGACGCCCGGCCCGCACCAGGATCGGATCGCCAGTCACCTCCCGAAGTCTGCTCAACGTACGGCTCATGGCGGAGGTACTCAGGTTTAAACGCCGCGCCGCGCCCGCAACACTGGCTTCAGCCAGCAGGATGTCGAGCGCAACAAGCAGATTAAAATCGGGATCGGACACGGTGGTTCCTCATATAAGGCGTTTAATGCAACGATAAGTTGCAGGTGCTGCGTCTTCCGCCCTGTATACCCCATGGTTATAGTTTCGTCATCAACATTCTTATCTGGAGTTACGGTGATGATGCTATTTTCAAATCAACCCGGCGATGAAGGGCTGCCGGGAGATGAACGCGCCCGGGTCATGGCTGCAGTGATGACCACCACGCTGATGGGCGTCTTTGATGGCACCATGATCAACATAGCGCTGCCCTCCATGGCGAATGCCATGCAGGTGTCCGCGAATGTCGCGGTCTGGTTTGCGAATGGTTATCTGTTGTCGGCGGCAATGACACTCGCCATTTTCGCTGCGCTGGCGGCTCGCATTGGCTATCGGCGGGTCTTTCTGGCCGGGCTTACCACCTTTACGCTCACCTCCCTCGGCTGTGCACTGGCGAAAACACCCGAGGTGTTGATCGGAATGCGTATATTGCAGGGTATCGGCGGTGCGGCCACCCTCAGTATAGCCCCGGCGATACTGCGTTCCGTGTTCCCCGGTCGACTGCTTGGCCGCATTCTGGGGTTACACGCTCTGCTTATCGCCTCCAGCACCGCGATTGCGCCCGTGCTGGGCGGCACGATACTGGACACACTGAGCTGGCAATGGTTGTTCGCCATTAACATTATTCCAGGAAGCATTGCCTTGCTGCTGGCCTGGAAGGCTTTACCGCGCAAAGCGGCTGTTGATAGTGCTCCCTTTGATACGATAGGGGCAGTGCTCTCTGCCGCACTGTTAGGTTCGACGATCATGACGGCCAACAGTTTTCAGCACGTGTTGCAAAGCGCTGGTCAGGAAAGCGGGACGTGGGCGCTTATCGCCATGGTCAGTGCCATCGCCTTTATCTGGCATATTCGCCGCAGCCGGGCGCCATTACTGCCCCCCGTCATGTTCAAAAATAGCCGCTTTACACTTGCCGCGTTGACCTCTCTGGCTTCGTTTGTGAGTCAGGGCATCACGTTTGTCGCGCTGCCGTTCCTGTTTCAGAGCGTCTATGGCTACAGTCCGGTCGTTTCCGCCCTGCTTTTCACACCGTGGCCAATCGGTATCGTGCTGATTGCCCCGCATGCCGGGCGTTGGGCGGATACGCTTTCAGCACCGCTGATCTCGACCATCGGACTGATTATTTTTGTCGTCGGGTTGGTTCTGCTGGCGACGTTACCTTCCAATCCTTCCGCATGGAATATCTGCCTGCGTAGCCTGGTTTGCGGTGTGGGGTTTGGTTGCTTCCAGAGCCCCAATAACCGGGAAATGCTCTCGAATGTGGCGCGGGAAAATGCCAGTTATGCATCCGGGGTGTTGTCTATCGTCCGAACATTTGGTCAGTGTCTCGGCGCTGCCGTGGTAGGCGTTCTGCTGACCGTCGCCGCAGCACCCGAACATCAAACGCTTGATGAGCAAACGGTCCATCTGGCGCTGTGGATCGCCGTGATTGCCTCAACGGGATCGGTATTGTTTAGCCTGAGCAGGCTACGTCCCGCAGTTCGGGCCGCAGCCTAAACCTGGTGCAGCGCTTGACGGCGCTGCACCTTCGTTTATTCCAGAGCGAGCAACGCAAAGCTCGCCAGCCAGTGTCCGCCGCTGTAGTGGCTACCCACCACATGCTCTACGCTTGCGGCAAGATGTTTTGTCACGGCATCACGCAATGCCTGCTGTGCCGGATGGTTTGCCGGCAATGCTTTGGCAATATGCTTCATACACCAGGCACGGCTCAGGTTTAATCCGTCCAGATGAGCAATTTTCGGGTCGGTTCGGTCACTCACTTCCGCCGGGTTCATCAGTGCCGCAATCGACCCCACCTCCGGCAGAAACGCGTCAAACCACGCCGGGAAGTCCTCTGACACCTTGCTCATCAGCAGCGCTTCGGTCAACGCACCGGAAATATACTCATCACCGCCGGGTTCGTAGTGGGCCGGATAGCGCGTGTCGGCAAGATAAAACCGCTCCGCCGCCGTCAGAATAGCCTGCTCAAGCGCGCTATCTTCCACTGCCCGGGCGTAATCAAGCGCCAGGGCGAGCGCAAACGCCGTGTTGTAGTGCGTCCCGACGCGGATCGGATAGGTGAGCTTGTTCAGGTAATCTACCAGCCTGTCGCGAATGTCCAGCGTTAAGGGTTGGAGTGCCTGATACCAGCCTGCGGCCTGAGGCAACGACGACTGTTTCAGTTCCTGGGCCAGCGCCAGCAGCCAGCCGTAACCATACGGCCGCTCAAACGACGCGCGGAACGGTGCGGTGAAATAGGCCAGCTCCTTCGCCACGTTCGCTTCAGTCAGGTGCTCAGCGAAGAGCGCGACAATCTCCTCTCTGCACGGCAATTTTGGATAAAGACGCACGCAGCGCAGCAGCAGCCAGTAGCCGTGCACCGCCGAATGCCAGTCAAAACAGCCGTAGAAAATCGGGTGCAATTCGCGAGGTGGCAGAACATCTCCATCATCATTCAGCAGGTGCATAATGTGGTTCGGATATTCCTGGCGCAAATAGGTCAATGGCATGCGGGCAAACGCGTCAGCCTGATGTTGCGTTAATTCCATAACAGCTCCTTAGCGAAACACGAGGAAATACATTAAGAAAACGTTCACCACCAGCAGGGTTAACGCGGTCGGGATCTGGATCTTGATCACCTGATATTTGTCTTTCAGCTCAAGCAGCGCGGCGGGAACGATATTGAAGTTCGCGGCCATCGGCGTCATTAGCGTGCCGCAATAGCCCGCGTACATGCCAATCGCCAGCAGCGGCGCCGGGTTGCCGTGATGCACGTTGATCAGGAACGGTAAGGCGATGCCGGCACTCAGCACCGGGAAGGCCGCAAACGCGTTACCCATGATCATGGTGAACAGCGCCATACCCACGCAGTAGATGACCACCAGCATGAAGCGGCTATCCGGGTTCACGAAAAGGCTGACCACTTTCTGTACTGAATCGCCCGTATTTGCCGCCACAAATACCCCGCCGAGCATGGCCAGCATTTGTGGCAGGATCACCGCCCAGCCGATGGTATCGACAAGACGACGGGACTGACGAACCGCATGCAGCGGCGTGCCTTTGGTCAGCCACCAGCCTGTGAGGATCGCCGCGACACAAGCCACGCAAAGTGCCGCCAGGGTGAGTTGTTTCTGATCGAGCAGGAACACACCGCCTACAGAAACCCCTTTCAGGAATAACGTCCCGAGAACCGTCACCACCGGGATCATCAGTGCGGGCAGGAACAGCCAGTTTTTGAGCCGGTTTGACGAGGCAACCCGCTCTTCATCGGAGGCCATTTTATAGTGCCCTTTCCCGACCAGCCCAAAACCCGCCAGCAGCGCGATAACGATAACGCCGCCGCCAATGATCCGGTAGGCCAGCGATTTACCGAGCTCCTGCACCATCAGGTCGCCAAACAGGAAGATCCCGCCGAATAAAAACCAGAACAGCGCAGTGGTAAAACGCTTAGGATTGGCACGATCGCGCAGGGTCATCACAACCAGCAGCATCACGACAAAGCCAATCAGGTAGTACACGCGGTTAATGGTAATAAGCGTCATCATTGCGCGGCCTCCTGCGTTCCCTGCTCCGCGCGCCAGGCCATCACGTCGCGACGGATGCTCGCATCCAGACGCAGCAGCCGGGTCATATGAATAATCAATGCCGCAATGGCGGTCGGGATAGCCCACAGACCAATATGGAGCGGTTCAATACCCTGAATGCCATTCTCTTTCAGGAACGCGTCAATCAGCAGCACCGCGCCAAAGGCAATAAAGATGTCTTCCCCAAAGAAGACCGCGATGTTGTCACACGCGGCGGCATGGGCTTTGATTTTGTCGCGAATGTGCTGCGGCAGCTCGCCATATTCGTTCAGCGCCGCCCCTTCGGCCATCGGTGCCAGCAGCGGGCGCACCGTCTGCGCATGACCGCCCAGCGACATCAGACCCAGTGCAGCCGTACCCTCACGGGCGACAAAATAAAGCATGAGAATACGCGCCGAGGTCGCGCTGGCGATCTTCGCCACCCAGGCCTGGGCGCGCTCTTTAAGCCCGTAGTATTCCAGCAAACCGATAACGGGCAGGATCAGAATGAAGGTCGCCAGCGATCGGCTATTCACAAACTTCTCGCCGAAGGTTTCCAGCAGCATACCGAAATCCATGCCGACCAGCAGACCCGTCGCCAGCCCCGCCACCACAACCACCAGTAGCGGGTTGAAGCGCAGTGCAAAACCAATAACCACGATCGGTATCCCGATCAGCGGTAACAGCGTAGTACCGTCCATAAACGTTTACCCTATCGAAAGTGAGCGTTGCGCGCCGACGGCTATTTTTTTAATTTGCGGCGAGCGATGTTGTGTTTTGTTGGCAGGCTTCGCAAAACCTGCGCTAAAAAGCTATATCTGAACCTCAAAAACATGTAAACAAATTATCAATAAAATGTTCTTATTTTATCGACGAGTTTACATTTCTGGCTAAGGACCCTTATGACCACCAAAAAGAGTGCTTCAACACCTCGCGACGATATCAATGATGGCCGTATCGTCTCTTCCCGCCATCTGGTATCCGAGCGCTGCGCAGAGTTATCAGAGCTGGAATACGCGCTGATCATGACCAGTAACGCGTTTAACAAATGGATGGTGCGCTGTATGGCCGCAGCTGGTGAGCCTGATATGGGGGCGTTTGATGTCTCACTGCTGCATCATGTGAATCACCGCAACCGCAAGAAAAAGCTGGCCGATATCTGTTTCGTCCTCAACGTGGAAGATACCCACGTAGTGACCTATGCCCTGAAAAAGCTGGTCAAAGCAGGCTACGTGACGAGCGAGAAAGCGGGTAAAGAGCTCTTCTTCTCCACAACGGAGGAAGGTAAAGCGTTATGTATGAAATACCGTGATGTACGGGAAGCGTGTCTTATCAATATTCAGGCAGAGAGTGGCATTTCAGGGGCATCTATTGGAGAAACCGCACAACTGTTACGCACGATAGCATCACTGTATGACACTGCGGCCCGGGCGGCAGCCTCACTGTAAGTTGAGTTGCCACATAAGGTTCATTTTTCTGTCATTGAACTCCATTACGCTTTCGTGATTTTAACAAGGTGTTGAGGAAAGAAGTGTGAATTCAATGGCTAAGGTATTACTGCTGGCATTACCCGTATTCAGTGCAACGGCAATGGCGGCTAATCGTGACCTGTGTGAACCCAAAGCGTATGAAATGGCGCTGCGCTATCAGCAGAAATCAGCCGAGATTATGGCGCTTCAGATGCAGACGTATCGGTTTGCTACTGAACGTTTCAATGAAAAATTAAAAGATCTGAAAACGCCTGAAAATTACGCCGTCGTCATGGATCTGGATGAAACCGTCCTTGATAACACCCCTTTACTGGTGCGCGATACGGAACAGTGTCACGATTTTACCCAATGGGACACCTGGAGTGACTGGGAGAAACAGGGAAAACCGGGTTTGATCCCTGGCGCGAAAGCCTTTCTTGACCACGTGAATCAAAGCAAAGTCCGTATTTATTATGTTTCGGATCGTATGCAGGAAAACAAAGCCGACACGCTCAATACGTTAAAATCTCTGGGACTTCCACAGGTTACAGACGAGAGCGTACTTCTGGATACGGTCAGCAAAGAAGAGCGTCGCCAGAGTACCCTCAAAAAACAGCAGATCGTGATGCTGTTCGGCGACAGCCTGCCGGATTTCGCCGTGCAATTTAAAAACAAAAAACCGAGCGAGCAGCAACGTGAGCTGGTTGAGGCCAGCGCTGAACACTTCGGCAATGACTGGATTGTGCTGCCTAATGCCGCTTATGGCTCCTGGTCAAAAGCGACCCCGGACAGCTGGAACGCACCGCTGAAAAAATAACACCTTACGAGCCGGGAATGGGACCTGCACCACCCGGCTATTATGCTGGCCCCTGTCATTATTAGGTAGGTTCTTCTATTTTTACGGAGAAGTAAGATGAGCGCTTTCAAAGGAGATTCTTATGCTTACCGTGAAAAAACTTGCTCTGTCCACGCTGATATCCAGTGCATTACTTCTCTACCCTTCATTACAGGTATTGGCAAATACGCCTCAGCACGTTGTTGAACAACCAGCTGGCGGATACCGCGTTCAGGTCGGCGATATTATCGTCACTTCGTTTACAGACGGGAGCGTTGCGCAGGATCTGCATAAATTACTGCGCCGGACAACGCCACAAAAGATTGATGCTTTGCTCGCGAAAAATTTCCAGACCAACCCGGCTGAAGTGTCCATTAACGCTTTCCTGATTGCGATGCCCGGACACAAAATCCTGGTGGATACCGGTTCAGGCCAGCTCTTTGGCCCCGATAACGGTGGACGTCTGATTGAGAGCCTTGCCACGCAGGGGGTTAAGCCGCAGGATATTACCGAAATCCTGCTCACTCACGTCCATTCCGATCATGCTGGCGGCCTGGTGAAAGACGGTAAGCCGGTGTTCAGCAATGCGCGCGTTTTCGTTGGAAAACCGGAAATCGACTTCTTCTTTAACGAAGACAATCAGAAAAAAACGGGTTACGGGCAGAACTACTTTGACGTCGCGCAGAAGACCTTAAAACCTTACCTTGATGCCGGTAAAGTGGTGCCTTTTAGCGGCACTTCTGAGATCCTGCCGGGCATTACCGGCACGGTACATCCCGGCCATACACCGGGTTCGGCATTCTATACACTGGAAAGTAAAGGCGAGAAAATCACCTTTGTGGGCGACATTATTCATGCCGCGGCGGTCCAGTTCCCGCAGCCCGACGTGACCATCACCTACGATGAAGATCAGAACAAAGCGGCACGCGTGCGCGAAGAGGCGTTTGCGGACTTTGTGAGAAATAGGGACCTGGTTGCTGCCCCCCATTTACCGTTCCCGGGTATCGGCTATGTCACCAAAGGCGAAAACGGCGGCTATGGGTGGGTGCCTGTCACCTATACCAACCGGGACGCCAGCCGTGCGGAATAAGCATCAGCGCGGGATGTCATTGCCGCTTCCCGTGCTTTCTTGTACCCTTTCACCGGTTAACCCAACCCCATTAAAATTGAGACATCCGGACGCTTATGACTGCACACATTTCTAACGATCCTTTGCATGGCGTAACGCTGGAGATGATGGTCAACGCCCTTGTGGCGAAATATGGCTGGAACGAGTTGGGCGACCGAATCAAAATTAACTGTTTCAGAAAAGATCCCAGCGTTAAATCGAGCCTGAAATTTTTGCGCCGTACCCCGTGGGCGCGCGCGGAAGTCGAAGCCCTGTATCTGGACTCCCTCAACGATGAAGGACGCGCAGAACAGGAAACGCCCGCCTTTAATCCCTGGGCTAACAGTCGGATTATCAAGAGCTAATACGCAAATGACGCGACATGTAAAACGGATTGGTGCGCTGGCTGGCTGCGCGCTTTTACTTGTGAGTTGCTCCTCAAAACCACCGAAATCACTGGTTACCCCTCTTCCCACCGTCAGCACACCGACGCAGCAGTCCAACGAGCCGATGCGCGGGATCTGGCTGGCGACCGTCTCCCGCCTCGACTGGCCACCGGTCGCATCAGTGAATGGCCGCAGCGCTGACCAACGCATCGCGATGCAAAAGCAGGCACTGACCAGCAAGCTCGACAATCTTAAGCGTCTCGGGATTAACACCGTGTTTTTCCAGGTGAAACCGGACAGCACGGCACTCTGGTCGTCAAAAATTTTACCGTGGTCAGATATGCTGACGGGCAATATCGGTGAATATCCAGGTTACGATCCACTGCAGTTTATGCTGGATGAAGCGCACAAGCGCGGCATGAAGGTGCATGCCTGGTTCAACCCATACCGCGTGTCGACCAACACCAAACCCTCGACCATCGCCGCCCTGAACCGGACGTCATATCAGACCCCGTCCAGCGTCTATGTCCAGCATCCGGAGTGGGTACGCATTTCTGGCGATCGTTTCGTACTCGACCCGGGCATTCCGGAAGTGCGCGACTGGATCACCCGAGTGGTCACCGAAGTGGTGGCAAACTACCCGATAGACGGTGTGCAGTTTGATGATTACTTTTATGCCGAATCACCTGGTTCGGCGCTCAATGACGGGAAGACTTACCGGCAGTACGGCCAGGGATTTGCCTCAAAAGCCGACTGGCGCAGGCACAACACGCAGCAGCTGATCGTGCAGGTTTCCCGCGCGGTTAAACGGACAAAACCCGGTGTCGAGTTTGGCGTCAGCCCGGCTGGCGTGTGGCGTAACCGTTCATTTGACCCGGCAGGCTCGGACACACGCGGCGCTGCAGCCTATGATGAATCCTACGCCGATACGCGTCAGTGGGTGCAGCAAGGCCTGCTGGACTACATCGCCCCGCAGATTTACTGGCCTTTCTCCCGGGATGCTGCGCGCTACGACGTGCTGACCAAATGGTGGGCAGATGTCGTTAAGCCGACCCACACTCGCCTGTATATCGGCGTTGCGTTCTATAAAGTGGGCGAACCGTCGAAAAATGAACCGGACTGGATGGTTCAGGGCGGCGTGCCGGAGCTGAAAAAACAGCTCGATTTGAACGATTCTCTACCCAACGTGAATGGTACGATCCTGTTCAGGGAAGATTACCTGAACCAGCCGCAGACCCAGCAGGCGGTTAACTACCTGAAAGGTCGCTGGGGTAGCTAAGTGAAGAGCAGGCAGAAACGCCCCGTTTCTGCCTGTTTTTTTATGGCTTCGGCCCGAACATTGCCTCAAGCTGTTTTTCATCCGGCATACCCACCACCTGCTGAAGCTCATTTTCCGCATTCAGATAATAAATGGCTGGCGTGGCGTTAGCGCCCAGAGCGTCCATTAATGCCTGGTGTTTCTGCAGTATTTCAACGGTTTCACGGGATGCGCTGCCTTCCGGTTTGGGCAATTTTTTACCGCCAGATAATTCGTAATCACGCCAGGCCGAGACCGGATCTTTCGCATTTAGTATAGCGGCGGCATTACGTCCGCTGTTGGGGTTGAGAAACGCCACCAGCAGCGTATTGAGCTGAACGTTACCGGCCTTCACCCACGATTGCGCCTCTGACCAGAACTGTTTGCAGTACGGGCAGAACGGATCGGCAAAGACGAAGACTTTACGCGGAGCGTTCTCCGCCCCTTCTTTCAGGGGATGCGCCGCGTTAAGCTTTTTCCACATTTCGCGTCCCATTGGGGCATAGATCTCTTTCTGGAAATATCCTTCGCTGAGGTTTTTTCCTTTGTCATCGTACAGATACCCCGAGATCACGTGCTTGCCGTCCGGCGTTAAAAAGAGCGTCACGCCCATATCCTGATATTGTCCAAGCCAGGCTGGCGCGCCGCCTGGCGCATCCAGTTTCTTAATGATTTTGATGTCCTGCTGCTCGCTGAAGTGTTTTACCACATCCGGTATGGCTTCAGCCGCCTGCGCCAGCCCTGAAGATACCAGCGCCGAAAGTAACAGTAATTTATTCATTTCCCTCTCCGGTTTATCGGGGGCATCAAGCCCCCTTTCAGGTTAGCGGTTTTTCAGTGCGTCACTGACCATTTCATCGAACTGTTCAAACGGCACCCAGCCGGGAAGCAATCCTTCACCGATGAGCGTGGCGGGTGTTCCCTGAATCCCCATTTTCTCTGCAACGATCAGGCTGCGCTTAATCGTCATCAGGCTCTCCTCATCTGGCGTCGTGACACTCACCCCCGCCCGTTTTTGCGCCTCCTGAATGCTGGCGTCATCGTGGTACCCCTTTCTGGCCATCAGGGTATGGTTCAATTTCATAAACTGCTCCGGATGCGCGCGCCAGAGCGTTAGGGCATCACGCGCTGCGGTCAGCGAACTTTCCGAGCGGAAAGGCAAAAACTTAAAGACCACTGCGACATCCGGGTATTTTTCGACAATTTTCTCCAGGTACGGGTCGAATTTTTTGCAGTACGGGCAGTTGTAGTCCGTAAAAACCACAAGCGTCAGTTTTGGGTTTTTCGCGCCGATGCGCGGGGAGTTCGGATCGTTAAACAGGAAATCAGAGATCATCTTCTGCGCACGTTGTTCCTGGTCCGGCGTCAGGGGTGTTGCCGCCATCACCTGAACAGAGGCCAGAAGTAGCAGCAGCGTAATAAGGATTTTTTTCATAAAACGGTTAGCCTTTTGCGTTGTTCAGGGTAGTGACAAGGGTGCGCTTATCCAGCAGCGGCGAGAGGATCTCCCCGTCCGGGATACCGGGGCCATACACCTCATTAAACGGAATGGCGTAGCGATTTCGCTTCTCAAGAAACGCAGCGATAAGCGCGGAAGGCTGGCTCCAGTCTCCGCGCAGGGCCACCACGTCCGGCTGACTCAGTGCGGCAATGATGTCCGGCTGATTCAGTACCCGATGCTCGTTAACCTTACAGGTTACGCACCAGTCGGCAGAGATATCCACAAACACCCGTTTCCCCTGCGCAAGCGCCATCTGGATGGCCTCTTCACTTAGCGGCTGCCACGGGATCGTCTGCTCCACACTTTGCGTTGCGAGAACAGGTGATGCGTTAAGCAACCCGCGCAGTTGGTATCCACCAAATACTGACAGGGAGATCACCACCACCCAGAACAACGGTGAGGACCTTTGCCCCTTCAATGCAAAAAGCGTCAGTGCGACAACAATCAGCACCAGCATCACGATCTGGCTGACCGCCTCGCCCAGATGCACGCTTAACAATGTTGCCAGCCAGAGGCTTGAGGCCAGCATCATCAGGCCCAAGATGACTTTGAGCGTGTTCATCCAGCGGCCAGGTTTCGGCAGCAGCATGGCCGTTTTGGGCACCAGGGCGACGAACAGCCACGGCAAACTCATTCCCACGCCGAGCATCAGAAAAATGAGCCACAGGGTCTGCAGCGGTGCGCCGAGGGCAAACGCCACGGCAGTACCGAGGAATGGTGCGGAGCACGGCGTGGCCAGCAGCGTGGCGAACATCCCTTCACAGAAACTGCCGCCCAGCCCCGCGCCGCCTGTTGCAGCCAGGCGTCCTGCGGTGGCAGAAGGCAGCAGCATCTCAAACACCCCAAACAGATTCAGCGCGAAGAGGAAGGTCACGGCGACCATCAGGCCGATAAACCACGGGTTCTGGAACTGAATACCCCAGCCCAGAGATGCCCCGGTCAGCTTAAGCGCAGTCACCATCGCGGCAAGCAGCATAAAGGAGGTGAGGATCCCGGCGCTGGTTGCCAGAAAACGCAGCCTGATCGTTCGTTTGTTCGAGCCCGCATGCAGGATACTGTTGAGCTTCATACCCATCACTGGCAATACGCAGGGCATCAGGTTCAGGATCAACCCACCCAACAGCGCAAAGAACACCATTTTTCCCGTGCCGGGCGCTGCGGACGCAGCAGGCGTTGTTCCAACCGTCATTACGGTTTGCTGGGCTTTAATGCCATTGGTCAACACAAACGACAGAGCTTTCCCTTCCAGCGAAGTGGGCTTATCTCCCCACTCATCGGTGACGGGAACGGTCACCCGAAGCTGATGGCTGTCGTGTTTAATGACGGGTTCTCCCGGAAGAATATCCCCATCCAGCGGGTCAAAATAGATCCCCGGATTGTCCCACTTTCCTTCCGTTGTCCCTGTAATAACCAGATTGCCGTCCGCCAGCCAGGCGGTGAGGTCAGATGAAACGCCCGACGAGCCGGGAATGGAGCGCATCGCATGGTCAAAGGCGTCACGAAAACCTGCATCGACCGGCTGGGTAAAATCGAGATGCAGCGGGTAGTCCGTCAGCAGACAGACGTTACTGCACGTGGAGAGCGTCAGCGTTCCGTCGAGCGCGTCTCCCTTCACCCCGTCGAGGACAATCGGGATCGTGACCTTGTCGTGATATCCCTGCGTGGTCATGCCGGAGATATCGAAACGCGAAGGCTCTGGCCAGGACCAGCTGTCCGTTACGCCTTCCGGCCAGCTGATTTTCGGCGCGACACCGCCCTCGCCCGGCGAACGCCAGTAGGTTTTCCAGCCGGGCTTTAGCTCGACGGTGAGCAAGCCCTGAATGCGGTTTTGATCTCTTTCCGCCTGA
Organism: Enterobacter sp. CPE_E1241; assembly: GCF_045618265.1. Classification (NCBI taxonomy): domain Bacteria; kingdom Pseudomonadati; phylum Pseudomonadota; class Gammaproteobacteria; order Enterobacterales; family Enterobacteriaceae; genus Enterobacter; species Enterobacter sp. CPE_E1241. The sequence goes on from NZ_JBIWYV010000001.1 coordinate 2,447,240, forward strand.
AAGCGGATACGCGCGTGATCGTTTTGTGGGGAGACCTGCCAGCCAGTGTCTGCCGCATGGGTAATACCGATGCAGGACAGCCACAGGAAGACGAACCCCCTGAAAAGGTTAAACATGTTTTACTCCATGAATAGTGAAAATTATCGTGTGGTAACGATGTTTTTCATTCACGGAAGACGCAGTTTTTAAGATGTATTCGGGGAGGCGGCGCCTGAACGGGTTGTTCTCTGGAAACAAATACCCGCCCCTGCGTAAACAGCTGCAGGAGGGCAAAGAAGATAATAATGGCCGGTAGCGCACCGTCGAAGAACAGCGGCTGCGCGCAGAGAAGCGAGTGCGCGCCAAGCTGACAAGGTGACGGGCCGGGCTGTTCAGTGTTGCTGTTTTGAGCTGGGGCGTCAGCCATCTGGGACGTTTGCGGATCCAGTCCCTGTAAAAAATGGTTGAGATACACCGCACGCTGCACGAGACAAAGTGCCATCGCGAGACAGGTGACGATCAAAAGCCATTTTCCGAGAAGCTGACGGTTGCGCATAACATTCCAGAGTAACAAGACGCCCCGATCATAAACGATAGTGATGAATCTACAAGTGCCGGAAGTGTAAGGTTTTGTCTGTCGCCGCTATTCACCGGTCAGAGCGTCATAAACATCCCGCAGCCGCGTACGCAGAAACAACACCGCCTTGTGCTTACGGGATAACAGCGCCTGCTCGCTGGCACCCGTCTCCTCTGCCAGCATTTTAATGCTGTAGCCGTGAAGCTCGGTCTTTTCGAATACCTCCCGCTGCGGCGGTGGAAGTTCAGACAACGCCTGTTCCAGTTCTTCCCACAACAGCGTTTTGAGATACTCCTCTTCCGGTGTCTGCGGCACACCGAACAGGGTTTCGGCCAGCTCGTCTTCCGGAAAACCGTCTTCATCATCGCCCGTAAAATAGCCGGAGAGCGAAACCTCGCGTTTTTTCCGCGACCGGTCAATCATCTCATTACGCGCCGCGCGGAACAGCCACGCAGCAACGTTCTCGACCGGCTGTTCCACTTTCATCAGCTGATAAGTGACTTCCTGCAAAATGTCGTCGGCATCATCACGGACGGACGTGCGCCCGCGTATGAAGGCTTTCAGCCTGGCGCGACAGGCATTGAGCGCCGACATCAGCATGGATCCGCCCGCCTCCCCGGCTTTCATTTCGCTCACTCTGCTTCCGGCGTTTTTGGCGCGTTGTCATCGCGCTTATCGTCACGATGGCCGTGCCAGCCGCAGTGACCGCGCCCGTGGCGACCAAACCCTTCACGACGCTGCTGAATAAACGCCTCGCGCTGTTCGGGGGTCATGTTCATCCAGCGCTCGTGCATCCGGCGGTGTGCACCAAACATGCCGGGGCGGAAACCCAGCCCGCCAAACAGAATTCGGCTCAACACCAGTATGCCCAGCGCCTGCCAGAACCCGATGGCTTTCACACCGAGGATCGCCGGAAGCAAGGCGTTCCACAGGGACATTACCAGCAGGCCGAGTACAACGAAGATCACGGCGCCGATGACTAAACCCTTGCCCATACGGTGGCGACCGAATCCGCGTCCGTGACCTCTTTCGTGCATATCAAAATCTCTCATGGTGTTTACCTCGTTTACAGTAACTGATTATGGCTTGTGATGAGGTAGACGATTGAGGGAGGGAAATATTGCTGGGGTGAATGAAATAATTACTCTGGCCGCACATTCGCGGTTATTGCCCGGCGGCGCTTACGCTTGCGCGGGCCTACGGGTTTCGTAGGCCGGGTAAGCGCCAGCGCCACCCGGCACATGTCAAAGGCTTACGCCTGCACCGGCAAACTAAAACTCGAAATACTTCTCGAAAGCTGCTGCGCCTGCTCTTCCAGCGATGCCGCGGCCGCGGCGGACTGCTGCACCAGCGCGGCGTTCTGCTGGGTTACGCCATCCATCTCGGTTACCGCCTGTCCGACCTGGCTGATCCCACGGCTCTGCTCTTCAGAGGCTACGGAGATCTGCTCCATCAGCGTATTCACTTTATTAACAGAACCGATAATGGAATCGATCACCTCGCCCGAACGGTTCACCAGCTCGGCACCGTTTTTCACGCTGGAAACCGACTACGCAATAAGGCTCTCGATGTCCTTAGCCGCCACTGCGCTTTTCTGCGCCAGGGTGCGAACTTCACTGGCCACAACCGCGAAACCGCGTCCCTGCGTACCGGCGCGTGCCGCTTCAACCGCCGCGTTCAGCGCCAGAATATTGGTCTGGAAAGCGATGCTGTTGATGACGCTGGTAATGTCTTCGATGCGCTTCGAGTTCGCCGCGATGGTATTCATGGTGTCGATGACTTCACGGGTCACCGCTTCACCGGTATGGGCATTTTTCACCGCATCCTGCACCAGTTTTCCGGCCTGATAGACGTTATCGGTATTGTTCGCCACGGTTGCGCTCAGTTCTTCCATGCTGGCCGCCGTCTGGGTTAACGCGGAAGCCTGCTGCTCGGTACGTGACGCCAGGTCAATATTCCCGGAGGCAATCTCTTGCGCTGCGTGGGTCACGGTATGGCTCGCATCGCGCACCTGGGCGATCGTCGCAAGCAGCGCCTGGCGCATCTGCTCCATCGAACTCATAAGATGGTCGATTTCGTTACCGGAGCGTCCCTTCACCGGCACCGGGATGTCCAGCTTGCCTGCCGCAATCTGGCTGCAGTGTTCGCGTGCCAGGTTTACCGGGGCAAACACAAATCGCTTCATCAGCAGGCTGACCGCGACAATCACCACCACAAACAGGCAGGCGATAGCGGCAATCATCACCAGGCCGGAGACGAAGTTGCTGCTCGCATCTTCGTTCAGGCTTTTGGCGTATTTCTGGTGGACGGAAAGCACCTGGTCGAGAACGATCTCGTACTGGCGGTCGAGGCGGGACACGTCCGGGATCAGGGCGTTAAATTTGGCAACATCGTGCGCTTCGGCAGCATTGATCAGCGGTACCAGTCCCTGGTTGCGGTAGTTTTGCCAGGCATCCTGATAGGCACTCACCAGCGGCGCTTCATCCGTCAGACGCGGTGAATCCATAAAGGCAGCAAAGGCGTGGTCCGCTTTGGTCAGCGCCTCTTTCACTGCGGCAAGCTTCGCAGACTCATCTGCCGAGTTGCCCGCTTCCACCATCTTCACATACTCCATCACCCGAACGCGCAGGGTGCGGCTGTGGTTGATGGGGTCAATAATCGACAGCACAACCTGGATCTCTTTGTTCACATTATCCAGGGAATTATTACTTTTAATGATGAGGCCAACGCTGGTGACGGTGCTGACAACAAAAAAGAAAAGCAGTGAGAACAGGACAATCAGGGACGACTTTTTCAACGACATAGACCAATACCTCAAGGAGAATTATTCCTTATGGTTATCGGCGCATCCAAAACTTAAATTAATTAAAGTTATTGATGTATCGGTCAGAGCTATATAGATGACTTATAGCGTCGTTGCAGGGTGGCATCCAGCTTGCGCTGCAAGGGCTGTGGTGTCTCCCCTTCGATCAATTTGCTAATTAAATCAAAGCAGTGCCAGGCCAGCTGGCGGTTATCCTGACGAATGGTATCGACAGGGATCGTCAGCGAATCGTAGAGGTAGTGATCGTCAAAACTGGCTAACCTGATATCGCTTTGCAACAGGTTGTGTTGACCCATGTAGCGCAATACCCCTTCCAGCAGACCGCAGGCGGCGGTGAAAAGCGCTTTCGGCGGACGTCCCAGGCGGGCGCAAAGTTCAGCGAACATCTCGTATCCGGAGCTCGGATGATAGTTGCCGTGAATGATCCACTCCGGGCGCAGCGTTACATTGGCTTCACGCAAACCTTGCTTAAACCCTTCCAGGCGGTCGCGCGTCGGGGAAAGGCGCGGTTGACCGCCGAGGAAGTAAAACTCATCAGGATGCTGACGCGCTATGTCAGCCACCAGTTCCGTCGTCGGGGTAATGGAATCGGTGATCACCAGCGGCAGCGCGCTGTCGTTGATGTGGCGGTCAAAAAGGACAACGGGCAGTTGCTCACTCAGCTTGTGGTAGTCCGCATCGTTAAGCATGCTGGAAGCCACAATCAGCCCGTCCACCTGACGCGCCACCATGTTGTTCACCACTACCGTCTCCTGCCCCGGGTTTTCATCGCTACAGGAGATCAGCAGCTGAACGCCAGCCTCACGGCACAGCGTCTCCAGCTCGTGAGAAAACACGGCAAAACCGTAGTTGGTAATTTCAGGAACCACCAGCCCAATGGTGTGGCTACGGTTATCACGCAGCGACCGGGCATGAATGCTGGGCTGATAGTGGTGCTCTTTGGCAATCGCCAGCACGCGTTCACGCGTCTCTTCCGCTACGCGCAGCTCTTTGCTGCGTCCGTTCAGGACCAGGCTGGCGGTGGCTTTTGATACCCCCGCCAGTTCCGCGATGTCTTTAATGGTGACGCGTTTTGTTTTTCTCACAACGACTTAGATCCGGCTGCCAAAACCCTCATTCTATCATGCAGGCGCGCAGCGACCAGTAGCGTAATGTGATGACGGACTCACCTTCGAATCGTACACGGGCTGGATGGTCAGGAAAATAGCGGCTGCTCAGCACTCCTTCACCGTGGTTGATGAAAATTTCAACGCTGGAGCGGTCGCACAGAACGCGTAAATGGCTGACGCCCCCCAGCCAGTAGCGGGTCAATGTTTCCCCGGTTTTCAGACTGGCGCGTTCCAGACGCAGCCCCTGGTCATCGACCGTGAGACGCAAAGTTCCGCCGAAATCAACGTTCACGCGCGATGTACTCAGTTCAAACTCCAGACGCGTCGCATCCAGTTCTGGCGCATCACTGGCGATCCCCTGCCAGCGTTGTTCACCTTCACGCAGCGCTTCCAGTTCACGAGCTGGGTTTTGCCAGAGCTTGCCGTCGTGGTAGCGTAATTCGCGCGGACAGGTCATCTGGTGCATCCAGCCTTGCGTTCGCGTTGGCTGAAGCATCTCTTCTCCGTCCGGCACGCCCATCCAGCCGATCAGAATGCGGCGACCGTCTTCCGCCAGCGTCGTTTGCGGCGCGTAAAACTCAAACCCGGCGTCCAGCTCGTGCAGAGCGCCGTGATCGAATGCGGCGTTTGCATAGTCAAACGCCCCGCTCATCCATGCGGCTGGATAGGTGTTGAGGTAGCGATGCGGCTCGCGCGCCAGCCCCTGCGGACAGCAGATCAGAACATGCGTCCCGTCGAGGGCAAACAGATCGGGGCACTCCCACATATACCCTGCGTCCGTCAGGCCGTTAACACCGTGACCGGCGATCTCGCCGCAGGACGCCCAGGTGTGCAAATCAGCGGATTTGAACAGCAGCACTTTGCCGCGTTTTTGCAAATCCTGCGCGCCCAGCACCATGTACCACTCCCCATTGTGCTGCCACACCTTCGGGTCGCGCACGTGGCCGGTGTAACCTTCCGGTAGCGCAAGCACAGGTCCGAGTTTCTTAAAGCTGCCGTCCGGTTGTTCCACGGCCAGACACTGCCAGGCGGTGCGGTTGCCGTCATCGAATTTGACGTTGCCGGTGTAACACAGGGTCAAAACACCCTCGTTATCCACGGCGCTACCAGAGTAGCAGCCGTTGCGGTCATACTCTTCGTCGGGCATCAGCGCCAGCGGCTCATGCTGCCAGTGCACCAGATCCGCAGAACTCCAGTGCCCCCAGCATTTAAACCGATGCTCGCAGTCCAGCGGGTTCCACTGATAAAACAGATGATAACGCCCGGCAAACCAGATAAACCCGTTGGGATCGTTCATCAGCCCCGTCACCGGCGCGGCGTGCCATTGCGGATAATGGCTGTCTGCGAGCGCACGCGGCTGGCCTGTCATAACGGCCTGCAGGATCGCAGGCCAGCGTGAAGGTAACGTCATTATTCTGAGTCCGTTTTATATTTCAGCAGCAGCGAGACGGTAAACGCCACGCCGAAGGCAATCACCATGCCGATAATATAGTTGAGCAGAGAGCTTGCCTGCACAATGGCCATACCTGGAATAGCGGTCAACCCAACGGCAGTCATATAAACATGCACTGAGACCACCCAGGCCCCGCCCACCGCACCGCCAATCAACGCGGCAATAAACGGTTTTACGAAACGCAGGTTGATACCAAAAATGGCCGCTTCAGTAATACCGAGCATGGCAGAGAAAGCCGAAGGTAAGGTAATGGCTTTGATTTTGGCATCTTTGGTTTTGAACCACACCGCCAGACAGGCGCCGCCCTGTGCTACGTTCGCCATCGCCCAGATCGGCAGCAGGAAGTTAACGCCAATCGACGGGTTACCCAGCAGACCTGCTTCAATCGCGTGGAAACTGTGGTGAATACCGGTGATCACAATCACCGAGTAAAGCCCGCCAAACAGCAGCCCGGCCAGCCAGCCCGCGTGTTCAATTAATGTGCTCAGGATAAAGGAGATGCCGTCGCCCAGCGCACGGCCCGCCGGACCAATAATCAGTAAGGCGATAAATCCGGAGATAACGACGGTGAGGAACGGCGTCAGGATCAGGTCTAACGCATCCGGGATCGCGCGGCGCAGGTTTTTCTCCACGATGCTCATGAACCAGACGGCCAGCAGCACCGGGAAAACCGTGCCCTGGTAACCAATCATTGCGATCTCAAGGCCGAAGAAATTCATGGTGTGGAAGCCCGACGCCACGCCCCAGGCGTTGGTCAGCGCCGGGTGCGTCAGAATGCCGCCCAGCGTCGCGCCGAGATACGGGTTGCCGCCAAATTCCCTCGCGCCGGTAAAACCAATCAGAATAGGCAGAATGATAAACGCCGCCGAGCTGCACATGTCCAGCATGATGTAGATGGCGTTATCCGCATTGACCCAGCCGTAGGTTTTCACCATACCGAGCAGACCCATCAGCAGGCCGGACGCCACAATCGCGGGAATGATCGGCACAAAGATATTGGAAAGCAGACGGGCAATGCGCTGGAACGGGTTCAGCTTGCGCGCCGCCAGATCCGCGGCTTCAGATTTACTGGATTCGCTAATCCCCGCAGCCTGAATAAACGCGGCGTAAACCTTGTTGACCACGCCCGTGCCAAAAATCACCTGCATCTGCCCGGCGTTACGGAAACAGCCCTTCACGCCCTCGACCTTGCCGATAGCCTGCTGATCTGCCAGCGCGTCATCGACCAGCACCAGACGAAGACGGGTTGCGCAATGCGCCGCGCTGGCGATATTTTCCTTGCCACCGAGCAGCGGAATAAGCTCGCGGGCGATTTGATTAAAATCCATAGATACCTCTGCCTGACTTCTTTTTATGATGTGCGAAACGCCCCCGCCAGGCGGGAGCGTGATGGGTTAAAACCAGGTTTCCATCTGGACCCCAAAGTTCCATTCCCCGCCTGCGTTGAAACCGCTGCTGCCAAAGGCATCATCGCTGGCGTAATGATCCAGTTTGCTGCTCCAGTCCATCCAGGTGGCAAACAGGCGCAGCTCCGGACGGCTGAAGAAATCGCCGATTTTGCTCGCTTTTAACGTTGGCGCAAAGGTCAGCTTGTAGAAACTGCCGTTGACGGCGTTGCGTTCCTTATAGCCTTCCGGGTTTAAATCCATGTACTGATAGCTTCCCTCAAACGCCAGGGCGAAGTTCTGCGTCACCTCTTTAATCAGGCGGGTGTTGAGCGTCACCCACTCATAGCTATCGCCCTTGACGTAACGATCTTTACTGCTTTGCGCCAGGACAGCAGGCGCAACGCTCCAGCCCCCGCCAATCGGCGTGACACCGTAACTTGCAAAGCGCCAGGTATCCGCCTCAGACAGCAGTGCGCCATCGGAACCGATACTTTTCACTTCCGCACCCAGCCCGTGACCGTACAGCAGCGCCGTTTTGGCTGTCCCTTCCCGCAGGCCGTAGAAACTCTCATTGTGCAACCCGACCAGAGCATGAACGCCGGTATTGGCGGCGTCAGTTTTGATGAGATCGCCGTTGGTGTCTTTACGGTCGTCGTTATCTTTCGCCCGCAGGCCGCTTACCATCAACTGGAACGGTCCGGCGAAGTGGTTCATGCTGAGGATATAGTTCTGAACGTTATTGTCGGTCTGCTCCACGCTGCCGAAGTTGCGGCCGTAAATAGAGAAGTTACTGCGCAGCGAATCGTTCCATTTCACGTCATATACACCGCCACCGGTACCGGCAAGGAACACGACGTCGGAATCCAGCCAGTGAATATCAAAGTTGTCGCGGTCAAAGCGTTTACCCGCCCAGAAGGTACTGCCCTTCAGCGCACCGGTGAAATCAGGCAAGTTACCCAGCTCCGCAAAGGCCTGACGAATATTGAGATCGCTGGTATCGGCTGACCAGTCGTTATAGGTTCGCTGACCGTCGGCCAGCATCGCTTTGAAGCGCGTGGTCGCCCCGTTATCCAGGGTTTGTTTATGCTCCAGGTTCAGCTCAACGTAGGTGTCGGCTTCGTTACCCAGACGCCCTACTGCTCCGCCCGTTTCCCCGGCGGGTGTCAGATAAGGGCCGCTTTTGCTGCTGGAGGCCGCATCGTTCATCAGCAGGCCAGAACGGGCATAGCCGTGGAACTCAAACCCACCGCTTTGGTCCGCTTTTTTCTCCAGCGCGGCGGTGCGTTGAGCCACTTCCTGAGTTGTCGTTTGCGCCTGCTGCTGAGCCGCAACCAGTTGCTGCGTTTTTTGTTCTGCATCCATCGCGCGTTTCTCAGCAACCTGTGCGCGCGTCTCCGCGTCCTGAAGACGCTGTTCCATCGCCGCAAGTCGCGCTTCGATGCTTGTCATATCCGTTTGGGCAAAAACAGAGGTACTTCCGGCCAGCATGCCTATCATCACGGCAAGTCTGCGTTTTTTATACATTTTGTCGCATCCCTAAAAGAAGTCATTAAACGTGCTAAATTGCTAAACCGGTTTAGGTTGCTGATACTAAACCTCTGAATTTTGGATCGGCAATCTTTTTTGCTAAACCGTTTTAGTAAGTGTGATCGAGGCGACAATTCAGGCCGCCGGATGGCGGCCAGCAATGGGAGGAATTACAGGGCGTGCTGATATGGCAGAGCCGTCATGGCTCCTTTTGCCGTGGTGGCTAACGCACCGCAGCGTTGAGCTAAAGCGATAACGGACGTCAACGGCTGACCGGCGGCCAGCCCGTAAAGCAGCCCCGCCACAAAGGCATCGCCTGCGCCGGTCGTATCGACACATTTCACAGGCGTGGCCGGATAGTGTTTCACGGTGCCCTCATGCCATGCGATGACGCCCTCTTTACCCTGTGTAACCAGCACCAGATGTGCCGGGCAGCGATTCATGAGCTTATCCAGACCGGTCTCCACCTGCGTTTCGCCAGTGAAAAAGGCCAGCTCTTCGAGAGAAAGTTTCACCACGTCTGCACCCTGCAGAGCGCGTTCGAGACAGCGGCGAAGTTCGTTCTCATCCTGCCAGAGGTCCGGGCGAATATTGGGATCGAAACTGACGTAACCACCCGCTTCCCGGATGGAGGCCATCGCCCTGAAGGTCGCAGAACGGCTTGGCTCTGCGCTCAACGCGATGGAACAGACATGCAGCCACTCCCCGACGCTGAAGCTCGGCAGATCGGCCGTTTCCAGAAACAGATCGGCGCTCGGGCGCACCATGAAGGTAAACGAGCGTTCGCCGTGGTCATCCAGATCCACTACCACCGTAGAAGTACGATGCGCCGGGTCCAGGCGCATATACTTCACGTCGACTCGCTCGTCGGCTAATGTCTTAGACATAAAACGCCCGAACGGGTCATCGCCAACTCTGCCGATAAAGGCGCTTCGACCGCCCAGCCGGGCTATACCGACGGCGACGTTTGCCGGTGCACCGCCGGGACACTGCAGTAATCTGCCTTCGCCGTCAGGCAGCAAATCCACTACCGCATCGCCAAGTACCCAGATTTTTTTCATGTGATCCTCTTAGCTAAACATTGTTAAACCGTTTTAGCTATTTAAGCACAGGTCAGGAAAAGGGGAAATAACGAGGGTGGAAAATTGGCTTAACGCACCAGATGCGGCCAGTGAATATCGCCTACGCCATTAAGCTGTGGACGGGCAAACAGAAAGCCCTGGAAACGGCGGATCCCGGCTGATTCAAGCCAGCACCACTCCTCCATTTTCTCGATCCCTTCCGCCACCAGGGTGATTTCGAGGTCGGAGCAACAGCTGACAATCGAGCGCACGATCGCCTGTTTCGGGCCGCTAAGATGAATATTGCTGACAATTTCCCGGTCAATTTTAATTTTATCCGGCTGGAACCGGGTCAGCAGCGAAAGCCCCGCATAGCCGGAACCAAAATCGTCAATCGCCAGGCCAATGCCTTCAGCACGAAGTTGTTTAATGGCGCTATTAAACTGGTTGAAGCCGGAAATCATCTCGTTTTCAGTGACTTCAATGACAACCTGCTCCGGTTTAAGCCCGTGTTTTTTAATTTGATCCGCCAGAAATGCCACGGCGCCAGGAACATTGACCAGCGACATCGGTAACAGATTTACCGCAATTTTATGGTTACCAATACCGAACTTTTCAGCCAGCGCAAAGGCATAGGCTTTCGTCTGAAGGTCAATTTCGTAGATTTTGTCCGGGTCGAGGGAGCTGAAAAAATGCTCCGGACTGCCGCCATCATTACCGCGAATGAGGGCTTCAAGTGAACTAATCTTCCCTTCGGAGGGCTCAACAATGGGCTGGAGCGCAAACTGGCAAGATTGGTTAGCCAGCAGGCCCAGGCTATCACCAAACGGTAATGTCTCCGGTGAGAGCGTCCATTTTGTCGGGTCGTAACGTTCCCCAGACGAGGACGGTCGCTGATCTGTAATAAACCTCTGGATAAATTTGAATACCCGATCATCAGAGGCGAGATAGCTGTCCAGCTTGCTGTAACGCAGTACCGACTGTAGCACGTCTTTCGCCGACTGGATCTGCAGGTCGAAGAGCAGCATACCGACATTTTCGAACCGTCTGCGCGGACCGTAGTCCCGCATCAGTTCAACCACACCACTGTGCCGTTTATCCTCACGGATGGTGTGGAACAATTTGACCACACTCTCTTCCGACCCTTCTAGGATTTGCATAACATCACTCCCTTTAGCCAGGAGGACGCCGGTAATATCCAGTTTTGTGTTGCGGCCCCTGGCCCGCTCCACCAGCTCCCGCAGTTCGGTGGACGGGTGGGATAAATTCAACTGGCTTCGATAAATGAGCGTTGTCAGCACAAGAGCGGGTTCCAATGAGAGAGAAAGGTGCCTTGAACCTACTGTTTATCATAATTAATCAGTGCGACCTAACATATTCACGCCACAAGGGTTCTTTACGGTTATTGATCCCCGATCCGGCCGTCGATCCTCTCCAGCATGTAGTCGTAGAACGGGTTCGAGGTGACTCGCATGAGCGCCTCTTTTCCGACGCTCAACACGGACGTTTCTCCCCAGAGCGCAATCGTCCCCAGGCTAATGCCATAGTGGTTTTTCACGCCAGGTTCGCGGCCATACAGATCGTCATCCGGTGGGAACGGCACGGCAATATGCGACAGAGAATAGATATCCTTCGGCCAGGATTGCGCAAGCGGCACGACCGACTCCTGCGTGCTGCCTGCCGGGGTTATTTTCGCCACCGTCGAGAAACTGTGCTCGCTGGCATTGGTGATAATCGTGACACTGTAACGTCTCTGTTCGACGGGCAGCAGCGACGAGGCCGCCGTCCAGGACGATGGCTTAAATAGCGGGCGGAAACTTGCCGCCTGGTTGATATCAAACATGACCAGTTCACTGCCGTTCAACGGAAGCTGATCAAATAACCCGGTTACCACCGCGCGGGTACTGACCGTGGAATCCATCACTGACTGAAACGCCAGAATCGGCGGCAACTGCCCCAGTTTATGTTCCCGCGCCGCGCGGCCAATCTGCTCCTGAAGGGTCTTCGTCAACAGCCACGACTGGCGGGCGGCGTTCACCGGGAACGAGTTGTATTTATACGGATTATATTCCGGCGAGATATTCAGCCACGCCGCTTTGGCAAACGCCGGCAGCAGCGCCGGTAGCCCGGCGAAACCGGCAAACCGCGCAAAGGCCGTCACGCCAATCATCGGTGAAAGCAGTACCACCTGCTGCGGTCGATGAAGTGAAGTGGAATCCAGCGCATCAAGGGTATATTTCATCGCCAGCGCCCCGCCGTTGGAGTACCCCACCAGATGGAGTGGCGCACTCTCTCCCGCCAGACGCGTGGCTTCCCGCACAGCAAGGCGCGTTGCCGCCAGCCACATCTCCCAGTCAACGTCCGTCAGCGCGCCGGGCGCGGTGCCGTGTCCGGGTAGCCGCGGTACCACTGCCACAAACCCGTGCTGCTGATAATGTAAAGCCAGGTGTCTGACGCTGTAAGGAGAGTCCGTCAATCCGTGCAGCAACACCACCGCACCGCGCGGCTTTCCGGCAGGCATCAGCACAAATGAACGGTTGGCATCTGGTGAAAACTGACCGGGCCATACCAGGCTCTGGCGGTAATAACGGTTTAACGGGGTTTGTTCCTCGCCCGCTGTTTTAGCCGTCACCGCGTTATCCAGATCGGTGAAAATCGCCTTTTCCCGGGCCTGATACCTGGCAAAATCGGCTTTGTCCAGCTCGCGCACGGACATCTCATCTGCCCGCCAGGTATGCCAGAGGTGCAGTTCCGGGCCCTGCTGAGACAGATACACCCGCACAGCAAGCAGCACGACCAGAACGATCCCCGCTACCATCGCTATTTTTTTTGCGAGAGACATCAGGCGCACGCTGACACGCCAGGACAAATTCGCCATGCCGGGATCCCTTTTATTTTCACTGTGTTTATATCTTATCAAAAATGTGAAGAAGCTGACGTATTCAACAAATTCATACCTGCCCGCTCAGCCAGTGCACCAAAAGTGAACTAGGCTGCACAAATGTTGATCATTGGTTAATTAAATATTGCATGAAGTTTGCGTCGCAGCAGGTTCTCACTGCCCTGTGACTCTGGCACGCGTCATGCATTGTTAATCAGGTAACACAATTCTGGCGACTGACAGCCTGTTAACAGCGAGGCGGTATGACGACAAAACCCGAGATGTTGAGCCGTATCGAAGCGACCTTCAGCCAACTGACGCCCAGCGAAAAACGGGTTGGCAGCTGGCTACTGGCGCACACCGCGCAAATTCCGTTTGAAACGGCAGAGAGCGTCGGTCTGGCGACCGGTACCAGCGGCATCACCGTCGGACGCTTCCTGCGCAAGCTGGGGTATCGTAACCTGGAAGACGCCAAGAAAAGCCTGCGCGACCCTTACCAGCCCTGGGGCATGAATGAGCGTCTGGACTCCTGGCAGCAGCAGCGCCCCCTGCCCAATCGCCTTCAGCACGCTTTGTCGCTGGAAGTGGATGCCATCACGCAGGTGTATCAGTTGGCGCAAACGGACACCTTCCGCCAGGTGGTGCATCAGTTGGCTCACGCGGAGGCCGTTTTTGTGCTGGGAATTCAGTCGACGCGCGGGATCGCCAACGCTTTCTTCAGCCATCTCGAGTATCTCCGCCCGGGCGTCAGCTATTCCGAGGGGGCATCCGGGAGCTGGGTTGAATCTCTGAACTCAGGATTTTCTCATCCCTATGTGGTGCTGACAGATACCCGTACCTACTCCGCAGTCGCTCGGCAGTACTGCCGTGTGGCGAGTGAGAAACAGATCCCCCTGGCCTTGATCACTGATATCTGGTGTCCGTGGGCACGCGATTATCCGATTGATTTACTGCAAGTGAAAACCGATACCGGCCATTTCTGGGATTCACTTGCCCCCGTGAGCTGTCTGTTCAACCTGCTGCTGTCGGGCGTGGTGGAAGCGTTAGGTGACGCGCTTCCGGCGCGCCTGGCCGTAAACCGACAATTACAACAAGAGTTTGGCCAATTCGAACGCTAAAGGAGCGGAGCTATGCCCGAAGAGAGTGAACTGATTGATGTGGCGAAAGCGTTTCCCACGCTGCACATCGATCTGAAGTACGCCACCGCCGACAACATCACTGGCCGCCCGATCTATCAGGAAGCACAGTGCCTGCTGCATACCGACGCTGCCACCGCACTCGCGAAAGCCATCGGTATTGCCACGCTGGCCGGGTTGAAACTGGTGGTGTACGACGCCTATCGACCGCAACAGGCGCAGGCCCAGCTGTGGGATGCCTGCCCAAACCCGGAATATGTGGTGGATGTGGCGATTGGCTCCAATCACAGCCGCGGTACGGCTATCGACGTCACGCTGATGGATGAACATAACACCGTGCTGGATATGGGTGCCGGTTTTGACGAAATGCATGACCGCTCGCATCCGTATCATCCCTCCGTGCCACCGCACGCCCAGCGCAACCGTCTGCTGCTGAACGCCATCATGTTCGGCGGCGGTTTTGTGGGGATCAGCAGCGAATGGTGGCATTTCGAACTGCCGAATGCCGCCAGCTATCCGCTGCTTGACGACCGTTTTGCCTGTTTTCCATTGACGCACACCCCTCTTTGAACCTGGAGCACTGCCATGAAAACAACGCTTCTCACGACCGTAATTGCCGCCACGCTGGCACTGAGCGCCCCGCTGGCGCTGGCTGCCGTCCCGAAAGACATGCTGGTGATCGGTAAAGCAGCTGACCCGCAAACGCTCGATCCTGCCGTAACGATTGATAACAACGACTGGACCGTCACCTATCCGTCCTATCAACGACTGGTGAAATACAAGCCCGGTACAACCGAAGTGGAAGGCGATCTGTCAACAGGATGGAAAGCCTCCGACGACCAAAAAGAGTGGACCTTTACCCTGACGGACAACGCGAAATTCTCCGACGGCACGCCGGTCACCGCCGAAGCGGTCAAGCTCTCGTTCGAACGCCTGCTGAAACTCAGCCAGGGGCCGTCTGAAGCCTTCCCGAAAGATCTGAAAATTGATGCCGTTGATGACCATACGGTGAAATTCACGCTCAGTCAGCCGTTTGCCCCGTTCCTCTACACGCTGGCGAACGACGGTGCCTCCATCATTAACCCGGCGGTGTTGAAAGCCAATGCGGCGGACGATGCGCGCGGTTTTCTGGCGCAAAACACCGCTGGATCAGGCCCGTTTATGCTGAAAAGCTGGCAGAAAGGTCAGCAACTGGTACTGGTGCCAAATCCCCACTGGCAGGGTGATAAACCGCACTTTAAACGCGTGTCCGTGAAAATAATCGGTGAGAGCGCCTCCCGCCGACTGCAGCTTTCCCGTGGCGATCTGGATATTGCTGACTCTCTGCCGGTGGATCAGCTGGCCGCACTGAAACAGGAAGGCAAAGTGGCCGTCGCAGAATACCCTTCTTTGCGCGTGACCTACCTGTATCTTAACAACAGTAAGGCACCGCTCAATCAGGTGGATTTACGCCGGGCTGTCTCATGGGCGACGGATTATCAGGGAATGGTGAAAGGTATTCTTAGCGGCAATGGCAAGCAGATGCGTGGCCCGATCCCGGACGGCATGTGGGGCTTTGACGCGACGGCCATGCAGTACAGTTTTGACGAGGCCAAAGCCAAAGCCGCGCTGGAGAAGGTTAAAGACAAACCGGCCAGCCTGACCTTCCTCTACTCGGACAACGACCCGAACTGGGAGCCTATCGCCCTCTCCACCCAGGCCAGCCTCGGCAAACTCGGCATTAACGTCAAGCTGGAAAAACTGGCAAACGCCACCATGCGCGACCGTGTCGGTAAAGGTGATTATGACATTGCCATCGGCAACTGGAGCCCGGACTTTGCCGACCCGTATATGTTCATGAACTACTGGTTCGAGTCGGACAAAAAAGGGCTGCCAGGCAACCGTTCGTTCTATGAGAACAAAGAGGTTGATTCACTGCTGCAGGCCGCGCTGAAAACCACCGATCAGGCGGAGCGCACCAAAGACTACCAGCAGGCGCAAAAAGTGGTGATCGACGAAGCCGCGTACGTTTATCTGTTCCAGAAGAATTACCAGCTGGCGATGAACAAAGACGTTAAAGGCTTCACCTTTAATCCGATGCTCGAGCAGGTGTTCAACATCGCCACCATGAGTAAGTAACGGTTCTCGCCGGGGGAAAGTGTATGACGTTCTGGAGCATTGTGCGCCAGCGCTGCTGGGGGTTACTCCTGGTGGTGGCCGGTGTCTGTATTATTACTTTTATTATTTCACACATGATCCCCGGCGATCCGGCCCGTCTGCTGGCCGGTGACCGTGCCAGCGACGAAATTGTACAAGGCATCCGCCAGCAACTGGGGCTGGACCAACCGCTGTACATCCAGTTTAGTCGCTACGTGGAGGCTCTCGCCCACGGTGATTTAGGGACGTCGATTCGCACCGGACGTCCGGTTGCGGAAGATTTAAAAGCCTTTTTCCCCGCCACGCTGGAACTGGCTTTTTGTTCCCTGCTGCTGGCCCTGGTGATTGGCGTGCCGCTGGGGATTTTATCGGCGGTGCATCGTAACCGCTGGCTGGATCATCTGGTGCGGTTGATGGCAATGACCGGGATCTCCACCCCCGCATTCTGGCTCGGGCTGGGCGTCATTGTGCTGTTCTATGGTCATCTGCAAATTCTTCCCGGTGGCGGTCGGCTGGACGACTGGCTTGACCCGCCAGCTCATGTCACCGGGTTTTATCTGATCGATTCCCTGCTGGAAGGCAACGCAGAGGTGTTTTTGAACACCCTGCAGCATCTGATTTTACCCTCACTGACGCTGGCGTTTGTGCATCTGGGCATTGTGGCGCGGCAGGTACGTTCGGCCATGCTTGAGCAGTTGAGCGAGGATTACATTCGTACCGCCCGCGCCAGCGGGTTGCCAGGCTGGTACATCGTGCTGCGCTATGCCTTACCAAACGCCATGATCCCGTCAATTACCGTACTTGGGCTGGCTCTGGGCGATCTGCTTTACGGTGCCGTGCTCACCGAGACCGTCTTCGCCTGGCCCGGAATGGGGGCCTGGGTGGTGACGTCCATCCAGGCGCTGGATTTCCCGGCGGTGATGGGCTTCGCGGTCGTCGTCTCGCTGGCCTACGTGCTGGTTAATCTGGTGGTCGATCTGCTTTACCTGTGGATCGACCCGCGAATCGGGCGCGGAGGTGCCGAATGATGTTAACGCAGGAAACGCCCGTATCGGGTAAAACCGTGAGACAACGCATCAACTGGGCAAAGCTCTTCTGGATGCTGCGTCAAAGCCCGCTCACGATCGTCGGTGGCGTCATTATGATCGCCATGCTGCTCCTGATGGTGACCTCACCGTGGATAGTGCCGCACGACCCGAACGCGCTGGATCTGACCGCCCGCCTGCAGGCACCGTCGGCGCAACACTGGTTTGGCACTGACGAGGTGGGCCGCGATCTGTTCAGCCGCGTACTGACGGGCAGTCAGCAATCCATTACCGCCGGGCTGGCCGTTGTGGTCATTGCAGGAGGGATTGGCTCGCTGCTGGGCTGTTTGTCCGGTGTTCTGGGCGGGCGCGGCGACGCCATCATCATGCGGGTGATGGACATTATGCTCTCTATTCCCTCCCTGGTACTCACCATGGCGCTGGCAGCCGCGCTGGGCCCGAGCCTCTTTAACGCCATGCTGGCGATTGCGATTGTCCGCATTCCGTTTTACGTCCGCCTGGCGCGCGGACAAACGCTGGTGGTGCGCCAGTTTACCTATGTCCAGGCCGCCCGCACGTTTGGCGCATCGCGCTGGCATTTAATCCGCTGGCATATCCTGCGCAATGCCCTGCCACCGCTGATTGTGCAGGCCTCACTGGATATCGGTAGCGCCATTCTGATGGCCGCCACGCTGGGCTTTATTGGTTTGGGTGCTCAGCAACCGACCGCCGAATGGGGCGCAATGGTGGCCGTTGGCCGTAACTACGTCCTCGACCAGTGGTGGTACTGTGCCTTTCCTGGTGCAGCCATTTTGATTACTGCCGTGGGCTTTAATCTGTTTGGTGACGGTATCCGCGATCTGCTGGATCCGAAATCGGGAGGGAAACAGTCATGACCGAATCGGTATTAACCATTGAAGATTTACATCTGAGCTTCCCGATTTTTCGCGGTGAGGTCCATGCCCTCAACAACGTCTCGCTGGAGATCAAACGAGGTGAAATCGTTGGCGTTGTTGGTGAGTCGGGTTCGGGAAAATCGGTTACCGCCATGCTGGCTATGCGCCTGCTGCCGGAAGGCAGCTACCATATTCATCACGGTCAGGTGAGGCTATTGGGTGAAAATGTCCTGACGGCATCCGAGCAACAGCTTCGCCAGTGGCGAGGCGCTAAAGTGGCGATGATTTTTCAGGAGCCGATGACTGCACTCAACCCGACACGGCGGATTGGCAAACAGATGGTGGAGGTGATCCGCCAGCACCAGCCGCTTTCGCGGGGTGAGGCGCAGCAGAAGGCGATTACTCTGCTGGAGGAGATGCAAATCCCGGACGCGAAGCAGGTCATGGAACGCTATCCGTTCGAGCTATCAGGCGGCATGCGCCAGCGGGTGATGATCGCCCTTGCCTTCTCCTGCGAGCCTGAACTTATCATCGCCGACGAACCGACCACGGCACTGGATGTCACCGTTCAGTTACAGGTGCTCCGGCTGCTGAAGCACAAAGCACGCGCCAGCGGCACCTCGGTGCTGTTTATTAGCCACGATATGGCCGTGGTGTCGCAACTCTGCGATCGCATGTATGTGATGTACGCGGGTAGCGTGATAGAAAGCGGATCCACGCAAACGCTGATCCACCATCCCGTACACCCTTATTCTATTGGTCTGTTGCAGTGTGCACCGGAAAATGGTCAGCCGCGCGACATGCTTCCGGCGATCCCCGGCACAGTACCCAACCTCAGCCAGCTTCCGCAAGGATGCGCTTTCCGCGAGCGTTGCTTTGCCGCCGGGGCGAAATGCAGTGAAACACCGCGCTTACAACCCAATGGCGCTGAAGGCCAACAGGCTGCCTGCTGGTATCCACAACGGGAGCAACACCATGTCTGATGTACTGCTGGAACTGGATAGCGTGCACGTGAATTTTCCGGCACGCAAAAACTGGCTTGGCCAGGTAACGGAACAGGTACATGCCCTCAACGGGCTTGATTTACAGATCCGCCGGGGAGAAACACTGGGTATCGTCGGTGAGTCCGGCTGCGGGAAAAGCACCTTGGCTCAGCTATTAATGGGTATGCTTAAACCCAGCACCGGCGCCTGCCAGCGGACACAGCACGCGGGCGGCATGCAGATGGTTTTCCAGGACCCGCTCTCCTCACTCGACCCGCGTCTACCGGTCTGGCGCATTATCACCGAGCCGGTGTGGGTGCAAAAACGCAGCAGCGAGCGCGAGCGCCGCCAGCTGGCTGAAAACCTGGCACTGCTGGTAGGTATTCGCCCGGAGTATCTCGACCGACTCCCGCACGCCTTTTCCGGTGGACAACGTCAGCGCATTGCCATCGCCCGGGCGCTATCGTCCGATCCGGATATTATAGTGCTCGATGAACCCACCAGCGCGCTGGATATCTCGGTGCAGGCGCAAATCCTCAACCTGCTGGTAAAACTGCAACAGCAGCGTAATCTGACCTTTGTTTTGATCTCCCATAACGTTTCGGTGGTCAGGCATATGAGCGACCGCGTGGCAGTAATGTACCTGGGTCAGATTGTTGAACTGGGCAGTGCCGCACAGGTGTTGGGGGAGCCGCGCCATCCTTACACCCGGCTGCTGCTTGACTCCGTTCCCAGAACAGGTCAACCGCTGGATGAGGGGCTGGCGCTGCGTAAGACTGAACTTCCCGGAAACCGTCATTTGCCGGTTGGCTGTTTTTTCCGTGATCGCTGCCCGATGGCAATGGAGGGATGTGAACATCCGCAACCGTTACAGCCCTCACATGAGGGCCGGAACGTTCGCTGCTGGCGGAATCTGGATTAGATTTGCGCCATCCCGCCGTCTACAAACAGCTCGATGGCGTTAATAAAGCTGGCCGCGTCGGAGGCCAGAAACGCCACTGCTTTACCCACTTCACCCGGCGCGCCCAAACGTCCGAGCGGTACCTGAGCGGCCAGCGCGTCATACAACCCCTGACGGTGTTCTTCAGGCACCAGATCGCCAAGCCCCGGGGTTTTGATCGGGCCCGGGCTCACCACGTTGACGCGGATCCCCCGGCCCTGCAAATCCAGCGCCCAGGAACGCGCAAAGTTGCGCACGGCAGCTTTACTGGCGCTGTAGACGCTAAAGTTGGCCGTCCCCTTAACGGAGACCGTCGAGCCGGTCAGAATAATCGACGATCCGGCGGAGAGCAGCGGCAGCGCCTTCTGCACCGTAAACAGCACCCCGCGAACGTTGGTGCCGAAAATACGGTCAAACTGCTCTTCGGTGATCGCGCCCAGCGGCAGCATATCGCCGCCACCCGCATTGGCGAACAGGATATCAAGGCGACCTTCTTCTTTGGCGATCCGGGCATAGACCTCGTCCAGATCGGCAAGCTTAGAGACGTCCGCGCGAATGCCCACTGCACCAGAAGCAATCTCTGCGACCGCCGCGTCCAGCTCGGCCTGACGACGTCCGGTGATGTACACCTTCGCGCCCTGCGCCGCCAGCTCCTGTGCCGTTGCCAGACCAATACCTGTGCTGCCGCCGGTTATCAGTGCAATTTTTCCTGAAAGAGTCGTGTTCATGTTATTTACCTTGTGTTGGGTTTGCTATGGACAAACTTTAGCCCTTGTGTGATTAGTGAAAAATGGGCAAAAATGAAAATGACTATTCACATACAGAAATAATCAGGGGGCCTAATGGACCAGTTAATGGCGATGCGCGCCTTTACGCGGGTAGTGGAATCCGGCAGTTTTACCCGCGCGGCAGACTCTCTGAATATGCCGATAGCCACCCTGAGCAAGCTGGTGAAATCGCTTGAGGCGCATCTGGAAATACGACTTTTGCACCGCACGACGCGCCGGGTCGTCACCACACCTGAAGGGGCGAAATACTATGAAAAAGCGCTCAGGGTTCTGATAGATATCGAAGATATCGACACCGCGTTTCGCGTTTCCCGCGCGACGCCAAAAGGGCGTTTGCGGGTTGACGTGGGCGGCTCCACCGCCCGCGACGTGCTCATTCCCCTGCTGCCGGATTTTATGCAGCGTTATCCGGAAATCCGCATCGACCTTGGGGTAGCCGATCGTCCGGTGGATCTCATCAGCGGTAACGTTGATTGCGTGATCCGCGGCGGCCCGCTGAACGACTCGACCCTCATCGCCCGCCATATTGGCAACGCCGAAATGGTCACCTGCGCGACGCCAGGCTACCTGAAAAATCACGGCGTTCCCGCCTATCCGCAGGAGCTGTGCAATGGCCACAAGCTCATCAGCTACCTCTCGCCCGTCACCGGGCGGGCATTTCCGTTTCGCTTCAGAGAGAACGGCGAGACGCTGGAAATAAATATTCCGCATTATCTCGGTGTAAATGAAAGTAATGCCCACCTGGCGGCTGCCGCGGCGGGGCTGGGCATTGTGCAGACCTTTGAGTATTCGGCAAATGCGTATTTACAGGCGGGTACGCTGACGGCGATCCTGGGCAACTGGCGCCCTGCTGCCTATCCGTTTCACGTGGTATACCCGCAGAACCGCCATTTGACGCACCGTCTTAAGGTGTTTATTGCGTGGCTGGCGGAGGTGTTCCCCGCCGCGCTGAAGGGATAGCCGGGCGCGAACCCGGCTGGGACTTAGTTAAGCTTATAGTCCAGCGTAATTTCGGCTTTCAGGAGCTGCGATACCGGGCAGCCCGCTTTCGCTTTCTGAATAATGCCATCGAACTGCTGAGGGGCAATGCCTGGGACGGTCACCTTACTTTTCAGGGCAACCTTCGTGATAGCAAAGCCGCCGTCGGTTTTATCCAGAGAGACGTCCGCGGTGGTATCAATGGAATCGGCGGTATAGCCCGCTTCGCCAAGCATCAGCGACAGTGCCATCGAAAAACAGGCCGCATGTGCTGCGCCAATCAGCTCTTCGGGGTTGGTCCCCTTTTCGCCCTCAAAACGGGTATTGAAACCATAAGGCTGTTGATTGAGAACGCCGCTCTCGGTGGAAACCGTTCCTTTTCCGCGCTTAATGTCGCCAGACCAGTGTGCCGAACCGTGCTTATGAATAGTCATTCTTGCTCTCCTTTTGGCTTACAAAGGGTTAAGTATAGACTACGCATCTGACCCACCCTGGAACACAGACTTTTCCAGGACTTTCACCTGCTGCACCAACAAAAAGGATAATGATATGGCGCTAAAAATCAGGATGGCCGTTGCCGTAACCACACTGGCTCTATCGCTGTCTTCACTGGCGAAAACGCCGGAGAACTTTATCTATACCAGCTCCGGCGATCTCGATGCGGCGTTTCCGCTTGTTGCGCGAAGCGACATCGGCGGCGTGCAGATTGTTTACAACTGGCGCTTGCTTGAACCCGAGAAGAGCAAGTATGACTTCTCGCGCATTGAGCAGGATCTGGCGCGTCTTAAGACTGCCAGGAAAAAGCTCTTCATCCAGATTCAGGATCGTTTCTTTGAGCCTAATGCCCGCTACGTGCCGGATTATCTGATGCACGATAAGCAATATGGTGGCGGGATTGCAACGCAGTTCGATAACCCCGGCGAAGGAAAGCCAGTCGGTTCAGGATGGGTGGCGCGTCAGTGGGATCCTGCCGTGCGCCAGCGCTACCAGGCGCTGCTGGCCGCCCTGGCGAAACGCTTTGATGGCGAGGTATACGGGGTAAACCTGCCGGAAACCGCCATTGATATCGACGAAAAAAATCCGCCGGCCGGATTTACCTGCGACAGCTATTTCGCGGGTGAAATGGAAAACCTCGCCTTTGCGCGAAAGGCTTTTCAGAAATCACACGTTGTGCAATACGTGAACTTCTGGCCGTGCGAGTGGGATAATGACCACAACTACATGGGGCGTCTGTTTGCGTATGCCAGCGCCAACAATATCGGCCTGGGTGGACCGGACATTGTTCCCAACCGCAAGGCCCACATAAAGAACGCCTATCCCTTCTTCCATAAAAATAAACACACGCTGCCGCTCATCGCGATGGCGGTTCAGGAACCGACCCTGACCTATAAAAATCCACAGACCGGTAAGCCCTTTACCAAAGCCGAGTTTGACCAGTTCGCAGAACAGTACCTCGGGGCCGATATTATTTTCTGGAGCACCGCCACGCCCTGGCTAAAGGCAAAGTAATCACGAGCGTTCGCGGCTATCATGCCAGATAACCGGCCAGTTCATCGAGAAACACGCGCAGTGCAGCTGGCTGATATTCCCGGGACTGATAAATGCCATGGATGGCAAGCGGTTTCGGATCCAGAGCGCTCAGCACCGGCACCAGTAAGCCCTGGTCCAGCGCGGCAGACGCTTCACGCTCCGGCAGCATCGCAATACCACAATGCTTTATCGCCGCATCCATCAACAGCGAAGAGATGCTGGCGCTCAGGTTGCCGCTGACGGCCACGCTCAGGTTTTCGCCTTCCGGGGTCAGAAAGTGCCAGGACTGCCCGGCGAAAAAGCTGTAGTGCAGGCAGTTATGCTGTGCTAATTCTTCGGGGCTGACGGGCGTCCCGTGCAGTGCAAGATAATCGGGTGAGGCACAGAGAACCGAGCGACATTCTCCCAGCCGACGGGCAATCATGCCGGGTTCAGGGTTATCCGTAATGCGCACAGCGACATCAATGCGCTCTCCCACCAGGCTGACCGGGTGGTTGTTCACATCCAGCTCGATGCGCAGTTGCGGATAGCGCGAAAGCAGACCGGGCAACACCGGCGCAATCAGGTGCATGGCGGTAAAGTGCGCACAGGCCACCCGCAACGTGCCAGACGGCAGATCTTTCTCTGACTGACCTTCGATTTCCTGCGAGATCTGCGAGAGTGTCCGCGTTTTTTGCAGCACCTTTTCCCCTGCCGCGGTCAGGGTTAACTTGCGCGTTGAGCGGTTAACCAGCCGTGTTCCCGCCCACTTCTCCATTTGTTCAAGGTAGCGGCTCACCATCGGTCGGGAAATCCCCAGCGCGCGGGCCGCCGCGCTCAAACTTCCCAGCTCGCATATCCGGTTGTAGACCTGAGCGGCAATAACGCGATCCATAGAAACTCCATTTGCTCGATTTATGAAACTAAGCATGTCTTGTTTCAGGAATTCTGGCAAATGCGAATATCCGTACAATAGAGACTTTCCTGCACAACAGAGACAACAGTATGAAACTCACTCACCTTGCTTTGCTTTCCACCCTTTTCACTCCGGCTGTTTTTGCCGCACCGTTGACCATTGATACCTATAACCCGCAAGAAAAAGGGATTTTCGCAGTCTCATCAACGCTGGTCTCCGGCCCGAAAGAAGCGGTTCTGTTTGATGCGCAGTTCAGTGTGAAAGATGGCGAAGCGCTGGTAGAGAAAATTCGCCACAGCGGTAAAACGCTGAATAAGATTGTGATCACGTCTGGCGACCCCGATTTTTACTTCGGTCTGCAGCCGCTGGTAAAAGCCTTCCCGAATGCCAAAGTGGTAGCCACCCAGCATGTCGTTGACCATATTAAAGCCACCAAAGACGCCAAGCTCGCCTTCTGGGGTCCACAGATGAAAGACGGCGCGCCAACCGAGCTGGTTGTGCCGCAGGTGCTTACCTCCACCACGTTTATGGTTGACGGGGAAAAGATTGATATTGAGCAACCAGACAGCTACGCGGCTTATGTCTGGATCCCGTCAGCGAAAACCATTCTTGGCGGTACCGGGGTTTCCTGGGGCATTCACGTCTGGACAGCAGACACCCAGACACCAGCGAGCCGTAAGCAGTGGCAAGAAACGCTGGATGATATGGCCGCACATAAGCCCGCGCGCGTCATTCCGGGGCATTATCTCGGCACGCCGCCAGCCGGAACCGGGGCTATCGACTTTACCCGTCAGTACCTTCAGCAGTTCGAACTGGCGTTGGGTCAACATAAAAACTCAGCCAGCGTAATCGACACGATGAAAAAACAGTGGCCGAACCTTGCAGAAGCCAGCTCACTGGAGCTGAGCGCCAAAGTGAATACCGGCGAAATGAAGTGGTAATGTAAAAACCTGCTATGCTGGATGTGCAACCTAAGGGGTTACATTTCGTTTGCGTGAGCAAACTGGTCCTTAAAACTATCAACAGGATTGAGGAGTTAACATGAAATCGAACCGTCAGGCACGCCACATTCTGGGGCTGAACTACAAGCTTTCAAACCAACGTAAAGTGGTGATTGAAGGCGACCATGAAACGCAAGTCACCCACGCCACCGGCAGAAAACGCCACGCGGGCAAGTAAGTTCCAGAAACAGAACCTCAACACCATCGGTCTTCCGATGGTGTTTTTGTTTATGTGTTGCGGTAATTCATATTTAGCTCCTTTATAATACCGCTGACCGAATCCCGTAGCACAGGCCAGAAAGATGACAAACAGCAGTGTCAGGGACGGATCTTCATAAAAAGAGTGAGTGACATGGACAACAAACTGAAAAAACATCGTTCCTTATATATCCCTTATGCCGGACCGGTTTTACTCGAATTCCCCCTGCTTAACAAAGGCAGCGCCTTCAGCATAGAAGAGCGCAGCAGCTTTAACCTGCTGGGTTTACTGCCCGAAGTGGTTGAGACCATTGAAGAACAGGCAGAGCGCGCGTGGATCCAGTATCAGGGTTTCAAAACTGAAATCGACAAACACATCTACCTGCGTAACATTCAGGACACCAACGAAACCCTCTTCTATCGCCTGGTACAGAACCATCTCGAAGAGATGATGCCGGTGATCTACACCCCGACGGTGGGTGCGGCTTGCGAGCGCTTCTCAGAGATCTATCGTCGCTCTCGCGGCGTTTTCATCTCTTATCAGAACCGTCACAACATGGACGACATTCTGCAAAACGTGCCTAACCACAATATCAAAGTGATTGTGGTGACCGACGGCGAGCGTATTCTCGGCCTCGGCGACCAGGGCATTGGCGGGATGGGTATCCCCATCGGTAAACTCTCCTTGTATACCGCCTGTGGTGGTATCAGCCCGGCGTATACCCTGCCGGTGGTACTGGACGTCGGCACTAACAACCAGCAGTTGCTCAACGATCCACTTTATATGGGCTGGCGTCATCCGCGAATCACCGACGATGAGTACTATCAGTTTGTTGATGATTTCATCCAGGCCGTGAAGCACCGCTGGCCGGACGTGCTGCTGCAGTTTGAGGACTTCGCGCAGAAAAACGCCATGCCGCTGCTGAACCGCTATCGCGACGAGATCTGCTCGTTCAACGACGACATCCAGGGTACCGCAGCGGTCACCGTGGGTACGCTGATCGCCGCCAGCCGCGCGGCAGGCAGCCAGCTGAGCTATCAGAAAATTGTCTTCCTTGGCGCAGGCTCTGCCGGCTGCGGTATTGCCGAGCAGATTATCGCGCAGACGCAGCGTGAAGGGTTAAGCGAAGAGCTGGCGCGCTCTCGCGTCTTTATGGTTGACCGTTTCGGCCTGCTGACCGACGGTATGCCAAACCTGCTGCCGTTCCAGACGAAACTGGTGCAGAAGCGCGAAAACCTGAAAAACTGGGATACCGACAACGAAGTGCTTTCCCTGCTGGACGTGGTGCGCAACGTGAAGCCGGATATTCTGATCGGCGTTTCCGGGCAAACCGGCCTCTTCACCGAAGAGATCATTCGCGAGATGCACAAGCACTGCGAGCGCCCTATCGTGATGCCGCTCTCTAACCCAACCTCCCGCGTGGAAGCGACGCCGCAGGACATCATCGCCTGGACTGAAGGTAACGCCCTGGTTGCCACCGGCAGCCCGTTCGATCCAGTGGTGTGGAAGGATAAAACCTATCCGATCGCCCAGTGCAACAACTCTTACATCTTCCCGGGCATTGGTCTGGGCGTAATCGCCTCCGGCGCGTCTCGCATCACCGATGAAATGCTGATGTCGGCGAGCGAAACCCTCGCAGGCTACTCGCCGCTGGTCAACAACGGTGAAGGTCTGGTGCTGCCGGAGTTGAAAGACATTCACAAGGTGTCGCGCGCTATCGCGTTCGCGGTAGGTAAAATGGCGCAGCAGCAAGGCGTGGCGGTGAAAACCTCTGCCGACGCGCTGCAGCAGGCCATTGACGACAACTTCTGGAAGCCTGAATACCGGAGTTATCGCCGGACGTCGATTTAACTCTGCGTTCCAACCGTTCCCTCTCCTCAAAAGGGAGAGGGAACGTGAACACCCTCCTCTCTTTATTTTCTTAGCCGCTACAACGGCGTTCCCCTACCCCTTATTTAAAAAATCAATAATTCAACGATAATTCATATCTCGTTGAAATATAAAATTTTCACATAACACTTTTTGCCTAATAAACAAATTCTTTTAAGGGTTTAGTAACGTTCCACATCACTAAACTCATTAATTTAAAAAGGGTATTAAAATGGCAATTCCGGCATATCTTTGGCTTAAAGATGACGGCGGTGCAGATATCAAAGACGCTGTTGATGTACAAGATCGCGAGGGAAGCAAGGAGCGGTCATGTGCTACAGAGATGAAGTGATAAGTTACTTGCAGGCGAATAAAATTCTTGCGTTAAAACTCGACCACGCATTAACGGGTGTAGGAAAAGCCGTATCAAATCAGATTGAAACGATCGGCGCAGGTGCAACGCGCGCACTGTATTATACGTCCTGCTTTACTGATGAATATCAGGACGTATGCAAGAAACAAAAAACTGAAGACATTCGATTTAGAGACGGTGTTATTTATCTTCTTCGACATAACAATGTTGCGTATGACATGTTCAAAATTTATTTCGAAGAAATATTTAAAGATAAAACCACAGAACAGCTTGAACGTATCAAACAAATGCTTATGGCTGTTAATATCCATATTGCCGCAAGCTCACTCACAAACGTGGGGTTTGCTTTAGCAACGGCATCATTTGTCGCAGCAGGCATGAATCTAAACCTTGAAATCAGTGCCCTGGCAGGGCGAAGAGCGGGACAGGTTGTTGGGATTATTGGCATATACGGCATTGTCCAAAAAGCAGCAGACAGCGCGCATCGTCTTCACATTACTTATCCCGCTTACTACTCAGCGCTATACGTTCAAGAGTTGGAAATGATGTATTTCCTGATAGAGCCAGTGTTTGAGCGGGCTAAGGCGCTTACAGCACAATGGGCATCGGATGATGAAATTGCGGATATCATAACCAGGATGGTTCGATAACCATGATGAATCTTATTAAAAGATTTTTCAGGCGAATGTTCAGGTCGTTAGTTTCGTATTATGGCCCATCAGCGCTGACAGTAGTATTCGCCTTGATTCAGGGCTCATTATTTCCTGACACCACAATCTGGCTGATCCCCTTATTCTTTGTGTTTGTGATGGTTGTTTTATCAATATATGAAATTGCAAGATTCAAACGTTAGCATTATCGTAAATTTATGCATAAGGATATATTATGTCTATAACCGCACACTTATGGCTTGAAGATGAAAATGGTTCACCGATCGTTGGCAGTTGCCTTATGCCACTTCGTCTGGGGTCTATCGAGTTAAAATCCTTCTCTCACGGTGTCACTATCCCGGTCGATCCAAGCTGGGGAAAACTAACAGGAACGCGTGTCCATCGCCCTATCACAATAGTGAAGGAATTTGATCAAACAACACCACTTTTGTACCGTGCTGTCTGTGAAGGCCGAACCATGAAGAAGGCCACAATTAAAATGTACCGTATTCTGGAATCAGGTATTGAGGCCGAGTATTTCAATATCATTCTGGAAAACGTCAAGTTTACAACAGTTGCACCCTACCTGTCTCCTAACGGTATAAGCAGTACGCACCTTGAAACGCTCGAATTACGTTATGAAGCGATTACCTGGAAGTATACAGAGGGTAATATTATCTATCGTGATTCATGGAACGATCGTTGTTGTGCATGATGACGAAGAAAGCAAAGGATGCTTCGCCTCTAACTAAGAGAGAAAATGTTTAATTTAACCGCAGAGCAACGACAAGTGGTGAGAATGAAACTATATGATTGTCCATTAGTGAAGGTGGTACTCCTTGTAATTCTATGGTGTACCGTAGTATTTCTGTCATTAATCACATTATATAAAGTTATTCCACCAGATGCGCAGTACTCTTTTGCGGAGCATTTTGAAATCTATGGCGACGAATTGATTATGGATTTTGTGCTGTACCTTTTTTCAGTATAGCCGCATTCATTGCCTCAGCTCTTACACTAGCCCTGTATTTGCTTATACGGAAAAGATAATACAGGGCAGCAATGCTGCCCCTCTACTTGGTATACACTCGAAAACGTTGTATAGTGGTAGTTCATTACAAACTCATAACATATAAGGAGGCCAATTATGCTGTACTGTGAAATTTTCAATGTTTCACATACATTTGGTGATCGCACCAGCTCAAGCGTTATCGGTATCGTGCTGCGATAACTTCTGCTTGAGCGAAGACACCAACCCCTGAAATCCCTTCTCTCGGGCTTACTGAGTTATCGTCAGCGATGTTTGACGAGGCATAAACATGCCTGTAACTCTTGGGTAAGCAACAATGAGCACTTTACTCACTGCACAATCTTTACGCGTTGATACGGCGTTTGACACGCTCTTCGACTCGCTCTCCTTTACGCTAAAAAAAGGCGACCGCATTGGCCTGCTGGGCGATAACGGCTGCGGCAAAAGTACGCTGCTGAAGGTGCTGGACGGCACTGACGCTCCTGCCGCAGGAACGGTTTCGCTGGCCGGGCAGTGCCTGATGGCACGGGTAGAACAACACCTCCCGGACGCTATTTTTCCGCTGACCATGCTGGATGCCGTGCTGGCACAGTTACCTTCTGCTGAACGTGACAGCCTGCGCTGGAAAGCCGAAACGCTGCTGGCAAGCATGGGCTTCACGCCGCAGGATATGATGCTGCAATCCGCCACGCTGAGCGGCGGGCAGCACACTCGCCTGCTGCTGGCGCGGGCATTGATTCACGAGCCGGATCTGCTTTTGCTGGATGAACCGAGTAACCATCTCGATTTACCCACCATGCTTTGGCTTGAGCAATTTTTGCAGAACTGGTCAGGCAGTTTCGTACTGGTTTCACATGACAGACAGTTACTTGATGCCGTCACCAACGGTAGCTGGATCCTGCGCGATAAAACGCTGCACTACTTCGCCCTTCCCTGCACGGCCGCCCGCAAGGCGCTTGAAGCAAAGGATGAAAGCGACGCGCAGCGCCACAAGGCGGAGCAAAAGGAGATCGACCGTGTGACCGCCAGCGCGAAGCGGCTGGCGACCTGGGGCAAGGTTTACGACAACGAAGACCTGGCCCGCAAAGCCAAACAGATGGAAAAACAGGTCGAACGGCTGAAGGAGAGCCAGACGGCGCTCACGGCAGGCAGTCCGTGGACGTTAACCCTGCGTGGTGATGCGCTGCGGGCCGACCGTCTGCTGGAGATGGAAAATCTCGGCGTCCCCCCTGCTCCTGGGCTACCCAGCCTGTTCAGCATTGAGACAACGCGCCTGAAAAGCGGCGATCGCGTGGCGATTGTCGGACGCAACGGCTGCGGCAAATCGTCGCTGATGAGGCTTATCTGGCAACAGTTCGCCGATGAGTCCGCAGACAGCGGGCTGAAAATCCACCCCCGCGTGTCACCAGGCTATTACGACCAGACGCTGAATCAGCTACCGGACAACGCCACGCTGCTCGACGCGCTGGAGCCTTTCGCGCCGGATCCGCAGAACCGCAAAATGGCGCTGATAAGCGCAGGTTTCCCGTGGGCGCGTCACGGGCAAACGGTCAGCACGCTCAGCGGTGGCGAGCGTTCACGCCTGTTGTTCGTGGGCCTGACGCTTGCTCGCTATAGCCTGTTGATGCTGGATGAACCCACCAACCACCTCGACATGGAAGGCAAAGAGGTGCTGGCGCAAACCCTTCAGCAGTTCGAAGGCGGTGTTCTGCTGGTCAGCCATGACCGTCAGTTGATCAGCCAAAGTTGTAATCGTTTCTGGCTGATTGAGAATGGGACACTGAGCGAATGGCACGATGCAGAAGCGGTGTTTGAGCGTCTGCGTGAAAGCGCTGGGCTAGTGACATCTGCGCCGCCCGCTGCCGCCGCGACGGTTCAACCCTCGCCGTATGACGATCTGCTTGAACGGCTGGTCGCTCTGGAAACGCTGCTGGAAGACGATCTGGCGCGTAAGCCGAAGCATCAGAAGCCGCAGCTTCAGGCGCAATGGCGTAAAGAGATTAAGGAGATAGAAGCACAGCTGTAAAACTGCGCCCGGCGAGTTGCTCGCCGGGCCAGTCTTTTCCCCCTTAATAATTAGAGGGATCGCCGTATTCTTAATCTTAAATCGAATCAAATGATGACATTATGTTGCCGTAGCCTTGCATTACCAGGCTAATGTATCAATCCTTAAGGGGTATTACACCTGCTATGCAAATTCTAATCATGAACAAGGAGATACACATGAAGGCTGCTGTTGTCACTCAGGATCACCAGGTCAATGTCACCGAAAAAACGTTAAGACCGTTAAAGCATGGAGAAGCCCTGCTTAAGATGGAGTGCTGTGGCGTATGCCATACCGATCTCCACGTGAAGAACGGTGATTTCGGCGATAAAACCGGGGTTATCCTGGGCCATGAAGGGATTGGTATCGTAAAAGAAGTTGGTCCTGGCGTGAAATCGCTTAAAGTCGGCGATCGCGCAAGCGTGGCATGGTTTTTTGAAGGCTGTGGTCACTGCGAATACTGTAATACCGGCAACGAAACCCTGTGTCGCGATGTAAAAAATGCCGGTTACTCCGTGGATGGCGGCATGGCGGAAGAGTGCATTGTTACCGCGGATTACGCGGTAAAAGTGCCGGACGGTCTGGATTCGGCTGCTGCCAGCAGCATCACCTGCGCCGGCGTGACCACCTACAAAGCGGTAAAAGTGTCGGGTATTAAACCGGGCCAGTGGATTGCAATTTATGGTCTTGGCGGGCTGGGTAACCTCGCACTGCAGTACGCTAAAAACGTCTTTAACGCCAAAGTCATCGCTCTTGACGTTAACGATGAACAGCTGAAGCTGGCGGCAAGCATGGGTGCGGATTTAACTATCAACTCACGCAGCGAAGATGCCGCTAAAATTGTGCAGGAAAAAACCGGCGGCGCGCATGCCGCAGTCGTCACTGCCGTCGCAAAAGCAGCATTCAACTCAGCGGTTGATGCCGTGCGTGCCGGTGGCCGCGTGGTCGCGGTTGGCCTGCCACCGGAAGCAATGAGCCTCGATATTCCGCGTCTGGTGCTGGACGGTATTCAGGTTGTCGGTTCGCTGGTCGGTACCCGTCAGGATCTGCAGGAAGCGTTCCAGTTTGCGGCAGAAGGCAAGGTCGTGCCGAAAGTCACGATGCGTCCGCTGGAAGACATCAACGCCATCTTTAAAGAGATGGAACAGGGTCAGATCCGTGGCCGTATGGTGATTGACCTGCGTTCATAATCACCCCCCGTTCAAGTACCGCTCCTGACAGGGGCGGTTTTTTTATAGCCATTTTCCGGCAATCCTTATCTTAATTCCTTTGTTCCCTTGTTTTCCCCCGCGCCCGATGATGAATCCGACGCTAACAAGAAGATAACAAAGGAATTCACCATGCAAACCCCGTTTCGTCTGCCGCTGCTGACGGCGCTGATTCTGACGACCACCGCAGCCTGGTCCGCCGATGCGCCTGTTAAAGGCGGCACGCTGATTTATCTGGAGCAACAGGCACACACCAACCTCTACCCGCCCGCCGGTGGCTTCTACCCGAACGGCGGCATTCTGAACCAGATCACCGACAAACTGACGTGGCAGAACCCCAGGACGCTGCAGGTGGAGCCCTGGGTGGCAGAAAGCTGGACCACCAACGCCGATAAAACCGAATACACCTTTAAAATTCGCCCTGGCATCACCTTCTCTGACAGCACGCCGCTGGACGCGAACGCCGTGGCAAAAAACTTTGATACCTACGGTTTAGGCAATAAGGCGCAGCGCCTGCCGGTGTCAGAAGTGATCAATAACTACGATCGCAGCGAAGTCATCGACCCGCTGACCGTGAAGTTCTACTTCAAAAAACCGTCGCCGGGGTTCCTGCAAGGTACCGCCACCATTGGCTCGGGTCTGGTCTCGCTCAGCACGCTGAAACGCAACTTTGAAGAGCTGGGGGATGCCCGTCATATCATTGGCTCTGGCCCGTTTGTGGTAAAGGACGAGAAGCTGGGTCGCGAAGTAACGCTGGAAGCGCGTAAGGACTACCAGTGGGGTCCCAAAAATCTGGCGCAACAGGGGCCAGCCAATCTTGATGGCATCAAGTTTATCGTGACTCAGGAAGACAGCGTGCGCGTGGGCGCCCTGCTGGCCGGTCAGGCTGATTTTATTCGCCAGGTACAGGCATATGACGAAAAGCAGGCTACAGATCAGGGCTATAAGATCTATGCTGCCCCGACGCGCGGGGTGAACGACAGCATCAGCTTCCGTCCGGATAACCCGCTGGTCTCCGATATTCGCGTGCGCCAGGCGCTGCTGCATGCCACCAACGCAAAACAGGTGGTTGAGACCCTCTTCTCGGCCAACTATCCGCAGGCGAAGTCAGTGATTGCCGATTCCGCCGCAGGTTTTGTCGATCTCAGCGACAAATTGGCCTTTGACCCGGCTAAAGCCAACCAGCTGCTGGACGACGCAGGCTGGAAAGCAGGCAGCGACGGGATCCGCGCCAAAGACGGCCAACGTCTGGCACTGACGGTGTATGAATCCCTGCCGCAGCCGCAAAACAAAGAGGTGCTGCAACTGGTTGCCCAGCAGTGGCGACAGGTGGGCGTGGCGCTGAGCGTCAAAGCCGGTGACGCAGGCAGCCGCACGCTGGATAACCTTGACCCGCTGAAAACCCCGTTAACCGTCTCCGAAGTGGGCCGCGCCGATCCTGACGTGGTGAAAAGCATGTTCTACCCGGCTAACCGCGACGCGCTGCTGCAAAAAGGCGGGTCCAGCGACAAGGTCAAAAACTTCCGTGACGACAAGCTGAATGAACTGCTGGTGAACATTTCTGCTGAAGTCGATCCGCAAAAACGCCTGCAGCTGACGGGGGACGCCCAGCGCTACCTGCTGGATAACGCCTACGTCATTCCGATTTTCGAGGAGCCGCAGGTCTTTGCCGGTGCGCCGTGGCTGAAAGGCGTCAATTTTGAAGCGGTAGGCCGCCCGTCGTTCTACGGCGCGTGGATTGAGAAACACTGAGGAGCCGACGATGCGCCACGCACTTCTTCAACGCTTTGGGCACGGGCTGCTGGTACTGTGGGCCGCCTTTACCCTCTCGTTCGTGTTGCTCCAGGTGCTGCCGGGCGACGCGGTGCTGATTAAATTTCAGAACCCGGACCTGGGCTTAAGCCCGGCGCAAATCGAGGAGATGCGCGTGGCCTACGGCGCGGACAGCCCGCTGTGGCAGCAATACGGTCATACGCTGCTGGCGATGCTGCACGGGGATTTTGGCTATTCGCTACAGGCAGGGGTGCCGGTCAGCGAGCTGATTGCCAGCAATCTGCCGGATACCCTGAGCCTCGCCCTGCCTGCCTTTTTACTCGCGGTCCTGCTGGCATTTGCGCTGGCCTTTGCGTCGCGCCTGCCGGGTCTGCGCTGGCTGAGTAATACCCTCCAGTCTCTGCCAGTCCTGTTTATCTCTTTACCGACGTTCTGGCTGGGGATTGCCCTTATCCAGCTCTTTTCTTTCCAGCTCCGGCTGATCCCGGTGATTAACCCGACGCCGCTGCAGGGGCTGATCCTGCCAATCGTAACCGTCGCGATCCCAATCTCCGCCCCGCTGGCACAAATTCTGATGCGCAGTCTGGACCAGGTGGCGACGCAGCCGTTTGTCGCCGTCGCCCGTGCCAAAGGGCTGAGTGAAACCGCTGTCCTGTGGCGTCACGTGACCGGCAACGCCCTGCTGCCAGTGCTAAATATTGCCGGGCTGCTGCTCGGCGAGCTGATTGCCGGGGCGCTGATCACGGAAACCGTTTTTGGCCGCAGCGGTCTCGGGCAACTGACCCAGCAGGCGGTGAATAACCAGGATATTGCCGTACTTCAGGCGGTGGTGATGATTTCCGCCCTCGGTTTTGTCCTGATCAATCTGCTGGTGGACCTGCTGATGCCGCTGCTGGATCCCCGTCTGCAAACCGTTACCGGAGGTGCATCATGAGCCTGGTCGATTACGCTGCCGCCGCGCGAAAACGCGTTCCCGCCTGGCAGGGCGTCGCGTGGCAACCAGGACTGTGGCTGGCATGGGCAGTAATTATCATTGCGCTTTTTGCCGCCGTGGCGCCCGGCCTGTTAACCCACTACAGCCCGATTGAGGGCATCGCCGGTGCACAGCGCCTGGCGCCGCAGGCGGGCCACTGGCTCGGCACCGATCAGCTTGGTCGCGATGTTTATACCCGTATTGTTTATGGTGCGTCCCACTCCCTGAGCGCGGCGCTGGCCGCCGTGACGATGGGTCTGCTGGCAGGCACCGGCTTAGGGGTGGTTGCCGGGGCGTTCGCCGGACGCGTCGAGTCTCTGCTGATGCGCTTCGTCGACGTGCTGCTGTCCATCCCATCTCTGCTGCTCTCGCTGACGGTGATTATTCTGCTCGGGTTTGGCACCGTTAACGCCGCGATTGCCGTAGGCGTGGCTTCAATAGCCAGCTTCGCCCGCCTCGCGCGCGGTGAAGTCGTGCGCATCCGCCACACGGATTATGTCGAAGCGGCGTTTGGCAGCGGCGGGACGTTTTTCGCCGTGCTGTGGCGACACATCCTGCCCAATGCCTTAACTGCCGTCATCGCCTTTGCCACGCTGCAGTTTGGTCAGGCCATCCTGGCGCTCTCCACGCTGAGCTTCCTCGGTTACGGCACCCCGCCGCCGGTGCCGGAGTGGGGCTTATTGATTGCAGAAGGCCGTAACTATCTCTCTACCGCCTGGTGGCTCACCACCTTCCCCGGCGTGGTCGTCATCGCCGTGGTGCTGGCCACCAACCGTATCAGTCAACAGTTCAGCGGAGGCCTGAAATGACCGTACTCTCGGTAGAAAACCTGACCATCAGCTACCGTACCGCGCGCCAGTGGCGCGAGGTGGTGCATAACGTCAGCTTCACGCTCGGGCGAGGAGAAATGCTGGCCTTTGTCGGCGAGTCCGGCTCCGGCAAAACGACCACGGCGCAGGCGATCATCGGTCTGCTGGCCGATAACGCCCGGCGCGATGCGGGAAAAATCATTCTCAACGGCGAGGAGATAAGCCAGTGGTCCGCTAAGCGTCTCGATACCCTTCGCGGCGCGCGAGTTAGCCTGGTTCCGCAGGACCCGGGTAATTCGCTCAACCCGGTGAAGACCATCGGTGCGCAGGTTGGAGAGATTATTCAGCTACACCAGAAAGTGACTCGCGCTCTGCGCGACGAGCAGGTGCTCGCCCTGCTGACAAAGGTCGGCCTGAGCCACCCCGAACAGCGCATGACCCAGTATCCGCATCAGCTCTCCGGCGGGATGAAACAGCGTGTGCTGATTGCCATCGCCATAGCGCTGCGCCCGGACGTCATCATTGCCGATGAGCCTACCAGCGCGCTGGACGTGACGGTGCAAAAACGCATTCTTGACCTGCTGGATATCCTGCGCCGGGAATCGGGTACCGCCGTTCTGTTTGTCACCCACGATCTCGCGCTGGCCGCTGAGCGCGCGGACAGGCTGCTGGTTTTTCGCGATGGCGAGGTTCAGGAGCAGGGAAACACCGCCGATATCGTGCGCACGCCGCAGCACGCCTACACCCGCCAGCTGTTAAGCGATCTCCAGGGCCAGCGCCTGACCATTGCCCCGGTGGCAGGTCTGCCGCTCGCGTCACCGGCCATTCGCGCCCGCGCCATCAGCAAACAATTCTCCCTGGGCAAAGGCCATCAGCTTCAGGCGCTGGATCGGGTAACGTTTGACGTCAGGCGCGGCAGCACACATGCGCTGGTGGGTGAGTCCGGCTCCGGAAAAACCACCCTCGCCCGTATTTTGCTGGGTTTCGAACAGGCAGACAGCGGACAGGTCATTATTGATGATATTGATGCCACCACGCTTAGCCGCGAGGCCCGTCGCCAGCTGCGCCAGAAGATCCAGTTTGTCTACCAGAACCCGTTTGCCTCTCTCGACCCGCGTCAGACGCTGTTTGAGATCATCGAAGAGCCCCTGAAGAACTTTTCTCGCCTCAGTAAGGCGGAGCGAAAGGTCCGGGTGGAGACCGTGGCGCAGCGGGTTGCCCTGCCCGTCGATATTCTGAGCCGCACTGCCCGAGAGCTTTCAGGCGGGCAGCGCCAGCGCGTGGCTATCGCCCGGGCGCTGATCCTGGAGCCGACCATTCTGGTGCTGGACGAAGCCACCTCCGCGCTGGACGTCACCGTGCAGGCGCAGATCCTGGCACTGCTTCAGCAGCTGCAGCAGCAACTGGGGTTGACCTATCTCTTTATTACGCACGATCTGTCCACGGTTCGCCGAATCGCCCACAGCGTCACGGTGCTGCGCAGCGGTCAGGTGGTCGAACAGGGCGACGTCGGAACCTTATTCACGTCGCCACAGAACGACTATACCCGCGAGCTGATTGCCGCCATTCCCCATTTTTCACCCGCTACAGAGGAGTTCGCATGACGCGAAAACGCCTGGGATTTTTCACCCGCCTGCTTGACGACGCTACGCCGAAGGAGCGCTATCGTCTGGCAACTGAACAGATCCGCCACGCCGAACGCCACGGTTTTGACAGCGCCTGGATTGCTCAGCACCACTTCCATGAAAGTGAAGGCGGCCTGCCGTCGCCGCTGCTGTTTCTGGCACACGTTGCGGCGCATACCGAAACCATTCGACTCGGCACGGCCATCATTACGCTACCAATGGAAAACCCGCTGCGCGTCGCAGAAGATGCCGCGGTGCTGGATTTACTCGCCGATGGACGTCTCGAAGTCGGTTTTGGTTCGGGCGGCACGCCGACCTCTTTCCTGCCGTTCGGACTGACGTTCGAACAGCGCGGCGCGGCCTTTGCTGACCATCTACATGTGATCCAGAGCGCCTGGCGCGGGGATTCGCTCACCCATCCGGATAACCACCTGTACCCGCCAGCGCCACAGCTGGCCGACCGTATCTGGATAGCCACCTTCTCAGTTGACGGTGCCGTTCGCGCCGCGCAGGCCGGACACGGTTTAATGCTCTCCCGCACGCAGCCGCGCCCGGCAGATCGGCTGGATTTAACGCTCGACGCGATCCAGAACCCGATTGTGGATGCCTACCTCGATGCGCTGCCAGCAGGCATCGCCCCGCGTATTCTGGCCTCCCGTACAGCCTTCGTCGCTGACAGCGATGACTATGCGCTCAGAGTCGCAACGCCGGGTCTCGCGAAACAAGCCCAGCAGCATCGCGCTGCCGGATACACGGTTAAAGGTGACAACGTCACTGATTATCGTCGTCAGTTCGATGCCCATATCGGTTCGCCTGAGACGGTGCTGCGTTCGCTGCAGGCCGATTCCGTTCTCCGGCGCGCCACGGATATCTCATTCCAAGTCCATTCGGTCGAGCCTTCGCATCGCGACACGCTGCGCTCCATCGAACTGATCGCCGAACATATTGCCCCCCACATCCTTTGAGGAGACACCTATGTCATTAAGTCAGGACATTCTCGCCGAGCTGGCGGAAATTAAACCCGGTTCCCCTCTGGCAGAGGCGCGCGCCACGCGTGATGCCGCCACACGACACGCGCAGGGCAGCTACGAAATTCTCTTCAGCCAGCAGGACACCAATTTCCCACTCGATGCACGCTTCACTGTGGCAGCAAAAGTTGCCAGATGGCACAACGCAGAGGCGCTGGCCGCGCACTACGCGGGGTTTGGCCTGGCCGATCCGACCACGGAACGGCTGACCCCGGCGCTGAACTTCGCGCGTCTGCTGACGTTCTCACCCGTCGAAGCGACGCCTGCAGCGTTAAAGGCGCTGACCCAGGCGGGATGGAGCAAGGAAGGCATTGTTACCCTGGCGCAGCTCGTCGCGTTTGTGAGCTTCCAGAGCCGACTCATCACCGGGCTGCGGCTGCTGAACGACAGGCCTGTCGCCACAAGCGATGCGCCGGTGGCGGCAGGCGTCTGGCACACGACCGCCACCACGGTCACCGGAAAGGCGGCACCCGTCGCGTTCACCCAGCAGGAGCTGGGATGGGAACCGTGGATCGCCGCCAAACCGCTGGCGGATTTTCGTGATGACGAGGTTGCGATCCTGGCGAAGTTTGGCCACACCGATTCCGACTATTTCCGCCTGCTGGCGCGCAACCTGCCGGTGCTTGAACAGCGCACGTTGACCGATAAAGGAATTTTTTATACATCGGGGGGATTACCGCGCGCCGAGCGCGAGCTGGCCGCAACGGTCGCCAGTAAAATCAACGGCTGCATTTACTGCGCATCTGTCCATGCGCGTAAAGCCAGCCAGCTGTCAAAGGATGACGCTGCGGTAGAGGCGCTTCTGGCGGTGCGTCCGGGGCAATCCCTGAGCGACGGGCAGTCTGCGCGCTGGCAGGCGGAGATCAATTTTGCAGCGGCGCTGTCGGTTACGCCGCCTGCCGCCACGCCGCTGCACCTTGCCGCGCTGGAAAAAGAGGGGCTGGATACCCTGGCGCAGCTTGATCTGGTGCAGTCCGCCGCGTTCTTCGCCTGGGCCAACCGCCTGATGCTGACGCTGGGAGAGCCCTGGCTAGCATGACTCCATCAGGCTAGCGCGCGAGCGTTAGCCTGAGCCTGTCTGGCCCGCAGATGGCCGTAGATCAGCAGCGAACTCATGGCCGAAAACGAAAGGAGTGCGGCAGGCAGCGTGACATAACTCCAGCTAAAGCCAAGCGTAATCATCATGCCGCCGAAAAATGCGCCAACCGCACTGCCGAGATTAAATGCCATCTGACCGCCTGCGGCACCCAGCATCTCACCGCCCTTAGCATTCTGCAGGAGCAGAATTTGCAGCGGCGCAGAGAGCGCGAACAGCCCGGCACAGCAGATAAACCCCATGACCAACGAGGCCGTTTTCAGTTCACCAAAGGCAAAAAGCAGCAGCAGAGAAGTCACAATCACCATGTCGGTGGTGGCCGCAATGCGCAGCGGGCTAAAGCGCCCCGAGAGTTTGCCGCTCAACAGATTGCCCAACACCATACCAAGTCCCATCAGCATCATGATGGCTGTCATCACCCCTTCGGTGAAGCCAGAGACGTTGACCATAAATGGTTTAACGAAACTGAACCAGGCAAAAACCCCGGCGTTGCCAAACATGGTGGCAGCAAAAATCAGCCAGGGTTCTGGTTTTTTAAGGAAGTGGAACTGCTCGGTCAATTTGATTTCTGATGTGTCGTGGATATCCGGTACCCAGAGCAGAACCGAGAGGATCACCAGCGCATCGAACACGGCAATCAGGAAAAAGGTATAGCGC
Source organism: Enterobacter sp. CPE_E1241 (assembly GCF_045618265.1). Classification (NCBI taxonomy): domain Bacteria; kingdom Pseudomonadati; phylum Pseudomonadota; class Gammaproteobacteria; order Enterobacterales; family Enterobacteriaceae; genus Enterobacter; species Enterobacter sp. CPE_E1241. The sequence continues at coordinate 2,487,681 of NZ_JBIWYV010000001.1, forward strand.
CAGTTGAATTCATGCCCCAGCCAGGTGCCCAGTGGAACGCCCACCAGGTTGGCTACGGTCATACCGGCGATCATCCCGGCCACCGCGACCGTCACTTTCCCCGGTGGCGCAATTTTAGAAAGGATAATTGCCCCGACGCCGAAAATCGCGCCGTGCGGAAAACCGGATATTAAGCGTCCCGTCGCCAGCCAGAAATATGACGTTGAAAAGGTAAACAGGGCGTTTCCGACGGCGGACATCGCCACCAGAAACAGCAGCGTGGTTTTTAAGGAGAACTTGCCCGAAAACAGCGCCATAATCGGCGCGCCAATCACCACCCCGAAGGCATAAAACGAGATCATATTCCCGGCAGAGGGAATTGAAATCCCGGTGTCATGGGCCAGCTCGGTTAACACTCCCATAATGCCAAATTCAGCCATTCCCAGACCAAAGGTGCTCAGCGCCAACGAAAAAATTGTCTTTTTCATACCTCAACCACTGGTTAATCACTCGCGACGGGCATTATTGAATAATCTTGTATGGTGAGCCAGTTCAAATGAGCTGGCTGACACGTTAATCCATTAATTCAGGTATTTAATCCAACATTCTTAATGTTCGCTGTTTCAAATAATTACATAAAAAACGGAATAAAAGTCGCCAACATCAGGTTGAATTATTGTTTGATTGATTTCTATATATCATTTAGATAGTGGTTAATAACACGTCATTATTCCTTACATAACTCAACAGCTTATTGGCGTAGTGTTTCACTTATTGCTCATTCAATCGATAAGTGATTACATCATGTGGAATGCTCATAAAGCCGTCGCTTACGCCAGACTGCACGCTGGACAGCATAGTAAGAAAAGATGCGCTGAGTTCGTATCTAATGCCATACGCGCAGGCGGTGCTAATCTTCTTAACACGCCTTATGCAAAAGATATGAAAAGTAATTTGATACTGGCTGGCTTTCATCAGGTTTACGGTGATCCGCTCGAAGGCGATGTGGCAGTAATTCAGTCCACGGCCCACCATACAGCCGGACACGCATGCATTTATGGTGGTAACGGTGTTTGGTATTCCGATTTCGTGCAGAGAACAATGTATCCGGGGCCGGAATACAGGGAAATTAAACCGACATATGCAATTTACCGGCATAACTGATATGAAAAAAATACTTCTGGCCTACCTCCTTCTACCCTCACTTTCACTGGCAGCGCAGAAATTACCCCCCGAAGCAACCACAGCACTTCAGTTTAACAGGTGGTACATATCGCAAATTATGAGCGGCAAAGACCCCCTCACAGATTACAGGACTTTAAGTCGCTATGTCACCCGCGAGACCATCAGCAAATTGAAAGCAATGGAAAAACTTGATCCGAATGAGTATGACGTACCTGATGTTGATATGTTCATTAAGGCTCAGGGTTATGAAAATGACTGGGGCGCCGTTAGTACCCGTGCACTGGATTACGATGCTGCATGCATGCAGGTTTATATCTCTTTCGGTAAGAAGCAGGAACATACCGTAATTGACTGTATGGTTAAAGAAGAAGGTGTGTGGAAAATTCAATCCGTAGCCGGTGTTGATATTCCAAACAATTTGATCAGCGAGTAAAAAAGACGATCTGACAGGAGAACTGATGCAATGCATCTTTGTTAATACCCTGTCGGATCACCGAAAAGTAAAAATACGCATGCCACAATGCTAAGTGTCCGCTCATAAAAATGTTGTGAAATTAGTTACCTAAAAACATTACGTATAATATCAGGTGGATTACACTTCTATGTGCGGCCTCGCTTTTTTCCCGCGCCGGATAACCTGAGGATGACAATCATGGTAAGCAAAAAGAAAACCAGTGCCACTGTTGATGTCGTAAAAAATGCACCGCTAAAAACCAAAGAGTATGAGCAAGAGCTTCGTCGCCTGCACGTTGAACTGGTTAAGCTCCAGCAATGGGTTGTCGCCAAAGGACTCAAAGTGTGTATTGTTTTTGAAGGACGCGACGGCGCCGGCAAAGGCGGTACCATTAAAGCGATCACCGAGCGCGTCAGTCCACGCGTGTTCCGCGTGGTTGCCCTCCCCGCGCCAACTGAAAAAGAGAAAACCCAGCTCTATTTTCAACGTTATGTTCCCCATTTGCCTGCCGCCGGGGAGATCGTCATATTTGACCGAAGCTGGTATAACCGCGCGGGTGTCGAGCGGGTAATGGGATTTTGCACCCCTGAGCAAGTTGAGAAGTTCCTTGATGGTGCGCCGGTTATGGAAAAAGCGATGGTGGATGCAGGGATCATCCTGCTGAAGTACTGGCTGGAGGTGACGCCGAAAGAGCAGGAGCGCCGTCTGCGTGACCGCATTAACGATGGTCGTAAAATCTGGAAGCTGTCACCGATGGATATTAAATCCTTTAACTTGTGGGACGAGTATACCCTTGCGCGCGACGCAATGTTTGAAGCCACCGATACCGCCTGGGCGCCGTGGTTTGTGGCGCGTTCAGAAGATAAAAAACGCGTGCGCCTGAATATTATTTCGCACCTGCTTACGCAAATCCCGTATAAAGAAATTCATGTCGACAAGGTGGATTTACCGAAGCGTAAAATAGGCAAAGTGAAACCCACCAAATACCCGTTCCGGTATGTTGAAGAGCGGTTTTGATATAGCAAGGGATAGGCCCGCGCAAGTGCAGCGCCGCCGGGCAAAGCCGACGGCGCAGGTCTTACTTCATCCCTTCCGTACTTTCCTGTTTCGCTTCCAGTCGTTCCACATCACGGTACCAGCGCGGGTGATGTTTTTGCGCCCAGCGGCGGCTCACCTTCCCTTCAATCATCCCTTTAATCGACCCTTTTACCCAGAATGCCATATACATATGGATCAGGATGGCGTGGATCAGAATGATTGCTGACGTCGCGTGGATCAGTAGCGCATAGCGCACCACCTGAATCGGAAAGAAGTGTGCAAAATACGGACGCCAGATAATCACGCCGGTCACCAGCAGCACAAAAATCATGCTCATGATGGTCCAGAACATCATCTTCTGCCCTGCATTGTATTTGCCCACTTTCGCGACTTTATGCTCGTTACCCTTCAGGACTTCGACGATCCCTTTCACCCATGGGATATCCTGCTTGTCCGGGATGTTGTGATGGACAAAGCGCACGAACATAAACATCAGCACCACGAAAATCAGCACGCCGAAAAACGGGTGCAGAATACGCCCCATTTGCGGAGTACCGAAGGTTTCGGTCAGCCACTGCAGCGTCGGGAAGAAGAACGAAATCCCCGACACCGCCACCAGGAAGAAGCAGATCACCACCGTCCAGTGACAGGCGCGGTCGACAAACTTCGTGCGCACGATCATTTTCGACTTACTCATGATGATCCTCCTCGTCGTCTACCTCTTTGTTTGGCCCAATCCCAATGTAGTGATAAATCAGCCCGGCAAAGGTGGCGATAAAGCCCGCCGCTGAGAGCGGTTTAAGCGCCCCTTTCCACAGATTGATGGACGTATCGATCGCCGGATCCTTCGGTAAGTGGTGGTACAGCTCCGGCTGGTCGTTATGGTGCAGCACATACATCACGTGCGTGCCGCCCACACCCTGCGGATTATAAATACCGGCCTTGTCGTAACCGCGTGCTTTCAGCTTGTCTACCCGCGCCTGCGCCACGTCCAGCATCTCTTTTTTGGTGCCGAAGTGGATAGCGCCGGTCGGGCAGGTCTTCACACAGGCTGGCTCCTGCCCGACGCTGACGCGGTCCACGCACAAGGTGCATTTGTATACCCGGTTATCCTCTTTATTGAGGCGCGGGATATTAAACGGACAACCCGCAATGCAGTACCCGCAGCCGATGCAGTTATCCTGCTGGAAGTCGACGATCCCGTTGGCGTACTGAATAATCGCGCCGGCAGACGGGCACGCCTTCAGGCAGCCCGGATCTTCACAGTGCATGCAGCCATCTTTGCGGATCAGCCACTCCAGCCTGCCGTTCTGCTCGGTTTCGCTAAAGCGCATTACTGTCCAGGATTTGGCGCTCAGATCCGCCGGGTTATCGTAAACCCCTACGCAGTGCCCAATGTTGTCGCGGATATCGTTCCACTCCGAGCACGCCACCTGGCAGGCCTTGCAGCCCACGCAGGAGGAGACATCGATAAGCTTGGCGACCTCTGCCTTGTAGTCCCGCGCGCGGGGCGCGGGAGTTATCGGGTTAGTCGCGGAGCGTTTGATAACGTCTTGTGTTTCCATCGCCATGTAATCGCTCCTTACGCTTTCTCGATGTTAACCAGAAAAGCCTTGTACTCCGGCGTTTGCGAGTTGGAATCGCCAACGTTTGGCGTCAGGGTATTGGCGATGTAGCCTTTCTGCGCCACGCCCTCAAAGCCCCAGTGCAGCGGGATACCGACGGTTTCCACCTGCTGCCCGTGCACGTTCAGACTTTGAAGACGTCGGGTCACCACCGCCACTGCGCGAATAAAGCCGCGCTTGCTGCTCACCTTCACGCGGTCGCCGTTGGTAATGCCCTTCGCTTTTGCCAGGGTTTCGCTTATCTCCACAAACTGTTCCGGCTGGGCGATGGCATTAAGCCGTGCATGCTTGGTCCAGGTGTGGAAGTGCTCGGTCAGGCGATAGGTGGTCCCCACATACGGGAACTTATCCTTCTTACCTAAACGCAGCACATCGTCCTCATAGATACGCACCACCGGGCTGGAGACCACGTTTGGATGCAGCGGGTTGGTGCCGAGCGGCGTTTCCATCGGCTCGTAGTGTTCCGGGAACGGCCCTTCCGCCAGCTTGTTGAGGGCAAACAGGCGTCCCAGTCCTTCCGGCTGCATGATAAACGGCCCGGTGTTGCTGCCCGGCGCGGCGGTGTTGTAGTCCGGGATATCGTTCCCCGTCCATTTTGTCCCGTTCCACTGAATCAGCATCCGTTTCGGATCCCACGGTTTACCGTCGATATCCGCCGAGGCACGGTTGTAAAGCACACGACGATTGAGCGGCCACGCCCACGCCCAGCCCAACGTATTGCCCAGCCCGGACGGGTCGGCGTTATCGCGGTTGGACATTTGGTTACCCTGCTCCGTCCAGCTGCCGGCGTAGATCCAGCAGGAAGACGCCGTCGTGCCGTCGTCGCGCAGCAGCGCGAAGCTGTTCAGCAGTTGGCCTTTCTTCGCCACCAGGTTGCCCTTAGCGTCATAGAGATCCGCCAGCGCAACGCCATTGTTCTCTTTGGCGACTTCCTCTGACTCAGGATGGTCAGGCTGCTTGTAGTTCCAGCTCATCATCAGCAGCGGCTCAGCGCCTTTGCCGCCTTCGGTGCGGTACATTTCGCGCAGGCGATGGTAAATCCCGGCCAGGATCTCGCCGTCGTTACGCGCTTCGCCCGGAGCGTCCTGGCCTTTCCAGTGCCACTGCAGCCAGCGGCCAGAGTTAGCAATAGACCCGTCTTCTTCCGCAAAGCAGGTGGACGGCAGGCGGAACACTTCGGTCTGAATGGATACGGTATCGACATCGTTCATCTCGCCGTGGTTCTGCCAGAAGTTAGAGGTCTCAGTGACCAGCGGGTCGATAACCACCATGTACTTGAGCTTGCTCAGGCTGCGCACAACCTTGTTTTTATCCGGGAACGAGGCCACCGGGTTGAAGCCCTGGCAGATGTAACCCGTGACGTTGCCTTTATCCATCATGTTGAAATACTTGATGACGTCGTACGCCTGATCCCATTTTGGTAGCCAATCGAAGCCCCAGTCGTTCTCTTTTTGCGCCGCGTCGCCGTAGAAGGATTTCATCAGGCTGACGTAGAACTTCGGATAGTTGCTCCAGTAGTTCACCTGATCCGGCAGCGTCGCTTTTGGCGTATTGGCCTCAAGATACGTTTGCAGATCCGCCTGCTTTTCAGACGGCAGCGTCAGGTAGCCCGGCAGGCTGGTCGACAGTAAACCAAGATCCGTTAAGCCCTGAATATTGGAGTGACCACGCAGGGCGTTAACACCACCACCGGCCATCCCCATATTGCCGAGCAGCAGCTGGATCATCGCCATGGTACGGATGTTTTGCGCACCAACGGTATGCTGCGTCCAGCCCAGCGCGTACAGGAACGTCGTGGTTCTGTCGGCGGCGCTGGTGGAGGCCAGCACTTCACACACCTTCAGGAAGTCCGCTTTCGGCGTGCCGCAGATGTTCTCCACCACATCCGGCGTATAGCGGGAGACGTGCTGCTTCAGCAGGTTCCACACGCAGCGCGGGTGCGTCAGCGTTTCATCCCGCAGCGCATAGCCGTTTTCATCGAACTGATAGTTCCAGGACGTTTTATCGTACTGGCGTTTTTCGGCGTCATAGCCGCTAAACAACCCGTCATCGAAGGCAAAATCATCCCGCACCAGCAGGTTCGCGTTGGTGTAGTGCTTAACGTATTCCGCGTTAATTTTGTTGTTTTCGATCAGGTACAGCAGCACGCCGGACAGGAACGTAATGTCCGTCCCGGAGCGGATCGGCGCATAGATATCGGCCACCGATGCCGTACGCGTAAAGCGCGGATCGACGACGATAAGCGTCGCATCGTTGTTATTTTTCGCTTCCATCGCCCAGCGGAACCCCACCGGATGAGCTTCCGCGGCGTTACCGCCCATCACCACCACGACGTTAGCGTTTTTGATATCAACCCAGTGGTTGGTCATCGCACCGCGACCAAATGTTGGAGCAAGACTTGCTACCGTTGGTCCGTGTCAGACGCGCGCCTGGTTGTCTACCGCCAGCATGCCGAGAGAGCGCACAAATTTTTGCGTCAGCATGCCGGTTTCATTACTCGCCGCAGACGCGCACAGCATCCCGGTGGAAAGCCAGCGGTTAACCGTTACGCCCTGGGCGTTCTTTTCAATAAAGTTGGCGTCGCGGTCGGCTTTCATTAATTTGGCAATACGGGAGAAGGCCTCATCCCAGGAGATACGCTGCCACTTGTCGGAACCCGGCGCGCGGTATTCCGGGTAGCGCAGGCGGTTTTCGCTGTGAACATAGTCCAGCAGCCCCGCCCCTTTCGGGCAAAGCGCCCCGCGGCTCACCGGATGATCCGGGTCCCCTTCAATATGGTAAATCGCTTCTCTGGCGTTCTTCGCGCCATCGCCCAGGCTATACATTAAAAGCCCACAACCTACGGAGCAGTATGTGCAGGTGTTACGGATCTCTTTTGCGCGCAGCAGCTTATGGTTGCGTGCCTGAGCCAGCGCCATTTTGGGAGCAAACCCCAGCATGGCTGCCGTTGTTCCGGCCATACCGCCCGCGCAGATTTTAAAAAATTGTCTGCGGCTGACGTCCATTGTTGTCCTCTTTTTCGAATAAGACTTCGCGCCGCAAACTAGCAGTAACTCCCCTGATTTTTTTGCGTCAAATCAAGGTCATCTGTCTTCACCCCCTTAATAGTCACCACCGGTACATTTAAATACCCCTTTTTGATTAACGGTTTAAGAGAATAATTGGCGACAGCGTCAGGATGAATGCGATACATTTTTCCTTTGATTTTTATTGCAATGGCGAAGTAATGGACAGAAAAAAAGCAACGCTTATTGGGCTGGCGGCAATACTGTTATGGAGCACGATGGTTGGGCTCATTCGCAGCGTGAGCGAGGGGTTAGGGCCAGTAGGCGGTGCGGCAATGATCTACACCGTCAGTGGATTATTGTGTCTGGTGACGGTGGGATTTCCTGATATCCGCAAATTCTCGCCACGCTATCTTATTGCAGGCAGCGTGCTGTTTGTCAGCTATGAAATTTGCCTGGCACTCTCGTTGGGCTATGCCGCAACGCGATCGCAGGCCATTGAGGTCGGCATGGTCAATTATCTGTGGCCGAGCCTGACGATTGTATTTGCCATTTTGTTCAACGGGCAAAAATCAACTCTGTGGGTGATACCCGGCTTAGCCATCTCATTGCTGGGCGTCTGCTGGGTATTAGGCGGTGAACAGGGATTACATCTTGAGGAGATCACCCGCAATATCGTTTCCAGCCCGCTGAGCTACGCGCTGGCGTTTGCCGGGGCATTTATCTGGGCGGCCTACTGCACCGTAACCAGCAAATTTGCCAAAGGGCAAAACGGTATTACCCTTTTTGTTTTGCTGACTGCGTTGAGTCTTTGGGTGAAATATGCCCTTAGCGAGCAGCCAGAAATGGTATTCAGTGTCCCGGTTGTCGTGAAGCTATTAATGTGCGGTGTTGCTCTGGGTTTTGGCTATGCCTCATGGAATATCGGTATTCTCCATGGCAACGTCACGGTACTTGCCGCCGTATCCTATTTTACCCCTGTACTTTCTGCCGCTCTGGCTGCCGCCCTGCTGAGCTCTCCACTCTCTTTCTCGTTCTGGCAAGGTGCGCTGATGGTCTGCGCCGGGTCGCTGCTTTGCTGGTTCGCGACACGAAAATAAGGGTCCGTCGCTCTGCCGGGAGGCATGTAACCCGGCAGAAAATTAACATAAATTTAATATGTGATCGCACGTCAATATATTCATAAGCTCATTAGAGAATGTGTTTAAATTCTGTTTATATTATCGTTGTTTCGCATTCCCCCCTCCTCTCTTCTTGACATAAACTGACACCGTAGCGCAATTACTCTCCTGCGAATATTAACAACCTTAATAGCACAAAGTGCAATAGTGTGTTTCTGTGTATTTCAGCAAAAAACACGGTAATTACGTGCATTCAATAACCTAACACAATGATTTACGGTAAACAGTTAAGCTTAATTCTACAAAATGCACCGATAAAATTGATAGTAACATAACTAAATTAAACCATTAAAAAACTATATTGCGGATAATAGATCTGATAAGAAAATATACAAAACCCGGTTAAACACTCTTCATTTCATTCTGTTTAGCGACCATTTATCCGATCTCGATCACACTAAAGGAAATTATTAGCAATAATTTGAAACTTATTATTGAAAGGCAACTACAACATTTTTAAAAATAGCATGCCATTGACGAACAGCCTCGTTTAGAAATCGTTCGAAGTGGCTCAGGAAATACTTAAGAAAATTATAAGGAATATTTAAGATGAAACTTAAATTAGTTGCAGTGGCAGTGACTTCCATGTTGGCAGCAGGCGTTGTTAACGCTGCTGAAATTTATAACAAAGACGGTAACAAGCTGGATCTTTACGGTAAAGTAACAGGTCTGCACTATTTCTCTGATGACACCAGCAACGACGGCGACAAAACCTACGTACGTCTGGGCTTCAAAGGTGAAACTCAGATCAACGACCAGATGTCCGGTTACGGTCAGTGGGAATATGAATTCAAAGGCAACAACGATGAAAGCAACGGCGACAAAGGCAACAAAACGCGTCTGGCTTTCGCTGGTCTGAAATTCAACGAATTCGGTTCTTTCGACTACGGTCGTAACTACGGTGTTGCTTACGACATCGGCGCATGGACTGACGTTCTGCCAGAGTTCGGTGGTGATACCTGGACGCAGACTGATGGCTTCATGACTCAGCGTGCCACTGGCGTTGCAACCTACCGTAACACCGACTTCTTCGGTCTGGTTGACGGTCTGAACTTTGCCGCTCAGTACCAGGGTAAAAACAACAAGCGCGACATCACCGAAGCGAACGGTGACGGTTGGGGCTTGTCTTCTACCTATGAAATGGACGGTTTCGGCGTGGGTGCAACCTATGCGAAATCTGACCGTACCAACAATCAGGTTCGTGCTGGTGAAGTGGCTAATACCATGAACGCTGGCGGTGACAACGCAGAAGTTTGGGCTGCTGGCCTGAAATACGATGCAAACAACATCTACCTGGCAAGCACCTACTCTGAAACCCGCAATATGACCAACTTCGGTAAAGGTTATATCGCGAACAAAGCTCAGAACTTTGAAGTTGTTGCTCAGTACCAGTTCGATTTCGGTCTGCGTCCATCCGTTGCTTACCTGAAATCCAAAGGTAAAGACATCGGTACTTATGGCGACCAGGATCTGGTTGAATACGTTGATGTTGGCGCGACTTACTACTTCAACAAGAACATGTCTACCTACGTTGATTACAAAATCAACCTGCTGGACGACAACAAGTTCACCAAAGATGCAGCTATTGCTACCGACAACATCGTTGCTCTGGGTCTGACTTACCAGTTCTAAGATTTGTCAGTATAAAAAGGCCAGCCTTCGTGGCTGGCTTTTTTTATACCGTTTGACTGGCGTAATAAAGGAGCACGCCATGCACATATTCAAAGGACGCTGTCTATGCGGGATGAGCCAATTCAGCGTTTCCCTCAACAATTTCGACGTCTATGCCTGCCACTGCACGCAATGTCAGAAGTGGTCAGGTGGAATTGCCATGTATCTGGAAGCCGCGGGTAAACCGCTTGTGGAGCAAGACTCGATTGCCCCTTCTCACTTCTCGTCCTCTGCGCGAGGAGAACGCTGGTTCTGTCCGGGGTGTGGTTGTCCTCTGTGGTTCAAGCTGACCTCAACAGCACGCTATTTCATCCCATGGACATTACTTGAGATGAGCGAGGATGAACGACGTCGTCTGGTGCTCGCCGCTGAAATCTATACCGAAACCCAGCCCGCATTCTTTGGTCTGACCGGACAATATGCGCGCTACAGCGGTTCAGAAATTGAAGCCATGGATAAGCACTGTTTGCTTACCTCATAGGAGATTCTCCCCCGCGGCCCGACGAAGCCAGTTTTGCAGTAGCTTACCGTCCTCGGTCATCTCTGAATCCGAACGCACGCAGAGGTGATAGTCGCGCCCGTCATCAATGGGTAAGTCAAATATCTTCACCAGCTCGCCACTCTCAAGATAAGGCGCGATCAGCGGCTCACGCATCAACGCGCAGCCCAGCCCGGCCTGTACTCCCGCCAGCGTCAAAAGTCCGTCCTCAAACAGGGGGCCACTGCGCCGCAGAGGGCGTTTCACTCCCTGTAACAGGAACCACTGTGACCATGTGGTGCGCTCCTCATCGTGCAGCAACGGCATTTGCAGCAGTTGCTCTGGCGTGTCGATATGGCCATGAATGCGCAAAAATGCACGGCTGCATACAGGCACCATCTGACCGGAGATCAATTTTTCACTCTGATATCCCGCCCACTGCCCGTTGCCGAAGCGAATCGACATATCCGACGCATCGCTCAGATAGTTACGATGATTGGCATACACTACGTTGATCTCGGTTTGCGGATTGGCACGCATAAAAGCAGGCAGACGCGGGATAAACCACCCCATGCCAAAAAGCGGGATCAGGCTGATGGTGACCTGACGCGTTTGCGCCTGTTCAGCCAGATGCTCCGTTGCCTGGCGCAACACGTTAAAAGCCGCACGGATGGAGCGGTAATATTCACGTCCGTGCTGGCTCAGCACCAGCCTGCGCCCCTGGCGTTCCGTCAGCGGCATTTGCAGGAACCCTTCGAGCACCTTGAGCTGGTGACTGACAGCAGACGGTGAAATATCCAGCTCCTGTGCCGCCAGCGTAACACTGCCCAATCGGGCGATAGCTTCAAAAGCACGTACAGCCCGTAGCGGCGGATCATTGGCCAGTCGACTTTCTCCATAAATGGGTAGGCCAGGTGACTGTTCTGTTTTATTCATATGTTGATTTCTTTAGGCTTTATATCCGAAAACGGAATTTTTATATTTTCATATAAATCATAAAGATAAAACAATATCTGTTTATCATAAGAAATAATATATGTGTATTTTACAATTTATTTCATTTGTTGGATGGTAGCCGCAGAAAGAGCACTTTGCAGGAACCTACGTTGGATACATTCATACAACAACTGATCAACGGTGTGATGCTGGGAAGCATCTACGCGTTGATCGCGCTGGGCTATACCATGGTGTATGGCATTTTGCGCATTATTAACTTTGCCCATGGCGATATTCTGATGGTGGGTGCATTAACCACACTTTCTGCCATGAACATCCTCAACAATTCTTTCCCGCACCTGCCGCTTCTGATTCAGCTCGGTTTTGCCTTGCTGATCGCCATGTCCGTCTGTGCCCTGCTGGCGATGGCCGTGGAGCGCTTTGCCTACCGACGCCTGCGTAACGCGCCGCGTCTGGCACCGCTGATCTCCGGGATTGGCGTCTCGGTGCTGCTGCAAACCGTGGCGATGATCGTCTGGACGCGCAACCCTCTGATGTTCCCTCAGATCCTGCCCATGGAACCGATCGCCGTGACGTCAGGAAGTGAACTGCATCCCCCTGCCATTGTGACCGTCACCGGCATTGTTACCGTGGTGCTGGCGCTTACAGTGATGACAGGGCTATGGCTGCTGGTGGAATACACCCGCCTGGGGCGCGGCATGCGCGCCGTGGCGGAAAACCCGCGCGTGGCCACGCTGATGGGGGTTAACCCCAATGCCATTATTACCCTGACGTTCGCCATTGGCGGCATCTTTGCCGCGCTGGCAGGCGTCATGATGGCGAGCAACTACGGTAACGCCAGCTTCTCAATGGGCTTCCTGCCGGGAATTAAAGCATTTACAGCCGCCGTGCTGGGCGGTATCGGCAATATTCGCGGCGCAATGATTGGCGGGATCCTACTTGGCATTATTGAGGCACTGGGCGCTGGCTACCTGGGTGAACTGACCCACGGAGTGTTCGGCAGCAATTACCAGGATGTCTTTGCCTTCATCGTGCTGATTCTGGTACTGGTCTTCCGTCCGGCAGGTCTGCTGGGTGAGCGTGTGGCAAACCGAGCGTAAGGGATACTATGACAACCGTACAACTACAAACGCCGACCGCTACGCGCAAATTCTGGTCCGGTATGAGTTTGTTCTGCCTCGCGCTGCTGATTGCGCCAGTGGTTGCCAGCCAGCTCGGCGGAAATTACTGGGTGCGCGTCATCGACTTCGCCCTGCTCTACATCATGCTGGCGCTGGGGCTGAACATTGTGGTCGGCTACACCGGCCTGCTGGACATGGGCTTTATCGCCTTTTACTCAGTGGGGGCCTATCTGGCCGCCCTGCTGGCTTCACCGCACCTGCTTGAAGTGTTCCCGATCCTCACGGTCTGGTTCCCGGACGGGCTGCACACGTCTTATCTGTTGATTATTCCCATAGCGGCACTGGTTGCAGCGGTGTGCGGCATCGTGCTCGGTGCGCCAACGTTAAAGCTTCGTGGGGATTATCTGGCGATCGTGACGCTGGGGTTTGGGGAGATCATCCGCATCCTGATGCGTAACCTTGACCGTCCGGTGAATATCACGAACGGTGCGAAAGGTATTACTGGCGTCGATACCCTGAATCTTTTCGGCCTGAAATTCAGCGGTGTGTATCACTGGTTCGGTTTTAAAGTGCCTGCCCTATTGCTGTGGTACTACCTGCTGATGCTGGTGATTGTGGCCATTATTTTTGTTTGCCTGCGCCTGCAACACTCGCGTATTGGTCGCGCCTGGCATGCCATTCGTGAAGATGAGGATGTGGCCCGCGCGATGGGCATCAACGTCCGTAACTATAAGCTACTGGCCTTTGCGATGGGTGCCTCATTTGGCGGCGTGGCGGGTGCCTTGTTCGGCGCGTTTCAGGGCTTTGTCTCCCCGGAATCCTTCACGTTACAGGAATCCATTGCCGTGCTGGCGATGGTGGTGCTGGGCGGTATGGGGCATATTCCGGGCGTGATCCTCGGCGCGATACTGCTTACCGCCCTGCCGGAACTGCTGCGCAGTCAGGCAGCCCCGGTTCAGCAGGCGCTGTTCGGTACGGTGCTGATTGACCCCGAAGTGTTGCGTCAGCTGTTCTACGGCCTGGCGCTGGTGCTGGTCATGCTGGTTCGTCCTGCCGGGATCTGGCCGGTACGCCACAAGGAGGTGAATACATGAGTCTGTTAACCGTACGCAACATGTCCAAACGTTTCGGTGGGCTTACCGCCGTGGATGACGTTTCGATCGCCGTGAACAAGGGTGAAATCTACGGGCTGATAGGTCCTAACGGGGCGGGAAAAACCACCTGCTTTAACCTGATCACCGGGCTTTATCCGGCGGACAGCGGTGAATTTTCAATCGCCGATAAGCCCTATTTCCCCAGACACATTGAAAAGGTCACCGCCGCCGGGATTGCGCGTACCTTCCAGAACGTGCGCCTCTTTAACGACATGTCGGTGCTGGAAAACGTAATGGTGGGTCGACACGTGCGCACCCGTAACGGTCTTTGGGCCGCGCTGAGCCGCCACAAACGCGCCCGCGCAGAAGAAATGCAAACCCGTGAGCTGGCCTGGCACTGGCTGGAATACACCGGCATTGCGAAGTTCGCCCACTACCGAGCCTGCGATCTGGCCTACGGCCATCAGCGTCGACTTGAAATCGCCCGAGCGCTAGCAACCGACCCTCTGCTGCTGGCACTGGACGAACCCGCCGCCGGGATGAATGCAGCTGAAAAAGTAGCGCTTGGCGAGTTACTCATCCGCCTACGTGATGACGGTAAAACCCTGCTGATGATTGAACATGACGTCAAGCTCGTGATGGGCATCTGCGATCGCCTGACGGTGCTGGATTACGGCAAAACGCTCGCCAGCGGCACGCCGGAGAGCGTTCGTCGCGACCCGGCAGTGATCGCCGCCTGGCTTGGAGGCAACGCCCATGTCTGAATTACTGAAAGTGGAACGCGTGGACGTGCATTACGGCGGTATTCAGGCCGTACGCGATGTCTCTTTTACCCTGCACGAGGGCGAGCAGGCCACGCTGATCGGCGCTAACGGTGCGGGTAAAAGCTCCACCGTGCGCGCCATTACCGGGCTGGAAAACTTTAGCGGCCATATTGAATTCAACGGTAAAGCGGTGCGTAAGCACAAGCCCGAAACCCTGCTCCGTGACGGACTGGTGATGGTCCCGGAAGGCCGGGGAATCTTCTCCCGAATGACGGTGCTGGAAAACCTGCAGATGGGCGCCTGGCTCAGGCGTGACACTGTCACCGTTAAGCGCGAGATGAACGAGATTTTCGAGCGCTTCCCGCGTCTGGGCGAGCGCCAGCATCAGCTTGCCGGGCTGCTGTCCGGCGGAGAGCAACAGCTGCTGGCCCTTAACCGCGCCCTGCTCAGTCGCCCGCGCCTGTTGATCCTCGACGAACCCTCAATGGGACTTGCACCGAAGATGGTAGAAAACATTTTTGCCGTCATAGCCGGCCTGCGCGAGCGCGGCGTTGCCCTGCTGCTCATCGAACAAAACGCCCGCCTGGCGCTGGAAGTCACCGACAGCGCGTGGGTGATGGACAGTGGCAGCATTGTTCATCACGGCGAATCGAAAGCGCTGCTCAATGACGACCAGATTGCACAGATTTATTTGGGCGAAATGCCCGCTTAACAACACTAACCAGCATCAGGGAAATACAATGAAAACAGTAAAAATCAGCGCGCTCAGCGCCGCTATTCTGCTCGGTGGTTTTGCCTCAACGGGCGCATGGGCCGCCGACAGTGAAACCGTGGTTATCGGTCTGGCGGGCCCGCTCACTGGCCCATCGGCCCGTATCGGTAAAGATCTGGAGAATGGCGCACAGCTGGCGATTGATGACATCAACAAGCAGCACCCGACCATCGGCGGCAAAGCGGTGACATTCAAACTGCAGTCCGAAGACGATCAGTCTGACCCGCGCACCGCCGTGGCCGTGGCGCAACGTCTGGTGGATAGCGGCGTGGCGGGCGTTGTCGGTCACTGGAACACCGGTACCAGTATTCCGGCTGCGCGTGTGTATCACGATGCCGGTATCGCTCAGGTTGCGCCCGTAGCGACCGGTCACGCCTATACCAAACAGGGTTTCGATACCAGCTTCCGCGTGATGGGCCACGACGATGACGGCGGCCAGTTGGCCGGACAGTACGCGGTAAATACCCTGAAAGCGAAACGCATTGCGGTGATTGACGACCGTACCGCGTTTGGTCAGGGGCTGGCGGACCAGTTCATTAAATCGCTGGAAGCACAGGGCGTGAAGGTTGTCGATCGTCAGTACGTTGATGACAAAACGGTGGACTTCAGCGCCGTACTGACCGCCATCCGGAGTAAAAACGCCGATCTGATCTTCTTCGGCGGCGTCGACAGCCAGGCCGCACCGCTGGCGCGTCGTATCAAACAGCTGGGCATGAACGCCACGCTGATGGGCGCAGGCGGATTTGTCAGCCAGACGTTCCTGCAGCTGGCGCAGAAAGAAGGCGAAGGCGTGGTCGCGCTGGAGCCGGGTCTGCCCGTTGACCAGATGCCGGGTGGAAAGGCATTCGAACAGGCCTATCAGGCCCGCTACCACACCCATATCGAACTGCACGCCCCGTTCGCCTATGACGCCACCCGCGTGCTGGTTGCTGCGATGGAAAAAGCAGATTCCGTTGAGCCGTCCGAATATCTGCCCGCCCTGCGCGCCATCAGCTACTCCGGCGTCACCGGCCAGATAGCGTTTGATAAAGAAGGTAACCTGAAATCGCCGTCTTTCACCGTTTACAAGGTCGTCGATGGCAAATGGCAGCCGCAAACCGTGCTGGGTGGCACAAAAGCGAAGTAACGCAGTGAGGGCAATGTGATGAGTAATAATAACGAGCTGGGCATTCTCGCCCGCCGCAAAATTGAAGCAGAAATTATTAAGCCAATTTATGAAATCCTGGTGCGCGAGATAGGGAAAACCCGCGCCCAGGCGGTCATTGGTGAGGCCATTGAGCAGGCCGCGATTGACGCAGGCAAAGCGTTTGCCAGCAAAGAACCCAACGGCGCGGACGTAAAGAGTTTTATCGCACTGCAATATCTGTGGGAGAAAGATAACGCGCTTGAGGTGAAGGTGATTGACGCCGACGACCAGCAGTACAACTACAACGTGACCCGCTGCCGCTACGCGGAGATGTATCACGAAATGGGGCTGGGCGAGATTGGTCATCTGCTCTCCTGCGCGCGCGATGAAAAATTCATCGTTGGCTATGCACCGGATGTGGAACTGACCCGCACCACCACCATCATGCAGGGCGGTTCATGCTGTGATTTCCGCTACCGCAGCAGTAAGGACAAGACATGATCCGCGTCAACGCCGAACGACTGTGGTCAACGCTTGAGATGATGGCGCAGATCGGCGGCACGCCTGCCGGTGGCGTCACCCGTCTGGCACTGAGCGAGGAAGATCGTATTGCGCGAAACCTGCTGCGCGGCTGGGCGCTGGAAGCGGGTTTCACCTGCGACGTCGACAGCATGGGCAATATGTTTATCCGTCGCCCGGGGAAAAACCCGCAGCTTGCCCCGGTCATGACGGGTTCACATGTGGATACCCAGCCGCAGGGCGGTAACTACGACGGTGTTTACGGCGTGCTGGCAGGGCTGGAGCTGCTGCGAACCCTTAACGATCATCACGTTGAGACTGAACGTGACGTTGTGCTGGTGAACTGGACTAACGAAGAAGGTGCGCGCTTTGCGCCAGCCATGCTCTCTTCAGGGGTCTGGACGGGGCAATTTAGCGAAGCGTACGCGCATGCCCGTGCGGATAACGATGGCATCACCGTGGGTGAAGCGCTGGATAGCATTGGCTACCGGGGTAAAACCCCTGCCCGCGCGTTTCCTGTTCACGCCTGCTACGAACTGCACATCGAGCAGGGACCGATCCTGGAAGATGAAGCCATCGATATCGGCTTAGTCCGCGCGGCAATGGGCCAGCGCTGGTTTACCCTGACGCTGGACGGATTTGCCGCCCACGCAGGCACCACGCCGATGCACAGCCGCCGCGATGCGCTGACCGCCTTCGCAGAGCTGGCGCTGAAGGTGGAAGAGATTGGCTATCGGCATGCCCCAGACGGACGCGCGACGATCGGTATGGCGCAGGTTACGCCAAACTCGCGCAACGTCGTGCCGTCTCGCGTGGAATGCAGCGTTGAGTTTCGCCACCCGGAGCAGCAGGCGCTGGAAACCATGGAGGCGGCGCTGCATAAGGTGGCTGAAAGCCTGAGCCTGCGCGGCGTGTCGGCTCTCGTTGAACGTATTTTTGACTACGCGCCCATTGCGTTTGATGCCGAATGCCTGGCTCGTACGGAGAAGGCCGTGGCGAAACTAGGCTATTCGTCGAAACCGATGGTCTCCGGCGCGGGTCACGACACCTGCTATGTCAGCAAAATTGCGCCCGCCAGCATGATCTTTATCCCCTGCGTGAAAGGCATTAGCCATAACGAAGCGGAAAGGATCCTGCCAGAATGGTCGGAGAAAGGGGCGAATGTGTTATTGCATAGTGTCCTGTCTGCGGCGCTTGAGAAATAGAATGGTGCGAAAGCAGAGGACCTCTGCTTTCGCCAGAGTCTACACGGCAACGCGTCGGCTGATTTCGACAACCCTGTCGCTGGGAAGGTGATAGTGGTTGATGACGTGCGTGCAGTTGCGCTTCATGAAAGCAAAAATATGCCGTTGCCATGCTGCCATACCCGCTGTTCCATCACCGGCTACGATAGTTTCATGTCCAACATACCAGGTGGCATCATCATTCGCGAACAGCACGTTGATTTCACTGACACCCTGCAACAAATGCGGGATATCCGGGTGCTCCATAAAACCGTATTGTGCCACGCCGTGCCAGTAACCTGGCGCGCGCTGCTCTACCCTGATCCGTTGTTCTTCCCCAACATAGGGCACATTCAGGATGTCAATGGTCAGCGATAACACATCTCGCTGTAGCACCTTGTTGCGCGCAACATGCCAGCGCATGACCGGGGGGATATTGTTCTGTGTACGGGTCAAAAAAACGGCGGAACCTGCAACTCTGGGTACCGTCTTTTGCTGAAGCTGGTTAAAGAACGCATCCACGCTGATGCCCTTCTCGCCCACCGATGCGGATACCGCCTTAACGCCGCGGTGCCAGATCAGCATCACCGTACAAATCGCTGCGGCCATCAGCAGCGGAATATAGCCGCCTTCCAGGACCTTAATCAGATTGGCAAACAAGAAGGTGGCATCAATCACCAGGAAACAGAGGGCAATAACCGCGCTGCTGACCCGGCTCCAGTGCCACACTTCCCGCATTGCCACAAACAGCAGGCCCGTCGTCATCAGCATGGTTAATGACACGGCAATACCGTATGCAGCAGCAAGCTTGTCGGAAGATTTGAAGAACACCACCAGCCCAATCGTTACCACCATAAGCAGCCAATTGATTGTGCCTATATAGATTTGACCGTAGCTTTCTGCCGCCGTTTGTTTAATCCGTAAACGAGGTAACCAGCCGAGCTGAATAGCCTGCCGCGTCATGGAAAAAGCGCCCGTAATTATCGCCTGACTGGCGATTATCGTCGCCAGTGCGGCAAGAATAATGAGCGGAAACTGCATCACAGGCGGACACAGCATAAAGAAAAGGTTTTGTTTACTGTCGGCACCGGCCAGGATCAGCGCGGATTGCCCCGCATAATTGAGCAGCAATGCGGGAAATACGACACCGTACCAGGCAAGCCAGATGGGCTTTTTACCGAAATGCCCCATATCGGCGTACAGCGCTTCAGCACCAGTCACACAGAGAAAAACGCCCCCCAGGACCAGAAAACTGGTGTACCCGTTCGAAAACAAAAACGCGATGCCATACGCAGGATTCAGCGCCAGCAATACCGATGGGTGCTGAATGATCCCCCATACGCCCAACGCTGCAATTGCAAAAAACCACAGCGCCATGATCGGACCAAATATCTTTCCTATACGAGCGGTACCAAAAGGTTGGATCAGAAAAAGTGCCAGTAAAACCATGACCGTGAGCGGCAATATATACGGCTGCGATTCAGGAAAAACAATTTCCAGCCCTTCCAGAGCGGAAAGTACGGAGATTGCCGGGGTTATCGCGCCATCACCGTAAATCAACGCAGCGCCGATAAGTGCGGAAAAAATGACCCAGCGCCCGCCTTTCCCTTTTTCCACCAGAAGCGACATCAATGCCATGATGCCGCCCTCGCCATGATTATCAATTCGCATGGCGAATGCAGCATATTTTATGGATGTCACCAGGATGAGTGTCCAGGTAATCAGCGAGAGCAGTCCCAGAACCACTGCGGGCGTAGGATCATGCTCAGAGAGCGACAACACGGTCCTGAAGGTATAGAGCGGACTGGTGCCAATATCACCAAAAACGACACCCAGCGCACCACCGGCAAGCAGGGTTAACCGGGAGAACGGTTGGCGCGATTCACTGCGGTGGAGCAGGCTCATATTTTCCAGCAAGAGTCAGATAATCCTTTAAAAAACATAGTGCATCTGCCCCACTGACGCCAACCATAAACCTGGTTTTCCGGATCTATTTACCGCGGGTTGACCTTAGCCAGGCTAAACCAAACGCCAACGGCCAGCAACAGCAGCATTCCCCCAGCACTCCCCAACGCTACGCTATGCGAAGTGATAAACGCGCTTTTCGCTGCTTCAATCAGTGTTTCCGCCATCGTGGGTGTCAGATCCTGCGCCACCTTCATCGCTTCACCAATGGATGACGACGCTTTGTCGACGAGAGAAGCACTCAGCCCCTGTGGCAATTCGATCGACGCCGTGAAGCTGCGGGTCAACAGCAGACCAAAAATGGCGATCCCCAGACCGGCACCCAGTTCATACGACATGGTTTCAATCGCTCCTGCTGCAGCGGCTTTCTCTTTTGGCGCAGCAGCCATGATCGCTGAGGTTGAAGCCAACAGCGCGCTGGCAGCACTGAAGCCCAGCAGCACCATCAGGCACCACGCCTGCCACTGCTGGGTGCTGAAGTCGAGCAGCGACAGACCAATAAAACTGACGGCACTCAGCCCCATTCCGCCAGCGGCGACGATGCGTAACCCCAGATGTCCAACCAGTACACCGGCGATCGGCCCACTGAAACCGCTGGCAACCATCAGAGGCAGCATAAACATCCCCGCTTCAAACGGCGTAAAGCCGTGAACAAACTGCAGCTCCTGGGCCATCAGCAGCTCAAACCCGACCAGCGCAATCATCGCAGTCATCGCCATTACCACGCCACTCAAAATGATGCGGTGGCAGAACAGACGCATGTCGATCATCGGCACGCGCGCGCGAAGCTGAATACGCACGAAGATAAACAGCAGCACCGAGCCGGTAACCAGCGCGGACACGACGACGCCTGGTGCCAGGACGCCTTTTAGCGCGGTCTTCGCACTGTAGACCAGCAGTAAAATCGCCGCGATTAGCATGATGGCATGGCTAATATTAAGCGGTTGTTCCGGGCGACCTTGCTGACGTGGCACAAAACGTGCGGCCAGCGAAACCACGACCAATACAATGGGTACGTTGATTAAAAACACCGATCCCCAGTAAAAATGTTCGAGCAGCATACCGCCAATCAGCGGACCAAATGCCGCGCCACCAGACCCCACAGCCGCCCAGACGCCAAGCGCGATATTACGATCCCGCGCTTCAGTAAACAGCGTGCGGATACCCGCGAGCGTAGCCGGAATAATCATCGCCGCACCAATCGCCAGCGAGGCGCGCGCCGCAATCAGCCATCCAGCAGACGGGGCAAACGCGGCCGCCAGCGATGACAAACCAAACAACGTACTGCCGATCATTAACAGCCGTTTGAAACCAATACGATCACCCAGTGCCCCCATCGGCAGCACCATCCCCGCCATCACCAGCGAGTAAATATCGATGATCCAAAGCAATTCATTGCCGCTGGCCCCCAGCGTCATGCTCAATGTCGGCGCCGCCACGTGCAGCACCGTTGCGTCGATCGCTACCGGGATATACACCAGCACGATAATCACTAACGCTAACCACTGACGAAACATAAATTTCCTTTTAATTAAATCATGGACACATGTCCAGAATGCGATCCTACGTAAAGTTGAACGCGTGTCCAGCTTTTTGTTACACTCGTTTCATTCCTATTGAGAGTGAGTCGAAATGCGATATCTGAGCAAGGATGAACGGCGGGAAGAAATCTTACAGGCCGCCATGCGCGTGGCGCTGTCCGAAGGACTGGCCGCAATGACGGTACGCCGCGTTGCAGCTGAAGCCGGGGTCGCGACCGGACAGGTTCACCATCATTTTACCTCCGGCGGGGAGCTAAAATCGCTGGCTTTTGTTCGCTTGATCCGTGAACTGCTGGATGCAGATGTCGTCGGCAAACAGGCTGGCTGGCGGGAGCAGCTTCATGCCATGCTCGGGAGTGATGATGGCAGGTTTGAACCTTACATTCGCCTGTGGCGTGAAGCGCAGATCCTGGCCAACCGCGATGCTGACATTAAGGGTGCCTATATTATGACCATGGAAATGTGGCACCAGGAAACGGTGGCGCTAATCAAAGCGGGAACGGAGGCCGGGGTATTTCGTCCTGGCGATAGAGCGGAAAATATCGCCTGGCGCTTGATTGGTCTGGTGTGCGGTCTGGACGGGATGTATATCTTAAACATGCCCGAAATGAACGAAGCCGCGTTTAATAGGCATCTCGATAAATTGATCGACCTTGAATTGAATTAATCATCGTTAGACGTTATTTAACCCATACATTAAGAGCCTGCTGTAGAGTACAGGTTCTTAATCTGCGCAGACATCCTTTCACACACATTCAAGCCATGAATATTTAACACAAAATCAGAAATAATGCGAGCCACCTCAAATTCCTTAACAAAAGAAACATATTGCACTAAATCACTTGCGTTCTCATATACACTTCATACTGCCCTTCCAATAAAAAGGAAAATTTAACCGCAAAGTGAATCAGACAATTTTAGAATAGATTTCCTCCATTACAAACAAAGATAACTTTTTACTCAACGTGGGATTAAATCATGCCTTCATATGTTATGTCTGTTCGTAAAGCATCAAGAGGTAAATTTACCTCCGATATTGGTGGAACAAGCTATTTGGTTGTTCCTGATGGAGAGGACCCCAGTCCCGACCATGCCATTCCTGAACAAAAATGGTTTGATCAAGTTATACAAGGTGCACAGTGGAAAAACGAGAAAGGCGAAAAGCGAGGGGATTTACTTTTTTCTGTGCATGGTTACAACATGAGCGAGAGCGAAGTGATCGAGCGACACAGACTTTTGGCAAACGGATTGTCTGATATTGGTTTTAAAGGAATAGTGGTTTCCTTTGACTGGCCAAGTGATGACAAGGCGCTGGCCTATTTACCTGACCGTCACAAGGCAAAACTTACCGCAATGCGCCTTATGACAGAAGGAATTTCCTACGTATCAGAAAAACAAAAACCCGACTGTCCGATTAATATTCATGTTTTGGGTCATTCTACTGGGGTTTATGTGCTCACTGAAGCATTTGATGATGCGGATGATACCAACCTGCCAAATAGTGCTTGGAAAGTGAGCCAGATCATTTTCGTCGCAGGCGATGTATCGAGCAGCGTAATGTCAAACCCTGACCCGCGAAGTGATTCTATTTACCGCCATGGTATTCGTCTAACTAATTATTCCAGCCGTCGTGACCAGGCTCTGGATATATCGAATGTGAAACGTGTCGGCGTTGCTCCTCGGGTTGGGCGTGTGGGTCTTCCTGAGAACGCACCTTCAAATGCAATAAATGTAGACTGTACACAGTATTACGAAAAACTAGAAAGTGACTCTGCTATTCTCGTACAGGATGAACCCGCAGGGATTAAAGGAATGCCATCACATTCGTGGTATTTCGGAAATAAAGTATTTACCCGAGATCTGTTTTGCACACTGATTGGCATTGATCGCTATGTTATTCCAACCCGATCGGTTGACGGCGAAGGAAAAACAATCCTGATACGCTAGCCGGAAATTGTGACAGGTGCAGGGTGGCGGTTACGCCTTACCCGGCCTACTGTTTTATCCGTTCCAGATCCGGTAAGGCGTAGCCGCCATCGGACAATTAAGACTGCAGCATGCCGTGCTGCATCAGGAAACCCCACCAGGGAATGCCGAGGAACATGTGAACTAAAAACGTGCAGTCGGGAGCAGTGGCTGAATAAAGAACAGAGAAGCAAGCTCAGCAAGCCCTGATAATGCCAGGGCCAGAATCACGCGAATATGCGCACTGGCTTTTACAGGATCAGGAGCCCTCTGGGTATTGTTAGCATGAGTTAACGCCATAATAACCTCAGTATTATAGTTAAGTTACAGAATGTAATTTTTTTAATGCTTATCGATCAGGCGTTTGAGAAAATGGCGTGGAAGCCTAACTGGTTTTATGAAGTTCGACATCTTTCAACGTCACTGGGGATGGTGGAAGCGGGTCTCGGGGTCTCTGTCGTTCCCAGCCTGGCTATGCCGGCCGATGAGCATCATATTCTGGTCAGTCGGCCGCTGATTGAACCCGTCATACGGCGCACGTTAGGCCTTGTACAGCGCAGGGAAACGCCTCTCAGCCCGGCGGCGGAAAAATTCAGAGACATGCTTGTTCAACTGTGGTCTGGTGAAAAAAACAGCCCGTGGATCAGCAAGTTTACCCAGCTGTAAGCCTTATGTGGCAAAGGGGCGTTAGCCCCTTTTCACCTTATTTCCCTGCCTGTGGATGTGTTTCAAACCCTGCCATCACCGCTGTCAGTTCCGCCAGTGAAAAGCCGTGCTTAGGATCATCAATGCCCAACCCAAAACGCGTCTGCATCAGTTGATACAGCGCCGCAGCATCAGGAAGATGGATCTGCTCCTCCACATGGCCATTCTGCCAGTGGGTAAAGTTGAAGTTGGTCAGCGTCAGCTTGCCACCGTCCGGCAAGTGGCGGCACATCAGCAAATGATGACGGAAATGCGACTGCGGCCAGTGTGCTGACCAGAAGTTGCCCATGACATAATCACTGAAATATTGCGTCGTCAGATCAAAATGGTACATCGACTGCCAGTGCTCGTGGTGCCGGAACTGCAATACCCAGTCATTGCCCTCGCTCAGCAAACGATACGCCCCGTGCGGCGTTGTCTGTTCTTCGTTAGCGAGCAACCGAATCGGCGCCGTCAGCGTCTGTCCGCCAAAGCCTACGTCCGCAATCCAGCGCTCACCGTTAAGCTCAATCAGCAGCAGGCGGTGTGTTCGCGGTGGCATTTGTGGTGGATTTGCTAATACCACGCGCCCGAGCACACTGCGTACCGTAAAACCGACTTCGCGCAGCACCCGTTCGAATAAGCCATTTTGCTCAAAACAATATCCCCCACGTCGCGCTGTTAGCAGTTTGTCGACCAGACACCGATCGTCAAGATGGATTTCACGCGGCAGGACGACATCAATATTCTCGAAAGGGATCGCACAGTTGTGGTGTAAATGCAGCGCGCGCAGCGTGTCGATATTAACCCCGGTCGGTTGATTCCAGCCGATACGGGCGAAATAGGCAGTCAGAAATGGGGACATGCATCAGTTTCCTTTGATAGTGATGTTTTGTTTATAAACTAATTCTACGCGCCCACTTTGATTTACGTGCTTTTTCGTCATACTCATCGTTGTACATGAGGAGACCCTATGAGTTACTTTCGCCCCGTTGAATTACATCATGCCAGCCGTCTGCTAAACCACGGCCCTACTGTGCTTATCACCAGTCGGGATGAAAGCCTCGACAGACGCAACGTTATGGCCGCCGCATGGTCAATGCCCGTTGAGTTTGAACCGCCGCGTATCGCGATCGTCGTGGATAAAAGTACCTGGTCACGTGAGCTGATTGAACACAGTGGGATGTTCGGCATCGTTATCCCCGGCGTGGCGGCGGCAAACTGGACCTGGGCAGTCGGTAGCGTTAGCGGGCGCGATGAAGACAAATTTAACTGCTACGGGATCCCGGTGGTGAACGGTCCGGAACTCGGTTTGCCCGTCATTGAAGAAAAATGTCTGGCATGGATGGAGTGTCGTTTACTCCCGGTGACCGCAGCGGCTGAAAAATATGACACGCTGTTTGGTGAAGTGGTTTCTGCCGCAGCCGATGAACGCGCGTTCTTCGCCGGACGCTGGCAGTTTGACGGAGATAAGCTGAATACGCTGCATCATCTTGGTGCGGGGACGTTTGTGGCTAGCGGGAAGATAGTGAAGGCGCTGGATTGATTTAATTAATTATATCCTACTGAATTATATTAAATTTTTATGGCATTTTAAGTTTACCATGACGTGGTAAAACGGAGGATATTTCCAAAGTTGTTGCATTAGCGATCTCTCAATAAGGAAATATCAATGTCATGGAATAAATATGCCGCTGTTGAATATGCCAAAAATCATGTTTATCGAGAAAGTCACAGAAAGTGTGAGCTTTTTGTGAAAAACGCGATAATTGCTGGCGGCTTGCCTATTCATGGAATAGGTTCGGCAAAGAACATGGGTCTAACTTTGTCTCAGGTTGGGTTCCAAAAAGTTATCGGAGCCCCGCAGTTAGGCGATGTTGTAGTTATACAGTCCATAGCAAACCATCCAGATGGTCATGTTTGTATTTATGATGGCCATCAATGGCTAAGCGACTTCGCGCAACGTACTATGTATCCTGGTTCAGGATATAGAAAATCCCACCCTTCTTATCAGCTTTGCAGGCATTATTGATATGAAAATCATACCCATTCTTTCCTTATTAATAACCTACTCGGCCTGCGCAGGCTATAGTGATAATGCGGCAAAAGCAGCGTTAAATTTCAATAAATGGTACATTGCGCAATATGCTGCAAACAAATTCCCCATCACGGACAATGCTGAAATAAATAAATACGTCACAGCAAGCACCATGAAAAAATTGCGTCATGCTCAGGATCCTCGCTTTGCTGATGAAGAGTTTTATGATGCTGATTTCTTTCTGAAGTCGCAGGATATTGAGGAAGATTGGGCAGATAATGTGACTGTGGTTTCATCCGAATACGATCCCGTTTGCACCAATATTTATGTGTCGTTCGGGAAGAAAGAGGAATATACGGTCATCGATTGTATGGTTAAAGAAAAAGGTATCTGGAAGATTCAGTCTGTTTCAGGACAAGCAATTCAGCGCAACGAACATCTCAAATAGAAAAACACATGGTAGCCCAACGACTACCATGTGCAATTAATTAACTCTTCGCACGTCGTGAAATAATCTCATCCGCAACATTTCGCGGTGCTTCCGCAAAATGATGGAACTCCATCGTATACGTCGCACGCCCCTGTGACATCGAGCGCAGCGTGGTGGCATAACCAAACATCTCTGCCAGCGGCACGTCAGCGCGAATAATCTGGCTTCCGTACTGCTCTTCCATCCCCTGCACCATGCCACGGCGAGAAGAGAGATCGCCCATAATGTTGCCAGCGTACTCTTCCGGTGTTTCCACCTCGACATGCATGATCGGCTCAAGAATCACCGGATCCGCCCTGCGAGCGCCCTCTTTAAATCCGAGGATCGCCGCCATGCGGAACGCCATCTCCGAGGAGTCGACATCGTGATACGAACCAAACGTCAGGGTCGCTTTAACATCAACTACCGGATACCCCGCCAGCACGCCGCTGTTCATCGCTTCCCGAAGCCCTTTCTCAACGGACGGGATATACTCGCGCGGCACCACGCCGCCCTTGGTGGCATCTTCAAACGTAAATCCGCTGCCTGGTTCTGTCGGTTCGAGGCTCAGTACCACATGACCGTACTGTCCTTTACCGCCGGACTGACGGACAAACTTACCTTCGATATCCTTCACCGCTTTACGCAAGGTTTCCCGGTAGGTCACCTGTGGACGACCGATGTTCGCCTCGACGCCAAACTCACGCTTCATGCGGTCGACGATAATCTCAAGGTGTAACTCACCCATCCCGGAGATAATCGTCTGGCCGGACTCTTCGTCAGTATGCAGGCGGAAAGAGGGATCTTCCGCCGCCAGACGCTGCAGCGCGATCCCCATTTTCTCCTGATCGCCTTTGGTTTTCGGCTCGATAGCAAGGGAGATAACCGGATCCGGAAACTCCATGCGTTCAAGCGTGATGACGGCATTCGGATCGGTGAGCGTGTCACCGGTTGTCACATCTTTCAACCCAACGCAGGCCGCGATATCACCGGCGCGCAGTTCATCCACCTCGTGGCGATCGTTGGCATGCATCAGCACAATACGCCCGATGCGCTCTTTCTTCCCTTTCACCGGGTTATACACCGCGTCGCCTTTGCGCAGCACGCCAGAGTAAACGCGGATAAAGGTCAGTTGCCCGACGTACGGATCGCTCATCAGTTTGAATGCCAGAGCGGAGAACGGCTCATCATCACTGGGATGACGCTCAGCGTGCTGGCCTTTTTCATCCACGCCATCAATGGCTGGCACATCCAGTGGTGACGGCATCAACTCAATGACCGCATCGAGCATGCGCTGCACGCCTTTGTTTTTGAACGCGCTGCCGCACAGCATAGGCTGGATTTCACCCGAGATAGTGCGAATACGCAGACCTCTGATGATTTCCGCCTCGTCCAGATCGCCGGTTTCCAGATATTTATCCATGAGCTCATCGCTGGCTTCCGCCGCCGCAGAGACCATTTTTTCCCGCCATTCCTTCGCGGTACTCAGTAAATCATCCGGCACGGGCGCATAGGTGAACACCATGCCCTGGGTGGCATCGTCCCACAAAATGGTACGCATTTTGATAAGATCCACCACGCCGGTGAAGTGTTCCTCCGCGCCAACCGGAATAACAATCGGTACTGGGTTCGCTTTCAGACGTTCCTGCATCATGCGTACGACGCGGAAGAAATCGGCACCCGGACGGTCCATTTTGTTAACGAAGGCCAGCCGCGGCACGTGATATTTATTCGCCTGACGCCAGACGGTTTCGGACTGCGGCTGAACGCCGCCAACGGAGTCATACACCATCACGGCACCGTCGAGTACACGCATGGAACGTTCCACCTCAATGGTGAAATCCACGTGCCCCGGGGTGTCGATGATGTTGATCCGGTGCGGTTCAAACCCTCTGTCCATACCCGGCCAGAAGCAACTCACGGCCGCGGACGTAATGGTGATCCCGCGCTCTTGCTCCTGCGCCATCCAGTCAGTTGTTGCCGCGCCATCGTGTACTTCACCCAGTTTGTGGCTCATCCCGGTGTAAAACAGGATGCGCTCGGTGGTGGTCGTTTTACCGGCATCGATATGCGCGGAGATACCGATGTTGCGATAACGTTCGAGGGGGATGGGTCGGGGCATAATATTTCCTTAGTCAGTAAGACAGGTTGTGACGACCAGGATGGTCGTGTATTCGTTCGTTTGCTATAATAGTCCTATTGTACGAGTATTATCGAACTATTTTTTAACGATTGACCTATTGTTGATATAGCTCAATCTGACACCAGACGCAGGAAAACGATGATCCAAAACCACCCCGAAACTGAACAGATACTGCTGGAAAATGTGTTGTTTGCCCTCGGCAACCCGCTCAGGCTGTCAATTATCCGCAGGCTGGCCGATGGTTGCGAGCTAAGCTGTAACGCACTACGCCCGGAAGATGTGGTGAAGTCCACAATGACACATCACTGGCGCGTATTGCGTGACAGCGGAGTGATCTGGCAACGTCAGCAGGGACGAGAGAATATGATTTCTTTGCGTAGAGACGATCTCGATGCCCGTTTCCCGGGGCTGATGGACATACTGTTACAGGCTAAATAATAGGTTGAAAACGCCCCGTCAACATTTGAGGGGGCATCACGTCAGCGAAGGGATTTATCTTACGTGCATACGATATTCAATCATGCCGCTTTTTTTCGCGACCCAGTCATACAATCGTTGCCCGCGGTAGTTGGTTTCATGTGTATGCCAGTAAAGATGACGAGCATGATGTTTTCTGGCTTCTCGCTGAACATATTCTATTAATTGTTTACCAATGTGTTTGCCCCTGACGGCATCACAAACATATAAATCTTCAAGATAACAGTAATCGCTCTCCGCCCAGGTTGAACGGTGGAAAAGATAATGCGCAAAACCCACCACCTCTCCGTTATATCTTGCCACTAAGCAAAATAGTGGCTCAATAGGGCTGAAAAATCGTTGCCAGGTGCGCTGAGTGACTACCCCGGAGAGATCGACGTTATAAAATTCTTGATATTTACCCCACAGTGGTATCCAGCTCTCGTAATCACTTTCCTGAACAGCCTCAATGGTCACAATCGTATTATTCATAACAACCTCTTTGTTTATTCATTCACGGTTTCGGGATGAGTGTATGCGCTAAATGGCACGTTTAGCCCCACCAATTTCCGCAAATGAAGCAGACCAATTTTGCCGTGTTGTTTTATAATGGAGGCCACACGAGGGAGAGTGGAAAAAGATGTTTAAGCACGCACAACTTGAAACGGTTAAGGCATGGATTATTGATCCTTCCAACGGATCGCTGCCCCTGCATGAAAGGATCCAGAGAGCGATACGGACACTGATACTGGAAGGGATCTTATCTCACGGTAAGGCCCTTCCCGCTTCACGCGCGCTGGCGAGTTCACTGTGTGTTTCCCGGGATACGATTGAAGCAGCTTATTCCAGCCTGCATGCAGAAGGTTTTATTGAGCGGCAAACAGGCAGAGGAAGCTTTGTCTCTTCCAGCGCACGGTTTTTAAAACCGCATTCCCGGCAGCAGCATCCTGCCGCTGATAGACGAAAGGCAAAACTCAGCGCTCGTGGAAAGATCATCTATGAAAGTGGCGGGATCCGCGAATTTTCCTCGCCCCGCCCACTGGCACCGGGTATCCCCGAGACGCGCATGTTTCCCATTCCAACCTGGGAGCGACTTCAGCGGCAGGTTCTTAAGGAATATCAACACCAGATATTAGAGCAAAGCCCTCCACAGGGCATGGAACGCCTACGGCGAGCAATCGCGGAATATGTCAATCTTGAGCGCGGGACGCGTGCGAGGGCTGAACAGATCATCATTCTGACAAGTTCTCAGCAGGCGCTTGCTCTCTGTTCCCACGTGCTGATGGACGCAGAGGATGGCATTGCCATTGAAGATCCCTGCTATCAAGGAGCATACAAAGCGTTTAAATCTGCCGGACTGCGCTGTCTTCCGGTTCCTCTTGACGATAAAGGCATCTCAATTGACGCGCTGAATGCTCTGACCAGTCCTGCCAGGGCTATCTACCTTACGCCTTCTCATCAATATCCTACCGGGGTGACGCTCTCTCTTGACCGACGCCTGGCTGTCATTGACTGGGCAAATCGTCACTCCGCCTGGATCATTGAGGACGACTACGACAGTGAGTTTCACTATGAAGGGAAGCCTATGGCCTGTCTTCAGGGGCTTGATGCTTACAACCGGACAATTTATATCGGGACTTTCACAAAGTCCCTGTTCCCCGGGCTACGTATTGCGTACATGATTGTTCCCTCAGAACTGGTAGAGTCGATGACCATGGCCAGGACATTAATGGACGGCCATACCGCCTCAATATCCCAACTGACGCTGGCGAAATTTTTGGAGGGAGGGCATTTTGGTGCCTATATTCGCAAGATGCGTAGCGTTTATGTTACTCGCCGCAACAAACTGGCCAGTCTGATGGATGAGTATCTTTCTGATTATGTTGAGTGCGTAATACCAACAGGTGGAATGCAGATGCCTTGTCACCTCAGGCACGGGATCTCCGAGAAGGAGATTGCCGCCGCCGCCCGTCGCGCAAATGTTGATATATTAGGGCTTACCAGTTTATATGCAGACAAACCCCTGACCAGCGGTTTTTTGATGGGTTTTGCCGCTTATACGGAGAGGGAAATAGAAGACGCAGTCAAAAAACTGGCCGCAATTTTCCGTCTTGTTTGAAGCTGTCGACTGTCCATCGGTCGAAACTCGTTGCGGGCGAACCCGGCTGCAAACAAGGTTTCACCGGGAGATACTGTGTCCCTCCCGGCCTCTTATCAGGACGCCTGCGTCGACGCGAATTTCTTCGCAATCATTTCAGCGGTAGGCTGTAATCCCCCCAGGCTCCATTGCTCCGGGTCATGCTCATCAATACGGATCCAGACCGAGCGCCGGAACTCCGGATCCCCTTTCCCTTCGATTTCCACCATTAAGTCCGTCATTCGGCGCAACAGCTCGCTCTTCTGCTCGGCATTCATGATCCCTTTAATCGTTTGTACATTTACAAAAGGCATTGTATTCTCCCTATAAGCAAGGTCTAAAAATCATACTTAGATTAAAAAGGAAAACATCCTGTGTCAAAAGATAAATTGTTGCCTTACCTCTCGCCCGAACTGTGCGGTCTGGCTGAAGGGGCAAAAATCGTGGGCGATCAATGGATTTTGTTGATTCTGAGAGAGGCGTTTTACGGTGTGACGCGTTTCGAAACCATGCGAATACATACCGGAATAACGAAACAGACGTTAGCGACACGTTTAAAGTTGATGACAGAACTGGGGTTGCTTTCCCGTATACCTTACCGGGAAGAGGGAGCACGGGAACGGTATGAGTACCAGCTTACCGACAAAAGCCGCACCCTTGCCCCGGTGCTTTTATCTTTGATGGAATGGGGACACAAACATGTTTTACACACCGCACCGCATTTAACCCTGGTGGATAAAGAAAGCGGCGATCCGGTGCATATTGGTTATGTTAATGCGCAGGGTCATGAGGTGAAACAAAACCATGTTCAGATTGTGCCGACAACAAAGGGGTAAGCCCGGGTGTGTTACCCGGCTTACCCCTGCTACATCACATAATCCAGCCCATCAGCAGCGTGGCGATGATCACCGTCGATGCGCCGCCGATACGGGTGGCAATCTGTGCAAACGGCATGAGCGACATTCGGTTAGAGGCAGACAAAATAGCCACATCCCCTGTCCCGCCCAGACCACTGTGGCAGCAGGTGACAATGGCCGCTTCCACAGGATACATATTCAGACGCGAGGCAATAAAATAGCCGCTTAGCGCCATCGCAATCACCACCGAACCACAGACCACCACGTAGCCCACCGAGAAGACTGACACCACGCTCTCAAGCGGCACGTATAACATTCCCAGACCAATCATCAGTGGCCAGACGAGCGCAGCCGAGACGAATTTATAGCAACTGTGCGCGCCCTGTTCCATTGAAGCCGGGATCACCTTGAAGTACTTACACAATACGGCTATCAGGATCATCAGCACCGGACCGGGAATGTGTACCAGTTTTTCAAACAACCCGCCGACGATGAAAAATGCGCACACCATCAGTAACCCGCCTCCCATCAGATGGAAATCTGTCTGCTGAGCACTGTCCGCGCCCGCAAAGAGGCTGCTGTCTTCTTTGCTACGGGTTAACATGCCATTACCCGACAATGCAGGACGTTTCATTCCCAGACGCGCCAGCGAGCCTGCACAAATAATGGCGAAGATATTCCCCACCACCGCGGCAGGCGCCAGTTGAGCAACATAGACGTCCGGCGTATGACCAAGGATTGCCGAATAGGCCAGGGACAACGGCAAAATCCCCTCACCAATCCCGCCACCAATGATCGGCACGATGATAAAAAAGAACGTGTGGTACGGGGTATAGCCAAACAGTGAACCCACGATGAGCCCGCTCAGTACTGCCATGAAAGTCCCGGCCACCAGCGGGATAAACATGCGCATCATCCCCTGGATAAGCAGTATCCGGTTCATTCCCAGAATGCTCCCTACCACCAGACAGGCGATGACGAAATAGAGCAGATTTGCCTCTTTCATCAACAGATGCACCGTATCCAGCGTGTGTTTTTCGAAGACACCAAAATAGACCAGTACGGAGGGGACCATCAGACACAGGATTGCCGGGCCGCCGATGTCTTTCAGCAACGGGATTTGCCGCCCCACTTTCGCAAACGCAAAACCAAGGGTCATGATGACTGCGAGTCCGCCGATCATATTTTTCGGCAGCAAGCCTGCCCAGGCAGAGGTCGCCACAATGGCAGCGATCCCGACGAATAGCATCAACGGGACTGCGCCAACCTCGGTATTGTAAAGCCCAAAGGCAAAACGCGTGGACGACAACTCAGAAGTCG
The DNA here is from genome assembly GCF_045618265.1 of Enterobacter sp. CPE_E1241. Lineage (NCBI taxonomy): Bacteria > Pseudomonadati > Pseudomonadota > Gammaproteobacteria > Enterobacterales > Enterobacteriaceae > Enterobacter > Enterobacter sp. CPE_E1241. Next base: position 2,521,448 of record NZ_JBIWYV010000001.1, read on the forward strand.
GTACAGGATTATCTTTCATATAATCACCTGATAATTGTGTTCGGATATGCAAAGAAAAGGAATAAACACGGAATTATTCCAATACGGATAAATGTTCTTAAATATAAATTAAAGACTTACGTGGCCTTTTCTAAAAACAGGCTCAGTGTAAAAATAACATGCGGGGACTGAAAGAAGTGTGAACAATACAACCCTTTCCCGTTAATTAACTTTATTCATCATTAAGTAACTAAAGTTATTTAAGGCAAGCACTGCTGTTTTCTTGTGCCTAATCAATTTTTGCCACACCTATTACTTATCCAACTAATGCAATCATTTTGAAATTAATAAAACCAGAGAGAGTGTGACCATTGTCACTCTTACCCTGCTATCTAACCGCTAGATTAGCGCTGCAACAAAACACATAAAATACCCTACAGGAAATACTATGCCTTCATTACTATTACAGTCGCTGTTTCCGCTCGTCTTTATAATGCTGCTTGGGTGGTTAAGCGGGAAACTCGGGTATTCCCGACGTGAAGATGCAAACGTTATGGCGACCGTGGTGATTCGTTTTGCACTTCCCTTTCATCTTTTTATTGGCGCATTGCATACCGACCCGAGCAAAATTAAGAACCTGACGTTTATGGCGGTCCTGGTTGTCGGTTTAATGGGTTCGTATTTATTGACATTATTTATTTCACGTTTTGTTTTTCGTCACGATATAAAAACCAGTGCCATTCAGTCTCTGGTTTGTGCCTTTCCGGATATGGCCTACTTTGGGGCACCCGTGCTTGCTGTGTTGATTGGGCCAGAAGGATTCATTGGCGTACTGATCGGCAATATCATCACCAGCGTTATCATGATCCCGTTGACTATCGTCCTGATTCGTATGGGAGATAAGAACAGTCATGATGGTCTGGAATCGCTGCATCCTGGCGCGATGGTGATACAAAACCTCATCAAAGCGGCACGTAATCCTATCGTCTGGATACCCGTTTCCGGTGTATTGCTCAGCCTGGCTGGCGTACAGATCCCGTCAATTCTCAGTATGCCCATTGAGATGGTTGGCAAAGTCTCCGGTGGACTGTCACTGTTTGCTCTCGGCCTGTTATTTTACGGTGAACGTCCAAAATTGAATGTGCAGACATTTACCAATATCAGTATTAAAAACCTCATTCAACCCGCCATCATGGCCGTAGCCGGTATCGCATTTGGTCTTAGCCATACCTTACTCCAGCAGGTTGTTATTATTGGGGCGACGCCTTCCGCTATCGCCGCAGGTATGTTTGCCATACGCAGCGACACCTATATTGATACTGCCTCATCCTCCATATTAATTGGCACTGCCGTCGGCGTACTGACTGAAGGCATTATGATCTATTTAATCTCTTAATCTGTTTTATTTAAAAAATTCAGGAGTTAACCATGTCTCGCAAAGAAGTTCTGTACACTCCCTATAACGGGGCCGTATTGCTGGAAAACCCATTATTAAATAAAGGTCTCGCGTTCATAAAAGAAGAACGTGATAATTTCAACCTGCATGGTTTATTGCCTCACAACGTTGAAACCATTGAAGAACAGACGGAACGCGCGTGGGTACAATTCTGTCATTTTAAAAGCGATATTTCCCGTCATGTGTATCTGCGTAATATTCAGGATACCAATGAGACCCTGTTTTACAATCTCTTACGCTCGCACCTGAAAGAGACATTGCCAATTATCTATACGCCGACGGTAGGTGAAGCCTGCGAGCATTTCTCCACCATTTACCGTCGGGCACGCGGGTTGTTTATTTCATGGCCAAACCGCCATCGTATTGATGAGATGCTGCAAAGTTTCTCGCGCAACGATATTCGAGTGATTGTAGTGACTGACGGGGAACGTATTCTGGGGCTTGGCGATCAGGGTATCGGTGGAATGGGCATCCCGATTGGTAAGCTGTCGCTGTATACCGCCTGCGGAGGGATCCATCCGGCTTCCACCTTGCCCATTATGCTGGATGTCGGGACGAATAATCAGCAGCACCTCGACGACCCGATGTATATGGGCTGGCGCCATCCGCGCATCAGCGACGATCAATATGCTGAATTTATGGATATGTTTGTCAGCACCGTCAAAGCACGCTGGCCAAATGTTCTTCTGCAGTTTGAAGACTTCGCGCAGAAAAACGCCACTAAACTGCTCCAGCGCTACCGCGACCAGCTGTGCTGCTTCAATGATGACATTCAGGGAACGGCAGCCGTCACCGCAGGTACGCTGATTGCGGCAGCCCATGCAGCGGGCACACGCATTCGCGATCAGCGTGTGGTCTTCCTGGGCAGCGGTTCCGCCGGATGCGGAATAGCAGAAAAAATTGTGGCCCTGATGGTTGATGACGGCCTGACAGAGTCCGAAGCCCGCAGCCGGATCTTTATGGTCGACCGCTTTGGCTTGCTGACCGACGATATGACCAACCTGCTCGACTTCCAGAAAAACCTTCTCACCGCGCGTGATGCGATTAGCCACTGGCAGGTAGAAGCCAATAATATCTCCCTGCTGGAAGTGGTAAAAAATGCACATCCGACGGTGATGATCGGCGTTTCAGGCCAGCCAGGACTCTTCAGTGAAGAAATTGTGAAAGAGATGCATCGGCACTGCCCGCGCCCTATTATCATGCCGCTCTCGAACCCGACATCACGGGCAGAGGCGCAGCCACAGGATCTTATCGCGTGGACCCAGGGTGCCGCACTGGTGGCCACCGGTAGCCCGTTTGCCCCGGTGTTCTGGCAAAACGAGCAGTACGACATCGCCCAGTGTAACAACGCCTATATTTTCCCGGGTCTGGGGCTAGGGATCCTGGCCAGCAACGCCCGCCGTGTGACGGAAGAGATGTTGATGGCGGCAAGCCACAGCCTGGCCGCGCAGTCTCCACTGGTTACCACCGAGAAAGGGGGCTTGTTGCCGCCGGTCGATCGCATTGAAACGGTGTCACGCCAGATTGCCCTCGCCGTTGCCCGTGCGGCGATTGATCAGGGCGTCGCCCCGTCGATAGACAACGAAATCTTGCTGGCGCGCATCGAGCAGACCTGGTGGCAAGCAGATTACGCACCTTATCGCAGGTCTGCCCTGTAGGGGATATTTATGCCCTCACCACAAGAGTGAGGGCATGGTTTTTTGCCTCAGTGCTGTATGCCAGACCGCTCAGAAATCTCTTCAGCGGATAAGATATTAACGGAGGACGTCACGTCTTTTGTGCGCGCATACCGGTCCGGCACACCCTCCGGGCGGGTTTTGAAGCGCCGGTGCAGCCACATATACTGTTCTGGTGCCATGCGTACCGCTTGTTCGATCGCTCTGTTCATCTGCGTCGCAACAGATTCTTTATCTCCCCCCTGCAACGCCTCGCTGATATCCTCCAGAATAATCAGTTCATAACCGCTGCCATCCGCCCTGCGTCGCGGCACAAAGGGAATGACGGCGGGCTTAGCGCTTTTGACCAGCATATAGCTTCCAGCGGTCGTCGCGGCATCCGGAACCGCAAAGAACGGCACAAAGACGCTATTGGTTTTGCCATAGTCATGATCCGGGGCATACCACAAAATTTCATTCTGCTTCAGCGAGCGGATCATGCCTTTTAAATCATGACGATCGAGCATAGATTTATTGGAACGCAGACGCCCTCGCGTCTGTAGCCAGTCCAGCAGGGCATTATTATTAGGACGATATACGCCAATACCGGGGTTGAGCATGCCAAATATCCGCGCGCCCAGCTCAAGTGTGAGAAAATGCATTCCCACCAGCACCACGCCATTACCTTTCGCCCGCGCCGTTTCCATGTGCTCATAGCCCCTAACGGTAAAGCATTTCTTAACCCGCCACGCAGGCCAGAACCATGCCATTCCGGTTTCAATCACCCCCATTCCTACCGATTCAAAATTACGCTGCAGCAATGACTCTCGCTCCGCCTTTTTCATCTCCGGGAAACAAAGCTCAAGGTTGCGGCGGGCAATTTCGACGCGGCGGGTAAGCAAGCGCATCGCCAGTCGACCAAGACCATGACCAATTCTGAACAGAAGCGGATAAGGGAGCAGCATGATAAGCCACAGCGCGGCAATGCCTGCCCAGCTTAGCCAGTAACGGGGATGAAGAAAGGCGAATGAAAAACGGGGTAATTTTGTCATCAGAAAATTATCCTTTAACGTATCTGTCCTTAATTGATTCTGGTGGAGATCTTTCCTAAGGATTAATAATAAGTCAGTCAGAAACGTTAAGTGTAGCGGATAAGACAAAACGCATTTTTATCGTTTTTTGCGAAAAACGGGAAGTTGAGCCGGGGAGAACTTATCCGCTCCCCGGCAAAAGATTTACATCGAATACCCTGGCTTCTTAATCAGCTCATCCAGCTTCGGACCTATCTCGGTATCCCAGACCTCGGCTTTCCAGTCTTCCGGCGCTACCTGGTTCAGCGCAACCGACACGGAACTGTCTTTGCTGTTGAAATGGCGAATGATGACGTCGGCAATATCCGCCGCCAGCGCAGTTTTTTGTTCGTCGTTCAAATCGCGGGGAAAACATTTGATATCTACATGTGGCATGTGCAGGTTTCCAGTTATGAGCCAGGGTTCCACGTTATCAGATAATATTGTTTGCCTTTAACACCTTGTGCAGTTTCGGAAGCTGAGTAACTGTATCCGCAATCGCTGTTATCTTCGGGGTATTCGCGGCAAACCATTCATGACGAGGCCCCCAGGTGCGCGTGACCACAATATACACATCAAGCAGCGTCAGGCGTTCACCCAGCGCATAAGGGCTCGCCTTGAGCTGACCGTCGAACCACTGATAGAGCGATTTACGGTACTCAATGCAATTTTTCTGCAGCTGCTCCGGCGCATCTGGCGCCCAGCGCTCGGGGTAATCGGCATACGTGAAGGTGGGGTAAACATTGGCGACAAACCAGATCAGTAAACGCTGAAACTGCTGGCGTTCGGCCTGTTCTGGAGGTGGAGCAAGGTCGGGACATTTATCAAGTACCATCAAAGCAATCGCCGCGGTTTCTGTCATGATGGTCCCATTTTCCAGCTCCAGCGTGGGCACCTGGCACAGCGGGTTCAGCTTGTGCAACAGCTCACGCTGCGGACCGGGCTGGTCAAACCCGTCCACGTTGATAAATTGATAAGGGATATCAGCCAGGGTTAGCATCACTTCGCTGATTGCCGAGCCCCAGCCGGGTACGCCATAGAGTTTAATCATGTTGCCCCCTCAGGGATAAAAACCCTAAGTGTAGAGCACCTTTAGTAGGTTAGTAGGTTATCCCAGGGGGGTTGACCTCGGAGCGATCCACTGCTTCGCCCTGCTCTCCCCAGCGCGCCAGCACCTTCTGGTAATCTCCCCGCTTAATTGCCCCGTCCAGTGCGGCTTGCAGAGCATAAACCAGCTGATTCCCTTTTTTGGTCGTGGTGGCAACCCAGGCTTTTTTCGGCCCTAAACCGACCACGCGGGTTTTGCCGGTCAGTGCAGCTTTATACGCCGACACCGACTGCGGCCCAAAAAAGACATCTGCCCTGCCGGACTGAATATAGAGATTGCCCGAGGCATCGTCGGTCAGATAGACCGGTAGCGCAGGTTCACGCCCTGCCTTTTTGTTCTCTTCGTTCCAGCCCAGCAGAATACGTTCCTGATTCGTGCCAGAGCCAACGATCACCTTTTTCCCTGCCAGATCTTCCGCACTTTTGATTGACTGAATCTCGCTCGTGGATTTCACCGAAAAGGCCAGTGAATCGACGCGATAGGTCGCAAAATCAAATTTCTCTTTCCGCTGCTCGGTTACTGCAATATTCACCAGCGCCACGTCATAGCGCCCGGAGGTGATCCCCAGCGGCCAGTCTTCCCACGCCGTGGGGACCAGCTTCAGTTTTAGCCCCAGACTGCCCGCCAGCAGACGAGCAATATCCGGATCGCTGCCAATCCGCGTTCGATTATCGCTGGCAAGCAGCGCCAGCGGCGGAGAGTTCAGCGCCGAAATGGCCACCGTCAGTGTTCCCGGTTCAACGAACGTATAATCCGCAGGTATCTTTGCCACCGCCTGGGGATCGACCGTTACCGGCAGAGGTCGCTCGTTTGCTGTTAAATCTAAGCTTGCGTGGCTGGCAGCCGAAAAGATCAGCCCCGCCAGAAGTCCATATTTCATCTGCGCTCCTTACAGCACTTTTGACAGAAACTGGCGCGTTCGCGGGTGCGATGGGCGGTTTAGAACCTCGTCACTGCTGCCCTGCTCCACAATTTTACCGTCGACCATAAACACCACCTGATCTGCCACTTCCCGGGCAAAACCAATCTCGTGGGTCACCACCACCAGCGTAGTGCCGGATCGGGCCAGTTTTTTGATCACGTCCAGTTCTTCACCCACCAGCTCCGGGTCGAGAGCCGAGGTGGGTTCATCAAACAGCATCACGCGAGGACGTAACGCCAGCGCACGAGCAATGGCAATGCGCTGCTGCTGACCGCCGGAGAGATGACGCGACCAGGCATCCGCTTTATCGCGTAAACCCACGACGTCAAGCAGGCTCCAGGCATGCTCTACCGCCTCTTTTTTGCTGAGTTTCTTATGCGCGACAGGCGCCTCAATTAAATTTTCCAGCACCGTGAGATGCGGAAAGAGATTGAAGTTCTGGAACACGTAGCCCACGTTGACACGCTGTTTGAGGATCTCTTTCTCCTTCAGCTCGTAGAGTTTGTCTCCCTGACGGCGATAGCCAATATAATCCCCATCGATCTGGATAAAACCCTCGTCGACTCGCTCCAGATGGTTAATGGTGCGTAAAAGGGTCGATTTACCCGAGCCGGACGGCCCGAGGATCACCGTGACCGATCCCGGAGGGATCTCAAGCGTGACGTTGTCGAGCGCTTTGTGGCGGCCAAAAAACTTACTGACGCCGGTAATGGAAATGTGTCCTTCAGGAGAGGCTTGCATGGATGGGCTCCTGTACTGGCGCGGTGGTAACAGACCGGGTACGGCTGGCCGCACGGTTCTGATTAACGGCAGAACGGCGTTCGCTGCGGGCAAGACCGCGCTCAACGACATGCTGTATAGCGGACAAAACGGTGGTAATCACCAGATACCAGGCAGCCCCCACCATCAGCAGAGGGATCACCTCCTGCGTACGGTTGTAGATCATCTGAATGGTATAAAACAGTTCCGGCATCGCCAGGACATAAACCATCGCCGTACCTTTGGCGAGACTGATGATTTCATTGAATCCCGACGGCAGAATGGTGCGCAGTGCCTGGGGCAAAATGATGCGCACCGTGCGTCGCCATGCAGGCAGACCAAGCGCAGCGGCAGCTTCATATTGCCCGTGGTCAACGCCGAGAAATCCGCCGCGAATAATCTCTGCGGTATAGGCGCTCTGAACGAGGGTTAACCCCACTACCGCAGTGGAAAACTGCCCCAGCACGTTGATGGTTTCAAAGCTGCCCCAGGTGATGCCGGTGAACGGCACGCCGAGCGAGAGTGTGTCGTAGAGATAGGAAAAGTTGTACAGGATGATCAGCACCACGATCAGCGGTAACGATCGAAACAGCCAGATGTAACCCCACGCCAGGCTGCTCAACAGCCAGGATGAAGAAAGTCTCGCCAGGGCCAGCATGCCGCCAATCACCACGCTCAGCGCGGTGCCGATCAACGTCAGCAGAAGCGTTTGCCCTACACCTTCAAGGATCACCGGGTCAAAGAACCAGCGGGCGAACACTGCCCACTCCCAGCGCGGGTTAAAGGCTACGGACTGAATCACGACCGCCAGCACAAACAGCGCTACCGCGGCACCAACGGCCCGCAGCGGATAACGCGCCGGGACCACCTTAATGGTTTCAACGTTGCTCATCGTCGTTCCTCATGCGGTTTTACTGAACGCTTCGCGTACCAGCGTTTTGGTGAAACGCAGCCGACCGTCAAACGGTGGCTGACTGTACTCTTCCGGATTGCGGTTGAGATCGAACTGCGGTTGGTACCCCTGGCTGAGATAGAGCCTGACCGCCTCCGGCTGACGAAAACCGGTGGTGAGGTAAATCTGGCTGTAACCGGCCAGCACCGCCCTGCGCTCCAGTTCCGCCACTACCCGGCCAGCAAGTCCCTGCTGACGCAGGGATTTATTTGTCCAGATACGTTTAATTTCAGCGGTACGCTCGTCAAAGGGTTTGTATGCGCCGGTGGCAATAATCTCGCCATCGCGCTCCAGCACGATGAACAGCCCCTGCGGCGCTAAGTACCACTCGGTAAGTTCCACTTCAGCGTCTTTAGAGAAGTAGTCACCGTAGCGGGCCGCATATTCTCCAAATAGCCCCTCGATAACAGGTTGAAGATCCGCATCTTCTGGTGACACATCCCGGAATTGTTCGCTCATAGCCCCTCCTTAGTCACCCAGACCCGCCGGGTTTACTTCAGATTGCGGGATACGCTCCACTCCTTCTCCCCAGCGGTTCAGCACTTTGTCGTAATCACCGTTTTTGATGACGCCGTTAAGTGCGGTTTGCACCGGCTCGACCAGGCCACTGCCTTTTTTCAGCGTCACCGCGATGTGCGCCGCCTTCGGCCAGCCACCGTCGACGCTGCCCACCAGTTTGGTTTTACCGGTTAACGCCGCTTTCCACGCGCCTATTACGTTCGGGCCAAAATAGGCATCCGCACGTCCTGACTGGAGTGCCAGCGTTTGCGCCGCATCGTCTTTGGTGTAGACAGGGGTAAAGGGTTTGAGCCCTTTCTTGAGGTTTTCGTCATTCCAGGCCAGCAGGATGGCTTCCTGATTGGTGCCTGAGCCGACGATAATTTTCAGCCCGGCAATATCCTCTGCTTTCTCTATCGACTTCAGCGGGCTGGTCGATTTCACGTAGAAGCCGAGGGAATCCTTACGGTAGGTGGCAAAATCAAACTTCTCTTTGCGCGCTTTAGTGACCGTGATATTGCTGATGGCCGCGTCATATTTACCGGAGGCCACGCCCAGCGGCCAGTCCTCCCAGGAGGTGGGCACCACGTTCAGCTCCAGGCCCAGGCTGTCGGCCACCAGACGGGCGACATCAACCTCGCTGCCCAGCAGCGTTTTGTTGTCATCTGAAAACACCGTCAGCGGCGGTTGATTCAGCCCTGCCACCGCGACGGTAAATTTCCCCGGCACGGCAAACCGATAATCCTTAGGCAGTTTTGCTACTGCATCACTGTTTTTGGTCGTGTTGATCGGCGTTTTATTGGCCTCAATGCTGACGCCAGTACCGTTAATGTTCACATTCTCTGCCCAGACGGCAGGGGTAAAGGCCAGCGCAAGCGCCAGAATAAGCGTTGTTTTCTGCATAGCGGTATTCTCTTTTATTGTTTTATGAACTGGTTTTGGGGTTCGTCTAAGCCCAGACTTTCGCGCAGCGTGGTGCCCGGGTATTCGGTACGGAACAGGCCACGGGCTTGTAAAACGGGCACCACCTGGTCAACAAAGCGCGGGAAGGTGTCCGGCGTCCCGCCCTGAATGATGAATCCGTCAGCCGCATAATCCTCAAACCAGGCTTGCAGACCGTCCGCCACCTGCTCCGGCGTACCGGAAAAACGCGGGCGCGGTGAAGCCGCCTCAAGCGCCACCTGACGCAGGGTTAAGTTGCGCTCCCGGGCATTACGTTTGATTTCATCGGTAGTACTACGGAAGCTGTTTTTACCTAAATCACCGATATCCGGGAACGGTTCGTCGAGTGGATACTGGCTGAAATCGTGGTGCTCGAAATAACGCCCGAGGTAGTTCAAAGCATCATTAATCGACACCAGCGCCGCCGTCGTTTGATATTGGTTTTCCACATCTTCGGCGTCTTTTCCGACAATCACGCTGACGCCCTGGAAAATATGCAGATCTGACGTGCGGCGTCCGTTAGTGTCCAGTTGCTGCTTCACGTCGCGGTAAAAAGCTTTTGCCTCGTCGAGCGTATCGTGATGGGTAAAAATGGCGTCGGCATGTTTCGCCGCCAGTCTTTTACCGTCATCCGACGCGCCCGCCTGAAAGACAATCGGACGCCCTTGTGGTGTACGGCCAATATTCAGCGGTCCGGCGACCTGGAAGAAGTCACCGTGGTGATCCAGCGCATGCAGTTTGGCCGGGTCAAAAAACTGACCGCTCTCTTTATTGCGTACAAAGGCGTCACCTTCCCAGGAGTCCCAGAGCCCTTTCACCACGTCGAGATACTCGTCTGCAATCCGGTAACGCAGGGCATGTTCCGGGTGCTTTTCGCGGGAAAAGTTCTTCGCAGAACCTTCCAGCGGCGAGGTCACCACGTTCCAGCCCGCACGCCCGTTGCTCAGGTGGTCAAGGCTGGCAAACTGGCGCGCCGTGGTAAAGGGCTCGCTGTAAGAGGTGGATAAAGTTCCCACCAGCCCCAGACGCGAGGTGATACTTGCCAGCGCGGACAATACCGTCAGCGGTTCAAAACGATTTAAAAAATGCGGGATCGATTTTTCGTTGATATAAAGGCCATCAGCAACGAATAAGAAATCGAGTTTCCCCTCTTCCGCTTTTAATGCCGTCGCTTTTACAAATTCAAAATTAATACTGGCATCAGCGGTGGCCGCCGGGTGGCGCCAGGCTGACATATTCCCGGATGCACCATGCAAAATGGTCCCCAGCCGCAATTGTCGGGTTGCAGACATATTTACCTCTTCTGAATTAAACGTGTTGCAGGGCTTTTTCCGCAAGCTGTGCAAAATAGCGGGCAGCCGGCTCAATTAGGGCTTCATCCGGATTAAATGCCGGGTGGTGTAAACCAAACGAACTATTGCTGCCAATGCTGACAAATGCCCCCGGGATCTGCTGCAAATAGACGGCAAAATCTTCCCCTCCCATATGCAGTTCGGCGTGCCGGGTCTCATACCCCGCTTCCCGGGCGACCGAGGTGGCAAAATCTGCCCAACGTTCATCATTCACCAGCGCGGTGGGTCCGGCGTACCAGGTAATATCAATCTGTGCGCTGAAGGCGCTGGCAAACCCGGCGGCGATTTCTTCCACGCGGGTTTTAACATTCTGCTGCACCTCCGTACGATGAGTGCGCAGTGTGCCTTCCAGCTCGACGCTTTCTGGCAACACGTTCCAGGTATTCCCACCCGCAATACGCGTAACGCTCAGTACCACCGAATCCAGCGTATTGACGTTACGGCTGGCGACGCTTTGCAGAGCGGTCACCAGTTGACTCGCCAGAACGATCGCATCGTTGCCTTCGTGTGGCCGGGCAGCATGCGCGCCTTTACCGGTTATGCGAATCACAAATCTGTCGACGTTGGCATAGAATGGCCCGCCACGGGTGGCGAACTCGCCGACCGACAGCGAAGGTTCGTTATGCATGCCGAAAATCGCGCTGACATCACGCAACGCACCGGCCCGCACCAGGCTTTTCGCACCACCGAAGTTCTCTTCGGCAGGCTGGAACAGGATTCGCACCCGGCCGTTGAGCGAGGCTTCCCGCTCTTTCAGTTTTAACGCGGCCCCAAGGATCACGCTGGTGTGAATATCATGCCCGCAGGCATGCATCACACCCGCACGCTGTGAGCTAAACGGCACCCCGCTGCGCTCTTCAATCGGCAAAGCGTCTATATCTGCCCGTAGCGCAATCAGCTTGTCACCGGTCCCGATTTCCGCCACCAGACCGGTTGGCAGCGCGTAAGGCAACGGCGTTATGCCTGCCTTTGTCAGCCACTGGTGCAGGCGTGCGGTGGTTTCTACTTCCTGACCTGACAATTCCGGGTTCTGATGCAGCTCGCGCCGCCAGGCAATCAGTTGTTCGCCAAAGCTCATACCGTGACCTCCTTGTTAAGCCGCGCCTGGGCCAGCAGACGCAGGGACTGCACGCGCGCAACGCCATCCGCAACCGGGGTATCAATAATGAATTCGTCAATGCCCCACTGTTCATGCAGGGCGTTCAGTTGTTCCAGGACTGATTCAGCCGTACCGGCCAGCAGAGCCTGGGCCCGACGGGCAATACGTACCGGTTCGCTGCCCGCCTGACGTGCAAAGGCATAAGCCTGTTCTTCGCTGGCGACGGTCACGCGCTGGCCGTTTGCCAGCTCAACGCCCCACACCTCGACCTTCTGCGCAAGCGCGTCCGCTTCAGCCTGCGTCGGCGCAACAATCGCCTGCACCGCCACCATCACGTCGCGGACGCTGTTTTCACGCCAGGTGGCGATCACCTCGCGCAGCAGGTCAGGATCGCCATTCAGGTGCGCAGCAAAAACAAAGTGCCAGTCGAGTTTTGCGGCCAGCAGCGCGCTTTCAGCACTTGCGCCCAGCAGAAAACCCTGTGCAGGTACGGGCGGTAGCGGCGTTGCGCGAACAACCTCTTCCGCAGCCTGGTTTTCTGGGCGGATCCAGTGGTCAAGATGAGCCAGTTGTTCGGCAAAGCTGCCCTTTTCCTGTTGATTCAGACCCTGCTGCAGCGCGCGGGTCGAGAGTGGCAGCCCGCCCGGGGCTTTTCCGACGCCGAGATCAACGCGACCCGGCGCCAGGGCGGCCAGAACGTTAAAATTCTCGGCAACTTTATACGGGCTATAGTGCTGGAGCATGACGCCGCCCGACCCCACTCGAATGCGCGTTGTTTGTCCCAGGATCCAGGCAATCAGCAGCTCCGGTGAGGGACTGGCCAGCTGCGGTGTGTTGTGATGTTCGGCAATCCAGAAGCGGTGATAACCCAGGTTCTCTGCCTGTTGCGCCAGCGTCAAAGTACGCGCCAGTGCATCGGCAGCGGTTTCGTTTTCAGCGATGGGGCTTTTATCCAGAATGCTGATTCGCCATGACATGTTGCGTTCTCGTTTGACTTAACATGGCGACATTATTAAAGGCGTATTTCACTACTGAGAAACAATTAATTTACATTTAGTTTGCCGGAAATCAGATATCCAAAACCATGCAAAGACTAAGACTTTTGAGGTGCAACCACTTTTCTGCCCGCATCCGAGCCAACAGGGTCGCGCAAATCATCACGTTTTCATTCTGTTAACGAAACGCTATTTCGACATCTTAATTTACCTCGCGGAGGTGATCTCCCGCTTTTAATTTGGCTTATGTCATTTATTTGCAGGGGATGACGAAACTGCGCTCGAAATTATTTTCATTTTTATTACATTGACTCAGTTTAATAGATAAAAAATAATTAGCACCAGGTATTTCGGACAAGCAGGATTTAATAGAGAATACACGGCAGACAGCTATAAAAATAATCACATCAATCTTGCCTGAGTGTTTACCAGGCGGTTTTTATTCTTTCACATCATCATGGAGTTACTCATGAGGCGTAACAGTCCCGTTACACAAAGCGAGTATTTTCTTAACGAAGGCTCGACGTTAATGTCGACCACCAATACGCAAAGTCATATTACCTATGCCAATTCCGCTTTTATTGAAGCTAGCGGATATAAAGAAGAACACCTTATGGGTGAACCGCATAATATTATTCGCCACCCCGACATGCCTGCCGAGGCGTTTGGTGACATGTGGTTTACCCTACAACAGGGGGAAACCTGGACAGGGCTAGTCAAGAACCGTCGTCAGAACGGCGATCACTATTGGGTACGCGCTAATGTGACGCCAGTCTGGCAGGATGGAAACTTAACAGGCTATATCTCCGTGCGGAATATTCCAGCACGCGAAGAGATCGCTGCCAGTGAAAAACTCTATGAGAAAGTACGCAATAACGAATTAACGCATCATCGTTTTTACAAGGGATTATTGGTTCGTCGCGGTTTATTTTCTTTCATGTCTCTTTTTAAACGACTCAGTACCAGCAAAAGAATCTATCTCGGTATTACAGTGACGGCCCTGCTTTCCTGTTTGCTGATTTTATTATTCCCGAATACGCTTACACAGTTCGGCGGTCTGGTTCTGCTATTTATAACCCTGGCATATTATCTTCATGCACAAATTGCCCGGCCGGTAAAATCCATTGTTCAACAGATGCAGTGCGTGGTTTCAGGGCGTAAAACCGAGTATTACCACTTTGACAGGATCGATGAAATCGGTCTGATGATGCGTCTGGTCAACCAATCCGGTTTAAACCTGAATTCTCTGGTTGACGATGTCGGGGCGCAGATTAACGGGATTGGCACTATCAGCCAGCAGGTCGCCAAAGAGGGCGCGGATCTGCAGGCGCGTTCTGAAGAGACCGCAGACTTTCTGCAGCAAACCGCAGCGGCGGTGGAAGAAATTGCCAGTGCCGTTAAGCAAACGGCGGAAACCGCAAAAGAAGCGATCCTGATGGCGGATCGCACCAGTGCCAGCGCCCACTGCGGTGAAGCGATGATGAAAGAGACTATCGGCATGATGCAATCCGTTTCGCAGGATAACAGTCAGATCGTCGATATCATCAGCGTTATCGATCGCATCGCCTTTCAGACCAATATACTGGCGCTAAATGCTGCCGTTGAAGCGGCACGCGCAGGTGAAGCCGGGCGCGGTTTTGCGGTGGTGGCGGCTGAAGTGCGAAACCTTGCGCAGCACTCCGCGACGGCGGCTAAAGAGATCAAAACGCTTATTGAGAAAAACGTCTCCAGTGTGAACGCGGGTGTGGAAAAGGTGGAACAAACCGAAACGCAGCTGACGGTCATGATCGACAATGTTCTGCAGATGTCCTCCCTGATTAAGGAGATCGGTCATGCCACTCAGGAACAGACTCAGGCGCTGACGCTTATCAACGCGTCCATCTCCCGTATTGGTGCAATGACGCATAACAATACGGGGATGGTGGATAATGTCACTCAGGCCGCTAATCACCTGACGCAGCGCACAACGCGCCTGCAGCAGGCAATTTCCGTTTTTGGCGGTTAGTCGTTCAGGCACTGCTCGTCAGTAACTTTTTCCAGCCACTTTACCGGGCTACCGTTTACGGATTCGGCGATGGCAATGTGCGTCATCGCCCTGGTTAAGCGGCTCAGCCTCTTTGCCCCACTCCTGTAACCAGCCACGACCCTGCGTCACGATCATCTTTATTACCCAAGCCGTCGCCAGCATACCCTCGCCTTTTCGTTGCTGATTGAAGCGTTGCGTTTGCAATGAGTTCATTTCACTGCGCAACCATTAAGCAATATTGATGAATAAATCATCAAGTCACTAATGGGTTCGTCTAAAAAATCACCACGATTCAGCATCTTGTGATCCACGTCTGCTCTGACCACACGATTTCCTTCGACCTGCATCACTTTCGGCACGGTTATATTTTGCGTCGCTTATGAATTGCAGGTAGGATGCCTCGCCATGTTTCGCCTTATCCATACGTAGAATCACTGGGAAGGCGACATGTGTTTGCGCAGAAGCAATCGTTTGTATTGCACTCTGCCAGGCAGGACTATCACGATAATGGTTCAGACAGGCAAACAGGTAACTCAATGAAAACAAGCAATAAAAGCGCAGCCGATCATCATGCTGCTAAACGTCGCTGGTTGAACTCCCACGAAGAGGGCTACCACAAAGCGATGGGCAACCGTCAGGTTCAAATGATCGCCATCGGCGGCGCTATCGGAACGGGTCTGTTTTTAGGTGCAGGCGCTCGCTTGCAGATGGCGGGCCCAGCTCTCGCCCTGGTCTATCTGGTGTGCGGGATCTTCTCTTTCTTTATTCTTCGTGCACTGGGCGAACTGGTATTGCATCGCCCTTCAAGCGGCAGTTTTGTCTCTTACGCCCGTGAATTCCTCGGTGAAAAAGCGGCCTATGTTGCAGGCTGGATGTACTTCGTCAACTGGGCGATGACCGGTATTGTCGATATCACCGCCGTGGCGCTGTATATGCACTACTGGGGCGCGTTTGGTGATGTGCCGCAGTGGGTCTTTGCGCTTGGCGCGTTGGCCATTGTCGGTACTATGAACATGATCGGCGTGAAGTGGTTTGCGGAGATGGAATTCTGGTTTGCACTGGTCAAAGTGCTGGCCATCGTCGTGTTCCTGATCGTGGGTACTGTCTTCCTCGGCAGCGGTAAACCACTGGATGGTAATGCCACTGGCTTCCATCTGATAACCGATAACGGCGGATTCTTCCCGCACGGTCTGATGCCAGCGCTGGTACTGGTTCAGGGTGTGGTATTTGCCTTTGCCTCTATCGAACTGGTGGGTACTGCTGCGGGTGAATGTAAAGATCCGCAGACGATGGTGCCAAAAGCCATTAACAGCGTGATCTGGCGTATCGGTCTGTTCTACGTTGGTTCCGTGGTACTGCTGGTTCTGTTACTGCCGTGGAACGCCTATCAGGCGGGTCAGAGCCCGTTTGTGACCTTCTTCTCTAAGCTGGGCGTGCCTTATGTTGGCAGCATCATGAACATCGTGGTACTGACCGCAGCGCTCTCCAGCCTGAACTCCGGGCTTTATTCTACCGGTCGTATCCTGCGCTCCATGTCCATGGGTGGTTCTGCGCCGAAGTTCATGTCGAAAATGAGCAAGCAGCACGTGCCGTATGCCGGTATTCTGGCGACGCTGGTAGTGTATGTATTCGGCGTATTCCTGAACTATCTGGTCCCGTCCCGGGTCTTCGAAATCGTTCTGAACGTTGCTGCGCTTGGTATTATCGCATCCTGGGCCTTTATCGTGGTCTGCCAGATGCGTCTGCGTAAAGCCATTAAAGAAGGTAAAGCCGCTGACGTGAGCTTTAAGCTGCCTGGCGCGCCGGTGACCTCCTGGCTCACCCTGCTCTTCCTGTTCAGCGTGCTGGTACTGATGGCGTTCGATTACCCGAACGGCACCTACACCATCGCCACTATACCGCTGCTGGCTGTACTGCTGATTGCTGGCTGGTTTGGCGTACGTAAACGCGTTCACGAAATTCACAGCACCGCGCCGGTTCATCCTGATGATGAAAAACACGACGCGCCGCTGGTTGAAGAAACGTCGCGTTAATCATTAAAAAGGGAAGGCAGATGCCTTCCCTTTTTTTACATCACAGCGTGATACGAATTACGTCGTCAGGTTGGGTTGCTTCCTGCTGACGAGTAGATTTCTGTTTTACCGTCACATACAGCGTTTTGCCATCCGCAGAGAGCGCCAGGCTGTTCGGGTAGACCGGCGTGTCGAAGGTTTTCGTCACTTTGTAAGATTTCGCGTCAATCACGCTCACCTTACCGGCTTCACGGTGCGTCACATACGCTTCATTGCGTGCCGGGTTAAACAGCACGGCCAGTGATTCTGGTGCTGAGATTTTCTCGATCACGCTGCCGTCTTTCAGGCTAACCACCAGCACTTCCGGCTGTTTTGAATCAGTCAGGAACGCGCGCTGGCCGGCAGTATCGAGGCTCAGATTCAGGTAGAAGTGCTCTTTCCCGTCGTCCTGCACTTTTTTACGACTCAGGATTTTGTTGGTGGCCGTATCAATCGTCACCAGCTCACCGTCGGCATTGGTGGTATAGAGGCGTTTCGCCTGCGCATCCAGCGCCAGGCCGGTGCTATAGGTGCCGGTATTAGCAATAGTCTCTTTCAGCTTCAGCGTTGCGCCATCCACCACCCAAATCACGCTCTCTTTACCCACACCAGTGATATAGACGGTGTTAGTGCTGTCATCAGCCACCAGCTGGCGCGGCTGCAGCGGTTTGACGGTTTCACTGCGCTGGCGATTATCGAGCACAAGACGCCCTTTCACGTCGCCCGTTTTGGCATCAATGGCCGTCACCGCACCGTTGATGGTGTTACCGAACCACAGCGTTTGGCTCGCCTTGTCAAAGGTAGCACCGAAAGGTTTGAGATCGCTATGAATCGCCTGCGTCACGTCCAGCGTGACCGGGTCAAGGCGATAGATAACCCCGCCCTTATCGGTTTTACGGCTTTGCGACGTCGCAACCCACAGCGCATTCTCCTGCTGGCTTACCGCCATTTCATACGCCCCTTTCCCCACCGCTTTACGCAGGATCTCTTCGGCGGCATGCACCTGGAAGGTGCTGGCAAACAGTAACGTAGCAGACAGCAGAGAAAGGCTCAGTCGCGGCGAGCACAGATGACGTAAAGACATAACAATTCCTTTTCTGAAAAGAGGGTTTTCTGCTGACATCACTTCCGGCAGGCAACGTCCTGGCATTGCCTTTTGATAATGAGAATAGTAATCATTAATCAACAAAATGTGGAGTTTTTCTTTCCCTCGCCCACATTCATTAACGCAACGTGCGGTTAAAGTTTTCAAAACATTTACAAAACCTTTAACATATAGGCACATGTTCCATTTGGTTCGTTTAGATACCACAACCGGTTTTACTCATGAAAATCATTTCCGCCCGTAAGGCATCTCTGATGCTGGTTCCTGTTATTGTTGCGCCTCTCACTGCGATGAGTGCGGATGAACAGACCATGATCGTCAGCGCTACACCGCAAACTGTATCGGAACTCGATACTCCAGCCGCGGTGAGCGTCGTGAATGGCGATGATATGCGTCAGGCCACGCCACGCATCAACCTGTCTGAATCACTGGGTAGCGTTCCAGGCCTGCAAATTCAAAACCGCCAGAACTATGCGCAGGATCTCCAGCTGTCAATGCGTGGATTTGGTGCCCGTTCAACATTTGGCGTACGCGGTATCCGCATGTATGTCGACGGTATTCCAGCCACCATGCCTGACGGACAAGGGCAAACCTCCAACATCGATCTTTCCAGTGTGGACACTGTTGAAGTGCTGCGCGGCCCCTTCTCTGCCCTGTACGGCAACGCCTCGGGGGGTGTGATTAACATCAACACCCAGACCGGGCAGCAGCCACCGACCATTGAGGCCAGCAGCTATTACGGCAGTTACGGTACCTGGCGCTATGGCATGAAAGCCACGGGCGCAATGGGTGACGGGACACACGCAGGCGATGTGGATTACACCGTTTCCACCACCCGCTTCACCACTAAAGGCTATCGTGACCACAGCGGTGCGCGGAAGAATCTCGCCAATGCCAAACTGGGTGTGCGTATAGATGATGTCAGTAAACTCACGCTAATCGTTAATAGCGTGGACATGAAGGCTAACGATCCGGGTGGACTCGATTACCAGGAGTGGCGGAATGACCCGCGCCAGTCTCCGCGCGGCGATCAGTACAACACCCGTAAGACCATCAAACAGACCCAGGCCGGTCTGCGCTATGACCGCCAGCTCAGCGCCCAGGACGACCTTAGCGTGATGATGTATGCCGGTGAGCGTGAAATGACGCAGTACCAGTCGATACCTTATCAACCGCAGCTTAAGCCATCTCACTCTGGTGGTGTGATTGATATGCAGCGCCATTACCAGGGCGTTGATACCCGCTGGACGCACCGTGGCGAGCTGCTGGTGCCGGTGACCCTTACCACCGGCCTGAACTATGAAAACCTGAGCGAAGATCGTCGCGGGTATGAAAACTTCGTGATGAATAACGGCGTGCCGGAATACGGTGTGAAGGGTGATAAGCGCCGTAACGAGCGTAACCTGATGTGGAACGTCGACCCTTATCTGCAAAGCAGCTGGCAGCTGACACAGAAGCTCTCTGTGGATGCGGGTGTGCGTTACAGTTCGGTCTGGTTCGACTCCAACGATCATTACATTACGCCGGGCAACGGGGATGACAGCGGTGACGCAAGCTATCACAAGTGGCTCCCGGCGGGCTCCGTGAAATATGCCATGACGGACGCGTGGAATCTCTATGCTGCTGCCGGGCGAGGATTCGAAACGCCAACAATCAACGAACTCTCATATCGTTCAGATAACCAGGGCGGTCTGAATATTGGCCTGAAACCTTCCACCAACAATACGTATGAAGTGGGGAGCAAAACCCGTATCGGCAATGGTCTGCTGACGGCTGCGCTGTTCCGCACAGATACGGATGATGAGATCGTGGTCGATTCCAGTTCCGGCGGCCGTACCAGCTATAAAAATGCCGGTAAAACCCGTCGTCAGGGGGTGGAGGTTTCCCTGGACCAGCAGTTTGCTGAAAACTGGAAGCTGAAAATGGCGTGGACCTATCTGGACGCCACCTACCGTACCAACGTATGCAGCGACGCAGACTGTAATGGAAACCGCATGCCAGGTATCGCCCGTAACATGGGTTATGCCTCGTTTGGCTGGCAGCCGGAGGAAGGCTGGTACGCGGGTTCAGATGTCCGCTACATGAGCGATATCATGGCCGACGACGAAAACACGGCGAAAGCACCGTCGTACACCGTGGTTGGGCTGAATACCGGGTATAAGCTCAACTATGGTAACTGGGGAATGGACGTCTTTGGCCGCGTAGATAACCTGTTCGACAAAGAGTACGTTGGCTCGGTTATTGTCAACGAATCCAATGGTCGTTATTACGAGTCTGCACCCGGGCGTAACTATGGCGTAGGTATGTCGATCTCTTATCGCTTCGAGTAAGCAAAAAGAAAAGTTTATTTTATTAATGAAATAACCCTCCTGATGGCAATAAGCCATCAGGAGTTATTCACCGAATAAATAATTAGCTACGGTATATAGTCGCTGTGTTAAATAATCTCTTAGTTAAAATATTGTCGCTGTAAAAGAGAATTTGCTTCATCAATCAACTTATCAATCGCCTTCTGGCAGTCGCCCACATCCCGTCGCTCAAGGGCCGCAAGTAGCTCATCATAGTGATACGTCGACATCGTGATGTCGTTGAGTTCCTGGTGCAAATAGTTAATGCACGGCCCGATGCGGACCCATAACTGTTCAATTAAGGCATTGAGCGTAGGCATTTCCGCATACTGATAAAGCGTAAACCGGAAGACACGATTCGCATGCAAGGCCTGCTGAACGTTACCATTACGCATGGCGTCATGAAAGGCGTCCGACAATTTGTGCAGCACCTCCAGCTTGCCGTCAGACATATTCTGACATGCTGCGGCAACCGCCATCGGCTCAAGTTGTTTTCGGATGGCATTAATCTCGTTATAACGCTCCAGCGTCACCTCAGGCACAAGAAATGCCTGTGCTGGCGTGGCATGTAATGCCCCTGATGACACCAGACGCAAAAGCGCCTCACGAACCGGGGTAATACTGGTGCCTAATTTATCGGCGATCTCTTTCGTAATCAGTCGTGCCCCAGGTTTGAGTGAGCCTGTAATTAACGCTCCTTTCAAACTGAGTTCAACTTGCATGGTAAGACTGATCCTTTGCGCTTTTTCTAAATGATCCAAATCAAGCATGTTCAATTCCTGTAGCTAAAGCTCAATGCTATTTTTAAACGTCAGTTTAATAAAACGACGCCGGTCCGATATATCCTGTATCGTCATGCCTGGTGGTGGGAAGTACGTAAAAACATCAAAACGTGCAAAATTTGTATTTTTCGTTTTCGGGCTCATCCGGGATGATGGCGCGAAAAGCCATGTCAGTTAATTAAAGACAATATATCGTATCTTCACAAATAAATATGGCGGGAAACCCCGCCATATTGTGGTTTATTTATTGTCGCCCGCGACGCGAATCACGACTTTGCCGAAGTTTCGCCCTTCCAGAAGGCCAATCAGCGCCTCAGGCGCGTTCTCCAGGCCGTCAGTCACCTGTTCACGATAGTGAATTTTGCCCTCCTGCACCCAGCGCCCCATCTCTTGCTGGAACTCTTTAATGCGATGCCCATAGTCCTGGCCGATGATAAAGCCCTGCATACGAATGCGTTTCTTCAGAATGGTCGCCATCAGGAGCGGCAAACGGTCCGGGCCGTCAGGCAGACCCGTCGCATTATAGCCACTGACCAGACCACACACCGGGACGCGCGCGGAGGTATTCAGCAGCGGCAGAACGGCGTCAAAGACTTTCCCGCCGACGTTTTCATAATAGACATCAATTCCTTTCGGACAGGCGTGTTTCAACTGGTCGGCAAAATCCGCAGCGTGGTGATCCAGACAGAGGTCAAACCCGAGGACCTCAACCGCATGGCGGCATTTTTCTGCGCCACCGGTCACGCCGACCACCCGGCAACCTTTGATTTTGCCAATCTGCCCAACGGTCGCGCCAACCGGGCCTGTTGCGGCAGCAACCACCAGCGTTTCCCCCGCTTTAGGTTGCCCGATATCCAGCAACCCCATATAGGCGGTAAAGCCCGGCATACCCAGAATACCCAGCGCCCAGGAAGGATGAGACGGATTTTCACCCAGCTTGACCAGGCCGCTGCCGTCCGAGAGTTCATACTCCTGCCAGCCGCTGTAGCCCAGCACCCATTCACCAGCTTTGAAGTCTGGATGGTTTGACCGCTCAACGCGACTGACCGTCCCTCCCACCATCACCGCACCGATCTCAACCGGCGGTGAATAGGATGGCGCATCGCTCATGCGGCCACGCATGTAAGGGTCCAGCGACAGCCAGACCGTACGGAGCAAAAGCTGCCCCTCAACTGGCGCTGGAACAGGTTGCTCCTCCAGACGAAAATTCTCCGCGACCGGCGCACCCTGTGGGCGGGAGGCCAGTACCCAGCGGCGATTAAGGGAAACAGATTGATTCATCAGGAACTCCTTCTGGTTCAAATGTCATTACAGCCTGGCTCACGATCGGCGTTATCGCTTTAACATTACGAGCCAGATTGGTTAAGGCGTACGACCAGATAGATGCAGGTTTCATTCGTCTCGTTGATGAACCGACAGTCATTAGGCGGCCCCAGCTCCAGACAGTCCCCGGCCCGCATCTCGTGGCGCGTATCGCCCTCCTGGAACACCAGCTCACCCATTTGTAACCAGATAAGCTGACGTGCCAGCGCATAAGAAGAGGCAGGCATAGGCACATCGCTCCCCGCCGGGAGTTCAACCTGAACAAGGTCAATGGGAAGATCTGTGCGGGGAGAAACGTGGCGGCGAAGGTAATGCGTTTGTGGATCGCGCCAGACGGGCTGGTTGGCGAGGCGCAGTAGTTTTCCCTCTTGCATCTCGGCTCTGGCAATCAGCGTCGACATGCTGATGCCAAAAGCCCCCGACAAGCGGGCAAGCAACGTTGCCGTAGGGCTACTGTCCCCACGTTCTATCTTGTGGATCATCGCACGCGAAACGCCTGCCCGGTCAGCAAGCTCGCTCAAAGACCATCCGCGAGACTCGCGTTCAAGGCGAATTCTTGCGCTAATCCGTTGATTCATGGTGTCTGTTATGGTGTTCATGACGTCATACTATAGTGTATGAACGGCATTTCAATGGGCTTTTGATAACAAAAAAATATGGCTTATGTCATAGCTATCTGGCGATACAGTTGTGTAATATCGTAGTTAAATCGTAATACTATAGTGAACAACACACAGAGGTTTCATCATGATCGTTCGTCATGCCTGCAAAGAAGACTGCGCTGCGATAGGAGAAATATACAACCACGCGGTGTTGCACACTGCTGCAATCTGGAACGATAAGACCGTCGACACCGATAATCGTATCGCCTGGTTTGAGGCACGCACCCTCGCAGGTTACCCGGTACTGGTCAGTGAAGAAGACGGTGTTATCACGGGCTATGCCTCTTTTGGTGACTGGCGTGCCTTCGACGGTTTTCGTCATACGGTAGAACATTCGGTCTATGTTCATCCGGATCATCAGGGCAAAGGGATTGGTCGCACATTGATGAAAGCGCTGATTAACGAAGCCCGTGCCATCGGCAAACACGTGATGGTCGCAGGCATCGAAGCGCAGAATCATGCCTCGATTCATCTCCATGAAACGCTCGGTTTTGTGACGACGGGTCAAATGCCGCAGGTGGGTACCAAGTTTGGCCGCTGGCTGGACTTAACCTTTATGCAGCTGCAGCTGGATGAGCGCAGCGACCCGGACGCCATCCCATGAATCAGTCAATGACGCTGGCTTTTTTGGTGGCGGCGGGAATCGGTCTGGTGGTGCAAAATACCTTAATGGTGCGCATCACCCAGTCCTCCTCCACTATTCTTATCGCGATGCTGCTGAATTCACTGGTCGGCATTGTGCTGTTTGTCAGCATTCTGCTGCTGAAACAGGGCTTCGCCGGATTTAGCGAGCTGGCCGCAACGGTGCGCTGGTGGACGCTGATCCCAGGGCTGCTGGGTTCGTTTTTCGTGTTTGCAAGTATCAGCGGATACCAGAACGTAGGCGCGGCGACGACCATCGCTGTGCTGGTGGCAAGCCAGTTGATCGGCGGACTGGTGATGGACGTGCTGAGAAGCAACGGCATACCGCTGCGCGCCCTGATCGGCCCGGTGTGCGGCGCGGTGATGTTGGTCGTGGGGGCCTGGCTGGTCGCGCGACGCCAGTTTTGATCGCTACAGAATGGTGCCGCCTTTCGTTAGCTGTTCCTGTCGCGCTTCCAGCTCCTCTTTATGCTGCTTACCGTGGTGTGAAATCGCGGTGCGCAGACGTTGCTGCTGGGTGTAGCGATCTTCACGGCTGAGCTCTGCATCATCGCTTAATTCAATCAGCAGTTCATTCATGTGGGTAATTACGCTCTCTTCGATGGCGGCATCGACGCGGGCGATAACATCGTTTAAATGTGACATTGTCACTCCTTGTGAATTGCCGGGTGGCGGCTACGCCTTACCCGGCAATAATACGCTTAGTTCAGCTTCGCTTTTGAGAAATCGCTGCCCATCAGGCTCACGCTGTAACCCGTGACGTTGCTGCGGGTAGCGTAGAACGTTTTCCCGTTCGCCAGTGCGATCCACGGCGCCTGCTGGTAGAAAATCTCCTGCGCCTGACCGTAGAGTTTAGCGCGCTCAGCCGGGTTGCTGGTCAGCTTCGCTTTTTGCACCAGGGAATCATACCCCTTATCGCACCAGCGTGCTGCGTTTGAACCCGTTTTAATGCTGTTGCACCCCAGCAGTACGTCAGCAAAGTTGTCCGGGTCACCGTTATCGGACATCCAGCCGAACAGCGCAGAGTCGTGCTCACCTTTACGCATGCCGGAGAGGTATTCGCCCCACTCGTAAGAGACAATTTTGGCCTTCACACCGACTTTCGCCCAGTCGCTCTGGATCATCTCCGCAATACGGCGCGAATTAGGGTTGTACGGACGCTGCACCGGCATTGACCACAGCGTCACTTCCGCGCCCTTCTCCAGCCCGGCCTGCTTCAGCAGGGCTTTCGCTTTTTCGGGGTCGTAGCTGTAGTCCTTCAGGTCTTTATTAAAGCCCATCATGTTTGGCGGAATTGGTGATTTTGCCACCGTACCCGAGCCCATAAAGACCGCATTGACGATGGCTTTCTTGTCGGTTGCGTAGTTTAGCGCCTGACGTACCAGAACATTATCAAACGGTTTTTTCTCGGTGTTAAACGCCAGATAGCCGACGTTCAACGCATCGACAGAGTGCAGCGTCAGGTCTTTGTTGTTTTTAATCACATCAAACTGCACCGGGGATGGAGCAGGAATGATCTGGCATTCGTTGGTCTGCAATTTCGCCAGACGCGTTTCCACATTTGGCGTGATGGAGAAGATCAGGTGTTTTGTCGGTACCTCGCCCTCCCAGTAGTTCGGGTTAGCGACATAGCGGATCAGTGAATCCACTTTGTACTGCTGCAGCACATAAGGTCCGGTACCGATCGGCCAGGTATCCACGTTCTCCGGCGTGCCTTTTTTCAGCATCGCGTCGGCGTATTCAGCGGAGAGAATCGAGGCAAAATCCATTCCCCAGTCGGCAAGGAATGCAGCGTTGGGTTCACTGAGGGTGAACTGAACATGGTAATCATCGACCTTTTTAACGTCCTGAATCAGTTTATCGAGGCCGACGTCATTAAAGTATTCGTAGTTGCCCTGCGAGACGTTGTGATATGGATGCTTAGGGTCTTTCTGACGCATGACGGAGAAAATGACGTCATCGGCGTTAAAGTCACGGGTCGGTTTGAAGTATTTATTGCTGTTGAACTTCACCCCTTTACGCAGGGTAAACGTATAGGTCTTACCGTCCGGTGAGATTGTCCAGGACTCCGCCAGCGACGGAACCGGCGTATTTTTCACCGGGTCGAAATTGATCAGACGGTTATACAACACCTGAGAGCTGGCCACGAAAGATGGGCCGGAGCTGGCGATTTGCGGGTTGAAAGACTCGGGTGAGGCTTCAGAGCAGTAAATAATGGTGTCATTATTTGCCGCCAATGCGGCACCGGCTGGTAAAAGCGTGCTCAGCGCAAGGGCGAGCAGTGTTTTCCCTGTAGACATGGTTATAACCCTGGATGTTTTATTATATAGGACAGTAATAACAGCACAGGCTTAATGACCTGGCAAATAACGAAACACTATCAGGTTATTCTAAAGTCACGTTTTTCGCTGGTTTTGCAGTCAATGCAGAAAAAGATGATTTGCCTTAAGTGCCATTATCCGTCAAGCACAACCGTCACTTTCTATGCCGCAAGAAATCGGCGCTTTTAGCGTCTCTTCCTCCGTTTGTTTGCTTCCTCATTTCGTTAAAGTAACGGTGTGAAGAAGTATATGGGATCAAATCGTGGCAAAAACTCTTTTACGCAGCGGTAATCTGGATGATTTTCAGGCCGTTGGCGGCGGCGGACAAGCCGTTTTTGAATCAGCGTTACAAATCCGGGAAGCGCTCCGGTTGCGCAAACAACAGGCCATTGTCGACTGTCTGGCCATTCCACAGGTCAACGATAGCGGTGACCGTGTAGACTGGTATTCCCCGATAGAGGGGAGTGTTACCAGTTGGAAAGCGGCCGATGAAGACGACCGTTTTCGCGCCCTGCGCTATCTGGAAAATACGCTTGCCAGCGTCGAGTCGTTGAGTAAGAAGTGCCTTCAGTCACCTAAAACAGCACAGCAGCTTTTTGGCTCACTGCTGTCAAAAGCGTTCCAGTTTCCGGGCGAAAACTTTCTCTTTCTGGTCGAAGGAAAACCGGTCATTAGCTTCTGGGGCTTTGTAAACCTGAACGAAAATGCGCGCGACGATGTTCTCGACTGCCTGCGCGAATCACTGATCCCTGAGCCCGCCCCCGTTGTGATTGAAGATCCTGAACCGCAACCTGAGCCGGAACCGATCATCACCTTCGAACAAGCAGACGAGCCACTGATTGCACCGTCGACGGTGGTGCGCATTACGCCGGAGGATCTGTATGAGCCAGAACCAGCTCCAGTCGCGACACAACCACAACCTGCTCAGGAACCCGCCCCGACAACCGTTGTGAAAAAGCGTCGTATCCCGCTGTGGACGCTGCCCGTTGCCGCCGTGATCGTTGCCGCCATTGCCGCACCGCTGCTGTGGCCAAAACAGGCCCCTTCCGCGCAGCCAGCACCTGCACCTATGCCAGCACCTGTAGAAATTGCGCCGAAACCGATCAAAGCAGTGGAACCACTGGCGATGAAACTACCGTTGCATCAGGCTGAGGTAGTGGCAAGCAAAGAAAAAGAACCTGCTCCTGCTCCAGCGCCCGCCCCGGTCGTTATCGTCGCGATCCCGAAAGATGCGATGGTCATGGAAGGTCAGCAAGTGAAAGCGGGATCGACGCGCTTCCTCAACGGGACCTGGCGCGCCATCCTCGATGTGAAAGATCCGGTGACCGGTAAGCCACCGTCACTGCGCTACCAGATCCAGAACAATAAAGGTTTCGCCCGTGTAGTACATGGTGACAACATTGTCTGCCGCGCAGAGATCTTCTCCGGGCTTCACAGCAATGGTGAACTGATGATTAAGAGTCGCGGTAATGCCCGCTGCACCGACGGTTCACGCTACCCGATGCCGGAGGTTTCCTGTAAAGCAGGCACCAGCGATATCGCAGAATGTCGTGCTCGCTATGATGCAAACACCGTCGTCCCACTGACGTTCAAGAAAGCAGGTGCCTGATCCTATGCTGGTAAATCTTTGCGACTATAAACAAAGCGTCACGCTTATCGCTAACAGCGGCGTGCAGTTCCTTGATTTCGGCCTGACGCCGCAGGACACCGCCAGCAACGGGCGCTTCGTACGTAAAACCGCGAACGGCCCGCTTCTGCGTCTCGATTTCGACCTGGTGAACGGGCGTTATACTCTGCCCGGGTTGAACGGCGGGCAGCCTGAAGTGGTGAAACCGGAAACCACCATTGCGCTACATCAGTCGCTGGCGGTCCTTGATGGTGTCTGGCTTCCTGTTCCGTTCCTGCGCTTTAACCCGCCACGGACCTTTGTTGACGGCCCGGATAACTGGGCTCGCGTTCAGGTTCGCAAGCTTGATAAACCCGACACGGCAGGCAATACGCACCGCGTGACCCTCGCGCTTGACAGCCAGATTGCCGAACATGCCACGTCCGCGCTGTCCCCGGTCGAAAACGACATTCTGAACGGAACCCGTTTCGCTCTGGCCTGGCGGGATAACGAAGTGGAAAGTTTCCTCGATCAGACCTGGATTGACGGCTGGCTGCGTGAGGCATTTACCCAGTATGCCGATAGTGTTGAAAACCGCTCTGAACGTGACCTGCAACAGGCAATGCGTAGTTTTGAATATCAGGCCCACTGGCTCAACCTGCTGACCATGCTCGGTGAGCAGCTTACCGTGCCGGAAGTGAAATTTGTCACTCATACGCTCAGTACCCCTGCCATTCCGGTCGACCTGATCCTCGATGTGGGCAATACCCATACCTGCGGCGTGATTATTGAAGACCACGGGGATGCGAACGATGGTCTGCGCCAGACTGCCGAGCTGCAGGTCCGTTCGTTGAGCGAGCCACAATTCCTCAATGAACCCTTGTTCACCAGCCGTCTGGAGTTCTCAGAAGCGCGTTTTGGCAAGCAGCACTTCTCGGTTGAAAGCGGTCGCGAAGATGCCTTTGTCTGGCCGTCGATTGTCCGCGTCGGCGATGAAGCACGGAAACTGGCTACCCAGCGCCTGGGAACCGAAGGTAACAGCGGCATCTCCAGCCCGCGTCGCTACCTCTGGGATGAAACACCGGTGGTTCAGGACTGGCGATTTAGCCAGATGAACAGCAAAACCCAGCGTGAACCTCTGGCTACCGCGTTTCCGCTGATGAACCTGATGAACGATGACGGTGAGCCGCTCTTTACGCTGCCGCAGGACGAGCGACTGCCAGTCTTCTCGCCGCAGTACAGCCGTAGCACGCTGATGACACACATGTTGTGCGAGCTGCTGGCACAGGCTCTGGGTCAGATCAATAGCGTCGCCACGCGCTTGCGTCTGGGCTTCCCGGCATCTCCGCGCCAGTTACGTACCCTGATCCTTACCCTGCCGTCGGCCATGCCAAAGCAGGAGAGGGAGATTTTCCGTCGTCGCATGTTCGAAGCGATCGCCATTGTCTGGAAAGCAATGGGATGGCACCCGCAGGATGAAGATTTCGCCACCCGCAAACAGCAGGAAAAAAGTGTGGTGCCGGTTCCTGAAATCCAGATGGAGTGGGATGAAGCCAGCTGCGGTCAACTGGTCTGGTTGTATAACGAAGCCATTTCTCGTTTTGGCGGCCAGACTGAGGCGTTCTTTGCCTCCCTCGCCCGCCCGGACCGTGAACCTGAGCCCGGCGCTCAGCCTGGGCGTTCACTGCGCGTCGCGTCCATCGACATTGGTGGCGGCACAACGGATATGGCGATCACCCATTATCAGCTTGATGATGGCTCGGGTAACAACGTTAAAATCACGCCGCAACTGCTGTTCCGTGAAGGGTTTAAAGTCGCGGGCGACGATACCCTGCTTGATGTGATTCAGCGCTATGTACTGCCCGCCCTGCAAACGCAACTGCAGAAATCGGGTATTGCGGACGCCTCGCTGCTGATGGCTTCGCTCTTCGGTGACTCCGGCCGAATTGACACCCAGGCAGTATTGCGCCAGCAAACAGCGCTTCAGCTCTTTATGCCGATTGGCCATGCCATTCTTGCCGCGTGGGAATCGAGCGATATTGACGATCCGCTGGCTGGCCTGCATGCCACCTTTGGCGATCTCCTGCCGCAGAAACCGACCCGCAACGTGATGAATTATCTGCAACAGGCGATCGATCATGCCCTGCCTGCGGGTTCTGAAACGTTCGATCTGTTCACCGTTCCGCTGCACGTAAATTTCCGTGAGATGCAGGATGCGATGCTGGCTGGTCAGTTTACGCTGGCTTCGCCGCTCCATGCAGTATGTGAGGCGATTTCCCATTACAGCTGCGATATTTTGCTGATCACCGGGCGTCCTGGCTGCCTGCCTGGCGTTCAGGCACTGATTCGTCACCTGCAGCCGGTTCCGGTCAATCGCATCGTCTGGCTGGATAAGTATCAGGTTCATGAGTGGTATCCGTTCAGCCAGCAGGGCCGCATTGGCAACCCCAAATCAACAGCCGCCGTGGGTGCGATGCTTTGCAGCCTGGCGCTTGATCTTCGTCTGCCGCGCTTTAACTTTAAGGCAGCAGATATTGGTGCGTATTCAACCGTGCGGTATTTGGGTGTGTTGGATAATACGGTCAACACCCTGCGCGAAGAGAACGTCTGGTATCAGGATATCGATCTCGATAAACCCGGTGCGAAACTCGATGCGCGTCTGCACTTCCCGCTGCGCGGTAACGTCACCCTCGGCTTCCGCCAGCTGGCAAACGCACGCTGGCCGGCCACACCGCTCTATACACTTAGCATCAACTCGGCTGAACTGGCCAAAGCGATTGCGGGTGATGGCGTGCTGAACGTACGGCTTAAACTCTGCGGTGGCAGCAAGCAGGAAGGCCCGGAGTCCTTCGAACTGAGCGATGCCTGGCTCCAGGACGGCACCCCGGTCGCCCCTGACGCGTTAACCTTCAAACTGAATACTCTGGCCGATCGCCGTCACAGCGGTAGCCACTACTGGATCGACAGCGGGAGCGTATACCTGAAATGACAGTGACGACGACCACCACTCAGGCCTTAATCGGGTGGATTAATGAGACGCGCCTGAACGCCCCGGTGCTGGATAACGATGCCGACGCCCTGCTTGCTCGCATCAACGCGGTGCAGGCGCGGGAACAAGCCATTGAACATGCCCTGATTCGCCAGAGCAGCATTGGGCTTTACGGTCATTCTCAGAGTGCAAAAGCGCACCTGCTTTTGTCTCTGTGCGGTAGCGGCAACGGACGCCTGAACGTGACACCAGGCCAGCGCACCTTTGACTATTTTTCCCATATCAATCCGGGACATGCCCTGACAAACATGGCCGTCCGCTTCACCCGGGAACATGCAAATGTCGTTGATGAGGCGTTTCCTCTGCGTCTGAGTCTGATCACCGAGGCCGAACTGGTACAGCTGTTTATTGCCCGCACGACGCAGCACCCGCAGATGCGCGCCGTGGATAAAGCCGTCATTGAGACGCGCCTGGAAACATGGCGCGGTCTGCGTCAGCCGCAGGGCGTGCCTGGCATCACGTCTCAGGAAGTCGGGGCAATTGCCCGCTTCTGGCAGAACACGGTACCCGCCGCAAAACAGCAAATTGATGATGCCCTGTGGCACCAGTTTGCCCAGCTGGTCCCCTCCCTTGATCTCAGCACGCGAGCCAGCGTCTGGTCCCTGCTGTGGGGTGAGCAACAGGAGTTGACCCAGCAGTGGTTAAAACTCGCCCATGTGCTGCATCAGACCAGCCATGCCAGCGAACTTGCCGCGCCGCTTAGCCTGCTGGTGGATAGCTTCGGCCTGCCCGGTGAAGGGTTCCTGACGCACGACGGCACGTTAACCCTTCAGGAAGCGCAGGAGACGCTGCTTCATCCACTGAATAACGGTGAAATGCTCAATGCCATCAGCATCCCCGTCGATGTGCTTGCCTTCCTAACCCGCGAGCTGGTGTTGCCGGTTGAGAACGGCGCTCTGGATAATGTCGATATTATTGATATCCCGGTATTTGAAGAAAATAATGCCGACCCGTTACACCAGGCTAAATCACAGTGGCTGCTTGAGCACTACCGTCAACAGCTACAGCCAGATGTTCTGGTTATTTGCAATGCGACCGCACAGCACGAGCAGACGGCCAAAAAAGCAAAAGTGCTAATGAACTGGGTTAAAGAGACACAGCCTAGTGAAGAATCTGTCCTGCCGGGTCTGGTGTGGGCAATTACCCCTCATGACGCTCGTTTTACCACCCGCCAGAATCTCGATGAAGCCGTGCAGCATCTGCTCGGTAAACCGGGTTTGCGCTGGGGCACCCTCCAGGCACTGGACAGCCACAGCATGCAGCGCGTGATCGAGTGGTTGTCTCAGGCTACATTACCTGCCCAGCGGCAGAAGCGTCTTAGTACGCTGAAAAACTTGCTGCGGCAGGAGCTTTCGTCTCTGATGCAAAGCTATCTGGCGCCACTGGTTGAGGCCCCCGGAGCCAGACGAACCCGTGCAGAAAGTATGGTGCGAACCCTTCAGGGCTGCGCCGCCCGCCACGGTGAACTGCTGGAGGGTCTTCTGCCGCCGCTTAAAGCCTTTGAAACCCTGCTGGCCGTCCAGCAGCCCCGAGAGGAGCAAGTTAACGGGTTGTTTACGGATTCAATTGACCTGTTTGCCGATAACGCACAGGAAAGTACCGGCATGTTCCATACCAAAGACAAAGCGCGTCTGGCACACCGAGTGTGGATAAATCATCTGCGTCAATGGAGCCGCAATGAGGCCACGGCAGCTCGTCTTGGACTGGAGCCCGGGGTGTTGCAGCAAATCGCAGATGTTCTGGTGGTAACCAGCTACCGGCTTAACCTGCCTCAGCAACTTCAGCGCATTGTTGAAACGGATAAAAGTAGCGCCGCACAACTCCATGCTGTGATGGGTAACTTTGTTGGCTGGTTGGGTTACGACCAGACACCTGTTACAGCACGTCCGGCAAGCCGCATCCGTAAGGGGCAGGCCATCTTTGTCACGCCGGTGGTGAGTAGCGCGGAACCTCGTCTTACCCGACTGGGGGAACAACCCGTACATGCGGCTACCGCGTATGTTTACGACTGGCTGGTTGCGCTCTATAGCCGGGCGATAGAGAACATTGATTACCAGCATCCGCATGATGTTCAGCCCGCCTCTCGTCAGGCGCTGCAGGCATTATTGCGCTGATCTTTTTAGCCCGCAGCAATGCGGGCTATTATCACGCTGCCACGCATTCTGCTAATGCCTGTGCCAGCGCGGACGGGTTTTCCCAGGACATTGAATGCCCGGCTGCTGGGATGAATTTCACTTCAACGCCCTTCTGCTTCAGATTATCCACATCGTTATCCGGCAGCGACAGCTCGCCGAAAATCAACGTCACCGGGCAGGTCAGAGACAGGAATTGTGCTTCCCATTCGGGTTCCACACCTTCCACCAGGCTTGATGCGCCCCGCCACACGGCATAAGGGGCATTACTCTGCAGGCACCCCGCCCACGCCGTCGTTTCTGCGCTGAGCATGGCACCATAACCCTGTTCCAGAAACTGTTGCTCGGTTTGCGCTGCAATAGAACGGCTGAACATTCCGCCACCTGCGTGAAAATTGGGTTCTGACACCATCAATCCTCTGACGCGCGGTGCCAGCAGCCCCGCTGCTTCGATAGCAATGCTGCCACCCATGCTGTGACCATAGAGCCAGAAGGTATTCAGTTTAAGATGGTCAATCAGTTCCGCCACAACGTGCGCCTGGTCAGTGGTTTTGTAGCTGTAGTGCTCAGGCTTATCGCTATAACCGCTGCCTGGCAAATCAATAAGAATGGCTCTGCGCGCGCCAAATGATGGATCACGAACGACTCGGGGATATTCATAGGAAGAGGCGCAACCCAACCCGTGAATGAACACGACGGGATCGTCAGCACCGGGCAAATCATGCCAGCGCACAGTGCAACCAGCCTGTTGCGAGTAAAAACTGTTCATAAGCACTCCTTTTATGATGAACTGTGTATTTATACAGTTATCACATCTGGAATGCTATGTTCATCTTTTAAAACTGGAAGCGAGCTTCAGAAAAGCGAGACCAGCAGCGCAACGGGAAAGCTCATTGGCCAGGTAGAGCCCACCAGAAAAGCACTCAGCAGGCGTATACGTTTACGGTCTTTAGAGAGGAACCAGGTAATTAATGCGCAGATGGAAGCCATGATTGCGTAAAAAACCAACATCTTTTGATACAACGTCATTCTGTATACCAGAGCCGAAAAAATAACCGCACGCAATATGCGTCATATGTTGATACAGATCAAGTTTTTTCGTTACAGAATAACCACTTAAAAATTATGGCTAATAACAATTGGGTATTTTACGCAACATTCGTGGCGAAATGAGAGTACACCCGGCCGCGCAAGCGACCGGGCATGATGGTCAGTGTTTAATCATAACGTGCCGGACAACCGTATAATCCTCAAGCCCGTAAACCGACATATCTTTTCCGTATCCGGACAATTTCATGCCGCCATGTGGCATTTCGCTCACCAGCATAAAATGGGTGTTAACCCAGGTACATCCGTACTGCAGGCGCGCACTCAGGCGATGGGCGCGCCCCACATCTTTGGTCCAGACCGATGATGCCAGGCCATATTGCGAGTCGTTAGCCCATGCCAGCACCTGCGCTTCATCATCAAACTCGGTCACGCTCACCACCGGACCAAACACTTCTCGCTGAACAATGGCATCTTCCTGTTTTGCACCCGCCAGTAGGGTTGGCTGGAAGTAGTAGCCCGTCCCCTCTTTTTTACTGCCTCCCGTGACAACGCGGATATGGCCGAGCGCTTTCGCCTCATCAACAGCTTTACAGACCCGTGAAAGATGGGCTGCCGAACTCAGCGGCCCAAGCTCGGTAGAGGCATCCTCCGGGGCACCCATTTTGAGGCTGGCTACTGCTGCCCCCAGTTTTTCAACAAGCCGGGCATAAATCCCCTTCTGGGCATAAATACGGCAGGCTGCCGTACAGTCTTGTCCGGCATTGTAGAAACCGAAAGTACGAACACCTTCGACAACGGCATCGAGATCGGCATCATCAAAGACGATAACCGGCGCTTTGCCCCCCAACTCCATGTGGGTGCGCTTAATCGAAGATGCGGTATGCCCGATGATATGTTCCCCGGTGGCAATCGAACCGGTCAGTGAGACCATACGCACTTTTTCATGTCCGGTTAGCGGATCACCTACCGTTTTACCTCGACCAAACAGCACGTTCAGAACGCCTGCCGGGAAGATATCCTTCGCCAGTTCTGCCAGTTTTAAGGCTGTCAGCGGCGTAATTTCAGAGGGTTTGATCACCACACAGTTACCGGCCGCCAGCGCAGGTGCCAGCTTCCATGCAGCCATCATCAGCGGGTAGTTCCACGGTGCGATAGAGGCGACAACACCAATCGGGTCGCGACGGATCATCGAGGTGTGGCCATCAAGATATTCCCCGGCGGCCAGCCCGTTCAGGCAACGCGCAGCCCCGGCAAAGAAACGAAAAACGTCGACGACGGCCGGAATTTCATCACCCAGAACACAGTGCAGCGGCTTGCCACAGTTAAGAGATTCAAGCCGGGCAAACTCTTCACCATGCGCCTCAATGACATCAGCCAGTTTCAGCAGGCACTCAGCACGCGTTTTAGGTGTGGTTTGCCCCCAGTCGCTGAAAGCATGATCCGCAGCCTGAACGGCCGCATCGACCTGAGCAGGCGAGGCTTCCGCAATCTCCAGCAGTATCTCTCCGGTGGCAGGGTTATAAACCGGCTGTTTTTCTCCTTCTCCGGCAACCAGTTCACCCTTTATCAGCAGATGTTTTTGCATAGCATTATCCTGTTGAAATTAAAGTTATTTCCCGCTACCGGCAGTGTTCTCGCCGTCGCGGGTTAGCCACCAGGCTCCCAGAATGGGGATGGTCGTCACCAGCATCACCAACAGTGCAACAACGTTGGTGACCGGCACGTCGCGTGGACGCCCGAGCTGATTGAGTAACCACAGCGGTAACGTACGCTCGTGTCCCGCGGTAAATGTTGTGACGATGATCTCGTCGAATGACAGCGCAAACGCCAGCATGCCCCCGGCCAATAGCGCTGAGCCCAGATTGGGCAGCACGACATACCGGAAGGTCTGCCAGCCGTCAGCCCCCAGATCCATCGACGCCTCAACCAGACTCCAGGAGGTACGTCTGAACCGGGCAATCACGTTGTTAAACACCACCACCACACAGAAGGTGGCGTGTCCGACCACAATGGTGAAAAATCCCGGTTCGAGGTTGATAGCCTTAAATGCTGTCAGTAGCGCCAGACCGGTGATGATCCCCGGTAGCGCAATCGGCAACAGCAACAACAATGAGATCGCGTTTTTGCCGAAAAACTCACTGCGCCACAGTGCCGCTGCAGCAAGCGTGCCAAGCACGAGGGCAATTACGGTGGATAAGGCGGCAATTTGAAGTGACAACGTCACGGATTCAATAATATCGCCGCGCCCTGCCGCCACGCTAAACCACTTCAGCGTCAACCCTTGTGGCGGGAAACTGAACGCGGCGTCTTCGGTGTTAAAGGCATAGGTCGCGATAATCAGCAGCGGGAAGTGCAGGAAGATTACCCCTCCCCACGCTGCCACTTTCAGGAACAACGGTGCGCGTTCAGAGTGCATCGAATGCTCCCAGACGTTTCACGAACGCCAGATAGAGAGAAATAAGCACGATGGGAACCAGAGTAAACGCCGCAGCCATGGGCATATTGCCGATCGCCCCCTGCTGAGAATAGACCATGTTCCCGATGAAATAGCCCGGCGGCCCCACCAGTTGCGGAACAATGAAATCCCCCAGCGTCAGGGAAAAGGTGAATATTGACCCTGCGGCAATACCCGGGATCGCCAGCGGTAAAACGACATAACGAAAGGTCTGACGGGGACGCGCACCCAGATCGGCCGAGGCCTGCAGTAAAGAAGCGGGCAACCGTTCCAGCGCCGCCTGTACGGGCAGGATCATAAACGGCAACCAGATGTAGACGAAGACCAGAAACCGCCCCAGCCCTGAGGTGGACAACGTGTTTCCACCAATCGCCGGTAGCGTCAGCATTGAGGTCAGGATCGGCTCCAGCCCCATATGGCTGAGAAACCATTGCGCCACGCCATCCTTCGCCAGCAGTAAAGTCCAGGCGTACGCCTTAACAATATAGCTCGCCCACATCGGCAGCATCACCGCGATATAGAAGAATGCTTTCCACTTACCGCTGGTATAACGCGCCATATACCAGGCCATCGGGAATGCCAGGATTGCGCTGGCAATGGTGACCGCTATTGCCATCATCAGCGTACGCAGGATGATATCGTAGTTTGCCGGGTTGAAGAGTGCCTGGATATTAGCCAGCGTCAGATCCGGCGTCACCGCCATAGTGAAGTCGTCAAAGGTGTAAAACCCCTGCCACAGCAGGCTCAGGAGCGAACCTAAGTAGACGATGCCAAACCACATCAGCGGAGCAAGCAGGAGCAGGAACAAGCCGAGCGATGGCTTTCGCCAGAACAGAGCCGTTATGCGGCTTAAGCGGCTGCGTGGTGCGGGAGGATGAGCGACACTCATATCCATTTCACCTCTCCTCAGACAGACGGATCATGGCATCCCGTGACCACGACGCCATCACTGCCTGCCCCGGCTCAACGCCACTCAGCATCGTGATATCACTGAGATTGGCCTGGCTCACCAGCAGTTTTGCCCCATCAGCGAGTTTAAGCTCCAGACGTGTTGCCGCCCCCTGATACTGTACCGCCTGCACGACGCCCTGAACCTGAACTTCACCGCTCTCATTGAGGCGAATATGCTCAGGACGTAGCGAGTAAGTGCCTTCCAGACCACAGACTTTCTGCGCAAGGCCAGCATCAAAGACATTGGAGGTGCCGACAAAACCGGCCACAAACGGGGTGCGCGGGCGCATGTAGAGATCGCGGGGTGTATCGACCTGCTCAATACGTCCGTTATTGAACACCGCCACCCGGTCTGACATGGAAAGGGCTTCGCCCTGATCGTGGGTGACAAAAATAAAGGTGATACCCAGTTCCTGCTGAAGCTTCTTCAGCTCGAACTGCATCTGCTCGCGCAATTTGAGGTCAAGTGCGCCTAAAGGTTCGTCCAGCAGCAAGACGCGTGGTTCATTGACCAACGCACGTGCAATAGCAACGCGCTGGCGCTGACCGCCAGAAAGTTGTGAGGGCTTACGGGCTACGGCAAAGCTTAAGCCCACTTTTTCCAGGGCATCCCGGGCCTGTGCATGGCGTTTTTTCTTGTCGACACCTTTGACCATCAACCCGTAGGCGACATTATCGAGGATCGACATATGCGGGAATAACGCATAGTCCTGGAATACGGTGTTCACATCCCGTTCCCACGGAGGAAGTTCGCTCGCCTCTTTGCCAAAGATAGCGATCGTGCCGCCTGAGAGCTGTTCAAAACCGGCAATCAGACGCAGGCAGGTGGTTTTGCCGGAGCCCGAAGGCCCCAGCATGGAGAAAAATTCTCCGTCACGAATCGCAATAGTGACCCCATCCACCGCCCGTACCTCGCCGTACAGACGAGAAACGTTATTAAACTCTACGGCATACGTCATGTTCTGCTCCCGGGCGATTAACGGCCGCCCATGATGGCGATGTAATCCTGCGTCCAGCGACTGTATGGCACATATTTGCCGCCTTCAGCGATAGGGGTTTTCCAGAACATGATTTTGTCGAACTCGTTATATCCGTTTGTTTCGCAACCTTTATCACCCAGCAACGTACTGGCTTTACACCCTTCAGGAACCACAGGCAGTGAGCCAAACCATGCCGCCAGATCGCCCTGCACCTTCGGTGTCAGCGACCAGTTCATCCATTTGTAGGCGCACATCGGATGTTTTGCCTGCGCGTGAAGCATGGTGGTATCCGCCCAGCCAGTAACCCCTTCTTTCGGGAAGACGGTGGCAATCGGCTGGTTCTCAGCTTTCAGGGCATTCGCCTGATAAGGCCAGGCGCTGGAGGCGACGACGCCTTCATTTTTGAAGTCACTCATTTGTACGGTCGTGTCATGCCAGTAACGGTGGATCAAGGCGTGCTGATCGCGAAGCACCTTGAGTACGGCGGCATACTGTTTCTCCGTGAGCTGGTACGGATCGGTAATACCCAGTTGCGGTTGAGTAGCTTTGACAAACAGCGCGGCATCGGCGATGTAAATCGGGCCGTCATACGCCTGCACACGCCCCTGATTGGTTTTACCGTCCGGGAGATCCTGTTTGGTAAAGACCACGCCCCAGCTATCCGGCGGTGTCGGGAAGGTTTTGGTGTTGTACATCAGCAGGTTTGGCCCCCACTGATAGGGAGTGCCGTAGACTTTGCCACCTACGTTAAACCATTCTCCTTTCACAATCCGTGAATCGAGGGTTTTCCAGTTGGGGATGAGGTCGGGATTAATGGGCTGCACGCGTTTGCCCATGATCAGGCGCAGGGAAGCATCACCCGACGCGGTGACCAGGTCGTATCCCCCTTTCGCCATCAGGCTCACCATCTCATCCGACGTGGCCGCCGTTTTGACGTTGACCGCGCATCCGGTCTCTTTTTCAAACTGGGTGACCCAGTCATAATTTTTATCCGTCTGTCCGCGTTCGATGTATCCCGGCCAGGCAATAATATCCAGTCGTCCTTCCCCGTCACCGATAGCCTTTGGTGGTTCTGCGGCTTGCGCTGTCATGATAGTCATGCCGAGCGCACACAGGCTGCTGCGGGCAAATTTTTTGCTCATAAGGGTTACTCCTGTCGCAATGGAATTTAGCGGCAGCCGTGCCGTAAAAATATCTCCCTTATTAAACGTAGACCGCGTAAATGCGCCGCACCGTGCGGCTTAAGGAAATTTCATCAAGGTGTGACCGAGGGCGCATTCCCCGTTAACTGGATTATAGACAAGGAGTTAGCGATGGGAGACGGTATGCAGATTTCCTGGGATATGGCGCCACGAAATATTCGCCGTGCCGCCATACGAATAAGGAATGATTATTTAAATGAAGGTAAGAAAAGTTTATTCCAGCATACTGCTAATTAATTTCCCCAACTGAATAACCGCCTGTTCTTCACGCTCCCCCCATGCCCAGGAGGTATTAAAACGAAAGAATGGCGTCCAGGCGTCAGAGGTGGAAAACATCTTTCCGGGGGCAATACTAATGTGGTGAATTAAGGCCTTTTCGCTAAGCAGCCCTGCATCCAGCTGCGCCGGAAGCTCCAGCCATAAAAAGTAGCCGCTATCATTATGGTGAATTTTGACCCCGGCAGGCATATGCCGCAAAAGGGACTGCCAGGCCTGCTGCTTTCGCTCGGCCAGCGTGCGTCGCAGGCGGCGCAGATGCGCGTCGTAACGTTTAGTCGCCAGATAGTCCACCAGCGCCAGTTGCATCGGAGAACTGGTCGATAACGTGCTCATCAGTTGAAGCTGCTGAATACGGCGTGCGTGTTTTCCCGCCGCCACCCAGCCGATACGAAACCCCGCCACCAGACATTTCGAAAACGATGAGCAGTGAAGCGTCATCTCCTCCCGGTCCCAGGCCTTCGCCGGAAGCGGTTTTTCCCGACCAAAGTAAAGCTCGCTATAGACATCATCCTCAATCAGGGTGACGTTATGCTTCGTTAACAGCGCCACCAGATGCGCTTTTTTCTCGGCACTCAGCGTAAAGCCAAGCGGGTTTTGCCCATTGGTCATGAGCCAGCAGGCTTTTACCGGGTATTCATTCAGCGCCTGCTCAAGCGCATTCAGGTCGATCCCCTCGCGGACATCCGTCGCAACAGACAGCGCCTTGAGTTTCAGGCGTTCCAGCGCCTGCAATGCGCCGTAGAAACAGGGATTCTCGACAATCACCCAATCCCCGGGTTCAGTCACTGCCTGCAAACTGAGATTCAGCGCTTCAAGCGCGCCAGCGGTAATGACGATCTCTTCCGGTGAGATGTTCATCCCCTGCTGAGCATAGCGACGAGCAATGGCGTGGCGGAGATCAACATTACCCGGAGGTAAATTTTCAATGACGCTCATTGCGGTCGCCGTTTTACTGACATTCGCCAGCGATCGGTTGAGCTGCTGAAGCGGGAAAAGTCGGGGATCGGGAAACGCAGAAGCAAAAGGAACAACCGATGGATCGCGGCTGGCCTGCAATACGTCGAAGATATAGGTGTTGATATCGACCGCTTCGTCACGCATCACCTGGGCAGGCGGAGCAGGCTGTTGTGTCGTCGGGCGCGAAGCAACGTAATAGCCCGACTGCGGTCTGGCGACGATGCGCCCCTGACTTTCCAGCATCTGGTACGCGTGGCCAACGGTCATAAAACTCATGCCGCTGCTCACCACCTGCTCGCGCAGAGAAGGCAACTTATCGCCCGGCAACCATACGCCAAGCTCAATCTGCGAGATAATTTGTTGCGCCAGACGCTGGTATTTTTTCATCAGATTCTCCTTAATGCCGACAGTGTATATCAGCAGGAGAAAAAGAGAAGTTTTTGCTAACTGTTATGAAAACGGTGTTGATTACTTGCGGTACTCGATAACGTGGCTCTGGGCTGAATGTGCAACGGTCAGGTGATCGAGCGTAATCATCGACGATTTGCAAAAAATGCATTTCGCACCAAACGGGTTTTTCTCAGACACATCAAAGACTGAGGTACGGTACTGCGAACCATGACAGCATGGGCAGCGGAAATGAATGTAAGAAGTCATAGGATTCTCCTGTGAACGTTAAAACGTAAATTGCTAATGGGCCTTTCAGGCGATAGTGGTTTGAAACAAAAACTAATCGGAGTGTAGAAAGAGAACCAGGAGCGGCTGCGGAGAGGCACAACGTGATGAGGACTACTTTATAAAACTACGTCAGATATTTTTTTGGACTCAAAACCAGAAGGTCATTAACGCATGGTGTTGAAGACAAAGCAAGCAGTTTCATGCGTAAAATTCATAAAAATAAATTTTTTATTCACAAACACGATGTATATCAGATGTTCAATTCCTGATTATTCCTCCAACTGTTATAGATAAATTTTACTTTTCTGCCTCTGATAGTTTGATTTCTGCCCCTATAGCATAACAGCACACCGTTTGACATTGAGGTTGTGCATGTTTGGTTTAGATGCTTTTCATCTTGCGCGGATGGAGATGAAAAGATTTCAAATTAATTCAATAAAATCAAAAGAATACCCAATTAAATATCGCTTACCCATGCTGTAAAACGGCTTAAAATAAAGCTTTTTAAATCAAGCATATAAAAATAGTTTTGGGGAAGAACTTCTTTCACATCCTTGTGCACTTAATGAGCTACATCACCGGATTATCGTCAAATTCCATCGTTCGCATATCGTTCACCGCATGCATAATCACGCCGAAAATCCCGTCATCATCTTCTGTATTTATCCGGTCCTTACGACCATCACCACCCAGGCTTTCCAGGTGTTTATACGGGTGAGTCCTGAATCGTCTAATGTGGAACTCCCCCGCCAGCTTGCAGACGACTACCG
Source organism: Enterobacter sp. CPE_E1241 (assembly GCF_045618265.1). Classification (NCBI taxonomy): domain Bacteria; kingdom Pseudomonadati; phylum Pseudomonadota; class Gammaproteobacteria; order Enterobacterales; family Enterobacteriaceae; genus Enterobacter; species Enterobacter sp. CPE_E1241. The sequence continues at coordinate 2,563,604 of NZ_JBIWYV010000001.1, forward strand.
AACCGTCGCAAGGGGTAGCTGAGCAATCAACGATAAGGAGCGCCCCCTGAGTTATACCGGCACGCCAGTATGTGTTAGCCGCCTTCATAAAATATGTGGCGCTCGGGTGAGAAATGAATAGTTTATCCAGCGATATCCGCTCTTCAATGTAGTCTGTTGCCGGTGATGGAAATCCCATATCAGAGCCCTCCGTTCGGGTTGAACAACTGAAAGGTTCGGGCCTCTCCTTCCTGGCCGGAGATATCCTTAAACGTCGTGACGTATGTTTCGATCCAGATGTTTGCCTCTCTCATTGTCCAGTGCCAGTTGACAGCTTTAAGATTCTCCAGGAAAGTCTGCGTTGTGACCGTTCTTCGCCCACTCGGCTCAATGACTATCGCTTTACGGAAAGCTGCTTCAATCTCGTACCTACGCGGCATAATAAGTTCCCCCATCAGAAAAACACTGTATGCACATACAGTATCGCAATAACTCAAAAGATCGCAATTTTTAAGCGATAAAATTTAATTATCCCTGTAAAATATGTTGCTTAATTTCGCGAATAAAACAAAGGAATCAGGGATGTATGAACACCTAAAAAAATGCCTGAAGGAAGAGGTTCAGAAAGGAAGTAAGGGGTTCAGCTGGTCCCGGACTGTACGCCGTGCTTTCAAGTGTGTCGATCGTCGTTTCTACTTTTGGTACAGAATCTGGTGTTACCTTTACCAAACCAATAAGTATGGCCTTCGTGATTTTGCTAAACATCGGATGATCAAACTTAACAGACGTTACTCCACGGACATAAACCCTAAGGCAGTGATAGGTCCTGGGCTTAAGATTGTCCACTTCCCGGGCATTGTGATACGGGGGAATACTGTCATAGGGAATAATGTGATCATTCGCCAGGGGGTGACGATTGGTGCGAGGAATGATACTGATGAAGGGTACAGCCAAATCGGGGATAATGTGGAAATTGGCGCGAATGCCTGCCTGATCGGCGACATTGATATTGGTGACAACGTTATCATCGGTGCTATGTCTTTCGTCAACAAAAGCATCCCTGACAACTCGATCGTCTACTCGCGAAACGAAATGGTGATTAAGGAAAGATAAAGCCTGCAGTGCAGGCTTTTTTTGGGGCGGATTTATGCGGAAGGGATCTCGGGCCATTCAATATCTGGCGCCGTAGAGGTGTCTAAGCGGTTTAACTGGACCCTGTATTTTTTCCAGGCCAACAGCAGAGCTTTCTCCTCTTCAGTAGCCTCGTCTATGTCCACCGCATCCTGCAGCGGAGCAATGGCTGTTGCTGCTGATGATAAGCGCCAGGCTTTATCATATTCCGCGTTAGCGACCGCTTCTTTCCCACCAGTAACAACTGGACGATCCTGCAGTACGGGATAAAGCCCTTTTCCAGGAACCTGCCCGGGTACAATCATTTTTCCGCTCTGTTGCCCGGCCATGAGAGTTTTGTAGTCCTCATCGGTGATACGGACAAAGAATCCCGGCCATGTTCCCGCTTTACGATAATCCGCTTCCAGTTCGTCACAGTAAAAACCACCTGTCATTGGTCTGTATACATAGCCCATGATTAATACCCCTCCGCTACATACATCAGCGTGACAGTACCACCGCCAGCGATGCGCAAGTTAAATCCCTTTGTGTCGACGTTGTAAGGTTGCATTGCAGCGCCGTTACCCGGCTCTTCATTACGAGTAGGAACCACCGACGCACACACATTCGCGAATGCGGTTGGGAAGTAAACCCTTCCCCCGTTTGGTATCCCTCCGACCTTAGCAGCCATCGTCATTTTTCCTGTACTTCCGCAGCGCCACCATAAGGCAGGGCCATTAAATCCGGCTGTATTAGGCGCGGCGTACTGGTCGCGAGGTGGCGGGTTGTTAGGTGAATAAACGCGTACATTGCCGCCTGACTCAAACACGCCAGAACCTGCGACAACATTTCCTCCCACGCTAACCTGTCCGGCGGCATACAGGCTGCCACCGTTAGAACGAATATCCCCCGCAGCGCCTATAATGCCCCCGCTATAAAGCTGGGATGGAGCATTGAATATTCCATCAGTACCAAACTGATATACAGCGCCGGAACCATTGTCACCGATGATATGGACGACAGCTGAGCCAAAATCATTATTTCCTGAGCGCAGGATGCCAAAGCTTACAGCAGCCCCAAAACCATATCCTTGGGTGCTGGAAATACCTTTAATAATTGGAAGATACTGAGATATACCCTGGGGTGTTGAGCGACCGTAAGGGATTATAAACGGCGCCAGCGGATTGCTGTATTGTTTTGCGAAAGCACCTACACCCGGCCATGCCGCTGGGTTTGTTTTGTAGTAACTTGCTCCGTCTAAATACTCAACGCTACCGCCATAGTTAGTTAAAACGTTCGTCCAAGTATTCCCCCAAGTGGCGTTATCACCATTGAAGGTACGGAATTTAAGCCATTTCCCACCATCTGCATACGACGCCGCATACTGGACACGATAGTCATTATTTAATCCAGCAACATCAAGAATGGTTGCTTCATAACCCGGGGAATGGGCTGCACTTGCATAGCAGAAACTCACAGAGTTAATAGGCAAATCGTTTGCGTCTTTGATATCCCTGTCGTTACTGGCCGCCACAGACCGCAACGCCAGCGCACCGCCGTTAACCAGCACGCGTCCGGGCGTAACGTCATCGCGGGATGTCTGGACATCCCTGAAAGCTGCTGTTCCTAACCCAGCGTAAATTGCTCCAGGGTTCGCCACATTGAAAAATGTCTTTGTATTATCCAGCAGGCAAACCAGCGCAACATCCTTCAGAATATCGTTCGCTACCAGCTCTGATTTATTACCCTTGTAGAGCTTAAACGTGCCGAGAACGCGGCCGCCCATCGTCAGCTGCAGCGTACTGGCCCCGGTGTTGTTTTGCGTTGGATAAACAACTATTGGCGTTTTCAGCACCCAATCAGCTGAGCCATTCAAAAAGAATGTTGTAGGAAGCTCGAGAGTTAAAGCATTGGCTGTTCCGCCAGCATTTCCAGCCGTGTAAAAACCGCTTTGGATATGAGCTATTTGAGTAAACGAATTTTCCGAACCTCGAGTGGCAAAGTTAGCCACCACATCCTTAAGTGACCACCCCTTTGCTGCGGTTCCCTCCTGCCCCCGAACGACCGTCAGAGTGTCTCCGCTTACTGAGAGAAGATGACAAACTTCAAAGGCTGTTTCTCCGCTATCCGTGAGAGTGATCTTCGCATAATTTTTTAATTCTGTCGCATTGTTACTAAAATCGGATGTCAGGAGCGCCGAAAATAAAGGGCCTTCCCCCGGAAAGACCGGAATAGATGTCTGGCTTGCCGTAATATCTGATGCCAGAGAAGAGACTACGTTATTACCAAAACCGAGTATCATTTTTTCACCATTTTCTGTGAAAGATATTAATTAGAAAAATCGACAACGTAGGAGTAGGTAAAAGGGAGTTTTACAATCCCTTGCTCAATCGCATCTTTTAGAAAACGCCCTACACTGTCGTTTGAATTCGGTAGCAATATAGTGAACACGCCATTGTCTGGTACCACCGAAATATCAAAGGTGTCTGTAACAGGTGGATCAATGCCGTTAGGCCCACGTAAAAACCGCGCTATTCGCCGCTTAAGCCAGTCAATATTGAACTGCACACCATCACCTTTATAAAAATTCCATGTCAGTATGCGTTTGAAATAATCGTCGACAACGTAGGTTGTTGAGCTAGGGATAAAATTCTTTAATCCAGCGTAGGGAATAGTGTTGTAATCAATTGTGTTATAGGCGCCTTTCGCGATGGCATCCTGTGAAACTTGCAGAAGAGGCCTGGTTTCTCCATAAATTCCTTCAACAACCCAATCCAGCAGTTTTCCAAATAGTGCCGGTGACGGCCAGTAAGGAATGCCGAGGGAGTTAATATCTTCCAGGTATTCCTGAGCCATTTCGTTGTATGAGTTAAAGAATGCAACAACGTTCGGGTCGTCTCTGTATTGCACAAACGGGTATGACGGAATGATTTTACTTACTGGTGTTTCCATATTTTTCTACCTGAATCTGCCCCGCAGTCGTCGAGAAATATCCGTAGGTATCGCCATATACCAGCTTCGAGTTGTCAGCTGGCGGAACGATAGTTCCATTAATGCCGATCTGAATATCAACCATTGAAACCAGAGATGGCGGAATAAGCCCCTGCACTGAATTGAGGAAAATTTCCTGTATCTGAAGAAGGTTGATTGGCTGACCAGTTGCAATGGCGTTGATGTAATCGGCTACCGGCTGCTGCACTGCGTTTGAAACCCCTGCGGGGTCGATATAGTTCGTTGATGCAGTATTCCAGGTAATGAACACAGCAGCAGTTTGTGAAGTAGGAACGACGAACGGCACCTGATACGAATCCGGGTATACGTCGATCTGAATCGTTTTCTTCTCAACTTCTGCGCCTGAAGGATTACTCACATCATTCGTAAGCGTCGAAATATCAGGGACGGACTTATAAATCGCATAAGCGACCTCATAAGGATCTCCACCTCCCACAATAACAACCCATTTCCCCGGCGTGGGCTGACGCAATGATATGAGATTTTCCTGAACCCCATCCACTTCCTGCAGCATAGTGCGCAAGAAATCAGGAACGCCCTGTACCGCTTTCATCCCTGACTGCATTACCTGTGCCCGGTATGATGCCCAGGACTGTTCGGTTAGCCCTGGTAGCCCGGCTGTGAGGTTCGTGCATGTAACATTGTAATCTTTGGGCACCGAAGTGATGATCTGCGTAACAGTTCCCTCAGGTACTGCCCAGGTACCGGGAGAAGTTGCAAGGCTATACACTGGCTCTGTTTGTCCACTCGAAGGGATCACCGTATCGCGAACCACTGCGTACTGATTATTCCCGTCGCCGACCGTAAAACCTTTTGGTAAAGGAAATCCTGGCGGACCTGAGAACGTAACGTATACCGAGGTGTTGGTTCCCTCTCCCTGCGGCACGCCGTAGATATCACCCAATTGCTTAAGCAGAGGAATGTTCGCGCCATAGGGTGAAACTGAGTTGATAAGATCGACGCGGGCCTGATCAATCAGAGCTATTGCTCCGGTAGCCGTGCCGGCCAGATCAGTTATTAAACCTGGTGGCAAATTGGCTGTATAACCAGGTACTTTTTGAGCCACTCTGCTGATAAGATTCGAAAGCAACGTTTTCGGCGGCGTAGGCTGTGCCCCGGCCTCGGTCATGATTATGGGTAGATAAGACATAGACTCCCCTAAGGATATTTATGAGAAAATTATTAATTGCGTCATTGTGTTTATTTGTTGTATCCAATAACGCATTTGCAAAAACTGAGTGGTATACAGAGACAATGCCAAATGGCCTTGCGACACTTACAGGCGTATTCAATAAAAATGGAATTGGCTTGATGTTCGGATGTACTGAAAATTTCTTTTCCGCAGGGGTTATAGTTCTGAACGTAAATAAAAAAGGGAGCCAACCCGGACCAACCCAAATAAACGTCACCACATTGGATAATGAAAGTGCAAATTTTATTGCTGAACCCATACCTTCGGCTGACAACAACTATACTTTCATGTCATCCAACGCCATGGCCTCCATCTCAACATTTCACATGCTGGATACTGCAAATAAAAAACCATTTCAGATTGAACTGATTAACGACAAGCTATCACTCAGTAACAAATGGCTGATTGATACAAAAGATTCTGGTGAGGCCATCAGAACATTTAAGCAAAGCTGCCAGTTGATAAATAATTGAAATCAAACAGCAATGTTTTCTTGAATGCTGACGCCATTAAAAAAAACAGCTTCGATGTTATAGGTGGGGTTAATAGCCCCATCTACCTTAGATATTGTCAGTGATGCAAAATACCCCGCAAATTGCTGTTGAGTCATATTTACGTAATAGTCCGGGTAAACCTGTTGAACAATCGACTGCTGCGCCGGGATGCCGTACTGAGCGTAAAAGGGTGACTCCCCCAGGCCAAGCTTAAGTGTCTGTATCAGCGTCGTGAGCCAAACGTATGAAGAATCGCCATTTTCGTCTGTTTCCACTGCCACCCACGTTTTGTTGCCGTTCGCGTCAGTGACGCGCCCCCATGTTCTCATCGTCATCCCGCCTTTGGTTTCTCCGACTGTACAGTGCTGCCACCGCTTTGCACGTTTTTAACATCGTGGGGGTGATTCATCAGGCTGATGCCACCGGCCACAACATCGTTCGTCACGTTCATCGGTCCTATAAACGTCGCAGTGGTTTCACCCATTTCACCCGCATCCTGGACAATCGGCCCGTTAAGATGCAGCACTCCCTTCAGGTATATGTCCTTCCCTTCGAGATAAATGGCGTCGGCTTTTTCAGTAATTTTCCCCGGCTCCACGGTGATGCTGCTGGCGCCATCCGCCGTTTTAAGGATCGCCCCGTCAGGCCCGTAAAGTACAATTTTGTTCGGGTCTTCTTTCGTCCACCCAGCATTCGAAAGCGGCACGAAAAATAGCGGCACCAGTGAAAGCGTCAGTGACCTGCTGGCGATGCCGGTACCAAGACCAGAGATCCCTCTGAGAGAAACATCAGCGGCGACTGTTACGCCCTTATCTCCCACCTGGATCGGGTACCGGATATATTCGAATGTCGCAATCGGGATCGTAACCTGAGGGTATTGCATCCCATCCGGCAACATGTCGAATTGCACAGTGACGATTTGCCCGGTGACAGCGACTACGTGACAGGGTAACGAGCGCCCTTCTATCGCGGCGCGGTCTTCGGTTGCCGTATGGATGGTATTGTTAAGTGCTTTAAGGAATGGGAATTTCTGTCCGTTGCTCATGTTGTGTTTTTCGCCAGCGCGACGGCCTCGTAAATAGTTACCCAGGAATTGTCGTTATCAGGATTAAGGAAATCACCAACTTGTCTGACCGAAGTGATCAAGAAATTCCCTGAAAAATTCACCTGTTCTCGAAGTGATGAATACGAACGTTCGGTGTTAACGGCAAGTAGCGCTCCCGGCCCGGAGATGATGTTTTCTGGTAATTTAACGGTATCGCCACAACGCAAATCCGCACGCATTGGGCATTTGAAGGAAACGCTGACAGGGCCAATCCATGTTGGTTGCCCGACCAGTTCAGCCGGGAGTATTTGGATTCCGCCTCCCGCAACCTGAGTGTTATCGAACACACGGATGGTCTTATTCTGCATGACCATCTGTACCCCGGTGTAATCATCCCTGTTTAATATCGAAAATGACTGACTGCGCAACGTCGCTGCGAGTTGTGTTAATCGTGTGTATACGCCCACCCCGTCTTCAGCCAGAACGAGCTGGTCGCTGATTGAAATATCCAGAGTGAACCCCGGGTAAGCAGCCGTCAGAGCACGAGTAAGAACATCTTTCAACTTCTCACCTTTTTTACCGTCAAGGGTAATGCTGGCTGCCTGCCCCTTGTCATTAAGAAGCGGGCTGGGATTGACGATGAAATTTAGCGACTGGTGGGTACCGAGCCAGTTAGCGTACGGGTTATAAATCTGCCCGCTGAGGATCAGCCCCGCCTGGCCGGGATTAGCAAGCGGCAGACCCGCGGTAAAGCCTGCGGTTAAATCAATCTGGCATCCGGCGAGCTGGGTGCTCTCACGCAGCATAGTGACGGGCACGCCGTAAATAGCGATATTGGTACCGCTGCTCACCACATCGTAGCCAGTTATCAGCGCATCAAATTCGATATGCAATGCTGAGCCCGGCGTAAGCGAGCTGTCAAAAGGCCCAATTGGATTGCCAGCCCCATCGAGTGGCGCATTCCCATCTTTATCAGTAATTTCCAGTTTGTAGTATTTCATCAAGTAGCCTCAAACTGGTTTGAACTTACCCTGTAGACGAGTGACCCTGGTGCATAAGGCAACGCCAGATTAATATCAAAATCGTCAGGGGAGCCAATAAGTGGCACGTATGAAACAACGCTCCCCTGGCCGTCGGTGAGCCTGAGGTAATAGCGTTGGGAATAGATATTAAACGGTACAGTCGCGAACAGCTTCGCACCGCCGACGGTCGCCTGGAAGGTAAAAGGCGTTTTCCCGTCCGGGGTAAAGGCAATCGTGGTTGTCATAAAGTGGCCTATAATTTCGGAACGGCTGGAATCAGGTCGCCATTACTCCACCAGGATTGTGTATCTGCCGGAATAGTGGTCGGCATACCAGAGTCGAATTTACTCATCAACCCGCCGAGCGCAGCGTCTACCTGAGAAATTGAAAGCAACGGTTGTTCAAATTCCAGCTGCCAGGTGTGCTGGACCTGCTTGTTCTGCTCAGAAAAACCCGATACGTCGATCATCGCCCTCAGCAGACACCCGGTGTAAATGTATGAGGGCGTCATCACCACATAATAGCCACCGCTCTGATTATGCTTATCAAGAGCCAGCTTCAGCGCAGCGAACGTAATGCCCTTCGTGGCGTACCCTCCATTTTTTGTAGAAGCCGGCCGTATCATTTGCATGATCACTCGGTTGGGGCGATTTACCACTGAGTTTGCCGCCGTCACCATGTTGTAAAAATTTAGGGTGCCGATATCCTGTTGAACGAGCGTCGTCCCGGCCATCGGCGTGAATGCTGTCGATTGATCGGCGATCTCCCCGTGCAGCAGCCCGTCAACAATGCTGACCCCCTCAGTTAATACCGCGATGGGCATCGTACCGCCCGGAATAGAAGCGGCGATGCCATCAACGAGTAATATCGGGGAGATCTCAAAGGCCAGCCTGAACGCCTGACCAAAATAGTTCAAAGCCATTGATTACCTCGGTGTAACGTAGATCCCCTTAACCTGCGCGGAAATGTCAGAACCCGGTACCTGAGCGATCTGCAGATTAATCGTCGCCCTGTCATTTTTCCCGCCCTGGGCCAGCGTGCTGCTGGCTGTTTCAAGCTGTTGCCTGATGCCGGGATGCTGCTGCAGTCCTCCCTGTACTTGCGGCAGAATTTTCAGCAGATAATCCACGGTTTCTTTTTTCAGGCTTAGGTTGCCGTCTGCAGTTACAGCCGCGTTACCACCGTTGTACTGAGCCAGTGATTTGGCAATATCTCCGCCGTATCGTTTAAGGTTGTCCTGGAAATACTGCGCAGCTGCAGCAGCTGATTTTTCAGGGTCATAGCGTTCCTGAGCGCTCAACCCGTAACGATTGCCGGTATCAGCTGTGAACTGGAAAAGACCCGCGGCGCCGGAGGACGAATTAAGGGCTTTTGGGTTCCATGATGATTCGGTCCCGGCCACAGCTGGCAATAAGCCACTCGGCAACCCGGCGTTTTCATTTGTGTTTGTAACGCTTTTTATCAGGTCTTCCTGGTAACCACTCCAGCCGCCGGAACTCCATCGTTGTCCTATCGAGTCGACAGTAACGTTGCCCCCAGTCAGTAGTCCCAGCGTTGTGTTACCCATCGCTTTAAGGAAGCCCAGCGCACCGCCATTCTCCTCAGCAGCCTGCTGGGCCGTCTGGCCTTTGCTGGCAAGTTCTTCCTTCGTTCTGGTAACGTCAAAGCTGCTCTGATTACGAGCCTCATCGACAGATGTGGGTGCCTTAATCCCATAACCGGCAAGCCAGTCGATAGCAGACCCAATCGCCTGCGCGATTCGCTTGACCGCCTTAGAGAAACTATCGAGGTCTCGCTGAAAATCGTCGCTTCCCAGCCAGTTTCCCAGCTTCTGTAAGCCGTTAGCCAGTGTGTCGAAAAGAGCCTGGCCATTACGTCCGTTAAGGAATTTTTCAATACTGGCTGTTAGGTTGTCAGATATTCGTCCGATGGGCCCGTTGAGCCTCGCAAGCGTCTTCAGGAACGTATTGCCTATCCGGTCTGCGTTCATCGCAAACCGGGATGAAAGCTCCTGATAGCTCTGCTGCGTATCGCTGCCTAAGTCGCGGTCGAGGCGCCGGGACTGAGCTGCATACTGCTGGCTCAGCTGCGGTAATCGGTCGCTGTTCGCCAGCACCTGATTTGCGGTCGCAACGTCGATCACCCCATCCAGCCCATACCCCTTCAGTACAGCCTGGGAAACCCCGGTGCCTTTGTACTGTTCGAGTAATTTTGATACGCCTTCCAGCAGTTTCGGCAGGTTTGCCGCGGCGCCATTCTGCGGGTTAATGCCTAGACTTAACAGTCCGGCGTATTGGGGATTAGTCGGATCATTTTGAGCGGCCGCCAGCGCCTGCATAATATTGCTGGTGCCAGAAATGCGTGAGCCATAAACGTTATTGGCCGCCTGCATCTCCCCTGTACTCACGCCAAGCCCCTGAGCTGTTTTGTATTGCTCTGTGGCGCGATGAGCCATGAAGCCGTAACCGAACAGACCGCCACCGCCGATCGCTGCGATGCGTGCAGCCCAGGTTACGGTAGTGGTAAACAGTCCCTTAAGCGTGGAAGTAGTGGCACCGAGCGTTTTGTTGATCAGACCGAACGTCTTGAGGGTTCCTTGAGCCTCCTTGTTCAGGTTTTTTAAGAATTTATCAAAGGCGCCATCATCACCTTTTTTATTTTTGTCCTTTGCAGGATCAGGTGTTGGAATGGCTGGCGGTCGATTTGTTTGCGGCACCGGGAACCCGCCAGGACCGATCGCAAACGCCGCTTTGAATTTCTCTGAAATTTCGTTCAGAGCGGTAATTTTTGACTCGTCGATATCGAGAGTCAGGACGGGCAACTGATCACCTGCCATCAGATCATCCCTCGTGGCTCTTTAAATTTAAGCAGCTCGCGGAGCTGAGCTGCTGTTTTCAGGTTTAGCCCGCTATCTGTCCAGATTTCTGAGAATCCGGTTGCGGCTGAGTAGTCGAGGATACTGCTGATGATGTGCTCCCCGTCTCGCCAGAACTGTCTGCAGGCTTCAATGTCAGCAATGAACGCATCCAGTCCGTAACATTCGAGAACGAGGTTTGACTGTTCCACATTCCATTGACCTGCTCCATCAGCCCTTTCGCCTGTGCGGGTTTGTTTATCGACGAGACGCATGTAAAAAAAACCAGCTCGCCGATTACCTCGTCGAGATCGACAATTTCGCGCTCCAGCGCCACTTCAAGGGGTTTGGTATCCCAGCCCTTACCCTCGACGGGGTACACCAGGTTGGAGAGGCGTATAATCTCGTTCACCAGGGTATTGCGCACCCCCGTAGCCCCTTCCCAGATCTCGTCCTTTTTGCAGATACTCTCAAGCATGAGGTAAGCGACGCGAGGACCGGCCACAACACCCAGGCCTTCTGAAAAAATGGCAGAAAAGGTTTTGCTGAGAACGAAGAAATGCTCCCTGTACACTTCCTTCGAAATGGGCGCAGCGTGGATGTAGGCATTACCCATTTCCGTTTCAACCGGGATAATCAGGTGCATATTTCGAGAAATTTTCATTACAGGTCCCACATTTCCGAGTTGATGTAATAGGTTCCGGTGATGGTGATCGCGACGCCCGGCTGGCCACCCGCAAAGCTCATGTCCTGCACGTTTGTGATCGCTGTATTGAGGACCTCAAAATCACCAAAGGTTGAGCTATCGGAGTAGACTTTCGCGTCTCCGATCGCTGTATTGGTTTCCCACTGAGTTTTGTACTGCGCACCCAGCGCCTGGCTACGTACCAGGTGAACTTTTGCCTGCATGATCATGTACGGCTGCGGCGACTGAACGGCTCCCGTCATCACCGGGAGAAAATCTGTCATGTTGCCCTGAAATACCAGCTCAACCCCTTCTTTCGCCAGATAGGAAGCCGACACATTCAGCTCAGGATGATCAGAGAATTTAATACTTGCGCGGACGCGGTTAAGCACGCCAACGGGGATCATTGGATTCGGCACGGTTCAACTCCTTAGGAAAGCTGCATTGTCACGTTGATGTTGAAGATGATTTCCACGAACCCGCGCATCGGCGTGTATGTGGCTGACAGACCCGCGTAACGGCCAATACCGTAATCGTTAGGGTTGTTTTTGACGTAGGTTTTGAACGGTACCGCGTTCACCGGAGTCTGGCCGTTGACCAGCCCATAGGAAACGCCAGTATTAAAGACGCCCTGGGCAACCTGCTGCAGACGGTCTATACCATCCTGGTTGTAATACAGCGGATTAATCGGGTTGTTGCTGCCGTTGATGACAGCGTTGGCCAGCATCATATCGACGTTGATCTGCACCCAGTCCACGCTGTACCAGTAGGTCATGTCATTACCGTCACTGGTGACCCCTTTCACCAGCATGGTGTTCGAAATGCCGCCCTCCGCGCCTGTGTCCACATAGTTGATATTCTGCTTCACCATCGTGGTCAGGATGCTTGCCTTCGCAGCGTTCGCGTTTACCGCCTGCAGGTAGCGGAACGCCATTGGTGGCACTTTGTTAATTTCAGACGGCGACGCGGATACCAGATTCCACATAGCCGCCGCCGCGGCGTTCGTTACCGGGTAAGTATCATCGGCCATCGCGATGATGGATTTGATACCGGCATACGGCGTGACGTAGTTGGTATCGTCTGGCGTGTCTTCCAGCACGAAGAAATACTGCTTCGCTTCGTTCGCAGTGTAGAGTTTCGCGAGGTTGATAAAGTCAGCGTTAGCCTTCCAGTTTTCCGGGACCAGGTAAGCGTAAAAGCGCTTCAGGGGCTCTTGCATGTAGGTTTTGAGTGCGGCCACCTCATTCTTAGGCAGATCATCCTGATACCCCAGCTCCAGGAGATAGGTGCCAACAGAGTTACCCTGGGCAAAAAAGGTGTCTACTGCAGTGACCAGCGCTTCACTACCGATGAGAGAGAATGTCCCGACCGTCGTTGGCTGCCCGTCCAGCGTTGACCCAGGAACTGTCCAGCTAAGGGTTTTGCTGTCAACGACAGTCGCGAGGTGCGTCCCGTTCCATGTGTTTGGAGAGCACTTCTGAATAGTTATCTGAACTTCACTCCCCGGGTCCCGGTTTATGGAATTCGTAAACGGTAAGACCAGAGTAAAGTCAGAACCGAACGAAGCCGCTTCCGCCGTCAGTGAGGAAATTGGGTTGTTAACTAAATCTGAAATATCGGAAGGCTGAGTTAACAGCACCGGCTTACCCGCTTCCTGAAAGGTTGCGCCGAAGGAAAGAACGGCTGACATTTGCTGCAAATTCGACGGCGTGGCGCCAATCGTCTGCGAGACGTTCACAGTAACGATGTTGTAGCTCATTATCGGACCTCGTAGTTAAAAATGACTTCTTTGATAAGCTGTTGCGATATGTCTCGCGTCGTGGCCTGGTAGTAGTTCACGTCGAAATCCACGATTTTTTTCTTCGCCAGGGCGTTGATTTCGACCTGGTTCGATTTGGCGTCACTGACGATCGGGATGTTGGTGATGCCAAACTCCTCATCTTCCAGCGCCTTGTTCACCACGAAATCGACGAACTCGAGCGCCATCTGATTGCTGAACCCGTAGAGCGTCACGCGCACTGAATCCTGAGCAAACTGGTACCGATGACCTCCGCGAGTGGCCGGAGCCAGTTGCAGGGGAATGGTCCCGCGCACGTCGGCGGCGATATAAGGCGGCTTCAGGTTGGCGGGAACCAGAAAGGATGGGTAAACCGTGGCGAACTGCTTCAGAGCCAGCCAGATGGGGGTGCTGTTCGAGATAATCTGTTCATCGCTGATATCGTCCGGGCTATCGATGATCTGCGAGCGCATGGTCGGAAAAATAGCCATTCCCCGATAATGGAAAATTCCAGACTGCGTGTACCGACTTTCCATGCGGGAGAAGGCAAACTGCGTGCCCTCGTATTCCCCAAGGTAGATGGCATTCGGATCCTCAACGTTGAAATCGTCGGCCTTTTCTATGGGTGTGAATATGATGTTATTGACGTCCCGCGAGGCAGTGGCATTTTGTTCAGTTACCACCTGGCGATGCAAACTGCCTTTGATTGTCGCCACCAGAGGATTGTTGATCCCCATCCTTTCGAGTTCGTCCGGGTCGACAATCGCCGCGTTTATCCAGTAGACGAAACCATCCAAAGGCAGCACCTGGCGGACGTAGAGTCGAAAGGTGATCTCCTGCCCGGATGAAATCGTTTCGACTGCAGCCTGAAGAACGGTTGAAAGTTGGGTGCCGGTATTCGCGGCAATTTCATCAAGACTCGGCATCGTTACCTATCCATGCGACAAAGGAGGATTTGAAAAGGCCGCCATCGATGAACGAAGGCCGGCGTTCGCCACGCTCAATTTTCAGACGAGAGTTTTTCCCCTCAAGCGCCGCCTGTGTCGGTACGCCATCAATGGACAGCCCCGCCATTTCCTCGCCCTCGAGGAAAACGTTGAACGCCTTCATGGTTTCTCCCAGCAGCTCGCCGCCCGGCATCGGCGCACCGTACTGGATGTGGTTGACTATCGCCCAGGCCAGCGCCTCACCCACTTCAGGAATAATTTCCTTCTGGTGAAGGTCCCAGAAATGGGTGAAAAGCTTGTAGCGCTCCTGCAGGTCTTCAGCGACCTCGTAGGTAGTTGCGGAGCTGTCGCCGTAGTCGTAAGGAATATCGATGACGCCCAGGCAGACTTTCATGGCGTGTACCCCCAGAGCGAACCCATTTCCATCAGCACCGCTACGGCGGCCCGGCCATACGGATCCTGCATCAGCATCAGGTCAGCGAGAGAGAGGTTGCTGAGAGCATCACTGATTGTCATGGAACCAGAGGTGCCCTGATCTGCAGCAGAGTTTACGAGCCCGTAAACGGCATTATTCAGCCCAAGGTTTTTACGCAGGTCAGCGAAGTAAGTGCTGGGTGGTGTATCGATGGCATAGCGCAACAGCAGAGAGCCGCCAGCGTTATACACGGTGTTCGTGTAGATAATGGGCAGACATTCCAGCCCCAGCTGTTTCGGGATCAACTCAAGCGCTGACTGAAAACAACACTCCAGCGTCGGGTTATCGTCAGAAATAGCAGTGTCAGGAACACCCATCACGCCACGAACGAAACGGATATAACCGTCGAGCGTCGGGCGTATGGTCATTATTTTTGCACCTTCACGGTTTTATTCAGTTTCGGTGGGTTCGCCTGATCCTGATTAACGGCTTCACCTACGATCTCGATCTGAACCCCGTCATCCTTCGGCTTTTCGCCGTTCTGGATGACAACGTTATCAACGGTGTTATTAAGCGAAACCGCGTTGGCTTCGAGGATTTGCTGTGACATGTCATCAAGGTTTTCCACTTTCTGCTCGTGGTTCTCTTCGATACGTCCCACCGTTACTGGTTTGTCGATGGAATAACAAATACCGGAAAAATTCTTATCCACTTTGTCGCAGCGCTGGAACCCGTAAGGCTCATGTTGCTTGATGATATGGTTAATCACATCAGCGTTGTTTTCGAGCTGGTGCTGGGAACCGGCCAGGATTTTTACAGCAAAAGACTGACTTTTTTCCGGCACTTTGTAATTGAACATATGTGGCTGGCTGGAGCAGTTGGCGATGAATAATTTCATGGAATTTCCTCATAAAAATGGGGAGCCAAAGCTCCCCAAAAGGCACGGATTAGAACCGGATTAAGAATATTTTGCAGAAAGCAGCGTCACGCCTTCTGGACGGAAGTTCCAGCCCGGTGTCGCTCGCTCGGTGTACAGCGTGGTAATACCGCCGTCCGGCATCGGAGACGGGATTTCTGTTGGCGCTGCGACGTCAGTGAACATGACATTTACGGCCTGCTGGTTTGGCATCAGGGTCGCAAAGATGTTGGTATTGATGTCCTGACGTGCTTCCGGCACGACAATTTCCGGGTTAGTGATAACAATCAGGTCGGTACCGCCTGCTCCTTTGCCGATCAGCGTGTCATCCTGACAAAAAATAACGTCGTCACCGCTCGCATCTCCCGCGATTGTTTTAACGAGTCCGCCAACCGTCTGAGTACCACCACCAGGACGCTGGTAACTGGTAAGCTCAACGATACCCGTCCATTCCAATGCTTTCATAAAGCGTTGTGGGCACAGAACGACGGTGGTAAGTGTCTGACCAAGCAGCAACATTTGAGTCTTCTGATTCGCAATGGTGCTGAGGATAAATTTCGACATTTCACCTGAATCCCAGGTCGTGTAGGAATCGTTACCCTGGCTGTCGCTGCCGAGGTTCACGGTCACCGCGTTCGGTGAGTTAGTGATGCCTTCGTTATTGGATGCTTTCACACCGTACAACAGCATGTTACGGAGTGTCTGGGCATGCCCCTGTCGGTTCGCCAGCTGCAGCCCGTTGTTTAACGAATACCCCCACGCGCTTGCTGCCTCTGTATCGAGATAGCTGTACTGGGAACGGGTTGAAATACGATAAGTCATCATCTGGTCGTAGCTCGGTACGATGGATGATGAAGGCAATTGGCCCGGCAGGGACTGGCCGACATGCGCCTGGGTGCGAGCACGCAGGAAGCGCTGGTAAACAACCAGATCGTTGGAGCCGATTTTAACGGTCGGTGCTCCGCCAGAAAGAATGTCGAATGCGCCGGAAGCCATGCTGTATTGCATGACAATCTCCGGAAGCATCATGGAAGGCGATACCGTGGTAATCGCAGGTGCGAATGCGCTCATTAAATACTCCTTAAATCAAGAACAGGCCGCACGGTTTGTCATTTTCCCAGACAACCGTACCATCGGTGTTTTTCTTCACTGTCAGGTTCCCTTTCTGGGAAACCATCAGCAGTTTGATATCCAGTTTCGGATTGGCAGAGGTCGCGCTGGAGTAAACATCAATGATGTTGTTCGTCAGGTCCCAAACGAAACCATCCGCGCCAACTGCGTCGTTGCCAGTCGCCAGCGCAGCCACAGCAGCGCTAACCGGAAGAGGGATACGAGCACCTGAGCCAACGCGGTAGTAGTGCACCGAACCGTTACCGACATACAAGGGAACGTTATTCCCTGCAGTGATAATGCCGTGGTATGCCTGATTAGAAACGATGAACGCGTTGCACACCGAGGCAGTAGCAGGTTTCATATTTGAGCCAGCGATGTTGGCTGCATCAGTGGCGATGCATTCCATTGCACCAACACCAGCCCAAACTGCATCGGTACCAGACCAGGAGCCTGAGCAAAGTTGCAGACGAATCGCAGGATCATCTTGCGCATCACCCTGAACGAGGCCACGCGACTCGACGTTGAACATGCCTGTCGGTGAACCTTGGGTTTTAAATGGGTTAAAAGTGATATCAGACATTGTTCATGGTTCCTTGAGTGTAGAATTTAGCAACACGGCGCGGCGGGGTTTTAAAGGCCGCTAACCAGACATTTGGATCACCGGCATACTCAGTAATACGACGACCTGCTTCATCGCTGCGTACACGTTTGTGAAGCTGGCCCTGAGTGTTGTTCATCTCTTCGGTGATGGTTTTACGGGCAGCTCCGTAAATCGCATCCTCCAGTACGGAAAGCGTTGCAGAGTCTGCGATTGCTCGGATGTTGACTTCCGCATGCTGAGGTGAATGTTTCTGCATTGCGATCAAAGCGCGTTTACGGAAATCCAGCGCTTTTTCACCAGAGAACGGTTCAGGAGCACGCTTGCCTAACGAGGTATACGCAGAGTCGGCTTTTGCTTGCGCTTCGCTCATCGCTGCATCGTTGCGCTCTTTTTCCTCCGCATCGGCTTTACGCTTCTCTTCTTCCGCAGCTTCATCGGCTTTGGCCTTTTCCTCATCGGCTTTTTTCTGCGCTTCTGCCTCATCAGCCTTACGCTGCTCCTCTGCAGCGGCATCAGCCTTTTTCTGTTCTTCTTCGTCCGCTTTGGCCTTTTCATCCGCCTGGCGTTTCGCTTCATCATCTGCGTCGGCGCGGGCTTTATACCCCTGCTCCAGAGAGTCCATGCGAGCGGTTAACTGCTGGATGCCCTGGTTAACACCGCCCATTGCATCGCCTACCGCTTTTGCAAGCATCGTCTGAAACGCTTCGAGCTGTTTCTCGTCCATATCTATGTCACCTGTTTTGTTGGAAACCTCGACCCCTGTGGGGATCTTTTCTTTGTCCCACACTCCCAAAGAGCCGTGGTCCTCTGTTACCAGGGCGATGTGATCGAGCAGGAAAGGCACGCCTTCAATTAAGAAATTCGTGTCTCCGTCCTGCACCTCCACATTTCCTGATGCGTTGTTGAATACGACAGATGGGCTCGTGGAGACCTTGCCAGTGGCTATCTGGTCCACAATGTCGCGTATATAAATGCGGCAGACAGCCCAGACCTCATCCCCACGTATGTAAGGCAGCATGACGGAGCCAACGATACGTTCGGTAAAGTCGTCCTCGGTGAGGATCGCTTCGTCAGGGTGATTGGCAATGACGGGCAAGCCGTTACACCGCTGCAAAAACTCATCGTTAAGGTAGAGTTTCGGATCACGCCAGACGTGTTCTTTCAGCCCGGAACGGTACGCCAGCCCGGTACCCGTAATGCGCAGGTTCACCAGCCACATGTTCGAAAACTTCATGGGTGACGGTGCTGTGCCATCCCGTATTCGCTGCGCTAATTCAAGCTCTGTTAAATTCACGTTTTCCCTTCTCCGTTAAAAATTCGATGGGCAGTTTTTGAGGCGCATAAATCGGGAATACCTGGCAGCTGCAGAAAACCTCTTCGCCGGCCGCAGTGATTTCGTCGTAAAAACCGTGCACTGGTTTGATCAGACCCTGTTCCACGGCCCATGAGCCGCGCAGGAGGTAAATCAGCGTGTCGCGGTCTTTATGGTCAACTCGATAGTCGTAACCGGGCCGCCGCCAGTTCGAATGCCACCTGAAGGCGATAGCCCCGCTCTGCACTGAAAGCAGGTATTTCACATTGCTGGCAAGTTTATGGCCCTGGTCTATCGCTACCCGGCGACTGATGAAGTCGAGATCGGAAACCGATTTTCGAATCGCCTGTTTCTGTGCGTTTTTGTCGATTTCGCTAACGCCATCCGGCGGTATCGATGTCACCCACCCCTGAAAACGCTGCACCGTGCGCTCAATCGCCTGGTCCCGGTTCAGCTGAATCAGGTTGGCGCTGGAAAAGATCCTTTTATTGAGTTCTTCGCGGAACTGCGGCTTCAGCTTATCGAGGGTGACTTTCGTGGGACCGTCTGGCGGCTGGTCTTTCAGTGCACCACCATCAACGACGAGGCGGCTGTATATTGCGGTGAGGTGCTTCCGGGCGACTTCAGGGCTGGGCGATTCCCGCGTGGCCGCGACGCGCAATTTGCGGCTCCACTCGAGCAAAGATTTCTCTGAATCCCAACCGTTGTTGACGTAGTAATTTACAGCGTCGGTAAGCACCTCATAGAGGCTTTTAACCCTCCTCTTCTTCCCCGCCCGGCTGATTGTTGCCATTCGGTTGCTCCTGAGGTGGTGGCGGCGGTACGTAATTCGCCAGCGCTTCTGTATCGATGATGAGAGGGACGTCACCGTATGTCTGAGTGGCGTTGACAACACTCGACAGCCAATCAGCGACAATTGCCCGGTTTTCTGGATCGATATTGGCGGTCAACGCCGTGAAGAGGTCCTTAGCCTGTTGAATCACCTTACTGTCCGCTTCGCGACGTTTATCCGGGGATTCTTCGACGAGTTCCTGCCACTTCGCAGTAAACTCCCGACGCCACATGAAGAACGTTGTCTGGTAGTCCTCCGTGATGATGTCCGGATAATCGTTTTTGAGGGAGTTGTAAAAATCTTCGCTCCAGGCGATGTACTGGACAAGACGCTCGAAATAATCCATCACAGGTTCGATAAGCTGGCGAACGCCGTCGATATACTGGCTGATCGCCTTTGAATCCTCCGCCCCATCACTCCAGCCTTTGGAAAACGCCTCCTCTTTGATGAGGATCGCAGGCACATCACTGCCTGAGGCGATATCAGAAATGATGCTGTCGCGGGATGTGGTGAGAGCTTTATCGATGTTCTGCAAGTTTAGGGATTCGATATCCTCACTCGGGGTGATATTCAAAACGCCCTTATTCCGTGCTTCTTTAACGAATTCGCGTTTCTTCCCGGTAGCTGCAGCCATGATTCCGTTCATCACTGAACCGTTCTGCTGAACCTTCGCCACCAGCACGCCCGCTTTCTGGCTCACGAGATCGTTAGCAACCATCGTTCCGACGTACGATTTCATCGAATACAGAACACGCTGGAACACACTGCGGCCAGTAAAGCCAAACGCTGAATTCTGATACTCCAGGTAGATTGGCGTGCCGTTGAAAACCTTCAGAGTTCGGGATGAATGCCAGTTTTTCCCGCTGATTTTCAGGACATCGTTGGCCTTCTGGAAATACCGGCTATTCGGATTCTGGTCTGTCACCATCGAGCCTGCAGCATTCAATGGATCCCAGACGTTCACATACACCTCATCCTCGGTAAGCCCAAATGTCGGCAACGGTTCCTTGCATGATGTGGACGTCGTTCCCACTCCGATCGCCGCGGCCCCGTAACACCGGGAGATGAAGAAGAAATTTTTTATTTTCTCGTTCAACTCCATGCGTTCCCAAACTTCCTGGAAGCGGCGAACAACACGTTCATCCGGGTCAGTATCAACGCTGTATTGCCGGGGCTTACACATCGCCATTGAGATGGGTTTTTCAACGAGTTTCCCGCCGAGCGGGTGGAACTGCCAGAGCAGCTTACAGACCTCATAACCGACGTCGGTACCGGGTTGAATTTCTTCAGACTCCAGTATCTTCGCCAGCGCAGAGCTGAGAGCCGCGTCAATCTGAATCTCTGCCATGGGGCTTCCTGTCTATAGTGCTTCGTAGTTCCCGAACGCGATGATCAGGCCATACGTGTAGCAATCGAAAAGGTCGTCTGCGCGTTTGTGCGCTTTGGGATCAGCCAGGTGGAAACCAGCTATCTGACGCCAGAGGTGATTAGCGGTCTTTTTCTTGAACTCAACCGTTTTATCGAATGCAGGTTTCGCTATTTTTGCTTTCTCCTGCCAGTGATGACCGGACGCCAAAACGCCACGTTCGTCTTTTCCCTTCCCTGTCAGTGCTGATTTGATAGGCTGCATTTGCCAGCCCTCTGTCTCTGCTTTCTGGTTCAGGATGGCACCCATAGCGGCATCTTCCATGAACACGCCCTGGCTTCCCAATCGCGGACGGCATAGCTTCGCCAGACGTTCGAGGTTGTCATAAACGCCAGGCATGTACTCCGGCAAAAGAGACGCTTTAATCTGCGTTACGTCCCAATCGATGATGGTCAGGCGTGGCTCGGAATACGTTTGCTCATAAGCGAAGTACACTGCGCCAGTGCCGTCGTTCTCAGTACCGCCTTTGAGCGCTGTATCCATCACCGCGAATATCACGTCGCAGGAGCTTGGCATCTCAACAGGCAATCCATCCACCAGCAGCTTATTCACGTCCAGCAGCGCTTCTTTCGACCAGTCGATAAACTTGGCCAGAAATTCCTGCTGCCATACGCGGGGATCTGTCGTCCTCTCTATTTCCGCAAGTTCATCTGCAGGAAGGTGAGGGTTTGATGAAGACGGTGCGTGATGCTCATGGAAGCCGTGAGCCGGGTCGTTACAGATGGCGTAGAAAAAGTTCTGATCGTTTATACCGTCAGGAGTGGAAAACACCCAGGCGCGACCGCGATAATCCACCAGCGTTGGCTTGATAGCGCGGGGCCAGATTTCTTCCAGCATTTCCGGTGATTTGGTAAAAGCGGCTTCATCGATCAGGACGCAGTGGTATTTACGGCCACGCCCGGCCAGTTTGTTATCGTCAGTAACCCAGAAGTCAATTTTGCCGCCGTTCTTAAGCAGGATTCGCTTTTCACTGCGCGACTGCGTTTTGATCAGCGGCTTAAGATATTCGACCAGCTCGTCAAAGATTTCCTGATATTGGCGATATTGCGCGGTAAAGATCCCCACGCGTCCGGCTATTGACCTCTTTGTACCCGGTATGACGAATTTATTGGTGACATAGCTCACTGCTATATCGACCAGCATTACGGTTTTGCCCCAACGTCGGCCACAACGAATAGCGTTGTATCGGTGTTCAGAACCTTCCGTCCAGACACGCAATTGCTCGGAATGTAATTCCGGTAAGAAAATTTCCGCCACGATACACCCTGCTTATTCAGCGCCTGGCGGCTTCAGCGAATTGTGAATAATGATCTGCTCGTTACCGTTCGCCCCATTGCGGAGGTTTTCGATTTCGGCTTTGATTTTTTCATTGCTCAGGCGGACACGTTCGATTTCAAGTAACCGAAGTTCTCTTTCCTGCTCGCTGGAGGCCAGATTGTGGAATGCTGCGAGGTTTTTCAGTGCAGCGTCCTGGTCACGCGTCATGACCTCGATGCCAAATTTGGTTTTCTTCACCCCGGCAATGAGTCGACGCGCCGGGCCAACTAAATCCCTCGTATCAGCAAGGAAAACATCTTCGATGCCCTCACCCGCGCATTTCGGACAATCTGGGTTGGGATCGTCGTTAGCTACGAAACCAAATCCCCCAGACGGATCCGGAGGTGGTTTGCTGTCCTTCGCAGCTTTGGCGGCAGCCTTGTCATATTCATCTTCGTCAATCCACTGATAGCGGTTATCGAATCCCCAGCAGTAGCGGCAGCACACACGGCGCATCTGAGAAATCTCAGCGGGATCGGCAATCGCTATTTCATGCCAGTGCCTGAGAATGTCCTGCGCATTTAATATGGCCTGCTCGCTTAACTGTTCGATGCCCTGATTTATGGCTCTCGCTACCGATGGCTTGCGATACAGCATCCGGGCGTTTCTCTCGCCTCCTGTATAACCTGCCTTCCTGTATGCCTCGTACTTATTTCGGCACTCCAGATAGTAGGAAACGAACAGTTTTTCTTTATCGGAGAGATCTGCGCAAAAAGGGGATCTTACGGGATCTGGTTTTGCGCAGTTTTTTACCGCCCTTCTCTTTCCCTTCCCCTGTTCTGGAGCGGCTTTATCAGGATTCTGCTCAATTGTCTGCGCAGTTTTTTTTTGCGCATTATTTTGCGCAGATTTTTTTATGTAGCGGCGGGCTGTGTCGTAAACCAATCCCTGCTTTTCACACCAGTCTTTCAGCTTTATTCCCGTACTGGCGTGAGCGGCAGCAAACTGAGATTGCAGCTCCTTCCAGTCGGGTTTGCTCATCAATCACTGTCCTTACTGCGCGAAAGCCTCATCAGCTCGTTATAGGCGTATACGTCACCGTTACGGGCACGTTTGTATAACGCCCCCCGTAATTCAGCTTCGCCTTTTGCCGTCCCGATACGGATGGCCTCGCGAAATAGCGCTAGCCTCTCCCTGTCCTGCCTCAGTTCGTCCATATCGATATCGAGTACGTCTGCAATCTGCTGTTCCGTCAGGCGACGGGCGGCCAGCGCCTCTACTTTTTCACGAACGAACATAAACACCCCTACGATTTGATATGGAGTACCATTCCGTAGTCGTTTGTGCCGGCAGGCAGTTCTAAATCCTCTCTCAGTCGAAGACGCAATTTTTTGAACCCCCGATAGTCCACATAATGATGAACCCGACCGAAGCGGTGCGTCATACGGGAAATATCAGGGTGCATCTCAACCTGCATTTTGCTTTTGTTGTAAGTTCCCTCTTTCGCGTAAAACTCCGCGGTGTTTCCACCCTTTGTTTTTTGCGTCTGGATTTTTTGCTGAAGAAACGCATTGAACTGGACCGTACACCAGCCCGCTTTCAGCATTCTTAGCGATAAATCCGTATCCTCGTTGTAACGCCCCCGCCACCGAAACGGGAGGTCGTTGCGAATAAGGTTGCAGGAGTAAATGCGGGTATTGGTAACAAAGGGCGGTAGCTTGTCCCTCTCCGGGGCAAACATGGCGTAATTCGGTCCCGCCATTCCCACATTTTCATACCGCTGCACAAAATCCTCCATACAGCGAAAAATGGTTCCGTCACCCACGCGGATCCGCTTGTTTTGATGCAGACGGAAAAAGTGACGGATGTTGTCGTCCATAACCCAGTGCCAGGCGAATCCGTTGGCTATCGAGTGATCCCACGCAAAATTCCGCGCCGCACCCGGACCGACGCTTTTAGTCAGCCCCAGATCGTCAAAGGTGTCATAGTCACGCTGGTATTGCTTATCGAGCACCAGAATATTCTTCACATCGATGACAGCGGCGTACTGGTCGTACTCCTGCTCCTCGATCACAATGTGATACGGTACACCGATGTGCTCCAGCGCTTTCGCTGTCATGCGCGTATCAGCCCGGCCTTTACTGACAATATAAATCGGGTAATTAGGATTCATCGCTGATGTATGCCTTATTCACCGTGGATTCCCGTTTATGTTCCGGGTACCAGATATATTTCGTTTTTGCCGTGATCTGCTGCTGAACAAGCTGGGCGAACAGCGCAACGTCAGCATCCGTTTCGAAATGCACGATAATCTGCCGGACGCCGTTGTTGTTCTCTTGGTCAAATGCCGGCATTCCCACCCAGTGATCATTCGGGTCGTCTGGTTCAACGCCCAAAATATCGCCTAACTCCAGATCGCTAA
The DNA here is from genome assembly GCF_045618265.1 of Enterobacter sp. CPE_E1241. Lineage (NCBI taxonomy): Bacteria > Pseudomonadati > Pseudomonadota > Gammaproteobacteria > Enterobacterales > Enterobacteriaceae > Enterobacter > Enterobacter sp. CPE_E1241. The sequence goes on from NZ_JBIWYV010000001.1 coordinate 2,588,015, forward strand.
ATCCCAGCAGCCCGACATCAAACTCAATGTCCTGCAATGCCTCGATTTCCAGCTTAAGTAGCTCGCCATTCCAGCCCGCATTCAGAGGAAGCTTGTTATCAGCTATCCGATATGCCTCCTTTTGTGCATTGCTGAGCCCCGAAAGCGTAATCGTGGGGTCGGAAGCAATTCCTATCTGCTCGGCGGCCAGCACCCGGCCATGTCCGGCAATAATTTCACCGTGTTCATCAATAAGTATCGGGTTCGTCCAGCCAAATTCCTCAATGCTGGCCACAAGCTGCAACACCTGCCGATCGTCATGCGTTCGGGCGTTGCGGGCGTATGGGGTTAAATCCTTTAACGGTCGATAGACGATTTTTAGTTTCTCGGTCATATCTCCGCTCTCTGATAAAAAAGCAGTAACGATCAATGCGCTGGGTGCGCGGCGGGTACCATTACGGCTTTAACAATCACTATCGGGCGCCATCGTAATGACACCCTGTAGTGGCTGCTGTTCTAAAGCAGAGCCAGGGAAACCCGGCTTTTATTTGAATACAAATTTTTCATCCATAATTGCAGTACAGTGAAGCATCAATTTTTTGGCAACAGGCTTCCCATCCATATAGTCCATGTGCTTATCCACAAGACCTTTCCAGTTATCAAATACTACTTTATTCGATTTCAGGAGACCCTCACACGCCATCCAATCAAAAGAACATTTGCCGTACAGACTCCGTAACTCTTCCTTGTTAACTTTCGACATATGAGTAAGCGCATAAGCGTACTGTGTTACCGATTTTTTAAAATCAAGCTTCACTCTTAACTCGTCCTGCTTTTTCCACCGGAAAATCGCCCAACCTGCCACACCAACAGCCGCTGCGGTGAATATCGCTGATATCGCCGACCAGATAGTCGCCCACGGCCAGTTGTATATTGTATGCCACATGAAAACCTCCTTGATTTAAGGAGATTATTCTATCCTGGCAAACGCATAACTGCCGATACCCTCTCGCCCGAGCTGCGTCTCAATTCCGTTGCTTTCCACCAGCTCAAAACCCTGCTCGACGAACCAGGCCACCAGCCCGTCGTGGGTCCAGTACCAGATGTGCTCATCCCGGCGGAAATGGCGGGACCGAATGACGTGCTCAGCACCGGAAAAGATCGGTACCGAGACGAATACCCATTTTTCCGCTCGCCCGACGGCGATATCCGGGCGGTCGATGTGTTCCAGGCTATCCCAGAACGTCAGGGCAGAATAACGATCACGGTAGAGGTTCCCCCACGCTCCGCGCTCTTTCAGCCACTCAACGCCTGCAGGGTTGACGTCGAACCCTTTAGTCTCCGGCCGCGCTGTGACAAATTGCCCTGCACCAATCCCCACATCGAGAACCGGCCCGGTATAGTGCCGTGCCACCAGCCGAATACGCGCCTCAGTCAGTTCCCGTCCGAGGTCCGTGTCGGCCAGCTCCTGGTACCGGGAGAAATACTCTGCATCATAGGGACGATCTTTTGGTACCGGATAACGCCCCATACCGAGTTCAGGCAGCCAGACCAGACCGCTCTTAATTTCCTGAGAAAAACGTTTCATGCTGCGTTCCGCCTGCGTGCCTGCTGGTGCACCGTGGTGATGAAACCTTCCACCTTTTCTGGCAGTCCGGTGATCATTTTGTCACAGTCGTGGATCATTTCCTGGCAATGACAATATCGGTCCGGGTAGACGAATAAAGCACGGGACAAATCCATACAGCGTGGATCGGTTACCTTCAGATGGTGGTTATTGCCGCCATTGCCACCAGCGAGGCAAATCATCGGTCTCTGGTAGGCCAGCGCCGCGTGCATGATGACGCAGGGCCCTGTCAGTACGATGTCGGCACGCTCCACCAGCGCCAGCATTTGCCAGATAGTCAGTTCGCCATGGTGGAATTTCTGGTGAGCGAATGGCTCACCGTCGGGGATCCATTCCTTCCCCTCCTGGACATCGGCAACGCTGATGACGTGATATCCGCAGATAGCCAGGCGACGCGCCACGTCGTCAATGTATTGATTCAGAGGGCCACGGCTTGCGTTATGCCATTCGGTTCGCTCCGTTGTAGGGCGAATCACTGCCACCGGCTTACCCGCCGGAACTCGGATATCTGCAGATGTATAGCTGGGTAAATCCATACACGCTGGCGCGGTACCGAACTGCTGTTCCATCGCGTCGAAGATGCTGCCCGACTGCAGGTGACCGTTCCCGTAAAAAATTCTGGTGCGCGGTATGCCTGGCGGTTCGCGTTCGAACATCACGGTGGAAGACTGCTCGCTTTTCTTCTGGGTGCGCAGAGGCGAGTTGGCGTGAACGAAGTGGAGGTTAGAAATTCCGGCGTAAATTTCCGGCAATGGTGTTTTCAGCCAGATTTCGTGGCCTTTTTGCACCAGCGCTTTGATGAAACAGCGCTGGTTAATATTGTCACCGATGCCGTGCATCCCGTCGAAGTACAGTTTTCCAGGCATAAAGTGCCGCCTCAAGTGGTAAACGTTTAAAGCAAGTCAGCGCGGTCTCGCGTGACGCGTTGATAATCTCCACGCCCGGCAAAGCACCAGCGAGAGAAGAAAAGTCGGAGTGCCAGCGCCCTACTTCGCGCGGTACCGGATTGTGCATCGTTGCAGGGTGGCGGCCATGCCAGTGTGCGCCGTTCGCCAGGGTGCAGTCGTAGCCGAGAAGAATCACCCTCTCTGCGCCGAGGTGTGCAGCCAGCTGAATGGCACGCTGCCCGGAGTTGAACGGGCCGTTATCTGATGGGTTGAAAAGCTTCACGCCGTACCGGGCGTGCGCCCGCTTGCTCTGAGTCCAGAGTTCCGCGCTGGTTTCCAGCGAGTCGTGGTAATGATCCCACCAGGTGAAATCGGCTGCGTAGATGTGCTGGCAGTCTGGCACTGCCCTCCAGCTCGAATTAACCGCGATGACCGGATAACCGGAGCCAGAGGCCAGTGCGCAGTCGTTCGCCGTCAGCGACGGGCCGCTGGCGACGCAGATAAAGGTTTTGATCATGAATTTAGGCGTAAAAAAACCGCCCGAAGGCGGTTAGAAGAAGATGTGTTCTTACTTATTTAGAGCAGCCTGAATTGCATCTGCCAAATTTGAAATTTCTTTCGCTACATTGGTCAAATCATCGTCAGCTTTGGAATACACAGCCTGCTGAGCGTTACCCACACAATGTTTAGCAATTTCAAGCGCTGCCTGAACTGCCAGCAGACGTTGAACTTTTTCACGACCTTCACTTTCCCAGAAATAACCTTCTAACATTATCGATCTCCATATTCGCCCTAGCATTTCTAAGGCAATTTGAAATCTTGGGGAGATTTCTTGAAAAACAATGTTCTTCATGCCTCATAACATGAATTTATTCATTTTCTTTGCTTGAGATCACTTTGTCGTAGGTTCGTTCGCAGCTTGATCCTGCTGCATAGCGTTCATCAGCCTCTTTCGCATAGATTCCCGCTCTTTTGTCAGATTCGCCAAGCAACTCGGCGAGCACTCGGGTGGTCTCGGCTTTTGTCGCGCCTGCTGCTGCAATTGCGGAAATGCGGCCGGTTTCACTTCTTGCGAGTTGCCTGCGTAATGTGGCGAGTTGTTGCTGCAGGCCGTCACCAGCACGATTAGCAGCATCAACATTGGCCTGTACTTTCGCCAGTTCGTCATCTGCACGTTTTCGCTCCTCCACCACCACCAGCTGTCGCCGCCGTTCTTCGGCACGCTCTGCGACCTCTCGATGTAAAGTCGCGGTTGAATCGGCAAGATCCCGCTGTAGCCATTGCTGCTTCCAGGCAGAATCCGCCGACTCATATCCCGCGTCGAACACTCGCCAAAACAAAAAAGCCACCAGCAAAGTGATCGCGAACGGCTTCCAATATTTTCCCAGCAACGCTAACAACGGCGTCATACAAGCACCGATTTCGCCTTGTCATAGCGCGCCTGTCGATCATCGAGGCCATTAGTGCCGCCGTTAATAATTTTCGTAACGGCTTTGACATCCCCGGAGTGCTTCAGACAGCCTTTTGCAGCATAGAACCACGCAGCAGAGCGAGCAGCGTATTCGTCCTGCTCTAGTAGCTGCGGAACCAGCAGCAAATCAGTGCCGAGGCCGGTGCCGCAATCCCGGTAATTGTCGTGACCGGTAATCTGAATCAGTCCACGACCGCGGTAGTTCCAGCCATCATTTGATCCTGGAAAACTGTTACCCATTCGGTTCGCGTAGACAATATTTGCAATTGCCTGCTGGTTAGCCGGGTGCTCAGGGGTACGGCCGTATTCCTGAGCACTTTCTGCGTCGAAATATTTCCCGAATGTAGCCAGTAAACCATCTGCCGAATAATTCAGGTTCTCCACAATGTGAGAGAAACCTCCGGACTCGTGACCTACCTGAGCGATAAACATTGCCTGATCGTCAATTGATGTAATGCCAAACTCAGCCATCGCCGCATCTATTGGCTGAAACCAACGCGCAGCTAATTCGGCGCTGATATTAGCCGCCTTTTGAAACTGTGATTTATTCATTCGCTTTTCTCTGTGCTGATGCCGGTACGCTTGGTAAACAACGCGACGGCAATATCACGCAATCGGTCAGCGCCAATAAAACCAATCATGCCGCCAACGAATGCGCCGGAATTTGCAGTCAGGCCCAAATATTCGAGAATTGCTGATACTGCCAATGCTGCAATTCCGCAAACCAGCGCCCCGGTAGCTGTATAGATTTTGGGCTTTCCAGCCCTTATATCCATTAATGCCGAAATCCCTAAAGCCGTCAGCCCGGCATAAACCGACGGCAGGTATACAGCCAACCATTTCATTGCTTGCTCAATTATTCCGTGTTTTTCCATAGTCACCTCCGGAACGGGGCGCCGTGTGAGAATAAAAAATCCCCGAATATCCAGGAGCGGCAACGGGGAAAGGCGTCGCACTAAATTGACCTGTCAGCGGCCTTAATATGAGAAAGCCCCGGCGAATGCCGAGGCCTTTAAAAAACAAAACCCCACCGAAGTGAGGTTTCTTGAATAGAGAGGCATCTCATCCAACAAACCACCCGAGGTTAACTGGAATTTAACGAGATGCTTTTGGATGAGCGCTGAACCCAAAGGTCAGTATTTTTACGCAGCAATTTTGCAAAAAGCAGCGCCCATTCAAAACGAGGTTGCTTTTCAGTCGCTCCGGGGAACCCATCATCGCATACCGAAAAGCTTAAACTGGAGCGGGCAGCGGGAATCGAACCCGCATCATCAGCTTGGAAGGCTGAGGTAATAGCCATTATACGATGCCCGCAAATGGTGCCGACTACCGGAATCGAACTGGTGACCTACTGATTACAAGTCAGTTGCTCTACCTACTGAGCTAAGTCGGCGTTGGTCCGCCACCGGAGCCTCGAACCCCGTACTACAACACCAAGGTTGTCGCTCTTCCCGATGAGCTAGTGGCGGTGTGGTGGCCCTTGCTGGACTTGAACCAGCGACCGGGCGATTATGAGTCGCACGCTCTAACCAACTGAGCTAAAGGGCCGGGAGCGAGATGATACATAAGTGAAACTAACCATGCAATCCCCGGCAATTGTCGTCGGTGAGTATCCACCAGCGGCTGAAATCTGATCCGGTAGAATACAAAACCCAGGCATATACCAGGGCTTGAAAGTTTTGATGATGTTTACCGCTCCAGAACAGTGATTGCGGCTTCCATCGCTTTACGCATGTATTCAGTGTGACCGTGATCACCAGATAAAGCCGTTCTGAGCGCATTCGCAATATTGTACTTCTTCGTTTCTATGTCAGTATCACAAAGAATAAATACCGCATCTCCGACTATCCGGCACATCTCATTGTAGAGCGCATCCGCTTCACTTTCTTTCATGAATTCACCTGTGTTAAGTAATATTGGTGATTTTACATTCAGAAATTTGCAAGAAACCAGATCGAAAACAAAAAACCCGCAATTAAGCGGGTTTGTACAATTTTGGCAACATACCAAATTAGCCTTAAATATCGGCTATTTTGTTCGGTTTTGCAATAGTCAGCCTATATCTTCCTCAAAATTTGGTTCAGGCATCCTGACTAAAACGCTACTCAACGACTCAAGATCCAGCAACTCCACAGCGCTCTTCAGCATCTTCCAGTGAGGTGCATAAACCTCACACCATGTTGATCGTGAAACCCCCAGGTGTGTAGCGAGCAACGCGCCAGCATATTGCTTATATGTGTCGTTCATCTGCTGCGCCGCCACTTCCTGCACAGCCAGCCAGACGAGAGAAATAATGCGCTTTTTCGTTTTCTTAAGCAGGCCAGGCGGCAGCGCGTGCTGGTGCCCATTCCAGATAGCTTCACATATCATCGTCTGATAACGGAACGTAAGATCAAACCCATAGCAATAACGAAGCCATGCCTGTTCATGCTCCGGAAGCATGTTAACTGCGCGGCGCCACGGTGCGGCAGAAAATTCATTATCGTTAATTGGCGGCAGCGGCCTGCGGCGGCTTCGGGTTTCCAGCACATAGACGGCGCTATTTTCAGCTTTTACACACCGGACGCCGCCCCGGCCGTTATCCAGTTCTACAACATGAATTGGTTTGCGCGGATTGCGATCTTTATCTGCTGGTGGATGTTCACAGAATGCCTGCAACTGCCCTTTCGTTTTACCTGAGTTATCCATCAGTGCATAGGTAAGCTCAATCCGGGCGTATTCAATTAATTGCGGATCCATCAGATAAAACCCTCTTTTTTCCAGATTGCGAGCGTACGAAATACACCCTCTGCATGCATCAGGCGCAATTCTTCGTATGTGTATTCATTGGTTTTAACTCTGCCGTCGATAACATCGTGGCACCCGTTACATGCAATGGCCCCCTGTAAATCATCGGGCTTGCTGCCAGTACCGCAGGTTCCGGCAAGGCGATAATGTGCGAGTACGCTGGTTTCAGGGTTGAAGGTGCAGTGACCAGGTATTCGAACGGTGCACTCACGCCCACGGGCTTCTTTACGAAGATTCACAGATCGAGACATTGCTGACCTCCTCCCTGTTCAAGCTTCAGACCGTTCTGGTAATCGTTACTGAATCCCGCCCAGTGAGCGCGGCGTATGGTCACCGCTTGCCCCGGTGAGTAAATCAGGCGATGAACCGTCTGGGGATAGGCTGGGAGATCACGAATGCAGATAGGGCAATAATCAACGGTTTCGATCCGGCATCCTTTCCCACGGCTGCAAATGTGCATCATCGCCTGCTGCACTGTGCAGCTACTGCACATAGGTGCATCACAGGTATAGGGATGAAACGGGTCGATAAACTCCTGCCCGTCTATAACTTTTGGTGGATAGCCAAGACGCCCATCGCATAATAGCGTTGCCGGTGCTCCACAAAACATACAGGCCTCTTTTTTCATGCGCCTACCCCGACTAACTTCATTGCTGCCCGCTGGATTTGAGTCAGGATCATGCGGCCTGTGTTTTCAAGCGCCTCCCGGCTGATGTAGCTTGTCGCCGGACCTGTCCATGTTTTATCGAATATCGCGATCGCCATACCGAACCCCGCAGAGGATTCAGACGGCTCACCTTCAGCCGGGATATACCAGTCAGGAAGGTCAAAGCTGATACGCCCACGCACGAAGGCGATGTGATCAGCATCTTCCGGCCACCAGCTTTCACTTGTTGCCGACTTAATGAAGAAAACATACCGCCCACCGCGCTCCCGCATTGCGAAGGTATGTTGCATGATCGGTACCATTCCGGTGATGTACTGGCCTTCGAATTGAGTGGCACGGCTGTAAGGAGGATTAGCGTATCCAGCGCCGCCAAGTGTAGACAGACGAGCAGACCAGTCCTGCGCCAGCGCGTTATCTTCTGCGGTGTAATAGTGTTCACATTTGGAGTTGTGATCGTCTGCAAACAGGTCGAGGGAAAATGGTCCAAACTTCGCGTTTATACCCCACCAGATCGCGTCTGGTGTCCGCCACTGGTCGCCAACCTCTTTCAGTTTGTGTGACCTGCGATTACGAAGTTCTTCAAGTGCCTTGCAATATGGATTGAGGTTCACGCGGCATACTCCAGAAGCTGAGCAGCGACGTTCTCTACCTCATCAGGGGATTTAAACGACCGAAACAGGATGAAATTCCATAAAACATTCAAACTGGATTTATAGAATTGCTGGAATTCGAGGTCGTCCATTTTTGCGAAAGAAATAGACTTCGCCCGGCGGTTACGACTTCCGTCAGGGTAAACGTGTTCCGTGTAGTAACCAGCCTGAATGGTTACCCATTCGCGATATGCTTCGAATGATTTGAGCAACGCAATATCGCGTGTACGCGTGTGTGCGGCATCGGACAGGTATTGTTCTGCTGCGTCGGAAAGCGCAACGCTATGCTGCTGACCTACCTGCCGGCAGAGAAAATCGACGAAGCCATTAACCAGCTTTTGCTCTTCGGGCAGAATAGCGCCGCCGGTTGGCGTCCAGTAGTCAAAGCCAAGCTGGAGCAGTTTGAAAAAACGCTTGTGAAACTGGTAGTTGCGCACACGCTTAAAGTCGGCGTGGATCCACTCACCGATTTTGATACGTTGCAAAAATTCGCTGGCCTCGGGCGTTGCCGGGGTCAGGGTTTCGGAGCTAATTTTTTGAAGTTGAATCTGTGCCATCGGTTTTCTCCGGTGACACAGTGATATCTCAGAAGGTTGTTCAGACCTGTCTATAGATTATAGTGGATTATCAGCATCATCAACAGCCGATAATCCGGCAGTTTTACGCGCTTCAGCCATCTGCTGCACACTGGTTACAAACTCGTCAGGGCGCAACACAAAACCATATACAACATCGCCGTGTTCGTCCCTGTACAGCACAACGGGTCTGGTGCTGTTGTTCAGGCCACGAACTAAGTGGTCAGGTATGATCATCACTTCGCTCCAGCATGTTCTTGGGGATCCATCACTTTCCTTCGCGCGTCCCGATAGTTAAGCCGATGCGTACGCTTATCTCAATCAACCCGACAGGACTATTTGAGATAAGTGGCATCAATACACTGTATATAAAACCAGTATAATTCACCAGTGTCTATAGCTTTCTTTTTGATCATAACGATAAAAATCAATTGGTTGTGTGTTTTTTGTTCAATGTAATAGCAGCTAAGTAAGATAGCGAAACGTATGAGGGGAACGGCCTAAATATGAGGGAATGGGTGCCTGGGAACGCCTCAGCTTAACACGCTGGTGGCGGGGATTTCTCCCCGCCGGTTACCCTTACTGGTTGGACTCACATGCCATGACTGCCGCGACCTCCCTGCTACCATCCCGTATTCGCAGTTCGTAAAGCGAATGGCGGGTCAACAGAGTGAATGCCAGTATCGTCAGGCAGACGATAAGCAGGCACCAGATAACAGAATTTTGCGGCTTCATGGCTGCTTCTCCTTGACCTTGCGGTCTGTAAGAGGCTAACCTTGTACGTGCGAGCATACGAGGGGCCTCGGGTTGTACTGACCCCAAAAAGTTGGACAGTTAAACACGAGGCACATAGGTCTGGGTTCGATATTCAATTGGACTCAGACCTTTTAATTTCAGGCTAATTCTTCTGCTGTTGTAGTAGTCAATATATTCCGTAACAGCATCCTTCAGTTCGCTTATATTACTGAACTCGTCAAGATAAAAACACTCCGACTTTAAGGTTCCAAAGAAACATTCCACGACTGCATTATCCAGACAATTCCCTTTTCTTGACATGCTCTGTGTAATTCCTTGTTCTTTAAGGATGTTTTGATACCTTCTCATGCGATACTGCCATCCCTGGTCAGAGTGCAGAATAGGATGCTCGTGAGGCTTAAGCTTTTTGAATGCCTGATCGAGCATATTCTCGACCATGTTCATCACAGGTCTTTCCGACAGGCTGTAAGAAATAACTTCGTTGTTGAAGAGATCTATTACTGGAGACAAATACAGCTTGCGCCCATTGACTGCAAATTCAGTAACATCGGTAACCCACTTCTCGTTTGGCCGTGTAGCCTTGAAATCCCTTTGGAGAACATTGGGGGCGGTTTGCCCTACTTCTCCTCTGTAGGAGCTGTATCGCTTGACCTTAATCGCTGCCTTAAGCGAGAGGGTTCCCATCAGGCGCTGAACAGCTTTATGGTTAATCCGTTCCCCGTCTCGATGGAGAGACAACGTTACCCTGCGGTATCCGTATCGACCTTTATTCTCGTGATAAATCTCACCAATACGCTTTTTAACATCCGCATACTTATCAGGCTTGCTGAGAGCCTTTAGATGGTAATAAAACGTACTGCGCGGTATCTCCGCTGCCTTGAGAAGCTCATCAAGAGGGTAAAACTGCCTTAGCTCGTTGAGTACTTTCACTTTTTCGCGGGATGAGCTAAGGCTTTCAGCTTTTTTAGATACGTAAGCCGCATTTCAAGGAATCGAACTTGTCTTTCAAGATCCTCGATACGTCGGTCTTTCGACAGCTCCAATGCTAACGCCGCTTTTTCTGGATCAACTGACATTGTAATGTTTCTTTTGGTGCCGATCTTGAGTGCGCGTAAACCAGCTTCTCCGTGCTCCTCATAGACTTTCAGCCACTTGGCTACAGAACCACTACCAGCAAGCATAAAGTGAGCAGCAGCCTGATTGAGGGACATTTGCTGCTCGGTCACGGCTTTCACGACCTTAATGCGCAACTCTGGATCAGCACTAACGCCTTTAGGTTTGGGAATTAAACCTTTTTCTCCATGTTTTTCATAGAGGGCAACCCACGTCCTGACCTGGGTTCGGGGTACTCCAAAACGTGCAGAGATGATCCTGTAACCATCATCAGTTGTGAAGTAGTGATTCACGACTTCAAGGCGCTTTTCGAAGGGGTATTTTGGCTTTGACATATCAGGGACTATTCCATTTCATCGTCCAACAAAATGGGTGCAGTACATACAGGTTGATTTATCAGCTCGGGGCTTTTCTCTTTCTGCTTCGTGTATGCCTGAAACAGAAAGTCTCAAGCACCCGGCGCAATCATACCCTGCCATTTTCCCGGCGCAACCATTACCGCTCTTCATTCCTCTGAATCTCAAAGAGTTTTACCTCCAGCTTCGATAAGCTAAGCAACGCCGGTTTTATCTCATCAGGTGCAGCGTTGTACTCCCGACGGTTCAGGTGCAGGTGCTCTGCCTTACTGACTTTAACCAGGTTGCCGGGAGTGACGTTCTGCTTGTCACCATCGAGAAAGCGGATAACCGCCCCGGGCGGGATTGGGCCGTTTTGCTGCTCCCACACCCGGAGGTGAACAAACTCCCACTCGTTCGGATCAGCAACCTTCACACGACGATAGCCATCACCATCAATAATTTCAGTCCCAACGGGAACATAGTTCGCCGGGCGATTACCCTTCTTGAATGATGTGGCGTTAGGCGTTTTGGCGCCAGAACCGGGTATTTTGGGCTGCCCCGCCTTAAACCGACCATCACGGCCGGTCAGCCACCCTTTTCGCTTCCTCAGCGAAACCAGCTGTTCCGCTGTCTGCGTAGTACCGAACCGCTCGTTAAATTTGTCGGCCAGCTCCTGCCGCCCGAGCGCAGCGTGCCACTTAACCCAGTTCAATTCTATTTCGCTGTATTTATGCGCCATTTGCTTTACCCACCCGCAGAACGTCCGGAGTGTCTCCCGGTTTCAGACCACGGCTATAATCCTCTGCATCAAGCACCAGACGCGCATTACTGATGATCTGCGATGAAACGCCGGTGACAGCTTTTGCCCGGTGTATTTCTTCCTGAAGTTTCTCACCGGTAAGCGATTCATCACTCAGGCGTTCCATCTGTGCAAACAGGTGGTTATTCAGATCGGATAATGAATTTTTCACATAAACCTCTTTTCGCGATTATTTTACCAGGCGCAAGTGAGTAACCTTGTTTCGGTAACTCTCCCACGCAAAATTTACCCACATGCCCGAATCCATTTTCAGGCGGTCCACTACGCGCTCGCCCAGGGTCGCGGCCAGCTCGTCAAAGTTCAGGTTGGTCAGAATGCCTACCGGCCGCATCGATGCCAGACGGCGATCGATAATCTGATTGATGATTATTTTTTCGTGCTTCGAATCCTTCTGGATCCCGACTTCATCCAGAACCAGCAGATCGACGCGGCACAACTCATCGAGCAGCGAGGCCTCTGATTGCCCGCCGTCATAGCAAGCCCGCACCCTCAGCATCAGGTCTGCCACTGTGACAATCAGCACTGTGCTATCCCGAGCCAGCAGATAATTGCCTATCGCCGCGGCAAGGTGGTTTTTCCCGGTGCCAGGGCTGCCGCTGAAAACAAAGCTGGTGAAGCCATTACCAAAATTCATTGCGTAGCTCTTTGCCAGGCTAAGTGCGTGACGCTGGCCATCGTTCTTCACCTCGTAATTTTTGAACGTGCAGTTCTGGTGAAGACTCTGGATCCCGGAGCGCCCGAGAATCTTCTCGGCTCTCGCCGTCTGGTTCAGCTTGTCCACTTCGGCAGCCCGTTTAAGCCCTTCCTCGGTCTGCCACTTACGCCACTCGTCAGCGGTGGAAAACTTCGGCTGCACGCCAGCCGGGATTAATTTTTTGAGGCGCTCCATCGCGCCGCCTGCCGAAATATTTTTCATGCTCACCCCGTAAAGCCATCAGGAACTTTGCTATCAGGTTTCGATATGCCGTTAACGTCTCTCCCTCTCTGCCCGCTATTCGGTACCGCCCACGTTTCCTCGTAATGCAGTGATTTCCCGAAAAACGTTGCAGCTTGTTTTACGTACTCCGTATTCAATTTGCCGGTGGCTTTGATGAATGCCGCATACCGCAGCACACCATCGTGAAGTACCTCTGGCTCCACGCCAGATTTCACTCGAGCATTCCAGGCCTTGAAAGCATCGGCTTTGCTATTTCCACCAGCTCGTTTTGGATAATTTCCCCAGGCCTCTTCGAACTCAGCCGGGTATGATTTTTTCTTTCCTGCTGGCTGTTCTGGGGAGGATGAATCTCCGTTTGGGGGTGTGGCACCGCCATGCCCCGAATTAGTTTCTTCCTGATCCTGTTCCTGATCCTGTTCCTGATCTTGGCTTGCAAGCACCTCCGAAGCCCCTTTCAACCCCCTTTCAGTTCCGCGCTTTACAGTCATGTGAAAATCAACCTGGTAACGGTCAAAAAAACCAGGCAGGAAGGGGTTCTCAGGCAATGACGCATATTCATTACGAACACCAGCACAACGGTTATCGCCAGGCTTCAACGATCGTCCGACCTGATACCCAGCCATTTCATGCACCCATACCATCTCGGAATGCCCGTCATAGCTGCAAAACCCCGCTTTGATAGCCCTTTCAAGCCCCTTCGATGCTCCTTCCAAGCCCAAGCCGGTTTCATGAGCCAGGTACAGCACCGGCAGGTAATACAAGCCAAGCATGTTCGCGTGTGGAGAGGTCATCAGATAAAAAGCGACAACCTGCGCCTCAGCTCCCGCGCTTCTCAGTTCTCGACCTGTTTTCCCCAACCAAAATTGAGGTGATACGGTTGCGTAATCACGCATAACTTCCCCGATATACTTCCCGCGAATCGGCGTGACAAAGCGGCTCAATTACCGATTTCACAGCCAGAAATGCGGATATGGCTTCGTTAATTTCTTTCAATGCAACAGCAGGCGCAGCACGAAGATGAACAGCATTCACCGCCTCGATACTCTCTTTAGCCGCTACTGTGGCCAGAAGTGCAGGATCCCGTGGAGATTCAATCCGGGCTCGCCGCGCAGCGGGCATCACAGCCAGTGCAACGGGCTTAAGCTCAATAGCGAGTGATGCATATCGAGGGCCATCAAAGCCCCTGAAAATTCGTTTCACTCTCTGCGTTGCGTTCCGAAGGCCGTCACCGGTATCGACCGCCGGTAGAATGTCGCAACCACCAGCGGCGTGGTACTGCTCCGCTATGGCCATCCCGATCGCCTTCCAGCCTACTTCGAGCGCCCAAGCCTCCAGCTCTGATGCAACGGCATCAATCTGAGGACTGATTTTCATGATTCAGTTCCTCTTCCGCTCCTCCATTATCCTGAGCAGCGTACAAACCGGCTTCATACCGCAATGCGTTATTTGTGAGTGCTGCCAGTTCCATAGCTCGTAATTTGGGAATGATCTTCCCCCATCGAGTAACTGACGGACGGCTCACATTCGCGGCAGCCGCCAGCTTGCTCTTACTACCAAAGAATTTAATTGCATCTTCTTTGTACACTTTATGAACTCCATTTGTTAGCCATAGCTAACAATATAGAAGTTAACACAAACAGAGTAAAGAAGAATTAGCATTAGCTAACTATGAAAAATTTAAGCATTGGCGAACGAATCCGAAATCGTCGGAAAGAAATGAAGTTCACACAGCGCTCTTTAGCGAAGGCGCTGAAGATCTCCCATGTTTCCGTATCTCAGTGGGAGCGCGATGATAGCGAGCCTACAGGAAAGAACCTTTTTGCCTTAACTAAGGTTCTTCAGTGCACTCCGACGTGGATTCTTTTCGGGGATAATGATCAAGCCCCATCTGAACCAAGTGATACCCCACCTGAGCTTGATGATAAACAGCGAGAATTACTTGAGCTCTTTATCGCGATCACAGACTCTGAACAAGATGAGTTATTGAACGAATTGAGAGCTCGAGTCGAAAATAACAAAATCCGCTTAGAAGAACTTCTAAAAGCCCGCCAACGCGCAAGTAAAAAATAATCTCTTAGCTAACAATGCGTTAGCTATTTTTTACGCCTCAATCGTTAGTTTTGACTAACATTCTCTTGATCTAATGGTTAGCTTTGGCTAACTTATTCACATCGAAACCACACAGTGATTTCTCAGAAAAACGTTCAGCCAGCCTGGCTACAAGGGCACAACAAGGAACCTCCAATGACTACTAAGCAAAACGCACAGACACTAGCAGCCGTAGCTCACGCACTTATCGCTAAACTGCCACGAATGACTCTCGCCGCAGCTGTTGCTGAGTGGAACGCTGTAGCGGGCAAGTTCGAAATCATCGGCGTCCCAGGCCGTAAAGCTCACCTGGAGCGCTTGCTCACCGCGCTGGTTGCTGACATCGAAAGCGAGGCTGCCAAAGCGCTGGAAATGGACGCGCAGCACGACGAAAACAACGCCTTTGCCGCGATGTGGATTGCTCAGGATTCCCGTCTGATTGATTGCTTGATTAACCCGACACTGGTTGAGGCTGACCACGCCGAAGCGCTGCAATGGAACGCCTTTATCGACTACTGCTGGCCTCTCGAAGTTGAAGACGTCATGGTCGGTATTGAAATTACTGCCCATGAAGAAAACAACCGTTTCAACTGGCTCGCTAACCGCTGGGGGCTGTTCCATGCATCAATCAAGTGGGTTCAGGTCGAGATGTTGAATGCAGCTCACGGCGAAGCTATCGCGTTTAACCGCGAGCATACAGCCGCGCTTGTTGCCCTAAGTTGTGATGGCTTCCGTAGCCGTTGGGGTACTCATGCCCCACACCATGAAGCAATGAGCGTGATTTACTGCCATGAGCAAGCCCTGCAAATGAACAGTGCTTTTGATAACGATTCAATCGCTCAATTCAAAAAGGTAGCACCGGCCATCGTTCATAACGTAAAAGCCCGTATTACTGGCAGCGAACGCGATGAAGCGCTTATGAAAATCATCCATGAGGAAATCGCACACCACTTTGCAGGATGGCAGCGCTTCTTCACTCAATACGTGAACTTCACAGAAGACCAACGGCGCGAATTTTCCGGGATTATGTACGATCTGGTAGCCCCTCTCTCACAAGGATTAAAAGGATCGGTAAACCCTATTTACGAAAATTTTGTAAAAACGACAGGGAAAACCGGGGCACTTAATTTCATCACCCATCACTCCAGCGTGGGAGGGTTAGCATAATGTACGGCACTCAGGAAGTTATCCGGGCATGTGTTAAACCGGGAATGTTGGTTAAGCATGAAGGGAAAACATATCAGGCATCGGCAAATAAAAACGGAAAACTTTATTTATTCAATCTGACTGAGTCAAAGCGCATTACCGACATTTTTGTTGAGGTCTGCCTTAATTCTCGCGGCGAACCTTTCATTAACTAAGCAGTAAACGTAACACCCGTTTTATTTATGCCCTTACGGGCAGGACATTGTTCAACCAAAATTCAGGAGCAAATATTATGGAACACAAATTCACAGTTACATTTTCAGCAGTTAATTTTTTCAAATCTGAAGTTTGTGAAGTAACTGAAATATTTATCGGAAAGCAAAGCATCGGTTTTATTGCTGAAAACAGCGATCCGGAACAAAACCATGCAGCACCGATTGTCACGCCATTCACTCCCGCTGGCCTGATGGATGAATCTCACTGTGTGGGGTGTGCCGCAGAACAGCTTTTTGCATCACATACGGGGGTTCCTTCTGACGTGATTGGTATCACCGCCAGTTCAGACCGTTCGCCTCTCGCCGCCTTATTAATGGCTGGCGTGTTGAGTGCAGCGATGAAACGTTAATTTCATCCAGCCCCGTTAATTCGGGGCGTTTATCAACATAAGCATTTGCACAGTGCTTAATTTGATAAATGAGGAGTTTTACTGTGGATATTACACTCGCATTTAAACAGTTATCTCTCGTCAATGGCGATGAAATAACGTTGAGCATCGCACCCAGCGCAATGAAAAAAATGATTATGGAGCTAGTCGCTAACGGTTATTTAACTACTGAAGAATTAATCATTCTTTCCATTGGTCAGCTGAAACTTTGCGATAAGCGTCACCGTGAACATGTATTACCAGAAATAGTGTTAAACAAATTAAATCAAACTTATCAAGCCGTAAATAACGGAGGTGAAAATGTCTAAATATATTGGCTGTTGGTTTGGCCTGGAAGAAGCCGCAGAAGAAAATGGGGAAATGCGCATTGCCCACGCCTATGAAGCTGCAAACGATAAGCAGGCAAAAGCAAAAGGGACTCTGCTGTTCATGGAAGCATTTCCGGATGCTGACGAAACCCAGTTCGAGTTTCGCATGTACGCAGCAGCGGAAGGCATTCCCAGCCCAGTTGATGAGTGGGACGAAGAATTTTTATTCGATTACACATGGGATGAGCAGTTGGGTCACCCTGTCGCACCGGTAACAAAAAAACCGGCGAAGCCTATTGAGTTCGGTGAGTTGAGCGAATCTCTGCGTGTTGCCACGCTGGTGAAACATCACAGCACCGAAATCGATAGCGATCAACTCCGTGGTGCCATTGAGTTACAGCAGGACGATTCATCAACGTTCGACGGCCATATTTATTTGGCGATAACAAAAACCCCATCCGTTGCCGTCATGTATCCAGAACGAATTCTGGAAGCTATCGACTTTATCCGCGAGAACTGCGCACCGACGAAGAAGTGGCCTGAAATTAAGGGAGCTCTTGCGGGATGGCTGAAAAACCACGAAGCCGACCGTAAGGATGGCGGCGTAACAGCTACTTCCCCGGACGAGCATAAGCCCGGAAGCGGCGATCCGAAGCGATTTGACCTTGTGCTTGCGCTGCTGGTTATGGGTAAAGAGCCTTCAAAAGCTGGCGCCAGCGATGTGAAAAACGCGAAGTACCTGATCGAGACACGCGAGGCCGCATGGAGAGCCTGGAGAACAACTCTGGTTGGCGTTCCCGGCATTTATTCTTTCCCCGAGCAGTTGCTGTATGAGCTGACCCTTGACGGCATGAAAGACCTCAATCTGATTGGAGATAACGCGAGCCGCCTGGCATACGTGCGCAAGCACTTTGCTGGTCACCCTCTCCTTCCCGATTACATCATTGATGAGAGCGACAACCATGAAACCGAGCAGGACACGACAACAACAATTGACCCACTGGACGCTGAATCGCCAGCGTCTAATACAGTGGCGCCGGAACACTCTGATGATGTGCCAACATCGGGGGCGGTGGAAAATACGACATCTGTAGAGCGTATTGGGCCATTCTACTATCGCACTGTTGCGGGCGATAAAATAGGCCGCGCCAACAAGCTGCCGAAGCTCCAGGAAGTTATTGCACAGGGCTGCGTTGAAATCTCACAGGAGGAATATCAGGAGCGCAAAACTGGGACGTATCAAGCGCCACAGGAAACCAGCGAGAAACCAGCCGCACAGACCGAAGTGAAGAAAATTGCCGACGGAGTTTTCTCGATCGATAACCTAATGGCCGAGCAGCCAAAAGCCGCGGCTGAGCAGCTAGCCCCCTCAAATGAGGTCGTAAATCAGGAAGCACATCCTAAAGCAGAACCTGACGCCGCACAGCCGGTAGTTGATTTCCAGAGTGTTGGCGCCAGCCTGGAAAAAGATTTGCAGGATAAATCAGAAGACGCTCAGGACAACCTCAAAATCTGGCGCAGCGTTATGCGTACAGATCCACGCTTCACCAAGCAAATGACCGGAACTGGTTTCGAAGGTACCAGCATCAACGCTGAGTACATGATCATGCGCGCGACTGAAATTTTCGGGCCAATCGGCAGCCGCTGGGGATTCGAAATTTTGGAAGACCATATGATCCCCGGCGCGCCGTTCTCCGAACCGGTTTACGAGGATAAGAAATTTATCGGCAACCGGATGCTACGTGACGGCGACGGTACCCTGCTTTTTGAACAAAACCACAGTCTGAAAATTCGGCTCTGGTACACGACGGAAACCGACGAGGGATCCGTACATGCTTATGGCGCAACGCCTTACATGTATAAAACCAAAAATGGGATCAAGTGTGACGGGGAAGCACAGAAAAAATCCCTCACTGATGCCCTGAAAAAAGCCCTGTCCTTGCTCGGTTTCAGCGCTGACGTTTGGCTCGGTCTGTACGACCTCCCGGAATACCAGGCAGAAAACATCACTGAATTCGCCATTAAGAATGCCAGCGATAAAGCCGAGGACGTGACACGCCTGCGTAACGAGTTGGACGAAAAACTCACCCGCGTGGCGAACACCATCGAAAACGCCGTCAGCACCAACGAAGCGAAAAAGGTATTCGACACCCTGGCGCGCGAAGTGGAAGTACACCGCAAAGCAGCCGAAGCCAAAGGCGATCAAGAACACGCCAAATATCTGTCTGGCCGCCTGCGCCGTCTCTCACAGATCAAAGATCAACGCATCAAAACCTTAACTGAAAATCAGGAGCAATCCGCATGAGCCAGAACACCACTGCAATCGCCATCGCCGCCAACATGACCAAGCTACTGGCCCTCGTTGAGTCCGGGGAATTTTCCCCGGAGGACATCGCCGACACCATCGAAGGTGAAGAGCTGGCGCTGGGCGACAAATTTGACGGGATTATGACACTGGTCCGCAACCTTGAAGGCCAGGCCAAGACTGTAGACGAAGAAGTGAAGCGCCTCAGCGACCGTAAGAAATCGTTTGAGGGCCAAGCCAAAAATCTCAAAGCCTACATTCTGAAATGCTTACAGGCTGCTGAACTTAAAACGTTCAAAACTGAACGCAACACCCTCACCGTACGCAAAGGGTCTATTTCTGTGGTGATCGACAACGTGGATCAACTTCCCGACGAACTGGTTGACGTTGCCACCGTAGTCGCCCCTGATAAGAAAAAAATCAAAGAGGCCATTGAAGCTGGTGAGGACATTAAAGGTGCTCACCTTGAAATCGGCGCTGAATCTTTGCAGGTGCGCTAAGCCTGATGCGGCCTGCAATGGCCGCTCACTGAGACAGAGATATGAGCGACGAATTCAGCAGTCTTTTGTTTCCCAAGAGAACAGAACCAGATGACTTTAAAGACCACACCGAAGAGATCATCTGGCATATGCGAATCGGGTACCGACGGCACCACGGAATAGTTGAGCAGCCGCCGGAAGTGAAAGCACCGAAATTGAAGGCCAAGAGAAAATGAAAATTATCAAATTAGACCAACTTTGCACCGTTGAGCGTCAGGGGAATTACGGCTGGGAAGCCAGCACTATTAACGAACCAATTTATATTGTGGCGGATTATATCGAGTCTATGTATTACACGGGTAATACAACTATAAAAATGACTTCCGGTGACACTATTAAGGTGAAAGAAAGTCCAGAGGAAATATTAAAGCTGTTGGAAGAAAAGCAGGAGCAACCCCATGACTGAAGTTAAAACTCCTGCAAACCCAAGCCGTAAAGCAATGGCTCGCGTTAAAAATCCCCTACCCGCACCAACTGAATGCCGCTTCTGCCATTCAGAAGTACGTGTGGCTACGCACCAGGAAGTATACGGCCGCGATTATAGCGACTGGCCTTACATGTACTTATGCGGTAATTGCGGTGCCTGTGTGGGTATGCATCCCTTCACCAATATACCGCTTGGAACATTGGCAGACAGAGCAACGCGCGAAGCCAGAAAGAACTGCAAAAAACCATTCGAAGCGCTTTGGCGCAGCGGGCAAATGAGCCGAACGGAGGCTTATACCTGGCTGGCTGCCGAACTAAATATACCTGTCGGTGAATGCCACTTTGGTTGGTTTGATATTTCCCAATGCGAAGCTGCTAAACGAGCTTGCGAGGAACGTACAGCATGAGCAATACCGCGAAACTACAACTTGGCTTTTCTCCGCTTACCAAAACCATCCAGCTCGCAAAAATGCGCAATGACGGTGAAGGTCGCCGGATCCGTGTAGGCAATGATCGGGGACGAGATGTGACTGACGAAGCCGCACAGTTGGTATGGCAGTTGGTCATGGCCGAAGGTGGGGAAATTGGTTGGGCGCTGCCAGACGGTAGCCGCATGGTGCTGAAGGCTGAAAAACAGGAGATCAAATGAATAACGTCATCGCATTACCTGTCCAGCGCGACTCTTACGGCTGCTGGACCCATCCCGAATACGACAAATTCTGTGACGGTCGTGACCACATCCCTAACTCAGAATTTAGCGACTGGATTAAAGCCAATGGTCTGGAATGGGCTTTCGAGCTACGTGATGAATCGCTTGATTTTTCTGACGATGGACCTTTCGCCCCTGAGCTTTCTGAATGGCAACCTGAACCACCTGCCGGTGATGGTTGGTTTATTGGTTCAATCCACGACACAGAAGATGGCCCTGTGTGTCTTTGGTTTCGCATCGTCGAAGGCGGTGTGGCATGAACAGATGGGTACGCGCAGAAATGATGATTATCCGCCAATGTGCCGGAACCATGACTGTAGAAAACATCGGCCGTCTGATTGGCAGAACAGGCGCGGCGGTAAGAACAAAAGCCCGTGAACTGCGTATCAAGATGTACTTACGTGGCGATTACCACCAATCAGCGAAATACCGCCAGGCAGATATTGAGCTGGCGCGAGAGCTGCACTGTAAAGGCGTAAGCCGCCGCGATATTGCGGAAAAAATGGAAATGCCGATCGGCGTTGTTAACCAATACGTTTACTTCGAACGAAGAGTTGAAGGGGCTGCATCATGAATAACCAAATCGTATTTGTTAACGGAAAATCAAAATGTGGCTGTGTAATGAATTATAGCGACGGTAGTGGTGAATATTCAGACGTTCACGAGATAACAACCTGTGCCGCACATTCCCAGAATGAGACTATTAAGGAAGTGAGTGATATGGCTAAAGAATTGAGATTTTATGGTGCCAGCGATGATTTATTTGAATGTGAAGGCGCTATCCGAGAAGAAATTGGCTGCTTCAATAAACCAGGAATTTATCACCTAAAATCAGCAGAGGGCGAACTACTCGTCGTTGGCTATTACCTTGATTCAGGTCTTTGGAGTATTGGGGTTAGTCAGGTAGCTGAAAACATTCCTCTGCCGGCATGGCCTGTCACCTACTCCATTCATGAATGCGGATACAGCCCACTGGTTACTATTGAAGTACCTAATGACGTTACCTTAGCTGAACTATGTGAGGAAGCGTAATGACGGGAATATCCAGAAAACGTGTTTTGTGGCTTCACGATGCTGCGACCGAACTTGCCAGCACCAAGTTAAGAATGACCATGAAGCCTGAAGAGGTTTTGCAGTTAACAACGGAGCTACTAGCCGGAATGGACGCCGAACCAGTGGTGTGGGACTACGAATGGGCTTCCTGCGTCACCTACGAGGGACCACAGGGATTTAAGCGCGTCATTGAGCGCGAGGCCCCTCCTGAATGGGCTATTGATGAAGGTCGAGCCAGGGACATCATCCCACTATATCGACACCCGCAATCAGCGCCTGACAGCAAACAAGTGGACGAATTGACGATATGGATTAAGCGATTAGCCCACTCACTCAAATATGCAAACCAGTTAAGTAAATTACCTGGTGATGCAATGGAATATCTGAGCCGTAAAGGGCTAATCAGCGTGGAGGACGTATTGCGATGATGCCAGATATTCACGATACCCAGACCATGCGCATAGACGCGATGATTCAGATTCTGAGGAACATGAAATCCGATGTGAAGCGACTGGGGAAACTTAGCGCACTGAATTACCAAGATATGACGCCGAAGCAATGTCAGAAACGCGATGCCGATGCCAACTGGATCGGTATGGAGCAAATCAAGCGAAGGCATGAACTCCACGCGCTGGCGGTTGAACTGGGTTTTGCTGAACGCCGCACCAGCTATGAACCCATCGAGTTAACCGATGGTTGGCATCGCTTCAAACACCAGCCACGCGAACCCAAGTGAATCTTGATAATCAGTTTTGAAGCCCGGCCAGCATTATCCTGCAGGCCGGGTATGAGGTGACTCATGACCAAAAAAGTTTTACTTCAGGATTGGGCTACCGGACCAAACGGATTCGACTACCCACAGAAACAATCCAGGCTTAATTATCTGGCAAAAACAGGTCAGATTTTCCCTCCAGCTACAAAAGACGGGAAACGCTGGGTTGTCGATGAGGATGCCATTTTTATTGGCTGTGTAGGTAAACCCAAAATTTCTCAGAATCTCCCTGAAGCGGCGAAAAACCTCGTGGAGAAAGTGATCAATGGGCGCACCTCGTAAGCACAAAATCGACATCGAGAACCTTTACGTGAAACTCGATAAGCGAAACAACAAAGTTTACTGGCAGTACAAGGATCCATTCACCCAAACCTGGCAAAGCTTCGGCACCTGTGAAGAAACCGCCAAGGCTGCCGCTACGGAACTAAATCGCCTTTTCGCCTCCCAGCAGGTTGAACAGAGTTTTGCCCTTATCGATCTAGCGAAACAAAAACGTGCCGGTAACGGGGTGGATGTTCGATTTAAGGATTGGGTGGAAAAATATCTCTCATTGCTGGATAAAAAGCTTCAAAAAGGAGAGCTATCCCGGTCAACGGTCGATGGGCGAAAACGAGCCGCTAACCTCCTTTGTGACCGGGTGGCGAATACACCACTTAAGGAAGTAGGCTCGCGCGAGATGGCAGCTATTCTTGAAGAATTTATTGATCAGGGAAAATTTAGCCAGGCAAAAAATATCAGAGCGGATTGGGTCGATATCTTCAAAGAGGCTCAGTTTGCGGGAGAAGTGCCGCCCGGATTCAACCCGGTCATGGCAACACGAAAACCTCAGATAAAGGTCACCCGGGCGCGGCTGAAGCTGGAAGACTGGCTACTGATATTCGAGCATGCGAAAAAAAATGAATCGCCCTGGGCCGTTAATGCGCTGTTGCTGGCCATCGTCACCGCGCAGCGCTTATCAGATATCCTGAAGATGAAATTTAAGGACATTAAGGACGGGTATTTATACGTCGAACAGGGTAAAACTGGCGCGAAGCTCGCCCTTCCCCTTTCCCTTCGTTGCGAGGCAATTGGCCTGTCACTGGGGGAAGTCGTTGATAGATGCCGGGATAATGCACTGAGTGCTTACCTTGTCCATCATGTCAGAACGACGAAGAAATACAGGTCCGGCGATCCTATCAACAAAGCTACGGCGAGCACCATGTTTGCGCGTTGCCGTGACCATGTTGGCATTGTTCCGCCAGAGGGTAAAACCCCAACGTCATTTCATGAGCAACGCTCTTTGTCGGAACGTTTATACGAAAAACAGGGGGTCGATACTCAGCAACTTCTGGGGCACAAATCTGCAGCAATGACGGAGATGTACCACGATGAGCGCGAAGATGAATGGACGTTTATTGCCGCTCAGTAATTAACCTGTATTGGGGAAGAGTTTTGGGGGGATTTTGGGGAAGAGGTTGTACGGTGGGCAAACTGTTATAGGTAATTAGGCTGGGTCTGTTTCTGCAACCCAGAGCTGGCGCGGCTTAGAATGGCATCGACATAATTACATCGCGGAGTTTTGCATGTTTGGTTTGGATGCTTTTCACCTTGCACGGATACAGTTTGCTTTTACCGTATCCTTTCACATCATTTTCCCGGCCATCACCATCGGCCTGGCCAGCTATCTTGCCGTGCTCGAAGGCCTGTGGCTTAAAACCAAAAATCCGGTCTGGCGCTCGCTGTACCATTTCTGGTCGAAAATTTTTGCCGTTAACTTTGGTATGGGCGTTGTCTCCGGGCTGGTGATGGCCTACCAGTTTGGTACCAACTGGAGTGGATTTTCGCAGTTTGCGGGCAGTATTACCGGCCCGCTGCTGACCTATGAAGTGCTGACCGCCTTCTTCCTGGAAGCAGGTTTCCTTGGTGTGATGCTTTTCGGCTGGAACAAAGTCGGGCCTGGTTTGCACTTCTTCGCCACCTGCATGGTGGCACTGGGGACCATTATCTCCACCTTCTGGATCCTCTCATCAAACAGCTGGATGCAGACCCCGCAAGGCTATGAGATCGTCAACGGTCAGGTCGTGCCGGTGGATTGGTTCGCCGTGGTATTTAACCCCTCCTTCCCTTACCGACTGCTGCATATGTCGATAGCCGCGTTCCTCAGCAGTGCGTTGTTTGTCGGCGCTTCCGCGGCATGGCATCTGCTGCGCGGGAATAATACTCCTGCCATCCGCGCGATGTTTTCTATGGCGCTGTGGATGACGCTAATTGTCGCCCCCATCCAGGCCATGGTCGGTGATATGCACGGGTTGAACACGCTAAAGCACCAGCCCGCTAAAATCGCCGCCATTGAAGGTCATTGGGAAAACCCGCCAGGAGAACCCACCCCGCTGCTGCTGTTTGGCTGGCCGGATATGGAACAGGAGCGCACCCGCTTTGGTCTGGAGATCCCTGCGCTGGGGAGTCTTATCCTGACGCACAGCCTGGATAAACAGGTTCCGGCTCTCAAGGAGTTCCCGAAGGAAGACCGCCCGAACTCGACCATCGTCTTCTGGTCATTCCGCATTATGGCCGGCTTAGGCATGCTGATGTTGCTGCTCGGCGTTGTGGCGCTGTGGTTACGCTATAAAAAGCGTGTTTACGCTTCTCGCCCTTTCCTGTGGTTTGCCCTGTTGATGGGGCCATCCGGGCTGATTGCGATTCTGGCCGGATGGATCACCACCGAAGTGGGTCGCCAGCCGTGGGTTGTTTATGGTCTGCAACGAACGAAAGATGCGGTTTCAGCGCATGGTGACCTGCATATGAGCGTGAGTTTGCTGGCCTTTTTCGTCGTTTACACCTCGGTGTTTGGCGTGGGTTACAGCTATATGGTGCGCCTTATCAGGAAAGGTCCGCAGCCTCATGAATCTTATGCCACCGAATCAGACGGACGTCCGGCACGCCCACTCTCTGCCGTCACAACTGAACATAAGGAGCAGCCATAATGGGTATCGATCTTTCCATTATCTGGTTTGTCATCATCGTCTTCGCCACACTGATGTATATCGTGATGGACGGTTTTGATCTCGGGATAGGTATTCTGTTTCCGGCGACACAAAATGCCGACGATCGCGATGTGATGGTCAACAGCGTCGCCCCGGTCTGGGACGGAAATGAAACCTGGCTGGTGCTCGGCGGTGCGGCCCTATTCGGTGCATTTCCACTGGCCTATGCGGTGATCATTGATGCCCTCACCATCCCGCTGACATTAATGCTGATCGGACTTATTTTCCGTGGCGTAGCATTCGAGTTTCGCTTTAAAGCAACGCCGGCGCACCGTCCCTTCTGGGATAAAGCGTTTATTGGTGGTTCAATTCTGGCTACGTTTACCCAGGGTGTCACGGTGGGCGCAGTGATCAACGGCTTTACCGTGACTGGCCGGGCCTATACTGGCGGACCCTTTGACTGGTTCACCGTGTTTAACCTGTTCTGCGGTGCCGGTCTGGTGGTGGCCTATGCACTGTTAGGCTCTACATGGCTGGTGATGAAAAGCGAAAATGCCCTTCAGCAGCGGATGCGTGGAGTATCCAGAACACTGTTAATCGCTCTTCTGGCCTTCATTGCCGCAATCAGTATCTGGACACCGCTGGCGCAGCCAGCCATCGCCGCGCGCTGGTTCACGCTGCCGAATCTGTTTTATCTGTTGCCTGTTCCGGTGCTGGTGGTGCTTCTGAGCCTGTATCAGTGGCGTTGCCTCAATAATCCTGCAAGCCATAATCGCCCATTCATCCTGACGTTAGGATTGATATTCCTCGGCTTTAGCGGTCTTGGGATCAGCATCTGGCCGCATATCATTCCACCGTCAATCACCCTGTGGCAGGCCGCCGCGCCGACGCAAAGCCAGGGCTTTATGCTGGTGGGCGCGTTGTTGATCATTCCCATTATCCTGGTCTACACCTTCTGGAGTTACTACGTGTTTCGCGGAAAAGTTCAGCATGGGGAGGGTTATCACTGATGCAACAACCTGTCTGGAAAAGATTGATGTGGCTGGCCATTATCTGGGGCGGAAGCGTACTGGCGCTGGCTGCGGTCAGTATGTTCTTTCGTATGTTGATGACGGCCGCAGGGTTTAAATCTCACTAATCTTCATGTCGGGCAACGTCTTCGTTGCCCGACACCTGCCCGCACTTTCAGATAAACCCCATTAACGCACGACAGCGTATCGTTACACTGGAAAAAGATTCACAGTATTTATAGTTTGAGACGAAAAATGAAAAAGCTCATTGCGTTAAGCGTTATTAGCCTGGTCCTCTCCGGTTGCGTTAATCCGGGGAAAGCTTCCGTTCAGCCGGAGCAACTGAAGAATCATCGCTTTGTTCTGGAAAATGTCGACGGTAAAGCCGTGAAGGCCACAGCAACGCAACCTGAGATCAGCTTTAGCGCCCTGCCAGATATTAGCCTGGTGAATAACATTCGTGTTTCAGGCCTGATGTGTAATCGCTTCAACGGGCAGGGGAAATTATCCGAAGGCGAGCTGAAAGTCAGCGGTCTGGCCATGACGCGTAAACTTTGTACTGAACCGCAGCTTAACGAGCTTGATCGCGCTATCGGCGACATGCTGCGCAAAGGGGCGCAGGTCGACCTGACAGAAGACCAGTTAACGCTGGCGACAGCCGATAAAACGCTGTTGTTTAAGCGTGCAGAATAATCAGTAGTTACCGCAAGTTCCAACGGCAAGCGACTGTTCGCTGCAGCGTTTGCCGTTTGGCAAGGCGCACATCCCGATAGCAGAACCGTCAAGCTGGCGGGCAACAGACAACGAACCGCCAATCATCGCGCAGTTGGCCTGGCCGGAGCTGGACATCGCCGCTTTCATTCCAGGCGCCACGTGGGCCGCCGTTGCTTGCTGGACTGGTTCACTGCTACATGCCGACAATAATAACGCCGCACACCCTACCAAAAATGCTGAGCGCATGCTCTCTCCCCCATGAATAATGCGAAACCTATGCATAATAGGCATCACTTCGTGTGTCGTCGAGAGTGGAAGTGCGTATTTATGCGCTCCTGAAACACTTTCTCGCAATTTTTTTGGCAAAAGTTTGATCTACTCATTGATGCCGGGAATACCGAGGACACAAAAGCGAAAATTGTAGAATCCCCTGTTTGCTAGACTAAAGAGATAATATTCAGGGGTAGTCGCCTAATGACTGCCCCTCTAATTTTGCGCAATGTAAGGGTGTCGTCCTATGCAAACTATTGACGGTAATGGTGCAGTTGCCTCAGTCGCGTTTCGCACCAGCGAAGTTATCGCCATCTATCCGATTACGCCAAGTTCTACCATGGCTGAGCAGGCAGATGCCTGGGCGGGAAATGGCTTAAAAAACGTCTGGGGCGATGTCCCAAGAGTGGTTGAAATGCAGTCTGAAGCCGGTGCGATTGCCACGGTACATGGTGCGCTTCAGACAGGCGCGCTCTCCACGTCGTTTACCTCTTCTCAGGGATTGTTATTGATGATCCCGACGCTGTACAAGCTCGCCGGTCAACTCACCCCCTTTGTTCTGCATGTTGCGGCACGAACCATCGCCACCCACGCCCTTTCCATCTTCGGTGACCACTCCGACGTGATGGCCGTGCGCCAGACGGGCTGCGCGATGCTTTGTGCCAGCAGCGTACAGGAAGCACAAGACTTTGCCTTAATTTCGCATATCGCCACGCTGAAAAGTCGCGTTCCATTTATTCACTTCTTTGATGGTTTCCGCACCTCTCACGAAATCAACAAAATTGTCCCGCTGGCTGACGACACTATTCTGAATCTTCTGCCGCAGGCGGAAATCGACGCGCACCGCGCCCGCGCCCTTAACCCGGAGCATCCGGTGATCCGTGGGACATCCGCGAATCCGGATACCTATTTCCAGTCCCGTGAAGCCACGAATCCATGGTACAACGCGGTTTACGACCATGTTGAACAGGCGATGACAGATTTTGCCGCCGCAACCGGTCGAGAATACAAACCCTTCGAGTACTACGGCCACCCGCAGGCAGAACGCGTGATTGTTCTGATGGGATCCGCCATTGGAACCTGTGAAGAGGTGGTTGACGAGCTACTGACGCGCGGCGAAAAAGTTGGCGTGCTTAAAGTGCGTCTCTATCGTCCGTTCTCGGCTAAACATCTGCTTTCCGCTCTACCTGAAAGCGCGCGCGCTGTGGCGGTGCTCGACCGTACCAAAGAGCCCGGCGCACACGCGGAACCCCTGTATCTGGATGTCATGACCGCGCTGGCAGAAGCATTTAATAACGGCGAACGTGAAACGCTACCGCGCGTGGTCGGTGGCCGATATGGTTTGTCCTCCAAAGAGTTTGGACCGGACTGCGTGCTGGCGGTATTTAACGAGTTAAATGAAGCGAAACCGAAGCCTCGCTTTACGGTCGGTATTTATGATGATGTGACTAACCTTTCCCTGGCTTTGCCAGAAAACACGTTACCATCGAATGCCAAACTTGAGGCACTGTTCTATGGTCTGGGCAGCGACGGCAGCGTCTCGGCGACCAAAAACAACATCAAAATCATCGGCAATTCTACCCCGTGGTATGCCCAGGGATACTTCGTCTATGACTCCAAAAAAGCCGGTGGTCTGACCGTTTCCCACCTGCGCGTGAGTGAACACCCCATCCGCTCGGCTTATCTTATTTCGCAGGCTGATTTTGTTGGCTGCCACCAGCTGCAGTTTATTGATAAATACCAGATGGCCGAGCGCCTGAAACCCGGCGGTATTTTCCTGCTGAATACGCCATACAGTGCAGACGAAGTCTGGGCGCGTCTGCCGCAGGAGGTACAGGCGGTCCTCAACCAGAAGAAAGCCCGTTTTTATGTGGTTAACGCTGCGAAAATTGCCCGCGAATGTGGTCTGGCCGCGCGTATTAATACCGTTATGCAAATGGCCTTTTTCCATCTGACCAACATCCTGCCTGGCGACAGTGCACTCATGGAACTGCAGGGCGCAATTGCCAAAAGCTACAGCAGCAAGGGGCAGGAACTGGTCGAACGCAACTGGCAGGCGCTGGCACTCGCTCGCGAATCTCTGTTTGAAGTAGCGCTGCAACCTGTGAATGCTGCAAGTCCAAATCGTCCTCCGGTGGTATCTGATGCGGCGCCTGATTTCGTTAAGACCGTGACGGCGGCAATGCTGGCCGGGCTGGGCGATGCCCTTCCCGTCTCTGCCCTGCCGCCAGATGGGACCTGGCCAATGGGGACCACGCGGTGGGAAAAACGCAACATCGCCGAAGAGATACCCATCTGGAAAGAAGATCTGTGTACCCAGTGCAATCACTGTGTAGCGGCATGCCCACATTCGGCCATTCGCGCCAAAGTGGTTTCCCCGGAAGCAATGGCGGATGCCCCGGCCAGTCTGCATTCTCTGGATGTGAAATCGCGTGATATGCGCGGACAGAAATACGTTCTGCAGGTCGCACCGGAAGATTGCACCGGTTGTAATCTGTGCGTTGAGGTGTGCCCGGCGAAAGACAGACAGGACCCGAATATCAAAGCCATCAATATGATGTCGCGTCTGGAGCACGTTGAAGAAGAAAAAGTAAACTATGACTTCTTCCTGAACTTACCGGAAATCGATCGCAGCAAGCTGGAACGTATTGATATTCGAACGTCGCAGCTCATCACGCCGTTATTCGAGTACTCCGGTGCCTGCTCTGGCTGCGGTGAAACGCCTTATATTAAGCTGCTGACTCAGCTCTACGGCGACCGGATGTTGATTGCCAATGCCACCGGCTGTTCATCTATCTACGGCGGTAACCTGCCCTCCACGCCGTACACCACCGACGCGAATGGTCGAGGCCCGGCATGGGCAAACTCATTGTTCGAAGATAATGCCGAATTTGGTCTCGGCTTCCGTCTGACCGTCGACCAGCATCGCGCTCGAGTGATGCGTTTGCTGGAACAGTTTGCCGGGCAGATCCCTGCTGAGCTTAATGAGGCACTACGCGCAGAAGCCACACCAGAAGTTCGTCGCGAGCAAGTTGCTGAGCTGCGGCATGCCCTTCAGGGGGTGGCAGGTGCAGAACAACTTCTGACTGACGCTGACGCCCTGGTTGAAAAATCGATCTGGCTGATTGGTGGTGACGGCTGGGCTTACGATATTGGTTTTGGCGGGCTGGATCACGTGTTGAGCCTGACCGAAAACGTCAATATTCTGGTCCTGGATACGCAGTGTTATTCCAATACCGGCGGTCAGGCATCAAAGGCTACGCCGTTGGGCGCCGTCACAAAATTTGGTGAACACGGAAAACGTAAGGCGCGCAAAGATCTCGGTGTGAGCATGATGATGTACGGTCACGTTTACGTCGCGCAAATCTCGCTGGGTGCGCAACTTAACCAGACGGTGAAAGCTATTCAGGAGGCGGAAGCGTATCCAGGCCCGTCGTTGATCATTGCTTACAGCCCATGCGAAGAGCATGGCTACGACCTGGCACTCAGCCACGATCAGATGCGTCAGCTGACGGCTACCGGATTCTGGCCACTTTACCGGTTCGATCCGCGCCGTGCGGACGAGGGCAAGTTACCGCTGGCGCTGGATTCGCGTCCACCGTCAGATGCCCTGGCCGAAACGTTAATGCAGGAACAACGCTTCCGCCGCCTTAATGCGCAACAGCCTGAGGTCGCTGAACAGTTGTGGAAAGATGCCGCCGCAGACCTGCAAAAACGGTATGATTTCCTGGCGCATATGGCCGGTAAAGCCGAAAAATCAACCAGCGATTAATCCTCCCGCCCGGTTAACCCGGGCATTTTTTTGCCATAAAAAAAGCCCGATGTAATCACATCGGGCCAATCCAGTTAATTAATAAATATCTATTTAGAAAACTAAATAGCATTCATTTAAATTATGGATAAATAATCTTAAAGGCATATAACAGCACAGAGACTAGCTTACTTAATCCCTTATTAATAATTTTTATTTTATATAATTCATCACGAATTATTCATGAAACCAATGATCATTTCCGTCGTTTTATTCAGTTTAGATTTTACTTAGTTCGTAACAATTATACTTTATTACTCTTACACTGGAGTGATTTAGCATGGGACAACTTTCTCATTCGGAAAGTTCAACAGGTAATTAAATAAAAACAACTGCAAAGGAATATCACAATGCAAAGAAAAGTACTGGCTCTGATGATTCCGGCTCTGTTAATGGCTGGTGCTGCGCATGCAGCAGAGATTTATAATAAAGACGGCAACAAATTAGATCTGTACGGAAAAGTAGATGGCCTGCACTATTTCTCCGACGATAAAGGCGCTGATGGCGATCAGACCTACATGCGTTTGGGTTTCAAAGGTGAAACACAAATCAACAACATGATGACCGGTTACGCACAGTGGGAATACAACATTCAGGCGAACAACACTGAAGGCTCAGATAACCAGTCCTGGACACGTCTGGCCTTCGCGGGTGTAAAAGTCGGTGACTACGGTTCCTTCGACTATGGCCGTAACTATGGTGTTCTGTATGACATTGAAGGCTGGACAGATATGCTGCCAGAGTTCGGTGGCGACTCCTACACCAAAGCTGACAACTTTATGACCGGTCGTGCGAACGGTGTAGCAACCTACCGTAACACCGACTTCTATGGTCTGGTACCGGGCCTGAACTTTGCTCTGCAGTATCAGGGTAAGAATGAAGACGCCAGCAACAACCAGGAAGGTACCAACAATGGCCGTGACACACGCCATGAAAACGGTGACGGCTTCGGTATCTCTACCACCTATGACTTTGGGATGGGGATCAGCGCAGGTGCGGCCTATACCTCTTCTGACCGTACCAACGAGCAGGTCATGAATACCACGGCTGGTGGTGACAAAGCCGATGCCTGGACTGCTGGTCTGAAATATGACGCCAATAATATCTACCTGGCGGCAATGTATTCTGAAACCCGTAACATGACACCTTATGGTGATAATACCGACGCCGTGGCGAACAAAACTCAGAACTTCGAAATCACCGCGCAATACCAGTTCGACTTCGGTCTGCGTCCAACCCTGTCCTACCTGCAGTCTAAAGGTAAAGACCTGGGCAACGGCCAGGGCGATCAGGATCTGGTTAAATATGCTGAAGTAGGTGCGACCTATTATTTCAACAAAAACATGTCCACCTATGTTGATTATAAAATCAACCTGCTGGACGAAGATGAAAGTTTCTACAAGAACAACGGCATCGGTACCGATGATGTTGTTGCGTTAGGCCTGGTGTACCAGTTCTAATTGTCCGGGCCCGTAAAATTATGCGGGCCCATTTTTTTTGAACCACGTCACAAAATGGAGAGTTTCTGACGAACTGGTTGAGAGTAAGTTGAAAGAAAGCTGGTTACACTTACGGTTTAGCCCTTTCATCACTAAGGACAACAGCGTTGTTAAGTCGTGTATCCGTTGCAGTACTTACTCTTTTAGCGCTTCTGTGGATGGCGCTAATTTTTGATTTTGGTGATATCGTTGGTCACCTCAGCACTCTTCTGAACCACCTGGATGGCGGTTAGCCTTAATCCTGAAAACACTCATTTTTTGCGGAAAGAGAGATAGCCAAAAACCCCACTATCCCCGTCCATAGGATGGTTAACCCCGTCCATCACCGTAACCTCCGGGAAGTCGAACGGCGATACGTTTTCAAAACAGGCAACATTCACACCGTATTCGTTCGGGTTGGAACGCCGCTGATGGAACGTATAAATCCCGCATATTGAGCAGAAGAAATGCCGGGCCGTACCCGTGTTAAATCGGTACTCCGTGAGCTTATCCTCCCCTTTGGTTACGGTAATCCCCGATAACGGCGCGGATACCGCCACAGCCCCCCGCATTCGGCAAAAAGAACAGCTGCAGCGCCGCGCAGTATTAAAGCCATCAGACAGTGCGACGGTAAATACCACCGCGCCACAATGGCACTGCGCATGACGAAGTTCACCCATCGGTTACACCCCTTTCCTCACAAGCGCAGCAGCCTTAACGAAAACCTCATCTTCAACGCCGTCTCCCTTCTGCCTGCCTAGCCTGACCAGTTCATTGACGATGCTATCGCGATCGATCGGTTTCTGCGCTGAAACCAGCCCAATGACGGCGGCACCGATCGCCAGCCCCACTAAACCTGTTTGTTCATCTTTGTTTTGCATATTCGAGCTCCCTTTTACAACAGAAAAGCGTAGCAGGAATATGTTAAAACGGAATGGTGTTCAACTGCTCTGTTAATACCATGAAAGCGGTTCAAACAGGTACGACTTCCAGTATCGACAGGTACGAGCGGGTGTTTATTATTGTATTTAACTTAAGATTCGCCTGTTCAAACAAGTTTTGATATTCAGATATTGTCCTTGCCCGCCCTCCGTCAAAGCTTGTTAAAAGAAGCAGGTCAATCTCATACCACCCCTGCTCATTATTTTCGTCTTTGTATTGCTGCCCGTAACCGTGTCATCATGCTGCCAGTATTCGTAAAAAGGCTTACCAAACAATTCATTGAAAACAGGTTTGCCTTGTAATATTTCATCCATTCTGGACGCTGGCTGCCAGAAAGTGGGATCGGTCAGCATAAGTACCGCTGCACGCAAGGAAAATTCATACTCAGAACAAAGGAATTTTGCTGAATGGCTAAGACTGTATTCGTCTTCAGTTAATTCGTTGAACACCCCACGGGAGGATAATAATCGCATGATCCTATGCAGATAGTCGCGATCGACATTAAGCTCCAGGGCCAGTTGCTTAATTGATTTTTTCCCTTCGATCAGATGGTCCGCGACGCCTAACACCGCAACTGCCCTAAGTGCTGCCTGCCAGACAAAACCCATACTTTGCTCTAATAAACACATCCCTTCTTTACGGCTGAGTGAATCCAGACTATTAAGCTGTGTCATTTTCTGCTCCTTACCCAGCACAGACGTGTTGAACAACTAAAAAGCTGTTAGCAAGCGTAAGACTGAAAGTGAGCTTTATCCATCATGAAAAGAATATTTAGCAAAGTTAACTCATACAATTTCGTATCGCTTTAAGTACAGAATTTTCAATACGTAAAAAAACAAGTCCACTTATCATTTTTTGGAATAATAAAACAATGAAATTATTATAGAGGAAATAATTGTTGGCGATTGCTAAAACCCCGTAAAAAGACGGGGTTTCAGTATTTAGAATCTGGGTGTCAGTCCGTATTTTGGTGTTTTAATATTTGCCGCCCATACCTTTATGTCGTTTTGAAGCAGTACGGTGAAATCAGACTTAAGATGCGTCACCATGCCATTAACACTATCAGCATCAATCACAGAAAAATGTTCAATTTTGCTCAGGCCCACCTGAACACAGTGATATTGTGCAGGCAGTGCTTTGCCATTGACGTTAAGCTCTTTCCTGTCTCCACCACATTGTCCTTCAGAAATATAGGACACCAGCAGATTGGCAGACCGCCGCTCCGGTTGGGATATACTCACCATGACAGGAAAACCCTCTGAAGTTTGTGTCATGTCATAAAGAACGGCATTTTTTATATACCATGTATTATATTCCCGCTCCTGAAACGCGGACCAGGCAGGTGCAGCAATGAATGCCAGCATCGCCAGTGTAATAGATTGAATTTTCATGGGATGTTGTCTTATGTGTTGTTGCACTTATTATTCAGATTGTGCAAAAAACAGCAAGCCATAGAGAATAAACCTACTACTATTAGCGGTGCCGGTGTCTGTATTGAGAAACTTTTGACGATCTTTTAATGCCGCAGGTGTTCCTCTTTCAGCAAGGCATAACAATATTCATCACCCCATTCTCCCTTAAAAAAGATGTTCTGCCGATAATGGGCTTCCCGTCGAAAATGGAGTTTTTGCAAAAGGTTTGCAGCGCGAATATTACGTGTATCCACAACGGCGATAAGCCGGTGCTTGTTATAGTGCGTAAATAGCAGCGTGATTATGGCATTGATAGCTTCCCGGGCATAACCCTGATTCTGATATTTCACATCAAAGGTCATACCCAGTTCAGCCTGCCTGCCCTCGTCAAAAAAATGAACACCAATATCCCCAATCACAGCCCCGTCCATTTGCCGTTCAACGATAATCTGGTACCACGTGTCATCGCAGTTAAACGCAAGGGTGTTCTGCTGAGCATATAATTTCTCCGCATCCTGCATCGTAAAACGATCCCAGCTCTGAAAACGGGCCACCTCAGGCTGGTTCCGGTAGCACGAAATTTCCGGCAAATCGGCGGATGCCAGTGGACGCAGTAACAAACGCGAGGTTTGTAATGGCAATCTGTATTCCATTATTTCTCTCTTATATCCCGTTATCTTTACTTTCTGGATGAGCCGTTCGGATTGCTTCAAGCCCAACGCGCTGACCGAAAGACAGTTCTAACGTGTTACCGTCAGGGTCGGCAAAAAATACATAGTAACCGACGGGATCCCCCAACTCTTCCGGCGCTTTTCTTAACACACCTTCAGCGCTTGCCATCTCCGTTTTCCTGTCGAGTTCTTCACGGGTGGCGCAGGCAATGCCCAGATGACCAAAGTTACCCAGCGGTGTATCGGTTACGTTATCCGCCTGTACCAGCACCAGGGCGAAAGGACGGGTATGGTCGCTTAGCCACGCCACTTTACGGGCATCAGGAATATCGGGTTCACGGGAGTGAATAATCTCCATACCCGCGTAACGACGATAGAAAGCAATGCTCTTCTCAAGATCCCTGACCATGAACGCGACATGTGTAAAACCGACATCAATATCTTTCATTTTAAGATGTTACTCCTTTATCAACCTGTGGCAGGCATCTTAAAAGCTCAAGTTAACTTGATGTCAACAGGCATTTCGCCAGCCCCTGCCGACGCTCATGAAGAGGTAAAAGGAGAGAAATGGTAAGCTGTCGCCATCACGGCGATGCTGACGACAACGCTGATAAAAAAGTACGTTTTGAATGGCTGCTTTTGGGTTTTATGGCGAAAGAGTTGTTGCCCCAAAATGGCCCCAGGCCAGCCCCCAGTCACACCAAATACCAGCAACGTCGCTTCAGGAACCCTGCGCATACCTTTACGCGCCGCCATTTTATCTGCGCCATACATGACCATCGTCAGCACATTGATCAGCAGCAACCACATCACCACTGGATACGAGGTAAGAATGCTGGCGACCGCAGCGAGGATCAGGAGTAAATAACAAAAACGATTGAGAGTCATAGTACAAGCCAGTGGATGTTAAGCGATTTTGAAGAAGCATTATACGCGATATCACGCATGTATCAGGCTCAGGCTATTTATCTTTTGTCATTCGGAGTTGCATTGACCAGCCAATAACTTTGCGCGAGAACAGGTCAACACAGCCAGCCTTTGTGGGTTCGGGTGTAAAGTTCAGAATACCATTTAGAGCAACGTAAACCATGAGCTAGCTAAACACGTTGCTTATGTGTAAAAAGGGGGATTCATTCAGCAGGTGTTCATCGTGAAATACATTCGGCTAATTTTAAAGCTCATAACAGCATCACTTTATGTGTTCCTGGTTGTTTTTGGCTCTGGATTTGTAGGTTCCAGTACAACCAATGCAATTAACCTTGAAACACTTAACCTAAATTATTCATTAATTGCAAAGGACTCGGCAGTATACGCAATCTGCGCAACTGGTGCGGCATTGGTTGTTCTACCTGCCCTATATTTCATCCAGCATTATGTCTGGCCAGTGTTGAAGTTTATCGGCTTGAAGATTCGCTACTTCTTCCATGGATACTAAAAGTCTCGCCACTGGCGAAGCGATCTGCTAGAGCCTGTGATTCGTTTTCATACCCCGGATGCGCAAGGGAGAACAGAAAGCCTACTACTCTTTATCAAGTATCGGCGCCAGATTTAACGCTGCTGTAAAACGTGCTGGCATTCGCCGCCGGAATCCGTACCATACGCGGCATACTTTTGCCTGCTGGCTTTTATCTGTCAGCGCTAACCGTCTTTCATAGCCAGCCAGATGGGGCATGAAAACGCGCAAATGGTTTATGAAGTCTACGGTGCGTGGATTGAAGAAATGAATGGCGAACAGGTGCTGATGCTTAACGATAATCTCGCACGCTGAAAAATTTTTGCCCCTATTGGCTCCGAAGGTAGTAATACATGCAAGAAAATCAAGCAAATACAAAGAAAGAGCAATACAACCTGAACAAACTGCAAAAGCGACTGCGCCGTAACGTGGGCGAGGCCATTGCAGACTTCAACATGATTGAAGACGGTGACCGTATTATGGTTTGCCTGTCAGGGGGTAAAGACAGCTACACCATGCTGGAGATCCTGCGTAATCTTCAGCAAAGCGCGCCTGTGAAGTTTTCCCTGGTGGCGGTCAACCTTGACCAGAAACAGCCGGGCTTCCCGGAGCAC
This sequence comes from Enterobacter sp. CPE_E1241, assembly GCF_045618265.1. Lineage (NCBI taxonomy): Bacteria > Pseudomonadati > Pseudomonadota > Gammaproteobacteria > Enterobacterales > Enterobacteriaceae > Enterobacter > Enterobacter sp. CPE_E1241. The sequence continues at coordinate 2,625,970 of NZ_JBIWYV010000001.1, forward strand.
ATTCTGCCGGAATATCTGGAGAAGCTGGGCGTTGAGTACAAAATCGTTGAAGAAAACACCTACGGTATTGTGAAAGAGAAGATCCCGGAAGGGAAAACCACCTGCTCTCTCTGCTCCCGTCTGCGCCGCGGCATTCTGTATCGCACCGCAACGGAACTGGGCGCAACCAAAATTGCGCTGGGCCATCACCGCGACGATATCCTGCAGACACTGTTCCTGAACATGTTCTACGGCGGCAAGATGAAAGGCATGCCACCAAAACTGATGAGCGATGACGGCAAGCACATTGTCATCCGCCCTCTTGCCTACTGCCGCGAGAAGGATATTGAGCGTTTCTCTCAGGCCAAAGAATTCCCGATTATTCCATGTAACCTCTGTGGCTCTCAGCCTAACCTGCAGCGCCAGGTGATTGGCGACATGCTGCGTGACTGGGACAAACGTTATCCGGGTCGCATCGAAACCATGTTCAGCGCGATGCAGAACGTTGTGCCGTCCCACCTTGCGGATGTTGAGCTGTTCGACTTCAAAGGTATCAACCACGAATCAGACGTGGTGAATGGCGGCGATCTGGCGTTTGATCGGGAAGAGATCCCTATGCAGCCTGCTGGCTGGCAGCCAGAAGAAGATGACAATCAGTTCGAAGAACTGCGTCTGAACGTACTCGAAGTGAAATAAAATGATAGCGTCTCAGAAAGAGATTCTGAGACGCTATATCCTTTACTTCAGTAGACGAACGCGGCAGGTTTTCCCTTTAATTTTCCCGTTTTGCAGCTGCTTCCAGGCCTTATGCGCAACCGCCTGGCGAACCGCCACATAAACATGTGACGGATGCACCGCAATCTTACCGATATCCGCCCCATCCAGACCCACATCTCCTGTCAGCGCACCTAATACATCGCCTGGACGCATTTTGGCTTTTTTACCGCCATCAATGCACAGCGTCGCCATTTCAGCCTCCAGCGGCACGAGGCTGACACCGGCTGGTGGGGTCATCCAGTTCAGCTTAATCTGCAGCATTTCTGAGAGAATATTGGCGCGTTGCGCCTCTTCCGGCGCACAGAAGCTTATCGCAAGGCCGCTGTTTCCTGCTCGCGCCGTACGGCCGATACGATGGACGTGGACTTCAGGATCCCACGCCAGCTCATAGTTCACCACCAGCTCAAGCGATTTGATATCCAGACCACGCGCCGCCACGTCGGTCGCAACCAGTACACGGGCGCTGCCGTTGGCAAAACGGACCAGCGTCTGATCGCGATCGCGCTGCTCCAGATCGCCATGCAGCGACAATGCACTCTGCCCCACCGCATTTAGCGCATCGCATACTGACTGGCAGTCTTTTTTGGTATTACAGAACACCACGCAGGATGCAGGCTGATGCTGGCTCAGCAATTTCTGCAGTAGCGGGATTTTTCCCTGCTGCGAAGTTTCAAAGAACTGCTGTTCAATGGCTGGCAGGGCGTCAACACTGTCGATTTCAATGGTAAGCGGATTTTTCTGCACGCGGCCGCTGATGGCGGCGATGGCTTCCGGCCATGTGGCAGAGAACAACAGCGTCTGGCGATCGGACGGTGCAAAACGGATCACCTCGTCAATCGCATCGCTGAAGCCCATATCCAGCATCCGATCGGCTTCATCCATCACCAGCGTTTGTAACGCATCCAGCGAAACGGTGCCTTTTTGCAGGTGGTCCAGCAGGCGACCTGGCGTCGCGACAATAATGTGCGGCGCATGCTGGAGCGAATCACGCTGTGCACCGAAAGGCTGTCCGCCGCAGAGGGTTAAAATTTTGGTGTTTGGCAGGAAACGCGCAAGGCGACGCAGTTCACCCGCGACCTGGTCTGCCAGTTCACGGGTGGGACATAACACCAGAGACTGGGTCTTAAACAGCGCGGCATCAATATGTTGCAACAGGCCAAGACCGAATGCCGCTGTTTTCCCACTGCCCGTTTTCGCCTGTACGCGTACATCACGGCCCTCAAGAATAGCGGGCAGTGCCGCCGCCTGAACCGGCGTCATCGTGAGGTAACCCAACTCGTTGAGGTTGTCGAGTTGGGCGGCGGGCAGAACATTCAGGGTAGAAAAAGCAGTCACAATAATCTCTCGTGGTCATCTTCGCAGTCAGATGGCGCGTATCCTCGCAGATCTCGCGGTTTGATGCGACATTTTAATCGGTTCTTCATCTGGCGGCGGGTCGGGCATCGGCTGAGGACGCGGGATGGGATCGGGCATCGGTACGGGATCGTTGGGGGTTGGGCCGGTCGGAATGGACTGTAACAATGGCATGCTCATAATTCCCTCCAGGTTTAGGCGTACTCTTCTTAGGGTAGACGCTGGGAAACAGGAGGCAAAAAAAAGCCGACTATGAAGTCGGCGTCGTACGAATCAATTGTGCTATGCAGTAATTCAAAAAAGGAAGTAAGACAATATGGAGCGCAACGCCCATCGCTTGACGTTGCATTCACCTGCGGGAGTAATATTGCACCTTACGGGGTAGATGTTTATTGACTTCGCTCAATTAAAAGAGCGTTTTGAACCGCGTAAAACGTGAAAAAAACGTAAATTTACAGCCATTTACTGCGATGTAACCACCATGCAACACCACCAATCACAACAACTAACATGACGCAAAAAGCGGTAAAGCCGTAGCGATAGGCATTCCCCGGAATTCCCCCCAGGTTCACACCAAACAAGCCGGTCAGAAACGTGCTGGGCAAAAATACCATCGCCATCAGGGACATTGTATAGGTTCTTCTCGCCAGGGATTCCTGCATCACCTGGGCGATTTCGTCTGCCATCACTGCCGTTCTGGCGATACAGGAATCAATTTCGTCCAGCCCGCGGCCCAGCCGGTCGGCGATATCCTGCATTCTGCGTCGCTGATCGTCATTCATCCAGGTCAGTCTTTCGCTTGCCAGACGGGCATATACGTCACGCTGCGGCGTCATATAGCGACGCATAACGATCAACTGCTTACGCAATAACGCCAGAAATCCACGCGGTGGGATCTGCTGATCGAGCAAGTTATCTTCCAGGTCGATGATTTTATCGTGCAGTTCTTCGATAAACTCGCTCGCATGATCGGTAAGGGCGTCGCAGACGTCCACCAGCCAACTGCCACAGTCGATCGGCCCGGTACCTTCTTTCAGATCGTTAACAATGTCATCCAGCGCCAGGACTTTACGCTGCCGGGTGGAAACAATCAGACCATCATCCATATAGACGCGCATCGCAACCAGCTGATCGGGACGTTCATCCGTGCTGCCATTAATGCAGCGCAGGGTAATCAACGTTCCGTCTCCCATTCTGCTCACGCGAGGTCGCAGACTTTCTCCCGCCAGCGCATCGCGCACATTGTTAGGCAGGAGCGGCGTCGAAGCCAGCCAGTTAGCGCTGTCCGGGTGGGTGTAGTTCAGGTGTAGCCAGCAAGGATGCTCGTTATCAATGACATCGCTATCCTCCAGCGGTCGGGCACCGCCGCGCCCATCCAGCACCCACGCAAAAACTGCGTCAGGAACGTTAAGTTCAGATCCTTTAATGCTCTCCACTGCGCCTCCACCTTTTAAGCTCTTTCGATGTCAGTCTAGCTTTCATCAGGGGTTAAGCAACAACTATATGCGGCATCGCGCTGAAATCGCTCAGGAATTGAACGTATTGCAACAGGTTCCTCTAGACAGTCGCAGGCAAATCATTAGAGTTAAAGAAATGCTGCTAGATTGATCTAAAAATATGCTGGGGTAAGTGCGTGACCATAAAAAAGAACTGCGTCGCATTCGATTTGCGCCTGACAGAAATGCGCGCAATCGCGATAAAAACCAGCATGACCTGGTTCCTGTGGGTGAACATATTGTTTTCGCTGTTCATCCTGGGGAGACGTTATTTTGCTCCAATTGGGGTGTTAACACCTTCCCTTCATCCAGCAGGATTGATGGAAGGCATGATGGTTATCATTCTTACCCTCTCAGCAGGCGTTCTCTTTATACTGCGAATGGCACCGCTGCAAAACGCCCCCTGGCTCAGAAGCCTGGCCAGAGGCGTTGTTGTCGGATTAAGCCTCTGCTGGGCGACGTGCTTTTACGTATTAATCACCAGTGAAGATATTCGGATCATCTTCCCGTTCGCTGCACTCCTACTGTTTGCGTCGCTCATTTCCCTCTATTTCGACCCCAGAGTGCTATTAAGTTTTATCATCCCTGTGTGGGTGACCATTCTGGTTACCACACTGTTTCACCCCACTCAGCTCACCGTCCTGAGCGCGCTGCAATGGGTCTTACTGGCAGGCTTAATTGAATCCGGGAGACGGATCCTTAACCGCTGGTTTATTCTTGCGCTGCAACGTGAACAAGAAAACGCCGATCTTATTCATCAGCTAGGTCTGCTCGCCAGCAAAGATCCGTTGACCGGGTTAGCCAACCGTCGAAGCTTTGAAGAGCGTATGGATCAGGAAATTGCCAGCCATCAGCAGGATGGGAAAGGATTTGGATTGATTATGCTGGATGTCGATCATTTTAAACTCTACAACGACCATTACGGGCATCAACAAGGGGATCGCTGTCTAATCATGATTGCGGGTGTACTTGAATCTGCGAGCCGTGAAAACGAAGGCATTGTAGGCCGGGTGGGTGGCGAGGAGTTTATGGTCTTACTCCCCGAGGCCGATGTCAGCACGGTGCGATCAACTGCGGAACGCATTTCCCGCATGCTGGAAAGCCAGGCATTCGCTCACGCCCTCTCCCCAGTCAATCCTCACGTAACGGTGAGCCAGGGGCTGACGCTCTGGACACACGGGCAATCGCCCCAATCGGTCATTGGCTGTGCGGATAAAGCCCTGTATATGGCGAAGCTGCAGGGACGTAATCGCTGGGTAGAAGCATAAAAAAGCCCGGCGTACCAGGCTTTTTTGTTCCGTCACAGGGAGTGACCGGGTCGCGGGTGGAACGACAAATTGCCCGCATGTGATGAGGACGTGATGTCTGCCTCATCGCTATTATTAAGCCGGAAGTTACGTGTGCGCGTCTGCAGTTCGATCACCTGATTACGCAACACATCAGATGAACCATTGAGTTCCTCAGCCATCGCAACATTGCTTTGTGTGACCCGTTCAAGCTCGGACAACGCCAGAGTGATCTGAGAAATGCCTTTCTCCTGCTCTGATGTGGACGTGGAAATCTCGTCCATCAACCGGCTAACTTTTCCCGACCCCGCCACGATCTCATGCATATTCTTTTCTGCCTGAGACACAACGGTGACACCCTGAGTGACGTTAGTGCTGGTGACTTCAATCAGCGCTTTGATATTTTTCGCGGCCTCCGCGCTGCGGTGTGCGAGGTTTCTTACCTCTTCCGCAACCACCGAGAAGCCTTTTCCATGATCTCCCGCCCTCGCCGCCTCGACGGCCGCATTAAGCGCCAGAATATTCGTCTGGAACGCAATACCATCGATGAGCGAGATGATTTCTGTCATCTGCTGTGCGCATTCGGTAATGGATTGCATATTAGTCGCGACCTGCCCCATCAGCTCTCCTCCCTTGCGAGCCTGTAACGTCGCCACATTCGCCTGTTCGCTCGCCAGCCGGGTGTTATCGGCATTGTTTTTAGTGCTCGCGGCCATCTGTTCCATGCTGGCCGCAGTTTGCACCAGAGATGCAGACTGTTGCTCCGTTTTCACCGAGAGCTGCGCACTTCGGGAAGAGAGTTGATCCGATAACGTCATGGCGGTTTGCGACGATGCCCTGATCTCCCGGACAAGCGTGGCAATGTTGCTGGAAAGGCTATTAATCCCCGGGATTAATCTGCCTGCACAGTTATTACCAAACTCAGGAATATATACGCCAAGATTGCCTGCGGTCACTTCTTCAATACTTTTTTTCACAGTATTGATCGGTGTCACAAGATACTTTGTCATGTAGCCCCAAAGTAAAAATAGCGCAACGAAATTTAATAAATTAAGTGAAACGAAAAGCGAGACATTGCTGGAAAATAGAACAACGACACCTGCATTAACCAAAAAAAGACAAAAAAGAAACCAGACAATGAAGGTTCTGACACTAATATTTCTTAGCATGATTATACCCACGTTTTATATTTTGGTCGGCATTTAGACTTATAGCATCGGCTCTGAACTTTGTCCTCACAAACACCGTCTGTTTTTTGTTTTACCGTTAGCTGCCTGAGATTTAGCTTAAGTCAGTTAAAAAGAGTGTATTAGTAAAAATGTTCTGCGTGGCATGCTGCGATACTGGTCTCCTGCCACGTTAAGCGATACCATCCCCTGCGGTGAGAGGTTGTTTTTAGCCTCATATTTAAGGAGCTTTGCTATAGTTATTCCTGTTTGTTTAGCAATGCTAAATAGATTAATAAATGGAATATATTTTATATTCCTTACTATTTTTAGAGTTTTAATATGACTGGCCATTTTTCACGATAAATAACTAATATTGTTTAATGCGCATGTTCGTTGCCAGATAGAGATGTGCCCGGCAGGCGAAATCGGTAACCCTCTCAGGAGTGGGATTGCATAATGCTCAATATATCGTGGGACCCTGTACTCATCGCCATCTCTTATCTGGTGGCTTTTATCGCCTCCTTTGTCGCTCTGGACAGTGCCGGGAAAATCCCCCTTTCCAGTCGCAAGGCGGCAATGTTCTGGCGCATTGCCGGAGGCGTCACGCTGGGCATCGGGATTTGGTCAATGCACTTCATCGGCATGCTGTCGATGCAAATGCCAATGATGATGAGCTACGACCTTTGGTTAACACTTGCGTCTCTTGGTGCGGCAGTTGTTGCGTCGTCCGTGGCCATTAATATTGCCGTCACCGGCAAAAAACTTTCTCCCTTTCGACTGTTCTTCGCCACGGTGATCCTGAGTGCGGGCGTGGTGTCTATGCACTACATCGGTATGGCCGCATTGATGCTGGACGGCAGCATCGTCTGGGATCGGCGTATTGTGGGTTTATCTGTGCTGATTGCCGTTGTTGCTTCCGGCGTTGCCCTGTGGCTGGCTTTCCGGCTGCGCGATATTCACAAAGGGGTTTTTGTCAGTCGCATTCTTGCAGCCTTTATTATGGGCGCCGCCATCTGTGCGATGCACTATACCGGTATGAGTGCCGCGCATTTTCATGAAATGTCACATACCCTCCCCGGTGGGATCAGCGAGCTGGGATTGTCTATCTGGGTTTCGGTCACTACGCTCACCCTGCTCGGCGTAATGCTTATTATCTCGCTTGTAGATTCTCACTGGCGCACCAATCGCCTGACTGAAAATCTTCGACAACTCAACCGCCAGTTAGAGCTACAGGCTCGCTTTGATGCACTCACTGGGCTCGCCAACCGCCACCAGATGGATATTCGCATGCAGGATTGTCTGCGCAGCGCGTTGCTCAGCAACAAGCAATTTGCCGTGATTTTCCTGAATGTCGATCACTTCAAACGGGTCAACGATACCTGGGGTCACAATGTCGGTGATGAGTTGTTAATCACGCTTGCACAACGCATCACGGCCCGACTCACGCGTGAGATGACCCTGGCCAGACTAGGAGGGGATGCCTTTATCTTACTGGTTCCAGAATGCGACGACGACAAACTCAATGCTCTGCTCGCTACGTTACTCGGGGATATGCGTCGTCCTCTTTCAATCTGTGGACACACGTTAAGTACAACCGTCAGCGCGGGGGTTAGCCTCTACCCACAGGATGGAGAAACGTTGCATGAACTTAAACTGAAGGCGGATGCGGCTTTACATCACGTTAAAGAGGATGGCCGTAATGGCTGGGCTATTTACCGGACTGAAATGTCGACGGCGGTTCCGGCTAAACCTGGCTTTTTGCAGGAACTCACCCAGGCACTTGAACGCGATCAGTTTGAACTTTGGTACCAACCAACCTGGCATGCCGAAGAGAAAACGATTCACGGTTTTGAAGCGCTTCTCCGCTGGCGCCATCCTGAGCAAGGGGTGTTGCTGCCTAATCTGTTCTTACCCTCGCTGGAACAAACAGGTTTAATTATTCCGGTTGGCAACTGGGCAATTGAAGCAGCATGCCGACAGCTTCATTTCTGGACTGAACAAGGTTTTAGCCAGTGGACGTTGTCATTCAACTTATCCCCTGTTCAGTTCGAACAGCCAGACATCTTCTATATCGTATCGTCGATGCTGGAAAAATATAACCTGTCTCCTTCCCGGCTGATCCTTGAGGTGACTGAGAGTACCGCGCTTAAAAATCTCGACCGCAGTATCGAGTTACTCAATGCGTTTACTCAAGCGGGGATCACCGTCTCGATTGATGATTTCGGGACTGGCTATTCAAACCTGCTGATGTTGAGCGTTCTTCCGGCAAAAGAGCTCAAAATTGATAAAAGTTTTGTGATGTCGATGCTGGAAAATGAAAAAAGCCGCAAGCTGGTGGAAACCATTATCAACATTGCGCGGACCATGGAGATGAATGTGGTTGCAGAAGGGATCGAAACAGAAGAGCAGCAAGCGGTACTGACCAGCCTCGGCTGCGATTATCTGCAGGGGTTCCTTTTTTCCCGTCCTTTACCTGCCGAACAGGTGCCGTGGCTGCTGTTGCAGAAGAACTCAGACAAACAAATTATACCAATTGGTAAAATTCATTCAGAACACGTATTTATTTCACAAAAAAATCATGCCTGACGAGTTTAAGTAGAGTATGTTTCAAAAGAGTACACACGAGTCAATCCGATCATGATTGTCAGGCACAATGTGCCGATGAACAGGAAATACCTATGTCGCAAAATGGTTTTGATGCGCTGAATGTAATTAAAACACCCGTGTGGCTTATTTCAGCTGTTTCGGAACAGATCATTTTTGCAAATGTGGCCGCAGCTCAGGTAATGGGTGACAAAACACTGAATGATTTACGCAAAGGAATTTATTCCGCGAGTGCGCAAACTGTGCTGTCGATGTACGTTTCTGAACTCAAAACGGAGCAGGAGATCGTCGAAATCTGGACCATTAAGCGGGATGGACAAGATGCTCCACTGAGCTGTCGACTCTCGCTGGCCCACTACGCACCCTATGGTGATGTGATTGTTTTCGAAGGGATCTCTTCGCAAATCGTCTCCGGGCTGAAAGCCAGCCGTTCTGCAACCTACCGGCGCAAAAAACAGGGGTTTTACGCACGCTTTTTCCTGACCAACAGCGCACCGATGCTGTTAATCGATCCTGCCCGCGATGGCCAAATCGTCGATGCAAACCTGGCTGCACTCAATTTTTATGGTTATTCACATGATGAAATGTGCAGTAAACATACCTGGGAAATAAATACTCTTGGAAGAGATGTTATACCCATTATGACCGAAATTGCCGCACTGCCCGGTGGTCATAAACCTCTCAACTTTGTTCACCGTCTTGCCGATGGTTCCACTCGTCATGTTCAGACGTATGCCGGGCCTCTTGAGATTTACGGTGACAAGCTCATGCTGTGCATCATCCACGATATCACCGAGCAAAAAAGGCTGGAGCAAGAGCTGGAACACGCTGCCTCGCGTGACGCCATGACGGGTCTGCTCAATCGTCGGCAGTTTTACACCCTTATCGATCAAACCAGCCAGAATCAACTTCCCGCGCAACAGCAATTTAGCCTGCTGCTAGTGGATACCGATCATTTTAAAAACATTAACGATCTCTTTGGTCATCTTAAAGGTGATGAAGTACTTATCGCGCTCTCCCGAACGCTGGAAGCCTGTGGCCGGAAAGATGATCTGGTGTTCCGCTGGGGTGGTGAAGAGTTCGTCATCCTGCTGCCGCGTACATCCCTCGAAACCGCTTTGCTGATTGCCGAATCGATCCGCTCTGCTGTTTCCCGCATCACTATCCCGGGCTTACCTCGGTTTACCGTCAGCATTGGCGTGGCGCGACATACCCCGGGTGAGAGTATTGATGACCTGTTTAAGCGTGTGGACGATGCGCTTTATCGCGCCAAAAATGATGGACGCAACAAGGTCCTTGCAGCGTGAAACTGGAGTATCCAGGAAAGCCCCGTTACAATGCCCACCTCGTATAAACCGAATAGCGGTGGGTAACGTCTTCAATGAGTAAAACAGAAATAATACTCACCTTAATTATTTTGAGCCTTATTATATTGGGTTTTTGGTTTATTTTTAGCGGTGAAATCTGGTACCTGGTAGAATTTCTGGAAAACAGCCTCTACCCCACTTTCGATACGCCATAACACACGTTTAATTTATTGTTTCACCTACCGAATTTGTCAGCTACCTGAATCCCTTAACGCCACGTAAAATACGCGGCGTTATCATCCAGTAACGTTGATAACGAATCACTAAATCATTTGCTTATGTTGCCCGTTCTCTGACGGGCTTTTTTTATTTCCGGCATTTCAGCCATACCAGGCTATATCTTAATCATCTTTATTCACAGAGGTGAGGAATGATGAGCAAGAAGATCCTGATGCTGGTTGGCGATTACGCCGAAGATTACGAAACGATGGTGCCCTTTCAGGCTTTACAGATGATTGGTCACCAGGTTGATGCTGTCTGCCCCGATAAATCAAAGGGCGATTATGTCATGACGGCGATCCATGATTTTGACGGTGCCCAGACCTATAGCGAGAAACCCGGTCACCGTTTTACGCTCAATGCCGACTTTTCCGCAGTAAAAGAGCAGGACTACGACGCACTGCTTATCCCCGGCGGGAGAGCCCCCGAATATCTGCGGTTAAATGATGACGTGCTGAAGCTGGTACAGGCATTCGACGCCGCGCGTAAACCGATTGCCGCCGTGTGTCACGGCCCGCAATTGCTTGCTGCCGCAGGCATTCTGAAAGGACGTACCTGTAGCGCCTACCCGGCCTGTGCCCCTGAAGTCCGTCTCAGCGGCGGACACTACGCGAATATTGGCATCGATCAGGCACATGTGGACGGCAATCTGGTTACTGCTCCCGCCTGGCCTGCACATCCCCAGTGGCTGGCAAAATTTAATGCATTGTTAGAATAGTGCGGTAAGTAAAAACTGGCGCAGCTTAGCGCCAGTTTCGCTTAGGTGATGGCTATACGTCAGTGCTTCTCAATATACATCGTACGGCTATACGCCACGTCTTCCGGGTTATTGATAGGATACCCTTTCACCCAGGGCTTAATCAGGCGACCATTGGTGTACTGGTAAATTGGCGCAATGGGGGCTTTCTCCATGAGGATTTTCTCCGCCATGTTGTAGTCCGCATTACGCGCTTTCGCCGTTGTTTCCAGCGTCGCCTGGTGAACAATTTTATCGTAAGCCGGATCGTTAAAACGCGAAATATTGCCGGTATGAGTTGACGTCAGCAGCGACAGGAACGTCGAGGGTTCGTTGTAATCACCGACCCATGAGGCGCGGATTACGTCAAAATTGCCGGTGTTGCGGCTATCAATGTAGGTTTTCCACTCCTGGTTTTGCAGTTTGACATCCACACCAAGATTTTTCTTCCACATGGACGCCACCGCAATGGCGATTTTCTGGTGGTTTTCGGATGTGTTATACAGCAGGTTCAATTTCAGCGGGCGCTGAGGACCGTAACCCGCAGCCTGCAGCAAGGTTTTTGCCTGAGCATTCAGCTCCTGCTGTGACATCTGCTCAAACGGTGAAGACTCCGGGGTAAAGCCCGCCGTCACGTCTGGGGTAAAATGCCAGGCTGGCTTCTCACCGGTCCCTAATACCTTTTCCGCCATAATGCGACGATCGATGGTCATACTCAGTGCCAGACGAACGCGGGCATCCGCTGTCGGACCTTTTTGCGTGTTAAACGCGTAATAATAGGTACCCAGTTGAGGAGGAGTATAAACTTGCCCCGGTATATCCTTCAGGAGTTTCTGATACATGTTTTTCGGGAACGATTCGGTAATATCAATATCTCCCGCCAGATAGCGTTTGGTGGCAGACGACTCCTGATTGATTGGAATGAACGTCACTTTTTGCAGGACAGTTTTTGCATTGTCCCAGTAATGCGTATTTGGAACGACAACCAGTTTTTCATTCACCACGCGGTCATTAAGAACGTATGCGCCATTTCCAACCAGAGCTCCTGGACGCGTCCATTCCTTACCACTTTCAACGTTGGCTTTTTGCACCGGGTAGAACGCAAAGCTAGCCGTCAGGTTGCTAAACCACGGCAGCGGCTTATCCAGCTGAACGCGTAACGTTCTGTCGTCGACAGCCGCCACACCCAGGGTGTCTGGTGCCGCTTTACCGTCAATAATGGCCTGGGCGTTGTTGATACCTGCCAGTGCGGCAAACCAGGCAAACGGAGAGGTGGTTTTCGGGTCGACCAGACGCTGCCAGCTGTAGACAAAATCCTGCGCGGTGACGGGCGTTCCGTCAGACCATTTCGCGTTATCGCGCAGGGTGAACGTCCAGATACGGTTATCGTTACTCTGCCAGCGCGTCGCTACCCCCGGAGTTAATTCCCCTTTCTCATTCTGATTAACCAGTCCTTCGAAGAGATCGCGAATCACCTGAATCTCTGGCAACCCCACCGCTTTTGCCGGATCGAGCGAGGCAGGCTCATCTTTAATATGTCTGACCAGCTCCTGTTGTTGCGCCAGTACCGTGCCCTGTGGCACATCAGCAGCGTACGAGAGTGTTGAGAGTCCGCACAGACATAGTGCAGCACAAAGACGCGAGACAGGATGCTTCATACGATCCCCTTTAATGAATTCAGATAACAAGCAGATGCGTAATTATTTGTTTCGAAAAAGAGAAATGCAAATACCTTCGCCCGGAAAAGTGATTTGCGACAATTCTCAACCGATAAGGAAACTATTTGATTAACAGCGAATTTTGCACAACACTGCCTGTAGAGACTTCTTTATCAGGATTTCGTATGGCAATCACCCGACCAAGAGCGGAACGAGGCGCCTTTCCGCCGGGCGCTGAGCAATATGGCCGCTCATTTTTAGGCGCATCGCTGATCTGGTTCCCTGCCCCCGATGCCGATCGCAATAGCGGTCTGGTCATTGCCGGCACGCATGGCGATGAAAATTCCTCTATCGTCACGCTCTCATGTGCACTGAGAACACTGACGCCCAAACTACGGCGCCATCACGTCATTCTGGCGGTGAATCCGGATGGATGTCAGCTTGGATTACGCGCGAATGCGAGAGGAGTCGACTTAAACCGTAATTTCCCGGCAGCAAACTGGCATGCCGGGGAAACGGTTTATCGCTGGAACAGCGCCGCTGAAGAGCGGGATGTGGTCCTGCTGACGGGAGACACCCCGGGTTCGGAGCCGGAAACACAAGCGTTGTGCCAGCTTATCCATAAGATCCACCCCGCCTGGATTGTCTCCTTCCACGATCCGCTGGCCTGCATTGAAGATCCACGGCACACCGAACTGGGCGCATGGCTGGCAGAGGCTTTCGCCCTGCCGCTGGTTACCAGCGTTGGCTATGAAACGCCCGGCTCATTCGGAAGCTGGTGCGCCGATTTGAGCTTACCGTGTATCACCGCTGAATTCCCGGCAATCTCATCCGATGAAGCCAGCGAAAAATACTTAAAAGCGATGGTGGAACTTCTGCGCTGGCAGCCTCAAAGATGAAGCACGCCGCTGGTAAAATTAAGCGCCGGTGAAACGTCAACCGCCAACCATGTCGGGCCATCCAGGTCAGCAAAACTGGCCTGATTGACCAGCGGGAGCGCCGCATTGATCGCCCGGGATGTACAAAGCATGCATCCCAGCATCACGGAAAAACCCTCCGACCGGGCCTGAGCCGCCAGGGCCAGCGCTTCCGTTAGCCCACCGGTTTTGTCGAGCTTAATGTTGATCATCTCATAGCTGCCCTGTAGCCCGCTCAGACTCTCGCGGGTATGACAGCTTTCATCCGCGCACACAGGCAACGGATGGATAAAATTCTTCAGCGCCGCATCATCCTTTGCGGGTAGAGGTTGTTCCAGCATCGCCACGCCCAGGTCAGCCAGCAGCTGACATCGCGCGGCAAGCCCTTCGGGATGCCATGATTCGTTGGCGTCAACAATCAGTGTGGCCGACGGCACTGCCGCGCGAATGGCAACCATTCTTTCGCTAATCAGACGATCGTCGAGCTTCACCTTTAACAGGGTGGCCCCTGCATCAAAAAGCGCTTTTGCGCTGGCAGCCATCTGTTCCGGCTCACCAATAACAACGGTTTGCGCCGTAACGACCGATTGCGGCAAGGTCACCCCCAGCAACGATGTCAGGGATTTTTGCTCTTTAGCAGCTTCAAGATTCCAGAGCGCGCAATCAATAGCGTTACGTGCCGCTCCTGCAGGTAAACGCTGCTGTAATGCTTCGCGCGAGAGCCCTTTTTGCAGATCGGGTACCAGAGTCATGATAGCCGCCATCACTGACGCAGCACTTTCTCCATAGCGTGGGTATGGCGTGCATTCTCCCGTACCTTTAAACCCCTCTTCTTCAATTTCAACCACCACCACACCGGCCTCACTTCGGCTGCCGCGGGAGATGACAAATGGGCTATGCAATGGCCAGGCTTCTTCATAGACTTTAACGCTTCTCATCACTGACTCCTTGCGGCCCGGAAAGGCGAAAAATTTGGTTTGCCGTGTTATCCGCTGATGGCATACACTAGCCCCGACGTTAACTATATGTAAACAGGAAGATATCTATGTCACAACTCGTTCATTTCCAGGGCAACCCGGTTGCTGTTGCAGGTTCCATTCCGCAGGCTGGCAGCAAAGCTCAGGCTTTTACTCTGGTGGCTAAAGATCTGTCTGACGTCACACTGGCTCAGTTTACGGGTAAACGCAAAGTGCTGAACATTTTCCCAAGCATTGATACCGGTGTTTGTGCTGCATCCGTACGTAAGTTCAACCAGCTGGCGACTGAAATGGACAACACGGTTGTGCTGTGCATTTCCGCTGACCTGCCGTTTGCCCAGTCTCGTTTCTGCGGTGCCGAAGGCCTGAGCAACGTTATCACCCTCTCCACTCTGCGCAGCCAGGATTTCCTGGAAAAATACGGCGTCAGCATCGCGGAAGGCCCGCTGAAAGGCCTGGCAGCACGCGCTGTACTGGTTATTGATGAAAATGACAATGTCGTATTCAGCGAACTGGTTAACGAAATCACCACCGAACCAGATTACACTGCTGCGCTGGACGTGCTGAAAGCATAATAATTGCTTAGCAATCTATACAGTACTTTCTAAACCTCGCGATGGCGGGGTTTTTTATTTCCTCAAAGCTGAATCGTTCAAGCTATTATTGCCATAATTCACATTAATTATGCAAAACCATTCGCAATATTTAACAATATAGCGATCTATATCCCATAACCATTCCCAAAAATTCATATTTTCATGCCTGGTGAAGCACATCACATTTCCATTTTTGTTAAACCTTTAGATTTTCTTACGAAATCAAATAATCGTTTCAGCAAAAAGGAATGAAAATGAAAATCAAACTGGCGTTTACGATACTCGCAGTACTGATCTCTGGCCAAGTTGCGGCTAAAACCTGGGTGCTGACAAGTGCTGAAAGCAGCGTGGAGAAAGGGAACTGGAAGATTTCCAGCGGTGAGCTGAACGTTAAAGATCAAACGTTCAGCATTGAGCAAAAAGTCTTACACGGGGGTAAACAGGAAGGCAGTAAAGTCATCATCATCAGCAGTAAAAATGGACTGATAATTGCGTTAAGCCCGACTCGTGGCATGGATCTCCTGCATGTCGAAGGGTTTGGTACCAAACTCGGGTGGAATTCCCCAGTTAAAGAGGTCGTGAACCCGGCCTATATTAATCTGGAAAGTCGAAACGGACTCGGCTGGCTGGAAGGTTTCAATGAGATGATGGTGCGATGTGGCTATGAGTGGACAGGCCATCCGGTCACCGCTGATGGACAAATCTATACCCTTCACGGTAAGGCGGGTAATACGCCTGCCTCGCAGGTGGAAGTGGAAGTTGCTGATGCTGCCCCACATGAGATTCGCATTCGCGGTTTAATCAAAGAGAGTACGTTCAAGAAAGCCGATCTGCAGACCATGACCGAACTGCGTTACGTTCCTGGAAGCAACCAGTTCAGCCTGCATGATGTTCTGACTAACCATGCTGATTACCCTCATGATTATCAAATCATCTATCACAGTAACTTTGGAACACCGATCCTCGAAGAAGGCGCGCGATTCCTTGCCCCGGCGGTAAGCGTGAGCCCATTCAATGATTACGCCAAAGCCGGTGTTAACGACTGGCAGACTTATGCAGGGCCAACAAAAGGCTTTGATGAGATGGTCTTTAATATCAAACCGCTCGCGGATAATAACCACGAAACGCTTGCAGCAGTGATCAATAAAGCCGGTGATAAAGGTGCGTCAATTCAGTTTGATACTCGCCAGTTGCCCGTGCTGACTCTCTGGAAAAACACCGACACGCTGAAACAGGGTTATGTCACAGGTATTGAGCCAGGCACCAGCTACGCGTACCCCGTCACCATCGAACGCGAGCAGAAACGCGTTAAGCAGTTGCAGCCTGGCGCCAGCACGCAGTTTGATTTGACCTATACCCTGCTTCACAACCCGCAACAGGTGAAAGATGTGGAAAACAGAATTGCGTCGATTCAGGGAGACACCAAAACAGAAATCGTAACCACGCCTCTTGCGAAGGAATAAGCGAAAAAAAAAAGCCTCTTTACAGAGGCTTTTTGTTATTCGTCGCCCTTCTTATGATTTAAACCATACTCACGCAGCTTATTCGCTATCGCGGTATGCGAGACACCAAGGCGTTTCGCCAGCTTGCGGGTGCTTGGATAGCTGCGATAAAGCTGTGTCAGCACTGAACGCTCGAAACGGCTAGTGATCTCATCCAGTGAACCTTCCATCGCCTCTTCACCGACGGATACTGACCCGGCGTCGTAATCTGGCAACAAGATATCCTGCGGACGTAATTCATATCCTTCCAGCTGCGTCAGAGCCCGGTAAACGGCGTTTTTGAGCTGACGAATATTGCCCGGCCAGCCATAGCGCATTAATACCGTGCCGAGATCGGCAGACAGCTTAGGACGGGGAACCCCCTGCTCGTCGGCAAAGCGAGCCACGAACAGTTCCGTTAATGGCATGATATCCTGCGGACAATCGCGCAGCGGTGGAATGATGAGTGTCAGGACGTTGAGGCGATAATAGAGATCCTCGCGGAAGATCCCCTTTTGCACCAGTTCCACCAAGTTTTTCTGGGTGGCGCAAATGACGCGCACGTCCACATGCACTTCGTGATCCTCACCGACGCGGCGGAACGTTCCGTCGTTCAGGAAACGCAGCAGCTTAGCCTGCATGCGCGGCGACATTTCGCCGATCTCGTCCAGCAGCACCGAACCACCGTTCGCCTGTTCGAAGAACCCTTTTTTGCCTTCTGGGGCGTGACCGAATAACTCGCTTTCGACGGCATCTTCAGGGATGGAGGCGCAGTTAAGCGCCAGATACGGTTTTGCAGCACGCGGGCTCGCCAGGTGTACGGCGTGAGCGAGCAGGTCTTTCCCGGTGCCGGTATCGCCGGTAATCAGCAGCGGCGCAGTCAAACTCGCGAGCTTACGGGCCTGGTCAATCACATGACGCATTTTCGGGCTGACGGCAATAATCTGGCTGAATGCCCCTACATCCTGACTGGAGAGGTTTTGCAACTGACGTCCCATACGTAACGTTGATCGCAGCATGATCACCGCACCAGTTAACACGCGGGTATTGCTTTCCCCTTTCAGATAGACCGGCGTGATCTCCATCAGGAAATTCTGTCCGTTGATAACAACGTGCTCGCTATGTGTGTTCTGGGGGTTGCTGTCCAGCCAGCGCTGGAAGTTAAAACCGGGAATCAACTGCGCGGCGTTGTGGTTGCTGAGCTTGTCCTGGCTCTGCGCAAAAAGCTGACAGCTGGCGTGGTTAACGCGTTCTACTTTGCTTTTCAAATCCAGAGAGAGGAAAGGCTCTGGCATCGCTTCCAGCAGCGCGCTCAGCGCCAGATGCTCACGCTCAGAGGGCATCCACGGGATAGTACGTACATCCGTAACGCCAGCGATACGGCGGATTTCGGCCATCAGGCTACTGAAGGTATTAAATTCAATTTCGGCAAAATTGAGGTAAATCTTCCCGACAGGGTCGATCTCAATGCCACGTAAATCAATGCTACGTAAAACAAGAAGATCGAGTAATTCGCGGGTCAGACCGAGACGGTCTTCACAGAAGACTTCAAGACGCATGGGAAATTCACCGTTTTAAGCCAATAACAGTAAAATGATATGTCAGAACACGGTGATCCGGAAGATGGCTGTCAACAAATATTGACAGCCAGCACGATTAGTGAACAAAACCTCACGGGGCAGGTTTTTTATTGAGCGTTTCTTTGAGCTGACCGATCAACTCGCGCCTGAAATCCCCCAGCCGCGGCTTGTCGTCATCAATCCAGGGAAGCGGACGACAGACTTCCATCGCTTTAATACCTAAACGCGCCGTCAATAAACCCGCCCCAATACCCTGAGCAGCACGGGCTGAGAGCCTGGCCGCCAGATCCTGTGACATCCAGTCCATTCCCACTTCGCGCACCAGCTCACTCGCACCGGCAAAGGCGATATTGAGCAAAACCAGTTTAAACAGTCTGAGCCGGCTGTAATAACCCAACTCGATGCCGTAAAGATTCGCGATACGGTTAATCAGGCGCAAGTTACGCCAGGCGATAAATGCCATATCGACCAGCGCCAGCGGGCTGACGGCAATCATCAACGTGGATTCCGCCGCAGAGCGGCTAATCTCGCGCCGCGCCTGGGCGTCCAGCACCGGCTGGACCATATGAGAATATAGCGTGACCACTTCACGGTCATTCTGGGTTTCATGGATGGCGGCATACCAGCGCTGAAGTGCCGGATGCGATTGATCAATTCCTGCCTGACTGGCGAGCTTTTCACAAAATGCGCGACCTTTTCCGGTAGCGTGACTGTGGAGCAGATCCCGCGCTTCATCGCGCTCATGCGCGCGCTGCCGCAGACGCCAGAGGCGACGCCACTCCGTTACAACCGAGCCAATACCCGCCCCCACAATCAGAGCACCCGCAGCACACCCGCCGAGCGCAACCCAGTCCTGGGTTTGCCAGGCATTCATCGTCCATTGTACGCCCTGCCCAACCACACTTACTCCAAACAGCGCCAGACCGGCGGTGACCATCTTGCGCCACAGGCTGCGTTTCGGGCGTAAAGCAGCCTCAACGACAGCTTCCGCCTGGCCTTCCTCTACATCAGGCTCCTCCGTCAGCGCCGGGGCAAAGTTTTCAGCCTGCGCACCACTGAACGTTTGTGCCGTTTTAAACGCTTCCTGATTCTTTTGCTCAAGCGTTCCGGTAAAGTCTATGCGTGGTTTTAACGGTTCCGTCATCGCAATTTATCTCCAATCAAAAACTCCAGTGCCGCATCCAGACGAATGTGCGGTAACGGTTGATCGACGCTCATGGCCTGGGGTCGGAAGGCTTCAAACTGGAAGCCCTGGCTCAGCCAGAACGCCTGGCCTGGAAGCCGCGCGGGCACTTCACCCGGATAAACGGTAAGTGGCTCGCCGTCGCTGAGACGGTTCCCGCGCAATGCCGGTATTTTTTCGCCGTTAAGGTCTATCAGCCCACTTTGCGTCGCCTGCACGGACGCCAGCCCAAGGCAATCCATGCTGATCCCTTCGAAAGCGGCATTTTGCCAGGCATCCTGGACCAGTTGTTGCAGCAGCGACACCATATTGGCGTGTTGATCGACCGTAACATGATCGGCTTTGGTGGCCGCAAACAGCAGCTTGTCGATCACCGGCGAGAACAGGCGGCGAAATAACGTCCGCTGACCATAGTGAAAACTCTGCATCAGCTGTGTCAGCGCGAGGCGCATATCGTTGAAAGCCTGTGGCCCGCTGTTAAGCGGCTGAAGACAATCCACCAGCACTATCTGACGATCAAAACGTAAAAAGTGGTTTTTGTAGAAACCTTTGACCACCTTTTCACAGTAGTAATTGTAACGCTCGCGCAGCATCCCGGCATTCGTGTGCTTGTCGGCCTGAGCCAGTTTTGACTCTCCGGTGCCATCCACGTCCGGCCACGGGAAGAACTGCAGCGCGGGCGCTCCGGCTAAATCGCCCGGCAGGACAAAACGCCCCGGCTGGATAAAATGCAGGCCTTCCTGTTTGCACTGATGCAGATACGCCGTCCAGGCTTCCGCGATAGCCGCCAGACGGTTTTCATCAGCAGGCGCGAGCGGATCTAAGCCTTCGCACAATTGCCGCCATTTTGCTGACCACTCCGCGCGGTGACCCTGTAACAAACTCGTCATCTGACGGGACCAGCTAAGATAATCCTGCGCCAGCATGGGTAAATCGAGCAGCCATTCGCCAGGATAATCGACGATTTCAAGATACAGTGTTGAGGTATCTTTGAAGTGGCGCATCAGGGATTCATTGGAACGAAAGCGTAACGCAAGACGAATTTCACTTACCCCTCGGGTTGGCGTCGGCCACGTGGGTGGGTCGCCATAAAGCTGTGCCAGCCCTTCATCATACGTAAATCGTGGAATGCCAAAATCGCGCTGAGGTACGCGCTTAACGCCCAGCAGACGCTCTTCCCGCACGGCGCTAAGCAAAGGCAAGCGTGCCCCGGCGTGCAGGTTAAGAAGCTGATTCACCATCGCGGTGATAAATGCCGTCTTACCACTGCGGCTCAAACCTGTCACCGCCAGACGCAAATGACGGTCAACACCGCGGTTCACCAGTGAATTGAATTCGTTCTTAAGTCGCTTCATCGCCGTCCTTTTTGCCTGAAGGATTATCTCTTTTTAAAAATATGACATGGGGGCTACATGAAAGGAATAAAACCGTACAGTGAAACGGCACGCTGATGCGCATGCCATACCACTATTATTTAAATTTTCCTGCGAGACGTCCGGCCAGTTTCTGCAGCAGTGGCTCCAGCGCCACGGCCAGCAACAATCTGACGGGCTTACGGGCAACAGATTTGATTGCCCAGCCCGCCACACCCGCCGGGCCGTAACGTAACGCCGTCAGCAGGACCAGTTTACCTGCGATTTTCAGGCCGGGTTTGACCTTCTGACCGGCCTGTTGCCAGTTTTGCTTCATGTAGGCTCTCTCTTAAAGCTGACGAAAACGACTGCGCAGCGTAAAGGTATCCGAGGTGACATAGCGCTCCATTTCCCGCAACCGCTTTTCACCTGCGGCCAGTTGATCGTCCACTGCATTCAGGAGATCGCTGCTGGTTGGCGCACCTTCCGCAGCCAGTTCACCTTCCGGCATCGGGTCGAGTACAAATGACAGAATGATGTACGCCACCAGGGTGATAAACGCGAGGCCGAAGAAAATAGACAATACCGTGACGACACGGACCAGCTTCACTGGAACATCAAGATAATGGGCCAGCCCGGCGCAGACGCCGCGCACCATACCCTGCTGCGGAATTCGCCACAGTTTTTTGTTCAGATTCAGTCCAGACATTAACGATCCCTCCAGTTTGGATGCTCGGCATCCAGGATATCTTCCAGTGCCTGAATGCGTTCGCGCATTTTATTCGCCTGTTCGGATAGCTGTACCAGACGCTGTTGTTCATTCTGGGAAAGCTCGCCCCGTGAAGAACGGTTGCTGTAGTGCAGCCATAACCAAATCGGCAAAACGAACAGCACGAAAATAGTCAGAGGTATGGCCAGAAAAAGCGCGCTCATGTGTACTCCTTGTCTTACGATGCATGGCGGCACGCTCAGGTGCCGCATAAATTATTATTGGTTATCTTGCTTCATTTTGGCTTTCAGTGCCGCCAGCTGCTCGCTGATTTCATCGTCGGCTTTCAGGTCAGCGAACTGTTGATCCAACGACTTTTGCTTACCGATGCTATGGCTTTCGGCTTCCGCTTCCATTTGATCGATACGACGTTCAAACGATTCAAAACGCGCCATCGCTTCATCCAGTTTACCGCTGTCCAGCTGACGGCGAACGTCTCGTGAAGAGCTTGCCGCCTGGTGGCGCAGAGCCAGTGCCTGTTGACGCGCACGGGTTTCGCTCAGTTTGTTTTCAAGCTCACCAATCTCTTTCTTCATGCGGTTGAGAGTGTCATCCACCAGCGTCACTTCATGCTCAAGCGCTGCAATCATGTCCGCCAGCTTCTGTTTTTCAATCAACGCTGCACGGGCCAGATCTTCTTTATCTTTACGCAGCGCAAGCTCGGCTTTTTCCTGCCATTCGTTCAGCTGAGCGGTAGCCTGTTCAATACGACGCGTTAACTGTTTCTTCTCAGCCAGCGCACGGGCGGAGGTAGAACGCACTTCAACCAGCGTGTCTTCCATCTCCTGAATCATCAGACGTACCAGCTTCTGCGGATCTTCCGCTTTCTCAAGCAGTGAGTTGATGTTGGCGTTCACGATGTCGGCAAAACGAGAAAAAATACCCATAATCTAGTCCTCATAGTTCTGTTATCGGGCAATGCCCTGCTGAACAGATAATACAAATACCATGCCAGTTTTTTATCTTATTGATTTTACTTGATCTGATTGATTTTAACGCAACGGATAACTATGCTTACCTGGTGAATATCGCTAAGGAGTGGTTAATTTCATCATGCCTGGATACAAAGACAATCTACTCGGTGAAGCAAACAGTTTTCTGGAAGTGCTGGAACAGGTCTCTCGCCTCGCGCCGCTGAATAAACCGGTGCTCATCATTGGTGAGCGCGGTACAGGTAAGGAACTGATCGCCAACCGCCTGCATTATCTATCCGGGCGCTGGGATGGCCCCTTCATTTCCCTCAACTGTGCGGCGCTGAATGAAAACCTGCTCGACACCGAGCTTTTCGGCCATGAAGCGGGCGCGTTTACCGGCGCTCAAAAACGCCATCCGGGGCGTTTTGAACGCGCCGATGGCGGCACACTCTTTCTTGATGAACTGGCCACCGCACCCATGCTGGTACAGGAAAAACTGCTGCGCGTGATTGAGTACGGCGAGCTGGAACGCGTAGGCGGCAGCCAGCCGCTGCAGGTCAATGTGCGCCTGGTGTGCGCCACTAACGCCAACCTGCCGGAAATGGTGGCGGAGGAAAAATTCCGTGCCGATCTGCTTGACCGCCTGGCTTTTGACGTCGTTCAGCTTCCACCGCTGCGCGAGCGCAAAAGCGATATCATGCTGCTGGCAGAGCAGTTTGCTATTCAGATGTGCCGGGAGCTCGGCCTGCCGCTGTTTCCAGGTTTCAGCGAATCTGCTCAGGAAACACTCCTTGCTTACCGCTGGCCGGGCAATATCCGTGAACTGAAAAACGTCGTTGAGCGTTCTGTTTACCGCCACGGCAGCAGTGAGACGGAGCTGGATAACATCATTATCGATCCTTTCCAGCGCACCATACAGCCGGCTTCCGCACCGTCGTTAGCGAGCGAGTCACCCACTCTTCCTCTTGATTTGCGTCAGTTTCAGCATCATCAGGAGCAGCAGTTGCTTGAGCAAAGTCTGAAGACGGCGAAATATAACCAGAAACGCGCGGCTGAACTCCTGGGTCTGACCTACCATCAATTAAGGGCATTGCTCAAAAAGCATCAAATGCGCTGACAATATCAGCACTTACCCGCAGACATTTTTACGAAGCAGGCGTAAGTGCGATACACTTTGCAGATCGAACCTAAAAACCTTAAAAATTATGCGTCTGGTTTTATCGTCCTTTTTTGCACTCGGTCTCTTCAGCAGCCTGGCCTTTGCTGCGCCCGAGCACGTTGCGCAGCCTGATATTCGTGACAGCGGCTTCGTCTATTGCGTAAGCGGTCAGGTGGATACTTTCAACCCGCAAAAGGCGGGCAGCGGCCTGATTGTCGATACGCTTGCCGCACAACTTTACGATCGTCTGCTGGATGTCGATCCTTACACCTATCGTCTGGTGCCTGAGCTTGCGGAAAGCTGGGAAGTGCTTGATAACGGCGCCACCTACCGTTTTCATCTGCGTGATGATGTCGCGTTTCAAAAAACGCCGTGGTTTACCCCAACGCGCAAGCTGAATGCGGATGATGTGGTCTTTACCTTCCAGCGAATCTTTAACCGCAACCACCCGTGGCATAATGTTAACGGCAGCAACTTCCCCTATTTCGACAGCCTGCAGTTTGCCGACACGGTTAAAAGCGTGCGCAAGCTGGATAACCGGACCGTTGAATTTACACTGACGCGCCCGGATGCCTCCTTCCTCTGGCACCTGGCAACCCATTATGCGTCAGTCATGTCTGCTGAATATGCGGCGAATCTGACTAAATCGGACCATCAGGAGCTGCTCGATCGTCAACCTGTCGGCACCGGTCCGTTCCAGCTCGCCGAATACCGCGCGGGTCAATATATTCGCCTGCAACGTCACGAGCATTTCTGGCGCGGCACGCCGCTGATGCCGCAGGTCGTGGTCGATCTCGGTTCTGGCGGGACGGGACGACTGTCAAAACTGCTGACCGGGGAGTGCGACGTGCTCGCCTGGCCTGCTGCCAGCCAGCTCACCATTTTGCGCGACGATCCGCGCCTGCGCCTGACGTTACGCCCGGGTATGAATATTGCCTATCTGGCGTTTAATACCGACAAACCGCCGTTAAATAATCCTGCCGTCCGCCATGCCCTTGCGCTGGCGATCAACAATCAGCGCCTGATGCAGTCGATCTACTACGGCACGGCGGAAACCGCCGCCTCAATTTTACCGCGCGCCTCATGGGCCTATGACGGTGAAGCTAAAATTACGGAGTACAATCCGGCAAAAGCGCGTGAACAACTGAAAGCGCTGGGCGCGGAAAACCTGACCCTGCAACTTTGGGTGCCCACCAGCTCCCAGGCATGGAACCCAAGTCCACTGAAAACCGCCGAACTGCTGCAGGCCGATATGGCGCAGGTGGGCGTGAAAGTGATCATCGTACCGGTTGAGGGTCGTTTCCAGGAGGCACGCCTGATGGACATGAACCATGATTTAACCCTGACCGGCTGGGCGACCGACAGTAACGATCCGGACAGCTTCTTCCGGCCGCTTCTGAGCTGTGCGGCGATCAACTCGCAGACCAACTATGCCCACTGGTGTAACCGGGAGTTTGACGCTGTGCTGCAAAAAGCACTGGCTTCCCAGCAGCTGGCCTCACGTATCGACGCCTATGACGAAGCACAGAAGATCCTTGCCCAGGAGTTGCCCGTACTGCCGCTGGCCTCTTCCCTGCGCCTTCAGGCCTATCGTTATGATATTAAAGGTCTGGTGTTGAGCCCGTTTGGCAACGCCTCGTTCGCCGGAGTGTCGCGCGAAAAAGAACAAGAGGTGAAAAAACCATGATTATTTTTACCTTACGTCGGCTTCTTCTGTTGCTGGTGACGCTCTTTTTCCTGAATTTCGTCGGCTTCAGCCTGAGCTATTTCACGCCGCATGCCCCACTTCAGGGGTCATCGCTGTGGGATGCCTGGATCTTCTGGTTTAACGGTCTACTGCACTGGGATTTTGGCGTCTCCAGCATTAACGGGCAGTTGATCTCCGATCAGCTAAAAGAGGTTTTTCCGGCCACGATGGAGCTGTGCATTCTGGCCTTCGGCTTTGCTTTGATGGTCGGCATTCCCGTGGGCATGCTGGCCGGAATTTATCGCAACAAATGGCAGGATAAGTTTATCAGCGCTCTCGCCCTGCTCGGCTTCTCGATCCCTGTCTTCTGGCTGGCGCTGCTGCTGACGCTTTTCTTCTCACTGACCATGGGCTGGCTTCCGGTCTCCGGTCGTTTTGACCTGCTCTATACCGTTAAATCGGTGACCGGTTTTGCAATCATAGACGCATGGCTCTCTGATTCGGTGTGGCGTCATGAGATGATCGTCAGCGCGCTGCGCCATATGGTATTGCCGGTGCTAACGCTGGCGGTTGCCCCAACGACCGAAGTGATCCGTCTGATGCGTCTGAGCACCATCGAGGTGTTTGATCAAAACTATGTCAAAGCCGCCGCCACGCGTGGATTATCACGTCTGACCATTTTGCGCCGTCATGTGCTACACAATGCGCTGCCACCGGTGATCCCACGACTCGGGCTACAGTTCTCCACCATGTTAACGCTGGCAATGATCACCGAGATGGTCTTTAGCTGGCCGGGGCTCGGACGCTGGCTGATAAACGCCATCCGCCAGCAGGACTATGCGGCTATTTCCGCAGGTGTCATGGTGATTGGCTCGCTGGTGATTATTGTTAACGTGATCTCCGATATTTTGGGTGCGATGGCTAACCCATTGAAGCATAAGGAATGGTATGCCTTACGATAACGTATACAGTGAAAAGCGCACGCCCGGTGTGCTGCGTACCGTGTGGCGTAAATTCTATGGTGACACCACGGCAATGATCGGCCTGTATGGCTGTGCCGGTCTGGTCTTGCTTTGCGTCTTTGGCTCGTGGTTTGCGCCGTATGGCATTGACCAACAGTTCCTTGGCTATCAGCTGCTGCCGCCTTCCTGGTCACGCTACGGTGAGGTCTCTTTCTTCCTGGGCACTGACGACCTTGGGCGCGATGTGTTAAGCCGCCTGTTGAGCGGTGCAGCGCCAACGGTGGGTGGCGCATTTGTGGTGACCTTTGCGGCAACGATCTGTGGTCTGGCGCTCGGCATTTTTGCAGGTTCCACCCATGGCCTGCGTTCGGCGGTGTTGAACCACATTCTGGACACCCTGCTCTCGATCCCGTCTCTGCTGCTGGCAATCATTGTCGTCGCGTTTGCGGGTCCGCATCTGTCGCATGCCATGTTCGCCGTCTGGCTAGCGATTTTACCCCGCATCGTTCGCTCGGTTTACAGCATGGTGCATGATGAGCTGGAAAAAGAGTATGTCGTCGCCGCCCGTCTGGACGGGGCAACAACGTTCAATATTCTGTGGTTCGCCGTTCTGCCGAACATCGCTTCCGGGCTGGTCACCGAGATCACCCGCGCCCTGTCGATGGCGATTCTGGACATCGCGGCGCTCGGTTTCCTCGACCTCGGCGCACAGCTGCCGTCACCTGAATGGGGTGCAATGCTCGGCGATGCCCTGGAGCTCATCTACGTGGCGCCGTGGGTGGTTATGTTGCCAGGTGCGGCCATTATGGTGAGCGTGCTGCTTATCAACCTGCTGGGCGACGGTATTCGCCGTGCAATTAACGCGGGGGTGCAATAATGCCGCTTCTTGATATTCGCAACCTCACTATCGAGTTCAAAACCGGTGAAGGCTGGGTTAAAGCCGTCGATCGCATCAGTATCACCCTCGCTGAGGGTGAAATTCGCGGGCTGGTGGGAGAATCCGGTTCGGGCAAGAGCCTGATCGCTAAAGCCATCTGCGGTGTGGCAAAAGATAACTGGCGCGTGACCGCTGACCGTATGCGGTTCGATGATATTGACCTGCTGCGCCTCTCCCACCGCGAGCGTCGTAAGCTGGTGGGCCATAACGTCTCAATGATTTTCCAGGAGCCGCAATCCTGTCTCGACCCGTCCGAGCGCGTGGGCAAACAGCTGATGCAGAACATACCAGGCTGGACCTATAAAGGCCGCTGGTGGCAGCGCATTGGCTGGCGCAAGCGTCGCGCCATTGAGCTGCTGCACCGCGTCGGGATCAAAGATCATAAAGATGCCATGCGCAGCTTCCCGTATGAGCTGACCGACGGCGAGTGTCAGAAAGTGATGATTGCCATCGCGCTGGCTAATCAGCCGCGTTTGCTGATTGCCGACGAGCCGACAAACGCGATGGAACCGACCACGCAGGCGCAAATTTTCCGCCTGCTGTCGCGTCTCAACCAGAATAACAACACCACCATTTTGCTGATCAGCCATGACCTGCAGATGCTTAGCAAATGGGCCGACAAAATTGATGTCATGTACTGCGGGCAAACGGTCGAAACAGCGCCCAGTGAAGATTTAATCAACGCGCCGCATCATCCATACACGCAGGCGCTGATCCGTGCCATTCCGGATTTTGGCAGCGCCATGCCGCATAAGAGTCGCCTGAATACGTTGCCAGGAGCCATTCCACTGCTGGAGTCCTTGCCGATAGGCTGTCGTCTCGGCCCGCGTTGCCCGTATGCTCAGCGTAAATGTATTGAGACGCCACGCCTGACCGGGGCCAAAAATCATCTTTACGCCTGTCATTTCCCACTGAACATGGAGAGAGAGTGAAATGGTCGAAACTTTGCTGGAAGTTCGCAACCTGAGTAAGACCTTTCGCTACCGTACGGGGCTGTTTCATCGTCAAACCGTCGACGCGGTGAAACCGCTGAGCTTTACGCTGCGTGAAAAACAGACCCTGGCGATCATCGGCGAGAACGGTTCCGGGAAATCCACCCTGGCGAAAATGCTCGCCGGCATGGTTGAACCGACGGCAGGTGAAGTGTTGATTGACGATCATCCCCTGGAATTCGGTGATTACTCTTTCCGTAGCCAGCGCATCCGTATGATTTTCCAGGATCCGTCAACCTCGCTCAATCCACGTCAGCGCATTTCACAAATTCTGGATTTTCCGCTGCGTCTGAACACCGATCTGGAGCCAGAGGCGCGCCGTAAGCGTATCTTCGAAACCCTGCGTATGGTTGGGTTGTTGCCCGATCACGAAAGCTATTACCCGCATATGTTAGCCCCGGGTCAGAAACAGCGTCTGGGCCTGGCGCGCGCGTTGATTTTGCGCCCGAAAGTGATCATTGCCGACGAAGCGCTTGCCTCGCTGGATATGTCGATGCGTTCGCAGTTAATTAACCTGATGCTGGAATTGCAGGAAAAACAGGGTATCTCTTATATCTACGTCACCCAACATCTGGGGATGATGAAACACATCAGCGACCAGGTGATGGTCATGCACCAGGGCGAAGTTGTCGAGCGCGGCAGCACGGCGGATGTGATGGCCTCTCCGCTTCATGAGCTGACAAAACGGCTGATTGCCGGTCATTTCGGTGAAGCGTTGACGGCTGATGCGTGGAGAAAGGACCGCTAAGCGCGACGGTAAACACAAATCCCCCCTAAATTAAGGATTAAATAGCCTGCGTACGCTATTTAATCCTTTAATTTTTCGTCTCCACCCCTGCTCCATATTTTAAGCAATATCAATCAACAGTTCTTCTCCAGAATATCCGGACAATACGGAGGAGAAGAAATGAACACTGTCACTTACGTTCTAAAATACACAGAGTATCTCATCAGAAAATGCCGTTCATTTTTAATGACGGACCTGCACTTTCATACCATGAGGCTTAAAAGAGTATCCGGGAAAAACCCTGACATTAACTCACCCACAACGTTGAGTGAAAAAATATGCCATCGTCTGGTCTATGACCATAATAACTTCTACACGATGCTTGCCGATAAACTCGCCGTTCGGGCGTACGTTTCCTCCAGAACAACGCGCGTGAAAACAGTGCCATTAATCGGCGTTTATACGAGGCCGTCGCAGATTGATTTTTCAGTTCTTCCTGACAAATTCGTCCTTAAGTGCAACCATGACAGCGGCAGCACAATAATTATGTACAAACAAATCGCAATTTAATGAAAGAGAAGCGTGTAAAAAGCTGAGCCTCGCGTTAAAGAAAAATCTTTACTACACCACGCGCGAATGGCAGTACAAAAACATTACGCCGAGTATACTTTGCGAGCCGTTTGTCGATCTCTTCGACGATGCTGACAGGAACACAACGCCCGAAATGCTGAGGATCCATTGCTTTCATGGTGTTGCTCACTATGTAGAAGCGGATTTTACGGATGATAACGGCAAAGGGTTTATCAACGTTTATGACAGGCACTGGAACTTACAACCCTTCCGGATGGAATATCCGAATACTTCAGTAGAGCCAGGCGAACCGCTCTTGTTCCGACAGGCTTTGTTAGCCTCCCAGGAGCTGGCGCATGGCATTGACTACTGCCGTGTGGACCTTATGTTAAAAAGAGACGAAATCTATTTCAGCGAGATAACCTTAAGCCCGAGACGCGGTAAACTGACGATTACCCCGCAGGAATGGGATGCTAAGTTAGGAAAAATATGGCATTTATCGCCGGCAGGCACATTTGACCTGCCGCTGAAGCTCACGAGTCGGGCCAGGTGAGTTTAAATATCGAGTGGTTTTGCGTCGATAAGGTATAGGTAACATCGCCACCATGAGCCAGCATGATGGCTTTTACCACCGACAAGCCCAAACCACAGCCTTCCGGGTTCACATGTCTGGCGCCATTATCGCGCTGAAAGGGCTGAAACAGGAAATCATGAAACTCTCCGGGGATGCCCGGTCCCCCGTCCTGAATAAGGATATAATTGCCTTTATCAGAAACGCCATTTTTCACGATGAGCGTGCGCGAGGTTGAATAGTGTAAGGCATTATCAAATAAAACGGTCAGACACTGATTGATGCGTAATGGATCGAATACGCATTGCTGATCCCTCAGGTCTGTATTGACGGTAAACGCCTTACGGCTGAACTCGGGCATGAACGTATCGAGTGCATTCTGTATTGTCCCTTTGAGATCCGTTCTGGACTGGCATAACGTGTAACCCGCCCCGCCATCCGAACTGATAACCCGGAGATCTTCAATCAGGCGGGTTAACCCTTCCGTCTGTTTGAGAAGATTATTAAACAGCACCGGGTCCGGGGTAAAAACGCCGTCAACCAACCCCTGAAGCCGTCCGCGTAATATCGTGACTGGGGTTCTCAGCTCATGCGCAATAGCGGCATTCCAGGATTTCCTCTGAATATCCAGCGTCTGTAATTTTTCCGCCATTTCATTGAAATCCGTCACCAGGTGATTGATCTCACCCAGCCGGGAACTGGCGCAGAATGCCCTGGCGTCCAGATCGCCCTGAGAAATCTTTTTCAGGCTGGACGCTACCGCGTTTAGCGGGGTGAGGATCCGCGATGAAAGTTTGATCGTGAAAAAGAGTGCAATAATCAGACTGATCGTTGTCGCGGTCCCAATCCATACCCAGTCCCACATCGTCATCTGCTCGTCATCGCCCGCAGCAGCGCCGCCCGGGAGGTGTTCCAGAATAAAGGAGTAAAAAAACCAGGAGCCGAGTACGGCGATGGCAATGATCGTAAACGTCAACAACAGCATATACGTTAAGATCTGACGACTCAGAACAGACTCTTTGTTCATTTCTTTTCCCCAAGCCGGTAACCCATGCCTCTGATGCTCTCTGGAACACCGTAAAGGCCAGCAAGCTCCAGTTTTTTACGCAACTTGCTCATATGGCTGTCGACCGTTCTGTCGAGCGTATCCCCTTCCGGCAGACATGTGTTGAGTAGCTCTTCGCGGGAGCAGACCTTTCGCGGGTATCTCACCAGGTATGTGAGCAATTTAAATTCGGTCGTCGTTAATACCGGGGAGACAACCTCTGCCTCCACGGTGACTTCCACGTAGAAGTCATCCGGATAGACCGTAATAAATGGCGTTCTGAGCGGCTGGGAACCCGTCTGCTGAAGCGCGGGTTTTGTCCTGCGCAGCACCGCCTCAACCCGTGCGACAACTTCAGAAGGGTTGAAGGGTTTGATCACGTAATCATCCGCGCCCAGCCTCAGCCCCATGAGCTTATCGACATCCTGATCGAGAGCGGAAACCATAATGACGGGGACAACACTTTCCTGACGAATCGTGGTGAGTACACTCCAGCCGTCACATACGGGCAGGTGAATGTCCAGCAATATGAGATCAGGTTTATGGAGGCGATTGAGCGCTATGGCCTGCTCGCCCTGCCGGGCTCGGAGCGTTTTCATTCCCGAACGCTCTAAGTAGCTCATCAGTATATCGGCGATTTCGTCTTCATCTTCAACAACTAGGATCAGCGTATTTTTGTACATTTTATCTCCGTGGGTGAAAACCCTTTGAGCTCGCTATCAGATCTCTTTAGCACAATAAGACACAGCCGCCGGGAGAAAGTGCCGTAGTCACGAAAAATTCCCGGCTGATTTACCTGCCCGGTTAATTCTCCATACAGCCTACACATTTCGTCAATAAAGACTCGACAATGCCCGTACACAATCGTTATTGAGACAAAACTCTTTTTACATTGGGCGTTGCAAATTAATCCTGTTACTTAATGACTTTATGAAGTTGACTCAAATAATGAACATGGAACTTTCTAAATATTTCTCTCCCAAAAAGCTGGGCATATATTCCCTGTTCCTGCTGCTGTCCTGGGGATTACTTTATACCTGGCTGGTGCTGGTACACAAAATGGATGAAAAAGTCGCCTCAACGCTACTCTCTTCACCCATCATCTATGGCTGCATCGCATTGTCGGTTGTCTCTCTGATAATCCAGAATAAAGCTGGCGCGTTGACTGAGCTACTCGTCGTCGCCTTCTGGTTGATGGTGATTTTTGTTTATCTCATTATTACGTTCACCGTGCTGTTAAACGTGATACCTGATATCGAGGATCTGATCTTTTACTACGAGTGTTATTTGATCATTTTTTTTGGTGGAGCCCCGCTGTACCTTATTATAAGAATGATTTGAGCCGTTGCTCCACACAACCTCCACAAACCGCCCATTTCCGCTAAACAGGTGCGCGGTAGACTCTCCCTCACGCTATTTTGCACAAAAATAACTCACTGAAAAAACCTGATAAAAATTACCCATAATGATGAACCGTAATAATCTTCGTTCTTCTGAACCTGCCGGAGTAATGCACTCGCTAAAAAAACTCGCAATACGGCACCGGAAAAAACTGGTTGTCACTTTTTTCCTGGTGGTGGCCGAAAACGTGACGTTTTTACTTTATCCCGTACTGGCTGGCATCGCGATAAATGCCATCCTCGCCGGTGAAACGCTTAACGCCGCGCTGTATGGCCTGATGGTACTTTGCATGTGGTTCATCGGTGCAGCCAGACGGAGCGTAGACACGCGCACGTTTGCACGCATTTATGCCGGACTCGCGGTTTCCGTCGTCCTGGCACAGCGCAAATATCAGCTTAACCATTCGGCGATCGCCGCCAGGGTAACGCTCTCACGCGAATATGTAGATTTCTTTGAAATGCACCTTCCCCTGCTTATTACTTCGCTGAGCTCACTTTTTGGTGCCGCAATCATGTTGATGTTTATTGAATTTTGGGCCGGCGTCATGTGCTTTGCGATTGTATTTATCCTGCTCGGATTTGTTTCAGGATACGCCCGTAAAAATGAATGGCTGTTCATGCGCCTGAATAATCGGCTGGAAAAAGAAGTGGATTATGTTCATAAGGCGGGCACGGCCACGCTTCACCGACATTACTCCACGCTGGCGCGTTTACGTATCGCATTATCTGACCGCGAGGCGTGGGGTTATTTGTGGGTTGGCGTGCTTGTTGCCGCGCTTTTTACGCTGACCATCGTCTGGATGACGCGCTCAACCGGCATCACCGCCGGACATATTTATTCGGTGATGACCTACATGTGGATGTTCGCGACGAGCCTCGATGATGCACCGCAGCTTCTTGAGAAATTTTCGCAGCTCAGGGATATCGGTAAGCGCGTATCCACTGATGATGAAATTCACGTAACGGGACGTTAATTTAATGCCGCATTTTTTTATTGAACGCCCCGTTTTCGCCTGGGTAGTGGCGCTTTTTATCGTTCTGGCAGGACTCCTGTCTATTCCCCGTTTGCCGGTTGCGCAGTATCCGGCGGTGGCGCCCCCTGGAATCATTATTTCCGTCAGTTACCCGGGGGCCAGCCCCGATGTCATGAACACGTCGGTGGTATCGTTAATCGAGCGCGAAATCTCTGGCGTAGATAATTTGCTCTACTTTGAATCATCCAGTGACACAACCGGTTCAGCATCGATTACCGTTACGTTTAAACCGGGCACGGACATCAAGCTGGCGCAGATGGATCTGCAGAATCAGATTAAGATCGTCGAGCCTCGTCTACCTCAGGCGGTAAGGCAAAACGGCATTAACGTTGAGGCCGTTAACTCTGGGTTTTTAATGATGGTGGGGCTGAAGTCCGCGACGGGTCAATTTGAGGAAGCCGATTTAAGCGACTACTTTGCCAGAAATGTCAGTGACGAGCTTCGTCGCGTGCCCGGCGTAGGGAAAGTTCAGCTGTTTGGCGGCGAAAAAGCGCTGCGCATCTGGTTGGATCCCATGAAGCTCCACAGCTACGGGCTTTCGGTGAGTGATGTTCTTACCGCTGTTGGCCAGCAAAATGCCCTTGTTTCGCCTGGTAAAACGGGAGATGAGCCCGCATCTGCAGGACAAGGGGTGACGTATCCCATCACCGTGAAGGGACAACTCTCCTCGGTAGAGGCGTTCAGAAATATCA
This sequence comes from Enterobacter sp. CPE_E1241, assembly GCF_045618265.1. Taxonomy (NCBI): domain Bacteria; kingdom Pseudomonadati; phylum Pseudomonadota; class Gammaproteobacteria; order Enterobacterales; family Enterobacteriaceae; genus Enterobacter; species Enterobacter sp. CPE_E1241. The sequence continues at coordinate 2,660,159 of NZ_JBIWYV010000001.1, forward strand.
CCCTGAAATCTGACGCATCCGGCGCCCGCCTGAAATTGTCCGACATTGCGCGGATTGAATCTGGCCTGCAAAGCTACGCCTTTGGTATCCGTGAAAATGGCGTGCCCGCAACGGCGGCGGCAATCCAGCTCTCGCCTGGCGCGAATGCAATGAGTACAGCTTCCGGCGTACGGGCGCGCATCGACGAGCTTTCCCGGGTGTTACCCGAAGGAATGGGGTTTACGGTTCCCTTCGATACCGCGCCGTTTGTGAAACTTTCTATCATGAAGGTTGTTCAGACATTTGTAGAGGCGATGGTCCTGGTCTTCCTGGTTATGCTGCTGTTTCTGCACAAGATACGCTGTACGCTTATCCCGGCGATTGTTGCGCCCGTCGCACTTCTTGGCACCTTCACGGTGATGCTATTGAGCGGCTACTCCATCAATATTCTGACGATGTTCGGCATGGTCCTGGCGATAGGGATTATCGTTGATGATGCCATCGTGGTTGTGGAGAACGTTGAACGACTGATGGAGGAAAAAAGCCTGTCCCCGCGTGACGCCACGCGGCAAGCCATGCAGGAAATCACCCCGGCGATTATAGGCATCACGCTGGTACTAACCGCCGTCTTTATCCCCATGGGGTTTGCCGAAGGATCCGTCGGGATTATCTACCGACAATTTTGTATTTCCATGGCAGTCTCCATACTGCTGTCCGCGTTTCTTGCCCTGACGCTGACGCCTGCCCTGTGCGCAACGTTACTCAAGCCGCATAAGGCAGAAAAGAGCGGAGGTGGAAGGTTCGCAGTCGGGTTTAACGCGCGCTTTCGTTCGCTCACCGCCTGTTACGAAGCCGGGCTGGGTGCCGTTCTGAAGCGAACCGGGCGTATGCTGCTCCTGTACGCTGCGCTTTGTGCTGCGCTGTTTTTGGGATTGTCTTCGTTACCGTCGTCCTTTCTGCCGGATGAAGATCAGGGCTACTTTATGTCCTCAATCCAACTGCCTTCTGATGCCACAATGCAGCGTACCCTCGACGTGGTTAAAAAATTTGAAGAGGAAATTGCGGCCCGACCGGATATTGAAAGCAACATTATGATCCTGGGGTTTGGATTTTCAGGTTCAGGACCAAATTCGGCTATGGCCTTCACCACGCTGAAGGACTGGAAAGATCGGCAGGGCTCGACGGCCCAGGGGGAAGCCGACTGGATACAGGCCAGTATGGCAAACGTCCCTGATGCCGTCACGATGAGCCTGCTCCCGCCGGCCATTTCGGATATGGGCACCTCCTCGGGCTTCACCTGGTACGTGCAGGACAGAGCGGGACTAGGCTACGAGGCGTTAAAGCGCGCTGCCGACGCACTGGTCCTGCAAGCCAACCAACGCCCTGAACTCAATGACGTCTATATAGACGGACTTCCGGAAGGAACAAGCCTTGCGCTCCAGGTTGATAGAGAAAAGGCGGAAGCGATGGGCGTCTCATTCGATGAAATCAACCAGACGCTCTCCGTCACCCTGGGCTCAAATTACGTCAATGACTATACGAATAACGGCCGCGTTCAGCAGGTGATTATTCAGGCCGATGCGCCCCACCGAATGCAGCCAGAGCAGATACTGACATTATCAGTGAAAAACCGGATGGGACAGATGGTGCCGGTATCGACGTTTGCCACGCTTTCCTGGAACGTTGCGCCGCAGCAGTTGACGCGTTATCAGGGATATTCGGCTATTCGCATTACCGGAAATGCGGCGCCGGGAGAGTCCAGCGGCACCGCAATGAAGGTTATGGAGAACGTGTCCAGGAGTCTGCCTCAGGGCATGGCTGGCGAGTGGGCCGGGAGTTCATTGCAGGAGAGAAAATCGGAATCTCAGCTTCCGGGCCTTATCGTCCTGTCGATACTGGTCGTGTTTATGGTGCTGGCCGCCCTGTATGAGAGCTGGTCTATTCCTTTTGCGGTCATGCCGGTTGTTCCGCTGGGTCTTATCGGCGCGGTGATAGCGGTGTCCGTTACCGGCATGACGAATGACGTTTTCTTCAAGGTCGGCCTGATTACGCTTATCGGCCTGTCGGCCAAGAACGCCATTCTGATTGTTGAATTTGCCAGGCAGCTCCATCGACAGGGGCAGCCCCTGCTGGCTGCAACCATTCATGCTGCCAGCCAGCGTCTGCGCCCCATTCTGATGACGTCGTTAGCCTTCACCTTAGGGGTTGTTCCGTTGATGCTGGCCAATGGTGCGAGCGACAGTACGCAGCATGCCATCGGTACCGGCGTATTTGGCGGAATGATTAGCGGTACGCTTCTCGCGATCTTCTTCGTACCGGTTTTCTTTATCGTCATCGCGCGCTTCATCGATAACCTCAGCAAAGCGTGAATACCCTTGCGGGATCGCGCTTTCTCGCTGGTTGGATGAGGTGAACGTGTTGCCGGGTGATATACTGGACTAATGCTGAAATTTTGAGTCCCCGCGAGTCCGCGACGCATTCTTCGGGGCATGCGTCTTCGGAGAAGTGCGAGAAATATCGTGACACAAGGGGCTGTGAGTGGGCTATAATTTCGAGCTAATTTCGAATGATTTTGAAATACTGCCTGTAACACTATGAATTACAAGGCAAAATAAGCAATGAATATAAGGATTAAAGCTATGGGTTTTCTTTCCGGTAAGCGCATTCTGGTGACCGGCGTTGCCAGCAAACTGTCCATCGCATACGGCATCGCACAGGCTATGCACCGCGAAGGCGCTGAGCTGGCGTTCACCTACCAGAACGACAAGCTGAAAGGCCGTGTTGAAGAGTTTGCCGCGCAGCTGGGTTCCAGCATTGTTCTGGAATGTGACGTTGCACAAGACGAAAGCATCGATGGCATGTTTGCTGAACTGGCAAAAGCATGGCCGAAATTCGACGGTTTCGTTCACTCCATCGGCTTCGCTCCTGGCGACCAGTTGGACGGCGACTACGTGAACGCGGTTACCCGTGATGGCTTCAAAATCGCTCACGACATCAGCTCCTACAGCTTCGTGGCGATGGCTAAATCTTGCCGCGCGATGCTGAACCCGGGCGCAGCGCTGCTGACCCTGTCCTACCTGGGCGCTGAACGTGCTATCCCTAACTACAACGTCATGGGTCTGGCTAAAGCGTCTCTGGAAGCCAACGTACGCTATATGGCGAACGCAATGGGTCCTGAAGGCGTGCGCGTTAACGCCATCTCTGCAGGTCCTATCCGCACCCTGGCAGCTTCCGGTATTAAAGATTTCCGTAAAATGCTGGCACACTGCGAAGCGGTTACCCCGATTCGTCGTACCGTTACCATTGAAGATGTGGGTAACTCTGCTGCATTCCTGTGCTCTGACCTTTCCGCTGGTATCTCCGGTGAAGTGGTTCACGTTGACGGTGGCTTCAACATCGCGGCAATGAACGAGCTGGAAATTAAATAAGTTTTGGCTCTCTTCCCGCATGGGAAGAGAGTTTTTCCCTCCGCGCCCCCCCTTCGTTATTCCGTTCTGCTATTTGTTATCACCTAACAATATTTTTCCCTTTATCAGCCTTACGCCAGGATATTGATCGCCATTTTGAGATCAAGGAACGCACATGGAACAACGCCGTTTTTCCGGCAAAGGCCACTGGTACCACGAAACCCAGTCCAACCACGCGCAAACGGATGTTCTGCCCCTGGTGCCCGAAGCCGCTAACGTCGACGATCGTTTTTTGCTCGATTTAGCCCTGCCTGATGAGATTGTCGCCGCCTGTACAGGCTGGCTTACTCCTGCAAGAGCCTTATGCCAACTGCTGTTTCCGCTCTCAGTTCCCGTGAATCGCCTGCAAACGCTCAGCGCTTACGATCGGCTCAGTACCGCGTTAACCGTTGCGCAGGCCTGCGGCGTTCAGCGGCTGTGTAACCACTACGCCGCCCTCCTCGCCCCGCTTCCCGGCCCGGACTCCTCGCGTGAAAGCAACCGACGTCTGGCGCAAATCACCCAGTATGCCCGCCAGCTCGCCAGCTCTCCTGATGTCATTGATGATAAAGCCCGGAACCAGCTTGATGAGGTGGGCTTGTCAACCTACGACATTGTGGTGATTAACCAGATTATCGGCTTTATTGGTTTTCAGGCTCGCGTAGTCGCGGTGTTTCAGGCTCTGCTGGGACATCCTGTTCGCTGGTTGCCGGGCCATCATATTCAGCCGCACACCCTGCCCACGCCCCATGACGCGTGGGTACCGCTTTTACCCGTCGTCGAACTGCGCTATGCAAGTGCACATCAGCTTGAATCTCTCTCCCGCTGGCAGTCGGAACCCGCGCTTGAAGCGCTGACGCCGGTCCTTTGCCATGAACCGACGCTACTCGACCTGACGGGAGAAATCCTGATCAACATTCGCGAAGAGATTTCTCTGACCTCTCCCGCACTTTCGGCAGCGACAGAACTGCTGACACGCTCTCCTGACCGCTTCAGCGCCGCACAGTTTACCCCGCTCATGGATGCAGGACTCCCTGCCGTACACGCAATCGAACTGCTAAGCCAAAGCGCATTTGATGGCTGGCTCAATCGTCTGAACGTCGCGTTTGGTAAAGAGGAATAACCATACTAATTACCCAAAGAGCGCTTGCTGATACAGTGAGAATCGCGTAAAACTGTCAGCCGCTCAATGGCTACGAAAATAGAACATTATGTTTCAGGACAACCCGCTGCTAGCGCAGCTTAAACAGCAACTGCATTCCCAGACGCCGCGTGCAGAAGGGGTCGTAAAAGCCACAGAAAAGGGTTTTGGCTTCCTTGAAGTTGACGCGCAGAAAAGCTATTTCATTCCGCCACCGCAGATGAAAAAAGTGATGCATGGCGATCGCGTCATGGCCGTCATTCATACCGAGAAGGATCGTGAGTCCGCCGAGCCGGAAGAACTGATCGAACCGTTCCTGACCCGTTTTGTGGGCAAGGTGCAGAGAAAAGACGATCGTCTTTCTATCGTGCCGGATCATCCCCTGCTGAAAGATGCTATTCCCTGCCGCGCCGCCCGTGGCGTTGAGCATGATTTTAAAGAAGGTGACTGGGCAGTAGCAGAAATGCGCCGTCATCCTCTGAAAGGCGATCGCGGTTTTTATGCTGAATTGACCCAGTTCATCACCTTTGGCGACGACCATTTCGTGCCGTGGTGGGTGACGCTTGCACGCCATAATCTTGAAAAAGAGGCGCCGAATGGCGTTACAACTGAGATGCAGGATGAAGGCCTGGTTCGTCGCGATCTCACTGCCCTGGAATTTGTCACCATTGACAGCGCCAGTACAGAAGATATGGATGATGCCCTCTACGCTGAAGAGAGTGCCGATGGCAAACTGCATTTGACTGTCGCCATTGCGGACCCAACCGCGTGGATTGCTGAAGGCAGCAAGCTGGACGATACGGCGAAAACCCGCGCATTCACCAACTACCTGCCTGGCTTTAACATCCCGATGCTGCCGCGCGAGCTGTCAGACGACCTCTGTTCACTGCGTCCACATGAAGTGCGTCCGGTACTTGCCTGCCGCATGACCATCGCTGCAGATGGCACGATTGAAGATGATATTGAGTTCTTCGCCGCGACCATTGAATCAAAAGCCAAGCTGGCTTATGACAATGTTTCCGACTGGCTGGAGAACACCGGCAGCTGGAAACCGGAATCAGACGCCATTGCCGCTCAGATTCGTCTGCTGCACCGTATCTGTCTGAACCGCGGCGAGTGGCGTAAAACCCATGCGCTGGTGTTCAAAGACCGTCCGGATTACCGCTTTGTTCTGGGTGAAAAAGGCGAAGTGCTGGATATCGTGGCCGAGCCACGACGCATTGCCAACCGCATTGTTGAAGAAGCGATGATTTCTGCCAACATTTGCGCCGCTCGCGTGCTGCGAGACAAACTGGGCTTTGGCATTTACAACGTCCACACTGGATTTGATCCGGCCAATACCGAAGCGCTGGCAGCCTTGCTGAAAAATCACGATGTGCACGTTGATCCAGAAGAAGTACTGACGCTGCCGGGCTTCTGCAAGCTTCGTCGCGAGCTTGACGCACAGCCTTCTGGTTTCCTGGATAGCCGCATTCGTCGCTTCCAGTCCTTTGCAGAAATCAGCACAGAGCCAGGTCCGCACTTTGGCCTGGGACTGGAAGCCTACGCGACCTGGACATCCCCGATCCGTAAGTATGGCGATATGGTTAACCACCGCCTGCTGAAAGCGATTATCAAAGGCGAAACGATTGCACGTCCTCAGGACGATACCACCCAGCAGATGGCCGATCGTCGTCGTCTGAACCGGATGGCAGAACGTGATGTTGGGGACTGGCTGTACGCGCGTTTCCTGAAGGACAAAACCGGTACAGATACCCGCTTTGCTGCGGAGATCATTGATATCAGCCGTGGCGGTATGCGCGTCCGTCTGGTGGATAACGGTGCTGTCGCCTTTATCCCTGCTCCGTTCCTGCACGCTGTCCGTGACGAAATGGTCTGTAGCCAGGAAAATGGGACTGTGCAAATTAAAGGTGAAACGGTTTACAAAGTCACAGATGTGATTGACGTAAACATCGCTGAAGTTCGCATGGAAACCCGCAGCATTATCGCGCGCCCTGTCGCCTGATAACCTGTTAAAATGTCGGTCCTTTCTTTGCAGGAGAGGCCGACATTTTACTTTTATCTTTCACCACAAAATCATCACTTTTTCTTACTATTTTCAATCTCCCTCCGCCCAAACTCACCATAATTATCTACAGTAAAAGAGTGTTGTTATATTCGGTTACGTGAATTTTTATACGCTACGTATCCTTTTTAGCGTGACTCGTTTTATTATAAGAATTCAGGGAAAAAACAATAAGTTCACTTCGGTTTTGCCGCTGTTTCACAACGGAAAAGTCGACAGCAAATGAATAATTTGTGCGCTAATGAGCAGCTGCGGGAGAATACATGATGGACGATCTGGAGCAGAATTTGCTGTTTCGTTACATGGGCACTCACAGCCCATGGTGGCGATTATCAGCTGACAGCAACGCTCTGCATCTTGCCGCAAGTGAAAATGCCGACGTGACTCAGGTGGTGTCGCTGGACGACGAACAGGCTGACCTCATCCGTCAGTTAACTGTTATTACCTCCAGCATTTCAATGACACTCTCTTTGTACGGGGAAAATGTCCCTGTCCATCTTGTCGGACGCAAAATAACCCGCAATGAGTGGGCTGGCACCGCTTCCTCCTGGAATGATACCCCCTCCGTGGCCCGCGATCTGGCACAGGGTCTCTCATTTGCGGAACAGGTAGTCTCAGAGGCCAACTCCGTCATTGTTATTCTCGATCATAACGGTAATATCCAGCGTTTTAACCGACTAAGTGAAGAGTATACCGGCCTGAAAGAACAGGAAGTCATTGGCCAGAACGTGTTTAAGCTCTTTATGAGCCGCAGCGAAGCAGCGGCCTCAAAGCGCAATATTACCGGTTTCTTTCGTAACGGCAGTTCGTATGAAGTCGAACGCTGGATCAAAACGCGAAAAGGACAAAGATTGTTTCTGTTCAGAAACAAATTCGTTCACAGCGGCAGCGGTAAAAATGAAATTTTTCTTATCTGTTCCGGTACCGATATTACAGAGGAACGCCGTGCTCAGGAGCGGCTGCGCGTGCTGGCCAATACCGACACCATCACCGGGTTGCCAAACCGCAATGCGATCCACGAACTGATTTCAGATGCCATCGACAGCCGTGGCGAAACGCAGGTTGGCGTGGTCTATCTCGATCTTGATAACTTCAAAAAGGTCAACGATGCCTACGGGCATATGTTTGGCGATCAGCTGCTTCAGGCTGTCGCCCTCGCTATTTTGAGTTGTCTTGATGAGGGCCAGATACTGGCTCGACTCGGCGGTGATGAGTTTATTGTCATGGCCACAAATACCTCGCAGGGTTCTCTGGAGGCAATGGCGTCGCGCATTTTAACCCGTCTGCGCCAGCCGTTCAGAATTGGTCTGATTGAAATTTACACCGGTTGTTCTCTGGGTATCGCGCTCGCACCACAGCATGGCATTGACCGGGAAAGCGTCATTCGCAATGCCGATACTGCGATGTACACCGCCAAAGAGAACGGACGGGGTAAGTTCTGTGTCTTCTCACCTGAGATGAACCAGCGCGTGTTTGAATATCTCTGGCTGGACACCAACCTGCGTAAAGCGCTTGATAACGATCAGTTGCTGATCCACTACCAGCCCAAAATAACCTGGCGTGGGGAAGTCCGTAGTCTTGAAGCGCTGGTCCGCTGGCAGTCACCAGAACGCGGTTTGATCCCTCCGCTGGAATTTATCTCTTATGCCGAAGAGTCGGGTTTGATTGTGCCCTTAGGTCGCTGGGTGATGCTGGACGTGGTTCGCCAGATCGCTAAATGGCGCGACAAGGGGATTAATCTGCGCGTGGCCGTGAACGTCTCTGCGCGCCAGCTGGCCGATCAGACTATTTTCAGTGATTTAAAACAGGCGCTAAAAGATCTGAACTTTGAATACTGCCCTGTGGACGTTGAGTTAACCGAAAGCTGTCTTATCGAGAACGAAGAGCTGGCGCTTTCAGTAATCCAGCAGTTCAGCAAGTTAGGGGCGCAAATTCATCTGGATGATTTTGGCACGGGCTACTCTTCGCTCTCGCAACTGGCCCGATTTCCGATCGATGCCATTAAACTCGATCAATCTTTTGTCAGGGATATTCATAAGCAATCCATCTCCCAGTCCCTGGTTCGCGCGATTGTTGCGGTGGCACAGGCGTTAAATCTGCAGGTGATTGCGGAAGGCGTGGAAAGTGCAAAAGAAGACGCCTTTCTGACTAAGAATGGCGTCAACGAACGGCAGGGTTTTCTTTTTGCTAAGCCGATGCCCGCTGCCGTATTCGAGCGATGGCTAAAACGATATCAATCGCGAAATCAGCGTTAACTGGCTTTGCGTAAACCCGCCGCATGATGGCGGTTTTGCAGTATAACCAGACGCTCCATATAGGCGATATCTTTTGGCTCGAGGCAGAATGCGGCATCAACCCAGTCTTCTGTAATGTCCATCAGCTCGCTGCGGGGCAATTGCAGAACGCGTGTACGGGCACGTAACATTGATCTTATACCGTTCAATTTTGGCCGCAGCGTGTCGATAAATGTCCTGACAGAGACGTAGCTTTGTCCAGGTTCAAACAGCACATCCACCAGCCCGTGCTGTTCGTACCATTCTGCCGTATGCGATTCCCCTTTATAGATGAGTTCCTCTGCCAGTTTCATACCGGAGCGACGTGCAACAAGTGAGTATCCCCCCATGCCCGGGAACAGGTTGAAGGCAATCTCGGGGAAACCTAAACGGGCATCGCGCTGAGCCAGTACGAAATGGTGCGCCAGAGCGGCCTCAAACCCGCCACCTAACGCACTGCCTTCTACCATTGCCAGCGTGATAGCCCCCGTATCAAACCCGCGTGATGCCGCATGAACGCAATCAACGCAGGCGCGTGCATATGCCCGTAACGCTTCCCGACGTCCGTTCTGAATGCACTCGACGAAGAACTGTAAATCACCTCCTGTATTGTACATTTCAGGAACCAGCGATCCGGTTACCCAAAAATCGACCTCAAAACCAGACTGACGCACCAACCATGAGAGGTTCATGATCTCCTCAATTAGCGCATGATTGAAGCAAGGACGCGGCTGGGCCTGCAGCATCATCCAGACTGTACGGCGCTCCGCCTCGTAATACCCTGATAACTGCGTGAAACGTTTAGAATCGGTAAACAGTGTGCATGTAGGCTGATTGATAACTGTCATAGTCTAATTCCTCTTATAAAAAAGCGCCTTGCGCGCAGTTTTAGACTAATCCACTCATTAAGCCCACTGCATGAGAGGGAATAAATTTATCACTGTTGTTTATGTAATTTAGTTATTGCATTTTTTCCCTTCTCTTTTGATCCTATTTTCTGCATCATTGAAAATATTAACTTTTCGCTCCTGGGGTGAGATTATGTCTACTATTGATGCACAAGCTGTAGCACAACGTATTGATACCGTGCTGGATATCCTGGTGGCGGGCGATTATCACTCTGCGATCCGTAATCTTGAGATCCTGAAGTCTGAACTTCTTGCTCAGAATGGTGCCGACAATGCGCCAGAAAACCGTCAGCCAAAGGCGCCGTGGGAAGTTTAACCCCAGCGTTCCCGACCTCGTTTCGCTTTATTAAATGGATGCTATGAATTCCCGACAACAAATCATTTTGCAGATGGTCATCGATCAGGGGCGCGTAAGCGTGGTCGATCTTGCTAAAACCACGGGTGTTTCTGAAGTCACCATCCGTCAGGATCTTAATCTGCTGGAAAAACAGAGCTACCTCCGTCGTGCGCATGGATATGCTGTCCCACTCGACAGCGAAGACGTTGAAACGCGAATGATGAATAACTACGCGCTTAAACGTGAACTGGCAGAATTTGCCGCGTCTTTAGTGAACAATGGTGAGACCGTTTTTATTGAAAACGGCAGCAGCAATGCCCTTCTGGCGCGTACGCTTGCCGATCAAAAAGACGTTACCATCATCACGGTCAGCAGCTATATCGCGCATTTACTCAAAGAAACACGCTGTGAAGTGATTTTGCTGGGGGGAATTTACCAGAAAAAAAGTGAAAGTATGGTAGGTCCTCTGACACGCCAGTATGTCCAGCAGGTTCATTTCAGCAAGGCGTTTATCGGGATCGACGGCTGGCAACCGGAGACAGGTTTCACCGGCCGGGATATGATGCGTTCTGACGTAGTAAATGCTGTACTCGAAAAAGAATGTGAAGCCATTGTGCTTACGGATAGCTCTAAATTTGGCGCTGTTCACCCTTATACAATGGGGCCAATTTCTCGCTTTAGTCGCGTCATTACCGATGAACGTTTGAGCGACGTCCACCGTAATAAACTGGAAGATGACGGACTCATCGTCAATATTATTAAAACCCCCGCCTGAGCACAGTATGCGCCCGACTTTCGGGCGCATACGCAGCCCATTCTCTGAGATGATTCCTAACCTCCCTTTAAGAGTTTTTACCTGTTTAAGCTGGCCTAAAGTCGTAAAATTAATGTTAGCGATATAACAGGAAGTGACTATCACCTGCGTGATTACGTAACGCCTGCGCGACCAGCTTTCGCGGAGAACAGAATTAAGTATTCGATTCGTCTATACTTAATGTGTACATCTTTCCGTGAATCGATAATTCAGGAGAAAGTATTATGACCTTAACCAGCAAAAAAGTAGCCGCCGCTGTTCTGGCAATCACTGTAGCAATGTCCCTGAGCGCTTGCTCTAACTGGTCTAAACGTGACCGCAACACCGCTATTGGTGCCGGTGCCGGTGCTCTCGGTGGTGCAGTATTAACAGATGGTAGTACGCTGGGGACATTAGGTGGGGCGGCTGTCGGTGGTATTATCGGTCACCAGGTTGGTAAATAATAATTCGATAAGCCATCCCCGATATTACTCTATTTAGAACGCATTTCAGGTCTGACTTACGCACGTATATAAAACAAGCCACGGCATTTGTCGTGGCTTATTTCTGTTAGCCGCCTGCCAGCTTAACTTTCATGCCTTTGGCTTCGAGCAGCGATTTAATTAAATCGCGTTTATCACCCTGAATTTCGATTATGCCGTCTTTCACGGCACCACCGCAGCCACATTTCTTTTTCAGTTCAGCCGCCAGCTTTGCCAGTTCCGCATCATCCAGATCGATCCCGGAGATAAGGCATACCCCCTTTCCTTTTCGCCCACTGGTCTGACGCTGGATCCGAACAATACCGTCCCCCTTCGGACGTTCCGCTTTCGTTTTCGGTTCGTCTATCCGTCCGCTTTCGGTAGAGTAAACAAGACGGCTGTTGGAATCTGTCATTACGCCCCCTTTTTCAGCGACGCGTTGATAGCCTTAAGGGTCTCTGCCGGGTTCGCAGACTGCGTCACCGGACGTCCGATGACCATGTAGTCAACACCTGCAGCCAGTGCCTGTTCAGGTGTCATTATACGGCGCTGATCGCCCACGTCGCTGCCTGCGGGGCGGATCCCCGGGGTAACAAGTTTAAAATCCTGCCCCAGGACTGATTTGAAACGCACCGCTTCCTGAGCCGAACAGACAACACCATCAAGACCGCAATTTTGTGTCAGACGTGCGAGGCGCTCAGCATGTTCCGCAGGTGACAACGTCACACCCAGGTCGCGTAAATCACTTTCGTCCATACTGGTCAGCACGGTGACCGCAATCAGCAGCGGTGCATCTTTACCGAACGGCAGAAGCGCTTCGCGGGCGGCCGTCATCATTCTTGCTCCACCCGACGCATGAACGTTAACCATCCATACCCCCAGCTCCGCGGCGGCTGCAACAGCGTGCGCCGTGGTGTTTGGAATATCATGGAATTTAAGGTCGAGGAAAACGTCAAAGCCGCGCTGTTGCAGATCGCGTACGATTTGCGGCCCAAACAGCGTGAACATCTCTTTGCCAACTTTCAGACGGCAGTCGCGAGGATCGATACCGTCGACAAAGGCCAGAGCTGCGTCGCGCTTATTGTAATCAAGCGCAACAACAACAGGAGAATCCGTAATTACGCGGGAAGTGGAGGAAGTAACAGACGTCATGACCAGCCCTTTTCGTCTATGGGCGCGCAGCGGCGCGGAACAGATAAACGGCGAGCATTCTACCTGCCGCCGCCGCAAATTGACAGAATCCATTTGTTTTCCTGCCAGGCTGGCAAACCGCACGGAGTTCAGGAAGCGGTAAACATCATCAGTATGTTGTAACTAAAATGCAGTGTTTTAAAAAATTACTGCCCGTCGAGGCCACGAATTGGCTTGATGGTGGACCATGCACGGCATGAAGGACAGTGCCAGTAGAGCGTATACGCGGTAAACCCGCACTTCTGGCAACGATAGCGCGGCTTGCTGCGCACCTGCTCGCCTACCATGTCGCGCAGCACCATCAGGCTCTCTTTAGCACGCCCCTCTTCAGCATCATTCAGGTGGTAATCCATCAGCTTATGGAATACCCGCATGGTCGGATGACGCTGCAACTGACGCGTAATATAAACCTGCGCGGTGTCGCTCCCCTCATACTTCTCAACCACGTCTGAAAGCATCAGCTCTGCGGTCGCACCGGTATTCTCTTCCACACAACGACGCAGGAACGCCACCCACTCTTCCTGCTTACCCAACTGTTGATAGCAGGTTTGCAGCATCTCCAGCGTTTCGCTGACCAGCTCTTTGTCCTGGTCGATAACACGCAGCAAGCTTTCAACGGCTTTGGCGTAATCGCCATTCGCCATAAAGACGCGCCCCATCATGATCGAAATACGCGCGCTATTACGATCGGCGGCGGCGCCTTTCTTCAACAACGCCATGGCTTTGTCCATGTCGTCGCTGCCCATCTGCTGAAGGGCTAATTCGCAGTAGAAATGCGCTATCTCTACGCGCTGTTTATCTTTACCCAGCTTAACCAGACGTTCCGCGGTATCGATAGCTTTTTGCCAGTCGCTGGTGGCCTGATAAATCTGCAGCAGTTGCTGTAGTGCGCCGATACGGAAATCAGTTTCATCCACCAGCTGCGAGAACATATCTTCAGCACGATCGTACAGCCCTGCGGCCATATAATCCCGCCCCAGCTGTTGTACCGCAAGGAGTCGCTGGTCGTAGGTCAGGGAGGCACTTTCCATCAGGGTCTGGTGGATACGAATTGCGCGGTCAACCTCGCCGCGTGAGCGGAACAGGTTCCCCAGGGTGAGATGCGCTTCAACGGTTCCCGTATCCTCTTTAAGCATATCGAGGAACAGGTCTACCGCTTTGTCCTGCTGATTACTCAGCAGGAAGTTAACCCCCGCAACGTAGTCACGGGAGAGTCGGTTGGCCTCATCCTGCTTTGTTTGTTGCGCACTTCTGCGGCCCATATACCAGCCATAGGCTGCGGCTACAGGCAAAAGCAGAAACAACAACTCCAGCATAGTCGATTATTCCTTCACGACCGGCACACCAGAGCTTTCCGGAATGTCGGACGCAGGCGCAATGTTATTTTCGAGGCGTTTAATTTTACGTTCAGCGCGCGCAAGAGAAACACGGACTTTCAACCAGAAAAGACCACAAACCAGCCAGCCAATGGCAAAGCCCGCAGCAAATAAGACCGCCAGCAGGCTCGATACCCGGTACTCGCCCTGCGCCAGCAGATAGTTAAACGTCACCTGTTGGTCGTTTTGTGCACCCAATGTGACTGAAATGACAAAAATCGCCAATACCAGTAAGAAAATGAGTAAATATTTCACATTACTTCCCGTTATGTGGTTCAAGCGAATAAAGTGTGTTCAATTCACCGCAATCAGTCTTATAAACTACCATTTTAGTGACGGGCGCGAAACGGAAAAAGTAACGCGCCAGCTATGGATTTATGGGCGAAAGACGGATTATCAACCGTCAACCGTCACTTTGCTCCCTTTCGGCAATTTCTTCTTTCTCTTCGAGCGGTGGCGTTAACGGACCGCAGAGTCGTTCGGCAAGCCAGGTCGCCAGCGTGACCAGCAGCCATGAGATCAGCGTAGCGACCGCCAGGTCCTGCGGCCAATGCATCCCCAGCAATAGGCGGCTGCCCATCACTCCGGTCGCCCAGGCCAGTAAAATCACGATAGTCACGGTTCGTCGTCTCGGCCAGAGTAATCCAACGCCCAGTAACGCCCAACTGGCCGCAAACATGGTGTGGCCAGAAGGAAACGCGAACCCCGTCTCTTTTTGCCAGTGTTTACGCAAAAACTTCGGAATATCCTGCTGTTCAGCAAGCTGTTCTTTCACCAGTGCGCCACGATCTTTACGTTTTAAATTGTAGAATTCATCCACAGGAATATGGTGAGTTTTTTCCAGCCAGACGACAAAAGGCCGTGGCTCCTGAACGCGATCTTTAACCCAGGATTTCACGCCCTGACCAATCAAAATGGCAGCACCGAGGATCGCAAAAAGCATTAGCGCCGCCCGCAGTCGAAAACGCAGACACCACAGAAACCACGCGCAGAGAAGGACGTGAGTAATAATTCCCCACGGCTGTGTGACGGTTTCCGTTATCCAATATAACGTTTTCAGCCATGCCGCATTCTGCCCAGGCTGCCACATCCAGCCCGAAACCCATACGGCCAGAGGCATAATCAGTAAAATGGCCGCACCTGCTGCCGTTCGTCTGGCGATTGAAAGCATGTCTTCTCCTTTTTTGCTAAGCGTCACAATCATAACTGAAATTTATTCGATACGTGGATATGTCGGATCGTGCGTTTAACGTTCATATAGCATGGTGCCCATTAGGTGAACATGCTGAGCTTGTGGCAAAATGAACTGATACAGAAAGCAAAACAGGCGAAAGGCACGGCACGTGTCAGCCTACTCTGGAGAATCACATGCAGCTTAAACGTGTGGCAGAAGCCAAACTGCCAACCCCATGGGGCGATTTCCTGATGGTGGGATTTGAAGAACTGGCAACCGGACAGGATCATGTCGCGCTGGTGTACGGCGACATTTCAGGGCAGACACCGGTTCTGTCCCGCGTACATTCGGAGTGTCTGACGGGTGATGCGTTGTTCAGCCTGCGCTGTGATTGCGGTTTCCAACTGGAAGCAGCGCTGACTCACATCGCAGAGGAAGGCCGTGGGGTTCTGCTCTATCATCGTCAGGAAGGCCGTAACATTGGTCTGCTGAATAAAATCCGCGCCTACGCGCTGCAGGACCAGGGCTACGATACGGTGGAAGCGAACCATCAGCTCGGCTTTGCCGCCGATGAGCGTGACTTCACCCTGTGCGCCGATATGTTCAAGCTTTTGGGTGTAGATGAAGTTCGTCTGTTGACCAATAACCCGAAAAAAGTGGAAATCCTGACCGAGGCGGGGATCAATATCGTTGAGCGTGTACCGCTGATTGTGGGCCGCAATCCCAAAAATGCCCACTATCTTGATACCAAAGCCGCAAAAATGGGCCACCTGCTGAAAGAGTAAGAGCAAAAAGCCCGGCACGCGTGCCGGGCTGGTTTCGTCAATCCAGCATCTTACGAATCACGTAATGTAAAATACCGTCGTTCTGGTAATAGGTCAGCTCTGTTGCCGTATCAATACGACACCGGCACTCCAGTACCTCGGTTTTTCCGTCTGCCCGCGTTAATTTCACTGGCACCGTTTTACCGGGCTGTAAATTTTGCAGACCACTAATGTCAATCTGCTCCTCTCCGCTCAGGCCCAGCGTTTTACGCGTGACGCCCTGCGGAAACTCAAGCGGTAGGATCCCCATCCCAATAAGATTCGAGCGGTGAATTCGTTCGAACGATTCGGCAATGACCACACGAACACCAAGCAGACGCGGACCTTTCGCTGCCCAGTCACGGCTTGAGCCAGAACCGTACTCTTTCCCGGCGATCACCGCCAGCGGCGTACCTTCCTGTTGATATCTGACAGCCGCATCATAAATCGAAACGACTTCCGTACCTGGCAGATAGCGCGTCATGCCCCCTTCCACGCCCGGAACCATCTCGTTACGGATGCGAATATTGGCAAACGTCCCGCGCATCATGACTTCATGGTTACCGCGACGCGACCCGTAGGAGTTAAAGTCACGGCGTTCGACACCCCGACTTTGCAAATAACGGCCTGCCGGGCTGTCGGCTTTGATGCTCCCTGCCGGAGAGATATGGTCCGTAGTGACAGAATCTCCCAGCATCGCCAGAATGCGCGCACCGTGGATATCTTTAAGCGGCGCAGGTTCAGCCTGCATTTCATCGAAGAACGGCGACAGGCGAATATAGGTCGAATCATCCTGCCAGTCATAGGTATCCGACCCTGCGACGTTGATGGCTTTCCATTCCGGCGTACCTTCAAAGACTTCCGCATACTCTTTGCGGAACATCTCGGTTGACACTTTTTCAACGGCCAGCGCGATCTCACGCGAAGACGGCCAGATATCTTTCAGGTAGACCGGGTCATTCTTGCGATCGTGACCAATAGGGTCGGTCACCAGGTTGATATTCATGTTTCCTGCCAGCGCATATGCCACCACCAGCGGAGGCGAGGCGAGCCAGTTGGTTTTCACCAGCGGATGTATGCGCCCTTCAAAATTTCGGTTGCCGGAAAGGACCGCGCCTACCGTCAGATCACCCTGTTTGATCGCCGTTTCAATCGGCTCAGGAAGTGGGCCAGAGTTACCGATGCAAGTGGTGCAACCGTAACCCACCAGGTTAAAGCCCAGTTCGTCGAGATACGGTGTCAGTTTGGCCTGAGCCAGGTAATCCGATACGACTTTGGAGCCCGGTGCCAGCGAAGCCTTGACCCACGGCTGAGGTTTTAGCCCAAGCTCAACCGCTTTTTTGGCCAGTAAACCTGCCGCCATCAATACGCTGGGGTTTGAGGTATTGGTACAGGAGGTAATGGCTGCAATAACCACCGCGCCATCCGGGAGCTGATACTGATGCCCGTTCAGGACATAGTCGATCGGGCGATGATCTTTTTGCGCCACGTTCACTTCCAGTGCATTGCTGGCGGAAAACGCTTTGGGCACGTCAGTCAACGCGACCCGATCCTGAGGGCGTTTCGGCCCGGCAAGGCTCGCTTCAACGCTGCCCATATCGAGCTCAAGCGTGCTGGTGAAGACCGGTTCATCGCCCGGGTTGCGCCACATGCCCTGCGCTTTGGTATAGGCTTCCACCAGCGCGACCTGCTCTTCGCTGCGACCGCTAAGCCGCATGTATTCCAGCGTCACATCATCGATGGGGAAAAAGCCGCAGGTTGCGCCATATTCCGGAGACATATTGGCAATGGTGGCGCGGTCGGCCAGCGGCAGCGAATCCAGCCCATCACCATAGAATTCAACAAATTTACCTACCACACCATGCTTACGCAGCATCTGAGTGACGGTGAGTACCAGATCGGTAGCTGTTATGCCCTCTGACAGTTTTCCGGTGAGCTTGAAGCCCACCACATCCGGGATGAGCATGGATACCGGTTGTCCGAGCATCGCGGCTTCGGCTTCAATGCCACCGACACCCCACCCCAGCACGCCGAGGCCGTTGATCATGGTGGTATGTGAATCCGTTCCCACCAGCGTGTCCGGATAAGCCACCCACTCTTTATCCTGCAGTTCACTCCAGACGGCTTTACCCAGGTATTCAAGGTTAACCTGATGGCAAATTCCGGTGCCTGGTGGCACGACGCTAAACCGGCTGAATGCCTGTTGCCCCCACTTCAGGAAGACATAGCGCTCGTGGTTGCGTTCCATCTCCAGACGTACGTTTTCACCAAAGGCGTCGTCATCACCAAAGCGGTCAACGGTTACGGAGTGGTCAATGACGAGATCCACAGGCGAAAGCGGATTCACTTTTGCGGTATCCCCGCCAAGGCGTTTAACGGCCTCGCGCATAGCGGCTAAATCAACCACTGCGGGAACACCGGTGAAGTCCTGCATCAGGACCCGGGCCGGGCGATAAGCGATTTCTCTGTCGGCGTGGGCATGCTTCAACCACCCTGCCAGCGCCTGGATATCTTCGAGGGTGACAGAATCACCATCCTGCCAGCGTAAGAGATTTTCCAGCAAAACTTTCAAGGACTTGGGTAAACGCGAAATGTCCCCAAGCGTCCTGGCAGCCAGCGGCAGGCTGTAGTAATGCCAGGTTTTATTTTCTGCCTGTAATGTGTCCTTACTGGCTTCGCGTAGGGTTAACGACATAAGCTCCTCCTTAATTACAGAGATGTCCTGACAATCATCAGGGCCGTAATTAAAGATAACACAAAGACGCTGTAACGTTTTGATAACAACCCAAATTGATAAATTCAGATGTGTTCAGAAGGTGAAAACAAAAAACCCCGCCGCAGCGAGGTTTTACAATTTAACGGAAGGCCAGCCAGATGAGCTGGCTCCAGAACAGAATCGACACGGTAAAAACGCCGATCCATGACCAGTATTTATGAGACGTCATGTTATTCATCATAGGGACACCAGGCATTATTTATAAACGTTTCCGAGGTTGCCCTCAGTTCTATATTGCTGATGTGTATTTATTAAAGAGTACAAAAATGCGGAGTCACTATTCAGACTATTTGCATCATTACGCAATCAACTAAATTATTGTTTTTTGGGTTCGTCTTCCGCGAACACATCAATAAAGGCTTGCTGCTGCGGCGTCAGTTTCCAGGATGCAGGCACAGTATTCGCAGGGGCTTTCCGCACCTTGTGACCATTGTCACGATGCTGACGCATCTGTTTTACCGTCTCTGTTCGTACCGTCAGTGCCATAGTTAACCCCAATATTTCCAGGCCAGGAGAGCAACCACCGCCCAAAAGGAGGCGGAGACGAGAAAGACCGCCAGCCAGGCTTTACGCTTAAGCGCAGGATCCCTTTGCGGTTCTTCACTTCCAGAAGGCATTGCTAACCTCATACAATCGACATCGCTTATCATTTAGGACCAAACAATTGGTACAATTAATCATCTGTTGAGATAAATCCTAAAGAAACTTTAGCCGAAAAGCCAGTGAATTTATGCATTGGGAGGTATGAAATATTCAATCTTTTGACCAGAAATAAATAACTGAAAAGAAATATTTGCGAAGCGTCAAATTAGTTTCTACTTTTGTCGCCAATTCACGACATTATAACCCTGCAGATAAAATGGGTAATGACATTATATGGCAGGGGAAGCGTAGATGATGATAATTCTAATTTAGCTTTGAGACGTTATTTCGGTATCTTTCCCTGATGGAAAGATACCGGGAGTGATTATTTTGCCGGGAGTTTGATGTCTTTAAACATCTCTTCAATATCTTCATTCGAGCGTAATGCGACGGCAGTATCAACCACGTCACGTGTTAAATGCGGGGCAAAGCGCTGAATAAAATCATACATATAGCTACGCAGGAAGGTACTGCGACGGAATCCAATTTTCGTTGTGCTGTGGCTGAAAATATCGTGCGCATCAAGACGCACCAGATCGGGGTCTGAAACCGGATCAACCGCCATGCTGGCAATGACACCCACCCCAAGGCCAAGCCGTACATAGGTCTTAATAACGTCAGCATCGGTGGCGGTAAAGACAATACGCGGCGTTAATCCTGCGCGGTTAAAGGCTGTATCAAGTTCTGACCGTCCGGTGAAGCCGAATGTATAGGTCACTAAAGGATATTGCGCCAGCTCTTCAATAGTCACCGACCCTTTACCCGCCAACGGGTGATCGGGAGTCACCACAATCGAACGGTTCCAGTGGTAGCACGGGAGCATAACCAGATCGTCATACAGGTGAAGTGCTTCCGTCGCGATGGCAAAATCCGCGTTTCCCTTCGACACCGCTTCAGCAATTTGCGTCGGTGACCCCTGATGCATATGCAAAGAGACGCGCGGATAACGCTCAATAAAGCCCTTAATAACACCTGGCAAGGCATAACGCGCCTGGGTATGCGTCGTGGCAATATACAGTGAGCCTTTGTCCGGCCAGGTATGCTCCCCCGCCACAGACTTAATCGCGTCGACTTTAGAGAGGACTTCCCGCGCAATGCGGATGATTTCCTGTCCTGCCGGCGTTACCTGCGTGAGATGTTTGCCGCTGCGGGCGAAAATCTGGATACCTAATTCGTCCTCCAGCATACGCACTTGTTTGCTGATGCCAGGTTGCGAGGTATAAAGCCCCTCAGCGGTAGACGAGACGTTAAGGTTGTGATTCACCACCTCAACGATATAACGAAGCTGCTGTAATTTCATGCCAGACCATCCGATTTAGCGCATGCGGTCAATCGCTTAAGACGATTTAATAATAAAAAACAGATTAACTATAACCACTATATCATTTATAGCCTGACTGTATAGTACGGAACAAAAAATAATAACAAGGTAATAAAAAAGGGCCGGAAATCCGGCCCTTTTACAGGTAAGTTACGGTTAGGGAAGATTATTTCTTGCCTTCAACCCATTTGCCATCGACAAAGAAGGCTGACCATCCGGTCGCTTTACCCTCTTTCTCTGCCGCAACGTACTGCTGCTTAGTTTTACGGCTAAAACGCACCACGGTTTTGTTGCCTTCCGGATCCTGCTGTGGCGCATCGGCCAGATACCGCAGTTTCTCAGGCAGACGATCGCGGAAGCGATGCAACTCTTCCACCAACGGTGCGCGCGTTTCACGCGATTTCGGGAAGGTGTTGGCGGCAAGGAAGACACCTGCGGCGCCGTCACGCAACACGAAGTACGCGTCTGATTTCTCACACGGCAACTCAGGCAGCGGAACAGGATCTTCCTTCGGCGGCGCCACCTCACCATTACGCAGAATTTTGCGCGTGTTTTTACACTCGTCGTTAGTACACGCCATGTACTTACCGAAACGCCCCATTTTCAGGTGCATTTCAGAACCACACTTCTCGCACTCCACAATCGGACCGTCATAGCCTTTGATGCGGAATTCACCCTCTTCGATCTCGTACCCGTCACACGTTGGGTTATTACCGCACACGTGCAGTTTACGTTTTGGATCGATCAGGTAGCTGTCCATTGCCGTGCCGCATTTTTTACAACGGCGTTTGGCGCGCAGGGCGTTGGTTTCTGCGTCATCACCTTCCAGCACGTTAAGAACTTCGTTCTCAGGAACCAGGTTAATGGTGGTTTTGCAGCGCTCTTTTGGCGACAGCGCATAACCGGAGCAGCCAAGGAACACGCCCGTTGTTGCAGTACGGATCCCCATCTTGCGGCCGCAGGTTGGGCAGTCGATGCTGGTCAGTACCATCTGGTTAGGCAGCATCCCGCCTTCTTCAGGATCTTTCTCCGCTTTTTCAAGCTGACCGGTAAAGTCGCTGAAGAAGCTGTCGAGTACCTTTTTCCATTCCGCCTGATGGCTGGCAACCTGGTCGAGGCTGTCTTCCATCTGCGCGGTGAAATCGTAATTCATCAACTCGCGGAAGTTGGCTTCCAGACGGTCAGTCACGATTTCACCCATTTTCTCCGCATAGAAACGACGGTTTTCAACGCGTACGTAGCCACGGTCCTGAATGGTCGAGATGATTGACGCGTAGGTCGACGGACGACCAATACCGCGTTTTTCCAGCTCTTTCACCAGGGAGGCTTCGCTGAAGCGCGCAGGCGGCTTGGTAAAGTGCTGAGCCGGGATCAATTCGACCAGAGACAGCTCGTCACCTTTGTTAACCGCCGGCAACGTGCGGTCTTCATCACCTTTACGCAACGCTGGCATGACTTTCGTCCAGCCATCGAAGCGCAGGATGCGGCCACGCGCCTTCAGTCGGAAATCACCTGCGCCGACAGTCAGCGTGGTGGAGTCGTACTGCGCTGGCGTCATCTGACATGCTACGAACTGGCGCCAGATCAGCTGATAAAGCTTCTGCGCGTCGGCTTCCATGTCTTTCAGCGACTCGGCTAAAACAGAGACGTCAGAAGGACGGATCGCTTCGTGCGCTTCCTGAGAGTTCTCTTTGCTGGCGAACTGATTGGCACTTTCCGGCAGGTATTTCTTACCGAAATTGTCACTGATGTAGCTGCGCACCATGTTAACCGCGTCCTGGCTCAGATTGGTTGAGTCGGTACGCATGTAGGTGATGTAACCCGCTTCATACAAACGCTGGGCCATCATCATGGTTTTCTTTACGCCATACCCCAGACGCGTGCTTGCAGCCTGTTGCAGCGTAGAGGTAATAAACGGCGCACCTGGCTTGCTGCTGGTCGGTTTGTCTTCACGCTCCAGCACCTGATAGCGTGCTTTTTCCAGCAGCGCCACGGCGGCCATGGTCTGGTCACGGTTTTCAGGGCGGAACGGTTTGTCGTTCTGATGACTCACCTGTAACGGCAGAGCGTCACCGCCCGGCGTGGTCACATTGGCGTCGACTTCCCAGAACTCTTCCGGCACGAAGGCTTTAATTTCGCGTTCACGCTCGACGACAAGACGCACAGCGACAGACTGCACACGACCTGCAGACAGGCCACGGGCAATCTTCTTCCACAGCAGTGGAGAAACCATGTAACCCACAACGCGGTCCATAAAGCGACGCGCCTGCTGGGCGTTTACACGGTCGATATTCAGCTCGCCCGGCTTCTCAAACGCCTGGCGAATCGCATTCTTCGTAATTTCGTTAAACACTACACGGCTGTAGCGTTTGTCATCACCACCGATCACTTCCCGCAGGTGCCACGCAATGGCTTCCCCTTCGCGGTCAAGGTCGGTTGCGAGATAGATGTGGTCTGCTTTTTCAGCAAGCTGCTTCAGCTCGTTAACGACTTTTTCTTTCCCGGGCAACACTTCATATTGTGCATCCCAGTTATGCCATGGGTTAACCCCCATGCGGTTGACAAGCGCGCTACGTTCATCCTTTTTAGGCTTTTTGGCCCCTTTGGTGGAGGTAGAGTCTGCGCTCTTTTTGCTGGCTGAGCCACTGGTCGGCAAATCGCGGATATGACCCACGCTGGACTTAACCACGTAGTCATTACCCAGATACTTATTGATCGTTTTGGCTTTTGCCGGGGACTCAACGATGACGAGAGCTTTACCCATATTCACCTTTACCTAATTTAATTCTTCCAGGAATACGCCGCACGTTGATTTCCCTTCCGCTGACGGCGAGCCAATGATATTGCGGCCGCGTCAGGAGATATCAACCCCTTTGTCTTACCGGACGTCAAAGAAAACACGCCCAGGTGATTGAGTTATCGGGTATTTTTCTCACATTTCGTATAATTCGTGACGAATTCCCGGTCGAATGTCAAGCAATTCTGTTGCCAGAATGACGAAAGCGCACACTCTACCTGATAAAATTCGTTACGCAACTTTATTAGCATGCAAAAGCAAATCCCGCCAGCCAGGCCCCTGCTCCTTATCCCCTCAGATTACAGGGAAAATTTGCCCCCAAAGCGCGCTCGGCGTAGACTATTGTCACTGTTTAAGGAGTGGATTATGCAGAATACGACCCAACCTATTGACCGAGCCTCTCTGCTTATCGAAGCAAACAAGCTTATCCGTGACCATGAAGATACGCTGGCAGGCATTGAAGCCACAGGCGTAGAGCAGCGCAATGGCGTGCTGATTTTCAGCGGCGAATACTTCCTTGACGAACAGGGGTTACCGACCCCGAAAAGCACCGCCGTGTTTAACATGTTTAAATACCTGGCGCATACGCTTTCAGAGAAATATCACCTGGTCGATTAATGCAAAACGCGAGGCATGTGCCTCGCGTTATTGTTTACAGCAGCGGTTTTTGTCCGCGCTGCAGCCAGCGGAGCAGCAGGCGGTCCGCACTCTCTGCCGCACTGTTGGTGAAGCGGTCAAGCAGTCGCTTACGTTGGGTATAACGCACGCCGACCAGCTCACGCCCGTCCATCAGATTCAACAACAGGTCGTCACTGGTACCCACTTCATCCACCAGCCCTTTCTCCTGCGCCTGGATACCGTACCAGTGCTCGCCCGTCGCGACCTGTTCAATATCGAGCGTGGGGCGCATACGGTGCACAAAGTCTTTAAAGAGGTGATGCGTTTCATTCAGGTCTTCACGGAATTTCTGTCTCCCTTCTTCCGTGTTTTCACCGAGCAGCGTCAGGGTCCGTTTGTACTGACCCGCCGTGTGAAGTTCGATATCAATCTCTTTATTCTTCAGGAAACGGTTAAAGTTAGGGATCTGCGCGACCACACCGATTGAGCCAATAATGGAGAACGGCGCGGCAACAATTTTGTCCGCTACGCAGGCCATCATATAACCCCCGCTCGCCGCCACTTTGTCCACCGCAACGGTTAATGGGATCTGTTTTTCACGCAGACGCTGCAACTGTGAGGCTGCCAACCCGTAACCGTGAACGACACCGCCAGGGCTTTCAAGACGCACGACAACCTGATCCTGCGGGGTCGCCACGGCCAGAACGGCAGTCACTTCCTCCCGCAGCGAGGAAACTTCATGCGCATCCATACTCCCCTTAAAATCGAGTACATAGACACGTGGCGTAGCCTTATCCTGCGGCGCATTGAGCTTTGCTTTTGCCTTTGCCGCTTTGGCTTCCTGTTTGTGCTTTTTCTTCTGCGCTTTCTGCCACAGTTTTTGTTGATGACTATCAAGCAGCGCCAGAGACATATCTTCCTGCATCTCTTTATATTGCTCGCTCAGACGCGTGATGCGTAACTCCCCACGCTGACGCTTGCGCTGCGTCAGGTTGACAATCAGAACGGCAACCACTGCGATGGCAATGACAACCGTCGCGATTTTGGCCAAAAACAACCCATATTGAGAAAGTAACTCCACGCGTTCCACCTTGATTTAACCACGAATCTTTCACGGCAGTGTACAACAGCCCTGCCCATGCGTCTCGCTCGTGACATTACCTCTGCGAGCCGTCTTCAGGAATCCCCGGCCTGGAGTTTAAATATTTGCAAATTGTTAATTTTACAGTAATGCGTCCTGTAGACTGATTGAATTATTAGGCTAATTCGGGCATAAAGCCGAAAAGTCATCATGAAGGCGTCATCGCGTCACTGTACGCCTGAGGAGTCACCGTGCATTATCAACCACAAAAAAACCTGCTACAGAACCGGATCATTCTCGTTACTGGTGCCAGCGACGGAATTGGCCGCGAGGCGGCTCTGACGTACGCTGAATATGGCGCAAGCGTTATTCTGATTGGCCGCAACGAAGAGAAATTGAAAGGTGTCGCGCAGGAAATTGAAGCTGCTGGTGGAACACTGGCGGCGTGGTACACGCTCGATTTACTCACCTGCACTCCCGAAGTGTGCCAGGAACTCGCCCAACGCATCAGTACCCGCTACCCAGTACTGGACGGTGTGCTACACAACGCCGGCTTGCTTGGGGATGTTTGCCCAATGGATGAACAGGATCCTGATACCTGGCAGCAGGTGATGCAGGTCAACGTCAACGGGACGTTTTTCCTTACCCAGGCATTGCTTCCTTTATTACTCAAATCTGAGTCAGGCTCGCTGGTCTTCACCTCTTCCAGCGTGGGTCGCGAAGGCCGGGCGAACTGGGGAGCTTATGCCGTATCAAAATTCGCCACCGAAGGCATGATGCAGGTGCTGGCGGAGGAATATCAGAGCCGCCATCTGCGCGTAAATTGCATTAACCCCGGTGGAACGCGCACCAAAATGCGTGCCAGCGCGTTCCCGACCGAAGATCCACAGAAGCTGAAAACTCCGGCTGATATAATGCCGCTCTATCTCTGGCTAATGGGCGATGACAGTCGCCGCAAGACAGGGATGACCTTTGACGCCCAGCCAGGCCGTAAACCAGGAATTTCCCAATGAGTGAAGAACGCCATCAGCAGCGCCAGCAGCGTCTGAAAGAACAGGTCGATGCTCGCGTCGCGGCAGCCCAGGACGAACGCGGGATCATTATCGTGTTCACCGGCAACGGTAAAGGTAAAACCACTGCCGCATTTGGTACCGCTACGCGTGCCGTCGGGCACGGGCAGAAAGTCGGTGTCATCCAGTTTATCAAAGGCATATGGCCCAACGGCGAGAGGAATTTGCTTGAGCCTCATGGCGTCGAGTTTCAGGTAATGGCGACCGGGTTTACGTGGAATACCCAGAACCGGGAAACGGACACCGCCGCCTGTCTCGCCGTCTGGGAACATGCCAAAAGAATGCTGGCCGATCCTTCGCTAAACATGGTGCTACTGGATGAGATCACCTATATGGTCGCCTACGACTACCTGCCTCTGGAAGCAGTGCTGGGTGCGCTGAAGAACCGACCTGCACATCAGACGGTGATCGTCACGGGGCGTGGGTGTCATCGGGATATTCTGGAGCTGGCAGATACCGTTAGCGAGCTGCGTCCGGTGAAACATGCGTTTGATGCGGGTATCAAAGCGCAAATCGGTATTGATTACTAAAAAAAGCCCGGTCACGCTGACCGGGCTTCTGTTTTAACCGTTGTTGTTACGGCTGCCGGAACGGCGGTTGCTGCTCACCTGGCTGTGGCGTTTCACCGCACGACGGATCTGATTCGCCTTCATGCGACGACGATCTTTCTCTACTGCCACTTTAGAGGTGGTTTCTGGCGTCAGACCAACCAGCTCGCGCAGATAGTTAGTTTGCGTCAGATCCAGTTCGGTATAACCGCCACGCGGCAGACCTTTTGGCAGCAGAATGTCGCCGTAACGGACGCGGATCAAGCGGCTCACCTGAACGCCGACGGCTTCCCACAGACGACGTACTTCGCGGTTACGGCCCTCGGTCAGCGTTACGTTGTACCACTGGTTAATACCTTCACCACCGGTAAATTTGATGGTTTTGAACGCAGCAGGACCGTCTTCCAGCTGAACGCCGCGCGACAGATCGCGCAGTTTATTCTCATCAACCTGACCAAAGACGCGCACAGCGTATTCACGTTCCACTTCACGGCTTGGGTGCATCAGACGGTTTGCCAGTTCACCATCGGTGGTAAACAGCAGCAGACCGCAGGTATTCACGTCCAGACGACCTACTGCAATCCAGCGAGCGCCACGCAGTTTAGGCAGACGGTCAAACACCGTCGGGCGACCTTCCGGGTCGTTGCGGGTACACAGTTCGCCTTCCGGCTTGTAGTAAGCCAGCACGCGGCAAATCTGTTCAGCGGACTCTTTTACGGAGATAAGATGACCGTCAATACGGATCTTCAGCCCCGGTACAATTTCTACGCGGTCGCCCAGCGTGGCGATTTTACCGTCCACACTCACGCGGCCCGCTTCAATAATGGCTTCGATTTCACGGCGTGAACCGTGGCCGGCGCGCGCCAGCACTTTCTGTAACTTCTCGCTCATTGAGCTTCCTCAGGTGTCGCCTTCACAGGCGTCGAATCAGGTCAAAACAGGGTCGGGCCCTGCTTTGATGGCCGCGTAGTATATCTGCTTATACCTTTACAAGAAAGGCTTTACATCGCCCACGCCTTCACGAATCACTTCCGGGGCGTCTTCGGTTAAGTCGACGACGGTGGTCGGCTGCTGGCCGAGATAGCCGCCGTGAATAATCAGCTCGACCACCTTCTCGAGACGATCTTTGATCTCTTCCGGATCGGATTCGGTAAACTCGCTCCCCGGCAGCATCAGCGAGGTCGAGAGCATCGGTTCGCCGAGGGTTTCCAGCAGCGCCTGCGCAATCGGGTTCGACGGTACGCGCATGCCGATGGTTTTACGTTTCTCCTGCAGCAGACGACGCGGTACTTCCTTCGTGCCCTTCAGGATAAAGGTGTAGTTACCCGGCGTATTGTTCTTAATCAGGCGAAACGCCACGTTATCCACATAAGCATAGGTCGACAACTCAGAGAGATCGCGACACATCAGGGTAAAGTTATGGCCGTCCGGTAGCTGGCGAATACGGCAAATGCGTTCCATCGCCCCTTTGTCTTCAATTTTGCAGCCCAGCGCATAGCCAGAATCGGTCGGATAGACAATGACACCGCCTTTGCGAACGATCTCTACGGCCTGGTTAATCAGGCGTGGCTGCGGGTTATCCGGATGGATATAGAAAAATTGACTCATACTTCCCTCTCTTCAATTTGCTGCGGCTGTTCCCAGAGCTGCCAGACGGGTTCAACACCTGCGGGTAGCCAGAGCTTGCGCCCCAGTTCGATCCAGGCGCAAGGCTGATGGAAATCAGACCCTTGTGACCCAAGCAGGCCGAACTGACGGGCATAAGTTGCGAGCTGCGCGCGCTCATTGGGCGCCTGCTGACACTGGGCGACTTCCATCGCCTCACCACCGCATTCGGCAAAGTGTGCCAGCAGTCTTTTCAGCCATTTAGCAGAAAGATTATATCGCCCCGGATGGGCCAGCACGGCCTTGCCACCAGAATGATGAATCACATCAATAGCTTGTTTTATTGTACACCACTGTGGCGGAACGTATCCGGTTTTCCCGCGAGCAAGATATTTTTTAAAAACATCCGCCATTGTCGTGGCTTTTCCCGCCTCTACCAGAAAACGGGCGAAATGACCGCGCGTGACCGCCCCGCCGTTCGCCAGCTTTTGAGCACCTTCCAGCGCGCCCGGAATATGCGCCTTTTCCAGACGTTCACCAATCATCTCTGCGCGCTGGTTGCGGCGCGTTTTTTGTTCTTGCAAAAAGGCCCGAAGTGCCGGATGGTCTATATCGATATTCAGGCCAACAATATGAATTTCATGGTTTTCCCAGACGGTGGAGATTTCGACACCGGACACCAGATTAAGCGCCAGCCCGCTGCGGGCGATTTCGGCGCGCGCCGCCGGAATGGCATCTGTCGTATCGTGATCGGTTATCGCCAGCGTACCGACGCGCATTTCAACGGCACGATGAACCAGGTCCTCGGGTGTCAGCAGGCCATCAGAGGCCTGTGTATGGCTGTGTAAATCATAAATAATCGCGTAGGTGGTATCGCTCAAAGCACTTCCCATAGCAGGTTGGAGACATCCGAAACCGCCATGATACCGACTTAACGTGAAATTCTGAAATCAAGGGTTGACAACTCGCCATTGAACTAGTTAACTAGTACGCAAGTTCACACGAGAAAGGTATCTGAAAATGACAGCACATTTCACTCTGCACGGTTGGTGGCGCACTTCCTGATCATCGGGCAGTGTCACGCGTCTGCGAAATGCAAACAGATACCCAGCCCGCTACTAAGCGGGCTTTTTTGAACAGAATAAATGAGAACAACATCATGCAAACAGCCAAACCACACCTCGAACTGCTAACCTGCGAGGCGGCCTATCGCCACAACCCCACCGCGCTTTTTCATCAGGTGTGCGGTGCACGCCCGGCAACGTTGCTGCTGGAATCTGCGGATATCGACAGCAAAGACGATCTCAAGAGCCTGCTGCTGGTTGATAGCGCGTTGCGCATTACCGCTTTAGGTGACACTGTCACGATTAAGGCACTGTCAGAAAATGGCGCGTCGCTGCTGCCGCTGTTGGATGCCGCCCTGCCTGCCGGAATTGAAAATGAACGTCATCCGGAAATGCGGGTTCTGCATTTCCCGCCGGTCAGCCAGTTGCTGGATGAAGACGCACGTCTCTGTTCTCTGTCCGTTTTCGATGCTTTCCGCCTGCTGCAAAACCTGGTGTCCGTACCGGAAGATGAGCGTGAGGCAATGTTCTTCGGTGGGCTGTTTGCGTATGACCTGGTCGCGGGTTTTGAAGATTTGCCGGAAACAGAGCAAGGCAACCGCTGCCCTGACTACTGCTTCTACCTGGCGGAAACCTTGCTGGTGATCGACCATCAGAAAAAATATACCCGCATTCAGGCGAGCCTGTTCACGCCGTCTGTGTCTGAGAAACACCGCCTTGAACACCGCATCTCGCAGCTGCAGCAGCAAATGACCGAAGCACCGCCTGCGCTTCCAGTGCAGCGCGTGGAGAAGATGGCGTGCGACGTCAACCAGACTGACGATCAGTACGGCGCCGTTGTTCGCCAGATGCAAAAAGCGATTCGTGCCGGTGAAATTTTCCAGGTTGTACCTTCCCGTCGCTTCTCTTTGCCCTGCCCGTCTCCGCTGGCGGCCTACGACGTGCTGAAGAAAAGCAACCCGAGTCCGTACATGTTCTTTATGCAGGACAACGATTTCACCCTGTTTGGCGCGTCACCAGAAAGCTCACTGAAATACGATGCCACCAGCCGCCAGATTGAGATCTACCCTATTGCCGGGACGCGTCCGCGCGGTCGTCGTGCTGATGGTTCACTGGATCGCGATCTCGACAGCCGCATCGAACTCGAAATGCGTACCGACCACAAGGAGCTTTCCGAGCACCTGATGCTGGTCGATCTGGCGCGTAACGACCTGGCACGCATTTGTACTCCGGGTAGCCGTTACGTCGCTGACCTCACCAAAGTCGACCGTTATTCATTTGTGATGCACCTGGTTTCCCGAGTGGTCGGTGAACTGCGCAGCGACCTCGACGTGCTGCACGCCTATCGCGCCTGCATGAACATGGGAACCCTGAGCGGTGCGCCAAAAGTCCGCGCCATGCAGTTGATTGCCGGTGCCGAAGGCCGTCGTCGCGGTAGTTACGGCGGTGCGGTGGGTTACTTCACCGCCCACGGCGATCTTGATACCTGTATCGTAATCCGTTCTGCCTATGTCGAAGACGGTATTGCCACCGTCCAGGCGGGCGCAGGCATTGTTCTTGATTCTGTTCCGCAGTCTGAAGCTGACGAAACACGCAGTAAAGCGCGTGCGGTACTTCGCGCCATTGCTACCGCACACCATGCACAGGAGATTTTCTGATGGCTGACATTCTGCTGCTCGATAATATCGACTCCTTTACTTATAACCTTGCAGATCAGCTACGTGCGAATGGTCATAACGTCGTTATCTACCGCAACCACGTGCCGGCACAGACGCTGATTGACCGACTGGCCACCATGCAAAACCCAGTGTTGATGCTCTCTCCAGGACCCGGTGCACCGAGTGAAGCTGGCTGTATGCCAGAACTGCTGACGCGTATGCGCGGAAAGCTGCCGATTATCGGTATCTGT
Organism: Enterobacter sp. CPE_E1241; assembly: GCF_045618265.1. Lineage (NCBI taxonomy): Bacteria > Pseudomonadati > Pseudomonadota > Gammaproteobacteria > Enterobacterales > Enterobacteriaceae > Enterobacter > Enterobacter sp. CPE_E1241. Next base: position 2,691,558 of record NZ_JBIWYV010000001.1, read on the forward strand.
CTCGGCCACCAGGCCATTGTGGAAGCCTATGGCGGCTACGTCGGCCAGGCGGGCGAAATTCTGCACGGTAAAGCGTCCAGCATCGAACATGACGGTCAGGCGATGTTTGCCGGGTTGCCTAACCCACTCCCGGTGGCGCGCTACCACTCGCTGGTGGGGAGCAACATTCCAGCCGGGCTGACCATTAACGCCTCGTTTGAAGGGATGGTGATGGCGGTGCGTCATGATGCGGATCGCGTCTGCGGTATGCAGTTCCACCCGGAATCGATTCTGACCTCTAACGGAGCCCGTCTGCTGGAACAAACTCTCGACTGGGCATTACAGAAGCTGGAACAGACTAATACCCTGCAGCCGATTCTGGAAAAACTGTACCAGGCGCAGACCCTGAGCCAGCAGGAAAGCCACCAGCTCTTCTCCGCCGTGGTTCGCGGCGAGCTGAAACCTGAACAGCTTGCTGCTGCACTGGTGAGCATGAAAGTGCGCGGTGAAAGCCCGCAGGAGATCGCCGGTGCCGCTACGGCCCTGCTGGAAAATGCCGCTCCGTTCCCACGCCCGGACTATCCGTTTGCCGATATTGTTGGCACCGGCGGTGACGGCAGCAACAGCATCAACATCTCCACCGCCAGCGCCTTCGTGGCGGCGGCGTGTGGTTTGAAAGTCGCGAAACACGGTAACCGCAGCGTTTCCAGCCGGTCAGGTTCTTCCGATTTGCTCGCCGCATTCGGTATTAATCTCGATATGAACGCCGAGCGTTCCCGTGAAGCGCTGGATGACCTGGGTGTCTGTTTCCTGTTTGCGCCGAAGTACCACACCGGTTTCCGCCACGCGATGCCAGTTCGTCAGCAGCTCAAAACCCGTACGCTGTTTAACGTACTGGGGCCACTTATCAACCCGGCTCATCCGCCGCTGGCGCTGATTGGTGTCTATAGCCCTGAACTGGTGCTGCCGATTGCTGAGACACTGCGTGTTCTGGGATATCAACGTGCCGCCGTGGTCCACAGTGGAGGAATGGATGAGGTGTCGCTGCATGCGCCAACGCTGGTAGCCGAACTGCGCGACGGCGAGATCCTGAGCTATCAGCTGGAAGCAGCCGACTTCGGTTTAGCACCGTATCACCAGGAAGCGCTGGCAGGCGGTACGCCGGAAGAAAACCGTGACATTCTGACGCGCTTATTACAAGGTAAAGGAGAGGTCGCTCATGAGGCCGCCGTTGCTGCCAACGTCGCCATGCTGATGCGTTTGCACGGAGAGGAAGACCTGAAGGCCAACGTTCAAAAAGTTCTGGATGTACTGCGCTCTGGTGCAGCTTACGATCGCGTTACCGCACTTGCGGCAAGAGGGTAAAGAATGCAGACCGTTTTAGCGAAAATCGTTGCCGATAAGGCCATCTGGGTGGAAGCACGCAAGCAACAACAGCCGCTTGCCAGTTTCCAGAATGACGTCGTTCCAAGTAGCCGTCGTTTCTATGATGCCCTTCAGGGTGCACGCACTGCGTTTATCCTTGAGTGCAAAAAAGCGTCCCCGTCTAAAGGTGTTATCCGTGACGATTTCGACCCAGCGCGTATCGCTGGTATTTATAAGCATCATGCGTCCGCCATTTCTGTGCTGACGGATGAGAAATATTTCCAGGGCAGCTTTGATTTTCTGCCCATCGTCAGCGGCATCGCACCACAGCCGATTCTGTGCAAAGACTTTATTATCGACCCGTATCAAATCTGGCTGGCGCGCTTTTACCAGGCTGACGCCTGCCTGCTGATGCTCTCGGTGCTAGACGACGAACAGTATCGCCAGCTTTCTGCCGTGGCACACAGTCTGAACATGGGCGTGCTGACAGAAGTCAGTAATGAAGAAGAACTGGAACGCGCGATTGCGCTGGAAGCCAGAGTGGTCGGCATTAACAACCGCGATCTTCGCGACCTGTCGATCGACCTCAACCGCACCCGCCAGCTCGCGCCGCGTCTGGGCTCCGGTGTGACGGTGATCAGCGAGTCCGGTATTAACAGCTACGCGCAGGTACGTGAGTTGAGCCACTTCGCCAACGGTTTCCTGATTGGCTCCGCCATGATGGAACATGACGACCTCAACGCTGCGGTGCGCCGGGTGTTGCTGGGTGAAAACAAAGTGTGCGGCTTGACCCGCGAACAGGATGCCCGGGCTGCGTATGACGCGGGGGCGATTTACGGCGGGCTGATTTTTGTCGATTCATCTCCACGAGTTGTCAGCGTAGAACAGGCGCGCGAGGTGATAGCGGCAGCGCCGCTCAGCTATGTCGGCGTTTTCCGCAATGCGGATATCACGGACGTGGCGGCAAAAGCCGACGCTTTATCCCTTAGCGCGGTCCAGCTCCACGGTGATGAAGATCAGGCGTATATAGACGCTCTGCGTACCGCGCTGGCACCGCAGGTGCAGATCTGGAAAGCCCAGAGCGTAGGTGACACCCTGCCAGCGCGTAATCTTAATCATGTTGATAAATACGTGCTGGATAACGGCCAGGGCGGCACCGGTCAGCGTTTTGACTGGTCGCTGCTGAATGGTGAAAAGCTGGATAACGTCCTGCTGGCGGGCGGATTAAGCCCGGATAACTGCGTGGAAGCCGCCAAAACGGGCTGCGCAGGCCTCGATTTCAATTCAGGCGTAGAGTCGCAACCGGGTATCAAAGATGCCAGCAAGCTGGCCTCGGTATTTAAAACTCTGCGTGCATATTAAGGAAGAGAAGATGACGACATTACTAAACCCTTATTTTGGTGAGTTCGGTGGGATGTACGTCCCGCAAATCCTGATGCCCGCTCTGCGCCAGCTGGAAGAGGCGTTTGTCAGCGCGCAGAAGGATCCGGCATTTCAGGCTGAATTTACCGACCTGCTGAAAAACTACGCTGGTCGTCCAACGGCACTGACCAAGTGTCGCAACCTGACCGAAGGCACCAAAACCACGCTGTACCTTAAGCGCGAAGATTTGCTGCACGGCGGCGCACACAAAACTAACCAGGTGTTGGGTCAGGCGCTACTCGCCAAACGTATGGGTAAAACCGAAATCATCGCCGAGACCGGCGCGGGTCAACACGGTGTCGCCTCTGCTCTCGCCAGCGCCCTGCTCGGTCTGAAATGCCGCATTTATATGGGCGCAAAAGACGTTGAACGTCAGTCGCCGAATGTGTTCCGTATGCGTCTGATGGGTGCGGAAGTGATCCCGGTTCACAGTGGTTCAGCCACGCTGAAAGATGCCTGTAACGAAGCGCTGCGCGACTGGTCTGGCAGCTATGAAACCGCGCACTATATGCTCGGTACCGCTGCGGGTCCTCACCCGTTCCCGACTATCGTACGTGAATTCCAGCGCATGATTGGTGAAGAGACCAAAGCGCAGATCCTTGAAAAAGAGGGTCGTCTGCCGGATGCGGTGATCGCCTGCGTCGGCGGTGGATCTAACGCTATCGGCATGTTTGCCGATTTCATCAACGACACCCGCGTTGGCCTGATTGGCGTTGAGCCTGCTGGTCATGGAATTGAAACGGGTGAGCATGGTGCGCCACTGAAGCATGGCCGCGTTGGGATCTACTTCGGTATGAAGTCCCCGATGATGCAGACCGACGAAGGCCAGATTGAAGAATCATACTCTATCTCAGCGGGCCTGGATTTCCCGTCTGTTGGGCCACAGCATGCGTACCTGAACAGCATTGGTCGTGCGGATTATGTTTCCATTACCGATGATGAAGCGCTGGAAGCATTTAAAACATTGTGTCGTAGCGAAGGGATTATCCCGGCGCTGGAGTCTTCTCACGCACTGGCACACGCGCTGAAAATGATGAAAGAAAACCCGGAGAAAGAGCAGTTGCTGGTGGTTAACCTTTCCGGTCGCGGTGACAAAGATATCTTCACCGTTCACGATATTCTGAAAGCACGAGGGGAAATCTGATGGAACGCTACGATAACGCATTTGCAGAACTGAAATCCCGCCAGGAAGGCGCGTTCGTTCCCTTCGTTACCCTGGGCGACCCGGGCCCGGAACAGTCGCTGAAGATTATTGATGCCCTGATTGAAGCCGGTGCCGATGCGCTGGAGCTGGGTATCCCGTTCTCTGACCCGCTGGCGGATGGCCCAACCATTCAGAATGCGACGCTGCGCGCCTTTGCGGCGGGCGTAACGCCAACCCAGTGCTTTGAGATGCTGGCCGCCATTCGACAGAAACACCCGACAATCCCAATCGGCCTGCTAATGTACGCCAACCTGGTGTTTAACCGCGGGATCGATGAGTTCTATGCCGAGTGCGCACGCGTGGGTGTTGATTCTGTACTGGTGGCGGATGTGCCGGTTGAGGAATCTGCACCGTTCCGCCAGGCAGCAATGCGCCACAACGTTGCCCCGATTTTCATCTGCCCACCGAATGCTGATGACGAGCTGCTGCGCCAGATTGCCTCTTACGGTCGCGGGTATACCTACCTGCTCTCCCGTGCGGGCGTGACCGGTGCTGAGAATAAAGCCGCACTGCCGCTGCATCATCTGGTAGAAAAGCTGGCTGAATACCATGCCGCACCGCCGCTGCAGGGATTCGGGATTTCCTCTCCTGAACAGGTCTCGGCAGCGATTGAAGCAAAAGCAGCAGGGGCGATTTCCGGCTCGGCTATTGTCAAAATCATCGAGAAGAACGTTGATAAGCCCGAGCAGATGCTGGCCGAACTGAAAACATTCGTAAGCGCAATGAAAGCCGCAACCCGAAGAGCATAACCCCTTCGCCGTCTGGCAACTCCGCCAGACGGTTCCCTTCTTCTTTTTATACTCCCTCTTCACTTTACAGCATTAATATCAACTGCAATAAATAGCAAACTAATACTTAATTACCCACTTCACTAAACAGGCAGTCAACAATATCGTTTTATCGATTTACTTATTATAAGGAAAGTATAATGTATGCGCATGTTTGCTATTGTAATAATATTTGGACAACATGTTGAGAAATTTCATTTTTGGCTGGGAAGAGTGTGACCTGAGTATTTACCGTCAGGCATATGCTACTTATGGCGGTAGTGTATGCACACATCCGGATGTGCTAACTTATCTTTCGAGCAAACGAAATAAAGAAATCAAGTTCTTTTGCAGAAAAAAAGATGGCATTGTCGTTTCATCAATTTATTCTATTAATGGGTCACTGAATCTCTACTCAAAATCACATCCTTTTGTTTTTGAGGATATAATTTTACCCAGCGCCACCCATTCAAAATCCTTTCTTCCCGTCAGGACGAAAAAGCTTTCACCACTACAGAAAAGTTCATTCATCAACTCCTTCAGCAGTAAAATACTGAATGATGAGATATGTCACATGAAACCGCTATTTTCTACAAAAACGGTTAGAAAAAGAAATGGGGAAAGGAGTCGTTTTCTCAAGCTTGGAGGTGAAATACTGGATGTGAACAATCTTTCCACTGACGAGATTTGCGACAGTTACATAGACTTGTTTAATGTTCGCTGGCGCGGCAAAGTATCGCCCTACCCAAGAGAAAATCTACTGGATGCCATTAATAGCTTGAGACATATGATTTTTGGATCCGCACTCGCAATCAATAAGAAAATCATAGCCATTGATTTAATATTTAAAACCGAATGCCCCGGGTGGATTTACTTCGACGACATCAATGGAGGATACGACCCTCAATACAATAATATTGGTGCGGGAAGCATCTTGCTTTGGGAAAATTATAATCGAGCCAGAGAACTGTGTGAGCAGAATGAGAAAAAAATCATTTTCTCTCTTGGGAAATACTTCAGCGGAATGGAGTATAAAAAACAGTGGTGCAACATTAGTCCATTGAGGTGTGTATTTTAATTACGTTTTGATGAAAAACCTCACGCTCACCTACTATAGTTAATCTATTGTCCCTTCACAAACACACTCACATTATGCTCTTTTCTGTCAGATCTTATTTTCACGGGCGCATGCGGTTAATGCTCGCCATTTTGGCCGGAGTAACCTGCTTTGTAGCCCTTCCCCCTGATCTGGGATATCTGCAACGGCTGCTGATAGGCTGGAATGTGCTGGCGTGGCTATATCTGTGCTTTATGTGGTTTCGTATGTTACGTACTGATGTGCGGGATATTCCGCATATTGCCAAAATGCAGGATGAGAGCGCGGGGCTGGTGCTGGGCATGGTGATAATCGGCTGCCTGGCCAGCATTCTGGCGATCCTCATTGAGCTAACCTCACTCAAGCACCTCACCGGATCGCCGCGCGTGCTGCATCTGCTGTTGACGGGCACCACGCTGGCCGTTTCCTGGGCCTTACTGCCCACCTCATTTGCGATGCATTACGCTCACCACCATTACCTGCACCGAACTAAAGACGTCATACCCATGATTTTTCCAGAAAAACCGGAGGAACCCGGTTACTGGGATTTTCTTTATTTTTCGTTCACCATCGCGGTAGCGTCACAAACTGCCGATGTGGCGACCGGTACCACCGACATGCGGCAAATTACGTTGCTCCAGTCGGTGATTTCTTTTGTTTTCAATCTGGCGATTCTGGGTCTGTCAGTAAACGTTGGAGCCGGGCTACTGAGCTAAACCCATCTGAATTTCCGCATCGAAGAAACAACTCAGTATAACCGGTGTTCAGTGCTATCTCTGTTTCGAAGTCGTGCTGCCGTTGGGTGAGCAGCACGGTTTAATGATTGAGGTCATAAAAACAGGCAGTATTTTGGAGAGCAGTTTTGGAGAAACAAAAAACGTTATATATTCCAGTCCGTTAAATCAACATACTCCTTCTGAGTTCAGAGGCTTTCTCATGTCATGGCAATACTTTAAACAGACTTACCTGGTTAAGTTCTGGTCGCCTGTACCGGCCGTTATCGCGGCGGGGATCCTTTCTACCTACTATTTCGGCATTACCGGCACCTTCTGGGCCGTCACCGGCGAGTTCACGCGCTGGGGTGGGCAACTGTTACAACTGGCTGGGGTACATACCGAAGAGTGGGGTTACTTTAAACTCATTCATCTGGACGGCACACCGCTCACCCGCATTGATGGGATGATGATCATGGGTATGTTCGGCGGATGTTTAGCTGCGGCGTTATGGGCAAATAACGTCAAGCTGAGGCTGCCTAAAAGCAGAATCCGTATTCTGCAGGCGATTGTCGGCGGCATGATTGCCGGCTTCGGCGCGCGTCTGGCGATGGGGTGCAACCTTGCCGCCTTCTTCACTGGTATTCCTCAGTTTTCACTGCATGCCTGGTTCTTTGCCGTCGCCACGGCTATCGGCTCTTACTTTGGCGCAAAATTTACCCTTCTCCCGCTGTTCCGTATTCCGGTCAAAATGGTCAAGGTGAGTGCGGCTTCTCCACTGACGCAAAAGCCCTCTCAGGCCCGTCGCCGCTTCCGCCTGGGTATGTTGGTCTTTTTCGCCATGCTGGCGTGGGCGCTGTGTACAGCCCTGAACCAGCCAAAACTCGGTCTGGCGATGCTGTTTGGCGTGGGTTTTGGCCTTCTCATTGAACGCGCACAGATCTGCTTTACTTCGGCGTTTCGCGATATGTGGATCACCGGCCGCACGATGATGGCGAAAGCGATTATCGCCGGGATGGCGGTCAGTGCCATCGGCATCTTCAGCTATGTCCAGTTGGGTGTCGAACCGAAAATCATGTGGGCAGGTCCTAACGCGGTGATTGGCGGCCTGCTGTTTGGCTTCGGGATCGTGCTGGCTGGCGGGTGTGAAACCGGCTGGATGTACCGCGCCGTTGAGGGTCAGGTGCATTACTGGTGGGTGGGTCTGGGAAATGTTATCGGCTCGACGATACTGGCTTACTTCTGGGACGACCTCTCCCCTGTGCTTGCCACCAACTGGGACAAGGTGAACCTGCTGAGCACCTTCGGCCCCCTCGGCGGTCTGCTGGTCACTTATGGTCTGCTGCTGGTAGCCTTTTTACTGGTTGTCGCACAGGAAAAACGTTTCTTCCGCAGAGCCACTGTTAAAACCCAAACGCAGGAGAATGCCGCATGAAAGAGATCGTGCCTGATTATCGCCTGGATATGGTCGGCGAACCCTGCCCCTATCCGGCAGTTGCCACACTTGAAGCGCTTCCGCAGCTCAAAAAAGGTGAAATTCTGGAAGTGGTGAGTGACTGTCCGCAGTCCATCAACAATATTCCGCTGGATGCCAAAAACCTCGGTTACACGGTGTTAGATATCCAGCAGGACGGACCGACCATCCGCTATTTAATTCAGAAATAATGCTGTCACGGACGCCCCTATCAGGGGTGTCTCTCCCGCCTCAAAACCTGCCTTATATCCCACTTTGACCGCGAATACAGTGAATGTCATTACAACAGCACTACACTTTAAGTGGATAAAAAACAAACAGGAGGTGTGGCATGTTTAATTCGATTCTTGTTCCTGTCGATATCTCTGAGAGTCGCCTGACCGAACAGGTGATCCCTTATGTACAGGCAAACGCAGCAATCAGTAACGGTAAAGTTCATTTTCTGACGGTCGTTCCCTCTTTCCCCTACTACTCCTCTCTTGGGCTGGCCTATTCTGTTGAAATGCCAAAACTGGCGGAAATACAGCAGGAGGCGCTGGAGAAACTCAATGAAATGGTAAAACAGTTCAATTTGCCCGCAGAACGCGTTCAGACACATGCCATTTCTGGCGCGCCTAAAGACCAGATCCTGAAACTGGCAGACAGTATCAACGCAGACCTGATCATTATTGCCTCTCATCGGCCTGATATTACGACCTATCTGTTAGGCTCAAACGCGGCAGTCGTTGTTCGCCACGCAAAATGTCCGGTGCTGGTTGTGCGCTAGGGGAAATTCTGCAGAAAGACTGGCCGTTTTTTGGCCAGTCTCAGGAGATGAAATCAGAAACGATAACCCGCGGAGAACATAAATACCCACGGATCCAGGCGAGTACTGATACTTTGCTGCTGACCGCCTGCTTTGAAGCGTACGTCAGTATCAATATCCATGTACCAGACAGAGGCGTTAATTAACCAGTCACGGTTAATCAGATAATCAAGACCTACCTGCCCGGCCATGCCCCAGGAATCTTTCAGACTGAGGTCTGACAAACCAGCCTCTTTACCGGTATCGTTAAATTTCTCATCAAAGAAGGTCGTGTAGTTCACACCGGCGCCAATATACGGACGCACTTTGCTGCTGGCATCGCCAAAGTACCACTGCGCCATCAACGTTGGTGGTAAATGGTGAACTGTGGCGATATCGCCTGTCGGCCCAAGGCCTACGCGATGGCGGAATGGCGTTGCAGCCAGAAGCTCAACACCAACGTTATCCGTCGCCATATAGGTGAACGTTAAACCTAACTGGGTGTTATTACTGACGTTAAAACCGCCCATACCCAGCACATTATCGGAACCTTCAGTAGGGCGAACCGTAGCCGAACCGGCACGAATAAAGAATTCGCCTGCTTCATGCGCATACGCGCCGCCAGAGAGACTGCTTAATACAAGGGCTGCCACCGCTAATTTTTTCATATCCGCTCCATCGTTGTGGTTTTAATCGCGGGTGAGAATATACTCACAAATGAGTAATAAGTGATCTGCCACAGATCACATTAAAACCAGTAACTTAACATTCATTGATCTGGGTTAATTTTTTGTGGCACATTGAAAAGCAATAAGTTGTTTCTATGTCAATTTTTGGCATTTCACAGTTACAAAATTTTCCCTTTTCCCCCTCTTGCTCTTCCTCTGGTGGCTGGATAATTTATCGCTCTCACAAGTTGATTTGATGCGTTCTTCTTTTGCAGGTGTGCCATGAGTGATACGAACCCGTGCATGACGTGCGGAGCCTGTTGTGCGTATTTTCGAGTCTCTTTCTACTGGGCCGAAGCCAGCGATGGTGGCGGTACCGTTCCGGTTCATCTCACAGAGCCGCTAACGCCTTTTCTGCGCTGCATGAGTGGCACCAACCAAAAACAGGTCCGCTGTGCAGCGCTACAGGGTGAGCCTGGAGTCTCGACCCGATGCTCCATCTATGAGGATCGCCCCAGCCCGTGCCGGGAATTTGCCATGTCTGGGGAAGATGGGCAGGTCAACGAAGCCTGTAACCGCGCACGCGCGCGCGTTGGATTACCGCCGCTTTACAAAGATATGCTTTTCCATACAAGCCTTGATGCTGCCACAGCAGGTGCATCCGGTGTACAATTGCCGGCTAATTAACACCTGCAATACTCAAGGAGAGTGCATGTCTATCACGGCGAAGTCTGTCTACCGTGACACGGGAAACTTTTTCCGCAATCAGTTCATTACCTTTTTACTGATCGCGTTGCTTTGCGCCTTTATCACGGTGGTGCTTGGCCATGCGTTCTCACCGAGTGAAGAACAAATTGCCAGCCTGAGCCAGGGCGACCACCTTGCAGGAAGCGTAGGGTTGTTTGAACTGGTACAAAACATGACGCCTGAGCAGCAACAAATTCTGCTGCGGGCTTCCGCTGCATCCACTTTCTCAGGTCTTATTGGTAATGCGGTGCTAGCCGGTGGCGTTCTGCTAATGATTCAGCTGGTGTCGGCGGGACATCGGGTCAGCGCTTTACGGGCGATTGGAGCCAGCGCACCGGTCTTACCTAAGCTGTTTATCCTAATCTTCTTAACCACCATGCTGGTGCAGATGGGGATTATGCTGGTCGTGGTACCAGGTGTGTTGCTGGCTATCGTGCTCTCTTTTGCCCCTGTGATGGTTGTGCAGGATAAGATGGGGATTTTTACCGCAATGCGCAGCAGCATCAGACTGGCATGGGCTAATATGCGTCTGGTGTCCCCTGCCGTGATCGGCTGGCTGCTTGCTAAAACGCTCTTGTTATTGTTTGCGCCGAATTTTGCGGTATTAACGCCTAATGTTGGCGCCGTGGTGGCGAATACGCTGAGCAATCTCATTTCAGCGGTACTGCTCGTCTATCTGTTCCGCCTGTATATGTTAATTCGTCAGTAATCCCGAGGCGGGGGGACATCGCTGTCTCCCGCCCCGCTCAGAAGATGGAATCACAGAATGAAGCAGTTTCTTGATTTTTTACCACTCGCGGTGTTTTTCGCTGTCTATAAGTTGTACGACATTTTTGCTGCAACAAAAGCACTAATCGTTGTGACCGCCGTTGTGCTGATCTATAGCTGGATTCGCTATCGCAAAGTCGAAAAAATGGCGCTCATCACGTTCATTTTAGTGGCGGTGTTTGGTGGATTGACCATTGCCTTGCATGATGTTGAATTTATTAAGTGGAAGGTTACTGTTATTTATGCGTTGTTTGCAGCAGCGTTACTGTTCAGTCAATGGTTCATGAAAAAGCCCCTTATCCAGAGCATGTTAGGTAAAGAACTAACGCTACCGCAGGTAGTCTGGTCGCGTCTGAATACTGCCTGGGCAATCTTCTTTATTCTCTGCGGTCTCGCTAATATCTATATCGCCTTCTGGCTGCCGCAGGATATCTGGGTCAACTTTAAGGTCTTTGGCCTGACCGCGCTGACGCTTATCTTCACGCTGTTAAGCGGTGTATACATCTATCGTCATATGCCGCAGGACGACAACCACTGATTAATGACTGACCAGAACGTCAACGACAGGCGTTCTGGTCTATTCTCTCCGCACGCGAATCATAGTAGCATCCCGCCTGAAGTCTTCCGTTACGAGTTAAAACAATGACAACAACTAACGCCCCTCAGGGCGAACTGGTTTTACGCACACTGGCAATGCCCGCTGACACCAATGCCAATGGCGATATTTTTGGCGGCTGGCTGATGTCGCAGATGGATATGGGCGGCGCAATTCTGGCAAAAGAGATCGCCCACGGGCGCGTGGTGACGGTGCGGGTGGACGGCATGACCTTCCTGCGCCCCGTTGCGGTAGGGGATGTGGTCTGCTGCTACGCGCGCTGTGTCAAACGCGGCAACACCTCTATTTCCATCAACATCGAGGTCTGGGTGAAGAAAGTCTCTTCTGAGCCGATTGGACAACGCTATAAGGCCACCGAAGCACTGTTTATTTATGTCGCCGTGGACAGCGAGGGTAAACCGCGTCAGCTTCCGCAGGCCTGATCGACAGGCAAAAAAAAGCCTCCTTTCGGAGGCTTTTTTTATTCCATCTGCGCCCCGCCGTTCAGGCGGAAAACGATATTGACGATCAATCCGCTGCCAGGCTTGCCTGGCTCATAGCGCCATCTGCGCATCGCCGATTTCACTTCGCGCTCAAACATATTAGAAGGTTGAGCAGATAAGATTTCCACGTTATCCACGCGGCCATCCGCAGTGACGTCAAATTTTACCCGTACGCGGCCTTCAATACGTAAGGCCTGCGCACGTGCCGGATACTGAGGCTGGTTGCGACTTACGGCACGCGGGCCCGCTGGTGCGGTAACCGTTGGCTTTGAGGTCGTTGCCGTATTGTTCATAATCGGGCGTGAAGGCGCCGCATTTTCTACTGGCTGGGTCGCGCGCGGTTCTACCGGACGTTCCTCGCGTTTTGGACGCTCCTCGACCTTCTTCACCGGTTTTGGCTTCGGCTTAGGTTTGGGCTTCTGTTCAGGCTTGTGGATCACCACCGGCGCTTCCTTCGGTGGTGCCGGAACAGGCTCGGGCTCTGGCTCAGTTTCAGCCACTGGCTGTGGTGGCGGAGGTGAAACCTGCGGCGGTTCAAGATCCGCTGGTGATACCATCGTCACCGAAATCGGCTGCGCGGGCGCGGGCATTTCAATAACCTGATGAACCGAGGTATACAGCAACCCCGCCACAACAGCACCGTGAATCACGACAGAAAGCAGCGTCGGCCAGGGAAAGCGGCGAGGTAAATCAAGGGTCATTGTATTTGAGCTATTCGGCGAGGTAGCATAAGCCATAGTTTTTCAAGGTTCTTTGCTAATTGATAATCATTTACGTCGAGTCTATCACTATGCGTCAAGTAATTACATACCTTCGTTTCAGCAGTAAGCCACAAGAACGTGGTGACTCAATACGCCGCCAGAAAGGTCTATTTGAGAGATGGCTGAAAGATAACCCTGATGCAAAAGTTGTCGATGAATTCTCAGATGAAGGTGCATCGGCATATCACGGTCACCATCTGAAAGGCGATTTTGGACGAATGCTTCAAAACATACAGGATGGTAAGTACCTGTCAGGGCAAACTGTCTTACTTGTCGAATCAGAAACCCGTCTTAACCGACAGAAAGCACGTAATACCGAAAACCTTGTAGACCTCATTACGGGTAAAGGTGTTGATGTGATTTGTCTCGAATCAGGCAAAATCTACACCAGCACCAATATTGATGACCTTGATACATCTATTCAGTTGAAGATAGCCGCACACATCGCACATCAGCAATCAAAAGAGAAATCAATCAAGGTAAGTGCTGCATGGGAGCATAGAGCACAGCTTGCATTAGAAGGCAAACAGCAACTGACTAAAAATGTCCCTGGCTGGATAGACCCTGATACTCGTAAACTTAACGAGCACTCATCAACCGTTGTGACAATTTTCGATTTGCTCCTTTCTGGTGAATCTCTTCACAACATTGCTCGTTACCTTCAGGCAAACAACATTAAGTCATTCTCTCGACGTGAAAAAGCGAATGGCTTTAGTGTTCACTCTGTCCGTACTATCTTACGCTCTGAGTCAACCGTTGGAACACTGGCAGCATCCAAGCGTAATGACCGCCCCGCTATCCCCAACTACTATGAACCAGCGATTGATGTTGCCACCTTTAATAAGGCTCAGGAGATTCTGTCAAAAAATCGTGTTGGCAGAGCGCCAGCCAGTGACAATCCAATTACTATCAACCTATTTAAGGGAATCATTCGCTGTCAATGCGGTGCCTCAGTACATCCCACAGGTGTCAAGGCAACCTATCAAGGTGTTTACCGTTGTAACAATGTCCCTGATGGACGTTGCAATGTTCCTACCATTAAACGTAAACCCTTTGATAAATGGATGCTTGATAACATCATTGGCTTCCTTGAGAGGTCTGATGGTAACAACACTGATAAACGAAAAGCTGAGATTGAGTATCAAATCTCGTTAGTCACCAGCAAGCTAAAAAAGGCAGCCACCCTGCTTCTCGAACTGGATGATGTTACAGAGATTAAAGAACAGGTCAAAGAACTGAACATTCAACGCATTAACATGCAAAGTGAATTAGACGACCTCAATCAGCGTGAAACATTAAGTGATAAGCCGTTGCATCACCTATCGGAGATTGATTTGACGACCAAAGCAGGAAGAGTAGAAGCACAACTCATACTGTCAAAATTCGTACAATCCATCGAGTTACAACGTGAAATGATAATAATCACACTTCGAAACGGTGCGGTCATTGGAAAATCAAGAGACTTATCCCCTGCGTTATCGCAGGATTTAATGAAGCAAGTTGTATCATCCTCATCACCTAGAGACATCGACATGTTCAGCGTCATTACATCTGATGAAGAGTTCAAGAAGTCTGGTAAGCCGGTTACAAAACGTTCTTAGCAAGAGATTTTACGCTATGACCTGACGGCTTCCCTTTTTCATCTTTGAAAAGTGCATAGATAAACACCAAAACCCTGATAATACTGAGAAAGATGCATAAACAATCACTTTATTAACAGGGTTTATCAGTGTATCAAGACATCTGAATTTTCACCATCAGCCCAGTGATACCAACGTTTGAGGGCATTTTACTGTTTCACGTAAGGCTACAGGACTGATTCTGTTAGTTTACTCACTGATGCTCAGAGGATGTCACTAAAAATCAGCTTACACTATGTATTTACAAACAGAAAACATTTTATAATGTTTCGGATTATTACTATTGCGAAGGAATTGTGCATGGCAAGTTACGTTGATTCAAACTTATCCAAAGGTGAAGAGGTTATCGTGAGGGCACATGTCTCATGGTTATCATTCCTTATTACTATTATTGTTTCGCTGTTCTTTCTTTTCATTGCTTTTGGTGGATTCATGGCATCAGCAGCAGCGAAAGAAGGGGAAGCTCATCCAAATAGTGTAGGCTGGGTCTTTCTGTTTCTGGGGCTGTTTATGCTGCTTAATGTTGTTGTTAAGGTTGCAACAACGGAACTCGCGCTGACCAACAAACGTATCATTGCGAAATTCGGTTTTATTCGTCGCTCAACCATCGAGTTGCGCCTTGAAAAGGTTGAAAGTATCAGTATCAATCAAGGGCTTTTAGGGCGCTTGCTGGGTTACGGTACGGTTGTTGTAAAAGGAACTGGCGGTACAGGTACGCCGATTCCATCAATTAAGAAACCTCTTGATTTCCGCAGAATTGTTAACAATTTCTTAGAAGAAAAAGAAACCTCGGCTTAATAAATTTTTCTGGGGCTTCCTCTTTAGGTTGCCCCTCAATCTCCGCTTACCCCTTCTTTTTTCTCCTGTCATTTTTTTGGTCTGGTTAGGGTATACCTCAACAAGCACCGATTTAGTGAACCAGTTCACCTCAAAAATGATTTATTGAACCATGCAAAACAGACTGATATAATTGAACCATCTTAAACAGACTACTACGGCTAACTATCATGACTTCACGTGTCTACGCTTACCTCAGAGCTTCCACCACTCAGCAAGACGCAACACGCGCCAAAGGTCAGTTGGATGAATTCGCTACAGCCAACGGTATGACTATTTCAAGCTACTTCGCAGAGAATGAATCAGGTGCATCTCTAAAGCGTCCTGAGTTGTTCAGATTACTTGAGATTGCACAGAAGGGAGATGTTCTCTTAGTCGAGCAGGTAGACCGCCTGTCACGTTTGAGCGGTGAAGACTGGAACAAGTTACGGTCACTGATTAATGAGAAAGGTGTGAGAGTGGTTGCCTTAGACCTGCCAACAAGCCACCAGCTTATTCAGTCAGGGGATGAGTTCACCAGCAGGATGCTAGAGGCGTTAAACGGGATGATGCTGGACATGCTCGCCGCTATTGCCAGAAAGGATTACACAGACCGTAAGAGAAGACAGGCACAGGGCATTGTAAAGGCCAAGTCAGACGGTAAGTACAAAGGCCGTCCAGAGGACACACAGCGCAATGAGAGAATAGCCAAGCTGTTACAGGCTGGTATGTCCTACAGTGACGTAATGGAAACGGTGAGTTGCTCAAGGGCAACGGTGGCAAAGGTTAGTAAGAGTCTCAAAGAGATGGCTTAATTTGACTGGCGAAGAGTCACGCCCTGCTTTGTGCGGGGCTTTCTTATTGATTTCATTGCAGATATGTCAAAAAAGTGCTTGTTAAACGCTACTTTCTCAGGTTCACCTTCTAAGCAGGTATCCATCTGCTCATCATTTCTTCCCAGACCTTCACAGATATGTTCCATCATGTATGAATATTGGACTATCAAACGACCTTACCCAATTCGGGGAAAAATAAGATTAATGCTATTCGAGATGGATGCATAGTCTGTCATGATTCATTCATGTAGATGAAAAAAAACCAGATATTGCTTCATTACTGGATTTTCGGTCTGTTGATATGTGAAAAGGAAGAATAAATATGAATAAAGTTAAAGCTGTTGTTTTCGGAGTTATGATGTCTGCTGCTATAACAGCCAATGCTGCAAATGAAACTACCACTGTAACAGGTGAAGTCGGGAAAGATATCAAACTATCCCTTGAGTCCAATCCGACTACGGGTTACGGCTGGATGATTAAAGACCTTCCTGATGGATTGATTTTCGTTTCTGGAGGATATGAGCAGTCAAAAGACTGTCCGAAAGGTGCTGTAGGGTGCGGTGGTGAAGAAGTGCTTCACTTCATTGGTGAAAAGAAAGGGGAAAGCACACTAAAACTCATTTACGGTCAGTCATTTAACAAATCAAGCTGGCAGGAAAAAGAAGTTAAAGTTGTGATTAAGTAGTCTTGCCCTCCCTCTTTGTTTTCGCAGGGAGGGATGTATCATCTACTCACAGCCTAATACCTTTGAAAAATACCGCTGCAATTGTATAGGCAGAGCTAAAAGGTTTGATGTCTGGATCCGGCTTGCTCTTACCGTTATCTCTATACCATTGTTTCTGGCATTCAACACAAGCCATGCAGCTTGAGTAATGTTCACTAGCACCATGTCTCTTGCAGATGTGAACAAAGAAACGCTGACCGCGTGCTCTGGCAATCTTTGCCGCAGCAGTTTTTCGGATGGTGAAGTCTTCGTTTCCGGTTAGAAACAAAAATCGGTTTGATGTCTGTACAGTAGGTTTCATTCTTCCAGTCTCCGGTGTGGAAAATCATTCAGCCCACCAGCGATTAACGCTTGATGGGAAGGAACCCTTTTCACCGTGATGGATTGCCTGTGGCTTAACAGATGGGAAAGTCTGAAAAGTTGCAATTCACAATATTGCTGTAGGGTGAGGTGACTCAACAATTTGGGGTTGTTTAGTATTCACTCTTATTGTGAATGTCTGCCATTTGATAAATCTCTTTAGATATGGCTGGACTAGTTGAACTCTCAAGCTATCCCGACTCAACGGGGGCTTAAGCAACGACACCAGATATTCCCACAACCCAAAGAGAACTCATCTCTAACAGGCTGATTATTATATCAAACGCAATGGTTTGATGCAATTGTAACCTGAGCTATTTTAGCGCTCTCTGAGGGCTTATGATGGGCCTTGAGGGGAGAATGTATGGTTGATATTGGGAACGCTTCAGAATGGCATACAGGGGTTCTGATAGGCTATCTGAATAGATTACAAGGCGAAAGCAAGAAGCATGACAACGCGAAGCCATGCGAAAGTTGAAAGGATAACTCCTTGATTGGTGATTCCACATCTTAACAGTAATCTTTAAAGGCATTGATTAAGTATCTTTGAAGAGATAATAAGATTTTAATGGCTTTTGGCGTAAGCCATTTTCTTATTGTAGTATTCAATTAGTGATAATCAGAAAACTTTAAAGATAATCTGTAAAGGTCTTAATGCATTATATCAATCATAAAAATTACGTCAATAGCAAAAAGTGCTAAATATGTATTTCTACCATCCCATCCACCCCGCCAATAATAACCATTCATCAATTACTGCAATAACAAAATACCACTGGACAAAAACACAGTTCCGTATGATAATAATACAGTAATGCTCATTTATCAAAATCGGTCAACAGGGTCTTAGATAGATGAGAATAGCTGGAGGGTCACTTTCTCAGGTTTTATCATGGGGGGTGACCTTTCCTGTTTAAGGATTATTAATATGAATGAAGAAAAGAAAGAAATACTTTACTATCGTAGCTGAAAAGACACATCAATTCTACATGCAGTATAAGAGCCTTTCCGAATTAACAGGAATTACATCTCCCTCTGGTTACACCCCGCCTCGCATGATGACTAAAACCAGACGGTATGAAATCATTAAAGCTATTTGTCAGAAAACTGAAACCCCTTGACAGAATTTAACAATATGTTAACATTTATATATTGAATTGATTTCCTGACAAATTAATGGCTTTCCTGTGGCATCCTTCCTCGGAGACAGGTTAGCCAACCCTTTACACATTCCAGATTACACTACACGGGTTACGTAAAAGACGGCCTGTGTGGTGTATTTTTGTATCTGAATTTCACGAGAGCGTTACTAATGAATAGTCCTACACAGAAACGAATTGAAATCGAATCACATTTCATCCCCCAAATCAAAGCTGCACTGGAAAATATCGAAGATACAAAGGATATTTACAACGCAGACAGACTGAACAAAGATACTCTTATTGCTGTCAAGACTAAGCAACTAATGTCTCAGCCAGTCGAAGATTATGGATTCAGAATCCGACAGGTTACACATCCAGCGATGGTACAGACTATTGTTCACAGCATGATGAATGAGAATTATGTTGTGTATGAAATGGGCGCTGGATTTATCAAGTTTGTACCATTACAGCAGTCACCAAAACATAACCCGCTTGCTGAGATTGAAAAGGCATGTAAGAAAGCTGCTGAGAAATTTGTTGATGCAGGAATCACTGAGAAAGCGAATAAGGTAAATAAGGCTATCCATGCTCACAACGTATTGGTGAAACAGGCTGAAGAAGCGTTATCGGGAATTAAATCGCTTGAATCCTATCTGTCTGTGATTGTCGCCGATGAGGTGGGTAATGACTAACAAAGTCACTGAAGCCGCTTACAAGGCTCAGATTGCCACTTTACAGGCTCAGTTAATGCAACGTCATACAGTGACTGCCATCGACGCTGTACAGCCTTTCTGTGAAGCTATAGGTATCAATCCCGCTGATTACGTTAAGGCCACCAGCGCTATGAGTAACCAGCATAAAGCGTTCTGTGACGGGATTCTGAAAGCAGCTTCTTCAAAGGTCACCCGCTTGCAGCGTGATGCAACTGTACGAATCCTTGAAGCACAGACAAAACGAAACAAAGCCATAACAGCAGCCTCAGAAGCGGCTGAAGTTGCTCAGTCGATGGGAGGGCTAAATGAATCAACTCTTCAATGAATATGGTCAGAAAGTAAGTTGTAATCTTCTGATGACGCTGCATCCATCGCTTATCACAAAGCTGGAAAAGCTTTCTGAACAGATTGGTCAAGGCGTGGTATCAGAAGACCAACGTTTAACACTGGCAATCGGGGAGATGCTCAGGAGGTTTGAATGACGCTTTATCCGTGTAATCCTCTGAAGTCTCAAGGGGATGCAATTCCGTTAACTCAAAATCTCGCCCTGAATATTCCTGTCCCAATGCTACAGAAGCTGGACAGAGTAGGTTATGAACTCGCGGGACGTTACAAATTGGGCGGATTATCAGAGCAGCGCGTGAGATTGCTGGCATTGGCTCACCTGATAGAGCGGGCTTAGTGCTTGTAATGTGAATGAAAACCAGATACTTTCAAAACCCGAATAGCCTATATTCAAGGGTCATCGAAGTCATATTCATCAACGTTAAAAAACCGAACCCTGATTTTAAATGCAAATAGCAATCATATTCAATAAGACACTTTGTTCTGGAGCAACTTTAGCGCATGAGAGGCCAAAAAAGTCGCATTCAGATCAGGGTTTTAACATTGTTTTTATTTTACATTGCAGTCGTTTGCCCCTTCACATAACGTAACTGACACTTTTACCGGTTAAGGAGCTTCGCCGTGTTTTACGTGATTTACTCTGAAGATGTTGCTGATTCGCTCGAAAAACGCCAGGCTGTGCGCCCTGCGCATCTGGCACGTTTGCAGCTGCTCCAGGATGAAGGCCGTTTACTGACCGCCGGCCCTATGCCTGCAGTAGACAGCAATGACCCGGGTGCCGCCGGTTTTGCCGGTTCCACAGTGATTGCTGAGTTTGAATCTCTGGAAGCTGCTCAGGCCTGGGCTGATGCGGACCCATACGTTGCGGCCGGTGTGTATGCGAAGGTGACGGTTCGCCCTTATAAAAAAGTGTTCTGATGTTAAAAGGCTCCAGCAGGGGCCTTTTTTACGTTAGACGTCTTTACACCGGGTAAATTGCTGCTCTGTCATCAGACTTCCCCACTGGTCCCCCTCCCACTCTTTGGCTAATCTGAAACCAAATAATTCATACAGACGTCGTGCGGCGGATAGTTTATTGAATGTCCACAAATGCACAGCAGAAAAGCCCACGTTATCGCAAAAACCTATAGCTTCGGTCAGAAGTTTTTTCCCCACGCCAAATCCGCGACAGCCATCATCAAGAATAAACCAGCGAAGGTGAGCTTCCCCCGGTTCTAAATCTTCACCATCAATAGCCACCGAGCCGACGATTTTATCGTTCAATATTGCCAGCCAGACCTGATTACACGGCTTCTCCAGTCGCCCACTAAACTCGGCCAATCCAGAAGCCACTTTGGCCTCGAAGAAACGGCCAAAATTATGTTCCCGGGAATAATAACTGGCATGCATCTCCGCGATACGGCCAATCATGCCAGGCAGATAGCCCGGCACAATTTTCAGCGCGTCAGATTGAATCTCAACCGGCGTTTCACGGCCAGCCAGCAGCGCCCTGGCATAAAGTGAAAGACCCTGAGATATTGTTTTCTGTTGCAACGGATCCAGTGGTTTTATTGCAGTGAGCACCCGAGCGCTACTGTAGGTATTAATTTGTCTGACGGTTTCCTGCCCTTTTGCCGTCAGTCGTAGATACTTCGTTCTGGCGTCTTCACTGGAAACGACTTCTTCAAGTTCGCCTGCTGCAATAAGGCGTGCCAACATCCGGCTGACGCTGGATTTTTCCAGGCCTAACAGTTGCACCAGTTGACCAGCGGTCATTTCTTTCCGCAAATCAATTTCGACAAGTGTATGAACCGCCGAGGGTGAATAATTCGTTGAGGCCAGCGTCGAGGCCATAAAACCTAATTCGCGCACCATCAAACGTGAGGCGCTACGGATATCGCTGACAAGAGGGGTTTCGATGTGCATGTTATTGTCTCCGCCATTTAGTTGTACTATACAACCAAATGGCGGGAAGTTGTCAAACATTAAAAAGGCTCCCGCAGGAGCCTTTTTGTTTCTTCACATCAATGCAGCGATGCCAACCTTGCCGCAAACCCAACAAACAGCAGCCCTATCAGACCGTTCCCCAGCTTTGCCAGTTTCTTTTTGGTTTTCAGGTAACGCGTAACAAACGCGCCAGAGAAGATCAGGAAGCTCATATACACAAAGCTTATTAGCTCCAGCGTTGTCGCGAGGATCAGGAAAGAAGTGCCGGTGCTCTGGGCATTCACATCAATAAACTGAACGAAGAACGATACGTAGAACAGAATCGCTTTGGGATTGGTCAGGCTTAACACCAGCGAGCGTTTCATGATCGTACTGGCAGGTTCGGGCCCGCTCTCATGAGCGTTTTTTTGACGGTTCACCACCGACCAGAGCATTTTGCCCCCCAGCCAGAGCAGATAAAAAGCCCCGAGATAGCGCACGATGTTAAACAGTACCGGCGTGGTCTGGATTAATGCCGCAACACCCGCCCAGGCCAGAAACATCAGTACCGCATCGCCGATAAATACACCTGTCGCGGCGAGATAACCTTTTTTAACGCCGTGACCAATCCCGGTTTTCAGCACAAACAGGGTATTCGGCCCAGGTACCAGCACGATAAAAAATGCGCCTACAACGTACGTCCAGAAATTCAGTACACCAAACTCCGCAAACACTTCTCCCTCCTTTTGCTAAAAACAACGGGAATATCGCTGCAAAAACGCTATTCCTAAAAATCAGACGCTATAAAATCAGTGGGCACCTTGCGGTGCCCTCATGGTTCTCAGATATCCTGGACTGCGAACAGCAACGCGTTGCGGTGCCGGGTCATTCCACATTTTCTGATGGCGTGAATACGCATATTGCGGCGGGATTGTGCTTCCAGCCAACGTGCCTTGCGACGACTCACCTGTCGCAACATGCGCCAGCGCCCTACTTCAGTTCTACTGCGCTTCATGTCTACAACTCTTTCTCTAACAGAGATGCCATTATAAACCCAACCCTGCAGCAAACCAGCGCTTTTACCTGGCGTTTTTATTTGCCAGATGAATCCTGATGCGTACACTCATAACAATACGCTTTCAAAAGGATTTTTTAACCTATGACAACCTTCTACACCGTGGTGAGTTGGCTGGTCATTCTGGGATACTGGCTGTTAATCGCGGGTGTGACATTACGCATCCTGATGAAGCGCAGAGCCGTACCCTCTGCCATGGCCTGGCTTCTGATAATCTACATCCTCCCGCTGGTAGGGATCATTGCCTATCTCTCTTTCGGTGAGCTTCATCTGGGCAAGCGCCGCGCCGAGCGTGCCCGCGCCATGTGGCCCTCGACCGCGAAGTGGCTTAACGACCTTAAAGCCTGCAAACATATTTTTGCCGAAGAGAACAGCAGTGTTGCCGCGTCGCTGTTTAAACTTTGCGAGCGCCGTCAGGGGATTGGCGGTGTCAAAGGAAATCAACTCCAGTTGCTGACCACTTCTGACGATGTTATGCAGGCGTTGATCCGCGATATTCAATTGGCCCGCCATAACATTGAGATGGTGTTTTACATCTGGCAGCCCGGTGGTATGGCCGATCAGGTTGCTGAATCCCTGATGGCCGCAGCACGTCGGGGCATTCACTGCCGACTGATGCTGGACTCTGCAGGCAGCGTGGCATTTTTCCGCAGCCCGTGGGCGGGAATGATGCGTAATGCCGGTATCGAAGTGGTTGAGGCGCTGAAGGTTAACCTCCTGCGTGTCTTTTTGCGCCGGATGGATCTCCGCCAGCACCGTAAGATGATCATGATCGATAACTATATTGCCTACACCGGCAGTATGAACATGGTCGACCCACGCTTCTTTAAACAGGATTCGGGGGTTGGGCAATGGGTTGATTTGATGGCAAGAATGGAGGGGCCGATTGCCACCTCTATGGGTATCGTTTACTCATGCGACTGGGAGATTGAAACCGGTAAACGTATTCTGCCACCACCACCGGACGGCAATATTATGCCGTTTGAAGAGGCCAGCGGGCACACCATTCATACGATTGCATCCGGGCCAGGCTTCCCTGAAGATTTGATTCATCAGGCGCTGCTGACGGCAACCTACTCAGCCCGTGAATACCTGATCATGACCACGCCATACTTTGTCCCCAGCGATGACCTGCTGCACGCAATCTGCACGGCGGCGCAACGCGGTGTCGACGTGAGTATCATTTTGCCACGCAAAAATGACTCCCTACTGGTAGGCTGGGCCAGCCGGGCATTCTTTAGCGAACTGTTGGCCGCAGGAGTGAAAATTTATCAGTTTGAAGGCGGATTACTCCATACCAAGAGCGTTCTCGTCGACGGTGAATTAAGCCTGGTGGGCACAGTCAACCTGGATATGCGGAGTCTGTGGCTCAATTTTGAAATCACACTTGTGATTGATGACGCCGGTTTTGGCGGTGACCTGGCGGCGGTGCAGGATGATTATATCTCCCGCTCGCGACTGCTGGATGCCAGACTGTGGGTAAAACGTCCAATGTGGCAGAGAATTGCCGAACGACTGTTTTACTTCTTTAGTCCGTTGCTGTAAAACGTGCCCAACGATGTTAAACAGGTAGTCATCATGGAAATGGATCTGAACAATCGCCTGACCGAAGACGAAACGCTCGAGCAGGCCTATGACATTTTTCTCGAACTGGCGGTTGATAACCTCGATCCCGCAGACGTGATCCTCTTTAATCTGCAGTTCGAAGAGCGCGGCGGTGCCGAATTGTTCGACCCTTCAGAAGACTGGGCTGAGCATGTGGATTTCGACCTTAATCCTGACTTCTTTGCCGAAGTAGTGATTGGGCTGGCCGATGAAGATGGCGGCGAAATAAATGACATCTTCGCCCGCGTCCTGCTGTGCCGCGAGAAAGACCACAAACTGTGCCATATCCTCTGGCGCGAATAGTAAAAAAGGCTGCGATTGCAGCCTTTTTTATTTAATCCGGTAATTCGCTTCCGCAGCGGTTACAAAACCGTGCGCTGTGTTCATGCTCACCCTGATGACAATTCGGGCATTTGCGCTGCTGTTTGCGACTCTGAAAGGCACTGCTCATATGTGTGGTAATGAGCCCTGTCGGGATTGCAATCACCGAATAGCCAATCAGGATCAGCACTGATGCCACAATACGTCCCAATGGGGTATGCGGTGTGATATCACCATAACCCACGGTCGTCACGGTCACGATGGCCCAATAGACCGAGGCATTAAGCGTCGTGAAGCCATATTTTGGCCCTTCTATCAGATACATCAGCGCGCCGAAAACAATCATGACGATGGCAATAAATGAATAGAACAGAATAAGCTGGTGCCGTGCGCTGACTATCGCGCTCCAGAACACGTGCAATGACGGCATAAAACGCAGTAATTTAAGGATACGTAATACCCGAATGACGCGCATCGCTCGCCAGGCAAAGACGTAACTCAGGCTAATTTCCGGCCACAGCCACATCACATAGAGCGGCAGGATGGTCGCTAAATCAATAAATCCCCAAAAGCTGAAAACATATCTGGCCGGGTTGGGCCAGCAAATGACTCTCAGGAAATATTCCGCGGTAAAGACCAGAGTAATCGCCAACTCAAGCCAGACAAAAATATGCCACTCGTCAAACGTCAGGTGGTATTGCGTCCCGACACCAGACTCAATAAAGATCACAAATACGCTTAGCAGCGCAAATAAACCACAGAGGCCTTCGAAGCGTCTCCCGGATACGGTTTCAGGATCGAATAAAAAATGGTAAAGCCGCCGACGGGCGGGCGTGATTAAAAGCGACACAGTAACCTCGCAAAAAATAAGGGCTGACATCATGTCAGCCCTTGCGATTATAACGGGTCTACTTTCAGGCAGGAAACCGCATGTCGGAAACTGCCTTCCAGAACCGGTCGCGTTTTCGCACATTCCGGCCCGGCCATTGGGCATCTCGTACGGAAGACGCAGCCCGACGGCGGGTTAATCGGTGAGGGTAATTCCCCTTCCAGAAGCTGAATCGTTTTATTCTTTTCCAGATCGGGATCGGGGATCGGTACTGCGGACATCAGCGCTTTGGTATAAGGGTGCAACGGGTTGTGGTACACCTCATCATAGGTGCCCAGCTCCACTGCATGGCCTAAGTACATTACCAGTACGCGGTCCGAGATGTGTTTCACCACGGCCAGATCGTGCGCGATAAAAATGAGTGACAGCCCCATTTCACGCTGCAGTTTCTGCAGCAGGTTGACCACCTGTGCCTGAATGGATACGTCCAGCGCGGAGACGGGCTCATCACAGATGATCAGCTTCGGTTCGAGGATCAACGCACGTGCAATACCAATACGCTGACACTGGCCGCCTGAGAATTCGTGCGGGTAGCGGTTGATAAGGTTAGGCAACAGGCCAACTTTCATCATCATCGCCTTCACGCGATCGCGAACTTCCTGACGAGCCATCTTCGGATGATAAGTACGCAGCGGCTCGGCAATAATCTCACCGATGGTCATACGCGGGTTCAATGATGCCAGTGGATCCTGGAAAATCATCTGGATATCACTACGCACGTCACGCCACTCGTCAGGCTTCATCCCCAACAAGTCTTTACCCAGCCAGGCCACTTTGCCGCCGGTGGCTTTTACCAGACCAATAATGGCGCGCGCGAAGGTGGATTTACCGCAGCCAGACTCCCCTACCACGCCCAGGGTTTCGCCTTCGTACAAACGCAGCGTGACACCATCGACCGCTTTCAGGGTCTTAGATGGTTGCCAGAACCACTGTTTACCGTCTTTGATGTCAAAATGCACTTTAAGGTCAGCGATTTCGAGCAGCACATTGCGTTTTTCATCTAATGCGTTCATACCAACTCCTCCTGCGGCTTAAAGCAGGCGCGCAGGCGGCCTGGTGCAAACGCTTCCAGCGGCGGAGCGCTGTTGCAGATTTCCATCGCATGCGGGCAACGCGGCTGGAACGGACAACCTTTCGGCAGACGCAGCAGGTTTGGCGGGTTACCCGGAATGGTGAGCAGAGATTCCCCTTCCGCATCGAGACGCGGTACCGCATTCAACAGACCAATTGAGTACGGGTGGGCTGGGTGATAGAACACATCACGCGCGTTGCCATATTCCATGGTACGGCCGGCATACATCACCAGCACTTTGTCACAGATGCCCGCCACAACGCCAAGGTCGTGGGTGATCATGATGATCGCTGTGTTGAACTCGCGCTTAAGCTCGTTTAACAGGGTCATGATTTGTGCCTGAACGGTGACGTCCAGCGCGGTGGTGGGTTCATCAGCAATCAGCAGTTTTGGCCGGCACAGCAACGCCATCGCAATCATCACACGCTGACGCATGCCGCCAGAAAATTCGTGCGGGAACATACGCATGCGCTTACGGGCTTCCGGCATTTTCACCGCATCCAGCATTTTGACTGACTCTTCAAACGCTTCCGCTTTGCCCAGACCTTTGTGCAGCATCAGGACTTCCATCAGCTGCTCGCCAACACGCATGTACGGGTTCAGCGAAGTCATCGGATCCTGGAAAATCATCGAGATCTGCTCGGCACGCAGCTTGTTCAGCTCATGTTCCGGCAGGTTGAGGATTTCACGTCCGTTGAATTTCGCGGAACCTCCGATAACACCGTTT
The DNA here is from genome assembly GCF_045618265.1 of Enterobacter sp. CPE_E1241. NCBI lineage: Bacteria > Pseudomonadati > Pseudomonadota > Gammaproteobacteria > Enterobacterales > Enterobacteriaceae > Enterobacter > Enterobacter sp. CPE_E1241. The sequence goes on from NZ_JBIWYV010000001.1 coordinate 2,718,574, forward strand.
GCAGCCAGCAGTCCCATCAACGCAAATGCAGTCTGGGATTTTCCGGAACCAGATTCACCAACAATCCCCAGCGTTTCACCTGCACGCAGGTCGAAGTTGAGATCGTTAACGGCGGTTACGTCTCCGTCCGGGGTTTTAAAGGTTACACGGAGATCTTTCACATCCAGCAGAAGTTTGCTCTGCTGTTGCGCCTGCGGCGCAGTGGCCGTTTCAATAATTGTCATGACGGCGCTCCTTAACGGTCTTTCGGGTCGAGGGCATCACGCAGGCCATCGCCGATAAAGTTGAAACAAAACAGGGTAACGACCAGGAAACCCGCCGGATAAAGTAGTAACCACGGAGAGACTTCCATGGAGTTTGCACCATCACTCAGGAGTGCACCCCAGCTGCTCAGAGGCTCTTGCGTACCCAGCCCCAGGAAGCTCAGGAAGGATTCGAACAGAATCATGCTTGGTACCAGCAGTGAAGCATAAACCACCACCACCCCCAGCACGTTAGGAACGATATGGCGAACCACAATATTACCGATTGATACGCCACCCACCTGCGCGGCTTCGATAAACTCTTTGCGTTTGAGGCTCAGTGTCTGTCCGCGGACAATACGCGCCATATCCAGCCAGGAAACCATCCCGATAGCCACGAAAATCAACAGGATGTTCTGGCCAAAGAAGGTCACCAACAGGATAACGAAGAACATGAACGGGAAGGAGTTCAGGATTTCCAGCAGACGCATCATCACAGAGTCCACTTTACCGCCAATGTAGCCTGAGAGTGAGCCATAGAGCGTGCCCACAATCACCGCCACCAGTGCAGCAGCGATACCGACCATCAGCGAAATACGGCCTCCGATAGCGACTCGTACCAGCAGATCGCGTCCGGAGGAATCCGTACCAAAATAGTGTCCGGACTCCATATCAGGTGCGCTGGACATCATGCCCCAGTCGGTGTCGAAATAGGTAAATTGCGACAGCATCGGCGCCAGGGTCACAAACAGCGCGATGATCACCAGTACGGCCAGACTGGCTACCGCGGCACGGTTGTGCATAAAGCGGCGGCGCGCGTCCTGCCAGAGGCTACGACCTTCTACTTCCAGTTTTTCACTGAAGTTTTCCAGCGCCTCGCTGTTTTTCTTACTCAACATCATGGCGTGCTCCAGTTAGTAACGGATTTTCGGGTCGATGACGGCATACAGCACATCGACAATTGCGTTAAAGAGAATGGTCAGCGCACCAACGAGAATGGTCAGGCTCAGTACCAGCGAATAGTCGCGGTTGAGCGCGCCATTTACGAACAGTTGACCAATACCCGGCAGACCGTAGATCGTTTCGATAACCATTGAGCCAGTGATGATACCGACGAATGCCGGCCCCATGTAGGAGAGCACAGGCAACAGCGCCGGTTTGAGCGCGTGGCGGAAGATAATCCGACGCATCGGCAGCCCTTTAGCGCGCGCGGTTCGAATGAAGTTCGAATGCAACACTTCGATCATTGAACCACGGGTGATACGCGCAATGCTGGCGATGTACGCCAGAGATAATGCCACCATCGGCAAAATCATGAACTTTAACGCCCCGCCGTTCCAGCCACCGCCAGGTAGCCATTTCAGCGTGATGGCAAATATCATCACCAGTAACGGCGCGACAACGAAGCTGGGTATGACTACCCCAGTCATCGCCACCCCCATTACGGTATAATCCCATTTGGTATTTTGTTTAAGCGCGGCGATAACGCCTGCAGTCACCCCGAGAACAACGGCCAACAAGAATGCCGCAGCACCCAGCTTTGCCGATACCGGGAAGCTGGAAGCCACCAGGTCGTTAACGGAATAGTCTTTATATTTGAATGACGGTCCAAAATCACCGTGAGCCAGCTGCTTCAGATAATTGAAGTATTGGGTGGAGATAGGATCGTTCAGGTGATATTTCGCTTCAATATTCGCCATGACTTCTGGCGGCAACGTACGTTCACCGGTAAATGGACTTCCCGGCGCAAGACGCATCATGAAGAAGGAAATTGTTATCAGAATAAACAGCGTTGGAATCGCTTCAAGACAGCGACGTAGGATAAATTTAAACATTGCCCGTACCTTCTGGCGTGTGCCTATATATTGTGACGTCGGTTAGACACCGTGGGGCGAGTGAACTCGCCCCACTCATTGCCATTAATGCTTGATAATATACAAGTTTTTAACGTAGATATTATCCATCGGGTCTTTACCGGTATAGCCACCTACCCACGGTTTCACCAGACGGGCGTTGACGTAGTAGTAAACCGGAACGATCGCGGAATCTTTATCCAACTGCAGCTCAGCTTTAGAGTACAGTTCAGTACGCTGTGCTTCGTCAGTTGTTTTCAGCGTGTCGCCAATCAGCTTGTCGAATGCCGGGCTCTTATAGTGCGCGGTGTTGTTCGAGCTGTCGCTCAGCATGGTGTTCAGGAAGGAGGTTGGTTCGTTATAGTCCGCACACCAGCCAGCACGCGCGACATCGAAGGTGCCCTGATGACGGCTATCCAGGAAGGTCTTCCACTCCTGGTTCTCCAGCTTCACGTTTGCGCCCAGGTTCTTTTTCCAGATCGAGGCGACGGCGATAGCCAGTTTTTTGTGCAGATCGGAGGTGTTATACAGCAGGCTGAAGGTCAGCGGCTTATCAGCAGTATAGCCAGCTTCGGCGAGCAGTTTCTTCGCTTCTGCGTTACGCTGCTCTTGCGTCTGTTTGAACCAATCTGGTTCAGTCAGTTTTGCGCCATCGGTGTATGGAGGGGTATAGCTGTATGCTGGCAGATCGCCCTGGTTTTTCACTTTGTTCACGATGATATCGCGATCCAGTGCCAGTTTCAGTGCCGTACGGACACGAACATCGGTGAATGGTGCTTTCTGGTTGTTGATTTCGTAGTAATAGGTGCACAGATACGGATCAACATGCACTTCTTTAGGAATTTCTTTTTTCAGCTTCTGGAACAGTTCAATCGGCATGTTGTTATAGGTCATGTCAATTTCACCACTACGGTAGCGGTTAACGTCAGTCACTTCGGAAGAAATTGGCAGGTACGTCACCTGATTAATCACGGTTTTCGCGTTGTCCCAATATTGCGGGTTACGCTCCAGAACCATACGTTCGTTGACTACCCAGTCTTTCAGTTTGTAGGCACCGTTGGTCACGATATTGGCAGGCTGAGTCCATTTTTCACCAAATTTTTCCACTGCGGATTTTGGAACTGGAGAAACAGACGGGTGAACAAGCAGCTTATAGAAGTACGGAACAGGTTCGCTCAACGTGACTTCAAAGGTATTCGCATCGATCGCTTTCACGCCCAGGTCGGTGACCGGTTTTTTGCCTGCGATGATGTCATCAATATTGGCAATGTGGCCATATTGCAGGTAGCTCGCATACGGAGAGGCAGTATTTGGATTCGCCAGACGCTGCCAGCTATAAACGAAATCTTCGGCGGTAACCGGCGTGCCGTCTGACCATTTCGCATCTTTACGCAGATGGAAAGTCCAGACTTTGAAATCTTTATTTTCCCATTTTTCTGCTACACCCGGAGCCGGGTGGCCGTCTACGTCAGTCACCAGCAGACCTTCGAACAGGTCGCGGTTAACGTTTGACTCGGGAACACCTTCAATTTTATGCGGGTCAAGAGACTGAACTTCCGCACCGTTGTTACGAACCAACGTCTGTTTTTCAGCCAGTTGAACACCTGCAGGTACGTCCGCAGCCATTGCAGCGTTGCCCGCGATTAGCGCAGTTAAAATCCCCGCCGCTACCAGATTTTTTTTTGTGATGATGGACATTGTGTTGGTACTCCACTCATTATAATGACTGGCCTTCGCCAGCTGTGTAATCCCCTGTTGGGGCCTGTACAGCGCAGGAGTTTTTTTTGCTGCTGCCAGGTTCTTCTTTTTTACTTCTTGCTATCACCGACTTTTTTATTACTGACCGCTCGTATGGCCGTCTTGCGTCGATTCTTTACAGGCCTCCCCTGTTTGAGACCTGCGCTGGATATCTGAGAAGAGAAGCATATGAAAATAATTCTCATCTACTTGTTTTATGCTGCAAAATAGTAGGCCGGAAAGTATCAAATGGCGTAAACGCACGCCAATACATTTTGCAAATTTGTTAAGCAATTCTCTTTTACGGTGAGAGCCGTATCGTTGAGGGCAGCCCTGCCAGACATCAAACGCCACTAAAAAACATGACATTCAATAAGATATAGGAAACCTCCTCTACAAGCGCGTCGCTGCGCTATCATCGAGTGTTTTTGTACAAAAATTTAACAACTGGTTATTATTTAGCACATTCATCTAGGGGAATGTTGAAATTACTAATATCATTTCGGTTATCTCTCAGCAAGCCCCAGAGTATCATGTGAGTAAAATAACAGAGCGTTCGAAGGTTTTCTGCGCAGGCGGGTTGGAAGGAAATTAATAACTTATTGAAATACAAGAGATGAATATTATTAGTAGAATTTATTATGATATGTGAGCATTTCAACTTTAGTTATATGATTTGCTGATAATCACGTAAAAAAACGGAGCTGTAGCTCCGTTCTTTCATATGAAATATTAGTGTAACAAGCCGGGGAAAATGCTTTTAATACCGGTGACAATAAATTCGATCCCTAACGCCATCAACAGCAGGCCCATGATACGCGTTATAACGTTGATGCCCGTCTGCCCCAATAAGCGCACCAGCCAGGGCGCCATACGGAATACTCCCCAGCAGCAGAGCGCGAAAATGGCAATGGCCACGGAAAAGCCAATCAAATGCATCAGGCTATGGTAACGCGTACCCCAGACAATCGTTGAACTGATGGCGCCGGGGCCAGCCATAAGCGGTAACGCCAGCGGTACCACGCCAATGCTTTCACGGATGGCAGTTTCTGACTTCTCCTGTTTGTTCTGTTTATCCTCACCCAGCTTACCGCTGATCATAGACATGGCGATGGTCACAACCAGGATCCCACCCGCAATGCGGAAAGAGTCGATCGAAATCCCGAAGAGCTGAAGAATGGCGTCCCCCAGAAAAAGGGAGGTGAGCAATATGATAGCCACTGACAGGTTGGCGGTGAGGTTGGTCTTGTTCCTGGCCGCCGCCGTCTGGTAACTGGTCATACTAATGAAGACAGGAATGATCCCCACCGGGTTGACCAGGGCAAACAAACCAATAAAAAATTTAAAATACGTTGGAAAATCAAAGAGCGTTTGGATCACGTTTTGCTCCGCTTATGCGCATGCCCGGGACTGACAATTTGTCATGTGAAATCGCGCTGAAGATACCCTTTTTATTAGCATACTTCACTCGAAATCTGTGCCAAAACGTTATCATTTCAGGATGTTAAACATATGTAGAATCAATGATAGCGCCACTTCCAATACTTACGTAATTATTTAACACTGGAAAAATCTCAAAGAAATAACCCTGCTGAAAGGTATCAGCTTGGGGGAAAATTGACGCAGATCATGATTTCCGTACTCAGAAGTGAGTAATCTTGGTTACACCCCAGGGAGGTCACCTGACAAAAAGGGATGATGCTAAGGTAAGGCTCTTTTAGTAAATTAGTGTGCTGGTGTAGAAAGTAACTCTTTGTTTTATTTTGTGTTACGCAAGTCATATCAGCTCTGTCTATACTGTCTGACGTATCGAGCGCTGGTTTACTAAAAGAGTTTAAACATTATCAGGAGAGCATTATGGCTGTTACTAATATCGCTGAACTGAACGCCCTCGTCGAGCGCGTTAAAAAAGCCCAGCGTGAATATGCCAATTTCACCCAAGAACAGGTTGATAAAATCTTCCGCGCGGCCGCTCTGGCTGCTGCAGATGCTCGAATCCCTCTCGCTAAAATGGCCGTTGCCGAATCCGGTATGGGTATCGTTGAAGATAAAGTGATCAAAAACCACTTTGCTTCTGAGTATATCTACAACGCCTATAAAGATGAGAAAACCTGTGGCGTGCTGTCTGAAGACGACACCTTCGGTACTATCACGATTGCAGAACCTATCGGCATCATTTGCGGTATCGTTCCAACCACCAACCCAACGTCTACTGCTATCTTCAAATCACTGATTAGCCTGAAGACCCGTAACGCAATCATCTTCTCCCCGCATCCACGTGCGAAAGATGCAACGAACAAAGCTGCTGATATCGTATTGCAGGCGGCTATCGCTGCAGGCGCACCAAAAGACCTGATCGGCTGGATTGACCAACCTTCTGTTGAACTGTCCAACGCACTGATGCACCACCCAGACATTAACCTGATCCTGGCGACCGGTGGTCCTGGCATGGTTAAAGCAGCGTACAGCTCCGGTAAACCAGCAATCGGCGTAGGCGCAGGTAACACTCCTGTTGTTATCGACGAAACGGCTGATATCAAACGTGCTGTTGCTTCTGTACTGATGTCCAAAACCTTCGATAACGGCGTTATCTGTGCATCTGAACAGTCCGTTGTTGTTGTAGATTCCGTATATGACGCGGTTCGCGAACGCTTCGCCAGCCACGGCGGCTACATGCTGCAGGGCAAAGAGCTGAAAGCCGTTCAGGACATCATCCTGAAAAATGGCGCACTGAACGCCGCTATCGTTGGGCAGCCAGCGTATAAAATTGCTGAACTCGCAGGTTTCACCGTTCCGGCAACCACTAAGATCCTGATCGGTGAAGTGAAAGTTGTTGATGAGAGCGAGCCATTTGCACACGAAAAACTGTCTCCGACTCTGGCAATGTACCGCGCGAAAGATTTCGACGATGCAGTAGAGAAAGCAGAGAAACTGGTTGCCATGGGCGGTATCGGTCACACCTCTTGCCTGTACACCGACCAGGATAATCAGCCAGAACGTGTTGCTCACTTCGGTCAGAAGATGAAAACTGCACGTATCCTGATTAACACCCCTGCTTCTCAGGGTGGTATCGGTGACCTGTACAACTTCAAACTCGCACCTTCCCTGACTCTGGGTTGTGGTTCCTGGGGTGGTAACTCCATCTCTGAAAACGTTGGTCCAAAACATCTGATCAACAAGAAAACCGTTGCTAAGCGAGCTGAAAACATGTTGTGGCACAAACTTCCGAAATCTATCTACTTCCGCCGTGGCTCTCTGCCAATTGCGCTGGATGAAGTGATTACTGATGGCCACAAACGTGCGCTCATCGTGACTGACCGTTTCCTGTTCAACAACGGCTACGCTGACCAGATCACCTCTGTTCTGAAAGCGGCTGGCGTCGAAACTGAAGTCTTCTTTGAAGTTGAAGCTGACCCAACCCTGAGCGTTGTTCGCAAAGGTGCTGAACTGGCGAACTCCTTCAAACCAGATGTGATTATCGCACTGGGTGGTGGTTCCCCAATGGACGCCGCGAAAATCATGTGGGTAATGTACGAACATCCGGAAACTCACTTCGAAGAACTGGCGCTGCGCTTTATGGATATCCGTAAACGTATCTACAAGTTCCCGAAAATGGGCGTAAAAGCGAAAATGATCGCCGTTACTACCACTTCCGGTACCGGTTCAGAAGTGACTCCGTTTGCGGTTGTTACTGACGATGCAACAGGTCAGAAATACCCACTGGCTGACTACGCACTGACCCCAGACATGGCGATTGTTGACGCCAACCTGGTCATGGAAATGCCGAAATCACTGTGTGCCTTCGGTGGTCTGGATGCGGTAACTCACGCTCTGGAAGCTTACGTTTCCGTACTGGCGTCTGAGTTCTCTGATGGTCAGGCTCTGCAAGCTCTGAAACTGCTGAAAGAAAACCTGCCAGCGTCCTACAATGAAGGGTCGAAAAACCCTGTAGCACGTGAGCGTGTACACAGTGCAGCAACCATCGCCGGTATCGCGTTTGCTAACGCCTTCCTGGGTGTTTGCCACTCAATGGCGCACAAACTGGGTTCTCAGTTCCACATTCCTCACGGTCTGGCGAACGCCCTGTTGATCAGCAACGTTATCCGTTATAACGCGAATGATAACCCAACCAAGCAGACTGCATTCAGCCAGTACGACCGTCCGCAAGCACGTCGCCGTTACGCTGAAATCGCTGACCATCTGGGTCTGAGCGCTGCGGGTGACCGTACTGCTGCTAAGATTGAGAAACTGCTGGCATGGCTGGAAAGCCTTAAAGCTGAACTGGGTATTCCTAAATCTATCCGTGAAGCTGGCGTTCAGGAAGCTGACTTCCTCGCCCACGTAGATAAACTGTCTGAAGATGCCTTCGATGACCAGTGTACTGGTGCTAACCCGCGCTACCCACTGATCTCCGAGCTGAAACAGATTCTGCTGGATACCTACTACGGTCGTGAGTTCAAAGAAGGTGATGTAGCAGTGGCTAAAGTTGAAGCTCCTGCGGTAAAAGCTGACAAAAAAGCGAAGAAAAGCGCTTAACTGACAGTCTGATAAAAAACCCGCCAATGGCGGGTTTTTTTATGTCTGAAGAACACGGTGAAAATTATTTTCTGTTGTCGTGCTGAATCGCCGTCAGCGAGCCTACAGACAGCGCTTCTTTATAATGCTTACGGCAGACAGAAACATAGCGTTCATTGCCGCCTATCACCACCTGCTCACCATCTGCATAAGGCTTTCCGGCCTGGTCGAGACGAAGCACCATACTGGCTTTCCTGCCGCAAAAGCAGATAGTTTTGAGTTCGACGAGTTTATCTGACCAGGCAAGCAAATACTGGCTCCCTGCGAATAGCTCGCCACGGAAGTCTGTACGCAGCCCATAGCAAAGAACAGGGATATCGAGCTCATCTACCACCTCTGAAAGCGCATGAACCTGCTCACGCGTCAGAAACTGGCTCTCATCAACCAGAACACAATGAATAGGCTGCGCGGCATGCGCTGCGCTAATGTCCTCCAGCAGGTCAGTTTGCGGGTTAAACAGCCTGGCCGGAGACGAAAGGCCTATTCTGGAACTCACCTTCCCTGCACCAAAGCGATCGTCAATTTCAGCCGTATAAACAACAGTACGCATTCCTCGTTCCTGGTAATTGTACGAGGATTGAAGCAGTGCTGTGGATTTTCCGGCATTCATTGCCGAATAGTAGAAATAAAGTTGTGCCATTGGCCGTAAAACCCTAATCAATGTGTAATATTCCCGATGATTGATTGTACCATATTTTGTCTGGTCAACAGCGACTCAGCGCACAGACGATGCGGTTCAGAGCGGAGTTAAGCACCCTCAGATTACGAAAATAATCCGTTAAAACAGAGAGTAAACGTAATCAATCAGGTCTATATGTTATAAGGTCAGTCAAACATAACACTTCATTTTATAGTGGAATCAATGTTCATTAAAATTCACTATTTATTAACTATTACTGTCTTAACAACGCTCAATGGAACTAATACAAAAGGCTGATATTTATCCGCAGCAACTATAATTCCTGCGGTAAATGTCACAAAAAAAGATGCAATCGAGCAGGTTGCGCAGGCTTACGCTGATAACAAGCGAGATTCCTGGGAGATGAAATTTAAGTTAGCGTAATTAATAATAGTGGCTTTATTTAGTATTTTTTGAATTCCTTACATTCCTGGCTATTGCACAACTGAATTTATGGCTCTATTATTAGGTCAACAAACCACCCCCCCATTATAAGTTTGAGATTACTACAATGAGCGAAGCACTTAAAATTCTGAACAACATCCGTACTCTTCGTGCGCAGGCTAGAGAATGCACCCTCGAAACGCTTGAAGAAATGCTGGAAAAATTAGAAGTTGTAGTTAATGAACGTCGCGAAGAAGAAAGCGCTGCAGCAGCTGAAATCGAAGAGCGCACTCGTAAACTGCAACAATATCGTGAAATGCTGATTGCTGATGGTATCGATCCAAACGAATTGCTGAACAGCATGGCTGCAGCTAAAACCGGCACCAAAGCAAAACGCGCTGCCCGTCCTGCTAAATATAGCTACGTTGATGAGAATGGCGAAACTAAAACCTGGACTGGCCAGGGTCGTACTCCTGCTGTTATCAAGAAAGCCATGGATGAGCAAGGTAAACAGCTGGATGACTTCCTGATCAAGGATTAATCAAGCCACATTCCATAAAATCCCGCGTAATGCGGGATTTTTTTTAACCACAATTTTATCACCAACATCCCCTTACACTCTGTCATAGAATCTTATTCGGCTATTGCCATCTCTTACATTCAAGCGGGATAACGAGTGTTATGGGCATAAAAAAACCGGTGGGCAACGCCTCACCGGTCTCAAACATTTGCTGCCTTGGTTATTTCTTAATACCCACGCTCTCTTTGAGCCAGGTTTTAAATTCTTCACCCAGGGTATTGTGGCGAATGCCATATTCAACAAATGCCTGCATATAACCGAGCTTATTACCGCAGTCATGGCTCTTACCTTTCATATGGTAAGCCTCAACGGTCTCTTTCTCGATCAGCATATCAATAGCATCGGTCAGTTGGATCTCATCACCCGCTCCTGGAGGCGTTTTAGCAAGCAGAGGCCAGATTTCCGCACTCAGGACATAGCGACCCACCACTGCCAGGTTAGAAGGCGCCACGTCGGCTTTTGGCTTCTCTACAACGCCAACCATTGGCACGCTTTCGCCAGGCTCAAGGTTAACGCCTTTGCAGTCAACCACACCGTAAGCGGTTACGTCTTCAACTGGCTCAACCATAATCTGGCTGCTACCTGTTTCATCAAAACGCTTGATCATCTCAGCCAAATTATCCTGAGAAAGATCTGATTCGTATTCATCCAGAATAACGTCAGGCAGTATTACCGCCACTGGCTCATCACCGACAACAGGGTGGGCACACATAACCGCATGACCCAGGCCTTTAGCCAGCCCCTGACGAACCTGCATAATAGTCACGTGCGGAGGGCAAATAGACTGCACTTCCTGTAACAACTGACGCTTAACACGCTTTTCCAGCATGGCTTCAAGTTCAAAACTTGTATCGAAATGGTTTTCGATAGAGTTTTTTGATGAATGCGTAACCAGCACAATTTCAGTGATGCCGGCTGCGATACACTCATTAACGACGTACTGGATTAATGGCTTATCAACCAGAGGCAGCATCTCTTTAGGAATCGCCTTAGTTGCTGGTAACATCCTGGTCCCCAATCCCGCTACCGGGATAACGGCCTTTCTGACTTTCGAATTTAGGGCAGCCATTCAAATTCTCCTGAGCTGTTCAAGTTTTGAACTTTTATGCAATAAATAACGCGTTGAGTATATCAGCCTCGCCCCACAGTTCGGGTCTGAAAAGAACGCGTTGCCGATCAATTAGGATAAATACGCATGAATCTGGGCAGGGATAGTAGCACTCCCCACAAAACACAGGTAAAGCAATCTTAAAATTACGATCCAATTGCTTATTCCGTGGACAACATTAATCGTAACCGTCCCCCGGCACCCCAAATTTGGCACTGCCAGGAGGAGCAACGATGGCTAATTTGATTAAGATACGCTGTTCCCAGTGTCCCAAGCGGCACACCGTTGCTTACCTGAATATGATGTTCACCCGTATTCAGTGAGGCGTTGAGGCCCGCTGAAACGAGGATCAGATTCTTTAAACCACTATGGTAATAACCGACCAATAGCGGAAACTGTCCAGGCAAATTGGCCTGACGAAAAAGTTGGTTCACTTGTTTTAGTAAACTGCCCAGTTCCGGAAGCCGTTGCCCCTGATGCGATAGCTGCTCTTGCAAGAGACCATTAAATAGCGCACGAAGTAATAACGCCGCTAATACACCATTATCCCCTGCCCGGGTAACATCCAGGGAATAAAAAGCCAGGTCTGAATCAGACAGCGGTGCAATATCCAACACCAGCCCAGGTTGGTCCGCAGCAACCAGCTGGCGATAGTTTATCCGACAATGTGAAATAGTTTGCTGTACGGGCGGCTGGAGTTCCTGTAACAGTTTAGCCGCGGCAGGTGGATTACTTACCAGGGCATCCCAGTCCTGAAACAGACGTTCCTCTTCCTCTACCCGGGAATTAAACATGTTCGGATAAAGACAAGCTAACACCGTCTCTCGTAACCGGTTCAGGTCCTTGACCGGTTTAAGCAGGATATCCTGAACCCCAATTCGCAGCGCTTTGGCAATATCTGCCATATTCTCTGTGGCAGATATCACCAGAATCGGTGTCTGATTGCCTTCGTTACGGAGATGTTCAACCAGCTTCAGTCCGTTCATACGCGGCATCGCAATGTCACAAATCATCAGGTCCGGGGTGATGCTGACCATTTTTTCCAGTGCGTCTATGCCATCTTCAGCCAGCGAAGTGATTGCTCCCATTGAGGATAACCACGAATCCAGTAGCGATCGGAAAACGGCCTCGTCTTCAACAATCAAAATGTGTTTTCCGGCCAATGGCTGCGTCATGGTTCCTCCCCTGGCTGACAGTAATTAAATAGTGGCATGCTATCAGCACTACCGCCTGTCAGATTTTGCTGAAGTAATCAAAAAAAGGTGCTTAACGTGCTGTTCGCACAAAAGGCAACAGCTCATCCATTTTCTTTTCGACGGCTATCGAGCCCGCTGCGATGGCGGCCTCAGCTCGATGGAAATCAAGGGTAGATATTTGCGGACAGTACGGTTGAATCAGAATATCTGGAGGGTCGCCAGCCATGCGGTTTCGCTTAAGGCGATTCTCAAGAACCTGGATAGAGGTAGTCATAATTTCAATGGCCGTCGGCGCAGTCACAGAGCGTCGAGCGGCCATACGCCCGATTCGTCCACGCAAACGTTCATGCCAGGCCAGTTTCTCGCCTTCGGCATCTTCGCTCTGGAGATTCACCGGCATGAGATCTTGTTGCATCAGGTGGGCGTCATGCTGTAAATCCACGGCAATGACGATGTCGGCACCCATCGCACGCGTCAGGGAGATAGGGACCGGGTTAACAACGCCACCATCGACAAGCCAGTAACCGTTATGCGGAACAGGAGCCATTAGTCCCGGCATACTGCAGGAGGCACGAACGGCAAGATGAATATCACCTTCAGTAAGCCAAAGCTCGCGTCCCGTGCTGAGGTTCGTCGCAACAGCGCCGAAAGGCATCTGACAGTCAGTGAAGTATTCAAGAGGCATAACCTGGCGGAACTGGTTAAAAACGCGTTCACCGCGCAACAGCCCACCACGCTGCCATGAGAGGTCCATCAGGCGCAGCACGTCCCAGTAGCTGAAGGAACGTACCCAGGTTTCAAGTTCCGGAAGCTTTCCGCACGCGTAAGCGGAGCCGACAAGCGATCCTATTGAACACCCTGCAACAATATCAACCTCAACACCCATCTGGTTTAAGGCATTAATCACGCCGATGTGTGACCATCCCCGGGCTGCACCTGAGCCCAGCGCCAGTCCAATTTTAACCTTTCTCATTAGCCCTGTTTTACGTCCCCTGGATTCCTGACATGACATCAACGCAACTGCTCAGTTAACATAGTGCTACCCGAAGCGTTTTACGCCCTTATTTTTTGTTCCAGGAAGAGAATCGTGTCTCAACTCTGCCCTTGTGGTAGCGCTCTGGAGTATAGCCTATGTTGCCAGCGATATCTTTCTGGCGATCAGGTTGCACCAGACCCGTCACACCTCATGCGTTCACGGTACACTGCTTTTGTGATCAAAGACGCAGACTATCTGATCAAAACCTGGCACCCGTCTTGCCATGCCGCCGATTTTCGCCAGGACATTGAAGCTGGCTTCGCCAACACGCAGTGGCTTGGACTGACCGTTTTTGAAGCATCGGCCGGAAACGACGACAACGAAGGCTACGTCAGCTTTGTTGCCCGCTTTATCGAGCGCGATAAAACGGCGGCCATTATCGAGCGTTCCCGGTTCTTAAAGGAAAGCGGGCAATGGTATTATATTGACGGAACGCGCCCACAGTTTGGTCGTAACGATCCCTGCCCATGCGGTTCAGGTAAAAAATTTAAAAAGTGTTGCGGGCAGTAATGCCTGACAACCCAGACTTCGCAAATACACAAACAGGATTTCCCGGCGATGCAATCACTACAACGTAAAGTTCTGCGCACCATCTGTCCCGATCAAAAAGGACTGATCGCACGAATTACCAACATTTGTTACAAACATGAACTGAATATCGTGCAGAACAACGAGTTCGTTGACCACCGTACCGGTCGTTTCTTCATGCGTACCGAACTGGAAGGTATTTTCAACGACACGACCCTGCTTGCCGATCTGGATAGCGCGTTGCCGGAAGGCTCCATACGTGAACTGACGCCTGCAGGTCGACGCCGCGTCGTGATTCTGGTGACCAAAGAAGCACATTGCCTTGGCGATCTGTTGATGAAAGCAAACTACGGTGGTCTGGACGTCGAAATTGCTGCCGTGATCGGCAATCACGAGACGCTGCGCACGCTTGTTGAGCGTTTTGATATTCCGTTCGAACTGGTGAGTCACGAAGGTCATACGCGTGAAGAGCACGACGACCTGATGGCGCAGGCCATTGAAGCGCATAATCCCGACTACGTCGTGCTGGCGAAATACATGCGCGTGCTGACGCCATCCTTCGTGGCGCGTTTCCCAAACAAGATTATCAACATTCACCACTCGTTCCTGCCAGCCTTTATTGGCGCACGTCCTTATCATCAGGCGTACGAGCGTGGCGTGAAGATTATCGGTGCGACTGCGCACTACGTGAATGACAATCTGGATGAAGGTCCAATTATCATGCAGGACGTGATTCACGTGGATCACACCTATACCGCAGAGGACATGATGCGCGCGGGACGTGACGTCGAGAAGAACGTCTTAAGCCGTGCGTTGTATCAGGTGCTTGCCCAGCGCGTCTTCGTCTACGGTAACAGAACTATCATTCTTTAATCTTTTGGAAAATGAATTGATTAGCTTTGCACCTTTACGGATAAAAAGCAGCCAAACAACTTCATTTCCCTAAAGGAATGCTTTACAGGGGCGTCTCATTTGATATGATGCGCCCCGCTTCCGACAGGAAGCAGGCCAGTAAAAAGCATTACCCCGGTGGGGGTTCCCGAGCGGCCAAAGGGAGCAGACTGTAAATCTGCCGTCATCGACTTCGAAGGTTCGAATCCTTCCCCCACCACCATCTCTCAGCAGTACCTCAAAATTTGAATTACCCCCGGTGGGTTCCCGAGCGGCCAAAGGGAGCAGACTGTAAATCTGCCGTCATCGACTTCGAAGGTTCGAATCCTTCCCCCACCACCATCACTTTCAAATGATCCCAAATCTTCTGTTCGCACCCAGTATCATGTATTTCCGTAACGGGGAAGGATGAGAAGCTTCGACTAAGGTTCGATTCGAGCGTAGCGAGAAAGCGTTGCCGCAGGCAACGACCCGAAGGGCGAGGCGCAACGCGCCGAGTAATCCTTCCCCCACCACCATCACTTTCAAATAACTCCAAATCTTCTGTTCGCACCCTGTATCATGTATTTCCGCAACGGGGAAGGATGAGAGGCTTCGACGAAGGTTCGATTCGAGCGTAGCGACAAAGCGTTGCCGCAGGCAACGACCCGAAGGGCGAGGCGCAACGCGCCGAGTAATCCTTCCCCCACCACCATCACATTAAAATCAACAATTACATCGGCGGTAGCCGTCTCTTCACCGGCGAACTCTTCACGATCGACGTATTACACTGGGCATGCTCCGCCAAACCGTCCAGCAACCCATCAAGCTGCTCGATTGAACGCACCACCAGCCTAATCACAAAGCAATCTTCCCCGGTGACTTTGTCGCTCTCAATACACTCCGGCATCGCCTGAATGTATTTATCCACCTTATGCAATAACCCCGGTAAAGGCCGCACACGCACCAGCGCCTGCAGCGTATACCCCAGCGCCGCCAGATTAACTCGTGCGCCATACCCCTGAATCACACCACGCTCTTCCAGCCTTTTCAGCCGCTCTGCCGTGCTGGGTGAGGTCAGACCGATGCGTCCGCTGAGCACCTTCAAAGACATACGCGCATCCTCGACCAGACAGGCCAAAATTTGTCGGTCGATATCATCGAGAAGGAATTCCATCATTTTCACCTAATTTTAAAAAGCCATCACTGCATTTCACCTTATCTCATCCCTGTAAAACCCGACAGTGATTCTCGACAATAGCGTCATACAATCAGGAGGTGGATGATGCGTGATTTACATAAAGGCGTCTGGCAAATGAGCCTGGCGATGTTAATTTCCGGCTCGATTGGCGCGTTTGTTTTACTTTCCGGTCTGCCTGTAACGGAAGTTGTGTTCTGGCGCTGCCTTATCGGGGCCATTGCACTGTTTATTTTTGTTCGGATGAGTCAAAAGCCGTTCAGTCCCCTCACCCGGACAACACTGTTACTGGCCATTCTCGGTGGTGTGGCACTCGTGGTGAACTGGCTCCTGCTCTTCGCTGCCTATGAACGAATCTCTATTGGTCTTTCTACTGTGGTGTATAACACCCAGCCGTTTATGCTGGTTTTGATGGGGATGTTTTTAGGTGAACGTGTCAGCCTGGTGAAATGGGGTTGGCTATTCCTCGCCTTTGGCGGTGTGGTGATATTGCTTTCCAGTGAGCTGACCGGAGCGCATAGTGCCAACTGGCTGACGGGTATCGGTCTGGCAATGGCGGCAGCCTTCTTCTACGCAGTGACCGCCATTATCGCTCGTAAGCTGCGATCCATTGCGCCGCAGCATATTGCCTTTATTCAGGTGCTGACCGGCGTGGTAATGCTTCTGCCGTTTGCCCACATGCCCTCATTATCAGGGGATTTTCCGTGGCCAATTTTGTTGACGCTGGGCATCGTCCATACCGGCATTATGTATCAGTTGCTCTATAGCGCGATCCAGAAGCTGCCTACACCCATTACCGGCTCGTTGTCGTTTATCTATCCGGTGGTAGCGATTATTGTCGATAATCTGGTATTCGGACACTCGCTGAACCTGACGCAGCTGGCGGGCGGCGCACTGATATTGTTTGCTGCGGCTGGCAATAACCTGGGCTGGGGCGAAAAAAAACCCCGCGAGTGCGGGGTTGGGATCAAAACAGCAAATTAGCGACGGGCGCGCACAATCTGGTATTTGCGCGTCAAATACTCTACCGGCGCGCTCCAGATATGTACCAGTCGGGAGAACGGGAACAGCACAAACAGCGTCATCCCCAGCACCAGATGCAGGCGGAAGATAAACGCCACGCCGTCCAGATGCGCCGACGCACCACCATGGAAAGTCACCACAGATTGTGCCCAGCCGACCAGCTTCATCATTTCGCTGCCGTCCATATGCTGTGCAGAGAACGGAATGGTCAGCAGGCCCAGCGCGCACTGCACCATCAGCAGGGAAAGGATGAGGATGTCCGCTGCGGTAGTGGTCGCACGCACACGCGGGCTGAACAGACGGCGTTTCAACAGCAGTAAACCACCCACCAGCGTCATCACACCGCAAGCGCCCCCTGCGATCATCGCCATCTTCTGCTTCACCTCAATGGGCAGCCACGCTTCATACATCCAGTGCGGCGTCAGCATCCCGAGGAAGTGACCGGCAAAAATCCCCAGAATACCGATGTGGAACAGGTTAGAACCCACATGCATCCCTTTCCGATCCAGCATCTGGCTGGAGGCAGCACGCCAGGTGTACTGACCGTAGTCATAACGCAACCAGCTTCCCACCAGGAACACGGTGCCCGCGATATACGGGTAAATGTCAAAGAAGAACATATTCAGGAAGTGCATTATTGCCGTCCTCCGTTAGAGATATTCAAATATTGCGGGGCCACAGCGCCTGCAAAACGGCGCTGGTGAGCCGAGATTTCAGACTCGCCGCAGCTCTGGTCAGCAAAGAATTTCACCTGTTCTTCTTCCCAGACGGCATCCAGCGCCTGCGGCGTATCGTCGCGGGCTTCATCGGCGATTTTCTCCGCCACTTTTTCACTGTCGACAGATGCGTTAGCCAGTTTCACCAGCAACTCGAACAGTACCGCATAGCGGCTCTCGCGCTGCTGAAGACGCGCGCTGAGCAACGCCAGGATCGGCGCGATGTCCTGGAGACCACCGAGGGCCTCTTCTTTCGGCAACTGCGCCAGATACTCCAGATACAGCGGCAGATGGTCAGGCAGCTCGCGGCTGTCGAGTTGCAGGCCGTGCTGCTCATACTGCGCCATCAGGTCAACCATCGCCTGACCACGGTCACGGGATTCACCGTGAACATGTTCAAACAGCAGTAAAGAGGTTGCGCGACCCCGGTCAAACAGTTGGCTGTAATCCGCCTGCGCATCCAGAAGATCACGCGTTAACAGGTCCCGGAAGAAAATGCCCAATGTCTGGGCATCCTCTTTATCCAGGTTTTCAGATGCTGCGAGTGCATCGAAAAGTTCCTGTTGATGCTGCACAAGCGCAGCATCCGGGTACTCGAGCAAACGAGAAACGATAACAAGTTCAATCATGGGTGCGGCTCCGTTTTACTGGTCACATCCATGGCGTCGATGCGGCGGCTGTTGAACAGGTTGAATTTGCTGTCTGACCCGTGGCAACCGTCGCCAAAGGTAAAGCCGCAGCCGTTTTTCTCCGGGAAGGCTTCGCGAGCCAGTTCACGGTGGCTGCTCGGTACGACGAAACGGTCTTCGTAGTTGGCAATGGCCAGATAGCGGTACATCTCCTGCGCCTGCGCTTCACTCAGACCGACCTCTTCCAGCGCACGGGTATCAATAACACCGTCTACCGTTTCCGCACGTTTGAAGTGGCGCATTGCCAGCATCCGCTTGAGTGCCAGCAGTACTGGCTGCGTATCACCGGCAGTCAGCAGGTTCGCCAGGTATTGAACCGGAATACGCAGGCTTTCCACGTCCGGCAGAATGCCGTTGCTGCCCAGCTCGCCCGCATCTGCAGCTGACTGAATCGGCGACAGAGGCGGCACGTACCAGACCATCGGCAGAGTGCGGTATTCCGGATGCAGCGGCAGCGCCAGCTTCCAGTCCATTGCCATTTTGTACACAGGAGACTGCTGTGCGGCGTCGATCACGCTCTGCGGTACGCCATCTTTCAGCGCCTGTTCAATCACTTTTGGATCGTTAGGATCGAGGAACACGTCCAGCTGACGCTGATACAGATCTTTCTCGTGCTCGGTGCTGGCGGCGTTTTCAATCGCGTCCGCGTCATACAGCAGCACGCCGAGGTAGCGAATACGACCTACACAGCTTTCAGAGCAGACGGTCGGCATCCCCGCTTCAATACGGGGATAACAGAAGATGCACTTCTCGGATTTCCCGCTCTTCCAGTTGAAGTAGATTTTTTTGTACGGGCAGCCGGTGATGCACATACGCCAGCCGCGACATTTATCCTGGTCGATCAGCACGATGCCGTCTTCTTCACGCTTGTAGATGGCGCCGCTCGGGCAGGTCGCCACGCACGCCGGGTTGAGGCAGTGCTCGCACAGGCGCGGCAGATACATCATGAAGGTATTTTCGAACTGGCCGTACATCGCCTTCTGCATGTTCTCGAAGTTCTGGTCTTTGGCGCGTTTCTCGAACTCGCCGCCCAGAATCTCTTCCCAGTTTGGACCGCTGGTGATCTTGTCCATGCGCTGGCCGGTAATCAGCGAGCGAGGACGGGCGATCGGCTGGTGTTTGCCTTCCGGCGCGTTGTGCAGATTCTGGTAGTCGTAGTCAAACGGCTCGTAGTAATCATCGATGCCCGGCAGATGCGGGTTAGCGAAGATTTTTCCCAGAAGCCAAGCGCGGTTACCCATGCGCGGCTGCAGCTTGCCGTTGATTTTACGGATCCAGCCGCCCTTCCACTTCTCCTGGTTTTCCCAGTCGGTCGGGAAGCCGGTGCCCGGCTTGCTTTCCACGTTGTTGAACCAGGCGTATTCCATACCTTCACGGCTGGTCCAGACGTTTTTACAGGTGACCGAGCAGGTATGGCAGCCGATGCATTTATCCAGATTCAGCACCATGCCGACTTGTGAACGAATTTTCATTTTACGCTCTCCTGTACCTGGTCATTACCTTCGCCGTCTAACCAGTTAATATTCTTCATCTTACGTACCACCACGAACTCATCGCGGTTCGATCCTACGGTGCCGTAGTAGTTAAAGCCGTAGGCCAGCTGAGCATAGCCACCGATCATATGGGTCGGCTTCGGCGTAATGCGGGTCACGGAGTTGTGGATCCCGCCGCGCTGCTCGGTAATTTCTGACCCCGGCAGATTAACGATACGTTCCTGCGCGTGGTACATCATGGTCATCCCGGCCGGTACGCGCTGGCTCACCACCGCACGCGCCGTCAGGGCACCGTTGCTGTTGAACACTTCGATCCAGTCGTTATCTTCAATACCCAGATCTTTGGCATCCGTTTCGCTCATCCAGACAATCGGACCGCCGCGCGACAGGGTCAGCATCAGCAGGTTGTCGCTGTAGGTGGAGTGAATACCCCACTTCTGGTGCGGCGTCAGGAAGTTCAGCGCCTTCTCAGGGTTACCGTTCGATTTCGCGCCCATCACGGCTTTCACGGAGCGGGTGTCGATTGGCGGACGGTACACCAGCAGGCTTTCACCGAAGTCGCGCATCCACTGGTGATCCTGATACAGCGACTGGCGGCCTGACAGGGTGCGCCATGGGATCAGCTCGTGAACGTTGGTGTAGCCCGCGTTATAGGACACATGCTCATCTTCCAGGCCTGACCAGGTCGGGCTGGAGATAATCTTGCGCGGCTGGGCCTGAATATCGCGGAAGCGGATTTTCTCTTCCTCTTTATTCGTCGCTAGGTGGGTATGGTCGCGACCGGTGAACTCGCTCAGGGCCGCCCAGGCCTTCACCGCCACGTGGCCGTTGGTTTCCGGTGCCAGAGTCAGGATCATCTCTGCGGCATCAATCGCCGTGTTCAGCATTGGCTGGCCTTTGGCCGGGCCGTCCGCTTTGGTGTAGTTAAGCTTGCGCAGCAGATCCATTTCGCTCTGGGTGTTCCAGGCGATCCCTTTCCCGCCGTTACCGATTTTCTCCATCAGCGGGCCGATAGAGGTAAAGCGCTCCCAGGTTGCCGGGTAGTCGCGTTCAACCGGAATAATGTGCGGTGCGGTCACGCCCGGGATCAGGTCGCACTCGCCTTTTTTCCAGTCCTTCACGTCCAGCGGCTGCGCCAGTTCGGCAGCGGAGTCGTGCTGGATTGGCAGCGTCACCACGTCGGTTTCTTTACCCAGATGCCCGACGCAGACTTCAGAGAATGTCTTCGCGATGTCTTTGTAGATATCCCAGTCGCTTTTCGATTCCCACGCCGGGTCAACGGCCGCAGACAGCGGATGAATAAACGGATGCATATCCGAGGTATTCATGTCGTCTTTTTCGTACCAGGTCGCGGTTGGCAGCACAATGTCGGAGTACAGGCAGGTGCTGGACAGACGGAAGTCCAGGGTCACCACCAGATCCAGCTTGCCGTCCAGGCCGTTATCTTTCCATTCCACTTCTTCTGGCTTCACGCCTCCCTGCTTGCCCAGATCTTTCCCCTGAATACCGTTCTCGGTACCGAGCAGGTATTTCAGCATGTACTCGTGGCCTTTACCGGACGAGCCCAACAGGTTGGAGCGCCAGATGAACAGGTTACGCGGATGGTTTTTTCCGTTCTCCGGCTGTTCTGCCGCGAAACGAATGGAACCGTCTTTGAGAGACTTAACGGTGTAATCCACCGGCGACATGCCCACTTTCTTCGCCTCTTCTGCAATGCGCAGTGGGTTGGTGCCCAGTTGAGGTGCCGATGGCAGCCAGCCCATGCGCTCTGCGCGCACGTTGAAATCGATCAGGTGGCCGCTGTAACGGGATTTATCCGCCATTGGCGAGAGCAGTTCTTGCGCGGTTACGGTCTCGTAACGCCACTGGCTGGAGTGGTTATAGAAGTAGGATGTGCTGTTCATGTGGCGTGCCGGACGCTGCCAGTCGAGGGCAAACGCCAGCGGCTGCCAGCCGGTCTGCGGACGCAGCTTTTCCTGGCCCACGTAGTGCGCCCAGCCACCGCCGCTCTGACCGACACAGCCGCAGAAGATCAGCATATTGATCAGGCCACGATAGTTCATATCGAGGTGATACCAGTGGTTCAGACCGGCACCGACGATGATCATCGAACGGCCGTGCGTCTTGTCGGCATTTTCCGCAAATTCACGCGCGATACGGGTGATTTGTGCCCGAGGAACGCCAGTGATCTGCTCCGCCCACGCAGGGGTGTAGGCTTTCACCTCGTCGTAGTGAGTTGCGCAGTTTTCGTCGCCCAGACCACGTTCCAGACCATAGTTTGCCATGGTCAGGTCATAAACGGTGGTGACCAGCGCCATGGAGCCGTCAGCCAGCTGCAGGCGTTTTACCGGCAGCTTATGCATCAGAACGTTCTGCAGCTCGACCTTGTTGAAGTGCTCGGAACCTTCACCACCGAAATACGGGAAGCCCACATCGGCGATCTCATCCTGACTGCCCAGCATGCTCAGGCGCAGTTCCGTCTCTTCACCGGTCGTGCCGTTGCGTTGCTCAAGATTCCACTTACCCTTCTCACCCCAGCGGAAGCCGATAGAACCGTTCGGCGCCACCAGCTCGCCGTTGCTGGTGTACGCAACGGTTTTCCACTCAGGGTTATTTTCCTGGCCCAGCGCGTCCACCAAATCGGCGGCACGCAGCGTACGGCCTGCAGCGTAGTAGCCATCACGCTCTTCCAGCATGACCAGCATTGGCATGTCAGTGTAACGACGCACGTAGTCGGTGAAGTACTGGCTAGGCTTATCCAGGTGGAATTCACGCAGCATGACGTGGCCCATCGCCATCGCCATCGCGGCATCGGTACCCTGCTTCGGTGCCAGCCACAGATCGCAGAGCTTGGCGATTTCCGCGTAGTCAGGGGTCACTGCTACGGTTTTGGTGCCTTTGTAACGGACTTCGGTGAAGAAGTGCGCGTCAGGCGTACGGGTCTGAGGCACGTTAGAGCCCCAGGCGATGATGTAGCTGGAGTTGTACCAGTCGGCGGATTCCGGCACGTCGGTCTGCTCGCCCCAGGTCTGCGGAGACGCCGGCGGCAGGTCGCAGTACCAGTCGTAGAAGCTCAGGCAGGTACCGCCGATAAGTGACAGATAGCGAGCTCCGGAGGCGTAAGAGACCATCGACATCGCCGGGATGGGTGAGAAGCCCGCTACACGATCAGGACCGTAGGTCTTAACGGTGTAGACGTTAGAGGCAGCAATCAGCTCGTTCACCTCTTTCCAGGAAGAACGCACAAAGCCACCGCGGCCACGAGCCTGCTTAAAACTTTTCGCTTTGTCAGCGTCTTCGATAATCGACGCCCAGGCATCAACCGGATCGCTGTGCTGAACTTTCGCTTCACGCCACATTTTCATCAGGCGCTTGCGCATCAGCGGGTATTTCAGCCGGTTAGCACTGTAGAGATACCAGGAGTAGCTCGCCCCACGCGGGCAGCCGCGCGGCTCATGGTTTGGCATATCCGGACGAGTGCGCGGATAGTCGGTCTGCTGCATTTCCCAGGTCACCAGACCATTCTTAACGAAAATCTTCCAGCTACATGAGCCAGTGCAGTTCACGCCGTGGGTCGAACGGACGACTTTGTCATGCTGCCAGCGCTGGCGGTAACCGTCTTCCCAGTCCCGGTTGGTATCCAGAACCTGGCCGTGCCCATCGGCAAAGGTTTCGCCCTTCTGCTTGAAGTAGCGAAACCGGTCCAAAAATTTGCTCATCGGGTATCTCCTGTGTGGAGCCTGTGGCTCTCTAAATCGACATTGCTGATTTGCAGCGAAGGTAACGCCCTGAAAGAGGGGGAGAATTGATAACGATCAAGACGACGAGGGACTTTCAGGCGAGGTATTAAAGCGAATACCACCAAAGCGGTAGCTTTTTATTTCCCATATAACGATGATTTATATGAATATTTTTATTTCGCCATACAAAAAGACGGAGACGATTTAACATCCCAGGTATTAAGGGGTAGAACCACCTGCAAAGCGATGGCGATCACAGTGTTACCCGCAGATTTCCTCTTCAAACTCGTCAGTATGTTGTAACTATTCACGAGCCAAAAAAAACGCGGCCCGAAGGCCGCGTAAACGGATAATCAAACTTACTTATTTTTCTTAGTATTACGGCCATATACCAGCCACGTGATCACAACGCAGGCGATATAGAAGACGAGAAATACTTTCATTGCCCCCGCCGGAGAACCGGTCAGATCAAGAGAGATACCGAACGCTTTCGGAATAAAGAAGCCGCCAATTGCGCCGATGGCAGAGATAAAGCCCAGCGCTGCCGCCGTGTCCGTCGCCGCTTCACGCATCGCCTGCTCTACGGTTCCACCCTGCGCTTTTACGCGATCCATGGTCAGTTTACGGAAGTTCACGGAAATCATCTGGAAAGTAGAAGCGCTGCCCAGCCCGGCAGTCAGGAACAGCACCATAAACACACCGAAGAAGGCGGTGAAGTTACCCCCCTGTCCGTCAGTTGGCAGCGTCAGGAACAGCAGCGCACAGAAGACAGCCATTACCACAAAGTTCACCAGCGTCACACGCGTCCCGCCCAGACGGTCAGACACCATGCCACCCAGCGAACGCGCCAGGGCACCAATAAATGGCCCAAAGAAGGCAAACTGTAGGATCTGAATGTCCGGGAACTGCGTTTTCGACAGCATGGCGAAGCCCGCAGAGAATCCGATAAACGAACCGAACGTTGCCAGATACAGCAGCGCCATTACCCACAGATGCCCGCGCTTCAGCACCGGCAACTGCTCGCTCAGTGACGCTTTTGAAGCTGACAGATCGTTCATAAAGAACCAGGCTGCCAGAGTAAAGATCACCAGGAACGGAACCCAGATCCAGGAGGCGTTTTGCAGATACAGGGAAGATCCATCCGCTTGCTCAACGCCACCGCCGCCAAACGCTGCGAAAATGGAGACAGAGATCGCCAGCGGTGCAATCAGCTGCATCACGCTCACGCCCATGTTGCCGAGACCGCCGTTAATACCCAGCGCGCCGCCCTGTTTCGCTTTCGGGAAGAAGAAGCTGATGTTTGCCATACTGGAGGCGAAGTTCGCACCCGCAAAACCACACAGCAAGGAGATAATCACGAACACGCTAAACGAGGTAGACGTATCCTGCACCGCAAAACCGAGCCAGACACATGGTACGATCATGATACCGGTGCTGAATGCCGTCCAGCGACGGCCGCCAAACACCGGAACCATAAACGCGTAAGGCACTCGCAGCAATGCGCCGGATAAAGACGGCAGCGCGGTCAACATAAACAGCTGATCGGTTGTAAAGGTAAAACCGACTTTTGGCAGGTTTACCGCCACCGCACTAAACAACATCCAGACGCAAAACGCTAACAACAAGCACGGAACGGAAATCCACAGATTCCGGCTTGCTACACGATGGCCGCGCTGTTGCCAGAACGCCGGATCCTCTGGACGCCAGTCTGTAATAACGGCACCATTTTCCCTTTCGGGAGCGGATGAGTGACTCATAGACACCTCTGATTCTCGAATGATGCTGCAAACATTAGGGTTTTAGAGCGGCGGTAAGTTGATATAAATCAAAGGAAAAGTGGGAGGATTTGCGGCGAAAAAAAAGCTCTCATCCTTAATGAGTAGGTTATTACGGTAAAAAAGATGTGGTTTTTCACGGTACTGACGTTTCCTTGCTACCCCCACCCCCTTCCCGTTACTCCGTTGGCAATTTGGGAGTAATCCTTTATTGGTATGGGTATACTCCAGGGTATGCACCAGAATAGCGCCATTCCTGCAAGCAGGCCACGTCAGGAGCACGGCAACTCTATGTTAAAAAGATGTTTATCTCCGCTGACACTCGTGAATCAGGTCGCGCTGATCGTTTTGCTGTCCACCGCCCTCGGCGTGACGGGCATGGCGATCTCCGGCTGGCTGGTACAGGGAGTACAGGGTAACGCGCATGCCATCAATGAGGCAGGCTCGCTACGTATGCAGAGTTACCGTCTGCTGGCATCGGTTCCTCTGACGCAGGGCGATCAGCCACTGATCGATGAAATGGAACGCACGGCGTTCAGCCCGGAACTGGAAAACGCCGCCATTCGCGCCGGTCAGCAATCTCAGCTTAAAGCACTCCAGGGCTACTGGCACACTCAACTGCAGCCGGGGCTGAAGCAGGCGCGCGGTCCAGAAGCGGTTGCGCATGACGTTGCAGGTTTCGTATCACGCATTGATTCCCTGGTCTCCGCATTTGACCAAACCACCGAATTACGTATTGACCGGGTAGTGATGATGCACCGTGCAATGGCGCTGTGTATGGGGCTGTTACTCATCTTCACCATTGTCTGGCTGCGCGCACGGCTGCTGAACCCCTGGAAACAGCTGCTGGCAATGGCCCGCGCCGTCACCGCACGCGATTTTACCCAGCGCACGCACATTAGCGGGCGCAACGAGATGGCGATGCTCGGCCAGGCGCTGAATACCATGTCGGCAGAACTCTCCGAAAGCTACGCGGTGCTGGAGCAGCGCGTTCAGGAAAAAACGGCCGGGCTGGAGCAGAAAAACGAGATGCTCTCCTTCCTGTGGCAAGCCAACCGTCGTCTGCATATGCAGGTACCGCTATGCGAGCGTCTCTCGCCGGTACTGAATGGCCTGCAAAATCTAACCTTACTCCGCGACCTGGAGCTGCGGGTCTACGATGTTGAAGATGAGGAAAATCATCAGGAATTTACCTGTCAGTCCGATATGACCTGTGATGACAAAGGTTGCCATCTTTGTCCTCGCGGCTTGCCGCCGTTGACGTCAAGCGGCACCACGCTGAAGTGGCGGTTGACGGACAACCACACCCAGTACGGCATTCTGCTGGCAACCCTGCCGGCTGGTCGTCACCTTAGCCACGACCAGCAACAGCTGGTTGATACGCTGGTTGAACAGTTGACGGCCACGCTGGCACTCGACC
This sequence comes from Enterobacter sp. CPE_E1241, assembly GCF_045618265.1. NCBI lineage: Bacteria > Pseudomonadati > Pseudomonadota > Gammaproteobacteria > Enterobacterales > Enterobacteriaceae > Enterobacter > Enterobacter sp. CPE_E1241. Next base: position 2,745,416 of record NZ_JBIWYV010000001.1, read on the forward strand.
GTCATCAGGAAAAACAGCAGCAGCTGATCGTCATGGAAGAGCGCGCAACCATCGCCCGCGAGCTTCACGACTCCATCGCCCAGTCGCTCTCCTGTATGAAAATGCAGGTGAGCTGCCTGCAAATGCAGGATACGGAGATGCCGGAAAGTAATAAACAGCTGCTGAGCCAGATCCGCAACGAGCTGAATACCTCCTGGGTGCAACTTCGTGAACTGCTGACCACTTTCCGTCTGCAGCTCACTGAGCCGGGCCTGCGCCCCGCTCTGGAATCCAGCTGTCACGAATTTAGCGCCCGGCTGGGGTTCCCGGTGAAGCTGGATTACCAGTTACCGCCACGGTTTGTTCCGTCGCATCAGGCCATTCATTTACTGCAGATCGCCCGTGAAGCGTTGAGTAACGTGCTCAAACATGCCGGCGCGACGGCGGTAACCGTCACCGTCAGCCAGCACGCTAATCAGGTCAGGCTCACGGTTCATGACAACGGCCGCGGCGTGCCGGAAAATGCCGAACGAACTAACCACTATGGTTTAATCATCATGCGAGACCGCGCCCAAAGCCTGCGCGGTGATTGCCAGGTTCGCCGGAGAGAGACAGGTGGCACGGAAGTTGTTGTCACCTTTATTCCCGAGAAACCGCTCACAACTGCTCAAGGAGAAACCCATGACTAATCAGGAACCGGCATCAATTCTGTTGATCGACGACCATCCGATGCTGCGTACTGGCGTGAAACAGCTGGTCAGCATGGCACCCGATATCACCGTCGTTGGCGAAGCCAGCAACGGTGAACAAGGCATTGAGCTTGCCGAAGCGCTTGATCCCGATCTGATCCTGCTTGATCTCAATATGCCCGGAATGAACGGTCTGGAAACCCTCGACAAGCTGCGGGAAAAATCCCTTTCCGGTCGCGTGGTGGTCTTTAGCGTGTCGAACCATGAAGAAGATGTGGTCACAGCGCTAAAGCGTGGCGCGGACGGCTATCTGCTGAAAGATATGGAGCCGGAAGATCTGCTTAAAGCGCTGCAACAGGCTGCCGCAGGTGAGATGGTGCTGAGCGAAGCATTAACGCCGGTACTGGCCGCCAGCCTGCGCGCCAACCGCGCCACCTCCGATCGCGACGTCAGTCAGTTAACGCCACGCGAGCGCGACATTCTCAAGCTGATTGCTCAGGGTCTGCCAAACAAGATGATTGCCCGCCGCCTGGATATCACCGAAAGCACGGTCAAAGTACATGTGAAGCACATGCTGAAGAAAATGAAGTTAAAATCCCGCGTTGAAGCCGCTGTGTGGGTACATCAGGAACGGATTTTTTAAGCATTACTCATCCGGCAGCAGCCTCCAGCGCGGGTCATCGTTGGGTAATGCGACCAGCGGTTGCACCACGATAAGCGTGATCTCATTGGAAGAGACGCGCTGGCCTTTCTCATCGTCTACCACTGCCGACAAGTGCCAGCGGTTAGTTGCCCCTTCCCGGCTATCCCAGGCAGGCATAATCACACTCCAGCCATCGCCGCTGTTGCTGTTCGCCGGTGATGTCAGGCTCAATGCCTGGGTATCACCCTGCCAGTGGATCTGACGAATACCATGCGCGCTGCGAATTTGTAGCTTCAGCATCACGGTCTCGCCCCCTTTCAGATCCCACGGTGGCGTCGCCAGATACACTGATAACGTTTTGCGCTGGCGGAACTCCATAACCGGCAGGTTGTCCCGCTCCGGCGAGTCGTAGCGGCTCCCGCGCAGGGAGCGCGTGGCGGCGACTTCTCCGGCAGAGATCTGCTTTATAAACGGTACGCCGAAGCGATAGTTAAGCTTCAGTCCGAGATTATTTTGACTGACGCCACTCTCTCCCTGCTTATGGGCGGCCGTCAATGTGACCAGCGGAACAGGGGTATAGTTGAGCCCCAGATTTACCGCGACAGGGTTGTGATAGCCGGTTCCGGTATTGAACAGGTCGACGTTATCGCCAAAATATTGCTCGAAGCTAACGCTGGTGTTCAGATGATGGAACCACGGCAACCAGGCTTTGGCGGTGACATCATACCCGCGCGCCATGCGCTGCTCCTGTACGTCGGAACCGTCGCGCCAGCTGGCAAACGGCTGATAGTAGTTAGCAGACAGACGCAGATTTTCGCCCCACGCTTCCGCGCCCAGCCCGGCACGCTGCAGGTTTTCATCCAGCAGGTTATCGTAAAACGTGTTGTAGCCCACCAACCACTTGCCGGCGATCCAGCGCTGACCTACCCCGGCGTTACTGACCAGGCCATCCGTCTGCTGCGTCACGCCAAACTGGCTCCAGCTCAGGTAACGGTTGTTATCATTCCAGGGGATAAACCAGCTCCCGCTACTGCCGTTAAATTTACCGTCGTCATTCACCAGCAAGTTTACGCTGGCGTTACCCCACGGGGAGAGCCAGGATTCAATCTGCTGGTTCACTTCCCCACTCACCGCATCACGTACCTGACCAAACGCAAACTGGCGCGCCTGCTCGCCCGTGGTCAGACCGTTATCGGTCATACTGGCTTCACCAAACGCTTTTGCCATTTCGGCCAGGTGTTTTTCTCCCTCGCCAGTTGGGGGGGACATACCGAGATCGGGCAAACTATCCCCGTTGTTATCAAAGGGATTTTCTGCCTGATGCATAAAGGAATTCGGGGCACCGTGAACGGCTCCCGCCGTAAGAAGGGGGAGTAATAACAGAAAACGAATGCAGGACGATACAGCCATCAACGTCGGGTTTAGCGCCTGGGTTTTGTTAAAGACGCTCTTACCTTAACGCTATTAAGAAAGAATTGCAGCCTTACGGGAAATTTCAGGAATATCCTGAAGTTTATTGTCGGCTGTAGACGGCGTAAACTCGGTAAACCCTATATTATTCGTGCCTTTTTAAGAACAGGAGTCAACATGCAGAAGATAGTGATCATCGCCAACGGTGCGGCTTACGGCAGCGAATCCCTTTTTAACAGCCTGCGTCTGGCTATCGCACTCCGCGATAAAGAGAGCGAACTGGAGTTACGGCTCTTTTTAATGTCGGACGCGGTCACTGCCGGGCTGAAGGGACAGAAACCTACAGAAGGCTACAACATTCAGCAAATGCTGGAGATCCTCACCGCGCAAAATGTGCCGGTGAAGCTGTGCAAGACCTGCACCGACGGCCGCGGCATTACCGGTCTACCGCTGATTGATGGCGTAGAGATTGGTACGCTGGTTGAGCTGGCCGAGTGGACGCTGTCCGCCGATAAAGTATTAACTTTTTAATAATAAACCCGTAAAAATATTATTTTCTTATGGACGCGGTTTCAGCATCAAGTTTACCTGCAAGGTTGCCGATAGGCATGGAAACAACACAGCAGGTATTTCACTTATGTTCAGATCGATTCGTGCACGCATCATCGCCGCGACGGCAGGCTGTCTGGTCGTCGCCCTTCTCCTCAATACCGTTATTAACTTCCAGGTCACGCGTCAGGATAACCAGCAGTCACAGCGCGATATCCTGACCAGCACCAGCGCCAGCCATAACATGGCGATTGCCGACTGGGTAAAAAGCAAAATGACGGTGATCGCCTCCGCTCAGACCGTGGCGCTGAGTGACGATCCGGTTCCGGTATTCAAACAGCTTGCGCAGGCGGGGGGATTCACCAACGTCTATGTTGGTTATGCCAGCAAGACAGCCAAATTCTCTGACCCAGCGGGCGTCCCCGCGGATTATGACCCGACCATTCGCCCCTGGTATCAGCAGGTGGTAAGCCAGGACGCCCCGGTCGTCACCGCACCTTACGTAGATGCCGGTACCGGGAAGCTGGTGGTGACGTTCGCCGTGCCGGTGAAAGAAAATGGCACCCTGAAAGCCGTGGTAGCAGGCGATGTGGCCATGGATAGCGTGGTCGCTAACGTGCGCGGGATCCATCCGACCCCGGCAAGTAGTGGATTACTTCTGACCAGCGATGGCACCGTGATTGCTGCCAATGATCCGGCGCTGACGCTTAAACCGTTTGCCGAGACGATCAAAGGTATCGATTTTGCGGCGCTGAAAAGCGGTAATCCGGTTGACGGCACATTCGATGACAAAGAAAAAACCTTTGTTGCGACGGCCGTGCCAGGCACTAACTGGATGTTAGTTGTCGCCCTCGACAATGGCGATGCGACATCCGGCATGCGTTCCCTGCTTAAAGCGTCGGCTATCTCGCTGGTGATCCTGGCTCTGCTGAGCGCCGCTATTGTTCACTTCCTGATTGCCCGTCTTCTGAAGCGACTGTCTGACATCCGCGACGCGATGCACAACATTGCTAACGGGACTAACGACCTGTCGCAGCGCCTGCCGGATGATGGTGAAGACGAAGTCGCGCAGATTGCACAAGCGTTTAACGCCTTCAGCGATAAACTCTCCGTCGTCATGGTACAGCTCCGTGATGCCAGCGCATCGGTGAAAAATGCCGCGCAGGAAATTGCGGCTGGTAACCAGGATCTTTCCGGACGCACCGAACAGGCGGCATCCAGCCTGCGCGAGACCGCCAGTGCCGTGGAGCAGATCACCGCCTCCGTGACGCAGTCGAATGAATCGGCAGCAGAAGCCAACGACCAGGCGAGCAAAGCCTCAGCGGCCGCGGCGCGCGGTGGAGAGGTGGTATCGCAGGCAATCAGCACCATGCAGTCCATCGAAGTGGCATCCGCAAAAATTGGCGATATCACCAGCGTAATTGACGGCATTGCCTTCCAGACCAATATTCTGGCGTTGAACGCCTCGGTGGAAGCAGCACGAGCCGGGGAACAAGGGCGTGGGTTTGCCGTGGTGGCAGGAGAGGTGCGTAACCTGGCAAGCCGTAGCGCTCAGGCGGCGAAAGAGATCAAATCGCTTATCGATTCCACCACTGACAGCGTGGCAACGGGCTCCCGTTACGTGCATCTGGCAGGGGAAAGCATGAATGAAATCCGCGCCAGCATCGGCAGCGTCTCGGGCATCATGCGTGAAATCTCCATCGCCACCAGCGAGCAAATGAAAGGTATCCATGAGATCAACCATGCGGTAACCCATCTCGACAGAATGGTACAGCAGAACGCCGAGCTGGTTGTGCAATCCGCCGCCGCCGCGGGCGCCCTGCAGAGCCAGGCGGGTGACCTTGCTGAAACCGCCGGACATTTCCGCATTTAATTTTATCCCGGCGCGCGTTTAGCGGGTAAAACGCGCGCCAGCTGAAATTTTTAGGGATTTTGTCATTTTTGTTTAATCGTTATGCCATTTTTTGATCAAAATCAGCATCCCGGCCCCTCCCCTTTGGTGTTATGCCATGAGTGAATTGTGAACAATATCACGCTCGGATATGGCAGCAGGGAGAGCGTTGTTTAAGACTACGGGGTAAAAAATGGCACTGGTAAAAACAAGTTTGAAACTGTTTGGCGGGGATACGGTAGTGGTTCGTTGTTCAGAGCGCTGCCGTATTCATCTGATGAGTTCAAAAGCACAAAAACAATCGCAGGCAGATATTCTGACCGTGCAGGATGATAAAGCCTGGCTTACGGTGCCCTATACCGGCACGTGGGATGTGTTGATCGACAGCCACAGTCAGTCACTGGAGCATTCTGTCAGCTACGTAGCAGCATGACATTAAACGCCCGGCGAGCCGGGCGTATTCTCAGGCAAAACCCGGTCGCAGCGAGCTGTTGAGCGGGTTCCCTTCCAGAAGTGCCTTCACCTTCACCACCAGTTCGTTCAGACAGTCGTCCTTCATACCGAGGCGGGTCAGTTCGTCATCAAGAGAGAAGAGATATTGCGCATTAGTACCCAACGGGCCACTGGCGGCAGCAATCAGCGGGGCAATCACCTGCGTACGGGTATCCGCTTCATACAGCGGATGGCGCGGGTCCATAATAAAGACCAGTGCATTGACGGTACGTCCGTCGTCCAGTTCCAGCTTGCACCAGCTCGGCATATAGCAGCCGGTAATCATCTCGCGCTTCCAGAGCAGCGTGAGCTCCTCTTCCAGCGTGGCGTCCGGAAGGCGATATGCCACACCCGTGGTGCGTCCGCCCTCTTTCAGTGCAAGCATGCGCCCAGGTTGACACGCGCTGCCACGCCCGGCCGTCAGACGCAGGCAAAATGCGCGGTGCCAGCCCGGCAGCGTTCCCGTTGCCGATTCGACAAATTCCAGAGCCGGGTTCCACATCAGAGAGCCGTAGCCAAAAATCCATACCGGGCCATCATCCGGGCGGCAGGCAAGCGTGGCAGCGAGTGACGCCGCACGTTGTTCAGCCGACCAGAGAAGCGATTCCTCAATAGCACCAAATGCCGTCTTACAATCTGCCTTCATTAAGAAATCACGCGTTAACACTTTACACCTCCGCCACTGCATGCTTCCTTGCGACATCTGTAATTCGCCTTCCCGGCATTATGTGCTGGTCATTTTGCCAGCAGTCAAATAACGATAAGCAATTAGCGGACCAGTTGCAATACAACGGAAGTTCAACCGCCTGAAAAGTCAAAATGAAGGCAGCGAATAATTTCACGGCTATTTCTTTTTATGCCATTTATCGTCGCCTCCTTTCTCATATTCATGTTTTACTGCGGCCCAGGCGACTTTGTGCGCCGTCTCTTCACGGCTGGCATCATCCCGGCGATCTTCTTTATCTTTGTATTGTTCCCAGGCGCTATTAAACGCTTCTTTGTAGATATCCTGTGCATGCGCGGGCAGCACGTTTTGCACGTTATCAGGTAATTCGCGTTTCGTTTTATAGGGCATCGCTAACCTCTCTTTTGGTTAAAGAGATAAGTGTGGACGACGATATGTCATGGTGCCAGTCGGTAAAAATTTCTGAAGACATTACATTCATAATGCAATGATATTTAAAATATATTTAATGAAGATCGCATCTTATATGCATCAAAGATAAAAATTACCACAAAGGGTAAAACTAAGTAAAAATTTAGGGGTATTTAACAGAGATCTGTTAGTTTAATGACCTCAAAAATCTATCTATAATTACAAGCACCTGCATTGATGGAGAAGCACATGACAGCAACACACGAGGCGGTAAAGACCCGCCACAAGGAGACGTCACTCATTTTCCCGGTTCTTGCACTGGCTGTGCTGCTCTTCTGGGGAAGCAGTCAGTCACTGCCAGTGGTGGTTGGTATCAATATTCTTGCTCTGGTTGGTATTTTAACCAGCGCCTTTAGCGTCGTTCGCCATGCCGACGTATTAGCCCACCGTCTGGGCGAGCCGTACGGTTCGTTAATTCTTAGTCTTTCCGTTGTTATCCTCGAAGTTAGCCTGATCTCCGCGCTGATGGCGACCGGTGATGCCGCACCGACGCTGATGCGCGATACGCTCTACTCAATCATTATGATTGTGACAGGCGGTCTGGTGGGCTTCTCGCTGTTATTGGGTGGTCGTAAATTCGCGACCCAGTATATGAACCTGTTCGGCATTAAACAGTATCTGATTGCCCTCTTCCCGCTGGCGATTATCGTGCTGGTGTTCCCGATGGCGCTGCCGGGTGCGAACTTTTCCACCGGTCAGGCATTGCTGGTTGCGCTGATTTCCGCGGCCATGTACGGCGTATTCCTGCTGATTCAGACCAAAACGCACCAGAGTCTGTTTGTGTATGAGCATGAAGACGACAGCGACGATGACGACCCGCATCACGGTAAACCGTCGGCCCACAGCAGCGCGTGGCACACGGTTTGGCTGATCGTGCATCTGATTGCGGTTATCGCGGTGACCAAGATGAACGCCAATCCGCTGGAGACGCTGTTAACCGAGTTGAACGCGCCGGTGGCCTTTACCGGCTTCCTGGTAGCGCTGTTGATTCTGTCCCCTGAAGGACTGGGCGCGCTGAAAGCGGTACTGAATAATCAGGTGCAACGCGCAATGAACCTGTTTTTCGGCTCCGTGCTGGCGACGATTTCACTTACCGTACCAGTGGTGACGCTGATTGCTTTTATGACCGGTAATGAGCTGCAGTTTGCGCTGGGTGCGCCAGAGATGATCGTGATGGTGGCATCACTGTTGTTGTGTCAGATTTCGTTCTCGACGGGACGCACCAACGTGCTGAACGGTGCAGCGCATATGGCCTTGTTTATTGCGTATCTGATGACGATATTTGCGTAGCCTTTTTGCCCTGCAAGCGAAGCGCCACCCGGCAATATGCCCCATAAAAAAACCCGCCGAAGCGGGTTTTTTTATTAGTTGCTGGTATCCAGCTCGTCGAAGCTCTTCACCAGATCGTCAATCGCTTTGATCTGTTTCAGGAACGGCTCGAGCTTATCCAGCGGCAGCGCGGATGGACCGTCACATTTCGCGTTAGCCGGATCCGGATGCGCTTCGATAAACAGACCCGCCAGGCCGGTTGCCATACCGGCGCGCGCAAGCTCGGTAACCTGGGCACGGCGTCCGCCGGACGCTGCACCAAACGGATCGCGGCACTGCAGTGCGTGCGTCACGTCGAAGATCACCGGAGACTGATTAGAGACGTTCTTCATCACGCTGAAGCCCAGCATATCCACAACCAGGTTGTCGTAACCGAAGTTTGAACCACGATCGCACAGAATAACTTTGTCGTTGCCACCTTCGATAAACTTATCGACGATGTTGCCCATCTGACCCGGGCTCACGAATTGTGGTTTCTTCACGTTGATCACCGCACCGGTTTTCGCCATCGCGGCAACCAGGTCAGTCTGGCGAGCCAGGAACGCCGGCAGTTGGATAACATCTACCACATCGGCCACAGGCTGCGCCTGAGCGGCTTCATGCACGTCGGTGATCACTTTCACGCCAAAGGTCTGTTTCAGCTCCTGGAAAATTTTCATTCCCTCTTCCAGGCCCGGGCCACGGTAAGAGTTGATGGAGGAGCGGTTGGCTTTGTCAAAAGAGGCTTTAAACACGTACGGGATACCCAGTTTCTGGGTCACAGTCACGTAGTGTTCGCAGATACGCATAGCGAGATCGCGGGATTCCAGCACGTTCATACCGCCAAACAGCACGAACGGCAGGTCGTTTGCCACGTTGATATCACCAATGCTAACCACTTTTTGTTTCATAGGATCGCCTTATTCAGGTGTGAATCGGAATTAAGATTAATGCAGTGTAATTTGTTTGTGCGAGATCGCGTTGATCTGCGCGCGAATCATTTCGCTAATCGGATCTTCCGGACATTGTTCCACGAAATAACTCAAATCATTCAGCGCGACGTGTTCACAATCGAGCTGAGCATAAATAAGCCCACGGTCGCGAATTTCATACGGATCTTCCGGATTAAACTGCAGCAGCACTTCACTGGCACGCAAAGCCAGTTCCATCTGACGCTCTTCCATCAGCGCTGATTTCAGCGTATCCAGCAGCTTGCGGATCACTTCTGAGTTATCCGCCTCGTCGAGATCTTCGTTAAAAAGCTCGGCCACCGGGCTGATATTGCCTTTCAGCCAGACGTCCAGCGTATGCTCATCCAGCGTGTCGCCGTTAAACGGATTAATGAGCCACATCTCACCATCCAGCCACTCGGCACGCAGGATCATCTGCGTCGGGAAGATGACCGGCACCAGTGGAATATCCAGACGGTGTGCGACCCACAGCAAAATAGAGCCCAGCGCAACGGCACTGCCCTGACGATTTTTTAAGACCTGATCCAGCCATAATGCGTCAGACAGGCGATACACGCCACGCGTGTCGCAGAAACCCCATTCGCCGTAGAAAAGTTCCAAAAGCTTCTCTAATTGCCAGTCCTGCGGACGCGCCTGATTAATCTCTTCACGCGCCAGGCTGACCAGATTTTCCAGCTCATCGTAGACATACTGCGACGTAAAATCGTCACGGATCATCTCCGAAATCAGGATCATGCCATCGCAAAGCGGCACTTTATTAAATTCGAAATCGGCTAAGGACTTCATGACTTACCCCAGTAACGGTATTCTTGTGGTGGCGAGTTTAATGATGATGTACAGCACCACCAGACCCAGCAGAAAGGCAATAAATCCCACCTGCTGGCTGCGCGGACGACGACGCCCAAGCGCGATAAAACCCAAAACGATATAGATGATAACGCCAAACAGCTTTTCAGTCAGCCATGCGCCTTTATCAGTAAATGGCAGATAGCCGGTCTTCCACATGAGTCCGGCGCCAGTCAGGAACAGAACCGTATCGATACAGTGCGGTGCGACACGCACCCAGCGGGCATCCATCAGCGGATTGTTGCTGTAACGCCACCAGTAGCGCACGATGAAAAAACCGATGGTCAGCGCAACGGAAATCAGGTGAGCGGAAATAAGCACAGTAAACAGGCTCATCACCACTGCCCCAGCGTCAGACGTTCGTTGCCGCCGTAGTCGCGGCAGGTTTCCACTGCGGTGTAGCCTGCTTGCGTAAACAGCGCCCGCACGGCTTCTCCCTGCGTCCAGCCGTGCTCCACCAGCAGCCAGCCGCCGCGAACTAAATGCTTCCGTGACGTTGTCACAATGTGATCAAGATCGGCCAGTCCCTCGTTAGCGGCGACCAGGGCCGTCAGCGGTTCGAAACGGACATCTCCCTGCGCAAGATGCGGATCATGTTCGTCAATGTAAGGAGGGTTGCTGACAATCATCCCAAACGTGTGATTTTCCAGCGCGCTAAACCAGCTGCTGTGCAGTACGGTGACATTAGTCAGGCCGAGCCTGTCCACGTTACGCTTTGCCAGCGCTACCGCGTCTGGCATCACATCCACTGCCGTCACATCACAGTCCGGGCGTTCACTGGCAATCGCCAGTGCAATAGCGCCCGTGCCAGTACCAAGATCGAGGATTCGACTGGCGCTAGCCGGTAAACGCGCCAGCGCCTGCTCGACCAGACACTCGGTGTCCGGGCGTGGGATCAGGGTCGCTGCCGAAACGTACAAAGGTAACGACCAGAATTCCCGCTCTCCAACCAGATGCGCCACCGGCTCACCGGCCTTACGACGGGCAAGCAGTATGGCGAGTTGCGCCTCCTGCTCAGAAACCAGCTGTGTTTCCCCAAAAGCCAGCAGATACGTGCGCGGTTTCCCCGTCACATGCTCAAGCAAGATTTCGGCGTCGCGTTTTGGACTCTCACTTTCTGAAAGCTCACCGACGGCCTGGCGTAACCAGCGCTGGAAATCCATTATTCCTGCTCGGACAGCGCCGCCAGCTGATCGGCCTGGTATTCCTGCACAATAGGCTCAATCAGCATATCCAGCTTGCCTTCCATCACTTCGTCCAGACGGTAAAGCGTCAGGTTGATGCGGTGGTCGGTCACGCGCCCCTGCGGGAAGTTGTAGGTGCGGTTACGGTCGCTGCGGTCGCCGCTGCCCAGCAGGTTACGGCGGGTAGACGCTTCTGCCTGCTGGCGTTTTGCCATTTCTGCCGCGTGGATACGCGCACCGAGCACGGAAAGCGCTTTGGCTTTGTTTTTATGCTGCGAACGTTCGTCCTGACATTCAACGACAATACCGGTCGGCAGGTGGGTAATACGGATGGCGGAGTCGGTGGTGTTTACGTGCTGACCACCCGCTCCGGAGGAACGGAAGGTATCAATACGCAGGTCCGCCGGGTTGATGTCCGGCAGTTCCGCTTCCGGCAGCTCCGGCATGACCGCAACGGTACAGGCTGACGTATGAATACGCCCCTGCGATTCGGTGGCAGGTACGCGCTGTACACGATGACCGCCAGATTCAAACTTGAGACGACCGTATACGCCGTCGCCGCTGATCTTCGCGATCACTTCTTTAAAACCACCATGCTCGCCTTCGTTGGCGCTCATGATCTCCACACGCCAGCGGCGCGATTCAGCGTAGCGGCTGTACATGCGGAACAGATCCCCGGCAAACAGGGCCGCTTCATCACCACCGGTACCGGCGCGGACTTCCACAAATGCGTTACGTTCATCGTCCGGATCTTTTGGCAGCAACAGCACCTGGAGCTGCTGTTCCATCTCTTCCGAACGCACTTTCGCATCCTGCAACTCTTCCTGCGCCATTTCGCGCATTTCAGGGTCATCAAGCATCATCTGCGCAGTTTCAATATCTTCCTGAACCTGTCGCCAGTCAGTAAAGCATTTAGAAACATCACTTAACTGCGCGTATTCGCGAGAGAGCGCGCGAAAACGTTCCTGGTCCGCAATGGTCCCGGCATCACCGAGCAGCGCCTGTACTTCCTCATGGCGCTCGTGCAGAGCTTCCAGTTTAGCGACGATAGAAGGCTTCATAGGCGTAAGTGCACCTTGTCTTAGAAAATGGGTATAGGGCGCTATTCCAGCCCGAGGCTGTTGCGCAGAATAGTCAGGCGTTCATCATCCCCGTCACGGGCAGCCTGCTGAAGAGATTTGGTTGGGGCATGGATCAGGCGGTTGGTCAGTTTCCATGCCAGATCCTGCATAATAGCGTGTGCGTCGCCGCCCTGTTCCAGGGCCGCTAACGCTTTGGCTGTCAGGTCATCACGCACCTGCTCCGCCTGCCCGCGGTACTCGCGGATGGTCTCGCTGACGCTTTGCGCGCGCAGCCAGGCCATAAACTCACTGGTTTCCTGCTCAACAATGGTTTCAGCCTGCACTGCCGCCGCTTTACGCTGGGCAAGGTTGTGCGAAATGATACTTTGCAGGTCGTCCACGCTGTAAAGATAGGCGTTAGCCAGTTTACCGACTTCTGGCTCAACATCGCGCGGGACGGCGATATCCACCAGCAGCATCGGCTGATTACGACGGGATTTCAGCGCACGCTCCACCATCCCTTTACCGATGATCGGCAGTGGGCTGGCGGTAGAGCTGATAATAATGTCCGCCTCTTTCAGGCGTTCATCAATGTCGCTTAACGCCACCACCTCTGCGCCCACTTCGTCCGCCAGCACCTGAGCACGTTCGCGGGTACGGTTGGCGATAATCATCTTTTTCACTTTATGTTCGCGCAGATGGCGCGCGACAAGTTCGATGGTTTCGCCCGCACCCACCAGCATCACGGTAACGGTCGACAGGGATTCAAAGATTTGGCGTGCAAGGGTGCAGGCCGCGAAAGCAACAGAAACCGCACTGGCACCAATGTCGGTTTCGGTTCGCACACGCTTAGCCACGGAGAATGACTTCTGGAACATACGTTCCAGCTCACTGGCCTTCAGATGCCCTTTTTGCGAATCTGCAAACGCTTTTTTCACCTGCCCCAGAATTTGCGGCTCGCCGAGAACCAGCGAATCCAGCCCGCTGGCCACGCGCATCAGATGGCTGACGGCATCATTGTCCTGATGCCAGTACAGGCTATTGCGCAGTTCGTCTTCGTTGAGATTGTGGTAGTCGCATAGCCAGCGGATCAGCGCCTCGTGCAGGTTATCCTGCTCTTCCACACTCAAATAAAGCTCGGTACGGTTGCACGTCGAGAGCACCACGCCACCCTGCACCATAGGTTGTGCAAGCAAGCTGTCCAGCGCCAGGTCAAGCGTGTCTGGCGAAAACGTTACGCGTTCTCGCAGCGAAACCGGGGCTGTTTTGTGGTTAATGCCGAGTGCTAATAAGGTCATGTTGAGCGGGAGTAGTACCAGCGTTAATAAGGTTAGCAGAACGCATCATACAGGATGCGCGAGATCAATAAAAGAGACTGCCCCCTTTCGGAGTAATAGGTTACATCGCGCTTTGAGATAATTTGAACGTAGACGGTGGGGCCCTTCAACGCTAGCATTAACAGTTATAACTGCAACGTATCTCAAGGATTTGTCCTCATTATGACCCGACTGATTCGCCTGCTGCCGCTGGCCGCACTGGTTCTGACCGCCTGTACTGTCACCCAACCAAAAGGCCCAGGCAAAAGCCCTGATTCTCCGCAGTGGCGTCAACACCAGCAGGACGTCCGTAATTTGAGCCAGTACCAGACTCGCGGCGCTTTCGCGTATCTCTCTGACGAACAAAAGGTTTATGCGCGTTTCTTCTGGCAGCAAACAGGCCAGGACAACTACCGTCTGCTGCTGCTGAACCCGCTGGGCAGCACCGAACTGGAGCTTATCGCGAAACCGGGCGAAGCGCAGATCACCGATAACAAAGGCCAGCATTACACCGCGACAGATGCCGAAGAGATGATTGGTAAGCTGACGGGAATGCCTATTCCGCTCAACAGCCTGCGCCAGTGGATCCTTGGCCTGCCGGGGGATGCCACCGACTACCAGCTTGACGATCAGTACCGTCTGAGCCAGGTGAATTACGCGCAGAATGGCAAAACCTGGAAAGTGGTGTACAGCGCCTATGACAGCAACAGTAAACCTTCTCTGCCATCGAATATGGAACTGACCCAGGGCAGCCAGCGTATCAAGCTGAAAATGGACAACTGGATCGTTAAATGATGACCCACTGGCCCTCTCCGGCAAAACTAAACCTGTTTTTATACATCACCGGCCAGCGTGCTGATGGCTATCACACCCTGCAGACGCTGTTTCAGTTTATTGACTATGGCGACACAATCTCGATTGAGCTGCGTCAGGACGGGCAGGTTTGCCTGCTGACGCCTGTCGAAGGTGTTGCGCATGAGGACAACCTGATTGTCCGCGCGGCGCGCCTGCTGATGAAAGCGGCAACTGACGCCGGACGACTACCGACAGGAAGCGGCGCAGATATCCGCATTGAGAAACGTCTGCCAATGGGTGGCGGTCTCGGTGGAGGCTCATCCAATGCCGCAACCGTGCTGGTTGCTCTGAACCATCTCTGGGGTTGTGGGCTGTCGACGGACGAACTGGCAGCCTTAGGATTGACGCTGGGCGCGGATGTACCGGTGTTTATTCGTGGTCATGCGGCATTTGCCGAAGGTGTAGGTGAGATCCTCTCTCCGGTCGAGCCGCCGGAAAAATGGTATCTCGTTGCCCATCCCGGCGTGAGCATTCCGACCCCGGTCATCTTTAAAGATCCTGACCTGAAAAGAGATACTCCGGTTCGGTCAATAGAAACGTTATTAAATTGTGAATTCAGCAACGATTGCGAGGATATCGCAAGAAAACGTTTTCGCGAGGTTGATGCGGTGCTTTCCTGGCTGTTAGAATACGCGCCGTCGCGCCTGACTGGTACAGGGGCCTGTGTCTTTGCTGAATTTGACACCGAATCCGCCGCTCGTCAGGTGCTTGAGCAAGCGCCGGTTTGGCTGCATGGTTTTGTAGCGCGTGGGATGAACACCTCTCCCCTACAGCAGGCCATTCTGGCGCAGACTGAGTTTCGGTGACAACGTCACCCTGTTCCAGACGTTGCATCGCGCTCTTTAATACACCGCCTGGGTAGTATTCGCCTGGCCCGCACAGTTTGCGGCGAACGCTATCCACCACTGGACGCATGCCTGAGGTTCTTCTCGTGCCTGATATGAAGCTTTTTGCTGGTAACGCCACCCCGGAACTAGCACAACGTATTGCCAACCGCCTGTACACTTCCCTCGGCGACGCCGCCGTAGGTCGCTTTAGCGACGGCGAAGTCAGCGTACAAATTAACGAAAATGTACGCGGTGGTGATATTTTCATCATCCAGTCCACCTGTGCTCCAACAAATGACAACCTGATGGAACTGGTTGTTATGGTCGACGCGCTGCGTCGTGCTTCAGCAGGCCGTATCACTGCTGTAATCCCTTACTTCGGCTATGCCCGTCAGGACCGCCGTGTTCGTTCTGCACGTGTACCTATCACCGCCAAAGTTGTCGCTGACTTCCTGTCCAGCGTCGGCGTTGACCGCGTACTGACCGTTGACCTGCACGCAGAGCAGATCCAGGGCTTCTTCGACGTCCCGGTTGATAACGTATTCGGCAGCCCTATTCTGCTGGAAGACATGCTGCAACTGAACCTGGACAACCCAATTGTGGTTTCTCCGGACATCGGCGGCGTGGTACGTGCTCGTGCTATCGCGAAGCTGCTGAACGATACCGATATGGCGATCATCGACAAACGTCGTCCGCGCGCTAACGTTTCTCAGGTGATGCATATCATCGGTGACGTAGCTGGCCGTGACTGCGTGCTGGTTGACGACATGATCGATACCGGCGGTACGCTGTGTAAAGCTGCAGAAGCACTGAAAGAACGTGGTGCCAAGCGCGTATTCGCTTACGCAACTCACCCGATCTTCTCCGGTAACGCGGTAAACAACCTCCGTAACTCCGTCATTGACGAAGTTGTGGTGTGCGATACCATCCCACTGAGTGACGAAATCAAAGCGCTGCCAAACGTGCGTACTTTGACCCTGTCCGGGATGCTGGCCGAAGCGATTCGTCGTATCAGCAACGAAGAATCCATCTCAGCTATGTTCGAACACTAATCGAGCACGGCCAAAAAACCCGCTGCGGCGGGTTTTTTTGTCTTTAATATTTATTTGTATGATCAATGCCTCCTTCACCTGCCATTCACATGACAGATGATGCGCATCTGGAAGATAGATAATTGTGAAAAACGTAACCTCCTCACATGTTCTGCCCTTTCGCGCCCTCATCGACGCTTGCTGGAAAGAGAAATACACCTCGTCACGCTTTGTACGTGACCTGATAGCCGGGATCACCGTCGGCATTATCGCCATTCCGCTGGCAATGGCGCTGGCGATTGGCAGCGGCGTTGCACCACAGTATGGCCTTTATACTTCGGCCGTTGCCGGGATCGTCATTGCCCTGACCGGTGGTTCACGCTTTAGCGTCTCTGGCCCGACCGCTGCCTTTGTGGTGATCCTCTACCCGGTTTCCCAGCAGTTTGGCCTGGCAGGCCTGCTGGTTGCCACCCTGATGTCCGGCGTCTTTTTGATTTTGTTTGGTCTGGCCCGTTTTGGCAGGTTGATAGAATACATTCCCCTTTCCGTGACGCTGGGGTTCACCTCCGGGATTGGTATCACCATCGGAACCATGCAGATCAAGGACTTCCTGGGCCTGCAGATGGCTCACGTACCTGAACACTATCTGCAAAAAGTCGGTGCGCTATTTATGGCGCTGCCGACCGCCAACCTGGGCGACGCCGCCATCGGGATTGTGACGCTGGGTACACTGATTGTGTGGCCTCGTCTGGGCATTCGTCTTCCTGGCCATCTGCCCGCACTGCTGCTAGGCTGCGCGGTAATGGCCATCGTCAATATGTTCGGTGGCCATGTCGCTACTATCGGCTCGCAGTTCCACTATGTTCTGGCGGACGGTTCACAGGGAAGCGGTATTCCGCAGCTGTTACCGCAGCTGGTGTTGCCGTGGGATATGCCCGGTTCCAGCTTCACGCTAAGCTGGGATTCCCTGCGCGCCCTCCTTCCCGCAGCCTTCTCAATGGCAATGCTGGGGGCCATTGAATCTCTGCTCTGCGCGGTGGTACTGGACGGCATGACGGGAACGAAGCATAAAGCTAACAGCGAGCTCGTTGGTCAGGGTCTGGGTAACCTTATCGCACCGTTCTTTGGCGGCATCACTGCAACGGCAGCCATCGCACGCTCCGCGGCAAACGTGCGTGCCGGGGCAACATCCCCCATTTCGGCAGTGATCCACTCCGCGCTGGTGATCCTCGCCCTGCTTATCCTTGCTCCGCTGCTCTCCTGGCTACCGCTTTCTGCCATGGCCGCCCTGCTGCTGATGGTGGCCTGGAACATGAGTGAGGCGCATAAGGTGGTGAACCTGCTGCGTCGCGCACCGAAAGACGACATTATCGTGATGCTGCTTTGTATGTCGCTGACCGTGCTGTTTGATATGGTCATTGCCATCAGCGTCGGGATTGTGCTGGCGTCCCTGCTGTTTATGCGTCGTATTGCGCAGATGACGCGTCTTTCCCCGGTGAACGTCGAAGTGCCTGACGATGTGCTGGTTCTGCGCGTGATTGGCCCGCTGTTCTTTGCCGCCGCGGAGGGGCTGTTCAGCGATCTCGAATCCCGCATCGCGGGTAAACGGATTGTGGTGCTTAAATGGGATGCCGTTCCGGTGCTGGATGCCGGTGGCCTGGATGCCTTCCAGCGCTTTGTGAAACGTCTGCCGGAAGGCTGTGAGCTGCGCGTGAGTAACCTGGAATTCCAGCCTCTACGCACCATGGCGCGCGCGGGCGTGCAGCCAATCCCTGGCCGACTCTCCTTCTACCCTAACCGTGAAGCCGCATTAGCGGATCTGTGAGTGGCCTGATGCAGAATAACGTCTCTGCATCATCACCCGGGTGGCCTGCTGGAGCGATGCAAGCACGGCAGGCACCATCCATATTCCCTTCATCATATGCGGTTCCTGCTTCATGTCCGTGCAAAAAAAACGACTCCCTCGGGAGCCGTTTCGGTGTTCTTTATCGTCGCACTAACTGTGCTTGTGCTGGTCGCGACGACAGCGCTTGTCGTAGTGGCGCACCCACCAGTATTTGTCACACACTTCCTCACGGCCGCTCATGCGAGCCCCTGCCAGCCACAATACCGCACCAATGAAGATGCTCAATATCGCGCCGTGCGCGAAGTATTGCGGGAGGTCAAGCTGCGGCAGTTGGTTTAAAATTGAATAACCCACGCCGGCTACCATCACGAACAGTCCCAACCCCATCAGCACGTTACCGAATAACGAAGCGTTTTTGCGTTTCATGTGTCACCTCCGGAACTTTGGGTTGTCAGGGGAAAAGCCCCTAATCCTTGTGTGTAAAGTATAGACAACGCCTCTTTTATGAGTTGCGTGAATGATCACAATTACCGATCACATCCAAACAAAAGTTTACAAATAAGACGTTGAACAGCTTGAAATTCTAATTGTTCAAATAAGAAATTATTCGTATTCCGCTGTGAAGATCGCAGAATTTTGTCAAGCGGCTCGTCAGACAGTAAACTTCGCGCCAGATCTGGAACCCATTAGGAATTGAATCGTGACGATTAAACTGATTGTCGGCCTCGCCAACCCAGGCGCAGAGTATGCGGCAACACGCCATAATGCCGGGGCATGGTACGTCGATCTCCTGGCCGAGCGGTTACGTGCTCCTTTGCGTGAAGAACCTAAATTCTTTGGCTATACCTCACGTATCAACCTTGCTGGCGCTGATGTTCGTCTGCTGGTGCCAACCACCTTTATGAACCTGAGCGGTAAAGCCGTGGCGGCGATGGCAACGTTTTATCGTATCAACCCGGATGAAATTCTGGTGGCACACGATGAGCTGGATCTCCCGCCTGGTGTGGCAAAATTCAAACTGGGCGGCGGGCACGGTGGCCACAACGGTCTAAAAGATATTATCAGCAAGCTGGGCAATAACCCGAATTTCCACCGTTTGCGCGTGGGAATCGGTCATCCGGGCGATAAAAACAAAGTTGTTGGTTTCGTACTCGGTAAACCCCCGGTTTCTGAGCAGAAACTGATTGACGAGGCGGTAGACGAAGCGGCTCGCTGCACTGAAATCTGGCTGAAAGATGGGTTAACCAAAGCGACAAACCGCTTACACGCTTTCAAAGCGCAATAATCCGCCAGATCCGGCTTTTTTACCGCGCGTCATGCGGGTTACGTGTATAATAGGCGTAGTTATTTACTTTTCATCAATCGGTTATCATTAACGGATTGATTATCAAGATATTAAGGTGATTTAGAAATGGGATTCAAATGCGGTATCGTCGGTCTGCCAAACGTGGGCAAATCCACCCTGTTTAACGCGCTTACCAAAGCGGGTATCGAAGCGGCGAACTTCCCGTTCTGTACCATCGAACCTAACACCGGTGTTGTACCAATGCCGGACCCGCGTCTGGACCAGCTCGCGGAAATCGTGAAGCCGCAGCGCATTCTGCCAACCACCATGGAATTCGTGGATATCGCGGGCCTGGTAAAAGGCGCATCCAAAGGTGAAGGTCTGGGTAACCAGTTCCTGACCAATATTCGTGAAACCGAAGCGATCGGTCACGTTGTGCGCTGCTTCGAGAACGACAACATTATCCACGTAAACAACAAAGTGGATCCGGCTGACGACATCGACGTTATCAACACCGAGCTGGCGCTCTCTGATCTCGACACCTGCGAACGCGCAATTCACCGCGTGCAGAAGAAAGCCAAAGGCGGCGACAAGGACGCGAAAGCGGAACTGGCTGCGCTGGAAAAATGTCTGCCACAGCTGGAAAACGCAGGCATGCTGCGCGCGCTGAAAAACCTGACTGAAGAAGACAAAGCGGCAATCAAATACCTGAGCTTCCTGACCCTGAAACCAACCATGTACATCGCCAACGTTAACGAAGACGGTTTCGAGAATAACCCGTACCTCGACAAAGTGCGTGAAATCGCGGCGGCTGAAGGTTCTGTGGTTGTGGCGGTGTGCGCTGCCGTTGAATCCGACATCGCCGAGCTGGACGACGCTGACCGTGAAGAGTTTATGGCTGAGCTGGGTCTGGAAGAGCCGGGCCTGAACCGCGTGATCCGCGCAGGCTATGAACTGCTGAACCTGCAGACCTACTTCACCGCTGGCGTGAAAGAAGTACGTGCGTGGACCATCCCTGTAGGTGCAACTGCGCCTCAGGCGGCTGGTAAAATCCACACTGACTTCGAGAAAGGCTTTATTCGTGCGCAGACAATCGCGTTTGAAGACTTCATCACCTACAAGGGTGAGCAAGGCGCGAAAGAAGCGGGCAAGATGCGTGCGGAAGGGAAAGATTATATCGTTAAAGATGGCGATGTGATGAACTTCCTGTTTAACGTCTGATTCGTCTTGAATGAAAAAAATCCACGCCCTGGCGTGGATTTTTTTATTGCGGGGTCAAAACACACTGTCTAAGAGTTCTGTTTTCATGCTGGGTTCAAAAGGAATGATTTCAGCAGTCGCAAGCTTTAAGACCTGAAAAGGATCCTCACGTAAGCGCTCCTCAAGAGAGGCAAAACTCTCACATTTCGCGAGAATGACCCCACCGTTTCTTGGGATCCGTCTACCCGATGCCAGAAATATCCCCTCAGAATACCCCTTTTTTAGCCACTCAACATGAGCAGGTATCGCTGCGTCAATCTCTTCCAGTGGTTTGATATAGGTTAAAATGACAATGTAAACCGTGCTCATCCTTTGCCTCTCAGCTCTGTTTTAAACCGCTTGTTGAAACTGCTTATGCAGCCCTCTTTTGCCACCGGTTATTGTTATCATTTTTTGGCGCTTTTGATGTTAATACGCGGGGCCCAATAGAGACAACGCGTTACGCTTCATATCCCAGGAATAAAACCAATCATGCCAGCCATTTTGCTTTTCCGCATAGCTACAGACCACAACCACTTCCTTTGACAGGTTGAAAGTTAAGTAATAGAAAGCTGCGCCTTCAGGAGGCGCAGACCAAAATAGTTTTTCACCCTGCGCATTGAAGATGGTCAAAACGGTTGGTAGTGGCTTTGACTCGCTTAACGCAAAGACTAACTGGCGTGTCGAGTCGACCATTGCATAGTCTAAAAATGGCATACTAACCAGTATGTTACTTTCACCACATGCCCATTGAAGCAGGTCATTTTCTTTAATACAAATGAGATTTTCAATCATAGTCAAACCTCAAATTACTTGATAACTATAAACCTGCGGGTTACCATTGAGTGTTACAAAGAAATTAACTCTATAACAATAGTTACCGCACTAAATAAAACGATAACTTTTTTCAAATATTAAAATCTAGAAAAGTTTCAAGTTTAAATGAAAGAGCATTATTTAATATGAAATTAATTAACTTCCCACGCACTATAATAATATATTATTCTTATGAAAAGAAAGGCTTGTTTTTTCCTTCTCTAGTCTGAGTGGCTATAATAACCTCATAAGCATCATTTTCACTTTTCTGTGCTTTCAATGCCTCTTCCGGAGTAATTTTTGACTCCTTTTCAATCATAGCAATAGTTCCGGTATCATATCGGAAAAAATATTCACCATCTCTTTTGATTATGTCAACACCAAAACCTGTAAAAATAACTTCATTCATTTTTCATAGTTCTATTTATAATTGGTGTAATCAAAGCATCACCGACAGGTGTTTGATCTATTACGGCATCAGGGATACTTCCCGACGTCTTACCACCAGGAAACCAAAAATCTTTGCCGATTGTTGATTTAATATTTTATTGCCATACATTGAACAACTGCTTCCATATCTCCAGTTCCTCAATAGTAGGGACTCTATAATCCTGAGTCTTTCGTCTATATTCCATAAAACATGAGTCTATAGCTCGCATAGCCACCATTTTTTCTTTTCGACAACCATCTAAAATAGATTGCATATCCTGTAGACAATTAGAATCAAGAATATATTTTTGAAAAAACAGATCCAGGAAATCTAATACTTCATTATAAGATTGTAAATTTATCATGGTTCTTCGGATAGAAGATCAATCTTGTCGAAATTAATAACTCTATTTTCAGCATGAAACTGTTGAACATTACTTGGGCCATATTCAGGGTATGCCTTAGTAAACGGTTCAAGTGGCGCTTCTGGTATATCGCCGAACATTCTCGGAGTACGCACTTGCTGAACACCATTTTCATATAATTGAAGCGTATCAAACTCAGCCCTAAGACGCCCATCACTCCATGATTTATCAAAAGGATCATGTGGATTCAATTTATCTGCTCCTTTGATTTAGAATGCCTCCCTGACTGCGCGTTCGGAGTCTAATTTATCAAAGCCCAAATAAGTGACTGGTGCGGATTTGGATTCAATTGTTTTTGGCACCCATTCGTTAATCGAACCGTCATCTTCGAGAAACCTCATTTAGAATGGCAACTGTTTAATTTATATTGAAATGCTATGACATAACCATATAAGCGACTTCAATTGAATCATATGATTTTACCAGTTCTCCACTTACAACTCATGATGGTCTAAGCAATAGTGACAGACAATTGTTCCAGTTAGGTTGTGAGGGTCATAAGCAGCATCAACATGTCCCCACTCCCTTGATACAGGAAGAACAATAGCCGATTTAGCTTTGAACCATTCCCTTAAACATCGGGTGACTTTCCCTTCGGGTTTATTCTGTTTTCCCATCAATAATTTTTCTGGGGCGAAGCGCCAACTGCGAATTAATGAATTTGGGTCATTAGGAACCAAGAAATCAATTATGAGATATATATCTCCGAACTCATGGTCGCCTTTAAGGATAGTTCTGTATGAGACTGTTTCATTGTCTTTTTTTTCAGGCCACCCCTCCCACCCTACATTTGTATTATAAAACAACTCTGCCTTAGTAACTCTTGGTCCTAATAGCACCCTTTTATTAAATTGAAGAACACCAGTTACTGCGTCAAAATTCATTTTCATATCCCAATATCAAATGGAAGACCAATAGGTTCCAGAACTTTTTTGTAATTCGAAAGGAAGAATTGGGTACCGCCACCGCTTCCAAACATTCCAGTATCTTGTGACAAAGCTTGTCCCGTACCTGCAATAGCATCTCGTTTGACTCTATACATCTGAATCTTACTTCTAAACCCAAATTTTTCATGAGGTAGGACTTGTAAGCTTTCCCATAATTTTTGTCGACTACCATTAGCAGCATCTAGAGTGGCTTTGTCGAAATAAAATCCTGACTGCCCAGGCGCTCCACCATAAACAATATCGGCTTCTTTAAGCATTGTGTTTGACCAGGAATCACGGCCTTTATAAATTCCTCTTCCTTGCCACTGCCTACCAAATGCCGCCTGGTTATGGTCGTTTGCTCGAGTCGGTGCACACTTCGCTTTCAATCCTAATGGATCAACCCAATTCAGCGGATTAATGGCGTAAACGTAAGTATTTATACCGCCACTTAAACCTATCGGGTCCTGCTGCGTAAACCTTCCGCAGTCCGGGTCGTAATACCGGAACAGATTGTAGTGCAGCCCTGTCTCACGGTCCAGGTATTGCCCCTGCATCCGCAGGTTCTGAGAATATCCTGATCGCTGCGTCTCGCTTTCCCGCAGCAGCTTGCCCCAGGCGCTGTTCACCCCTTCCCAGCGCACCTGCCCCTCGATATCCGTCATCCGCTCCGGCGTACCGTTGGGCTGGCAGTGGAACCAGAAAATCTCCGGCGCATCCACGCCGTCAATACGTGCCAGCGGGTCGTAGCTGTCCTGGTCGCTGTAGACGTAGGTCAGCGGCACATCCCCGTGCACTTCCTGCAGCAGGCGGAACCCTTCCCAGACAAACCGGGTGGTGACCGGCTTGCAGGTTGGCTGACCGCCCAGCATCTGGCGTCGCGTTTTGCTGATGCGTCGCCCGAGCGGATCGTAGCGGAAGCTCACCTGCGTCTGCGGTTTATTGCGGTCCCGCGGCTGGCTGATAACCTCCGTCAGGCGATGTTCACCGTCGTAGCGATAGTGCCAGCGGGTCTGGCCGTTATCCTTCTCCACGGTGCGGCCGTGAATGTCATAGCGCCAGCGAATGCCGTTCAGCTGCGTCAGGCGGTTGTGCGTGACCTTCTCAGCAGAGCCTTCGAGCGGGTTACCGGCAGCATCCCAGCGCCACTGCTCCTGTCCGGGCAGCGTACCGTCCTGAACGAGCAGACGTCCGGCGCTGTCGTACTGCCAGCGGTACCAGCTGAACGGGTTATCGTCCCGCTCTTCCCGCACCAGGTTATTGCGGTAGTCGTAATCCCAGCGGCGGGACCAGCGACGCGGCGACGGGCGCTGAGCGTTGCCGGTGAAGACGTCCCGGCGATGCAGGCGGCCGAGGCGGTCGTACTCGCTGCGGGTGGTCAGCAACCCCTGGGTGCGGCTGGTCTCCCGGTGAAGTTCGTCGCGGGTAAAGTCGGAGACCGACAGCTTATCGAGAGCAAGGCGCGAAAAAAGCAAGCAAGATGCGTGCAGAAGGAAAAAAGAATAATGTTAAAAATGGCTACGTGGTGAACTAATTATTTAACATTTTTTTGGATGAAAAAATCCACGCCAGGGCGTGGATTTTCATTCAGAGATAAACTCCCTCTTCTAATGAGTTTTCAGTACACGTTGCTTTTGCAAAGGAAATTAGAACGTCTGAACCATGCTTTTTATATTTAACATTGTAACTATCAGGTTTTAAATTAATAAACTCACCTGATATAACATCTGAGTCATCAGGCTCAAGATCTCCGCCCGTGACATCTTCTCCCGCCCCAATGAAAACCTTTCCAGAAGGTACGTTTAAAAATAGTGACCCGGTATATTTATCAACATCATTTTTAATATGAACTTTATAGACACCATCATCTCCAAGATTTAGAAATAATACATTCCCTTTATTTATTTCTTCAACTTCATCTTCTGGAAGACTCCACCAATCTGCATCATCATTAATTCTATGCTTTAATGACATCAAATCATAAATAACTAATGTGGCAGTATCTGTTTGTATGCTTATGATTTTTATCATGGCGTAAGCAAAAGACCGGAAATATCTCCCCGGCCTAGTCTATTAGTTAATAAAGCTTTCTATAGATTTTATAACGCTTTTATAGAATTGAATCGACTCTTCACCGATTGGTATATTCTCAGTCGGTGAGTCAATTGCCACTCCATGCTGATCATATATTTTATTTCTGACAGGATTTTTAAAATAATGTTGTGGTAAGATATCCACTTCGCTCGTTTCGATAGTTTTAAATGTTACGAAGCAACCGTTTTTCCAGCATGAATTATCAGTAATAATTGGCGGCAATAGCAAATTATCTCTTGCCAATACAGCATCTTCTTGAAGCGAAGATGTAAAATAGTTATATATATATATAACTATAGCATTTTTGAATGGGCCGACATCTATTTTACCCAAGGAGACCATACCATAGCCTAATCGGCCATCATTTAACTGAAAGTAAAAAACATCGCCTTCTTTAGGCCACTTTTTTTGCTTTTCATTTCCTGACACTACTGTAAGTTTGTCGGCCATTTTACATTAATCCCATTCTTTTTAAGCCAATTTTCACCCCACGAAACAGCATCCGAGTATAACTTTCTTGTCGGACTTATGCTATTGATAGAATTCTCAAAATGGGGATTATTATGAATAACTGCTTGTTCTATGCTCCGTGCATGACCGCGATTTAACGGTTCTTCAGTGATTCTAACTAATTTGTCGAATCTTTCACCATGCTGTACAGCACGAATATCTACATCCTTACTGATACCTACATAGACAGGTTTACCATCTCTATATCCTAAATACACATGGGTATTATTCCCACCTTTTGCCTTTCTTTTAATCCAGTCAGCAAAAGACATGTTTCTCACTGACCGTTTAGGGCTCCCATTTTTGCAAGCGGTTAAACCTATAGGATCCACCCACCCCAGCGCATTCGGCGCATACTGGTAAAGGTTTATCCCCCCCGCCAGCCCTATCGGGTCCTGCTGCGTAAACCTTCCGCAGTCCGGGTCGTAATACCGGAACAGATTGTAGTGCAGCCCTGTCTCACGGTCCAGGTATTGCCCCTGCATCCGCAGGTTCTGAGAATATCCTGATCGCTGCGTCTCGCTTTCCCGCAGCAACTTGCCCCAGGCGCTGTTCACCCCTTCCCAGCGCACCTGCCCCTCGATATCCGTCATCCGCTCCGGCGTACCGTTGGGCTGGCAGTGGAACCAGAAAATCTCCGGCGCATCCACGCCGTCAATACGTGCCAGCGGGTCGTAGCTGTCCTGGTCGCTGTAGACGTAGGTCAGCGGCACATCCCCGTGCACTTCCTGCAGCAGGCGGAACCCTTCCCAGACAAACCGGGTTGTGACCGGCTTGCAGGTTGGCTGACCGCCCAGCATCTGGCGTCGCGTTTTGCTGATGCGGCGTCCGAGCGGGTCGTAGCGGAAGCTCACCTGCGTCTGCGGTTTATTGCGGTCCCGCGGCTGGCTGATAACCTCCGTCAGGCGATGTTCACCGTCGTAGCGGTAGTGCCAGCGGGTCTGGCCGTTATCCTTCTCCACGGTGCGGCCGTGAATGTCATACCGCCAGCGAATGCCGTTCAGCTGCGTCAGGCGGTTGTGCGTGACCTTCTCAGCAGATCCTTCGAGCGGGTTACCGGCAGCGTCCCAGCGCCACTGCTCCTGTCCGGGCAGCGTACCGTCCTGAACGAGCAGACGTCCGGCGCTGTCGTACTGCCAGCGGTACCAGCTGAACGGGTTATCGTCCCGCTCTTCCCGCACCAGGTTATTGCGGTAGTCATAATCCCAGCGGCGGGACCAGCGACGCGGCGACGGGCGCTGAGCGTTGCCGGTAAAGACATCCCGGCGATGCAGTCGGCCAAGACGATCGTATTCGCTGCGGGTGGTCAGCAGCCCCTGTGTGCGGCTGGTCTCCCGGTGAAGTTCGTCGCGGGTAAAGTCGGAGACCGACAGTTTATCGAGGGCAATGCTGAGCAGATGCCCGCTGCCGTAGTAGAACTGCTTCAGCTCGCGGCCATCCGGCAGCGTGATGGACGTGCGGTTGCCCAGCGCGTCGTACTCCCACGCCAGCTCGCCGTGCTCGCCCGCCTCGCGCGTGACGCGACCGAGCGCGTCATATTCAAAGGCAAGCTCCTGCTCTGCCTCGGTGGTCCAGGCATCCGCTGAAAGCGCAGGGTGCAGGCCAATCCGGCTTAACAGCCCGGACGGGGTGTAATGGTAGCGGGTCTGCCCTTCCGGCGTGGTGCGGGCGACCAACTGGCCGCTCGCGCTCCAGGCAAAGGCGTGAGTAATGGCTTCGGGATGACCGGCGGCAAAGGTACGCGCTATCGTGCGCCCGCAGGCGTCGTAGCGATACTGCGAGGCCACCCCATCGAGCCCCACCTCTTCCAGCAGCAGCGAGTCTGCGCCCCAGCGGAACTGATACGCTTCGCCGTTTTCGTTTTCCAGAGCAATCAGACGCCCGCGGCTGTCCCAGCGGCGGCGAACCTCTTCGCCCCGGGTATTGCGGGTGGCGGTTAAGCGCCCTGCCTCATCGTATCTGAACTCACTTTCTTTCCCGTCTGCGCCAGCATGCTTCACAGGCAGGCCACGTTCGTTCCATTTGAGCGACTCTGTCCAGCCTTCAGGGCGATCAAGCTGCACCGGACGCCCTGCAGCGTCATAGCGGTAATGGGTCTCTTCACCGTCAGCGCTTATCTCAGTCGTCAGCCAGCCCAGCGGATGATAGTGATACCGGGTCGTGCGGCCAGAGCAGTCCGTCGCACGCACGACTTGTCCGGCCTCGTTGTACTCCTGGTAGCGGCTGTTCCCGGCGGCGTCCACCTCTTCAACCACCTGACCGAACTCATCCCTTCGCAGCTGCGTGGTCTGCCCCATCGGGTCCACCACGCGCTTCAGACCGTGATGTTCGTCGTACCAGAACCGGGTGGCACTGCCGTCGGCTTCAATGATGGCTGACGGCAGCGCACGGTGCTCCAGCCAGGTCGTGGTACGGGCATTGCCGTCGGCGTCGATCTCCTGCACCCGATTGCCCATGTCGTCGTAGACGAAGGTGACGACGTTCCCGAGCGGATCGATGCGTTGCGTGAGGAGCTCGTTGTCATCCCACGCGTAGCGCCAGTTCTCGCCGCGCTCGTCAACGTAGCGGACTATCAGATTTTGCGCGTTCCAGTAGTGCTGACGTTTCTGACCATCGTAGTGTTCAACGCTGGTCAGCCCGGCGTCCAGATCGTAGGTGAAGCGGCAGCCATCCCCGGTGCTGGTGCGGTTTTCCACTACGCGCCAGTGGTCAAATTTTTTCCAGCGGTATTCACTTTCCAGACCGCCCGGCAGGCGATGCCAGACCATCAGGCCGTGGTCGTTATAGCGGTATTCACGCGTCACCACGCCGGAAGCATCCGTCGCGCTCGCCAGCTGTCCGCGCGCATCGTAGCGCCACTGCATCAGCGGCCATGTCTGGTTACCGTCAAAATGGCTGGCAGCGGTAACTCGCTGCGGGAAACGTTCATCTTCATAGCGCAGGGTGACATCTATCGCCCGCAACTCATCGTGCAGACCGACCAGCCTGCCGTGCTCATCCCACTCCGTCAGCAGCGCGTTGCCGTATTCGTCGCTGAGAGAGGCCAGACGCAGGATAGATGGCTCCGCCCGGGTTGGTTTATACAGACGCCACACCGCGCCATCATCGTCGGCAATCGCCACGTCGCCGCTCTCATTACGGCGGATAATGATGCCTTCGCTGATGCTGTAAAACGCGCGGTCAACCGACGGCAGCTCAAAAGTCAGCTCTCGTCCGGTTTCATCGAACCAGGTGGCGTTGTTCTCTTCCAGCGTCAGATAACTGTCAAAGGTAGTTGCCCAGCCCAGACCGAACAGCCCTTCGCGGGTGGTCAGGCTGTTATAGCTGCGCTGCCAGCGAAGCGGGAAACGCCCCGGCAGCGAGAAGTCGAGCTCGTCGTCGTCATTCAACACCTTCACGCCGGTGGCGGCGTGAACCGGATGCGAGGAGCCAAACACGGCATTGACGGCCATATCGGCCAGCATCCCGCCTCCGGCTGCCGCCAGCGCACAGGGCATGTTTTTCAGGATCTTGCCCGGACGCCCGCGCAGCAAGGATAGTGCAATCATCCCCAGCGCCAGCCCAGGCGTTTTGCCGCTTTTGATATCGCGGACCGTCAGCGTTTCGCCGCCGATGATCACGTTCGGGGAGACATCGTCGGAAACGGTGCCTTCGCAGGTGGTGCGATCTTTCGCACGCACAGCGGGTTGTCCGTTGATGAAGACGCTTTTGGAGCCTTCTGCCAGATACTGCGGCCCGGAGTGTTTTTCGCACGCCACCTTGTCTTCTTCCAGCGGCGAAGTCCCCGCAGCAGCAGATGCCACACTCGGCTGCCACATTTCACTGCCGAACTGTCCGGCGGCGGAAAGCAGCATACCCGCGTAATCGGCAAAGCTTCCCGGAGACTGCGGTTCGGGTGAAGGGGTATCCGCGGGCGTCAGCGTGCCCGCCGCGCGTGCAGCAGGGATCGCATTCGTCAGAACATTATTCGAGCCGGTGGTGATTTTACCCGCAGGCGATGGCGGGAAAAGTGCATTACCCAATCCCTCCGCAGCGTTGCTGATATCGTCGGTGATGCCCGCCACGTTTGCCAGCACACCGCCAATGATGCCGCTCAGCAAGCAGCTGGAACCAATCGCCGCCACGCCTGCGGCAGCAGCCCCCGCCCCCAGCAATGGTGCAGCCACGGTGGCTGCCGCGCCCACCGCCGCACCGATCACCGCATAGGCGGCACCTTCCGCCACAATGCTGGTGATGTCAGCAAAAATGCTGGAGTGAATAATCTCGTCGCCCTTACGGGCCGCGTTGTTATCGCTCATGCCTTACACATTCCGGTTGTCGTTTAGCGTCAGACTCTGCTTAAGCGCGCTCCAGCGCACCTCGTCCTCTTCGGTGAAGGCTCTGAGTGCCGAGAGGGTAAAAATCATCAATACCGGTTTGCCCGGTGTCTGAACGGCCAGCTGTTTTTGCCACAGGCGCTGGCCATTACGGTCAAAGGTGGTCTCGACTTCCAGCCCGTTAATTTTTCCGTCAGGCCCGGCTTTTAGGTTGCGGAATTCGCTCTGGGCAATCTCACCCATCTGAGGACGCAGCGCATCCCACTGGCGGTGGAACTCTTGTTCGTAGTCGCTGCCATCCGGGATAACGCCGCGGCTGACCACCACGGACAACCCGCTTTCGTCATCACGAATAATGTTCATGCTGTTATCCTGCCAGGCAGCAGGGAATAGGGAAAATGAGCCTTCCTGAAGGGTGTATTTCATAAGTGAACTCGGGATGATGACTATTGAGAGAGGAATGGCCAATCCACGCTGGCCTGTTGGCTGGCTATTTTATTTTGTAAGCCAATGACCTGACTGGTCGACTAAAATATGGCTGCCTTTGCTGACAATCAATTTCGCGGGTGAATACGTCACGGTGTAAACGATTTCGCCATTGTTGTACGTTGAGCCAATAACTTTACCTGCGGGATCGCGCAACGTTTTTCCCTTTAAAGAGATCGTACTGTTATCACTTTTCCGTACGCCGAGGTAATACATCTGGTCACATTCACTATCAAACTGACCGCATTTACTTACCAGTGAAATAGCGAATTTTTCGGTATCCAGTATTCTGGTTTCAGCGTTATGAACCGAAGCGGCTTTACGTAACGTATAACGCTGCGGAGCATAATAATTTCCATTTTGAGGAGGAGTAGCTAAACGCCATTCCATTTCACTCCCCTTTATTTCCAGAACAGCATGTCCGCCCGTACCGCCAAACGATGAGTTGAACTCAACGTTCGCACGATTGCCAGCGATTGTACCGCTAAGATTACGCTCATCATCTTCCGGGCAATCTATGCGATTTCCCTGCCGGGAGATATAGCAATAAGAGCCAGTGATACGGTTGCCTGATTCAGCCAAACGCAGGGTTAACGTCGAATCGTTCCCGATTTCGCCAGCCCAATCCCCATCAAAAGCGAGTTTTGAATGGCTGTTCGTTGCAAAATGCATCGTCTTGAATCTGGCGGCCCATTGCTGAATATCGGCATGAATATCCGGACTATTATCAGATGACCGATATTGTATAACGTCCGACTCCGGAACCACCCAGGCCGCAAAGATTTTGCCGTCAGGATTGATGACCAGAGCTGATGCGTTCTCCTGATAAAGATCTTTTAGCCAGCCTTCAACAAACAATCCGCCACCTGGGGTGGTATGCGGTTCACCAAAGACATCAAAGTTATCAATAAACGTCTCATAATCTCGGCCCAGCGCCTTCCTGAGATTGTCTGTCACTGCACTGTCGTCAACGATGCGACTTACCGTATCGAGGTTATTGTACTGTGATAATTCAAGTGCAAATGACGGTTCAACAGTGCCAGTCAATAAAGCTGCGAGCAAGGCAGCTGCCAAATATTTTCTGGTCATAATCACTCTGAAGTACCATTATCGTAATTCATTGTTATTTTTGCGATCTTGCTGTCTTTAATCTCAAAAGAGAGCAATTTCTTACCCAATTCATAGGAAACCCACCGTTCCCCGGAATCATTTTCGACCAGACCGTCACCGTATGCTTTATTCAGTTCCGTCGTCGTTGAACCCACATGGATACCACGCGGCGTTTTGATATCCGCTACCGTCAGCGTAATCTGCGACACGATATAATCATCAACGCGTCTTTCCGCTTTATCCCACCAGAGATTGGAACTGAATATTTCTAACCCAGCCCTTTGATGCTGGTAGAATTTATAATTGGTTCCGTCAAAAGGAACCTCACCAACAAAATTCCCTTCAACCGGCACCTCGATTTTACGCGCAACGTCATGAGTCCACCTGTCGCCCAATGCGACAGTATGGTCTTTTACCTGCACAGAAAAATCCTGTTTTACTAAAACCTGTTGAGCCAATACTTCATAACTGCTCAGACAGGTCAACATCAGGGCACAGCAGAGATATGTTGGGATGCACTTTTTCACGTTATTTGTCATTTAAGGAATGTGTATTGCGTTTCTCACCACTGGAGAAAAATGAAGACTAAAGCAAGAGAGTCAGGTTTTTTCATGGTGAAACCGAAGCGGTGCAGCACTCAGATTCATAACGGATAACGTTTTAAGTGAGCGGCAAGCACCGCTCCTGCCTTACTCACCTTTGGTCGTAAATTTCTCCTGCACCGCCGCATCAATATCCCCTTTATGTCCCGCTCCCGGTGCCGTGGTACCTGGATTTGTACCGGAGGTATTCAGATGCAGCTTACCGCCTGTGGTGATATAACCATCGCCCTCAACAAAGAAGTTAAACTCTTTGCCGATCAGGTTAATCTTGCCGTTAGCATTCAGCTCAATAGCGCTTTCACCTGAGACCAGCCGCAGCTTCGTCCCGGAAGCAATGACATACTGCTCTACCGCCGCATCCAGCTTGCCTTTACCCGTCAGGATTTCGGTTCCGCCTTTTACGGCCTGGATTTGGTTTGCTTCCACCCGATGCAATTCATTTTTCTTAACATAATGGCTGCGCTCCCCGCCGACGCTGTGCGTTTCATCGTTTTTAACGCTGGTATCCATATTGCGCTCGGCCTGGATCCACACCTGCTCTGCACCTGCTTTGTCCTCAAAGCGCAGAGCGTTTGCGTTGTCGACGGAACCGTCTTTCGTGCGGCTCATAAAGCCCATCTGCGTAGCCGCAGCCGGTAGCGCCCACGGCGGCATGCTCGCGTCGTTATACACGCGGCCGGTAATAATCGGACGGTCCGGGTCGCCGTTGATAAAGTCCACCACCACCTCATCGCCGACGCGCGGGATTTGTACCCCGCCGTAGCCCTGGCCCGCCCACGCGCTCGACACGCGTACCCAGCAGGAGCTGGTGTCATCGCCCTTCGCCAGACGGTCCCAGTGGAATTTCACCTTCACGCGGCCATATTTATCCGTCCAGATACTTTCCCCCTGCGGTCCCACCACTTTCGCGGTCTGCGGCCCGTAGGTGCGTGGCCACGCCGTGGACTGCGCCGGACGGTAGACCACCGCCGACGGGATGACCGTGAAATCGGTACGGTGAATGGTTTCCCCCTCGCCGCTGGCATAGCGGTTCTCTTCGAGGTGGTAACCTGCGGCCGTCACCAGATACTCACCGTTATCGCTGAAGAACGGCGCGTTGGTTAACGTGAAGGTGTGGCCTGGCGCAATTCCTGCCGCCGTCGCGGTGGCCTGAATCTGCTGATGCTCCACCTGCCAGCGCTCCTGGCGTATACGGGCATAGAACTCCGCATGCCCTGTCTCTACAAAGCGACCCGGCCAGTCGTAAACGTCGATGCTGCCCGGTTTCGGTGACGCCGGGTTCTGCTGAGCCTGGAACAACCACGCATTCGGCTTGCGGAAGTCATAATCGTCGAGGCTGTAAATCCCCGGCGTGACGCTGTCTTCCAGCGCCCACTGGCTGATGCCCTCTTCGTCCGTACTGCCGCCGGACGGTGTCTGGTGGTAAGGAATGACCTCATAGCCACTGAACGGCTGATGCTGCGTCGCGGCGTCGGTCAGCACCAGCGTATGTTTGTCCGCTTCGTGATTAAAGTGATAAGCAATCCCTTCCAGCTCCATCAGACGGCTGATGAAGTCCAGACTGGACTCCTGATACTGCACGCAGTAATCCCACACCCGGTAGCTGCCGGTGAGTTTATCCTCAACGTTGACCTGATGCTCACCCAGCAGGGTTTTCACAATCTGTGGCACCGTCTGGCCCTGGAAGATTCGCAGGTTACGGTCACGTTTCATCGGCCACAAATCTGGCTCTACCGTCAACTGATAGACCGCATAGCGGGTGCCCGTCAGTTCCACGGCGCTGACCCCCACACGTGTGACTTTGCCGTTGATGTAGCGGGAAGTGAGCAGATTCTGCGTCGGAATGGTGACCGTGACCGGCTGCCCCAGCAGTTTACTGCGGTCAATGCGCGCATCCGTGCCGAGCAGCGTCAGCGTCAGGGCGAACGATTCGGACATCGCCTCTCGGCCAGAAAGTTTCCAGAAAAGAAGCCCCTCGACCGGGAGCTGAACGGTAATTCGGTTGAGCATAATCGTTAATCCATATGGCTTATGCGATGTAGATAATTACGGCAATAAACGTACGATGATAATGGCTATTCTGAATCAGACTTGATATTCACAGAACAATATTTTTTCATTACAAATATGAGCGAACCAATTTTCACTATTTCAGAAAAAACAAACAGCGTGATATTGAGAGTGATAACACTCATTCCAAGACCGACTATAATCATCGGGAACAAGGTCACCGAACAACTCATGGTGAGCAGGCGCAGTACTTCCTGCGCCAGAGCAAACCGGACGGCATATCGGTGCGTTGAGAAAAAAAACCAGGCAGAGAAGCATAATGAAACCGGCCACAGAAGGTAAACGAGGTAAAAAAGCCCCGCCAATAAACCGTTTACCCCTCCTGCTATCAGCATAAAGATAATGACACCAAAGTTTCCGCCTGTAGAGTCCCACCATGACTGAAGCAAGTGGTATGGGCCAATTGAATAAAACACAATACCAATGACATCCATAATGCCCCAGAAATAGAATATTTTATTTTTCGCGGTTATATTCACTCAATCCCTCTTTTGACCGGCTCTGGTGGCCACTTACCACCATGTCGAATAAGTGATTCTTTAATAGCAATAAGGTCTTTATACTCGTCGCTGTCTTTTTTTGTTTTTCTCAGAAAACGCTGCAACTGATTTCCTAATGTCCAACCATTATCAGCACGAATGTCAGGATCAGCCCCACGCTCCAGTAAAAGGAAAACATGATCGTAGGAATGAAAATCGAAAGCATCAATGAGCAGCGTATTACCAAGTGAATCCGTAATGTTGATATTACCGCCCCGGTCAAGCATCACTTTCAGCGTCTCGGTATTTTTTGCTTCAATTTATTGAAAAATAATGGGTTTATCAAAAACGCAATCTTTTGCATTCGGGGATAAACCACCATCCAGCATCGCCTTTATCCACTTCCCACTGTCTGCCATAAGAACAAATTCTGCCGGGCTACTTTTTCCATTAGGCCTTGGTTGAAGCGGGTCGGCTCCAGCCCTTATCAGTTCCGTCACAATCTGTAGGCGCGGTTGCGTTTTCTTATCATAGAGCGTATTCATCAGCGCCCAAAAGAGCAGCGTCATGTCCTCTTTACCAGGTTTGTTGAATTCAGTTGTTGCCACAAGTTTTTTTACATGACTCGTATCGCCACGCTCAATTGCCTCAGTCAGAAAAAACTGTGAACCACCGAAATAATCCCGGGACCTATCTCTACATCCTAATTGCAACCTGGCAAAAGGATTACTATTACTAACACGAAAAAATTTCGAAGAATCATTCGCCCCTCAGTGCTTGATAAAAGCACTATTTTACGCAGAAACTCCCTTCTGCACATATTTATAATATTTTAGGGAGTACAATTTTAGCGTTTCGGAGATTATGAATAAAATAAGATTAACCCAAACATTCGAGATACCAGTAACGCCCACCAGCAACGGGAATAATGAAACGGAACAACGGAATGATATCAATCGAAAAACTTCTTGAAACAGAGCAAACTTAACTGCCCAGTGCTTCCGTTTAAAGAAAAGAATTGCTGAGACAACAAAAGAAAGCAGAAGTCCTAGATCCAGGATAAAAAGGACCATTACGAATATGCCAGGCACTACAGCGTTGTGTGCATACCATAGATCAATAAATGATTGGGTATCCGAAATGACAGGTATTCTTCCCATTCGTACTGAGTTCACACAATAGAGTATGATGGCAAGAATATCCATACCACCCCAGAAAAAGAAAACCTTATCTTTTCCAGTCATGTCCTGCTTATCTCTTATTTTGCTGGGACTGGTGGCCATTTACCGCCATGTTGAATAAGCGCCTCTTTAATTTCGTTAAGCTTCTTGTATAACTCGCTGCACTCTTGCGCTCTCTCCAGTTCGAGCTGCAATTGATTTCCCATTGACCAGCCACTTTCAGCTTTTATCTCAGGGTTTGCTCCACGCTGCAGCAAAAGAAGTACATGATCGTAGGCTCCGTAATCAAGGGCATCAATCAGCAACGTTTTACCTAATGAATCAGCAACATCAATATTGCTTCCTTTATCAAGCATCACTTCCAACGTTCTGGTATTTTTGGCTTTAATGGTTTCGAAGATAATGGGTTCATCAAATATTTTATCTTTCGCATTCGGGGATAACCCACCATCCAGCATTGCCTTTATCCACTCCCCACTGTCCGCCATAAGAACAAATTCTGCCGGGCTACTTTTTCCATTAGGCCTTGGTTGAAGCGGGTCGGCTCCAGCCCTTATCAGCTCCGTGACAATCTGTAGGCGCGGTTGCGTTTTCTTATCATTGAGCGTATTCATCAGCGCCCAAAAGAGCAGCGTCATATCATGCTGACCGGGCCTGTTGAGATCGGTTCCCGTTAGACGCTTTTTAACTTCATCTATCTTGCCGCTTTCAATAGCCTGAGCCAGAACGAGTTGCTGGCCGCTGAAGTAGTCTTGCGGATTTTGATCTGTATTCTGTCTACATCCCTGTATCAGAAAGATAAAAACTACTATCAGGCTAGTAATTAACCGTGCTTTCACGTCAACTCCATGTAATATCTCGAAATTATTCCCTATTACAGAAAGAGAATTATTTCATGTTACATGCTACTTATCACTGACTTACTGGTGCAGGTGGCCATTTACCGCCATGTTGAATAAAAAGTTCTTTTATTTCGTTAAGCTTTTTATACTCATCACTACCTTCTTTAGCTCTTTCAAGATAGCGCTGCAGTTGATTGCCCATCGCCCAGCCATTTTTGGCTCTAATTTCTGTATCAGCACCACGTTTAAGCAGTAGTATTACGTGATCATAAGCATGATAATTTAAAGCTTCAAACAATAATGAACTGTTTAGTGAATCGGTGATATTAATGTTTGCCCCCCGATCCAACATAGCCTCAAGCGTGTTCGTATTTTTTGCTTTAATAGCTTCAAAAATTATAGGCTCATGAAACGTTTTATCTTTAGCGTTAGGCGATAGTCCCCCGTCAAGTAAAGCATTGATCCAATCTGCACTGTCCGCATTCAATACAAACTCAGCGGGGCTGTTTTTACCCTGAGGCCTCGGCTGGAGAGGGTCTGCACCAGACTTAACCAATAAGGTGATGATTTTTAATCGAGAAGGTGTTTTATTTTCATTGATGCTATTTCCAAGTGCCCAAAAAAGAAGCGTCATATCTTGCTTTCCGGGTTTGTTAAGATCATTTTGCGGTATAAGTTTCTCGACACCGTCAATATCGCCACGCTGGATATTTTCAGCCAAAGCTAGCTGCTGACCGCTGAAATAATCTTGCGGATTTAGATCCATATTTTGTTTACACCCCTGAATCAGCAATGAAAATAGAATTACGAAAAAGGATACAAAAAGCTTATTCACAAACGACTCCTGATTATCGAAATATCTTCGTCTTTTTGCTGTTCTATACAATTAATGGCTTGTCCAATTCCGTGTTTGTCGAATGCTCCACCAACACCACCAGACAGATCATGAGGAATACCTGCGGCATCAGGTGCAAGTGCTGACAATTCTTCTTTAGCGATTAAGGATGGGATATGCCCTTTCACCATTTTGAAGTCCTCAGCAAGATCGACTTCCTGAATTTTAGTCAGCAGTTCTCCTTTGACGCGGTAGGCCTGAATGTTTTCAGATCTTCCCAACAAACGCCCGCCATATTTTTCTACTGTCCCGCTATTTAGCCCTGAGGCATTAAATGTCCAGGCCGCTTTTCCACTCGCTATAGACGTTGCCGAGGCCAATCCTCCACCTAAAGAATGTCCCGCAATATCAATAGGCTGGGAAGACATTGCTAATTTTTCACCAAGTTGCACTGCACTGCGGTAATAAGGTGCATCAAACCCAATTCCTTGCTTAAAGTTATTCGCCCAATCGGCACCATTTTTTATTGAGGCGAGTCCATTTTTATTTCGCAGTGAATCCAGATGCTCTGCGAGCGATGGTAAACCCGGCTCCCTTGACCCTCTGAAAACCAGCGTCGAATTCATGTCTTTACCGAATACACCCGGATCAGGCTGATATACGCGTGACAGAAAATCTGGTGAGTCAGCTTTATCGAAAAGATCTTTGCTTTTAAGGCCAAACTTTTCCAAAGCACCCGCATCATTACTAATATCCTTCCACCCCTCAGGCACCCCAGGCGTGGTTTCCAGCGGGTTCACGGTCTTATACACATTCTCCGCGAGTTTCGCTTTTTCTACCGCGATATTATTCGCCGCCAGGCGTTTAGCCGCAATCTGCGCGTCGGGATACACGCTATTGCTTCCCTTCGCAATCAGATCCTTACGTGCCTGCCAACGCTCTGCCTTGGTCATCTCCTGCAGTTGCGCCGCGTAGGTTTTACCGTCTTTGCCCGGTGTCGGCTTATCCGGCATCTGTGCCGTTTTGGATTTCACAACCTGCTTCGGCAGCACTGTTGGCGCAGGGCGAGAACCATAGGTTCGCACCATCGTTTCGTAACGATCGACAATGGTACTTACCGGGTACCAGCCCAGACCGTTCAACGAGGCGGCCTGCAGACGGCCATCGGCATTGATATAAAACATCTCCGTCACCGACGACCAGTTGCGATAGCTCTCGTCAATAGCAACGACCCTGCCCATATCGAGATCCTGCACAATCAGCTTACGGGTATCACGCCCTGACTGATAAGGATTCGCGCCAGTGATGGCGTGCAGCAAATCGTAGCGCGTGAACAGGGAGCGCAGCGAATTGTCAGGAACCGACATAATCCACTGCCCGGCAACGGACGGGCGGATAATTTTCGCAAAAAGCGCTGGCGAGACATTCTCGTTGAAAAGATAGACAAACTTAATGTTATACATTCGCTCCGTCCTGTTACCTGTCCCTGTCTACCTTACTTATGGATTCACCAGCCA
This sequence comes from Enterobacter sp. CPE_E1241, assembly GCF_045618265.1. Classification (NCBI taxonomy): domain Bacteria; kingdom Pseudomonadati; phylum Pseudomonadota; class Gammaproteobacteria; order Enterobacterales; family Enterobacteriaceae; genus Enterobacter; species Enterobacter sp. CPE_E1241. Next base: position 2,784,632 of record NZ_JBIWYV010000001.1, read on the forward strand.
GGTGCCAGGCTTCGCAATATCCAGCGTCTGGCTACGCGTTCTTCCGTTGCCCTGCAATTCAATCTTCACTTCACCAGCGGGCAGCTTGAGCGACGCATAGCCGTTGGTTGCCGGACGCAGCGCTTTTGTCTCGCCGTTTACTCTCAGCGTTTCGCCGTCGAGAATACGGATATAGACCAGGGCAACCGGGCTGGCGTCAACAGGTGGTGGCGTCTGCTGCGCCGTCGCCTGTTCATTAACCTTCGCCGTTTCTGGCTTCACGTCTGGCGTGTTCGCGGCGGTTTCTGCCGGACGTGTTTCTGCCGGTGCCTGTGCAGCCTGCTCAGGCGCATCATGGCCGCCGCTAAACAGCATCGCCCCGGCGACAACGCCCACCAGCACACCTGCGGCAACCATCCCAGGGATCTTGTAGCGACGCCAGTCGAGTACAGAAGCTGGTTTTTCCTCTTCCACCGGAACCAGCATCGTGCCGGGTTTTTTCGCCGTCAGCACGTCGTTGATACCGGCAACCGGCATCTCAATCAGCGCGGCAAACTCGTCGATTGACTGCGGACGGTCTTCCATGTGAAGCGCCAGCGCGCGGTCAATGGCCTGCAGCAGCGGAATGGAATAGCCCTGCGGCATGATTTCTACCAGCGGTTTGCAGGTGTCCTGGATAGAACGCACCACGCTGACCGGCGGTGGCGATCCCACGATTAGCGTACGCAACACCGCGCCGAGGGCGTAAATATCCGTCCACGGGCCCTGCTCGCTTTCGTTGTCGTCGGTGTACTGCTCAATCGGCGCAAAGCCAGGGCGCAGCATGGTTTCCGTTTCGTCAGACAGGTTACCAATAGTGCGACGTGCGGAGCCGAAATCGAGCAGTACCGGCAGACCGTTCTCCTGAATTTGAATGTTATCCAGGGAGATGTCGCGATGCAGATAGCCTTCGTCATGGATGGTCTTAATCGCGCCAAACAGCATCGGCAGCGTACGACGGATCCAGGCCTCGTTAATCAGCTCCGGCTTTTCTTCACGCAGGCGAGAAAGCGTGGTACCGCTGTAAAACAGCGTCCCCATATAGGCCGTGTCGTTTTGTACCCAAAAACGCAGGACGTGCAGCAGGTTCGGGTGGTTAAAACGCGCCAGCAGACGGGCCTCCTGAATAAAGCTATTCAGGCCTGCGGAAAAGGCTTTGCCAAAGCGCTCACTGCGCAGCACGAGGGTCATGTCGTCGCCACGCACGGCGAGCGAAGAAGGCATAAATTCTTTGATAGCGATAGTGCGTTCGAGCTGGTGATCCCACGCGCGATAGACGATGCCGAATCCACCGCCGCCGATCACCTCTTTGATTTCAAACTCGTTGAAGCGATACCCGACCGGGAGCGCGTTTGGAACAGTCCGATTGTTATCATTATCCGTCATCTTTTACAGTTCTCTTGATGATTATTACGCGGCAAACTGACAGTGAAACTCGCCCTGCTCGCAGGTGACATGCAGACGTCGGTACTGCTCGTCGCTGCGGCTGGCGGTAAGTAAGATCTGGCTCATCTGAGGCAGCAGGGTATTGGTCAGGATAGCGTCCACCATGCGACCACCAGACTCCACCTCGGTACAGCGCTGAACAATTTGTTCCACCACGCTGTCGTCAAACTCAGAAATAATGCTGTGATTCTCTTCCAGACGACGCTGAATGCGCTTGAGCTGCAGGCGAACAATCAGCCCCAGCATCTCGTCACTGAGCGGGTAGTACGGCACCACCAGCAGGCGGCCCAGCAGCGCTGGCGGGAATACTTCCAGCAGTGGCTGGCGAAGCGCGCCGCTCAGGGCGTCTGGCTCCGGCATCAGATCCGGATCGGCACACATGGCGCTGATCAGATCGGTGCCAACGTTAGACGTCAGAATAATTATGGTGTTACGGAAATCAATGTGGCGACCCTCGCCGTCTTCCATCCAGCCTTTGTCGAAGACCTGGAAGAAAATCTCGTGTACGTCCGGGTGCGCTTTTTCAATTTCATCCAGCAGCACCACGCTGTACGGACGACGGCGGACCGCCTCGGTTAACACCCCGCCTTCACCATACCCTACGTACCCCGGAGGCGCACCTTTTAAGGTGGAAACGGTGTGTGCTTCCTGGAACTCACTCATGTTGATAGTGATAACGTTCTGTTCACCGCCGTACAGCGATTCGGCGAGCGCCAGTGCGGTTTCGGTTTTACCGACGCCTGACGGGCCACACAGCATAAAAACACCAACCGGTTTGTTCGGGTCGTCGAGTTTCGCCCGTGAGGTTTTGACGCGACGGGCAATGAGCTCCAGACCGTGACGCTGGCCAATAACGCGCTGGTTGAGCGTGTCGGCGAGGTTCAGCACCGCGTCGATCTCGTTTTTCACCATCCGGCCCAGCGGGATGCCGGTCCAGTCGGAAACCACTGCAGCGACCACGTTTTCATTCACCGCCGCGAACAGCAGCGGTTCATCACCCTGCAAGGCATTCAGCGCCTGCTGCTGTTCCGCCAGTTGGCGGCGAAGCTCAGCATTATCGTCGTCGCCTGCTGCAAACAGCGCGGCACGCAGGCTGATAATCTCCTGCACCAGGCTGCGTTCCTCTTCCCAACGCTGGGCAAGGGCTTCGCGTTTTGTTTCATACGCGTCGCGATCTGCAAGTAATGCCGTCACGCGATCGACGTCACCTGCCCCCACGCGGGCTTCGCGTTCCGCTATCTCAATTTCCACGTCCAGCGCGGCAAGGTGGCGCAGGCAGTCTTCCAGCTGCGCAGGTGGCGCGCTCTGGCTGACCGCGACGCGGGCACAGGCGGTATCAAGCAATGCAACAGCTTTATCCGGTAGCTGACGCGCCGGAATGTAGCGATGCGACAGCTTCACCGCCGCGCTGACCGCTTCGTCCAGCAACAGGACCTGGTGATGGGTCTCCAGCGGCGAGACGGTGCTGCGCAGCATCAGAATGGCTTTGGCTTCATCCGGCTCGTGAACCTGTACCGTCTGGAAACGACGGGTCAGCGCCGGATCTTTCTCAATGTATTTTTTGTACTCCGCCCAGGTCGTTGCCCCAATGGTACGCAGTTGCCCGCGAGCCAGGGCAGGCTTCAGCAGGTTTGCCGCATCACCGGTCCCCTGCTGGCCACCTGCGCCAATCAGAGTGTGGATCTCATCAATGAACAGAATGATCGGCGTGGCGCTGGACTGCACTTCATTGATTAATGCCTGCAGACGTGCTTCGAACTCACCTTTCATGCCTGCACCGGCCTGTAGCATGCCGATATCCAGCAGCCAGAGTTGAATATTTTGCAGCGGTTCCGGCACGTCGCCGTCGGCGATACGCAACGCCAGTCCTTCCACCACGGCCGTTTTCCCGACCCCGGCTTCTCCGGTCAGCAGCGGATTGTTCTGACGGCGGCGCATCAGAATGTCGACCATCTGGCGGATCTCTTCATCACGCCCGACCACCGGATCAATTTTCCCTTCACGGGCACGCGCAGTCAGGTCCTGACCATACTGGGCCAGCGTGCCCTGTGCAGCCGGTACTGCACCGGCTGGCACATCCGCCGCGGCAGCAGCCTGCTGCGTCTCTTTGCTGTTGGCGCAAATAGCGTCGAACTGCTCAATCAACACCTCGACATTCAGACGAGTAAACTGCGCAGAGATGCTTTTCAGCACGTTAGCCAGATTCCAGGTTTTCAGTATGCCGATCAGCAAATGCCCGCCACGAATACGGCTGACGCCAAACTTCAGCGAGCCGAACACCCAGGCGCGCTCCACAGCGCTGTCGATATGTTCGGAGAGATCGGAAACGGAGCTCGCGCCGCGCGGAAGTGCGTCCAGCGCGGCCACGATATCACGCGTCAGTTGCTGTTCGTCGAGACCAAAGTGGCGGATGACCTGCTGCAGATCGCCATCCTGCTGCTGCATCAGCTGATGCAGCCAGTGCACCAGCTCAACATAGGGGTTGCCGCGCAGCTTGCAGAACGCAGTGGCGCTTTCCAGAGAGGTAAATAACAGCGTATCCAGTTTGCCGAAAAGCACGGCACGGCTAATTTCTGACATGTTCGGTTCCGTTGATAACAATGCGTTAGAAAAATTATCGCTCTGCGCAATACACCAGGTCGCCACGCGGGACAGGCTGCGGCTGAAGTCCCAGCCAGGTGTTATAGCCTAATCGCCCGGCGCTGCCGAGCGTGGTGCCCTGTACCACGTCTTCACGCAGGATCACCCGTGTTTCCCATTCAAACTCCACCCCAAGATACTGGCGCACCCAGTCGCGCAGCTCGGTGACCCACGCTTCGCCCGGCAGAAAACGGTTGTACTCCTCCGCGCTCAGCGGGCCAATGTCGATGCGAAACTTGTGCTGCACGTCGCGGACGGCAACGCCGAGAAACGCAGATTCGCCCAGACGAGGCAAACGACGTCCTTCGCCCAACTGCGCCTGCTCACGCGGTGAAAGCGGCATCCACTGCGGCACGTTGCTTATCAGTTTGACCGGCGCTTTAAAATAGTTGCGCAGGATCTTCTCCAGCCCCTCGGGATCGCGCCCGTGACGGGTCAGGTGCCCGGCGTGGGTAAAGCGTGCATGCGAGCTCAGGCTGCCTTTGTCCATCTGGCCCGGCTGTCCCATGCCAATCAGCGACGCCAGATACCCCTCAAAGCGCCTGTTGTCTGCGCGGTCCAGAGAGACTGCAGGCTGCGCATCCGCCCACGCGCGATAAAACAGCAGCGTCAGACGATGATGGAACAGATCGGCAAACGCGCTCAGGCTGGTGTCCTGGTGATGATGAATACGCTCGCGGGCGTACTCGGTCATGTGTACCGGCAGCGGGCCGTTAGGGCCAAACAGGCCGAAGCTGAGGATAGACACCTCATGCAGCCCGCTTTCCTCCCGCAGGCCGACCTGTGCCACCGTCGACGGCGCAAAACTCATCGACGGCTGCTGACCGATGCGTAACGGCTCAAACTTTGGCAGTGGCGCGCGTCCCAGCGGGTAGCGCTCGCCGCCCTGAGCATCAATACGCCTTAACAGCTGGAACAGATCGTAGCGCCACGGGGTCTCGCGAACGCCATGCCAGAACGTATCCGGCAGCGGCGTCAGGCGCTGGACGCGCAGCGGTGCGACAGCAACGTCACTCATAGCAGCGCCCTTTTACCCATCCGCGGCGCCCAGTAGCCGATCTCGCCGCGCTGCTGACTTTGCAGGGTGAACTCGGTGAAGCTGTTGATCGACACCAGCCGGGCAAACAGGCGCTCCAGCACGCTGCCAAAAAGCCAGGGGCTGGCACCGGAAAACGCCCGCTCATCCACCGTCAGGGTAATACCGATCCCACGGGCGAAAACGACCGGACCGGGTTCAGGAACACGACGGTGAACGGGTTCCAGCACGCAGTGGCGAACCCCTTCGACCTGACGCGCAACGGGCGTTTCTGCCAGGTTGGCATACAGCCCTAACAGCTGACGCAGCGCCGCCGCGCCCTCTTCATTTTCGCTGTCCATCAGGCTGAGGTAGTTCATCTGCAACTGGCTTATAAGCCGCCAGGTACTGAACCCTTCGCCCAGCGCCGGACGCGGTGGCGTTGGGCCTTTACGCAAGGTCAGGGATTTCACCGGCATGGAGTCGGCCATAATGAACTGCCCGAGCTCCTGCTGCAGCATCAGCGGCAGATCGCGGCTGGTGCACAACACCTCTGCAGAGATGTAGCGCAGGTTTTCCTGCCAGGGTGCATGCTGTTCATCCACCAGCGAAACAAAGACCTCCGAACCGATATAACCGGTACGGGTGCCGTACCGCAGAGCGTGTTCTGAGAGCACGCGCTGTTCCCGGCGCTGAGAAAAATAGGCACCGTAATTGCCTGCATCGCCGCTCCAGGTACTCCAGAAAGGACGAAACGTCTGGTCGTCACGCTGGCCATCGACACTGCCGAAGATTTTTTTCACCGCGTAAATTTCATAATCCAGCGGACGAATGTTATCCACCACCAGATGGTATTCATGCTGACCGTCGTTGAGCTTTTGTCGCGCCGCCACTTTCGGGAACAGATTGATCACTGGCGTACAGTGCAACGCCAGATGACTGGCATCAACGACGCGCTCCAGTTGCTCATCCGACTTATCCAGCAGGATGAAAATATCAAAGGCTTTTTCGTCTTCGCAGCGCACAATAAGCCTGCTCAGACCGCTCAGGCTGATGAAGCGGAAACGTGCCGGAAAAGCAAAATACTCCTGCAACAGGCGATAACCGTCAAAGTTACGCAGATCGTCCGGGAGCAGCGCCTGATCCGGTTCAAAGCCCTCCTGACGCAAAGCGTCAGATGCCAGCAGTTGTCGCTGCGGCTGAGGGCTGACCGTCTGGCAGACGATCCCGGCGTGGTGCTCCATCACCAGCTCCAGCAGCTTCAGCGCTTCAATGTCAGGACCGCCGAGGAAAAATTCCAGACGGTCGAAATCCAGGTGGCCGAGGTTTTGCGGGCCGTCGCAGGCGATGCGGATCCGTAACGCGCTGTTGATCCCCCGTTGGCTCAGGCCCAGCTGCGCCAGCGGCAGGTCAGCAGACACCCCGCCCAGTTCGACTTTCTCGATTTTCAGCGGCAGCAGGTTGACCTCGTGCGCAGTGGTATAGCTGCAGGTCACGCCGGTTTTTTTCAGCGCCAGGCTGTCCATCATAGTGCCGCGCGGCACGATAAAGCCTTTGCTCAGATCGCCCCGGCTACTGTCTGGCTGGATTTCAGCAATCGCCATTGAGGGGGTCGGGGCGAGATAGTTCGGTGCAATCATCTCCAGCAGGCGCTGAGAGAAACGCGGAAACTCCGCATCCATTTTCATCTGCACGCGGGACGTCAGGAAGGCAAAGCCCTCCATCAGACGTTCGGTATACGGGTCCGCAACCTCGATGCCACGCATGCCCAGCCGTCCGGCGACTTTAGGGTAGCGTTCTGCAAATTCAGCCCCCATTTCGCGCAGGTAGGCCAGTTCACGGTTGTAGTATTCGAGCAGTTTACTTTCCATGATTACCCCGCATCTTTCAGTTCAAAATGGCCGTTTTCCAGATCGACATCGGTGCGAAACAGAAACTCCAGCGGGTATGGCACACACCACAAACGCCCTTTGATTTCGATGGACAGCACGTTGTGCAGATCCAGCGATGAGGTATCCGATACGCAGCGAACCTGCAGCCCTTGCGGCAAAATACGTGGTTCAAAATTGATGATGGCCTCAGTGAGCTTGCGCTGAATGTCGTGCCATTCGATATCCGACATGCGCTTCCCGGCCAGCGGCGCAACACCAAAGTTGATCACCGAGCGGTTGACGTGTGGCAACGCACTCAAATCACCGGACGCATCATGGTTAATGGTGTTAAACAGCCACTGCAGATCCCGCAGGACATTGCGACGCAGCGCAGCGTGGGTGATCAGATTGCTGTTGGCCGACTCGCGTTTTTTTTCCGGGTCGTTATCGGTGAGGCGATCCAGCAGTGAGGGCTGCATTTTATCGCGCGCCCCCACCTTCTCCTGCTTGCTGCGGGCTTGCCAGCCGCTGCGCAGCAGATCGCCTTCGCCAGCGGGATTACTCATCGGCTCCATCCGTCGCAAACGTCACGAGGCTTAGCGTCAGCAGCGGGCTTTCGCTTTGTTCGCTCAGCCAGGCTTTCTGCCCCATCCCTTCGTAAAGGGTGGCGTCCTCGTCGAGCGGACGCCACTCGGTGGTGCGTCCCAGCTTGACCGCATCGGAGGCATCGGCCGCAAAAGGATAGCGCGCCGGGATCTGACACACCTGTTCCGTACCGTCGGTCAGACGTACCAGCGCATGGCGCCAGACGAGATCGGTGACGCTGGCCGGGGCCTGGAAGCGGATCTCCGCGATGGCGCTAAACGGCAGCCAGAAATAGCGACCGTTCACAATGGTTTCACACACCGGGCCGAGGCGGGCATCGCCGTCCATCAGCCAGTCAAACGTCTGTGTTTCCTCGTTTTCGAGGGTGAGGTGTCCCGGGTTTGCCTGCGCCTGTTCAAGGGCGTCCAGACGCAGTACCGCTGCTTGTTCGCCTTCTTCGCTCAGCGCCGCAGCAAGCGTGGTCAGCCACGGCCACTGGGTTTCAGGCATGGCCGGACGCGCTTGTCCCGCCATTACCTGCGCACGTTGCAACTCGCCCTGGATTGACTGCTCCAGCAGCGTAACCGTTGGCTTTGCCTGAGGCTTCAGCGCCAGCCAGCTTTTCAGTTGAGTCAGCGCACGCGTCCAGTTGCCGCTGAGGGTTAAAAACTGTACGAACGCGGCGCGGAGATCGGCATCTGCCGGACGGGCTTTGATTTCGGCTTCAAGACGCGCCAGCGCGTCGTTGAGCGACTCACCCGCCAGGTGTTGATAAAGCGTATTCATAGCCATTCCTTAATTCGCCGCGCGCCACGCACCGACTGCCGGGTCGCGCAGTTGAGGACGCAGGGTATCAATCAGAACGATATTCACCGGGGTACCGGGTGCAACCCAGGCGCTCCAGGTTTTTTTCACTGCCGCAATACGCGCCTGCAGTTTTGCATCGTCGCTGGCGGTTTCACGGGAAATCTCCACCGCTACGGTGCCGTTGCTCTTCCAGCTATTGAGGGTGTCGTCGTAAGGCAGGATCATCCAGCTCTGGTCGCTGTTTGGGGTGCTGAATACCATGCGCTCTTTGTTGACGGAGGTGATCAGCGCGTTTTCAGGGTTGGCGCTTTGATTCAGCCCCGTTACCGGGAAGCCATGAATGTACGTCACTGCCATCTCTTTCTGCCCGCCGTTACGGGACTGCGAGATGACGGCGTGTCCGCTCAGCCAGCTCCCGTTACCGCAACGGGTGGTGTCAGTATCCGGAATAAACAGCGCCGGTGCTGAGGAGCCCCCTTCCCAGAAGGTGCGCAGGTGGCAACCATCCTGAAGGGTAAATTCCTGCCACGGCGTGCGGTCGGCGGCAGCAGTTTGGGCGGCGACATTCTGGTCCGGCGGCACTAACGCACCGCTGGCAGGGGTTGCGGTTACGGTCGCTGCAGGGGCGGACTGCTCCTGTTTCACCACCAGCGCCCAATCCTGTGCTTTACCTGCTGTGCCCTGTGCCAGCGTCGTGCCCGCCGGATCGTTAAGCGTCCAGTTGAGCTTATTCACTTTGCTGCACTGGTGTTCCAGCAGAGAACCAAGACGTGGCACAAAGTTCTCCAGAACGGAAACGTCTTTCTTGCCGTTCGCCACAATACGCAGAGCCACCTCTGGCTTACACCAGCTCTGCGGCGTGTTGTCCTTGATGTTGTCGATCCAGATATCCAGCTTCTGCGCAGGTGACTGCACAATGCGGAAATTCTCAGCCTGCGCGGTGGAAGCCACCGTCAGAAGTGCCAAACCCGATAGCCAAAGTTTCATATCGTTCCTTGTGTGTCTAATCAGTTCCGCAGGGAAGAAATTGTGCTGCGTCAGAGAGTGTGTGCAGCAATGTGGTGTCCTGAGGGTTGCCCATCCATACCGCCAGGGCGGTATAGTTATCCTGCGCATTCCCCTCCTGCTCGGCATTCTTTTGAATAATTTGGTTCATTAAGGTCAGCCACTCTTGCGGCGTGTTGACCATGTGTAGCGATTGTTTCATCTGCTCTTCGCTGACGCCATGCCAGAAACCGTCTGTGCAGAGTAAAAAGGCATCGCCGTCTTCAACCTGAACCACGTCGCTATAGCTCGCTTCCGGTCCACCGTTTTCAATCCCCAGCGCCAGATACAGCAGGTTGCTGTTCAGGTTGTCGGTCTGGTGTCCGGCATCTTTCATCTGTTGCACCAGGCTGTGGTCGGTGGTGACATGCCACAACCATCCACGGCGAAACAGATACAGGCGGCTGTCTCCGGCGTGCGCCCAGTACGCCAGGCCGTAATCCCTGTCAATAAACAGGCTGACCAGCGTCGTGCCCATCCGGCGATAATCCTGTACCGCCTGCTGTTCACTAAGAATGGTGCGGTTCGCCGTTTTCACGTAGTCGCGTATATGCTGCGCGTTGAGGTGCTTGTCGCCATCGAAGCGGGAGATAATGCTATTGCGGGCCAGTTCAGCGGCGACGTCACCACCCGGCAGGCCCGCGATGCCGTCACAGACGACAAAGCAGGCTGAACGTTCCCCAATGGTTTCTCCCGTCTGATCCTGGTTGCTGGCGCGCGTCCCCTGGCGGGAGAGAGAAGCCGTTGCGATATTCATTTGTCTTCCGATCCGCTCTGTGAGTCTTTGTACTGATTCACCTCCATGTCATACGCATGAAGGAATGCTTCGCCAAACAGGGTATGGAAGTCATCCTCAATCTCGCCGGCCGTCTCACCATAGCTGCGGACAAAATAGTCCCACAGGGCGGCTTTGCGGCTGCCCGGTAGCGCCAGACGGGAGGTCATGCCGTTCTGCTTCGCCTGCTCTTCCAGCTGTTCCGGGTTAAAGGACTGCAGCATCGCGGCAATAATGGCGCGGATACCGGAGATCATGCCCAGCTGATGCGCCTGCAAATCGATCAGCGCGTCGCGCACGGATTTTGTTGGCGGCATAAACCCCGGCATCGGGGTGCCGAACATCTGGATCAGCACGGTTTTGCCGGTCGGCAACAGCTTGAACGGGTTGTTGGCGTCGTCCAGCACCATGGTCATATCGGCTTTTACGCCGCGTTTGAGGATGGAGCGCGAGGAGAGCAGCGCCACGGTTCCCTGAGAGAACATGCCCAAAATCTGCCCCAGCTGACGCATATTTTCACGGTCAAACTGCGGCACCGGCTGCATTTCACTCAGGCCCATGCCTTCCAGCAGCGCCTCCAGCAGTTCACCCTGCAACACATCGCCCTTCTCGCCATTGTTTACCGTGGCAGTTGGGGAGGCTGTGTTATTGACCGGATCGATACGCAGACGGCCCTTAGGGGCCTGAGCGCTACTGCGCGTCACAGCCTGCGGCGTAGGCATCGTGAAGCCTGCATAATCTGGTCGCGCGGGCGCTTCTTCTGCACGCGGTACTTCCTGCGGCTCAGGGGCAAACAGCGGAGAATCAGCCAGCACGTTGTCTTCCTGCTCAGGTTCAGGTACTGGCTTATTGTCGATGATCTCATCCGGATGGGTTAACGGCGTGCCGCCCATCAGCCCGAGTGGGTCATCATTACGTGCAGCTGGCGCGCTGGCCTTGCCACCAAACAGGGCCAGCGGATCGAGTTCATCTGTCGCCTCTTCTTCTGGTGCGGGTTTACTCTCTACCGGCGGCACCAGTGTTGACGGGGTGACGTCATCGAAGATGCTCTCTTTTTTGAACAACGCTTCATCGCTGAACAGCGTGTCCGGATCGACATTCTTACGCTCAAGCTTAGGATCGCTGTCGTTGAACATCGCCAGCGGATCTTCAGCGTTACGCTCCGGGGCCGCAGGCTGGGAGAAGGGATCGTGCGAAGCTGCAGGCTGCGGTTTTGTGCGGTTGCTGGAGATACTGTCTGAGATAGAGAACTCCTGCATCAGGTTATCCCAGATTTCCGTTGGCACGGCTGTCGGCTCTGCTTTCGCTCGTGGCGCTGCACTCACAGGCTTCGGTTGCTGAGCGGGTGCGACAGTCGGACGTGCCTGCTGCTGCATGCTGGCCGCCATACGGCTCACGGGCTGCGTGTCGTGGATCAGCTCGGTCACTTCGAGGCGGTAGTCATCAATACCGAGAATGTCGCCATCCTGCAGTTCAACCTGACGCCCCCGCTCCAGCGGAATGTCATTTAATACCACGCGGGTGACGCTGCCACGGTTGGTCACGCGGCATTCACCCTGGGCGTCAACGTGAACAATGGCCTGCAGACGAGAGATAGTGCGGTCATTATCCGGCAATACCAGATTGTTATCCGTACCGCGCCCAATGGTGCCGCCCGGGGCGTAAAAATCACAGCTGCTTTGTGGCGGCTGATGACCGGGTTTCGTAGAAATAATCGTGAATCGCATGGCGTATTCCTGCTGGTATGATTAGCGCTCAAACGCTGCCGCTCTCGAGGGTGAAAACGGCGGCGTTTGGGGGTTAATGCAAAGGTAAGTTTAAATATTGAGCATCATTTGAAACGGTACTTTTATCGCCCAGTAACAACTAACACAATTAACAATAACATTAAAAACACGACAAAAACTGTTAATTTATGAAACGTTGTAATCCACTGTAAACGGTATATTGAACGTATTAACCTTCCTGCTTCAGGAGAGATTTGCATTGTGCCACCTGATTTTATCGGCTTGCACGCAATTACTTTTCTCATTAAGAATACACGATGAGCAAAGCCAGGTAATCCAAGCTGTTCATAAAAAAGATAATCATTTATATCTAAGTATTGTTTATTACTCAGAAGGTGAAATGCTTTTTAAGCTCCTGAGAGTGTTTCCGATAAAAGTAAACGTATAAAACTAAAGAGCTAAACAAACCTAAAAATACAAAAGAAAGCAGTATCAGGCGCATTTACTCGCCCCCAAAAAATCAATCACATGGTGTAATTGTGTCAGCATAATTAAAAAAACATTCATATAGATAATAAACGTTTATACACCATCAACACTTGCCATGACTAAAAGCAGTATAAAAACCGCCGCCGTGATTTTTATTTTTTTGTCATAAGAGTAAACCCAGGAGAGTTCAGAATCGGACAAAATGTTATGGCACGAATGGGAATGAAGTATTCGAGAATTGGTTAGTTTAACGTCCCTACCCTGTAACAGTCTGGATAATATTGTGACACGAAAACCAAAACCCCAAAAACCCAAACCTTCCCAAAGTTGATAGTCCTCTTTCCTTAATAACCCAATCTGCGTTAATGAATTATATACTTTCAATACTTCACTTGAGTGCTTTCGATAATCAATATAGAAAGTAACAGCCATGATCAAAAAAAGAATAAACAGAAAAATCATAAAAATGGAGAAAATATCATTAGTAATCATATCATTCCCCACTGAATATTAAGCTACCCATCTGCTCACCAACAAACCCACCTACTTTCGTACCTCCTACATCTCCAGTAGTTTTGATTAGCGCTCAAACGCTGCCGCTCTCGAGGGTGAAAACGACGGCGTTTGAGAAAGAGAATATCAAAAAACTATTTAATGAAGGTTATAAAATATAATCCAACTATGAGCCACAGAGTGAATATTAATGCCTGTAATTTATAACGACGATGTAACTTTAGTATCCAACCAATTCTTTCATCCGGCAACGACTGCACATATTTATAAGCTTCTTCCTGCACAAGCCTTTCATGAGTGAACTTCATTCTAACGCCTTTATAAAGACGTACAAACCAGATTATTTTCTGATAATTGGCCAACGAACCAAAAAAAGAAGCGTAGTTTGTTACAAGATCCAGGTCATATCCTTTGCGTCGGTAGTCAGAAAGTAACTGATTATAATCAGCCTCGTGTTTTTTGAAATAACGAGAACTGAACAGATCCATAACTACAACAATAAGAAATAAAGCCACGACAAGGAATAATAGTAAATTCTCTATATTCACCATATTTTATCCATCATATACTCAGTCGCTCCGCCCGCTATCTCGCCACCAACGTATCCACCTGCAGCCGCCCCGACAATGGAGCAGGCGAGCAATCCTACCCCCCCCGTCGCAACACCAAGCGCAACACATACACCAGCACCTGCCATGGCTCCGTATTTACCACCGTAAATACCCCCTGCAAGGCTTGCACCAAAACTGCTGTATTTTTTCACAGCCACTTTAGCGCAACTCTGCTCTCGTCCCACGGTACATGCATTGTAAACTTCATTGGTGGTATTTACACCTGCAAAACCTATTGCAAGCCATCCTCCCGCTTTAAGAAAACGGGCGGTCTTAGAGGCATTATCGATATAAGTTGAATAACCGCGAATAGAAGCGACTCCTGCTGTGCTCCATTCATGTACAATTGATCTGCTTGACAACCCTAACGCATGCTTCAATTCGTTATAAGGTTTCATATTTAACGTCAACCTGGACAATTTGTTTAATAATCCATCCAACTCAGAAAAGAGACGCTGACGCTCAACAAAAAACTGCTGGCTTATCAATGTCCCTTGCGCCCTGTACTGATTCTGGTAAGCCAACTCAATGGATTTAAGTTTTTTTTCTATTTCACTGAAATATTTTTCACCTGCATCAGCAACGACACCAAGGGACTTATCCATAAAATTAGTAACTGCTGCTATGGTACTAAAATGTTGATTAAAGAAATTCGCTTCTCCAGAGTTAAGGTCGGCCAGAGCACCATTGACTTTCTTTTTTGCAAGCTGTAATTGCTTAAATTGCACAGCATTATTACTTCCCGGCGCATCAAGAATCAACATCTGCCCAGGTTTTGACCACTGCATATCACTATTAACCTGCATGAAATAACGTGCAGCATCACTATTGGGATTGTTGAACAAGTGCCTTGCCTGGAAATCCAGGGTTCCGGGTTGCTGAACAATACAATATCCCGGATTAACTAATGATTGACTAGCCATGTTCATTCCTTTTGATTTTCACAAAAATGCTCACGAATAAGTAAAAACATTAAAATAAAAATGGAGTTGAATTAGTATCCAAATGTTGGCACTTCTTTAAAACGCCAACATTTGAAAACTCCTCTATTCTATTTTAGCCAGCACTAATTCACCTTTAGAATTTATACTAAGCATAAAGCGAGTCGCATATCGAATAGCGCCATTATAATTTCTCGAATTTAATACCACATCATACTCTCCTGACCGCCAGTCCACCTTATCCCAGCGAAGACACTCTTCAGATTTTAGAATATGGCGGGAAGGATATTTCCCTGGAGAAAAAATAGTCTCCCATCCGTTACCTACACGCCTAGATATAGATGGTTCATAAACTAACACAGGTTCACTGAATCTCGCGTCATTCGAAACTCCAAAACAGGGAACATTTTTTTCTAACTTAACGGTTAGACTCTGAAACTGAGCAGGATGGGATATACAGGCGCCACATGATAATACAATGGATATAACCGTTAACACTTTTTCCATCGCAAATATACACCGGCTTATGAACCAATCGTAATAACCGGGGAAAACTCCCCGGTCACATACGCAATTACGCTTCTTTATTCTCTTTGATGTTCCAGCCAGCGCTGCTTTCAGCACCTTTACCACCAGAAGTGGTCTGCTCCCAGTACTGCTGTTTCACTTTCGCAGCCTGGAATGCGTAGGTCACACCAACGGTATCGCCGTTGTCAGCACCGGTGTACTGAACAGACGTTACCAGAACGTCTTCCAGCGTGATGCGGGAGTATTCTACCTGCTGGCCACCGGCTTTACAGACGGACAGCTCAACTTTGGTCAGGTGTTTACCGCTGGCGCAGTGTTTCAGGATTGCTGTAGTGGATTTGTCAATCAGAGCGTTAACGTGCAGATCGTTAAAGTTAACTTTACCGGCACCGCCGCCGCCGCCGACGCTCATATTACCTGGCTGGGAAGCGCCCCAGGAGAAGGAGGTAATATCAGTCCAGCCGGTGTGGTTAGAATCTTTAGATTCGCCCGTAACACCCTCGACCTTCAGAAACATATCAATAGCCATAATATCTACTCTTCGTGGATGAACAATATTGCTTTCGAAAAAGCACTTATATGGCAAACAGGAAAGCATGGGGCTGAATAAAACCGTCCATATTTTACCTCTGCCTCATATCAAACGACTCATGTCATTTGACAGTCTTACACTCCCCCTGAATGAACGGAAAGAATGTGAAGTCTTTTACTACTCTGGGTTATCCTGAATCCAGGTACGATCAGGATCGCCAATGATAACCTGCGGAACCAGTTTATTCAGTTCGTCGCTATGATAAAGACGTAAACAGTTTAAGGTTACGCCGTTGACATCGGGTTTTCGCTCTGAATGAAAACCATTAATTTGGTTTTTATATTTCCCAATGAGGGCATTCACTTTATCCGTGCCATTTTCGGCATCAAAAGGTATCCACTCAATAAATGCACTCGCACATCGGGCCGCATCAGCAGAAAACTGGCTGCCTTTATCTGCGACCTGCGCAAGACAGCGCGCCAGAACTAAATCTTTTAAAACCTGTCGGTATGTTTGCTGCTGATAAAAATCAGGATAGTTATTTCCAGCACACACATAAAAAGTCATAAATGCGAGGAAAAAACAGAAATGTTTCACCTTATATCCTTTGCCATATGCTCAGTAGCGCATCTGCCAGCGTGAGGCACTAACTTCTCTCTTTCCATTTCTCTGCAACAACGTATATCCCTATCGCTAGTGAATTAAGTCCAGCACATAAGAACCCATGCATTGCGATTCGCGGAACATCATCCGGCCAGTCAAAGATAAACAGATAGTAGCCGGATACCGTCACAAACAGCATGAATGAAATAATTAACAACGCATAAACCATTAAATAGCTGATGAATTTTCGTATTAACGCTTTCACAGTCAAATTCATTAGCTATCTCGTATTAACCGAAAAGTTGCCGGCCCAATGGGCCGGCAATCATCATCACGCGTCTTTCGTCTTCAGCGACGGCAGTTTAGACACCAGACGCAGGGACACAGTCAGACCCTCCAGCTGGTAGTGTGGACGCAGGAAGAACTTCGCGGCGTAGTAGCCCGGGTTGTCTTCGATTTCCTGCACCTGCACTTCCGCAGCCGCCAGCGGTTTGCGGGACTTGGTCTCCTGGGAGGAGTTCGCCGGGTCACCGTCGACGTAGTTCATGACCCAGTCGTTCAGCCAGCGTTCCATCTCCTCGCGCTCGCGGAAGGAGCCGATTTTGTCGCGCACGATGCACTTCAGGTAGTGCGCAAAACGGCAGCAGGCGAACAGGTACGGTAGGCGAGAGGCCAGACGCGCGTTAGCGGTGGCATCCGGGTCGTGGTATTCGGCCGGTTTTTGCAAAGACTGCGCGCCGATGAAGGCGGCAAAGTCGGAGTTTTTGCGGTGAACCAATGGCATAAAGCCGTTTTTCGCCAGCTCGGCTTCACGACGGTCGCTGATGGCGATCTCGGTCGGGCACTTCATGTCCACGCCGCCGTCATCGCTCGGGAAAGTGTGGCATGGCAGGTTTTCTACCGCCCCGCCGGACTCCACGCCGCGAATCGAGGTGCACCAGCCGTACTCTTTGAAAGAACGGTTGATGTTGGCAGCCATCGCATACGCCGCGTTCGCCCAGGAGTAACTGTTGTGGTTCGCGCCGTCGGTCTGCTCTTCAAAGTCAAAGCTGTCAACCGGATTAGTACGAATGCCGTACGGCAGACGTGACAGGAAGCGTGGCATCACCAGACCCAGATAGCGGGCATCTTCGGATTCACGCAGTGAACGCCAGGCGGCGTATTCGGTGTTCTGGAAGATCTTGGTCAGGTCGCGCGGGTTAGCCAGTTCCTGCCAGGATTCCATCTGCATCACGCCCGGTGCGGTACCGGTGATAAACGGACAGTGCGCCGCAGAGCCGATGCGCGCCATTTCACCCAGCAGCTCAACGTCCTGCGGACTGTGGTCGAAGTAGTAGTCACCCACGATGCAGCCAAACGGCTCACCACCAAACTGGCCGTACTCCTGCTCGTAGATTTTCTTGAAGATCGGGCTCTGGTCCCAGCCCACGCCTTTATAGCGTTTCAGGGTGCGGCCCAGCTCCTGCTTGGAGATGCTCATAAAGCGGATCTTCAGCATCTCGTCGGTTTCAGTGTTGTTCACCAGGTAGCTCAGACCGCGCCAGGCGCTCTCCAGCTTCTGAAACTCGTCGTGGTGAATGATCTGGTTTACCTGCTGCGACAGCTGTTCGTCGATACCGGCAATCAGGTTTTGAATGGTGCGGTAGGTGTCGTTGGAGAAAGTGACGGTATTTTCCAGCGCCTGCTGCGCCAGAGTTTTGACCGCGCTTTCTACAGCGGAACGCGCCTGATCGGTTTTCGGGCGGAACTCTTTGTTCAGCAGCGCGCTGAATTCATCCTGGCTGAACGCCTGACCCGCCTGCTGCTCATGTTGTTGAGTCTGGTTGCTCATCGATTATTCCTCGCTACCTTTCGCACTTTCGTCATTTTTCGGCAACTGGCTCAGGGATTTGAGCAGCGTCGGATCCTGGAGAATTTTCGCGATCAGCTCTTCTGCACCGTTTTTGCCGTCCATGTAGGTCAGCAGGTTGGAGAGCTGAGTACGCGCTTCCAGCAGCTTGTTCAGCGGTTCAACCTTACGGGCCACCGCATCCGGCAGGAAGTCGTCCATGCTGTCGAAGGTCAGATCGACATTGAGCTTACCTTCGCCGGTCAGGGTGTTATCCACCTGGAACGCCACACGCGGCTTAAGTGCCTTCATGCGTTCGTCAAAGTTGTCGATGTCGATTTCGAGGAATTTACGCTCGTCGACGGCCGGCAGGTTTTCAACCGGTTTGCCGACCAGATCGGCCATGACGCCCATCACAAACGGCAGCTGAATTTTACGTTCTGCACCGTAGATCTCTACGTCGTACTCAATCTGCACGCGGGGGGCACGGTTACGTGCGATGAATTTCTGCCCACTGTTACTCATTGCCATGATGTTCTCCATCAAAGATGCGCGGTGAAGTTGAAACGGCAGGCTCCATGCCTGTCGTCATAATGCCTGGACGCGTTATTCGCGGCGTCCAAAGATGTTTTCCAGTTGGTTAACGCCGTCCGGCGCCAGGTCGCGAATAATGTCCATAAAGTTGAGTTCTGACAGCCGCTGTACCCGTTCAATCATCAGCGGCGCAGGGTGGCTCGGTTCGTACTGCGCAAAATACTGCTTCGCTTTTTCCAGCATCAGCTGCGCGTCGGCGCGGCTGGTGACCTGCACACTGCGCCAGTCGGTGACCTGCTGAACGGGCTGTGCTGTCACCTGTTGCTGCTCAGCTTGTTGTTCAACCTGCGCTTCACGGTTTGGCAGCAGCTTGCTGATGTCGGTCACCTGACAAGCGCCGGCGACCAGCCCCACAGTTTTCAGCAGCTGCTCCATTTCGGGTACGCCGCTTTCACCGAGATACCCGGTGAGGAGATCGCGAATGGCCTGCAGCCGTTCGTGAATGACGATAACCGCGGCGGTACCCGGCTGGTCGCCGCGAGCCAGTTCGTCAATCAGCCGTGGACGACCGCCCGGATAATCCGGACATTCGGTCTTGCTGCCATCCAGCAGCGCCTGGGCATCCCGGAGCGAAATTTCATCGCCGTTTGAACGCAGCAGCGAAGCATTACGCACGGCGACGGTGAGGTCAGATTTATCGCTCAGCCCTGCCAGAGCGTTAATGCGATAGAACGGATCGGTTTCGCCATACTCTTCCAGCAGCGGATAAAGCGGCTCCCAGTAACGGCTGATGGCCTCCTGCACCAGCAATAGTCCGTCTGCGTAACCTGCCAGCCCGCGACGGCGGGTCCAGGCATGCGTGAGTGCCAGCAGTACGCGAAGATCTTTGGTGCGGGTCAGCAGGCTGGTGGCGTATTTTTCAACCGTGTTCCAGTCAGCAGGCTCCGCCGGGATAATGGTGTCGCCAAACTGCTGTTCTGCTTTCCCAAGACTTGCCTGATTCATGATCTGGAAGTCAGCGTCGTACTCCAGGTTTTCGCCGCAGGGCTTGTCGGGGCTTATTGGCGCGAGAAATTCTTCGATATTCATGAGATCCCTGCTTATTCAAACATGGGCGGATAGAGACCGTGACGGCCCGGGCGGGCGCCCCCTGCCGGGTCGAACAGCAGAGTGAAAAGCTGTCCGGTAAAGTTACCGCTATGCACATGGGTGTACAGCGGATAACCATCGCAGCGGTTAGTCCACCAGTAGCTGGTCTGGCGCAGCGGATCAAAGCACTCCGCGGCCTGGGGCCAGCCCAGCGTGTTCTGACCGTCCTCGTCATAACCAATCACATCAAGGATGTCAGAACGCTTTTGCGGCTCAACGGGCTGCGGCGCCGGAATGGTCATCAGCATCTCGTCCAGCTGTGAGGCGGAAAAACTATTGCGCACCGCGTGCAAACCCAGGCGCCCAATCTGCTGATACCAGCTTTCAGCCTGGCTGAGCAGGCTGGTCGACCACTCTGTCGGGGCGAAGCTTAGCTGAAGGCAAACCGGGTACTGGCGGCCAACGCTGTCGCGGCCGGGCAGCAGACAGCCCATCTGGATCATCTGGCTACCCAGCATCGGGGGGACAACAAAATTCCAGACCGGCGCTTTGTGAAACTGGCGCTCGCCGCTGCGCTGCTCTTCCTGCTGCCAGGCCAGCAGACCAACCTGGAACCAGTGTGACCACTGGCGCTGTAAAGTGTCAGGAAAGCGACGCTGCAAAAAATCTCCGGCGCTGGGTAACTTGCCATACCAGCTGTAGCGGTTCATCGCAGGGGTATTCGTCATACGGCTGTCCTTGCGGTTATGGGCATGAGAAACGAGGAAGCTGGAACGGGTTGCGAATGCTGTTTGGCGCAAACTCCAGCGTGACCTGATGTCCGTCGACGTTGAACGTGGCCTGGCGGCTCAGGCTACCTGCCCCCGGGCTGGTGCTCGCTTTATCGAAAAAGCGGTTTAGCGCCCAGGCACCGTTGGTCACCAGCGTCGCCGTGCTGCCATTCGCCAGCCCCAGCTGCATACGTACCTGATTGGTACCACCCGGTCCTGGCCAGTTCATGATCTGCACCGCCTGAGGACCATGGCTGTAGCGCAGTTGCTGGCCATCAACGTCCAGCGTCAGGTTCAGAATGGTGTTATCCATTCGCACGGTGCGGACCGTCACTTTGAAAGACGGGGTCGTGGCGCCATTAGCAAAGAAAGCATCACGGATTGACTGGGCCTGCTGGAACGGTCTCAGCAGTCCTTCGCTTCCCGGCAGCGTTTTGCCGTCAATGCCAGGCATAAAGCGCCAGTTTGCCTGCGTGGTATCCACTTTATTGGTCAGATTGTCGCGGAAGAAGGCGTCCATCAGCCCGGTTCCCGGCGCAAACATACGCGCGAGATCGTCAGGAGTGACCTCGGTGCTGGCGCTGCGTACCAGCGGGTAGCGACCGGCAATCGCCTGACGACAGAATCCGCCCACTTCGACATTGATCCGCTTACGCACATTGTCCAGATCGCGGCGCTGGGTATCACTGCTGGCCCCCACCGCCATGTTGCTGAACATGGTTTGCAGCCCGCCCGGCAGACGACCGGCGCTGGCCTGCAGACGGCTGATCGCCTCGCCGCCCGGTGCCGGCATACCGCTGTTGGCGGCATCCTGGACGGCGGTCAGGTAACGATAAAGCTCGTCCACCTGCTTAAGAAAGTCATCAAATACGATGGTCTTCCCGCCCTTCTCCAGCGGCTGCGCCAGCTCAATCAGCGGGGCGTAGTGATCGGTAACCAGTTGTTCCGGTGACTGAGCGACAACGGCAGCCTGTGACGGAGCAGAGTTGTTATTGCTGAACAGCGTTTCCAGCGTGCGGGTAGCGCGGTTGCTTTGATCTTGTGCTTTACCGGCATTGTCTGCTGCTGGTTCATCACGAGATAGCGTCAGTACCTGACTCAGGCTCAGCACCAGACGGCGCAGCGGCGAGTTTGTGCCAGAAAGCAGGCGTGCGGTATTGATACGCTGAGAAAGGTCGGCACTGTTGTTAAGCTGAATGTCGGCGAGCCAGGGATCCCAGTTTGCGATAAAGTCTCGCATGTAGAGCTGGCGCACGGCGTTATCGATCTGCTTTTTATCTTCCTGCGCCGTGGCGGCTCCCAGCACCCAGGCATCGTCTTCATGCAGGGCGGTGGTGACGCTGTCAATCTGGCCGTTAAAGCTTTTCCAGTAGCCGTCCGGGGTATAAAGCCCCGGCACACCCTCACTCACCGGCTTGCCGCTTTTACGTGAGAACACCAGTTCGCTCTGCGGTCCTCCCAGGTCGGTAAGAGAAACCGGCTTCAGATTTTCATCATGTTCCAGCAGACGCTTCAGACGACCATATACGCGGGTGGAGAGCGGCTGCTGGTTGATCAGCGCTCTTTCGCGGGTAACCAGGGATTCGTCCTGGGCATACGGGGAGGCCTGAATTTTTGGCTCCAGCAGCTGCGTTAGATGCCATTCAAGCTGTTGCAGCTGTGCCTTCGTGACGTTCTGCGGCAGGTTGCGCTGCAGATTGAGCATCACCCACGAATGCAGGAATTTGCCGTCGTAGTGCTTCGGCTGATACAGCATTTGATAGGCTTTTAGCGCTTCGTAGCTGTATTCCACATCGCTGCCGTTGTCGTTACGAAGCCAGGTGGTGATGTGCATGGCGACGGCAGGCAGCAGCATCTGATCCAACGCTTTCTGGTACAGAGACTGCGATGCATCACTGACGTCATCCCCACGATAAAGACCCATACGGCGGGATACTGGCGGATCGTTTACATCAAACGCGTCACTCTTCGGCAGGTCCACCAGACCATTGAGCAGCGGCAGCAGATCAAACAGGTCACGCTGAGGCTGGTTCTGTAAGGCTTTACTCTGCTGATCCAGCAGCGGCACCTTCGCATCGACCTCTTCCAGATACGCCTTGTTTTTGGCGTAGCTGGTCAGCCACAGTCCACCGAGGATCACCAGCAGAGACAGCAGTGCTGCATAGCCGGACCAGATCACCGCCCGGTTGCGCAGTTCCCACCAGCGGTTTTCTCCGGCAATACCGGCCTCCTGGAAAATGACGTTTTGCAGCAGATTCTTGATGAAAAAGCTCTGGCCTTTCGCTCCTGGAATGGGTGCCTCTTTGCTGACTGCATCCCAGCTATCGCCCTCGGCACCTTCAGGTAAAGAGAGCGCGCGGTTCAATTCACCCATCACGCGGTCGAACGGCATGCCCTCCTGCGTCCCGCTGGCGAAGTAGATCCCGCGTGGGGAAAACTCGGTTTCGAAATTCGAACGGGCGAAGACCGTGCTCAGGTAGTCCGCCAGCAGCGGACGCAGCGCGGCAAACTCCTGCGGGAAGAGATAGGCTTCGGCGCGGGTTTTCGCGTCATGCTCTTTCAGCATGGTTTCCGGCAACCCGGCGTCCAGGCGCTGCTGCAGCAGAGAAAACTCCTGCTGGAAGTTGCCCATCAGGTCGTAATCGGCGTGTCTGGTTTGCTCCCACGGCAGCGTAAAGCCCCAGATCTGATCGCGCTGGGCTTTGTCGTAGTCGGCAAACCATGCACGGAAGCCTTTAAGCAGGTCAGCCTTGGTTACCATCACGTACACCGGGAAGCGAATGCCCAGTTGTTCATGCAGCTCAGACAGACGCTGACGCAGATTCACCGCCTGCTGGCGGGACGCCTCGGCAGACTGGGTGAGCAGGTCAGAAATGCTGATAGTGATGATGACACCGTTGATCGGCTGGCGGCGGCGATACTTACGCAGTAACCCCATGAATTCCAGCCATTCTCCGGCATCCTGTACCTGCTCGCTCTCCTGAGTGGTATAGCGACCCGCCGTATCCAGCAGCACCGCCTCGTTAGTGAACCACCAGTCGCAGTTACGTGTCCCCCCAATACCGCGCAATGCAGTCTTACCGAAACGATCGGCCAGTGGGAACTGCAGCCCGGAATTGACCAGCGCCGTGGTTTTACCGGAGCCCGGTGCGCCAATAATGACGTACCACGGCAGTTGATAAAGATATTGCGTGCTGAAGCGCTGCGTCCACTGGGCACTCTGCCCCGCTTTGCTGAAGTGCGCTTTTTTCAGCATCTGCGCGGCTTCATCAAAACGGCTGGCGAGGATCTGCTCCTCGCTGTTCAGTCGTTTCTGCGGATCCGCGGCTTCCGGTTTGCTCGTGTTCTCATTGAGCTTGTCCATCAGCTTGCGGTTCAGCCAGGCATTATACAACCGCGGCAGGATATGGCCTTGCGCCCAGAGCAGATAGACCACAGCGATGCTGATAATGCGGTTTTGTTCAGACTCAAGCGGTCGGGTGTCCACGATGGACAACAGGGGACCGATCATCCAGATCACCGCCGCAAGCGCCGTTACGCCGAGGAAGCTCCACAGAATGCGGTTGGTCAAAATGGAAAGAAGTGTAGTCAGCATCCTTAGTTTCCTTGCGGCAATCCGTTCAGCTCAGCCTGTATATTTTCAGGCGACACCAGCAGAGTAATTTCCACACGGCGGTTACGGGCGCGATTTTCAGGCGTCGTGTTTGGCGCCACCGGGTTAATCTCGCCCCGCCCTTCCGCTTTCACACGATCGGGCCGGGAGAGGCTTCCCTGCAGCATTTTCTGTACCGAGCGGGCACGTTCCAGAGACAGTTCATAGTTAGAAGCAAAGCGCGCGCTGCGGATCGGTACGTTGTCGCTGTAGCCCACCACTAGAATTTTGCCGCTGACGTTATTCATCGCCTGCGCAATACGGTTAATCACCGGTTCATATCGGTCACGCACAACGGTGGAGGCAGAGGCAAACAGACCGTCACCTTTCAGGATCACGACGCTGCGGTCCGCTTCGTCTTTCACCGCGACCAGGCCCGCCTCGATTTCAGGCTTCAGGAAGCCGCGCAGGTTTAACACCGCAGGTACTTGGCGAGCTGGCTGCTGGATGGTGGTTTCCGGCAGCTGGGACTGGTAAATCTTCGCCAGCACCGGGCTGGTGTTGTCGCCAAGACGCCAGTTAAGGACGATGTAGAACAGGCAGGCGATAAAACCGGCCAGCGCGACACAAGCCCAGAGCGGTACCATCGGACGCCACAGTTTGCGCAGCACCGGGCGATCTTCCGGATGGGGAGAAAGCGGTGGCGGATAGCTTCCACGTACGCCTCGGATCATCTGCCAGAGTCGCTGCTTGATCGTCTCGAGCTGGGTGCGGCCATTATCCAGCACCCGATAACGCCCTTCGAAGCCAAGCAGCAGGCAGTAATTGATCATCTCCAGCAGCAGAATATGTTCACGCGGGTTCTGCGACAGGCGCGCCAGCAGCTGGAAGAATTTCTCGCCGCCCCAGGTTTCGTTATGAAACGTCACCAGCAGACCGTTGCTTGACCAGACGCCGCTGCTTCCCCAGGGGGTCAGCGCAGCCGCTTCATCCAGGGCCGTACACAGGCAGTAACGTGCCCCGACGATCACCTCATAGGCGAGACCAGCCTGCTGACAGCGGACTTCGAAACGGCGAATTTCATCGATCAGACGCTGGCGTAATGCCACCTGATCGTCATGAGACACCGAATGACGGATCTGCGGAATCGCATTGAGCAGCGGATTAGCGGCCGCCACCAGCGGATTGTTACTACTGGCTCCGGTAATCGCGGCATCACTGCCGGTATCCTGTCGTTCCTGCATATTTAGCGCTCGCTATATTATTCTGTCGGGCTACGGATGGCCCAAAACTCCATATCCAGCCCCGGGAATTCCCCTGCAAGATGCAGGGCAAATGCACCGGACTTATCCATCTCGTGCCACAGCTCACTGCCTTTCTCCAGCTCAAAGTAGCTGTAGCCCGCATGCCATGGGATCTGCGGTGGCGCAACCGGCATGGCGCGCAGCATAATGCCAGGCAGTTGCAACTGGACCAGATCGCGGATTTTCGATACCGGTGCGATCTTCATCTGGGCAGGGAAATAGGTTTGCAGGTGTTCGCCTGGCACACTGGCTTTTACCGCCAGTACGAAACCAAACTCACGCACCATGCTGGTTTCAGGCACCGTAGCGATGTTCAGACCGTGAGAGCGTTCGTTAAGCGGCAGCTGAATCGCGTGATCTTCCATCACCAGCGACAGCCCCTGACGCAGCATCAGCATCAACTTACTGAAGCAGTTCGCGAGATCGTCATGATCGTAAATCGGTAGTACGTTTTCGGGGTGACGTTGCGAGGTCCAGGTGGCGAGTTCGGTGGCAAACGGCAGCCAGCTGCGCCAGAGCGTTTCCGGGTGCAGCAGCGGCAGCGTTTTTAAGTGAGAAACCTCGCCCAGATGGCGGTTCACCAGCGACAACAGCGTAAATTCGATCAGTTCAGAGGTGTTAAAACGGCCAGGCTGACGCAGACGACCGCCAATCTGCTGACTGCGCTGCACCAGTAAGCCGTGCAGATCGTTGATCATGCTGTAGATCTGCGGGCTGTTATTGGCGTTCATCATTGGCGGAATGTAGCTGTTATCGAGTCGCACGAGGTTATCGTTACGTTTCTCGGTCACTGCCGCCACGCCGATGGCGGTCCATTCTGCTGTCAGATCTTTTTCCAGCATCAGGGTCAGACGAAGACGGCCAAACTGGACGGTGGCACCCCCCACCGACATGGCGTTATCGTCTTCTACCTCTTGCTCAAAAGCGATGAAGCGCGCCAGAGAGGCCTGCTCTTCGCTAAAAATCACCTCTTCTCTCTCGCCACGGCGAACCGGCAGTGCGAGCACCACCTTTTCATTGGTGAGGTTGTCGGGGATTTTCAGCGGTGCAGGCCCGTTGCGCCCGTTACGCACCTGGAAAAAGGTGCCGTCCGGCAGCAATCCGCTGCAGTAGCTCAGGGCAATGCATCCCTGACGCAGCATGGCTTCATCGAGTTCAACGTCCATAAAGCCCCAAAGATAGGACCGCTGTAGCGCACCCCATTCACGAACATGGTTGAGCAGATAGCTTTCAGCCCGCTGAAAATGGTGTGGACGCAGGAACATGCCTTCGGTCCAGACGACCTTTTCTGCTTTCGTCATGATGTGTTTCCTGTTTTAACGCGCGTTACTGACTGATGACACGAATGCCATTCACGTCGAGAAAAACGTTGGCCTGGAGTTCATCCGCGGACCATTTCCAGAACTGATAGAGATGATTTTCGCCTGGCACAGGCAGAGGGATTGAAACGCGCCATTTTTTGCCATCCAGCATCTGATATTCCGCCATCACACCGATATAGCGGGCCTCCGGAGAGCTTTGTCCGCTGAGGGTTTTCGACAGCTGTCCTGGCATCAGGAAGAACACATCGCTGTTCAGCAGATTCGCGCCAAGCGTTGCTGACGCGTTGTTCTGCAGGGAAAAGAAGTCGCTGGACATGAAATCCGCATCGGATTTCAACAACAGTACCCGGACTTTAAGCGGTGCAGATTCATTGATTTGTGGATGAGCCTGAAACTGCAGATTGTAGCGGGAAGGGTCGCTGTGTGAAGACGACGTACAACCACTGACAAGGGTGAAAACCACCGCGTAAAAGACCAACCACAGCCGATGAAAATTTTTATTATTCATAAAAACACGCTCATAAAAGCCGTTTAGTTCAGGATCCAGGTACCGTTAGCGCTGTCTTTGCAGGCTTTGCTGTTGCCATCAACATCGACACAGGTTGCTTTTTTACGTGACTTAGGACGAATGGCCTGTTTACGCACGGCCGCGTCGTACTGATCGGCCTTGATAACGGCGCGCATCGGCACGTAACCAATCAGCTGGTCTTGTCCTTCATCGGCAAGCGCCATCCAGTAGTGTTCAACCTGCCCCAGCACCACGTAGGTTTTTCCGGTTTCCAGCGTGCGGATAACCTTTCCGCCAAAGTCAGGACGGCTCATCACGGATGCCGGATACATGGCACGATACGGCTCATTGAGTTGGGTGAATTCTGCTGGGGGGGTAACGGCGTGACGGTGGGTTAAGGTGACGCCATTGACCTGGCTGGTCACGATAGTATCGTCGTTGATCACAGGTTTCTGCGGCGCTTTACAGCCCGCCACCGCCATTACAAACAGAAGTGAAAACAGTACGCGCATTTTCATATGCTTTTCCGTAGCGATATTTCGATGATGAAGATGAGGGAATGAAGTTTGTTTTAAGTACAAAAGTTAAAACATGCAGGATATTTTCGGGGCGTGACTATTTTAAGGGCATAGCTACCGCACGAGCCCCTCAGAATAAGGCCCAGTGTCTTCCTGACATATTTTGACAAACAGCAAGCAAGTTTACATGAGCTTCGCATCAATTCAATATTTAACGCCCCGCAAGTGATGGTTAATGAAGCACCTGGCGCATTATAGGATTAATCTGACAAACAAAGTGGCGCAGTCTCAATGAGCTAATTATCAGGCAAACAACTAACACAACCACCTGTTTTCACAAAAGAAAAAACCAAAAGAGAACCAGTTGCATTAACGCAACAAACCTATTTTCACCACTACCATAATTAGTAGAATTTCGTTTATTTTCGGTTTGCACAGAATATATTCATTATGAATTATTTGTTGCATCGATAGAGTATGTTTATTTTTTCCAGCAGGGCACCTTAAATGAGATTAATTCGGTCATTGGCAGGCGGTTAATTTCACACCCCAAAATAAGTTTGTATTTTGTATGGTGATAACTGTCTATTCAGACATCAAATGAATGAATTAACAATTAAGCATGAGTAAACTTTTATGCTACCAGAATGTTCAGATTTTTCTCTAAACCAACTTACGCTGAGGTTTACCGCTAGCTCACCCTTCCCGCCTTTCATATGAAGTTTTACCGCTACTACATCATTTTTTCTTCCTGCGTCATCTATCCCACCGAATGTGTGATAGATAAGATTTATTATCAAAATGATAAAATTTCGTTATAATTTCTTTAAATATTTAGATTACATCGTTGATAAGTCACTGTAATAAAGAGGCATTTAAGATAAAGCGCTTTGCAACACCGTGTGCATTGATACACGTGCTGATCATTGCTTGTGCTTATTGCCTCCCACGGTGGTTTTTACTGGTCCGACGGTGTATGAGTTAACGAGTCAGGAGTTGGTATGAACAAGAAAAGACGCTCAGTTCCCGGAATCAGGCACTATGACGGTCCTGCCGGAGGCTGGGGGGCGTTAAAAGCCACCGCCATTGCGGTACGTACCCAAATGGATACCTTTGATGCCCCCGCGACGCTGCTGCGTACCAACCAGCCTGACGGCTTTGACTGTCCGGGCTGTGCATGGCCTGATAAAGAACACAAATCGACCTTCCAGTTTTGTGAGAACGGCGCGAAAGCGGTGACCTGGGAAGCGACCAGCAAACGCGTCACCCCGGCGTTTCTGGCCGAAAACACAGTTACCTCACTGCTGGCTAAGTCTGACTTTGAACTGGAAGGATATGGCCGTCTGACACATCCCCTGCGCTATGACCGGGCAAGCGATACTTTCAGGCCTGTTGAATGGGACGAGGCGTTTCAACGCATCGGTGAGGTCCTGCGCGAGCTCGATCCGGATCAGGTTGAGTTCTATACCTCCGGGCGCGCCTCCAACGAAGCGGCCTACCTGTTCCAGCTCTTTGCACGTGAATACGGTACCAATAACTTCCCCGACTGTTCGAATATGTGTCACGAAGCCACCAGCGTCGGATTGCCACGCTCGATTGGTATCGGGAAAGGTACCGTCTCACTGGATGATTTCGATAAAACAGAGCTGGTGATCTCCATCGGTCACAACCCCGGGACTAACCACCCACGGATGATGGGTACCCTTCATGAGCTTGCACGTCGCAACGTGCCGATTATCGTCTTTAACCCGCTACGCGAACGCGCTCTGGAACGTTTTGCTGACCCGCAAAGCGTCATTGAAATGGCGACCTACAGCTCGACAGATATCGCGTCGACTTACTTCCAGGTGAAGGCCGGAGGCGATGCCGCCGCGTTAAAAGGTATTGCTAAACACCTTCTGCACATGGAGGCCGAACGCGGTAACGTGCTCGACCACGCGTTTATTGCCGAGCACACCCAGGGTTTTGAGGACTTTGCTGCCGATATTGCCCATACGCAGTGGGACGAGATCGAGCGAGAGTCAGGGTTAAGCAAGGCGGCCCTTAAAAGCGTGGCCGACGCCTATGCGAAATCCAGTGCCACTATCATTACCTACGGGATGGGGATTACCCAGCACAATAAAGGCACGGCTAACGTCCGGCTGATTGCTGACCTGCTGCTGATGCGCGGCAATATTGGCAAGCCCGGCGCGGGGATCTGCCCTCTGCGCGGTCATTCAAACGTGCAGGGGAACCGCACCGTCGGGATTAGCGAGAAGCCGACACCGGCATTTCTGCAACGTCTGAAAGACGTTTTTGGGTTTGAGCCCCCTTCCCACCACGGCCATGATGCGGTGCAGGCAACGCAAGCCATGATCGACGGCCGCGCGAAAGCGCTCATCTGCCTCGGCGGTAATTTTGCCGTCGCGATGCCCGATCACGAGCGCGGTTTTCCGGCGATGGGGTCACTTGAACTGAGTGTGCATGTCGGGACCAAGCTTAACCGTACCCATCTGCTGGTCGGTAAAGAGACGATTATTTTACCGTGTCTTGGTCGTACAGAACTGGATGTCCAGGCCACCGGGCGTCAGTCCATTACCGTCGAAGATTCCATGTCGATGGTGCATGCCTCTTCAGGCAAGCTGAAGCCTGCTTCTCCACTGTTGCGGGCTGAACCGGCCATTGTCGCCGGCATGGCGAAAGCTACTCTGCAGGCAACCCGCGTGGACTGGATGACGTTGATTGAGGATTACGACCGCATCCGCGATCTCATCGAGCAAACCATTCCGGGGTTCGAGAACTACAATGCGCGGATCCGCGTTCCCGGCGGCTTCCGCATGCCGCTACCGCCAACGAAACGTATCTGGCCAACCGCAACGGGCAAAGCGATGTTCTCAATATTCGACGGCGTGCATGAAAATGCCAGTGGTGAAGGAGAGCATGTTCTGCGTCTGATCACGCTGCGCAGCCACGATCAGTACAACACCACCATTTACGCCCTGGACGATCGCTACCGTGGCGTTTTTGGCCGCCGGGATGTGCTGTTTATGAATGAAGATGATATGGCACAGGCCGGGCTGGAACACGGCGATCGCGTGGATATCGAAACCGCCCTCCCCGGCAGTGTTCAGCGTCTGGAAGATATTACCGTTGTGGCATACAGCATCGCACAGGGATCTGTCGGGGCGTACTACCCGGAAGCCAACGTGCTGGTTCCACTCGATTATCTGGATAAGGACAGCGGTACGCCGTCCTATAAATCGGTTCCGGTTCGCATCACCCTGCGCTCGAAAGAGATCCGCATGCTGTAAGGCTGTTCGCGCCGAGTAAACGATGGATATAAAACAGCTAAAATATTTGATCGCGCTCGATCAGACCCGCCACTTTGGTAAGGCGGCCTCGCAGTGCAACATCACCCAGCCGACGCTCTCCATGCGCATCCGCAGCCTGGAGGAGGAGCTTGGGCTGGTGCTGATTGTGCGCGGGCAGCGCTTTGAAGGCTTTACACCGGAAGGTGAACGCATTCTGGCATGGGCGCATGCCTTGCTTGCTGCCCACGACGGGTTACAGGCCGAAGCCGCGCTGTGCAAAGGCCAGGTGGTGGGTGAGTTACGCCTGGGAATGGTCCCGCTGGCGAGCGTGGACCCGATGACCTTTATCCGCCTGTTGACGCAAAAATACCCGGAGCTGACTTACAGCCTTTATTCCATGTCCTCGGCACAGATCGCCGATGGCGTCAGCCGCAATCAGCTTGAGCTGGGCATATGCTACCTCAACAGCATCGACACCAGCCTGTTTGACATTATCCAGCTGCCAAAGACGAAGATGGGCCTGCTGCACGATACACGTCATTTTCAGTTGGATCAGGACACGCTGACCTGGCGCGACCTGATGGATTTTTCTCTGGGGTTCCTGACCAAAGGGATGCACTACCGGGCGCATATGGAGGCCAGCTTTAACGCCGCAGGGATCGAACCCAAATCTGTTTTTGAAAGCGACTCCACGTTCCAGATCATTCAGGCGGTGCAGAGCGGCGTGTGCTGCGCCGTGATGCCGCTGAACAACGGGCTGGAAGACCTGAACAGCAATTTCAGGATAGTCCCCATCACCGATGCAAACATTGAGGCGCCCGTCGGCCTGATTATGCGCAGACAGAAGCCCGTCTCCTCGCTGGCGCTGCGCTGTTTTACTGACGCTCAGGAGATTTTTCAGGCAGACAATGAAGCGTAAGTCTGGCGTGTCACCGCGCTAAAACCGCCGATCAACACCGCGTTGCAAACGTCCCGATTTTCCGGTGATTCCACCAGCGCGCGGAGCGCATCGCGAATGGCGTTAAGCGTTTCAGGCGAGGTGTTATGCGAGGTGATCAGCGGCAGCCCCGGCGTCAAAGGGGTACGGTCAATGACTGCGAGCCCCGTAAGCCGTTCCGGCTCGTGACGCTGGAGCAGCGCCCAGGTCACACAGTCGATGGCCGCGATATCACCTTCTCCGCGTTTGACATCAATCAGCGACTGGCGATGGCTGCCGCTGAATGTTGTTTGTGAGAAAAAATTGTCGTCAGCCACTTTTTTTCGCAGCGCACGGTAGCCGGACTGCGAGTCCGCGGAATTACAGACCGCGCGACGACCGCGAAAATCAGCCAGCGTGAGATGCCGATCTTCCGCACGCACTACCAGAAAACTGCGGTACTGGATCCCCTCGCAGCCCGAAGCGGTGTAGTGAAAACAGCCGACCACCTGCACGTCCGGTAGCAACGTCACCAACGGATAACCACAGGTCTGGCTGAGGATAAGCTCAGGCTGTTGCCAGTGGGTCAGCAGATTGGATTCCGGCCAGCCGGGGACACGGTCAACGGACACACCACGTGCGACCAGCAACCTCTTTACCGTTAGCCAAAGCGCGCGGGTATTGGCTTGATCCACGGCATACATGGGAAATGCCAGCAGGTTACTCATCATTTGTCCTTTGTTGGCTCCCCGGATGAACGGTAACGTTAACGGGTCTGCTCCAGAACTGGCGGAACCATTCGCCATAGCCCATAACGAGAAAACCACGATTTCGCAGCCGATACGCATCCTGGTTTTGCTGGTAGATCGTCTTCAGTCCATACCAGGGCACGCCCGGTAAATCATGATGTACTGCATGGTAGTTGAGATTCAAAAACAGTACCCGCCAGAACAGCCCGGCCTCGTTAATGACGGAACGTGCGAGCGGGTCATCCGCCGCGCGATGTTCGAAAAACGATCGAACCTTGGTCAGTGCCAGCGCCGGATAACTGACCGCCAGTACAAACCAGACGGGTGAAAAGCCGGTCTGCGTCATCCAGGCGAAGAGAGCCACCAGCAGCAAAACGTGAACCAGCCACATTGATATTGCCCGCAGTTGAAGATGACGAAATGCCGCCACGGCGCTGCCCAGTGTTTGAACGATATCCAGCAGCGGCGCTAGCACTATCCGCCCGGTAAAGGTATTCCGCGCCTGGATCACGCGCTTCTGCCAGGGGGAGAAGCGCGCCCAGCTCTCCGGCGTAAAATAGTACGATTCAGGGTCATCCACCGGATGGGTCAGGCTATGGTGCCGATGATGGGCAAGATGGGAGTCCCGGTACAGGCCGTACGGATACCAGACCGCCAGCGGGAGGGTGCCAAACAGCTGGTTAAGCCAGGCAAAACGCGTGGGATGCCCGTGGATCAGCTCATGCTGCAGGGACATGTACCAGGCGGTAAACCCGATGAGCAGCAGCGTGGCGGGCAGCAGGCCGAGCGTTTGCCAGAACGTCAGCGTGGCAAACCAGCCTGCATAAATAGTGACGATCAATAGCCACGTGGGCAATTCGCTTCGCCATATAAAACCCGATGCGAGATGGCGGATTTGTTCGCGTTGTTGCGGATGTAAATAGAGGGAGTTTCGTTTACCCATTCCTTCAGACGCCGTTTCGCCAGAGACAGTGCCCTGACGATCGGGGATAACGTCTGAAATAACAAAGAACTTAAATCGCATTGCTTTGCCAGAAACGTGGGCAGGCTTCGCCGCTTGACTTATTCTGCAATAAAGGTACTTTTCAGGACATGAAGAAAATACTGATTATCGTTCCTGACGGCGGCATGCTGTTTGAAGCCGCCGGTATCGCTGACATTCTGATGCAGGCTAATCGACTGCATCCGGAAGGTATTTCGCGTCCCCGCTATCGCATTATCATCGCCACGACCCAGCCCCATCAGGTGATCCACGGTCAGTCTGGCCTGAACCTGCTGGCAGACTACCGTCTGCCGGAGCTGGACCCGCGTGAACCGCTGGATACCATTATCATTACCGGACGCGGTATGAACGAGCAGGAGAGCACAGCCGTAGTAGACTGGCTGCACCTTGCTGCGCCGCATGCGCGGCGGATAGCGTCAATTTGTGGCGGTGCGATGCTGCTGGCCCAGACGGGATTGCTCGATGGTCGTCGCGCGACCACCCACTGGCGGCTGCTGGAGACAATGCAAGCCCAGTATCCGGCTATCAGGGTCGAAATTGGTCCGCTGTATGTTCAGGATGGTCCTGTCTGGACCTCTGGCGGCGTAAGTTCCGGGTTCGATCTGACTCTGGCACTGGTGGAAGATGACTATGGCTTTACCCTCGCCCGCGACGTGGCGCAGGATATGGTGATGTATCTGCGCCGCCCCGGTGGGCAACTGCAGTTCAGCCGTTATAGCCTTCAGCAACCCGGCGATTCTGGGCCGCTCAGTGCGTTGCAAACCTGGATCCTGCAAAACCTCACGGAAGACCTGTGCGTGGAAAATCTGGCCGGGAAAGCGGCGATGAGCCCGCGCAATTTCACCCGTGTGTTTACTCGTGAGACCGGGGTTTCTCCGGCCCGCTACGTCACTGAAGCGCGTCTGGCTGCCGCCCGACAGATGCTGGAGCAGACCCGGGATCCCCTTGAGCTTATTGCTGAGCGAACCGGATTTGGCAGCAGTATTAATTTGCGACGCGTGTTTGAGAAACAGCTCCACCTCACACCGGGTGAGTACCGCCAGCGCTTTCATTGCCGGAAAATGGCGTAATCTGATCCTTTTTTGTCGTTTACGCCATTCGACCTGACGCCTACAGTGACTCCAGACAACAGAGATAAGGAGTGCATCATGGTTAAGGTCGGTATTAACGGTTTCGGCCGTATTGGACGTAATTTCCTGCGCGCGGCGCTGGGCAACGCGGATCTGCAGATCGTGGCCATAAACGATTTGACGGACAGCAAAACCCTCGCCCATCTGCTCAAACACGATTCCCTTCTCGGTACCCTGCCGGTTCCAGTTGAAGCGGCTGACGGCGCGTTGCAGGTAGACGGGCAGCGAATCGCCGTATTTAGCGAACGCGATCCGGCGAATATCCCGTGGCGTGATGCCGGTGTTGACGTGGTAATTGAGGCCACCGGCTTCTTTACCGAGCGGGAAAAAGCGGCGGTGCATATTACCCACGGCGGCGCTAAGCGCGTCATCATTTCCGCTCCCGGGAAGAACGACGACCTGACGATAGTGATGGGGGTCAATCACGAGCAGTACGATCCTGCCCGGCATGTTGTCGTAAGCAACGGGAGTTGTACCACTAACGGCCTGGCTCCGGCTGCGCAAGTGCTACATCAACAGTTCGGGATTGAACATGGTCTGATGAACACGACCCATGCTTATACCAACAGTCAGGCGCTGCACGATCAGCCTGAAAAAGATCTGCGCGGGGCGCGTGCTGCAGCCCTGTCAATCGTTCCGTACTCCAGCGGTGCGGCAAAAGCGCTGGGGAAAGTCATCCCTTCCCTTGACGGTAAACTGACCGGCTACTCCCTGCGCGTGCCGGTTCCGGTGGTGTCGATTGTGGATTTAACGGTAACGCTAAGTCGTAACGTGACTGTTGAAGAAGTGAATGACGCGTTTCGTCACGCTGCCGCCAGCGGGCCACTGAAAGGCATTCTGGGATATAGCGATGAACCGCTGGTCTCCAGCGATTACCAGGGCGACCCACGCTCCTCAATTATCGACGGGCTTTCCACGCTGGTGATTGGCGGGAATATGGTGAAGATCCTGGCGTGGTATGACAACGAGTGGGGATTCTCTAACCGCCTGGTAGATCTGGCTTTGTGGATGGATAAGAAAGGGTTGTAACTCTGAAGCCGGGTAGCGATAACGCTTACCCGGCAAATTAATTACTCCGCCTTCACTCTCACACCCATAAACACAATCACCATCGCCGTCACCAGCAGGAAACCACTTCCTGCAAATACGCCGCTGGCACCGTTGAGGTCAAATACCGCCCCGCCCCCGGCCGCACCCGCACTGATTGCCAGCTGAATTGAGGCCACCAGCAACCCCCCTGCACTTTCGGCTTCATCCGGAACGGTGGTAGCAAGCCAGGTTGACCAGCCCACCGGAACCAGACCAAACGCAAAGCCCCACAACGCAACCAGGAATCCATCCAGCATCGCCAGATTACCAAACGCCACCATCGTGAGGGCGAGTACGCCCATCGCAAACGGTACCAGCGCCAGCGTCAGGCGCAGATTACGTGCCAGCAGGTGCCCGGCGACAGAGGTGCCCACAAAATTGGCGAGTCCAAAACCCAGCAGGATCAGTGAAATACTCTCAACGCTTACCTGACCTACTGTTTCCAGGAACGGACGCAGGTAGGTAAAGAAGGCAAAGTGGCCGCTGAAGATCAGGATGGTCGCCAGCATGCCGCCGATCATCCCCGGACGACGCAGCACGCGGAACAGCGTACTCAGGCTACCGCTGCTCTCCGGTTTCATGGAAGGCAGCACCCAGAGCTGCCACAGCAGCGCCAGCATACTTGGCAGAATGCAGAGAATAAAGACGTTACGCCAGCCGATCAGGCTACCCAGATAGCTTCCCAGTGGTGCAGCAACTACGGTGGCAATTGATACACTGGAGAAGATCACCGCCAGCGCTTTCGGCACTTTATCCGCAGGAACCAGACGCATCGTCGTGGCCGTCGACATCGCCCAGAATCCGCCGATGGCAACCCCCAGCAGCAAGCGCCCTATCAGCAGGACGTGCAGGCTGGGCGCAAAAGCCACCAGCAGGCTGGAGATGATTTGCAGCACGGAGAAAAACATCAATACCCAGCGGCGGTCGATGTTCTTGGTGGCCGGCGTGATCAGCAATCCCGTGACCAGCGCCACCAGTGCGGTGGCGGTTACGGCCTGACCGGCCATCCCCTCACTTACCCCCAGGCTCGCAGCCATCGGCGTCAGCAAACTGGCGGGCAGAAACTCTGCCGTAATCAACCCAAACACTCCCAGCCCCAGTGAATAGACCGCTCGCCAGGCGGGTTTTGCAGGCGCGATGGCCTCTCTCGCCGCGACACATGAATTCATCTGTTGTTCTCCCGTTATGAAAATGTGACAACTGTCGCAAAAGCATAGAAGGTTCACCCTGGACGATCTATGACATATAATCTCCACTTATTGATTATTCGTCCGGAGTTGCGCCATGACCGTACAGTCACCCGATCTGATCAGCGAACTTTTACGCGGCATGCGCCTGTCAGGTGTGAAATACCGGCGCATCCAGGCCAGTGCACCGTTTGGCGTCGCGTTCCATCAGGCACCCGGTAGGGCGCAGTTTCATTTTGTAAGCCACGGTAGCGCCCTGCTGCGAATGGAGAGCGGTACAACGTTCGAACTGAGCAGTGGTGACGCCCTTTTTATTCCTGCCGGCAATTCCCATGCCCTGCTCTCAGACGAGCAGGCGACCATTACGCCCATTAACGCCTTTCCCAGCGAGCCCATCTGCAGCTCGGTGTGTGCCATCACCTGCGAGCCCTGCCCGGAAAGCGAGAACACCATCATCTTTAGCGGGTGCATGGATTTTGAGCTGGGCGGGATGCAACCGCTGATCAAGGCGATGCCGGAAGTGATGATGGTCAGCCGGTTGATGTCCACCTGGCCGGAGATCCATCCGTTGCTGGCGGCGATGGAGCGGGAATCCGTGGCGCGTCAGGCCGGGTACGCGGGGATCCTGGCGCGACTGGCCGACGTGGTGGCAGCGTTAATCGTACGTGGCTGGGTTGAAGGCGGCTGTGGCAAAGCCACCGGCTGGGTGCAGGTACTGCGTGACCCACGCCTGAGCCGCGCCATTTACGCTATGCACCAGCAGCCTGGCCTGAACTGGAGCGTGGCAGACCTGGCAAAAGAAGCGGGGACTTCCCGTTCTGTATTCGCAGAACGGTTTCTGGCGGCGACGGGAACTACGCCGGCAAAATATCTCAGCGAGCTGAGGATGAGGCTGGCCATTCAGTACATTCGACACGAAAATCAGCCGATTGAAACCGTCGCGCTGCGGCTGGGATACGGCTCTCTGGCGGCATTTAGCCGGGCATTTAAGCGCATTATTGGACATGCGCCGGGCACGCTGCGGGAAACCAGCCAGACGCCGGAAGAGGCCTGACCGAACAGCAATATTTAACGCGAAGCAGGCAATATTCGTCTAAGGTTTTCAGGTGATTGACAACAGCGGTCACGCTGTTTAGTGAAGACAGGAGACGAACTAATGATAAGACCTCGTACACTACGCCCTGCGTTCTTGCCCCTTGCGTTAGGCGGCGCGCTGCTCGGCGTAACGACATTGGGTTATGCCGACGATAGCCCCGCGACCCAGACAACCTCACCTGATATCTTGCTGGGCCCTCTTTTCAATGATGTGCAAAGTGCCAAACTGTTTC
This sequence comes from Enterobacter sp. CPE_E1241, assembly GCF_045618265.1. Taxonomy (NCBI): domain Bacteria; kingdom Pseudomonadati; phylum Pseudomonadota; class Gammaproteobacteria; order Enterobacterales; family Enterobacteriaceae; genus Enterobacter; species Enterobacter sp. CPE_E1241. The sequence continues at coordinate 2,822,934 of NZ_JBIWYV010000001.1, forward strand.
CCGATCAGAAAACCTTCGCTGATGCCATCCCTAAAAGCGACCCGCTAATGATTCTGGCGGATTATCGGATGCAGCACACGCAGTCCAGCTTTGACTTACGCCACTTTGTCGAGATGAACTTCACGCTCCCTGCGGAAGGGGAAAAATATGTTCCGCCTGCTGGACAAAGTTTACGTGAGCACATTGACGATCTCTGGCCCGTACTGACGCGCACCACGGATAAAGCCAGCAACAAATGGGATTCCCTTCTGCCGTTACCCAAACCTTACGTGGTGCCCGGCGGGCGTTTCCGTGAGGTCTACTACTGGGACAGCTATTTCACCATGCTGGGCCTGGCGGAAAGCAATCACTGGGACAAAATCAGCGACATGGTGGATAACTTTGCGTATGAGATTGACACCTTCGGCCACATTCCCAACGGCAACCGTAGCTACTACCTGAGCCGCTCCCAGCCACCGTTTTTCTCAATGATGGTTGAGCTGCTGGCGACCCACGACAGCGATGCGCTGAAGAAATATCGTCCGCAGATGGAGAAAGAGTACGCTTACTGGATGGATGGCGTAGATGCCCTTCAGCCGGGGCAAGCCAGTAAACGGGTGGTGAAACTGGATGATGGCACCATTCTCAACCGCTACTGGGATGACCGCGATACCCCGCGCCCGGAGTCCTGGCTTGACGATGTGAATACCGCCAAAAGTAACCCTAACCGTCCCGCGACGGAGATCTACCGTGATTTACGTTCCGCTGCGGCTTCGGGCTGGGATTTTAGCTCCCGCTGGATGGACGATCCGCAAAAGCTCGGCACGATCCGGACCACCAGCATTGTGCCCGTCGATCTGAATGCCCTGATGTTTAAGATGGAAAAACTGCTGGCGCGGGCAAGCCAGGAAAGTGACGATGCCGCCAGCGCGAGCAAATACGAAACGCTGGCAACCGCGCGTCAGAAAGCCATCGAGAGCCATCTGTGGAATGATAAAGAGGGCTGGTACGCCGATTACGATCTCAAGAGCAAAAAGGTGCGTAATCAACTCACGGCGGCAGCCCTGTTCCCACTTTACGTGAAGGCGGCGGCGCAGGATCGGGCCGACAAAGTGGCAGCGGCAACCTCGTCTCGCTTGTTGAAACCAGGCGGAATTACCACCACCACCATCAACAGTGGTCAGCAGTGGGATGCGCCAAACGGCTGGGCCCCGCTGCAGTGGGTGGCCGCGGAAGGTCTGCAGAATTACGGGCAAGAGAAGGTCTCGATGGAGGTAACCTGGCGCTTCCTGAAGAACGTTCAGCATACTTACGACCGCGAAAAGAAACTGGTCGAGAAATATGACGTGTCGACAACCGGGACCGGTGGCGGCGGAGGCGAGTATCCGCTGCAGGACGGCTTCGGCTGGAGTAACGGCGTAACGCTGAAGATGCTGGATCGGGTGTGTCCGAAAGCGAAACCGTGTGACAGCGTGCCGGAAAATCAGCCTGCGGCAAATGATGAGGTGGCACCGGTGAAAGCGACGGCGCAGTAAGTGAGTATTGCCGGGTGGCGGCTACGCCTTACCCGGCCTACGTTTTGTACTCACCGGGCTTTGCTTAGAAACTGTAACTCGCCCCTAGCTGATACGTCCTGTCACGCCCAATCCAGCAGTTGGTCGCGTCGTAGCAGGTCAGCGTCTCTTTGTTGGTGATGTTCTGTGCGCTGGCCTTAAGCGTCAGCCCTGCCAGCGAAGGCATAATTTCCCCCATCCGGTACGAAGCCGCCAGATCGTACTGCGTTGCACCACCCAGTTTACCCGCATCGTTAGCCGGAGAGATTTCCATCGGCCCGGTGTAGCGTGCGCCCGCACCCAGCATCAACCCTTTCAACGCCGTGTTCTCAAAGGTGTAATCCCCCCAGAGATTAAAGGCGTTTTCCGGCACCTGCGTTGGACGTTTCCCTTTGTACTTGTCATCTTCCGTATTGATCGCGTGGGTGTAGGCATAGTTAGCAATCAGCGTCAGGTTATCCATCGGACGGCTGATGGCGGACAGTTCTGCCCCTTTTGATTCCACTTCCCCGGTCTGACGATAGTTCAGGAATCCCGGATCGGAGGTGACGACGTTTTTCTGACGGATGTTAAACACCGAGGCGGTAAAGGTGGTGGCATAGTCGGCCAGCAGATATTTTACCCCGCCTTCCACCTGCTTGCTGGTGGTCGGTTTGACGTCTTTCGCCACGAGCGTTCCCTGCGGTGACACCGGCGCAAAACCTTCTGAGTAGCTGATAAATGGCGAAATCCCGTTGTCGAAGGCGTAAAGCGCCCCCAGGCGTTTGGTAAAGCGGTCCTGCGATACCCAGGCTTTATCGCCGTTTTGCAGATAATTGGTGGTGACGGAGCGGTAATCGTCGTAGCGCAAGCTGCCCAGCAGGTTGAGGCCGCCAAATTCCACCTGATCCTGCAGGTAATAACCGTTCTGTTGGTAGCTGAGACGGTTTTTCTGGGCGGTGTAGAGCCCCAGCGCGCTTTCCTGGATCTGCGAATAGTCAGGATGACGCATATCCATACCCGGCGTGGCCGACGCGTAGCGATAGTGGAAATGGGAGTTCAGCTTCTGATAGTCAAACCCGGCCAGCAGATGGTGTTTCCAGTCACCCAGCGTAACGGTTTTGGTCACCTGGTTATCGATGTTAAAGCTCTTAAGGTCTTCATCAGTGGTGTAGGCAAAGCGGTTGAGTTGGTACACCTCACTTCCCGTCCCTGTCGCGTAGACGCTGCGCTGGTGGGTATCAACGTCGAAATAGCGCGCTTTCTGATTAAAGCCCCAGCCGCTGTCAAATTCGTGTTCGAAGCTGTAGCCCAGCATCCACTGACGCTGCTTAAATCCATTCCACTCATCTCCGGCGTAATCGCGCTTGCCCGCGTATTTCGAACGCAGGTAAGCGAGCGGCAACGGGTTAGACGGCGTCAGGCTCGGGGTATTTTGCGCCAGGGCATCCAGGGTGAGGCGGGTTTTACTGTCCGGTTGCCAGGTGACAGATGGGGCAATCAGGTAGTTTTCATACCGGGTAGTGTGCGGCTGATCGTCATTTTCCGTCGCTTTCCCCAGCAGACGATAATTCCAGTCGCTGCCGGCAATTTGTCCGGTTGAGTCGAGATAGCCCTCTTTCAGATTACGGTTCCCGGTGTTAAAACCGACCTCAGTTCGGGCTTCTCGCTGCGGCTTTTTACTTTGAATATTCACCAGCCCGCCCGGCGAACCGCCTCCGTATAGGACCGATGAGGGACCTTTCAGGATATCAACGCTGTCTATTAACAGCGGATCGATGCGCGCCTTGGTGTTTCCGGTGACGTTATAGGGTAATTGCAGCCCGTTGTAGAACTCCTGGTCAACGGTAAAGCCACGAATTTTATATTCGCTCATATAGGAGGTATTCCCCCGTACCTCGGTTGAGACGCCCGGGGCATAGCGCAGGATTTCATTCACCGAATTCGCGTGACGCTTTTCTATTTCCGGCGCAGAGAGGGTCGTTATGACCTGCGGCGTTTTACTTTCAGCAACGGCCGATTTCGTGGCGCTGTTCGTCCAGGCCGGTAGCGCGCTGCCCTGCTCTGAGCCCGTAACAACGATGGTGGATTCTTCGGCAAAGGCCTGGGCCTGCAATGCCAGCGTGACGGCACCTGCCAGGGCGCACAGCGCAAAACGTGAGGTATTCATAATGTCGTCTTGTTGTTAGATACAATTAGGAACGACAATTATTATCATTTAGATTAGCAAATCAATACTCCGGCAAAAAAACGGCCCTCCGCAGAGAGCCGTTTATGTCAATTTATGCTCGTCGCAGTAACCTGAATATGCCCAGCACCACAATGGCACCCACGACAGCGACCAGAAAACTGTGCAGGTCGAAACCACTTATGTTGCCTCCAAAGCCAAACATCGTCGCCAGCCAGCCGCCCACAACCGCACCAACGACCCCGAGTACACAGGTCAAAATAAAACCGCCACCATCACGCCCCGGCATGATCAGTTTGGCAATAGCGCCGGCAATTAGACCAAAGATAATCCAGGCGATGATACCCATAGCGATGCCCTCTTGCAGGTTTAACGCGTGCGCAGAAAACCTTCTGCACAGCTAACTTAAGTATAGGTCATCGCCGGAAAACCATTTTCATCTCACCGACTTATCTTTGCTTAAACAGGCAAAAAAAACTCACCGGTTTGTATTAAGTTTCATTGTTGATTGCCGATAACGCTAAGACAGTCTGTCATCTTTCAAGGAGCCATCCGGCGTGAGTCATTACAGTGAGCAGTTCCTCAAGCAAAATCCGCTGGCTGTATTAGGGGTATTACGCGACCTGCAAAAAGGCGAAGTGCCGCTGCGCATCAGTTGGTCGAATAATCAGTTCATCAGCAAGATCCTTGATGCCTCGCAGGAGCGGCTGGTTATCGACCTGGGCAGTCAGGAGTATGAAAACCGTGCCGCACTGAAAGCGGAAAATATCGCAGTGATGGCCGAAACGCAGGGTGCGAAAGTGGAGTTTGTGCTGCCACGACTGGAACTGAGTGAATACCAGGGGCTTCCTGCTTTTGTTACGCCTCTTCCCACCAATCTCTGGTTTGTCCAGCGTCGTGAGTATTTCCGCATCAGCGCTCCGCTTCAGCCAGCCTATTTTTGTAAGGCCAAAATGCCTGACAAAAAAGAGATCCGTTTCCGCCTCTTCGATCTGTCTCTGGGCGGTATGGGCGCGCTGATGGATACCGCGACTCCTGAGGGATTGGTTGAAGGCATGCGCTTTACCCAGATAGAACTGGATATGGGAGGCTGGGGTCGCTTTTATTTTGATGCACAGCTGATTGCCATCAGCGATCGCAAAGTCGTAGACAGCAAAAACGAGACTATCACTACGCCACGCCTGAGCTTCCGTTTCCTTAACGTGGGGCCCGGCGCAGAGCGCGAGCTTCAGCGTATTATCTATTCACTGGAGCGGGAAGCGCGGCAACGCGCCAATAAAGTTCTGTGAGAAAAGTCGGGCAGCATAACCGCCGCCCGTCTACGGCATTACATAGCATCCATCGCTTTCTGAACTTTCCAGATATAACGAGGTGCCTGTGGTGCCGGGTGATTCTTAGCTACATGCTCAAAGAACTCATCTTTATCCATGCCATTAATTTCTGCTATCGCCTCTTTCCGGTCAGAGGAGAAGGTTCTGAGCAACGCGCCGGCACCGTTTACATAAGACACCACCAGCGCATACTGCATCACTTCCGGGTCCTGAATCCCCTTCAGCACCCCATGCTCCATAATGCTCAGGTAGGCGGTCCCCATCGAAATGTTGCGTTCCGGGTTCTTCAGCTCACTGGTCGACGGCTGCCCGCTCCAGCCCATGTAACGGTAGACCTCTTTTCCCGCCGTTGACGCTTTAAGCTGCATCAGCCCCACCGCGTTGGATTTGCTGACGAGCGTTGGATTACCGCCGGACTCCACCGCAATAATCGCCGTGATCAGTCGTGGACTAACGCCCCAGGCCTTTCCGGCTTGTTCACTGATCGGCATCCACTGCATGGCCCGTTTTACGGGCACTTCAGGGTTCCAGGGCGGGTTTTGATAATCATGTTTTGAACTACAGCCAGCAAGCAACACAATCAAAAAAGCAAACCATCTCAATTTCACGTCATCTATCCTTATAGCCGGTCATCGCGGTGCGCCGCCTCTTGAAGCAGGCGGCGTATAAGCGGCATGATATAGACAATTAGTTTCTCATTCAGCAAGGAATTGCCATGTCTCAGTTTCATCTTATCGCGCCGTCGGGCTACTGCATTAACCAGGACGCGGCACAACGGGGCGTTCAGCGCTTGCTGGAATCCGACCATCAGGTAGAAAATCAGACGATTATCCCCCGCCGTCTTCAGCGCTTTGCCGGAACGGAAGCGCAGAGGCTGAATGATATCAATAGTCTGGTGAACCTGAAGGGCGAAAACCAGATTGTGCTCGCGGTACGCGGGGGATACGGTGCGAGCCGGTTGCTGGAGAGCATTGACTGGCAAGGGCTGGCGCAGCGTCAACAACAGGATCCGCTGCTGATCTGCGGACACAGCGATTTCACGGCGATCCAGCTTGGGCTGCTGGCCTTGCATAACGTCATCACCTTCAGCGGCCCGATGCTGGCCGGTAACTTCGGTGCGCCGGAACTGGATACCTTCACCCAGGAGCATTTCTGGCGCGCGCTGCGTAATCCCACCTACAGCGTGGAGTGGCAAGGCAATGGGCCGCACTGGGAATGTGAAGGCCAGCTCTGGGGCGGCAACCTGGCGATGCTGGTCTCGCTGATTGGTACGCCGTGGCTGCCGCAAATTGAGGACGGCATTCTGGTGCTGGAAGATATCAACGAACATCCGTTCCGCGTTGAGCGTATGTTATTGCAGCTTTATCACGCCGGGATCCTCGAACGTCAGTCCGCGATTGTACTGGGCAGTTTTAGCGGCTCGGCACCGAATGATTATGACGCAGGTTATTCTCTTGAGACTATGGTCGATTTCATTCGCTCGCGGCTGGATATCCCGGTTATTACGGGGCTGGATTTTGGCCATGAGCAGCAGACTGTGACCCTGGCGCTGGGCGCGCACGCCGCACTGATTCATGATGATTCAGGCAGTCGACTAAGTATCAGCGGCCATCCTGTCATAAAGGCATAAAAAAACCGTTTAACCCCCTTAATAAAACGCTGTTGCCACCGTTAATATGTTAGGGTTTTAGTAACAGCGTTAACATTGAGGTGGGAGAAAGACAACATTGGATGCCGCAGCGATAATCAGCCTTTTCATTCTGGGTTCTGTGCTTGTAACCAGCAGTATTTTATTAAGTTCATTTTCATCGCGTCTCGGCATACCTATTCTTGTTATTTTCCTTGCCATCGGCATGCTGGCTGGCATTGATGGCATCGGCGGTATCCCATTCGATAACTACCCTTTCGCTTACATGGTGAGTAACCTCGCGCTGGCGGTGATCCTGCTGGACGGCGGGATGCGCACCCAGGCGAGTTCATTCCGCGTGGCCTTAGGGCCTGCACTGTCGCTCGCCACGGTCGGTGTGTTGATTACCTCTGGACTGACCGGGATGATGGCCGCGTGGCTTTTCCATCTCAATATCATGGAAGGTTTGCTGATTGGCGCTATCGTTGGCTCAACCGATGCCGCAGCCGTGTTTTCCCTGCTCGGCGGAAAAGGGCTTAACGAACGTGTCGGTTCCACGCTTGAGATTGAATCCGGCAGTAACGATCCGATGGCGGTGTTTCTCACCATCACGTTAATCGAGATGATTCAGCAGCACGAAAACGGGCTGAGCTGGATGTTTGCCTGGCATATTCTGCAGCAGTTCGGTCTGGGTATTTTCATCGGTCTGGCGGGAGGTTATCTGTTACAGCAGATGATCAACCGTATCTCGCTTCCTCTGGGGCTTTACCCTCTGCTGGCGCTGAGCGGCGGCATTCTGATTTTTGCCGTTACCACGGCGCTGGACGGCAGCGGCATTCTGGCGGTTTATCTCTGCGGATTCCTGATGGGCAACCGTCCGATTCGCAACCGTCACGCCATTTTGCAGAATTTCGACGGTCTGGCATGGCTGGCGCAAATCGGCATGTTCCTGGTGCTGGGTCTGCTGGTTACTCCGTCAGACCTGTTGCCGATTGCCGTTCCGGCGCTGTTGCTTTCAGCATGGATGATCTTCTTCGCCCGTCCGCTGTCGGTGTTTGCGGGCCTGCTGCCGTTTCGCGGTTTCAATCTACGTGAACGGGTTTTTATCAGTTGGGTGGGGCTGCGAGGTGCGGTGCCGATTATTCTTGCCGTCTTCCCGATGATGGCCGGTCTGGATAATGCGCGGTTGTTCTTTAACGTGGCGTTCTTTGTGGTACTGATTTCCCTGCTGTTCCAGGGAACCTCACTCGGGTGGGCAGCGAAAAAAGCCAAAGTGGTGGTCCCTCCTGTCGGCTGGCCGGTTTCCCGCGTGGGGCTGGACATTCACCCTGAGAACCCATGGGAACAGTTCGTCTATCAACTGAGCGCCGACAAATGGTGTGTGGGAGCATCGCTGCGCGATTTACATATGCCGGCCGAAACGCGTATTGCCGCCTTGTTCCGTGATAATGCCCTGCTGCACCCTACCGGCAGTACTCGTCTGCGCGAAGGCGATATCCTGTGTGTCATTGGCCGCGAACGCGATCTGCCTGCGCTGGGCAAGCTGTTCAGTCAGTCACCACCGGTGGCGCTGGATCAGCGCTTCTTTGGTGATTTTATTCTGGAAGCGAGTGCCAAGTTTGCCGATGTGGCGCTGATTTACGGTCTGGATGAAGGACTGGAGTACCGTGATAAACAGCAAACGCTGGGTGAAATCATTCAACAACTGCTGGGTGCAGCCCCCGTCGTTGGTGACCAGGTGGAGTTTGCCGGGATGATCTGGACGGTGGCCGAGAAAGAAGATAACGAGGTCAGGAAAGTTGGCGTGAGGCCAATGGACGAGGAAGCGGAGTAGTAGTTTTTTTGCCGGGTAAGCGCTCGCGCTACCCGGCGAATATATGTTACACCGTCACAACCGGCACTCTTGGTGCCAGCGCGCACATTAATTCGTACCCCACCGTTCCCGCCGCGGCAGCCACATCATCAATTTTGATTTCGTTACCCCACAGCTCAACCGGTGAACCGATCCCCGCCTGCGGGCATGGCGTCAAATCAACGGCCAGCATATCCATAGAGATGGTACCCACCGTACCGGTGCGCACACCATCTACCAGGACTGGCGTACCGGTCGGGGCGATGCGCGGGTAGCCGTCGGCATAGCCGCCCGCCACAATACCAATCCGTTGCTCGCCCTTCGCCCGGTAACGGCTGCCGTAGCCCACCGTGTCACCGGCCTTCAGCGTCTGCACGCCAATAATTTCACTGCGCAGGGTCATGACCGGCTTCAGGCCGCTGTTGGCGATATCCTGCCACTGACCTGACGGAGATGCGCCGTACAAGACAATCCCCGGTCGTACCCAGTTATAGTGGGCTTCAGGATGCCATAGCGTGGCGGCTGAGTTTGACAGCGAGCGCGGACAATCCAGCCCTTCAGCCGCCTGCTCAATACGCACCATGGCATCGGCAATGCCATCAGGTTTTTCCGCATCGGCAAAGTGCGCCATCAACGTCATTTCACCCACATTCTTCAGCGCACGCAGCTGTTGCCAGACGGTGTGCACCCGCTCAGGCTGGAAGCCCAGGCGGTTCATACCGCTGTTGACCTTGAGGTAAATATCCAGCGGCGCATGCAGTTTTGCATCCTGCAGGGCTTTAATTTGCCAGTTGCTGTGAACGCTGGTGGTCAGACGGTACTTATCAAGTAACGGCAGGTCGTCGGCGTGGAAGAAACCCTCAAGCAACAGGATGGGCCCTTTCCAGCCGCGTTCACGCAGCAGAATGGCCTCTTCCAGATTCAGTAACGCAAAACCGTCGGTCGCGCTGAGGGCGCTCCAGATACGGTCAATACCGTGGCCGTAGGCATTCGCTTTGACCACCGACCAGACGCGTGAACCAGGTGCTGCCCGGCGAACAATTTGCAGGTTATCCTTCAGGGCCTGCAGATCCATCTGAGCCAGAACAGGACGGGACATGACGACTCCTTAGTTATGCGCGCCGTGCAGGTGCTGTGGACGTGACGGCGTAAACCCTGATTGATAGCGTGCGGCGCTTAAATCGTCAAACGGAATGGCCGGCGTGCGCCCGGAAATCAGGTCGCTCAGCAGTTGACCAGACCCGCAGGCCATCGTCCAGCCAAGCGTGCCGTGTCCGGTATTGGTCCACAGATTTTTAAACGGCGTGCGCCCAACTATCGGTGTGCCGTCGGGAGTCATTGGACGCAGGCCGGTCCAGAACGTTGCCTGCTCAACAAAACCCCCGCGCGGGAAGAGATCCCCCACCACCATCTCCAGCGTTTCACGACGCGGCTTCAGCAGCTCGGTGTTGAAGCCGACAATCTCCGCCATGCCGCCGACGCGGATGCGGTTATCGAAGCGCGTAATCGCAATCTTGTAGGTTTCATCCAGGATGGTCGACACAGGCGCGCCGCTCTCCTCTTTCACCGGAATGGTCAGCGAGTAGCCCTTGAGCGGATAGACCGGAATATCGAGAATGCCTTTCAGCATGGCAGTGGAGTACGAGCCAAACGCCATGACGTAAGCATCAGCTTTGATCACTTCGTCGCCACACTTCACGCCGTAAATCTTTTCCCCTTCCGACAGCAGCTTATCGACAGAGGTGTTAAAGCGGAATTTCACCCCCGCCTGCTCGCACATTTGTGCCAGACGTTGCGTAAAGAGCTGGCAGTCACCGGTTTCGTCATTAGGCAGACGCAGACCACCCGTCAGTTTGTGCGCCACTTCCGCCAGGGCTGGTTCAACCTGACCAAGCTGGCTCGCTTCCAGCAGCTGGTACGGTACGCCGGCATCTTCCAGCACGGCGATATCGCGGGTCGCATTTTCGTACTGTTGCTCTGTACGGAACAGCTGTAGCGTCCCGCCCTGGCGACCTTCGTACTCAATGCCGGTCGACGCGCGCAAGGCTTTCAGGCAATCACGACTGTACTCCGCCAGACGCACCATGCGCCCTTTGTTTTCCATGTAGTGGCGGGTGTCGCAGTTGCGCAGCATCTGCCACATCCACTTCAGCTGAAACTGGGTGCCGTCGAGGCTGATGGCCAGCGGCGCATGGCGCTGGAACATCCATTTAATCGCCTTCAGCGGAACACCGGGTGCCGCCCACGGCGCCGCATAGCCCGGAGAGATTTGCCCGGCGTTTGCCGCGCTGGTTTCAAGCGCTGGACCGGATTCACGATCGATAACGGTTACGTCATGTCCCGCCTGACTTAAATACCAGGCGCTGGTTACGCCAACGACACCACTTCCCAGTATGACAACACGCATAGCCACTCCATTATGTGCAAAAGAACAATCTTCTAATTACAGATTGATAACCTAGTTGAAAATATTATTCAACATATGACTTTTTTATGGTGACTTACCTCACACATCCCCCAGCATCAGGGGATAGTGCTAATTTGGGATCTCCTGCTGCGCGTTATTTTTAACCAGCATAATATGCTGCGAGACACCGTTTATTTGCCGTATCAAAAACGCGAAATCGCAAAGAAAAAATTTCTGCTCCAGCACGCTTTTTAACACGTTGATCTATGCTTGAAAGGAGGCTCTCCAGACAGAGAGAGCACCCACAATGAGGGCGCGCTAATGGCTACTATTGATTCCCTGAACAAGGACAACACACGTCTGAGCGATGGACCCGACTGGACCTTCGAGCTGCTGGATGTCTACCTCGCCGAAATCGACCGGGTAGCAAAACTGTATCGCCTGGATACTTATCCGCATCAGATTGAAGTCATTACGTCCGAACAGATGATGGACGCCTACTCCAGCGTCGGGATGCCGATTAATTATCCTCACTGGTCGTTTGGTAAAAAATTTATTGAAACGGAACGGTTGTATAAGCACGGGCAGCAGGGGCTGGCGTATGAGATTGTCATCAACTCCAACCCGTGTATTGCTTATTTGATGGAAGAGAACACCATTACCATGCAGGCGCTGGTCATGGCGCATGCCTGCTACGGACACAACTCCTTTTTCAAGAACAATTACCTGTTCCGCAGCTGGACGGATGCCAGTTCTATTGTCGATTACCTTATCTTCGCCCGTAAGTACATTACCGACTGCGAAGAGCGTTACGGCGTGGATGAAGTGGAAAAACTGCTCGACTCGTGCCACGCACTGATGAACTACGGCGTGGATCGCTATAAACGTCCGCAGAAAATCTCCCTGCAGGAGGAGAAAGCCCGGCAGAAAAGCCGCGAAGAGTATCTGCAAAGCCAGGTAAATATGTTGTGGCGTACCCTGCCGAAGCGTGAGGAAGAGAAAGCGGTGGCCGAAGCGCGTCGCTATCCGTCCGAGCCCCAAGAAAACCTGCTCTATTTTATGGAGAAGAATGCTCCGCTGCTGGAACCATGGCAGCGTGAAATACTGCGCATCGTGCGCAAGGTAAGCCAGTATTTCTACCCGCAAAAACAGACCCAGGTGATGAACGAGGGCTGGGCGACATTCTGGCACTACACCATTCTCAACCATCTGTATGACGAAGGAAAAGTCACCGAGCGGTTTATGATGGAATTCCTGCATAGCCATACCAATGTGGTGTTCCAGCCGCCGTACAACAGCCCGTGGTACAGCGGGATTAACCCGTACGCGCTTGGCTTTGCCATGTTCCAGGACATTAAACGTATCTGTCAGTCACCCACAGAAGAAGACAAGTACTGGTTCCCGGATATCGCCGGTTCTGACTGGCTGGAAACGCTGCATTTCGCCATGCGCGACTTTAAGGATGAGAGCTTTATCAGCCAGTTTATGTCGCCGAAGATCATGCGTGATTTCCGCTTCTTTACCGTTCTGGACGATGATCGGAATAATTATCTGGAGATTTCAGCGATCCATAACGAAGAGGGGTACCGTGAGATCCGCTCTCGCCTCTCTTCTCAGTACAACCTGAGCAATCTTGAACCCAATATTCAGGTATGGAACGTTGATTTACGCGGTGACCGCTCTCTGACGTTGCGGTATATCCCGCACAACCGCGCGCCGCTGGATAAAGGGCGTAAAGAAGTGCTGAAGCATGTGCATCGCCTGTGGGGCTTTGACGTGCAACTTGAGCAGCAGAATGAAGATGGTAGCGTGGAGTTACTTGAGCGTTGTCCGGCGCGGTTGAATACGCTGTAGTACAGCTTTTTTTTGCCCGGTGGCGCTACGCTTACCGGGCCTACAAAACCCGTAGGTCGGGTAAGGCGCAGCCGCCACCCGACGAAAAAAAAACCTCTCATATGAGAGGTTTTTTATTTAACGACTTTGAATCGCTAAATCACCCGGTAGCGTTTTCTGCATACGGTGCCAGATTTCACCGGAGTCGTGGCCGTAGCGACGCACGGTTTCATAGACCTGATCGTGCAGGCCTTCAGAACAGAGCTTGCTTAGCTTATGGTAGAAACCCAGTGCCAGGCTGCGGGCTTCCGGATTAGCAAAATAGTGGCGACCAATGCGGGTATACAGCCCTTTCATACCGTTCAGAATAAGGCCGTAGATTGGGTTACCAGAGGCAAACGCCAGCCCACGGAAGACGTTGTAATCGAGGGTTGCAAACGCATCGGCGTGATCTTCAACTTCGTTCGCACTGGCCAGCACGGCAAGCGCATCTTCCGGATGCTGACGAAAAGCGGTGCGAATAAAGATCGTCGCAATGTTGGTACGCACGGAAAGCAGATTATCGATCAGCTGCGGCACGCTTTCATGGTCGAGGCGCGCCAGCGTTTCAAGAATGTTCAGCCCGGAAGTTTCCCAGAAGTTGTTCACTTTCGTTGGTTTGCCGTGCTGAATCGTCAACCACCCATCACGTGCCAGTCGCTGGAGCACTTCACGCAGCGTGGTGCGAGTGACGCCAATCAGTTCAGAGAGTTCGCGTTCAGCCGGAAGAATGGATCCCGCAGGAAAACGATTATTCCAGATGCTTTCAATGATGTACTCTTCCGCGAAACCCGCCGGGCTCTGCGCCTTAATGACCATAGTGAGATTTCCATTACACAGCTTTAGCAAATTGGACTCATCATACCAGAGGCACGCTGTAGCAGATAGCGCGGCAAAGAGAGAAAAGAGGGATCGCGGTTTCATTTTTGTGAAATTTACAATACTGACTTATCCACCTCCAGGCCGCGATTTTTGCGTATACTCATGTTTTGTCTGAGTTGACGGGGAAGGACGTCTGTCGTGGAAATTTCTTTTGGGCGCGCAGTGTGGCGCAATTTTTTAGGCCAGTCACCCGACTGGTACAAACTGTTATTGCTGGTGTTCCTGGTCGTTAATCCCATCATTTTTATTGTGAGCCCGTTTATTGCCGGCTGGTTGCTGGTGGCCGAGTTTATCTTTACCCTGGCAATGGCGCTGAAATGTTATCCCCTGCTGCCGGGCGGATTGCTGGCGTTTGAAGCGGTCGTTATCGGTATGACCAGCGCAGAGCATGTGAAAGCAGAACTGGCCTCTAATCTGGAAGTGCTTCTGCTGCTGATATTTATGGTGGCCGGTATCTACTTCATGAAACAGCTACTGCTGTTTATCTTTACCCGCCTGCTGCTCAGCATTCCGTCGAAAACACTTCTGTCGCTGGCCTTCTGCGTGGCTGCCGCGTTTCTTTCGGCCTTCCTGGATGCCCTGACGGTCGTTGCGGTGGTGATAAGCGTTGCCGTTGGATTTTACGGCATTTACCACCGGGTGGCCTCTTCGCGCCCCGGTGACGATCTGCTGGATGACAGCCAGGTTGATACTTACCACCGGGAAGTGCTGGAACAATTTCGCGCCTTCCTGCGAAGCCTGATGATGCATGCCGGCGTTGGCACCGCCCTGGGTGGCGTGATGACAATGGTGGGTGAACCCCAAAACCTGATCATTGCCAAAGCGGCAGGCTGGCATTTTGGTGATTTCTTCCTGAGAATGGCACCGGTGAGTATACCGGTTCTGATCTGCGGTCTGTTGACCTGCATGCTGGTGGAGAAGTTTCGTCTCTTTGGCTATGGCGCACAACTCCCGGACCCGGTGCGTCAGGAACTGCATAAATTCGATCTGCAAAGCCGTAGCCAGCGGACACGCCAGGAGACACTGCGTCTTATTGCGCAGGGGATCATCGGTGTCTGGCTTATTGCCGCGCTGGCGTTTCATCTTGCTGAAGTGGGGTTGATTGGTCTCTCGGTTATTATCCTCGCCGCCACGTTTACTGGCGTAACGGATGAACATGCTATCGGCAAAGCGTTTACCGAAGCCTTGCCGTTTACCGCGCTGTTAGCTGTATTTTTTGCCGTTGTGGCGGTAATTATTGACCAACACCTCTTCGCGCCAATTATTGCCTTTGTTTTACAGGCTGCACCGGATGCTCAGCTCTCGCTGTTTTATCTGTTTAACGGCCTGCTTTCGTCGATATCCGATAACGTCTTTGTCGGGACGGTCTACATCAACGAAGCTAAAGCAGCCATGGAGCAAGGCGTCATCAGTCCGGGGCAGTTTGAGCTGCTGGCTGTGGCGATCAACACCGGCACTAACCTGCCATCGGTTGCGACCCCTAACGGGCAAGCCGCTTTCCTCTTTCTGTTGACCTCCGCGCTGGCGCCACTCATACGACTTTCTTATGGCAAGATGGTCTGGATGGCCCTGCCCTATACGCTGGTGCTCACGATTGTGGGTTTGCTTTGCGTCAAAATTACCCTCATTCCCTGTACGCAATGGTTGATACAAGCGGGTATACTTGCGGCGCAATAAAGTATGCATCTCGGGCAGTTCGCTGCCCGTTTGCCTTTTCGCACGATAAACATCCAATTACGTTTTATTTCGTCAGGTACAGGTGGCGCGAAAAACGAATTCGTTTACACTGCGCTTTCTAAGCATGTTCCAGGGAAATGATTATGTTGAGATTTTTAAACCAGTGCTCCCGCGGTCGCGGAGCGTGGTTGTTAATGGCCCTGACCGCCTTTGCGCTGGAAATGGTCGCGCTGTGGTTCCAGCATGTAATGGGACTCAAGCCTTGCGTGCTTTGTATTTACGAACGCTGCGCATTGTTTGGCATTATGGGGGCGGGTCTGGTGGGCGCGATTGCCCCGAAATCACCGCTGCGCTATGCCGCAATCGCTATCTGGTTGTACAGCGCCTGGAAAGGGATTGAACTCTCCTGGCAGCACACCATGATGCAGCTGCATCCGTCACCATTTATGACCTGTGATTTCGCCGCCCGCTTCCCGAGCTGGCTACCGCTGGATAAATGGCTGCCGCAGGTGTTTGTTGCTTCCGGCGACTGCTCCGTTCGTCAGTGGGAATTCCTGACCCTGGAGATGCCGCAGTGGCTGGTGGGTATTTTTGTGGCCTACTTCGTCGTGGCACTGCTGGTGCTGATTGCTCAGCCATTCAAACCGAAGAAACGCGATTTGTTTGGAAGGTAAACGCAGCGCTACCCGACATACAGCAAACAATAAAAAACCCGCCTCGGCGGGTTTTTTATTTCAACTCAACGGTTGGGATGATTCATGATGTGATCTTCCCAGTCCCGAACCTCAGACTCTTTCACCGCAATGTGGCGCACTGAAATGCGCTCACCGTGCATCGCCGCTTTCGAGCCCGTCAGCAATGGGTGCCAGTTCGGTAAATCCTTCCCTTCCGCCAGCAGGCGGTACGCGCAGGTATGCGGCAGCCATTCGAAGGTTGGCAGATTATCGCGGGTTAATTTGATGCAGTCCGGCTCAAACTCGAACCGACGCTCATAGTTACGGCACTGGCAGGTTTTGATGTTCAACTGCTTGCAGGCAACGTTGGTGAAGTAGATTTCGTCAGAATCTTCATCCATCAGCTTGTGCAGGCAGCACTGCCCGCATCCGTCGCACAATGATTCCCATTCCGCGTCAGTCATGTCATCAAGAGTTTTGCTTTGCCAGAAAGGGATGTCGTTCATCAGGATGTCCACACGTCAAAAGAAAGCGCACCTTATAACGAGTCTGGCACGTTGTTGCAAGTTTTGCCGCCCTCTTCAGGCGGCAAGATGCAGTTACAGCACGCGGGTTTTCAGCGACAGGCCGTTAAAACCAACCTCAAGCTCATCCCCGCTGAGTAGCGGGCCAACACCTTCCGGTGTACCTGTCAGGATCACATCACCCGGTTTCAGGGTAAAGAAGCGGCTCATATAGGCAATCAGCGGTAGGATCTTGTGGATCATATCGGCGGTGGTTCCCTGCTGGCGGAATTCACCATTAACCTTCAGGGAAAGCGGCGTATCCTGCGGGTCAGCAGTGAACTCGCCCACTGGCACAAAACCGGAGATTGGGCAGGAATTATCAAACCCTTTGGCTTTTTCCCACGGCTGCCCGGCTTTTTTCATTTTGCCCTGAACATCACGCAACGTGAGGTCCAGCGCAACGCCGTAGCCAGCAATCGCTTTTTGCACGTGCTCTTCAGAGGCCTGACGCAGCGTCGCGCCGATCAGCACGGCGAGTTCGACTTCGTGGTGGACTGAACCCAACCCCTGCGGCAACGCCAGCGGTTGACGGATATCACAAAGCGCCGTTTCTGGCTTAATGAACAGAACCGGTTCTTCTGGCGTCGCGCTGCCCATCTCCTGAATATGTTTTGCATAGTTGCTGCCCACGCAGACCACTTTGCTGACGGGATAATCCAGTAATGCACCTTGCCAGTTATGATGTTGATACATGGTCGACCCCTAAACGGTTGATGTGTTGAGTCCAAAAACAGTTGAGACTATTTTTTTCCGTTCGCCTCAAGATGCTGTTTTAATAAATTCTCAGGCGGCGGCGGAAGCTGTAAATAATAGCCCTGCTCGGTTAATGCCGTTTTCACTTTTTCCAGATCGGCATTCACCAACGTCTTACGACCATCCAGCGGCAACAGCATCGCCAGCTGCGGTCGGCCAAAGCTTTTCATTAATTCTTCAGGCACGCGGGAAAAATCGTCTTTCTTTTCGACATAAAGATAGGTCTGGTCACGACTTGTACTTCTGTAGATCACACAAAACATGTTTTTACTCTGAATTAATGGGTGGTTGCTTGCCTCAATATACTCCTGACTATAACATGCCTGATACTCTTCGGAATATCGCAGCGAGTGGTTGCGGTTAATAGCAAATTGAGTAAGGCCAGGATGTCAAACACGCCCATCGAGCTTAAAGGCAGTAGCTTCACCTTATCAGTGGTACATTTGCATGATGCAAAACCCGAGGTTATTCGTCAGGCGTTAGAAGACAAAATCGCCCAGGCTCCCGCTTTTCTGAAACATGCCCCTGTTGTTATCAATGTCAGCGCGCTTGAAGCATCGGTTAACTGGAAACTTCTCCAGCAAGCCGTCTCCTCGACCGGTCTGCGTATTGTGGGCATCAGCGGCTGCAAAGATGCTGAGTTGAAAGCGGAAATTGACCGTGCGGGGCTGCCGCTTCTGACCGAGGGCAAAGAAAAAGCCTCACGTACAGCACCTGTTGCCGTCCAGACGCCCCCTCCCGTGGTGCAAAACGTTACCCCCGTCACAAAAACGCGAATGATTGATGTACCGGTTCGTTCCGGTCAGCGCATTTATGCACCAAACTGTGATCTGATTGTTACAAGCCACGTCAGTGCTGGCGCAGAGCTGATTGCAGATGGCAATATTCACGTTTACGGTATGATGCGTGGACGTGCGCTCGCGGGAGCAAGTGGCGATCGGGATGCGCAAATATTTTGTACTCACCTGACGGCGGAACTGGTGTCCATCGCAGGTGAATATTGGCTGAGCGACAAGATCCCAGCCGAATTTTATGGCAAAGCGGCTCGCCTGCTTCTGGCAGACGACGCGTTGACCGTTCAACCGTTGAATTGATCCCTTTTTAACAAGGAATTTCTATGGCACGCATTATTGTTGTTACTTCGGGTAAAGGAGGCGTTGGCAAGACCACCTCCAGCGCGGCCATCGCTACTGGTTTGGCCCAGAAGGGAAAGAAAACCATCGTTATCGACTTCGATATCGGTCTGCGTAACCTCGACCTGATCATGGGATGTGAGCGTCGCGTCGTGTATGACTTCGTGAACGTCATTCAGGGCGATGCCACGCTGAACCAGGCGATGATTAAAGACAAGCGCACCGAGAACCTCTACATTCTTCCGGCCTCTCAGACGCGTGACAAAGACGCGCTGACCCGTGAAGGGGTGGAAAAGGTGCTCGACGATCTGAAAAAAATGGATTTCGACTTCATTGTCTGCGACTCCCCTGCCGGCATCGAAACCGGTGCCCTGATGGCGCTCTACTTCGCTGATGAAGCGATCATCACCACCAACCCTGAAGTTTCATCCGTGCGTGACTCAGACCGCATTCTGGGGATCCTCGCCTCTAAATCCCGTCGTGCGGAAAATGGCGAAGACCCGATTAAAGAACACCTGCTGCTCACCCGCTACAATCCGGGCCGCGTGAACAAAGGTGACATGCTGAGCATGGAAGACGTGCTGGAGATCCTGCGCATCAAACTGGTAGGCGTTATCCCGGAAGATCAGTCCGTGTTACGCGCTTCTAACCAGGGCGAGCCAGTGATCCTTGATACAATGGCAGATGCAGGTAAAGCGTATGCTGATACTGTTGACCGTCTGCTGGGAGAAGAACGTCCTTTCCGCTTCATTGAAGAAGAGAAGAAAGGTTTCCTCAAACGCCTGTTCGGAGGATAAGTTATGGCATTACTGGACTTTTTTCTCTCGCGGAAAAAGAACACCGCCAACATCGCTAAAGAACGTCTGCAAATTATCGTGGCGGAGCGCCGTCGTAGCGACGCCGAGCCTCATTACCTGCCGCAGCTGCGTAAGGACATCCTGGAAGTGATCTGTAAGTATGTGCAGATTGACCCGGAGATGGTCACCGTACAGCTGGAGCAGAAAGACGGGGATATTTCGATTCTGGAGCTGAACGTTACGCTTCCGGAAGCGGAAGAGTCACGTCCGTAGGTTTGTGATTTTGTAGCCCGGTAAGCGCAGCGCCGCCGGGGGAATATGCCGGGTATTTCACCCGGCATATTTATTAGCGCGGATACCCTTCCAGCAGCGTATTCAGGCGATCGGCCATCAATTCTCCGCGCCATCCTGCCACCATTTCCGGCAAACCATTTTGCGGTTTCAACTTCCAGTGCCAGTTCAGCAGCTGGTTAATCTGTCGGCGTGAGGCGAGCAGTTCCGCACTCAGTTTGCTTTCCGTTGCGACGACCTGCACCAGCGCTTTGATATCCTTAAATGCTTTACGGTAGCCCGGCATATCCATTAGATTCAGCAGCGGTTCCGGCAACGCATCTTCCGGCAGCTCCTGCGCTTTTGCGACCAGCGCCAACAGGGTTTTGCCGTGGAAACGGATTTCGCTGCCCGAAAGCCCAATGCTGTCCAGCTCGCCCATGCTGCCAGGCATATAGCGCGCGACCGCCCAGAGATGTTCTTCGCGAACTACAAAGTTAACGGCAAGATCGCGCTCGCGGGCTTTGCGCAGACGCCAGTCCGCTAACAGCTGCAGGCACGCCAGCTGACGCGTACGCAACTGCCAGGCATTACTGATATCGCGCCAGGCGTCTTTCGGGTCAACCACTTCCTGACGACGTTGCTGCGCCATACGACACTCATCCAGGGCTGCAGCCAGCCAGCCTGAAGCTTCCGCCTCTTTCATCAGCTGTCCGGCAATAGGCAGCAGATAAAATACGTCGGCTGCCGCGTATTCCAGCTGACGCTCAGTCAGAGGGCGCGCCAGCCAGTCAGTACGGGATTCGCTTTTGTCCAGCGTCAGGCCCGTATACTCCTCTACCATAGCAGCAAAGCCCCATGAGAGCGGACGATTGCTGAATGCCGCCAGGATCTGCGTATCAATCAACGGCTGTGGCATGATGCCAAACGTGTTGAGAAATACCTCCAGATCTTCACTGCCTGCGTGCAGGTATTTCGTCACGGCAGTATCGAGCAGCAGGTCACGCATCGGCGTCCAGTCGGTAATACCGAGAGGATCGATCAGCGACACATGTTTACCGTCGAACATCTGAATCAAACCCAGCTGCGGATAGTACGTCCGGGTACGAACAAACTCGGTATCCAGGGCAATGGCAGGAAAGTCGCGCGTCACTTCGCACAGCGAAGCCAGCTCGTCATTGGTCGTGATCATCTGGTAATTCAAAACGGGTTCTCTTTTGTTTGCGCCCATAAAAAACGCCGGCTTAACCGGCGTCTGGGCGATTAGCGTGAAGCTCAGGCCTTATTGTCTACTTTGCCACGGGCTTCGTCACGTAATTCTCGTCGTAATATCTTTCCGACGTTGGATTTCGGCAACTCATCGCGGAATTCAACCAGCTTCGGTACCTTGTAGCCCGTCAGTTGGCGACGACAGAACGTTACCAGCTCCTCCTCGGTGAGAGAGTGATCCTTCTTGACCACAAAAATTTTGACCGCTTCACCACTGCTGCCGGAAGGAACCCCTACCGCCGCCACTTCGAGTACGCCGCTGTGCTGCATGACGACATCTTCGATCTCGTTCGGATAGACGTTGAACCCGGACACCAGGATCATATCTTTCTTACGGTCAACGATGCGCAGGAAGCCCTCGTCATCCATCACTGCGATGTCACCCGTGTGCAGCCAGCCGTCTTTGATGATTTCGTCGGTCGCATCGGGACGCTGCCAGTAACCCAACATCACCTGTGGCCCTTTGACACACAGTTCTCCCGGCTCGCCCGGTGCAACTTCGTTATCGTCATCATCGACCAGTTTGGCTTCTGTCGAAGGCACTGGCAGACCAATGCTACCGCTGTGGTAGTCGATATCATGTGGATTGACGCTAACCAGCGGAGCACATTCCGTCAGGCCGTAGCCCTCCAGCAAATACTGACCGGTGAGTTTGACCCAGCGCTCGGCGACCGCCTGCTGAACCGGCATGCCGCCGCCCGCAGAGAGATGCAGCGTGGAGAAATCCAGCTGCTGGAACTCTTTGTTATTGAGCAACGCGTTAAACAGGGTATTCACACCGGTCATGGCGGTGAACGGATATTTCGCCAGCTCTTTCACCAGGCCCGGGATATCGCGCGGGTTGGTGATGAGGATGTTCTGACCACCCAGCTCAATAAACAGCAGGCAGTTCATGGTCAGCGCAAAGATGTGATACAGCGGAAGCGCGGTGATCACCACCTCTTTGCCCGGATGCAGCAGCGGCCCGTAAGTGGCGTTCACCTGTTCAAGGTTAGCCAGCATGTTACGGTGGGTCAGCATCGCGCCTTTCGCCACTCCGGTGGTCCCGCCTGTGTATTGCAGAAACGCAAGATCTTCTGCCACCACGTCGGGTTTCACATACTGCATACGGTAGCCCGCGTGCAGCGCGCGGCGGAAGGAGATAGCATCAGGCAGATGGTATTTTGGCACCAGGCGTTTGACGTATTTAACGACAAAGTTAACCAGCGTGCCTTTGGCGGTGGAGAGTTGATCACCCATACGCGTCAGGATGACATGCTTAACCTGGGTTTTATCGACCACTTTTTCCAGCGTGTGGGCAAAGTTAGAGACAATCACTATCGCCGCCGCGCCGCTGTCGTTCAGCTGGTGTTCCAGCTCGCGCGGCGTGTACAACGGGTTAACGTTGACGACAATCATCCCGGCTCGCAGGATACCGAACAGCGCCACCGGGTATTGCAGCAGGTTCGGCATCATCAGCGCGACGCGGTCCCCTTTTTGCAGCCCCAGCCCTTCCTGCAGATACGCCGCAAATGCCCGGCTACGCTCCTCAAGTTTGCGGAACGTCATCACCTCGCCCATGTTCACGAAAGCGGGTTGATCGGCATAACGCCTTACCGAGTGTTCAAATAATTCAACCAGGGATTGATAACGGTCAGGATTGATCTCGGCAGGAACATCTGCGGGATAACGGTTAAGCCAAACCTTCTTCAATGCATCACCTCTGAAATGAGTGTTCGTCGTCATCACAACCCCGATAATAAACAGTTTGTTAACATTATATTAACTCAGCGTACCAGTTTATTAATTGTTCAGATTTAAGGTTGCGAAGCGCGTCACTCTTTTTTTTCGTCTTGTCCGTAAAAAAACAGAGACAGCGGCTGAGCCGCTGTCTCTTTTCCAACAATAACAGTAAGTTACTCAGTAACGATAGTCTGTACCTGTGCAGGTCCTGGGTTATACCAACCCCAACCCGGGTAGCCATAACGATAAGGATGCGGCCCCCACATCCACGGGTCGATCGGCTGAGGCGGCATAATCACCTGCTGCGCCAGCCGCCAGCGTTTATACCCGTTAACCTGCATGGTCATGAATTTGTACGGCGTGTTGCCGATTTTGCCCTGCACGGCACCGGTAATTGGCCCGACGACGGTCACCAGCTGCCCGCGAAAATCGACCGGGTCAAGGAAACCACTGACGTCCGCATAAATACGTCCGCGAGAGGCTTCACCCAGAACAGGCCTTGCACCGCTGTCCAGCGGGACGGTCGCGATCTCCAGACGGGTTTTCCCCTGCTGATTTTGCACGTCGATCACCTTGCCGCCAAAGCGGGCTTCCTGGCCGACGTACAGCTCAGGCGCATTCATCACCCGAACCAGATCCTGCTGTGGCGTTGGGCTGCTGCCCTTAATCGCATCAGGAACGGAAACGCATCCGCTCAGTGCTATGGCAACTGCGCCTGCCATAATAAGGCGTACTACTTTGGTCTGAACCGCCATGATGCGACTCCTTTTTCTCAGTTCCTGTTACTGAGATTCACTCGCGGCCCGGAAGTTTCTTCCAAGCGACGGTGTTTCGCAAATAAACCGGCTCCGCGTGTTCAACGGCAACGGTTTTTCCTTCTGCGAGCAGCTGGCAGGCAATCGGAAGCATATCTTCCGCAGCCGGCAGCAGCATGTTGCCGTCTACCAGCGTAACCCCGGTATCGTTCGCCATCTCGGGCCACGCAGGCCAGCCGGTGCCAACGGTCGCCCATTCACCGGACAACTGTTGCAGCCTTTCAGTGACCGCTTCCGGCTTAAGCACGGCTTCCGTCTCTTCACCGTGCCACACGCCGTTTTCATCGCGCGTATATTCGGCCCAGTAGACTTCACCCATGCGGGCATCAATCGCGGCCAGCACGCGCGTTGCTCCGGTCATGCGCCATGCACCCTGCGCCATGGTGGCGAGAGTAGAGACGCCGATCATCGGCAGCGCAGCGCCCAACGCCAGCCCCTGCGCAATGCCAATCCCGATGCGTACGCCCGTAAAGCTGCCAGGGCCACGGCCAAAGGCCAGCGCATCGAGGTCGGTTAAGGAGGTGTTGCCCTGGGTTAAAATCGCTTTTACCAGGGGCAGAATGCGTTGGGTGTGTTCCCGTGGGCACTCTTCGAAATGGGCAGAGATAGTACCGTCGTTCCACAGGGCAACGGAACAGGCCTCTGTAGCGGTATCAATAGCCAGAATTCGCATCAGTTGTCGCGCTCTCGCAAGGGTCAGTCACAAAATGGCGCGCATCTTAGCACACTCCGGGGCAAATTACTCCGCCGTTGGGTTTGCGAGGAAACGCACCGCGCGTTTTATGTCCCGCGTACGTGGCGCGGGCGGCAGACTTGCAAGGAAAGTGGCACCATACGGGCGCATCACCAGCCGGTTATCGCAAATGACCAGCACACCGCGGTCGGTCACGTCCCGGATCAATCGCCCTACCCCTTGCTTGAGGGTAATCACCGCATCCGGCAGTTGGACTTCATCAAACGGATCGCCTCCGCGCAGGCGGCAATCTTCCATGCGCGCTTTCAGCAGCGGATCGTCCGGAGAGGTAAACGGCAGTTTATCAATAATCACCAGCGAGAGCGTGTCCCCGCGCACATCCACCCCTTCCCAGAAGCTGCTGGTGGCCACAAGGAGGGCATTACCGGCACTGACAAACTGCTGCAGCAGTTGCCCTTTGCTGGTTTCACCCTGCAACAGCACTGGCAAGGTCATAGTGGCACGGAACTGCTCAGCCAGGTCTCTCATCATGGCGTGAGAAGTGCAGAGCATAAAGCAGCGGCCATTGTTGGCCTCAATCATCGGTTTTAACATCGCCGCCAGGTGGCGGGCGGCACCGGGCTGATTCGGTAGCGGCAAATTGCGCGGCACACAGAGCAGCGCCTGTTTTTCGTAATCGAACGGGCTTGGCAGCAGCAGCGACTCCGCCTGCTCGATACCCAGACGCTCGGTAAAGTGATGCAAATCGTCATTCACCGAAAGCGTCGCCGAGGTGAAGATCCAGCTTCCCGGTTTTTGCGCCATCACCTCTTTGAATTTATCCGCTACGGTAAGCGGTGTCAGGGCGAGGGTGAAATGCCGCGAGGTACACTCATACCAGTAGCTGAAACCCGGCTGGTTAATCTCTTTCAGCCGTTTAAGCCGCCCGCGATAGAGCGTGGCGCGCTCGAAGGCGGCATCCAGCAACGCGGAGCGTCCGAGCGACAGTTTTGCCACGTCGTAACAGAGCTCAAGGGCATCATCCAGCAGCAGCAGTGCGCGCTGGATATTTTTGTCAGCCAGCAATTCACGCAGGTTGCCACGATAGCCCGGCTCGCCAAGCTGTAAGCGAAAATCCTGCGCGCTTTGCGCCAGACGGTCGGCACATTTCTGTAGCTGCTGGGTATCTTTTAATTCAGTACGGTAAGCAATGGTGAAATCTTTGGCCAGATCCAGTAGCTGACGGCTGGAGAGCGACTGACCGAAATACTGGCTGGCGATATCCGGTAACTGGTGGGCTTCATCGAAGATCATGACGTCCGCCTCGGGGATCAGCTCGCCGAAACCGCTGTCTTTGACCACCATATCGGCGAGAAACAGATGGTGGTTAACCACCACCACGTCGGCATCCATCGCCGTTTTGCGCGCTTTCACCACAAAGCAGTCTTTATACAGCGGGCAGTCGCTGCCAAGACAGTTATCGTTAGTACTGGTCACCAGTGGCCAGGCAGGAGAGTCTTCAGGCACGCTCGCGCAGGTGCTGATATCTCCTTCTTCGGTCTGGTTCGCCCAGGCGCGAAGAATAATGACGTCGCTCAGGGTTTGCACCGGCAGATCGCCGCCCGCCAGCGCCTGCTGCTCAAGACGTTCCAGACAGAGATAGTTGGAGCGCCCCTTCAGCAAGGCCAGACGACCTTTGTATTTCAACGCCTTTGCCACGGTGGGTAAATCGCGGCTGTAGAGCTGATCCTGCAGCGCTTTCGATCCAGTGGAAATGATCACCTTCTTTTTCGCGCGCAGCGCCGGAGCGAGATACGCGTAGGTTTTCCCCGTGCCGGTTCCGGCTTCCACCACCAGCGGTTGCGCCTTGTCGATGGCGCGTGCAACGGCGTGTGCCATCTGCCGCTGTGGTTCACGCGGTTTGAAACCAGGGATGGCCTGTGCTAATTGACCTTCAGGGGAAAAATCGTCTGCCACGTTGTTCTCTCACTGTATTTTTGCACAGGGATTATGTCAGCCCCTTCTCTCCAGTGCCACCCCAAATAGTGACGACAGCGGAACAATATGGCAGTCTTGCCGCCTGATGACGAAAAATAACGAGGAAACGTTTATGACAATTGTGCGCATTGATGCCGAAGCCCGCTGGTCTGATGTGGTGATCCATAACCAGACGCTCTACTACACCGGCGTACCGGCTAACCTGGACGCAGATGCATTCGAGCAGACGGCAAATACCCTGGCGCAGATTGACGCGGTGCTGGAAAAACAGGGCAGTGACAAATCCCGCATTCTGGATGCGACCATTTTCCTGGCAAACAAAGACGATTTTGCGGCGATGAACAAAGCCTGGGATGCGTGGGTTGTGGCGGGTCACGCGCCTGTACGCTGCACCGTACAGACCACGCTGATGAAACCGGAATACAAGGTTGAGATTAAGATTATCGCGGCAGTGTAAGCCGGTTATTCTTCATCTTCATCCTCAAAACGCGCCACGATCCGCTCGCCGGTATGGGTGGCGCGCAGTTCCTCCGCCACCTGGGCAATCGCCTGCCCGCTGCTCATCCCCTGGGACATCAGTTCCTGAATTCGCTCAACCGCTTTCTGCTGCTGTTCATGGCTCAGAGAAGGTAAACCTGCAAACATCGTCAACTCCTGCTAAATTATTGGCGCTAATTATTTCACGCTGCCCGGTAGTATGCCACACATGAACATGCGCTTCCCCACTGTTATTACCCTGCCCTGGCGAACGGACGCCGCTGAATTCTGGTTTGCTCGTTTGAGCCATCTTCCGTTTGCGATGCTGCTGCACTCCGGCTATGCGGACCACCCGTACAGCCGCTTCGATATTCTGGTCGCCGATCCCGTCAGGACGCTGACAACCGATGACATGTCGTTAACCGACGATCCGCTGATGCTGCTTCAGCAAGAAATTGACGCGCTGGGCTTATCTGCCACACCGAACCCGGACCTCCCTTTTCAGGGTGGCGCGCTGGGCCTGTTTGGCTACGATCTGGGTCGTCGTTTCGAAACGCTACCTGAACATGCGCAGGCTGATATTTCCCTGCCAGACATGGCCGTGGGGCTGTATGACTGGGCGTTAATTGTTGATCACCAGAAAAAAACGGTTTCCCTGCTGAGCCATCGTGACGTGCAGGCGCGTCTGGACTGGCTAGAGGCGCAACAGGCCGCACCCGCAGAGACGTTCATGCTGACCTCCGACTGGCGCTCGAATATGAGCGCCGCGGATTATGCCGAAAAATTCTCGCGCGTTCAGGCGTATCTGCAAAGCGGTGACTGCTACCAGGTTAACCTTGCCCAGCGTTTCCAGGCGACTTATGAAGGCGATGAATGGCAGGCATTTACCCGACTCAATGCCACTAACCGGGCACCGTTCAGCGCGTTTATTCGCCTGAAACAGGGGGCAATACTCAGCTTGTCACCTGAGCGCTTTATTCATCTGGCAGAAGGGACGATTCAAACCCGTCCGATTAAAGGCACGCTTCCACGCCTTGCCGATCCCGACGCCGACCGTCAGCAGGCCGAAAAACTCGCTGCCTCGCCAAAAGACCGCGCCGAAAACCTGATGATTGTCGATCTGATGCGTAACGACATTGGTCGGGTGGCCGTTCCGGGCAGCGTACGCGTGCCGGAACTGTTTGTCGTCGAACCTTTCCCGGCGGTGCATCATCTGGTCAGTACCATTACCGCGCGTCTGCCCACTTCTCGCACCGCCTGCGATCTGCTCCGCGCCGCGTTTCCTGGCGGATCCATCACAGGCGCGCCAAAAATTCGCGCCATGGAAATCATCGACGAACTGGAACCGCACCGCCGCAACGCCTGGTGCGGTAGCATTGGCTATATCAGCCTCTGTGGCACGCTGGATACCAGCATCACGATCCGCACGCTGACGGCCTGCAACGGAAATCTTTACTGTTCGGCCGGAGGCGGCATTGTTGCCGATAGCCAGGTCGATGCGGAATATCAGGAAACCTTTGATAAAGTTAACCGTATCCTGAAACAACTGGAGTAATCACGGGTGGAAAAAGAGAACCTGACGCTGGATGACTTTTTATCACGTTTTCAGCTATTACGACCGCAGGTCAACCGCGAAGCGCTTAATCAGCGTCAGGCAGCCGTACTGATCCCGGTCGTGCGTCGCGCGCAGCCGGGCCTGCTGCTCACCCAGCGTTCTCCCCATTTACGTAAGCACGCGGGTCAGGTCGCCTTTCCAGGAGGCGCAGTAGACAGTTCCGACGCCTCGCTGATTGCCGCCGCACTGCGGGAGGCGCAGGAAGAGGTTGCCATTCCGCCAGAGGCTGTGGAGGTTATCGGCGTGCTGCCGCCCGTCGACAGTGTCACCGGCTTTCAGGTCACGCCAGTGGTTGGTATTATCCCGCCGGGCCTGCGGTATCACGCCAGCGTTGATGAAGTTTCTGCGGTGTTTGAAATGCCGCTGGATGAAGCCCTTCGACTGAGCCGCTATCACCCGCTGGATATTCAGCGTCGCGGGCATGACCATCGGGTCTGGTTGTCCTGGTATCAGCATTATTTTGTCTGGGGCATGACGGCGGGCATTATTCGTGAGCTGGCGTTGCAAATCGGCCTGAAGCCTTGACTATACTTTACATTTTGCCCTCTTCTGCCAGGTTTGCGATCTGCGTCGCGCTATTAGCAAAACCCATCGTTAACCATTAGTTTAATTCATGTGAATAGTTAAGCCGAGGTCGGTGTTCCCTCTTACACTATGCGCAGTTATAACATCGTTACTGGAACCCCGGTAACCCTGTCAGGAGTGTGAAAGTGATTAGTATATTCGACATGTTCAAAGTGGGAATTGGCCCTTCGTCTTCCCATACTGTTGGCCCGATGAAGGCCGGTAAACAGTTCGTCGATGATCTGGTCGAAAAAGGATTACTGGAAAGCGTTACCCGTGTCGCCGTGGATGTTTACGGCTCACTGTCATTAACGGGTAAAGGCCACCACACCGATATCGCCATTATTATGGGTCTGGCTGGCAATATGCCGGATACCGTTGATATTGATGCCATTCCGGCATTCATCCGCGACGTGGAAACACGTGGCCGTCTGCTGCTGGCTAACGGCCAGCATGAAGTCGACTTCCCGCAGGATGACGGCATGCGTTTTCGCAGCGACAACCTGCCGCTGCATGAAAACGGCATGACCATCCACGCCTGGAACGGCGAAAAAGAGATTTACAGCAAAACCTACTACTCCATCGGCGGTGGCTTTATCGTCGATGAAGAACATTTTGGCAAAGATAGCGTCGGCGACGTCAACGTGCCGTACCCGTTCAAATCGGCTACCGAAATGCTGGGTTACTGCAAAGAGACCGGTCTTTCACTGTCCGGTATGGTGATGCAGAACGAACTGGCACTGCACAGCAAAAAAGAGATTGAAGACTATTTTGCGAACGTGTGGCAAACCATGCGCGCCTGTATCGATCGCGGGATGAACACCGAAGGTGTCCTGCCGGGTCCGCTGCGCGTACCGCGTCGTGCCTCTGCCCTGCGCCGTATGCTGGTGACCACGGACAAGTTCTCCAACGACCCGATGAACGTGGTCGACTGGGTAAACATGTTTGCCCTGGCGGTTAACGAAGAGAACGCCGCAGGGGGTCGCGTCGTCACCGCTCCTACCAACGGCGCGTGCGGTATCGTCCCGGCGGTACTGGCTTACTACGACCACTTCATTGAGCCAGTGACCCCGGACATCTACATCCGTTATTTCCTGGCGGCGGGTGCCATCGGTGCGCTGTACAAAATGAACGCCTCCATTTCTGGTGCGGAAGTGGGCTGTCAGGGTGAAGTGGGTGTGGCCTGTTCGATGGCGGCAGCCGGTCTGGCAGAGCTGTTAGGAGCAAGCCCTGAGCAGGTCTGTGTGGCGGCTGAAATCGGTATGGAACATAACCTCGGTCTGACCTGTGACCCGGTCGCGGGCCAGGTGCAGGTGCCGTGTATCGAACGTAATGCAATTGCGTCGGTGAAAGCCATCAACGCCTCGCGCATGGCAATGCGCCGTACCAGTGAACCTCGCGTATCGCTGGATAAGGTGATTGAAACTATGTACGAAACGGGCAAAGACATGAACGCGAAATACCGTGAAACGTCCCGTGGTGGCCTGGCTATTAAGGTGCAGTGCGACTAATACTCTCTTTCGCCCATCTGCAACGGATGGGCGAATTTCCCCCTGTTTCTCGTCTCCTTCTACTTTCACCACTACACTTTGTACTGTTGCGTCCGGCTTTTGTGGCTGGTGGCTTATCAGGCGACCGTTCATGCAAACAGCACAAACGATCATTAAAAACTATCGCCGAAAACGCGTTATCGTCTGTGTGACGGTCGCGCTCCTCACGCTCATCCTGACATTAGGTATTCGCTTTATTTCGCAGCGGAACGTCAACCAACAGCGGATCCTCGATTTTACCAGCCATACCGTTCGCTCCCTTGATAACGTTCTGCTTTCATTAGAAAACCGTCGCAAGGTGCTGCAGTCCCTCGTGGGTCAACCCTGCCCTCAGGTGCACCTTGCTCTGCGAAAGCAGGCAGCCATTTTGCAGACCGTGCGCTCCATTGCCCTGATTAAAGACGGTATTCTCTATTGCTCCAGTATTTTCGGTAGCCGCGATGTGCCGGTTCGTGATTTTCTGAAAGAATTACCCGCCAATACGACGAAGTTGATTTTATCGACCGACCAGTGGCTGCTTAAGGGCAGCCCGATTTTGATCCAGTGGTACCCTGTATCCGGTGACGGTGAAGATGGCGTTATTGAAATCATCAATATTGATCTGATCACCAAAATGATACTGGAACCCCAGCGCCCGCTGATCGATGACGTGGCGCTGACCGTGGGCGATCGCTTCCTGCGTTATGGTCAACGCGTCACTGATAGCCTGACATTTGATGAAGATGGCGCTATTTTCCAGCAGTCATCAATCCGTAATCCTTTCTCCATTACAGTAAGCGGGCCGGGTCCTGGACAACTCGCCTTAAAGAGCCTGCCAGCCCAACTGCCGCTGGGGTTAATGCTGAGCCTGTTGCTGGGATATCTCGCCTGGCTCGCTACGGCAAACCGGATGAGCTTCACATGGGAGATTGATATGGGGATTGCGGCGCGGGAATTTGAGCTTTTCTGTCAGCCGCTGGTGAATGCCCGTACTCAGGAGTGCTCTGGTGTTGAGATCCTGCTGCGCTGGAATAATCCCCGTCAGGGGTGGATCTCCCCGGAAGTGTTTATTCCTCTGGCAGAAGAACACAACCTGATTGTTCCGCTGACCCGTTACGTCATCGCCGAAACGGTGCGCCAGATAGGTTACTTTCCTTCCAGCGCAGGTTTCCACATTGGGATTAACGTCGCCGCCAGCCATTTCCGTCGCGCTGTGTTGATACAGGATCTGAACCACTTCTGGTTCAGCGCACACCCGCGCCAGCAACTGGTGATTGAATTAACGGAACGAGATGCGTTGCTGGATGCGGATTATCGCACTGTGCGTGAGCTCCATCGTAAGGGGGTGAAACTCGCTATTGACGATTTTGGCACCGGGAACAGTTCCCTCTCCTGGCTTGAAAAACTGCACCCGGACGTTCTGAAGATTGATCAGTCGTTTACCACTGCAATTGGAACTGATGCAGTAAATTCAACGGTGACAGATATCATTATTGCTCTGGGTCAGCGGCTGAATATCGAACTGGTTGCTGAAGGAGTCGAGACAGAGGAACAGGCGCGGTATTTACGCCGTCATGGGGTACCTGTCCTGCAGGGGTTTTTCTATGCGCGGCCTATGCCACTGCGAGATTTTCCGCAATGGCTGGCGGGAAGCGCCCCCCCGCCAGCACACCATAACGGACACATCGTGCCTTTAATGCCGTTACGTTAAGCAGACTTACTCATCTTCATCGTGGACAGAGTGTTCTTTAACAATACGAACCATATCAACGCGATAGTCGTTGGCTTCAACGATGGAAATGTGCAACGGCGGCAGTTCGATAACATCCCCCACTCGTGGGATTTGCCCGTTAACCGCGATGACCAGACCCGCCACGGTGGCAATGTCTTCTTCATCGTTGACCACGTTTTCCAGCCCCAGGGTGTGCGAGAGTGCATGCAGGTCAGTTGTACCTTTAACCAGCCAGCCTTCGCCGTCAGCCACGATCTCAGGTGTTTCGTCTGCATCCGGGAACTCACCGGCGATCGCTTCAAGCACGTCCAGCGGCGTCACCAGCCCCTGTACTACGCCAAATTCGTTAGTGACGATCACAAAGCTACCGCGAGCACGGCGTAGCACGCCCAGCAGGTTGATTGGATCTAACGTTTCCGGCACCACAATCGCAGGTGAAGCAGCGGCGATGGCTTCGACGTTGACACCCTCTTCCAGAGCCACCAGCATCTCTTTCGCACGGACGACACCGATGATCTCATCCAGCTCACCACGGCAAACCGGGAACAGGCTGTGTGGTGACGAGAGCAACTGCCGACGAATTTCATCCACGCTCAGGTTAGCATCAACCCAGCTGATTTCGCCGCGCGGCGTCATGATCCCACGCAGTGAACGCGAGGCCAGGGAGAGTACGCCGTTAATCATGTAGCGCTCTTCTTCCACAAACGCCCCTTCAGGGACCGGAACCGGGTGACGGTTTTCGGAGTCAGACTGGACGTTGACCTGCCGACGCCCCCCCATCAGACGCAGAATGGCGTCTGCAGTACGGGCGCGAAGCGGCTGATTCGACTGCTGCTTAATAAAGTTACGGCGCGCAATCTGGTTAAACAGCTCAATCAGAATTGAGAAGCCAATGGCTGCGTACAGGTAGCCTTTCGGAATATGGAAACCGAAGCCTTCCGCCACCAGGCTCAGACCAATCATCAGCAGGAAGCTCAGACACAGTACCACTACCGTCGGATGCTGATTCACGAAACGCGTCAGCGGTTTCGAGGCCAGCAGCATAACCGCCATCGCAATAACAACAGCCGCCATCATCACCGGGAGATGGTTCACCATACCGACGGCCGTGATCACCGCATCCAGCGAGAAGACCGCATCAAGCACCACGATCTGCATCACGACAACCCAGAAGCTGGCATAGCCTTTACCGTGTCCATCATCGTGCTGACGGTTTTCCAGCCGCTCATGCAGCTCTGTCGTCGCTTTAAACAGCAGGAATATCCCCCCCAATAGCATGATCAAATCACGGCCGGAGAAGGTGAAATCCATGACGGAAAAGAGCGGTTTTGTCAGCGTTACCATCCACGAGATGACGGACAGCAGTGCCAGGCGCATGACCAGCGCTAGCGATAAACCAATCAGACGCGCTTTATCACGTTGTTTTGGCGGCAGTTTGTCCGCAAGGATGGCGATAAACACCAGGTTATCAATGCCGAGAACAATCTCCAGCACCACCAGCGTGAGCAATCCCACCCAGATTGACGGGTCCATTAAGAATTCCATGACAAGCTCCTGCTAAAGGAATGACGAAACGGTGCCCCACTCAATGTGGGCAAAACAGAGGCAAACAGAGTCGATACGTGGCGAGGATCGCCGGTGAAATAGGCGCGAAATGGCCTGGTAGATGTCTGACGTCGGTGACGGTCCATATAGTGGGCTGTAGCCCTATACTCCTGAACAATTAAACGGAGGCTAAACATATCAGAGACAATATCTGTTTAGCAAAGATTTACGTTCCTTTGCAAAAATTCGATAAGACTTAATTCTTGACGAGTAATTTCTCGATTGCGAAAGCTAAATTACGGATCTTCATCACATAAATTATTTTTTCACTATCTAAAATAATTCGCGGAAGTCTTAGTTTTTTGAACTCTAACCCTTATCTGAATCGATTCGGTTCGCCAATACGATTCTCAGTACGACTGCCTGGCAGGCGTATTAATGATAATAAAAGGAGGTAGCAAGTGACCATTGCTATTGTCATAGGCACACATGGTTGGGCTGCTGAGCAGCTACTCAAAACAGCAGAGATGCTGTTGGGCGAGCAGGAAAACGTCGGCTGGATCGATTTCGTTCCCGGTGAAAATGCCGAGACGCTGATTGAGAAGTACAACGCCCAACTCGCGAAGCTGGATACCAGCAAAGGCGTGCTGTTTCTCGTTGATACATGGGGAGGCAGTCCGTTCAATGCTGCCAGCCGCATTGTCGTCGATAAAGAGCACTACGAAGTTGTCGCCGGGGTGAATATCCCGATGCTGGTGGAAACCTTCATGGCGCGCGACGACAATCCCTCTTTCGATGAGTTGGTTGCACTCGCTGTGGAAACCGGCCGCGAAGGCGTGAAAGCGCTGAAAGCACAACCGGTCGAGAAACCCGCACCGGCTGTCGCAGCGCCAAAAGCTGCTGCACCGGCAAAACCGATGGGCCCGAACGATTACATGGTTATTGGCCTTGCACGTATTGATGACCGCTTAATCCACGGTCAGGTCGCTACGCGCTGGACCAAAGAGACCAACGTTCGACGCATTATCGTCGTCAGTGATGAGGTTGCCGCCGATACTGTACGTAAAACCCTTCTGACTCAGGTTGCTCCTCCTGGCGTTACCGCGCACGTGGTGGATGTCGCCAAGATGATCCGCGTTTATAACAACCCGAAATATGCGGGTGAACGCGTGATGCTACTGTTCACTAACCCGACAGACGTTGAGCGCATTGTTGAAGGCGGCGTGAAAATCACCTCCGTTAACATCGGGGGTATGGCATTCCGTCAGGGCAAAACGCAGGTCAACAACGCCATTTCGGTTGATGCGAAAGATATCGAGGCATTTAACAAACTGAATGCCCGCGGTATTGAGCTGGAAGCCCGTAAGGTTTCCACGGATCAGAAACTGAAAATGATGGATTTGATCGGTAAAGTTGGGAAATAAGCCCGCGCCGGTTTTCACATAACGCTTATGTAATAGGAGAAGTGCAATGGAGATTACCACTCTTCAGATTGTGCTGGTGTTCGTCGTCGCATGTATTGCGGGTATGGAATCCGTACTTGATGAATTTCAGTTCCACCGTCCTCTGGTGGCCTGTACGCTGATTGGTGCCGTTCTGGGTGACATGAAAACCGGTATCATCATCGGTGGTACCCTTGAAATGATCGCCCTGGGCTGGATGAACATCGGTGCGGCGGTTGCGCCTGATGCCGCGTTGGCTTCCATCATTTCTACCGTTCTGGTTATTGCCGGTCACCAGAGTATTGGTGCAGGTATCGCCCTGGCGATCCCGCTGGCAGCAGCAGGCCAGGTACTGACCATCATCGTTCGTACCATCACGGTTGCTTTCCAGCACGCAGCGGATAAGGCGGCCGAAAATGGCAACCTCACGGCGCTGTCCTGGATCCACGTATCGTCTCTGTTCCTGCAGGCAATGCGTATCGCTATTCCGGCGGTCATCGTCGCGATTTCTGTCGGTACCAGTGAAGTCCAGAGCATGCTGAACGCCATTCCAGAAGTGGTCACCGGCGGCCTGAACATCGCGGGCGGTATGATCGTGGTAGTCGGTTACGCAATGGTCATCAACATGATGCGCGCAGGCTACCTGATGCCGTTCTTCTACCTCGGCTTCGTGACCGCTGCCTTCACCAACTTCAACCTGGTTGCGCTGGGTGTAATTGGTGCAGTGATGGCGATTCTCTATATCCAGCTGAGCCCGAAATACAACCGCGTTGCGGGTGCCCCAGTGCAGGCTGCTGGTAACAACGATCTCGATAACGAACTGGACTAGCAGGTGAGCGAAATGGTTGATATGACAAAAACTACCACCGAGAAAAAACTCACTCCGGGTGATATTCGTGGCGTGTTCATCCGTTCTAACCTGTTTCAGGGTTCATGGAACTTCGAACGTATGCAGGCGCTGGGCTTCTGTTTCTCCATGGTGCCGGCAATTAAACGCCTTTATCCGGAAAACAACGAAGCGCGCCGGCAGGCAATTAAGCGTCACCTGGAATTCTTTAATACCCATCCATATGTGGCGGCTCCCGTTCTGGGTGTAACGCTGGCGATGGAAGAGCAGCGTGCGAACGGCGCAGAGATTGACGATGGTGCCATCAACGGTATTAAAGTCGGTCTGATGGGTCCGTTAGCAGGTGTCGGTGACCCTATCTTCTGGGGTACCGTTCGTCCGGTCTTCGCGGCACTAGGGGCCGGTATCGCGATGAGCGGCAGCCTGCTTGGCCCGCTGCTGTTCTTCATCCTGTTCAACGCCGTGCGTCTCCTGACCCGCTACTACGGTGTGGCATACGGTTACCGTAAAGGGGTGGACATCGTTAAGGACATGGGTGGCGGCTTCCTGCAAAAACTGACTGAGGGGGCGTCTATCCTCGGCCTGTTTGTGATGGGGGCATTGGTTAACAAGTGGACACATGTGAACATTCCGCTGGTGGTTTCCACCATCACCGGGCAGGATGGTCAGACCCGTGTCACCACCGTGCAGACTATCCTGGATCAGCTTATGCCTGGCCTGGTGCCGCTGCTGTTAACCTTCGCCTGCATGTGGTTGCTGCGTAAGAAAGTTAACCCACTGTGGATCATCGTTGGCTTCTTTATCATCGGTATCGCGGGTTACGCTGTCGGCCTGCTGGGCCTGTAAAGCAATAACGTTAGACGCCGGGGGCTTGCCCCCGGTTTTTTTATCTGTTCTTCGGAGGATGAATGACTGTCACGGACATCGTATTGGTTTTATTTATTGCTGCCCTTCTGGCTTACGCGATCTATGACGAGTTCATCATGCCTCGCCGCCACGGCGAGACGCTGCTTTCCCTTCCTCTTCTGCGACGCGGACGCGTAGATGCGTTTATCTTCACGGGTCTCATCGTCATCCTTATTTACAACAACATCACCAGCCATGGTGCAATATTAACCACATGGTTATTATGTGCGCTGGCATTAATGGCGATTTATCTGTTCTGGATCCGCACGCCAAAAATCATTTTTAAATCCCGTGGATTTTTCTTTGCCAATGTCTGGATAGAATATAACCGTATTAAAGAGATGAATTTATCGGAAGATGGAGTACTGGTCATGCAATTAGAGCAACGCCGCCTGCTTATTCGTGTTAAGAATATTGACGACCTGGAAAAAATATACAAATTACTCGTTAAAACTCAATAAGTTATATATATAGCATCGGCTATATTTTGTGCATATTTTACGCAATAAACATAGCCTAAGCTATATTACTCTTTTTCTTTCTACCTATATTTCTTAACGATACATTCACTCTTAAATAAAAATGAAAATCGTTATCAACAAGCGTTTGAAATAATGCCTCTCCATTGTTGTTTTATATTCTCAAAATATGTTAAGGTTGCGCCCGTCGTTGGGGAGTAGCCGATTTCCTGTTCTCAGGAAATGTACGTGTCAACATACTCGTTGAAAAACGTGGCGCGTACGGATCGCTTTCTGCACATCTTATGTGCGTTGTGATCAGGCGAGACCATAGATACATCAACTGCTGTTTACTGGGGGCAGTGATGTGTCATATGGATATCTCCCGGTCTGGACGCTGTTATGAATATCTCCGCTACCATCCTTCTTGCTTTCGGCATGTCCATGGACGCGTTTGCCGCCTCCATTGGTAAAGGTGCCACGCTCCACAAACCAAAATTCTCTGAAGCATTACGCACCGGTCTTATCTTTGGCGCGATTGAAACGCTGACACCGCTTATCGGCTGGGGTCTTGGCATGCTCGCCAGCCAGTTTGTGCTGGAATGGAACCACTGGATTGCGTTCGTGCTTCTGGTGTTTCTTGGCGGCCGAATGGTCATTGAAGGTTTTCGCGGCAATGACGATGAAGATGAGGAGCCTCAACACCGCCACGGTTTCTGGTTACTGGTTACCACAGCCATTGCTACCAGCCTTGATGCGATGGCCGTCGGTGTCGGTCTGGCTTTCCTGCAGGTTAATATTATCGCCACCGCGCTGGCCATTGGCTGCGCAACGCTAATTATGTCCACACTGGGCATGATGGTCGGTCGGTTTATCGGCCCGCTGCTGGGTAAACGCGCCGAGATTCTGGGGGGGATTGTGTTAATTGGCATCGGAGCCCAGATACTCTGGGCACACTTCGCGGGTTAATCTTCGCGCTGCCAGACGTGGATACTGAAATCCGTCTGGCAGCGAAATGTTGAGTGTGCAGCTAGCGCTTCCCATACTTCCGGTTTTGCCCGCCACGCGAACGGCGTCATCTGCAACAACGCAACGGCCTCTTCCCCTTTCAGCGTCATTTCATACGCCACGCTTTGCTCCTGCTTCAGGCTAAAACCAGCCAGCTGTTCAGAATGAGGGGCATGGAGACGCACTTCGTCGTAGATCAGCCCTTTCAGCTCCATCAGATGACGCGGGCCCGGCGTCACGGTGACTACCCATCCGCCCGGCTTCACCACGCGAGCCAGCTCTTCCACCTTGCAGGGCGCGTAAATGCGGATAACAGCATCCATGCTGGCATCGTCAAACGGCAGACGGTGGCTGGATGCCACGCAGAACGTCACGTCGGTGTAACGCTTTGCCGCTGCGCGAATGGCCACTTTCGACACGTCCAGACCGAATGTCAGCGCGTCCTTCTCACGGGCAATCTCGGCAAACCGTGCGGTGTAGTACCCTTCCCCGCAGCCGATATCGAGCATGGCGGTGGCAGAATCCGGCAGAATGTCATTCAGCCTCTGCGCGACGGTCTCCCGCAGCGGCAGATAGTGCCCGGCATTCAGAAACGCGCGACGCGCCTGCATCATCTCTGCACTGTCGCCGGGATCGCGGGAGCGCTTATGCTGCACCGGCAGAAGATTCACGTAGCCTTCTTTTGCCATATCAAACTGATGCCCCTGCGGACAGGTATAACTTTTATCTGAGTGTGTCAGGAGGGCGTGGCAAAGAGGACAGCTGAAGGACATGGTGACTCCGGAGCATATTCAAAGGGCGAAGTGTACCGCTATTCGCCCTGGTTATAAACGCCCGGTTAACGCATAACGATTAGGTGATCGGAACCCGCCGGTAAACCATCGGGTTTCACATTCTCCAGACGCAGCACGTTTCCCATAATCTCGCTGAAAACGGGCGCGGAGACGGCACCGCCATAGTATGCCCCGTTTTGAGGGTCGTTAATCACGACCACGAGCGCAAAGCGTGGATCGCTAGCGGGTGCAACACCTGCAGTGTAGGCGACGTATTTATCGACATACTTCCCGCTATCATCAATTTTCTTCGCCGTACCGGTTTTCACCGCCACGCGGTAGTCACGCACGGCTGCCTTAACGCCTCCCCCACCAGGCAGTGCCACACTCTCCATCATGTGCTCCACTTCATGAGCGATTTCCTCTGGCATGACGCGTTGTCCAATTACGGGTGGATCGATACGCGTGATTGAGAGAGGACGCTCAAGCCCGTAGCCGCCAATGGTGGCGTAAACATGTGCCAGCTGGAGCGGTGTCACCATCAGCCCGTAGCCAAAGGCAAACGTCGCCCTGTCGAGCTGGCTCCAGAATTTACGCTGTGGCAGTAGTCCCGCACTCTCCCCCGTTAAGCCAAGCCCCGTATTTGTACCAAAACCAAAGTTCCGGTAAGTATCAATAAGATGCTGGACCGGCATCGCCAGCGAGAGGCGGGATACGCCTGTATCGCTCGATTTTTGCAGGATCCCGGTCATAGTCAGCTCAGGGTAATAACCCACATCGCGGATACGATGCCCGTCGAGAGTATACGGATGGGTGTCAATCACGCTGTCCGGCTGGACCAGCCCCTGCTGCAATGCAGTCATCAGCACCAGCGGTTTGACGGTAGAACCAGGTTCAAACGTATCGCTGATCGCACGGTTACGAAAATCGTTTATTGTTGCGCCTTCGCGATTATTGGGGTTGAAATCCGGATAGCTCGCCATGGCGAGTATTTCCCCGGTTGGGATATTAATTAACACCGATGCCCCGGATTCGGCCTTATTCCAGGCCACGGCATTATCAAGCGCATCTTCGGTAATGGTTTGCAGCCGCTCGTCGATGCTCAACTGGATGTTATGAGCCGGTGCAGGAGCAACTTCTGTCAGGTTTTCTACCACACGCCCGTAGCGATCCTCTCTAACCTGCCGGACCCCGGCCTTCCCCGTTAACTGAGCGTTGAAGCTTTTTTCCACACCTTCAATACCCTGCCCGTCAATATTGGTGAAACCAATCAGATTTGCCGCCACATGCCCGGCGGGATAAAAACGACGAGACTCATCACGTAAATTGATACCCGGCAAATTCAGTTTATCGATCCACTTTGCCTGTGCCGGGTCGACCTGGCGGGCAAGGTAAATGAAACGTCCCTGTGGATTCGCGTTGATGCGTGTCGAGAGCGTAGCCAAAGAGAGATGTAGCGCATTCGCCAGCGCTTGCCAGCGCTGATCAAAGCCGACTCCCCCTTTCGCCAGTACCGTTTTTGGATCGGCCCATACGGCCCTGACTGGCACACTGACCGCCAGTGGTCTTCCTTCACGATCCTTGATCATGCCGCGTGGAGCATCAATCGGCAGTTCCCGGAGTGACCGCATATCCTCTTGCTTCACCAGATTGTCTG
This sequence comes from Enterobacter sp. CPE_E1241, assembly GCF_045618265.1. Lineage (NCBI taxonomy): Bacteria > Pseudomonadati > Pseudomonadota > Gammaproteobacteria > Enterobacterales > Enterobacteriaceae > Enterobacter > Enterobacter sp. CPE_E1241. The sequence continues at coordinate 2,863,504 of NZ_JBIWYV010000001.1, forward strand.
GCTTGATGATTTGCAGCCACGCAACACGACCCAGTAAAAAAGCCAGACTACAAAAAATGGCAAAACAGAGCAGCGCAAAACGCGCCGGAGTGAAATTTCCGGCTGTCGTAAGTATCTTCTTCTTCACCTGAACCCCAGGACAATTTAACAACGCCCTGATTTAACGGGAAAAGCCGAGCAGAAGGAGCCGAAACAGTGCTACTAACCTCGCAGCTTTGCAACAAGTTACTAACAAGTACGGGGATGGTAATATTTTGAAAGATAAAGGGCATAAAAAAGCCCCGCGTTATGCGAGGCTTTATGTCTGAGAGTGAAGTGCTAAGCGCTTCAGTCAGCAGTGGTTCGATCAGATAGCAGTTACGTTAACTGCAGCTGGGCCTTTCTGGCCGTCCTGAATTTCGAACTCAACGTTCTGGCCTTCAGCCAGAGTTTTGAAGCCGTTACCCTGGATTGCAGAGAAGTGTACGAACACGTCTTTGCTGCCGTCAGCAGGAGTAATGAAACCAAAACCTTTAGACTCGTTGAACCACTTAACTTGACCTTTAATCTTTGCCATTTGCAAAATTCCTTAGAGTGTTTTCTTAGCCCGCAGGCATTAACTGAGATAAAACTGAGACATTACTGCATGAGGCACTAATATAAGGTTCGGCAGAGAAGCGGTATTCAACGACAACGTGTTTACTCAGGACTTCTTTACTGAAAATGCCACACATAAACAGAACTGTACCTCGTTTGACCCAAAACGTGTTATCACACACAATGTTTAATATGGCAAGCCATTTTTAAACATGTCTCGATCCGCCGCACAAATTCGAACACTGCCTGTCAGGTTTTGCACAATTATGCGCATAACATACAGGCAATTCTACTTCGTTACAGAGACTCAACGTTGCTTTCGCAGTCGCTGTAATCTAAGACTTTTTTAACATAGCTCAATCATTCCAGTGCGTCCAGCAGCCGGGAAAAGAAATCTTCAAAATTGATTGAGTTAGAACAATTTGTGAAAACTTATGCTTAAATCATTGTAACGACACGGCATTGTTTCGCAGAAAATACAATGTTAATAACCTGCAGTTGACTGTATTAAAATTCATCAGCTAATAAGCCGTGTTATGCACCAAAATAATGAAATTTTTATGACTCTGCATCAAAACAAGGCAAGCAAAACGTTTCGATAAAAATAAAATATTCATTATCGCGTTCACATACAGAATATATGCAACAATTTATCGCTTCGTTTATAAGGATAAATATTCACCAATTTTCAGTATCCTTAAAGAACTATCAACTGGTGCTAAATTATCTAGTGCAACCGTTAACTCCCTCACTGGGTCATCCAGCGCATCATCTGCCAGTTCAAACACGCCCCAGTGAATAGGAAACGCCAGAGGGCAGCCCAACTGTTGCCATAACGCAACGGCAGATTGAGGGTCCATATGATGTACAGCCATGAACCATCGTGGGGCATAAGCTCCGATAGGTAATGCAGCAGCGTCAATTCTCCCCAAACGCTCCGGTATCAATAGCAACTCAGGCGAATAACCTGTATCACCGCTGAACCAGAAACGGTGATGCCGCCCCTCAAAGACCCAGCCGCACCACAAGGTGCGATTTCGATTCCAGGGTGTTCGCATACTCCAGTGCTGTGCCGGAACAGCACTCAAGGTCATCCCTTGCCAGGTGAAACTCTGCCACCAGTCGAGCTCAACCACACGTCTTGCTCCCCGGCGGCGAAACCAGTCGGCCAGACCTAAAGGTACAAACAGACTCACGTCAGGGAAGCGTTTAAGGATCCGACGGATAGTTGCGTCATCAAGATGATCGTAATGATTATGGGAGATAACGACGGCATCAAGCTGATGAAGTTGATCAACAGAAAGTACCGGAGGGGTTTTGCGTTGTGGTCCCAGAAATGAGAGCGGAGAGGCACGCTGTGAGAAAATCGGGTCAGTGAGGAGAATATTGCCGTCTATCTGCAGCAGCACACTCGCGTGTCCCAGCCACCATACCCCATCCTCATGAGGTTGCATAAGATCAACCGGTTGCCACCACTGACGTATAAAATCCTCATAACCGAGTGTGGGCGGTATGGGCAAACCGGCCTCTTTACGCGCTTTTCGCCAGCGCTCAAGGTCACCGGGCTGATGCCCGACAGGACAGGTATTACGGAAACCATTCGGCGTGTGATGTTTCAGGGAGGGGTCATACCAGGGATTTTTCCAGACCACAGCCACCTCCCAGGACAAAAAGATTAACGCTCAGCCACCAGGCGGATAAAGTCGTCTTCGTCTTTGTCGTCTTCAGCGACAGCGTCTTTCGGCGCGTCTTTCTCTTCCGGTTCGTTAGCCTCACACAGACGGCGTAACAACGCATTTTGACGTTTTTGCTGATCGAGCAGCGCTTCCAGCAGTTCGATCTGCTCGTTAGTACGTGAACTGGCCCGGTTAACGAAAAACCAAATGACCAGCCCCACAAGCAGAACGACCAAAGAAATCATCAAGGATGCCACATTCAGCAGCCCTGAATTCAGTAACTCACCCATTTCACCACCTCAATAAAAACGTCTATTTTACCACTGGCGCGAAGGAAGGAAATCACCTTGAGAAAAAATGCGTGTTACCACGGAATAAACTTATTTATTGCGCAAACGCCGCTAAAGAACTGTACATCCTGATCGCACATCACATTGATGGTCTGCGTCCATAGCACCACGCACGCTACCAGCACGATAATCAGAATTACCCAGCGTATTTTTTTCACTCCACACTCCGTCAAAAGACCTGATGTAACCAGGTTATCACGGTTATCTTAAACAAGGGCTAACTGTACCGACATCAAGCCTTTTTCAGAATCATGCACTTGTTTCATTACGTAAACCGTTTACGCTTGCTTAATGATAACAACGATAAAGAGGCATTGATGCGCTTAATCATTCGAACAATTGTTGTACTGGCCATCGTCTGGATTGGCCTTCTGTTAACCGGTTATGGTGTGCTGGTGGGAAGCACTGAAAACGCAGCAGGATTAGGCATTCAGTGTAAATATTTAACAGCACAAGGAGTAAGCACCGCGCAGTATCTGCATACTAACAGCGGAATCATTGGCCTGACTAATTGCCCGGTACTGCGTAAAACATCCGTCGTAATCGATAATGGCTAATCAGCCAGGTTAACAGCAAAAGCGCCGCAACACTCGCGGCGTTTTTTATGCTAACGAGGATTAAAACGGATAGTCGTGATACCCCATCTGCTCGGAAATCTTACGTGCTGCGGTGTGCAGAATAGCCACATACTCGTGCAGTCGCTCCTCAGAGAAGCGCAACGTCGGGAAGGAAATACTAAGCCCCGCAATCACGACGCCAAAGCGGTCAAATACCGGAACACCAATACAGCGCAGCCCCTCTTCCTGCTCTTCGTTATCTTCGCCATAGCCTTGCTCACGCACCTTGTCGAGCACGGTTAACAGCGCATCCGTGCTGGTAATGGTTCGTGCCGTACTGCGTTTGTACTCCACGCCATCAAGGATCTGTTTCACTTCTTCACGATCGCGCCATGCCAGCAGAACCTTACCAATGGCAGTACTATAGAGTGGGTTACGGCGGCCAATGCGTGAATACATACGCAGGTTGTACATGGAGTCGATTTTATGGATGTAAACAATACTGTCTTCATCCAGTGCCCCCAGGTGAATGGTCTCTTTGGTCAGACGGGAGATTTCACGCATCTGAATATCCGCGCTGCGGATCAGGTCAACATTTTGCAGCGCACGGGCACCCAGTTCGAAGAGTTTCAGCGTCAGAGAGTATTTTTCAGACTCGCCTTCCTGCGCAACGTAGCCCAGTGACTTCATGGTTTGCAAAAAACGATAAACGGTGCTTTTCGACATCATCACACGCTGCGACAACTCTGTAATACCAATTTCACGCTCTTCCCCAAGCGCCTGTAAGATGCCAAACACCTTCAGCACGGAAGAAACAGAATCTGGCTGTTTATCCAAATCCGCAATTGCCATTTACCACCTCATAGAGAGTGTTTTATAAAAATCAGAATCGGTTTTTATTATAAGTTCCCGTCATGTCACCTGCAATCAATCCGCGTTTACTTCGTTACAAATCTGCGACATATCGCGGCTGTAACAATGCTAAAATAGTTACCCTGAGAATAATTTCACGCTGAGCTTTTTTAATCCTAATGGAAAAGACCCTTTCCGATGGCCTGCCTTTACCCCAGCGGTATGGCGCTATAGCGACCATCATTATCGGTATCTCAATGGCCGTCCTTGACGGCGCAATTGCGAATGTGGCCCTGCCAACCATCGCCAGCGACCTGCATGCCTCCCCTGCCAGTTCGATATGGATAGTTAACGCCTATCAGATTGCAATTGTTATTTCCCTGCTCTCGTTCTCTTTTCTGGGCGATATGTTTGGCTACCGTCGGGTTTATCAATGCGGTCTGGTGGTTTTCACCTTCACCTCATTGTTATGTGCCCTTTCTGATTCGCTGCATACCCTGACGCTTGCACGTATTGCACAAGGTTTTGGCGGTGCAGCGCTCATGAGTGTTAACACAGCGTTGATCCGCTTAATTTATCCGCAGCGTCATCTGGGACGCGGCATGGGGATAAACTCGTTTATTGTTGCGGTCTCTTCTGCCGCCGGGCCAACCATTGCAGCAGCCATTCTTTCCGTCGCGTCCTGGCAATGGCTGTTCGCCATAAACGTGCCGCTGGGCATCGTGGCTATCTTCTTTGCCCTACGCTTTCTTCCCGCTAACGGCCCCAGAAGTACAATGCCGCGCTTCGACGTCGTGAGCGCGATAATGAATGCCCTCACCTTTGGTCTGCTGATTACTGCCCTGAGCGGTTTTGCACAGGGACAATCCCTGATGCTTACCGGCGCGGAACTCATCGTCTTGCTGGCGACAGGTTTCTTCTTTGTTCGCCGTCAGCTCACGCTTCCTGTGCCGTTACTGCCAGTTGACCTGCTGCGCATTCCCCTCTTTTCGCTCTCCATTTGCACATCTGTCTGCTCATTCTGCGCCCAGATGCTGGCCCTGGTCTCTCTGCCTTTCTTCCTGCAAAGCGTAGTGGGACGCTCTGAAGTGGAGACCGGGCTGTTGTTAACCCCATGGCCGCTGGCTACGATGGTAATGGCACCGCTGGCGGGTTACTTGATTGAACGCGTCCATGCCGGTTTATTAGGTGCTCTGGGGCTGGCTGTGATGGCAACAGGCCTTTTCGCTTTGGCGCTGCTGCCGTCATCGCCTTCCGATCTCGACATCATCTGGCGCATGATCCTGTGCGGAGCCGGGTTTGGCCTGTTCCAGTCGCCTAACAATCACACCATTATTACCTCAGCGCCGCGTCATCGCAGTGGAGGGGCCAGCGGTATGTTAGGCACCGCGCGTCTGTTAGGGCAAAGCAGCGGTGCTGCTCTGGTCGCTCTGATGTTTAACCTTGCCGGGCAAAACGGTAATCACATTGCGCTCCTTAGCGCAGGAGCCCTTGCTACCCTCGCGGCTATCGTCAGCGGTCTGCGCATTACCCAGCCCAGAGCCCAGGCATAAAAAAAGCCGGGCGGAGTCTTCTCCTGCCCGGCTTATTGCGGTTCTTCGCGTTACTTCATGTATTCCCCACTACGCAGCGCTTCGATACGTTTATCCAGCGGCGGGTGAGACATAAACATTTCACTCAGTGACTTCGATTTACCGTTAATACAGAAGGCCATCATGCTGTTCGCTTCCTGCGGCTCGTAACTGGTTTTCAGACGCTGCAGCGCAGCAATCATTTTCTCACGCCCAACCAGTTTTGCGGAGCCGGCATCCGCGTGGAATTCGCGGTGACGGGAGAACCACATGGTGATAATGCTTGCCAGAATACCGAACACCAGCTCCAGTACCATGGAAACTGCGAAGTAGATCAGCGGATTACCGTTGCTCTCTTCACCTTCGTCGCGGTTGCCACCCATAAAGCCTGCAGCAATCTGCGCCAGAATACGGGAGATAAAGATAACGAAAGTGTTCACCACGCCCTGAATCAGGGTCATGGTCACCATGTCACCATTTGCGATATGGCTGATTTCGTGAGCGATAACCGCTTCGGCTTCATCACGGCTCATGTTCTGTAACAACCCGGTGCTGACGGCAACCAGGGATGCATCACGACGAGCACCCGTAGCGAACGCATTAATGTCCGGCGCGTGATAAATAGCGACCTGCGGCATGGCAATCCCAGCCTGACGGGATTGCTGAGCAACCGTATTCATCAGCCACTGTTCCATATCGTTACGCGGCTGTTCAATAACCTCACCACCTACCGATTTCAGTGCCATCCACTTCGACATCAACAGTGAAATGAAAGAGCCACCAAAACCAAACAGCAGCGCCATAATCAACAGACCCTGAACGCTGCTCGACTGAATTCCTGTCAGGCTTAGCACGAGCCCGAAAACCACCATGACCGCAAGGTTGGTGAGCAGGAAGAGCGCGATTCGCATCATAATTTTCTTTTAACCTCAGTTTAACAAAACGCACTATGCGATTACCCACATCGTATGGGTATTGTGGCTATTTTCAAGCATCAGGCGGGCGTAAGTCACCAGAAAGACACAACTTTACACAATTGGAAACCAGCCTGACGGAAGGATGCAGAACAAAAAGAAACAGGCACAATTTCTTGTGCCTGTTGGGAGATTATTTTGCCGGAGCAGGTTGTACGGCAGGTTTCTCTTTTTCAAGATTCGCAAGGTCGAGTGCAATATGCACCGTCTCATCCAGATAAGGATCTGGCTCCTTGTAATCTTTTGGCAGATCGTCCAGTTTCTTGAGCAGAGGTTTGCCTTCCCGTTTGAAGCGATCGTTGATACGCGCCAGACGCGTTGCATCGTCTTCATTGTTCTCTTTTTCACGCTGAGCGTAGTTCAGAGAAACAATATTCCGTTTATCTTTCAGAGCATTGAAACGTGCAATGTCCTTCATGATGTACTGGAATTCCGCATCTTTCGCAATACGGTCATTATGCGCTTTCAGCAGTTCAGGACCAAACTGCGTCATATCACCCGCTTTCACGTAGGTCGCCGCGTTGATGCTGTCCCACGGTAACGCGTTATCTTCAAACTTCTCGCCCGTTTCCGTCTCTTCCGTGCCTGTCGGCATCATGATATCCGGCGTCACGCCTTTACGCTGCGTACTGCCACCGTTCACGCGGTAGAACTTCTGAATAGTGTACTGAACCGAACCCAGCGCAGGCCATTCAGGGCGCAGCATCTGATCGTAAATACGATTCAGAGAGCGATACTGTTGAACGGTGCCTTTACCGAACGTCGGTTCACCCACGATCAACGCACGGCCATAGTCCTGCATTGCGGCAGCAAAGATCTCAGACGCTGAAGCACTGAAGCGGTCCACTAAGACCACCAGCGGGCCTTTGTAGTAAACCACACCATCGTTGTCGGCATCTTCACGGACTTTACCGTTGTTATCGCGCACCTGAACCACAGGACCAGATGGAATAAACAGGCCAGAGAGCGAAACCGCTTCCGTCAGCGCACCGCCGCCGTTACTGCGCAGGTCGATGATAATGCTGCTAACGTTCTGCTTCTCAAGCTTCTGCAGCTGCACTTTCACATCGTCGGTCAGCCCTACGTAGAAGCCCGGGATATCCAGGACACCCACCTTCTCTTTACCCACGGTTTTCACCGACATTTTCACCGCGCGGTCTTCCAGACGGATACGCTCACGGGTCAGGGTAACAATACGGGTTTTAGTGCCTTTTCCTGCAGGCAGCACTTCCAGACGAACCTTGCTGCCTTTCGGGCCTTTAATCAGCGCCACCACATCATCAAGACGCCAGCCGATCACATCAACCATGTTCTGACCGGTTTGTCCCACACCCACAATGCGATCGCCTACGCTTATCGCTTTGCTTTTGGATGCTGGGCCACCCGCGACCATCGAATTGATCACGGTATAATCATCATCCATCTGCAGCACCGCGCCGATACCTTCGAGAGACAGGCTCATTTCAGTATTGAACTGCTCGGTGTTACGCGGGGAGAGATAGTTGGTATGCGGATCGATTTCGTGAGCAAAGGCAGTCATTGCCAGTGAGAAGACATCCTCACTGTTGGTCTGCGCCAGACGACGAATAGCAAATTTGTAACGACGCGTCAGCGTGTCACGGATCTCTTTTTCATCTTTGCCGGTGAGCTTAAGGCTCAGTTCGTCATATTTAACTTTTCCGTCCCACAGCGCATTCAACTCGGCTTCATCTTTCGGCCAGGGTGCTTTACTGCGATCCAGATTAAAGGTGTCATTGCCGGTGAAGTCCATCGGACGTTCCAGCACTTTCAGCGCGTACTGGTAGCGTTCAAAGCGGCGCTTTTGCGACAGGTTATAGAGATCGTAGAACAGATCCAGCTTGCCTGAACGCAACTCATCACCCACCTCAGATTTACGCTTAGCGAACTGCTCGACATCGCTGGCGAGCAAAACGTTATGGCTGTAATCCAGCAAGTTCAGATAGCGGTCAAAGATTTTGGCCGAAAAGGCCTGATCGAGATCGAACTGACGATAGTGCGAACGGGTGAAACGTGAGGTTACGCGCTCACTCACCGTTGCGTGCTGGGTTTCTTCCTTAAGAACCGGAATTTGATCAACACGCGTGATATCGTCCACTGCGAAAGCGTGACCTGTTATGGCAAACAGGCCCGCCAGCGCGGTGAGCTTAAAAAAAGTGTTCATGCCAGGCTTGGCCTCCGTTTCAGAACAACAAGTGTTCTGCGCGTACAATCATTGACATACCAGAAGTCAGCTGTACACGAACGCCATCTTTGGTGATTTCCAGTACAGTGGCGTCCATAGCATTGTTACCCGCTTTTACCTTCAGCGCCTGACCAACGCTCAGGGCGTTAATGTCTGAAACCGGGGTATGACGCGGCTCTTCACGAGGGGCGCGCGGGGCTTTCGCTGCAGGTTTGTCAGCACGCGGTTTGCGATCGTTATTATCATTACGACGCGGTGCAGGGCGTGGTTTACGCTCACGACGAGGCGCTTCTTCCTGGCCGTTTGCCGCTGCGGCTTCGCGTTTTTTCGCTTGCTGTTCAGCACGTTGTGCCTGAACGCGTGCTTTGGCTTCTTCCAGCTGTTTACGCGCGTGTTCAACGTGCTGCTCATCCAGCTCACCACAAGGGTTGCCATCGAGATCCACGCGAGTCGCGCCCGGTTTGATACCGTACAGGTAACGCCAGCTCGAAGTATAAAGACGTAAGGCGGAACGCAGCTGAGTTTTGCTGAGGTTCATTTCCCCCTCAACACGTGCCACCAGATCCTGAAAAATACCGACTTTCAGGGGACGAGCTTCACCTTCAGCACTGAAGCACTGTGGGAAACGCTCGGCCAGAAATGCGATAACTTCTTTACTGCTATTCAACTTAGGTTGATTTTCCATGAAATTTCCTGATTACAACGGACGTTGCCAACAAGCGCAGGCATGAACAGGCGTCATTATAATGACGCTATCAGTAAATGCTACGTTATCCGTTGATTATCCTGCGACGCTCGCAAAGAATTTTTGATAATCGGTTGCAGCGAGAACGTTTTCCAGGTTTGCCACCAGCTCGCGCAGTCCCTGTTCGTCCTCGGCTGTAAAGCGACTGAAGACCGTACTGTCGATATCCAGAACGCCAATAATCTGATTTTTTACCACCAGTGGCAGAACGATTTCAGAATTACTTGCAGCGTCGCAGGCAATATGTCCGTCAAACGCATGAACGTCTTCCACACGCTGTACCTGATTCTCGGCGACCGCGGTACCACACACACCGCGCCCTACCGGGATACGTACGCAGGCCAGCTTGCCCTGGAATGGCCCCAGCACCAGTGTTTCACCTTCCAGAAGGTAAAATCCAGCCCAGTTAACGTCACTGAGACGTTCAAACAGCAATGCGCTAGTATTTGCCAGAGTGGCTAAGAAGCTGGTCTCGCCCGCCATCAATGCCTTAAAATCGCGGTTCAGATCCGCGTAGAATTCTGTTTTGTTCATTATTCAATCACTTAGTTGTCTTACAAAATTACCGCATAGCCTATTAAAATAAGCATTAAATGCGCTCATGCTCAAGATGAATCAGTTCATGAGTTATTATAACTTTCAACAATACTTATTTGTGCGCAGCTGATGGCCTTAAAAACAACCAAAATTACGCCGACAAAAAAGATAACTGTCCATACGGTAAGCGAAGCTTTGCCTCGTGCACATTATCAGCGTTGCCCCCAGTGCGATACGCTTTTTATGTTGCCGAAGATGAAATCGCACCAAAGTGCCTTTTGTCCCCGCTGCGATGCCAAAATTCGTGACGGCCGCGACTGGTCTTTGACCCGCCTCGCCGCCATGGCCGTCACGATGCTGCTTCTGATGCCTTTCGCGTGGAGCGAGCCGCTCCTTAAACTCTATCTGCTTGGTGTACGCATTGATGCCAACGTTCTACAGGGTATCTGGCAGATGACCCGGCAGGGTGATCCGGTAACTGCAGCTATGGTGCTTTTTTGCACCGTTGGCGCGCCGCTGGTCCTGGTCGCGGCGATTGCGTATTTGTGGCTCGGCAACATTCTGGGTATGAACCTGCGACCGGTGTTGCTGATGCTGGATAAACTCAAAGAGTGGGTCATGCTGGATATCTATCTTGTGGGTGTTGGCGTGGCGTCAATTAAAGTGCAGGACTACGCGTTTCTGCAGCCAGGCGTCGGACTCTTTGCTTTTATCTGTCTGGTATTGCTCAGTATCCTGACGCTCATCCACCTGAACGTCGAACAGCTTTGGGAGCGTTTTTATCCTCAGCGCCCAGCCACACGCCCGGATGAGAACCTCCGTGTCTGTCTGGGTTGCCACTATACCGGGCTACCCGACGCGCGTGGCCGCTGTCCACGCTGCCATATTCCTTTGAGACTGCGGCGCAACAACAGCCTGCAAAAATGCTGGGCGGCGCTGATTGCCTCCCTGGTGTTTCTGATCCCGGCCAATATGCTACCGATTTCCATTATTTACGTGAATGGTGCACGCCAGGAAGATACCATCCTCTCAGGCATTATTTCCCTTGCGCACAGCAATGTGGGGGTGGCTGCCATCGTCTTTATTGCCAGTATCCTGGTGCCGTTTACCAAAGTGGTGGTGATGTTTACGTTACTTATCAGCATTCACTTTAAATGTGAGCAGGGGCTACGTACCCGTATCCTGCTTTTGCGGTTCGTCACCTGGATTGGTCGCTGGTCGATGTTGGATCTGTTCGTGATTTCGTTGATGATGTCGCTGATTAATCGTGACCAGTTACTTGCTTTTACAATGGGACCCGCGGCTTTTTATTTCGGCTCAGCGGTGATATTGACTATTCTTGCTGTGGAATGGCTGGATAGCCGCTTACTTTGGGATGCACATGAGTCAGGAAACCCCCGCTTCGCCGACTGAAGCGAGAATTAAAACAAAACGCCGCATTTCGCCATTCTGGTTGCTGCCTGTCATCGCCCTGATGATTGCGGGCTGGCTTATCTGGACGAGCTATCAAGATCGCGGGAGTACGGTCACCATTGATTTCCAGACCGCCGACGGTATCGTCGCCGGGCGAACACCCGTTCGCTTCCAGGGGGTTGAAGTCGGTACGGTTCAGGACATCTCCCTTGGAAAAGGGCTGAACAAGATTCAGGTGCGGGTCAGTATTAAATCAGACATGCAGGATGCCCTGCGCAGCGAAACGCAATTCTGGCTGGTCACGCCGAAGGCCTCTCTGGCGGGTGTTTCCGGTCTGGATGCGCTGGTGGGCGGTAACTATATCGGTATGATGCCAGGTAAAGGTGAACCGCAGGATCACTTTGTTGCCCTGGATACACAGCCCAAGTACCGCCTTAACAACGGCGATTTGATGATCCATCTGCAGGCGCCGGATCTCGGCTCTCTGAACAGTGGCTCACTGGTTTATTTCCGTAAAATCCCGGTGGGTCGCGTTTACGATTACGCCATCAACCCGAATAAACAGGGTGTCACCATTGATGTGCTGATCGAGCGCCGCTTTACCAATCTGGTTAAAAAGGGCAGCCGTTTCTGGAACGTATCCGGCGTGGATGCCGATCTCAGCCTGAGCGGTGCAAAGGTGAAACTGGAGAGTCTGGCTGCGCTGGTGAATGGCGCCATTGCCTTTGATTCCCCAGAAAACTCAAGCCCTGCCACCGCTGATGACTCGTTCGGATTGTACGCTGACCTGGCGCACAGCCAGCGTGGGGTGATCGTTAAACTCGTCCTGCCCGATGCGAAGGGGCTTAAAGCCGGTTCAACACCGCTGATGTATCAAGGGTTGCAGGTCGGTCAGCTTACCAAAATGACGCTCAACCCGGGCGGCTCGGTCACCGGCGAAATGACTGTTGATCCGAGCGTGGTCGATCTTCTGCGCGAGAAGACGCGTATTGAAATGCGCAGTCCAAAGCTATCACTCAACGATGCCAGTATCAGTAGTCTGCTGACGGGAAATACGTTTGAGCTGGTGCCCGGTGAAGGTCAGCCCAGCAATAGCTTTGTGATTGCCCCGGCCGACAAAGCCTTGTTGCAAAAGCCGGGTGTCGTGACGGTCACGCTGAATGCGCCAGAAAGCTACGGTATTGAAGCCGGCCAGCCGTTGATTTTGCACGGTGTTCAGGTAGGACAAGTTCTTGAGCGTACGCTTACCGAGAACGGCGTGAGCTTCTCGGTCGCCATTGACCCGCAATACAGCAACCTGGTCCATGGCGACAGTAAGTTTGTGGTTAACAGTCGTGTCGACGTGAAAGTAGGTCTGGACGGGGTGGAGTTCCTTGGCGCCAGCGCCAGCGAATGGGTCAACGGCGGGATCCGCATTCTGCCGGGCGATAAAGGCCCTGTGCGTGACAGCTACCCGCTGTATGCCAACCTGGATAAAGCGATTGAAAACAGCCTGAGCGATCTTCCTACCACTACGCTGACATTAAGCGCCGAAACATTGCCGGACGTTCAGGCAGGCTCCGTTGTGCTGTATCGCAAATTTGAGGTCGGGGAAGTGATCACCGTTCGCCCTCGCGCGGACGCATTTGATATCGAGCTGCATATCAAGCCGGAGTATCGCAAGCTGTTGACGCCAAACAGCGTCTTCTGGGCTGAAGGCGGTGCAAAAGTTCAGCTCAACGGTAACGGGCTGACGGTGCAGGCCTCCCCGCTTTCACGCGCGCTGCGTGGGGCAATTAGCTTCGATAACCTCAGCGGTGCAGGTGCGAATCTGCGCAAAGGGGATAAGCGTATTCTCTTCCCGTCCGAAACCGCAGCACGTGCCGTTGGCGGGCAGATTACCCTGCACGCTTTTGATGCGGGAAAACTGGCTGAAGGGATGCCAATCCGTTACCTGGGTATTGATATCGGGCAGATCCAGAAGCTGACGCTGATCACCTCGCGTAACGAGGTGCAGGCCACCGCCGTGCTCTACCCGGAATATGTACAGACGTTCGCCCGCACCGGTTCGCGCTTCTCGGTGGTGACGCCGCAAATCTCGGCCGCAGGCGTTGAGCACCTCGACACCATCCTGCAGCCGTATATCAACGTCGAGCCTGGCCAGGGCAATGCCCGTCGTGATTTTGAGCTGCAGGAAGCCACAATCACTGATTCGCGCTATCTTGATGGTCTGAGCATTGTGGTGGAGGTACCAGAAGCTGGTTCGCTCAGCATCGGCACGCCAGTACTGTTCCGCGGTATTGAGGTGGGCACAGTGACCGGTCTGACGCTCGGGACACTCTCCGACCGCGTGATGGTGGCGTTACGGATAAGCGAACGTTACCAGCATCTGGTGCGAAATAACTCGGTATTCTGGCTGGCTTCCGGCTATTCGCTGGACTTTGGCCTGACGGGGGGGGTCGTGAAAACTGGTACCTTCAACCAGTTTATTCGCGGTGGGATTGCGTTTGCCACACCACCGGGCACACCGCTGGCACCGAAAGCGCAACCGGGTAAACACTTCCTGCTGCTCGAAAGTGAACCGAAAGAGTGGCGTGAATGGGGAACTGCCCTGCCGCGTTAATCTCAGGGCTCCGGTGTCAACGCGCCGGAGCCTTTATGCTACACTGCGCACCTGAACTTTTCCCTGTGGTGTACCCGTGGCTCAAAACTCCGTATTTCTTCCTGAACAATTCCTCGCGCAAATGCGTGAGGCGCTTCCTTCTCACCTGTCGTTAGACGATTTTATCGCCGCCTGTCAGCGTCCGTTGCGCCGAAGTATTCGCGTCAATACGCTAAAAATCAGCGTCGGGGATTTTCTCGCGCTGGTATCCCCGTACAACTGGCAACTGACGCCAGTACCATGGTGTGCTGAAGGGTTCTGGATCGAGCGTGATGACGAAGATGCCGTGCCGCTGGGAAGTACCGCCGAGCATCTGAGCGGGCTGTTTTATATTCAGGAAGCCAGTTCAATGCTGCCAGTTGCCGCGTTGTTCGCCGATGACAACGCGCCTGAGCGGGTGATGGATGTGGCCGCGGCACCCGGGTCGAAAACCACACAGATTGCCGCCCGGATGGGTAACCAGGGGGCAATTCTTGCCAATGAGTATTCCGCCAGCCGCGTCAAAGTGTTGCATGCCAACATCAGCCGCTGCGGTATTCATAATGTTGCCCTGACACACTTCGACGGGCGCGTGTTCGGTGCTGCCCTGCCGGAAGCCTTTGATGCTATTCTGCTGGATGCTCCCTGCTCCGGGGAAGGTGTGGTACGTAAAGATCCTGATGCGTTAAAGAACTGGTCTGTTGAAAGCAACCTTGAGATCGCTGCTACCCAGCGTGAGCTGATCGACAGCGCATTTCATGCACTGCGGCCAGGCGGCACGTTGATTTACTCCACCTGCACACTGAACCGGGATGAAAACGAAGACGTCTGTCTGTGGCTGAAGGCGCAATATCCCGATGCCGTCGAGTTTCTGCCGCTCAACGATCTGTTCCCCACGGCAAAAGAGGCCATCACGCCTGAAGGATTCCTGCATGTTTTCCCGCAGATCTATGACTGTGAAGGTTTTTTTGTTGCCCGACTGCGTAAAGCTGTCGCCGTTGATCCCCTGCCCGCTCCAACGTTTAAGGTCGGCAATTTCCCGTTCACACCGCTGAAAGGCCGAGAGGCCGAGCAGGTCACCCTCGCCGCCAGAAAAGCCGGGCTTTCCTGGGATGAAACGCACCATCTCTGGTTACGTGAGAAAGAGATTTGGCTTTTCCCGGCCAGTATTGAACCGCTTATTGGCAAAGTACGTTTTTCCCGTATCGGGATCCGTCTGGCGGAAGTTCATAATAAAGGCTATCGCTGGCAGCATGAGGCTGTTATCGCCCTCGCCGGACACGAGAATACGTTTGCCCTGACACATCAGGAAGCCGAAGAGTGGTACCGTGGTCGCGATGTTTATCCTGCCAGTACGCCATCGAATGATGAAGTTGTGGTTACGTATCAGGGACACCCGTTGGGGTTGGCTAAAAAAGTGGGCTCACGACTGAAGAACAGCTATCCGCGTGAACTGGTGCGAGATGGTCGGCTGTTTACCGGTAACGATCGCACCGCCTGAAAAAAAGCGCATTTTTTTACTGGCGATTTCGCTCTCCTTGTCTACGATCAAAAATGGATGGCCGCACTGGTCATACCAGATTTTGACAATCGACCCGGAGAGCAATATGACGAAAACCAGCGTGCGTATTGGCGCTTTTGAGATCGACGACGCAGAACTGCGCGGCGAAATACAAGGCGATCGAACGTTAAGTATTCCCTGCAAATCCGACCCGGATTTGTGTATGCAACTCGATGCCTGGGATGCGGACATCAGCGTCCCGGCAATTCTTGATGGCGAACACTCTGTCCTTTACCGTGAGCATTACGATAGCAAAACTGATGCCTGGGTCATGCGCCTTGCCTGACCTAAAGAGAACCCGCCCGAAGGCGGGTTATTTATTACTGCAGTTGTGCCAGCGTAAAGTAACCGTCAAAAACAGCCCCCGTGTCGATATAGTGTAAATTATCAAAATCATACCTTCGGTCGACAGGCGTATGTCCGAACCAGAAATGATCCGCTCCGCGAATTCCCTGCCCTTTACCCACCATAAACCCCATCAACCGATCGCGATCCCATAATACGCGCTGGGCGCTTACCGGTTTTTGCCAGCGGTATTCCTCCGCAGGATAATCAGCATGGGCGATCACATTCAGGCCATTTGCACTGGTGATCTCGATAATATGCGGCAAATTGCGACAGGCATTGAGCAGCGATAGCGCCAGCTGTTGCTGGTCACGTTCAAGGCGTGCAAACCACATTCCGCCATTCATCGTCCAGAGCGCAAAATCATTATTATCCAGGCTGTCGATTGCCATTTGTTCATGGTTGCCGCGCACCGCGCGAAACCATTTTTCATTGATTAGCCCCAGGCATTTAACGCTGTCAGGACCACGATCAATCAAATCCCCGACGGAGATCAGTAAATCCTCATATGGATTAAAATGACGACGTTTCAGTTCATCCATCAGCCACTGATAACAACCATGAATGTCGCTAACGACCCAGACGTGACGCCACCTCCCACCTTCTAATCGCTGATACATAACACCTCCTGTAGCGAGTATAGTTGCACCAGACTTATCCGGAGAGACGCAATCCAGCAGTGCTTTCCACAAAGCTAAACAAACAGTAAACTAAGGATAAATAAATATTTCACCAGTATTAATCCAGTTTTGCATGCCCCCTAAAATATACAATGCATAAAATTTGAGGTTTTCCCGTGTCAAATACGCGCCTGCAAGACGATGCAGCACATCCGCATCGTACCCATATCATTTCCGAACTGGTGAAAGGTCAACTCGTCCCAGGCCCTATCTGGCAAAAACGCGAGTATCGACTTAAATTTCTGTTGCGTTCGCTGCTTTTCTGGTCTTCAACGCACCGAATGCTTGATGCGCTGGCCCGCCGCGACGATTTTGACCAACTTCTGGCCTCGCAAATCACGCTGCCAAGTAAAACCCATCGTCAGTATCTGATGCGTGGCATGAACTCCAACGCGCGTGCCGACGCTATCATTAGTCATTATCAGTGGATTGACTCTCTGAAAGATGCCGGGCTGGTCAACGCTTTAACTGGCCCCCAGGAGCAATCTATTGTTGAGTTTCATGCAAAAGATGGCGTGAGCTATAACGTCAATGCCATGAACGCCAGTAAAGCGGAGCGCGAAGGCGAGTGTACGCTGTGGCTGCGAGACAATGAAAATACCCTGCTTGCGAGCGTGACCTTTTGCGTCGCCCGGGAAAACGGGGAATATGTGCTGGTGATTGGCGGTCTTCAGGGACCTCGCCGCAGCGTATCCCGTGATGTGATCAAGCAGGCAACACGAGCCTGCCACGGCCTTTTCCCTAAGCGAGTATTAATGGAGGTGCTTTTCCAGCTGGCAACACTCTCCGGTATCAAAGCGATTTATGCCGTCAGCGATGAAGGGCATATCTTCCGTGCTCTGCGTTATCGCCTGAGTAAAGGCCGTCATTTCCACGCCAGTTACGATGAGTTTTGGGCCTCTATCGACGGTCAAAAGCGCTCAACATTCAGCTGGCAGCTGCCCTTGCAGATGGAACGCAAATCCCTTGAGGAGATTGCCAGTAAAAAACGTGCCGAATATCGCCGTCGCTTTGAACTCCTTGATGAAATTGAGGCATCTGTTAAATCGCGCTTCTAAGCACTGCATAGGCTTTCGCTGACTGCGCACAAAAATTTAACAAAACAGGCAAAAAGGGCTGGACTTCCGCATGCTGTGTTGTGTTATGTTTTAGCAAGACACACACAGTGTGCACGCTGTAAAAGAAAGAAGGCGTTGGATTTATTCGTTTACTTTCATACAGATAAAAAGAGACCGAATACGATTCCTGTATTCGGTCCAGGGAAATGGCTCTTGGGAGAGAGCCGTGCGCTAAAAGTTGGCATTAATGCAGGCTAAGTCGCCTTGCCTTTTAAGAATAGATGACGACGCCGAGTTTTCCAGTCCACAGCTAAAGCGGCCTGAAAAAAAGCGTAAGAGCATCATAAAAAGTAAAAAACCGCAGTGCTTTCGCAAGCATCTGCGGTTTTTTATTGGAAACCTGAGCATTAGCAGAGCTTGTCGGCACGCTCGATAAACGGTGCCAGACTCATCTTCTGTCCCGGATTAGCCGGGTCATCAATCTGAATAACACTGATCGGCTGGCCGCTGCTCTTACCGCTAGCCACCTGCTGCTCTGCGGTCTCATTTAACGGGTATTGCACCAGCGTACTTGGGTTGATCGCATATAATGCATGACCCGGACGGCAAGTCAGCATCACCTCTTCGCGATTGAAAGCCCATTTGTCTTTACCCACTTCAAAACGGCTGACGGTAATCACCTGCGGTGCAGCCAGAGCACTCCCCGTGCAGGCCAGTAATAAAAGAGAAAGTACTGTCTTTTTCATATGCTATTTAACCTTATCAGAAGGGTTCCCAGGTCGCGAACAGACTGACCGTTGCCAGCACCAGCGTTCCCAGCACCACCTCTGCCTGTGTCATCCTGATAAAAATCTGTTGCGCTTGTCCGGTCTCCGGACGAAACCGTGGCACCAGA
Organism: Enterobacter sp. CPE_E1241; assembly: GCF_045618265.1. Taxonomy (NCBI): domain Bacteria; kingdom Pseudomonadati; phylum Pseudomonadota; class Gammaproteobacteria; order Enterobacterales; family Enterobacteriaceae; genus Enterobacter; species Enterobacter sp. CPE_E1241. Next base: position 2,882,117 of record NZ_JBIWYV010000001.1, read on the forward strand.
AAATACCGATTTGCCAGTGCAATTGCTACCATCAACGCCACCAGCGCACATTTGAACAACAAAAACCGCACGTAGTCAGCCTGCCATGGGATCTGGATGCCAGTGATAAACAGCGTGTTGATAATGCCAGTGAGCAGTACACCCGCAACGGCATAATGGCCGACACGCGAGAAACGCATCATGGTGTAGATAGCGGCATTTTGCCAGCGCCCTTTCGCCAGACGCATGCAGAACAGCAGCGGAAGTAATCCGCCAAGCCAGGTTGCGGCACACAGCAGGTGAAAAGCGTGATTAAGACGCTGCAAAGCCCCTGTCGGACCGTCGCTCATCGCCGCGTGCCCTACCCCTGCCAGCAGGATAAGCTGCCCCATTGCGAGCAGTAACAGCCGGGAACCTTTCAGGGGAGCGAGCCATGCAGCTCCGACGGTAATGGCAGCAAGAATTATTTGCCACAACCAGACGCTGCCAAACTGCGTCGCCAGCACGCTACGCCAGATCTCCGGGGAAAAGACATCTCCCCAGCCACTGCCCATCAATCCCCCCTGAAACATAAACATCAGGAGTGCAGCACCCAGGCTGATTAAAGACGCCACTTTCTGCTGTAACTTGAAACGCCGGGACATCAGGCGGTGGAGTGAGGAAGGCGCAAACCAGACGCTGTAAAGCGCATTGCCAAAAATGAGCATCAGCGCCCCGAAATGGATAAATCGCAACCCGACATAAAACAGGGCCAGCATGCTATTTCACGCTAAAGTGGTAGCTGCCTTTGGTTTTATGGCCGTCTACGGAGACCACATGCCAGTCGACCTGATAGGTCCCGGGCGTCAGCGGTTGTTCCAGCGGAACCGTCAGCTGAGCGTTGTTCTTTTCGTCTCGTTTAACCGTACCTGTTTTCATAACCTGCTTTTGTGCATCCGTGACCACGACCCCACTAAAACCAGGTTCGATACCTTCCGAAAAAATCAACGTAAGGACCTGGGGTGGTGTCACCTGGCTGTCTGCCGCCGGGGTTTGCTGTTTAAGATGAGCATGCGCCAGCACAGAAGGCGTCATGACCAATGATGCCAGAAAGGCAAGCGCGCATACCGCGCGGGAAGTGGTTAGTCCCATCGCAATCATTCCTTTTTGTTATGTCTGTATGCTAAAGAATAACGCTGTATAATAAACGAGTCGAGGATCATCCCGCCTCCGCTTGTCATCATCGTGCAATCGCGGTAACGTTGCCGCCGCATAATAAGGAGAAGGAAATGAAGATCAATCTGGCCACCCTTCCTCAGGACGAGATGGATAAAGTGAATGTCGATCTCGCTGCCGCAGGCGTCGCGTTTAAAGAGCGTTACAACATGCCCATCGTGGCTGAGGTTGTTGAACGTGAACAACCGGCTCATCTGCGCGACTGGTTTCGCGAAAGATTAATTGCCCACCGTCTCGCATCGGTCAACCTCTCTCGTTTGCCCTACGAGCCTAAAGTTAAATAAGCTTAAAAAGTCGTTACACTTCCTTACGCGGAATATGCCAGGATAAGAAAACCCTGATTAATTTAGGTGTATTCTTAAAATCCCTGCGACTCAGTGTATAAGGAAGTCACGATGTCACAATGGAATATTGCCGCAGCCCAGTATACCGGGCAGCATCACAGTGTAGATGACCATGTTGCGCGCCACCTCTGCTTCATAGCCGAAGCAGCACGCCAGCAATGCGATTTGCTGGTATTTCCTGAACTTTCATTAACGGGCTCGGGCACAACGGTATTACCTCCTCCCCCCAGTGATGCGCAGCTTGAACCCCTTCTTGACGCCGCACATTTTTACCAAATTACCCTCATTGCCGGGCTCCCTCTTGAACGGAATGGTCAGCGCCAGAAAGGACTCGCGCTGTTTACGCCTTCCAGCCAGGGTATCCTGCGCTACCCGCAGGGGAGCGGTGCAAGTCTGGTTCCGGGAGATAAACAACTTAGCATCATTGATGCGCATACCGATTCACCCAATCTCGATTCACAGGCGGCGCTGTTTACCAGCTGTCAGTCTGTTGTTGATTATCGCTGGCGGCAGTCCATCAGCACCCTGCAGCGCTTCGCACATAAATATGCGATTGCCGTGTTAATGGCTAATGCGTGTGGAGGCAGCGCGTTATGGGATGAAAGAGGTCAGTTGATTGTCCGCGCGGATAAAGGCGAGCTCTTGCTGACCGGCACGCTCGGCAGACAGGGTTGGCAAGGCGATATCATTCCTTTAGGCTAAGCGTTTTAAGCTCAGGAGTTTTCAATGCTGCGCGTCATCGATACCGAAACTTGCGATCTTCAGGGCGGAATTGTGGAAGTGGCCTCTGTCGATGTGGTAGACGGTAAAATCGTCAACCCAATGAGCCATCTGGTGCGCCCTGATCGCCCCATTAGCCCGCAGGCTATGGCAATCCATCGCATTACCGAATCAATGGTGGCGGATAAGCCGTGGATAGAAGAAATTATTCCACACTATTACGGTAGCCCGTGGTACGTCGCGCATAACGCCAGCTTTGACCGCCGGGTGTTGCCCGAAATGCCAGGGGAATGGATTTGTACTATGAAGCTGGCACGTCGCCTCTGGCCGGGGATCAAATACAGTAATATGGCGCTGTATAAGTCCCGCAAGCTTAGCGTCCGTACACCTGAGGGGCTTCACCATCACCGCGCGTTGTACGACTGCTATATTACCGCCGCGTTACTCATTGATATTATGAATATCTCTGGCTGGACGCCGGATGATATGGCAACGATCACCGGTCGTCCTGCGCTTCTCACCACCTTTACCTTTGGCAAATATCGCGGTAGAGCGGTGTCTGATATTGCGGATAAAGATCCGGGCTATCTGCGCTGGCTTTACAATAACCTCGACAAAATGAGCCCGGAACTGCGCTTAACGCTGAAACACTACCTGGGCGAAGCTTAAGGCTCTTCACCGCCTGGCAGCGTTCCCTGCGCCAGGCCAATCAGGAAGGCATATTCCAGGGCGACGCCTTCATAGGTTTTGAACCGCCCTGATTTCCCTCCATGCCCGGAATCCATATCGGTACAGAGCAGCAACAGATTATCATCGGTTTTTAGCTCCCGCAGTTTTGCCACCCATTTTGCCGGCTCCCAGTACTGCACCTGCGAATCATGCAACCCGGTGGTGACCAGCATGTGCGGATAGGCTTTTGCCTCCACGTTATCGTACGGGCTGTACTCTTTCATATAGCGATAGTAGATCGCATCCTGAGGATTCCCCCACTCTTCGAACTCCCCCGTCGTCAGGGGAATGGATTCATCGAGCATGGTCGTGACCACATCGACAAACGGAACCTGCGCGACAATCCCTTTGAAGCGATCGGGACGCTGGTTGATCACCGCCCCCATCAACATGCCGCCCGCGCTGCCCCCCATCCCAAAGCAGAGATGCGGATCCCCGTAGCCTTGCTCAATCAGCGCATCACAAACATCGAGATAGTCATTGAAGGTGTTTTTCTTTTTCAGAAATTTCCCGTCTTCATACCAGTGCTGCCCCAGTTCACCGCCGCCGCGCACATGGGCGATAGCGAAAACGAAGCCACGATCGAGCAGACTTAACCTACTGCTGCTGAAATCGGCATCCATGCTTGAGCCATAGGAACCATAGCCGTAAACCAGCAGTGGGTTTTTCCCTTTCCGGAAATGCGCCTGGTGGTAAACAAGTGAGACCGGAACTTCCACGCCATCGCGGACAGTGACCCACAGGTGCTCGCTGCGGTAGTTTTCAGACTCAAACCCTTTGACCTCGGTCTGCTTAATCACCTGACGCTGGCCGGTATCCATATCCAGCTCAAACAACGTGTCCGGCGTGGTCATTGAGGAGTAACCGTAGCGCAACCGCGACGACTCGGGTTCAGGGTTGAAACCAATCCACGTCACATACGCTGGGTCGTCGAACGCAATCCCCACCACTTCCCGGGTTTTACGGTTGATTTGCCGGATACTGGTCAGCCCGCGCTGACGCTCTTCCGCCACCAGCCAGTCGGTAAACAGAGTGAACCCTTCCAGCATCACTTGCTCCCGCGCGGGAATAAGCACCTCCCACTTGCGCTCATCACGCACTTTGGTTTTATAGAGACCAAAGTTTTTGCCCTCGCGATTAGAGCGCAAATAAAAACTGTGCTGGAAGTGATCCAGACTGTACTCATGATCCTTGCGACGCGGCAGAAAACAGAGCGGCTGGGCATCAGGTAGTTCGGCGTCCAGCAGCAAAACCTCAGACGTCGTCGCGCTGGCGAGGAAAATAATCACATAGTGGCGTGAGGAGGTTTTATGCAGGCTGACATAAAACGTTTCGTCTTTCTCTTCATAGACCAGTTCGTCATCGGCAGAACCCGTCCCTACAGTATGTCGCCACACCTGATAAGGCAGTAGCGTGGACGCATGCTTTTTGACGTAGTAGACGGTCTCGGAATCATTCGCCCAGACAAAATCCGGGGAGACGTTTTCCAGCATTTCAGGATACCAGTTCCCGGTGCCCAGATTGCGAAAACGCAGGCCATACTGACGGCGGGAGAGGTAGTCCTCAGCCAGCGCCATAATCGTGTTGTCAGGTGAAATGGACATGCCGCCCAGCGTATAAAATTCGCTGTGGGCGGCGCGCTGGTTGGCATCCAGTAAAATCTCCCACTCATCCCATTCGGCACTTAACACGGGTTGTCGTTGGTAGATGGGATACTCGTTGCCGGGCTCGTAGATATGACGATAGCGATAGCCATTTTTGGTCCAGGGCGCGGAGATATCATGCTGAGGAATGCGCTGCACCATTTCATTCAGCAGTTGATCCTGAAGTGCCTGCTGGCTGGACATGACCTTGCGGCCATAGTCGTTTTCCTCGTGCAGGTAGTCGAGCACCTCTGGCCGGGAGCGAGAATCGTCCCGTAGCCAGTAATAGTTGTCTATACGCGTATCGCCATGCGTGGTTATCGCATAAGGAGTACGTCGGGCTTTCGGTGGCATATCATCATTCTTTTAAGTTTTACACCCTATAAGGTTGGCAAAACCCACGCATGATGCAAGCGAAACAGTGTCGCAGCCGCGACGCTATCCCTGTAACGCTTTTTTTTGTTCCCGGATATCCTGCTCAATACCCTCGCGTACATCCTGCGGGATTTTCAACGCATCGCCGAGGGCATTGAGGTAGCTACGTTCCATAAAGTGGTCGATATCAATGGCGGCACAGCTGAGAAAATAGAGTTCAAGCGCCTCTTCCTCATTCTTCACACTCTGCGCAAGACGCAGTGGATCGAGCGGCTGTTCGATCGCCTGCGCCACCAGGGCTCTGCCCTTCTCTTCAACACCGGCTTCGCGAAGCTGCTGCTCAATCGCCGATCGTTCTTTATCGTCAATATGCCCGTCACTCTTCGCGGCAAAGACCAGCGCAAGGATCAATCGTTCGGTACGCAGATCCAGCGGCGAGGTATGCTCGCTATAATGCGGTTCATCGCAGTGTGCAGCCCGTATCCTGTCTTTGTATTTATTCCATAGTACGGTGCCTGCGATGGCCCCGCCACCGGCCAGCAACGCGCCAGTTCCATATTTTGCCAGCAGCTTACGTGAGGATTTATTCGCGACTAAAAGGCCTGCCAGCCCGCCAAGTGCGCCGGGAACCAATAGTTTACTGAGCCCCTGCTCGCCAGACGACGATGCTTTCTGTCCTAACAGCGATTGCAACTGATTTAACCAACCAGACATGGTTTCCCTCACTTAACGGTGAACATATTTCACAGCGTAAGCGAGCAGGCGTCAGGAAATGTCTGGATGGGCTAAAGATGCGCAAATTTCTTCCCCCTCCCTTAGCCCTGCACAAGACACACGCAAACGTTTTCGTTTATACTGCGCGCATCTTTTTCAGGGGGAATGTTATGACTCGTTTAGGCACTGCGCTGCGACCTGCAGCGACGCGTGTGATGCTGTTGGGATCTGGCGAACTGGGTAAAGAGGTTGCCATTGAATGTCAGCGTTTAGGTGTGGAAGTGATTGCCGTAGACCGTTACGCCGATGCTCCTGCCATGCACGTCGCCCATCGTTCTTATGTGATTAACATGCTGGATGGCGAAGCCCTGCGGGCACTGATTACGCAGGAGAAACCCGATTTCGTGGTCCCGGAAATAGAAGCCATTGCCACCGATACGCTGATCGCTCTTGAACAGGAAGGTCAGCGCGTGGTGCCCTGTGCCAAAGCGGCAAAACTGACTATGAACCGGGAAGGTATTCGTCGTCTGGCAGCGGAAGAGCTGGGGCTCCCCACGTCGAGCTATCGGTTTGCGGGCGATAAGGCCGCATTCCTGCAGGCTGTTGAGGAGATTGGCTACCCGTGCATCGTTAAACCCGTGATGAGTTCCTCCGGTAAAGGACAGAGCTTTATTCGCGACAGCAGCACGCTGGATAAGGCATGGGATTATGCCCAGCAAGGTGGTCGTGCCGGAGCGGGTCGCGTGATTGTCGAAGGTGTCGTGAAATTTGATTTCGAGATCACTCTGTTGACCGTCAGCGCCATTGATGGCGTCCATTTCTGTGACCCAATTGGCCACCGTCAGGAAGATGGCGATTACCGTGAATCCTGGCAGCCGCAGCAGATGAGTCCCCTGGCACTGGAACGTGCGCAGGCGATCGCCCGTAAAACTGTACTCGCGCTGGGCGGCTATGGCCTGTTTGGCGTAGAGCTTTTCGTCTGCGGAGATGAGGTTATTTTCAGCGAAGTCTCACCTCGCCCACATGACACCGGCATGGTGACGCTGATTTCGCAGGATCTCTCTGAGTTCGCCCTGCACGTACGCGCTTTCCTCGGATTGCCTGTTGGTGGCATCCGTCAGTACGGCCCGGCCGCTTCCGCAGTGATCCTGCCGCAATTAACCAGCCAGAATGTCACGTTTGATAACGTCGACGGCGCAGTAGGTGCAGGGTTACAGGTGCGTTTGTTCGGTAAACCGGAGATCGACGGCACGCGTCGTCTTGGCGTAGCATTAGCCACCGGGGACAACGTAGAAGACGCCGTGGCGAGAGCGAAAACAGCCTCCGCAGCAGTTAGCGTAAGAGGATAAAAAAACGGGCCGAATGGCCCGTTTTTCATGCTGCGTATAACTTACTGCTGCGCACCTTCAACCGCTTCACGAGCCAGTTTAGTAATGCGATCCCAGTCGCCCGCTTCCAGCGCATCCGCCGGAACCAGCCATGAACCACCGATGCACAGCACGCTTTTCAGTGCCAGGTAGTCACGGTAGTTAGCAGGAGAGATGCCACCCGTCGGGCAGAAACGAACCTGAGCGAATGGACCCGCAATCGCCTGCAGCGCTTTGGTGCCGCCGTTCGCTTCTGCCGGGAAGAATTTGAACTCTTTCAGACCGTAGTCCATACCCAGCATCAGTTCAGATACGGTGCTAATGCCAGGGATCAGCGGAATGCTGCCTTCGGTTGCCGCTTTCAGCAGAGACTCCGTCAGGCCCGGGCTGATCGCAAACTGTGCGCCCGCTTCAGTCACTTCCGCCAGTTGCTGTGCATTCAGAACGGTACCCGCACCGACGATGGCGTCCGGCACTTCTTTAGCGATTGCGCGAATGGCATCCATCGCGCAGGCGGTGCGCAGGGTGACTTCCAGAACACGAACGCCACCGGCAACCAGCGCTTTCGCCATCGGTACCGCATGCTCCAGTTTATTTACCACGATAACCGGCACGACAGGGCCAGTGGTCATGATTGCTTCTGCACTTGTTTTCCAGTTTTTCATCAGTGTCTTCTCTCGCCAGATCGTTAAAATCAAGTCGTCTTAAAACGTAATACAGGTTGCGCCCTGCTCAGCACCAGAGAGTTTCTCACGCAGCGCACCAAACATTTCGCGCCCTGTCCCCACGCGCGATGCGCTCAGGTCAGGAATATGTGGCTTACGTGCCGCGAGCTCTGCGTCATCCACCAGCAGGGTTAACTCACCTGTCTGACCGTTTACGCGGATCATGTCGCCGTCACGCACTTTCGCCAGCAAACCACCGTCGTAAGCTTCAGGTGTCACGTGGATGGCTGAAGGCACTTTACCGGATGCGCCAGAGAGGCGTCCATCCGTCACCAGAGCAATTTTGAAACGGCGGTCCAATAATACACCAAGTGGTGGCATAAGTTTATGTAATTCTGGCATCCCGTTGGCCTTTGGCCCCTGATGGCGAACGACCACCACGCAGTCTTTATCCAGAAGACCGGCGTCAAAGGCAGGTAATACGTCGTGCTGGCTTTCGAACACTACCGCCGGTGCTTCGATAATTTGATTCTCTTCCGGTACGGCAGACGTCTTCATCACCGCGCGTCCGAGGTTGCCGCTCAGCACTTTGGTGCCACCATGAGGAGAGAACGGTTTGTCGATGGTGGCGATAACCTGTGCATCAAGAGAGGCATTCGCCCCTTCGCGCCAGTCCAGCTCGCCGTTATTCAGCCACGGCTCCTGGGTGTAGCGTTGCAGACCAAAGCCCGCCACGGTATTTACATCTTCATGCAGCAGACCGCCTTTCAACAGCTCGCGCATCAGCAGTGGTACACCGCCAGCGGCCTGGAAGTGGTTAATGTCAGCCGGGCCGTTCGGGTACAGACGCGCCATCAGCGGCACCACAGAAGAGATCTCGGAGAAATCATCCCAGTTAATCAGAATGCCCGCCGCGCGCGCCATGGCCACCAGGTGCATGGTGTGGTTGGTTGACCCCCCCGTTGCCAGCAACGCGACGATACCGTTAACGATGACTTTCTCGTCAACCATTTTGCCCATCGGCATCCATTCGTTGCCATTACCGGTCAAACGCGTCACCTGACGGGCAGCAGCTTCGGTCAGCGCCTGGCGCAGTGGTGCATCCGGCTGGATAAAGGACGAGCCCGGAAGCTGCATCCCCATGAACTCTACGACCATCTGGTTAGTGTTAGCCGTACCGTAGAAAGTACAGGTTCCCGGCGCATGGTAGGACGCGGCTTCTGCCTCCAGCAGCGCCTGACGGTCTGCTTTCCCTTCTGCATACAGCTGACGGATACGCACTTTCTCTTTGTTTGGCAGGCCGCTTGCCATCGGGCCGGATGGCACGAAGATCGCAGGCAGATGACCAAACGACAGCGCAGCCATTACCAGGCCCGGGACAATCTTGTCGCACACGCCGAGATACAACGCGCCATCGAACATGTTGTGTGACAAGCCAACCGCTGCAGACATCGCAATCACTTCGCGGCTCAGCAGGGAAAGCTCCATTCCGTCCTGCCCCTGCGTCACGCCGTCGCACATCGCCGGAACACCACCCGCCACCTGGCCCACGGCATTCACGCTGTGCAGCGCTTTACGGATGATATTGGGATAGACCTCATACGGCTGGTGCGCGGAAAGCATATCGTTATAGGAAGTAATGATCGCGATGTTGTTACGCAACATGCTTTTCAGCGAGGCTTTATCATCGGGTTGGCAGGCGGCGAAACCGTGTGCCAGGTTACCGCATGCCAGCTGAGAGCGGTGGACGGTGTTACTTTTAGCTTGTTCAATCCGGGCGAGGTAGGCCGAACGGGTCTCTTTCGAGCGTTCAATAATGCGTTGTGTTACGCGTAACAATGTCGGATTCATAAATGCTCCTCTAATTTATCTGTCCGTGCTCAGGAGTTTACAAAGTCGCTGGCAGTTGTTAACAACGCTGAAACGCTTGCTGTCCGGAGCTCAGGGGCAAAATCACTTCCGGCAGTGTAATAAAAAAAGCTCCGCGGGTGAATCCACACGGAGCTTAAAAGTTTAAAAATTGTGCCACTAGCTGTGTTAGATCATGTTACCGGTAAAATAACACTTTCGAGCTAGAGGATGATCTTACTCAAACTCGTTCCAGGAGCGACCATCGCGGGTGATCATCGCCACGGACGCGACTGGCCCCCAGGTGCCTGCCTGATACGGTTTAGGCGCATCCTGATCGGCTGCCCAGGCTTCGGTAATGGAGTCAACCCATTTCCAGGCCTCCTCCACTTCGTCGCGGCGCACAAACAGCGCCTGGATACCGCGCATGGTTTCCAGCAGCAGGCGCTCATACGCGTCTGCAAGATGCGTCTGGTTGAAGGTTTCGGAGTAGCTCAGATCCAGTTTGGTGGTCTGCAGGTTGTGTTTGTGGTCAAGACCCGGCACTTTGTTCAGGATCTGAATATCAACCCCTTCGTCCGGCTGCAGGCGAATGGTCAGTTTGTTCTGAGGCAGTTCCTGCCAGGACTCTTTGAACAGGTTCAGTTCCGGGTTTTTGAAGTAGACAACCACTTCGGAGCATTTGGCTGGCAGACGTTTACCGGTACGCAGATAGAACGGAACCCCCGCCCAGCGCCAGTCGTCGATATCCACGCGGATCGCCACAAACGTCTCGGTGTTGCTGGACTTGTTCGCGCCCTCTTCCTCCAGGTACCCAGGCACTTTTTTGCCTTGCGCAAACCCGGCGGTGTACTGACCACGAACGGTCTTCTCACGTACGTTAGAGCGGTCGATACGGCGCAGTGACTTCAGTACTTTCACTTTTGCGTCACGGATGCTGTCAGCCGTCAGGTCAGACGGTGGAGACATAGCAATCATGCACAGAATTTGCAGCAGGTGGTTCTGGATCATGTCGCGCATCTGACCGGCCTGGTCAAAGTAACCCCAGCGCCCTTCAATCCCCACCTCTTCCGCCACGGTGATTTCCACGTGGTCGATAGTGCGGTTGTCCCAGTTGTTCACAAACAGGGAGTTAGCAAAACGCAGCGCCAGCAGGTTCAGGACCGTCTCTTTACCAAGATAGTGGTCAATACGGTAAACCTGGCACTCTTCAAAGAACTCGCCTACCTGATCGTTAATTTCGCGGGAGGTTGCCAGCGACGTACCCAGCGGCTTCTCCATCACCACGCGCGCCGGCTTGGCGTTCAGTTTGGCTTCACCCAGACCTTTGCAGATGGCACCAAAGGTGCTTGGCGGCATGGCGAAATAGTTAATGGTGACACGATTTTTCTGATCCAGCATGTCGCCCAGGCGGGAAAACGCACTGATGTCGTTCACGTCCAGGTTGCAGAAATCAAGGCGTCCGCTCAGCGTATCCCACAAACTTTCATCGATTTTCTCTTTCATGAACGTTTCGAGCGCTTCACGAACGACTTTGGTATAAGCGTCCTTGTCCCATTCGGCGCGCCCTACACCCAGGATACGGGTATCTGGATGAAGTTGGCCTGCTTTTTCCAGTTGATACAGGGAAGGCAGCAATTTCCGGCGTGCAAGATCGCCTTTCGCGCCGAAAATGACCAGGTCACATGCCTGGGCTGTTTGCGTTACCGCCATGTCATTCTCCTCAGTTGGATCACCTGGTACTTCTGCCAGGTATCGTTGTAATTTTATTACAATGCACTGTACTGCTTTTACGTCATTCCCGAAACCATTAGCGCTTATCGCCACGTGCTTTACCGCGATTTTTCGCCATTCCGGTGCTTTCGGGGATGCAATGACGCAACAACCGTCGATTCTTTGCGCAACAAGGGCCCGGCAAAACCCGACGCCGATCAAGTAATGAAAAAAAACAACAACATTATCTTGTCGACTGTTACCCTTTATGGAAGCCACAGGGGTAATATCGGCTAAATCGAATCACGATTTCACCCATTTATGAAATCGTTTACACCCATGAGCGTCATGTTAACAATGAACATGCTGGAAAAAATCCAGTTTCAACTGGAACACCTTAGCAAATCCGAGCGAAAAGTGGCCGAAGTTATTCTCGCGTCTCCCGCTCAGGCGATTCATTCAAGCATCGCCGCTCTGGCGCAGGAAGCGAGTGTCAGCGAGCCAACGGTAAATCGCTTCTGCCGTAGCCTGGAAACGCGCGGCTTTCCTGATTTTAAACTGCATCTGGCACAAAGTCTGGCTAACGGCACACCTTATGTTAATCGTAATGTGGATGAAGACGACAGCGTTGATGCCTACACAGCGAAAATATTTGAGTCAGCCATGGCCACACTTGACCACGTCCGCCAGAGTCTGGATATGAGTTCGGTGAATCGAGCGGTGGATTTACTCACCCAGGCCAAGCGGATTGCATTCTTTGGTCTTGGCTCATCGGCAGCTGTGGCGCACGATGCCATGAACAAATTCTTCCGCTTCAACGTACCTGTTATTTATTCAGATGACATTGTGTTGCAACGCATGAGCTGTATGAATTGCAGTGAAGATGATGTCGTGGTACTGATTTCGCACACCGGACGCACCAAAAGCCAGGTGGAACTGGCCCAGCTGGCGCGTGAAAACGATGCCATGGTGATCGCTCTTACGACGGCGGGTACACCTCTGGCCCGTGAAGCGACGCTGGCTATTACCCTCGACGTACCGGAAGACACCGATATCTATATGCCGATGGTCTCCCGTCTGGCCCAGCTCACGGTGATTGACGTGCTGGCGACCGGTTTTACCTTACGAAGGGGCGCAAAATTCAGAGATAACTTGAAGCGTGTCAAGGAAGCGCTTAAGGAATCGCGTTTTGATAAAGAATTGCTTATAAAGAGCGATGTTCCCTGATAGTTGATAACAAGACGTAACGAATAATTACGATGTAACGATTTACGGCATTCGGTCCACTCTCTGCCGCCTTGCGGCAAATGAAGGCCGATTCAATGTTCACGCAACACCAAAGTTGTTTCAGTCAACGGAGTAATACATGTCCAGAAGGCTTCGCAGAACCAAGATCGTAACCACCTTAGGCCCGGCCACCGATCGCGATAATAATCTCGAAAAGATTATCGCCGCAGGTGCCAACGTGGTGCGTATGAACTTCTCTCACGGTACGCCAGAAGATCATAAATTACGTGCCGATAAAGTGCGTGAAATCGCAGCAAAACTGGGGCGCCATGTTGCCATCCTCGGCGATCTGCAAGGTCCTAAAATTCGTGTATCGACCTTTAAAGAGGGAAAAGTTTTCCTCAATATCGGCGACAAATTCCTGCTTGATGCCAATCTCGGCAAAGGTGAAGGCGATAAAGAGAAAGTCGGGATTGACTATAAAGGCCTGCCGGCTGACGTGGTACCTGGCGATATCCTGCTGCTCGACGACGGTCGCGTACAGCTGAAAGTGCTGGAAGTTCAGGGCATGAAAGTGTTCACCGAAGTCACCGTCGGCGGCCCGCTCTCCAACAACAAAGGTATTAACAAACTGGGCGGCGGCCTCTCTGCAGAAGCGCTTACCGATAAAGACAAAGCGGATATCGTTACCGCTGCGCTGATCGGCGTTGACTACCTGGCCGTCTCCTTCCCACGCTGCGGTGAAGACCTGAACTATGCGCGCCGACTGGCACGTGATGCTGGTTGCGATGCCAAAATCGTCGCTAAAGTTGAACGCGCGGAAGCCGTTTGCGATCAGGACGCCATGGACGACGTGATTCTCGCCTCTGACGTGGTGATGGTTGCCCGTGGCGACCTGGGTGTGGAAATCGGCGACCCTGAGCTGGTGGGTATCCAGAAAGCGCTGATTCGCCGCGCACGTCAGCTGAACCGCGCGGTGATCACCGCCACTCAGATGATGGAATCCATGATCACCAACCCAATGCCTACCCGTGCGGAAGTCATGGACGTGGCCAACGCCGTGCTGGACGGTACCGATGCGGTTATGCTTTCAGCGGAAACCGCGGCAGGCCAGTATCCTGCAGAAACCGTGGCCGCCATGGCGCGCGTTTGTCTGGGTGCTGAGAAGATCCCAAGCATTAACGTCTCTAAACACCGTCTGGACGTTCAGTTCGACAATGTGGAAGAAGCGATTGCGATGTCCGCCATGTACGCTGCCAACCACCTGAAGGGCGTTACCGCAATCATCACCATGACCGAATCTGGCCGTACCGCGCTGATGACCTCCCGTATCAGTTCCGGCTTACCTATCTTCGCCATGTCCCGTCACGAGCGTACGCTGAACCTGACGGCGCTGTATCGCGGTGTTACCCCTGTTCACTTCGATAGCACCAATGACGGCGTGGCTGCGGCACACGACGCCGTAAACCTTCTGCGTGACAAAGGCTATCTGGTATCCGGTGATATCGTCATCGTGACCCAGGGTGATGTGATGAGCACCATCGGCTCAACCAACACCACTCGCGTTATGACAGTCGAGTAAGTCAGTCTCTGTTAAAAAGCCCTCTCCTTTCAGAGAGGGCTTTTTTTATTTCGTTGGAAAAAGCTCTTTGCGTTTATACGGCTCTTTTTCGCCTGGCTTACGCGTTTTAAGCAGTTTCAGTATCCACGTGTACTGCTCCGCATGCGGTCCCACCAGTATTTCCACCTCTTCGTTCATTCGACGCGCAATGGTGTTATCGTCTGCAGTGAGCAGATCATCCATCGGCGGGCGAACTTCAATGCTCAGACGGTGGGTATTACCGTCGTAGACCGGGAAAAGCGGAATAACACGGGCACGGCACACCTTCATCAGACGGCCAATCGCAGGTAGTGTCGCTTTGTAGGTCGCGAAGAAATCCACAAACTCACTGTGTTCCGGGCCGTGATCCTGATCCGGCAAATAGTAGCCCCAGTAGCCCTGACGTACGGACTGAATAAACGGCTTGATACCATCATTGCGCGCATGAAGGCGACCACCAAAACGGCGACGTACCGTATTCCACACGTAATCAAAGATCTTGTTACCCTGATTATGGAACATTGCCGCCATTTTTTGTCCCTGCGACGCCATCAGCATAGCTGGAATATCAACGCCCCAGCCGTGCGGAACGAGAAAAATGACCTTCTCGTTGTTGCGACGCATCTCATCAATGATTTCCAGACCTTTCCAGTCAACGCGATCCATAACTTTCTCCGGCCCTTTCAGCGCCAGTTCAGCCATCATCGCCATCGCCTGTGGCGCAGTGGTATACATGGCATCAATAATGGCCTCCCGCTCTGCGTCGCTCTTTTCCGGGAAACAGTAGTAAAGATTAATTTGCGCGCGGCGACGGGCACTTTTACCTAAGCGTCCGGCCAGGCGACCTATTTTGCCCAGCACAGGATCGCGTACAGAAGCTGGTAACATCGCAATACCCGCAAATGCATAAACGCCAAGCCAGGCCCCCCAGTTACGCGGGTGACGGAAAGATTTTTCAAACTCGGGAATGTATTCAATATTGTTTTTTTGGGTTTCCATGCTGGATCCAGGGTCTGATGACGCAAAATTTTATTCAGATAGTGTAGCGAGGCAGTCGCCCACGCACAAAAGAAAAAGCCGGCGCACACTGACACCGGCTTTTTAAACAACACAGAAGGCTTAGTCTAAGCTCAGCTGCGGCACCACCTCTTTCACCTGCGCCAGGTAATCAGAACGATCTTTACCTGTCAGGCCTTCGGTGCGCGGCAGTTTCGCCGTCAGCGGGTTCACGGCTTGCTGGTTGATCCATACTTCATAGTGCAGGTGCGGGCCGGTAGAACGTCCGGTATTGCCTGACAGCGCGATACGGTCACCACGTTTCACTTTCTGACCCGGTTTGACCAACAACTTGCGCAGGTGCATATAGCGAGTCGTGTAAGTACGACCATGACGCACCGCAACATAGTATCCAGCTGCTCCGCTGCGTTTGGCCATGACCACTTCACCATCACCCACAGCCAGTACCGGTGTACCCTGCGGCATAGCAAAATCAACGCCACGATGCGGTGCAACACGCCCGGTGACCGGGTTCAGACGGCGCGGATTGAAGTTAGAGGAAACGCGGAACTGTTTCGCCGTCGGGAAGCGCATGAAGCCTTTCGCAAGACCTGTACCGCTGCGGTCATAGAACTTGCCGTCTTCAGCACGAATCGCGTAGTAATCTTTGCCCTCTGAGCGCAAACGCACGCCCAGCAGCTGGCTCTGCTCGCGCTTACCCTCCAGCATTTCGCGGGACATCAGAACTGAAAACTCATCACCTTTCTTCAGCTTGCGGAAATCCATCTGCCACTGCATGGCTTTTATGACAGAACTGATTTCAGCGCTGGTCAACCCTGCATCTCGGGCACTGGAAACAAAGCTTGCGCCCACGGTCCCTTTCATAACGCTATTGACCCAGTCGCCCTTCTGCATTTCGCTGGTCATTTTGAAACCGTTTGCAGTGCGTTCGTAGGTGCGGGTTTCGCGGCGAGACATTTCCCAGGTCAGACTCTGCAGATCGCCATCTGCCGTTAATGTCCATGAGAGCTGTTGCCCTATTTTCAAATTACGGAGATCTTTATCTGCAGCCGCCAGCTGGCTGATATTGCCCATGTCGATGCCGTACTGGTTCAGTACGCTACTCAGCGTATCCCCGGTAGAAACAACGTATTCGTGGGTCCCTGCGTCGCTCTCGGTTTTATCGTCCAGTTCATCTTGTGGGATAGCTTCATCTTCCTGAGCCGCCTGATCGATAGGCTCACTGGCTTCAGGCAGCAAAGAACGGATTTCGCTCTTTTCGAGCTCGATGGTTTTGATGATAGGGGCAGAACTCGGGTGGTAAACATAGGGCCGCCAGACGGCGACCGCTAAAGTGAGAACTGTAAGCGACCCCAGCATAACGCGATGGGGTCGAGGCAGATTGTTAAATGCCAGGGCGACAGAGCGGGCTATCTGTTGCACGTATTCACTTCCTCGTTAATCTCCTTTCAGGCAGCTCGCATACTGGTTCGCCAGTTGGCTGAGAAACTGCGAATAGCTCGCTTTGCTCAACTGGATATTCGTTCCTAGCGGGTCAAGGGTCCCCATGCGCACGGATGTCCCCCTGGCCACGGCTTCTACGACCGCTGGCCTGAACTGTGGCTCAGCAAAAACGCATGTCGCTTTTTGCTCAACCAACTGTGTTCTGATTTCATGTAAACGCTGCGCACCAGGTTGAATTTCAGGGTTGACGGTAAAATGACCCAGCGGGGTCAGACCGTAGTGTTTTTCGTAATAGCCATAGGCGTCATGAAAAACGAAATACCCTTTTCCTTTCAACGGTGCGAGCTCAGTACCTACCTGCTTATCGGTTGCGGCTAATTGTGCCTCAAAATCCTTCAGGTTGGCGTCTAGTTTGGCTCGACTTTGCGGCATAAGTTCCACTAATTTGTCATGGATTGCAACCGCTGAAAGCCGCGCTATCTCTGGGGATAACCAAAGATGCATGTTGTACTCGCCGTGATGGTGATCTCCATCACCTTTTTCGCCGTCTGCAGCATGATGGTCATGTTCGTCGCCGTCGTCATCCGACCCTTTCATGAGCAACGGTTTCACGCCAGGGAGTTCGGCAATCGCGACCTGTTTTTCGTCAACTATCTGTTTCGCTGACTTCTGCATAAACGCTTCCATTTCCGGACCAATCCAGACGACTAAGTCCGCGTTTTGTAAGCGCTTTACATCTGACGGGCGCAGGGAATAGTCATGCTCGGATGCACCATCAGGGAGCAGAACCTGGGTTTCCGTTACCCCGTCTGCAATGGCAGATGCGATGAATCCAAGCGGTTTAAGCGAAGCGACAACCGCAGCGTTAACATCTTGTGCGGTTGTACCCCAAAGGGCAGCGGATAATGCTGCGAAAAGAAGCGTATTTTTATGTAACATAATGCGACTAATCATCGTAGTGAATGCGTGGAATGTGATATTATAACATTCGTTGACTTCTTCAAGCTTAAAATGACATGACGACATTGGTTTCTCTTGAAAATATTTCGGTCTCATTCGGGCAGCGCCGCGTCCTCTCTGACGTGTCGCTGGATCTGAAGCCCGGCAAAATTCTGACGCTGCTCGGTCCCAATGGCGCCGGAAAATCTACCCTGGTGCGCGTGGTGCTGGGTCTGGTCGCACCCGATGAAGGCGTGATCACGCGCGAGGAAAAATTGCGTATTGGCTATGTGCCGCAAAAACTTCACCTCGACGCCACGCTGCCGCTGACGGTCAGCCGTTTCCTGCGTCTGCGCCCCGGCACCCGTAAAGCCGATATTCTCCCGGCACTGAAACGCGTGCAGGCGGGCCATCTTGTCGATGCGCCTCTGCAAAAACTGTCCGGCGGTGAAACGCAGCGAGTTTTACTCGCCCGCGCGCTGCTGAGCAGCCCGCAGCTGCTGGTACTGGATGAGCCGACTCAGGGTGTGGATGTGAATGGTCAGGTTGCGCTTTATGATTTGATCGACCAGCTACGTCGAGAGCTTGATTGCGCAGTGCTGATGGTGTCCCATGACCTGCATCTGGTCATGGCAAAAACTGACGAAGTGCTGTGTCTCAACCACCATATTTGCTGCTCCGGCACGCCTGAAGTGGTGTCAATGCATCCGGAGTTTATCTCCATGTTTGGCCCTCGCGGTGCTGAGCAACTGGGCATTTATCGCCATCATCATAATCATCGCCATGATTTACAGGGACGAATTGTCCTGCGCCGGGGAAATGGACACTCATGATTGAACTGTTACTGCCCGGCTGGTTAGCCGGGATTATGCTTGCCTGCGCCGCGGGCCCACTCGGCTCGTTTGTTGTCTGGCGCAGAATGTCCTATTTTGGCGATACCCTGGCGCATGCCTCTCTGCTGGGCGTCGCTTTTGGTCTGTTACTGAACGTCAACCCTTTCTATGCGGTGATTGTAGTCACGCTGCTCCTTGCCGGGGGGCTGGTCTGGCTGGAAAAACGCCCACACCTGGCCATTGATACACTGCTTGGTATCATGGCGCACAGTGCCCTGTCGCTGGGTCTGGTCGTCGTGAGCCTGATGTCGAACATCCGCGTCGACCTGATGGCCTACCTGTTCGGCGACCTGCTGGCCGTGACGCCAGAAGACCTGATCTCTATCGCCATTGGTGTC
This sequence comes from Enterobacter sp. CPE_E1241, assembly GCF_045618265.1. Lineage (NCBI taxonomy): Bacteria > Pseudomonadati > Pseudomonadota > Gammaproteobacteria > Enterobacterales > Enterobacteriaceae > Enterobacter > Enterobacter sp. CPE_E1241. The sequence goes on from NZ_JBIWYV010000001.1 coordinate 2,900,886, forward strand.
GTCGTGGTGCTCGGCATTCTGCTCTGGCAGTGGCGTAATTTGCTGGCGATGACCGTAAGTCCGGATCTGGCGTTTGTTGACGGCGTGAAATTGCAGCGCGTGAAGTTGCTGCTGATGCTGGTAACAGCGTTGACCATTGGTGTGGCGATGAAGTTTGTTGGAGCGCTGATTATTACCTCCCTGCTGATCATTCCTGCAGCAACAGCGCGCCGCTTTGCCCGCACGCCAGAACAGATGGCCGGTGTGGCCGTTCTCATTGGGATGGTTGCGGTAACAGGTGGGTTAACCTTCTCGGCGTTTTATGACACGCCTGCAGGGCCGTCTGTGGTGCTGTGTGCAGCGGTGCTGTTTATTTTCAGTATGATGAAGAAGACGGCAAGTTGACATCGAGGGCGCTGATGCCCTCTCCCGGCGGGAGAGGGAATTAAACATTATGGCATTGCCGGTGGGGTAATGCCGAAATGATTCCACGCCCGCACCGTTGCCATACGTCCACGCGGGGTGCGCTGCAGGAAGCCCTGCTGGATCAAATACGGTTCGAGCACATCTTCAATTGTCTCGCGCTCTTCCCCAATTGCCGCCGCCAGGTTATCCAGCCCGACCGGGCCGCCAAAGAATTTGTCCAGCACCGCCAGTAGCAGCTTGCGGTCCATATAGTCAAAACCTTCAGCATCGACATTCAGCATATCCAGCGCCTGAGCAGCAATCTCGGCGGAAATGGAACCATCATGCTTCACTTCGGCAAAGTCACGCACGCGGCGCAGCAGGCGGTTGGCAATACGCGGTGTCCCGCGCGAGCGCTTCGCCACTTCAAACGCGCCCTCTTCGCTCATTTCCAGCCCCATATAGCGGGCGCTACGGCCAACGATGTGCTGGAGGTCCGCCACCTGGTAAAACTCAAGACGCTGTACGATGCCGAAACGGTCTCGCAGCGGAGAGGTCAACGACCCGGCGCGGGTTGTTGCGCCAATCAGGGTAAACGGTGGCAGATCGATCTTGATAGAGCGCGCAGCCGGCCCTTCACCGATCATGATATCCAGCTGGTAATCTTCCATCGCCGGATAGAGCACCTCTTCCACAACCGGCGACAGGCGGTGAATCTCATCGATAAACAGCACGTCATGGGGTTCAAGGTTGGTCAGCATCGCCGCCAGATCGCCTGCTTTCTCCAGCACCGGGCCGGAGGTAGTACGCAGGTTGACCCCCATTTCATTGGCGACGATATTCGCCAGCGTGGTTTTCCCCAGTCCCGGAGGACCAAAAATCAGCAGGTGATCGAGTGCATCGCCGCGCAGTTTTGCCGCCTGGATGAAAATCTCCATCTGGGAACGTACCTGCGGCTGGCCAATGTACTCATCAAGCAGCTTCGGGCGGATCGCACGATCCACCACGTCTTCTGCCTGAAGGGAGCCTGCCGATACCAGGCGATCTGCTTCAATCATCCTTTACCTCACAATGCAGCGCGCAGCGCTTCACGAATCAGAGTTTCACTGCTGGCATCCGGTTTGGCGATTTTACTCACCATACGGCTGGCCTCCTGAGGTTTATAGCCCAGTGCCACCAGCGCAGCAACCGCTTCCTGCTCGGCGTCATCATCCGTCGCTGGCGCGCCAGGCGAGGTCAGCACCAGATCGGTCGCAGGGGTAAAGAGATCGCCATGCAGCCCTTTGAAGCGATCTTTCATTTCGACAATCAGACGCTCGGCGGTTTTCTTGCCGATACCCGGAAGCTTAATCAGCGCTGCGGGATCTTCGCGCTCAACGGCATTCACAAACTGTGGAGCTGACATACCGGAGAGAATTGCCAGCGCCAGCTTCGGTCCGACGCCGTTGGTTTTAATCAGCTCGCGGAACAGGGTACGTTCCTGTTTGTTGTTGAAGCCGTACAGCAGTTGAGCATCTTCACGCACCACAAACTGAGTAAAGACAATCGCCTCTTTATCCGCGTCCGGCAGCTCGTAGAAGCAGGTCATCGGCATATGGACTTCATAGCCCACGCCACCCACTTCCAGCAGCACTAACGGGGGTTGTTTTTCAATGATGATGCCTCTGAGTCTGCCTATCACGTGACGCTCCTGCGTTCTGGAAAAATTAACTGCCGACATAATAAAAAAAGGCTGGATAAACATCCAGCCTGATTTTTCATTATCGTAACCTGCCTCGCGCCAGATTGAGCCGCGACTCGCTCATTTGCATCGCGTTCTGGCTGACGTGACAGTGGGTAATCGCGATAGCCAGCGCATCCGCGGCGTCCGCCTGCGGGTTCGCGGGGAGCTTTAGCAAGGTTCGCACCATGTGCTGCACCTGGCTTTTCTCCGCGCTGCCAATCCCCACCACCGTCTGCTTGACCTGCCTTGCCGCGTATTCGAACACCGGTAAATCCTGGTTTACGGCAGCAACAATGGCCACACCGCGCGCCTGACCAAGCTTTAATGCCGAATCAGCGTTTTTGGCCATAAAGACCTGTTCGATGGCGAAATAGTCTGGCTGGAACTGGGTGATAATTTCTGTCACACCTGCGTAGATCAGTTTCAGGCGTGACGGCAGATCGTCCACTTTGGTGCGAATACACCCGCTGCCGAGGTAGGTTAACTGGCGTCCCACCTGACGGATAACGCCATAGCCGGTGACGCGTGAGCCGGGGTCAATCCCGAGGATAATCGACATCACGCGTCTCCCGTTAACGGTTTACACGCTCTCATCAGAGAGTCGCTGCAACCTCATCAGAGATTTCACCGTTGTGATACACTTCCTGCACGTCGTCGCAGTCTTCGAGCATATCGATCAGACGCAGCAGTTTCGGTGCAGTTTCCGCATCCATGTCCGCTTTGGTTGATGGGATCATAGACACTTCAGCGTTGTCTGCTTTCAGACCCGCCGCTTCCAGCGCGTCACGTACCGCACCCATCTCTTCCCACGCGGTGTAGACGTCGATTGCGCCATCATCGAAGGTCACAACGTCTTCTGCACCGGCTTCCAGTGCCGCTTCCATGATCACATCTTCGTCGCCTTTCTCGAAGGAGATCACGCCTTTCTTGCTGAACAGATAAGAAACGGAACCATCAGTTCCAAGGTTACCACCGGTTTTGGTAAACGCGTGACGCACTTCGGCTACGGTACGGTTACGGTTGTCGGACAGACACTCAACCATGACCGCAGTACCGCCAGGGCCGTAACCTTCATAAATGATGGTTTCCATGTTCGCGTCTTCATCACCGCCCACGCCACGTGCGATTGCACGGTTCAGGGTGTCACGCGTCATGTTATTAGACAGCGCTTTATCAACCGCCGCGCGCAAGCGCGGGTTAGAAGCCGGATCGCCGCCGCCCAGACGTGCCGCTGTTACCAGTTCACGAATGATTTTGGTAAAGATTTTACCGCGTTTGGCATCCTGTGCCGCTTTACGGTGTTTGGTGTTGGCCCACTTACTATGACCTGCCATAAAAAGTTCTCCAAAAATCGCGCCTTCTCAGGCTGCGTTAATTACAAATTCTTCAATCGCCTGCCGGTTGCTCCACGACTTGGTCAGAGCGGCGGCATCCGCCGCACTTACCCAGCGGTAGGTCAGGTGTTCGGTAAACACAACCTCACGTTCGTGGGGGAGTGCAAGACAGAACCACGATTCCGTATTCCGCTCGGTACCCGGCGCATAGCGATGACGTAAATGGCTAAAAATTTCAAACTCCACCGTGCGCTGACAGTCCTTCAGGGTCAGTTGCTCGCGGGCAACATCAATGGTGACCTCTTCCTTTACTTCACGCGCGGCGGCCTGCAGCGCGGTCTCCCCCTCTTCCAGACTGCCAGTTACCGACTGCCAGAAATCAGGGTCATCGCGCCGCTGCAACATCAGCACCCGCTTCGTGTCTTCTGCATAGATGACCACCAGGACCGAAACGGGCAGCTTATATGTCATATCAGTTTTTCTCTTCCTTCTTCACCACTTCAATGCCCAGCTCGGCCAGAGAGGCCGGGTTAGCAAAACTTGGTGCTTCGGTCATCAGACACGCCGCGGCAGTGGTTTTCGGGAAGGCAATAACATCACGAATGTTATCGGTACCGGTCAGCAGCATGGTCAGACGGTCAAGACCGAAGGCCAGACCCGCGTGCGGAGGCGTACCGTATTTCAGGGCGTCCAGCAGGAAGCCGAATTTCTCGCGCTGCTCCTGCTCATTGATGCCCAGAATGCCGAACACGGTCTGCTGCATGTCACCGCTGTGAATACGCACGGAACCACCGCCCACTTCGTAGCCGTTGATGACCATATCGTAGGCGTTCGCCACCGCGTCTTCCGGTGCGGCTTTCAACTCAGCGGCAGTCATGTCTTTCGGCGAGGTGAATGGGTGGTGCATTGCGGTCAGACCACCTTCACCGTCGTCTTCAAACATTGGGAAGTCGATAACCCACAGCGGTGCCCATTTGTTCTCGTCGGTCAGGTTCAGGTCTTTACCGAGTTTCAGACGCAGGGCGCCCATCGCATCGGCAACCACTTTCTTGTTGTCCGCGCCGAAGAAGATCATGTCGCCGTCCTGCGCGCCAGTGCGCTCAAGGATCGCTTCCACGATGTCCGCGTTCAGGAATTTCGCGACCGGGCTGGTGATACCTTCCAGACCTTTTGCACGTTCGGTGACTTTAATATAGGCCAGACCTTTCGCGCCGTAGATCTTGATGAAGTTACCGTAGTCGTCAATCTGCTTACGGCTCAGTGCCGCACCGCCTGGTACACGCAGTGCAGCTACGCGGCCTTTAGCATCATTAGCCGGGCCAGCAAATACCGCAAACTCAACGGATTTAACCAGATCAGCAACGTCCACCAACTCCATCGGGTTACGCAGATCTGGTTTGTCAGAACCGTAGCGACGCTCAGCTTCAGCGAAGGTCATGATTGGGAAATCACCCAGTTCAACGCCTTTCACGTCGTTCCACAGGCTACGTACCAGAGCTTCCATCACTTCACGCACCTGCTCAGCGGTCATGAAGGAGGTTTCCACATCGATCTGGGTAAATTCTGGCTGGCGATCAGCACGCAGGTCTTCGTCACGGAAGCATTTTACGATCTGATAGTAGCGATCGAAACCAGACATCATCAGCAACTGTTTGAACAGCTGTGGAGACTGTGGCAGCGCGTAGAATTTACCTTTATGCACGCGGGATGGAACCAGGTAATCGCGCGCGCCCTCCGGCGTGGCTTTGGTCAGCATCGGGGTTTCGATATCCAGGAAACCGTGGTCATCCATAAAGCGACGCACCAGACTGGTGATTTTCGCGCGGGTTTTCAGGCGCTGAGCCATTTCCGGGCGACGCAGATCCAGGTAGCGGTACTTCAGACGTGCTTCTTCAGTGTTGACGTGGTTAGAGTCCAGCGGCAGCGCTTCAGCACGGTTGATAATCACCAGATCGGACGCCAGCACTTCAATTGCGCCAGTCGCCATGTCTGCGTTGACGTTTTTCTCGTCACGCGCACGAACGGTGCCGGTGACCTGAATGCAGAACTCATTACGCAGCTCAGAAGCCAGTTTCAACGCATCTGCGCGATCCGGATCGAAGAACACCTGAACGATACCTTCGCGGTCACGCATATCAATGAAGATAAGGCTACCAAGATCACGACGGCGGTTGACCCAACCACACAGGGTTACCTGCTGTCCAACGTGGGACTGACGCAGCTGCCCGCAATATTCTGTACGCATGAGATATCCCTTAATTAGCCGCAGGCTAAATGTCGCCTGGTATGCAGGCTACTATGTCGCAGCTTTCTGTATGTCACAACTGGATGAAAAAAGGCGGCTATTATACTGGAAATTCCGCCGGACGATAAGAGCGAACCTCGGCCTGACGGTCGTTTGCTGCACTCTTATTGCGCATTCTCACAAAAATTAACAAAATTATCCGACCGGTAACAGGCCATCACGTCGTATGGTGTAGCGGAAGTGATTAATTTAACTGGAGTGACTATGTTAACACTCGATACCAGCAAAACCGCGCTTGTCGTCATTGATTTACAGGAAGGCATCCTGCCTTTTGCCGGAGGCCCGCACACCGCAAATGATGTGGTCAGCCGCGCCGCTCGCCTGGCGGAAAAATGCCGCACAAGCGGAGCGCCTGTTGTCATGGTGCGCGTCGGCTGGTCCGCCGATTTTGCCGAAGCCTTAAAACAGCCCGTCGATGCGCAGATTGCGGCGCATTCGCTACCGGAAAACTGGTGGACGTATCCGGTCTCACTCGGCAAGCGTGACAGTGATATCGAAGTGACTAAACGCCAGTGGGGTGCATTTTACGGTACCGATCTGGAGCTGCAGCTGCGCCGTCGCGGAATCGACACCATCATTCTTTGTGGCATTTCCACCAACATCGGCGTGGAATCTACCGCCCGCAACGCGTGGGAACTGGGCTTTAACCTTGTGATTGCAGAAGATGCCTGCAGCGCGGCCTCCGCGGAACAGCACCTGGGCAGTATGACTCACATCTTCCCACGCATCGGTCGTGTGCGCAGCACTGACGAGATTTTAAACGCGTTATGATGTATGTGGGCCTGCCTCAATGGTCGCACCCGAAATGGGTGCGCCTTGGCATCACCAGCCTTGAGGAATATGCCCGACACTTCAATTGCGTCGAGGGTAACACCACGCTGTATGCACTACCCAAAGCAGAGATTGTTGAACGCTGGCGCGAACAAACAACCGATGATTTCCGCTTCTGCTTTAAGTTTCCGGCAACCATCTCCCATAACGCGGCCCTGCGTCACTGCGACGATTTGACCGCCGAGTTCTTGAACAGAATGTCGCCGCTGGCAAACCGCATAGGTCAGTACTGGCTGCAGCTTCCCGCCGTCTTTGGCCCACGCGATCTGCCCGCGCTCTGGGAGTTTCTGGATACACTTCCCAGGGAATTTACCTATGGTGTAGAAGTCAGGCATCCTGCATTTTTTGCCAAAGGTGAAGAAGAGAAAGCGCTCAATCGAGGCCTGCTTGAGCGCTCAGTCAACCGTGTGATCCTCGACAGCCGTCCGGTGCATAGCGCCATTCCGCATAGCGAAGCCATCATTGATGCGCAACGCAAAAAGCCCAAAGTGCCTGTTCATGCCATCGTGACGGCTCATCACCCTATGGTCAGGTTTATCGGCAGCGATAACATGCAGCAAAATCAGGAGATGTTCGCCGTCTGGCTGCAAAAATTAGCGACGTGGGAACAGACCACCACGCCATATCTCTTCCTGCACACCCCGGATATCGCGCAGGCACCTGAACTGGTCGATGCTCTCTGGCAGGCCTTGCAGGCTGCGGTACCGTCCGTGGGCAGCGCCCCCGTCATCCCACAACAATCTTCTCTTTTCTGATATCACCCCCTATCATAGTAAAGTGCCATCTGCCAAAAAACAGGGAGTTTGTATGGTCAGCGCGCTGTATGCGGTATTAGGTGCATTGCTACTGATTAAGTTTTCATTTGATGTTGTGCGCCTGAGAATGCAGTACCGCGTTTCTTACGGTGACGGCGGATTTTCCGAGCTACAAAGCGCTATCCGCGTTCACGGCAATGCGGTCGAATACATCCCGGTGGCGTTAATTTTGCTGCTGTTTATGGAGATGAATGGCGCAGAAACCTGGATGGTGCACATCTGTGGCCTGCTTCTGCTTGCCGGCCGACTAATGCATTATTACGGTTTTCACCACCGCCTGTTTCGCTGGCGTCGTTCCGGCATGAGTGCGACGTGGTGTTCACTTTTGCTGATGGTGCTGGCTAACCTTTGGTATATGCCGTGGGAGTTGGTTTTCTCCTTCCATTAGCGCACAATACGCCACTTTATTTTTCCCGGATTTTTTACGTTATGTCAGATCGCGACACGCTTTTTTCCGCGCCTATCGCCAGCCTGGGCGACTGGACCTTCGATGAACGGGTAGCCGAAGTCTTCCCGGATATGATCCAGCGCTCTGTTCCCGGTTATTCCAATATTGTCTCTATGATCGGCATGCTGGCTGAGCGCTTCGTTCAACCCGGCACAAAGGTCTATGACCTGGGCTGTTCGCTTGGCGCGGCAACGCTGTCGGTACGTCGTAACGTTCACCACGAAGGCTGCCGGATCATTGCCGTGGATAATTCCCCGGCAATGGTTGAACGCTGCCGTCGCCATATTGATGCTTACAAAGCCCCTACCCCGGTGGACGTCGTAGAAGGTGATATCCGTGAGATTGAGATCAATAACGCGTCGATGGTGGTGCTGAATTTTACCCTGCAGTTCCTGGTGCCTGAAGACCGTCAGCTGCTGCTGGACAAAATTTATAAAGGGCTGAACCCTGGCGGTGCGCTGGTCCTTTCCGAAAAATTCAGCTTTGAAGACGCCGAGGTTGGCGAACTGCTGTTCAATATGCACCACGATTTCAAACGTGCGAACGGTTACAGCGAGCTGGAGATCAGTCAGAAGCGTAGCATGCTCGAAAACGTGATGCTCACGGACTCCGTGGAGACCCATAAAGCGCGTCTGCGTCAGGCAGGATTTGAGCATAGCGAACTGTGGTTCCAGTGTTTCAACTTTGGCTCCCTGGTGGCACTGAAAGCGGGGGTTCCTGCATGATTGAGTTCGGCAACTTCTATCAGCTGATTGCGAAAAACCACCTTTCCCACTGGCTGGAAACCCTGCCGGCGCAGATTGCTACCTGGCAGCGCGATCAACAGCACGGCCTGTTAAAGCAGTGGTCAAATGCAGTGGAGTTTCTGCCTGAACTGACACCTCACCGTCTGGATCTGCTGCATAGCGTGACCGCAGAAAGCGCAGAGCCTCTTTCCGCCGGGCAGACTAACCGCATCGAAACGTTGATGCGAAACCTGATGCCATGGCGCAAAGGACCGTTTTCACTTTACGGTGTGAACATCAATACCGAATGGCGCTCAGACTGGAAATGGGATCGCGTTTTGCCGCATCTGTCCGATCTGACCGGACGTACCATTCTGGATGTCGGCTGCGGCAGTGGTTACCACATGTGGCGCATGATTGGCGCAGGTGCGCATCTGGCAGTGGGCATTGATCCGATGCAGCTGTTCCTGTGCCAGTTTGAGGCAGTGCGTAAATTGCTGGGTAACGACCAGCGCGCACACCTGCTGCCGCTGGGTATTGAGCAACTGCCAGCCCTTAAAGCCTTTGATACCGTGTTTTCCATGGGCGTGCTGTACCACCGCCGTTCCCCGCTGGAGCATCTATGGCAGCTTAAAGATCAGCTGGTCAGCGGTGGCGAACTGGTGCTGGAAACGCTGGTTATCGAAGGTGATGAGAATGCGGTTCTGGTGCCGGGTGACCGTTACGCGCAAATGCGAAATGTCTACTTCATCCCTTCCGCGCTGGCACTAAAAAACTGGCTTGAGAAGTGCGGGTTTGTGGATGTACGCATTGCAGATGTCTGCGTGACGTCAATCGAAGAACAGCGCCGCACCGACTGGATGATTACCGAATCGCTGGAGCAATTCCTTGACCCGGCCGATCACAGCAAAACCGTTGAAGGCTATCCTGCGCCGATGCGTGCGGTGTTGATTGCCACGAAGCCGTAGCCTTTTAGCCGTTGGTGGCCAACGCAGCTGCGGCTTGAAATATGAAGGATAAAAAAAGGCCCCTGTTGAAATTGCAGGGGCCTGGTACAAGCAAGCATCATATTGGGCGACATGATGCGCGGTAAAAATCGGTACGTTGCTACACGTGATGACGCTCAATCAGCGACTTCATTTCCGCAACCGACTCTCCCTCTACACCGTAGCGTGAATACTCATCCGCTTCAGCATCTGTCGACATTGACAACCCTGTATTGCGATAACGCATGGGAGACGGCATCCACTTGCCTGCCGAGCTGTGAAGCTCCTCTACCCCGGCGTTTAAAAACCGTTCCAGATTGCTGGCACGGACACCCGCACCCGCCATTATTATTGGAACACCAGAATGGGCTTTTAGTTCCGTAATTAATTGCAGACCTTTTTCCGCAGAGGACTGCTGCCCCGATGTCAGAATGCGTGCCACGCCCAGTTCGGTAAGCGAATCAAATGCTTGAAGGGGGTCTTTGCACATATCAAATGCGCGATGGAAAGTCACTGCCATCCCTTTCGCGGCATCCATGACCTGGCGCATACGTGGCATATCGACCTGACCGTCTTCATCAAGCAACCCGATAACCAGCCCGGGAAATCCCAGTTCACGAACCAGAGTGATATCTTCAAGCATGGCACTGAACTCGCCCGACGTGTAACAAAAATCGCCGCCGCGAGGACGAATAATCGGGTGAACGGGAATGGTGACGGCCTGACGGGCAGACTTTAACATGCCGTAGGATGGCGTCAGCCCACCCTCTTTGGGTGCCGCGCACAGTTCGATGCGATCAGCACCGTGTTTTTGCGCAGTCACGGCACACTCCACGCTGTAACAACAAATCTCCAGCAGTGCCATTTAATCCTCCTGACATCCCACTAAACGAATCATCATGACACGCCGCCCGTTTTTAGTCCCGGCGTTAACTCACAACTCTCACGCTTCACTGGCAACAATCTGCTCAATGGTCCACGGGTGAAACTTCACGGTGACCTGTCCGTCCGTGACGGCCAGCGTCGGGTTAGGTAAACGCTCGCGTTCGCCTTTGGGTGAACTCGTTTTGACAAAAATCCCCGGTTTGCTTAAGCCTTCATCAGATAACAAGGCCAGTGCGCGCGCGTTCAGTGTTTCTGGCTCACCCGGCAGAACAATTTCAATATGCTCCCAGCCTTCGTGCGGATAACGTTTTTCCCCCGGCCACGGCAGTTCGACAACGGTGAATTGCCAGTGCGCTACCTTCACGGGTTCATGCAGTTTAAACAGGCATATTGGGCGACCGTTAATAATGTTCTCAGAGAGCAGCTCACCGCACTGTTCAAAACCTCGACGCCAGCGCTCGGCGGTCGCATTTTGATGACAGCGCAAAGAGATGTGATCCGCTTCAAGCGGTGCGATATCCAGACCAAGGCGGGTGGCAAGTTCTGTGAACGCCTGGGTGAAGCGCGGTAAATCTGCGGAAATATCATGCAGTTCGTCAATGGAATACCAGTTCGCCATAAGTCAGTCTCTTTTCATGTCGCAAAGCCGCTAATTTACTCTGTTGCCCAGTTTTGACCAACCGCAGAATACGGCTTTTTATGACTGCATGATTATGCACGCCTTCTTAGCCTGGATTCTGAACAATCTTCGGCCCGCGCAATGCTGACGCCAGAGGGCATTTGCAGTATACTCCCGCCCTAAATTCTATAACTGGCGCGGGTGGTTGTGAGCCCGCATCAAAAAAGTAAGGTATCCAGGTGAATATTCAGGCTCTTCTCTCCGAAAAAGTCAGTCAGGCACTGATTGCCGCAGGTGCGCCTGCGGATTGCGAACCGCAGGTTCGTCAGTCAGCAAAAGTACAGTTTGGCGACTATCAGGCTAATGGCGTGATGGCAGTGGCTAAAAAACTGGGCATGCCGCCGCGACAACTCGCTGAGCAGGTACTGACGCATCTGGATCTCACCGGTATCGCCAGCAAAACCGAAATCGCCGGTCCGGGCTTTATCAACATCTTCCTGGAACCTGCTTTCCTGGCAAGCCACGTTGACGCGGCGCTGAAATCTGACCGTCTGGGTGTCTCCCAGCCGGAAGCGCAGACCGTTGTGATCGACTACTCTGCCCCGAACGTGGCGAAAGAGATGCACGTGGGTCACCTGCGCTCCACCATCATTGGTGATGCTGCCGTGCGTACCCTTGAATTCCTCGGTCACAAGGTGATCCGCGCAAACCACGTGGGCGACTGGGGTACCCAGTTCGGTATGCTGATTGCTTACCTGGAAAAACAGCAGCAGGAAAACGCGGGTGAAATGGCGCTGGCGGACCTGGAAGGGTTCTACCGCGAAGCCAAAAAACACTACGACGAAGACGAAGCCTTTGCCGAGCGCGCGCGCAGCTACGTGGTTAAACTGCAGGGCGGCGACCAGTACTTCCTCGAGATGTGGCGCAAGCTGGTTGACATCACCATGTCTCAGAACCAACTCACCTATAACCGTCTGAACGTCACCCTCACCCGTGACGATGTGATGGGTGAAAGCCTCTATAACCCAATGCTGCCGGGCATTGTGGCTGACCTGAAGGCCAAAAATCTGGCAGTTGAGAGCGAAGGCGCAACGGTCGTGTTCCTTGATGAGTACAAGAACAAGGAAGGTGAACCGATGGGCGTGATCATCCAGAAAAAGGATGGCGGCTATCTCTACACCACTACCGATATCGCCTGTGCAAAATACCGTTACGAAACGCTGCATGCCGACCGCGTGCTGTACTACATCGACTCCCGTCAGCACCAGCACCTGATGCAGGCGTGGACCATCGTGCGTAAAGCCGGTTACGTGCCGGATTGCGTTCCGCTGGAACACCATATGTTCGGCATGATGCTCGGTAAAGACGGCAAGCCGTTCAAAACCCGTGCGGGCGGTACCGTGAAGCTGTCCGACCTGCTGGACGAAGCGCTGGAACGCGCCCGTCGCCTGGTGGCGGAGAAGAACCCGGATATGCCTGCCGATGAGCTGGAAAAACTGGCGAATGCCGTGGGTATCGGTGCGGTTAAATACGCGGATCTTTCCAAGAACCGGACCACCGACTATATCTTCGACTGGGATAACATGCTGGCGTTTGAAGGCAACACGGCGCCGTACATGCAGTATGCCTACACCCGTGTGCTCTCTGTATTCCGTAAAGCCAATATCGACGAAAGCGTACTGGCGAATGCTGCCGTGACCATCACTGAAGATCGCGAAGCGCAGCTGGCAGCGCGTCTGCTGCAGTTTGAAGAGACACTGACGGTTGTGGCGCGAGACGGAACACCGCACGTGATGTGTGCTTACCTGTACGATCTGGCAGGCCTGTTCTCCGGCTTCTACGAGCACTGCCCTATCCTGTCTGCGGAAAGTGACGCGGTACGTAACAGCCGCCTGAAGCTGGCGCAGCTCACGGCGAAGACCCTGAAGCTGGGTCTGGATACCCTGGGTATCGAAACCGTAGAACGCATGTAATACAAAAAACCCGGCAAGCGCCGGGTTTCTTTTTTCACACCGTTAACGATAGTTAACGATGACAGCGTTACTCTGAACTTTCAGCGCCGGAATCAAACGCCCTCCACCCGGCACTTCCCAGATAAAACGCAAAGGTTCGATGGCCGGCACGCCATTAAATGCCTGTGTGGTGCCGTTCTCTCCGTCAATTTCCGTGCAGCGAGTCTGAGAGCAGAGACGTACCCGCAACCCTGCTGGCGTTGGGCCAATCAGCCTGTAGTTCCACACCACAAGCCCCATCTGGCCGGAAACCGGCTCAGAGGGCGACAACGGGTTTGATGACATGGCAACCCCACGATTGCTGAGGATCACGCCCATGCTGCTCGCCTGCCAGGTCCCTTCCCCGGCAGCCTGCGCCACCAGCGGGAAGAATAAGATCCATAACCACTTACGCATTATTTTCCTCCAATCGTCGCGGTCATGCGGATATGACGGTTATCCGACAGCTCCATATTTGACAGCACGACCAGTTGGTTCAGGCTACGACGCAGGAAGCGCGACAGCAGAGGACGCAGCGCATGGTTAACCAGCAGCACCGGCGGTGCTCCCAGCATCTCCTGACGCGCCAGCGCCTCCTGCGTTTGCGCCAGCAGGCGGTCCGCCAGACCCGGTTCCAGCCCGCCGCCACCCTGCAAGGCTTGCAGCAGCAGACGTTCAAGCGGCGTATCAAGACCAATAACCTGCACTTCTCCGGTTCCAGGGAACCACTGCTGGGTAATCGCGCGCCCCAGCGCCACGCGCACCACCGCGGTGAGCTCATGCGGATCGTTTTGTAACGGCGCATGTTCGGCAAGGGTTTCCAGAATGGTACGCATATCGCGGATCGGTACTTTCTCGTCGAGCAGGTTTTGCAACACTTTGTGCAGGGTAGTCAACGTCAGCACGCCCGGCACCAGATCTTCCGTCAGCTTCGGCATCTCCTGCGTGACGCGGTCAAGGAGCTGCTGCGCTTCCTGACGTCCAAACAGCTCTGCCGAGAATTGGCCAATCAGGTGATTAAGATGGGTTGCCACCACGGTACTGGCTTCGACTACCGTATACCCCTGAATTTGCGCCTGCTCTTTTAGCGCACTTTCAATCCAGATCGCGGCCAGACCAAAAGCCGGATCGATGGTTTGCTCGCCTGGCAATGTGCCTGCGGCGGTGCCGGGGTTAATCGCCAGCCAGCGTCCCGGATAGGCATCGCCGCTGCCGATTTCAACGCCTTTCATCAGGATGCGATAGCGCGCAGGCGGCAGGTCCATATTGTCGCGGATGTGTACCACCGGCGGCAGGAAGCCCATGTCCTGGGCGAATTTTTTACGGATACTGCGGATGCGGCCAAGCAGTTCGCCATCCTGCTGGAAATCGACCATCGGGATCAGGCGATACCCAACTTCCATACCCAGCGAATCTTCCAGCTGAACGTCATTCCAGGTCGCTTCGACAGCCTGGGTGTTCTCCGGCATTTTAACCGCAACAGGCTCGGCTGCCGGTTGGGTTTCACGCCCTCGCATCCACCAGGCAAGACCCAGCAGTGCCGCAGTGAACAGCAGGAACACGAGGTTTGGCATACCTGGGACCAGACCGAGTAACCCCAGTACCGCAGCGGCCAATAGCATGACGCGCGGGTTACTGAAGAGCTGGCCGACCATCTGCTCGCCAACGTCCTGATCGGTACTCACGCGGGTCACAATCACGCCCGCCGCCGTAGAGATAACCAGCGCCGGGATCTGCGCGACCAGACCGTCACCGATGGTCAGCAGCGTATAACTTTCTGCCGCGTGGCCCATGTCCATGCCATGTTGCAGAACACCGACCAGCAGGCCACCCACCACGTTGATCACCATGATCAGAATGCCCGCGATGGCGTCACCGCGCACAAACTTACTCGCACCGTCCATGGAGCCGTAGAAGTCCGCTTCCTGCGTCACTTCCGCACGGCGTTTTTTCGCTTCATCTTCCGCGATAAGACCGGCGTTCAGGTCGGCATCAATCGCCATCTGCTTGCCTGGCATCCCGTCCAGCACAAAGCGCGCGCCCACTTCGGCGATACGCCCTGCACCCTTGGTGATAACCATAAAGTTGATGATTACGAGGATCACAAACACCACGATACCGATGGCGAAATTACCGCCTACCAGGAAGTGGCCGAAGGCCTCAACCACTTTACCCGCCGCAGCCGCACCCGTATGACCTTCCATCAGAATGATACGCGTGGAGGCCACGTTCAGCGCCAGTCGCAGCAAGGTGGTAAACAGCAGAATGGTCGGGAACGCCGCGAACTCAAGGGTACGCTGGGTGAACATCGCCACCAGCAGCACCATGATGGACAACGCAATGTTGAATGTGAAAAGCAAATCGAGGATGAATGCCGGGAGCGGCAGTACCATCATCGACAGAATTAGCAGGATGAGAATCGGCCCGGCAAGGATCTGCCATTGGGTCGATTTCAGGTTGCCGGGCAGGCGCAACATTGCCACCAGATTAGCCATCAGTGTCCTTCTCGTTCAAAAAATCCAGCGCTTCAGGCACCGGAAGGTTCTCAGGTTTCACAGGTCGTTGTCCGCCAGCCAGACGCCAGCGCTTCAACTGCCATACCCAGGCCAACACTTCCGCCACGGCGGCGTAGAGTTGTCCGGGGATCTGTTGTCCAATTTCCGCATGGCGGTATAAGGCACGCGCCAGCGGAGGGGCTTCCAGGATAGGTACACGGTGTTCAGTACCAATCTCACGAATGCGAAGTGCTATCAGACCCGCCCCTTTCGCCACCACTTTCGGCGCGCTCATTTTGTTTTCGTCATAGCGCAGCGCAACGGAATAGTGTGTCGGGTTGGTGACGATCACGTCAGCTTTTGGCACGTCTTCCATCATGCGTCGACGGGCAGCGGCGCGCTGCATCTGGCGGATACGCCCTTTGACGTGCGGGTCACCTTCCATCTGTTTGTATTCGTCACGGATATCCTGGCGTGACATGCGCAGTTTCTTGAAGTGGGTATAAAGCTGGAAGATCACGTCAAAACCCACCATCGGAATAATGCTGAGCACCACCAGCAGCGCGCAGAGTCCGACCAGGTTCAGCGCATTGCTCATTGCGGTGAGGGGGGATTCACTGATAAGACGCATCATTTCCGGCCAGTGGTACCAGAGGTAAAACCCCGCTGAACTCCCCATCAGTACCGATTTGAGAATGGCTTTGAGCAACTCCGCCCCGGTCTGCGCAGAGAACATTTTCGCAATGCCCGGCAGCGGGTTCAGTTTGGAAAATTTCGGCTGCAGCGATTTGGCACTAAAGACCAGACCACCCAGCATCACCGGCGAAACCAGCGCGACCAGCACAACCCCTGTAATCAGCGGCAGCAGTGCAACCATCGCCCCTTTTATTAGCTGGATAATCTGGCTGAGGATCAGATTCGGGTCATTGACCATGCTGTGGTCAAAACGTAAGCCAGTAGACAACATTCCCGCCAGTTTGCGGGCGAGCGACTCCCCACCCCACCAGATAATGCACACCCCTACGATAAGGATCAGCAGGGAAGTCAGTTCTCGGGATCGGGGGATCTGCCCTTCCTCACGCGCCTTTTCTAGTCGGTGGGGTGTGGGGGCTTCCGTTTTGTCGTCGTTCTCTTCTGCCACAGTGCATGCCCAACCTATTAAGTCACGGGTATCATGCCAGTGCAGCGAAAATCCAATGGCGGGAAAAGCCCGTTTATTCGGGCTCTTTTCAGTGATTTTGTCGTAAACCGCCTCAGACGGTGTTAACCCTCTGAGGCGGAATGGACAATCAGAAGCCGAGGCTATCGAGCAGATCGTCCACCTGGTCCTGGCTTGCTACCACGCCCGCTTTGCTGGCGTCGAGCTGTGGACCATTGAGCAGGCTTTCGTTCTCGCGTTTTGGGCGGGCTGCAGGCTCTGGAATATTCTCCAGCAGCACCATCAGCAACTGACGTTCAATCTCCTGGATAACATCCATCATGCGCTTGATAACCTGACCGGTCAGGTCCTGGAAATCCTGCGCCATCATGATGTCCAGCAGTTGTGCGTTGGTGAAGCTGGTATGGCCAGGAACATCCCCCAGGAACTGACGGGTATCGGTAACCAGTTCACGGGCGTCCGCCAGTTCGATCGGATTCTCAAACCACTCATCCCAGCGTTTTGTCAGCGCTTTCGCGCCCTTTTCCATCGCGTCCTGGTGCGGTTGTGACGCTTCAACGCTGTTCAGCGCACGTTCAGCCGCCTGAGCAGTCATCTGCACGACATAGTCCAGGCGATCGCGCGCATCAGGAATGGCTTCCGCCGCTTCGGCAATCGCCTGATCCAGCCCCAGTTCACGCAGGCTGTCACGCAGCATGCGCGTCAGGCTGCCGATGCGTACGATGATATCGCTCGGCGAGTGTTCTTCAACGGGTTTCATAGCAGGTTGCATCATAACCAACACCTCACATGCCGAGTTTCTCGAAGATCTTGCCGAGCTTCTCTTCCAGGGTCGCAGCAGTGAATGGCTTCACCACGTAGCCGCTTGCGCCCGCCTGTGCAGCGGCAATGATGTTCTCTTTTTTCGCTTCTGCGGTGACCATCAGAACCGGCAGAGACGCCATGCCCGCATCTGCACGAATGGTTTTCAGCAGTTCCAGACCATCCATGTTTGGCATGTTCCAGTCGGAGATAACAAAACCAAACCCACCCGCCTGCAGTTTGTTCAGCGCATCAACACCATCTTCTGCTTCTTCAACGTTGTTGAAGCCCAGCTCCTTCAGCAGGTTGCGTACAATGCGACGCATGGTGGAAAAGTCATCCACAACCAAAAACTTAAGCTCTTTATCCGCCATCTAATTCTACTCCTGAGTCAAATACGTATTGCCTGTCCGGCACTGATTTTCGCCAACATCTGCTGGCTTACCTGGCTAAGATCGACCACTTCGCTCACGCCACCCATATTGATGGCCTCGCGCGGCATGCCGAACACCACACAACTTGCTTCATTCTGCGCAATCGTCCAGGCGCCAGCCTGGTGCATTGCAAGCATTCCGGCGGCACCATCGTTGCCCATCCCCGTCAGGATCACCCCAACGGCGTTGCGCCCCGCATGTTTCGCCACCGAATGAAACAGCACATCCACCGACGGACGGTGCCGGTTGACCGGCGGCCCGTCATGAATTTTGATTTGATAGTTAGCGCCGCTGCGCGCCAGCTCCATATGTTTGTCACCCGGCGCAATATACGCATGCCCCGGGAGCACGCGTTCGCCGTCTTCCGCCTCTTTCACGCTGATCTGACACAGCTTGTTCAGACGTTCAGCGAACGAGCGGGTAAAGCCAGGCGGCATATGCTGAGTGATCAGAATACCCGGACTTGAAAGCGGCAATGGCTGGAGTACATGACGAATTGCCTCTGTTCCCCCGGTTGACGCCCCAATCACCAGCAGTTTTTCCGAGCTGAGCAATGGACCCGCCTTCAACGTTGCCGGTGCAACCATCGGTTTGTGAGCGGCGAGTTTCGCTCGCGATGCGGTACGGATCTTCTCTGCGATCATCTCGCTGTAGGCCAGCATTCCTTCACGAATGCCGAGCTGCGGTTTGGTGACAAAATCCACCGCCCCTAACTCCAGCGCGCGCAGCGTGATTTCCGATCCTTTTCCCGTCAGGGAGGAGACCATCACCACCGGCATCGGGCGCAGTCGCATTAATTTTTCCAGAAAATCTATGCCATCCATGCGCGGCATCTCGACATCCAGCGTTAGCACATCGGGGTTATATTTTTTAATTAAATCCCGCGCTACCAGCGGATCCGGCGCTGTTGCCACCATCTCCATGTCGCTGTGGCTATTGATGATTTCAGTCATTATCTGGCGCATCAGCGCCGAATCATCGACAGACAATACCCTGATTTTACTCATGCTTTTTCCTTACTCAGCGCATATACCGTTTGCCCACGCAGGCTAAACTCACGCACGAGGTTGCTGAAGTTTTCCGAGTGCCCGGCAAACAGTAAACCGTCAGGCTTGAGCAACGGAACAAACCGACGCAGAATGTCCTGTTGCGTCGTTTTATCAAAATAGATCATGACGTTACGGCAAAAAATAGCGTCAAAAGGTCCCGGCACGTTGTACTGCTTATCCAGCAGGTTAACGGGCGCAAATTCGACGCAGTTCGCCAGTTCCTGGCGTACGCGTACCAGGCCTTCATGTGGACCGGTTCCACGCATGAAATAACGCTGTAGCTGTTGCGGTGACAGCGTTTTCAACTCATCCTGGCGATAAACACCGTTACGCGCTTTCTCCAGTACCTCGGTGTCGATATCGCTGGCGTAGACTTTCCAGCGTCCGGGTGCCATGCCCAGGGTATCGGCAAGGGTGATTGCCAGCGAGTACGGCTCTTCACCCGTCGAGGCTGCCGCGCTCCAGACGCGATACTCCCCGGTGCGGCGACGCGCGTGCTCTGCCAGGACCGGGAAGTGGTGCGCTTCACGGAAAAACGCCGTCAGGTTCGTGGTTAATGAGTTAATAAAAGCCTGCCACTCGGCGCTGTTCTGGTTCGCTTCGAGCATGCTCAGATAGCGACCAAAGTCATCCAGCCCCAGCGTACGCAAGCGCCGCACCAGACGGTTGTAAACCATGTCTCGCTTATGATCCGCAAGCACGATCCCCGCACGCTGGTAGATTAACTGACATATCCGACGGAAATGCGCGTCGGACAGCGCGAGGCGCTGTGTCATCTGCAACAATAATGACGTTTGCCCGGAGGGCATTGGTGATGTCATAGCGCCTTCTTAATTACATTCAGGATACAACTGGCACGGCCTGCGACCGCCCGACTTCTGTTACTGCTTCAACGTGCTCTTTCACATTAAATACCGCGACCAGTCCGGTGAGATGATCCGCCTGGCTGGCCAGCTGATCGGTTGCCGCTGCCGCTTCCTCAACTAACGAGGCGTTCTGTTGCGTGACCTGATCCATCTGACTGACTGCCTGAGCAACCTGCTCAATCCCGCGACGCTGTTCGTCCGACGCCGAGGCAATTTCGCCCATGATGTCGTTCACCCGCGTGACAGAGGTGACGATCTCGTGCATGGTTTGTGCCGCCGTATCGACCAGCGTAGAGCCCTGCTGGACGCGTGAAACCGACTCTTCTATCAGCACCTTAATCTCTTTCGCCGCGTTGGCACTTCGGCTTGCCAGGTTACGCACTTCACCCGCCACCACCGCAAAACCACGACCCTGTTCACCGGCGCGCGCCGCTTCGACAGCGGCATTGAGCGCCAGAATGTTGGTCTGGAACGCGATACCGTCAATCACGCTGATGATGTCACCAATTTTCTGCGAACTGGTGGCAATCTCCTGCATGGTGCTCGCAACATGAGACGCCTGATCCCCACCCTTTTTCGCCGTCATTGCTGCCTGTTTCGACAGGTCAGACGCCTGACGCGCGTTATCAGCGTTCTGACTTACCGTCGCAGTCAGTTGCTCCATACTGGCTGCCGTCTGCGCCAGGGAGGCCGCCTGCTGCTCGGTACGGGACGAGAGATCGTTATTGCCTGCCGCAATCTCTGAAATCCCGGTGTGCATGGCATAACTGCCCTGACGCACATCGGATACCGTTTCCCGCAGCGATCCCTGCATCGCCTTCAGGCTGGCAAAGATCGCCGAAATTTCGTTCTTGCCATAAACCGCCACCGGACGCGCCAGATTCCCCTTTGCAATACTGTCGAAGTGGCTGCTGATAATCGCCAGCGGCTGCACAATCATTTTGCGCGACCAGATCAGTGCCCCGCCGGTCAGCAGCGCCGCCAAAATCACCACCACGGCAAAAATCACGCCGGACATGTGGTAGCTCATTCGACTGTCTTCCCCAGCGCGTTGAACAAACTGGTTAATATCCTGCTGCCACGCGTTAAAGCTGCCATCAAACGCCGCCTGAGACGCCTGAACCGGTGCGGTCATAAAATCTGACAGCTGGTTGTTCTCAAGCCAGGTTGCCTGGTGGTCCAGATCGCTGTACCACTGTTCAAAGTTCTTTTTCATGGCAGCCTTTAGCGTTTTCTCTTTCTCGCTAACGGCTTCCTGCGCCGTAAAGGCTTTAAACTGCCCGTCTGCCTGTTTCAGGCTGTCACGCGCGGTCGCCATCAGCTCTTTGATGTCATCCGGCGGATAACTCAGCGCGGTTAAGGTTCCCGCCTTATTCAGCGCAGTGCTTGCCTGCAACAGCACGGCACGCGTTTGTGCCAGTGCGGAGCGCTGCTGATTACTCGCCTCAACTTCCTGCAAATTCTGATAGCCATCGCGAAACGCCCAAAAAGACAACCCGTTACTGCCAACCTGCAACACACCGCAAAGGATCAGAATCAAAAACAGTGTGGTCGAGATACGAATACGATTTAACATCCACGCTCCCATCAAGCGGCAAGCAGCCGCGGTTTAATTGTCAGTCAAAATGTTTCCCAGTTTTCATCTTGTCCGGTCGTCGCAGCACGGGTACGGGTTGCCGCTGATTCTGCAGCGGGCACACGATAGGTGGCTTGCGGGGTGACCGTGTTTCCAGCGAGTGAAGCGAGACGAAACGCCGAGACGGCCATCTTCAGACGGCTCGCCTGGTCTTCCAGGGCAGCAGCCGCCGCAGCGGACTCCTGCACCAGCGCGGCGTTTTGTTGTGTCACGCGATCCATTTCCGATACCGCCAGAGCAACCTGGTCGATACCACGACTCTGCTCGTCAGATGCAGAGGCGATTTCACCCATGATGTCCGTTACGCGAGTAACAGCATTCACGATGTCATTCATGGTTTCCCCGGCACTTTCTACCAGCACGGAGCCGGTATCCACGCGGGAAACGGAATCTTCAATCAACGCTTTGATCTCTTTCGCCGCATTGGCACTGCGACTGGCGAGGTTACGCACTTCACCCGCGACCACGGCAAACCCACGCCCCTGCTCGCCCGCACGTGCCGCTTCCACGGCGGCGTTCAGCGCAAGGATGTTGGTCTGGAAAGCAATGCCATCGATGACGCTAATGATGTCGGCGATTTTCTTCGAGCTGTCGGCGATTTCGTGCATGGTTTTCACCACGCCATCCACCACGCGACCACCACGTTGCGCCGTCTCAGAGGCACTTTCAGCCAGTTGAGAAGCCTGACGGGCGTTATCGGCGTTCTGCTTCACGGTCGCGGTAAGTTGTTCCATGCTGGCGGCCGTCTCTTCCAGGGCGGATGCCTGCTCTTCAGTACGGGAAGAGAGATCGTTATTCCCCAGCGCAATTTCGCTGGTGCCGGTATAGATAGCCTCCGACCCGTTTCGCACGTTGGCGACGGTTTCAATTAATGAACGCTGCATATGGTCAACGCTGTTGGCCAGTTCGGTGATCTCATTGCGCCCGGAAACGGTCAGCGTTTTGGTCAGGTCGCCACCGGCAATTTCACGAATGTGGGCAATGACGCGACCGAGAGGGTTCAGCAGGATATGGCGAATGCCGTACCAGACCGCGACCAGCACAATAACCAGCGCCAGCGCCATCACGGCCATCTGCCATTTCGCAAAGCGATAGTCATTCTGGCTTTCGTTAAAGGCCGAGTGATACAGATCGCTACTGACCTTCGCATATTCCCCCAGCGCTGCGCCGAGTGCGTTTTGCATCCCTTGCGTTGGCTGTGCGAAATAGGCGTCCATGTTGCCGCTTTCCAGGAACTGAATCAGCTCCGTCAGACCGGCATTGTAGGCGTTGTATTTTTCGTCAATATTCTGGCTCACCTGCTCCATGGCAGGCTGCGGGGTGATCTTTTTGAAGGCGTCGTAATGTTTTGCGGCGTCAGCGAGAGTAGCACGGGCATTTTTCAACAGATCGGTTTTCGCGCTGCTCTGCTGATTATTCGGATCCATCATCATGCGCGCGGACGAGCGGCTCAGATTGATACGCGTTTGCAGCATCAGATCCCACGTCGACGTGAGTTCACTCTGCTGAAGGCGGAGATCGTTCGAGGCCGCGAAACTGTCCTGGTTCTGTTTTAATGACGAGAAAAAAAGCCCGCCGGAGATGAGCTGAAGAAGTGCGAAAATGACCAGCACCATCATGAGCATTGTGACAACGCGGATACGGTTCAACATACAACACCTTCTCATAGATTTATTAACGGTGTTATCGGCACTGCCCACAGGAACTTTACATTTGAGAAAGGGAAAAGCGCGGGGTTAAAACGCCACGTCGACAATCAGCGTATCGGTGTAGGTTCCGGCGGGGGGCGTGGCCTGATTGGTCAGGACTTTCGCGGTGTAGTTGTAGGTGCGCAGTAAACCATCAGTACTGACCTGCGACGATACCGCGCTGGACCAGCGCTCGCTGCCGCTCCCCCCCCAACGGTTACTGGTGGCTTCTTTATAGATGTCGTAGCTCATAAAGTTGCTACCATTCACCATACGCCGTACGTTGTTCAGCGCGTTGGCACCGTTATTGATGCCGATGGTATACGAACTTCCTTTGGTACAGGTGACGGCAATCGCCTGTGAGACGGTGGGGAAACTTTGTACCAGCGGCGCGCTATTGAAGCTCACGTCTGGCGTGGTCATCGCGCTGCAGTCATTGGTGACGGTCATATCTAACAGGATGGTGGTGGTCGAGGTTCCCGTCTGATTGATTGTGCAAATGCCGAGCGCGCCCACGGAGCACACGCTGTAGGTAATGCTGAAGGTTAACTGCACCTGATATGGCCCGGCAGTGACGTTTTGCCCGGCGACGGTGCGAAAATAGAGCGGAATGTTGTACTGCTTTGACCCCAGCAGCCCCAGCAAGGTATTCCCACTCCAGGTATACGATTTACTTATCTGTACCTCGCTGCTGCTTGCGCACCCCGATAGACCGCACAATCGCGTGGGGATCACGTCCGTAATGGTCGCATTATCCGTCCGTTTCATGGTGGCCCGACTGCTGCCCGAGACCGATGCCGAGCTATAGGTCAGCGTCACTGAGTCGCTGGTCAACAGATTCAGTATGGCATCGCACGCCACCACCAGCGTGCCCGTGGTTTCGACCTCTCCGCTTCCGCTGAGTGCGAACGAGGTAACGCTACCAAACGACGCATTGACCGTGCTGATGTTACACGCCGCCCAGCCGCTGCCAGAGAACAGCAACAACATCAACAGCAGCAAGCGTTTCACTGTCCCTCCCGACAAACCAGAGGACCGTAGGTTTGCAGTTTGTGTTGCGGATTGGCACTCACCGTCAGCGTGACCGAGCAGTGCTTTCCGTCAGGGGTGATAACGTCGAGCGGGTTCACATCACTGAGATTTTCCAGCCAGGCGATACCGTCATACCCTACCACCGCATTGCTACGCGATGCGCGTCGGACCTGGCTTCCCACCGGAATAGCCTGTCCCTGCGCATCATGCAGAATAACGCTCGCCACCCGCTCCTGTTCCATCGGGAAATCGACCAGGTAGCCGCTATGGCGGCGGATCGCAATCCGGCGTTCGGTCTCTTTCAGCCGAGTATCCGCAGGCAAATTCAGCGTATCAATCCGGTAACTGGCCGGATAATACGCCGACACCCCGCTCACCAGCAGATAACCGTTGTTATTGGTTTTACCGACGGGCTGGTTCTCGTAGCTGACCGGGACATCCGGGTGACCATCGGTACTGATGACCACAAAGGCATCGTTGATCTTGTTGGCCGCAAACAGCTCGCCGTCCATCAGAACAATCGCCCCCATCGCCTCGCCCCACCAGGTCATGTTGTCCTTTTCACCATAACCGCCTCCCTGTAGCTCAATGTTGTTATTGCGCCAGCCCAGCGTTCCCTGCTGATAGTCACTGGCTTTCGACTGGTTAGCCCATGCCATGTTCCAGCTAAACCCGCCGTCGGAAGGCATCGAGTGGTTATAGTTGATGCGCTGCGTGCTGCCCGCATCCGGGGTGTTTTCGAAAGTGACGGCGGCGCTGTCACGCGCCCCCAGCGGCACCTGCAGCGACAACGCCACCGTCCAGTCTCCCCGCTGCTGGTCCCGGCTTGCCGCCAGATAAATACTGCTCGCACCCCACAGATTACGGCTCCAGGAGAGATTCAGCAGCTCGGTTTTTTGACTGTCGAAGCTCTCTACGCCGATCCAGGCTGCGCCAATATTGCCGTACTGCCCCAGATTAAAGGTGAGAGAATACTGATCCGTATTGCGACTAAAACTGGCGATGGGTTTGTCATTTTCGTCATAGACCGTCGGCTGGTCGTAGAGAGCCAGATTGCCAAAACCGCGATCGCGCCGCGTGTGCTGGGTTGCCACGCTAAACTCGCTGGTGCTGTACTGGTAACCCCAGTTGATTTGCCCGCCTGCATCACCGCGCATGCGGCTTTGCGAGTAAGAGGTATTCACCACGCCAAACTGTCCGAGTTTAACCACAGTGCCAGCTCCCCCTAACGCCAGCTCTTGTGCCCCTTCCGCATGCCCCTCCAGCGTGAGCCAGTCCGTCAAACCATAGCGATATGAACCGCTGCCTGCCGCAGGGCCGTAGTCAAAATTCCTGATGCCATAATTACGCCGCAGGCTTCCGAGCGTCACGGCCCCGTCGCTCAGGCCTTGTTTTAACAAATCACTGGTGACATAAAACGGTAGCGTGGTACTTACCTGACGACCCAATGCATCGGTGGTGACCAGCACCGCATCCCCAGCACCGTTGATATAGGGCAGATTAGTCAGCGTAAATGGCCCCGGCTGGAGCTGAGTTGAGCCGGACCGATAGCCATTAATAAAGAGATCAACCGAGGTGGGTACCGCGGCTTCTCCCGAAAATTCGGGTAGCGGCCATGTGACCAGGTCCGGACGCAGGGAGAAATCCCGTCCGTAACTTATCCCGCCCATACGCACGCTGGTACTCCAGCTCAGTGCGTCGCTGATCACATCCCCGGCACTCCAGGAAATCGCCTCATCCTCATTGGTGAACAGCAGAGTGGTGTCATAGCGGACATATCCTTCCTGCTGACCATTATTCCCGGTGAAATTTTCCCGGGCGTAGCCGGTAGAGGAAAACGAGCCGTTCTCGTTAAAGTAGCGGAATTCGTGCCAGAGCGACGCCTGACCACCAAGATGTTCCGTGTGGTTGGTGTAGAGATCATAATTCAGCAATGCCCCGCGTCCAAAGTGCGGTTTGCTCTGCGCCGTTTGTGTGCTGAACGGCGTCACGCGGGTCGTGACCCAGTCGCGGGGAACGGTCAGCAATAACCGTTGCGCAGCGCTGTCATACTCCACCCTAACCTGAGAAAGCGAAGAGAGATTAACGTCCCCGGTTGGTACATGCTCAGGGGGAAGCCCTGCGCGTAACAAATCTGCGCTGGAGATATAGAAAGCGCCTTTACGTTGCGTCACAGGCACCACCAGACCGGTATCGTAGTGGTTCAGCACGAGGGCGAGCTGGAAGACCGCCTCATCATTGATCGCCTGAGCCTGGGGGGGCGGCGGTAAACTGTCGTCGCCGGTTTCAGCCCAGGAAGTGGTACTGACGCAAAGCAGTATCATCATCGCCGGTTTCAGTTGACGGGCGTCGACTGCCATTGCGCGTCCCTGGCATTAATTTGCGCACTCATCCGGTCTGGCTGGCGAACCCCGGCGGGTATTGGCCAACTGCGGGTGCTGCCGGGGAGAACGTAACCCAGTAGTCCATCCGCTACCGTGTGTTTCCGACCTCCCTGCTCCAGCGCCACCTGGCTCAGCCTGACATGGACATCACCCCGATTTCTGACCTCCAGCGCAGGCTGCCCCTCCGCGCGCGTCACCCGCCAGCTCAGGTTTTGGGTTTCCGCCAGCGCGTGATGCGCGCCTTCTTTGATGGTCGGGATCCCCTGTCCATACACAAACAAAGGGATGGAGTAACGCATCTGCAATTTGAGGCCGATGGCGGGTTCGGCTTTTGTATCAGGCTGGGGGATTTCATCTACGATAATGCGGTAAGCCTGTTCGACACCAGCGGGAACAGAAGCCTGTTTGATAAGGCGAATAAGCTGCTTGCTGCCAGTACCAATCGTGACGATGGGCGGGCTGGCGACCACATCCTGCTGCGAGGTATAACGCTCGTGTCCGTCCTCCTGCTTCCAGCGCACGATGCGGACCTGCATCGTCGTGGCGCTGTTTCCCTGATTCTGGATCCACAGCTCCGTGGCGTTGGCGTCTGCAGCAAGCCACGGATCGATCGGCCAGAGCAGAATAGTCGCCGCCGCCTGCACCTGGCCGGTTACCGCAGCCATACCCAACGCACCCGCCAGACATACCGGTCTGAAAAATGGCTTCATCAACACTCTCCCTTTATTACCATGACAAGGTCACGGTGAGCTGATCGGAATAGGTTCCTGCCGGGCTAAATCCGGTCAGTAGCGCCACGCCAAAAAGCGGCAGCGCGATGTTATTGCTGTTGGTATACGTCACCGGTATCGCCTGGTTTACGCCAATTTCGCTGTTCGCGGCCAGCGAGCTGCTGCTGTAGAGCCGGTACGGCACCAGTTCTGTTCCACCGGACCGCTTCATCCGACGCACGGATGAATAATTTTGACCGCCATTAATGCTCATGCTCAGCGCCACGCCCGGCGTACAGGCGATAGACAACGCCCCGTTTGGCACAAAGCTGGTGCTGACCGGCGCGCTCTCGACGCCGTTATGGGTGCCAAAATCCAGCGTACCGAGAAGCCCTCCGCTACCGGTGGCCACCGCGCATCCCGGTACTATCGTCGCGCTGACCTTAAAGGACTGTGATGTCACAGCGTCCGCAGAGGGCATCACGAGCAATCCGACAATCAGCGCGAAAAAAGGCTGCACGCGTCCCTCTGCGCGTTTGCGCAGACCTGTGAGAGTTGCCTTCATGGCGGTTCGGGACTAATAGGTGACGCTGACGTTAATCGTGTCGGTGTAGGTTCCCGGGACGACCGTCACGCTGTTACCACCGCCGGTAATACGCCCGTAGAGGGTGTAGCTATCCACGCCTCCGGCCGTAGAGGCGATCGGCAACGCGGCGTTATTGGCAATCACGGTGTTAAACCCGCTGTCGCTGTACAGGCTATAAGCCACGCCCTGTGCCGCGTTGGCTGTATTAACCAGATAGCGTTCAGGCGTACCCGGCGAACCGACAACGGAGCCGGGCGCGGTGGAGTGGGTATTACCGGTGATCGCGACCGTATAGCTTGCGGTCGTACATTGAATGGTGAAGGTGTTTCCGCCGCTGGCGCCGCTCAGCTGCGTCGTAAGAGTGGAAAAGGTAGCCGGATGGGTACCGAAATCGAGCGTACCGAAGTTAATGCCACTTTGCGCGGGCGATCCGTTTATCAAACAACCGTTTGTCAGCGTCAGCGTCGCGCCGATGGTGCCGCTGCTGGTAACGGCCAGCGCCTGATGGGCCGTTGTTGCAGTCAGTAAGCTGCCTGCGCAGATCAACAGGAGTTTTCTTTTCATTTACCACCCTCCAGAAGACGTCTCCGTTCCCTTGCCGCATTTTATTTTTGTCGTTCAAGATGTTAGCCCCGCTTAAGGTTCCTTTGAGGGGGTTATTGAGAATTTAGTTTATGGATATCGCTTCTACCACCTGCCCCATGACGCATAAGCCGAATGTCTTATTGACGATGTATTTCTATAAATAACAGTTAGTTGAACTCTAAAAAACAGAGATTTTATTTTATCCACAGAGAATATATCCGCAATAATGTGATATTGATCACAATATATCGTCAGTGAATTAACAACAAAATTAATAAAACTTAAAAAGGAGTTGTATCCCCCTACACTTTGCGTCAATTTATGTGCCGAATAATTTCCCGCGTCGTAATAAAAAATTTATATGTATCGACTCGGGCTACATCTAAAGCGCATAGAGGGTCTTTTTTCGTGGCAAGTGCAAACAAACTCACACTCTTCATCGTGATTTTCATGCTGGCGGGTATTCTTTCAGGGGCAGCAATTCATGAGTACGCATCTGCGGATGCTATTAAAGCCTGGTCGGATAATATTACCCTTCTGACCGATATCTTCCTTCGCCTGATCAAAATGGTGATTGCACCTTTGGTCTTCAGCACGTTAACCGTCGGCATCATGAAACTGGGTGAAACCTCCACCATTGGCCGCGTTGGCGGCAAAGCGATGGTGTGGTTTATCAGCTCATCCGTGCTGTCTATTCTGGTGGGGCTGTTTATCGTCACGCTCGAGCATCCGGGAAGCGGTCTGAACCTGACGATCCCAACCGAAGCCGTCGATACCGGTCTGGCCGTTGGTGGCATGACGCTGAAAGCCTTCCTGTCTCACACCATTCCAACCAGTATCGCAGGGGCGATGTCGAACAATGAGATCCTGCAGATTGTGGTGTTCTCGATGTTCTTCGGCATCGGCGGCGCGTCGCTGGGACAGAAATTCAACGCGCCTCTGGTAGCTGCGCTGGATGTGGTTTCCCATATCATGCTGAAGGTGACGGGTTACGTGATGTACGTTGCGCCACTGGCCATTTTCGCGGCGATTTCATCCGTTATTGCCACTCAGGGTCTGGGCATTCTGTTGAACTACGCCTCCTTTATTGGTGGCTATTATGTTGCCATTCTTCTCACCTGCATGGTGCTGCTGGCCGTGGGTTACATGGTGCTGAAAAAAGAGGTGTTTCGCCTGGTCAGTATGCTGAAAGACCCGGTACTGGTAGCGTTTACCACCAGCAGCTCTGAAGCGGCCTATCCAAAAACGCTGGAACAGCTGGAGCGTTTTGGCTGCTCGCGCAACATTGCCTCTTTCGTCCTGCCGATTGGCTACTCCTTCAACCTGGTAGGTTCGATGGTGTACTGCTCTTTCGCCTCGATGTTTATCGCCCAGGCGTACAACATTCACCTGAGCTTCTCTGAAGTGACGGTATTGATGCTGACCCTGATGCTCGCTTCAAAAGGGATTGCGGGCGTACCGCGTTCATCGCTGGTCGTTCTGGCGGCAACTATTCCAAGCTTCAATATTCCGGTGGCCGGTATTCTGCTGCTGATGGGAATTGATCACTTCCTGGATATGGGTCGCTCTGCAATTAACGTTCTGGGGAATGGTATCGCGACCGCGATGCTGTCGCAGAATGAAGGTGCGCGGGAAGCGGAAGCTGAGCTGGTGGAGCAGGAAGCGTAACGGTATGAAAAAAAGGGTGAGGCCTGATGCCCTCACCCCAGCCCTCTCCCACAGGGAGAGGGAGCAAGCACAAAAAACGGCAACCTGGGTTGCCGTTTTGCATTTACCTACGCTACGTGACTCGCGGCGATATCCAGCAGTGCCATCTCATCGCTGTTCAGCAGCTTCTCAATATTCACCAGAATCAGCATACGCTCGCCGAGCGCGCCCAGACCGGTCAGGTATTCCGTCGACAATGTGACGGCAAATTCCGGTGCAGGACGGATTTGGTCAGAGGTCAGGGAAAGCACATCAGACACGCCATCCACCACGATGCCCACTACGCGCTGACCCAGGTTCAGAACAATCACCACGGTGTTGTCGTTGTAGTCAACGTCGCCCTGGCTGAATTTCACGCGCAGGTCAACGATTGGCACAATCACACCACGCAGGTTGGTGACACCTTTAATAAAAGCAGGCGTATTAGCGATGCGGGTAACCTGGTCGTAACCACGGATTTCCTGCACTTTCAGAATGTCGATACCGTACTCTTCGTCACCTAAAGTGAAAACCAGGAATTCCTGCCCTGATGGCTCGCCCGCCAGTTTCGTTACATTACTCATACCGGTCATGTTATTACCTTCTACTTAATCAGGCGGCTGTGTACGCCACACGTTGTTCACGATTTAATCCCTGAAGCGCCGACACATCGACGATCAGCGCCACGCTACCATCACCCAGAATGGTCGCGGCAGAAATACCTGGTACCTTGCGGTAGTTGCTTTCGAGGTTTTTCACCACCACCTGGTGCTGACCAATCAGCTGATCAACCAGCAGCGCGTAGCGACGGCCCGCACTTTGCAGGATCACAACGATACCCTGCGTGGCCTCTGTCTTCGCCCCGTCCACTTCAAACACTTTCCACAGTTCCACCAGCGGCAGATACTCACCGCGCACTTCGAGAACACGCTCGCCACCCGCCAGCGGATGCAGATCTTCCTCACGCGGCTGCAGCGATTCCATCACGGCGTTCAGAGGCAGAATAAAGACTTCGTCTGCCACTTTGACTGACATACCGTCCAGAATTGCCAGCGTCAGCGGCAGCAGGATGCGAATGGTGGTGCCAGAGCCCTGCTTAGACTGGATCTCAACGTGGCCGCCCATCTCCTGGATGTTACGTTTCACCACGTCCATGCCCACACCGCGCCCGGACACGTCGGTCACTTGTTCCGCAGTCGAGAAGCCTGGCGCAAAGATCAACATGCCCACTTCTTCGTCGGTCATGTTTTCATTGACCGCCATCCCCTGCGAAATCGCTTTTGCCAGGATGCGTTCACGGTTAAGGCCCGCACCGTCATCGGTCACTTCGATGCAGATGTTCCCACCCTGGTGTTCCGCAGAGAGGATCAGGTTGCCGACCGGAGATTTCCCGGCGGCAATGCGGTTTTCCGGCAGTTCGATACCGTGGTCGAGGCTGTTACGCACCAGGTGCGTTAACGGGTCAATAATGCGCTCGATCAGGCTCTTATCCAGTTCGGTTGAGCTGCCCATCAGGGTCAGTTCAATCTGTTTATTCAGTTTGCTGGCAAGGTCGCGGACCAGACGCGGGAAGCGGCTGAAGACATATTCCATCGGCATCATTCGGATGGACATGACCGATTCCTGCAGATCGCGGGCATTACGCTGTAATTGCCCCATGCTGGTAATCAGATCGCCGTGCGTGACCGGGTCCAGTTCGTTTGAACGTTGTGCCAGCATTGACTGAGTGATCACCAGTTCGCCCACCAGGTTAATCAGCTGGTCAACCTTCTCAACGGCAACACGGATGCTGGTGGATTCACTGGAACGCGCAGCCGGTTTTTCACCACGGCCTGGCGCCGCAGCCTCTTTTGGCACGGCTTTCAGCGCCGGAGCCGCAGGCACAACGGCCGGTGCAGTAGTCTGAGCAACAACAGCGACCTCTTCTGCTGGCGTTTCGACAACGGCCGTTTCGGTTTCGAAGGCAATCTGGTCGGCTTCAATGACGAAGCACAACACCGCCACGATATCGTCCTGGCCAATGCCGTCATCAAGCGTCGCAGCAAGACTGTCTTTGCCTTTTACCACATTGCTTAATGTCGCCAGATTACCCAGCTCTTCTTCCAGCAGGTTAACTTCATTCTCTTTCAGGCGTGACAGCACAACACGCAATTTGCCCGCTTGTGCTTCGGCAGGGGCAGACTCCTAGGCGGCAACGGCATCGACAACGCTCAGTTTTGCGGCCGGAACAACGGCTGCTGCAACCTCACCTTTTGCTTCCAGCGCGAGCTGGCGCAGCGCATTGCAGATGTATTCAAAGCTGGCGGCATCAGGCTCTGCCGAGCTTTTATAGGCGTCGAGCTGTTCCTGCATAATATCTTTGGTTTCCAAAAACAGGTTGATAATATCGGTATTGAGCTGCATCTCACCGCGTCGTGCTTCATCAAGCAGGTTTTCCATCAAATGGGTCGTTTCCTGCAGGATGGTAAATCCAAACGTTCCGGCTCCGCCTTTAATGGAGTGCGCCGCACGGAAGATGGCATTAAGCTGCTCAGAGTCTGGTGCTTCAGGCACCAAATCGAGCAAGTGTTGCTCCATATCGGCCAACAACTCGTCGGCTTCATCAAAGAATGTCTGGTAAAAATCGCTAATATCCATGCTCACGCTATCACCTCGGATTGGCTGGTGGCGATGTTGGAACGGCAGCCGAAGGAACGGCCCCAGGCTGTTTTAAATCGTCCAGTGACTCATTCTGACTTTCGGCGTTTTCATGCAGGATGGCCTGCTCCGCCTGCTGGTTCAGCACTAAAAGACTGATACGACGGTTGATGGCGTCATCCGGCCCGCGGTCAGAGACACGCATGGTTGCTGCCATGCCGACCACGCGCAGTACCTTGCCATCATCAAGCCCACCGGCCACCAGCTCGCGACGCGAGGCGTTGGCACGATCGGCAGAAAGCTCCCAGTTGCTGTATCCCTTCTCTCCACTGGCATACGGGAAATCATCCGTGTGTCCTGACAGGCTGATTCGGTTAGGAATGCCGTTCAGCACCGGCGCAATAGCACGCAAAATATCGCGCATGTACGGCTCAACTTCCGCACTCCCGGTCTTAAACATTGGGCGGTTCTGGCTATCAATAATCTGGATACGTAACCCTTCCTGTACCAGATCGATTTTCAGATGCGGACGCAGCGCGCGCAGTTTTGGATCTGCTTCAATCAGCTGATCGAGATCGCCACGCAGTTTCTTCAGGCGCGCCTGCTCCATCTTTCTTTTCAGCTCGTCGATGTTCGGCTCTTTTTTCACCTCACCCTTCTGCTGGGTGTAATCATCGCCACCGCCCGGGATTGGGCTGTCGCTGTTAGAGATGCGCGGCCCACCGGCCACCGCCGTCGCCAGCGGCGTTCGGAAATATTCCGCAATCTGGATCAGTTCTTTCGGGCTGGAGATGGAGATAAGCCACATCACCAGAAAGAACGCCATCATTGCAGTCATAAAATCGGCGTACGCAATTTTCCACGAGCCGTGTGCGCCATGCCCGCCGCCCTTATGCTTGCGTTTTTTTACGATGACGATCGGATGGGACTGGTTTTTCATGCGTCCTCAGTTGTCGTCTGTTGGTTTGGGTTTTTCACCGCACGCACGTGTTCTTCAAGTTCGATAAACGACGGACGCTCGCTGGAGTAAAGCGTTTTACGGCCAAACTCAACCGCGATCGGTGGCGCATAACCGTTGAGGTTAGAGAGCAGCGTGATCTTCACGCACTGCATCATTTTAGTCGTTTCCGCGCTCTTCTGGCGCAGAACGCTTGCCAGCGGAGAGATGAAGCCATACGCCAGCAAAATACCGAGGAAGGTGCCCACCATCGCATGGGCGATCAGTGCGCCCAGCTCAGCGGCAGGACGATCCGCCGAGGCCAGGGCGTGAACAACCCCCATGACAGCGGCAACGATACCGAACGCAGGAAGGGAATCGCCCACCAGCGCCAGGCTGTTGGCCGGCACTTCGGATTCACTTTCGTGGGTTTCGATCTCTTCGTCCATCAGCGCTTCAATTTCGAAGGTGTTCATATTGCCGCTGATGATGAGTCGCAGGTAGTCGACGATGAAATCCAGCATCATGGCGTCGGCAAGAATGCGCGGATAGCTGGCAAAAATTTCACTCTCTTTCGGGTTTTCGATATCGCGTTCAAGAGAGAACATCCCCTGTTGACGTGACTTCGCCATCAGGCGATAGAGCAGCGCCAGCAGGTCCATATACATGCTTTTGGTGTATTTCGAGCGACGGAACAGCAATGGAATCGCTTTCAGCGTGCCCTTGATCGATTTACCGTTGTTACCAACGATAAAAGCCCCTACCCCTGCGCCGCCGATGATAATAAGTTCAGCCGGTTGATAGAGTGCTCCAAGGTGCCCGCCGGTCATCATGTAACCGCCGAAAACTGTACCGAGAACTACCAGGTAACCTAATAAGATAAGCACGACATCATCCTTCCGCTAGTGACTATGGCAAGGACGTTCAGTTCGCAGCGTTTACCGTTTGCGGGGTAAAAAAAAAGCAGCGGTAATTGCTTACCGCTGCTGGAATCTTGCCCACACGTTCGGGTTAAACAGCTTGTTCGATCTGTTCATCCAGCAGTTGTGGAATAATATCGGCAGCATCCCGGGAAAGTTTACGTCTTTTTACTGCACGGGATGGAGGCTGACATAAACTACAGGCGAAGCTGCCTGCAGGCTGATGAGCATGGGTAATAAAATTGCCATCGCAGCAATTGCAGCGCGACAGTTCAAGCATTCCGCTTTCAACAAAACGCACCAGCGTCCATGCGCGGGTCAGCGCCAGCAGTGGACCATCTTCCTGCTGTGGGCATTGTTCAAGGTAAAGTTTGTACGCTTTGATCACAGCGTCAACGCCGCTACACAAACCGGTTTTGAGAAGATACTGCCAGGCGTTACAGAACATGGATGCGTGGATGTTCTGCTCCCACGTCATAAACCAGTCGGTAGAAAACGGCAGCATGCCTTTCGGCGGGGGACTACCACGTAACTCTTTGTACAGTTTGATGAGACGACCACGGCTCAACTGAGTCTCGCTTTCCAGCATTTGTAAACGAGCACCCAGTGTAATCAGCTCCATGGCCAACTGTATGTCACGCGCTTCCTGAACAATGCTTTTTTCGCTCATTGCTAGGCCCTTTTCTTACGGGCTGCGTCATCAGGCTGGCTGATTTCGTTAAGCAAGCGAGTGGAGAGAAGTATACCGGTATGGATCTGTTGAAGATCGTCAACACGGGATTCCTGCGTCAGACGCGTTATTGTCTGTGAATCATCGAAACGGAACTGACAAACCAGCTGATTCGTTTCGGCCAGTTTAACCATCTGAGGGAGGGTTAACCCCCCCAGCATGGTTGCCATTTCTTCGTTAATACCCAGACGAAACATCGCGGACGCCTTGTCCTGACTAATCAAACGCTGCGCGAGCAGTAAATACGACAAATTGATGTCATAGATATGTTTTAGCAACTCGGATGTATGCATTGTTCCCATCCCGAATAACCAACTATTATTTTTATGCGGAAAGACCGCACCCCGTGATGTCGCCGGGAAATCACCCGGTATAAAAAAGAAAAGGCCAAATGCATAGTTGAATTTAGGTTTGTATTCATTTGATACACGCAAGAGAAGAAACGCCGTTGCGCCTCTTACATCTTTTATCATTTCTTACAAATAACTAAGATTTTTCCTAATTCGACGCAAACTCTACTCGTCAGATTTGATACATACAATGCAGCCTTCCTCAAATTTAAAAAAAATGTGATCCACGTCACATAATTTAAGTGAATATCACCCATAAATCCATCAGTATGACTTGTAATTTGTTCAAATATCGAACAATCAGTACTGTTTTGTATTCTTAAATGCCGAATACTCATGCAGAAGGGTGAACATAACTGGCATATCACGTGCTTTGCCTGTCATTCCCGGTGTCTGCAATCGTTCACATCCCGAGAATGTCCTGGATACATTTTTCTTACCTCGAAAAAACATATACTTATGCGTAACGCTCAAAAAAAATGTTTCAGTATGTGATCATTCGAATTGTGTTTATAACGCGTTAAAATGATTTAATAGTGGAAGAGTAAAATTGTGTGATTTACGTTAAGTTGTTAATTTTTTTCATTTAGGCGTATTTTTCAGTTATTCTTCTTATAAGAATAATTAATGAATAATTATGATAAGCTTCACACTAATGTCGTATTCAACTCTTGCAGAACCAGGGGATTCGCGGTAAAGGTGGGTAGACGCAGTCTGTCAGACATCTAAGGAGTGCACCATGAGTTACTCCCATCTTCTTGTTTCTGTTGCTGTTTCACCCGAAAGCCATCAGCTTGTCGCCCGGGCAGTTTCCATTGCCAGGCCCCATAATGCCCGCATCAGCCTCATCACTCTCGCGGCCGAACCCGAAATGTATAACCAGCTGGCAGCCCCTATGCTTGAAGATATTCGGGAGGTACTTCAGGAAGAAACACAGCAATTTCTGCGGGAGCTGGCTGAAAAGGCACAATATCCTGTTTATGAGACCGTTATTGCAACGGGAGAACTTAATGCACATATTCTTGACATGTGTCGTAAACAGAATATTGATTTAGTGATATGCGGGAACCACAACCATAGCTTTTTATCGCGCGCGGCATGTGCGGCGAAATCTATTGTTGCTTCAAGTCAGGTCGATGTGCTGTTAGTACCTCTTGGGGGAGATTAATCCCCCAGTAGAAAATCAGGCGAGTTTAGGAAATGTCGCGATCTTTTTTTGCAGATCACCATCCTTACTTTTCGGGGCGATATCACGTAAATCCTGAATAAAATTCGCCTGCCAGTGATTAATGTCGTTCTTACGGATCGTCTCCATCATTTCGGCATGCCGGGAAATGCGCTCTGTAAGCGGCATTGTCAGGGCGCGGTTCAGGGCGTTAGCCACATCATCCCGATCGTAAGGATTTACGATAAGCGCTGAAGTGAGTTCATTTGCCGCTCCGGCAAACTGTGAAAGTACCAGTACACCCGGGTCGGCAGGATCCTGGGCCGCCACATACTCTTTCGCCACCAGGTTCATCCCGTCACGCAGCGGCGTGACCAGGCCAACGTCTGCATAGCGGAACACTTTCATCAGGATTTTACGGTCAAAGTGCTGATTCAGATAAAAGAGCGGCGTCCAGCCCAGTTGGCCATAGCGGCCGTTAATGCGCCCCGCTTCTGTCTCCAGCTGATGCCGAATGTCCTGGTAGGCCTGAACTTCGCCGCGCGACGTTGGTGCTATCTGCGTATAGCGAATTTTACCGTGGTGTTGAGGGTATTTATCCAACAGCGTTTCATATGCCAGAAAGCGTTCCGGTAACCCTTTGGAATAATCAAGTCGCTCTACCGAGAAGATATTTTTCACATGCTTAAGTTCATTCTTAAGCTGCGCCAGCTTTGATGGCAACGGCCCGGCGGCCTGCTCCGCAATCTCGTCGGGTTCAATCCCAATCGGATACACTTCGGTGTGGAATGTTTTCCCCCATGCGGTATGCGTTTTTCCACCTTTGGTCACCAGGCGCGTTTTGCCTGACACAGAATCCAAAAACGCAAGGCGATCATTTTCAGTCTGGAAGCCCAACAAATCGTAATCACATAGCGCCTCCAGCAACGCTTCATGGGGTGGTAACGCCGTAAAAATCTCCGGTGTCGGGAACGGGATATGCAGGAAAAAACCAATCCGGTTATTTACGCCCCTTTCCCGCAATTCTCTGGCGAAGGGGAGCAGATGATAATCGTGGATCCATAAAATATCGTCTTCTTCGATTAAAGGCAGCAGTTTATCCGCCAGCAGCGCGTTGACTCGCGTGTAGCCTTCGAAGGATTCACGCTGGAATTTAACCAGGTCAAGACGGTAGTGAAATGCAGGCCACAGAACGGCATTCGAGAACTGCGAGTAATACTCGTCATAGTCTTTCTCTTTTAACGCGAACGATGCCCACGTAATATTTCCGCGCGTCACTTTTTTGAGCGGTTTTTCGTCTTCACTGATTTCACCACTCCAGCCAAACCACAGCCCGCCTGCAGCTTTTAAGGCACCTAACACCCCTACCGCCAGGCCACCCGCGCTGACTTTTTTATCATCAGGCGGCGCGATTCGGTTAGAGACGACGACTAAGCGACCCATAATGGTTTCCCCCTTGGTTTTGCGCTATTTGTTGTTGTTGCTGGTTAGCGATGTCAGATATCCACTGCCAGACGCTGGCGACATCCACCAGCCGCCATTGGGCAACAGTGTCGCCGGGCCCAACCTTAACGGAGATCCCTCGTGCCTGATTCACCACGCGGAACCCAGCTTCGTCGGTCAGGTCATCCCCAAAGAAAACGGGCGTCCGGCCCTTAAAAGGTTCCTCCGCCATAAACGCGGTGATGGCCGCGCCTTTATTGATCCCTTGCGGTTTTAGCTCCACCACGCATTTACCCGGCTGTAACGCCAGTTGCGGGTGCGCATTCGCAATTTCTCTGGCAAGGGCAAGCACGCGCTCTTCATGTTGTGGGGCCTGACGATAATGCAGAGCAAAGGCCATGCCTTTAGCTTCCAGTTCTGTGCCCGGCAGTTCTGCCAGCGCAGCAGAAAGTTTCTCCTGAAGACGTTGTGTGAGTGCATCGGGAAGTGAAACGATATGCGTTTGATCATGGATGTCGCGGCGCTCCGCTCCGTGTACACCGGCCAGCGGAAAGTGGTAAGGACTGGCGAGCATATCCAGCTCGGCCATTGAGCGCCCTGATATCAATGCCAGTGCTCCCTCATTCATAAGCGAGAGCTGATGCAAATCCTGTAATACCGCATCCGGAATAGACACCTGATCGGGGTGCGGTTTTATCCCGGCGAGCGTGCCGTCGAGATCAAAAAAGAAAGCATAGTGTCCGGACAGTACAGGCGGTGCGGTTAACAAGTCAGCCACCCTTTTCCTCCTTACGGTTTGCGAAAGGTAAACGCCTTTACCTCTTTCATAGCCATGTAAGTATAGACAGTGTGACGTGGCTCGCCATTTGACAACCGCCCCGCCAGTTTTACTGGCGAGGCGGTTAAGGGGTCAACTAAGGTTATAAGTTGAGCAATAAAAGACGGGAAAAAGCGTTATACGGTACGCTTCGCTTTTTGCTTGTAACGGTCGAAAATCACCGCTGCCAGCAGGATCAGGCCACGAACCACGTACTGAGAGAACGGGGAAATATTCAGCAGGTTCATGGCGTTCTCTACCGTCCCTAAGATCAGGATACCGGCCACCACATATGAGATTTTTCCGATGCCGCCCTTCAGGGAAACGCCCCCTAAAACGCAGGCCGAAATGACGATCAGCTCGTAACCGATAGAGGTCATGGGTTGGCCGCTGGTCATGCGTGATGCCAGAATAATGCCCGCGGCGGCAGAAACCAGCCCCGAGAGCACAAAGATAATAATCTTGGTTCGCACGACCGGCACCCCAGCCAGACGCGCCGCTTCTTCATTGCCACCAATCGCCAGCGTATTACGGCCAAAGGTGGTCCGGTTAAGCAGGAAGCCGAACAGGATCAGGCAGGCTACGGTCAGCCAGATAGGCGCAGGCAGACCGAGCCAGTTGGCGTAACCCAGCGTAAAGAAGCGCTCGTCTTCAATCCCCACCGCTTTACCGTCGGAAATAATATAGGCCAGGCCTCGGACAATTTGCATTGTGGCAAGCGTGGTGATCAGGGCATTTATCTTCAGACGCGCAATGACAAAACCGTTGACCAGACCGCTGATGACGCCCAGTAACAGACCGGCCAGGACGCCGATCCACAGGCTTTCAGTCATGTTGATCACCACTGCCGTGGTCACACCCGCGCAGGCAATAACGGACGCCACCGACAGGTCAAAATCGCCGGAGGCCAGGCAGAAGAGCATGCCGCAGGCCACCATCCCTGACATGGAAATGGCCAACCCCAGCCCTTTCATATTAATGAAAGTGGCAAAATTAGGAACAAAGATCGCACAGGCGAGGAACAGCGCGGCAAAGACCACCAGCATGCCGTACTGATCCCAGATGCGTCCAAAACTGAAAGCCGACTTCGGCACTCCGGATGTAGTAACAGAGGACATCATTAACTCCTTACTCAGGCGACAGCCTGGCTGACTTTAGGCATGGCGAGGTTCAACGCCTGTTGTTCATTCGCCTGTTCATGAAGTAATTCACCGGCAATTTCACCTTCACGCATCACGACAATGCGGTCGGCTACGCCAAGCACCTCCGGCAGATCGCTGGAGGCGAAGAGCACCGCCACGCCGCGTTTTGCCAGTTCATAGATCACGTTATAAATTTCGTGTTTTGCCCCCACATCAATACCGCGCGTTGGCTCATCTAATAAAATGACCTTCATATCTTCCGACAGCCAGCGGCCTAAAATAGCCTTCTGCTGGTTTCCGCCGGAGAGATTCATGATCAGCTGTTCCGGGCCAGGCGTTTTGATATTCAGCGAACGAATATGATGGTCGGCATTGCTCGACTCCCAGCTATCGTTAATCAGGCAACCGGCGCGGATAAACTTACGGCGGGCGGAAATATTGATGTTATCGCGCACCGAATGAACAGGAATAATCCCCTCCGCTTTACGGTCTTCCGGGCAGAGCATCATCCCCGCCCTGATCGCGTGGGCCGGTTTCTGAATATCTACCCGCTCGCCGTCAATGGAAACCTGACCTTCGGTAATCCGGGTACCGCCGAATAACCCTTTCATTAACTCGCTGCGCCCCGCCCCCACCAGGCCAAACAGTCCGACGATTTCACCGCTGCGTACTGACAAGGAGATTGGCGTACGCACGCCTGGCGCTTTTACGCTATCCAGACGCAGGCGTTCAGGGCCATACTCGCGCGGCTGCCAGTGATAAATGTCACCCAACTCGCGGCCAACCATCGCCTGAACAAGCTGGTCATGGTTAACCTGCTTCATGTCGGTAAAGGTGCGTACATAGCGTCCGTCTTTAAAGACGGTAATGGCATCACTCAGGGCGAATATCTCTTCCATACGGTGCGAAACGTACAAAATGGTGCGGCCTTCCTGACGCAATTCGCGGATCACACGGAACAAATTTTCGATTTCCCGCGCGGAGAGCGAACTGGTGGGTTCATCGAAGGCTATGATTCGGGCGTTACGCGCCAGCGCCTTAGCAATTTCAACCATCTGCCACTGACCAATGGAGAGATATTTCAGTGGCGTCTGGGGATCAACGTCCAGGCCAAGATGTTTAAGCTGCAGCCCCGCTTCATAATTAAGTAGCGAACGATTCACCACGCCGCTTTTATGCGGAAGCTGTCCTAAATAGATGTTTTCTGCCACGGTCATCTCAGGGATGAGGTGCAGTTCCTGATAAATAATGGCTACCCCGGCGTTGAGCGACGCCGTGGTATCGGCAAACGCCACCTCGTCTCCGCGAATAGCCAGCGTGCCGGTCGTCGGCGTGTAGTTACCGCTGAGGATTTTCAACAGCGTGGATTTTCCCGCGCCGTTTTCGCCCATCAGGGCGTGAACCTGGCCGGCATAGCAGTCGAAACTGATATCGGTCAGCGCATTAACACCGGGGAAAGTTTTACCGATGCCGCGAAAAGAGAGATACGGCTCAGACTGTTGCATAACGTCTCCGTGATTCCAGTAGTGTGTACATCTGGCCCCTCACAGGAATGAGGGGCACAATCACAGCGAATTACTTACCGCCCAATCCTTTTTTCGCCAGTTCCTCTTTGAAGTTATCGCGGGTGATCAGCACCACGTCAGTCACTTCGGTAAATTTCGGCGGTTCAGCCCCTTTGGTTACCCAGTTGTAGAGCATCTCGCTGGATTTGTAGCCGTGAACGTCCGGGCTTGGC
Source organism: Enterobacter sp. CPE_E1241 (assembly GCF_045618265.1). Lineage (NCBI taxonomy): Bacteria > Pseudomonadati > Pseudomonadota > Gammaproteobacteria > Enterobacterales > Enterobacteriaceae > Enterobacter > Enterobacter sp. CPE_E1241. Next base: position 2,942,922 of record NZ_JBIWYV010000001.1, read on the forward strand.
AGCAGAGAGCCATAGAAGCCAGTGGCCTGCGCTTTGGACAGCTCGCTGACTGCGTCAACGCCGTTGATGCCGATCCCGATCACGTCAGGCGCTTTGAAGCCCTGGCCTTCCGTCGCGCGTACTCCGCCCAGCACGGTATTGTCGTTCATCCCGACCACCAGCCAGTGTTTCACCTCCGGATGCTGAACCAGCATGGAGTTCGCGGCGTCGAAAGCACCCGGGATATCGTTGGATTTGGTGGGGACTTTGTAGATCTGTTTTTCCGGGAAGCCGGCTGCTTTCAGCGCGTCCATGGAACCGGAAGTACGGCGGCGAGCCGTGTCCAGTTCGTCCGCAGTAATGGCCATCACAGCGGTTTCTTTCACATCCCAGCCACGTTTTTGCATCTCTTTATAAAGTTCCTGGCCCTGACGTTCACCGATTTTGGTCGCCGCCATCATCACCAGAGGGACGCTGTCCATCGGTTTGCCTTTGGCGTTAACGAACTGATCGTCAACCGCAATGACCTTCATGTCGTAACCACGCGCTTTCGCCGCGATTGCCGATCCCAGTTTTGGATCGGGTGTGCAGATAACGAAACCTTTCGCACCGCTGGCCGCCAGGCTGTCGATGGCATTCAGGGTTTTTTCACCGTCAGGCACGGCGATTTTAATCACTTCAAAACCTAAATCTTTTCCGGCTTTATCTGCGAATTTCCACTCAGTCTGGAACCAGGGTTCTTCGGGCTGTTTTACCAAAAAACCGAGTTTTAAATTCTCAGCGATAGCGGATTGTGACATAACGGCAGCCAGACCGATGGCCGCCAGCGCTTTAGTAAATTTGTGCATGGTAAACTCCAGCTTTAGCATTCTTTTCTGTAGGGAATATGTGCGTGCTTCTAATTTAATCGGACTTAAAACAAGGCATTAGCGCTTACCTCGTCATAAGCGTTATTGCTGGTGATAGTTTTAGCGGGAAATTAATCATCCATAAGAGAGCCCCATCACACCGCAGAATTACAGTAATTGCGTACATAAATTCAGCGAAAAATGACATAAAAAAGGCAGGATTTGTCAGACAAATGAAAGAGGGTTAAGCAGAATTATCCATAAGATTAGCTAAGAAATCCCTGACACCGTCCGCCGGGAAAAATGGCAACCAACGAAAAAAAAGATCAAACTGCGTTTCATCACAAATGCACGGGAACCACATCAGACTGTTATTCTGCAGAAATTGATTTAGCGCAATTTTTCCCGCGTATCATATATTCGCAATGAATAATCCGTATTTCATTTTTTCTCAGAGCATTATTCCGACTTAATATTTACGGAAGAACATTAGCATGCGACAAATTAAAATAATAATTAATTATCAATGGCTTATACTATATTTGCTTTATGAAAATCCATTTGCAAATTTGTAGTATTTTAATTTTTGTAATGTATGGTAAAAATAAGGTGTTTAGGAGTTTTCTTACCCCGGAGACAAGGGTATGCTTATTTATATCGAACACAGGAAGTGAATTTTAGGTCGATTTTAGATACTGCGGAAATTGTATATCTGCGAGTTCTTCGTCAATGCCTGACGCTCAGGTTAAGCAGCGGACATCTCGTCCCACAGTCAATAAGGATATGAGTATGGCTACCCCAACGATGATGCAAAAACTAAATGCGCAGATGAACCTTGAGTTCTATGCGTCCAATCTGCACCTTCACTTAAGTGCGTGGTGTGCTGAGAACAGTCTTACGGGTTCAGCAACATTCTTCCGTACTCAGGCACAAAGTAACGTCACGCACATGATGCGCGTCTTTAACTTCATGAAGGCCGTTGGCGCCAATCCTGTTGTTAAAGCCCTTGATACCATTAACGATGACTACTCCTCCCTGGAAGAACTGTTCCAGAAAACGCTTGAAGAGTATGAGCAACGTTGCACCACTCTCAGTAAACTGGCCGATGAAGCCAAAGCGCAGCAAGACACTACCACCCTTAAATTCTTACGCGACATGGACAAAGAACAGCAGCAGGACGGCATGCTGCTGAAGATACTGGCGGATGAACTGCGCAATGCGCGACAGGCAGGGTTATGCCCGGAACAGACTGACCGTCACCTGCTCGACATTGTGACGGTGCAACATCACTGATCCCTTTTAACCTGCTCCCGTCCGGGCGCAGGTTCCCCATCTCACCGCCAACCTTCTGCTTTTGCTGAAATTTAACAAATCAGATCTTGCTCCCAATGATTATCCACACAACATGTAATGATTTATTTAATTACATAATCATTGACGAGGGAGCATCATGATCACCATCGAGTTTGTTGTCATTCTCCTCTGCCTGCTGACAGGTACACGTTTCGGCGGTATGGGGCTGGGGTTAATAAGCGGTATTGGGCTTTTTATTTTGTGTTTTGTTTTTGGGCTGCAACCTGGCAAGCCCCCGGTTGACGTCATGTTGACCATCCTCGCAGTGATTGGTTGTGCTGCTACTCTGCAGACCGCAGGCGGTCTCAATGTCATGATGCAATTTGCAGAGCGCCTTCTGCGTAAACACCCGCAGCACATCACACTTCTCGCCCCCTTTACCACCTGGATGCTGACTTTTCTGTGTGGTACCGGGCATGTGGTCTACACCATGTTCCCGATCATTGCAGATATCGCCCTGAAAAAAGGGATCCGTCCGGAACGTCCAATGGCGGTAGCATCCGTGGCCTCGCAGATGGCGATTACGGCATCACCGGTTTCCGTTGCCGTTGTATCGCTGGTGTCCATCCTGGGCGCTCAGCATGGAATTGGCCATGCGTGGGGCATCCTTGAAATACTTGCAGTGTCAGTTCCTGCTTCACTTTTCGGTGTAGCCATCGCTGCCCTGTGGAGTTTGCGGCGCGGGAAAGATCTGGCCGACGACATGGATTTTCAGGAGAAGCTTAAAGATCCAAAGCAGCGCGAGTTTATCTATGGCGGAACAGAGACGTTAATGAATCAACGTTTTCCAAAACAAGCCTACTGGTCCACGTGGATTTTCTTTGCCGGTATTGCCGTAGTAGTTCTGCTGGGTGCATTCCCGGAATTGCGCCCCGCCTTTGAACTGAAAGGCAAAATGACGGCGCTGTCGATGAACCTTGTCATTCAGATGATGATGCTAATTGCAGGCGCCGTAATGCTGATGGCCTGCAAGGTCAATGCCTCTGCTATTTCTAACGGTGCGGTATTCAAAGCCGGAATGGTGGCGATCTTCTCGGTGTTCGGCGTAGCGTGGATGAGTGATACCTTTTTCCAGGCGCATCTTGACGAGTTAAAACTGGCGCTGGAAGGCGTAGTGAAAAGCCACCCGTGGACGTATGCCATTGTACTGTTTCTGGTGTCGAAGCTGGTGAACAGCCAGGCCGCAGCGCTGACGGCCGTTGCGCCCATGGGCCTGATGTTGGGTATTGAGCCGAAAATGCTGATCGCCTTTTTCCCGGCGTCATACGGGTATTTTGTCCTGCCGACCTACCCAAGTGATTTGGCCTGTATCGGTTTTGACCGTTCAGGCACGACCCGCATCGGCAAATTTATCATCAACCACAGCTTTATTCTGCCAGGGCTGATTGGTGTAAGTTGCGCGTGCGCGGCAAGCTACCTGCTGGTCCAGACGTTCTTCTGATGGCATTGAAGGGCGACAAATACTGTCGCCCATTTCCACTCTTCAGTGAGACTCACTCTGCGGTGTGAATCGCAGCTCAATCAGCGCAATGGCTTTTTGGATGGCACGAAGCGTAACCGGATCAGCCGCTGCCGGATGACTGGCGAAATCAATGTTTTTCAGCTGAGTTGACATCTTCTCGCGCACTTCAACCGGCGCAATAACGTCCAGGACATCAAGGATTTGTTTGATAACCAGCTGACAGGCGACAACGTCAGAGACCAGTTCCTGATCGGCACTCAGGTTTTGAGACATGGGGGCTTTCTCCTTATTTAAAGGCCGCCATAGTAGCAAAACGCAGGCTCTTTTATCTCCCCTTCGTCACGTACAGGTACAAAAAAACCGCCAATATTAAATGTACCGGATGCGGATTACATTCAATTCCATCCCGTTGCAAAGAGAGAGGGCAGATTGTCCGGCTATTCCAGGCATTGCAGCAGACATCTGCAGGTACGATAACGTATTTCCATCCATTCAGAGCGAACCATGAAAAGAGTCATCGTAGCTGGCACGATCCTGCTGCTCGCGGGGTGTAGCATTAACCGCCAGGCTGAGGTCAGTAGTCTCGACGCGCCCAACGGCATAGTCCGCCTCGACTACGGCCAGGCGGCGCTACAAAATGCGTATTCTGATGAGTATGTGAATAACGGTACGGCGGCAAAAGCGTGTCAGAGCATGGGGTATGCCACCGCCTCTGCCTATGGCCAGCCCATCAAAACCTGCACGCTGATTAGCGGCTCTCTGTGTCTGAACGAGAGCGTGACTATCCAGTATAAATGTATGGGTTTTGCCGTTAACCCTAAGTCAAATAATCCGTGGTATTAATCAGGACTGCCAGTGTTTGCTGGCAGTTTATTTCATTACGAACAAAAATAATTCTCATTAATAAATATAAAAATCGTCAATGCGTTTTATTCCCATTCGTATTTTAAATAAAGAAATAAAAATTTTACGTTTTGCAAATAATTAAATAACAAATTATAGTATCGCTCATTGTGAATCAGAAATAATAACCAGGAGCGCCACTATGCTGAAAACTGAAATGATCGACAAGCTCAATGCACAAATGAACCTTGAGCTTTTTTCGTCCCTGCTCTACCAGCAGATGAGCGCCTGGTGCAGCTTCCACAGTTTCGAAGGCGCGGCTGCGTTTTTGCGTCGTCACGCTCAGGAAGAGATGACCCATATGCAACGTCTGTTTGATTATCTGACAGATACCGGCGCCCTGCCGCGCATTGAGAACGTGGCATCACCGTTTGCTGAGTACACATCTCTCGATGAACTGTTCCGCGCGACCTACGAGCACGAACAATTAATCACACAGAAAATTAACGAACTGGTTCATGCGGCGATGACCAGCCAGGATTATCCAACCTTTAACTTCCTGCAATGGTATGTTGCTGAACAGCACGAAGAAGAGAAGCTGTTTAAATCCGTCCTGGATAAATTATCTCTGGTGGGTAAATCTGGCGAAGGTCTTTACTTTATTGATAAAGAACTTTCTACCCTCGATACGCAAAACTAATTCCAGCGCGGTGCCGAAAATCGGCGCCGCGTTTTTTACTTACATTCCCTGCATCAAAACCCTCATTGTATTTCCTGTTCCCCTTATTAACGTTACGTCTGGATGACGCCCCATGCATGATCGCAGAGCGCTCAATTTCGTAAACATTTCATTACACTACTTGTAACGGTGATTTGACGAGTTACCGCTTTTCCCTTACTCTGCGCCGCAGATTTTGTCGCGATTACGAATAGTTGTAGAGGAAAGCGTGAAAAACAGAACCCTGGGAAGTATTTTTATCGTCGCCGGAACGACGATTGGAGCAGGAATGCTGGCAATGCCCCTGGCAGCCGCAGGCGTGGGGTTTGGGATGACCTTGCTGCTACTTGGCATGCTCTGGGCGTTAATGTGCTACACCGCACTGTTGTTACTTGAGGTTTATCAGCATGTGCCAGCCGACACGGGTCTGGGTTCTCTTGCAGCACGCTACCTGGGACGCTACGGTCAGTGGATAACCGGCTTTAGCATGATGTTCCTGATGTACGCTCTGACTGCCGCCTATATTAGCGGTGCCGGGGAGCTCATCGCCTCCAGCGTCAATGACTGGTTCGGATCCGATATTACCCCGGCAACCGGCGCCATTTTCTTTGCACTCATCGGCGGGGGTGTGGTCTGCGTGGGGACGTCGCTGGTCGATCTGTTTAACCGTATTCTGTTCAGCGCCAAAATTCTGTTCCTGATTGTGATGCTGGTACTGCTCGCGCCGCATGTACATAAGGTCAACCTGCTGACGCTGCCGCTGGAAAAAGGGCTGGCGCTTTCCGCGATCCCGGTCATTTTCACTTCGTTTGGTTTTCACGGCAGCGTGCCGAGCATTGTCAGCTATATGAACGGCGATATTCGCAAGCTGCGCCGTGTCTTTGTTATCGGCAGCGCGATCCCCCTGATTGCCTATATTTTCTGGCAACTGGTGACGCTGGGCAGCATTGACTCTTCGACCTTTATTGGACTGATGGCGCAACACGCTGGCCTGAATGGTTTTCTGCTGGCACTGCGCGAGGTTGTGACCTCCCCACATGTGGAACTGGCGGTACACCTGTTTGCCGACCTGGCACTGGCCACGTCGTTCCTGGGTGTTGCGCTGGGCCTGTTTGATTACCTGGCTGACCTGTTCCAGCGTCGCAATACCGCGGCTGGCCGGTTGCAGACGGGCGCAATCACCTTCCTGCCACCGCTGGCCTTTGCACTGTTTTACCCGCGCGGGTTTGTGATGGCGCTGGGTTACGCGGGGGTGGCACTGTCGATCCTTGCCCTGTTGCTCCCTTCCCTGCTGGCATGGAAGAGCCGTCAGCAACATCCTCAGCAAGGGTATCGCGTGGCGGGGGGAAAACCGCTGCTGTGTATCGTATTTGGCTGTGGCGTGGTGATTATTCTGGTGCAGGTTTTGATTGCAGCGGGAATGCTGCCGGAAGTGGGGTAACTAAAAAAGGGGCTATCATCAGCCCCTTTTTTATCAGTGCAAACAGCAGCTCTTAAACTTCTTCCCGCTGCCGCAAGGACACGGATCGTTACGCCCGACCTTCGCCCCATTCACAATCGGCTTCTTCGCTTCCGGTTGCTGCGGGTTATTCACCCAATAATTGTACAAACGTAGTGCCGCAGGCTGGATGCTTTCAATGCTGGCTTTATATTCCTCTTCTGTCAGCGCATCCAGTTTCTCACTGTTCTCTTCCGTACCGTGCAGCGCAATCACATCCAGATCGGCCTTTAGATCTTCCGGCAAGGCAGACCAGTCCGTCAGCGCCACGCCGCGCATGTAGCCGTAGCACCACTCTTCCACAACGGTATAGCTTTCACCGTCCACGTCGTTGTAACCAAACATCGGTTCAAACTGATCCGGGTATTCGCTCAGGCGCTCGGCGATATCGTTCATATGCTTAAAGCAGAGATCGATAAAACGGTTCATCTCACGATCGTTTTTCCAGCGTGGAATGTATTTCTCGCCACCCCACACCGCCACCAGCCAGGTATCGGGCTCGACGACAACGGGGCCAGAAAGCACTGCGGTAAGCATGCCGTCCAGTTCGGAGACGTCAATCACGGACGCATCGTCGTGACCGTAAGACATTAATGTCTCTTCAAGCCACTCCATTTCGCTTTCATTCAATGGGCCTTCAGTCATCGCTGACACTCCTGATAAAAAGGAAAGGATCCTACCACATATCGCACACCTTTCCGGGTTGAAGTTTAGGTCTTTATTGCTGCAAAAACGTGCAAATCGTGACTCCTGCACAACTTATGGGCTTTATTGTTAACGATATGTGATCTCCGCTGTAATTTCTTCTCCTCCCGCAAGGCGACATAACACGGGGCTCTATACTCAAACATGTCGCAAACCCATCAATGGGTTAACCATTCTGGCAACGTTTTTGCTTAATGTTCTTCGCGCGAAGTTGCGCATGGAAACCTCGCCGTATCACGCAGGATGCAGTCTGGATCTTGTTCGTTTAGTGCATTTTGTTCTTGCTCGTGTTTTGGACTGGCTGCGCCGTCGGGCGTTTGGGTATACGCCGTGGTGCAAAAACCTCTTTGCTAAGGAACATAATAATGTCGCTGAAATTTATCAGAACGCCTCTTTCTCTTGTGTTGGCCGGTTGCCTGGTGACCGCATTTTCCGCCCAGGCAGATATTGTGATTGGTGTCGCCGGACCATTCACAGGCCCCAATGCCACCTATGGCGATCAGTACTGGCACGGCGCAACGCAAGCCGCTGAAGACATTAATGCTGCTGGCGGCATTAACGGGGAGAAGATCAAACTGGTTCAGGGGGATGACGCCTGCGAGCCGAAACAGGCTGTGGCTGTTGCTAACCGTCTGGTGGACCAGGATAAAGTCAACGCCGTGGTTGGCCACTTCTGCTCCTCTTCCACCATGCCCGCCTCCGAGGTTTACAGCGATGCGGGGATTATTGCCATCACTCCCGGCTCGACCAACCCGCTGATTACGGAACGCGGTATGAGCGACATGTTCCGCATGTGCGGACGCGATGACCAGCAGGGCCAGGTCGCCAGCGACTTCATCATCGACAAGCTGAAAGCCAAACGTGTGGTGATCATTCACGATAAAGATACCTATGGTCAGGGTCTGGCTGACGCCACCAAAGCGGCGCTGGCGAAACGCGGGGTTCAGGATGTGATGTATGAGGGACTTTCGCGCGGTGAAAAAGACTTTAACGCGCTGGTGACGAAGATCGGTGCACAAAAACCGGACGTGGTGTTCTTCGGCGGCTGTCACCCGGAAGCCGGTCCGCTGGTTCGCCAGATGCGTGAACAGGGCGTGCAGGCGAAATTCTTCTCCGGCGACTGTATTGTCAACGAAGAGATGGTAACCGCCGCGGGCGGCCCGCAATACACCAACGGCATTTATATGACCTTCGGTAAAGATCCGCGCCTGATCCCGGACGGTAAAGCGGTTATCGAGAAATTCCGCGCCGGTAAATTCGAACCCGAAGGTTACACCCTCTATTCCTATGCCTCTGTACAGGCCATTGCTGCTGCCTTCAAAGCCACCGGTGGCAAGGACTCTGCCAAAGCCAGCGAGTGGCTGAAAGCCAATGCCGTCGACACGGTGATGGGCAAAAAAGCCTGGGACAGCAAAGGCGATCTGAAAGTGTCTGACTACGTGGTTTACCAGTGGGACGACAAAGGAAAATATAAGGAAGTGCAGTAACGGGACGGAATCACGCTCAACGCCGGCAGGCCAGCCTGTCGGCGCGTAATAAACATCAGGCTGCGTAAGTCGCGCAGCCTATAAAAACGAGCGCGCTAAGATGAGTACATTCTTCCTGCAACAGTTAATTAATGGCTTAACGCTGGGCTCCGTCTACGGCCTGATCGCCATCGGCTACACCATGGTGTACGGCATTATCGGCATGATTAATTTCGCCCACGGCGAAGTGTATATGATTTCCGCCTATCTCTGCGCCATTGGCCTGGCGCTGCTGTCATTCTTCGGCCTGCAGTCGTTCCCTCTGTTGATCCTCGGGACGCTGGTTTTCACTATTGTGGTGACCGGGGTTTACGGCTGGACCATCGAGCGAATTGCCTATAAACCGCTGCGGAACTCCACACGCCTGGCGCCACTGATCTCCGCCATCGGTATGTCGCTTATTCTGCAAAACTACGCGCAGTTGAGCCAGGGCCCGCGCCAGCAAGGGGTTCCGACCATGCTGGATGGCGTTATTCGCCTGCATCTGGGGGAAGGGTTCGTTCAGATAACCTATACCAAAGTGTTTATTCTGGTCGCTTCATTTGCCGGCATGCTGGTCCTCACCTGGATAATCAACCATACCCGCCTGGGACGGATGTGCCGCGCGGTGCAACAGGACCGCAAAATGGCCTCCATTCTGGGGATAAACACCGATCGGATTATTTCGCTGGTCTTTGTCATCGGCGCGGCAATGGCGGGTCTGGCGGGTGTGCTCATCACCATGAATTACGGCACCTTTGATTTCTACGTCGGATTTGTCATTGGTATCAAAGCCTTTACCGCGGCGGTACTCGGCGGCATCGGTTCCCTGCCCGGGGCAATGCTCGGCGGACTTATTCTCGGCGTGGCGGAAGCCCAGTTCTCGGGCATGGTGAACTCGGACTATAAAGATGTGTTCTCGTTTGGGCTTCTGGTGATGATCCTTATTTTCCGTCCCCAGGGACTGCTTGGTCGCCCGATTGTGGCCAAAGTGTGAGGGAGCAACGATGACAAGCCACGGTTTTTCTCTCAAACGCTGCACTCTGGACGCTATTTTTTCCGGGCTGATTGCGCTGATTATCTTCGGCCCAATTGCGGGCGTGGTGCTGGACGGGTACAGCTTTAACTTCGCCGGGCAGCGACTGGCCTGGATGGTTGGCATTGTGATGCTGGGGCGCTTTCTGTTAAGCGCTTTTTTGGGTACTGCCACCGGAGCCCGTTTCCAGTCACGCTTTGAAGCCGATAGCGCGGGCGTGTATGTCCGCCCCCCGGAATACAAAAGCCGCATGCGCTGGATTATTCCTCTGGTGATTACCCTTGCGATTTGCTTCCCGTTTGTCGCCACCAAATATGTGCTGACCGTTGCCATTCTCGGGCTGATCTACGTGCTTCTTGGTCTGGGACTTAACATCGTCGTGGGTCTGGCCGGTCTGCTGGACCTGGGATATGTCGCGTTCTATGCCATCGGCGCTTATGGCCTGGCGCTGGGTTATCAGTATCTTGGGTTAGGCTTCTGGAGCATGCTACCGCTGGCGGCAATCATGGCCGCTGCCGCAGGTGCCCTGCTCGGTTTCCCGGTGCTGCGCATGCACGGTGACTATCTGGCCATTGTGACCCTCGGGTTTGGGGAGATCATTCGTCTGATCCTGAACAACTGGCTGACCTTCACCGGAGGGCCCAATGGTGTTTCAGCCCCTCCTCCTACCTTTTTCGGTCTGGAGTTTGGCCGTCGGGCTAAAGAAGGTGGAGTGCCCTTCCATGAATTTTTCCACCTGACCTACAACCCCAATATGAAGTTTATCTTTATCTATGCGGTACTGTTTCTGGTGGTGATGCTGGTGCTCTATATTAAGCACCGCCTGACGCGGATGCCGATTGGCCGGGCGTGGGAAGCATTGCGCGAAGACGAAATCGCCTGTCGCTCAATGGGCTTGAATCATGTTCTGGTCAAGCTTTCGGCCTTTACGCTCGGTGCCTCAACCGCCGGGATTGCCGGGGTATTCTTTGCGACTTATCAGGGTTTCGTGAATCCGACCTCATTTACGTTTTTTGAATCGGCACTGATCCTCGCCATCGTGGTGCTGGGCGGCATGGGCTCTACGCTTGGCGTCGTGCTGGCGGCCTTTGTGCTCACCGTCACACCCGAGTTGCTGCGCAGTTTTGCCGAATACCGGGTCCTGCTGTTTGGCATGCTGATGGTGGTGATGATGATCTGGCGTCCACGCGGTTTGATCCGCATTAACCGCAGCGGGTTTGCCGTGCGTAAGGGCGTTGCGCCATGAACGATATGATATTGCGCGTTGAACATCTGATGATGCACTTCGGCGGGATTAAGGCGCTAAACGATGTCAACCTGGACGTGCAGCGTGGCTCTATTACCGCCCTGATTGGGCCAAACGGTGCGGGGAAAACCACCGTGTTTAACTGCCTGACGGGCTTCTACAGAGCCTCTGGCGGCAACATTTTATTTAATACCCGCAATAAAACGACCAACGTCATTCAGGTCCTCGGGCAAAAATTCCAGCCAGGTGACTGGATTAACCCCGCGCAGTTTGGGCAGCGTCTTTTCTACAAAATGTTTGGCGGAACCCACCTGGTCAACCGCGCCGGACTGGCGCGCACGTTTCAAAATATCCGGCTTTTTCGCGAAATGTCGGTCGTGGAAAACCTGCTGGTTGCACAGCATATGCGCGTTAACCGCAATCTTCTTGCCGGGATCTTAAATACGCCGGCATACCGCCGGGCGGAGAGTGATGCCCTGGACAGAGCCTTCTACTGGCTGGAAGTGGTTGATCTGGTGGAGTGCGCCAATCGCCTGGCGGGAGAGATGTCGTATGGGCAACAGCGGCGTCTGGAAATCGCGCGGGCAATGTGTACCGGGCCGGAGATGATCTGCCTGGATGAGCCCGCTGCCGGGCTTAACCCGGTAGAAACACATAAGCTGAGCAGCATAGTTCGTTTTCTGCGCGATCATCACGACATCACGGTGTTGTTGATCGAGCATGATATGGGGATGGTGATGGAGATTTCGGACGACATTATCGTGCTCGACCACGGCGATGTTATTGCCAGAGGAAAACCCGAGCAGATCCAGCATGATGAAAAGGTCATTGCCGCCTACCTGGGTACGGACGAAAGCGAGGTCACCTTATGAACGAACCGCTGCTGGCATTTCGCGAGGTGGACGTGTTTTACGGCGTCATTCAGGCGCTGAAGCAGGTTTCCCTGGAGGTCAATAAGGGTGAAACCGTAGCGCTGATTGGCGCAAACGGCGCGGGTAAATCGACACTGCTGATGTCCATCTTTGGCCAGCCCCGTATCCGCAACGGGCAGATCCTTTTTGGTGGTGAAGATATCAGCCATAAATCCACCCACTACGTCGCGTCCGGCGGCATTGCGCAGGCGCCGGAAGGCAGACGAATCTTCCCGGATATGACGGTTGAAGAAAACCTGCTGATGGGGACTATCCCCATCGGCAATCAATTTGCGACTGAAGATATGCAAACCATGTTTGACCTGTTTCCGCGCCTCAAAGAGCGTCGCAAGCAGCGCGCGATGACCATGTCCGGCGGTGAACAACAAATGCTGGCCATTGCCCGGGCGTTGATGAGTCGCCCGAAATTGCTGCTGCTGGATGAACCGAGTCTTGGGCTGGCACCCATTGTGGTAAAACAGATTTTCCAGACGCTGCGCGAGCTGGCCCGCAACGGCATGACGATTTTTCTGGTCGAGCAGAATGCGCACCATGCGCTGAAACTTTCTGACCGGGGATATGTGATGGTTAATGGCCAGATCCGCCTGAGCGGTAGCGGCGAGGAGCTGCTGGGCAATCAGGAGGTGAGGAAAGCGTATTTAGGTGGGGTTTGATTCGATACCCGTCATGGTTACAGCCCAACTGAGGGCGTTTGGCACACTGCAGGTATATTGATGAAACCCTTTTCACCGCTACTTATCTGGTATGCAGAAAAGTATGGTTATGTCTGGAGGAAGACTTTCTTAATTTCTACACGTTGATTTTATTCACAGCTGCGATTTCAACCACAACTTTAAATCGGCAGGTGAAAAACGTGGAGGTTTTTCTTCGTTAACTGATAAAAATCGCACAATTGCTATTCTTATATTCCGTAAACAACCAGTAAACCCCACCGCAGTTTCCACCGAGGAAAGCGCAAGCCACCCGGTGTCATTTTGATCGTTAAGCGCTGTCCGTTGCGCCTCCGTACAAGACTTTTTTTCATTTAGAAAGAAGAAAGCTTTTATTTCGAAGATTTATTAATAAATAAATCTAAAGATTACAAATTTTCAGCTTTAACTATCATTAAATGGCATTCGGCATTTTTCAGTGCCAGACGTTAATGTCCTCAGGGGTACAGAAGGCATTCGCTACTGGTTTTTCAGCTTATTCATTCAGGAATGTGTTATGAAAGTTCAGATAATCACATCTGCTGTTTTACTGGCACTGACATTTTCTCAGCCAGTATTCGCAGCCGATGCGCCTTTATCACCATTGATGAAACAACTCAATAACGGCAACTGGCTGGCACCTGATGAGGCGCAGTCGCTCAGCGACGAACTTTATTATCAGGATGCTATTCAGGTATACATTCAAACGTTGCCCCTTCTGAACACCATCGGGTTACGTGACGGATCAGAAGCCGCATTTGGCAAAGGGTACAATGTCCTGCCAATTTGGAAAGAGCGCATGGACAGCCGTGCCGTCGTGCCGACGCCAAACGGCGATGTCATCTATTCGATGAGTTATCTGGATCTTAAAGAGACAGGTCCGCTGGTTATAAAAGCCCCGGCAAATGTCATCGGCATGTTTACTGATTTCTTCCAGAAAACCATCACCGACGTGGGTGCTATCGGTCCTGACCGCGCTCGCGGTGGCTTGTATTTACTGTTACCCCCAGACTATGAAGGGCCAGTGCCTCAGGGTTACTATGCCTTTAAATCATCAACTTATAACGTATTCCTCTTCTTCAGAACCATCATGGCAAAGGGTGATGGTAAACCCGATCCTGTCCCGGCGGTAAAAAATGCAGAAACGACGCGTATTTATCCGCTTTGGGATGTAGAGAAAGAGGTCAAACCGATGCAGTTCCCGGACGCCAGCGGCAAGCGCGTCAATATGATGTATCCAACAGACGCCAGCTACTGGCAGAAACTGAAAACCTTCATGGACTATGAGCCTTTAACAGCGATACCAGAAGCGACACGGAGCGCACTGTTAAGTATTGGGATGGTCAAAGGTAAACCCTTCAGCCCAACGGCGAAGCAGCAGGAGATGCTCAACAAAGCAGTCGCTACTGCGCCACGTATGATTCTGGCGCGCCGACAGGTTGGGCGAGATGACCAGCGGCAGCTGTACTACAAAGACAGACAGTGGGAAAACTCATGGGCAGGTGCTACCGCAGAATGGATGCAGTACGGCACACTTGATGCTAACCAGCGCGCGGCCTTCTTCCAAATTGCCTATTCCAGCGCGGCTGCGATGGTGATGCATACCACCGGAGCTGGCTCGAAATACCCTTTCGCCACCAAAGACAACACCGGTAAATTCTTGAACGGCAGTAATACTTACAAACTGCATTTACCGCCAAATCCACCAGCTGCTCTGTTCTGGGCGGTGACGGCCTACAACATTACTGATGGCACGATGCCTGAAACCGATCAGCTACTCCCTTCCACCAACGGTTACTACAACATCCCGAAAAACAATGACGGCTCTATCGATCTCTGGTTTGGTCCAAACAAACCTGATGGCGTAGCGGACAGCGCGTTTATTAAAACAGTCCCTGACCGTAATTTCCTTGTTGCCCTACGCCTGTATGGAACCGAGGACGGCTTCTACGATCAGACATGGGTACCTGACGATCTGATTCAGACAAACAAATAATAGAGAGAAAATATGAATAAACATTACCTCACCCTCTTCACTGCACTGACGCTCAGCGCCGGCGTATATGCGCAAACAGCACCGCTGACTATTCCGCATCCAACCCAGTTTGATCAGTTAACTCAGCCGTCTGCCGATGTAACGATGCCTGAAAGTTACGTAAAGGCAATTGCTCAGCAGGCCTACATTTGGGGCTGGCCAATGGTGAACCAATTCAACCGCCGGGAAACCATCACCAAAGCGCCCTATCCTGCACTTAATGGTGGGATGGTTCCTGTCGCGCCAATGGGTCAACTCAGCATGCTGACAGACTATATTAAACCAGAAGAAACCTTCGTCACCTGCCCCAATCAGGATGTTGCATATGGTCTGGGCTTCTTCGAGTTAGATAAAGAACCGATAGTTATTCAGGTTCCCGATTTCGGTGAGCGTTTCTGGGTTTACGCTCTCTATGACGCACGCACGAATCAAATTGGTAATGTTGGTAAACCTTACGGCACCAAGCCTGGATTTTATTTATTTGTCGGGCCGAACTGGAAAGGCGAAACACCGAAGGGGATTGCAGGGATTATCCGTTCGTCTACTGAAATGGCCAACGTTATTCCGCGCGTACAGATGGATGATACCCCGGAAGATCGTAAAGCGATTCAGGCTCCAATAAAAGAAATCATGACCTACCCGTTAAACCAGTTTGACGGGAAAATGAAATCCTTTGAATACTCAAAAATTCCGGCTATTGGTGATAAACCAGATGCCAGCGCAGGCGAGACGCGCTGGGTGGTGCCTGAGAAATTCTTTGATCAATTCGCAAATGTGCTGGAAAAAGTGCCGCCACTGCCTGGCGAAGAGGCCATGTACGCTCAGTACCGCCATCTGGTAGAGGCCGGGAAGAAAAACCCTGAGGTGCGCAAATGGATGGATGAAACAGCCATCGAGACGGATAAAACGGTTATTGCAGAATTCTTTAAATGGAAGAATAACGGCGTACCTGCCGGCAATGGCTGGAACCGTTCTAAAAATAACGCCGAGTTCGGTGTGGACTACTACAACCGAACCGGCACCTCCAAATCGAATATGTTCGATAACAAACCGAACGAAACCCAGTATTTCTACACCGACAATGATGCCGCAAACGTACAGCTTTCCGGAGCCCATGACTACACGGTAACCTTCGCAAAAGGCGAACTTCCTCCTGTAAAAGGGTTCTGGTCACTCACGCTTTACAACAGCAAGCATCTGTTTAGTCCAAATGAGCTTAACCGTTACTCTCTGGGGACGAAAAATAAAAATCTGAAGTACAACGATGACGGCTCTCTGACACTGTACGTCAGCAAAAATCGCCCATCAGAGGATAAAGTGAATAACTGGCTTCCGGCACCTGACGGTAACCTGTCACTCTATATCCGCGCTTACTGGGGAGAGCAGTCGATTCTCGATGGCACCTGGCAGCCACCGAAAATTGAAACGGTAAAATAAGCCTAACTAATGACCCTTTGTTTAAAACTTAGGGTCGTTTTACTTACATATACACAAGGTCTACTTTTCGCTTCAGACCGAAATCGATCGTTACGCTTTGGTCGAGTTCAGATGAGCAAATTCAGTAAACCACTGCAAAGGCTCTAGTCACGCATAGGGGAAACAGGAAAATTACTGTAGTGGAGGGTGGAAAAGGCAATAAAAAACCACCTTTCGGTGGTTTATACGACACTGCTTATCATTGATTTTATTCTTCTGTTCCCATGGTAGCCGGAGTGGGACTTGAACCCACACAGCGCGAACGCCGAGGGATTTTAAATCATGCTTGTTATCTATAGTTAACAAGCACATACGATGATTTTTCGCCATTAATCCATAATTGACAGATTAGATGAATCAACAAGTTACGATTATCAAATAGTCGCAATGGCGAAATTTTTACGCATAAAAGATGGTTTTCACATCAGATACCTGACATTAGTTGATGTACTAGATTCACTCTTGCATCTGCACTCAGCCCTAATGTCAAAGCGAAGAAATTAGCATTTTGCTCACTATGTTCATATCCATGTCTTTCAAGATATTCATGATATCGAATCCTCATATCTGAGTTTTCTCTGGTCTGGCGTGCAACTTGTGCAAAATGTTCAGGTGTCTTTCTTGGCATTTGAATCACTCCGAGATTTTTAGTTTATGAATTATACATTT
Source organism: Enterobacter sp. CPE_E1241 (assembly GCF_045618265.1). Lineage (NCBI taxonomy): Bacteria > Pseudomonadati > Pseudomonadota > Gammaproteobacteria > Enterobacterales > Enterobacteriaceae > Enterobacter > Enterobacter sp. CPE_E1241. The sequence goes on from NZ_JBIWYV010000001.1 coordinate 2,959,916, forward strand.
ATAGATGATCCTAATTGAACCATAAATGCCTTCGCGCACCATCATGGGGTGTCGGGGGTCGGAGGTTCAAATCCTCTCGTGCCGACCAAAAATACATTGAAAACCAGCCTTTTATGGCTGGTTTTTTGTTGCCATAAAATCATGATGGCGAAACGATGGTGAAATGATGGCAGAACCTTGCTTTAAATTGCCGGGCAATCATCGTTACCGACCCGGTTAAGACTATGTGTTAGCACGCCAAAAACCTCAACGTCATCCAGCGCATCGCCTTCTATCGCTTCACCATCTTCAGTTATCAATGCCGACCCGTAGAGCTTTGCAAACTCGTTCCTGTTATCCATTCTTACCAGTAGCGTATCTCCCTGCTCTGGCCTCAGAGCAATGTTAATGACTGCCCAACCACAGGATGTTTCTATTACCCTGCAGTTACCGTCAATTCCGCATAGCAGATCTATGGTCAACCGCTGTTCCTGGTAATCCATAGCTGGTGAAGGAAAGCCCATCAGAAAACCCTCCCCATATTACGCAAGATCCAGTAACGGTTATCGCTTTCATCCGTCGTCTTATCAGCAAAGTCTGGTTGGTATCTCTTAATCCATGCATTGGCATCTGCCTGGCTGAAATGCCAATTCCTAACGCGCAATTCAGTGATGAATTTGTCAGTGTTCAAACAAAGATATCCTTTTGGATTCTGTTGTATGGCCGCTAAAAAGGCTGCACGTATATCAGGTTGACGGGGCATAGCAGCACCCTCACTTGCTTGTTGACTGTATGCATATACAGTAGTATTTTTGTATCAACAGATCAAGTCAGCAAGGATGGAGAGTGATGTTCGTTGAGCTGGTTTATGACAAGCGTAATGTTGAGGGGCTCGAAGGGGCCAGAGAGATCATACTGGCCGAGCTGACTAAGCGGGTGCATCAGATTTTCCCTGATGCCGAAGTGAAGGTGAAGCCGATGCAGGCGAACGGCTTGAATAGCGATGCCAGCAAAAGCGATCGGGAAAAACTGAACCGCATGCTGGAAGAAATGTTTGAAGAATCCGATATGTGGTTGGTTTCTGAGTTCCCGACAGTTCGCCAGGTTGGCCTGTAGATATTGTTCGGGTAATATTTCCGACGTTTGCTCGGGCATGAACACTGAGCAATCAACCGCCGCTCATTCTTACACAAAATGGACGGCGGTTTTTTTAAGAGCCCTGCTCCTGCTTTAAAGCCTCTTCAGTTTGTATCTTTTTCTGATTCCAGATGCTACTCGCTGGCATTTCTACACGAACGCTGACGAACTGATCTGACGGGATATCAATAGGCTCTCCGTCATTGATCCCGTCACGTTCATTTCTGGCAAAAGCAGGTGCTGAAGGATGTGTGCGGTGGTAGGTTTTCACCAAGATAGAACCGTCAGCATTGACCTCATAATCCAGCCATATGAGCGGTTGCTTATTCCTGTCAGTAGGAATCTCAAAACCTCCGTCAATACCGCCCCAGGCAGCGTCTGAATTGAGTGCTTCACACCCATCAATGAGATATTGGCCTACATCCAGACGAGTGACCGTAACGCCTTCTGATTCATCGTTGGTTTTGTATTTGCCATCACCATAAATTTTCACAACAGGAGACGCTACTTTTATAAAACCGTTACTGTCAACAGTGGTATTTCTGGTATCACGAGTTGTTACCATTGGTGTTAATGCACCATTAAATACACCTTGCCAGCACAAGCTTCCTGAATTACCAGTGATCGTATACGGTACAAAAAAAAGAGTTCGGTTTTGTTGATTGCCAAGACTTAGACTTTGAGCATAGGCATACCCCGTGCCGTTTTGTGAAGGATTTGGCCCGCCAGTATTCAATGTATAGTCACTGGCTGAGGTACACCAGCCGTTCCATATAGTAGTTAAAAAGTTAAAGCCTGAAACTGCACTTCCAGCTACCGGAAACGGGGATGAAAAGTCAGGATAAATGAGTTTTTGTTTAATGGGATAAATATTACCTGCCTCAGAACCAATCACCAGTCCAAGGTTTGTGCGGGCGCCTGATGCTGTTGTCGAACCGGTACCACCCTGTGCTAAAGACAGAGCTGTCGTGAGTCCGCTGAGAGAGGTAATGTCGCTGTTTTCACCTTTTGCCGCTTTGCCTGAAAGCGATGTGGTAATGCTATTCCAGGCTGGGCCCGTCCATGCCGTTCCATCCGGCAGAGTTACCGTTATATCTCCTGTTCCAGTAAAAATGCGTTGCCAGTTCTGTTTGTCGTAATTCAGTCCACGCAGCGCTTCAGCACTTTGCGCCACCAGCGCAGCAGTGACCATATTCAGCGCCACGCGCGGGACCGCTGACCAGGCCGCTCCGGATTGTGTCGGCCCGGTAAAGTTGCTGACCAGCGTAAGTTGCGCATTACTCTCTACCGATTTAACAGGCAATGTATACGACACGCCGCCCACAGTAGAGACAATAAAGTCACCAGCGGCCAACTCTGTTGTGAATGAAGTTCCGGAACCGCCAACAATAGCGGACCCGTTTGTCAGGGTTATGGTTCCTGCTGACATAGTGGACTCCTGAATTCTGATAATAAAAAACCCGCCTAAGCGGGTTGTCAGTAAATTGCATCAATAATGGGGATAGAGAGACTTGTCAGCCGCCGACCTACGACGCTGTATTGCGATGTCCATGAAGCGGCATTTCTTCCCCTCCCGGCGCGCACCAGATTTCCATTACGGATAAGTCCAGCCCATTTTATGTAGTCCCAGCCTGTGTAGACCTCGCTGTTATAGCCATAGCGCCCAAGTAGTATCATGCCCTCACCAATATCGGTGTTTGACCATGACGGCGTATAGGTCTGGTTTCGATACACAAACGGCCTTCGCGTGGTGGAGAACACGCAGACGCCACTCTTAATGATATTCAGCCCACTGCCTGGCGTCGGGCTTACGCCACTGGCAAAAATTGCGATTTGCATCGTGACCGTAGCATCCTGATCGAGACCAGAATGGTCTTTCGTAGCGATAATATTTGAACCGTCAAACTCAATTGTGACGTTTTCAGCACTCCATTTTGCGAACACCATATAGCGATCACGGGAAATATTTGTCGTCGGCGTAGCCCAGCTTCCGGTGAAAGTGATGGTGCCGCGCCAGACGCAGTAACCTGACATCGTGGCGTCGGTGATTGAGAGGAAATCTGTACTGTCCTTGATCAGCAGTCCTCTCCCTGATGAAGCCGGGAGGATTTGCCAGATTGACGCCGCAAAGGTCTTTGGTCTCCCCCAGTTGTCACTCCACCAGGTATTCATGGTGATGGTATTACCTGATACGGTAAATCCATCCAGCATACCGATGGTGGGAATGAGGTTTGTCCCCCTGTTCAGCTTGTAAACCGTATTGCGCGGGATAAGTATGATCTGACTGCCATCCACGCGCTGATTAATCGTGTACTGATTAATATCCCATGCTTCGCTGACGTTCTGGCAAAATGAAGGGCAGCGAAGCCCGGAAGTTATTTCCATTGCCGGGCCGCCATCGGCGTAGGTAATACGCAATCCTTTTGGCATAGTTACCACTCTCCAAGAACAATCAGGTTACCGCCGCCGAGATCAATTTTTACGCCCTTTCCGTCAATGGTGACGCCATTACCGTTCCCGGTGAACGCGAAATTACCGCTGTCGGCATACAGCGCGCCGTGCATCTCGCAGTTACCTGATTTATCAATGTTCCAGCCTGCGCCGCCGGGACCAGCGACATAGTTTGATGATCGGATGTAATTACCGATTTTTGCATTCGTAATGCTACCGTCCTGAATAAAGGCATCACGGATGAACACCTGACCGTTATAGACAAAAAATGCAGCCTGGTAATTCCCCGGATCGCTTCCCGAGTAGATGCCAAACTGATCGGCAGCAAAGACCACCGTAGATTTATAGGTACCGCCGGATGGCTCAATCGACATCCCGAAACCAGTGTTGTACTTCACACCATTTCTGACTATCCCGAGGTTGAGCGTATAGGATGCCTTTCCTGTTCCATCACTGTTTACCTCTGCCGTCAATTTCTGGTTAACAGCTGCGGTCAAATCCCCTACCTGAGCCTGCACGTAGGTAGAAAGGTCTGCCAGGCCTTTATCCACTTCTGCGACCGTTGTTTTAACAACCAGGATATCAGCGCGCACCTCCCCGTACTGCTGATACTGGTGTTCAACCGTTCCGTGATTTGCCAGGGCATTCTGCATGGCTGCTTCGAGGTTGGTGTCCACGCCTTCAGAAACATTTTTGAAAGCGCCTGAGTCACGCACAGCATCATCAATAATATCGATCAGCTCTCCGGTTTCCGTCTGGCACAGCGCGGCCACCTGGATGAAAGCAGATGTACCGAATGCATTGATGGTTCTGATGTACCAGTAATAGGTGTGTCCGTTCTTCAGGTTTTGGCTTGTCCACGTCGTGCCAATACCCGCGCGCGTGGCCCCTACCTCCACGGTCGCCGTATCTGTGTTGGCAAGCGGCTGCTCGCCGGACGTCCAGAAATCGAACTGGGTAGAAACATTCGTGACGGCTGCAAGGCGGGGAATAAGCATCACTGAAAAGAATGCCTGCTCAATAGTGACTCCAGTCGGCGGTGGCGGTGCCTGAATGCTGAATTCAAGATATGCCTCTGGCGAAGCTGCCCCCATCTGATTAACGGCGGTGACGTGGGCTGTGTAAGTATCCTGCAGCAGACCAGTTAATCGCGTGAACGAGCCGGGAACCTGGGCTGTGAGCACCGGCTGGCCATTCCTGCGAATGACAACCTGGTTATAGACAAACTGTCCGATGTTCTGCCAGGAGAGAACGCCCTGCACCACCTGACCTATTTCCTCCACGGTGTACTTCAGATTCTGAGGCTGCGCCACCCCACCAGGAGGGAGCTGGGTAAAATCAGGACGATCGATCGGCTTACCAATGGCATCACCCCACACGTCAGCGGTTTCCTGCTTCAGTGTAATCTGCACGCCGTTCTGCACGCCAAATTTCCAGTCTGTCACGCGCATCTCAACGTTAACGATCCCAAGCGAGGGAAAATTAACTTTTACATACATACCTGGGCGGTACCGGTACCCACTGAGGTTCAGCGTGAGATTCATTGTGCGGGAAATGCGGGTCCGCTTGAGCTTGATGTCCGCCAGGCGCTGGGCCTGAAATTCAGACGTAACGAAACGCAGCTTAAGATCCTGCGATATCTCCACGCCGTCTTCGGTTACCCACTCGCTCACAGATACTGATGGAAAATCGGCTTCAGAGTATGTCTGTTTAGGATCGACAAACGTACCGCTGATGGTGTTAACGCGCTCAGACTGTGACACCTCAGGCATGATCTCGATATCGCCGGCCAGCTGACTCTCGGTAATAACTTCGGTTGCGGGGCCGTAATACGCGCCAACGAGGATGCCATGTTTACCGGCGATGTAGGTTGGCTCTGCTGCGCCAGCTGTCAGCATCGCCTCAAGAATGCTCGCTTTATTTTCGCTGAGGTCAAATTCCCCGTTCAGCGTGTAACGCTTTTCCGTCGTGCCGTCGCCGTTAGTCACCAGCTCGTCGCAGATGTTGGCCGCTTCCTGAAACTGATCCCAGTTAATATCAGCATCAGCGACTTTCAGGTAACTCCGGTAATAGTCCAGCACACACAGCGCCAGATTGTTGCTGTACTCCGTGCGGCCGGTGCGCGGGTCGTATACTTTCCGGCCCGTCTTTTCAACCTTCACGTTCGGGATGCCGGACGGGAATTTCTCAGCATTGTATTTCAGAGATAGACGCAGCCAGGAAATCCCCTTGCCGATCATGTCATCTTTCCACGACGGGCAATTTGCCAACATGAAAGGATCTGCTGTCTGGCGGTCGATATGCACTTCATACGTGGCATTCTCGCCATACGAGCCAATATCGTCATCGCCCAGGTAAATGGTGCCCGTGCCTGAAATGGGGTGCCCCGCCAGAGTAATGGCAAGATGGACCCATTCACCATCAGTCTGCTCGCCAGGCTGTTCTTCAGCGAAAAACAGAGTGCCTGCAGATACGGTTCTGCCATAAACAACCGTTTTAGGGCTGGCAGCCGCGCGCAGCACCTGCTTCCGTTCCGCAGTGTCCCGGTAAGATCCCAGTGATGGCTTCTTCGTCATCATCTGTGTGGCGACCTGAGCGGCAATGGTGATTGCCATTGCGATAGCGTAGGCTCCATTGGCTGCCGCGGCGCCGGCGGCTACCGTCGCTATGATAGGGATTGCAGCAGGCATCAGCGAACCCTCCACGTACTCAGGGGCTTAATCCGAAGGCAAACCAGCCCAGTTTCACCCGGCACCCACACTGCGCCACCGTAAATTACCCCGGCGCATCGGGTACCCGCGTTTTCCACTACCGCGATATCTCCGCGCTGAGCCAACTTCACCGGCACTTCATCGAGGTATTTAGCCAGCACCTTTTCAAGTGAGCCACCGCCGCGCAGCAGCGCCTTTTTTGCGCCCGTTTCGCTGTCGTAGGTCCCGCGCCAGCCGTCGGCGAAATTATCCCCGGTCATCGCTTCCGCACAATCTGCCGCAAACAGGCAGCAGTCATGTTCGCCCCATAAAAAAGGCCGCTTTTCAGCGGCCCTTATCACGGCGATTAATCTGTTATGCCAGTCTGGATGCTTCATGCTTCCTCACGAATAGGTAAACCCTGGCGCATCTTTTTTGCTGCCCCAGTAAATTGAACGTTCTGCCATCTGCGCGACGTAACGAAATATGCGGTCGCCTGGCTGGGTGGCCTGGTGTGACTCGTCGGTATAGCGGTCCGGGAACGGTCGCTGCCAGTCCTCAAAAATATTACTTACGGTGTACTGCAGGGCATTCGTTTCACCCGACGTTGCCCCGGTACCGGAAACCTTCCCCTTAAAAATCAGGTCCGCTACCTGAACGACGCCGTTATCATCCATCGCCACCAGATACAGCTCCGCTGGCCTTCCCACACAGCGCTCATTGAGCGTTTTAGCAAACAGCGACATATCCAGCCCTGATAGCGTCATCCTGAGCTGCGTCGGGCTTGTCGTGTTGGTTTCGCCTACATCGTCGATAGCGCCCATCGTACCCATGCCGTAATAGACATAACCGCCCAGCACCAGCGTGCCGGTACCGGAATGTACGTAGGCGGTACCGGACTCAAACTGGACATTAGCCGCCAGCACGGCGGTAACCCTGTCGCGGGATAGCCAGTCCACCATCGAATCAGAAAACGGGGAATACAGCATCAGAAAGCCTCCTCAAACTCCAGCGTATAGCTGGTAAAACCGCCAGGAATGCGATTCCCAGCCCCCTGCTGGTTATCCTTCAGCTTGAAAATTCCGTATGGCTTAGCGACTTCGATTTTTCCATTGGCAGGGGGAGAGGCGCGCAACATAGGTGCAAAGGGAATAACGGCAGTTCCTGCAGCAGTGCTGGTCACATCAGCGGTGGCCATCTTCAGCTCGTCATTAACGGTAAAGTAATCACCGGTGCGCAGTACCAGTGTGCTAGGTGTCCAACCCTTACTGCCGAGCTGCGTACCTGTCTGGTTCGCGTCAGAAACCACCGGATTTCCGGCTGGCGTCCTGCCAGCCCTCCCCCAGTCCCGGATCTTCACCCTGCCATATTCACCATCAAGATCGGCCACCAGCGCATCGATGCGCCGGGATTTATCGTCTGTAAGGTTGCTAAACGTCAGAGAGCAGATCCAGCGGGTGCCGGGGAAACGGACGGTCTGTGATGCACCATTAAACGGGGAACGAAAGGTTTTGGTGTTACTTTCCGGCCGCCACGTCAGCGACGCCGGACATACATCTTCAGGCCATTCAAGCGCAGCCATAGTTTCTCCCGATGTTGAAAACACTGATCTTTTATCAGGATGTTATTGATTTACATACCTGGCTATGGTTGAGGCTCAGCCCGTCAGCGGTGGGACGCTGGCGCACTCCATGAAGAGGGATGGCTGATTACCTCTGTCTAAGGGACCTAAATGTCAAACGAACAACGAATTGAAAATTTTGAATCCAGAATTCAACAACTGGAAGGTATCGCAAAACATCTACAGGTACGTTCCGAATTAACGATGTATATTGTCTCGGCAATTATTGGCGCAGGAGGGCTGAAGAAAGAAGGGGTTTTAGAACTTATAAGGGATGCCAATTTCAATGCGCCAGACATAAGCCCTGCAATTATCGCCAAAGAAAAAGAAATCGTTTCCACACTGGTAAACAAAGTGAAGATTTCTTAACCTGCACACTGAGCAACATTGGGGCATCAAAGGCTGCTCTTTGGGTGGCCTTTTTTTCTTTCATATCTATCTCCTGCCTTTCGGCTCATTAATAACACAATAAGTTCCATTAAACGCCAAGCATCCTCCTGGCCTGACCATTGGTCTGGAAATCTTGCAGCATCTCCTGTCTGGCCAGCTTCGCACCATCTCTGGTGCCCTTAGCGGCGGCCTCTTGCATTGCCTGATTAAGCGCAGCATCCCCGTTACCAGAAACATTGATATGCTGGGTGATATGTATTTCTCCGCCGCCTCCCGGAGCCGTTTGAGCTCCTGTTACCCGAACGCCGAGTGAACCATCTGCAGATCGCGTGAGCGGCATAATGGCTTCCGGGCCTGCCTCCCCCATAAGCCCAGCACCTTTCGCAAAAGCAAAGTATGTCGGTGATCTGACTATGCTGTTACTGTAAGCACTGAGGCTGGCAGACGCGTAAGCGCCCCCCTTAGCGTTGAGCTGAAGGCCAGATGCTGCCGAATTATAAGAACCAGACGGTGTTGAGCCACCAGCAGAACCGCCAAACAACCCGCCAAGGAAACCACCACCGCCCATAGAAGACTGCAGAGAGTTGACGATCATCGCGTTGAGGATAATTTTCTGCATTGAAGCAAGCACTGATTTCGACCAGTCCTCCCAGTCAACCTTGTTACCAGCAAGAGCTTCAGAAATATTCCCCACAAGCCCAGACATGCTGTTGTTAACCAGATCAGCAGATTGTGAGGCATAATCCGACGCAGTATCTGCCCAGTTAGCAAAGCCCTCTTTCATGCCGGCTGCCCAGTTGTCCCTCTGGGCATCTGATGCACTATAGAATCCCTGTTGATCACGCAGACGCTCATCGAGAAAGCGTTTATTCAGGTCCAATTCCTGTCGATACAGATCTTCCGTGATATCGCCAGACTGATATTGTCGTTGGAGATCAACGTTTTTCTGCTGAAATTCCTCCCTGATACGCAGCATTTCCTGCATACGCTCACGCATACGACTACCCTGACCATACCCAGTGAGTTCAGCCTGGTTTGATGCGCGTGCGCTGGCGTTAGCATCGGAAAGGTTTGCTTCATACGCCGCCAGTTGTTCCCTAATTTTCCGCTGATCAATAAGTGCAGCATTTTGCAGCAGAGTTTGTTTCTGGGCCTCTGTAAGAGTCGCGAGTTCCCCCTGGCTCGCCTGGTATTTCAGTTTTGCCAGTTCGGTATTCTGACCTGCCAGCGCGATCTGCTCTTTCTGCTGTTTGATCAGCTTGTCATAGGTATCAGCTGTTTTTTCAGCCTCGGATTTCCCGCCATTATGGCGGCTGGAGTCACGAATTGCTTGCAACTGCCTGGCAGACTCAACTTCCATGCTGACATACTTCTCACGCCAACCAGCCGGGAGATTAAGGTCAGATGCATCGAATTCCGCCTGCCTACGGGTTTTATCCAATCCCTTAAGGCCGGATAACTCAAGCTGTCGCTGCGCCTTGTCTATGGCTTGCTGCTGCTTATTATCAAGCGCAGGAAGTACAGGTCCTGCATATTTTGGTGGGGACACTGCTGTAGACTGTCTGGAAACCTTGTTCAGCCGGTCATACATCTCTGTAAGAGAACTGACGGCGCCAGCCATTTCTACTGTTTTATTTATAGCCTGATCAGTTATGTCGTTTATTAACTGTTGTGTTTGCTTTCTTTTATTGAGCATTTGCTCAAGTCGGCCTTCTTCAACCGCAAGTTCTGAAGCAAAGTCTGCAGCTTTCTCAACCGCATCGTTATACAGCCATGTTCCTTCTGAAGCAGAATTGGCCGCTAATTTTGCGTTATAAAGTTGATTGGATAATTCAGCAACTTTCTGCTTCTGCTGTTCAATCGCACTATTCTGAGCATCAAGTGAAATATTCGCCTGTCCAAGGTTGGCGGATATCTGCGTCTGAGACATTGATTTCAGATTATCTCGTACCTGCTCGATTGTGTCCGCATATTGGATTGCAGATTCCCTGGCTTGTTCTTGACGTTGATACATCGTGTACCACGCCCCAGCACCCAACATTAAAATTCCTGGCAAACCACCAACTAACGACAAAAGACCCGTAGCGCCAGATTTGAACAAATTCATTACCGATGTTGATCGGTTGAGTGCTTCTTGCGACGCTGATACTGCTCTATTTGACTGAACGAGAGTAGCATTGGCGGCTATCATTGCGCGCCGTTTGGCAATAGAATTTTGTGTAGCTATCGCTTCTGCATTTGTGTTTTTTGCAAGTTCCAGCTCGGATAGCGAGAGCTGATAAGCACGCTCGGCAGCAATTGCATCTGCAGCCGCCTTTCGTTGTGATTGGGTAGCAGATTCAGCCCTTGCAGATGCGAGCGCAATTTCGTTCTTTCTGGCATCTATTAATTGCGCCGTCTGGTTCCCAAGATCGCCAAACATCCCTCCAAGATAGCGAGCTCCACCTATTGCAGCCAAAGCTCCGGCAGCCGTAGCCACAGTGTCGATATTGTCAGAAACTGTATTCAATACAGCAACAAGAGTACTTGTCGCACCAGTAGCTTCATTAGCGCCACCTACCCATGCCATGAAAGCATTTTCGATTTTCGTCGTGGCAGCAGAAACGGTCTGCGGCATTGCCTCAAATTCACCACGCATAGTGCCAAGTTGACTTATCAGGGCCGGGACAACTTTATCTGCGGTTAGCATCCCCTGGTCGGCCATTGCCTTCAGATCTTTACGAGCTACACCCATCCCAGCGGCCAGCGCACGGATAACTCGATCACCGTTTTCGTTAACAGAGTTGAATTCCTCGCCCCGCAGCACGCCCTGTGCTAATGCCTGACTAAACTGGGTGATAACAGAACTTGCTTCTGCCGTGCTGGCGCCGGATAACTTTAGTCCAGTAGAAATGGCCTCGGTTACATCCAGAACTTGCTGCGAACTGTATCCGTATTCACGCATCGATGCGGCGGAACGCGCAAACAGACTCGCATTATCAGAGAAGGCGGTTCCGGTTCGTTGGCTAATATCCATCAGCGCCCGCTGAGACTCCGTGAAATCATCAGACGACAGGGAAGCCTGCTTTAGCCTGGCATTAACAGAGCTCCATTCATCCGCCAGCGATATAAGATGACCAGTTGCAAATGCTCCAGCAAATGCACCTACCATTCCCAGTGCTGAGGCCTTCGCGGTGTTTATTTGACTAGTTACCTCAGCCAAGGCGCGCTGAGTCTCCCGCGAAGCTGCGGCCGCTTGGCGTCCTCCGGTCTGCATTACCCGGTAATAGTCATTACCCATTCTTGAAGCACGAGAGATTTCTGACTGGAATGACTGGGAGTTTGCAGATATTTTGATGATCAGTTCGCGCAACGTAGCCATATTTTCACCCATAAAAAAACCCGCTTGGTAGCGGGTCTTGAGTTATAAACTGTCTTTTCTTTGGTGAGCGACTTGTATTAATAAATCTATTTGCGCATCTTGCTTTCTATTTATCTCTTTAAGGGCTTCAACTTGTTCATTTGCCCTTGTGCTAAACCGTAATAAATAAAAAATCACAATTAGATTTATCAGCCAGCCGAATATTCCAAACACTACTACCAGTGGTTCCATAACGCCTCCTTTTCTTAAGGAAAGAGCGTATCGCCACATTGAAGACATGTGAAGCAATTATTGTGTCGCAGCAGTTAGCGCCGCCTCAAGCCCGGCAAACGGGTCTGCACCTTCATCATCAGGATCACGCTGCCAGCGCAGCAGCATGTCACTCAGCGTGGCTTTTGCGCCCTGAGCATTAAACACAGCCGTTGCAATTTGTGCCGCCTGAATGTCGCCCCGGATATCACCTATTGGGCTATGCTTATCAAATTCAGCCCAGAGCCTGAGCTCACTGGCAGACATGATATCCCGAAGCTCTGATAGCGTGCGCCCCATGCGGAGCGCAAGCGACATCAGAAACCGCATGCCGGGCTGTGCTACTTTCCCTCAACTTCCTTCGGGTCAGTAGTCAGATTAAGAGCCTGGCGCAGCAACCGCGCATGAACAGGGCCATACACCGCTTCAACATCGGCAAAATCATTCTTGCTGAATACCGGTTCACCCTGTTCGTCAAACAAAACGTCAATAAACAGTGTGACATCGGCGCGAAGATTGCGGTGCGCACGTTCTGACACGGACAACTCACCATCAGTATCACCCGGTTTAATCACGTCCTGCCAGTGCAACCATGCTTCTGCTGATGGTTCCCTGAGCATAATCTTTACTCCATCCCATTCCGGCACTTCAACAGTAACGTGGCGGAATGCGGACTGACGCGACAGCGCGAGCTCCTTAATAGATTTCATCGGTTACTCCTTATGAACCCGGATCAATTTTCTGGGGCTTGCCCTTCAGACGCAGCGAGAATGTGGCGGCCACGACGTTGTTTGTACCTGATGACCAGGTGTGCTGGCGAACTTCAGCTAGGAACTGGAAGCCGATCCCAGAAGGGAAAATGATTTTGAAACCGTATGTGGTGTCGTTGTCGTAGGCTTCACGCAGGGCATCCTGTGCCGGGTTGGAGTAGAAGTTACCCGACAGTGAAATTTCTGACTGTGCACCCAGGCCGTTGATATTCTCCTGCTCTGTAGAACACAGGGTTGTGACGTCGATATCCTGTTTCTGACCGCCAGTGAACTGCACCTCTTTAATGGTGCACTGCAAATCCAGATAGGTTGCTGAACCGACCGTTTCTGGCGTTGCCGGGGCGGAAGTGATCTGAATCTTCGTGCCCTGTGATTTTTCATAAAGTGAGGACATAACTGTCTCCTGAAATAAAAAAACCCGCCGGAGCGGGTGGGATGGTTTAGGCCTGGTCAGACGGTGACCTGAAATTCGAGCGTTGCCCGGTGATAGCGCAGATCAGGCTCATAGCCCGGCGTTTTTACAATACTTCCCGGCTTCAGCACCTGCAGAGCATCAAGCGCCATATTCCTGATCGTGCGCGCTTCAGCGATGGTGCTGGAATAGACATCAACCTGCACAGAAACGGCAGATTCAGCCTGACCGCAAAGAACGTCTGCGGCCACGTCGGTAATAATCGAGAAAATTACCCAGGGCGGAGAGACTGAAGGTTTTCCGTCACTGCCGAGAGGCGCAACGTAGGGATAAACCTGCCCTCCGGCCAGCGGCGCCAGCAGAGGATAGAGATCGTCTTCCGTCATTTGCTTAATGCCTCGTCAATGGCCTGGTTCATACGCCTGATTGCGACCTCCGTCGCCTGCTCCTGACGTACATCGAACGCGGGACGAATGAAAGGGTGCGGCGGCATGTTAACGGTACCCATTTCGACGAATCGCCAGTAAAAGGCGTTTCTCGGGTTATTCGCCTTCATCGTGTTATCGCTGTTCCCGGTGCGCGGGTTTACACCACGAATGTGGACGCCGGAAGAAATTTCCCCGCGGCGGCGGCTTTTTTGGGTCACCACCACCACGTTTTTTTTCAGTTTCCCGGTACGCACCGGCGCGCGGGCGATCACTTCTTCCTTAAGCACTTCGGCGCCAGCGCGCGTGGCATCGCGAAGAACCTTGTTATTTTCAGCGCGGCTGAGCGACTCAAGGTCTTTTGCGATGTCATTTAAACCGGAAAAGTCGAGGCTCGTTTCAATCATTTTTCGGCCCCCTGCTTACATAAAATTTCGAAAAGAACACCACGAGAATCAGGTATTGGTGGACCAACAATATTTAAAACAGCCCCCTTAAACGGGCCAGTTTCAACCCTTATCCTGGAGGCAGCAGTGATATCACGGCGAAATCGTGTCCATACCCTGATAGTAGCGATGGCGGTTTCAGCCCCTGCCGCTACCAGTTCACGTCCACTAATCCCTTTTACTTCGGCCCATGTCTCCGAGCCGTCATGCCATGATTCAACGGGCTGCCCGGAGCTATCCCTTTCCGAAGAAAGGTTCTGTACGGTGATTCTGTCTCTGAGTCTCCCGGCCTGCATAACACCTCCTACAACCCATAGATTCGGTACGGCTGCAGTAGCGCTTCCACAGCAAATGGGATATCTGATGTTATGTTCCCGATATTTACCGCCTCTCGGTTTGCATACCAGTGACCGATAAGGAGTAACATCGCCGCCTTCACATCATCTTTAAGGAGAATCGAATCAGGGTCTTCTGCGTATCCAGGGCTGCTTTCAGTGTCATAGAGCGTTCGCCTTGTCCATGTCTGTACATATTGCGCAGCCGCACCTGTGTATATCTTCAGCAGAGCATCATCGCCGGTAAAATCGGTATCAATGCGGCAGTGCTGTTTCACCACATCTTGATCAAGCATTTATTCACCCCGAAAAAAAGCGGCCCGAAGGCCGCATTATTTATCAGCTACCAGCGCCAGTGCTGAATGAACCGTACACGAACGCTTCAGGGCGTTTAACGGCCAGCGCCAGACGTTCTTCACAACGGATGGTGATCATGTTTTTCTCAAAGTCGTCGGTGTTCTCCGTGGAGATAACCACGTTAGCATCTTCGCGGTCGAAGATTTGCGCCCCAGCGTTGAAAGCACCGGTCAGGAATTTACCCTGGAAGGCCGCCGCTTCCGTGGCTACAACCGGCAAGCCCCAAAGCGTCGGTCCAGTCAGCGCTGCAGGGTTAGCCAGGATGTAACGGCCAAGGCTGTCTTTGGTCAGTTCGATCCGCGCCCAGTCAATGAAGTGAAGAACGTGGCCAGATGCCGGGAATCGCGCCAGTTGCGCCTGCAGCATTGCCAGGCGCAGATCGTCAATCCCGCTCTGCTGTTCCACAGTGAACGCCGGATTAAACGCTGACGCCTGAGGAACAATGCCATGCAGATGCACGCCGGTACCATCACCGAAGAGAATTTCCTGCTCTTCCGCGTACTTCAGTCCGTAGCGCATTTCTGCATCAACGGTTGACTGCAGCTGTGCGAAGTCATCCAGGATCTGCTTCGAGGCTTTGAACAGGTGAGCGATGGTGCTTACGCCAGTGATTTTCGGCGTGAACTCAATTTCGCTGTATGGTTTCTGCGTATTTTCAGGAACCACTTTCGCGTTATTGGTAAAGCCTGTCTGCTGCACCCAGAAAATAGCTGAGGATGATGTACGGCCTGGAGCAATCAGATCGCGGATGAACAGGCGCTGTTTCGGTGCCGTATCAATACCCGGCAGGCGCTGTGGCTCCACAACACCATCAGGAACATCCACCGAAGTCAGGGCTGCCTTAACCGGAATACTGATGCGCTTACCACCTTCCACGCTGGAAGCAAAGGTTTTCAGGGCTTCAGCGGAGATCACCTGGTGGCCAACGGACTCGACAATCTGTTTCGCGTTTGCCAGCGGCATCTGGGCAACATGTTGCTCAAGTTCGCCCATTGCGGCCTTCAGCGTTTTTTCTGCTTCACGCAGGGCGTTGAACTCAGAAGCCATTTTATCGACGGCTGCCTTTGTTTCTTCTGACAGCTTGCCGGATTTCTGCGCCTCTTTGAGTGCATCTTCTGCTTTAGCGTTGAACTTTCCGGTTGCCTCTTCGATGCTGGCCGTGACTTTTTTCAAAATATCGTTTACTTCAGACATAAAGGGTCCTTATTTGACTAACGCCGCCAGGGCGATTTCAAGTGAATTGATGGTTTCAGGTTTGATGTCTTCGGCAGCGCCCGGCGTACCGTCGTTGGTGGTGACAGCGCCAGGCATGCCACCGGATAAGGCTTTAATGAGTTTTCTGCGCTCAGAGCGCGGGGTGTTGGTCTTGGCCAGCAATGCATCAAGTTTGCGAAGCGCAGCTGCAGGCGATTCGTCGCCGTCGCTGACCGCATCAGCAGAAAGCAAGCTATCTGCCAGCCCCTTCGCCACAGCATCACTGCCACCGATATAGCTTTCCGCGTCCATCAGCTTTTTCACAGCGGCCATATCAAGGCCGGAGCGCGCCGCGTAGATGTCAGCCATAGCGGTATCGAAAGGTTCCAGTGACTGTGCCAGTTCTGCAAAATCATGGCGGTTTCCCATCGCGTATACCCAGCAGTTGTGGATCATCAGGAAGGCGCCGCGGCCAATCTGAATATCATCCCCGGCCATCGCAATTATCGAGGCGGCGCTGGCGGCAATTCCCAGCACCTTCACCGTTATACGGCCTTCGTATTCGCGGAGCAGGTTATAAATAGCCAGACCCTCGAACATGTCGCCGCCCGGTGAGTTGATATTCACCGTAACGTCGGCACCGTTCATAGCCCGAAGCGCACCGGCAATGCGTTTAGCTGTTACCCCTTCGCCCCAGTAGTCCTGCCCGATAACATCAAAAACAGAAATGCTGTTATCGTCGGTGGCCGCCGCTTTGATCCCGCCGTCCCAGCGGTCCAGTGCGGACGGTAATGTTTCACAGGTAACGCGCGCGCAGGGGCGACCCGCCGGTGCTACCGGAAGTTGTTTTTTGCTCATCAGGAAAGTGCTCCTAAGCGGCCTGTTTCAGCGGAGATTGTTCAAAGGAAATATCGGGAAATACGTGGTTATGCAGCTCTCGCAGGGCCAGTGCCTGAACAGCAGGGTTGCTGCTTTCGAGATTTTTCAGTTGCGTCAGGTTGAGCTGAACGGTGTAAATATCGCCCCCTTCAATCGGCGGCATGTTCTCAAGACGACGAACGTCATTACGGGACATCCAGCCATTCTGAAGCGCGCTGGTATAGTATGCCGCGCGACCGGCACTATCGGCTCGCAGCAGACCTTCAACAGAGAATTCTGCAAACACTTCGTCATCGCTGTCGAGTAAGCACCGGCCAATTTCCTGCTCAATATTCACCAGCAGCGGTCGAAGTGTATGAGTCAGAAACTGCAGGTTCATACCTTCCAGGCTGGATGCCCAGCTGCTTTGTTTCGTGGTGTGACCAACCATGAAAGGCGGCACGCGAAACCAGCGGCAGATCTCCTCAATGCTAAATGCGCGGCTTTCGAGCATCTGAGCATCTTCCGGGTTCATGGTCACGCCCTGGTACGTCAAACCACCCTCAAGAACCATGATTTTCCCGGCGTTTTTCGAACCGGTAAACGCCGCCATGTAACCGCGAAGTTTTTCACGTTGAGTATCATCCAGAGCTTTATCAGAAGAGAGGAATCCTGAACTCTGCAGGCCCTGTTCGAATATCTTCGCAGCGGACTCTTCAACGGCCATTGCTGAACCGATCACATCCCGGCCAGTCTTCATCGGCATCATGCCGCAAACACCGTCCAGACCGAACCCGCGAATGTGCATGATGTTTTTGACCGGAATGACGCGCTCGTTTCCGTTTTCAGTGTATTTGTATTCCAGCGCCCCAGTAGTGAGACGTTTAACCACCATGTTCTGCGGCAGTAAAGGCACCAGCGAAACAAGGCGGTTTGCGATGAATTTCTTCTCAATGAAGGCGTTCCCGCGCAGGCAAATACTGGCGACCACCATCAACATAAAGCGTGATGGTGTCATTTCTGAATTGGGGCGGCGGCACAGTATCGAATAGGCCGGATGATCGGTTGCCGCTTTGCGCGAACCGTCAGGCTGTCGAACATATATTTTCAGCGGAAGGGTTGAAATAGACTCGCTTAACAGCCTTACGCATGCCCACACAGCCGATAGCTGGATGGCTTTATCGGCCGTGACCACCTTTCCGCTGCTGCTGGTGCCAAACCATTCCTCCCAGAACGTGCCGGTAGTCAGGCTGATAGGCACACCAAGCCAGTTAAGCAGAGCGCTTTTCACCCTGCCTGGCTGTTTGTTTTTTTTCATCAGAAACCTACCATGATGGGATTATTGAAGAATCCGGAGAGATCCTGCTGGTCGTTGCCACCGTTAACCAGAACGCGGCTCATTGCTGTGAACAATGCCGCCGGGCCATCAATCTTGGCCTCTGGTGTGGACTTGTTCGGGAAAATGTTCTCGTTTCGGTCAGGTTTGACGGTTACGTTGGACATCATCCAGTTCATTACCGGGTGATCGCTGTGATGGAAGCGGCCACCGTATACCAGTGCTTCGACCTCTTTCATCGCCTCAGAGAAATTGCGAACCGTCTGCGGCACTTCCACCAGCGGCAGCCCTTCTTCTGCCAGCGCAAGGCTGAACTGCGTCGCACTCCACGGGTCGAAGCCAATTTCTTTCAGACTCTCTCCAGCAACCCACACCTGTAGCTCTTCCTTAATCTGAGCATGGTCGATTACATCCCCGTCGGTAAGGATCAGCTTGTCCATCTCGGCCCACTTACGATAGAGCTCTGCCATCTGGCGTGAACACTTATCAAGGCGTCCCTCCGGCAGCCAGAATTTAAAATCCGCATGAACGTGGCCACCTGGTGCGCGCCAGACTTTAGCGGCTGCACAGATATCAATTTTGTTTGAAAGGTCAACGCCCACCCAGGAGGGATAGGTTTTAAGTTCGTGCTGCGGGGCGATAAACTCGCATTTTTCCCATTTCATCATGTCCATCCAGGCAGACTCAGCGGTAACCCAGATATTCATGTGTTTGGTGAAAAAGTTTATCCTGGCCGAAACCTGCTCTTTCGCCTTTTTAGCTAGGCGGCGCAGGTCATCCCAGCGCTTACAGATACCCAGCCCCGGATTCGCCTTCTGCCAGACTTTTTCATCAAAGGGATCGTCACCTTCATCTAAGGTGTAGATGATGGCAAAAAACGTATCGTCTTTAACCAGGCCGCGCAGGACCTTGATTGCGTAATCGCGTAGTTCGTAACAGATACCTTCTTTGTTGAAGCCGGCGGTGGTGATACCGAAAAGCAGCGATTGCAGGCGCGCGCCTGTGGCCGTCTCCAGAACGTCCCAGACGTCACGGGTTTTATGAGCATGCAGCTCGTCGACGATGGCACAGTGGATGTTCAGGCCGTCGAGGTTGTTCGCATCTGATGATAAAGGCTCGAATTTGGAGGCCGTTTGCTCCTGGTAGATAGCGAGCTTGTTGAATTCGAAGATCCGGCCAAGAGTGGCTTTCGCCTTCTTGACCATATTTTTCGCGTCTTCAAAAACAATTCGCGCCTGGTCACGGGTGGTTGCAGCGGAATAAACCTCCGCCCCGCCCTCGCCGTCTGCGCCAGCCATATAAAGCCCCACACCGGAGCAAAGCGTTGATTTGGCATTTTTACGGGCCACCTCAACATCTGCTGTACGGAAACGCCGAACCATCACCGGCCGACCGCTGCCGTCGTTACGCAGAACGGTTTCCCCCGTCTCTTCGTTAACCAGCGGGATAACAAAACCAAAAATATTAATCAGGATGAAAACATGCCAGTCCATCAGCTCAATAGGCTGGCCTGCCAGCGCACCTTTGACGTGAGGAACAAAATTATAGAAATTCAGAATGTGCTGCGCGCGCGGCTCACTGAAGAAAATACCGCGCTCTTCGCCGTGTGCCAGATCGTCAAGAAAACGCTGACAGGCAAGGCGCACATACTCACAGGCAATAATTTCTCCCGCCACCACCCTATCGGCGTAGCGGATGCCTTCTGCAACCTTAGCCATTAATCCCTCGCTTTCATAAACTCGGCCAACGGATCAACCGCATCAGGACCTTTTGCATTCACTTTAGAGCGGCTGGCTGGCGTCATGCCGAACTCACCGAGCATGGCACGCAGACGTTTCCAGGCATCAGCTTTCATGACGGCTGCCGGGTGAGCCTTGATCATGCGAATCTCTCGCTCTTTGCCTTCGTCTGGCTCTTCGTCGCTATATACGGCGTAGGTGTAGCCTTCTCTCTCCAGCGTATCGCAGTGATGCCGGTACTCGGTGTAAACCTCAACCAGAAGCTCAAGGGCTCTGGCGTCCAGTTGGGACATCACACCGATAGCATCGAGCTCGTCGGCCATCCGCTTGAACCAGTATTTCCCCTGCTTGTCGAAATGCTTCGGCGTTGGGGGTACCCCTGCAACGGGTTTTGGTTCGTTCTCATTGATCGGGCGTTTTGATGGGTTACCCCTCACCAAACGTAGATGGGTCGGGGTTTTCGGTGGTCCAGACATAATCGAAAACTCCTATTAATCATCGAGTGGGGGACCCCATAAAAAAGTTTTCTAACCTGCGGCGATGTGAAAAGAGGTTAGGCGGCGGTCCTTTGGCGCGTCGTTCCTGAACTTTCAACCCGCCCTCCCCATCGGTCGATTCAAATGAGAATTGATGTCATTTGAGTCTTTCGACCGCTGTCTTCGCCCTGTGGCAAGGCTTGCAGAGGCTTTCGAGGTTGGACAGGTCATCGGTCCCCCCATTTGCTTTGGCGGTGATGTGGTCCACCGTCTCAGCGGGTGTATACCTTCCATTTCGCAGGCATTCCTGACAAAGGTGTTTATCTCTGTCGAGAACGATTGGGCGCAGCCTGTCCCACTTGCTGCCATAACCTCGCTGATGCCTGCTCTGTCCTCGCTGATGCTGCTGCCAGCCTTCGTTAAGGTGCTTGGGACAATAGCCTGAGCGGTCTGTGGTTGTGCCAGGACAGCCACGCTTACGGCATGCTCTCGGTATTAACGCAGGCATCAGGCTAACCTCCACGCCCGGCGGCGTTCTGTGCGTGGCGCTGAGTCAGGGTGACGCTCAACCGGCTCGCCGTCAGCATGGTCCACCAGCGAGTAACACGGATAGATCACTGAGCCACCCCAAGCATCACCCACTGCAAAATCGGCAGGCTTATCACTGTCCCATCGAGATAGCACACGGCTTATACGGTGATGCGGCACGCTGTAGCAAACACCATGAATCAGGCGAGGAAACGAAATGAATTCATATCGAGCTTTATCAGCAATGATTAGCCGTTCGGCTATTTGCATCTGATACTGAGGAGGCCGACCAGTACCGAGGTAAAAGCTCAGAAGGTCATCTGGGCAGCGTACTAACCAGTCGGTTACCTTTTCGGTGAATCCAGGTACCGGCAGCGCGTCGTCTTCCAGCACCACTACCCGGCAGGTTTGCTCTGCAGCCCACTCAAGCGCGCGACGATGATTCCAGTTAGCACCGTGGTTACCGTCATCAATCAGAAGATGAGCATCCAGCAGCGCGGCAAGTCGTTGCGCATAACCTATGCGAGAGTGATGGCCAACCACAACAAACTTCACTTGTGTTTCCACCATGCGACCTCCTTACCGATACCATCAGTTTTGAAAACGGTATGAACCAGAGGGCCGGTGACCAGCCTGTCAGCGAATGACTGCGCGACAATACCGAACGCCAGCATGTCACCCACCGCGGCGCCAGCCTGTTCTTTCTTCCAGAAGCGATAACTCTCGATCCGGTAGTAAAGACGGATGATGCAGTGAGAGAACGCCATTACATCAGCGCGGGTGCCACCCAGCAGACCAGCGTTAAACATCACATCGTTGCGGTGCGCTTCAATAAATTCCTGATAGATACGCTCCGGATGATTCTGCTTTGCCCAGGTGTCCGCGTATGTCTTCGGTTCTGAACCGACATAAACCTTTCCTGGCTGCATTTCTTCCCACGGTGCGCGAAGCATTTCGACATCGGTACCATCAGTACACCAGACGAACCGGTATTCAGGGTGATCGCGCAGGTGCTGCCAGATATGCAGCCAGCGCCGGAAGTAGACATTCATCTTCACGTCAGAAACGCGATACAGCTCAACGTCTGCCGGTGCCGTCTGAAGTTCATCCACCAGCGCGATACGGCCACAGTTTCGAAGCGAGGCAGCCCACTTGGTCAGCATGTCAGGTGCGGCCGCCATTTTCGTACCGCGCTGCGGGTCTGGCTGGCTGGTAAGCAACGTTGTTATAACCACGTCGCGCTGAGAACGATACTCGGCATAGCCTGTATATCCTGAATCACGGCGCTGGCCATAAATCACAGCGTTCCTTTTATCGAGCGCTTCACGTTCAGGTCTCGGTATGCTGCGGGCGCCTTCTTCATACTCGTCCATTGAGTGAATCAGCTTTTCAGAGCCAACCACATCAGCAAACGCCCAGGACGTTAAACCAGCATTGTGAATCCGAAGGGCCAGGTCAGGATGTTCGTACATGCCGCGACCGTATACCGGATCGAATCCTCCGACCTTCTCGATTGCACTGCGATGGTAATACAGCATCACACCGCGCTGCCCGGTGTAAGCGATATGCTTATCATCCCGGTACAGGACGGTCATATCGTTAATCTTTCGTGGTCCAGCAAGGTCAAGAAACTGATAAGCCAGATGGGGTTCTGGTGACTCGATGTATGGAAGATGCCAGTTATCGGCGATGGGCCAGGCATCATCATCCCAAAGGAATAGATGCTCGCACCCGGCATCCATCAGGGCTGAAAGGCTGGCGTTCTTCGAAGCAACAATGCCGAGTGATGTTTCATTGCGAAGCAGCTGCACGCCGTCGGGCACTACCGCTGCAGGTTTTGAACCATCATCGATAACCACCACCAGCGCACAGGCTGGCAGGTGCCTCAGATGCTGCTCAAGTGCTCTTTTCAAAACATCTTGGCGTTGATGTGTCGTTATAGCAATGCCAATCAATGGCAGGTTGGATTCAAGCGGGGCGTAATGGGTACCATCAATAATAACTTCCATTGTGTCCTATAACCCTGTCAAAGATTGTCGTAGACTGTGATTTCACACACTTTTGCAAAGGAATTGATTATGGCTTCAAGCACAAAATGCCCAAAATGCGATTCGACGAGTTTTGAACTGGATATGAGAACCAGAGTATCTGGCAGCAACCACCAATTTTATTTCGTGCGCTGCTCCGGGTGCGGAGCAGCTATTTCAGCCACAAGCTATAAGTTGCATTTACTGATTGAAGAAATGGCAAAAAAAATGGGTATTTCCTGAATATCCCTCAGCAATATCTCATCTGAGGGATATTGCTGACCTTATTCTTCTTTTGGAATAACCATTATCAAGCCCACCTGCAGGTGAGCTTTGTAATGGTTACTGAGCCGGTTGAATATCGATGAAGTATTCTTTCCCCTGCTCGAACTGTTCGAAAGCTGCTGGGTTAGAGATGACCATCTGCAGTTGACCGCTGGGGGTATACTTCGACCAGGCTTCGTTATCCTTACTGCCGGTCGTTACCGCCATCAGGTTGACGACAGCAGAAGAGTTATCTGGCGATTTATTGATGCTGTTACATTGAAATTTTGCACGTACAGTCATTGGGATTCCTCGGCTAGTAAAAAGCCCCGCTATTGCGAGGCTCTGGTTTCTTTCTGGCAGTTCGCCTGCCACGCTTTGTTATGCGCCAGGATGTCTTTCTTCGTCTGGCGGTCCATAACGTCAATATCATGATCGGTCAGGTAGATTGGCTTTACCCAATCACAGGCGGTATCAACCACCACCGGGACGCTTCCACGTGTCACGCAGCTCGCGATCAACATCGTCATCAGGCATATGGTTAACAGTCTGCTGTGCATTGCTGGCCTCTTTCGTTGTCTCTACCCGGCGCTCTGCTACAGCGACCGTTGCGGCGGCGTTCTCTTCGGTTCGCTGCTGCTCTGCTTTCGCCTCAGCTTTGCTGGTACCACGTGAATGACCGATGCCAAACGCTCCGGCAATCACTGCAATCGCTGCAAATATCAGCCCTAAAATTATTTCAAGGTTCATCGTTCGTCCCTTACCTGCTGCTGGACTTTTCCGACCAGTTGGCTATGAGAACCAACCTCCGATATGCCGATTCCACTTATTCCGATGTATTCACGTCCAGTTTGTTTGTCCTGGATGAGATAAACACCGCGCCAATTGTCATAGGCGAGACCATCACGAAACTCTGACATTTTTGTCACCTTGATGCGGTCAGCATCAGAGGAAAGTTGCGAGGAAACTGCCATGGTAGATTTGGCTGGCTCTGGCCCATTGTCGCAAGCAGAGAGAAGAAGAACGGTGGAAAGTGCCAGAAATATCTTTGATGTCATATCACACCACCAGCACTGATTTTGCCAGGTTAAACAGCGCACGGCGTTTATCCAGCCCGTTACGACCACCATTGATAAGCAGTGTCACGCGCTCAACATCGCCGGAATGAAGAAGGCAACCATGAGAGACATAGAACCATGCAGCGGAGCGTGCAGCGTACTCGTCCCGCTCCAGCAGCTCAGGCTGGGTAACAAGGTCCAGTTTCAGAGCCTGCCCACAGCTGCGGTAATTGCTCAGCCCAGTGATTTGCTTCAGTCCGCGTCCGCGATATTTCCAGCCATCACCAGTAACCTGATTCCCCAGATACTCTTTACCCCATTCCCCGCCGTAAACCAGATTGGCTATTGCTTTCTGATTGGCCGGTTGCGTTGCCGTTCTGCCGAGTACTGAGGCCTGCTGCTCAGTGATACGGTGCTTACCGAATGTCGGTACCAGGTTCTCTACCGCATAGTTCAGGCTTTCCACCATCCGGGTAAATCCCCCAGACTCGTGCCCCATTTGAGCGATAAACATGGCCTGATCCAGCGATGCCGTAATGCCGAACTCTTTCATTGCAGAATCCAGATGTGGAAACCAGCGCGCAGCTAACCCGGCGCTTAACCCAGCCGCCTTTTGGAATTGTGATTGGTTCATTAGTGCCTCAGTGCATCAACCAGGCGCGCTACGTTTCCCCGAGCCCAGAGAACGGCGGCGCATATCAGGACGTTCACCAGCACCACGAACCAGTGCGATTCATGATACAGGCCGAACAGATAACGGAAAGGGACGCTGGCGTATACCAGCACCGTAAAATAAGCCATCAGCGATATCAGAGGGCGATGTCTCGCCCCACCGCGCTGGTAGAACATCAGAGCAAGTACGATCACCCCACAGATAAGTGCATTCACCATTGCACTCGGATCACTTGTTACCATTGCTGGCCCCTCCACCACGTAAACGTGAGAGAATTCCAAACAGGCTACCCAAATCCTGACTGTTGACGAACGTCAGCAGCTTAATAGCAATAGCGGCTACGATTACCGCGCCCAGCGCATCAAGTGGCCTGTCGCTATACCCCGTCCATTTGGAGAAGTAAGAGCCAAGCAGAGGCGCGCCAATAACGCCGAAGATGAATGAGGTGATGAAGTAGCCCACCAGCTTAAGTCGACTGATGTTTACCGCCGTAGCGACGTAGAACACCGCACCAGCGAATGCGCCGAACACCACACCGTAATCTATGCCAGTTGCCAGACCGAACATGCTGGCCCCCATCAGACCACCAGCCGCTACCGTAGTGCCAGAAACAGGATCGGACATTTAGCCCCCTCTTATTGCCGTGAGTCCTCTCATAAAAATTGAGGGGAAAGTTTTCTTTTTATCTGTAAAGGTTCAAAATACATATTTGAATAAAATACATACCATCTAATAGGAGGTAAGAGATTTGCTTTACAAATACATAAAATCAGAACATGCGGAAATGTTTTTCCAGAATGGTACATTGAGAATAGGAACTCTTTTAGATTTCAAAAAAAACGAGACTTTTAATGAAGCCATCGGAGATAAAAAAGAAGGTTCTCATTTCCCATTTATGGACATAGACCAGACTTTGTATATTGATGAAATGACTGAATCGCAATCATCATTTCTCAATGGGTTTATGGATTTAGGTGCTGGTTCATCAATAACTGGTATAAAGTTAGTCCGTGAAATTAGTTCGGAAGATTTCTATGTTTTCTGCATGACTACAGAACCAAGCAGAAAAGCGATGAATGAATTTGATTGCGACACTTGCATAGAGATTTTTAACCCTATCTTATTTATCAATGCCTTGACAAATAAGATAAGACGAACAGCAGGTGAAATTGCTTGGCATGGCGAAATCACTTATATGGATAAGGAATATCCTTACTTTATAGATACTAAGTTACACCCTGCTCAAACAAAAGATATTAAATATTCTTATCAGAAAGAGTACAGGGCAATCTGGCAAAGAAGGAGCGTAACACCTGTTGATACCATTTTGAGCCCTATATTTATTAAGGCTCCAAAAGCCATAAAGCATTGCAGGCTCATTAAGATATAAAAAAACCCGCGACTTAGCGGGTTCTTTATGTTTTGTAGCTCAATTCGCTTTAACGTCCCGAGCTTAACACAATTTAAGCACTTTCTTGCTCACTCTGCAACTTAAATCTGTCGCCATTTGTGTCAAACGCGTCACAAAGTGGAGCGTACAGGATCGATTCTGCCAAACTTATCCATGTGTCGATTCGGCGGCGGCATGTTATGAGGGTCCAGTCAGGGTGTTTGGCATTAAGCTCGTTCGCCATCTGAAGCTTGCTCTTGCGAAGTCTGTGACGGTCCACAATGACGCCATAAAGCGATCGGTAGTCGTCATTCATCAGGACTGACGCAATTACACCATCCACCTTAAGCCCCTCTTCGTCTGAGCAGAACGCCAGGCCGCTTTTGTTTTTGCTGTCGAGGATTTCGCGCAGGTAAGCTTCCAGTTCAGGTTTAGTGATGCCGGATTTCTTCATGCGGCGCAGCGCATCGTTGATTGCGGTCTTGGTAATTTTCCCGGACGCAAGCAGCTGGTTGAACATGTTTCCGCCTGAGCCACCACCGATATAAGACCAGCGACCCCACATACGGAGCTTACCCTGTACCCAGATGCTTTCGAGAGTGCGAAGGCGAACCATCTCGCCGGATTTGCCAACTTCTGAAGGATTGATCATGTTGCGTCTCCACTTACGCCAGTACGCCGATTTCCAGCGCACGATCTAAAAACCGAAACAACAGCACCAACTGGTCGCCGTGCTTCGCTTCAAATGCCACAGGATCAGCGTGCAACTCATCGTGATGCGCTCTGCACAGCGGTATCACAAACAGGTCATGCGCTTTGGTACCCATTCCACCCTGCCCGTGGCCTATCAGGTGGTGGGGGTCGTCTGCCGGGTTATTGCAGCAACTGCACTGCTGAGACTTCACCCAGCGGGTGTATTTGTCGTTCTCCCAGCGACGGCGCTTTGGCCTCAGCATGAAAGATTCCGGTGATTCAGGATCGACCTTCACCGAGACTATCTTCTTAACTTTCTCCTGGAGGATTTCTGTAGCCGGTAATGACGGAACAATGTCGCTTTCCCGCATCACTGAACTGTGCGATTCAGGCTTAATCCTGAGTGCCTGGTTAGCCACTGATTCAGGAATAAGGTCAGCCAGATCGTTACGTACCATCCACCAGCAGAACTCTGGAAGCGTCAGGGTGTGGTCAGCGCCAAAGCCCAGCATAATATTCACCCTTTCGAGCAGCCATTTTACCAGGTTCTGCATGGCAATTCCTGCCAGTCTTTCAGAGGTTTGTTCACGTAACTGGTTATCACAGCCCCAGCAGAGGCTAATGCTTCCGGGGGTATGACGCATCACCGTAAAGTCCTTTGAGTGCCATTCATTATGGGGCCACTGACATTCGAATTTACGCTCCAGCCAGGCATCAAGGCCGCTAAGACCACCAGCACGCTGAATTACTCTCTCATTCAGAAAAAGCTCCTGCATGCTGACATCATCTGTCAGTGGCTGGTGCGCTTCCGGAATAAGACCAGATGGAAGATGCTTGATTGCTTCTGATGGGATTTCAATCACTACCCGGCCACGACGGAACAGCCACAGCAACTCGTTACCAGGGCGGAACAGCACCACCCCGGACATTGGCGCAACTTCAGGTGTCAGTATGGCTCTCACGCGATTTGCCCCTTAGCGATATGTTCAGCCCACAGGCCGCCAATCCAGCGCACGCCCTTTGCGGTGAAGCGAGACTGATTGAATGTGTAGTTGGTCTGGTTGGTGGTGCCGGTCTTCACTTCAAAGCGCCCTGCTTCGATGTGTTTACTCTTTGGTGTAAGCACACGGTTTAGCCGGTACATGATGCCGTTCTCAATGAGGAACATCGCGAACTCAGGTTCTTTGGCGTTCAGGAGCTTGGCAACCTGCCGGAACGTCATTGAGCCAGTAGCTTTGACGTAGCGATCAACAAATTCTGCCTTTGGTGCGGCGATGGCCAGCTCTTCACTCAGGCGCTGTTTCTGTTCGGCAAGATCGGCGGCCAGGCGGAGTGCTTCAGGTAGAGTTTGAGGCACAACCATCCCG
The DNA here is from genome assembly GCF_045618265.1 of Enterobacter sp. CPE_E1241. Lineage (NCBI taxonomy): Bacteria > Pseudomonadati > Pseudomonadota > Gammaproteobacteria > Enterobacterales > Enterobacteriaceae > Enterobacter > Enterobacter sp. CPE_E1241. The sequence continues at coordinate 2,988,142 of NZ_JBIWYV010000001.1, forward strand.
GCTCCGCTCTCCAGTTCCTGCCAGCGGTCAACAAGGCGGGCGGTAAACTCAGGGCAAAGCTGCGCGACGATAACGTAGCTATCGCGCTTGTTAACTTCGTAGTAATGGTAAACCTGCTGGTTTTGAGGGTGGGTGTACTGCAATGCAGCATACCCCCCAATTACGCCAGAATTCATGAGGCGCTCGATGGTCACACAGACGTTGCTGTGTCGTGAGTCGACCAGCTTAGCAATCTCACGGCTGGACATAGTTATTTGCTGTCCCATCGCGGCGACGTGGTGAGTATGACACATTACGGTGATATTCATCTGATTCATGCTCTTCTCCACTTATCAGGCGGCTGCACCCGCCAGAGGTTCATGTTTCTTGATCGATATCTCTACTCGTCCACCAGGTACTTTCGGCCCCCACTCCACCAGCATTCTCTGCACCTGGCTGTCATCCTCCCAGATACCTGCGTGAGTGAGAGCGTCAAACAGGGCCTTGTTGTAGTTGTCGATATCGCGGCGGCGTTCGTCCGGTGGGTACAGCATAATCTCGACTGCAGCCGGTGCAGTTGAAGGTTTTGGAAGGAACCGCAACTGCTCAACTATGGCCACACATGCCGCGCTTTGATATGCCCTGCCTTTGGCGCTGATAAGATGACGACCTTTTAACGGCCCCTTATTCGGGGCTCGCCAGTAGGTGTTTACGCTCGGCGGGAACGGGAGCACCAGTTTCATAAAGTCACTCCCTGTTTTTTCAGCCATTGAACAGCGTTATCTCTGGCCTTTTCTCCACCGGATAACAGGTCTTTAATGATCGCTACCGGATCAACGTCCAATTCTGTTTTGACGACGGTCATGCCCCTGGCAACGCCAGGAGCAACGGAGAGGTAACCTTTTTTCTTTAGCGCCTTAACGTGCTCAGCAGCAGCGTTCTGTGATGAGCAACCAATCAATTCAGCAAGCTCTATCAACGTTGGCGGGAAGCCGACCTTTTCAATGTGAACCTTGATAGCTTCATACACTTCACTTTGACGCGGCGTTAACTCGTTCATGAGCCCTCCCCAATACGACCCTTGTAGCGGCCAAAGCGACCGTTAAGCCGCCCGATGATGCTGTAGAACATCATTAGGCTGACCCCCATAGGCTTAACCTTCTCGTGATATTCCTTCAGGATCGGCGTTGCTATTGAGTTCCACCCTGCTGATGGATTCTCAACGATGGCTTTCTTAAGCGCGGTGCTGCATTGACGAGCAACATCACGAACCGCGTTATCCTGCTCGGTTGATAGTTTTATCATGCTGCATGCTCCCGGTTATTTGTCACCGGAACAGCAACGCCTGGAATCAATTCAACTGCTGCTTGCTCGGCCTGATTTCCCCAATGGTCACAGCCTGGCGCACCGCAACGGCTGAACATTTCGATGCGAGGTACGTCACCGTAAAGCTTCTCTAGGCGGAAACGGGCCTCTGCTGGTTTCTGGCTGTGCTCTCCGAGTGGGCTATAGATAACCTGCTTGATGCTGGCGCACTGGCGTTCCAGTCCATTCCCCCTGGTGGCGATCAGCATGTCCTCGGTATTGGCTCGGGTGTAGTTGCCGCCGTTCATGCGCGTCTGCGCGTTCAAAAGGTTGAGAAAGTCGTAAAAGTCCTCCACTCCACCAGCCTGAAGCGCTTTGTTGATGTGCTGCTCTGCCAGCGGGTTGAACTTAACCCATGTGAAGCCCTTCATTGTGCGGACCTTAAAGCCCCATGCTTCAGCCAGTTCAATAGCCTCGCGGGTGTGCGTTCCGGTGAACCACATGGCCAGAACAGCATCATCGGCAGCAAGGTCCCACACTGGAAGACGCTTCATGTCGATCAGCTTCATCGTGTCGTAGTGGTCTTCTGCTGCACCGTTGCTGGCTTTGTTGTCATAGAGCCAGGCTGGGTCAGCGTAAATCAGAGAGTATTTCATCAGACGTTCCTCGCTCGGCCAGCCAGACACCAGCCATCCCCGGTGGTTTTAACCATCGGCGCCATACTCAGGCAGCGCTTACGCTCTTTGAGAATTTTGGCTCGCATGGTTTCGTTCTTTGAGCGATTGAATGCCTCCATCAGAACGGTAGCAGCACGCAGATAAAGTCCCTTGTCAGATAACTCTTTAGCCTTTGCCATCATCGCAATGACTGCCGGGTTTGGTGCGGCTTCCTGCTTTGGCTCAGGAATTACTTCTGATTTCTCAACCGGCATTCGTGGAGTGATAGGCCCAATAGGACCTTCCGGCGCTTTAGCGTAGTAACGAAAGTTGTGACGTTCGCCTTTGCGCTCAGCACGATTAAGCATGACAAGGCGACATACAGCACGCTGAACACTGTGCAAGGCATACTCCGGGAGTGCTGCAGCGATCTCTTTGTTCGTCAGTCCAGGGTTGTTGGCCACGAACAGCTGAATTGTTTTGAGAAAGCTCATGAGTTTATCCCCCTGAAACCCGCTGGTGTCTTGCTGTAATCAGTGGTTTTGAAACTGGTTTTAAACACGTCATCTTCGCGAACCCATTTCCCGTTAACTCGTGCTGGTCTCCCGGCATTTGCCCAACTGTTCGCGGACTTCAGGTAGCCAGGGAACTTGGTAGGCTGGAAAAGCGTCTGTGGGCGTAGGTATGCGGACATCGTGAGATCTTCGCTCCACTTGGCGTTGCAGTAGTCAACAACGAGTGAGAGCTCTTCGACGGTGAATCCTTCCCCAATTCTGGCTCTGATGTTTTGCAGGGAGTTTTTTGATACCTGGTATTTGGAGTTAGTCACCAGGTTCAGGTGAACCAAAACCTGTTTAGCCTGATCGGTGATCAACACATCACCGTCTGGTTGCGGCGCAACCGGACAAATAGGTTTTTTAATATCTGTAGTATTCTCTGTTGTATTCTCTGTAAGAACATCAGTGCAATTTGACCTGATGAGAGCGGTTCGTTTTGACCCGTTGGAGCGTTTCACTTTGACCTCTTCCATCGGTTCATTTTGACCTGATGGAAGAGTGCATTTTGAACTCTTCGATTTGGTCACTTTGACCTCATCTAAAAGCTCGCTTTCGTAGTTGATCGTGTAGTAGTTCGTCATGTCGCGCTGAGATTTGTTCAGCTGCTCAATTTTGAGTACGCCGAGCTGCTTCAGGCGGGTGAATGTGCGCTTCAGCGTAGACTCAGACCAGAACGGAAACTGCTCCAGCCACTGCTCGTTGGTGTTGTAAATCCAGCGCACGCCGTCACGCTCCAGTCCGGAGGTGGTTTCTTTAAGCCAGTAGTTAACCTGCTGCAACGCAATAGCCTCGTTCAGGCCAATGCTGTACGCAAGGTCAGGGTTTATCACTATCGGCCGGGATGGCATCAACAGGCTCATGGTCGTCCTTTAACTCTGTAAATTTACGCCGGAATTGCTCAAGAGGGCTGAAGCACTCATGATCGTACCCTTCGCGAAGGTATATAACGCGTCGAGTCTGTGGCTCCCACCTGATGACATGGACCGGGACGCCGTAGTGGTCTTTGAATCGCCGGTTAACTTCAGCCATTCCTCACGCCCCTTCTCGTTCATCTGAGCAAAAGCCTCTACCATCGCGTTCTCAGGCTGGTAGTTGTTCGCACCAGCCTGGTCGTTTAATCTCTCCACATAGCCGAAGGGAGAGTCTTTTCCCACCAGTGGAAGGCATCTGAATTGCTTCGCTGGTCTCAATCGGTTTAAACTGTTCATGCGTTAGTTTCTCCACTGAATACGACACGCCACGACGCCCGGAGCTGCACACTCGCGGGCGTCACTTCTTTTGGCTTTTCTTACGGCTAAACAGCGCGACAATCGCGCGGATTTCTTCTTCACGCGCTGCCAGGTGACGGCGGTGATGCTCGTGAATCTCATCGGCTTCATGCGGTTCAATAACTCCGTCTTCCAGGGCTTTCTGGATAATCTGATCTACCTGACCACGTGCTGCTGCAGTTCTCATTGCGTGGGTAAACAGATCTACACGGTCAAGGTCTTCAAGCTGCGGTACGTCCACCAGCAGAGCGCCGCGACGTTGCGCGAAGTAATCAGCCAGGAGAGACGTGTTTGAAATGTCTTCCATCGCCTCCAGCTCGTTCACTTCGAAAAAGCGGCAGCCGTTCTTCTCGTACAGGTTGTTGTTAAACTGCGTCACTGACATGCCGAGAGCACCGGCCATAGCCTCACGGCCTCCGGGGTACGCTTTACACATCGCTTTCACTACTTCTTTCAGGCTTTGCTCTACCATGTTGTTTTTCCTTTGGTAGTTATGTTTATGCAGCCGTTTCACTAGACTGCAGAGGTGGGAAAACATCATCGATACTGACTTCTGCACCGAAATCATTGAGGGCAGAAACGATTGCACGGCACTGATCGATGTTCATTTTCCTTTTGCTGTTTTCGTAGTGACAAACAGCCCCTTTTGTTACACCAAGTGCACTTGCTAAGTGCCTTTGTGTGATACCCAGCTTTGTTCTTATTGCTCGAAGATTATTCATTACGTTCTCCCGTTAACGATATGAATATACATTTTGTATCTTAAATTCACAAGTGAGATATACATTTTGTGACTCGATTAAAAGTATACAGGTTGTATTATTTTGGTATGACGATGAAATGGTACGACCTAGCTAAATCCCTGATGAAATCACAGGGAATTACTCAAGAGCAGATGGCAGAACATCTTGGCATAACCAAAGGTGCAGTAAGCCATTGGTTGAATGCTCGGCGTGAGCCTAGCCTGCAGGAGATCGCACGAATCCTAGAGTTTTTAGGGAAAAAAAATTTTTCTGTTGGTGCGGGTGGTTTAATAGTTGATGAAACCATCAAAGGGGATGTTGAGTACGTTGGCAGGTATAAGCCAGGTAAAAAGTATCCAGTATTGAGTAGCGTCAAAGCTGGGGCCTGGGGGGAAGCTGTAGAAGCTTACACCCTGAAAGATATCGATCTGTGGCTTGAGTCTGATGCCCATATCCAGGGAGAGGCATTCTGGCTGGAAGTTGAAGGTGATTCTATGACAGCACCAGTTGGCCTGAGTATTCCTGAGGGTACCTTTGTCTTGTTCGATACAGGAAGAGATCCTATAAACGGTAGCTTGGTGATTGCAAAACTATCAGATACAAATGAAGCTACTTTCAAAAAATTGATCATTGATGGGGGCCAAAAATATTTAAAAGGACTAAATCCGCAATGGCCACTTGTTCCAATCAATGGAAACTGTCGAATCATTGGTGTTGCCGTTGAAACTAAGCTACGACTTATCTAGAAATCATACTATGCCCAGCTACCCGCTGGGTTATATGAATCATACTTCGCTCCCCGTCTAAATAGTCCTATACGCAACTTTCTACAACAATTCTTTCGTTAAAAAACAAATACATAATGTTAACTACGATTTTTGTATACAAATCGTATTGACCTAAATGAATACGTTTTGTATATTCAAATCATCAACAGTAACCATTGTGGGTAGGCAGTATGAGCACTAGTGCAAACAGAAAGATGGTAAATCTCCCTAAAGGGATGATGTTTACACCTGTTTATAGCAAGTGCCCTAAATGCGGTTGTGACCTACAAAAGTGGCATGATTCCCTTGTAGATCAGATAAGCACCAAGCAAGCAAAGAATGGTGCCTGTGATACTGAATTTGCGCTTGAAGCCAGTACCAAGAAATCTTTGGCCCATGGCCTCTTCGAGGATTGTGTAGCGTGGATGATTTTTCCATTCACCACAGCAAAAAAATACGCCGCCAAGAGAAATAAGAAGCGCTGAATTTGTAGGTAATTTTGGTAGCAGTCCACCAGCGGTAGAGAGGAATACGATCGTGCAAATGACGATCAGCACCTTGTACCAAACATCCAACTGAAGGTTGGATAAAGGATTGTTCATGTTTTTCATTTTCTTGGTTGTGTGAGAACTCCAAGAATACCACCGAGCCTGATGTGGTGAAAAGACAGGCAAAAGTTTCATTGCTGTGTGTAGTCTTGGCGGTCGGCAGTTGTGAATGTCCTTAATGTCGACCGCCCCTTTTCACAACTGAAAGCGCGTTCAGCCGGTTCCTTGAGAGGCCTCAGTCGTTAGATCAACTCAGGAGAACGCGCTCCCAATTGTGGAGAAGCTAACTGGCGGTTGCAGCCGCCCGTTTCACTAAGTGCCCTGGTTGGGTGCTTACTAAAACGAAACCCCTTTATGTTTTTTCGCCAATCGGCGAGGGATTCGTGCAACCAAAATTAAGCGCTGTGCAGAGCGCTTATAACACGGAGAAACTATCCATGACGAACACACAGAACGTCACAGAGTTACAACCACGTATGACCAGGGAGACGCTTGTTGCTCTTGCCCGTAAAGCGGCTGTATACCTCCCTACTGCCTCATGTCAGCTGATGAATGAGCTCGCAAACCGTCTTGACCAAACCAGCGTTGCGCTTTGCGAGTCGATGGAGCAGCGTAAGGAGTTGGCAAAAGAAAACTGCGCGCTGAAATTTGGTGTTCAGAGTATCCACGACACCTTCACTTCAAGTGACGATGAAGATGTTTTCGAAGCTATCAAGCTCGTTCACACCCTCCCAACTACGGCAACTGATGTTGTTGCTCGGGAACTTGCAGCAGACAGTATTGATGAAGCTGTCCAGATTGTTATTTCACTGATTAACCATCAGGCACCTGGTGTTGTTGCTGTTCTCAACATCCTTAATCTGCATTCTTCCAACCTGCGCGCGGGGAATGTTAAGCATGGCTAACTCATTCAAACAGATGACCCGTGACGGGAGCATTAAGCGCACCGATACAGGAATGTTTATCGCCCTTTCCGATATCCATGTTCGTGAAGGTTTCAACAAGCGTGAAGACGATGAGCGCACCCGCCTGGCTGATGATGACCTGTTCAACTACCTGATGAACGGCGGTTCCGTTCCTCCACTGGAAGTTATCGCTCGTGATGAAGGTGGTGTGTGGGTTGTTGAAGGTCACCGCCGTCGTCGCTGCTATGCGCGCTGTGCTGAAGCTGGCAAGCCAGTAGACCGCATCCACATCATGCCGTTCAACGGTAACGATGTTCAGCGTCTGGCGCGCATCATGACCAGTAACAACCAGCTGCCACTTTCCGATATGGAACAGGCTGCGGTTATTCAGGAGCTTCATAACGCTTTTAACCAGACCACCAGCGAGATAGCGAAACTGGTCAATAAGTCTGTGGCCACCGTTGAGAAGCTGCTGCTCCTCAGTACGGCGAACCATGACGTTCAGCAGGAGGTTAAATCCGGTGCTGTGTCAGTCGATGTCGCGGTTGATCGCGTTATGGAATATGGAGAACAGGCAGGAAAAGTTCTTCAGCACGATAAGGCAGTAGCAGCTGCCCAGGGGAAAACGAGAGTTACCCGCAGTTCTATCGCTCCGGAACTCAGCGTAAAGAACGCGCGCCGCTTCGTTGAGCTGATGGCCCTGGCCGCTATCAGTGATGAAGGTGTTTTCACTTTAGAAGGCGCTGCCCTTGCTGAAGCGCTGGCAATTATGGATGAGCACAAAGCGATTGCAGAAGCGCGTGAAACATACCGACTTTCTCAGCCAGTTCCTACCACAGAAATTATAGGGAAGGTTCTCTACGTAAGGATGGACGGTAAGGATATTGGAAAAGCCGTTATCTATCGCGGGAAGAACGTCACACTGGATTTAGGCGATAAGCAAATTGTGGCGAGCCAGTCTAAAGCTGTGGCCCACTTCGTTAAGCAATACAAACTGCAGCAGGAAAATAATCATGACAACCAATAAACCAATGACCGGCGAACAACTGGATGAACTGATGACTGTTGCAGTCAATATGCAGCGCGATGCTGAGATCGATTGTAACCGCCCTTCCGCTATGTTCGCTTATGCAGTTCAGGTTGCAGTTCTGGAACTTCGTAAGGTTCGTGATGATGCTTCGGCGCTGGCTGCGGAGAATGCGGGGCTGAAGGATTTTGTCAAAACCTGCTTCCGTGCTGCTGCTGATGGTGCATCGCTGGATGGTGCTGATATTCAGGAATTGGGTGAGCGCCTTGGGCTGTTTGGACGTGAAACATATCAACCGGTGTTACATGGCTACATTTGCGGGCATGAGGCTGGAGAGGACACTGTCTACGTCATGAAGAAAACCCCGGAGACAGATGTTTTCCTGGCTGAAGTGCGGGCGCAGGGTGTGGAAATGTTTGCCGCACATAAGCGAGAACGACAGCAGGCTCTGCGCAGCCGAAGCATGAGGATGTCTGAAGAGGCTGCTGGCATGGCCGCAGATGCTGAGAACTTCGCCGACGAGCTTCGCAAAGGAGTGCGCTCATGAAAGAGCGCGGAATGATTTTCAACTCTGAGATGGTTCGCGCCATTCTCGACGGCAGGAAGACGCAGACGCGGCGAATCATCAAGCCACAACCTGTAATGTACGAGCCCGGTCAAAGCATCCACGTTTCAGACATGATCAACGATGCTCTTCGCTGCCCCTTCGGTTCCGTCGGCGATCGCATCTGGGTGCGCGAAACGTGGGCAGAAGCTGGTGCTGGCGCGCCGGACCTGAAACTTTATCGCGCGAATTACCCTGAGCACGTTCCAGCTCATTACGAGAATGTGCCGCCGGTTGATGAAATACGCTGGACGCCTTCCATTCACATGCCGCGCTGGGCCAGTCGCATCACGCTGGAAATTGTCGGCGTGCGAGTTGAGCGATTGCAGGATATTAGCCAGGCAGATGCCGTAGCGGAAGGCGCCCCACAAAGCCACCCATCAATCGATGCAGTTTCTCAGCAGCACGGGTTCCCTGATTTTTCCCGTTCATGGTACGGCCAGACCTGGCAATCCATCTACGGCGCTGAAAGCTGGCAGTTCAACCCATGGGTCTGGGTAATCGAATTTAAGCGCATAGAGGAGGCCGACCAATGAGCAACATCGACAAACAGGCGCTGCGTGAAGCAGCTGAGAAGGCGACACCAGGCCCATGGAGAATGGCATTAACGAAATTTAATGGAATTACTCACGGTAAATTCTCCTTCACCAAAGAAGACATTATCGCTTCATCGCCAGAAAAGCGTAATGCGATATTCATCGCCGCAGCTAACCCAAAAGCCGTGCTGGCGCTGCTGGATGAGCTGGAAGCCAAAGACAAGCGCCTGAATGACATTCTCACGCCGAACATGCTGCTGCCAGTTGTTGACGATATGGATGCAGATAATCTGCGTCACGTCATTAAGACAGTCAGCGAAAACTATTCGTTGCTGCACGCGAAATGGGAAGCCGCAGATAAGCGGATTGCTGAGCTGGAGGCGAGGACTGCTCCCAACGCATTCAGCGTCATAGGTGAAAACATTCGAACGCAGGATAACAGGGTCACATCTGATCCAATGTTTTGCGTGTACCAGAAGAGGGAAATTGTTACTCATGAAGACTATGACCATTCCCGCATCGTGTGGATTGATGAGGATGGAAATGAGGCCACTCAGCGCCAAAGAATGCGTCTGGAATTGCTTCACGAAAACTTCCGCGAGACGCCCGAAAAGTGGCGCAGGGTTGCAGTGAAAGAGATTGATGAATTTGTTACTTGCTGCTTCACCGAGAAGGGCTGCAAAGACTATCTGGCATGTAACGGACATAACCTTCGACTGCCATTCATCTACGCCAAAAGCGGCTTCAGGAACGCAGAGTATATCGGAATTCGTAACTGGCTATCAGGCATCCGCATCCAAGGAGAGGACTAATCCATGAGCACTATTACCAGAGAATTCACCAAAGAGCAGCTGGTCGAGCATTTGCGCACGCGGATTGAACATCGGAAGGGTCTTATAGCCAGCATGCATATTGATCGTGGCTATCGTGACTATCTGAAACTTGAACTGCGTTCATCGGAAATCGCGCTGGCATCGCTCGAAGCGGAACCGGTTGGTTATTTCTACTCAGATAAACCAGGCGATTGGTATCAACTTTCAGATGGCGACAGAGTGCAAAGTCACCGTCGTATACCGCTATACGCTAATCCGCAGTCATCGCCAGTAGTGAAACTACCGAATGAATTCATCAGCAGTGAGGGTATCGTTGTTCAGATAGAAAAGTTGATGGCTGTGTTAGCTGTGCATGGAATTCAGTATGAGCGCAAAGGTAACGCCTGCCGCGCCGCCATGCTTCAGTCGTTCGGTAATTCCGAACAACTCAACTCTCCGGTGATTCCGGATGACGTTCAGCGCATGGACTGGCTTGTCTCAAAAACTGTGAACGTCCGCGAGCCGCTAGTTTACGGAAGCCATAATATTTTATGGTCTCAAGCCATCACGGATGAACAGGATGATCATCACGCCACAAAATTGCGCGAGCAAATCGATGCTGCAATGGCGGCCGAGAATGCAGCAGCACCTCAGCAGGAGGTGAAGCCGTGAGTAAATCCGAATTGCTTAAGAAGATATCGGCGCTCGCTACTGAATGCCACACACTGGCCTGTGAGCTAGATATTGGCGACGAAAGAACAGAGATGTTCGAAATCTACGGAGTGCTGCACAACCTCGGTCGACGCGGCTACGCCAGCCAAGTAGGCCGCCGAATGAATCCTCTACTCGCATCCTGCGATGAAGATGATGACGAGGATGACGAGGATGACGATTGATGTCTAACCCATTCGACGCCGTGATGTTCGTGCTCCTCACCTGGGGCGTAATCGACCAGGCGGGGTGGACATGGTGAGCAAACTCAAACAGCGGCGCTTGCGCCGCCTCAAGGCCGATATCGCCTGGTGGATCGCCGAAGCGCAGGACTGGAAGCAAATCGCCATCGAGCACGCCGCTGAAATAGACAGGCTCAGGAAGTTGGTCATCCGTGTGCCGATGCCGGTTCTCATGCCTAAGGAGATGGTCCACCAGCTGTATAACACTGAAACAAAGAGATGTCGTACCTGCAATGATGGACTCCGTGGTGGATGTTCATCTTGCATTTTCTATAAGAGATAGCCGGGTGCAGCCGGTTAAGTGGAGAGCTATACGATGAGCGGACAAAGCCAACGTTTTCTTACCCCTGATGACCTTTATCAGCTTACTGGTTATCGCCGCCCTTCCCTTCAGTGCCGAGCACTGAAAGAAAGCGGTGTGTTTTTCGTACCGCGAAAAGACGGCAGACCTGGTACTACATGGGATCATGTTACTAATCCTGCTGGACTGAAGCTGGTAGTGAATAATCCAGAGGAAGAAGAACCAAACTTTAAGGACATGTAATGCCCAGAATCCGCAAAAACCCAGATGATAACTGGATGCCGCCCCGCGTTCGTCGGGGCAAGTCAGCTTATGAATTCAGAACGCCAGACGGCAGAACTGTGAGACTTTGCAATCACGATCTTACTAAATCTCAGGTCTGGGCTGCCTATGAAAACTTCATCAACGATATCAAGGTTGGTTCCAACTTCCATGCTCTGTGCGAAGAGTTTTTTAACTCAGGTGACTTCCATGAGCTGGCAACAGAAACCAGAAAGGATTACCGGAAATATGGTTCAAAGGTAAATGTCGTTTTCGGCAAAATGAAACCAGAAAACATCAAGCCGGAGCACATCAGAAAGTATATGGATAAGAGGGGTGTTAAGAGCAGGGTTCAGGCGAACCGCGAGAAAGCGTTTATGTCGAGGGTGTTCAGGTGGGCATATGAGCGTGGCAAAGTGAAGATGAATCCATGCCAGGGTGTGAAGCAGTTTAAAGAGCAGGCCCGCACCAGGTACGTGACGGATAAGGAATATGATGCACTATTTAGTGTTTCGTCGGTCCCGGTGAAAATTGCTATGGAGTTGGCCTATTTATGCTGCGCACGCCAGGGAGACATTCTGAATCTTAAAAAGAGTCAGATACTGGATGAAGGGATTCTAATTCAGCAAAGCAAGACGGCAGTGAGTCAGATTAAAGCGTGGACAGTTCGCCTATCAAATGCGATCACCCTGGCCGATTCACTTCCTTTAAATAGTGGCATGGTGAGCTTGTACGTAATCCACCAGCAGTCAGGTTCTCGTTATACACGAGATGCCTTTAATGCTCAGTGGATGAAAGCGAAAAAGTTAGCCGCTGATAAATTCCCTGAACTCGAATTTAACTTCACGTTCCACGATCTGAAAGCTAAAGGGATATCTGATCTGGAAGGAACTCTGCATGAGAAACAGGAAATATCAGGCCACAAAAATGCTTCGCAGACAGCACGATATAACCGAAAGATATCTGTAGTACCGGTGGTCGGGGGGCAGTAATGCCCTCTTTCTCTGGCGAAGTTGAATGGCGAAACAATGGCGAATGGCGAAAAACAGGCAATAAAAAACCACCCGTAGGTGGTTTATACGACACTGCTTATCATTGATTTTATTCTTTATTTCCCATGGTAGCCGGAGTGGGACTTGAACCCACACAGCGCGAACGCCGAGGGATTTTAAATCCCTTGTGTCTACCGATTCCACCATCCGGCCAGGGAAGAAAGTGGAGGCGCGTTCCGGAGTCGAACCGGACTAGACGGATTTGCAATCCGCTACATAACCGCTTTGCTAACGCGCCGTTAAATCTTTCAAACTGACACCCGCTATTGCGCATGTCTTTAATCTGGAGCGGGAAACGAGACTCGAACTCGCGACCCCGACCTTGGCAAGGTCGTGCTCTACCAACTGAGCTATTCCCGCATGTCATCAAGTTGACTTATAACCACTTGATTTCATTATCGTCCGGCTTGCTGTGCCGCCGTTCGATGCGTTGCATTCTACTGATATGACGTTATGAGTCAACGTTATTTTTTGCATCCCAGGATCGTTTGCTGAAAATTACGGCGAAACGATCACTGATCAAGCAAATCCCCGCGGGCAGCGTTTAAATATTGCAGCATTGACCACAGCGTCAGCACTGCCGCAACCCACAGCAGGCCAATCCCCGCCCACTCAACCCAGGCGTTCGGACGCCAGAGCATCCAGACCAGCGCAGCCATTTGCGCAGTCGTTTTCACTTTACCAATCCAGGAGACCGCCACGCTGCTGCGTTTACCCAGTTCAGCCATCCACTCACGCAGTGCAGAGATAATAATTTCACGGCCGATCATCGTCGCCGCAGGCAGCGTCACCCACCAGGTATGATAATGCTCGGCCACCAGCACCATCGCGATAGCGACCATCACTTTATCAGCAACGGGATCGAGAAAGGCACCAAAACGGGTACTTTGATTCCAGCGACGTGCCAGGTAGCCGTCAAACCAGTCGGTGACTGCTGCAATCAGGAAGATCAATGCACAGGCGAAAGGTGCCCAGACAACCGGCAGGTAAAACGCCAGTACAAAGAACGGAATAAGCACGACACGAAAGAGAGTGAGCAACGTAGGGATATTAAATTGCATAATGACGGTAACTGTTTGTTGTCAGTAAAATTTAGCTCTATGTTGCTACAGAGCCCTCAATGTTTCAACGAGTAGTAGATCTTTTCTGCCAGCCCTTGCGAAATACCCGGCACTTTTGCAATTTCCTCCATGCTGGCGTTGAGTAATCCTTGCAATCCACCCATATATTTCAGCAGCATCTGACGACGTTTTGGCCCCACGCCTTCAATCGTTTCCAGGGTACTGGTATTTTTTACCTTTGCCCGTTTTTTACGATGACCGCTGATAGCATGATCGTGTGATTCATCGCGAATATGCTGAATGACATGCAACGCCGGGGAGTCCGGCGGCAGGCTGAACCCCTCACCTTCCGGCTCGAAGAAAAGCGTTTCCAGACCAGCCTTGCGATCGGCCCCTTTTGCGACACCCAGCAGCAGCGGATGGTTTTTATCCCAACTGACATCAAGCGATTCAAATACCGCTTTCGCCTGGCCGAGCTGCCCTTTCCCACCGTCAATCAGGATCACATCCGGGATTTTGCTCTCTTCAATCGCTTTACCATAGCGACGGCGCAGCACCTGATTCATGGCCGCATAATCATCACCTGGCGTTATTCCGGTTATGTTATAGCGGCGATACTCGGCGCGCAGTGGGCCATTGGCATCAAACACCACACAGGACGCTACCGTCTGTTCACCCATCGTATGGCTGATGTCGAAACACTCCATACGTTTCACTTCCGGCAGCTTCAGCAGCGTCGCCAGGGCGGTTAAGCGCTGGCTCACCGTAGATTGCTGAGATAGCTTCGTCGTGAGCGCCGTCGCCGCGTTGGTTCGTGCCAGCTTCAGATAACGCGCGCGATCGCCACGCGGTTTGGTTTGTACGTTAACCCGACGACCGGCGAGTTCAGAAAGCGAATCTGCCAGCAGCGTTTTATCACCGAGGTTAAAATCAAGCAGGATCTCCGATGGCAGCGTGCGCATCTGGCTCCCCTGCAGATAGAACTGGCCGACAAAGGTTTCCACCACTTCACCCAGCTCGGTGCCGCCAGGCACTTTTGGGAAATAGCTGCGGCTGCCGAGCACTTTGCCCTGACGAATAAAGAGAACGTGCACACAGGCCATCCCGGCGTCAAAGGCCACGCCGATGACGTCGAGATCGTCACCAGTATTTGAGACAAACTGCTTCTCAGTGACTCTGCGCACCGCTTGGATCTGGTCGCGGATACGCGCTGCCTCTTCAAACTCGAGTGCGGCGCTGGCTTTTTCCATCCGTTCGATCAGCTGCGTTAATACCTGATCGTCCTTTCCAGCCAAAAACAGGCGCACATAATCAACCTGCTGAGCATACTCTTCTTCACTCACCAGCCCGGCAACGCAGGGCCCCAGACAACGCCCAATCTGGTACTGCAGGCACGGACGCGATCGGTTACGGTAGACGCTATTTTCACACTGGCGGATCGGGAAAATTTTCTGCAGCAGCGCCAGCGTCTCGCGAACGGCATAGCCGTTAGGAAACGGTCCAAAATATTCACCTTTCGCATGCTTTGCACCGCGGTGCATAGCAAGACGCGGATGGGTATCACCACTCAGAAAGATAAATGGATAGGATTTATCATCACGCAACAGGACGTTATAGCGCGGCTGGTAGAGCTTTATATAGTTGTGCTCAAGCAGCAGCGCTTCGGTTTCGGTATGCGTGACGGTGACATCAATGTTCTGAATGAGTGAGACCAATGCTTCGGTCTTACGGGAGGCAAGGTTGCTGCGGAAATAGCTGGAGAGGCGTTTTTTAAGATCTTTTGCCTTCCCCACATAGATAACCGTGCCGCCAGCGTCATACATGCGATAGACGCCAGGCTGGCTGGTTACGGTTTTCAGAAACGCTTTTGAATCGAACACATCGCTCACTGACTTAACAACGTCTCCGCATTACACAAACCATGTCGGATGGCCAGATGAGTCAGTTCGACATCACCATGAATGTTCAGTTTACTGAACATCCGATAACGATAGCTGTTCACCGTTTTCGGGCTGAGATTCAGTTGCTCCGAGATCTCATTCACCTTCTGACCTTTGGTGATCATCAGCATAATCTGCAATTCACGCTCAGACAAACTGGCGAACGGTGATTCGTTTTTCTCAGGCTCGATCTGACTTAGCGCCATCTGCTGAGCAATGTCGGAGGCGATGTAACGCTGTCCGGCAAACACAGAGCGGATAGCATTAACAACTTCTTGTGGTGCAGCACCTTTACTCAGGTAACCCGCAGCACCCGCCTGCATCACTTTCGCGGGCAGAGGATTTTCGGTATGCACGGTCAGCATGATGACTTTCGTATCGACGAAAGTCCGCGCAATTTTGCGTGTTGCTTCGAGTCCACCGATACCGGGCATGTTCATATCCATTAGCACCACATCGGCCGAGTTTGTGCGGTACCATTTTACGGCATCTTCCCCACAGCACGCCTCACCGGCAACTTTAATACCTTTAATATCTTCAAGAATGCGTCGTATCCCTGCGCGCACCAGTTCGTGGTCATCAACAAGAAGGACGTTGATCAAAGGAAATGTCTCCA
Organism: Enterobacter sp. CPE_E1241; assembly: GCF_045618265.1. Taxonomy (NCBI): domain Bacteria; kingdom Pseudomonadati; phylum Pseudomonadota; class Gammaproteobacteria; order Enterobacterales; family Enterobacteriaceae; genus Enterobacter; species Enterobacter sp. CPE_E1241. Next base: position 3,004,033 of record NZ_JBIWYV010000001.1, read on the forward strand.
GAATAGGGATAACGCTACTGAGTGATAATTTGGTTTATATTAACGGTTTTCCTCACAAGATTAAAACGTTAAAAAACTGGCTATTCGATTTTGCTCTCGTTTCTGGAAATTAGCCTGTACAGGCTCTGGAAAGCGGGTCCGTGCATTCAGGGCTTTTGCGGCTATTTTTAAGCATCTGTATTCAAATAGTTACAAAAAAATTGCAGAGATTCCCCACCAGAAAACAGCATTCAAATTTTTGTAACAATAATTAACGGCAAGCGAACCGGACATAAACAATTAATAGCCACTGGCTGTCGCTCAGTTTACGGGCACGCTCTGTTTACGCAATTAAACATCTGCGTAAAAGTACGAAAAACAACCGCTGCATTTTTTGCTGCAGCTTGTGGTATACTCCGCCGCCTTGACTTTCGTCGTCGCGCTTTAGCGCCGTTTAATAATGAGGAAAATAAATGAGCACACCTGAATTTGCCACTGCGGAGAATAACCAGGAACTGGCACAGGAAGTAAACTGTCTGAAGGCGTTGCTAACACTGATGCTACAGGCGATGGGCCAGGCTGATGCCGGTCGTGTGATCATTAAAATGGAAAAACAAATCGCGCAGATGGAAGACCAGGCGGAATCAGCGGTATTTGCCAACACCGTTAAGCAAATCAAACAAGCCTACCGCCAGTAATAAAAAACGGCTGGATGCATTGCATTCAGCCGTTAGCTCGTCTGGCACGCAGAACGTAGAGTTTAATCAGATCAGTCCCGTTGCCGCCGCATAGCACGCAATCTGCGTCTTGTTTGGCGCGTTGAATTTCTTCTGCATATTCTTCTGATGGAAGTTAACGGTATTCTCCGAAATTGAAAGAATGATCGCTATTTCCGCTGACGTCTTCCCTTCCGCGGTCCATTTCAGAATTTCGCGCTCACGCTTGCTGAATTTCATTTCAGGCTGCATGACCATCTCATCTTCAAAACGGGTCAGCGTGGTTAAGGCCATTTGTACCAGCATCTGCAAGCGTAATTCTATTTCTTCGCTGGCTAAGGGTATTTCCAGCACACTAGTACGGGAAACCGACAGAAAACCGAGTGCGTGATTCGGCAGCATCAGACACTGCGTTATTCCTTTACGTAAACCGTGGTCTTGCGCGCTGTTCCATAATTCCTGAGCATCCGCAAATAATTCATCGGTCCAGGGTAAATGACCATGAATGAAATTCTCGGGTTTTAACACTGGATCAACCGTGAAATAGTTCGCAGATTGATATTGCGCCATCCACTGCTTTGGGTAAGTGGTATGCACTGCAATCTTAGGACGCGTAAATGGCACGGGATGACGCACACAGAGTGCGTAATAATCAAATTCAAGCGCCTGAGTTTGTCTCTGTAGTTCCTGATATACCTCGTCGGCACAGGTCAATTCCTGAAACCGGAGGGAGCAATCCCGTCGCCAGGTGAAAAAGTCTGAATCCTTCATACTTACTAAATGAAGCCCCTGAAAAGATAATCATTATTATGGTGAATATAAATTAACACATAAAACTTATTTCTAACTACAAAATATCGGCAATAGCACAATTAACTTTACTATTGATAAGGTTTATCCGAGCTGGATGGAATAAAAAAACATGGGATAAGGCGATAAAGGAGAATAATTTGCCCCAGGCTAAATTCCTGGAGCAAATTAGTGCAAAAATGCTACTGCATGAGGAATTTTTCCAGGAACTGGCGAGTTCGCGGCTGCTGAGGGTTAGCAAACAGGCTTTTCGCCGGCCCCTGCTCCACAATTCGCCCTTGATCCATGAAGATGGCTCTGTCGGCAACATCGCGGGCAAAGCTCATTTCATGGGTCACGATAACCATCGTACGTTTTTCCTGAGCCAGCTGACGAATAGTGTTCAACACTTCCCCCACCAGCTCAGGGTCGAGTGCAGAGGTAGGCTCATCAAACAGGATCACGTCAGGACGCATGGCCAGCGCACGCGCGATTGCCACGCGCTGCTGTTGCCCCCCTGACAAACGGCGCGGGTAGCTGGTTTCTTTACCCGCCAGCCCGACTTTGGCAAGCAGTTCACGCGCTCGAACTGTTGCTTCCTCTTTTGATTCCCCTTTCACAATTACCGGCCCTTCAATAATGTTTTCCAGCACCGTGCGGTGCGGGAAAAGATTGAAGTTCTGGAAAACGAAGCCAACATGCTGGCGCAAACGGCGAATTAACCCTTTCTGCTGACTGATGGATTTGCCGGTATCAATGGTTATATCACCGACACGGATGGTTCCACCTTCCGGCTGTTCCAGCAGGTTAATGCTGCGCAGCAGCGTCGTCTTTCCCGAACCACTCGGTCCGATAATTGCCACCACTTCCCCTTGCTCAACTTCCAGATCAATCCCGTGGAGCACCGTTTGACCGTGGAATTTTTTCACCAGGTTTTTGACGTCGATAGCACTCATTTTGGATCACGCTCCTGGCGGTTAAGCTGGTTTTCGAAATAGTTTTGCAGGGCAGACAGCACCGTCGCCATCACCCAGTAAATCAGCGAGGCCGCCAGATACATCGTGAAGACTTCCAGCGTACGCGAGGTAATGAGCTGCGCCTGGCGGAACAGCTCCGGCACCTGAATCGTCGCCGCCAGAGAAGTATCTTTCACCAGACTGATGAAGCTGTTGCTAAGTGGCGGAAGCGCGACTCTCGCGGCCTGCGGCAGAATGGCCCGGCGCAGCGTCTGCCATGGCGTCATCCCGATACTGGCGGCGGCTTCCCATTGTCCTTTGTCAATAGAGGAGATGGCCGCACGCAGCGTTTCTGAGGTATATGCCGCGGTATTAAGCGACAGGCCAATCATTGCCGCCGGAATCGGATCCAGCTCGATACCAAACTGCGGTAAACCGTAGTAAATCATAAAGAGCTGAGCGATAAGTGGCGTACCGCGAAACACAGAGATATAAAAACGCGCCAGCCAACGCACCGGTAAAACCGGTGACATGCGCATTAAGGCCAGCACAAAGCCCAGCACCAGCCCAAAGAACATCCCGCCAATACTGAGTTGTAACGTAAATACCGCACCTTTCAGCAAATACGGCAGAGAATCAATAACCAGTTGAATACTTTCTTGCATTATTATTTTTCGACCTGATTTTTAGACATGAGGATGGTAGGCAAACAGCGCAGGCGCCCCGCCGGTATGGACAAATAAAATCGGCCCTTCATCCTTAAAGCGTTTCTGTGCAATGCCATCAATAAGCCCGGCCATCGCTTTACCGGTATAGACCGGATCAAGCAAAATACCCTCAAGGCGAGCCAGCAGCTTAACCGCTTCCATGCCCTCTTCGTTAGGCGTGCCATAACCCGGCGCAAAGTAGTCATCCCAGAGCACAATATCGGCCTTTGCCTTGAGCTCCAGTTGTTCTGCTACCGCCTGCTGCAAGGTGACCACTTTCGGTTTCTGGTCCGCGACGCTGCGGGATACCGTCACGCCAATCAGCTCGACGTCCGGCAGCAGTTGTTCGAGCCCCACCGCCAGCCCGGCATGCGTGCCCGCACTGCCTGAGGCCACCACGACGGATGAGAGGTTGACCGCGCCCTCGCACTGCTGAGCAATTTCCAGCGCGCTTTCCACATACCCCAGCGCACCCAGCGCGTTCGAGCCACCGACAGGAATAACGTAGGGACGAAAGCCCTGCGCTTCCAGACGTGTCGCCAGTTCATCAAGCTGTTCGGTCGGGTCGTTCAAGGCATCCACCATCTCAACCTGCACGTTAAAGAGATCTAACAGCAGACGGTTACCGTTGGTCAGATAGTTTTCTGCCCGCGTCCCAATCGGGTTCTCCAGCAAGGCCACGCAATGGAGCCCAAGTTTTGCTGCCACTGCCGCCGTCTGACGAACGTGGTTGGACTGAATGGCCCCGGCAGTAATGAGCGTATCCGCCCCTTCGCGCAGCGCATCAGCCGCCAGAAACTCCAGCTTGCGCAGTTTGTTGCCACCCATTGCCATTGGCGTCACGTCATCACGCTTAATAAAAATATCGCGTCCTAAATAATCAGAAAATCGCGGCAGATACTCCAGCGGAGTCGGTGCGCCGATAAACTCCAGGCGAGGAAAGCGCGTTAAATTCTGTAGTGACATGGGTTCTCCGGTAGCTCAGACAAAATGTGATATTTTTCATTATGCACGCAGACGCGTAAGAAATAAAAAAGGCGCTTTTAAAAGCGCCTTTTTTTAACGTCAGAAACTTATTTCGTGACGTCTGCCCCGAACCACTTCTCAGAGAGTGCTTTCAGACTTCCGTCTTTCTGCATATCAGCAATCGCAGTATCAATGGCTTTTACCAGGTCTTCGTTGCCTTTACGAACGGCCACACCTGATTCCTGACGAGAGAACGCATCACCCGCTACTGCCAGGGTATTATTGGTTTTCTTCACCAGATCCAGCGCCGCCAGGCGGTCAACCAGAATCGCGTCAATACGGCCCACGCGCAGGTCCTGGTATTTCGTCGGGTCATCATCATAGGTGCGGATATCCACGCCCTGAACGTTCTGGCGCAACCACTCTTCGTAGTTGGTTCCCAGACCCACACCGACTTTCTTCCCTTTCAGGTCTGCAGCGGTTTTGATGGTACCTTCGTTGCCTTTCTTCACCAGCGCCTGAATACCGGACACGGTGTACGGCGTAGAGAAGTCATACTTCTTCTTACGCTCGTCTGAAATGGTCACCTGGTTAATCACCACATCAATACGTTTGGAATCCAGCGACGCCAGCATACCATCCCATTTGGTCGGTTTCAGGGACGCTTTAACGCCAAGGTGCTTCGCCAGTTCTTCTGCAAACTCCACTTCAAAACCGGTCAGCTTACCGTCATCGCCCTGGAAGCTGAACGGAGGATAGGTTCCTTCCAGCCCGACCAGCAGCGTACCGCGCTCTTTTACTTTATTCAGCAGGTTTTCTGCGGCGAACGTTTTCACGCTCATGCCCGCAACCAGCGCAACGGCCATAACACCCATCAGCGCCTGACGACCCAGAAGTGCAAATTTCATAAATACCCCGATATAGTGGAATTTTTACGTAGTGTAGATAAATCGCCTGTAACGTCAAAGGCGACTGCGCTACATCTTATTCTTTTTTAATATATATCAGAAGTTGTTCCGGCGAGCGCTTTCTGCTTCATAACGCCCGGCATTTGCACCTTGTATTGTGCATACTTGCGCAGCGCAATACGGTAATTGTTGGTGCTGGTTGCAGGCAGCCACGGCTCCAGATTTTCATCCAGATAACCGGTCTTCAGCAGATCGCGGGAAATGTTGTTTACGGTCAGATGTTGCCCGAGGCGACGCAGGCGAACGACATATTCGCGAACGGTCCCATGGCTCATCTCCGTTTGTTCAAACAGGAACTGTTTGAAGCCGATAATATCGAAGAAGTCGCTTTGCTCTTTGCAGTGGAGATCGCCACAGAAACGGCAAAGCGCCACCCACTCTTTCTGTTCTTCGAGCCATGCTGATTCATCCATCAACGTGTCGAGACGAGAAATCGCGATCTTATTGACGATTTCGCCACGACGAACCAGCGTGATACGATCGAGTAACTTGTTACAGTGGGCGCAATGCGTCTGGCTGTGTTTAAAGTCTTTCAGGTAGCGGCTTAAAGGCCGTCTTTTAGATTGCTGCACCGTCATGATAACTCCTGGTTGTCAATACGTTGTGCGGCATTTCCCAGGTGAATTAATCACCTATAACTTACCCAGCTTTGTTCGTAAGCGTTTAATGGCCTGGCTGTGCAACTGGCTCACCCGCGATTCTCCCACCTCCAGAACAGCGCCAATCTCTTTGAGGTTTAGCTCTTCCTGGTAATAAAGGGTCAACACCAGCTGCTCGCGTTCCGGTAAAGCTTCAATCGCTTCCATTACGCGCTGGCGTAAATTACCTTCCATTAAATGGTGTAACGGGTTTTCTTGCTGATGCTCATCCGTCACCAGCTCGATGCTATCGCCATGCTCTTCGCGCCACTCGTCATAAGAGAAGAGTTGGCTATTGTTGGTATCGAGCAACATCTGACGATACTCTTCAACAGCAATGCCAAGACGTTCCGCCACTTCAGTTTCCGTTGCGTTACGTCCCAGTTCCTGTTCCAGCTGCCCTATCGCATGCGCCACTTCGCGGGCGTTACGGCGAACACTGCGCGGCACCCAGTCGCGACTGCGCAGTTCGTCCAGCATCGCACCACGAATACGCTGAACTGCGTAAGTCGTAAATGCCGTTCCTTGCAGAGCGTCGTATCGGTCAACTGCATTCAATAACCCGATACCGCCCGCCTGTAGCAGATCGTCCAGTTCCACGCTCGCCGGCAAGCGCACCTGGAGGCGCAATGCTTCGTGACGCACCAGCGGGACATAACGCTGCCACAGCGAGTGTTTATCCATTACACCTTCAGCGGTATAGAGTGAATTCACGATAAACAGCCCTGCGTTAGTTGAGTTATCGGCATGATTATCCGATTCTGCAGGGCGTTCAATTGGATGAATAGTGGGTGAAATGGGTGGTTATTTAGGGGTTATAGTAAAAATGAGAGTGTGGCCGACAAGTTACCCGCGTTTCAAGACTAAGGTTCTGGTCAACATTTTCAGCAAATCATATCCGTCCCAGTGCAAAGAAAAGTTCATGGTTTGCCCAAGCGGAACAATGCGATCAATACCTTTAGGTGCGCCCCGAATAATCAGACGATTAATCATTTCTTCTGGAACGCCCAACGTAGCGAGCGTCTGGCATTTCACGCCGCATACCGGAACGATCTCCAATATATCATCAACCAACCATTCATAGAAAAGGCCATCGCCGCGATGTTCCTCCAACATTTTCTGGCTGACAGCGGTCGCCTCTGCTCGTAAAAAACGCCGGGTGGGTGCCGCAATATATTTTAATCGCGGATCTTCTGCGGCGTATCGGCAATAATTAGCCAGAGCGTTAACTACTGCGACGGATTCAAGTGCCGGTCGATCACAAAGCCAGCGATGAAAACCTGACCAAAACTGCTCTCGGGCCGCTGCTTTACTCTCCTTCTCTCCCGTCCAGACCACCAGCTTCGGTGCCGTACAAGCTTGCTGTTGTGTTAATAACGTATCGTTAAAGAAATCTTCAGCAATACGCCTTTTATTTTCGACAGCAAGATAATAATCAGCATTAATTACACAAATGGAGTACCGGTCAGCAAAAGCAATATCCACCGTGCGGGGTGGCAGGGAAAATTTACGAATATCTGTAATCGTCCTGTCGCCCCCCAGATTAAACGTGCCTGACACACTGCGGAAAGTGCCTGAGTTATTTCATCCTCATGGTTGTATTCAACCAGACAAATCAATTCGCGTATTGCCGCATGCTCTTCCAACGTCTGGTTAAGAGCCTGGCAAATAATATTAACCTGAATGAATTTTTTAGACGGGAGACGAACGATATTCGCATTGCCGGTCAACAGCCCGGTAAGCAAAGAATAGGCAAAATTGACCGCGACGTTTGACGGGGCAATATGAAAGACAACACCTCTCCCCAGCAGGATACCGTCTGGTGTGTAAGTCTCTTTCATTTGTCTGAGAGCAGATTTCCGGCACCAGAATGCCAAGGAAACCACATCGCTAAATTCACGTGACTGCGCCAGCGCAGGCAGCGTTCGCGAGAATGCCTGTAAAAACTCCAGGATCTCGTCATCGAACGGTACGCGCGGTTTGATTTGCGCCATCTGCGCCAGTACCTGGGCATTACCCACGCGGTAGCGCAGGGCGTCAAAATTCTGCGGCATAGGTATCACTGCACCCTCTGGTCTCTGCATTTTTTAGTCGGCCTAAAATTCGAAAATACTTACCTGCCCTGCCACATGGACAATCATCCTCGCCCAGAAGAACGCCCTCATCCTCGGTCAGGAGTGAGTGACCCGGATAGGACTCGGGGAGAGAATACCCGGCTTACCCGGAGGACAGGTAGAAAAATCAAGTGGATCGCGCACGATCACATCGGAGAAAATACTGGCGTGAAAATGCCCGTGCTCGCACTGCATATATACTTCCACCATGCCGTAATAGTCGTAGACGCGCGTTAAACCGCTGACGTTGTGCAGCGCTTTAGAGAGAGCATCCGCAGTAACCGCCTGCGACTGCAGCAGCTTCCAGCCGCCACCATGAATGAGGATCCCGTTCGCCAGATCCAGCGTTTTACCACTTGCGTTTAACGCCTGGTAAAAATGCTGCCAGACCATAAAGGTAAAGCCAAACAGGAGGATCGACTTCCCCTGGTGGCGCGCCAGAAAAGCGTTTACCCCGTCGTAATTGAGCGTCATATCATCATTTAATGCATAGAAGCGATCTGAACCAAAAATTGAAAATCCGAGAATACCTGCCCCACGAGCCGAGAACATATTCCGGTCTTTCATTACGGTGGGGGTATCAATAATCAACATCGGCAGTCGGCCCGCACCAGTAAAATGGTTCACAATTCTGACCAGCGTTTTTTGCTGACGTGCTGCCGTGGTTTTATCGAGAAAGATGCGTGAGACGCTTTGCCCGGTAGTGCCGGATGAGGTCATGGTTTTTACCACGTCTTCATTCGGAACGCTTTTTAACGCCAGCGATTTAAACAATGAAACCGGTATAAATGGGATATCTTCAATCGTCTTAATGTCCTCAACACGGCTTCCCAGCCCCTGCAGTATATTGCGGTAGGCGGTGCAATATTGCTGGTGATGCCGGGTCAGTTTTTGCAAACGCTGGAGCAGCGCGGAGCGCTTTTCCTCGCGCGTTAAGGCGTAAGGGTCGTGGCTTAGCCACTCGTCAAACTCAGTCACAGAGCGCCTCCAGCTCGCGGTATAAGGTTTTACCCGCCGGATTCTTGGGGATGGTATCTATACTAACGACGTTAAACGCTGAGTAATGAAGATTGCAGGAGGTCGAGAGATAGTGTTTTAACGGCTCTGCCGCAGCCGCGTCGGTAATAAACACCTGAACGCGATCGTCCCGGCCAGTCACCACACACTCCATCTGAGGGAAAGAACTGTTCACCAGATGCTCCAGCTCATCAAACCCAACGCGGTTACCAAAAACTTTTAAAAAACGCGATTTACGCCCAACAATGGTGTACAAACCCTTTTCATCGCGCAGGGCCAGATCGCCCGTCGCCAGACGCCCTCGACGTTCATCATCTTTGTTGAGGTCCTCTCGGCAGGTGGCATAGCCCAGCGTCACATTCTCGCCGTAGTAAATGAGCTCCGCGCGCTGACCACTCTCGATGACCTCATTTCCCTCATCGTCCTCGAGCGCAAAACGACCACCTGGGATCGCCATGCCCATCACGCCGGGGTTGCTGGCACCGAGTTCAGCTGGCAGGTACCCCATGCGTGAAGTGGCCTCCGAGGCGCCGTACATAACAAAAAAGCGCATACCTTTTTGCCCGGCCCATTCAGCTAACTCCCGTTGCAGCCCGGGGCGCAGCTTTCCGCCGGCCTGGGTTAACGTTTTTAATGAAGGGAGATCCATGCGGATAAAACGCAGTTTCTTCAGCATCTCCCAGCTATAGGGTACGCCGGATAATGAGGTTGCACCCTGCTGTTTGAGGAATTGCCAGAATTCGGGCTGCGGCGTCATTGATAACCTTCAGCCCGCAGGCATCTGCAATCTCCTGAATAGCATCCACATCACATGGAATACCTTAGCAATACACAGGTAAAATTGCCGATGTCGACGGGGTGATCAGAGATTCTATTTTGGACGGATCGATATTGCAGGTAATCGGATCAATATCTGCAAACACCGGCGTTAAGCCATTCCGCAGCAGCGAGTGCGACGTTGCCACAAACGAATAAGGCGTGGTGATCACTTCCCCCTAATGCGCAGCGCCTCTAGCGCAGTCAGTAGCGCCAGCGTTCCGTTAGAAAACAGACACAGATGTTCCACACCCAAATATTCTGCAAGCGCAGCCTCAAGCTGCTGGTGAAACTCACCGCCGTTTGTCCGGATCCGGTTTTGCCAAATTTTTTCCAGATAAGGAAGAAACTCCTCGAGAGGAGGCAAAAACGGGCTGGTAACATAGACGTTATCGCTCATATGAGAACCTGTGGACTAAGGGGTGGTGTCCCATCACACCGATGAGCACGCAGTTGCTATCGGTAAAACAAGACACCTTTCAGGACTCAATTACCCAAACGGCTCAGCTTTCCGGGTAAAAAATGCCCCGAAAAGTACCCTTTGTTACATAAACAGCCTGCGGACAACCTCCGGGATGGACTCCCGATGGTAAATGAAGGCGTTAATCTCCCGCTGGCTAACCACGTGGCTGTTGGCATTAGCGATTTCGTTCTGCCAGACCTGAGGGTCAGCATTAAGGCGTCGGAAAGGGAGATCGTTTTGCAATGAAGGAACGTCGCTAGCCAGTATCCCTATCCCGCAGGCTGCGAGCTGAACCGCCTGATAGCCATCTTTGAAGCGGTTTTGGTCGCTGTTCAGCCTGAAAATAATCGCTATATCGGCTTGCAACTGATGCAGCTGTTCAGGTGACATCCGTTCTCCGCGCCAGCGAACCGTTTCTGCGACCATCGGCAACCACGCCGCTGGCCAGGCCCCCAAAATGATCCAATCCACCCTGGTGTGCGTGGCGGCGATAATCCGGCTAATGAATTCTCGCTCTTTTACGGATAACGCCTCCGGTATACACAATACGCGTCTGCGTTCGGTCAAAGTCGACCTTGCCTGCGCCACCCATTCACGCCCCAGCAACACCGGCAGGCACGACACCGGCCGTTTTCGTTTGCTTAACTGAGCTTCACGCTCTGCAGACCAGGTAAGCCAGTGCGTCACCACGCTTACCTGGTCCTGAGTGTTATTCCCTGGCCCGCCTGAATCCGCCAGCGCATAAATTCGCAAAGGAATAATCTGGCTCACCGCCGCAAGACGTGCTGAAAGCGCCTTATCCGGGGCGTGGGTTAGCACCACAATATTCGGTACGAGACGCAATATTTCTGGCACGGTGAGGTCGGAGTAATCTCGTTTCAGGCAGATAGCATTATCTGTCGACAGATTCTGCAGCAAGTCGGCGATACGTTTCGAGTATTCGCAGTCCTCACCATTTTTCAGCAACAGAACATTTGCGCGCGTCGAGGAGAAATCTTCAGATCCGTTGGTTATAAAAGGCCCGTGACGGAATAATGGACGTTGTAGACTGAGATAGCGGTTATAGGCCGGATCGTCAGTGAAAAACTCCGGCATCTCCGCGAGTAATGTCTGGCGCTGGGTACTCTCGCTGACGCAAATCTTTTCGAGAAGCCGGGTATTGTCCGATACTACAACGCTGAACGGCGTCCAGACGGCAAGATAACCAGCACGCTTTAGCTTCAGAGGCAGAATAATATCAATGACGTGCTGGTCGTCATATTCAACCGACAGCCCTCCGACCCGTTGCCATGCCTCACGCTTTACCAGCAGGCAGTTGCTGCTCAGAACGGTATAGTTTTGCTCGCACTGGTAGCGCGACAGCTCCCCTTCTGTTTGCCAGGGTTCCCCTTGACCTACATGTCCGACCCAACCATCGGCCCCAGCGATCATACCCGCACTCAGCAACCTTTGGTCGGTGGTGATAAATTTCGGCCCAGCGCTTCCCACTTCAGGGCGAATTACATGGCTCAGCAATGTTGTCAGCCAGTTTTTCAGGACAAAAAGCGTGTGGAGATCCAGAAGTAAAATAAAATCGCCAGTCACATTTTGCTCCAGGAGGTTCATGCGACTTGCGAAGTTTTGCTCAACTCCACAGACGATCACCGTTAATGGCATCACCTCCTGCATCTGCTTGATAAGATCAATCATTGCTGAACTGGCATTTTCAGCCACCGCCAGCAGAATCTCTTTGTTCTGCCACTCGGTATTATTTATGAGGCTCTCAACGCAGCGGATCAGTAACGCCGGATCGTCGCCCGCGTCGAGCAGAATGCTGACTTTTTCATGTTCTGGCTGTGGGTAACTAATCCGCCATGTCAGATTTTTTTGCTGCCCGGCTTGGGCCTGAGAGAATCCACGATGCTGCAGATAACGCTGGAGGATCTGTGCTTCTTCGAGCGAAGCTGGGGAGTCAAATACGGAGGCAGGCACCAGGGTAGTAATATCTGCAATATGCCCGATACAGCCAGTTCCCCATTGCAACAGATAATCGATCAACACGTCAAATTCGAAAGCCTGGCTGAATTCAGGGTTAAATTGACCCGCGCTCAGCCAGCTCTCGCGCCGGAACCAGATGCGCCGTAAATAGCGGTGAGGCGAAGCGAGGAACAGGTCGAGATTGAAATCTGGTTTACGTATCGGAGTGATTTCACCACCGTCAGCGCGTACCGCCTCATCCGTATAAATGGCCTGACACTCCCCGGCCTGCGAGAGCATATTACGCATCATCCCGATGCTTGCCGCAGTATATTCAACACCCGCGTCGATGCAGTGCAACCAGTCGAATGCCTCTTTTTCTGCCAGTTGCCTTACAGCACTAACCCAGATATCTCCCGTAACCGCGCGAATATCCATGGTCTTAGCGCGATACCCTGGCTCTGGTGAAACAAGAAGAATTGTATGTGGATCAACACCTTGACGGGTAAGTGAGGCGACGGATGCGTCGATAGCACTCACCTGCGCATTCGGGCACAGGATAACGTGCAGCAGACGGGTTTCCGCCGTAACCGTCGTCGGCAGGGTGCGGTGAGAAAGCCAGTGGCTGAATGAGGTGCGCTCCTTTACGTCATCGTGCTGCTGCGCTTTCGCCTGGGTTAGAGACAGGAAATGATCAAACTGGGTATCCAGAAGCCGCCTTTTGGCCAGAACAACGTCACGGACAAGCGGTAGCCCTGCCCGAATCTCGTCCAGTGCTTCCGGGGAATCGGAGTAACCGAAACCGGCACCACCGATATCCTGTAACGATTGCTCATTCAACGCATAATGTTCGTAGCCAGGAGCCGACAACGAAACGACCGGACAGCCACATAGCATGGCTAGCAGGCAGGTTCCTGACGACTCATAGGTGTAAAGCACCCGCCCGCGTTTGAGAAGCATCGCCAGATCGCGTAATGACAAAGGATTACGCATCGACAAAATAGTGATATTTTCTGGCTGCCCCGATAAATCAAGCGCAGATTCAGGGATCCTGTTCAGGTAGAGAAAGTCTTTATCTTTAACTGGCTGGTCATCCTGAAAGAGTGAGAGGTCATAACATTCAATCCCCAGAATGTTCGGATTGGGTTCTTTGTCTGCAAACTCAGGGCGATACCAGAAAAAGAGATCGTCAGCACTGGCCTCAATGGCATTTTGCATGATGACCCCTTCCCTGTTTAGCATGTAGCGGACGGTTACTGGCGCAGAAAAGGGATTTCCCGTTGTTACCTCCGGGTAAACAGCAATCCAGGACTTGCCGCTGGAGATGACCTGTTCATAGGCTTCTTGCGTAAGCGCTGGCGCATTCCAGTCGGGGTTGACGGTACAACCGACCATCCAGGCGCGACCACCGCGCTCATTGATCATATGGCATAAACGGTGAAGTACCTGAATACCCAACGACGACTCGCGGTAGTCCGGCGCGGCAATCAGGTAGGGAGAATGAAGATCTATATGCATAGTCATTATGCCAGCCACCCCTGTTGCCAGTCATTGAGTCCATTATCACGTAGATACCAGTCACGCTGCACGGCATCCCGGAGTTCATCCCCCTGGCGGATACGGTAATCCGCGTCATTGAGATACGGCTGAATGGCTTTCATCCAGTCCTTATAACGGTTTTCCACCAGCGTCACCGGTAGTCCGCAACGGTACGGAGCAATGTCCGTGGCAACGATCGGTACTCCACAGGTACCAATTTCCAGCAGACGTAAATTACTCTTACATTCATTGAACTGATTGATATCCAGAGGAACCAGGGCCAGATCGAGATTCAGGCTGGCCAGCTTTTCCGGGTACATCTCGAAAGGAACGCCAGGGTGGAACTCACAATGGACATTACGCGGCTTCATCCCCATAAAGACCCATTCAACATCATCTTCCAGTGCCTTAATCAGAGGTAGCAGGATTTGCAGATCCCCGGCATGGGTGCTCCCCCCCGCCCAGCCAACACGTAATTTTTTACCCACCCCACGCTGACTCTGCAAATGTCCCCATTGGTCGGGTGCAAGGCGGTTCTGTGCAATGCGGATATCGTGATGGTAACGGCTATAGGCTTCAGCAAGCGGCGCCGTTGAGACAACAATTCTGTCTGCGCTTTCGAGTATTTTGCGGAAGCTCTTCACCATATGCTGCGGATAGTTATTACGATTACCATTTTTCAACGGCACGTTAAGTAAGAAATCATCGTATTCAATGATAACTTTGGCATTACAGACCTCACGCAACTGCTGAATAATGTCCGGGAAACGGCTACCGGTGAGGGACTCAAGTAAAATCACATCTGGCTGAAGTTGCGCGGCTTCCATGACGGAAGGGATGCTGTTCATCATTCCTCCCTCCAGCATATGATGGCGCTCCATCGCTTTAAACGGCTGCATAACCCGGTGATGCCCGCAGCCATTCCAGTCAACATGATGCGCCAGCACAACCGGCACAGGACGTCCCGGCAAAGGTGCATGCAGACGCGCGGTGTTTACACTCAGGGTGAAAAGCGCGCCGGATTTTTGCATCAGCGGATGATAAGAAGGATCGTTGAGCAGCTCTGCCTTCCACTCGTTACGCAACTGTGTAAAGTGTTCCAACATCGGTCGTTCGGGAATCTGGTACCTATCGGCCAGAAGACGTGTCGCTCCGCCCATATGTTGAACGCGCGAATAGGGGGTCCAGACGTTTAAATAGCCCTGCTTTTGCAGCCTTATTCCCAGGTCAACATCGGCAAAATAGACGGGATAACGTTCTTGCGTAAATCCGTTAAGTGCAAAGAAAACCTCTTTTCGCAGCATCATACAAGAACCACTCACTGCAGTTACATTATGTGGAGCGCAAAGATAGTCCTGAAAACCTGAGTCAGCCCCTCCAGCCCCGGCAAAAGCAACCTCCACACCGTTTTGAACGCCAGTCAGATAGCCGCCATGCTGGATCCGTCCATCCTTAAACTCCAGTCGAGCCCCTACCACACCCACCTCCGGGCGTAATGCGTGTTCCAGTAACGCTTCCAGCCACCCGCCATCAATGATTTCACAATCGTTATCAAGGAAAACGAGCACGTCCCCCCTCGCCTGCTGCGCGGCGGCGTTGCCCATCTCAGCAAAATTGAATGGCGCGTCGTAACGCAATATCCGCACCTGTTCCAGCCCAAGACTCGCTAAATCGTTCAGGAACTGGCAGGCATCGTCCTCTACCGACTGGTTATCAACGATCATCAGCTCATAGCGCGCATAGCGGGTCTTTTCCATCAGGCTTTCAATGCAGTTCTTTAGTAAAGCAAACCGATCGCGCGTGGGGATAATAATAGAGACCATCGGCTGGGCGTCCCAGTGATAGCGAAGGCGAGGCAGAGCGTGAGCGGATGCCTGCTCATAGGAGGCAGAGATGCCAAGCCGCATAAGGTGGGCCAGTACGCCATTCCGATGCTGATCCATAAGACCTGGCTGCTCTGTCCAGCGTTGCGCAGGTTCCGAATTGCAGATCAGCACTTCCGGCACATGCGTTAAGACACTGGTACCCTGCTTCTCGACCAGACGCCAGAGCAAATCGATAAATGGCATATTGGTAAAGAGAGGGTCCAACCCTCCTGCGGCCCTTGCCGCATGACAATCTATGAGCAACGCCTGTCCAATGTAAGGCTGACTGCGCAGGAGATCGATATTAACCCCGGGGCGCAAGGTGACAACAGGTTCATCATTTTCGGCAATCGTCATTTCGTCACAATAGGCGACACTTGCCTCTGGATGATGAATTCGGTGCTCAGCAAACCGCAGCAGCGCGTCATCTAACAGGGTGTAGCCCGCAGGTAGCATCAGCAGCGCCTGAGCAGGGCTGTTTTCCAGTAACGCATTAATATCGGAAATAGAATGCGCCACCTCTACGGAGATCGGCGCTAGCGATTGAGCGAGCGCCGATGCATGGGTAATCAGGTACTCTTCATTCGTTTTATTCTGCGCGAGGATAACAACACCAAGGCTGGATCTAGCCGGAAAGGCATCAGCAAAGGCACGCAAAGCTTCACGACGCGCGTTCGTGATATTTCGATCCTTCATCCAGCGGGTGATGGAGTAGTTTTCGCTCTGCTGGACCAGCAGTGCTTTGCTGTGGAATGCCAGCGCATAGCGATCTTTTTCAGAAAGCGTATAAGGCGTTTGCGACGCAGGAAAATCCAGCACAGCGAGAATATTTTGCTCAAGGCTCCAGCGTGATACGAACGTCTGATGATTTCTCTGCACCCATTTCATGGCATCGTCATAGCCGTCGGTCAGCAGTTGAATCCACTCATCTGCTCCCGGGCAAAAACGCAGATTTACCCCGGAGAAATAGTTAGCTTCATAGTGCGGAAGATTTGCATCGCTCAGATACCCTTCAACGTAGTTCCCGTGGGCTAAAAAGACTGGTACGCCGAGAACAAGTGCTTTAGGAGCATACTGTTCATCGGTGATGATAACGTCATAACCCGCGAGCCACTCCGGTTCAATTCGCCCGGATTGAACACTTAAATCGAGCCATTCGATGCGTAGCTGCGACTGAGCTGCGCGCTGCTGCACTTCATACATTTCAGCGGACATTTTATCCGCGATATAGAGAATCCGACGCAACTCTTGCGCCTCACGCTTCGCGTAAACGTCGGAGAAAGCGTCCGGCACGATCCACGGCATCAGGCGTAGCTTGTCTTCCTGGATCCCCGTCTGTAGCAGGATAGTCTGAGTAAATGCTGAAAGGCCAAGCACGCGGGTTGCCAGAGCATTCTCTAGCTCGGCACCCCATGGAATATAAAGATCATTGTAATCGCTGTAATGACGGAAGATAAAAGATCCCGCAGTTTTCTGCTCATGCAGAGCAGTAAGCAGTTTCTCGCTAAAAAAGCCTTTGACGACCCATATAACGTCATAGTGCGCGGCCAGCTCTCCCGAATTCTCTGTAACAATCGTCAGGGCTCCAGTTGCCTCCAGTCGCGCCACTTCAGGCTGAAGACGCTTCCCGATAAACGAGGTACATAAAATCACGCGCCATTCTCGTCTTAGCAGGGCATCAGCTATGTCGAGCACTTCCGTGCAGGAAGCAGACCATGCGTCCAGTTTGTCCACACTTATCAGAATTTCAGGCATTTTTTATCCTTAACGCCGCCACAAGGACGCCTACAGATCTATTTTCAGTAATGCAATATTGTGAGGGATAGAGGACGGTTTAAGAGGAAAAATAGCTTGTGTAATTGGGTTTAAATCCGGCGATTGGGAAATAAAAAAGGCATCCGAAGATGCCTTTTTTGCGTTATCAAAATTAACGCAGCAGGGACAGCATAGTTTGCGGAACCTGGTTGGCCTGAGCCAGTACAGAAGAGCCAGCCTGCTGCAGGATCTGCGCGCGGGACATGTTGGACACTTCAGTCGCGTAGTCGGAATCCTGAATACGGCTGCGGGCAGCGGACAGGTTGTTCACGGTATTGTTCAGGTTAGTGATGGTGGACTCGAAACGGTTCTGAGACGCACCCAGCAGGCTGCGCTGGTTGTCTACAGATTTGATTGCCGCATCGATATCTGCCAGCGGGCTACCATCGGTAGTACCACCGGAGGTCACCGTACCGCTCAGAACGTCGAAACCTTCTGCTGCAGTAGTACGTGCGGTACCGTTGATGCTCTGACCAGAGGTAACAGAGGTTGCGCCAGAGGCGTTGAACAGGTTATAGGCGTTAGAGCTGCTCAGGCTGATAGAGATAGTTTCTTGATCCTTAGAGCCTACCTGGAAGCTGTAGCTGCTGGAGCCAGTGCCGGTGTTCAGAACTTTAATGCCGTTGAAGTCCGTCTGAGTCGTTACGCGGTTCACTTCTTCCATACGCTGGTTAACTTCAGCCTGGATGGAGTCAATGTCGGAAGCAGAGTTAGAACTGTTCTGCGCCTGAACGGTCAGATCACGGATACGCTGCAGGTTGTTGTTGATTTCGCCCAGTGCACCTTCTGCCGTCTGCGCCAGAGAGATACCGTCGTTGGCGTTACGTGCAGCAACGGTCAGACCGTTGATGTTAGAGGTGAAGCGGTTAGCGATCGCCTGGCCAGCAGCGTCGTCTTTTGCGCTGTTGATGCGCAGACCGGAGGACAGACGCTCAATCGCGGTGCCCAGAGAAGACTGAGATTTGCTCAGGTTGTTCTGAGTCATCAGCGACAGAGTGTTAGTATTAATCACTGCCATGGTAAGTATCCTTTAATTGATTATGAGTTCCGGCTAGCTGCCAGGGGCTTCATCGCCTTCATAAAGGTTATCGACAGGGCACTTACAAACTTTAGATCTTTTGATCTTTTTTTCTTTTCTTATTTCATCTTGATTTTAAAAGAAAAAAGCGCCGACATGCGGCGCTTTTTGTCTGTCATAACAGCGATTAACGCAGCAGGGACAGCATAGTTTGTGGAACCTGGTTGGCCTGAGCCAGTACAGAAGAGCCAGCCTGCTGCAGGATCTGCGCGCGGGACATGTTGGACACTTCAGTCGCGTAGTCGGAATCCTGAATACGGCTGCGGGCAGCGGACAGGTTGTTCACGGTGTTGTTCAGGTTGGTGATGGTGGACTCGAAACGGTTCTGAGACGCACCCAGCAGGCTGCGCTGGTTGTCTACAGATTTGATTGCCTTATCGATGTCTGCCAGTGGGGTAGTACCTGCTGCAGTACCACCAGTGCCACCAGTTACCGCACCGTGCAGAACGTCGAAGCCTTCTGCTGCAGTCGTACGTTGGTTACCGTTAACAACGTCACCAGTGGTCATTGCTTTGGTGTTCAGCGTCGCGCCGGTGTTGCCAGCAGCGGCCAGGTTAAAGCTATCGCTGGAGCTCAGAGTGATACCGATAGTTTCTTTATCTTTTGAGCCAACCTGGAAGTTGTAGGTGCTGGAGCCAGTGCCGGTATCCAGAACTTTGATACCGTTGAAGTCGGTCTGCTTGGTCACACGGTTCACTTCTTCCATACGCTGGTTAACTTCAGCCTGGATGGAGTCAATGTCGGAAGCAGAGTTAGAGCTGTTCTGCGCCTGCACGGTCAGATCACGGATACGCTGCAGGTTGTTGTTGATTTCACCCAGTGCGCCTTCAGCAGTCTGCGCCAGAGAGATACCGTCGTTGGCGTTACGTGCAGCAACGGTCAGACCGTTGATGTTAGAGGTGAAGCGGTTAGCGATCGCCTGACCAGCAGCGTCGTCTTTTGCGCTGTTGATGCGCAGACCGGAGGACAGACGCTCAATCGCGGTGCCCAGAGAAGACTGAGATTTGCTCAGGTTGTTCTGAGTCATCAGAGACAGGGTGTTAGTATTAATAACAGCCATGATGTATTCCTTTGAAAAAGTTATCAGATTTAGGCATCTGCCTACGGCTTTCTCACCGTCAATGAGGTTATCGACCGTCCTTTCTCAAGCTTTAGGAAAAAAATCATTTTTTTAAACCTGTAAACTGCCCGAATTTCTCCCTCTTTATTTACGCATTGTTTTTTTTAAATAGCGCTAATCTTTTTCTCGTTTCTGCCGATAGACCATCCAGCGATTGTCTCAATAAAGGATGAAAAAATGGCAAGTATTAGTTCACTCGGCGCAGGTACTTCACTGGACCTCAATACGTTGTATGACAATTTACAGACAGCTGAGCAAACCAAGCTAAAGCCTATCACTACCCAGCAAACGTCATATAAAGCCAAGCTGACAGCATGGGGGGTGGTGCAGACAGCACTCACTAAATTACAGACTGCTTCAGATGCATTAAAAAATACCTCTGCTATTGCACAATCAAAAGTTTCCAGCACTAACACGGCGTTTAGTGCAACGCTTGCCAGCAGCGCAGCGGCAGGATCTTATTCCGTTGAAGTAACGCAACTGGCGGCTGCGCAGTCTCTGTTGAGCCCTAAAGTCGGCAGTAAGGATACCGAACTCGGCGACAGCAGCATGAGCACGCGCACCCTCACAATCACTCAGCCGGGCCAGAAAGATCCGTTAACGATCACCCTGGCGAGCGATAAGACCAGCCTTGCCGATGTGCGTGACGCTATTAACGCCAAGCAGGGAAGCGTAAGCGCCAGCATTATCAAAGCGGATGACAACAGTTATTACTTAGCGCTGACTTCCCGTGATACCGGTACAGCAAACGAGATGACCATTACGACGGATGATAGCCAACTGGCGAAATACGTCAGCTACAACCCATCCAGCGCCACCAACGTGATGAGTGAACAGGTTCCAGCCTCCGACGCTAAAGTCAATATCAACGGTATCGAGATCGTTCGTAGCAGTAATGCCATCACGGATGCACCAGAGGGCGTTACCCTAAACCTGACGAAGACCAATAAAGGCAGCCCGGAGACATTGTCAATTGTCAAAGACAACCAGCCAATGACCGATGCCATTCAGGCTTTTGTGGATGCGTATAACTCTCTGCAGACCACTATTGCCAATCAGACGAAATATACGGCGGTCGATCAGGGAAGCACCAACCAGGACAGCAGCAACGGCGATCTGTTGGGCGACGGAACGCTGCGAAATATTCAGACCCGTCTGCGCTCGATGATTTCGGCCAGTCAGGGTTCAGGCGATCTGGCCACTTTATCCCAGATTGGGATTACGCAGGATATCACCGGTAAGCTGACGGTGGACAGTACCAAACTCAACAAGGCACTGAACGAAAAATCGGCTGACGTCGTCGCGTTCCTGTCCGGCGATGGAAAAACCACCGGGTTTGCCACCCAGACCAGCAGTCTGCTGAAAGACATGCTCGGAACTGATGGTTCCGTTCAGAATGCCACTGCGGGCATCAACAAGACGCTGAAAAAACTGTCGGACGAATACGATCGCGTAAACGCACAGATTACCGCCACCATGGCACGTTATAAAACGCAATTTACCAGTCTGAGCCAGCTTGTCTCAAAGATGGATCAGACCGGAAGTTATCTGACCCAACAGTTCAACGCCATGAACCGTTAATAAATGATGAATTGAGGTTTTACCATGTATACAAAATCGGGAATTCAGGCATATGCTCAGGTCGGCGTTGAATCGGCCGTTCTGAGTGCCAGCCCACATCAACTGGTTGTGCTTCTTTTTGATGGCGCATTAAGTGCCATGAAGAAAGCCATCATTTTGATTGAACAAGGTGATATTCCCGGTAAAGGGCAGGCCATAAGTAAAGCAATCAATATCATCAGTAACGGTTTGCAGTCAGGTCTAAACCATGAGATTGGTGGCGACCTGGCGGCAAATCTCGATAGTCTTTATGACTATATGACCAGGCGTCTTTTACAGGCTAATCTTCATAACGACATCAATGCCATTAATGAAGTAGTGGAGTTACTCAATAACATTGCTGATGCCTGGAAAGAGATAGGCCCTCATTCTCAAAACATGCGGGACAATTACTAATGGACGTCCATCTCGGCTTGCTCCAACATTATCAGCAGTTATTAACAACCAGTAACACGATGCTTGTTCTTACCCAGGCAGGGCGCTGGGACGAGCTTATCGCTTACGAGGTTGATTATCTGACATCAGTTGAAAAACTTACCATGTTCCAGGATGCCAGCGAAATTCCGCCTCATATTCAGGCGCAAATACGCCCTATTCTGAAACAAATACTCGATAATGAAATCGAGTTGAAAACCTTGCTGCATCAGCGTATGGAAGAGCTGAAAGCACTGGTTGGACAGACGTCGAGACAACATAATCTGAACTCAACTTATGGACGTTTATCAGGAAATGTTCTCTTTCCCTCTGATCTCTAGTCTGGATATGGTCTTTTGCGGATGAATATTATTTTGTGATTTCATCCGCGTTTTATCCCCTTTTCGCTCATACTCACTGTGTTCTCAAAACGGAGCACGGACGATGAAAAACCCCACCCTGTTACAATGTTTTCACTGGTACTACCCTGCTGGCGGTGAATTGTGGCGAGAGGTCACGGCATTAGCCCCCAATCTTAACGAAATCGGCATCAATATGATCTGGCTGCCACCCGCTTATAAAGGCGCGTCTGGTGGGTATTCGGTTGGGTATGATTCTTACGACTTATTCGATCTCGGTGAGTTTGACCAGAAAGGCAGCATCGCCACCAAATACGGCGACAAAGCACAGTTGCTGGAAGCCATTGACGCGCTTAAAAGCAACGACATTGCGGTGCTGCTGGATGTGGTGGTGAATCATAAAATGGGGGCAGATGAGAAAGAGTCTGTCCGCGTTCAGCGTGTAAACGAACAGGACCGCACGCAAATTGATGACGAGGTCATCGAGTGTGAAGCCTGGACACGTTACACCTTCCCTGTCCGCGCCGGGCAATATTCGCAGTTTATCTGGGATTACAAATGTTTCAGCGGCGTCGACCATATTGAAAACCCTGCTGAAGACGGCATCTTTAAAATCGTCAACGACTACACCGGCGAAGGCTGGAACGATCAGGTTGATGATGAAATGGGTAACTTCGATTATCTGATGGGCGAAAATATCGACTTTCGCAATCACGCCGTCACGGAAGAGAGCAAATACTGGGCCCGCTGGGTCATGGAACAGACGCGCTGCGACGGTTTTCGTCTGGACGCCGTTAAACATATTCCCGCCTGGTTTTACAAAGAGTGGATTGAACACGTACAGGAAGTCGCGGACCAGCCGCTGTTTATCGTGGCGGAATACTGGTCCCACGAAGTGGATAAGCTTCAGGCCTATATTGACCAGGTTGAGGGTAAAACGATGCTGTTTGACGCCCCCCTGCAGATGAAATTCCACGAAGCGTCACGCCAGGGACGGGATTACGACATGAGCCAAATCTTCACCGGTACGCTGGTGGAAGCCGATCCGTTTCATGCGGTAACCCTTGTGGCTAACCACGACACCCAACCTTTGCAGGCCCTGGAGGCACCGGTCGAACCCTGGTTTAAACCCCTGGCTTATGCGTTGATCCTGCTACGGGAAAATGGTGTGCCGAGCGTCTTTTATCCCGATCTCTTCGGTGCCAGTTATGACGATACGGGGGGCGACGGTGAAATGTACCATATAGACATGCCGGTCATTGAGCAGCTCCACGAATTGATCCTCGCTCGTCAGCGCTTTGCCCACGGCGTGCAGACGCTCTTTTTTGACCATCCTAACTGTATCGCCTTCAGCCGCAGCGGTACCGAGGACGATCCCGGCTGTGTGGTCGTGTTGTCAAATGGTGACGATGGAGAGAAAGTGATTTGTCTTGGGGAAAACTACGGTAATAAAACGTGGCGGGATTTCCTCGGCAATCGCGAAGAGACCATCACCACGGCCGCGGATGGCGAAGGGACGTTTACCTGTAAAGGCGGGAGCGTCAGCGTGTGGGTAATAGAGGAAGCGCTGTAAAAACAATGCCGGGTAAGCGTCAGCGCCACCCGGCAAAATTGGTTAAGGCGCCTTACTCTCCAGCGGATTTTTGCTCAGGTAATCAGCACACTCAACCGTTGGGCGGTCCACCTTCTGCAACTCCAGTCCGTCGTACTTAAGCGTTAAACCATCACGTTCCAGCGGATAGATATCCAGCTTGCGGGTTACATTGTAATAACTGTCTGAACGCAGCATGATTTTACCCGGCACGGCAATCACGCGCTGCCACTGACGGCAGTCAAGCGTATCGCCCTCTTCCGTCACCACCAGCGTGGCAATCGCCTCCGGGCTGACCATTTTGCTCTGCGGCCCTTTTGACTGCCAGTATCCCGCCAGCTCCGCCGGAACAGGATGCTTGATCACTTCTTTATAGTTATCGACCTGAACGCACCCGGTCAGTGCCAGCAGCGCACCAGCAATTGCTATTTTTTTCATCACCTTTCCTGCATTCGAAGAAAAAAATATTGTGGCATTAAAGCGCTAAGGCTGCCAGCGAAGATCGACAGGTCTTAAACCTGCATCCCCATCACTTCCTGGTAAGCCGACACCAGCTTGTTACGCACCTGGATCCCCATCTGCAGGGACACCGAAGCTTTTTGCAAATCGGTCATCACATCATTCAGGGCCACACCCGGTTCACCGAGGGTGAACTTCTCTGCCTGGGTCCGTGCGGCGGTCTGGGTATCGCTGATACGGTCAAGAGCGGCATGCAGTTGCCCTGCAAAGCTGATGCTCGGCTGTTGTTCTGCCACATTCTGATTACGGGCCGTCATCGCCGTTGCCTGCAACTGACTGATTACCCCTTCAATACCCTGTATAGCCATGACTCTCCCCTGGATGGTTTTTTACGCGGTCAAGACTAACAGCTTGTCAATAAGATAATGGCGGTAAATAGCGTGAAAAAACCAGGTTATTTGACGCATAGAAAATCACGAATCATCAAATAATGGCAGGGCCATCAATATGGAACTTTTGTCGTGTTTGCCGACCCGGGAGTCAGTTTTGTTTCTCTACACGAATAACGTAAACCACCAGGATTTAAGAGGTGCGCAATGAGTGCAACAGCATCGACAGCGCCACAAAATAAATCACTCGAGTGGATGAACCGCCTTCGCGCGAATCCTAAAATCCCGTTGATCGTGGCAGGCGCTGCCGCAATTGCGATCCTTGTAGCGATGGTCCTGTGGGCGAAAAGCCCTGATTACCGGACGCTCTACAGTAACCTTTCCGATCAGGATGGCGGTGCCATCGTCACCCAGCTTACCCAGATGAACATCCCTTATCGCTTTGCCGATAACGGGGGGGCGCTTGAGGTTCCTGCGGATAAGGTGCACGAACTGCGTCTGCGTCTGGCGCAGCAGGGGCTGCCGAAAGGTGGCGCAGTCGGTTTTGAACTACTGGATCAGGAAAAATTCGGTATCAGCCAGTTCAGCGAGCAGGTGAACTACCAGCGTGCGCTGGAAGGCGAACTGGCTCGTACCATTGAAACATTAGGCCCGGTGAAAAGCGCCCGTGTGCACCTGGCGATGCCTAAACCTTCTTTATTTGTCCGCGAGCAGAAATCACCTTCCGCCTCCGTTACCGTGAATCTCGAACCTGGCCGAGCGCTGGACGAAGGGCAAATTAGCGCGGTGACGCATCTCGTCTCCAGCGCTGTCGCCGGTCTGCCACCGGGTAACGTGACGCTGGTTGACCAGAGTGGTCATCTGCTGACGCAATCCAATACCGCCGGTCGCGATCTGAATGACGCGCAACTGAAATATGCCGCGGATGTTGAAAACCGTCTCCAGCGTCGTATTGAAGCGATCCTCGGTCCGGTTGTGGGCAACAGTAACGTGCACGCGCAGGTGACCGCGCAGATCGACTTCTCTAATAAAGAACAGACCGAAGAGCAGTACAGCCCTAACGGTGATGCCGCTCAGGCGGTGATGCGTTCTCGCCAGATCAATTCGAGCGAACAGTCTGGGGGGGCATACCCTGGCGGTGTTCCGGGTGCGCTGTCTAACCAGCCTGCCCCTGCTAACGCAGCACCTATTTCTACACCTCCGGCAAACCAGCAGAACGGTCAGCAAAATAACCAGCAGACTACGTCAACGGCCAATAATGCCGGTCCACATACCAGCAGCCGTAACGAAACCACGAACTACGAAGTGGATCGGACGATTCGCCACACTAAACTGAACGTTGGCGATATTCAGCGTCTTTCTGTTGCGGTAGTGGTGAACTACAAGACGCTTCCAAATGGCAAACCGCTGGCGCTGACAGCCGAGCAGATGAAGCAGATCGAAGACCTGACTCGTGAAGCAATGGGTTACTCCGAGAAGCGTGGTGATAGCCTCAACGTGGTGAACTCACCGTTCAACGCGGTGGATGAGACCGGTGGTGAATTGCCGTTCTGGCAACAGCAGGCGTTTATCGATCAGCTGATGTCCGCGGGTCGCTGGCTGCTGGTGCTGATTGTCGCATGGCTGCTGTGGCGTAAAGGCGTTCGTCCGCAGCTCCAGCGTCGAGCTGAAGCCGAGAAAGCCGCTCGCGAACAGATGAGCGCGCGTCAGGAAGTGGAAGAAGCGGTTGAAGTACGCCTCAGCAAAGATGAACAAATGCAGCAACGCCGTGCTAACCAGCGCATGGGCGCTGAGGTGATGAGCCAGCGCATTCGCGAAATGTCAGATAACGATCCGCGCGTCGTGGCGCTGGTCATCCGCCAGTGGATGGGTAACGAACATGAGTAATACGCTTACAGGCACCGATAAAAGCGTCATCCTGTTGATGACCATTGGCGAAGATCGCGCGGCAGAGGTGTTTAAACACCTCTCCCAGCGAGAAGTGCAAATTCTCAGTGCAGCCATGGCCAACGTGCGTCAAATCTCCAATAAACAGCTGACCGAAGTGCTGTCGGAATTTGAGCAGGAAGCCGAACAGTTTGCCGCGCTCAACGTCAACGCCAACGACTACCTGCGCTCCGTGCTGGTCAAGGCGCTGGGCGAAGAGCGTGCCGCCAGCCTGCTGGAAGATATTCTGGAAACGCGCGATACCGCCAGCGGTATCGAAACGCTCAACTTTATGGAACCGCAGAGTGCCGCCGACCTTATCCGCGACGAGCACCCGCAGATTATTGCCACCATCCTTGTCCACCTCAAACGTGGTCAGGCGGCCGATATTCTGGCGCTGTTCGAAGAGCGTCTGCGCCATGATGTGATGCTGCGTATCGCGACCTTCGGCGGCGTGCAGCCAGCCGCACTGGCGGAGCTGACAGAAGTACTGAACAACCTGCTCGACGGTCAGAACCTCAAGCGCAGCAAAATGGGCGGCGTGAGAACGGCGGCGGAAATCATCAACCTGATGAAAACCCAGCAGGAAGAGGCGGTTATTACCGCAGTACGCGAATTCGACGGCGAGCTGGCACAGAAAATTATCGACGAGATGTTCCTGTTCGAAAACCTGGTCGAAGTGGACGATCGCAGCATCCAGCGCCTGCTCCAGGAAGTGGACTCCGAGTCGCTGCTTATCGCCCTCAAAGGTGCCGAGCAGCCACTGCGCGAGAAGTTCCTGCGCAACATGTCTCAGCGTGCGGCAGATATCCTGCGCGACGACCTTGCCAACCGTGGCCCGGTACGTCTGTCTCAGGTGGAAAACGAACAGAAAGCGATCCTGCTTATTGTTCGTCGTCTGGCGGAAACCGGCGAGATGGTGATTGGCAGCGGAGACGACACCTATGTCTAATGAGATGCCGTGGAAGCGCTGGACACCGGACGATCTGGCACCTCCCCTCTCCGAATTCACGCCAGCGGTGGTATCGCCCGTGGAGCTCGACCCGGACGCTGAGCAGCCCGAACTGAGTGAAGAGGAGCAACAAGCACAGATGCTGGCTCAGCTGCAGATGCAGGCGCACGAGCAAGGTTATAATGCCGGTCTGAACGAAGGCCGGCAGAAGGGCCACGAGCAAGGGTATCAGGAAGGTCTGGCGAAAGGGTTAGAGCACGGTATTGATCAGGCGCGACAGCAGCAGGCGCCGATCCATGCCCGCATGCAGCAGCTGGTCAGCGAGTTCCAGCACACGCTGGATGCGCTGGACAGCGTGATTGCATCACGACTAATGCAGATGGCGCTGGAAGCCGCGCGTCAGGTTATCGGCCAGACGCCGGTGGTGGATAACACTGCGCTGATCAAACAAATTCAGGGGCTGCTGCAACAAGAGCCGCTGTTCAGCGGGAAGCCTCAGCTACGCGTTCACCCGGACGACCTGCAGCGCGTGGAAGAGAGCCTGGGGGCGACGCTAAACCTGCACGGCTGGCGTCTGCGCGGTGACCCGTCGTTACATCACGGCGGCTGCAAAGTCTCTGCCGATGAGGGTGACCTGGATGCCAGCGTGGCTACCCGCTGGCAGGAACTGTGTCGCCTTGCGGCACCGGGAGTCGTCTGATGACCGCACGCCTCACCCGCTGGCTCACAACGCTCGACAACTTTGAGACGAAGATGGCGCAACTGCCATCTGTTCGTCGTTATGGGCGACTGACGCGCGCCACCGGGCTGGTACTGGAGGCTACCGGCCTGCAGCTTCCGCTGGGTGCGACCTGCGTCATTGAGCGTCAGGATGGTCTGGAAACGCGCGAAGTCGAAAGCGAAGTGGTCGGTTTTAACGGCCAGCGTCTGTTTCTGATGCCGCTTGAAGAGGTGGAAGGCATTCTTCCCGGTGCTCGTGTATACGCCAAAAACATTATCGGTGATGGACTGCAGAGCGGGAAACAGCTGCCGCTTGGCCCTGCCCTGCTGGGCCGCGTGCTGGACGGCAGCGGTAAACCGCTTGACGGTCTGCCTTCACCGGACACCACGGAAACCGGCGCACTCATTACTCAGCCCTTTAACCCCCTGCAACGAACGCCTATTGAGCATGTGCTGGATACCGGCGTGCGTCCGATCAACGCCCTGCTGACTGTAGGCCGTGGACAACGTATGGGCCTGTTCGCCGGGTCTGGCGTGGGGAAATCCGTGCTGCTCGGCATGATGGCACGCTACACTCAAGCCGATGTTATCGTCGTGGGTCTGATCGGCGAGCGTGGGCGTGAAGTTAAAGACTTTATCGAAAACATTCTGGGGGCGGAAGGTCGCGCCCGCTCGGTGGTTATCGCCGCACCGGCAGATGTCTCGCCGTTATTGCGTATGCAGGGTGCAGCGTATGCCACCCGTATCGCCGAAGATTTCCGTGACCGCGGCAAGCACGTGCTGCTGATCATGGATTCCCTGACCCGTTACGCGATGGCACAGCGTGAAATCGCGCTGGCTATTGGTGAGCCTCCGGCGACCAAAGGCTACCCGCCTTCGGTATTCGCCAAGCTCCCTGCTCTGGTAGAACGTGCAGGGAACGGCATCAGCGGCGGCGGCTCCATTACCGCGTTCTATACGGTACTGACCGAGGGAGATGATCAGCAGGACCCGATTGCCGATTCCGCGCGTGCGATCCTTGACGGTCACATTGTGCTGTCGCGTCGTCTGGCCGAAGCCGGGCACTATCCGGCCATTGATATTGAAGCCTCTATCAGCCGCGCAATGACGGCGCTGATAACCGAGAAGCACTACGCCCGCGTGCGTAATTTCAAACAACTCCTCTCCAGCTTCCAGCGTAACCGCGATCTGGTCAGCGTGGGGGCGTATGCCAAAGGCAGCGACCCGATGCTCGACAAAGCGATTAACCTGTGGCCGCAGCTGGAGGCGTTTTTGCAACAAGGCATTTTTGAACGTGCCGACTGGGAAGATTCAATTCAGGCACTGGAGCTGATTTTCCCGCAGGTGTAACACAGGTGGAGGGCGAAGGTTATGGCGCAAAACAGCGCGTTATCAACGCTGAAAGATCTGGCTGAAAAAGAAGTTGATGATGCCGCATTGCAGCTTGGCGCAATGCGACGCGGGTGCCAGCAGGCTGAAGAACAGTTGAAGATGTTAATCGACTATCAGCATGAATATCGCACCAACCTCAATACCGATATGACACAGGGCATTGGCAGTCAGCGCTGGATTAACTATCAGCAGTTTATACAGACGCTGGAGAAGGCGATAGAGCAGCATCGCCAGCAGCTTAACCAGTGGACCCAGAAAGTGGATACCGCGCTGAATTTCTGGCGCGAGAAAAAACAGCGGCTGCAGGCCTGGCAAACCTTACAGGATCGGCAGATTGCAGCCTCGACCCTGGCGGAAAACCGTCTGGATCAGAAAAAAATGGATGAGTTTGCCCAGCGCGCATCAATGAGGAAACCGGAATGATCACACTGCAACAACTGCTGATGAGCGACAGCGACCTGTCAGGCGGCACGCTGACAGGGAAAGGCACTGACGGTGCGCAAGACTTTCTCTCTCTGCTGGCGGGCGCCCTGACGGATGCAACCGGCAAAGGCAAGGATGCGCCACTGACCCTGGCTGACCTGAAAGCCGCTGGCAGTAAACTGTCAAAAGTTGCTCAGGACGCCAGGGGCGATACCGCGCTGCAGGCTAAAATAACGGACCTGCTCTCGCGTCAGGGTGTGCTGAATAGCGATGAAGCGTCCTCAACCACGCCGCTGGAAACGCTGGTCTCCGGACTGACGCCGCTTTCAAAGGGAGATGCCCTGAAGACCCTGAATACAGCCAGCAAAGATGACAGCAAAAGCGAACTGAGCGAAGAAGAACTGGCAGGTTTGAGTGCGCTGATGGCGATGCTCCCCCACCAGCAGACCAGCACAGCTCACGCGACAGGCACTGACGGTATTACCGCGAAGTCTGTTCTGAGTTCAGCGACGCTTGCACAGAATGGCGCGGGACAATCGTCCCAGAACACCCCGCTGGCAGGCCATGATAAAGCCCAGCTTTCTGCGTCGTATCAGAGTCAGGGCAAACACAGCGACCCTGTTCTGCCTGACAACGCGCCCGCGACACCGGCTGTAACCGCTGCCGTGGAGAAACAAGAACTCGCCAGCGCGTCGTCTTCAACATCGCCGACCGCAACCCTGGCGCCAGTGATGTCCAGCCACGCGACCAGCCAGCCGGCCGCCACCGTTGCCACTGCGCCGGTGTTAAGCCAGCCTCTGGGAACTCACGAATGGCAGCAATCCCTGAGCCAGCACATCACGCTGTTCACTAAGCAGGGACAACAGACAGCGGAGCTGCGTCTGCACCCGGAAGATCTGGGTCAGGTGCAAATTTCGCTTAAACTGGATGATAACCAGGCGCAACTGCAGATGGTCTCGGCGCACAGCCACGTGCGTGCAGCACTGGAAGCAGCCCTGCCGGTACTACGGACATCGCTGGCTGAGAACGGTATTCAGCTTGCGCAGAGCAGCGTCAGCAGTGAGAGCTTTGCCGGGCAGCAGCAGTCCTTCTCCCAGCAGCAACAGCAGGCTTCGCGTTCCGGTAATACCGGCGGATTTAATGAAGAGAGTGATGAGATACTGCCTACCCCTGCCGCCCTGCAATCCGCAGCACGTGGCAACAGCGCCGTAGACATCTTCGCCTAAACGCCAGAGGTAACGTGATTATCCCCGTCTTTTCCACGCTTTGACGTCGGCAGGACACGGGATAATCACCTTATTAAGCTGTACCGAAACAGGAAGCTCGTATCAGATGACTGACTCCGCTATCACCAAAAAAAGTAAGCGTTCCATCTGGATCCCGCTGCTGGTGTTGATCACGCTCGCCGCCTGCGCCACCGCGGGCTATAGTTACTGGCGTATGCAGCAGGAACCTTCGACCGCTGCGGCCAAAGCCGAACCAGCACCACCGCCGGCACCGGTATTTTTCCCTCTCGATACCTTCACCGTGAATCTCGGTGATGCGGATCGTGTGCTGTATGTCGGTATTACGCTGCGCCTGAAGGATGAGGCCACGCGTGCGCGCCTGAATGATTATCTTCCTGAAGTGCGTAGCCGCCTTCTGCTGCTGTTCTCTCGTCAGGATGCTTCGACGCTGGCCACCGATGTCGGCAAGCAAAAGCTGGTCGACGCCATTAAACAAACGCTGGCGACCCCGCTGGTAAACGGCCAACCTAAGCAGGAAGTCACTGACGTTCTGTATACAGCCTTCATTCTGCGGTAACGACATGGGCGACAGTATTCTTTCTCAGGCAGAAATCGATGCGCTGCTTAACGGCGACAGCGATAAGAGTGATGATCCGCAACCGGGTCTTGGCGGCGATAGCGATATTCGCCCCTATGACCCGAATACCCAGCGTCGCGTGGTACGTGAGCGTCTGCAGGCGCTGGAGATCATTAACGAACGTTTTGCACGTCAGTTCCGTATGGGGCTGTTTAACCTGCTGCGTCGTAGCCCGGACATCACGGTCGGTGCGATCCGTATTCAGCCGTATCATGAGTTTGCCCGCAACCTGCCGGTGCCAACCAACCTTAACCTGATTCATCTGAAGCCGCTGCGCGGCACTGGACTGGTGGTGTTTTCGCCAAGCCTGGTGTTCATTGCGGTGGATAACCTGTTCGGCGGCGACGGGCGTTTCCCGACCAAAGTAGAAGGTCGTGAATTTACCCACACCGAGCAGCGCGTGATTAACCGTATGCTGAAGCTGGCGCTGGAATCTTACAGCGACGCGTGGAAAGCCATTAACCCACTGGACGTGGAGTACGTACGTTCTGAGATGCAGGTGAAATTTACCAATATCACCACCTCTCCAAACGATATCGTCGTCAACACGCCGTTCCATGTGGAAATCGGTAACCTGACCGGGGAATTCAACATTTGCCTGCCGTTTAGCATGATCGAACCGCTGCGTGAACTGTTGGTTAACCCGCCGCTGGAGAACTCACGCAACGAAGACCAGAACTGGCGTGAAAACCTGGTACGTCAGGTTCAGCATTCGCAGCTTGAGCTGATCGCGAGTTTTGCCGATATCCCGCTGCGGTTATCCCAGATACTGAAATTACAACCCGGCGATGTCCTGCCGATAGAAAAACCCGACCGCATTATTGCCCATGTGGATGGTGTCCCGGTGCTGACAAGCCAGTACGGCACACTTAACGGTCAGTATGCGTTACGCGTTGAGCACTTGATCAACCCGATATTGAATTCGCTGAATGAGGAACAGCCCAAATGAGTGACATGAACAATCCGTCCGATGAAAACAGCGGAGCACTGGACGATCTGTGGGCTGACGCGTTAAACGAGCAACAATCCACCCCGAGCAAAAGCGCGGCGGATGCGGTATTCCAGCAGCTTGGTGGGGGTGATGTCAGCGGCACGCTGCAGGACATCGACCTGATTATGGACATCCCCGTTAAGCTGACCGTGGAACTGGGACGCACCCGTATGACCATTAAAGAGCTGCTGCGCCTGACGCAGGGTTCCGTGGTGGCGCTGGACGGTCTGGCCGGTGAGCCGCTGGATATCCTGATCAACGGCTATCTGATTGCCCAGGGTGAAGTCGTAGTGGTTGCCGATAAATACGGCGTTCGTATCACCGACATCATTACCCCATCAGAACGTATGCGTCGTCTGAGCCGTTAAGCATGAAAACTCAGGCAACAATATCACAACCTTCTGCCGTCCCCGGCTCACCTCTGCTCCAGGTGAGCGGGGCGTTGTTCGGTATTATTGCCTTTATTCTTATCGCCGCATGGCTGGCGAAACGCGTTGGTCTGGCGGGTAAAACCGCCGGTACCCGCGGTCTGAAGGTCAGCGCCAGCACCACACTGGGGCCACGGGAACGCGTGGTCATTGTCGATGTGGAAGATGCGCGTTTGGTTCTGGGCGTCACTGCCTCAAACATCAACGTATTACATAAACTGCCGCCCGCTCCTGTTCTGGTGGACGAGCGCGCAGACGCCCCTGCGGATTTCCAGTCCGTTATGAAGAGTTTGCTTAAGCGTTCCGGGAGATCCTGATGCGCCGTTTGTTATCCCTTACGCTTGCGGGCGTGGGTCTGTTTGCTCCCGCGGTTTATGCGCAACTGCCTGGTCTGGTCTCAACGCCCCTCGCTGGCGGCGGCCAAAGCTGGTCGCTCCCGGTTCAGACACTGGTTTTCATCACCTCGCTGACGTTTATTCCGGCCATCCTGCTGATGATGACCAGCTTCACCCGCATCATCATCGTCTTTGGTCTGCTGCGAAACGCGCTAGGAACCCCTTCCGCACCGCCAAACCAGGTTCTGCTGGGGCTGGCGCTGTTTTTGACCTTTTTCATTATGTCGCCGGTGATCGATAAGATTTATACCGACGCTTACCAGCCGTTCAGCGAAGACAAAATCTCCATGCAGGAGGCGCTGGATAAAGGCGCGCAACCGCTGCGAGAATTTATGCTGCGCCAGACGCGTGAAGCGGATCTGGCACTCTTTGCTCGCCTGTCCAACACCGGTGAGCTTCAGGGTCCGGAAGCGGTTCCGATGCGTATTCTGCTGCCCGCCTATGTCACCAGCGAGCTGAAAACCGCGTTTCAGATTGGCTTTACCATTTTTATTCCGTTCCTGATTATCGACCTGGTGATCGCCAGCGTGCTGATGGCGCTGGGTATGATGATGGTTCCTCCCGCCACCATTGCCCTGCCCTTTAAGATCATGCTCTTCGTGCTGGTCGATGGCTGGCAGCTGCTGGTCAGTTCTCTGGCCCAGAGTTTCTACAGTTAAGGAACGGCGATGACACCCGAATCGGTCATGATGATGGGCACGGAAGCGATGAAAATCGCGATAGCCGTTGCCGCGCCTTTGTTGCTTGTCGCGCTGGTAACCGGTCTGATTATCAGTATTCTGCAGGCCGCCACGCAGATTAACGAAATGACGCTGTCATTCATCCCGAAAATTATCGCCGTGTTCGTGGCGATTATCGTTGCCGGGCCGTGGATGCTGAACCTGTTGCTGGACTATATGCGCAACCTGTTTACCAATCTGCCGTACATCATCGGCTGACCTGACGATGCTGCACTTCACCAGCGACCAGTGGGTTCAGTGGCTTGGCGTCTATTTCTGGCCGATGCTGCGCATCATGGCGCTGATCTCAACAGCCCCGATTCTCAGTGAGAAATCGATCCCCAAGCGTGTCAAAGTGGGGCTGGGCATTATCATTTCCATTATCGTCGCGCCCTCTCTCCCTCCCGTGGATATTCCGATTTTCTCGGCCAATGCGGTATGGGTGGCATTGCAGCAGGTGATGATTGGCGTCGCCGTCGGCTTTACCATGCAACTCGCCTTTGCCGCCGTGCGCACCGCAGGGGAACTCATCGGCCTGCAGATGGGCTTATCGTTTGCCACGTTCGTCGATCCCGGCAGCCATCTCAACATGCCTGTGCTGGCGCGCATTATCGACCTGTTGGCCATGCTGTTGTTCTTGTCGTTCAACGGTCATCTGTGGCTCATCTCCATGCTGGTGGATACGTTCCATACGCTGCCAATTGGTGAGAACCCGGTGAACAGCAATGCTTTTCTGGCGCTCACCCGTGCCGCAGGGCTGATATTCCTGAACGGGCTGATGCTCGCGCTACCGATTATCACGCTGCTGCTGACAGTAAACCTGGCATTAGGTTTACTGAACCGAATGGCGCCGCAGTTATCGGTGTTTGTCATTGGTTTTCCGCTGACGTTGACGGTCGGAATTTTATTAATGTCATTACTCATGCCACTTATCGCCCCCTTCTGTGAACATTTATTCGGCGAGATATTCAACCTGTTAGCGGATATTGTCAGCGAACTGCCACGTAAATAATAGCCCTCACTATTGATATTGTCTTTCTGAGGATATTCCTAAAATAAAACCTGAAAAACATCTTCCAGGATATATCTGACGCGGTTTAATTGTTTCTAAGCACCTCACAATACTTAATAATTACTTTACTTTAAGAAGATTCCTGGCAAATTATACGTAACTTTACGGGATAGTGAGTCCGCCTGAAAGTCTTTGTCATGCTCACAGGTTTATTATTTTTTTCCATCCCGTATGGCTGTTTTGAGCTCTCAGGCAGATGGTGAATTATCGTTACGCATTGAGTGAGGGTATGCCATGTCAACGATCATTATGGATTTATGCAGCTACACCCGGCTAGGGTTAACCGGGTACCTGGCAAGCAGAGGGGTAAGAAAGAGAGACATCAACGATGCACACACCGTTGACGAACTCGCAGCCGCTTGTGACGAACTAAAACCAGGCGTGGTGTTTATTAATGAGGACTGTTTCATTCACGATCCAGCCAACAGTCAGCACATTAAGCAAATCATTAATCAGCATCCAAAGACCCTGTTTATTGTTTTTATGGCGATCGCGAATATCCATTTCGATGAGTATTTATTGGTCCGTAAAAACTTATTAATCAGCTCTAAATCGATTAAACCAGAGTCGCTGGATGACATTCTGGGTGATTATTTGAATAAAGAAGTTAAAAATGTAGGAGCGGTTAACTTACCCACCCTATCATTAAGCAGGACTGAATCAAGTATGCTGAGAATGTGGATGGCGGGCCAAGGAACTATTCAGATCTCAGACCAGATGAATATTAAAGCTAAAACCGTTTCGTCACACAAAGGAAATATTAAAAGGAAAATTAAAACGCATAATAAGCAAGTGATCTACCACGTAGTACGCCTGACCGATAATGTGACGAACGGGATTTTCGTCAACATGCGTTAGTCGCTTAAGACCCTGTGCACCCTACCTTTGATCTCTGGCCTGGCCAGAGATTTTTGCTTCTGAGAACGTTGTCGGGTACGCGCTGTGCCACCCGACGCCGAGCTACTCTGCTTTCTCAACAAAAATGCCGTCAGGATGGCCCAGTTCGTTAAAAAACCAGATGCCAAGCGGGTAGTCTTCCAGTGATACCAGGTACATTGTGCCTTCGCTAAACTCTTCAATTGCCAGTACCACACCCGGGCGGCGCGGCCCACCGTCCGTTTTAACGGTTACCCGATCGTTGACCTTCATACATTCCTCCTCTGGTTTTGAGCCAGTGTAGAACAAAACGCAAAAACGCACATCGCCGTCCGGCGCGAATGGCGTTTTTATACACAGGCTATACTTAACCCTGGACACGTTTGTAGGTTGAAAGAGGAGTCCCGTAATGAAGACCGACAAAGCTTACAGCGACACCATCAAACGCGACGTCGAAGTGGATGTCGATGCCCTGCTGGCCGCGATCAATGAGATCAGTGAATCAGAAGTCCGTCGTATGGACGATAATTCTGACCGCGTCATTGTTAACGGAAGGGATTATCACACCTATCGTGAACTGGCTGAGGCCTTCGAGCTTGATATTCATGACTTTAGCGTGTCTGAAGCAAATCGGTAGCACGAAAAAAATCCCGGTCATGGGGATGGCCGGGATCAAAACTTGCTTATGCAAGAAGCACTTGAAATTCGTTACACCAGGAAACCTGATGTACATGCCACACTATCCCCAACAATTTTGCCTGACAAGCATATATTCTCGGAATGAATATAACATTTTTAACATATTGATTTTTGTTATGAGCGATAACATACGCCGAATGCGGGTTTGCCTGGGATAGTTCCCTTTTCCAGGATTTCCCTTTCCGTTATTTTTTAGGAATATTCTTAATCTCTGACGCATCCGTTATCTGGAGCCACTATGCCTTCACTGCAGGACACGCTGCTGATTTTTTCTGACCTGGATGGCTCGTTGCTGGATATTCATACCTATGACTGGCAGCCAGCGATACCCTGGCTCGACAGGCTGCTGGATAACCAGGTACCGGTCATTCTTTGCAGCAGTAAGACGGTGGCAGAGATGCTTGAGATCCAGCAGGAGCTGGGGCTGGAAGGTTTACCGCTTATTGCCGAAAACGGCGCAGTGATTCAGCCTGATGTCCGCTGGGAAATGGGTCAGCGCCACATCAGAGGGATGTCGCACCAGGATATCCACCGGCTGATTGAACAAATCCGCCTGCAGTTGCGCGTTAAATTCACCACCTTTGACGACGTCGATGAACGGGTTATCAGCGAGTGGACCGGGCTGACGCGCTATCGCTCAGCCCTTGCACGTAAGCATGAAGCCTCCGTCACGCTTATCTGGCGCGACACCGATGAGAAAATGGTTGAGTTTGAAGAGGTGCTGGCGCGAAGTGGCCTGAAATGCCTGCAAGGCGCCCGTTTCTGGCATATTCTGGACGCCCGCTGTGGTAAGGACGTTGCGGTTAACTGGCTTATTGAGCAGTACCGTGAGCAGGAAGATATCACTCCTGTCACCCTGGGACTCGGTGATGGCCCCAATGATGCCCCCCTGTTGGACAGCATGGACTTCGCTGTCGTCATCAAAGGGATAAACCGACAGGGTATCGTGCTGCGAGACACTTCCCCTGCGCGGGTCTATTACACTCAGCAGCCCGGACCGGCTGGCTGGAGTGAGGGGCTGGATCACTTCTTGTCGTCATCGCGCCAGATAACCTGATTACGTCCCCCCTGTTTTGCCAGATACAGACGGGTATCGGCAATCGACTGCAGCTGTTCAAAGTTGTAGTTCCCTTTTTCATGAGCACAGCTCACGCCAAATGATGCAGTGCGACTCCTGACAACGCAATATCAGAAGTCATCTGCACCAATCTCGACTATGCTCAATACTCGTGTGCACCAAAGCGAGGTGTGAGCATGGCGTCAGACACATCATTGATTGCCGAGCAAGGCGTGGCCACCCTGCCCGATGCGGCTTGGGCGCAGGCCCGGCAACGGGCGGAAATCATCGGGCCGCTGGCAGCGCTTGATGTGGTCGGGCATGAAGCCGCCGATGCCGCTGCTCACGCGCTTGGCCTGTCCGGGCGGCAGGTGTATGTCCTAATCCGCCGTGCCCGGCAAGGTGCTGGGCTTGTGACGGACCGGCTCGCAGCCGATCCGGCGGCGGAAAAGGCAAGGGACGCTTGCCGGAATCAGTTGAGCGCATCATCCGCGAGTTGCTGCAAAAGCGCTTCCTGACCAAGCAGAAGCGTAGCCTGCAGCGTTCCACCGCGAGGTCGCGCAGGCTTGCAAAGCGCAAAAGCTGCGGGCGCCGGCGCGCAACACCGTGGCTCTGCGGATCGCCGGCCTCGATCCGCTCAAGGCCACTCGCCGCCGGGAAGGTCAGGATGCGTCCCGCAGCCTGCAAGGTGTCGGTGGTGAGCCTCCCGCCGTGACCGCGCCACTGGAACAAGTGCAGATTGATCACACGGTCATCGACCTGATCGTGGTGGACGAGCGCGACCGGCAACCGATTGGCCGTCCGTATCTGACCATCGCCATCGACGTGTTTACCCGCTGCGTGCTCGGCATGGTCGTCACGCTGGAAGCGCCGTCATCTGTTTCGGTCGGCCTGTGCCTTGTGCATGTCGCCTGCGACAAGCGTCCCCGGCTGGAGGGTCTGAACATAGAAATGGAGTGGCCGATGAGCGCAAGCCCAGCTGCTCTACCCGGACAACGCGGCCGAGTTCAAGAGCGAAGCGCTACGCCGAGGCTGCGAGCAGCATGGCATCCGGCTTGACTATCGCCCGCTCGGGCAGCCGCACTACGGCGGCATCGTGGAACGGATCATCGGCACGGCGATGCAGATGATCCACGACGAATTGCCGGGACGACCTTCTCCAACCCTGACCAGCGCGGCGACTACGATTCCGAAAACAAGGCCGCCCTGACGCTGCGTGAGCTGGAGCGCTGGCTCACATTGGCGGTCGGCACCTACCACGGCTCCGTGCACAACGGCCTGCTCCAGCCGCCGGCAGCGCGCTGGGCCGAAGCTATCGCGCGGACCGGCGTGCCAACCGTCATCACTCGCACCACGGCTTTTCTGGTCGATTTTCTGCCCATCATCCGCCGCACGCTGACCCGCACCGGCTTCGTCATCGACCACATCCATTACTACGCCGATGCGCTCAAGCCGTGGATAGCTCGGCGCGACCGCTTGCCTGCGTTCCTGATCCGGCGCGACCCGCGCGACATCAGCCGCATTTGGGTGCTGGAGCCGGAGGGGCAGCACTATCTGGAAATTCCATACCGCACCTTGTCGCACCCGGCTGTCACCCTCTGGGAACAACGACAGGCGCTGGCGAAATTGCGGCAGCAAGGGCGCGAACAGGTGGATGAGTCGGCGCTGTTTCGCATGATCGGCCAGATGCGCGAAATCGTGTCCACCGCGCAGAAAGCTACGCGCAAGGCGCGGCGCGACGCGGATCGACGCCAGCATCTCAAGGCAACGGCAGTTCTTTTCAAAACCACGCCACCACCGGACGCGGACATGGCTGACCCGCAGGCAGACAACCAGCCACCTGCCAAACCGTTCGACCAGATTGAGGAGTGGTAGCCGTGGAAGAATATCCCATCATCGACTTGTCCCACCTGATGCCGGTGTGGCCCGGGGCTTGGCCCGTCTTCCGGCGGACGAACGCATCCATCGCCTTCGCGCTGACCGCTGGATCGGCTATCCGCGAGCAGTCGAGGCGCTGAATCGGCTGGAAGCCCTGTATGCGTGGCCGAACAAACAACGCATGCCCAACCTGCTGTTGGTCGGTCCAACCAACAACGGCAAGTCGATGATCGTCGAGAAATTCCGCCGCACCCACCCGGCCAGCTCCGACGCCGACCAGGAGCACATTCCGGTACTGGTCGTGCAGATGCCATCCGAACCGTCGGTAATCCGCTTCTACGTCGCGCTACTTGCCGCGATGGGCGCGCCATTGCGCCCGCGCCCACGGCTGCCGGAAATGGAGCAATTGGCGCTGGCACTGCTACGCAAGGTCGGCGTGCGCATGCTGGTGATCGACGAATTGCACAACGTCCTCGGCCGGCAACAGCGTCAACCGCCGGGAATTCCTCAACCTGCTGCGTTTCCTCGGCAACGAGCTGCGCATCCCGCTGGTCGGGGTCGGCACACGCGATGCCTACTTGGCGATCCGCTCGGACGACCAGTTGGAAAACCGCTTCGAGCCGATGATGCTGCCGGTGTGGGAGGCCAACGACGATTGCTGCTCACTGCTGGCCAGCTTCGCGGCTTCGCTCCCGCTGCGGCGACCCTCGTCGATTGCCACGCTGGATATGGCCCGCTACCTGCTCACGCGCAGCGAGGGCACCATCGGCGAGCTGGCGCACCTGTTGATGGCGGCGGCCGTCGCTGCCGTGGAGAGCGGTGAGGAAGCGATCAACCATCGCACGCTCAGCATGGCCGATTACACCGGTCCCAGCGAGCGGCGGCGGCAATTCGAGCGGGAACTGATGTGAAGCCAGCGCCACACTGGCCACTGCATCCGGCTCCCGAGGGAAGGCGAAGCCTTGTCTTCGTGGCTCAACCGCGTGGCCCTTTGCTATCACATGGAGGTGTCCGAGCTGCTGGAGCACGATCTTGGTCACGGCCAGGTTGATGACTGGACACCGCGCCACCACTGGCGCTGCTGGCGATGCTCTCCCAGCGGAGCGGCATCGAGCCGGACCGGCTGCGTTGCATGAGTTTCGCCGGCTGGGTGCCTTGGCTACTGGACAGCCTTGATGATCAGATTCCAGATGCATTGGAAACCTATGCGTTCCAGCTCTCGGTGCTGCTGCCGAAACTCCGCCGTAGGACGCGATCCATCACGAGCTGGCGTGCCGGCTGCCCAGCCAGCCGATACATCGCGCCTGCCCGCTCTGTCTGAACGATCCGGAGAACCAAGCCGTACTGCTCGCGTGGAAGCTGCCCCTGATGCTGAGCTGCCCACTGCATGGCTGCTGGCTGGAATCCTATTGGGGCGTGCCGGGGCGGTTTCTCGGCTGGGAGAACGCCGACGCCGAACCGCGCACTGCCAGCGACGCGATTGCGGCGATGGACCAGCGTACCGGGCAGGCAGGCACTGACGACCGGCCACGTGGAGTTGCCGCGCCGACGCATCCACGCCGGATTGTGGTTTAGGCTTAGCTGCCACGCACGCTGCTCGATGAGCTGAACACCCCGCTTTCGACGTGCGGCACCTACGCGGGGTATCTCCGCCAAATCTGGGAATGCTGCGGGCATCCGCTGCGTGCTGGGCAAAGTCTGTGGCGACCGTATGAAACCCTGAACCCGGCAGTACGGTTGCAGATGCTGGAGGCGGCGGCAACGGCAATCAGCTTGATTGAGGTGAGGGATATAAGCCCGCCAGGCGAGCACGCAAAGCTATTCTGGTCCGAGCCCCAAACCGGGTTCACCAGTGGCCTGCCGGCGAAAGCGCCGAAGCCCGAACCCGTCGATCACTGGCAGCGTGCAATCCAGGCCATTGATGAGGCCATCATTGAAGCACGACACAACCCCGAGACGGCACGCTCGCTGTTCGCGTTGGCTTCCTATGGTCGGCGCGACCCCGCTTCCTTGGAACAGTTGCGCGCCACCTTCGCGAAGGAAGGCATCCCCCGGAATTTCTGTCACATTATGAGCCTAGCCTACCCTTTGCATGCCTTAGACAGAATGACGGGTTAAGTGACAAATTTTGACGTGCAGAGCTTCCCGATGCAAACTGTCACATAATCGAACGTATATGTGACAGGTACAAGATGCTGATTGGCTACATGCGAGTATCGAAGGCGGATGGCTCCCGGGCGACGGACTTGCAGCGCGATGCGCTGGTCGCGGCCGGTGTTGATCCGGCGCATCTCTATGAAGACCAAGCGTCCGGAAAACGCGAGGATCGTCCCGGTCTGGCGAGCTGTCTGAAGGCACTACGGCCAGGGCGACACGTTGGTCGTTTGGAAACTGGATCGGCTCGGGCGCGACCTGCGCCATCTGATCAATACCGTCCATGACCTGACCGGACGCGGCATCGGCCTCAAGGTGCTGACCGGGCACGGCGCGGCCATTGACACCACGACCGCCGCCGGCAAGCTGGTCTTCGGTATCTTCGCCGCGCTGGCCGAGTTCGAGCGCGAGTTGATCGCCGAGCGCACCGTGGCGGGCCTGGCCTCAGCACGGGCACGCGGCCGGAAAGGCGGCCGGCCGTTCAAGATGACCGCCGCCAAGCTGCGGCTGGCGATGGCGGCAATGGGGCAGTCAGAGACCAAGGTCGGCGACCTGTGCCGGAACTTGGCATCACGCGGCAGACCCTGTATCGGCATATTTCACCCAAGGGCGAGCTACGTCCAGATGGCGAGAAGCTACTCAGCCGAATTTGATGCCGACATGAGGCGACGTAGCGAAAGCGTGGTTTGTCTCAATTTGACGGCGGCGAACCGCAAGCGTTCGGTTCGCCGCTCGTTTCGGTCGCAGTGCTGGCCCGCGCCGGAAACGTTGATAACACTCCAGCCCGCAGAAGTGCTCGACGTACTCCGCGCCTTCCGGTGTGAAGGCGGCATCGAGCGGAATTTCCTTGCAGCACACGCAGCAACTGGTGGCGGTCGGATCATTTGCATTCATGGTGGCACCTCCATTGACTGACGAAGACGGCGAATGCCGCCGCCGGCATCGGCTTTGCGAACAGAAAGCCTTGCCCGCGCTCGAACGCTTGGGCCCTCCGCCGTAGTCCATCCATCCGGCCGGGAAGCGCTCATGATCTTTCCCTGAATGCCCGCAACGCCCGCGCCAGTGACAGAAGAAACAGGCCGGTCAAACCGAGCGCCGTGATGACCCAATACTCGACAAGGAATGCACCGGCGGTTGTGCCGGCCAGCACGGCAGCGAGGATGGACAGGTGGCAGGGGCAAGTCAGCACGGCCAGCGTGCCCCACAGGTAGCCGGTGAACGGTTTGTGCGTCTCGGCCGGCATGCGCTCGGGGCTGTTCATGGCAAACTCTCCGCATGCTGTGCCGGCGCGGTCGGCATGGCGGCCAACTGCACTTCCAGATTGGCCAACGCTTCGCGCCGGCGTTCGACGAACTGACGCAGCACAGCAAGCTGCGCGGCAGTTTCATCGCAGTTCGCCGCATCCAGCGCCCGGCACAGCCGCGCCAATGCGCCGAGGCCGATGCCCGCCTCGAAGGCGGCCCACACGAAGCACAGTCGCTGCAAGGCGGCGTCATCGAACAGGCCGTAGCCACCCGTGGTGCAGGCGACTGGCCGCAGCAATCCGCGCAGCAGGTAGTCGCGCACGATATGCACGCTCACCCCGGCATCAAGGGCCAGCCGGGACACCGTGTAGGCGTTCATCGAACACCTCCTTTTGGTCGGTTCACGGCAATGCATATACCGTTTCGCCGAGTTCAATCCGCGCGCTGCGAATCCGATGCCGGTGCCGTAGAACATTGGGTCGATATCCGATCACGGTGTCCTAGATGACATGGTCTGCAACAGATGTCGATTAAACTCGGCCCAAGCCGAAAGCCTCGTGGACACTGACGATCGCCAATCCTTCCAATCCTTGATGCTTGGAGGCCCAGTCTTCCGCCGTCGGGACAGATGCAAAGAAATGTACATGGCAACAGAAGGACTGACGAACGTCGGCTGCTTCCTGCGGCAATACCAAGGACACCGCCATGCCGGCAGGTTCGACAGCCTGTATCTCGCTGGGTGAAACCGTGAGTGAAACGGGTGCTCCGGTTGCAGCGCAATGCGATGAGACGCGAGCTGTACGGCCGATCAGCGCCGGAAATATCAAGGTGTCCAGCGCGCACCAGGCATACAGACGGCGGTCGTCAATTTCAAAGACATACGAAGTCTCGCGCAAGGTGAGGCCGTAGCCGATGATGTTCCCATCTTTGTCATATTCGGTA
The DNA here is from genome assembly GCF_045618265.1 of Enterobacter sp. CPE_E1241. Lineage (NCBI taxonomy): Bacteria > Pseudomonadati > Pseudomonadota > Gammaproteobacteria > Enterobacterales > Enterobacteriaceae > Enterobacter > Enterobacter sp. CPE_E1241. The sequence goes on from NZ_JBIWYV010000001.1 coordinate 3,048,098, forward strand.
CTGGTGGCCTGTTCGAGTACGGCGGCCACTCGCTCAGCGGGCCAGTCGAGAATCCCGGCAAGTGTCGTTCGTGAAACCGGACGCCCCTTGGCGAGTTCCCGCAGTAGCGGGACCAAGAGATCCGCAGTACCATTGGTACGATTGACCGAAGTGAGACGTTCTAAAATATATGGGGCGAGCTTCATGGTTCCATCTCCTTTCATCCTGCGCAGCAGGACAATTGTTTGACATCCTTGGTGAAGGTCTGCGCCGCGAGCTTCAGCCCCTCGACCATCGTCAGGTAGGGGAACAACTGGTCAGCCAGTTCCTGTACGGTCATGCGGTTACGGATCGCGAGCACCGCCGTCTGGATCAGCTCGCCCGCTTCCGGGGCCACTGCCTGTACCCCAATGAGTCGTCCGCTACCTTCCTCGGCTTGTCCTTTCGAATTTGAATTGGATAGCGTAACCTTACTTCCGTACTCATGTACGGAGTCAAGCGGTATGGAAAATAATTTGGAGAACCTGACCATTGGCGTTTTTGCCAAGGCAGCCGGCGTCAACGTGGAGACCATCCGGTTCTATCAGCGCAAGGGCTTGTTGCCCGAGCCGGACAAGCCCTATGGCAGCATTCGCCGCTATGGCGCGGCGGACGTGACACGGGTGCGATTCGTGAAATCGGCCCAGCGGTTGGGCTTCAGCCTGGATGAAATCGCCGAGTTGCTGCGGCTCGACGATGGCACCCACTGCGAGGAGGCCAGCAGCCGGCCGAGCACAAGCTCCAAGACGTGCGCGAGAAGATGGCCGATTTGGCGCGCATGGAGGCTGTGCTGTCTGACTGGTGTGCGCCTGCCATTCGCGGCAGGGGAATGTTTCGTGTCCGCTGATTGCGTCGTTGCAAGGTGGAACGAGCTTGGCAGGGGCTTCCACAGCTTAGCGTGCTTTATTTAATGAGATGGTCACTCCCTCCTTCCCAGTACTATGCTGAGGACAGGCTTTCATTCGGAGAACCATCATGGAAAACATTGCGCTTATTGGTATCGATCTGGGTAAGAACTCTTTCCATATTCATTGTCAGGATCATCGTGGGAAGGCCGTTTACCGTAAAAAATTCACCCGACCAAAGCTAATCGAATTTCTGGCGACATGCCCAGCAACAACCATCGCGATGGAAGCCTGTGGCGGTTCTCACTTTATGGCACGCAAGCTGGCAGAGTTAGGGCATTTTCCAAAGCTGATATCACCGCAATTTGTCCGCCCATTCGTTAAAAGCAACAAAAATGACTTCGTTGATGCTGAAGCTATCTGTGAAGCAGCATCACGTCCATCTATGCGTTTCGTGCAGCCCAGAACCGAATCTCAGCAGGCAATGCGAGCTCTGCATCGTGTCCGTGAATCCTGGTTCAGGATAAGGTGAAAACAACTAATCAGATGCATGCTTTTCTGCTGGAATTTGGTATCAGCGTTCCGCGAGGTGCTGCCGTTATTAGTCGACTGAGTACCCTTCTTGAGGACAGTAGTTTGCCTCTTTATCTCAGCCAGTTACTGCTGAAATTACAACAGCATTATCACTATCTTGTTGAGCAGATTAAAGATCTGGAATCTCAGTTGAAACGAAAGTTGGACGAAGATGAGGTTGGACAGCGCTTGCTGAGTATTCCCTGCGTTGGAACGCTGACTGCCAGTACTATTTCAACTGAGATTGGCGACGGGAAGCAGTACGCCAGCAGCCGTGACTTTGCGGCGGCAACAGGGCTGGTACCCCGACAGTACAGCACGGGAGGTCGGACGACATTGTTAGGGATTAGCAAGCGGGGCAACAAAAAGATCCGAACTTTGTTGGTTCAGTGTGCCGGGGTATTCATACAAAAACTGGAACACCAGTCTGGCAAGTTGGCCGACTGGGTCAGGGAGTTGTTGTGTCGGAAAAGCAACTTTGTCGTCACCTGTGCTCTGGCAAACAAGCTGGCCAGAATAGCCTGGGCACTGACGGCGCGACAGCAAACTTACGAAGCATAAAGGCAGAAATACACCAGTTTAAACAATCATTCATCTGGTTTTGCGAATACTGATATTGATGATACAAACGGCCCACCGGCCTGTTGAGGAACCTGTAAAACGGAAAGGCTCGCTGAAGCCGTATATTTTCTGGAGGTTCATCAGGCGCGGAACTCATCGAGGCGCGGGAATAAAATCCCATTCAGACGCCGGATAGATTCAAGCAAGCCAACTTATCGTCAAAATCGGTGTTGCAAAAACGGGAGTGACCATAGATTCCGTTTTCTGAGACGACCACAGATCAGAAAAGACTGTGCAGCCGACTCTTGATATTCCGTGCAGTCACCTTCTGAAAATGGCGGATCATGCCAGGCCTGCCACTGCAGTGAGCTTTGCAGTGCATACATGTTGCTCACCATTCGGCGGATCACCAGCCAGGAGATAAGCAGCATGGCCGTGAACAGTGCCCACAGCAGAGCCAGCACAATGCTGATGCTACCGAAATCACCCTGAACACCTTCATGCAGGGTATGCACTCGCAGAACGACGCCATCAAAGTGATCGAGCCGTTCCCAACTGATAAAACGACTGCCGAGACGGACTCCACCTTCCGTGTCACTTTCAATGGCATGCGCGATTTGCGCCATTTCACGTTCGTCAAAACGGTTCATCAGGCTGGCAGGGGATTCCGAAGAGGCAATCAAGTTGAGGCGCGAATCGTACAGCTGATATTCCCCTTCGGCATGATCGTCCGTTGCATCTGCCAGCAAACGCTTCATGGTGCTAAACGAAAAATCCATCGCCACTACGCCGTACCAGTAATGTTCAAAATAGATGGGTATGCTGGCCGTAATCATGCGTTCGTTGCCGGTCCAGGAGGACGCGGTAGAGATAAACCAGCGCACCGCCCGCGCACGATTGTTACGTTCAGACTGCTGCGTAAACCAGGGCTGGGTCACCAGGTGGTAATAACGCGTAATGATGTCGTCACTCTGCGCAGGCGTATCCGTGGAAAGATAAAACCCGGCGCGGGAGATATAGATAATCCGCTCTTCATTCTGTACCGTCGATGAGGCCAGACGTAGTAAGTAACCGACTTCAAGTGCAGCAGAAATTTCATTACGGATACGTTCATCGTCACGGTTGAGGAGTACCGTTTTTTCAACAAAGGCGTCTGATACGCCATTAATGGGGAGTGTGCGTTCTTTATCCACCGCCAGTTGCCAGGCAGGTCGATTCCGGAGGAGGTCAAAACGATCAACAGCCTGATGCAAAACGTCAAATGCCAGCGGTTTCTGCAGTGCGTCCCGCATGCTGTTGCGGAAAAATAGCGCCTTATCAACGCCAAATTGCAGCTGTCTGTCGAGCGAGCTGGCAACCGTTTCCAGATGATTGCGCTGGCTGGAGATATAGGCCTCTTCCAGCACCACCACCTCGCGCCAGGTCAGAAGAGTGGAGAAGATCAGTACGACGATAAAACAGGAATTAACAATCAGGCCAGGGTTGCTGCGCTTTTGCAGCCATTGAAAAAAAGATCGTCTTACAACAAATGTATCGCGCTGCACACACACTCTCCCTGATGACTGCCTACACCCGGTACCTGAAATAAAAAACGCCCGACAAAGCCGGGCGTTATGTGATTAAGCCTTGTCTCGTTTCTGCTGCCCATCACCCGGCTGAAGCTCATCTTCACGAAATGCTTCCCGCTTGATGCTGTAGCCATCGTGCCACCGACACTCCACCATTCCACTGGAATACCCGGTGACAATCATACGTGGGCCGCCCTTCTTAGGCTTAACTTCATCACTGACCAAAAAGACCATACCTGCCTCCTGTATCAGGGTGAAACTTTTTCAATTTAGACGAGGAATGGTCTTTTTGCATCTGTAACAGGTAGCAATTAGTGCGCCGTGCCACGCATTTTTTCGACCAACTTTACTGCCGCCACCACGATAGCGCCAATGATAAAGCCCAACACAAGATTCAGCAGCGTGGGCAGAATCGCCGCGACAACAGCACCCTGCGCAGTGGAGAAATGTTCGATAGCGTGATGCAATGGCGCAATACCGTGAACCACAATACCGCCGCCAACGAGGAACATCGCCAGCGTGCCGACCACGGATAAACTCTTCATCAGCCAGGGCGCCAGCACCAGTAAGCTTTTGCCTACCCCTTTTGCCACCGCGCTTGATTTCTCTTCCAGCCAGTAGCCGATATCATCCAGCTTAACGATCAACCCCACCAGACCGTACACCCCTACCGTGACCAGAATAGCGATCCCGGAGAGGATCAGAACCTGGTTCATCAGCGGTGCTTCAGACACAATCCCCAGCGTAATGGCGACGATCTCAGCAGAGAGAATAAAGTCGGTACGAATAGCCCCTTTCACTTTATCGCGCTCAAAGGTTTTCGGATCCTGCGCGGCCAGTGCTTCAAGACGCTGCTGGCGCATTTCAGGCGTATCGCTCTTATTACGTGCCGCGAACGAATGCAGGACTTTCTCGACGCCTTCGAAGCATAAAAATGCCCCACCAATCATCAGTAACGGCGTGATGGCCCAGGGAATAAACGCGCTGATCAGTAGCGCCAGTGGTACCAGAATCACTTTATTCAGGAATGAACCTTTCGCAACGCCCCACACCACCGGCAGTTCACGATTAGCCCTAACCCCACTCACCTGCTGGGCGTTAAGCGATAAATCATCTCCCAGAACGCCTGCGGTTTTCTTCGCTGCCAGTTTCCCCATCACTGAAATGTCATCCAGCAAGGTGGCAATATCATCCAGCAATGTTAATAAGCTACTTCCTGCCAAAATCTCAATCCTTCTTTTTTTGCTAATGTAGTGAATAGTATGGAGCAAAAGCGTGAACCCGGAAACAGGCACCTTTCGTCAACAAAAAATTCACATCAACCACACAATTAAAGGGCTCGCCAGCACGATAGTTTTCGCGTTTACTATCAGCGACCTTTTTATTTCGTCGTGAGGGATTATGCGTTTCCGGCAATTGCTACCGCTCATTGGGGCACTTTTTTCACTGTATATCATTTGGGGTTCAACCTACTTTGTCATTCGCATCGGGGTAGAAAGCTGGCCGCCGCTGATGATGGCGGGTATTCGCTTCCTCTCGGCTGGGGTGCTTCTGCTGGCATTCCTGCTGCTACGCGGTCATAAACTTCCCCCACTTCGCCCGCTGCTTAATGCTGCATTGATTGGTCTGCTGCTGTTGGCCGTGGGCAATGGTTTTGTGACCATTGCCGAGCACCAGAATGTACCGTCAGGGATCGCCGCCGTGGTTGTGGCCACCGTCCCGCTGTTTACCCTCTGTTTTAGCCGCCTTTTTGGCATTCGTACCCGCAAACTGGAATGGCTGGGGATTGGCATCGGGCTTGCTGGCATTATTCTGCTCAACAGCGGCGGTAATCTGAGCGGGAACCCATGGGGCGCCGTGATTATTCTGATCGGCTCTATGAGCTGGGCGTTCGGTTCCGTATACGGCTCCCGTATTGAGCTGCCCTCCGGCATGATGGCTGGCGCAATAGAGATGCTCGCTGCGGGGATTGTGCTCTTACTCGCCTCAACGCTGACGGGAGAAAAGCTGACGACAATGCCGGGTCTGTCGGGCTTTCTGGCAGTCGGTTATCTGGCGCTGTTTGGATCGCTCATCGCCATTAATGCCTACATGTTCCTGATCCGCAATGTTTCTCCGGCCGTCGCCACCAGCTATGCCTATGTCAACCCGGTCGTGGCCGTGCTGCTCGGCACAGGATTGGGCGGTGAAACGCTCTCGTCGGTAGAATGGCTGGCACTCGGGGTGATTGTTTTTGCTGTTGTGCTGGTCACGCTGGGCAAATATTTGCTGCCTGCCAAACCGGTTGTCACACCTTGCGAGGTGGAAAAACCGTAAGCGGATGAATACCCTGTGTGTCGATCTGCGCGGTCTGACCGCCGCCGCAGATCCACTCTCCCAGCCGTTCCGTAAGATCGGCATCGTTCAGTTTTAATCTGCCTCTCAGGGCACACTCCCAGACGATCAGCACTCGCCAGCCCTGAGCAATAAGCGTGGTGAGATCCCGGTTGTCACGATCAACGTTCTTACCAATTTTCTCCAGCCAGAAATCGGTGCGTGTCGCCGGAACCTTGAACAAGTAGCAGTCGTGATGATGCCAGAAACAGCCGTGGGTAAAGATGATGCACTGGTACGCGTCTACAACGAAGTCCGGGCGACCCGCAAGCGAAGGATCCTGCACGCGGAAATCAACGCCGGCCTGCGTCAGAAGCGCGGCCAGGCGTTTTTCAATTGCGGAATCACGCGTGCCGATGGCACGCATGTTTTTACTGCGTGTTGCTTTATCGTGAACATCCGTCATTGACGGCCTCACTCTGACGTAGCGCCACAGCCTGTTTGATGCGGGAGGCCAGCAGTTTTGCCACCGCCGCAAACGCGGGAACCACCACAGAATTACCAAACTGGCGATAAGCCTGCGTGTCCGAAACCGGAATGCGGAAGCTGTAGCCTTGCGGGGTTTCAAACCCCATTAACCGGGCGCATTCCCGAGGCGTTAAGCGCCGTGGACGATGACGCTGGTTGTCCGGGTCGTCGAAATTCTGCTCGCCAAGCGCCTTGTCCCAGCCTCTGTCGATCAGAATTTCTGCACCATCTTTATAGTAGCGGGCAGAAAGCGTGCGGGTGACGCTGTGCGGATCGTTTGGGTTGACCATCCCAAAACCGAAGCCGTTGCCCTTCGCCTGATGTTTTTTGGCATAGCGGTAGAGGTATTTCCACAGCACCGGAGTGAGGATAAATTTCGCGTCGACGACAGGCTCCAGCAGCTCAGCCACGGTGGGACGGTGCGCCGGATATAAAGAAGGAATATCACGCAGGGTGAAATCCCCCTTCAGATTGAGATCGCGGCGGAAACCCACAAGCACGATTCGTTCGCGATGCTGGGGCAGAAAATGTTTCCCATCAATGATTTTTGGGTCATCCGCGCCCATGTCCTGTGAGTCGGCCACGTCATAGCCCAACTCGTCCAGCGTTTGCATGATGATGCGGAAGGTTTTTCCACTATCATGGCTCTTTAGATTCTTGACGTTTTCCAGCACAAAAATCGCCGGGCGTCGGGCGTCAATAATGCGGGCCACATCAAAAAACAGCGTTCCCTGGGTATCACAGGCGAAACCGTGGGCGCGTCCGAGGGCGTTCTTTTTCGAGACGCCCGCCAGGGAGAAAGGCTGGCACGGGAAACCCGCCAACAGCACATCATGCGCCGGGATCGTCTGGCGAATGTGCTCCGCGGCTTGTGCATCGCTCACGCCACTTTTATGGCTCAGGGTGACATCGCGGATATCCGCGTTGAAATGATGTTCATGGGGATCGCAGTACCAGTTTGCTTTGTAGGTGCGCACAGCATGTTTGTTCCACTCGCTGGTAAACACGCACTGACCGCCGATGGCTTCAAAGCCGTGTCGGATGCCACCGATACCGGCAAACAGATCGATAAAGCGGAAAGCATAGTTCGGGTGCGCGGCTGAAGGGCGTGGAAGCAGGCTCTGCAGGTAACGAAACTCGCCTTCGCTCAGGCGACGCCCTGCCCGCTCGCTGGTCAGCAGTCTTTTCAGGATTGCCGGGCTCCAGTGGCTCTCACCGTGTGCCACCAGCTGATTTGCCAGGGTTTTAGCATCATAGATATCTAACAACTGGTGCAATAACGCCTGCACCGTTGCCGTTGATTTCTCAGCCTGCTCAGGTGCGGGCTCAGTCACTGATCGATTTTCCTGCATTCTTTTAACCGGACAATAAAGACTGGAAACAGATTACCACAGTTCATTTGCGCAAACTGCGACGGAAGCGGCTCTGAACCTGGCTATCCAGCCCGATGCAGTCGCCGTGTAATTCGGCACTGAGTTTCGCCATAAACTGGATCAGAAAATCGGCGTTGTGATGCGCGAGCTCGCGCCCGACATCCGTTTGCATTGTATCAGGCAAGCGCAACAGCTTGGTCTGAAAATGGTCAAGGGCAAATGCCCGGTCATCAAGCGCTCGTGCATCGGCGAACGGATCGTCAGCATCAAACAGTGCCACCCCCAAAGCGCCTGACACGGCAAAGACTCGCGCCAGACCGATGGCACCCAGTGCTTCCAGACGGTCTGCATCCTGGACAATTTTGGCCTCAATACTTTGCGGCGTCAGCCCGGCGCTGAAACTGTGTGCCTCGATGGCATGTTCCACTGCGGCATAGCATTCGGACGGAAAATCAGGGAAATCGCATTGCAGAATGCTACGTGTCTTACGCGCCGCCAGACGGGATGACTGACTGCGTTCCGGATGGTTTTTCGGCAGGCTAACGATGTCATGAAAATAACATGCGGTCAGGACAACCAGCGGATCAACCGTCTGGTTGCCCATAATTTTTTGCGCGGTCATCCAGACACGACGAAAGTGTGAAATATCATGAGCGGCGTCGTCGGTCGTGTGGTTTTCGTCGAGCCAGCGTTCAAAGCGGTGCTGCCACTGCGTAAGTTCCATGATCACATCCTGTCGGTGAAACGGTAACAATAGCAACTTTCCCCGCTGCTATCACCGGTTGTCCTGACGGGGACGCGTATACCAGGCAATCGCGCCCAGAATCAGACCGACGGTGCCCAGCACCATAAACCCCAGAATGGCTCCAAGCCACTTCCCGCTGGTCGACCCTAAATCACCGTCAGCCACGGTATCAGGCAGTGATGGAATTTTACTTACCACCCACGCGTAGCGCGCCATAGCCCAGACAAAGTAACCGCAAAATGCGTAGAACACCCACAGAGCCAGTTTGCCTCCCAGGCTGCGTTCAATTTTTCGTTCCATCTTTATCCTTCACTCCACGATAGCTGCACTATCGTTTTCACCTGCTCACTTAGTTTTGTGACAATCATCACATTTTGTCATTAAACGCGGCAGTGTGGGAAGATTTCTTACGCTCAGTTTGCGTTAAGTTGATCTCAGGCAAGATTAACGGTTGTGTTATTTTTGCTCTGAAAGGGCGAAATATATAATTTCAAGAAATTATAAAAATGAAATAATAATAGCGTGAAATACTTAATAATAATTAACCCCTATATGTTCAATCGAATAATTCACAAGAAAAATAAAGCGACATTTAGAAATATTTTGCAATATTTATACGACTTTAATTACATTTATTTTTGAACCAAAATAACAATCCATAGAATAGTATCAGCCATGTAATTGCGGAGGGCAATTACATATATTCATATAAATTATCTTTAAAGGGAATATATAATGAAAAGAAAAGTTCTGGCACTTCTTGTACCCGCTTTATTAATGGCTGGCGCGGTAAATGCGGCAGAGATGTACAATAAAAACGGCAACAAAGTTGACCTGTATGGCAAAGTCGATGCACGTCATACCTTCTCTGACAACCCAGGTGACGACGGCGATGAAACCTATGTACAGATTGGTTTCAAAGGTGAAACTCAGATTACTCGCGATCTGATCGGTTACGGCCAGTGGGAATATAAAACCTACGCAAATGATACTGAAGGCGCGGGTGATAAATCCTTTAACCGTCTGGCATATGCAGGTCTGAAATATGGTGAATACGGTTCATTTGATTATGGCCGTAATTACGGCGTCGTGTACGACGTTGAAGCCTGGACCGATATGCTGCCGGTATTTGGCGGTGATTCTTACACCTGGACCGATAACTTTATGAATGGCCGTGCTAACGGTCTGGCGACTTATCGTAATAATGATTTCTTTGGTCTGGTTGATGGTCTGAATTTTGCGCTGCAATATCAGGGCGCGAATGAAGGTCAGTATGCTCAAGAAGACCAGGAAGGCACGAAAAATGGTCATAAAGATGTGCGTTTCCAGAATGGCGACGGCTTCGGTATGTCGACCTCCTACGACTTCTCTGGCGACCTGTCCGGCCTGAGCCTGGGTGCGGCGTACTCGTCTTCTGATCGTACTAACGAACAGGAAGCGGCAGGCCAATACAGCGCGCGTTATGCTAGCGGTAAAACTGCTGAAGCGTGGACCATCGGTGCCAAATACGATGCCAATAGCATCTATCTGGCGATGATGTATGCTGAAACCCGCAATATGACACCATACGGTGATTATGGTATCGCAGATCAGACCCAGAACTTCGAAGCGGTTGCCCAGTACCAGTTCGACTTCGGCCTGCGTCCATCCCTGGCATGGGTATACTCCAAGGGCAAGGACATGACTTACCCAGGCAACGCTAGCCACCCTCAGGGTCAGCATGGTGACATGGACCTGGTTAACTATATCGACCTGGGTATGACCTACAGCTTTAACAAGAATTTCTCTACCTATGTTGACTACAAAATCAACATGCTGGATAACGATGAAAGCTTCTACGAAGCAAACGGTATTTCCACCGATGACATCGTTGGCATCGGTATGACCTACCAGTTCTAATATCTAAAATACTAAAGCCCGCTTTCGCGGGCTTTTTTATGCCATTTGTCAGGCTCTACGGCGCTTCCTGCAACGCCACGCGAATAAATCCGTTATTCTGCGCCAGTAGCTCATGGGCTTTCCAGGCATCCAGCCCTGTCAGCACCATCAATACCGCTGTTTTACAGTTATGGTTACACCCTTCCAGCGCGGCTTTCGCCTCCGCCCGGGTACATCCGCCTGCTTCCATCACTATTGCGATTTGTCGCTCGGCCCATTTGGTATTGCTTGCCTCAAGATCCACACGCAGGTTGCTGTATGCGCGACCGGTTCGGACGGCCAATCCGGTAGCAATCATCGAGAGGATCATTTTCTGCGCAATCCCCGCTTTGGTATTGATATAGCCTGCGACCACATCAGCACCCAGTTCCGGGGCAATCACCATGCTCGCCAGTTGCGCCGCTTCACTTTGCGCGTCGCCGGTAATGACAGCAACCGAAGAGCCCAGCGACCATGCATGCCGCATCGCGCCCCAAACCCACGGTGTTTTTCCGCTAATGGTCACCGCCAGCATCATATCGTGTTCGCCAAAGGTGATGGCCTGCAGGTCGGCAACGCCACGCTCATAGCTTCCTTCTCCCTCGCCTGCTGTAACGGCAATGACAGGAGTTTTACCCGGAGCATATTCATCCGCTACCTGTTGCGCGACACGGCCCGACGGGCCTGCGCCAACAATGACTAAACGACCACCGTGGCTGAGGGTCGCGGCGGCGTTATCCACCACGCGGGCGATAGTTGTTAAACAGGGGGTAATAGCAGCAGTGATAAGTGCATCATCCTGGTGAATGACTTTCAGCATGTCCAGCGTGGACAATCTATCAATATTCATCGTGCTGGCGTGCCGTCTTTCCTTGACCGAACCGGTAAGCATAATGCTCATAAACAGCCTCCTTATTATGAGTACCCACACACTATAAAGTGTTTTATATGGATGACATGCGAGGAGGGTCACGAAAAGAGGAGCAAATCCACGCCTTTACATGGCTTTAAGAAAAGCGTGTCATCGGCGATAATTACCCCCTTTCTTAATCATCGCGGAGTGTTGATGAGCGATTTGCAGCCTTTCCTTCTGACGCGCAAGCGCCCCATGAAACTGAATACGCTGGTCACGTTGATGGTATGCGCGATTATTGCCTCTGTGCTGCTGGTGGTCTTTGCACTCTATTCAGTACAAATTACCCGGGCGACCCGCGATGATGTTAAAGATACCGCTCTGGGTATCGCCCGAACGCTGGCTAACAGCCCGGAGATCCAGCGAGGCCTGATGCAGCCCCCGCAGGCAGATATCATTCAGCCCATCGCCAAAGCCGTTACCCAACGCAACGATCTGCTGCTCACGGTGGTGACTGACATGCGGGGGATTCGTTACTCGCACCCGAACGAAGCGCTGATCGGCCTGCACTTTATTGGTAATGACCTCGAGCCTGCGCTGGAAGGTAAAGAGAATGTCTCCGTAAACCGTGGTGCGCTCGCCGAAGCGCTCCGTGTTTTCACCCCTGTTTATGATAGCCAGCACGATCAGATCGGTGTGGTGGTGGTCGGTATCTCTCTCAAAAAAGTGGAAGATCAGATCGCCCGTGGACGGATGAACGCCGTCTGGACCATCTTATTCAGTATCTTTATGAGTTCCATGGCGATTTGGGGTCTGGTTCGGGTACTGAAACGCATCCTGTTCGGGCTCGAACCCTACGAAATCTCCGCATTGTTCGAACAGCGTCAGGCAATGCTGCAGTCGCTCCGTGAAGGGGTGCTGGCTGTCGATATTCATGGCCGGGTGACGATGATTAATCAAACCGCCAGAGAGATTTTACTCCTGCCCTCAGGGAAGCAGACTGAAAACGCCAGCGCGCCGCTGCTGGCCAGCCTGCGGGAAGTCTCGAAAACGGGTATTGCCCGCCAGGATCAGGAGATCAGCTGTAACGGGCGGCTGTTGCTGTGCAACATGGTGCCAGTCAAAAGCCAGGATCGGGTGATCGGCGCGATCACCACCTTCCGCGATAAAACGGAAATCAGCCAGCTGATGCAGCGGATTGATGGCATGGTCAGTTACGTCGACGCCCTGCGCACCCATACACATGAGTTTATGAACAAACTGCACGTGATCCTTGGCCTGCTGCACATGAAACGCTACGACAAGCTGGAAGAGTACATCATCCAGACCGCGCACAATTACCAGACAGATATCGGTGAGATACAGAGCAAGGTAAAATCTCCGGTGATTGCGGGGTTCCTGCTGGGTAAAATAAACCGGGCGAAAGAAGCGGGCGTCACCCTGTCGCTGGCCGATGAGTGCCAGATTCCGGATACCGCCAGTGAAGAGCAGGTTGCAGTGCTGATCACCGCGCTGGGTAACCTTATTGAAAACGCACTCGACGCGATGGAAGGACAGCAGGAAGGCGAAATCACTCTGCTGTTGCATTATCAGAATGGCTGGCTCAGTTGTGAAGTCAGTGATGATGGCCCCGGTATTGATCCCACTCAGCTGGAGGCTATTTTTACAAAGGGATTCTCAACCAAAGGTGAAAACCGCGGTGTTGGGTTGTTCCTTGCTCGCCAGCAAATCCAGAACCTGGGCGGAGACATCTCCGTCGAGTCTGAGCCTGGTGTCTTTACCCAATTTTTTGTTCACATCCCCTGGGATAGCGAGAGGAATATCGCGTGATAAATGTATTAATTGTCGATGATGATGCCATGGTAGCTGACCTCAACCGTCTGTACGTCAACCGTGTTGAAGGCTTTAGCTGCTGCGGAGTCGCCTCTACGCTCAACCAGGCCGAGGCCTTTATCAATAACCCCAACCAGCCTGTCGACCTGGTGCTGCTGGACGTTTATATGCAGCAGGATAACGGGCTGGATCTGTTGCCCGTTATTCGCGCTTCGGGCCGCCCGATTGATGTTATTATGATCTCCTCCGCTGCTGACGCCGCCACGATCCAGACCTCCATCCATTACGGCGTGATGGATTATCTGATTAAACCGTTCCAGTTCCCACGCTTTGAAGAGGCACTAAACGGCTGGAAGGCGAAGCACAGTCTGATGGGATCGCACCAGTACTACGAGCAGGCCGACGTTGACAGACTGATCCACGGCGGAGCGCCAGAGCTGGCGGACAGCAAAAAGCTGCCGAAAGGGTTAACGCCGCAGACGCTGCGCACGATTTGTCAGTGGATTGATGCCCATCCGGAGACAGAATTCTCCACCGATGACCTGGCAGGCGCGGTCAATATCTCCCGCGTATCTTGCCGCAAATATCTGATCTGGCTGGCGCAAATCAACATTTTGTTCACCAGCATTCACTACGGTGCCACCGGGCGTCCGGTGTATCGCTACCGCCTCCAGCCGGAACAAACAGGCCTGCTCAAGCAGTATTGTCAGTAACGCAGTAGCTGTTATCCAGCAAGGTAAACCGGAAGTGGTGCGCTGAAGAGAGCACCACTTCTTTTGTTTTTGTCACAAAGATAGCTTCAATATCGGGGCGCGCGCGCAGCGTTGCACACCCCTTCTCTACGCCCATGCCGTACATCAACGTGGTCCAGATATCTCCATCAATGGAGTTTTTAGAAATGATGGTCACGCTATCCAGTTCGTTATCCAGGGGATACCCGGTGCGCGGATCGAGAATGTGGTGGTAGCGTTTGCCGTTTTGTTCAAAGTAGCGTTCGTATGTTCCGGACGTCACGACTGACATGTTCTCGACCGTCATCGTGCCGATCAACGCATCCCCGGCGAACGGTTTTTTGAACCCCACGCTCCAGCCCCCTTCCGGCGAGCCTAATGTCTGGATATTGCCGCCGAGGTTAATCAGCCCCAGATCGGCCCCCTCTTTGTGCAGATAATCCCGAACTCTGTCGGCGATATATCCTTTGGCGATGGCCCCCAGATCGATTTCCATACCCGTGCTGGTCAGAAAAACGCTGCTGCGAGCCTCATCAAGGATGACATCATCAGGACGGGTAATCGCCAGCAGTGACTCTAATTCATCGGCAGGCGGAACGCTGTCTCCCTGAAAACCAATTTTCCAGCGCTTCACCAGCGGGCCAATGGCCAGGTTAAAGGCGCTGTCCTTGAGGAGGCTTGCCGCTTTTGCACAGCGGATCAGTTCAAATACGGGTCGGCTGACGGTGACCGGATGCTGGCCTGCTGCATGGTTGATATCCATGACCTGCGAGTGCGCGCGGTTGACGGTGAGCAGATCTTCATACTGTTTGATCAGGCGAAACACGCGGGAAGCGAGGGCTTCGTCATGGGAGAAGAGTTTCAGGAGGATGGGTGAGCCCATCAGGACAGCGGAGTAGCTATAAACGCGATGGCTATCAGGCATAGGATGTATCCTCAAATGTAGCCCCGGCAAGCACCGCGCCGCCGGGGAATATGCCGGATGGCGCTGCGCTTATCCGGCCTGAGAAACAGGTGCCTTACCTCTTTTTCGAACGCATAGCCGCCTGGTGTCCAGCCAGAGTACCAAAAATAATGATATCTGCCACTGCGTTACCACCGATACGGTTACCGCCGTGGATCCCGCCGACCACTTCACCGGCAGCAAACGCCCCAGGCAGTACGTTGTGGTTGCTGTCCAGTACGCAGGTTTCGGTGTTGATGGTCACGCCGCCCATGGTGTGGTGTACGCCTGGTGCAATCTGAATGGCGTAGAACGGCCCTTCGTTGATTGGCGCACGCAACGCAGTGGTACGGCCGAAATCATCGTCGTGCTGTTTTTCAACAAAGCCGTTGTAGCGCTCAAGGGTTGCCAGGAACTGGTGGTAATCCATCCCCAGGGCCTCAGCCAGTGCTTTTGGTGAGCTGGCGCTGGTCACAAATCCTTTGGCGATATACTCATCTGCGGCTTTGTTTTTGGCACGAACATGTTCATCAAAGACGATGTAAGCGTATTTCTCTGGCAGCGCGATGATTGACGCGGAGACTTTATCGCGGGTCGACATCTCATTGAAGAAGCGATTCCCCTGCTGGTTCACCAGAATCGCCCCGCCGCCGCGGATAGATTCGGAAATCAGATACGATGTTTTCTGCTCAACGGTTGGGTGGATCTGGATTTCTCCCATATCAACGGTGCCTGCACCAATACGTTCCAGCAGCGCGATACCGCCACCGGTCGCCCCTTTGTGGTTGGTGGTAACGAAACCTTCCAGGTCCGGACGGTATTTCACCACCATCTGGCTGTTGGCACTGAAACCGCCGGTGGCAACAATGACACTTTTGGTTGCTACGGTAATAGTTTCATTCTCTTCGGTGGTCAGGCGCACGCCGGTGACTTCACCGTTTTCGAAGATAATATCGCTGACGGAGGTGTCCAGCATGACGTCGATGTTGCGTTTGTTGACGTTACGCACCAGACCGCTAATCAGGTAGCCACCCACCGCAGAGCCGTCTTTTGGACGGTGAGTACGGTCGATGCTCATCCCGCCGGTGGTGGTGATGTCGTTTAGCATAATGCCGCGTGTTGCCAGCCACTCAATCGCCTGCGGCGCGTTCTCAACAAAGCGGCGCAGCAGTTCCGGGTTGTTCTTGTTACCGCCGCCTTTCAGGCTTTCCTGGTAGAACAGCTCTTTGCTGTCCTGAATGCCCTTCACGCGCTGGAAGCGGGTTTCGGCGGCGTTCATCCCGGCAGAGGCTTTAATGGTGTTCCCACCGATGGTTGGCATTTTCTCAACAATCAGCACGCTTGCACCTTCGTCGTGAGCCTGGATGGCGGCGGCCAGACCGGCACCACCGCTACCAACCACCACCACGTCCACGCTGCGGGTTTCATTCGGGTCGGCGCCCTCTTCTGCGGCCAGCGCTTTGCTGGATTTCAGCATTGCTTTCGAGACCGCTTTCTTCACCGCCTCACTCTGGCTGGTTGCACCAGTGATGGCATCCACATGCGGGGTGTTGGCATCCAGAATGCGGGTACGGATCTCTTCAAAGCTGGTGACAAACTCAACGTCTTCGCTCGGACCCGATGCGAGTTCGATATCCGCAATGCGGTCGGTCTCCAGGCTGACGTTAATCACCAGCTCGTTAGCATCGTCCTGCACTTTCTCAACAAAGGTGCCCGGTTTGAATTTCGATTCACCCATGCTCATGTCGCGGATCATCGCTTCCACCAGCGAGAAGCGCCACAGCGGTTCAGGGATGTTCAGCTCTTCACGTTTGGTGCTGTCCATAAACAGCTCAAGGTTTTCACCGGCCGCGATGCGGTCAGTCCAGTCCGGGTAAGCGATGGTGGCGCGGCCAACGGCAATCAGGTCGTAACCGTGGTCCAGCGCTTCATTCACGTCTGACACATTCACCACGCCGCCCACGCCCATGACTGGAATTTGCGCCAGGGTCTCAGAGCGCAGGGTGCAGTATTTTTCGATAAGCGGAGTCGGGTCCTGGGTATCAACAATAGAAGGACGCAGAGTGGCACCCACGGAGAAGTGCAGATAATCCACACCGCGCGCAGCCAGTTTCTCCAGCAGGTACATGGTGTCTTCAAAGCGGATACCCGGCACTTCCAGCTCTTCAGGGGAGAAGCGATAGCCAATAATAAACGCGTCGTCCGCGTACTGGCGCACCATTTTGTGAGTAATTTCCAGCACCGCCAGCGGGAATTTCGCACGGTTATCACGGCTGCCGCCCCATTCGTCCGTGCGCTGGTTTGAGTTCGGGGAGTAGAACTGCTGGATCAGATAGGTATTGGCCCCGTGGATCTCGACACCGTCAAAACCGGCCTGAATCGCGCGGCGCACGGCTTCACCAAACTTACCGATCATGCCTTCGACTTCGGCAGTGGTCAGCGCAACCGGTGTCGCGGCACCGTCACGTGGAGCGGCAACTGCGCTTGGCCCTACCGGCGTACGGCCACCGATCAGTTTCGGGTCAACCATACGGCCGCCGTGGTAGATCTGCAGCAGGGCTTTAGAACCCTTAGATTTAATTGCCTCAGCGATTTTCGCCAGCCCGGCGATTTTCTCGTCATTATCAATACCGATCGCACCCGGGAAGGCAAGACCGAGATCGTCGACAAAGCAACACTCAACAATAATGGTGCCAATGCTGCCGGAACGGGCCCGATAGTACTCCACCAGCTCGCTGGTCACCGTACCGTCATAGTAGCCGGTACAGGTTGTCATTGGGGCCATTAACAAACGGTTTTTCAGTTCGGTACCATTCGGTAATGTGAAGGAACTCAGAATGCGTTCGTTAGTGCTCATAATAGAAAACTCCAAACTTTTAAAAATTAAGAATTCGTTATCGGATTGATTTTTTATTTCGTCGTTTTTTGCCGATGTCATGATATTAATATAATGATTTTTTTAGTTTCTAAAGTTATTACGTTAGTTAAAAAACTATTTAATCCCTGCAATAACACAAATAACACATTGGTGTTAGCGAATGTAATTCAGTCATTCACAATAATTTAAAATACGTTAAATAAAAATTGGTAAAACCAATTTCCACATAAATAATAAAACAATTAAAAACAACAATATACAAAACAAATCAAACATAAATGTTACGAAAATGATAAAACAAACCAATAAAACACGTAATACCCACATACGACTGAGTGGTTATTAATAAAAGAATAAAAATAACGCTGCTATTCTTTTTTTTTGATCGTGATCAATAGTTATGGCATCCAAAAGCGCAATATAAAAACATCATCATTTTTTAATTTAGCGCAATCAAAAATGCGTTAAATCGCTATTACTGAAAATACAAAATCGCACCTTTAATAACTAAAAAAAGCAAAGAAACTTAAGAAAGCCATTTTGTTTTTCAGTACGACCGAATTTTTGACAACTTAAGACGTGAAACTATGAATACAAAAACTGCTGTAACGCCCCCTGTGGCGAACCAGGCATCAAATGGAAACGCAAAACGTCTGCTGATGATGGCACTGCCCGTCATCGTCGCCGTACTGCTGCTGTTTGTTCCGGTACCAGAAGGGCTGCCTCCTTACGCATGGCACTACTTCGCCATCTTTGTCGGTGTGATCGTTGGTTTGATCTTCGAACCGCTGCCGGGCGCGGTGATTGGTCTGACGGGCGTGGTCGCCATTGCGCTCTGTAGCCAGTGGGTGCTGTTCAGCCCCGAACAGCTGGCCGACCCGAAATTCAAGCTGGCCGGTGCCTCTTTTAAATGGGCCGTGAGCGGTTTTGGTAACTCTACCGTCTGGCTGATTTTCGGCGCTTTTATGTTCGCCGCTGGTTATGATAAAACCCGCTTCGGACGCCGTCTGGCGCTGATTCTGGTGAAGTATCTTGGCCGTCGCAGCCTGACGCTCGGTTACGCCATTACCTTCGCAGATTTGCTGCTGGCACCGTTCACACCGTCCAACACCGCGCGTAGCGGCGGGACCATCTACCCGATTATCGCTAACCTTCCGCCGCTGTATGGTTCAAAACCAAACGATCCAAGCGCGCGTAAAATTGGTTCGTATCTGATGTGGGTGGCGATCACTGCAGCCTGTATTACTAGCTCAATGTTCCTCTCCGCACTCGCGCCGAACCTGCTGGCGCTGGCGCTGGTGAAAAGTACGGTTGGGATTGATATCTCCTGGGGTACCTGGTTCCTCGCCTTCCTGCCGCTGGGCATCCTGTTGATCCTGACCATGCCGCTGCTGGCCTACTGGTTCTACCCGCCAGAAGTCAAAGTGAACAACGAAGTGCCGCTGTGGGCGACCCGTGAGCTGGAAAAACTGGGCAAACTGTCCCGCAACGAAATCCTGCTGCTGGTATTCGTCTGCTGTGCACTGCTGATGTGGATTTTCGCTGCCGCATGGATTGAACCTGCCATGGCTGCCCTGCTCATCGTCGGCCTGATGCTGTGGACCGGCGTGCTGGAGTGGAACGATATCACCGGCAACAAAGCCGCGTGGAACACCTTCGTCTGGTTCGCCACCCTGGTTGCGCTGGCGGATGGCCTCTCGTCTACCGGCTTTATCAGCTGGCTGGGTAAAGAAGGTGGTCTGTTAATGAGCGGGATCTCACCGGGTGTTGCGACCATCGTTCTGCTGCTGGCGTTCTACCTGCTGCACTACCTGTTTGCCAGCACCACCGCGCACACCACCGCGCTGCTGCCAGCGATGCTGACCATCGCCTCCACCATTCCTGGTATGAATATGGAAGTGTTTGTTCTGCTGATGGTGACCTCGCTGGGCGTGATGGGGATCATCACCCCGTACGGTACCGGCCCAAGCCCGATTTACTATGGTAGTGGCTACCTGCCAACCAAAGACTACTGGCGCCTCGGCACCATCTTCGGTGCCATTTTCCTGGCGGCCCTGCTGCTGATTGGTTATCCGTGGATGTCCATGATGTTCTGATTCCTGACCGCCGGGCTCATCCTCCGGCGGTTTTATTTTTGTGGAGCAATACGCTATGTCAAACAAACCGTTTATCTACCAGAACCCCTTCCCTCTCGCGCATGACGACACCGAATACTATCTGCTGACTAAAGAGCACGTCTCCGTTGCCGAGTTCGAGGGTCAGGAGATCCTGAAAGTCGAGCCAGAGGCGCTGACGCTGCTGGCACAGCAGGCTTTCCACGATGCTGCGTTTATGCTGCGTCCTTCTCATCAGAAGCAGGTTGCCGCCATTCTTAACGATCCTGAAGCCAGCCAGAACGACAAGTACGTTGCCCTGCAGTTCCTGCGCAACTCCGAGATTGCCGCCAAAGGCGTGCTGCCAACCTGCCAGGACACCGGAACGGCGATCGTCATGGGGAAAAAAGGCCAGCGCGTCTGGACCGGTGGCGGCGACGAAGCAGCCCTGAGCCAGGGGGTGTATAACACCTACATCGAAGACAACCTGCGCTACTCCCAGAATGCCGCGCTGGATATGTATAAAGAGGTGAATACCGGCACCAACCTACCCGCGCAGATTGATCTCTACAGCGTGGACGGGGACGAATACAAATTCCTGTGCATGGCAAAAGGTGGCGGTTCAGCCAACAAAACCTATCTCTACCAGGAAACCAAAGCGCTGATTACTCCGGCGAAACTGAAAAATTATTTGGTTGAGAAGATGCGTACTCTGGGCACTGCAGCCTGCCCGCCTTACCATATCGCGTTTGTGATTGGCGGTACCTCTGCGGAAAGCACCCTGAAAACCGTGAAACTGGCGTCCACCCGCTATTACGACGCACTGCCAACGGAAGGTAACGAACACGGCCAGGCGTTCCGTGATGTTCAGCTCGAACAGGAACTACTCCAGGAAGCGCAGAACCTGGGTCTCGGCGCACAGTTTGGCGGCAAATACTTCGCCCACGATATCCGCGTGATCCGCCTGCCACGCCATGGCGCCTCCTGCCCAATCGGCATGGGTGTTTCCTGCTCCGCAGACCGTAATATCAAAGCAAAAATCAACCGCGACGGGATCTGGATTGAAAAACTGGAACACAACCCGGGCCAGTATATTCCTGAATCTCTGCGTCAGCAGGGCGAAGGCGACGTGGTCAGCATCAACCTGAACAAGCCGATGAATGAGATCCTGGCGCAGCTCTCCGCGCACCCGGTCTCTACCCGTCTGTCGCTGAACGGTACTATCATCGTCGCGCGCGATATCGCCCACGCGAAGCTGAAAGAGTTGCTCGACAATGGCGAAGAACTGCCGCAGTACGTGAAAGACCATCCAATCTACTATGCGGGCCCTGCTAAAACGCCGGAAGGCTATGCGTCTGGTTCACTCGGCCCGACCACCGCGGGACGTATGGACTCATATGTGGACCTACTGCAATCCCACGGCGCGAGCATGATCATGCTGGCAAAAGGCAACCGCAGCCAGCAGGTAACGGATGCCTGCCATAAGCACGGCGGCTTCTACCTGGGCAGCATCGGCGGCCCGGCTGCGGTGTTGGCGCAAAACAGTATTAAGAGTCTGGAATGCGTGGCGTATCCTGAACTGGGTATGGAAGCCATCTGGAAAATCGAAGTCGAGAACTTCCCGGCGTTTATCCTGGTGGATGACAAAGGCAACGATTTCTTCCAGCAGATCCAGAACCAACAGTGCAAAGGGTGTTCACAGCGCTGAGCGCTTCCCGGCTTCCAGATGGTGACCATCGTCTGACTAATCCCCCGGCTGCCCACTTCGGTGCGCAGCCTTTTTTCGTTCTGCCACTGCACGGCATGAAAATGGGTTGGTAAGAATCCCTGGCCGCAGGCGGAGCCGTCCTTTAGCGCCCAGCCGCTGGAGGCCTCTCTGATGTTTAGCGCCATTGCCCGGGCGCTGAGCTAAATTGCCCCCGCCGGGTAATGAAGCGGTTACCCGGCACTTTCTGAAGCGCCCCTCTGCGCCACATCACAAAATCGCAATATCAGAGACTTACAGAATATTGGTGAATAAAAAGCCAACAACTTGTTAAGTTATTGTTGCCATTAATTGTATTTACACAGTGAATGGTATTCATGCAAAAAATGCATCAGCCGATGCGGCATTTGCGCTTATCTATTTCCTCGTCCTGATCCAGTTTTCAGAAACAGACGCGTAAAACGTCAACAATAACTGGAGATAACCATGTTTTCCTCAACCTCACATGCAACCGTACGGTCTAAGGCGGGCGCGATACTTCGCGTGACGTCCGGCAACTTTCTTGAACAGTTCGATTTCTTTCTTTTCGGCTTCTATGCCACCTACATCGCCCACACGTTCTTCCCGGCGAGCAGTGAATTTGCGTCGCTGATGATGACCTTCGCCGTCTTCGGCGCGGGCTTTTTGATGCGGCCCATCGGGGCCATTGTGCTTGGTGCGTATATCGACAAGGTGGGGCGCAGAAAGGGGCTGATCGTCACGCTTTCCATCATGGCGGCGGGGACGTTCCTGATTGTGCTTATCCCCTCTTATCAAAGCATTGGTCTGTGGGCACCGCTGCTGGTGCTGACGGGCCGTCTGCTGCAGGGCTTTTCCGCCGGTGCAGAGCTTGGAGGCGTCTCGGTCTATCTGGCTGAAATCGCCACACCGGGCCGCAAAGGGTTTTACACCAGCTGGCAGTCCGGCAGCCAGCAGGTCGCCATTATGGTCGCCGCAGCGATGGGTTTTGCCCTGAATGCCCTGATGGAGGAGAGCGCCATTCGCGAATGGGGCTGGCGCATCCCGTTCCTGTTCGGCTGTTTAATCGTGCCGTTTATCTTCTTCCTGCGCCGCAAGCTGGAGGAGACGGAAGAGTTCAGCGCGCGCCGCCATCATCTGGAGATGAGTCAGGTCTTTAAAACGCTGCTTGGCAACTGGCAGGTGGTGGTCGCAGGCATGCTGATGGTGGCGATGACCACCACCGCGTTCTACCTGATCACCGTCTACGCCCCCACCTTTGGCAAAAAGGTGCTGATGCTCAGCGCCTCGGACAGCCTGCTGGTCACGCTGCTGGTGGCTATCTCTAACTTCGTCTGGCTGCCGGTGGGCGGCGCGCTGTCGGATCGCTTCGGGCGCAAGCCGGTGCTGATTGCCATGACGCTGCTGGCGCTGGCGACCAGCTATCCGGCCCTGACGCTGCTGGCTAACGCCCCCAGCTTCTCCATGATGCTGAGCGTACTGCTGTGGCTCTCCTTCCTCTACGGCCTGTATAACGGCGCGATGATCCCGGCCCTGACGGAGATTATGCCTGCCGAAGTGCGCGTGGCGGGCTTCTCTCTGGCTTACAGCCTGGCAACGGCGGTCTTTGGCGGCTTTACCCCGGTAATGTCCACCGCGCTGATTGAATACACCGGTGACAAAGCCTCGCCTGGCTACTGGATGAGTTTCGCTGCCGTGTGTGCCCTGCTGGCCACGCTCTACCTCTACCGCCGCCGTGCGGTATCGCTGCAAAACACCGTCAAGTCACAGGAGGCAGTATGAAACGCACTTATCGCTATACCGCCAGCGCGCTGGTGCTGACATTCCTGAGCGCCAATGCCTGTGCTCAGGACGTGACGGTCATGATCTCAGGCGGCTTCAAAGCCGCCCTGGAAAAGCTGGCCCCGGAATATGAACACCAGACCGGGGATAAAATCGTGATCATCCCCGGCCCCTCAATGGGCACGACGCCGCAGGCGATCCCAAACCGCCTGGCGCGCGGCGAGAAAGCCGACGTGGTGATTATGGTGGGCGATGCGCTGGAGAAGCTCGAAAAAGCCAGCCAGACCCAGCCGGGTTCGCGAACTGAACTCGCGGACTCTCCCGTTGGCATGGTGGTGAAAAAAGGTGCGGATGTTCCTGATATCAGCAGCGAGGCGACCCTGCGTAACGCGCTGCTGCAGGCCAGCTCCATTGCCTACTCTGACAGCGCCAGCGGCAGGTATGTCAGCCAGGCGTTGTTCAAAAAGCTGGGGATTGAAAAGGAAGTGGCGGGCAAAGCGACAATGGTCGAGCGTATCCCGGTCGCCTCAGAAGTGGCGAAAGGAAAATACGCCGTGGGCTTCCAGCAGGTCAGCGAGCTGCTGCCGGTTCAGGGCGTTACCTTTATCGGGAAAATCCCTGATAGTCTGCAGTACATCACGCGCTTCGCGGGTGCGGTCACCCGCCATGCCGAACATCCCGCGGAGGGGAAAGCGCTGCTGACCTATCTCGCCTCACCGCCCTCAAGGGCCGTCATCAAGGAGACGGGGATGATCCCCGTTACGTCCGGCGATACTGCTCGGTGATCTGCTTTTCCAGTTCAGCCGCTATGTAAGACTGGATGCGCCCCCGGCGCCGGATAAGCCCCACGGTGCGTTTCACTTCCGGCGCCACCAGCGGCAGATGCGTCAGCAGCGTATGCTCTGACGTCGGCATCGACATGGCGGGAACGGCAGCAATGCCAATCCCCGCCTCTACCATACCAAGCATCGTGGTGACGTGACGGGTTTCACAGACGCTGGGGCGCTCGGGAACAATATCTCCCAGCATCCGATCGAGCAGGTTACGGTTACCTGACGTTTTATCGAGAGAGATATAATCCTGCTGATAAAACGCCTGCCACGTCAGGTGACTCTTTTGTGCCAGCGGGTGATCCTTTCTGCACGCCGCGACATAAACATCCTCCACCAGCGGAAAAAATTCGATGTCAGGCGGCAAGTTTCCTGCGAAGCAGATACCAAAATCCGCCTGGCTTCGGGCCACGGCGTCAATCACATTTCCTGCACTGCTATCGATGAGCTTAATGCGAACGCGGGAATAGCGAGACTGAAAACGACGAATCACGTCAGGCATAAAATAACAGGCCGCTGAGGGTACCGTGGCGACCGTGATAAGCCCTGTCCGTTCTTCACTGACTTTATCAACATCAGCCAGCATTGACTCTACGCTGTCGAGCAGCTGAGCGGATCGTTCAGCAAAGTTTTGCCCGTATAGGGTTAAGGCCACGCGGCGGGTGGTACGATCGAACAGCCGGTTTCCCAGCGCGGCTTCCAGCTTTTCAATCCTGCGGCTCAGCGCCGACTGGGATAAGCAGATAGATTCAGCAGCGACACGGAAGTTACCGTATTCCACTAACGCTCTGAAAGCATAGAGATCGTTAAGGTCAAAATTCACGGGCATGGCGTCTAAATGTCCTGTCAGGGAATACGCAACAAAGTCAAAAATAATAGCGTCTTATTGACCTACCGCAACCGGTGAGGTGTTGAATTTCAGATTAGCGTTCGTTGTGGTCAAGCTAACGATGGTTTCTCTTTGTCGGTGAATTCACTGAGACTACAGACAAGGCCACGACAGACGTCACAAAATGAAGGTGATGCCCGCAAACCGCTACCCACCGCTACGTACGAATGATAGTTTATTCAGGCTGGAATTGTCGCAGTGAGCGATTTTCTGGCATCTTAACCGAACCTGACTTTCCCATTTTTGTTCAAGTGACGAGTTTGCGAGCAAAGCGATGATAAAGTGGCCCTGGAAAACGAATGAGGCTGGCCGGGATGTGGCGCTGCCATGGGATGACGCGCTGACGATCCCTGTTCTGGCTAATCTAAACCCGGATGAACAATCGAAACTGGTTCAGTTAGCGGATCGTTTTTTGCAGCAAAAACGCCTGGTTCCGCTGCAGGGATTCGAACTAGACCCGCTGAAAAACGCGCGTATCGCCCTGCTGTTCTGCCTGCCGGTTCTTGAACTGGGTATCGAGTGGCTGGACGGTTTCCACGAAGTGCTTATCTATCCCGCGCCGTTTGTCGTTGATGATGAGTGGCAGGATGATATCGGTCTGGTGCACAACCAGCGGGTGGTTCAGTCCGGTCAAAGCTGGCAGCAAGGACCAATTATCCTCAACTGGCTCGATATTCAGGACTCGTTCGATGCGTCAGGTTTTAATCTGATTATTCACGAGGTGGCGCATAAGCTCGATACCCGCAATGGCGATCGCGCCAGCGGCGTGCCATTGATTCCGCTTCGTGAGGTTGCGGGATGGGAGCACGACCTGCATGCGGCGATGGATAATATCCAGGATGAAATCGACCTGGTGGGGGAAAGCGCAGCCAGCATTGATGCCTATGCAGCGACCGATCCCGCGGAGTGCTTTGCGGTACTCTCTGAATACTTTTTCAGCGCACCAGAACTCTTCGCCCCCCGATTCCCGGCACTGTGGCAGCGATTCTGCCAGTTTTACCAGCAAGATCCCCTGCAGCGTTTACGGCAGAATGAGGATGCTGGCGGCCATTCTCCCCGCCAGGTCCATTAATTTTTTTCAGCAAGGGGACGCTCAGTTGATCGAACCCCTATGCTGAGCACTAAAAACAGCAATGCCATGGCTAATGCAGCCATCGTTAAAAACTGTTCACCGTAAAAACGTGTCACTACAGGTACCAGCAGCGCGCTAACACCGTAGCCTAATGTGTGGCTGGTGGCGATCGCTCCCGCCCCTTTGCCCGTGGTTAGCCGATCGTTAAGCAGTAGCTGATATCCCGGTGTTGCCATGGCTGCCCCGAGCGACGTAATGACAATCCCCACGTAGAAAAGCGCCAGACCCGCCACAGACATCAACCCAAGCCCCACTACCATCAATACCGCGGCCATGCAGAGCAGTGTCACCGGGCTGAAATATTGCGGGCGGACCACCAGAAACTGCGCCGCGAGCGTGGCCAGCGCGGCCAGGCTCAGCAGGAGAGCAACATGATGGCTGATGTCCCGGGCGTTACCCTCCAGCAGCGGGCTAAGATGCGGTGACAGGCCAAGCTGCATTAAACTCACCAGGGCCGCCAGCAGCAGCGCCAATAACAGGAACGGCAGCATTGAAGCCCGCAAACGCGTCGACTGATGCGCCACTGGCGGTAACGGTGGGTCCGCCACTTCGCGAAGCACCAGCAGCAAAGCGATGAAAGGCGCAATCGCCATCAGCCAGAGCGGTGCTACCGGATTGACGCTGAGCATCAGCGCCGCCAGCGGTGGCCCAAGCAAACGACCACAACTCAGGCCGGAGCTAATTGTCGCCAGCGCGGCCATTCTTTTCTCCAGCCCCGCGCGCTGGATAGCCCACGTCTGAGCCGCAGGCACCAGACCTGAGACCGTCAGACCATAGAGCGTGCGCGAGAGAATCAACCCCGTCAGGCCCCAGACCTTATCCAGCATCCCGGCCGCCATCGCCCAGACCGCCAGCGACATCACCCCGAAACTGACCAGATAGCCACTCAGCGAGGCCAGCATCACGACCTTACAGCCATGTCGCTCGCTCTGGCGTCCCCACCAGGGTGATGCGGGTAAAAAGAGCATGGATCCGAACATCAACAGCCCGGCCCAAACCGAAAGCGAAAGCCCTGTCTGGGTGACCAGTTGCGGAAGCATGACCAGCAAACCGTTTTGCCCAATCCCTAATAAACCTGCACATAACGCCAGGGGCCAGTTGGCTTTTGGGGTGACGTTTTCCGTCAATGTTTCAGAGTCAGTGCGCATGAGAATGTGAACATAGTGTCAATAAATGTGTGGAAATCATGAAGTTTATGAAAACAAATATTGCAAAAATGGTTGCGACTGTAAACAGAATGAATATCATAACGAGAATTATTATCAATCATGGAATGAGGTTCATCTATGCGTACTCTGCCCCGCTCCGCCGGTACAGACGTTGCGGCCCAGTGTTTTTTAAACGCCCTGTTGCGTGAAACGAAGGACTGGCACTATCACTCCGCAACCTCTGCGGATGAGTTATCGCACATACATATTCCGCTTTCTCCAGCCCAGGCTCTTCGGGTTCCGGTACGGTATTTTTCCCCGACCCAGCATCATCAGTACTGTTTCCCGGCAACGCTTATCCAGAGTGACAATAACAGTAGTGACGCCGTCACATTCCACCAACTGGTTGATTTAATTCTTGAAAAACCGTCAGTAAAAGGTTCACTGGATGCCGATACGCTGGCGCGTTTTAAGCAACGCGCCCTTGAAAGCCATGCGCACACCTGGCAGGCGATTGATTTGCGCCACAGCTGGCCAACCCTGCGCGATAAGCCACTAAACTTTGCCGAAGCGGAACAGGCGCTGCTGGTCGGCCATGCATTCCACCCTGCGCCAAAGTCGCACGAGCCGTTTAACGAAACCGAGGCGCGTCGCTATTTACCCGATTTCGCTTCTCGCTTCCCGCTGCGCTGGTTCGCCGTTGAGAACACGCTTATTGCCGGTGACAGCCTGAATGTTTCCCTGCGCGAACGTTTACTGCGCTTTGCAGCCCAGAGCGCCCCTGAACTTCTCGGCCACTTCACCGACACCCGCTGGCTGCTGCCTATGCATCCGTGGCAGGCGGAGTACCTGCTCGGCCAGGAGTGGTGCCAGCGGCTGGTGACCAACGGTTCACTGCAGGATCTGGGTGAAGCGGGCGCACAGTGGCTGCCAACCAGCTCTTCACGCTCGCTGTACAGCGAAACCAACAGCGACATGATTAAGTTTTCCCTCAGCGTGCGCCTGACCAACTCCGTGCGCACGCTGTCGGTGAAAGAAGTTAAGCGCGGGATGCGTCTGGCTCGTCTGGCTAAAACCGAACGCTGGCAAGATCTACAGGCGCGCTACCCGACCATGCGCGTGATGCAGGAAGATGGCTGGGCGGGGCTGCGCGACGAAAACGGCGTGATTCAGGAAGAGAGCCTGATGGCCCTGCGCGTCAATCTGCTGTTTGATACTCCGGATACGCAAACCAATGTGCTGGTGAGCCTGACGCAGGCCGCCCCGGACGGCGGTGATAGCCTGCTGGCTGCAGCTGTACGTCGTCTGAGTGAGCGCCTGGATTTACCGCTCGCCCGGGCCGCGCGCTGCTGGCTGGACGCCTATTGCGACCGCGTATTACTTCCGCTGTTCAGTGCCGAAGCCGATTACGGTCTGGTCCTGTTGGCACACCAGCAAAACATTCTCGTTGAAATGCAGCAGGATTTCCCCGTCGGGCTTATCTACCGCGACTGCCAGGGCAGCGCCTGGACCGAGGGCGCCGACGCATGGCTGAAAGAGGCGGGCGAAACTGATGTGGAAAACCGCTTCAGTGAGAGCCAGCTGCTGCGCTACTTCCCTTACTACCTGCTGCTGAACTCTACCCTTGCCGTCACCGCAGCCCTCGCCGCCGCTGGTTTCGACAGCGAAGAAAACCTGATGGCACGCGTGCGTGACGCGCTGGCGGAACTGCGCCGCACGGCCAAGCAGACCCGCTGTCTCGACTACGTGCTCGACAGCCCGACCTGGAACTGCAAAGGCAACTTTTTCTGCTATTTGCACGATCGCAACGAAAACACGATTGCCGACCCGGCAGTGATCTATTTCGACTTTAGCAACCCGTTTTACAAGGAGAAGGTGTGATGGCTAACGCGAACATCGTTCATTCCGGCTACGGCTTTCGTTGCACAGCAACGGACACGCCCCTGCCGCTGACGTTGGGTCTCGACGGTAGCGCGGTGCTGGAGCGCCTGCGCGATATCCAGGACGGCTGGCTGGTTGAAGCGCTGGATCAGCTGTTTGTCGCCGCGCCTGCCCTCAGCGGGATCACCCTCCCCTGGGCTACCTGGAAGGATGAACCGCAGGCACAGGCACTGTTTAACCACGCGTGTGGCGATTATCTGGCGCGCGAAACTTTCTGGCAGCTGCCGCTGTGGCTGAAAGGTGAACGCCCCCTGGCCAGCGGCGGTATGCAGTTTGATGAGAGCCGTCAGCTGTACTTCCCGCTGCGTCCTCACCGCCCGCAGGGCGAGGTATACCGCCGTTATGACCCACAAATCAAGCGCACCCTCAGCTTCCGCGTGGCCGACGTGGCGCTGGACGGCGAGCGCTTCACCCACTGGATGAATAACCCGCGCGTCAATGCCTTCTGGGAGATGGCCGGCCCGCAGGCCGAGCAGGAAAACTACCTGCGTCGTCAGCTCGACTCGACCTATTGCTACCCGGTTATCGGCTGCTTCGACGACCAGCCGTTCGGCTATTTTGAACTCTACTGGGCTCCAGAAGACCGTATTGGTCGCCACTACCGCTGGCAGCCATTTGACCGTGGTCTGCACATGCTGGTGGGCGAAGAGAACTGGCGTGGTGCGCAATACATCCGTAGCTGGCTGCGCGGCCTTAACCACTATCTGTATCTCGATGAACCGCGCACCACGCGCATTGTCGCCGAGCCGCGCTTCGACAACCAGCGCCTGTTCCGCCATCTGGCGTCTGCCGGTTTTGATACCGTGAAAGAGTTCGACTTCCCGCATAAACGTTCGCGCCTCATCATGAGCCAGCGTCACCGCTTCTTCAGCGAGGTGGGACTGTGAACGCGCTCTGGCAAAAAGTGAACCATGAGATGGTGGCGAAGATCCTCGCCGAGCTGGAATATGAACGCACACTGCGCGCCGAGCCGCTTTCGTCGGACGCCTGGCGCATCACCATGGGCAACGAGTCCTGGCAGTTTCATGCCACGCGCGGGATCTGGGGCTGGCTGCATATCGATCCAAATAGCCTGACCACCACCAGCGGTGCCGCCGTGGAAGCGGAGAGTGCACTGCTGCAGCTGGCGACGGTGCTGGAGATGAGCGACGCGCAAACGGCGGAGCATCTGGAAGATCTCTACGCGACGTTACGGGGCGATATTCAGCTTTTACAGGCGCGTGAAACGCTGGATGCCGACGCGCTCATTCATCTCGACCCGGATGAATTGCAGTGCCTGATGAGCGGTCATCCTAAGTTTATTTTTAACAAAGGACGCCGCGGATGGGGTCTGGATGCGCTGCGCCAGTACGCCCCGGAATACCGCGGGCGTTTTCGCCTGCACTGGGTTGCCGTTCAACGTGAGCATCTGGTCTGGAGCAGCGACGCCGATTGCGATATCAACGTCCTGTTGGCAAGCACCATGGACAACGCCGAACGCGCCCGGTTTAACGACCGCTGGCAGACGCTGGGTCTCGACGAAAGCTGGCTGCCGGTGCCGCTGCATCCGTGGCAGTGGCAGCAAAAAATTGCCATTCATTTCCTGGCGCAGCTCGCGCGTGGTGAGATGGTGGAACTGGGGGAATTTGGCGATGAGTATCTGGCGCAACAATCTCTGCGCACGCTGACCAACGCCAGCCGTCGCGCGCAGTATGACATCAAGCTGCCGCTGACCATCTATAACACCTCCTGCTATCGCGGCATTCCGGGCAAGTACATTGCCGCCGGACCGCTGGCTTCGCGCTGGCTGCAGCAGCAGTTCGCCACCGACGCCACGCTTACCCGCTCAGGCGCGCAGGTGCTTGGCGAACCCGCAGCCGGGTACCTGTCGCATCCGGGTTATGCCGCCTTGCCGAAAGCGCCCTATCGCTATCAGGAAATGCTGGGCGTGATCTGGCGCGAAAATCCGTCGTGTTATCTGCAGGACGGTGAACAGGCGGTGCTGATGGCGGCGCTGATGGAAACCGACAATGCCGGGCGCCCGCTGATCGACGCGTGGATCAACCATTCCGGGTTAACTGCTGAAGCATGGCTGGAAAAGCTGTTTGCAGCGACGGTTATCCCCTTCTACCACCTGCTCTGCCGCTACGGCGTGGCGCTGATCGCCCACGGCCAGAACGTGACGCTGGTGATGAAAGACTCTATTCCGCAGCGCATCCTGCTGAAAGATTTCCAGGGCGACATGCGTCTGGTGGATGAAGACTTCCCGCAGGCGGAAAGCCTGCCGGAGCAGGTGAAAGCCGTGACGGCACGCCTGAGCGCGGATTACATCATCCATGACCTTCAAACCGGCAACTTTGTCACGGTGCTGCGCTTTATCTCGCGTCTCACCCAGCAAAGCGGCATCAGCGAAACGCGTTTCTATCAGATCCTGGCCGGAGTGCTGCGCCAGTATATGGCGGCTCACCCGGATCTTGCTGAGCGGTTCGCGAAATTCGACCTGTTCAAACCGCAAATTATTCGCGTGATCCTCAACCCGGTCAAACTGACCTTCTCAGAACACGACGGCGGCAGCCGCATGCTGCCGAACTATGTCACCGACCTTGATAACCCTCTTTTTCTGGCCTCCCGGGAGTCAGCACAATGAAAACCTATGATTTCATCGGCATTGGTATTGGCCCGTTTAACCTCAGCATCGCCGCGCTGGCGGAAGGGCTGGACGGTTTTAGCTCGCTGTTCCTTGAGCGCAAGCCGCATTTTTCCTGGCACCCTGGCATGATGGTGCCGGACTGCCATATGCAAACCAGCTTCCTCAAGGATCTGGTCAGTGCCGTCGAGCCTACCAACCGACATAGTTTTCTCAACTACCTGGTACAGCGTAAAAAGTTCTACCGCTTTCTGACCACCGAGCAGCGCACCGTTTCTCGTGAGGAATTTGCCGATTACCTGTGCTGGGCGGCGGAAAACCTCACCAACCTGTCATTCAGCCAGCAGGTACAGCAGGTGAGTTTTGATGAGAAAAACGGCCTGTTTGAGGTGGTCACTCAGCGTGACCGCTTCCTGGCACGCCATGTCTGCGTGGGGATTGGCAAACAGATCAATCTTCCTGACTGCGTCACAACTCAGGACGATACCTGCTTCCACGCCAGCGAGATGATGCTGCGCACGCCGGATCTCGCGGGCAAGCGCGTCACTGTTGTCGGTGGCGGCCAGAGCGGTGCCGACCTGTTTTTGAATATTTTCCGTGGCGAGTGGGGCCAACCGTTGAGCCTGAACTGGGTATCGCGACGTAATAACTACAACGCCCTGGATGAAGCCGCTTTTGCCAACGAGTACTTCACGCCGGAGTACGTGGACAGCTTCTCCACGCTCGGTGAAGAGGCGCGTCGCCAGATGCTGCACGAGCAGAAGATGACCTCCGACGGTATCACCACCGAGTCTCTGCTGGCGATTTATCGCGCCATGTACCACCGCTTCGAAGTGCTGCGTGAAAAACCCTGGGCGCACCTTTTGCCGTCCCGCTCGGTGACCGAGCTTACGAGGCTGCAAAGCGGGCAGCGCCTGGCAATACAGCATCATCTCGACGGCGGACGCGAACAGCTGGAGACCGATGTGGTGATCTTCGCCACCGGTTACCGCAGCGTACAGCCTGCTTTTCTCGCCCCACTGTCTCACCGCCTCCATCTGGATACGGACGAAGCTTTCTGCATTAACAACGATTTCACCCTCGAATGGGACGGCCCGCAGAGCAACCGCCTGTTTGCCGTGAATGCCGGGATGCACCGTCTCGGTATTGCTGAACCCCAGCTCAGCCTGATGGCCTGGCGTGCCGCACGAATTTTGAATCGCGCACATGCTGACGAGCCGTTTGAGTTGGCTACCTCCCCTGGCGTGATCCACTGGCGTACCACCACCAGCCCGGAAAGCAGCCAGGTTTTTAAATCGTTATCAAAAACGACTGAGTACTGACACACACAATCAGGATCGACATAACAATGAAACGTTCTCATCTTTGGGTTTTAAATCCTTGTTTGCTTGCAATGCTTTCTACCTCTGCGTGGGCGGAAGAACAAAAGGAAGAAAATATCGTTGTCTCCGCCAGCCGTGCGCATCGCAGCGTGGCGGAGATGGCGCAGACCACCTGGGTCATTGAGCGGGCTGAAATTGAGCAGCAGGTTCAGGGCGGAAAAGAGATTAAAGAGGTACTGGCACAGCTGATCCCGGGTATGGACGTCAGTAGCCAGGGGCGTACCAACTACGGAATGAACCTGCGCGGCCGTTCGATGATGGTCATGGTCGACGGTGTGCGCCTGAACTCGTCCCGTAGTGACAGCCGACAACTGGACTCCATCGATCCGTTCAACATCGACCGTATTGAAGTGATCTCCGGTGCCACATCGCTCTACGGCGGCGGCAGTACCGGCGGTCTGGTGAATATCGTCACCAAAAAAGGCCAGCCAGAGACTGAAGTTGAGTTCCAGACCGGAACAAAAAGTGGCTTTAACAGCCATAACGACCACGATGAAAACGTGTCGGCAGCCGTCAGCGGCGGCAACGACAATGCTTCCGGTCGCCTGTCGGTCTCCTATCAGCGCTACGGTGGCTGGTACGACGGCAAAGGCAACGAGGTGATCATTGATAACACCCAGACCGGCTTACAGTATTCAGACCGTATTGATGTGATGGGGACCGGCACCATCAACATCGACGATCACCAGCAATTGCAGCTGACGACGCAGTACTACAAAAGTGAGTCAGACGGTAAGCATGGGCTGTACCTCGGGAAGAACTTCTCAGCGGTAACGGGAGATGCTAACGCGTACAACAAAGGGAATCTCGACTCTGACCGCGTGCCGGGTACCGAACGCCATCTGATAAACCTGCAGTACTCCAATACCGATTTCCTGGGTCAGGATCTGGTTGCGCAGATTTACTATCGTGACGAGAGCCTGACCTATTATCCGTTCCCGACCCTGACCAAAGGTGTGGTGACCAGTATCGGCGCCTCTCAGCAGAAAACCGATTTTTACGGCGGTAAGCTGACGCTGAACAGCAAGCCAGTGGATGATTTGAACCTTACCTGGGGTGTCGACGCCGACCACGAAACCTTCGATGCCAACCAGCAGTTCTTCAACCTGAGCAAAGCCGCGGCGAGTGGCGGCATGGAGCTGGACAACGCGTATAACGTAGGTCGTTACCCGGGTTACAGCATCACCAACCTCGCCCCGTTCCTGCAGGCCAGCTACGATATTGACGCCATCACCCTGAGTGGCGGCGTGCGTTACCAGTACACCGAAAACAAAGTAGATGACTTTGTGGGTTACGCGCAGCAGCAGGCTATCGCCACTGGCAAAGCCACCTCCGCAGACGCGGTGCCGGGCGGGAAAACCGATTACAACAATTTCCTGTTTAACGCCGGGATCCTCGGTCGCCTGACCGAGCAGCAGCAGGTGTGGTTTAACTTCTCGCAAGGTTTTGAAATTCCTGACCTGGCGAAGTACTACGGTTCCGGCACCTATCAGCTCAGCAATGGTCACTATCGCCTGCTGAACAGCGTGAACGTGAACGACTCAAAACTGGACGGTATCAAGGTTAACGCTTACGAGCTGGGCTGGCGCTACACC
The DNA here is from genome assembly GCF_045618265.1 of Enterobacter sp. CPE_E1241. Taxonomy (NCBI): domain Bacteria; kingdom Pseudomonadati; phylum Pseudomonadota; class Gammaproteobacteria; order Enterobacterales; family Enterobacteriaceae; genus Enterobacter; species Enterobacter sp. CPE_E1241. The sequence goes on from NZ_JBIWYV010000001.1 coordinate 3,082,918, forward strand.
GGCGATAACCTGCGCACGCAGGTCGCGGCCTACTACTCGCTCTCGGATAAAACCATCACCATCAACAAGACGGACATGACCATTAACCTCGAAGATGACAAACGTCGTATCTACGGGGTGGAAGGTCAGGTGGACTATTTCTTCACCGACAGCGACTGGAGCACGGGCGCGAACTTTAACGCCATCAAGTCTGAAACCCGTGAAAATGGGAAATGGGAGAAGCTGACGGTTGACAGCGCCAGCCCGTCGAAAGCCAGCGCATGGGTCAACTGGGCGCCAGGCGACTGGACCTTGCGAGTACAGAGCACGCAGACCTTTGACGTCTCTGACTCCGACGGTAAGAAGATTGATGGCTATAACACGGTCGACTTCCTGGGTAGCTACGCCCTGCCGGTGGGTAAAGTCAGCTTCAGCGTGGAAAACCTGCTGGACAAAGACTACACCACCGCCTGGGGCCAGCGCGCGCCGGGGCTGTATAGCCCAACCTACGGTGCACCGGGCCTTTATACCTACAAGGGCCGTGGACGCACGTTTGGTCTGAACTACTCCGTACTGTTCTAATACCGCGCGCCGCCTGCGGGCGGCGCATTTTGCTGTGTAATTTCGAAGCAAATTTACTATAAAATCAGCGATTTGCTGAAATTGTCGGCAAACGAACGAAAAGTGCGTTTTCACCCTTTGACAAGGCGTACTGAGGTCGCTACTATGCGCCTCGTTCACACGATTCCTCTGTAGTTCAGTCGGTAGAACGGCGGACTGTTAATCCGTATGTCACTGGTTCGAGTCCAGTCAGAGGAGCCAAATTTGAAAAGCCTGCTTTTAAAGCAGGCTTTTTGCTTTTCTTCGTCTCTGATGTTAACTCAGAATCGCATCCAGCCTGGCAATCACCTTAATCTCAAACTGGAATCCGTACAGCCACGTCACGCCGATCCCGGTCAACGTAGGGTAAGGCGCTTCTCCCCAATATTCTGGCAGGATACTCCAGATAGCGTCGAGGTTTGACTCGGGATCGACGACAAAGAGGGTAACATCGACCACGTCAGCGAACGTGCAGCCCGCAGCCGTAAGAACAGCATTAAGGTTATCGAATGCCAGCCGGATCTGAGCTTCCAGATCCTCTTCTGGCGAACCATCCTCCCGGCTACCAACCTGCCCCGAAACAAACAGAAAACCGTTGGATTTGATGGCCGGTGAATAGCGATTACGCTCGTAGAGCGCCTGGCGTCCGAAGGGAAAAACGGCTTCGCGTGTTGTCATGTTTGTACCTTTGTAATGGGGCGAAATCTGCCCGGTGAACATAAAGACACTTTACAGGTGCAGGATCGGGCGGATAAACAAGCGACTTTGTCCAACATTGTTTGTAATATCCAAACAATCGGTGAAAAGAGAGGACAAGGGATGGACCGTTTCGATGCGATGCGCGCCTTTGCTCGCGTGGTGGAGGCAGGCAGTTTCACAAAGGCTGCCCAAACGCTTCATATGAGCAAAACCACGGTGACGCAGCTTATTCAGCAGCTTGAAGCGCGCCTGCGCGTTAAGCTGCTCCATCGCACCACCCGCAGGCTCGGTGTGACTCCTGATGGCGTGGTCTACTACGAGCGCGTCATCCGTCTGCTGGCGGATATGGAAGATGCTGAAAACAGCCTGTCCAGTTCGGCGATGACGCCCAGGGGACGGCTACGGATAGATGTGCCCACTCCTCTCGCCCGCCTGGTGCTGGTGCCCGCGCTACCGGCTTTTCACGCGCGATACCCTGATATCAAGTTCGACATGGGCGTGAGCGACCGGGTGGTGGATCTGATCGGCGACAACGTGGATTGCGTCCTGCGCGGTGGCGAAATCAACGACCAGTCCCTGATCGCACGCCACGTCGGCGATTTGCAAATCGGTGTTTACGTCGCGCCAAGCTATGTGGAACGCCTCGGCGCCCCAGCGCATCCGCGAGAGCTGGAAAACACGGGCCATCGCATAGTGGGATTCTTGTCCTCACGCACCGGTAAGATTGATCCTCTGGTACTGCGCTGTGAGAGTGAACATATTGAAATCACGGGAAGCTATGTGCTTGCAGTTGATGATGGCAACGCCTACCTCGAAGCTGGGCTCGCGGGATTAGGCGTGATTGCGCTCCCCGTCTATATGGCGGCAGCGCATCAGACTGCTGGCTCTTTGATTCCGCTATTTGAAGACTGGCGTATTAATCCAATGCCCCTGTACCTGGCATTTCCGCCTAACCGCCATGTCAACGCCAGACTGCGCGTTTTTATTGATTGGATCGTTGAATTGATGCGGCAGCATGTCGCCATTACTTACAACAAGTGACGACATCCCTCCCCCCTGATTCGGTCAGCGCAGCGCTACCGGGCAAGCCAGCACTTAAATCTGATAATCAATCGCCACTTCTTCTGGTTCCATCACCTGGCGCTTGATCTCATCAACGGATAGCCCGGCATTGCACAGCTCGAGAAAACGCCATACATAGTTGCGCTGCAGCTGCCCGCGTTTCAGGCCAAGCCATACGGTGTTGGCGTCAAACAGATGACGCGTATCAAGACGTACCAGGTTCCCGTCTTCACGTTCTCCACTGGACTGTTCCGCCACCAGACCAATACCCAGACCCAGTTCGACGTAGGTTTTAATCACATCAGAATCCTGCGCGCTCAGCACCACGTCCGGCGTTAACCCTTTGCGGTTGAAGGCCTCATCAATGCGCGAGCGCCCGGTAATGCCCTGGCGGTAAGTAATCAGTGGCCACTTAGCGATGGCTTCCAGCGTCAGGGGGGATACCTGATTCAACGGATGATCAATGGGAAGTAATAAACTGTGGTACCAGCGGAACCACGGGAACGCCACCAGCAGCGGGTCGTTGCTCAGGCGTTCGCTGGCAATACCGATATCCGCTCCCCCGTTTTGCAGCAGCACTTCAATTTCCTGCGGCGTGCCCTGGATAAGCTCCAGACGGACATCAGGGAAAAGTTCGCGGAACGCTTTAATCACCGGCGGCAGGCTGTAGCGAGCCTGTGTGTGGGTGGTGGCGATGGTGAGTACGCCCGAGGCATCATTGGTAAAGAGATCCGCCAGACGACGAACGTTGCTGGCCTCGTTGAGGATCCGCTCCGCGATGGTGAGCAATGCCTTGCCAGGCTCCGTCATGCCAAGCAGTCGCTTACCACGACGGATAAAAATCTCTATACCCAGCTCCTCTTCCAGCTCGCGGATATGGCGGCTCACGCCGGACTGAGAGGTATAAAGCATATTGGCGACTTCGGTCAGGTTAAAGTCCCGCCTGGCCGCCTCACGGATAATTTTAAGTTGCTGGAAATTCACGATTCACTCCGGCGCATCTGACATAGCTCTATTGTTAGAGTCAGCTGAGCTGCAGAACAAATAATAAAAACCAGCATCTTATTCTTTTATGGAATATTAACTCACGAGCTGCAGTTCACGGTTCTCCAGCGAAGGCTTGCTGACCAGCGACATCAAAATCTCTTTTACCGCCTGCGCCTGCGGTGACAGCGAACCGCGTGCGGACATGTTCAGCGACAAAGGTAAGCTCATAGACGGCGTTGTGATTCGCGCCATCCAGCCATTTGCCGCACTGCACAGCGAGCGTGCAGCGGATTCCGGCAGAACCGTCACTCCCATTCCGCTAGCGATAGCTGCGGTCAGCGTGGAGATAGAGTCGATTTCGCCGATGATTTTTGCCGTCAGGCGGCGCAGAGAAAATGCTTCATCCACGCGCACGCGCACGGCGCTGTAGTCGCGCGGCAGATAGAGATTCATCTCAGCCACGGCGGTCAGGTCTACGCTCTGCCCCGGGCAGTCGCGAGTACCCACGAGGTAAAGATCTTCTTTCAGCAATGGCTGACTGGTGATCCCGGCAACCGGGGAACGATCGTAAAGCACCGCCATATCCAGCTGGCCGTTGAGCAGCTTGTCATTGAGCACGGAACCGCTGTTCTCGTGAAGGTACACCAGCACTTCCGGCAGCTCGGCGCGCACGGCCTGCAGCAGCGGCATGGTAATAGACGATGCGGCCGTTCCCGGTGCTAAACCGATGGAGACGTGCCCGCTCAGGGTCTGACCGACATTATTCACCGCCAGCTGCGCTTGTTCACACTGGCGGAGGATGGTGCGTGCGTGGGTATAAAGGATCTTACCTGCTTCCGTTGGCGTAACGCCGCGTTTGGTGCGGATCAACAGCTGCTGATCCATCTCGCCTTCCAGAGTAGCCACCTGCTGGCTCAGCGCAGGCTGCGCGATATGCAGCACTTCTGCCGCTTGAGTCAGGCTGCCGATATCGACGATTTTTACGAAGTATTTCAGTCGTCTTAAGTTCATTTTGCCCCCTGTTCGAAATGCTGTGCCGTAACCGGCTGTCGTTGTTGAACAGGTTTTGCAATATGAATGCCAGTTTTTCGAAGAGGTCTGATTTGTTGCTAAGCGGCTGAAAATAAGGAAACCTAATCATGGAGGGGGCATTTATTACTGAAACAGCAGTTTATGATCTGCCCCATTAGAGGTATAACCGCACCATTACGGTGCATTCCGCTGTCAAAAACATCACTTTGCCGATTTTGTCGGCAAACGATCAAAAGGTGTTGATCCACCCTTTGACAAGCTCGGCTGACGTCGATACTATGCGCCCCGTTCACACGATTCCTCTGTAGTTCAGTCGGTAGAACGGCGGACTGTTAATCCGTATGTCACTGGTTCGAGTCCAGTCAGAGGAGCCAAATTTGAAAAGCCTGCTTTTAAAGCAGGCTTTTTGCTTTTCTGCGCCAGGGCAAATTGCCGGGGGCGAAAAGGGCTTCACATGCCAAGCTTAACCGGCATCCCCGAGCGCCGTTCAAGTTCAGTTCCTGCGCCCTCGTTAATCAACTGCGTCCGCTGCGCGGCTGAAATTGGCAGAGGCACTTTTCGGGTCGATTCAAATTCCGCACGGTTACGTGATAATGGTTCATGCACTTCCACCCAGCGGCTACCGTCTGGCTCCGTGGTGACTTTAACGGGTCGATCGATAAGCTGCACTCGTGTTCCGACAGGAACATGATCGAAAAGGTATTTGATGTCGTGATTACGCAGACGAATACAGCCCTGACTGACACGCAGTCCGATACCGAAATTCGAATTTGTGCCGTGAATGGCATACAGCCTGCCGATATAGATCGCATACAGCCCCATTGGGTTATCTGGCCCGGCAGGGACAAACGCAGGCAGTGTTTTACCTTCAGCCGCATAGGCACGGCGCGTATTCGGCGTAGGCGACCAGGTCGGCCCCACCTGCTTACGCTCAACGGCCGTCACCCAGTTACGCGGTGTTTCACGCCCGGCCTGACCGATGCCGATGGGCAGCACCTCAACGGTGTTGCCGCCCGGCGGATAGTAATAGAGACGCATTTCTGCCACATTCACCACAATTCCTTCGCGGACAGTATCAGGCAAAATCAGCTGCTGAGGGATCGTTAATGTCGTACCTGATTTGGGGAGAAAAGGATCCACGCCAGGGTTGGCCTCCAGCATATTACTCAGCCCCAGTCCGTACTGCGCGGCAAAGGCTTCAAGGGGCAACGTGTTACCCTGTGGAACAGTGATGGTTATCGGAGCACCCACAAGACGGCTGCCTTCGGGTGGCAAGGTATAGGTCACGGCAAACGCGCCGGGAACAGCGGCACAAAGCGTGAGAACGAACGAGGCAAGTCGAATCATAGTGTCCTGAGCCCGAAAATAGAGAAAGCCTGAACGTAAGCAGGCTTTCTCAGTTTACGCTATTACGCCTCAGTTTTGCGCCACTTGCGTGTCAGAACTTTTTCCGCTTCAACAATAAGGAACATCACAAAACCAATCAGCAAGGTGATGACCCAGTAGCGGAACGGCAGCGCTTCTGTGCCAAACAGCATCTGCATGAAAGGTGCGTAGATAATGAGGAGCTGAAGCGCCAGCAGCACACCACTCACGATCCAAATCCCTTTATTTGCCAGCAGACCTTTGCTCAACGAGAAACCATCATTCACGCGGCAGTTGAGCATGTAAAACCACTGCGCCGTCACCAGGGTTTGCAGCAGCACGGTACGGATAAATTCCGCCGAGTAGCCACGCGGTTGCAGCCAGGCCTCCAGGATGAAGGCGCTGATGGCAATCATCAGGCCGACAAATACCACGCGCCAGATGGCATAGCCGTCCATCACATGCAGATTCGCCTTGCGAGGCGGTCGGTTCATGATGTCTTTCTCGCCCGCCTCGAACGCCAGCCCAAAAGAGAGCGTCGCCGATGTTGCCATGTTCATCCACAGGATCAGGACCGGTGTCAGAGGGATCAGGTTCCCCGCCAGCAGCGCGATGATGATCAGTAGGGCCTGTGCGATGTTGCTGGGGATAACGAACAGAATGGTTTTTTTCAGGTTATCGTAAACCCGCCGTCCCTCATGTACCGCGCGGGCAATGGTGGCAAAGTTGTCATCCGTTAACACCATGTCGGCGGCTTCCTTGGTGACTTCCGTGCCTTTAATCCCCATGGCAATACCCACATCCGCCCGCTTGAGCGCCGGGGCATCATTGACGCCATCCCCGGTCATGCCCACCACTTCCTGTTTACTTTGCAGGGCCTGCACAAGGCGGAATTTATCCTCCGGGCTGGTTCGCGCAAAAATATCGTACTGCTGCGCGGCATCGCTCAGTTGACGATCGTCCATCGCCTCCAGCTCACGTCCGGTGATAGCGCTTGCAGCGTTACCAATACCCAACATTTGCCCAATACTCATCGCCGTTTGCGGGTGGTCGCCGGTGATCATCTTCACGCGGATCCCCGCCTGCAGGCAGTCGGCAATCGCGGTAATGGCCTCCGGACGCGGCGGATCCATCATTCCGGCAATCCCGAGCAGGATCACTCCATCCTGCAGGTCCGGATGATCCAGCTCTCGTTGACCGTCGCGGGCGGGTTTCCAGGCCGCAGCCACCATGCGCAGCCCCTCACGGGCATATTCTTCAATCTTCCCTTCCCAGTAAGGCAGATCGAACGGTTGCATTCCGTCATTCGTCTGCTGGTACTGACAGAGGCGGAACAGCACGTCCGGCGCACCGGTAATCAGAATCACTTCTTCATCGTCCAGACGGTAAAGCGTGGACATGTATTTATATTGCGAATCAAACGGGATTTTACTGCGCATTTCGGTATCGAGCGGCGGGAGCTGAATTTTCGCCGCCAGCACCTTCAGTGCACCCTCGGTCGGCCCCCCGGTGATTTTCCACAGCCCCTGCTCGTCTTTGATCAACTGGCTGTCATTACAGAGGTCGATGGTGCGCAGGTAGCGTTCCAGTAACGAACCCTGCACCACGCTGACGGGCGTCGGGTCGTCTACGGGGTGAATGTTCCCCACCGGTTCGTAGCTGTCTCCCTCCACGCGATAGGTTGTGTCAGCGGTAATCACCGCTTTGACCGTCATTTCATTCATCGTCAGGGTGCCGGTTTTATCCGAGCAGATGACCGTCATCGCGCCCAGCGTTTCCACCGTAGGCAGCTTACGGATGATGGCCTTGCGGCGCGCCATAGCCTGTACGCCAAGCGAAAGGATGATGGAAATGATCGCCGGCAGGCCTTCCGGCACCGCAGCAACGGCGAGGCTGATGAGCGACAACACCAGCTCGGAAACCGGCATATCGCGGAACAGCAGACTGAAGACAAACAGCGCCACCATCATCACCAGGATAGTGATGAAGATAGTCTTACCGAGCTTATCCATCTGCACCATCAGCGGCGTGCGGTGTTTTTCGATATCAGACATCATCTGATTGATGTGTCCAAGCTCGGTTTCGCCCCCGGTTGCCACCACCACGCCTTTTCCACCGCCGGAGCTGACGGTAGTACCTGAATAAAGCAGATTATACCGGTCACCTAAAGGCAATTCCCCGCTTAATACATCGCTGTTTTTCTCTACAACGGTGGATTCACCGGTCAGAATGGCCTCCTCCACGCGAAGGTTATGCGCTTCAATCACACGCAAATCCGCAGGAATACGATCCCCGGCGCGGATCACCACGATGTCGCCCGGAACCAGCGTCGTGGTAGGGATCGTTTCATGATTACCTTGTCGAACCACCACGGCTTCGCTGGAGAGCATATTGCGAATACTTTGCAGCGATTTCTCAGCATTGCTCTCCTGAATGTGACCAATCAGTGCGTTAACGATGGCAACCCCGAGGATGACAAACATATCGACCCACTGGCCCATAAAGAGCTTGAGTAGTGCAGCCACCAGCAGAACGTAAATCAGCACATCGTTAAAATGGGCCAGGAAGCGCAGCCAGGCGGGTTTGCCTTTTTTTTGTGGTAACGCATTTTCACCATACTGCTGGAGTCGGACCGATGCCTCACTGCTGCTCAGCCCCTCCGCAGTGGAGTTGATATTCGCCAGGGTGTCGTCAACGGTTTGTTGATAATAAGGACGTTCAGGTTTTTCTGTTTTCATCGTTCCTTCCTCAGGTTCTTTTCAGAAATCACCTTGCTTTCATGCAATTAACGAATAACGAAAACAGGAACATGTGCGTAACGCACAATACTTGCCGCCTCTGACCCCAGGAGATGGGTTTGAATATTGGGATTTCGAGAGCCGACAATAATTGCCCCGGCAGCAAGTTCATCCGCCAGCTTAATAACCTCATCACGAACATTTCCGCTACGAACATGGAGGTGAACACGTTCTTCTGGCAAATTGAGTTTTTTGACCAGGTCAGACAGTTTTTCTTTAGAATTATTAATCATATATTCATCCATCTTGCGCGCATCTGAAATAAAACCACGCGTCAGTTCGGCAGAAAACTTAGGCATGACGTGCAGCAGATGAATGTCACCCGATGCGCTTTGTGCCAGGAACTGTGCATGCTGAAGGGCTTTATCAGCCAGGCTAGTCTCGTAAACATCCACCGGAACCAGAATATTTTTGTACATATCGAGCATCCTTTTTATAACCAACACAGTAGTGAGTGAAGCAATAAAATGCATTAAATGCAGGGAGTTACCCTTAATGCCAGTTACGGGAAAAAAAGATGAATGATATTAAACGTAGCACAGGAATATCAGGTTTAACGCTTACCCACTGATATTGGTTATTTAACATTTATCTTTTCTCCAACTATGCTCTTAGAAAGACGCTCTATACAGCGCATGGAGGAATGAATGTACGGTTTAAGCCTTTTCCGTCTTGGTTTGTTTATTGCACTTGCCATTATTGCCAGCACGGCAATTGGGCTATTCACCTATATGGTTGTCACTGTTCTGGCAGAATAGTGTCACCCCCTGCCCTTGCTACGGAAGAAATAAAACAATTATTTATTAGGGGAATACAGTGAACCGCTACCTCATTTTACCGTTCGTTATCCTAACGCTCACGGCGTGCGACCCGAAACCCGAGCAAGCCGCACCCCTGCCGCGAATGGTTAAAGTGGCGGAGGTAACTATCCCCGCTCACGCCCAGCAGCGTGTTTTTCCCGCACGTATTGAATCGGGTGATGCAACAGACCTCTCCTTCAAGCGAGGAGGTCAAATCGAGGCGCTCGATATACGTCAGGGTGCAGCCATTAAGCAAGGGCAGCAGCTCGCCAGGCTGAACGCCCGTGAAACCCAGCAGCGGGTAAACGACAGACAAACCGCAGCGACACTCGCCCAGCGGCAGTTCGAACGCTTCCAGACGCTGGCGGGACGCCAGGCTGTCTCGAAAGCAGAAATGGACGTACAGCGCGCGAACCGCGATTCGGCGAATGCAGCGCTGCAAATAGCCCGTGAAGAGCTTAATCAGATGACGCTCGTCGCCCCCTTCAGCGGGACGGCGGCCAGCGTACACGTTCGAAACCATCAGGTGGTGTCTGCCGGTCAACCGATTGCAACCCTGACCCGCACCGACCTGTTGGACGTGGTGTTTAGTATTCCTGAGAACCTGTTCAACACCTTTGATATCCGTAACGCGCAGTATCGCCCCGTGGTGAGAATTAACGCCATTCCGGATCGTGAATTTACCGCCGTCTACAAAGAACACTCGGGCAGCAGCGACAGCAATACGCTGACCTGGCAGGTGATTTTAACCATGCCCCGCCCGGACGATTTTCCCGTCGTGGGAGGTGTAAGCGGTACGGTTACCATCAATCTAACCAACCTTCCGGCTGGCGCAGGCGCTCAGGCGCTGGTTGTGCCGGTTGAGGCGGTCTTTAACCCGGACAACAGCCCGCGCAATGAACCTCACGTCTGGGTTGTGGCCGGGGAAGGCGACACGCTCCACCTGGAAGATCGCAAGGTCAGCGTGGGGCAAGTGACCACAGAGGGCGTGGTAATTACCAGCGGCCTTAAGGCAGGCGAACGCGTGGTGGCCGCTGGCGTAGGAGAGCTCCATGCTAACCAGCCGGTTCGCATCTGGACGCGTGAACGGGGACTGTAATGGATATCTCTCGTCAATTCATCAATAACCCCATTCGTGTCTGGCTGACGATCCTGCTGCTGGGCGTCGGGGGCATTTTCGCCCTGTTGAATATCGGCAGGCTGGAAGATCCCGCGTTTACGATCAAAACTGCCGTGGTCATCACCCACTATCCCGGCGCCTCTGCTCAGCAGGTTGAAGAGGAGGTTACGCTGCCGCTGGAGAATGCCCTCCAGCAGCTGCCTTATCTGGACAATGTCAGCTCCATCTCTTCAAACGGCCTGTCGCAGATCACCGTGAACATTGCCTCACGCTATCATTCGAACGAACTGCCGCAGATCTGGGACGAACTGCGCCGCCGCGTGGGCGATGCCTCACGCCAGTTCCCGCCCGGCGTCGTCACGCCCTTCGTGAATGACGATTTCGGCGACGTGTTCGGCTTTTTCTTCGCAATTTCCGGAGACGAATTCAGCAACCCGGAGCTGGTGCGTTACGCTGAGCAGCTGCGTCGCGAATTAATTCTGGTCCCCGGCGTCGCGAAGGTCGCAATTGGTGGGGCCATTAGCCAGCAGGTCAATATTGATATTTCCCTGACCAAAATGGCCTCGCGCGGTATTACGCTTAGCCAGCTTTCCGCCCTGCTGAGTCGCCTTAATGTGGTGTCCAGCGCCGGGGAGATTACCTCCGGCGCGGAGTCGATCCGCCTGCATCCGACCGGTGAGTTCGAAAATCTTGACGAGCTGGCGGACCTGATTATTACGCCGTCCGGTACCGGGGCAGCGACGCGTCTGCGGGATATCGCCACGCTGTCGCGCGGGCTGAACGAGTCACCTGCCAGTATCTATCATGCCAACGGCAGAAAAGCCGTTACCATGGGCGTCTCGTTTATCCCTGGCGTGAATGTGATTGACGTGGGTCACGCCCTGGAAGCAAAGCTAAAACAGATGTCGGCGGAAAAGCCGGCGGGAATACACATAAATCTGTTTTACGATCAGGCCGCCGAAGTGGGCCACTCGGTTAACGGTTTTATCATTAACTTCCTGATGGCGCTGGCGATTGTCATCGGCGTGCTATTGATCTTTATGGGCGTGCGCAGCGGGATTATCATCGCCTTTTCCCTCGCACTCAACGTGCTCGGCACGCTGCTGATCATGTATCTGTGGGGCATTGAACTGCAGCGCATCTCGCTTGGCGCGCTGATTATCGCCCTCAGTATGCTGGTGGATAACGCCATCGTGATTGTTGAAGGAGTGCTGATTACGAGGCAGCAGGGCTCCTCGCTGTTGACCGCCATTAACTACATCATCCGTCGCTCCGCCCTGCCGCTGCTGGGGGCGACGGTGATCGCCATCCTGGCGTTTGCGCCTATCGGGCTGTCGCAGGATTCAACCGGGGAATACTGTAAATCCCTGTTCCAGGTACTGCTGATTTCCCTGATGCTGAGCTGGTTCTCGGCGCTCACCATCACGCCGGTGCTGATTAAGTGGTGGTTGTTTAAAAACGACAGCGCGCCGGACAACGCCGACGAGTCAGATCCTTACGACAAACGTCTGTACCGCCTCTACCAGCGCCTGCTTAACACGCTGCTGCACTATAAGGCACCGACGCTGGTAGTGATGGCCGCCCTGCTGGCCGCGTCTGTCTGGGGGTTTGGCGCGGTGCGGCAAAACTTTTTCCCGTCGTCCAATACGCCGATTTTCTTTGTCGACCTCTGGTTACCCTACGGCACCGATATCAAATGGACCGAGAAAATGACCAGCGATATTGAGAAAACCATTAACGGCCAGCCTGGCGTAGAAACCACCGTTTCAACCATTGGCCAGGGCAGTATGCGGTTTATTTTGACCTACAGCGGACAGCGGCAGTACAGCAACTACGCGCAGATCATGGTGCGCATGGATGACCAGCGCAACATCTCCGCACTGACGCGCTACGTCGACGAGTACATCGCCCGGAACTACCCGCAGGTCAACGCCAGCACCAAACGCGTGATGTTTGGCCCTTCCGGCGACAGCGCCATAGAGGTGCGCATCAAGGGCCCCGATCCTGACAGACTACGTCTGATTGCCAGCCAGGTGGATGACATTCTGGCACGCGATCCGGCCACAGGTAGCGTCAGAAACGACTGGCAAAACCGCAGCAAGGTGATCCGTCCTCAATATGTCGCCGCGCTGGGACGCGAACTTGGCGTGGATAAACAGGACGTCGACAACGCGCTGGAGATGAATTTCTCCGGCAGTCGTGCGGGGCTGTATCGCGAAGGGAGCGATCTGCTTCCCGTCGTGGTGCGCCCGCCGGAAAGCGAACGGCTGGACGCCAATCACCTGAACAACGTGCTGGTCTGGAGCCAGACCCGACAGCAGTATATCCCGCTGAGTAACGTCGTCAGCCGCTTTTCGCTGGAGTGGGAAGATCCGCTTATTCTGCGACGCGACCGCTCGCGGGTGCTGACGGTTCAGACCGATCCCGACCCGCTTAGCCAGCAAACGTCAGGCGACATTCTCGCCCGGGTGAAACCACACATTGACGCCCTTGCCCTGCCCCATGGCTACAGCATCGAGTGGGGAGGCGATGCTGAAAACTCCAGCGAAGCACAGCAGGGGCTCTTCACCACGCTGCCAATCGGGTTCCTGGTGATGTTTGTCATTACGGTTCTGATGTTCAGCTCGGTGAAAAACGCCGTGGCCATCTGGCTGACCGTGCCGCTGGCGCTGATTGGCGTCACGCCGGGATTCCTGGTAACCGGAATTCCGTTCGGCTTTATGGCGCTGATTGGACTGCTGAGCCTGAGCGGGATGCTGATCCGTAACGGCATTGTGCTGGTGGAAGAGATCGAGCAGCAGAAAGCGCATAAAGAACAGCACGAGGCGATCGTTTACGCCGCCACCTCGCGCCTGCGCCCTATCTTGCTCACCGCGTTCACCACCGTTCTGGGGCTGGCGCCGCTGCTGCTGGATGTTTTCTTCCAGAGCATGGCCGTTGTGATTATGTTCGGACTTGGGTTTGCGACAATCCTGACGCTGCTGGTACTTCCCGTGATTTATGCGTGCTTCCATCGTAAGGACAAAGCGGAACAACAATGAATGCGACAGGCCTGAACATTATCAAGACGCTGGGCTGTATGACGGCGGTCACCTTCTTCACCATCTACAATACCTGGGATCATTATGATTATGACTATCACTGGATCCTGGGGTTTTTAACCTTTATCTCGACCATCGCCACGCCGCTGTTTTTTGTGGTCGCGGGCTATCTCGACGGCCAGTCCCGGCACGGCACCCGCTGGCAGTTGAGCAAGATTAAAAGCCTGGTGATTGTCTTTCTGTTCTGGATAACGATCTACTACCTGTGGGAACCGTATCAGCGCGGATATTTAATCCAGCCGTGGTTCGTGTTTGCGTTTGTCGTGATTTACACTTTCCACCCGGCGGTGGAGTGGCTCAGCCAGCGGCGCGCGCTGTTTTGCGGCGTGATTGCCTGCCTGCTGATCTTCTCCTACGGGTATGATTTGCTTTCAGCGCTCTATCCGGACGTCCACGTCTTTTCCCTTTCGCCACAGTACCGCCTGTGGACGTGGTTACTGTTTTACCTGACGGGGCAGCTTTTCTGCGATCCCAGCATCGCCGAGTGGATAAGCCGCAGGAATGTGGTCAGGGCCGCGGTTATCGCCATCCCGTTTATTTATCTCTTCACCTGGTTTTACGAGCGCCACTTCTTTTTTGCCCTGTTCAAGGCTGACAGAAACGCCTTTATTCTCACCGGCTCGCAAATCTACATTCTGATCATTGCGCTGGTGATCGCGGCGAACGGCGTACGCTTTCGCCGCAATGCAGAATTCAAAGAGTCCATTCTGGCCGCCATCAGTAAAACGATGACCGGCGTATACATTGTGCACTACTCGGTATTTCACCTGTTGACGGCGCTTTTCCCGGTGACGTCTCTCGGTATGAAGCTGACCCTGATCGTGCTCACTTTCGTCACCTCGGTTCTGTTCTCCATGCTGGTGCTTTCAAATGCCGTAGCAAAAAAAGTGATCACCCTTTAAAAACCCAAGCGCAACCAGGCAAAGAGCACGTTACCGTTGTTATAGGTCCCGGGAATATAGGTGAACTGGACGGTAACGCGCTTATAGCCAGCAGAGAACAGCGGGAAGATAAACGGCAGGGGCACATAGTTCGCAAAATCATCGCGCGCCGTAATCCCCGCAGCGGCACCAAGCCCAAGCCGGAAGTCTTTGGCATTATCCAGATACCAGCCCTTCTCCCAGCCATAGCCCATCGCGGGCTGCCATTCGTTGTGCGAGTCTTTGAACATCATTGCGAAAAGCGCGCTCCAGTTGCCCTCTTCGTTGTAGCGGGAGACGCCCAGCCCGCCGCCCCACGGCATTTCATTGTATTTGTCCGTTTTTTCTTTGTCGTACATAAAGCGCGCGTGCCAGCTCAGAAACGGCAGGTAGAGATCGTAGCGTTGAGGCTGCTCCCAGGTTTGCGAAATATCATCCGTCAGCGCATTCCACCAGCCGCCCAGACGCTGTTCGCCATAGACTTTGGGTTCAGCATGGAGCGGTGCCATGAATAAAGACAGGACAATCCAGAATGTCAGAAAAGTGCGTTGCATCGTTAATCCCTCAGCTTCCGTCACGCAGCGGTCTCTATAACTGTAAACCATTGAGTGCGAACCAGAGCCAAACAGCCTGATTTATGTTGTAGCAGGTGTCGATGAAATTTATTTATTCTGCACCTTCCGGAAAGATAAAAACGTTTTCTCCAGCGTTCTGTCGCGGTAGTCTCATAGGTTCCGTTTATATGACGGCTGCTATGTGAGTGACCTTTTCTTATACCAATAATTAAAAATCAGTACAGACAGGACTACTATGGACTCCACCCTCATCTCCGATCGCCCCAACGAGGAGACCCCTTCGCTGAACCGCGCCCGCCGTGCCGCTTTGGGTAGCTTCGCTGGCGCCGTCGTCGACTGGTATGATTTTCTGCTCTACGGCATCACCGCCGCACTGGTGTTTAACCGTGAATTCTTCCCGCAGATTAGCCCCGCGATGGGCACGCTCGCGGCGTTTGCCACCTTCGGTGTCGGTTTTCTGTTTCGACCGTTAGGCGGTGTGATTTTCGGCCATTTTGGTGACCGTCTCGGGCGCAAGCGCATGTTAATGCTTACCGTCTGGATGATGGGGCTCGCCACCGCGCTGATTGGCATTCTCCCCTCGTTTACCACTATTGGCTGGTGGGCACCGGTGCTGCTGGTGACGCTACGCGCTATTCAGGGATTTGCCGTGGGTGGCGAATGGGGTGGCGCGGCGCTGCTATCCGTTGAGAGTGCGCCGAAAAATAAGAAAGCGTTTTACAGCAGCGGTGTGCAGGTCGGGTATGGCGTGGGTCTGCTGCTTTCTACCGGGCTGGTATCCTTAATCAGTCAGCTCACCACCGACGAACAGTTCCTGAGCTGGGGCTGGCGCATTCCGTTTATCTTCAGCATCGTACTGGTGATTGCTGCCCTGTGGATCCGTAATGGAATGGAAGAGTCCGCTGAATTCGAACAGCAGCAGCGCGAAAAAACCGCCGTCAAAACGCGGTTGCCAGTGATGGAAGCCCTGGCTCAGCATCCTGGCGCTTTTCTGAAAATCATCGCCCTGCGCCTGTGTGAATTGCTGACGATGTATATCGTCACCGCATTTGCACTGAATTACTCGACGCAGAACCTCGGACTGCCGCGTGAATTGTTCCTGAATATCGGTCTGGTGGTTGGTGGGATCAGCTGCCTGACGATCCCCTGCTTCGCCTGGCTGGCAGACCGGTTTGGTCGCCGTCGCGTCTACATCACCGGGGCGCTGATCGGCACCCTCAGCGCCTGGCCATTCTTTATGGCGCTGGAAGCGCAGTCGATCTTCTGGATTGTCTTCTTTGCCATCATGCTCGCGAACATCGCTCACGATATGGTGGTCTGTGTCCAGCAGCCGATGTTTACCGAGCTGTTTGGCGCCAGCTACCGCTACAGTGGTGCAGGCGTGGGATATCAGGTGGCAAGCGTGGTCGGTGGCGGGTTTACGCCGTTTATTGCCGCCGCGCTGGTGACCTTCTCCGGCGGGAACTGGCACAGCGTGGCGATTTATCTGCTGGCCGGTTGCCTGCTGTCCGCCGCCACAGCCCTGTTTATGAAAGAGACGAGCCACCGCTGATCTCACTTTTGTTTCACAGGCGTGTGACATACTATCGGGTAGAGTCGCACACCTGTGGAACAAGGAGACAGAGATGAATAATAAGGGCTCCAGCCTGACCCCGGCTCAGGCGCTGGAAAAACTCGACGCACTGTATGAACAGTCCGTCAACGCGCTGCGCAGCGCCATCAGCGAATACATCGAAACAGGGAAACTTCCCGATGAAAAGGCCAGAACCGAGGGCCTTTTTGTTTATCCATCGCTCTCTGTGACCTGGGACGGTAGCGCCAGTAATACCCCGAAAACCCGCGCCTACGCCCGTTTTACCCACTCCGGCTGCTATAGCACCACCGTCACCCGCCCTGCACTGTTCCGCCCCTATCTTGAAGAGCAACTCACGCTGCTGTATCAGGATTACGGCGCGCATATCGCCGTTGAGCCATCGCAACATGAAATCCCCTATCCTTATGTCATTGACGGTTCAGCGTTAACCCTTGACCGCTCCATGAGCGCGGGTCTGACCCGCCATTTTCCGACGACAGAGCTTTCCCAGATTGGCGATGAGACGGCTGACGGCATCTTCCATCCGGCGGAGTACGCTCCTCTGTCGCACTTTGATGCTCGCCGCGTCGACTTCTCCCTGGCGCGCCTGCGCCACTACACGGGTACGCCCGCTGAACATTTCCAGCCATTTGTGCTGTTTACCAACTACACCCGCTATGTCGACGAGTTTGTGCGCTGGGGCTGCAGCCAGATCCTCGACCCGGAGAGTCCTTACATCGCGCTCTCCTGCGCGGGTGGGATCTGGATCACCGCAGAAACCGAAGCCCCCGAGCAGGCCATCTCCGACCTGGCGTGGAAAAAACACCAGATGCCCGCCTGGCACCTGATCACCGCCGACGGGCTGGGGATCACGTTGATTAACATCGGCGTTGGCCCGTCTAATGCCAAAACCATCTGCGATCATCTTGCGGTATTGCGTCCTGACGTCTGGCTGATGATTGGACACTGCGGCGGGCTGCGTGAAAGCCAGCTGATTGGCGACTACGTGCTGGCTCACGCCTATCTGCGTGATGACCATGTACTTGATGCCGTTCTTCCGCCAGATATCCCTATTCCAAGCATCGCCGAAGTACAGCGCGCGCTGTATGACGCTACCAAAGAGGTCAGCGGCATGCCGGGTGAAGAGGTTAAACAGCGCCTGCGCACCGGTACGGTCGTCACGACGGATGACCGCAACTGGGAGCTGCGTTACTCCGCCTCTGCGCTGCGCTTCAACCTCAGCCGCGCGGTGGCGATTGATATGGAGAGCGCCACCATTGCCGCACAAGGGTATCGCTTCCGCGTCCCTTACGGCACGCTGCTGTGCGTTTCTGATAAACCGCTGCATGGTGAAATTAAGCTGCCCGGCCAGGCCAACCGTTTTTATGAAGGGGCAATATCCGAACATCTGCAAATTGGTATTCGTGCCATTGATTTGCTGAGAGCCGAAGGTGACAAGCTTCATTCCCGCAAGCTACGTACCTTCAACGAGCCGCCATTCCGCTAATAACAATAAGGAAAAAAAATGTACTCTACATCACCGTTAGCAGCCCTGCGTCAGTGGCTACAGGAAAACAATCTCGACGGGATGATCGTCCCGCGCGCGGATGCCTGGCAGAGCGAATACTGCGCGCCTTACGACGAAAAGCTGGCCTGGCTGACAGGTTTTGACGGCTCTGCTGGTCTGGCCCTGGTACTGAAAAACAAAGCGTTGCTGTTCGTTGATGGCCGCTATCAGGTTCAGGCCCGCGTTCAGGTGAATACGGATGAGGTTGAGATCCATCATCTGCACAACGAGCCGCTGGCAGAATGGTTATCCGCAAACGTTGAGGCGGGTACACGTATCGGCTTTGAAGCGCTGCTGATGACCAATACGGAGTTTGAGCAACTCTCTGCTACACCGTGCAAGCTGGTCCCTCTGAGTGCCTCTCCGTTCGACGTGCTCTGGACCGATCGCCCTGCGGCTCCGGCGGGGCTTATCCGTGAAATGCCGATCGAGATGAGTGGCGAAAGCAGTGCCGACAAGCGTCAGCGCATCGCCGCAGTGCTGGCTGCAAACAACGCCGATTATCTGGCCGTTACCCTGCCGGACAACATCGCCTGGTTGTTAAACGTGCGCGGTTCGGATATCCCATACAGCCCGGTTCCCCTCTCCTTTGCCCTTCTGGGCCGGGACGGGAACGTTGAGTGGTTTGTTGACAACACTAAGCTCAGCGCCCTTCCGGACGCAGTGCGCAATGCTTTCACCATTGCACCTCAGGACGCCTTTATCGCGCGCTGTCAGCAGAATGCCGAAGGCAAACGGGTGATGATGGATGCCGGTTCCGCGCCGGTAGCCCTGCGCTTTGCCATTGAGCCACAGGGGGAAATTGTCTGGCAAACCGATCCCATTACCCTGATGAAGGCCACCAAAAACCCGGTAGAACTGGCAGGTTATCGCGAATGCCATCACCAGGACGGTGCCGCATGGGTGAACTTCCTGGCGTGGCTGAGCCGTGAGGTGCCGCAGCGTGAGGCTGCGGGACAACCCCTGACCGAGCTGGAGGTTCAGGCGCAGCAGCTTGCGTTCCGCAAGCAGCAGCCTGGTTTTATTGAACAAAGCTTTGCGACTATCTCCGCCTCATCCAGCAATGCGGCGATGTGCCACTATCATTCGAGCGAAGCCAGCAACAAGCCCATCGGGCATGACCATTTTTACCTGAATGATTCCGGCGGTCAGTATGTTAACGGCACCACCGATGCCACGCGCACGCTGGCATGGGGTAAGGTCGCCCCGCAGCAGCGCCTGCACTACACTGCCGTGCTGAGAGGCTTCCTGTCGCTTATTACCCTGCAGTTCCCTTCCGGGACTCAGGGGCATCAGCTGGATGCGTTTGCGCGTCGCCCGCTATGGGAGATGGGGCTGGATTACGATCACGGTACGGGGCACGGCGTGGGGCATCAGTTGCTGATCCACGAGAACCCGCATCGTATCGCCAAAAAGGTCAACCCGTGGCCGCTGGTTGCGGGCAATATCATGACTATCGAACCAGGCTACTATCTCGGCGATAGCCACGGTATTCGTATTGAGAACCAGGTAGAGATTGTTGAAAGCCGCCCAGGATTCTGCAAATTCTCTTCGCTGACGCTCATCCCTATCGACTTAAGCCAGGTTGAGTTGCATCTGTTGAGCGAGCAGGAAAAACAGTGGCTGGATGAGTATCACCAGCAGGTCCGCGAGACCCTCTCACCACTGGTGGAAAGCGATGCACGCCCGTGGCTGGTTGAGGCAACGGCACCGATTCGCGTGTAATTTCGTGCGGCCTGGTGCCCTCACCCCATCCCTCTCCCACGGGAGAGGGAGCAAACACTAAAAACGGCAACAAGGTTGCCGTTTTGCGTTTACCTTGCGCAGAAAAGCAAAAAGCCTGCTTTAAAAGCAGGCTTTTTAAATTTGGCTCCTCTGACTGGACTCGAACCAGTGACATACGGATTAACAGTCCGCCGTTCTACCGACTGAACTACAGAGGAATCGTGTGAACGGGGCGCATATTATCGAGGCTCCCCAGGGATGTCAAAGGCAGAATGCATATTTCTGATTGTTTGCCGATTTATTCTCCATTTCGCGCATTTATCAGGCATTCTTCCGTGGATATTTCCACAACCAGCGCCCACTCACCATACGCCAGTAAAACAATGCCCCGCGCACGGCCCAGTCAAGGAACATCCCCAACCAGACGCCAACCACTCCCCATCCGAGCATCACCCCCAGCGTATAACCCGCGACAACGCGGCAACCCCACATGCCGAGCATCGACACCCACATGGCAAAACGGGCATCGCGCGCCCCTTTCAGCCCGGCGGGCAGTACCCATGAAGCCGCCCAGATGGGCATAAAGGCCGCGTTGAGCCAGATAAGGATCTTAACAACCTCTTTTACATCGTCTTCGTGGGTATAGAATGAGGCCATCAGCCCGGCAAAAGGCGCGCTCCCCCAGGCAATCAACGTTAACCCAATAGTCGACAACCAGAATACGTGTCGCAGCTGTCGTTCCGCCTGCCCTATCTGCCCTTTACCGAGTCGTTTACCGGTAATGATGGTCGATGCCGAACCCAGCGCATTACCAGGCAGGTTAATCAAGGAAGCGATGGAAAAGGCGATAAAGTTACCGGCAATCACGTCGGTCCCCATCCCGGCAACAAACATCTGCGTGAGCAGCTTACCTCCGTTGAACAATACCGATTCAATACTGGCGGGAATACCAATCCCCATGACTTCCCAGATAATGGCGAAATTAAAGGGGCGGAAATAGCTTTTAAGCGTAAGCCGCAGAGAGGGGGTAATCCCCGTCATCAGCACACCGAGGATGGCCGCCGCACCGATATAGCGTGAAATGGTTAACCCCAGCCCGGCACCGACGAATCCCAGCCCATCCCACGAGAACACACCGTAGATCAGTACGCTACTGATGATGATATTCAGGATGTTCATCCCACCGTTAATCAGTAACGGAATTTTGGTGTTGCCTGCCCCGCGCAGCGCGCCGCTGCCAATCAGCGCAATGGCTGCCGCCGGATAGCTTAAGACCGTCATTTCCAGATAGGTCAGCGCCAGGTCCTTAACCTCGGCCGTCGCTTCACCCGCGACAAAGTCGATAATCTCTTTACCGAAATAGTGGATCACTGCCGCGAGGATGACTGAAAAGATGGTCATGATCATCAGCGACTGGCGTGCCGCCTCACGGGCGCGTTTGGGATCAAGCTTACCCAGGCTAAACGCAACCACCACCGTCGTCCCGAGATCTATCGCGGCGAAGAATGACATCACCACCATATTAAAGCTATCCGCCAGCCCGACCCCTGCCATCGCTTCTTTTCCCAGCCAGCTTACCAGGAAGGTACTCAGTACACCCATTAGCAGAACGCAGGTATTTTCCAGAAAGATAGGTACCGCAAGAGGGGTGATTTCACGCCAGAACAGAACACGATAACTTTTACGTTTTGCGTACCATGGTGTGCGCGTTATCACCTGGCGCAGGGGAGCAGTGACGTTCAAAATGGACCTTAGCGAGAAAAGTTGAAACTCCATTTCAAATAATGAGGGAGAAATGCTAATCCTGCAAAGTATTTTCCAGAAAAAGATGTTTGGATTTACAACAAACTGACGACAGAACCAGCAATCGATCGATTTTCCCTAAGATCAGGTTTGACAAAACTTTTTTCGCCGCTAAGATAAGCCTCCACAACGATTCCTCTGTAGTTCAGTCGGTAGAACGGCGGACTGTTAATCCGTATGTCACTGGTTCGAGTCCAGTCAGAGGAGCCAAATTTAAAAAGCCTGCTTTTAAAGCAGGCTTTTTGCTTTGTTGGTGAGGGAAAATATGAACGCTTTGTTTGTCTACGGCACGCTGCGCCCGGGCCACTCTAACGCACATATCCTTGAAAACATTGGCGGCGAATGGCAGGCCGGTTTCGTAACCGGCACGTTCTATGAACGTGGCTGGGGAGCGGCGGCAGATTTTCCGGGGATTGTCCTCCACCCTGATGGCCCCCGCGTCGAAGGTTATCTGTTTATTTCCGATAACCTTGCCGCACACTGGCAAATGCTGGATGAATTTGAAGACGGTTATGATCGGGTTGAGGTCATGGTGACCACACCTGACGAGCAACAGGTTAAGGCCTGGATCTACCAGCTACAACCGCGCTCTGAGTCATAAAAAAAGGCTCTCTGTCACCAGAGAGCCTTTTTCACAATTCACTGCGATTACTCGCTTTTTGCTTCGCCGTTCTTGATTTCACCCATCACTTTCAGCTTCTTAGAGATGTCACGACGTTCTTTAGACAGCTCAGCATTTTTGATGATGTAATCATCAACACGGTCTTCGTAGTCGCTTTTCATGCTGGCAATGATGCCCTGAATAGCTTCAACGCTCATGCCTGGCTTAATGTAGTCGCTCAGGTTGTCGAGCAGCAGAACACGTTTCTGGTTGTCACGGATCTTCTTCTCAACGTCCTGGATTTCACGCTGCAGTTTGTTTTTGCGGCGGAACAGGCGGACGAATTCCAGAACATCCTGGAACGAAGGCTTGGTAGTTTCCATTTTTACACCCCTGATAATGTGAGATTCGGATTCGTTAAAGCAACCGTTGTAACATTAACCTTACTGACAGCGGCCGCGAATGACAATGAGTATATCGTTTAAAGCTATCATAACCCCAATTGCTGCTGAATCGAAGCAGCAGGCGTCACATCCGCGTTTTATTTGCGCAGTGCGCGGCAAATCAGGTGTGATAACAGCTCAAGCTGTCGCGCCAGTTCCATGCTTAGCCAGACATAGCCATGAATAGGTGTTTCGGCCACGTTATCGCTCTGGCGTTCGTTGATTAACTGCTTCAGCTCAGCGACGATCTCATTCAGACGCTCGCTGTTCGCCAGTATAGGCTGCGGATTACCTTCGTAGAGCGCATGGGCGATGGTCAGCAGAGTTTGCTGCGTCATCCGCTGGGTCTCCTTGAGGGTCTGTGCGTTAAGCATCAACAGATGGCTCGGGCGAGAAGCCCAGTGCGCGTTAATTTGCAGTTCGAGCATGCAGACCAGATTGCGGCTTACCGTCTGGATAGCTTCGAAAATCGCTTTCTGAATATGGGTTTCTTTGCTGGCCGGGGTAATCAGACCGCGCATTTTGACTACATCGTTAAGGATGGCTTGCAGATGCTTTTCCAGCCGGGGGCGCTCAACCAGATTAGGGGAAAAACCGGCCTGATAGACGCGGTTAAACGCGGTGACGTAGTTGGCCATCTGAATACGCCAGTGCAGAAAAGCACGCTGCGGCCAGATACCGGTAAAGAGCATGGCCAGCAGTGACCCCAGGATAACATCCCCGCTTCGCCACAGCGCCGTGGTCATATCCCCGGCAGGGGCACCGACAACCACCGCGAGAGTAATCCCGATCAGCAGCGCCTGATACGGTCTTTTGCCCAAAGCCAGCCAGCCGCACAGGAACATGGCGGCACCGCACCATGCCAGCATGACCGGAAACGAAATAAGCTCCAGCTTCAGGGCGATAAGCCCGAGAGCCGAGCCTAAAACGGTCCCACCAATTCGCTCAAAGGCGCGAGGAACAACGTTTCCCCAAAACGAGATGGGCCCCATCACCACTACCAGCGTGATCAGCGGCCACGTTCCTTCCGGAACATCCAGCAAGCGGACAAGGACAAACGTCAACACGAACGCCAGCGCGATGCGACACCCATGCACCACTCGGTAATGTTTGTACAACCGAATTTCAAAAGGGGTTAATGATTTGTCGGGACGCACACCCGCTCTCCAGCTACACGGCAAACCACAATTGTACTGTGTTTTCAGCCGGGCGGATCACACCCGACTGAAAAACCCTTCATTTAGCAGGCTTAAACCGTTTTATGCTCAACGGCGATAAACATTTCGATATCCCAGTAGCCGTCTGCGTTGCCATCATTAAGATAGCGCTCGAAACAGGGTTTAGGGGCAATCTGGTATTTATTGTCCTGTAGAAGGGAGTTGAAGAATTGATACCACGGGGTCGCAAAGTCGTAGTTTTCCACGCGCGCCATCGCCACGGCATAATCACCGGCCACGATTTCCGTCATCATGACGCCTTCGCTGTTTTCCGGAATAACGAAATCGTCCGGTACCGTCACAGCCGTATCACAGCGCAGTTTTTCTGCCGGAACTTCATCCGGGTTATCGTAATAAACTGCAACCCACTCAAGCGGCTGAATGTGGCGACCGTCCACCCACATCACCAGCTGTTCAAAGCCCTGTTTTACCGTTTGTTCCCACGGTCCAACCAAATGAAAACCGGCAATCTTACGTTTCTCTTGCTGCTTAATGCTGTAGTCCATGCTGCCTCCACTCATTACTGTATATTTATACACTATAAAGCAGATTTTAACTGTTCAGCAAACGAAGAGTGTTTATTATGTGAGCAGACTCGCAACCCTGCCAGTCTGCTCATCTGCAGTTAGAGCGTGTGGTGCAGATAATCGCTCAGGCGTGAGAACAGGCCGCCTTTATCAACGGCTTCCAGCGTCACCAGCGGCCAGTGTGCAACCACTTTGTCACGGTCATAGAGCTGAATCTCCCCAACCCGCTGATGCGCAGCAATCGGTGCTTCCAGCTCTTTTTTATCCAGCACATATTTGGCTTTGATGTTCGGGACTTCCGCTTTTGGCAGCGCCAGCCAGAAGTCCTGGTCGGTACCCAGTTTCACCTGCTCCTTATCGCCGTACCAGATACGCTCTGTACCTACTTTTTTACCGTTTTGCAGGATCTGCACCGTATCGAAATTCTGCTGCCCCCAGTGCAGCAGTTTACGGGCCTGGTCCTCACGCCCTTTCGGACTGTCGGCCCCCATCACCACCGCGATTAAACGGCGCTGACCATCAACTGCGGAAGCAATCAGATTAAAACCTGCGCCCGAGGTGTGCCCCGTTTTAAGCCCATCAACGTTCATGGTTTTATCCCACAACAGGCCGTTACGGTTTTGCTGGGTGATCCCGTTCCAGGTGAGGCTCTTTTCACTGTACATATGGTAAAAATCAGGTTCGCCATGAATGATGGCCCGGGAGAGGACGGCCAGGTCATAAGCGGAACTGTGCTGTCCTGGCGCATCCAGCCCATGAACGGTTTCGAAATGGGTATCGCGCAGGTTCAGCTTTTGCACATAGTCGTTCATCATCTTCACAAACTGCGGCTGCCCGCCCGCCACGTGATCGGCCAGCGCCACGCAGGCATCGTTACCGGAATCCACAATCAGACCACGGCTCAGGTCGCGCACGGTGACGCGATCGCCCTCTTTCAGAAACATCAGCGACGAACCGTCAAAAACCGGGTTGCCTTTTGCCCAGGCATCGCGCCCGACGGTCACAACGTCATCGGGGGAAATACGATGGCTATCAATGGCCCGATCAACCACATACCCCGTCATCAGCTTGGTCAGGCTTGCCGGATTACGTTGTTGATGTTCGTTGCCCGCCGTTAAGATTTGACCAGTCGTGTAATCCATCAGCACCCAGGAGCCAGCCTGAATAGCAGGAGGCTGCGGCGAAAAATCCAGTGGTTCGGCCGCAAAAGCAGATGAGACACTCGAAGCGAGTAAAGAAACAGCAATAAACAGACGGCGTTTCAACGGTATATCCTCAGGTCATTAAAAATCGCTGACCTTTTTACGGGAGTTCTGATGTCGTTACCTGGCTTAATTGCAAAAAAATGTGACAGGACGCAGATTTTTCTCTGAAGCTGACGCGCAAATTTGCGCGGCTGCGGCGCTTTTTATTCGGTCTGACCCGCACGATCGTTTACCATAGTGACGTCATTTTTTAACAGGATGGTATTACTGGTGTCTGACTCTGCCGCTCGCCCGACTTTTTTATTTTACGATTACGCGCAACAACGCTGAGAGCAGCAACCAAAAAGGATAAGGTGATGTGCTGATTTTGTTTGGTACGCAATTTGGTACACAACGCATTTTTCACATCACCGGGCAGTCATCGAACTCGCCAGAGCGAGCATCATTGATGCTGTAGGTGATCACCCCAAACACCGGCCGCGAAGTATCCGACAAATCGTCCTTCAAAGGTAACGGCTCCCTCCTTCCATTTTCAGGGTTTTCCAGACAAGGATGCGGTAGCGTCCTGTAGCGCATGATCCTGAACTCACCATCAACAGCGCAGACGAGCAGAGAACC
Organism: Enterobacter sp. CPE_E1241; assembly: GCF_045618265.1. Lineage (NCBI taxonomy): Bacteria > Pseudomonadati > Pseudomonadota > Gammaproteobacteria > Enterobacterales > Enterobacteriaceae > Enterobacter > Enterobacter sp. CPE_E1241. The sequence goes on from NZ_JBIWYV010000001.1 coordinate 3,109,235, forward strand.
GTCTTTCGGTGTCAGCGATGAATCGACGATGAGCATGGCGCCCTTCATGATCCCCGCACGCAGGTATGTCGTACCGGATATAATCATGTACGTTGCGGAAGGGTGAGCGATTAGACCCTTGTCGAGTGATATGCGTTCTTCAACATAGTCTGCTGCTGGCGACGGAAAACCCATGATGCACCTCCGATAGATACTGTATTAATATGCAGTATTATAGTTCACCGGTGTTTATCAATACTCAGAAAGAAAAAAGCCCACCTAAGTGGGCTATATCATTAATTTATTATGATTTTATTTTAAATGGAAACTTCCTCTGAGTTCGTTTCTTTTCCTGCTGCGTATCTGACAAGTATTCTTTTGCCGTAGTTTATACATGGTAATTCTATATATACGTGCATCAGGAACGCCGTTACCATTGAAACACTACACAGCATGACCACAAGAGACATTCCATTTATATATTGTAAAAAATCTATACGAGTATATAGATACAGATATGCTGCTAGTATAATAGCATGGCACATGTACAATGAATATGAAATATCCCCTAAAAAAGATAGCGCTTTGTTTTTATGAATATCATTCGTTCTTTCATAAAAAAGAAGTGACGTTATTACCACAAAAGATAGCACGCCAAAACCAAACAACCCATGCCCATATGGAACTTTAGAGAAAAACATAACAAAGCACATAGATAAAGCGAACAACAAGCATATGATTGATATTTTCTTGATATGTTGCGATATTGTTTCAATCTGTCTTGATTTAATATATAATTCACCGATAATCATGCCAACAACGAATTCAAACATCATTGGCGAGGTGAAAACATTTATATATCCAAAAAGCGTACTATGCTCTAGTAAACCAGCAGAAACAGAACCACTCATGCTTAATTCACCTCGAGAATAATACTGTACTAAAGATACAATAGAGATTATGAATACCGAAGCGATAATAGTCCTGTACCTATGACTGATGCTTATCGATAATCCAAACATAATATAGAATGCTATTTCATAAGTAATCGTCCAAGCAGGGTATAATAAATTATACCCAAAATAAGGCGCCTCTTCAGACCAATTTAAATTGAAGGGGATTATTGAAACAAACAATTTAATCAACCCTTCATCTGTTGAATATTTCATCATCTCGGTAATTACCAAATAATACAACACGCAAGAAATGATGAGTAATGGATATATTCTAAAAGCCCTTCTTACAAAAAAAGAATAAGATATTATTAATTTCTTTCTTTTTTGTTGAGTATACTATTATAAAACCACTTATAAGAAAAAACAAATCCACCCCAGCAAGTCCACCACCAAATAATAAATCACCCAAATCCTTTTGGGTGTATACATTATTTAACTTATCCCTAAAATGGAAGAGAACAACCAGTAAAGCGGCTATGCCTCTCAAATAATGAATTGATAATATCATATTTACTACACCAAGATGAATATTGACGTTCATGATACAGGAAAGTAGATGTAACGCAATATTCTATGACCTAAGGTTCTTTTCAAAGTGCAGAAATTATGAATGCAATCAATTCATCGTATCTGATCCCATATCGATTGCCTGATTTCCTGGCTGGGGTAAGAACAACCCCAAGTTCATCAACCACTTCCGCTTCTGCATCCCATTCATCATAGCAAACCATACCGTAGTCGAAGGCATCAAGGCCATTAACTCTAAATGCTTCAATGACTTCTTGTGCAACAACGCCAAAATGAATCCTTGCACCATTGCCTTTAGCATCAACCGAATCGGTAAATCTGTAGGCCTTGATCATGGTTTTTAACGACCTTGCAGTGGAAAGTTCCGCTTCACTAAGGCTTCTCTCATCACACTTAAGCCTACCGGCTGACGTCTGAATTGTTCCATTAGCGGCATACACTGCAGTCCATCTGTTTGATGGTAGACCTATGCCTATTGAGTTGTCAGTTGTTGGGTAGAGCCCTGAGGTATTTCCAAGCTCCATCTTCACATTACGTTCGGTGGCGAAAAGCATTTTTTTTGAAACGAAATCATTGCGCACCCTGCCAGTAGGTGCTGTTGCTAATGGATCCTCACTTAGGGGTTGAAAATCAAGGTTTGCACCCGCACTTGCATCTCCTCTAATCCTAACTGTTCCCTCGTTATTTCTTCCTCCAAGATCTACACCACCACCATTTTGCCTTATTACTTCCTGATAATTACCTCCTGATGTTAGGCTTCCAACGCCTTTAAGTTGAGGCGAGATTGAAGATGGGATTGTTGGAGAGACGTAAATTCTACCTGGTCCTCCGTTACAGTAGTTGTTTGCGTCGAGTCCCTCGAATACGGACGTTGGATTATTTCCAAGAAGACCAGTGTGAAGATAATTGTAAGTGGATGGAGCGGATGAGTTTGAGATATTATTGTTAAATCTTGTACATCCATCTCCCTGGACAACAATATCAAATACCCGAGGTAATAATGTTGTTCCGGTTTTGCAGTTGTCTCTAGCGTTACAGTTAGTTACTGAGTTTGATGTTCCATAGACACTCATGCCATGAGTACCATTTTCATCAGAATGACAACAGTCGTAGTTCATTGAAGAACCGTTTGACGTAAAGCCAGTATGCCTATTATTAAAGCTATTGCATCCACTTATTACCGTTCCGCAGTAAATATATTGAGGCGAAGTTAGATTCTGGACAGAAAGGTCGTGCCCGTCATAATAGTTAAGGTTGGTGGTAACACCATTTACTCTGCCTCTTGTATTAATACAGTCCGTCGTCTCACTAGGTCCGGGAACGCCATCGTACTGTGCTGTTTTTATTCCACTCTCACCATTATGATCTGAAGCTAACGAGCTCATTTCATAGTAGTCGTTACCAAACCAACAAACACCACAAAGAGATGCGTATTTTATATCAGAATTAACAACTCTATTGTTAACACCCCTTGGCTGACCTGCTCCTGTTGATTAATACACCCCGATGTTAGTAATGTCTTCATAAGCCACATGAGGACATCCCCATGAAGAAGCGTTTTTCCGACGAACAGATCATCAGTATTCTTCGCGAAGCGGAAGCCGGAGTTTCTGCCCGTGAGCTCTGCCGTAAGCACGCCATTTCCGATGCCACTTTCTACACCTGGCGCAAGAAGTTTGGTGGCATGGAAGTTCCTGAGGTGAAGCGGCTTAAATCTCTTGAAGAGGAGAACGCCCGCCTCAAGAAGCTACTTGCCGAAGCCATGCTGGATAAGGAGGCACTTCAGGTGGCTCTGGGGCGAAAGTACTGACGACAGACCAGAAGCGGGAAGCCGTTGAGTTTATGTGTGATGCGACCGGTCTGTCGCAACGTCGTGCCTGCAGGCTTACAGGTTTGTCCCTGTCGACCTGCCGCTACGAGGCTCAGCGTCCGGCAGCTGATGCGCATTTATCAGGGCGCATCACTGAGCTGGCACTGGAGCGCAGGCGTTTTGGCTACCGCCGCATCTGGCAGCTGCTGCGTCGGGAGGGCCTTCACGTCAATCACAAGCGGGTATACCGTATTTACCACCTTAATGGACTGAGCGTAAAACGCAGACGACGCCGTAAAGGGCTGGCAACCGAACGGTTTCCGCTTCTGCGCCCGGATGCGCCGAACCTGACATGGTCGATGGATTTCGTTATGGACGCACTGGCCAACGGTCGGAGGATCAAGTGCCTGACCTGTGTGGATGATTTCACGAAGGAGTGTCTGACAATCACCGCTGCTTTCGGTATTTCAGGCGTTCAGGTCACGCGTATTCTGGACAGCATCGCGCTGTTTAGGGGCTATCCGGCGACAATAAGAACCGATCAGGGCCCGGAATTTGCCTGCCGCGCGCTCGATCAATGGGCCTTTGAGCATGGTGTGGAACTACGGCTTATCCAGCCAGGTAAGCCAACGCAGAACGGATTTATTGAGAGTTTTAACGGACGCTTTCGCGATGAGTGTCTGAATGAACACTGGTTCAGCGATATTCTTCATGCCCGGAAAACGATTAATGACTGGCGGCAGGATTATAACGAGTGCCGTCCCCATTCATCGCTGGATTACCAGACACCAGCTGAATTCGCAACGGACTGGCGAAACAGGAAATATGAAGAAAAACCAACCGACATTACTAACTGAAGGTTGTATCTAATCCTGGGGGCAGGTCAAATCCACTCCATATGTCTGTGTCCTGTACATTAGGGATATATCCCTCAAATGACTGGACGACGTCTGAAGGTAAATTATTTAGCGATGCATCGCGTTTAATTGTATACGGAGTGCCGATTAGCATGATGTTCAATGGCCCAACGCGTGAACCACTTCCATCAGTAATGGTGATAAGACTGTTTGATTTTATAGTCGAACTAGGTGTTCCCCAAAAATTTACCCTACCAGGGTACGCAATGTCTCTTGTGATGATCCACTCTCCATCTGGAAAGAAGAATGGTAGCCCGGACTGAAGTGCCGATTCTAATGCGTCCGAACAGTCTTCACCTGACACGCCCCCAAACCAAGTGATCGGGCTGGCAATTTTCCTTAGGTCACTTCTTAAAGTCGCATCTCCAACGCTTAACGACTTACCAACACCAATGCCTCCTGTGGAATCTGGTGTTGAACCAGCGGGGACGTTTTTCGGAAACGCGCCATCCCAACGATAATACTCACCTGTCGCCTTTAGACGAAGAACCTGGTTAGGTACAGTGAGACTATTACCGTCTTCAAAACTGTCGAGTGTAATATACCCAAAAGCTGAAATAGCCTGTTGAGCTACCCAACGCAAGCCCTCAATTGTGTAATGTTTTTTGCCGAATCTGTCTTCATATTCATGCTGCAGTGAGGTAACAAATTCGTCAATTTTCCCCGCGTTAAATTTCAGGTCGCGAGGTGATTCGCTTGGTACTGGCAGATTGGTTGGTTGCGTAGCCATATTCATTCACCTTCGAGTTCATCTTCGTCCGGGAGAAAATCAGACGCTTCGTTTCGCGCATCGCACGCTCCCTCGCCTGGAACTCGTTACGAAATCCGACGATCTCCAACTTGTTCGGGTTCTCTGCCTCCTGCTCTACGATGATGCCGTTAAGTACACGGTAGTTGATGTACGTCTTGTTGTTCGTTGTCGGGTGAACGTATGAGACCTGAACGCCGTCATAGCCGCCAGGAAGCGTGGCTTCGTAGGTGATTTTGTACTCGTCAGTCTTCATGTTTGCCCGGTTGAATACTGCCGCCGGATAATCCACTTTCTGGTCACGGGTAAACGTCAACACGCCATCATCCCAGGACGCGACCACGGATGCTGCGTTGCAGATTGCCTGCACGCGATCGCCCAGCGCGTCGTTTTCGTCGTCAAACGTATAGTCGAAGTAACCCAGGCGCTCATCCGGGAAGCTTTCGGCGATCGAGTACAGCCCGTAGAGGTCAATGCTGCTTGCCGGCTGCCCTCCCATGATCAGCCAGGTATGAGCCACCGCATCAGCAAACGAACGAGACGGGCGCAGCGTGTAATCAACTGTCTGCGTGTTCAGGTCGTATGATATGGTGTGACGTGTCACCAGGGCGTTGTACTTGCGGTCGCGACTGCCAAGAGCGTTCTCTGTTGCCCTCACCTTCACGCGGACCAGCGTATCGGTGGGATGGACAACGTTTGTGCGCACGTTTACAGCGTGGATCTCTTCAAGTTTAAGTATCGAGGCATCACCAGAGTTATCGGTGCGCTGCAGGTTAATAGCGTACTTCCCGAAACCACCTGTTGGTATAATCTTGTCCGTACGATAGAACGTCTCGCTGTCCTGCTTGTGCCAGGTTGTCTGCTGGAATATCAGCGTCTGCTGGGTGCCGGGGATCATGTTGTAGTCGTCATCAATTTTCCACAGCACTACCTTCCAGTTGGTTTGCTTCTTCGGTCCGAGACTGCTTTGGGTGTGGATCCACAACTGCGTTGACTCCACTGGTGAAAAGAACGTCCCGACGACCAGCGCCTCGTTATCATTCAGTACGAATGTGGTCGTGTTTATCGTTGCGCCAGTAGGAATATCAGGAGGACCGTCCAGATCGCCCATGGTGAAGGTGTACCAGCGAACCGGATTTATCACCGCGCCGTCGTTTGTTTCTACAGCAGAAACAAGTGTCCCTGAAAACGTGGCATCAGTCGTTACCGACCCGGATGCGGTTGCATACGTCACGTTGATAGTGAACGTTACAGCGTGAGGCAGAACCAGGCCCATGAAATAATCGAACTCAGCCTCTTTAACGATTTTCATCGCTAACTGACCACCGGCATACGTGCCGCTGACCACGGTGTTTGCCGTCGCGGTTTCGACAGGGAATGACTCTCCCTGGTTTGCGCCTGGCACCTCCTGACCGTCGACATCATCGAAGCTGTAGCCTTCGTTAATCGACGGGATGACCTCGCCAGGCTGGATGAACTGGTATTCAGCGCCGGCCATACTTCCAAGACTTGATTCTGAATAGCGCACAGACTCGTAATCGTACTTGCCGATCTCGATACACATCCATTCAGTCACGTATTTCTTACCGCCGTCACGCACGCCCGTGCTGATGTATTCAAACAGTGATTCCTGAATCAGATCGGGGAATGAACGCACCTGGCCGTAGATATCCGGCTTGGCTTTGTAGACGCGAGCTGTGTTTATCTGTCCGGTCAGACTATTGTTCGGTGAGTCGACGGTATTGCCGCCAGTGTTGGCGATGGCCGGTTTCGGTGCCAGGAAAGAAAACACCTGCCCCACTACTTTGAAGATCGGACTCAGGATATCGCCCACAATACCCTTCGGCTGGTCGAATATCTGGATATGGTCCAGTTCGCTCAACTCAAACGCCAGCTCGTCATCGTCGCTCAACTTCACACCGTTGCGGACGATCAGCAGGTCACGGTGAAAATTAGCGTCATTGGCCGCCAGCCAGTCATAAAAAAGGGTGCCGTTTGGCACCCTGCAACGCAGCTTAGGCGTTCCTGGAAAGTTCGATATCTCAACCAGCGCCATAAGAAAAATACTCCACTTTGGTGAATGCCCGCTGAATGACCAGCAACGAGTCCATGCGTACGCTTCCGTTCTCGCCGCGCGAGTGCAGCGCCTGCCTGTTCAGCACCAGGCCAACATGCGCCGGTTGCACGCCGCGGTATCCGACGAATATCCCGCCATCGACCGGCTTATCGACCTGGCGCCAGAAAACCACGTCACCTTGATAGCAGGTGAAGAAATCCTCACCGGCTTCATAGTCCGGCGTCTGGTGCAGTTCAATGCCGCGAACGTGTCGGTAATACAACACGCACAATCCCCAGCAGTCGACCTTATCGAAGGAGCAGGCCCGGTTAGACCAAGGCACGCCGATCATCCTGCTGATAAAATCAGAGGTACTGAAGTCCCGTGTACTCGACTGGATCATAAAGGCGACCAATATTGTTGTTCAGTGGGTTTGTGACGGACAGAGTAACCGATGCGGAGTCGGCGTCGATGTCCACCGTCTTAACGTATAACTGCCAGGACTTAATCGGTACCGACACGTCGCCGCTGTCGAAGATCTGCCTCGTGGCCATGATGGCCGTTAGTCTGGCAGCGCCCTTCCACTGCTTCATCAGCGCTTTGATAACCGCTTAACAGCAGGAGCGCCCTATGCATTCAAACCCCATGACCTGGCTCATCGCCGCACTTATGGCGCTGGGCGCTCTCACCTCATTTCTTCACGAACCGGAAGGTGTGCAATGGCTGCTTTTAATGTGGGCGCATTAGCCCAGAAGAAGACCGGCGGACTGACGGGAATAGTCGAAAGCCTGCAGGATCCTGACAGCGACAATCCGAAGTTCTGGGTGCGGTGGGACGACAGAGATTATTCAGTGCATCCGGAAAACGAATTGCGCGCGGCCACAATCGATGGGCCACGCCTGTATAAAGAAATGGCGTAAGGAGATCACAATGACCGATACCAGCCTGATTCCAGAAAAAGAAGTGATGAACAAGCTTGGGGTTTCATCACGCCAGACCATCTGGAACTACACCAACCGGCACGGGTTTCCCAAGCCAGTCAGGACACACCCGAAAGCGTACCTGCGGGAAGCTGTTGATGGATGGATCCTCAATGGCGGCGTTAACCAGAAATGTTCCTGATGTGCCAGAACAGCTTATCAGCGTGAAGCTCATACGCTTTGCACTGAGCCTCTATCCAGTCGTGTTTGTTGTACACGGCCATTACCCCGCCAAGTTCATGCCCGAGCATCCTCTCAGTAACATGAGGCTCGACATCCATTTCAGACAGCCTTGTTACCAGCGTCCTCCTGAAGTCGTGGGTTCGCCAGTATCCAAGGTCCATTCCCCCCCTTATTCGATTAACGAATCGGTTGGCGGCCGCAATGCTGATCGGTTCGTTTATATCCTCCCCGGGGAAAAGCACATCATTGTAAGTTGTCATGGCCTTTTCGAGGAAAGGCATAATCTGTTCGAAGATGGGGCGGCGGATGACGTTTCCCATTTTGCTGTGCTCTTTTGGCACAGTCCAGACGTTGTCCAGCAGGTCAAATTCGGTCTTGGTTGCCAGCCTGAGCTCTGAGAGCCTCGCCCCCCACAGCATCAGCATCTGGTGAAGAAGCTTGTTTGACGTAGAAGCCCTGCTTCTTTCAATGGCAAGCCATATCTGAGCAAGCTCGTTATAGGACAGCACGCGATCGCCTACTTCTGCGCGGGAACCGAAGTCTCTTGGCTGGATGCCCATAATTGCGCAACTATCTATCACCTGACGTCGCATGCACCAGCTTATTGCCGATCTTAACTGACTGAGCATCTGGCGCGCGCGGCGTGGATTATCCCTTTCCTCTTCGGTGAGTAGATCCACCCACTGCTTTACCGTGATGGAGGATGCTGGTCGATTAGGGAACGCGTCATGCATCCGTTTCATAACCGTTGAGCGGTATAGTGCCTGGTCTTTTCCCTGAGTGTTGTAGAGACGTAATTATCGAACCAGTAATCGAGGCACTGAGCGACCGTCAGAGAGTTTTGCGTCTTCTCCTCAAAATAGGAGCGTGGATCTGTGTCGGAAAAATAAAGGTTCCGTAAATCAGACGTGATCTGCTTGGCATCCTTTAACGACACCGACGGGTAGCGACCAATGCCAAGACGATGAGGTTTACCATGCCAGCGATATCGGTACTGGAACTGGATGACCCCCTTTGGAGAAATGCGCACGCTGAGGCCATCAGCATCAGCCACTTCTTGTGGGCCCGAATATGGTTTACCATAAATGGTACGCAGTTTTGTGTCGCTGATAGCCATAAATAATATTTGGTACGCTCTGAAATAGTGGTTTGGTACACTTCTGGTACGCAATATCACATGGACATCAAGACACAGTAAACAACTATATTTAACGTTCGTGGACAAACTCAGGTGAGAAAAGGGTTGTTTTTCGAGTAATAACAGGCAGTTAATTAACTATTGTGGACAATCTTAAACAATGGCAGACACAGATAAACAACCAACCTTCCTCTTTCACGACTACGAAACCTTTGGTACGCACCCGGCGCTGGACCGACCGGCGCAGTTTGCCGCCATCCGTACCGATGACGACTTCAATATTATCGGCGAGCCTGAGGTCTTTTACTGCAAACCGGCTGATGACTACCTGCCGCAGCCTGGGGCGGTTATGGTTACCGGGATTACCCCGCAGGAAGCGCGGGAAAAAGGCGTTAACGAGGCAGAATTCGCCCGACGCATCCACGATCTGTTCACCGTCCCCAATACCTGCGTGGTGGGTTATAACAACATCCGTTTTGATGATGAAGTGACGCGCAATATTTTCTATCGCAACTTCTACGACCCGTATGCCTGGAGCTGGCAGAACCGTAATTCTCGCTGGGATTTACTCGACATCATGCGCGCCTGCTACGCATTACGCCCGGAAGGTATTAACTGGCCGGAGAATGATGAAGGACTGACGAGCTTCAGGCTGGAACATCTGACGCGCGCCAATGGCATTGAGCACAGTAATGCCCACGATGCGATGGCAGACGTGTATGCCACCATTGCCATGGCGAAGCTGGTGAAAACCGCTCAGCCAAGGCTGTTTGAGTATCTGCTGAGCCACCGCAGCAAACAGAAATTGACCACGCTGATTGATGTACCGCAGATGAAACCGCTGGTGCATATCTCCGGTATGTTCGGTGCCTGGCGCGGCAACACCAGTTGGGTTGCGCCACTGGCCTGGCATCCGGACAACCGTAATGCGGTCATTATGGTGGATTTAGCTGGCGATATCTCGCCGCTGCTGGAACTCGACAGCGCTACCCTGCGTGAACGGCTTTACACACCGAAAAATGAACTCGGCGATCTGCCTGCGGTGCCGGTTAAACTGGTGCATATCAATAAATGTCCGGTACTCGCGCAGGCCAATACGCTGCGCCCGGAAGATGCTGACAGACTGGGCATTAACCGACAACACTGCCTGGATAACCTGAAAGTGCTGCGCGAAAACCCGCAGGTGCGTGAGAAAGTGGTCGCCATTTTTGCAGAAGCAGAACCGTTCGTTCCGTCTGAAAACGTGGATGCCCAGCTATACAACGGTTTCTTCGGCGATGCCGACCGCGCGGCGATGAATATCGTCCTGCAAACCGAGCCGCGTAACCTGCCGGCACTGGATATCACGTTCGCTGATAAGCGCATTGAAAAGTTGATGTTTAATTACCGTGCGCGTAACTACCCGGGAACCCTCGATGAAGCGGAACAGGAACGCTGGTTGCAACATCGTCGTAATGTCTTTACGCCAGAGTTCCTGCATAGCTATGCTCAGGAGCTGGAGATGCTTTATGCTCAGTATGAAGGGAATGCTGAAAAACAGGCACTGTTGAAATCCCTGTTCCAGTACGCACAAGAGATAGTCTGAATTAGAGATATAAAAAAACCGGAGGCGATGGTCTCCGGTTTTTTTTAGTGCGTTAAAACTCAGGCAACGTCTTCGTACTGAGGAACCGGGTTGCGGAAGCTTTTTGTTACGCAAGCCAGGTAAATCAGACCGATAGCACCCCAGATCAGACCCAGAACCATAGAGCTCTCTTCCAGGTTAATCCACAGTGCGCCAACAGTCAGCGCGCCACACACTGGCAGCACCAGATAGTTGAAGTGGTCTTTCAGCGTTTTGTTGCGCTTCTCACGGATCCAGAACTGCGAGATCACAGAGAGGTTAACGAAGGTGAACGCCACCAGAGCACCGAAGTTAATCAGCGCAGTTGCTGTCACCAGGTCAAATTTAATCGCCAGCAGAGCAATAGCACCAACCAGCAGCACGTTCCATGCAGGAGTACGCCATTTCGGATGAACATAACCAAAGAAGCGAGTCGGGAACACACCGTCACGGCCCATCACGTACATCAGACGAGAAACGCCTGCGTGTGCCGCCATACCGGATGCCAGTACGGTTACGCTTGAGAAGATCAACACGCCCCACTGGAAGGTTTTACCTGCCACGTACAGCATGATTTCAGGCTGTGACGCATCCGGATCTTTAAAGCGAGAGATATCCGGGAAGTACAGCTGCAAGAAGTAAGAGGCACCGATGAAGATCATACCGCCAATCAGCGCGGTCAGGAAAATCGCTTTCGGGATCACGCGCTCAGCGTCTTTGGTCTCTTCTGACAGAGAAGAGATACCGTCAAAGCCGAGGAACGAGAAGCACAGAATCGTCGCACCGGTGATCATCGGCACTACATGCGCACCTTCAGACCAGAATGGACGCGTGCTGGTCAGTGTACCTGCACCTTCACCGTGAGAAACACCGTAGATGATCAGGCCAACGATTACCGCAACAATACCCATCTGCAGAATAACAATCAGGGTGTTGAAGTTCGCCACGGTCTTGATGCTGCGCAGGTTAGAGATGGTCATAAAGGCCACCAGCGCCACAACGAAGATCCACGACGGTACGGAAGGTACCAGCGCTTCAAAGTAAATTTTTGCCAGCAGAATGTTGATCATCGGCATGAACAGGTAGTCCAGCAGTGATGACCAGCCCACCATAAAGCCTACCGCCGGGCTAATGGATTTCTGAGCATAGGTGTACGCAGAGCCTGCGGACGGGAAACGGCGAACCAGTTTACCGTAGCTCAGCGCAGTAAAGAGAATAGCGACCAGTGCAAAGGCGTACGCCGTTGCAACGTGACCGTCAGTAAGGCCTGATACGATACCGAATGTATCGAACAGCGTCATTGGTTGCATATAGGCCAGGCCCATCATAACAACCGGAATCAACGTAAGTGTTTTACGTAATTCCACGCGAGAGGTGTTTGGAGTTGCGTTATGCGACATAGTTATTCTCCTTTACGGTGATAACCGCCACGTAAGCGAAAAATTGCCCCATTTCTTTATTCCTCAGCGACAACAACTGTCGGATTTTAGTAAATATCTATCCGGTACGAAGCCCGGCCTCTTGGTTTTTAGTTTCGTTTCGTACATGCAAAAAAAAATAACCGACGCCTTTTATATCGTCGATTATTCATTTGGTTGCAGCGGCCGCATTTTGCCCCACATCGGATACAAAAGGCAATACTTTGCAATGCCCTGGGTGATTTTCTTTTTGCTAACTGGCTGATTTCTCGACGCTGGCCTGAGAGTAAACGGCAGCGATAGCACTATTTGCTAAAATTTCGTCTCGCCACCAGCTGCTTGCCAGTCCAGAGGTTTGTTCATTCCAGCCCACCCACGCTGATTCATTACTGCTTTGAGCAAGCACCTGTTTTTCAACCAGCGCCCCGCTATCAATAAACCGCTGCGCAAGATAACGAGGCAAATAGCCGCAACCCAGACCACTGATTTGCAATTCCAGCTTGGTTTTAAAATCAAAAACGGTAATGGCTTCCTGCTCATCAAGTAATTGCGAGGAAACCGCACACTCTGGCCGTGAACTGTCCCCCACCACAATCGCACGGTAGCCTTTAATAACCCGGCGATTAATAGGCTCCGGCTCCTGAGCAAGCGGATGATGCGGCGCAACGGCAAAAACCTGCTCCAGCACGCCCAGACGGGCAAAACCAAAATCACTCAACTGGGGAGGTTCATGGAGTGCACCGACGAAAATATCCGCCCTTCCCTGGATTAACGCATCCCAGGAACCGCCCAGCACACCGTTTATAAAGATAAGCCGGGTTACGCTGTGGTGTTGATAAAATGCCTCAATCAGCGGCGTAAGAAGCGAAAATGGAAAGGTATCATCGACTCCTATAACCAGCTCATTTTCCCATCCCTGATGAAGCTTGACGGCCTGCTTTTCCAGTTCGCGAACGGTATGGAGGACTTCACGTCCTTTTTCCAGCAGCATCTGCCCGGTACGGGTAAAACGCGCGCGGTGCCCGGAGCGATCGAGGATCTGAATATTGAGATCGCTTTCCAGTTTTTGAACGGTGTAGCTCAGCGCCGAAGGGGTTTTGTAGAGCTTTGCTGAGGCGGCTGCAAAGCTCCCTTCTTTTTCCAGTGCATCCAGAATAATAAGAACATCAAGCAGCGGTTTCATGCTCGCCCCCTTCTGGTGTGCGATCGTCTCCGCTGCGAGACTTATTCCATGGGCATCACCAGCGGATCGGGATACTGATACTCAAATCCCAGCTCATGGCAAATGCGATTGCCATCAACAATTTTGCCTTTGCTTTCATCCTTTGTCTCACCAAAAACCGGCGGAGCCAGGCCCAACTGACGTGCCATTAGCGGGTAAAACGTACTACGCGTCGGATGAGAAGGCGCACATATATTATAGATGTGTCCACCTTTTGGAGCCTGTAAGAGTAGCTCAATTGCGCCAATAACATCGTCAAGATGCACAAGATTGACAACATGTTGCCCGTCTGGCGCTGACTTTCCGGCAAAAAAACGTCCCGGATGGCGCCCAGGCCCCACCAGCCCCGCCAGACGGACGATATCAACCTGCGTGCCGGGTAGATTATGCAGCCAGTCTTCCAGCTCTTTCAGTACCTGGCCGCTCACGGTAACAGGATTGCGCCCGGAGCTCTCTTTCACCACACCTTCGACATCGCCATAGACTGATGTCGAGCTGGTAAAAATAATGCGCGGAACATGGTGTGCCAGCGCGCTGTCGACAATCTCCTGCATCGCCTGCAGATAAAACGACTCGCCCGGACCACTGCGCCGCGCGGGTAGCGTAATTACCAGCGCATCGACGTTCATCAGCGTGTCCAGATCGTCAGCATCACACACCAGCTCGGGTTCCAGACGCAGTTCGACACCATCAATACCGCACATACGCGCTGCTTCTACCCCATCCGCCGTGGTTTTGCTCCCGGTCACTTGCCAGCCTTTCGCGGCTAATGACATCGCCAGCGGCATTCCCAGCCATCCTAAACCGACAATCGCGACCTTTTTCATGCGAATTCTCCTGACTCGTACTCGTCTTTCATAAGGCTACGCCAGCCCGGCAGAACACACAATTCATAGCATCAATATGAAATGAATTAATGATCAAAAAAAGCCCTTGCAATATGTTGCACAACTGGTTTAGGTTAAAAGACATCAAATGAATAAGCATTCATCGAGAATTTATATGACACGCGTTCAATTTAAACACCACCATCATCACCATCACCCTGACTAGTCTTTCAGGCGATGTGTGCTGGAAGACGTTTGGATCTTCCAGTGGTGCATGAACGCATGAAAAAGCCCCCGGAAGATCTTCTTCCGGGGGCTTTTTTTTGGACCAAATTCAGACAGGTTAAAACAGGTTAACGAGGAATAAAGAATGTTAGATAACTCACGTTTACGCATAGCTATTCAAAAATCAGGTCGTTTGAGTGACGATTCACGCGAACTGCTGGCCCGCTGCGGGATCAAAATTAACCTGCACACCCAGCGCCTGATTGCTCTGGCTGAAAACATGCCCATCGACATTCTGCGCGTGCGTGATGACGATATCCCAGGCCTGGTGATGGATGGCGTCGTTGACCTTGGCATCATCGGTGAAAACGTGCTGGAAGAAGAACTCCTGACCCGCCGTGCACAGGGCGAAGACCCGCGTTACTTCACCCTGCGTCGCCTGGATTTCGGCGGCTGCCGCCTGTCGCTGGCAACGCCGGTCGATGAAGCCTGGGACGGCCCGGCTGCACTGAACGGCAAACGTATCGCCACCTCCTACCCTCACCTGTTAAAGCGTTACCTGGACCAGAAAGGCGTGCAGTTTAAATCCTGTCTGCTGAATGGCTCTGTTGAAGTCGCCCCGCGTGCAGGTCTGGCGGACGCCATCTGTGACCTCGTCTCAACTGGCGCGACGCTGGAAGCGAACGGCCTGCGCGAAGTGGAAGTTATCTATCGCTCAAAAGCCTGTCTGATTCAGCGTGACGGCGACATGGCCGATGCCAAGCAGCAGTTGATCGACAAGCTCCTGACCCGTATTCAGGGCGTGATCCAGGCGCGTGAATCCAAATACATCATGATGCACGCGCCAACCGAGCGTCTGGATGAAGTGATTGCTCTGTTACCAGGCGCCGAGCGCCCAACTATTCTGCCACTGGCGGGCGATCAGCAGCGCGTGGCGATGCATATGGTCAGTAGCGAAACCCTGTTCTGGGAAACCATGGAAAAACTGAAGGCGCTGGGGGCAAGCTCAATCCTGGTGCTGCCAATTGAGAAGATGATGGAGTAACGGCCATGGGTTTTAACACAATCATCGACTGGAATAATTGTAGCGACGCACAACAACGTGAGTTGCTGATGCGCCCGGCGATTTCCGCCTCCGAAAGCATTTCACGCACCGTGGCGGAGATCCTTGAGAACGTCAAAGCCCGTGGCGATGACGCGCTGCGTGAATACAGTGCCAAATTCGACAAGACTGAAGTGGATGCGCTGAAGGTTACCGAACAGGAAATCATTGATGCCAGTAATCGTCTGGGTGATGACATCAAGCAGGCGATGGCCGTCGCGGTGAAAAACATCGAGACCTTCCACACCGCGCAAAAGCTGCAAACTGTGGATGTTGAAACCCTGCCTGGCGTGCGTTGCCAGCAGGTGACCCGCCCGGTAGCGTCCGTTGGACTGTATATCCCTGGCGGTTCGGCTCCGCTGTTCTCCACCGTATTGATGCTGGCTACCCCGGCGCGTATTGCGGGTTGTCAGAAAGTGGTGCTCTGCTCTCCGCCACCGATTGCCGATGAGATCCTCTACGCAGCAAAGCTGTGCGGCGTACAGGCGGTCTATAAAGTGGGTGGCGCACAGGCGATTTCTGCCCTCGCGTTTGGCACCGAATCCATTCCAAAGGTCGACAAAATTTTTGGCCCGGGCAACGCCTTCGTGACCGAAGCCAAGCGCCAGGTCAGCCAGCGTCTGGACGGTGCGGCAATTGACATGCCTGCCGGTCCGTCTGAAGTATTGGTCATTGCCGACAGCGGCGCTACGCCGGACTTCGTCGCGTCCGACCTGCTGTCTCAGGCGGAACACGGCCCTGACTCGCAGGTCATTCTGTTGACGCCGGATGCCGATATGGCAACACGCGTCGGCGAAGCTGTCGAGCGCCAGCTTGCTGACCTGCCCCGCGCCGAAACGGCACGTCAGGCGTTAGCCGCCAGCCGTCTGATTGTGGCGCGCGATCTGGCGCAGTGCATTGCCATCTCTAACCAGTACGGCCCGGAGCACCTGATTATTCAGACCCGAAATGCACGCGATCTGGTCGACAGCATCACCAGCGCAGGTTCGGTTTTCTGGGTGACTGGTCACCGGAATCCGCTGGCGATTACGCGTCCGGCACCAACCACGTCCTGCCGACGTATGGTTATACCTCAACCTGTTCAAGCCTCGGCCTGGCGGATTTCCAGAAACGCATGACCGTGCAGGAACTGTCCCGCGAAGGATTTGCCTCGCTGGCATCCACCATTGAAACGCTGGCAGCCGCTGAACGCCTGACCGCCCACAAAAATGCCGTAACGCTGCGCGTTGCAGCCCTGAAGGAGCAAGCATGAGCATTGAAGAATTAGCCCGTGAAAATGTCCGTCAACTGACTCCGTATCAGTCTGCACGTCGTTTAGGTGGTAAAGGTGATGTCTGGCTGAACGCTAACGAATTCCCGACAGCGGTCCAGTTTGAGCTTTCTCAGCAAACCCTGAACCGCTATCCGGAATGCCAGCCAAAGGCCGTTATCGAAAACTACGCGCAGTATGCAGGAGTGAAGCCGGAGCAGGTGCTGGTCAGCCGTGGAGCCGATGAAGGTATTGAGCTGCTGATCCGCGCCTTCTGCGAGCCGGGCAAAGATGCGGTGATGTACTGCCAGCCTACCTACGGCATGTATAGCGTCAGCGCGGAAACCTTCGGTGTGGCGTGTCGCAACGTCCTCTCGCTTGACAACTGGCAGCTGGATCTGCAGGGCATTGCCGATAATCTAGATGGTGTAAAGGTGGTGTTTGTCTGTAGCCCAAACAACCCGACCGGGCAGATTATCAACCCGCAGGATATCCGTACCCTGCTGGAGATGACGCGCGGCAAAGCCCTGGTGGTCGCTGACGAAGCCTACATCGAGTTCTGCCCGCAGGCGACGCTGACAGGCTGGCTGGAAGAATATCCGCACCTGGTCGTGCTGCGTACGTTGTCGAAAGCCTTCGCCCTCGCCGGTCTACGTTGTGGATTCACGCTGGCCAATAAAGAGGTCATCGACCTGCTGTTGAAAGTGATTGCACCCTACCCGCTTTCGACGCCGGTTGCCGATATTGCAGCACAGGCGCTGACCCCACAGGGGATCAACGCGATGCGCGATCGTGTGGCGCAAATCCTGGAGGAACGTCAATATCTGGTGACCGCCCTGAAGGATATCCCGTGCGTGGAGCAGGTGTTCGATTCGGAAACCAACTACATCCTGGTGCGTTTCACTGCATCCAGTGCCGTATTTAAATCTTTATGGGATCAGGGCATTATCTTACGAGACCAGAATAAACAACCTTCCCTGAGCGGGTGCCTGCGCATTACCGTAGGCACCCGCTCAGAGAGCCAGCGCGTGATTGACGCCCTGAAAGCGGAGAAAGTATGACCCAGAAGATCCTTTTTATCGATCGTGACGGCACCCTTATTTCGGAGCCACCAGCCGATTTTCAGGTCGATCGTTTCGACAAGCTGGTTTTTGAACCGGACGTGATCCCCGTACTGCTTAAGCTGCAAAACGCCGGGTATAAGCTGGTGATGATCACTAATCAGGACGGTCTGGGTACCGACAGCTTCCCGCAGGCGGACTTTGACGGCCCGCATAATCTGATGATGCAGGTGCTGACCTCTCAGGGCGTGGTCTTTGATGAAGTGCTGATTTGCCCACACATGCCGGCCGATGAGTGCGACTGCCGTAAACCGAAAGTAAAACTGGTGGAGCGCTATCTGGCGGAAGATGTGCTGGATAAAACCAACAGCTATGTCATCGGCGATCGCATTACCGATATTACGCTAGCGGAAAACATGGGTATTGAGGGGCTGCGCTACGATCGTAACGGTCTTAACTGGGCAAAAATTGGTGAGCAGCTAACCAAACGTGACCGCTATTCCCACGTTGAACGTAACACCAAAGAGACGCAGATTGACGTGAAGGTCTGGCTGGATCGCGAAGGTGGCAGCAAGATCCACACCGGTGTGGGTTTCTTCGACCATATGCTGGATCAGATTGCCACCCACGGCGGTTTCCGCATGGAAATTATCGTAAAAGGCGACCTTTACATTGACGATCACCACACCGTGGAAGATACCGGCCTGGCGCTGGGTGAAGCCCTGAAGCTGGCGCTTGGCGATAAGCGCGGCATCAACCGTTTTGGCTTTGTCCTGCCGATGGACGAGTGCCTGGCGCGCTGCGCTATGGATATCTCCGGACGCCCGCACCTGGAATATAAAGCCGATTTCAACTACCAGCGCGTGGGCGATCTCAGCACTGAAATGGTTGAGCACTTCTTCCGTTCATTGTCCTACACCATGGGCCTGACGTTGCACCTTAAGACCAAAGGCAAAAACGACCACCACCGCGTGGAGAGTCTGTTCAAGGCTTTTGGCCGTACCCTTCGCCAGGCGATCCGCGTGGAAGGTGACGCCCTGCCTTCATCGAAAGGAGTGCTGTAATGAATGTGGTGATTCTGGATACCGGATGCGCCAACCTGAACTCCGTAAAATCGGCGATTGCGCGCCACGGCTATGAGCCGGTGGTGAGCCGTGACCCGGACGTGGTGCTGCGCGCCGACAAACTCTTTTTACCGGGCGTGGGAACCGCGCAGGCCGCGATGGATCAGATTCGCGAACGCGAGTTGGTCGACCTGATCAAAGCCTGTACCCAGCCGGTGCTGGGCATTTGCCTGGGTATGCAGATCCTGGGCCGCCGCAGTGAAGAGAGCAACGGCGTCGACCTGCTGGGCATTATTGAAGAAGACGTGCCGAAAATGACCGACCACGGCCTGCCTCTGCCGCATATGGGCTGGAACCGCGTGTACGCCAAAGCGGGCGACAGGCTGTTTCGCGGCATTGAAGACGGCGCATATTTTTACTTCGTGCACAGCTACGCCATGCCGGTAAATCCCTACACCATCGCTCAGTGCAATTATGGTGAAGCGTTTACCGCAGCGGTGCAGAAAGATAACTTCTTCGGCGTGCAGTTTCACCCGGAACGCTCTGGCGCCGCAGGCGCGCAGCTGCTGAAAAACTTCCTGGAGATGTGATGATTATTCCCGCTTTAGATTTAATTGACGGCACGGTTGTTCGTCTTCATCAGGGCGATTACGGCCAGCAGCGTGACTACGGGAACGACCCGCTGCCACGTCTGCAGGATTACGTGGCGCAGGGTGCACAGGTGCTGCATCTGGTTGATTTAACGGGTGCTAAAGACCCGGCGAAACGCCAGATCCCGCTACTCAAAAAGCTGGTCGCTGGCGTGAATGTCCCCGTCCAGGTAGGTGGTGGCGTGCGCACTGAAGAGGACGTTGCAGCTCTGCTTGAAGCAGGTGTGGCGCGCGTTGTCGTTGGCTCTACCGCCGTAAAAGACCCCGAAATGGTCAAAGGCTGGTTCCGCCGTTTTGGCGCGGATGCGCTGGTACTGGCGCTGGACGTGCGTATTGATGAACAGGGTAATAAACAGGTTGCGGTCAGCGGCTGGCAGGAAAACTCCGGCGTGACGCTGGAAGAGCTGGTTGTTATTTATCAACCCGTTGGCCTGAAGCACGTGCTGTGCACCGATATCTCCCGCGACGGCACGCTGGCGGGCTCTAACGTCTCGCTGTATGACGAGGTCTGTGCACGTTTTCCGCAGGTGGCTTTCCAGTCTTCGGGTGGAATTGGCGATCTGAAAGATATCGCCGCGCTGCGCGGTACCGATGTGCAGGGCGTGATCGTTGGACGCGCCCTGCTGGAAGGAAAATTTACTGTGACGGAGGCGATTCAATGCTGGCAAAACGGATAATCCCTTGCCTGGACGTGCGCGACGGCCAGGTGGTGAAAGGCGTGCAGTTCCGCAACCACGAGATCATTGGCGACATCGTCCCGCTGGCAAAACGCTATGCTGATGAAGGGGCTGACGAGCTGGTGTTTTACGATATCACCGCTTCCAGCGATGGCCGCGTGGTCGATAAAAGCTGGGTGGCGCGCGTAGCAGAAGTGATTGATATTCCATTCTGCGTGGCGGGTGGAATTAAATCCGCTGACGACGCGGCCAAAATTCTCTCGTTTGGTGCCGACAAGATTTCCATCAACTCCCCTGCTCTGGCCGACCCGGAGCTGATTACTCGCCTGGCCGATCGCTTTGGCGTGCAGTGCATTGTCGTTGGGATCGACACCTGGTATGACGACGCAACGGGCAAATATCACGTTAATCAGTATACCGGCGATGAAAGTCGAACCCGTGTGACCCAATGGGAGACCCTCGACTGGGTGCAGGAAGTGCAGAAGCGTGGCGCGGGCGAGATTGTCCTTAACATGATGAACCAGGACGGCGTGCGTAACGGCTATGACCTCGAACAGCTGAAAAAAGTGCGTGCGGTTTGCCACGTCCCGCTGATCGCCTCCGGCGGCGCGGGCACCATGGAACACTTCCTGGAAGCCTTCCGCGATGCAAACGTGGACGGCGCGCTGGCCGCGTCCGTGTTCCACAAACAGATTATTAATATTGGTGAGTTAAAAACGTTCCTGGCCGGCCAGGGCGTGGAGATCAGGGTATGTTAACAGAGCAACAACAGGCACAGCTGGACTGGGAAAAAACGGGCGGACTACTGCCGGTGGTGGTTCAGCATGCCGTTTCGGGCGAAGTACTGATGCTGGGGTATATGAACCAGGACGCGCTGGCTAAAACGCTCGACAGCGGCAAAGTCACGTTTTTCTCGCGCACCAAACAGCGTCTGTGGACCAAAGGGGAAACCTCAGATCATTTCCTGAACGTGGTCAGCATAACGCCCGACTGCGATAACGACACCCTGCTGGTACTGGCAAACCCAATCGGACCAACCTGCCACAAAGGCACCAGCAGCTGCTTCGGCGAGGCGAGTCACCAGTGGCTGTTCCTGTATCAACTGGAACAACTGCTGGCTGAACGTAAAACAGCGGACCCGGAGAGTTCCTATACCGCGAAGCTGTATGCAAGCGGAACTAAGCGTATCGCACAAAAAGTCGGTGAAGAAGGCGTTGAAACGGCTCTGGCCGCGACCGTGCATGACCGCGAGGAACTGACCAATGAAGCGTCTGATTTGATGTATCACCTGCTGGTGCTGCTGCAGGATCAGGAGCTGGACTTGACGGCGGTGATAGAGAATCTTCGTAAACGGCATAAATAAAAAAACCGGGGAATTTCCCCGGTTTTTTTTATCAATGCATCAGGCTTTTGGTTTGTAGTTGCGTAATGCGTTGCGCCCCAGCACCACTCCGGAACCAACCATTCCGCCCAGCAACAGGGCAAGAATCAGAACAATCGCTTTTTTCGGGCTGTCACGACGGACAGGAAGGTCCGGCTTCATGACATAACGGTAGACGTGGATAGTGTCCGGGTTTACGTTCAGCTTCTCGATATCCAGCAAGTTTCGCTTAGTCAGATAGTAAGCTGCTGAGAATACCAACGGGCGAGAAGCTTCGTTATCAATCATCGATTTCAGCCCCTCGCTTCCCAACAGGAACATCGTTTCCTGCGTCACGTCCTGGGTTTGCTGAATCTGCGGCGAGGTGATTTTTGCTGCTTCAGCATTCTTCAGCGCCTCAGTAATCTGTTTGATGCGCAGATCTTTCTGCTCCTGAGCGACTTTCTCCTGGTTTTCCAGCGAATCGTTCAGGGTTTTAATCTGCTCTTTGATATTGTCCTTGAGGTCAACGGCGAGTTCTTTTGCCGTTTGCTCATCAACCTGCTGGATGTACTGAGCCAGTTGTTTTTGAGCAGCTTCTGCGGATGTACTGGTATAGGAAACACTTAACGGGAGTGACTGTCCTTTAACAGCAGGCTCAATTGTGAGTTTTTCAGGAACATCCTGATTCTCCAGCGCCTGAGATAATGCTGAGAAAGAGGCATTGAAACGATCAACTGCGCGCGTTTGAGTGTCCAGCATCGAGGGAGTAGCACTGCCATAGAGAATGTTCAATGCGTTGGAGTAGGTCGCTATCTGCGCCGCATCAGGTTGCGCGATAATCGCACTAGAGGTCCACTTTTCCTTCGCGACAGAGAGATATCCAATAGCCAGGGCGATAAAAACAACCACAAATATTGCTATCGTCGACTTGCCACGCCACAGTTGAAGCACTAAATCAAGTAAATCAATTTGCTCAGGGTCATTGCTTTGGCTGACCTGGCGATTGTCGTTTTGTGTCATACAATCCCTAACAGATTAAAAAGGGCAAACATAATTATGTTTGCATAGTGTATCTATTGCTGGGGATTTTTCTATAAGAATCCGATGAGTGATATCGGAAAGATGGGTTATGTAACTTACCCCCTTCGCGCTATCATAGACGTCATGTGATGCGCTATGGCATCTGTAAGAATATGGGGTTATGAGGGAAGCTATGAAATTTTTGGTAACGGGTGCAGCGGGTTTTATCGGTGCTAATGTCAGTAAACGCCTCCTCGAGGCCGGTCATCAGGTTGTCGGTATTGATAATCTGAATGATTACTATGATGTCAACCTGAAGCTGGCGCGCCTGGAACTGTTAAAATCTGAGAGCTTCAGCTTTCACAAGCTGGAGTTGGCCGACCGGGAAGGCATGGCAGCGCTTTTCGCCAGCGAGAAGTTTGATCGCGTGATTCATCTGGCCGCACAGGCAGGCGTACGCTACTCCCTGGAAAACCCACACGTGTATGCGGATGCTAACCTTATTGGTCATCTCAACGTGCTTGAAGGCTGCCGCCATAACAATGTTCAGCATCTGCTTTATGCCTCCTCCAGTTCTGTATATGGACTGAACCGTAAGATGCCATTCTCCACCGACGATTCAGTGGATCACCCGGTTTCACTTTATGCCGCGACCAAAAAAGCCAATGAACTGATGTCGCATACCTATTCGCATCTCTACAACCTGCCCACCACCGGACTGCGTTTCTTCACCGTGTATGGTCCGTGGGGGCGCCCGGACATGGCGCTGTTTAAGTTTACGAAGGCGATGATTGAAGGCAAAAGTATTGATGTCTATAACTACGGAAAGATGAAGCGTGACTTCACTTACATCGATGATATCTCTGAAGCCATTCTTCGCCTGCAGGACGTTATTCCTCAGCCGGACACAAACTGGACCGTTGAGACAGGCTCTCCGGCATCCAGTTCAGCACCATACCGTGTTTATAACATCGGTAACAGCGCGCCTGTTGAACTGATGGACTACATCACCGCTCTGGAAGAAGCACTCGGAAAGAAAGCAGAGAAAAACATGATGCCGCTGCAGCCGGGAGATGTACTGGAAACCAGTGCCGATACCCAGCCACTTTATGACGCGATAGGATTTAAACCGCAAACCTCCGTTAAAGATGGGGTGAAGAACTTCGTCGACTGGTACCGCGATTTCTACAAGGTCTGAAAATAAAAAAAACCCGGCAAATCAGCCGGGTTTTTTACGGAATAAAGCAGAGAATCAGTCGCTGCCGAACAGATCGCGGGTATACACTTTATCCGCCACGTCAGCCAGTTCTTCCGCCATGCGGTTAGAGATGATGACATCCGCTTCTTTCTTGAAGGCATCCAGATCGCGAATCACGCGGGAATTGAAGAACTGATCTTCCTGCATGGCCGGTTCGTAAATAACAACCTCAACCCCTTTCGCCTTGATGCGCTTCATGATCCCCTGGATTGAAGAGGCGCGGAAGTTATCGGAGCCACTCTTCATGATCAAACGGTATACACCGACGACTTTCGGCTGGCGCGCCAGAATGGAATCAGAGATGAAATCTTTACGGGTACGGTTAGCATCAACAATCGCCGAAATCAGGTTGTTTGGTACCGCCTGATAGTTTGCCAGCAGCTGTTTGGTGTCTTTAGGCAGACAGTAACCGCCGTAGCCAAATGACGGGTTGTTGTAGTGGTTGCCGATGCGCGGGTCAAGACATACCCCTTCAATAATCTGACGGGTATTCAGTCCAAGACTCTCTGCATAGCTGTCGAGTTCATTGAAATAAGCCACACGCATTGCCAGATAAGTGTTCGCGAAGAGTTTAATCGCCTCGGCTTCGGTGGAATCAGTAAACAGCACCTGGATATCTTTCTTCAGTGCTCCTTCCTGCAGCAGTGCGGCGAAACGTTCAGCGCGCTCAGAACGTTCGCCAATGACGATACGCGAAGGATGCAGGTTATCGTAAAGTGCTCTACCCTCACGCAGGAATTCCGGCGAGAAGAAGATATTATCAATACCAAACTTCTCTTTGATGGATTTGGTGAAGCCGACAGGGATAGTTGACTTAATAACCATCACCGCATGAGGGTTAATCGCGATAACATCTTTGATCACCGCCTCTACGGTTGAGGTGTTGAAGTAGTTAGTTTTTGGATCGTAGTCAGTAGGCGTCGCAATGATGACGTAATCCGCATCGCGGTATGCATCTTCTTTATCTGTCGTGGCGCGGAAATTCAGCGGTTTATTGCTGAGATAGTCCTGGATCTCTTTGTCGACAATCGGCGATTGCTTCTGATTGAGCATATCCACTTTGGCCTGCACGATATCCAGCGCAACCACTTCATGATTCTGAGCAATCAAAATGCCGTTAGAAAGACCGACATAGCCTGTTCCGGAGATTGTTATTTTCATTCGCTAATGACTTCTGTGAGTTAACTGTACTGATGGCCGCCAGACCATCGCGATAAACATAACTGTTGGGCTTTGTACCTCCTGGGAAACAACACTGTCAAGGCAAACCAGGAGTAATCGCGACGAGTGGGATGAGATTCAGACTACTTCGAGTAACACTCGGCATTTTTTGCATAAAAAAACCCGGAGACAAGCTCCGGGTTGAAATTACAGTGAGTTAGCTAACTCATTCCATCCATTCGGTATGGAACACACCTTCTTTATCGGTGCGTTTATAAGTATGCGCACCGAAGTAGTCGCGCTGTGCCTGAATCAGGTTAGCAGGCAGAACCGCAGCACGGTAGCTGTCGTAGTAGGCTACTGCAGCAGAGAAGGTCGGAACCGGGATACCGTTCTGGACAGCGTAGGCAACCACGTCACGCAGCGCCTGCTGGTATTCGTCCGCAATTTTCTTGAAGTACGGTGCCAGCAGCAGGTTGGCGATACCGGCGTTTTCTGCATAGGCATCGGTGATTTTCTGCAGGAACTGCGCACGAATGATGCAGCCCGCGCGGAAGATCTTCGCGATTTCACCGTAGTTCAGATCCCAGTTGTTCTCGTCTGACGCAGCACGCAGCTGAGAGAAGCCCTGCGCGTAAGAAACGATTTTACCCAGGTACAGTGCGCGACGCACTTTCTCAACAAATTCAGCTTTATCCCCAGCAGGTTTGGCCTGAGGGCCAGACAGCACTTTGGATGCCGCAACGCGCTGCTCTTTCAGAGAAGAGATGTAACGCGCGAAGACAGATTCGGTGATCAGAGACAGTGGCTCGCCCAAGTCCAGAGAGCTCTGGCTGGTCCATTTGCCGGTGCCTTTGTTCGCAGCTTCATCCAGAATCACATCTACCAGGTATTTACCCTCTTCATCTTTTTTAGTGAAGATATCTTTGGTGATGTCGATCAGATAGCTGTTCAGCTCGCCTTTGTTCCACTCGGTGAAGGTTTCAGCCAGCTCTTCATTGGAGAGATTCAGGCCACCTTTCAGCAGGGAATACGCTTCAGCAATCAGCTGCATATCGCCGTATTCGATACCGTTGTGAACCATCTTCACATAGTGACCTGCACCGTCCGCACCGATATAGGTTACGCAAGGCTCACCATCTTCAGCCACGGCTGCGATTTTGGTCAGGATAGGTGCAACCAGTTCGTATGCATCTTTCTGGCCGCCAGGCATGATAGATGGGCCTTTCAGAGCGCCCTCTTCACCACCGGAAACACCGGTACCGATGAAGTTGAAGCCTTCAGCAGACAGCTCACGGTTACGACGGATGGTGTCCTGGAAGAAGGTATTACCGCCATCAATGATGATGTCACCTTTTTCGAGGTAAGGCTTCAGGGAGTCGATAGCTGCATCGGTACCTGCGCCCGCTTTCACCATTAACAGGATACGACGAGGCGTTTCCAGAGACTCAACGAACTCTTTCACCGTATAGAAAGGAACCAGTTTCTTGCCAGGGTTCTCGGCAATGACTTCTTCGGTCTTATCACGGGAGCGGTTGAAAACGGAGACGGTATAACCACGGCTTTCGATGTTGAGCGCCAGGTTGCGCCCCATCACTGCCATACCGACAACGCCGATCTGTTGCTTGGACATTACATACTCCTGTCAGGTGTGGTCACCACGGCTTATGCGCGGCTTGAAATGTGGTTGAGATGTTAACTCAGTATTAGGTGACATGAATAGCTTTTGCTGATCTATGTCACACTGATTGCACAATCCAGGTACAGTCAAGCCGCCAGAAATACGCTGGCGGCAGACCCTCACTTCCTGAGCAAAGCCAGAATTTCTTGTGTCTTCTCTTCCATAAGCGCCGTGTCAGCACGGGATTCCACGTTCAGGCGCACCACCGGCTCGGTATTGGACGAGCGCAGGTTGAAACGCCACTGCGGGAACGCCATGCTGATGCCGTCCGTACGGTCAATTTCAAGCGCGTGCAGGGCAAAGTGGTGCTCCACGCGGGCAATGGCCTCGGCTGGCTGCGCCAGCTTGCTGTTGATTTCCCCGCTCGCCGGGAACGCCGCCATACGGTCGCGTACCAGCTCGCCCAGCGTCTGTCCCTTCAGGCACAGCAGCTCGGTGACCAGCAGCCATGGGATCATCCCGCTGTCGCAGTAGGCAAAATCACGGAAGTAGTGGTGGGCGCTCATCTCGCCGCCGTAGATGGCGTCTTCTTCGCGCATGCGCTCTTTGATGAAGGCGTGGCCGGTTTTGGACATCACCGGCGTGCCGCCTGCCGCGGACACCACATCGACGGTATTCCAGGAGAGACGCGGGTCGTGAATGATTTTCGCCCCCGGATTTTTCTCAAGGAACGCTTCCGCCAGCAGGCCGACAATGTAGTAGCCCTCGATGAACTGCCCTTTCTCGTCGAACAGGAAGCAGCGGTCGAAATCGCCGTCAAAGGCGATGCCCATGTCCGCGCCGTGCTCAATCACCGCGTTGCGGGTGTCGTCGCGGCACTCCGGCAGCAGCGGGTTAGGAATACCGTTCGGGAAGTTGCCGTCCGGGGTGTTGTGCACTTTGATGAAGGTCACCGGCACGTTCAGCGCCTTAAAGCGGGCTTCCAGGGCATCGACAACCGGACCGGCCGCGCCGTTACCGGAGTTAATCACCAGCTTCAGCGGCTTGAGGTTTGCCACGTTGATGTAGCCCAGCAGGTGGTCGATGTACTCTTTTTGCAGATGGATTTTTTTGTAGCTGCCGCGCTTCGCGTCGTTCACCGGCGGGAAATCGTTAGCTTCCGCCAGACGCTGCACGTCGCGAAGGCCGGTGTCGCCGCTGATTGGGCGCGCGCCCTTGCGCACCAGCTTCATGCCGTTGTAGTCCATCGGGTTGTGGCTGGCCGTTACTTCGATACCACCGTCCACGCCCAGGTGGAAGGTGGCAAAGTAAATCTCTTCGGTCCCGGAGAGACCGATATCCAGCACGTCCACACCCGCATCCTGCAGCCCTTTCGCCAGGGCCAGCTTCAGGGACTCACTGGTCAGACGCACGTCGCCGCCCAACACGATGGTCTGCGGTTTTAAATATTCGCCGTACGCGCGACCAATGCGCCACGCGATGTCTTCATTCAGCTCTTCGCCCAGCTTGCCGCGAATATCGTAGGCTTTAAAGCTTGTTAACTCTTTAACATTTTCCATATATTATGAGTGCCCATATCTATCTGTAAGACGGATAATGTCATCTTCATCAAGATAAGTCCCTGATCTTACCTCGATAATTTCCAAAGGAATTTTACCAGGATTATGAATAGAATGTTTCGTACCTATTGGTATGTAAACCGACTCATTTTCAGTAAGGAGCTTCGTCAATTCATTAATTGTAACTTGTGCTGTTCCAGACACAATAATCCAATGTTCAGCTCGATGATGATGAAGCTGCAAAGACATACCCTCCCCAGGTTTAATAGTAATTCGCTTAACCTGATACCTTTGACCAGAATCTATAGAGTTGTATTTACCCCAAGGACGGAATACTTCAAGGTGAGTGTGATGCTCGTTTCTTCCTTCAGATTTAATGCGATCCACTACTTTTTTTACATCCTGTACGGAAGAGAGAGCAGAAATTAGAAGTGCATCTTTAGTTTGAACAATGGCTAAATTATTTATGCCGATTGTGGTGACTAAAGATGATTCGGCATAAATATAATTATTCTCTGATGAGAGACAAATCACATCACCATTTATCGCGTTATTATTATCATCTTTAGTGCTTAATTCCCAAAGAGCAGCCCAAGACCCAACATCGCTCCACTCTGCCGACATTGGGATAACAACAGCATCCTCGGTATTTTCCATTACAGCATAATCGATGGATTCTGATGCACAAGCAGTGAAAAACTCCTCATTGATTCTTATAAAATCAAAATCCAAACTATTATTCCCCATACATCTATGGCAAGATTCATAAATATCAGGACGATATTTTTTTAATTCTTCAAGATATTTTCCTGCATTAAATAAAAACATCCCGCTATTCCAGTAATACTCTCCGGAATCTAAATACGACTGAGCGGTAAGAAGATCAGGCTTTTCTACAAAAGAATCTACCTTAAAACATAACTCACTGGAACAATTTGAAAGAGAAGCCCCTCTCTTAATGTAGCCATAGCCTGTTTCTGGCTTAGAGGGAGCGATCCCAAATGTCACTAACTTCCCACTCATGGCATACGGAATGGCTTTAGTTAACGTTTTCTGAAATTCTTCAATATCGTTTATCGAATGATCCGCAGGCAATACTAGCAGTAACGAGTGTTTTTTATGATACATAGCAGCTAAAGCTATTGCAGGGGCTGTGTTTCTACCAACCGGTTCAAGCAAAATATTCTTAGAAAGCTTATTTTTTGCTCTTAATTGCTCAGCCACAATGAATCTATGCTCTTCATTACAAATAACAAAAGGATGGCTACATTCAAGTCCATTTAGTCTTTCAAGCGTTTTTTCCAACATAGTGGATTTGCCATCGAAACTTAGAAATTGTTTTGGATATAATTCACGAGAAAGCGGCCAAAGGCGAGAGCCATTACCACCACATAATATTACAGGAACCAAATCGTGATTTGTCATAGTAATTACCGTCCGAAAAGTTTCCACTTATATGTTTTTATCAAGTAAATACAAATGCTTTTAAAATGCCAATAGAAATGTTTGGAAAACAGTCGTCTATTATTAAATCTAGCGTAGTGAATTGCTTTTATATCAGCGAAGCAATATAACTTTCTTTTGAGAATGAATTTAATTCTCCAGCACAGATCAATATCCTCACAATACATGAAGAATTTTTCATCAAAACCATTAAGTAAATCGAAAGTTTTAATGTTCAGGATAATGAACGAACCAGCACACCATTCAATTTCCTGAACAGGAGAAAATTTAGTTTTATCTTCAATACTGTTATTTCGCCCTAAAAGATAGGAGCCTATAAATGTTAATGGTGTGGGAAATTTTCTTACTGAATTATCAAAAGTAGTAAATCCTTCGTCATTATATAGATTTATAGTTGCGCACGAAATACTTCTCTCTCTCATATTATAGATGAGAGATAATAAAGCATCAGTTTCGACATACACATCAGGATTTAAAATTAAAAAGAAATCATCCCCCTGCGCCTCCCCCCTGATTTTCTTAAAAATAAAGTTATTGTTTGCACCAAAACCTAAACCTCTATTTTCATCGTAATACTGGATGCCATTTTCTTCGCAATATATTTTTAATTTAGCTTCACCATAATTGTCTTTAACGATGACTTTAACATCAGGCAGTGTGGAAATTTTTGCCAGACAATTTAGCTCATTAATAATGCTATAATGCTTATGTGAAACAACTGCAATGTATAACATATTTGTTATCTTCCGGCCTTAATAAATTCAACTGCTGATTCATACGCATTCAAAACACGAACGGGGGGGGAAAAGCTTTTCAACGAACTATTTACTGCGGATTTTTGAACTCCGGAAAGCAAATCATCAATGTTTTGATAAAAATATGCACCTCCCTCAAAAAACTCTTCAAATACATCGCATCTTATGAGATGTGTGGGGAGATTATTAACAAGTGCAGTTGCGATTGGTCTGCCAAAACCTTCCATAATGCAAACAGAAATGAGAGCATTAACTTTGGCGAAGAAAAATTCTAATTGACAATTATCGCTTCTGATCAGAGAGATGTCCAAATCCTGAAAGCTACTACGCAATTTTTTATAGTATTCGGTATCATGACCATAAATTAAGAATTTAAATTTTTTCTCTAAGTGATGACGGCGCACTTGTGTAAATAGTTCATGATAATTTTTTTTGTCTGAATCAGTACCAACCAGTCCTATTTTCATTACGGTATCATTTGGAGGCAGTAATGTAATAGATGGTTCACTTTTAATTGGAAACTTATTAGGACAGAACAAAAGCTTATCTTCAGGAATCGATATCTCAATAAGCTCTTTTTTGACCGAGGAAGAGTTAATATATCCAACTTTACATTTTGCTGATTTTACAGAAATTTTGAACAAAATAGTTTTCAACCACCCTTTATTACCTGTAAAAGGATACATATCATGGACAATTATAAGTTGTTTTTTTAAGAATGGGAGAGGATGGGAACTTGGTGTGAAAATAAAGACATCAGAAAACAAACTGTAGCAAAAAAACATAATATACTGAAGTAAATTAAGATTAATTATGTTGTGTTTTTCTTTTAGCCTATCAATAGCCTTATTTTCAGGAAAACCTTTACGTAAGATAATCTTATGTGTTTTCTCTAAACTATTAATATAGTCAAGAGAATAATAGAATAACCCATTTGTGTTCTTAATATGCCACATATTGATAATAACATTATTCACAGACGTGTTCACTCCTTCCACTTAATTTAAAAAGCGTAATAATATAGAATAAGAACAATGTATTTAGCAAAAGAATGAACGAGGCGAACCATCCCGGTAGAATTAAAATCAGCCACATATACCAAATCATGTCATTCGCTAATTCTTCAGAAGTTATTTTTTTTATTAAGAGAACAGTGAGAAAACAAAGCATTATAACAAAAATCAAATATGCGCCGATTTCAAAAGGATAGATGAAAATCCAAGACAAGAACGTAGGGTTTGAGTTCCAACTACCTAAAATGCTTTGTGGATCTATAAAATATGCAAAAACCTCACCTAAGTTATTCGCACTTGGATTACCTATTATACGATCCCAGATTAAACCATATATTCCTTCATTCCAAAAGCTATTGACTGCATGCGCATCAATGTATGTTGAAATTTGATCCTTGAGTGAAAATAAGACAGTTGCATTTGAGAATATTTGGATGCGAGAAAAAAACTGATCTAAACCAAAGATTAATCCGTTTAAATAACCAAGTAATCCTTCATTATTAAAAATATAACTCCATGTAATAGAAAGAACAGAAGTAAAACTTTGTCCCAAAGCTAAAGAGTCACGAATTGAGTATTTAATAACCAATATAAAAGGGTAAAGCAGAAATAATATCAACGCAAATTTTGCTAATACACCAATTCTCAATCTTCCTTCTCTGTACCTATGACAAAGCTCAATAAATAAAATAAAAATAAAAATAGAACTCCATCCCCTTAAAATATTTGAGAGGACAGCAAGGGCGCAATTATATTTAGCGAGTTTACTTTTTCTGAAAACACAATAATATATAAAAAAGAGATTGTCTGGTGAAATCAAAACCCAGAAAGCAGAAATTATGCTACCTTCTCGATTTGTAGAATTTGCGCCAAAACTACCAGTAAATGTGAAATAAATGATAAACAGGGTTTGTATAAAAATTACGAACCAACCCCAGAAGCCTTCACTTCTATTCCAGTTAACCTTATTTAAATTTGAAATCAGGGGGTTAATCCTAATATGAATGAGGCTGCGGTACAAAAACACCATAAAGAAACAATAGAAGAATAAAATAAGTATAAGAATATACATCGCAGCTTCTTTATTATTATATTCGAACTGCGACACTTCTCCTAAGAAATTCCCATTTATATAATAATGAATAAATGAATAAATATTCGATATTAAAAATAACAATAAAAATAAGAACTTGGGGTTTTTAATTAATTTCACTACTTTGCCCCTTTATTATAAAAGCAATAACTCTCTCTCGCCTGCTCGCGATTAAAGATTCTTTAAGCGAGGGCTTATATTTAAAACTATAAAAATTATCATTCAAAATTTTTATTAAATCAGCCTGGGATTGATATCTATATTTTTTGAACGTAACGCCTCTAAAACCAGGTATATCTCGTGCTATTACAGGAAGTCCGCATGATGAAAATTCCCTTACAACCAATGGTTCACCTTCCCAGCGAGAATTCATTATGAGTACGTCATTACAACCTAAATGCGAGTGAAGTGTTTTTGTATCTAGCCATCCTAACATTTTTATATTGATATATTTTGCTTCGCTGCACATACTTCTAATTAATTGTTCTTCAGGCCCCCCCCCGATGATAATAAAATCCTTAAATGGATTATCATGTCTATCTAGAAAATTAATTAAATTAATTATATTTTTTTGAATATTGTCAAGCCTACCACAATAGACTAACCTTTTGCCTCGGTCTTCATTAACTAATGGTAATTTATCAACTACGTTTGGTAGGATTAAAGATTTTTTATTATAAAATTCTTTAATCAAGTATGCTTGAATTCTGTTAATAGTAATAACTGTATCAACATTTGCACATGCTAATCTTAGAATTATATTTTGCAAAACCCCGATCAATGGCCGCAATATTTTTTTATCAACTACCATTGGTACATAACCAATAGTTTCAATATTTTTGTTTATAGATTTTATTAAGTATGAATAGAAAACAATACTTTCAATTGTACCTCCACAGATCATTACTTTATGTATCTTTTTATTGCGGATAATACCCTCTAAATGTTTTTTCAAAAATCCACTTTGTGATAATAGCGAAAATAAAGACCCTTGAGGGAACTCAAAATAATCTTTATTCACATCGCTAAATTCTATTTCATTAAGAACTTTTTTATTTCCGCATTCAATGAAAGTATTGCTTATTTCACTTTTCTCATACTTATATATTTGATTAATGAACTCAATACTTTGAAACTCATGCCCACCGATAATCGAGCTTGGGACTAAAATTAGCAATGCCATGATGTTCTCATTTATAAAATTGTTTTAACTGTAAGAGATGTTGATAAATGCCAAGATATCTCGCTATCTGTGTTATTTTTTTCCCGTTATAAAATTTTGCAATTTTTTTTGTGTTCGACATTGAAATAATTTTATTACATTCAAAAGAGAATTCTAATTTACCACCATCATCAAGCTCTACATTATATTTATCAGTATTTACGCCTCTACTTGTTCCAGAGCCGTCGTTCCCAATATTTAATACTTTTGATTTCATCGGTAATACAGACACCATATCAAGTCTGGTCATATTGCTACAAAGTACAGCGTCAGGGAAATGAGCCTGTTTTTTATAATCTCTTTTTAGGGAGTCAGTAATATATAAGCCCCCCATTCTATTTATTTTTTTCAAGATCCCATTTTCTTTTAATTGTTCATAGTTATTAATTAATGGGTTCAACAAATCGTACTTATGTTTCCATGTAGCATAACCCCAAGAAATATTCCATGGATAAAACCATATATCACTATTTAAATTTGGTGTTAAATCGACAGGAGGGCAATATCCACAAATGGAATATACAGAAGGCTCATCTTTGAAATACTCCAGACCAGAGTTCATGAAACTCAAAAAATTAGAAGATGTTAAGTTATCATCTTCCATTGAGATAATTTTACCGTGAAGATCAATTATCTCACGCTCGGCTCCAAATATGCTTTTCGCTGGACCCAGGTTCCCCTGTCTAAAAACTAATTCAACTGACAAAAACCCTTTTATTTTCTTTGAGAACTCCCTAATTTTCTTTACGTTCTCCTCGTCTTTTTCAGAAGCAGCGGCATCTGAAACTATATAAATTGTAGATTCTTTTGCGATAATATTTTTTTCTAGTGCAGTAATAGTCTGACGAAAATGTTCAAATCTATTATAAGTATAGACCGCAATTGGTGCATATTTGTTCATCAGGAGAACCTACTCTGAATTAATCGAATATATACAAAATTTAATATAAAGAACAATGAACTCAAGAAAAATAACTCTGCAACGAGTTTGATACGCGAATCAAAAACTGACAATGGGAAAGTGGATTGCACAATATACGCAATTGTTATGTTAAAAAGAAGAGGTAATAAACAATCCCGGAAAATCCATTTTGGATATAAAGTTAGCGTTATTTTACTTAATAAATGAAGGTTCCAAAATATAAAATAAGATATATTAATTATAGCCCAAAGCATTGAAACCCCCAGAGCTCCATACTTTGTGACAACTATTGGCAACAATGGAAGGTAGATCGCGCAAAGTAATATATTCCCTTGCAAGTGTTTTCTTACAACTCCAACAGAAACCTGAAATGCATATAATAATGAACCTAAAGCTATAAAAATATTTCCAAAGGTGTAACCAGGAAGAAGATTACCAGCCTGGGATGATGCATCAAGATTCCCTGTCCATATATATATAACTTGCAGTGGATAAAAACATAATATCATAGCAACAGGAAAAATAAGACAAACAACCCATCGAGTTGCGTTCTCTAATATTTTCTCTGCTTTAATTAATCCATCGACTGAGAATGAACTGGTCATCCTGGGCTGAAAAGCTTGAGCAATAGGCTGAGCCAGGATTATAATGCCGCTTGATAGTAGTGTACTTATACTATAAAAACCATAGTTCTCAAGGGTTAGATAAGTTGATAATATTAACTTATCCATGTTTGTTATAAGTACCCAAATCAAACTGGTTGACGCCAGAGCTGCTATTATCCTCCACTGTTCTTTAAGCAAGTTAGAATTGAATGTAAATAATGTTAATTTAACCGGGACTAGACCCCACACTTTTTGCTGAGTAATTACATACTCAACGATAGAAATAATTAACCACCAAGCAAAAAGGAAATTCACACTTGGATACAAATGTAATAAAGGTATGCTTGCAGCAAATCTAAGCATGCTGAATATAATCAAATTATTATTTAACCATACCTGCATATCAACATTAATTAATATTCCTCTCGTTACACTGGTTAATAATCTGAATAATGTCATTATTACCAATAAACATAGCGCTATCGCAATTGTTGAAGTATCAAGTGTATTACTTTTTATCCACATTAAGGATAATGGCTTACTTATTATAACAAAAATGATAGCAACGATGCATGAAAGCGAAATGAGAAATATATCGACGGTGCGGAAAAAAGATGCTGCGATTTTCCAGTCTCCACCTCCGGAATAGGCTTTTGCTGCTTCTCTACCAGTTACTGGAGCTAGACCAGAATTTAACAGCATAACCCATCCCTGGATTAATGAAGCAATACCGACTAATCCAAAAGCATCTTGACCGAGCAATTTAAGATAAAATGGAACAACAAGAAACGATAAAGCTGTTGTTACTATTACACCGAAGTAATTCGCAAAAATATTTTTTTTTATTTTAGACATGTGTTTTAAATTCTTTCAATATTTTTTGCTCAAATTCTTTTACTCCCATTTTCCTTGCCATTATTCTTTTAGCTGGATTCCCATGATAAATACTAAATGGTTCACAGGTTTTCTTTACTAATGATTGTGCAGCTATCGCGGTTCCTTCATTTATTACCACACCTGGAAGTACCACACTGCCACAACCAATAATTACGTGTTTACAGATCACTACGGGTTTGGATATGACATTTGTGAATTCATTAGGCACCATTGGATTTGTCATCCAATTTCCAGAATAATCATCACTACTTGAGTAGATTGACACTCTAGAGGATAATCCACTGAAATCTTCAAGCTTAATGTGTTCAGCACCTATCAAAGATGAATATGCAGCTATATGAACATAGTTCCCGACAGAGATGCCATTTTCACCTGCAGATAGAATGCAAAAGTCATCAACTCTGACATTATTACCAAAAGATATTTTTGATGTATTATAAAACGATGCTTTCGTTGATAATAAAACATTACTTCCAAGAGAATTAAAACCCATTTCTTTTAATTGCACTTCAGTCATGAATGCCATAGAAATACCCTCTGATAGTATCGATTATATAGGAATACTGTTCTTCTGTCATTGCAGCGAAAATTGGAAGGCATAATACTTTTTCTGCAGTCAGATTTGCATTAGGTAATCTTTCAATCGAGGATGACTCATAACCTCGATACATTGGCATATTACTTATCAAAGGGTAAAAATATTTTCTTGATAGAATGCTATGATTTTTTAGATAATCATAAAGCCCATCACGGCTAAATTTATTTGATTCTTCAACTAACACAGGAAAATATGAGTAATTGCTATTACTTACGCTACTTTTTTCTGGCAACGATAAATGCGGGAATTCTTTCAAATCTTGTCTGTAAGCAGTATCTATAACTTCTCTGGATTTGATTGCACTATCCACATGTTTTAGTTGTAAAAGGCCAAACGCAGCATTCACCTCACTCATTTTACCGTTTATGCCCGGAGCTGTAACTGTTAACTCATCGACAAATCCAAAATTTTTAAGACGATCTATCCTTTCCTTTGTTTTAGCGTCCGGTGAAACAATTGCCCCACCTTCAAAAGTATTAAATACTTTTGTGGCATGGAAGCTAAGTATTGAAAGATCCCCGCACTGAAGAATACTTTCATCTTTATAGTTTATCCCAAATGCATGTGCTGCATCGTAAATAACTTTTAATCCGTAATTATCAGCAATCTTTTGAATTTCTTCAATTTTTGAAGGGTATCCGTAGCAATGGACTGGCATTATAGCTGTTGTCTGAGGTGTTATCGCCTCCTCAATTTTTTTCGGATCTATATTAAACCCATCCATTTCAATATCAACAAAAACAGGTTTTAAGTTATTCCATAAAATGGAATGAGATGTTGCAACAAATGAATAAGGTGTAGTAATTACTTCACCTTTAATTCGCAATGCTTGTAGTGCTGTAACAAGTGCAATTGTCGCATTTGTAAATAATGAAATATATTTCACACCTAAATAATTACATAACTCTTGTTCAAGTTGTTGGTGGAATGGTCCATTATTAGTTAGCCATTTGTTATCCCAAATTTTTTCAAGATATGGATAGAATTCTTTCAATTCGGGCAAATGTGGTTGCGTGACTGGGATTTTATTTTTCATTTTTACACTCGCTTAAGTATTTTTCTAATGAGATACCATTTTGGTCTTTTAATGATAATGATGATGGTTGCTCTGGCCAGTTAATATTCAAGTCCTCATCGTTCCATTTAATTGTTTCTTCTGCATTAGGGTTATAAAAAGATGAAGCTTTATAAACTATTTCTGACTCATCATTCATGACTAAGAAACCATGTGCAAAACCTTCTGGTATCCAAATTTGTTTTTTATTCTCAGCAGAAATGTATTCTCCGACCCATTTTCCAAATGTTCTTGAGTTAATACGAAGATCTACTGCAACATCGAAAATTGCACCTCTTATACAGCGTATTAGCTTACCTTGTGAATCATCACCTTTCTGAAAGTGAAGCCCCCTTAATACTCCTTTTGCTGATTTTGAGTGGTTATCTTGAACAAATTCTATCTCCCGTCCAATAATCTTAATAAATTTTTCCTGATGGTAACTCTCCATAAAAAACCCACGCTCATCACTAAAAATCTTGGGTTCTAAAATAAGCACATCTGGAATACTTGTTCTAATAACATTCATTTTAGAGTCCTTTCCCAATTTTTAAAAGATATTGACCGTAAGCATTTTTAGATAATGGCTGCGCTAAGCGATTAACTTGCTCCGCATCAATAAAACCTTTACGAAATGCAATCTCTTCAGGACACGAAACCTTCAATCCCTGACGCTCTTCAATTGTCGCAATAAAATTACTTGCTTCTATCAGACTCTGATGAGTCCCCGTATCCAGCCACGCGTACCCACGCCCCATCATCGCGACAGACAGGCGTCCCTGCTCAAGATAAATACGGTTAATATCTGTAATTTCTAACTCACCACGTGCAGACGGCTTCAGATTTTTTGCCATTTCAACTACGTCGTTATCATAGAAATACAGACCCGTAACGGCGTAGTTACTCTTCGGTTCTAACGGCTTCTCTTCCAGACTTATTGCGGTGCCGCTCTCATCAAACTCCACCACACCATAGCGCTCGGGATCGTTAACATGATAGGCAAATACCGTAGCACCATCATTTTTATTTACTGCAGTTTCAAGTTGCTTAGGTAGATCATGACCGTAGAAAATATTATCTCCTAACACCAAAGCGCAGCTGTCATCGCCGATAAACTCTTCACCGATGATAAATGCCTGTGCAAGACCGTCTGGACTTGGCTGGACTTTATATTGCAGGTTGAGTCCCCACTGGCTACCGTCACCGAGCAATTGTTCAAAACGTGGTGTGTCCTGTGGAGTGCTGATAATAAGTATGTCTTTTATCCCTGCCAGCATTAGTGTTGACAGCGGATAATAAATCATTGGTTTGTCATAAATTGGCAGTAGTTGTTTACTTACCGCCATGGTCACAGGGTACAGACGAGTGCCAGAACCACCGGCAAGAATAATACCTTTACGCGTAGCCATCATTAATTCTCTATAAAAACCAAATGCCCATATAAAGGCATTTATCTCATTAAATTGATTGAGTCGTAAAAAGCTCAGTGAGCATCCGTTTTACGCCAATATCCCAGGAAGGCAGTACAAGCCCAAAGTTCGCCTGAAACTTCTCTGTGTTCAAGCGTGAATTATGCGGTCGACGTGCAGGCGTTGGGTAAGCCGATGTTGGAACTGCATTAAGTTTTTCAATAGCCAACTCCACACCCGCTTTTCTGGCCTCATCAAACACCAGTGCCGCATAGTCATACCAGGTCGTCGTATTTGACGCGACCAGATGGTAGAGCCCCGCCACTTCGGGCTTCATCGTTGCGACACGAATAGCATGCGCTGTACAGTCTGCTAATAACTCAGCGCCCGTAGGGGCACCAACTTGATCGTTGATTACGGAGAGTTCCTGACGCTCTTTTGCCAGACGCAACATCGTTCTAGCGAAATTGTTGCCCTTACCCGCATATACCCAACTGGTGCGGAAAATAAGATGCTTAGGACAATGCGCCTGCAATGCCTTTTCACCTTCAAGCTTTGTCTCACCGTATACATTCAGCGGAGCAGTTGCATCCGTTTCACGCCATGCCGTTTCACCGTTGCCGGGAAATACATAGTCGGTAGAATAGTGAACAACCCATGCATCTATTTTAGCGGCTTCTTTGGCTATCGCTTCAACGCTTGTTGCATTGAGGAGTCTGGCAAAATCCGGCTCCGATTCAGCCTTATCGACTGCTGTATGTGCCGCCGCATTAACAATGACATCGGGTTTAATTGCACGAACGGTTTCAGCGATCCCTTCCGGATTGCTAAAGTCCCCGCAATACTGTTCTGAATGAACATCTACCGCAATCAAATTACCTAATGGAGCAAGCGCACGCTGGAGTTCCCACCCTACCTGCCCTGTTTTACCGAACAGAAGAATATTCATAATTAACGTTCCCCGTAGTTCTGTTCGATCCAGCTTTTATAGGCACCACTTTTCACGTTGTTAACCCAGTTCTGATTGCTCAGATACCATTCCACCGTCTTACGAATTCCGCTTTCGAACGTCTCCTCAGGCTTCCAGCCCAGTTCAACGCCAATTTTATGCGCATCAATCGCATAGCGACGGTCATGACCCGGACGGTCAGCAACATACGTAATCTGATCGCGATACGAGCCCTCTTTTGGCACAATCTCATCCAGCAGATCGCAAATCGTATGCACTACGTCCAGGTTCTGCTTCTCGTTATGTCCGCCAATGTTATACGTTTCCCCAGGTTTCCCTTGAGTGACAACGGTGTAGAGTGCGCGGGCATGATCTTCTACATACAGCCAGTCGCGAATCTGGTCACCCTTGCCGTAAATAGGCAGTGCTTTACCGTCCAGCGCATTCAGGATAACCAGCGGGATCAGTTTTTCCGGGAAATGGTACGGGCCGTAGTTATTGGAACAGTTAGTAACAATGGTCGGG
Organism: Enterobacter sp. CPE_E1241; assembly: GCF_045618265.1. Classification (NCBI taxonomy): domain Bacteria; kingdom Pseudomonadati; phylum Pseudomonadota; class Gammaproteobacteria; order Enterobacterales; family Enterobacteriaceae; genus Enterobacter; species Enterobacter sp. CPE_E1241. Next base: position 3,150,116 of record NZ_JBIWYV010000001.1, read on the forward strand.
AAACCGTAGGTACGCAGCCAGGCGCGAACCAGATGGTCGCTGGAGGCTTTCGACGCTGAATACGGGCTGCTAGGTGCATAAGCCGTGGTCTCAGTGAAGAGTGGCAGCTCAGGTGATGCAGGATACTCATCAGGATGCGGCAAATCACCATACACTTCGTCGGTAGAGATGTGATGGAAACGGAAGGTTTTCCTGGCCGTCTCATCCAGAGTAGACCAGTACGCACGAGCGGCTTCCAGAAGCACATACGTGCCGACGATATTGGTTTCGATAAATGCTGCCGGGCCGGTAATGGAACGATCGACATGACTTTCAGCGGCCAGGTGCATAACCGCATCAGGCTTATGCTTTGCGAAAATGCGATCCATGGCGTCTTTGTCACAAATATCTGCATGTTCAAAAACATATCGGCCGCTGTCGCTGACTTCACTAAGCGACTCAAGGTTGCCGGCATAGGTCAGCTTATCAACATTGACGACGTCGTCCTGGGTATTTTTAATAATATGTCGTACAACCGCTGAGCCGATAAAGCCGGCCCCGCCCGTCACAAGAATTTTCACGTTATCTGTTCCGTCTAATGTATATGTCTGGATACTGGCGCTCTGAAACCTGAGTATTTATTGGCGGTTTCAAAAAAAAATGAGCACGCTACCGCCCCTGGCTTAACAGCTACCAGTGCACTGAGCGATGTCTGATTAAATGATTTGATTTGTCTGGATACAGACAAAAAAACTGGCGTTAATTGTCGTCCTAAACGACCTCAGAAACAAGCACAAATCGCTACAAAGCTGCCGAGAGTTAAATCAGATAACACTATGTAATTCTTAAATTAATAACAAAAAAACGGCAGTCATCATTTTGGTTTGATATCAACACACCAAAATAATGACTGCCGCTTGTTCAAGCCTGGGCAGAAATATCAGTCGTTCGCCAGCAGCTTCTCAATCCGGCTTCTGAACTTCGCCCCTTCCTTCAGGTTACGCAGCCCATAGTTCACGAACGCCTGCATATACCCCATTTTCTTCCCGCAGTCGTAGCTGTCACCCGTCATCAGCATCGCATCCACAGACTGCTTCTTCGCCAGCTCGGCAATCGCGTCGGTCAACTGAATACGGTCCCAGGCGCCTGGCTCGGTTTTTTCCAGTTCCGCCCAGATATCAGCGTTCAGTACGTAACGGCCAACCGCCATCAGGTCGGAATCCAGGGTCTGTGGCTGATCCGGTTTTTCGATGAATTCAACGATGCGGCTCACCTGCCCTTCCGTCTCCAGCGGCTCTTTCGTCTGAATAACGGAGTACTCGGAGAGGTCGCCCTTCATGCGTTTTGCCAGCACCTGGCTACGGCCCGTTTCATTGAAACGTGCCACCATTGCCGCCAGGTTGTAACGCAGCGGATCGGCAGAAGCGGTATCGATAATAATGTCCGGAAGCACAACGATAAACGGATTGTCACCCACAACCGGACGAGCACACAGAATAGAGTGACCCAGACCCAGCGGCTGCGCCTGGCGCACGTTCATGATAGTCACGCCAGGTGGGCAAATAGACTGTACTTCCGCCAGCAGTTGGCGTTTGACGCGCTGCTCAAGCAACGCTTCGAGTTCGTAAGAGGTGTCGAAGTGGTTTTCTACCGCATTCTTGGACGAGTGGGTAACCAGGACGATTTCTTTGATCCCTGCAGCAACAATCTCGTCGACAATGTACTGAATCATAGGCTTGTCGACGATCGGCAGCATCTCTTTAGGAATGGCTTTTGTGGCTGGCAGCATATGCATGCCCAAGCCTGCTACCGGAATGACTGCTTTCAAATTAATCATTATTTCTTCCACCTTAAAATGGTTGACGAATTATAGCTCTTAAACCTGTTTTCGCCAGCATGTTTTGCCGTAATCCTCAGGCAATGTTACGCCTTAGCCCCACAAATTTCTGTAGTTGTAATCTGATTCGATCACGCTTTTATGCCAGGAATAGTCCCAAAACCGACGATTGTCTATTATCTGTGCGGAAGCGCAAAATTAAGCCTTTCCACATTCACAACCTGCTGATCCACCCGGTCAATATCCACCGAGCTTTGTCCCTTCTCATTAACCGCTTTGATGTTCGCCAGCGACAGCAGCGTCTCGTCTTTAGCCATAAACTTACCGCGTACATCTTTACGCAGATCGAAATTAATCTTCAGGGCAGGCCCCACGGCAGCTTCCTGCATAACATTGATATTTCGTAAGAAAAGATGCTGTGGCTTATTGTGCAGTTCCAGGGTAGCGCGCTGCATCTCAACGTTGGTAATCGCCACAAAAGACGTCGCGTTACCGGATGAAATTTGTACTCCGCGCAGCTTATACGCCAGTTGCCGATTATCCAGACGAATATTGTTGAGTTTGAAGTTCTGCGGAATGGACAAATAATCGCCTTTTATCACCCCGTAACCGATTAACATACCGGCACTATTGACCATATCGACATTATCAATAATGAAATTATCACAACCATAAATAGCGACGGTGGCGTTGTCTATTCCCGCCTTTTTACTGAAGTCAGGGGTTATGTTTTTGGCCTTAATATTGCGGATAACAAAATGTTTTCCGTTTTCAACGTGCACTAGCTGACGACAGTTGCTGCCCGTGATGTTTGCCACCACGAAGTTCTTGACGGTTTGTTTTTCCGGATAGTCATTATCATAAGTGCTCCCGGCAAGGCCAATGCCGATGCCCCAGTTGATCTTGCCGTTAGTGCAGTTAATGTTGTCGATGACATGGTCGGAAATCAGGATATTGCGGTCATTGATGGCCACGTTCCACTCGATCGCATCACCCTGCAGGTGGCTAAATTTGCTGTTGGTGATTCGGGCACCGTCCACCTGATTATGGAAACCCTGGCGCAAGATGGCGTAGTTGGCCTGACTGACGCTGATGTTATCAATCAGCAAATTGCGCATTACGCTCGGTTTCTTGCCGCCGATGTAGATCTGCGTCACCGGGCCAAACCCGCTCATGGCCAGCCCTTTGATAACGCAGTCAGAGCCGCGAACGTCGAGCGTAATGTTCTCCGTGCGGCCCGCACCTTCACCTATCACTTTGCTGCCTTCCTGCAACACAAAGCGGCCGCGGCCGTTGCCGGTTAATGCCCCGCGGATCAGCAGCGTTTTACCATCGGGAATGAAAATGCCCGTATTGATGTTTTCGCAGGTGAGTCCCGCAGGTACAACGACCGTATCACCGTCGTTAAACGCCTGCTTAAAGGCGGCAATCCAGTCGTTGTTATTGTACTGATTAACAGAGACCGTCTTTCCGCTTGCCGCCCGCGCAATGCGGGACGACAACAGCGGCGTGGCCGCCAGAACGGACAGAGAAGAGACAAAGGTGCGTCGGGTAATCTTTTTCAGCATACAACCTCGGCGTTACAGCGTTTGCAGCAGGCTCGCTAACTGGCGATTAATCACCTGCTGGTTAAAATCGGTTTCAACTTTTTGTCGGGCATTGTGGAGCACAGGCTCCAGCGCCTGCTGGTCGATGTCGCTAAATGCCGCTAATCGATCGGCCAGCGCCATAGCATTATTCTCCGGCACCAGCCAGCCGGAATGGTCAGACTTAATCAGCTCCGGGATCCCGCTGTGCAGCGTAGAAACCACCGGAATACCGACGGCCATCGCCTCCATCAGCGCCACCGGAATACCTTCCATATCGCCATCAGCGCCCGTTACCGAGGGCAGCAGGAACACATCCGCCTCATCAAGCATGGCCTTCACCTCGTGGCTTGGCTTGAAGCCCGGCATCTCGATGACGTCTTCCAGTTGATACTGTTCAATCAGCGTGCGCAGTCGACGCTCCCACGGTCCAATGCCGAGAATGCGATAGTGGAAATCCACCCCACGCGCTTTCAGCTGCCGGCAGGCTTCGATAGCCACATGCAGACCTTTCTTCTCCGTCAAACGCGCAACAGAAATGATCTGCAGCGGTTTACCCGGCACCTTCACCGGACGGCGGGTAAAGCGCGTTAAATCCACGCCCATACGAGAAACGGTAATTTTCTCCCCCGGACAGCCCATATTTTTCAGGCGCCCGGCCCACAGGTCGCTGATGGGCAGCATCATGTCACCGCGTCGGAAAAGCTGCTGATACTCCGGCGTGTAGTGGTTCAAAACTTCGCGGCTGGAAATGTCGATACCGTGGAAAATGGTCGCAATTTTACCGTCAATCACGCCCAGCTCGCGCAGCTTCGCGGCGGTGACGCCCGCCGGGCCAAAGTGGGCGATAAACACATCCGCACGATACGGCTGCGCCGTTTGTCCGCAGATGGCCGACAGGATCAGATTGCGAGATTCGGACCCATAGCGGGAAACATTCAGCGCCCGCCATGTCGATGCGCGATGGAATCCACGTAAAGTCTGGCTGGCGCGGTGGCGTAGCTTATTCAGCTTCCCGGACGGCTCATCCTGCAGCCAGCGGGTTTTCGCCTCCAGCCCATACTGGGTATAGGCCGCATGGGTGTTTTTGGTATCGCCCTTTTGCAGGGCGATAATCTCCACGTCATATCCCATATCGATAAACGCGGTGATTTGGTTCAGGACAAACGTTTCAGACGACAGCGGAAATTTCAGTAAGAAGAAACCAACCTTCATTTCCCCTCCCGGACGCGGTCAAGCACCGATTTCACCATCCCAATGCCCTTCTCGCGCTCGGCTTTCACCGCCACGGCCAGGCGTTCATTGATGACAGGTAACTGACCCAGGGTGTCCCCCACCATCGCACCGAGCGAACCATCCAGCAGATGACGAATATCCACGGCCATTTCCGGCATTCCAAGCTGCTGCATAATCCCTGCAGACTTGTGCTCATAGTTAATGGCAATGGCCGGCGTGCCAAAGTTCATGGAAATAATGGCCGAGTGCAGGCGCGTGCCCACCGTCAGATCGCAGGCAGAGAGCAGCTTGCCCATCTCAAGATCGTTCAGTTCATCCATCACCACGTGATAGCGGGACGGGTCATTAACCAGGCTGCGCAGATTCAGCGCCACCATGCGGTCATCTTTGTTGTAGCTGTCGATACCGGTGCAGGTGGAAAGCGCCAGTACCTGGTAACCGCTGTCCAGCACACGGTTCACCACGTCGGCGAAGGCTTTCTCATATGCCGCCTGCGTCGTGCCTAAACGTTTATCAAAAGGCGCCAGCTCGCGCAGGGTTATTGCGACGGTTTTCTGTTTCGCAGCCACGTCGAGCCAGTGCTGCACCGCGTAGCTTGGCTGGAAGCTGTCGTCCTGGTGATCCACCAGCCAGGCCGTGTCCACGCCGTGCTCAACTTTTGAGGTGTCGATCTCGCTGCGCTTCATCATCTCAAGGCTGACCGACTCGCGCAGGATCAGGGCATCGCAGTGGCCGAAGACATAGTTTGCCAGCTGGTTAAACTGCGGGTCCTGGAAGGGCCCGACGCTGTGACCAATCATAAACAGCGGCTTTTTCGCCATGAACGTACACAGCGCATGCTCAAACTGCGGCACGCCGTAGAGATCGACGAAGAACGAGCCGCCGACCTGGATAATGGCGTCGTAACCCGACAGCAGACGGACGAAATCGGTAAAGCCCTGCGCAATAGCGATGTTGCGCAGCTTGCCGGTATCGGTCACGCGGGAAAGCAGCACCTGATGCTGGTAGCGACGGCGCAGGACTTTCTTCACGCGCCCCATCACGCCCGCGGCGTTGTTATGCTGTTTCATCTGGCTGTAAAGCGGGTCACCCATTACCGGGCGGTTCAGTAGCCAGGATGAACTCACCGGATAACGGCTCATCACATCCACTTCGGTCTCAGGCTTAAGGGTGTTAATCGCATCCAGTAAACCGCGCAGGATGGCGCTGTCGCCACGGTTGCCGCAGGTATGGTTGCCAAGAATTAATAATTTCATAATGGCCTCTTAAATAACTAGCCTGCGCGAAGCAGCGTTTTCATTTTTTCGTTACGGCAAAACTGGCGCTTCATCTCTACCACCAGCGCATTGCGTGAAAGCACAATCATCACGCCGAATGCCAGCACACCCGCCACTACCTGCACCGCCAGCAGCGCGGCCAGCGACAGATGACCATTGAGGAGCACACCCAGACCGTAGCTCACCGCCAGGGTTGGCAATGAGAGATAGAACGGCAGCCACAGGCTCAGGATGTACTGACGGTAGCTGGAGCCCAGCACCGGCTTGATCATGATGAAGTAGCTCAGCACGGTGTTGACGATCTGCACCAGCAGGAAGCCCAGCGTGACGCCGATGGCCCCCGCCATATGTCCGCCAACAATAATCGCCGGGATAAACAGGAAGGTTTTGAACACGTTGAACTTAAAGCTGATATCCACGCGCGCTTTTGCCATCAGCAGGGACCCAATCGGGTTCCCTACGGAGCGCAGCAGCCCCACCACGCACAGCAGCTGCAGGATCGGGATGATGCCGTTCCATTTCTCGCCAAACACCAGCGGCACGAAGTTGCTGGACACCACCATCAGCCCCAGCAGCACCGGGAAGTTAATGATCCCCACCACGGAAAGCAGCTTGTAGAAGTTGACGCGCAGCTTCTCGGTGTCATCCTGGATCTTGGCGAACGCCGGGAACAGCACGCGGGTGATTATCGGGTTCAGCTTCATCGGCGGCACCACCGCGACGTTATAGGCCAGGTTGTAGCCCCCCGCCACGCTTGCGCCCAGAATACGTGCCAGCACCAGCGTTGAGAGGTTGGTGTTGACGTAGTTGATGATGCTATCTGCCGTCAGCCATGCGCCAAAGCGCAGGTTGGACGAAACGGAAGCGAGAGAGAAATGCAGCCCCGGACGGTAGATCTTGCGGCCAAAATAACCGAACAGCAGCGTACGTACGGCAGAGTTAACCAGATACCCCAGAATGGCGGTCATCGCCAGCGGCCAGAAATGGGCGCTCACCACGGTGAAGGTAAAGCCCGCCAGTACGGCACTGGTCTCGATCATGCCGATCTTGTTGAACTCCAGCTCTTTTTGCATCAGCGCGCGGAACTGCTGCCCGTGCGGGATCACTACAAAGGCAAACGACAGCGTACGCATCAGCGGGGCGAGATCCGGGTTATGCAGCACGCTGGCGATGGTGTCGCTCAGCAGGAACACCAGCACAAACACGAAAATCCCCAGCCCCACGTTCAGCCAGTAGAGCGTGGTCAGTTCAAGATGGCTGATTTCTTTGCGCTGGATAATCGAGTTGGCGATACCAAAGTCAGACAGCGTATCGGCCAGGGCGATAATCACCAGCGAAACGGTCAGCAGACCGAACTGGTGATTATCAATAATGCGCGCCAGAACGGTCATCTGCACCAGGCCGAGGCCAATAATGACGATGGTCGCCATCGCTGACCACTTGGCGCCGCTGATGGTTTTTTCACGTAAGCTCATCTTAGTACGCCGCTTTGTTCACGAAACCTTTGAAGATGGTCAGAAAGACGATCTTGATATCGAACCAGAGACTCCATTCGCGGATGTACTCCAGGTCAAACTCAACGCGTTTTTCCATTTTTTCCAGCGTGTCGGTTTCTCCGCGCCAGCCGTTGATCTGCGCCCAGCCGGTAATACCTGGCTTCACTTTATGGCGCAGCATGTAACCTTCAATCAGCGAGCGGTACTGTTCGTTATGCGCCACCGCATGCGGACGCGGGCCAACAATCGACATCCCACCGGTGAACACATTGATAAACTGCGGCAGCTCATCAAGTGAGGTACGGCGCAGGAAGTTACCCACGCGGGTGACGCGCGGATCGTTCTGCGTTGCCTGCGTCACCACCTTGTCATTCTCCATCACCTTCATGGAGCGGAATTTCCACACCATGATCGGCTTACCGTCCATACCGTAGCGGGTTTGGCGGAAGATGACCGGCCCCGGAGAGCTCAGCTTTACCGCCAGCGCTATGCAGCACAGCACCGGAGAGATCAGCAGCAAAATCAGCGAAGAGAGCACGATATCTTCCAGGCGCTTTAGCACGCGGTTAATACCCGACAGCGGCGTGTCGTACAGCGGTACGACCGGCACACCGTTCACCTCTTCAATACGGGAGTGAAGAATGTTGAAGGTAAAGACGTCCGGGATCAGGATCACCGAACAGGTGGTATCCGCCAGTTCACGCATCAGTTTCTTAATGCGGGATTCGTCTTTCATCTGCATGGCAATGTAGACGTTGTGAATTTTGCCGGCTTTCGCATCGTCGATAAGCTGGTCATAATTGCCGGCCCAGCCCGCAGGCACGCCGCCAGGCTTAGGTTCGTGATAAATCCCGACCACTTCAAAACCTAACCACGGCTCTTTGCGGAAGCTGTCGAGCAGCACCTGCCCCACCGGCAAATCACCGGCCACGGCGACAAAGCGACGGTTATAACCCCGGTTACGCAGCCAGCCCGCGCCAAAGCGGATCAGGGAACGGCAGACCACCATGCCAACGCTGGTGAGCAGATACCAGCACAGATAGGTCACGAGGCGATTATCGAAATCATGGCTAAACGCCACCAGACCCGCGCTGAAGATCAGGCTTAAGGTCCAGTTCTGCAGCAGCAGCATCAGTTCGGTGGTCATTTTCACACCGCGCCACGAGCGGTAGAAATCCGTCATCCCGCCGATCATCTGAAACACAACCAGCGCAATCAATGCCATCAGCAGATGCATGTATAAGAACGGTAGCCCGCCGATCCGACACACCGCCCATAATCCACCGACCATGATGGTGATATCAGAAAAACGCTGCACCATAGAGATTAACGATGCATTCGTTCTCGCTCGCTCGCGTTTTTTTAGATTCGTCATCGTTGTTCCTGTTTTCGGTTCCCCCTCCCGCGGGGAGGGGCAATTTTTACTGATTCAACAGCGCCAGAATGTCCTTCGTTCGTGCTTCCATTAGCGCAGTATCCGCACGGGATTCCACGTTCAGGCGCACCACCGGCTCGGTGTTAGACGAGCGCAGGTTGAAGCGCCACTGCGGGAACGCCATGCTGATGCCGTCCGTGCGGTCAATTTCCAGCGCGTGCAGGGCAAAGTGGTGCTCCACGCGGGCAATGGCCTCGGCCGGCTGCGCCAGCTTGCTGTTGATCTCCCCGCTCGCCGGGAACGCCGCCATACGGTCGCGTACCAGCTCGCCCAGCGTCTGTCCCTTCAGGCACAGCAGCTCGGTGACCAGCAGCCATGGGATCATCCCGCTGTCGCAGTAGGCAAAATCACGGAAGTAGTGGTGGGCGCTCATCTCGCCGCCGTAGATGGCGTCTTCTTCGCGCATGCGCTCTTTGATGAAGGCGTGGCCGGTTTTGGACATCACCGGCGTGCCGCCTGCCGCGGACACCACATCGACGGTATTCCAGGAGAGACGCGGGTCGTGAATGATTTTCGCCCCCGGATTTTTCTCAAGGAACGCTTCCGCCAGCAGGCCGACAATGTAGTAGCCCTCGATGAACTGCCCTTTCTCGTCGAACAGGAAGCAGCGGTCGAAATCGCCGTCAAAGGCGATGCCCATGTCCGCGCCGTGCTCAATCACCGCGTTGCGGGTGTCGTCGCGGCACTCCGGCAGCAGCGGGTTAGGAATACCGTTCGGGAAGTTGCCGTCCGGGGTGTTGTGCACTTTGATGAAGGTCACCGGCACGTTCAGCGCCTTAAAGCGGGCTTCCAGGGCATCGACAACCGGACCGGCCGCGCCGTTACCGGAGTTAATCACCAGCTTCAGCGGCTTGAGGTTTGCCACGTTGATGTAGCCCAGCAGGTGGTCGATGTACTCTTTTTGCAGATGGATTTTTTTGTAGCTGCCGCGCTTCGCGTCGTTCACCGGCGGGAAATCGTTAGCTTCCGCCAGACGCTGCACGTCGCGAAGGCCGGTGTCGCCGCTGATTGGGCGCGCGCCCTTGCGCACCAGCTTCATGCCGTTGTAGTCCATCGGGTTGTGGCTGGCCGTTACTTCGATACCACCGTCCACGCCCAGGTGGAAGGTGGCAAAGTAAATCTCTTCGGTCCCGGAGAGACCGATATCCAGCACGTCCACACCCGCATCCTGCAGCCCTTTCGCCAGCGCCAGCTTCAGGGACTCACTGGTCAGACGCACGTCGCCGCCCAACACGATGGTCTGCGGTTTTAAATATTCACCGTACGCGCGACCAATGCGCCACGCGATGTCTTCATTCAGCTCTTCGCCCAGCTTGCCGCGAATATCGTAGGCTTTAAAACAGGTTAACTTTTCCATGATGACCCCTTTTTCAGGCAACAGTCGGCCCGCCCGATTAACAGGCAAAATTGTTTTTATTCATTCGTAAGCCGGATAAGCGAAGCGCCATCCGGCGTTAAAGACGGTGTTACACGCGCCCGTAGCGGTCCTGGAAGCGCACGATATCGTCCTCTTCCAGATATGAGCCAGAACGCACTTCAATTAAGTCGAGCGGAATTTTCCCGGGGTTCTCCAGACAATGCGTCGCCCCCAGCGGAATATAAATGGACTCGTTTTCACCCAGCAGTTTGACTTCACCGTCAATGGTGACTTTCGCGGTACCTGCCACCACCACCCAGTGCTCGGCGCGGTGATGGTGCATCTGAACGGACAGACCCTCACCCGGTTTCACGGTGATGCGTTTCACCTGATAGCGATCGCCCGCGTCGATGGAGTCATATTTCCCCCACGGACGGTACACTTCGCGGTGAATGTGGTGTTCATGACGACCATCGGCCTTAATCTTCTCCACCACTTTTTTAACGTCCTGCACCGCGTTACGGTCGGCAATCAACACCGCGTCTTTCGTTTGCACCACCACCAGATCTTTCACGCCCACCGTGGTAACCAGCCCGGATTCAGCGTAAACGTAGCTGTTTTCCGTCTTATGGCTGATTACATCACCATGGTGGACATTTCCCTCCGGGGTGTGGGCACTGATCTCCCAAAGCGATGACCAGGAGCCAACATCGCTCCAGCCCGCATCCATCGGTACCACGACGGCGTCAGCCGTGCGTTCCATCACCGCATAGTCAATAGACTCTTCCGGGCAGGCGAGGAAAGCCTCTTCATCCACGCGGATAAAGTCGAGATCCGGGTCCACCACTGCCATCGCCTTTTCGCAGGCGTTCAGAATATCCGGGCGATATTTTTCCAGTTCTTCCAGATAGCGTCCGGCGCGGAACAGGAACATCCCGCTGTTCCAGTAGTATTCACCGCTGGCGACATAGGCCTGCGCGGTTTCCAGATTCGGTTTTTCAACAAACTGCGCCACGTCAAACGCCACGCTGTCGCCTTCACCAGGCGTCACGCTGCCACGGCGAATGTAGCCATAGCCGGTTTCCGGGAGATCCGGCACGATGCCGAACGTCACCAGTTTGCCGCTTTCGGCATAAGGAATGGCCGCACGCACTGCATTGCGAAACGCCTCTTCCTGCTGAATAACGTGGTCTGCCGCCAGCACCAGCATCAGCGGGTCGCAATCCGGACTGCTGCGTTTTGCTGCCAGTGCTGCCAGAGCGATAGCAGGCGCGGTATTACGACCGGCCGGCTCCAGAATGATGTTTTCGGTGAGTTTATTCAGCTGGCGCAATTGCTCAGCCACGATAAAACGGTGCTGCTCGTTACAAATCACCACCGGGCTTTCACACTCCACGCCATGCAGACGGTTCACCGTGGTCTGCAGCATAGTGAGATCCCCTTTCAGGCAGAGGAACTGTTTTGGATAGAGCACGCGGGACAGCGGCCACAACCGGCTACCAGAGCCACCAGCCATCACAACCGGATACAAAGTGGTTTGACTCATGATTTATCCCCGTATATCTGCAATAAATTGGCTCAACACGTTCTCTTTTTCGAGCGTGCGTTCGGCATATTCACGTGCCACCGTATTCACTTTTGGCATGGCCAGTGCCTGTTGAATGCCGGTGACCAGCGCCGGGACCGATTCCGGCTCCACGCACACGGCAATCCCCGGATAGCTGTTACACAGCTGGCCTAATTCTGTTTCGGCTTCTGCTGTAATCACCGCGTTGCCACCCACTGCCAGAATATTCGTCAGTTTGGACGGCAGCACCGCATCCGCCGCGCCGCGCTTCTGCACAACCAGATGGCAATCGCCCATCTTCAGCAGCGCAGGCAGAGCTTCGTAGGACTGAAGCGGGAAGAATTTCACGTTGGTCAGGCCGCGTTCGCTTGCCATTTTTTCCAGCCGCGCCTTTCCACCGCCCTGCCCGACAATCACAAACATCCATGGCTGCTTGCTGAGCAACTGGGCCGCTTCAATCACGCTCTCCAGCCCCTGCTTTTCACCGATGTTGCCTGAATAAAGAATGATTTTTTGATCATCAGGCAAACCGAGCTGGGCGCGTAGCGCCTGAGCGTCACTTTCAGTCACGTCGCGAAAACGCGCCACTTCTGACCAGTTGGGGAAGAAGATCACCTTCTGAGCCGGAACGCCCTTCTCCTGCGCTTTGTTCATCATTGAGCGCGAGATGGTCGAGACATAATCCACGTTATGCAGACCGCTACGCTCAAACGCGCTGGCGAGTTTCGCCACTTTGCCGCCTTTACTTTTGCCTGCCATCCCCAGGCCAAGCATGGCGTCCACTTCATAATCCTGAATATGCAGCAAGGTGCGCGCGCCGGAGAGTTTGCCCAGCAGGCGCATGCCTGGCGTGCAAAACAGCGTCGGCACCACGCCGATGATGCGATCCGGCTTCCAGCGACGTTGCGCCATCAGCGGGAAAAAACTGCTCAGGGCAAAGCTGCCAAGGTGAATCAAGCGTTTCAGCGTTGACGGCTGCTTAGGCACATACAGCGGGCAGCGCCAGACGGTAGCCGCCCCCTCTTCGCGCCGGTAGCGCCAGCTTGAGTAACGCTCGCCCACTTTCCATTCCGGGTAGTACGGCGGCGCGGTAATGACCCGCACGTCATGTCCCTGGCTCGCCATCCACTCGACCATCTCGCCGGTGTATTTCCCGATACCGGTTAGCTCCGGTGAGTAGTTGATTCCATACACTAAAATTTTCATACACTTCATCCTTCAACCTGACTCTGCGTTGGCTGCGTCTGCTCACCCCAGTCACTTGCTTCAGCAAGCTCCTGGGGATTCCCAGACTTGCCGCCTTGATTCAGGCTGAATGATTTCGTGTAACATCCCGGCACTCCGGACTGACGATCTGCCAGGAAATACGCCCGACTGTTGTCGTGGACGTTGTCGCTCGCGAGCAACGCCTCTGGCGTCTGCCAGCGGTAGTCGTCATGCTGAGCATCAGGCAGACGCAGGTCTGCCTCATGCACCTTCAGGCGGAACCCCAGCACGATGTAGTGCGTGCTGAACCCGGTGCCCGAAAAGTTATCGTCATAGAAGTGCTGCCAGACCCCGTAAAACTGGCCCGCCGCCATCGGCAGCTTAAGGCCCAGTTCTGCCAGAGTGAGACGCTCAAACGCATCGCTTAGCATCTCATCCTTCTGCACGCGCCCGCCGGGCACGAACCAGAAGCCCTGTGCAGGACGGTTGGTTCGTTTCCCCAGCAAGAACTCGCCGCGTTCGTTCTCCACAATCAAATCTATTGAGATGAGCGGAGTGGAACGAACGATCGTGGCAAAATCTTCCTGACTTAAAAACATCGTTACCCCCGGAAGCGGTGCTGGTTTTCCAGGAACCACTGGTAGGTACTGGCCAGTCCCTGTTCCAGTGACACCTCGTGATACCAGCCCAACTGATGCAGACGGGTCACGTCCAGCAGTTTGCGCGGCGTGCCGTCCGGTTTGGTGGCGTCAAACACCACGCGGCCTTTGTAGCCCACCACCTGCGCGATGGTTTGCGCCAGCTCGCGGATGGTGCAGTCAATGCCGGTACCGACGTTGATGTGCGACAGCATTGGCTCGGTGTTCTCCTGCCACACCTCGCGATCCAGCTCCATCACGTGAATGCTGGCGGCCGCCATGTCGTCCACGTGCAGGAATTCACGCATTGGCGTGCCGCTGCCCCACACCACCACATCCGGCGCGTTCTCGGCGGTCGCCTCGTGAAAACGACGCAACAGCGCCGGGATCACGTGCGAGTTGCTCGGGTGGAAGTTGTCGTGCGGCCCGTACAGGTTGGTCGGCATCACCGAGCGATAGTCGCGGTTATACTGACGGTTGTAAGACTCGCACAGCTTGATCCCGGCAATCTTGGCGATGGCGTAAGGTTCGTTGGTCGCTTCCAGCGTCCCCTGCAGCAGTTCGCTTTCGGCGATGGGCTGCTTTGCCATTTTCGGGTAGATACAGGATGAGCCGAGGAACAACAGCTTATTCACGTTGTGCAGGTGCGCCGCGTGAATGATGTTGCTCTCAATCATCATGTTCTCGTAGATGAAATCCGCCGGGTAGGTGTTGTTAGCGACAATGCCCCCCACCTTCGCCGCCGCCAGATACACCTGGTCAATGCGTTCGTTTGCAAAGAAGTCCTGTACCGCACGGCTATCGAGCAGGTTTAGCTCGTCACGCGTGCGGACAACGACTTCAACGTCACCGCGCTGCTCCAGCTGGCGAACAATCGCGGAACCCACCATTCCGCGATGACCGGCGACAAAAATACGTTGTTTTGTCATTCTCAGGACTCCAGCGCGATGGCAACCTCGTAGCCATGAGACTTGAGCAGGGAGTGTTTTTTCGCTGCTTCAAGATCTTTGGCTACCATCTCGGAAACCATCTCCTGCAGAGTGGTCTCGGGTTTCCAGCCCAGGGTCTCGTGCGCTTTGGTTGGGTCGCCGAGCAGGGTTTCCACTTCAGCAGGACGGAAGTAACGCGGGTCAACCTGAACAATCACGTCGCCTGGCTTCACGCCCGGTGCGTCGTGGCCAGTTACGGAAACCACAATGCCCTTCTCATCCACGCCGGTGCCTTCAAAGCGCAGTTTGATGCCCAGCTGTGCCGCAGCCATTTCAACGAACTGACGGACGGAATACTGCACGCCGGTCGCGATGACGAAGTCTTCTGGTTTGTCCTGCTGCAGCATCATCCACTGCATTTTCACGTAGTCTTTGGCATGGCCCCAGTCACGCAGGGAGTCCATGTTGCCGAGGTGCAGGCACGATTCCAGACCCTGCGCGATGTTCGCGATAGCGCGGGTGATTTTGCGGGTCACGAAGGTTTCGCCGCGGCGTGGAGATTCGTGGTTGAACAGGATGCCGTTACAGGCATACATGCCGTAGGATTCACGGTAGTTCACGGTGATCCAGTAGGCGTAGAGTTTTGCTACTGCATACGGAGAACGCGGGTAGAACGGCGTGGTCTCTTTCTGCGGAATTTCCTGCACCAGGCCATACAGTTCGGAGGTGGATGCCTGGTAGAAGCGGGTTTTCTTCTCAAGGCCGAGGAAGCGGATCGCTTCCAGCAGACGCAGCGTGCCCATGGCATCAACGTCAGCGGTGTATTCCGGGGATTCGAAGGAAACCGCCACGTGGCTCATCGCGCCCAGGTTGTACACTTCATCTGGCTGCACTTCCTGCAGAATACGGGTCAGGTTGGAGGTATCGGTCAGGTCGCCGTAGTGCAGGTGGAATTTAGGGTTCGCCGCGTGTGGATCCTGATAAATATGATCCACACGTTCAGTGTTGAAAGACGACGCACGACGTTTAATACCGTGCACTTCATACCCTTTTTCCAGCAGTAACTCTGCCAGGTAAGAACCATCCTGCCCGGTAACGCCGGTGATGAGAGCGACTTTAGACATGTTTTATTCCTCTACTTATGAATTTAATCAGTTTCAACGCGTTCGCGTATCACCACTGCGGGGTTGCCACGGCAAACTTTATTTGCCGGTAGCGATTTAAAAACGCTGCTGCGGGCACCCACTACCGTGCCATCGCCAACAGAAACACCCGGTGCAACAAAAACATCTGTCGCCAGCCAGCATTTTTCACCGATCGCAATAGGTGACGCGGTAATATCAAAATGCTGACTCATAAAGTCGTGGCTGCCGGTACACAGATAACACTTCTGTGAAACCACCGAATTTGCGCCAATCGTAATTTCGCCAAGGGTATATAACACCGCGTCATCCCCTACCCATGCGTAATCCCCAAGCGTTAATTTCCAGGGATAGGTAATTTTTACCGACGGGCGAATAACTACGTTTTTTCCGATTTTTGCGCCAAACAGCCGCAATAAGAATGCTCGCCAGCGGTAGAGTATTTGCGGCGACCAGGCAAATAACGTTGCCTGAACGACCCACCACAACTGCACCTTAATACCGTTGCCCCCGCGAAAACCTTTCGGCACGGTGAATCCTTTAAGATCCTGCATTGCGTTTCCTTATATTTCAGGCTTTGTTATATAAGGCTTTGGTTTTACCTGTGGTTTTCAGACGTAATAAATAAGACAGTTCTGCCCAGAAGGCCGGCACGCGCAATATTTTTCGCTGTACGTTTTTTGCATCCTGGCACAACTCCAGGTTGTTCGAAGTGGATACACCGCCCATGGAAAATTCGGACACCAGCCCCTTAATTCGACGGAACGGGTAGCCAGACTTATATAAACTGGCTGCCAGCGCATAATCGGATGACACTTTAAACTGCAAGTCGTACGGCTGTTTTTTCAGACCTTTTACCGGAAAGAAAATGGCCTGATGACTGGCGGGTAGACTGTGATAGATATACCAACCCGGCTTCGCACTGCGGCAAACTTTATGTCCATCCCCGAAATCGAGCAGCGCATCGCCAATAAACATGGCCTCTTCTTTCTGGCGAGCCAGCTGTCGGGCAAACATCGCCACGTCATCGTGGAACACATCACCCGAATTCAGGAAGATCGCATAGCGACCCTTCGCCATCTCAATGCCTTTATTCATCGCATCGTAGATGCCTTTATCTTTCTCACTGATGTAGCGTAAGTTGAACTCACCGTTGAGTTTTTCCAGAAACTCCGCCGTGCCATCGTTCGACCCGCCATCAACCACGATCCACTCAAAGGTAAGGCTCGGATCGCGCGCCAGATTGCGCAGCGAGCGCCAGGTTTTTACCACCCCTTCGTAATTACGAAAAGCGACAGTAATGACGCTTAGAAACATAAGACCACCTCGTCATGAATTCGTAATATTAAGCGCTTTACGCAGAATAAACGGACAAACAATTAAGAAAGCATATTCCGGGCTAAATATTGAACCGGTAAAAAACAGCGACACTGGTGTAAACAGATAAAGCTGCACGCGAAAGTTCTGGTTATCACCAAACGCGTTAATCATCATTTTGAAAACTTTAAACAGATACCAAATTGTCAACAGTACGGCAAACCACGAAAAATAAATAATTAACAGATACAGACCATTGTCTATGGTTTTACCGACATCCGCACCGTTAAAGATTCCGAATGATGCAACATATTCGTAAAGTGAGCCAAATCTTACTACACCATCAATATGGGTTAAGGAATAACCCACCATCACCAGCGGACCAATGATGCGATAATAAGATGAAGACCCTTCCGTTCCCAAATCACCCAGACGTTCTGAGATGTACGGGAAAGCAAATATCACGCCGACCATGAATACCGTCAGGGAGATAATTGCCAGCGGCAGTTTTTTCTTAATTGCCTCTTTGTTCAGGTACTGGAACGCCCACTCCAGCAGGTAAAACAGGATAAATGTCATTACCCCCGAGAACGATCCTGACAGAACAATTCCTGCAAGAATCATAGCATCGGTCTTAGGCGTTTTGATACCAAACTGTTTGATGCTGAGCCAAATTGAGATTAACGCCAGAGCGAAAAACGCCGGTTCAAAATAGAGGGCCGTAGTACGCTTTCCGCCAAACTTGATGAAGTTCAATACATAGCTGTTACTGTAAATGAGATATTTCGAAATTATCTCCATCAGGCTACTACCACCTGTGAGAATAATTTGTGCCATTTCCAGTGCGGCAAGCATAACAATTAACGCAACGGCAATATAAAAGAACCTAAGGATTTTCCGATAATTGTGTGGAGAAATGGTTTTAAACCGAATACTCCAGACCATTCCGATAATAATGACAATATAAACAAACAGCATGGTCGAGGTGACGTATTTACTGGCATCCAGTGACTGACCAAAGATGTAGTTAAATAGCGTCAGGCCCGTCCCCATCCCCAGGGCAATCATCAGCTTCTTAAGGTTGATTTTATCGACATACAGCAGAAGCAGGACAGGCAAGAAAGTGACGATAGTTATCGGGAAGCTTTCGCCAAGCTGGGCAATCTTAACGTTAACCAGCAGGTAGATCAGCGGCAGCAGGAGATAACTACAGATTCTGATAGAACGAGACATACTCCTCCAGCATCTGTTGTCCACTGTAGGCCTTGCGGCTGCGCTTGCGGAACGATTCCAGGTCAGTACCAAATACGGCCTGCGCGATATCGGCTTTCGGCAGTTGCACCAGCGGCAGCACCTCGTTTTCAGCGAACGTTTTACCGCCCGATTTTTCCAGCACTTCGCGCGCAGCGTCGCTGTGGGTGGCAATCACCGGCACGCCGATAGAGAGTGCTTCGCAAAGGATCAGGGGGTAGTTATCCACGCGGGAGCTGAACACCAAGGCATCCATTTCGTTCAGTGCACTCATCAGTTTGCGTTTGTCGGTTTCAAACCCGTGATTGACCACGTTTGTCCCTTCGAACGGGGAAAACTTGCCGAAGGTATGCAGCTCGATGTTGTCGCCCAGCGCCATCATGTCGCGCACCAGCTGCTGATTGGTTTTACCGTCGTAACGCAGGTCATGCGCAACGATAGCGATTTTCGGTTTGCCCGTGGTTTCGGCCACCGGAGTCAGCTCGGCAAGAATGGCTTCCGTCGCCACGTCGATGCCGTTGTTGATAATCTTGCAGCGCCCTGCCCCGTAAAGGCTGTTGAACGCATCCGCCACATGCTGGCTTGGGGAGATAAACGTGCACCCCAGCCAAAGCATGTCGCGGAACAGCTGGCGCTTACCCTCCACCAGTTGATGAGCACGATCCACTTTCACCGGTGGGTAGTTACTTAATGTCGGGCATTTCCGGCAGTTATTTTTCCAGCCTTCGCAACCGTCGGTAAACGCACAGCGGCCGGTCACGCTCCAGTGATCGTGCAGCGTCCAGACAAAGCGGGTGTCCGGTTTATGTGCCTGCACGTTCTCACAAAACGCCACCACCTCTTCCAGGTTGAGCCAGTAGCTGTGCAACACATGAAAATGCAGCACCACCGGACCGGTGGTTCGCGTCACGGTGCGGTAGAGGTTATTCAGGTTGCCAAACAGATCGCGGTTAAACAGGCGGAACAGCGCAATGTTGGCGATCGACGTCAATCGTGGGGTCTGTTTCAACACCTGCGGATAGCGATCGTGGCTAACGCTTTTCTTACCCCCTTTGCCATAGCCATAGACAAAACGGGACTGTAACCCTTTTTGCAGCGCACGCTGATGCAGATCCAGCGCCACGCCGGCCGCCCCGCCTTCTGCGAGGCGTACGTTAAATTGCAGAATATTCATTTAATCACCTTCACGCGGGCTTTTTCTCCCACCACCAGCGCGTTATCCGGAATGCTGTCCAGCACCACGCTGCCAGCGCCAATGGTGACGTTATTACCAATCGTAATATCGCCAATGATCACCACGTTCGCGCCCAGCTCAACGTTATTGCCGATAACCGGGCACGCCAGACTGTCTGGCCCACGGTTACCGATGGTGACCGCATGACGAATAGTGAAATCATCCCCGGCGACCACGAACTTGTTGATCACCACCGCATAGCCGTGGTGGATGGTAAAGCGGCGGCCAATGGTGGCTGCGGCCTGAATCTCATAACCAAAAAAGCATTCGGTGATGATGCGGTACAGCACCAGCACCGGTGCCGCCCAGATATTGTTCAGCACATTTTTCTTACGCCACACCGAGCAAAAGTGCGCGATGCGGTAGGCCAGGACCATGCAGCACGGGCGCAGGCTCCAGCTGTTTGCGCGGCAATCTTCCAGAAACATTATTTCCCCCGAAGCCCGTCAGCCAGACGCTTGCCGTTACGCACGGAGAGCAATGTCAGCAGCGTGCGCCAGTTCATGCGCTTGTTGCGGATCTGATAGAGGGTAAAGAGCTGATACTTCCGGCTGGCACGGTCAAACTTGTCCTTGTGCTTGCGGTAAAAATGGAAGTAACCCGAGAATTTCTTCGGCGAGGAGGTGATTTGCATCTCCCCGTGGTTGATATGCAGGATCTGCGTGGCCTCTTCCACTTTCCACGGCTCACCGTATTCCACCACCATCCGAAGGAAGATGTCGTAATCCTGCGCGGCCTTGAGTTCGGTATCAAACAGGCACTCTTTAAAGCGCCACGCCCAGGTAAAGACCTGGTTACCAATAATGTTACGCTTGTAGAACAGGCGGCGGGAGTACGGTGATTTCGGGTACAACGGCAGGCTGGCAGGCTGCGAGTAGACTTCGCCCTGACAGACATAATCGTTGGCATACAGGAAAGCATGCGTGACCAACTGTTCCTTGTGTGACAGGAATGTCGACAGACGGTTCGGCGTCCATTCGTCATCGTCATCAATTCCGGTCAGGTATTGCCCTTTGGCCTGCGTGATCGCCTGATTGCGTACTGCACACGCGCCGGAATTAATCTCGTTATGCGTATACATCACGCGCGGGTCGTTGAGGTCGGCCACAAATTTCTGCAATTGCTCGAAAGAGGAGGAACAGTCATCAACGATGATCAGCTCCCAGTTATCGTAATCCTGTCGCAGTACAGATTTGATTGCACGGATCGCCAGCTGCTGACGATTCCATGTCGGCATATAGATTGAAACTAAAGGGCGTTGTGTGGTCATGGTCTTCCCCTTATCCCTCACCCCGCCCCTCTCCCGGAGGGAGAGGGGGAAAAGCGGCTCTCCCCTCAGAGGAGAGGGTCAGGGTGAGGGGGATTTTTATTTGCTGTCAGATTTGTATTCGTACTCGTAGTAACCGTAATCCTGATACCCACTCGCGCGACGGAAGATGGAGTTCAGGATCACCCCTTTGACCTCAATCCCGTTCTGCTCGAAGCGGCTCAGACTGGTTTCCACTTCTTTAATGGTGTTCACCGCATAGCGCGCGACCATCAACGTAGTACCAGCAAGACGGCCAACCACGGCGGCATCGGTCACGGCCAGAATTGGCGGAGTATCGATTAGCACCAGGTCGTAATGCTTACTTGCCCACTCCACCAGTTCGGCAAAACGCTCGCTCATCAGCAGTTCAGATGGGTTCGGCGGAATCTGTCCACGTGGGATCAGGTCGAATTTCGGGATCGTTGTCGGTTTCGCACTCTGGCCGATCTCACCTTTACCCAGCAGAATTTCCGACAGACCGTTAACGTTGTTGGTGCCCAGCAGTTCGTGGGTATAGCCTTTGCGCATATCGCAGTCGATCAGCAGCACACGCTTGTTGGTCTGGCTGACCACCGCCGCCAGGTTGGCGCAGACGAAGGTCTTACCGATTGACGGGCTGACGCCGGTTAACATCAGGACGTTGTTTTTGGCCTGCATCATGGCAAAGTGCAGGCTGGTACGCAGGCTGCGGATCGCTTCGATGGCGAGGTCAGTCGGGTTACCCACCGCCAGCAGCTGGCTCTGTTTGTAACGCTTAACGCCTTTGATGGTTTTGACGCTGTCACGGGATTTTTGCCATTCAGACAGCGGGATGCTGGCGTAGACGTTGATACCGTTCTCTTCCAGCACCTGCGGGCTTTCGATACCGCGGTTAAACAGCGAGCGCAGCAGCACGCCAACGATGGAGAGCATCAGGCCAAGAATAATGCTCCCGAGAATGATCAGCGCTTTCTTCGGCTTCAGCACACCGGGTTGAGTAATGGCCGGGTCAACAATACGGACGTCCCCGACGGTACTGGCTTCGGTGATTTTCAGCTCCTGCTGTTTGTTCAGCAGCTGCATGTAAACCTGCTGGCCCGATTCCACGTCGCGGGTCAGACGCACGATCTCCTGCTGCGTTTTCGGCATCGCAGTCACGCGACCGTTGAGCTTTGCCTTTTCCTCTTCCAGCGTGCGGCGTTTCTCAAGCAGCGTGCGGTAGGCCGGGTGACGTTTGGTATAGAGCTTGGAAATCTCCGCCTCTTTGAAGGTCAACTCGTTGAGCTGAGCATCAATGTTGACCATTGAATCAAGAACTGACTTTGCTTCCAGCGGCAGGTCGACAGAGTCTTTATCCTGACGATAGGCGTTCAGCTTGTTCTCGGCCTCATCCAGATGGGCGCGCACTTCCGGGAGCTGTTTCGCGAGGAAGGCCAGGCTTTTCGCCGCTTCCGCCGACTTACGCTCAACGTTTTGCTCAAGATAGTTGCGGGTGATACTGTTCAGAATATTGCGAATCTGATCTTTATCTTCACCGGTAAAGGTCATGCTCAGCACGCCGGTGTCCTTACCGTTTTCAGTGACGGTCAGGTTGTTTTGCAGATTGTTGATCATCCCCAGCGTGGAGAATTTGGTGACGGTGAATTCCCCCCCTTCGTGGGCGTTAATCGCGCTGACCATCATGCTGACGCCCTCTTTGGTCAGCATCTGTCCCACTTCGCCGCGCGCGCTAAAGCCCGCGTCGCTGGTCAACTGATACTGTTTCGGGCCGAGCACCGTCAGGGTAAAGGTCTGATCGGCTGCCCCTTTCGGCAGCACGAAGTCTGTGACCTTCACCGTGTCGTTGTTTCTGCCCATCAACCGATCCCAGCCCGCACCAAATATCGGGAAGGTATTTTTGGTGACGGAGATATCGAGCCCGAGGTCGTGAACCGTTTTACCCAGCACCAGACGTGACTGGATCAGCTGGATTTCAGCGTCGGAGGCAGGCGGTTTGTTCGCCAGCGCAGAGCCGATATCCTGCACCAGCGAGTTGCCGGTATTCTGCTCGATCTGCACCAGCGCATCAGCGCTGTAGATAGGCGTTGCGAACAGCGTATAGACGACAGCGGCCGCGGCAAACACGGCGGTGATCCCAAGCACCCACCACTTTGCCTCTACGACCGTGCCGACCAGGCGCCCAATATCAATTTCATCACTGCCCGAAGTCGGGGCGGCAGAAAGTCTTGTTTTTTCTGTCATTGTTATCCCTGCTGAGCTTTCAGTGCCTGCGCCCATTGTTGGGCAGACTGGTCAAGTAAGGTGTAAACCGCCTCGAAGGCCTCATGGCTTTTGCGATACGGGTCAGGGATTTCGCGTTCATTGTCCCAGTGACCAAACAGCATCACCTTGCCGCGCATCTCCGGAGCGATATCGCACAGCGCATGAATATGGCGTTTTTCCATCGTCAGGATCAGGTCATATTCACGGCACATCCGGCCTGTGACCTGGCGGGCAATGTGGCCATCAAGAGAAAGGTTATGATCCCGGGCCACGCTCGCTGCATGCTCATCAGCGCCTTTGCCGACTAGCGCCCCCAGCCCTGCGGACTCAACGACCAATGCAGGCTGGTACTGTTTCAGCAACCTTTCAGCCGTGGGGGAACGGCAAATGTTCCCCACGCATACCACCAGAATTTTGTTAAACATCATGGATTACCAGGTATGAATGTCGCGCGCCGTATCCGTCATGTAGCGAACGCCACTGATGGTTGGCAGCAACTGGTTGATCAGGCGGTTCCAGCGGGCAACCGGCGCGGTGGTGACGTACACCACATCGTATGGCTGGAGACGGAACTCCGTGGCCATTACCAGAGAGGTCGCATCGGACATATCCAACTGATAAATGTTGGCGATCTTGCCTTTCGCGCTGCCCTCACCTTTCAGCGGACGGATCACAAAGATGCCGCTGGCGTTAGACGAGGTCAGATCGATACCTTCCGCATTGCCCAGCGCTTCGGTCAGGGTCATACCGCTGAAGTCCATTTTGAGGGTGCTCTGTTTCTTCACCTCCCCCATCACGAAGACTTTCAGATCGTCATTGCGTGGCACGTAAAGAATGTCGCCCGGATAGAGCAGTCGGTTCTGGGTCAGATCGCCGTTTTGCATCAGAGCCTGCAGCGAAATACGCTGCTCTTTACCGTTGTGGGTCAGCACCACGTTGCGCCAGTCGGCACCATCGGTTAAGCCACCCGCAGAGTTAATGGCGTCCAGCACAGTCAGTGGGACGTTGGTGATGGCCTGCTGACCTGATTTGTTCACCTGGCCGGAGATATAGGCCTTTTGCGAGCGGAATGCGGCGATATTAACGTCCACCTGCGGGTCAGCGATGTACTGCGCTAAGCGGCCGGTAATATCACTACGGATCTCGGCAAGCGTTTTTCCGGCAACATGCACTTTGCCGATATAGGGATAGAACATGGTGCCGTCAGATTGCACCCAGTTCCCGGTGTCGCTTGAGCTACGGTACTGACCCGCAGGGGTGGTCAGTTCAGGGTGATCCCAGACGGTCACGTTGATAACGTCACCCGGCCCCACGCGGTACTGGTAAGCGGCGATCTCCTGGTCCAGAGACATATTCGGCTGGGCAACATTTGGACGTGGACGCAATTGTTCCACCAGACGCGGCGTGAGCGGATAAACATTCACCATTTTGTCGAGATCAAAATCGGCATCTTGTTGTTTAATCACGTCCTTGCCCATCGTGGACATATTGCTGCCGGGAAAGACCGTACAACCGCTCATCAAGAGTGCAGATACCAATAATGGCATCAATTTCATTTTGGATTTCATCATTGATTATTTATCACTTTGGCAGAGTAATTATCCCGTTCAATTTAAATAAGCTCGTGTTGTATTGGGTTTCAGCATGCAGTTAATCAAATAGAAATATAACTGGCATCAGTCCTAAAAAAAGCTTATTCATCCATTGGCTCTTGACAGAATAACCGGGGCTGATTCACACGCTTTCAGACACGCTACCGCCCTTGGCTTTCAGTTACCAATCCACTGACTAAACAATGTGTTATGGATAGACACCCTCTTGAGGATGGTCTTCTGGAAATATATCAACCGCCTGAAACATCCAACGGACAATGAATAACCCTGTCTGAAGACCAAAACAATAATTGCAACACCGTGATTTAACATTTGGTGCCGGGAGAATTGTTGCAGCTTACCTAATAGCAGGCAAGGAGACATCTCTCTCAATATCTGTTTTTAAGATTAATATTAAGAGCAAAGTTTTCACCTTTTAGGATTTTCTTTATATTGACAATATAAAAATAAAAACCATTAGCTGCGATATATCCTAAAATTTCTTTCTGTAATTAAATCTACGCATTTACCTTATTTACAGTTTCAATCAATGACACTCTGTTTAGTACATCGTATTAAGAGAAATCGCAGCCCGGCATTGCAATTTCTTTCAGCTTTATCCATGATCGAAGTGTGACATTGGTCATATAACAGAAGGTATTGCTATTACTATGGAATGGATTGCCGATCCATCAATCTGGGCCGGGCTGGTTACGCTGGTCGTCATCGAATTAGTTCTCGGTATTGATAATCTGGTCTTTATCGCCATCCTCGCTGAAAAGCTCCCCCCTTCCCAGCGCGACCGCGCGCGCGTAACGGGCTTACTGCTGGCGATGGCGATGCGACTGCTGCTGCTGGCGTCAATTTCCTGGCTTGTCACGCTAACTAAGCCACTGATTACTCTCTACAGTCTCAGCTTTAGCGCCCGCGACCTGATCATGCTCTTCGGCGGGTTATTCCTGTTGTTCAAAGCCACAGTAGAACTGAACGAACGGCTCGAAGGGAAAGACAGCGAAAATCCCACACAGCGACGGGGAGCTAAATTCTGGCCGGTCGTGGCACAGATTGTGGTACTGGATGCGGTCTTCTCTCTGGACTCAGTGATCACTGCCGTCGGAATGGTGGACCACCTTGCCGTCATGATGGCTGCGGTAATTATCGCCATCACGCTGATGGTCATGGCGAGCAAAGCGTTAACGCGGTTTGTGAACAGCCACCCGACCATCGTTATCCTCTGCCTGAGCTTCCTGCTGATGATTGGCTTTAGCCTGGTCGCCGACGGTTTTGGCTTCCATATTCCAAAAGGCTACCTGTACGCCGCGATCGGCTTCTCGGTGATGATTGAATCCCTGAACCAGCTCGCCATATTCAACCGTCGTCGCTTTTTGTCGGCAAACCAGAGCCTGCGCCAGCGGACCGCTGATACCGTGATGCGCCTGCTCAGCGGGCAAAAAGAGGACGCGGAATTAGATGCCGAATCTTCTGCGATGCTGGCCGATCATAACGACGGGCAGATCTTCAATCCGCAGGAGCGGCTCATGATTGAGCGGGTACTCAATCTGAATCAGCGTTCGGTCAGCAGCATCATGACTTCACGTCATGACATTGAGCATATCGACCTGACAGCACCGGAAGAACACATTCGCGCTTTGCTGGATAAAAATCAGCATACCCGCGTAGTTGTGACTGGCGGTGAGGAAGAGGAAGAGTTACTGGGTGTGGTGCATGTCATCGACCTGCTGCAACAGCAGTTACACGGTGAAGCGTTAAACCTGCGCGCCCTGGTGCGTCAGCCACTGGTTTTCCCGGAGGGGCTGCACCTGCTCTCTGCTCTTGAGCAATTCCGTAACGCGCGCACGCACTTCGCTTTTGTAGTAGATGAGTTTGGTTCGGTTGAAGGACTGGTCACGCTCAGCGACGTGATGGAAACCATCGCCGGTAATTTACCCAACGAGGTGGATGAGATTGATGCCCGCCATGACATCCAGAAAAATGCTGACGGTTCCTGGACGGCCAACGGCCATATGCCGCTTGAGGACCTGGTGCAATATGTACCGCTACCGCTGGATGAAAAACGTGAATATCACACCATCGCCGGTCTGCTGATGGAGTATTTGCAGCGTATCCCGCAGCCGGGGGAAGAGGTTCAGGTGGGCGACTATCTGCTTAAAACGCTACAGATTGAAAACCATCGCGTGCAGAAGGTTCAGATCATCTCCCTGCGAGATGAAGAAGAGCTGGATTTTGAGGTGTAAAAAAAGCCGGGAGGCGGCAGCGCCTTACCCGGCACAACAGACATCAAAGCTTATCCAACAGCTTTTTCACATCTTTGCCTGTCTGTGAATCTTTATTACGATCCGCCCAGCTGTTAAGCCGACGTTTGGCTTCATCCTGCAGATGCTTACGCAGAATCTGATCCACCTGAAGGCTGTAATTCAGCGCCTGCCATTTACCATATACGCTAAGCGGAATCGGCGTCTCTTTCAGGAAGTCAATCAGCTTACTTTCACCCTGCCAGCCGGAAAGTACCCTGACATTAAAACGGGTGTCCGCCGTCTCTTTCACCAGATCCAGTGAACCGTCTCCCGTCAGTGACAGCATGGAAGAGGTACCTTCCATGCTGTCCAGAGTAAGTTGTCCGTTATCCAGCGTCAGGTCGGTGGTGAAGCTGTCGAGGCGCGTGGCGCTATCGTAGTTTTCCTGGGCTTTCACATCACTGCTGCGTTCAACCGCCTGCTGCACCAGCTGTTGGAAGTTAAGGCCTTCCATTCGGGAGTTTTTCAGATCAACATGCGCCTGCCCCTGCCACTCGCGACGGAAAGCATCGGCATCAATTTTTGTACCGGAGAAGTCACCCGCCAGCGTCAACTGCCCGGTCAGAGATATCGGGTAGTTGAAGGCTTTCAGGATGGTACCAATCTCAACGTTATCGAGACGCGGCTGGAATTCGACGCTGGCAACATCTTTACGGACATCCAGCGTGCCCGGCAGTGAGAGGTGTCCGGTCCCCAGTTTGCCGCTCAGTTCAGAGATCACCAGCAAACCGTTATGGTTGAACATCTGGCTGCTTACATCGGTAAAATCAATGCCGCGCCAGCGCAGGCTATTGGCTTTCAGCAGAATATCTGCCGTGAATCCGCGCAGGGCATTATAGTCAGGCTGTTCAAGATTCGACGAGATAACCGGGCGTGAGACCGGTGTCTGGCTTTGCCCCGTTTGCGTGGCATCGCTGTCCGTTGCGCTTGCAGGCAGAGGGGGCAGCAGGTTTTCCAGGTTAAGCCTGTCAAACTGCAGATTCAAAACCCACTTAGGTTTTTCCTCGAGAGAGACGCTCGCCTGCCCTTTCAGGCTACTGTCATTCGCCTGCAGGTTGAGGTTGTCCAGTTCCAGCTGTTTTTGTTCTTCACGCCACACGGCCTGCAACGTTCCCTGACCGGTTATCCCCTGAGAGGGCAGATCGGCTCCCGTCAGTTGCCAGTTCAGTTGCTGAATGTCGGCGGTAAGCTGATGCGGATAATCCGATGCATTCACGTTGGCATTCAGCGACAGGGTCAGATCGCGCTGATCGCGGTTCACCCGTCCGCTAAATTCCACCGTTGCCAGATGATGCGCATCCTGTTCCATCTGCAGGTTGATATTTCGTACGGTAACCTGCTCCTCATCCTCATGCTGGAAAACTAACACGCTATCAGCAACTTTCAGTTTACCAATATCAAAGGACCAGCCCGTATCAGACGGTTCATCGGGCAGGGTGTTTTCTCGTGGCGCAACCGGCGCATTCGCGTCACGAACGGCTTCGGTTTGCGGAGTGAGCTGAATCACCGCGCCTTTCAGCATCACCTGATTAACCTGCAGCTGGTGAGAGAACAGCGGGATTAGTGCCACATCGAGACGCATGTTATCCGCTGAGACCAGTGGCAAAGCAGCCCCCGGCGCCGTTAATGACATGCGACCAGAGAGAATGCTGAGCTGTGGCCAGACGTGCCAGCGCAGCGACCCGTCAAGCTTCAGTTGATAACCACTGCGTGCCTCGACCTGCCGCACCATATAAGTGCGGAAATCGTTCGGGTTAACCAGCAAAACCAACGCCGAAAGGCCAGCAACCAGCACCACCAGCAAAATCATCAGCGTTGTCAGAACTCTTCTCATGGCATCCTCGATGGACTAACGATCAGTCTTTATCAATACGGCTGGCAACCGCGCCCTGCTGGTCGCGATATTTTGCGTCCTGACGGCGGTTATAAGGACGATCGGCAGGACCTGACAGAGGTTCAAAGCTTAACGCGCCGATCATCATTCCAGGGCGTAGAGCCAGAGGCAGTTTACCGGCATTGAAGAACTCCAGTACGATACGGCCAGACCAGCCGGGATCAATACGGTGCGCGGTTACGTGAACCATCAACCCCAGACGCGCCAGTGATGAGCGACCATCCAGCCAGCCAACCAGGTCCGCTGGCAGCGTCACGGATTCATACGTCACCGCCAGCGCCAGTTCACCTGGGTGCAAATAAAAGGCTTCGCCTTCGTCAATGACGATTTCGTCACTCATCACGCGATCGAGCGCGGCGCTGACTTCATCCTTCGGCCCGCTGAGGTCGATGAACGGCGCGGTGTGGCCACTAAAGGTACGGAATTTATTCCCCAACCGCACATCAACGGTCACACCATTGATACGCTCCACCGGTGGACGTGGGGTAATAGACAAACGGCCTTCATCCAGCCAGGCTTCAATATCGCGATCACAAAGACGCATGGCACTTTCTCCTTTCATGCATCGTACCCTGAGGCGGTAAACACTCAGGGTAAAACCAGGTTATCTCTGAACGGTACACAATTCACGCGGCTTATTCAAAAAACTGGCTGATTTTCGCTTTTAAGATATCAATAGCTATGCGGTTTTTGCCCCCACGCGGCACGATGATATCGGCGTATTGCTTGGACGGTTCAATAAATTGCAGGAACATTGGGCGGACCGTTTTCTGGTATTGCGCCATGACGGAGTCCATTGAGCGACCGCGTTCATTAACATCACGTTTGATGCGGCGCATCAGGCAGATATCCAGCGGGGTATCAACGAAAATCGAGAAGTTCATGGATTCACGCAGACGGGCATCAGTGAGAAGCAGAATGCCTTCCAGGATGATGACCTTCTTCGGCTCGATGCGGATAGTTTCCTGAGTGCGGGTATGTTCTACATAACTGTAAACCGGCAGTTCAATCGCCTGGCCGCTCTTAAGCGCTTCCAGATGCTGGAACAGTAAACTGTGATCCATTGCATTTGGGTGGTCATAGTTGGTTTTTACGCGCTCTTCCATCGACAGATGGGATTGATCTTTGTAATAGCTGTCTTCGGGAATGACGCCGATGTGCTCATCACCTACTTGTTCACGCAGTTCGCGATAAAGCGTACTGGCAATTAGACTTTTACCTGAAGCCGATGCGCCGGCGATGCCTATAATGACGCACTGATGAGACTTATCAGTCATAAATTTAGCGACCTGATTAACCTGGATGTTAAGGAAGGACGACGCCGGAGCGTCAAACGCGGCAATTATAGGGATTTCGGGAGCGTGATACCAGTCGAAAGCACAGGTTCTGCGAGACAGCCTGAAAAGTGACGCATTCTTCCTTTAGTTAAATTTAAATGAACACTTTTTCAGCAATTAACATGGATTTTTTTAAGAGTAACTATTTAATAAGTCTATGATGTCAAATTATGAGCAGTCACCATATGAATTGTAAATTGTTTGTACTAGCATAAACCAAATTATCAAATTCACTCGTCCGGACTTCTTTCCTGGCGGCATGGCGTCTCTGGATAAAGCGGTAATGAATAAACAATACCAGCGGGTTTTGGTTACCACCCCACATCCTTTATTACGACTTGTCTGTCTGGGCCTGGTCACCTTTATCTTTACCTTATTTTCGCTTGAGCTAACTCGCTTCGGTACTCTGCTGGCGCCGCTCTGGTTTCCCACCGCCATCATGATGGTGGCGTTTTACCGCCATGCGGGAAAAATGTGGCCGGGGATTGCTCTGGCCTGTTCGTTTGGCAATATTTTGGCTTCATGGATGTTGTTTTCGTGGGGGGCGACAAGCTTCATCTACCCCTCAATCAACGTGATTGAAGCTGTGATTGGCGCGTTGCTACTGCGCAAATTGCTCCCGTGGTATAACCCGCTGCAAAATCTGAATGACTGGATCCGTCTGGCCATTGGCAGCGCGCTGGTGCCACCACTGATGGGCGGTGTTCTGGTCTATTTTCTGGTCCCTACTCCAGAACCACTGCGTAATTTCCTCGTCTGGGTCTTGTCTGAAGCCATCGGTGCGCTGGCGCTGGTGCCGTTAGGATTGCTTTTTAAACCGCATTATCTGCTGCGCCATCGTGATCCGAGATTACTGCTTGAAACGCTGACCACCATGGCGGTGACGTTAGTCCTCAGTTGGGCAGCTATCAGCTGGCTGCCGTGGCCCTTTACCTGCGTTATCGTTCTGCTTATGTGGAGTGCCGTACGCCTGCCGCGAATGGAAGCGTTCATGGTGTTTCTGGTCACCGTTATGGTGGTTTCCCTGATGATCGCCCGTAACCCTCTGGTGTTGACCACTCAGCATACTAACGCCATGTTGAATGCGCCGTGGCTACCGTTCCTGATGCTGCTTCTGCCTGCCAACGTAATGACCATGGTGATGTATGCTTTCCGCGCAGAACGCAAACACATTACCGAGAGCGAGGAGCGTTTTCGTAACGCGATGGAGTATTCCGCTATCGGGATGGCGCTGGTCAGCATTGAGGGCAAATGGCTTCAGGCCAACAAGGCACTGTGCAACTTTCTCGGTTACAGCCAGAGTGAGCTCCAGTCGCTCACCTTCCAGCAGTTAACCTGGCCGGAAGATTTGCATACCGACCTGAAACAACTGGAGCAACTGGTCAACGGAGAGATTAATACCTACACCCTTGAGAAGCGCTACTACACGCGCAATGGAGAGGTGGTCTGGGCGCTTCTTGCTGTCTCTGTCGTGCGCCATACCGACGGCTCACCCCTCTATTTTATTGCCCAGATCGAAGATATTAATGACCTGAAGCAGACCGAGTGGGTCAACAAACGCCTGATGGAGCGTATTACGCTTGCCAACGAAGCGGGGGGGATCGGCATCTGGGAGTGGGACCTGGAGCCTGACATTATTAGCTGGGACAAACGGATGTTCGAGCTGTATGAAATACCGCTGCACATCAAGCCCACCTGGCAACTCTGGCATGAAACGATGCTGCCTGAGGATCGCGCGCATGCAGAAAAGGTGCTGCGGGACTCTCTGATCGCCCGTTTGCCGTTTAAGCTTGAATTCCGCATCCGCGTGAAGGACGGCGTGCGACATATCCGCTCTCTGGCGAACCGGGTGCTGAACAAACAGGGCGAAGTCGAACGCCTGCTCGGTATCAACATGGACATGACCGAAGTTAAGCAACTCAACGAGGCCCTGTTCCAGGAAAAAGAGCGTCTGCACATAACCCTCGACTCCATCGGCGAAGCGGTGCTGTGCACCGATATCAACATGAATGTCACCTTCATGAACCCGGTTGCCGAGAAAATGAGTGGCTGGCTGCAAACGGAAGCTATTGGTCAGCCCATCCTTCGGGTGTTGCATATTACCTTTGGTGAAAAAGGGCCGCTGATGGAGAACATTCATAGCGGTGATATGTCCCGTTCCGATATCGATCAGGACGTGGTCCTGAACTGCCGCACCGGTGGTAATTTTGATATTCATTACAGCATTACGCCGCTCAGCACACTGGACGGACAAAACATTGGCTCGGTTATCGTGATTCAGGATGTGACTGAGTCGCGCAAAATGCTGCGCCAGTTGAGTTACAGCGCCTCCCACGATGCCCTGACCCACCTGGCAAACCGGGTCAGCTTCGAGAACCATCTCAAACGGCTCTTGCAGACCGTTCGCGAAACGCGCCAGCGTCATGCTCTGGTCTTTATCGATCTTGATCGTTTCAAAGCGGTCAACGATACAGCAGGCCATGCCGCAGGTGATGCCCTGCTCAGGGAGCTCTCTTCATTAATGTTGACCATGCTTCGCTCGAGTGATGTGCTGGCGCGTCTGGGCGGGGACGAATTCGGTTTGCTGTTGCCGGACTGCAACATAGAGAGCGCACGTTATATCGCCAGCCGCCTGATCCATACCATCAATGGCTATCACTTTATGTGGGAAGGACGCCTGCACAGAATTGGTGCCAGCGCAGGTATCACGTTGATTGATGAAAATAATCATCAGGCATCGGAAATCATGTCACAGGCTGATATCGCCTGTTATGCCTCGAAAAACAGTGGGCGCGGCATCGTCACGGTTTACGAACCTCAGCAGGAGCGGGACCACAGCGCACGCAGCATGATGTCACTGGATGAACAGTGGCACATGATTAAAGACAATCATCTGATGATGATAGCCCGCAGTGTCGCCTCGCCACGCATACCGGAAAGCTGTAACTTCTGGCTCATTTCGTTACGCCTGTGGACCAGCCAGGGCGAAGTACAGGAAGAACACGCCTTCCGATCTGGCCTGGCGGAGCCTGAGCTGTTACACGCTCTCGACAGACGGATCTTTAGCGAATTTTTCCGTACCTCTGCCGCACAGGTTGCCAGTAAAGGTATGGGCGTTGCACTGCCGCTTTCTGAAGCCGGTTTGGCCAGCGTGACGCTGGTCGATGAACTTCTCGACCTGCTGGATAAAAGCCCACTGCCGGGCCGTCTTCTGCATCTGATCATCCCTGCCGATGTGGTGTGCAACCCGGATGAAAACCTGCAACGGGGGCTGCAAAAGCTTCGTCAGGCGGGTTGTCGCGTGATTTTCAGTCAGGTGGGGCGTGACATGAACGTCTTTACCCACCTGAGCGCGAATATGGCCGACTATCTGATGCTGGACGCGGAAGTGGTAACCAATGTTTATGGCAACCTGATGGATGAGATGATGGTGACTATCATCCAGGGCCATGCCCAGCGCCTGGGGATGAAAACCATCGCGGGTCCCTGTAATCAGCCGATCATGATGGATACACTCTCTGGCATCGGGCTCGATTTTATTTATGGTGACACGATTGCCGAGCCCCAGCCGCTGGATCTACTTCTCAATACCAGTTATTTCGCTATCAACTGACGGCGCCCAGCCGTCGGTATACCAGATGTGCAGCAGCGCGTAAGAGCGCCAGGGCTGCCAGCGCTGAGCATAGCGACGAATTTGCGCTGGCGTCATCCCGGCAAAGCGTTGCTTAATCAGATAATCATCCGGCAGAAAAACATCCTTCGCCTGCCAGCCGCGCAGAGCCAGATAGTTTGCCGTCCAGCGCCCTATTCCAGGCCGCTGTTGCAAGGCCTTCATGCCTGCCTCAACATCCTCAGGTGGCGTCAGCGGAAACGAGCCTTCAATGACCGATTGCGCCAGATGAATCAATGACTCAGCGCGTTTGACCGGCATCCCGAGCGCTTTCAGCGCCAGCGGGTCCGTTGCGGCCAGCGCTTGTGGTGTGGGGAAGCAGACATAGCCTGGCGAATCGTTTACCGGTTCGCCGCACAGTGCCACCACGCGCGACGTCAGTTTCGCCGCCATCGCCACGCTCACCAGCTGCCCGAGAATCGCCCGCACGCCCTGTTCGTACGCGTCCATCGCCCCCGGCAAACGCAAGCCTGGCCGTGCAACGCCGAGATCGCCAAGCGTCTTGTGAATTTCATGCGGATCGCAGGCCAGATCGAACAGACGCCCAATACGTTCAAGACAGGTTTGCGCAACCGGGATTAACCCGGGGCTCAGCGTCACCTGTAGCGTGTGGGCCAGGTTATCCGGTGTGACGCGAAAGATCCCCTGGTGCCCCTCACAGGCGAAACTGCGCTCGTAATAGCGTTCAGTGACGGTCTCGACGCCCTCTACCGCACGCGCGCCAAGAAAGCCAAACATCCATTGCCAGTCGTAAGGGGGTTGCCAGGTCAGGGTATACATTGTCGCTCCTTTTTTGTTCCCCTCAGCATAAACCGAAAGACCTTGTTTCGCCTTGCTTTCATATTCCTGTTGTCGCGATGCAGACATTTCGTTAAAGTCTCGCCCCTTCTCACTGGCATGGGGATTATTCGTGTTTATTGGATTTGACTACGGTACGGCAAACTGCTCGGTTGCAATTATGCAGGACGGACAGCCACAGCTCCTGAAAATGGAAAAAGAGAGTACGCTGCTGCCCTCAATGCTCTGCGCACCTACCCGCGAAGCGGTCAGCGAATGGCTGTTCCGCCATCATCAGGTTCCGGCCACCGCGGCGGAGACTCAGGCATTGCTGCGCCGCGCGGTCAGTTTTAACCGCGAGGAAGATATCGACGTTACGCCTTCCAGCGTGCAGTTCGGCCTCTCTTCGCTCGGGCACTACATCGAAGATCCCGAAGAGGTTTACTTCGTTAAATCACCAAAATCCTTCCTGGGTGCCAGCGGTCTGAAGCCACAGCAGGTGGCGATGTTTGAAGATCTGGTCTGCGCCATGATGCTGCACATTCGCAATCAGGCGCAAACCCAGGTGTCGGAAGCGATCACCCAGGCGGTGATTGGCCGTCCGATCAACTTCCAGGGTCTGGGGGGAGATGACGCTAACCAGCAGGCGCAGGGTATCCTTGAACGTGCGGCGCACCGTGCAGGCTTCCGTGACGTGGTGTTCCAGTATGAGCCCGTTGCGGCAGGACTGGATTTTGAAGCCACACTGACGGAAGAAAAACGCGTATTAGTCGTGGATATCGGCGGCGGTACGACGGACTGCTCGCTGCTGCTGATGGGGCCACAATGGCATAACCGTCGCGACCGCGAAAACAGCTTGCTGGGGCACAGTGGCTGCCGTATCGGCGGTAACGATCTCGATATTGCCCTGGCGTTCAAGAGCCTGATGCCACTGCTCGGCATGGGCGGACAAACTGAAAAAGGTATCGCTCTGCCAATCCTGCCATGGTGGAACGCTATCGCGATTAACGACGTCCCGGCGCAGAGTGATTTTTACAGCACTGCAAATGGCCGTTTCCTGAACGACCTGGTGCGCGACGCGCAGGACGCCGAAAAAGTCGCCCTGCTGTATAAAGTGTGGCGTCAGCGTCTTAGCTATCGCGTGGTACGTACCGCAGAAGAGAGCAAAATCGCCCTTTCCGACCGCGCTGAGCATGCGGTCTCCTTGCCGTTTATTAGCGACGATCTGGCCACTGCGATTTCTCAGGACGGGCTAGAGGCCGCGCTCGCGCAGCCGCTGCAGCGTATTCTGGAGCAGGTGCAGCTGGCGCTGGAAAACGGCAAAGAGAAGCCGGACGTTATCTATCTGACCGGGGGGAGCGCGCGTTCACCGCTGATCAAAAAAGCGCTGGCGGAACAGCTACCGGGCATTCCGATTGCGGGTGGCGATGACTTTGGTTCCGTTACCGCCGGTCTGGCGCGCTGGGCGCAGGTGATGTTTAGCTAGTCTCATTGTGCCGGGTGGCGTATCCGCTCCACCCGGCTAAAAAGAGCACCATACTCAGACCATTCCTGACAGTCTTCCATATTTCCTCCATTTTTCCGCTGTGTTACCTGACTAAACTAGTATCATTCCCCGAAGTATTCAGGATGAGAACGTATAACGATGAAAGGCCGTAATAAATCCCGCTGGGCAATCGCCGCTGGCATCATTGTGGTGGTCCTTGCCGCCGCCTGGTACTGGCACAGTCAATCCGCAAACTCCGCAGCACCCGCTGGGGCCACCAGCCAGCCACAGCGCCCGACGGGTGGAGGGCGTCACGGTATGCGCGGCGGTGCGCTGGCACCTGTACAGGCAGCTACGGCACTGAATAAAGCCGTTCCGCGCTATCTTACAGGTCTTGGGACGATTACCGCCGCCAACACCGTAACAGTACGCAGCCGCGTCGACGGCCAGCTGATGGCCATTCACTTCCAGGAAGGTCAGCAGGTCAAAGCGGGCGATCTGTTGGCAGAAATCGACCCGAGCCAGTTCAAGGTGGCGCTGGCCCAGGCGCAGGGACAGCTCGCAAAGGACAACGCCACGCTCGCCAATGCCCGGCGCGATTTAGCGCGTTACCAGCAGCTGGTCAAAACCAACCTGGTATCGCGGCAGGAGCTGGACACCCAGCAGTCGCTGGTCAGCGAAACGCAGGGCACCATCAAAGCCGACGAGGCCGCCGTCGCCAGTGCACAGCTGCAGCTGGACTGGAGCCGCATCACCGCGCCGATTGACGGGCGTGTGGGCCTGAAGCAGGTCGATATCGGTAACCAAATCTCAAGTGGCGACACCACGGGCATCGTGGTGATCACCCAGACCCACCCGATTGATTTAGTCTTTACCCTGCCGGAAAGCGACATTGCGACCGTGGTGCAGGCGCAAAAAGCCGGTAATGGCCTGGTGGTGGAAGCCTGGGACCGCACCAACAAGCAGAAACTCAGCGAAGGTTCCCTGCTCAGCCTGGACAACCAGATCGACACCACCACCGGCACCATCAAGCTCAAAGCACGGTTTAATAACCAGGACGACGCCCTCTTCCCGAACCAGTTCGTCAATGCGCGGATGCTGGTTGCGACCGAAGAAAACGCTGTGGTGATCCCATCGGCGGCACTGCAGATGGGTAATGAAGGGAACTTTGTCTGGGTACTGAACAGCGACAATAAAGTCAGTAAACATCTGGTGAAAACCGGGATTCAGGACAGCCAGATGGTGGTCATCAGCGCCGGACTTTCCGCGGGCGACCGCGTGGTCACCGACGGCATTGACCGTCTGACCGAAGGGGCGAAAGTGGAAGTGGTTGAGCCTGCAAAACAGGGGGAGAAAGCCTGATGCAGGTCATGCCTCCAGACTCGACAGGTGGGCCGTCACGCCTGTTCATTTTACGTCCTGTCGCAACCACGCTGCTGATGGTGGCAATTCTGCTGGCCGGGATTATCGGCTATCGCTTCCTGCCCGTTTCGGCGCTCCCGGAAGTGGATTACCCCACCATTCAGGTGGTAACGCTTTATCCTGGCGCCAGCCCGGACGTGGTGACGTCAGCCATTACCGCGCCGCTGGAGCGTCAGTTCGGTCAAATGTCTGGCCTGAAGCAGATGTCCTCCCAGAGTTCCGGCGGCGCATCCGTCGTGACACTCCAGTTCCAGCTGACGCTGTCACTGGATGTCGCCGAGCAGGAGGTACAGGCCGCCATCAACGCGGCCACCAACCTGCTGCCGTCAGACCTGCCTAATCCACCGGTCTACAGCAAAGTGAACCCGGCGGATCCGCCGATCATGACGCTGGCCGTGACCTCCTCCGCCATGCCGATGACGCAGGTGGAAGATATGGTCGAAACCCGCGTGGCGCAGAAGATTTCTCAGGTTTCCGGCGTTGGCCTCGTCACGCTGGCGGGCGGGCAACGCCCGGCGGTACGCGTGAAGCTCAACGCCCAGGCGATTGCCGCTCTGGGGTTGACTAGCGAAACCATTCGCAGCGCCATCAGCAATGCTAACGTCAACTCGGCGAAGGGCTCGCTGGACGGACCAACCCGTGCCGTTACGCTCTCCGCGAACGACCAGATGCAGTCCGCCGATGAATACCGTCAGCTGATTATCGCCTACCAGAACGGTGCGCCGGTGCGTCTGGGTGATGTGGCGACCGTCGAACAAGGGGCGGAAAACAGCTGGCTGAGTGCCTGGGCCAACAAACAGCAGGCGATCGTGATGAACGTCCAGCGTCAGCCGGGCGCAAACATCATTGAAACCGCAGACAGCATTCGCACCATGTTGCCGCAGCTGATCGAAAGCCTGCCGAAATCGGTCAGCGTAAAAGTGCTTTCCGACCGTACCACGAATATTCGCGCGTCGGTCACCGACACCCAGTTCGAGCTGATGCTGGCGATTGCGCTGGTGGTGATGATTATCTATCTGTTCCTTCGCAACGTTCCGGCAACCATCATTCCCGCCGTCGCCGTCCCGCTCTCGCTGGTGGGGACGTTTGCGGTGATGGTGTTCCTCGATTTCTCAATCAATAACCTGACGCTGATGGCGCTCACCATCGCCACCGGGTTCGTGGTGGATGATGCCATCGTGGTCATCGAGAACATCTCGCGCTATATCGAGAAAGGGGAAAAACCGCTGGCGGCCGCGCTAAAAGGTGCGGGTGAGATCGGCTTTACCATTATCTCGTTGACCTTCTCGCTGATTGCGGTGCTGATCCCGCTGCTGTTTATGGGCGATATCGTCGGCCGTCTGTTCCGCGAGTTTGCCGTGACCCTGGCGGTCGCCATATTGATTTCTGCGGTCGTCTCGCTGACGCTGACCCCGATGATGTGCGCCCGCATGCTAAGCCATGAGTCCCTGCGCAAGCAAAACCGTTTCTCCCGCGCCTCCGAACGCATGTTTGAACGTATTATCGCGGCGTACGGACGTCTGCTGGCGAAAGTGCTCAACCATCCGTGGGCAACGCTCGGCGTGGCGCTCGGTACGCTGGCGCTAAGCGTCTTACTGTGGATCGTGATCCCGAAGGGCTTTTTCCCGATTCAGGACAACGGCATTATTCAGGGCACGCTTCAGGCACCGCAGTCGGTCTCCTTCGCTAACATGGCCCAGCGGCAGCAGCAGGTATCTGAGATCATCATGAAAGATCCGGCGGTGGAGAGCCTGACCTCCTATGTCGGCGTGGATGGCACCAACCCCTCTCTGAACAGCGCACGTCTGCAAATCAACCTTAAACCATTGAGTCAGCGTGACGATCGCGTAAACGCGGTGATTGAACGTCTGCAAGAGTCCGTGGCGCGCGTGCCTGGCGTGGAACTGTATCTGCAGCCGATTCAGGATTTGACCATTGATACCCAGGTCAGCCGCACCCAGTACCAGTTCACGCTGCAGGCCACCACGCTTGATGCCCTCAGCACCTGGGTACCGCAACTGGTGGATAAGCTAAAAACCCTGCCGCAGCTCTCTGACGTCAGCAGCGACTGGCAGGACAAAGGTCTGGCAGCGTATGTGAATGTGAATCGTGACACCGCCAGCCGTCTGGGCATCACAATGGCAGACGTCGATAACGCGCTGTATAACGCCTTTGGGCAGCGGCTGATCTCCACGATTTACACTCAGGCGAATCAGTATCGCGTGGTGCTGGAGCACAACACCGAGCACACGCCTGGCCTGGCAGGGCTGGACTCTGTACGCCTGACCAGCAAAGACGGGGGGATTGTGCCATTAAGCGCCATCTCGACCGTGGAAGAGCGCTATACCCCGCTGTCGATTAACCATCTGGACCAGTTCCCGTCCACCACCATTTCTTTCAACGTACCGGATAACTATTCTCTTGGCGAAGCCGTGGAAGCGATTCTGGCCGCAGAGAAAACGCTGAGCTTCCCGTCCGATATTCAGACCCAGTTCCAGGGCAGTACGCTGGCGTTTCAGGCGGCGCTCGGCAACACCATCTGGCTGATTGTCGCGGCGGTGGTCGCAATGTATATCGTGCTCGGCGTGCTGTATGAAAGCTTTATCCATCCGATCACCATCCTCTCTACCCTGCCGACGGCAGGTGTCGGGGCACTGCTGGCATTGATGCTGGCGGGTAGCGAGCTGGATGTGATTGCGATTATCGGCATC
The DNA here is from genome assembly GCF_045618265.1 of Enterobacter sp. CPE_E1241. Lineage (NCBI taxonomy): Bacteria > Pseudomonadati > Pseudomonadota > Gammaproteobacteria > Enterobacterales > Enterobacteriaceae > Enterobacter > Enterobacter sp. CPE_E1241. The sequence continues at coordinate 3,190,357 of NZ_JBIWYV010000001.1, forward strand.
ATCCTGCTTATCGGGATCGTGAAGAAAAACGCCATCATGATGATCGACTTTGCTCTTGCTGCCGAGCGCGAGCAGGGGATGAACCCGCGCGATGCGATTTTCCAGGCCTGCCTGCTGCGTTTTCGTCCGATCCTGATGACCACCCTGGCCGCCCTGCTGGGCGCGCTGCCGCTGATGCTCAGTACCGGTGTCGGCGCGGAGCTGCGTCGTCCTCTGGGGATCGGCATGGTCGGCGGTCTGCTGGTGAGCCAGGTGCTGACCCTCTTCACCACGCCGGTGATCTACCTGCTGTTCGACCGCCTGGCGCTGTGGACCAAAAGCCGCTTCCCGAAACGTGAAGAGGAGGCATAAGTGAAGTTTTTCGCTCTCTTCATTTATCGCCCGGTGGCGACGATTTTAATCTCGCTCGCCATCACCCTTTGCGGCGTACTGGGATTCCGGCTGCTGCCGGTGGCACCCCTGCCGCAGGTAGATTTTCCGGTGATCATGGTTAGCGCCTCGCTGCCTGGCGCATCGCCGGAAACGATGGCCTCGTCAGTCGCCACACCGCTGGAACGGTCACTCGGGCGGATTGCCGGAATTAATGAGATGACCTCCAGCAGCTCGCTGGGCAGCACGCGTATCATTCTGGAGTTCAGCTTCGATCGGGATATTAACGGTGCGGCACGCGACGTGCAGGCCGCCATTAACGCCGCGCAAAGCCTGCTCCCGAGCGGAATGCCGAGCCGCCCGACCTACCGCAAGGCTAACCCGTCCGATGCGCCGATCATGATCCTGACGCTGACCTCGGATACCTACTCGCAGGGGCAGCTTTACGACTTTGCGTCTACCCAGCTGGCGCAGACAATCTCACAAATTAACGGCGTCGGTGACGTGAGCGTCGGCGGGAGCTCCCTGCCCGCCGTGCGCGTGGGCTTGAACCCGCAGGCGTTGTTCAATCAGGGCGTGTCGCTGGATGACGTGCGCTCCGCCATCAGCACTGCCAACGTCCGTAAACCGCAGGGTGCCGTCGAGAACAACAGCCATCGCTGGCAGATCCAGACGAACGACGAGCTAAAAACTGCCGCCGAATATCAGCCACTGATCGTCCACTATAACAACGGTGCAGCGGTACGTTTAAGCGACGTGGCCAGCGTCACGGACTCGGTGCAGGACGTGCGTAACGCCGGGATGACCAACGCCAAACCGGCGATTTTGCTGATGATCCGCAAGCTGCCGGAAGCCAACATTATTGAGACGGTGAACAGCATCCGCGCGCGTCTTCCGGTGTTGCAGGAGACGATCCCGGCTGAGATCGATTTGCAGATTGCCCAGGATCGCTCCCCAACCATTCGCGCCTCGCTTGAAGAGGTGGAGCAAACGCTGGTTATCTCCGTCGCGCTGGTGATCCTGGTGGTCTTCCTGTTCCTGCGATCCGGCCGCGCGACGCTGATCCCGGCAGTCGCCGTACCGGTGTCGCTGATTGGTACCTTTGCCGCCATGTATCTGTGTGGCTTTAGCCTCAACAACCTGTCGCTGATGGCCTTGACCATCGCAACGGGATTTGTGGTCGATGACGCCATCGTGGTGCTGGAAAATATATCCCGCCATCTGGAAGCAGGTGTCAAACCGCTACAGGCGGCGCTTCAGGGAACGCGCGAGGTAGGCTTTACGGTGCTCTCCATGAGCCTGTCACTGGTGGCGGTATTCCTGCCGCTGTTGCTGATGGGCGGGCTGCCGGGCCGGTTACTGCGGGAGTTTGCCGTCACCCTCTCCGTCGCTATCGGTATTTCGCTGATCATCTCCCTTACGCTCACGCCAATGATGTGCGGCTGGATGTTAAAACGCAGCCAACCGCACTCGCAGCCGCGCCGTAAAGGCTTTGGTCGCATCCTGATGGCCATACAGGAGCGCTACGGCAAATCACTGAAATGGGTGCTGAACCATACCCGCCTGGTCGGCCTGGTGCTCATCGGTACCATTGTGCTCAACGTCTGGATGTACATCACCATCCCGAAAACCTTCTTCCCGGAACAGGATACCGGGGTGTTGATGGGCGGTATTCAGGCTGACCAGAGCATTTCGTTCCAGGCGATGCGCGGCAAGCTGCAGGACTTTATGAAGATCATTCGTGAAGACAAAGCGGTGGATAACGTCACCGGCTTTACCGGTGGATCGCGCGTCAACAGCGGAATGATGTTTATTACTCTGAAACCGCGCGGAGAGCGCAACGAAACCGCCCAGCAGGTGATTGACCGTCTTAGGGTGAAACTCGCCAAAGAGCCTGGTGCCAATCTGTTTTTGATGGCCGTTCAGGATATCCGCGTTGGCGGGCGTCAGGCGAATGCCAGCTATCAGTACACGCTGCTCTCTGATGATTTAGCGGCCCTGCGCGAGTGGGAGCCGAAGATCCGCAAGGCGCTGGCCGCCCTGCCGGAGCTGGCGGACGTGAATTCCGATCAGCAGGACAACGGTGCAGAGATGGCCCTGACCTACGACCGCGAGACCATGTCACGTCTGGGCATTAATGTTGAAGCCGCCAACAGCCTGCTGAACAATGCCTTCGGTCAGCGCGAGATCTCCACCATCTATCAGCCGATGAACCAGTATAAAGTGGTGATGGAAGTTGATCCGCGTTACACCCAGGACATTAGTGCCCTGGATAAAATGTTTGTGATCAATAACGACGGCAAGGCGATACCGCTTTCGTACTTTGCCAGCTGGCGGCCTGCCAACGCGCCGCTGTCGGTGAACCATCAAGGGTTGTCAGCAGCATCGACCATCTCCTTTAACCTGCCAGCCGGTTCATCACTTTCCGAGGCCAGTGATGCGATCAACCGCGCGATGACACAGCTTGGCGTGCCGTCTACCGTACGCGGTAGCTTTGCCGGAACGGCGCAGGTATTCCAGGACACAATGAACTCGCAGGTGATTTTGATCCTGGCCGCCATTGCCACGGTCTATATTGTGCTTGGCGTACTGTATGAGAGTTACGTTCATCCGCTGACGATCCTCTCGACGCTGCCGTCGGCGGGTGTCGGGGCAATGCTTGCGCTGGAGTTGTTTGGTGCGCCATTCAGCTTAATCGCCTTAATCGGGATCATGCTATTAATCGGCATTGTGAAGAAAAATGCGATCATGATGGTGGACTTCGCGCTGGATGCTCAGCGTAACGGCAACCTGTCGCCAGAAGAGGCGATATTCCAGGCCTGTCTGCTGCGTTTCCGTCCGATCATGATGACCACCCTGGCGGCGCTGTTTGGCGCGCTGCCGCTGGTTATCTCGGGCGGAGACGGCTCAGAGCTGCGCCAGCCGCTGGGGATCACCATTGTCGGCGGTCTGGTCATGAGCCAGCTGCTGACGCTGTACACCACGCCGGTGGTCTATCTGTTCTTTGACCGTCTGCGACTGCGTTTTTCGCGGAAAAACAGAACTACGGTGACCGAATAAATGACCGACCTCCCCGCTAACGTTCGCTGGCAACTATGGATTGTCGCCTTCGGCTTCTTTATGCAGTCGCTGGACACGACCATCGTCAATACCGCCCTCCCCTCGATGGCGAAAAGTCTGGGAGAGAGTCCGCTGCATATGCATATGGTGATTGTCTCCTACGTACTGACGGTTGCGGTGATGCTGCCGGCCAGCGGCTGGCTGGCGGACAAAGTCGGCGTGCGGAATATCTTCTTTACCGCGATCGTCTTGTTTACCACGGGTTCGCTGTTTTGCGCTCAGGCCAACACTCTCGACCAGCTAATCATGGCGCGGGTGTTGCAGGGCGTTGGCGGGGCGATGATGGTCCCCGTCGGAAGGTTAACAGTTATGAAAATTGTTCCACGTGAGCAATACATGGCTGCAATGACCTTTGTAACCCTTCCCGGTCAGGTGGGGCCGCTGCTGGGCCCGGCGCTGGGCGGTATGCTGGTGGAATACGCGTCCTGGCACTGGATATTCTTAATCAACCTTCCTGTTGGCATCATCGGTGCCATTGCCACCCTGATGCTGATGCCTAACTACACCATGCAAACCCGACGCTTTGATTTCTTTGGTTTTATCCTGCTGGCGGGAGGAATGGCAACGCTGACGCTGGCACTCGACGGACAAAAAGGTCTTGGGATTTCGCCCCTGACGCTCGGGCTCCTGATCGCGCTCGGCGTTACCGCCATACTGTGGTACCTGTGGCACGCCAGAGGTAACGATAAAGCGCTGTTCAGCCTGAACTTGTTTAAAAACCCGACCTATCGCCTTGGCCTGTTCGGCAGCTTCGCCGGGCGCGTCGGCAGCGGCATACTGCCGTTTATGACACCCGTTTTCCTGCAAATCGGGATGGGATTTTCGCCGTTCCATGCGGGCCTGATGATGATCCCGATGGTGCTCGGCAGCATGGGAATGAAGCGAATCGTGGTGCAGGTAGTGAACCGCTTTGGCTACCGTCACGTGCTGGTAACCGCCACGCTGGGTCTGGCGCTGGTCAGCCTGCTGTTTATGGCCGTGGCGCTGATGGGCTGGTACTACGTTCTGCCGCTGGTGCTGTTCTGCCAGGGGATCATTAACTCCATGCGTTTCTCGTCGATGAACACGCTGACGCTGAAGGACCTGCCGGACGATCTGGCGAGCAGCGGCAACAGCCTGCTGTCGATGGTTATGCAACTGTCGATGAGCGTGGGCGTCACCGTAGCGGGTTTACTGCTCGGTATGTACGGACAACACCATCTCAGCGTAGATACCCCGGTCGCGCATCAGGTCTTTTTATACACCTATCTCAGCATGGCGGTCATCATCGCCCTGCCCGCTTTCATCTTCGCCAGAGTGCCTGATGATACCAGCAAGAATGTCGTTATCCGGCGCAGTAAAAGGAGTGAATCATGAAATTCTGGCGACCGGGCATTACCGGTAAGCTCTTTGTCGCAATATTTGCCACCTGTATTGTCCTGCTGATCACCATGCACTGGGCCGTGCGGATCAGCTTTGAGCGCGGTTTTATTGATTACATCAAGCATGGCAATGAACAGCGTTTACAGGGCTTAAGCGATGCGCTGAGTGAACAGTACGCCCAGCACGGCAACTGGCGTTTTCTGCGCAATAACGACCGCTTTATTTTCCAGATCTTGCGCTCGCTTGAGCATGACACCGGTGACGATCGCCCTGGGCCAGGCATGCCCCCGCACGGCTGGCGCACGCAGTTCTGGGTGATCGATCAGGATATGCGCCCGCTGGTTGGCCCGCGCGCGCCGATTCCGCCGGACGGCACCCGTCGTGCGATCAAAGTGAATAACGCGACCGTCGGCTGGGTTATCGCCTCGCCGGTGGAGCGCCTGACGCGCAATACCGATATTAACTTTGACCGTCAGCAGCGCCGGACAAGCTGGCTGATTGTCGCCCTCTCCACCCTGCTCGCCGCGCTTGCCACCTTCCCGCTGGCGCGCGGTCTGCTCGCCCCGGTGAAACGGCTGGTGGAAGGCACGCACAAGCTGGCCGCCGGGGATTTCACGACCCGCGTCGATACCCGCAGCCAGGATGAACTGGGTAAGCTGGCTCAGGACTTTAACCAGCTCGCCAGTACCCTGGAGAAAAACCAGCAGATGCGCCGCGATTTTATGGCCGACATTTCGCACGAGCTGCGCACCCCTCTGGCAGTGCTGCGCGGCGAGCTGGAGGCCATTCAGGATGGTGTACGCCAGTTCACGCCTGAATCGGTGGCCTCATTGCAGGCCGAAGTGGGCACGCTCACCAAACTGGTGGATGACCTCCACCAGCTCTCTATGTCCGACGAAGGGGCGCTGGCCTACCAGAAAGCGCCTGTCGACGTGATTAGCGTCCTGGAAGTCACCACCGGCGCTTTCCGGGAACGTTTTGCCAGCCGCAATCTGAAAATTGATCTCTCTTTGCCAGACAGCGCGGTGGTGTTTGGCGACAAAGACCGGCTGATGCAGCTTTTCAACAACCTGCTGGAAAACAGCCTGCGCTACACCGACAGCGGTGGCGGGCTGCATATCTCCGGCAAACAGGAAAACGGGAACTTTGCCCTGACCTTTGCCGATTCCACCCCCGGCGTGCAGGACGCACAGCTGGAAAAACTGTTTGAGCGTTTCTACCGTACCGAAGGCTCGCGCAACCGTGCCAGCGGCGGTTCCGGTCTGGGACTGGCGATTTGCGTTAACATCGTTGAGGCGCATAATGGCACGATCCGCGCCGCCCATTCGCCTTTTGGCGGGGTTAGCATTACAGTAGAGTTACCTCTGGAACGGGATTTATCGAGAGAAGCATGACCGAGTTACCGATTGACGAAAACACGCCGCGCATTTTGATTGTGGAAGATGAGCCGAAACTTGGGCAGTTACTGATCGACTATTTACGCGCGGCAAGCTATGCCCCGTCGCTGATTAATCATGGCGACCAGGTGCTGCCGTACGTGCGCCAGACGCCGCCGGACCTGATCCTGCTGGATCTGATGCTCCCCGGTACCGATGGCCTGACCCTGTGCCGGGAAATTCGTCGCTTCTCCGACGTGCCCATCGTCATGGTCACTGCCAAAATTGAAGAGATTGACCGCCTGCTGGGCCTCGAAATCGGTGCAGATGATTACATCTGTAAACCCTACAGCCCACGTGAAGTCGTCGCCCGCGTGAAAACCATTCTGCGCCGCTGCAAGCCTCATCGTGAACTGCAGGTGCTGGACGCAGAAAGTCCGCTGATTGTGGATGAAAGCCGTTTTCAGGCGAGCTGGCGTAACAAGATGCTGGACCTGACCCCTGCTGAGTTCCGCCTGCTGAAAACCCTCTCCCACGAACCGGGGAAAGTCTTCTCCCGCGAACAGTTGCTGAACCGCCTGTATGACGATTACCGGGTGGTGACCGACCGCACCATCGACAGCCATATCAAGAACCTGCGCCGTAAGCTGGAAGCGCTGGATGCCGAGCAGTCGTTTATTCGCGCGGTGTATGGCGTGGGGTATAGATGGGAAGCGGATGCATGCAGGATTGCGTGACATTTTCGCTATCAAACCCGCCACCGGCGGGTTTTTCATTTCTGGAATCCACACGATAATCAACCATACTCTCTTTACCGATGCGTTTATTTATCATCGGCACTGATAAATTCACTTTCGATCAAGGAGTTCTTATGTCTGGTTGGTTCGAATTAAGCAAAAGCAGTGATGGTCAGTTCAGGTTTGTTCTTAAAGCAGGGAACGCAGAAACCATTCTTACCAGTGAGCTGTATACCACCAAAAGTGCCGCTGAGAACGGTATTGCCTCCGTGCGCTCAAACAGCCCGCTGGAGGAACGTTATGAGAAGAAAACAGCCTCTAACGGCAAATTTTATTTCAACCTCAAAGCGGGCAATCATCAGGTAATTGGCACCAGCCAGATGTACGCATCTGAGCAATCGCGGGATAAGGGCATTGCATCAGTGAAAACTAATGGTCCGAGCCAGACCGTAAAAGACAACACCTGACACAGTTTATACTCGCCGGGTTAGTGGCGTAACGCCCCGGCGCTTTACCTCCCCGTCCCGCAGCGCTACAATGCCCGCCCTTAAAGTGGGGGATCTCCCCTTACCGCTGCACCGGGTGCACGCGGATCTGACCTGTCATCAGAACGAGAACAAACATGTTTAAACCGGAACTCCTTTCCCCGGCGGGAACGCTGCAAAATATGCGTTACGCTTTCGCTTATGGTGCCGATGCTGTCTACGCGGGCCAGCCTCGCTACTCGCTGCGCGTGCGCAACAACGAATTCAACCACGAGAACCTCCAGCTTGGCATCAACGAAGCGCATGCTCAGGGTAAAAAATTCTACGTGGTGGTGAACATCGCGCCGCACAACGCCAAGCTGAAAACGTTCATCCGTGACCTGAAGCCGGTGGTGGATATGGGGCCGGACGCGCTGATCATGTCGGACCCGGGTTTAATCATGCTGGTTCGGGAAAACTTCCCGGAGATGGATATTCACCTCTCCGTACAGGCTAACGCCGTTAACTGGGCGACGGTAAAGTTCTGGAAACAGATGGGGCTGACCCGCGTCATTCTGTCTCGCGAGCTTTCGCTGGAAGAGATCGAAGAGATCCGCACCCAGGTGCCGGATATGGAAATCGAAATCTTCGTTCACGGCGCGCTGTGCATGGCCTACTCCGGCCGCTGCCTGCTCTCCGGTTATATCAACAAGCGCGACCCGAACCAGGGCACCTGCACCAACGCCTGCCGCTGGGAGTATAACGTCCAGGAAGGTAAAGAAGATGACATCGGCAACATCGTTCATAAGCATGAGCCGATTCCGGTGACCAACGTTGAGCCTACGCTGGGCATCGGCGCGCCAACCGACAGTGTGTTTATGATTGAAGAAGCCAAACGTCCGGGCGAGTACATGACCGCTTTTGAAGACGAGCACGGCACCTACATCATGAACTCGAAAGATCTGCGCGCCATCGCCCACGTCGAGCGTCTGACCCAGATGGGTGTGCACTCACTGAAAATTGAGGGCCGCACCAAATCCTATTACTACTGCGCGCGTACCGCCCAGGTCTATCGCAAGTCCATCGACGATGCGGCAGCCGGTAAACCGTTCGATACCAGCCTGCTGGAAACCCTGGAAGGCTTGGCGCATCGCGGCTATACCGAAGGCTTCCTGCGCCGTCACACCCACGACGACTACCAGAACTACGAGCACGGCTACTCCGTTTCCGAGCGTCAGCAGTTTGTCGGTGACTTCACCGGCGAGCGCAAAGGCGCGCTGGCGGCTGTGGCGGTGAAAAACAAGTTCACCAAAGGCGACAGCCTGGAGCTGATGACCCCGCAGGGCAACATGAACTTCACGCTGGAACACCTGGAAAACGGTAAAGGCGAAGCGATTGAAGTTGCACCGGGTGACGGTCATACCGTCTGGTTGCCGGTTCCGGAAGAGGTGGAGCTGAAGTTCGCACTGCTGATGCGTAATTTCGATGGCGAAAGCACCCGAAACCCACACAGCAAATAGTTAATCAGGGGAATTTTTTCACGCTGGGATAATTCTTAGAAACGGATCACATACCGCTTCGTTCAATACGGGTATTATCCTCAGCGCTGAAAAACATAACCCATAAATGCTAGCTGTACCAGGAACCACCTCCTTAGCCTGCGTAATCTCCCTTACGCGGGCTTATTTTTTTGTAAAATTCAGTCCACTTATTAAGATTTAAACTGCAAAGACCCACCGTATGAAGAGTGTAGAGTCGGGGCTGCGTCTGCGGGAACACCTTTTGTGAAAATCAGGGGGATATGACATACATCGCACTTTTTGTTGGATCTGGCAGAAAGGCATGCTATTCGGAGAATTCCTAACCCCCAACCATGACATGCCCTTTACTCTTGATTTCTTAGCACTATACGATTTCACATGGATGGAGAGACAACATGGCATTTCCTGGTCAGATTTCAAAGGATATTCCGGATTACGAACTCGCACGCAGTCTTGGTCTTGCCTCCGGTGGCGATATAAATTTCACCGCCCTTGCCAGTCAGTTGGACTGCAGCCGAAACTTTAGTCAGGTTGGGATCATCTATTCAGACGGTGCGCGCCAGTGGCTGGTAAGACCCTCAAGACGGATTGCAACACCAAACGAAAGCTCGGTAAGTCATGTAGTCATAACTAAAGTGAATGCCTCTTCGAATAATCCCATCCAGGCTACGACGACTACGATTCAGTCACCTTCATTAGCGACCGAGATCGGTTCTACGGCGATTTCTTGCGGAGCCGCAATTCTTACTGTCGTCCTCGCCGCAGGTGCAGGTATGGCCATTCCTCTCACCGCAGGCTCCTCCGGCGCTGTTGCCGCTGTGATTGTCGCCGGTGGTGTGGCAACAGGAATTCAGTGTGCAAACGGGCTTGGCCGATTGTCACTTATTGCCATGAATCATAATGACTATATAGCGTGGATGGATTCCCAGGAGTGGTATACCGCAACCAATACCGCTCTCGATGCAATTTCACTTGCCGGGGCAGCCGCGGGTCTAAAAAGCGCTGTATTAACCTACCGTCTTCTCAATCGCTCGACATCTGAAAGTTTACTCTCTTTGCTGCAAAAAATGAGCCGAGCGGACCGCTCGAGGTTGACAGAAGAGATCATTCGTATCCGAAATCCAGGCATCTCGAATTCAGGTGTAAAAGCAGCGATGAAAGCTGGGGTTTACCCTAAACGTTATCCATCGGAAGCGTTGCAGTTGCTCTTACAGCGTGAACTGTTGAATGCCATTTCAAACTCCTCGGCATTTGTTGGAAGTGCTGTCTCGGGTACAATCAGGAATCCGCAGAATATTACACAATCTGGTAAATACGTTTTTGGTTTGATTCAGTCTTTTTCATTTACAGGAAGTTATTGACCCGGACATGATAAATTACATCAAGAAGAGCCTTGCATTAAGTACTGTAATAACAGGTGAAATGGCGACTGACGATCGCCAACGGCTTGAATCATTGAAAGATCGCTTAAAAGGTCAGTTCGGTGTTCCTGTGGGTGTACATATGACAGGCATTCCATTAGCAATAAGTACCTTACTCACTATTTTTTGCTACGCTATGCTACAAGTTTCTGTCTGGATGTGGCTATTTCGTCTGCTCGGCTTACCTGAATTCAAAGTAATGATGGGAGTATTCCTGGCAGCAGTAGCGTATTGCATGATAGTGATGACCACAATGTTCCTGGCTGCCCGGGGTTCCTTGACAGGATATAAACTGCATATTTCCGTTATCACGCTGACTGGCTTGATGAACATCGTTTATTTTATCTGGACGTGGAATTCGCTTTTATTCGGCTCTGTTGAGAATTACACACCACAAATAACTTCTTTTTTAGGGCTGGTATTTTTCTGCCTGAATATCGCGTGGATGAATACATCGGTCTTTTACCGTTCAATCGCTCTAACGCTACATAATCGGGTTTGGCGTAAGCAGTTGAAAATTGAGGCAAAGCAAATGGCAGGCCTCAAAGGTTGACGGTAAGAGTCTATTGAGCGAAAGCCGTACAAAGAGTCAACAACACGGGGGACATCTTTCGTTGTAAAGGAGCCCCTTTTTACACAGGCTTATTTTTTCCCTTTCATCCTGTTCTTACGCGCTTTTTTCCTCCCTGCTATACACTCTTACTAACGCTAAAAAAGGGAGCAGCGCGGATGGCAACCTATCCAGACAGTTTATTGATTCTCAATGGCAAAAGTGCAGGCAACGATCTGTTGCGTCAGGCAATTCAGGTTTTGCGTGAAGACGGTGCGCGTATCCACGTGCGAGTGACATGGGAAAAAGGCGACGCGGCACGTTATATCAATGAAGCGCTCGGCCTGGGTGTCAAAACCATTATTTCCGGCGGCGGTGATGGCACCATCAATGAGATCGCGTCTGCCCTGATTGATTTAAACCAGGCCAACCGCCCGGTGATGGGGATTTTGCCGCTCGGTACCGCCAATGATTTTGCTACCAGCGTCGGGATCCCGGAAGATTTAGAGAAAGCACTCCAGCTGGCAATCCTTGGCAAGGCCACCGCCGTGGATATTGCCCAGGTGAATGACAAAACCTGCTTTATCAATATGGCGACCGGCGGATTTGGTACGCGCATTACCAGCGAAACGCCGGAAAAACTGAAGGCGGCGCTGGGTGGTGTTTCATACCTGATCCATGGACTGATGCGAATGGACACCCTAAAGCCAGACCGCTGTGAAATTCGCGGTGAAGATTTTCAGTGGCAAGGTGACGCGCTGGTGATTGGTATCGGTAATGGCCGTCAGGCAGGCGGTGGGCAGCAGCTTTGCCCGGAAGCGCTGATTAATGACGGTCAGCTGCAGTTGCGTATTTTCACAGGTGATGGACTGCTGCCCGCACTGTTTACCACATTGACCCGCCCGGAAGAGAGCCCGAATATTATTGACGGGGAATCAGCATGGTTTGAAGTGGATGCTCCGCACGGGATGACGTTTAATCTGGACGGAGAGCCATTGAGCGGGAAGCGTTTCCGCATAGAAGTTTTGCCCGGCGCGCTACAATGCAGATTGCCGCCGGATTGTGCGCTTTTGCGCTGATGTTTTACACAGTGCACGATGATGCCCTCACCCCAACCCTCTCCCACCGGGAGAGGGAGATGGAGGCGTCAGGCAATCGTCACTTTGCTGTCCAGATACACATCCTGAACGGCATTGATCAGCTTCACGCCATCGGCCATTGATTTTTTAAACGCCTTACGACCCAGGATCAGCCCCATGCCGCCCGCACGTTTGTTAATCACCGCCGTACGCACCGCGTCGGACAGGTCGGTATCACCGCCCGCAGCACCACCGGAGTTGATAAGCCCCGCGCGTCCCATATAGCAGTTCGCCAGCTGGTAGCGCACCAGGTCTATAGGGTTATCGCTGGTCAGCTTGCTATAGACACGGTCATCGGTGTAACCAAAGTTTACCGCTTTGTACCCGCCGTTATTCTCGGCCATTTTCTGCTTCACGATATCTGCGCCGATGGTCGCCGCCAGGTGGTTCGCCTGGCCGGTCAGGTCAGCGGACACGTGATAGTCCACGCCGTCTTTTTTGAACGCCGAGTTACGCAGGTACGCCCACAGCACCGTCACCAACCCCAGCTCGTGCGCGCGTTCAAAGGCCGCAGAGATCTCTTCAATCTGACGGCGCGACTGCTCGGAACCGAAGTAGATGGTCGCCCCGACGGCTACCGCGCCCATATTGAACGCCTGCTCTACGCTGGCGTAGAGGGTCTGGTCATATTCTGTCGGGTAGCTGAGGGTTTCGTTGTGGTTCAGCTTCACCAGGAATGGAATACGGTGGGCATAGCGACGTGAAACGGATGCCAGTACGCCATAGGTCGACGCCACACAGTTACAGCCCGCTTCAATCGCCAGCTCAACAATGTTCTTCGGATCGAAATAGAGCGGGTTAGCCGCAAAAGATGCACCGGCCGAATGTTCAACCCCCTGATCTACCGGAAGGATAGAGAGATACCCGGTGCCGCCGAGTCTGCCGGTGTTGTAGAGCGTCTGCATATTTCTCAGGACCGCAGGCGGACGGTTGTTATCAACCATTACGCGGTCAACATAGTCGTGACCAGGCAGATAGAGCTGGTCGGCTGGAATGGTCATACAACGATGCTGTAAAAGGCTGTCGGCGTCTTTGCCAAGCAACTGTGCAATATCAGTCATGTGATACTCCCGTAAGTCCGACGTCATGTCGGTGAATGTAATCCATTCCCACATATTTGCGGGCAGACTAAGCCTGGTACCGACTTAACAGATTTTCCAGCTTTTGCATTTTTTTCAGCGCAATCTGCTGGCTCGTTTCGTGTACAACAAAACTGTTACACCGATCAAACATTCGCCACAAAGGTATTTAAAAGGTATTATTGAATGGTATGTTAAAGGCGTACCCTCTCTGACATGCAGGATTAAAAAATGAAAACGAAAGTCCAACTGTCGTTCATGATGTTTGTTGAATGGTTTATCTGGGGCGCGTGGTTTGTGCCGCTGTGGCTGTGGTTGAGCAAGAGCGGTTTTACCGCCGGAGAAATTGGCTGGTCTTACGCCTGTACAGCGATTGCCGCCATTCTCTCACCTATTCTGGTCGGCTCGCTGACGGACCGCTTCTTTGCCGCGCAGAAAGTGCTGGCGGTGCTGATGTTTGCCGGTGCCATTCTGATGTACTTCGCCGCACAGCAAACCCAGTTCAGCACCTTCTTCCCGCTGCTGCTGGTTTACTCTCTGACCTATATGCCCACTATCGCGTTGACTAACAGTATTGCCTTCGCCAACGTGGACGACGTCGAGGCCGATTTCCCACGTATCCGCGTGATGGGGACGATTGGCTGGATTGCCTCCGGGCTGGCGTGCGGTTTCCTGCCGCAGATGCTGGGCTTTAGCGATATTTCCGATACCAATATTCCGCTGTTGATGACCGCAGCCAGCTCCGCCCTGCTCGGCGTATTTGCTCTGTTCCTGCCGAACACGCCGCCGAAAAGTACCGGCAAGCTGGATTTCAAAGTGATGCTGGGGCTGGATGCGTTGATCCTGCTGCGCGATAAAAACTTCCTGGTGTTCTTCTTCTGCTCGTTCCTGTTCGCCATGCCGCTGGCCTTCTATTACATCTTCGCTAACGGCTATCTCACCGAAGTGGGGATGAAAAACGCCACCGGCTGGATGACGCTGGGCCAGTTCTCCGAAATCTTCTTTATGCTGGCGCTGCCGTTCTTCACCAAACGCTTTGGTATTAAGAAGGTCTTACTGCTGGGCCTGATCACCGCCGCTATCCGCTACGGGTTCTTCGTTTACGGCGGTGCGGAACAGTACTTCACTTACGCCCTGCTGTTCCTCGGCATTCTGCTGCACGGCGTGAGCTACGACTTCTATTATGTGACCGCCTATATCTATGTGGATAAAAAAGCGCCGGTGCATATGCGCACCGCCGCACAAGGTCTGATTACGCTGTGCTGCCAGGGCTTTGGTAGCCTGCTGGGTTACCGTCTGGGCGGCGTGATGATGGAAAAAATGTTCGCATACAAAGAGCCGGTGAACGGGCTGACCTTCAACTGGGCCGGAATGTGGGCATTCGGAGGGATCATGATTGCCGTGATCGCCGTGCTGTTTATGCTGTTTTTCCGCGAATCGGATAAAGAGATCACCGCAATTGAGGTGGTTGATGGCGATGCCGCGCTGACACAAGGGGAAGTGAAATGAAACAAGAACGTGTTCTCGGTGCCCTTTACGGGCAGGCGTTAGGGGATGCAATGGGGATGCCGTCGGAGCTGTGGCCGAGAAAGCGTGTCAAAGCGCACTTTGGCTGGATCGACCGCTTTTTACCCGGCCCGGCAGAGAATAATGCGGCCTGCTATTTCAAACAGGCCGAGTTCACCGATGACACCTCCATGGCACTATGTCTGGCGGATGCGATTATCGAATGCGATGGGGAGATTAACGCAGACGTTATCGGCAAACATATTCTGCACTGGGCGCTCGATTTCGACGCGTTTAATAAAAACGTGCTCGGCCCGACCTCCAAAATCGCGCTTAACGCGATTCGCGACGGGAAACCGGTTAGCGAACTGGAAAACAACGGCGTGACTAACGGGGCGGCGATGCGTGCCTCCCCGCTGGGCTGCCTGCTCCCGGCGACGCGTCTGGAACACTTTGTTGAACAGGTGGCGCTGGCTTCCAGTCCGACCCATAAATCGGATCTCGCGATTGCCGGCGCGGTGGTGATTGCCTGGGCGGTTTCTCGCGCCATCGACGGCGAACGCTGGCAGAACATCGTCGATGCCCTGCCGGGTATCGCCCGCTATGCGCAGGAGGTGAAAACCACCACCTTCAGCGCGTCGCTGGCAGCACGTATTGAGCTGGCGCTTAAAACCGTGCGTGAAGCCAACGGCACAGAATCGGCCAGCGAGCAGGTGTATCAGCTCGTCGGGGCTGGAACCAGCACCATCGAGTCCGTTCCGGCGGCCATTGCGATGGTTGAACTGGCAGGAACCGACCCGAACCGCTGTGCCATTTTATGTGCCAACCTGGGCGGTGATACGGACACCATTGGCGCGATGGCGACGGCCATATGCGGCGCACTGCACGGGGTGCAGGCTATTGATCCGCAGCTGAAAGAGGAACTCGACGCTGTGAACCAGCTTGATTTTGGTCACTATTGCGAGAAACTGCTGCACTACCGGGAGCAAAGGGAGGGCGTATGAATTCTTTTGCCCAACGCCTTAAAACACTGCACGCGACACGACCGGTGACGGTGCTGGGCGCAGCGGTCATTGACGTTATCGCCGATGCCTACGCCCTGCCCTGGCGCGGATGTGATATCGAGCTTAAACAGCAGGGCGTCAATATCGGCGGCTGTGCGCTGAACATTGCCATAGCCCTTAAACGGCTCGGCATCGCGTCGCAAAATGCACTTCCCGTCGGCCATGGCGTGTGGGCGGATATTATCCGCAACGCCATGGCGAAGCAGGATTTGCACAGCGCCGTCGAGGCCGAAACCGGCGATAACGGCTGGTGTCTGGCGCTGGTAGAGCCGGATGGTGAACGCACTTTTATGTCATTTAGCGGTGTGGAAAACCAGTGGCAACAGCATTGGCTGGAAGCACTTCACGTGCCGCCAGCGAGTCTGGTATATCTCTCCGGTTATCAGCTGGCATCGCCGTGCGGCGAGCTCCTGACGTCCTGGCTGGAAGGGTTACAGACGATCGCCGCCTTTATTGATTTTGGCCCACGCATCGCCGATATTCCTGACGCACTAATGGCGCGAATTATGGCCTGTAAACCGATCGTCTCACTTAATCGCCAGGAGGCGCAGATTGCTGCTGAACGATTTGATATCGCGCCTGCACGCTTAGGGGCACAGTGGCAGCAGCGTTTTGGTTCGGCGCTAATTATTCGCCACGACAAAGACGGTGCGACCTGGCATGACGGTGACGCCTCAGGTTCTGTTCCGGCGTTTCCCGCCACCGTGGTCGATACAATCGGGGCAGGTGACAGTCATGCTGGCGGAACGCTTGCCGGGCTGGCTGCGGGGTGGAGTCTTGCAGACTCTGTCCTGCTGGGTAATGCGGTAGCCGCCTGGGTTGTCAGCCACCGTGGCGGTGATTGCGCCCCTACTCTCGAGGAATTACTCCTCGCACACAAAGACGTATAGGTCGCTGCGACAGTAGCTGATGCTGTACTCAATCGGCCGGTGCTGCTGGTCAAGTGCAACCTGCTTGATCACCAGTACCGGAATTTTGTCATCCATCTTTATATGCGCCTGAAATTCGCTGTCCGGCATACGGGCGCTCACCCGTGAACGGGTACGCTGCGGGAAGATGTTCTGGCTGCGAAAATAGTCGTACAGCGAGATACCAATGGCATCCGGATCGTGAATCAGCCCCACCGGAACCCACGACTCCTCAATCGACACCGCATCATCGTCGACATAGCGAATACGCTTAAGGAGAAAGACCTCGCTCTCCGGCTCCACCGACAGCTGGCTGGCGACCTCTTCCGGACACTTCACCACGCGTTTATTCACCCAAAGCGTATTGGGCTTTTTACCGCGTAGTACCACCTGCTGAGAGAAACCGCGCGCTTCTTTAAGCGAATATTCAAAGATGTTGTTAATTTGCGTCCCGTAACCCCGGGCACGCGTCACCACCCCTTCGGACTCCAGAGCCTGCATCGCTTTGCGCACCGTAATGCGCGACACACCGGTTAACTGACTCAGATCGCGCTCGCCGGGCAGAATATTGCCGTGCTCCAGCACCCCGCTGCGCACCGCATTTTTTACCGTTTCGGCAAATTTCAGATACAGCGGCGTATTGTCGGGCGCGGCGATCCGTTCATTTAGTTGATCGATTAACCGGGTATGCGCTTGTTCCATCTCTGTTTTTCTCAGGCGTGGTGTATCCCGCCAGTATACGGCTTACCACCAGGCATGAAAATGGTGTACCGGCCCATTACCGTGACCCACCTCCAGAGTATCAGCTTTTGCCAGCGCGGCTGAGAGCCAGGTTTTCGCTTCGCTCACCGTATCGGCCCAGTTATCATGCCGTGGACGTAGCGCCGCCAGCGCGGCAGAGAGCGTGCAGCCGGTACCATGGGTGTTTTTAGTGCGTATGCGTGGCGCCGTGAAACGCCGCTCGCCGTCTCGGGTGAAGAGCCAGTCCGGGCTTTCGGCATCGTCAAGATGACCACCTTTCATCAGCACGGCCCCGCAGCCCATCGCCAGCAGCGCATTCCCCTGCTCTTTCATTTCCCGTTCATTTTGCGCGTGTGTTGCCCCCAACAGTGCCGCAGCCTCCGGCAGATTGGGCGTGATGAGAGCCACCTGTGGCAGTAGCTTTTTACGCAGCGTTTCAACAGCGGAGGCGGAGAGCAATGGATCGCCGCTTTTTGCCAGCATCACGGTATCCAGCACCACGTTTTGTACCTGATAACGTTTAAGTCGCTCAGCCACCGCTTCAACAATATCTGTCTCTGCCAGCATACCGATCTTGGTGGTATCAATTCGCACGTCGCTGAATACGGAATCCAGCTGCGCGGCAACAAAATCCGGTTCAATACGGTAAACCGACTGCACGCCGAGCGTGTTTTGCGCCACCAGCGCGGTAATGACCGAGCATCCGTACGCGCCAAGAGCAGAGAAGGTTTTCAGGTCGGCCTGGATACCCGCGCCGCCGCTGGGATCGGTGCCGGCAATGGTCAGGGCGTTAATGCGTTTCATGCCAGTTCCTCCAGGGTGTAGAGCGCATCCAGGAACATGCTGGCAAAACTGCCCGGGCCACGAGACTGCGCAATGGCTGCCGTTCCGGCTCGCTTCATAAATCCGCACGCGGCGGAGACGTTATCCAGCCTGTCGCCCGGCAGTGAGCAACTCGCCGCCACAACGGCAGAGAGTGCGCACCCGGTTCCCACGACGCACGTCATCAATGGATCGCCGCCGGTAACCGTTCGGGTTCGTTGTCCATCAGTGATGTAATCCACCTCACCGGTGACCACCACAATGGCATTGGTCTGGCGAGCCAGCGCCTGTGCAGCAGGTAACGCGCTGGCTGTGGTGTCAGTCGTATCGACGCCGCGACCACCGGCGCTCATCCCGGCAAGGGCAAGGATTTCAGAAGCATTGCCGCGAATGGCGGCGGGTTTCAGGGCGAGGATTTGATGACAAAAGCGGGTGCGAAACGTCAGAGCGCCCACGGCAACGGGGTCCAGCGTCCAGGGTTTACCCGCAGCTACCGCACTCTCAATCGCCCGACGCATCGCCTGTGCTCGCGGTGAGGTCAGCGTGCCAACGTTTATCAGCAATGCATCGGCGATCGCGGCAAACTGCTCAGCTTCTTCGGCCTCAATTACCATCGCCGGAGAGGCGCCAAGCGCCAGCAGAACGTTGGCAGTAAAGGTCTGTACGACGTCGTTAGTCATACAATGCGTAAGCGGGGAACGGGTTCGGAACTGATGTAAAACGTGTAAATCGAGCAGGTCAGGCTGCATGGGTTCGCTCCTGCCTTGCGTGAAGAAGCGATGACCGGGAAGGCATCTGACTTCCCTACGCTGGCATTATCCAGATCAGGTAATACGGGTATTTCTCAGCCTTCACAAAGAAGGGCACCCCGAGTCATGTAGATTACATTTCTTTATTAATTACCAGCTTAGGGGATGTAGCCTGGCGATGCAAGCTTGCACTTACGTTTATCCTTTCTTCACGCTGTACCTCACCTTGTCCCCCAATTTGTCTCTCACATGAAATCAATAAAATTCTTATTGTTAGTATCTCGCATAACCGTTCCTTTACCCCTTTCCCTCTATCATTACTATCGCTTTGCACTCAGTCACTCGTTGGTGCACCTGCCTTTAATATCTTTTTTGTAATCCTATCAATCTAATTTTTTAATTAAGAGAAATAAAAACATCATTTTTTACAACAATTCAATCACTGATTTATAGCAATCAAAACCCTGTTTTATTCTCGATTAAAAATATTTTTCTCCACGTCAAAGCCCCCTTCATTCAAAAGTTTCTATTAATTCGAAAAGAAGGAACTTTCACAAATATATTAATTAACTTTACTGAATGAGCTTGATTTATACGTTTTACGGACAAAACACATAAATATAATTAATGTATTTATGAAAGCCTGGCATGCATTGGATTTAACGAGGAGATTTATATCTACATGTATTTATTGGTTTTATTTAAAATCACTCGCGTAAGAGTATTTTAGCTTTCAGTGCTTTTAGTGATCCAGGTCAATATCCAAATTTATGTATTACAAGATAGTTACTACACGTTACGAAATAAGTGATTAAACAAAAATCGCTGTAAGTCGCATGAAATCATCTTGATATAACAGGGTGTTATATCTTCCCGCCAGGATAGCGAAATAACCTAATTTACTTTTGTGATAAGAGCTTTTAAATGAAAACTACCGTTAAGACTACTCTGACTGTAATTGTGTTGGGTTCTATGTTGGTTGCTGTAGTACCTGCTAATGCTGATGATATTTACGTCAAAGATACAAGTGGTTTAGGTACACAAGGAACTTACATCCACCTGCAAGGGCAAGATGAAAGCGCAAAAACTTACGATCTTGATGGTATGGCTAGCGTCACACAACTTAACAGCGTTGCATCACATGTTTCTAACCTGGATGCTGATCTTAATAGCACTAAAAATGGTGTTTTGATTGTTCAAAGTGAAGTGGTTCAAAATGCTACAGATATTCAGGCTAACAAAGATGCAATTACGCAAAACAAAGCAGATCAAGATCAGGTTAATAACGCACTCCTGAATCAGAATATTCAGCAAGATGCAAAGATTACAGATAACAGTGACCGGATCACTACCCTGGAAAATGCTCCTAAACCTACTAACGGCGTGGATGGTAAAGATGGGGCTACTGGTACTGCTGGTGCTAATGGTAAAGACGGGAAAGATGGGGCTAACGGTGTAACAACCACCATCACACAAGTAGACACAGCTACACAAGCTAAAGTAGCGGCTAACACTGCTGCTATCTCTTCAACGTCTAACCAGGCTGCTGGCGTGGCTCAAGATCTGCAAGACGCTAAGAAAGTGTTTAGCCAGCAACAAGCCAACACCAACGCACAATTCAAATCATTGCGCGATGAAGTAGACAGTAATAAGAAAGAAGCCCGTTCTGGCGCTGCGAGTGCAATTGCTATTGCTTCCATGCCTCAAGTTGAAGCAGGTCAAAACGTAATGTTCTCTGCTGGCGTAGGTAGCTTTAAAGACGAGCAAGCCGTAAGCGTAGGCGCTTCTTTCCACGCTGGAGCCGCTACAGTTAAAACGGGTGTATCAACTAGCACAAATAATGATTTCGCTCTCGGAGCCGGGGTAGGTTTCGGGTTTTGATTAATGACCTGCCAGCCCTCAAAATGGGGGCTATATAATGAGAAAGAGATGGTAGTACGGGTGATATGGTGCAAAGCACTACTACACAACTTCCTAACGGTAACTATCAAACTAATGTTTATGAGGGTGATAGATCTTATAGCTCAACGTGCTACACCACTCCAGGTGGTAGCTTGATTTGCAACTAAAAAGAAGAGATTAGCTAACCATAGTAAAGCAACAAAATCACACCATGAATTTTAGCTGACTGGCTCTGTCTGATTATACTGATGATAGCGATTATGGCAAAATATGTTTTTCTTTCTGTTGTGTTGTATCTTATTTTGGTTGTAGTAGGTATCTGGATTGGGTTTATGTGGAATAATTTTAGCTGTATATTCTGAGGTGCTTAGTAGGTTTCTACTTTAATCACACAAGACAGGAATGAACAATATTGAAAACATATATTTATTTGTTGGCTATGGTTAGCGTTATTACTGTATGTACTTCTGGTAACTGACCAAAATCCACTACTTATAGTAACTCATCGCCTTCTTCGGGATGTGCAGCATTAGGGATAATGAAAGCATCTAACAATAAAGAAGATTTCAATAAAACCGGGGGTGTCGTTAAGCGAAGAATTAAAGAGGGTAATTTTAATCTAAAAGCAACTGAATGTGAAGAGATAGCTTTAAACACTATAAGTGCATTTAAATTAATATCGGTTGATAGCGTTCTAATCTAAGGTTATGGTAATGAAGAAATTAGTAAATTTAGTATTAGTTGCAAGTATTGCGACTTTCTTATCTGCTTGCTCTTCTCCTGCTCAACGAATGGCTGAATGTGAAGCGAAAGGGATAAGTCGTGATACCTGTTACACCGTAGAGCACAATAGACAAGATTCGATTAATAATGCTGCTCAAAATGCCGTGTATGCTAATGCGCGTGATGCGGCTGCAGGTACTGGTATTTGGGCAAAGAACAGCGGCAAGCACCATAACAATGATTAATTAATACGGGTATCTATCATGAAAAGAGTTTTAATAGTTTTTTTGCTTTCTGTTGCTGCTTTTAACGCCGCCGCTATCAGTGAGCACCATCGAAAAGAACTTGCTAACTCTGGCTGTACGCAAGTAGCTGAGGCCACAGGAAAATGTAACGCTACAGCTTCAACGAAACAAAAAGTTTCTACTCCAGCCAATGAAGCAGATCATGTGATGAACATGTCTATCTCTACTGCTTCTGAGTACCTACTCTCTAAGGGATGGAAACCCAATAACGGAAAATGGCATAAAACAGGTTATACACTTACGTTAATGGTTGAAGATGATAAAGTAGTAAATTCACAGATTTCTAAATAATTGAGGTAATGCTCATAAAAGTAAGCGGCATATTATTTACTTCCATAAATAATTCACATCCTGTAAACCTTTAGTACACCGCTAAAGCTGCTCTTACTTACATCCGAGCATACGAAGGCTGGCTCAACGTTATCGGCAGGTCAATGCAATCCCGGATTTAAGTAGCCCCATTAATATGGGGCTTTATTTTAAATTAAGCTGACCGGCTACCCGTATCCCCCGGTCAAGCTTTACTCCAGCTGCCACGCCCCGCCATGTATAAGCGACGCTCCCCCCGTCCAGGCAAACAATGCCAGCTCACGGCATTCTGCATCAGGATATATGCGGCTGCTGAGGCACGCCTCGCCCTCGTTAACAAACACTTCCACGGAAGAGCAGTCAAAGAACAGGCGCAGGCTGAGCGCGTCGTTCAGGTTAAGCGCGATGCTTCGGGTACCGCGCAGGCCATACTGTGGATAGTCTCGCTCCAGTACCAGGCGCTGCATCTGCGCATCAACATAAACACGTAACCCGCTTCCAAGACGAATGCCGTATTGTTCCGCGCTGCTATTAGCGCAATCCCACTGCAGAATGACCTCCATCGCCTCGCAGTGTTCCACCAGCGTCATCTGCTGATTATTAAGCGTACTTATCGGCCAGGGGAACCACGCCCCGCGCAGGGTTTCAACTTCTTTGGCCGGCCGCATTTGCAGACGGTTATCCGCACTCAGCGTCAGCTCGCGCGGTAAAGAGAGCATGCCAGCCCAACCATCCTCCTGTTCCGGCAGCGGGGACTCCCACATATCCAGCCAGCCAATGACGATGCGGCGGCCATCAGGTGTCAGGAAACTTTGTGGTGCATAGAAATCATGCCCGCGATCCATCTCCACAAACTCACCTTCACGCACAAAGGGCTGACCGGGCTGCCACTCGCCTATCAGATAGCCGCTCTGGAAAAGATTACGATTTTTGTAGCCTTCAGCCACCAGCCCCTGAGGCGAAAACATCAGCACGCGCTTGCCATTGAGAGTGAAAAAGTCCGGGCATTCCCACATATAGCCCATCTCTTGTTCCGCCACCGCGAGTACGCCCAAATCCAGCCACTCGCGCAGATCAGCAGATCGATAAACGCGCACCTGACCCGTCTCGCCATCTCGCGCACCGACAACCATGTACCAGCTATCCCCTTCACGCCACACTTTCGGATCGCGGAAGTGATGCAGGCCTGGTGGCGTATCAACTACCATTCCCTGTCGCTCAAAATGGACACCATCACGGCTGGTTGCAAGACACTGCACCTGATAGAGATTAGCCTCGTCGGGATCGCCGTGGAATTTGTGTCCGGTGTAAATCAGCGCCAGCGTATCGCCATCCACAACCGCCGATCCGGAAAAACAGCCATCCTTGTCTTCGGGCCCTTCCGGCGCCAGTGCAACCGGGAGATGTTCCCAGTGAACTAAATCCTTGCTGCGCGCATGACCCCAGTGCATCGGACCCCATTGGGTCGAGTACGGATGATGTTGATAAAAAGCGTGATACCAGCCGTCAAACCAGACCAGGCCATTCGGGTCGTTCATCCAGCCAGCACGCGCAGCGAGGTGGTAACGCGGATACCAGCGCTGGTTAAGCCCTTCGCGTCTGGACTGCAGTTCCTGTTCTGCTTTCGTGATTGAATACGTCATTTCTTTACTCTTTCGATCAGATGGTTGAAGGTTGCGGCATGAGCGGGTCAGAAGAGGACTTACCCGAGCGCAACAGGAAGATGGAGATAAACGTGGTGCTGAATACCAGTAGCCCCATGATGAGATAGGACTGGGCAAAGCCGTACTTCTCATAGCTGTAGCCTGCCAGCGGCGACAAGACCGAGGCAATCACCGAGCTTGTACAGGCAAAGCCCACCAGATAGAGGGTGGAAGAGAGCCGCTTATCAAAATGCAAACTGTTGTATTTAAAGATTGAGACCAACAACACGGGCAGCTCAACAGCGTGTAATAGCTTGGTAATGGAGATCAATACCGGCCCCTCAACCAGACCCGATGCCACCATACGCATCGCCATCACCATTCCCGCGAAAATCAGACCATTCTTCGCGCCAAGGCGATTCACCAGCCACGGGGCACAAAACATACCAGCCGCCTCAAGGAACACCTGGAAGGAGTTGAGATAGCCGTACATGGCGTTCCCTTCCTGCAACGTCGGGAACTGGGAGGAGAAATAGACCGGGAACTGCTGGTCGTAAACGCCATAAATACAGGTGCCGATAACGAAAAACACCAGCGCCCAGAAGCGCGGCAGCGTCAGCAGCCGCAAGGCGTCTTCCAGCGTGACCTTACCGCCGGACACCGCCTCCTGCATGGCGTGCGGGGCGGAAGAGACCCTGAGACGCGCCAGCAACACAAAAAACACCAGCCCGGCGCAGCTCGCCACCGCGAAGTTCAGCTTCGGGTTAATATTAAACAGGAGCCCCGCAAAAAAGGTTGCCGCCGCCCAGCCAAGCGATCCCCACATCCTCGCCTTGCCGAACTCAAACTGGCTCTGGCGGGCCACGCGCTCGGTATAGGACTCCAGTACCCCTATTCCGCCGTTAAACGTCAGGCCGATATATATCCCGCCGAAAATGCTGCCGAGTAAAACGTTAACCTGCAGCAGATAACCAAATAACAAAAAAGCCGGACCAGAAAGAATGAGCAGACAAGTCAGAAACCAGAGCAGGTTTTTACGCAGACCGAGTTTGTCCTGAATGAATCCATAGCAGATTTGAGCAAAAAGTGCGGAGACGGAAAGCACGGCATAGATAACGCCGGTATCCCCCGCTTTTAAGCCCACTTCCTGATGAAGCCAGATGGAGAGCAACGAGCCTGAAGATGACCAGGTGACAAAAAAGAAAAACAGTAATGCGCTCAGTAAAGGGTAGCTGTGAGAGTGATGCGTTTTCATCATGACATTCTCATGTTGGAGTAATGACTCAATGGTAACGTTAACATCATTTCTTTCTCATGCTGTTTGGCTAAGATTTAAGATGTTAATCACGAAAGTTAACGTTAACATTAAAAGAATGAGATCGCGATCAAATATTCATCACTGAGGTAAGCATGACCAGGCCTGGGCATCAGCCTTCCTTTTACATCAGCGACTTAGTTGTATACCCTCTCACACAGAGCACTAACGGAGTAAGAAAATGGCTTCCCTGAAGGACGTCGCAAAGCTGGCTAACGTATCGCTGATGACGGTTTCCCGCGCGCTTAACAGCCCGGAGCGCCTTAAACCGGAAACGCTGGCGCGCGTTCAGTTGGCTATCGAGCAGACCAGCTACGTGCCTGACCTGTCCGCCAAGAAAATACGCGGTGCGCATGCCTCGCCTAAAACCATAGGCGTACTGGCGCTCGATACGGTGACGACACCTTTCTCGGTAGAGATTACGCTGTCCATTGAAGAGACGGCCCGGATGCACGGCTGGAACAGCTTCGTGATGAATATGTTTACCGATGACAACCCGGACGCCATTGTCGACCTTCTCCTCTCTCATCGGCCTGACGGGATTATCTACACCACCATGGGGTTACGTCAGGTTCCTCTCCCGGCCAAACTCCTCACCCTTCCCTGCGTGCTGGCTAACTGCGAAAGTATCAATGAAAAAGTTGCCAGCTACATCCCTGATGATGAACAGGGACAGTACACTGCCGTGCATGCGTTACTCGCCGAGGGTTATCGACAGCCCCTGTGCCTGCATTTACCCGTGGACCATCTGGCCACAACCCGACGCCGTCAGGGGCTGGAACGTGCATGCTATGAAGCTGGGCTCGACCCGAACAGTCTGGAACATAGCTATATGGCGTTCGGGGACGAGCACTATCGTGACATTCCGTCAGTTTTGCTGGCGCACATTCAGAACGGCATTCCCCGATTCGACTCCGTTATCTGCGGCAACGATCGTATCGCATTGATGGTGTACCAGACGCTACTGGCTCAAGGGCTTCGCATCCCACAAGATATTGCGGTTATCGGTTATGACAATATGGTGGGCATTGGAGAACTCTTTCTCCCCCCTCTTTCAACGGTTCAACTGCCACATTATGAAATTGGACGTCTGAGTGCCCTGCATATTATTAAAGGTGAAAACCATCGGGAAACAACGCGTGTTGAAAGTCCATTTTTAATGCGCGATTCCGTTGCGCATCTATAGAGACCAGGGATTTTTGCATATCGTGGTGGCAAGGAGGTCGTATACCTTCTTTTATGTCAGCGAATGGCACGATTTGTCACACTCTTTTTTCTGCTTTTACACTCCAGGCCGACTGCACATAACCGGCTGTTTTACTTTGTAATAAAGTGCAATTTTCTTTCAGAAAAGAGGGATATTCCCTCCCCTGTGCCCCATGTCACAAAACAGTAAACAAATTAACCATTGAGCCCCGTGGCAAAAGGCTCTATATTGGCGGCGTTTTTTTCAGGCCCCCATCTGTTTTTTAACTTTTTATTCAATCGTGGCTCATAACGAAGCGGCGGTTGTAGGAGTGATATGATGACGGATAAAGTCCGTATTGACACCGTAGATGCCCACAAAAGCAACGAAACCTATCTGGCCCGTCAGGCCGAGTTTGAATCTAACGTCAGGAGTTATCCGCGCAAACTGCCTTTAGCCATCACTAAAGCAGAAGGCGTGTGGATCACCGATGCAGATAATAAAGAATACCTTGACTGTTTAGCAGGCGCAGGGACCCTTGCGCTTGGCCATAACCATCCTGATGTGCTGAAAAGCATCCAAAATGTCATTACCAGCGGCTTGCCGTTACATACCCTGGATCTGACTACGCCTCTGAAAGACGCGTTTTCAGAATACCTGCTCTCTCTGCTGCCAGGTCAGGGCAAAGAGTACTGCCTGCAGTTCACCGGTCCATCCGGTGCTGACGCCGTGGAAGCGGCGCTGAAACTGGCGAAAAAAGTCACCGGCCGTAGCGGTATCATCAGCTTCTCTGGTGGTTACCACGGTATGACCCACGGCGCACTGTCCGTGACCGGCAACCTGTCTCCGAAAGAAGCGGTTGACGGTATGATGCCAGAAGTACAGTTCATGCCTTACCCGCACGAATACCGTTGCCCGCTGGGTATCGGTGGTGAAGCGGGCGTGAAAGCGCTGACCTACTACTTCGAAAACCTGATTAACGACGTGGAAAGTGGCGTGCGCAAACCTGCAGCCGTCATTCTGGAAGCCGTTCAGGGTGAAGGCGGCGTGAACCCGGCTCCAGTTGAGTGGCTGCAGCGTATCCGCAAAGTGACTCAGGAACACGGCATTCTGCTGATCCTCGACGAAGTGCAGGCTGGCTTTGCGCGTACCGGTAAATTCTTCGCCTTCGAACACGCTGGCATCGAGCCAGACATCATCGTGATGTCTAAAGCTGTAGGTGGCGGTCTGCCACTGGCTGTGCTCGGTATCAAAAAGCAGTTCGATGCATGGGCTCCAGGTCACCACACCGGTACCTTCCGCGGCAACCAGCTGGCGATGGCAACCGGTCTGACCACGCTGAAAATCCTGAAAGATCAGAACATCGCAGGCAAAGTGGCCGCACAGGGCGAATGGCTGAAAGGCCAGCTGAAAGAGATGGCGAAGCGCTATCCGGTAATCGGCCACGTTCGCGGTCTGGGCATGATGATCGGTATCGAGATCGTTAAGCCAAACGAAGCTGCTGACCACATGGGTTGCTTCCCGGGTGATGGCGAGCTGTCTGCCCTGATTCAGAAGAAGTGCTTCGAAGCCGGTCTGATTCTGGAGCGTGGTGGTCGCAACGGTATCGTTCTGCGTCTGCTGCCTTCCCTGCTGATCAGCGATGAAGAGCTGAAAATCTTCCTGGATAAATTCGAGCAGGCACTGCTTGCTGCGGGCGTTCGCCCGGCGTAACCGGAGTAGTTGAACACGATGTCAGATTCAAACCCAATTTTGTTCTCCTCTGCACAGAGCATTGAAGCTTACCAGCAGGCGATTGAACAAAGCACTCAGGCCGTGATGCAGTGGCTGAAACAGCCTGAGATGTACCAGGGCAAAACGGTCGCGGAACTGCGCGACCGTATTAAGCTGGATTTCAACCCGAAAGGGCTGGGCAACGAAGCGGCAATTGAACGCGCCGTGGAGTTCTTCCTGAAAGACAGTTTGTCCGTTCATCACCCACAGTGTGTGGCGCACCTGCACTGCCCAAGCCTGGTCGTAAGCCAGGCGGCAGAAGTGCTGATCAACGCCACTAACCAGAGTATGGACTCCTGGGATCAAAGCCCGTCCGCAACCATCATTGAGATCAAACTGATCGAATGGCTGCGTACCCGCGTGGGTTATCAGGCTGGCGACGCAGGTGTCTTCACCAGCGGTGGCACCCAGAGCAACCTGATGGGTCTGATGCTGGCTCGTGATGCGTTCTTCGCGCGTCAGGGCCACTCCGTTCAGCAGGATGGCCTGACGGGCGATCTGCGTAAGATCCGCGTACTGTGCTCAGAAAACGCGCACTTCTCCGTGCAGAAAAACATGGCGCTGATGGGTCTGGGTTACCAGTCCGTGGTGCAGGTGAAAACGGACGAATTCTCGCGCATGGATCTGACCGATCTGGCGGCGAAAATCGAACAGTGCAACGCGAATGGCGAACAGATCCTGGCGATTGTCGCGACAGCAGGGACCACCGATGCCGGTGCTATTGACCCTCTGCGTGCTATTGCTGAGCTGGCGGCGAAGCAGAATATCTGGGTACACGTTGATGCGGCATGGGGCGGCGCGCTGCTGATGTCTGAGCAGTATCGTCACTACCTGGACGGCATTGAACTGGTGGATTCCGTTACTCTGGACTTCCACAAGCAGTTCTTCCAGACCATCAGCTGCGGTGCTTTCCTGCTGAAAGAAGCACGCCACTATGAACTGATGCGCTATCAGGCGGCTTACCTGAACTCTGAGTTCGACGAAGAAGCGGGCGTGCCTAACCTGGTGTCCAAATCGCTGCAGACCACGCGCCGTTTCGACGCGCTGAAGCTGTGGATGAGCCTGGAAGCGCTGGGTCAGGAGCAATACGCAGCGATCATCGATCACGGCGTGACGCTGGCACAGCAGGTTGCGGCTTATGTGCAAGAGCAGCCTGCTCTGGAACTGGTTATGCAACCGCAGCTGGCAAGCGTACTGTTCCGCTTCCGCGGACAGGTGCAGACCGATGAAGCGGGTATCGCCCTGCTGAACCAGAAAATTGGTGATGCGCTGCTGGAATCCGGCCGTGCAAACGTCGGCGTGACTGAGCATAACGGTGTCACTTGCCTGAAGCTGACGCTGTTGAACCCAACCGTGACGCTGGAAGATATTAAAATCCTGCTGTCTCTGGTTGAGCGCACCGCTCAGGAAGTTCTGGCGAAGTAATACAAAACCCCTCTTCCACAAGGAGAGGGGTTATTTTTATACCCCTGCCCACCACATTCTGGCTTTTAATCCCCAGTAACTCGTCCACCCCGTAGTCGTGCTGACAACGTCCCCCTTCGACACAATGACCAGCGTCGGCGTTACGCTTACCTGCCATTCCTGCGACAGCGCGCCGTTTTCATCGTTTATCACCGGCATTTTCAGCTGTTTCTTTTCAACCCAGCGCGCAAGCTTTGCGTCATCACCGGAACGCATGGCAATACTCACCACATTGCCACCCTCTTCTGCCAGCTTATTGACTGCAGGCGTGGTATAACGGCAGATGCTGCACCAGGTGGCCCAGACGTAAATCAGCAGCGGTCGGTCCTGACTGAGCGCCGCAATGTCGTGCATCGTGCCATCAATCCCCTGCATCGGAGTTGCACTAAACGTGGCAGGTAATGTCGGCTTGCGGTACTGATCCACACCCCACATCACGGCCAGCGCCAGCAGAACGAGTACGATCCGTTCCCGCGCCCAGCGGCGCAGTTTGCTGAATTTGCGGTTTTCCATTATGACCTCGAGAGTTAACGAAGGTCATCTTAGCGAGCTATGCGTCGTTTCGCTGTAAAGAAGTGTCGCGAGTGTACCGCTTTGCCACGCTGGTAAAACTTTAATCCTTGCGCGGTTGCCGTGTCGTGCTATGGCCATATTCGTATTGACCATAGCCTGAGTGGTAATACAGAGCTGCTGACTTCACCACGTCGTTCAGCACGGTCCCTTTTATGCACGCCCCCATTTGTTGCAGGCGCTTGATGCAGTTCTCCATCTCTTTCAGGCTGGTCTTGCCAAAGCGAGCAACCAGCAATGAAGTTGCAGCCACCCTGACTGCCACTGCGGCATCGGTAACAGCCAACACCGGCGGGGTATCAAGGATCACAAGGTCATAATGTTCATCTGCCCACGTCATTAACACTCTGAAGCGATCGCTCATCAGCAGTTCTGAAGGTTGCGATGGAACCGGCCCACAGGTCAGCACATCAATATTGCCTTTTTCATAGCGCTGAATCGCCTCCTGACACGCACATTTTCCGTCAAGCACCCCGGAAAGTCCGGTGTGGTTTTTTAAACCGAATACGTTATGGACATATCCCTCACGCATATCCGCGTCAATGAATAACACCCTGAGCCCGGCCTGTGCCTCAATCGCAGCCAGTGAGGTGCTGACCAGCGTTTTTCCGCAGTCCTGCGTCGGGCCAGAAATCATGACGATCCGGTTAGCGGCATCCTGCAACGTGAAATGCAAGCTGGTGCGTAACCCCCGCACAGCCTCAACAAAAATATCTGCGGGCCGGTCAACAGGCAGGAAAGGCACATCGGTAATCGTGTGACTCCAGCGCGAGCCAAATACTCTTTTCCTGTGCAGGTGCGTTTTTTTCCACAGCCACATCGAACGCGGCAAGGTAGCCATCACCTGAACTCCCAGCCCTTCAAGCTGCTCGGCGGTGTTGAGACCATGTCTGAGCGCAATGCGAACCAGCACCAGCCCCATTGAGAATATCAACCCCAGCAGGGCACCAAAAACAATAATCAGCGGCTTTCGCGGTTTAACAGGATCAGGTTGCGTCACAGCGCTGTCGATAATTCGCACGTTACCGATGGCGTTGGAACGTGAGATGTTCAACTCTTGCTGACGTGTGAGTAGCTGCAGGTAGATTGTCCGACCTGACTCCACATCCCGACTGAGGCGCAAAATGTCCTGTTGAGTCGAAGGCATGGCTGAGACACGCTGATTCAGGCGAACTTTCTCCTGTACCAGCGTCTGGCGTTTTTCACGCAATGCGCGGTAATTCGGGTGATCTTTCTTGAAGAGTTGAGAAATCTCCGCCTCACGAAACGTCAACTCGTTAAGCTGGTTTTCGATATTAACAATCTGTTCAAGAACCGATTTCGCTTCCAGTGAAAGATCGACCGAGTCACGCTGTTTGCGATACTGATTCAGCCGCTCTTCGGCCTGCTCGAGCTCGATTCTGATTTTAGGTAACTGCTGCTGTAAAAACGCAAGGCTTCGCGAATCCTGCGCTTCCTGACGGGCAATATTTTGCTGCAGGTAATTGTTGGCAATACGGTTGAGCACATGGGCAATACGATCAGGATCGTTGCCGGTCAGGGTGAGCGTCATTACTCCACTCTGTTTTGCCGATTCAACTACGCTAAATTGGTTGCTCAGCGCATTGATTGCCTCCAGACGGGAACAGGTTTGTAGCGTGAATTGCGTGCCCGTTGGGGCATTCAGTTTCGCCACCAGCAGGGAAATCCCATCTTTTTCAAAAGGTTTTCCCTCCCTACCCTCAGCATAAAAATTGTCGCCTTCCAGCCGGTATGCGCCTTTTTCCAGCACCGTGAGCAAAAGGGAT
Source organism: Enterobacter sp. CPE_E1241 (assembly GCF_045618265.1). Taxonomy (NCBI): domain Bacteria; kingdom Pseudomonadati; phylum Pseudomonadota; class Gammaproteobacteria; order Enterobacterales; family Enterobacteriaceae; genus Enterobacter; species Enterobacter sp. CPE_E1241. The sequence continues at coordinate 3,222,282 of NZ_JBIWYV010000001.1, forward strand.
CGTGGTTTTCCATCAACAAGTGGCAGTTGTAACCAACCAAGGGCGATCGTCGCTGGCTTACGGCCCTGCAACTGCGCCCACAACTGCCCTACGACAGGGAAAGTACGCCACGTCACGTGCTGCGTTAAACCTAATTCATCAACGGTAGCGCCCAGGATCATGCGCGATTTAAGCAGGAGTATTTCGGGTTCCACATCGGGAGACATCTCATTACCAAACTGTCTTAAATTTTTGAGCAGGCTATTATCCTGCTTTCCTTCCACCTGAATTAAGGCATCCGCGCGGTATACGGGCGTGGCCAAAAAAGCATACAGGCCTGCCAGCAAGGTAAAAATGACAGTCATCGATAAAATGACTGCACGATGATCGATCATTTCGCCGAGTAGACGAATGAGATCAATTTCATGATTTTCCGGTGTTGTGGCACCGTAACTGCCTGTTGTGTAAGACGACATTAACGCTTTATTCCTTGTTGACTCAATCGATGAGCCCATTCCTGGCTGGCTTTGCCCAGCAGTCCGAAAACATAGTCGAATGCTTCACGGCTTTTACGATAGGGATCGGGGATGTCCTGCGGCTCCAGCCATTGCCCAAAGAGCAGCGATTTGCCGCGAATTTCCGGGGCTATGGCAGAGATAAAGCGAAGATGAGCAGGTTCCATCACCAGAATAAGATCCGATTCCCGCATGATCTGCGGAGTTAATTTGCGCGCGCGATGTTCACCGAGTGAGAGCCCATGTCGCCCGGCCACGTCCTGAGCGTGGATATCCGCCGGGCTTCCTTCCAGCCCAAATATGCCTGCCGAGGTGATCTGTTTTCCCGGTAGCAACTGGCGTAACAACTGCTCTCCAATCGGTGAGCGACAAATATTGCCGGTGCAAACCACTAAGATGGAATCGAACATTATTGCGGCCACGATCTGATGTAACGGACCGTTTCGGTCAGATCATGAACACCGCTGATGGTCGGCACGAGCTGAGTAATGACGCGATTCCAGCGCGACAGCGGAGCCGTGGTGACATAAACAATGTCGTAGGGTTCAAGCTGGAATTCGGTGCCCAACACCATCGCAGAGGCATCCTGCGCATTAAGCTGATAAATGTTGGCGATTTTTCCCGCATTGTTGCCTTTAGCAATGGAGCGAATGACAAAAATACCCGTCGCATCGGCCATGTCCTGGTTCAACCCGCCCGCATTGCTCAGCGCTTCGGCAAGGGTCATCCCACTCCTGTCCATCTTCAGCGTGCTCTGCTTAATCACTTCCCCCATCACAAAGACTTTCAGTGCGTCATTGCGTGGAACAAAAAGAATATCGCCCGGGTAGAGCAGCTTATTTTGCGTCAGGTCGCCGTGCTGCATCAGCGCGTACAGAGAGAGGTGTAAATCTTTCCCCTCGTGAGTGAGAACCACATTGCGCCAGTCAGCGTCAGCAGAAAGCCCACCCGCCGCGTTGACGGCATCCATAACCGTCATTGGAATATTGGTGATAGCCTGCTGGCCAGATTTGGCGACTTCGCCAGTGACATAAGCTTTTTGCGAGCGGAAGGACGCCACGCTGACATCCACCTGCGGGCTTTCGATAACGCTCTCCAGTCGTGTGGCGATCTCCTCTCTCACTTCAGAGACCGTTTTTCCCGCCACAGTGACTTTTCCGACATAGGGATAAAAGAGGGTACCATCCGCGTTCACCCAGTTACCGGCATCACTGGCACTACGATATTGCCCAGCCGGTGTTGTCAGTTCAGGGTGATCCCAAACGGTAACGGTTAAAACATCACCTGCTCCAATGCGGTACTCCCAGTTTCTGAGTTGCTCATCCAGCTTAGGATTTGGCTGAGATTTCACGACGGCAGGACGTAATTTTTCAATCAGGGAAGGGGTAAGTGGATAAAGATCCACACGCTTATCAACATTATTATATTCATCACCCGTCGTGATGATATTTTTCCCTGATGAGCTTAATGCTTGCCCGGGAGAAAATACACAGCCAGTCAACTGACTTATCGCTAAGAATATTACAAATAGTGTAGTTGTGTTTTTCATTAAAATTAATTTATGATTCATGAGCACAACAAACGTATAACAGAAAATTCAGAAAGAATTACTGAACCCATCAACGCTCTGTTTTTCATGCAGTTAAATAAAAAAACACATCATCGAATGATGCGCTGGATTAACTTAATAAACGGAAGGAGGTTGAATTAAAAATTAAACCGTTCCGCTTTTATAATTTTAATTTGTCTTTAAAAAAACGCATGTCTTTCAGATCACAAACTTAGAGTAAATTTATACTTTCAGAATTAATTAAAAAACACATTTCTGCACTGAATTACTCTTAGGAAATATCATTCATAAGCAAAATGGTATTAACCATTTGATCTACACAAAATCGTCCACTTTTGTTACATTTTTTTTCTAACAGGGTCTGCTGGGATACTTAAAATAGGCTGTCTGCCACATCGTCATCACTACAGCAGGCTGAGAGTATCAGTAACGATATAACTGGAGAAAAAATGGCTAAGCGTACATGGCTACTTCTGGGTGTAATAATGTCTCTTGCGAGTGCGGCTTCAGCAGCCCCGCAAACAGCGTCAGCGTCTGGCGGCATCAAAGCTTATGAAGAACAAGAGTTCATCGCTGATTTCACGAAGTTCAAAATTGGCGACACCGCACCTGCGCAGTATCAAACGCCCGAGTACACCATCAAACAGTACCAGTTGCGTAACCTCCCGGCACCGGATGCCGGTACACACTGGACCTATATGGGCGAGAATTACGTCCTGATCGGTGATACTGATGGCAGAATCTACAAAGCCTATAACGGAGATATCTTCTATCATCGCTGATTCGATCCTGATTCGCCCGTGGCAGGAGAGCGATCGCCCTTTCCTGCGCACGCTCTACCTCCACGCCCGGCGTGAAGCCTGGCCGTGGCTGGACAATTCACAGTGGCAGCTTGAAGACTTTGATGCAGCAACCCGCGACGAAGTAATTTGGGTCGCCGTGCAGAACGGTCATCGCCTGGGTTTTGCTTCAGTCTGGACGAACGATAATTTCCTGCACAACCTGTTTGTTGACCCGCAGTATCAGAGCCTTGGAGTCGGACACTTGCTCCTGGAGCAGGTGCAGAAGACGTTTACCAGCACAGGTTCGCTTAAGTGTCTGGAGAAGAATTCGCGGGCTGTTGCGTTTTACCAGCGACACGGCTGGCACATTGAGTCGAAGGGAATTTCTCCGGACGGAGAGTACTATCTGATGCATTACCGGCTTGGGTAAAGTCAGGTGGCGCTACGCTTACCTGACCTACAAAACCGTATTCCGTAGGCCGGGTAAGGCGAAACCGCCACCCGGCAATTCGGAGCTGGGAACTTACACCGCGCGGAACGCGATATCACCCGGTATCACTTCACCCTGCCAGTAAAGCTGCGCTGCAACGCGCCCCGCCAGCTGGCGATACATCTCAGCAAATTCGCTGTCCGGACGGCTGACGACCGTCGGTTTTCCGCTGTCGAGATCCTCACGAAGAGTGATATGCAGCGGCATCTGACCCAGCAGTTGGGTGTGATATTTCGCGGCCAGTTTTTCTGCCCCACCCGTACCAAATATCGGTTCGTGGTGACCGCAGTTGCTGCAGATGTGCATGCTCATGTTTTCAACAATACCGAGCACCGGCACTTCCACTTTCTCGAACATCACGATGCCTTTTTTGGCGTCAATCAGCGCGATATCTTGCGGCGTGGTCACCACAACCGCTCCCGTAACCGGAATATTCTGCGCCAGCGTGAGCTGAATATCACCGGTGCCCGGCGGCATGTCCAGCACCAGATAATCCAGATCCGGCCACATCGTCTCCTGCAGCATCTGCATCAGCGCTTTGCTGGCCATTGGGCCACGCCAGACCATGGCGTTATCATCGGTGACAAGATACCCAATGGAGTTGGTCGCCAGACCGTGAGCCATGATGGGGGCCATGTGAGTGCCATCCGGCGAGGTTGGACGCTGGTTTTCCGCCCCCAGCATGTTTGGAATAGAAGGCCCGTAGATATCGGCATCAAGAATACCGACCTTTGCCCCTTCTGCCGCCAGCGCCAGCGCCAGGTTAACCGCGGTGGAGGATTTACCTACCCCGCCTTTGCCTGAACTTACGGCAATTATATTTTTCACACCGTTCACGCCCGGCTGGTTTTTCACCCGCTTCAGGGTAGCGATGCTGTGGGTCAGCTTCCAGTCAATCGCTTTTGCACCGGTAATGCGCAGCAGTTCAGAGCTGGTTTGCTCTTTCAACGCGTCAAATGCGCTGCTCCAGACGAACGGCATCTGCAACTCAATGTGCAGGGTATCGTCCAGCCAGGCAACGTGGTGCAACGCTTTCAGCGTCGTAAGATTATGTTTCAGGGTTGGATGCTGAAAGTTAGCCAGCGTCCCGGCGACCATTGCTCGTAAGGCTTCCGGTGATTTGGCCTGGGATTGAGAACTCATCCCGACTCCTTTGTTCTTGTGAATAAGACCTTAGATGAACAAGTTTACCTGAAAGGCCGTGGTTTGTGCTTACTTAATAATGCCCCTTTTGGTAATATCAAAAACCCTTTTCACAGTTAAAAGAAGTAATGCCTACTATGACTCAAGTCGCGAAGAAAATTCTGGTAACGTGCGCACTGCCGTACGCCAACGGCTCAATCCACCTCGGCCACATGCTGGAGCATATCCAGGCTGATGTCTGGGTCCGTTACCAGCGAATGCGCGGCCACGAGGTTAATTTCATCTGTGCGGACGATGCCCACGGCACGCCGATCATGCTGAAAGCTCAGCAACTGGGGATTTCCCCGGAGCAGATGATTGCCGAAATGAGTCAGGAGCATCAGACTGATTTTGCTGGCTTTGACATCAGCTACGACAACTATCACTCCACGCACAGCGACGAAAACCGTGAGCTGTCGGAGCTGATCTACACGCGTCTGAAAGAGAACGGTTTTATCAAAAACCGCACCATCTCCCAGCTGTACGATCCGGAAAAAGGCATGTTCCTGCCGGACCGTTTCGTCAAAGGCACCTGTCCAAAATGTAAATCCCCGGACCAGTACGGCGATAACTGCGAAGTGTGCGGCGCGACCTACAGCCCGACCGAGCTTATCGAGCCGAAATCCGTGGTGTCCGGCGCAACGCCTGTGATGCGTGACTCCGAGCACTTCTTCTTCGACCTGCCATCCTTCAGTGAAATGCTGCAGGCATGGACCCGCAGCGGCGCGCTGCAGGAGCAGGTAGCGAACAAGATGCAGGAGTGGTTCGAGTCCGGTCTGCAGCAGTGGGATATCTCCCGCGATGCACCGTACTTTGGTTTCGAAATTCCGAATGCACCGGGTAAATATTTCTACGTCTGGCTGGACGCGCCAATCGGCTACATGGGCTCCTTCAAGAACCTGTGCGACAAACGTGGCGACACCGTCAGCTTCGACGAATACTGGAAGAAAGATTCCACAGCCGAGCTGTATCACTTCATCGGTAAAGACATCGTCTACTTCCACAGTCTGTTCTGGCCAGCAATGCTGGAAGGCAGCAACTTCCGCAAGCCGACCAATTTGTTCGTACACGGCTACGTGACGGTAAACGGCGCGAAGATGTCCAAGTCCCGCGGGACGTTCATCAAAGCCAGCACCTGGCTGAACCACTTCGATGCGGACAGCCTGCGCTACTACTACACCGCGAAGCTCTCTTCCCGCATCGACGATATCGACCTGAACCTGGAAGATTTCGTGCAGCGCGTGAACGCCGACATCGTCAACAAAGTGGTGAACCTGGCATCCCGTAACGCGGGCTTTATCGCCAAGCGTTTTGACGGCGTGATGGCAGCCGAACTGGCTGACCCAGCCCTGTACAAAACCTTCACCGATGCCGCAGCCACCATTGGCGAAGCGTGGGAAGCGCGTGAGTTCGGTAAAGCCGTGCGTGAAATTATGGCGCTGGCAGACCTGGCTAACCGCTATGTGGACGAGCAGGCTCCGTGGGTTGTGGCGAAACAGGAAGGCCGTGATGCCGATCTGCAGGCTATCTGCTCCATGGGGATCAACCTGTTCCGCGTACTGATGACGTACCTGAAGCCGGTTCTGCCACAGCTTGCTGCACGTGCAGAAGCGTTCCTGAACACTGAACTGACCTGGGATGCGATTGCTCAGCCGCTGCTCGGCCACAAGGTGAACACCTTTAAAGCGCTGTACAACCGCATCGAGATGAAGCAGGTTGAAGCGCTGGTTGAAGCTTCGAAAGAAGAGGTGAAAGCCGCTGCTGCGCCGGTTACCGGCCCGCTGGCTGACGATCCGATTCAGGACACCATCACCTTTGATGATTTCGCGAAAGTTGACCTGCGCGTGGCGCTGATTGAAAACGCGGAGTTTGTGGATGGCTCCGATAAACTGCTGCGTCTGACGCTGGATCTGGGCGGCGAGAAACGTAATGTCTTCTCGGGTATTCGTTCTGCGTATCCAGACCCACAGGTGCTGATTGGCCGCCAGACGGTCATGGTGGCTAACCTGGCACCACGCAAAATGCGCTTTGGTATTTCTGAAGGCATGGTGATGGCCGCAGGCCCTGGCGGGAAAGATATCTTCCTGTTAAGTCCTGACGAAGGCGCGAAGCCTGGTCAGCAGGTGAAATAACAAAAAAGCCGGAGATAATCTCCGGCTTTTTTTATGGCTTCGCGCTGTGTATGCGATTCGTCAGCCCGCGCAAGAAATAGCGCATAAACTGGTCTCCGCACTCGCGATAGTTCTTATGGTCCGGGGCACGCATCATGGCGGTGATCTCTGGCATCGAGACGCGGAATTTCTGCTCGGTCATGATCGCCAGGATATCGTCAGTCTTCAGTGAAAACGCAATACGCAGCTTTTTCAGCACCGTATTGTTGTTTACGCGACGCTCCAGCGCCAGCTCTGGCGCAGACTCATCTTTACCGCGCTTGTCATAGATCAGGCCGTTCAGGAAGCCAGACAGAATAATGTCCGGGCAGCGGACAAAGCCCTCTTCGTCTTCTTTGGTCATCCAGGTATCGAAACCGGCCGACGTGGACTCCATGTCGGAGAGCGCAAGAATGCGCACCATGTCGTTATTATTCGCTTTCAGGGTGTAGCGCAAGCTACGGAGAATATCGTTACTGAGCATAGAGCCTTCGAATGTCGATGATGCAATGGCGCGCAGTGTACCAGCTTTACAGGCCAATCGCCTCTTTCAAACTCTTCAGGTAGCGACGGCTAACCGGCACCGTTTGCCCGGCGCGCAGCACCAGCTCTGCCTGACCGTTGTCTTCCAGGCGGATCTCTTTCAGGTGCGCCATATTGACCAGATACTGGCGATGGCAGCGAATGAGCGGCGTGCGGCTCTCCAGCGTCCGCAAGGTCAACTCGGTAAACCCTTCATTTCCTTCCGCACTGGTGACAAATACGCCGCTCAGGCGGCTGCTGACAAATGCCACATCATCCATCTGCAAAAGATAAATCCGGCTGTGTCCGGTGCAGGGGATAAACTTCAGCGGCTGCTGGTTCTCGGGCAACAGCGTGACATCCTGAACGGTACGCTCCTGGCGTAATCGGGTCAGGGTCTTTTCCAGCCGCTTCTCTTCAATTGGCTTGAGTAAATAATCAAACGCATGTTCCTCAAAGGCTTTAACGGCATATTCGTCGAATGCGGTTAAAAACACGATGTAGGGACGATGCTCCGGATCGAGCATCCCGACCATCTCCAGCCCGCTGATTCGGGGCATCTGAATGTCGAGGAACAGTACGTCCGGGCGCAGTTTGTGGACAGCACCGATAGCCTCAATGGCGTTCGCACACTCACCCACAATCTCAATATCAGGCTGCTCCTGCAGCAGAACGCGCAGGTTTTCCCGTGCCAGCGGCTCGTCATCCACAATCAGCACTCTTAACATGCGTTTTCCTCCAGCGGCAGTCGTACGGTAATTCGGGTAAATCGATCGGGCTCACAGGCGACGGTGATGCCGCAGTCATCGCCAAAATGGGCACGCAGACGTTTATCTACCAGACTCATCCCTAAACCCCCTGTAGCGGAAGGCTGGTAAAGCCCGGCGTTATCTTCGATATCGAGCACCAGATGATGATTAAAACGGCTGGCGGAAATAGTGACCTCCCCGATACCCAGAAGCTGTGAGGTACCGTGTTTGATGGCATTTTCTACAATAGGCTGCAGGGTAAAAGCAGGAAGATGTTGATGGGCCAGCTCATCCGGGACGGAGAGCGACACCTGCAGGCGCGACTGGAAACGTGCCTGCTCAATCTGTAGATAAGCATTAACGTGCTCAATCTCATCGGCCAGGGTCACGATCTCAGAAGGACGCTTCAGGTTCTTACGGAAAAAGGTCGACAGAAACTGCACCAGCTGCGCGGCCTGATCGCTGTCGCGCCGAATGACCGCTTTGAGCGTATTGAGAGCATTAAACAGGAAGTGCGGGTTCACCTGAGCATGCAGGAGTTTGATCTCTGACTGGGTCAGCAACGCCTTCTGGCGCTCATACTGCCCGGCCAGGATCTGTGCGGAAAGCAACTGGGCGATCCCCTCCCCCAGCGTGCGGTTGATGGAACTGAACAGGCGATTTTTCGCTTCATACAGTTTGATGGTACCCATCACTCTCTGGTTTTCTCCGCGCAACGGAATGACCAGCGTAGAACCCAGTTTGCACTGCGGATGCAGCGAACATCGATAAGGCACTTCGTTACCATCGGCATAAACCACTTCACCAGTTTCAATGGCGCGCAGCGTATAGGCTGAGGAGATGGGTTTCCCGGGCAAATGGTGATCGTCCCCGGTACCGGTAAAAGCCAGCAGCCGCTCACGGTCTGTTATCGCCACGGCACCGATATCCAGCTCTTTATAGAGAACCAGCGCAACCTTCATGCTGTTTTCTTCGTTAAAGCCCTGGCGCAGGATCCCTTCCGTCGAAGCGGCAACCTTCAGCGCAGTTGCGGAAAACGCCGAGGTGTACTTCTCAAACATGGCACGTTTATCGAGCAAAATACGCATAAACAGCGCCGCCCCCACGGTGTTGGTCACCATCATCGGGGCGGCAATGCTGCTGACCAGGTGCAGCGCATCCTCAAACGGGCGGGCAATCAGCAAAATGATCGCCATCTGCGCCATTTCGGCGACAAAGGTAATCGCACCTGCGGTCAGTGGGCTGAAGACTTTATCCGGACGGCCACGTTTGATCAGATAGCTATGCACCAGGCCACCGAGCAGCCCTTCTACGATCGTGGAAATCATGCAACTGAGTGCCGTCATCCCGCCCATGGAATAGCGATGCAGGCCACCCGTTAAACCGACAAGACCACCGACGACGGGACCGCCAAGCAATCCCCCCATCACCGCGCCGATAGCGCGCGTATTAGCAATAGAATCTTCGATATGGAGGCCAAACCAGGTCCCCATAATGCAGAATATGGAAAATACCACGTAGCAGAGGAATTTGTGCGGCAGGCGGACGGTGACTTGCATCAGCGGAATAAACAGGCGCGTTTTGCTCATCAGCCAGGCGATGACAAGGAACACGCACATCTGCTGAAGCAACAGCAGCACCAGATTAAACTCGTACATACTCAAAACCGCACACGCTAAAAACGCGTAACATACACTGATAAGGGGCTACTTTCTTTGAAGCACCCCAAAAAAGCGCAAAATCGTGTCCGTTATCACACCTTTTTCTGAATATCGCGCATGCTTCGCATTGTTTGTTCAAAAATCAATCAATTCTTCCTGGTTCGGCAAAGTGGGTCTACATTTAAACTGGGAAAGCGTGAGCCAGGGGGCGAATATGGCGCTTTACACAATAGGTGAAGTAGCACTCCTTTGTGATATCAATCCCGTTACCCTACGGGCGTGGCAACGGCGGTATGGATTACTCAAGCCGCAAAGAACAGATGGCGGACATCGCCTTTTCAACGATGCCGATATCGACCGGATCCGTGAGATTAAAAGCTGGATCGACAACGGTGTGCAGGTTGGCAAAGTAAAGTCTCTGCTTTGCCAGGACGATCCTGACACACAGCACCTCTGGCGCGAACAACAGGAAACCCTGCTAAGACTTCTGCAGGCAGGCAACCTGCAGCGCCTGCGCGCATGGATAAAAGAGCAAGGGCGCGATTATCCGGCACAAACGCTGATCACGCATCTTTTCATACCGCTTCGCCGTCGTCTGCAGTGCCAACAGTCCACCCTGCAGGCGCTGCTCAGTATGCTCGATGGTGTGCTTATCAACTACATTGCCGTCTGTCTTGCCTCCGCGAAGAGCAAGGCCGGGAAAGATGCGCTGGTGATCGGATGGAACGTGCACGATACCACCCGCCTGTGGCTGGAAGCCTGGATTGCAACGCAAAAGGGCTGGCGCGTGGATGTCCTTGCGCATTCGCTGGCACAGCTGCGGCCCGAATTTTTCGATGGTCAGACTCTGCTGGTCTGGTGTGGCGAAGTGCCATCCGCCTCGCAGCAACAGCTGCTGACGGAATGGCGTGAACATGGTTACCCGGTTTACTCACTTGGCCCGGATGAACAGTAACGGCATTTAATGGTTCATTAACAGCTGCGCTTCACCGTATAATTGTTCCGTTAACAACAGGAGCAGATGATGAAGGCAACCAAACTGGCCATTATTACCCTTTTTGTCCTGATGGCCGTAAGCGGTATCGGCGGCGTGATGCTGGCAGGATACTCGTTTATTGTTCGCGGCGGTGTCGGCTGAGGTGCAGCGTCAGCCGCTCAAAAACGCGATCGACGACGATCGCCGCCAGCGCGACCAGCACCGCCCCCTGCACAATATAGGCCGTATTAAACCCGCTTAAGCCGATTATAATCGGCGTTCCCAGCGTATTGGCTCCTACCGTCGACGCAATTGTTGCCGTTCCGATGTTGATAATGACCGACGTGCGGATCCCGGCAATAATAACGGGCGCCGCTAATGGCAATTCAACCTTACGTAGCTGCTGCCCGCGACTCATTCCCATCCCTTCAGCCACACTCAATACAGATGCAGGTACTGCCGCGATACCCGCCAGCGTGCCCTGCAGAATGGGCAATACGCCATATAAAATCAGCGCAATAATTGCCGGTTGCTGACCAAAGCCCATGACCGGAACCGCTATCGCCAGCACCGCCACCGGCGGAAACGTCTGACCAATGGCCGCTATCGTCTCAACCAGCGGACGAAATTCCCGGCCTGCTGGCCGTGTCACCGCAATGCCCGCCCCCACTCCCAGCACAACAGCAATAGCGCTTGAGAGGACCACCAGCCAGAGATGTGCCAGGGCAAGATTAATAAAGCTCTCCTGCTGATAGACCGGTCGTGGCAGCCCGGGAAAAAGGGTGCTGAACAGCGCCGCGCTGTGTGGCATCAGAAACAGTAAGGCGACAAAGATGGCTACCAGCCAGAGAAGCGGATCACGCAGTGTTTTCACGTATCACCTCCCCAGCCAACAGATCGCGAAAATGCAAGGCACCACAAGGCGCACCGTGGGCGTCCGCAACAGGTAGCACCTCACACTGACCCGCAACAAACGCGGAGAGCGCATCCCGCAGGCTCATCTGCTTCTGCAACGGCTCACCACTCACTGGAGCATCTTCCCGACGCATATAGTCGCTGACCGTCCGCAGGGAGAGCAGCCTGACCCCCAGTTCACTGCGGCCAAAAAACTCACGCACAAAATCACTTTTCGGATGGCTTAGCAGTTCGAGCGGGGTACCCTGCTGAACCACTTCGCCGTGATCCATCAGCACCAGATGGTCGGCCAGGCGCAGGGCTTCATCAATATCGTGCGTCACGAGAACGATCGTACGTCCGAGAATGCGGTGAATACGGGTCATTTCCGTTTGTAGCGCCCCGCGCGTGACCGGGTCAAGCGCACCAAAGGGTTCATCCATCAACAATACCTGTGGGTTGGCCGCCAGAGCGCGCGCTACCCCCACCCGCTGCTGCTGTCCCCCGGAAAGCTGGTGCGGATAGCGGTCACGCAGTGTGGACTCTAGCCCCAGTAGAGACATCAGTTCATCAACTCTGTCAGCTATTTTTGCCCGCGACCACTTCTCCAGCTGCAGCACAGTGGCAATGTTCTGCGCCACCGTCCAGTGCGGAAACAGGCCTATCGACTGAATGGCATATCCCATCCGGCGGCGCAACTCCAGCACCGGCAGGCTGCGGATCTCCTCTCCGGCAAAGCGGATCAAACCGCTATCATGCTCAACCAGACGATTGATCATCTTCAGGGTGGTGGATTTTCCCGAGCCCGAGGTACCTATCAGCACGGAAAACGCACCCTCGGCAAAGTTCAGGTTCAGATGGCTTGCCGCCGGGCGTCCCGCAAAAGTTTTACTGACATCATGAAATTCAATCATTGGCTTTTCTCCTGAGCAGCGCGAGCCATAAGGCAAACAGCGCGTCGACAACAACCGCCAGCGCAATCGTAGGAACCACGCCTAATAACACCAGATCCAGGGCACTACTCAGCAGCCCCTGGAATACCAGCGCGCCAAAACCACCCGCCCCAATCAGCGCCGCAATGACCGCCATGCCAACGGTTTGCACCGCCACTACCCGCAGGCTACGCAGCAGGAGAGGCAGTGCCAGCGGAAGCTGTATCTGCCAGAAACATTGTCGCGTGCTCATCCCCATCGCATGGGCGCTTTCCAGCACATCAGGGGCGACCTGACTTAAGCCCGCGACCACGCCGCGTACCAGCGGCAACAGTGCATACAACACCAGCGCGATCAGAGCGGGGGTTAATCCCGTACCGGCGATACCTATTGTTCCCAACACAGGAAATGACTTCACCAGCCCGGCCAGAGGGGCAATCAGCAGACCAAACAGCGCAACGGAAGGGATAGTCTGGATAACGTTCAGCACGGCAAAAACGCCCCCCTGACGTGAAGGGTGACGATAGCACCACATGCCCAACGGGATCCCGAGCAGGAGAGCCGGGAAGAGCGTCCCGAAGAGAATGGTCAGATGTTGCGTCAGGGCATCATCAAACACCTCCTGACGGTTGGCGTACTCCTTTAACAGCGAGAGATTATTCAGTTCGCCACTAAACAGCAGGAGCAATGGAATAACCCATATCTGTGCATTAAGCACCCAACGCCAGACGGACGCAGAGATGAGGCGACGTATAGCATCGCTGCAGGCGAGCAGGCACAACGCCTGCCACAGCCACAGGCCGCTCCCCACCGTTGTTCTTGCCAGCGGGCTTTCCGCCGAAGCCATATGCGTTGCCGCAAGCCCGGCTCCCCAGAAAAGGGTGATAAAAAGCCCTTCAGAGAGCAGCAACGTCAACCATTGTGCTGTACGACCTTGCCAGAGCGATAGCGCAACCCACGCCCCCGGTGCCACCGCAAGCAACCACGGTGTAAACGACCAGACTTCCCAGAGAGAACGCCCCTCCCCCGACATCAGGCGATTAGGGGCGACATTCACAAACGGTAACGCGACCGCTGCGATGGTCACACAGGCCAACAGCAGCAGGACGCGGTTATGACATTTTATTGGCACAGCCTTTTCCCGTTACTTCACAAGCCCTTGTTGTTTCAGGAAGTCGGCGGCCACTTTTTTGGCATCCAGCCCCTCGACGGCAATGCTGGCATTCAGCTGTTGCAGCGTTTTTTCATCCAGTTTTTCGAAAACAGGTTTGAGCCAGTCGGCAATCTCCGGGTAGGCTTTCAGCACTGCCTCACGTACCACCGGCGTCGGGGCATAAATCGGCTGCACACCTTTTGGATCGGTCAGGGTTTGCAGGCCAAGTGCCGCGACCGGGCCGTCGGTACCGTAGGCCATTGCCGCGTTAACACCCGAAGTTTGCTGTGCTGCGGCTTTGATAGTCACCGCCGTATCGCCGCCTGCCAGAGAGAGCAGTTGCGCCTGGTCAAGCTTGAAGTCATAGGCTTTTTCGAACGCAGGCAGCGCATCAGGACGCTCGATAAACTCTGCCGACGCGGCAAGCTTAAAATCGCCCTTCTCTTTCAGGTAGCGGCTGAGATCGGCCAGGGTAGTCAGCTTCCCTTTCTCCGCCACGTCTTTACGCACGGCGATAGTCCAGGTGTTGTTGGCCGGAGCCGGGGTCAGCCAGACCAGCTTGTTCTGTTCAGCATCGAGCTTTTTGACTTTGTCATATCCGGCTTTGGCGTTTTTCCAGGCCGGATCGTTTTCATCTTTGAAGAAGAATGCGCCGTTGCCGGTGTATTCCGGGTAGATATCCAGCTCGCCGGAAGTAATCGCGCCGCGCACGACGGGCGTAGTACCCAGCTGGACTTTATTGACGGTTTTGACGCCGTGGCTTTCGAGCACCTGCAAAATGATATTACCGAGCAGCGCGCCTTCGGTATCTATCTTTGAGCCCACTTTTACCGGCTCCGCCGCCTGTAAGGGCAGACTTATTGCCGCCAGCAACACCGCAGATCCCAACATCCCCTTTGCAATCGTCATTCCGCTATCCTCATATTTTTTTGCTGCCTTTTTCAGAGGCTTGAGAGAAAAGCGTAGCTTAAAACGGCGTGATTAACCGTCAAAATGCCTTTTTAGCATAAGATAAGACGCATCCCCCGCGAACGGGGGATGCAAAGGAAGGAAAGGTTACAGCAGTTCGAACTCGCCTTTATTCACCCGGGCAGAATCCACACCGATAAACACGTTGAATTTGCCAGGCTCAGCATCGTATTTCATCTGCTGATTCCAGAACTTCAGCGCGTCCACGTCAATTGGGAAGCTGATGGTTTTGGTTTCACCCGGTTTCAGGTTGACCTTTTCAAAGCCACGCAGCTGCTTCACCGGACGACTCATGGAGGCAGTCACATCCTGAACGTACATCTGGATCACCGTAGCCCCTTCGCGCTTACCGGTGTTAGTCACCTCAACGCTGGCTGTCACTTTACCGTCACGCTTCAGGCTCGGGGCCGACATTTTCACGTCAGAGACCTTGAAGGTGGTGTAGCTCAGGCCATAACCAAACGGGTACAGCGGGCCATTAGCTTCGTCGAAGTAACGAGACGTGTACTTGTTCGGTTTGTCGGCGTTGTACGGACGACCGGTGTTCAGGTGGCTGTAGTAGACCGGGATCTGACCAACGGAGCGCGGGAAGGACATTGGCAATTTGCCTGACGGGTTGTAATCGCCAAACAGTACGTCGGCAATCGCGTTACCGCCTTCGGTACCGGCGAACCAGGTTTCCAGAATCGCGTCAGCCTGCTGGTCTTCTTTCACCAGCGCCAGCGGACGACCGTTCATCAGCACCAGCACCAGCGGCTTGCCCGTCGCTTTCAGGGCAGCGATCAAATCGCGCTGGCTTTGCGGAATGGTGATATCGGTACGGCTGGAAGCTTCATGCGCCATCCCCTGCGCTTCTCCCACAACCGCCACAACGACATCAGACTGTTTTGCCGTCTTAACCGCTTCGTCGATCATCTCTTTCGGCGTGCGCGGGTCAACCTTCACCGCTTCCTCATACTGGTTGAGGAACGTCACGATGTCTTTATCGTTAGTGACGTTAGCCCCTTTGGCATAGACCACACTGGCGTTTTCACCGACAGCGTTCTTAATACCCGTCAGCACGGTTACGGACTGGTCAGCGACGCCCGCCGCGGACCAACTCCCCATCACGTCGCGCTTGCTGTCGGCCAGCGGGCCGACCACGGCAATGGTGCCGGATTTTTTCAGCGGCAGCGTGTCGAGGCGGTTCTTCAGCAGCACCAGGCTTTCGCGGGCGACTTCACGCGCTTCTTTACGATGCAGACGGCTTTCGGCGTTGGTATCTACCGGGTCAGAGTCTTTTGGCCCCAGGTGACTGTACGGATCGTTAAACAGCCCCATGTCGTATTTCACGTTCAGCACGTGACGCGTGGCATCGTCCAGCTCCGCCATCGTTACCTTGCCGCTCTTCACCAGCCCCGGCAGGTATTTGCTGTAGTACTCGTCGCTCATGCTCATGTTAATGCCGGACTTGAGCGCCACGCGCACGGCATCTTCCGGATCGGATGCGGTACCGTGTTTGATCAGTTCTTTAATGGCGCCGTGGTCAGAAACGGTGATGCCCTTAAAGCCCCACTGGTCGCGCAATACGTCTTTCAGCAGCCAGGAATCAGACGTCGCAGGCGTGCCGTTCAGCGAGTTGAGCGCCACCATCACCGCGCCGCTGCCCGCGTCCAGACCTGCCTTGTACGGCGGCATATAGTCGTTGAACAGGCGCTGCGGGCTCATGTCAACGGTGTTGTACTCTTTGCCACCCTCCACTGCACCGTAAGCGGCGAAGTGCTTAACGCTGGTCATGACAGAGTAACGGTCTGCCGGGCTTTTGCCCTGCATCGCTTCCACCATGGTTTTGCCCATCGTGGCGGTTAAATAAGTATCTTCACCAAAGCCTTCGGACGCACGGCCCCAGCGCGGATCGCGGGAGACGTCGACCATCGGTGCCCAGGTCATGTTCAGGCCATCATCTGCCGCTTCATACGCGGAAACTCGCCCCACGGTTTTCACCGCGTCGAGGTTAAAGGAGGAGGCTAAACCAAGGCTGATGGGGAAGACAGTGCGCTGACCATGCAGCACGTCATAGGCGAAGAACAGCGGTATTTTCAGGCGACTGAGTTCCATCACCTGATCCTGCATTTTACGGATATCCTGGCGGGTAACGGTGTTAAAAATCGCCCCGACCTGACTATCCTTAATCATTTCACGGATGGCCTCTTTCGGGTTATCCGGGCCAACGCTGATAAGACGCAACTGGCCGATTTTCTCATCGACCGTCATTTTCTTGAGCAATTCCGTCACAAACGCGTCCCGGGCTTCAGGCGTAAGCGGATGATTGCCAAACAAATCCTCTGCCAGCGCGGGTTGCAGCGCCAGGCTGACGGCAACACCTACAGAACATAGCCATTTCATGTTGTTATACTCTCTCATCAATAACCGCCGGAAGATCTCGGCCAAACCGTGCGAAAGGCGCAGTGTGCCACAAACCCTCTGAACGTTGCAGGGTTATTCTCTGATTTTTCTCGTGAATACTCGACCGCTTAACAGTTAATCGCGCTATGCTTTATTGCGAGAAATTTGCCCCACCACAAGGAGTGGAAGATGTCTTCTGTTCAAACTCACAATAACACGACGTTTATCAACGAACTGTCGCGCCTGGTTGGCTCCTCTCACCTGCTTACCGACCCGGCCAAAACCGCCCGCTACCGTAAGGGGTTTCGCTCCGGTCAGGGCGAGGCGCTGGCGGTGGTTTTCCCCGGCACGCTGCTGGAGCTATGGCGCGTGCTGAGCGCCTGCGTCACCGCAGACAAGATTATATTAATGCAGGCAGCAAACACCGGCCTGACCGAAGGCTCAACGCCGAACGGCAACGATTACGATCGTGACATTGTCATCATCAGCACCCTGCGCCTCGACAAATTACACCTTCTGGATAAAGGTGAGCAGGTGCTCGCCTTCCCTGGTACAACGCTCTACTCTCTGGAAAAGGCACTTAAGCCGCTGGGTCGTGAGCCGCACTCGGTAATCGGTTCCTCCTGCATTGGCGCCTCGGTGGTAGGTGGGATCTGCAACAACTCCGGCGGTTCGCTGGTGCAGCGTGGCCCCGCTTATACCGAAATGTCGCTTTTTGCCCGTATTGACGAAAACGGCAAACTGACGCTGGTTAACCATCTGGGGATTGATCTGGGCGTTACGCCGGAACAAATCCTCAGCAAACTTGACGACGATCGCGTTAAAGATGAAGACGTTCAGCACGATGGCCGCCATGCGCACGATCACGATTATGTTACCCGCGTGCGGGATATCGAAGCCGATACGCCAGCCCGTTACAACGCCGATCCGGATCGCCTGTTTGAATCCTCTGGCTGCGCGGGCAAGCTGGCGGTTTTTGCGGTACGCCTTGATACGTTCCCGGCAGAGAAAAAACAGCAGGTATTTTACATCGGTACTAATCAGCCTGAGGTGCTGACCGAGATCCGCCGCCATATTCTGGGCGAATTCACGCACCTGCCTGTGGCGGGCGAATATATGCATCGGGATATTTACGATATTGCCGAGCGCTACGGCAAAGACACCTTCCTGATGATCGACAAGCTCGGCACCGACAAAATGCCGTTCTTCTTCACTATGAAGGGCCGCACCGACGCGATGCTGGAGAAAGTGTCGCTGTTTAAACCTCACTTCACTGACCGCTTTATGCAGAAGTTAGGCAACGTCTTCCCGGCGCATTTACCGGAGCGGATGAAAACCTGGCGCGACAAATATGAACACCATTTACTGCTGAAAATGGCCGGTGACGGGATTACCGAAGCGCAGACCTGGCTGACCGAATTCTTCAAAACCGCCGACGGGGATTTCTTTGCCTGTACTCCTGAAGAAGGCAGCAAAGCCTTCCTGCACCGTTTTGCCGCTGCGGGTGCCGCCATCCGTTATCAGGCGGTACATTCAGAAGAGGTAGAAGATATTCTGGCGCTGGATATCGCCCTAAGACGCAACGATACCGAGTGGTTTGAACATCTGCCGCCAGAGATTGACAGCAAGCTGGTACACAAGCTCTATTATGGCCACTTTATGTGCTACGTCTTCCATCAGGATTACATCGTTAAAAAAGGGGTTGATGCGCACGAACTGAAGGAGAAGATGCTCGCCCTGTTACGTGAACGTGGCGCACAATATCCTGCGGAACACAACGTCGGTCATCTTTATAAAGCCCCTGACGCACTTAAGCAGTTTTATCGCGAGAATGACCCTACAAACAGCATGAATCCCGGTATCGGTAAAACAACGCGGAAGAAATACTGGAAAGAGAGTGCTGACACGGAATAGCAGATTACGCAAGCTTCTGATTAATTCCTACAGCCAAATTTGAGAGATTGTTAAGCGCTCCTTAATCGTAATAGAGTAACTGTCTGACGCCGGAGAAACGTTTCTCCGGCATTCTATAACGAGGAGCAGGCACATCATGTCGGCTGTTGATGTTTTATCCGAAACCGAACTGGAAGTGCGTGATGCCCTTCCCGATGATGTGCATGCCATCGCGGCCATCTATGCCTGGCATGTACTTCACGGGCGTGCGTCATTTGAAGAAGTTCCCCCCACCATTGACGAAATGCGTCAACGTATGAAAGGTGTGGCAGAGAACGGTTTACCGTGGCTTATCGCACTGTATCGCGGCATCGTTGTGGGCTATTGCTATGCCACGCCTTACCGCCCGCGACACGCCTATCGTTATACTCTGGAAGAGTCAATATACGTGGATGCCAGCACCACCGGACGCGGTTTTGGCTCCGCATTAATGAGTGCGCTGATTGCGCGCTGCGAACAAGGCCCATGGCGCCAGATGATTGCCGTTGTGGGGGATGGCAGTAATAATCCCGGCTCGTTACGGCTGCACAAAAAACACGGCTTTGAGATTGTCGGTCAGTTGCGCAGCGTGGGGTATAAGAAAGGCGACTGGCGGGATACGGTGATTATGCAGCGTCCACTCAACGATGGAGACTGGACGCTGCCGGAGTAAGCTGGGTAAGGCGAAGCCGCCACCCGGCGCTGACAGGCGGCTCAGTCGTTTTGCGCGGTCGCCATCTGTTCAGCTTTCTGCTTTTTATAGGTCAATGCCGCAGCCGGAACAGGCTGCACTTTCCCCGTTTCAATCCAGGTACGCAGTCGGCTTGCATCCGCGAAGTGGGTGTATTTGCCGAAGGCATCCATCACCACCAGCGCTACCGGTTTGCCGTTAAAAACAGTACGCATGACCAGACAGTGTCCCGCCGCATTGGTAAAACCGGTTTTCGTTAACTGGATATTCCAGTTATCCCGGTAAACCAGATGGTTAGTATTACGGAACGGCAGCGTATAGGCTGGGTTCGCAAACGTCGCCGTCTCTTCACGGGTGGTACTGAGCTGACCAATCAGCGGGTACTGTTTGCTGGCGATCAGCAGTTTTGTCAGATCGCGGGCGGTGGAGACGTTGTTAATCGACAGACCTGTCGGTTCAACATAATGCGTATTGTTCATCCCCAGCGATTTGGCTTTCGCATTCATCGCACGAATAAATGCGTCGTAGCCGCCCGGATAATGGTGGGCGAGGCTCGCCGCAGCGCGGTTTTCAGATGACATCAGCGCCAGCAGCAGCATATTTTTACGGCTGATTTCGCTGTTCAGTCGCACGCGGGAATAAATCCCTTTCATCTCCGGCGTGTGGCTAATATCCACTTTCAGTTTTTCGTCCAGCGGCAGATGTGCATCAAGCACCACCATCGCGGTCATTAATTTGGTAATGGAGGCAATCGGGCGCACCAGGTCCGGATGGCTGGCGTAAATGACCTTATTGGTGTTGAGATCAACAATCATTGCGCTGCCGGAGGCAATTTGCGGCTGGGCAGCAGCAGCAGTCACCGCGGGCGTTTTGGCGATGGCTGGCACGGCAGCGGACGCCCCCAGCAACAGTGCCAGGCTAAGTAAAGAGACTCGGAATTTCAGCATGGTGAGACTTCTGATAATTATTCACGCACGTAATGACGTACACCGCCTGTGTCGACGGTAAACACAGGCTGGCTTCGGCATCATAGCCGTCACCGCGCTTTGTCGCCAGCGGATAATCGTGAGCAGATGCTGCATTGCTGGCATTTACGCCAGCAATGCAGTGAACTTAGAAGAGACGGTATCCATAACCCCAAAGAATTACCGTCAGCGCCAGTAACGCCTCCAGCACCAGCACACCGATAGCGAGTGTTGAACTGGAGAAGCTCAGGCCCTCTTCTTTATTAATATTCAGGAAGGTTGGAACCCCCAGATACAGCAAATAACCGGTGTAAAAGAGGGCAATGGTACCGATCAGCGCGCACAACCAGACCAGTGGATAGAGCGCAACAATACCGCTTAAGAACAGCGGGGTCGCGACATATCCGGCGAAGACCATACAGTGCGCCAGCGATGGACGTTGCGGGTAGTTACGCGCCATCCAGTGAATGACACGCCCCATGACGGCAACACCCGCCAGCATCAGGCCATAAAAGATGATGGCCAGATAAAGCCCGGTAAACCATGAAAGCTGAACTACGGTGCCATCCCCGAAGTTCCAGCCGATTTGAGTTGTTCCGATAAAGGCGCATATTACCGGCACCGCGGCCATCAGCAACACATGGTGCGTGTAATGATGCGAGACGGTTTCATTCTCACTTTTGATGACGTGCATTTCACGATCGGGATGGGAGAAAAGTCCCCAGACATGGTTCATAGAGCCCCCTTGTTGTCGGTCCGTCAGCGATACTTTAAGTATAATGCAGGCTTTAGATTATTTTATGTACAGCAGGAAATTTCCGTTGATTTCCCCGCTGTTGATTCATGGGGTATATGATTAACGGAGGTATACCGAGGGAGATGACGTTTACGTAATGGATATCAACAATCTTATTGAACAATATGGATACGCCGCGCTGGTTGCTGGCAGCGTGGCAGAAGGCGAAACCATCACATTGCTCGGCGGCGTCGCCGCGCATCAGGGGTTACTGAAATTCCCGCTGGTCGTCGCCGCCGTCGCCCTGGGGGGGATGATTGGCGACCAGCTGCTCTACTTTCTGGGGCTGCGCTTTGGACCAGGGCTACTTAAGCGTTTCAAAAAGCATCAGAAGAAAATTCGACGCGCTCAGCGGCTCATTCAACGTCATCCCTATCTGTTCGTCATTGGCACACGCTTTATGTACGGCTTTCGAATTATCGGCCCGATACTGATAGGTGCCAGCCATCTGCCTCCGAAAATTTTCCTGCCGCTCAATATTCTTGGCGCGATTGCCTGGGCGCTTATCTTTACGACGCTCGGTTACGTCGGTGGCGAAGTGATTGGTCCATGGCTGCATAACCTTGACCAGCACCTGAAGCACTGGGCGTGGTTAATTCTGGTGGTTATCGCGGTGATTGCAGTACGGCTGTGGCTGAAGCATCGCGAGAAAACTCGCGATGAGGATTGATGACCCTTTTTAGCCATGATGATAGCCGCCACCCAGTGCCGACGTCAGCTGCAACGTGGCGTCGATATACTGACCTTTCAGCATCAACCCGGCGAGGTGTTCTTTGAGTGCCGGTATTCTGGCTTCACTGACCCGTGAACCCGCGATGATACCCGCACTAAAACGTGCCTGCGCCAGAGCCACAACCCGCGCCGCATCATTTTCGACCTGCTGCTGTTGGCGATTTTTCGCCATCAGGGTTTCGACTTCACTGGCTGTACGTGCCACCTGATTGACCGCCTCCACCACCGCTTTGTTGTAACTGGCGACCGAGAGATTATTTTGCGCCTGGGCGATATCAAGGTTCGCATTTAGTCTGCCGCTGTCGAAAATCGGCAGTGTCAGCCCCGCTGTCACCCCCATCTGCTGCGCTGAAGAACGGAACAGGTCGCTCAGGTGGAGCGCATCCTGCTGTAAGAATGCCATCAGATTCACATCAGGATAAAAAGCCGCTCTGGCCGCCTCCACCTCGCTCATGGAGGCTTCGATATACCAGTGTGCCTCCTGAAGATCCGGTCGACGCGCCAGCAGTTCATACCCCAGCGTTGACGGTAGCGAGGCATCGACCGTCGGCAGCGCATGCCGCGAAAGCGTCACGGAGGAGGAATTCGTTAGCGCAACCAGACGCGCCTCAACGGCTTTCATCTTCCCGTTAACTTCTGCCAGGTTCTCTTCGGTTTTGCTGGCATTGATATCCGTTTCGACCCCTTCCACAGAAGAGGTGATCCCGTGCTGATACAATTCGAGGTCTGCGCCAATAATATTGTCCTGTTCATGTTTGATCTGGTCGAGGACATCCTGCACTGCGGCCTGAGTTTGCCACTCCCAGTAGAGCCGGGCCACGCTGCTGGCCAGCAGTTGTCGGGTTTGCTCGAGCTCCGCTTTTTGCGCATTCACTCGGCCTATACGGGCTTCAACCTGCGCGCGATTTTTCCCCCACAGATCGAGATCCCAGCCCGCGGTCAGCCCAAAGGTGCCGTTGGTGTACCACGGCCCGGTAGTACCCGCCGCCGGGTCGGTAATCGCAAAGGGTCCCATAAGCCCTTCAGCAGACATTTTCTGGCGTTCTGCATCAGCTGAAAAATCAATTTGCGGACCGTCGGCAGCCATAGCGGCTTTTGCCTGAGCCTCGGCAAGCGTAATGCGCTGGCGGGCAATTTGCATATCCGGGGCGTCATTCAGCGCTTTGGCAATCAGCGAATTAAGCTCAGGATCGTTATAGTCTTTCCACCACTCATTTTTCGGCCATGCTGAAGGATGGAGTGTTGTATTAATCGACGCTGTTACTGATTGCGTATTCAGGGGAGATACCGTGGTATGTTCCGGCGCGCAGGCCGCCAGAATAAAAGCAAGGGGGAGACTCAGAGATAAAATAAGAGAACGTTTCATTACGCCACACACTCAAAAAATAAAGGCGAAAATTACGCTTAATGCTGTTTATTTTTTTAGGAATGCGTGGCAATGGGGACATTGTTATACATTTACATAATTTGAAAAATATTCACTAAATGAATTAATTATATATTCATATTTATTATTTTGATTGAATAACCCGCGCAATATCACCAGACGTTTGTAGTGTGCGGATCTCCTGAAACAGCCCCAACGCCTCGCTATATTCTTTGCGCAAATAACTCAGCCACTGTTTAATTCGCGCGACATGATATAGCCCGGTGTCACCCTGTTTTTCCAGACGACTGTATTTTTGCAGCAGCGTGACGACGTCTGCCCACGGCATTCGCGGTTCGTTATATTTTACCACCCGGCTGAGGTTAGGTACGTTAAGCGCGCCGCGGCCGATCATTACCGCATCGCAGCCTGTCTCTTTCAGACATGCCTGCGCGCTCTCGTAATCCCAGATTTCACCGTTGGCGATAACAGGAATAGTCAGCCTTTTACGGATCTCACCGATCGCCTGCCAGTTAATACGCTCGGCTTTGTAGCCATCTTCTTTGGTGCGACCATGCACCACCAGCTCCGTGGCACCGGCCTGCTGTACAGCATCGGCAATTTCAAACTGCCTGGCGTCGCTGTCCCAGCCCAGACGCACCTTTACCGTCACCGGTAAATGCGCAGGCACAGCTTCACGCATCGCCTTCGCACCGCGGTAAATGAGTTCTGGATCTTTCAGCAGTGTCGCCCCACCGCCGCTGCCGTTCACCAGCTTCGACGGACAGCCGCAGTTGAGATCCACCCCGTAAGAGCCCAGCTCAACCGCCCGGGCGGCGTTTTCCGCCAGCCATTCGGGGTACTGGCCGAGCAGCTGAATACGTACCAGCGTGCCGGAGGAGGTACGGCTCTGGTTGTGCAGCTCGGGGCAAAGTCGGTAGAAGGATTTTACTGGCAACAACATATCGACCACGCGCAGAAACTCCGTCACGCAGAGATCGTAGTCGTTCACCTCGGTCAGAAGCTCGCGCACGAGAGAGTCGAGCACGCCTTCCATTGGGGCCAGTAAAACACGCATATCAGTACCTGTGAAAAAAGACGCGCTATAGTATCTGCTCTGTATGTATGTGGAAAGCCCGACGTTCCATTCTGGAATGTCTGGTATGCTCAAAATTCATGATGTGATCCATGGCACATTTTCAGGTTTAATTGTATGATGAATGCGTTTCAGCAAGGACTTTCTCCATGAGCAAATCATTGAACATTATCTGGCAATATCTGCGTGCATTCGTCCTGATTTATGCCTGCCTGTATGCCGGGATTTTCATCGCGTCGCTGCTGCCCATCACGATCCCCGGTAGCATTATCGGTATGCTAATCCTGTTTGTTTTACTGGCGTTGCAAATTCTACCCGCTAAGTGGGTCAACCCTGGCTGCTTCATCCTTATTCGCTATATGGCGCTGCTTTTCGTGCCTATCGGCGTCGGGGTCATGCAGTATTTTGATTTGCTTAAAGCCCAGTTCGGCCCGATCGTAGTCTCCTGTGCGGTCAGTACGCTGGTGGTTTTCCTGGTCGTGAGCTGGAGCTCTCATCTGGTGCATGGCGAACGTAAAGTTGTCGGGGAGAAAACAAAAAAATGATAGCCAATATCTGGTGGTCGCTACCGTTAACGCTGGTGGTGTTCTTCGCCGCACGCAAACTTGCCGCACGTTTCAAAATGCCGCTGCTGAATCCACTGCTGGTGGCCATGGTGGTGATTATTCCATTCCTGCTTCTCACCGGCATTCCTTACGAACGCTATTTTGCCGGCAGCAAAATTTTGAATGATTTGCTACAGCCCGCCGTTGTGGCACTCGCCTTTCCTTTATATGAGCAACTTCACCAGATCCGCGCTCGCTGGAAGTCCATCATTACGATCTGCTTTGTGGGCAGTCTGGTGGCGATGATCACCGGGACGTCGGTAGCGCTGCTGATGGGAGCGTCTCCACAAATTGCAGCCTCTATCCTGCCAAAATCCGTCACCACGCCAATTGCGATGGCGGTTGGCGGTAGCCTTGGAGGGATTCCAGCCATCAGCGCCATGTGTGTGATTTTCGTTGGTATTTTGGGTGCTGTGTTTGGACATACTCTGCTCAATGGCATGCGCATTCATACCAAAGCTGCGCGGGGCCTGGCAATGGGGACAGCATCGCACGCACTGGGGACAGCACGCTGTGCAGAACTGGATTATCAGGAAGGGGCGTTTAGCTCACTGGCACTGGTCATCTGCGGGATCATCACCTCCCTGCTGGCCCCATTCATTTTCCCGCTGATTCTGGTGGTAATGGGCTAAAATTTGCGATGCGTCGCGCAAATTTCATTTTGATTTCATAAGTTGCATACATATTGAGAACTGGATCACATATAAAGCCCCATCGGCTCCGTAAACTACCGATCCATTAACCTTTATGAGGCAAACGCAATGCATCCACGTTTTCAAGCTGCTTTCGCCCAGCTTGCCGAGAATTTGCAAACCGCTCTGACCCCGATTCTGGCGGATGAGCATTTCCCCGCCCTGCTGACGGCGGAGCAGGTCACGATGCTGAAACAGGCAACGGGGCTGGACGAAGACGCGCTGGCTTTTGCTCTGCTGCCGCTGGCTGCCGCCTGTGCGCGTGCTGACCTCTCCCACTTCAACGTCGGGGCCATTGCACGCGGCATCAGCGGGACATGGTACTTCGGCGGAAATATGGAATTTCTGGGCGCCACCATGCAACAGACTGTTCACGCTGAGCAGAGCGCCATCAGCCATGCCTGGCTGCGCGGTGAAAAAGCGCTGAGCGCCATCACCGTTAACTACACGCCGTGTGGTCACTGCCGTCAGTTTATGAATGAGCTGAACAGCGGGCTGCAACTGCGCATTAACCTGCCTGGCCGCGCACCGCATACGCTGGGGGATTACCTGCCTGATGCCTTTGGCCCGAAAGATCTTGAGATCAAAACCCTGCTGATGGACGAACAGGACCACGGTTTTGCCCTGTCCGGTGATGACCTGGCCCAGGCTGCCATTCGCGCTGCCAACAAAAGCCACACGCCGTACAGCAAATCCCCGAGCGGTGTCGC
Organism: Enterobacter sp. CPE_E1241; assembly: GCF_045618265.1. NCBI lineage: Bacteria > Pseudomonadati > Pseudomonadota > Gammaproteobacteria > Enterobacterales > Enterobacteriaceae > Enterobacter > Enterobacter sp. CPE_E1241. The sequence continues at coordinate 3,248,776 of NZ_JBIWYV010000001.1, forward strand.
GCTGCTGTGTCGGGATGGTCGTATCTTTAGCGGCAGCTATGCCGAAAACGCCGCCTTTAACCCAACGCTGCCACCGCTGCAGGGCGCACTCAACCTGCTGAGCCTGAACGGCTATGACTATCCGGATATTCAGCGCGCCATTCTGGCAGAAATTGCCGATGCGCCACTGATTCAGTGGGATGCTACCGCTGCCACGTTAAAAGCGCTGGGCTGCACAACAATCGACCGCGTACTGCTCGCGTAATCCTTCCGGCGGGCAGAAATGCCCGCCACGTTGCTGAAAAACCCCTCAGTTGAGTCGCTGTTTCTTGCGCTATCCAGGCGGGTAAAGTAGCCTGAGTTAAATTTCATCTTCGGAACGAGCCATCTGCATGTTAAAGCGCGTTTTTTACAGCCTGTCTGTCCTGGTCGGCATACTGCTGTTGATCGTGCTGGGCCTCGATCGCTGGATGAGCTGGAAAACCGCCCCCTATATCTTTGATGACCTGCAGGACCTGCCCTACCGTCAGGTGGGTGTGGTACTCGGTACGGCCAAGTATTACCGCACCGGTGTGATCAATCAGTACTACCGTTACCGAATTCAGGGCGCATTGAACGCCTATAACAGTGGCAAAGTGAACTACCTGCTGTTAAGCGGTGATAACGCCCTGCAAAGCTATAACGAACCGGTGACGATGCGTAAGGATTTGATTGCCGCGGGTGTCGACCCTGCGGATATCGTTCTCGATTACGCCGGGTTCCGCACCCTGGACTCCATCGTGCGCACGCGCAAAGTCTTCGACACCAACGACTTCATCATCATCACCCAGCGCTTCCACTGCGAGCGCGCGCTGTTTATCGCCCTGCATATGGGCATTCAGGCGCAGTGCTACGCGGTACCGTCACCAAAAGATATGCTGAGCGTGCGCGTACGCGAGTTTGGTGCCCGTTTTGGCGCGCTGGCAGACCTGTACATTTTCAAACGTGAACCGCGCTTTTTAGGCCCGCTGGTGCCGATCCCGGCGATGCATGAAGTGCCGGAAGATGCGCAGGGTTACCCGGCCGTCACGCCTGAACAACTGCTTGATATGCAGAAAAAAGAGAAAAAATAACATCACCTTTATACTTTCTTTACGCCGGGCCTGACGCTTTTTATCTCCCCTTTATGCCGCCCCCTTTAAGCTGAGTTCACTGCCGCTACGGCTTCATTGAAGAATGACTATGAACTCAATCATGAATGCGTTTTTCCTGAAAAGTCTCCGTCCGTATTTTAACTTCCCGGGCTTATCTCTCCCGACGGCGCTCAATTCAGGCCTCTGGCTGGATGAAAAAATTGAGGCGATGCAGCACAGTATCCCGATGGAGGTCACGGATTATCTGGAGCGTTATCCGCTGACAAAACATATTGATGTTTACCTGAACGATATCAATGGCATTATGCGCGGCAAGCGTCTCTCAGTGGAGAGCATGCTGACGCTGGAAAAAGGCTGCTACTTTCCTCTCTCCGTCTATTCCATGGGCCAGAAAGGCAAAATTTCCGCCCCGCTTCATGATGAACCAGACCGGCTGTGCGTCCCCGTCGCCGGTTCCCTGTGCCCTTCTGCGCAAGATCCACAGCACAACGCGCAGATCCTGCTGACGATGAAAGACAGCAACGGCCAGCCCTGCCCGTTTGAACCACGGGTGATACTGCAAAATGTCCTGGCCCGTTTTCACCAGCACGGGCTATTCCCGGTGATTGCCCCGGAAATTGAGTTCTATCTGACGGGTCGTGAAACACAGGATCCACAGAATCAGGGTTGCTTTCATATGGATACCTCGACAGCACACGCAGCGCTGTTTGACGAGCTGGAACAGCTAGCTCAACTTCAACGCATCCCTCTGACCGGGATCGTGGCAGAAGCTGAACCCGGCCAGTTCGAGTTAAACCTGAAGCATAGCCATCGTGTCGTTGAAGTATGTGATAACGTGCTGGCACTACGACGTCTGACCCGACACGTGGCTGAACAGCATGGCCTGCAGGCCAGTTTTATGGCAAAACCGTTCAGTCAGCAGTCCGGCAGCGGCCTGCATTTCCACTTCAGTCTGAACGATAGCCACGGCAAAAACGTCTTTGCCTCACCAGGGAATGAGCTTAATAGCATGATGCGTTTATGCATCGCGGGCCAGCTTGCACTGATGCCTGCCTCCATCGCCGTGATTGCTCCGGGCGTCAACGCGTTTCGCCGCCTGCGTAAAAACCTGACAGAACCCTTATTTAACTCCTGGGGTTATAACACCCGCTCCGCTGCACTGCGCATTCCCTGCTCGGATGAGAACAACTGTCGTATTGAGTACCGACTGGCCGGGGCCGATGCGAATCCATATCTGGTGGCAGCCACCATCCTGACCGGTATGCTGTACGGGCTGGAAAACATCGACGAAGAAGATTTACCAGAACCGCAGCAGGATGACCCGGTTCTGCCGCTGTTTCAGCAGGAAGCCATTGAGACATTTGCCCGCTGTCAGTATCTCACCAACAGCCTGGGCGAGGCTTTTTCCGAACAGTGGATCGCCTGCAAGCTTGCTGAACTCGACTGGTTTGAGAGCATCGTGACCAAAGAAGAGTCGAATCTGGCGTGAGGAATAAAAAAGCCCGCTCAATGAGCGGGCCGGGTGACGCAAAAAGGCATTATTTTTTACGTGCGTACTTCAGGGAATCCAGCGCAACCGCGAAGATAATGATGGCGCCTTTGATGATGTACTGCCAGTACGGGTTCACACCGATGTAGGTCAGACCGTAGTTGATCACGGTGAAGATAATCACACCGGTCACCACGCCGAGCACAGTACCCACGCCGCCGCTGAAGGAGACGCCACCCACCACACAGGCTGCGATCGCATCCAACTCATACATGAAACCGAGGTTGTTGGTTGCAGAGCCGATACGGCCCGCTTCCAGCATCCCGCCGAAGGCGTAGAACACACCAGACAGGGCATAGATGATGAGCAGGTTCAGAGCAACGTTTACGCCGGAGACTTTCGCCGCTTCCGGGTTACCACCGATAGCGAAGATGTTCTTACCGAAACGGGTTTTGTTCCACAGGATCCAGACGAAGGCCACCGCAATCAGCGCATAGAAGGTGATATACGACAGGCGGAAGCTGCCCAGCGCGATAAACCCTTGCGTAAAGGTCGAGAAGCCGCTGTCGAAACCAGAAATTGGAGACGCACCGACGAAGTCGTAGTACAGGGAGTTGATACCGTAAACGATGATCATCGTACCTAACGTGGTGATGAATGGCGTCACGTTCAGGTAAGCGATAATGATGCCGTTAATCAGACCAATCACCGCGCCAATAGCACAGACAATCAGGATCACTACGAAAATCGGCATGGTTGCCATTTCCGGGAACACCTTGTTGGCGTTTTCCATCGACTGCAACAGGGTGGCCGCAATAACCGCCGCAAGGCCAACCTGACGCCCTGCGGAAAGGTCAGTACCCTGGGTCACAATCAGCCCCGCCACGCCCAACGCGATGATAATACGCACGGAGGACTGGGTCAGAATGTTACTCAGGTTCAGCAGACTTAAGAACGTAGGGTCCTGGAAAATGATGATAGCCAGCAGGACTAAAAGAACAACGTAAATACCGCCTTCTTTCAGGTAAGTGAGAAAACTTTTTTTATTTAACGCACTCATGAGGAGCCCCTGATCTTAAAGGTGCAAAGACGCTAAACGCAAAATTTCGTTTTGCGTTGTCGTTTTGGTGTCAACAATACCGGCAACGAGACCATTGCTCATAACCAGAATACGGTCTGTGATCCCTAACAATTCCGGCATTTCGGAAGAAATAATAATGATCCCTTTATTCTTTTTCGCCAGTTCAGCAATCAGTTGATAAATTTCGAATTTCGCACCAACGTCAATACCGCGGGTCGGTTCATCCAGCATCAGAATTTCTGGCTGAGTTAATAACCAACGACCGATAATCACTTTCTGCTGGTTGCCGCCCGAAAGCGAACCAATTTGTGTGCGGTGGCCAGGTGTTTTAACACGCATAGAGTCAATTACCCATTGGGTATCGCTTTTCATGCGGGAATTATCCAGCAAACCAACTTTGTTCTTATAATTACGAATATTCGAAATTAACGAGTTAAAGTTAATATCCAGATAAGCATAAATACCGGTAGAACGACGTTCTTCCGTCACCAGCGCAAAACCATTATTAATGGCTTCGTTGGCGTTGTGGTTATTGATTTTCTTACCATGGAGCGTAATGGTGCCTTCCGCTTTCTCACGGATACCAAACAGGGTTTCCACGATATCGGTACGTTTGGCTCCGACCAGCCCTGCGATCCCCAGAATTTCGCCTTTATGCAAGTCGAAGGATACATCGCGAATGGATGGCTGACGCAGTGAAGTCAGGTTACGCACCTCAAGGATCACTTCACCCGGCTTGTTTTCTTTGTCCGGGAAGCGCTGGTTCAGCGAGCGGCCGACCATCATGGCGATGATCTTGTCCATGTCCAGCCCTTCGAGAGGCTGAGTGGCAATCCACTGACCGTCACGCAGGATGGTAATCTCATCACAGAGCTGGAAGATCTCTTCCATTTTATGGGAGATATACACAATGCCGCAGCCGCGATCTTTCAGCTTACGAATAATGGTAAAAAGGTGGTTAACCTCTTTTTCCGTTAATGACGATGTCGGTTCGTCCATGATGACGATTTTTGCATCATAGGAGAACGCTTTGGCAATTTCGATCATCTGCATTTGAGATACAGATAATGTCCCTACGCGGGCACGCGGATCAATATCAATATCCAGCTCATCGAAAATCGCTTTGGTGTCGCGGTACATTTTGTCCTGATCGACAAAGACACCTTTGGTTGGATAACGACCCAACCACATGTTATCCATCACTGAACGCTGCAGCACCAGGTTTAATTCCTGGTGAACCATCGAGATACCGTTTTCCAGTGCTTCTTTTGCTGAATGGAAATCGATCTCTTTCCCCTGAAAAAGAATACTGCCAGAATCTTTTTGATAGATCCCAAAAAGACATTTTAATAATGTTGATTTACCTGCACCGTTCTCTCCCATCAAAGCATGAATAGAGTGAGGACGAACTTTTAAATTAACATTATCGAGTGCCTTAACACCGGGAAATGACTTGTTGATACCGTTCATTTCCAACAAGTATTCACCGGACGACTGAGTAGTTGTGCTGACCATAATTATACCTTGTTGGCCTCGCATATCGCGTTATAAAAGGGCGCAACAAGTTGCGCCCAGTGAAGACAGTACTAATTACTTATTTACCGATAAACTCAGCCAGGTTGGACTGGTCTACGCCCACGTAAGGTACGCGAACGATTTTGTTTTCAATTTTCCAGTTGGTGCCATCAGCAGCGCCTTTACCGTCGGCCAGGTTTTTCGCCAGATCGAAGGTTGCTTTCGCCTGGTTGTTGGCATCGTTCAGAACGGTACCGGCCATTGCACCCGATTTAACCAGTGCCAGTGCTTCTGGCAGCGCATCCACACCGAATACAGGAATGGAAGATTTGTTGTGTGCTTTCAGCGCTTCTACTGCACCCATTGCCATCGCATCGTTGTTGGCGATAACCACTTCGATTTTGTTAGCATTCGGGCCAGACAGCCACGCGTCCATCTTATCTTTCGCCTGAGCGGTATCCCACATTGCGGTATCTAACGCCAGCTGCTGGGTTTTCAGGCCTTTATCGTTCAGCTCTTTAATAACGTAAGTGGTACGGGCTTCAGCATCCGGATGGCCTGGTTCGCCTTTCAGCAGAACGAACTGGATCTGGCCGTCTTTGTTCAGGTCCCAGTTCGGGTTCGCCGCCCAGTGTTTAGCGATCAGATCGCCCTGAATAATGCCGGACTCTTTGGAGTCAGTACCGACGTAATACGCTTTGTCATAGCTGTCCAGCGCTTTACGGGAAGGTTCTTTGTTGAAGAAAACGATTGGCACATTCTGGCCGCGCGCTTTTTCGATAACTGTGCCTGCTGCAGCCGGGTCAACCAGGTTGATTGCCAGCGCTTTCACGCCTTTAGCCAGCAGAACGTCGATCTGGTCGTTCTGTTTGGACTGGTCGTTCTGGGAGTCATTCATCAGCAGCTGAACATCTGGCGCTGCTTTCGCATCTTTCTCGATCGCTTTACGCACAACAGACATGAAGTTGTCGTCGTATTTATAGATGGTCACACCAATACGGGTATCCGCAGCGTGCGCTGCTGCACCAAAAAGCATGCTTGCCATTACAGCAGACAGGGTCAACACCTTCTTATTCATGGTATCTCCGGTTTTTTTTATGCAGGGTAGTTCTTGTGAATAACGATCGGCAGGCGGGTGTTAATAAAACGTTACTGACCGCCGAAGTTCACTTATAAAATTTCTATCTTCCGTGTTCGGTAACGCTCCAGAAATGCGTTTTATTCGTTGTTTGCGGCACATTGGCTATAGTGAAAGTGAATAATCACCGTTACATAGCGTTTCAGCCCCTAAAACGCTGACATCATAGTCAGCGCCTTGTTAAGATACTGTGAATTTACTCACAGATTGAAAACGGTTACATCAGCTCATGTAATCAGTTAGTGATCGGAACCACAATTTGCCGAGCGGCGACAGAATGACGGCGAACTAAAGTCGGCATAAAACAGTGGGTTGCCCCTTGATCCAGCAGCCCTGCCGCCCCTTGTAACGCCAGCTCAGTCGCCAGTTTCGCCATAGAGGCAATGGGGTAGCGCACCGTTGTCAGCTGCGGGTCGGTGTAACGAGCAATTGGAATATCATCAAAACCAATGAGTGATAAATGCTGTGGCACCGCAATGCCGTTATCTTTAAGTGCCGTCAGGGCACCTGCCGCCATGCTGTCGTTATAGGCAAACACCGCAGACAGCTGCAAATTACGGCCCAGTAGCTCCACCATCGCCGCTTCACCGCCCTGCATGTCCGGCGTGCCGGTTCCCACCCAGCTCTCGGATGGCGTAATGCCGTGCTCTTTCAGGGCGTTTTGCCACCCCTCGCGCCGCAGATCGTCATCTTCAATATGATGGCTGGAGGCCAGATAACCGACCCGCTGATGTCCGTTGTTGATGAGCATTTTCGTGGCCATCATGGCGCCGCTGACGTTATCCAGCCCGACGCAGCGGTGGGCATAGCCGGGGACGATGCGGTTGATCAGCACCATACCCGGGATCTGCTCCATCAATCCGGTTAGCTCTTCATCGCTCAAGGCTTTTGAATGGACAATCAAGGCGTTACAGCGCTGGCGGATCAACACTTCAATGGCATGACGTTCTTTTTCCGCCTCATGGTAGCTATTGCCGATCAGGACATATTTCTGATGCTGCTGGGCGACCATATCGACCGCTTTCACCAGTGCGCCGAAAAAGGCATCCGAAACATCCATTACCACCACGCCGATGGTGTCGCTGACCTGCGTCGCAAGCGCCTGGGCATTGGCATTTGGCCGATACCCGAGCTGGGTCACGGCTTTCATTACGGTTTCACGGGTTTCAGGGCTGACCAGCGCGCTGTTATTCAGCACGCGTGAGACGGTAGCCACAGAAACACCCGCCTGGCGGGCGACGTCACGAATGGTGATCATATTCACCATCCTTCAAAGGATTGCAGCAACTCACAGACACCCCCTGTGTTTAGCAAGGTGGCTATTCTGGCAGCGAGAGAAAGGGGACTACGTGAAGAAGCTCACACAGATGAAAACGCTTACATCCGTTTTGTTAATGATTGTGATCCAGATCGTTATCTGGATGTATTTCTTAATGATACCCCTGAAGCAAGTGCGGTTAACTGACGCCACATCCACTCCAGCGGTCCCTGGCGGAAATAACGTAGCCAGATAACAGAAAACGCCACGTTAGCCACCCAGACCGGAATAACAAACGCCAGCAGCGCCAGGCGGTCGAATTTCATAAACAGGCCAAATCGATAGAAAAGCGTGGTGCATATCAGGGTCTGCAGAATGTAATTGCTTAACGCCATGCGGCCCACGCAGGCGATGGCGCTGACGATCCACAGGCGGGAAAGCGTTGGCCAGAAACCATAGATCAGCGCCGCATAACCGATGGTCTGGAACGGTGCGCTCAGTTCGCGCGGCACCTGAAGGAGGAACGCACACCAGCGGTAATCCCAGTGTAAGTGCCACTGCGCAATCACCGCCGGGAGGTTAATCAGCACGCCGAGCAGGACCAGCCCGGTGCCCGTGCGGCGATAGTGGCGCAGGCTAAATTCGCCTTTCAGCCAGCCAGTGCGCATCAGTGACGCGCCCATCAGCATCATACCCGCCAGCTGCCAGCCATATTGCGCCCCTAGCGCAAGGAGATTATCACCCAACATATCCGCACGGTTGCTTATCGCCTCCGTGCCACCTTTCAGCTTCCAGTATTGCTCGTACTGGAGGTTAGCGGCATCCGGGATCCAGGAACGGTTTGTCGCTTCGCCAGAGATCATCCCCAGGAGTAAAAGTACCCCAAGCCCCATGACATAGAGCATCACGCCGGTGTTAAACAGGCTTTTTACGCTGCGCGCATCGCGAATCAGACGCCAGCAAATGAGCCCGACTAACCCATACGCAAGAAGAATATCGCCGTCCCAGAAGAACAGGCCGTGGATAAAGCCGAGGAGAACCAGCAGCGTCAGGCGCGACTGGATCCAGCGCGTACCGCGTTTAAGAAGCAGTTGCAGACCAGCGCCAAACAGCAGGGCAAACAGGGTGAGGAATTTAACCTGTGCAAAGAGATCGAGGATTGCCCACGTCCAGGCATCGCTGCGCGTGATGTCGCCATACCAGGCTGGGTTGAGATAAGCCGCCTTCGGCAGACCGAAGGCGCTGATATTAAGCAGCAGGATACCGAGAATGGCGACGCCGCGAACAAAATCGAGCGTGACGTTTCGCTCCATGGTCCCTGCCCTGTAAGACTTAGTTGTGGTGACGCACTGCGCGCAGGAACTCCTGGCGGGTGTTCTGGCTCGATTTAAACAGACCGCCCAGCGACGTGGTGGTGGTCGCACTGGTGGCATCACGCACGCCGCGTGCTTTCACGCAATAGTGAACCGCGTCGATAGAGACAGCTACGTTATTGGTGCCCAGCAGCGTTTGCAGCGCGGTCAGGATCTGCTGCGTCAGACGCTCCTGTACCTGTGGACGCTGAGCAAAGAATTGCACGATGCGGTTAATCTTCGACAGGCCAATCACCGTATCTTTTGGGATATACGCCACGGTTGCTTTACCGTCGATAGTCACGAAGTGGTGTTCACAGGTGCTGGTCAGCGTGATGTCACGTACCGTTACCATCTCATCCACTTTCATTTTATTTTCGATGACGGTGATTTTCGGGAAGTTGGCGTAATCCAGACCTGAGAAAATTTCGTCGACGTACATTTTTGCAATACGGTGCGGCGTCTCCATCAGGCTGTCGTCGCTCAGATCGAGATTCAGCAGCTCCATGATCTCGGTCATATGACCGGCAATCAGACGCTTGCGGGTTTCATTGTCCAATTCCTGAACGGGTGGACGCAGCGGCGTTTCAAGACCGCGCGCAACCAGGGCTTCGTGGACCAGGGCAGCTTCTTTACTGAGTGATGACATTTTGTTCTCCTGCAGGTGTGGCGTCTTTTGCCCTCGTTGTGGCAAAAGTATGCGCTCATTGTGCGTGAGGCCGCGCACATAATCCAGTATTCACGACGATAATTATTGCAATTGCTGTTGCCTTTCAGCGTGACGGTTCCAGACCAGAGCACCACCAACAAACAACGCGATACCCGCCAACCCCAGCGCAGGCTCCAGTCGATGGGTAAGCCAGGTCGATAACGCTGAGGTCATCGGACCAATCAACTGGCCAATGGCATACCCGGTGGTGAGCAGGCCGGCCATATAACGCGTGTGGTTTGGTGCCAGCTCGCGACCGTATAAAAGAGAGAGCTGCACGGCACACAAAAAGCCGCCGCCGACCAGCAGTCCCCCCGTCAGCAACCCGCCAATCCCCGGCAGCAGCCAGGCCGCCAGCACACCTGCGCCCTGCAACCACAGCACAATAGCCAGCCTGCGGTTCGCCGTTGAGGTGTGGCGTAAAAGAATGCTAAGCGCAATGCCCACCACGGCAGCGATACCAAAAATCGGCCAGACAAACTGGGCAAACAGGCTGCCAGGAAAACGCACTGCCGCCATTTGCGATAAAAAGGTTGCCGGAAGAATATAGCCAAACCCGGCCAGACTGTAGCTCCAGACCAGGCGCTTTAAATCCGCCGTCAGCACCAGCGGCTCTGGCGCGGTACTTGGTCGATGGAGCTGCCCGGATCGCGGCAGGTAGCGCGCCACCAGGGCAATCAGCACCAGCGCCAGCACGCCGTAGATTTGCCATGCTGCCCCGGCCGACAGGGATTTCGCCTGGATATAGACAGCGAGCAGCCCGCTCAGGGCAATACCCGCGCCTGGGCCGGCAAACACGGCAGCACTCAGGCCCGGTTTGCCCAACTGCCCCAGACGTTCATTTGTCCACGCCGCAATCAGCACCATAGACCAGCCGCTCATGCAGCCAATCACAAAGCGCAGCAGTCCGTGCACGATGGCGTTATCCGCCGCGGCGGAGAGCAGCGTCAACGCAACCGCACCGGTGATACCAAGCCAAAGGCGTGTTTCAACGAAGCGATGCGCACGCATTGCATCCCATGCGCCCACCAGATAGCCCAGATAATTCATCGCCGCCACCAGGCCCGCACTGGTTAGCGTGAGCTGCCCGGCGGCAATCATCAATGGTACCTGAGGTGTAAAAGCAAAACGCCCTATCCCCATCGCCACCACCAGAACGACAAACCCACTGAGCGCAATACGCAGCGCCATGACCGCTCCAATTGTTAAAAAAAAGTAAATTTATGATGCAGCATCTTGTCGCCTGACGAAAGTGAAAGTTACTCACAGGTCAATGAAAAGGCTGTATTATGGTTTTTTATGAATACGCATTCTCATTAAGGAGCCTTGCATGGAACTGCTCGAAGAGCACCGTTGTTTTGAAGGTCGACAGCAGCGCTGGCGGCACGACTCCAGCGTCCTGAACTGTGCCATGACGTTCAGCATTTTCCTGCCGCCGACGGAAAATCCGCCGGTTTTGTTCTGGCTTTCTGGCCTGACCTGCAACGACGAAAACTTCACCACTAAAGCAGGTGCACAACGCATTGCAGCTGAGCTAGGTATTGCGCTGGTGATGCCTGATACCAGCCCGCGTGGGGATGATGTGGCTGACGATGCAGGATACGACCTGGGTAAAGGTGCCGGATTCTATCTGAACGCGACTGAACAACCCTGGGCAAACCATTACCGCATGTATGATTACGTTCGTGACGAGCTGCCCGCGCTGATTCAGGCTGAGTTTGCCGTAAGCAACCGTTGCGCCATCAGCGGACATTCCATGGGTGGACACGGAGCGCTGATAATGGCGCTGAAAAACCCGGGGAAATACGTCAGTGTGTCGGCATTCGCACCAATTGTGAACCCGACTCAGGTGCCGTGGGGCCAGAAAGCCTTCGCAAATTATCTGGGTGATGATGCGAAAAAGTGGCAGGCGTGGGATAGCTGCGCACTGATGCTGGCCAGCAAGCCCGAAGACGCAATTCCAACGCTTATCGATCAGGGTGATGCCGATCAGTTCCTCGCCGGCCAGCTGCAGCCTGCGGTACTGGCAGAAGCCGCACGCCAGAAGGACTGGCCGCTGACGCTACGCATTCAGCCGGGATATGACCACAGTTATTACTTCATCGCATCCTTTATTGAGGATCATCTCCGCTTCCATGCGGAGCACTTGTTTGGGTAAGTGCGGCTGCGTGCGCTCTGATACCCTCACCCTGGCCCTCTCCCGGTGGGAGAGGGAACAAACACTAAAAACGGCAACTTACGTTGCCGTTTCGCTTTTACCCTGGCTTTATCAGAACTTATAATCCACACCGACAAAGTAGCGACGGCCATCTTCCGTGTAGCTGTAATCGTCACGGCTCAGGTCTTTATCCAGCAAGTTCTGTACACCCGCGCGCAGCTTCACGCTTTTCGTGGCCTGCCACGCCGCACCTGTATTCCAGATGACATAGCCACCCGGCGTTGGTGCACTGCTGGTCAGCGCGCGCTTCTCACCGGTGTAGTTACCCTGAACATAGAACGACCAGTCCTGGGTCGCTTTCCAGTCAACGGTTCCGTTGGCAGTGTGGAACGGCAGATCGGACAGCGGTTTGTTGCCGCCATTGCTGATGTCACGACCATCGTTATAGGTGTAGTTCAGCGTCACTTTCCAGTCTTCCGCCAGCGGGAATTTCAGCTCGGTCTCCACCCCACGGATGCGCGCCTTGTTGACGTTGTAATAACGGAAAATAGGCTCACCGTCCGCATTCAGACCAACGTAGTTAGGGTAGCTCTGCGCCTGTTTAACATTGGCTGTACGGCTGATACTGATGCGGTCATCCACATTATTCTGGAAGGTGGTGACGCTAGCCTGTACGCCCTCTAACCAGCCCTCTTCCCCGCTGTAGTAAAGACCGAATTCGAAGCTCTCGCTGGTTTCAGGTTTCAGATCCGGGTTACCGACAATCTCACAGGCACCGCGGCACGAGCCGGTGACCCAGTCCGGGCTGAGCTGCAGCAGCGACGGCGCTTTAAACGCTGTTGCCCAGCCCCCTTTCACCGTTACGGTATCGGTCGCGTTGTAGACCAGGTATGCACGCGGGCTCCAGTGGTCACCGTAGGTGTCATGGTCGTCCATACGGATGCCGGTGGTCAGCGCCAGGGGTTCAAAGAGACGCCACTCATCTTCAAGGAACAGGGCATACTGGCTTGCTGACGTACTGCTGCTGGAGCCCCCCGTCAGGTTGACCGGATCTTTCAGCTTATCGTGACGCCACTCGCCACCGAAGGTCAGTAGCTGGTTAATTTCGCCAAGAGGCAGCACATATTTCCCGTCCACCGCGTTGCTCTCGGAGGTGATCGGATTGCTGTTGCCCGGGTTTTTGTTATCCACCCTCTCGCCGTAAACCTTCAGCTCGCTGCTGCCGACCCCCCAACGACCATTGTGGCTCAGGGAGTAGTTCTGACGCTCAAGGCGGTTTTTGTCGAGGGAATCTGAGTCACGATCCTGACGGTCGAAACCGTAGCCCGCCGTAAAATCGTGATTTTCAGACGGTGTCCAGGCGAATTCCACATTGGCATCGCGGCTGGTAAAGCCCTCAATGCGCGGTGTTTCACCGCTCGCCGTGGTAGAGGATTTCTGCTGACCGTCTTTCTCACGCTTCGCGAGGCTACCGTAGGCTTTCAGGCCCAGTAGGCCGTCCACCAGCGGACCACTGGTATAGAACTGTCCGTTATACGTGTCTCCACGATCGCGATGTTCCTGAATCGTTGAATCGGCGCTCAGAGTGCCCGTCCATTTCTGCCCGATTTTTTTGGTGATAATGTTCACCACGCCGCCCAGCGCATCGGAGCCATAAAGAGAAGACATCGGTCCGCGCACCACCTCGATGCGTTCGATGGCGTCAACCGGCACCCAGTTGAGATCGAAATCATTATGACGGAATACGGCGTTGCGGGAGTTGACGCGCTTGCCGTCGATCAGGATCAACGTGTAGCTGCTGTCCAGTCCGCGAATACTTACCCCTTTACGGTTGTCCCCTTCGCTCGTGAGCTGAACGCCCGGCACCTCCCGTAATACATCTTTCAGATTCTGAACGGGTTTGCGCTGCAAATCTTCCTGGGTAATCACGCTGATGCTTGCTGGTGCGTCTTTCAGGTTTTGCTCGGTCGCGGATGCGGTTACAACCATTGTGTCGCCGGATTCCGCTGCGATACCAGGCAGGGCCAGGGACATTGCGGACGCACAAAGTCCTCCCCTGACGAAGGGATTCAACCTAAACATTCCATATCTCCATGAGGTAAATACAACTAAATCAAATCATCATTGCTCACAGCGTCTTCCATGCCGCCCACATCTGCGGTGGGTCGGTGACACGCTTATTTTTGATAACGATAAAGCAAACGATAATTATTATCAATTAAATTGTTAAGAAATATATCTTTGTTTCAACGTGCGGGAATAAAAAGCCCGCTCGAATGAGCGGGCTGAAAGAGAGGATTTGCGGTTATTTTTTAAATCGTTCCGGGAATTCCATTTCACTGTAGCGAACGAAGTGTGTTCCTTTCGTCAGTTTGTAGCCAAACCAGATTACCAGGAACAGCGGAATACCAATGTAGGTTGCCGTAACGGCGCCCCAGTCAATGGTGTCCGCCAGGAACGCTTCATAGTTCTGTCCCAGGGTAATAATCAGGCACAGAATGAAGGCGAAAATGGGACCCAGCGGGAAAAACCCTGAGCGATACGGCAGGTCGTTAATATCGTGCCCCTGCTTGACGTAACCACGGCGGAAACGGTAGTGGCTAATGGCAATCCCAAGCCAGGCGATAAAGCCCGTCATCCCTGAGGTGTTAAGCAGCCACAGATATACCGTCTGGTTGCCAAACATAGAGGTCAGGAAGCACAGACCGGCAATCACCGTTGTGGCATACAGGGCGTTACGAGGAACACCGCCACGGGACAATTTTGAGAAAATACGCGGGGCTTTACCGTCACATGCCAGGGTATAGAGCATACGAGTCGATGCGTACATACCGGAGTTACCGGCTGAAAGTACTGCAGTCAGGATTACGGCATTCATCACTGCCGCTGCAGAAAGCAGACCGGCATGCTGGAAGACCAGCGTGAACGGGCTGACGCTGATGTCTTTCACATCATTACGCAGCAGGCTCGGATCGGTATACGGAATGATCAGGCTGATAATCAGGATCGCGAACACATAGAACAGCAGGATACGCCAGAAGACCTGACGGACTGCACGCGGAATATTTTTCTCCGGGTTCTCTGATTCACCCGCAGCGATACCAATCAACTCAGTACCCTGGAAGGAGAAGCCGACGATCATTGCCACGCCGATCATAGCCGAGAACCCACCGGCAAACGGTGCATCGCCTATCGTCCAGTTACTCCACCCGGCCGGTTCTGCGCCTTTGAAAATACCAACGATCATCGCCACACCGACGACGATAAAGATGATGACGGTTGCCACTTTGATCAAAGAGAACCAGTATTCCGCTTCGCCAAAACCACGAACAGAGATGTAGTTCAGCAGGAAGATGACGGCCAGGAACAGAGCACTCCAGATCCAGCCCGGCGTATCCGGGAACCACCAGTTCATCACCAGCTGTGCAGCAACCAGGTCAACGGCAATCGTAACGGCCCAGTTGTACCAATAGTTCCAGCCCAGCGCGAAGCCAAAGCCTTCTTCAACGTATTGTTGACCATAGGTCGAAAACGAACCGGATACCGGCATGTACGCGGCCAGTTCGCCCAGACTGGTCATCAGGAAGTAAACCATCAGGCCAATCAGGATATAAGAGAAAAGTGCCCCACCCGGGCCTGCTGCCGAAATTGTTGCGCCAGACGCAACGAAAAGACCTGTACCGATGGAACCGCCGATAGCGATCATCGTCAGGTGACGCGCCTTCAGTTCACGACGTAGCGTGGGCGCTTCTGTGGTTTTAATTTCTGAAACCATGTGAAAATGCTGTCCATTTAATAAATGAGGCGCGATTGTAGCAGACGATCCGCGTTCCTTCCGGCAGAAATAGGCAGTTATAAGAGAGCTTCATGACTCGGCCAGGATTATAAGCAAAGCAGAAATCGGGTCTTTCCCCTATCTCCATTGGGGTGAGGGGACGATTACATCTCGCAGTAGCGCAGAAAACGCTGCAAAGAGCTGGAAAGATGCTTCTGCCGATGATGGATACACCAGAGCGTGCGCACCAGTTTCGGCAGTGGAACGGGGACTTCGACCAGCGAGCCCGTCTCAAGCTGCTCGGCAATGACCCGCCGGGAAAGGCAGCTAATACCTAAACCATGACGTACTGCATGTTTAATCGCCTCGGAGTTCCCCAGCTCCATCCCTAACTGGAAATGCGGCAGATGGGAAAGCAGCAGATAATCGACAATTTCACGCGTGCCAGAGCCCTGTTCACGCAGTATCCACTGCGCCTGTGCCAGTCTTTCCAGCGTGACTTCGCCCTGTAGCAAAGGCGAGGCCGGAGAAGCGAACACCACCAGTTCATCTTCCAGCCAGGGTTCAGCAATGATATCGACGTTGTGGCAGGGTCCTTCGATAAGACCGATATCCACACGAAAATCGATCACTGCGTTGATGACATCCTGGCTATTGCCAACACTCATCTCCAGCGGCAGGGTCGGAAAATCCCGGCGGTAGCGGGCAATCACTTCCGGAAGGATGTAGTTCCCAATCGTACTACTGGCAAACACGCGGATCGCACCGTTGTCTTCACGGAACAGCTGTTCGATTTCGGTAGCCTGTTCAAGCAATGCCAAAGCACGCGGGTAGAGCAGACGACCATGTTCGTTGACGACTAAGCGCTTCCCTACCCTGTCGAAAAGCTGAACGCCTAGCTGTCCTTCGAGATCGGTCAACGCCGCGCTGACCGCAGATTGAGAGAGAGCCAGCATCTGCGAGGCCTGCGTCGTCGACCCACTCTTCAGCACTTCGGCGAAAACTTCCAGCTGACGCAATGTAATGTGCATGGTTGCTTACCACTTATATAGATTAATTATAAGTATATAATCAATTTTATTTTTAAACCAGAGCGACGTAGTCTTTAGCCAGACAAAGGAGAAGGTTATGTCAGAACTCACCTTACAGCATCATCGTACATTGTGGCACTTCGTGCCGGGTCTTGCGCTCAGCGCAGTGGTAACCGGCATCGCGTTATGGGGCGGCAGTATTCCAGCCATCGCTGGAGCAGGTTTTAGCGCCTTAACACTGGCGATATTGCTCGGTATGGTCGTGGGAAATACCGTTTACCCACGCATCTGGAAATCCTGCGATGGCGGCGTGATTTTTGCCAAACAGCACCTGCTGCGCCTCGGGATTATTCTTTACGGTTTTCGTCTTACCTTTTCGCAGATCGCCGATGTCGGCGTCAGCGGGATTGCTATCGATGCCCTGACCCTGACCAGCACCTTTTTACTGGCCTGTTTTATTGGTCAGAAAGTCTTTGGTCTGGATAAGCAAACCAGCTGGTTAATCGGTGCAGGGAGCAGTATTTGTGGTGCAGCAGCGGTGCTGGCAACAGAGCCTGTCGCTAAAGCTGAATCCAGTAAAGTGACAGTTGCAGTGGCGACGGTGGTGATTTTCGGTACGCTGGCGATTTTCCTCTATCCGGCTATGTATCCACTGGTGGCCCACTGGTTTAGCCCGGAAACCTATGGCATCTATATCGGCTCGACCGTGCATGAAGTCGCGCAGGTGGTGGCAGCGGGTCACGCCATTAGCCCGGATGCAGAAAACGCGGCGGTAATTGCCAAAATGCTGCGCGTGATGATGCTGGCGCCCTTCCTGATTTTCCTGGCAGCACGGGTAAAACAGCTGGCTCCAGCGGGCAGTAATCAGAAAAGCAAAATTACCATTCCGTGGTTTGCGATCCTGTTCATCGTGGTGGCAATTTTTAACTCCTTCCACCTCCTGCCCAAAGCGGTAGTGGATATGCTGGTGACGCTGGATACCGTTCTGTTGGCGATGGCGATGGCGGCATTGGGTGTAACGACTCACGTCAGCGCGCTGAAAAAGGCCGGTGCAAAACCGCTGCTGATGGCGCTGGTACTCTTTGTCTGGCTGATAGTCGGCGGGGGTGCGATTAACCTTGTGGTCCATAGCCTGATGGCATAAACCACTACATCCTTCTCCTGTTAACCCGCTATCATAAGCATTTCGGGTTAACAGGAGTCCCTTTATGAAATATGTTGGAGCGCACGTTAGCGCTGCCGGTGGCCTTGCGAATGCCGCCATTCGCGCTGCCGAAATCGAGGCGACCGCTTTCGCCCTGTTCACCAAAAATCAGCGCCAGTGGCGCGCTGCACCGCTCACTGCAGACGTGATTGATGATTTTAAAGCCGCCTGCGAGAAGTATCATTACGGGCCGGGTCAAATCCTTCCCCACGACAGCTACCTGATCAACCTCGGCCATCCGGTTGAAGAGGCACTGGAAAAATCCCGCGAGGCGTTTCTTGATGAAGTCCAGCGCTGCGAACAGCTTGGACTGACGCTGCTGAACTTCCACCCAGGGAGTCATCTGATGCAAATTGATGAAGATGCCTGTCTGGCGCGCATTGCCGAATCCATTAACATCACGCTGGATAAAACCAAAGGTGTCACTGCGGTGATTGAGAACACTGCCGGTCAGGGTAGCAACCTCGGCTTTAAGTTCGAACATCTGGCGGCGATTATCGACGGCGTTGAGGACAAAAACCGTGTCGGCGTGTGTATTGATACCTGCCATGCCTTTGCGGCCGGCTACGATCTGCGCACAACCGAGGCAACGAAAAACACGTTTGATGAGTTCGAGCGCATAGTTGGCTTTAAGTACCTGCGCGGAATGCACTTAAACGATGCGAAAAGCGCTTTTGGCAGCCGCGTTGACCGCCACCACAGCCTTGGCGAAGGCAATATTGGTCATGATGCGTTTCGCTTTATCATGCAGGACGCCCGCTTCGACGGCATTCCGATGGTGCTTGAAACCATCAACCCCGATATCTGGGCAGAAGAGATTGCCTGGTTGAAGGCGCAGCAGACCGCTGAACAAATGGCATAAAAAAAGCCGGGTTGCATTTGCACCCGGCTTTTTTGTTGTTTACTACTTAGGCTGCTTTCGCGACCACTTCCGCTTCCGGACGTTTCAGCACGGCGTAAGACAGACCCGCCACCAGCGTACCGGCAACAATCGCCATCAGGTACCCCAGAACCGGGGTGATAGCGCCTGGGATCAGCAGAACAAACAGACCACCGTGTGGAGCCATCAGTTTCGCGCCAATCGCCATCGAGATTGCACCTGTCACAGCACCACCCACGATACAGCACGGTAATACACGCATTGGGTCGCGCGCCGCGAACGGAATCGCCCCTTCGGTGATGAAGCACAGACCCAGGACCAGTGCCGCCTTGCCGCCTTCCTGCTGCGCTTTGTCAAACTTACGGCGGGCAACAATCGTCGCCAGACCGAGAGCCAGAGGAGGCACCATACCTGCCGCCATGATGGCTGCCATTGGCGCGTAGGTCTGGGTACTCAACAGGCCAACACCAAAGGCGTAGGCCGCTTTGTTCACTGGGCCACCCATGTCGGTACACATCATGCCACCGAGGATTGCACCCAGCAGAACCGCATTGGCGGTACCCATGGTTTGCAGCCAGTGGGTCAGACCCGCCAGAATACCCGCAACCGGTTTACCAATCAGGTAAATCATCGCCAGACCGACCACCAGGCTGGAAATCAGCGGGATGATCAGAATCGGTTTCAGCGCTTCCATACTCTGTGGCAGCTTGAGCTTCGAGCTGATCAGCTTCGCGACGTAACCGGCCAGGAAACCGGCAATGATACCGCCGATAAAACCAGAGCCCGTGCTCACCGCCAACATACCGCCGATAAGACCTGGCGTCAGACCCGGACGGTCAGCAATGGAGAAGGCGATAAAGCCCGCCAGCACAGGCACCATCAGCGCGAACGCAGAACCCCCACCAATCTGCATTAATGCTGCTGCCAGCGTCCCCTGCTCTTTAAATGCGGTGATACCAAACGCGAATGACAGCGCGATACACAGACCACCCGCAACCACCATCGGCAGCATGTAAGAAACACCGGTCAGCAGGTGGCGATAAGCGCCTGCTGACTCTTTCTTACCTTCAGTCGCACTTTGACTGGTGCCCGTTGCCTGATACGGCTTCGCTTCAACCAGCGCTTTATCAAACTCCTGAGCGGTCTTTTTCAGTGCCAGACCTGTCGAAGTGCGGTACATCGGCTTACCGGCAAATTTCGCCAGATCCACTTCGATGTCTGCCGCCACAATCACCAGATCGGCCTCAGCCACTTCTTCTGGGGTGATGGCATTGCCGGCACCCACGGAGCCGCGCGTTTCAACTTTTACCCACCAGCCGCGTTTTTTCGCTTCGGTTTCAATGGCTTCAGCCGCCATAAAGGTATGAGCTACCCCTGTAGGACAGGCCGTCACCGCAACAATGCGTTTTGGTCCAGAAGCCGCAACCGGTGCCGCAGCAACAGGGGCGCTGTAAACAGACGCGTGACCTTTCGCTTCGCTCAGGAACAGTTCCGGGTGTGCCACCGCACGATTAATATCGCCCAGCCACACATTTTTGCCATTCAGCGCACTGTCAGCCGGGATTTTATCGCCCAGAACAATGACCAGTTCGGCATCGCCCGGGTTATCAATCATCTCGAGATGTGCTTTGTTCGCCGCCGCTCCCAGCAAGGTCTTCGCCATATAGGCGCGAGCCTGTCCGAGACCGGAGTCAATGATCAGCAGCGTTTTCATTATTCCTCTCCTGCTGTTAGTTAAAAGGTTTTAAGTCAACGCGCGCCATCATCGCGGCTAACTGGGTACGATCGGTAATACCGACATTGCTCTGGCTTACGGCCAGGGCAGCAACGGCGGTGGCAAGACGTAAAGTATGTTCACTGGATTCACGCATCAGCAGACCATAAATCAGGCCGCCAACCATGGAATCCCCTGCGCCGACGGTGCTGACAACATCGACCGACGGCGGTTTGGCGATCCATTCGCCAGAAGCGTTAACCCACAACGCTCCTTCTGCACCAAGAGAGATAACTACGTGGGCGATACCCTGCTCGCGCAGTGCATGGGCAGCATCAATCACATCTTTTAATTCTGGCAGCTTACGACCGGCCCAGATCTCCAGTTCGCGGCGATTAGGCTTCACCAGCCACGGTGACGCTTTCAGTCCCGCGACCAGTGCATCACGGCTACTGTCAAAAATAATGCATGGACACTGGCTGCGCAGGCGCGTCATCCAGTCGGTAAACGCTTCCGGACTGACGCCGGACGGCAGGCTACCGCTGACGCACACCATGTCGAACTGACCAAGCCAGGTCAGAGAATCGTTAACAAAACGCTCCCAGTCTGACGGCGTCACTTCGAAACCCGAGAAGTTCAGATCGGTCACTTCGCCGTCTTTCTCCGTCAGCTTGACGTTGATACGGGTGCGGCCCTGAACAACCTGAAAACGGTTGGCAATGCCCAGCTCGCTGAACAGCTGCTGGAAACCATCCTGGTTATCTTTACCGAGGAATCCACCCACGGTGACATCAATACCAAGGTCCTTGAGCACTTTCGCGACGTTAATCCCTTTACCCGCAGCATGCAGGCCAGTGGTACGCACGAGGTTTACTTCGCCGCGCTCAATCTCCGGGCAAAACCCCACCAGGTCATAAGCCGGGTTCAGCGTAATAGTCGCAACACGTCTGCTCATTATGCGCCCTCCCCCAGACCTGCCGCGATGGCGTCGCCAATCGCCTTCAGCGCCTGTTCAGCATCCGCACCCTGTGCGGTGAAACGCAGACGGTGACCTTTCTTCACGCCCAGCGCGACAACTTTCATCAGACTACGGCCGTTGGCCGGTTTACCTGTGCCATCAAGGTTGGCCACGGTGATCTCACTTTCAAATTGTTTAATGGTATTTACCAGCATGGTACCTGGACGGGCATGCAGGCCGTGTTCGTTACGCACCACGAATTCAGCGTTAAGAACATCGTCAGTCAGCGCATCATCGCTGGTCAGCAGAGCCAGCACCGTCGCCGCATCTGCGTTCAGCAGTTTTTCAGCTTTGTTATTCAGCAGCAGATCGCCCAGGCGCTTCAGCACGGAAACCGGCTGTTCATCGTTCATCGCCACGGTCAGCAGCATGGCCGCACGCTCGCCGTCGACGTCAAACGCATTTGCCGCACGACTCACGGCGATAGCGCTACGCAGGTTGCCTTCAGCACTGTCGTTCAGCCAGATACCCTGACCGAGATTCAACGGCTTATCATTGATTACGCGCGTCACAAATGTGGCATCTGCCGCACCGGCTTCTTTCAGGCGACCGGCATTCAGCGCCTGGAGTGTCACCAGATCGGAGGCAACTACATCCAGCGTCAGCGTTTCATTATCCAGTTTCAGCGCTTCACTCTGTTTTTCGCCCATCAGCAAGGCGCGCAGCTCTTCAGCAGTCGTTGCTGACTTCAGCTGTTCAGCAACGGAATCATCGCTCAGTACGTGGGTCAGCTGACGCAGCAGGCCTAAGTGTTCGTCGCTGCTGGCCGCGATACCGATGGCCACATACGCCACCTGACCTTCACCCCAGAGCACGCCCTGTGGGAACTGATAAACCTTCACCCCGGTTTTCAACACCTGGTCGCGAGTGTCGGTTGTGCCGTGCGGAATAGCAATGCCATTGCCGAGGAAGGTTGAGGTCTGCTGCTCACGCGCCAGCATGCCATTTACATAACCGTCCGCGACGTTACCTGCCTGCACAAGGGCAGCGGCAACCTGGCGAATGGCCTCTTCTTTATCCCCGGCCTGTGCGCCCGGGTGGATATCCTGAACAGATAACTGGAACATGGTTCTCCACTCCTGCTGAAATTGAATCGTTTCAGCTTTAATGAGAAAAAATGCGCTAGCCTGCTCCGTTTGCTTAAACAAGATAGCGCTGAAACGTTTCAAAAAGTCTTGCGCTTTCTGCAATGCCTTGCAAGTAAACTCGTATTTCTGATCTCAGAATTTAGAGATACAGCACATTTCTTCTTCGTTCAGCTGAATATTGCTGAAGTTCAGCAAGTCAGTTTCAGCTAAGGTCAGCCAAACCTTCTATAAGTTGAAATGCCATTTTGATTTTTCGTGGCATCATTGACCGCACCCTCTGTTTATTTAATGAGTGCCAGCGTAAACTCCGCCTCTCTCTGTCACTCGTTAATTATAAAACATGCATAACACCCCCGCGGCCACCTCGCCAAAGCCCTTTGATTTGACTTCAGCGGCGTTCCTGATTGTTGCCTTTTTTACGGGTATTGCCGGTGCGTTACAGACGCCGACGCTGAGCTTATTTCTGACCAATGAGGTTCACGCTCGTCCGGCCATGGTGGGTTTCTTTTTTACCGGAAGCGCCATCATCGGCATTCTGGTGAGTCAGTTTCTGGCGGGCCGATCCGACAGAAAAGGCGATCGTAAAAGCCTGATTGTCTTTTGCTGTCTGCTTGGGATGCTCGCCTGCGTTCTGTTTGCATGGAACCGCAACTATTTCATTTTGCTGTTCATCGGGGTATTTCTGAGCAGCTTTGGTTCGACGGCTAACCCACAGATGTTCGCGCTTGCCCGCGAGCACGCCGACCATACCGGGCGTGAAGCGGTGATGTTCAGCTCGGTAATGCGTGCTCAGGTGTCGCTGGCATGGGTGATCGGCCCCCCGCTGGCTTACGCGCTGGCGATGGGGTTTGGTTTTACGGTGATGTACCTGAGTGCGGCTGTCGCATTTGTGGTATGTGGCGCGCTGGTGTGGTTCTTTCTGCCGTCGATGCGCAAAGAGCCCAAAGTGGCGACGGGGACGCTGGAAGCCCCGCGCCGCAACCGCCGCGATGCCCTGCTTCTGTTTGTTATCTGCACCCTGATGTGGGGCACTAACAGCCTGTATATCATCAATATGCCGCTGTTTATTATTGATGAACTGCATCTACCAGAGAAGCTGGCAGGTATCATGATGGGAACAGCAGCCGGGCTTGAGATCCCGACGATGCTCATCGCAGGATATTACGCAAAGCGCTTCGGCAAGCGTTTTCTGATGCGTATCGCCGCCGTCGCCGGTCTGCTTTTCTATATCGGTATGCTGACGGTACATACGCCGGGGTTGTTACTGGCTTTACAGCTGCTGAACGCTATCTATATCGGCATTCTGGCCGGGATTGGCATGCTCTATTTCCAGGATCTGATGCCGGGCCAGGCAGGCTCGGCCACCACCCTTTATACTAATACCACCCGTGTGGGCTGGATTATCGCAGGCTCAATGGCGGGGGTCGTCGCAGAAATCTGGAACTATCACACGGTGTTCTGGATTGCGCTGGTGATGTGCACGCTGACGATTGGCTGTCTGGCGAGGATTAAAGACGTTTAAGGCGCGGTGAGCGATTCCAGCTCGAGCAGATACGTCATCGCCTGCGCTCGCGTGCTGCCACACATTTCGGCTGTTGGCTGAAGTCCGGAGCAAACCTTCGGGCGCAGGGGCGAACCAAAGATCATACACAGGTTAGTTTCAGAGAGCTGAACGCAGCGGGTATTGGCAGGCTTGCCCTCTGGCATTCCTGGAATGGGGCTTGAAATGGACGGTGCGGTACAGCACGCGCCGCAATCTGGACGACAATCCATAAACGCTCTCTTTCGCTGACGAAGGCCCGCGCAGCCGGGCATCGCGCGCACAGTAACACCTTTTGCGTATTGATAGCAAAAGCCACGAATTCCTCTTGCCTGAAAGGCCGCGCACGAGTAATTTGGCGCGATATTTTTTACCTTCCGTATACAGGATTACTGCAATGCCAAGAGCGAACGAAATTAAGAAAGGTATGGTACTGAATTACAACGGCAAACTGCTGATTGTGAAAGATATCGATATTCAGGCACCTAGCGCCCGTGGTGCAGCGACGCTGTACAAAATGCGTTTCGCCGATGTGCGTACCGGTCTGAAAGTTGAAGAACGTTTTAAAGGTGACGATATCGTTGATACCGTGACCCTGACCCGTCGCTATGTCGATTTTTCCTATATCGACGGCAACGAATACGTGTTCATGGATAAAGAAGATTACACCCCGTATATCTTCACCAAAGATCAGATTGAAGAAGAGCTGCTGTTTATTCCTGAAGGCGGTATGCCGGACATGCAGGTTCTGACCTGGGATGGCGTGCTGCTGGCGCTGGAACTGCCTCAGACCGTCGATCTGGAAATCGTTGAAACGGCACCGGGTATCAAAGGCGCATCTGCAAGCGCCCGTAACAAACCAGCAACCCTGACAACCGGACTGGTTGTGCAGGTGCCAGAATACCTGTCTGCAGGCGAGAAAATTCGCATCCATATCGAAGAAAAACGCTATATGGGTCGTGCTGACTAACACAAAAAACCCGGCTTTGCGCCGGGTTTTTCTTTTACAGCAATTCAGGATACTTCGTCATCTTCAGCGCCAGCTCAATGCCGCGCACTTCCGCCATCCCTTTCAGACGACCGATTGCCGAATAACCTGGGTTCGTTTTCTTACGCAGATCGTCCAGCATCTGATGCCCGTGATCCGGACGGAATGGAATAGGACGCACATCACCAACCTGCTTACGACGTACTTCTTCCGCCAGGATGGCATCCACCACCGCGACCATATTCACATCACCGCCAAGGTGCGCTGCCTCGTGGAAGGTTTTTGGGTTCTCTTCACGACAGGTCGCGCGCAGGTGAGTAAAGTGAATACGATCGCCGAAGGTTTCAATCATCCGCACCAGATCGTTATCCGCACGCACGCCGTAGGAGCCGGTACACATGGTAAAGCCGTTGTAGATGCTGTCTACCGTCTCTTTCAGCCACTGCATATCTTCAATCGTCGAGACGATACGCGGCAGGCCGAGAATAGGACGCGGAGGATCGTCCGGATGTATCGCCAGGCGAACGCCCGCTTCTTCTGCGACGGGCACAATCGCGCGCAGGAAGTACGCCATGTTTTCACGAAGCTGATGCTTATCAATGTCGCCATATTCCGCCAGACGTGCACGGAACTGATCCAGCGTATAGCCCTCTTCCGCACCTGGCAGACCAGCAATGATATTGCGGGTCAGCTTTTCGATGTCCGCGTCACTGGCGGCGTTAAACCACGCGCGCGCCTGCTGCTGCTCTTCCGCGGTGTAATCCGCTTCGGCGCCAGGACGTTTCAGAATGTGTAGTTCAAATGCCGCAAAGGCAATTTGATCGAAACGCAGTGCTTTTGAACCGTCCGGCATCTGATATTCAAGGTCAGTGCGCGTCCAGTCCAGGATAGGCATGAAGTTATAGCACACCGTATCAATGCCGCATGCCGCCAGGTTGCGAATACTCTGCTGATAGTTGGCAATCCAGGTCTGGTACTCCCCTGAATGGGTTTTGATATCTTCGTGAACCGGAATGCTTTCCACCACAGACCAGGTTAATCCCTTCTCTGCCAGCAGCGCCTGACGCTTTTGAATTTCATCAACCGGCCATACCTGGCCGTTAGGAATATGATGCAGCGCCGTGACGACACCCGTTGCGCCAGCCTGACGCACATCATCAAGAGAAACCGGATCGTTCGGCCCGTACCAACGCCAGGTTTGTTCCATTGCCTCACCCTCTTAAGTTGTTATACCAATATGCGTTACTGCAATGACGACTACCATACATGTTTGCCGCTAAGGGTCAACATACCGCCACGCATTGATTGATCCAACTCACAGAACAGGGATATTTACGGCTTACCAATTTTATTTGCTGTCATATAACTTTACACTGGCATTGTTAATTAATGGTTAATCAGGTGTGTATCTCATGAAGACAATTGCCTCCACCGCCCTTCCTGCCCATGTTCAGCAACCGCGCTACGATCGTCAGCAATTACGCTCTCGCATCGTCCATTTTGGCTTTGGCGCGTTTCACCGTGCGCACCAGGCATTGTTAACAAATCGGGTGCTGAATGAGAAAGGCGGTGACTGGGGAATATGTGAGATTAGCCTGTTTAGCGGTGATGTGCTGATGAGCCAGCTGCGTGCACAGGATCACCTGTTCACCGTTCTGGAGAAAGGTGCAAAAGGAAACGAGGAAATTATCGTTGGTGCCGTCCATGAATGCCTGAACGCAAAGCTGGACTCTCTGCCCGCTATTATTGAGAAATTTTGTGAGCCTCAGGTGGCGATTGTGTCGCTCACCATCACGGAGAAAGGTTATTGCATCGATCCCGCTACCGGTAAATTGGATCTGCAAAACCCGCGGATTATCCACGATCTGGAAAATCCATCTGAGCCGCATTCCGCCCCGGGGATCCTTGTCGAAGCGCTCCATCGTCGCCGTGAGCGCGGCTTACCTTCTTTTACCGTGCTTTCTTGCGACAATATCCCTGACAACGGCCATGTGGTGAAAAATGCCGTGCTGGGAATGGCGCAAAAACGCTCTCCGGCACTCGCTGCGTGGATTGATAGCCACGTGAGTTTCCCGGGAACGATGGTCGATAGGATTGTTCCTGCTGCAACAGAGGCCTCACTGGCAGAAATCACCGAAACGCTCGGCGTTGAAGATCCCTGCGCCATCAGCTGCGAACCGTTTATTCAGTGGGTGGTGGAAGATAATTTTGTTGCCGGCCGTCCGGCGTGGGAAGTGGCGGGCGTCCAGATGGTGCAGGATGTTCTGCCGTGGGAGCAGATGAAGTTACGCATGCTTAACGGCAGCCACTCTTTCCTGGCTTATCTCGGGTATCTCGCCGGCTATGCGCATATCAATGAATGTATGGAAGACGCAGCCTTCCGCGAAGCCGCCCGTCGGCTCATGCTCGATGAACAGGCACCCACATTACGCATCAGGGATGTCGATCTCACCGCATACGCCGATAGTCTGCTTGAACGCTTTGCCAACCCGGCACTTCAGCATCGCACGTGGCAAATTGCAATGGACGGTAGCCAGAAACTGCCTCAGAGAATGCTGGACGGGATCCGCGTCCATCTTGAGCGAAAAACGCCGTGGCCGCTGCTGGCTCTGGGCGTGGCCGGCTGGATACGCTACGTCAGCGGGACTGACGAACACGGAAACACAATTGACGTCCGCGATCCCCTCAGCGATAAAATCCGCGCGATTGTTGACGCCAGCAGCGACGACGATCGCGTCAACGCGCTGCTGGGGCTGAACGAGGTCTTTGGACACGATCTCGCCCAAAATAGCGTTTTTGTTGAAGCTGTCAGCCAGGCTTATCAGCGCATTGCCCGCCACGGTGCACGTCAGGCTGTTATTGAAACGTTAAATCTTTAACGATTATTGCGCTTAACACGAACGGAGGTGACCTCCGTTCACCCTTCCCCTTCTCATTGCGCCCTTTTTTCGCCAGGATAAGAGATAATTGTTATAGCATCACAATTCTCTTCTGGAGCGCACGTGACCAAAACCAACCTCATCACCGGTTTTCTCGGCAGCGGTAAAACCACGTCAATTCTTCACCTGCTGGCGAACAAAGATCCGGCCGAGAAATGGGCCGTTCTGGTCAATGAATTTGGCGAAGTGGGCATCGACGGCGCATTACTGTCGGACAGCGGCGCGATGATCAAAGAGATCCCAGGCGGATGCATGTGCTGCGTCAATGGCTTGCCCATGCAGGTAGGACTCAATACCTTGCTGCGTCAGGGCAAACCCGATCGCCTGCTGATTGAACCCACCGGGCTGGGTCACCCGAAGCAGATCCTTGATTTACTGACCGCACCGGTTTACGAGCCGTGGATTGATCTGCGTGCCACCCTGTGCCTGCTCGATCCTCGCCAGCTTCTGGATGATAAAGCGGTGGCCAATGAGAACTTCCGCGATCAACTCGCCTCAGCAGACATTATCGTTGCTAATAAAGAAGATCGCGCCACGGCTGAAAGCCAGGCCGCGCTGGACGCGTGGTGGCAACATTTCGGGGGTAATCGTCAACGGGTGCAGACCACTCAGGGGAGGATTGATAGCGCCCTGCTTGACCTTCCTCGTCTGAACATAGCGGAACTTCCGGCCAGTGCAGAGCATGCCCATAGCCACCCGGTGAAACAAGGTCTGGCTGCCCTCAGCCTGCCGGAACACCAGCGCTGGCGTCGTAATCTGAATAGTGGTCAGGGGTATCAGGCCTGTGGATGGATCTTCGATGCAGATACCGTTTTTGACACCATCGGGATCCTTGAGTGGGCCAGACTTGCTCCGGTCGATCGCGTTAAAGGGATCATGCGCACACCAGACGGACTGGTACGGATCAATCGTCAGGGTGAAGATTTCTTTATTGAAACGCAAAATGTCGCCCCGCCGGACAGCCGAATTGAGTTAATTAGTGCGGTTAACGCCGACTGGAATGCCCTGCAGTCCAGCCTGTTGAAGCTTCGTTTAAGTTTGGGCGGCTAACGTTGCCCCTGTTTTCACTCTTTGCTGAACGTTATGACGACTCGATTTCCCCTGATATTACTGCTTAATGTCGCCGGTCTGGCGCTCTTTTTCTCCTGGTATATTCCGGCGAATCATGGTTTCTGGTTCCCGCTGGATTCTGCAATCTTTCACTTCTTCAACCAGGAGCTAGTGAAAAGCAATGCCTTTCTGTGGCTGGTAGCTATCACCAACAACCGCGCCTTCGACGGTTTTTCGTTGCTGGCAATGGGCTGCCTGATGCTCTCCTTCTGGTTGAAAGAGGATAAAGCAGGGCGTCGGCGTATTATGATTATCGGTCTGGTGATGCTGCTGTTTGCCGTGGTCATTAACCAGCTGGCAACCGCGATTATTCCGGTTAAGCGCTCCAGCCCAACGCTCTTCTTTAGCGATATTTATCGCGTCAGTGAGTTGCTGCATATTCCAACAAAAGATGCCTCGAAAGACAGTTTCCCTGGCGACCACGGCATGATGCTGCTTATTTTTTCCGCAGTTATGCTTCGTTATTTCGGCAAAAAAGCCTTTGCAATAGCCCTGATTATTTTTGTGGTTTTTGCTTTTCCACGCGTAATGATTGGTGCCCACTGGTTCACCGATATTGCCGTCGGTTCTCTCTCCGTTGCTCTGATTGCTCTGCCGTGGTGTTTGATGACACCGTTGAGCGACGGGATAATAGTGCTGTTTGATCGCTATCTTCCCGGAAAAACGCAACAACAATTAAACAAATAACTAACCTAAATTAACGTTAGCTATCAGGGATCGACATGATCCCTGACAGGTCTTCTGCCGCGATCTTTTCTCACTGTCATATTCCTGTCATCACATTCATGATAAAAATGAATCAATTACGCGATAAGGTGGCGGATCTGTCGGTATTTTGAGCATTTCCATGTTTTTACTTTCTGTATCACAATTTCTTATAAAAAAAAGGCTTTTTTTACTCGCAATACCCCAGGCAATCGGTTAATCTCGAACTCGTTTTGCCCCATAGAGATAATTATTTCACTGGCTAATAATTTTGTGCGCTGTGCCACAAATGTGAGCAGAAAGAATTGTCTCAATGTGAACAGATAATTAGTCTCGTCACGTTTGGCATTTTTATAACGATATTTGTCGTTAAGGACTTCAAGGGAAAATAAACAAAATGGTCAAATCTCAACCGTTTCTGAGATATATCTTACGGGGGATCCCGGCGATAGCAGTCGCGGTACTGTTGTCTGCATGTAGTACATCAAACACCGCAAAGAATATGCATCCTGAGACGCGTGTTGTGGGAATGGAAGATTCCTCGTCACTGCAAGCCTCTCAGGATGAATTTGAAAATATGGTACGTAATCTGGACGTGAAGTCCCGCATTATGGACCAGTATGCTGACTGGAAAGGCGTGCGTTACCGTCTTGGCGGCAGCACGAAAACAGGTATTGATTGTTCCGGTTTTGTACAGCGTACTTTCCGTGAGCAATTCGGGTTAGATCTTCCGCGTTCGACTTACGAACAGCAGGAGATGGGCAAGTCGATTTCACGTACTAAACTGCGCACCGGTGACTTAGTTCTGTTCCGCGCCGGTTCTACAGGTCGACATGTGGGCATCTATATTGGTAATGACCAGTTTGTACATGCCTCCACCAGTAGCGGTGTGACCATTTCCAGCATGAACGAACCGTACTGGAAAAAGCGCTACAACGAAGCGCGCCGAGTACTGACCCGCAGTTAATATGGAAATTGTATCGTTGGTTATCCCTTGGCTGGCGATATGATGAAAAAAAGCACTGCTTCGGCGGTGTTTTTTTTTGCCCGTTACACTGAATACATTCGGCGGCAATTCAGGAACCACAACGTCTATGTTCACCCGCTACTTCTCCAGTAATCGCAAGATACTGATCCTCAGCATTATCACAGGCCTGATCGCTGCCCTGCTCCTGGGTTCATTGCAATTTTTCTGGAGCTACCACAAGCGGGACGTAAAATTCGACACCCTGATTAACGATGTCAACCTCTACATGGAGAGCTATTTCGCAGAGTTAAAAACCTCTATCGACATCCTCCAGCCACTCACGCTGAACAATTGCCACGACGTCAATGCAGAACTGACTTCACGCGCAGCATTTAGCCTCAACGTGCGCGCCTTTTTGTTGGTCAGGGACAAAATTGCGTTCTGTTCATCCGCCACAGGTCCAATGAATGTCCCGATGGAGGAGCTGATACCCGAGCTGCACATTAATAAGCAGATCGATATGGCCTTGCTTCCAGGCACCCCGATGTTGCCCAACAAGCCCGCGATTGCCATCTGGTATCGTAACCCGTTAGTTAAAGATGGCGGTGTGTTCACCTCGGTGAATATCAATCTGACACCTTATCTGCTCTACACAGCCCGCCAGGACGAGTTCGCTGGCATCGCCATCATCATTGGCGATTATGCCCTAACGACGATGTCCAGCAAGCTGGTCAAAGCGCGTGATTTAGATGAAGCACCGAGTCGCATCGCTACGCTGAAAAACGTCCCCCTGACCATTAAACTGTATGCGGACGCCTGGACCAGCGATGAAATCCTTTACGCTCTGTTCTTCGGACTGGTGTGCGGCATTGCGGCCGGCTCGCTCAATTACTATATCCTCAGCATACGGCTGAATCCGGGTAAAGAGATTTTAAGCGCCATTAAGCGCGATCAATTCTATGTGGTCTATCAACCTGTGGTGGACGCAAAAGAGCTGAAAATGCGCGGTGTCGAGGTGTTGATGCGCTGGAAACACCCGACCATGGGTGAGATTCCGCCTGACGCCTTTATCAATTTTGCAGAGGCACAGAAGCTGATCGTTCCGCTGACGCTGCATCTTTTTGATCTCATCATTCACGATGCGCCGGTATTACAGACCGTGCTACCGCCGGGCGCAAAACTCGGCATCAACATCGCGCCTGGGCATTTGCATGCGGAAAGCTTCAAAGAAGACATGCTCACCTTCAAAGCGTTACTGCCGCCGGATTACTTCCAGATCGTGCTGGAAATTACCGAGCGCGACATGCTTAATCATCGGGAAGCCAACAGCCTCTTCGAATGGCTGCATAACGAAGGGTTTGAGATAGCCATTGATGATTTTGGTACTGGTCACAGCGCGCTGATTTATCTTGAGCATTTCACCATGGACTATCTCAAGATTGATCGTGGTTTTGTTAATGCGATAGGCACGGAGACCGTGACGTCACCGGTGCTGGATGCAGTCCTGACGCTGGCAAGACGAATGAATATGTTGACCGTCGCCGAAGGGGTGGAAACCCCGGAACAGGCTGCATGGCTACGCGAGCATGGCGTCAATTTCCTGCAGGGCTACTGGATTAGCCGCCCGATGCCGCTGGATCAGTTCCGCAACTGGCGGCCTGACGTTTCGCCCGTCAGTGAATAATTTCACATTGCCCGTGACGTCACTTATTATTCAGCTTAACTGAGCTGGTTTGTAAAAGAAGGAGCCGCCGCGTGATGCTTATGCGCTTTATGTTGCTGATGTTGGCATTCACGAGCCTGTCCAGCCAGGCGCAAGCCATCAAAGAAAATATCGCCTTCGCGGTGATTGGCGAGCCGAAATACGCGGTCAATTTTACACATTTCGATTACGTCAACCCAGCTGC
The DNA here is from genome assembly GCF_045618265.1 of Enterobacter sp. CPE_E1241. NCBI lineage: Bacteria > Pseudomonadati > Pseudomonadota > Gammaproteobacteria > Enterobacterales > Enterobacteriaceae > Enterobacter > Enterobacter sp. CPE_E1241. Next base: position 3,281,454 of record NZ_JBIWYV010000001.1, read on the forward strand.
CCCCAAAGGTGGGAAGGTAACACTTTCCGCCACGGGAACGTTCGACAACTTCAACCGCTACGCCCTGCGTGGCGTGGCGGCCGCGCGAACGGAATCACTTTACGATACGCTTTTTGTCACGTCTGATGATGAGCCCGGCAGCTACTATCCACTGATTGCCGATAACGTGCGTTACGCGGATAACTTTGCCTGGGCTGAAATCTCGATAAACCCTCGGGCACGTTTTCATGATGGTTCACCGGTTAAGGCCAGTGACGTCGCGTTCACCTTTCACAAATTTATGACTGAAGGCGTGCCCCAATTCCGCATCGTGTACAAAGGCGCATCCGTCAGAGCCATTGCGCCGCTCACCGTGCGCATCGAGCTGAGCGAACCCAACAAAGAGAATATGCTCAGCCTGTTCTCACTGCCGGTGATGCCTCAATCGTTCTGGAAAGATCACAAACTGAGCGACCCGCTCTCTACTCCCCCTCTGGCAGGTGGTCCTTACCGCATTACCGATTGGCGCATGGGGCAATATGTGGTCTATTCCCGCGTCAAAGACTACTGGGCCGCAAATCTGCCAGTTAACCGCGGGCGCTGGAATTTCGACACCCTTCGTTATGATTACTACCTCGACGATAACGTGGCATTTGAAGCATTTAAAGCCGGTGCCTTCGATCTGCGCGTCGAGAGCAACGCCAAAAACTGGGCCACGCGGTATATCGGGAAAAATTTCGCGAAAGGTTACATCGTTAAAGATGAGCACAAAAATGAGTCCGCCCAGGACACCCGCTGGCTGGCATTTAATATTCAGCGTCCGGTGTTTAATGACCGCCGGGTACGGGAAGCGATTTCCCTGGCCTTTGATTTTGAGTGGATGAACAAAGCGCTGTTTTACGGGGCCTACAGCCGTGCGAACAGCTATTTTCAGAACACGGAATATGCTGCGCGCGACTACCCGAAAGCTGACGAGCTGCTCCTGCTGGCACCGCTGAAAGCGGAAGTACCCGCGGAAGTGTTCACCTCGGTGTTTCAGCCGCCCGTGTCGAACGGTGACGGCTACGACCGCGCCAACCTGCTGAAAGCCAGCAAGCTGCTGGATGACGCGGGCTGGCCCCTGAAGAATCAAAAGCGTGTGGATGCCAAAACGGGTAAGCCTCTCAGCTTTGAGCTGCTGCTTTCATCCGGGGGCAACGATCAGTGGGTACTGCCGTTTAAGCACAACCTTGAGCGGCTGGGCGTTACCATGAACATTCGTCAGGTTGATAACGCGCAGATTACCAATCGCATGCGCAGCCGTGATTACGACATGATGCAGCGCTTGTGGCCCGCACAGCCGTGGCCAAGCTCCGATCTGCAAATTTCATGGGCCTCCAGCTACATCGACTCCTCATATAATGCCCCGGGAGTGAAAAGCCCGGCGATTGATGCACTGATTGCGAAAATAGTGGCGGCGCAAGGCGATAAAGAAAAACTCCTGCCGCTCGGACGGGCGCTCGACAGGGTCTTAACCTGGAACTACTACATGCTGCCGATGTGGTATATGGGCGAAGATCGTCTTGCTCGCTGGGACAAGTTCTCCGTGCCTGCCGTACGCCCTGTCTATTCACTGGGCTTTGATACCTGGTGGTATGACGTCAACAAAGCCGCCAGACTCCCCGCTGAGCGACGCTAAGGAATCATCATGGGTGCCTATCTTATCCGCCGTCTGCTGTTGGTCATCCCGACCCTGTGGGCCATCATCACGATTAACTTTTTTATCGTGCAAATCGCGCCTGGCGGCCCGGTTGATCAGGCTATTGCCGCTATCGAGTTTGGTAATAGCGGCGGTATGCCAGGCGGCGGCGGTGAAGGAATGGGCGCGAGCCATGCGCGAACCGGCGTAGGGAATATCAGTGAAAGTCATTATCGCGGTGGGCGTGGACTGGATCCTGAAGTGATCGCCGAGATCACCCACCGCTATGGCTTTGACAAACCCATTCACGAGCGCTATTTCAAAATGCTCTGGGACTATATTCGCTTTGATTTCGGCGATAGCCTGTTTCGCAGTGCATCAGTCTTAACATTGATTAAGCAAAGCCTGCCAGTGTCCATTACGCTGGGGTTATGGGGAACGTTGATTATCTACCTGGTCTCGATTCCGCTCGGGATCCGTAAAGCCGTTTATAACGGCAGCCGTTTCGATATCTGGAGTAGCACGTTCATCATCATCGGTTATGCCATCCCGGCGTTTCTGTTTGCCGTCCTGCTGATTGTTTTTTTTGCCGGGGGGAGTTATTTCGATATCTTTCCGCTGCGAGGGTTAGTCTCCGCTGATTTCAGTACCCTGCCGTGGTACCAGAAAATCACCGACTATCTCTGGCATATCACGCTACCGGTTCTGGCAACGGTTATTGGCGGGTTTGCGGCTCTGACCATGCTGACCAAAAACGCCTTTCTTGATGAAATTCGAAAACAGTACGTCGTCACGGCCCGCGCCAAGGGCGTAAGCGAGAAGCAGATTATGTGGAAGCACGTATTCCGCAACGCCATGCTGCTGGTCATTGCCGGATTTCCTGCCACGTTCATCAGTATGTTTTTTACCGGTTCACTGCTGATCGAGGTGATGTTCTCACTCAACGGTCTGGGCCTGCTGGGCTATGAAGCCACCGTCTCGCGCGATTATCCGGTGATGTTTGGCACACTCTACATTTTCACCCTGATTGGCCTGCTGCTGAATATCGTCAGTGATATCAGCTATACGCTGGTTGATCCCCGAATTGATTTTGAGGGCCGCTAATGTCGCGTTTAAGCCCCGTAAACCAGGCCCGCTGGGCCCGTTTTCGCCACAACCGCCGCGGCTACTGGTCACTGTGGATTTTTGCCGTGTTGTTTATTTTAAGCATGTGCTCTGAGTTGATTGCCAACGACAAGCCTTTGCTGGTGCATTTTAACGACCGCTGGTATGTACCGGTTCTCGCCAACTACAGCGAAAGCGATTTTGGTGGCCCGTTTGCAACGCCTGCGGAGTATCAGGACCCGTGGCTTCGCCAGCAAATTGAGCAACATGGCTGGGCTATCTGGGCACCGGTGCGTTTTGGCGCAAACAGCATTAACTTTGCCACCACAACGCCCTTCCCTTCCCCACCTTCCGCGCAAAACTGGCTGGGAACGGATGCCAACGGTGGCGATGTCCTGGCGCGTATCCTTTATGGCACACGGATATCGCTCCTCTTTGGACTGATGCTGACGCTTTTTTCCAGTGTGATGGGTGTCGTGGCCGGTGCGGTTCAGGGCTATTACGGTGGAAAAATAGACCTGTGGGGCCAGCGTGTTATTGAAGTCTGGTCAGGCATGCCGACGCTGTTTCTGATTATCCTGCTTTCAAGTGTGGTACAGCCAAACTTCTGGTGGCTGTTAGGTATCACTGTACTCTTCGGCTGGATGGCGCTGGTGGGTGTCGTGCGGGCGGAATTTCTGCGCACCCGCAACTTCGACTATATTCGCGCCGCGCAGGCGCTGGGCGTGAGCGACCGCGGGATTATTTTCCGCCATATGCTGCCTAACGCCGTGGTGGCCACGCTTACCTTCCTGCCGTTTATTCTGTGCAGCTCCATCACCACCCTCACCTCGCTGGATTTTCTTGGCTTCGGGTTACCACTGGGTTCCCCGTCGCTCGGCGAGCTTCTGTTACAAGGCAAGAACAACCTGCAGGCGCCGTGGCTGGGTATTACCGCCTTTCTTTCTGTGGCCGTGCTGCTTTCGTTGCTGATTTTTATTGGCGAAGCCGTGCGCGATGCCTTCGATCCTAATAAGGCGGTATAAGATGACGCAGCCCCTTCTCAGTATTGATAACCTGTCGATTGCTTTTTCAACACAGGGTGAGATGCGTACCGTCGTCACCGACCTGTCACTCCAGATACAGCGCGGTGAAACGTTGGCACTGGTGGGTGAGTCAGGTTCAGGCAAGAGCGTCTCAGCTCTCTCCATCCTGCGTCTGCTGCCCTCTCCGCCTGTGAGTTACCCGCAAGGCGACATTCTTTTTCACGGCAACTCGCTGTTGCATGCTGACGAACATACCTTGCGCGCAATCCGCGGTAATAAGATTGCCATGATTTTCCAGGAACCGATGGTTTCTCTTAACCCCCTTCACAGCCTGGAAAAACAGCTCTATGAAGTCCTGTCCCTACACCGAGGTATGCGCAAAGAAGCCGCACGCGGGGAAATTCTGGACTGCCTTGAACGAACCGGAATACGCAATGCAGCCAAACGGCTGAATGATTTTCCGCATCAGCTTTCCGGCGGCGAGCGCCAGCGCGTGATGATTGCCATGGCCCTGCTCACGCGCCCCGAACTGTTAATTGCTGATGAACCTACAACGGCGCTGGACGTGACGGTGCAGGCGCAAATTTTGACGCTGCTGCGCGAGTTGCGTGACGAGCTGAACATGAGTTTGCTGTTTATCACGCACAACCTGAGTATCGTGAAAAAGTTGGCCGACAGCGTTGCGGTGATGCAAAACGGGCGATGTGTCGAGCAGAATGTCGCGTCCACGCTGTTAAACGCGCCACAACACCCGTATACCCAGCGCCTGCTCGACAGTGAACCCTCTGGCGACCCGGTTCCGCTGCCAGCTGACAGCGTACCGCTGTTGCGTGTTGACGATTTGTCCGTCTCGTTTCCCATTCGCAAAGGTATTCTGCGGCGCCTCGTCGACCAGAATCCGGTGTTGAAAAATATCCGCTTCTCTCTGCGACCGGGGGAATCTCTGGGACTGGTAGGTGAATCCGGTTCGGGTAAAAGCACCACCGGCCTGGCGCTGCTGCGCTTAATCGCTTCTCAGGGCGAGATCCTCTTTGACAACATGCCGCTGCATCTCTGGAACCGACGCCAGATGCTTCCCGTACGCCCTCGTATGCAGGTGGTATTTCAGGACCCCAACTCCTCGCTTAACCCACGGCTCAGCGTGTTACAGATCGTTGAAGAGGGTCTGCGTGTTCATCAGCCCAGCCTGAATGCCCAACAACGGGAACAGGAGGTCATGCGGGTAATGAACGAAGTGGGCTTAGATCCCGATACCCGTCACCGCTATCCGGCAGAATTCTCCGGCGGGCAGCGTCAGCGTATCGCTATTGCCCGTGCGCTGATCCTGAAACCGGAACTGATTATTCTGGATGAACCGACGTCTTCGCTGGACAGAACCGTCCATGCGCAGATCCTGAAACTGCTCAAGGGGTTACAGGAAAAACACCGGCTGGCCTATATCTTTATCAGCCATGATTTACAGGTGGTTCGGGCGCTATGCCATCAGGTGATTGTGTTGCGACAGGGAGAAGTGGTCGAACAGGGGGAGTGCCAGCGCGTATTTACTGCGCCAACGCAGAGTTACACGCGCCAGCTGCTTTCAGCAGACTAGCGCTCAGAATGGATACTGGCCAGAGAAAGGCTCCGCAATAGCAACGCCAAAATTTTTCAGGCGGCAGGTCGCGGCAAATTCATCCTGGCTTTTAACAAACAGGCACGGCTCACCTTCGCACTCCAGTACGGAGCTGTCTACTTCGATATCCGTCAACGCCTGGCTTAAGCGCTCCATAACCGGCCATGCGTTTTCGTCGCTCGGGCTAAGCAATTTGAGCGCAACCAGACAATTATCGCAGTCCGCGGCACTTTGCGGAATCGGTTCAACTTTCAAACCTGCAAAACCCGCTGACCAGCGATAGCTCTGGGGCAAGCGATGGACAATGGAGAGTTGTAATGTATTCACGTTCGTTCCCCGGAAGCAAAATTTACTTCACAATTTATTTACATTTATAGTAACACATCATCGCTAACCTGCACTATTCAGCGCTTTTTTATAGGAATCCAGGCTTGCGTCGGCGCTATATGTACCCGTTTCTGCGATCTAACTCAACCTTTTTGAATACAATGATGTGACTTTTTACATAAATAGATTTTACATAAAAGAAACAAACGCCGGGTGTGTCAACGTGGGTTTGGTTGATATGTATCAACAAAAAAGGCCCTGTAGGGCCTTTTTTGTGCTTTAGTGAGCCGTTTTTCGCGGTCGACTGGCGTAAAGATAGAAGAGTATGGAGCTGGTTGCGCAAAAAGCCATCGCCCATAACATCGGCCAGGCCGTCGTAAAGGTAGCCATAGAAAGCAACGCCCCGACAATCGCCCCAATACCAAAGCGGAACGTTCCTGCCAGTGACGATGCTGTTCCCGCCATATGCGGGAATTCATCGAGGATCACCGCCATCGCATTCGACGATACCATCGACACGCAGCCGACAAAAGCCGCCACACCCACTACCAGCGCCCAGAAGCCCACGCCCAGAAACGCGCTCACCACCAGCCAGATCGCCATCACAAACTGGATCCACAGCCCGGCGCGGAACATGTTCAGCGCCCCCACCCGCCGGACAAAACGGCTGTTGATGATGGTCATGATGAACAGGAAGACGATGTTAAGCGCAAAGTAATAGCCGAAGTGCTGCGGCGAAACGTGGTTCAGTTCGATGTAGACAAACGGCCCGGCGCTCAGGAAGGAGAACATCCCGGCAAAGCTGAACCCGCTTGCCAACATATAGCTGAGCACGCGCTTGTGGCGAAACAGTGAGGCGAAGTTACCTATTGTGGTGCGGATGTGGAATTTCTGGCGGCGCTCGACGGGAAGCGTTTCATCAATAAAGAAGAAAATCATCGCGGAAGCCAGCAGCGCGGCCAGCGCCAGGATCCAGAAAATCGCATGCCAGCTAAACCACACCAGCACCGCACCACCCGCCATCGGGGCCACCAGCGGCGCAATCGTCGTCACCAGCATCACGAACGACATCATGCGGGAGAACTCTTCTTTCGGGTAGATATCGCGCATCAGGGCGTTAATCACCACGCTTGCCGCTGCCGCCGCCAGACCGTGGAAGAAGCGCATGATAATCAGATGATCGATGGTCTGAGCCAGCGCACAGGCAACTGCCGCGGCCGCAAAGACCAACGTCCCACCCAGAATAACAGGCTTGCGTCCCAGGCTATCCGCCATCGGGCCATAAAACAGCTGGCCGAGGGCAAAACCGAGTATATAGGTGCTGAGTGTCATCTGTGCGCTGCCTGCCGGTACGCCAAACTGCGCGGCAATAACCGGCAGTGCAGGCAGATACATATCAATCGACAGCGGCATCAACATGGCCAGCAGGCCAAGAATGAAGACAATTTTGAACGACGAGTGTGGCCTGGTGGTCACAGAGTTCTCCTGAGATTAATGCGAAGGCAGACCGACGCTGGCGATCTCTTCTTCCGTTAACGGGCGGTATTCGCCTGGCGCCAGGTCGTGATCGAGTTCAATCGCACCAATCCGCTCACGATGCAAGCCGACAACGTGGTTCCCCACTGCAGCAAACATCCGTTTTACCTGATGATAGCGCCCTTCGCTGATGGTCAAGCGAACTTCGGTCGGGGTGATCACCTCAAGGACGGCGGGTTTGGTGAGATCTTTCTCATTATGCAGCTGAACGCCTTTGGCGAATTGCTCTGCCGTGTCATCCGCTACCGGAGACTCCAGCGTCACCAGATAGGTTTTCTCGCAATGATGGCGCGGAGAGGTAATACGGTGCGACCACTGCCCGTCGTCAGTCATCAGTACCAGTCCGGTGGTGTCGATATCCAGGCGACCAGCGGCATGCAGCTTGTGCGCCACCGGTTCGTCGAGGAAATAGAGTACTGTCGGGTGATCCGGATCGTCCGTTGAACAGACATAGCCTTCCGGCTTGTTGAGCATGAAATAGCGTGGGCCATGCTGCTGGGTCAGCGGATTGCCGTCATACTCAACCTGATGGTCCGGTTGCAGTTTGAAAGCGCTGTCTCTCACAATGTCGCCGTCCACGGTAACGCGGCTGGCGCGAATTTCACGCCCGGCAATAGCGCGGCTTACGCCGAGTTGCTGAGCGATAAACTTATCAAGTCGCATGAAATCTTTTTAGCCTTAATGGTGCTGGAAGTCGAACAGTACGTCCGAAAAAGAAGCAGTCTGGAACGGTTCAGTATAATGGTCTGGTTGCGCCACTCAAGGGAAAAAGTTTCGTGGCATACTATGTGCGGAATAATGAAACCGAGACCCCATGACTTTTACACTTCGTCCCTATCAGCAGGAAGCCGTTGATGCCACCCTCGCGTGGTTCCGTAAACATCGTGAACCTGCGGCTATTGTGCTTCCAACCGGTGCAGGCAAGAGCCTGGTCATCGCCGAACTGGCACGTCTGGCCCGCGGTCGTGTGCTGGTGCTGGCGCACGTCAAAGAACTGGTCGCGCAAAACCATGCCAAATATTGCGCACTCGGGCTGAAAGCCGACATTTTCGCCGCCGGGCTAAAGCGTAAAGACAGCCACGGTAAAGTGGTCTTTGGCAGCGTGCAGTCGGTGGCCCGCAATCTGGATCTGTTTCGCAGCGAATTTTCGCTGCTGATTGTTGACGAGTGTCACCGCATCAGCGATGACGACGGCAGCCAGTATCAGCAAATCCTGACACACCTGAAAGAAGTGAACCCACACCTGCGCCTGCTGGGCCTGACGGCGACCCCGTTTCGTCTGGGGAAAGGCTGGATCTATCGTTACCATTATCACGGCATGGTGCGCGGCGATGACAAGGCCCTGTTTAGCGACTGCATCTACGAGCTTCCGCTGCGCTACATGATTAAACACGGTTACCTGACGCCGCCTGAACGCCTGGATATGCCGGTGGTGCAGTACGATTTCAGCCGTCTGCAGGCACAGAGCAACGGGTTGTTCAGCGAAGCGGATCTTAACCAGGAGCTGAAAAAGCAAAAGCGCATTACGCCGCATATCATCAGCCAGATTGAGGAGTTCGCCGCGACGCGCAAAGGAGTGATGATCTTCGCCGCCACCGTTGAGCACGCACGAGAAATTACCGGGTTACTGCCCTCCGGCGACGCGGCATTAATCACTGGCGAGACCCCAGGCCCTGAGCGCGACAGCCTGATTGACGCCTTTAAAGCCCAGCAGTTCCGCTATCTGGTTAACGTGTCGGTACTGACCACCGGCTTTGACGCCCCGCACGTCGACCTGATCGCTATTTTGCGCCCGACCGAATCGGTCAGTCTGTATCAGCAAATTGTTGGCCGCGGCCTGCGTCTGGCGCCGGGTAAAACCGACTGTCTGATTCTGGATTATGCCGGTAACCCGCACGATCTCTATACGCCTGAGGTCGGCGCGCCAAAAGGAAAAAGCGACAACGTGCCGGTACAGGTTTTTTGTCCTGCCTGTGGTTTTGCCAACACCTTCTGGGGTAAAACCACCGCCGACGGCACGCTAATTGAGCATTTTGGCCGCCGCTGTCAGGGCTGGTTTGAAGATGACGAAGGGCATCGCGAGCAGTGCGATTTCCGTTTCCGCTTCAAGAACTGCCCACAATGCAACGCCGAAAATGACATTGCCGCACGCCGCTGCCGGGAATGTGACACGGTACTGGTCGATCCTGACGACATGTTAAAAGCGGCACTGAAGTTAAAAGATGCATTGGTGCTCCGCTGCTCAGGCATGGCACTACAGCCCGGTGCGGATGAAAAAGGCGAGTGGTTAAAAATCACCTACTACGATGAGGACGGGGCGGACGTCAGTGAGCGTTTCAGGGTACAAACTCCCGCTCAACGCACGGCCTTCGAGCAACTCTTTATTCGCCCGCACACCCGTACGCCAGGGGTTCCTCTGCGCTGGATAACCGTGGCCGATATCGTGCACCAGCAGGCGTTACTGCGCCATCCGGATTTTGTTGTTGCTCGCAAGAAAGGCCAGTTCTGGCAGGTCCGTGAGAAGGTCTTTGACTATGAAGGTCGCTTTCGTCGCGCCAACGAATTGCGCGGTTAACGGGACTTTTCATTGATGTGAGGAGCATTTGAGTATAAAATGCCGCCCGCTTCACATCCGTGAGGCAGAACACTCACCTGCTGCTGGGTCGCCTGTAGTAGGGTTTTAAATACAGAGAGAAATCAATGTTTACTATCGAAGCAGAAGTACGTAACGTGCAGGGTAAGGGTGCGAGCCGCCGCCTGCGTAACGCTAACAAGTTCCCGGCTATCGTTTACGGTGGCGAAGCTGCTCCAGTTGCAATCGAACTGGATCACGACAAACTGTGGAACCTGCAGACCAAAGCTGAATTCTACAGCGAAGTTCTGACCATCGTTGTTGGCGGTAAAGAAGAAAAAGTGAAAGTTCAGGCTGTTCAGCGTCACGCGTTCAAGCCAAAACTGACTCACATCGACTTCGTTCGCGCGTAATCGCAAACTCGTCGAGAAAAACCCCCGCTTCTGCGGGGTTTTTTGTGCCTGCTATTTACCGCCAGAAGTACGGCGCTGAAGCTGATCGCGCAGGTTCGGCGGCGTTCCTTTAATGGTCAGCGTATCGGTGGCAGGATCCCAGAAAATGCGTTCTCCCAGCAACATCGCATCAAAGTTAATGGTTAACCCGCCGCCACTGCCGGCAAACTTGGTTAACTGACGCAGCGTACTGCGATCCGCCGGGAAGCTCTCTTCAAGCTCATAGCCTTTATCCGCGGTGAACTCCTGGAAGCTGACTTCGCTGACGCCCGCCAGCTCTTTTGACAGCGACTCCAGCTCAATCTCTTCCCCCGCCTGCAGCTGTTCGTTGCAGTAGCTATAGACCTGCTGGCGCACGTTCTGGCGCTCAGATTTATCGAGCTGCGCTTCTGCCGTGAAGTCATCAACCGCCTGGAGCAGCCCTTTGTTCTGCGCTTTGGCGTTCAGGCCTTCGCTGGCGCCGAGGAAGTCCATAAAGAAATCCGCCACTTTGCGGCCCACGCGCCCCTTCAGGAAAGTCAGGTAGCGGGTCGACTCCGGGTTGGTTTCCCACTCGGTCAAATCAATACGCGCCACGATATCCGCATGGTTAATATCCAGATAATGCGTTGAGCTAATATCCAGCTGTTCGTTCACGCGCATGCTGCTTAAGTTATTCAGCACCGTCACCAGAAGATACTCTACCGCCAGATAGCGGTAATGGCAGAACAGCACGATCCCGCCGTCGGCGAAGGGATATTTCGCCAGCTCGTCGCGCAGACGTCCGGTCGCGGCGCGGCTAAACGCCAGAAAATCTTCTTCGCCCTGACGTTGCAGACGCAGGCTATCAGCCAGTTCGCTCTCTTCACTGAACAGGCCATAGGCTTTGTTTTTTGCGCTGTAGACACGGTGTAACTCCGCCATCATCTCTACAACGGTAGGCGTGGGTTCCAGTAACGAATCGCGCAGCACCACTTCAAGGGTTTGCTCATCACGCTTGATAAGCTGGTGCAAGGCAATCTGGTTGATTTCCAGACTCATGATAAACTCTCCTTTTAGACCGGGCGGTATTCAACCACCACCAGGGCATGTGTGCAACAACAGATAAAAAAGGGGAAAAAAAGCTGTTGCTACGGTAATATGTTGCCCTTTCATCAACAAACTGATTTTGATTTATGCCACAACATTCCCGCTACAGTGATGAACACGTTGAACAGCTGCTCAGTGAGCTGGTTAACGTACTGGAAAAACATAAAACGCCGACCGATCTCTCCCTGATGGTTTTGGGAAATATGGTCACCAACCTGATTAATACCAGCGTTGCTCCGGCTCAGCGTCAGGCGATCGCCAAATCTTTCGCCCAGGCTTTACAGTCATCCGTCAGCAACGACCAGGCCCATTAAGGGATACGAACAACAGTTTATGGTGACGAATCGTCAGCGCTACCGTGAAAAAGTCTCCCAGATGGTCAGCTGGGGGCACTGGTTTGCCCTGTTCAACATTCTGCTGGCGACGGTCATTGGCTGTCGTTATCTGTTTGTCGCAGACTGGCCAACAACGCTAACCGGGCGTATCTACTCCTGGATGAGCGTTGTGGGTCACTTTAGCTTTTTGGTTTTCGCCACCTATCTGCTGATCCTGTTCCCTCTGACGTTTATCGTCATGTCGCAGCGTCTGATGCGGTTCTTGTCCGCCATCCTTGCGACGGTGGGGATGACACTACTGCTTATCGACAGCGAAGTGTTCACCCGCTTCCACCTGCATCTCAATCCCATCGTCTGGGAACTGGTGATTAACCCCGACCAGAATGAAACGGCCCGTGACTGGCAGCTGATGTTTATCAGCGTCCCGGTGATCCTGTTGATTGAGATGCTGTTTGCCACCTGGAGCTGGCAAAAACTTCGCAGCCTGACCCGGCGGCGGCATTATGCCAAGCCCGTCGCCGCGCTCTTTTTTGTCTCATTTATCAGCTCGCATATTATGTATATCTGGGCGGATGCAAACTTCTATCGCCCTATTACCATGCAGCGCGCTAACCTGCCGCTCTCGTATCCAATGACCGCCCGTCGTTTCCTCGAAAAACACGGTCTGCTTGACGCGCAGGAGTACCAGCGCCGTCTGGTCGAACAGGGTAATCCGGAAGCAGTCAGCGTTCAGTATCCTCTGAGCGATCTGCACTATCGCGATATGGGTCGCGGGCAAAACGTCCTGCTGATTACCGTCGATGGCCTGAACTATTCCCGTTATGAGAAGCAGATGCCTGCGCTGGCCGATTTCGCGAGTCAAAACGTCACGTTCACCCAGCATATGAGCTCTGGTAATTCTACAGATGCGGGTATCTTTGGGCTGTTCTATGGTATCTCAGCCGGATACATGGACGGCGTGCTGTCTGCCCGTACGCCTGCGGCACTGATCACCGGGCTGAATCAGCAAGGGTATCAGTTAGGGTTGTTCTCCTCTGATGGTTTTAACAGCCCGCTTTACCGCCAGGCGCTGTTGTCTGATTTCTCCCTGCCGGCGGCACAAAATCAGTCTGATGCGCAGACAGCCAGCCAATGGATAAACTGGCTGCAACGATACGCCCAGGAAGATAACCGCTGGTTCTCATGGGTTGCCTTTAATGGCACAACGCTCGCTAACAGCAATAAGAATGACTTTGCACGCCGATACAGCCGCGCGGCTGGCGATGTGGATGCGCAGATAGGCCGAGTGCTTGAGGCGCTGCGTGAGTCAGGCAAGCTAGATAATACCGTGGTGATCGTGACCGCTGGCCATGGCGTCCCGCTGGGTGACGAGACGAAGGGAATGAGTTGGTCTCGACCGAATCTTCAGGTTCCGCTGGTGATCCATTGGCCTGGCACGCCAGCTCAGCGCATTACTATGCTTACTGAGCATAAAGATGTGATGACCACCCTGATGCAACGCCTGCTGCATGTCAGCACACCAGCAAACGAGTATTCACAGGGGCAGGATCTCTTCAGTGCCACGCGCCGCCATAACTGGGTTACGGCTGCCGGGAATAACACCCTGGTGGTGACCACGCCTAAGCTGACGCTGGTGCTGAACAGCAACGGGAATTATCAGACGTACAACCTGCAGGGCGAGCGGTTGAAAGACCAGAAACCGCAGTTAAGCCTGCTGCTGCAGGTCCTGACGGATGAGAAGCGCTTCATCGCTAACTGATTAATAATAAACCAGTTAGCGACAGATTCCCTTGCATTCAAAACGGAATCGAGTAGTATTCTTTTCATGCGTCGGCACGTAGCGCAGCCTGGTAGCGCACCGTCATGGGGTGTCGGGGGTCGGAGGTTCAAATCCTCTCGTGCCGACCAAAAATACATTGAAAACCAGCCTGATGGCTGGTTTTTTTATTGCGCCTCACCCGGTGTTTTATGCAGATACGCCAGCGTAACAAGACAAATCACCGCTCCGGCATAAAAGGTGTATTGTGCGCCAAACATTTCCCAGATCGCTCCGGCGCTCACGCTGGCGATTAACAATCCCACGCCACTGACCAGGCTAAAAATACCAAAAGCCGTACCTCGCAGATCGGCCGGAGCGGTTTTAGCAACCATGGCCGCCAGCAACCCCTGAGTCATTCCCATATGAACGCCCCACAGTGCGACACCGACAATAATACCGATCCAGTGGCTACTCAGCGCCAGAACGACATCTGCGCCAATCAATACCATTAACCCCCACTGCAGGAGTCGAGTGTGGCTCATGCCATCAGAAAGCTTGCCAAAGGGATAGGCCGAGAGTGAATAGAGAACGTTCATTACCACCATCACCAGCGGAATAAACGCCAGGGGAACACCCGACTGTTGCGCACGAAGCACAAGAAATGCCTCGCTGAAACGGGCCAGAGTAAACACCGCGCCAAGGCCAATCACCCACCAGCACGCTTTCCCCAGACGCTTCAGATTCGCTCTTTTGATGGGGTTAGTGCGTTTGTGCTCGACAGGGGTTTTCGGTTCCTGCAGACCAAAATAAAGCAGTGCAACTGAAAGCAGGCCGGGGATGAGCGCTATCCAGAAAACGGTACGGAAATCATTATCCAGCAACAACATCAAACTCACCGCCAGTAATGGTCCGAGAAAGGCCCCAGTGGTATCCATCGACTGACGCAGGCCATATGCCGCACCGCGCATTTCCGGCGGTGTAACGTCTGCAACCATTGCGTCTCGTGGTGCTCCCCGGATCCCCTTCCCCGTTCGGTCCATCAGACGTGCACCTAAAACCATACCTGAGGAAGAGGCCAAAGCGAAAAGGGGTTTGCTTAGCGCGCCCAGGCCATATCCCAACAGTGCCAGACCTTTGCGCTGACCAAGATAGTCGCTTATCGCTCCCGAAAAGACCTTAATAAAGAGAGCGGTTGCCTCCGCCAGCCCTTCAATCAGACCGATGAATAACACGCTGGTCCCGAGCGTGGTCATCATAAAAAGAGGGAGCAGGCTGTGAATACTCTCTGAAGAGATGTCCATCAGCATACTGACGCCCCCCACAACCCAGACGCCTTTTGGGATCTGGCTGAGTACTGGAAACCTGGAAAGCATGCGCGACTCCTGCTTTAAAAACAGTTGCCTGAATGTTTACAGAATAGGATATGGCGGATTAAAAAACCTGAGGAGGAATAATGGGGCTATAAAAAAGCCAACCCGCAGGCTGGCTCATGAAGGCTTAGTGCTTTTCGCGTCCACCCAGGAAGAAAATACCCAGCGGGATAGCCAGCAGTACGGTGAACACCAGGCTGTAGACAAAGATCATTGCTGATTGCAGGACATACATGCTGGTCGTCCAGGCTGAGAGGGGGATGTTGTACTGTTCGATAACGCCAACAATGGTTGCCCGCCCAACGCACGCGGCAGCAATCATAAACACAACCAGTAGCGCCAGGAGGAACTTACGGCCTTCAGGTGTTTTAAGTTTTGCACGAACCATCTCACTTCCCTTTACAGATGAATAACATTATAAGGTGTTTAAAATAACACGAACTATCGCCAGACTCCATACCAGTACAAACAACCATTAAAAATACCAAAATTAAGTTTATAACACTAAGAATATTGAAAATGTAAGTAAATCAAACCAATCATTCATGAGCGCTATGCTAATCTGTTCAGGATCGTTTTGACATAAAGGAATGACAATGAAAAACGCACCTAAATTTGCCATCGCTCTGATCGCCGCCGCGTGCGTCAGCACCAGCGCTTTTGCCAGCGAAACCCCAAAAGAGCAGCCGCTGGAAAACGTTGCCCCATATCCGAAAGCGGACAAAGGGATGAAGCGTCAGGTGATTCAGTTACCGGCTCAGCAGGATGAAGCAAATTTCAAAGTGGAGCTGTTAATTGGCAAAACGCTGGAAGTGGATTGCAACCAGCACCGTCTGGGCGGTCAACTGGAAAGTAAAACCCTGGAAGGCTGGGGTTATGACTATTACGTCTTCGATAAAGTCACCTCTCCGGTCTCTACCATGATGGCCTGCCCGGATGGCAAGAAAGAGAAGAAATTTGTGACGGCGTATCTGGGTGACAACAGTCTGCTGCGCTACAACAGCAAGCTGCCGATCGTGGTCTACACGCCGGAAAACGTGGAAGTGAAGTATCGCGTCTGGAAGGCTGATGAGAATATCGGACAAGCGGTAGTACGTTGAAAAAAAGCCGGGTAATCAATACCCGGCTTTTTTATTTACAGCGCGATATCCGCAACCGGTTTGTTTTCCGACTGAGGTTTAAGCTCTGCTTTGGGCGCTGTATCAGCAGCCTGCGGCTTAACGTATTGCAGTTGCAGAACACGGCTGGTGTATTCCAGCTCCTGCTCCGTTGCTTCCACGTTACCGTTCAGCTTTGTACCGTAGGATGGAATAATAGTTTTCAGCTTAGCCTGCCATTCAGGACTGGAGACTTTATCTTTAAACACTTTTTCCATCAGGTGCAGCATGATTGGCGCAGCAGTAGATGCACCAGGTGACGCCCCCAACAGCGCAGCAATTGTGCCATCCTTATCGCTCACCACTTCGGTACCCAGGCGCAGCACACCCCCCTCTTTCGGGTCGCGCTTGATGATCTGCACACGCTGACCCGCCTGCCACAGACGCCAGTCTTCTTTCTTCGCCTCCGGGTAGTACTCTTTCAGCGCTTCGAAACGATCGTCGTCAGAGAGCATCACCTGGCTAATCAGGTATTTCACCAGGTCGAAGTTATCCAGTCCCACATCCATCATTGGCTTAACGTTAGAGGTGGTGGTTGCACTGAGCAGATCCCACAGAGAGCCGTTTTTCAGGAACTTAGTTGAGAAGGTCGCGAACGGCCCAAACAGCACCACGCGTTTGCCGTCAAGCATACGGGTGTCGATGTGCGGCACAGACATTGGCGGCGCACCAACAGAAGCCTGACCGTACACTTTAGCCAGATGGCGATTCACCACTTCCGGGTTTTCGGACACCAGGAACTGGCCGCCGACCGGGAAACCGGCATAATCGTCAGCTTCCGGAATACCGGATTCCTGCAGCAGTTTCAGCGCCGCGCCACCCGCACCAATAAAGACAAACTTCGCCTTGATGACGTGCTCGGCTTCGTTGTTTTTCAGGTCAGCAACGGTCACGCTCCAGCTGTTGTCCGCGTTGCGCTTAAAGCCACGCACTTCGGTGCTGAGCTGCAGATTGAAGTTCTCTTTTTTCTTCAGAGACGTCACCAGCTGACGGGTTATTTCACCGTAGTTAACGTCAGTACCAATCTCAGTACGGGTTGCCGCCACTTTCTGGTTCGGGTCACGACCTTCCATAACCAGCGGGGCCCACTCTTTGATCTGAGCGTGGTCCTCAGAGTATTTCATACCGCGGAACAGCGTGCTCTGCTGCAGAGCCGCGTAACGCGCGCGCAGGAAGTTGACGTTCTGCTCGCCCCACACAAAGCTCATATGCGGCACGGTGTTAATGAAGGAGTGCGGGTCATGCATCACACCGCTGTTGACCTGGTGAGACCAGAACTGGCGCGAAATCTGGAATGCTTCGTTGATCTCTACCGCCTTCTCGATACTAATGGAACCGTCCTTTTTCTGCGGCGTATAGTTCAGTTCCATGAGTGCCGAATGTCCCGTACCGGCGTTGTTCCAGCCGTTCGAGCTCTCCTGCGCCACGCCATCAAGGCGTTCGACCATGGTCATTGACCAGTCTGGCTGCAGTTCCTGCAGATAGGTTCCCAGCGTGGCGCTCATGATACCGCCACCAATTAAAAGGACGTCCGTTTCCTGCTCTTTTGGTGCGTCAGCTTTCGCCGCCATTGAGACGGTGTTAAGCCCCACGGCCAGAGAAAAGAGCATGGCAGTCATTTTTTTCATAATTTATGCCTTAGTGTAAAAGTGCTTGATGCGTGGAAATTGCAGGTGAAAAAAGCTGCGGGGGCACGGTAACAACTTTTAAATATTGTTTAAAGGTTACGAAATTATTGTAATTGTGAAATTTAATGATGGATTGTTTGTGGGGAATTACGCTGGCTGCTGGTACCGATTAATTTGCAAACGCAGTGAAAGGATTGGGTGTACTGGGCGGGATTATCATCATGGTACTGCTTCCCGCCCGTATTAAGCATCTGATTAAAGAAGAAAAATCGTCGCCAGCCCAAGAAAAATAAAGAAGCCACCGGTATCGGTGATGGCAGTGATCATCACGCTCGACCCCACTGCAGGGTCGCGTCCCAGTTTGGTCATCGTCAGAGGGATAATCACGCCCATCATTGATGCCACCAGCAGGTTCAGTACCATCGCCAGCATCATCACGCCTCCTAGCGCCATATCGTCGTACAGCCACCAGGTAATACCGCCCATAATGCCGCCCCATACCAGGCCGTTAATCAGCGCAACGCCCATTTCTCTTAAGATCAGGAAGGTAAAGTTGCCGGGCTGAATGTTCTCCAGCGCCAGGGCGCGGACGATCATAGTGATAGTCTGGTTTCCGGTGTTGCCGCCAATCCCGGCCACAATCGGCATCAGCGATGCCAGCGCGACTAACTGAGAAATAGTGTGTTCAAAACCATCAATCACGCGGGAAGCGATAAACGCAGTACACAGGTTAATGGCAAGCCACGCCCAGCGGGTTTTGACGGCCTTGCCAACGGATGCATGGACGTCGTCCTCCGCGCTGATCCCACCGAGAGCACGTAAATCGTTATCAGTTTCTTCGTACACCACATCAACGATCTCATCAATGGTCAGGCGTCCCATCAGCTTGCCGACAGAATCGACCACCGCCGCACTTACAAGGTCGTCACGTTCGAAGGTACGCGCCGCTTTTTCAGCATCGTCTTCCGGAGAGAAGACCATCGGCTCGGTCTCCATCACCTCACTCACCCGCCGTTGGGTACTGTTGAGCAGGATCGTTTTCAGTTCCAGCTCACCGAGCAACGTTTTATCCCGCGAGGTCACAAACAGTTTATCGGTGTTATCCGGCATACTGCCGAGGCGGCGCAGGTAGCGCTGGACGGTACCAAGCGTAACGTCCGGGCGTACCGTGATAACGCCAAACTCCATGATCGCGCCAACGCTGTGTTTCTCGTAGTGCATCACCTGACGCACACGTGCCCGCTCTTCGGCTGGCAAAGAGGCCAGCAGGCGGCCGGTCAGATTACGCGGCAGATGTTGAACAAGGTAAATCTGTTCGTCGATATCCAGCGTTTTCAGCGCATCAAGAATATCCCGGTCGCTCATCTCGTCGATAAGGTCATCCCAGACGTTTTCCGAGGCTTCAAGCAGCACCTGGCCACGCTCGTGATCCTGCACCAGACGCCACAACGCATGGCGCTCCTCCGAAGGGAGCGCCTCAAGGGTATCGGCCAGGTCAGGCGGGGGTAAATGGGCAACCAGCGCACCTACCTCAGCAATATCGTCGGCTAAGGTGCCGACATCATATTGCTCAGCCAGGGTCAGTTTGCCCAATAACGCAGAAGTGACCGCTTTATCGGTCGTGAGAAGCCAGATCAGTCGCGCGCGTTCCTGGTCACGCTGTCTGGCGCTGTTTTTCGTTAATACCGACATCAATCATAAATCCATGAAATAAGATGGTATTAAGCATAGCGCGGGGATATGTAAATAAGAATAAACAACAGGGCGGGATGGAGAAAAAAGCGGCATTTCGACCGCGATTTATCCCCTCTCCCTGTGGGGGAGAGGGTAACGGCATCATGCCGTACGCGCCACCGCGTCACGCGACGCCGCATCTCGCTCTTCACCGGTCAACTCGCTCAGTTGACCGTCGCGCATCTCCAGCAGACGGTCAGCATGAATGAAGTAATGATCGTCGTGGCTGATGGCGAAAATGGTTTTGCCCATCTCCTGCATCAGCGGCAGCAGAACCTGATAAAACTCGCGGCGGAAATGCGGATCCTGATCCGCTGCCCACTCATCCAGCAGAATAATGTCGCGCTCTTCCGCCAGCGCCAACAGCAGCGCCACGCGTTTTTTCTGCCCTTTAGAGAGTTTCAGGTTGAGGATCTTCCCGTCCTGTAGCTCCAGCTTGTGCGACATCTGCAACTGCACCAGCCATTTCTCCACCAGCGCAGGATTGGCCTGTTGCCCTTCAGGCCCAAGCAGTTGTTCAAACAACCAGACATCGGTGAACACCGCCGAGAAAAGCTGGCGGTAATCCTCAGGTTTCTCCGCGTTCAACGCCCTACCGTCCAACAAAATCTCGCCCGATTGCGGCTGATAGAGCCCGGTCAGCAACATTGCCAGCGTCGATTTACCACTACCGTTGCCCCCAATCAGGAACAACAGCTCACCGCGATGTATCGTCAGGTTGACCGGTCCTATGGAGAAGGCGTTGTCCTGGTAGCGGAACGTCACATTGCGCAGTTCCAGCGTTTTCCAGTCCGGGAACGCCTGCGGGCGCGGAAATTCGGCTTTGAACGGCGCAAGGTCGAATTTTTTGAGTTTATTAAACGCAACTTGCGCACTCAGCAAGGTAGGCAGTGCGCCGACAGCGGAGAGCAGCGGTGTGCGTAAAAACAGTAACGTTAATGAGTAGGTTGCCGCCACGTTGGTGTCCGCCCAGCCCAGGCTGTTCGCCATCCAGAATACCAGGCCAATGGCGCCCAGCATCATAATGTTTGACCAGTTCACCGCGCTCAGGTGGAAGGTATCGGCGCGAATGATATGGTGTCGGTATTCGCGCGCATCCGGTAGGTAGAGATGGTTAAAGATATGCTCGGCACGTTCGCGGTTCAGCGTCAGCTCTTTACGCCCTTCCAGCACCGTCTGGTAATCGTTATAGAGCTTATCTTCGGTTTCGCGCAGCACCGCCATGTGTTTATAGACGCGTGACACCAGCACAAAACCGCCCCAGATGGTAATGACTATCCATAGAGCAGTCACTGCCAGCATTTTGCTGGAGAGCCAGGCGAGATAGGCCGCAGAGCCAAAGGTCAGAATGATCCCCTGGACCAGTTCCGGTAAACGGACGAATGCAATAGTGATGGCGCGCACATCGCTGGTCAGTCCCGCCAGCAGAGAAGCACTTCCGAGTTGTTCAACACGCTCGACCTGGGTGTCCAGAATCCGCTTGATAAATTCACTGCGTAAACGAAAAACGAAATGGTGCCCAAGCGCAGTCAGCGCCAGCTGTGACCCGAGCGTGACCGCCATCAACAACAGCAACAGGCCAAGAAACTCCGGTAAAACGGAGAGTGACGTGTCGACCATTTCAATCAAACGTACGTTAATAAATGCGATCAGGCCAATACCTAATGCGGCACTGGCAAGGCTTAACGCCATTACTGCAATGAAGGGCCAGCGATACTGACGCCAGACAAGAAGAAGTAGTTGCATGCAGGCAATCCGGACAATAAAAATCAGCCAGCAGTGTAAACTGCCCTGCGGTTACATCAAGAATAATTCTTATTTTTATTTACTCTCTCCTGCCTGGCGAAAGGTCAGGTTAAATCGGTACTCGCCAGTTAATGGGTGAACCCCGGGTTTCAGAGGCTGAATGCCGTGGTAAAACAGCCGCGCTTCCCTGCCCCACACCACCACATCGCCATGCTCCAGCATCAGGCGCTTGAGCGGGTCGTTGCGGCGTAACCCGCCGAACTGGAAGACCGCAGGCAGACCCAGGGAGACGGATACGATAGGCGCGCGCAGGTCAGGCTCATCCTTGTCCTGATGCAGCGAGAGCTTCGCGCCCACGGCGTAGCGGTTGATCAGACAAGCATCCGGGCGGAAGTCTGGATAATCCGCAGCCACGGCGGCCTCGTGGCAGAGAGACTGAAAAACAGCAGGTATGGGAGGCCACGGCTGACCGGTTAAGGGATCGACAGGGGCATACAAATAGCCCCGTTCGTTCGTCGCCCAACCGAGTTCTCCGCAGTTGGCCATTGCCACCGACATGGTGTAGCCTCCCGGCGTCACCATATGGCGAAACGGTGAAACGGCCGTTACCTCTTCAATACCGGCAAGCAGCGCCGCCGCACGTGAAAGTGCAAAGCGGCGGAGGATCACCGCGCCCGGAGCAAGGGGTTCCTGCCAGGGTTCAGCATCCGCAAAAAGATCGAGCATCATCCCTCCTGGTGTTCCGCCTCACGTTTCAGTAATAACGCTTTTCGTTCCGTTCCCCATCGGTAACCCGATAGCGCACCGTCATTGCGAACAACGCGATGGCAGGGGATCACAATCGCCAGTTTGTTTGCAGCGCAGGCTCCGGCAACGGCACGTACGGCATTGGGTTTACCAATTGCTTTTGCCACCAGCTGATAACTTGCCGTTTCACCGCAGGGAATGTCGCGAAGGGCCTGCCAGACGCGCTGCTGGAAAGCAGTTCCACGTATATCCAGCGGCAGTGACAGCGGCACTGCACGGTTATCAATACTGGCGATCACCTGGTGGGTCCGCAGCGCAAAAGCGTCTTCCAACGGTACGCGCTCTGCTTTTGGAAACAGCGTAGCAAGCTCTTCGGTTAATTCTGTATCGCTGTCACCCAGCAGTATCGCGCAGATCCCCCGCTCGCTTTCAGCAACCAGACAGCGTCCTAACGAACAGTCGTCAATGGCGTAACGCACGGCCACATCTCCTTTACGATACTGTTTCGCCGTCATACCCAGCGTATCGCTGGCTTTACGATAATAACTGCTGCTATCAGGAAATCCTGCCGCCAGCACGGCGTCGGTAATGTTCTCTCCCTGCGCAAGCGCCGTGCGCAGTCGCTGTCCCCGCGCCGCCTGCTGCCAGGCTTTTGGCGTCATACCCGTCACGGATTTAAACAGACGATGGAAATGGAAAGGACTCATGGCAACCTGGTTAGCCAGCTTTTCCAGTGTCAGGGTGGGATCCTGCTCCAGAAGGCGACAGGCGTGCTCTATTTTTGCCAGTTTCTGTTCCTGAGGATTGCCTTTGTCCGGCATGCAGCGCTTGCACGGGCGAAACCCTGCCTGAATGGCATGGTGGACATCAGCATAAAAGCAGACATTTTTACGCAGCGCGTGGCGGGCACGACAGGACGGACGACACACGATCCCCGTGGTCTGCACGGCAAAGACAAACTGTTCGTCAGCGCGTGGATCGCGGGCCAGCACGGCCTGCCAGCGCTCTTCATCGGTAATAAAGGTCGGGTTTTTCATCATCAACTCCTCTTACAAGCATACATACAGCGTGCCTGAGTGCCACTGATAAAAAACCCGCAACCTTGCTTTTTAATTTTTTTCGCTCACCAGGAAGCTGTTGAACTGCGGCGAATGCCAGGTTTTAAATCCGTCAGCCTCTTTGATGATCATATAAACCGCCAGCCCTTCCTGGCGAACCACCTCTTTGGCTTTCTCCGGTCCGAGTACCATTAACCCGGTATCCCAGGCATCGGCTTCCAGCGCAGTGGGTGCAATGACCGTCACCGAAACCAGATTATGGGTGATTGGGCGCCCGGTCTGTGGGTCAATGACATGCGAAATGCGTTTACCGTCAAGTTCGTAATAGTTACGGTAGCTTCCGGATGTGCTGATGCCATGCCCGTTGATATCCACCATCGCCTGCACGGCGTTTTGCCGATCGGTCGGCTTTTGGATGGCCACCCGCCAGGGCTTATCACTGGCGTTCATGCCGCGGCTCACTAAGGCGCCCCCCACAGACACCAGATAACGCGAAATCCCTTCCTGGGCCATCAGCGCTGCCAGGTGATCTGCCGCATAGCCTTCCCCAACCGTTGACAGGTCGACAAACAGATCGGGGATATCTTTTTGCAGGTACTGTTGACCGTACTGATTGATCACCGTCAGATGCTGTAGACCGGTTCTGGCACGGGCATCATCAATGGCTGCCTGATCGGGTGTGGTGACCGGCTGCTTGTTGGGGCCAAACCCCCAGAGATTTACCAGCGGTCCAACGGTGACGTCCATCGCTCCGCCGGTTTTGTAGCCCACGCGGAGTGACTCCGTCACGATATCGGCCATCGCTTCACTAACCGGCCACAGGGAAGTACTGCTTGAGAGATTAAAGCGCATCAGCGCCGAGTCATTTTTATACGTTGAAAGTAGCTGATCGTCGGCATCCAGTTGAGACTGTATTTTGCCACGGAGTTCGTCTGCGCGCGTTTTATCAAGGTTCATAACGCTGACGCGCCAGAAGGTGCCCATCGTTTTACCTTCAAGCACCGTCGCCGCAGGTGCATCGGCTTTCGCCACCGGCGGCGTGGAAGAGTCACAAGCGGTCAGGAAAAAAAAAGTAGCCAGAAAGCTGGCGCGTAAAAAAGTCATGTCCATTCATTATTATCCTCATGCCAGGGCGGCAAGAGTACACCAAAACGGGTAAGTTGTGAGATCCTAAAAAAACAGACTAAAAAGGGGCCATCAGGCCCCTTTGTCAAATTGCGAAGCGATTAGAACTGGTAAACCAGACCCAGCGCTACGATATCATCAGTACCGATACCAGCCTGTTTGGTGAAGTTGTTGTCATCCAGCAGGTTGATTTTGTAGTCCACATAGGTAGACATGTTTTTGTTGAAGTAGTAAGTCGCACCCACATCAACATATTTCAGCAGATCCTGATCGCCGTAAACTTCAATGTCCTTACCTTTAGACTGGAGGTAAGCCACGGAAGGACGCAGGCCGAAGTCGAACTGGTACTGAGCAACCACTTCAAAGTTCTGCGCTTTGTTGGCAAAGCCGTAAGCGGTAGTTGGGTTGCTGCCGTTAGAGGTACCGAAACGGGTTGCGTTGTAGGTCTGAGAGTACTGCGCTGCCAGATAGATGTTGTTGGCATCGTATTTCAGGCCACCAGAATAGACTTCTGCGTGATCGCCCTTACCGTATACGCCAGCTGCATTCTGGTCGGCGGTACGTTTGGAGGAGGACATTGCGCCGCCCACGCTGAAGCCTTCGCCCAGGTTATAGGTCACGGATGCACCGTAGCCGTCGCCGTTCTGGTTCAGCAGGCTGCGACCGTTAGTGTTTTCACCGCTTACGCTGCCGTTTTTGCCCTGATATTGCAGAGCAAAGTTCAGGCCGTCAACCAGACCAAAGAAGTCCTGGTTACGGTAGGTTGCAACGCCGTTAGCACGGGATTGCAGGAAGTTGTCTGCGCCGTAGGTATCGCCGCCAAATTCTGGCAGAACGTCGGTCCAGGAGGTTACGTCGTAGATTACGCCGTAGTTACGACCGTAATCGAAAGAACCCGCCTCAGCGAATTTCAGACCCGCGAACGCCACACGCGTCCAGGACTGGTTGTCACCTTCAGTGGTGTTGCCCTGGATCTGGTATTCCCACTGGCCGTAACCGGTCAGCTGATCGTTAACCTGAGTTTCGCCTTTGAAGCCAAGACGCATATAGGTCTTGTCGCCGTCGTTACCCTTGTCGTCAGAGAAATAGTGCAGACCATCGACTTTACCGTACAGATCTAATTTGTTGCCATCTTTGTTATAAATTTCGGCCGCATTTGCTGCGCCTGCTACCAGCAGTGCTGGTACCAGGAGGGACAGTACTTTAACTTTCATTTTATTAACCCTCTGTTATATGCCTTATAATTACCACTGCTTACTGGTTAACCCTCATTAACCAGTCGGCAATTTCATTCTCCGCAAAATTACAGAATAATCCAATGCGAATATGATACTAAAACTTTGAAGATGTTTCATTTATGCATCAACATGTTTCAATTTGTAAATATCAAGGAACTTTTACAAAGCACAAATAGCTTAGAAATTTAGCACGCATAATCAAACAGAAAAATCACCACATAAATATCAACGATTTACAATAAAATTCGTTACAGCACTGAATGACAAAACAAGATCGCGCCTAATCTCTAAAATAACCCCTGCTATCATCATTAACTTTATTTATTACCGTCATTCAGTTTTGAATGTCTGTTTATCCCTAATTCAACCGGATGCTTCGCATTCGGTTTTTTTTTTACCTTTCTTTACGTAAATTTTCTTTTCCTGTGCTACCACCCTGAAATTGTAACGACTATTAACTAAATTCTCGCCGCGTATCCCCCGACGTGGAAAAAATGATGAAAAACTCAATTTCTTGTTAATTCGTGCTTTTTGCCATATAGCACTGTTTTATATTTGTACATTCCCGGTGAGTGTGTACATGTTTAGGACACTTTCCATCTCTGATATTACCTGTGGAAAAAGTCGTCGCTTCCAGACCAGTGGCGCTGGAAATTCAGTTATTACCCTTTATACTGCCCTATCGCGACAGAGCACGACCATCACAGGTTAGAGATATCAATGAGTCAGATTGAAACTACCGCCCCGAGCAAATTCTCCCTCCTCCCCGGGAGCATCACCCGTTTCTTTCTTCTTTTGATCGTTGTGCTGTTAGTCACCATGGGGGTTATGGTGCAGAGCGCGGTGAACGCCTGGCTAAAGGACAAAAGCTATCAGGTTGTTGATATCACCCATGCCGTACACAAACGCATTGATACCTGGCGCTACGCCACCTGGCAGATTTACGACAATATTGCGGCTGCGCCCGCAACCTCATCCGGGGATGGGCTGCAGGAGACACGTCTTAAGCAGGACGTCTATTATCTCGAAAAACCGCAGCGCAAAACGGAGGCACTTATCTTTGGCTCTCACGACAGTGCGACGCTGGAGATGACGCAGCGCATTTCGACCTATCTGGATACCCTTTGGGGAGCCGAAACCGTGCCGTGGTCGATGTACTATCTGAATGGTCAGGACAACAGCATGATCCTGATCTCGACGCTGCCGTTGAAAGATCTCTCTTCCGGGTTTAAAGAGACAACCGTGGGCAGCATCGTCGATTCCCGTCGGGCAGAGATGTTGCAGCAGGCAAATGCTCTCGATGAACGTGAGAGCTTCTCTTCCCTGCGTCGCCTGGCCTGGCAAAATGGTCACTATTTTACCCTGCGCACCACGTTCAACCAGCCAGGGCATCTGGCGACGGTGGTGGCCTTCGATTTGCCAATTAATGATTTAATCCCGCCGGATATGCCGCTCGACAGCTTCCGCCTTGAGCCAGACAGCAGCACACAGAATATGCGTGCGGCGTCTGACAAAGAGGCCGCAGAGAGCGTATCGATCTCTTTTAATGGCTCGAAAATTGAAATTGCCTCTTCGCTGAACTCAACCGGTATGCGTCTGGTGTGGCAGGTGCCGTTTGGCACGCTGTTGCTCGACACCCTGCAAAATATCCTGCTGCCTCTGCTGCTGAATATCGGTCTGCTGGCGCTGGCTCTGTTTGGCTACAGTACGTTCCGTTTCCAGCCGGGTCGTCAAAGCGACGCCTCTGCGGTTCCGGCGGGCACCACTAATGAGTTGCGCGTGTTACGTGCATTGAATGAAGAGATTGTTTCCGTGCTGCCGCTTGGGGTCTTAGTTCACGACCAGGAAGCGAATCGTACGGTGATGAGCAACAAAATTGCCGACCATCTGCTGCCGCATCTTAACCTGCAAAACATCACCACCATGGCGGATCAGCACCAGGGGGTGATTCAGGCCACCATCAACAATGAACTGTACGAGATCCGTCAGTTCCGCAGTCAAATCGCCCCACGCACGCAAATTTTCATTATCCGCGATCAGGATAGAGAAGTGCTGGTGAATAAAAAGCTGAAGCAGGCGCAAAGACTGTATGAGAAAAACCAGCAGGGGCGCGCGGCATTCATGCAGAATATTGGTGATGCCTTCAAACAGCCATTAAAAACGCTGGCAACCCAGGCGGCAGCGTTAAATACGTCAGAAAGCCACCAGCTTGCCAGCCAGGCCGACTCACTGGTTCGTATGGTGGATGAGATCCAGTTGGCGAATATGCTGGAGAATGATTTCTGGAAAGGAACACCTACCCTCTTCTCCATTCAGAATCTGATCGATGAAGTGGTTCCGGAAGTCCTGCCCGTGATTAAACGCAAAGGACTGCAACTGCTAATCAATAACCATTTATCGGCGAATGATGAACGTCACGGCGATCGCGAAGCACTGCGCCGCATTCTGCTGATGCTTATTCAGTATGCGGTGACCACCACGCAGATTGGCAAGATCACCCTGGAGGTGAGCACAGACGAGTCTGCTGAAGATCGTCTGACGTTCCGCATTCTGGACACCGGGGAAGGCGTCACAACGAGCGAAATTGATAATCTGCACTTCCCGTTCCTTAATGACACCCAGAGCGATCATTACGGCAAAGCCAATGCGCTGACCTTCTGGTTATGCGATCAACTGGCGCGTAAGCTTGGTGGTCACCTGAATATCAAGGCCCGTGAATCCCTCGGCACCCGGTACTCTCTGCACGTTAAAATGGCCGCCAATCCACAAGAAGAAGATGAAGAACGTCTGCTGGATGATGTTGTGGTAATGGTCGATGTGACCTCAAATGAGATCCGCAATATTGTGGTTCGTCAGTTAGAAAACTGGGGCGCGGCCTGCATCACGCCGGATGAAAGGCTGGCAAGTCAAGAATTTGATCTGTTTTTAACTGATAATCCGTCTAATCTTACTGCCTCCGGCTTGCTTTTAAGCGATGATGAGTCAGGCGTGCGGAAAATCGGCCCTGGCCAGCTGCGCGTCAACTTTAATATAAGCAATGCGATGCAGGAAGCTGTACTACAACTAATAGAAGAACAGCTGGCGCAGGAAGAGATAGCGGAATCCCCGCAAGGCAGCAATGAAAATGCCGAGCTTCACGCCAGCGGATATTATTCGCTCTTTGTTGATACAGTACCAGATGATGTTAAGCGGTTGTATACTGAGTCCGCTGCGAATGATTTTGCAGCGCTGGCACAGACAGCACACCGGCTTAAAGGGGTGTTTGCCATGCTTAATCTGGTTCCCGGCAAGCAGTTATGTGAAACGCTGGAACATCTAATTCGTGAGAAAGATGCCTCTGGCATTGAAAAATACATCAGCGACATTGACGCCTACGTCAAAAGCTTGCTGTAGCAAGGTAGCCTTATACATGAACAATATGAACGTAATTATTGCCGATGACCATCCGATTGTACTGTTCGGTATTCGCAAATCACTTGAACAGATCGAGTGGGTGAATGTAGTCGGTGAATTTGAAGACTCTACAGCACTGATCAATAACCTCCCAAAGCTTGATGCACACGTGCTCATTACCGATCTCTCCATGCCTGGGGACAAGTACGGTGATGGGATCACGCTCATCAAATATATTAAACGTCACTTCCCCGATATCTCAATTATCGTTCTGACCATGAACAACAACCCGGCGATTCTGAGCGCGGTGTTGGATCTGGATATCGAAGGCATTGTGCTGAAACAAGGCGCACCAACCGATCTGCCAAAAGCGCTCGCTGCGCTGCAGAAAGGCAAGAAATTCACGCCTGAGAGCGTCTCTCGCCTGCTGGAAAAAATCAGCGCAGGTGGCTACGGTGACAAACGCCTGTCGCCGAAAGAGAGCGAAGTACTGCGCCTGTTCGCCGAAGGTTTCCTGGTGACCG
Organism: Enterobacter sp. CPE_E1241; assembly: GCF_045618265.1. Taxonomy (NCBI): domain Bacteria; kingdom Pseudomonadati; phylum Pseudomonadota; class Gammaproteobacteria; order Enterobacterales; family Enterobacteriaceae; genus Enterobacter; species Enterobacter sp. CPE_E1241. The sequence continues at coordinate 3,310,621 of NZ_JBIWYV010000001.1, forward strand.
AAATTGCCAAGAAGCTGAACCGCAGTATTAAAACCATCAGCAGCCAGAAGAAATCAGCGATGATGAAGCTGGGTGTGGACAACGATATTGCCCTGCTGAACTATCTCTCCTCCGTCACGCTGAGCGCAACGGATAAGGATTGATTCCCTACGTGTGCCCCTCTCCCACAGGGAGGGGTGAAACGTAAAAGGCCCTTACGGGCCTTTTTTTATATCCGCGTTTTTCTCACGCGATCCGCATAAACAGACAGTGTCTGCTTCAGCACATCCAGCGTCACCGGTTTTGATAAACAGCTGTCCATACCTGACTCCAGGCAGCGCTGTTTCTCTTCCGCCAGCGCGTTCGCCGTCACGCCCACAACCGGTAACGTCAGGCCAAGCTGGCGGATGCGCTGCGTCAGACGATAGCCATCCATATTTGGCATATTTACGTCGCTGAGAACGATATCAATATGATTTTTACTCAGTACATTCAGCGCATCCACGCCATCATTAGCCGTTTTGCACTGATAGCCAAGCGAACCCAACTGGTCGGCCAGCAGGCGGCGGTTAATCGGATGGTCATCCACCACCAGAATCATCATATCGTCATTCACCGACGCCAGAGACTCCGGTGACGGTAATCCACCCGCGCCGTCACTCTCTTCCAGATGCACTTTGTAGATGCGTGCCAGCAAGCTCATCAGCTCATGCGGCGTTGCTACGCTATGTACCCATTCTCCCGGCGCACGCTCGACCGGGATGCCGATGTGACGACGGCAGAAGAGTACCGTCCCTCTTCCCTGCCACGGCTGTTCCGGCATATCGTCGGTAATCAGCACATCGTCCACATCCGGTGTTTGACCTTCATAACGGGACACCCTCACGCCGCTGTGAGTGAGCAGCGCAGTGAGATAGTCATTCAGTGAAGCATTATGCACCGCCAGCCAGCAGCGCTTATTGCTCAGACCGTCAACCGTCGTTTTTGCCGGATACTGAGCCGAATAGAGCGGAATGCGGATAGTGAACTGGCTACCCATACCGGGCTCAGTATCAACAGAGATATCGCCGTCCATCATGCTCACGAGCTTTTCACAGATCGCCAGCCCCAGCCCGGTGCCCTGGAAGTTACGCTGCACGCCGGTACCGACCTGGAAGAACGGGTCGAACAGACGAACCACTTCTTTCGCTGGAATACCCACTCCCGTGTCCCTCACGCGGATACTCAGGTAGTCTCCGGCCCGGCAAACGTGTAAAACAATACAACCGATATCGGTGAATTTAATGGCGTTACTGAGCAGGTTAGAGATGACCTGCTGCAGGCGCATGGGATCGCCGTGCAATGTCAGCGGCACATCCGGTTCGATAAAACAGTAAAGCCCCAGCTGTTTACGCACCACCAGCGGCAGATAGTTGGCGCTGATGTGGTTCATCACCTCACGCGGAGAGAACTCACGCGGTTCGATTTTCAGCTGCTCAGACTCAATTTTGGAGAAGTCGAGAATATCGCTGATGATTTTCAGCAGCAGGCTGGAGGAGTTGTTCATCGCCGTCACCAGCCTGTCGACCCCTTTCGGCAATTCCTTCGTCTGCAGCAAATCGAGGTTACCGATAATCCCGTACAGCGGCGTTCGCAACTCGTGGCTGACGGTCGCAAGGAACATCGATTTCGACTGGCTGGCCTGCTCTGCCGCCTGCGCCATCTCCTGCAACGACTCTTCCATCTTCACGCGAGCCGAGACATCCACCAGCACGCAAATCGCCACGTTTTCATTGCGATAGCGGGAATGCACAAAGCTGATTTGCAGGTTAGTGTGCGTGCTGGTCAGCACGTCGACAAAGTTAACCTGCTGACCACAGATAATTTGCGTCAGCCTTTGCCGATCCTCATGCGTCAGCATGTTCAGGTAATTATGTGCCAGCTCATTACTCAGGATATTGGTCCCGTCCTGGGTACGCAGAATACAGATCCCCACCGGCGCCGAGGCAACAATCTTGCGGTTAAACTGCTCGTGTTCCTCCAGCCGCTGGGCGTCGCTTTCGGCAGGAATAAAGATTTTCCGCTCATACATGCGCGCCAGCGTGAACAGCGCGCCCCCCACCAGCAGGTTGAGCAGAATCGCATTCATGATAAGAATACGTATCCGCTCAAGCACCATATCCACCGGCAGCGAATAGACGATACTCAGCGACGAAGGCGGCAGGCTCTTCTTCAGCACCAGTTCGCGGAACCCCGAGGTATAACCAAACCACGATCGCTCCTGCATCCAGTGCGGATCGACGTTTAAACGGTTGTCCGGCCCGGCAAGGGAGATAAGCTGATGTCCATTTTCATCAAGAATAGTCACCCCCATTGGCAGACTGCCCGGGGTGAAGAAGTTTTCCATGCGAATGGTCTGTTCAATCCCCAGCAGCGCCTGCAGGCGATTGCCCAGATACACCGGCGTCAGGGCGTAGAAATAACCCACCCCCGTGCGCGGACCCTGGCTTATCCAGAAGATGTTATTTCCGCGCTCATCCTGCGGTGCATTGCGGTATTTCACGATGCGTTCGTGCAGGCTTTTCAACGCATCATCACGCTCGACGGGAAGATCGCGCAGGCCAAAATCCGCCACGCAGAGATTTTCACTGCCAATCAGGAATACGCGATTGAGGTCATAAGCAGCAGAAAAATTGTCGCGCCAGTAGCGCATAAACCAGGCAAGAGATTCCAGTGACCCACGCCAGGTATTGCTCATGGTGGAACAATCGGAATCCGGGAACAGCGGCTGGAAGTCCGGGACTTCGGTTTTGTCGTTACGACCGCGGAGGGCAAGAATACCGTTCTCCGCCGTCAGACGATTTTCAGCAATGTACTTCAGCTCCTTCATTACATCAGACGTTCGCTGAATGTAGCGCTGGGCCTGGTCGGAGCTTAAATTAAACTCCTGGCGGATCTCCGCCTCTTTCTGATGCAGCGCGTTAACGATGTAAAACACCGAGAACAATGCCACCAGCAGCCAAAGCAAGAGCGCCAGCGCCCGAAACAGATAGCGAGATACTTTCAGCGTAGTACGAAAGGAGACGAGGTATTTCAAAGGGGCGAGGCTCCGCCGTCGGGGTCAAAAGATGTGGTTAAGGTAGCGGTAAACGCGCCAGGTCGCAACGTTGAGTTATCTGCTTCTGCAAAAGAAAAGGGCCGGAATCCGGCCCTTTTTTGCATCATGCAATATTACTCGTCAGCGTCATCCGCTGCATCGTCGTCGGTGTCGGTTTCCGGTGCGATATCATCATCACCTTCAGCGACGCTGCCGTCGATGGAATCGAGCTCTTCGTCGTCCACCGGCTCTGCAACACGCTGCAGACCCACAACGTTTTCATCTTCCGCAGTACGGATGAGGATCACGCCCTGGGTGTTACGACCCACCACGCTGATCTCAGAAACGCGCGTACGCACCAGCGTACCGGCATCGGTGATCATCATGATCTGGTCGGTATCATCTACCTGAACCGCGCCCACAACGGAACCGTTGCGCTCGGTCACTTTGATAGAGATAACGCCCTGCGTGCCGCGAGACTTGGTTGGGTATTCCCCTTCCGCCGTACGTTTACCGTAACCATTCTGCGTCACGGTCAGGATAGCCCCTTCACCGCGCGGAATAATCAGGGAAACCACAGAGTCTTCACCAGCCAGCTTGATACCACGAACGCCCGTAGCGGTACGCCCCATTGCACGGACGGCGTTCTCTTTAAAGCGCACCACTTTACCGGCCGCAGAGAACAGCATCACTTCATCCGAACCGGAGGTCAGATCGACGCCAATCAGCTCATCGCCTTCGTTCAGGTTCACCGCGATGATACCCGCAGAACGTGGGCGGCTGAACTCGGTGAGCGCGGTTTTCTTCACGGTACCGCTGGCGGTCGCCATAAAGACGTTCACACCCTCTTCGTACTCGCGTACCGGCAGAATGGCGGTAATACGTTCGTTCGCTTCCAGCGGCAGCAGGTTAACGATTGGACGACCACGTGCGCCACGGCTCGCTTCCGGCAACTGGTAGACCTTCATCCAGTACAGACGACCACGGCTTGAGAAGCAGAGGATCGTGTCATGGGTGTTCGCCACCAGCAGGCGGTCAATAAAGTCTTCTTCTTTAATACGTGCCGCAGACTTGCCTTTACCGCCACGACGCTGTGCTTCGTAGTCGGTTAACGGCTGATACTTCACGTAGCCCTGGTGAGACAGGGTCACAACAACGTCTTCCTGGTTGATCAGGTCTTCGATGTTGATGTCCGCGGTGTTCGCGGTGATTTCGGTGCGACGCTCATCGCCGAACTGATCGCGGACCAGCTCCAGCTCTTCACGGATCACTTCCATCAGACGTTCTGCGCTACCCAGGATGTGCAGCAGCTCAGCAATCTGTTCCAGCAGTTCTTTGTATTCGTCGAGCAGTTTTTCATGCTCAAGGCCGGTCAGTTTCTGCAGACGCAGATCCAGAATCGCCTGGGCCTGCTGTTCAGTCAGGTAGTATTGACCGTCACGCACGCCGAACTCGGGTTCCAGCCACTCAGGACGCGCAGCATCATCACCCGCACGTTCCAGCATCGCTGCAACGTTACCCAGATCCCACGGACGGGAAATCAGTGCCGCTTTCGCTTCTGCCGGGGTTGGCGCACGACGGATCAGTTCGATGATCGGGTCGATGTTAGCCAGGGCAACCGCCAGCGCTTCAAGGATGTGCGCACGGTCGCGCGCTTTGCGCAGTTCAAAGATGGTACGACGAGTCACCACTTCACGGCGGTGACGCACGAACGCACTCAGGATCTCTTTCAGGTTCATGATCTTCGGCTGACCATGGTGCAGTGCAACCATGTTGATACCGAAGGAAACCTGGAGCTGAGTCTGGGAGTACAGGTTGTTCAGAACAACTTCACCCACCGCGTCGCGTTTGATTTCAATCACGATGCGCATGCCGTCTTTATCAGACTCATCACGCAGCGCGCTGATACCTTCAACACGTTTTTCTTTTACCAGCTCGGCGATTTTTTCAATCAGACGCGCTTTGTTCACCTGATACGGGATCTCGTGAACAATGATCGTTTCACGGCCGGTTTTGGCGTCCGCTTCCACTTCTGCGCGGGCACGGATGTAAATCTTGCCGCGACCGGTGCGGTACGCTTCTTCAATACCACGACGACCGTTGATGATCGCCGCCGTCGGGAAGTCCGGGCCCGGGATGTGTTCCATCAGCCCTTCAATGCTGATGTCTTCATCGTCGATATAAGCCAGGCAACCGTTGATCACTTCCGTGATGTTGTGCGGCGGAATGTTGGTTGCCATACCGACGGCGATACCGGACGAACCGTTCACCAGCAGGTTAGGGATTTTCGTTGGCATAACGTCAGGAATTTTTTCCGTGCCGTCGTAGTTATCAACGAAATCAACCGTCTCTTTTTCCAGGTCGGCCATCAGCTCATGGGCAATCTTCGCCAGACGGATTTCCGTATAACGCATTGCCGCGGCGGAGTCGCCGTCGATAGAACCAAAGTTACCCTGACCATCTACCAGCATGTAACGCAGCGAGAATGGCTGCGCCATACGGACGATAGTGTCGTACACCGCGGAATCACCATGAGGATGGTATTTACCGATTACGTCACCAACGACACGGGCAGATTTTTTGTAGGCTTTATTCCAGTCATTGCCCAATACGTTCATGGCGTATAGTACGCGACGGTGTACCGGCTTCAGGCCATCGCGGACGTCCGGCAGCGCACGGCCAACAATGACCGACATCGCATAGTCCAGATAGGAGCTCTTCAGCTCTTCCTCGATGTTAACCGGTGTAATTTCTCTCGCAAGGTCGCTCATCTAACCGCTATCCCTCTACTGTATCCCGGATTCAAAGGTCGCAAATTATAACACAGCCGAGGTGATTGAGGTAAACCTATACGCTTTATTCACAGGGATTGCCTGATATACTCATTCGTCTTGCTAAATAAGGAGTAAAAGCGCCCATGAATGCCGAAAAATCCCCGGTGTCTCACAACGTTGACCATGAAGAGATTGCCAAATTTGAAGCGGTGGCGTCCCGCTGGTGGGATCTCGAGGGTGAGTTCAAACCTCTGCACCGTATTAACCCGCTGCGTCTGGGCTACATCGCGGAGCGTTCCGGCGGTCTGTTCGGTAAGAAAGTGCTCGATGTCGGTTGCGGTGGCGGTATCCTGGCAGAGAGCATGGCGCGCGAAGGGGCTACTGTCACTGGTCTGGACATGGGCTTTGAGCCGCTGCAGGTTGCCCGTCTCCATGCCCTGGAGTCCGGCATAAAGGTGGAATACGTGCAGGAAACCGTGGAAGAGCACGCGGCCAAACATGCGCATCAGTACGATGTGGTGACCTGCATGGAGATGCTGGAGCACGTTCCCGATCCGCAGTCCGTGGTGCACGCCTGCGCAAAACTGGTGAAACCGGGCGGCCAGGTCTTCTTCTCGACCATCAACCGTAATGGTAAAGCCTGGCTGATGGCCGTCGTCGGCGCAGAGTATGTGCTTCGCATGGTGCCGAAAGGGACACACGACGTGAAGAAATTCATTAAGCCTGCTGAGTTACTGAGCTGGGTTGACCAGACGTGGCTTAAAGAGCAACACATCACCGGTCTGCATTTCAATCCATTGACCGATAAATTCAAACTCGCACCGGGCGTGGATGTTAACTATATGTTGCATACAACTGCCAAAAACGACTAACGTCATCTGTTATTCTTATAAAGATTGCGCGACATCATGTTGCGCAATTCTGACCGCCCGTTGAAGAAATCAGCACTCGATCAAATTTTGAATTTTTTTTCTTAATTATTGACATGTCTTCCAGGCCTTACGGTACGAGGACTTAGCCTTTTTTACGCTTTCACAACCTCAATTTAACGTCAAAATCAACCCTTGTGCTGAAAAGAATCGATACTAGAATACTCACCATATAGCGTTTTTCTTATCGCAAACCCCCTATATGTAGTATTTATCCACAGAGTTAGTCACAAGGCGGATCTGTGGATAAACGGGGGATATTTTTTATTTCACGGACAGGTAAAACCCACATGAATCAGAGTCTGCTGGTGACAAAGCGCGACGGTACCACCGAGCGTATCAATCTGGACAAAATCCATCGAGTTCTCGACTGGGCAGCAGAAGGACTGAACAACGTATCTATCTCCCAGGTTGAACTGAAATCTCACATCCAGTTCTACGACGGCATCAAAACGTCTGATATCCATGAAACCATCATTAAAGCGGCGGCGGATCTGATCTCCCGTGAAGCACCGGATTATCAGTACCTGGCTGCACGCCTGGCCATTTTCCACCTGCGCAAAAAAGCCTACGGCCAGTTTGAGCCGCCTGCGCTTTACGATCACGTAGTGAAAATGGTTGAGCTGGGCAAATACGACACGCATCTGCTGGAAGACTATACGGAAGAAGAGTTCGAGCAGATGAACGGGTTTATCGATCACTGGCGCGACATGAACTTCTCCTACGCGGCGGTGAAGCAGCTCGAAGGCAAATACCTGGTTCAAAACCGTGTGACCGGTGAGATCTACGAAAGCGCCCAGTTCCTCTATATTCTGGTGGCCGCTTGCCTGTTCTCTAACTACCCACGTGAAACCCGTCTGGAATATGTGAAGCGTTTCTATGATGCGGTATCCACGTTCAAAATTTCTCTGCCTACGCCAATCATGTCTGGCGTGCGCACCCCTACCCGCCAGTTCAGCTCCTGCGTGCTGATCGAGTGTGGTGACAGCCTGGATTCTATCAACGCCACCTCCAGCGCCATTGTGAAATACGTTTCCCAGCGTGCTGGTATCGGTATCAACGCCGGTCGCATCCGTGCTCTGGGCAGCCCAATTCGCGGCGGTGAAGCATTCCACACCGGCTGTATCCCGTTCTATAAGCACTTCCAGACGGCGGTTAAATCCTGCTCTCAGGGCGGCGTACGCGGCGGTGCTGCGACCCTGTTCTACCCGATGTGGCACCTGGAAGTGGAAAGCCTGCTGGTACTGAAAAACAACCGTGGCGTGGAAGGCAACCGCGTGCGTCACATGGACTACGGCGTACAGATCAACAAACTGATGTACACCCGTCTGCTGAAAGGTGAAGACATCACCCTGTTCAGCCCGTCCGACGTCCCTGGCCTGTACGACGCGTTCTTCGCTGATCAGGATGAGTTCGAACGTCTGTACACCAAATATGAGAAAGACGACAGCATCCGTAAACAGCGTGTGAAAGCGGTAGACCTGTTCTCTCTGATGATGCAGGAACGTGCCTCTACCGGCCGTATCTACATCCAGAACGTTGACCACTGCAACACCCACAGCCCGTTTGATCCGGCTGTTGCGCCAGTGCGCCAGTCTAACCTGTGCCTGGAAATCGCCCTGCCGACCAAGCCGCTGGACGATGTTAACGACGAAAACGGTGAAATTGCGCTGTGTACGCTGTCTGCGTTCAACCTGGGTGCGATTAAGAGCCTCGACGAGCTGGAAGAGCTGGCCGTGCTGGCGGTTCGTGCGCTGGATGCCCTGCTGGACTACCAGGATTACCCAATCCCGGCCGCTAAACGTGGTGCAATGGGTCGTCGTACCCTGGGCATTGGTGTGATCAACTTTGCCTACTGGCTGGCGAAAAACGGCAAGCGTTACTCTGACGGCAGCGCCAATAACCTGACCCACCAGACGTTTGAAGCTATTCAGTATTATCTGATGAAAGCGTCCAACGAGCTGGCGAAAGAGCAAGGTGCGTGCCCGTGGTTTAACGAAACCACCTACGCGAAAGGCATTATGCCGATCGATACCTACAAAAAAGATCTGGACGCGATTGTCAGCGAGCCGCTGCATCTGGACTGGGAAGGCCTTCGCGAATCCATTAAGACTTATGGCCTGCGTAACTCTACGCTCTCTGCCCTGATGCCGTCTGAGACCTCTTCGCAGATCTCTAACGCCACCAACGGTATCGAGCCACCTCGCGGCCACGTCAGCATTAAAGCGTCGAAAGACGGTGTTCTGCGCCAGGTGGTGCCGGATTACGAGACGCTGGGTAACAACTACGAGCTGCTGTGGGAAATGCCAAACAACGACGGCTACCTGCAGCTGGTTGGGATCATGCAGAAGTTTATCGACCAGTCGATCTCTGCAAACACCAACTACGACCCAACGCGCTTCCCGTCAGGTAAGGTACCGATGCAGCAACTGCTGAAAGACCTGCTCACTGCCTATAAATTTGGCGTGAAAACCCTGTACTATCACAACACCCGAGATGGTGCAGAAGACGCGCAGGACGACCTTGTACCGTCAATTCAGGACGATGGCTGCGAAAGCGGCGCATGTAAGATCTAATAAAGGGCGGGGATTTCCCCGCCTTTATTTCGTAAGACAGGACTCCAATTCATGGCATACACCACCTTTTCACAGACGAAAAACGACCAGCTCAAAGAGCCGATGTTCTTCGGCCAGCCAGTCAACGTGGCACGCTACGATCAGCAAAAATATGACATCTTCGAAAAGCTGATTGAAAAGCAACTCTCCTTCTTCTGGCGCCCGGAAGAGGTTGACGTCTCCCGCGACCGTATTGATTACCAGTCGCTGCCGGATCACGAAAAACATATCTTCATCAGCAACCTGAAGTACCAGACGCTGCTGGACTCCATTCAGGGCCGCAGCCCGAACGTGGCGCTGCTGCCGCTGATCTCCATTCCGGAACTGGAAACCTGGGTGGAAACCTGGGCGTTCTCTGAGACGATCCACTCCCGTTCTTACACCCATATCATTCGCAATATCGTTAACGATCCGGCGGTGGTGTTTGACGATATCGTCACCAACGAGCAGATCCAGAAACGCGCAGAAGGCATTGCTCACTACTACGACGAACTGATCGAGATGACCAGTTACTGGCATCTGCTGGGCGAAGGTACCCATAACGTGAACGGCAAAACCGTTACCGTGAACCTGCGTGCGCTGAAAAAACAGCTGTATCTGTGCCTGATGAGCGTCAACGCGCTGGAAGCCATTCGCTTCTACGTGAGCTTTGCCTGCTCTTTCGCCTTTGCCGAACGCAAGCTGATGGAAGGTAACGCCAAAATCATCCGTCTTATCGCCCGTGACGAAGCCCTGCACCTGACCGGCACCCAGCACATGCTGAACTTGCTGCGCAGCGGCGTGGACGACCCGGAAATGGCGGAAATCGCCGAAGAGTGCAAACAGGAGTGCTATGACCTGTTCGTGCTGGCGGCCCAGCAGGAGAAAGAGTGGGCAGACTACCTGTTCCGCGACGGCTCCATGATTGGCCTGAACAAAGACATTCTGTGCCAGTACGTTGAGTACATCACCAACATCCGTATGCAGGCTGTCGGCCTCGACCTGCCGTTCCAGACGCGCTCCAACCCCATCCCGTGGATCAACACCTGGCTGGTATCGGATAACGTGCAGGTTGCGCCGCAGGAAGTGGAAGTGAGTTCTTACCTGGTCGGTCAGATTGACTCCGAAGTTGATACTGACGACCTGAGCAACTTCCAGCTCTGATGACACGCGTAACGCTACGTCTTTCTGGCACCGAAGTGCTGTGTCAGGAAGAGCACCCTTCTCTGCTGGTGGCGCTTGAGGCGAACCAGGTGGCGGTTGAGTATCAGTGTCGTGAAGGCTATTGCGGCTCCTGTCGCTGCCGTCTGGTGACAGGTCAGGTGGACTGGCTGACCGAGCCGCTGGCCTTTATCAGTGAAGGGGAAATTTTGCCCTGCTGCTGCCGGGCAAAAGGCGATATCGAGATCGAGATGTAAAAAAGGGCCTTACGGCCCTTTTTCTATTTTAAGAACGTCACTGCTTTATCCGGGAAATCCGTAAACAGTCCGTCCACGCCCGCCTGGTTATACAGCACGTCGTAAAGCTGATTCACGTCCGTGGCATACGGCGGCAACTGGTCTGCACGCACCGTGTACGGATGGACCTGCATCTTGCTGGCATGCGCCTCTTTCACCATCGCCGTCAACTTCACGTGCCCAGGCGTTGAGCCTTCCGCCACCAGCATGTGATAATCCGGCCCGATGCCATCGGCGTACTGCGCTATCTGCTTCATCGCACCCGGCTTAAACATCCAGTCGTAGTTGTAGTTCACCCACTTCCCGTCCGGCTGCTTCTCCTGGGTTTCGTTCCAGTCGGTATAGGCAATCAGCTGCACCAGATTGAGATCCATCCCCCTCTTCGGCTCCAGCTCGGTTTTGATGCGCTTCAACTCAGCGGCGTCAAAACACTGCAGATACACCTTGTCCTTTTTGCTGGTGTATCCGTACTGCTTCAGTACGTCCAGCGTTTTGGCCGCAATGTCTTTCCCTTCCTGGTGGTGGAACCACGGCGCTTTGATTTCCGGGTAGATACCGATATTTTTACCGGTTGAGTGGTTCAGCCCCTGAACAAACTCAATCTCTTCCTGGAAGGTATGGATCCGGAAGTCAGATTTGCCCATCGGGAAGCGTCCCGGATAGACCTGCACCTTCTTGCCGTTTTCGATCTCAAAGCCTTCGGTAAACTTCAGCGAGCGAATTTCCGCCAGCGTGAAGTCGATGGCGTAGAAACGGCCATCTTTGCGGGCGCGGTCCGGGAAACGCTCCGCCACGTCCGTCACGCGGTCAAGATAGTGGTCATGCAGGACGACCAGCTGGTCGTCCTTCGTCATCACCAGATCCTGCTCCAGGTAATCCGCGCCCTGCGCATAGGCCATCGCTTTTGCCGGGAGCGTATGCTCCGGCAGATAGCCGCTTGCGCCGCGGTGGGCAATAACGATTTTATCTGCCGCCAGCGCAGAGCCTGTCATCAAACCGACTAGCAGCAGACCGGTGGCTAACTGAGTTAATTTCATCGCAATGCTCCTTATTGACGACGCGCCAGCACTTCAGCGTGGTGACGTTTTTCGCCGATCATCACAACAATCAGCAGCAGAACCGCCAGCACGCTACCGCCAATCATCACCATAAAGCCGCCGTCCCAGCCGAAGAAGTCAACGGTGTAGCCCACAATGGCGCTTGCCGCGACCGACCCGCCGAGGTAGCCAAACAGGCCGGTAAAGCCTGCCGCCGTGCCCGCCGCTTTTTTCGGCGCCAGCTCCAGGGCATGCAGACCGATCAGCATCACCGGACCGTAAATCAGGAAGCCGATGACAATCATACAAGCCATGTCCACACCCGGATTGCCCGGCGGGTTAAGCCAGTACACCACGGTGGCGATGGTCACCAGGGTCATAAAGAACACGCCTGTCGCACCGCGGTTACCTTTAAACACTTTGTCCGACATCCAGCCGCAAAGCAGCGTGCCTGGGATCCCGGCATATTCGTACAGGAAGTAGGCCCAGGAGGATTTATCCAGCGCGAAGTGCTTCACCTCTTTCAGGTAGGTTGGCGACCAGTCGAGGATGCCATAGCGCAGCAGGTAAACGAACACGTTCGCCACCGCGATGTACCACAGCAGCTTGTTCGGCAGGACGTACTTCATGAAGATCTGTTTTGCCGTCAGCTCTTCTTCGTGCTCCTTGCTGTAATCATCCGGATAGTCGTTTTTGTACTCTTCGATCGGAGGCAAACCGCAGGACTGAGGCGTGTCGCGCATCAGCGCGAAAGCGATAATCGCCACGACGATAGCACCGAAAGCAGGCATATAGAGCGCCGCGTGCCAGTCGTTGAACCAGGCCATCCCCAACAGGAACAGCAGCGGTGGAATACCGCCTCCCACGTTATGCGCACAGTTCCATACCGACACGATGCCGCCACGTTCCTTCTGCGACCACCAGTGCACCATGGTGCGTCCGCATGGTGGCCATCCCATTCCCTGGAACCAGCCGCAGAGGAACAGCAGCACGAACATGATGGCAATACTGGAGGTTGCCCACGGCACAAAGCCCATAAACAACATCACCGCAGCCGCCAGGATCAGACCGGCTGGCAGAAACACACGCGGGTTCGAGCGATCCGACACGGAACCCATAATGAATTTGGAAAAACCGTAGGCAATGGAAATTCCCGACAGCGCGAACCCCAAATCACCACGCGAAAAGCCCTGCTCCACCAGATAAGGCATGGCGAGCGCGAAGTTTTTACGCACCAGGTAGTACGCCGCGTACCCGAAGAAAATCCCCAGGAAAATTTGCCAACGCAGACGACGGTATAGCGGATCAATTTCTGCCTCAGGCAGACGCGCACTATGCGGCGCGGGTTTGAAGATACTGAGCATGACAGCCTCCGTGGCCAGGTATTGAATTTACAGGGGTTTTACTGCCCCATACTCCAGAGAGGCGGCGATGTTAAGAAATCACGGTGATTGTTACTGTGAATCAACGCACAGATTGTTACAGAAATATGACAGGATGCGCAAAAAAGCGCATGAAATCACGTTTCACTTTCGAATTTCGCTCGTTTGTGTTCGAAATCAAACAAACCATAGTTTTCATGTGGCTAAATGGTAAAAAAACGAACACAGAGGGATGACAATGACAATTCACGATCCACGCTACAGCGATGTGATTATCATTGGCGGCGGTGCGACCGGTGCCGGCATCGCACGTGATTGCGCACTCAGGGGGTTGAGCGTCACGCTTCTGGAGCGCCATGATATTGCGACAGGCGCCACCGGGCGCAATCATGGCCTGCTTCACAGCGGTGCCCGCTACGCCGTTACCGATGGCGAATCAGCTCGTGAATGTATTGCCGAAAACCAGATCCTGCGGCGAATTGCTCGCCACTGCATTGAACCTACAGACGGCTTGTTTATCACGCTTCCCGAAGACGATCTCGCCTTTCAGGCTACCTTTATTACCGCCTGTCGCGCGGCGGGGATTCAGGCCGAGGCCATTGACCCGGCCCTGGCGCGGCGCATTGAGCCCTCCGTCAACCCGATCCTGACAGGGGCGGTAAAAGTGCCAGACGGCACGGTTGATCCCTTCCGCCTGACGGCCGCCAATATGCTTGATGCCCGCGAACATGGCGCGCACATCCTGACCGGGCATGAAGTGACCGGGCTTATCCGGGAAGGTAACCGCGTCCGTGGCGTGCGGCTTTTTAATACGCAATATAACGAACACAGCGAACTTTATGCTTCCGTGGTCGTCAATGCGGCGGGGATCTGGGGGCAGCGGATTGCCGAGTATGCCGACTTGTCCGTTCGCATGTTTCCGGCAAAAGGCTCGCTGCTGATCCTCGACCATCGCATCAATAACCATGTGATTAACCGCTGCCGTAAACCGTCTGATGCCGATATTCTGGTTCCGGGCGATACCATTTCATTAATCGGTACCACCTCAACCCACGTGGACTATAGCGAGATTGATTACAACCGCGTCACTGCTGAAGAAGTGGATATTCTGCTGCGTGAAGGGGAAAAACTGGCCCCGGTGATGGCGCAGACCCGGATCCTGCGCGCCTACGCGGGTGTGCGTCCGTTAGTTGCCAGCGATAACGACCCAAGCGGGCGTAACGTCAGCCGGGGCATTGTGCTGCTCGATCATGCTGAACGCGACGGCATGGAAGGGTTTATCACCATCACCGGTGGCAAACTGATGACCTATCGTCTGATGGCCGAATGGGCAACCGATGCCGTCTGCCGCAAACTGGGCAACACCGAGCCGTGCAAAACGGCAGAACAGCCCCTTCCCGGCTCACGTCAGTCTACCGAGAAGACGCTGCAAAAAATTATCTCCCTGCCCGCTCCTCTGCGCGGTTCGGCCATCTATCGTCATGGTGACAGGACGCCGGTCTGGCTGGGCGAAGGCCGGCTTAGTCGCAGCCTGGTCTGCGAGTGCGAAGCCGTAACCGCGGGCGAAGTACAATATGCGGTGGAAAATCTGACCGTCAATTCTCTGCTCGATCTCCGCCGCCGCACCCGGGTTGGAATGGGGACGTGTCAGGGTGAATTGTGCGCCTGCCGTGCCGCCGGGTTATTGCAACGCTTTCATACCACCACCGCGACCCAGTCGCTCGATCAACTCAGTGCTTTTTTAAACGAGCGCTGGAAAGGTATTCAGCCTGTCGCCTGGGGCGATGCTCTGCGTGAAAGTGAATTTACCCGCTGGGTCTACCAGGGGCTTTGCGGTCTGGAGAAGGAGCAACACGATGAAATTTGATACCGTGATCGTCGGCGGCGGGCTGGCGGGTCTGCTCTGTGGCATCAAACTCACAAAACAGGGGCTACGCTGCGCCATTATCACCCGGGGTCAGAGCGCCCTGCACTTCTCGTCGGGCTCGCTGGATCTGGTGGACGAAACGTACCGAGAAAAACTTCCGCCAGAGCACCCTTATCACCTGACAGGCGCGCAGCATATCGATCGCTTTGCCCTGGAAACCGAAGCGCTACTGGCGGATTGCGGCGCTCGTCTGCAGGGAAGCGCCAGGCAAAATCATCAGCGTGTTACACCACTCGGCACCCTACGCTCCGCCTGGCTCAGCCCGGAGGAGGTGCCCGTTACCCCGCTCAACTCAGCGCGTGTGCGGGTGGTAGGTATTAGCGGTTTTCTGGATTTTCAGCCCCATCTCGCGGCGGCATCACTTTGTCGCCAGGGGGTAAACGCTGAAACGGCAGAAATAGAGCTGCCTGAGCTTGATGTCCTGCGCGACAACCCGAGCGAGTTTCGCGCGGTGAATATTGCCCGTTTTCTTGATCATGAAGAGAGATGGCCGCTGCTGTATGAGGCGCTCAAACCGCTTGCAGAAGGGTGCGATGCGCTTTTTATGCCCGCCTGCTTTGGCTTAAACGACAATCGACTCTGGCGCTGGCTGTCCGATCGACTGCCCTGCACACTCGGTTTACTGCCAACGCTCCCCCCTTCGGTTCCCGGTATTCGCCTGCATACCCAGCTCCAGCGCAAATTTGTTGCGCAGGGTGGCGTCTGGATGGCGGGTGATGAGGTGAAAAAAATCACCCTGACTGACGGGGAAGTGAGCGAAATCTGGACGCGCAACCACGATGATATTCCGCTTCGCGCCCGCTTTACGGTGCTGGCAAGCGGCAGTTTCTTCAGTAACGGGCTGCTGAGCAGTCGGGACGGCATCCGCGAAGCCATAATGGGTCTGGATGTCCGGCAAAGCGCCTCCCGCGCGGACTGGTATCAGAGTGATTTCTTCACGCCACAGCCCTGGCAACAGTTCGGCGTCATTGTCGATAACCACCTGCACCCGCAACTTTCGGGTAAGTCAGTCAGGAATCTCTTTGCTATCGGCTCGCTTCTTGGCGGATATGATCCTATCGCCCAGGGCTGCGGTGGCGGGGTCTGCGCCGTCACGGCGCTGTATGTGGCAGAGCAGATTAGCCAGCGCATGGAGGCTGAACAATGAGCGATACCCGTTTCGAAAGCTGCATTAAATGCACGGTGTGTACTACCGTCTGCCCGGTCAGCGGCGTAAATCCACGTTATCCTGGTCCGAAACAGGCCGGGCCGGACGGTGAGCGTCTGCGTCTGAAGGACGGCAAGCTGTATGATGAGGCGCTGAAGTACTGCATCAACTGCAAACGCTGTGAAGTTGCCTGCCCATCAGATGTCAACATTGGCGACATTATCCAGCGCGCCCGGGCGCGTTATAGCACGCAAAAGCCATCATTGCGGGATGCCATTCTCAGTCACACCGATTTGATGGGGAGCATCTCGACGCCGTTCGCCCCGCTGGTGAATGCGGCGACAGCGCTCAAACCGGTGCGCCAGCTGCTGGATGCGACACTGAAAATAGACCATCACCGCAGCCTGCCGAAATATTCTCACGGTACCTTCCGTCGCTGGTATAAATCCGTCGCGGCGCAACAGGCGCAGTATGCCGAACAGGTGGCGTTCTTCCATGGCTGCTATGTGAATTACAACCACCCGCAGTTGGGTAAAGATCTGCTTAAAGTGCTGAATGCGATGGGGACGGGCGTACAGTTACTTAGTAAGGAAAAATGCTGCGGTGTACCACTGATCGCCAACGGATTTACGGATAAAGCGCGCAAGCAGGCCAAAAGCAATGTCACCTCACTGCGTGAAGCCATCGTCGACAGGGGGATTCCGGTGCTGGCCACCTCGTCTACCTGTACCTTCACCCTGCGAGATGAGTACCCGCATCTGCTGGACGTGGATAACACCGGGCTGCGCGAGCACATTGAACTGGCAACACGCTTCCTGTGGCGCAAACTGGATAGCGGGCAGACGTTGCCGCTGGGGAAATTGCCGCTGAAAGTGGTGTATCACACGCCCTGCCACATGGAAAAAATGGGCTGGTCGCTCTATACGCTTGAACTGCTACGCTTAATTCCTGGGCTGGAGCTGACGGTGCTGGATTCCCGCTGCTGCGGTATTGCGGGAACGTACGGCTTCAAAAGTGAAAATTACGAAACGTCACAGGCGATTGGCGCCCCACTGTTCCGTCAGATTGAGGAAAGCGGCGCGGATATCGTGGTAACCGACTGCGAAACCTGCAAGTGGCAAATAGAGATGTCCACCAGCAAGCGCTGCGAACATCCGATCACCATACTGGCGAGGGCTCTGGGCTGAACATGGCCGGGGCGAGAAGCCCCGGTCAGTGTTTTACTCAACGAACAGCGACTCGACAACGTTTATCCAGCCGTGCTCGCTGGCAACCTCTTTGCCATTCAACCAGCGGCGCAGCATGTTCAGCGCCATCATGGCGCAAACTTCCTGCCGTATCGCCAGGCTGTGGCGGGTGATACTCATTTTTACCCTCAGGGCATACGTGCCTTCCGGTGTCGCCAGCGCAAAGTTCAGGTATTCCTCATCCAGCCCACCGACAAACAGCGCCAGCCCGGCAAAATGTTTTACCCTTCTTTCAGAAGCCCAACGGGCGGTCTGCGCCAGCGTCTCCTGCTGGAACGGCACCACTTCGCTGGCCAACAGCGGCGCATTGACGCGCGACAGCTGCAGCGCCAGCAGGCCGCCGGTGAACTGCTCGCTTAAGGTCACGCTCAGCTGACGAGACTGCAGCTGCTTCGCAATCTGCGCGGGCAACCCTTCCGTCCCTTCGAAGATCAGGCTTTCACCCGCCACACGCTGCACCTCAGGCCAGAGTGCCAGCATCGCCGCTTTCTGCTCTGCAGGCCCCGTCAGCTTGAGTTCAATGATTGGCATGGAGGACCGATACCCCATTGATACGTCAGGCGGCAGTTGCAGGTGATCAAGACTCTGGGCCAGGTCGCTTTCCGAGCGGCCAAAAGTGGTCAGACGCAGGCAAATCGGGGGTTCAGGCAGGGTAAAACGATCGCGAAGGCGCGGCAGGATCTGCTGCTCGACCATCACTTTAAATTCTGAGGGTACGCCCGGCGTGAAGAACATCAGGCAGCGGTTCAGCTGCATGGCAAATCCACATGCGGTACCGACCGGGTTGTCAACCAACTCAGCGCTGGCGGGAATTTCAGCTTGTTTGCGGTTGCTGGGTGCCATGACGCGGCCACGTTCGGAGAAAAAGCGCTCCATCTGCGAGAGCCACGCCTCGTGCAGCACCAGCCCTTCACCTTTTGCTGTGGCGGCGGCCAGTGCGCTGAGATCGTCACTGGTGGGGCCAAGTCCGCCATTCACAATCAGCACGTCACACTGTTCGCTGCGCTCACGCAGGATATTGACCAGTGACTCAAGATTGTCGCCCACCGTGTTGCGGCGCGTTAACGGTAATCCTTGCTCAAAGAAAAGATCGGCAAGCCAGGCAGCATTGGTGTCGATAATCTGTCCATGCAGCACTTCATCGCCGGTGGATAACATCTCCACGTTAATCATTATGTTCTCCCGCTTAAATGGTCAAAACACTATAACGCAAACGCAGGATGGAGAAGAGAGAAACTGGCGCGACAGAATGCCGCGCCGGAGTGATTAGAAACCTGCGCTGACGCCCACGTAAGGGCCATCAGCCAGCGCGTTGTCGCGGTTGCCGTCTTTACCGGCCAGGTTCAGGTAGCGATAGCCTGCTTCGATGGTAATTGGACGCATGATGGTCCAGCGCGCACCGGCGTTGGCTTCTTCATAGCTTTCAATGCCGCTGGAGAGCGAGTCCGGGGAATAGTAATACTCACCAAACAGACCGAAGCTGTCGCCAATTTTCCACTGCAGACCGCCACCCACTGCCGCCGCATAGCCTTCATCACCGTCGTTCGGGTTGGTATAAATACCTTTACCGCCGACAGTGGCCAGGAACGGACCAAGAGGAATGTTCAGACCCAGGCCAAGGCTGGCTGCGTCGCCGTCGTCATCGTTATGTGTCCAGCCACCGGTCATTGCCAGACCAGAAGTCTCGGTGCCCATGCCAAAGCCCAGGTGGGTGTAATCCTGACCCGCCGAGCCGTTAATACTAATGGCGTTAGCCGCCGCAGAAACAACCATCAGGCCGAAGCCCAGTAATGCCACTTTTTTCATTGTCGTGATCCCGCACAATTATTATAAAGAAGTCCCAAAACCGCGAGATTTTAACCGGAGTCTCCATGGGATCAAGCACTCTGCGTGCGGCAAGCCGGTAGATTGTAACTATTTGAAACGGCTACTATCCCTTAAGCGATGCATTCACCCACTGTTGCAGCGCGCGACGGGAGACCTTAATGCCGCCATTTTTGAGCTCAGTCGGCAACACTAGCCACCGGACGGGTTGCTGAAAACGCGCCAGTTTATCCCGGACCCAGTCAGGTAAACAGGTGATATCCGTTCCCGGTTCACACTCCACCACGGCTACCGGGCGCTGCCCAAACTCGGCATCGTCCAGCGGGACGATAAACACCTGGTTAATTTGCGGATGACGGGCGATAACCCGCTCAAGACTTTCAGGCTGGATCCCTTCTCCGCCGCTAAAAAAGAGGTTGTCCATACGCCCCAGAATTGTCAGCCGGTCATCATGCCATTCACCGCGATCGCGGGTCGCGAACCAGCCCTGCTCATTCGTCAGCGGGATCAACGCCCCGTCACGCCAGTAGCCTGAGGCCATACTTTGCGCTTTGATCCAGACTTCACCGTCAACCACCTGCACTTCTCTGCCCGGCAGTACACCGCCCACATCCGGCTCGCCGTCCGCCTCTTTCGCACAGACTGTTGAAGCAAACTCCGTCAAGCCATAGCCACAGAAGGTGCGAACGCCCTGTTTTCGCGCTTTCTCTGTCAGTTCAACAGGAATTGCCGCTCCGCCGAGCAGAACGGCTTTCAGCGCAATATGAAGCTGAGTGTTAAGCAGACGCCAGAGCTGTGTCGGTACCAGAGAAGCGTGGGTACAGCCCTGCAGTGCCTGCTCAAGCGGCTGCTTTTCGCGAACGGTTAAACGTGCCCCGGCCTGCAACCAGCGCCATAAAATCCCCTGACCGGAAACATGAAACAGCGGAAGCGAAAGTAACCAGTCATCCTCATCACCGTAGGGCATCAGCGCCAGCACGCCGCGCGCGCTGGCAAGATGGGCTTCGCAGGTATGGACCGCCGCTTTCGGCAACCCGCTGGAGCCGGAGGTCAGCGTCATGGAGGCCAACCGCGCCGGTTGCCACGTAACGCGATGTTCGCCAGCATGCTCGTACATGTTCAGGACGGGAAGATCGTCGTAGATGCCGTCCAGCACCAGCGCAAAGCGCAGGGTCATCTGCGGAAGCAGAACATCCAGCAGATGACGCGGCAACTGCGGGTTAACGGGAAGAATGCGCGCCCCGCACTGGAGCAGTGCCAGCCATGCCGTCAAGGTTTGCGGATGATTATGGGCCAGCAGCAGCACACCGTCGCCCTCTCCGACGCCCTGCTGCTGAAATCCTGCCGCAAGGTGGTCGACACGCGCACACAGCTGTTGCCAGGTAAGCACCTCATCGTTCAGCCTCAGCGCCGGCTTATCGGCAGCCTGCGCACACCAGTGCCGCCACGGCCAGTCGGTAAAACTCATCGCAATGGCTCCAGCGCCTCAACGTCGAGGCACGGCAGCGGACTGTCCGGCCACTGGCGAATAAGCTGAGCCTGCATCAGGTTTAGCGTGTCGAGACCTGGGATCGTGTCTGGCGTTAACCAGGCAGCGATACGTGCCAGTTGGGTCAGCCCAAGGCTGGATTCGATGGAGGAGCTGATCACCGCCGTCAACCCCAACGCATGTGCCGCTGCGACCTGCTCGCGCACTTTCGCCAGACTGCCGGTCAGCGTTGGTTTAATCACTACCGCGCTGACGCCGGGTTCGGCGACAAATTCAAAATCCGCTTCGCGCAGGCTTTCATCCCAGGCGATGGCAATCCCCGTTTCGCGGGCAAACGCACGCGAATCATCGCGGGTTTTACACGGTTCTTCCAGGAAGGCAATGCGACTGCGGTATGCCGGATTCACGTACTTCGCGAATTGCTGTGCCTTAAGTGGCGTCCACGCGCGGTTAGCATCCAGACGCAGATGCAGATCCGGGATCGCTTCCAGCAGGAGGTTAGCGACCATTCCGTCTCTCACCGCTTCGTACAGGCCAACTTTGATTTTCGCCACTTTCTCACCGGGCATAGCGGAAAGCAGGGCGAACAGTTCGTCCGGATCGCCGGTGCAGAGCGGTGCTGCACGGTAATTAGCCTCTTCAGGCAAACTACCGTCGAGTTCCGCCAGCGCGCAGCTAATGCCAAAAGCCACGGAAGGAACGTCCGGCAACGCCGGATCCGCTCCCTCACGCCACTCTCCGGCCCACGCCAGTAATGCAGACTGCGCGTCATCCAGCGACTCAAGGCTAAAGCCCGGCAGAGGTGAAACCTCCCCCCAGCCTTCCCGCTCACCCTGCTGCAGATGAACGAAGAAGCCGTCACGGGTTTTTAACCGCCGTTCACGCAGTACCACACCCGCGTCCATCGGTATCTGCCAGCGGTAAACCTGCGCGCGACGCATTACGGGTTCCGTTTGTATTTGCTGAAGTCTGGCTGGCGTTTTTCGTTAAACGCGTTGCGCCCTTCCTGACCTTCTTCGGTCATGTAGAACAGCATCGTGGCGTTGCCCGCCAGTTCCTGCAGACCCGCCTGACCGTCACAGTCGGCGTTCAGCGCGGCTTTCAGGCAGCGCAGCGCCATCGGGCTGTTTTGCAGCATTTCACGACACCAGCGCACGGTCTCTTTTTCGAGATCGGCAATCGGTACGACAGTATTGACCAGCCCCATATCCAGCGCTTCCTGAGCATTGTACTGACGGCACAGGAACCAGATTTCGCGGGCTTTTTTCTGCCCGACAATGCGCGCCATGTAAGAGGCACCCCAGCCGCCGTCGAAAGAGCCCACTTTCGGGCCAGTCTGGCCGAAAATAGCGTTCTCTGCGGCAATCGTCAGATCGCACATCATGTGCAGCACATGACCGCCACCGATGGAATAGCCTGCCACCATCGCCACGACCGGTTTTGGACAGGTACGGATCTGACGCTGGAAATCGAGCACGTTCAGGTGGTGTGTACCCGCATCATCCTGGTATCCGCCGTAGTCACCGCGCACTTTCTGATCGCCACCGGAGCAAAACGCTTTGTTACCTTCGCCGGTCAGAACAATCACGCCGATGTTGTCGTCATAGCGCGCATCTGCCAGCGCCTGGATCATCTCTTTCACGGTCAGCGGACGAAAGGCGTTACGTACCTGTGGACGATTGATGGTGATTTTAGCAATGCCGTCTGCGGATTTGTGGTAACGGATGTCGGTATAACCTTCGGAGCAGTCTTGCCATTCAACCGGAGCATAGAGCATGTGTTCATCAGGATAGATCATAGAGAGTCCTTTATCGAAGACGCAGTATCTGAGCCAGACACGCAGCAACTGCACCCGGGTTTTCCCGGTGGGCGTTGTGTCCGGCGTTGGGAATTGCATGGCGAACGGCGTTCAGTTTCGCGGCAAGGGCCGTAAACTTGTCATCATGTTCACCATATAAATATTCAAATGGGAAATTGCGGGCGCTGAGCGCGGCACGCAAATCAGGCTGCACGGCCAGCGATGTCGCCTCCAGCATCATCGCCAGCGTCGTGCCGTTGTTCTGACTGCGCAAAGTAACCAGCGCTTCGCGCTGGGTGTCCGTCAGGGAGGTGAACACGGGCTGTTGATACCAGTCAGTAAAGACTTTATTCAGCGATTCAGTACGAAAACGCTGTGCCCAGCGGCGATCAGATACCCGCCGCCTGTTGCGCTCTTCGTCATCCTGCAAACCCGGATGCCCACCTTCCACAATCACCCCCTGCAGCCCCTGTGGCTGCTGGCAGGCATGGAACATCGCAACGCGGCCGCCGAGGGAGTACCCGATAAGCCAGAAGTTAAGTATGTTGTAACTAAGCAAGGTTCGGGTGAGCATATTGCTCATCTCGTTGAACCCCGTCACGCCAATATTCCCGGAGCCACCGTGCCCCGGTAGATCCAGGTACAGCCGGGGATAATTGCTGAGTTTCTCGCCAACCACCTGCCACTCACGGCAATCCCCGGAGAAACCGTGCAAAAAGACCAGCCAGGGATTACCTGGTTTTCCAGCCTGTTGCACACCCGAGAGGATCACAGCTGGCTCACCTGTGCCAGCAGGCTTTGCAGCATCTGCGCGCCGTCAGCATCATTCACCACCAGCTCAATCAGCGTTGCTCCCGGCTGTTTCCAGGCGGTGCTCAGCGCTATATCAAGCTGTTCCCAGTTTTCAGGGCGATGGTATTTCAGGCTGAACATCGCCGCGGCGTGTTCAAACTGGACATTCTGCGGCATCAGGTAAAAGCGTTCACGCTCGCTTTGCGGCGTTGGCAAGAGAGAGAAGATCTGCCCGCCGTTGTTGTTGACCACAATCAGCACAAACGGGGCCGACGCCTGTCGTAGCAGCGCCAGCGCGTTGAGATCGTAGAGTGCAGAGAGATCGCCCACGATTGCCAGCGTCGATTTCGCGCTGGCGCGCTGCACGCCTGCTGCCGTTGAGATCAGCCCATCAATACCGCTGGCGCCACGGTTGCTGTAAACCGGGTAACCCGCAGGCAGCTTCGAAAACGCGTCAATCAGACGCACAACGAGGCTATTGCCGACAAACAGTTGCCCCTGCTCAGGCAAATACTGGCGAATACGGTGCGCCAGTCCGGCCTCGCTAAACGCTTCACAATGCGCTTTGGTGAGCTCCCACGCATGACGCGAAAGTTCCGGGATCGCAACGGCCCAGGGTTTGCGTTTTTCCGCCGGATGGAGCGTAAGCCAGGTGTCGATACGGCTGACCAGACGACGCCCGCGATGGTGCGCCGGGTCGAGCCGCCCTTCCAGCGGATCAACGAGCCAGTATTCTTCCGGGGTGCACGTTGCCTGCCATTGCAGTAATCGCTTACCGGTTAAGCTTGAGCCAAGCTGGACAACAATCTGCGCCTGCGAAAGCTCAGTGACGGCTTTTGCATTTCCTAACCAGAGATCGGCGCACGGCAGCGGCTGGCCGGTCTGGGAGAGCACGTCACCAATCAGCGGCCAGCCAAGTGTTTGCGCCCATTCAGCAACCCATTTTCCTTCAGCAGCGCTCATGCGCCCGGCGATAACCACGCCGCGTTTTTGCCGCCAGAAGAACCAGTCACGTTGTTTTACACTCTCAAGATGCGTCTGCTCACGCAGCCACGGTTTTTCACTTTCCCACCAGTCACCGAGGGTGTGCTGCCACTCAAGCCCGGTGTTATCCAGTTCGCCATACAACGGTTCGGCAAACGGGCAGTTGATATGCAACGCCCCACTGCGCAATGTCTCCATGGCGTGATCGACGGTGGATACCAGCCAGCTTGCCGGGATATCCTGCGTGGGACGCGGCAACGAGATTGTCTGCGAAGGGTGCGAGGAAAAGAGTCCCGGCTGACGAATAGCCTGATTGGCGCCACAGTCGATAAGCTCAGGTGGGCGGTCAGCCGTCAGCAGGATCAGTTTTTCACCGGTTAAACCGGCTTCAATCAGTGCCGGATAGAGGTTCGCCACGGCAGTACCGGAGGTGACAATCACCGCTACAGGCTCTTTGCTGACCTTCGCCAGCCCCAGTGCCAGATGGCCAAGACCGCGTTCATCAAAATGAGTATGGTGAATGAATGCCCGGTTTTCAGCGGCCGCCAGCGTCAGCGGCGTTGAGCGAGAACCCGGCGCAATACACACGTGCCTGACGCCATGGCGGGTCAGGGCTTCAAGGATCACCGCCGCCCAGCGCCGGTTAAAAGAACTTACTGACATGAGATTGTCCGGAATCAAGATTACGACACAGTATAAATAATAGAAAAATTTGGAATTTTGATATGAATCGGGAATGCACGAATCAGTATTAATCCCTAAGGAGCAGAGAACGCAACCCTGCGGCTTTGTTTTCTATCTCCTGCCACTCCTGCTCCGGGTCAGACCCGCTGACAATTCCGGCTCCGGCGTACAGCCGCAGGGCATCATCCTGGACACGTGCAGAGCGTAACGCCACGCAGAACTCGCTTTGTTCGGGTGATAAATACCCGGCCGACCCGGCGTACCACTCGCGGTTAAAGGGTTCTACATTCTCGATAAACGCCCGTGCAGGTTGACGCGGCAGCCCGGCAACGGCCGCCGTAGGCTGCAGAATATGTAAACACTGCTCATCACTGGCCTGTTTCAGCTCAGTCCAGATACAGCGGCGCAAATGCTGCACTTTGCGCAGACGCACAACCTGAGCAGGCAACACATCAAGCGTCTGGGTAAAGTGCTGAAGGCGCTGACAGATATCTTCCACTACCAACATATTTTCGCGTTGGTTTTTATCATCATTCAGCAGCCATTCGCCCAAACGCCGGGCTTGTTTATCATCAACATGACTGGCGACAGTGCCCGCCAGCGCTTCGGTACGAAGCAATTTTCCCCGCCGCCGCCAGAGACGCTCGGGCGTTGAGCCGAGAAACGCATTGCTGGCGTCGAAAACCATGCAGAAATGATAGCAATTTAAATTCAGGGCGCGGCTGGCGGCCATCAGTGCGACAGGGTTAACGCGCTGTTTAAACTGCAGATCGGTTGCCCTGGCGAGGACCACCTTTTCAAATTCACCGCGCGCGATAGTCTCTGTTGCCTTGCGGATAAGCTCTAGCCATTCCTGCTTTTGCGGATGATGGGTTTCACACTCAACCTGCACAGATAGCGGGCGGATAGGTCTGGCGGCATGGAGTTGCTGCAGAAAATCCAACGCGGTGCGGGCATCGTCCTGAAGAGAGTCATCGCTCCACAGTTGCAGGCGCAACGTGGCATTTCCGGCGGAACGTCGCCAGAGCAGGCGAGGTAAAAAGAGACTGCCCTGCTCCGGGTTAAATGCATTCAGGCCGCAAATACGGGTATCATTTGCCGCATTCTGCTCACGCAAAAACTGCGAGGCTAACGCCAGCGAGGAGAATTGGGTGACAGCCCCCAGAGCAGCCAGTTCCTCATCACCATTACGCTGTTGCCAGTAAAACTGGGGATAGCACTGCTGCGCGCCAAGCCAGGCAAGAGGATCGAAAGCGTCGTTTAACGGGAAAGTGACGTCGAAATGACGTAGACCGGGTATTGCGGGTAACGCTTGCGTAAGCTGACTACGCAGGTGCTCCAACGCGAGGAAAATCGAATTCACGCGAACCTCTCCCTGTTGAAACCTCATATTATACGGGGTACTGGTTATAAATAGCAGTACCCACGTATAGGGAGTGGTTAAGCGTTAAACATAAAATTAACGACGAGCCAGAAGCAGCCCAAACACCAACCCGACAGCTGCGCCCACACCAATGCCTCTCCACGGTTTTTCGTGAACATAATCATCGGCACGATAAACCGCCTTTTTGGCGCGGTAGTAGTACGTGTCGGACGCATGGCTGACGCGGTTTTTAACGTCATTTAGCGCCTGTTCTGCACGTTCTTTCAGCTCAATATATTTCTGATCGGCAGGGTCGCCCGACGAACGTAATACTTCTTCCAGCGTTTCTCTCAATAACGTCAGGTCGTCATCGATACGGGTATCCCAGGATTGAAATGACATATTTTTCTCCATGTTAGTACACCAGTCCGCTAACTATAGCCAACGACGACCCATTACGCCTGCTTAGCCTCCCGCGCCATGCCAATGTGCGGTATACCGTCTTCGTCATATACGTCAGTGACCGGCGTGAAGCCAAAATAACCGTAGAAAGATTGCAGGTGCGCCTGCGCGCCCAGGTATAACGCCTTGTCCGGCCACTGTTTCTGGCATGCCTCCAGCGTTTTTTCCATCAGCTGATAGCCCAGTTTTTCACCGCGCGCCTTACCGCTAATGATGACGCGGCCAATCACCACAGGCTCGAAATCGTCTTCGCTTTTCAGAATCCTCGCATACGCCACCAGCTCGTTATCCCGCCAGCCGAGGATATGCCGGTTCTCGCCGACGAGATCGTCGCCGTCGATGTCCTGATACGGGCAGGTCTGTTCTACCACAAACACTTCGCAGCGCAGTTTGAGCAGTGCATACAGTGAATTAACGGTGAGCTCGCTATGGTGTAAATCTTGCCACTGGATCATGTCAGTCTCCTTCCTGGGGTTCATCACGTTATACTAAACCCCTCCCCGTTCGGCAAAGGGCTGATTGCGTTATGGAACTGATTTTTCTGGGTACGTCCGCTGGCGTGCCAACTCGCTCACGAAATGTGACCGCGATTCTGCTGGATCTTAAACACCCAACCCGTGGTGGGCTATGGCTGTTTGACTGTGGTGAAGGGACACAGCATCAGCTGTTACATACCGCTTATCACCCAGGCAAGCTGGATAAAATTTTTATCACGCATCTGCATGGTGACCATCTGTTTGGCCTGCCTGGCCTGCTGTGCAGCCGTTCAATGGCCGGGAACGCTAATCCGCTGACGATTTACGGGCCTGCAGGTATCCGGGAATTTGTTGAAACCACGCTACGCCTCAGTGGGTCCTGGACTGATTATCCGCTGGAGGTCGTTGAGATCGCCGGGGGGCTGGTTTTCGATGATGAAGATTATGTCGTCACCGCTCACCCTCTTAACCATCCGGTAGAGTGTTATGGTTACCGCATTGAAGCGCATGACAAACCCGGCGCACTGGATGCCGCCGCGTTAATCGCCGCGGGGGTAAAGGCCGGGCCGCTGTTCCAGCGTCTGAAGCAGGGAGAGACGGTCACGCTGGAGGATGGGCGCGTTATCAATGGTCAGGATTATCTCGCGGCACCCCAGCCCGGCAAAAAACTGGCGATTTTTGGCGACACCGCCCCCTGCCCGACAGCATTGAGACTGGCTCAGGGCGTGGATGTCATGGTACATGAAGCAACGCTTGAAACGGCCATGGAAGAGAAAGCCAACAGCCGTGGGCATAGCTCAACCCGTCAGGCGGCACAGCTTGCCCGTGACGCAGGCGTCGGGAAACTGATCGTTACCCATGTCAGCTCGCGCTACGATGCTCGGGGATGTGAAGGCCTGCTGGCTGAGTGCCGCGCAGTGTTCCCGAAATGTGAGCTGGCAGAAGATTTCACTCAAGTCAGCGTTTAGTCCTTCATTTTTCCCTCAGGATGCCGATAACGATTAAAAGGTCAGCATTTCTCTCGAGGGTAGAATGGATAATTTCCAGAAAGATATTGATGACAGGGCGAATCTGACCCTGTCGAACCGTTTTGAACTGTTGTTATTCCGGCTGGGCACGTCTCTGGACGAAAACAAATCAGAGCTTTTTGGCATTAACGTTTTCAAGCTGCGTGAAATTGTGCCGATGCCAGAGTTCACGAAACCCGCCGGGATGAAATCACCGCTGATGGGGATGGTGAATATTCGCGATCAGGTGATTCCGGTGATCGACCTGGCCGCCGTAGCGGGTTGTAAACCGACAACGGGGCTCAACATCCTGCTGATCACAGAATATGCCCGCAGCGTGCAGGCGTTTGCCGTGGAATCCGTTGAGAACATCATGCGCCTCGACTGGAAACAGGTACACGCGGCGGAAACCGCCGTCAGCGGACGTTACATCACCAGTATCGCCTGTCTGGACGAGAAGACTGATACCAACGAACTGGCGATGGTGCTTGATGTTGAGCAGATTCTGTATGACATCACCCCAGCTAACCACGATCTGCACGCCACTAATCTGCAAACCACAAAATTCCATATCAAGCCGGGTGCTGTCGCGATTGTCGCGGAAGATTCCAAAGTCGCGCGCTCCATGCTGGAAAAAGGTTTGCAGGCGATGGAGATCCCGGCGCAGCTACATATCACCGGTAAAGATGCGTGGGAAAAAATTGGCGTTCTCGCTGCTCAGGCGCAGGCGGAAGGGGTCCCGATCACTGATAAAATTGCCCTGGTGCTGACCGACCTCGAAATGCCAGAGATGGACGGTTTTACGCTGACGCGCAAAATCAAAACCGACCCGGTACTGAAAGATATTCCGGTGGTGATCCACTCGTCGCTTTCTGGTAACGCCAACGAAGATCATATTCGTAAAGTGAAAGCTGACGGGTATGTGGCGAAATTTGAGCTGAACGAGCTGTCGTCGGTGATTGAGGAAGTGCTGGATCGTTCGATGAAGAAGATTGATGGGCCGTTGATTAGTCGCAAGCAATTGGCTTAAAGCATAAAAAAACCCGCCGAGGCGGGTTTTTTGTTTTTACATCAGCGGCATCGCGTGCTGCACGATATCAATCAGCGGCTGCGGATAGATACCGAAGATCAGTACCAGCAGCGCGGAGATCAGCACCACAATACCACCGGCGCTGTACTGCCAGTTGGTTGGGGCATCACGGTTGAGTTGCTGAGGTGCACTCAGATACAGACTCACCGCCACACGCAGGTAGTAATACAGACCGATTGCAGAGCCGATAACCACGCCCGCAGTCAGCCACCACAGGTGCGCCTGCACACCGACGGCCAGCACGTAGAACTTACCGATAAAGCCCAAGGTCATCGGGATACCCGCCAGAGAGAGCATCATCACTGTCATCACCGCGGACAGAATCGGACGGTGCCAGAACAGACCACGGTAGGAGAACAGTGAATCCGCATCCGGGCCACGGTATGGGCTGGACATCAGGCTTACCACGCCGAACGCACCGAGGCTGCTGAACAGGTAACCTGCCAGATACACGCCCACGGTTTCCATCGACATCTCACCGCTTTGCAGCGCAATCAGTGCCACCAGCAGGTAACCCAGATGGGAGATAGACGAGTAGCCCAGCAGACGTTTGATATTGGTCTGGCTCAGCGCCATCAGGTTACCGAAGATGATGGATACGAACGCGATAATGCCGAGCACAACGCGAACCGCTTCACTCTCACCCACCGGTGCATACAGGAACAGACGCATGACCACACCGAAGATAGCGATTTTGCTCGCCGTCGCCAGGAAGGTGGAAACCGGTGCCGGAGCACCCTGGTATACGTCTGGCGTCCACAGGTGGAACGGAACCAGAGACAGTTTGAAGCCGAGGCCAACAATCATCATGCCCAGACCCGCCAGCAGCAGCGGCTCATGCAGCATGCCGTCGCCGAGGCTCTTGCCGAGCGCAACGAAGGAGAGGTTACCAGACTGAGCATACACCAGCGCGATACCGAACAGCAGGAAGGACGACGCGGCAGCAGACAGAATGGTGTACTTGATACTCGCTTCCAGTGAGCGCTTCTGACGGAAGGCATAACCAATCAGACCGAACAGCGGCAGAGAGATCAGCTCAATACCGAGGAACAGCGCGGCCAGGTGGTTCGCATTCGCCAGCAGAATGCCGCCCAGTGCGGCAATCAGTACCAGCAGGTAAAACTCTTCTTTGTTATCGTTGTAGCCTTCAAGCCACGGATACGCAAAGGTACAGGTTGCCAGGCTCGCCAGCAGAACCAGACCCGTGTACAGCATGGCATAGCCGTCAACGCGCATCAGCGGGGTGACATCCATCGCGCCCGCCTGGCCAACAAACCAGAGGGAAACCAACGCAGCGTTCAGACCCAGAACGGACAGGGTCGCATTCAGGAAGTGATTGCGTCGCCACGCAATGGAGAGCATCACAACCACCACCGTCAATCCGACGATCAGCAGCGGTAGCAGCGCGATCAGTTGTTGTGGAGTTATTGTCATGGCGAATTACGGCCTTGTAGTAGAAGCAGAATTAACAAACCACTGCTGGATGTTACCCATCGCGCTATGCGAGGTATCCAGAATCGGCTGCGGATAGAAGCCCAACAGCACCAGCAGTACGACCAGCAGCAGGATGATGAACAGCTCACGCAGCGACATCCCCGGCAGTTCTTGTGCAGCAATTTCGCTCTTCGCTTTACCGAAGTAGGCACGGTGCAGCATCGCCAGCGAGTAAACGGAAGCGAACACCAGACCGAAAGTCGAAACCACGGTAATGACCGGAACCACTTTGAAGCTGCCGAACAGAATCATAAATTCGCCGACGAAGTTACCGGTGCCAGGCATACCCAGAGTAGCCACCGCGAAGAACATGGACAGCGCTGGCAGCCATTTAATTTTGCTCCACAGACCGCCCATCATACGCATATCGCGAGTGTGCAGACGTTCGTACAGCTGACCACACAGGATGAAGAGGCCGGCTGCGGACAGACCGTGCGCAATCATCTGGATCACCGCCCCCTGGTACGCGAGCTGGCTGCCGGTGTAGATAGCAATCAGTACAAAGCCCATGTGGGAAACGGAGGTGTAAGCAATCAGACGCTTAATGTCGTATTGCGTGAAGGCCATCCAGGCACCGTAGAAGATACCGATCACACCCAGCCACATGGCAATTGGCGCGAACTCAGCGGACGCGTTCGGGAACAGCGGCAGCGCGAAACGCAGCAGACCGTAGGCTGCGGTTTTCAGCAAGATGCCCGCCAGGTCAACGGAACCTGCCGTTGGTGCCTGGGAGTGCGCGTCTGGCAGCCAGCCGTGCAGCGGAACCACCGGCATTTTCACCGCGAAGGCGATGAAGAAGCCCAGCATCAGCAGATATTCAACGCCGTGAGACATAGGCGTCTTCAGCAGGTCTTCATAGTTGAATGTCCAGACTCCGGTCGCATCGTGGTGAACAAACACCAGCGCCAGAATGGCAATCAACATCACCAGACCACTCGCCTGGGTATAGATGAAGAACTTGGTTGCCGCCGTGATACGCGTTTTACCGTCGGACGCCTTGTGGCCCCACAGCGCGATCAGGAAGTACATCGGCACCAGCATCATCTCCCAGAAGAAGAAGAACAGGAACATGTCGATGGCAAGGAACACGCCGATAACACCGCCCAGGATCCACATCAGGTTCAGGTGGAAGAAGCCCTGGTATTTTTCGATTTCTCGCCAGGAGCAAAGTACCGCCAGAACGCCGAGCAGACCGGTCAGCACCACCATCAGCAGCGACAAACCGTCGATGGCCAGGTGGATCGTAATACCGAAACGTGGGATCCACGGCAGGATAAACTCAGACTGCCACTGCGGAATACCCGCAGACTGGGTCAGAGAGTAGCCACCCTGCAACCACAGTTGCAGACCAAGCGCGAGCGTCAATCCCATGGTGATCAGCGCGATCCAGCGCGGCATCTTCACGCCAAAGCGTTCAGTCTGCCAGCACAGGAAGCCGCCGATGAAGGGAATTAATATTAGCCAGGGTAGTAACATGGCGATTTACATTCCTTTTAAAGGCCCCCAGCAGGGGCCTGATTTTCAACGAATTCGAATAAAATTCACTTAACGATCAACGCAACACCATCAGCAGCGCCAGCACGACAACCGCACCGATGCTCATGGACGCCACATACCAGCGCAGGTAACCGTTCTCGCTGAACAGCAGGCCTTTACCTGCAAAGCGGGAAAGGATCGCCGGGATATTCATCATGCTGTTCAGTGGATCGCGTTTCACTAGCCACGCAACACCCAGGAACGGTTTGACGAAAATCATATCGTACAGCCAGTCGAAGCCCCATGCGTTGTACCACCAGGTGCCCAGCAGACGGCCAGGCGCACTGTTGGCAACAGACGTCACCAGCGTACGTTTACCCAGCCACAGCCACGCAGCGATCAGAATGCCCGCGATAGCGACCACACCGGAGGTGATTTCAAGCGTCAGAACGCGACCGTGCTCAAGCTCGGTGGTGTCCGGGAGTACGCCCTGCAGCGGTGGCACAATCATTGCGCCAACGAAGGTGGAGAGTACCAGCAGCACAATCAGCGGCAAGTGATGGGTAATCCCCTTCCCTGCGTGAGCGTGAATTTGTTCTTTACCGTGGAATACGATGAAAATCATACGGAAGGTATACAGGGAGGTCATGAATGCACCGACCAGACCCGCAACCATCAGATTGATATGACCATTCGCCATGGCACCCGCAAGGATTTCGTCCTTACTGAAGAAGCCCGCAGTGATCAGCGGCAGTGCCGCCAGCGCCGCGCCGCCCACCAGGAAGCAGACATATACCAGCGGGATGGACTTACGCAGTCCGCCCATCTTGAAGATGTTCTGCTCGTGATGGCAGGCCAGAATCACAGAGCCGGATGACAGGAACAGCAGCGCTTTAAAGAACGCGTGTGTCATCAGGTGGAAAATGGCTGCGTCCCACGCCTGAACGCCCAGCGCCAGGAACATGTAACCAATCTGGCTCATGGTGGAGTACGCGAGAACGCGTTTGATGTCGGTCTGCACCAGCGCGGCAAAGCCTGCCAGCACCAGCGTAACCGCACCAACGATACCCACCAGATGCAGAATTTCCGGGGTCATCAGGAACAGGCCGTGGGTACGCGCAATCAGGTAAACACCGGCGGTAACCATGGTCGCAGCGTGGATCAGCGCGGAGACAGGGGTTGGACCCGCCATCGCGTCGGCCAGCCATGTTTGCAACGGCAGCTGTGCGGATTTACCCACAGCACCACCCAGCAGCATCAGCGTTGCCCACCACAGCATGTTGTTGCCTGCTGCGAAGTGCGCCGGCGCCAGTTCCACCATTTCGCGGAAGTTCAGCGTGCCCAGTTCGTTGTAAAGAATGAACAGCGCGAAAGCGAGGAACACGTCACCCACACGGGTCACGATGAACGCTTTCATCGCCGCTGCGCCATTCTTCGGATCGGTATAGTAGAAACCGATCAGCAGGTAAGAACACAGACCCACGCCTTCCCAGCCCAGATACATCAGCAGCAGGTTATCGGCCAGCACCAGAACCACCATGCTGGCGATAAACAGGTTGGTGTAGGCGAAGAAGCGGGAGTAACCCTCTTCACCGCGCATATACCAGGAAGCGAACATGTGGATCAGGAAGCCCACGCCGGTCACCACGGAGAGCATGGTCAGCGAGAGGCCATCCAGCACCAGATTGAAACCGATGTTGAAATCACCGACCGACATCCAGGTCCACAGCGGCACGCTGAAAGGCTGACGTCCGTTGTTGAAGAAGTCGATGCCCGCATACGCCGTCACCAGCGCAGCCAGGCCGATAGAGCCAATGCCTACGGTCGCAGACAGATTCTCAGACCAGCGGCCGCGAGAAAACGCCAGCAGCACGAAGCCAATCAGCGGAAAAATAATGGTTAAGGCAAGCATGTTCATCCACGCAACTCACTTACTGAATCGATGTTCAGGTTCTGGCGGCGACGATGGAGCTGCAGCAACAGCGCCAGGCCAATACTCGCTTCGGCAGCCGCGAGGCTGATGGCGAGAATGTACATCACCTGACCATCGGTCTGGCCCCAGTAGCTTCCGGCGACCACGAAGGCCAGCGCGGAGGCGTTAATCATGATTTCCAGGCCGATCAGCATAAACAGCAGATTGCGGCGGATAACCAGACCGGTCAAACCCAGAACGAATAAAATCGCAGCGAGGATCAGTCCATGTGTTAAGGGGATCATGCGCGCTCCTCCGTTTTTCTTTTCGCGCGGTCGTCAGTGCGGTTGCTCAGCAGCTCGCCAGCACGCTCTTCGCGGCCAACGTGGAAGGCAACAACCAGACCAGCCAGCAGCAGCATCGACGCCAGTTCCACCGCCAGAACGTATGGGCCAAAGAGTGTAATACCGACCTCTTTCGCGCCGATCGGCGTGCCGTCGATGCCCTGATCGTTCACGCCCAGAATGGCGTAAACAATCACCACCAGCATGATGGCCGACAAAATTGCCGGGCCAATCCACACCTGCGGTTTTAACCACTGACGTTCCTGCTCAATTTCAGAGCCGCCCAGGTTCAGCATCATCACCACGAACACGAACAGCACCATGATGGCCCCAGCGTAGACGATGATTTCCAGCGCACCGGCGAAGTGCGCGCCCAGTGCGAAGAACACCCCGGAAATGGCCAGCAGCGAAATGATTAAGTACAGCAGCGCATGCACCGGGTTGGTGTGCGTGATCACTCGCAGCGTAGCCAGGATGGCGATAAGGCCACAGATATAAAAAGCGAATTCCATTGCCCTCTCCTTACGGTAACAGGCTCTTGACGTCGATAGGCTTAGCTTCGTTCTCTGCTTCGCCCTTATCTTTGCCGTCGATTGCCATACCCGCCATCCGGTAGAAGTTATATTCCGGGTATTTGCCCGGACCGGAAATCAGCAGATCCTCTTTCTCGTACACCAGGTCCTGACGCTTGTACTCACCCAGCTCGAAGTCTGGAGTCAGCTGAATCGCCGTGGTTGGGCACGCTTCTTCACACAGGCCGCAGAAGATGCAGCGTGAGAAGTTGATGCGGAAGAACTCAGGATACCAGCGGCCGTCTACCGTCTCTGCTTTTTGCAGAGAGATACAGCCGACCGGACACGCTACCGCACACAGGTTACAGGCAACGCAGCGCTCGGAACCGTCCGGGTCGCGCGTCAGCACGATACGGCCACGGTAGCGCGGCGGCAGATATACCGGTTCTTCCGGGTACATCCGGGTTTCGCGTTTCGCAAACGCGTGCAGGCCGATCATCCAGATACTGCGTACCTGGGTACCGAAGCCTACCAGTAATTCTTTTAAGGTCATGGTCTATAGCCCCTTATGGCTGCTGCCAGAGAATGACAGCGGCCGTTACCAACAAGTTGACGAGCGTCAGCGGCAGGCACACTTTCCAGCCGAAGGACATTACCTGGTCATAACGCGGACGAGGTAACGCTGCGCGAATCAAAATGAACATCATCATGAAGAACGCGGTTTTCAGCGCGAACCAGATGAACGGCGGTAAGAACGGGCCATGCCAGCCACCAAAGAACAGCGTTACCATCAACGCGGAAATGGTGACAATACCGATGTACTCGCCCACGAAGAACAGACCGAATTTCATACCGGAATATTCAATGTGGTAACCGTCGGCCAGTTCCTGTTCGGCTTCTGGCTGGTCAAACGGGTGACGGTGACACACCGCCACGCCCGCGATAGCAAAGGTAATAAAACCAAAGAACTGCGGGATAACGTTCCAGATGTCTGCCTGGTTGTTGACGATGTCAGTCATGTTAAATGAACCGGCCTGCGCCACCACGCCCATCAGGGAGAGCCCCAGGAACACCTCGTAGCTCAGCGTCTGCGCGGAAGCACGCATCGCGCCCAGCAGGGAGTATTTGTTGTTACTGGACCAGCCTGCGAACAGCACCGCGTAAACCGCGAGTCCTGCCATCATCAGGAAGAACAGAATGCCGATGTTCAGGTCAGCCACAACCCAGGTCGGGCTGACAGGAACGATGGCAAACGCCAGCAGCAGCGAGGTGAAGGCGATCATCGGTGCCAGAGTAAAGATCACGCGGTCGGAGAAGCGCGGGATCCAGTCCTCTTTAAAGAACATCTTGATCATGTCCGCAACCAGCTGGAGTGAACCACCCCAGCCCACGCGGTTCGGTCCGTAACGGTTCTGGAACAGACCGAGCAGACGACGTTCACCAAAGCTCATGAACGCGCCGCAGGTGACAACCACCAGCAGGATGACAATCGCTTTCAGAATGCTCAGCAGGATGTCGATAAGATCCGGCGTTAACCAACTCATGCTTTTGCCTCCTGCAGATTATCAAGACGCGCACCCGCCAGTACCGGCGCGATGCCAGGCATACCCATTGGCAGACCCACCTGCCCTGCTGTCAGGCCTTCAGAGATAATCAGCGGCAGGCTGATTGTCTGACCGTCGTAGCTAAAGGCGATGTTCGCGCCCGCATTAACGCCAAGCTTCGCGGCATCCGCCGGGTTGAGCTTGATGTATGGCTGAGGCATACGTTGCTGGAATACCGGAGAGCGCTGGGACAGCTCGTCGCTACCAAACAGATGGTAGTACGGGGCGATACGCCAGTTCCCTTCCTGAGCCTGGAAGCTCGCCGGAACAGTCATGAAGAAATCCAGACCAGTTTCGGAGGCTTCGATCAGACGCACGCCCGGATCGCCGTGACGCAGAGAACCGCCCACTTCCGCCTGGAACTTGTTCCATGCCTGCGGGGAGTTCCAGCCCGGTGCCCATGCGAATGGGATCTGTGAACGCGGTGCAGACGGCTGGTTGTTCCCTTCCATGGAGAAGGCGAACATAGTGTCTTTATCCTGCGGTTGACGCGGTTCGTGAACGCTGATATTGGCGCGCATTGCGGTACGGCCACTGTAACGATGCGGTTCACGCGCCAGTTTCTGGCCACGAATGCGGAAGCTCGCTTCAGGGGCAGCATCTTTAATGCCTGCCAGCTGAGGCAGTTTTTCGACAACCGCGTCGATAACGTGGTCGAGCTGCGTCCAGTCCACTTCACGGCTCTGCACGGTGCTGTGCAGGGAGTGCAGCCAGCGCCAGCTTTCCAGCATCACGGTGTTGCTGTCGTAGTACGCCGGGTCATAAACCTGGAAGAAACGCTGCGCGCGGCCTTCGTTGTTAATAACCGTACCGTCGCTTTCTGCGAAGCTTGCCGCAGAGAGGACCAGGTGCGCTTTATCCATAATCGCGGTGCGCTGATGGTCAACCACCATCACCAGCGGCGCTTTGGAGAGCGCGGCGTCAACGCGTGCGGCAGACGCATGGCGATGAAGGTCGTTTTCCAGCACCACAACGGCGTCAGCGGCACCGGATTCCAGTTCGCTCAACGCAGCTTCCAGCGAGCCGCCGCCAATCATACCCAGACCAATGCTGTTAACCGCACGGGCAACCATGGTCACGCCAACGTCAGCACCGCGGCCTTTCAGGGCTTTGGCAACGTTCGCTGCCGCCTGAATGATCTCCGCGCTTCCGGCGTTAGTACCAGAAATAATCAGCGGTTTCTTCGCACCCGCCAGGGCCTGAACAATCACGTCAACCTTGTTTTGCAGGTCGCGATCCAGCTCAACGGCCGGCGAGTTGTTGTCCAGCGCGTGGGCAATGGCGAAGCCAAGACGGGCCTGATCTTCAACCGGGGCGCAGTAGGTCCACGCCGCGATATCATCCAGACGGGTGCTGTCGACGTTGGTCACAAACAGAGGATGTTTCGCGCGCTGACCGATGTTCAGGATTGCAGCAATCTGCCAGTCAGCCACTTTCTGTGCTGCTGCCATTTCACGTGCTTTCCCTTTCACCGCCTGACGAACCGCCAGAGCCGCGCGAGCACCGGTCTGAGTCAAATCTTCACCCAGCACCAGAACTGCATCATAAGATTCGATTTCGCGCAGCGCAGGGGTATGAATACCGCCTTCACGCAGCACTTTCAGGACCAGTTGCAGACGTTCCTGCTCGCCCTGGGCGATACCGGTGTAGAAGTTTTCCGCCCCAACAAGCTCACGCAGCGCGAAGTTGCTTTCGATGCTGGCACGCGGGGAGCCGATACCGATCACTTTCTTCGACTGGCGCAGAATATCTGCCGCGCCCTGCATCGCCTGTTCAGCATTCAGGGTGATCAGGTCATCGCCACGGCGCTGAACCGGCTGACGCGGACGGTCTTTCAGGTTCACATAGCCATAGCCGAAACGACCGCGGTCGCACAGGAAGTAGTGGTTAACGGTACCGTTATAACGGTTTTCGATACGACGCAGTTCGCCGTAGCGTTCACCCGGGCTGGTGTTACAGCCGAGAGAACACTGCTGGCAGATGCTTGGTGCAAACTGCATGTCCCATTTACGGTTGTAGCGCTCGGAGTGGGTTTTATCGGTGAATACGCCGGTCGGGCAGATTTCTACCAGGTTACCGGAGAATTCGCTTTCAAGCGTACCGTCTTCCGGACGACCGAAGTAAACGTTGTCATGCGCACCATATACGCCCAGATCCTGGCCGTCTGCGTAGTCTTTGTAGTAACGCACGCAGCGGTAGCAGGCGATGCAGCGGTTCATTTCGTGAGAGATGAACGGCCCCAGGTCCTGGTTACGGTGGGTACGCTTGGTAAAGCGATAGCGACGGAAGCTGTGACCGGTCATGACGGTCATATCCTGAAGGTGGCAGTTACCGCCTTCTTCACAGACCGGACAGTCGTGCGGGTGGTTGGTCATCAACCATTCCACAACGCTTTCGCGGAACTGTTTAGCTTCTTCGTCATCAATCGAAATAAAGGTGCCTTCGGTGGCTGGCGTCATACAGGACATCACCAGGCGACCACGCGTGTCTTCCGCGTTTTGATATTGCTTCACCGCACACTGGCGGCAAGCACCGACGCTGCCCAGCGCCGGATGCCAGCAAAAGTACGGAATATCAAGGCCGAGCGACAGACAAGCTTCCAGCAGGTTGTCCGCCCCGTTGACCTCATATTCTTTGCCGTCTACATGAATCGTAGCCATTAGCATGCTTCCAGTTGGCTCGGTCGAAACCGAGCGTTAATCAAAATTCTGTCTTTACCAGCGCGCTTTCAGCAGGTTCGGCTGAATCCCATTAATGGCATGGGTATTGCTGAACGGCTGCTTGATGCCTGCTTCGAATTCGTCGCGGAAATATTTAATCGCGCTCTGCAGTGGCTCGACGGCACCCGGTGCGTGGGCACAGAAGGTTTTGCCTGGGCCCAGGAATCGACACAGTTGCTCAAGTGTCTCAATATCACCCGGCTGGCCTTCGCCACGCTCGATAGCACGCAGGATCTTCACGCTCCACGGCAGACCATCACGGCACGGTGTACACCAGCCGCAGGACTCGCGGGCAAAGAACTCTTCCAGGTTACGCACCAGCGACACCATGCCGATCTCGTGGTCGACGGCCATCGCCAGCGCCGTACCCAGGCGGCTGCCTGCTTTACCAATGCTTTCGAATTCCATTGGCAGATCAAGGTGGGCCTCGGTCAGGAAGTCTGTCCCTGCCCCACCCGGCTGCCAGGCTTTGAATTTCAGGCCATCACGCATACCGCCAGCATAGTCTTCAAGAATTTCACGTGCGGTGGTACCGAACGGCAGCTCCCAGACGCCAGGGTTTTTCACGCGACCGGAGAAGCCCATCAGCTTGGTACCGGCATCTTTGCTTGAGGAGATGCCCTGATACCACTCCACGCCGTTGGCGAGGATTGCCGGAACGTTACACAGGGTTTCGACGTTGTTTACGCAGGTCGGTTTACCCCATACGCCGGAGCTTGCCGGGAACGGTGGCTTGGAACGCGGGTTCGCACGACGACCTTCCAGGGAGTTAATCAGCGCGGTTTCTTCACCGCAGATGTAACGCCCGGCACCGGTGTGCACGAACAGTTCGAAGTCAAATCCAGTGCCCAGAATATTTTTACCGAGCAGACCCGCTTCGGTGGCTTCGGCAATCGCGCGACGCAGGTTTTCTGCCGCTTCGATGTACTCACCACGCAGGAAGATGTAGCCACGGTACGCTTTCAGCGCGAACGCGGAGATCAACATACCTTCCACCAGCAGGTGCGGCAGTTGCTCCATCAGCAGGCGGTCTTTATAGGTGCCCGGCTCCATTTCATCGGCGTTACACAGCAGGTAACGGATGTTCATGGATTCGTCTTTTGGCATCAGGCTCCACTTCAGACCCGTGGAGAAACCTGCACCACCGCGCCCTTTCAGGCCGGAATCTTTTACCGCGTTAACGATATCGTCCGGTGCCATGCCACCCAGGGCTTTGCGCGCACCGGCATAGCCGTTTTTGCTCTGATATTCGTCGAGCCATACCGGCTGTTTGTCATCGCGCAGACGCCAGGTCAGCGGATGGGTCTCAGCAGTACGAATTACCGTTTTCATTTGTACTGCTCCAGCAGGTCAGGAATGGCTTCCGGCGTCAGATGGCTGTGAGTGTCCTCATCAATCATCATGGTCGGCCCCTTGTCGCAGTTACCCAGGCAGCAGGTTGGCAGCAGAGTAAAGCGACCATCAAACGTGGTCTGGCCCGGCTTGATATTGAGCTTCTTCTCAATTGCTGCCTGAATGCCCTGATAACCGGTAATGTGACAAACGACGCTGTCACAATAGCGGATCACATGGCGGCCTACCGGCTGACGGAAGATCTGGCTGTAGAACGTGGCTACGCCTTCTACGTCACTGGCCGGAATACCCAGCACTTTTGCGATCTCATAGATCGCCCCATCCGGCACCCAACCACGCTGTTTCTGTACGATTTTCAGCGCTTCAATGGACGCCGCACGCGGGTCTTCGTAGTGGTGCATCTCGTGCTCAATGGCGGCACGCTCTGCTTCACTCAGCTCAAAAGCCTCGGTCTGTGGTTGTTGATTTTCGTGCATAATTAGCGGTCCACATCTGACATAACAAAATCGATACTACCCAGATACACAATCAGGTCGGAGACCAGACTGCCGCGGATGGCGGACGGGATCTGCTGCAGATGCGCAAAACTCGGCGTACGCACGCGGGTACGGTAGCTCATGGTGCTGCCGTCACTGGTCAGGTAGTAACTGTTAATACCCTTGGTCGCTTCAATCATCTGGAAGGATTCTTGTGCCGGCATGACCGGGCCCCAGGAAACCTGCAGGAAGTGGGTGATCAGGGTTTCGATATGTTGCAGCGTGCGCTCTTTCGGCGGCGGCGTCGTCAGCGGGTGATCCGCTTTGAACGGGCCTTCCGGCATGTTGTTGAGGCACTGCTCAAGAATGCGCAGACTCTGGCGCAACTCTTCCACTTTCAGCATCACGCGTGTGTAGCAGTCGGAAACGCCGCCGCCAACCGGGACTTCAAAGTCGAAGTTCTCGTAGCCAGAGTAAGGACGGGCTTTACGCACGTCGAAATCAATACCGGTCGCACGCAGACCTGCACCTGTCGTACCCCACTCCAGCGCCTCTTTCGCACCGTAGGCAGCAACGCCCTGGGAACGGCCTTTCAGAATGGTGTTACGCAGTGCGGCTTTCTCGTAAGAGGCCAGACGTTTTGGCATCCAGTCGAGGAATTCTCGCAGCAGACGGTCCCAGCCGCGCGGCAGATCGTGTGCCACACCGCCAATACGGAAC
The DNA here is from genome assembly GCF_045618265.1 of Enterobacter sp. CPE_E1241. Taxonomy (NCBI): domain Bacteria; kingdom Pseudomonadati; phylum Pseudomonadota; class Gammaproteobacteria; order Enterobacterales; family Enterobacteriaceae; genus Enterobacter; species Enterobacter sp. CPE_E1241. Next base: position 3,352,750 of record NZ_JBIWYV010000001.1, read on the forward strand.
CAGGCAGGGTGCATACGGAAACCGGTAATTGCTTCAACCAGATCGTAGATTTTCTGACGGTCGGTAAAGGCGAAGAAGACCGGAGTCATCGCACCCACGTCCTGAATGAACGTAGAGATGTACAGCAGGTGGCTGTTGATACGGAACAGCTCGGACAGCATAACGCGGATCACGTTAACGCGATCCGGCGTAACGATACCCGCCAGTTTCTCAACGGCCAGCACGTATGGCATTTCGTTTACGCAGCCGCCGAGATATTCGATACGGTCGGTATACGGAATGTAGCTGTGCCAGGACTGACGCTCACCCATCTTCTCAGCACCACGGTGGTGGTAGCCGATGTCAGGCACGCAGTCCACAATCTCTTCGCCGTCGAGCTGAAGAATAATACGGAATGCACCGTGCGCAGACGGGTGGTTCGGACCGAGGTTAAGGAACATGAAGTCCTCGTTGTCGGTACCGCGCTTCATGCCCCAGTCTTCCGGCTTGAAGGTCAGCGCTTCCATCTCCAGATCCTGCTTGGCTTTGGTCAGCTCAAACGGATCGAATTCGGTGGCACGTGCCGGGTAGTCTTTACGCAGCGGGTGGCCAGTCCAGGTATGCGGCATCATGATGCGCGTCAGGTGCGGGTGGCCATCGAAGGTCATGCCGAACATTTCCCAGGTTTCACGCTCATACCAGTTGGCGTTCGGGAAAAGTTTGGTGATCGTCGGCAGATGCATGTCGTTTTCAGACAATGCCACCTTGAGCATGATATCCGTATTGCGGTCTATTGAGATCAGGTGGTAGAAAACGGAAAAATCCGCAGCAGGGAGGCCCTGGCGGTGGGTACGCAGACGTTCATCCATGCCGTGTAAGTCAAACAGCATGACGTACGGTTTTGGCAATTTCTTGAGGAAATCGACAACTTCCAGTAATTGCTCACGCTTCACCCAAACAACGGGTACCCCGGTGCGGGTAGCCTGAACAGTAAAGGCATCCGGCCCAAAACGGTTGCGCAGTTCGCCAATGACTGGGTCATCCAGATGATCCCGTGTCTGCCAGGCGGCTTCTTGCGCGGTTAAGTCGGTCATATTGTTCACCATTGCAAATGGTCCGTGGTGACTGTTGAGCCTGGCTTCGCGCTATTTGAGTAGTGATATGCGAAGGTGTTCTCCAGGCCTACAGGCGCAAATTAAATTTCGTCAGGCGTACGCAGATTGGTGACGGCAATACGTTCACCACGTTTACGCTCGCGCTCAGACTGCATGTTCGCGCGATACACACCCTGATCGCCAACAACCCACGACAGTGGGCGACGTTCTTTACCGATAGACTCCTGCAGCAGCATCAGCGCCTGCATGTAGGCTTCCGGGCGTGGCGGACAACCCGGGATGTACACATCCACTGGGATAAATTTATCTACGCCCTGCACGACGGAATAGATGTCGTACATACCGCCAGAGTTTGCACATGCGCCCATGGAGATTACCCATTTTGGCTCCAGCATCTGGTCATAAAGACGCTGAATAACAGGTGCCATCTTGGTAAAGCACGTACCGGCTACCACCATCAGGTCAGCCTGACGTGGGGAAGCACGCAGTACCTCTGCCCCAAAACGCGCAACGTCATGCACCGCAGTGAATGACGTCACCATTTCAACGTAGCAGCAAGAAAGGCCAAAGTTGTAAGGCCAGATGGAGTTCTTACGACCCCAGTTGACCATATCGTGCATGGCATGCTCGAGTTTGCCCATGTACACGCTTTTATTGACTTCTTGCTCCAGGGGGTCGGTTACGATCTCCTGTTTTTGCAGGGGGTAACGGTCATTCTCACCGTTAGGATCTATGCGGGTGAGCGTATAATCCATCTTATTGCCTCGCTGTTACTGCTGACGATTAGAGATACTGTTTTCCGGGTTGATGTGTTCACGACGTGAACGCGCAGGCGTCCAGTCAAGCGCGCCAATGCGCACCAGATAAACCAGACCGGCCAGTAGCACTAAAATGAAAATTGCGGCCTCGACAAAGCCCACCCAACCACTTTCGCGGATGGACGTTGACCATGCGAAAAGGTAAAGCGCTTCCACGTCAAAGATGACGAAGAACATGGCTACCAGATAGAACTTGGCAGACAGGCGTAAGCGAGCGGAACCTACTGAATCAATACCTGATTCGAAAGGTGTGTTTTTGTGCCTTGCACGGGCGCGACCGCCCAGGAACCAGCCGCCGACTAACATCAGGCAGCACAGGCCAATGGCTACAATAAGAAAGATTGCGAATGCCCAGTGATGAGCGATGACTTCTGTGGATGTTGACATACTCATTGCTTACTCATCAAAAGTGATACCTACGACACTGCTCTTGCTGGCAGATGGGCATCACATCGATTCATGGGGAGGAACAAATAACCTTACACTAACTGTCAGAAATGAGACGGAGACAGCAAAATGATGGGGTTTTTTACTCCTTTCTATAACCTATTGTCAACTTTAACAAAGGTTTCTTCACATTAAATTACATCGAGCGATTCTCATTAACATTTGGTGCCCTTTAACCCTGGTGGGTGCATGACTTTCCGTCAAATGTATGTTGTTGAATCGTGTCCGTTTCGGAAGTAAAAAAAATAACCCTCCTATTTTGACAGGATTTGCCAGCGATTCCTCCCCCCAAATAGGAGTATTTTCTTGATCTGCGACACGCTTTTGTTAATTCAACCGGAAAAACGGCAACATATTTCCTGTTTTTTTAACATGAGAGAGATGTGGATGAAGTTAGAACGGGAAACGGACAAGTTTTAAGCAAAAGCATTTAGCTTATTGATAAATAGAGAGTATCCTGAAAATCCATGCGCCATAAGCGGGTATTATTGCCAAAAAAAAGCCACTGCATGCGAAAATGGCATGAGCGGCTTTTTTTTACACTTACATTTTGTTACCAGAATTTTGAGCTATTGATCACTCAAAATCACCTTCAACGATCAGGGAATCATCCCCCCCTTCGGAGGTAACGTGTTCGAACTGCCACGGGTTATGGTAGTTTTCCATTGCCTCGAACACCACTTTCGCCAGCTCGTTATGGGTGGACGAGTTGTGGCAAAGCAGATATTCCGTATCGGGCAACACCGGAAGACCATCAGACTTACCCAACACACGCAGATCAGGGCTCATCATCTCTACCGGGCGTGCCGTTACGCCAAGCCCTGCTTTCACAGCAGCGCGAACCGCTGGCAACGTGGAAGCCACATACGCTAAACGCCACGGAATATTGGCTTCATTTAACGCCGTCAGCACCATATCGCGGAAAGGACTTGGGTCATCCAGTAAAACCAGTGGAACAGGCTCCCCTTTTTGCAGCACATATTCTGCTGCGCAATACCAGTGCGTTGGCGATGTACGCAACGTCAGGCAATCAAACTGCCCGGGGCGATGCGTGGTGACCACCAGGTCGACCTTTTTCTCATCTAACATCTCAACCATAAAGGCATTGCGTTTTACGCTCACATCCAGCGCAAGCTTCGGATAAACCGAACTAATTCGATTGAGAAGGAACGGCAATATCGTATCTGCTGACTCATCAGATGCCCCTAAGGTTAACACCCCCTGGAGGTTGCTAAACATTAATGACATACATGCTTCATCATTAAAGCGAAGAATTTTCCTGGCATAACCCAGAAGCTGAATACCGTGTTCCGTTAAGAGCTTATTACGCCCATGACGGGCAAAAAGCTCTTTACCAACCAGCTGCTCCAGCCGCTGCATTTGCTGGCTAACGGCGGACTGGGTTCGGCAAACGGCGGCAGCAGCAGCTGCAAAAGTGTTGAGATCGGCGACCGCAACAAACGTTCTCAGCAGATCGAGGTCGAGATTCATTATCGGACGATTTGCATTTATCATATCTATTCACTTTCAGGTTGCTCGTGCGGAGCTGCCCGGGTTGAAGCTGTGTGTAACAGTTAAGCAATTCCCTCTGAAGGTTTTCCCTCGCATCCCGGCCCGGCAGACTGCCTGACAGATAGTTATTGTGCTGCTTTATATCAACAGTCAGAAAGCACGTTTCATGACGTTATTTTTATTCTCTTAAACGTTCAGGATATTTAGATGTTCGCAGGGTTATGTAAATTACATTAAAGGTACAACACCTTTTCTGCCATCTATATCGCAGCGCTGTCAACGTAGCGGGAAATGTTCGACACATTCCAGCCAGAGATAACTCCAACAATAACAATCAATTAATTCAGATAAGCAGTTCCAGATAAACAAAACATATGCATCTGATGCCTGCTTTCCTGAAAGACATCTTAACCCAAATCCACTTTATTTATAAGTCTTATTGCAATATTGCGGATTAAAAGGGGTTGTTAACCTTCTAAACTGATTTTATTAATATTAACTAAAGTTGCATTTTGTTCGTTAATAATAAATAAATTTTAATTTAGATTAAGGTCTTTCATTAATAATGCTTAACATTAATTTCACATGAGTAACTTTTAGCCACATCATGCTATTACGGTCAAATGTAGCAAGCATTCAGGTTTTACGAAAAGTCACGCAGCGTGACTTCCCACTCGGAGCCGCTCGCCAGTTATTTTCGCCAGAACAATATACAGCATTTTTCCAAATGAACAGTACAATTAACCTAAGCATGTGCTGTGTGCATAACTTTAAGACAGTAAAGAGGCGTATCTATAGCGAAATAGATTCGCCAGACTTTTGCTCTCTTCACAAAATCTTCTACTGCACACCCTTCAAAACGAAGCAAGGGGGGAGTACATTATTCCGTGCTAACTTCCACGGCAGGGAGTGGCAATAATAGCAAAAAGGTTAAGGTTCATGTCCCCTATCGAAAAATCCAGCAAGCTAGATAACGTCTGTTATGACATCCGTGGCCCGGTTCTGAAAGAGGCAAAACGCCTGGAAGAAGAAGGCAATAAGGTTCTTAAACTCAACATTGGTAACCCTGCGCCATTTGGTTTTGAAGCGCCGGATGAAATTCTGGTGGATGTGATCCGCAACCTGCCCACCGCACAAGGCTATTGCGATTCAAAAGGACTTTACTCCGCGCGTAAAGCTATCATGCAGCACTATCAGGCTCGCGGTATGCGTGATGTTACCGTTGAAGATATCTATATTGGTAACGGCGTCTCTGAACTGATCGTGCAGGCGATGCAGGCGCTGCTGAACAGCGGCGACGAGATGCTGGTACCTGCGCCGGACTACCCGCTTTGGACGGCAGCCGTATCATTGTCCAGTGGGAAAGCGGTGCACTACCTGTGCGACGAGTCTTCTGACTGGTTCCCGGATCTCGATGATATTCGTGCGAAAATCACCCCTCGTACGCGTGGCATCGTGATTATTAACCCGAACAACCCTACGGGTGCGGTCTATTCCAAAGAACTCCTGATGGAGATCGTCGAGATCGCCCGTCAGCACAACCTGATCATCTTTGCCGACGAAATTTACGACAAGATCCTGTACGACGCGGCGCAGCATCACTCTATCGCCGCGCTGGCACCAGACTTGCTGACCGTGACCTTTAACGGTCTGTCTAAAACCTACCGAGTGGCCGGTTTCCGTCAGGGCTGGATGGTATTGAACGGCCCGAAAAAACACGCCAAAGGCTATATTGAAGGGCTGGAGATGCTGGCCTCCATGCGTTTATGTGCCAACGTACCGGCGCAGCACGCGATCCAGACGGCGCTCGGTGGCTATCAGAGCATCAGCGAGTTTATTGTCCCTGGCGGTCGTCTGTACGAACAGCGTAACCGCGCATGGGAACTGATCAACGACATCCCTGGCGTTTCGTGCGTGAAGCCGAATGGCGCGCTCTATATGTTCCCGAAAATTGACGCGAAGCGCTTCAATATTCATGACGACCAGAAAATGGTGCTCGATTTCCTGCTGCAGGAAAAAGTGCTGCTGGTTCAGGGGACGGCGTTTAACTGGCCGTGGCCGGATCACGTGCGTATCGTGACGCTGCCGCGCGAAGACGATCTCGAAATGGCCATCAGCAGATTCGGGCGATTCCTTTCCGGCTATCATCAGTAATCTTAAAAATCAGGCTACCTCGGTAGCCTGATTTGCATCTTCCCTCCCCTCCCCGCACAATGAAGTCTGTCGCAGTGAAGACAAAAGGTACCTTATGAGTCAGAGTCATTTCTTTGCCCACCTCTCCCGCCTGAAACTCATCAACCGCTGGCCGCTGATGCGCAACGTGCGCACTGAGAATGTATCGGAGCACAGTTTGCAGGTTGCCATGGTTGCTCACGCGCTGGCCGCCATTAAGAACCGCAAATTTAACGGCCAGGTCAACGCGGAACGCATTGCCCTGCTGGCGATGTACCATGACGCGTCTGAAGTGCTGACCGGCGATCTGCCTACGCCGGTGAAATATTTCAACTCACAGATTGCGCAGGAATATAAGGCCATCGAGAAAATTGCCCAGCAGAAGCTGATCGATATGGTGCCTGAGGAGTTACGCGATATCTTTGAGCCACTGATCGATGAGCATCAGTACACGGAAGATGAAAAGTCGCTGGTCAAACAGGCCGACGCGCTATGCGCCTACCTGAAGTGTCTGGAAGAACTCTCTGCAGGAAACAACGAATTTTTACTGGCGAAAACGCGTCTGGAGAAAACGCTTGAATCCCGCCGCAGCGAAGAGATGGATTATTTTATGCAGGTGTTTGTACCGAGCTTCCATTTATCGCTGGACGAAATTAGCCAGGATTCGCCGTTGTAACTTTTGCCGGGTGGCGGCTTCGCCTTACCCGGCAAAATTCTCAGAACGGGAACAGGACCGGTATCAATACCACGCACACCAGCATCACCAGCACGGTGAACGGCACGCCCAGTTTCACAAAATCGCTGAATCGGTAGTTCCCCGGCCCCAGTACCAGGGTATTGACCGGTGAAGAGACTGGCGTCATAAACGCTGCTGATGCCGCCATCGCCACCATCATCGCAAAGGGATACGGCGACACGCCCATGGATTTCGCCATCGCCAGCGCAATCGGCGCCATCAATACCGCCGTCGCGGTGTTTGAGATAAACAGACCGATGGTGGCGCACATAATAAACAGGCAGACCATCATCATGTACGGCCCATACCCGCCGCCAACGTCCATCAAACCTTTAACGATCAGATCTACCCCGCCGGTTTTTTGCAGCGCCAGGGCGAAGGGCATCATCCCGACGATGAGAATAATGCTCGGCCAGTGAATCGCTTTATACGCACTTTCGGCGTCAATACAGCGGAATTTTCCCATCAGTAAACAGGCAATAATCGCCGCCACAGGGTTAGGTATTTCATCGGTCAGCATCAGCGCTACCATTAGCACCAGACAAAAAATGGCGTGGGGAGCCTGACTGTGGGCCGGAGAGGCATCGCTCTCCTCAACTGGCATGTTGAGCACCACAAAATCACGCCCTTTTTGCCCGAGCTGGCTGATGAGCTTCCAGTTACCGACGACCAGAAAAATATCCCCCAACTGGATAGGCTCATCCACGACGGCCCCATCCATCGCGACGCCATCACGCTTCAATCCCACCACGTTTAAACCATAGCGGGTTCGGAAGCCGATTTCGCGCACGGTTTTGCCCAGTAGTTCCGATTCCGGGATCAGCGACACTTCGGCCATGCCGACATCGAGCGCCTGGTCTGAGAAATACTCTCCGCGCAGCACCATCGGCTCCAGCATTTGCTCGCTGCAGAATTCACGTAGATCCACATCTGCGGTGGACATATCAATCAGCAGGACATCCCGCGCACGAAATTCCGAAACCCCGTTAACGTTGACGATAACCCGACGAAAACGACGCCAGCGCTCTACACCGATCACATTCGCGCCATAACGTTCACGCAGCCTCAGGTCGTCAAGCCGCTGCCCAACCATCGGCGAACCGGGGCGAATGGCCAGACGGCGCGCACGCCCTGTGAGGCGGTACTCTTTGATCAGATCGCGGAAGGTACGTCGCTTCCAGCCCTCTTTGGTTTTATCCTGCTTTTCCCCTTTCAGAGCAAAACGGGTCAGCAGCATGTAGACCACGCCCAACAGAAGAATGACCAACCCAAGCGGGGTGACGCTGAAAAAACTGAACCCCTGGAATCCTTCCCGGATCAGCTCGCTGTTAACGACCAGGTTTGGCGGCGTTGCCACCAGCGTCATCATACCGCTGATCAAACCCGCAAAACTCAAAGGCATCATCAGGCGCGACGGCGAGGTCTGCATCCGCATGGAAACACTCAGCACCACCGGGATAAAAATCGCCACCACGCCCGTTGAGCTCATAAACGCCCCCAGCCCGGCGACGGTCAGCATCAGATAGATCAACATCTTTGTTTCACTGCTACCGGCCACCTTCACCAGCCATGCTCCCATGATGGTCGCTACGCCGGTACGCACCAGTCCATCGCCAATAATAAACAGGGCGGCAATCAGAATGACGTTGGGATCGCTAAACCCGGAGAAGGCTTCCGGCAGCGTGAGCGTACCGCTCAGCACAAAAGCAACGATGATAAACAAGGCGACCGCATCCATACGCACCTTGCCCGTGGCGAAAAGAATGATGGCGATTAAAAGCAGGCTAAGGACCCAAATCAGTTCACCGTTCACAACATGTCCTTGTCAGTGGGAGATGAGAATTTTTTACCATAAAAAAGCCCCAACAAGGTGGGGCTATATCATGGGATTACATTTTCAGCGAGACGGTTACAACGCCATCTGGTGCTTTTGAAACAGCCAGTGCCGTCAAAGAATCAAGTACAAAGTCCGCTTCACTCAGCCGGGGGGAGCCCGTCGGAACGTTGACGGCGATAACGTGGCTACCGGCGTTTAACCCGGCAAGGACGCCTGCCGCTGCATCTTCGACCACTACACACTCTGCCGGAGCGAGCCCCAGCAATTCAGCACCCAGTAAAAAAGCATCGGGTTCAGGTTTTCCGCGCTTAACGCGCTCCGCCGTGATAAACACTTCGGGCGTTGGCAGGCCTGCCGCCTTGTGTCGGGCGTGAGCAACCGGCACGGAACCGGAGGTGACAATCGCCCATGGGATCTGTGCCTCGTTCAGATGCTCAAGCAGTTCGCGTGCCCCTGGTAATGCAGTGATGCCGTCCGTATCGGTGGCTTCAATGTGTTCCAGGTATTTGAACTCCGCCTGAATGTCGTCCTCAGAGCGTCCGGCCAGGAAGTGCCTTAGCGAGGTTATGGCCTGTTTGCCATGGATAAAATTCAGCACCTCCTGATGGTCGATACCATGTCTGTCAGCCCAATGGCACCAGGAGCGCTCCACAACCGGCAGCGAATCCACCAGCGTACCGTCCAGATCAAACAGAAAACCTCTACACTGCACACGCACCTCCGTCAGGCATTAATGATTTGTTGAATTTCGTTGCTGCTTAAATGGTACTGGCGCGGACAGCCGTGCCACGCGCTCAACATGCGCTGGTATTTATCCCACATTGGGGTCTGCGCGTTGAAGCCGTGAGTGCCCGCATCAAAGTGGGTATAACGCCCCTCGGTATTCACCATAAAGCGAACATAGCTCAGATAACGCGCTTCTGTAGCAGCATCAAAGCCTAAGAAGGTGACACGGCGCTCGTCAATGGACTGCTGATCTTTAAGATTCGTCCAGGACACATGCAGGGCGTGATACATCTCCATAATGTCGATCACGATGCGGCAGGTTTCTTCTTTCAGCTCACCAAACTCGCGATCCAGTTCGCGCATTTGCAAACCAAAACCGCGTTCGACGATGGTCTGCAGGCGGCTGTAGCGCGCAGCGTTATCGGGATCAAGCATAGTCATCATCTTGTACTGGTTAGACAAAATCAGACGTTGAGCATGGGTCATTTCCATCTTTCGACTCCTGTAGCGCATTGCACTTAAAAAAAAGACACGGTAACTGATTGTTACTGTGCCTTCTTTTAATAGTCGTTTCGATGATCAATCACAAATCATCGAGGAATGTTTTATCAAGTTGCTTAAAAGCTCGCTTAAGCGTGTCGGCCAGCGCCTGGTAATCCGGCTTGCCTTCGACCGGGGCAAGCGCCTGGCCTGCCTCTTCCAGTTTTCCGCGAACTTCATAAAACCAGTGTAAAATAGAAGGCGGAAGCGGTGTGATGGAGCGTTTACCTAACCACCAGAGCCCCTGCATTGGCAGACTTAACGCGAAAAGCGCCGTCGCGACCGCCGGACCAAGCTGACCGCCCAACGCGATTTGCCAGCACAGGGTAAAGATAGCGACGGGAGGCATAAATCGAATCGCATAGCGCGTTGCGCGGATGGTACGATTCTCTATAAACATGGGTGCAAGACGCTTTTCCATCGGCCACGTCTTTGCGTAATGCTGTCCCCGACGAAACAGACTAAAGAAATTTACGGTCGGGTTCTCTGGTGTCGACATGGCTGTACCTCAACTTCACATATAAAATTTAAAATTTTCGTGCAAAACAACAACAGGCGATGACAACGTTCAAAATATTTTGTCATCCCTACCCCGTATCGGGTATCCTGTGCCAGCCTGATAGGGCCATAGACGAGAATCATTAACTCGTCAAATTATCGCATATTATGCCATTGTCTGAAAAATGTTCAAAATGGCATAAAATCATAGGTATTTCTTTCATCATGCCAGAATGTTCGTTTGGCATGATGTTAATCATAAATGTCTGAGTCATCATGCGTTACGCTGTTAGACTCACTGACGTTTTTTTAGCCACGTATCAATAATAGGTACTTCCATGTCGAGTAAGTTAGTACTGGTTCTGAACTGCGGTAGCTCCTCACTGAAATTCGCCATCATCGATGCGCTCAACGGTGACGAATACCTCTCTGGTTTGGCCGAATGTTTCCATCTGCCTGAAGCACGTATCAAGTGGAAGATGGACGGCAGCAAACAAGAAGCGGCTTTAGGTGCAGGCGCCGCTCACAGTGAAGCGCTGAACTTTATCGTTAACACTATTCTGGCACAAAAACCAGAACTGTCTGCTCAGCTGACTGCGATTGGTCACCGTATCGTCCACGGTGGCGAAAAATACACCAGCTCCGTCGTGATCGACGACTCTGTTATTCAGGGCATCAAAGATGCTGCCTCGTTTGCACCGCTGCACAACCCGGCGCATCTGATCGGTATCGCTGAAGCGCTGAAATCCTTCCCGAATCTGAAAGATAAAAACGTGGCCGTGTTTGACACCGCGTTCCATCAGACCATGCCGGAAGAGTCTTACCTCTATGCCCTGCCATACAGCCTGTACAAAGAGCACGGTGTTCGTCGCTACGGCGCGCACGGCACCAGCCACTTCTATGTGACTCAGGAAGCGGCAAAAGTACTGAACAAGCCAGTTGAAGAGCTGAACATCATCACTTGCCACCTGGGCAACGGTGGTTCTGTTTCTGCTATCCGCAACGGTAAATGCGTTGATACCTCCATGGGTCTGACCCCACTGGAAGGTCTGGTGATGGGTACACGTTCCGGTGATATCGACCCGGCGATTATCTTCCACCTGCACGACACTCTGGGCATGAGCGTTGATCAGATCAACAAGATGCTGACCAAAGAGTCTGGCCTGCTGGGACTGACCGAAGTGACCAGCGACTGCCGTTATGTTGAAGACAACTACGCAGAAAAAGAAGACGCTAAACGTGCAATGGACGTTTACTGCCACCGTCTGGCGAAGTACATCGGCTCTTACACTGCGCTGATGGAAGGCCGTCTGGACGCAGTTATCTTCACCGGTGGTATCGGTGAGAACGCGGCAATGGTGCGTGAACTGTCCCTGGGCAAACTGGGCGTTCTGGGCTTCGACGTTGATCACGAGCGTAACCTGGCTGCCCGTTTCGGCAAGTCTGGCTTCATCAACAAAGAAGGCACCCGCCCGGCTATCGTTATCCCAACTAACGAAGAGCTGGTCATCGCGCAAGACGCAAACCGTCTTACCGCCTGATTCCACACCGCCAGCTAAGCTGGCGGTGCTGTTTTGTAACCCGCCCAATTTCGGCGGTAACGAAAGAGGATAAACCGTGTCCCGTACTATTATGCTGATCCCTACCGGAACCAGCGTCGGCCTGACCAGCGTCAGCCTTGGCGTTATCCGTGCTATGGAACGCAAAGGCGTTCGTCTGAGCGTCTTTAAGCCAATCGCCCAGCCTCGTGCCGGTGGCGATGCGCCAGACCAGACTACCACCATCGTTCGCAAGAACTCCAATCTGCCAGCGGCTGAACCGCTGAAGATGAGCCACGTTGAGTCTCTGCTGTCCAGCAACCAGAAAGACGTGCTGATGGAAGAGATCATCGCCAACTACCACGCTAACACGCAAGACGCGGAAGTGGTGCTGGTTGAAGGTCTGGTCCCGACCCGCAAACACCAGTTTGCCCAGTCTCTGAACTTCGAAATCGCGAAAACCCTGAACGCAGAGATCGTTTTCGTGATGTCTCAGGGCACTGATACCCCTGAGCAGCTGAACGAGCGTATCGAACTGACTCGCAGCAGCTTCGGCGGCGCTAAAAACACCAACATCACTGGCGTAATCGTTAACAAACTGAATGCGCCAGTTGATGAGCAGGGCCGTACTCGCCCTGATCTGTCCGAGATCTTCGACGACTCCTCCAAAGCGAAAGTCATCAAAGTTGATCCGGCTAAACTGCAGGAATCCAGCCCGCTGCCAGTACTTGGCGCGGTACCATGGAGTTTCGATCTGATTGCCACCCGTGCAATCGACATGGCGCGTCACCTGAACGCCACCGTCGTTAACGAAGGCGACATCAATACCCGCCGCGTGAAGTCCGTGACCTTCTGTGCGCGTAGCATTCCGCACATGCTGGAACACTTCCGCGCAGGTTCCCTGCTGGTAACGTCCGCAGACCGTCCTGACGTCCTGGTTGCAGCGTGCCTGGCCGCGATGAACGGCGTGGAAATCGGCGCTATCTTGCTGACCGGTGCCTACGAGATGGACCCGCGTGTTAGCAAACTGTGCGAACGCGCGTTTGCCACTGGCCTGCCAGTCTTCATGGTGAACACCAACACCTGGCAGACCTCTCTGAGCCTGCAGAGCTTCAACCTGGAAGTACCGGTTGATGACCACGAGCGTATCGAGAAAGTTCAGGAATACGTTGCTGGTTACATCAACGCAGACTGGATCGAATCCCTGACGGCGACCTCCGAGCGCAGCCGTCGTCTGTCTCCGCCTGCGTTCCGTTATCAGCTGACCGAGTTGGCGCGTAAAGCGGGCAAACGCGTTGTTCTGCCAGAAGGCGACGAACCTCGTACCGTTAAAGCGGCGGCTATCTGTGCAGAACGCGGCATCGCGACCTGTGTGCTGCTGGGCAACCCGGACGAGATCAACCGCGTAGCGGCCTCTCAGGGCGTTGAACTGGGTGCCGGTATCGAAATCGTTGACCCGGAAGTGGTTCGCGAAAGCTATGTTGCACGTCTGGTTGAGCTGCGTAAGAGCAAAGGCATGACCGAAGCCGTTGCGCGTGAACAGCTGGAAGACAACGTGGTGCTGGGTACGCTGATGCTGGAGCAGGACGAAGTTGACGGTCTGGTTTCTGGTGCAGTTCACACTACTGCGAACACCATCCGTCCACCGCTGCAGTTGATCAAAACTGCTCCAGGCAGCTCTCTGGTTTCTTCCGTGTTCTTCATGCTGCTGCCTGAACAGGTTTATGTTTACGGTGACTGCGCGATCAACCCGGATCCAACCGCAGAACAACTGGCTGAAATCGCTATCCAGTCTGCTGACTCCGCGATTGCCTTTGGTATCGAACCACGCGTAGCTATGCTCTCCTACTCCACCGGTACCTCTGGTGCAGGCAGCGATGTAGAGAAAGTCCGTGAAGCAACACGTCTGGCACAGGAAAAACGTCCTGACCTGATGATCGATGGCCCTCTGCAGTACGATGCTGCGGTTATGGCTGACGTTGCGAAATCCAAAGCGCCGAACTCACCGGTTGCAGGTCGCGCGACCGTGTTCATCTTCCCTGATCTGAACACCGGTAACACCACCTACAAAGCGGTACAGCGTTCTGCAGACCTGATCTCCATCGGGCCAATGCTGCAGGGTATGCGCAAACCTGTGAACGACCTGTCCCGTGGTGCGCTGGTAGACGATATCGTCTACACCATCGCGCTGACCGCGATCCAGTCTTCACAGCAGCAGTAAGTTTTACTGCAACAAAAAGGCGACCCTCTGGTCGCCTTTTTTATTTACAGCAGCTCACGCGCCGCCGACACAATGTCATGTGCCGTCAGGCCATACTCCTTCTGCAGGAAATCCTGTGTCCCCACCTGGCCATAACGCTCCTTCACGCCAACCCGACGCATCGGTACCGGGCAGGTTTCTACCAGCACTTCCGCAACGGCTGAACCCAGCCCGTTATGAATACTGTGGTTTTCGCAGGTGACGATACGCCCGGTTTTCTCGGCGTAGTTTTTCACCAGCATCCGGTCGATAGGCTTCAGGGTAAACATGTCGATGACCGCCGCGCTGACGCCCTCCTTCTCCAGCTGACGCGCCGCTTCCAGTGCTTCCGCCACCATAATGCCATTGGCAATCAGAGTAATATCGGTGCCTTCGCGCAGCACATTGCCTTTGCCGATGGTAAACGTCGAGCCAGGCGCGTACACGCTCGGTGCCTGCTTACGGATGGTGCGCACCCAATAAAAACCGTCGAGGTCGATAAGCTGGCGCAACACGTCTTCAAACATTACCGCGTCGGTGACTTCCAGCACCACCGAGTGCGCCAGACCGCGAACGATACCCATGTCTTCAAACGACATATGCGTTCCGCCGTTGTGACAGGCCGTCACGCCTGCATCTGAAGCTATCACCTTCACGTTGTTGCGCTGGTAGTCAAGGGACATAAACAGCTGATCAAAACAGCGACGGCTGGCGAAGGCGGTAAAGGTATGAACAAACGGTTTGCGCCCGGTGAGAGACAACCCTGCAGCCGTACCAATCACGTTCGCTTCCATGATGCCGCAGTTAATCACATGCTGCGGATAATCACGCGCCACGCTATCCATCGCCATAGAGCTCATCAGATCCGCTTCAAGGGCGATAATCTCACTTCCCGCCTCAATCTGCTTAGCCACAAAACTCGCGTAGACTTTACGCATCTCAATGGCATCTTTCTGTCCTGCTGGTGCAACCTTAATCATGTGTAGCCTCCAGTTGGCGGATAGTCTCATCGAGCGCCGCTTTGCTCTCTGAGGTCAATCGCAGATGGTGCGAATTGCTTAGCTGCTCCAGATACGGCACACCCTGCCCTTTAATACTGTCAAGGATCACCACCAGCGGGCGAGCATCTATCGCCGGAACCAGAGAGGTCACTTCCAGCAGCGCCGGAATATCGTCTCCTTTGACCGTCACCACGTCATAGCCAAAAGCGCGGAATTTTCCTTCCAGGTCGAACGCACAGATAATATCGTCCAGCTCGCCATCCAGCTGCTGCTTGTTCCAGTCCACGAATATCGTCAGTTTATTCAGACGATGGTGCGCAATAAACTGGAAGGCTTCCCAGCACTGTCCTTCGTTCAACTCGCCGTCACCGACGATGCAGAAGACCCGATTCGGTCGCCCAGCCAGCTTGTGCGACAGCGCCATTCCCCCGGCAATGGAGATCCCTTGCCCCAAGGATCCCGTGGTGGCATCCACGCCACGCGTTTTCAGGCGATCCGGATGGCTTGGCAGTCGGGTACCGTTCTGGTTCAGCGTGCTCAGTTCTTCCACCGGGAAGTAACCCTTGATCGCCAGCGTGCTGTAGAGTGCCGGGCCCGCATGACCTTTCGACAGGACAAAGTCGTCACGCTCTGGCCAGTCCGGATCGGCCGGGTCGATTTTCATCACCGCGCCGTACAGCACGGCCAGCGTTTCAACCACCGACATACTGCCACCGTAGTGTCCAAAGCCCAGCTGCGTCAGGGATTTCAGCGTCTCAAGACGGATCTGACGCGCGAGTTCGGTTATCTCTTTCTCATTCATGATTTGGCTCCGGTGTTTTCCTGCGCGTTACCGCCTGCAGGTTTGTTTTTCGCGAAGACGTTGTACGCCACCAGCAGCGCGAATAGCGCCACAACCAGCCCGGTAATGGCAAGCGGCGACAGGAAGCGCGCCAGGTTGCCGAGCACAATCCCAACCGCGCCGAAATCTGCGTCCGAGAACGTTGTGTTAGCAAAGCCAATTGCGCCCAGCACCGGTAACAGCAGTACCGGCAGGAAGGTGATCAGCAGCCCGTTGGCAAAGGCGCCAATCATTGCCCCGCGACGTCCACCGGTGGCGTTACCGAACACGCCCGCCGTTGCGCCGGTGAAGAAGTGCGGCACCACGCCCGGGAGTATCAGTACCCAGTTAAACTGGCCGCAGATGATCAGCCCCACAATCCCACCCAGAAAGCTGAACAGGAAGCCAATCAGCACCGCGTTTGGTGCATACGGATAGACCACCGGGCAGTCCAACGCCGGGCGCGCATTGGGCACCAGTTTTTCCGAGAAGCCAGTAAAGGCCGGAACGATTTCCGCCAGGATCAGGCGCACACCCTGCAGGATGATGAACACGCCCGCCGCGAAGGTAATCGCCATGATGATGGCGTAGACCAGGTAGTTCTGACCGCCGCTGAAGGTGGCCTCAACGTATTCACGCCCGGCACTCACCGCCATGATCAGATAAATAATCATCATGGTCAGCGAGATGGAGATAGAACTGTCGCGAAGGAAGCTCAGGTTCTTCGGCAGGTTCATCTCTTCGGTTGAGCGGGAGCCTTTGCCAACCTTGCTGCCAATCCAGCCGGACAGCACATAGCCCAGCGTGCCGAAGTGACCGAAGGCGATATCGTCGTTACCGGTGATACGCTTCATATAACGCTGCGCAATCGCCGGGAAGAAGGCCATTACCAGACCGAGGATCAGCGACCCGGTAAAGACCAGCCCTACGCCTTCAAAGCCCGCTACCGTCAGGATCACACCAATCATACACGCCATGTAAAAGGTGTGATGCCCGGTCAGGAAGATATACTTCAGGCGGGTAAAGCGAGCGACGATAATATTCGCCACCATCCCGAAGGCCATAATCAGTGCGGTCGCGGCACCGTATTTCTCAAGCGCAATCGACACAATCGCTTCATTGTTTGGAATAATCCCCTGGATAGTAAAAGCGTGCTCAAACATGCCGCCTAAAGGATTTAATGACCCTACCAGTACTGTGGCACCACCACCCAGCACAATAAATCCCAGGATAGTTTTAATTGTCCCTTTCACCACGTCCGAAAACGCTTTTTTCTGTGCAACCAAACCGATTAACGCAATTAACCCCACCAGCACAGAAGGGACTTTTAATATATCAACAACGAAATTCAGCGTTTCAAGGATAAACATATCCACCTCGCCTTATCAGGGTTATTGTCTTTCGAACCAGGCACGCAGTTGCGCTTCAAGTTCGTTGATGTCGATGATGTTGTTGATCACCACCAGCTGGCTTTCCGGCACGCTGGCGCTGGCCGCAATGTCTTTTGCCATCACGAACAGGTCGGCCGCGCCCGGTGTGGCCGAGGAGAGATCGGAGTGTTCAACCTCGGCCTCAATCTCCAGCTTTTTGAGCACCTTTTTGATATTCATTTCGACCATAAAACTACTGCCCAGGCCAGAACCGCAAATAGCCATGATTTTCATTGTTGTCCCCTTTTTTTGAGTAGAGCACGCCCCATCACGCCGGCGCGTAATGTTGTGAAAAATCGGATTAAAGAATTAAATCAGAAGCGGTCAATAATCGTTTTAATTTCCTCCAGGGTATTCGCCTGATGCAATTCAGCCATATCTTCATCGCTGGAAAATAGCTCAGCCAGTGCAGAAATCATCTCGATATGGCTATGTTTGTCCGGCGCCGCGAGCATAATAATGACATCGACAGGGTCAAACTCACCGGCACCAAAAGAGACGCCCTGTTTTAGTTTTAATAAAGACAACCCCAGTCCTTTGGCTCCTTCCTCCGGCCGCGCATGCGGCATCGCCAGCCCTGGTGCCAGCACATAGTAAGGTCCTAATGTACGATGTTGTTCAACGATCGCCGTGACGTATTCCGGCGCGATCACCTGCATATCCAGCAACGGTTTTGCACATATCTCCAGCGCCTGTGGCCAGCTTTCAACGCTTTCCTGAAGCGTGATGGTTGTATCATATATCCATTTATTCAGCACTTTTCACTCCCGTCACACTGCAAAAGATGAGCAAACTTTATTCAACACATCAATACTTGGCTGCGATCAAGATCACAAAGATAGCGCTACCAACCGCTAACATTCAGAAATGTGATAGCGCTATCAAATTGCAATCATGGAGTGAAATCACAGCAAAAAAAGGGATTTAGGGCGTATACTGCCTGTCACGTGAAACGAAGGAAAATAAGAACGCGTCTGGTCAGCAGGAAGGTGTATGTCTCTAACCCGAAAACGGCGCAGTACCGGTAAAGTGACACTCGCCGATGTCGCACAGCTTGCCGGTGTGGGCACGATGACCGTGTCCCGTGCACTCCGCACGCCCGAACAGGTTTCCGATAAACTGCGAGAAAAAATTGAAGCCGCGGTGCAAGAGTTAGGTTATATGCCCAATCTTGCGGCCAGTGCACTGGCCTCAGCCTCGTCATGGACGATTGCGATGGTCGTTCCTAATCTCTCCGAGGCCGGCTGTTCAGAGATGTTCGCCGGGCTACAGCAGGTGCTGCAGCCTGCCGGCTATCAGATCATGCTGGCAGAATCCCAGCATCGTCTTGAACAGGAAGAGAAGCTGCTGGAGACACTGCTGGCGTCGAATATTGCCGCCGCCATTTTGCTCAGTGTTGAACACACTGACACTGTTCGCCACTGGCTGAAAAATGCCTCCATTCCGGTAATGGAAATGGGGGCCATGCGTGCCGATCCGATTGATATGAATATCGGGATTGATAACGTAGCGGCCATGTACGAACTGACGGAAATGGTCATTAAGCGCGGCTATCAAAATATTGGTCTGCTGTGCGCCAACCAGGAACAGTGGATTTTCCAGCAGCATTTACAGGGCTGGTACAAAGCGATGCTTCGCCACCATATGTCACCGAACCGGGTCATTAACGCTGCCATGCCGCCAGTTTTCTCGACCGGCGCCGCGCAACTGCCGGAATTCCTGCTGGCATGGCCTGAACTGGATGCGCTGGTGTGCGTCTCAGACGAACTGGCCTGTGGCGCGCTGTATGAATGTCAGCGCAGGCGAATCAAGGTACCAGACGATCTGGCGGTGGTAGGCTTTGGCGACAGCGATGTGAGCCGCGTCTGTCAGCCGCCGCTGACGACGATGGCAGTGCCGCATCGTAAGATTGGGATTGAAGCCGGGAAAGCACTTCTGGAACGTCTGAATGACGGAGACTGGCGCGATCAAAAGCCCATCGCGTCCAGTCTGTGTCTGCGAGAGAGTTGCTAAGGCTTACTCAGCCTCTTCCTCTTTCTCTGATTTGGTCGACTCGTTATTCGCGTTACGGCTCATCCACAGTGCCAGCGCTTTTAATGAATCTGGAGTGAACTCGTCGCAACGCGCGGTAATTTCTTCCGGCGTCATCCAGTTCACTTCGCTGACTTCTTCTTCCTGCAGGGCAAACGGCCCGTGAGAGACGCAGCTAAACAACCCACCCCAGACGCGGCAGTTTTCATCCTCAAAATAGAACTGCCCATGTTCGGCAAACGGTACGCCCGCAATACCTAACTCTTCTTCCGCTTCACGACGCGCGGAATCCAGCAGCACTTCATCAGCCTGGACCACACCACCAGCAGTGGCATCCAGCATACCCGGGAGAAAATCTTTGGTGTCCGTGCGGCGCTGAACCAGAATTTTACCCATACCGTCATGAACAACGATATATGTCGCACGATGACGCAGACGTTCCGCACGCATTTGTTCGCGGCTGGCCTGCGCGATCACTTCATTCTCTTCGCTGACAATGTCAACCCACTCTGTACTTGCCAAATGATTCTGCTCCACCATCGGGAAACCTTCTCGTCTAAGCGCTCTTTCGGCGCGTTTGCAGTTGAGGTGTAACTTACGGATTAATCGCTACCTGCGCAATAACTTGCTGATCATTAAGTGCGATAACGCTTAACGTATTTCCATCGAGCATGCCATAGCTCGCAGGGTATCCGCCTTTGGGTATGCTGACCGACCCCGGGTTAAAGTGATAAATCTCACCGCGCTTTTCAGCAACCGGAATATGAGTATGACCGTAAACCAGGACATCGCCAGCCGCCAGCGTCGGGAGATTATCCGGGCTAAAAAGATGTCCATGCGTCAGAAACAGGCGACTTTTTTCCAGCAGTACCTGTTGCCACGGCGCGGTAAGAGGAAAATGCAACAGCATCTGATCGACTTCGCTGTCGCAGTTACCGCGAACGGCGATGATGCGCGAGGCATGCTGGTTGAGCTTTTCCGCCACTTGCGCCGGGGCATAGCCTTCCGGTAGCGCATTACGCGGTCCGTGATTGAGCACATCGCCCAGAATGATCAGCCACTGCGCACCGCTTTGCGCAAACAGGGAAAGAACTCGCTCGGTAGCGGGCAGCGATCCATGGATATCCGACGCAAACATTAGTTTCATCAGTCACTCCTCGGGAAAACAAACTGCCCTTATCATACCTGAAGCGCCAGGGGTTATCAGCCCGCACGCTTAGCGGAGAGTGCCACATAGCGCTGCACAGAGGCTCGCTGCCATTGAAACGCAGCATAATCCACCAGCAGTTGCGGCACTTCATCACCGTTGAGGATTAAGCGGTTTAACATCAACGCCAGATCGGCGTCGGCAATGCACCACTCGCCGAACAGGTTCGGGTTGCCATGCGCAAGCAGTGAGGTGGCGGTTTCAATCAGTTTTTGCGCGCTTTCTGTGCCTTCTGCGCTCAGGGCTGGTTTTTTCACCCCGGCAAACACAACGTCCGTCGAGCGTTCCACGCGAATCGGTACCAGATCGCTACGCAGCCACGCCTGAATCTGCCGCGCCCGGGCACGCTTTTGCAGATCGTGAGGGTAGATACGTTCCCATTCTGGTGGCGCGAAGCGATCTTCCAGATATTCATCAATCGCTGACGATTCGCTCAGCGCAAATCCATCTATTTCCAGCACCGGTACACGTCGGGTCAGGTCGTAGCCCTGCCACTGCGGCTTGAGATGTTCACCACCATCAAGATCAACGGTCTTCAGCGTAAAAGTGAGCCCCTTTTCAGCCAGCGCAACGTATACGCTCATTACATAGGGAGAAAAGAAATTCGCATCGGACCACAATGTGATTACAGGCTGGTTCATAACATCCTCATCGGCTGATCGGTTTTTACTCAACATATAATCTCTTTGCCTTGCTGTCACTTGATGAAAACTCACGATTTACAACAACCACCTATACTCATTTTCATGACGCCATTCTTCACATGGAGAAGAGTTGAAAATGATCGACCTTTATTATGCCCCTACCCCAAACGGCCAAAAGATCACCCTCTTTCTTGAAGAGGCCGAACTGGATTACCGGATCATTCGCGTGGATATCAGCAAAGGCGATCAATTTAGCCCTCTCTTTCTGGCTATCTCACCAAACAATAAAATCCCAGCCATCATAGATAACCAGCCAGTGGATGGGGGCAGACCATTGAGCCTGTTTGAATCCGGCGAAATTTTGCTCTACCTGGCGGAAAAAACCGGCAAACTGTTGAGCGGTGAATTGCGTGAACGGCACCATACTTTGCAATGGCTGTTCTGGCAGGTGAGTGGGCTGGGTCCCATGCTGGGGCAAAATCACCATTTTACCGCTTACGCCCCGCAGCCCATTCCCTATGCGATAGAACGTTACCAGGTAGAAACTCAACGGCTCTATGGCGTCCTGAATCGTCGCCTCGAGAAAACGCCGTGGCTCGGGGGCGATCATTACAGTATTGCTGATATCGCCTGCTGGCCATGGGTGAATACCTTCGAAAAGCACCGAATTGACCTGGCCTCTTACCCGGCGGTGAACAACTGGTTTGAGCGTATTCGGACCCGCCCGGCCACCGAACGCGCGATGCAAAAAATCCAGCAAATTTAACCCTGTATGAGGCTGGGTGCCTCTCATGTATTATGAGCAGGAAATACTGACACGGAGAAGACCTGCAATGTCACAGCCAGACGCTATTATTCGTATAAAAAATTTACGCCTGCGTACCTTCATCGGTATCAAAGAGGAAGAGATCGCCAACCGTCAGGATATTGTCATTAACGTGGTGATTCACTACCCGGCAGATAAAGCGCGGGCGAGTGAAGACATCAATGATGCGCTGAACTACCGCACCATCACCAAAAACATCATCCAGTACGTGGAAAATAACCGCTTCTCTCTGCTGGAAAAATTAACTCAGGATGTGCTCGACATCGCACGCGAACATCACTGGGTCACTTATGCTGAAGTAGAGATCGATAAACTTCACGCCCTGCGTTATGCCGATTCCGTCTCCATGACGTTAAGCTGGCAACACCAGGCGTAAACCTGGAGGTTGTATGAAGATTTTGCTGACCGGCGGTACAGGACTGATTGGTCGTCATCTCGTTGCGCGCCTGCAGGCGCTGCATCACGACATTACCGTTGTGACGCGCAGCCCGGAGAAAGCACGCCAGGTGCTAGGGACAGGTATCGATATCTGGAAAAACCTGGCCGAGCAGCAAAATCTGGACGGCTTTGACGCCGTCATCAACCTGGCAGGCGAACCCATCGCCGATAAACGCTGGACGGAAGAGCAAAAACAGTTGCTCTGCAGCAGTCGGTGGAACATTACCGAAAAGCTTGTCGAGCTTATTCGCAATAGCCACACGCCGCCTTCGGTGTTGATTTCAGGCTCAGCAGTGGGCTATTACGGCGATCTCGGCGAAGTGGTAGTGACCGAGGAAGAGCCCCCCCATAACGAGTTTACCCACAAACTCTGCGCCCAGTGGGAACGCATTGCCTGTGCCGCGCAGAGCGATCGCACCCGCGTCTGCCTGTTGCGTACAGGCGTAGTGCTTGCGCCGAAAGGCGGCATTCTGGCGAAGATGCTTCCCCCTTTCAGGCTCGGGCTCGGCGGCCCCATAGGTAATGGCCGCCAGTATATGGCGTGGATCCACATTGACGATATGGTGAACGGCATTCTCTGGCTGCTGGATAACGATCTGCGCGGGCCGTTTAACATGGTTGCGCCGTATCCGGTGCGTAATGAGCAGTTTGCTCATGCGCTGGGGCACGCCCTGCATCGCCCGGCGATATTACGCGTACCTGCCACGGTGATTCGCCTGATAATGGGTGAAGCATCGGTGCTGGCATTAGGTGGGCAACGGGCGCTGCCAAAACGGCTGGAAGCGGCCGGATTTGCGTTCCGCTGGTATGAATTAGAAGAGGCGCTGGGGGATGTGGTGCGTTAAAAATCATGCGTTTGTTCACTAACACAAACGCAAGGATATCATTCTGGTAATATATATTTTTCTATGTATGAGAAGTTTTCACAGGCTACTAACTGGACTTCTACTTCGTCCCCATATTTTATATTATTGATATCTTTATTAAAGATATAACTTACGTTTAAATATTCCTGTCTAACACGATATAATTCGATTTCACGACTAAACACGGAAATTTTCTCAGATTCAACAGATTCCATCGCAAAATGACTAGTTTCACTCATCTTATCCTTAAACATATTTACATTTTCCTCACATGCAATTAGTGTAAATTTTGGTAGAGAATTAAACCCTGTAGTATCAAGTGTAATATCCTCTCTGAGCCGAGAGATAGCTTTCCGTAGTTGCCTATGCTCATCAGAAGTAAATGTTATTTGAGGAGAAAACTCAAGAGAGACATTTAACAAATTAGAAAGAGTCCTAGCTCTGTCAGTATAACTCAAAAGAGTAGTTACCTTTTTATAATATTCATTATTAACTTTATTATTACATACACCAGAGATAAATTCGTCACCATTGAACTCCAGACTAAATTCAATATTCCAACCCTCACAAATCCTATCATATATGGATTTAATTTTATTAAAGAAAGGAAGATTAAGAATATTTAACCTAGACCATTTCTCAAGGTCGACATGCATATTAAATTTTGTTTTGTTGCCTTTAAAAGGAAATATCGCTTTAATATGTAACAAATTTGAGAAACATTCACCAGAAAAAGTGAATGCCTTTAATCCATGGAATAGTTTCCCATGTACTTCGACTAAAGCTTCACTAACTAGGCTAATGCTGTCAGTCAAGGATATTTTCATCACAACATCAATATCTTGACTCGATATAGTTAGCACCCCATTACTATCTTTTGTTATCGTTTCAATCAAAGATGAGCCTGAGGTACTGACATCGCTCATATCGATTGAAAATGAAGCTCCCTTGCTTAAAAGCTCTTGGTATTTCCTTTTGTAATTTTTGAAGTTTTTAACTGTTACTTTTAAAGATACATTTTCTTTGGCGTATATAGAAAATTTTGTTAACCCATCCTCAAAACTTGACGTTACATTAAATCTTGGATCGAGTGCTTCTAAAGCTTTTTCAGAAGCATTATGAGCATTTTTAATTGTCTGAGAAATATAACTTTTAGGATAGCCATTCAACGCCATTGCCAGCATATCACTTGCACATTGCTCACTGAGCACTTTTTTACCAACAGCGTTCCTTGCATCCTCTTCAGACAAACGTTTCCATTCGCTCAAAAGGTTGATAGTGTAAAAGATCACGTCATTATCAATCATTTTTGAGCATGTTTGACATAACCATATCCCGTTCTGATATGATCTTCTTTCTTCAGGAGTCATAGTCGCATCATATCTTGGCCCTAGTGGAGCAGCAGCACGAATATGAGCAGCAACTCCTGTATTTAATCCAGCACCATTAGTCACAACACGACATTGCGGATTTGAGCATTTATAACCGGAGCGCTCTTTTAAAAGCCTGATTACAGGTTTCAGAAAGTCGTCTCTTCTTTTTTCCATTAGAAGCACCTAATTATATTTATAATAATTAAATATATGTTCAGCCAAATCATCCTCAACCGTATAAAAATAACAAGCTGGGATATTCAGTACCTCCGCCAACTTGCATGCCAGCGCAAAGTCAGGCGTGTGGATCCCCTTCTCATACTGGTTCATACGTGCGCTAGCCGTCGCTTCATCAATCCCCGCAAGGATCCCAAGTTTTTGCTGTGATAGTCCGGCTTTCAGTCGCGCCGCTTTAAGTCGATGGGGAAGCATGATGACTCTTCAAAATCTGGAAGTAGAGTCATGATTCTGGTATCCCGTTATTGAAATTGTACTAAGTATTACTTAGTATTTGTATCTGCAATTTGAACAAAATCATATATAAAGGAAAATGTATGAATAGAAATCAGGACATGCACCCAGCAGATATCATCGCCATGCTCCACAAGCGTAAGCTCTCCTTGGCCGCTCTTTCTCGCCAGGCGGGTTTAAGTTCTTCAACGCTTGCAAATGCGCTCTCCAGGCCGTGGCCTAAGGGAGAAAAGATCATCGCAGAAGCGCTAGAAAGAGATGCGGCATCGATCTGGCCCAGTCGTTATTACGATCAATATGGCAACTATGTCGATCGTTCAAAGTTAATGAGAACCAAACGCTAACCCATATCACCAGAATCCTTTCTGTTCGCCAGTTCCATTCCGGTGTTAAGGTTATTAGCCAAATTCATCGGAATGGCGTAACAATGGCAACCATCACCACACCCCGGCTTCACCTCACTCCTTTCGAACCCACTGACTGGGCCTTCTTCCGCTCGCTGCGAGAAGATCGCCGCATCATGCGCTATATGGCCGCCATCGCGCCGGAAAAAGAGACCCGACGCGTGTTTGCCGCACGCCTGATGGCGGAGCATGTCTTCGTGATCCGCTCTCTGGAGGACGGTACGCCGCTGGGCGATATTGGCCTGCAAATCAGCCCTGAGAATCGTGAAGAGGCCGATATCGGCTATACGGTTGTGCCTGCCGCGCAGGGAAAAGGGATTGCCAGCGAGGCGCTGCGCGCGGTGTGTGACTATGCGTTCAACCAGACCAGCGTAAAAGCGATTAACGCATATGTGCTGGCGGACAACGGCGGTTCGGTGCGGGTGCTGGAGAAAGCAGGGTTTGTGCGTACGCAGATGCTGGAAAAGGCGTATGAAATTGACGGCGTGCGCTATGACGACTGGGTGTATCGGCTGGAGTGCGGTGCGGCCTGAATGCCGGGCGGCACTGCGTTTGCCCGGCCTACGGTTTTTGTAGGCCCGGTAAGCGAAGCGCCACCGGGCGATTGGGCTGCACTGCGGGCTGATGCCCTCTTTACTTCAGAGATCCTTTGAGGAACTGCTGTAAACGCGGGCTTTGCGGGTTTGCCAGCACCTCATCCGGATGCCCCTGCTCTTCTATTTTCCCCTGATGCAGGAAGATAACGTGATTCGAGACGTTACGGGCGAAGCCCATCTCATGGGTGACCACCACCATCGTTTTCCCCTCTTCGGCCAGCTTCTGCATAATGCGCAGCACTTCACCGACGAGTTCTGGATCGAGCGCGGAGGTCGGTTCGTCGAACAACAGCACCTCGGGTTCCATCGCCAGCGCGCGGGCGATGGACACACGCTGCTGCTGACCACCGGAGAGATGCACCGGGTATTTCATCTGCTGGCGCTCGTCGATACCCACTTTCGCCAGGTATTTCACCGCGCGCTCGCGGGCTTCCTGCTTGCTCAGGCCCAGCACCTGAACCGGTGCTTCCATCACGTTCTCCAGCACCGTCATATGGCTCCAGAGGTTGAAGTGCTGGAACACCATCGTTAGCCGCGTACGCAGCAGTCGCAACTGATTCTTATCTGCAACCTTAAGCTGGCCGTCTTTATCACGGACCAGGTTAATATTCTGTCCGCTCACCACAATCGAGCCTTCACTCGGTTTTTCGAGGAAGTTAATGCAGCGCAGGAAGGTACTTTTTCCCGAGCCGGATGAGCCGATAATACTGATCACGTCGCCCGCATTCGCCTGCAGCGACACCCCTTTCAGCACTTCATGTTCGCCGTAGCGTTTGTGCAAATCAATAACGTTTAATTTGTTCTCAGCCATCATCTTTCTCAGTGCGTCGAAGAAGGTTTTATATGCTGCAACCAGCGTTTTTCAGCCTTACGGAACAGGCTAATCAGAACATAAGAGATAATTAAATAGAGCACCGCCGCAATGCCAAACGCGGTAAACGGCTGATAGGTCGCGGAGTTAATATCGCGCGCAATTTTAAGCAGATCCGGCACCGTCGCGGTAAAGGCGAGCGCGGTGGAGTGCAGCATCAAAATCACTTCGTTACTGTACGCCGGTAGCGCGATACGCAGCGCTGACGGCAGAATAATGCAACGGTAAAGTTTCACTGATG
This sequence comes from Enterobacter sp. CPE_E1241, assembly GCF_045618265.1. Classification (NCBI taxonomy): domain Bacteria; kingdom Pseudomonadati; phylum Pseudomonadota; class Gammaproteobacteria; order Enterobacterales; family Enterobacteriaceae; genus Enterobacter; species Enterobacter sp. CPE_E1241. Next base: position 3,380,126 of record NZ_JBIWYV010000001.1, read on the forward strand.
AGAAACCATACGCGCGCGCCGCCTCGATTTCACCGTAAGGCACGGAACGAATTGCCCCCGCGAAAATCTCGGTGGTATAGGCGCAGGTATTGAGCGTCAACGCCAGCACCGTACAGTTCAGGCCACTGCGGAAGAACGCATTCAGCATCTCAGTGCCTTTTACGATCTCAAGCGTATACATCCCCGAATAGAACACCAGCAGCTGCACGTACAGCGGTGTGCCGCGAAATACATAGGTAAACAGCCAGATCGGGAACTGGATATATTTATTGTTCGACACGCGGCCAATGGCAAGAAACACCGCCAGAATGCCGCCCATCACCACGGAAGAGATCAGCAGCCAGAGCGTAATCGCCACGCCGGTAAAACGATAGCCATCTGTCCACAGCAGCGATTTCCAGTATTCCTGAATAATCTCAATCACAGGTCAGCCCTCTTCACACCCACGGAGTAGCGACGCTCGAGCAGAAGCAGCACACCATTGGAGACGGTCGTAAAGACCAGATAAATCACGCCACAGACCACCGCAAAGTAGAACGGCTCCCAGGTGCTCTTGCCCGCCAGCTGAGTCGCTTTAACGACGTCTTCCAGACCGAGCAGCGAGACCAGCGCCGTCGCTTTGAGGATAACCTGCCAGTTGTTACCGATACCCGGAAGCGCGTAGCGCATCATGGCCGGGAACATGATTCGGCGAAACGTTTGTGAGGAGGTAAAACCAAATGCGGTTGCCGCCTCAATGTGACCTTTCGGCACGGCCATGTAAGCACCGCGGAAAGTTTCAGTGAAGTAGGCTCCGTAGATAAAACCGAGGGTGATAATACCAGCCACCATCGGGTCAATATCAATTTGTCCCATGCCCATCGCGTCCGTCACGCTGTTCAGCGCAATCTGTAGACCGTAGAAGATAAGCAGCATCAGCACCAGATCGGGAACACCGCGAATGAGCGTGGTATAGCCTTCAAAAATCAACGCCAGTGGTTTGTTAGCTGAAAGCTTCGCACCGGCACCCGCCAGACCTATCAGCACCGCCAGCACCACGGAGCTGATCGCCAGCTCAAGGGTGACAAGCGCGCCCTGTAAAATAACGCCAGAAAATCCGTACAGCATACCGCGAGCCCTGTCGTATCGTGAGTGGTGGAACCGTGTCTTTTCCCCTCCCACTGCGGGAGGGGCCGCACGTTATTTGACGGGGCGATTAGCCGCCGTAAACATTAAAATCAAAGTATTTTTTCGCCAGTTTGTCGTACGTGCCGTCAGCGCGCATTTCGGCAAACGCTTTGTTCAGCGCTTCACGTAATTCGTTGTCTTCTTTACGCAGGCCCATACCGGTGCCTACGCCAAACAACTTCACATCCTTAATGGACGGACCGCCAAACTTGTAATCTTTACCCACCGGCGTCTTCAGGAAGCCTTCGCTCGCCGCGACTTCATCCTGGAATGCCGCATCAATACGGCCTGCCGTCAGGTCAGCATAGATATTTTCCTGGCCCTGATAGGAGACAATTTCAATCCCTTTCGGTGCCCAGTGTTCGTTACCGTAGGTTTCCTGCGTGGTGCCCTGCAGCACGCCGACGCGTTTGCCTTTCAGCGACTCCAGCGTTGGTTGAATGTCAGACGATTTCGCCACCACCAGACGGGAATCAGCCGCGTAGAGTTTGTCCGTGAAGGCAATCTCCTGCTGGCGTTTTTCGGTGATAGAGAGTGAGGACATAATCACGTCGATTTTTTTGGCTTTCAGAGAAGGGATCAACGCGTCCAGTGGGTTTTCAACGTAGGTACATTGTGCTTTGATGCGTTTGCACAGCTCATTGGCCAGATCGATGTCAAAACCAACCAGTTCACCCTTAGAATTCTTTGACTCGAATGGCGCATAGGTAGGATCGGTACCAATACGAATTTTCTGCGGAATGGCTGCGAATGCCGCGGTGGCGCTGGAAAAAGCCAGTACCAGAGATAGTGATAACACGAGTTTTTTCATATCTGTCCTCAACAAACTGTCTTCATACGGGATTTTTACGACGACGGGGTGGTGCTAATGTGCCATCAATCCCCTCCTACAGGCAAAGATTAATGCCCTTCAGCTGGGATTTTTTGCATTATAAATGCGTAAGTATGCACAAAGCGATCCAATACAGTGCAACAAATGCACTGCATTGGGTCAACCTCTCCCGTAACGCACCTTTCCGGTGCGTTGCCGCCTGGTGTTATTCACCGTATACGTTGAAGTCGAAGTATTTCTTCGCCAGTTTGTCGTAAGTACCGTCTTTACGCAGCTCTGCGAACGCTTTGTCAAAGGCGGCTTTCAGCTCGGTATCATCCTTACGCAGGCCAATACCGGTACCGTCACCAAAGTACTTTTTGTCCTTCACTGACGGGCCTGCAAACGCGTAGTCTTTACCCGCAGGTTGCTTCAGGAAGCCTTCGCTTGCGGCCACTTCATCCTGGAATGCCGCATCCAGACGACCTGCTGCCAGGTCAGAGTAAATCAAATCCTGGTTCTGGTACGCGACGACGTCTACGCCCTTCTCACGCCAGTTTGCATTGGCGTAACCTTCCTGAGTTGACCCCTGAAGCACACCGACATGCTTGCCTTTCAGCGAGTCAATGGTTGGCTTGATAGGGGAACCTTTCTGCGCAATCAGGCGAGAATCCGCAGCGTAGAGCTTGTCAGAGAAGGCAATCTCCTGCTGACGTTTTTCGGTGATGGAGAGAGAAGAGATAATGGCGTCGATTTTCTTGGCTTTCAGCGACGGGATTAACGCGTCAAAGTCGCTGCCCACCCATGTGCATTTCACCGCAATGCGTTTGCACATCTCATTTCCCAGATCGATATCAAACCCCACGAAATCGCCTTTCGCATCTTTGGAAGAGAATGGCGCGTAGGTTGCGTCTGTACCGATACGAACTGTCTGTGGAAGCGCTGCGTAGCTACCTGCTGCCGCACTTAACCCCACGAGCAAAGACAGAGCCAGAACCGTCTTCTTCATACATTTACCCTCAAGTACCGTGATTTTATTATGTATTGTGTTGTGTGTTGTGTTGCAGGCTTCATCTTGCAGGTCTTATGCCACATTGCCGTCTGGTCAAAACTTCGACGTTAAATATGTTAATAAAACGTTGCGATATTGCCTTAATGGTGAAAGATAGCAGGTCTGCCGAACGAACCGGAGAGAGAAAAAGGGAAAAAACGAATTAAATGTCGAGGATATGATCGCCGTTGCATAATTGCCCTGAAACAGGGCAACGACTCTTTTCATGCACTCTGTTTGTGCACAGAATCAGGCCCCTTGCCAGCGGGTGAAGAGGTCTTCAGGCAGGTCGATATCAAACTGATCCAGTACACGGTTAACGGTCTGGTTAATCACATCATCCAGTGAGGCAGGACGATGATAAAACGCCGGCACCGGTGGCATGATCACCGCCCCCAACTCGGCGGCCTGCGTCATTAAACGCAGGTGGCCCAGATGCAGCGGCGTTTCCCGCACACAAAGAACCAGAGGGCGGCGCTCTTTCAACACCACATCTGCCGCGCGCGTCACCAGCGTGTCGGTATAGCTGTTCACAATGCCGGAGAGCGTTTTAATAGAACAGGGCAGGATAACCATGCCGGCGGTTTTAAATGAGCCTGAGGAGATGCTGGCGGCGATATCGCGGGCATCGTGAACGACATCTGCCAGTGCCTGAACGTCACGCAGGGAAAGATCGGTTTCCAGAGAGAGAGTCTGCCGCGCCGCCTGACTCATCACCAGATGGGTTTCGACTTCCGCTACGTTACGCAGAACCTGTAACAGCCGTACGCCGTAAATCGCGCCACTGGCACCGCTGAGCCCAACAATGAGTCGTTTCATGATTTTCGCCCTTACTGATTTCAGGGCAGACTGTGCAGGATTTTGCGGGGAGTTGCAAGTGAGGGCGAATACCCTCACTTGCCGGAGCATCAACCTTCGTTGTGCATCTCTAAGCTTTCAAGATCGTTCTGCATCTGAACGGCTTTCGCATCGTCGTTGCGCAGCGAATCCAGATAGTCGAGGTACTGCTGGTCAACGTCTTTGGTCACGTAAATACCGTTGAACACGGAGCACTCGAACTGCTGAATTTCCGGGTTCTCGGCACGCACCGCGTCGATGAGATCGTTCAGATCCTGGAAAATCAGGCCGTCGGCACCGATGATCTGGCGAATTTCGTCCACTTCACGACCGTGGGCAATCAGCTCATTAGCGGTTGGCATATCAATACCATACACGTTCGGGAAGCGAATTTCCGGCGCTGCGGAAGCCAGGTAGACTTTCTTCGCACCCGCTTCGCGCGCCATCTCGATAATCTGCTCTGAGGTAGTGCCACGGACGATGGAGTCATCCACCAGCAGAACGTTTTTGTCGCGGAATTCCGCGCGGTTGGCGTTCAGCTTGCGACGCACGGACTTACGGCGCAACTGCTGGCCCGGCATGATGAAGGTGCGGCCAACGTAGCGGTTCTTCACAAAGCCCTGACGGTACGGCTTATCCAGAATGCGGGCGATTTCCAGGGCGATATCGCAGGAGGTTTCCGGGATAGGAATAACGACGTCGATGTCGAGGTCATCCCACTCGCGGGCAATTTTCTCACCGAGCTTCGTCCCCATGTTCACACGGGCGCTGTACACGGAAATCTTGTCGATGAACGAGTCCGGACGCGCGAAGTACACGTATTCGAACAGGCACGGATTACTGACCGGGTTATCTGCACACTGGCGGGTAAACAGCTGCCCCTTCTCAGTAATGTAGACCGCTTCACCCGGGGCTACGTCACGCAGGAATTCGAAGCCCAGGGTATCCAGCGCCACGCTCTCAGAGGCAACCATATATTCGGTACGACCATCGCCAAGGTCGCGCTTGCCGAGCACCAGGGGACGAATGCCGTTTGGATCGCGGAAGGCCACCATGCCATGACCGATGATCATCGCCACGCAGGCATACGCGCCGCGGATCTGGCGGTTTGTGGCAGCAATAGCAGCAAAAATGTTGTCTGCTTCCAGCGGATAGTGACGGAAATTATCCAGCTCGCTGGCGAACACATTGAGCAGGATTTCAGAATCAGAGGTAGTGTTAATGTGGCGACGTTTCTCTTCGAACAGCTTTTTACGCAGCTCGTGCGCGTTGGTCAGGTTGCCGTTATGGGCAAGGGTAATGCCATACGGTGAGTTGACGTAGAAAGGCTGTGCCTCAGAGGCGCTGGAACTGCCAGCAGTAGGATAACGAACGTGACCGATCCCCATATTACCTTGCAGACGCTGCATATGGCGGGCTTCAAACACATCGTTTACCAGGCCATTCGCCTTACGTAAACGGAAGCAGTTGTTTGCATCAATGGTGATGATACCCGCAGCATCCTGCCCACGGTGCTGAAGCACCGTTAACGCGTCATAAATCGACTGGTTTACCGGCATGAAACCGGCGATACCGACAATACCGCACATTCGTCTTTTCCTCGTTAAGCCACATCTCAGGGTTTATGCCCTGGGCAAAAAACTCGACGAGCTTTGCAGATAGTCAAAGAACCATCTGATGATGAAGCTGAACTCTGGAATGAGCTGCGATTTCTGCCAGTCTTCACTTTTGGAGAACCCGGTGAAGGTATCCAGGAAGAACAAGATCGCGGCTACAATCAGTACGCCTCGTAATGCACCGAAACAGATCCCGAGCACCCTGTCCGTTCCTGACAGACCGGTTTTCTCGACCAGCTGACCTATCACGTAATTCACGATAGCGCCGACAATCAGCGTCGCGATAAACAACACCGCGATAGCGATTCCATTTCGGACCAGTTCATCTTCAAAGCCCGTGAACCAGACAGACAGGTAAGTGTAGTAATGACTGGCAACAAAGAAAGCACAACCCCATGTTACCAGCGATAACGCTTCACGAACAAAGCCACGGATCAGGCTAACCAGACAGGAAAAACCAATCACCGCAATGATGGCGTAATCAATCCAGACCATATGTGTCCCACGATTTAACGCCCTGTCATCCAGTTCGGGGCGAATTCTAACAGAAAAAGAAAACGTTTGCGTAGGGATTTCCTTCCCGCGCGTAAATAAAAAAGGCGCTGAAAAAATGTTCAACGCCGTGGCCTATCGCCTCTCTCTTTCAGGAGCAGGTCGTACTTAGTTAGCGCTGTAGCTCATCACTACACCACTCAGACCGGAGATCTGCTTCAGCTCGCCGAGCGAACCTTTCAGTTTGTCTTTAGACGCCTCTGGCCCCACGAGGATACGTGTAATTTTACCCTGCACCGGCGTGGAAGGTGAAGTGTAAACACGATACCCCGCACTGCGCAGTTTCCCCACCACCTCATTGACTTTATCCGCATTTTTCAGCGCACCAAGCTGCACAACGTAAGCTTTGCCCGTTGGGGCTGCGGCCTCTTGCTGAGCCGGTTTCGCTGGTGGAGCTGTCTCTGAAGCAGCGGCCAGCTGTTCTGCTGTCTTATCGCGCTGTGGTTTCGGCTGTGGTTTGTCGACCGGCTTCGGTTTTTCAACAGGTTTAGGCTGCTCTACCGGCACTGGGTCGATCTCATTGTTGCTTGTTGCCGCCAGACGGGACGGGTCGAGCGACGGTGCTGCAGCATCGCCCGCACGAACCTCTTCTGCCGCACCTTCCGGTGGTTGAGCAGGAAGTGCTTGCGTTGCCGCAGGCAGCATATCCGGCTCATCGCGGTCACCCGGTTTAGGGACCAGCGGAATAGCGGCAAACTCATCCTGATAATGCTTTTTCTGCCCGTCGAGCAGACCCGGGAGGATAATCACCCCGAGCGCGACCAGCACAATGGTTCCTGTTAAACGGTTCTGAAACTTACTCGCCACCGGTTCTCCCCGCGTCCATCACTTCCATGACATGTGCTACGGTGTGGAATGAGCCACACACCAGCACGGTATCTTCTGGTTTAGCATCCGCCATCGCGGCATGCCAGGCCTGGGCCACGCTATTGTAGATTGCGCCTTTGCCAAGATGTTCCATCAGTTGCTCGGCTGTTGCACCACGCGGCCCCTCCAGAGGAGCACAATACCAGCTATCGACCACACTCTCCATGCAGGCCAGCGTCCCGCCGATATCTTTATCATGAAGCATACCGATAACTGCCAGTACGCGCCCGGTTTTTGGTAACGATTTAAGACGTCCGGCAAGATAAGCCGCCGCATGTGGGTTATGAGCCACATCCAGAATGAGACGTGGTGACTCGCTGACGATCTGGAAACGCCCGGGCAGAATCGCGTTCTGTATACCATCGCGGATCGCCTGCTCGCTGACCGCGAGGCCGCTGGCGCGCAGTGCTGCCAGTGCCGTTGCCGCGTTAGGTTGTGGCACCTGCGGCAGAGGCAGGTTGTCCAGCGCGCCCTGTGCATCGCTAAAGCACCAGGCGTTGTCACGCACTTCATACTGCCAGTCAACGCCGCGGCGCAGCAGACGCGCGCCCTTCTCGTTTGCCACGTCAGCGATGGTGTGTGGCATATCCGGCTCGCCGACCACGGCGGGCTTATCTGCGCGGAAAACACCGGCCTTCTCGCGGCCAATGCTTTCACGGTCCGGTCCCAGCCAGTCGGTATGATCCAGCGCGATGCTGGTGACCACCGCCACATCTGCATCCACCATATTGGTGGCATCAAGACGCCCACCCAGTCCGACCTCAAGGATCACCACATCGAGTTGCGCCTGCTTGAACAGCCATAGCGCCGAAAGCGTACCGTATTCGAAATAGGTTAATGAGATCTCACCGCGCGCGGCTTCAATTTCCGCGAACGAGGTCGTATGTGCCGATTCCGGCAACTCGCTGTTCTGCACGCGAACCCGTTCGGTATAGCGTACCAGGTGTGGAGAGCTGTAAACGCCAACCTTATAACCCGCAGCCATCAGAATGGATTCCAGCGTACGGCAGGTCGTCCCTTTACCGTTGGTGCCCGCGACAGTAAAAACGAAAGGCGCAGGTTTCAGCACATCAAGACGCGCAGCGACCTGGCTTACGCGCTCAAGGCCCATATCAATGGTTTTGCTGTGCAGGTTTTCCAGATAAGAAAGCCACGCGGCCAGGGGCGACGTGGCTTGGGGAATGCTTTTATTTTCCATGATGCCCGGTTGTCATTAACAGTTTAGAAAGCAAAAGGGCAGCGCCAACCGGCCCTGCCCTTTTCAGTTATCAGGCCTCGGGTTCCTGATCCGGTACCACCACGCCTTCGCGCGGCTCATCCGGGTTTGGCGCTGGCAGGTTCATCAGCTTCGCCAGAATGCTCGCCAGCTTCAGGCGCATTTCCGGACGACGGACGATCATGTCGATGGCGCCTTTTTCGATGAGGAACTCACTGCGCTGGAAGCCCGGCGGCAGTTTTTCACGCACGGTCTGCTCGATAACGCGAGGACCCGCAAAGCCGATCAGCGCTTTTGGCTCAGCGATGTTCAGATCGCCCAGCATCGCGAAACTTGCGGAGACGCCCCCCATGGTTGGGTCGGTCAGCACAGAGATGTAAGGCAGACCACGCTCCTGCATTTTTGCCAGTGCAGCAGAGGTTTTCGCCATCTGCATCAGAGACATCAACGCTTCCTGCATACGCGCACCGCCAGAGGCAGAGAAGCAGATCAGCGGGCAGTTGTCTTCCAGCGCCTGCTCAACGGCACGCACAAAACGCGCACCCACCACTGAACCCATTGAGCCGCCCATAAAGGAGAACTCAAACGCAGCGGCAACAACCGGCATCTCATGCAGGGTGCCCTTCATGACGATCAGCGCGTCTTTCTCGCCGGTCTCTTTCTGTGCAGAGGCCAGACGATCTTTGTATTTTTTGGAATCGCGGAACTTCAGCACGTCTTTTGGCTCAAGCTCGCTACCCAGTTCTACCAGAGAACCTTCGTCCAGCAGGCTATGCAGGCGATTACGCGCCGACATACGCATGTGGTGGTCACACTTCGGACACACCTCTAGGTTGCGTTCCAGTTCTGCGCGATACAGAACCTGGCCGCAGCTATCACACTTCGTCCATACCCCTTCAGGAATGCTCGCTTTGCGCGTTGGGGTAATGTTGCTTTTAATTCGTTCAATCCAGCTCATTGATAACCTTTCTGCCTGAACCTGGTCGTATGCCAGTTTTGCTATAAGAGGCGAATAATGCCATTTTTGCCTCCAACAGACCATGAATGTTGCACATTAAAACATAACAGCCCGAAACTTTGGATAAAAAAGTGGTCGAACCGCCAGTGTGCATTTACTTCGTTTGTTTCGCCGCCGCACGTTTGTGACGAATAATTTCAATCACGCCCGGCAGTACAGAAAGCACAATAATCGCTACAATCAGTAACTTAAGGTTTTCCTGAACCACCGGAAGATCGCCAAACAGGTAGCCTGCATAGGTAAAGAGCAGAACCCACAGCAGCGCGCCAACCACGTTGTATGCTGCAAAGTGACGATAGGACATATGTCCCATTCCCGCCACAAACGGTGCAAATGTACGCACAATAGGCACAAAACGCGCAAGGATAATGGTTTTGCCACCATGGCGTTCATAAAACGCATGGGTCTTGTCTAAATAGCTACGACGGAAAATTTTCGAGTCCGGATTACTGAAAAGCCGCTCACCAAATACTCGCCCAATCGTATAGTTGACCGCATCACCAATAATGGCGGCAATCACCATCAGCACAACCATCAGATGTACATTCAGATCATTGGTCGGTAACGCTGATAACGCCCCGGCGACGAACAGCAGCGAATCCCCGGGTAAAAACGGGGTGACGACCAGACCGGTTTCACAGAACAGAATGAGGAACAGAATAGCGTAAACCCAGACGCCATATTGCGCGACAAGCTCTGCCAGGTGAACATCAATATGCAGGATGAAATCAATCAAAAAACGAATTACGTCCATATTGTTTAAGCCCTAATTGCACCTTTGTTTAGTCCGCTAAAAATAGCGGGCCCATTGGCGGTTTCGGCAGGTCAAACCGATCCGGATAGTCTACCGAGACCAGATACAACCCCTCCGCTTTCGCCGTGGCTGCCGCAAGCGTTCTGTCCTTCGCTGCCAGCAGTTCAGCAATCCAGCTCTCCGGCTGGTGTCCGGCACCTACTTCCATCAGGCTGCCCACAATATTCCGTACCATATGATGTACAAAGGCATTGGCTTTGATATCCACCACCACATAGGCGCCAAAACGGCTGACGTTTATGTGCATGACATTACGCCACGGCGTGCGGGACTGACACTGCACCGCACGAAACGACGTAAAGTCATTCTCACCAATCAGACATTGCGCCGCACGATGCATACGTTCAGCATCAAGCGGTTCATAAAAATGCGTCACACCCTGGCTTAACACCGCTGGACGAAGACGTTGATTGTAGATGACATAACGGTAGCGACGTGCCGTGGCGCTGAAGCGCGCGTGAAAATCATCCGGCACAGCTTTCACCCAACGAACAGCAATGTCACCAGGTAAATTCGCATTTACACCCAGCGTCCAGGCAGCATCTTTACGCACGGCTGTGGTTTCAAAGTGAACCACCTGCCCCGTGCCATGAACACCCGCGTCCGTACGGCCCGCGCACAGGACGTTAATTGGCTCGTTTGCCACCTGAGAGAGCGCTTTTTCCAGCTTCTCCTGGACGCTGCGCACCTCATTCTGACGCTGCCAGCCATAGTATTTACTGCCATCGTACTCAATACCGAGGGCAATTTTATGAACTGGCTTTTGATCCACGTCTGACATCAGTACAGGTACTCCTGTACCAGTTTTTCAGCGATTTTGACCGCCATCAGCGCACCGCCGAAACGAACGTTGTCAGCAACGGACCAGAACTGCACCTGCTCCGGCATACCGTAGTCGTTACGCACGCAGCCAACGGAAAGATGCGCGCTACCGGTGGCATCGCCCACCTGGGTCGGGAACTCGCTCTCTTCGGAAAGCACAATGTCTTCCCCACGACCAAACGCATCGCGCGCTTCTTCTGCCGCCAGCGGACGCAGCGCTTCAAAACCTACCATCTGCGCGTGACCGTAGAAGACCGGGGACTGCACGACGTTCGCGGAGATCATCAGGCCGTCGTCCTGCAGAATTTTACGAACTTCATCGACGATCCGGCGCTCTTCGCGCACGGAACCCTCTCGATCGGGCAGCAATGGCAGCATGTTGAACGCCAGCTGACGACCAAAGAAATCGTCTTCGTCAATCGGGATACCGTTCAACAACTTCGCGCTCTGACCGGCCAGCGCATCGACGGCCTTTTTGCCATTTGCGGAGGCGGACAGCAGACTGGTGACAGTAATACGCGACAGGCCGCCGTCGTCGATAAGTGGTTTCAGAGCGGTCAGCAGCTGGCTGGTCAGGCTGTTTGGTACCGCGATGATATTGCGATTACGGTAATCAGCCAGCACAAACGGGTTCACGTCCGGCACCACCAGCGGCACATCCGGCTCCATGGAGAACAGACCGCTCAGGTCGATCACCAGGCAGCCCGCGTTGGTCGCCTCTTCAATGTATGCAGCAGTGGCTTCAGCACCCGCGGCGAAAAATGCCAGCTGCGCCTGCGTCCAGTCGAACGCTGCCGCATCCTGAACCATCACGGATTTACTGTTGAAACGCAGATGCTCACCCGCGCTATCGGTACGTGCCAGCGCATAGATATCGCCCACCGGGAACTGACGCTCAGCAAGGGTTTCGAGCAGGGCTTCGCCCACGGCACCCGTGGCACCTAAAATGGCAATGTTCCAGCCTTCAGACATGGTGGTTTACTCCAGAAATAAAAAAGCGTCCCTGTCGGAGTATCCGACAGGGAGCATTAAGAAGACATTAATGCGCCGGGTGATGAACGGCGTTAAAACCCAGTTTATGCAGTAGCGTTGCAGCCTTTGCGTCATCGCAAATCACATACAGAGAGGACCACTCACGGCGCTCAACATAGTTTTTGCGCAGCTTGTCAAACTCACCCGGGATCCCCGCCACCTTACGCAGTAGCGCATCATCGCGGCGCACATCATACACCAAATGCACCAACCTTTTCAGCGTCGCCTGATCGAGCGGACCATGCAGCGTAATGCGGCCAAATTCAGGTGCAGGCAGTAAGGTATCCAGCGCGACCTGCTGCGGATGCCCAATAAAGGCACTGTAGGCTTCGAAGACCTGAGTCGTGCCGCGCGCTTTCCCCTCGAGGGTGTAACCGGCGATATGCGCAGTACCCACGTCCACCTTGTTAAGCAGCTCAACGTTGAGATCCGGCTCTGGCTCCCAGACGTCCAGCACCACGCTGAGGTCTTGCCCATCATTCAGACATGTCAGCAGCGCGGCATTATCCACCACCGGACCGCGGCAGGCATTTATCAGAATAGTGCCAGGTTTCAGACAACGGATCAGGGCTTCGTCGGCAAGATGCAGCGACTTATACGGCCCTTCTTTAAACAGTGGCGTGTGGAAAGTGATCACATCGCACTGTTCAACCAGTTCATCCAGCGGGCGGAAATCCCCTTCCTCACCGTTGTCTTTGCGCGGAGGGTCGCACAGCAGAGTACGAATACCCAACGCTTCCAGACGTTTTTGCAGGCGTCCGCCCACATTACCCACACCGACAATCCCTACGGTACGATCCTGCAGCGCAAAACCGTCACGCTCGGCAAGCATCAGCAGGGAGGAAAAAACGTATTCCACTACAGCAATGGCGTTACAGCCCGGCGCGGCGGAAAAACCGATCCCCGCCTGCTTAAGCCATTTGTCATCCACATGATCGGTCCCTGCCGTTGCGGTCCCGACGAACTTAATCGCTTTACCGGCGAGCAACGACTCATTTACTTTGGTCACCGAGCGCACCATCAGCGCATCTGCATCATCCAGTTCGTTAACCGGGATTGGACGACCAGGGACAGCCTTAACGTTACCCAGGCGGCTAAACAGCTCACGGGCATAAGGCATATTTTCATCAACGAGGATTTTCACGTCTGAGTACCTGTTTGAGAGGAAGAAAACCTGCCAAGTGTGCCATAATCTGGCCGCCAGGCATATACGTATGCCAGGTTTACGCTGAGTTTTGACTTTAAGGATTTTTGACGATGCAGCCCATTTCAGGTACGCCGCCACGCCCTCCGGGTGAAGGCCCTGTCACGCCGAACGTTGCCGGTGAACAACCGCTATCCACACAACAGCGCACCGTGCTGGAGCGACTGATCACGCGCCTGATTGCGCTGACGTCACAGCAAAACGCGGAAGTCTGGGCCGGGGTTAAGCATGATTTAGGTGTCCGGAACGATGCACCGCTGCAGTCGCGCCATTTCCCTGCGGCCGAGCAAAATCTGAATCAGCGTATAACCGCCGCACAACAAAATCACACCACCCGGCAGATTGTCTCACAGCTCACCGAGCTGTTAGGCCAGGGTAATAACCGACAGGCGGTCAGTGATTTCATTCGCCAGCAGTTTGGCCAGACCGCCCTGAGTCAGTTGACGCCAGAGCAGTTGAAAACCGTGCTGACGCTGCTGCAAACCAATCAGCTGACCATTCCGCAACCGCAACAGCGTCCGTCAACCGAGCGTCCGCTGCTGCCTGCTGAACACAATACACTGAACCAGATGGTGACCAAACTGGCCGCCGCCACCGGCGAGTCAACGAAGCTTATCTGGCAGTCGATGCTGGAGCTTTCCGGCGTGAAAGCGGGCGAGCTGATCCCGGCGAAACAGTTTACCCATCTGGTGACCTGGCTACAGGCCCGTCAGACGCTGAGTGCCCAGAGTACCCCTACCCTGCATACGCTCCAGGCGGCACTGAAACAGCCGCTTGAGCCGCATGAGTTTGAGGTGATTCGGGATTACGCCCAGCAGACCTGGCAGGCCACGCCGCAAACGGTACTGACCACCGCGCAGGTGCAGGATTTGCTGAATCAGATCTTTATCCGCCGCGCCGAGCGTGAAGGCGGCGTGCCGGAAGTCAGGGATATTCAGCCGATCTACAACCCGCTGTTTGCACCGGTCGTGGAGACCTTCAGAACGCTGTCTGCCCGTCCGGGGCTGTTGTTTATTGCGCTGATGATTGCGCTGGCGATTTTCTGGCTGGTTGCCTGAGGTTTTGCCCGGTGGCGCTGCGCTTACCGGGCCAACAACGGCTCAAGTCCTGCGAAACGCCACCAGCGTCACCACAATACCAACCACCGCAGAAACCGCTCCCGCCAGGAACACTGACGGATAGCCAAACGAAGTGGCTAACAGCCCCGCCAGCGGCCCGGTGACACCGTATGAGATATCCTGAAACGCCGCATAGCCGCCCAATGCTGTACCGCGTACCTGCGGGGCAACACGCTTCACGACTTCAACGCCGAGCGCCGGGAAGATCAGTGAACAACCGCAACCGGTGAGTGCTGCGCCGATCAGTGCAACAGAAGCGACCGGTGCGTTCCACAGTAGCAACAAGCCAACGGTTTCTATCATCAGCGACGCTACCGCCACTTTCACACCGCCAAAACGATCCGGCATCCAGCCGAACAGCACTCGCATCAGCACAAATGCGCCGCCAAAGGCAGTGAGGGTAAAGCCCGCCATCGCCCAGCCACGGCTCATGAAATACAGCGAGACGAACGTACCAATCACCGCAAATCCCACACCCTGCAGCGCCAGGCCAAGACCCGGCTGCCATATTTGACCAACCACGCTCCACAGGGAAGGACGCTCCCCTTTATGGGCAGGTACTTTACGGACCGAACCGTTAAACGCCCACGCCAGCAGCGGTAACAGCATGGTGGTGGCAGCCAGCGCCGCAAATCCAAACTGGCTATTGATCAGCAGTCCAAGCGGTGCGCCCGCGGCCAGCGCGCCATAGATGGCCATACCGTTCCAGGACATCACTTTTCCGGAACGCGCAGGCCCCACAAGACCCATACCCCAGGTCAGGGTACCGGTCAGCAGCTGGCTTTCACCAAAGCCGAGGATTAAACGGCCCAGCACCAGCAGCGCAAATTTATACGCGGCGTCGACCGGCAGGAGAGCAGCCAGCAGCCACGCACCACCTGCCAGCCCGCAGGCAAACATCCCCTGCAGTGCGGAACGTTTAGCACCGTGCTGATCCGCCAGACGACCGGCGTATCCACGCGTTAATACCGTGGCTAAAAACTGAATGCCCACGGCAATACCGACCATGGTGTTGCCATAGCCCAGTTCCTGATGAACGAACAGCGGGATCACCGGCAACGGCAGGCCAACGGTCATATAGGTCAGAAATACGGCAAAGGCGATACGGAACAGCGAGACGTTCGCTGAAGGGGTTGTTTCTGTTTGAGTTGTTGCAGTCATGCTTTACTCCGAAATGAAGAGTAAGGCGGGGAAATGCCACGCCCCCTCTACCTGATTATCAGGATTAAGGTGCGTTGGTTGACGTTAAACGCTTACGCATTATCGTGAGGATAATGTTGAGTGGTGAAGTTTGCCTGTCAGATCAGCCAGTTGTCAATGCATAAAAAAGGGAGCCTTATGGCTCCCTTTCTGAATCAAACATAAATCTTATGCTTTCAGCTTGCGCATCACCAGCGTGGCGTTGGTGCCGCCGAAACCGAAGCTGTTGGACATGACGGTGGTGAGCGTCGCGTCCATTGGTTTGGTCACGATGTTCAGGCCAGCAGCCTGCTCGTCCATCTCTTCGATGTTGATGCTTGGGGCGATAAAGCCGTTTTCCAGCATCAGCAGAGAGTAGATCGCTTCCTGCACGCCAGCCGCACCCAGAGAGTGTCCGGTCATCGCTTTGGTCGCGGAGATTGCCGGGCTGTTGTCGCCGAAGACTTCACGGATTGCACCCAGCTCTTTCACGTCGCCTACCGGAGTAGAGGTACCGTGGGAGTTCAGGTAGTCGATTGGGGTATCAACACCGTGCATCGCCATCTTCATGCAGCGTACCGCGCCTTCGCCAGATGGCGCAACCATGTCAGCGCCATCAGACGTTGCACCGTAGCCCACGATCTCAGCATAGATGTGCGCGCCACGTGCCAGCGCATGTTCCAGCTCTTCAACCACAACCATACCGCCGCCGCCAGCGATAACGAATCCGTCACGGTGCGCATCATAGGTACGGGATGCTTTATCCGGGGTTTCATTGTACTTGGTGGACAGTGCGCCCATTGCGTCGAATTCACAGGCCATTTCCCAGCCCAGCTCTTCGCCGCCGCCAGCAAATACGATGTCCTGTTTACCCAGTTGGATCTGCTCAACAGCATTACCGATGCAGTGTGCAGACGTCGCACACGCGGAGCTGATGGAGTAGTTCACACCGTGAATTTTGAATGGAGTCGCCAGGCACGCGGAAACCGCGGAACCCATGGCTTTGGTTACCACGTACGGACCTACCGCTTTCAGACCACGCGGGCTACGCATTGCGTCAGCACCGAATACCTGCGCTTTTGATGAGCCGCCGGAACCGGCAATCAGACCCACGCGCGGGTTGTTCTGATAAACCTCTTCGCTCAGGCCGGAATCTTTGATCGCTTCCTGCATGGAGAGATAAGCATAAATAGAGGCATCGTTCATGAAACGAACCACTTTGCGGTCAATCAAACCGGTGGTGTCCAGTTTGACGTTACCCCATACGTGGCTGCGCATACCTGAATCTTTAAACTCTTCAGAGAAAGTGATCCCGGAGCGTCCTTCACGCAGAGATGCCAGGACTTCCTGCTGGTTATTACCGATGCTGGAGACAATGCCCAGGCCAGTAATCACTGCACGTTTCATTCAATACCTCTGTAAGTCGCACTATAGTAAGTTTCGAGTCGCACAATAGCGTACACTTGTACGCCGAACAAGTCCGATCAGCCATTTTCTGCGGAAATTTGCACCGATGGGCTCACATCGTTAAGATCGTGCCACTGCCTGTCAGACGAGTAACTTACGTGAAACAAAATGCTATACAACCCGCCAACCTCGAATTCAACGCTGAGGGTACACCTGTTTCCCGAGATTTTGATGACGTCTATTTTTCTAATGATAACGGACTGGAAGAAACCCGCTATGTTTTCCTCGACGGAAACCAGCTCAGCATTCGCTTCCCTGTACATCCGCGGAATCTGTTCGTGGTCGCCGAGAGCGGCTTCGGTACCGGG
This sequence comes from Enterobacter sp. CPE_E1241, assembly GCF_045618265.1. Classification (NCBI taxonomy): domain Bacteria; kingdom Pseudomonadati; phylum Pseudomonadota; class Gammaproteobacteria; order Enterobacterales; family Enterobacteriaceae; genus Enterobacter; species Enterobacter sp. CPE_E1241. The sequence goes on from NZ_JBIWYV010000001.1 coordinate 3,397,205, forward strand.
CTGAATTTTCTGACCCTCTGGCAGGCGTTCGATCAGTTTCACGCTGCACACCCTGAGGCTACGCTACAAAGATTACATTTCATCAGTTTCGAAAAATTCCCGCTCACGGCGCACGATCTGCGGCTCGCCCATCAGCACTGGCCGGAACTTGCACCGTGGGCAGAGCAGCTTCAGGCGCAGTGGCCGCCTCATATTGGGGGCTGTCACCGTTTACTGTTGGACGGCGGACGCATCACACTGGATCTGTGGCTTGGCGACATCAATGAACTGACCGATAAGCTCGATGATTCGATGAATCAGAAGGTAGATGCATGGTTCCTGGACGGCTTTGCGCCTGCCAAAAACCCGGATATGTGGAGTCAGCATCTGTTCACCGCGATGGCGCGGCTGGCGCGCCCGGGCGCAACGCTCGCTACCTTTACCTCGGCAGGGTTTGTCCGCCGGGGGTTGCAGGAAGCGGGCTTTACCATGCAGAAGACCAAAGGTTTTGGCCGCAAGCGCGACATGCTGGTCGGCAGGATGGATCAGACGCTGGACATTCCCGCTCAGGCGCCCTGGTTTGCACGCCGCGCCAGCGCATCGCGCGAAGTGGCGATAGTCGGCGGAGGGATCGCCAGCGCCCTGCTTTCTCTCGCCCTTCTCCACCGGGGCTGGCAGGTGACACTCTACTGTGCTGACGAAACGCCAGCAAAGGGTGCTTCCGGCAACCGTCAGGGGGCGCTCTATCCCCTTTTAAGCGCTCACGATCCCGCACTGAGTCAGTTTTTCCCGGCAGCCTTTATCTTCGCTCGTCATCTGTATGACGCCCTGCCAGTGGCATTCGACCATGACTGGTGCGGCGTGACGCAGCTCGGCTGGGATGAAAAGAGCCAGCAAAAAATCACGCAGATGCTGTCGCTGGGTCTGCCTGACGAAATTGCCCGCGCGGTAAGTACGCAAGAGGTGGCAGACACCGCTGGCGTGGACACCGGCTGTGGAGGCATTCAGTATCCGCTCGGCGGCTGGCTGTGCCCGGCGGAACTGACCGCGGCGGTCATTGCTCTGGCGCAATCACACGGGCTGACGGCACATTATGCTCACAAAGTTGAATCGCTGAGCCGCACAGCTCACTGGAATCTTCGTTTTGCCGATGGCAAAGAGGCGAGCCATGCCAGCGTTGTGCTGGCAAACGGGCATTACATCAGTCAGTTTGTTCAGACAGAGACGTTGCCAGTTTATCCGGTCGGCGGCCAGGTGAGCCATATCCCGACCGCGCCCGAACTGAGCAAGCTGCGTCAGGTGCTGTGCTATGACGGCTATCTGACGCCACAAAACCCGTCTAACGGCCATCACTGCATCGGCGCCAGCTACCATCGTGGCGAAACGGATATGCACTACAGCGATGCGGACCAACAGCAAAACCGCCAGCGACTGATTGACTGTTTCCCGGATGCTGCGTGGGCGAAAGAGGTTGACATCAGCGAGGGGGAAGCGCGCTGCGGCGTGCGCTGCGCCACCCGCGACCATCTGCCTATGGCGGGTAACGTACCGGACTATGAAGCAACACTGGAGGCTTATCAGGATCTTGCGGAAAACAAAGATACTGCAGTGAGTACACCGGTGTATCCGGACCTGTTTATGCTGGGGGGGCTAGGCTCGCGGGGATTATGTTCAGCGCCATTGCTGGCTGAAGTACTGGCCGCGCAAATGAGCGAAGAGCCGATTCCGCTGGACAGGGTTACGCTTGCAGGGCTTAATCCAAACCGACTGTGGGTGCGGAAACTGCTGAAGGGGAAAAAGGTTAAGTAGGCTGTGGTCTGGAGCCCTCTCCCTGCGGGAGAGGGCTGAAAACAATTACTTCGCTTTCGCCTGCTGGAACAAATTGTCCCACATACCCAGCACCAGTGACTGATCGCGCGGAGAGAGTTCTCCTGCCTGAATAGCTTTCTCCAGGCTGCGGGTCACTTCATCATGAACGGCCTCGGCAGTGTGATCGTCCCCGGCCTCCAGCTCAGCAACGGCTAACGTCAGGTGACCACGCAGATAACCGCTGGCGAACAGCTCATCATCACTGGCGTGTTCCACCATGTCATCAATTAACGCCAGAATGCGTGATTCAAATTCTGCGATCATCTTCTTTCCTCAGTTAAAGATCTTCCGGCCAGGGGAAGCATTCCGCCGCGATCGCCGGCGTGTGGTAATAATTCTGTAAAGCCTCGATCAGACGCGCCGGACGTTCCGGAATGCCTTTCTCAAGATATTCCATCACCTGCGCATGAACGCGGCGCTGGAACACGATACGGTCTGGCTCGAAGTCGCCTTCGAGGTTGTCACAGCTCACGTTGAACGGGAAACCCGCCGCGACGCAGAATAACCATTCCAGCGCCTGCGGTTTAACCTCAACATCTTCAAACTGCCCCTGCGTTGCGGCGTCACGTCCGTCCGGGCAGTACCAGTAGCCGAAGTCCACCAGCTCGCGACGCGCTTTTCCGGCGATGCACCAGTGCGAAATCTCGTGCAACCCGCTGGCGTAAAAACCGTGAGCAAAGACGATGCGGTTATACGTCACGTCAGCATCAGCGGGAAGATAGATCGGTTCGTCGTCGCCTTTAATCAGACGGGTATTAAAATCGTCAGCAAAACAGCCGTCAAAAATCTCAATCAGCTGTTCGTATTTATGCGTACTGTTCATGAGTGCATCCCCAACCAGGTGAGGATCTCCTGTCCATGGCTGTCATAAAGAAGTTTGGCGCTCATTACCGCCGAGACGATAACAATCATTGGGCGGATAAGTTTTTGTCCTTTGCTTAACACCAGACGCGAGCCTGCACGCGCGCCCAGGAACTGCCCCGCCATCATCACAAACCCGGTTGCCCAGATAACCTTGCCCCCGATGATAAACAGCAACAGGCCACCAAGGTTTGAGGTCGCGTTGAGCACTTTGGCATGGGCAGTGGATTTGGCAAGGTTAAACCCGGCTAGCGTCACGAACGCCAGCGCATAAAATGAACCGGCGCCCGGGCCGAAGAAACCGTCGTAAAAACCCACACAGCCACCGGCAATCAGAGCAAACGGCAAGCCGTGCAGTCGACGCTGACGATCTTCTTCACCGAGTTTTGGCATCAGCAAGAAGTAAAGCCCGATGCAGATGACCAGAATCGGCAGGATCTGGCGCAAAATATCGGACTGCACGTGCTGGACCAGCAGCGCGCCCGACGTCGAGCCGATAAAGGTCATGAGGATATTGAGCTTCTGATCGGCAAGGCTCACCACCTTACGGCGGATAAAATAGAGCGATGCCGAGAGTGAACCGCCGCAAGCCTGCAGCTTATTCGTGGCCAGAGCCTGAGCCGGGCTCATGCCCGCCGCCAGTAGCGCGGGTACGGTTAACAGCCCGCCGCCGCCCGCAAGAGCATCGATAAAACCGGCCAGCATGGCCACAAAGAACAACACCACCAGTAGCAGCGGCGACACCATAAACAGATCGACGAAATTATCCATTAAAGTACATGCTCATCCAGTAGCGCCTGGCAGGAAGGCGGCAACGGAGGCGGTGTCTTCTTCTCAGGCTTAGAGGTTCCAGGTTTGGCTGGCTCAAACCAGCTTTGCAGTTCATATCCGCAGCCATCGCCCGATGGCGGTAGCGGCTGATCTTCACATTCCAGGCTGTTCGCCGGGCAGCGCAGACGCACGTGCATGTGCGCACGGTGCTGGAACCACGGGCGGACTTTGCGCAGCCAGTCGCGATCGGTTCCGGCATCCAGGCAGAGCTGCTGTTTGATAGCCGGGTTGACGAAAATCCGCGTGACGTCGTTATCTTTTGCCGCCAGCTTGATCAAACTGAACACATCCTGCGACCACAGCGAAGGCACAACGTTTTTTCCGTCGCTTGCCACCAGATCCAGCGCCTGCGGTTTTAGCAGTTGGGCAGAACTCCAGCGCGCCTTCGGAAGTTGCAGGAAGATATCGACATCCAGCCCTGTCTGGTGACTGGCGTGCCCACTGTTAAAACGACCGCCGGCGGGCATCCCCATATCGCCAATCAGCATCGTGCCCAATCCCAGGTTATGCACCTGGTTCCCCAGACGCTGGATGAACAACACCAGATCCGGGTGACCGAAATAACGACGCTGATCGGTACGCATCACCTGGTAGGTATCGGACTGCAGCGGAAGCTCCTGGGCACCGACGATACAGCCGTTCGAAAAGGCACCAATGGACTGCGCGCTCCCCGCCACCGGGTGGGTGATTTTTTGCCATGGCGTCGCGGCCAGACTGGCTCCACTGGCGAGCAGCGCCAGCAGAGCAATTGCGGTCTTTTTCATGTTTACCAGCGTGGAATGGTGGTCGTCACATCCGCATTCTGCGCACGCTGGCGCAGGAAGTGATCCATCAGCACGATAGCCAGCATCGCCTCGGCGATCGGCACCGCGCGGATCCCCACGCACGGATCGTGACGTCCTTTGGTGATCATCTCAACTTCTTCGCCATCGCGGTTAATCGTATGGCCCGGCACGGTGATGCTGGAGGTCGGCTTCAGTGCGATGTTGGCAACAATCTGCTGCCCGCTGCTGATCCCACCGAGAATGCCACCCGCATGGTTGCTCTGGAAACCAGCTTTCGTAATTTCGTCGCGGTTCTGACTGCCACGAAGCTGAACCACGTCAAAACCGTCGCCAATCTCTACACCCTTAACCGCGTTAATGCTCATCAGCGCGTGGGCGATGTCGGCGTCGAGACGGTCAAATACCGGCTCACCCCAGCCAGCCGGGACGCCGTCCGCCATCACGGTGACTTTCGCACCAATGGAGTCGCCCTCTTTTTTCAGGCCGCGCATCAGTTCGTCCAGCGCCTCCAGCTTGTCGGCATCAGCACAGAAGAACGGGTTCTGTTCAACCTGCTCCCAGTCCTTGATGGCCAGCGGAATGTCGCCCATCTGGGTCAGACAGCCACGGATCACAATGCCAAACTTCTGCTGCAGGTATTTCTTGGCAATCGCCCCTGCGGCCACGCGCATCGCGGTTTCACGCGCGGAAGAACGTCCACCGCCGCGATAGTCGCGGAAGCCGTACTTTTGCTCGTAGGTGTAGTCGGCATGGCCTGGGCGGAACACGTCCTTGATAGCACCGTAGTCCTGAGAACGCTGATCGGTGTTTTCGATCAGCAGACCAATGCTGGTCCCGGTGGTACGGCCTTCAAAGACGCCGGAGAGAATTTTAACCTGGTCCGGCTCGCGACGCTGCGTGGTGTAGCGAGAAGTGCCCGGACGACGACGGTCGAGGTCGTGCTGTAAATCGGCTTCGGTCAGTTCGATGCCTGGCGGGACGCCGTCAACGATACAACCCAATGCCAGCCCGTGTGATTCACCAAAAGTGGTCACACGGAATAACTGTCCAATACTGTTTCCTGCCATCACGGCTCCGATGTTGTTGTTTGTGTTTGAGCGTTGTGAAACGGGCCGAAGCCCGCTGGATTAATCTTTATAGATACTGAAGTGTTCACGCGCGTCGAGCAGCTGCGCTTTGGTCAGCATAAAGACGCCGTCACCGCCGTTGTCGAACTCAAGCCAGGTGAACGGCACATCCGGGTACTGCTCTATCAGATGTACCATGCTGTTGCCTACTTCACAAATCAGAACACCGTCGTCGGTCAGATAATCCGGCGCGCAGGCCAGGATGCGACGCGTCAGCTTCAGGCCGTCAGAACCCGAAGCCAGACCCAGTTCCGGCTCATGGCGATATTCGTTCGGCAGATCGGACATGTCTTCCGCATCAACGTACGGCGGGTTAGTGACGATGAGATCGTATTGCAACGTTGGCAGGTCGCGGAACAGATCGGAGCGAATTGGCGTAACGTGGTGAATCAAACCATGTTCTTCAATGTTGTGCTCGGTGACAGCCAGCGCGTCGGTGGAGATATCCACTGCGTCCACTTCCGCTTCCGGGAAAGCATACGCGCAGGCGATGGCGATGCAGCCACTGCCGGTACACATATCCAGAATGTGTTGCGGCTGATGGCCGATCAGACCTTCAAAGTGGTTATTAATCAGCTCGCCAATTGGCGAGCGCGGCACCAGCACGCGCTCATCGACATAGAACTCGTGGCCGCAGAACCAGGCTTTGTTAGTCAGGTAGGCGACCGGAATACGCTCGTTCACGCGGCGGATCACACGTTCAACAATGCGGTGTTTTTCGCTTGAGGTCAGGCGTGCGGTGCGCATGTCTTCAGGAATATCCAGCGGCAGATAGAGAGACGGCAGCACCAGCTGAACAGCCTCATCCCACGGGTTATCGGTACCGTGACCGTACCAGATATTGGCGGCGCTGAAGCGGCTAACCGACCAGCGCAACATGTCCTGTATGGTATGCAGCTCGTTTACTGCTTCATCGACAAAAATTTTATCCACTCTTTCCTCCAGGGCATGCTCGCATAATTTTCGGCGGCTAGTTTGCCATGAAGACGGCGATAAATCAGCAATGACGCGTGCCGCTTGAGGTTAAAAAATGCGTTTAGTCGGGTACACTATCGGAAATACGAGATGAGAATGACAAATGAAAAAGAAAACATCGCTCAGCGAGGAGGATCAGGCGCTCTTCCGACAGCTGATGACCGGGACGCGTAAAATCGCTCAGGACACTATTGTCCATCGCCCACAGCGTAAAAAAATCAGCGAAGTACCGGTCAAACGGCTGCTGCAGGAGCAGGCGGATAACAGCCACTATTTTTCAGATGAATTTCAGCCGCTGCTCAATACGCAAGGGGCGGTGAAGTATGTACGTGAAGACGTCAGCCATTTTGAGCTGAAGAAACTACGCCGTGGGGATTATTCACCCGAGCTGTTTCTCGATCTGCATGGTTTGACGCAGATGCAGGCGAAGCAAGAGCTGGGAGCTTTAATTGCGGCCTGTCGCCGTGAACATGTTTTTTGCACTTGCGTGATGCACGGCCACGGCAAACATATTCTCAAGCAACAAACACCCCTGTGGCTGGCTCAACATCCGCACGTAATGGCTTTTCATCAGGCACCCAAAGAGTACGGCGGAGATGCCGCATTGCTGGTGTTGATTGAAGTAGAAGAGTGGCAGCCGCCAGAATTACCCTGACAGAACAGCGGGAAGCATACTCTGCTCCCCGCTATAGCACACGTCACATCAGATCGCTTTTGCCATCTTCAGGTTGCACGGACTCATCTGCCAGTTGAAGGTACCTCTGCCCGTTTCGTCGAGCGTGACATTGGCAATGGCGGATGTCGTGAACATCGGCGGGGTCTCGCCCGGGCAAAGCTCAGATACCAGATAGCCAACCAGTGGCAGGTGGGAAATGACCAGCGCGGAAGCGACACCTTCATTGTACAGTGCCTGAAGATAAGCGCTGACAAGGCCTACATCGCCACACGGGGTGAGTTCAGGGAGAACGTCCACACTCGCAGGCAGGTTCATACACTCCCCTACCACGTCCAGCGTCTGTTCAGCACGCAGGAACGGACTCACCAGAACGCGTTCGATGTCCACTTTTTGACCTTTAAGCCAGGTCGCCATCAGACGAGATTCGTCGCAGCCACAGACGGTCAAAGGACGTACTGAGTCACTGGCGGCATCGAGTGCCGCGTCGCCGTGACGCATGATAAAAACTTGCATATTGCACCGCTTTTGTTAACCAGAATCACCGGCGTTAACTACCCGCGATAACTGCTGAGAGGTAGAAAACCCGATGGCCGGGCATTGTGCCTGATCCATTCGGTGAATGAAACGCTGTTTTTTACCTCAATGGCGTAAGTATAGTCAATCTCTGTTTACAAAATCGCCAGAACAGGTTCATTCACTTCAGGATTTACCCTTCTTTGACCTCAACTTACGAGGACAGTTTCCCTTACAGGCCAAAATGTCTGGCCCTGTTCCGCCATCTGCAATAATTCGTCACACGGTGTAAACCGTGGACCATACTGCGAGGCCAAACGTTGCAGGATAGCAACCACTTCACCCGCACCAAGCGTATCCATGTAACGGAACGGGCCGCCAAGGAACGGCGGGAAACCAATGCCGAATACCGCGCCGATGTCACCATCACGCGCGCTCCTGATAACCAGCTCACCAAAGCAGCGCGCCGCTTCATTGAGCATCATCATCACACACCGTTCAGCACACTGAACGGCAGACAGTTTTCCCTGACCGGCGGTCGAAATAAGCCCATAAACAGAAGGGTCGACCTGTTTCTTGCTTTTACGCCCTTTCGCGCCGTAAAGATAGAAACCGCGTTCATTTTTTCTGCCTTTGCGATCGTCCTTCAAAATTGCAGAAACAATATTTGCAGGCGGGGTAAAACGATCGCCATAAGCGGCTTCCAGCACAGGTATAATTTTAGTTCCGGTGTCTATTCCCACCTCATCCAAAAGTTGGATTGGCCCAACAGGGAAACCAAACTTGACGAGCGCCTCGTCGACGTGCTCGATTTTCTCGCCTTCTGTCAGCAACCGCATGGCTTCATTAATATAGGGAGCCAGAATGCGGTTAACGTAAAAACCGGCTTTGTCCGCCACAACGATCGGTGTCTTACCCTGCATCTTGGCCAGTTTCACCACGGTGGCAATGGTTTGCGGGCTGGTTGTGGCATGCGGGATCACTTCCACCAGCGGCATTTTTTCTACCGGGCTAAAGAAGTGCAGGCCAATCACCTGCTCCGGACGCACGGCTTTCGCCGCGATATCACCAATCGGCAATGACGACGTGTTTGAGGCAAAAATGGTGTGCGGGGCGCAATGTAGCTCAACGTCTGCCACCATCTGCTGCTTAAGCGCCAGATCCTCAAACACGGCTTCAATCACCAGATCGCGATGCGCAAAACCACTGTAATCCGTCGTACCGGAGATCATCGCCAGGGTTTTATCACGCTCGCTTGCCCTGATATGGCGGCGTTTGACCTTCTGATCAAGGTTCTGCCAGCTATACTGCAGCGCGTGGTTGATCCCTTTCGCAGCGATGTCTTTGATACGTACAGGCAATTTACCTTTGCTTGCGGTAACAAAAGATATTCCGCCGCCCATTAGCCCACCACCCAGTACGCCAACGGCGCGTAGCGGAGCAGGTTTAGCCTCACTACCCGGATCTTTTTTCACCTCAGTGCTGGCAAAGAAAATGCTGCGCAGTGCCTGCGACTGCGGCGTCATCGCCAGTTCACCGAAGGCTTTAGCCTCAGCGGCATAGCCGCTACTGCTGCCCTGTGATAACCCTGTTTCAATAACCTCAAGAATTCGCTTCGCCGCCGGGTAGTTGCCTTTGGTTTTCTGCTCAGTCTTTTTACCCACCATACTGAACAGCAAAGCACGTCCCAACGGCCCGGCCAGAACGCGTTCACGAACGGGTAGAGGACGTTTAGCCTGGCGTCCTTTCAGAGCCAGTTCGACGGCAGCCTCCAGCAAAATGGAATGAGGAACCACTTCATCAACCAGGCCGGCTTTCAGGGCCTGGCGGGCACGCAGTTGCTTACCCGTCAGGATCATTTCGAGTGCAGTGCTGACCCCCACAAGGCGTGGCAGACGCTGCGTTCCGCCTGAGCCTGGCAGAAGTCCTAACTGCACTTCCGGCAGACCCAGAATGGTTTTTGCGTCATCGGTACAGATACGGCTATGACAGGCCAGCGCCAGCTCCAGTCCTCCGCCCAGACATGCGCCGTGGATCGCGGCAATCACCGGGATCGGCAGAGCGTTGATCTCCGCCATCACCTGCTGGCCCTGACGCGCCAGCTCTTCGGCTTCCAGAGCACTTTGCGCACGGGCGATCATGTTAATGTCGGCTCCGGCAATAAAGTTGTCCGGCTTAGCAGAGATAAACACCAGGCCACGAATGGCCTTGTTTTCACGGATCTGCTTTAGCATCGCGCGAACCTGAACACCAAATTCAGCCTTCAGGGTATTCATCTTTTCATCAGGCACATCAATAGTGATAACGGCGACGTTATCGAGGCGAACCGTCAGATTAAATGCGGATGGCATATCCATTATTCAGCCTCCAGAACCATTGCTGCACCAAGGCCCCCCGCCGCACAGGCGGTAACAAGGCCAAACCCGCCGCCACGGCGACGTAGCTCGTGTAATGTTTGCGTGATCATCCTCGCCCCTGTGGCGGCAAACGGATGACCATAGGCGATAGAGCCGCCCAGCACGTTGAATTTGCTTTGATCCACTTCACCAGTGGCATGGGCACGGCCCAGCACATCTCGCGCAAAACGCTCGCTTGCCAGTAACTGCACGTTTGCCAGGGTTTGTGCGGCAAAGGCTTCGTGCATATCAATCAGGGTTAAATCAGCCAGCGTCAGCCCTGCGCGATCCAGTGCCAGCGGCGTGGACCAGGCAGGCCCTAACAGCATGTCCTGCCAGACATCAATGGCGGTAAAAGCGTAGCTGCGCAAATAGCCCAGGGGGGTGATACCCAGCTCTTTCGCGCGGGATTCGGTCATCAGGATCACCGCAGCAGCGCCGTCCGTCAGTGGCGTACTGTTAGCCGCGGTTACCGTGCCATGTTTGCGGTCAAACGCAGGGCGCAGTTTTGCATAATCCGCCAGCGTCGAGGTGCCGCGGATATTGTTATCTTCCGCAAGCGGTTCTCGATATGGCGGGATATAAGCGGTCATCACTTCATCAGCCAGTTTACCTTCAGACCAGGCTTTCGCTGCCAACTGATGTGAACGGTGGGCCAGCGCATCCTGCTGCTCGCGGGTAATGCCATAGGTCTTCGCCATCTGCTCGGCGGTATCACCCATGCGTAGACCCGTGGAATATTCCGCAACGGCAGGAGGTACAGGCATGAGATCCCTCAGGCGTAAACGAGAGAAGAGTTTGAGCTTCTGTCCGGTTGTGCGGGCTTTGTTTGCGTCAACCAGGATGCGCGCCAGCTTTTTGCTGACCCCGATCGGCAGTACCGAAGAGGAGTCCGCTCCGCCAGCAATACCGGCACGAATGGTGCCCGCCATCAGGCTTTCAGCCACGTTAGCTACAGCCTGGAAGCTGGTCGCGCACGCGCGGCTGACGCTGTAGGCATCAGTATGGACATTCATTCCGGTACCGAGGACGATTTCCCGCGCAATATTGGGTGCTTCAGGCATCTGCACGACCTGACCGAAAACCAGCTGTTCGATGACCTCTGGCGGAATTTCGCTGCGAGCCAGCATCTCCCCCACCACCATTTTCCCCAGGTCAACAGCCGGTATGCCATGAAATGCCGTTGCCTGACGTGCAAATGGCGTACGCAATCCACTGACAATGGCAATGCGATCGCCCTGACGGGTAATAAGCGGTAATGCCTGACTCATAACACTCCCCTGTAAAATTTTTTGCGCAAACATAAAGTGGTCTGACCTGATACTAGTCTTAACCATTTTTTTACATTCAGCCAATCAGGGAAACGAAAAAGTGCGAGCTAAAACACAGAGAAGAAAAAGAAAATGCCCCTGCATGGCAGAGGCATTTGTGAGGAATGACACCGGGCAAAAAAGATTAACGCAGACCCAACTGGAAAATCAGCGTTTCTGCTTCGCAGGCGAACACAAAGTCGATATCCAGCTTCACGCCGCCTTCCACTTCGGTGAGGGTAGACTTAATGTCGCACGGTTCGGATTCCACATCACGCGCACGTTTGCTCAGCGCGGTCAGTGTCTCTTCCGCTTCGGCACGGTTGGTGAATACACGGCTGTAAGAGGCGGTGCAATCGGAGTTGTCCATGATGGTACCAACATCCATACAGCAGCAAACCGGGGTTTCATCAGCACTGCATTTACTCATAGCTCAATTTCCTCTGTATTCGCGCAGGACGCGAGATAAACACGATGCTGATATTTTACGCCCCGACGCTGGCTCTCTCCAGCCGTTAATGGCGTAAAATCGGATAAGTGACCAATATCACACTAAAAAATGATCTAAAACAAAAACCACCCTTTTGGGTGAGTCGCGATGGTCACATTTTTGCCAAGCAGATCTCGTTTCAAGAAACATGTTTGAAAATATTAATAAACAAACTTGCAACATTCTGGCTGGTCAGACCTATACTCTGGCCACTGGTCTGATTTGTCTGTCATACCTCAGACCCTACACTTCGCGCTCCTGTTACGGTATGTAACAATTATTGAATAAAAATAACTCAATGAGGTTATGGTCATGAGCCAGAAAACCCTGTTCAACAAGACTGCGCTGGCAGTCGCAGTGGCACTCGTATCCACTTCCGCATGGTCAGCGGGCTTTCAGTTAAACGAATTTTCTTCCTCTGGCCTTGGCCGCGCATATTCCGGGGAAGGCGCCATCGCTGATGATGCGGGTAACGCGAGCCGTAACCCGGCACTGATTATGATGTTTGACCGCCCAACGTTCTCTGCTGGTGCCGTCTATATTGACCCGGATGTTAATATCTCTGGTAAATCGCCGTCCGGTAAGAGCCTGAATGCGGACAACATCGCCCCAAGCGCCTGGGTTCCAAACGTACATTTTGTTGCACCTATTAACGACCAGTTTGGTTGGGGGGCATCAGTGACCTCTAACTTTGGTCTGGCGACTGAATATGGCGATAACTATGCAGCGGGCACAATGGGCGGTAAAACTGACCTGAAAACCGTAAACCTGAACCTGAGCGGCGCTTATCGTCTGAACGACAACTGGAGCTTTGGTGTTGGTTTTGATGCGGTTTACGCCGATGCTAAAATCGAGCGCTATGCAGGTGACGCCGGTATGCTGGCTGCCGGTCAGATTCTCTCTCAGGTACCAAACCTGCCTGCGGCAGCACGCCCGGCCGCCATCGCCAAAGCCAAACAACTGGCCGCCATCCCTGCCGACACCCAAATTGCACGCCTGAAAGGCAGCGAGTGGGGTTATGGCTGGAACGCGGGTATTCTGTATGAGCTGGATAAAAACAACCGTTGGGGTTTGACCTACCGTTCTGAAGTTAAAATCGACTTCGACGGAGATTACAACAGCAACATGAACACCGCCGTCCCAGGTTTCCCGTATCCAACTGGTGGCAGAACTATTCCGGGCTCTCTGACGCTTAACCTGCCAGAAATGTGGGAAGTTTCAGGTTACAACAAGGTTGCGCCACAATGGGCAATTCACTACAGCATGGCTTATACCAGCTGGAGTCAGTTCCAGGAGCTGAAAGCGACCGGCTCTAATGGCCAGACGCTTTTCTATAAGGATGAGAGCTTCAAAGACTCTTATCGTATCGCGCTGGGTACCACCTACTACTACGATACTAACTGGACCTTCCGTACCGGTATTGCCTTTGATGATAGCCCGGTTCCGGCTCAGACACGTTCCATTTCTATCCCGGATCAGGACCGCTTCTGGCTGAGCGCAGGTGCGACTTATGCGTTCAATAAAGATGCTTCTGTTGACGTAGGTGCCTCTTACATGCACGGTCAGTCCGTGACCATCAAAGAAGGTCCGTACGAGTTCCGTTCTGAAGGTAAAGCCTGGCTGTTCGGTACTAACTTCAACTACGCGTTCTAATCGCGCGGGATCAAAAAAGGTGAGCATCGCTCACCTTTTTTATTTACTGCGAATCAATGTCTTTTAATTCGTTTTCGATGGCCTTCGCGTTTGGATTCTCTTCCGGCTTCAGCTTACCGCCGTTGGCAATAAAGTCATGATTCTGGAAGTACGCTTCGCGAACCATAATATACGGGTCAGAAGACTGACGCAGCAGACCATCAGAGTCGAGCAGTTGCGCACGTGTTTCAATCCCTTCCACCGTCCATTTACCAATCGACAGCGGCCAGGTTAGCCACGACAGAACCGGATACAGCGTATCCACCATATCGCCGCCATCATCACGGACGGTGAAACTGCCATAGAACGGCAGATGGACATACGGGCCGTAACCTACGCCATAATGCCCCAGAGTACTACCGAAACGGTGCGGTTGTTCACGCTGCAGTTTCGGGTTGGCCATACCTGCAACATCAATGAAGCCCCCCATCCCCAACAGAGAGTTCAGGAAGAAGCGAGTAAAGTGCACCATCCCCTGATACGGGTCACCCTGCAGGAAGTAGTTCACCATTACCGCAGGCTCTTCGAGGTTGCTGGTAAAATTGCTTAACCCATTACGCGCGGGTTGCGGAACATAATCGCGCCATGCCACTGCCACCGGGCGAACCACATACGGGTCCAGCACGTTGTAGTTGAAGCTATACATTGAGCGGTTAAATCCTTCGAGAGGATCGGAGCGTCCCGTTTGCTCTCCAGAGCTGGCGCAGCCCACAAGCATCGTCGCACCCAGCGCAAGCGCCGACAGCCGAAGTTTCATAAATATCTCCCTGTTCAGTTTGGCTATCGTTGATTGCCATCCGTAACGGAGCCTTTAATGCTCCGCCTGTAAACATGCAAGCGATTGTAACAGCACGTTTACCGATGTCCATGAGCACAATTACGGGCAGTAACCAGCGTGACTCTGATCTCAGCATAGCCTGGCTTTTGGAATTCGTTTCGCTGGCAATTTTATAATGTGTTTGAAAGAGATGTCTCACCTTTGTTGCTATTGCCACCAATTTAAGAGCTTCCCCACAGGCAGCCCAATAAAAACCGCTACGCTTAGAAGAAAATCAACCTGCGGGAGTAATTATGAAAGAAGTAGGCGAAGAAAAAGTGGGAGAAAGTAATGAGAAGATTGAAATTGAGAGCGAAGAGAAAGCCCGCGGCGAGAAGATAGAAGTTGACGAAGATCGCCTCCCCTCCCGCGCGATGGCGATCCACGAGCATATTCGCCAGGATGGCGAAAAAGAGATGGAACGTGATGCCATGGCCCTTTTCTGGTCAGCTATCGCTGCCGGGCTTTCAATGGGGGCTTCTCTGCTTGCTAAAGGCATCTTTCATGTGCAACTGGAAGGTGTGCCCGGCGGGTTTTTACTCGAGAATCTCGGCTATACCTTCGGCTTCATTATCGTCATCATGGCGCGGCAGCAGCTGTTTACGGAAAACACCGTTACCGCCGTTCTGCCAGTAATGCAAAACCCTACCCTCGGTAATTTCGGTTTACTGATGCGTCTGTGGAGCGTGGTCCTGCTGGGCAATATCATCGGTACAGGCGTCGCGGCCTGGGCATTTGAATATATGCCGATATTTGATGAACCCACCCGCGATGCGTTTGTGAAAATTGGCATGGATGTGATGAAAAATACGCCAGCCGAAATGTTCTCCAATGCCATCATCTCCGGCTGGATTATCGCCACAATGGTCTGGATGTTTCCTTCAGCCGGCAGCGCTAAAATTGTGGTAATCATCTTGATGACCTGGCTGATTGCGCTGGCTGACACGACGCATATCGTTGTGGGTAGCGTTGAAATACTCTATCTGGTCTTTAATGGCACACTTCACTGGAGCGATTTTTTCTGGCCATTCGCCCTGCCGACGCTTGCGGGCAACATCTGCGGCGGGACATTCATCTTCGCGCTGTTGAGCCATGCGCAAATCCGTAACGACATGTCGAACAAACGCAAAGCAGAGCTTAAGGCACGGGAAAATGATGATAAATCGACAAAAAAATCGGCATGAATGGTGACTCTTTGAGCAGTCAGGCGGCAATGCGCTTAACGCAAAGTGTAAATAACGTTATACTCGTGCCGCCTCGTCCCCTTAGTTAAATGGATATAACGAGCCCCTCCTAAGGGCTAGTTGCAGGTTCGATTCCTGCAGGGGACACCATGACGCGCTCTCAGCAAGCCCAGCACACCTCATAACCAACTGATTTTCAAAAATCGTTTTTCAGATATAAAGATTAACTAAAGATAAATTTATGAGACGTAACGATAAACCGGTACACGACGGGTCGTGCCCGTCAGATTTTCAAATACCCATGTTTCATCCGTTGCGATCCTCATTCCCGCTTTTCTCAGACGCGACACCTCGGCTGCAATTCGTTGGATGCCAAACCAAAAAAGCGCATCAAGCGCAGTAACGTCCAGCCCACTCAGCAACGCCCGCTTCAGACGTTCAGCTGGCAGCTTAATTTCTTTGGCAATTTGCAAAAAGGGTTCGGCCGTGTGTGTGGTCGGGCTAATCCGCCGTATGCGGGTAGACAGACGGTATTGATAATTATCAGGGACGTCATTGAGATCCGTTTTAACACTCCAGACACAACCGAAGCGTTTACCGTTAAAAATGACATTTTTCTGGCTGAGTTCCAGCTCGTTACGTATCCCGGCTATAAGCTGGGGTGTACGCACTAGCAGCAGACGAAAAGGGAGCTCGAAACTGGTCACGTAATCGACATTGAGCAAGGCAATACGTAAACGCTCTTCGGCACCGGCTTTGCTCTCCCTGCATTCGCTCAAAACATCATCCCACTGCTTTGTCAGTCGGGAAGGTTCATTCGCTTCTGTAAACCTGTACTTTTCAATCTGGTAATCGATTTGTTCAGTCACCCGGTTCTTCCTGTCAGTCACGTTTTAGCCGTTAAAACAGACTTTATCAGCACCCATAATTATGCTCCAGAAATGAAGTGATACATCTTTAATCTGTCGATAAAAACTACAAAATCAACCACCTTTCTCATTGCCGCTTTTTTAATCAAAAACGAGTAATAGCACATATCGTATAACGGTGCTACATTACGCCGCCCACCCAAATCAGCAGTGGCCAGGTAACGCCGTAAAGTTCGGTAAAGCCTGCAACCATCACCTTGAAGAACGGTCTTATCGGCACGTCGTATCGCACACTCTGCGCTACCTTTACAGGCTTCACATAGGTTTTACTATTTTGTCTCAATCCCAATTTCAACGTGCGTTTTTACACCCGCGTTACTGGTTTACATGGTTTGGTCTTGGCGTTCTTTGGCTGATGGTTCAGCTTCCCTACCCCGTACTGCGTTTGCTGGGGTCTAAACTGGGGAGTGCATCCCGCTATTTCCTGAAACGACGTGAATCCATCGCGCGTAAAAATATCGAGCTTTGCTTCCCACAGTACAATGCCGAAGAGCGCGAGAAACTCATCGCTGAAAACTTCAAATCTATCGGCATGGCACTGCTTGAAACCGGCATGGCCTGGTTCTGGCCGGATGAACGCGTCCGTAAGTGGTTTGATGTGGAAGGTCTGGATAACCTTAAACGTGCCCAGATGCAAAATCGTGGGGTGATGGTTGTCGGGGTGCACTTTATGTCGCTGGAGTTGGGTGGTCGTGTGATGGGGCTTTGCCAGCCAATGATGGCAACCTATCGTCCTCACAACAGCCCGCTGATGGAATGGGTACAGACGCGGGGTCGTATGCGTTCCAATAAGGCGATGATCAGCCGTAATAACCTGCGCGGTATGGTCGGTGCCCTGAAGAAAGGTGAAGCCGTCTGGTTTGCACCCGATCAGGATTACGGTCGTAAGGGCAGCAGCTTTGCCCCCTTCTTTGCGGTTAAAGACGTTGCGACGACCAACGGTACATTTGTCATTTCGCGTCTGTCTGGTGCAGCCATGTTGACCGTGACGATGGTAAGGAAAGCAGATAAATCAGGCTATCGTCTGCATATCTCCCCTGAAATGGCTAACTATCCGGAAAACGAATGCGAAGCGGCAGCGTTCATCAATAAAATTATCGAAACCGAAATCATGCGTGCGCCAGAACAGTACCTCTGGATGCATCGCCGTTTCAAAACGCGTCCCCTTGGCGAAGCCTCGCTCTATATTTAAGCCCTTCATGAAGGTTAGTTTCGCCAGGAAACTAACCTTTTCAATCACCTGTAATCACTCTGGACAATTGTTTTTCTGCGCGTCGCTAAAAGTGAATTTATTGCACTCTGAAATCAAACTGTCGCCGTTCCACGACACTCGTAAGTGACGGAAATTATTTAAGAAAATCCCTCTTGCCACCCCTCATTTTTAAGCGTACATTAGCGCCGTCTGGCAACAGGAAAGCACAGAATTCTGAGCTGGAGTTGACGGCGTAACGGGAAAATCTCTTTTCCGTTTTGACCGGATTTCAGCTCTCTATAATCAGGTGGACTCTGTTTTTAATGCGTACCACAAGATACGCGGAGCGATGAAACGTGAAATATTTCTTTATGGGCATTTCGGTGATTGTTTTAGTCTGGGCCGGAACCTTTGCCCTGATGATCTAGTGAAGAACATGCAGTCAAAAAAACAGGAGCCATCGGCTCCTGTTTTTTTATGTCATGATGACGCGGGATTTTCAGCAATAATTTTTGATGAAAGCAGCCCGTCAGCACGGAACATGCTCTTAATGCCCCTCACTGCCTGACGAATACGGTCGCTGTTTTCAATCAGGGCGAATCGCACATGGGTGTCGCCATAGTCGCCAAAGCCAATGCCAGGTGACACACACACCTTTGCATCCTGCAGCAGCTTTTTGGCAAATTCCAGGGAACCCATCGCCGCATACGGTTCAGGAATTTTCGCCCAGACGTACATGGACGCTTTCGGCATTTCTACCATCCAGCCCGCTTCATGTAACCCTTTCACCAGCACATCGCGACGACGTTTATACTGGGCCGCAATCTCATGAACACACTGCTGATCGCCTTCCAGGGCCGCAATAGCCGCGACCTGTAGCGGCGTAAAAGTGCCGTAGTCGTGGTAACTCTTGATTCGCGCCAGTGCACTCACCAGCGTTTTGTTACCCACCATAAAGCCAATTCGCCAGCCTGCCATGTTGTAGCTTTTAGACAGGGTAAAGAACTCTACTGCCACATCGCGCGCGCCCGGAACCTGCATAATAGACGGGGCTTTCCAGCCGTCGTAGACGATGTCTGCATAGGCTAAATCATGAACCACCAGTACGTCATAACGCTTAGCCAGGGCTACAACTTTCTCGAAGAAATCAAGCTCCACGCACTGCGCCGTTGGGTTCGACGGGAAACCGAGGATCATCATCTTCGGTTTAGGGTAACTTTCGCGAATCGCACGTTCCAGTTCGTTGAAGAAATCGACACCTTCCACCAGCGGCACAGAACGTACCTGCGCCCCGGCAATCACCGCACCATAGATATGGATCGGGTAGCTTGGATTCGGAACCAGGACCGTATCACCGTGATCCAGCGTCGCCAACATCAGGTGTGCCAGGCCTTCTTTCGAGCCAATGGTCACAATGGCTTCACTTTCAGGATCGATATCAACCTGATAGCGATCCTGATACCAGCGCGAGATCGCGCGACGTAACCGAGGAATACCGCGAGACGTTGAGTAGCCGTGCGTATCAGGACGCTGGGCAACCGTGCAGAGTTTCTCAACAATATGCGGTGGAGTTGGGCCGTCAGGGTTCCCCATACTGAAATCAATGATGTCTTCGCCACGACGACGTGCAGCCATCTTCAGTTCAGCGGTAATATTGAAAACATAAGGGGGGAGACGATCGATGCGCGTAAAACGGCGTTCAGGACTGAATTCAGCCATAGATTCCTCAGATTAACGTTAGCGCCCGGACCGTCCGAGCGACGCTGCCACGCATGTGGCGTGCTTAGAAAATAACCTGAAAAAAATCATGCTGTCGAGAGGGAAATGAAAAAAAAGCGATCGCGCTAAAACCGGAACCCTGCTGTGTTAAAAAGCGGAAGCACCGAAGGGGAATTCGGCTTTCTGATAGCTGTTTTTTAACACAATGATATCAAAGCAGTTACCTGTCGAGACGTCGATAATAAAAAATCGGGACATGTCAGCACACACCGGATAATCCCCTTTGTAAAATATGGTTTTTCCTCATTTGATAAACCTGACGGATAGCTGGTCAATACGCGCCAGGTTTTTTATCATGGTTCTTTCCCGTTACCCCAGGTCTACTCGTGCACGAAATATTCACTATGCTGTTGGCGGTTTTTGACCGGGCGGCATTAATGCTGATTTGCCTGTTCTTCCTTATTCGCATTCGCTTGTTTCGCGAGCTTTTGCATAAGTCTGCACACTCCCCCAAAGAGCTACTGGCTGTTACCGCCATCTTTTCACTGTTTGCGCTGTTCAGCACCTGGTCCGGCGTGCCGGTTGAGGGGTCGCTGGTTAACGTGCGGATTATTGCCGTCATGTCCGGCGGAATTTTGTTTGGCCCGTGGGTGGGCGTCATCACCGGCCTGATTGCCGGCACCCATCGCTACCTGATTGATATTGGTGGCGTGACGGCTGTGCCGTGCTTTATCACCAGCATTATTGCCGGGGTACTTTCCGGGTGGATTAACCGCAAGATCCCGAAAAAGCAACGCTGGCGCGCCGGGATCATTGCGGGCATGGTGTGCGAAACGCTGACCATGATCCTGGTCGTGGTGTGGGCTCCCACCACCGCACTGGGGCTGGATATCGTCTCGAAAATCGGTATTCCAATGATCCTGGGCAGCGTCTGTATCGGTTTTATCGTGCTGCTGGTGCAAAGTGTCGAAGGGGAAAAGGAGGCCAGTGCTGCCCGTCAGGCCAAGCTGGCGCTCGATATTGCCAACAAAACCCTGCCGCTATTCCGCCACGTTAACGCGGAATCACTGCGTCAGGTCTGCGAGATTATCCGCCACGATATTCACGCTGATGCCGTCGCCATCACCAACATCGACCACGTGCTAGCCTATGTCGGTGTTGGGGAGCACAACTATCACGACAACGATGACACCATCAGCCCGACCACCAGACAGGCGATTAACTACGGCAAAATCATTATCAAAAACAATGATGAAGCCCACCGGACGCCGGAAATCCACTCCATGCTGGTGATCCCGTTATGGGAAAAAGGTGTCGTGACGGGCACGCTGAAAATTTATTACTGCCACGCGCATCAGATCACCTCCTCACTTCAGGAGATGGCCATCGGTCTGTCGCAAATTATCTCCACGCAACTGGAAGTTTCCCGGGCAGAACAGCTGCGTGAAATGGCAAATAAGGCAGAGTTACGCGCACTGCAGAGCAAAATCAATCCCCATTTCCTGTTTAACGCGCTGAACGCGATTTCCTCGTCCATTCGTCTTAATCCGGACACCGCGCGCCAGCTGATTTTTAACCTGTCCCGCTATCTGCGCTACAACATCGAGCTGAAAGATGACGAGCAGATCGACATCAAAAAAGAGCTGTACCAGATTAAAGACTACATCGCGATTGAGCAGGCACGCTTTGGCGACAAACTCACGGTCATTTACGATATTGATGAAGAGGTCAACTGCGTGATCCCGAGCCTGCTTATCCAGCCGCTGGTCGAAAACGCGATTGTTCACGGTATTCAGCCCTGTAAAGGCAAAGGTGTCGTCACTATCAGCGTCACCGAAAGCGGCAACCGGGTGCGCATTGCCGTACGCGATACCGGCCACGGTATTGATCCCAAAGTTATTGAGCGCGTGGAATCTAACGAGATGCCCGGGAATAAAATCGGGCTGCTGAACGTGCACCATCGGGTCAAACTGCTCTACGGCGACGGGCTGCATATTCATCGCCTTGAACCGGGTACCGAAATCGCTTTTTACGTTCCGAATGAACGTTCATCCGTTCATGCGGCAACATCCCTGTTACCCCTGGTGGAGTGACCTATGAAAGTCATCATCGTAGAAGATGAAATTCTGGCTCAACAGGAGCTAACCTGGCTTATCAAAACCCACAGCCAGATGGAGATTGTGGGTACCTTTGACGATGGTCTGGACGTGCTGAAGTTTCTGCAGCACAACCGGGTCGACGCTATTTTTCTGGATATCAATATTCCGTCGCTGGATGGCGTATTGTTGGCGCAAAACATCAATCAGTTTGCCCATAAGCCGTTCATTGTTTTCGTCACCGCCTGGAAAGAGCACGCTGTGGAGGCCTTCGAGCTGGAGGCATTTGACTATATTCTTAAGCCTTACCAGGAGTCGCGTATTATCAGCATGCTGCAAAAGCTGGAAGCCGCATGGCAGCAGCAGACTGCTCCCGCTAGCGCCACCCCCACGGTACGTGAAAATGACACCATTAATCTGGTCAAAGATGAACGTATCATTGTGACGCCAGTCAACGATATTTATTACGCCGAAGCGCATGAAAAGATGACGTTTGTCTATACGCGTCGAGAATCTTATGTGATGGCGATGAACATCACCGAGTTCTGCAGCAAGCTGCCTGCGGCACACTTTTTCCGCTGTCACCGTTCGTTCTGCGTGAATTTAAATAAGATCCGCGAGATCGAACCCTGGTTTAACAACACCTACATTTTGCGTCTGAAGGATCTGGATTTTCAGGTGCCGGTGAGCCGCAGCAAGGTGAAAGAGTTTCGTCAGTTGATGCATCTGTAAAGTGCCCCCTCACGCAGGAGAGGGCAATGTCGTCAAAGGATTTGACCGAGAACCTGACGCAGATGGGCTCCCGAGCCAAGAAGACCAGGGTTATCGTGCACGATGAGGTAGACAGGGATGTCCTGCACGTAGCTTCTGAAACGCCCTTTATCTTCAAACCCACCGCGGAAACCAGAGGCTTTAAAGAAATCGAGGAAACGCGGCACGATCCCGCCCGCAATATAAACACCACCGAATGTGCCCAACGTCAGTGCCAGGTTGCCGCCGAAACGACCCATGATCACGCAGAACAGCGACAATGCACGGCGGCAGTCAATGCAGCTGTCCGCCAGCGCGCGTTCGGTCACGTCTTTCGGCTGCAGGTTTTCCGGCAGACGACCGTCCGATTTCACAATCGCACGGTACAGGTTGACCAGCCCGGGGCCGGAAAGGACGCGCTCAGCGGAGACGTGTCCAATCTCTGCGCGCAACTCTTCAAGGATAATGCCCTCTTCTTCGCTGTTTGGCGCAAAGTCAACATGCCCCCCCTCGCCCGGCAGGCTTACCCAGCGCTGAGCAACGTGCACCAGATGCGATACCCCCAGACCGGTTCCTGCGCCATAGACGGCTATCGGTTTGCCTTCAACTGGCTCCGCACCGCCAAACTGAATCAGATGCTCAGGCTTCAGCATCGGGATCGCCATCGAAACCGCAGTGAAATCATTGATGATTTCAAGATGCGCAAAACGGAGATTTTTTTTCATCTCCGCGATGGAAAATGCCCAGGTATGGTTGGTCATCGCAACCCAGTCACCCGTTATCGGGCAGGCAATGGCAATGCAGCCATCTTCGACGCTCACCTGATGCTCTTCCAGATAGACGCGGACAACGGCCTCAAGGCTTGGGTAATCCAGCCCTGAGTAGGTTTTCGCTTGAGAAATCTCCCCCGTGTTTACATCGCAGAGAGCAAGACGTGCGTTAGTCCCACCCACATCACCTACTAAAGCATACTTTGTCATTCTTCTACTGCTCCGCTAAAGTCAGAATAAATCTTTGGGACACTGTAAATTCAAGGCTGGATAACAACAACGACCTGAAGGCAGCCACCCCAGGATAATCGATCTTCGTCACAGAATAACTTTACCGTTTCAGCACCTTTTGCACTATTGCCATAAAGCTGATTGTGCAAAGTAACGTAATACCGTTTTGTACAAGGAAATCATCATGCTCCACCCGCGAGCCAGAACCATGCTCCTGCTGGCAATTCCGGCGTTAATTATTGGCGTTGCCTCAAGTCTGGTGCTCATTGTCGTGATGAAAGTCGCGTCGGTGCTGCAAACGATGTTATGGGCAGCGCTTCCTGCAAAGCTGGGGGTCAACGTTGATTCTCCTGCATGGGTTATTTTGATGCTGACGTTAACCGGTATAGCGGTGGGGCTGGTGATCCGTTTCAGTCCCGGACATGCCGGGCCCGACCCGGCGCAGGAACCCTTGATCGGTGCTCCGGTTCCCCCTTCGGCGCTGCCGGGGTTGATCATCGCGTTGATTCTGGGTCTGGCGGGCGGTGTCAGTCTTGGGCCGGAACATCCGATCATGGCGGTTAACATCGGACTGGCGGTTTTCCTCGGTGCACGCATTTTGCCCCGTGTTGGCGCACTGGACTGGACTATCCTTGCCTCCGCAGGCACCATCGGAGCGCTTTTTGGCACGCCCGTTGCCGCCGCACTGATCTTTTCGCAGACGCTCAGCAGCAACAACGATGTCCCGCTGTGGGATAAACTCTTTGCGCCGCTGATGGCCGCTGCTGCCGGCGCATTGACGACCAGCCTGTTTTTCCATCCCCATTTTTCACTCACCCTTCCCCACTATGGCCAGATGCAGATAGCCGATATCTTCAGCGGTGCCATCGTCGCCGCCATCGCCATTGCGCTGGGAATGGTGGCGGTATGGTGTCTTCCGCGTCTTCACCGGCTGATGCATAAGCTTAAGCACCCGGTATTCATTCTGGGAGTGGGTGGTTTCATCCTTGGTATTTTAGGGGCCATCGGCGGGGCGGTGACGTTGTTCAAAGGTCTGGATGAGATGCAGCAACTGGCCTTCAGCCAGGTGTTTAGCGTTTCAGATTATCTGCTGTTTGCGGTGATCAAACTGGCGGCGCTGGTAGTGGCTTCAGCCTGTGGTTTTCGCGGTGGGCGTATTTTCCCGGCGGTGTTTGTCGGTGTGGCGCTGGGGCTGATGCTGCACGGGCATGTGGATGCCGTCCCGGCGGCCATTACCGTATCCTGTTCGATTCTGGGGCTGGTTCTGGTGGTCACGCGCGATGCGTGGTTAAGTTTATTTATGGCGGCAGTCGTCGTGCCGGATTCGACGCTTTTCCCTCTGCTCTGCATCGTGATGTTGCCCGCCTGGCTCCTGCTGGCGGGCAAACCCATGATGATGGCATGGCGTAACGATAAGTAATCAGGCGCTATTACGCGCTTCCAGCGCTTTAGTAATGGCCCCCAGCAGCGGCGGGATGTCTGCTTTCGGCAGCATCACCTCAATCAGCGAGAGCCGCTCATGGTGGGCCACTTTTTCAAGCACGTCCACCAGCTGTTCCGCTTCACTGACCCGCCAGCACTGAGCCTGAGGATCAAGGCTCAGTGCCTGTGGTATTTGCGTCCAGTTCCACAACGCAATGTCGTTGTACCGCTGTTCCGGCCCGTGGATCGCTCGTTCAACCGTGTACCCTTCGTTGTTAAGCACAAGGATGATGGGGTGCTGTTTATCACGCAACATCGATCCAAGCTCCTGAATAGTCAGCTGAGCCGCACCATCCCCAGTCAGGACAATCACGCGCCGGTTTGGACATGCCGTTTGCGCACCGAATGCTGCCGCCAGCGTATAACCAATCGACCCCCACAGCGGCTGGACGATAAAATTCACGTCTGCCGGTAGACGAAGGTCAATCGCGCCGAAGGCCGAGGTGCCCTGATCCGCAAGAATGATATCTCCCGGGCGAATGAACGTTTGCAACGTTCTCCAGAAATTGTCCTGGGTAAGTGAGCCATCTGGCTGCGGGTAGGCCATTGCGCCATGAGAAGACGGTACAGGCTTATCGTGCACGTGCTGTTTGCACAGCTCCACCAGCGTCTCAATCGCCTGAAGCATCGGAATACCGGTAAACCAGATATCGCCGACGCGAGCGGCATGAGGCTGGACTTCTATCGTTTGCGCCGGGGTTAACTGATGGGTGAACCCCGCCGTCAGGGTATCGGTAAAACGCGTGCCGATGCACAACACCGTGTCCGCCCCTTCAATCGCCTCTTTTACCGCGCCGGCGCTGGCTGAACCACTGTACGTGCCGTAAAAACCAGTGTGACGTTCATCGAATATGCCTTTGCCCATCAGCATGGTGGCATGCGCCATCGGTACGTCCTTCACCCATTTTTGTAATGCATGTTTAAGGCCATGACGCAGGACCAGGAAATCCGCCAGGAGTGCAGTACGCTTGCTTCTGGCCAGCTTGCTCTCTGCAGCATCGCGAAACGCCTTCAGGCACGCACTATCGGCATGAGCATGCTTCAGGGTGAGAGCGTTTACAGGAGGTGTAGCCGCTTTTTTTGCCACATCGGCAGGCAACATCAGGTAGCCGGGACGGCGTTCACGGAGCATCGTGGTCAGCACCCGGTCTATCTCATAACAGGCATTTTGTTCGGTCAGGATCGCCTGTGCGACAGTGATCGGTTCGCTCATATGGTAAAAATGACGAAACTCGCCATCACCCAATGTATGATGCAGCAACTCCCCTCTTTGCTGTGACGCCGTACCCGGCGCCCCCACAATATGTAGTACCGGCACGTGCTCAGCATAGCTGCCAGCGATACCGTTCATGGCACTTAATTCTCCAACGCCGAATGTCGTCAGCAGCGCGGCAAAACCCTTACATCGGGCGTATCCGTCAGCGGCATAAGATGCATTAAGCTCGTTGGCACAGCCCACCCAACAGATATCCGGGCTGTCTATCACATGGTCGAGAAACTGCAGGTTATAGTCGCCCGGCACGCCAAACAGATGATCGGCTCCACAATCTGTAAGACGGTCCAGCAGGTAATCGGCGACGCAGTATGGGGTACGCATGACAGGTATCCTTCTTATGTTGACCTCACTTTGAGTATTAAAGAAGCGTGATGGCTGTCCAGAATTGGCAGCAAGAAGAGCATGGAAAGAATGCTTTACAAAAATGGCTGCGTTATTCTCCTTTTCTTCACGGTAGTGTAAACGCATACACTGATTTTTCTTTTCAGCGCCAGAGGTCATGAGAATGGGTTATCAGCCGGACAAAAATCGTTATCAGACAATGCAGTACCGTCGCTGTGGACAGAGCGGCCTGAAATTGCCAGCCATCTCCCTTGGGCTTTGGCATAACTTCGGTGACGCCACGCTTATCGAAAACAGCCGTCAACTTTTACAGCGCGCCTTCGATCTGGGCATCACACATTTCGATCTTGCTAATAACTATGGCCCGCCCCCGGGATCGGCTGAACGTAATTTCGGACGTATTTTGCAGGAGGAATTCCTGCCATGGCGCGACGAATTGATCATCTCAACCAAAGCGGGCTATACCATGTGGGAAGGCCCTTACGGTGACTGGGGGTCACGCAAATATCTGCTGGCAAGCCTGGATCAAAGCCTGAAACGCATGGGACTGGAGTATGTTGATATCTTCTACCATCATCGTCCTGACCCACACACGCCGCTGCAGGAAACAATGAAAGCGCTTGACCATGTCGTGCGTCAGGGAAAAGCGCTGTATGTCGGGTTATCCAACTATCCCGCTGAACTGGCTCGTAAAGCAATAGATATCCTTGAAGACCTTGGTACGCCCTGCCTGATCCACCAGCCGAAATACTCTATGTTTGAACGCGTGCCGGAAGAGGGTTTGCTGGATGTACTGCTGGAAAATGGGGTCGGGTGTATTCCCTTCTCGCCACTGGCAGGAGGTCAACTAACCAACCGCTATCTGAACGGTATACCTGCAGACTCACGTGCGGCGAGTGGCAGTCAGTTCCTTAACCCTGACCAGATCACTGAAGAGAAGCTGGTTAAGGTCAGAAAACTGAACGCCCTTGCGGAAAGCCGCAGCCAGAAGCTGTCTCAGATGGCGCTGGCATGGATCTTACGCCATGAATCGGTGACATCTGTACTTATTGGGGCAAGCAAGGCCGCCCAGATTGATGACGCCGTGGGCATGCTGGAAAACCGCCATTTTTCAGATGAAGAACTGAACATAATTGAAGGGATCCTTGGCAGTTCAAATTAAAAGCGCTTTTAGCAAAAAGTGCTCTCATTCATGAATTCGGAGTTCAGGCGATGAAACGAGCCTTTACCAACTCGTAATATTGAGTTAACAGGCCCAACGAAGGCCCCGATCGTGAAGGAGAAAGAGTATGTTCAGGTCACTGATTCTTGCAGCGGTATTACTGGCTTCGGCCCCGCTGATCGCCACTGCGGGCGAAATCACCCTGTTGCCATCCGTAAAATTACAAATTGGCGATCGTGACGATTACGGCAGATACTGGGACGGTGGCTATTGGCGCGACCGTGACTACTGGCATCGTCATTATGAGTGGCGTGGAGATCGCTGGTGGAAACATGATAACGGCAGACACCGTGGCTGGTATAAAGATAATGCCTATGAGCGCGGTTACCGTGAAGGCTGGAACGATCGTGACGACCACCGTGGCGGCTGGGGTCGCGGTAAAGGTCACGGCCATGGCCATCATTAATGCAAAAAGGAGCCTCACGGCTCCTTTTTCTTAATTAAACCTTACAGACCTAACACTGTTCCCATCAACAACCACAGGTTCAGCGCCACCACCACCACGACTATGGCCCAGCCGGTTCTTTTCACCAGCGTTGTGTTGACCAGGTCGCCCATCAGGGTTTTATTGCTGGTAAAGATCAGTAGCGGCACCAGCGCCAGCGCGATACCAAAACTCAACAAAACCTGGCTCATGACCAGGATCCTCGTTGGATCGAGCCCCATCAGAATCACGATAAATGACGGCAGCATCGTGACAGAGCGGCGCACCCACAGTGGAATATGGAAACGAACAAACCCCTGCATGACCACCTGCCCTGCCAGCGTCCCCACAACCGTAGATGAGAGACCAGCGGCCACCAGACTCAGACCAAATATCGTGGCAGCAGCATGGCTCAGTAACGGCTCCAGTGTGAGATAAGCCTGATCGAGATCGGCAATACCGGTGTGGCCGTTAAAGTGGAAAGCGGCCGCGGCAGTCGCCATCATCGCCAGATTCACAAAACCAGCAATTGTCATGGCGATAGCCACATCCCATTTGGTCGCGGAGTAACGTTCTTTACGCGTGCCGCCGTGGAGGTGCTGAGTCAGCGAAGAGTGCAGATAAATGACATGCGGCATGATGGTCGCCCCCAGCACACCGGCGGCCAGAAATACGGCTTCAGAGGTTGGCAGACTTGGGATCACCATCCCTTTACCGAGCTGAGCCAGATTGGGTTGTGAGAAAATCAGCTCGACAATATAGGCCGCAGCGACAAACAACAGCAGACCGCCAATAACTTTCTCCAGCGGTTTTTGCCCCCGACGCTGTAACATCAAAATCAGGAAGGTGGCAATCCCGGTCAGTACCGCCCCCTGCAACAGCGACACACCCAGAATCAATTTAAAGCCGATCGCCGCACCGATAAATTCAGCGAGATCGGTCGCCATGGCGATGATTTCGGCCTGAACCCAGTAGAGCCAGACCGCCGGGCGCGGGTAATGGTCACGAATTTGCTCAGCCAGGTTTTTACCCGTGGCAATCCCAAGCTTTGCGGAGAGCATCTGAATCAGCATCGCCATCAGGTTAGCCCAGACGACCACCCACAGCAGTTTATAGCCGAAGCTCGCCCCGGCCTGAATATTGGTCGCAAAATTACCCGGATCGATATAGCCAATGGCAGCAATGAACGCAGGTCCCATTAATGCGAACCGCAACTTGCGCGCTGCTCTGCCACTGCTACCCTCTACGCGACTGTTTGTCATTTCTGCCTCTGAAAATATAGCCTTTGCTATGTTTAATGCTATCAAAATGAGAATGATTATCAAGATCATTTTTGAAGTTTACAGTGATTTCTCTGATAGCTTTGGACGATAGACAGGCGGGTAAGCTGAGGGCGACCTGACAAAAACTGAAATCGCGCGCTCTTTTGTGAAGACTAGCACACAAACTTAACTTTTCACTCATTTACCTAACATAACAAAAATGTATTGTGGATCACTAATTTTGAGACTCGTCACAGGATGTAACTATAGTGTGCCCTTGATCTCGTTTTCTTTTCCTTCGTTACATAGAATGTGCAAGAAAATTAAACCTGCCTCAAATTTGGAGCAAATATGGACCGCGTCCTTCATTTTGTCCTGGCACTTGTTGTCGTTACTGCACTTGCATTGCTGGTCAGCACAGACCGCAAAAAAATTCGTATTCGTTATGTTGTCCAACTGCTGGTCATTGAAGTTTTACTCGCCTGGTTCTTCCTGAACTCCAACGTGGGGCTTGGCTTCGTAAAAGGCTTCTCCGAAATGTTCGAAAAACTGCTCGGGTTTGCCAACGAAGGGACAAACTTCGTCTTCGGTAAAATGAACGACGAAGGTCTGGCGTTCTTCTTCCTGAAGGTTCTCTGCCCTATCGTCTTCATCTCTGCGCTGATCGGTATTCTGCAGCACATCCGTGTTCTGCCGTTTATTATTCGTGGAATTGGTTTCCTGTTATCCAAAGTAAACGGTATGGGTAAGCTGGAATCATTCAACGCCGTCAGTTCCCTGATCCTTGGTCAGTCTGAGAACTTCATCGCGTATAAAGATATTCTCGGTAAGATGTCCCGCAACCGCATGTACACCATGGCGGCAACCGCAATGTCTACCGTTTCCATGTCTATCGTGGGCGCGTATATGACCATGCTGGAGCCAAAATACGTGGTTGCTGCACTGGTTCTGAACATGTTCAGCACCTTTATCGTTCTGTCACTGATCAACCCGTACCGCGTTGATGCCAGCGAAGAGAACATCCAGATGTCAAACCTGCACGAAGGTCAGAGCTTCTTCGAAATGCTGGGTGAGTACATTCTGGCAGGTTTCAAAGTGGCGATTATCGTTGCCGCCATGCTGATCGGCTTCATTGCCCTGATTTCTGGCCTGAACGCCCTGTTCGCTGCGGTTCTGGGCATCTCCTTCCAGGGTATTCTGGGCTACATCTTCTACCCTATTGCATGGGTGATGGGTGTTCCGGCTCACGAAGCACTGCAGGTGGGCAGTATTATGGCGACTAAACTGGTGTCTAACGAATTCGTTGCGATGATGGATCTGCAGAAGATTGCCAGCACCCTTTCTCCACGCGCGGAAGGCATTCTGTCCGTGTTCCTGGTTTCCTTCGCTAACTTCTCATCCATCGGTATTATCGCCGGTGCGATTAAAGGTCTGAACGAAGAACAGGGTAACGTGGTTTCTCGCTTTGGCCTGAAACTGGTTTACGGCTCTACGCTGGTAAGCGTCCTGTCTGCTTCTATCGCAGCACTGGTACTGTAAGGTTTACTGTTAAAACACAAACCGGGAGCCTGGCTCCCGGTTTTTTTATTCCCGCAATTCTTCCAGCGGTGTAGGTTTGCCTATCAGATAGCCCTGCAGGTAATCCACGCCGAAGCTTAGCAGCATCTCGCGCTGAGCTGGTGTTTCCACATATTCAGCCACCACACACAGAGATTTTGTCTTCGCCAGATTACACATCGACTGGACGATCATCGCATCCATGTCGTCAGTACAAATATCTTTTACAAAGCAGCCATCAATCTTAATGATGTCTGCCTGCAGACGTCTGAGACGCTCATAGTTCGCGTAACCCGTACCAAAGTCATCAATGGCAATCCGGAAACCGTAATCCCGCAACTGTTGGATATTGTTGATACTGCTTCCTGAATTCGAAAAGGCCTGCTCCTCAGTGATTTCGATAATGACGGCCTGAGGGGCTATACCATACCGTTCGAAGAGGGCGCAAATCTCACTGGCCACCTCTTTTTGCATCAGCGTCAACGGCATCAGATTGACAGAAAAACGGGCACCGGCATGCGTCGCAGGGTGATCGCGCAGCCACACCAGTAACTTTTCCATTACACACATATCAAACCGATGACTGAGGTTGAATTGGGCAATCAACGGAATAAAGCGATCGGGAGTAATGATCTCCCCTTCGCTTTCCATCCGCGCCAGAATTTCGTAGTACCCACTCCCGTCAGCCTTCTGGATAGGCTGCGCGTATAAATGAAACTGGCCCGCGTCCAGGGCGTGTTTAATGCGCGCTAACATCAGAACACGTTCTGTCGTTTGTCCGGATGCCGCTTCAAGACTATTCGTGAGCGCAAGAACGTTATGCGCGCCGCAGGATTGCTCTGCCAGCCAGCTCAGTTGCCCCAGCGTGTGGTGTAACTTTTCGCCGTTTTCGACCATCCCCCAGGACGCGCCAAATTCAATATCCAGCCCGGTGTTGTTCCAGTAAATCTTACGACTGTTCAGCCGATCAACCATATGCTGAAGGCGCTCAGCGGTTCCCGGGCCCAGCAATACCAGTACCAGCTCGCTGCCAGGTAACTGGAAGAGGGACTCATCTTTCTGCAGAAGTGGCTGAAGCGACGTGGCGATCGTTCGTTTGCAATGGACCCGCATGAGCATCCCGTAGTGGCGGCTCAAAAATTCCAGGTTATCCATACGCAGAATGCTAACTTTTGCATCAGGATGATTCTCAAGATAATCCTCCAGCGCACGAATATTGGGCAAACCCGTCAGCGGATCGGTCAGCGCCCGGCCCTGCCAGCCCCGTTTTAACCACTCGCTGCGCTGATAAATGCGCGACATGTAAAGCAAACAGATGGCGAAAGAGATAAGCACGGAGAGGATAAAGGAGAGCGAATGGCCCGATTCAACCCCATTAAGGAAGTTATAGTTGTAGGTCAACAGCAGGAGTGCAGATACGGCCCAGAGCAAAGAGATAAGCGCATAGGTCAGGCGACTTATCGCTAACGTAAAAAGAATAAAAATCAGCGGCATCAAATAGCCCGCAATGACGGGAGATTCAAAAGGTCCACATAAAATGACGAGAATGAAACTTAAAAACATCAGCCAGACAAAAATATATAATGAATTTTTGTGAAGAAACACAGGCTTCACGCTTCGCCGCCAGAACGTGATGGCATAGCGAGGATTAATTATCATTCTTAATGGGTAATAGAACATCATGGTAAAAATCAACGCCGCGCAGATCAGACTTTGAATATCCACCACATTGTAAATTACCGTTCCTTCGCCGAAGAAGGTTGAAATTGTCACCGGGAAATCAAACAAATAGCCTGCCATATACATCGACAGCTTAATACCTATTGGCACGATAAAACCGAGCCAGAATATACGTAAACCGATGTGCTTGTTAGGGATACTGTAACGCCAACGCTTGCCCAGCATGAGGCGTAGCAGACCGCACGCCGCGAACAACGCGAAGGTCTGACAAAACAGTAAAACTGAATATTGTAGTGGCGCTAAATTAACATAAAATAAATTAGTGACAGTAAAACCTAACAAAACAGGAAGAATTGCCCTGCGTCCAAATAACAGAATTACCGCCAGCATAACGCTTAGCGGTAACCATGCTAAATAAACGTCATGACCATTAACAATTGCGCGCGGAGAGAGGAAACGGGAGAAAGGTACCGCAATCAGGCAAAGCGCCAGGGCAATCATAAATATCTTTACGTTATTGTAAGTTTTTCTATTCATTAAGCTGATGAGTATATTATCCGTTCGTATCATTGACCGGATGGATAATATGTTTATTAATTGCGCGAAGCAAGTTCAAGTCTAATTATGGACGGGTTTATTGCTTTCGATTGAGGTGAGGTACAGGAATATATCTATTTTTATAACAAAATGTAGTAGCGAGTGTTACAAGCGCATAAAAAAAGCCCTCGTCTTTTGACGAGGGCTTAATATTTTGGTGGAGCTAAGCGGGATCGAACCGCTGACCTCTTGCATGCCATGCAAGCGCTCTCCCAGCTGAGCTATAGCCCCACATGTTACTTTACTGACCGCACTCTGTTGGGTTCAGAGTTTGGTGGAGCTAAGCGGGATCGAACCGCTGACCTCTTGCATGCCATGCAAGCGCTCTCCCAGCTGAGCTATAGCCCCATCGTAAAGCTGTCATGTTGACGGGCGGCATAATATGAATTCCGCTGCGGAGTGTCAACGGCAAAATCAATGACCGCCGCTCAATCGCCGAAAAATCATGCAAATGAATCACTTTGCGAGCTTGCTCGCAGTCATGAGTTAAGCCTGTCACGTTTTCACGTAAAACGGTGCTATAAAATGAACCGTTAATTATCCCTACAAATATTCAGGAAATTGCATGATCAAGGAACGAATGACGCCAGAAGAGTTAGCCTTGCTCACTGGCTATAGCCGCCAGACCATCAATAAATGGGTACGTAAAGAGGGTTGGATTACATCACCAAAACCGGGAGTCCAGGGTGGGAAAGCGCGTCTGGTACATGTGAACGAAAAAGTACGTGACTTTATCCGCAGCGCACGCCGGGCAACTGAAACGTCTGATATACCAGAAGGTGCCAACCAGGATGGTTCGCTTCACAACCTACTCCTGACGCTGGCCAATGAAATGACACCGGAAGAGCAGAAGCAAATGACATCGCTGTTACTGCGGGAAGGGATAACCGGATTGTTGCAACGTTTAGGGATTCGCGACCAGAACTAATATGAAAAGATTACGTAGTAAAATGACCACGGAAGAGCTGGCGGAGAGTTTGGGTGTTGCCCGACAGACCATTAATCGTTGGATACGTCAACAGGGTTGGAAAACCGAAGGGCTCAATGGCGTAAAAGGCGGTCGGGCGCGGCTAATCCATATTGATGCGCGCGTGAAGGAACATATTATGAGCCTCCCGGCAATCCGTACTCGTCAGGCGGTTTACCATCTGGCAGAAGTCCCCTCATCATACAGTGCCCCCTCTTCAAACCTGCGTTCGGGCATTATCGAAACGCTGGAGAGTATGACCCAGCTAGAGCAGAAGCGTCTGGACACATTATTGAAACGTGAAGGTATTCTCGGCTTTCTTACACGCCTGGGTATTGCTGAATCAAATACATAAAAAAAACGGCAGGTTACCCTGCCGTTTCTCGTCCTGAAGACTTAATTACTGCTGATTTTCGCGTTCAGAGATAAAGTCCAGCGCCTTGTTAATACGCGCCACACTGCGCGACTTGCCGATGGCATGGACAGTCACATCCAGCGCCGGGGACTGGCCCGCACCGGTGACCGCAACGCGCAATGGCATGCCTACTTTCCCCATGCCGACTTCCAGCTCATCAGCAGTTGCCTGAATAGCGTGATGCACATTTTCCGCAGTCCATTCGGTAAGAGCCGCCAGCTTGTCACGCACCACTTCCAGCGGCTGACGAGCAACCGGGCGCAGATGTTTCTTCGCGGCGTCCGCATCGAACTCATCAAACTCTTCATAGAAGTAACGGCAGCTTTCAGCGATCTCTTTCAGAGTTTTGCAACGCTCGCCGAGCAGTTTCACCAGGTCCGCCAGCTCTGGGCCAGTGCGGGTATCAATATTTGCCTGCTCAATGTGCCACTGCAGATATGTCGCGACATATTCAGGCGGCATGGTATTGATGTAATGGTGGTTCAGCCACAGCAGTTTGTCGGTATTAAATGCACTCGCCGATTTGCTCACAGAGCTCAGAGAGAACAGATTAATCATCTCTTCGCGACTGAAGATCTCCTGGTCACCGTGAGCCCAGCCCAGTCGCACCAGGTAGTTCAGCAGCGCTTCCGGCAGATAACCATCGTCACGGTACTGCATGACACTGACCGCGCCATGGCGTTTAGACAGCTTTTTACCGTCGTCGCCATTGATCATGGAGACGTGCGCATAAACAGGCACTGGTGCGTTCAGCGCCTTCAGAATGTTGATCTGACGCGGGGTGTTGTTGATATGGTCTTCACCACGAACAACGTGCGTAATTTCCATATCCCAGTCATCAACCACGACGCAGAAGTTATAGGTTGGAGAACCGTCGGTACGGCGGATGATCAGGTCGTCCAGCTCCTGATTGCTGAATTCGATCGGGCCACGGATCTGGTCGTCGAAGATCACTGAACCCTCTTGCGGGTTAGCAAAACGCACCACGCATGGCTCATCAGCAGCATGTTCGCTATGGTCATGGCGGCAACGACCGTCATAACGTGGCTTCTCACCGTTCGCCATCTGCTCTTCACGCAGCGCGTCCAGACGTTCTTTGGAGCAATAGCACTTATACGCCGTGCCCGCGACCAGCATCTCATCAATCACAGCGTTATAGCGGTCGAAACGTTTGGTCTGGAAATACGGGCCTTCATCCCATTCCAGATTCAACCAGTTCATACCATCCATGATGGCTTCAATTGCTTCCGGCGTAGAGCGCTCAAGATCGGTATCTTCAATACGCAGGACGAACTCACCTTTGTTGTGACGAGCAAAAAGCCAGGAATAGAGAGCAGTACGAGCACCACCGACGTGCAGATAGCCTGTCGGGCTCGGCGCGAAGCGAGTTTTGATTTTCATGAAATGGCCTTACGTTATAAAGATGCCGGTATTCGGCAAATCCTGGGGAAAAAACGATGGGCAATATTCTATCACTGTGGGGGGATTCCTCAATGTTGATCCCTTTATCGTGACCGAGTTT
This sequence comes from Enterobacter sp. CPE_E1241, assembly GCF_045618265.1. Lineage (NCBI taxonomy): Bacteria > Pseudomonadati > Pseudomonadota > Gammaproteobacteria > Enterobacterales > Enterobacteriaceae > Enterobacter > Enterobacter sp. CPE_E1241. The sequence goes on from NZ_JBIWYV010000001.1 coordinate 3,433,143, forward strand.
GCTATTTTTGTTTAGAAATCATGCTCCACCGCCCATTTCGCGATCGTTTTGTTTAATTTTACGACGAACGAATAAAAACTTTAGAAAATGCGTTGACTCATTTTCAACTCTCCCTATAATGCGACTCCACACAGCGGGGGTGATTAGCTCAGTTGGTAGAGCATCTCCTTTACACGGAGGGGGTCGGCGGTTCGAGCCCGTCATCACCCACCATCTACTTCACGTAGACTCGCAGTGTAGATAAGAATTGAGATTGGGCGATTAGCTCAGTTGGTAGAGCATCTCCTTTACACGGAGGGGGTCGGCGGTTCGAGCCCGTCATCGCCCACCATTCTCACCTTATCAAAGCAGTTCCGAAATGGGCGATTAGCTCAGTTGGTAGAGCATCTCCTTTACACGGAGGGGGTCGGCGGTTCGAGCCCGTCATCGCCCACCATTTCGGGTCGTTAGCTCAGTTGGTAGAGCAGTTGACTTTTAATCAATTGGTCGCAGGTTCGAATCCTGCACGACCCACCAATGTAAAAAAGCGCCCTAAAGGCGCTTTTTTGCTATCTGCGATTTACATCATCGTTAAAGTTGCAATCAACCTTTCTATTGCGGGTGTTGCCTGCTTCGCGTCATATACCACATACAGATCAGCCGGTATGCGCTCGCGCAAAGGGCGGAAGACCACGCCTGGCCACTGCATTTGCGCGTAACTGTCAGCGGCAAGCGTAATCCCCATCCCCATACTAATCATCGCCAGTACCGTCTGTGGTTCAACAGCTTCGCGTACAATCATCGGCGAGAACCCGGCCTGCTGACATACGCGATGTAAAAATGCCCAGTCAGAATGTGCTGAAGGCATGGTGACAAAATACTCATCCTGTAACTCTGAGAGCGTAATAGATGATTCGCTGACCAGTCGGTGATCTTCCGGCATTGCAACAAGAAAAGCGGCATCACGCAATCGCACGCTGGTAAACCCGGCGGTGGGTTCAGTTGCCATTCGCCAGATCCCGACATCCAGCTCACGACGTTCAAGCAAAGCCATCTGCATGACCGGCGATTTTTCGCGAAAAACAACATCAACATTCGGATGCTCTTTCAGGAAAGCGCGCATGACCGTGCGCACCTCGCTCCACATGGCGGTACCGACAATCCCCAGCTCAATGCGCCCCGCCTCACCCCGGCCAATTTGCTCGACGCGAGCCAGCGCCTGGTTTGCACTGGCGAGCAGCCGACGGGACTCTTCCATCAGCACTTTACCGGCATGCGTCAACGCGACACTCCGCGAGTGGCGAATAAACAGTAACGTCCCCAGTTGGCTTTCCAGCTCTTTAATATGCAGGCTTAACGGCGGCTGGGACATATTAAGACGGGCCGCAGCCCGCCCAAAATGCAATTCTTCCGCCACGGCAAGAAAATAACGCAGCAGCTTGAGATCGGTCCGATAGACGCGTTCCATCAAAACATATCCTGGCGATAACGTTTAAGCGTCTACCTTAAAGCCTTTCATCGTCCACAGGAAAAATTTAGTGCGCAACTGTGCGCATCTCGCTGTTTTTACTGATGTGGTGATAGTGAAAGCTGAAATAAAACACCACCGCAAGCACCAGCGCATAGGCCGCAAACACCAGCCAGATGGTCTGCCAGTCCTTAACCCCATCCACCGAGAAGTAATCGACTGCCATACCGCTTAACACGGACCCGAAATAAGCACCAATACCGTTAACGGTGGTCATAAACAGCCCTTGCGCGCTGGCACGGATATCAGAGCTCACCTCCTGCTCAACAAACACCGAGCCGGAAATATTGAAGAAGTCGAACGCGCAGCCGTAGACAATCATTGACAGCATGAGCAACGCAAAGCCTGTTGCGGACGGATCGCCAAAGGCAAACAGCCCAAACCGCAACATCCAGGCCACCATGCTCATCAGCATGACGGTTTTAATACCAAATCGTCTGAGGAAATATGGGATAGTCAGAATGAAGAACACTTCTGACATCTGCGAGACGGAGAGCAAAATGGACGGGTATTTGACGATAAAGCTCTCCGCATACGCCGGATTCCGTGCAAAATCATGCAGAAAAGGGCTGCCAAACGTATTGGTTATCTGCAGCACGGCGCCCAGCAGCATTGCGAATAAAAAGAACACCGCCATGCGGGGTTGTTTAAACAGGATAAATGCATTGAGGCCCAGTTTACTTGCCAGAGACGGAGACGTTTTTGTCGTCGCAACCGGAGTGGCCGGTAGCGTCAGAGAGTAGATTGCCAACAGCAGGGATGCAGCAGCTGCTATATAGAGCTGCACGTTGCTGAGCTCCGCCCCCATCAGGCTGATGGCCCACATCGCGGCAATAAATCCCACGGTGCCATACACCCTCACTTGCGGAAAATGGCTTACCGTATCCAGCCCTGACTGTTCAAGGCAGGAGTAAGAAATCGTGTTCGACAACGCAATCGTGGGCATAAAGGCCATCGCATTCACCAGCATGACCCAGAACATTAACCCGGGTTCATTGACCTGCGCGGCATAACAGAGGGCAACGGCACAGACGAGGTGGCAAATCACGTATGCACGGTCTGCTCGCAGCCATTTGTCGGCAATAATCCCCACCAGAGATGGCATAACAATTGCGGCCAGCCCCTTGGAACTGTAAACCATCCCCACGTCGGAGCCGGTAAAATGTAGAGTGTTAATCATGTAAGCGCCGAGGGTAACCAGCCAACTCCCCCAGATAAAATATTGCATAAAGGACATCATCTTTAAGCGAGTCGTGATGTTCATATTCCATTCCTTATAGCAGTGTGGCCCTCACGGGCCACTTTATTGTTTTAATCAGGCAATATGGCGAAGAAAACCGCAGATAAGGTTGATGAAGTTCTGGCGGGAAAGCTCAGCAGCAGCCAGTGTTTGTTCGTGTGAGAGTTTTACCTCGCCCAGACCTTCAGCAAGATTCGTAATTGCAGAAACGGCCACCACTTTCAGGTTACAGTGACGCGCAGAGATCACTTCCGGCACTACGGACATGCCCACCACGTCGCCACCAATAATTTGCATCATGCGGATCTCCGCCGCAGTCTCGAAGTTGGGGCCAGGATAAGAGACAAACACGCCTTCATGCAGAGGGAAGCCCTCTTTCGCGGCCACAGTTTGCAAAACGGCACGATAGTTTGCGTCGTAAGCATTAGCCAGCGAGAAGAAGCGGTCACCAAAACGTTCATCGTTTAGTCCCACCATCGGCGTTCCCGGCATGGTATTGATATGGTCCCTCAACGCAACCAAGCTTCCGGGCTTAACGTCTTTACGCAATGAGCCCGCAGCATTGGTGCTAAACAGCAGCTCGCAACCCAGCAGTTTGAACGTGCGGATCGCATCGGTCATGACGGTCATCCCGCGGCCTTCATAGAAGTGACCCCGCCCTTTCATACAGGCAACAGGTACACCGGCAAGATGTCCCAGGACCAGCTCACCGGCATGACCGTGAACCGTACTCACAGGGAAACCCGGCAGCTTTTCGTAGCTCAGAGAAACGGCGTCTTCAATCTGGTCGGCTAGTGCGCCAAGGCCAGAACCGAGAATGAACGCAACGCGCGGCGTGAAATTCGGTTTAGCGGTGCGGATGATGTCAGCGCAGTACCATGGGTTATTTGAGAGGGTCATAAAGGCTCCTTGAGAATTAAGATCGCGATATCACGGATCGCATGACCTTAGTCTTATATCTGGAGCCTGCGGTTTACCTCCAATACACTTTCACAGCACCATCAATACTGATTGTGTATCAATGCAAATCCCTGCCAGATATGGCAGTTTTGCTCAAGCTAATCCCGTCGGTGCCGATACCTCTGTTTTATAGCGAGATGAAATACTATGTCGACGATTCAGGTGACTACACCCTCAGTACAAACCAGCAATAGTGGAAGTAATCATTCTGGTAACAATGATATTGCTGCGCAAATAAACCACATTAAAGAGCAGATCACCAAGCTTACTCAGCAGCTAAAAGAGCTACCAGAGAGTACTGGCAGCACGGAAGAAAAGAAAAAACAGCAGGAACTCATTCAGGCGCAGCTTAAAGTGCTGCAGGCCCAGCTTGCCGCGCTGCAGCGCCAGCAGACCGAAGAAGCCCAGAAGAAACAAGATCAAAAGCTGGGTAAAGTGGAAGGTGTGAATAGCCCGTCAGATAATCATCAGATTGATATCTACATCTAATCTTCTGATGCGTTAAACAGTGGGTCGCGTATGCGGGCCTCGGTTAATCGTTGCGCCTGGATACGCACCACTTCCCAGATGGCCTGTGCCGCCCCCGAGAGTGAACGATTTTTTCGCCGTACCAGCATCAGCTTTCGCTCGACAACAGGCACCAATCGCTTTACGGACAGCCGACTTCCCTGTGGCAGGGGAAGTGCCAGGGCGGGCAACACGCTGATACCAATGCCAGCTTCCACCATAGGAAACAGCGTTGCCGGGTGACCAATCTCCTGCACGATCGTTGCCTTTACTCCCTGAGTCACCAGCGCAGAATCAATCAGCGGACGGCTGCCCGAGGCATAATCCTGCAATACCAGGTTCGCTCCCTGAAGAGACTGCCAGCTGACTACCGGTAATACTGCCAGCGGATCGTCGTCCCGGCAGAGCAGCAAAAAGGGCTCAGAAAGTACGCTTTCGCACGCCAGATCGCTCACCTGACCGGGATCGATCACAATCCCAAAATCCACATCCCCCTGTCGGATGCTTTCCAGCACCCACTGTTGCGGTCTGTCATGTAAAACAAAATCAATATCCGGGTAGCGGTGGTTTCCCTCGGCAATGCACTGCGGGATAAGGTGGGCAGAGATCGTCTGGCTGGCAGCAACCCGCACCGTACCCGAAAGTTGCTGTCCCAATCGCCCAACATCCCTGAGCGTACTGTTCAATTCATCAAGTAACCGCTCGAGGCGCAAGGCCAGCTGCTGCCCGGCTTCAGTCAACACAACTTCGCGCGTGGTGCGGTCAAGTAACCGCACACCCGTTTGACTCTCCAGCTCTTTCACACTGTGACTCACCGCCGACTGGCTCAGGCCAATCATCTCCCCTGCCCGGCTGAAGCTACGGGCGTTTGCCACGGTGACGAATATGCGAAGCTGACGTAAGGAATAATTCATCTTTTTAATTCATAAATGGATGCAATAAATCAATTTTATTTCTCAAATGGAAAAAAGCACAATAGCGACATCTGTTTTCAGGAGTCATTATGAAACTATTTCGTATTGTTGATCCGTTTACGCTTACCCTGGTTGCTACCGTTTTACTGGCCTCGTTCTTCCCCGCTCGCGGGGGATTTGTTCCGTTTTTTGAGGGGCTAACGACGGCCGCCATCGCACTGCTGTTCTTTATGCACGGCGCAAAACTCTCCCGCGAAGCCATTATCGCTGGCGGTAGCCACTGGCGATTGCACCTCTGGGTGATGTGCAGCACGTTCATTCTGTTCCCCATTCTCGGCGTGCTGTTTGCGTGGTGGGCTCCGGTTAACGTCGACCCGGCGCTCTACACCGGTTTCCTGTATCTGTGCATTCTGCCAGCCACCGTGCAGTCCGCCATTGCCTTCACCTCGCTGGCAGGCGGTAACGTCGCGGCCGCAGTCTGTTCGGCGTCGGCATCCAGCCTGTTAGGGATTTTCGTCTCCCCATTGCTGGTGGGTTTGCTGATGAACATGCACGGCGCGGAAGGTAACCTTGAGCAGGTGGGTAAAATCTGTCTGCAGCTGCTGCTGCCGTTTGTCCTGGGGCATCTCTCGCGTCCGTGGACGGGCGCGTTTGTGGCAAAGCACAAAAAATGGATCTCAAAAACCGATCAGTCGTCAATTCTGCTGGTGGTCTATTCCGCTTTCAGTGAAGCGGTGGTAAATGGGATCTGGCATAAGGTCGGCGCAGGCTCACTGCTGTTTATCGTGGTGGTCAGCCTCGTCCTGCTGGCGATTGTAATTGCGGTTAACGTCTTTGTGGCACGCAAGTGCGGCTTCAATAAAGCGGATGAAATTACGATTGTGTTCTGCGGTTCGAAAAAGAGCCTGGCGAACGGTATCCCGATGGCCAACATTCTGTTCCCGACCTCGGTGATTGGGATGATGGTGCTGCCGCTGATGATTTTCCATCAGATCCAGCTTATGGTCTGCGCGGTGCTGGCGCGTCGTTACAAGCGCCAGACTGAAAAACTGGCGCAGGAAGAGACCCGCGCCGCAAAAGCTTAAGGGCGTTTCAGGGGCTGAACCAGCTGGGTCAGCCCCTCAGTTTTGATCAGTAACGTGATAGCCATCAACTCACCCAGCCGCCCTGCCGGGAATTCATCCTTACGGGCAAACCACAGCAGATACTCTTCCGGCAAATCGATCAGCCTGCGGCCTTTATATTTACCGAACGGCATCTCGGTGTTGGCGATCTCAACGAGTTGCTCTTTCTCCACGTTATTCTCCTAACAGACGCATCATTTTCGCTTCGTCGATCACCGCAATGCCGAGCTCCTGGGCTTTCGCCAGCTTCGAACCCGCCGCCTCTCCGGCAATCACCAAATCGGTTTTCTTCGACACGCTGCCCGCCACTTTGGCCCCCAGCGCCACCAGACGCGCTTTCGCATCGTCACGTGAAAGCTGACTCAGGCTGCCGGTCAGCACCACCGTTTTACCGGCGAACGGACTGTCGATCTCTTCGGCATTAACCACCACCGGTGCGGGCCATTTGATACCCTCTTCCAGCAGCTTGCCGATGACTTCACGGTTGCTCTCTTCAGCAAAGAAGTTAAAGACGTGAGTGGCAACAACAATCCCGACATCCGGGACTTTCTGCAACTCGTCGATGCTCGCTTTTTCCAGTGCATCCAGCGTACCAAAGTACGCCGCTAGCCCCGCTGCAGTCGCTTCGCCGACTTCACGAATACCCAGCGCGTAGAGGAAGCGTGCGAAGGTCGTCTCTTTAGCGGCTTCCAGAGCATTGACGACATTCTGCGCTGACTTAGGCCCCATGCGATCAAGCCCCGTCAGTTTACCCGCAGTCAGTTTGAAAAGATCTGCTGGCGTATGGACGTACTCTTTCTCAACCAGCTGATCGATAATCTTGTCGCCCATGCCGTCAACGTCCATCGCCCTACGGGACACAAAGTGTTTCAGAGATTCTTTACGCTGCGCACCACAGATTAAGCCCCCCGTACAGCGCGCCACCGCTTCACCTTCAACACGTTCAACGTCCGAGCCGCATACCGGGCAATGGGTCGGGAAAATAATCTCGCGCGTATCATCAGGACGTTCTGACTCAACAACGTTAACCACCTGTGGAATAACATCGCCCGCGCGGCGAATGACCACTTTGTCGCCAATACGCAGACCAAGACGCTCAATTTCATCGGCGTTATGCAGCGTGGCGTTACTCACCAGCACGCCCGCCACCTGCACCGGCTCCAGACGGGCGACCGGGGTAATGGCTCCCGTACGTCCCACCTGGAACTCCACGTCGCGGACAAAGGTCATCTGCTCCTGAGCAGGAAACTTAAACGCCACCGCCCAGCGCGGAGCACGCGCAACAAAGCCCAACTGCTCCTGAAGCGCTAATGAGTTAACCTTAATGACAACGCCATCAATATCAAAGCCGAGCGTTGGACGGTCCTCTTCCACCTTGTGGTAGAAGGCCAGTACTGCTTCCGGGGAGTCGCAAAGCTGAACACGGTTGCTCACCGGCAGGCCCCACGCTTTAAACTGCAGCAGACGTCCGAGGTGCGTATCCGGTAGCTCGCCCCCCTCCAGAATCCCTACGCCGTAGCAGAAGAAAGTAAGCGGTCGCTTCGCGGTGATGCGTGGATCAAGCTGGCGCAGAGAGCCTGCCGCCGCATTACGCGGGTTAGCAAACACTTTCCCACCAGTGCGGCGCGCTTCGTCATTGATTTTCTCGAAGCCCGCCTGGGGCAGGAACACTTCACCGCGCACTTCCAGTCGCGCAGGAATGTTCTCACCCTGCAGTTTCAGCGGGATCGCGCGGATAGTGCGCACGTTGGTGGTGATGTCTTCCCCGGTGGTACCATCACCACGAGTTGCCGCACGCACCAGCACGCCGTTTTCGTAAAGAAGGCTGACCGCAAGGCCGTCCAGCTTCAGCTCACAGCACCAGGTAAGGGTATCGCTACTTTTAAGACGATCCTGCACACGCTTATTAAACGCGAGAAAACTCTCTTCATCGAAGACGTTGTCCAGCGACAGCATCGGCACTTCATGACGCACCTGGCTGAAAGCCCCCAGCGGCTCAGCGCCGACGCGTTGGGTGGGTGAATCGGGTGTGATGAGTTCCGGATGCTGCGCCTCTAATTCGCGGAGTTCGCGCATTAGACGGTCATACTCCGCATCCGGTAATTCCGGCGCGTCCATAACATGATAGAGATATTCATGATGGCGAAGCGTGGTTCGCAGTTCAGTGAGTTGTTGTTCGATTGAGTCCATATCGCACCATCAATGAGAAAAAACCCCCGACATGCGGGGGTTGAGGAGGAGTCGAAGTAAACGCGACGATTACGCGTTGGCTTCCTTAACTTCGCGGATGCGGTCCTGATACTCGCGCAGCTTCTGCGGGGTCATCATTCGACGCTGATCGTCGAGCACCACACCACCCACTTCATCAGCGATGTGCTGAGCGGATTGCAGCATCAGCTTAAAGTTCTGCAGTTCGTCACCATAGGACGGCACCTGCATAAAGATTGTGACACCCGGCGTCACGAAATCACCGGTCATTTCCGGGTCAAAGGTGCCAGGATTGACCATATTGGCCAGGCTGAACAGCGCCGGGCCGCTACCGTCTGGGCTCAGGTGGCGATGGAAAATATTCATGTCGCCAAACTTGAAGCCTGCCTGCTGAATACTGTTAAGCAGCACGTCACCGTTGAGATGGCTGCCGTGATGTGCGGCAACGTTCATGATGATCACCGCTTCTTTGCGCTGCGGTTTTTCAACAACCGGTTCTGGCTCGACGACGGGCTCTGGCTCAACATGCGGGGCCGGAGCGGGCTGCGGCGCAGGCTGCACATGCACAGGCTGCTGCGGTTGTTGTACCGGTTGCACTGGCTGTTGCACAGGTTGCTGTTGAACCGGCTGAGGTGCAGCAGGCTGCTGATGGACAGGCTGTTGCGGCGGCTGGCGCACCGGCTCTTCCACAGGCTGCGGCGCTGGCTGGCGCGGCTGTGCGGAAGCATACGGCGGTTGATACTGGTGCTGCGCAGTACGGGTCGCTTCATGCTCCCCATGAGCCGCGCCGGGGGCAGTATTGACCCGATGAACACGAACTTCACCCACGCCGTCGTCGTCGCTGCCGTCGATGTCATCTTCACTGTCATCGTCGTCACGACTGGACTTCATGCGCTTCAGTGGGCGATCGCGAAACATCGAGGAACGCTCTTTACGGCTGGTCCAGAAACCATGTACCAGTAAAGCGATTATGGCGATCGCGCCAACAATGATTAATATCAGACGCAAATCCTGCATCATTATATTCTCTGTTGTTCTAACACCTTGCCACCACGGCAAACATTTACTCACTAAGAGTATTTGCCGTTTACGTCAAGTGCAAGTGTGTGCAGAGCATTCACAGCATAAAGATGAAGGAAATCGTGCTTTTTGCTGGTTTTTCGAACATTTCCTAACTGGTCATTGGTCCGTAAGTGGATAATATAGGCGGGCAATTCCACTGGTTGTGAAAAAAGGAGTACAGCCTGGTTATGGTTTCAACATCTTCTTCCCCCCCTCGCAGCGGCGTCTGGTATTTTTCTCAGGGCTGGAAACTGGTCTCATTGCCGGGTATTCGACGCTTCGTCATCCTGCCTCTGTTGATCAACATTATTCTGATGGGCGGTGCGTTCTGGTGGCTGTTCACAAAGCTGGAAAGCTGGATCCCCTCACTAATGAGCCATGTTCCTGAGTGGCTGCAGTGGCTGAACTACCTGCTCTGGCCGGTTGTGGTCATCTCGGTGCTGCTGGTATTCGGTTACTTCTTTTCAACGATCGCGAACTGGATAGCCGCGCCCTTTAACGGCCTGCTGGCGGAACAGCTGGAGGCACGGCTTACCGGCGCAACGCCACCGGACACGGGCGTGCTGGGGATCATGAAAGACATTCCACGCATCATGAAGCGCGAGTGGCAGAAATTTGCCTGGTACCTGCCCCGTGCGGTTGTGCTGCTTATCCTCTATTTCGTGCCCGGTATCGGTCAAACGGTGGCTCCGGTGCTGTGGTTCCTGTTCAGCGCATGGATGCTGGCGATCCAGTACTGCGACTATCCGTTCGATAACCACAAGGTGCCGTTTAAAGCGATGCGCACGGCCCTGCGCACCCAGAAGGTTGCCAATATGCAATTTGGCGCACTGACCAGCCTGTTCACGATGATCCCGTTCCTCAATCTGTTCATCATGCCCGTTGCGGTGTGTGGCGCGACGGCAATGTGGGTCGACTGCTACCGTGCTAAGCACGCGTTATGGAAGTAATGCAAAAATGTGTAAACAAGGGGTGGCTTATGCCGCCCCTTATTCCATACTGATCCCCATTATTTCCTTGCAGTATATAGATATGCGAATTCCTTACTTCCCCCTACCTGCTCAACAGGTATGCTGGGACGGTATCCCAATTTCATACAGTTAAGGACAGGCCATGAGTAAGATTTATGAAGACAACTCGCTGACGATCGGTCATACGCCCCTGGTTCGACTGAACCGTATCGGTAATGGACGCATTCTGGCGAAGGTCGAATCACGTAACCCGAGCTTCAGCGTAAAATGCCGTATTGGTGCAAACATGATTTGGGATGCTGAAAAACGTGGCGTACTGAAACCAGGCGTTGAGCTGGTGGAACCAACCAGCGGCAACACCGGTATTGCCCTGGCCTATGTTGCTGCAGCGCGTGGCTACAAACTGACGCTGACCATGCCAGAAACCATGAGTATCGAACGTCGCAAGCTGCTCAAAGCGCTGGGGGCAAACCTGGTACTGACCGAAGGCGCGAAAGGCATGAAAGGTGCCATTCAGAAAGCCGAAGAGATTGTTGCCAGCGATCCGGCGAAATATCTGCTGCTGCAGCAGTTCAGCAACCCGGCAAACCCGGAAATTCATGAAAAAACCACCGGCCCGGAAATCTGGGAAGATACCGACGGTCAGGTTGACGTGTTTATCTCCGGCGTGGGTACCGGCGGTACGCTGACTGGTGTGTCACGCTATATTAAAGGCACGAAAGGTAAAAAAGATCTGATTACTGTTGCCGTTGAACCAACCGACTCACCGGTTATCACTCAGGCACTGGCGGGTGAAGAGCTCAAGCCAGGCCCACATAAAATTCAGGGCATTGGTGCTGGCTTCATTCCGGGTAACCTGGACCTGAAGCTGATCGATAAAGTGGTCACCATCACTAACGAAGAAGCCATCTCTACCGCGCGTCGTCTGATGGATGAAGAAGGCATTCTGGCAGGTATCTCTTCCGGTGCGGCTGTTGCGGCAGCGCTCAAACTTCAGGAAGACGAAGCCTTTACCAATAAGAATATTGTGGTTATCCTTCCATCCTCGGGTGAGCGTTACTTAAGCACTGCACTGTTTGCCGATCTCTTCACTGAGAAAGAACTGCAACAGTGATGCCAGCATGTTAAAAACGCGTAAAAAAGCACCTTTTCGGGTGCTTTTTTGTGGCCTGCTTCAAAGTTTTACCCCTCCTGGCATTGATTCACCCCGTTGGGTCTGGTATTTAAACCAGCAATTATTTTGATGCGTGAAATTAATCAGTGAATGAAATAGCCTTGCTGAATCGATTTTATGATTTGGTTCAAGTCTTGCTTTCGCTGCATAATGTTTAATGACGATCGAAACGTCAGCGCTAACAATACAGGCTAAAGTTCAGTCGCCAGGCTAGACTTTAGTTCCACAACACTAAACCTATAAGTTGGGGAAATACAATGTTCCAGCAAGAAGTTACCATTACCGCTCCGAACGGTCTGCACACCCGCCCTGCTGCTCAGTTTGTTAAAGAAGCGAAAGGCTTCACATCTGAAATCACTGTGACTTCCAACGGCAAAAGCGCTAGCGCAAAAAGCCTGTTCAAACTGCAGACTCTGGGCCTGACTCAGGGCACTGTTGTCACCATCTCTGCAGAAGGTGAAGACGAGCAGAAAGCAGTTGAGCATCTGGTAAAACTGATGGCTGAGCTCGAGTAAGTTTCCGGGTTCTTTTAAATATCAGTCACAAGTAAGGTAGGGTTATGATTTCAGGCATTTTAGCATCCCCGGGTATCGCTTTCGGCAAAGCACTGCTGCTGAAAGAAGACGAGATCGTCATTGACCGGAAAAAAATTTCTGCCGACAAGGTTGATCAGGAAGTTGAACGTTTTCTGAGCGGTCGTGCCAAGGCATCTGCGCAACTGGAAGCAATCAAAACTAAAGCTGGCGAAACTTTCGGTGAAGAAAAAGAAGCCATCTTCGAAGGGCACATCATGCTGCTCGAAGATGAGGAGCTGGAGCAGGAAATCATAGCCCTGATTAAAGATAAAGGCATGACAGCCGACGCGGCTGCACATGAAGTTATCGAAGGTCAGGCGACTGCCCTGGAAGAACTGGATGACGAATACCTGAAAGAGCGTGCGGCTGACGTACGTGACATCGGTAAGCGCCTGCTGCGCAACATCCTGGGTCTGGCCATCATCGATCTGAGCGCAATTCAGGATGAAGTTATTCTGGTTGCTGCCGACCTGACCCCGTCAGAAACCGCTCAGTTGAACCTGAAAAAGGTTCTCGGTTTCATCACCGACGCAGGCGGCCGTACTTCCCACACCTCAATCATGGCGCGTTCTCTGGAACTGCCAGCCATCGTGGGCACCGGTAGCGTCACCTCTCAGGTGAAAAACGGCGACTATTTGATTCTGGATGCCGTAAACAATCTGGTTTACGTCAACCCAACGAATGAAGAGATCGAAAAACTGCGCGCGGTTCAGGAGCAAGTTGCGACTGAAAAAGCGGAACTCGCTAAGCTGAAAGACCTGCCAGCAATCACCCTGGACGGTCATCAGGTAGAAGTGTGCGCAAACATCGGTACCGTACGTGACGTTGATGGCGCTGAGCGCAACGGTGCGGAAGGTGTCGGTCTCTATCGTACAGAATTCCTGTTCATGGACCGTGACGCGCTGCCTACTGAAGAAGAGCAGTTTGCTGCATACAAAGCCGTGGCTGAAGCCTGTGGCTCTCAGGCGGTTATCGTCCGTACCATGGACATCGGTGGCGACAAAGAGCTGCCGTACATGAACTTCCCGAAAGAAGAGAACCCGTTCCTGGGCTGGCGTGCAGTACGTATCGCGATGGATCGTAAAGAGATCCTGCGCGATCAGGTACGTGCTATCCTGCGTGCGTCTGCTTTCGGTAAACTGCGCATCATGTTCCCGATGATCATCTCTGTTGAAGAAGTGCGTGCACTGAAGAAAGAGATCGAAATCTACAAACAGGAACTGCGTGACGAAGGTAAAGCATTTGACGAGTCAATCGAGATCGGCGTGATGGTGGAAACACCGGCTGCGGCGACCATTGCGCGTCATTTAGCCAAAGAAGTTGATTTCTTTAGTATCGGTACCAATGATTTAACGCAGTACACCCTGGCAGTTGACCGTGGTAATGATATGATTTCACATCTCTACCAGCCAATGTCACCGTCCGTACTGACGCTTATTAAGCAAGTTATTGATGCTTCTCATGCAGAAGGTAAATGGACTGGCATGTGTGGTGAGCTTGCAGGCGACGAACGTGCTACACTTCTGTTGCTGGGTATGGGTCTGGACGAATTCTCTATGAGCGCCATTTCCATCCCGCGCATTAAGAAGATTATCCGTAACACGAACTTCGAAGATGCGAAGGTGTTAGCAGAGCAGGCTCTTGCTCAACCGACAACGGACGAGTTAATGACGCTGGTTAACAAGTTCATTGAAGAAAAAACAATCTGCTAATCCACGAGATGCGGCCCAATTTACTGCTTAGGAGAAGATCATGGGTTTGTTCGATAAACTGAAATCTCTGGTTTCTGATGATAAGAAAGACTCCGGAACTATTGAGATTGTTGCTCCGCTCTCCGGCGAGATCGTCAACATCGAAGACGTGCCGGATGTAGTGTTTGCTGAGAAAATCGTTGGTGATGGCATTGCTATCAAACCAACTGGCAACAAAATGGTTGCTCCAGTTGACGGCACCATCGGTAAAATTTTTGAAACCAACCATGCGTTCTCTATCGAATCTGATAGCGGTATCGAACTGTTCGTTCACTTCGGTATCGACACCGTTGAACTGAAAGGCGAAGGCTTCAAACGCATCGCGGAAGAAGGCCAGCGTGTTAAAGTTGGCGACCCAGTGATTGAATTCGATCTGCCACTGCTGGAAGAAAAAGCCAAGTCTACCCTGACTCCGGTTGTTATCTCCAACATGGACGAAATCAAAGAACTGATCAAACTGTCTGGCAGCGTCACCGTGGGTGAAACCCCGGTTATCCGCATCAAGAAGTAATTCTTGCCGCACAGAAAAATGGCGCCTTCGGGCGCCATTTTTGTTTATGCGGGCAGGATAAGCTCATCGTAACCTTTCGACTGCGTGTAAATCATCACATCCGTCACCCGATCGCCGGCCATGCGAATGGCATCGGCAACGGTTTTGCCCTCAACAATTCCGCTTACCAGCTCTGAACAAAACAGATCGCCCGTCCCTTTCAGGTCCGTTTCAACACGCGGGTGTGCGCTTACGGTCACGCCTTCATTCGTCACCAGCACCACGTGAATGTTTTGCGGGTCGTCAGCGACCGGCGCGCTGGTGATCGCCACCCATTTCAGGCTGTCGGAGAGCAGTCCCTGCGCCGCCGCGATGGCGCTTTCCGGCGTTCGGCACGGTTTGCCGCTTAACACTTCCAGCTCATAGACGTTTGGCGTGATCCCCTGCGCCAGCGGCAGCAGGTGCTCCCGATACGCTTGCGGGATCTCGGGCTTCACGTACATCCCGCTGTCGATATCGCCGATGACCGGGTCGACCAGCACCAGCAGGTCCGGGTGCCGTACTTTGATGACCCTGAGCCATTGTCCGAGCAATTTAATCTGGCTGGCGCTACCCATATAGCCGGTAGTCACCGCCTTCAGCTCACGAAGGATGTCGCGCTCTTCCAGCGCTTTCAGATAACCGCTGAACCACTCATCCGGGATCACGCCGCCGTAGAAGGTGTCATAGTGCGGCGTGTTGCTAAACAACACCGTCGGTACGGCGGTGACGCTCAGCTGATGGGTACGAATATTCGGTACCGCAATGCTGTTCCCCACGCTGCCATATACCACCTGCGACTGCACCGCGACAATATCGGTTTGTTGCGCCCGGGTGTTATCCCGGAAAAGAATCATCTCCATGATGCTTAAATCCCTGCCCCCTGCGAATAACTCTCTTCACCAAAGACGCCGGTAGACAGATAACGATCGCCGCGATCGCAGATTATTGCCACGACCACTGCACCCGGGTTTTCCTTTGCAACCCGAATCGCACCCGCTACCGCGCCGCCCGAACTGACGCCACAGAAGATACCTTCACGGACGGCCAGCTCGCGCATGGTATTTTCCGCCTCGCGCTGATGAATATCCAGCACCTGGTCCACAAGCTGCGCATTAAAGATCCCGGGCATGTATTCCGCAGGCCAGCGGCGAATGCCCGGAATGCTGCTCCCCTCTTCCGGCTGCAGACCAACGATAGTGACGGTTTTTTCCTGCTCTCGCAGAAAACGCGATACACCGGTAATGGTGCCCGTGGTGCCCATGCTGGAGACAAAATGGGTGATCCGTCCTTCCGTTTGCTGCCAGATTTCCGGGCCGGTGGTGGTGTAGTGCGCGTACGGGTTATCCGGGTTGTTGAACTGATCGAGCAACTTGCCTTCACCGCGTTCAGCCATCTCCAGCGCTAAGTCACGCGCCCCTTCCATCCCCTGCTCTTTGGTCACCAGAATCAGCTCCGCACCGTAAGCTCGCATGGCGGCGCGGCGTTCCTGACTCATATTGTCCGGCATCAGCAGCTTCATGCGGTAGCCTTTCAGCGCCGCAATCATTGCCAGCGCGATACCGGTGTTGCCGCTGGTCGCCTCAATCAGCACGTCACCGGGCTTAATTTCTCCGCGTTTTTCAGCCTGGACAATCATCGACAGCGCCGCGCGGTCTTTCACCGAGCCCGCCGGGTTATTGCCTTCGAGTTTGACCCAGATTTCGCTGCCGTTGGCACACCCCATGCGCTGAAGCTTGACCAGAGGGGTGTTGCCGATGGTGTGTTCTAATGTACTCATGTTCGCTGCCCAATAAAAAGCCCGGTGGCGCTTTCGCTTACCGGGCCTACAGAGAGCATGATTGTAGGCCGGGTAAGCGCAGCGCCACCCGGCAAAACTACGTGACCTTAACCTATCAGGCTGACTCCGCCAGAGCAATATCCTCGCGCGTCTCAATACGTTCCTTCCCGTGATAAATACGCGCATGCTGCAGACCGACAAACAGGCGTTCTCCCCGGTGCGGTGGCTCCTCATCGCGCATGACCACGGTTAGCGGCTCGGTATACCAGCCCAGCGGTTGTACCACCAGTTGGGTGTAGTGCCCTTTAGGGCTCGCTTCCAGCACCTGCACCGGCAGCGGTGAGTCAAGGCTGGTGCGACGGCTCACGTCCACTTCCCACGGACGCAGGAACAGGTCGACCGGCCCCTGATGCGCAGAGGTATATCCCAGCGGCCAGCGGTGCGCGCCCACGTGGAATTGCCCCCCGCGAATAGTGCCCTGTAAACGGTTCACTTCGCCCATAAATTCCAGCACGAAGCGGGTCGCCGGTTCACGCCAGAGCTGCTCCGGCTCGTCAACCTGCTCAATATTACCCTGGCTCATGACCACCACACGGTCCGCGACTTCCATCGCCTCTTCCTGATCGTGGGTCACGAAGACGCTGGTAAATTTAAGCTCTTCATGAAGCTGACGCAGCCAGCGACGCAGCTCTTTTCGCACCTGCGCATCCAGCGCACCGAACGGCTCATCCAACAGAAGAATTTGCGGTTCAACGGCTAGCGCACGCGCCAGCGCCACACGCTGTTTCTGACCACCGGACAGCTGGGCCGGGAAACGGTCCGCAAGATGGGCCAACTGCACCATTTCCAGCAGTTTGGTCACTTTCGCTTTAATGGTTGCCGCATCCGGGCGCTCGCGACGCGGCAGCACGGTCAGGCCAAATGCGATGTTATCGAATACGGTCATGTGGCGGAACAACGCGTAGTGCTGGAACACAAAACCTACTTTACGATCGCGGGCATGCAGGCGGCTCACGTCGGTACCGTGGAAGCGGATATGCCCGCTGGTCTGATGCTCAAGCCCGGCGATAATACGCAGCAGCGTGGTTTTACCCGAACCAGACGGTCCCAGCAGCGCCACCATTTGTCCGGAAGGGATATCCAGCGAGATATCATTCAGCACCTGGGTGCGACCAAAAGACTTCTTAATATTGGCAATCTCAATGCTCATGATTTCCCTCCTGATGCTGACGTTTTTCCTGATTTTCTAAACGCCACTGCACCACACTCTTCAAAAACAGGGTCAAAATAGCCATCAGCGTCAGCAACGCTGCGGCAGTAAACGAACCGATGGTGTTGTAGTCCTGCTGCAGCAGCTCAATCTGTAGCGGCAGCGACAGCGTTTCACCGCGAATAGAACCGGAGACGACGGAAACGGCGCCGAACTCACCAATCGCGCGGGCGTTGGTCAGCACCACGCCGTAAAGCAGCGCCCAGCGGATATTCGGTAGCGTCACGCGACGGAACATCTGCCAGCCTGACGCGCCCAGCAGCACCGCCGCTTCGTCTTCGTTGCTCCCCTGGCTCAACATCACCGGCACCAGTTCACGCACCACAAACGGACAGGTCACGAAGATGGTGACCAGCACCATGCCCGGCCAGGCGAACATGATCTGCAGGTTATGCTCATCCAGCCAGCCGCCCAACGGGCCGTTGGAGCCGTAAAAGAGCAGGTACACCAGACCCGCCACCACCGGCGACACGGCGAATGGAATGTCCAGCAGGGTCAACAGCAGCTGACGTCCCGGGAAGTTAAAGCGCGTCACCAGCCACGCCAGCAGGGTACCGAACACGAGGTTCACCGGCACGGTGATCAGGGCAATCAGCACGGTCAGCCAGATCGCGTGCAGCATATCCGGGTTCGCCAGGTTTTCCAGTGCGGGCATCAGGCCCTTACTGAACGCCTGAACGAAAATATAAATCGTCGGCACGACGAGAATGAGGGCGGAAACCAGCACCCCCGCCCCAATCAGAAACCATTTACCCCAGTTGATGCGGGGTGCATCGTATCGCTTCAATTGCGTAACTTCCGCCATCAGTGACCTACCACACGTCGACCAAAGCGACTTTGCAGAGTGTTAATCGAGTACAGCAGCAGCAGCGAGGCCGCCAGGATAACCGAGGCAATAGCGCTCGCCGCCGGATAATCAAACTCCTGCAAACGGATGAAAATCATCAGCGAGGTGACTTCTGTTTTCCAGGCAATGTTCCCGGCGATAAAAATCACCGCGCCGAACTCACCGAGGCTGCGGGTAAACGACAGCGCGACACCCGCCATCAGCGCCGGAGACAGCTCCGGCAGAACCACCTTGCGGAAGCTCTGCCAGCGCGTGGCGCCCAGCGTTTCCGCCGCTTCTTCGTATTCCGGACCTAACTCTTCCAGCACCGGCTGCACGGTACGCACCACAAACGGGATGCTGGTAAAGGCCATCGCCACTGCGATACCGAGCCAGGTGTA
Source organism: Enterobacter sp. CPE_E1241 (assembly GCF_045618265.1). Lineage (NCBI taxonomy): Bacteria > Pseudomonadati > Pseudomonadota > Gammaproteobacteria > Enterobacterales > Enterobacteriaceae > Enterobacter > Enterobacter sp. CPE_E1241. The sequence continues at coordinate 3,451,942 of NZ_JBIWYV010000001.1, forward strand.
GGTCACTTTGATGTCAAATTTCGCCAGCCACTCGCCGTACAGCCCGTTCACGGAGAAGAGCGACGCGAGGGTTAAGCCCGCCACCGCCGTCGGCAGCGCAAACGGTAAATCCATTAACGCGTCGAGCAACGTACGGCCCGGAAAACGGTAGCGGGTTAAGATCCACGCCATCAGCAGGCCAAACACGCCGTTAAAAATGGAGGCGACAAATGCCGACAGCAACGTCACTTTATAGGCTGCTACCACTTGCGGGTTGGTGACCACGTCCCAGTACTGCGCCCAGCTCATCTGAGCAAGCTGCATTACCAGCGCGCTGAGCGGTAACAGCAAAATCAGACAGACGAACAGCAGGCTGGTCCCGAGGCTTAAGGTAAAGCCAGGCAGCACACGTCTGGAGGAAACTGCAAACATTACTTACGCCCCGCCGCCAGCAATTTATCTAACTCACCGCCGCTGGCAAAATGCGTTTTCATCACATCAGGCCAGGAGCCAAAATGGTCTTCCACGCGGAACAGTTCGGTCTGCGGGAATTTATCTTTCAGTTTGTTCATCACATCCGGGTTATTCACGCGGTAGTAATAATCGGTAATGACGGTCTGCGCCTGAGGGCTGTACAGGTAGTTGAGATAGGCTTTTGCCGCTTTCTCGGTACCGTTCGCCTGCACGTTTTTATCCACCCACGCCACCGGGAACTCGGCCAGGATGTTGGTTTTCGGGATAACGACCTCGAAGCCCTGCGCTTCATACTGTTTACGGATGTTATTCACTTCCGATTCAAAGCTGATCAGCACATCGCCGAGACCGCGTTCTGCGAAGGTCGTGGTCGCCCCACGGCCGCCGGTATCAAACACTTCGACGTTTTTCAGGAACTGGGTCATGAACTGCTCGGTTTTCGCTTTATCGTTACCGTCAGCCTTGTCTGCCGCGCCCCACGCGGCTAAATAGGTATAGCGAGCGTTACCGGAGGTTTTCGGGTTCGGGAAGATCAGCTTCACGTCGGAACGCACCAGGTCGCTCCAGTCGTGAATATTTTTCGGGTTGCCCTTGCGCACCAGGAAGCCCATGGTGGAGTAGAACGGCGAGCTGTTGTTCGGCAAACGGCTCTGCCAGTCCGCCGGGATCAGCTTGCCCTTGTCGTGCAGGATCTGCACGTCAGTCACCTGGTTGTAGGTCACCACATCCGCTTTCAGCCCCTGGAGGATCGCCAGCGCCTGCTTGGACGAACCGGCGTGAGACTGCTTGATGGTCAGCTTATCGCCATTGTTTTCTTTCGCCCACTGCTGTTCAAACGGTGGATTAAGGGCGGCAAACAGCTCGCGTGAGACATCGTATGAGCTGTTAAGCAACTCAGTCGCCTGCGCCTGTGCCACCAGCAGTAAACCTGCCAGCGCCAGAGTTCCTTTTTTCAGTACAGTAACGGCCATTGCGCACCCTTATAAATGTGATGACTATCTTATAGTCATAATATTTATAACGAGGACGAAAGGAGTAACGGTTTTATATACCGTTTGGTGATTTGGAAGCAGAAAAGGGAATAAGGGTGCGGGAGAAATTGCCGGGTGGCGCTAACGCTTACCCGGCCTACGCGTGGAGAGCGGTTTTACAGCGCCAGCAGACGCTCAACGGACGGCGCGAAGTAGTAGCCGCCGGTCACCGGTTTGGTGAAACGCAGCATGGCGTCACGCTTGCCGTCGGTATCACCAAACATGCTCAGCAGCTGCTGCTCAATATTATGCAGGCGCGCGCAGTACGCGCAGAAATAAAGGCCGTGTGTGCCGCTTGCCGTGCCATACGGCAGGCTCTGGCGAACAATTTTCAGGCCTTTGCCATCTTCTTTGAGGTCAACGCGAGTCAGGTGAGAGGTAGCAGGACGCTCGTCGCCGTCAATCTCTTCGTTGGCTTCTTTGGTACGGCCGATCATCATCTCCTGGTCGTGCACGCTCATGCGGTTAAGCTGCTTGAGGTTGTGCTCCCAGCGCTGGACAAACACATAGCTGCCGCCCGCGTCCACACCGTCTTTGATCACCGCGACGTCACGACGCGTCTCTTCACCTGCCGGGTTTTCAGTACCGTCGACAAAACCGCTCAGATCGCGCTCTTCCACCCAACGGAAGCCATGAACTTCTTCCTGTACCTCAATGCTGTCGCCAAACGCCGCGACCGCCGCCTGGGCAACCGAGAAATTCACATCATGACGTAAAGAGAGAATGTGGATCAGCACGTCGTATTGTGTCGCTGGCGCAAGACCTTTGCCGTAAGGGATAAAGTCCTTCAGCTCCTCAGCCCCTTCGCCACCGCTCAACTGACGCCAGACGTTGTTGCCAAAGGCGACAACGGCACCGAGGTGGGCATCCGGGAATTTGGCCTGGAAGGTAGTCAGTTTATCGACGAATACTTTACTGGCGGCACGCAGGGCATCCACGTCCCCTTTAACATTGGCTTCAATCCAAATCGCCGCGCGGCAGTGTTCTGGCAAAATGCCACTCTGAACCTGAGACATCGCTCCTCCTGAAATAAAGATGCCACGTCAGCGTGGCATTGATGGCGGCTATTATACCCTGATTTCAGCGAGGCTGTTTGTTCCGGCGCAAATTACTGCTTCCAGAGTATTTTGCTCACTTTCCAGTTCTTCAGCGTGTCGTCAGACGGCATCAATCCTTCCGGACCGCTCCAGGTTCCAGTGAAGACGTAACTGATGTGCTGGCTACCCTCAGCTTTACATTCCACAGCCACGCCATCGTCAGAAGAGGCGTTTGCACAGTTGCCGAAGGCCTGTTTATAAAGATCGCTAAACGGTGTACCGACCTTCACCCCACTTGCCGTGGGAATAGCGTCATCCAGGACCGCAATGCGGTTCACCGTGCCTTTATCACCGTTAATCACCAGCGCCAGCTTGTCGCCCTTCAGCGCTTCGTAATAGCGAACAATATTGCCATTCTCCGTTTTCATGCCGCTGCGCAGGCGGTAATCGCTGCCGAGCGCATCCTGAATAGCATTCTGGTCCAGCGCCGTTGCGGCGGTAATTTTTCCTACGCCCTGCTCGGTCACTTCCGTTGATGAGCCAAACCAGTTCCACGGATACGCAGCGGACCAGTTAATGGATGAGAGCGTTGAACACCCGGTTAACGCCAGCGGTAGAGCGCATAAAAGTAAACGCAGCGATTTCATTGAAACGTCCTTACTTGTTAAATCAACGCTTGTTGGAGTGCGACATCGGCAAAAAGTGCCGTATTAATCATCCTGATGCGTAAAACAGGCGCGAAGACGCGGGTTGGTCAGCAGCCACAGCAGCGCCACAATATCGGCAACTACCAGCGCAACGCCGATCCCCGTAAGCGGTTCACCGTACCACCAGAGTACCGGTTGCCAGCAGAGCAGCACGATCTGGGCAAAGATCAATAGCCAGCGAAGCGCGCGCCACAAACGAGGGAGCGTATGCCGTCGTCCGCTGCACAAAAAAGCCACTACCGCTGGTACGCCCGGCAATAAGCCAAGCCAGAACGCATCGTGATCGGGGTAAAAAAGGTTTAGCAGCGTGTCGCCCTGCCCGCGCGACGCGCCGGCCATCACAAACAGCACCCAGGTGCGGGCCTGGAGCAGCAGAACGCACCAGAATAAAAAGGGCAGTCTGACGCGGCCCTGCGCGTCATAATCTGCCGGATGGATCTCAGTACTCTTCATCTTCGATCAGACGTTTTCCTAAACTCAAGACGTCAGAATGCTCATAGCCCAGACGCTCATACATGCCCAGTACGACGTCGTTATCTTCCCGCACCATGATCTGAATTTTCGGGCAACCGCGGGCAATGAGCTTTTTCTCAAGACGATTAAGCAATGCATTGGCGATGCCACGACCACGGTACTCCGGGTGAACGCCCAGATAATAGGCCGACCCGCGATGACCGTCGTAACCGCCCATTACCGTCCCCACCACCTCGCCGTTCACTTCCGCGACCAGAAACAGACTGACATCGTGATTCACCTTCCGCTCGATATCCATTTCCGGATCGTTCCACGGACGCAGCAGATCGCAGCGCTCCCAAAGGGTGATCACCTCTTCGAAATCTTCCTGGCGAAAAACGCGTATCTCCATGGTATTAACCGCCTTTTCGGGTTTAAAAACAGTGATTATGGCGTGAACCTCTCGTTTAGCCAATAACCGGGGAAAATCTCACCAAAATTTGGCATAATGTCACTTTGTCACGTATTGAAATGAAAAGTAAAACAATTGCCAATAAGGACTGTCGTAACGCTAATCACGATACGATATAACACCAGGACTCCAATTTTTACAATTCAGGCCGCATGAGCACATTCAAACCATTAAAAGCACTCACATCGCGTCGTCAGGTTCTCAAAGCGGGGCTGGCGGCCTTAACGTTAACGGGCATCGCAAAGCAGGCTCAGGCAAAAGACGAGAGCACGCTCAAAACCAGTAACGGACACAGTAAACCGAAGACCAAAAAGCCGGGCGCGAAGCGTCTGGTGATGCTTGATCCGGGCCATGGCGGGATTGATACCGGCGCCATCGGCAAAAACGGTTCGAAAGAAAAACACGTCGTGCTCGCGATTGCAAAAAATGTGCGCGCGATTTTACGCAGTAACGGCATTGACGCACGCCTGACGCGTTCCGGTGACACCTTCATTCCGCTGTATGACCGCGTGGAGATCGCCCATCAGCACGGTGCGGATCTGTTTATGTCGATTCACGCCGACGGCTTTACCAACCCGTCAGCGGCAGGTGCCTCGGTGTTTGCGCTTTCCAACCGTGGTGCCAGTAGCGCCATGGCGAAATATCTCTCCGATCGCGAAAACCGGGCAGATGAAGTTGCCGGGAAGAAAGCCACCGATAAAGACCACCTGCTACAGCAGGTGCTGTTCGACCTCGTGCAGACGGATACGATCAAAAACAGCCTGACGCTCGGCTCGCATATTCTGAAGAAGATTAAGCCGGTGCATCGTCTGCACAGTAAAGGCACCGAGCAGGCGGCGTTCGTGGTGCTGAAATCACCGTCCATCCCGTCCGTGCTGGTGGAAACCTCCTTCATTACCAACCCGGAAGAAGAGCGACTCCTCGGTACCACGGCGTTTCGTCAGAAGATCGCCAACGCCATCGCCTCCGGCATTATTAGCTACTTCAACTGGTTTGATAACCAAAAAGCGCACTCCAGGAAACGTTGATGAAACCCGATGCTCAACTGGTCAAAACCTTCCTGCTACAGCTGCAGGATGAGATTTGCCAGAAACTGGCCGCCGCAGACGGCGGTGAATTTCAGGAAGATAACTGGCAGCGCGAGGCCGGTGGCGGCGGGCGCAGTCGGGTGCTGCGTAACGGCGGCATCTTTGAACAGGCGGGCGTCAATTTCTCCCACGTTCACGGCGACGCGATGCCCGCATCTGCGACCGCACACCGTCCTGAACTGGCAGGCCGCAGTTTTGAAGCGATGGGCGTCTCGCTGGTGGTGCATCCACACAACCCGTTTGTGCCCACCAGCCACGCCAATGTGCGCTTTTTCATTGCGGAAAAACCAGGGGCCGATCCGGTCTGGTGGTTTGGCGGCGGTTTCGACCTCACGCCCTACTACGGCTTCGAAGAGGACGCCGTGCACTGGCACACCACCGCGCGAGACCTTTGTCTGCCGTTTGGCGAAGACGTCTACCCGAAATTTAAAAAGTGGTGCGATGAGTACTTTTATCTGAAGCACCGCGACGAGCAGCGCGGCATTGGCGGGCTGTTCTTTGACGATTTAAACACACCTGATTTTGATACCGCGTTCAGCTTTATGCGCGCCGTGGGCGAAGGCTATACCGACGCCTATCTGCCGATTGTCGAGCGCCGTAAAAATACCGACTATGGCGTGCGCGAACGCGAGTTCCAGCTCTATCGTCGCGGGCGCTACGTGGAATTCAACCTGGTGTGGGATCGCGGGACGCTGTTCGGCCTGCAGACCGGCGGGCGCACGGAGTCGATTCTGATGTCGATGCCGCCGCTGGTGCGCTGGGAGTACTGCTACGAACCAAAAGAAGGCAGCCCGGAGGCTGCCTTGCGTGAGTTTATTCAGGTTCGGGACTGGGTGTAGCCCTTATCCCCTCTCCCTTTGGGAGAGGGTTAGGGTGAGGGTAAAAATTACAGAGGCTGCGTCTGCGCCTCAACCACCGCCAGCGCCACCATATTCACGATACGACGCACGGAGGCAATCGGTGTTAACACATGCACCGGTTTCGCCACCCCCATCAGTACTGGCCCTACGGTCACCCCTTCAGAGCTGGAGACGCGTAGCAGGTTGTAGCTGATACGCGCCGCCTCAACGTTCGGCATAATCAATATGTTCGCCGATCCTTTCAGCGGACTGTCCGGCATACGTTCGTTACGGATGCTCTCCACCAGCGCGGCATCGCCGTGCATTTCCCCGTCAATCATCAGCTCCGGTGCACGCTCGTGCACCAGCTCCAGCGTCTGACGCATTTTGCAGGCCGCCGCAGATTTGGACGAACCAAAGTTAGAGTGCGACAGCAGTGCCACCTTCGGCTCAATACCAAAGCGACGCACGGTTTCCGCCGCCATCACGGTGATTTCCGCCAGTTCATCCGGGGTTGGGTCATCGTTAACGTAAGTATCGGCAATAAAGGTGTTGCCGCTTGGCAGCAGCAGCGCATTCATCGCCCCGGCGGTATGAACGCCATCGCGATAGCCGAAGATCTCCTGCACCACGCTGAAGTGTTCGTGGTAGTCACCAATGGTACCGCAGATCAACGCATCGGCTTCACCACGATGGACCATGATCGCGCCGATCACCGTCGTGTTGCTGATCACCGCTTTCTGCGCCTGTTCCTGGGTGATCCCGCGACGTTTCATGATCGCGTAGTATTCGCTCCAGTACTCTTTGAAGCGCGGATCGGATTCGTTGTTGACGATCTCGAAGTCGACGCCCGGCTTAATCTGCAGGCCCAGTTTCTGGATACGCATCTCAATCACGCTCGGACGACCAATCAGGATCGGCTTCGCCAGGCCTAAGGTGATCAACTCCTGGGTGGCGTGCAGCACGCGAGCCTCTTCCCCTTCCGCCAGCACCACGCGCTTCGCGTCGGCGCGCGCCTGAGAGAAGATCGGCTTCATGAACAGGTTGGTTTTGTAGACAAACTCGGTGAGTTTATCGACGTAGGCATCGAAATCCTGAATCGGGCGCGTCGCCACGCCAGAATCCATCGCCGCTTTAGCTACCGCTGGGGCAATTTTAACAATCAGACGCGGGTCGAACGGTTTTGGAATGATGTAATCCGGGCCAAAGCTCAGATCCTGGTCGCCATAGGCGGAGGCAACCACTTCACTTTGCTCGGCGTGCGCCAGCTCCGCGATAGCGTGAACCGCGGCAAGCTTCATCTCTTCGTTAATCGCCGTCGCGCCGACGTCCAGCGCCCCACGGAAGATGAACGGGAAGCAGAGCACGTTGTTCACCTGGTTAGGGTAGTCGGAACGACCAGTACAGATAATGGCGTCTTCACGCACCGCTTTTGCCAGCGGCGGCAAAATTTCCGGTTCCGGGTTAGCCAGCGCGAGAATCATTGGCGCGCGCGCCATCTTCTTCACCATCTCCTGGGTCAGCACTTTCGGGCCTGAACAGCCGAGGAAGATATCCGCGCCATCAATGACATCCTCCAGCGTGCGTTTACCATCGTCCTCAACCGCATACGCCGCTTTGGTTTCCGCCATGTTTGGCTCGCGGCCTTTGTAGATAACGCCTTTGGAATCACAGACCACAATGTTGTGCTTCTGCATACCCAGCGCCACCAGCAGGTTCATACAGGCGATGGCCGCAGCTCCCGCACCGGAAACTACCATGCGCACGTCAGAGAGATTTTTCTCCACCACGCGCAAACCGTTCAGAATCGCAGCGGTACTGATAATCGCAGTGCCGTGCTGGTCATCATGGAACACGGGAATGTTCATACGCTCGCGCAGTTTCTGCTCGATATAGAAACATTCCGGCGCTTTGATGTCTTCCAGGTTGATACCGCCGAAGGTCGGCTCCAGCGCAGCCACCACGTTGATGAATTTATCGGGATCGAGTTCATCCACCTCGATATCAAATACGTCGATACCGGCGAATTTCTTGAAAAGAACACCCTTCCCTTCCATCACGGGTTTACCCGCCAGCGCACCAATGTTGCCAAGACCTAATACCGCCGTGCCGTTAGAGATAACGGCAACAAGGTTGCCACGCGCGGTATATTTGTAGGCAGCCAGCGGATCTTTTTCGATTTCCAGACACGGTGCAGCAACGCCTGGCGAATAGGCCAGCGCCAGATCGCGCTGCGTTGCCAGTGGCTTCGTGGGGGAAACCTGGATTTTACCCGGGACAGGGAACTCGTGAAAATCGAGGGCACTCTGTTTTAACTGCTCATCCATCTTCTTTTTCCTTTCACGTATCGGTCAAAAGGGTGACGTAAGCGATCCTGTTGCACACCCTGGTGTGCCGCCTAGTATCGCCGCAGGCCGCCACATAAACTTTGAAGGCTGCCAAACTCTCACCATCACACATTAAAAATTGTTATCAATTTATAACAGCCATGTTACCCGTCTCAAAAGCAATGCCTCCCCCGTCTGCTATGCTTTTTTGTTAAGTCCATCATGATTTTTCCAGAAGTGTGAACTAACGCACTCATCTAACTCTTTTATTTTCATGGAGTAATTATTTATGAACCAGCTAGACGGCATCAAACAATTCACCACCGTGGTCGCAGACAGCGGCGATATCGAGTCGATTCGCCACTATCAGCCGGAGGATGCGACCACCAACCCTTCGCTACTGCTTAAAGCCGCCGGGCTTGCGCATTTTAGTCATCTGATTGATGACGCCATTGCCTACGGTAAACAGCGCGGGAAAACCCAGGAGCAGCAGGTCACCGAAGCCAGCGACAAGCTGGCCGTTAATTTTGGTGCAGAAATTCTTAAAAGCATCCCCGGACGCGTCTCGACCGAAGTCGACGCCCGCCTCTCTTTCGATAAAGAAAAGAGTATTCACAAGGCTCGCCGTCTGGTTGAACTCTACCAGGAACAGGGGATCGATAAATCTCGCATCCTGATCAAACTGGCGTCGACGTGGGAAGGCATTCGTGCGGCGGAAGTGCTGGAAAAAGAGGGTATCCACTGCAACCTGACGCTGCTGTTCTCGTTTGCTCAGGCGCGCGCCTGCGCGGAAGCGGGGGTGTTCCTCGTCTCGCCGTTTGTCGGACGCATCTACGACTGGTATCAGGCAAAACAGCCGATGGATCCGTACGTGGTCGATGAGGATCCGGGCGTGAAATCGGTTCGTAATATCTATGATTACTTTAAACAGCACCGCTACGACACTATCGTGATGGGTGCCAGCTTCCGCCGTACCGAGCAGATCCTGGCCCTGGCAGGCTGCGACCGCCTGACCATTTCCCCTAATCTGCTCAAAGAGCTGCAGGACAAAGATGAGACGGTTATCCGCAAGCTTGTGCCCACCTCTACCGTCCTGCCAAAACCGAAAGCCATGACCGAAGCCGAGTTCCGCTGGGAACATAATCAGGATGCCATGGCCGTAGAAAAACTGGCGGAAGGTATCCGCCTGTTCGCCGTCGATCAGCGCAAACTTGAAGACCTTCTCGCCGCCAAACTTTAACCTTGCCACGGAGTGAACTATGTCCCGTAAAGAGCTAGCCAATGCCATTCGCGCCCTCAGCATGGATGCCGTGCAGAAAGCCAATTCCGGCCACCCTGGCGCGCCTATGGGCATGGCTGATATTGCCGAAGTATTGTGGAACGACTTCCTGAAGCACAACCCCAATGACCCCACCTGGTACGATCGCGACCGTTTTATTCTCTCCAACGGCCACGCCTCAATGCTGCTCTACAGCCTGCTGCACCTCTCCGGCTACGATCTGCCGCTTGAGGAGCTGAAAAACTTCCGCCAACTGCACTCCAAAACGCCGGGGCACCCGGAGATTGGCTATACGCCAGGGGTGGAGACCACCACCGGACCGCTCGGTCAGGGGCTGGCGAATGCAGTCGGGCTGGCGATTGCCGAGCGTACGCTGGCCGCGCAGTTTAATCAGCCGGGGCATGACATCGTTGACCATTACACCTACGTGTTTATGGGTGACGGCTGCCTGATGGAGGGGATTTCCCACGAGGTCTGCTCCCTGGCGGGCACGCTGGGGCTCGGCAAGCTGATTGGCTTCTACGATCACAACGGCATCTCCATCGACGGGGAAACCAAAGGCTGGTTCACCGACGACACGGCGAAACGCTTCGAAGCCTACCACTGGCACGTGGTACATGAGATCGACGGGCACGATCCTGAGGCAGTGAAAAAAGCGATTCAGGAAGCGCAGAGCGTGAAGGACAAACCGTCGCTGATTATCTGCCGCACGGTTATCGGCTTCGGCTCGCCAAACAAAGCAGGTAAAGAGGAGGCGCACGGCGCGGCGCTGGGTGAAGAGGAAGTGGCGTTAACCCGACAAAAACTGGGCTGGAAATACCCGCCGTTTGAAATCCCAAAAGAGATCTACAAAGCATGGGATGCCCGAGAAACCGGTGAAAAGGCACAGCAGTCCTGGAACGAGAAGTTCTCCGCTTACAAAAAAGCGCACCCGGATCTGGCCGCCGAGTTTTCCCGCCGCATGAGCGGCGGTCTGCCGGAAGACTGGGACGATAAAACCCAGGCGCTGATTGAAAACCTGCAGGCTAACCCGGCGAAAATCGCCACCCGCAAGGCGTCGCAAAATACCCTGAACGCAATCGGCCCTCTCCTGCCCGAACTGCTCGGCGGCTCGGCGGACCTGGCGCCCAGCAACCTGACCATCTGGTCGGGCTCAAAATCGCTGAAAGAGGACATCGCCGGGAACTACATTCACTACGGCGTGCGCGAATTCGGGATGACCGCCATTGCCAACGGCATCGCCCATCACGGCGGCTTCGTGCCCTACACCGCCACCTTCCTGATGTTTGTCGAGTATGCCCGTAACGCGGCGCGCATGGCGGCCCTCATGAAGGCGCGACAGATTATGGTCTATACCCATGACTCAATTGGTCTGGGAGAAGACGGACCAACGCACCAGGCGGTGGAACAGCTAGCGAGCCTGCGCTTAACGCCAAACTTCAGCACCTGGCGTCCGTGCGATCAGGTGGAAGCGGCGGTCGGCTGGAAGCTGGCAGTGGAACGTCATACTGGCCCGACAGCGCTAATCCTTTCACGCCAGAACCTGGCGCAAATTGAGCGTACTCCGGAGCAGGTGAAAAACATCGCCCGCGGCGGCTACATCCTGAAAGACAGCGGCGGTAAACCGGACGTGATCTTGATTGCGACCGGTTCAGAGGTGGAAATCACGGTGACAGCCGCCGAGAAGCTGACCGCCGAGGGTCATGCGGTGCGCGTGGTTTCATTGCCATCAACGGATATCTTTGACGCCCAGGATGAAGCGTACCGGGAATCGGTTCTGCCATCAAACGTTGCGGCTCGCGTAGCAGTAGAGGCGGGTATTGCCGACTATTGGTACAAGTACGTGGGACTGAAGGGGGCAATTGTCGGGATGCACGGATACGGTGAATCGGCGCCTGCCGATAAGCTGTTCCCGTATTTCGGCTTTACCGTTGAGAACGTGGTTGAGAAGGCGTTGAGCGTGATCTAGTGCGGCCTGCGTGCCCGGTGGCGCTACGCTTACCGGGCCTACATGGTCCGAAACATAGGCCGGGTAAAACATAGCCGCCACCCGGCTTTTTCACACCACTCTTACCCCTGCCGCCATCGCCCGCTCCGGTGTTAGCAGCACGCTTTCGCTGGCATCGTCAGTCTCCGCACAGAGCAACATGCATTCAGACGTCTCGCCGCGCATTTTGGCTTTTGCCAGATTACACAGCACCACCACCACTTTCCCCATCAACTCCTGTTCCCGGTAATAGGGCACCAGACTGGTGACGGTTTGCAGCGTTCTGTCGCCCACATGAATCTGCGCGATATAGAGTTTGTCTGCGTTAGCGTGGCGTTTAACGTCCACGATCGTCCCCACGCGGATCTCCAGCTTTGCAAAGTCATCGTAAGTTATCGTGTCCATGCTCCCTCCTTAGTAAAATTTTACTAAATATTAGCACGATATTTGTGGGAGGCAACACGCAGGATATTTAGTAAAAACTGATGCATGTCCGAACGCATCCTTTACAATGGGTTATCACGTGGGGAATAAGGACAATTATGGCAACGCTCAAAGACATCGCGACGGAGGCTGGCGTCTCGCTGGCGACGGTATCCCGGGTTTTAAACGATGACCCAACGTTGAACGTAAAAGAAGAGACCAAACACCGCATTCTGGAGATTGCTGAAAAGCTGGAATATAAGAGCACAACGTCCCGTAAAATGCAGTCTGTCGCAGTGGGTCAGCAACATATTCTGGCACTCTACAGCTATCAGCAAGAGCTGGAGATTAACGACCCTTACTACCTTGCGATTCGCCACGGCATTGAGACACAGTGTGAAAAACTGGGTGTCGAACTGAGTAACTGTTACGCCAATACAACCCTGCCTGACATTAAAAAACTCACCGGGGTACTGATTGTCGGCAAACCTTCCACAGCCATTCGCCGCACTGCGATGGCGTTGACCGACAACGTCTGTTTTATTGATTTCCATGAGCCCGGCAGTGAATTCGACTCCGTCGATATCGACCTCTCCCGCATCAGCAAACAGATCATAGACTTCTTTATTCATCAGGATGTTAAACGCATCGGTTTTATCGGCGGAGAAGATGAACCCGGTAAAGCCGATATCCGTGAAGCGGCATTTGTGGAATATGGGCGCCTGAAAGGCGTTGTGTCAGAGCAGGATATCTGGCGCGGTGGCTTTTCCAGCTCATCCGGGTATGAACTGGCGAAAAAAATGCTGGCTGAGAAGAGCTGGCCTGCCGCGCTGTTTGTGGCGTCAGACTCCATCGCCATCGGAGTATTACGCGCTATCCACGAAAAGGGGCTGGCGATCCCGGAGGATATCTCGCTCATTAGCGTGAACGATATCCCAACCGCCCGCTTCACCTTCCCACCGCTTTCCACCGTGCGCATTCATTCCGAAATGATGGGCAGTCAGGGCGTTAACCTGCTGCTGGAAAAATCCCGTGATGGCCGGGCACTCCCCCTTCAGGTTTTCGTGCCAAGCGTCCTGAAACTGCGCGGCACGACACGCTAATTTCCCCTCTTCAAACACACAGCCGGGCATGCCCGGCTTTTTTTATTTCGTGATCGAGTTAAAGCAAATCAGTTTTACTGATTTTATTTAGTAAAATTTTTACTAAAATCCTCAGCAATGATGTTTTACCCCTACAGGGAGATCACATGAATCGCTGGGAAAATATTCAACTCACGCATGAAAACCGGCTTCCGCCGCGTGCGTACTTCTTCTCTTTTGACACTGTCGCCCAGGCTCTCACCTTTGCCCGCGAGGTCAGCAGCCATTTTCTGTCGCTAAGCGGCCAGTGGAACTTTCATTTTTTCCCGAACCCGCTGCTGGTACCGGAAAACTTCACCACACAGTACATGGCTGACTGGGGCCAGATTACCGTACCGGGCATGTGGCAGATGGAAGGTCACGGTCAACTGCAATACACCGATGAGGGTTTCCCCTTCCCGGTAGACGTGCCGTGGGTGCCCACCGATAACCCCACCGGGGCATATCAGCGCTGGTTCACTCTGTCAGACAACTGGCAGGGTAAACAGACAATCATCAAGTTTGACGGCGTCGAAACCTACTTCGAAGTCTACGTGAATGGCCGCTACATCGGTTTCAGTAAGGGAAGTCGACTGACTGCCGAATTTGATATCAGCAACGCGGTACATAGCGGACAAAACCTGCTGTGCGTGCGTGTGATGCAGTGGGCAGACTCCACCTACATTGAAGATCAGGACATGTGGTGGACCGCAGGGATTTTCCGCGACGTTTATCTGGTCGGTAAAACGCCGACACACGTCCGCGACGTCACGATCAAAACCACGTTTGACGAGTCATACAAGGATGCGACCCTTTTCTGTCAGCTGGAACTGGAAAACCTGGCCCCTCACGCCTCTACCGTGTCGCTGGTGTACGCCCTGTATGATGGCGAGGTCGAACTTCATCAGGGTACGACCGACAGCCTGACCGTGTCCCGCAGCACTGAAACCACCTTTAGCATTGAGGTCAAACAGCCTCAGCAGTGGTCATCAGAATCGCCCTGTCTCTATCATCTTGTGTTGACGCTAAAAGATGAGAACGGGCAAACGCTGGAGGTTATCCCACAGCGCGTTGGTTTCCGCGACATCAAAGTGCGCGACGGTCTGTTCTACGTTAACAACCACTACCTGAAACTCCACGGTGTAAACCGTCACGACAACGATCACCTGAAAGGCCGTGCGGTAGGCATGGATCGCGTTGAGCGCGATCTGATCCTGATGAAGCAGCACAATATCAACTCGGTTCGCACCGCGCACTACCCCAACGATCCGCGCTTCTATGAGTTGTGCGATATCTACGGCCTGTTCGTGATGGCGGAAACGGATGTGGAATCCCACGGTTTTGCCAACGTTGGCGACCTGAGTCGAATTACCGACGATCCGACATGGGAGCACGTCTATGTTGAGCGTATTGAGCGCCACATTCACGCGCAAAAAAACCACCCGTCCATCATCATCTGGTCGCTCGGAAACGAATCCGGCTATGGCTGCAACATTCGCGCCATGGCACGTGCCGCAAAAGCGCTGGATGACACGCGACTGCTGCACTATGAAGAAGATCGCGATGCCGAGGTAGTGGATATCATCTCCACCATGTATACCCGCGTACCGCTGATGAATTTGTTCGGTGAGTACCCGCACGCCAAACCACGGATTATCTGTGAATACGCTCATGCGATGGGCAACGGTCCCGGCGGGTTAACCGAGTACCAGAACGTGTTCGATCGTCACGACTGCATTCAGGGCCACTACGTCTGGGAATGGTGCGACCACGGTATTCAGGCGGTTGATGCCAGCGGCAATACGTATTACGCCTACGGTGGAGATTTTGGTGACTACCCGAATAACTACAACTTCTGCCTTGACGGGCTGATTTACTCCGATCAAACCCCAGGCCCGGGGTTGCGTGAGTACAAGCAGGTGATTGCCCCGGTGAAACTACGCTGGCAGGACGGCAAACTCTGCGTAGAAAACCGATTCTGGTTCACAAACCTGGATGATTACACCCTGCACGTCGAGGTACGGGCGGAAGGTGAAACCCTGCACAGCCAGCTACTGACGATGACAGGAGTAGCCCCCAACAGCGAAAGCAACATAAGCCTGAATTTACCTGAACTGGATGAGCGGGAAGCGTTCCTGACCGTGCGCATCAGCAAAAATAGCCGTACGCGCTACAGCGAATCCGGGCACAGTATCGCGGTGTACCAGTTCCCGTTAAAAGCACGCACAAACCACGCCACACCGCTTATCAATACCAACGCCACGCCACTTCATCTGGAAGAGGATCGCCTGAGCTGCACCGTGACCGGACACAACTTCCGCGCGAGCTTCTCTAAAGTGACGGGAAAACTCAGCGCCTGGCAGGTAAACGGCGAAGAGAACATCACTCGTGAGCCGAAGATTAACTTCTTCAAGCCGATGATTGATAACCACAAGCAAGAGTATGAAGGGCTGTGGCAACCCAACCACCTGCAGATCATGCAGGAGCACCTGCGCGGTTTCGAGGTTGAGCAACGGGACGACGCGATCATTATCACAACCCGTACGCTGATTGCCCCGCCGGTGTTTGATTTTGGCATGCGCTGCACCTACCGCTGGCGCATCGCCGCCGATGGGCAAATCAACGTTGAACTGAGCGGTGAGCGCTACGGCGAGTATCCACACATCATTCCGTGCATCGGCTTTACGCTCGGCATCAACGGCGAATTTGACCAGGTGAGCTATTACGGACGCGGACCGGGGGAAAACTATCCGGACAGCCAACAGGCCAGCACCATCGATCTGTGGCACACCACGGTAGATGAGATGTTTGAAAACTATCCGTTCCCGCAGAACAACGGCAACCGCCAGCAGGTACGCTGGGCCACGCTTGCCAACCGTCACGGCAGCGGCCTGCTGGTGGTGCCTGAGCAACCCATCCATTTCAGCGCATGGCACTACACGGCAGAAAACATCCACGCAGTACAACACTGCAACGAACTGCGTCGCTGCGATGACATCACCCTCAACCTTGACCATCAGGTACTGGGTTTAGGCTCTAACTCTTGGGGAAGCGAAGTGCTGGACTCCTGGCGCGTCTGGTTCAGACCGTTCCGCTACGGCTTCACGCTGCTCCCGCTTGAAGGTGGGCAAACTGCCGCGCAGGCGCTGGCGAACCATCAGTTTGGCACCGGTTTCTTCTCCATGAATTCACACAGCGAGGCAGACCAATGATCGTTATCGACAGTCTGGAACAGTTCCAGAAACTTTACCGTGCGGGGCGTAAATGGCAGCGCTGTTCTGAAGCGATTAACAATATCGACAACATCCAACCCGGTGTAGCCCACTCGATCGGTGATTCGCTGGCCTACCGCGTCTCCTGCGATGCCAGTACCGACGCGCTATTTGTCGGTCATCGGCGCTATTTCGAAGTGCATTACTACCTGCAGGGCACGCAGAAAATTGAATACGCCGCGAAAGCATCCCTGCAGGTTGTGGAGTGCTATCGCGATGAAACCGACCGCGAATACCTGAAAGGTGTGGGTCACACCGCTCAGGTCCACGAGGGGCAAGTTGTGATTTGTGAGAATCACGAGGCGTATCGCTTCATCAGCGACATGCCGACAAAAAAAGTCGTCCTCTATGTGACCATCGAAGACGGTTATTTCCATAACAAATAAAAATGTGAGCGGTGCCAATGAAGCACCGCTATCCTCCCTGTACCCGGAGAAACGTTATGTCTGAAACCATCAAACGCAATACCATCGGCAAATTCGGCCTGCTGTCGCTGACATTTGCCGCCGTGTTTAGTTTTAACAACGTTATCAATAACAATATTGAGCTGGGGCTCGCCTCCGCGCCCATGTTCTTTTTAGCCACCCTGTTCTATTTCATTCCGTTCTGCTTAATTATCGCTGAATTTGTCTCACTGAATAAAAACTCCGAAGCCGGGGTTTACGCCTGGGTGAAAAGTTCGCTGGGCGGACGCTGGGCCTTTATTACCGCCTACACCTACTGGTTCGTGAATCTGTTCTTCTTCACCTCGTTATTACCGCGCGTCATCGCCTACGCTTCATATGCTTTTTTAGGCTATGAGTACATTCTTACGCCGTTTGCTACCACGGTACTGAGTATGGTGCTGTTCGCGTTCTCAACCTGGGTCTCCACCAACGGGGCGAAAATGCTGGGGCCGATCACCTCAGTGACCTCCACACTGATGCTGCTGCTCACTCTCTCCTATATCCTGCTGGCCGGCGCCGCGCTGGTGGGTGGCGTGCAGCCCGCCGACCCGATAACCGTTGACGCAATGATCCCGAACTTCAACTGGGCCTTCCTCGGCATCACCACCTGGATATTTATGGCTGCCGGTGGCGCGGAATCCGTTGCGGTCTATGTCAACGACGTTAAAGGTGGCTCTAAATCCTTCGTGAAGGTGATTATTCTGGCGGGGATTTTCATCGGCGTGCTGTACTCCATCTCCTCGGTGTTGATTAACGTCTTTATCAGCAGTAAAGAACTGAAATTTACCGGCGGTTCGGTTCAGGTGTTCCACGGTCTGGCGGTGTGGTTTGGGCTGCCGGAAGTCCTGATGAACCGCTTTGTCGGCCTGGTCTCCTTTACTGCGATGTTCGGTTCTCTGCTGATGTGGACCGCAACGCCGGTAAAAATCTTCTTCTCTGAGATCCCAACCGGAATTTTTGGCCCAAAAACCGTGGCGCTGAACGAAAATGGCGTACCGGCCCGCGCGGCGTGGATCCAGTATCTCATTGTGATCCCGTTGATGATTATTCCCACAATGGGTTCAAATACCGCTCAGGAGCTGATGAACACCGTCATCAATATGACCGCCGCCGCCTCCATGCTGCCGCCGCTGTTCATTATGCTGGCCTACCTGAACCTGCGTCGTAAGCTCGACCACCTGCCGCGCGATTTCAAAATGGGCTCACGCACCATGGGTATGGTGGTGGTGTCGATGCTGATTGTGATTTTTGCTATCGGCTTTGTGGCCTCAACCTTCCCCACCGGTGGCAATATTCTGACGATTATTTTCTATAACGTCGGAGGGATCGTTTTATTCCTCGGATTTGCCTGGTGGAAATACAGCAAATACGTCAAAGGATTATCAAAAGAACAACAACAAATTGAAGCCTCACCAGCCTCAAATATTCATTAACACCGAAGGCACGGATATTCTTTCTTTGGGATGAGTGCATGAAAATTAAAGAGAAAACAATTGGGGCACTCGCTGCCCTCTCTTTCTGCTGCCCCGCATTTGCCGCAGAAGAAGCCCGACCCGCTGAACACGACGATACCAAAACACCGGAACTCACCACCTCTTCATTTCGCTTTTATGGTGAACTGGGTATCGGCGGATATATGGATCTGGAGGGTAAGAATAAACATAAATACAGTGACGGCACCTATATTGAGGGCGGTCTGGAGATGAAGCACGGGAACTGGTTCGGCCTGATTTATGGCGAAGGCTGGACCGTTCAGGCCGATAGTCAAGGTAACGCCTGGGTACCAGACCACAGCTGGGGTGGTTTCGAAGGGGGGCTTAACCGTGTTTACGGCGGCTACAAAACCGCTAACAGCACCGAAATTATGCTGAGCCTGCGCCAGGACTCTTCTCTGGATGACCTGCAGTGGTGGGGAGATTTCACCCCGGATCTGGGCTACGTGATCCCTAACACCCGCGACATAATGTATGCCCTCAAGGTGCAGAATCTCTCCGGCGATCTGCGCTATAGCATCACCGCAACGCCTGCCGGGCATCATGATGAGAGCAAGGCCTGGCTGCATTTCGGCAAATACGATCGCTACGACGACAAGTATACCTATCCGGCGATGGTGAACGGCTATCTCCAGTATGACATCGCGAAAGATGTCACCTGGATGAACGGTCTGGAAATCACCGACGGTACCGGACAACTCTTTTTAACCGGGATGTTGTCGCCGAACCTGGCCGCACGCGCCTGGCACCACACGGGACGCGCCAGGGGTAAAGATGTACCAGGGACAGAAACGGGCTATATGGTCAGCGCCATGGTGGAAGCGCTAAAAGGCGTCTACCTTTCTACCGCCTACAGCTATGCCAAACACCGTCCGGACAATGGCGGGGACGAAACGACGTCCTTTATGCAGTTCGGTATCTGGTACGAGTACGGCGGAGGACGCTTTGCTACCGCAGCCGACAGCCGCTTCTATATGAAAAATGCCTCAGGCGACCCAAGCGATCGGGTCTTCCTGATGCAATACTTCTACTGGTAAAAGGATCTTCCCCATGAAATTCTGTCTTACGCCGCTGGCCTGCGCGCTGGTATTGAGTTTTTCAGCCCACGCCACCACGGCAAATGACTTTAAAAACGTGATTAACCGCACCGGTGCGCCGCAGTATATGCACGATTTCGACGCTGACGACCACCAGCGTTTTAACCCCTTTTTCGATTTGGGTGCCTGGCATGGGCATCTGCTGCCTGACGGACCGCAAACCCAGGGAGGATTTCCTGGCGTAGCGCTGCTCACCGAAGAGTACATCAACTTTATGGCGACGAATTTTGATCGCCTGAGCGTGTACCAAAACGGTAAAAAAGTGGATTTCACCCTTGAGGCTTTCAGTCTTCCCGGCGCGTTGGTGCAAAAGCTGAGCGCGAAAGATGTGCAAATCGAAATGACGCTACGTTTCGCAACCGCGCGCACCTCATTGCTAGAAACGCAGATTACGAGCAAGACGCCACTGGACCTGGTATGGGATGGCGAGCTGCTGGAAAAACTTGAGGCCAAAGAGGGCAAACCGCTTTCGGATAAGACCATAGACGGCGCGTATCCCGATTATCAGCGCAAAATGGTTCCCACCCGTGACGGCCTGAAGGTGACGTTTGGTAAAGTGCGATCCACTTGGGATCTCCTCACCTCCGGCAGTTCCGAATATCAGGTGCATAAATCAATCCCGGTAGATACCACCGTCGACGGTCATCGCTTTATCAGTCGGGCACACGTTTCCGGCAGCACCACGCTGTACACCACTTACTCCCATCTGTTGAATGCTGACGACGTTGCGCGCGAGCAGCCGAAAATTCGCGATATTCTGGCGCGGCCCGCCTGGTTCATGAGCGCCTCGCAAACACGCTGGGAGGGATATTTACAAAAGGGACTCACCAACCCGAATGCGACACCAGAGCAAACTCGTGTCGCGGTGAAGGCCATCGAGACGCTGAACGGTAACTGGCGTTCACCGGGTGGTGCGGTACGTTTTAACACGGTGACGCCCTCCGTGACCGGACGCTGGTTCTCCGGCAACCAGACCTGGCCGTGGGACACCTGGAAACAGGCCTTTGCCATGTCGCATTTCAACCCGGACATCGCCAAAGAGAACATTCGCGCGGTGTTCTCCTGGCAGATTAAACCCGACGATCCTGTGCGCCCTCAGGATGCCGGATTTGTGCCTGACCTTATCGCCTGGAACCTGAGCCCGGAACGCGGCGGTGACGGTGGCAACTGGAACGAACGAAACACCAAACCGAGCCTGGCGGCATGGTCGGTGATGGAGGTATACAACACCACACATGACAAGGCCTGGCTGGCAGAGATGTACCCTAAACTGGTGGCCTACCATGACTGGTGGCTGCGTAACCGTGACCATAATGGTAACGGTGTGCCGGAGTACGGTGCAACGCGTGACAAAGCCCATAACACCGCCAGCGGTGACATGCTGTTTACGGTGAAAAAAGGCGATAAAGAGGAACCGCTTTCCGGACTGAATAACTACGCCCGGGTAATCGAAAAAGGACATTACGACAGTCTGGAGATCCCGGCGCAGGTTGCCGCCTCGTGGGAGTCCGGACGTGATGACGCCGCCGTGTTCGGATTTATAGATAAAACGCAGCTGGATAACTATGTCGCAAAAGGCGGAAAACGCAGTGACTGGATAGTAAAGTTTGCCGAAAACCGAAGTAAAGAAGGCGATCTGCTGGGTTACTCGTTACTCCAGGAGTCCGTCGACCAGGCGAGTTATATGTACAGCGATAATCACTATCTGGCACAAATGGCGAGCCTGCTGGGTAAAGAGCAGGATGCCAGCCACTATCGCCAATTGGCGGATAAACTCGCGACCTACATCAATACCTGTATGTTCGATGCGAACAGCGGTTTTTACTATGACATTCGCATTGAGGATAAACCGCTTGAGAATGGCTGTGCGGGCAAACCTATCACCGAGCGCGGTAAAGGGCCGGAAGGCTGGTCTCCTCTGTTTAACGGTGCAGCAACCCAGGAACATGCTGATGCCGTGGTGAAGGTGATGCTGGATCCGAAAGAGTTCAACACGTATGTGCCGCTCGGGACTGCCGCACTAACCAACCCGGCATTTGGTCCGGATATCTACTGGCGTGGTCGCGTCTGGGTCGACCAGTTCTGGTTTGGACTCAAAGGGATGGAACGCTACGGCTATCGGGAACAGGCACGAACGCTGGCAGATAACTTCTTTAAACACGCGAAGGGGTTAACGTCTGATGGTCCAATTCAGGAAAACTACAACCCGCTGACCGGGGCACAGCAAGGCGCACCCAACTTCTCGTGGAGCGCGGCACATCTGTACATGCTGTATAACGACTTTTTCCGGAGAAACTAACGGGTGATCCACAACGTGGGCCAGGCGTCGGGTCGATTCCAGTTATCGCAACTCGGCTCCTCGGCATAACGTACCAGGCGAAAGCGCTGGCCGTCAAAACGCCAGCGCGTCTGGACACCACAATCTCCCAAACCACGACCCAGCGCGAGCGTTGTCAGCTCGCGCGTCTTCTCATCGAAGCTGGCATTCATCAATTCCATTTCGCTGTCGTCACTTGATGGCGTAAAGGGCAGACGCAGCCTGACGCTGCGGGCGGTGAACGGTTTTTTACGTGAGACCAGCCACGCCAGATCGACGGTATTATAAGCCCCCGCCTCGCAGCTGACGATCAGCAGCGCTTTGTCATCGGTTAACGCGGTGACGCGCACTTCCCGGCGGTTAGGATCCAGCGAACACTGGTTGCTGTTCATCCGTCCGGTACCATAGTCCAGCAGGTCGTTCAGTTCGGCGTGGGAGAGCGGCGTCGGTGTCGGGTTGACGACCGACACCTTTTTTAAAGCTGGAGCGGGTGGAACGCTTAACGGCGGGTCGTCACCTTTCTTGATCCACGCGGTTTCGCTCCCGACGCGCTTTTGCTGCGCATCAATGAACAGCAACGCCGCTTTCAGACCGCTCAGGGAAATCACCTGCTTGCCGTCGCGCATGGTCAGGGATTTCCCTTCCTGGATGTTTTTCAAAAAGGCGGTAACGGTGGCGGCATCGTCCGTTTTCAAATGCCATGGCGTGAGCTGCCAGTGCTGTTTGTCCAGCTTAAGGGGAACGTTATCCAGCAGTAATCGGGGAGCAATATCCGGCTCTTTAACAGAGGGGGCGTCAAGACCGCCGAGATCGATGCGCAGCGTTGCATCCGTTTTCGCCCCGGCGCTTCGGGTGAGCGTCATAACCAGACCACGGTGTTCACCCGTATTGCGTGCCAGACAGAAATTCTGGTTATTGCAGGTCACCTGCCAGTCAGAAAATGCCTGCTGAGCAGGCGCAGCCCGCACCAGCGGAGCGAAGAGCACGCAGAAGAGGGAGAATAAAAAAACACTGTAGCGCATGAATGACACAATCCCGGAACGAAAACGCTTAACTGGGCAGTATCTTCGTGTTACCACCGGGGTTGCTCAATCGGATTTATCAGATATACCCGAAAAATCATCTACATCCGTTCGAAAGCAGTGTCCATCAGCCCGGTTGTTTGTAAATACTGCAGTAATATCACAGCCTTGCCATCCCTGATTTCGCCTGAACGCATCATCTCCAGCGCACGGGAAAAGGGGAGCTCCAGCACTTCGATATCTTCATCTTCGACACCACCGCCCCGGTGAGTCCGCTGCGCATCGCTGTATTCCGCAATGAAGAAATGCACAATTTCCGTTACGCCGCCTGGGGACATAAACAGCTCGAAGACCTTTTTGACCTCTCCCACTTCAAAGCCGGTCTCTTCTACGGCCTCTTTGCGGATACACACTTCCGGCTCGTCATCATCAAGCAGGCCGGCACAGGTTTCAATCAAACGGCCATCAGGGTTGCCATTAACCCATGTTGCAACCCGGAACTGACGGATCAGCACCACGCTCTGCTTTTCACGGTTATAGAGCAAAATAGTTGCCCCATTACCGCGGTCATAGACCTCGCGTTTGTGGCGGATCACTTCACCGTTGTTACGTGTAAGATCATAGGTGATGTTACGCAGGACAAAGTAGTTTTCAGAGAGAATTTTGTCTTTGATAACGTCAATTTTCAGGGTCATACGGGCTCCACGGCACAATGAGTCGTCCTATACTACGCCGTGGCTCCCGCTTTGTCGCCCGCCGGTTAATGATGTTTCGACGCGCCAACCCCAAGCCAGTCGAGTATTCCTTGTGCCGCATGACGCCCTTCCGCCATCGCGGTCACCACCAGATCCGCCCCACGCACCGCATCGCCACCCGCGAAGATTTTCGGGTTGGTCGTCTGGTAACGATAGCGACTCTCTACCGAGGCCACTATT
The DNA here is from genome assembly GCF_045618265.1 of Enterobacter sp. CPE_E1241. Classification (NCBI taxonomy): domain Bacteria; kingdom Pseudomonadati; phylum Pseudomonadota; class Gammaproteobacteria; order Enterobacterales; family Enterobacteriaceae; genus Enterobacter; species Enterobacter sp. CPE_E1241. The sequence continues at coordinate 3,475,741 of NZ_JBIWYV010000001.1, forward strand.
CGCCCCCAGTCATCCATTTCGACACCCTGCGCCTGCAGCCACGGCATCGCGTGTGGGTTAAAACCAAACGCCATGATCGCTGCATCAGCAGGCATCACAAACTCACTGCCCGCCACCGGAACAGGTCGACGCCGTCCCTGCGCATCCGGTTCGCCGAGTTCGGTACGCAGCATCCGGATGCCATTGACCTTGCCGTCTGGATCACGCGTCAACTCAACCGGCTGGACGTTAAATTCAAACGCCGCGCCCTCTTCTTTGGCATTCTTCACCTCCTTCTTCGAGCCCGGCATATTGGCCTCATCCCGACGATAGGCGCAGGTGACTTTCGCCGCGCCGTGGCGTAACGCAGTACGGACGCAGTCCATCGCCGTGTCTCCTCCACCAAGCACCACGACGTTTAACCCGTGAGTATCAATAAACGGTTCACTGGCCGTCGCCTCCAGCCCCATAACATGGCGCGTGTTGCCCACAAGGAAAGGCAATGCGTCATAGACGCCTGGCGCATCTTCATGCGGGATCCCCGCTTTCATCGAGCGATAGGTTCCCACGCCAATAAACAGCGCATCAAAGTCGTCCTGCAACTGAGACATCGACACGTCCTGGCCTACCTCGCAGTTCAGCTCGAAGCGGATCCCCATCGCGGTAAATATCTCTCTGCGTCGCGCGAGCAGTGATTTGTCGAGCTTGAATGCCGGGATACCAAAGGTCAGCAAACCGCCAATTTCCGGATGCCTGTCATAAACCGTCACGCTGACACCATTACGCACCAGCACATCGGCGCAGGCCAGCCCGGCAGGCCCTGCCCCGATAATCGCAACCCGCTTGTCCACCGGAGTAACGCCGCTCATATCCGGTCTCCAGCCCATCGCCAGCGCCTGGTCAGAAATATAGCGCTCAATATTCCCTATGGTGACTGAACCCGCGCTATCGTGCAGCGTGCAGGCCCCTTCACATAATCGGTCCTGCGGACAGACGCGACCGGTAATTTCGGGTAAACAGTTGGTCTGATGAGAAAGCTCAACGGCACCCGCAATATCCCCCGCATTGACGCGCTCAATCCACTGCGGGATGTGGTTGTGCAGCGGACAGGTCCACTCGCAGATGCTGTGCTCTCCGCACTTCAGGCATCGCGATGCCTCGCGACTGGCCTGTGCAGTCCGGAATGGCAGGTAAATTTCGTTAAAATGGTTAACGCGTTCTGCGGCAGTAAGCTTGTCAGGTTCACCGCGTGGCGGGGTCGTTTGCATCCGCTGCAGTTTGGTTTGCGAAATAACCTCTCTGACAGCCTCCGCATGCCAGGGCTGCGCCTCCAGACTGGCAGTGCGCTGTCGGCGCGATTTGGCCAGATTATCCAGCACGGCAGACGTCGCCAGCGAAAGGACATCTGCCGGGCAATTTTCAATACAGGCAGGGCCTTGCGAGCGCGTCAGGCAGAGATCGCATTTATTCGCCGATGCCTTCACGCTGCCGTTTTCAAGCGGAGTGACGATAATGTCCATCGTGCCAAACGGGCAAGCCACCACGCAGGCTTTACAACCAATGCATTTTTGTTGATTCACCTGTACGCTGTCATCGCATTTGCTGATGGCGCCGTTTGGGCAGCTTTGCGCGCAAGGTGCAGCTTCACAGTGATGGCAGGTAACGGGGCTTCTCGTCTCGCCAGATTTCAGGACCGTGATACGAGGATGAAAATGGCGCTCGCTCAGGACATGCTGCTCGCCGTTGTGCGCCATCACGCAGGCCACTTCGCAGGCCCGACACCCAATGCATTGCTGGCCGTTAGCCATAATAAAACGATTCATAACCACACCTGTTTTTGGTTCAATAACCTTATTCTTTGTATGAATAGGGTATTTACGCATTACGGCGCGATCGGGCAATGTTCAAATGCCCAGGACGCCAAACTATTTCAAGTGAACCTGTGGCAGATCAATTTTATTCAGAGGGCCGTTCTGTGACTGTTAAACGACCTGTTTCCGGCAGCCTTGCCTGGGCTTTCGTTTCGATTATTGCGTTATCCATTCTGACAAGCAGCGCTGCGCTGCTGACGCTGGCCAGTAGCCAGCGAGATGCCGAAGCCATCAACATCGCAGGTTCACTGCGCATGCAGAGCTACCGCCTGGGCTATGAGATGCAGGGAAACAGCCCGTCTCTGGCGGCGCACCGCGAGAACTGGCAGAAGACATTAAGCGCCCCGGCATTAGAAAAGTTGAACCACTGGTACGTACCGGACAACGTCAAACAGCGCTATCAGCAGCTGCACGTCGCCTGGCTGGAGATGGATACGCGCATCGCGCGCGGCGACATCGCGTGGTATCAAAGCCACATTGAAGATTTTGTCGGCCGTATTGATGCCTTTGTGCTCGCCCTCCAGCACTACACCGAACATAAAATCCAGACGGTCACCCTGCTCTCTCTGGCTGGCGCGCTTGGGATCCTGCTCCTGACGCTGTTTACCCTGCGACGCATCCGTCGTCAGGTAGTGCTGCCGCTTAACAATCTTGTCGCGGCAAGCGAGCGGATTGAGCGAGGGGAATTTGAGACCCCTGCCCCGGATACCGCACTGCCGAATGAACTGGGCCAACTCTCCCGCGCCTTCAACCATATGTCAGCCGAGTTACATACTCTCTATCGTTCGCTTGAAGCCTCGGTGGCGGAAAAGACGCGACATTTGCATGAAGCCCATCAGCAGCTCGAAATGCTGTTCAAATGCTCTCAGGCGCTGAACACCGGCCAAATTGACAGCCTGTGTTTCCGGCATATCCTGCAGATCGTCCATGACTATACGCAGATGAATTATCTGGAATTACGCACCAGCGATGACTGGCGGCTGTGTGAAGGAACAGAAACGAGCGGTATTCCACTGCAAAACCTGCCGGTGCTGATGCAGGATACGCTGTATGGTGAGCTGCGCTGGCAAAGTGAGACGGACAGCGTTCCTCTCCCGCTGATGAGAAGTGTGGCGACAATGCTCGGACGCGGGCTGTACTTTAACGAGGCGCAAAAACATTACCAGCAGCTGCTGCTGATGGAAGAGCGCGCAACCATCGCCCGTGAACTCCATGATTCGCTGGCGCAGGTGCTGTCGTATCTGCGGATCCAGCTCACGCTGCTGAAACATGCGGTGCCGCAGGACAATGCCCCGGCTCAGACCATCATCACCGACTTTTCCCGCGAGCTGAACAACGCCTGGCATCAACTGCGCGAGCTGCTCACCACCTTCCGCCTGACGCTCAACCACGCAAATTTACCTGCGGCACTCCAGGAGTCTCTCGACGTTCTGCAGAGCCAGACGCAGGCAAAGCTACATCTTGACTGTCGTCTCTCCTCGCTGGCGCTTGATGCGCAAAAGCAGGTGCATCTGTTACAGATCGTGCGTGAGGCGGTGCTGAATGCGATTAAACATGCACAAGCCAGTGAAATTACCGTGAGCTGCGTGACCTCCGTGGATGGCACGCACAGCGTCAGCATTCGTGACAACGGCATCGGGATTGGCGAAGCCAGCGAACCAGCGGGACACTACGGGTTGAATATTATGCGTGAACGCGCGCAACGGCTCGGAGGAATGCTGCACTTTTCGCAGCCGCAAAACGGCGGCACGCTGGTCAGCGTGACGTTCCCGGTCCCCACGCCGTTAACAGGTAAATAACGGTAAAGGGGGAAGCGCAGGAAAAAGCGCATGATAATTTACATTATCTCCTTTATTTCTCCACGTTTGGTCTTCGTCTTGCCGCTAAAGTGATGCAGGCAATAAACAATAATGACGTGCAGCAAAACGAGGTTACTTTTTCATGGCGAATTTTTTCATCGATCGCCCCATTTTTGCCTGGGTACTGGCCATTCTGTTATGTCTGACAGGTGTCCTGGCGATTACGTCACTTCCTGTTGAGCAATATCCCGATCTGGCACCACCTAACGTACGCGTCACAGCCAACTATCCAGGAGCATCCGCACAGACGCTGGAAAATACCGTGACACAGGTTATCGAACAGAACATGACGGGTCTGGATAACCTGATGTACATGTCCTCGCAAAGCAGCGCGACAGGTCAGGCGACGGTCACGCTGAGCTTCACTGCCGGCACCAATCCTGATGAAGCCGTGCAGCAGGTGCAAAACCAGCTGCAGTCGGCCATGCGTAAGCTGCCTCAGGCGGTGCAGAACCAGGGTGTGACCGTGCGTAAAACCGGTGATACCAACATTTTGACCATCGCGTTTGTCTCCACTGATGGTTCCATGGATAAGCAGGATATTGCGGACTACGTCGCCAGTAATATCCAGGACCCCATCAGCCGAATTAACGGCGTAGGCGATATCGACGCTTACGGTTCACAATACTCAATGCGCATCTGGCTCGATCCCAACAAGCTCAACAGCTACCAGATGACCGCAACCGACGTAACGAATGCCATCAAAGCCCAGAACGCGCAGATTGCCGTGGGGCAGCTAGGGGGGACGCCATCCGTCGATAAACAAGCCCTGAATGCCACCATTAATTCGCAGTCACTTCTTCAAACCCCGGAGCAGTTCCGCGACATTACCCTGCGCGTGAATCAGGATGGTTCGGAGGTACGTCTGGGTGATGTCGCCACGGTGGAAATGGGTGCAGAGAAGTACGACTACCTGAGCCGCTTTAACGGCAATCAGGCCTCGGGTCTGGGGATTAAACTGGCCTCCGGCGCCAATGAAATGGCCACAGCGAAACTGGTTTTAGATCGGCTGGATGAGCTTTCACAGTATTTCCCGCACGGGCTGGAATATAAAGTTGCCTATGAAACCACCTCCTTCGTCAAAGCCTCAATTGAAGATGTGATGAAGACCCTGCTGGAAGCGATCGCGCTGGTGTTCCTGGTCATGTACCTGTTCCTGCAAAACTTCCGCGCAACGCTGATCCCAACCATCGCCGTCCCTGTTGTCCTGCTGGGAACCTTTGCGGTGCTTTACGCGTTTGGGTACAGCATTAACACCCTGACGATGTTTGCAATGGTGCTGGCGATTGGCCTTCTGGTAGATGATGCCATCGTGGTGGTCGAAAACGTCGAGCGAATTATGAGCGAGGAAGGCCTTTCCCCGCGCCAGGCCACGCGCAAATCCATGGGACAAATTCAGGGGGCGTTAGTCGGTATTGCAATGGTGCTGTCGGCGGTCTTTATCCCGATGGCCTTCTTTGGCGGCACCACCGGGGCGATCTACCGCCAGTTCTCGATAACCATCGTCTCGGCAATGGTGCTCTCCGTGCTGGTCGCATTGATCCTCACCCCCGCGCTCTGCGCCACAATCCTGAAGCCGCTGCACAAAGGGGAGCATCACGGCCAAAAAGGGTTCTTCGGCTGGTTTAACCGGATGTTCAACCGCAATGCCGCGCGATATGAATCTGCCGTCGGGCGAGTGCTTCACCGCAGCCTGCGCTGGATGATGATTTATGTGGTGTTGCTGGGCGGCATGGTCTGGCTGTTCCTCCATCTGCCGACCTCATTCCTGCCGATGGAAGACCGGGGTATGTTCACCACCTCGGTGCAGCTCCCGAGTGGCGCAACGCAGCAGCAGACGCTAAAAGTGGTTCAGAAAGTGGAGCAGTATTTCTTCACGAAAGAGAAGGATAACGTTGTATCGGTCTTCTCCACCGTCGGTTCCGGCCCTGGCGGAAACGGGCAGAACGTCGCCCGTATGTTTGTTCGCCTGAAAGACTGGGACGAGCGCGACACGAAAACGGGAACCTCCTTTGCCATTATTGAGCGCGCGACGAAAGCCTTTGCACATATCAAAGAAGCGCGCGTCTTTGCCAGCAGTCCACCGGCGATTAGCGGTCTGGGCAGCTCCGCCGGGTTTGATATGGAGTTGCAGGATCACGCCGGAGCGGGTCACACAGCGCTGATGGCGGCACGCGATAAGCTCTTAGAGCTGGCGGGGAAGGATGCCGGTCTGACACGCGTTCGTCACAACGGTCTTGATGACAGCCCGCAGCTCCAGGTGGATATCGACCAGCGTAAGGCGCAGGCGCTGGGCGTCTCAATCAACGACATCAACGACACCCTGCAAACGGCGTGGGGGTCGAGCTATGTAAATGACTTTATGGATCGCGGCCGCGTGAAAAAAGTGTATGTCCAGTCCGCCGCGCCGTTCCGCATGTTGCCGGATGACATTAATCGCTGGTTTGTGCGAAATAATACTGGCGGCATGGTGCCGTTCTCCGCCTTTGCCACCTCGCACTGGGAGAGTGGTTCACCACGTCTGGAACGCTATAACGGCTATTCTGCGGTTGAAATCGTCGGGGAAGCCGCGCCGGGCGTCAGTACCGGTACCGCCATGGATACCATGGAAAAACTGGTGCAACAGCTACCTGCAGGTTTTGGTCTGGAGTGGACGGCCATGTCATACCAGGAGCGACTCTCCGGGGCGCAGGCTCCCGCGCTTTATGCGCTTTCGCTGCTGGTGGTTTTCCTCTGTCTTGCCGCACTGTATGAAAGCTGGTCGGTCCCGTTCTCGGTCATGCTGGTGGTTCCCCTTGGGGTCATCGGCGCGCTGCTGGCAACCTGGATGCGCGGCCTGGAGAACGATGTTTACTTCCAGGTGGGGCTACTCACCGTTATCGGTTTGTCGGCGAAAAACGCCATTCTGATCGTTGAGTTCGCTAACGAGATGAATGCTAAAGGCCACGAACTGATGGCTGCCACGCTGCACGCCTGTCGCCAACGCTTACGCCCGATCCTGATGACGTCACTGGCATTTGTTTTCGGCGTACTGCCGATGGCAACCAGCACCGGCGCAGGCTCCAGCAGCCAGCATGCGGTAGGGACCGGGGTTATGGGCGGTATGATTTCAGCCACTATCCTGGCCATTTATTTCGTTCCGCTGTTCTTTGTGCTGGTGCGTCGCCGCTTCCCGCTAAAGGAACGCCCGGAGTAAGTGATTGAAATAAAAAAAGGCGGCTTTATCGGCCGCCTTTTTATTGTGTGATTAATTCACACTATGATTATTTTACTTATTTAAGTGCTCTTGCAATTCTTACTGAATGTCATTTACGAAGCATGCCTTCGATAAAATCTTTCCAGTTCCCCAGTTCACGTTCAATCATAACAACCTCTCTTATTATTATGCGCATTCTACGAAAACGTATCATCATTGTGAAGACTATTTAACCAATTGCTGTGATTATACCCCGCCACTGTCAGAGAATTATGATAAATATGAACGGAGAACCTTAAATTTTTTGTGACGGCAAGCAATATTTAGAAATAACCATACGAGCAGGTGAGTTTTATTTTACTTACTGAGTTTATTGGCAATTTAAACCTTATGGACATCTATGCTTAAATGTTGAAAGAATATTCAGCGTACAAGTGTGAGTTGAATTAAGATGATGAGTAAATTAAGACAATTCTTGAATGTGTTATATTCTGCTTAAGGATATATCTTCGAATTTATTGAACGTTTTATCACCACAGGAACAAAAGGATTCACCATGGTTGTGATGTACGGCATTAAAAACTGTGACACCATCAAAAAAGCCCGCCGCTGGCTGGACGCGAACAACGTGGAGCACCGCTTCCATGATTACCGCGCCGATGGGCTTGATGCAGAATTTCTGCATAACGCCATCAAAGAACTGGGCTGGGAAGCCCTGCTGAATACACGCGGCACCACCTGGCGTAAACTGGATGAATCTCTGCGCGCCAGCATCAATAACGCCGACAGCGCGGCAAAACTGATGCTCGAGATGCCAGCAATTATCAAACGCCCATTGCTCTGCGCGCCCGGGCAGCCTATGCTGCTGGGTTTCAGTGAAACCCTTTATTCCGACTTTTTTCGTTGAGGTGTAGTTTATGTCATGCCCGGTCATTGAGCTGACTCAGCAGCTTATTCGCCGTCCTTCCCTTAGCCCGGACGACGCAGGTTGTCAGGCATTAATGATTGAGCGCCTGCGTGCCATCGGTTTTACCGTCGAACGCATGGATTTTGGCGATACCCAGAACTTCTGGGCGTGGCGTGGTCAGGGCGAAACTCTGGCCTTTGCCGGGCATACTGATGTCGTTCCCGCAGGTGATGCGGATCGCTGGATTAACCCGCCGTTTGAACCGACCATCCGCGATGGCATGCTGTTTGGTCGCGGTGCGGCAGACATGAAAGGCTCTCTGGCGGCGATGGTCGTGGCAGCAGAGCGTTTTGTTGCCCAGCATCCGAACCATAAAAACCGTCTCGCATTTTTAATCACCTCAGATGAAGAGGCCAGTGCCCATAACGGTACCGTGAAGGTTGTTGAAGCACTGATGGCGCGAAACGAGCGTCTCGACTACTGTCTGGTCGGAGAGCCGTCCAGTACTGAAGTGGTGGGTGATGTCGTCAAAAATGGTCGCCGTGGCTCGCTGACCTGTAACCTGACCATTCACGGGGTTCAGGGGCATGTTGCATATCCGCATCTGGCCGATAACCCGGTCCATCGCGCTGCGCCGATGCTGAACGAACTGGTGGCGATTGAGTGGGACAAAGGCAATGAGTTCTTCCCACCGACCAGTATGCAGATTGCAAATGTCAAAGCCGGGACCGGCAGCAACAACGTGATCCCGGGTGATTTCTTCGTCCAGTTTAACTTCCGCTTCAGCACTGAACTGACCGATGAGATGATCAAAGCGCGTGTTGTCGCCCTGCTTGAGAAATATAACCTGCGCTACACCGTGGACTGGTGGCTTTCCGGTCAGCCGTTCCTGACGCAGCGTGGCAAACTGGTGGATGCGGTAGTGAACGCCATCGAGCACTATAATGAAATTAAGCCACAGCTGCTGACGACGGGTGGCACCTCTGACGGACGCTTTATCGCCCGCATGGGCGCCCAGGTTGTCGAACTGGGGCCAGTGAACGCGACCATTCATAAAATCAATGAGTGTGTGAATGCCGCAGATTTGCAACTGCTGGCCCGTATGTATCAACGCATTATGGAGCAACTCGTCGCCTGACGAACGCTCTGAGAGGAATAGCGAATGGATTGGCTTTCAAAATACTGGTGGATTTTGGTGTTAGTTTTTCTGGTTGGCGTGTTGCTTAACGTGATTAAAGATCTTAAGCGCGTTGACCATAAAAAATTTCTCGCTAACAAGCCGGATCTGCCACCACACCGTGATTTTAACGACAAGTGGGACGATGACGACGACTGGCCGAAGAAGGACCAGAAGAAGTAATCAGTCTGGCTCCCCTCTCCTGAGGAGAGGGGATAACCTCACATAAACTCTACAATATCATTGTCATCCGGCTTACCGCCGCTGAGCGCTTCATCAAAATAGTGCTTCGGTACGGTATAGCGCAGATGGTCGAGCGCAAACTGTATACTGCGATCGTCAATGGCATGCCCCAAATCGTCAACGATATCCAGCGTCACATCCCCACCTTCGCGAATCAGCGCTTCCTGGGCGGCAACTGCATGCGAGAGCTCAATCACACGGTCTTCACCACCGTGGATCAGGTGGATCGTCGTCTGCGTGGTGGCGATCGTCGGTAACGTCGCAAAACGACCGTTAAATGCAATGACGCGTGACACCAGACCCGGTTGCGCTTTTACGCTTTCCAGCGACATGATTGACCCCTGCGAGAAGCCAATCAACGCGGTGGCGTCAGCCCCCACGCCGCTCTGCTGCTGCCAGTAGCGCACGATATCAATAAACGCTGGCATGACGGCGTCAATACGAGCCTGACGATTCTCTTCCGTCACGCCCTGCACAGAGAACCACTGCCGACCGTTCGGGCCACATGGCTCTATGCCACCGATGCTGATAATCAAGGCATCCGGGAAAACAGGTGCAAACCAGCTGCCAATCTGGCCCATGTTGACGGCATTATCACCAACACCATGAAACAGCAGCAGTAACTGTTTAGCCGGTTTGTCAGGGCTTTGAACAACAAAATGGTCGTGTTTCATGGTGATCTCCTTAATAGATGACCTGGATTCTACGCCTCCCGGCGGGAATGACCATGCCACTTTACTGAAGAAGTCATTGAAAAAATTGCCATTGCAAAATAGCGTTTTTCAGCTGCTGACAGCGCGCTTTATCCAGACTTTCAAGCGCTTGCGCTGTTTCGCTGCGGAGCTTTGCCAGCAACGCTTTTCGCCCGAGGTCATCCGCTTTCCCTGCCATCTTATCGCGCAGTGCCGGGAGAGGCGTGTCCACACTCAGCAGCAGACGCGTTAGCGCAGCGACGGAGGTTGAAAATGCCCGGTGCGCAAAGGCAAACCCGGCCAGCTCAAGCCAGTCGTCATTATTAAGGGTAGCTTCCCAGCCATCGTCCACCGGGATCTTTTCACCGTTCCAGGCCGATAACACCCGCGCATCGCGCTTCAGACGCAGTTGCGCCTGCTCACACAACTGATGCCCCACCTTGCTCAGCGGCAGCAGCGCCATTGCGGTAAAACAGCCACTGCTGGCTTCACGATGGCTGCCCATCCGCACCAGCACAAAACCGCATTGCTGCCAGAAATGCCAAAGCTCATCGGTATAGCCAAAACTCACCGACAGATAATCCTCACCGCTGGCGTTGCGAATCAGCGCCTGACCGATGCCCTCCCGCTGACGATAAGGGTGTACAGCAATACGAGTCACCCGTCTGCCTTTGAGCGTCGCCGCCAGTGGCGATCCGCCATGGGCTGCCAGAGACTGTGCCACCAGGTTCCCACGAGGACGCCGATACCCCGCCCAGACGGCGCGGCTAAGCTCGGGTGATAACCCGCCCTCATCCACCAGCCAGAGCGCCCCGGCGATATCAGAGTCTGTCTGGGCGACGGCAAAATGCTGCCCGGGTGCGTCCATCATGCGGCGTAAATCAAGCGGTGAGGTGCGATAATGAGCCGCACAGAGTAGCTCGTAAACGCGTGTCACAAGTGCCGGTTGGCGTTCCCACGCCTCCGGTTCCAGAGAGGTCAAACGCACCTCACCTTCCGGGCGGCGATCGAGAAGCGTATCGTCAAAAAGCAGTGCGCTGGCGACGACCCGCTCAAGCGGGCAGCCCGCAGCCCAGCGAATCGGTACAGATAAGCTGAAGCGCTGCAATCCGGTAAACCGGGCGCAGAATTTTAATAAGAACCCTCTTCCCGTCCCCTCATAACCCTGAACCGTCGTGGTCAACAACACGCGAGGAAAACGCAATACCAGCTTTTCAAGTAGTGGGCCGGGGATCGCAGCTGCTTCATCGACAATTAGCCAGTCAGCCTGCAATGAGGAGGCCAGAAGCGCATCCGGGGCCATAAAATTGAAATGCTCTCCTGCAAAACGGGCGATAACATCCGTCGCCCCCTTCGCTGGGGCGGTGACCACAGCGCTGCCCGCAATGCGATTCAGCAACATTCCCGCCAGGGCTGACTTTCCGCGCCCGCGCGCGGCGGTGACGGCCACGATGCCAGGCGACATCCCCTCAAGCACATTGAGGATCTCAGCCTGCTCGCGTTGCGGTCCCCCGCTGGCAGGCAGCCAGTCGGGTGCGTCGGGAAAAGGAGGAAGCGAAAAAGGGTGCCCCTGAAGCCACACAATCGCATCGGGATCGGCGGCAACGGTCCGGCAAAAATGGCGGACAAAATGCGGAGTAGCTATCGCTTCGGCGCTATCGCTCCAGCGCAGGGAATCCTGATCGGGATGTTCAGCCCAGTGCGCGAGCGGCGGAACACGCAGCACCAGAAGACTTCCGGCGCTCAGCGTTCCGCTCAGGGCGGCAAACGCGGCGACATCAAACCCGGCGCTGGCGTCAAAGACAGCATGCCGGAACTCGCGTCCCAGCAGGCTACTGATGGCTTTTGATGGCTGTTCGTCCAGCCACACCCAGTCTCCTGGTAACGTCTCTCGCAGAGCCGCAGCCTGCGATAACGTCCATTGCTCATCACCGCTCAGCACCACCAGCCGACGTTGACCAGTGCGCTCAAGCTCGCCGATCAGCTGTTCAAACGACGCCATTACATCGCTTTGCCGAAGGTATTACACTGCGCCGGATCGCCGCTGTCGAAACCGCGTTTAAACCAGCTGTAACGTTGTTGCGATGTACCGTGAGTGAAACTGTCCGGCACCACGCGCCCCTGGCTCTGTTGCTGAAGACGGTCATCGCCGATAGCCTGCGCGGCGTTCAGCGCCTCTTCAAGATCGCCGGACTCCAGAACACCCTGCTGCTGCATGCTATGGCCCCAGACGCCGGCAAAGCAGTCCGCCTGAAGCTCCATTTTTACCGAAAGGCGGTTAACTTCAGCCTGCGAAGCATTTTGCTGAAGCTGACGCACTTTTGGCTCAATCCCCAGCAGCTTTTGCACGTGATGGCCGACTTCATGCGCAATCACGTAGCCCTGGGCAAAATCACCGTCAGCGCCAAGCTTGCGCTTCATGTCATCGTAAAAAGAGAGATCGATATAAACTGTGCCATCTGCCGGGCAGTAGAACGGCCCCATCACAGATTGACCGGTACCGCATCCGGTGCGGGTTGCACCGCGGTACATCACCAGCTTCGGTTGCTGGTAGGAACGCCCCATCTTCTCGAACAACTGACCCCAGGTGTCTTCTGTTGTGGCGAGGATAACAGAGGTAAATTTGGCCGCTTCATCTTCATTTGGGCTGATGGAGCGCTGAGAATGTTGCTGCTGTTGCAACGGCTGACCGGTCATCAAACCGGTGAGATCGACCCCGTAATACCCCGCGACCAGCACCACAATCAGCAGAATGATCCCACCCTTCCCGCTGGGTAACCGGAAGCCGGGCCCGCCCATGGAAGGGCCGCCACCGCCATCACTGCGTCTGTCTTCTACATTGTCACTTTCACGACGCCCTTGCCAGCGCATAACCACCTCGAACTATTCCATTAATAATAGCTATGATCGTAGGCGGTTAACGGCAAGATTACCATAGGAAACAAAGGTAAGACGCCAAAGGATGCGAACATCCTTTGGCAACTGAGGGAGTTAGTCGAGCTTAACGCCTAAACGGTGAGCAACGGCTTCGTACGCTTCAATCAGGCCACCCAGGCTCTGACGGAAACGGTCTTTGTCCATTTTATCCAGAGTTTCTTTATCCCACAGGCGGCTACCGTCTGGTGAGAATTCGTCGCCCAGGACAACTTCACCTTTGAACAGGCCAAACTCCAGCTTGAAGTCGACGAGGATCAGGCCCGCGTCATCAAACAGTTTTTTCAGCACGTCGTTGGCTTTGTAGGTCAGCTCTTTCATACGCGCCAGGTTCTCTTTATTCACCCAGCCGAAGGTTTCGCAGTAGGAATCATTGACCATCGGATCGTGCATGGCATCGTTTTTCAGGAACAGGTCGAACAGCGGTGGATTCAGCTCGATACCTTCTTCAATGCCCAGACGCTTCACCAGGGAGCCCGCGGCACGGTTACGAACGACGCACTCAACCGGAACCATATCCAGCTTCTTCACCAGACATTCCGTATCGGACAGCAACGCTTCCATCTGAGTCGGGATACCCGCTTCGGCCAGCTTAGTCATAATGAAGTGGTTGAACTTGTTGTTCACCATGCCTTTACGATCGAACTGCTCAATGCGTGCGCCATCCCCTGCTGACGTATCATTGCGGAACTCGAGCACCAACAGATCCGGGTTTTCCGTGCTGTATACGGTCTTCGCTTTGCCACGATACAACTCAGCTTGCTTCTGCATCTTCATTACTCCTGGTGTGATGATTTGTGTTCAAAACTGGGGATATTATGCCACGCACACGTTTGCGTAGCACTAAAATAAAAAGGGCTGGATTAACCAGCCCTCATATTTATTTGCTGAATGCCGCCTGGAAGACAGCGACCAGCGCATCGTTCTGCGACTGGGTCAGCGTGTGACCTTTCGGATCGATAAACTGCAGACTACTGCGGTTATCAAGGTCGCCTACCTGAATCTTGTAGTCACCGGAGGCAAGCTGAGGATCTTTAGCGCCCAGTTCCTGCCACGCGCTGTCAGACAGCGGCTTATACGTTGCCGTGATGCTGCCGGTTGAACGCGTGCTGTCGGTCACTTTCATGCCCACTTTTTCCAGCGTCGCTGGCAGGCGCTGCCAGGTCTGGTTAAACGGTGCACGAACGACCAGCATTGGCAGACCGGTATCATCCGCACCGCTCTGAACGTCGAACGTCACGCCGTTGCGGCTCTGCGCTGCGTTGGCGGCATCAGTCGCGGTCTTATCCAGACCCGCAGCAATCACGTTCAGCATTTCGGTGCTGTAACGCTGCAGGGAGGATGCATCTGCAACCGGTTTGCCCGCCTGTTCCAGGTTCAACAGCTTAACGTTAACCGCCTGCTGATAACCTTGTGGTTTAACGGAGACTTGATAGCGACCACGGTACTGCTGATCTTCATCCAGACGGTTCCATTCGATCCAGTCGGTGGTTAACGTCTGGCTGGCGTCATCACGTTTATCAATGGTGTAGTTCTTCGACTGAATGACGCTCACCACCTGCGGCCACAGGGTGCTACCGCGCGCGCTCTCAACCATCAGAGACGCCGTATCACCCGTGAACTGAGTACGCGCCCCGTTTACCAGCGCCAGAGGCTGTGCTGGTGGACGAATATCAAGCGCTTTACCGACCAGGCCGCTGCCGTTGGTCACGGGGATATTATAATCGCCGTTCTGAATCGGCAGGATCATACCAGCCGGTGCGTGAAGTTCAGCAAGCGGGGTCGCATCCAGATAGGATTCATCACCGCTCACCTGGCGCTTGTAGCGCGAGTCTGAACTACAGGCAGCGAGCAGCATAACAAGCGAAACACTCGCAACCTTCGCCAGGCGCGACTTCTGTACTGAATAAGCCATCAAATCTCCCTAAACTTTACAGCAAACCGGCATGCTTCAGCGCTGCCTTAACGATTTCACGACCATGGTCGGTAATCGGTGTCATTGGCAGACGCAGCGTATCGGTTGCTACAAGTCCCAACTCCTTACATGCCCATTTCACAGGGATCGGATTGGGTTCGACAAATAATTTATTGTGCAACGGCATCAGACGCTGATTAATGACACGCGCTTCATCAAAGTGACCCGCTGCTGCCAGTTTGCACATTTCAGCCATATCGCGCGCCGCAACGTTTGCCGTTACGGAGATCACGCCATGACCACCGAGCTGCATAAAGTCCAGCGCGGTCGCATCATCACCACTCAACAGGATAAAGTCGTCTGAAACCAGCTCTTTGATCTGATGAACGCGGCTTAAGTTCCCTGTCGCCTCTTTAATACCGATAATATTTTTTACTTCCGCGAGACGAACGACTGTTTCCGGCAGCATATCGCAGCCAGTACGGGACGGCACATTATACAGAATTTGTGGCAAGTCAGTATGTTCAGCGATGGCTTTGAAGTGCTGGAACAAACCTTCCTGAGTAGGACGGTTGTAGTAAGGGGTTACCGTCAGACAGCCCACAATGCCGCTGTCATTAAAACGTTTGGTCAGACTGATAGCTTCTGCGGTTGCATTAGCTCCTGTCCCCGCGATGACAGGAATACGTCCGTCAGCCAGCTCCAGGGTCAGCATGACCACATCGCCGTGCTCTTCGTGGCTCAGCGTTGCAGATTCACCGGTAGTCCCTACCGAAACGATCGCCGAGGTTCCATTGGCGACATGGTAATCAATCAGCTTCTTCATGCTTGACCGGCAGACATTACCTTTTTCATCCATCGGTGTTACAAGCGCGACAATACTTCCCGTGAACATGAGCCATCCTCTGTGCGAACAAGAGTCTCAATGGTACGTTTGGAACTGTAATAAAAGCAAGCGACCTGAGGCCCTCAGGCGGTTGTATGCATGTTTTTTTTATGCTTTCCTTAGGAAGACTTAACCATGCAAAGGAAGAACAGGTTTGACAACCTCATCACAACATTACCTGGTTATCACTGCGCTGGGTGCCGACAGGCCGGGTATCGTGAACACCATCACCCGTCACGTGAGCAGTTGCGGCTGTAATATCGAAGACAGCCGCCTGGCGATGCTGGGCGAAGAGTTCACGTTTATTATGCTGCTGTCCGGAACATGGAATGCGATTACGCTTATCGAATCTACCCTGCCACTGAAAGGTGCGGAGCTGGATTTGCTGATCGTGATGAAACGTACCACCGCGCGCCCGCGTCCGGCCATGCCGGCGACTGTATGGGTGCAGGTTGAAGTCCCTGATTCCCCCCATCTGATTGAGCGCTTTACCGCGCTGTTTGACAGCCATCAGATGAACATCGCTGAGCTCGTTTCCCGTACACAACCGGGCGACGAGAGCGCCGTTCCCACGCTCTTTATTCAAATTACCGCACACAGCCCTGCCTCACAGGATGCGTCAAATATCGAGCAAGCGTTCAAAGCCCTCTGTACAGAATTAAACGCGCAGGGCAGTATAAGCGTCGTCAATTATTCGCAGCACGAACAGGATGGAGTTGAGTAATGAATCCACTGAAAGCCGGTGATATCGCACCGAAATTTAGCTTACCGGATCAAGACGGCGAGCAAGTAAATTTGACCGACTTCCAGGGACAGCGTGTTCTGGTCTATTTCTACCCGAAAGCCATGACCCCCGGCTGCACCGTACAGGCCTGCGGCTTACGCGACAACATGGACGAGTTGAAAAAAGTCGGCGTGGAAGTGCTGGGCATCAGCACCGATAAACCAGAAAAACTGTCACGATTTGCCGAGAAAGAGCTGCTGAACTTCACGCTGCTTTCTGACGAAGACCATCAGGTGTGCGAGCAGTTCGGCGTCTGGGGCGAGAAGACATTTATGGGTAAAACCTACGACGGCATTCACCGCATCAGCTTCCTGATTGACGCTGACGGTAAAGTTGAACATGTGTTTGATGACTTCAAAACCAGCAATCACCACGATGTGGTATTGAACTGGCTGAAACAAAGTGCCTGATAAACAGCAAAACGGCAACCCAGGTTGCCGTTTTTAGTGTTTACGCCCTCTCCCGTGGGAGAGGGGCGGGGTGAGGCCATCAGGCCGCACAAAAACTACTTGTCTTCTACCGCCGGCACATCCGGCCAGGCGTGAACCACGGCTTTAATCAGTGTTGCCAGCGGAATGGCAAAGAACACGCCCCAGAACCCCCACAACCCACCAAAAATCACCACGGATAAGATAATCACCAGCGGATGCAGGTTCACCGCCTCTGAGAACAGTACCGGCACCAGCAGATTACCGTCCAGCCCCTGAATAATCAGATACACCGCGAAGCAGCTCCAGAACTCAGTCCCGAGGCCAAACTGGAACAGCGCGACGCCCACAACCGGAATGGTCACCACAAACGCACCGATATACGGAATAAGGACTGAGAGGCCCACCAGCACCGCCAGCAGCAGCGAGTAGTTCAGGCCGAAGATCAGGAAACCAATCCACGTCGCGACCCCGACCACAATCATCTCCAGCACTTTGCCGCGAATGTAGTTGGTGATCTGCTGGTTCATCTCTTCCCAGACCTGCCCTGCCAGCCCGCGATTACGCGGCAAAATGCGCCTGACGGCGTTCAGCATCTGCTCTTTATCTTTGACCAGGAAGAACACCATTAGCGGGACGAGCACGAGGTAAACCGCCAGCGTCAGCAGCCCGACCAGGGAGGCCAGCGAGTATTTCACCACCGAATCGCCCATGGTCATGATGCGGGCGCGCATATTTTCGGCCATCGCGTCGATAATCCCGGCATCCATCAGGGCTGGATAGCGACGCGGCAGCGTGGCGGCAAAATCAGAAAGTTTATTCAACATGCCCGGCATATCGCGGATCAAGTTGATTCCCTGCTGCCAGGCAACCGGCATGACAACAAACGCCATCAGCAGCAGAATGCCGACAAACAACACCAGTACGATACTGGTCGCCCAGCGACGGGAACAGCCGATATGTTCCAGCCGTGCCGTTGGCCATTCCAGCAGATACGCCAGCACAATCGCCACCAGCAGGGGGGCGAGAAGACCGCTGAAGAAGAACAGAATGCCAAATCCGGCGACCAGAATAACCAACAAAGCAATGGCTTCCGGGTCGCTGAACCGACGCCGATACCACTGCATTAACATTTCGAGCATACAACCCTTCCCTGAATCGAATGGCGGGAGTGAGAATGTGAATTGTATCTAACTGTCACAAAAAAGACTTTCGCTTTTTGTCTCTCTGTCACGAATCGCAAAAGCCTGATGAATGGGATTTTCTTCATGCTGCAACACGGCTACACTCGCAAGGCAACAGAGATGAACGATATGCCGGTTCATCGGTCAAATTAGCACAACCAACATACAGGACCGTGGTTATGTTCAGGCAGTTGAAAAAAACACTGGTTGCGACACTGATTGCCGCACTGACGGTCGGTCAGGTGTTGCCCGCTTTTGCCGACTCGTCCGATTCATTGCCGGACATGGGCACCACAGCAGGAAGCACGCTCTCCATTGGGCAAGAGATGCAAATGGGCGATTACTACGTTCGCCAGTTGCGCGGTAGCGCCCCCCTCATCAATGACCCGTTACTTGTTCAGTACATCAACGGTCTGGGGATGCGTCTGGTTGCGCATGCCGACTCGGTAAAAACGCCCTTTCACTTCTATTTAATCAATAATGACGAAATCAACGCCTTCGCCTTCTTTGGCGGCAACGTGGTGCTGCATTCGGCATTATTCCGTTACTCCGATAACGAAAGTCAGCTGGCTTCCGTTATGGCGCACGAAATTTCGCACGTCACCCAGCGCCACCTGGCGCGAGCGATGGAAGACCAGAAACGTAACGCCCCGCTGACCTGGGTTGGAGCGCTGGGTTCTATTTTGCTGGCAATGGCCAGCCCGCAGGCCGGGATGGCGGCATTAACCGGTACTCTGGCGGGAACGCGGCAGGGGATGATTAGCTTTACACAACAAAACGAACAGGAAGCGGACCGCATCGGGATTCAGGTGCTGCAACGTTCTGGCTTTGACCCTCAGGCCATGCCGAGCTTCCTGGAAAAACTGCTCGATCAGGCGCGTTATTCTTCCCGTCCACCAGAAATTCTGCTCACCCACCCCTTACCGGAAAGTCGCCTGTCAGATGCGCGTAACCGTGCCAACCAGATGCGCCCGGTCGTGGTCCAGTCGTCGCAAGATTTCTACATGGCGAAAGTGAGAACGCTGGGGATGTACAATTCCGGGCGCAACCAGCTCACCAGCGATCTGCTGGACTCCCTGGCGAAAGGCAACGTGCGAGAAAAGAATGCCGCGCAGTATGGTCAGGCACTACAGGCGATGGAAGCCAGCAAATACGACGAGGCGCGTAAAGCGCTGCAACCCCTTCTGGCCGCCGACCCGAATAATCCGTGGTATCTCGATCTCTCGACGGATATCGATCTGGGGCAGAAGAAAACCACCGATGCCATTAATCGCCTGAAAGGGGCGAAGGACGTCCGTACCAACCCGGTGCTGCAGCTTAACCTGGCGAACGCTTACTTACAGGGTGGTCAACCTGCTGAAGCGGCGACCATTCTGAACCGCTATACCTTTAATAATAAAGACGACCAAAACGGCTGGGATCTGCTCGCTCAGGCGGAAGCCCAACTGGGCAACCGCGATCAGGAGCTGGCGGCGCGTGCCGAAGGCTTTGCCCTGGTGGGGCGCCTCGACCAGGCTATTTCTGCACTCAGCAGCGCCAGCGCGCAGGTCAAACTCGGCAGCCTCCAGCAGGCCCGTTACGACGCGCGTATCGATCAGCTTCGCGGCCTGCAACAGCGCTTCAAGCCGTACGAGAAGATGTAATAAAGGAGAATTCACGTCATGACAGACGCCGTAAAAATTTACCACAATCCGCGCTGCTCCAAGAGCCGCGATACCCTGAGCCTGCTGAAGTCTAACGGTATTGACCCGGAAGTGGTGCTCTATCTCGAGACACCGCCGGACGCGCAGACGATTCGCCAGCTGTTGCACATGCTGGGTATGGGAAGTGCAAGAGAGCTGATGCGCCAGAAAGAAGACTTGTACAAGCCGCTCAATCTGGATGACACCCGTCTCACTGAGGCCGAGCTTGTGCAGGCTATGGTTGAAAATCCTAAGCTGATCGAGCGCCCGATAGTCGTGGCAAACGGCCACGCACGCATTGGACGCCCGCCGGAAGACGTACTCGATATCCTCTAATCCCCCCGCCGCAGCGCGTTCAAAAACGCCTGCGGCGTACTGTCTCCCAGCTTTTTCTGCGCTTTACCCTGGTTATAAAATTCACACAGCTGAATGAGCAACTCTCCGGCAGGTACATTTTTCACGCGCGGGATAATGTTCTGTAAAGGTGCTGCGACCTGTACAGCGCTGTGTTTTTGCGCATGCACTTTTACGGCGATATCTTGCCCCGGCAGCGTTATGTCAAAACCAAAAGTCTCAATAGATTGTATAAGCGCCGGACACGCTTCAAGTAACGCCTGAACCCAGCGGGTCAGGAGCTGAGGTGATACGCCCGCGTAAAGCCGGGCAAAACACCAGCCGCTCACCGGCTCACGTGCCCACAGCAGGTGTTGCTCCCCACCATCGTCCATATGCAGCGACAAAGGCAGATGATGTAACTCCAGCTGATGCGGCACGATGCCTGCTTTCAGCGCCTTTTTACCCTGCAACGGTGCCCCCTTCTGTGTTGCCGAGGCGGGCTTCAGATAACGGTTCAGGGTCGCTCTGGAAACGGGGATCCCCAGAACGTCATTCACCAGAAGCAGCAACTCATCCAGCAGTGCGCCCAGTATGTCACGCAGCGTATTGACCAGAGCCACCTGCTCTTGTCTCATCGCTTTGTGTATCACTTTTGGCGTCGTATGGTTATCTGAAACCTGTTCGCGATTGCGCCAGCGCCTGACGGTGGTCACCGAGATCCCGAGCTCAACTGCAAGCTCTCTGTCGCTTTTATCAGACTGCTGGAGGTAGCGACGAATGCGTGGTGTCGTCGTGGCATTGGCGTGCAGTTTAATTTCCATCGCAAAGCTCCATTAAACTAATCTTATAAGACTTATATAACATCAACGAATGCTTTGTGACCGATTTCACCTTTCGTTCGCCACGCTTCACTGATAATCCACACACATAACATAAACAACACCACTCAATCTTGTACGGAGTTCACAATGAACAATGTTCTGGGATTTCTTGAAGCAAAACTGATGCCGCTGGCGGCCAAAACGGCTCAGCAGCGTCATCTGGGTGCGATTCGCGGTGCCTACGTTTCATTCATGCCATTTATCATCGTCGGCTCTATTCTGCTGGTGATCTCGTCGTTCCCGAATCAAACCTACCAGCAGTTTATGTCTCAGGCCTTTGGTGAAAGCTGGAGTGCCATTATCGAGATCCCGTTTAATGCGGTGTTCTCGACCATGTCGCTGTTCATCAGCTTCCTGGTGGCGTTTCGCCTGGCCGAGCACTACGGTGAAGATCGCATCTCCTGCGGTATTCTGTCGCTGGTCGCTTTCCTTATCCTGACCCCCTTTATCAAAGTGGCTGAAAACGGCGGCATCACCGTGATACCCGTTGAGTGGATTGGCAGTAAAGGGCTGTTTGTGGCGATGATAGGTTCGCTGCTGTGGACGGAGCTGTTCTGCTGGCTGAAGCGCAAAAATCTGGTCATCAAAATGCCAGATGGCGTACCGCCAGCGGTGCAGGAGTCGTTTGCGGCGCTGATCCCGGCGTTGCTGGTGATGATTCTGGTGCTGATTATTCGCATCGTCTTTGAAAATACCCACTACAACACCATTCACCAGTTCATTTATGAAGTCGTTGCTACACCGGTGCGTCACTACGGCACCTCTTACTTTGGCGCGCTGATGACCGTCTTCAGCATCACTATTCTGTGGTCAGTGGGCATTAACTCAGGCTCGATGATCAACGGCATTATTCGCCCGTTGTGGATGGAGAACCAGACCGACAACATCGCTGCTATCCAGGCCGGCACAACCCCGCCGCACATCATCACTGAGCAATTTTTTGACATGATCTGGATGGGCGGCGCAGGGGCAACGCTGTCGCTGGTGATTGCGATGCTCATTTTTGCCCGCAGTAAAAATATGCGCGAAGTCGCACGACTGGGCGCGGGAGCATCGGTGTTCAACATCAACGAGCCAATATTGTTTGGCCTGCCGGTGATCATGAACCCCATAATGCTCATTCCCTTCAATCTTGTCCCACTGGTGCTGGTCACCGTGCAGTATGCAGCAATGAAAATTGGCGCGGTTGCCGTCACTACCGGGGTGTTTATCCCCTGGACGCTGCCTCCCGTCATCAGCGGTTTTATCGTCACCGGACACCTCAGCGGTAGCGTCATGCAACTTATCAACCTGCTGATTGGCGCCATGCTGTATCTGCCTTTCATGCGTATCGTGGACAAACAGTACCGCGCGGCGGAAATTGCCACCGTTACGCAATCCGACACCACCCTTGCAAAACAGGAGTAAAGCATGTGGGGAATTATCGCAACCTGGCGAATGGCGCTTGAAGGAGTAACAGAGTCTGCGTCGGCGCTGGCTGCGGGGAAACCGGTCGCTGCGGCGGTGGTGGATGCCGTAGCGACGGTCGAAGACTTTCCGCTTTATAAATCTGTCGGTTACGGCGGGCTGCCAACGGAGAACGGTGAAGTTGAGCTGGATGCTGCTTATATGGATGGCGACACGCTGGCCTTTGGCGCAGTCGGTAATCTGGTGGATATCGCCAACCCGGTACGAGTGGCCCACGCGCTGAGTCGCCAGCGCTATAACAGCCTGCTGGTTGGCCAGGGTGCTCGGGAATGGGCGCTAAGCCAGGGTTTTGCCAACAAAACCATGCTCACCGACCGGGCAATGCAGCATTACCGCAAACGCTGCCGGGAGACGCTGGACAAGGGCCTGAGTCCCTATGATGGCCACGATACCGTCGGCATTATCGGCCTCGATAAACAGGGTTCGATGAGCGTCGCGACCTCCACCAGCGGGCTGTTTATGAAAAAGCGGGGGCGGATTGGTGATTCACCAATAATTGGCTCCGGGTTTTACTGCGACAGTGAAACCGGTGCAGCCACCGCCACGGGCGTCGGTGAAGATCTGATGAAAGGCTGTACCAGCTATGAAATCGTTCGTCGTATGGCACAGGGAATGTCGCCGCAGCAGGCTGCCGACTCGGTCGTCTTTGAGCTGGAGGACAGACTTATGTCGCGCTTCGGTCGTGTGGGCGATCTTTCCGTCGTTTGCATGAACAACAAGGGCGAATTTGGCGCTGCGACCAACATCAAAACGTTCTCGTTCGTGGTTGCTACCGCTCGCCAGCCTCTTACTGTGTTTCGCACCGAGCGTCTGCATGAGAAGACGCATTATCAGGCCGTGGATGAGGAATGGATGCAGGCTTACGCCGCGCGGATCCGCGCGCCGATTGAGGAACAATGATGATTACATATCAGCTTATTACCGCGCTTTCAGATGCGAAGCCGCAGAGCCATTTAATCGCCCGTACCACCTGTAACCTGCTGCCGAAGACAGCGCTTATCGCCGAGATGCGTGACCCGGATTGCATCACGGACACCCGCTTTGGCTGTGCGCCTTTTTCCCGAATCACCCTGCTGCCGGATGCGCTCTGGCACGATAGCCTGACCGAAGAATTACTCACGGCGCTGCGCCCACTCCTGGCCTCACCCGCCAGTCCTGATGTGGTACTGGACGTCACGGATATCAACGATGTTGTGCTAGCGCAAGTACTGCGTTTTCTCTTTAATCAGGCACACAGGCTCAGCGACTTAAAGCTAAAGAAAACCAACGAATCAGCGGTACGTCTACAGCATATAACCGCTCTTTGTTTGCCGGAGCAGCAGGACAGACTCGAGGCTATCTTCCACCAGCAGCAGGCCATTGCCCATGGCATGGTGGCGGCACGGCGTCTGGCGGATATGCCATCCGATCGCTGCACGCCTGAGTATGTAGTGGAAGAGGCCCAAAAACGGTGTGCCGACTTCCCCGCCCTGCGATGTGAAGTACTTGATGAAACACAAATCATTGAACAAGGTCTGGGGCTGTTGCACGCCGTGGGCAAAGGGGCATCCTGTCCGCCACGTCTGCTGGCCATCCACTATGACGGAGTCACTGATGGCCCGGTGCGCTGCTACGTGGGTAAAGGCATTACGTTTGATACCGGTGGCTTGTGGCTGAAAGAAGGCGCGGGCATGTATACCATGAAGTATGACATGTGCGGGGCGGCAAACGTGCTGGGGCTGATGCTGACCGTCGCAGAGCTGGCGCTGCCCGTACGCATCATGGGCGTGCTGGCGCTAGCGGAAAATGCCATCGGTCCCGATGCCATGCAGCCCGGTACGGTCGCACGCGCCTGCAACGGCACTACGGTTGAAATCAACAACACCGATGCCGAAGGTCGGCTGGTACTGGCAGATGCGATTGCCTGGGCCAGCAAGCGGCATCCGCAGGCGCACTATATTATTGATATGGCCACACTCACTGGCGCGGTGGTAAAAGCGCTGGGGTATGAACTGAGCGGATTGATGACGCAGGATGAGCCTCTGCGTCAGGCACTGACCCGCGCGGGTAAACAGAGCGGCGATGAAGTCTGGTCGCTACCGCTGGATGCACGGCTGAAAAAGCAGACCGATAGCGCCATCGCCGATCTCTGCAATACACCAGGCAATAACGCGGCAATCAGTGCCTCGGCGGCGTGGCTGCTACATCACTTTTGTCCACCAACGATCCCGTGGGCGCATCTGGATATCAGCGGTACGGCGCTGTGGCGTGAGAGCGGGCGAAGCGTGGCATCGGGGAGACCAGTTCCGCTGCTGGTGGAGCATTTGTTGAGGGATTGCGTCTGATTGTTTTGCCCGGTAAGGCGCAGCCGCCACCGGGCAAAAAACTTAAAGCTTGAGAATATCTTTCACAAACGGAATCGTCAGCTTGCGCTGGGCGGTAATGGAGGCGCGATCGAGCTGATCGAGCGTATCAAAGAGGGTACGCATTTCACGATCCAGACGCTTGAGCAGAAAACGGCCCACGTCTTCCGGCAGCTCAAACCCACGCTGCTTTGCGCGCAGCTGTAACGCCTGGAGCTTGTCTTCATCCGACAGCGGCTGGAGCTTATAGATTTGCCCCCAGTCAAGACGGGAAGCCAGATCCGGCAGCCCCAGATTGAGCTGGCGTGGCGGACGATCGCCGGTGATCAGCAGCCGGGTTTTACCCGACTCCAGAATGCGGTTGTAGAGGTTAAAAATCGCCATTTCCCACGGCTCATCCCCCGCCACGCATTCGATATTATCAATGCAGACCAGTGAGAGATGTTCCATTCCCTCCATAACTTCAGGTACAAACCAGGTACGTTTATCCAGCGGCACATAACCTACCGCATCACCACGCGCAGAAAGTTCCGCACAGGCGGCATGCAGCAGGTGGCTGCGCCCCGCACCTTCGCGTGACCAGATATAGATGTATCCGCTGTGTTCCTGACGCAGCACGTTTTGCAGTGCAGCCAGTAAAGAGGGGTTATCACCCGGCCAGAAACTCGCGAAAGTTTCGTCGTCAGGGAGATAAAGTGGCAGAGAGAGCTGTGCCGGTCCGTTCAGAAGTACCTCAACCAGATCTTACATAAAATCGGAACGGAGTTTAACACGGAACCAGCAAGGAGAGAACCGGGCGGATCGCCCGCCCGGTTTTACGATCAATGTGACGCTTTTTCGCTTTCGTCGGCGTCCAGCACCACCTCTTCCGGGCGGATCACGGAAATCAGCTTGAAAATCAAGCTCAGGCCCACGCCAACGATGGTCGCCAGCGCCATGCCTTTCAGCTCGGCCGCACCGATGTGTACCTTGGCACCGCTCACGCCGATGATCAGGATCACGGAGGTCAGGATCAGATTCTGCGCTTTACTGTAGTCCACTTTGGATTCAATCAGTACGCGAATACCAGACGCCCCGATTACCCCATAAAGCAGCAGAGAAACACCGCCCATCACCGGTACCGGGATGATCTGGATCGCCGCCGCCAGTTTGCCCACACAAGACAGCAGGATAGCAATGATGGCCGCACCGCCGATAACCCAGGTACTGTAGACACGGGTAATGGCCATCACACCAATGTTCTCACCGTAAGTGGTGTTTGGCGTAGAGCCGAAGAAACCGGAGATAATGGTAGAGAAGCCGTTAGCAAACATAGAACGGTGCAGACCCGGGTCGCGGATCAGATCGCGTTTCACGATATTCGCCGTCACCACCAGGTGACCAACGTGCTCAGCAATCACCACCAGCGCCGCAGGCAGGATAGTGAAGATAGCAAACCATTCAAAGCGTGGTGTATAGAAGGTTGGCAGGGCAAACCAGTGCGCCTGGGCAATTGGCGCGGTATCGACAACACCCATCATAAAGGAGAGCGCATAACCTGCCAGCACCCCGATCAGGATCGGGATAATCGCCATGAAACCACGGAACAGCACGGAGCCAAACACCGTTACGCCCAGCGTCACCAGAGAAATGATAATGGTTTTGGAATCCGGTGACTGACCGTCAGCAGGCAGTAAACCAGCCATATTCGCCGCCACACCGGCCAGTTCCAGACCGATAACGGCAACGATTGCGCCCATCGCCGCAGGCGGGAACATTACATCCAGCCAGCCAGTACCGGCTTTCTTCACAATGAAGGACACCACGCAGAACAGCACGCCACACATGATAAAGCCGCCCAGCGCGACTTCGTACCCAAGCGGTAGCAGCAACAGGACCGGAGAAATAAAGGCGAAGCTCGACCCCAGATACGCCGGGATTTTGCCTTTACAGATAAAGAGGTACAACAGCGTCCCGATACCGTTGAACAGCAGCACGGTAGCCGGATTAATGTGAAACAGGATTGGCACCAGCACGGTTGCGCCAAACATAGCGAACAGGTGCTGCAAACTAAGCGGGATAGTCTGTAAAAGCGGCGGTCTTTCACTCACCCCGATAGCACGGCGCGTCATAGTGTTTTCCTCTGAGTAGTATTGTTGGTGTTTTATTCAAAAAAAAGCCGACTATCAAAGTCGGCTTATTTATCGTTATTCGATTACTTAGTACCAAAAATCTTATCGCCGGCATCGCCAAGCCCCGGGATGATGTACCCGTGCTCATTCAGCCCCTGGTCGATAGATGCGGTATACAGTTCAACGTCCGGGTGCGCTTTTTCCAGCGCCGCGATACCTTCCGGTGCCGCAACCAGCACCAGCACTTTAATGCTGCTGCAGCCCGCTTTTTTCAGCAGGTCAATGGTGGCAATCATAGAACCGCCGGTCGCCAGCATCGGGTCAACCACCAGCGCCATACGCTCGTCGATATTAGACACCAGCTTCTGGAAGTAAGGAACCGGCTCCAGCGTCTCTTCATTACGGTAGATACCGACGACGCTGATACGCGCGCTTGGCACGTGCTCCAGCACACCTTCCATCATGCCAAGACCGGCACGCAGAATAGGCACAACGGTAATTTTCTTACCTTTGATCTGTTCAACCTGCACCGGGCCGTTCCAGCCTTCGATGGTGACTTTTTCTGTTTCCAGATCGGAGGTTGCTTCGTAGGTCAGCAGGCTGCCCACTTCAGAAGCCAGTTCGCGAAAACGCTTCGTGCTGATGTCATGCTCACGCATCAGGCCCAACTTGTGTTTAACGAGTGGGTGTTTCACTTCCACAATCTTCATTCTCTTTCTCCTCTGAGGTGGCATCCGCAAAAAAATCGCGGGATTATACCGCTTTTTTCGGATTAGGCCATACCCATCTTGCTTGACAGCGATCAAGCAAAGATAAAAAAACCGGAGGTATATCTCCGGCTTGAGTGCGAGGTTCTGCCCGGTGGCGCTACGCTTACGCGGGCCTACGGAAAGTGTAGGTCGGGTAAGCGTTAGCGCCACCCGACAATTACAGGTTATCGCCGTTGCTCGCAATCACCTGCTTATACCAGTCGAACGACTTCTTCTTGCTGCGGTTCAGCGTGCCGTTGCCTTCGTTATCTTTGTCGACAAAGATAAAGCCGTAGCGTTTTTTCATTTCGCCGGTACCGGCAGACACCAGGTCAATACAGCCCCACGGGGTATACCCCATCAGGTCAACGCCATCTTCAACCACTGCTTTTTTCATTTCACGGATGTGTGCGGCAAGGTAGTCAATGCGGTACTGGTCGTTCACCGTACCGTCGCTCTCCTGCACGTCAATAGCACCAAAACCGTTCTCAACGATGAACAGCGGCAACTGGTAGTGATCCCAGAACCAGTTCAGGGAGTAACGCAGCCCCACCGGGTCAATCTGCCAGCCCCAGTCGGATTTCTGCACATATGGGTTGGAGACCAGGCTCTTGCTCTCGTCGTAATCCAGCTGCGGGTTGTCAGCCGTCGCTTTGGTGGCGAAGGACATGTAATAGCTGAATCCGATGTAGTCCACACATCCCTGCTTAAGTGCGGCTTTATCTTCTTCGGTAATATCCAACGCAAAGCCACGACGCTCAAAGTAGTTGAGCAGGTGCTGCGGATACTTGCCGCGTACGTGAACGTCGGTAAACCAGTAACGACGGTGCATGGCGTTCATCGCCATCATCATGTCGTCTGGCGCGCAGGTCAGAGGATAAATCGGGCACATGGCAATCATGCAGCCGATTTGCAGCGACGGGTTAATCTCACGCCCCGCTTTTACCGCCAGTGCACTGGCTACAAGCTCATAGTGCGCGGCCTGGAACATTACCGGCTCACGGTCTTCGCCCGGCTCATACTTCAACCCAGAGTTGGTAAACGGCGCAAAGTCTTCGTGGAAGTTCGCCTGGTTGTTGATCTCGTTAAAGGTCATCCAGTACTTCACTTTGTGCTGATAACGCTGGAAAACCACTTTTGAGAAACGGACAAAGAAATCGATCAGTTTACGGTTACGCCAGCCGCCGTATTCGGTGACCAGATGGAAAGGCATCTCGAAGTGAGAGAGCGTGATGACCGGCTCAATGCCGTGCTTCAGGCACTCGTCGAACAGATCGTCATAGAATTTCAGGCCAGCCTCGTTAGGTTCCAGCTCATCCCCTTTCGGGAAGATCCGCGTCCAGGCTATCGAAGTGCGGAAGCATTTGAACCCCATCTCGGCAAAGAGTTTGATGTCTTCTTTATAACGATGGTAGAAGTCGATGGCTTCATGGTTAGGGTAATTTTTCCCCTGCAACACGCCGTTAGTGATTTCACGCGGCACGCCATGCGCGCCCGCGGTCATGACATCGGCAACGCTAACGCCTTTTCCACCCTCTTTCCAGCCCCCTTCCAGCTGATGCGCCGCAACCGCACCACCCCACAGAAAACCTTCTTTAAATCCTGACATTCTCTTTCCCTCATTCTGCGTTATTTTCTGCAAAAACAATTACAGAAACCGGTTTCATCTGAATGATGTGCAAAGGTGATTCCTGTTGCAAGGAGAAAACCGAAACCGGTTTCATTTTCGTGAACAGACTCAAGTTTGGACACATTGGCAGGCCGCACAGAAAAAAAAATCGTCTCACCGAGAATAGGCTCGCAAACGTTTGCCTGGACTGTTAGAATTGCGCCGATTTTTCTTACTAGCTATGCAATCGCGTGGGGACTTGAGCCGTGACCAACAAAACTTCTCTCAGCTACAAAGATGCCGGTGTTGATATTGACGCAGGTAATGCGCTGGTTGACCGAATCAAAGGTGTGGTGAAAAAAACCCGCCGCCCGGAAGTGATGGGTGGTCTGGGTGGATTCGGCGCACTGTGCGC
Organism: Enterobacter sp. CPE_E1241; assembly: GCF_045618265.1. Classification (NCBI taxonomy): domain Bacteria; kingdom Pseudomonadati; phylum Pseudomonadota; class Gammaproteobacteria; order Enterobacterales; family Enterobacteriaceae; genus Enterobacter; species Enterobacter sp. CPE_E1241. Next base: position 3,505,388 of record NZ_JBIWYV010000001.1, read on the forward strand.
GCTGCCGCAAAAATATCGTGAACCTGTTCTGGTCTCGGGTACTGATGGTGTAGGTACAAAACTGCGCCTGGCGATGGATTTAAAACGTCATGACACGATCGGTATCGATCTGGTCGCGATGTGTGTGAATGACCTGGTCGTTCAGGGTGCTGAACCGCTGTTCTTCCTCGATTATTACGCGACCGGTAAACTGGACGTGGATACCGCAGCCAGCGTGATTAACGGTATTGCCGAAGGGTGTCTGCAGTCAGGCTGCGCGCTGGTCGGCGGTGAAACCGCAGAAATGCCAGGCATGTATCACGGCGAAGATTATGACGTCGCCGGTTTCTGCGTCGGCGTGGTAGAAAAATCAGAAATTATCGACGGCAGCAAAGTGGCTGATGGTGATGTCCTGATCGCACTGGCATCCAGCGGCCCGCACTCTAACGGCTACTCTCTGGTACGTAAAATCATCGAAGTCAGCGGTTGCGACCCACAGACCACTGAACTGGATGGCAAACCGCTTGCCGATCACCTGCTGGCTCCAACCCGCATTTACGTGAAAAACGTGCTGGAACTGATCGAGAACGTCGACGTTCACGCCATTGCCCACCTGACCGGCGGCGGCTTCTGGGAAAATATCCCGCGCGTTCTGCCGGACAACACCCAGGCCGTGATCGACGAATCCTCCTGGCAGTGGCCGTCCGTGTTTAACTGGCTGCAAACCGCAGGCAACGTCAGCTCTCACGAAATGTACCGCACCTTTAACTGCGGCGTAGGTATGGTGATAGCCCTGCCAGCGAGCGAAGCGGATAAAGCGGTTAAACTGCTGACAGAGAAAGGTGAAAACGCGTGGAAAATCGGTACTATTAAAGCTTCCGATTCCGAACAACGTGTGGTCATTGAATGAAAAACATCGTGGTGCTCATTTCCGGCAACGGAAGCAATTTGCAGGCAATAATTGACGCCTGCAAACAGAAGAAGATCAATGGCACCATTCGGGCAGTATTCAGCAACAAGGCCGACGCGTTCGGCCTTGAGCGTGCCCGGGAAGCGAGTATTCCCGCGCACGCGCTGGAAGCCAGCCAGTTTGCCGGGCGTGAAGCCTTTGACCGCGAGCTGGTTCAGGAAATTGATGCCTACGCGCCTGATGTCGTGGTGCTGGCGGGCTATATGCGTATCCTGAGCCCGGCTTTTGTTGAGCATTATGCCGGACTCCTGCTGAATATCCACCCATCTTTGCTGCCGAAGTATCCTGGCTTGCACACCCATCGTCAGGTTCTGGAAAACGGCGATGAAGAGCATGGTACCTCCGTGCATTTCGTTACCGACGAACTGGATGGTGGCCCGGTGATCCTGCAGGCGAAAGTGCCGGTCTTTGAAGGCGATAACGAAGAAGACGTGACCGAACGCGTACAGGTCCAGGAACACGCCATTTATCCGCTGGTGGTAAGCTGGTTTGTCGACGGGCGTCTGGAGATGCGTGACGGCGCTGCCTGGCTCGACGGCGTGAAGTTACCCCCGCAGGGTTATGCGGCCGAAGAGTAGTGTGTTATGTCGGGTGGCACTACGCTTACCCGACCTACAAATTGCATTACCCGATATTCCCTTCTCCAACCCTCTAAAATCCCCAACAAAAAAAATAACTGTCATACTTTTCTGGCACTGTTGGACATATCGTGGAAATGCTCGCCATAATAAGGACGAGACGGATTTACCACGTCCTGTGATTGAACTGGAGTGTGAGCTGTAATGGGTCAGGAAAAGTTATATATCGAGAAAGAGCTAAGCTGGTTAGCATTCAACGAACGTGTACTCCAGGAAGCGGCTGACAAAAGTAACCCGCTGATCGAGCGCATGCGTTTTTTGGGCATTTATTCCAACAACCTGGATGAGTTCTACAAGGTTCGTTTTGCCGAGCTAAAACGGCGAATCATCATCAGCGAAGAACAGGGCTTAAACTCTCACTCGCGGCATCTGTTGGGCAAAATCCAGTCCCGCGTGTTGAAAGCCGATCAGGAATTTGACGGCCTGTATAACGAACTGCTGCTGGAAATGGCACGCAATCAAATCTTCCTGATTAACGAACGACAGCTTTCCGTTAACCAACAAAACTGGCTGCGCCATTACTTCAAACAGTATCTGCGTCAGCACATCACCCCGATTCTGATCAACCGCGAAACCGACCTGGTGCAGTTCCTGAAAGATGACTACACCTACCTGGCGGTGGAAATTATCCGCGGTGATTCGATCCGCTACGCGCTGCTTGAGATCCCGTCCGACAAGGTGCCGCGCTTTGTGAACCTGCCGCCGGAAACCCCGCGCAGACGCAAACCGATGATCCTGCTGGATAACATCCTGCGCTACTGTCTGGACGACATCTTCAAAGGCTTCTTCGATTACGATGCGTTAAACGCCTATTCCATGAAGATGACCCGTGACGCCGAATATGACCTGGTGCACGAGATGGAAGCCAGCCTGATGGAACTGATGTCGTCCAGCCTGAAACAGCGCTTGACGGCCGAGCCGGTGCGCTTCGTTTATCAGCGCGATATGCCGGACGCCATGGTGGAGATGCTGCGCGAGAAGCTGACCATCTCGCGCTATGACTCCATCGTGCCGGGCGGTCGCTACCACAACTTTAAAGACTTTATTGGTTTCCCGAACGTCGGCAAAGCCAATCTGGTGAACAAGCCGCTGCCGCGCCTGCGCCATCTGTGGTTCGACAAATTCCGCAACGGATTCGACGCGATTCGCGAACGTGACGTCCTGCTCTACTATCCGTATCACACGTTTGAACACGTGCTGGAACTGCTGCGTCAGGCCTCCTTCGACCCGAGCGTGCTGGCAATCAAAATCAACATCTACCGCGTGGCAAAAGATTCCCGCATCATCGACGCGATGATCCATGCGGCGCATAACGCCAAGAAAGTCACGGTGGTGGTTGAGCTGCAGGCGCGCTTCGACGAAGAGGCGAACATTCACTGGGCGCGCCGTCTGACGGAAGCCGGTGTGCACGTCATCTTCTCCGCGCCGGGGCTGAAAATTCACGCCAAGCTGTTCCTGATCTCCCGTAAAGAGGGCGACGAGGTGGTGCGTTATGCCCACATCGGTACCGGGAACTTCAACGAGAAAACCGCACGAATTTATACGGACTACTCGCTGCTGACCGCTGATGCCCGTATCACAAACGAGGTACGCAGAGTATTTAACTTTATTGAGAACCCATACCGCCCGGTGAATTTCGATTATCTGCTGGTCTCGCCGCAGAACTCACGCCGCCTGCTGTACGATATGATCGATAAAGAGATCGCTAATGCGCAGAAAGGGTTGTCATCCGGCATCACGCTGAAGCTCAACAATCTGGTCGACAAAGGGCTGGTTGACCGCCTGTACGCGGCGTCCAGTTCCGGCGTGCCGGTTAACCTGCTGATCCGCGGCATGTGCTCGCTGATCCCTGAACTGGAAGGCATCAGCGACAATATTCGCGTCATCAGCATTGTTGACCGTTACCTGGAACACGATCGCGTCTATATTTTCGATAATGCGGGTGACAAACAGGTTTACCTCTCTTCTGCAGACTGGATGACACGCAATATTGACTATCGAATTGAAGTCGCAGCACCGCTGCTGGATCCGCGACTGAAGCAGCAGATCCTCGACATCATCGAGATTCTGTTCAGCGATACGGTGAAAGCACGCTATATCGACAAAGAACTCAGTAACCGCTATGTACCGCGCGGCAACCGCCGTAAAGTGCGGTCGCAACTGGCGATTTACGACTATATCAAATCACTCGAGCAACCCGATTAACCTATGCCGATAAATGATAAGACCCCACGCCCGCAGGAATTCGCCGCGGTCGATCTTGGCTCTAACAGTTTCCACATGGTCATCGCCCGTGAGGTGGATGGCGCGCTGCAGATCATCGGTCGTCTGAAGCAGCGTGTACACCTGGCGGACGGTCTTGATGAACGCAGCATGCTTAGCGAAGAGGCAATGGAGCGCGGCCTGAACTGCCTGTCGCTGTTTGCCGAACGTCTGCAGGGCTTCTCGCCTTCCAGCGTCTGCATCGTGGGCACCCACACCCTGCGCCAGGCGCTGAACGCGCCAGAATTTCTCAAGCGGGCTGAAAAAGTGATCCCCTACCCGATTGAGATCATCTCCGGTAACGAGGAAGCGCGTCTGATTTTCATGGGGGTTGAGCACACCCAGCCGGAAAAAGGGCGCAAGCTGGTGATCGACATTGGCGGCGGTTCAACTGAGCTGGTGATCGGCGAAGACTTTGAGCCGCGTCTGGTGGAAAGTCGTCGTATGGGCTGCGTCAGCTTCGCGCAGATGTATTTCCCGGGTGGCACCATCACCCGTGAAAACTTCCAGCGGGCGCGTATGGCCGCTATCCAGAAACTGGAAAACCTCGCCTGGCAGTACCGTATTCAGGGCTGGAATGTGGCGCTGGGCGCATCGGGTACCATCAAAGCGGCCCATGAAGTGCTGCTGGCGATGGGCGAGAAAGACGGGTTTATCACGCCTGAACGCCTGATATTGCTGACTGAAGAAGTGCTAAAGCATAAAAGTTTTGACGCCTTGAGCCTGCCGGGTCTTTCCGACGAGCGTAAAGCGGTGTTTGTGCCGGGTCTGGCTATCCTCTGCGGCGTATTTGATGCGCTGGCCATCAAGGAGCTGCGTCTTTCTGACGGCGCCCTGCGTGAAGGTGTGCTGTATGAGATGGAAGGCCGTTTCCGCCATCAGGATATTCGCAGCCGCACTGCACAAAGCCTGGCAAACCAGTACAACATCGATCGTGAGCAGGCAAAGCGCGTGCTGGAAACGACCGTTCAGATGTACGACCAATGGCAGGAACAGAATCCTAAGCTGGCGCATCCACAGCTTGCCGCCCTGCTGAAATGGGCCGCGATGCTGCACGAAGTGGGTCTGAACATTAACCACAGCGGGATGCATCGCCACTCGGCGTACATTCTGCAAAACAGCGATTTACCAGGCTTCAACCAGGAGCAGCAGACCATGATGGCCACGCTGGTGCGTTATCACCGCAAAGCCATCAAGCTCGACGATCTGCCCCGCTTCACGCTGTTCAAGAAAAAGCAGTTCCTGCCGCTCATCCAGTTGCTGCGCCTTGGCGTGCTGCTCAATAATCAGCGTCAGGCCACCACCACGCCGCCCACGCTGAAGCTGAAAACCGACGACCACCACTGGACGCTGAGCTTCCCGCACGACTGGTTTAGCCAGAACGCGCTGGTCCTGCTGGACCTGGAAAAAGAGCAGCAGTACTGGGAAGCGGTCACCGGCTGGCTACTCAAAATCGAAGAAGAGAGTGCCGACGTCGCCGCGTAACGGCTCAGGCGTCCGCACAGGACGCCTCTGCCTCCAGCAGTGATACCAGTGCAACCGGTCTGCCAATCAGGTATCCCTGCACATAATCAATACCTAGCGCGTGAACCGCGCTACGTATCTCTTCAGTTTCGACATATTCTGCCACCACCAGCATTTTCTTCATTCGCGCCAGATGGCAGATTGACGCCACTATCTGATAATCCAGACTGTTGTTAACGATGTTCTGCACAAAACTGCCGTCGATTTTGAGAATATCAGCGTCCACGCTTTTCAGCCGGGCATAGCTCGCATAGCCGGTACCAAAATCATCAATGGCAATGCGTACCCCCATCTTCTGCAACTGACCGAGGATCTGTTGTGCCTGCTCAGCACTGCCGAACGTGCTGCACTCCGTCACCTCAAAGATCAGTTGCCACGGTTCGATGGCGTATTTCGTCAGCAAACGACTTACCTCAAGCGGGAACTGCACTCTGCAAACGGTTGAAGGGGCCAGATTAATGGCAAACCGCTGGCCGGGCAGCCTTTCGCGATGTGTTGCCAGAAAGCGTAACGTATGGTCCAGTACCCATAAATCCACCCGCGACGACAGCCCAAACTCCTGTGCAACAGGCAGGAATTGGTCGGGGGAGATTAATACCCCATTTGCATCCTGCATCCGCAGCAAGACTTCGTGGTAGCGATCGCCACGCTGGCCGCAAACAGGCTGAACGAAAAGCGTAAATGCGTTGTTATCGAGAGCCCTTTGCAGACTGCTCATCATTGCGACTTTATCCTTCAGGCTACGCTGCAAATGGACAGCACCACGCTGCTGAAGATTTTCGGGATGGTTGGAGGAGAGCGACAAGTCCGCAACCATACCCAGCTCACCCAGGACCAGATAGAGATGGTTCACTGGTGACCGCACATAACAGTAGCTCACACCCACCTGAGGCTGCAGCGGCATGCCATCCCAGACAAAGCGGAACTGTTTGATATGCTCATCCAGGGTTTCAATCCGCTGCTGGTGGGATTCCGCGTTGAGTCGAATCGCCAGATCGCACCCGGTCAGGTGGTAGACCTTCTCATTAGGCTGGAGTGTGTCATTAATCCATTGCGCCAGTTGCTGTTTGTACAAAATGCGCAGCAACACGCCGTAATTTCGCCCCAAAATTTCAAGCTCAGGAATACGCAGTAAACAAAGCGCCGACCACGGGTTTTTAGCCAGATCGTGTAATAACGAGCGCAGATTAGGCATATGTACGACAGGGTCGAGTAGCGCCAGTCTGCGGGAGCGTTGATTCACGGTTCGCTGGTGAGTCGCCAGCATCGACATGTAAATCACCACGAACGAGAAGACCAGATAGCTGGAAGAGGTGATCGCCAGTTGAATGTCATAACCCTGATGCAACGGGATATAGCGGTAAAAATAGTGAATGGACACCAGCAAGACTGGCGTCCAGATCAGCGACACCAGCTTATAGCCAAAGCGCATCGCGGCCCAGAGCATCACCGGCATCAATAACGACAGGGTGTAGTTGGTAGAAAAAATTGAGCTGTTTTCATTCATGGGGAGCAACAGCAGCGAAAGCAGTCCGCCGAGGGCAAACACCCAAATCAAAAACTCAGTGACCGTCACCTTTTTCTCTATCTGCATACGGATCTGTGAGATGAGGCTTTTGATGTAACGTGGATGGCGAATCAGGCGGATCAGCAGATAGCTCAGAGGTACCCCCGTCAGCCCGCTGACCAGCAGTGTCTGATAATTAATGAGCGTACGAATATTCAGGGGGGATAATCCCGCAAGGCTCTGGCGACTCTCGTACACACCCAGATAAACCGCAAACTGAAACAGCACCAGAAATAGCGTCGCGGGGCAGAAAACCTGCCAGAAAATGCGCTGCGCCATCAGCCGTGTGTCCCCGTACGCCGTCATATTGCGTCCGGGAGCAAACACCCGGTACCCCCCCCAACTGAGCACTATCGGGACGATAAAATGGAGCATAGTGGCGACGGTTTCAAACATCCCACCCGACGGGTAATAGCGGATAAACAGCGACAACGCGATCCCGGGAAGCGCTTCCAGGCCAAAGAACATCATCAGCGAGAGCAAAAATGAGAGGGGTAAATAATAGAGCGCGACAATACCTTCGCCCAGTTGCGTGAACGTATTCGCGACGCTCAGCAGGGGAAGTAAAACCACAGGTAAAATAAGCGGCAATGCCCACCAGCGGTCTTCATTGTTTTTCAGGAAAGCAATAATGTTCATAGATGCCCGGTTAAACCCCTTTCTCTCCAGAGGGAAAATAAAGACAGGCATCCGACCTGACGCGCGCGCCGCCCGGCAATGTTTAGGGCGAACAGTGTGGAGGGAGGATTTTAAATATCAGGACAGGGAATCCGTTGACTTAAATCAAACTACTTTATGCAAATAATCTTTTTGACCGACTTTTTTGCAAAAACTTCCTTCATATTATCAATATGGTAAATGCATTAATTATTTTCAATAACATTAATTAATGTAACTGTTGACGGTTATTTACACATTGCAGAATTGACCCCCTCTTCCCGCTGTGCCTTAATATCCATATCGCCCAGAAGGGCATGTCCAGGAAAAACACAGTGAGTCAGGCCACGCGTATGCGCAAACGACATCGATTTAACACCCGAATGACCCGCATCATACTGTTAATCAGCTTCCTGTTTTTCTTTGGCCGCTTCGTTTACTCTTCGATTGGCGCCTGGTATCACCATCAGGATAAAACCCAGTCACAGCAATCCAGCCTGACCGTCGACACCGCTGACCGCTAGGCCGCCGGAGGGTTTTGCACTCTTTGAATAATGCATGCAATCCCTTTGCTGAGGATCTTATCCTGCAGCCCGGCAAACTGTATCGCACTGTATCCAGAGCGCCACGCTGACAAACGGGTACAAAACGCCGCCTCCGGCAAATATCTCTGATACATAAAAATGGTTTTCTTTCCCTGTCGTCATTCAGAACCGATGAGGAGAGACACCGATGATTCGTCGATACACACTTTTCCCCTGCTCGCCCTGGCATCCGTCGCATATGTCCAGGCCGCCCCTCTGGACAACCTCAGCGCCACTGACGTTAACGGTCCCGCCGCCGTTGCGCCGCTGGAACACCCACAACCGCCCGCTGGAAAACACAAGGTGACCATTATTCTGGCCGCCCCAACGCATAAGCCTCTTGACCATAAAACTCTTGAATTCACCGTGCCAGCGCATGCGCCGGTCCACCATTTCTGAGGAGCCTGAAGATGAAAGCATTATCGTTACTGACAGCGGGTTTGCTGGCGATTTCGGCCAGTGCTTTGGCGGAGAGTAAAACCAGCGTGGTGCTGGTGCATGGCGCGTTTGCCGACGGCAGCAGCTGGAATAAGGTGATTACTCTTTTGCAAAAACAACACACCGAGGTTATAGCCGTCCAGTTGCCGCTTACATCGCTAAAAGATGACGTAGCGGCCACGCAGCGAGCCATCGCCCGTGCACACGGGAATGTGGTGCTGGTGGGCCACTCCTGGGGAGGCACCGTGATTAGCGAAGCAGGCAACGATGCGCGGGTTAAATCGCTGGTGTATGTGGCGGCGTTCGCGCCGGATTCCGGCCAGTCGACGGCGGATCTGGCAGGAAGCTATCCTGCCCCGCCGGGCAGCGCGGGCATTGCTAAAACGGCGGACGGCTATTTATACCTGCCGACAGAAGCCGTCAGGAGGGACTTCGCGCCTGACGTGAAGCCAGCCATTCAAGATACGATTGCAGCCACGCAGGGGCCAATTAAGGCCGAGGCATTTGGTGGAAAGGTTGCCCACGCGGCGTGGCATGACAAACCGAGCTGGTATGTGGTCAGCAAGAATGACCGAATGATCAACCCCGCTCTTGAGCGCGCGATGGCGAAGACGATCCACGCGAAAACCGCCGAGGTGACGGCAAGCCACGTGTCGATGGTGAGCCAGCCGGAGGCTATCGCCTGGACGATTGAGCAGGCAAGGCGGATGCACTGAGAAAAATTCGCCCGGCGGCGCTACGCTTGCACGGGCCTACGATTTCGTAGGTCGGGTAAGCGCAGCGCCACCCGACAAGAAAGACCGTCTCAGTCCCCCCTCTCTGCGGGATAATCGCGATTAATCCACGCGTGGTCCTCTTCCCAGGTGAACATCCATTTGCGCACCGGCCCGGCCATCACGTTGAGGTAGTAGCTGTCATACCCGGCCATTGTCGCCACCGGGTGATAGCCCTTCGGCACCATGACCACATCCCGGTTGTAGACCGCCATACACTCATCCAGCGTTCTGTCGTCGGTGTAAACACGCTGCATGCAGAACCCCTGTTCCGGGTTGAGACGATGGTAATAGGTCTCCTCCAGATAGGTCTCCTGCGGCGGATTATCCGTGTCGTGCTTATGGCTCGGGTACGAGCTGGTACAGCCTTCGTTGGTCCAGACCTCCACCACCAGCAGGCTGTCGGCGGGTTTGTTTTCCGGCAGGATGTTATGCACGTAGCGCTGGTTGTGGCCCTTACCACGCGCTTCGCCGTCAATATCCTGCGGGGCTATCAGCCGCGTCGGGTACGTCCCTTTGCCGGGCGCGGCGCAGACCGCCAGCTCGACTTTCGTTAGCGCTTTCACCTGCACCGTCTCCTGTGAGGTGACGTACACCGCCCAGGGTTTGATGCGCTCGAACGGGCTCATCCGCTCGCCGATGTCAGTAAACTGTGCAGAAGGCGTGCTAATGGAAGCGCGCCCGGCCACCAATACCAGGCAGCGCTCTTCGCTGACGGCGGGCAGCGTCAGCGTCTGCCCCTCCTGCAGCTCATACGCCTCAAAGCCGACATACCCCCAACCGGCGCTTTCCGGCGTGACGGACTGAGTCCGCCCCTCAACGTTCGGCTGTTGCCAGCGCGATAACAGACGTGACATGTCACCTCCTCAGATAAGCCCGGCGTCGCGCGCCAGGCGGCTCAGGTTGTTATACCCCAGACGGGCGTAGGTCAGCGGATGGGCAATCGCAGGGTCCTGCTCGGCCTCCACCACCAGCCAGCCGTGATAGTCCTGCGCTTTCAGCAGTCGCATGATCGGCGGGTAATCCACGCAGCCATCGCCCGGCACGGTAAACACGCCGCTCAGCACCGCATCGAGGAAACTGGTTTTGCGGTTTTTGACGTCCGCCAGCACGTCGGCACGCACGTCTTTGCAGTGAACGTGGTTGATGCGCGACGCCCAGCGCTGCGCCACAGCCAGCGGTTCGGCCCCGGCAAAGGTCAGGTGGCCGGTATCCAGCAGTAACCCCACCGCATCGCCAGTGTGGATCATCAGGTTGTCCACGTCTTCAGCGGACTCAATCACCGTGCCCATATGATGATGGTAGGCAATCTGCACTCCCTGCTGCTGCGTATAGCGGGCAAATTCGGTGAGCTTCTCACCATACTCTTTCCAGCGCTCCTGCGGGAAACGCGGACGCAGGTGAACCGGGGTCTGCTGCTCACCGTGAATGCATCCACTCACTTCTGCAAAGACCAGCACCTTCGCCCCCAGCTCGCGCAGCAGCGTCAGGTGGGACTGCACGGCAGCAATCTCGTCCTCTACACTGCGTTCCAGCAGGCGGCCGGAATACCAGCCGGAGACCAGCTGCAGGTCGTGACGCTGCAGGATGGGGCCGAGCAGACGCGCTTCACGTGGGAATTTATTGCCCAGTTCGAACCCCGCGAATCCGGCCTCTTTCCCTTCGCTCAGGCAGGTCTCCAGAGATGTCTCTGCGCCCAGTGAAGGCAGATCGTCGTTCGTCCACGTCAGCGGGTTGATGCCCAGTTGTACACTCATTGTCGTCTCCATTATGCGTGTCCGCGCTCGCGCCACCAGGCGATAAGCTGCAGGTAGTTGTCCCGAATGCGCGCCACCAGTTGCGCATCGTCAATATCGTGTTTCAGCCACGCACGGGAGGCATCGCCAAACAGCGTACGTCCTACGGCGAAGCCTTTTACCAGCGCCTGTCCCGATGCGGCTTTGAAGTCGGCACGCAGCTGTTCTGCCGGAGCATCCAGACCCAGGATAACCACGCCACGACAGTGCGGGTCCCGGCGCGCGATAATCTCGCTCAGCGCCGTCCAGCCCCCGGCAGAGAGCGGCGGCAGTTTCCACCAGTCGGGGTAGATACCCAGGTTGTAGAAACGGGAAATGGCGCGCAGGTAGAGCTCGTCGCTGCGCGGCATGCTGGCGGGCAATATCACCTCCAGCAGCAGTTCATGTCCGGACTGACAGCAGGCGTGGTACACCTCAGCGATTTTCTGCTCCTGCTCCAGACGCAGGCCGTGGGCGTCTTCCGGATGGAAAAAGACCAGGCACTTCACCACGTGCTCCTGCGGCCAGCTGATAAGCTGGGTACCAATGTTGCCGTGCTCCATCTCCAGCGGACGCGAGCCCGGCAGCTCAATAGGACGACCGATCCACCACCCTTCCCCGGTAATGGCGTTCAGCGCATCCTGACCAAACGTGCCATCGCACAGCAGACCGGCTTTCCCCTCCAGTCCGGCAGAGCTTGCCGCCTCGCGGCTGGCCTGCAGGATCAGTTGCTTCAGGGCCGGAATACGTTTGAGCGACGCGCCGCACTGCAGCGCCATATCCTCAAGCTGGCTGCGGTGATCGAAGGCCATCACGCACAGCTCAGGCCATTCGCGACGACGGGTGGTCACCCGGTGCAGATGGTTTAGACGCGGGTCAAGGTCCGGGCGTGGAACGAGCGCGGCGCGGGAGAGGTAATCATCCAGCTCGATTTTGCTCGGCATCGCCGGCGCACAGCCGTGCCGCGAGACCACCAGCGCCCCACAGGCGTTGGCGTAGCGGCATGCCTGCTCCCAGCCCTCGTCGTTCAGATAACCGCGCAGCAGGCCGGACATAAACGCATCCCCCGCGCCGAGGACGTTCAGCACCTCCACGCGCACGCCGGTCACCGTCAGGCCGTCGTCCAGCCGAGGGGGAATGGCATCGGTATACACCGAGCATCCCAGCGCGCCGCGCTTGCACACCAGTGTCGCCTTGCTGACGTGGCGCACCTGCGCCAGCGCCTGCAACGTATCGGTGCTGCCCCCGGCAATATGAAACTCCTCTTCGGTGCCGACAATGACGTCAAAGAGGTGCAGCACTTCCTGCAGCTCGCGGGTGACCTGATCGGCGGCGATAAAGCGCGTTTCGCCGTCGCCTAAGGAGGTTAGCCCCCACAGCACCGGACGGTAGTCGATGTCCAGCACCGTGCGCACGCCGTGACGGCGGGCGTAATTCAGCGCCGTCAGCACCGCCTCGCGGGTCTGCGGGTGAGAAAGGTGAGTCCCGGTGATGGCAAGACACCGTGTGGAGGCAATGTAGCTTTCGTCCACATCGCTGGCGGTAATCGCCATATCCGCGCAGTTATCGCGATAAAAAATCAGAGGAAAGGTGTCCCGGTCTTTAATGCCGAGTAGCACCAGCGCCGTGAGGCGGTCTTTATCGGTGATCAGATGGCTGGTATCGCAGCCCACCTGGTTTAACTCTTCCCGCAGGAAACGTCCCATATGCTCATCGCCGACACGCGCCAGCATTGACGAGCGTAGGCCCTGACGCGCGGTGCCGTACGCCACGTTGCCGGACGAGCCGCCGAGATATTTGGCGAAGCTCGACACATCCTCCAGACGGGCACCAATCTGCTGGCTGTAGAGGTCTACCGCCACGCGGCCCATGCATATCACATCAAACTGCTTTTCCACGTTGAACCCTCTTCAGACAATGTCATTCACGTTCAGCCAGCGGCCTTGCTGGTGTGAGAGTGCGATGGCGTCCAGCACGCGCGAGACCTTCCAGCCCTCTTCGAAGTCCGGCCACATCGGCGCGTCGGCGGCGATGCCGTCTACCAGGTCACGCACTTCCACCGTTTTTTGATCGTTAAAGCCGATACCATGACCTGCGCCCATGCAAAACGCGCCGTAGTCCGGGTGTGCCGGGCCGACCAGCAGCGTGCGGAACCCCTGACGGTTCACCGGATCGTCATGCAGATAAAGCTTCAGCTCCGCCATCCGCTCCTGGGTGAAGCTGATGGCACCTTTCGTCCCGGTGATCACATACGACAGCCCCATCTTGCGGCCGCAGGCGACGCGGGAAGTTTCAATGACGCCCTGCGCCCCGCCTGCGAAGCGCACCATCGCGTGGGCCTGATCTTCATTTTCCACGGCGACCATTTCCGACGATCCGGCCTTCGCCGGACGTGCCGGCACTACGATTTTCAGGTCGCCGCAAACCTGCTCAATCTCCCCCACCAGGTACTGGGCCATATTGACGATATGCGCCGCCAGGTCACCCAGCGCGCCCAGTCCGGCGGTTTCTTTAAAACAGTGCCAGTGAATGGGGGAAAGCGGGTCGGCCATATAGTCTTCGTTGTGGGTGCCGTAGAAGTGGATCACCTCTCCAATTTCGCCGCGCGCAATAATCTCTTTCGCCAGCTGCGCCGTCGGGTTTTTCATGTAGTTGAACCCCACCAGCGTTTTCACCCCTGCCCGCTTCGCGGCGTCGACCATCTCGCGCGCGTCGTGGGCATTCAGCGCCAGCGGCTTCTCCGAGTAAACATGCTTGCCGTGACGGATCGCCTCCAGCGCCATCTCTTTATGCAGATGGTTGGGGGAACAAATATCCACCACATCAATGGCCGGGTCGGCCACCAGCGCCCGCCAGTCACCGGTTGAGCGATTGAAGCCAAACGCCTGCGCGCGCTCTGCCGCCAGCGTCGGGTTCACCTCCGCCACCATCTCACGCACCAGTTTGCCTCGCAGGTTGAACACCGTCGGGGCCTGGGCATAGGCAATGGCATGCGCCTTGCCGATATACCCGGTGCCAATCAATCCAATACGAACCTCTTTCATCGTGATCCTCACAGTGCGCCGCGACGGCTCTTGGCATAGGTGTCGAATGCCACCGCCAGAACGATAATTAATCCGGTGATAATTTGCTGGTAGTAGGCCGAGACGTTCATCAGTACCAGACCGTTAATCAGAATGCCCATGATGATGGAGCCGATAATCGTGCCACCGATGCGTCCGTAGCCGCCCATCAACGACGTGCCGCCAATGACTACTGAAGCAATAACGCGCAGCTCAAAGGAGATCCCGGCCACCGCCTCAGCGCTCCCCAGACGGGCGCTCAGGATGAAGCCCGCCAGCCCAGCCAGACAGCCAATCAGCACATAGACGCTGACCAGCACGCGCTTCACGTTCACTCCTGCCAGACGTGCCGCCTCCGGATTGCCACCAATGGCGTAGACGAAGCGCCCCCAGCGGGTTTTATGCAGCGCCAGATAACCGCCGATGGCGACGATGGCAAAGATCCAGATCGGAATGGAGATGCCGAGCAACTCCCCGCGCCCCCACCAGCGGTAGCCAGGATCGAAACCGGCAATCGGCGCGCCGTCGTTAATCACCAGCGTCAGGCCGCGCCAGATGGTCATCCCGCCGAGGGTAACGATAAACGGCGGCAGGCGCAGGCGAGTGACGCCCAGACCGTGCAGGAAACCAATCGCCGTGCCCATGGCCAGACAGATCCCCAGCCCAATCAGCCAGCTCATGCCGCCCCAGGCGTTCGGGTCAACGGTGGTGAAGTTATCGCCCTTGATTACGTAGGCCGCGGTCATGGCGCACACCGCCAGAATGGAGCCCACGGAGAGGTCAATCCCGGCAGTCAGGATGACAAAGGTCATCCCCACGGCCATGATCCCGTAGATGGAGACTTCGGTCAGGATGTTGAAAATATTGCGTTCAGAGAAAAAGTTGCTGTTCTGCGACTGGAAGAAGATCAGCAGCAGGATCATGAAAATCAGCACCCCGAAGCGCTCGAAGAAGGCGATGGGATCGATGCGTCCGGCGCGTTTGACCGGGGCCTGCGTTTTAGAAATCATCTGCGTCATGAGAAACTCCGTTATGCCGCGTTCAGGGCGTTGTGGTTGATGGCCATCATCGTCATCAGCCGTTCTTCGTTAGCGTCGTCACCGTGGATCTCGCCAGTTACCCGGCCTTCACTGAGGGTGATGATCCGGTCAGACACCGCCATCACTTCAGGCAGATCGGAGGAGATCACAATCACCGCCACGCCCTTTTTCGCCATATCAAACAGCACCTGGTGCACTTCCGATTTGGTCCCGACGTCGATGCCACGCGTCGGCTCATCGACGATCAGCACCCGCGGGTTGAGCGCCATGCAGCGCGCGAGGATCACTTTCTGCTGGTTGCCGCCAGAGAGCTTGCGCACCTCCTGCGCGCTGTTGACCATTTTGATCTGCAGAGCCTGGCGGTAGGACTCAATCAGGTCGTCCTCTTTGCGGGTATTCACGAACCAGCGCCACTGCAGCAACGAGGAGAGGCAGGAGAGCGACAGGTTGTCGCGAATCGACAGCCCCAGCACCGCCCCCTCTTTCTTACGGTCTTCCGGTACCAGTGCCACCCCCTGATCGAGGGCATAAAGCGGGTCGCGCGGCTGGTACGGCACGCCGTCCAGCTCAAAGCTGCCCGAAGTAAAGGCGTCAGCGCCAAACAGGCAGCGCGCCACCTCGGTACGGCCTGCCCCCACCAGCCCGGCAATCCCTAAGACTTCCCCGGCGTGGACGTGGAAACTGATGTCATGCAGAGCGATACCGTGTGGATCCAGTGGCGGTTTTTCCCGGCTTAACCCCTTCACCGACAAACGGACAGGTTTGTCTTGATGATGGGTTTCGCTGGCAGGGCGGCGGTTAAAGGCCACGTCACGCCCTACCATCAGGCGGATCAACTGCTCTACGTTGGTCTCCGCTACCGCGCCGGTGCCGGTGAAACGGCCATCCTGGAAAACGGTGAAACGATCGCAAAGCTGGAAAACTTCATGCAGGCGGTGAGTGACATAAATAATGCTCACGCCACGGTTTTTAAGCTCCCGCACCACGCGGTGCAGGCTTTCCACCTCGCTGTCACTCAGCGCGGCGGAGGGTTCATCCATGATGATCAGCCTGGCATTCAGGGTCAGCGCCCGGGCAATCTCCACCATTTGCTGCTGGGCCACGCTCAGACGGGCGACGGGCGTGGTCGGTGCGACGTTCAGTTGCAGATAATCGAGAATCACCTGCGCTTCCTGATTGACCGCTTTTTCGTCGACGATCAGGTTACGTTTGCGCGGTTCGCGTCCGAGAAACATGTTTTCCGCGACGGTCATATTGGGCAGCAGGTTGAATTCCTGATAGATGGTAATAATGCCCTTGTTCTGCCGTTCTACCGGGGAGTCGTCCACCGGCAGCGCTTCACCGTTGAACCAGATCTCCCCGCGCGTCTGCGGCTGTGCGCCCGCGAGTGCCTTCAACAGCGTGGATTTCCCGGCGCCGTTCTCACCCAGCAAAGCGTGAATTTCACCCGTGCAGACGGTGAGCTGGGCGCTGCTCAGCGCCCATACGCCGGAAAAGCTTTTTGCCAGGTCGGTTACTTTCAGTAAGGGTTGCGACATCAGCCTGCTCCTTATTTATGGGGAGCCGCCCGTACGGCGGCTCCGGACAAATCAGTTACCGGCCTCAGCAATACGCTCAGCCTGCTGCAGGTTCTCTTTGGTGATCAGCGTCGGCGGATAGTCCGCCCCGGTGATGGCTTTTTTCTCACGTACGTTAGCCACCAGCTGGCTCATCGCCGTGGTCACCGCAAAGCCCGGGCGCTGATCCGCCGTGACCGCCAGCCAGCCGTCGCGCACGCGGGCCAGCGCTTCCGGTACCGCATCAAAGCCGGTCACCAGAATTTCGCCCGGCTTCACACCCTGGCTCTGCAGCGCTTCAATCGCCCCCAGCGCCATATCGTCGTTGGCGGAGAGGATCACCTGCGGACGTTTCGGCAGCGACGGCAGAACGCTTTCAACGATACGCATCCCTTCAGAACGCATCCAGTTGCCGGTCTGATCGGCGACGATCTTGTACTTATCCCCACCCGCCTTCAGGCTGTCGCGGATCCCTTTGGTGCGTTCAATGTTGGAGGAGGAGCCCGGCTGGCCGGTCAACAGAATGATGTCTGCGCCGTTGGGGAATTTAGTTTTGACGAAGTCGCCAATCGCCTGGCCGCCCTTGTAGTTATTGGCGCCAAAGTGCGGCACTTTTTTCTGGCTATCGACGGAGCGATCAAGCGTCACAACCGGCAGCTTCGCATCCTGAATTTCATCTACCGCACTGGAGACCGCGTTCACATCGTTCGGGGAGACGATAAAGCCCTGCGCACCACGGGTGATGGCGTTTTCCAGGTCAGCCACCTGCTTCGGTGAGCTGCCCTGACCGTCCAGTACCTGAAGTTTCACGCCCATCTCTTTTGCGGCTTTCACCGCCGTGCGCTGCATGTGAACTTCAAACGGCATGGCCAGGTTTGGTGTACTGAAAACAAGTTGCTCGTTTTCGGCGAGGGCGGCCCCGGATGTCATGGCGATGAGGGCGGCTAAGATCAGTTTTTTCATTATTATGTCTCTCTGTGTAGGGTTGTTGTGTTTAGAGGACGATCTCGCGCTGGCAACGCAGTGATTCCAGCGCTTTATCCGCGAGGTACAGCGCACGTTCACCATCATCGCCGCTGCAGTCAGGTACCGCTTCGCCGCGCAGGACCGCAACAAAGTGTTCCCATTCCGCGGCGTAAGCGGATTTGTAGCGTTGCAGGAAGAAGTGTTCCGGCAGCGCGCTGGTGCAACCCTGTTTGCCGTAGTGCTGCACCTGGTTTTCAAGGATATTGCCCGCGCACAGCAGCCCTTCGGAGCCGTGCAGCTCCAGGCGCTGGTCGTAGCCGTATGAAGAGCGGCGACTGTTGACGATGGTCGCCATCGCGCCGGAGGCGTACTTCAGAACGATAAACGCGGTGTCGATATCTCCCGCTTCGCCAATCGCCGGATCCACCAGATTGCTGCCCTGGGCATACACCGACACCGGCTCTTCACCCATGATGAAGCGCGCCATGTCAAAGTCATGAATGGTCATATCGCGGAACATGCCGCCGGAAACACGCACGTACTCCGCAGGCGGTGGAGACGGATCGCGGGAGATGATCAGCAGCGATTCCGGTTTGCCGATACGCCCGGCCTGAGCGTCGGTTTTCACGCGACGGAACTGCGGGTCAAAGCGACGGTTAAAACCGATAAACAGCGGTACGTCATACTCCTTGACCACCTTCAGGCAGTCGCGTACGCGGGCAAGATCAAGGTGTACCGGTTTTTCACAGAAGATGGCTTTGCCGTGACGGGCGGCCATTTCAATCAGATCCGCGTGGGTGTCGGTCGCGGAGGCGATCAGTACGGCATGAACGTTCGGGTCGGTCATCGCCTCATCCAGGCTCTGCTGACGTGCCTGATATTGCGTGGCGAGACGGGTGGCGAATTCCTGATTCGGGTCAACCACGGACCAGAGCGTGGTCGCACTGTGGCTGGCGATGTTAGCTGCATGTACCTGGCCAATTCGGCCAGCGCCCAGTAAAGCAATGTTAAACATAACGGCTCCCGGTGTTGGTGAATGCTGTGAACTAACGACACTATAAATAAAACATTTATTTCATTTTTATAAATAGTGAAAATTATGTTTTTGAGTGCGAGTTAACACTTTTGAGATGTATGAGATAAATTTTGTTATCAATCTCACAACATGGAGGAAGGTATGCCCCTCCATTACAAAGGAGCGAGGGAGTGAAAACCGCACCGTACCGTCCCCTCTCCCGTTGGGAGAGGGTCAGGGTGAGGGGAAAAAGAAAAATGAAATGAAAATTTCGTTATGGCAGGAAATCTCAATACTGACGGGCTTTTTTCACCTGAGCCTGCGTTTGCTCGGCGGCCTGGCGCACCGCTGGCGACTCAGCCACCTGCGCATCGCCGGTTCGCCACCATGACGCGTAATCATGGGTCATCGTTTTCGGCAGCACTTTGATGTCGAGGAGCGTCGGCCCCGGGTGGGCGCGCGAGGCTTCCAGCGCCGTCAGCAGGCTTTGCTCGTCATGAACTCGCCATGCTCGACAGCCGTAGCTTTCCGCGTTTTGCGCAAAATCGACCTTCACCAGTGGCCCGTCAAGCCGACCCGTTTTCGGGTTGCGGTAGCGGTTTTCCGTGCCAAAACTCCCCATTCCGTGCCCCATCTGCAGGTTGTTAATGCAGCCGAAGCTGGCGTTATCAAACAGCAGAATGGTGACCTTAATGCCCTCCTGTACGGCGGTTTGCAGCTCTGAATGCAGCATCATGTACGAACCATCACCCACCATGGCGTACACCGGCTGCTGAGGTTTTGCCAGCTTCGCGCCGATGGCCGCTGCGACCTCGTACCCCATACAGGAGTAACCGTACTCCAGGTGGTAACTGTCCGGCGTTTTGACCTGCCAGAGGCGCTGTAAATCTCCCGGCAGAGAACCGGCCGCGCCCACCACGATGGCGTTATCTTCAACATGCTGGTTGATCAGCCCAAGCACCCGAGTCTGGGTCAGGCGGGTGTTGAGCGTTTCACCGTATTCCATGAGCTGCGCATCAAGGTGCCCTGGCACTTCAGGCGCGTCGTCCGGACGCCACTGGCGATCCCACAGGCGACGGCACTCGTCGCGCCAGGCGGACTTCGCCTCAGCGATCGCCTCTCCCCAGCCGCTGCGGTAATCTTTCAGCGCGTGGGTCAATGCCGTCAGCCCGGTTTGGGCATCGGCAATCAGCGCGGTGGCATCCAGCTTCAGGGCGTCAAACTCGGCCACGTTCAGCAGCAGGAACTCGACGTCCGGATGGGAAAAGAGCGCCTTGGAGCCGGTGGTAAAATCGGTCAGGCGCGTGCCGATACCAATCACCAGGTCAGCCTGCGGCGCAAGCTGGTTGGCGGCCATTCCGCCCGTCACACCGACGCCCCCCAGATTAAGCGGGTGGTCACTTACCAGCGCCCCCTTTCCGGCCTGGGTTTCGGCAAACGGCAGTTGCAGCGTTTCAACAAATTCCCGTAACGCCTCATGCGCACCGGAGTAACGCACGCCGCCGCCGCATACCACCAGCGGACGGCGCTTGCGGGCAATCAATGCCTGAGCCTGCGCCAGCCGCTGCGGGTCAGGTGGACGGCGTTCAATATGATGCACACGACGCGCAAAGAAACTCAGGGGGTAATCCCAGGCTTCCCCCTGCACATCCTGAGGTAAGCAAATGGTCACCGCCCCTGTATTTGCGGGGTCAGTAAGCGTTCGCATCGCGCTTAACATCGCGCTCATGAGCTGTTCAGGACGGTTGATGCGGTCCCAGTAGCGGGAGACCGGGCGGAAACAGTCGTTGGTACTGATGCTGAGATCGTGATACTGCTCGATCTGCTGCAACACCGGGTCAGGCTGGCGACTGGCGTAGATATCGCCCGGCAACAGCAGGAGCGGAATGCGATTCGCCGTGGCCGTCGCGGCCGCCGTCACCATATTGGCAGCACCAGGCCCAACGGATGAGGTGACGGCAAAAATACGCTGGCGGCGATGCTGTTTGGCGAATCCCGTCGCCATATGGGCAATCCCCTGCTCGTTACAGCCCTGCATCACCTGCAGATGGCCGGGATCCTGCTCCAGCGCCTGGCCGATACCGAGCACGTTACCGTGCCCAAAGATCGTTGCCACGCCCTCCACAAAGGGCGTTTCGTTACCATCAACGCTAACGTATTGTTGATTAAGGAATCTGACCAGCGCCTGGGCCATGGTCATACGTTCGGTTTGCATAAAACCCCCTGTCAGCCCAGCGTCGGCATGGAGAACGCAGCGCCTGTCTCCTGCTGCATTTCCGGCCAGCGCGCGGTGATGGTTTTCATTCGGGTGTAGAAACGCACGCCATCGTTCCCGTGAACATTGAGCGCACCAAAGATGGAACGCTTCCAGCCGCCGAAGCTGTGGAATGCCATTGGCACCGGGATCGGCACGTTGACCCCCACCATGCCCGCCTGCACCTCTTCACAGAAGCGGCGCGCGCAGCCACCGTCACGGGTGAAAATAGCCGAGCCATTACCATATTCGTGGCGGTTAATCAGATCCACCGCGCTGGCGTAATCTGCTACGCGCACCACAGAAAGCACCGGGCCGAAAATTTCTTCTTTATAGATGGTCATCTCCGGGGTGACGTTATCGAACAGCGTCGGCCCAACGAAATAGCCCTGTTCGTGACCTTTCACGCTGAAGCCACGCCCGTCCACGCGCAGGTTCGCCCCCTGCGCTTCGCCACTGTCAATGTAGCCCAGCACCTTGCTGCGGTGCGCGGCGGAGATCAGCGGCCCCATCTCGTTTTCTGGCTTCTGGTCCAGCCCCGGCCCGACGCGCAGCGCGGCGATCTGTTTTTCCAGCCGGGCGCAGAGATCATCGGCGGTTTTATCGCCCACGGCCAGCACCACGGAAAGCGCCATACAGCGCTCCCCTGCCGCCCCAAAAGCCGCGCCCATGATGGCGTTCGTCGCCATATCCATGTCGGCATCCGGCATTAAAATGCAGTGGTTTTTCGCGCCGCCGAGCGCCTGACAACGCTTACCGTGGGCGGACGCGGTCTGGTAAATGTATTCGGCAATCGGCGTTGAGCCAACAAAGCTCACCGCCTGCACGCGTGGGTCGGTCAGGAGCACATCAACGGACTCTTTATCGCCCTGCACCACGTTGAAGACGCCGTCCGGCAGGCCGGCCTCTTTCAGCAGCTGCGCCAGCGCGAGCGCGAGTGAAGGGTCTTTTTCCGATGGTTTCAGCACGAAGGTGTTGCCTGTCGCCAGCGCAATCGGGAACATCCACATGGGTACCATCGCCGGGAAGTTAAACGGCGTGATCCCGGCGCAGACCCCGAGCGGCTGCATCAGCGAGTGGCTGTCGACGCCCGTGCCGACGTTCGCAGAGTGTTCACCTTTTTGCAGATGCGGGATGCCGCAGGCGAATTCCACCACTTCCAGGCCACGGGTCAGTTCGCCAACTGCGTCTGAGAAGACCTTACCGTGTTCTTCACTGATGATACGGGCCAGACGCTCCATATTCTCTTCAAGCAACGCTTTGAAGCGGAACATCACACGTGCGCGCTTAAGTGGAGCAAAACGCGCCCACGCGGGAAACGCTTGCTGTGCTGCGGCAATAGCCTGTTCGGTTTCCTGTGCCGTGCTCATCACCACCTGGCGGATTTGTTCACCAGTGGCCGGGTTGAAGATCGCCTGAACGCGCTGGCCTGAACCGGTGACACATTCGCCGTGAATAAAATTCGCTACCGTCTCCATCCTTAACCTCTCGCTGTTGATACGTGACTGTTACCTGAACGTTGTGTACTGAACACTATATATGAAACAAATATTCCATTTTAAGTTGAAATAAAATAAATGATGATTATTGTGATCAAGGATGGATTTTTATGTTAACAGCCAACATCACTGACTCAGCCTGAGCTATTAAGGGATTTCGGGCGAGGAAATGACTGAAGCTTCTGTTTCATTTTTGCTGCCAGATGGATGGCCGACATTTAAAAGACGCGGTTTTGCGTTTAGAATCATATGACTGTATTTGGGGGATAACATGACGACAGCAACCAGCCTGAACGAACTGCAGCAGCAAATCCGCGATCGCTACGATAGCCTGAGCAAGAGGCTGCAGCAGGTTTCCCGCTATGTGCTTGATAACACCAACAGCGTGGCCTTTGATACAGTTGCTGTCATTGCCGAGCGCGCCGACGTACCGCCGTCGACGCTCATCCGCTTCGCCAATGCCTTTGACTTCACCGGTTTCAACGAGATGAAACAGCTGTTTCGCATGAACCTGGTGGAGGAGACAGCCAGCTATAGCGACCGCGCCCGGCTGTTTCGCGAAATGGAGAGCGAGGCCGTGCCGGAAACGCCGCTTGATATTTTGCAGGAATTCGCTCGATCGAATGCGCAGGCGTTACAGCAACTGGCCGCCCGCGCCGAACCGGAAATGCTGGAGCGCGCCGTGCAGTTGTTGGCCGATGCCGACACCATCTACATCGCCGGTTTACGCCGTTCCTTCAGCGTCGCGGCCTATCTGACCTATGCCCTGAGCCACCTGGAGTGCCGCCCGATTCTGCTCGACGGGATGGGTGGCATGCTGCGCGAGCAAATCAGCCGCATTAAGGCGCGAGACATCGTGGTGTCGATCAGCTTCTCGCCGTACGCGGAAGAGACGGTGATGGTCAGCGAAACCGCCGCCAGCGTCGGCGCACGTCAGATTGTGATTACGGATAGCCAGATCAGCCCGCTGGCGACGTTCAGCGATCTCTGTTTTGTGGTGAAAGAGGCACAGGTGGATGCGTTCCGCTCCCAGTCAGCAACGCTGTGCCTGGTGCAGTCGCTGGTGGTGGCGCTGGCGTACAGGTTGGGAAGTGGGGACAAATAGTCTGCATTGCCCTTTTGCCGGCCGGGAACGGCACAGCCGCCCCCCGGCATTTTGGTCAGTTCTTTATTTCAGTACACTCCGGGTAGTCTACGGATGAGAGAGCACTCAGGCGTTGCCCCGTAATCTGCAGAACGCGCAGTAGAAGCATAATGCCGCGACGGGTATCTGGATCGTTCAGCATCGAGAACACCTGCCGAAGCGAAACATCCCCTTCCCGGTTAATTTGCTCTCCCCATGCCATGCGTAGCGCAGTTCCGCCTTCCCAGCCGACAGTCACAACATCTTCAAAAACGCCGGCCAGTTTTTCGACCATCGCGTTATCGGTCATTTCAAGCAGGTCCGCCACCAGGGCGAGCAAATCAACAAGATTATTCAGGCGATTGCCGGCCATAAGCGGAGCAAGATTTTTCAGCAATTGTTCCTGTTCGCTCATCAGAACATCCCCCTCACGACACCCCAATACAGTCCACGGTTAAAACCGTTTCGCAGCATGCCACCGAGTTTTGTCGCAGGCACCGGCGTCACATCATAGCGATAGTCATATACCAGCGGCATCCCCGCCCAGAGCCCCATCTGCGCGACGGCCTGAACCCGGCCATCGTAATGATTACCGCTTCCGGGTGGTCTGCCATACAGTTCCGCCACAATATTGTCGACAATGATCGGGGCCTGGTTATGGCACGACCCGCCAGCTTTACTGATAGGGAGATCGACGGTATCGCCGATCACATAAACGCCTTCTAACCCGTAGACGCCCAGCGTTTGGTGATCCGTCGGCAACCAGCCTTCTCCATTCTGAATCTCACTGAGCCCCGTATTACGCACCGCTTCTACCGCCCTGATAGGAGGCGTGGCCATCAGGATGTCGAAGTTCTGCGAATCGCCCTCGGCGGAATACGCGATTTTGCTGTCAGGATCGACATGACTTAAGGTAAAACCGCGCTGGTGCTTTATACCTTTGGCAGCAAAAATATCCCCCAGCGCCTCCCCAACCGGACGTTGCAGGAACAGACAGTTTCGCAGTAATTGCGCTACGGTCGGATAGGTATAAACAATCTCAACCTGATTACGCACCCCACGCTGGCGCAGATAGTCGTCAACCATCAGCGTGGTTTCAATGGGGGCAATGCCGCACTGGTGGGGAACATTCGGCGTTTCCGGGAAAGAGACGGTGATAAAGATTCGTCCCTTTTTAATGGTGGCAAGTTTATGGGCTAATTGTCTGGCCGCCGCGTATTGGTAAAAATGATCGCCCACTTCAGCAAGGCCAGGGATTTTTTGTGGGAAAGGTGTACAGCCAGTAGCAATAACCAGCAGGTCCCAGTCGTAGTATTTCTTACTGGCGCTGTATAAACGACGTTGTTTAAAATCGAAAGATTCTATTTTATCGGTAATAAATTGAATTTCCGGACTCAGTAATTGCCGCTCCGGCCGGGCCAGCTCATGGTGATGAAAGAGGTTAAACGCGACGTACATAAACGCGGGTTTGTAGTAGTGCACCGGTGATTCGGATATCAGCATCAGTTCTACCTGACCGGCGGCAATTTCGCGTCGTAATTTCCTGGCCAGCAGGTTGGCGACAATCGTCCCTCCCGTGCCGCCACCGACAATCATTATGCGGTTTTTCATTCCGTTATTCGCTCATGGTAGTGAATGGGAATTCACGTAACCAGACCGCTTCACTGTTACGCTCAGCTAAAGCGTAGTAACAGAGCAATACTCCGCAATACAATCCTTAATGAAATATTTAATTTCGGCAATCATGTCATCATTTAAAATATACGCTGCAAAATATAATTTATATCCCTATAACGTAGCCTCTGCATGAGATCTCTTTTGCATCATTATTATTCACCAAAGAGCAGCTTTGTGTACTTTTTAGAGACCGCCCCGGAGCGCTGACCATTGGCGCCATAATAGCGATCTTCACGACACAGCCTTTCCTTCACATCGCAGAAAATGCCGTTAGCAAAGGTGAATTCGGTCAGATCGACATCGCTCGATGTGAACACCTCGTTTGCAGCAGCCTTCTTGCCGAGATACTTCTCGGTCAGCTCACGGGAAATTCCCTTGTCATTGGCGCATACATATCGGTCGCAGAGCACACCTGACACTGGCGAATGGAGTTTGGCCGGGGTCCTGGCCTGAGCGGACATGGCGGACACAGCCAGCAGCGCGGCCACAGAGCATGAGAGTATTGTCTTGTTCAAGATGATAACCTCCGTTGGTTAATTAGTGTCGGCTTTACACCGGGCGCGGTGGAACCATCATGAGGGTGAAAAACCCTGGAGGGTTCTGAGTTTCAACAGGAAATGCCCTGTTTAGCTTTTTGTTGACCTAAACAGTCGTCGAAAGTTCAGGTTTGGGGGAATTGTAAGGTCCCTATTCAGGTGGGTCCAGTGTGAGCGAGGAGCGGATTTACCATTATGCTATTTTTATCAACAGGGCGTCTCTTTT
This sequence comes from Enterobacter sp. CPE_E1241, assembly GCF_045618265.1. NCBI lineage: Bacteria > Pseudomonadati > Pseudomonadota > Gammaproteobacteria > Enterobacterales > Enterobacteriaceae > Enterobacter > Enterobacter sp. CPE_E1241. The sequence goes on from NZ_JBIWYV010000001.1 coordinate 3,531,509, forward strand.
CCAGAGTACTTCAGCCTGCACTACGGGCCAGCTCATCTATTTTTGTGCCAAAAACCCGGTGATAGTTAACACTCTTGATAACCTGAGCTCCGAGGGACTCATAAAACTTCTGCGCCAATGGGTCTGCTGCCACAGATAACCAATCGAGTTGTAAACACCCTCGTTCTTGTGCTCGACAGGCTATAAAACTCATCAGCTTTCTACCAATTCCATTCCTCCTGAAAGGTGCAGAAACAAAAAGCTCTTTGATAAACATTTGCCCGCTGAAACGTGGTGAAGGGTACATCACTGATACACATGAAAACGCAGCTATTACTCCATCACAAACCACTTTGTGAACTTCGGTATTAGAATCAAAGGCAAGGACCTTGTCCCTCAGATATACGGTCATGTCATTACGGGACAAGCAAAGCTTCTGATTATAGTAGTGTTCCATCTCGATAAAAATATCAACCAAATCAGGATATTCGTGTGGTTTGCAGATGGTGATGCTCATGCATATCTCCTTAAGAAAAATATATCTATTTTAAATTAATATATAAGCAATAAAGCTATAGCAATAAAAGTTTCTATTGTTAATTGTTAAACTAACCCTGTTGTTCCATAGTTGATTAAAGCATTTTTAGCAAGGAGCGGACGCTGACCTTTCATATTTGTACGATTCACTCTCTGGCCTGATCTGACGTATGTATCATAGATACAGGAACTCACTAGCATGATCGGAGATTGCATATGCTGATATATAACGTTTTTGGACGGCATATTGGCGTTCAACGTAAGAATGAACGCTGGCTGGTATTTCGTGCTGACCTGACGGAGAGAAAGTTTTCTCGACTCTATGACATCGCTATTCCAGACGATATGACTGAAGGCGAGATTGCCGGCTGGCTGGGTGACATTTTCCATGAAGCCGCAACCGATCGTCATCCAAATGTGGAACGCATCGAATAAGGATTTAATGGATAGCATTACGTTGCGCCCGCTCCTGGCACTCACCTGAGATGGTGTTGCCAGCAATGGCCAAAAAAAAGCCCGCAATCTGCGGGCTTAGAGATAATTTAGAACCTGTTAGTACCAGACGTATCCGGTTGGGAAATCATTCCCACTCAATCGTAGCCGGTGGCTTACCGCTGATGTCATACACCACGCGGGAAATACCGTTAACTTCGTTGATGATGCGGTTAGACACGCGGCCTAAGAAGTCATACGGCAGGTGCGCCCAGTGCGCGGTCATGAAGTCGATGGTTTCTACCGCACGCAGGGAGACAACCCAGTCGTACTTACGGCCATCGCCCATTACGCCTACAGAGCGAACCGGCAGGAACACGGTGAACGCCTGGCTCACTTTGTTGTACAGGTCAGCTTTGTGCAGCTCTTCGATGAAGATCGCGTCCGCGCGACGCAGCAGGTCGCAGTACTCTTTCTTCACTTCACCCAGCACGCGCACGCCCAGACCCGGGCCCGGGAACGGGTGACGGTAGAGCATGTCGTACGGCAGACCCAGTTCCAGACCGATCTTACGCACTTCGTCTTTGAACAGCTCGCGCAGCGGTTCAACCAGACCCATCTTCATCTCTTTCGGCAGGCCGCCCACGTTGTGGTGAGATTTGATGACGTGTGCTTTACCGGTAGCGGATGCGGCAGATTCAATCACGTCAGGGTAGATGGTACCCTGCGCCAGCCACTTCACGTCGTCCAGCTTCAGTGCTTCTTCGTCGAACACTTCCACGAACACACGGCCGATGATTTTACGTTTCGCTTCCGGATCGTTCTCGCCTTTCAGCGCATCCAGGAAGCGCTGCTCGCCTTCCACGTGAACGATGTTCAGACCGAAGTGGTCACCAAACATGTCCATAACCTGCTGGGCTTCGTTCAGACGCAGCAGACCATTGTCGACGAAGACACAGGTCAGGTTTTTGCCGATGGCGCGGTGCAGCAGCATCGCGGTCACGGAGGAGTCCACGCCGCCGGAGAGGCCGAGGATCACTTTGTCATCGCCAACCTGCTGGCGGATACGCTCAACGGCGTCGTCGATAATTTTTGCCGGGGTCCACAGGGCTTCACACTGGCAGATGTCACGCACGAAGCGCTCCAGCATTCGCATACCCTGACGGGTGTGGGTCACTTCCGGGTGGAACTGCACGCCGTAGAAGCGTTTTTCTTCGTTTGCCATGATAGCGAACGGGCAGCTCTCGGTGCTGGCAACGGTCACGAAGTCAGACGGGATGGCGGTGACTTTGTCGCCGTGGCTCATCCACACGTCCAGCAGCGGTTTGCCGTCTGCGGTCAGGGAGTCTTCGATACCGCGCACCAGCGCGCTGTCGGTGACAACTTCTACCTGCGCGTAGCCAAACTCACGCTCGTTAGAACCTTCGACGTGGCCGCCAAGCTGCATTGCCATGGTCTGCATACCGTAGCAAACGCCGAATACCGGCACGCCAGCTTCGAACACGTACTGCGGTGCGCGCGGGCTGTTCTCTTCGGTGGTACTTTCCGGGCCGCCAGAAAGGATGATGCCGCTTGGATTGAATTCGCGAATCTGTGCTTCCGTGACATCCCACGCCCACAGTTCACAGTAAACGCCCAGTTCACGTACGCGACGCGCCACCAGCTGAGTGTACTGAGAACCAAAGTCCAGGATGAGAATGCGATGTTTATGAATGTTTTCCGTCATTGACGCTAATTCCGAGGCAAGTGAAACAAAAACAGAGCGCCCGGCAGGAGCCGGGCGCGGAAACTTATCAGGAGCCCAGACGGTAGTTCGGGGACTCTTTGGTGATCGTCACGTCGTGAACGTGGCTCTCCTGGATACCCGCACCGCTGATGCGTACGAATTCCGCTTTAGTACGCAGCAGGTCAATGGTACCACAGCCGGTCAGACCCATACAGGAGCGCAGGCCGCCCATCTGCTGGTGAATGATCTCTTTCAGACGGCCTTTATAGGCAACGCGACCTTCGATACCTTCCGGTACCAGTTTGTCAGCGGCGTTATCGGTCTGGAAGTAACGGTCAGAGGAACCTTTGGACATCGCGCCCAGAGAGCCCATACCGCGGTAAGATTTGTAAGAACGGCCCTGGTAGAGTTCGATTTCACCCGGGGATTCTTCGGTACCAGCCAGCATAGAGCCTACCATCACCGCAGCAGCACCTGCGGCAATCGCTTTGGCGATGTCACCAGAGAAGCGGATACCGCCGTCAGCGATAACCGGAATACCGGTGCCTTCCAGCGCTTCAACCGCGTCAGACACTGCAGTGATCTGTGGAACGCCCACGCCGGTCACGATACGGGTAGTACAGATGGAGCCAGGACCGATACCCACTTTCACCGCGCTGCAACCAGCGTCAGCCAGTGCGCGAGCACCTGCACCCGTCGCCACGTTACCGCCGATGATCTGCAGATCAGGGTATTTAGCACGGGTATCACGAATACGTTGCAGAACGCCTTCAGAGTGGCCGTGAGAGGAGTCAATCAGCAGCACGTCAACGCCCGCAGCAACCAGCGCATCAACACGCTCTTCGTTACCGGCACCCGCGCCAACCGCAGCACCTACGCGCAGACGGCCATGCTCGTCTTTACAGGCGTTAGGTTTACGTTCTGCTTTCTGGAAATCTTTAACGGTGATCATGCCGCGCAGGTGGAAGTTCGCATCCACAACCAGCGCTTTCTCAACGCGTTTTTCGTGCATTTTAGCGAACACGACGTCACGGGCTTCGCCTTCACGAACGGTTACCAGACGCTCTTTCGGTGTCATATAAACACTGACAGGCTGGTTCAGGTCGGTCACGAAACGCACGTCACGACCGGTAATGATACCGACCAGTTCGTTGGCTTCAGTCACAACCGGGTAACCGGCAAAGCCGTTACGTTCGGTCAGGGCTTTCACTTCGTGCAGGGTGGTGGTTGGCAGAACGGTCTGTGGGTCAGACACGATACCGGATTCATGTTTCTTCACGCGGCGAACTTCTTCAGCCTGACGCTCGATAGACATGTTTTTGTGAATAAAGCCGATGCCACCTTCCTGTGCCAGGGCGATAGCCAGGCGCGCTTCAGTCACGGTGTCCATTGCCGCAGAGAGCATAGGAATGTTCAGGCGAATGGTTTTCGTCAACTGCGTGCTGAGATCGGCAGTATTCGGCAGAACAGTGGAGTGAGCGGGAACAAGGAGGACGTCGTCAAACGTCAGTGCTTCTTTAGCGATACGTAGCATGGGCAATATCTCTGACCTGGGTGGTTAAATATTGCCGTGGCATTATACAGAGCGTAACCGATTGCATCCACACTTTTTTATAAAAAAACCTTGCACTCCCCTCTCAGCAGGTTACTATCGACTGAATAACTTGCTGATTTAGAATTTGATCCCGCTCACATGTTATCCTCTCAAACCCCTTCAATTTTTACTGTTAGCCGCCTTAATCAAACGGTTCGTTTACTGCTTGAGCAGGAAATGGGGCAAGTGTGGATCAGCGGCGAGATCTCAAACTTCACACAGCCGTCATCCGGTCACTGGTACTTTACGCTAAAAGACGATACCGCCCAGGTGCGCTGTGCGATGTTCCGCAACAGCAACCGTCGCGTGACGTTCCGTCCTCAGCACGGCCAGCAGGTTCTGGTTCGCGCTAATATCACGTTGTATGAGCCGCGCGGTGACTATCAGATTATCGTCGAGAGCATGCAGCCTGCGGGCGAAGGCTTGCTACAGCAGAAGTATGAACAGCTAAAAGCAAAACTCTCGGAAGAGGGGCTGTTCGACCAGCAGTTCAAAAAGCCGCTCCCCTCTCCTGCCCACTGCGTTGGGGTTATCACTTCAAAAACCGGTGCGGCCCTGCACGATATTTTGCACGTGCTTAAGCGTCGTGACCCTTCCCTGCCCGTGATCATCTACCCAACCGCCGTACAGGGTGACGATGCACCGGGCCAGATTGTCCGCGCCATTGAACTGGCGAATGCGCGTCAGGAGTGCGACGTGCTGATAGTCGGACGTGGCGGCGGCTCGCTGGAAGACCTGTGGAGCTTTAACGACGAACGTGTGGCACGAGCGATTTTCGCAAGCCATATCCCTGTCGTGAGCGCCGTCGGGCACGAAACGGACGTCACCATCGCGGATTTTGTTGCGGATTTACGCGCCCCTACGCCGTCCGCAGCAGCGGAAGTGGTGAGTCGCAACCAGCTGGAACTGCTGCGTCAGCTTCAGAACGGCCAGCAGCGTCTTGAAATGGCGATGGACTACTTCCTCGCAAACCGTACCCGTCGTTTTACCCAGCTTCATCATCGACTGCAGCAGCAGCACCCACAACTGCGACTGGCGCGTCAGCAGACCGTCCTGGAGCGCCTGCGTCAGCGCATGAATTTCGCGCTGGATAACCAGCTCAAGCGTGCAGTGTCGCGTCAGCAGCGCGTCACGCAGCGCCTGAACCAGCAGAACCCGCAGCCGAAAATTTATCGCGCGCAAACGCGGATCCAGCAGCTCGAATATCGTCTGGCAGAGAATATCCGTACGCGGCTGAGCTCAACCCGCGAACGCTTTGGTAATGCGGTGACCCATCTTGAAGCGGTCAGCCCTCTCTCCACGCTGGCGCGCGGCTATAGCGTGACGACGGCGACGGACGGCAAAGTGCTGAAGCAAACTAAACAGGTGAATACCGGTGATGTGCTGACGACACGTCTTTCAGACGGTTGGGTAGAAAGCGAAGTGAAATCAATTAAACCGGTGAAAAAAACACGCCAGCGTAAAACCGGATAATTCTTCGCCAGTTACTTACTATACTGCTGCTATTCCCTTTTTTAATAAGGAGAGCAGCATGTACCATCGTCATAGCGTTATTCCCCCTTATATTCTTCGTCGTATTATCGAAAGCGGTTCAGAGCCGCAACAGCGCTGCGCCCGCCAGACCTTAACCCATGTCCAGACGCTGATGGCCCACATGCCGGGAAAACCTGCCGCGCCGCACGTGAATAAAGCCGGACAGCTGGAGCGCGATATTTACGACGCGAAGCAGACCCAGGAACTGCCGGGTTCGCAGGTGCGTTACGAGGGCCAGCCTTCGAACGGTGATGTGGCGGTAGATGAAGCGTACGATTATTTGGGTATTACCCATGATTTCTTCTGGAAAGAATATCAGCGTGACTCACTCGATAATAAAGGGCTTATTTTGACCGGTACCGTGCATTACGGTCGGGAATATCAGAACGCCTTCTGGAACGGTCAGCAGATGGTATTCGGCGACGGTGACGGGGAAATCTTTAACCGCTTTACCATCGCCATCGACGTGGTGGCACACGAGCTGAGCCACGGTGTGACTGAGACCGAAGCCGGGCTTATCTATTTTGAACAGTCTGGCGCGCTGAACGAGTCGCTGTCAGACGTGTTTGGAACCCTGGTCAAACAGTATCATCTGAAGCAAACCGCCGATAAAGCAGATTGGCTCATTGGTGAAGGGTTGCTTGCAAAAGGAATCAACGGTAAAGGGCTGCGCTCGATGTCTGAACCCGGCACTGCCTACGACGATCCGCTGCTCGGCAACGATCCGCAGCCCGCGCACATGAAAGATTTCATTAAAACGCGCGAGGATAACGGCGGCGTCCACCTGAATTCCGGCATTCCCAACCGGGCATTTTATCTGGCCGCGACGGCGATCGGCGGCTACGCCTGGGAAAAAGCGGGTTATGCCTGGTACGACACAGTTTGCGATCGCAATCTGGCGCAGGATGCGGATTTTGAGGCCTTCGCAAAACTGACGATAGCGCACGGAGAGAAACGCTCCGGTGGCGACGTTGGCGCGGCCATTAAGCAAGCCTGGGAACAGGTGGGAGTGCTGTAAATGCAGGTTCCGGAACTGACGGATGACGCCGTGGTTGAGCTGGCCCGTGAAGGCGGCGTCGCTTTTATTCCTAAGCTGAGCGGCCAGCGTACCATCGCGCTTTCTTCGCTCAATGAGGCTCAGCGCCAGCGCGTGGTGAGCATCCTGGAGCAGGCTTTTCCTCGCGGTCAGCCGCCGGGGCAAGCCTCTTCACCCGGCAGCGGCGACCAGCGCTATTTCCGCATCCAGATTATCTGGACCGGGCAAAATCAGGCGCACTACGCCGATATCATCGTGCTGGTACCGGAGCAGGAGGCGCCCGAGTCGCTGATCGAGCTGTGGCAGAAAGGCGAAGGCTGCGTGTGCGATTAGCCTTCGGCCCGAACAAACTCCACGCGTTTTTTAGAGATAAGACCGTGGCCGTTCTGGCAGAAATAGTCCACCGCGCCGCAGGCTTTTAATACCTGGAGCGGCTGATGGCATTCCGGGCAACGGGCTTCAAGCGCAATGTCTTTATTACAGCTGTCGCAATGTGCCACCCCGTTCAGGGGCTCAAGCCGTGTCTGGCAATCCGGGCAGGTAATCGTCATGGTGACTCCTTTAGCGCATTCATGTCTGTGATAATTTTACCACGTTGCGTTCAGTGCGGGCCACGCAACTGTTGCTGCAAGGTCAGCAGCAGCGTCACTTCCTCGATCCTGCGGCGCGTGGTGCGACTAACCTCTTGCGGAGCCCGTTCATACAGACTCCTGGCGCCCAGAATATGCTCTGCAAGACAGTGTTCGTAGATTGTGCCGGGAATTTTCCAGCATTGACGGGTCTCGCCATTTATCAGCTCCAGCACATCTTCTGTGCCGTGTCGGTCGTAACTTATGGTCCGCCCGTCGCGCAGATAGAGCCGTAAACCTTTTTGCCCGCCCGCGGGTCCCGCGTATTTGTTAAGCCAGATATCCACCGGCACGCCGCTGATGCAGCCCTGAAGATGCGCCTCGCCTTCCGCCGTGGTCAGGTCGCCTTTTGCGATTTCGCGACCCAAGCGGTCTTTAGCCGTGACGACCTGCAACGTCATATCGTCATGGCCTCCCAGATAACGCACCGTTTCACGCAGCATCGCCAGCACGTGCGTACCGATATCCAGAATCACGCCATCAGGATGGCGAAGCGTACGGGTATCCGGCTCGCCCGTGGCAAAGTTAAGCGCAATGGGTTCTCCAGCTACGTTATAGCCACTCGGCTCCTGCAAAAAACCGTCGATTTTGACGATGTCAGAGACATTACCCACCAGCGACCGCTTCACTGTTTCAAGGCGCGCCATCCAGTGATCGAGCGCCAGCACGCGAGATGCCACACCGGGTTTTGCCAGCAGCGTGTTGAGCTTTTCTATTTGGGGAAGCGTGGCGACTACCGGTTTTTCAACCACAATGCGTGGAACGGGTGAGGCAATCGCCTGCTCCAACACCTCAAGATGATGCAGCGAGGCGGTGGTGATAAACAGGGTATCCAGCGGTATGGCAAGAAGTTGCGCCAGGGAAGTGCAGCGCGTAACGCCTTCAGGGTGCTTTGCAGGAAGAACATCAAACCCAAAACAACGCACCGAGTGACCAAAAAGGTGTTGCAACGCGGGCAGATACGCGGTTTCCACTACCGCGCCAAGACCAACAAATCCTAACTGCATAATTTCACCTCAGGGAATACAGTGCCGGGGCGTAACGTCTGCCCCGGCACACTGAGGTTTATCAGGCGTTAGCGGCCGGTTTAGTTTGTGCATTTTCCAGCATACGACGCACTGGAACAATGAGGACAATCAGTACCGCGGCACAAATCAGCAGCGCGACGGAACAGCGAGCAAAGAGATCCGGCAGCATATCCAGCTGGTCGGCCTTCACGTGACCGCCAATCAGACCCGCAGCCAGGTTCCCCAGCGCACTGGCGCAGAACCACAAGCCCATCATCTGACCGCGCATTCTCTCTGGCGCCAGCAATGTCATGGTCGCCAGGCCTATCGGGCTCAGGCACAGTTCGCCGAGCGTCAGCATCAGGATACTGCCCACCAGCCAGAACGGCGACACGCCCGCGCCACCATTACTCAGCACGTTTTCTGCCGCCAGCATCATCAGGCCAAAACCTGCCGCAGCACACAGAATACCGATAACAAACTTGGTGATACTGCTCGGACGAATGTTCATGCTCGCAAGCTTCGGCCATGCCCAGCTAAATACCGGTGCCAGCAGGATGATGAACAGGGCGTTAATTGACTGGAACCACACCGCCGGGATTTCGAAATCACCGATCATGCGGTTAGTGTAGTCGTTGGCGAACAGGTTGAACGAGGTTGGCTTCTGCTCAAACGCAGACCAGAAGAAGGCCGCAGAGATCAGCAGAATAAAACAGACCAGCAGTCTGGCGCGCTCTTTACGGTTCAGGCCTGCAAAAACAAACAGATAAATAAAGTAGAGGGCCACGGACGCCGCAATCACGTAAACCAGCACGCTGGCTACCGCGACCGGGTTAATCACAATCACGCCCTGGGCGATCAGCGTGACGATCGTCGCCACACCTGCGGCCAGCGCCAGTAGCCACACGCCCACGCCGTTACGCTTCACGACAGGGCTGTTCCAGGTGGAGTCCAGACCGACTTCGCTGTCATAGCGTTTCATCGCCGGAACGGCAAACACGCGGAAGATAATCAGCGCGACCAGCATCCCGATACCGCCAATACCAAAGCCCCAGTGCCAGCCGTGGGTTTTGATCAGCCAGCCGGAAATCAGTGGCGCGATGAACGAGCCCATGTTGATGCCCATGTAGAACAGCGAGAATCCGCCGTCACGACGCGCGTCACCTTTTTTGTACAGAGTACCGACCATCACCGAGATACAGGTTTTGAACAGACCAGAGCCGAGCACGATGAACATCAGGCCGATGAAGAACAGGTTATCGCCCATGATGGCCGACAGCGCGATCGACAGGTGACCGAGCGCAATCAGAATCGAACCGTACCAGACGGCTCTCTGCTGGCCGAGCCAGTTATCGGCCAGCCAGCCACCCGGCAGCGCGGCCAGATACATGGTCCCGGCAAAGATACCGACAATCGCCGAGGCGTTTTCGCGCGCCAGCCCCATCCCGCCGTCATAGACGGTGGCGGCCATAAACAGGATCAGTAACGGGCGAATGCCGTAAAACGAGAAGCGCTCCCACATCTCGGTGAAGAACAGAGAACCGAGCGGATACGGATGGCCGAAGAACGTTCGGCTTTCTTTTTGATTAACAGAGGATTGCATAATTCTCCCGAAAGGTATGTCGTCGTGCTTGTAAACACCAGCAAGTACGCCGGTCAGTTACGTATCTGACCGATTTTTTACATGCGGCGAAAAGTTAGTTAACCATTTGATAACCAGGCGCTAGTTTTGTCTAGTACCGGACCCCGGACTTTAAGATGAAAATTCGACTATTGTCTACTTTCTTAGATTTAAACTTGGTTAAAAGTGAATAGTGATTGACTTCACACAGAGAAAACCGACGGTATGATTGAGCGAAAAAAAAGCCCGCGATAAACGCGGGCTTTGGTGAGATCGGCAATGATTATTTGCTTTTCTTAATGTGTTTAATCAAACGCTTACGCTTACGCATCTGGTTTGGCGTCAGGGTGTTGCGCTTGTTGGCGAACGGGTTTTCCCCTTCCTTAAACTGGATACGGATAGGCGTGCCCATCACGTCAAGCGATTTACGGAAGTAGTTCATCAGATAGCGCTTGTAGGAGTCCGGCAGGTCTTTCACCTGGTTGCCGTGAATCACCACGATTGGCGGGTTATAACCACCGGCGTGGGCATATTTCAGCTTCACGCGACGACCGCGCACCAGCGGCGGCTGATGGTCTTCTGCAGCCATGTTCATGATGCGGGTCAGCATGGCGGTACTCTGACGACGGGTGGAGCTGTCATACGCTTCACGCACCGATTCGAACAGGTTGCCCACGCCGCTGCCGTGCAGCGCGGAGATGAAGTGCACACGAGCAAAGTCGATGAAGCCCAGACGGAAGTCGAGAGTCTCTTTCACCTGCTCTCTCACTTCATTGCTCAGGCCATCCCATTTGTTGACCACGATAACCAGTGAGCGCCCACTATTGAGGATGAAGCCGAGCAGAGAGAGATCCTGATCGGAGATACCTTCGCGAGCATCAATAACCAGCAGCACCACGTTGGCATCTTCAATCGCCTGCAGGGTTTTGATAACGGAGAATTTTTCCACCACATCGGTGATTTTTCCACGCTTACGTACGCCTGCGGTGTCGATGAGGACATACTCACGCTCATCGCGCTGCATAGGGATGTAGATACTGTCACGGGTGGTGCCCGGCATGTCGTAAACGACCACGCGCTCTTCACCCAGGATACGGTTAGTAAGCGTAGACTTACCTACGTTTGGACGACCCACGATAGCCAGCTTGATCGGCAGATCCTGCGGGTTGAAGTCGTCTTCAGGCTCTTCTTCTTCGCCCTCTTCTCCGTCTTCAAACTGCGCCCAGTATTCGGCGTCTTCGTCCACCTCTTCTGGCGGGTTAACTTCGTCGACCCACGGTAGCAGAACGGTTTCCAGCAGGCTGGTTACGCCACGGCCATGCGATGCCGCGATAGGGTAGATTTCACCCAGGCCCAGAGACCAGAAATCCGCGATTGCCTGATCGGCATCGATGCCGTCAGTTTTGTTCGCCACCAGGAAGGTCGGCTTTTCGCGTGAACGCAGGTGTTTGGCGATAGCGGAGTCCGCTGGCATCAGGCCAGCACGGGCATCCACCATGAACAGCACCACATCGGCCTCTTCAATTGCCAGCAGCGACTGCTCTGCCATGCGGGTTTCAACACCATCTTCAGTGCCGTCAATACCACCGGTATCAATACAGATGAACTCGCGTCCTTCTACTTCTGCACGACCGTACTTACGGTCACGCGTCAGCCCCGGGAAATCCGCAACCAGCGCATCACGGGTGCGTGTTAAACGGTTAAAAAGAGTGGATTTTCCAACGTTAGGGCGCCCGACAAGCGCGACCACAGGTACCATGTTTGAAGCCTCATAAAATTCAAAATAACGTCGCTTTCGCGGCGTTTTTAAAAATGTCAAAACGGCTCCTGAATGAACAGGAGCCGTTTAGTATACTACAACCGCCGGGTAATTAACGCGTGATCGCGTACAGCGTGCCGTCTTTTGCCTGAATCAGCAGTTTACCATCGGCCACAACCGGATCGGTCAGGAAACCAGAGCTGTCGACTTTTTGCTGTGCAACAAAGCGACCATTTTCTGGATCAATCCAGTGCATATACCCTTCGCTGTCACCCACCACCAGGCTACCGTTGTACAGCGCTGGCGCGGTCAGCAGACGGTGCAGCAGATCGCTTTGCGTCCACAGCGTCACGCCACCTTCGGTGCTCAGAGCCAGCAGTCGGTCGTTCTGGTCAACCATATAGATGCGGTTACCCTCAACGATGAAATCATTCACCGAGCCCAGCTCACGTTTCCACATGATCTGGCCGCTGCGCAGATCCAGCGCAGTCAGGTTACCGTTATAGGCCAGCGCGTAAACCACACCGTTAACGATAACCGGCGTTGTGTCGACGTCGCTCAGACGGTCAATTTCCGTTGAGCCCGTAGCCTGAGAGATACGCTGCTGCCAGATCATCTGGCCTTGCTGCATCAGCACTGCGCTCACGCGACCGTTGTCACCGCCGACAATGGCAGCACCAAACGCGGTAGCCGGTGCGGATTCGCCGCGCAGAGAAAGCGCTGGCATATCCAGGTTAACGGTCCATTTCACCAGTCCGTCCGCTTCGTTCAGCGCCTGCAGCTGACCGTTGCTGGTATGAATCAGCACCAGGCCGTCACTTACCACCGGACGAGACAGGGATTCACCCGCCACAGTCGTTTGCCAGGCAATGGAGCCGTCACTGCTATTCAGGGCATAAACCTGCGCTTTTTCGCTGCCCACGTAGACATGACCACCGGCAACCGTCAGGCCACCAGACAGTAGTGCAGGTTTACGGGAGAACCAGCCATCTTTTTCCGCCAGGTTAATCGACCACACTTCTTTTCCGTCATCAGCGTTCACCGCTTTCACGGTACCTTTGCGGTCAGCCGCATAGATTACGCTGTCGGCAAAGGCCGGATGAAGGTTGGAATAGAAATCACCAATCCCATCACCCACGGAGGTGCTCCACGCAGTGGATGGGGTAAACTGGTTTTCAACCGTCGGCAGTGGGGACATTTTCACAACGTCTTCTTCGCCACTGAACAGTGAACAACCACTCAATAACGTAACAGAAAGCAGTCCTGGCAGAAGTAATTTACGCAATTGCATCGGGTCCCTCTCAGACGGACAAATTATTTATTTTCATCTGCATCATTTCGCTCAGCGCAGGTGATGCCTGACTATCCACGCCAGCTTGCCACGCTTTACGCGCGCCCGCTTTGTCACCTTTGCTCAGCAGTGCTTCACCGCGCAGATCGGCAACGATGGCAGCAAAGCCCTCACCTTTGATGGTATCGAGCGTTTTCAGCGCGTCGTCAGCTTTTTTCTGCTGAACCTGGATACGTGCCAGACGAAGGTTGATAACCGCTTTCAGGTTTTCATCGCTGGCGGCCGCAAGGCCCTGAGACAGCTGAGCAGCCGCTTTATCCAGTTCGTTCTTATCAACGTACTGCTGTGCTACTTCCAGTGCAGCCAGTGCACCGTAGGTGTTTTTGTTATCAGCCGCAAACTTTTCGGCTGCCGTCAGCGTTTGTGGCTGATCGGCTCGAATTGCGCTCACGGTATTTTCATAGGACAGGGACGCGCCACGCGCGGAATCCGCCTGATGATTGTTCCAGTAACGCCAGCCTATCAGCGCACCGACACCTAAAATTACCCCAACAACCAGCGCTTTGCCGTTTTCAGCAAAGAAGCGTTTAATCGCGTCGACCTGATCGTGTTCGTTCTCGTAAATTTCCACGCAGTCCTTCTCCTTAGCCTAATAGAGTGCGCAAGTGCGCCGCAACGCCGTCCTGCGTTACCGTTGTCTGCTCACCAGAGCGCAGGTCTTTCACTACTACTTCGCCGTTAGCCACTTCGGACTCGCCCAGCACCAGTGCAATACTTGCGCCCCACTTATCGGCACGAGCAAACTGTTTTTTAAAGTTGCCGCCGCCGTGGTTGGTCATCAGCTTAACCTCCGGCAGTGCATCGCGCACGCGTTCAGCAAGCTGCATCGCCGCAGACTGCGTATCCGCACCTGAGGCCACCAGGTATATATCGACAACGGAATCTGCTTTAAATTCCGGATTAACTGCCTGAACCAGCAAAACAAGTCGTTCAAGACCCATCGCGAAGCCAACCGCAGGGGCTGCACGGCCACCTAACTGCTCTACCAGACCGTCATAACGACCGCCCGCACACACGGTGCCCTGCGAACCGAGGCTTGAGGTAACCCACTCGAATACAGTGCGGTTGTAGTAGTCCAGACCGCGCACCAGGCGCTGGTTAACGGTGTAAGCGATACCTGCCGCTTCAAGCAGCTTGCACAGGCCCGCGAAGTGTTCGCGAGACTCTTCATCCAGGTAGTCACCCAGCGCCGGCGCATCGTTCAGCAGCGCCTGTACATCTGCGTTTTTGGAATCCAGAACGCGCAGCGGATTGCTGTACATACGACGTTTGCAGTCTTCGTCCAGCTTATCTTTATGCTGTTCCAGGAACGCCACCAGCGCGTCACGGTAGTTTGCGCGTGCTTCCAGAGAGCCGATTGAGTTCAGCTCCAGCGAAACGTGCTCAGAAATCCCCAGCGCGCGCCACCAGCGAGCGGTCAGCATAATCAGCTCAGCGTCAATATCCGGCCCCTGCAGGCCAAAGACTTCCACACCCAGCTGGTTGAACTGGCGATAACGACCTTTCTGGGGACGTTCGTGGCGGAACATCGGGCCGATATACCACAGGCGTTGCTCCTGATTGTACAGAAGACCATGTTCGATGCCGGCGCGTACGCAGCCCGCCGTCCCTTCCGGACGCAAGGTCAGGCTGTCGCCGTTACGGTCCTCAAAGGTGTACATCTCTTTTTCAACCACGTCGGTGACTTCGCCGATCGCGCGTTTGAATAACGGGGTCTGCTCTACAATCGGCAAACGGATTTCGCTGTAACCGTAGCTGCCGAGCACCTGCTTCAGTGTGCCTTCAATGCGCTGCCAGATGGCGGTTTCGCCAGGCAGATAATCGTTCATGCCGCGGATGGCTTGAATGTTTTTTGCCACGTTTATTCTCTTTCTATATACAAAAAAAACCCAAAGAATGGGTTCAATCATACATGGGAAGCTCGCGGCTTCCCATCACGTTATTTTTCAACCTGCTGAACGCTGATACGCTGTGTCTCGTCCATCATGGCCGCTTTGGCACGGATGCGGGCTTCAAGCTGGTCGATCATGTCGCTATTATCCAGACGATCTTTACGAACGCCATCTTCATAGAGACCACTTTTCTTGTTACCGCCGGTCACGCCCAGGGTTGACACCAGCGCTTCACCCGGACCGTTCACCACACAGCCGATGATGGAGACGTCCATCGGTGTGATGATGTCTTCCAGACGCTGCTCCAGAGCATTCACCGTTCCGATCACATCAAACTCCTGACGTGAACAGGTTGGGCAGGCAATGAAGTTGATCCCACGTGCGCGAATACGCAGCGACTTCAGGATATCGAATCCGACCTTGATCTCTTCGACCGGATCGGCCGCCAGAGAGACGCGCAGGGTATCACCGATCCCTTCGGAGAGCAGCAGCCCCAGACCGATCGCGGATTTTACCGAACCGCTACGCAGACCGCCTGCTTCGGTGATCCCGAGGTGCAGAGGCTGGTCGATCTGTTTTGCCAGCAGGCGGTAAGACTCCACCGCAAGGAATACGTCGGACGCTTTTACGCTGACTTTGAACTGATCGAAGTTAAGACGATCGAGATGATCGACGTGACGCATCGCGGATTCGAGCAACGCCTGTGGCGTAGGCTCACCGTACTTTTCCTGCAGATCTTTTTCCAGGGAACCGGCATTGACGCCGATACGGATAGGAATATTTTTATCGCGGGCGCAGTCCACTACCATGCGGATACGCTCTTCGTTACCGATATTGCCCGGGTTAATACGCAGGCAATCGACGCCGTATTCGGCCACTTTCAGGGCAATGCGGTAGTCGAAGTGGATATCAGCCACCAGCGGAACGCTGACCTGCTGTTTGATCAGTTTGAACGCCTCAGCGGCATCCATGGTCGGGACGGAGACACGAACAATGTCCGCGCCCACACGTTCTAATGCTTTGATTTGATTGACCGTCGCTTCCACATCGGTGGTGCGCGTGTTGGTCATCGACTGAACGGCGATTGGTGCCCCATCGCCGATTGGCACATTCCCAACGTAAATCCGTTTCGATTTTCTACGTTGAATCGGAGCCTGGTTATGCATGAAAAATCTCCCGCGTTGCCCGTCTGTTACTGTGCTGCTGATTGTTCGGCATTAACGGTAAGACGTGCAACCTGGTTAGTTCTGATAAAGCGGCTCAGGTCGACAGGTTTTCCTTGATACTGGATCTGTACCGCTGCCGGAGCGCCGATTTTAAGTTTATAAGGAGCCTGGCCGGTTAGGTTTAACGTGCCATCTTTACGCTGCAGGCCGCTGAACAGTTTTTTACCTGTTGCGTCAGTCACCTCCAGCCAGCAGTCGGCGTTAAAGTTCATCACCAGCGCATTCGGATCAGCGGCTGCCGTGGCAGTGCCTGCCGGGTTGGTTGGCAGAGAGGCTGCGGTATTGTCCGTAGGCTGACTGGCCGCTGGCGCGTTCGCCGCCGTATCAACATTAGCCTGAGAAGGGGAAACCACCGCGTTTTGATCCTGAGCCAGAGGTGCAGTGGTGTTCGCCGTTGCTACCGGGGTCTGCGCTGCACCGGTCGCCGACGCGTCTGGCGCTGCGGTCTGTGGCTCGCTGGAGGAAGCTGCGCCGTCGGTATTCAGCGGCACGCTCTGGCCGTTCTCACTTCCGGCCTGGTTGAGTTCGGCGGAGGATTGATCGGCCATGGTGGTGATCTCTTCCTGCTGCGCCTTGTGGTTTTGCCACCACCATGCGCCGGTCAGACCGATCACCACAAACAGGACCAGCCAGGTAAAGCTCATCAGCCAGCCATCACGTTTTTTACGACGTTTCCCCAGGGAGAAAGTCTGCATCGGCGCAACTTTCGCTGCACGTACCGGTGCCTGCTTCTCCATCATCGGCAGTAATTCGTTTTCGGGGATGTGCACCAGTTTTGCGTAAGAGCGGATATAACCGCGCAAGAACGTTGAAGCCAGATCGGCAGGTGCCTTATCTTCTTCAATATCGCGAACCGTGGAAACCTTCAGGCACAAGCGTTCTGCAACGGCTTGCTGGCTGAGTCCGAGTTGTTCACGGGCGTTGCGAAGACGAACGCCAGTGGAGAGTGCTTCATGTTGGTCGTGAGTGGCTTCAGTATTCATTCGCTACAACTACTGGTACGTGAAAAATAAGGGTTCAGGCGCCGGTGAGTCACAATGCCACCCGCACCGCGAAACTTCTGGTCAGTTAACCGTGAACAGACAGTATAAGACTGTCTGCCCGGAGATGACAGTACAGCCCTGCCCGTACGGCTAAACTGTTGTTACGTCGTTACATACTGCCCGAAAGTCGAATGAAACGCACCGTAATTATTACTCAGTCATCACGAATCTGACTGATTATTCAGTAAGATTATGCTTCACGGCGCAGATAATGCGCCGTGAGTGCATAATAATCAAACAGCTTTGACCGCAATTGTCTCACCCTGCATGCGTTTACGCAGGGTGCGTTTGGTACGGTCAATGACATCACCTGCCAGCTGTCCGCATGCGGCATCAATGTCATCACCACGGGTTTTACGCACGATGGTGGTGAAACCATACTCCATCAGCACTTTGGAGAAGCGATCGATACGGCTGTTCGAGCTACGTCCATAAGGTGCGCCCGGGAACGGGTTCCATGGAATCAGGTTGATTTTGCATGGCGTATCTTTCAGCAGTTCAGCCAACTGATGCGCATGTTCGGTACCGTCGTTAACATGGTCAAGCATCACGTACTCGATAGTGACACGGCCCTGGTTCGCGTTAGATTTCTCCAGGTAACGACGCACGGCAGCGAGGAAGGTTTCGATATTGTACTTTTTGTTGATCGGCACAATTTCGTCACGGATTTCATCGTTTGGTGCGTGCAGGGAGATTGCCAGCGCAACGTCAATCATGTCACCGAGCTTGTCCAGCGCAGGTACAACACCGGAGGTCGACAACGTCACGCGACGTTTAGACAGACCGAAACCGAAGTCATCCAGCATGATTTCCATCGCCGGAACGACGTTGGTCAGGTTCAGCAGTGGCTCACCCATGCCCATCATCACCACGTTGGTAATGGGACGCGTACCTGTCACTTTTGCTGCGCCCACAATTTTTGCGGCACGCCAGACCTGGCCGATAATTTCAGAGACACGCAGGTTACGGTTAAAACCTTGCTGCGCGGTAGAGCAGAATTTGCACTCCAGCGCACAGCCTACCTGAGAGGAGACACACAGCGTGGCGCGGTCTTCTTCCGGGATGTAGACGGTTTCAACGCGTTGATCGCCTACGGCAATCGCCCATTTGATGGTGCCGTCAGAAGAACGCTGCTCTTCCACCACTTCTGGCGCACGGATCTCTGCAACTTCTTTGAGCTTATTACGCAGGACCTTGTTGATGTCAGTCATGTCATCAAAATTGTCGCTGCAGTAATGGTACATCCATTTCATCACCTGATCGGCACGAAACGGTTTCTCACCCATCTCTTTAAAGAACTCGCGCATCTGCTGACGGTTCAGATCCAGCAGGTTGATTTTTCCATTTTTATTTGGAACCGCAGGCGTGGCGACTTCGGAGGTATTCACTAATTCAGACATAATATTTTCCGGCCTCGTTGTTACACGTTATGGCCCATGGAGGGTTGAATAGAAACGCCCCGGAAAGCAGTCTGCTCGTCCGGGGCGTGGCATTGTACAAACTCTGACGCAGGGATGCCACGTCTGGACGCGGCATTTACGAAAATAATGTGTAAACGAAACCGTTAAATTAACGGGTACGTGGACACACTTCGCCTTCTGCGAAGAAGAAAGCGATTTCGCGGGCAGCAGATTCAACAGAGTCAGAACCGTGAGTACCGTTCTCGGTGAAGCTGTCAGCGTAGTCAGCGCGCAGGGTACCTGCCAGCGCGTTATCCGGGTTGGTTGCACCCAGCAGGTCACGGTGACGCTGTACTGCGTTTTCGCCTTCCAGTACGGATACAACGATCGGACCAGAGGTCATGAACTCAACCAGGCCGTCAAAGAATGGGCGACCTTCGTGCTCAGCGTAGAAACCGCGAGCCTGTTCAACGGTCAGGTGCAGCATTTTAGTGCCAACAATCTTAAAACCTGCTGATTCAAAGCGAGCGAAGATGCTGCCAATAACGTTTTTTGCCACCGCGTTTGGTTTGATGATGGAAAAAGTACGTTCAATAGCCATGATAACCTCTGTCAATGTTCTGTTGTTTTGCATACCTGAGTATGGTGTGGCGCGGATTATAATGAGCAATGGCGCCATTGCCTATGGATTCAGGTAACATTTTTTTAAAATAAGACGAGTTTTAGCAACAGCTCACATCTGATAGCTGTTTTCTGATCACTGCAGCGTAAAATTCACCGTCGCGACCTGCCCGCTCTCATCCATAACGAGTAACTGATAATCACCCGATTTATCAAGCTGTAATGTGTAAACTCTTCCTTTCACACTCAGCGGTTCACCGTTCAAAAACCACCAGCGCTCGCCGCTATTGCCGGTCACCTGAAGGGGAAGCGAAACGCGGGGCTCACCAGGTAGACGTTTGATAACGGCCCCCTCGCGCACGCCGGTCAACATGAGCGGAGCAGGTGCATCCTGTGACAACGGCGGACACGTTGCCGAAGAGGGAGGAACCCGGACCGCGCGACGTTCGGTTGCAGGCAGCCACGGCTCCAGCGGCAGCGGCCAGACATCAAGGACTTTTTCAGTTGCGTCCGGGCAGTCTGCCGCAACGCGTTTGCCGGTTTTATCCAGCCATACCGGGAAACGAATGCCGCGTATGCCTTCCTGTTCCGGTAAAAGCAGCGTGGGTGGTTCACTCCCCTCAAGTAACCACGTCGAAAGACGACGTCGGCAGTTTTCACTGCCTTCCGGCAGCGACTGGCCGCCCGGCCAGCAGATCACGCCCCGCCCTACGCTTTCCGGACGCGGATCGCGCGGCAGACGGGCTTCGTCTACCGTTGAGCGCGACTGAATCAGGTTATTCACCTGATTTAACAGCGGCACGGCACTGGCAAAACCAAACTGCCCCGCCACCGGCGTGCCGTCTGGTCGTCCGGTCCAGATGCCAATCACGTAACGGGCATTCAGGCCAATGGCCCAGGCATCGCGGTAGCCGTAGCTGGTCCCTGTTTTCCACGCCAGCGGCGCGATTTGCGGTAGCGCGTTATCCGGTAGCGGCTGCGCCTCATTCGCCAGAATACGACGAATAATCCACGCCGAGCCTTGTGACAATAACGGACGTTCAACCAGCGGATCGCCTGGCTGTAAACGCAATCGTCCCGCTTTACCGTGTCGGGCAAAGGCGCTGTAGGCTGCCGTGATGTCCGCCAGTCGTGCGCCTGCGCCTCCCAGTATCAGAGAAAGGTTTGGCTGAGCGCCCGCAGGCAGTATAAGCGGCAAGCCTGCATTGCTCAGCATCCCGGCAAACCGTTTTGGCCCATACGCTTCAAGCACCTGTACCGCAGGCAGGTTGAGGGAGCGCACCAGCGCTTCACTCATGCTGACCGGTCCGTGGAACCCACTGTCAAAATTCCCCGGGCGATAATCACCGGTTTTTCTTGGAACGTCCTGGAGCAACGACGCGGGATGGATCAGGCCATCGTCCAGCGCCATACCGTAGATAAAGGGCTTCAATACCGATCCCGGGGATCGGATCGCATTGACCATATCCACATGGCTGAAACGACTGTCATCGTTGATATCCACCGATCCCACCCAGCCGCGCACTTTCATATCGGTATGATCGACCACGATCATCGCCAGCGAGCTGCGTGCAGGCAGGCGGGATTTCCAGTTCATCGCCAGCTCTTCCAGCTGCCGTTGCAGTCCGGCATCCAGCGTGGTGACAATTTTCGTGTCGCGACTTTTACCGAGCATCATCCGTGCAAAGAGCGGCGCCAGTTGCGGCATCTGTCGTGGTGCCAGCCATACCGCTTCTTCACGGGATTCTTTGACCTGTTTTGCAGACCAGACGCCTTGCGTCGCCATCCGGTCGAGCACTTTATTGCGCGCCGCTTCGGCCCGTTCAGGCCAGCGGTCCGGGCGTAAACGACTCGGAGCCTGAGGAAGCACCGCCAGCAGCGCCGCATCGGAATAGCTGAGCTGCGACGGCGGTTTGCCGAGATAGGTCCAGCTTGCGGCTCCCACCCCCTGCAACGTGCCGCCAAACGGGGCGCGGTTGAGATAGAGCGTGAGGATCTCGCGTTTGGAAAGATGCCATTCCAGCTGCATCGCCCGCCAGAGTTGACGAATTTTGCCGCCAAAGGTACGCGGATGTGGATCCAGCAGGCGCGCCACCTGCATGGTGAGCGTGCTCCCGCCAGAGACAACCTTTCCGGAAGAGAGATCCTGCCAGGCCGCACGAAGAACAGAGAAAGGGTTCACGCCAGGATGATCCCAGAACCAGCGATCTTCATACTGGATCAGGGCCTCAAGATAACGGGGAGAGACCTCTTCAATCGTCACCGGGTAGCGCCAGATCCCGTCGCTATCGGCAAAACGCCAGAGCGGCGTCCCCTTTTCATCCACCACGACCCGCGCAGGGTTGACCTCTTTCAGAGGCAACGGCCACAGGCGGTCCGCAACGAAGATGAGCCCCCATAAAACGAGAAGCGCTCCCGCCAGCCAAAGCCAGCGGGAGCGTATCAAAGGTACCATCAGCATATTACGGAACAACAATCAGCGGGCCACTGGCCGCACCCGTTGCCCGCCACTGCGGAACATACATGGATTCAACCATCGGAACCGGCACCTGGTAGGTTCCCGGCGTGACCGCACGGGCCAGGTAGACCAGCGTCACCGGCTGTCCTTCATTGACAGGAACTGCCGCCACGAAGCGATCGTCACGGAACTCCATATGCTGAATATCGGCCTGCTGCATCTGACTGAGCAAGTTCTGCACTTCGCTACCGCTATCCTGCAGGCTGGCGCTACTGCTCGCCAGGTTCTGGTTTTCCAGTTCCAGCCCAGCCGGGAGCAGATCGACAACCAGCGCGTCAGGCACGTTCTGACTGGCCTTGACTTCGAGCCACACCAGCACCAGCTCCCCGCTTATCAGCTCAGAAAGAGACTTAGTGCTGCCGTCGGTTGCCAGAATATGGCGTTCAACCTGCAATACGTTAGAGGCTGGCTGAGGCGCGTATTCCGGATAACCCGTACTGTCCAGGCGCACCCACAGCGGTGTCGTACCGGTATTGGTCACCTGCAGCGCGCCAAGCTGATCGCCATTCACATTTTGGATCAGCGACTTATCCCCACCTGAAGCGGTATCAGACAACGATGTTTTCGCCTGCCATGCCCCTGACAAGGTTTGCAGCGAACGTCCGGCCAGGAACAGCGCATTACTCTCCTGAGTGGACAACCAGCGCTGGCTGAAGGCTTGTTCAGACAAGGCATTCAACAGCGTATTTTGCGAATCCGGCAGCAGCTTGTACTCCTCCAGGAGGGAGAGCATCAGTGCGTTATCACGCAGGACGCTACCGTAATCGGCCATCCAGGTTTTACTGTCGTTACGCGGTGTTTTGAGTGCCAGCTCCAGCGCCTGCTGGCTGCGCGGAGCATCACCCATCAGTTTAAGTGCCATACCCAGTTGCATCAGCGGTAGCCCGGAAGCCGCTTGCCCGTGGCGCTCCCAGATCTCACGCAGCGCACCCAGTGGCGCTTTTTGCTGACGCGCCAGCACCAGTGCAGCGTAAGCCTGTACGGCGAACTTGCTGGCCTGAGTATCGTCGCTATAGCGAATGGACATCATGCCCGGATCCTGCAGATAACGCAGCAGGCGGCTATTGGCGTTATTCACCGCATCGACAGGTACGCTGTAACCCTGCTCGCCCGCGCGCACCAGGAAGTCAGTAACGTAGGCGGTCAGCCAGTACTCTTCCGGGCCATTTTTATCCCAAAGAGCGAAACCGCCATCCTCACGCTGCATCTGCAGCAGACGGGAGATACCGATATCAATGGCCGCGCGGCGTTTGTCGTCCGTATCACCTTTGATGCCAAGTGCGGTGAGTTGCGCCGCATTGGTGTAGAGCGACGGGAACAGACCGCTGGCAGTTTGTTCCAGACAGCCATACGGATAAGCCTGCAGTTCGCGAATATAACGCGCCAGACTGAGCGGCGGTTTGCCGCTCAGTAACAGTTGCCCCTGCAGGGTCGCAGGAGAGAAACCATTGATATGCTGCGCAGGTGCAGTCCAGGACTCACCAGGGTTCAGCATAGCCCCCGTATTCACCGTCTGGGCCGGGAACGCCGGACGCACGCCGATTTTCCAGCTCTTCTGCTGCGGTGCGAAAGTCTCGCCAGGAAGCTGCAGGCCGGTCACCTGCGCGGTCAGTTCACCGTCTCCGTAGCCGTCCAGCGCGCGCACAGGAATAAACAGGGTGGTTCGTGCACCCGGCGGCAGTTGCACCGGCTGCGGCTGTGCGCCTTCAAGCGACAGTTTACCGGTCGCGGTCAGGGCGATGTTCAGCGTCTGCGGCTTGTCAGTCAGGTTGGTGAGATCCAGCGTCAGCCGCGAGGTGTCTCCACTTGCCAGGAAGCGTGGGGTATTCAGCTCGGTAATGACCGGCGCGGCGACAATGACTTTGCTTTCGCTGCTGCCGAAATCATCTTCCGTCCAGGCCTGCGCCATCAGGCGCAGCTCACCGTTGAAATCGCCAATCGGCAGCGTAATGGTACCTTCCCCGTTGGCATCAAGCGTAACCGGCTGGGCCTGCTGGGCGATAATGGTGACGTGGTTCACCGGCGGTTTGCCACCACGCTTGAGTTCATCTCCGTCACCACCAAAACGCAGTGCGGCCATACGGCCCTGACCTTCAATGACCTGGCCGTAGATATCGTAGATATCTGCGCCATAACGCTTCTGACCGAAGAAGGCTTGCCACGGATCAGGCGTGACGTAGTCGGTAATGTTCAGCACCCCGCTGTCCACCGCTGAAAGCAACACGTTCACTTTTTGTGGCGCTGCACCCTCTTTCACGCTGGCTTTTACCTTCACAGAGAGCGTCTGGTTTGGACGCATCTTCTGTGGGTTATCGAGCGCAATATTCAGGCGGCGATTTTCATCGCCCATCGGCAGGTGCAGCAGACCCACCGCGCGTTTTGGCGTAGCGGATTTGGATTTGTCCCCAGGGCGCACTACCAGCGTGCTGAGATAGAGATCGTGGCGTTTCCAGGCCTTATCCACCGGAATAGAGAGATCAAGCCCGTTTGCCGGTACGTCGATCTCTTTCCACCACAGCGGACCTTCGCTGGATTCGATCATCGCATAGCCTTTGCCTGCCGCCGGCGCAGCAATATGCAGTTGAATCGTATCCCCTGGCTGATAAGACGGTTTATCCAGTTTCAACGTCACACGGTCAGGGCGCGCAGCTCCTGTACCGTCGCTGTTATCCTGCCAGCTATACCCTGCCCAGAAGCGCACGCTGCTAACCATCTCGTCAGGTGCTTTAACTTCAAGACGGTATGAGCCCCACTCTACCGGGAAAGTGACTTTGCCGGTTTCATCGGCCTTAAGACTCAGTTCTTGCTCGCCTTCGATCAGATCTTTTTGATCAAACTGCGACTGCCAGCCTTCGCTTTCTGACCAGTTCCAGTAGTAGTCCCGGCGCTCACGGATCAGGCGAACCTGTAACCCGGAAACGGCCTTTTTCGCCCCGCTGGCATCGGCATACACGATGTCAAAGCTGGCGTTGCCATTTTCATCGACAATTGGCTGGTTAACTGTCGTATCGGTACGGTAGTCATAAACGGCTTTGCTGGCGAACTGAGGACGGATACCCGGCAGCTCAGCCGCCGGCCAGATGGCCTGCTCAGCACGACGCGTCACCGGACGTCCCCCGGATTCCAACAGGCTGGCCTGCAGAATCAATTGCAGAGGGGAGTGCACCTCTTTCCACTGGCTTTCGGTAGAAACTTGCCCACGCCCCTTATCATCGAGAGTCAACTGAACTTCATCCAGACTGCGGCTCAGGTTTTCCTCGGCGATATCACCAAACTGGAAGCCCGGCAGCGCAGCGACGGCCTCACGCAGTGGACGCAGGAAAAGCTGGCCCTGCAGAGAATTACCGTTGGCCGGCGCACCGTACAGGTAATACCCCACCACGTTGAAGTCGACGTTATCCTGCGGTGAAACCGGCGTTTTTTGTCCAGTCAGATTCAGCGCCATACGCTCTGGCATAAAATCTTCGACGTGGAAATCCCACAAACGCTGCAGGTTATCCCCCGTGTTGGCACGGACATGCCACATGCCGGTCTGCGCCCCGCTGTCCAGAGGATAGTTAAAGCGATAGAGGCCGTTCTCTGGCTGGACGACCATCGTGCGCGCCACCTGCCCATCCGGACGTAGCACGTCAAGTTTCACGGGCTGATCGGGAAGTGGTTTACCGTCACTGTCACGGAGCAAACCGTTAAGGATCACCGTTTCGCCCGGGCGGTAGAGATCGCGCGGGCCAAACATAAAGAACTGCTTGCTGTAGCCCGGCGCACCTGCAATATCAAACTCCGCCAGATCGAGGGCCGGTAACTTAAGGTCAAGCAGCGTCGTTTGCCCGTCTTTACTGGCAAGGATCAGCGCGGCCTCTTTGTCGGTCTCAAGCTTTGCATGACCATCGCCATCGCTGTTCGCTTCGGCAAGCGTCTGCCCTTTATCGTTCAACAGGGTGACGGTCACACCGGACTGCGCCGCACCGTTTTCCAGGCTCTGGGTGAAGATATCCAGACGATTATGATAACGGTGAGCGGACAGCCCAATGTCACTTAAGGTAAAGAGGGTCGCGGCGTTACTGTAGTTATAGTGCCCCGCCTGGTTCATCACCGCGATATAAACCCCAGACTGCTGAAGCGGCTTAATATCTTTCAGCGGCAACAGTAATTTTTCGCGCGTATTGCGCGCCGGGTTGAGGTCAAAACGCCCGGTGTATACCAGATCCGCCATCTTCAGCAGATTGTCAGATTCCCAGTTTGTCAGCGAATTACGGTATTCCCACTGACTGACAAACGAGGCCAACGATTCCGGCTTCACGCGGTAGAAATTCACGTCCACATTGTTGACGTTGAGCGCCATCACCGGCAGACCTTCCACCACCTTGCCCGGCAGCAGTGAGCCCCGGCTGGCGAAACCGACCGTCGGTTCAACATCCCGGGTGGTCAACGCTTTTTCATAATCAATTCCGAATGTCGCTTTGTTCAGCGCCTGCAGGCCACGTTCAACGGTAACGACCAGATTGCGATTGGGCTCCAGATGGCGCAGACGCAGCTCTTTCAGGTTCGGCGCAAGTTCCCACGCCCCGTCAACCTTGCCACTTTTCTTATCCACAACATGCACTGTTTTCGCGAAATCCTGATCGGGATTCAGTGGAACAGAGAAGGTCAGCACCAGTGTTGATGCGCCATCGAGCTGCACTTCAGAAGCATCCAGCAGGGTTAGCGCTTTACCCTGACTCTGTGCCGCAAGTTTGGCCAGCTTTTCAGCATCGGGTTTTTCCGCCGCTTTTGGTGTTGTGGCTGTGGATGCTGCGGGAGCCGCAGCCTGAGATTTATCGTCGCTGTTATCACAGCCGACAAGCGTAAACGTGGTGAGCAGCGCGAGAGAGAGCGCAGCTAAGCGAAACGGTTTCATCCTTTGTCCCTGGCCCATGGAGCCTGTTGGTCGTCGTCCGGATAAGTATTATCCGCAAGTTTCACTAATTCAAAAAGTCCAATTTGAGAATCCGTAAAATTAAGGGGTGGCTCGCGACTTGAACGCAGTTTGCTTGTCGACGTCAGAAAAAACACCGACAATTCTTTTTTACGGAAAAGAATGGAGGCACCCCATGACTACCTCATATTTTGTCGCCGCCGACTGGCTCATTGAGCACAGCGACGACCCGGAAGTCCAGATTATCGATGCGCGAATGGCCCCAGCCGGGCAGGAACATCTCCGCGATATGGTCGCGGAGTACCGCGCAGGCCACCTGCCTGGTGCGGTATATTTTGATATTGAAGCCCTCTCCGATCACACCACTCCCCTGCCACACATGCTGCCACGTGCGGAAGCCTTTTCAGTGGCGATGCGCGAGCTGGGCATCAACCAGGACAAGCATCTGGTTGTCTACGATGAGGGCAACCTCTTCTCCGCGCCGCGCGCGTGGTGGATGCTGAAAAACTTCGGCGTCGAAAAGGTCTCGATTCTGGCAGGTGGTCTGGCTGGCTGGAAGCGCGATGAACTGCCGCTGCAACAGGGCGAAGTCACGCTGGCGGAAGGCGATTTCGATGCGACGTTTGCCCCACATGTGGTGAAACGCCTGACCGACGTACTGGTGGTTAGCCATGAAAAAACGGCACAAATCGTCGATGCCCGCCCAGCTCCGCGTTTCAATGCCGAAGCGGATGAGCCGCGTCCAGGTCTGAAGCGCGGTCACATCCCGGGCGCACTGAATGTACCGTGGGGCGATCTGGTATTTGAAGGCGAACTGAAAACCACTGACGAACTTCGCGCTATTTTTGAGAGTCAGGGTGTGGATTTACACCGTCCGATTATTGCCAGCTGTGGCTCCGGCGTAACGGCTTGCGTGGTGATCCTGGCGCTCGCCACGCTCGGTGTAAACGACGTGACGCTCTATGACGGCGCCTGGAGCGAATGGGGAGCCCGAGACGATTTGCCGGTTGAACCCACCAGATAAACTCACGGGGTGAATATTCACCCCGAAAAGTTTATATGATCCGCGTGGTTTTGAGATCGCGCAGGAAACCGCCCCAGCGACGCTCATAGAACGGGGTGATATGCTCAGTAATAAAGTGGCTGATGCCCTTCTCTCCGTTCTTCACCTGGCAAATATCAATCGGCTCATCACCCGGCAGCGTATCGGTGGCCACGCTGCCCGCCGCCTGAATGATCTCGTCGATATCACCATCAGCTTCAATACCGATCAGCAACACCGGCTGTTCGTCTGCATGCTCTTTAATTGAACAGAGGAACGCGCGTCTTACCGGTTTCAGGGTTTTGAACAACGTGGTCAGCGAATCGATCATCTGCGCAGGCGGTTCCGCCACTTCAGACAACAGCAGCGTTTCGCCCCCTTCCAGCACCTCTTGCGTGCTGAGCGGGTTACCCTCTTCGCCAATCAGATGGCTGATTTCACGCGGGGTGAACTCTTTTCCGGTCGGCAGCTTCGCGTTGAGGAACAGTGTCTGGCCGAGCGTCATTTCAAACAGGGTACGTACCGGCATCACCACGAACGCCTGTTCGTCTTCAACGGCTTGCTGCAACGCTTCCAGTGAGGTGAAGAACGGGATCACCGAAGTGCCGTCGTCTTTCTCCCAGTGCAGCAGATCCAGCGCGCTGTCTTCTACGACCTGCTCACCTTCCGCGGCGGTACCCGGCACCCAGACGGTGGATTCCAGCAGCGTGCGGAAAAATGCCGGACGATGGGCAGGCTCGGTTGCCGCCTGCTCCAGCAGGGTTTCTAATTCGTTTTTGGTTTCGGACATAACAATTACTCAGCCGTAAGCAGGTTCGCCACGGTACGCACACCCAGACCCGTTGCGCCCGCAGACCACTGCTCAACCGCCGCTTTACGGTACGTTGCAGAGCAGTCGATGTGCAGCCAGCCTTCCTGGTAGTTCTCAACAAAGTGAGACAGGAAACCGGCTGCGGTGCTCGCACCTGCCGGGTACGCCGCGCTTGCGGTGTTATTCAGCTCGGCAAAGTTGGACGGCAACTGGTTACGGTGGAACTCGGCCAGCGGCAGACGCCAGAACGGCTCGTTCTCAGCGGCAGCACTTGCCAGCAGGCGCGCGGCCAGTTTGTCGTCGAAGCTGAACAGCGCATGGTAGTCGTTACCCAGCGCGGTTTTCGCTGCGCCGGTCAGGGTCGCCATGTCGATGATCAGTTCTGGTTTTTGGGCAGAGGCGTCGATCAGGCCATCGGCCAGCACCAGACGGCCTTCGGCGTCGGTGTTCATCACTTCGACGTTTTTGCCGTTGCGGTAGCGAATAATATCACCCAGCTTGAAGGCATTGCCGCTCACCATGTTGTCAGCACAGCACAGGTAGAGCTTCACACGCTTGTTCAGACCACGGGTGATAGCAAACGCCAGCGCGCCGGTAATGGTGGCCGCGCCGCCCATATCGGACTTCATGGAATCCATGAACGCGCTCTGTTTCAGGCTGTAGCCACCGCTATCGAAAGTGATGCCTTTCCCGACCAGGCAAGCAAAGACTGGCGCTTCTTTATCGCCAGTTGGGTTGTAATCCAGAGCCAGCAGCACAGGAGGACGCTCAGAACCACGTCCTACAGTATGGATGCCCATGTAGTTCTGCTCGCGCAGATCTTCACCTTTGGTGATGCGGTAAGACATTTTGTCGCCCGCCACACCACACAGCAGGTCAACAGCACGTTGTGCCAGCTGTTCCGGGCCCAGCTCTTCTGCCGGGGCATTGATGGTGTCGCGCACCCAGTCGATAATGGTCAGACGGCTTTCCAGCTCTTTCTGCCCCGCGGCATCAAGGTTCGCCCACTCAATTTTGCGGGTGCCTTTCGGCCCTTTGTAGCCCGCCCAAAACGCCCAGCTGCGGTCGGTGTCCCAGCCTTCGCCGTCGAGGGTGACATGCTTAATGCCCAGACCATCCACTTTGCGCGCCGCGCGCTGGATCAGGCCCAAATCATCTTTGCCCGTCAGGTGCAGGGTAATACCGTCGTTGTTGATGCTGTACGTGGCTTTTTCTCCCCAGCGTGCGTCTGCAGGCTGTGTGGAGAGCGTAATCTTCATCGCTTCGGTCATTTTATTTATCCTTATTAGCAAACGGGCCGCCTGAAGGCAGCCCGTAAGGTGATTTATTCTGCTTCATCTAACCAGACTAACAGAATCGCCTCCAGAATTTTTTCATTGGATGCGTTTGGATCGTCGTCAAAATCCTCTAAATCGCAGATCCACTGGTGCATGTCGGTGAATCGTACGGTCTTCGGATCAAGATCCGGGTTCGCGTCGTAGAGCGCTTCGCCGATTTCACGGCTGTCTGTCCACTTCAGTCCCATATTAATGCTCGCGTGCGTGGTTGATGGTGTAGCGTGGGAATTCCACGACCAGATCTTCATCGGTCACCAGCGCCTGGCAGCTTAAGCGGCTGTCTGGCTCCAGACCCCATGCTTTATCCAGCATGTCGTCTTCGTCTTCGGTGCTCTCGGCGAGAGAGTCGAAACCTTCACGCACGACGCAGTGGCAGGTAGTGCAGGCACAGGATTTTTCACAGGCGTGTTCCACTTCGATACCGTTACGCAGGGCAACATCGAGAATGGTTTCACCGGTCTTCGCTTCCAGAACAGCACCATCCGGACAGAGGTCCGCATGAGGCAAAATAACAATCTTTGGCATATTAAACCTCGTCCACGGACTGGCCTTTCAGCGCGACGCGGACAGATTTGTCCATGCGGCGAGCAGCAAAGTCCTGTGTTTGTTTATCAACGTTTTTAATGGCTTCTTCTATTGCATCAGCGTCATCGCCTTGCGCTACGGCACTTAAGTGTGCGGCAGCGTCGTCAATGACCTGGCGCTCAGCGGCGCTTAACAGCGCGGCATCGGCAGCGAGCGCGCCGTTCAGGCTTTCCAGCACGCGTGCGGCTTCAACTTTTTGTTCAGCCAGCATACGCGCCTTCACATCCTGCTCAGCGTAACTCATTGAATCCTGAATCATGGAGGCGATTTCGCCATCGGTCAGACCATAGGATGGTTTCACCTGAATAGATGATTCAACACCGGTGGATTTTTCCATCGCAGTGACGCTCAGCAGGCCGTCCGCATCCACCTGGAAGGTGACGCGAATATGCGCCCCGCCCGCAGGCAGCGCCGGGATACCACGCAGCGCAAAGCGTGCCAGAGAACGGCAGTCCTGCACCAGCTCGCGTTCGCCCTGCATCACGTGGATGGACATCGCGGTCTGGCCGTCCTTGAAGGTGGTGAACTCCTGCGCGCGCGCCACCGGAATGGTGGTGTTACGCGGGATCACTTTCTCCACCAGGCCGCCCATGGTTTCTAAACCCAGCGACAGAGGGATGACGTCCAGCAGCAGCATTTCGCTGTCCGGCTTGTTGCCAACCAGAATATCGGCCTGGATAGCGGCCCCCACGGCAACCACTTTGTCCGGGTCGATGGAGGTCAGAGGCGTGCGGCCAAAGAACTCGCCCACGCGCTCGCGCACCAGCGGCACACGGGTTGAACCTCCCACCATGACCACTTCCAGCACCTCTTCAGCCTCAACGCCCGCATCTTTCAGTGCACGGCGACAGGCCAGCAGGGTACGTTTCACCAGCGGAGCGATCAAGTCGTTGAACTGTTCGCGAGAGATGTCACCCTGCCAGCCTGCGACATTCACGGTGACTGACTGTGCATCACTCAGCGCAATTTTTGCCTCGATGGCCGCATCCAGCAGTTCACGCTGTACGCGAGCATCGCTGCGATCGCTGATGCCTGCCTGCTCGCGAATAAAATCGGCCAGCAGATGGTCGAAGTCATCGCCGCCCAGTGCGGAATCCCCGCCGGTTGCCAGCACTTCGAACACGCCACGGCTTAAGCGCAGGATCGAGATATCAAAGGTACCGCCACCGAGATCGTAAACCGCAATCACCCCTTCCTGACCGGAGTCGAGGCCGTAGGCAATTGCCGCTGCCGTCGGTTCGTTCAGCAGGCGCAGCACGTGCAGGCCCGCCAGACGCGCGGCGTCTTTGGTGCCCTGACGCTGAGCATCGTCAAAATAGGCCGGAACGGTGATCACCACGCCGTCTAAATCGCCGCCGAGCGTCGCCGTCGCGCGCGCCGCCAGCGCTTTCAGGATATCAGCAGAAACACGGATCGGGTTCAGCAGACCGGCCGCAGTCGCGATCATCGGCAGGCCGTTTTCACTGGCCTGGAGCTGATACGGCAGATGCGGGTAACGGGTCTGAATATCGGCCAGCGAG
Organism: Enterobacter sp. CPE_E1241; assembly: GCF_045618265.1. Taxonomy (NCBI): domain Bacteria; kingdom Pseudomonadati; phylum Pseudomonadota; class Gammaproteobacteria; order Enterobacterales; family Enterobacteriaceae; genus Enterobacter; species Enterobacter sp. CPE_E1241. The sequence continues at coordinate 3,563,623 of NZ_JBIWYV010000001.1, forward strand.
CGGCCCATCATGCGCTTTACAGAGCTGATAGTATTGGCCGGATCGCGCGCGGCATTGGCGCGGGCGTCATAGCCAACCACGTGACCCTGCTGCAGGTAGTGGACCACGGAAGGCAGCAGATGGCGGCCCTGCTCGTCAGCCAGCGTTTCCGCCTGGCCGCTACGCACGGTCGCCACGAGAGAATTGGTGGTGCCCAGATCAATACCCACCGCCAGACGACGCTGGTGCGGTGCGGCACTTAAGCCAGGCTCACTAATTTGTAATAAGGCCATAATTGCTTCCGAAATTAAAAATCGAGCAGCTTTTCTTCGAGTTGTTCAGCACTGCTTCGCAGTTTATCGAGAAAACGGAGTTTGCGCACAGTATCTGCCGCCACGTCCCAGGTCTCGTTGTTCAGTTGCTCCACCATCTGCTGATGGCGGGTATCGAACATGCCCTTCACGCGCTTAATGAAGCTTTCCAGACGCGCTTCGTCTTTGGCCTGTTCAATCTCATCCAGCTCTTCACGCAGCTCCAGCTGTTCCATCAAAAACGCCGTGTCGCGCACGGTATGCTGTTCGCTCGCCAGATCGAAACCGTGGAGCGAGAGCAGATACTCTGCACGCGTTAGCGGATGGCGCAGCGTCTGCCAGGCCTGGTTGATGGTCGCGGATTGCGATACCGCAGCTAATTGCTCTGACTGAGTACCACTGGCAAATTTGTCCGGATGGTACTGCCGCTGCAAATCCTGAAAACGGATCGTCAACGCCTGGAGATCAATCGGATATTGAGCGGGTAGTCCGAAGAGAGTGAAGTAATCCATAACAATCTCAGGGGTAGCCTGTTAGAACAAACCCCACGCGTAGCGAGTAACGCCACGGTGGGGTTTCGGATGACGCGCGGTTAAACGTGGAAGCTTTCGCCGCAACCACACTCGTCTTTGACGTTCGGGTTCGTGAATTTGAACCCTTCGTTCAGGCCTTCTTTAACGAAGTCCAGCTGAGTGCCGTTGAGGAATTGCAGGCTTTTGCCATCGACCACCACCTTCACGCCCTTGTCTTCAAACACGGTGTCATCGGACGCCGGTTCATCAACAAACTCCAGTACGTAAGCCATACCAGAACAGCCGGAGGTACGTACGCCCAGTCGCAGGCCAAAGCCTTTACCACGGTTCGCCAGAAAAGAGCTTACTCGCGCGGCAGCGCTGTCGCTAAGGGTAATCGACATACTCAAACCTCAATTATTTTGCTTCACGTTTGCTTTTGTAATCCGCAATGGCGGCTTTGATCGCGTCTTCTGCCAGGATAGAACAGTGAATTTTCACTGGTGGCAGTTCGAGTTCTTCAGCAATATCCGTGTTCTTAATTGCCTGTGCTTCGTCCAGAGACTTACCCTTCACCCATTCAGTGACCAGGGAGCTGGAGGCAATAGCAGAACCGCAGCCGTAGGTCTTGAAGCGCGCGTCTTCAATGATACCTTCATTGTTGACTTTAATCTGCAACTTCATCACGTCGCCACATGCTGGCGCGCCAACCATACCGCTACCAACGCTTTCGTCGCTGTTGTCAAAAGAGCCAACGTTGCGCGGGTTCTCGTAATGATCAATAACTTTTTCGCTGTATGCCATGATTGAATTCTCCTTATGTACCGATTAGTGATGTGACCATTCAATGCTGTTCAGATCCACGCCCTGCTTGAACATTTCCCACAGTGGAGAAAGGTCGCGCAGACGGCCGATGGAGTTGCGAACCAGCTTGATGGTGTAGTCAATCTCTTCTTCGGTAGTGAAACGACCTAAAGAGAAACGGATAGAGCTGTGTGCCAGCTCGTCAGTCATACCCAGCGCGCGCAGCACGTAGGATGGCTCCAGGCTTGCAGACGTACAGGCAGAGCCGGAAGAAACGGCCAGGTCTTTCAGCGCCATGATCAGCGATTCGCCTTCAACATAGTTGAAGCTGACGTTGAGAATGTTAGGTGCGCCCTGCTCGAGATCGCCGTTCAGATACACTTCTTCCATATCTTTCACGCCGTCCCACAGACGGTTACGCAGCGTGCGCAGGCGCGCCATCTCGGTTTCCATCTCTTCTTTTGCAATGCGGTATGCTTCGCCCATGCCCACGATCTGGTGAACAGGCAGCGTACCAGAACGCATGCCGCGCTCGTGACCACCACCGTGCATCTGTGCTTCGATGCGGATACGTGGCTTACGACGAACGTACAGTGCGCCGATACCTTTCGGGCCATAGATTTTGTGGCCGGAGAAGGACATCAGGTCAACTTTCAGCTGGCTCAGGTCGATAGGCAGTTTACCCACGCTCTGGGTCGCATCAACGTGATAGATGATGCCGCGCGCACGGCACATTTCGCCAATGGTCGCGATATCTTGCACTACGCCGATTTCGTTGTTTACGTGCATGATGGAAACCAGAATGGTGTCATCACGCATGGCCGCTTCGAGCTCTTTCAGGTCGATGATACCGTTGCTCTGTGGTGCCAGGTAGGTGACTTCGTACCCTTCACGCTCCAGCTGGCGGCAGGTATCCAGCACGGCTTTGTGTTCGGTTTTGCTGGTGATGATGTGCTTGCCTTTTTTCTGATAAAAGTTGGCTGCACCTTTGATCGCCAGGTTGTCGGATTCGGTCGCACCGGAGGTGAAAACAATCTCACGCGGGTCGGCACCCACCAGGTCAGCAATCTGATTACGGGCGATATCCACCGCCTCTTCAGCATGCCAGCCAAAACGGTGTGAACGGGAAGCTGGGTTACCAAAGTTTCCGTCCAGGGTCAGACACTGCATCATTTTCTCGGCAACACGCGGGTCCACCGGCGTGGTTGCGGAGTAATCGAGATAAATCGGTAATTTCATTGCTCTTTAAACTCCGTACATCGCTTCAATGCAAGGAATCAGGCAACCGGCTGGATGTACGACCGAGTACACGGGGCGAGTCCTCGCCCCGGCCTGATTCTGAAATACTTATCTTTTTATTACGCGCGTAACTTAACGTCGATAGCGTCCTGCGCGCGGGTGCTGCGTTGTGAATCATGGCTGTGCTGACGACCAGAGACATCCAGAACTTCCTGGTTATTCACCAGTTCACCGAGGGTGATGTTGTTCAGGAAGCCGGTCAGACGATCGCTCAGATCGCGCCACAGCGCGTGGGTCAGGCACTTATCGCCGCCCTGGCAGCCGCCTTTACCCTGGCAACGGGTCGCGTCAACGGATTCGTCAACTGCGCTAATCACTTCACCAACTGCAATACTGCCCGCGTCTTTACCCAGCAGATAGCCGCCGCCTGGGCCACGAACGCTGGAAACCAGTCCATTTTTACGCAGTCTGGAGAACAGCTGTTCCAGATAAGAGAGGGAGATCCCTTGTCGTTCAGAAATATCAGCCAACGGAACCGGGCCCGCTTCGGAGTTGAGCGCAACGTCCAGCATCGCGGTCACGGCATAACGCCCTTTAGATGTCAGTCTCATGTCTTACTTAACCTCAAACTCGCCCCTGCCCGGGGTTTTTTATAGTAAAATGGGGTATTGCATAGCAGGGCCAAGTCTGACATTCCTGACTAAAATGGTCAACTATTTACTTGACTGTTTTAGTCAGGTATTTAACCTTCTGTGCCGTTTTTTGTGGGGTACGGTCTGATGCCCGCACCCCAGTCCTCTCCCACGGGGAGAGGGGGAAACCGACACTACGCTTTATTCTTTTGCTCAATCGACGCCAGAATTCCGCGCAGGATGTTCAGCTCCTGGCTTTCCGGACGCGCGCGGGTGAACAGACGGCGCAGCTTGTTCATCACCTGGCCTGGATGGCCCTCGCGGATAAAGCCGGTTGAGAGCAGCGTCTGCTCCAGATGACCGTAGAAGCGCTCAAGATCGTCCACCAGCGGATAGGCGGTCTCTTCCTGAGGCTCAGTACGCTCATTTTCCTGCGTTGCCAGCCAGGCCATACGCACTTCGTAGGCGATAACCTGTACCGCCATCGCCAGGTTCAGCGAGCTGTACTCCGGGTTCGCGGCAATCGCGACATGGTAATGGCATTTTTGCAGTTCGTCGTTGGTCAGGCCAACGCGCTCGCGACCAAAGACCAGCGCAACGGGTGCCTGTTCAGCTTCTGCCACACTTTTCAGACCGCATTCGCGCGGATCGAGCATTGGCCACGGCAGCGTACGCGAACGCGCGCTGGTACCGACAACGAGGCTGCAGCCGGCCAGCGCTTCGTCAAGGGTATCGACGATCTGGGCATTGCCGATGACGTCGCTGGCACCGGCCGCCAGGGCAATAGCCTGCGAGTCAGGTTTCACCAGCGGGTTGACCAGCCAGAGGTTCGTTAAGCCCATGGTTTTCATAGCGCGGGCAACCGAGCCCATGTTGCCGGTATGCGATGTTTCAACCAGCACGATTCGAATGTTTTGCAGCATAGTTTTTAATGTCTGAATTCAGCGTCTGAAGAATATTCCGGCATATTATCATAAACGGGAGACATAATCCGATCCCGCTGCTATACTCTGCGCCGATTTTCCTGTTCTTTAACATCCAGTGAGAGAGACCGATGCATCCGATGCTGACCATCGCCGTGCGCGCAGCGCGCAAGGCGGGTAATGTAATTGCCAAACACTACGAAACGCCAGACTCCGTAGAAACCAGCCAGAAAGGCAGCAATGATTTCGTGACTAACGTCGATAAAGCCGCAGAAGCGATTATTATCGAAACGATCCGCAAATCTTACCCGCAGCACACCATCATCACCGAAGAAAGCGGTGAACATGAAGGTACCGATCAGGATGTTCAATGGGTTATCGATCCACTGGATGGCACCACCAACTTCGTCAAACGCCTGCCACACTTCTCTGTGTCTATCGCAGTACGCATTAAAGGCCGTACTGAAGTCGCCGTTGTGTACGATCCAATGCGTAACGAACTGTTCACCGCGACCCGCGGTCAGGGCGCACAGCTGAACGGCTATCGTCTGCGCTGCAGCAATGCACGCGATCTGGACGGTACCATTCTGGCGACCGGCTTCCCGTTCAAAGCCAAACAGCACGCTACCACCTATATGAACATCCTGGGCAAACTGTTCACCGAATGCGCGGACTTCCGTCGCACCGGTTCTGCTGCGCTGGATCTGGCTTATGTTGCGACCGGCCGTGTTGACGGTTACTTCGAACTGGCACTGAAGCCGTGGGACTTTGCTGCGGGCGAGCTGATCGCGCGTGAAGCAGGCGCTCTGGTGTGTGATTTCACCGGCGGCCATAACTACATGTCTACCGGCAACATCGTTGCGGGTAACCCACGCGTTGTTAAAGCCATGCTGGCAAACATGCGTGATGAGCTGAGTGACGCGCTGAAGCGTTAATGCCGAAAATTCCCTCTCCCTGTGGGAGAGGGAATAACAACTAAAAAGGCCGCAATCCCCTTCCTACCGGCACCGCACTCACCCACATCGTCACCGCAGCCACCAGCAAAATCACCCCACCTGCCAGCGCGAGCGTTGTCCAGCCGACTTGTCGCCATAGCACCGGCGCATTATTACCACTGAGTTTTACCGCCAGTTGACGGAAACTGTGAACCAGCAGAGCCAGCGACGAAATGGTCAAAGAGGTTCCCGCTGCCATCGTCAGCGCGGACAGCATGCCCCAGCCAAACACGCCAATCACTTTACTGAACAGCAGCACCATGATCGCCCCCGAACACGGACGCATGCCCATAGAGAGGACGATCATCAGACGCGCTCGCCAGTCATCCCCACTCTGCAACTGCGCCTGTGTCGGCAGGTGTTGATGCCCACAGCCGCAGTGAGCATCGTGAATATGATGGGGAGTAAAGGCTTTGAACTTCGGCTTTTGCAGTAACACGCGCAATTTTTTCAGCGCGCGCCAGCAAAGAATCAGCCCCAGCACGCCCACCAGCGCGTAGCTGCCCTTCTCCAGCCAGAAACTGCTCAGGTGCAACTGACGGGCCGGAAGCTGTAACAGCGAAAGTACCACCACGACCAGCACAATCGCCACGCCGCCCTGAAGCAGCGAGGAGGCCAGCGTCAGGCCGATGCTCGATTTCAGCTTTGACGGATGAGTGGCGAGCCAGGTGGTGATGACGATTTTGCCATGCCCTGGCCCCAGCGCATGTAATACGCCATAGACAAAACTGAACGCCAGCAGGGAGCCGCCCGCTTTGGTCGGATTCTCCGCCACCGCCTTCAGCAGTCCACTCATCTGCTGGTTGACTTCACGCTGCCAGATAATGCTTTTCATCATGACCTGTGGCCAGGCCTGCCATAGCCACAGCGCGCCGCAAACCGCTAACAGCAAAAAGAGTGCCAGCGGCCAGAGATGCAGCCAGCGGCGCGGCTTCCGAACCTGTGAAGAGATCACTGACATTGCAATGTCACCTCCTGCGCGAACTGTTTACCCAACTCCATGTCTTCAGGCGGGGCATCTTCCTTATCGAGAGAAACCGCAAAGTTAAGCGTTTCTTCGCTGGGCTTTGGGGTATGAACGGAAATCTTGCAGGTTTTTTGTAATGATGCCGGAAGCTGCACATCGCTATCCCCGGCATAACTCATGTCGACATAGTAGGTCGGGTCAAAGGTCGAAAACGTGTATTTTTGCCCTGCCAGCGGCTGCGGATGTGCCAGCGGAAGCACAAACGCCAGCACCGCCTGATGCCCCTCGCGCGTCATACCGTACTCCGTGGGACGGTTCAGAAATTTGACCTTTTGCCCGTTGTGCCAGAATTCGGTGAAATAGTGCTGACCCAGCACGTTGGCCATCACTTCCGCCGCCAGCTTTTTCCAGATCTCATCGCCGGGTTTGGCATTTCCTGCATCATACAGCAGGTCAGCCGAGGTGATTTCATCCATCGTCCAGCGCATTTTCAGTCCACTTAGCTGAGCGCCATCGGTGACCAGTTCGGTTTTCAGGTCGATAAAGCTGTGAGGGTGTGCGCTGGCGGTGAAGGTGATAACCGCAAAAAATAGCGCCATCGCGCATTGTTTAACTGTTTGCATCAATTCCTCACGTCAAAAATTCTGTGATGTTCTCCAGCAATCCTGAATGAAAGGGCTGCCGGCGCGCTTTTCAGCGTCCATCATTTAGCTATTCTTATCAAACATTCACACTGGATACCCGACAGATGATGACGACGCTTGAAATTCCATCTGTGCTTTCCAGTTCGCAGCGCCGCTGCCAGGTGCTTTTGATGCTTTACCTGCCCGATGCTGTCGTCACCGCACAGAGCATAATCGCTGCTAATGGCGTGGACGACGCTATGGCACGGCAAGATATAGCCGAGACGCGCGATGAAATCCAGCGCTATCACCGGCTTGATATCGTCACGCACCATGACGGCAGCTACCGGATTGAAGGTACAGCCCTGAATAAGCGTTTATGCCTGCTGCACTGGCTGCGCAGGGCTCTGCGGCTGTGTCCACAGTTTGTTTCGCACCAGTTTACCCCTGCATTAAAAACCGCACTTAAACAGCATGGCATTGCCCGCCCGCTTTATGACGATGCTAACCTGCGGGCGCTGATCAACTTCTGCTCGCGGAAGCTACAGCGCCAGTTTGAATGCCGCGATATCCAGTTTTTACAGCTCTATTTGCAATATTGCCTAATCCAGCACCAGTTGGGGAACACGCCGCAGTTTTCCCACGTTCAGCGCAGCTGGACCCAGTCGAGAGGGGAGTATTTTACGGCGCAGGAGATCGTGCGTCACTGGAAACGAAGGGTCCCACAAGGCGCTCACGGGGATGAACAACTGTTTCTGGCACTGTTGTTTATGATGCTCCGCACGCCCGATCCCGCACTTGATAAACACCAGCAGGATCAACGTTTACGCCGTGCCATTGTGCGCATGATTGCCCGTTTTCGTTCTCAAACCGGGATGAATTTCAGCGATGAGCAAGGTCTGACCGATCAGCTGTATATCCATCTTGCTCAGGCGCTGGACCGCTCGCTGTTTGAGATCGGCATCGACAACAGTCTTCCGGAAGAGATCCATCGTCTCTACCCCCGACTTTTACGCACCACCAAAGAGGCGCTGTTTGAGCTGGAGGCAGAATTTGGACTACGTTTTTCCGATGAGGAGATGAGCCTGGTCGCGGTGATTTTCGGCGCCTGGCTGATGCAGGAGACCGATCTACACGAAAAACAGGTCATTCTGCTGACGGGGGAAGATAAAGCCTGTGAAGATCTGATTGAGGAGCAACTTCGTGAGTTGACGCTGCTGCCGCTCAATATTCGCTATCTGGCGTTGCAGACTTTCCAGAAAGAGGGGGCACCGCGCGAAGCCGCGCTGGTTATCACCCCCTATCCTACTGCTCTACCGTTGTTCTCGCCGCCGTTGATCCATGCTGTTGAAGCACTGAACACACAGCAGCAAGAACATATTCGCGCCATGCTGGAATCATAGTCAGGCGCGAGCGGTCACTTTAGGACGAACGATTATCGCGGGTAAAGCAACCAGCGCCATCACCCAGAAGACGCCATGCCCCAGATGCTGGTAGAGGAAACCGGCGAAGACCGTCATGATCGCAATACTGCCGCCCATCGCAACCGCAGAATAAACCGCCTGCAGACGAATTACGTCCCCTCCCTCACGTGCAGCGATATAGCGCATCGCCGCCAGATGGCACACGGTGAAGGTACCGCAGTGGAGAATTTGCGCCACAATCAGCCACGGCAGTTCCGTCGTCCAGCCCATAATGCCCCACCGCAGCACACCGCACAGGGCGGAAAGCAGCAGCAGGTCGCGCGCGCCAAAGCGACGGAATAGCTTTTTGCTCAGGGCGAAAATAACGACTTCGGCCACTACCCCCAGCGACCATAGATAGCCAACGGCTGATGCAGAATATCCCGCCCCCTGCCAGTAGATGGCACTGAAACCATAGTACGCCGCATGCGCACCCTGGAGCAGACACACGCACGCCAGAAAACGCCAGCTTTGTGCAACCAGGCTCCGCCAGGCAGGCCAGCCTGCGCTCTCCTGATGACGGCTCTCCCCTTGCGGCATTACCGACGGTCGCAGCAGCATGCCCAGCAACATCGAGGCAATTCCGATACTCAACAGAGCCAGGATCGCGCGGTAATCATAGAGACTGACCAGTTTACCCACCAACGCAGAACCAATCACAAAGGCAATTGAGCCCCACAGCCGCACGCGGCCATAGTCCATGGTGATCTGCTTTTGCCAGGTGTTCGCCAGGGCATCCGTCAGCGGTACCAGCGGTGAAAAGAACAGGTTGAAGCCGACCATCACTACCATCAGCCAGGCAAACTGGTGGCTGACCCAGAAGCAGGCGACAAAGACCAGCGTCAACAGAGCAAGAATGCGCAGCGCCTTAATCAGTAAGGAGGGATCGCTAACGCGCGGGGCAATCAGCAGGCTGCCGAGGAAACGCGCCACCAGCCCGGCTCCTAGCAGGACACCAATGGTCTCGGGGGTCAGGCCAATGCCTTTGAGCCAGACGCTCCAGAAAGGCAGAAAAATACCGTAGCTAAAGAAATAGGTGAAATAACTGAGCGCCAGCCAGCGCGTGGAATGCAAGACCATGAATCCCTCCCGAAATCGAGGCCATAGTCTGGCGAGAATATAAAAATTAAGCAAGTCGATAGCCTGCTATAAATTAACGAAAAATTAACATAATGTGCAGTCATCTGGTTTATGGCAGGGAATGAAAATGTGTATTACGTTTAAATTACTCCACTTGCAGAGGTTTTCTGCCATGAACTCACTTCGTTATTTCGATTTCGGTCAGTCGCGTCACCTGTTGCTGTTGATTGGCCGCATCGCACTTGTCGTACTGTTTATTATTTTTGGCTATCCGAAACTCACAGGGTTTAGCGGCACCGTGCAATATATGACCTCGCTGGGTACACCGATGCCCATGCTGGCGGCCATTATTGCAGTGGTAATGGAAGTGCCCGCCGCTATTCTGATCGTACTGGGTTTTTTCACCCGTCCTCTCGCCGTCCTGTTTGTGTTTTACACTCTGGGAACCGCGGTAATAGGCCATCACTACTGGGATATGACCGGTGATGCGGTCGTACCGAATATGATTAACTTCTACAAGAATGTCAGTATTGCTGGTGCCTTTATTCTGCTGGCGATAGTCGGGCCTGGCGCGATTTCCCTTGACCGGCGTTGAGCCATAAAAAAAGGCCGCAAGCGCGGCCTTTTTTATTTCTGCAAAGCAGAGGAACTATGCGTATACCGGGAAGCGTGCGCAGATATCCAGAACTTTACCTTTAACGCGCTCGATAACCGCTTCGTCATTGATATTGTCCAGAACGTCACACATCCAGCCAGCCAGCTCTTTCACTTCCGCTTCTTTAAAGCCACGGCGAGTCACTGCTGGTGAACCGATACGGATACCGGAGGTCACGAACGGGCTCTTCGGATCGTTTGGTACGCTGTTTTTGTTCACGGTGATGTTTGCGCGGCCCAGGGCAGCGTCAGCTTCTTTACCGGTCAGGTTTTTATCAACCAGATCCAGCAGGAACAGGTGGTTTTCAGTACCACCGGAGACCACTTTGTAGCCACGGTTCAGGAACACTTCCACCATCGCTTTGGCGTTTTTGGCAACCTGCTGCTGGTAAACCTTGAACTCTGGCTCCATCGCTTCTTTCAGCGCCACCGCTTTTGCCGCGATAACGTGCATCAGAGGGCCGCCCTGCGCGCTTGGGAACACAGCAGAGTTCAGTTTTTTGTACAGCTCTTCATCACCGCCTTTCGCCAGGATCAGGCCACCGCGAGGACCCGCCAGGGTTTTGTGGGTGGTAGTGGTCACAACGTGAGCGTGTGGTACCGGGTTCGGGTAAACGCCTGCGGCAATCAGACCCGCAACGTGCGCCATGTCTACGAACAGGTAAGCACCGATGCTGTCTGCGATTTCACGCATTTTTGCCCAGTCAACGATACCGGAGTAAGCAGAGAAACCGCCGATGATCATTTTCGGTTTGTGGGTCTGCGCCTGCTTCGCCATGTCTTCGTAGTCAATCTTACCGGACTCATCAATACCGTAAGGAATGATGTTGTACAGTTTGCCGGAGAAGTTAACCGGGGAGCCGTGAGTCAGGTGGCCGCCCTGCGCCAGGTTCATACCCAGAACGGTATCACCCGGTTGCAGCAGCGCGGTGTAGACCGCGAAGTTAGCCTGAGAGCCAGAGTGCGGCTGCACGTTAGCGTAGTCAGCACCAAAAAGCTCTTTCGCACGGTCGATAGCCAGTTGCTCAACGATATCAACGTACTCACAACCGCCGTAGTAACGCTTACCCGGATAACCTTCAGCATATTTGTTGGTCAGCTGAGAGCCCTGCGCCTGCATTACGCGCGGGCTGGTGTAGTTTTCGGAGGCGATCAGTTCGATGTGCTCTTCCTGACGTACTTTTTCCTGCTCCATAGCCTGCCACAGTTCGGCATCATAATCGGCAATGTTCATTTCACGCTTTAACATCCGCATCTCCTGACTCAGCTAACAAGTAAATTTTGGCCTGAAAAGGCAGTCCTGTTGGACGACGGGCAACAGTATAACTGAATAGTTCTGTGATAACAGGTCTTGACAAACGTTTTTACGCAAACGTTTTCCTTCACGCCACGCAAGGGTTTGAGGAATAAAGCTCTCGACATCTTCAACCGATTTCTTTTCAGGTTTGTGATGCATATTTTTCATGTTGCAAAGAACCATTTACAACGAAGGGGTATTTTTTATAAGATGCATTTAAAATACATCATTAAAATGACATCAGAAGGACGCGCTCATGCTCGACGCTCAAACCATCGCTACTGTAAAAGCCACTATTCCCCTGCTGGTAGAAACCGGCCCTAAACTCACTGCCCATTTCTACGATCGTATGTTCACGCACAACCCGGAGCTCAAAGAGATTTTCAACATGAGCAACCAGCGTAACGGCGATCAGCGCGAAGCCCTGTTCAATGCTATCGCGGCCTACGCCAGTAATATTGAAAACCTGGCAGCGCTGCTGCCTGCGGTGGAAAAAATCGCGCAGAAACATACCAGCTTCCAGATCAAACCGGAGCAGTACAACATCGTTGGCGGCCATCTGTTAGCGACCCTGGACGAAATGTTCAGTCCGGGTCAGGAGGTACTGGACGCGTGGGGGAAAGCCTATGGCGTGCTGGCAAACGTATTCATCAACCGTGAAGCGCAAATCTACAGCGAAAACGCCAGTAAGAACGGTGGCTGGGAAGGTACGCGCGCGTTCCGTATCGTTGAGAAAACGCCGCGCAGCCAGCTTATTACCAGCTTTGAATTTGAACCGGTTGACGGTCAGCCGGTAGCTGATTATCAGCCAGGACAGTATCTGGGCGTCTGGCTGAAGCCTGAAGGGTTCCCGCATCAGGAGATCCGCCAGTACTCCCTGACCCGCAAACCTGACGGTAAACGTTACCGTATCGCAGTGAAACGTGAAGAAGGAGGTCAGGTTTCAAACTGGCTGCACAACGAAGCCAGCGTGGGTGACGTGGTACATCTGGCCGCACCTGCTGGTGATTTCTTTATGGCCGTTGAAACGCATACCCCTGTCACGCTGATCTCTGCGGGTGTCGGCCAAACGCCAATGCTGGCGATGCTCGATACGCTGGCGAAAGCAAACCACACCGCACAGGTAAACTGGTTCCACGCCGCCGAGAACGGTGATGTGCATGCCTTTTCGGATGAAGTAAAAACGCTGGGGGCGATCCTGCCACGCTTTACCGCACATACCTGGTATCGCCAGCCTAATGAAGATGACCGCCAGAATGCACGATTCGACAGCGAGGGCTTGATGGATTTGAGTAAACACGAGAGCCTGTTCAGCAATCCAGAGATGCAATTCTGGCTCTGCGGCCCAGTCGCTTTTATGCAGTTTGCCGCCAGACAGTTAGTTACGCTGGGGATCAAATCTGAAAACATTCATTACGAGTGTTTCGGGCCTCATAAAGTGCTGTAAACCGACCAATTCCTCTCAGGATGCTGTATTTAGCGGCATCCTTTTTTTCTTTCATCTTCAACATTGAGTCTTGTGGCTTATCAATAATGAGTTTGTCATTCATGTTATGATTTTTCTTTTCCCTTTTCCGCCTGGGGATGCTTTTTTATGCAACAACCTGTTGTACGCGTTGGCGAGTGGCGAGTTACGCCGTCCATAAATCAAATTAGTCGACAAGGTCGCCAACTCACGCTTGAACCACGCTTAATTGATCTTTTGGTGTATTTCGCCAGTCATCCTGATGAAGTCCTGAGCCGGGATGAGATCATTGATAACATCTGGATGCGCAATATTGTCACCAGTCATGTGGTTACCCAGAGCATTTCAGAACTCCGCAAATGGCTGAAAGACGGTGATGAGCAGAGTCCAGAATACATCAGCACAGTGCCAAAGAGGGGCTACAAGCTCACCGCGCCGGTGGTCTGGATGACTGAAGAAAGCGCCGACAGTGGGCCATCCACGCTTATAGCCTCACCAGAAACGACGCCTGCCGGACAGATCAATACGCTTCCTGAACCGGAAACAGCGTCCGCTCCCTCATTCAGACAGGCACGGAAAAAAGTCGATCGACGAAATCGTGTCGCCTCCTTCTGGACCTGGCTACTGTTTCTGTTGTCACTTGGTGCGTTGATTGCGCTGGTTATCATGTCGCTTATCAATTCTCACCCACCGGTGACCAAAACACGTCTGCTACTCAATCCACGCGATATAGATGTACGCTTTGAACGCGGTATCTCTTGCAATAAGTGGTCTTCTCAACAGTCCTACGCCATCGGCCTGGGAAACCTGATTACCTCGTCACTAAACACATATTCCACCTTTATGGTGCATGACAAAACCAACTACAACGTGACAGAACCCAGTAGCTCCGGGAAAACACTCACCATCAAATTCGTTAATCAACGCCATTACCGGGCACAGCAATGTTTTATGTCTGTATTGCTGGTCGATAATGCAGACAGCTCTGTCATGCTGGACAAGCGCTACTTTATTACCGACAACACACTGTTATCGGTACAGGAAGATCTCCTCCACAGTCTCTCCGCCGTGTTGACGCAGCCCTGGCCACCTCGTATGCAGGCACAACTTGCCCAGTTCCGCAATTCGCAAAGCCTGTCGTTGGCACAGTTCTACCAGGCTGACCAGTTGATTATGGAAGGTGATGTCGTGTCATTAAATAAAGCCAGCGAGTTACTCAGCGTCGTCGCAAAAGACGCACCTGACTTTATCAATGCGCTGCTGGAAAAAGTGCTGGTGGATGTACTACGACATTCACAGCAACAGTTCAATGAACCTCAACTTACCGCGCTGAATAATGAGCTGAGTAAAATCGCGCAACTTCCCGGCATTGAGGAATCAGCAACGTGGTATCAAATACAGACTATCAATGGATTAAGCAAAGGTGATATTGACAATGCATACAGGAACATTAACAAAAGTATTGAACTCGAAATGTCCTGGCTAAATTATGTGTTACTGGGAAAGATCTATGAGATGAAGGGTGATAATCGTCTGGCGGCTGATGCTTATATTACAGCATTTAACTTAAGGCCGGGTGAAAACACTCTCTACTGGATTGAGAATGGCGTTTTCCAGACTTCCATTAAAAAAGCAGCCCCTTATTTAAAAACGTTTCTTGCACAAGAGTAGAAAGCGCCCTCTGAATGCGTTAATGAATTTATTCAGTAAGTAGTAAAAATGTTGCCAGGAGGTGTTAATTGTTACCTCCAGGCAACAATCCCTGCCGTAATAAAAATATCATCAATCCCCTGTTAGATATCATTATTTATCTTTTCCTGATATAAAATTTTTATCCTGATATGTTAACGAAAAAATCTCAGGGTATCATTTTTTTGAAGTTGTCTTTTATTTCACTTTATCTTTAGGACTTCTCCTGTTCGCATCCGTAACCTTGCGGTCAGTCGGTCGGATCATTTTGAGCCTTAAACAACGGTCCGCACCTCCAAAATAAAATTCAGGAGAAACGAACATGAGTTCAGCCAAAAAGATAGGCCTATTTGCCTGCACCGGTGTCGTCGCCGGTAATATGATGGGAAGCGGTATTGCTTTATTACCCGCAAACCTTGCCAGCATCGGTGGCATTGCAATTTGGGGATGGGTGATTTCCATTATTGGGGCAATGTCTCTGGCATATGTCTACGCCCGCCTGGCCACCAAAAACCCTCAACAAGGTGGCCCAATTGCTTATGCCGGGGAATTATCTCCCGCTTTCGGTTTCCAGACCGGTGTGCTTTATTACCACGCAAACTGGATTGGTAATCTGGCAATTGGTATTACCGCTGTCTCTTATCTTTCCACCTTCTTCCCGGCATTAAATAATCCTGTTCCGGCAGGTATTGCCTGTATTGCAATTGTCTGGCTATTTACCTTTGTGAATATGCTTGGCGGGACCTGGGTGAGCCGCCTGACGACTATCGGTCTGGTACTGGTGCTGATCCCGGTCGTAGTGACTGCGATTGCGGGATGGCACTGGTTTGATGCTGCCATCTATCAGGCAAACTGGAACACATCTACCACTACCGACCCTCATGCGGTGATCAAAAGTATCCTGCTCTGCCTGTGGGCATTCGTTGGGGTTGAATCCGCTGCGGTAAGCACCGGGATGGTGAAAAACCCTAAACGCACAGTGCCTCTGGCAACCATGTTGGGCACCGCTCTGGCCGGTATTGTCTATATCGCGGCAACACAGGTGATTTCTGGTATGTATCCGGCCTCTGAAATGGCCGCTTCTGGCGCACCATTCGCTATCAGTGCCTCAACCATCATGGGTAACTGGGCTGCACCGATAGTATCTGCCTTCACCGCCTTCGCCTGCCTGACCTCACTGGGCTCCTGGATGATGCTGGTAGGCCAGGCCGGGGTTCGCGCCGCTAACGATGGTAACTTCCCGAAAATTTACGGCGAAGTTGATAGCAATGGCATCCCGAAAAAAGGCCTGCTGCTGGCAGCGCTGAAAATGACCGTACTGATGGTTCTCATCACCGTGATGAACTCAAGCGGCGGTAAAGCCTCAGACCTGTTCGGCGAACTGACGGGTATCGCCGTACTGCTGACCATGCTGCCGTATTTCTACTCCTGCGTTGACCTGATTCGCTTCGAAGGCGTTAACGTTCGCAACCTGGCAAGCCTTGTCTGCTCCATTCTGGGCTGCGCGTTCTGCTTCATCGCACTGATGGGGGCCAACTCCTTCGAACTGTCTGGCACCTTTATCGTCAGCCTCGTCATTCTGATGTTCTATGGCCGCAAGATGTACCAGCGCCAGCATAACAACGACGCCGAAAGCACCACCGCCGACGCACTTTAATCCCCCTTTCTTATAGCCCTTCCTGACACCTGTCACACCGTGACGGGAGGGGTTTTCTACACCTGGAGATAAGACTATGAATGTTATCGCTATCATGAATCACATGGGCGTTTACTTTAAAGAAGAACCTATCCGTGAGCTCCACCGCGCACTTGAGCGTCTGGATTTCCGTATTGTTTACCCAAATGACCGCGAAGACTTACTGAAACTCATTGAGAACAATGCGCGTCTGTGCGGCGTTATTTTCGACTGGGATAAATACAATCTCGAGCTGTGCGAAGACATCAGCAAAATGAACGAATACATGCCGCTGTATGCATTCGCTAATTCATACTCCACGCTCGACGTCAGCCTCAACGATCTGCGTATGAAAGTACGTTTCTTTGAGTATGCTCTCGGTGCCGCTGACGATATCGCCGCCAAAATCAAACAGAACACAGATGAATATATCGACACGATTTTGCCGCCGCTGACCAAAGCGCTGTTCAAATATGTTCGCGAAGGGAAATATACGTTCTGTACACCTGGCCATATGGGCGGCACCGCGTTCCAGAAAAGCCCGGTAGGAAGTCTTTTCTACGACTTCTTCGGCCCTAATACCATGAAATCTGACATCTCGATTTCCGTATCCGAACTCGGTTCACTGCTTGACCATAGCGGCCCGCACAAAGAGGCAGAAGAGTATATCGCTCGTGTATTCAATGCTGAGCGCAGCTACATGGTGACCAACGGTACATCCACAGCGAACAAAATTGTCGGCATGTACTCAGCACCTGCAGGCAGCACTGTACTGATCGATCGAAACTGTCATAAATCGCTGACGCATCTGATGATGATGAGCGATATTACACCAATCTATTTCCGACCAACCCGTAACGCATACGGTATTCTCGGCGGGATCCCGCAGAGCGAACTTCAGCATGCAACCATTGCCAAACGCGTAAAAGAGACGCCAAACGCGACCTGGCCAGTGCACGCCGTTATAACCAATTCCACCTACGATGGTCTGCTCTACAACACCGACTACATCAAGAAAACGCTGGATGTAAAATCCATCCACTTTGACTCGGCCTGGGTACCTTATACCAATTTCTCCCCTATTTACGCGGGTAAAAGTGGGATGAGCGGCGGTCGTGCGGAAGGTAAAGTGATTTATGAAACTCAGTCCACGCACAAACTGCTGGCGGCGTTTTCTCAGGCTTCGATGATTCATGTAAAAGGCGACGTAAACGAAGAGACCTTCAACGAAGCTTACATGATGCACACGACAACCTCTCCGCACTATGGGATTGTGGCATCCACTGAAACCGCTGCGGCGATGATGAAAGGTAATGCCGGTAAGCGTCTGATCGACGGTTCTATTCAGCGCGCAGTGAAATTCCGCAAAGAGATTAAACGTCTGAAAGGCGAATCTGAAGGCTGGTTCTTCGATGTGTGGCAGCCGGAACACATTGATGAGCCTGAATGCTGGCCTCTGCGTTCCGATAGTGCATGGCACGGTTTCAAGAACATTGATAACGAGCATATGTATCTCGACCCGATTAAAGTCACCATTTTGACACCGGGGATGAAGAAAGATGGCACCATGGACGACTTCGGTATTCCTGCCAGTATCATCGCGAAATACCTTGATGAACAAGGCATCGTGGTTGAGAAAACGGGTCCGTATAACCTGCTGTTCCTGTTCAGCATCGGTATTGATAAAACGAAAGCCCTGAGTCTGCTCCGCGCACTCACCGATTTCAAACGCGCTTTCGATCTCAATCTGCGCGTGAAAAACATGCTGCCATCGCTCTATCGTGAGAATCCTGAGTTCTACGAAAGCATGCGCATTCAGGAGCTTGCACAGAACATTCATAAACTCGTTGAGCATCATAATCTGCCGGATCTGATGTTCCGTGCATTTGAAGTGCTGCCAAAAATGGTGATAACGCCGTATGCCGCGTTCCAGAAAGAGCTGCATGGTGAGACGGAAGAGGTCTATCTCAGTGAGATGGTGGGCCGCGTCAACGCCAATATGATCCTGCCATATCCTCCAGGAGTACCGCTGGTTATGCCTGGTGAGATGATCACTGAAGAGAGCCGTCCAGTGCTGGAATTCCTGCAAATGCTGTGCGAAATAGGTGCTCACTATCCAGGCTTTGAAACCGACATCCATGGTGCATATCGCCAGGCGGATGGTCGTTATACCGTTAAGGTACTGAAAAACGATAAATAAAGACTAAAGGGAAGTGGCTTGCCACTTCCCTTTTTCACGCCGCAAGGAGATAACATGAAAACACCCTCACAACCGCGCGCGATTTATTACATCGTGGCGATTCAAATCTGGGAATATTTCAGCTTTTACGGCATGCGTGCTCTGCTTATCCTCTACCTTACCCATCAGCTTGGTTTCGACGATAGCCACGCCATCACACTCTTTAGCGCTTACGCATCTTTGGTCTACGTCACCCCTATTCTCGGCGGCTGGCTGGCTGACCGCCTGCTTGGCAACCGCACGGCCATTATTACCGGTGCATTGCTGATGACGTTCGGCCATGTGGTGTTAGGTATCGAATCTGACTCAACCCGCAGTCTGTACGTTGCACTGGCGATAATCATATGTGGTTATGGTCTGTTTAAATCCAATATCAGTTGTCTGTTGGGAGAACTTTATGCCCACGACGATCCACGTCGTGATGGCGGATTTTCGCTGTTATATGCCGCAGGGAACATTGGCTCCATTGCTGCGCCGATTGCCTGTGGACTGGCGGCGCAATGGTACGGCTGGCATATTGGCTTTGCACTGGCCGGGATCGGCATGTTTGCAGGTTTGCTGATTTTCCTCAGCGGGCATCACCACTTCCACCATACGCGCGGCGTCAATAAACAGGCATTACGCAGCAAAAAGTATCTCCTTCCGGTCTGGGGCTGGCTGCTGATAATGCTGTGCATCGCGCCCCTCTTTTTTACCCTGTTACTGGAGAATAATGGCTCTGGTTATCTACTGGTCGCCGTGTGCGCGTTTGCTGTGATAATGGTGGCGCGCATTATGATGAGATTTCCTGAGCATCGCCGCGCACTGTGGCAAATCGCGATACTGATGATGACAGGGACGCTGTTCTGGGTGCTGGCACAGCAGGGTGGCAGTACTATCAGCCTGTTTATCGACCGCTTTGTTAACCGACAGTTGCTTAATATCGAGGTGCCAACTGCACTGTTTCAGTCAGTTAATGCCATTGCAGTAATGGCAGCAGGTATTGCCCTTTCCTGGCTAGCGCGTCCGGAAGGGAAAATACGCTCAGCGCTACGCTTATGGCTGAAGTTCGCATTAGGTCTGTTGTTAATGAGCGTTGGTTTTATGTTACTGGCGCTGAATGCACGTCATGGCGGGTTAAACGGACAGGTCTCAATGGGGATGATGATCGCCGGTCTGGCGCTAATGGGTTTCGCCGAACTGTTTATCGACCCGGTAGCGATGGCGCAAATCACCCGTCTGAATCTACCGGGCATCACAGGTCTGTTAACGGGGATTTATATGCTGGCAACAGGCGCAGTCGCCAACTGGCTGGCAGGACGCGTGGCGCAACAAACGACAGAGCCACAGATTAACGATACGGCGATTGCTGCCTATGCCCACTTTTTCTCTCAGATGAGCGGGTGGACGCTAGGCTGCGTGGTGCTGATCGTTACATTCGTTGGTTTGAGAAGATGTTTTACCCCTTCTCCACTCACGTTGCCGGAAACAGAGCACGATTAAAAGCCCCTTCGCCGCCAGGGAATGGCAGCGAAGGAATACCATCAAATCGCCGCGTCGTCTTCTTCGCCGGTACGGATACGGATCACGCGCGCCACGTCAAACACGAAGATTTTGCCGTCGCCGATTTTGCCCGTCTGCGCCGTGCGAATGATGGTATCCACACAGGTATCCACGATGTCGTCGCTCACCACGATTTCAATTTTCACTTTCGGCAGAAAGTCCACCATGTACTCTGCGCCACGGTAAAGCTCGGTGTGGCCCTTTTGACGACCAAAACCTTTCACTTCCGTCACGGTCATCCCGGTGATGCCAACTTCCGCCAGCGCTTCACGTACATCATCCAGTTTGAAAGGTTTAATAATCGCATCGATCTTTTTCATGGTGGGTCCTTAAACTCTTGCCTGTAAGCTGCTTCGTAATCGGTTGCTCACAGTATCATATTCAAGTGAATTTTGCGGTACTACTCTTTAAAATCGTTCGCTTCCAGCTCGTGCCGCGACAGTAACTTGTAGAATTCGGTGCGGTTACGCCCCGCCATTCGCGCCGCGTGGGTCACGTTGCCTTTGGTAATTTGCAGCAGCTTACGCAAATAGTTCAGCTCGAACTGATTCCGTGCTTCGGCAAACGTCGGCAATGCCGTGTTTTCCCCTTCCAGTGCCTGCTCCACCAGCGCGTCGCTGATAACCGGTGATGAGGTCAGCGCGACGCACTGCTCAATTACGTTCACCAGTTGACGCACGTTGCCCGGCCAGCTTGCGGCCATCAACCGTTTCATCGCATCGGTGGAAAACGCACGAACGAACGGTTTATGGCGATCGGCCGCCTGGCGTAAAAGATGGTTCGCCAGCAGGGGAATGTCTTCCGCACGTTCGGCCAGCGCTGGGATCTTCAGATTCACCACGTTAAGACGGTAGTAGAGATCTTCGCGAAACTCGTTGCGAGCCATCACCTTCGGTAAATCGCGGTGTGTCGCCGAAATAATACGCACATTAATATCTATATCGCGGTTGCTGCCCAGCGGGCGAACTTTTCGTTCCTGCAACACACGCAGTAATTTAACCTGCAGCGGCGCAGGCATGTCGCCAATCTCATCCAAGAAAAGCGTGCCGCCTTCCGCTGCCTGGAATAACCCTTCCCGGCTGCTTACCGCGCCAGTGAAAGCGCCGCGGGCATGCCCAAACAGTTCAGATTCGAGCAGCTGTTCCGGGAGTGCGCCGCAGTTAATCGCAATAAAAGCGTTTTTGCTGCGCGGGCTGGCATTATGAATCGCCTGCGCGAGGATCTCTTTCCCGGTACCGCTCTGGCCGTTAATGAGCACGCTGACGTCAGATTGCGCCACCATACGGGCCTGTTCGAGCAGACGCAGCATAATAGGGCTGCGGGTGACGATAGACTCCCGCCACGCTTCATCATTCGACGGGGCGGCATGTTCCAGCGCGCTGTCGATAGCCTTGTAAAGCGCATCTTTGTCCACCGGCTTGGTCAGGAAGCTGAACACCCCCTGCTGGGTCGCGGCAACCGCATCCGGGATCGACCCGTGCGCCGTGAGAATAATGACAGGCATGCCCGGCTGCTGCTTCTGGATCTCCGCGAACAGCTGCAGGCCGTCCATTTCGTCCATCCGCAGGTCGCTTATCACCAGATCAATCTTCTCGCGGCTGAGAATTCTCAGCCCCTCCTGCCCGCTCTCAGCGGTTACCACGCTGTAGCCTTCACTCACCAGACGCATGCCCAGCAGCTTTAACAGCCCGGGATCGTCATCCACCAGTAAGAGATGGGCAGGTTTACGGCTGGTCATGGCTTCACATCCTCTTGTTTCGGCGTATCGCTGTCCGGTGCAGCAGATGAACTCCCCGGCTGATATTTACGCGACGAAAGCTGTCTTTCGATATCGGTCAGGTTTTCCAGCTTACGCGTCGTGGTATCCAGTTGCGTACGCAAATGTTGCTGCTGTTGACGCAGCGTATCAAGTTCGCTGTCGGTGGACTGTTGCAATTTGCTGTAGCGGGAGCGCTCTTCAGACAGTTGAAGTTGTAATGTCTGCCCATCACGCCAGAGCTGGTATACCGGGCGAACCTGGACCGGAAGGTTGACCACAAACGTGTCCAGCCGGGTCACGTTGGCACGGCGTTCAACGGGTGTGATTTTCGCATCTGCCAGTAAAATCCCGCGCTTGAAAGCGTCCTGCCAGGTGTCGTCATCCAGCATCGCTGCTTTCGAACGAGCGTCTACCGGTGCCTGACGCTGGGCGCAATCTATTCCGCGTAGCCAGAACAGTGGGTTGCTTTCAACGTCATGACCTGACAGGTTCCAGATGTCCTCACAGCGGGTTGAAAGAAAGTCTGCCAGTTGGTTATCTGGCCATTTATCTTCTTGTTTATCGCTAATTGCACTTTGCGGCGCATGGGAAACACATCCTGCCAGAAATAAACAAGGCAAGCTCAGGCGAAGCGTGTTGCGGGAAAACACCGCGCGTACGGCGCGGAAAAAGACGTGTGACATACTCACCAGACATAGATTCATGTTATTGATTTTTCCGGCTCAGGGGCAATTCGATACGGAAGCAAACATCCGAACGTTCGTCCGTGACAATGTTTAGCTCACCCTGCATGCGTCGTATGCAGTCTCGGGCGATGCTCAAGCCCAGACCACTTCCTTTAACCGCACCTTTACGCTGATGACTCCCCTGGAAAAAGGGCTCAAATATCATGGCTTTTTCGTCATCGGGGATCGGGGTGCCGGTGTTAGCGACGTCAATAAACACCCGTGAACCATTCGTATAACTTCGGATATAAATGTTACCGGATTCAGTACCATAGTGCACAGCATTGGAGTAAAGATTATCCAGAACGCTCATTAACAGCATGGGTTCAGCCAGGCACGCTGGCGCATTCAGTTCTACACCGGTATGCATCATTTTAGCTCTTGCTGGCAAGCTATGAGCGGAGATCACCATATCCACCAGCGGCTCAATCTCGACGTTTTCCAGTACAACCGCGCCATCAGCCAGCTTGCGGTTGTAATCCAGCAGTTGCTCAATCAGCTTTTGCAGATTGCGGCTGCTGGCATCAAGGATCTCGACAATCTCTTTCTGTTCCGTGGTCAGCGGCCCAGCCACTTCGTCCGCCAGCAGTTCCGTGCCCTCACGCATGCTGGCCAGCGGCGTTTTAAGCTCATGGGAAATATGGCGCAGAAACTGATGACGCTGAGATTCGAGCCATGCCAGACGTTCAGACAGCCACATAATACGCTGGCCTACGGACCGCAACTCACGCGGACCTTTAAAGGCAACCGTATCACCGAGCGATTTTCCCTCTCCCAGACGGTTAATCATACGCTGAATGCCCTTCACCGGGCCGATGATCATGCGGGTAAAGAGCAGAACCAGCCCGAGACTCACCAGGAACAGCACCAGCGCCTGCCAGCCGAAGAACTGTCCACGTTCGGCAATCTCCTGCTGAAGCTGCTGGCCGCGCGAGAAAATCACGGTACGCGTTGACTGAACCATCTCGGTGTTGGCGCTGGCAAAGGCCTCCAGGCGCGCGGCGGCAGTCGTATCCGGACCGCTATTTTTACACTGTAGCTGAGCAAGGTCGTTCAGATCCTGACGTAACGCTTTATACAGGTTGTCATCCGGCAACACCCCTGCGTGGGCATCCAGCATCTCGCTATAGCGTTTACGCTGATTCTGATACACCTTTTCCAGCGTGCGATCGTCAAGCACACAGTACTGGCGATAGCTACGCTCCATCTCCAGCGCAGCATTGGTCATCGCTTCACTGCGCCTGGCGTCGATGAGCGTCGTGCGGTTAGTCAACGCCGCCTGAGCACTCAAGGCATTGAGACTTTGCCACGCCTGCCAGGCAAGGATCAGTAATGGCAGCAGGATCAGCAGGAAGGCCATCATGACAAGCTGTCGCAGGGAGCGGGGAAAAACGGGCCAGCGTTTCAACGCATTACTCTCTTAGTGGGGGTTTACGCAGAGCGTAACTGAGTCTGCCCTTCAGATACAACAAAGCCGGGTAAAAACCCGGCTTTGTTATGGAATGAGGCGGTGCCTAACTCGACGTTTCGCCCTGGCCTGATAAAGCATCGCTATGATCAGTAGTTGGACGGCAGGCACCTTTTTGTGCGTCATTCGAAGTTTATGTAGCACGTCCCGAAGGGGCTGACATAAGAGGGTGAATGAGCCACTGGTTAGTATTATGCAACAGCCGTGCCAGAATGCAAAACTAAAAATTAACGCATTGATATATATAGCCTTTACTCATTTAACCTGGTAATTATCGGTTGAATGATTTCCAGGCTAAGTGTCGCTATTAAGCAACACCTTAACGGGAAACTGTCGTGTCATATACAAATCAATAAGTTAAATGTCTCCATTTGGAGACACTCCTTTTACTGCGTTGTCGCGGTTTTGCGACAGGTATAAAAAAGCCCGGTGGCGTTTCCGCTCACCGGGCCTGCATTCATTTTATTGCTTAACCCAACTGTTTACGCGCGTTGCGGAAAATACGCATCCACGGGCTGTCCTCGCCCCAGTTTTCCGGGTGCCAGGAGTTGCTCACGGTACGGAATACACGCTCCGGGTGCGGCATCATGATGGTTGCGCGACCGCTTTCGCTGGTAACAGCAGTGATACCGTTTGCCGAACCGTTCGGGTTAGCTGGGTAGGTTTGAGTGACCTTACCGAAGTTATCGACAAAGCGCAGCGCCACCAGGCCTTTGCTCTCCAGCTGAGCCAGATGCGCGGCGTCACGCACTTCAACCTGACCTTCACCGTGAGAGACCGCGATTGGCATCTGCGAACCCACCATGCCCTGCAGCAGCAGAGAAGGACTCTGAGTCACTTCCACCAGGCTAAAACGCGCTTCGAAGCGGTCAGACTGGTTGCGCACAAAGCGCGGCCAGGCTTCGCTGCCCGGGATCAGTTCACGCAGGTTGGACATCATCTGGCAGCCGTTACACACGCCCAGCGCCAGGGTTTGCGGACGATGGAAGAAGGTTTCGAACTCGTCACGCACGCGATTGTTGAACAGAATGGACTTCGCCCAACCTTCACCCGCGCCCAGCACGTCACCGTAGGAGAAGCCACCGCACGCCACCAGCGCCTGGAAATCTTCCAGACCGGTGCGGCCTGCCAGCAGGTCGCTCATGTGAACGTCGATGGCATCAAAGCCCGCGCGGTGGAAGGCTGCGGCCATCTCAACGTGGGAGTTAACGCCCTGCTCGCGCAGCACGGCCACTTTCGGACGCGCGCCCTTCGCAATGTACGGCGCAGCAATATCTTCGTTAATGTCGAAGGAGAGTTTCACGTTCAGGCCTGGATCGTTGTCATTCGCCTTCGCGTTATGCTCCTGATCGGCACATTCCGGGTTGTCGCGCAGACGCTGCATCTGCCAGGTGGTTTCTGCCCACCACATACGCAGCGTGGAGCGGCTTTCGCTGAACACGGCATGACCGTCAGCTTCAATGACGAAGCGGTCGCCCTGAACGGCTTTACCCAGATAGTGCACACAATCTGCCAGACCGTGCTTCGCCAGAATCGCTTCAACCGCGTCGCGATCTGCCGCACGAACCTGAATCACAGCGCCCAGCTCTTCGTTAAACAGCGCCGCCAGACGGTCTTCTCCCAGAGAGGCAATATTCGCTTCCACGCCACAGTGGCCGGTGAAGGCCATTTCTGCCAGCGTCACCAGCAGGCCGCCGTCGGAACGGTCGTGGTAGGCCAGCAGCTTACGCTGCGCAACCAGCGCCTGGATGGCATCGTAGAAGCCTTTTAACTGCGCCACATCGCGCACGTCTGCCGGCTTATCGCCCAGCTGACGGTAAACCTGCGCCAGCGCGGTCGCACCCAGCGCGTTGTTGCCTTTACCCAGGTCAATCAGCAGCAGGGCGTTGTCTTCGGTCACGAGCTGCGGCGTAACGGTATGACGAACGTCTTCCACGCGAGCAAAGGCGGAGATAATCAGCGACAGCGGAGAGGTGATCTCGCGCTGCTCGTTGCCTTCCTGCCAGCGGGTCTTCATCGACATAGAGTCTTTACCCACCGGAATGGTCAGGCCCAGTGCAGGGCACAGCTCTTCACCCACCGCTTTTACCGCTTCATACAAGCCTGCGTCTTCACCCGGGTGACCAGCAGCGGCCATCCAGTTCGCAGAAAGTTTGATACGTTTGATATCGCCAATCTGGGTTGCAGCGATGTTAGTCAGCGCTTCACCGACGGCCAGACGAGCAGAGGCCGCGAAGTCCAGCAGCGCCACCGGGGTACGTTCACCCAGCGCCATTGCTTCGCCGTAGTAGCTGTCGAGGCTCGCGGTGGTCACGGCGCAGTTAGCGACCGGGATCTGCCACGGACCAACCATCTGATCGCGCGATACCATACCGGTCACGGTACGGTCGCCGATGGTCACGAGGAAGGTTTTCTCGGCCACGGCCGGCAGGTGCAGCACGCGGTTGACCGCTTCCGCAACGGTAATGCCCTGACGATCCAGCGCTTTTCCTGCCGCTTTACGGGTTTCAACGTCGCGGGTCATCTTCGGCGTTTTACCGAGCAGAACGTCCAGCGGCAGATCGATCGGCTGGTTGTCAAAGTGGGTGTCGCTTAAGGAGAGATGCTTCTCTTCGGTCGCTTCACCAATAACGGCATACGGCGCACGCTCGCGGCGGCACAGCTCGTCAAACAGCGGTAATTGATCCGCTGCAACGGCCAGAACATAACGTTCCTGAGATTCGTTACACCAGATTTCCAGCGGGCTCATACCCGGCTCATCGCTCAGGATGTCGCGCAGGTTGAAACGGCCACCGCGACCGCCGTCGCTCACCAACTCCGGCATGGCGTTAGACAAACCGCCCGCGCCCACATCGTGAATAAACAGAATTGGGTTAGCTTCACCCAGCTGCCAGCAGCGGTCGATCACTTCCTGGCAACGACGCTCCATTTCCGGGTTGTCGCGCTGCACGGAAGCAAAGTCGAGATCCGCATCAGACTGACCAGAGGTCATAGAAGAAGCCGCCCCACCGCCCAGGCCGATGTTCATTGCCGGGCCACCGAGGACGATCAGTTTCGCACCCACGACGATCTCGCCTTTCTGCACGTGATCGGCGCGAATGTTGCCGATCCCGCCCGCCAGCATGATCGGTTTGTGGTAGCCGCGCAGCTCTTCGCCGTTGTGGCTGTCCACTTTCTCTTCATAGGTACGGAAGTAACCGTTCAGCGCCGGACGACCAAATTCGTTGTTAAACGCCGCGCCGCCCAGCGGGCCTTCAGTCATGATATCCAGCGCGGTTACAATGCGCTCTGGCTTGCCGAAATCTTCTTCCCACGGCTGTTCAAAACCCGGGATGCGCAGGTTGGAAACGGAGAAACCGACCAGACCGGCTTTCGGTTTTGCACCGCGGCCCGTTGCGCCTTCATCACGGATTTCACCGCCGGAACCGGTCGCCGCACCCGGCCACGGGGAGATCGCCGTCGGGTGGTTATGGGTTTCGACCTTCATCAGGATATGCGCGGGCTCCTGATGGAAGTCGTAGCGCCCTGCTTCGCGATCGGCGAAGAAGCGCCCCACCTCGGAACCTTCCATTACCGCAGCGTTGTCTTTATAGGCAGACAGCACGTGGTCAGGGGTTTTTTCCATGGTGTTTTTAATCATTTTGAACAGCGACTTCGGCTGCTGTTCGCCGTCGATAACCCAGTCGGCGTTGAAAATCTTGTGACGACAGTGTTCAGAGTTGGCCTGCGCGAACATATAGAGTTCGATGTCATTCGGATTGCGGTTCAGCTTAACAAACGCATCCTGCAGATAATCAATTTCGTCTTCTGCCAGTGCCAGGCCAAGACGCAGGTTCGCATCAATCAGTGCCTGGCGCCCCTGCCCCAGCAAATCCACGCTCTGTACCGGCGCAGGCTGATGGTGGGAGAATAGCTTCTGCGCGTCATCGAGAGAGGCAAAAACACTCTCCATCATGCGGTCATGAAGCTCAGCTGCAACCGCCTGCCACTGTTCTTCGCTCAGAGTGGAAGCTTCCACATAGTACGCCACGCCGCGTTCCAGACGGTTAATCTGGCTCAGGCCACAGTTGTGGGCGATGTCGGTGGCTTTGGAAGACCAGGGGGAGATGGTGCCCGGACGCGGTGTCGCAAGGATCAGTTTGCCGGTTGGCGTATGGCTGCTCAGACTTGGGCCATACTTGAGCAGGCGTTCCAGCTGTACGCGCTCCTCTGCATTCAGGGGGGCATTCAGGTCAGCAAAATGGACATACTCAGCGTAAATATTGCTTACCGGAAGGTCGGCCGCCTGAAAACGTGCCAGCAGTTTGTTAATACGGAAGGCAGACAGTGCAGGCGAACCACGCAGAATTTCCATCATAAGTCTCTCGTCTTCGAAGCGCCGGGGCGCTTACAGTGTGCGCAAGGGGGGAAAACGGGCGTCATTATAGAGAATCCTGAGCGCCGACGAAACCGTTTGCGTCGAAATAAAATCTACGCAGATGTTTAACAATAGATGTGACCTGTCTCTCTAATGGGTTGCCAAGTGGCGCAAGTTTACGCAAAATGCCGCTCATTCAATGGCAAACCTTATTATTAACATGGCTACAGCAGACTGAGGCAACCGGCGTCGCAGAGAATTAACTAATTGAAAAAATTAAAGATTAATTATCTGCTCATCGGCATTGTGACGTTGCTGCTGGCAGTGGCCCTCTGGCCTTCTATCCCCTGGTTCGGCAAAGCCGAAAACCGTATCGCCGCCATAAAGGAGCGGGGGGAATTGCGCGTCAGTACCCTAAACTCTCCGCTGATCTACAGCGACATCAATGGCAAAGTTATTGGTCTGGATTACGAACTGGCCCAACAGTTCGCCGATTATCTTGGCGTAAAGCTTAAAATTACCGTCCGCCAGAATATCAACCAGTTGTTTGATGACCTCGATAGCGACGATGCCGATATGCTCGCGGCCGGGCTGGTGTATAACAGCGAGCGCAGCAAGAACTATCAGCCAGGCCCGACCTACTACTCCGTTTCGCAGCAACTGGTCTACCGTGTCGGAAGCGTTCGCCCGCGCACGCTTGCTACCATTAACGATCAACAACTGACGATTGCCCCCGGCCATGTGGTGATTGACGATCTGCGTGAGCTCAAGGAGAAGAAATACCCGGACCTGAGCTGGACAGTCGATCCCAAACTCGGCACTACGGAACTGCTGGAACAGGTTAAAAATCAGAAACTGCCCTATACCATCGCTGATTCGGTTGCGATCAGTCTTTTCCAGCGCGTTCACCCTGAGATCGCCGTAGCGCTGGACGTGACAGATGAACAACCCGTTACCTGGTTTACCCAGCTCGACGACGATCAGACCGTCTCTGCGGCGATGCTCGACTTCTTCAATACCATCAATGAAGACGGTACCCTGGCGCGTCTTGAGGAGAAGTATCTCGGTCACGGTGACGACTTTGACTATGTTGACACCCGCAGCTTCCTGCGCGCGATAGACGGTGTCTTGCCGGATCTGCAGCCGTTGTTTGAAAAATACGCCCAGGAAATTGACTGGAAACTGCTGGCGGCTATCTCCTATCAGGAATCTCACTGGGATACCCAGGCCACGTCGCCCACGGGCGTACGCGGTTTAATGATGCTAACCAAAAATACCGCCCTGAGCCTGGGTGTGAATGACCGTACCGATGCCGAACAGAGCATCAGCGGTGGTGCGCGCTACCTGCAGGATATGATGGCCAAGGTACCGGAAACAGTGCCGGAAGAGGAGCGGATCTGGTTCGCGCTGGCAGCCTACAACATGGGTTATGCGCATATGCTTGATGCGCGAGCGCTGACGGCGAAAACGAAAGGTAACCCGGACAGCTGGTCAGACGTTAAACAGCGGTTGCCACTGCTGAGCCAGAAACCCTGGTACAACAAGCTGACATATGGCTACGCACGCGGACATGAGGCTTACGCCTACGTGGAAAATATCCGTAAATATCAGATAAGCCTGGTAGGATACCTGCTGGAAAAAGAGAAAGAAGCGGCAGAGGCAAAACAACTGGCTCAAAGTTACCCGGTTGTGGCACCGGATGAACTTAATCGTCCGACAACTTCAATTCTGCCTTTTGTTGCTTTTTCTGCTGCCGGCGCATTCGAAAGAAATCACTTAGTAGCCCCGAACACTCTGGTGCAAGCACCCCGCCGATAGTCTTGACCTGATGGTTCATCCCCGGGTGTCCCAGAACATCCATCAGTGAGCCAGCTGCGCCGGTTTTTTCATCCCGCGCGCCAAAGACAAGCGTGCCAATACGGCTGTGTACCATCGCACCAGAACACATCACGCACGGCTCAAGCGTCACGTACAGCGTGGTGTCGAGCAGGCGATAGTTTTGCAACACCAGCCCACCTTGTCGAAGCGCCATGATTTCGGCGTGAGCAGTGGGATCGTGACGGCCAATCGGGCGATTCCAGCCTTCTCCAATCACCTGGTTGTTGTAAACCAGCACGGCCCCCACGGGGACCTCGCCCTCTTCCCAGGCACGTTGAGCCAGCGTTAGCGCGTGGCGCATCCAGTATTCATGATTGTGTTCAGGATTGGACAAGGGTTGATACTCCGGTCTTAAAGCGGGCGGCATTATACACACCCTCCAGAGAGAAGACTATTCGAGTTGCTGAAGTTCCCCCACCGGCGTGACGCGCCAGCGATGCTGACAAAAATAGAGCAGCGGATTGTCCTGTTTACTGTCACTGTAGCCACTGTAAAGACGCAGCGGTGTACCGATGCGTTTCTCCAGTTGCACCACTTTTTCATGCCCCAGGCAACGCAGGGTGAGCACCCAACCGCCATAACCGCGAGCAATCTGTGTGGCGATAAGATTCACCCTGGGGAGCCATGGGGTATCAAAATAGACCTGCTCAACCAGCGTCTGCGGTGAACCGGTAATCAGCCAGATATCGGCATCGTTCGCATCGAGATAGCTGGTGAGACGCGCCTGAACGACAGGAAACGCGGCGACATGACCGCGAAACCAGTGTGCAAAATCCTGTTCGAGCTGTTTGAGTCGCGATTCACTGTGGCCAAACGTGCATCCCCACAGCAGCAGACTCATCGGCCATCGCGCTGCCCGGCCTTTCACCAGCAGCGCGATGCCAATCACGGGTAAGAGCGGTAATACGAGCAGTGCATTCAGAGGCTGACGCCGCAACAGGTAGCGCATAAACGTACCAAACATATCCTGCTGATGCAGCGTTCCATCCAGGTCGAAAAAGACAACGCGACGCTCGTAATTTGCCAAACCTTACTCCTCTGGATCGTTGAATCCTAACAGCCAGGTAAACAGGAACCCGGCTATCACCGCTACTAAATAGCCTAACAGATAGAGCATCACTTTTCCGGTCACGATGGTCAACGCCAGCGGTAAACCGGACAGTCCAAAAGTGATAACAGTGGCGACTTTCCAGTAGCTGATGAGTGCTCCACCTACCGCACCACCCAGACAGGCAGCGAGGAACGGTTTACCCAGCGGCAGCGTGACGCCAAAAATCAGCGGTTCACCAATGCCAAGCAAACCGACAGGAAGTGCGCCTTTAATCACTTTTTTCAGGCGCATATTACGGGTTTTCATCAGCACGGCGATGGCCGCACCAACCTGTCCCACGCCTGCCATAGAGAGGATAGGCAGAAGCGCGTTGTAACCGTGCGTCTGCACCAGCTCGACATGGATCGGTACCAGACCCTGATGCAGACCGGTCAGCACTAATGGCAGGAAAGTGCCAGACAGCACCGCCCCGACTAACAGGCCGCCGCGATCGATAGCCAAAGACGCGCCATGGGCAATCGCTTCTGAGATCCAGCCGCCCAGGGGTTGCAGTGCAACAATCGCCACACTGCCGGTGATAAGTGTCGTCAGCAGTGGATTGAGGATAAGCTCAATTGATCCGGGCAAAAGAGCGCGCAATTTTTTCTCGATCCAGCACATCAGGATCACCACCAGCAGTACAGCAATCACCCCGCCGCGTCCCGGCTGAAGCGCCTCGCCAAACAGGGTTATCTGTGCCAGTTGTGGGCTGGATAAAATCCCTGCCATCACCCCGCCCATGGCCAGCGAGCCACCAAATACTTTAGCCGTGTTCACCCCGACCAGAATGTTCATGATGGCAAACACTGCGCTGCCGAAAATCCCGAGAATACCCAGCAGATTCGGATACTGAGTGGCAAAATCCCCAACAATATCCGGGCGCTTGAGAATGTTAATGATCCCGGTGATCAAACCAGAAGCAATGAACGCTGGGATCAACGGAATAAAGACGTTTGCCAGCTGGCGCAGCGCATC
Source organism: Enterobacter sp. CPE_E1241 (assembly GCF_045618265.1). Lineage (NCBI taxonomy): Bacteria > Pseudomonadati > Pseudomonadota > Gammaproteobacteria > Enterobacterales > Enterobacteriaceae > Enterobacter > Enterobacter sp. CPE_E1241. The sequence continues at coordinate 3,595,964 of NZ_JBIWYV010000001.1, forward strand.
GCTCATTGGGGCTTTGTATTTGGCCTTTGCCTGCGCTTTGGTGCGTTCAGCATCGTCAATCGACACGCTTGCTCCGCTGCCCATCAGTGCGCGCATGGCGTCGACCACCTGTGCCGCTTTCCCCGGCCCGACGATCAACTGGTGCTGTTGCCCCTGTTTCACGTAGCCGCTGACGCCGGAAAGCTGCTTCAGACGCGGCACATCAAGCTGATCATCGTTATGCACTTCGACCCGCACGCGCGTCATGCAGTTTTCCAGACGCTGAATATTCTCTTCCCCACCAATTCCTTGCAGGATATTGCTGGCGAGCGCTGCTGTTTTATCCATACACGCCTCTGTTAGTTTTCTAATGCCGCCCGTAAGAAACCGTTATGCGCATCGAGTTTGGCTCTCGCGGCCTCAGCGTCCAGCCCACTTAAGATCATCAGAATGGCCGGTTTAACATCGTGATCGGTCTGTTTGAGCACCGCTTCTGCCTCTTCACGCCCTGCGCCCGTCGCCTCCATCACCATGCGGCAGGCTCTGTCCACCAGCTTGACGTTGGTCGCCTGCATATCCACCATCAGGTTCTGGTAAACCTTGCCGAACTTCACCATTGCACCGGTGGAGATCATATTGAGCACCAGCTTTTGCGCGGTCCCGGATTTCAGGCGCGTGGAGCCGGTCAGCGCTTCCGGCCCGACCACCGGAGAGATAGCTATAGCGGCCACCTGTGCAATCGGTGAGCCTGGGTTACAGGAGATGGCGACCGTCGTGCAGCCGGTCTGGTTAGCGTATTCCAGCCCGCCAATGACGTACGGCGTGCGCCCGGATGCCGCCAGCCCGACCACCAGATCCTTCGCTGTCAGATTCAGCGCCTTCAGGTCATCCTCGCCCAGCTGTTTGTTATCTTCCGCCCCTTCAACGGCTTTCAGCAGCGCACCTGGACCACCGGCAATCAACCCGACCACCAGACCGTGTGGAACACCAAACGTCGGTGGGCATTCGGACGCATCCAGTACGCCAAGACGCCCGCTGGTTCCGGCCCCCATATAAATAATACGACCACCCGCCTTCAGTGCTTCCGCCGCGGCATCGACAGCTTTCGCCACCTCAGGTAATGTCTCTTTCACTGCCTGCGCCACCAGCGTATCCTGTTGATTAAAACGGTTAACCAGCTCAAGGGTGGAAAGTGCATCCAGATCCATGGTTTGCGGGTTACGCGTTTCTGAAACAAGTGAGCCAAGATTCATGTTTTGTACCTCAGGAATTTTTAATTCATAATAATCACACTATAATGGAATATAAAATTCATTCAGGCGAGCAAAATTCGTATTTGCGCAGATAATCACATTTTCGCCAGGAGAACCTATGAACTGTTTAATTCGTATTCGCCAGCGGTATGCAGGCTTTGCTCAAAGCGACAAAAAGCTGGCGGATTATCTGCTTTCTCAGCCCGATCGCGCCCGCCATCTCAGCTCGCAGCAGCTGGCGAGTGAAGCCGGTGTGAGTCAATCAAGCGTGGTGAAATTTGCCCAGAAGATTGGCTTTAAGGGCTTTCCCGCCCTCAAACTGGCGATTAGCGAAGCGCTGGTGAGTAACCCCAATCCGCAGTCGATGCCCGTACATAACCAGATCCGTGGTGATGACCCGATGCGTCTGGTTGGGGAAAAGCTGATTAAAGAGAATGTCGCGGCCATGCATGCGACGCTTGATGTGAACACGGAAGAGAAACTGCTGGAGAGCGTGGCGATGCTACGTGCAGCACGGCGTATCATTTTGACCGGAATTGGCGCATCCGGCCTGGTGGCACGTAATTTTGGCTGGAAGCTAACCAAAATCGGTTATAACGCCATTGTCGAGCAGGATATGCACGCCTTGCTGGCGACTGTACAGGCGATGGATCCTGACGATCTGCTGCTGGCAATCTCCTATTCCGGTGAGCGTCGTGAAATCAATATGGCGACCGACGAAGCCCTGCGTGTCGGCGGTAAAATTCTGGCAATCACCGGTTTTACCCCGAATGCCCTGCAACAGCGGGCAACGCGCTGTTTATATACCATTGCCGAAGAGCAGGCTACGCGCAGTGCGGCTATCTCGTCCACCAGTGCGCAAATGATGCTGACCGATCTGCTGTTTATGGCGCTGGTGCAGCAGGATCTGGAACACGCACCCGAGCGCATTCGCCACAGCGAAGAACTGGTAAAGAAACTGGTTTGACGCGTATAATGCCCGCCCAGTTTGTGTTGTTTCTGAGAATTTCCTGATGGCGCTGTTAATTACCAAAAAATGCATCAATTGCGATATGTGCGAACCCGAATGCCCGAACCAGGCGATTTCGATGGGCGACAGCATTTATGAAATTAACAGCGACCGCTGCACCGAATGCATCGGTCACTATGAGACGCCGACCTGTCAGAAAGTGTGCCCGATCCCCAATACTATCCTGAAAGATCCGGCACACGTCGAGAGCGAAGAGCAGCTATGGGATAAGTTTGTCCTGATGCATCATGCGGACAAACTTTAACTTTCGATGATCACCGTTGCGCTTGCATAGTGGCGTTCATCCGCGATCGTCACGTGCATGTGGTTCACGCCCAGCTTCTCAGCCAGCTTTTGCGCCTCGCCCCATAAACGCAGGCGCGGTTTACCCAGTTCGTCGTTAAACACTTCAAACTGGTTAAATGCCAGACCATTTCGAATACCCGTACCAAAGGCTTTGGCGGCCGCTTCTTTCACAGCAAAACGCTTGGCCAGAAAACGCACCGGCTGCTGATGCGCTTCCCAGATGGCCCATTCGTTATCGCTTAGCACACGCCTTGCCAGGCGATCGCCGCTACGGGCGATCACCGCTTCAATGCGGGCTATTTCAACGATATCCGTGCCTAAGCCCAGAATGGCCATTACTTGCGCGCTTCCAGCATCAGACGTTTCATCTCTGATACCGCCTCTTTCAGGCCACTCATCACTGCACGGCCAATAATCGCATGGCCGATATTCAGCTCATGCATTTCCGGCAGGGCGGCGATGGCCTTAACGTTGTGGTAGGTGAGGCCATGTCCGGCATTGACCTTCAGGCCCAGGCTTGCGGCATACGTAGCTGCTTTAGCGATACGCTCCAGCTCTTTGGCCTGCTCAGCATCGCTTTCAGCATCAGCATAACAACCGGTATGAATTTCGATATACGGTGCGCCCGCGTCGGCTGCCGCTTTGATCTGGGCGAAATCGGCGTCGATAAACAGAGAAACCAGGATGCCGGCATCAGCCAGACGTTTGCAGGCATCGCGCATTTTGTCGAGCTGCCCTGCAACATCCAGACCGCCTTCGGTCGTCACTTCCTGACGCTTTTCCGGTACCAGGCAGCAGAAATGGGGTTTAGTCTCGCAGGCAATCGCCAGCATCTCTTCCGTGACGGCCATCTCCAGATTCATACGGGTATCCAGCGTCTGACGCAGAATACGTACGTCGCGATCGGTGATATGGCGACGGTCTTCACGCAAATGAACGGTAATGCCGTCGGCGCCAGCCTGTTCGGCGATAAATGCCGCCTGAACCGGGTCAGGATAAGCCGTGCCGCGCGCATTACGCAGCGTGGCGATATGATCAATGTTGACGCCTAACAGTAATTCAGCCATGACAATCCTCGGTTTTCTTTTGGTTCTGTCTCTAACGTTTCGGCATAAACTGCCTGAATAATTCGCGGCTCTTTAAGGGCTTGCCGCCAAGATACGGCTTGAGGGCAATGCGGGTAAAGCGTTTTGCAGCGCGCAGTGTGTCCTGATCGGGAAACTCGCGCTCATACAGCGCCCGGAGATGACGACCGGTAAATGTGCTGTTATCGATTACGACGCTGGCAATAAAACCTTTTTCTTCCCGATAACGATAGGTCATCGTGTCCTCGACCTCGTCTCCGCTCCCCGCACAATGCAGAAAATCGACGCCATATCCCAGATGTCCCAGCAGCGCCAGTTCGAAACGACGCAGCGCAGGTTCGGGGGTACCGGTGGTACCCGCCAGCGCCTGAATACAGTGCAGATAATCGAAGAAAAGTTCAGAGAAGCGAGTCTCATGTTCAAGAACGCGCGAGATGAGTTCGTTGATATACAAACCGCTGTACAGCGTGATACCAGAAAGAGGAAGTGCCAGAGAGACGGCTTCGGCACTGCGCAGGGTTTTGACCTCCCCTCGCCCACCAAAACGAACCAGCAAGGGAGTGAAAGGCTGTAAGGCACCTTTCAGGTTAGAACGTTTGGAACGTGCGCCTTTAGCAACAAGGCGCACGCGGCCCGACTCTTCCGTGAAGACGTCCAGCATGAGGCTGGTTTCGCTCCAGGGACGACTATGCAGGACAAAGGCACGCTGCCATCCATCCATCATACTCGTCGTCTTGAGTTATTGGTCTTCGCCGTAACCGAGGCTGCGCAGAGCACGCTCATCATCGGCCCAGCCAGATTTCACTTTCACCCACAGTTCCAGGTGAACCGGGGCTTCGAACATCTCCTGCATGTCTTTGCGGGCTTCAATGCCGATGGTTTTGATCTTGGTACCTTTGTTGCCAATCACCATCTTCTTCTGCCCTTCACGCTCAACGAGGATCAGGCCATTGATATCGTAGCCGCCGCGTTCGTTGCTCTGGAAACGTTCGATTTCTACCGTCACGGAGTATGGCAGCTCAGCACCGAGGAAACGCATCAGCTTTTCACGGATGATTTCAGAGGCCATAAAGCGCTGGGAGCGATCGGTAACGTACTCTTCCGGGAAGTGATGGATCGCTTCCGGCAGATGCTTACGCACGATGCCCGCGATGGTATCCACATTCAGACCGGTCTCGGCAGACAACGGTACGATATCGAGGAAATTCATCTGACTACCGAGCCACTGCAGATGCGGCAGCAGGTCAGCCTTCTCTTGTACGTTGTCCACTTTGTTGACCGCGAGGATGACCGGTGTTTTACCGTCACGCAGTTTATTCAGCACCATTTCGTCGTCCGGCGTCCAGCGGGTGCCTTCAACAACGAAAATGACCAGCTCAACGTCGCCAATCGAGCTGCTCGCCGCCTTGTTCATCAGGCGGTTAATGGCGCGCTTCTCTTCCATGTGCAGGCCCGGAGTATCGACATAAATCGCCTGATACGCGCCTTCTGTATGGATACCCACGATGCGATGACGCGTGGTCTGCGCCTTACGTGAGGTAATAGAAATCTTCTGCCCGAGCAGATTATTCAGCAGCGTAGATTTGCCGACGTTCGGACGTCCGACGATGGCAATAAATCCGCAATAGGTTTTTTCTTCGCTCATTCCAGCTCCAGCATTTTCAACGCCTGTTCGGCGGCAGCCTGTTCAGCCTTACGACGGCTAGAACCTGTGCCCACCACCGGTTCACTCAGGCCACTGACCTGGCAATGGATGGTAAATTCCTGATCGTGCGCTTCGCCACGCACCTGCACCACCAGATAGGATGGCAGCGGGAGATGGCGACCCTGCAAATATTCCTGCAAGCGCGTTTTCGGATCTTTTTGTTTATCGCCCGGACTGATTTCGTCCAGACGGGTCTGATACCAGTTCAGGATCAGCTTTTCTACGGTCTGGATATCGCTGTCCAGGAACACGCCACCGATTAATGCTTCGACCGTATCGGCAAGAATAGATTCACGACGGAAGCCGCCGCTTTTCAGTTCACCCGGCCCAAGACGCAGACATTCGCCCAGTTCAAATTCGCGCGCGATTTCCGCAAGGGTATTGCCCCGAACCAGCGTGGCACGCATGCGGCTCATATCACCTTCATCCACACGCGGGAAACGATGATAAAGCGCATTCGCAATCACGAAACTTAAAATAGAGTCACCTAAAAATTCGAGGCGCTCATTATGTTTGCTGCTGGCACTGCGATGGGTTAATGCCTGTTGCAACAACTCCTGATGATGAAAAGTGTAGCCCAGCTTCCGTTGAAGCCGATTAATTACGATGGGGTTCATGCGATACCAATAAATGAATGCGTCAAAAATGCAGCACACGAAACCGACCTGAGAAAACCAACGCGGTTTCGTGTGCCGTGGCACCCTTGCAGGGCCAACCTTAAACTTCGGGGGAATATTCTATACACAACGACAGGGGATGTCGTTAGTTCGAAGAAATTTATCGCTGAAATAATTCACGCAGCCGCTAATTAAAGCGGCTACGCGTTCATTTAATGAGAATTAATGGATTCCGCCAATACGATTCAGGCGCACGCCGGTCGGCCATTCACCTTCCTGCTTCTCAAAACTCATCCAGATTGCGGTCGCTTTACCCACCAGATTCGCTTCAGGTACAAAGCCCCAGTAACGGCTGTCCGCAGAATTATCGCGGTTATCACCCATCATGAAGTAGTGTCCCGGAGGCACAATCCAGCTTGCCAGCTGCTGACCCGGTTGTTTGTAATACATACCCAGCTGATCCTGCGCAATCGGCACGGTCAGGATACGGTGCGTAACATCACCCAGCGTCTCTTTACGCTCAACCAGACGAATACCGTTCTCTTTGGTTTCACCTTTCGGTACCTGGAAGAACCCACTGGTCGCCTCGCCGCCGTTACGACGGGCAAAGGTCTGGACAAAATCACTTGGCTCAACGTTTGAGTAGGTGATTGGCAGCGCGTTCTCACACGCCGTACCGGAACTGCAGCCCGGCTGAACGGTAACTTCCTTCGCAACCGGATCGTAAGTGACCTTATCACCCGGCAGACCCACCGCACGCTTAATGTAGTCCAGGCGCGGATCTTCCGGATATTTGAACACCACGATGTCGCCACGTTTCGGATGACCCGTTTCGATCAGCGTTTTCTGGTAGATAGGATCTTTGATGCCGTAGGCAAACTTCTCGACCAGAATAAAATCACCAATCAGCAGCGTTGGCATCATTGAACCTGACGGGATCTGGAACGGTTCGTAAATAAACGAACGTACCACCAGCACAATCGCCAGCACCGGGAATACCGATGCTCCTGTTTCCAGCCAGCCCGGTTTCGGGCCGACTTTCTTCAGCGTTTTCGCATCCAGCTGATCGCCTGTGGCTGCCTGAGCGGCAGCCTGGCGTTCACGGCGTTTTGGGGCGAAGATAAACTTATCCAGACACCACAACAGACCGGTCACCAGGGTAGCAATGACCAGGATCAGGGCAAACATGTTCGCCATGCCAACTCCTTAGGGTTATTTGCTGTCTTTACCAACATGAAGGATGGCAAGGAATGCTTCCTGCGGCAGCTCGACGTTACCGACCTGCTTCATACGCTTCTTACCTTCTTTCTGCTTCTGCAGCAGCTTTTTCTTACGGCTGACGTCACCGCCATAGCATTTAGCCAGAACGTTTTTACGCAGCTGTTTTACAGTGGAACGCGCGATAATGTGGTTGCCAATGGCAGCCTGAATCGCGATATCAAACTGCTGACGCGGGATCAGGTCTTTCATCTTCTCAACCAGCTCACGGCCACGATATGGCGCGTTGTCGTTGTGGGTGATCAGCGCCAGCGCGTCCACGCGCTCACCGTTGATCAGCACATCCACACGGACCATGTTGGAGGCCTGGAAGCGTTTGAAGTTGTAATCCAGTGACGCATAGCCACGAGAGGTTGACTTCAGACGGTCGAAGAAGTCGAGTACCACTTCCGCCATTGGGATTTCATAGGTCAGCGCCACCTGGTTACCGTGGTAAACCATGTTGGTCTGCACACCACGCTTCTCGATACACAGCGTAATGACGTTACCCAGGAACTCCTGCGGCAGCAGCATGTGACACTCAGCGATTGGCTCGCGCAGCTCGTGAATGTTGTTCAGCGGCGGAAGCTTGGACGGGCTGTCGACGTAGATAACCTCTTTCGAGGTGGTTTCAACTTCATAGACTACGGTCGGTGCAGTGGTGATCAGATCCAGATCGTATTCACGCTCCAGACGCTCCTGAATGATCTCCATGTGCAGCAGGCCGAGGAAGCCACAGCGGAAGCCGAAGCCCAACGCCGTGGAGCTCTCTGGCTCGTAGAACAGTGAGGCATCGTTCAGGCTAAGCTTACCGAGTGCATCGCGGAAGTTTTCGTAGTCGTCAGAGCTAACCGGGAACAGACCCGCGTAAACCTGCGGTTTCACCTTTTTAAAACCTGGCAGTGCTTTATCTGCCGGGTTACGAGCACCCGTCAGGGTATCGCCTACTGGCGCGCCAAGGATGTCTTTGATTGCGCAGACCAACCAACCTACCTCGCCGCACTTCAGCTCGGTACGGTCAACCTGTTTTGGCGTGAAGATGCCCAGACGATCCGCATTGTAGACTTGCCCGGTACTCATTACCTTGATTTTGTCGCCTTTACGCATGGTGCCGTTTTTAATACGCACCAGGGAGACAACGCCAAGGTAGTTATCAAACCAGGAGTCGATGATCAGCGCCTGCAGCGGGCCATCCGGGTCACCTTCCGGAGCCGGAATATCACGAACCAGACGTTCCAGAACATCGGTCACGCCCACGCCCGTTTTAGCGGAGCAGCGTACCGCATCGGTCGCGTCGATGCCGACAATATCTTCAATCTCTTCCGCTACGCGCTCAGGATCGGCGGCTGGCAGGTCGATCTTATTCAGAACCGGCACAACTTCGAGATCCATTTCCATCGCGGTGTAGCAGTTTGCCAGGGTCTGGGCTTCTACGCCCTGCCCGGCATCCACCACCAGCAGCGCGCCTTCACAGGCTGCCAGCGAGCGTGATACCTCATAGGAGAAGTCAACGTGGCCTGGGGTGTCGATAAAGTTTAACTGATAGGTTTCACCATCAGCCGCTTTGTAATCCAGCGTGACGCTCTGCGCTTTAATGGTGATACCGCGTTCGCGTTCCAGGTCCATGGAGTCCAGAACCTGGGCTTCCATTTCACGATCAGACAGGCCACCGCAAATCTGGATAATACGGTCAGACAGCGTCGACTTACCGTGGTCAATGTGAGCAATGATCGAAAAGTTACGTATGTTCTTCATATAGTTAAATAATTATGCCTTACGAATTCCTGGAGGCCGCTGTTCTTAGCCTGACGTTTTTCAGTGCGAAAACGCAGCATTCTACACTACATCCTCGCTACCTGGAAATGCACTTAGAGACAGGTATAGCGTGAAGAAAGGACGTTTTCTGTTTTAGGACGTAAATAATGATAAAGCCCGATGGATCACCGGGCCTCAGAAGAGAGCGTTTCAACACGAAGCTGGTCTGGCGCCAGCCCAACGCTGAGAATGACAGGTTGCCACTCTTCGCGGGCAGCGAGCTTCGGAGAGAAACCTTTGGCCAACCAGAATCCTCCCACGCCACCTAATGCGGCACCGCACATGGCGGCTGCATCGGTGCCAAACAGCATCTGGAATATGCCGCCCATCACAAACAACCCTACCAGCGGGGAGAGGTAAACCAGCATAGCCGAACTGAGCAGGCTACCTTCCGCAATACCCAGCTCGACCTTCTGTCCCGCCATCAACGGCTGTTCGCTTGGCACAGAAATCGTGTGCGACGTTTGTGGCCCGAGCTTATTTAGCACGCGACTGCCGCAGCCGGCTCTGGACGCGCAGCTATTACATGATGCTTTGACATCGCAGCTCACCAACGCAATGCCGTTCTGCCACGATACAACCGTAGCCCACTCTTTAATCATTGTGCGGCCCTGAATTTTATGCTGTCAGAAATGCGTTTTGCCGTCTGCGGAGGTAACTCACCCACAATCGTGATCTCTGCGTTATCGCGTACCGTGGTGCTGACCGTACGACGTCCGGTACGAAGCATTTGTTCAGAACTGTTTGCCGTTGCGCGATTGATATTCACCGAGAAGCTGAATAATCCATCGGAATAAAGACGCGATTCAACGGGAGTCTCAATGGTTGGCAACTGACGACGGCTGCTTGAAACTTCGCTAAACCCTTGTGGGATCCAGGAAGGCACCCAGTTGAAATTAACAGAGTCACCCGCCGGAACAGAAAGCAGTGGCGGCAGACTGGCTTTAGCCAGATTCTGCATGCTGTTTCCAACCTGATTGTTCACATTGAAGGAGATAACGCGGAACTGTTCCAGCGTTTCACCGTCACGGTCAAGCAGGTCTACACGCATAGGAAGTTTAGTTTCTGCGTCAATCCAGACGATATAGCTGTAGCGTGTTCCATCCCGGGCAACAACGCGGATCACCTCACACAACCTGTCCGCAATGCGCGTACGCCCTACCGAAATAAAATCGTAGTAAGGGGCGAGCCGCTTGAAGTCGGTGTAAATAAGTGACGGCAGAGAATCAACGATATAGTCGCCATTCAGCGTGAAAGGCTCCAGACCAGGTTCGAAATAACTGATTTCTTTACCACGCTGAACAACTTCCCGACGCGGGCCATCCATCTGTAAAAGCTGGGCGAGCGGCTGGTTATCAAGACGGGCATGGCGATAGCGTAACGACTCGACACCCTGCTTATTGATGCTGATAAATGCCAACTCATAATTGAGTGACTGGCTAGCCTGATTCATTTGCTGCAACAACGCCCCGGATGAAACATCAGCCGAGGCGTTGGCAGAGAAGAACAAGCTACCCGCCATCAGAGACATGGCGAACCAAAGTTGCTTCATTACTGCGATTGCGTTCCTAAAGTTTGGTTTCCGGGCACCTGCACAGCAGCTTGCTGTGTTTGTGCCTGCTCAAACTGAAGCTGTTCAGAGTGCAGACGACGCTGCAACTCATAATCCTGCAACATCGCATTAATGCGACGGCGCTGCTCCTGAACCTGCTGTTGCTGACCGCCGCTGGCGGAGGCATCAGCCGGTACACCCAGGCTTACCGGGCTGGCTTTGCCCATCATCGGCAGTGTGTTAAACACTGGCGCTTCTGGCTGCTGATTAGTTTCAGACTGAGTATTATAGTGCTGGACGCCAACGATAACTGCAAGCGATACGCATGCAGCCACCCCCATTTGGGTGAGCTGGCTAGCCCACGGACGCACCTTTTGCCAGAACGGCATTTTCTGCCACTGGTGAGGTGCTGGTTGAGCTTCAGGAATCAGCGGAGTGGTCTGATGAACAGGCTCATTCTCAATGGCCGCCATCACGCGGGCTGAGATATCGAAATGGAGAACCTCGCCGGTGTCACCACGAAGAGTGTCACGGATGAGATGGTAACTCTCCCAGGTCTCTTGCATTTCGGGAGAATGAGACAGCTCGTTGAGCAGCTCACTATCCAGCGTTTCACCATCCATTAAAGCGGAAAGTTTTTCTTTCTGCATGCCTAATACCTTTTCCAGTATCCCGCTATCGTCAACGCCTGATAAGCGGTTGAACTTTATTATCAATAGCTTCTCGCGCACGGAAAATTCGTGAACGTACCGTACCGACCGGACAATCCATGATAGCGGCTATCTCTTCATAGCTCAGACCATCCAGCTCCCGTAACGTAATTGCCATGCGTAAATCTTCCGGGAGCGACTCGATCGTGCGAAAAACGATTTGTCTCAGTTCTTCTGACAACATTAAGTTCTCAGGGTTCGAAATTTCTTTCAATGCGCCGCCACTTTCGAAGTTTTCGGCGTCGATTGCGTCCACATCACTTGAAGGTGGACGACGTCCCTGAGCGACCAGATAATTCTTTGCCGTATTGACTGCAATACGGTACAGCCAGGTATAAAAAGCACTATCCCCCCGGAAAGAATCCAGCGCGCGATAGGCCTTGATAAAAGACTCTTGTACCACATCAGGTACATCACCTGACGGTACATAACGGGAAACCAGGCTCGCCACTTTATGCTGGTAGCGCACCACCAGTAAGTTAAAGGCTTTCTGATCTCCCTTCTGGACCCGTTCAACCAGGACCTGGTCCGTTAACTGCTCGCTCATCCGAGGTAATGTCTCCCCAAACCTAAATTCCACGCGTTATCGAAACGCCACTCTAAAATACCGCACTTTGAGCAAGCACCGAATTAGAGTGTCTGATCTTCAATAAGTTCCGTAACGCCTTTGTTTTTGTTCATCGCGCCGCAGACTGTTCATTTTCTCTCATTATAAGTCTGTTCACGATACGCACCACTTTCTGACAAGAAACATCTTTTTCCCGCCAGAAGAGTAACGCAACCCTGGCTTTATTTCACCACAAAATCTGACACTAACGATCTGCTTCGCAAAATAATTTCATTCATTTACCTCCTGTTTACGCCACCTTACGAGTTTAGTCATTGCAACAGACTTTAAAAAAAACGTGCGATATCTCGCATTCAGGTGCTATTCTGACCAAACACTGTTTAGTAAATTAAACAAAAATCATGAACACAACACCTGAACTTCATTGTGATGTACTGATCATCGGCAGCGGTGCTGCCGGTCTCTCTCTGGCGCTGCGTCTGGCCGAGCATCAGAACGTTATTGTTCTGAGTAAAGGGCCGATAAGTGAAGGTTCCACATTTTATGCCCAGGGCGGTATTGCCGCTGTGTTTGACGAAACAGACAGCATTGCATCACACGTTGAAGATACGTTGATTGCCGGTGCCGGGATCGTGGATACGCACGCCGCAGAGTTTGTCGCCAGTAATGCCCGTCATTGCGTTCAATGGCTCATCGACCAGGGGGTATTATTTGATACCCAGGTTCAGCCCAATGGCGAAGAGAGCTATCACCTTACTCGTGAAGGCGGTCATAGTCACCGTCGCATCCTTCACGCCGCGGATGCCACGGGTAAAGAAGTTGAAACTACGCTGGTCAGTAAGGCTCTTAGTCATCCTAATATTCGGGTCCTTGAGCGGAGTAATGCCGTGGACCTGATTATTTCCGACAAAATTGGCCTGCCCGGCACGCGTCGCGTCGTGGGTGCCTGGGTCTGGAATCGTAATAAAGAGAAGGTTGAAACTTGTCAGGCGAAGGCTGTCGTACTGGCTACAGGTGGCGCCTCCAAGGTATATCAGTACACCACCAACCCGGACATAGCCTCCGGAGACGGTATTGCCATGGCCTGGCGCGCCGGTTGCCGCGTGGCGAACCTCGAATTTAACCAGTTTCACCCGACCGCATTGTTCCACCCTCAGGCACGCAACTTCCTGCTCACGGAAGCGCTGCGCGGAGAAGGTGCTTACCTGAAACGCCCTGACGGTTCACGCTTTATGCCGGACTTTGATGCCAGAGGTGAACTCGCGCCACGTGACATCGTTGCCCGCGCCATCGACCATGAAATGAAACGTCTTGGCGTGGACTGCATGTATCTCGATATCAGCCATAAGCCCGCAGAGTTCATTCGCCAGCACTTCCCGATGATTTACGAAAAGCTGCTGAATCTGGGCATTGATTTAACCCGCGATCCGGTGCCCATTGTACCTGCCGCCCACTATACCTGTGGTGGCGTAATGGTTGACGACCATGGACGTACGGATGTAGATGGCCTGTATGCTATCGGAGAGGTCAGCTATACCGGACTTCACGGCGCGAACCGTATGGCCTCTAACTCACTGCTTGAATGCCTGGTGTACGGCTGGTCTGCAGCGGAAGACATCACGAAACGCATGCCGTACGCCCGCGAGACAGAGCACCTGCCTGCCTGGGATGAAAGCCGTGTGGATAACCCGGATGAGTTGGTGGTGATCCAACATAACTGGCATGAGCTACGACTGTTTATGTGGGACTACGTGGGGATTGTACGCACGACCAAACGACTTGAGCGCGCGTTGCGCCGCATCACCATGCTCCAACAGGAAATTGATGAGTATTATGCCAATTTCCGCGTATCGAATAATTTGCTGGAGCTGCGCAATCTGGTTCAGGTCGCTGAACTGATTGTACGCTGCGCGATGATGCGTAAAGAGAGCCGCGGGCTGCACTATACTCTGGATTACCCGGATCAGCTTGCTGAATCCGGCCCGTCGATACTCTCACCGCAGGTTCACATAAACAGATAAAATGCCTGGGTCAGAGCGGTGTAATCTTCGGAATAACGCTGGTCTGGCCCACGGATCACCATTCTGTCATTAAAGCATTCACCTTCTTTTGGTGATAGCGCCAGCAGTACGCGGTGCGGCAGCCGTCCTTCCGTATCCGAAATATCGGTACGCAAACGTAGCGTCCAGCCAATCTCCTGGGCGATGCCGATGAATGTATTGCCCGTACTCTCAGGTAGGACGACACAGAAAAAACCCTCTTCGGAGATGAGCTCTGCCGCACTGGTGAGTAGCGCTTTATGGTTGAGGGAGCCGGTGTAACGCGCCTGTTCGCGCTCCGGTGAACCGCACTCAACGCCGGGCTCATAGTAGGGAGGGTTACTGACGATGAGATCGTAACGTGCGGTTTGTTCAGGTGCCCAGGCCAGCACATCTGCGCATTCCACTTTCATCCGTTCTGCCCAGGGAGATTCGGCCGCATTTTCACGCGCCTGCTCTGCGGCCTGCGCATCCAGTTCAACCGCATCAATCGTGACATGCTCTTCTGTACGTTGCGCCAGCATCAACGCCACCAGCCCGCTGCCGGTACCGATATCAAGAATACGCTTAACACCTGCGACAGGTGCCCAGGCTCCCAGTAAAATACCGTCTGTGCCGACTTTCATAGCACAGCGATCGTGAGCAACAAAAAATTGTTTAAATGTAAAACCATCGCGGCGCAGCTGCGCTTTGAGTTGAGACATGTCAGGGCAACCTTCTAAGTGAAACTGGAGTAGCATAGGGGAAAGCGAAGTGACCGAAAAGCGATATCCATACAAACAGATGAAGATTACAGCCGTAACGTCTATAATCAGCGCCCCACACAGAGGTAGAACATGACTGTAACGACTTTTTCCGAACTTGAACTCGATGAAAGCCTGCTCAATGCACTTGAGAGCAAAGGCTTTACACGCCCGACCGCCATTCAGGCAGCGGCCATTCCGCCTGCGCTTGAGGGCCGTGATGTGCTCGGTTCTGCGCCAACCGGCACGGGGAAGACAGCAGCCTATTTGCTGCCTGTGTTGCAGCATCTGCTCGATTTTCCACGTAAAAAATCTGGCCCGCCGCGTATTTTAATCCTGACGCCGACGCGCGAGCTGGCCATGCAGGTGGCCGATCACGCGCGTGAACTGGCGGCAAACACCCATCTTGATATCGCCACCATCACCGGCGGCGTTGCGTATATGAACCACGCCGAAGTGTTCAGCGAAAACCAGGACATCGTCGTTGCGACGACGGGCCGCCTGCTGCAGTACATTAAAGAAGAGAACTTCGACTGCCGCGCGGTTGAAACGCTGATCCTCGACGAAGCCGACCGTATGCTGGACATGGGCTTCGCACAGGATATTGAGCATATTGCGGGTGAAACGCGCTGGCGTAACCAGACGATGCTGTTCTCTGCCACCCTCGAAGGGGAAGCGATTAAAGACTTCGCAGAGCGTCTGCTGGAAGATCCGGTGGAAGTGTCAGCGACGCCGTCCACCCGTGAGCGTAAGAAGATCCACCAGTGGTACTACCGCGCGGACAACCTTGAGCACAAGGTCGAATTGCTCAAACACCTGCTGAAGCAGGAAGATGCGCTGCGCACAATCGTGTTTGTGCGTAAGCGCGAGCGCGTGCACGAGCTGGCAGAAATGCTGCGTAACGCCGGGATCAACAACTGCTATCTTGAAGGCGAGATGGCACAGATCAAACGTACCGAAGGCATTAAGCGCCTGACCGATGGCCGCGTTAACGTGCTGGTTGCCACAGACGTTGCCGCTCGCGGGATCGACATCCCTGACGTCAGCCACGTCATTAACTTCGATATGCCTCGCAGCGGCGATACCTATCTGCACCGTATTGGCCGTACCGGCCGCGCGGGCCGCAAAGGGATTGCTATCTCACTGGTCGAAGCGCATGACTACCTGCTGCTGCAGAAAATTGGCCGCTATGTTGACGAGCCGCTGAAAGCGCGCGTTATTGATGGCCTGCGCCCGACCACACGTGCGCCGAGTGAAAAAATGACGGGTAAACCGTCCAAGAAAGCGCTCGCGAAACGTGCTGAGAGAAAAGAGAAAGAAAAAGAGAAGCCACGCGTGAAGCAGCGTCACCGCGATACCAAAAACATTGGTAAGCGCCGTAAGCCAAGCGCTGCCGCGCAGGAAACGAAGACTGAAGAGTAATAAAAAGCCGGGGAAAATCCCCGGCTTTTTTATTCTGCCCCCACGGCTGAAACTATTACAGGCTTTCAGTAAAGGTACGAGCGATAACGTCGCGCTGTTGTTCTGGGGTCAGAGAGTTGAAGCGTACTGCATAGCCAGACACGCGAATGGTCAGCTGTGGGTATTTTTCAGGGTGCTCAACCGCATCCATCAGCGTTTCGCGACGCAGCACGTTAACGTTCAGGTGCTGACCACCTTCCACACGTACTTCCGGTTTCACTTCCATTGGGATTTCACGGTATTCAATTTCGCCCAGCTTGCTGACTGGAACAATTTCATCTTCAGCAAAACCGGCTTTCGCGACGACACAACGTGCTTCGTTTTTCTCGCTGTCCAGCAGCCAGAAAGAGTTGAGCAGATCGTCATTTGCAGCTTTAGTAATCTGGATACCTGTAATCATGTGTTGCCTCCCTTAGGCTACATTAACTGATGTCGGCCTCTTCAGGCCAATTGGTAAAACCAATGTTTCTTGTGTGTATATATATCATTCGCACCTTGGTGATTTATTGATTTAAATCAACAAAAACACCAACCATACAAAGAGTGTGGTTTGAATTTATTGTTTTAGATCAATTTTATCGCCTTACCAATTCAATTTCGCCTGCATACTTTCAAAATAAATTGAGGGACTTACGGTCAATTTCTGCCTGTGATTTTGCGCCCATGTATTTAACAGGTAAGCTAGACGCAGATTGAGATTCGCAGGAGAGCGAGATGACGACACCTTTAACCTGGCACGACGTGCTGGCCGAAGAAAAACAGCAGCCCTATTTTATTAATACTCTCAGCACCGTCGCGACGGAGCGGCAGTCTGGCCAGACGATTTATCCGCCACAGAAAGATGTTTTCAACGCCTTTCGCTATACCGAATTGAGCGATGTCAAAGTCGTTATCCTCGGACAGGATCCTTACCATGGCCCAGGGCAGGCGCACGGGCTGGCGTTCTCTGTACGCCCGGGCGTGGCTATCCCCCCTTCTCTGCTGAACATGTATAAAGAGCTTGAGGGAACGCTGCCTGGGTTTACCCGCCCTACTCACGGTTACCTGGAAAGCTGGGCGCGCCAGGGCGTGCTGTTATTGAATACGGTGCTTACCGTACGGGCGGGTCAGGCGCACTCACACGCAAGCCTGGGCTGGGAAACGTTTACTGACAAAGTCATCAGCCTGATCAACGAGCATCGTGAAGGCGTGGTATTTTTACTCTGGGGTTCTCACGCGCAGAAGAAAGGGGCGATTATCGATCGTCAGCGTCATCACGTGTTGAAAGCGCCGCACCCGTCACCGTTGTCTGCACATCGCGGTTTCTTTGGCAGTAATCATTTTGTTCTGGCGAACGAATGGCTGGAAAAACGTGGCGAAACGCCAATTGACTGGATGCCTGTGTTACCGGCAGAAAGCGAGTAGTATTTAATGTGCCGGGTCTAACCCGGCACATTAAGAGGCTTATGCCTTATTCTGACGCCACCACTCGGCCAGCAGTACGCCAGTCGCAACGGATACGTTCAGACTTTCCACATTACCTGTTCCGTCGATAGAGACGCTCAGATCTGCACTGGAGAGCGCCGCGTCAGACAGACCATCGCGCTCCTGACCCAGCACCAGCACCATTTTACGCGGCAGCGTCGCTTTAAACAGCGGCGTACCAGCATGGCTCGAAGTCGTCACGATGGAATAGCCCGCTTTACGGAACTGCTCAATAGCATCCAGAACGCTATCACCGGTGATCGGCTGAACGTGCTCAGCACCACCTTCTGCAGTACGGATCGCCGCACCTGATTCCAGCAGTGCAGCATCCTGCAACAGCACGCCTTTCACGCCGAAGTGCGCGCAGCTACGCATCATCGCACCCAGGTTATGCGGGTTGCCCACATCTTCCAGCGCCAGAACACAGTCATCGGCCTCTGCCTGGCTGACCCATTGCTGAACGGTGGTGCCATTACGTTTTTTGATCAGGAAGCAAACACCACCGTGGTGTTCGGTACCGGACGCTTTGGTCAGCTCGGCATCATCTACCACGTGATAGGCTTTACGGTTCGCGGCCATCCAGCGCAGCGCTTCTTTAAAACGTGGAGTCACGCTCTGGATAAACCAGGCGCGGACGATGCACTCAGGACGGCTCTGGAACAGCGCCTGGCAGGCATTCTCGCCATACACGCGAGTCTCTTCAGCCCGCTGACGACGCAGCACTTCCGGGTCGATAAAGCTTTTACCGCTGATACCACCGTGATCGGCTTTTTCTGGCGTCTCATCGCCAGGCGCGCGAGAAACGGTACGCCACGGGGATGAGTTATCACGTGAGAAGTCATCACGTGGACGGTCATCACGTTTGCGATCGTCACGCTTACGGTCATCACGTTTGCGGTCATCACCGCGGTTATTTCTGTCATCGCGGGCGGGGCGACGGCCACCGTCTGCACGAGAAGACGCCGGACGCCCGCCACCTTTTCCGGTACGCGGATTTTGGGTGCGTTTATCAGAGTCATCATCACTGCGGACATACATCACTTTGACCTTGCCGCTTTTGTTTTTCATTTCGTCGTTCATGCTTTTCTCCACCAGCGCTGCGCGAAGCGCGCAGATTACCCGATGTGCCAGCGCATAGCCATAATTTCGTACAAAAGCCTGTGACTATTGTTCTCATTGAATAAAACGCATTGTTGTTTCAAACAGGCTCATTGATAATATGTAACATATTAGAAACATTATCGGCGTTTGCCGCTGTCCCACGGCTCTATCAGAGGTTAGTTATGAATACCGTATGTGCCAACTGTCAGGCTCTCAATCGCATTCCGGACGATCGGATTGAAGATGGTGCGAAATGCGGGCGTTGTGGTCATGAATTGTTTGATGGCGATGTCATTAACGCAACGGGTGCTACGCTGGACAAACTCCTCAAGGATGATCTTCCCGTAGTGGTCGACTTCTGGGCGCCATGGTGCGGCCCATGCCGTAGCTTCGCGCCGATCTTCGAAGATGTGGCAGAAGAGCGCAACGGGAAAATGCGGTTCGTTAAGGTCAATACCGAAGCGGAACCCGAACTGAGCGCACGTTTTCGTATTCGCAGCATCCCGACCATTATGATTTTCAAAAAGGGTGAAGTGATCGATATGCTCAACGGTGCGGTTCCAAAAGCACCTTTTGAAAGCTGGTTAAACGAGTCGCTGTAACATTCATGGGGCACATCTTGTGCCCCGTTCCCGCCTCTGCGAAAATAGGGTTTTTCCTGCATTTCGCCCATGACTGATAACGCTGTCCTTCAATTACGTGCCGAACGCCTTGCTCGCTCAACGCGTCCCTTTCTTGCCCGTGGCAATCGAATCCGTCGTTGCCAGCGATGCCTGCTGCCACTAAAGGTTTGCCTGTGCGAGACGCTGGCCCCGAGTACAGCGGAGAGTCGTTTTTGTCTGGTGATGTTCGATACCGAGCCGATGAAACCCAGTAATACGGGTCGCCTGATTGCCGACATTCTGCCTGATACCACTGCGTTTCAGTGGTCGCGCACGGAGCCACCACAGGCCCTGCTCGACGCAGTGACAAACCCGGACTATCAGCCCATGGTCGTTTTCCCGGCCTCTTATGCAGGGGCCGATCGTCAGGTGCTTTCGGCTCCCCCATCCGGTAAACCGCCCCTGTTTATTATGCTGGATGGCACCTGGACCGAAGCACGAAAAATGTTTCGTAAAAGTCCTTATCTTGACGCACTGCCGGTGATTTCTGTCGATCTTTCCCGGGTCTCCGCCTACCGCCTGCGTGAAGCGCATGCCGACGGGCAATACTGCACTGCCGAAGTGGCCATTGCGCTTCTGGATTTAGCAGGCGATACCGTAGCGGCAGGCGCCCTGGGCAACCATTTCTCCCGCTTTCGCGAGCGCTATCTGGCGGGAAAAACCGTTCATAAGGGCAGTGTCACAGCACTCGATCCAGAAAGCGTTTAAAATCATCAGGTCGCTTGCATTCACAGGAGGCCTGCATGAGCCAGCGAGGGTTAGAAGCGCTATTACGTCCTAAATCCATTGCCGTTATCGGCGCCTCAATGAAACCGGATCGTGCAGGCTATCTGATGATGCGTAACCTGCTGGCCGGAGGGTTTAATGGCCCTGTTATGCCCGTTACGCCTGCCTACAAGGCTATTCAGGGGGTACTTGCCTGGCCAGATGTACAGAGCCTGCCTTTCGTACCCGATCTTGCCGTACTGTGTACCAATGCGAAACGAAATCCGGAACTGCTGGAATCACTCGGTAAAAAAGGGTGTAAAACCTGCATTATTCTCTCGTCTCCACCTGAACAACAGCCCGAGCTGCTGGCATGCGCCAGTCGTTATCAAATGCGCATCCTTGGGCCGAACAGTCTTGGCCTGCTCGCCCCCTGGCAGGGTCTGAATGCCAGTTTCTCTCCTGTACCAATCCGTAAAGGCAAACTCGCGTTTATTTCGCAATCGGCGGCGGTATCGAACACCATCCTCGACTGGGCTCAGCAGCGTGAAATGGGATTCTCCTACTTCATTGCCCTGGGTGACAGCCTGGATATTGACGTTGATGAGCTCCTTGATTTTCTGGCTCGCGACAGTAAAACCAGCGCAATCCTGCTTTACCTCGAGCACCTCAGCGATGCCCGTCGTTTTGTATCGGCTTCACGAAGCGCATCGCGCAATAAACCGATCCTGGTGATCAAAAGTGGACGTAGCCCTGCAGCCCAGCGACTTCTGCAGTCGCATTCCGGTATGGATCCTGCCTGGGACGCCGCCATTCAGCGTGCGGGTTTGCTGCGGGTACAGGATACACACGAGCTTTTTTCCGCCGTCGAGACGCTAAGCCATATGCGCCCATTGCGCGGTGAGAAGTTAATGATTGTCAGTAACGGCGCCGCCCCTGCCGCACTCGCGCTGGATGAACTGTGGCGGCGCTTCGGTAAGCTGGCAACGCTGGGTGAAGAGACGCTGCAACGTCTGAGAGAAGCTCTCCCGACAAGTGTGACGCCAGACAACCCGCTTGACTTACGCGATGACGCCAGCAGCGATCGCTATATCAAGGCCATCTCGATTTTGCTGGATAGCCAGGATTTCGACGCGCTGATGATTATCCACTCCCCCAGCGCGGCCGCTCCAGGTAGTGAAAGTGCGCGGGCACTCATTGATACCGTGCGCAATCATCCACGTGGAAAATATGTCACTTTGCTGACCAACTGGTGCGGTGAGTTTTCTTCGCAGGAGGCGCGACGCTTGTTCAGTGAAGCCGGACTGCCAACCTACCGTACTCCGGAAGGCACTATCACTGCATTTATGCATATGGTCGAGTATCGCCGTAACCAGAAACAGTTACGCGAAACCCCAGCGTTACCCGGTAATCTGACGGCTAACACCGTCGACGTTCACCGTCTTTTACAACAGGCTATCGAAGAGGGTGCGACAACGCTTGATACGCATGAAGTTCAGCCCATTCTCGGCAGTTACGGAATGCAAACCCTGCCCACCTGGATTGCCAGCGACAGCGCTGAGGCTGTGCATATTGCCGAACAAATTGGCTACCCGGTTGCCCTTAAGTTGCGTTCACCGGATATCCCACATAAGTCTGATATTCAGGGGGTGATGTTATACCTGCGTACGGCAACGGAGGTTCAGCAAGCAGCAGATGCCATTTTTGATCGGGTCAAAATGGCCTGGCCGCAGGCAAGGATCCACGGGTTGCTGGTGCAAAGCATGGCTAACCGCGCAGGTGCTCAGGAGCTGCGGGTGGTGGTTGAACATGATCCCGTGTTTGGCCCGCTCATTATGCTGGGAGAAGGCGGCGTTGAGTGGCGGCCTGAAGAACAAGCCGTTGTAGCGTTACCGCCGCTGAACATGAATCTGGCGCGTTATTTGATCATCCAGGCGATTAAAAGCAAAAAGATCCGCGGTCGGAGCGCGCTGCGTCCACTTGATATTGCCGGGCTAAGTCAGTTCCTGGTGCAGGTATCTAACCTGATTGTGGATTGTGCCGAGATCCAGCGGCTGGATATCCACCCCCTTCTCGCCTCCGGTAATGAATTTACGGCGCTGGACGTGACGCTGGATATCGCGCCCTTTGAAGGCGACAGAGAGAGCCGTCTGGCGATCCGTCCTTACCCGCTGCAACTGGAAGAGTGGGTAGAGATGAAGAATGGGGAACGCGCCTTATTCCGCCCTATTCTGCCGGAAGATGAACCTCAGCTGCGGGCCTTTATCTCTCAGGTCACGAAAGAGGATCTTTACTATCGCTATTTTAGTGAAATCAACGAATTTACCCACGATGATTTAGCCAATATGACCCAGATCGACTACGATCGAGAAATGGCTTTTGTCGCCGTTCGTCGTTCCGATAAAGGCGATGAGATCCTTGGCGTGACGCGTGCTATTTCTGACCCGGATAATGTTGATGCGGAGTTTGCCGTGCTGGTGCGCTCCGATCTAAAAGGCCTGGGTCTGGGGAGACGACTGCTGGAAAAACTCATCAGTTATACGCGAGATCACGGATTGTTACGCCTTAATGGCATTACTATGCCTAACAATCGCGGTATGGTGACCCTGGCGCGAAAACTTGGATTTGATGTTGATATTCAACTGGACGAAGGTATTGTTGCCTTGTCCCTCAACCTGACATCAGCAGATAAACACGAGTAAGCTACTGGAAATGTTACCCACTTTGGACGGGACTGGTGGTATCATTGTCCGCTTATGTTGTTTGCATGGTACAGACAACCCTTCAATGAACAGAGAAGAAACGCACTGTGATGTTGTCAAAATTTAAGCGTAATAAACATCAACAACACCTTGCTCAACTACCGAAGATTTCTCAGTCAGTTGATGATGTAGAGTTCTTTTACGCTCCCGCTCATTTTCGGGAGACGCTTCTTGAAAAGATTGCCAGCGCCACGCGACGCATTTGCATTGTGGCACTGTATCTAGAACAAGACGAAGGCGGGCGCGGGATCCTGAACGCGCTCTATGAAGCCAAACGTCAACGTCCTGAACTCGATGTTCGCGTGCTGGTTGACTGGCATCGCGCTCAGCGCGGTCGTATTGGCGCTGCCGCTTCAAACACCAATGCTGACTGGTATTGCCGCATGGCGCAGGAGAATCCTGGCGTCGATGTTCCTGTTTATGGCGTGCCTGTTAATACTCGTGAAGCGCTCGGCGTCCTTCATTTCAAGGGTTTCATCATTGATGACAGCGTACTTTACAGTGGTGCTAGTCTGAATGATGTTTACCTCCATCAACTCGATAAGTATCGCTACGACCGCTACCATCTGATTCGTAATCCTCAGATGGCCGATATCATGTTTAACTGGGTTGATAAAAATCTGGTTCATGGCCGTGGTGTAAATCGCCTTGACGATCCAGAGCGCCCTAAAAGCCCGGAAATCAAAAATGATGTTCGTGCATTCCGCCAGGAACTGCGCGATGCGGTCTATCATTTCCAGGGCGATGCAAACAACGAAGAGTTATCCGTTACCCCGCTGGTAGGTCTCGGCAAATCAAGCCTGCTAAATAAAACGATCTTCCATCTGATGCCGTGTGCAGAGCAGAAACTCACCATCTGTACACCGTACTTCAACCTTCCTGCCGTGCTGGTGCGTAACATCATTCAGCTGCTGCGCGATGGTAAAAAAGTGGAAATCATCGTTGGGGATAAAACGGCTAACGACTTCTTTATTCCTGAAGATCAGCCGTTCAAAATTATCGGTGCGCTACCTTACCTCTATGAGATTAACCTTCGCCGTTTCCTGAGTCGTTTACAGTATTACGTAAACACTGACCAGCTGGTTGTGCGTCTGTGGAAAGATGAAGACAACACTTACCATCTCAAAGGTATGTGGGTCGACGATGAGTGGATGCTACTGACCGGTAACAACCTGAACCCGCGCGCGTGGCGACTGGATCTGGAAAACGCTATCCTGATCCATGACCCACAGCATGAGTTAGCCGCAAAACGTGAGCGTGAGCTGGAGCTGATTCGCACACATACCACTGTGGTTAATCATTACCGCGAACTGCAGAGCATTGCCGATTATCCGGTGAAGGTCCGCAAACTTATCCGCCGTTTACGTCGTATCCGTATCGACCGACTTATCAGCCGTATTCTGTAATGCCACAGCCCTGTCTTCGACGGGGCTTTTTTATGGAGTTCTTGATGCGCATCCCTCTCCTGCTAACTACTCTCGCCCTCACCGGCTGTAGCCATATGGCAAACGATAGCTGGTCCGGTCAGGATAAAGCCCAACATTTTCTCGCTTCCGCGATGTTGTCCGCAGCCGGTAATGAATATGCTCAGCATCAGGGATACAGCCGGGATCGTAGCGCGGCGATAGGGTTGATGTTCTCTGTCGGTCTTGGGGCATCTAAAGAATTGTGGGATAGCCGCCCCGCAGGGAGCGGCTGGAGCTGGAAAGATTTTGCCTGGGATGTCGCCGGCGCAACGACTGGCTATACTGTGTGGCAAATGGCGCACTATTAAAGCCGGATGCCTTTCCCTTTGCGATGAAGCATCAGGGATACGATAAATGCCAGCGCCCCCATTGCAGTGACGTACCAGAAGAATGTCGTTTCACTTCCCCATGATTTAAGAGACAACGCAACATACTCCGCCGATCCGCCAAACAACGCATTGGCTACCGCATAAGAGAGCCCGACTCCTAAAGCACGTACCTGCGCCGGGAACATTTCGGCTTTCAGTATTCCACTGATCGAGGTATAGAAACTGACAATCACCATCGCCAGCATAACCAGCGCAAATGCTGCATACGGCGAAGTCACATGCTGAAGAGCAGTCAGAATAGGTACGGTACATAACGCCGACAGCCCGCCAAAAATCAGCATCGACGTCCGCCGGCCAATTTTATCCGAGAGCGCACCGATAATGGGTTGTATGAGCATAAAGACAAACAGCGCCACGGTCATGACGACACTGGCGACGTTTGCGTGCATTCCGGTAGTGTTCACCAGGTACTTTTGCATATAGGTGGTGAAAGTATAGAAACTGAGAGAGCCACCGGCAGTGAAGCCCAGCACCATCAGGAAAGCTTTGCGGTTACGCCATAACCCTTTGAAGGTTCCCGCCTCCTTCAGCGTTCTGACCTCTTTCTGAGAGGTTTCATCCAACTGACGGCGTAGCCAAAGTGCGACGATCGCCAGTACTGCACCCATTGCGAAAGGAATTCGCCATCCCCAGGCGTGGAGTTGTTCGTCCGTCAGAATCTGCTGCAGGATAACCACCACAAGAATGGCCAGCAACTGACCGCCAATAAGCGTGACATACTGGAAGGAGGCGTAAAAACCTTTACGACCTTCCAGAGCAATCTCACTCATGTAGGTCGCACTCGTGCCGTATTCGCCCCCCACCGATAACCCCTGGAATAAACGGGCCAGCAAAAGTAGCGCGGGAGCCCAGGTTCCAATGGATTCATATCCTGGCAGGCAGGCGATCACCAGAGAGCCAAAGCACATCATACAAACCGAGATCAGCATAGAAGCCTTACGCCCGCGACGATCCGCAATACGGCCGAACAACCAGCCCCCGATCGGTCGCATCAGGAATCCTGCAGCAAATACCCCTGCTGTTTGTAGAAGTTGCGTCGTGGTGTTGCCGGAGGGAAAGAAAATATGTGCGAAGTAGAGTGAACAGAATGAGTAGACGTAAAAGTCGAACCATTCAACCAGATTCCCTGAAGAGGCGCTGACGATTGCCCATACCCTTCTTCGGGTATCACTGTTAGCCAGCGTCCCGTTTGATGTAATGCTTTCTGTCATTGTGATTATGCTCCTGCCATAAACTGCGGCGTATTGAGTCAGTACACTCAATTACCTCGTAAATGAAATGTTATAATTTCGTTATAATTAACATTGAGACAACGATCACACATTCCATTAGCAGGGTAAGGGATTAAGAGAAAGGCCAGGCTGGGAAAAGACAAAGAAAAAAACCCCGTACCTTACGGTACGGGGTTCTTCCTGATTGATGCCCGGCAGTTCCCTACTCTCATGGGGAGACCCCACACTACCATCGGCGCTACGGCGTTTCACTTCTGAGTTCGGCATGGGGTCAGGTGGGACCACCGCGCTAAAGCCGCCAGGGCAAATTCTGTTAAATCTGTATCAAAGCTGAAAATCTTCTGTCTCTCTTCGCCGAAACAGCTTCGGCGTTGTAAGGTTAAGCCTCACGGTTCATTAGTATCGGTTAGCTCAACGCATCGCTGCGCTTACACACCCGACCTATCAACGTCGTAGTCTTCAACGTTCCTTCAGGACTCTCAAGGAGTCAGGGAGAACTCATCTCGGGGCAAGTTTCGTGCTTAGATGCTTTCAGCACTTATCTCTTCCGCATTTAGCTACCGGGCAATGCCATTGGCATGACAACCCGAACACCAGTGATGCGTCCACTCCGGTCCTCTCGTACTAGGAGCAGCCCCCCTCAATTCTCCAGCGCCCACGGCAGATAGGGACCGAACTGTCTCACGACGTTCTAAACCCAGCTCGCGTACCACTTTAAATGGCGAACAGCCATACCCTTGGGACCTACTTCAGCCCCGTGGATGTGATGAGCCGACATCGAGGTGCCAAACACCGCCGTCGATATGAACTCTTGGGCGGTATCAGCCTGTTATCCCCGGAGTACCTTTTATCCGTTGAGCGATGGCCCTTCCATTCAGAACCACCGGATCACTATGACCTGCTTTCGCACCTGCTCGAGCCGTCACTCTCGCAGTCAAGCTAGCTTATGCCATTGCACTAACCTCCTGATGTCCGACCAGATTAGCTAACCTTCGTGCTCCTCCGTTACTCTTTGGGAGGAGACCGCCCCAGTCAAACTACCCACCAGACACTGTCCGCAACCCGGATTACGGGTCTACGTTAGAACACCAGCCATTAAAGGGTGGTATTTCAAGGGCGGCTCCACGCAGACTGGCGTCCACGCTTCAAAGCCTCCCACCTATCCTACACATCAAGGACCAGTGTTCAGTGTCAAGCTATAGTAAAGGTTCACGGGGTCTTTCCGTCTTGCCGCGGGTACACTGCATCTTCACAGCGAGTTCAATTTCACTGAGTCTCGGGTGGAGACAGCCTGGCCATCATTACGCCATTCGTGCAGGTCGGAACTTACCCGACAAGGAATTTCGCTACCTTAGGACCGTTATAGTTACGGCCGCCGTTTACCGGGGCTTCGATCAAGAGCTTCGCGTTGCCGCTAACCCCATCAATTAACCTTCCGGCACCGGGCAGGCGTCACACCGTATACGTCCACTTTCGTGTTTGCACAGTGCTGTGTTTTTAATAAACAGTTGCAGCCAGCTGGTATCTTCGACTGATTTCAGCTCCACCCGCAGGGGCTTCACCTACATATCAGCGTGCCTTCTCCCGAAGTTACGGCACCATTTTGCCTAGTTCCTTCACCCGAGTTCTCTCAAGCGCCTTGGTATTCTCTACCTGACCACCTGTGTCGGTTTGGGGTACGATTTCGTGTTACCTGATGCTTAGAGGCTTTTCCTGGAAGCAGGGCATTTGTTACTTCAGCACCGTAGTGCCTCGTCATCACACCTCAGCGTTAAAAGAAGTCCGGATTTACCTAAACTTCCCGCCTACATGCTTAAACCGGGACAACCGTCGCCCGGCTAACATAGCCTTCTCCGTCCCCCCTTCGCAGTAACACCAAGTACAGGAATATTAACCTGTTTCCCATCGACTACGCCTTTCGGCCTCGCCTTAGGGGTCGACTCACCCTGCCCCGATTAACGTTGGACAGGAACCCTTGGTCTTCCGGCGTGCGGGCTTTTCACCCGCATTATCGTTACTTATGTCAGCATTCGCACTTCTGATACCTCCAGCACCCCTCACAGGACACCTTCAACGGCTTACAGAACGCTCCCCTACCCAACAACACATAGTGTCGCTGCCGCAGCTTCGGTGCATGGTTTAGCCCCGTTACATCTTCCGCGCAGGCCGACTCGACCAGTGAGCTATTACGCTTTCTTTAAATGATGGCTGCTTCTAAGCCAACATCCTGGCTGTCTGTGCCTTCCCACATCGTTTCCCACTTAACCATGACTTTGGGACCTTAGCTGGCGGTCTGGGTTGTTTCCCTCTTCACGACGGACGTTAGCACCCGCCGTGTGTCTCCCGTGATAACATTCTTCGGTATTCGTAGTTTGCATCGGGTTGGTAAGCCGGGATGGCCCCCTAGCCGAAACAGTGCTCTACCCCCGAAGATGAGTTCACGAGGCGCTACCTAAATAGCTTTCGGGAGAACCAGCTATCTCCCGGTTTGATTGGCCTTTCACCCCAGCCACAAGTCATCCGCTAATTTTTCAACATTAGTCGGTTCGGTCCTCCAGTTAGTGTTACCCAACCTTCAACCTGCCCATGGCTAGATCACCGGGTTTCGGGTCTATACCCTGCAACTTAACGCCCAGTTAAGACTCGGTTTCCCTTCGGCTCCCCTATACGGTTAACCTTGCTACAGAATATAAGTCGCTGACCCATTATACAAAAGGTACGCAGTCACACCACGAAGGTGCTCCCACTGCTTGTACGTACACGGTTTCAGGTTCTTTTTCACTCCCCTCGCCGGGGTTCTTTTCGCCTTTCCCTCACGGTACTGGTTCACTATCGGTCAGTCAGGAGTATTTAGCCTTGGAGGATGGTCCCCCCATATTCAGACAGGATACCACGTGTCCCGCCCTACTCTTCGAGTTCACAGCCTGTGCATTTTCGTGTACGGGACTATCACCCTGTACCGTCGGACTTTCCAGACCGTTCCACTAACACACAAGCTGATTCAGACTCTGGGCTGCTCCCCGTTCGCTCGCCGCTACTGGGGGAATCTCGGTTGATTTCTTTTCCTCGGGGTACTTAGATGTTTCAGTTCCCCCGGTTCGCCTCGTTAACCTATGTATTCAGTTAACGATAGTGCAACGAATTGCACTGGGTTTCCCCATTCGGACATCGCCGGGTCAAAGGTTCATATCACCTCGCCGGCGCTTTTCGCAGATTAGCACGTCCTTCATCGCCTCTGACTGCCAGGGCATCCACCGTGTACGCTTAGTCGCTTAACCTCACAACCCGAAGATGTTTCTTTCGATTCATCATCGACTTGCGAAAATTTGAGAGACTCGAACACACATAACATGTGTGTCGTTTCAATTTTCAGCTTGATCCAGATTTTTAAAGAGCAAATATCTCAAACATGACTCGCAAGTCAGTTTTGAGATATGACGGCAGGTGACTTTCACTCACGAACCAGCAAGTGGCGTCCCCTAGGGGATTCGAACCCCTGTTACCGCCGTGAAAGGGCGGTGTCCTGGGCCTCTAGACGAAGGGGACGTATAAGTCTCAATCGCAAGACGCCTTGCTATTTACTTTTCATCAGACAATCTGTGTGAGCACTACAAAGGCAGGTTCTTTAAGGTAAGGAGGTGATCCAACCGCAGGTTCCCCTACGGTTACCTTGTTACGACTTCACCCCAGTCATGAATCACAAAGTGGTAAGCGCCCTCCCGAAGGTTAAGCTACCTACTTCTTTTTGCAACCCACTCCCATGGTGTGACGGGCGGTGTGTACAAGGCCCGGGAACGTATTCACCGTAGCATTCTGATCTACGATTACTAGCGATTCCGACTTCATGGAGTCGAGTTGCAGACTCAATCCGGACTACGACGCACTTTATGAGGTCCGCTTGCTCTCGCGAGGTCGCTTCTCTTTGTATGCGCCATTGTAGCACGTGTGTAGCCCTACTCGTAAGGGCCATGATGACTTGACGTCATCCCCACCTTCCTCCAGTTTATCACTGGCAGTCTCCTTTGAGTTCCCGGCCGGACCGCTGGCAACAAAGGATAAGGGTTGCGCTCGTTGCGGGACTTAACCCAACATTTCACAACACGAGCTGACGACAGCCATGCAGCACCTGTCTCAGAGTTCCCGAAGGCACCAAAGCATCTCTGCTAAGTTCTCTGGATGTCAAGAGTAGGTAAGGTTCTTCGCGTTGCATCGAATTAAACCACATGCTCCACCGCTTGTGCGGGCCCCGTCAATTCATTTGAGTTTTAACCTTGCGGCCGTACTCCCCAGGCGGTCGACTTAACGCGTTAGCTCCGGAAGCCACGCCTCAAGGGCACAACCTCCAAGTCGACATCGTTTACGGCGTGGACTACCAGGGTATCTAATCCTGTTTGCTCCCCACGCTTTCGCACCTGAGCGTCAGTCTTTGTCCAGGGGCCGCCTTCGCCACCGGTATTCCTCCAGATCTCTACGCATTTCACCGCTACACCCGAATTCTACCCCCTCTACAAGACTCTAGCCTGCCAGTTTCGAATGCAGTTCCCGTGTTGAGCCCGGGGATTTCACATCCGACTTGACAGACCGCCTGCGTGCGCTTTACGCCCAGTAATTCCGATTAACGCTTGCACCCTCCGTATTACCGCGGCTGCTGGCACGGAGTTAGCCGGTGCTTCTTCTGCGGGTAACGTCAATTGCTGAGGTTATTAACCTCAGCACCTTCCTCCCCGCTGAAAGTACTTTACAACCCGAAGGCCTTCTTCATACACGCGGCATGGCTGCATCAGGCTTGCGCCCATTGTGCAATATTCCCCACTGCTGCCTCCCGTAGGAGTCTGGACCGTGTCTCAGTTCCAGTGTGGCTGGTCATCCTCTCAGACCAGCTAGGGATCGTCGCCTAGGTGAGCCGTTACCCCACCTACTAGCTAATCCCATCTGGGCACATCTGATGGCAAGAGGCCCGAAGGTCCCCCTCTTTGGTCTTGCGACGTTATGCGGTATTAGCTACCGTTTCCAGTAGTTATCCCCCTCCATCAGGCAGTTTCCCAGACATTACTCACCCGTCCGCCGCTCGTCACCCGAGAGCAAGCTCTCTGTGCTACCGCTCGACTTGCATGTGTTAGGCCTGCCGCCAGCGTTCAATCTGAGCCATGATCAAACTCTTCAATTTAAAAGTTTGATGCTCAATGAATTAAACTTCGTAATGAATTACGTGTTCACTCGTTGAGACTTGGTATTCATTTTTCGTCCGAGGACGTTAAGAATCCATGTCACTTTGAGTGCCCACACAGATTGTCTGATAAATTGTTAAAGAGCAGTGCCGCTTCGTTTTCGCTGCGGCGCGGGGTGTGCATATTACGCTTTCCCGCTACAGAGTCAAGCGTTTATTTTGCTTTTCTCTGCTGACCCGGCGGCGTGTGTGCCGTTGTTCCGTGTCAGTGGAGGCGCATTATAGGGAGTTATTCCGAAGCCGCAAGGATAAAGTGAAAATTATTTTCCAACCGCTCACTTTCCAGGCGAATCACATTCCAGACCTCAATTTTCGCCTGGTTTTTAAACAAAAACGAGCCGCAAGCGGCTCGTTTTTTGGTTTTGTGACTTACTGCACTGCCACAATGCGATCGTCGTTGGCTTCCAGACGGATAACTTTGCCTGGAATTAACTCTCCGGAGAGGATCTGCTGCGCCAGCGGATTTTCGATCTGCTGTTGGATAGCACGTTTTAATGGACGCGCACCATACACTGGATCGTAACCATTTTCGCTCAGCAGCTTCAGTGCCTCGTCGGAGATGTGAATTTCATATCCACGCTCTTCCAGACGTTTGTACAAACGCTGCAACTGGATCTGCGCAATCGACGCAATGTGTTTCTCACCCAGAGGATGGAATACCACCACTTCATCAATACGGTTGATGAACTCAGGACGGAAGTTATGGCTCACGACACCGAGCACCAGATCCTTCATATGGCTATAGTCCAGCTCACCGAAACGTTCCTGAATCAAATCGGAACCCAGGTTCGAGGTCATGATAACAACCGTATTACGGAAGTCGACTGTTCTCCCCTGCCCATCGGTCAGACGACCATCATCCAGCACCTGAAGCAGAATGTTGAAGACATCCGGATGCGCTTTCTCTACCTCGTCCAGCAGAATGACGGAATAAGGACGACGGCGCACCGCTTCTGTCAGATAACCACCTTCTTCATAACCCACGTATCCCGGAGGTGCACCGACCAGACGCGAAACAGAGTGCTTCTCCATAAACTCGGACATGTCGATACGCACCATCGCATCATCGCTGTCGAACATAAAGTTAGCCAGCGCTTTACACAGCTCGGTTTTACCGACACCGGTTGGCCCCAGGAACAGGAACGAGCCAATTGGGCGATTCGGATCGGACAGCCCTGCACGGCTACGACGAATAGCGTTGGAAACCGCTTCAACCGCCTCGTTCTGACCAATTACCCGGTTATGTAAATCCTGCTCCATACGCAGCAGTTTTTCACGCTCACCTTCCAGCATGCGTGCCACTGGGATACCGGTCCAGCGCGCCAGCACTTCGGCAATTTCCGCATCCGTCACTTTATTACGCAACAGACGCATCGTTTTGCCTTCGGACTGCGTAGCAATCTCAAGCTGTTTTTCCAGCTCAGGAATTTTGCCGTACTGCAGCTCTGACATCCGGGCCAGATCGCCCACACGGCGTGCCTGCTCAATGGCAATTTTTGCCTGTTCGAGTTCCGCCTTTATGGTCTGAGTGCCGGAAAGGGATGCTTTCTCGGCTTTCCACTCTTCTTCCAGCTCAGAATACTGGCGTTCTTTATCGTCCAGTTCTTCATTGAGCATATCCAGGCGTTTCTTACTGGCTTCATCAGACTCTTTCTTCAGCGCCTGCTGTTCCAGCTTGAGCTGGATGATACGACGGTCGAGCCTGTCGAGCTCCTCCGGTTTCGAGTCAATCTGCATACGAATGCTCGAAGCCGCTTCATCGATCAGGTCGATTGCTTTATCCGGCAACTGACGATCGGCAATATAACGATGCGAAAGCGTCGCCGCCGCAACGATGGCCGGGTCAGTGATCTGCACATGGTGGTGCAGCTCATAACGCTCTTTCAGACCACGCAAAATCGCGATGGTATCTTCAACGCTTGGCTCAGCCACAAACACTTTCTGGAAACGACGTTCAAGTGCAGCATCTTTTTCAATGTACTGACGATACTCATCAAGCGTAGTGGCACCGACGCAGTGAAGTTCACCACGCGCCAGCGCAGGTTTCAGCATGTTCCCGGCATCCATCGCGCCGTCCGCTTTACCCGCACCGACCATAGTGTGCAGTTCGTCGATAAACAGGATAACGTTGCCTTCCTGCTTCGCCAGATCGTTAAGCACGCCTTTGAGGCGCTCTTCAAACTCGCCGCGGTATTTCGCACCGGCCACCAGCGCACCCATATCCAGCGCCAGTACGCGGCGGCCTTTCAGGCCTTCCGGCACTTCCCCATTGACGATACGCTGCGCCAGCCCTTCAACAATGGCGGTTTTACCGACACCCGGTTCACCAATCAGCACCGGGTTGTTCTTGGTACGACGCTGCAATACCTGGATAGTACGGCGGATCTCTTCGTCACGGCCGATAACCGGGTCAAGTTTGCCCTGTTCAGCACGTTCGGTCAGATCGACCGTAAATTTCTTCAAAGCCTGACGTTGGTCTTCGGCTCCCTGATCGTTCACGCTTTCACCTCCGCGCATTTTCTCAATCGCCTGAGTCACATTGGCGGTGGTCGCACCGGCAGACTTCAGCAGGTCGGTCAAGGTACCGCGTGATTCAAGCGCCGCCAGAACAAACAGTTCTGACGAAATAAAGTTGTCCCCACGTTTTTGCGCCAGCTTGTCGCAAAGGTTCAGCACACGCACCAGATCCTGCGACGGTTGAACGTCGCCGCCGGTACCTTCTACCTGCGGTAAGCGGCTCAGCGCCTGATCGATGGCTGTGCGTAACTGGCCAGCATTAATGCCAGCGGACGTTAATAAAGGACGTACCGATCCCCCTTCCTGATTCAGCAAGGCGCTCATTAAATGAAGAGGTTCGATAAATTGGTTGTCGTGCCCCAGTGCAAGGGACTGGGCATCGGCGAGAGCAAGCTGGAATTTATTAGTAAGACGATCCAGACGCATAACTCCTCCCATAACAGGTCAAATTTGCTACTGGAGATTAAATGAGGTCATCCCTCAATTATTCAAGGTTAATGACCTGAATTATGTGAAAAGAAAACGGCACGTGCCGGATCGTCTTGATTCTTTAGGTTATATCAGCCAAATAAAACTTGCCATACGACCCGTCGTCTTGTCGCGGCGATAAGAGAAAAAATCACCCTTTTCGGTGAAGGTACAGCGATCGCCACCGAAGATCTGCGTCACACCGGCATTATTCAGGCGCTGGCGAGCAAGCTGGTAAATATCAGCCAGATATTTATCCCCCGAAGGCAGGAAGGCGCCCACTGCTTGCGGATCTTTATCCATAAATGCTTCACGGACCTCAGGCCCCACCTCAAAAGCGCGAGGGCCAATGGCCGGGCCAAGCCAGGCCATGATATTGGCAGGTTCATCTTTAAAGCAAGAGACGGTCTCCTCCAGCACGCCTTCACACAGGCCGCGCCATCCCGCATGTGCTGCTGCGACCTCAGTACCTGCACGGTTACAGAACAGCACAGGCAGACAATCAGCAGTCATTACGGCACAAACCGTTCCCGGAATATTACTATAAGAGGCATCCGCGCGTTTTGAAGCGTAGGGTTCTCCCGTCAGCTTCAGCACCGTTTTTCCATGAACCTGTTCCAGCCAAACCGGTTTTGACGGCAAGTTCCCCGCAGCAAACAGACGCTTGCGGTTTTCTTCAACGTGCTCCAGGTTGTCGCCACAGTGTGCACCGAGGTTCAGTGATTCCCACGCCCCCTGGCTCACACCGCCAATACGGGTTGAACTGCAGGCGGCCACACCTGCAGGCAATGGCCATTCCGGGACAATCAGTTTGGTCATAACCAGTCCACTTGATCCTTATGTTCTTCGAAATCGGCACGCATGGCGTCAATAAGTTCCACCATATCCTGCGGGATAGGTGCATGCCACTCCATCTGAATACCAGTGATAGGATGGTAAAGACGCAGCATGGTCGCGTGCAGCGCCTGACGATCGAATTTACGCAGTACGCTGATGAACTCATCCGATGCGCCTTTTGGCGGACGCGGGCGACCACCGTATACCTGATCCCCCACCAGCGGATGGGTAATGTGCGCCATATGCACACGGATCTGGTGAGTACGCCCGGTTTCCAGACGCAGACGCAGACGCGTATGGATACGGAAGTGCTCCATGATGCGATAGTGCGTCACCGCGGGTTTACCCATCGGATGCACCGACATATGAGTACGTTTGGTTGGGTGACGGCTGATTGGCTCTTCCACTGTTCCACCAGAAGTCATATGCCCAATGGCTACCGCTTCATACTCTCGAGTGATTTCGCGCAGCTGCAGCGATTCCACCAGACGGGTCTGAGCTGGAACGGTCTTCGCCACCACCATCAAACCGGTGGTGTCTTTATCCAGACGGTGAACGATTCCCGCGCGCGGGACATCTGCGATCGGCGGATAATAATGGAGAAGTGCGTTAAGTACTGTACCGTCAGGATTCCCCGCCCCCGGATGAACAACCAGGTCGCGCGGCTTGTTGATCACCAGAATGTCATCATCTTCATAGACGATGTCCAGTGGGATATCCTGCGGCTCGAAGCGGATTTCCTCTTCGATTTCAGCATTGATGGCGACAGCTTCCCCACCTAACACTTTCTCTTTTGGTTTGTCCCAGATCTTGCCGTTTACCAGCACGCGCTGGTCAAGGATCCATTCTTTTATGCGTGAACGCGAATAATCAGGGAACAATTCGGCCAAAGCCTGATCTAAGCGTTGACCGAGCTGATTTTCGGAGACTGTTGCGGTGAGTTCTACTCGTTGTGCCATAAACTGCTTCTTCGTTTAACGTTGGGTTTTACGGCTTTGCCGTTTAATATAGTGTGCTATTGTAGCTGGTCTTAATCGGGAGCAGGAACAGAGTTTCTCCCGGACAAACATTTGAGGAAAGTCAAAACGTCATGACGCGCATGAAATATCTGGTGGCAGCGGCCACGTTGAGCCTGGCTTTGGTGGGCTGCTCCGGTTCAAATGAACAGGTCCCTGACAATCCGCCGAATGAAATCTATGCGACTGCACAACAAAAGTTGCAGGACGGTAACTGGAAACAGGCGATAACGCAACTGGAAGCGTTGGATAATCGCTATCCATTTGGTCCGTATTCGCAGCAGGTGCAGTTAGATCTCATCTACGCATACTACAAAAATGCCGATCTGCCGCTGGCTCAGGCAACCATCGATCGTTTCATGCGTCTGAACCCGACTCATCCTAACATCGACTATGTGATGTACATGCGCGGCCTCACCAACATGGCGCTGGACGACAGTGCGCTGCAGGGCTTCTTCGGCGTGGATCGTTCCGACCGCGACCCACAGCATGCACGTGATGCCTTCAATGACTTCTCCAAACTGGTGCGCGGCTATCCGAACAGTCAGTACGTGACTGACGCGACCAAACGTCTGGTGTTCCTGAAAGATCGTCTGGCGAAATATGAATACTCCGTGGCGGAATACTATACCCGCCGTGGCGCATGGGTTGCCGTGGTTAACCGCGTAGAAGGTATGTTGCGTGATTATCCGGATACTCAGGCAACGCGTGATGGTCTGAAGCTGATGGAAAATGCTTACCGTCAGATGCAGATGACCGCTCAGGCTGAAAAAGTAGCGAAAATCATCGCCGCAAACAGCAGCAACACCTGATATTGCCTCAATGTAAAACGGCAGCCCGAAGGCTGCCGTTTTTTTATTCATTCTGGATATAAGCTGAAGCGGTTTAGCCTCAACACATCCTATCAACTATGACCGCAATTTTTACCTTCCACAAGGTAAATCTCACCTCTTCCTGCCCTGCCTCACAAAAAAGATTCCCTGACAAAAACCGACAAAATAACGTGATCTAAATCACACATTTTGACATTGGGTCGGGTATGCTGGAATCACCAAGACGGAAAGACAAGAGGTAAAATTTATGACAATGAACATTACCAGTAAACAAATGGAAATTACTCCGGCAATTCGCCAGCACGTCGCAGACCGTCTCGCCAAACTGGATAAATGGCAAACTCATTTGATTAACCCGCATATCATCCTGTCCAAGGAGCCGCAGGGTTTCATCGCTGACGCAACTATCAATACTCCAAACGGCCATCTGGTCGCCAGCGCAAAACATGAAGATATGTACACCGCAATTAACGATTTGATCAACAAGCTGGAACGGCAGCTCAATAAAGTGCAACACAAAGGTGAAGCCCGTCGCGCCACAACATCGGTGAAAGACGCCAGCTTCGCGGAAGAAGTTGAAGAAGAGTAATCCTTTAAATTGAGTGTACCGCCAACGCGCCTTCGGGCGCGTTTTTTATTGACAGGGTGAAAACAGTACGGGTACTTTAACGGTATCAAGCACAGGATGATTTCATGAAACTAACGCCGTTTTTCTTCGCATTCTTTTTTACCTTCCCCTGAATGGGAGGCGTTTCGTCGTGTGATAAAGAATGCGAAGACGAACAACAAGGCCTCCCACCCCGGGAGGCCTTTTTTATTGATAACGATAAAACGAGACAGGCAACACTATGACACCGGAAAACCCATTACTGGATCTACGCGTTAAAATCAGCGCGCTGGATGAGAAATTACTGGCGCTGCTGGCAGAACGCCGTTTGCTCGCCGTCGAAGTGGGTAAAGCTAAACTGGATTCCCACCGCCCGGTACGTGATATCGACCGCGAGCGTGACCTGCTGGAGCGCCTGATTCAGCTCGGCAAAGCGCATCACCTGGATGCGCATTACATCACCCGCCTGTTCCAGCTCATCATCGAAGATTCCGTTCTGACCCAGCAAGCGCTGTTGCAACAGCATCTGAACAAAACCAATCCGCACTCTGCTCGTATCGCGTTTCTGGGTCCGAAAGGTTCGTATTCACACCTGGCGGCACGTCAGTATGCAGCCCGCCATTTCGAAGAGTTTATTGAAAGTGGATGCGCGAAGTTTGCCGATATTTTCAATCAGGTTGAAACTGGTCAGGCTGATTACGCCGTGGTCCCGATTGAAAATACCAGCTCCGGTGCCATCAATGATGTCTACGACCTGCTGCAACACACCAGTCTGTCGCTGGTTGGTGAGCTGACCATTCCAATTGACCATTGTGTCCTGGTCTCTGGCTCCACTGACCTGAGCAAAATCGAAACGGTGTACAGCCATCCGCAGCCGTTCCAGCAATGTAGCCAGTTCCTGAACCGCTATCCGAACTGGAAAATTGAGTACACCGAAAGCACCTCTGCGGCGATGGAAAAAGTGGCGCAGGCAAATTCCCCAACCGTTGCTGCACTGGGTAGCGAGGCCGGTGGCGCGCTGTATGGCCTTCAGGTACTGGAACGAAACCTGGCAAACCAGACGCAAAACATTACCCGCTTCGTGGTGCTGGCCCGCAAGGCAATCAATGTGTCCGATCAGGTACCCGCGAAAACCACGCTGCTGATGGCCACCGGCCAACAGGCTGGTGCGCTGGTTGAAGCTCTGCTGGTACTGCGTAACCACAACCTGATCATGACGAAACTGGAATCGCGCCCGATTCATGGAAATCCGTGGGAAGAGATGTTTTATCTTGATATCCAGGCCAACCTGGAATCTTCCTCAATGCAGAAAGCCCTGCGTGAGCTGGGGGAAATCACCCGCTCAATGAAAGTCCTCGGCTGCTATCCAAGCGAAAACGTTGTCCCGGTCGACCCGGCCTAACGTTCGATAAAGCGGCTTTTCTTCATCCCTGCCACGCTGACTGGCAGGGTGAAGATGGCCCCGGAAAGCGGATATTGCGCTATCTCCGCTTCGTCCATATTTTCCCGGGTGGTCGTTATAAATAACGTCTTCATATCGTCACCGCCAAAGCAGACCATCGTCGGGCAACGAACCGGTAGTCTGTATTCCTCGAGCTGTTCGCCCTCAGGTGAAAATCTGGCGATACGCCAGCCATCAAACAGCGCGGTCCAGTAACAGCCTTCCTCGTCCATCGCAGCACCGTCAGGTATCCCCTCACCTTCCTGAAACCATCGGAAAACGTCTCGCTTGCCAGGCTCTCCC
Organism: Enterobacter sp. CPE_E1241; assembly: GCF_045618265.1. NCBI lineage: Bacteria > Pseudomonadati > Pseudomonadota > Gammaproteobacteria > Enterobacterales > Enterobacteriaceae > Enterobacter > Enterobacter sp. CPE_E1241. Next base: position 3,635,093 of record NZ_JBIWYV010000001.1, read on the forward strand.
TGTTCATCCAGCGGCGTACGATAGATAACGCCGTTTGGCGTGTCAGAGGTATACATCCATTGTTTATCCGGACTAAACGCTAAACCGTTGTGCCCGTGAATATCGCACTGGATCACTTTCGGTGTTAGGTCGTTGTCGATGCGCATCAGCAGGGCACCGTTGTAATCTCCTGGCCCCCAAAACGTTCCCGCGTAGAACCGCCCCAGATAATCGGTACCGCCGTCGTTAAAACGTGCGAGCTGCGGGCTAGAGGGGTTATCACACACCTTGCGGCGCAGCAGGCCGTGTTTATCGGTCAGCCAGATACCCGTTCGCATCGCAACGATAAAACCACCCTGCTCGCGCAGAGCAAAACAGCCCACTTCTTCATGGAATGAAAGCACGGTGTGTTCTGCCGTCAGCAGATGATATCGGTGGATCTCGCCTTCCAGAATATCAGCCCAGTAGAGCGCACTCTCTTCTGCACTCCACGTTGGGCACTCAGGCAGATGTCCGGTGTAATTCAACAGTAGCTGCGGTTCAGCCATGACAGTTCCCCAAAATGAAAAAAGCCAGCAACGCTGGCTTTTAGTATATACATCATCGCATTACTGGCGACTGTCATTTGCCTGACGCAACAACGTACGGCTCTCACTCTGGAAACGCTGTGCGTAATCGCCAAACCAATGCTCCACTTTGCGGAAGCTGTCGATAAACGCCTGCTTGTCTCCGTGCTCCAGCAGCGTAATGGCTTCGCCGAAACGCTGATAATAGCGCTTAATCAGTGCCAGGTTGTTCTCAGACGACATAATAATGTCGGCGTAAAGCTGGGGATCCTGCGCAAACAGACGCCCGACCATCGCCAGTTCCAGACGATAGATGGGTGAAGAGAGTGCCAGCAGCTGTTCAAGCTGCACATTCTCTTCCGCCAGATGCAGCCCATAAGCAAAGGTCGCAAAGTGGCGAAGCGCCTGAATAAACGCCATGTTCTGATCGTGCTCAACCGCGCTGATACGGTGCAACCGTGCGCCCCATACCTGAATCTGCTCCAGGAACCATTGATAGGCTTCCGGCTGACGACCATCACAGTAAACAACTACCTGCTTCGCCAGACTACCGCTGTCCGGGCCAAACATAGGGTGCAGACCCAGCACCGGGCCGGTATGCGCCGCCAGCATCGCCTGAAGCGGACCATTTTTAACAGATGCCAGATCGACCAGGATGCAGTCTTTCGGTAATGGAGGAAGCTTCCCGATGATCTGCTCCGTCACATGGATCGGTACGCTGACGATCACCATTCCGGCATCTTTCATGAGTTCCGGAGCTTTTGCCCAATCCTCTTTTTCCAGAATGCGCACCTGGTAACCAGAAAGCGCCAGCATTTTTTCAAACAGACGTCCCATCTGGCCGGCACCGCCAACAATGACCACCGGACGCAGGGACGGACAAAGGGTTTTGAAGCCCTTGTCATTTTCACTCGAATAAGATTCCCGCATCACACGACGCAAGACATCTTCAATCAAATCCGGAGAGACACCCAGCGCCTGAGCCTCTTTGCGACGAGAGGCCAACATTGAGGCTTCACGCTCCGGCACATAAATCGGCAGGCCGTATTTGCTTTTAACCTCACCGACTTCAGCAACCAACGCCATGCGGCGTGCCAGCAAGTCCAGCAGCGCCTTATCCACTTCATCTATTTGATCGCGTAATGCGGTCAATTCAGCAACCATACCTAACCTCTTAAGCCAGACGCGTCGCCAGCTGGCCGTTTAAATCTTTATGGATCTCACGCAGCAGTGCATCGGTGGTTTCCCAACTGATGCAGGCATCCGTCACGGATACACCATGCTTCATTGCGCTGCGCGGTTGTTCAGATGATTGATTGCCTTCATGAATATTGCTCTCAATCATCAGACCGATAATAGAACGGTTGCCATCTTTGATCTGCGCGACCACCGATTCCGCAACCGCAGGCTGACGACGGTAATCTTTGTTCGAATTACCATGACTGCAATCTACCATCAGTGCAGGACGCAGTCCCGCCTGCTCCATCTCTTTTTCGCACTGCGCCACATCCGCCGGGCTGTAATTTGGTGCTTTACCCCCGCGCAGGATCACATGACCATCCGGGTTGCCCTGCGTTTGCAGAAGACAAACCTGTCCTGCCTGGTTAATACCGACAAAACGGTGCGGCATTGCGGCGGCGCGCATCGCGTTGATCGCGGTAGCCAGGCTGCCATCAGTACCATTTTTAAAACCAACCGGCATCGACAGGCCTGACGCCATCTCGCGGTGAGTTTGTGATTCCGTGGTGCGCGCACCAATTGCGGACCAACTGAACAGATCGCCCAGGTATTGCGGGCTGTTCGGATCCAGCGCTTCCGTCGCCAGCGGCAGCCCCATGCTGACCAGTTCCACCAGCAGGCGACGCGCAATCTTCAGCCCCGCTTCCACATCAAACGAGCCATCCATGTGCGGATCGTTAATCAACCCTTTCCAGCCAACGGTGGTACGTGGCTTTTCAAAATAGACGCGCATCACCAGATAGAGGCTATCGCTGACCTCCTCCGCTAATGCTTTAAATCGATGAGCGTACTCAATGGCGGTTTCAGGATCGTGAATGGAGCAAGGACCACAGACCACCAGCAGGCGCGGATCGCGGCCAGCGATGATGTCAGAAATGGTCTGGCGAGAATGCTCAATCTGAGCCTCCTGCGCAACGCTCAGCGGGAACTCCGCTTTCAGTTGATCCGGCGTAATTAAAACCTGTTCGTCAGTGATATGTACGTTGTTCAGCGCGTCTTTTTGCATGATGGCGATCCTGTAAAACTCGTTTGCGATAGTTGTTTTCCTCTAAGAGGTGAGACCACCATACCATAAAAAGTAAACATTTCAATCCAAAATTCGTACACTTTAATTTACACAAGCCAATTTATTGCCATTATCATGGTGCAAAAACGTAAACTTTAAATTACACGGCAACTTTCTTTAGCCAGGCTATGCTGAAGAAAAAAGGAGAATGGCTATGCGTTCAATTGCTCTCGCGCTGTTGTCGCTGTTTTTATCGGGCTGCCAGATCAATCCTTACACCTTCCAGCCCGACTGGACCAGTCCATCCTGGTTTGATGCAGGTAAAGAAGACGCCATGAACGGCCTGCCGGTTAAAGATAACCAGACCCTGGCCGATAGTTTTAACGACCCACACGTTGATCGTAGTGAATATCTCCGTGGCTATGCCGATGGTCAGAAGAAAGTCTGTGAAGAAGGTTTTATTCACGCCTGGGGATTAGCAGGCAAATCTTTTCCAGCCAGTTGCGATACTGCCGAAAACGCAGCAAAACTGCATGAGTCATGGCAAAAAGGGATGGATGAAAGTATGCGTTCCAGCAGACTAAATTAAGTCTGTTTTTATCCATCGGAAAATAAACAACAGTAGGATTTAGCTTAGGTCAGACTCAGGTTATTTCTGACATAATGACGGCTTTGATAAACAATGGTATTCTGCCCGCAACTCTCAAGGACATCTATTTCCGGAGCGATGTGGCGGATTCTGGTGAGAAATTCATTCTTGATCTCTTTTTTCCGACTCACTCTGGCACTAATGCTGTTCCTTATGGTAGGCCCAGCGACGGCAGGCGCGCTTACGGAAACGGATAAATCGGTACGCTCTATTGTCTCAGGTATTGTGAGCTATACGCGATGGCCGTCGCTATCCGGGCAGCCTAAACTTTGCGTTTATGCCTCTTCTCACTACACACATGCACTCAGCGACGAAGAAGGGCAGAACAGCGGGTTACCTTATACTCCTGTGATTGTACGTAACGATCGGGAAGCCCTGGCCGAAACGTGCGATGCTATTTATTTCGGGTCTGAATCGCCTGCAAAACAACTTGAATTAATAAGTCAATATCAGGGCAGAGCATTGCTATTAATCTCAGAGCAAAATCCGGAATGTGCTATTGGCAGTGCCTTTTGCCTGATAATCGATCGCGGTCAGGTACGGTTTTCTGTCAATCTTGATGCGTTGACTCGCAGTGGCGTGAGAGTCAGTCCGGATGTATTAATGCTTGCACGGAATAAGCAGCATGAATAAAGATTTCACGTCAACACCACGCCCGACGTTTAAAAGAACATTGAGGCGAATCAGCATGATAAGCGTCATCATAACGATGACATTAATATGGTTATTGCTCTGCTTTGCATCCGTCGTGACATTAAAGCAATACGCACAAAAAAATCTCGAATTAACCGGCGCAACAATGAGCCACAGCCTTGAAGCCTCCCTGGTTTTCAATGATTCACTGGCGGCCAATGAAACACTTGCCACCCTCGGTAAACAGGGTCAGTTTGCCGTGGCAGAAGTCGTGAACGTGCATAAAAAGCGGTTTGCTTACTGGTCATGGAATCCGGAAGATAATACCGACACGCTGGGCGCGCTGGTCAGCCGCTGGCTTTTCCCCGAACCCGTTTCGCAGCCCATCATGCATAATGGTTCGATGATCGGCGAAATTCGCCTTACCGCGCGTGACAGCCTCATCAGCCATTTTATCTGGATGTCATTTGCCGTTCTCACCGGCTGCATTCTTTTTGCTACCGTCGTCGCGCTCACCATTACGCGATCGTTACATCATGGCATGGTAACGGCCTTGCAAAACATTACCGACGTTGTTCATGACGTACGCACTAACCGCAACTTCTCCCGCCGGGTGAAAGACGGCCGTATCGAAGAATTTCACCAGTTTGGTGAAGACTTCAACAGTCTTCTGGATGAGATGGAGGAGTGGCAGCTGAAGCTACAGGCGAAAAACGCCCAGTTGCTACGTACCGCCATGCACGACCCATTGACCGGTCTTGCCAATCGGGCGGCTTTTCGTAACAGCATCGCGGCATTAATGAACGACATCTCCGCGAAAACAAACTCTGCTCTGCTGTTCCTCGACGGCGATAATTTTAAGTTTATTAATGACACCTGGGGGCATGCGGCAGGCGATTGCGTTCTAATTGAAGTCGCCAGCAGGATGGTTGAATTTGGCGATAAACGTTATCAATCATACCGCCTCGGCGGTGACGAATTCGCCATGGTGCTATACGGCGTGCATTCTGAACTCGAGGTCCAACACATTTCTGCTGCACTATCGCAGCAGTTTATCCGTCCGTTTGATCTGCATAATGGGCACACTGCATCAATGTCACTCAGCATTGGTTATGCTCTGGCGTGGGAAAATACCTCAGTAGAGGCATTACTGGAGCATGCCGACCGCAATATGTATCTGGTGAAAAACCAGCGTTCGAAAACAATATCCTGAAAGGAATACGATATGTTAAAGCGATACTTCGCGCCGTTGTTACTGGCATCACTTGTCCTGGCTGGCTGTCAGACTCCGCCAAAAGGGAAATTCACTCCAGAGCAAATCGCGGCAATGAAGTCATACGGCTTTAACGAATTAAATGGCGACTGGTCTCTGGGGCTGTCGGACAAAATTCTGTTTGATAAAAATGACGCCACACTGCGCCCGGAAAGTGAAACCCAGATCCAGACGATGGCCTCACGTCTGGCAGCGACCGGCTTAAACCATGCCCGCATGGATGGTCACACAGATAACTATGGCGTGGATGGCTATAACGAGGCGCTTTCATTAAAACGCGCGAACGTCGTGGCAGACGCGTGGGCAAAAGGGGCAAATATCCCGCGCAGTAATCTCACCACGCAGGGATTAGGTAAAAAATATCCGGTTGCGAGCAACAGTACCCCGCAAGGGCGTGCTGAAAACCGCCGGGTGGCCGTGGTTATCAGCACGCCATAAGGTTATTTAGCGGATGATTCGGCGAGCGACACGCCAGTTGCCGCTCGCCAGCGCAGCCAGTCAACCAGAACAAACAGAGCCAGACTCACGCCCATTACTGGCAACGCCAGCCCCAGCAGTATACTGATTATCGCCGTGACGACTTTTCCCCATCCCGAAAGCGCAAGCCAACTCTGACAAAGCGTCTGGACCGGATTTGCCGTCGATTGCGCTGGACGACGCATCCACCACATCCGGTATCCCCAGAGAATTAGCACACACAACGCCAGGCCAAACGCCACAAGCAGCAGCTGATTAACCAGCCCGAATAAGATCCCCATATGGAAATCCACACCCCAGCGGGTGAGCTTCGCCATCAACGGGAAATCCTCGAAGCGGGTTCTGTCCAGAATCTGCATCGTATTGGGATCAACCGCCACGGCGTCGACCTGAGTCGGCCAGCTGCGATCGATTTCCGTCACAGTCCAGGCTTGACTCTCTGCTTTCGCCGGGCGGATCTCCAGCTTATTGGCCTCAATCCCTGCGTTACGTGCAGCGCTTAACACACCGTCAAACAGCGTCAAATCCATCGCCATTTCAGGCATCATCATTCCGCCGTGATGACCATGATGTTCAGCATGCTCATCCACGATCTCCTGCTGACCGGAAAGTGTCGTGTTCACCTGCGGAGTTAGCCAGTTCATCTCAGCACGCAGCTTATCAACGTTTCCCCCTGCCCACTGAGACCAGGTCAGGCCAGTCACTGAGAACAGCAGCATTCCCCCCAGCAACGTCCAGCCTAACGTCACATGCACGCGACGCCGATTCTGGAAACGATTGTTAATTCGGCGTTTTGGTCGGGTATAAAACCACAGAGTAATCCCTCCCAGCGCGGCAACCCACATCCACGAAGCCGCCAGCTCGCTATAGAGCCGCCCGACATCACCCAGCATCAGCGAGGTATGCAGATAATCAATGGTCTGGCGGAGCGGTAAAATTCCGCTGGTGCCATACACCGTCATATCGCCACGCACCGCAAGGCTGACTGGATCGATAAAAATAGCGCGGGTCTCCGATGGGCCAAGCGCAGGGTCAGCAAACATCACACGGGTGGTTTCACCCGCCACCAGGCCAGGACGAACGGCGTGTAGACGCAGATCGGTGCCAACGGTTTTTTCAGCAACGGCAATTTGTTCCGCCAGCGGCTGCGGCTCGCCCACGGAATTCGTGTGGAGCGCATGCCGGTAGAGCGCATTCTCCAGCTGCGGCGTTGCCACATACAGCATACCTGTCAGAGCAGCGAAGAAGATAAACGGGCCGACAAACAGACCGATATAGAAATGAAGGCGACGCAGCAGGTTTCCCCATGCCGCGTGCGAGGTGCAGGTAGTCATACTTTTCCTTTTTAAGGTAAAAAGTTATCGATATTTTTTTAAAGGGAAAAAGCAGACTGATGCGGCGGCGCGCGGGTATCAGGATAAAGCCAGGGGAAAAAGTGCCAGTGACTGACCGCCTGTCGCGGTGGTTTAACACGAAGCCTCTGCAGCACCACACTGAGCAGGACGATCAGAGCCAGCATCACGCCCGGAACATGGGCTAATAGTACGCAGTAGCCGCACGCTTCCGCATGGTCGACTGGCATGGTGTGCTGCATATCACCGTGATGTTCATCCATCGACATCATGCTCATGTCATGATGCATGCCCGGCATGGCACTCATGGGATCTTTTTGCAGCGAGACAGAGATAAGCGGCGCCACCACGATCAGCAGGATCGCAAACAACGCGGTCAATGCCGCTGCGCGTTTCCAGTTGTTCTGATGCAGTACGTTATCCACTTACCCTCCACGGAAGAGGCAAGCATTGTAAATGATTTATGACAAAAGAGTTAACGCGAGAGATGCGATGAGATAAAAAAAGGGCCAGCCTTTCGGCCAGCCCTTTCTAACAGGATGTCGCTTAAGCGAATCTTAGTTCAGACGCTCTTTAATACGAGCAGACTTACCAGTACGCTCACGCAGGTAGTACAGTTTAGCTTTACGTACAGCACCACGACGTTTAACAGCAATGCTGTCAACTACCGGAGAGTGAGTCTGGAAGACACGCTCAACGCCTTCGCCGTTGGAAATTTTACGAACAGTGAATGCAGAGTGCAGACCGCGGTTACGAATAGCGATAACCACGCCCTCGAATGCCTGCAGACGTTTTTTGGAACCTTCAACAACCCATACTTTCACTTCCACGGTGTCACCTGGACGGAAGGAAGGTACGTCCTGCTTCATCTGCTCTTGTTCAAGTTGCTTAATAATGTTGCTCATAATTTAATCTCTTATCCTGGGTAAACTGATATTCGGGAGCGTATTACGCATTCCCATCATGTTCATGCTGCTGTTGCGCGTGTTCAGTTTTGAACTCGGCCAGCAACTTTGCTTGCTCTTCAGTCAGAGCCAGGTTTTCCAGAAGTTCAGGTCTTCTAAGCCAGGTTCGGCCCAGCGACTGCTTTAAACGCCAGCGACGTATCCCGGCATGGTTTCCAGACAGTAACACTGCCGGTACTTCCATCCCTTCTAACACTTCAGGACGAGTATAGTGTGGGCAGTCCAGCAATCCATCAGCAAAGGAATCTTCCGTTGCCGAAGCTTCGTGACCCAGAACCCCCGGAATAAACCGGGCGACGGAGTCAATCAGCGTCATTGCGGGTAACTCACCACCGCTGAGAACGTAATCGCCGATAGACCATTCTTCGTCAATCTCGGTTTGAATTACGCGCTCATCTATCCCTTCGTAGCGACCACAGACCAGAATCAGCTTTTGATTCGTCGCCAGTTCGCTCACGCCCGCTTGATCAAGCTTGCGTCCCTGAGGTGACAGATAAATCACCTTTGCGCCTTCACCTGCCGCGGCTTTTGCTGTGTGAATGGCGTCCCGTAAGGGTTGCACCATCATTAACATCCCCGGTCCGCCACCGTAAGGACGATCGTCCACGGTACGGTGCCGGTCATGAGTAAAGTCACGAGGACTCCAGCTCTGGATGCTCAGCAGGCCATTCTTTACTGCCCGGCCAGTTACCCCGTAATCGGTAATCGCGCGGAACATTTCAGGAAACAGGCTAATTATGCCAATCCACATAGCGCCGTCTTTTACCGTTTATCCGGAGAATTTAAAAACCAGGATCCCAATCTACTTCAATGGTTTGAGTAGTGAGATCGACTTTCTTGATAACCTGTCCATCGAGGAACGGGACCAACCGCTCCTTGATGCCAAATGCATCTTTCAGGTTTGCCTTAATGACGAGAACGTCATTTGACCCGGTTTCCATCATATCGATGACTTTCCCCAGGCTGTAGCCTTCGGTAGTGACTACCTGGCAACCCATAAGGTCTTTCCAGTAGTAGTCGCCATCTTCCAGCTGTGGCAACTGCGACGAATCCACGACAATTTCACAATTAGTCAGCGCATTCGCGGCATCACGATCGTCAACGCCTTTCAGCTTGATGATGATGTCCTGATTGTGGTGACGCCAGCTTTCCAGCTCGACCTCTTCCCACTTACCGCCTTTCTGGATAAACCAGGGCTGGTAATTAAAAATGCTATCAGCGTCTTCAGTGGAGGAAAACACTCTGAGCCAACCACGGATACCGTAGCAAGAACCCATTTTTCCCAATACGATCGGTTCAACAGGTGCTTTATTGCTCATCATGACCACCGTGACAGATTAAGCTGCTTTGTTTGCTGCTTTGATCAGCGTAGCAACGCGATCGGAAACAGTAGCGCCCTGGCCAACCCAGTGAGCGATACGATCCAGATCCAGACGAGTTTCTTCTTCTGCGCCAGCGGCCAGTGGGTTGAAGAAACCAACGCGCTCAATGAAGCGACCGTTGCGTGCATTACGGCTGTCAGTCACAACAACCTGGTAGAACGGACGCTTTTTAGCGCCGTGACGTGCTAAACGAATAGTTACCATAACATCCTCTTGTGTGAATAAAACAACCGGGCCCCATCGAGGAACGGAGCCCGGGTGTCATATTAAAAGCCCGAAAATTTTACTCATTTTCGGGCAAAAAGCAATCTCAAAAGCGATTAACGTCCAGGAAAGCCTGGGGGCATCATCCCTTTCATCCCACGCATCATCTTCGCCATGCCGCCTTTCTTCATTTTCTTCATCATGCGCTGCATGTCGTCGAACTGTTTCAGAAGGCGGTTAACGTCCTGTACCTGCATGCCACAACCGGCGGCAATACGGCGTTTACGGGAACCTTTGATGATGTCCGGGTTGGCACGTTCTTTAAGGGTCATCGAGTTGATGATCGCCTCCATACGCACCAGCACCTTGTCATCCATCTGCGCTTTCACATTGTCAGGGATCTGGCCCATGCCCGGCAGTTTGCCCATCAGGCTGGCCATGCCGCCCATGTTTTTCATCTGACGCAGTTGCTCAAGGAAGTCGGTCAGATCGAAACCGTCGCCTTTTTTCAGCTTGCTCGCCAGCTTTTCAGCCTGCGCGCGGTCAACCTTGCTCTCGATATCTTCGATCAGCGACAGCACGTCGCCCATGCCGAGAATACGGGAGGCAATACGATCCGGATGGAACGGCTCCAGCGCTTCAGTTTTTTCGCCCACGCCGAGGAATTTAATCGGCTTACCGGTGATATGACGAATCGAGAGGGCTGCACCGCCACGGGCGTCACCGTCCACTTTGGTCAGGACTACACCGGTTAACGGCAGCGCTTCATTAAACGCTTTCGCGGTATTTGCCGCATCCTGACCGGTCATGGCGTCGACAACAAACAGGGTTTCTACCGGATTGATAGAGGCATGCACCTGCTTGATTTCGTCCATCATCGCTTCGTCAACGTGCAGGCGACCGGCGGTATCCACCAGCAGCACGTCGTAGAATTTCAGCTTCGCTTCTTTCAGCGCGGCATTAACGATGTCGACAGGTTTCTGAGCCACGTCTGACGGGAAGAAATCCACACCAACCTGCTCTGCCAGCGTTTCCAGCTGTTTGATCGCCGCCGGGCGATAGACGTCCGCAGACACCACCAGCACTTTCTTCTTGTGCTTCTCGCGCAGGAATTTACCCAGCTTACCGACGCTGGTCGTTTTACCCGCACCCTGCAGACCCGCCATCAGCACCACGGCCGGTGGCTGAGCCGCCAGGTTAAGCACCTGGTTCTCTTCACCCATCGCCGAAACCAGTTCGTTACGAACGATTTTGACGAACTCCTGACCCGGGGTCAGGCTCTTGTTAACTTCATGACCAACCGCTTTCTCTTTAACGCGGTTGATAAAATCACGCACAACCGGCAACGCCACGTCTGCTTCCAGCAGCGCCATGCGCACTTCGCGCAGCGTTTCCTTGATGTTGTCTTCGGTAAGGCGTCCGCGGCCGCTGATGTTGCGCAGCGTGCGCGACAAACGATCGGTTAAATTATCAAACATTGTCTCTCGCCTGAGTAGAAACGTTGGGCCGCCATGAGCGACACATACACAGAATTTTGCCGGAGTATAACATGAAGGCGCCTTTGTTGTTATGCAACGGTTGGAGCAGGCGTCACGTAACGTTATACTGCTTCTCTTTCTTATTAAGACAACTGTCGATGCCTATATGCCTGTTTTCGCACTGATCGCCCTTGTTGCCTACTCTGTCAGTCTCGCGCTGATCATTCCCGGACTGCTGCAAAAAAACAGCGGCTGGCGGCGCATGGCTATTCTTTCCGCGGTGATCGCACTGATAAGCCACGCCTTTGCGCTGGAATCACGCATCATTCCCGGCGACGGCAGCGTGCAAAACCTGAGCGTCCTCAACGTCGGCTCGCTGGTCAGCCTGATGATCTGCACGGTGATGACCATTGTGGCCTCTAAGAATCGCGGCTGGTTACTGCTGCCGATTGTCTATACCTTTGCGCTGATCAATCTGGCTTTAGCCACCTTTATGCCCAATGAGTTCATTACGCATCTGGAGGCGACACCGGGTATGCTGGTGCATATTGGACTGTCGCTTTTTGCCTACGCGACGCTGATTATCGCTGCGCTCTACGCCATGCAGCTCGCCTGGATTGACTACCAGCTCAAAAACAAAAAGCTGGCGTTTAACCACGAGATGCCGCCGCTGATGGTCATTGAACGTAAAATGTTCCACATCACCCAGGTGGGCGTGGTTCTGCTGACGCTCACGCTCTGCACGGGCCTGTTCTACATGAAAAACCTGTTCAGCGTGGAGAATATCGATAAAGCGGTACTCTCTATCGTTGCGTGGTTTGTCTATATTGTCCTGCTCTGGGGCCATTATCATGAAGGCTGGCGCGGTCGTCGCGTGGTCTGGTTCAACGTCGCGGGTGCGGGCATTCTCACCCTTGCCTATTTTGGCAGCCGCTTCATACAGCAATTTGCTGGCTAAGAAACAAAGGAGTTCCCCCTGGAACACATCTCTACCACCACGCTGATCGTTACGCTGATCGTCATGGTGGTCATCTCCGCCTATTTCTCTGGCTCGGAAACCGGCATGATGACCTTAAACCGCTACCGGTTACGTCATCGTGCTAAGCAAGGTAACCGGGCTGCCCGTCGCGTTGAAAAACTGCTCCGCAAGCCGGATCGCCTGATAAGCCTGGTGCTCATCGGCAATAACCTCGTCAACATTCTTGCCTCTGCGCTGGGTACCATCGTCGGGATGCGACTGTACGGCAATGCCGGGGTGGCGATTGCCACCGGCGTGCTGACGTTCGTGGTGCTGGTGTTTGCCGAAGTGCTACCCAAAACCATCGCCGCGCTTTACCCTGAGAAAGTCGCCTACCCGAGCAGCTTCTTGCTCGCACCGCTGCTGATCCTGATGATGCCGCTGGTCTGGCTGCTGAATATGGTGACACGCCTCCTGATGCGGATGGTGGGTATCAAAGCAGACGTCACCATCAGTAGCGCGCTCAGCAAAGACGAACTGCGCACCATCGTGAATGAATCCCGTTCACAGATCTCCCGACGTAATCAGGACATGCTCCTGTCGGTGCTTGATCTGGAGAAGGTGAGCGTGAACGACATCATGGTACCGCGTAACGAAATCGTGGGTATCGACATCAACGATGACTGGAAAGCCATCGTCCGCCAGCTGACGCACTCCCCGCACGGGCGCATTGTGCTGTATCGCGACTCTCTCGATGACGCCATCAGCATGCTGCGCGTGCGCGAAGCTTACCGCCTAATGACCGAGAAAAAAGAGTTCACCAAAGAAGTCATGCTGCGCGCCGCCGACGAGATTTACTACGTGCCGGAAGGCACCCCGCTCAGCACGCAGCTGGTAAAATTCCAGCGTAACAAGAAGAAAGTCGGCCTGGTGGTTGATGAGTACGGCGATATTCAGGGGCTGGTGACGGTCGAAGATATTCTGGAAGAGATTGTCGGGGACTTTACCACCTCAATGTCTCCTTCTCTTGCGGAAGAAGTGACCCCACAAAACGACGGCTCGGTGCTGATTGACGGTAGCGCCAACATTCGCGAACTCAACAAAGCCTTTAACTGGCATTTACCGGAAGATGAAGCGCGAACCATGAATGGCATGATTCTGGAAGCACTGGAAGAAATCCCGGCTGCGGGCACGCGGGTGCGAATTGAACAGTACGATATTGATATCCTGGACGTGCAGGACAACATGATTAAGCAGGTGAAAGTCCTTCCCGTTAAACCCCTGCGCGAAAGTATCGCGGAATAATGTTGTAGTGCCGGGCAAGGCGAAACCACCACCCGGCACTACAGGGCGGCAAATTACGCTTTCGCTTTCGCCACGGTCACCATCGCTGCGCGAATGGTACGGCCGTTCAGGGTGTAACCTTTCTGCATCACGCCCAGCACCTTACCGGCTTCCACCTCTTCGGACTCCACCATCGCAATCGCCTGGTGAACGTTTGGATCCAGCGGAACGTTGGTATCGGCAATCACTTCCACGCCAAACTTACGCACCACGTCGAGCATGGATTTCAGCGTCAGTTCGATACCTTCGATCATCGCCGCGTTGTCCGGATTCGCTTTATCCGCTACTTCCAGCGCGCGATCGAGGCTATCAATCACCGGCAGCAGTTCGTTGACGAATTTCTCCAGCGCAAATTTATGCGCTTTTTCAACGTCCAGTTCGGTACGACGACGCAGGTTTTCCATTTCAGCCTTGATGCGCAGAACACCATCGCGTTCGCGATTCTGTGCTTCTACCAGCTGGGCTTCCAGATTCGCAATTTTTTCATCGCGCGGGTCCACCTGCTCAGCAGATGCGTCTGGCTCTACAGCCTCAACTTCATCGTGCTGTTCCGTGATAATTTCTTCAGGGGCTTGCCCCTCAGGCGTTTTCTGTTCTTTACTACTCATGAATTTCTCCGCGTTTTTCTGCATTCATCTCGCTAACTTCGCTTATTATGGGGATCAGTTTCCGGGATTCAAGGGAACAAGACAGATTGTCATCATTCATCAGGCACAAGGACCTCCAGAAAATGAATAATCATTTCAGGTGTATTGGGATCGTCGGGCATCCGCGTCACCCTACCGCATTGACGACACATGAAATGTTGTATCGCTGGCTGTGTAGCAAAGGCTATGAAGTGATGGTTGAGCAGCAGATTGCACAGGAGCTGCAGCTGAAGAGCGTCAAGACCGGTACGCTGGCGGAAATTGGCCAACAGGCGGATCTCGCCGTGGTGGTCGGCGGTGACGGCAACATGCTCGGCGCGGCCCGCACGCTGGCGCGTTATGACATCAAGGTCATCGGCATCAACCGTGGCAATCTCGGTTTTTTAACTGACCTCGACCCGGATAATGCCCAGCAACAGTTGGCTGACGTTCTGGAAGGCCACTATATCAGCGAAAAACGCTTCTTACTGGAAGCGCAGGTATGCCAGCAGGACTGCCAGAAGCGCATCAGCACCGCAATTAACGAGGTGGTCCTTCACCCCGGTAAAGTGGCGCACATGATCGAGTTCGAAGTCTATATCGACGAAATCTTTGCCTTCTCCCAGCGTTCTGACGGGCTGATTATCTCCACCCCGACCGGCTCAACCGCCTACTCCCTTTCTGCCGGTGGCCCGATCCTAACCCCTTCCCTGGACGCCATAACGCTGGTGCCAATGTTCCCGCACACGCTTTCCGCCCGTCCGCTGGTCATCAACGGTGACAGCACCATTCGTCTGCGCTTCTCCCACCGCCGAAATGACCTGGAGATCAGCTGTGACAGCCAGATAGCGCTGCCGATTCAGGAAGGGGAAGACGTGCTGATTCGTCGGTGTGATTACCACCTGAATCTCATTCACCCGAAAGACTACAGCTATTTCAACACATTAAGCTCGAAGCTTGGCTGGTCAAAAAAATTGTTCTGATTTTGCATCCAGCGCTTTACTGTATATAAAACCAGTTTATACTGTATGAAAACACAGTTATGGTTTTTCATACAGGAAAACAATTATGCTGGCACAACTGACCATCAGCAACTTTGCCATTGTTCGTGAGCTTGAGATCGATTTCCACAGCGGCATGACGGCGATCACCGGGGAAACCGGTGCGGGTAAATCCATTGCCATTGATGCCCTCGGCTTGTGCCTTGGCGGCCGTGCCGAGGGAGACATGGTGCGCATGGGCGCAAACCGTGCCGATCTCTGTGCCCGCTTCTCCCTGAAAGACACCCCTGCCGCCCAGCGCTGGCTGGAACAGAACCAGCTTGAAGATGGACGTGAGTGTTTACTTCGCCGCGTGATCAGCAGCGACGGTCGTTCACGTGGCTTTATCAACGGTACGGCGGTTCCACTCTCCCAGCTCCGCGAGCTCGGCCAGTTGCTTATCCAGATCCACGGCCAGCACGCACATCAGCAACTCGTCAAACCAGAACAGCAGAAAGCCCTGCTTGATGGCTATGCGGGTGAGTACGCGCTTACTCAGCTTATGGCAGAACATTATCGCCAGTGGCATCAAAGCTGCCGTGAGCTTGCCCAGCACCAGCAGCAAAGCCAGGAGCGCGCCGCACGCGCCGAGCTTTTGGAGTACCAGTTAAAAGAGTTGAACGAATTCAACCCGCAGGCGGGTGAGTTTGAGCAAATCGACGAAGAATACAAGCGTCTGGCCAACAGCGGTCACCTGCTTTCAACCAGTCAAAACGCCCTCAACATGCTTGCGGATGGCGAAGACGTGAACCTGCAAAGCCAGCTGTATAACGTTCGTCAACTGGTCACCGAACTGGCTGGCATGGACAGCAAACTTTCTGGCGTACTGGATATGCTGGAAGAGGCCGCGATTCAGATTTCAGAAGCCGGTGATGAATTGCGCCACTACTGTGAACGTCTGGATCTCGACCCGAACCGTCTGTTTGAGCTGGAACAACGCATCTCCCGTCAGATCTCACTGGCACGTAAGCATCACGTTACGCCGGAAGAACTGCCAAATTACTATCAGTCTCTGCTGGGAGAACAGCAGCAGCTTGACGATCAGGCTGACTCGCAGGAAACCCTCTCTCTGGCGGTGAACCTGCATCATGAACAGGCGATGGCAACAGCGAAACAACTGCATGAGATTCGAGTGCATTATGCCCAGGAGTTAAGTCAGCACATCACCGACAGTATGCACACGCTGGCGATGCCGCACGGCGTGTTTACGATCGATGTCCGCTTTGAAGAGAATGCTCTGACGGCAGAAGGTGCGGATCGTATCGAGTTCCGCGTCACCACTAACCCCGGTCAGCCGCTGCAGGCCATCTCCAAAGTGGCGTCCGGGGGTGAGTTGTCGCGTATCGCACTGGCGATTCAGGTGATTACCGCGCGTAAAATGGAAACCCCGGCGCTGATTTTCGATGAAGTGGATGTTGGGATCAGCGGTCCAACGGCGGCGGTAGTCGGTAAGCTGCTGCGTCAGTTAGGTGAATCAACACAAGTCATGTGTGTTACCCACCTTCCGCAGGTGGCTGGCTGTGGTCACCATCACTTTATCGTCAGCAAAGAAACCGACGGTGAAATGACGGAAACGCACATGAAACCGCTCGATAAACGTGCGCGTCTGCAGGAGCTGGCTCGTCTGCTTGGCGGCAGTGAAGTCACGCGTAATACGCTCGCAAACGCGAAAGAACTGCTGGCGGCATAAACTTTTTCGGGATCTCAGGGTCATAGAGAACAACAAAAACGCCGCCAGACCGGTTTCAAAGTGGGGCAAGGTCTATTATCATCGGCATATTACATATGAGCCGCGTTCTGCTCGGGCCCGAAAAGGAATCAAATCACTATGCGTTGTAAAATGCTGACCGCTGCCGCAGCGGTTCTTCTGATGTTGACCGCAGGCTGTTCCACTCTGGAGAAAGTGGTTTACCGTCCTGACATCAACCAGGGGAACTACCTTACCCCTAACGATGTGTCCAAAATCCGTGTGGGGATGACACAACAGCAGGTCGCTTATGCACTGGGAACCCCGATGATGTCCGATCCGTTCGGCACAAACACCTGGTTCTATGTATTCCGTCAGCAACCGGGCCACGAAGATGTGACCCAGCAAACCCTGACGCTGACCTTCAGCAGCGCAGGTGTGTTGACCAACATCGACAACAAGCCTGCCCTGACCAAATAATCAGGCGTCAGAAATGCAAAAAGGTGCTCAATGAGCACCTTTTTTGTTTCTGAATTCTTGCACAGAAACGTAGCCCCGGTAAGCGTCAGCGCCACCGGGGAAGAAAGCGCTACTTAGCCGCTTTCTCCGCGCGCTGACGACGCAGCTCTTTCGGGTCGGCAATCAACGGACGATAAATCTCCACCCGGTCACCTTCTTTCAGCACATCACCCAGCTTAACCGGGCGGCTGTAAATCCCGACTTTATTCTTCGCCAGGTCAATATCACTGCGAAGCTCAAGGATGCCGGAAGCTCGGATAGCCATCTCAACAGTAGCGCCCTCTTCCAGCGTTACACGTTGCAGATATTGCTTCTCCGGCAGCGCGTACACCACTTCCACAGCAATCTTATGCGACACTGTAAACCTCTTTGGCGCGGGTAGTGAACGCCTGAACCATATTTGAAGCCAGCTCTTTAAAGATGCGACCAAACGCCAGCTCAATCAGTTTATTCGTAAACTCAAAGTCCAGATGGAACTCGATACGACAGGCGTCAGCGCTCAGGGGCGTAAACTTCCAGCCACCCATCAGCGTTTTAAACGGACCATCCACCAGATGCATCAAAATACTCTGATTACTCGTCAGCGTATTACGCGTGGTGAACGTCTTGCTGATCCCCGCTTTGGAGACATCCACCGCTGCGGTCATCTGCGTTGGACCAGACTCCAGAACACGGCTCCCGGTACATCCAGGAATAAACGCTGGATAAGACTGAACATCGTTCACTAACTGATACATTTGTTCCGCGCTGTAAGGCACAAGCGCAGTACGGCTAATCTGAGGCATAGCATTTCCCATGGTCACACAACGGACAAATAATAACATTTATCACCTGTTAAAAAAACGCTAAGCCTCATCTCGTGCTAAGATAGCGCGTTAGACCTCACAGGACGCAATGAGGTGACTTTTTGAAATCAGATTACCGACGGCTTTACGACACTTATGACGAAGAAAAAAGCACATAAACCAGGCTCGGCGACCATTGCGCTCAACAAGCGTGCTCGCCATGAGTATTTCATTGAAGAAGAATTCGAAGCTGGCCTTGCGTTGCAGGGCTGGGAAGTAAAATCGCTGCGCGCCGGGAAAGCCAACATCGGCGATAGCTACGTGATCCTGAAAGATGGTGAAGCCTTCCTGTTCGGGGCGAACTTTACGCCGCTGACCGTCGCCTCTTCGCACTATGTTTGTGACCCAACACGCACACGTAAACTGCTGCTGAACAAGCGCGAGCTGGAATCCCTCTATGGTCGCATCAACCGTGAAGGGTTCACCGTGGTTGCTCTGTCGCTGTACTGGAAAAATGCCTGGTGCAAAGTGAAAGTTGGCGTTGCGAAGGGTAAAAAACAACACGATAAACGAACTGACCTGAAAGAGCGCGAGTGGCAGCTCGACAAAGCGCGCATCATGAAAAATGCAGGGCGTTGATTCTGCACACTTATTGTACTATTCAATAAGTTAGCGTTCCGGGCTGGTATCCAGCAAGTGAAATCTGGTATACTGAGTTCAACACTATTGGGGCTGATTCTGGATTCGACGGGATTTGCGAAACCCAAGGTGCATGCCGAGGGGCGGTTTGCCTCGTTAAAAGCCGCAAAAATAGTCGCAAACGACGAAAACTACGCTTTAGCAGCTTAATAACCTGCTCTGAGCCCTCTCTCCCTAGCTTCCGCTCTTAAGACGGGGATCAAAGAGAGGTCAAACCCAAAAGAGATCGCGTGGAAGCCCTGCCTGGGGTTGAAGCGTTAAAACTAATCAGGCTAGTTCGTTAGTGGCGTGTCTGTCCGCAGCTGGCGTGCGAATGTAAAGACAAACTAAGCATGTAGTACCGAGGATGTAGAAATTTCGGACGCGGGTTCAACTCCCGCCAGCTCCACCACTTTTGATATGACTGCAACCGGACAGCGGCAATAAAAACAGCCACTTACGGACTCTGACCAGACAGAGCGCAGACCGAGAAAAGACAAAAAAATGCACGTGAAATGCACGTGCACTTTAAAAGAACCCCAGATCTCATGGTCTGGGGTTTTTCTATTTGTAACTAAGAGTAACAAAAAAAACCTCTCCCTTTCGCGTCCCGCTCGCCTTGACACTGTTTATTTTTACAGTAAAAATACTGTATACAACCACAGTGGTTTTCCGGAGGCTTTTATGTTCGTTGAACTGGTTTATGACAAGCGAAATGTAGAGGGACTTGAAGGGGCCAGAGAGATTATCCTGGCTGAGCTGACGAAGCGGGTGCACCAGATTTTCCCTGATGCCGAAGTTAGGGTTAAGCCGATGCAAGCGAACGGCTTGAATAGCGATGCCAGCAAAAGCGATCGGGAAAAGCTCAATCGCATGCTGGAGGAAATGTTTGATGACTCAGACATGTGGCTGACTCATGGTTAGCCATGCGCGCACTTGAAATAAATGTGGTAGCCCCTACATATAGGGTTGCAAAATGAAAAACGCAACTAGTTAGTACTTTGAAACAAGCAACCCAATAAATGCGGCACTTTCTACTATCGTAACCACATTTTTAGTCAAAAATGCCATCCAATTTTAAGTGACTGGTTGCTTGAAACTTATTAATATGTACTAAGATTTACCCATAAGGTAAAACTGTTGCAGCATCTATAAAACCACACACCATAAGGGGGCATACGATGGCTTATTCTGCAGCTGCAGTTGCTAATGCCTTCATCGATAGAGGCATTAAAGGTCTTATCCCTGATCTGAGTCCGATGAAAGTACAAAAGTTACTTTTTTATACTCAGTCTTGGTATCTACGATTTCATCATGGACAACCTCTCATTGATGATGATTTCAAAAGATGGAAATTCGGCCCAGTGATCCCTTCTATCTACCACGAGTTGAAGCCATATGGCTATTTCCCTGTTACAAGGAAGATCTCGGGTTTGGTTCAGGTACCGCAAAACGGAATGAAGATTGTTACACCAGAAATTAATGCTAATGATTTGGATGCGATAAAACTCATCGATCAGATTGCAACCAACTATGGGAAATACTCTGGACCTGAGCTTTCAGCATTGACTCATGCACCCGGGGCTGCATGGTCCTTAGGTCCGGATGATGGAAGTACAATTACTCTCGAACAGATGATGAACAATATCCACCCTCAATGAGTTCACATAGCCAACCATCATCCCTTCAACAACAGGCGGTTGCTGCAAACGAAGCAACTGCCTCTTCAAACCCTTTTTTCTCTGATAGTGAAGTAAAAAAAGGCCCTGCAGTTAACAGTCGTGAAGACGCGCCTCCGGATGAGCCTGTACCTGGAGCGCGCCCTAGAGACTATACAGATGATTTGAGATATCAGGATGTAGAAGACCGAACAGCTAATCGTAAGCTGCGTCAAAGATTCGCAGAGAAGGCCTATAAAGTTGCAAAATGGGGTCTCTATGGCTGGGGCTGTGTTCTGATCTTATCTGTCATCGGCAATGTAGTTGGTGTGAAAACATTTTCCGATGAAGTGTTAATTGCAATAACCAGCGCTACAACTTTAAATCTTTTCGCTGCGTTCCTTGGTGTTATTCGTGGTTTATTCCCATCAGGGAAAGAAACGAAAGAAAATGGTGGTTAATCCCATTTACAATAAAACGGCTATCTAGTTAATAGTCATCTTTTTCAGGCATATTAAGCATTTTACGCAACTTTTTATTCACTTCTTTCTTCCGTCGAGTGAACGCCACCTCAGCTTCAACCTTCCGCTCTTTGTCCCTGAGCTTGGTAGGTTCAACTTCCACTGCTAACAAGGCGGCCAAGCAATCTTCTTTCGTAAACAAGTACGGTGACTTGGGCCTATCGCTGACCCGGTAGGCTTTGAGACGACCTTCAAGAACCCACTGAGTAACCGTAGCCGTTGAGATGCCGAGTAGTTCCGCTGCTTCCTTTCGTGTCAACGTTAGCTTTTCCATGACTTTGCTTAGCTTTTTCTTTGACGCGGGATTGCAACCTTTTGCCTTTCAACCCAGGCATCAACTTCAAATCGGTTATACATTATCGGGCTGTTATCCTTAGGTTGGCAATCGCCTGAATAGTGTCGATACTCCCTTCCCTCCATCCATGATTTTTCCCGTGCAGATCTGATTGCGTTCTTTGTGAGGCCTGTGATAGCCATCAGTACCGACTCGGTAACCCATTTATTTGGCTCTAATTGAAATTTTTGATGTTCCATAACCCACACACATTTCTAACGAGGAGAACGTAAGTTGAACATATATTTTATGGACCTGAAAGAGGTTTGCCGCAAAGTTGGGTTCAAAAAAGGGTCCATTTACAACTGGATGAACGCGGGTGAATTTCCGCAATCAATAAAAATAGGTAGGTCAGTAAGATGGGTATCAACGGAGGTGGAAGCGTGGATCGACGAAAAAGTTCGAGCATCTAGGGGGGAATAACGATTCTGCAAGAGTACGATATATTGCTGGTTTCTGAGTTTCCGACCGTTCGTCAAGTTGGCCTTTAAATTTTACTCGGGTAATATTCCCGGCGTTTGCTCGGGCATGAACACTGAGCAACCAGCCGCCGCCTTTTCTTGCATACGATGGGCGGCGGCATTCACCTTTATGCAGGTTTTTCAGGCCAGATGATATCCGGAGCTTTCGAGGTGTCCACTGCCTGCACTGCTTTAATGTACTGCATCCAGGCAATCAGGCTTGCTTTGTCTTCGTCGCTGATAATGTCCAGTTGCAGTTCAGTTTGCCAGAAACTGATTGTTTCCTGCGCTTCAACCAGTAACGCGGTTTTCTGCTTATCCGCCGTTTTTACATCAGCAGCATGCTGAGCATCTGTATCTGTTATCCACTTTTTCCCATCCCATTTCTGGTAAGGACCTGAAGGGGCAACACTGGTGTAACCATCCTTAACTGGACCGATATAATCTACCGTTGAGGCCGAGGCGTCAGCGGTTGAATATACCGTTTCACCACGATGGTCTTCATTAAGCACCCATCCGCCGCTCTGGAATACAGCGACCTTCCCAGCCACTTCATCACCTGGTTCAATATCAGTAGAATCACCCGGCATACTGACACCAATATTAATATATTCGTCAGACCATCCCATGTATTCAAACGTCACCGCGTCGTAGTAATAGCACCGGATTTCACCGGCTTCTTTTGCCAGTCCATTTTCATCGAAAACAGGTTTCATTATTTAGCCCTTACTAAAAAGTTGAATGCAATGTTACGTGGGCGTGTTTCAGTACCGCCTGGGTTCTGGAATGCAGGCAAAGCCGACCCACCGGGCTGACTGATGCCGTTTGTATATAAAGGAGATGCACCCGAAACGGTGCCAAACACTACATTACTTCCACTTCCATTTGTTCCTAAAAATTTATGCTCGTGTGTTTTGAAATCGTCTGATTGCGCGGAAAGTAATGCACGGCCACTATCAACACCACGGCCATCATCCCAGATACGAATAAATTCACCGCGTGCTTCAGGCAGTGTTAATCCAGGAAACACCAGAGCGAGTTTTGGATAGTTCGACGCTGAGAATGTGGCTCCGTTGAACTTCAGAAACACCATATCAGCCCATTCAGTCATAACCGTATTTGGCATTGCCGAGGACGGCCAGAAGAACGGAATACCGATAGCTGGCGCCCCCGCTCCCAAACCGAGGTATGTGAGAAGGTTGGCGATACTGCTTTGACCGATTATGTCACGCCCGACTGAAGTAAGATCCGTCTGCGCTGCAGTATCTGCCCCGGTGAAATACGGAAGCTTATTTGCTCCTGTAGCGAGGCCGGCAAGTGATGTCAGTGTGGCATCAAGCCCCTGAAAGTCCTTACCGAACGCGGTGGTCATTTTGGTAATGAACCCGCTCACATCACCATCATCCAGCACATCCAGCCCGCTTTTGTTGGCGGTGTACTGCGCAAGCGCTGCCGCGATAAAAGCTGCCTGCCGAATAGCTTTGTTGACCTGCTCGCTGGATGCTTTGCCTGCTGTAAATCCAGAAAGTAGAGCAGGCAGAGCTTCCCAGTCAGCCTGGGACATTACATTTGCGCCAGCGCCGGTAGCAAACGGTTTAAAATCATTTTTAGCCATTACAGTAATTTCCCCCATGCGCCATCATCAAATCCGGCGATGTATTCGTTGTCCATGTCAAAACCGAAGAATCGATTACCCTCTGACGGTGTTTCTACCGAAGGCGTTTCAACGTCACCGGCCCATACGCCAGCGGCTTTAACGGTGAGATAGCCCTGCTTGATAGCGGCGATCAGTTCGAGAGACACATTAGAAATATCAGTCTCGGGAAAAACCCAGACCGAGATCGTCATGTCCTGGTTGTCGACGATTTGCATCCTCAGGCCTGAGCCTGCGGTCGCAGCGTCAAGGATGGGAGGCAGCGAATCATTGCGGCCGTCCCAGTTGTTGATAGCTATTTTCGCCTTAAGTACGATGCGGTATGTTGCATCACTCAGCGTTGTGTAGCCTGAATCGGGGTCATACGGGCCTTGCCATACGCCCTGGTCATATCCCAGCCCGTCAGTGTCCCAGCTGAAATAAACGCCGCTTATCGGCTGGCTGACGATGCGACTGCGACCAATCCAGAGGCCGAGCGTATCGAGCTGGACACCGACGGCGGTATCGATGTCGAAAGCGCTTACCAGTCCCCGGGTGGCGGTAGTGATATCTATCAGTGGCCGCGTGCTCAGGTCGACGTGATCAAAAAATTTCGGCTTCGTGGCGTGATAGTTGGTGATTAAGTCCGTGTACTTGCTCATGACGTCACCGATAGAACAATGTTTTCGGGTTTACACGACGCGGATTCGTTATAGGCGATGGTGATGTTTGCCGCCGCTACGCTACTGGCTGATTTGCCAATCAGCAGCTCCTGTATGTCGTAGTAGCGGGCATTGCCGCCACTCACTACGCCGAGGTTCGCCGGAGAATAAATCCTGCTCAGCAGCACATCGTCCCCGATTGTCAGCCCGTTGATGTAATCCGCGACGGCCTGCTGAATCTGTACGCCAATTTGAGACGTGTAGCCGGTGAATGCTTTCAGGGTGATATGCCCGTAAATCGGGACATCAGTCGACCGAGAAAGGCCTACATCATGCGGGTTACCGTATTTATCCGGCACCGTGACAACAGTTGAGCCGTAGGGTGTTGTTCCCTGCCCCTTATTCCCCCTAATAGCCTGAGCTATTTCGGTAAGGTCGCCGCCGTCTACGATGGCAGCAATGGAATGCGGCGGTAACCCGTTGCTGTCTGTTGTCCCTTTGTCGTTTTCGTACAGCTTGTGACGGGTCACGCCAGCCACGTTCGCAATGGCTCCGTCTACAGCATCAAAGGGCGTAATCGATGGTAGTGCCACACTCTGGCTCTGCCGGACTCGCAGCTGGTCATCGCGCTCAGCAGGTACACCTACAGTGGCCGCCGCCGGGTTGGTTACCGATGCCCAGCCACGGGTCGGCATGTTGATAGTGGTAATCGTCCCGGCCAGCGCCGCAACCGCTCCGCTGTTTGAACAGGTAGCAGTCACCGTCACGGTACCGCCGACACCGATCGTGACCGAGGCAGGAAGCCGCCAGATCACGTTATTCGTGTCTTTCACGGTACCGTTTGTGATGGATGCCCCGGCGGTACCGGTCAGAAGCAGATCCACGGTAGAGTTCGTCGCCCCTCGGCGCGCGATACCGTTAATTTTTACGTTACTGGTCAGCGCTGCGCCGTAACCCGTAGCAGGTGAGAAGCAGTTATAAACGGAGATGGCCGTGTTGTTGGCATCGTGAATAGCCAGCGCCACCAGCGCCACCATCTGGCCGTCTTTGCTGTCTGGCTCCAGATAAGCGTCACTGCCATAAATCTGCTGAAAATAGCTCGTCAGGGTATCGAGTATCGTCTGATAATCAGGCGCACTGATCCCCTCAGCGGTTACCGTTGCCGATAAGCCGAGTGTGTCCAAATTGAGGGCCATTTATGCCTCGCTGGTTACTGTCGTTGTTCCGTAGATAGTGTCGATTTCAGCGAAGAACTGGACGCGGCGCGTCGTAGTATTCACTGTCGTATTGAAAGAGAGGATGGATTTAACGCCCCGCGTTTCGAGGATGCGCTTACGGATCGCCAGGTTGTAGGTTTCCGGCTTCTGCTTACCAAGTACGGACTGAATCCACGGTGTCCCCTCTGTGGTGTCGAGAAACCATTGCCCGTACCATAATTCGAATCGCGTTTTCACGGCCTGCGCCACGGCCTCAGGTGAGTTAATCAGCCAGGTATCATCGCCGCTGCCAAAGGTGTAATCACCGTCGGCGTCTTCGCGTCTGTATCGCATCAGTTCACCCCGTCTGTGTTGCTTCCGCCTCGCTGAACCCCGCCGTGCGTGTGCGTATCATCAATTGACTTGCCGTTAGCTTTAACGGTACCGATAAACTCGACAGCGCCGATGATTTTGGATGCAACGCCAGAAGCGACAGAACCCACCATTCCACCCAGCCAGGACAGGAGCCCATGAATGGTAACTTTCGCTGAGAAGTCGGCCAGCGGGGTAACTACATCCAGACCGCCAGGCGCTACGATTTTAATTTTCTGCGTAGTGGGGTTGAGCTCAAAGAACGTGCTTCCGTCGTCGCTGCGCAGCTGAGCGGCCCCCGTGCTGATTCCGCTGATTTTCTGCGCCTGTGACTGCGGCCCGACGATACAAAACGCATCCGATAAGTCATGCACCCGGTCGTCGACAGGCTCCTGCACCCCGCCGTTCTGCCACCAGAAATCGATACAGCGATCAGCAAAAATCACCAGGCATTCATCACCGGCTTTAACCGGGAACGTCAACGTGCAGCCGCCACCGCGTGGAAATACCACCGGCACATCCACCAGCAGCGGGTAATTTTTGGTAACACGCTTCCCGTCGTTATCCGTTTCAACCGAACGGATAGCAGGCTGCACAACCGCCGTCACCGCGTCAGGATCGAATGACTGGACGATGCCAGGCAAAGCGACTCGGATCTGGTTCTTTGTGGTTTCCCGCTCGGATTTGAATGTTTCGGCAAGATCGCCGCTTCGGGTCTGGTCAGATACTGCCATTTGGTAGGCTCCAGAAAGCAAAAAACCCGCCAGGTGGCGGGTTCGATATAACATGGAAAGCGACTAAGATGCTTTAGCTGATTTTAATGCAGTCCACTTTGAGAAATACAATTCAGCAGACGCAATTGCTGTCTCAGCCATCTCTTTTGAAACTGAAATATCTGCGATATGGTAATCAGCTTCATTTCTGGCATCACGCAATTGCTTTAGGTTGTAACCAAGCAGTCGCATAGTACGAGAATCATATGGCTCACCTTTACATTCTGCCGGTGTTGTCATATATCCAATGAGGTTCCCATGGTGGTTGCTTGAATATTTCGGGACACAAGTAAGACTGGCCATAGTTTCATGGTACATCGAATAATATGCCCGGGAAATAGCGCTTCGCCATGAAGCCTCATCTGCCATGGAACTGTATTGTTTGGCTGCATTAAAGAAATCAATACTGTTTATCGACATAGCTAACCCCCGTATGAAGAATTCTCGGCGCAGAGAAACGAGCTATTAACTCACAGTCGTCTAACCGAGGCTCCATGCATACAGCTTCAGCTAATGCAAAATTCATTTGAGCGATCGATTTAGGGTCTTTGTTTTTTATATCAGCCACATAGCATTTATTGCCATTTCGGCTGACTTCAAGCAAACCAGTTTCTGCTGAAAAGTCCTTAGCTACTGTCGCTACGATTTCCGCGAGCAAATTAAATTGCTCTGGAGAGCATCCAGTAGAATTATAGGCATCATCAATCTCTGACAATAATTCTGCTTTCTGTAATATTGCCAATTCCCTGCCCTCCTCGTCGGAAAGAAGTTTGATATGCTGATCAATATATTTAATAAGCAAATCTCTGTAACCGAAACGATATGCAGATGAGAAAGCTAATGCAGTGAATTTCTTCGTCTGAAACTTTTCGACAAATTCTAATGATTTGTCACGAAGCCTAATTGCATCATTATTATATTTAGTTACATAAATATAATTTGCAGCGATTGCAGGATCATCAACATAAGAAAGAGCGGTCTCAAAGACTGAATATGCCTTATCAAACTTACCAGCAGCAGCGTGCAGTATACCAAGAGCACTTACAGCATTAGCTGTATTCTCTTTCTCCAAATCCCTTACAGCACGACGATACTCGAGCTCATTTACAGGCGTGCCTGCTTCTAGCATGTCGCCATACAGCTCAATCAACTCGCCAGCTTTTTCCTTAGGTACACAACCAGCCATATCCGCTCACTCTTACAAGGTGGTTTAGAATTCTATGTGCGTGTACACAGTTTAGTCAATCATCAATCTTATCGGCATAAGGTAAACTTACTTTAGCTCATCAAGATAAACTCAGTTAGTTCAATGGGGTTGATAGACTACCCCACAACCTTTTTACACGGGAAAGATCCGATGATTTTCGGCGCGTCCATGCTGTTCTGAAGCAGTTGGACGTTCAAGAACGATTTTCCGTTACGTTTAACGAACTCAAAACCGTAATTGTTACCATCACGGGAAGGCATCAGGCCCATGTCCGTTTTAACGTTATCCCAATCGTCCTTCTTACCGAGAAACTTGATTTTTTGAGATGTAACTTGCTCGCCGTTGATTTTCGTCCAGCCGTTATCAGCTGCATGAAGTCGGTATCCGCCGCATTGTAAATCAGCGAAAGCCGCTGAGCAGGAGAACAGTAACGAAATTGTCAGAAATAACTTCATACGCTTCATGAATATATCCTTTGCTGCGCTGAGGACGAGAGTAAATCCGCCGCGCCACGCGCTTCGCACATCATATCCATGTACCACGCCTGGCCCCTTGTGTCGCCAGTGTACATAATCCCGCGCACAATATAAACGCCATCCGTTGCGATGCTGGCAGGCTGCGCCGTGGTGCCGCTGAGCGTAATATTTCCGTCCGTGTTCTGGTCGGTGATCTGCCCACCAGCCATCGCGATATCGTTGTTCGACAGCGCGGTGCGATACACAGAAGCCTGATCCAGCTGAATAAGTCCGTTAACCCGGATGTTCGGGTTAATCAGCGCGCGGACGTTTACGCCGTTGCCGATGGTCTGCTGCGGCATGCCGATAAGCCCGGTGGCGCTGTTGAGCACAATCGCGTCGTGAACATACTCGTTATTCGCCACCATCTGGCGCTGCCCGTCCACGAACTGCCATGTTGCGCCACATTGTCCGGCCACGTTATCCATAAGATGCCGTGTCATGCCAAACAGCACCCGACCCCGTGGAAACACAGTAGCAGGCATTTCAGGCGTCAGGCCTTCGGTCGCGCCTTTGGCCTCGAAGTCTTTCATCAGCGCGCGGTTCACGTCTGCGACCGTGTAACCGGCCGCCAGCGTCTGCGAGGTTATGCTGGTGGCAAAAGCCAGATCCGTATCGGCTGCCTGAATCAGGACGTAGGAATCAATAGGGCTGTCTTTACCGGTGACCGAGTAGCGAATTTCACCGCTGAAAATCAGACCGTAGTTCCGGCCATCACTCTGGCCCACGTCCGCCGCGTCGACTTCGCGCACGGTCCCGACGTCGCTTGCCGATACCTCCGACGCGATACCGTCGTAACCGGCAATCAGCCGCACTTTCGAAAACTCCTGCCCGGTGATGCGGTTTACCGTATCAGCTGACAGGTTATAGATTTTGAACGTACCCACCCGCGACGCGCTGCTGATGTTGAACCAGTCGATCGTAAAGGTCACTTTAAAATCGCTGAGCTCAATACCCTGCCCGTTCTCGTCCACGAGCTGCAGCTCGAAATGTCTCATCCAGTTCTGTGACATGTTTACTCCGTTGATACCAGTAAATGACTGCGGCCGCCCAGGTCGGTTTTCGTAGGATAATCCTGTGTGCTGTCGTCACAGACCACCACCAGCTTAAAGCCGAGGCCCATATAGGCGTACTGAGCCAGCAGATCAGCGCCGGTGACGAGAGGAATACCGGAGATTACCGGCTCCCCTCTGTCGTTCTGCAGGTCCATAATCCAGTACAGATCGCGCCATATGATGCTAATCCGCCAAGTGGTCCCCGCCAGGATGATGCTGAATTGCTGGTTATCCGCTGTCAGCGGGATTTCCTGAATTGCCATTAGCCGAGCCCCAGTAATGATGCCCCGTTACCCGTGATGCTTTTCAGCAGCGAGGTATTTGGCGGCTTTGTGGTTTTGTTGCCGGTGTTCAGTACCGCCGACGTGCTGGCCCCGTCCTTCATGTTGGTTTTATCCGCAACGGTGATCTGCTGCGTCTGCGAGATAAGAACCTCTCTCAGGGTGAGGACGGCAGACAGGACGTTTTCGGTTGTCTTGTCTGTCGTCACTTCCAGCGCGCGGATCAGCATGTTGCTGTACAGCCGTTTGCCGGTCACCACATCGAAAGGAATACGGCTCGCCTGCAGGTCGAGTATCTCCTGATACGTCTGCTGGGGACTCAGCCCGAGCAGGCTGGTAGCCGTCAGGTTACTGGCAAAATCCAGCAACGATCCGCCACCAGCGAAACCGACCTCCATCACCACTTCAGACGGTTTTTTGTAGGCATGGTCAGCGATAGCGGCCCCGACCTCGACAGGGTGCTCCGTTATCTCCAGCGTGTCGGTATGCTTCTCAGAAACAACCACGCTGGGGACAATCATCCCTATTTTCCGGCTCTGCTGCTGAAAGAGCGTAGAGAGAATATCCATTAGCCCACCTTCGTTTGATTACCGCGCATGACCTGGGCGTTTGCCGACTGCTGCCGACGCTCGACCTCGGTACCGACAGAACGCGGATCACCCCCACCGTAAATGTGGTAGGTGTTTTGCTGGTTCACGTTCGCCCCGCCAATTCCCGCGACGGCAGCCTTCCCGATTAACTCCTTCGAATAGATGTTTCGCCCATTCTCATGGTGAATAATGCTACTCATTAATGCTGACATCGTTTGTGGGTCGTTAATATTTAAAGCGGCCTGCGGATTTACTCCCAGACGTTGGGAAACCGCCTGTATATAGGCTGCTGTGTTGTTATTGTCGGAAGCGGGTGCCCAGGTGGAGATAATTTTCTCCACGCTGTTTATCCCTCTCCCGGCATACAGCACGAGCTGGCGCGAAAGAGCGCGCAAACCATCAAAGGCGGTTTCGAATCGGGCAAACCTGCCGCCGGGGCGCTCAAGCTCAGCACCCGCCTGACCAGCAAAATTAAGGTTTCCGGGGTTATTGTTCCGTTCACCTCGCTTTGCAGCCTGCGCATGCTGCTCTGGTTCATCCTCTCCAATGCTCCTTATGGTCTGTCCTACACTGCGCGGATCCCAACCGGTTTTATCCTTTATCCATTCCGCCACACTGTTAGCGCTGTCTGTTACCATCGGCATCGCTGACGGATTTTCGCTGCCCTGATTAAGCATCTGTTTGCCGATGCTGGCGGCATCAGCCCAGCGGCCATCTTTAATGGCGTTGAGCAGGTCGGCGATCATGTTCAGCATTTTGCTGAACTCGCCCATCTGGTCGATGAAGTTGCTGAAATCCCACTTCAGGGACCATGATTTGGGGTCAATATTGAGCAGCTTCGCCAGCGCTTTCGCCAGGTCGTTAACGGTCGTTTTAAGGTCACGAACCATTTTCAGCGCGGCGTCGACTTCCGGCTTCCACTTGCCCCAGTCAATCAGGCTGTCCCCGCCTTCCTTCCAGGTCTGATAGTCCTCCCACAGAAGGGCAATCCCCGCCGCCAGCGCGGTAATGAGGCCAATCGGCGACATCCAGAACGTACTGTTCAGAATGCGCAGCGCAATCGTCAGCGCGCCGAACAACGAGATCAGCTCCCGCGTTTGCTTATCCAGCGATTGCCACCAGGTGATAAGGCTGGATGTTCCCTCAATTAGCCTGAAGAACAGCCGCCCGATGATGTCTCCGAGCGCCAGAATGCCTTTTATGGCTTTCGTCAGGGTCTGCTCGATGCGCGGGAAGTTATCGAGGATGTGGCGGCGCAGCGTGTCCAGCGAACCCGCCAGACCACCAGCAAGATTAGAGCCGATTTTGTCACGGGCCATGCCTGCCATCGCACCGAACTCGCGCAGGGAGGTCATGAATTTGTTGGAGCTTCTGGCCGCCTCGTCAGCATTGAAGCCGATAGCTTTCGCCATTGCGCTGTACTGCCCGGAGAAACCGCCCACACCCCGGCGCATCGCCATGAGGGTATTTTCGTCAATACCCAGCATCTGCGCATACTGGTTAGCCCGGTAATACGGCATGCTGCTGAGCTTCTGGCCGACACCCGTAAAGATAGCGGCCATGTCGCGCATGTTGCCGCTGGCGTCACGGGTCTGTACGCCCAGGCGATTCAGGAAGCCTTCCGCGCCGGGATTGTTACGAACAAACCGGGATAGGCTTTCCAGAGAGGTTCGCGCCGCGTCAACGCTGCCGCCCACCTGCGAAACCGCATAGCCAATAGACTGAATCCCCTGAACCGTCGCGCCGGTGCGCTGTGACGCCCAGTAGAGATTATCCAGCCCCGAGGCGATCTTAGCCGTGAAGGCCACCACGGTAAGCGCAGCACCTTCGACGGCCAGCCCCATTTTGATGGCGTTTGCGGTCGTACCGGCGAGAACAGAGTCGAACTTTGACGCGCCTGCTTCATCGATATCAAAACCGAGCGAGACGAGGAAATCTTTAATAGTCTCAGCGTTCATTATCCTCTCTCCATTTCTCAATACGGCGCTGGTTGTCTGCCTTAACGGCCAGGTGGTCATTCATCAGCGCGATATCGCACAGATCGACTGATCCATCCTTCAGCGCGTAATAAGGGATTAACCCGGCGTCAACCGGGTCAAGGAGATAAGACAGCCCGTCAGGCAGGCTGTTGAGGGTTAACCCTGAGGCTGGCCCGGCGTCGCGCTGGTAGGGCTCACGGGCAAAAAATTTCCCAGTGAATCGGCGACCACCCGCGCCACCAGCTGCAGCATGGTCAGCAGGTCGATATCATCGAACATCAGCTGACCGCTGTTAAATACCGGCGTCCATCCGTCCATGTGCTTGCGTGATACCACGGCTAGGCACGGATGAATAATCGCGTTGGTGTCTTCTTCGGTCAGGGAGGAGAGTTTTTCAGCGATACACGGCAGCAGGGTTTCAAACACCGGTTGTAGTTTATCGAATTTCACGTTGTCGATTTTGCCATCAGCAGGCAGAAGGGAGCGAATGCTCCCGAAATCTGACATCATGCCCGCCAGCACCGGCAGCAGTTTGCGGGTCACTTTCAGCTGGTCAAAAACGCTGAGTTTTGCCACGCGGTAATCGTGGCCTTTGATTGAGCATTCCATCTGTTAAAACTCTCCGAGAACCTGGTCGATTTTGCCGCAGTCAAACACCCAGGGCATCGTATTACCGGCTTTAGCGTTGGCGTTATCCGGTTGTTTCTGGAACGCCACGCTGCGCGCCGTGATGATGTCTCCGCTCACCTTGTTGCGGATCACAATGACGTTGTTTCCCCAGGTACCTGAGGACTGACTCTGCGCGTTGTACGCCAGCGACAGCTTTTTGTTTGTCGGCGAGGTCTTCAGCAGGTTGACGGTTACCGTGCCGCTTTTATCCGCGTGCAGGCTGTGCATCACTTCGCCGTCAGCGCCGATGGTCATGGTATTTTTGGGGCCGCCCATTGCAACGGTGATCCCCTCCTCTGAACTGGCGGAACCGTAGCCCAGATCAATCTCGCCGGTCGGGCCGGAGAGGGACGCCGTGACGTCCATAAAAGAATAAGTAGCCATTCATGATCTCCTTAGCGAACGACGTTGATCTGCACATCAGCGAAATGAACCGCACCCGCCAGCTTACAGGCCACCTGAATAACCGGTGCCTTACGTGCTTCACGGTCTGCCTGCGCCTGCTCGGAAATCGGCTGCGCATAGACGTAATAGCCTTTTGTCAGCGTGTCGCCGGAATCCAGCTGCCCAATCGGGCCACCGTTCCATACGCCAGCAGCCACCAGCCCGTTCGTGACGGACTGATCCATAGACTGCTCAACATTGGAAAGCAGACGCGTAACGCCAGCATCGGTCTGTGGGACTTTGGTTGTGCTGGTGTAGAGCAGGTTGTACAGGTTGGTCTGAACGTAGTTCTGCAGCCAGTCGAGCCCGTGGCGTTCGTCGAAGAAATCACCGCTGGACATGACTCCCTGCTGCAGGATGGCCGTATCGTTCTGGTAGTACACAAATACGTTGCAGTTTTTGGCATCCAGCGCCGCCGCCTGATTGGTGGTCAGGGTTTCATAGGTGATCCCCGGCTCCTGCTTGAATTTCAGGGTAATGGTGGTGTTGCTGCCGTTGAAATTCACCGTGAACGCGCGACCAAATGCAGACAGTGCGGCGTACTTGCTGCTGGTGGAATATTGCACAAACGTGCGAGCGTATTTTGCCGCCTTCAACTTATAAGCCAGGTCGGTAGTGGAAGTCGCGTTTACCGTCTCAGGCTCTGCGGTGGTAATCGCCAGAATTCGGCTGAGACTGGAGGCCTCGATCGCAGCGGCCACGCTCAGCCAGTCGGCATCGTCGATATCTTCATCGTCAGCCACGGCCAGACCGTACCAATTCGTGTAATTCAGAACGGCGTTCACCGCCTGCAGCAGCGTTTCCGTCGAACCGCTTTCAGCCGATACCAGCGTTTTAGCCCAGCGACCGACATACACCTGCTGCGGTTTCGGTGATTGCGAGAAATACACCGTAGCGGCTTCATATTCCGGGCTATCCACGCCGAAATCTGTGCCGATATCTTCCGGGGATGAGTAGAGGCGAATGCGCTCAGAAACCGGGATAACCGTTGAGCTCCCGAGAATGAGCAGCGAACCAAAGTTTCGACCAGTAGCCGCACGCGGCCCAATGATCACGTCGACATTAACGACGTTAGATACAGGTAATCCCTGCGGCATAATTTAGTCTCCGAAAAATGAGACGGGCGCATCTTGCAGCGTCCGGACGTTGTAGGTACGAATGTTTTTGCGGGACAGCGTGATGGTGAGGTCGTAGCGCCTCACCCACTGGTTATTAATGAGCTCTGGCAGGTTGTAGATAGTCCCGGCCTCCACCAGCGAAAGCCCCGAGCGATTCAGCTCAGCGTTGTTTTGCTCGACGAATATTCCCGCGCGGAAAGTTGATGCAGTGTTGGCCCCCAGAGGGCCATAGAAGCAGCAAATCACCGTTACCTGTTCCCATGTCCATTGCTCGGACTGTTCTTCCGAAACCTGAACATCGGACTGGCTTAACGGCTGGGGAACGGTAGTGATACCGAAGGCGCACCACGTCACCCCGTTGTTTGGGATCTGCGGCTGCGGGTCAGTCCATCGGGGGAAAACAAGCGCGGCCGGCAAGCCAGAAACGCCACGAATCCACCGGCTGATTTCACGCTCCAGCGCCTCGTCATACTGGGGACTATCCCCGACAGGCGTCAGATAACCGCGCGCGGTGCTGTCGTTACTCAACTGGCGTCCCTCCGTTAAAGTCCACCAGCTCACAATGCGCCTGGACGAATCCGGCGCCGTAACTGGTGTACGGATCGACAAATGTCACCCGGTAAGCACGCCCGTTATAGCTCACGATATCGGCATCAAGTCGCGGGGCGCTGTCTGAACCGGGCTGGCCCTGGGTTAATCTGAACTGCGTCACGATGAGGATCGCGCCGCTGATGTTCTGGCCTGCCGCCATTCGCCTGGCTTCCAGAGAACGGTCAACCGTCACCACGCCAGAGAATGGGATATCCTGAGCTATGTTTTTCGTGAAATTGTCCTCATCCACCGTCTGAACCTGCCGGTGACACACCAGACTGGTGTCCATGAAGTCAGGATCGAGAAGAACATCGCTCACATCGAGAAGAGGCATTATTTTTTCCTCACGACGTAGTTAATTGAGCGCAGCAGGTATCCGTGGGCGTAAAGCGGCTTTTCGCCGGGAATGCCCTCGGCCCTTCTGCGTTCGAGGGTTTTCTCAGAAAGTGGGTGCAGTCGGTCACCAGCACCGATAACGGCTTTTGCAGCGTCACGGGCAATCTGTCCGGCGCTCTCCAGCTCACGCACCGCTGCTTCAGTCTGCCCCTCCAGCGCGGCGGTTGCCGCTGCCTTGAGGTGTGCAGTGGTTCGGGGTTTTGAATCCTCGATCCCCATATCCAGAAAAGGACGCGGGGGGAGCGTGACCGTTGTACCGTCGATTTCCACCGTTGCGCCCGTCGAGTGGAGGTAGCCCAGTTCCGCGTTATTAATCGGAGAGCCATCCTCACGCCCTGCCTTGTCCTCAGGTAT
The DNA here is from genome assembly GCF_045618265.1 of Enterobacter sp. CPE_E1241. Lineage (NCBI taxonomy): Bacteria > Pseudomonadati > Pseudomonadota > Gammaproteobacteria > Enterobacterales > Enterobacteriaceae > Enterobacter > Enterobacter sp. CPE_E1241. Next base: position 3,670,742 of record NZ_JBIWYV010000001.1, read on the forward strand.
TCCCACCAGCACATCCATTCCGGATAGCTGCCGGAGGGATTCCAGAACAGCCACGGCGTTGTCAGCGCGAACCGTTAACCCGCTTTTCATAGCAGCTGCCTGCCACCAGCACCGAACATCGACCACCACCAGTAGAACTCGCGCCCGTAGGCGGTGCTGTTCCAGAAACCGGCATCCGGATTGATTACCCCGGACACGTCATAGCTCACTGAAACCTTATCCACGGATTTAGAGGACACGACACCAGCCGCGCCGTTGCTGTTCACTCCACCTGCGGCAGCTGCGGCCAGCGTGCGGCCGCGCAGCTCCGTATAGTGAGCGGTGAATAGTTCAGCAAGGTAGACGAACTGATCGCCCTGCACGTCCTGATTCAGGAGTGAATCAGCCTGCCCCAGATAGAAATTCACTGAGGGGTCAGGGTAGCGGGTTTTATCGGCGAACTCGGGAAAGTCGGTGCGGAACTGCTCGTTAGTCGGAAGCCTGCTGTTTTTTGGCATTTTTCGCGTCCCCGCCGGTGTTATCGGTTTTGTCCGTGCTGTCGGCAGGTTTACCGCCTGCTGGTGCCTGAGCGGCTGCCAGCTGCGCTTTCAGGTCTGTGTTTTCATTCCCCAGCGCGGTGATGGTTTTTTCATGCTCAGCCAGCTGCGCTTTCAGGGTGTTATTTTCTTCTGCCAGGAGAACAAGGCTCGCAGAAAGGTCTTCATTGCTCTGCTCGTTCGCCAGGTCGGCTTCGTCAATCGGGCGCGCATAGGCTTTAAAGGCCCAGTGGTCCTTAACTTCTTTCGGGAAAGAGGAACTGTCGTGGATGCCCTGAGACAGCTCAAATTTAGAACCGTCGGCAAAGCTGAGAGTCGCGCCACCGGAAACAACGTATTTCATGTTTTTGCTCCATAAAAAAAGGCGGGTTTCCCCGCCCGTTTCAGGTTAAGACGCCGGAACGTCCAGGTAAGAGATCGTATTGGAATACGGGGTTTCCACCTGGCCCAGCTTGCCGTAGTAAGTGGTCAACTGCTGCAGTCCGCGATACTCCAGCGGCGTGTTAAGCAGAGGAACCATTGGGAAGCGAACGTATTTTTCGTCCTGGGTATACGCAACGATACGATGCGCGCCACCAGCGCCACGCTTGGAGGCCCACTTCATGGAGACGATCTCCAGTGGTGTGCCGTTTTCCTGAAACGCGATGGTGTTAATCTTTACGTATTCCAGCACGGAGATATTCCCTGCAGAGGAAACCTTTTTGCTCGCCAGCAGGCCGAACAGCTCCGGAGCCAGACCGATCTTTGCCGGGCAGACCGCATAACCAGAACGAACCCAGCCATCAGACAGCACCAGGTTGATATCCTGAACAATCACATCCGGATCAGTGGTTGCGGTCCACGCTGCGGCTGCAGCAACAGGAGTAACATCCGGCAGGTTCAGCAGGCCAGCAACGCCGAGCTCGTTATCACCGATATAAACCTGTTCGTCGGTGTCCATGTTCCACTTCAGCTTCATGCCTTCGTATTTCTGGACATCAACAGGACGGCCCAGTTTCTGGGCAGAAGCCAGTTCCGGCACCGTCCAGCTGATTTCCTGCCCCCACAAGGTGAGGTTGTTACGGGTAGGCTGAATATCGAGCTCGATACCAGGAATGGCAGTGGCTTTTTTACCGATCCAGTTTTTACCGTTAGGGTTTGGACCACCAACGCCGACGAAATCGGTATTAGTGAAGGATGACACTTCATCAGCGATAGAAATGTCACTGCGCAGCGGCATGTCACGTGACCATTTGTAGGACACTAAAGGCATGTTCAGCGTCTGATCCATGCGCTCCAGTTCGCCGACGAGAAACGCGCCGGTGGAGTCGATGGTCGCTCTGTCAATTGTAAACATTAATTATTCCCTCAGATGTTATAAGCGATTTCAATACGGCCGTCGGCTTCACCCGGCCCCATGACCTCTGCATTTGGCAGCTGAGGTGTATTTGATGCGGTAGAGTCCGGAGACAGCACAAAGGAGCCAACCGGGCTTTGAGTAGTGCCACCAGCCACGCGAACGTAAACCGGATCGCCTTTTTTCGCGGTCGCCGCGTTGCCTGCAGTAGCAGTTACGCAGATGTAACCGCGTTTCAGGTTGTCACCAACCTGATTAGCCGTCACACCGATGTAAGCAAGGTCCAGAGCAGAGGTGATCGGGAACGGACGAACCAGAATCCCTTTCACTTTGCTAATGGTGTCGCCAGACTCCAGCGGAACGAATTTATCGTTCACGTATTTACCTGGCAGCCCGTAGGACGCGAACTGCTTCGTGTGGTCCAGGCTAACTGGCTCGATGGTGAGATCACGAGGACGGGTAACGCCCCCGGCAATGCCCAGGGGCATGCGCGTTAAATATGCAGTACCTGCCATGATGATTTACCTTATTTGTTTTTTGCCCAGAATTCGGCGTTGACCTTGTTCAGTTCTGCCGGGGAAAGGTGCTTAGTGCTGATTCCGCTGTCTGTGGTGCGGGTGATGTTGTTTAGCGGGGTCAGCTGATTTTTCGCCTTATGCAGCGCCACAGCGGCAGTAAACACCGCATCGACCGTAGCCTTTGGCGCTTTGTAGAAATCATCCACTCCGAACGATTTCAGGCTGTCGCCGGTGCGCATTGCATGACTCAGCACCTGACGCTTCAGGCTCTTATCGCCAGCAGGCTGGAAGCCAGGGCAGATAATTTCCGCATCGGCGATCAGGTTGCGCTTAAAGGCTGCATCACCTGTCACTTTGCGGTTTTCTTCTTCATCTTCGTCGGTGGTCATGTTGCCCGGGTCCGAATCGCCGTCGGTGGTTTTACCCTCCAGCTTTTCCAGACGAGCCAGCAGCGCTTTCGCCCACTCCGGAATTTCTTCATCTCCGGTGCCGGTTTTGCCTTTGTTCGGATCGCCTTCGTCCGTTGTGGTGCGATTGCCCTCAGGTAAGGCGGTGGCCTGTGAAGGAATGTTGATGGTGATAGAGGAACCGGGGATTGAAGGCATGCCATCAGACGGCATATCCGGCGCTTCGTCGATGAGTTTTGCCAGTGCATCCTCATCTTTCGTCTTAATGGCCTGAGCCAGTTTTTTAAGCCATGACATTACAGGCTTCTCCTTTGTTGTTGATGGGATGGAATCCCCGATTGCACAGCGGCCACCAGCACGCCCCCGGTCGATACCGACAGCGAGGTGGTTACCTGTGATTTGGTATTGCTTGCCTTTGCCAGGTGCCAGCTGCTTGTACTGAGCGTCATAGCCACAGCTGACATCGGTCAGGCCAGAATTCACCGCGTCGATTGCTTCCTGCCGTTTAATCAGCACGTCAGCAATGAGCAGATCCGATTTATCGCCGGTGCCGCGCCGGACGTTCTGAATGTGTCCGTGCGCCAGCTCTGCGAAGTTAGAAGGGTTCACGAAAACGATGTTGCCCAGGCTGTCCTCTGGATGCCCCAGCGTGACGGCTACGCCCTCAAAGCTCGCCATCGTCTCCGGGGAAAACACCTCGTCTTCTGTTCGCCAGACTGTCACCGTGCCGGTGCCGTCCGGTTCGAGGTCGATTTCCTCAGGTAAATAGACCTGCGTACCTGTGCGTGCGATCGGCACGTCTTTACACAGCAGCGAGCCGTCCGCCTGCAGATAGCGCGTTTCGCCCAGGCGTGTGGTGAAGAAATATTTCATGGGTTACCTGCTCGATTACGGGCAACAAAAAGGCCGCCCGGAGGCGACCTTGTGAGATGGGAAAAATGTTCGAAATAACGGGCTATTTAACATAAGGGTTCTTACCCGCACCGACGAAAATGGACTCGATTAAAATGTCCCCTTAAAGCCGTAAAAGTAGCGATTAACTGGGCTGAAAATCGGTCTTTTCGAATACAACATTTTCATAACATTTCGCGGGTATTGCAGTTCGCATGAAATGAATGCTCAAAGCCGTATTTTTCATTTTCTCGGTGCTGGAATCTGTACTTCAGGCCAGCATTTGCAGTTCGGCAAACATCCGGCGTGTCCGGTCATACCGTCCAGCGTCGGCGGGTTATCCCAGCGCACAAATTTATCTTTCATCTTGCGGTGAGAATTCCGCGTTCCGGCCCCCTCAATACGCCACCAGTAGCCCTCTGAGCCAACCGAAAGGGCTCTGGCCTGCGTCAGCGCGCCGCTAGCACGTCCAATCTCTGTACGGGCAATCAGCTGCGCCCTGCTGGCGGCCACGTCACCGGAGGCCATGATCATCTCGTAGAGCTCGTCCGGACGTTCGCCAGTGATAACCGCCTGCATTGCGCGCTGTTGTATGTCCATCACGCGATCGGCTGCTTCCAGCGGCAGGGACTTCATCAGCTGAATCTGGCGATACACGATATCCTGCGCCACCTGACCGACGGGGGTATTACCCACCACATCGCGCAGGCCAGCGCCGATTTCCTCTGATACCGATTTCCACAGGTTCCATTCCTCCTGCTCGACCTGGGCAAACATCCTTCGCCCGACCTGCTCTGCCCAGTCGCTGATTACCTCGGAATAGTCCACCAGCGTTTTCGAAATGCTGTCAGCGCTGGCCTGTGAACCATCGTAGGTACCATCGACGATCTGCCCTATCTGATTTGCTATCGCCAACAGGCTTTTTCGATACTGGATCTCCGAACGGCGGCGGAGGGATGGTTTCAGGTTCATCCTCCTCCCACTGGGCCTTCGCATCTTCTATGTCCTCGTCAGTGATAGAACCACCGATGCCAATCACATCAGAAATGTTCCTGAGGTCGTTAAGCGCCGCTGCAGAGGTCATCCCGAGCTCACGAACGGCGGTACCGAGTGCGGTAACCACATTGTTCGCCATCGCTGCACGGTCCACGTCTGACATCTCCCAGAGCTTGTTAAACTCGAAAGTAAAATCGTCAGGTAGTGGTTCGCCGAACAGAGAACGCCAGGAGATATCGAGCAGCCAGCGGATATGTCGGCGTAAGCGTCTCTCCTGCAACGAGTTAACCCGGCTGTAGTAGTTTTCCAGATCGCCGTCGCCGGTGTTGAAACCTGCCGGTGACTGCCCGAACAGACGGACGAGAGGAATTCCCGTCGCGCCGGAAACCTGCTCAGCAAAACGCAGAAGGACATCCGCGATACCCGCGAACGTGTAGCTGTGCGTTTCGAACTTGTCCGCAGCGTCCATGATGGTCATACCTTCGATGGTCTGAAACTGTCGGATCATGTCCATGTGCTTCATCAGCGCTTTTTCGAGGTCGCCGCCTGCAGCAAGTATTTTTCGAAGTTCAGCAATGCTGTATGTCCGCAGATGCGCTTTGTGGATCAGCTGTGTGGTGCCAACCGTCGCAGTATCGAACGCCTCGATACGCTCGAAAATACGCTCCACAACAGACATCCCCCAGCCGTTTTCCGTCTGGGCCTGCTGGAAAGGTAGCGTATCGCCCTCCATGCGGATAACGCGGCTATGGTGGATCTTCCAGGGGGGGATCCCCTGCTGGTTCGTGATTACCTTGTAATATTTCGGTTTCCCAAAATCGGGACCGTAATCGGTAACGAGATCGTAATAACTCGGGTTAACCATCCAGCGGTCAAGGCTCATCACGCCCTTAAACTGCCCCTCTTTGATACGATCCAGTTTTAGCGGGGAGGACATATCCTGCCCTTCAAGCAGAACCACCAGCACCGCGCCACCGTACAATCGTGACCATTTGAGGTTATCGTTAAGCCCATCCCATATAGCGAGCTCATCCCAGAAGGTTTCGAGCTTGCCCTTTTGTCCTGGTTTCAGCTTTGAGCTGATGTTAATCCCCTTGCGGGTCATATCATCGGCCATCGCATCCACACCGGCACCAACAAGGAACGATGAACGATACGCAAACTCCAGCATCACCCTGTTACGGCTGATGTACCCGGGCATGTACATTCCGCCCGTCTGTATGTTTCTGGTGTCGCTGCCAAGTTTGGCCGTGAAATTGTTGTACCCGTCAGCTGTCGCAACGGGCTTTTGTGCGCCGTTCTGGCGTTTCTTACGGGACATGTCACGCTCCGGCCAGTTTGGCCCAATTATCAAGAGAGGAATCCATCGGCGCGTAGTTAATCATCACGGCGTCGGCGAGGTTCGGCGATTTTGTACCTTCCGGCTGTTTATCCACGAGGATTTTACCGACGGCGTTTTTCGACCACGTAGGCTGTGAAAGCTCCATCAGCAGGCGGTCAATATTTTCTATCTCGCTGCTTATAGAAATGATTTCGTCGGGGTTGTAGTCCATCCCGTTCAGCGCGCGGAAGGTGTTACGAAACAGCTTGCGAAGATGCCACCAGCTCTGTGCTTTCGCGTTCGCGAAGAGGTCTTTATTCAGGCGCGCCTCTTTACCGTTATCACCAGGAACGGCTTCATCTTCCGGATCGAATACGCCACCGCTACCACGGAAAGGCGTAGCTGTGATTGTTCCCCGGCCTTCAGCCTGCCTGAGCTCGTTTATCACGCGAGCATCGCCACGTGCACCCGCGCCCAGACCGTCCTCATCGAAACGGAATTCATCCAGACCGTAATCGTCACAGTACCCAAACGATTTAACGACAGAGGCGTAGATGTCACTCCCAATGCCAGACCATTCATGAACGTTCTGCAGAAGGAAGCCATAGCGGCAAGAAAAGCCGTTTTTGTCTTTCCCTTCGTCTGCGATATCCATTGCGCCGAGGCGCTGGCCGCTGGGCTGAATACCCAGTTTGATATGCGCGTCGACGGCAGCTTGTACCCATTCAGAAGGAATGAGAATCCCCTCTGTGGATGCGCTGTAGTTCAGGTCCAGTTCCTGAGCAACGATAATCGGATCATCAATTTTCAGACATTCGTTGCGGTACCACTCATCATCCTTGCGCGGGTCGCTGCGCCAGTGGAACGTAAACACCGGGATATTTCCGCTGTGGCGCTTACGTGCAAAGGGGTTATTCATGCCGTTAACGGATGAGAGGTCTATACGGCAGCGGGTCGTCTGAGAGAGCGCAGCATCGATGATTAATGGCCGTTTGAGGAATGCCGACTCATCTACGAAATAAAGCGTGGTACGGTCACCACGGCCAATGTTATCGCCTGCCTCACCCTTAATGACCGCGCCCGTTTCCGGAAACTCCACGCGCATGTAAGGTGCGTGCTTTTTGTCATTCCATGAACCGCGAAACTCAACCGGCAGCAGCTCGACAAACTTACGCGCTTTCCAGAACAGTGCTTTCGGGTCGCCGGTACTGTCGACATATTCCTCTTTACGGGAACCAAACCCGATCACCATTTCTTTATTGAACAGGCAAAGCGAACAGGCCAGTCCGATAGAGGTCCAGCTAAGCCCCATTTCGCGGCTTTTTTCTGTCAGTCCATGCTCAAGATTGGCGCGCCTGTCCATGATCCAGTGAATCCATTCCTCCTGGCGGGGGAACAGCAAAAACGGGATGGTGGCAGGCAGGCCATAATCGAGGTTACGCGGGTCCGTCGTCATGCCCCAGTCGATGATGAACTGGGCCGGGTTAGTGCGGTAAAACTCACGGAGTGCCGGAAGCATTTCAGGCGCTTTCCTGATCCGCTCCAGCCTCTCCATTCTCCACTCAAACACGGCGGTATAGTCCGGTTTGCGGAAGTCAAAGGGGAACGGGATCGGCACAGAAAAATTCCTCAAAAACGCCCCGATTTAACATAATGGTCGTTACCCGCACTGGCGCAACAGCACCCATCACGCAAACGGCGCGAAGCCTCTGTTTTGAACAGAAAAGTGGTCAAATCGAGATGAATAAAATGTGCATAAAACGGGTCAAAAAGTGCATAGCGTTTTTACGGTTCGAAACGCCTGTTTTTGCAATTTTCAGCCCAGGTATTTTTTGTAGATGTCTGCTGCTTCCTGCGGGGTCAGGTTCGCCGCGTCGGCTTTGGCTGCCTCGTCCATATTGTTGAACGATTCGAAAATCTTCGGTGCTTCCAGCTCCATAAGGAGGGTTGCCGGAACTTTTATCCCCTCAGCCTCAAGCAGCTGCGCCGCCTCCAGCGCGGAGTATTTCCCAGCCACCTTGTGTTTCATCACCTCGCGAAGCACATCACGCTGGCGTTCTTCCTCGCTATAGACACTGGTACCAAGACCGAGCGTCTTCGAGAAAACAGCAATATCGTTATGCGTGGGCAGAACATCTTCAATGGTTGTTGTCAGCCCCTTTGGTCCCCGGCTAACAATCTTTCGCTTGCGAACGTCCAGGCTTTTACCTGCAACGTTGTTAATCTTTTCCATCAGAATTTCGCGAGCCTCGGTAAAGGCACGATTAAAGTCGGCATGTTCTTTGCGCCAGTTACGGATAGTCGCTTCGTCAATTTCCAGTCGCTGGGCAACCATACGGTTTGAGATCTTGTTACGGGCCAGAGCCATATCAATAACGATACCGACGTAGGCCTTCTTAAAGCTATTTTTACGGGCCATACGCTTACCTGAAATCGAGTGCTGTTTATATTTTGTTCAAAATTATTTTTCCGCATTTTACGTGCGGAATAATTCTGAGAAAAAATCTGCTCCGGGGCCGCAAGCCTTCTGGGTTTGAGTGCGGAATTAAAAACGTCAAAAAATGCGGAGTTATCGATTTTCCGTAAAAACTGCGATTTGATGCCCGGAGGCCGCGCAGAATGGGGAGATAGTGGATCGCCCTAATATTTCCACTATGTGGATAACTCAGTCCAGATCCATCTCCACCACTTCACCGAACAGGTGACCGTAAACGTCCATTGTGGTTTTGATGTTCGAATGCCCAATAAGTCGGGAAACCTTCAGAATATCGACGCCTTTGTTTGCCAGGCGAGATACAGCAAAGTGGCGAAGATGATGGAATCGTTTAATGCCATAGTCGTTCAGGGTTCTGACGAGAACGCCCTGAGTGCCGTAGCTGGTAGCGAGGCATGCACCGGTAAACTGGTTGCAGATAAGAGGCTCAGAGGAACCAAGCTTATTTTTATCCAGCAACGCGAAAAGCTCACGCGGCATCCGTACCCGGCGCTCCACGCCTCTTTTCAGCCCCTCATGTATAACGCCGTCAACAACATGCCCCCGGATGTCGATCCAGTCGGCTGACACGTCGTTATAAGTAACCGCAAGAACCTCACCGATGCGCAGGCCACAAATCCCGAGCCAACACGCGATACGCTCACGAACTGGCGCGTTATTCAGTAGCTCCCTGACCGATGATGATGGCGGTATGGTGATGGGTCGACGCTTCCGGCGCGCGGGACGGTCAACAGGGTTAAAAGTGATGAGCCGTTTTTCCACCAGCAGGAAGAAAGCCGAACGAATCCAGCGATGGCAGCCGGTGCGAACCGAATCAACGATATCTCGATGGCTGATATGGAGAATATTTTTTCCCAGTATCGGCCCGTCTACAGCGAGAAGATCGTGACGGCATTTAGTATATGACGACAACCGAATGATATTTTTTTCCAGCTTGCCGGCCTGATACCCCAGATAAAACAGAATTAACTTTCGGAAAGTCCAGGAATGGTCTATTCCGGTCCAGCTGGCTGTTCTACAATCCAGCTCCATATTCTGTTTTTGCCAGAAAAGATGTGCAGCATCATCAATATTCTTAAAGATGCGGCGGCGCCCATGACCGGATTTTTCATCCTTCCAGTGGACGTAATATTTTGATTGTCCATTGGCATCAGTGGATTCTTTTATCGAAGCCATACTGAACAATCCTCACTCAAAAAACATTATCAAAGCCACTCGCCGAATGGACTTGATAATGCTAATAAAAAGGTCTCGAAAGCTATTCTTGTGTGCTCCCAATCATGCTATGCCGTTGCCCCCTCATCATATGAAAAGGTTCATGATACATTATGCTTTTAACAGCTGAGGTGATCACAATGTCTGAACTCGAAAATAGAGTTATTGAACTTGAAACAGAAAATGAAGAATTGAAGTTGGAAATTCAAGCTTTGCGAATTGCTGTGGTAACCATGTCCGCTGTAGTAAACGAGGGTATCGGCAAATCTGCTGGCTTAATGGGTAACACCATTGACGAAAGTATGATTTTCGATGAAGACATTCACGAGAATGAGGAGTGGTTCAACAAATTGAAATCAAAAGTAGTTTACCTGTTAGGCAAAAGAGAGTAGTTACTCTTATTTTGATCTTTTGAATAAAATCGTCGCCAGCAATGACTGGCGGCGAAACTATCTTAAATCTATTGCCTTTCATTCTCAATTTTGCGTATTCCAGCCAGCTGGTTATTCGCTTTTTCGATAGTGGCCAGCAGCGGCTTGATCCAGAGAACAGCCTGGCAATACGTCAGCGCGCTGGTGGTAGTGGCGCTATCACCGGCTGCGTCAGCGCCCCCGGAATCGGTGTGCATTGCGCTGGCACGTAGACGGTGCGTGTATTCGAGCAGCCCCCCAGCGACATCAGCAGGAACAGGCAGATCACAGGTTTTTTCACGGCGGAGGATCTCCCGGTATTCGATAACCGTGTTATCGGAGCTGGCATCAATCAGTGAATTTAGTCGGCTGGCGTTTTCGGCCACTTGGTTAAACCGGTTGAAGTTGAAAGCCTGAGCAGCGATAACCGTCCCCTGCAGGGTGTTGTCACTGCGCAGAACGTCGTTATCACTCTTCAGCGTAGCAACGTCAGAGCGGCTGTTTGCCAACAGGACACACAGCACGGCGACTACCGCAATGACGGTAGCAAGCAGTATCAGGCGCCATGAGGCTTTGATATCGGCAAGAGTGATCATTTCAGACCATCCAAGCAGAGCTGTTTTTCTGCGTCGCGCCGTTTAACAAGGCCAGGAAGAATAGTCTTCCCAGCATACACCCAGCGAGGGAACTGATTACAGGCTGAAGGCCACGCCGATTTCTGCTCGCGAAATAATGCAAACATTGTCGACTGCTTCATCGTTGGGCATCCGACGTTAAATGTAATTGACGTTACTGCAGAAAAGGTATCGTCGCTGAGATTTTTGCCATTGGCGTACCGGTTAACGCAAGATTCTGCATCGAGAATATTTTTTTCCCATTCCGCCGCGATCTGCTGGTCGTTTTTAACTGTGCCGGGTTTAACCCCGTGGGTGTTGCCCATGCCATCGGTGAGCACACCAGCGGGGCAAACATAAGGATCACGACGACATGACTCCGCGTTACCGATGAGCTCAAGTCCGCGGTCATTGGTTCGAACATGCCCGTTACCGAGCACTATCGCGATGATCGCAGCAACTGAACAAACAATACCCGCAGCACCTGCCTTTTTATTTTGCATTTGCGTTTATCCTGTTAATGGCATCTGTAACAACCTTGACGCTTGCCGGACGATCCTCAGGAGGTAGCTTTCGGGCATCATCAAAATATTTTTCCAGCAACTGAGTGCGGCGCTGGTCCTCTTTATGGAGTTTTCTGGCGTCAAGCCGACCGGATATAAAAGAGGCCAGAGAGAGAAGTACGCCAATCAGACCGAAAAACATGAAAACCATGTCCTGGGTTGAAAATCCCAGAGCCGCTGATACAGCTGCCAGCCACGCGAAAAACTGGGTAATTACATTACCTGACTGGTCATTCATACGATGCATTCCACACCTCCGGGTCCGGGGTGCTGTGTGTTGAAAAAGGAAATTATTTTGCGGAAAACTTACGGCAGAGCGTTTGATAAAGCCTCTTCGAGGCCAAGACACCTGAAGCATTTAAGCGCTGTCTGGCGGCTACTGTTGATGATATTCACCTTGCCGGCCAGCGCTCTGGCGGTATTGGCAAACTCTCCGCGCCATCGCGTGACACTCTCCGCTGTAGGGTTATCCAGCCCGACGTGATCACCATGCCAGTGACTACCGCCATTAATAGAGCAGTCAAACCCTAACAGGATGATGTTTTTCGCCCCCAGACTGGCAGCAAACAGAATTGAGCGCTGCCCAGAGTTGAAGGCCCACCGGGTATCTGTATCAAACAGATTTAGCCCATAGCGTTTATGAGCCCGGTAATTACAGGTCCAGCGAGAGGCGGAGGAAGGCAGAACATCGATGTTTGCATCCCACCAGCGCAGATCACCCGCGTAAATATATTCACAATCAGGCACGGCTCGCCAGGTGGAGTTAACAGCAATAACCGGCAGCCCCGATCCGGAGATCAGTTCGCAATCTGATTTATTGAGAGACGGGCCGGATGCACAAATGATGAATGTATTCATTCGTGTTGACCTGGTTCGGGAGTAATTGGTTACGGTTGCCGATGCTTATCTTCGGCTTGTCTCTGGGGACTGCAATTAACCGTAACGGGGAGAGCACTGAGCCTACTGTGACGGGTTATCGTCACTCTTTCCCCCGAAGGGTGGCCCTCGACGCAGAACGCCCATAAGCCCAATGCTCTTCCCTGTTACGGCCATAAAAAAACCCGCTCGGAGGCGGGTTTGATTTCGTGCAGGCGCAATAACCTACGATTTGAAGCATACACGACAAGTTCGGACAAAATCAAGTTTTAAGTCGCTAATATGCTAAATTTTGTTCACATCATCACGAAAGCTCGTTGCGTCCTGAAACGCCGAGTCTGCTTTTTGTTCTTCCCTGTGGCAGACGTCGACAAGCACCTCCAGAAACGGTTTCCAGTTACGGGTCCACGTTCTGACGTGCAGATCCGGGACTCGCTTCAGTATCGCTTTATAGGCTGCAGTAGACGGCACCCCAGAAAATCCGTTTCCGCTGCAGCGCTCGCAGGTTTTGAACACCGGCGCGCCGCGCTCGCTTGTGGCTTTGCGGTCGAGCACCTCACCTTTGCCGCCGCAACGGCATCGGGCCAGCAGCTCACCTTTACCGTTACATGCCGCGCATTTACGCTTGACCAGTTCGTGCTTGATTTTCGGCGGTACGATTTCCATTCCGTCAGAGTTGAAGACTCCAGGATGTTTGATCACATCCTCATACTGAGAGGTTAATCCTCTGCCGCTGCAGCTGTGACACGTCACGCTGGTTTCCGCTGAACGGGAGTATTCGGCAAAGGCGAATTGTGCGAGCACCAGCATGCACCAGCCAAACTCGCCTGCTGCTGCTTTACGTACATTCCTGGGCGCTGATTCCATTGCATGACGCGCCAGAGCCTGTACAGCCAGTTGCTCATCGCTTTTGCTGATCCCGGTCTTACCAAAGAAGGCAGCCAGACCAAACCGCGCTCGGCTGCTGGTGGTACCAATCGCCGCCATAACATCGGTGCCGGTGATTCTATCCGGAGAGGTTCCTTTCACGTCGTCGCTGATGTGCATACCCTGAGGGCTAAAGTGTTTTAGTGATGCCTCCAGTTTCATTCTTCACACTCCCCTACCAGGTTAAGAATCACCGCCGCGCCGTGGTTTTCCATAAATTCGTCCTTTCCACTGTCAAGAAACCAGCGACATACCTCCACGGCTTCGACGCGCGTTACGGGTTTGATGGTTGCCAGCAACTTTTCAAGGTAGCGCTCGCGGTCATATACGGATTCGTGATGCTCGGAGTAACCAAATTCATCGCCCAGCTCCTGGCTTGAAGTGTGGCGAACGCTATAGAGCCAGTCCCAGTAAATAAATTCACGAACAACATCGGACAGCGTAAAAGGCTCAGGCAACACATCGCGATATCCATCAACAAATGCCCGGCGCTGTTCATCAATTTCGTTCATACGGCTGCCGTTAATGCTGCCAGCTTTCTTCTCGGCCGGAGTCCATCCCCAACGGTGATCGTCGATAAATTTCGGGGAAGACTTGATTACTCGCTCGGCCTCCACATCTTCGAGAGCTGCCTCATAGCTGCCGAACGTGGCCCTGACTGATGCTGATTTTTTGATGTTCTCACGGGCGTTCTTGATTACCCGGGCCGGGTTATCCATGCCGATGGTACCGAAGGCAACCTGGAAAGGATCGCCACCATTCGCCAGCAAATAACGCGCGTAACGTTCCTCGGCCTCTTTTGGGGAGATTTCAATTTTCTCCAGCGCGGCTTCGGCTGCGTCCAGATGTGCTGGTTCGTTCAGACGGATCACCTCCAGCACCCAAAGATAAGCGTCAGTCTGCTTATGCCCGGTGATTCTCCGTTGCTCGGGCAGAGGCTTGATGTTTGCGAGGGCGGAGCTGTGCGCTGCCGTCGGGATGGTGAATAGTGCTTTATGTTCGTTGTTATCAGTACGCATTACGCAGCCGCCTTTTTCTTGAAGAAAACCACCTCACGAACCTGATCGCCGTTCATGAGCATGTCGTTAAAATCCCCGTTATCCGGGTAGTAGATGCTGATTTTTTCCAGGTCATTTTTTGCCAGTAAGTTGGCATGGGCGCATTCCGTGGCCGCAGCCAATCCGGTGGCGCTGTTTACGTCTCGATCTGCGAAAATAATCAAATTTTTCACACCTGCAGGAACACGGAATTTCTTCATGAATCCGCTGGTCATGGTGGCCCAGGTGTTAACGTTGTACAGCTGCTTGCAGGAAAGAGCCGTTTCGATACCCTCGGCAATTCCGAGGGTCGTCGCTACCGGGAACATGCGAATAGCGACTGAACGGGCATGATCCAGATAGCTTTCGTCCTGAAGAGATTTCTGGCGCTTCGCTCCGGCAGAATCCCTTAGTTGGGCTTTCTGATTGCCGTCCAGTAAGGTTCTGTGCAGATAGCAAAGCTCGCCTTTGTCGTCAGTTGCGAGTGAATACAGACACTGGTAAACCTTACCGCCGTAGCGTTGTTTATCATTGAACTTCACCGCCTCTTGTGGGAGCTGATAAATTCCCCTGGCCTGCAGATAATCCGCCCCGGTAGTTCCTTTCAGGTTGACCAGTTTCGAAAATTTGGACAGAACCCGATCACGGGCACTTACTGCATCTGAAGTGCGCGGGAACGCTTCGCGGGTAAAGTTATTACCAATCAGCTGGTCTATTTCCCTGCAAATTTCATTGAATGGCTTCCCTTGTGTCAGAGTGACAAGCTTCATTCCGTCACCGCTGCCGCAGGTACAGATCCATGTTCCCCGGCCGTCCCGGTCATCAATACGCAGCTTTCCCCGCGCACCACATACCGGACATTCGCCTTTAAAGTGATTTCTGGCATTAATGGGAGGTAACCCGAAGTGCTCAAAAATCATTGCCCATTGACCTTTTGCCGCTTCTGCCGTCTTCATGCTCGTTTTCCTAACTGCTGTTTGATATCGCTAATCGCTTTCTGTGCTTGCTGTACTGAGGATGGAGCTGCCGTTCCTGATGCCTCCTGCAGGCGCTTTGCCTTCTCCTGCCCTTTCGCATACGCAATCAATTTGTGCCGGATGAAATTAGAGACGGTCGGCGTGATCTCCATCGGGAAATCGCTCAACCCGTTAGGCCACTCGTCAAACCGTTCGCGAAAGGTGTTTGCGCACCAGCCATCGCTGACGGGCTTTTTCCCCTGCGATACGCGCTGGCGCTGATAGAATTTGATCTGACTCCACCAGGCCTGTTTCTCTGCCTTCGTGGGCTGATGCTGGTTTTTACCCAGCTTTTTGAGTTTGCGGCCCGTGTCGGTATCGACGTCCTCACCGCCCAGCGGCTTATGCCCACATTTCGGGCATACATAGACGCCAGCTGGCTTCATGTAATGGCATTGAGAGCATTCATGTGGCAGCTTTTCGGCCCGTTCCTCAGCTGCGCGGCGAGCGCTTTCCTCCATGCCGTCAGACTTACCAGGAAGATCGTCGTACTCGATTGAATCCGGATAACCCAGACGGTGCACGGTGCCACTGTGATCGAAGATGAGGCAGGACTCTTTACCCGGCGCGGTGCGCAAGCCACGCCCGAGCGCCTGCAGCCAGCGAATTTCGCTTTTTGTTGGCCTGGCGTAGATGATGCAACGAACGTCACTATCGAAGCCGGCCACCAGAACACCCACACTAACGATGATTTTCGTTGCACCGGTTTCAAAGCGGTGAATGATGGTCTGCCGCTCATCCACTGGAGTGTCGGCGGTCATTACCTCAGCGTTAACACCCGCCAGGTTAAACTGGATTGTCAGGTAATTGGCGTGGGCTACGTTGACACAGAAAGCGATGGTAGGCAGATCCCGGCCATTCTCCAGCCAGTTCTGTACGATATCGCCCACCAACGTAGAGCCGCACATGATTTCAGCGAGCTGCGTTTCGTTGTAATCGCTGCCGTACTCAAGCGATGCTTTGGTTTTAACACCTTTCAGATCCGGCTTAGTTGGCGCGTAAAATTCGTATTTACTCAGATCGCCACGCTGGATTAACTCGCCGATGGTGGTCGGCTTAATCAGTCGGTCATAGTATTTGCCCAGGAATGGGGAAAACGGAGTACCCGACAGGCCAATCACCTTTACGCCTTTGCCGCGCAGACGTTCGATATCCTTCAGGATGCGTTTTTTACGCAGGTGTGCTTCGTCGATAATCAGCAGATCGATATTTTCAGGAAAAACACGACGAATAAGCGTGTCGGCGCTGGCAATCTGAATTTTCCGGTCCGGATCGTAGTTCGGGTGATCCGCCCAGATATAACCGATTTCATCCCCCGGTAACCCGTACTCCACGAACCGATTAGCCGTCTGACCGATCAGGATGGTGTACGGTGCACAGAACAGGACACGCATACCACGGCTGACAAACCCGGCAACGATGAAGGCGGCCAAACCCGTTTTACCGCTACCGGTTGGCGAGTACACCATGAAGGTGTCGTTTGCCTTCCATTCACGGCGCAACATGTTTAGCGCTCTATCCTGTGCAAAATTCGGCGTGATCGTCAGCTCCATTGTGCTGCCCCCGTGCTGATGAGATAATCATTTTGTGATGTGGTTTTCATGGATTCCCCCTCACATGGCTGGTGGCCTCCCCAAAGGCTGCCAGCCTCCCTTCTGATTCAGCTCCTCTGAAAAATCACTCTTCCAGGAAGAACACTTTTCGTTTCTCAGCGCCTGAGCGCTCTGTACTGCCTTGCTGATACAGGCGTTTTTTTAAATTGCGCCCTTAAGACAGTGATCTACTTAACCAATGGATCTCTCCTGTTGGAAAAGACCCTATTCCTGCCCCTACACCCAATCCCCCTTACCCCCTTTCCCTCTTCCCCATAAAAACGTACTACCTCCCTAGTACATATGAGGAGTTGGGTCAGTTGGTTGCCAACCTGAACAGGCACCTTTAAGCCTGCTTCTGTTCGGGTACCTTTAAACCCGAAACAATCAGGATCGCGATTGCGTTCCAGCCAGGGGAGGTTCGGCGGTATACCCCTGTAAAGCTCTGCCCTGATTTCTCACAAACAGGCGAAGCCTTGTGTTTGCTTCATGCCTTGCCCGGTTCTCCTTGCGGTATGAAACGGGTTCGGCCTCGAACGTCTCCTGATACACAGCTGCATAACGCTGGATAGCTTTTTGTCGTGCAGTTGGTGTCAGGCTAAGTAACTGCTGCTTAATCCACTCGGCATCAGCTTTTGAGTGGGTATCCGGCAGCAGTGCGTTATCGAAGTTGCTCTCCGGTATGTTCATCGGAAAAAACCTCATCCAGACTGGTTTCATATCCGAGCTGCCTAAAGGCGCTCACAATGCGTTTCCCAACTTCAATATCTGGGATTCGACGACCAGTTTCGTAGTGGCTAATGGCCCCTTGAGAGCTAGCGATCAACGCTGCCAGCTCCCCCTGGGTCACTTTTGCTTTCAGCCTTAGGCTCTTAATACCGCTCATTCGGATAGTTCCCATCTAAATAATACATAACGTACTATACACACATAAAACAATAATACAAAATGGAAGTTGCTCAAAAAATACGGATTGTAATAATCATGTCTATGAAACAGAGATGGCAGGACCTGGCCAAATCCAGGATGAAAGAAGTCGGAATGACTCAAGAACAGCTAGCTGAAGCACTCGGTATGACACAGGGTGGGCTAGGCCATTGGCTGAACGGAAGACGTGAACCTAACCTGGAGGTCATAGCAAAAATTTTTAAAATTCTACAAATGCCAGGTTTTGTGGTTGACGCTGACGGCGCAGTGAGCGACGCAAGAGCTGATTACAATGTGTCATTTCACGCCATGAATGAATCGAAAGGAAGCTACCCCGTAATCAGTTGGGTCAGCGCAGGGGATTGGATGGAAGCAGTGGAACCATATGATAGGCGCGCGATCGACCGCTGGTATGATACAACCGTGGAATGTTCAGAAGATTCATTCTGGTTAGATGTCAGAGGGGATTCGATGACATCGCCAGCTGGGCTTAGCATTCCTGAAGGCATGGTTATACTGGTCGATCCTCAGGTTGAACCCATCAACGGAAAGTTAGTTGTCGCTAAGCTCGATGGGGATAACGAGGCCACTTTCAAAAAGCTGGTTATCGATGCTGGTCAACGATTTCTCAAGCCGTTAAACCCTCAATATCCCATCATTCCCATAAACGGTAATTGCCGTATTATCGGCGTCGTGGTTGACGCAAAGATAACCAACCTGCCATAGTGCACAAGCCGCGAAAGCGGCTTTTTTTATCCCCCCCGTCACGAAATCAAACAAAAAACCCTTAACAAACATCGATATAAAAATTAATACATCAGATTAATCCGTTTTGTATTGACGGTGATTAATACGTTATGTATTGTTTAATCATCAACAAGCAAACGGAGCAGGAAGATGAGCACTCAACAATTGGTATCTGAAAATGGTCCCATCCATAAGCTAGCTATGGATATTGATCGCGTGGTAAACGTGCTTGAATATGCCGAATCTGATCCAGATACTGGCTATAAGCCAGCAGCTCTCATTCAAATTTGTATTAACCAATTAAAGAAAAACCTTTCAGTTTTAAATCGCGAAATCGGGCATGACTGGCCGGAGAACAAACAATGATAACTGATACTGTAGTTCTCAATAAAGATGAAACAAGCGCTATGGTCATGAGTTGGGCGCACGATATAACTTGTTGTTCATCTTCATTATGGTTACTCCTTGAAAAAATGACATCCGAAGAAGAAATAAGAGAACACGCATTAATTACTTTAGTTGTAAAAACGTTAGAAGAAGTAAACGAACAAATAAATAACTTCGAAATTAAATCACTATAAGTAAAAAAATTAATAAAACACCTTAAATGGTGTGACCAAACTCACCCTGAGGAAATGAAAATGCAAAATTCACTTTCTTTCAACGAGCCAATTAAATCTCCACAAATGCTGTTCGGCTCTGACAATATTAATGATTTTGGAAACAGAGTTAAGAGCTGCCGGATGGAAGGTGATTCAATGCAGCCGACTATCGAACCCTGTGAGGCTGTTGCTTTCGTTGATTGTGGAGGCCGCGTTCTTACACCCGGCATCTATGTTTTTACCGGCGATGTTTTTGGCCGTAACTGCCTGTTCATCAAGCGAATAGAACCCTTGCCGGACGGGTCACTAAAGATTATTTCTGACAATCTCCATTACCAAACTTTCACGCTTAATGTCGGTGAGCAAAAAGACATACGTATTCACGGAAGAGTAGTCGCATCTTTAGCTGTGAGGCGCTTCGTATGACTTTCATCAAAGATAAAACGGCATATAGATCAGCATGCCTTTATGCGGCCTGCGGTTATGAGGTAATCGCCCGACTTTACCTTAAAAAAGCATATGGACGGTAATTATGAGCATTTTAAAAAGGCAGAATATTCAGGGCGTAAATATCAAAGCAGAACAGTTATCAGGTTTGTCGCAAACATTATATGAATATCACGACAAGCTCGACAGATTTCAACTTGAAACTATATGTGCTCTGGTATATGACCTAGCCGCTGAGATTCACGGATGGACGGAAAAGGAGGAAGAAATAGTTATGAGCTTGGAGGAAGAACAGCGCAATGGATAAATTAATAGAAACATATCGGCGCCGAATACTTAAAGCCGCGTTATTACGCCACCAGCGTAAAACCGGAAGCACCTGCATCATTATTAATATGCCTAAGGGGGGAATAAACACCGTCGAATTAACAGAGATACTACTTGATGGTCTGTTGAGACGATTCGAAAAGCTGGCTCTCAGTGAATACGGGAATATCGACGGCGTAAAAGCCATCAGAGGAATTTACAGCAACGCCGTAGATGTGAATGGCAGCGGTGAGTTCCTGACAGAAAGCGGAAAGGCATTAATCGACGATCTCATTGCTGAGCTGGTCGAGTTTGCCAAGAAACAAAAATCAGTCACAGCGGAGACAAGCCATGAGTGATCAGACACCAATTATCACGCACGAACCAGTAAATATCGTGCTGACAATCGAGAACGGGAAAGTTATCCACGCGCGCCCGGTTCAGAACGGCGAGGTTACAGCATCGCTGGAGACTTTTTTATGGATGGCTGAACGCGCCGGTTACACGATCACCCCACCTGCAGGAGAGAAGGACAATGGCCCTGACAGCAATACGAATTCCTGAGTGGGTACACCTGCAGGCGGTCCATATCCTCCGCCAGTTCAGAGCCAGGCGGATTCATCCCTGCCGTATGCACGGCTCCGGAAACCTGAGCCTGAGGGTTAATCGCCGCTGGCGGCTGCTGTCCCGAGACGGCGGCCAGAACTGGGAAGTAATGAGTCACGAACGATACAGCAAATTGAAGGACAGAAAATGAAAATTCAACATCAGGACTATGGCGCCGTGGCGAGCATCGTTATCACAAGCACTCTGTTTGAGTTCCGAAAACATAACAGAGTGGTAGATGTCACGCTGCTACACACACCCGGCATCGTAGCAACCCGTAGCGGGATGTTCTTCATGAGGACTGTTTTATCCGGCAAATCTCGGGACATGCTGTGTGCATACAGAGCTGTTTTTCGGGAGGCGTCACGATGAAGTATTTCCTCCTCTCTATGCTGTTTGGCCTGTTGCTGGTGGCCGTCGTTTTCGGCGCGCTGATTGAGTATAAATTTTTGATAGGTTTCTGAGGTATGCCATGAAAAAAGGTACCACTGAAATTATTGCACGCTTGACCCGTTTAGCGGTGGAGGCCAAAGAACTGGGGCTCGCCACAATTCCCATCGACCCGGAAAACATGTTGATGGTGCTGGGGGAGCTGCCGGCCAGTTCGGCCGAAAAGTCGGCCGATTGCCAGAACGACTATCAGGCTGCGATCGACATCTTGCGCGACAGAGCTGCTCACGAACTCGATGGTGGTTTTCGCGCTCATCACAACGCCCTGATTTATGCCGCTAATGAACTGGAAAATGCCCAGGCTTTCGGGCGGGAGGTCAGCCATGAGTCTTGACTGTGTACCTCTTTCTACGTACTGCAGGGACGCGGGGGAAACGGTAGAAGCCGTTAACAAACGGATACAAAGGGGGTTATGGAAGGAGGGAGTACATGTATTAAAAGTCGATGGCGTTAAAGAACGCTGGATTGACTTAACGGAGGTTTCAAAGTGGGCAAGAAAGAACAAGGATCATTATCTCTCCCAAGAGGAGTAACCATCCGCCAGCATAAAACTGGCGACACTCTGGTTATCACTTTCACATACAAAGGGGTTCTGTGCCGGGAACCCCTCTCCAAAATGGAAGCAAACGCGCGCGGTGTTAAGTACGCCGAGCGCCTGCTCGGGGAGATACAAAACCAGATCGTCAGTGGCACCTTTGAATATGCGAAATATTTCCCCAACTCCAAAAAGCTGGAGCTGTTCGGGGTGGTGAAGAAAACCAAGAACATAAAATCCTACCTGGACGAGTACCTGAAAATCTGCCAGAACCGCAACCTGTCCCCGTCGACTATAAATGGTTATGAAAAATGCCTGTCGGCGCTGTCAGCTCTGCATAAACTCCACGTGTCAGAACTGACGCCAGCGGTCCTTAAAAACTGGATAGCCAGCCGGAAAACAAAGCTGAAAACGACCAGGAATAACCTTTCGTTTCTGCGCAGCGCCATCGATGAAGCTGTTACGGATGGCCTGCTGACCATTAACCCGGTAACCCTCGTCAGCGCCAGCCGGTACCACGTGATCGACAGCAGCCCGAGCGCCGACGATTACGAGGTTGACCCGTTCACGCCAGCGGAGACCCTCGCCATTTACCAGAGCTGCAGGTACCCGGAATGGGAAAACCTGTTCCGCTTTGCTTTCAATACCGGTCTGCGGAGCTCCGAACTGTGCGCGCTGCGCTGGCCTGATCTCGACACCATCGCGAACACAGCCCACGTTCAAGCGGCCAGTGTCGTAGGGGTACTTAAAGGCACCAAGACAAAAGCCGGTACCCGTAAGGTGGAGCTGAACAGTGAGGCGCTGGCGGCCCTGCAGGCGCAGAAGCAATACACCTTTATGAAAAGTGAGTTCATATTCAGCGACCCGAAAACGGGAGAACCCTGGGCGAACGCCGACGCTATCCGTAAAAAAGCATGGGTGCCGACCCTAAAAAAAGCTGGCGTGCGCTACCGTAACCCGTACCAGACGCGGCACACATTCGCAACCAAGCATATTAGCCAGGGCGTTAACCTCTTCTGGCTTGCAGGACAAATGGGCCACAAAGGGCCGGAAATGATATTCCGCAACTACGGTAAATACCTGGCGGAATATGACGGTAAAACCGCGATTTCAGCCGCGCTGTAGCGGGGGAAATATTTCAAAATGTTGTACAGAATCAGGACGTTAGACAGACCTCAATATGCACGTAAAATGCACTTGAGGCCTGTCACAGTGACAGAATTGTTTATTTTCAATGGGTTAAACACTTATCGGACGCGAGTTCAACTCCCGCCAGCCCACCAAAATTCTCTATCGGTGATTACCAGAGTCATCCGATGAAGTCCTAAGAGCCCGCACGGCGCAAGCCCTGCGGGCTTTTTTGTGCCCTCAATTTGTCCCGCGAAGTCTGAAGAGAACTAATTAGTATGTCGGAAGATCTCTAAAAGTGAATGGTACGTTTTGCAGGGATACTTACAATACTATTTGCTGTTTTCCTTATCTGGAACCTGGTGTCATATCCCGTTTCCGTAATGCGTTAAATGCAATGCTGGAGGCCAATGAGAAAGTTAGAGCCGCCAACGGTAAAAGAATATATCCAAACCGTGTTCGTCACGTTTGGGTACGGGAGTTTTCCAAAGAGGGAAAATACCACTTTCATCTTGGCTTTTTTTAATAAAGATGCCTATTATCACTTGGGAGATTATGAAACTGAAAGTAATCTACGAATGATGATTGTAAGAGCATGGTATAGCGCATTGGGATTGGATGATTATCCGGGATTAGTTTACTACCCTGAAAATTGTCGTTACATTTTGGATATAAATAATTATAAATTCAGTGCTAAATATTGTAGCCTACTCAATCGTTTAGAATATTTATCTAAATATGATACAAAAGTGTTTGATGAGGAGCGGAGGAACTTCGGTTGTAGCCGATAGCTTTAAAAAACGTAGTAGCCTTATGGTGTTAACCATAAGGCCTTTATTGCATAATAACTTAGTTAAAATAAATTAAGCACCAATAAAACCAGTAATATTATGCAACATCCCGGTATTATTATATGTGGTAGCAAACTAAATAAAGACTGAACTAAATCATTAGCTTCTGTTTTTTTTCTTCCATCACACTCAATAAATACGTCATCAAAAATAAATGGAAGCCAATATTCATCCATGAAACCACTTTTAGTGAAAAAGTAACTATGCCCACCATCAAAAAATCTATTTTTTAAAAGTGGCGAATATCCATAAAATCCATTCCTACCAGCATTACCTAATCCCCAAACAGCTGTATTACACAAGACTAAAGGTAGATCTTTTATTCCACACTCATTAACTATTAATTTTGGCTGGCATTTCTCAATGAGTGATGCCATATCATAATCACTTTTTAATACACTGCCACAAAGTATTATTTTCCCAATAGAGGCATTCCGTTCTATGTCACTTGAACTTAGAGTATTTACCGTTAAATACGTTCCAAAGCTATGAGATATGAAATTAAGTGTTGCATTTGGGTATTGCGCCGTCAAGTTAACAACAAATCGCTCGTAATTTTTAATTGTTTTTCTATGCAAGAAAGGAAAAAGTATTTGAAAAGCTGAGTAATATGGATATGTGTATTTTATGATCTTGATGTTCGGTTTTTTATTTTTTAACTTACTCTCCAGATCATCTTGCCATTTACCTGATGTCATTATTCCATGCGTGAGAACATAGATATCTTTATCAGGTTGCCTTATCAAATGAGTTTTTTGACTTGCGATTATCCATTCTATTTTTGATTTTATGGCATGCGCCCAATCATCATTGTAATAATCAAATATATTAAAATCAATACTTCTAAACTTCTCAGCATACTTTTCAAGTAACGCAGGGTACTGGGTAAGTCCTATTATATATGTAGGTGTTAAAAAATTCACAGCTGATAATTTATATAATATACTGACCCCCCCATCTTCCTTTGGTGACGAGTCAGATCTCTGTGGCAATTGTAAATCAAGGATTAGGATATCAAATTTAATTTCTTTTAAACTGTTAAGGCCATCTTGTATATTGTCATGCGAAATATAGGATGGTTTGTGTATTCCATTCCTCTCCAGAACATTTTCTATATCAGTTCTTTTATTTTCATCGTCCTCTATAATTAAGATACGAATCATGTTATAACTCCGTTATCTTCTTTATTAAATCTGTTTTCCATAATTCAGATTGCAAATCAAAAAGGACATAACCCTTAACTATGTTTGGATAGCTAGCTATCAATTCTTGTGCTATTTCACTTATCGGTTTCAGACTACTGTGACGACCAAACACTTCAAATTGTGTAACTATAATAGTAGGTGTTGTAATACCACGGTAAGCCATTTTCGTTATTACATCCTGACCAGCAAGCGTCCTCATTTTCCCATCATTATTCATCGGCTCTTTTGAATCATAATTTGGCATTGTCATATCTAGCAGAATGATATCAAATTTTACTGATGACGTTAATGCTTTAATAGTTGTAGTAAAAGAAAATGTTTGTGTAATATCAGAAGATCCAAAATTTTCTTCTATGCACGTTCTTAACACACGTTGCTTTTGTATATTATCATCTGCTATTAAAATTTTCACTCAAACATCCCTCCATTATCATAAATCCCAATAGTAATACCAAACGAATTTTCTGTTGGGTGGATATGAACGTGATTTTTACATTTCAGTTCAAGTGATAGGATTTTTTTAATTTTAAAAATTCCACTACCTGTCTCTCTCGCTGAATATGTTTCATATTCAGTATCAAGAATTTCGTTTATACGCGAAAACTTTTCAAGCTCATCTTGATTGAAAGGCTCTTGAACTTTATTCACAAATGATAATTCAATCACATCATTATTTTCATTTATATCAACAATTATTTCTGTGCTATCTCTGTTAGCACCATGCTTAACAACATTTTCAAATATCAACGTGAGTAAAGTTACTATAGGTGTAAAATGTTTTCCTAAAAATATTTTTTGGGTGTTTAGACTACCTGAGAAATTTATTTCTAGCCAAGGATGTAATTTACTCAATATCAACCTTGATTTCTCGATCGCTGCTTTAAGTGCAAAGGGGGTTTTAGATGTTCCAGACCAATTGAACCAACTTTGCAGAAATTCTATAGACTCTTCAAGTTGAATTTTAGATTGGCTTATAGCTCTATTAATATTTTCAATCTTAATTTCATTTCTTGTATTTTGTATGGCATCAATCATTTCATGTCTTAATTTTGGAATGAAATTATTTTTAGCATAATCTAGACAATCATTTGTTTTTTCGTCAAGATAGTTGAAAATCAACTCAATAAAAGTATCTCCATCTATCTTATCAATGCTCCCTGCCATCTCCTCAACAAACTCTATTTCTATAGCATAATTGAAAACCTTGGCACTCTCAATAAATTCACCTGTGTTAATGTGAACTTTTTCTTTGGCATCATTAATTATCGTATTAAGTTTTTCATTCAAAAGGACTAAGTTTTTATCTATAGAATCTAAAAAACCTTTGTTGTAGTAACCAAAATCGTTTCGCCACACTGGATTTGGAATAAATTTGGAATCTTTCGATTTTAATGCTGCTATACCGTTATTTTTTAATGGAGCCCATAGGAGATTGACTATACCACCATGCCGTATACCTACGTTCAGAGACTGATCTATTCCATAAAGCTTATCAATTGTATATCCATCTGAAACTTTCATCATCAAGTCAAATACATCCCTCATAAATGGAGTAGACATTGTATGATACTCAATCCCATGATCGTCTGTTAATTCAACATATGTATTTAATTCTTTATTATCGCTACCTCGTAGTATTTCCAACTCTCTTTCTACATCATTAATCAATTTCGCTTTTAATGAGCTCTTATCAACATATATTCTACCTTCTCCAGCCTCATTGGAACATGCTTGTACGATTAACTTGTAAAAAATATTGGTTATTTCATTTTTTGATTTCCTGACAGTTTTACTGTCAAATTTTTCTTCGTTTGTTACTATATATCTATCAATATTTAGCCGTGTAAGTAAAACATCCACCTCCGACTCTATTATTGAGGTCATACCCTCTAACACATCAATACTAAGTAGTTCTGTAAGAAAAAATGCCGGGATACTCTCATTTTCAAATGTTATCTGATTTTTATCAGTCACATCAATGTTTTCGAGAAAGTTTTCACACACATTTGATGTATGTTGAATGTATTTTGCAATTATATTTTTATTATAAGCGTTAAGTATTATCGCTTCATTATATAGCTCATCATTATTTGTTTTATAATGCCCCTCTTTAGCAACATATTCAGCAACTGTATTAATTGGTAACGTCCTTGGATTCGCCCCTTTTGAAAGCAGTTCAGATAATATTGTAATGGCAACAGATATTTCACCTAATGAAAAATGACAATATATGATCTTTGCCTTGAGTTCTTCGATGTAGTTTTTTTCAGATTTATCGAGAGAATTACTATATAGATTAAGTGCTTTACCATATTCCCCATCATAAAAATATTTATCAGCTTTTATTTTATCCCTTCGCCACGCACTAATATTTTCATCATCAAGCCATTTAAAATTCGTAGAATCCCTAAAAGAAAGCTTATTGTTTATTAACAGTAAGGAATCTACATAGTTGTATCTCTTAGGATTATTGATACCGTCAGAACCATCAAAGTTATCTAATATACATCCTATAATATGAACCCAGTCGTTATGCAATAAAACGTAATATATTTTACTAAGTTTCTTCAGTGAGTCTTCAAATTCAATATTTGAAAAAAGGTTACACGAAAGCCTTATTATTTCTCCTATCGGACCAGGTAGTGACGTATTTTGTTTTTTCCTTACTAAGGACTTTATATAGGGTAAATATATTACTGAAAAATATGGTTTTTCTAATAAAATTTTCTCGGATTGGGTTATAACGCGTTCATAGTTATTATTGATATAATTATCTATAACTTCATTGTATTGTTCATCTTTGATGTCACTCTCAGTACCACTTATTCTTTTGTAAAAAATTTCGATTTCGGAGTCGTGGATGCTATTTGTTAACTTCTCTACACATGTGACAATTTCTGAAATATCACTGCCGTCATTGTATTTATAAAAAATAAAGCGTTTGAAAGAATTATACATATCAAAAATTCTTTTCTCACACGTGTTTGAAAATATAAAATCCATATTAGAATAAACATCACACGGACTAAAATCATGTCTATATTTTATGGTTTCTTCTAGTTGTGGTTGATTATCTATCCTCACTTCCTCGATCATCTTACCTATTGAAAACCTATATCTTTCAGATGTAACAGAGGGATTACATCGTATACCTTCGTAAGTTAAGAATGACTGCGATAAACCATCTTCAATATGAGTAAACTCTTTTATTTTGTCTTTATATTCTGTGATCTTACCTTGGAAATATAAAAGCGATAGTTCAGTTGCAATGGTCCAATTGCATACACCATGGTCATCTATAAATTTTTCAAGGTTTCTTTTAGCACCTTCAAAGTCTGCAAGCAAAATGTTATTTGTAATAGCAACCTTAGCCTTTACAAAATCATTTAAATCCTCACTAAAGTAACCAAAAATCTCTGTAAGCCATTTAACAACATCCCTTATTTCTAGCATTTCAAATGGCATTGTTTTAATATTAAAAATATCAATAGTATCTCCTTTATACCGATAATTCATTATATTTTTTGCTACTGGTAAATCGAGGAAATTCCTAAACATATATAAAAACTCAGTAAAACTATCTTTCCGCATCGATTTTGCTAATACTGAAAAGCATACATTAGATGCTTGTTCAATATTTTTGCTAGCATTGATCCTTCTCTGAAATACTACTTGTTGACTGATCTTTTTTTGTGCCGGTGAAGAATGCTTTTTATTCATTGTAAAGGCAATCCTTTTGTTAAAAAAATGTTACAAATTTAAAATAAGCTACCGCACTAAATCTCCTTAAGGGGTGATCTATTCTCTTATGCATGTGAATGATAGCCCCGCTCTACCGAACCATGAAAACATCTAAAAATCAATAAAATAATGTACTGTACGGTATTTTTGACTTGCAGTGCTCACCAATTGCAGTTCTTCCTTGTAGGTCGATGCTCCATAAAAACAAGCCTAGTTCTCGGCCTAACAAACCTCTTGCAATGACTAATCTTCTATAGTCTGCCCCCTATCTCTCATGTTATGAGCCACAGAGGTAGCAACATAAGCTCAATTGTTATTTGCAGCGATGTCGCTCCTGTATTTATTACGCACATTTTCATATCGCCTAGGATAAACGAAACAATCATGGCTCTGAAAAGAGAATCCTCTATATATCACTGAATTTAAAGAAATTTCAAACATATATCATTCGTCTGCACATAATATCATAGCGGCGAATTCTTGACCTGCCCCCTCGGGATTAGATACAATCTTCAGTTGCTAATGTCGGTTGGTTTTTGTTCATATTTCCTTTTTCGCCAGTCCGTTGCGAATTCAGCTGGTGTCTGGTAACCCAGCGATGAATGAGGACAGCACTCGTTATACTCCTGCCGCCAGTCATTAATCGTTTTCCGCGCATGAAGAATATCGCTGAACCAGTGTTCATTCAGACACTCATCGCGAAAGCGTACGTTAAAACTCTCAATAAATCCGTTCTGCGTTGGCTTACCTGTCTGGATAAGCCGGAGTTCCACACTATGCTCAAAGGCCCATTGATCGAGCGCGAGGCAGGTAAATTCCGGGCCCTGATCGGTTCTTATTGTCGTCGGATACCCCCGAAACAACGCAATGCTGTCCAGAATACGCTTGACATGAACGCCTGAAATACCGAAAGCAAAGGTGATCGTCAGACACTCCTTCGTGAAATCATCCACTCATCACGAAATCCATCGAGCATGAAAGGTTCGGTACATCCGGGCGCAGAAGCTGAAACCGTTCGGTCGCCAGCCCTTTACGGCGTCGTCTGCGTTTTACGCTCAATCTATTAAGGTAGTAAATACGGTATACCCGCTTGTGATTGACGTGAAGGCCCACCCTACACAGCAACTGCCAGATGAGCCGATAACCAAAACGTCTGCGTTCAAGCGCCAGCTCAGTAATACGCCCTGATAAATATGCATCAGCAGCCGGACGCTGAGCATCATAACGGCAGGCCGACAGGGACAAGCCTGTAAGCCGACAGGCACGACGTTGCGACAGACCGGTCGCATCACACATCAACACCACGGCTTCCCGCTTCTGGCCTGACGTCAGTACTTTCGCCCCAGAGCCACCTGAAGCGACTCCTTATCCAGCATGGCTTCGGCAAGCAGCTTCTTGAGCCTGGCGTTCTCTTCCTCAAGCGACTTCAGGCGCTTAACCTCGGCCACCTCAATACCGCCATACTTCTTATGCCAGGTGTAAAAGGTAGCGTCGGAAATGGCGTGTTTACGGCAGAGCTCACGGGCAGAAACCCCGGCTTCAGCCTTGCGGAGGATACTGATGATCTGTTCGTCGGAAAAACGCTTCTTCATGGGGATGTCCTCATGTGGCTTATGAAGACATTACTAACATCACGGTGTATTAATCAACGGGGAGCAGGTGAGAAACATACTCGGAATTAATGATGCGACAGGTTCAATCAATCTCTCTGATATTAACCCGCGAATTGACCGAGTTAACCCAGCCTCAGTGTGATGTTGTGCTCAATGGCAAAAGCACCGGTATTCTCGTTCCCGGGCACATACTGGAAGCAGCAGTTCAGGTGAATGATCAGCGCGACATCCTTTTTCTGACAGATGATGTCATTTTCGAGGAATATCTGATCATCGCCCTTATCGATATTCGCGATGGTGTTAAGGAGATTATTCGTTTAGGCAATGCGTATTCGACGGGCATTTTTGAAGACTTATCACTTACAGCAGATAGTATCCATTTCAGGTTCAGCGGCGGTCGTCTGTGGATGATAAAAACCTCTGACGAGCCTCGTTTGAGATCGCCTTTTGATTCAGTGCCGAAAGACGTGAAACGAGACATCGGGCTGAAAAAATACATGACGCTATCCACCTGGTCGGCCAATTAACCCCTCATATTGACCAACATCAACGACACCGCCCTTCCCCTATGAAAAATTAAAAAGCACACCCAGCGCTACGGAATAGCCCCACCCGGAAGGAACCCCACCATGTACAGACCCATAACCGTCATAATATTCATTCTCCTGACCCTCGCCGCCCTCGCTGAAATAGGTGTTTTATCCTTTGGATAATCCTCAGGCGAAATACCCCACGTCAGGGCATGTTGATCTCATTACAGTTTTTTCCTAAAGCCACCCCGCTTCGTCTGTGCCATGCTGAATCACGCTCATAACCGATAACGTTAAATGAGGATATTATGAAAAAAACAATTATCGCATTATCTGCCGTTCTGCTGGCTTCCCCAGTATTTGCTGCGACCACAACACATGCAACTGACGATACCGTCGCTGCGGCGAACGCAAACGCCAACGAGGCGAAGCAAAAACTGCACGAAGAGCAGAACAAAGGTGAAGAGCTGAAGCTGAAACAAAAGCATGCTGCGGAAGGTAAAAGCGAGAGCTTTGGCAGCAAGGTCAGCGAAGATTCCCAGAAAGCCTGGCATAAAACCAAAGAAGGTACCGAGAAAGGGTGGGATGCCACCAAAGAAGGTGCTGAGAAGGGCTGGAACAAAACCAAAGAAGGTGCCAGCGAGCTGGAAAAGAAAGTCACTGAATAACCCCTTCGAAAGGCCGCAAACGCGGCCTTCTTTATTCCCACCTACTTTGCTTCCTGAAGACTAAACTTGTCACAGGGGGGCACCATCATGAGCCACAAAGAAATCGCACCAGAAACCCAGGGCGTCACCGTTGAACTACTCTCCATCGTCGATCTGGGCCCGGAGATCGCAGGCATGGACGGGCGACAGCTTCGCATGCGCAGGGTGACACTCGCTCCCGGCGCAGTCTTTGGTCCGGTGCATGATCATATCGATCGCCCCGGTACCGTGTTTATCCTGGAGGGGACGATCACCGACCATCGTAACGGGATCGCCACCGATTACGGTCCCGGTGTCGGCTGGCCGGAGGATCACAATACGGTTCACTGGCTGGAAAACCGTGGCCAGGTTACCGCCGTCGAAATCTCGGTTGATATCATTAAAAATCCCGACGCATAAAAACCGAATAGATCCCAGGGGTGTCGCGTTTACTGCCAGTTCCCCAAAAGAGATCCTGAGATGCTACGACGCCTGCTTATGTTGCTTGTTTTGGTCTGCCCGTGGGCATTAGCCGCCCCGCAGAGCTACATCATCGACACCAGTAACACCGCCATTCGCCTGTCGTGGCATGCCTTCGGCGGTATCCTCTCCTGGGCGACATTCAGTGGCGTGACGGGTGCCGTGACGCTTAACCCGAATAACGATGTCGATGACTATATTCACGTCACTATTCCCGTTGCGACCCTGGTTGCCTCAAACAGCCTGCTCACCTGGCAGCTGAAAAGCGACATGTTTTTTGAATCTGAGCGCTATCCGACGATTGAGTTTGTCAGCTCTCGCGTGGTCGCCCAGGGTGCCGGACGATTCAGAGTGTTCGGCACGCTGACCGTGCGAAATATTGCCCGCCCGGTGATTCTGGAAGCCGTAGTGGAAGACCCGCATGCGCAAGCCCTCACGCTGAATGCCACCACAGCGATTTCGCGCGCGTCCTACGGGATGGATAAATTTGCTCTGGTCGTTGACGATCGTATTGCCATCGCTATTGCGATTCAGACGAACACAATCCCCTCATCCTGAGATCAGGCGTTGCAGCTGTTCTGCGTTGCTTTGCAAGTGAGACGACGGGTTTCGGCCTATCAGGACAAACTGATAGCCCGCATCCTGCCACCACACCAGGTTCATACTGTGCCGCTGCTCCTGTTGAAGAGAAGCCGTCGTCTTCTCATCAACAGGAGAGATACAGAGCGCCATTGGGCCGTAGTCGGCGTTGATCCAGGCAATCTGCGCGATAGAGGTGGTTTCATAGCGCAGCATGCGCACCATTTTGAGTTCTGCACCCTGCAGAATAAGCTGCGACATCTGCAATTTCATGCCGATATCCTGTGCGGCCCGTTCCAGGCCGCGTTGCAGAACAGGCGGTGCGCTGTCCATATCCAGCAGTGTTTCAACGCTGTACAAAGACATGTATTGCGCTTCGAGGTCACGAATATGGGCGTTTTCATCATCAGGGGCGGAGGCTGGCCGCAACAGATACCCCAGCCCGGAACCGACCATCAAAAAACTGACCGACGCAGCAATCAGTGCGCGTCTGCTTACGCCCACCGGCGTGGAAGAGTGTGGTTCGGGAAGTGCCGCCAGACGCGCCTGCATCTTCTCAAGGGGTGCGTCATCCAGCAGGGAAGCAAAAGCCCCGGAGTAGTCCTGATTGCTTTTCATTAGCTCAGCGGTTCGCCCGGAGAGGTGTTCATCACTTCTCAGCTGTTCTTCAAAGTGTTGTGCGTCTGCACGGCACATCTCGCCATCTATCCATGCCACGATAGCATCGTCGTTATAAGGCGGTGTAAAACGGTGCGAATTCAAGAGCGCTTCTCCTTTACCGGAGGCATTGCCTCGGCGGACCTCGCAAGCGTTGCCCGCGCCGTCGCCAGTCGGCTCATTACAGTACCAATCGGCACCGCCAGGGTATCCGCTGCCTCCTGATAGGTAAAACCTTCGACATAAACCAAAAAAACCGTGTTGCGCTGGGCTTCCGGTAACGCATTGACGCGCTGCATTACCTTCAGGTAATGCAGGCGCGTTTCATCCTGCTCACGGGTGTCTGGTGCCAGAAGTTCGTCGCTGGCGACAAATCCCTGCCCCTGGCGGACATGTCGTGCCCGAAGCTCGGAGATCCAGATGGAGTGCAATATCGCAAACAGCCACCTGTCGATGCGCGTGCCAGGCGTATACTGGCTACTCCTTTCGAGCGCACGCACGCAGGTGGACTGAACCAGCTCTTCGGCGATATCCCTGTTGCGTGACAACACCAGCCCATAGCGCCAGAGACGCGCCAGGTGTGCCGCTAACTGTTGACGAACCTCACTGGTAGCGATGGGTTTTCCCTCCACGAGAAACTCAGGATTCCGGCTGTCCGTTGATGGCAGCCTGCAGATCGCGGTACTCCTCGCAGGACTGGCCACATATGCCTGCTATTACCTTCAACTGTTCTTTCGCGAGGTCAGGCCGTCCCTTGACCATCCATGCCTCACCCAGGTATTCACGGGCTTTGGCATAATCCGGGGCGATCGCCAGCGCACGCTGGTAATAACCAATACCCTCATCTGTACGTCCCAGTTTGCGTGTGGCATACCCGCGATAGTTCCACGCTTCAGCCGTATTGCCATTTTTCAGCGAATCAAGGAGATTCAGCGCCGCCTGATACTCCCCTTTCTTAGCAAGATGGTACGCATAGTTGGTTTTGTCCTGATCGCTCAGGCTGCTGCTCTTGTCGGGTACACATTTCTGGGTTGCACTGTCATACACCTGCCCTGATGGGCAGTCAGGCGTTTTGCTCTCGGTACTATTATTGCCCATTGCCAGCGCCAGTGGGGACAGCAGGGTAAAAATCAGTACCGGGATCAAACGAAGAGAGGTCGTGTTCATATAAAGCTCCAGGGTAAGAAGGGGGTGACGTCAGTAAACGCCCGACTCACGATTTTTATTCATTCTCCCCGCGAGTTTTTTGCTGTCCAAAATCATGCTGATGTCGTCGGACTCATGACAATGAATAAGCTTATTTCACCCTTAACTTAATGTTATTGTTTGCGGGTGATAGCAGAATTTTAACTCCGCACAAAAATATATTTTATCCTCCAAGCGACATAATATATCTTACATCAAAAATGTTACCCTAACTTAAATGAATATTAAGCACACTTAAACAACCACGTTTTTCATTATATTAAAAACATTCCCTACCAATTATCGCACTGTATAAACCTCATTAAAAATAACATTGCACAGAAAAAAAATAACCATCAAAAACAAATATTTACATAAATTAAATCATTGAAAACCCCAATATATAAATGCCACGTTATTGTTTCGACCTTTATTTACAAAAGCCAAAGTTGCACAACCCGTGTTTTCTGTCTATATCATTTTTATATCTCAAAAACAATTCCTCTATTAATTACAGGGTTATATAAGACACTAAACACCCATAAAAACGGTTCTGTTTTATAAGTCATTAGATTCGCTCTGATGTTGCCACTCTGAATACTGGCGGGCATCGTGCGCGCTAAAAACAACGGTCAGTGCTGCGTAAAACAGCGACTGCGCCGGGGGCGCCCTTTACCTTCTGCAGAGATGGCTCGTCTTACTCGCCGTTCATGACACACCTGCTGGAGTAATAACTAAATGAGCCAAATCTCTGTTATATCGAAACTTACTGGCGTGGAAACGACCACGGAAGGCACACAGGTTACGCTGAGCCATTCCTCTATTGTTGAACTTCATGTAGAGCGGGCCGATGTCTCCCACTTCGCGCGCAGTGGAAACGATCTGCTGGTGACGCTGCATTCCGGCGAGGTGATCACCCTTAAAAATTTCTACGTCACTGACGCGCAGGGAGCAAGCCAGCTGGTTCTGCAGGACAGCAATGGCGCACTATGGTGGATTGAAGACCCTACCGGGGCCGCCTCGTATGAATCCATAGCCTCCACGGACGTGTTGCTTGCCGCATCAGGGAGTGATGCCGGTGGTGCCGCCATCTGGCCATGGGCACTGGGCGGCATTGTCGCAGCAGGT
Organism: Enterobacter sp. CPE_E1241; assembly: GCF_045618265.1. Lineage (NCBI taxonomy): Bacteria > Pseudomonadati > Pseudomonadota > Gammaproteobacteria > Enterobacterales > Enterobacteriaceae > Enterobacter > Enterobacter sp. CPE_E1241. The sequence goes on from NZ_JBIWYV010000001.1 coordinate 3,705,894, forward strand.
GGCATCGCAGCGGCGGCAAGCGGCAGCGGTGGTGGAGGTGGCGGCAGTGATCATAACAGCAGTACTGACCCCACCACGCCCACTGACCCGACGGACCCGACCAATCCAGCCGACCCGGATACGACGCCGCCGAATGCGCCTTCCAGTCTCCAGTTCTCATCAGACGGTAAAACCGTCACCGGTACCGCAGAACCCGGCAGTACAATCACCCTGAAAGATACTAATGGCAATGTGGTTGGCACAGGTAAAACCGGCAGTGACGGCTCGTTTACCGTCACCCTCGGAACACCGCTGACCAACGGCGAGCAGGTAACAGCCACCGCAACGGACAGCGCCGGGAATACCAGTCAGGGCACAAATGTGACCGCACCGGATCTCACCGCACCTGATGCGCCAACGATCGGCAGCGTGATCGACGATATCGCTCCTCAGACGGGGGCGGTAACCAACGGCGGCAGCACTAACGATCAGCGGCCGCAGCTCACCGGCACCGCCGAACCCGGCTCCACCGTGACGATTTATGACGGCGGTATCGCCATTGGCACGGCGGTCGTCGCCAGCAACGGTACATGGACATTCACCCCGTCAGTCGACCTGAGCGAAAGCACCCACCAGATTACCGTCCGTGCAACCGACGCCGCGGGCAATACCGGACCCGCCTCACCGGTTTTCACCCTCACAGTCGATCTGACGCCTCCGACTACACCGACCGCAATTCTGCTGACCGACGACACGGGGTCTGTCAGAGGAGCTATCACTTCGGGCACACTGACCGATGCGACGCAACCGCTCCTGGCAGGAACAGGGGAGCCCGGTGGAACCATCACCATTTACGATAACGGCGTGGTCATTGGCACCACGACGGTGCTCCCCAACGGTACCTGGAGCATCACACCCAATGGACCGCTCCCGGAAGGAACGCACTCCATAACCGTCACTGAAACCGATGCCGCCGGAAACCAGAGCACGGCATCCGCGCCTGTCACCTTCACCGTAGATACCACACCGCCGTCTGCTCCTGGAAATCTCGTGGTATCAAATGATGGCGGCACCATCAGCGGTACCGCAGAGCCCGGCAGCACGGTGACCATCCGTGAAGGCGGCGCACTCGTTGGCACTCCAGTTGTTGCCGATAGTCAGGGTAACTTTAGCGTGACGCTGAACCCACCGAAGCTCAACGGCGAAATCCTGACCGCTGACGCCACCGACACGGCAGGCAACACCAGTCCAACCACTTCCGCGGCGGCACCGGACATTACCCCGCCGCAGATCCCGATCATCGTATCGGTGATTGATGACGTACAGGCCACCACCGGCCCCGTGGGCCCGAATGGACTGACCAATGACCGGGCCCCAACCATTAACGGTACGGGCGAGGCGGGCTCGACCATTACGATTTCTAACGGCAGCGATGTCCTCGGCACGGTGGTTGTTCCACAATCCGGCCTGTGGAGCTTTACGCCGCCCACACCGCTGGTCGATGGCACTTACGTGCTCACGGCAAAGGCGACGGATCCTGCCGGTAACCAGAGCGGAATATCTGCCTCCTGGACAATTAACGTCGACGGGACGGCACCTGCAGCCCCGGTGATTTCCCAGGTCGTGGACGATGTGCCCGGGGGAATTGTTGGCTCGCTCGGCCAAAATGCCACCACCAATGACACGACCCCAACGCTCAGCGGTACCGCTGAAGCAAATGCAACGGTCATCCTCCGCGTGGACGGTGTGGCTATCGGTACAACCGTTGCCAATGGCCTCGGCGTATGGGTCTTTACGCCGTCCTCGCCAATCGGTGAGGGGCCTCATGCTCTGACCGCTGTTGCAACCGACGCGGCAGGTAACTCAAGCGATGTCTCCAACACCTGGACTCTGACGATTGACAGCGTCGCGCCTGCGGCTCCGGTGATTACCCAGGTGATAGATGATGTGCCCGAGCGTCTCGGTGTGCTCAACGCTAACGACAGCACCAACGACACCACGCCGACGCTCAACGGCACCGCTGAACCGGGCTCGAAGGTCACCATCCGTCTGGATGGTGCAGATGTTGACACAGTAGTGGCGGACAGCAACGGTGCGTGGACCTTTACCCCAACCACACCGCTCGGTAACGGCGCGCATACCTTTACCGTCGTCGCAACCGACGCGGCGGGTAACACCAGTCTCGCCTCAGACGGCTTCACCTTTACTGTCGACACCACACCTCCTCTGGCAGCGACCATCGCCAGCGTGACCGATGACGTCGGCAGTATTAAAGGCCCACTCAGCAACGGGGATACCACGGATGACACCCAGCCGCTGCTGCAAGGTAGTGCCCCTTCTGGAGCAACGATCACCATCTATGACGGCACAACCCTGCTCGGCACCGCTATCCTCGACGGCAATGGTGGCTGGAGTTTTACCCCCATTACCCCACTCACCGATGGTCCACATTCGCTGACCGTTCACGCCACGGATGCCGCAGGTAATACCACCGTCTCCAGCCCGTTTGTACTGACGGTAGATACCGTGGCACCTGCCACGCCAGATACCCCGGCCATCACCGTCAACCCTGACGGCGGCGCAGTACAAACGCCGCTGAACCCGGGCGAAATCACTCGCGATACCGTGACCATCTACAATGGCGGCGACAAAATTGGTGATACCGTGGTAGACGGCAACGGTAACTGGAGCTGGACGCCGCCAACCCCGCTGCCCAATGGAACCTATGACATTACCCTTACCGTCACCAACATGGACGGTACAGGTAATGAGAGCGCGCCTTCCCAGCCGGTCACCATCACCATTGATACAGACCCGCCGGCTACGCCTGCGCCACCGATCGTCACCGACAGCGTCACCCAGATAACCGGACCAGTTGCCGATGGCGGAACGACCAACGATCCCCGTCCGGTTCTGAGCGGTACCGGAACGGCAAACGACGTTATCACCATTTATGACAGCGTAAATGGCGGCGCGGCGTCAGTCGTCGGCACCGCCACGGTAGACAGCAACGGCAACTGGAGCTGGCGCCCTGGCAGTAATATCGCTGAGGGGAACCACGAATACACCGCAACCGCCACCGACGAAGCGGGCAACGTCTCTGGTTCATCGCCGGGGATAACGATCACGGTGGATACCATAGCGCCGGCTACGCCGGTGATTAGCGCTGTTGGCAGCGCGCTGGATGGTGGATATACCACGGATGCAACACCACTGGTCGGCGGAACCGGCGTCAACGGTGAGACGGTAATCGTCTACAACAACGGCGTGGAGGTAGGACGTGTCGTCGTCGCGAATGGTGAATGGACCCTGACGCTACCGACACAAAACGACGGTCCGCTGCATATCACCGTTGCGGGTGTTGACGCGGCAGGTAACGTTAGCGCCCTTAGCCCGGTCTTTGACGTCACGGTGGATACCACTGCACCTGAAATACCGCTGATAGATGCCATCACCCCCAGCTCTCTTTCAGGCAACGTGCTCTACACCAATGACGGTACGCCGACCCTCACCGGGACCAGCGAACCGGGAACCACCGTTATTGTCTCCGTCGACGGTACTCCGTCGGGGGTGCCAGTAACCATACAGCCGGATGGCAGCTGGAGCTGGACCGCCGGGAGCACGCTGTCCGACGGCCAGCACACCTTCACCGTTTCTTCCAGCGATCCGGCAGGTAATCTCTCCGGAAATTCAGCACCACTCAGCGTCACCGTGGATACTGTCGCACCGCCAAACCCGAGCAATATGAATCTGGCAACAGAAGGGACACCGCTGACCGGTACCGGTGAGGCGGGAAGCATCATCACCGTGAAAGACGGTAGTGTGGTCATTGGTACCGGCGTTGTTGCAGGCGATGGCAGCTTCTCTATTGCGCTGAGCCCCGCGCAACTGGATCCTGCCACGCTGACCGTAACCGCCACCGATGCCGCAGGTAACAGCAGCCCTGGCGCGACGTTTATCGTCACCGATTCACCGCTCGATCTGCCTCAGGTACCGGTTATTACGGCGATCAACGATGACGTTGCCCCTGTCACCGGCGACGTGAAAGACAAAACCACCAACGACACCACGCCAACGCTTACCGGCACGGCCGAAGCCGGCAGCCTGATTACCATCTACCTGGACGGTAGCGTGACGCCCGTGTCGACGGTCACCGCAGACGGCAGCGGAAACTGGAGCTATACGCCGCCCGCGCTGGGCGAAGGGCTGCATACCTTTGAGGTAACCGCGACCCTCAATGGCCTGACAAGCGGTCGCTCTCCGGCCGCTGCCGTAACCGTCGACCTCACTGCGCCAGGTACCCCCACCATTGGCTCGGTACTTGACGATGTGGGTCCCGGCACGGGCCCGCTGACCAACGGTCAGACCACCAACGACAATCAGCCGACGCTGACCGGTACGGGTGCTGTGGGAGACACCATCTCCATCTACAGCAACGGAACGCTGCTGGGCAGCGTAGTGGTTGGCAATACGGGAACCTGGAGCTATACAACGTCGCCCCTGGCGGAGGGGAATAACGTCCTGACCATCCGCGAGACCGATCCGGCCGGGAATCAGAGCGCGCCTTCGGCGGGCTTCACCGTTGTGGTGGATACGGTTTCCACCACGCCGGTCATCACTAATGTTACGGACAACGTTGGCAATACCGCCACTACCGTGATCAGCGGCGACCCCACTAACGACGCCACGCCAACCCTTTCAGGAACCGCAGAAGCAAACAGCGTGGTGACGATTTTCGACGGTGGCACGCAGATTGCCGTGGTTACGGCTGATAGCGCTGGTGCCTGGACCTTCACTCCTGACTCCGCGCTCGGCGAAGGCTCGCACAGCTTTACCGTTCGGGCAACCGATCCGCTGGGCAACGTCAGCCAGGTATCAAACACCTGGAGCGTGGTGGTTGACCTGACAGCACCGACGGTTCCCACGCTGGATAAGGTGAATGACAACGTCCCGGGCGGCGTCACGGGCGACCTTACCAGTGGGCAGGTCACCAACGACAACACGCCGACGATTAGCGGTACCGGACAGGCGGGCAGCACCATCCACATCATGAATAACGGTACGCCGATTGGCCTGGCTACCGTTGATGGAAACGGGAACTGGTCCTTTACCCCGAGTACGCCGCTAGTCGATGGCAGCTACGCCCTTCGCGCTTATGCAACGGATGTGGCAGGCAACGCCTCGACTAACTCCTCGGTCTTCACCTTTACTGTGGATACCACTGGGCCCGCTGCGCCAGTGCTTACCAGCGTCATCGACGATGTCGGTCCGGTCACCGGGACGCTCTCGACGGGCAGCAGCACCAACGACGCACGCCCGACCATCAACGGCACGGGCGAAGTGGGTGCCACGGTTCATATCATTGTCGACGGCAACGAAGTTGGCACCGCAGTGGTGAATGCTCAGGGCAACTGGACCTTTACCCCGGGTACCGATTTGAGCGATGGGCCACATGCTATTACCTTCAACGCGACCGACACGGCAGGCAACACTGGTAGCACGACGGCACCGTTTAACCTGACCGTGGATACGGTCGTGCCGTCTGCGCCGGTCATTTCGACTGCGGCAGACAACGTGGGCAGCATACAAACTCCGCTCTCTTCCGGGCAAAGCACCGACGACACCACGCCGACGCTGAGCGGCACTGCGACCGCCAACGCCACGGTGACCGTTTATGAAAACGGGCAGCCGGTTGGCACCGCGCAGGCGGACGGAAGCGGCGCGTGGAGCTTTACGCCGTCAACGCCACTGGTCAACGGAAGCCATACCTGGACCGCCACCGTCACCGATGCGGCGGGCAACATCAGCCTGCCTTCACCTGGCTTTACGTTGATTGTTGATACCCTCGCGCCAAACGCACCGGTTATCAGCCAGGCGATTGACGACGTGGGCAGCATCACCGGCCCGCTCACGTCCGGGCAAACCACCGACGACACCGTACCGCGGCTTATCGGAACCAGCGAACCGTTTGCCACCGTGAAAATCTACGAAGGCACGACGCTGGTCGGAACAGGCACCGCGGATGCCAGCGGCAGCTGGAGCATCCTGCTCACCACCACGTTGACAACCGGTCCGCACAGCTTCACCGCGCAGGCCACGGATGCGGCTGGCAACACCAGCGTATCCTCAACAAGCTTCAGCCTGACAATTGACACCACGCCGCCTGCTCTGCCAGTGCTGACCAGTATCCTGGATGACGTGGGCAATGCGGCGACGCCGGTTGCTAACGGTGGGTTCACCAACGATGCCCAGCCAACTATCACCGGCACGGCGGAAGCCGGATCGACGGTGAAAATCTTTGATAACGGCGTACAGATCGGCAGCGTGACGGCGACCGGCGGGGCGTGGAGCTATACGCCATCTCCGGCGCTGAGCAACGGTGCACACACGCTGACCTTTACCGCCACGGATGCGGTGGGCAACGCCAGCGCGCCAACCGCCGGGTATGTGATTAACGTCGATACCGCTGCGCCAGGTGCGCCGGTCATCAGTTCAGTGATTGATGATGTCGGCAGCGTTACCGGTCCGGTGACCGGTACGAATCCGACCAACGACACGCGTCCAACGCTGACCGGGACTGCCGAAGCGAATGCCACGGTTCGGATCTACGATGGCATCACGCTGGTGGGCACGGTGACCGCCGATGGCAGCGGTAACTGGACCCTGCCGCAAACCACCACCACGCTGACGGAGGGTACGCATAACTTCACCGCCACGGCTACCGATGCGGCGGGCAACACCAGCGTGGCGTCAGCCGTGACGACGATAATCGTCGATACGACCGCCCCCACGGCGCCGACCGGAACCTTTAACGTCGACGGTAGCGTCCTGACCGGGAATGCCGAAGCCGGCAGCACCGTCAGTATCCGCCTTGCGGATGGCTCGACGGTGACCACCATTGCGGGCAGCAACGGCACGTACAGCTATACCTTCATTAACAAACAGATCGAAGGCCAGACGCTGCAGATCACCGCCACCGACGCGGCAGGCAACACCTCGCTGTCTGGTTCGGCTCTTGCGCCGGTGCTGCCGCTCTCCGCCAGCAATAACGTCGAAGAGCTGAACCTCAGTACCACGGCAACCGTCACTAATACTCAGTACAGCGATTACGGCTTCCTGCTGGTTGGCGCCGTGGGCAACGTCCTGACGCTGCTGGGGAATGACACCGCCCAGGTGAACTTCACCGTAGTCAGCGGCGGCAGCGCAGATATCGTGGTGAATGCCAACGCTACGGGCGCGGTACTCTCTCTGCTCAACACTCTTGAGCTGGTGGTGCAACACTGGAACGGCAGCACCTGGACCACCGTCGTCGACACAGGACAACCGCAGTTTGCCGATCTGTTGACCCTCGGAGCCACCGGCGTATCACTGAACCTGAGCGGGTTGGCTGACGGCAACTATCGTGTCCTCAGCTATAACACCAACCTGCTGGCAACCGGCTCTTACACCAGTCTGGATGTCGCGGTGAAAGAGACTGGCCCGGGTACCGTCACGGGTGAGACCAGCCTGAACGGGAACGTGATCCTTGATACAGACCCAACCGCTGGCAGCGACAACGCCCCGGCCGGGACCACGGTCTCCGCAGTCACCAACGCTCTGGGCGTCACCACCAGCATTAACGCCGACGGCACGGTGATCCAGGGCAAATACGGTACGCTGACCGTTAACCGCGACGGCAGCTACACCTACAATCTGACCGATACCAGCGCCGCGGTCATTGGCCGGACGGAGAGTTTCACCTACACCATCACCCATAACGGTGCCAGCGCGTCGGCGAACCTGGTGCTGTCCCTGGGTGCCGGTACCGTCGTCAACGGTATTGTGGCGGTGGACGACACTGCCTCGCTGACCTTTGACACTACCGTAAGTGAAATCAATAACGGTGCTTCGTCGCAGGGTGGTTTTACGGTGGTGGGGGTGAATCTCGGCAGTACGCTGGGGCTTAACCTGCTGGACGATATGACCAACCCCATCATCTATAACGTGGAGGAAGGCACCACCCGCACCATGACCATTCAGGCCTCCGTGGGTGGCGTAGCCCTGGCATCGGTGTTCGATCTGTATGTCTATAAGTTCAACAACGCGACCCAGACCTTCGAGCAGGTCCGCGTTGAGCCAGGCTGGCTGCGCGCCCCGCTGTTGGGCGGTACCTCGCAGCAATTGACGCTGAACCTGCCCGCCGGGGAGTATCTGTTCCTGCTGAATACCGCATCCGGGATCGCCGTCCTGACAGGCTACACGCTGAGCGTCCTGCAGGATCACGTTTACAGCGTGGCAAGTATCAGTGAAACGACCACGGGCGACGTGCTGGCGAATGACCCTGTGCCGGCAGGCACGGTGGTCACGGAAGTGAACGGCGTGGCGGTCAACAGCAGCGGCCTGACCACCATTCAGGGTGAATACGGCACGCTGACCATTAATTCGTCCGGCCAGTACACCTATACCCTGAGAGCCGGCGTGGGGGCAGACCATATCAGCACGCCTGATACCTTCGTCTACACCGTTACCGCGCCTGACGGCTCGAAGGATACGGCATCGCTTAACATCACCCCAACCGCTCAGGCGATGGATGCGGTCAACGATGTCAGCGCTACGATGGATGTGACGTCAGTGCACCACACAACCGCCTATTCAGATACGACCGTAGGAAGCGCAAGCTGGACCACGCTTGCGCTGCCCTCATCGGGAAGTGGCAGCGGCACCTTTGTGGTGGATCCGAACACCGCCCTGCACAATGCCGTTCTGCATTTCAACGTAGCCTCGCTCCTGTCGCTGGGAGGATTGACGGTTAACTGGACGTTGTCTCTGGACGGAACAACGATCCGTACCGGTTCATTTAACGGCGGAATATTGCTGGGCGGTAATGCGGATGTCCCTTTAACAGGTCTTGACCTGAACGCAGGCACTTACACCCTGAGTTATACCGGTAGCGTGGGTGCACTAGGAATAGGAACCATCACTATCACCCCAAGCGTCACCGGCACCAGCTACTCTCTGTCACAGTTCGACGCGACAGGCACCCACACCGTCAACGGCAATATCTTTGACGGCACCGATTCCGGCGGCGTGATGGACCAGCTGCACTCCGTGGATACCCGTCTGAGCGTGACCGGTTACAACGGCGTGACCACCACGCTGGATCCGTATACCGGCAGCGCCACGGTAAATATCACCGGCCATTACGGCATCCTGGCGATTGGCGCTGACGGCCATTACACCTATACCCTTAACAGCGGGGTGTCGCTCTCATCCATTACCTCGAAGGAGACCTTCAACTACACCCTGACCGATGCGACCGGGAAAACGGACAGTGCCACGCTGACCATCAACATGGCGCCGCAGTTCATCAGCTCTGAACATAACGACGTCATCACCGGCACCGCCTACGGCGACACGCTGATTTACCAGGTGCTGAACAATACGGTGGGGAATGCCACAGGTGGGAACGTCACAAGCACCGTGGGCGACCACTGGACCGGCTTCTCGCTGGCGCAGGGGGACAAAATCGACATCGGCGATCTGCTGGTGGGCTGGAACGGTAGCGCCTCAACGCTCGGAAATTATCTCCATGTCACTAATAGTAATGGCAATACCGTGATCTCCATCGACCGTGATGGTACAGGGAGCACCTACACTAATACCACGCTCGTTACGCTTGATGGCGTTCAGACCACCTACGACGAGCTTGTGAACCAGCAACACATAATTACCTGATAGCACCTGCAAGAGATGACCCGGGCGCACAGCGCCCGGGCATAAATAATAAAGCTGTACATATTTATTAGGGACATGACATGGGAATGAAGATGCCTTACTGGTGGCTCTCGTGCTGCCTGATATCTGTGCCCGCTCTCAGCGCGAACCCGGCGGCGACCATCAATACCGGACAACTCCGCGAAACGCAGGAACTCCCCTCACTCAATGGTCGCGTGGCCCCTGTGGCCGGTAAAGCCGCGCCCGGTTCATTGCAGCTTGGCGAAGCCGTCAACCGTGCCGTCACCTGGCACCCGGCCATCAGCGAGGCCGTGGGGAAACTCTACCAGCAGAGCGAAGAGGTGGACGTTGCTAAATCAAAATACTATCCGCAGATAAATGCCGGCGTGGACAACGGTTATTCCCATGACGGCGACCAGAACGGCTTTACGCCGTCGATGGTGCTCTCCCTCTCACAAATGCTTTACGATTTTGGCAAGGTAGCAAGTCAGGTGCGTGCCGAAAATGCCGGGGTTGCCCAGCAGCAGGCCAACGTGCTGGTCAGCATCGACACCATCGCCCACGATACCGCTGTCGCCATGGTGCAGGTACAAACCTGGCAGCAGATGGTTGAGACTGCGAAAGAGCAGCTTGAGGCTCTCTCCTCCATTGGCACACTGACCCGCCAGCGTAACGACGAAGGGGCCACGTCGCTCTCTGACGTCGTACAGACCGATGCGCGTATTGAAGGCGCTCGCGCCCAGTTGATGCAGTATCAGGCAAGTCTCGACAGCTCCCGCGCCACGCTGATGAGTTTTCTCGGCTGGAACAGCCTGAACGATATCAGCAATGATTTTCCGCAAAAGCTGGGGCGGAGCTGCGATATCGCCGAGCCGGACGACCGTCTGGTTCCCGCGGTACTTGCCGCATGGGCACAGGCTAACGTCGCCCAGGCAAACCTTGACTACGCCGACGCGCAAATGACGCCGACTGTCTCGCTGGAGCCAGAAGTGCGCCATTATATGAACGATCGCTATGCGGGGAGCGAAACGCGGGATCGCACCCAGTATTCCGCGTGGGTGAAGGTGCAGATGCCGCTCTATCAGGGCGGTGGCCTCACCGCCCGGCGTAACGCTGCCGGACACGCGGTAGAGGCGGCGCAGTCCACCATTCAGCGCACGCGTCTTGACGTCCGCCAGAAACTTCTGGAAGCCCGCAGCCAGGTGATGAGCCTGCAAAGCACCCTGCAAATCCAGGGCCGCCAGGAAGCCCTCAGCGCCCGCACCCGCGAGCTGTACCAGCAGCAATATCTCGATCTCGGCTCACGCCCGCTGCTTGACGTACTCAACGCCGAGCAGGAGGTCTATCAGGCGCGGTTCACCCAGCAGCAGACTCTTGGCCAGCTGCACCAGCTGCAGCTCAACTGCCTCTATAACACCGGGCAATTACGTCACGCGTTCGATCTTGATAACCGCACCATCCAGACCGTGGAGATCCAGCCATGAAACAACGCGAAATCCCGCAGGGTGAAACGATGACGGATGAGGCGCTGGCCCAGTGGGCACAGGCCTTTGGTTTTGTCGCCACGCGCTACCGCGTCGCCTGCTCTCCTGGCGCACTGCTGGCGAGTGCGCCGTGGCTGAAAGGCAAACCGATGGTGCCCGCCCTCACCCAACTGGCACGAGATGCGGGGCTATCGTTTCAGTTGCTTACCGGCGGCCAGGAGGCTATCAACAGCTGGCGTCTGCCGGTGGTGGTGGCGATGAATGACGGCAGGATCGGCGTGATCGAGCATTTCAACGGCGAAGATACCCTGGAGGTCAGCTTTTTCGACGATGAGACTTACACCAACCGGCTGTCGATGACGGCGATGCTGCCCGCTATCCGCCACGTCATTGCCCTGCGTCCACTCGCCGCGCTGAAGGACAGTCGCGTGGACGCGTATATATCAAAATACCGTCCGGACTGGCTCTACCGGCTGGTGATGCGCGACTTGCGCCCCTACAGCTGGGTGATGCTGGCCGCGCTGTTTATCAACGTGCTGTCGCTCTCCGGGATCGTCTTTTCCATGCAGGTCTACGACCGGGTGATCCCCGCCCAGTCCTACCCGACGCTTTACGTCCTGACGATTGGGGTGTTGATCGCCACGCTGTTTGGCTTTGTGCTGCGCGTGGCGCGCGGACACATTATGGATCTGCTGGGCAAGCGTTCGGATATGCGCGTCTCGGATCGCGTATTCGGCCACGCCCTGCGCCTGCGCAACAGCGCGATCCCCCGCTCCACCGGCAGTTTTATCTCTCAACTGCGCGAGCTGGAGCAGATCCGCGAGATGGTGACCTCCTCCACCATTTCCACGATTGTCGACCTGCCGTTCTTCTTACTGTTTGTAGTGGTGCTGGCGATCATCGCCCCGCAGCTGGCGTGGATCGCGCCGGTGGCGGCGGTGATCATGGTTCTGCCCGGCCTGCTGCTGCAGAAGAAGCTGGCGGAGCTGGCGAAACAGTCGGCCCATGAATCGACCCTGCGCAATGCCGTGCTGGTAGAGAGCGTGCAGGGGCTGGAGGATATCAAGCTGATGCAGGCGGAAAACCGCTTTTTGCAGCAGTGGAACAGTTATATCCAGATCACTGCGGAATCCGGCCTGCGCACCCGCGAACTGACGCAGAACCTGATCAGTTGGGGGATGACGATTCAGAGCCTGGTCTACGCTGGCGTGATTGTGGTCGGTGCGCCGATGGTGATCGACGGCACCCTGACCACCGGTTCCGTGGTTGCGGCGTCTATGCTGGCCTCCCGCATGATTGCCCCCATGGCGACGCTGTGCGGCGTGCTGGCCCGCTGGCAGCAGGTCAAAGCGGCAAAAGAGGGGCTGGACAGCATTATGCAGCTTCCCACCGAAAATCAGCGCGAAGAGACGCCGATCCGCCAGGACGTGTTGCGCGGTCACTATCTCTTCGAGCAGGCGCAGTTCCGCTATCAGCCGGACGATCCGCGCATGGCGCTGCGCATTAACCGGCTGGAGATCAGTCCGGGTGAGAAAGTGGCGATCCTCGGGCGCAATGGCGCGGGCAAATCGACCCTGCTACAGGCCATGGCGGGAGGGATGGATCTGGCGGCCGGCGAGCTGCGGCTTGATAACTTCAGCCTGCCGCATCTCGACGTCGCTGACGTCCGGCGCAACGTCGGCTTTATGACCCAGAACGCGCGGCTGTTTTACGGCACCCTGCGCGAAAACATCACCCTTGGTATGCCGCGCGCCACCGACGAAGAGATTTTCGAGGCGCTGGAGCTGACCGGCGCGGCCGGCTTCGTGCAGAAGCTGCCCAAGGGGCTGGACTACCCGATCATGGAAAACGGCGTGGGATTATCCGGCGGACAACGCCAGTCGATTCTGCTGGCGCGGATGCTCCTGCGCGATCCGAATATTGTGCTGATGGATGAACCCACCGCGTCGCTGGACGAGCACACCGAGCGGGAATTTATCCAGCGTCTGGGGGACTGGCTCGGGCACCGCACCCTGATTGTCGCCACACACCGCGTACCGGTGCTGGAACTGGTAGAGCGGGTGGTGGTGCTCAAAGAGGGAATGCTGGTGATGGACGCGCCAAAAGCACAGGCGCTGAGCAACAGCCGCATGCAGCAACAGCAGCAGCAGGCAGCAACCGGACGGGGGTGGAAAAATGAAAATCAGTCAGCGTGACGTCGCCGCAATGGACGATCTGGATAACGCCCTCGACTCCGAAAGCGGCTACACCGGTGCGCGACGGATCGTGATCTTCTCGCTGCTGATGTTTGTGGTGCTGGGCGTCTGGGCGTGGTTTGGCGTGCTGGATGAGGTGTCAACCGGCTCGGGTAAAGTGATCCCCAGCTCGCGCGAGCAGGTATTGCAGTCGCTTGACGGCGGGATCCTCACCGAACTGAACGTCCACGAAGGGGATCAGGTGCAGGCCGGGCAGGTGCTGGCGCGGCTTGATCCGACGCGTTCCGAATCGAACGTCGGCGAAAGCGCAGCGCGTTACCGCGCGTCACTGGCCTCCAGCGCGCGCCTGTACGCCGAAGTGAACGATCTCCCGCTGAAGTTTCCCCCTTCGCTGGCAAAATGGCCGGATCTGATTGCCGATGAAACACGACTCTACAACTCCCGCCGCGCACAACTGGATGACACCCAGCGAGAGCTGCGCGCCGCGTTAGACCTGGCGAATAAAGAGCTGGCGATCACCCAACGTCTGGTGAAAACCGGCGCTGCCAGCCACGTAGAGGTGCTACGGTTGCAGCGGCAAAAAAGTGACCTGGAGCTGAAGCTCACCGATGTGCGCTCCCAGTATTACGTTCAGGCCCGCGAGGCGTTATCCAAAGCCAACGCGGAGGTGGATATGGTCTCCGCCATTCTTAAAGGCCGCCAGGACTCCGTCACCCGTCTGACCGTAAAATCCCCGGTGCGCGGGATCGTGAAAAACATCAAGGTCACCACCATCGGCGGCGTGATCCCGCCCAACGGCGAGCTGATGGAGATTGTGCCGGTGGACGATCATCTGCTGATTGAAACCCGCCTGTCGCCCCGCGATATCGCCTTTATCCACCCGAACCAGGAGGCGCTGGTGAAGATCACCGCCTACGATTACGCCATTTACGGCGGGCTGCACGGGGTCGTGGAGACGATTTCCCCGGACACTATTCAGGACGAGGCCAAGCCGGAGGTGTTCTATTACCGGGTCTTTATCCGCACCAGCCAGGACTACCTGGTGAATAAAGCGGGCAGGCACTTTTCGATTGTGCCGGGGATGATTGCGACGGTGGACATTAAGACCGGAGAGAAAACGGTGCTGGATTATCTGATTAAGCCGTTTAACAGGGCGAAGGAGGCGCTGAGGGAGCGGTAAGCCTGGAGTGCCGGGTGGCGGCTTCGCCTTACCCGGCCTACGTTCCCGCAGGTACGCGCAAGCGCAGCACCGCCGGGCATTAAACCGCACGCCAGAAGCGGAATCCACCTCGAAGAATTTACCTTTAGTCATGCATCCCACTTCCCTTCAGCCATCACCAGGGTAATATTACCCGCAGACAAAATGCACTTGCGCACAGTGCAAGGGTGCACTACTATTCACTCAGCTTCATGGACTGGAGCTCACCAGCATTATGATTAATCATTTTCGGGATCAATGGCTTGAGGATTTTTTTCTTTACGGTAGATCGAGCAATGTTATTCCTTCAAATCTGGAGACAGCGCTTGCGAGAAAGCTCGACATCATCAACGCAGCTACTTCTCACCGGGATTTGCGATCGCCACCGGGTAATATGTATGAAGCATTGAATCCTCCTCTGAAGGGATATTCCTCAATCCGGGTAAACAGGCAATACAGGCTTGTATTTCTCTGGACAAAGGGTAAAGCAGACGATCTCTACCTCTCTCCACACAGGTACACGCAACACAAGTGAGGCATCACCTATGACACTTCAACAGGCACACCGCAAACCTACCACGCCGGGCGACGTGTTGCAGTACGAGTATCTTGAACCGCTCAATCTGAAAATCAGCGATCTGGCGGAGATGCTTAATGTACACCGCAATACCATCAGCGCGCTGGTCAATAACAATCGCAAACTTACTGCCGATATGGCGATAAAACTGGCAAAAGCCTTTGATACCACTATTGAATTTTGGCTGAACCTACAGCTGAACGTCGATATCTGGGAAGCGCAATCTAACTCCCGGACGCAGGAGGAGTTAAGCCGTATAAAGACCGTTGCGGAAGTCATGGCTAAGCGAAAATCTGGCCAGCCGGATGTTGCCTGATTCGGCACAAAATTTACCTACTCAATACTTTTTCAGGAAGAAATCATGCGCCAACGAACCATTGTCTGCCCCATCATCCAGAACGACGGGGCCTACCTGCTGTGCAAAATGGCCGACGATCGCGGCGTGTTCCCCGGTCAGTGGGCTCTCTCCGGTGGCGGAATGGAGCCGGGCGAAACCATGGAACAGGCATTACGCCGTGAGATCCGCGAAGAGCTGGGCGACGCACTGGAGATCGTCTCGGTCACGCCATGGGCTTTTCGCGATGACATCAGGGTGAAAACCTACCCCGATGGCACCACTGAGGAGATTTATATGATCTATCTGATCTTCGACTGCCTCAGCGCCAACCGGGCAGTCACTTTTAATGACGAGTTTCAGGAGATCGCCTGGGTTAGTCCGGAATCGTTAAAAAAGCTTGATCTCAATGAAGCCACGCGCATTACCTTCGCGCAAAAAGGCCTGCTGTAAATTCAGACCGGAACACGGGCGACATACACGCCAACATAGCGCGCAAATTTCCCGAGAAACACACCAGCAAACACACCGCCAGAGACGATCGCCAGCGCGCTCATGGCGGGCTGCTGCATCGTCTGCGGAGAGACCGCGCTCATCACGCCCAGCACATACTTCACCCCAAACGCCAGCATCATAAACGGCAGTGCGGTGTAGTCTGCCTGGCGGTAAAGGCTGCGCGGCGCCTCTGCGCGGGTGATAACCGCCTGCTTAATCAGGAAATACCCCAGCGCAGCACCGGCAAGGATCCCCGCCGTCCACAATATGACAGTCTCGGGAGTGAGCGTGCGATAGACCACCAGATCGTAGATATCCCAGATAAGAAAGATCGCCGGAATGACAGCAAGCCTCTCCAGCGTGACGGTAGTCGGCTGGCGGGCTTTAATGCCGCGGGAGATAAGGAAGATAAACAGCACCCACACCCAGACGGGCGTGTGCGTAACGACACCGATCAGAAATTCAAACATGGAGCTCACCATGGAAGATAGCGGCTTTGGCCGCGCTGCAAGAATATTACGCATAACGGCGGAGACGCCATTATGCGCAGGTCTTTTACAGCGATTTTTTCAGGCGTTGAACCGCCTCTTTCAGCTCTTCATCCGTTGGCGTGACAAACGACATACGCAGCGTCGAATGGTCTGGCTCATTGCAGTAGAAAAATTCGCCCGGCACAAATACTACGCCGTTACTTAACGTTTTTTCCAGCCAGCGAGTGGTATTACTCCCATTTTTCATAGTCGCCCACAGGAACATGCCGCCCTTCGGCTTGTGGAATGACATCACATCACCCAGCTCGGCTTCCAGTTCTGTTGCGAACGTCTGGTATTTCTGGCGATAGGCTTCGCGGATCATTTTAATCTGATCGGCCAGACGACCGGTTTTCAGGTATTCGTACGTCATCAGCTGTGACAGCGTGCTGGTGTGCAGATCGGTGGTTTGCTTGAGATTCACCACCGCGCGTTTCAGCCACTCCGGTACCAGCACCCAGCCCACGCGGGTGCCTGGCGCAAGAATTTTAGAGAAGGTTGAGGTATACACCACGTTCTCTTCGTTGCCGATATCTTTGGCGTGGGCAATTAACGGGCGGAAAACTTCATCGGTGTAATTAATTTCGCTGTACGGATCGTCTTCAATAATCACGAAGTCATAACGCTTCGATAATTCCACCAGCTGTTTACGACGCGGTTCAGAAAGGGTTACCCCACCCGGGTTACCAAATGTCGGCACAATATAAACCGCTTTAATGGGTTTATTGACCACCAGCGCTTCGAGCTCATCCACTTTCATTCCGTCAGCATCGGTACCCACGGATTCAAAATTCGCCTGCGCCAGGCCAAATACCTGCAGCGCGGCAAGATAGGTTGGACGCTCGACGACGACGGTATCGCCAGGGTTAATTAATGCACGCGCCAGCACGTCAAGTGATTGCTGTGAACCAGAGGTCACGACCACATCATCCGCCTTACAGCGGATCCCACGCCCTTCACAGATGCGCTGAATTTCTTCCCGTAGCCCAGGAACACCTTCGGTCAGACCGTACTGGAAAGCTTCGCCAAAATGCTGGGATAATACGGCATCAGCGGCCATTTTCAGGCCTTCATGATCGAACAATGCAGGGTTAGGAATACCGCCGCCCAGCGAAATGACTCCTGCCATTTTGCTATGTTTTAATAATTCACGGATGGCAGATGATTGCAGGCCCTGCGCGCTGCTGGCGAGTTTATTCACAGACATTCTTTGCTTACCTTCTTTTATTATATTGTGCCCAATCTTAGCAGAATATGGGCGATAAATTCTGTTAGCTTAGGGAGCGGTCGTAAATCCTGACGCCACAACAAATGCACCGGTCTTGGCTCTGGAATGTAATCCTCCAGCACCCGCACCAGCCGACCACTTTCCAGCTCTTCCGCGACCAGCACTTCCGGTTGTAATAACAGCCCCGCCCCGGCTCTTGCGGCCATCCGTAGCCCGTAGCCGTCGTTGCATCTTAGGATGGCATCACGCTTCCAGCGCACCTCCCCTTCGACACCCGGCAGCCGCCATTCATTGCGTGCAGTCCACACGCTGTGGGACAGGCAAAGATGATCCACCAGATCGGCAGGCGTTTGTGGCGTACCGTAGTGCGCCAGATAATCAGGCGCGGCGCAGATCACCATTCGATAAGGACAGAGGTATTTCGCGACCAGGTCGTCGTTGCGAATGTCGCCAATGCGGATGGCCAGATCGACGCCCTCCTCCACCAGATCCACCATCCGATTGGTCAGATCCAGCTCCACGCGCACTTCCGGGTAGCGTTGCAAAAAGGTGGCGGTGAGCGGTGCAATCACGCAGCCGCCAAAGGACGTGGGGGCCGTTACCCGCAGAGTGCCAGCAGGTGTTGCGCGCAGGCGCTCAACCGCGCTTTCGGCGATGGCAACCTGCTCCAGTACCCGCTTCGCCTCGTCGAAATAGACCCGTCCGGCGTCGGTCAGGCTCTGGCGTCGCGTATTACGCTCCAGAAGACGCGTACCAAGTTGAGACTCCAGCAACGCAATATACTTCCCCACCATCACCGCCGACATCTCCAGCCGCGCCGCCGCACCGGTGAAACTGCCGCTTTCAACCACGGCAATAAAGGTTTCCATGCTGCGAAGCTTATCCATATTCCAAACCTCTGGTTAGTAATCTTCTAACTTTAGCCCAGTTTATCTGCATTTTTATTTATTAAAGAATGAAGGCTCACAACATTAAGGAGTCAGCGATGAAAATTGTCATTATTGGTGCCAGCGGTACAGTCGGTCGGGCAGTGACGGAAGAGTTGAGTCGTCGTCACGAGGTTATCCGCGTAGGTCGCACGCAGGGCGACTATCAGGTGGATATCACTTCCCAGGCGAGCGTGCAGGCGCTGTTTGAGAAAATCGGCCCGGTGGATGCCATTGTCTCTGCCAGCGGGGGTTTGTACTTCGGTCCGCTCGCCACGATGAAAGACACTGATTTCAACCAGGGCCTGCAGGATAAACTGCTCGGACAGGTGCGCCTGGCGCTGACCGGCCAGCATTACCTGAACGAAGGTGGATCAATTACGCTAATCAGCGGAATTGTGGCGCACGAGCCGATTGCGCAGGGGGTGAATGCCACCACGGTAAATGCCGCGCTGGAAGGGTTTGTTCGCGCCGCAGCCTGCGAACTGCCGCGCGGGATCCGCATCAACCTGATTAGCCCAACGGTACTCACCGAATCTGCTGAAGCCTACGACGGTTTCTTCCCGGGCTTTGAAAGCGTGCCCTCCGCGACCGTCGCCCAGGTCTATCGTCGCAGCGTAGAAGGCGTGCAGAGCGGGCGGGTGTATAAGGTGGGTTATTGACCCTTTCGGGCGGAAATGAGTACCAGCATCGGACGTTCCGCCTCTTCGGCCAGTGCAGGCCAGGCGTCAATTTGAGCCTGCGTTGGCCCCCATTCGTTGATTTCGCTCAGAGTTAATCCGGCCTTGATCAACGCGTTAAGCGTGGTGCCCAGCGTGCGGTGGTATTTGATCACCCCGTCTGCCAGCCAGTTGCTGACGCGCTGGCCTTCGTCCTGATAATGGTTCACACCCCAGAACCGCTCTCCGTTATCGTCGGTCAGCCAGCCCTGACGCGTGGCGCAGGTGTAAATCGGGTGTTCCATCGAAAAGACCAGGCTGCCGCCGGGTTTGAGCGCGCGCTGAACGTTGGCGAATAGCGTGTCCAGTTCCGGCAGGTAGTGTAGTGCCAGCGAGCTGTAGATCAGATCGAGGCTGTTCTCGTTGAGCTTAAGAGATTCCAGATCGCTGCGTTGATAGCGAATCCCGTCATCGTGGGTCAACTCCGCCGCACGGGCGAGCATCTTTTCTGAGATATCAACGCCCACTACGTCAAACGCGCCCAGCTCACGCGCCGCGCGGCAGAACCAGCCGTATCCGCAGCCGAGATCAATAACCGATTTACCGGTTAACTCCGGCAGCATGCTTTTTAACGCAGGCCACTCCGGCGCGCCGTCCAGCCCCTGCACCGAGCGCGGAAGCTGGGCGTAGCCTTCGAAAAACGCCGGGTTGTCGTAGATGTTTTGTGCCATGGCAGATCCCTCTTTAAGAATGTGACTCCCAGTATAAAGCATTCCCTGCGGCCTGATGCCCTCACCCCAACCCTCTCCCACCGGGAGAGGGCGAAATGCACGTCAACCCACAACGCCCCAAACGAGGTTGCCATTATGGAACGTCGCGGTGCGCGGGGAAATACGCGCTACGGCTTCGGCGGAGCAGGAGGCGTCCACCAGCACAAAGCTGGCGTCGTCCTGCGCTTTCGGCCACACGCGCTCGCCTTTGTCGTTCAGCGGCAGCACGTCGCCGGTGGCGATACCGAGCGCGCGGGAGAGCGTCTGCTCGTTTGGTCGAATATAAAGCTGAGCGTACAGGTTGGCTTTTTCCAGCATGTCCCCCAGGCCATACGGAGACCAGTGGTCGATTACGCTGTCGGTACCCGTCATCACAAACACGCCTTTATCCCGCAACTGCTTTAGCGGCATATGTAGAGTGCCAATCGGCACGGTAGAGGCGATGGTTACCTGCTGTGCTGCCATGCGGGTGGCGATCTCATCCACCTGCTGTTCGTTGAGCGTGGCCAGCGCGAAAGCATGGCTGATGGTCAGTTTGCCCTTCAGCTCTGGCGTTTTCTCCACGGTTTCCACCATGTAATTCACCGCTGCCACACCCGCCGGGCTGGTTTCGTGCAGGTGAATGTCCACTCCTTTGTCGTAGTCCAGCGCAATCTGGAACATGGTGTCGAGGGATTTCTCCATCGCGCCATCCACGTTGGTGGGATCGAGTCCACCCACGTAGTGCGCGCCGGCCTGCATCGCCTCACGCATCAGTTTTTCAGAGTTCGATAGCAGCAGGCCGTGCTGCGGGAAGGCGACGATTTCGCAGTCGAAACCGGGTTTACGGCGCGCCAGTACCGCCTGTAAATTTTCCAGGTTTTTCAGGCCGGAAACCGGCTCAATATTGCAGTGGCTGCGGGCGATGGTAGACCCTTTGGACTGGAGCAGGTCGATCAGCTTTTCGGCGCGTTCTTGCGTGTAGGGCTGTAATTCCGGCAGCAGCTTCTGCTCCAGGCGGATCATATCCTGAATGGTGGTGCCCGCCGGGCGGTTCAGGGAGCGCCACGGGCCGCCATAGAAGGTTTTATCGAGATGGATGTGCATGTCGCGCATCGCCGGCAGCATCAGTTTACTGCCCGCATCGTAGTGCGGCAGCGTGGCATCAGCGTGGCTTTTGTTATCCCGCAGGGTGACGATCTTCCCGTCTTTAATCTCCAGCGTTTTCAGCTCGGTGCGGGTGCTGGTCGCCACGCCGCCGTCGAAATTGAACCCGGCTTCCAGCAGGACGTTATCCAGATAATAGTGTTTTGCGGTGATGCTCATCGGTTTGCCCGTCTCGCAGGTTGGCTTCGCAGTATCCGCAGCATACGCGACAGATCCGGTCGCACCAAACAGTGCGCAGGCGGTGACCATTTTGCCGCTCTGGCTGATAAACTCGCGTCGGCTTTTGTTTTCACTCATCTTATCTTCCTTCATTAACAATATGGGTGCCGGTTTCACCGCGCAGCGCCGCAGGCAGGCTGTCCGGCGAGGTGATGATCACCCGCTTGCCGCCGTGGTTTAAAAATTCCAGCGAGGCGATGATTTTGGGCAGCATGCTGCCCGCCGGGAAATGGCCTTCATCCATATACCGCGACATTTGCGCCACGTTGACGGTGTCCAGCGCCTGCTGATTTGGCTTGCCGAAGTTGATACACACTTTTTCCACGCCGGTGGTGATCGCCAGCACATCAGCGCGGATCTCACGTGCCAGCAATGCGGTGGAGAGATCCTTATCAATCACCGCATCGACGCTCTGGTAATCACCTTCAGGTGTGCGAACCACCGGAATACCGCCGCCGCCCGCGCCAATCACCACAAAACCTTTCTGCGTCAGCGTCTTGATGGCATCGGCTTCGACAATCCGCAATGGCTGTGGAGACGCCACTACGCGGCGATAACCCCGGCCAGAGTCCTCAACAAAATGCCAGTCCGGGTGGGCGAGTTGCAGCTCATCGCGCTGCACTTCACTAAAGAACGCGCCGATGGGTTTAGTGGGATGGGTGAAGCCCGGATCATTTTTATCCACCTCCACCTGAGTAACGACCGTGACCGCTTTTTGCTCCCCGCGTGCGGCAAGGCGGTTATTTAACGCCTGCTGGATCAGGTAACCAATACCGCCCTGCGTATCTGCCACACAGTTCGCCAGCGGAGTCAGCGGCAGCCCTTCCCGCTCGTGGGCGATTTCGGCGCGGCGCAGATCCAGCCCCACCTGGGGGCCGTTTCCGTGCGTGAGCACAATGTCGTAGTCGGATGCCAGCATCTCCAGCACCGACTCTGCCACCGCTTTGACCGCCAGCGCCTGGTGTTCAATCGACTGGCTGGCGTTATCTTTGATAATGCTGTTGCCGCCGATGGCGACGACCATAAGCTCTTTCATACGTGTTCCTTCGCAACAGTAATTTCAGCGCTCGCCGCTTCCCGGCTATCAAGGAAATGTTTCACCACAAACATGCCGCCCATCATCAGATACGCCGTGACAAACATCAGCGAACTGCCTTCGGCAAAGCCCACCACCGGGGCGTGGATCACCCCAAACAGTGCCAGCAACGCACCGACAGCCGCCGCAACGGCACCGCGCAGCGGTTTATTGATGATGGCGAAGATGGCGATACAACCCCACAGCATGCTGGCAAGCTGTGCGCCATTCCCCAGATGCACCAGCCCTTCGTAGTAGATGCCTTTGCTGTGCAGCACATCGGTACCGATTTTCGCCGCACTGGTGCCCGCCGCCCCCATCACGCTGTTCATCATGGTCAGCGCCCAGTTGGCGATCCACGGGAACAGACAGATGAAGATCACGGGCACTTCCACTTTGGGGGTTTCTCTCACCACCTGGTTGGCGGTCACCACGCCGATAAACACCAGAATCGGCACGATGGCGGTCATCGGAATGATGGCGAGCATAAACGCCCCCAGCCCGAACAGCGGCACGATGAACATGGTCACACCCGACGCCAGCGTATAGCCAATGCTGGCTCCCATCGCTTTCCAGCCCGCATGGCCAACATAGACCGTCACGGGGAACGGGTTACCCATCAGGCAGCCAAGCATTGATGCCAGACCATTTGCCAGCATCACTTTGCGGGTTGGGTATTCATCCCCTGCTGCGTGAGCACTCTCAATGTTTTCCAGGTCAAAGATGTAGTTTGCCAGCCCCAGAGGAACCGCCGAGGCAAGGTACGGCAGCGCGTGCGGCAGGCCCTGCATAAAGCCTTCGATATGCACGGACGGCGGGTTAAAGCCGAACGATGACATCGACGCCTTGATCGCTTCCGGGCTTTGCAGGCCAGAGATCCACGCCAGGGCCGTACCGGCAACCAAAAGCAACAGCCCTGTCGGGATGCGGGCGAAGATCGGCTTTTTGCCAAACCAGTTGATGAAGATCAGCAGCAGCACGATGAATGACACCGTTGGCGCCTCAAACGCCTGCAGCATCGGGTTCATCGCCAGCAGCAGCAACCCTAAACCAGACAGGCACGACAGCAGCACGGTACGCGGGATCATCTTGCGGATGGTTTCTCCTAAAAATGAACCACCCGCCAGGATCATCGCTTCCACGAAGCACCACACCAGACCGATCTGGATGGCAAATTCCGCATCACCGGTCTGCTGATAAACCGGCATTAATACCAGGAAGGTCACGGTAAAAATCGACGGCGCGCTCGGGCCGGACGGCAGCGCAGTGACGTCAGTACGCCCGGTCTGGCGTGCCATCTGCAGGCCAAACCACGCATAGCAGACGCTCGCTACCAGTACCGCCAGCCCGAAGGCTGGCGCGATGCGTCCATAAACAATCTCCTTCGGGATGCCGACGACAAAAATGAGCAACCCCATCATGGTCAGCAAATTGGTTAGGTTGTTGGTCATGAGCCCGAAATAGGCCGCCCAGTCACCTCTTTTCCACTCCAGTTTCATGTTTTTCATGGATGCATGCCTTATAAAAAGTAGCGATCGCGGAAGGTCAACAGCGCCTTTTCAAAACAGCTAAACGGCGGGTGAACAATGCCCGCCCCAATCATGCCGATTCCGGCGTCCTTGTGGGCAATCGCGGTGTTGATCACCGGCAGAATGCCGCTGCCCGCCACTCTGGTGATGTCGATGGCAGTAGGAATGCCCATAAACGACAGCAGCGGAATGGTGACATTCGGGTTTTCACCAAGGGTGATTTCGCGCATCTGGCGAGAGAAGTCGATGGCTTCCTCAACCGTACCGCCCACCAGCGCCACAATCGCCGGGGCGGTTGCCATCGCAAAGCCGCCAATGCCGTAGGTTTCGGTGATGGCGCTGTCGCCGATATCCAGCCCGGAGTCTTCCGGTTTGTAGCCCGCGAACATCGGGCCAATGACCTGCTGCGCCGGGCCGGTAAACCATTGTCCGGGCAGGCCGGAAATACGCAGGCCGAATTCATAGCCGTTACGCGCCATGGTGGTCACTACGGTGCTGTATTCAATGCCGTGAGCGGCGTCCAGCGCGGCTTTACACATCGCCATCCACGTCGGGCCGGAGAAGTAGTCGCTGCTGGCAACAAACTCAAAGACCTCGCGCTGCTGCTCTACCGGGTAGCCCGCCTGAATCAACCCCGGCGTCAGCGCCTGGATCAGCAGCGTGGTGCCCGCGTTGTTGCGGTTGTGGCACTCGTCGCCCATGTGCAGTGCCTGCGCCAGCATTAAGCGCAGATCGATTTCACCGATGATGTTCATGGCGTCGCGCAGCATCGGCCCAAGCACGTCGCGCATCCAGTTCAGGCGGTCAATCACGCTCTGATCATTCGCGCCCATACGCAGAATTTTCGCCATCTGCTCGCTTAAGTTGGTGAACGCGCGGTTGCCGTAGGTTTTGTTTTCGACGATGTGCATGAACATTGAGGCAGAAGTGACGCCCGCCATGGAGCCTACACAGTCGTGTTCGTGGCACGGCGAGAAGGTGATTTCTCCGGAAGCCGCCACGCGTTCGGCGTCGCGGATATCTTTTGCCAACCCTTCAAACACCAGCGCGCCGGTAACAGCACCTTTCATCGCGCCACACATGTTTTCCCACGTCACCGGTGGACCAGCATGCAAAATAGTGGTGCGGGTCATGCCTGGCACGACGTTGATCGCCTGGTCGTAACCCACCAGCACCGGATGGGACTGAATAATGCGCTCAAGGGCGAGGGTGTTGGCCGCGGCAATTTTTTCCGCCAGTGGTTTACTCGCCAGCTGGTCCAGCGCTTCCACCACCTGCATATTGCCCTGCCCCGGCGGTGTCCAGTCGAGTTGGGTGACGGGCACGTGCTGTTTTTTGAGGTCGTCACTGAACATCGCAATACCAACGTTAATCACGTTCAGCGGCTGGTTAAATAAAGTCGTCATTATGCTTTCTCCCCTTTGCAGACAAATTCACGCGCCAGTAATCCGGTATTGGTGCTGCTGCTGGCCCAAATCACACCTGCATCGGTCAGAAGCTGGCACTGCTGCACCAGCGACTGTGGATCCTGGTCAGTGCCCAGCACGTAGCCCAGAATTTCCAGCGGTCGGTTGTCAGCTTTCGCAATTGCCTGCGCCTCGTTAATGGCGTCGAGCATCACCCCTACCGGATCGTCGTGTGCGCCAAAGCCCAGCACGAAGTCCATAACGATCACCCCCACCTCCGGATCGCGCGCTTCCTGCAACAGGCGGCTGATGCGGTTGGTTGGGTCGATCATCGGGTGCGGTTTGCCGTTAGTGAAGTCGTCGTCACCAAAGTCGAGGAAGGTATGGGCTTTACTGACGTTGATGTCGCTCAGGCGTTTTGTTGGATCCGGCTGAATGTTGCTGTAGACGTTGTCGAATTTCTCCAGCGCGGCAAACATGGCTTCATCGCACAGCGTGCCGCCGCAGAACAGCCCGCGAATGTACTTCTGCTGTGGAGTCAGACGGGCACGCACCTCTTCGATCAGCGGCCAGTTGAGCGGGTGCAGATCAAGTGACTCTTTTTTGATGCCGGTGAGCAGGACAGCTTTCAGGGCGGCTTCTTTAGTGCCGCGGGCAAACTGCAGCCCGTCTTCATCGGTAGGTGGTTCATTGCGGCCCAGGAAACAGACAACCACAGGCTTACGGCAGGCGCGCGCGCGGGCCAACACCTTTTCAGCGACCGCTGGTGCAGGCGGTTTGGAGATAAGTGCAATCACCTGCGTGGCGTCGTCCGCCTCCAGCATCTCGATGGCGTCGAGCATCATCAGGCCGCCGATTTTCTCGCTGAGATCGCGCCCTCCGGTGCCAATCAACTGTGACACGCCGCCGCCGAATTCGTGAATGCGCACGCTCAGCTCCTGGCTGCCGGTACCGGAGGCGCCGACAATACCAATCGGTCCGCGGCGCACCGCGTTGGCAAAGCACAGCCCCGCGCCGTTGATAATGGCGGTGCCGCAGTCCGGCCCCATCATCAGCAGCCCTTTCTGGTGCGCCAGTTGCTTCAGCGCCAGCTCGTCGTCGAGCGATACGTTATCGGAGAAGAGCATCACGTTGAGATCGTTTTCCAGCGCCTGACGCGCTTCGCGAGCGGCGAAGGTGCCGTTGACGGAAATCACAGCAAGGTTGCTGTCCGGGCGATGGGTTTTGGCGCTGGCAATCGTCGCATAGCGCGCTTCATGGGATCCCGCGCTCTCTTTACGCGTGAACAGCGCTTCAATGGCTGCCAGCGTGTCTTCATTTGCCGCATCGCCTTTAATCACGATCATCAGGTCGCCGTTTTTGGCCTCATTTAATTCCGGCGTTAATAATCCGAGATTTTTTAAGACGCCTTTGTTCATCTCCGTTGCCATGGCCACAAAGGCCTGCTCAACGCCCGGCAATTTATTGGCTTTGGTCGAAACGGACATTAATGAAACCGAATCGAAGTAGGTATTCTTTTTTATGACGATTTTCGTTGGCATTATTTTCTCCTGAAAGAGGATAAAAGCGGGCCGCCGTCGTGCAAAATGCACGCCGGTAAAATGCTTAATGTCAGGGTTGCCAGCCGGCTAAGGCTGGCCGGATAGGTTACGCGCCCGCCGCCAGCAGCAGGTCAGCGATTGCGGTGAAACCTTTTTCTCGCGCCAGTTCGAGCGGCGTTTTTCCGTATTTATCGGTCATGTGCGGGTTCGCGCCGTGATTCAGCAGCAGCTTTACAATTTCCTGCTGCTTCGCGCCGCCGTCATTTAAAACGATGGCTTCCAGCAGCGGTGTCCAGCCAACAAAGTTGGTGTGGTTAACGTTAATATCGGTTTTCTCCAGTAATTCGCGCACTATTTCCACGTGCCCTTTTTCACTGGCGGGTGTAATACCCACGCCACCGAAACGCGTCAGACGGTCGAGATCCGGATTTGCCGGAAGGACGATGCGCAGCAGGGTTAAATCGTTCGTCAGGCAGCTAATCAGGAAGGGGTTAAAACAGGTCTGGTCTTGTTTATCAATATCCGCGCCAGCGGCAATTAATAACTCCACACAAGAATAATGCTTTTTCAGGCTGGCAATAATAACCGCGGTTCTTTTCTGACGGTTGGTGGCGTTAATATCCACGCCTTTCTCCAGGCAGGCTTTTAGCGCATCGCTATTGCCCTCTTCTGCCGCCAGCAGAAATTCAGTAACGAGTTCAGTTCCAGACATATTCAGACTCCCGATGTTTTTATTTCTGTTGACCTGAGAATAGCAACAGCCTGGTCATAAAAGAATCCGCTTAAAAATGATTCATCGACAGTCAATTCATTATTGAGTTAAATTCAACAATTCAGCCAAAACGTGCGGCCGTGCAATCTTTTCCTTATGTTTTCGCGCTTTTTAACGCGTAAGGCTGCATTCTGCTTATGCCTGACAAAGCCTTGCTATGCGCGACTTGCAGTAAAAATTCAGAACTGTGATCGGCTTCAAATGCGTTGTAACAACGCTGTTAAAATATGTTCAAAACTGATGGCTCACAGGAGCAGTGATATGAATTCTATCTTTACCGAAGAGAACCTGCTGGCCTTTACCACCGCCGCACGCTTCGGCAGTTTCAGCAAGGCCGCTACCGAGCTGGGTGTCACCACCTCGGCCATCAGTTACACCATCAAGCGGATGGAGACCGGCTTAGACGTTGTGCTTTTTGTGCGCAACACGCGCAGCATTGAGTTGACCGAGTCCGGCTTTTACTTTTATCGCAAAGCCACCGATCTGTTGAATGATTTTTATGCCATCAAACGCGGGATAGACACCATTTCTCAGGGTATTGAAGCGCGAGTACGCATCTGTATCAACCAGCTTTTATACACCCCACGCCATACCGCGCGGCTGCTGCAGGTGTTGAAAAAGCAGTTTCCCACCTGCCAGATAACCGTGACGACCGAGGTGTATAACGGCGTCTGGGACTCCATCATCAACAACCAGGCCAATATTGCCATTGGCGCGCCGGACACGCTGCTCGACGGCGGTGGCATTGATTACACCGAGATTGGCGCTATCCGCTGGGTATTCGCCATCGCGCCGGAACATCCGCTGGCCTTCGTCCCGGAACCAATAGCAGAGAGCCAGCTACGCCTGTATCCCAACATCATGGTGGAAGATACCGCCCATACCATTAACAAAAAGGTCGGCTGGTTGCTGCACGGGCAGGAGGCGATTCTGGTGCCGGATTTCAACACCAAATGTCAGTGTCAGATCCTGGGGGAAGGGATCGGTTTCTTGCCCGAGTATATGGCCCGCGAGGCGGTGGAAGAAGGCTTGTTAGTCACCCGGCGCATTAATAATCCACGTCAGGACTCACGCATGCTGCTCGCCACGCAGCATGCGGCGACCGGCCAGGTCACGCGCTGGATCAAACAACAATTTGGCCCTGCGGGGGTGCTGACCCACATCTATAGCGATCTCTTGTGGCGCGAAGCAATAAATTATTTTAGCATTTGCTTAATTAAGTAAACTCTAAACTATTATGACTGAACTCGAACAACTTCAGGCCAGCGCTGAGCAGGCCGCAGGACTCTTAAAAGCGATGAGCAACCCGCGTCGGCTGCTGATCCTCTGCACGCTGTGCGGTGCTCCCGGCACCAGCGCGGGGGAGCTGGCTCGCGCAACGGGACTTAGCCCCTCCGCCACGTCGCAGCATCTGGCGCGTATGCGTGAAGAAGGGCTTATCGACAGCAGCCGCGAAGCGCAGCGCATTCTCTATTTCATTAAAAACGATGCTGTACATCAGCTTATCAGCACCCTGAAAACCCTTTATTGCCCGTAAGGAGCCGCCATGTCACTTCCTCTTCTATCACCGCAGCAGGCCAAAGCGCGCGTTGCCGAAGGTGCAAAACTGATTGATATTCGTGATGCCGATGAGTATGCCCGCGAGCATATTCCGGCTGCACAGTCCATACCGCTGGACACCTTACCCGGCGGACTGACTACACGGGCGGGTGAAACCGTGATTTTTCACTGTCAGTCCGGCGCCCGGACGTCCGGAAATGCTGACCGCCTTGCACAGGCTGCTGCCCCCGCTCAGGCATTTGTCGTCGAAGGTGGCATTCAGGGCTGGAAGCAGGCTGGACTTCTGACTGTCGAGGACAAATCGCAGCCGCTCCCGCTGATGCGTCAGGTGCAAATTGCCGCCGGGCTGTTGATTCTCTGTGGCGTGGTGCTGGGCTATAGCGTCTCAAGCAGCTTTTTCCTGCTCAGCGGTTTTGTGGGGGCCGGGCTGCTCTTCGCAGGTCTGACAGGTTTTTGCGGTATGGCACGACTGCTGAAAGTGATGCCATGGAACCGGCGTACCTCATAAGCAGTAATCCGTGAATTACACTGTACCCGGCAGCGCGCGTGGGCTAAGGTGAAGTTCACTAAAACGATGAGGAGGTAATATGTTTTCTGTCGGTGATTATGTGCAACCGCGTAAAGGCGGTCCGAAACTGAAAGTCATTGAAGTTGAGGGTGACAGCGTTGTGGCGGTACAGGCCAGCAATGAACAAGGCGAGAAATATACCCTGAAAGCCAGCGATCTGGCTCTGTATACCGAAGACGGTGATTTCGGCGTCTGCTGAACAGACAACCGGACGGAGTGATCCGTCCGGCTCACGGATTAGATCAGAAAATCATCCAGTGATTTACCGTTTGCCAGCGCACTGGCAATTGGCTTCGGCGTACGGCCCTGGCCAGTCCACGTTTTTTCTTCACCGTTCTGGTCAATAAAACGATATTTTGCTTCACGCGCTTTACGTTTTTTCGCCGTCTTTCCTGCCTGCGCCAGATCTGAACCTAACAGGTCAGTCGGTGAAATACCATCGGCTTTCATCCGTTCCAGCAGAGCGTTAATTTTTTCCTGCTGCTCAGTACGCTGCTGCTCTAATTCCGCCAGTTCACTACGTTTCTCTTCAGCAACGACCCTGACCTTTTCCAGCATTTCCTCAAGAACGTCCAGGGATAATTCACGCGCCATGGCGCGCAGAGTTCGGATATTATTAAGATTCTGTAACGTCAAAGACATATTATTTGGAAACCTTTTCTTTGGGGTAAATAGATAAATCACAGTCAGAATAATTCATTTCTGTCTAAATATCTACCCACAGGACTTTCCTGACAATAGTGTAAATATCTTTAAATATCGACAATAATAATATTCGCGCACAACCCCAGCACCGACAGAAATGGTCAACGTTAAGCCAAATTACAGCATACTGTTCCAAAAAAGCCCCTCCTGGCACCACCCTTCAAACCAACAGAATCAACTATCTGATTTTTATAAAAAAATACCCCACAAAGACACAATATAACGAACCGAACAAAAAACAATCAATTTTAGAGAATTTTGTGGACAAAACGCGACTAAATAAAAATTATTCACTAGTTGTTAGTTTAAACGCAGAGATATACGCTATACACGTCAAACAAACCAACCTAAAGCACTAATCGCTGCGGGAAAATCGTTTTTATTGTGTTCTTCTCAAGGAGTTCAGACATGTTCTCACCGCAATCACGCCTTCGCCATGCGGTAGCGGATACTTTCGCGATGGTTGTCTACTGTTCTGTCGTGAACATGCTGATTGAAATATTCCTCTCCGGAATGACCTTCGAGCAGTCACTTTCTTCTCGTCTGGTGGCAATCCCGGTCAACATTATTATTGCCTGGCCTTATGGATTATACCGTGATGCGGTCATGCGCCTCGCACGCCGTATCAGCCCTGCAGGCTGGGTCAAAAACTTGGCCGACGTTCTGGCGTATGTGACGTTCCAGTCCCCGGTTTACGTAGCTATTCTGCTGACAGTCGGCGCAGACTGGCACCAGATCGTCGCGGCGGTCAGTTCGAATATTGTGATTTCAATGCTGATGGGTGCGGTGTACGGCTATTTTCTCGACTACTGTCGCCGCCTGTTCAAGGTCAGCCAGTACAATCAGGC
This sequence comes from Enterobacter sp. CPE_E1241, assembly GCF_045618265.1. Classification (NCBI taxonomy): domain Bacteria; kingdom Pseudomonadati; phylum Pseudomonadota; class Gammaproteobacteria; order Enterobacterales; family Enterobacteriaceae; genus Enterobacter; species Enterobacter sp. CPE_E1241. The sequence goes on from NZ_JBIWYV010000001.1 coordinate 3,737,352, forward strand.
CAAAGCGTAATGTGAGGCGACTGGCGCACGCCAGTCGCTGATTTACTGTACGTCGCCAAACAGTCCCTTCAAAAACCGCTCCAGTGCCATACGTGAACTGAAGCCATGCGGAATACCATAATGTTCATGCGTCTCGCCGCCTAAATAGAGCGGAAATTGCTGATAATGATCGCAGGTTTTAATATCCGAGGCTGGCTCAGCAAATGACAAACTTCTGTCTTTCAGTGTCGGGTGAATAATGAGCGCGGTACGTCCCATTCTGGCTTCACGATTAACGTAAACATAATTCTCACCACGGCGATATCCATACGCTTTTGATGTCACCTCATCCATGGTGAATCCCTCTTTTTCAAGAACGCGCGCCACCTCATCAGGTCGTAAATACATATCTTTTCCTCGTTATCTTTTCCTGCCCGGCAACCTTACAGTATTCAGCATTAGCAGGGCTTTCAGAATATTCCATAAACTGCCGGATAACGCGTGATGCACTTCAGATATTACATTTCTGAACTAAACTAAGCGGGAACACAAAATTACGGAGGATCGTATGTTTAACAGAACGAACCGAAACGATATTAACGACGACGCTCAGGATATTCGTAATGATGTCAGCCAATTAGCTGACTCACTGGAAGAGGTATTGAAATCCTGGGGAACTGACGCGAAGGACGAAGCGGATGCCGCAAAACGTAAGGCTCAGTCTCTGCTCCGTGAAACCCGCGCGCGGATGAACGGCCGTTCACGTACGACTCAGGCAGCCTGTGATGCCGTCAGCTGTGCAAGTACCTTTGTTCGCGAAAGACCGCTCTGTACGCTGGGCACAGTAGCCGCCGTCGGTATCTTTGTGGGTGCCCTGCTTAACTTGCGTAAGTAACCCGCCTGAAAAACCCGCACAGCCCACCCTGCCCCGTTGTGCTCATCATCGGGGCAAAATCAATCTAAATTTCCCATATCTTGTATGGTTGAAACTTAGGATAACTACATCTAGTATCTCCTTTAGCAAGACACACAAATCTGACGCGTACATTCGCGCCGTGCTCTCATTTTAAATGGAAATACGAATCATGAGCATTATTATTTACACACGTAACGATTGCGTTCAGTGCCATGCGACTAAACGTGCGATGGAAAGCCGCGGGGTGGCATTTGAGATGGTGAATATCGACCAGCAGCCAGAAGCAGCCGATATCCTGCGCGCGCAGGGTTTTCGCCAGCTTCCGGTAGTGGTTGCCGGGGAAACCAGCTGGTCAGGTTTCCGTCCGGATATGATCAACCGCCTCGCCGCTCAGGCCGCCAGGGCATGAGCGGACTGGTTTTCTTCTCCAGCAGCTCGGAAAACACGCTCCGCTTTATCGAGCGCCTCGGGCTGCCTGCGACCCGCATTCCGCTGAACGAGCGAGAGCGGATCCAGGTAGAGGAACCTTACATACTGGTGGTGCCCAGCTATGGCGGCGGCGGTACGGCGGGGGCGGTTCCCCGCCAGGTGATCCGCTTTCTTAACGATCCCCATAACCGACAGCGTATTCGCGGCGTGATCGCGGCGGGTAATCGCAATTTCGGTGACGCCTTTGGTCGCGCCGGGGATGTCATCTCTCAAAAATGCGGCGTGCCGTACCTCTATCGTTTCGAACTGATGGGGACACAGCAGGACGTAGAGAACGTGCGTAAAGGAGTGAAGGAATTTTGGCAACGACAACCGCAGAACGGGTAATTCAGGCGACACCGGATTACCACGCATTAAACGCGATGCTTAACCTCTATGACCGCGAGGGGCACATCCAGTTTGGCAAAGACCACGAGGCAGTGGACGCCTTTTTCGCCGCCCATGTCCGCCCCAATAGCATAACGTTTGAAAGCCAGAATGCGCGGCTCGACTATCTGGTCAATGAAGGCTATTACGAAGAACGCGTCCTCACCCGTTATGATCGCACCTTCGTGGTGAGGTTGTTCGAACGCGCGCACGCCAGCGGTTTTCGTTTCCAGACCTTCCTCGGCGCGTGGAAGTATTACACCAGCTACACGCTGAAAACGTTCGACGGTAAACGCTACCTCGAAAGTTTTGAAGACCGCGTGGTGATGGTGGCGCTGACGCTGGCTCAGGGCGATGAAGCACTGGCTGAACGGCTGATGGCGGAGATCCTCTCCGGCCGCTTCCAGCCCGCCACACCGACCTTCCTTAACTGTGGCAAAGCCCAGCGCGGCGAGCTGGTTTCCTGCTTCCTGCTGCGTATCGAAGACAATATGGAGTCGATTGGTCGAGCGGTGAATTCAGCGCTGCAACTTTCCAAACGCGGTGGCGGCGTGGCGTTTTTGCTCTCTAACCTGCGTGAAGCCGGAGCGCCAATTAAGCGCATCGAAAACCAGTCCTCCGGCGTGATCCCGGTGATGAAAATGCTGGAAGATGCCTTCTCCTATGCCAATCAGCTCGGCGCACGCCAGGGCGCAGGCGCGGTGTATCTGCACGCGCATCATCCGGATATTCTGCGTTTTCTCGACACCAAACGCGAAAATGCCGATGAAAAAATCCGCATCAAAACGCTGTCGCTCGGCGTGGTGATCCCGGATATCACCTTTGCCCTCGCCAAAGAGAATGCCGACATGGCGCTGTTCTCGCCTTACGATATCGAGCGTATCTACGGGAAAGCGTTCGGGGATGTCGCTATCAGTGCGCTGTACGACGACCTGGTAGCCGACGAGCGCATTCGTAAAACCTACATCAACGCCCGCAATTTCTTCCAGACGCTTGCCGAAATTCAGTTTGAGTCCGGCTATCCATACATCATGTATGAAGATACGGTGAATCGCGCCAACCCGATTGCCGGCCGCATTAACATGAGCAACCTGTGCTCGGAGATTTTGCAGGTCAACAGCGCGTCGACCTATGATGAAAACCTGGACTACGCGGACATTGGCAAAGATATCTCCTGCAACCTCGGGTCGCTGAATATTGCCCACACCATGGATTCCCCGGATTTTGGCCGCACGGTTGAAACCGCCATTCGCGGGCTGACGGCGGTGTCAGACATGAGCCACATCCGCAGCGTGCCTTCTGTTGAAGCGGGAAATACCGCGTCGCACGCCATCGGTCTTGGGCAGATGAACCTGCACGGTTATCTGGCACGGGAAGGCATCGCCTACGGCAGCCCGGAAGGGCTGGATTTTACCAACCTCTATTTTTACACCATCACCTGGCATGCGCTGCATACCTCAATGATGCTGGCGCGCGAGCGCAACCAGCGCTTCGCCGGTTTTGAACAGTCGCGATACGCCAGTGGCGAATATTTTAGCCAGTATCTGGAAGGCGACTGGCAGCCAAAAACCGGGAAAGTACGCCAGCTATTTGCCCGTTCCGGTATCACCCTGCCCACGCGCGCGATGTGGCAACAGCTGCGTGATGACGTAATGCGGCACGGCATCTACAACCAGAACCTGCAGGCGGTGCCACCGACCGGCTCGATCTCTTACATCAACCATGCCACGTCGAGTATTCATCCGATTGTGTCGAAAATAGAGATCCGCAAGGAAGGCAAAACCGGGCGCGTTTATTACCCTGCTCCGTTTATGACCAACGACAACCTGGCGCTGTATCAGGACGCCTATGAAATCGGGCCGGAAAAGATTATCGACACCTACGCCGAGGCAACAAAACACGTGGACCAGGGGCTGTCGCTGACGCTCTTCTTCCCGGATACCGCCACCACCCGCGATATCAACAGGGCGCAGATTTATGCCTGGAAGAAAGGCATCAAGACGCTGTACTACATTCGCCTGCGTCAGCTTGCGCTGGAAGGCACCGAAATCGAAGGCTGCGTATCCTGCGCGCTGTAAGGAGAAAGGATGAAACTATCACGCGTGAGTGCCGTTAACTGGAATAAAATTCAGGACGATAAAGATCTGGAGGTGTGGAACCGGCTCACCAGCAACTTCTGGCTGCCGGAAAAGGTGCCGCTCTCCAACGATATCCCGGCCTGGCAAACGCTGAACCACGCCGAACAACAGCTGACAATCCGCGTTTTTACCGGACTCACGTTGCTGGACACCATCCAGAACACCGTGGGTGCGCCTGCCCTGATGACCGACGCGCTGACGCCACATGAAGAGGCGGTGATGTCGAACATCAGCTTTATGGAGGCGGTGCATGCTCGCTCCTACAGTTCGATTTTCTCCACACTGTGCCAGACCAAAGACGTGGATGCGGCGTATACCTGGAGCGAAGAGAGCGAGTCATTACAGCGCAAGGCGAATCTGGTGCTGGCGCATTATCAGGCTGATGAGCCGCTGAAGAAGAAGATCGCCAGTGTGTTTCTGGAATCTTTTCTTTTCTATTCCGGCTTCTGGCTGCCGATGTACTGGTCAAGCCGTGGCAAATTGACCAACACTGCTGATTTGATTCGCCTGATCATTCGCGATGAGGCGGTGCATGGGTATTACATTGGCTATAAGTATCAGAAAGGACTGGAGAAAGTCAGCGAGCAAAAGCGCGAGGAACTCAAAGGCTTCGCGCTCGATTTACTGATGGATTTGTACGATAACGAGCTGAGCTATACCGAGGAACTGTATGCCGGAACCGGCTGGGAGGAAGACGTGAAGGCGTTCCTCTGCTACAACGCCAACAAAGCGCTGATGAATCTCGGTTACGACGCGTTATTCCCACCAGAGATGGCGGAAGTGAACCCGGCGATCCTGGCGGCGCTGTCACCCAACGCTGACGAGAACCACGATTTCTTTTCCGGATCGGGCTCCTCGTATGTAATGGGTAAAGCAGTAGAGACAGAAGATGAGGACTGGGATTTTTAATCACCACTAACGTTCGTTAATTTAATATAAATAGATATTTTTCTCGTCACTATTTGCATAGCAACTACACTGTAATGTCCATGCCATATTCGCCTGAATTGCTCCATTTCAGGCGAAATTCCCCGATACCGCAACAAAAAATTGAGAAAAATTCAAATCACGCTCAGCCCTTTGCTCATGGGAAATTCAGCCGTTTCGCTTATGGCAAAATTCATACCATAAGCAAACCCAGGGTTGTCTCAGATTCTCAGTATGTTAGGGTTATGCCCGTTAACAATTTACCATGGTAATCATATCGGCATAAACAAATAACAGGACACTCTCTATTGCATGGCAATTAAATTAGAAGTGAAAAATCTTTATAAAGTATTTGGCGAGCACCCGCAGCGCGCATTCAAATATATTGAGAAAGGCCTTACGAAAGAGCAAATTCTGGAAAAAACCGGGCTATCGCTTGGCGTTAAAGACGCCAGTCTGGCCATTGAAGAAGGCGAGATTTTTGTCATCATGGGATTATCCGGTTCGGGTAAATCCACTATGGTTCGCCTTCTCAATCGCCTGATTGAACCCACCCGCGGACAGGTACTGATTGACGGCGTGGATATCGCCAGAATATCAGACGCCGAGCTTCGCGAGGTGCGCAGAAAGAAGATTGCAATGGTGTTCCAGTCATTCGCGCTGATGCCGCACATGACGGTGCTGGATAATACCGCTTTCGGCATGGAATTAGCCGGCACGCCGGCTCAGGAACGCCAGGAAAAAGCCCTTGATGCACTGCGTCAGGTAGGGCTGGAAAATTATGCTCATGCCTACCCGGATGAACTCTCCGGCGGTATGCGTCAGCGTGTGGGATTAGCCCGTGCATTAGCCATTAATCCAGACATATTATTAATGGATGAAGCCTTCTCAGCGCTAGATCCTTTAATTCGCACCGAGATGCAGGATGAGCTGGTAAAATTACAGGCCAAACATCAGCGTACGATTGTCTTTATTTCCCACGATCTCGATGAAGCGATGCGTATTGGCGATCGTATTGCCATTATGCAAAATGGCGAAGTCGTACAGGTCGGCACGCCGGATGAAATTCTCAATAATCCGGCGAATGATTATGTGCGAACCTTCTTCCGCGGCGTGGATATTAGCCAGGTCTTTAGCGCCAAAGATATTGCCCGCCGTACACCGAACGGCATTATCCGTAAAACGCCTGGATTTGGCCCACGCTCCGCACTGAAGCTGTTGCAGGATGAAGACCGGGAATACGGTTATCTGGTTGAACGCGGCAATAAATTTGTCGGCGTGGTTTCCATCGACTCCCTGAAAACCGCCCTGAGCGAAAACCAGGGAATTGATGCGGCGGTAATCGACACTCCGCTTGCCGTCGATGCCGAAACGCCGCTCAGCGAGTTGCTCTCTCACGTGGGTCAGGCGCCGTGCGCCGTACCCGTCGTCAGTGAAGAGCACCAGTACGTCGGCATCATCTCAAAACGCATGTTGCTGCAGGCTTTAGATCGCGAGGGGGCAAACAATGGCTGATCAATCAAACCCGTGGGGCACCACTGAGGCCGCAGACAGCGCGGCACAATCTGCCGATGCGTGGGGTTCCACGCCAGCACCTGCCGATGGCGGCGGCGCGGCAGACTGGCTCAATAGCGCACCGGCACCGGCGCCAGAACACTTCAACATCATGGACCCGTTCCACAAGACGCTGATCCCGCTGGACAGCTGGGTGACGGAAGGGATCGACTGGGTAGTCACCCATTTCCGTCCGGTATTCCAGGGGATCCGCGTCCCGGTAGATTACATTCTCAACGGCTTCCAGCAGCTGATGCTGGGCATGCCCGCGCCGGTGGCGATTGTGCTGTTTTCCCTGATCGCCTGGCAGTTTGGTAGTGCTGGTATGGGGATCGCCACGCTGATCTCGTTGATTGCGATTGGAGCCATTGGCGCGTGGTCGCAGGCGATGATCACCCTGGCACTGGTGCTGACCGCCCTGCTCTTCTGCATTGTCATCGGTTTGCCGATGGGGATCTGGCTGGCACGCAGCCCACGGGCGGCGAAGATCATTCGTCCATTGCTGGATGCGATGCAGACGACACCTGCATTCGTCTACCTGGTGCCTATCGTGATGCTGTTCGGCATCGGTAACGTGCCGGGCGTGGTGGTGACGATTATCTTCGCTCTGCCGCCGATTATTCGTCTGACCATTCTGGGGATTAATCAGGTCCCTGCCGACCTTATCGAAGCGTCACGCTCTTTCGGCGCCAGTCCGCGCCAGATGCTGTTTAAGGTTCAGCTTCCGCTGGCGATGCCGACCATCATGGCAGGCGTCAACCAGACGCTGATGCTGGCTCTGTCGATGGTGGTGATCGCCTCGATGATCGCCGTTGGCGGTCTGGGGCAGATGGTTCTGCGCGGCATCGGCCGTCTCGATATGGGGCTGGCTACCGTCGGCGGTGTCGGGATTGTGATCCTCGCCATTATTCTTGACCGCCTGACTCAGGCTGTCGGTCGTGATTCACGCAGTCGCGGCAACCGTCGCTGGTATACCACCGGCCCTGTCGGGTTACTCACCCGCCCATTCATAAAATAAGGAACAACGATGCGACATAGCGTACTTTTTGCCACAGCGTTTGCCACCCTTGTCTCCACCGGCACCTATGCGGCCGACCTGCCGGGCAAAGGCATTACCGTGCAACCGGTTCAGAGCACCATTTCGGAAGAGTCCTTCCAGACCCAGATAGTCAGCCGTGCGCTGGAGAAACTGGGCTATACGGTGAATACCGCCAGCGAAGTGGATTACAACGTTGGCTACACCTCGATTGCCTCCGGCGATGCCACCTTTACCGCCGTCAACTGGCAGCCACTGCATGACGATATGTATGCCGCCGCCGGGGGGGACAAGAAATTTTACCGCGAGGGCACCTTCGTGACCGGTGCGGCACAGGGTTATCTGATCGACAAGAAAACCGCCGATAAGTACCACATCACCAATATTGAACAGCTGAAAGATCCGAAGATCGCCAAACTGTTCGACACCAACGGTGACGGCAAAGCCGACATGATGGGCTGCTCACCGGGCTGGGGTTGTGAAGCGGTCATTAACCACCAGAACAAAGCCTATGATCTGGCAAAAACGGTCGATGTGAGCCACGGTAACTACTCGGCGATGATGGCCGACACCATTGCCCGTTTCAAAGAGGGCAAACCGGTTATCTACTACACCTGGACCCCGTACTGGGTCAGCGACGTGCTGAAACCGGGTAGAGACGTGGTGTGGCTGCAGGTACCGTTCTCCTCCCTGCCGGGTGAGCAGAAAGATATCGACACTAAACTGCCGAACGGTATGAACTACGGCTTCCCGGTAAACACCATGCATATCGTCGCCAACAAAGCCTGGGCGGAGAAAAACCCGGCGGCAGCGAAGCTGTTCTCAGTGATGAAACTGCCGCTGGCCGACATCAACGCTCAGAATGCCATGATGCATGCAGGTAAATCGTCCGAGGCTGATATCAAAGGTCATGTGGACGGCTGGATAAAAGCCCACCAGCAGCAGTTCGACGGCTGGGTGAAAGAGGCGCTTGAGGCGCAGAAGTAATATTCCGAATTCCCTCTCCACCCGGAGAGGGAACCTAAACCGCACAATACAACACCCAACACTCCCCCAACTTTCACAATCATTGGGTATGATGGTTTCCGGAAAAATAATCACTCAACTAATGATTTCTGAAACCAATGACCAAAACAACTCAAGGGCTTAGCCCCGCACTCATCCTTTTAATGTCCGTGGCAACGGGTCTGGCGGTTGCCAGCAACTATTACGCACAACCTCTGCTTGATACCATCGCCCGCGCGTTCAATCTCTCCGCCAGTTCCGCAGGCTTTATCGTCACCGCTGCACAGCTCGGCTATGCCGCCGGGCTGCTGTTCCTGGTGCCGCTGGGGGATATGTTTGAGCGCCGAATGTTAATTGTCTCCATGACCCTGCTGGCCGCCGGCGGGATGCTGATCACCGCCAGCAGCCAGTCATTAACAATGATGATTATCGGCACCGCGCTCACAGGGCTGTTCTCTGTTGTGGCGCAAATTCTGGTCCCGCTCGCCGCCACTCTCGCCTCCCCCGAAAAGCGCGGCAAAGTGGTGGGCACCATCATGAGTGGCTTGCTGCTGGGGATTTTACTGGCTCGTACCGTTGCAGGGTTGCTGGCAAGCCTCGGCGGCTGGCGCACCGTTTACTGGGTGGCGAGCGTATTGATGGTCGTGATGGCGCTGGCCCTGTGGCGCGGCCTGCCGAAGGTGAAGCAGGAGAATCACCTGAACTATCCGCAGCTTCTGGCCTCCGTTTTCAGTCTGTTTACGCAGGATAAACTCCTGCGCACTCGTGCCCTGCTGGGGTGTTTCACCTTCGCCAATTTCAGTATTTTGTGGACGTCGATGGCTTTTCTGCTGGCCGCTCCACCGTTTAACTATTCTGAAGCGACGATTGGTCTGTTCGGTCTGGCTGGCGCCGCTGGTGCTCTGGGTGCGCGTCCCGCTGGCGGGCTTGCCGATAAGGGCAAATCCCATCTGACCACCTCCGCAGGGCTGATTTTACTTCTGCTCTCCTGGGCGGCGATTTGGTATGGGCACGTCTCGGTACTGGCGCTAATCGTCGGTATTCTGGTGCTCGACCTCACCGTGCAGGGCGTTCACATCACCAATCAGACCGTGATCTATCGCGTGAAGCCTGAGGCACGTAACCGCCTGACGGCCGGATACATGACCAGCTACTTTATTGGCGGCGCAGCGGGTTCATTAATTTCCGCCTCTGCGTGGCAGCATGCGGGTTGGTCAGGCGTATGTGGAATTGGGGCTATCGTCGCCGCGCTGAACCTGCTTGTATGGTGGCGCGGTTACCATCGTCAGGATGCGATTAATTAAGTTTTACATTGCGTTGGGCCTCTTAGGGTATAAAGAGGCCCTTCAGTCTGTTAATGTAAACGTAATCATTTATCCCAGAAATTTTAATGTGGGTGACATATTTACAATCGGCATGAATAGTTCAGACCCCCGTCCTCACATCCTCTCTTCAGCGGGTTCACACCCTACGCTTTCTGTGCTCACCGGGTCACGGACTTACCCGGCGCTTTCTGATGGTGACATAAGTTTGGCGGATATAACCGCACAAATAATTCATTTACATTATTTGTCACTATCGTTACTATATCGGCTGTAATTAATGAGGTTATGCCCAAATGGATAGTTCGTTTACGCCCATTGAACAAATGCTTAAATTCCGCGCCAGTCGCCATGAGGACTTCCCGTATCAGGAAATCCTGCTGACTCGCCTGTGCATGCACATGCAGGGTAAGCTACTGGAAAACCGTAATAAAATGCTGAAAGCTCAAGGGATTAACGAGACGTTGTTTATGGCGTTGATTACGCTGGAGTCTCAGGAAAATCACAGTATTCAGCCTTCCGAACTGAGCTGCGCACTGGGCTCCTCCCGTACCAATGCGACCCGTATTGCTGATGAGCTGGAAAAACGCGGCTGGATTGAGCGCCGTGAAAGCGACAACGATCGCCGCTGCCTGCATCTGCAACTGACTGATAAAGGTCACCAGTTCCTGCAAGAGGTGCTGCCACCTCAGCACAATTGCCTGCATAAACTCTGGTCTGCCCTCAGCACCACCGAGCGTGACCAGCTTGAGCACATCACTCGCAAGCTGCTTACCCGTCTGGACCAGATGGATGAAGACGGCGCTATTCTTGAGGCGCTGCGCTAACGCGACGACACGCTCGAACATCCAGATTTAAAAAAGAAAACTGACAGGCCAGCACGTCACACTGCTGGCCTTTCTGACAACAGGTCGGCTCAGCCGATGTGAAAATAAGAAGATCGTGGAGAACAACAATGAGCGCAAATGCGGAGAGCACTACCCCGCAGCAACCGGCCAACAAGAAAGGCAAACGTAAGAGTGCCCTTCTTCTGTTGACCTTGCTCTTTATCATTATTGCCGTGGCATATGGGATCTATTGGTTTTTAGTATTGCGTCATGCTGAAGAGACAGACGACGCCTACGTGGCAGGGAACCAGGTACAGATTATGGCGCAGGTGTCGGGCAGCGTGACGAAAGTCTGGGCTGATAACACCGACTTTGTGCAAAAAGGCGATGTGTTGGTGACCCTCGATCCGACCGACGCCCAGCAGGCCTTTGAGAAAGCACAGACCGCGCTGGCCTCCAGCGTCCGTCAGACTCGCCAGCTGATGATCAACAGCAAACAGCTGCAGGCCAACATTGACGTGCAGAAAACCGCACTCGCCCAGGCGCAGAGCGACCTGAACCGCCGTGTTCCGCTCGGTACAGCCAACTTGATTGGCCGTGAAGAGCTGCAACATGCGCGCGATGCCGTTGCCAGTGCTCAGGCCCAGCTGGATGTGGCTATTCAACAGTACAACGCCAACCAGGCGATGGTGCTGGGTACCAGCCTGGAAAACCAGCCTGCCGTGCAACAGGCGGCGACAGAAGTCCGTAACGCATGGCTTGCCCTGCAGCGTACTAAAATCGTCAGCCCGATGACCGGCTATGTCTCCCGCCGTTCCGTACAGCCTGGAGCGCAGATTAGCCCGACCACACCGCTGATGGCCGTCGTTCCGGCAGACAATCTGTGGGTCGATGCTAACTTTAAAGAGACGCAGCTTGCCCATATGCGTATCGGCCAGGCGGCGACAGTTATCAGCGATATTTACGGCGATGACGTCAAGTACACCGGGAAAGTGGTGGGTCTGGATATGGGGACCGGCAGTGCCTTCTCCCTGCTGCCAGCACAGAATGCCACCGGTAACTGGATCAAAGTGGTTCAGCGCTTGCCTGTACGTATTGAGCTGGATCCAAAACAGCTCGCAGATCACCCGCTGCGTATCGGCCTCTCAACGCTGGTTACTGTGGATACCGCCAACCGCGAAGGTCAAATCCTGGCAAGCCAGGTGCGTAGCAGCCCGGCTTATGAAAGTAACGCCCGTGAAATTAGCCTCGATCCGGTCAACAAGCTGATCGATGACATCGTGAAGGCAAACGCTGGTTAATCCGAAGGTGAGCGTTATGCAACAGCAAAAGCCGCAAAAACCGTTGGAAGGCGCGCAGCTGGTCATTATGACCATCGCGCTGTCGCTGGCGACATTCATGCAGGTGCTGGACTCCACCATCGCAAACGTGGCGATCCCGACCATCGCCGGTAACCTTGGCTCGTCACTGAGCCAGGGGACCTGGGTAATTACCTCGTTTGGGGTGGCAAACGCCATCTCAATCCCCATTACCGGCTGGCTGGCGAAGCGCGTCGGTGAAGTGAAGCTGTTCCTGTGGTCGACAATTGCCTTTGTTCTCGCCTCCTGGGCGTGCGGCATGTCCACCAGCCTGACGATGCTGATTTTCTTCCGCGTCATTCAGGGGATTGTGGCCGGGCCGTTGATTCCCCTGTCACAGAGTTTACTGCTGAACAACTACCCACCCGCCAAACGCTCTATCGCGCTGGCGCTGTGGTCGATGACGGTGATCGTCGCGCCGATTTGTGGGCCTATCTTAGGCGGCTATATCAGCGATAACTATCACTGGGGCTGGATCTTCTTTATCAACGTACCGATTGGCGCCGTGGTAGTCATGATGACGTTGCAGTCGCTACGCGGCAGAGAAACCCGGACGGAACAGCGCCGTATCGACGCCATTGGTCTGGCATTGCTGGTTGTCGGCATCGGTAGCCTGCAGGTCATGCTCGACCAGGGCAAAGAGCTGGACTGGTTCAACTCCCGGGAGATCATCATCCTGACGATTGTCGCGGTGGTGTCGCTGAGCTTCCTGATTGTCTGGGAGTTAACCGACGATAACCCGATAGTCGACTTGTCGCTGTTTAAGTCACGAAACTTCACCATAGGCTGTCTGTGTATTAGCCTCGCCTACATGCTCTACTTCGGCGCTATTGTTCTGCTGCCGCAATTATTGCAGGAGGTATATGGCTATACCGCAACCTGGGCGGGTCTTGCCTCTGCGCCAGTTGGATTGATTCCGGTCCTGTTGTCGCCGATCATCGGCCGTTTCGCCCATAAGCTCGACATGCGCAGGCTGGTGACATTCAGCTTCATCATGTACGCCGTGTGCTTCTACTGGCGCGCGTATACGTTCGAACCGGGAATGGACTTTGGCGCCTCCGCGTGGCCGCAGTTTATCCAGGGCTTTGCCGTGGCCTGTTTCTTTATGCCGCTGACCACCATCACGCTTTCCGGTTTACCGCCTGAACGCATGGCGGCAGCATCGAGCTTGTCGAACTTTACGCGTACGCTGGCAGGCTCCATCGGGACCTCGATCACCACGACGCTGTGGACCAACCGTGAGTCGATGCACCATGCTCAGCTCACTGAAGCGGTGAACCCGTTCAACCCTAATTCTCAGCAGATGTATGCCCAGCTTCAGGGAATGGGAATGACGGAACAGCAGGCATCCGGCTGGATCGCCCAGCAGATCACCAGCCAGGGGCTGATTATCTCCGCAAACGAGATTTTCTGGGTGTCGGCCGGGATCTTCCTCGTCCTGCTGGGGCTGGTGTGGTTTGCCCGTCCACCGTTTGGTGCCGGTGGTGGAGGCGGTGGCGCGCACTAAAGCGCGTTGTCCAAAACGCGACAGTTATTGTCAGTTTCGATAAAGCAGCGCTCCTGAAATCCATTCACGATAGTGAAAAGACAACAGGAGCGCATCATGCTGAACACACCCGCCGACAAATACCAGCCTTATCCTCCCCTTTCACTGCCCGATCGTCGCTGGCCGGAGCAACGCATCACCCACGCGCCGCGCTGGCTCTCCACCGATTTACGTGACGGCAACCAGGCCCTGGCCGAGCCCATGGACAGCACGCGCAAGCTGCAGTTCTGGGAATTGCTGCTGAACTGCGGATTTAAAGAGATTGAAGTCGCCTTTCCTTCCGCCTCACAGACGGATTTCAACTTTGTTCGCCAGTTAATTGAAGAGAACCGCATCCCGGATGACGTCACCATTCAGGTGTTAACCCAGGCGCGGGAAGACCTGATCGTCCGCACCTTTGAATCGTTACGCGGCGCGAAACGGGCCACCGTCCATCTGTATAACGCCACCGCCCCGCTGTTCCGCCGCCTGGTGTTTGGCATGGAGAAAGCGCAAATCGTGGAGCTGGCAACACGCTCCACGCGGCTTATCCGCAAGCTCTGTGAAGAGAACCCGGAAACCCGCTGGCAGTACGAATACTCCCCGGAAACCTTCTGCTTTACCGAGCCGGAGTTTGCGCTGGAGATTTGTGAAGCCGTGGCAGAGATCTGGCAGCCCTGCAATGAGCGACCAATGGTGGTCAACTTACCCGCGACTGTCGAAGTCAGCACGCCGAACGTCTATGCCGATCAGATTGAGTATTTCTGTCGCCACTTCAGCCGCCGTAACGATGTCTGCATCAGCGTCCATCCGCATAACGACCGCGGTACGGGCGTCGCCAGCGCCGAGCTGGCCGTGATGGCCGGCGCCGACCGGGTAGAAGGGTGTCTGTTTGGCAACGGGGAACGTACGGGGAACGTCTGTCTGGTGACGCTGGCGATGAATCTCTACAGTCAGGGCGTTAACCCGAATCTCGACTTTAGCGAGATGAATCGGGTGGTGGAAGTGGTCGAAACCTGCAACCAGCTTCCCGTGCATCCGCGCCATCCATGGGCAGGACGACTGGCCTATACCGCCTTCTCCGGCTCACATCAGGACGCGATCAAAAAAGGCTTTGATGCCCGCAAGCCTGGCGAACGCTGGGAGATGCCTTACCTGCCTGTGGACCCGCAGGATATTGGCTGCACCTACGAAGCGGTGATCCGCGTGAACAGCCAGTCCGGGAAAAGCGGCAGCGCGTGGCTTATTGAACAGAACCATGGTCTGAAATTACCCCGCGCGCTGCAGCAGGATTTCAGTCAGCACGTACAGCAGGAAACGGATCGCCACGGAAAAGAGATGACGCAAAATGCACTGTGGCAACTGTTCCGTACCCGTTACGGCCTGGTGGCAACGCCACCATTTGCCCTGCAATCTTACCGCAGCGACAGCCAGCAGGACGGTCAGTTGTGTTTGACGGCAAGCGTCGCCACGCCAGGAGGAACGCGACAGCTGGAAGGTCAGGGTATTGGTTTGCTGTCCGCCGCTGCCAGCGGCCTGAGTCGCTGGGTCAACACGCCGTTTGTGATTAAGGATTACCACGAACATACCCTGGGTGAACGCAGTGACAGCCGCTCAGTGGCCTATATTCGCTGTTTGTTCCAGGACGGTTGCAGCCGCTGGGGCGTGGGTATCGACAGTGACGTCGCGCGCGCCTCTCTTCAGGCGCTCTTTAACGCCGTCAGTCGTTTTTAAAGTAATCGCTGGGAGAGACACCCATCACCCGACGAAACATCGCCGTAAAGGCACTGTGACTGCCGTAACCCAGTTCCAGTGCTACGCGTAGCACCGGCTGGCCCTGTGCCAGCCGCACTAACGCCTCCAGCAAGCGAGCCCTTCTCAGCCACTCAACGTAACGTAATCCTGTCTGCTGCTGAAAATGCCGGTTCATCGTGCGCTCGCTCATTCCAAGCGAACTCGCGGCCTGAAGGCTGTTCCAGCGATCTCCTGGTGACTGACGGATCTGCTGGCACAGGTGGCGTAACGGGGCGCTCTCCGGCTCAGGCAGATGAAATGGCAGCACAGGCATGATGCGAATTTCATCCAGAATGAGTTCATACACGCGCTCATCTCGACTCCCCGGCGAGTAAGATTCAGGCAGTGAGAGAGAGGCGAGGATCAGTTCGCGCAACAGTGGGGAGATCTGCACGATCTGGCACGCTGCGGGGAGATCGGCACGCGCCAGCGGATCGATAAACAGCGTGCGCGCCGCAACGTTACCGGTGATACGAAGCGAATGGCGCGTCCCCGCTGGTAGCCAGACGCCGCGGCCAGGAGGAACCACCCAACAACCGGATGCGGTATCAACCCGCACCACCCCGCTCAGAGCATGCAGCAGTTGCGCGCAGTCATGCTCATGCCAGGGTTCGCTGTCGCCATGAACATAATCATGGGCAAAAGGAACGAGGGGACGATGGGTAAAGGTGAACGTTGAGGTTGTGGTCATGGGGTTAAACAACCCTCGCTCTCCCCTCTCCCAACGGGAGAGGGAAAAGGCGCACTAGATGTGCAGTTCCTGCAGTTTTTCTTTCGGCAGAGCCAGCTCTTCATTGCTGTTCACGCGAACATCACGCTCAATGATGTGACGCGCAATTTCCTGTGCTTCTTCCAGAGAGTGCATCTGGTAAGTACCACACTGGTAAACGTTCAGCTCAGGGATTTGGTTCTGCTCTTTCACCTTCAGCACGTCTTCCATGGCTGCTTTCCAGGCATCTGCGACGCGTTTCTCTTCCGGCTGACCAATCAGGCTCATGTAAAAACCAGTACGGCAGCCCATCGGAGAGATATCAATGATCTCAACGCCGTTGCCGTTCAGGTGGTCACGCATAAAACCAGCGAACAGATGCTCCAGAGTGTGAATACCTTTCTCTGGCATCACTTCTTTATTTGGCACGCAGAAACGCAGATCGAAGACGGTGATCGTGTCGCCGTGCGGGGTGTGCATGGTCTTCGCCACGCGAACTGCAGGTGCTTCCATACGGGTATGGTCGACAGTAAAGCTATCTAATAACGGCATACGTCACCTCCGATAGTGATTTTTTTTAAAATAAACTGAACTCTTCTACAGAATGCGCGTCTGAGTATATGAAAGACGCGCATTTGTTATCATCATCCCTGAATTCAGAGATGTATATTTTGGCCACAGCGATGTGGCCTTTTTCTTTTCTGCTTAAGCCTGCTTCGCCAGAAACGCCTCAAACGACTCGGTATCCGCCGCTTCAACCTCTTTCTGACGCACAATAGACGCATCGCGTTCTGCTACAAAATCCGCTTCGCTCAGCACTTCTAACGGCTCCTGCATCAGCATCTCACGGTATTCTGCTCCGAGTGAACGCCCCGTGCCGCCAATGCCCTGATCGATCATTGAACGCAGAATGCGTGCTGAGAACGTCAGTTCCGGATTATCAAAACATTCCACCAGCTGGTCGCAGATCTGTTGATATGCGTCGCCACCGTCGATGCTGTCCATTGTCCGGGCGACACGTTTAAGGTCACGGAACAGATCTTTACCGACTTTCGTCAGCGGGAACTGTGCTGTTTCGCAGCCAATGCCCAGCGTCAGACCCGGTTTACGGCCTTCCAGAATTACGCGGTTCCAGTTTGTACGGGTACAAAGCAGCTCGTCTGAACTCATTTCAGGCGCATCCGCCAGAACGCACCAGACCATAAACAGATCCAGGAAGCGAATCTGCTGCTCGTCAACACCAATCGGTGAGAACGGGTTGATATCCAGCGAGCGCACTTCAATGTATTCGATCCCGCCGCGCTGCAGCGCGTCCGACGGTGTTTCACCGCTGCGCGTCACGCGCTTAGGACGAATTGGCGCGTACAGTTCATTCTCAATCTGCAGCACATTGCTGTTGATTTGCAGACGCTTGCCGTCTTTCTCGAGGCCGATTTTCTCGTACTCTTCCGACGGGGTTTTGATCGCCCGCTTCAATCCTGCCACATATTCGTGCAATTCGTTAAACGTAATACCGAGATTGCTTTGCGATTTATTGGTATAGCCAAGATCGCTCAGGCGCAAGGAAGTCGCGTACGGCAGATAGTACATCCCGCACTCGGTTTTCTCGAACGGCAGCGTAGTCGGTTTCCCCTGCAGGAACGATGAGCAAATGGCAGGCGACGCACCAAACAGGTACGGAATCACCCAGCCGAAACGATAATAGTTGCGGATCAGGCGGAAGTAGCCCGCAGAGATCGCGTCCTTATCCGTTTCATCACATTTCGCCTGCCAGAACGCCATGGGCAAAGAGAAATTGTAATGCACACCAGAGATGGTCTGCATTAACGCGCCATAGCGGTTTTTCAGTCCCTCACGATAGAGCGTTTTGAGCCGGCCAATATTTGATGTGCCATATTGAGCCAGCTCGATCTCCTGGCCTTGCTCGATATAACACGGCATGCTGAGGGGCCACATACGCTCATCGCCCAGATTGCGCGCGGTATAGCGATGAATGTCGCGCAAGATCGTCAGCATATGATCAATATCACCCTCTACCGGAGTGATGAACTCCAGCAGCGCTTCAGCGAAATCGGTTGTGATCCATTTATGTGTCAGCGCCGAGCCTAACGCCTTCGGGTGACCCGTCGTCGCTAAACTGCCGTCCGCGTTTACGCGTAGCGTTTCACGCTCAAGACCACGCTGAATACCCTTCAATGCCTGAGGGTGGTTTTCCAGCCAGGCCAGCGCCTGAGATACGTCCGGGATCAAATTGACCTCCCGCCTGTCAAAGTAATGTTACTCAGCATAATTGTAATGGTTGACGATTGAAGGTCGCGTATTCATTCCACCAATTAGTGCCACCACGTCATACCCTGCAGAGTTGCCCATGCCACGAGAACATATCGCAACGCCTTGCCAAGGCACAAAAAAAAGAGCACCGGTCCCCAGGAGATGCGCATCCATCCCGCCAGCAGACACAGTAAATCACCTATTACAGGCATCCAGCTTAATAACAGCGTGGCAGCGCCATAGCGTTTTAGCCAGCCGACTGCCTTTTCCTGCCAGCGCGATTTTTCGCGCAGCGGAAAGAAACGCCCAAGAATAACGTTAGTCAGCCCTCCAAGGCTATTACCCATTGTTGCTATTAACACAAGCAACCAGGGCTGACTCACGCCGGACAACAGCATCGCCACCAGCACCACTTCCGAATTGCCCGGTAAGAGCGTGGCGCTTAAAAAACTGCTGGCGAATAATGAAGCAAGCGACAGCGCGTCACTCACAGTAAGCGCACATCCACCGCGGCCATGCCAGCATCACGTGCGGCCTGAATACCGAAATCAGCATCTTCAAACACGACGCATTTTGCCGCCGGTACACCCATTAATTCTGCGCAGAGCAGGAAGGTATCTGGTGCGGGCTTGTGATTTTTAACATGATCGGCGGCAACCACGGCAGAAAAATAGTGGCGCAGGCCAAGATGATTGAGCAAAGCCTCTGCAATAGCGCTTTCGCTGCCCGTCCCCACCGACATCGGGCGACGTCCGTGCCACGCTTTCACGACATCAATTAGCGGCAGCGGGCGTACGGTATCTAAAAGCATGGCTTTTACTGCATCGGTTTTTTCACGGGCGAGCAGGTGCGGGTCGAGATCGGCCTGATTCATTTCAATCACGGCCTGTGCAATACGCCAGGTTGGGGATCCGTTAAGGGCAATCATCGCCTGAAGGTCGAAACGCATACCGTAGCGGCCCAGGACATCAGTCCACGCTTGACGATGCGTAGGCTCGGTATCAAGGATGGTGCCATCCATATCGAAGATCAGACCGTCATACTGTGCGTACATCGTGCTCTCGCTAAACGATTAACAAAGCATTACTTTATCGTAAAAGGTGATTTTTGTCGCTGACTGAGAGTGTGATTGCTGACGGAACGTCGAAGGAATAAACAAAGAAGGAAAAGATGGTGCATCCGGGAGGATTACTCGGCTGCGCCTCGCCCTGCGGGCCGTTGCTGAAGCAACGTTATCCTCCCTGGTGCTCGCGATTAACTCGCAAACCTTGAAACAACAGCGTAGCTATTATCTCGGAGAATATGGTGCATCCGGGAGGATTCGAACCTCCGACCGCTCGGTTCGTAGCCGAGTACTCTATCCAGCTGAGCTACGGATGCATCGGGAAATGCTTTCAGAAACAGTAAAATGGTGCATCCGGGAGGATTCGAACCTCCGACCGCTCGGTTCGTAGCCGAGTACTCTATCCAGCTGAGCTACGGATGCATCAGGGTACTGCTTTCAGAAATAGTAAATGGTGCATCCGGGAGGATTCGAACCTCCGACCGCTCGGTTCGTAGCCGAGTACTCTATCCAGCTGAGCTACGGATGCATCGGGATTTACTATTGTACTACTCGATATTCATATCACTTCGAAAGCAATATGAAGTAATAGATGGTGCATCCGGGAGGATTCGAACCTCCGACCGCTCGGTTCGTAGCCGAGTACTCTATCCAGCTGAGCTACGGATGCAAAATGGCGGTGAGGCGGGGATTCGAACCCCGGATGCAGCTTTTGACCGCATACTCCCTTAGCAGGGGAGCGCCTTCAGCCTCTCGGCCACCTCACCACACAACGCCTCTTTCGAGTGCTTCGAGTAACTCGTTAAGAGCTTCTCGTCGCTGCGTGGCGCATATATTACTTTCTGGGACTTATAAGTCAAACAATTTTCCAAAAGCTTTTATCGTTTGCACAAATCACACGCAATTCGCATGTAAAAGCCGCAAAGAGGGTGTTTTATAAGCGGATTTTGCAGGTATCTTCACAGAAAACCTATGCAGAAATGGTGGCATCAGGACGAGTTAAGAGTAACGGAGTGGTTAAAAAGAGAGCAACTGAAATTAAACGGTAACTTTGGGCAGGAAAAATGACAGGAGGGTTGCGTCTCGCCCGACAGCGAGACGCGACAATATCAGTAACTGGACTGCTGGGATTTTTCAGCCTGGATACGCTGGTAGATCTCTTCACGGTGGACAGATACTTCTTTAGGAGCGTTAACACCAATACGTACCTGGTTACCCTTTACCCCTAAAACTGTCACGGTGACCTCATCCCCAATCATGAGGGTCTCACCAACTCGACGAGTCAGAATCAGCATTCTTTGCTCCTTGAAAGATTAAAAGAGTCGGGTCTCTTGTATCCCGGCATTATCCATCATATAACGCCAAAAAGTAAGCGATGACAAACACGTAAAGTGTAAGCAGTCACGGCATCACATTCTGTTAAATGTAAGTTTAGCCGATATACACAAACTCAACCTGACTTTATCGTTATCGATAGCACAGTGAACAAGACGCCATAACGTTACTGCTATGGCGTCTGCTTGTGCTTTGTAATTATTACAGTTTCGCGCTTACCCAGCTTTCAACGCTGGCCAAAGCTTGAGGAAGTGCCGCCGCATCCGTACCACCGGCTTGCGCCATGTCTGGACGACCACCACCCTTGCCGCCCACCTGCTGGGCAACCATACCAATCAGTTCCCCTGCTTTTACGCGGTCAGTCACATCCTTAGAGACCCCCGCAATCAGAGAAACCTTACCTTCTGCCACTGTCGCCAGCACGATAACGGTAGAACCAAGCTGGTTCTTGAGATCGTCGACCATAGTACGCAGCATCTTAGGCTCAACGCCCGCCAGATCGCTGACCAGCAGTTTGACGCCCTTAATGTCTACAGCTTTGCTAGAGAGGTTTGCACTCTCCTGCGCCGCAGCCTGCTCTTTCAGCTGCTGCAGCTCTTTTTCCAGCTGACGCGTGCGATCCAGCGCAACGCGCACTTTCTCGCCCAGGTTCTGGCTATCGCCTTTAAGCAGCTGTGCGATGTCGTGCAGCTGATCGCTCTGCGCATGCAGGCTGGCAATCGCACCTTCACCGGTCACCGCTTCGATACGACGCACGCCTGCCGCCGTACCCGACTCGGAAACAATGCGGAACAGGCCGATGTCACCAGTGCGCGATGCGTGAGTACCACCGCACAGTTCAGTCGAGAAGTCGCCCATGCTCAGCACACGAACACGCTCGTCATATTTCTCACCAAACAGCGCCATCGCACCTTTTTTCTTCGCATCCTCAAGATCCATGATGTGGGTCTCGATTGGCAGGTTACGACGGATCTGCGCGTTCACCAGATCTTCCACCGCGCGGATTTCAGACGGTTTCATCGCTTCAAAATGCGAGAAGTCGAAACGCAGCACTTTGTCGTTAACCAGAGAACCTTTCTGTGCAACGTGGGTACCGAGTACGTCGCGCAGGGCAGCATGCATCAGGTGAGTTGCAGAGTGGTTCAGACGAATGCGCGCGCGGCGAGCTTCATCCACATTAGCCTGTACGCCCTCACCCACTTTCAGAGAACCGGAAACCAGTTTGCCCTGATGACCAATCGCCTGGCCGTATTTCTGGGTGTCGCTTACGCTGAAGCTGAAACCATTGCCTTTCAGTTCGCCTTTATCGCCAACCTGACCACCAGATTCCGCATAGAACGGTGTTTTGTCCAGAATGACAACCGCATCCTGACCTGCGCTGATGCTGTCTACGGCTTTACCGTCAACAAACAGGGCGGTCACTTTGCCGGTCAGTTCCAGCGCTTCATAACCTTTGAATTCAGACGCGCTGTCAACGCGGATCATCGCGTTGTAGTCTGCACCGAAACCGCTGGACTCACGCGCACGACGACGCTGCTCTTCCATCGCGGCTTCGAAGCCCGCTTCGTCAACTTTGATGTTGCGCTCGCGACAAACGTCCGCCGTCAGGTCAACCGGGAAACCGTAGGTGTCGTACAGGCGGAAAGCGGTTTCGCCGTCCAGCGTGTCACCCTTAAGGTTTGCCAGTTCTTCGTCCAGCAGCGCCAGACCGCGCTCCAGCGTACGGGCAAACTGCTCTTCTTCGGTTTTCAGAACCTGCTCTACCTGCGCCTGCTGGCGTTTCAGCTCATCACCGGCAGCACCCATCACGCCAATCAGTGGCCCAACGAGCTTATAGAAGAAGGTGTCCTTCGCGCCCAGCATGTTGCCGTGACGGATAGCACGACGAATGATACGACGCAGCACGTAGCCACGGTTTTCATTCGACGGGATAACGCCGTCGGCAATCAGGAACGCACAGGAACGAATATGGTCCGCGATAACGCGCAGGGATTTGTTGTTCAGGTCGGTCGCGCCGGTCACTTCCGCAACGGCTTTGATCAGGGTGCTGAACAGGTCAATCTCGTAGTTGGAGTTAACGTGCTGCAGAACCGCAGCAATACGCTCCAGACCCATACCGGTATCAACGGAAGGCTTCGGCAGCGGCTCCATTGTACCGTCAGCCTGACGGTTGAACTGCATAAAGACGATGTTCCAGATCTCAATGTAGCGATCGCCATCTTCTTCCGGACTGCCTGGAGGGCCACCCCAGATGTGGTCGCCATGATCGTAGAAGATCTCGGTGCACGGACCGCAAGGACCGGTGTCACCCATCTGCCAGAAGTTGTCAGACGCGTAAGGTGCGCCTTTGTTATCACCGATGCGAATAATACGTTCGCGCGGGATACCGACTTCTTTTTCCCAGATTTCGTAGGCTTCGTCATCGGTTTCATAGACGGTAACCCACAGACGCTCTTTCGGCAGGTTGAACCAGTTTTCACCGGTCAGCAGTTCCCACGCATATTGAATGGCATCGTGTTTGAAATAGTCGCCGAAGCTGAAGTTGCCCAGCATTTCGAAGAAGGTGTGGTGACGCGCGGTGTAACCGACGTTTTCCAGGTCGTTGTGTTTACCGCCCGCACGTACGCAACGCTGTGACGTTGTAGCACGGGAATAATTACGCTTGTCGAGACCAAGGAACACATCCTTGAACTGGTTCATCCCGGCGTTGGTAAACAGTAAAGTCGGGTCGTTATTTGGTACCAGGGAGCTGCTGGCAACAACCTGGTGTCCCTTACTATGGAAAAAATCGAGAAACGCCTGACGGATCTCAGCGGTGCTCTTGCTCATAATTATCCTGAAATCAAGCTAACGAAATGTCGTAGCAAGCCTGTATCTGTAAACAGTTGGACAGACCAGCTACTGGAAAAAGTGGGAATAAGATAAGTTTTCTTTAGTGGGAAGTAAAATCCCGCATGCGTTCAATCGGCAAAATTACGCCAGATATCCTGAATATCTTCCATCAGGAAGCCACGGTAGAGCAAAAAGCGTTGGATTTTCACTTTTTCTGAAAAATCACGCGGCAGGGGTTCACCGTATTTCCGAATCGCCTGTTCTTTTGCCAGCTCGCACCAGTCGGTATCGCATTCTCGCATGGCTTTTTCAATGGACTCGCGGGCTACTCCTTTCTGGTTCAGCTCCTGACGTATGCGCGCGGGGCCGTATCCTTTCCGACCACGGCTGGCGAGAAACCGGGAAGCGAAGCGCTCATCATCCAGATAGTGATGCTCGTAGCACCAGGCAATCACGCGTTCGTAATCTTCCGCCGTGGCATCAATCTCTTCCGGGCCATTTTTGCTCATTACGGGAGCCGACAGTTTTCGCCGCAACTCTTGCTCACTGTGATCACGAACAGCAAGGATACGTACTGCCCGGTCCAGTAAGCGCGCGTACGCGGGTCGACGTGGGGTAGGTTCACTCATAAAAAACCTGCTGGTTCAGAAATGCAAAAAGGGCCGCATCAGCAGCCCTTCGTCTTTATACGAAGCATTAAAAATCTTCGTTGGTTTCTTCAGCATCCACGCTATCAACTGCGAAGTCGGGTGTGGAGTCCTGATTGTTCAGCAGAAGCTCACGCACTTTCTTCTCAATTTCTTTCGCCGCAGCCGGGTTCTCTTTCAGCCAGGAGATCGCATTTGCTTTGCCCTGACCAATTTTGTCACCGTTATAGCTATACCAGGCGCCCGCTTTTTCAATCAGCTTCTCTTTCACGCCCAGTCAACCAGCTCACCGAAGAAGTTAATCCCTTCGCCGTAGAGAATCTGGAATTCAGCCTGTTTAAACGGCGCGGCAATTTTGTTCTTCACAACCTTCACGCGGGTTTCGCTTCCGACGACGTTCTCACCTTCTTTTACCGCACCGATACGGCGGATATCAAGACGGACAGACGCGTAGAATTTCAGCGCGTTACCACCGGTGGTGGTTTCCGGGTTACCGAACATTACACCAATTTTCATACGGATCTGGTTAATGAAGATCAGCAGCGTATTGGACTGTTTCAGGTTACCGGCCAGCTTACGCATTGCCTGGCTCATCATACGTGCCGCGAGGCCCATGTGAGAGTCACCGATTTCGCCTTCGATTTCGGCTTTTGGCGTCAGTGCGGCAACGGAGTCGACCACGATAACGTCAACAGCACCAGAACGCGCCAGCGCGTCACAAATTTCCAGCGCCTGTTCACCGGTGTCCGGCTGAGAACAGAGCAGGTTGTCGATATCAACGCCCAGTTTGCGAGCATAAACAGGGTCCAGCGCGTGCTCGGCATCGATAAATGCACAGGTTTTACCTTCACGCTGTGCCGCAGCGATAACCTGCAGCGTCAGCGTCGTTTTACCTGAGGACTCTGGTCCGTAGATTTCTACGATACGGCCCATCGGCAGACCGCCAGCGCCCAGTGCGATATCCAGAGAAAGCGAACCGGTGGAGATGGTTTCCACGTCCATGGAACGGTCTTCACCCGGGCGCATGATGGAGCCTTTACCGAATTGCTTTTCGATCTGGCCCAGTGCTGCCGCCAACGCTTTCTGTTTGTTTTCGTCGATAGCCATTATTACTCCTGTCATGCCGGGAGAAGCAACTCTGCTTCACCGTGGATTTCTGTTCTGTTGGTGCAATTATACTGTATGGTCATACAGTATCAAGTATTTTGTAGAAATTGTTGCCAGAGCGTTTTTAACGCGTATTCCGTTGCCTGACGGCGCACGCTTTCGCGATCGCCGCTAAAACACTCCCGGCGGGTGATCCCTTCACCTTTGGACGTGGCAAAACCAAACCAGACTGTGCCAACAGGCTTCACGTCGCTGCCGCCATCCGGGCCTGCGATACCGCTGATTGAAATGGCGTAATCCGCACGCGCCTCTTTGAGCGCACCAATTGCCATCTCAATCACCACCGGTTCGCTGACCGCGCCATGCTGTTCCAGCGTGGATTCACGCACGCCAATCATTTGCGCTTTAGCCTCGTTACTGTAGGTCACAAAGCCACGTTCAAACCAGGCGGAACTACCGGCGATATCAGTAATCACTTTCGCAACCCAGCCGCCAGTACAGGACTCTGCAGTGGTGATTGTCGCACCACGTTTCTTAAGCGCCAGCCCAACTATCTCGCTAAGCTGCATCAATTCATGGTCAGTCATTCTCGCTCCAGGCATCAGAAAAACGTGCAGCACAAGATAGCACTTTCTCGTCAGATATGGGGATGCGCTTCAGGTTTTACGAGGGGGCTTCAGAAAAAAGCCGATGCGGGCGCACCGGCCATTAGAGAATGCTATTTCATGCTGTCGGCGAGGGTATTCACATTGTGACGAAACGCCTTCACGTAGGTGTCTGCCACTCCGCCTTTTGCCGACAGGGCTTCCGGATAAAGTTCACCACCCGGCTGAGCGCCCGTGGCTGACGCAATCTGTTTAACCAGACGCGGGTCGAGCTGGTTTTCCATAAACCAGGTTTTCACGCCGTCCGCTTTAATCTGATTAATAATCTCAGCAACCTGCGCCGCACTGGCTTCGCTCTCTGACGACAGCCCCTGTGGCGCCATAAACGTGACGCCATAGGCCCGGCTGAAATAACCGAAAGCGTCATGACTGGTCAGTACGTTACGCTTCGCCTGTGGGATCTGGCTAAAGCGGGTTTTAGCCCAGTTATCCAGTTGAGTCAGCTGCGCGATATACGGCTTCCCTGAGGCCTCCAGTGCTGCTTTGTCTTCTGGATCGGCTTTTACCAGCCCGTTCAAAATATTTTGTGCATACAGCGCCCCGTTCGCCGCACTGTTCCACGCGTGAGGATCGGTCACGGTCTTTCCATCTTCCTCAAGCGTGTGGGTTTTCACCCCGGTTGAAGCGACGACCAGCTGGCCTTTAAATCCGGAGGCTTTCACCAGACGGTCAAGCCAGCCCTCCAGCCCCAGGCCGTTCACCACCACCACATCGGCCTTGCTCAGCGCCGCGCTGTCTTTCGGCGACGGCTCGAAGGTATGCGGATCGCCGTCCGGCCCCACCAGCGTCGTCACCTTCACATGGTCACCGCCCACCTCCTGGGTAATGTCCCCCAGTATCGAAAAGCTGGTGACCACATTCAGCGTTTTTGCCATCACGCCGTGCGACATCATCCCCAGCGCGAGCGCCACTGCTAATCCTGTACGTTTCATCGTTTCCCCTTGCGTTAAAAAAACGCACGCAGGCTGCCAGCGAGCTGGCTTCGCGTGCCAAATAAAATAGAAATAAAGAAAAGTGCGCTGGCGGTGAGCACAATAGACGGCCCCGCAGGCAGGCTCACAGCCCAGGAAAGGCTTAACCCGAACCATGCACAGAAAATACCGCTCATCCCTGCCATCAGAAGTAATCCAGGTAGGGTGCGTACCCAGCATCGCGCGGCCACGGCGGGTAACATCATCAACCCGACGGCCATCAGCGTGCCAAGCACCTGAAAGCCCGCCACCAGGTTAAGCACCAGCAGCGCCAGAAACAGGCCATGCAACAGACCGGGTAACCAACGGGCATTCACCTGCAGCCACGCCGTATCAAACGCCTCTGTCACCAGCCCGCGATAAAAAACAGCCAGTACGATTAACGTGAAAATACAAACCCCAGCCACAAACAGTGCGGCATCGTTGTCCACGGCGAGAATAGAACCAAACAGCAAATGCAGCAGATCGACATTCGACCCACGCAGCGACACCAGCGTGACGCCTAATGCCAGCGATCCCAGATAGAACCCGGCAAAGCTGGCATCTTCTTTAAGCGGCGTGCGTCGGCTGACCAACCCGGCCACCAGCGCAACGGCAATCCCGGCGATAAAACCGCCGATACTCATCGCCAGCAATGACATGCCGCTGAGCAAATATCCCACTGCGACACCCGGCAAAATGGCATGAGAAAGGGCATCCCCCATCAGGCTCATCCTGCGTAGCTGAAGAAAAACCCCGAGCGCCGTGGTGCTGACCGACAGCGCCAGGCAAACCACCAGTGCGCGCCGCATAAAGCCGTATTCGATAAACGGCTGGAAAAAGAGTTGCCAAATCATGCCACCCTCACCCGCTCGGTTTTCCATTGGGGAACGTCAGCATCCAGCCGTAATGTCTGCGGGAAATGGCGCGAGACGCGTTCACTGTCGTGGAGTACCGCTAACAAGGTTTGTCCCTGCATATACATCTCCAGCATCAAATCCATCAGCACGTTGCAGGTGGCTTCATCGACGCCGGTAAAGGGCTCGTCAAGCATCACCAGCGGCGCCTGCTGCACCAGGACACGGGCAAAAAGCATGCGCTGAAACTGGCCGCCGGAGAGCTCATCTATGGTGGATAGCGCCATGGATTCCAGCCCTACACGCTCAATCGCACCGGCAATCCGCAAGCGTGTTTCACGACGAAAGCCGGATAAAAGCGAAATGCCCGGCCAGCACCCCATACTGACGACGTCCTGCACGGTCAACGGAAATTGCGCTTCCAGCGCGTGGCGTTGTGCCAGCCAGCCAATCACCGGGCGCTTTTCCTGCCAGCGCATACTCCCGCCCACGGGAGCGATAAACCCTGCGAGCGTTTTCAGGAGCGTCGATTTCCCGCAGCCGTTGGCGCCCACGATTGCGGTCATACTCCCGCGTTCAATGACGCCGGATAACGGCCGCGTGACGGGCTGACGTTCATAACCTGCGGTCAGTTCATTCATTACGATCATGGCAGCGCTACCGCCCAGCTCACCGCCAGGCTGAGAAACACAATAATGGCCAGCGCCAGCAGAAGGCTAACTGGCGCAGAGAGCGAAAAAAGGGAAATTGACATCTCGACACCCGCAATAATGTTATAACATAACAATAATGAAAGGTATTGACGTTGTAAATGGTGTGTTTGAAAAGGGAGTGTGGCGAAATGTTTCAGCGAAAAATAGGGGACCATCTTCAGCCCTCTCCACCAGGGAGAGGGCTGAATCAAGCGAGTTACTGACTAAACGGCGACGCTGCAGGCACACGCGCCTGCGATACCGCCAGCCCCAGCTGCCACACGGCCATCGCATAGTGGGTGCTGTGGTTATAGCGGGTGATGGTGTAGAAGTTTGGCAGACCGTACCAGTACTGATAACCGGTACCGATATCCAGACGCAGCAGGCTTGCCTGCTGCGCATTGCCCAGCGGTTGCGTTGGCGTCAGGCCAGCGGCTGCCAGCTGCGAAATGCTGTAGTTGGTTTTGAAGCCGTTTTCCAGCCCCGGCGCCTGGCCGTTAGCCTGCACCGCCACCTGGCCGCCCGGCACCCAGCCGTGCGCTTTGAAGTAGTTCGCCACGCTGCCAATAGCATCCACCGGATCCCACAGGTTGATGTGACCATCGCCGTTAAAGTCGACGGCGTATTGTTTATAGGAGGACGGCATAAACTGGCCATAACCCATCGCACCGGCAAACGAACCTTTCAGATCGAGCGGATCATCTTGCTCATTACGCGCCATCAGCAGGAAGGTTTCCAGCTCGGAAGAGAAATATTCGGCACGGCGCGGGTAGTTAAAGGACAGTGTCGCCAGCGCATCCAGGATGCGGGTTTTGCCCATCACGCGGCCCCAGCGGGTTTCCACGCCGATAATCCCGACGATAATTTCCGGCGGCACGCCGTAGACCTGCCAGGCACGGTTCAGCGCATCCTCATACTGATTCCAGAACACGACGCCATTCTGCACGTTGTCCGGGGTAATAAACTGTTTGCGATAGCGTAACCATGCGCCATTTGGCCCGCTCGGCACCTGGGCCGTCGGTGCCTGTCTGTCCATCAGGCGCAACACGTAATCAAGACGCTTCGCCTGAGATAAAATTTCGTGCAGTTGTTGCCTGTCAAAGCCGTGTTTGCTCACCATTTTATCAATGAACTGCTCGGCCGCCGGGTTATTCGCGAAGTCGCCGCCCATCTGCATCATATTGTGCTGCGGCTCCAGCAGGAATCCTCCGGTAGGCGCGCCTGCCGTTTGCTGAACGGTTTCGGTCTTAGGTTTGCTACTACAGGCAGACAGCAGAATAAGCGCAGGTAACAACGCTGCATAACGACGCTTGAACATGAGACATCCATTTAACGGGTTCGATAAGAGCTCAGTATGGTAAAGCATCCGCAACACCTCAAGGAAGCAGTACGCACCTCCCCCACGCAAATCCTCGCTTTTTTCCACCGAAAATCATTGACCTCATCAATAAACTTTCAAAATAATACATTTTTCTTTCATTGTGAGATCTAACTAACACTTTAAAACCTTTCAAAGTGATTATTATTAGCCCGGTCAGACAAAAACAAAAAACCCCACAGGAGAGAAGAATGATAGAAACCATCACCCACGGCGCCGAGTGGTTCATCGGGCTGTTTCAGAAAGGCGGAGAAGTGTTCACCGGCATGGTGACCGGGATCCTGCCCCTGCTGATCAGCCTGCTGGTGATCATGAACGCGCTGATCAACTTTATCGGCCAGCAGCGCATTGAACGCTTCGCTCAGCGTTGCGCGGGTAACCCACTGTCCCGCTACCTGGTATTACCCTGTATCGGTACCTTCGTTTTCTGCAACCCGATGACCTTAAGCCTCGGGCGTTTTATGCCAGAAAAGTACAAACCAAGTTACTACGCAGCGGCCTCCTACAGCTGCCATTCGATGAACGGTCTGTTCCCGCACATCAACCCCGGCGAGCTGTTTGTCTATCTCGGGATAGCCAGCGGCCTTACCACCCTTGGTCTGCCACTCGGACCACTGGCGGTGAGCTATCTGCTGGTTGGCCTCGTCACCAACTTCTTCCGCGGCTGGGTGACGGACCTCACCACCGCCATTTTCGAGAAAAAAATGGGCATCCAGCTTGAACAGAAAGTCCATCTTTCAGGAGCCACAGCATGAACCGGATCCGTATTGAGAAAGGCACGGGCGGCTGGGGCGGCCCGCTGGAGTTCGACGCAACAGAAGGCAAAAAGATCGTCTACATCACCGCAGGCACACGCCCGGCGATCGTTGACAAACTACGCGAGCTGACCGGCTGGGAAGCGGTTGACGGCTTTAAAGAGGGCGAGCCACCGGAAGCGGAAATCGGCGTGGCGGTGATCGACTGCGGCGGCACGCTGCGCTGCGGCATCTATCCTAAGCGTCGCATTCCGACGGTGAATATTCACTCCACCGGCAAGTCAGGCCCGCTGGCGCAGTACATCCTGGAAGACATTTATGTGTCGGGCGTGAAAGAGGACAACATCACTCTGGTGAATGGCTCCCCTGCCCCACAAAAAGCCACACCGCGTGATTACGACACCAGCAAAAAAATCACCGAACAGAGCGATGGTCTGTTGGCAAAAGTCGGCATGGGCATGGGGTCCGCCGTGGCGGTGCTGTTCCAGTCCGGGCGCGACACCATCGACACGGTGCTGAAAACCATCCTGCCGTTTATGGCGTTCGTCTCGGCGCTGATCGGCATCATCATGGCCTCCGGTCTGGGTGACTGGATTGCCCACGGTCTCGCCCCGCTCGCCAGCCATCCGCTTGGGCTGGTCACACTGGCGCTGATCTGCTCCTTCCCGCTGCTGTCGCCGTTTCTCGGCCCTGGGGCGGTGATTGCTCAGGTCATCGGCGTGCTGATTGGTGTGCAAATTGGCCTGGGTAATATTCCCCCGCACCTTGCTCTGCCCGCCCTGTTTGCCATTAACGCCCAGGCGGCGTGCGACTTCATTCCCGTTGGGTTGTCGCTGGCCGAAGCGCGCCAGGACACCGTGCGCGTGGGCGTGCCGTCCGTGCTGGTAAGCCGCTTCCTGACGGGCGCGCCGACGGTGCTGATTGCCTGGTTTGTCTCTGGCTTTATTTATCAATAAGAGGTTCCTGTTATGACCGTGATTTACCAAACCACCATTACCCGCATCGGCCAGAGCGCGGCGGAGGCACTGAGCGACCAGATGCTGATCACCTTCCGCGAAGGTGCCCCGGCGGATATCGAAGAGTTTTGCTTTATCCACTGCCATGGCGTGCTGAGCGGTGAACTCAAGCCCGGCAGCCAGCTGGAGCTGGGTGAAACGCGTTATGCCGTGACCGCCGTCGGTGAGGTAGCCGAACAAAACCTGCGCGAGCTGGGCCATATCACCCTGCGTTTTGACGGCCAGCCGCAGGCGGAATACCCCGGCACGGTTCACGTCGATGGCCCGGTTCCGCAGGCTGTCACCCCAGGCTGTACATTAAAATTTGTTGCGTAATTAAGGAGAATCACATGAGTCAGGTTGCCGTTGTCATTGGTGGGGGACAAACGTTAGGTGAGTTCCTCTGCCGTGGGCTTGCCGCAGAGGGTTACCGCGTGGCGGTAGTGGATATTCAGAGTGAAAAAGCCGCCCGCGTGGCGGATACCATCAACACCGAGTTTGGCGAAGGAATGGCATACGGGTTTGGCGCCGATGCCACCAGCGAGCAGAGCGTAATGGCGCTTGCCCGCGGTGTGGACGAGATTTTTGGCCGTACCGACCTGCTGGTTTACAGCGCCGGGATTGCAAAAGCGGCCTTTATCAGCGATTTCGAACTGGGGGATTTTGACCGCTCGCTGCAGGTGAACCTCGTGGGTTATTTCCTCTGCGCCCGCGAGTTTTCCCGCCTGATGATCCGCGACGGCATTCAGGGGCGCATTATTCAGATTAACTCGAAATCCGGCAAAGTGGGCAGCAAGCACAACTCCGGTTATAGCGCGGCGAAATTTGGCGGCGTCGGGCTAACGCAGTCTCTGGCGCTGGATCTGGCTGAATATGGCATTACCGTTCACTCGCTGATGCTGGGCAACCTGCTGAAATCGCCGATGTTCCAGTCCCTGCTGCCGCAGTATGCCACCAAGCTCGGCATCAAAGCTGAAGAAGTGGAACAATATTACATTGATAAAGTGCCGCTCAAGCGCGGATGCGACTATCAGGACGTGCTGAATATGCTGCTGTTTTACGCCAGCCCGAAAGCCTCGTACTGCACCGGGCAGTCAATTAACGTCACCGGTGGGCAGGTGATGTTCTGATCGGGCAGGCTGATGCCCTCACCCTAACCCTCTCCCTGTGGGAGAGGGAACACAACAAGGAGCCGATATGGTCACAGCACTCATCACCGTCGCCGCCCTCGCCTGGTTCTGCCAGATGGCTTTCGGCGGCTGGCAGATCCATCAGTTTAACCGCGCGTTTGATGCGCTGTGTCAGAAAGGCCGCGTGGGCGTCGGACGTTCTGGTGGGCGTTTCAAACCACGCGTGGTGGTTGCCGTTGCGCTGGACGAAGATGACAAGGTCTGCGATTCCCTCATCATGCGCGGCATGACCGTTTTCGCCCGCCCGGTGAAAATCCAGGCGATTAACGGACTGTCGTTGCAGGAATTGCAGCCTGATGTGATCTTTCCCCATGATCCACTCTGTCAGAATGCACTATCATTAGCGCTTAATCTGAAACATGGATAATTTCGTTGTGAAAGCTATAGACTTGCGAAATTATCATTTCGCAACCTAAGGAACGAAGCGCCTATGAAACCTCGTCAGCGGCAGGCGGCCATTCTCGAGCATCTGCAAAAGCAGGGAAAATGCTCGGTAGACGATCTGGCCCACTACTTTGACACCACCGGCACGACAATACGCAAAGACCTGGTATTGCTCGAAAACTCTGGCGCCGTCATTCGGACTTACGGCGGTGTGGTGCTCAATAAGGATGAAGCCGACCCGCCTATCGATCACAAAACGCTGATCAACACCCACCAGAAGGCGCTGATTGCCGAAGCGGCGGTGAAATTTATCCACGATGGCGATTCCATCATTCTTGACGCAGGCAGTACCGTGTTGCAAATGATCCCGCTGCTCAGTCGCTTTAACAACATCACGGTGATGACCAACAGCCTGCATATCGTCAACGCCCTCTCTGAATTCGATAGCGAGCAAACCATTCTGATGCCGGGTGGCACCTTCCGTAAGAAATCGGCGTCATTCCACGGCCAGCTGGCAGAGAACGCCTTCGACCACTTCAGCTTTGATAAACTCTTTATGGGCACCGACGGCATCGACCTGAACGCGGGCGTGACCACCTTCAACGAGGTGTTCAGCGTCAGCAAAGCCATGTGCAATGCCGCGCGGGAAGTGATTCTGATGGCAGATTCATCGAAGTTTGGCCGTAAAAGCCCCAATATCGTTTGCAGCCTGGAAAGCGTCGACAAACTGATTACCGACGCAGGTATCGACCCGGCGTTCAAAAAAGCGCTGGAAGAGAAAGGCATCGACGTGATCGTAACCGGAGAGAAAGATGAGTGATTTTCTGTTAAACGCTGGCCGCCAGACCCTGATGCTGGAGCTACAGGAAGCCAGCCGCCTGCCCGAACGCTTGGGCGAGGATTTTGTTCGCGCGGCCAACACCATTATTCAGTGCGAAGGTAAGGTGATTGTCTCCGGGATCGGCAAGTCGGGTCACATCGGTAAGAAAATTGCGGCGACGCTTGCCAGCACCGGTACTCCGGCCTTCTTCGTTCATCCGGCAGAAGCACTGCACGGCGATCTGGGGATGATCGAAAGCCGCGATGTGATGCTGTTTATCTCCTATTCCGGTTCGGCCAAAGAGCTGGATCTCATCATTCCGCGCCTGCAGGAAAAAACGGTCGCTCTGCTGGCGATGACCGGCAAATCCCGCTCGCCGCTGGCGCTGGCAGCCAAGGCCACGCTGGATATTTCCGTTGAGCGTGAAGCCTGTCCGATGCACCTCGCCCCCACATCCAGCACCGTTAATACGCTGATGATGGGGGACGCGCTGGCGATGGCGGTGATGCAGGCGCGCGGCTTTAACGAAGAAGATTTCGCCCGTTCGCATCCGGCCGGAGCGCTTGGGGCACGCCTGCTCAATAAGGTTCACCACCTGATGCGAACTGACGATGCCATTCCGCAGGTCAAACTCGATACCAGCGTGATGGACGCGATGCTGGAACTGAGCCGTACCGGGCTGGGATTGGTCGCCGTGTGTGACAGCGACAGCTTTGTTAAAGGTGTATTTACCGACGGCGATCTGCGTCGCTGGCTGGTCGGCGGCGGCAAGCTGGAATCGCCGGTTTCTGAAGCGATGACCCAGGGCGGGCTGACGTTGAACGCCGACAGCCGCGCCATTGAGGCCAAAGAGGTTCTGATGAAACGTAAAATCACCGCCGCGCCGGTGGTGGATGACAGCGGTAAGCTGTGCGGCGCCATCAACCTGCAGGATTTCTATCAGGCTGGAATTATCTAATCTTTGAGCCCAGGACACTTCGCCAGCCGGTGCAGGTTGGCGAAGTTCAAAAGTCTAAACGCTTTTTTTTACGCAATTTATTCATAAAATAAATACAAATAAGATAAATCATCGCTATCAATCCTTTATTTATTATTCCCATCAATACTTAAAACCGGAACACCTGAAAAACATTGCCCTGTTTTATTCCCTAATAACAATCTACCCTGATCACACATTAACGCGAAAGGGGTATTTCATGGCACATTTCACCGAAGAGCTTAACTATCTCGCTCACTATTTTAAGCAGGTCAGAAAAGCAGAGCACATTTTATTTCGCTGGCTATGGTTGAGTCCTGAAGCTCGTATCGAGCGCCTGCGGGAGCTGATGATTCCGGTAAGCAAACGTGATAACTGAAGGTCTGGCGGCGCTTCTCCTTCAGCAAATGTGTGAAGCGCCACCAGCAAAAACCGGAACAAATAATAGAATGCATCATTGTTTATTTCAGGAATGACTCACCAGAGGAATATAATAAAAATTAATTTATATCGCATCACATTTTCATCTCCCCTGCTTCCACATTAAAATAAAAGCTGTTATTTTCCGATGTGAATTAAGTCTTTTTGGAATCCTCTCTCATGAATGCATTTAGTTATCTTCAACGTCTGGGTAAAGCCCTGATGTTGCCTATCGCCACCTTACCGGTTGCAGCCATATTATTACGCCTCGGCCAGCCTGACGTATTTAATATTCCGTTTATTGCCAGTGCCGGTGGCGGGATCTTCGACAGCCTGCCGCTGTTGTTTGCTCTGGGTATCGCCATTGGTCTGGCAAAAGACAATGCAGGTGCTGCAGCCCTCGCGGGTGCTGTCGGCTTTCTGGTCCTCACCAAAGCCACAGCGGTGATTAACGCCTCCATTAACATGTCCTTCTTTGCCGGGATTATTGCGGGTGTGGTGGCCGGTCACTGCTATAACCGCTTCTCCAATACTAAGCTGCCAGATTTCCTTGCGTTCTTTGCTGGTAAACGTCTGGTGCCCATCATGACCGGGTTAATTTGTCTGTTCATCGCATGGATTTGCGGCTACGTCTGGCCTTCCGTGCAGCACGGCATTGATACCTTCAGTTTGCTGGTGTCCCGTAGCGGTGAGCCCGGCTGGTTTATTTACGGTGTCCTTAACCGCGCGTTAATTCCTTTCGGCCTGCACTACATACTGCATTCCGTCTTCTGGTTCAGCCTCGGTGACTGTCTGAAAGTGACTTACGATGCTGCCAGCGCGGTACATAACATCTGTCTCGCGCCGGACGTGGTGAAAGGTCTGGTCGTTGGCAGCGCCGTGCCTGGTATTGACGGATCCAGCATCACGCAGATTGCCACCGACTTAACCCGGGGCGATCTTAACCGCTTCTTCGCCGGTGACCCGCATGCGGGGGTCTACATGGCCTGGGCATATCCGATCTTTATGGGCGGTCTTCCGGGCGCGGCACTGGCGATGTATTTCGCCGCGCCAAAAGCACGTCGCTCAGCCGTCG
Source organism: Enterobacter sp. CPE_E1241 (assembly GCF_045618265.1). NCBI lineage: Bacteria > Pseudomonadati > Pseudomonadota > Gammaproteobacteria > Enterobacterales > Enterobacteriaceae > Enterobacter > Enterobacter sp. CPE_E1241. Next base: position 3,773,709 of record NZ_JBIWYV010000001.1, read on the forward strand.
GCGGGATGCTGCTCTCTGTCGCCCTGACCGCCTTCCTGACGGGCATTACCGAGCCAATTGAGTTCTCCTTCCTGTTCCTCGCTCCAGCCCTGTATGCCCTGCATGCGGTACTTGCTGGTGTGAGTATGGTGATCGCCAACAGCCTCGGCGTGCTGCATGGCTTTGGTTTTTCCGCCGGGCTTATCGACTTCGTCCTGAACTGGGGTCTTGCCACGAAGCCGTGGCTCCTGATCCCTCTGATTGCTCTGTTCTTTGCGATCTACTTTGTGGTATTCACGTTCGCGATTCGCTTTTTCAAGCTGAAAACGCCGGGTCGCGAAGACGACGACACGGTAACGGGTGATTCTGACGATCAAAACGAGGCCATTGCCCAATACATCTCAGCATTGGGTGGCAAAGATAACCTGAAGATTGTCGATGCCTGTATAACTCGCCTGCGCTTAACGCTCACAGATAACAGCGTGATGGATGAACAGGCGCTGAAATCACTGGGGGCGAAAGGCATTCTGAAAATGGGTACGCAGAACGCGCAGGTGATTCTGGGCCCACAGGCCGAAAGCATCGCGCTGAAGATCCGGGCGCAGATCGAAGCCTGACGCTGCACAATCCTGTTCCCTCTCTCACCGGAGAGGGAATAAAACCGGAACACTTTATATATCCCACCCTTATTTATTCCGCAAAACACCCTACACTCTCACCATTCTCCTTTTGTTACCGGTACGCCGTCATGCGCCAGCTTCAGAAAATCCGACAGTATCAACGGCTTTATCAGCACTACGGCACAGAGCCAAAGCCCACGACCATCGCGGAAGTGGCCGGTGTCGCGTTATGCAGTGAGCGCCATGCACGCACATTGCTGCGCCAGCTTACGCAAAGCGGATGGTTAAGCTGGCAGGCGCAACCAGGACGTGGGCATCGTGCCATCCTGCATTGCCTGACAACCACCAGCGAACTGAGCGCACCGCTGATGCATGCCTGCCTGGAAAAAGGGGACTACCAGAGCGCGTTGCAGCTGGCCGATGGCGACCCGGCTAGCCTGCATCACATCATTACTCCGTTTTTAGGGGGTAAATGGCTTAAACACCAGCCGACGCTCCGTATTCCGTGGTATCGCCCGCTCACCTTGCTTCATCCCGCTTTCCAGCGTCGCCGTGCCGAACAGCATATTATCTGCGCGGTTCACGCTGGGTTGACGCGTTACGTCCCCGGCCACCCGCAACCGGTGGCCGATTTAGCCCATCACTGGGAGAGTAGTGACGACAAACTTCGCTGGCGCTTTTACCTGCGTAGCGGTGCGCACTGGCATAACGGACAAGCGATCAGCGATGAAGATATTCTCGGCGCGCTGCACCAGTTGTTGGCCGATCCCGCACGTAATACAGGGCTAACTCACGTGAGCAAAGTGATGCTTATCGCACCGTGGTGTCTGGAAATCACGCTTAACTCGCCAGACGCCATGCTGGCGCATCGTCTCGCGCATCATGTTTGCCGTTTGCCACATCCGCAACAACCGAATGTGGGTGCAGGCCCCTTTGCAATTGCTCATCATCACTCGCACTATCTGCGCCTTGAGCGTCAGCCGTGGTACTTTGCGACACATCCCCTGCTGCATGCAATTGAGTTCTGGCGAACCCGCGCCGGAACAGAAAAACCGGCATGGATAACCGTTGGTAAAGGAGAAAACGCCCAGGAGTCCATCACCACCACCAGCGGTGGGTTTTCCTGGCTGATGGTGAATGCCCGGTTACCAAAACCGCTGGCCGCCTGGTTACGCCAGGAAATCCAGCATCTTAACCAGCAGTTCATCCGCCGGGATGATGTTGAAACCCGTACGGAAATACTGCCCGGGATCACGACACCCGCGTATCCTGAAGCGCCTGACGTGACGCTTCCACCAGCCCTTTCACTGGTCTGCTATCACACGCCGGTGCTGTGCGATCTCGCCGGCATGCTGCAAACTCGCCTGAAAAAGCGTGGCTGCGACGTCACGATTCACTGGAAAGATCGCGAAGAGTGGCATGCGCCTGACGCGCTGGCGCAAGCGGATATCTTACTGGGGGATTATCTTGCCGGTGAAGTACCGGTCTTTGCGCTGGCAGAGTGGTTTACTGAAGAACCCGCGTGGATCGCCGCGCTGGGTGAGAGCGCGTGGCAAAACGCAAAGCAGACGCTGATGGCGTATTGCGAAAGTGAGGAAACGCTAAGAGCACACTTGCCCGCCTTCTTTCATCGCCTGCTTGAAAGCGGCGCCTGTACGCCGCTTTTCCACTACCGCTATCGCATCAACACGATGGAAAATGTGCAGAACATTGTGCTGACTGCCAGCGGCTGGCTTGATTTCACCCGCGCCTGGCTACCGCCGGCTCAGGAGCGCACGACCAGCGCATCGTAGCCGCGCCAGCGGTAGTTGACCATGGAGATCAGCCAGCAGGCGACAAACAGCCCGACCACCACAAATCCGGCGTTGCCCAGGTTGTCGTTTACCGCGCCAATCACATCCCAGACGCCACCGCTGAGGGCGAATTTATCCATCAGCAGACCCAGCGCTTCCAGCCCGCCAATAAACAGCGCCACCACCACAGATGTCCCGGTAATGGTCATGTTGTAGTAGAGCTTACGTTGCGGTTTGTTAAACGCCCATCCGTAAGCACCGACCATCAACAAATTGTCGAGGGTATCGACCAGCGCCATACCGCTGGCGAAGAGCGCCGGGAAGATCATGATTGACCACACCGACATCCCGTGAGAGGCGCTGGCGGCAGAAATGCCCAACACGCCAATTTCGGTGGCAGTGTCAAACCCCAGACCAAACAGGAATCCGACCAGGTACATCTGCCAGCTTTTGTTGACCAGCCGGAAGGTTGCGCCAAATAACCAGTTCATGACGCCGCCCTGTGCAGGTAACTCTACTTCACTGCTTGTCGCGCGCCCCTTTTTCAGCGCCTGAAAACTGCGCCAGACGCCGCGTAAAATCACCATATTGACCAGCGCCATCGCCAGCAGGAAAGTCGCGGAAACGGCTGTTCCAATCAGACTCCCTGTCTCGTGAAACCATGCCATATTTTTCTGAAACGCCGTAGCGGTGGCAGCAATGGCAATGGAGGCCAGCACCACGATGGTGGAATGACCCAGCGAGAACCAGGTCCCTACGCCGGATGGGCGTTTGCCCTGCTGCATCATCTTACGCGTGACGGTATCAATAGCCGCAATGTGGTCGGCATCCACCGCATGGCGAAGTCCGTAACACCAGGCAAGCAGGCTTGCCGCCATCAACGCCGTGCTGCCGCTGAAGGTTTGCCATGCCCATCCCCAGGCCAGCAGGTTTGCCATTACCAGAGCCAGCAGCAGAAGCGCGGCGCGAGGTTCATTGCGTAAGAGTCGTAACATTTTAAGTCCTTTGTGAACATGACCGGGCGGCGGCGACCACCGCCTGCCCGAAGGAGATCGCTCCGTCACCTGCGGGCAGGCGCGAAGGAAAAAGAAGCGTAAAGTCTGAAAGATAATGACGCAGACGCGCACGCAGCAGGCGGTTGTGTAACACCCCACCGCTGAAGCACACCGTGGAAAGTGATAAACGCATGGCATGCAATTTGACTAATTGCGCCAACCCTTTTGCCAGCGCATCGTGAAACGCCCATGCGCGTTCGCAGGGCTCCGCCTGCCAGTTCAGCCATTGCTGCCAGAAGAGGGAGAGATTATCCACCGAAAGCGTGACCGGGTGCGCGACACCGGCGCACTGTGAAGCCAGTGCTTCCAGCCGGCAAGCCGCTTCACTTTCGTAGCGTTGCGTTTCTATGCCCAGCGCGCAGGCGATTGCATCGAAAAGCCTTCCGCATGACGAGGCCAGCGGCGCATTGACGCCACGCCCGATTGCTGTCGCCAGCAGCGGCCAGTTTTGGCGCTGTACCGCACGCGTTTCCGGGTAGTGCTGCCAGTCAGGCACAAACGCCAGGCAATGTGCGAGTAAATTGCGCCACGGCTGAACGGCCGCCAGATCCCCACCAGGCAACGCCACGGCAGGTAATCCACCGAGATGCTCGCAGTCGCAGTAGTTCACCCGCAGACATTCCCCCCCCCACAGCGCACCGTTCTCGCCCATGCCGATCCCGTCCAGCGTCAACGCGATAACATCGCCACCGTCGAGCGGCCAGCCGTTTTCAGCCAGGCACGCCGCCGCGTGTGCGTGATGGTGCAACACGGTGTCGACCGGCAACGCCTGCTCGTGTGCCCATTGTCGGGTGTGGTAACCCGGATGGGCATCGCACACCACACGCTCCGGTTGAAAGGTATAGATCTGCTGCATCACCGCCAGTGCCGAACGCCACTGGGCTTCGACACCCTCGTCACTGAGATCGCCAAAATGCTGGCTCAGCACGGCCTGGTTCCCGCGCACCAGGCAGAACGTATTTTTCATCTCGCTACCTGTACACAACATAGCGGGTATATTGCTAAAACCTGCAGGCAACGTGATGGCATCCGGTACAAAACCGCGCGCACGGCGCAGCATTGTCCCGTCCTGAAGCAGGACCGAATCATCCATCCTCTGCACAATGTCGCGGTTGTGGAGCAGAAAACCGTCTGCAATCTCCCCAAGCTCGTCCAGCGCCTGCTGATTACTGATGGCGGGCGGTTTGCCGCTGAGATTACCGGAGGTCATCACCAGCGGACGCTGGCAGTCGAGCATGAGCAAATGTTGCAGCGGGTTTGCGGGCAGCATGATGCCTACCGAGTCCAGGCCCGGAGCTATCTCGTCGGGCAACGCGGGCAACCACACCTTTGGCGTGAGCACAATGGGGGCTGCAGGTGAGCATAACAGCGTCTGAATCGCCGTCGGCAGCGCTTCCGCCTGCGGGATCATCACGGCCAGCGGCTTCGAGGGACGCTGTTTGCGCGTTCGAAGTCGCGCGACCGCCTGCGGATTGAGCGCATCACAGGCGAGGTGAAAACCCCCTAACCCTTTGATGGCAACAATGCCACCGTTTTTCAGCATCTCTACCGCAGCGCTTAACGCAGACTCGCGGGTGGCAATGCTGTCTCCCGCACGCCATTCCAGCTCCGGCCCGCAGTCCGGGCAGGCGACGGGCTGCGCATGAAAACGGCGGTCTGCGGGGTTGCGATACTCCGTTTCACACGGTTCGCACAGGGGGAATGTCGCCATCGACGTGGCCGGGCGGTCATAAGGCATGGCGCGGATAATGGTAAAACGCGGACCACAGTGGGTGCAGTTGATAAACGGATAGCGATAACGGCGTTCACGGGGATCGCGCATCTCAGCCAGGCATGCCGGACAGGTAGCGGCATCCGGTACAATCTGGGTGTCCATCGCACCGCCCGCGCTGTGACGGATGGTAAAGTCCTCCGGCACACGCCTCCAGGTGAAGGGCTGCAAGTCGATCGCGTCAATACGCGCCAGCGGTGGGCAGTCCTGGCGCAGCCTCGCGGTAAAGGCCCCCCCATTACCCGCGAGCCGCACCAGCACGCCCTCTCCGTCATTGCAGACGTCGCCGGATAACTGAAGCGACTGCGCCAGTTGCCAGACGAAGGGACGAAACCCGACGCCCTGCACTTTGCCGCGCACGCGCAGCTGTACGCCGTTACTGCACATGGCGGATCAGAACAGCAGAGATGAAGAGGTATCGAACACCGCACGACGGCGTTTTTCCGCACTCATCTGTTCGAGCTTTTCGCGATCAACACACACCAGGGCGTGCGTCGGGCAGGCTTCTATGCAGGCCGGGCCCGCTTCACGGTGGTAGCAGAGGTCACACTTGTTGGCTTCGGCTTTGTCCGTGCGCACATTCAGGCCCATGCCGCTGTTACGCACAACCGGACGGACAACCACTTCCATCGCGCCATACGGGCAGGCAACCACGCAGGTTTTACAGCCGATGCAGCGCTCCTGCATCACGTGCACAAACCCTTTTTCGCGTTTAATCGCCCCGTTCGGGCAGACATTCGCGCACGGTGCGTCTTCGCACTGACGACAGATGGCGGCGGTGGAAATATTCACGCCTTTAATGACATGGATGCGGGGCAAAAAAGTATCAGGGGTAAGCGACGCGCAATCCTGCTCCGCCTGATGGGAAACCACGCACGCCACTTCACAGGTACGGCAACCAATGCACTTACTGGCATCGGCCATAATAAAACGGTTCATCTGCTTCTCCAGCATTACTGTTATGCGCGGAGATATTCATAAACCGTGCCAATTATTAAGGCATTGATTTTAAATAAATTTAAAAATTACGCTGGCACTGTCATCGTCACTTCTGACGATGACAGCTGTCGACATCAACGATGAGGGCCGTCAATGACGGAGCCACGCAGGACAAGCTCGCCGGAGAACGTTTGCTGATATTTAAACTCCCCGCCGTCGAGCATAAAGATCAGTCGGCTGATGGTTTCTTTGATCATCTCCGTCACCGGAATGCGAACGCTGGAAAGCGACGGCACGATATAAGGCGCGATGGCCACGTCGTCAAAACCGATTACCGATACCGCGTCCGGGGTGACCACGCCGCTGTCGTGCAGCTGCTTCATGGCACCGATTGCCATATCGTCGTTACTCGCTACCAGCGCCGTAAAGGTTGCCCCCCGAGCCAACAGCTCGGAAACCGCCGCTGCACCACTGGCCGGGTTCCACTTACCCTGCGCAATCAGCCCTTCGTGTAGCGGAATACCGTGCTGAACCAGTGCGTCCTTGTAGCCGGAGAGACGTTCAACCCCGGTGGGTGAATCCAGCGAACCCGTGATAAATGCGATCTCTCTGTGCCCTTTCTCAATCAGCTGCGACACCGCCTCCTGACAGGAAGCTTTATGATCGGACCAGACGCTGTGGCTGCTGTTTTTCCGCAAGCGGCGGTTAAGCACCATAATCGGTTGCTCACACTTCTCGACGATCTCATCCATCTCATCCACGCTCAGGAAACGCGGGTAGATAATCACCGCATCGCAACGCATATCGAGTAAATACTGGATCGCCTCACGCTCTTCATCGGCGCTGTGCTTGCCGTCAGCAAGGATCAGCTGCCGCCCTTTTTCTTCTGTCATCCGCGCGGCGTTAAACAGCAGTTCGCTAAAGTAGACGCCGTGATACAGGGTGTTTGTCACTACCAGCCCCAGCGTCTGGGTGCGTTTGGTCGCCAGGTTGCGCGCCAGTAAATTCGGGCGATAGCCGCTCTCTTCAATGGCCTGAAACACCCGGTCTTTGGTCTCCTGGCTGACATAGCCATTTCCCGACAGCACCCGGGATACCGTTGCTTTCGAAACGCCTGCCCGCTTCGCCACTTCAAGCATCGTGGTCATCTTGTTATTCCGTCTGAAACTGATGGAGCGCAGTGTACTGCACTGCAGAAAAATTGTCGCAGCGATGAAATCACGCTTTTTGCACCGCCTGGTGATCATCATCACGAAATGAAAAAATGGTCGAAATGTGATCTTGTTTCATTCAAAGAAACTCATGATGATTATGTGGAACCGGTTTCCTACATTTCTCACAACGATAACAGGATCTCATCCGATGGCCAAAAATTACGCTGCGCTGGCGAATGATGTCGTCAGCGCGCTGGGCGGCAAAGAGAACATCGTCGCCGTCACCCACTGCATGACGCGTCTGCGCTTCGTCCTGAAAGACGAAAGCCTCACCGACGCTGCGCGTCTGAAAAGCATTAGCGGCGTGCTCGGCGTAGTGCGCAACGACAACCAGTGCCAGGTGATCATTGGCAACACCGTTTCTCAGGCCTACCGCGAGGTAGTCAGCCTGCTGCCAGCCGACCTGCAGCCTGCATCACCGGAAGGTCCACAGAAATTGACATTGCGCCGCATTGGCGCCGGGATCCTGGATGCGCTCATCGGCACCATGTCGCCGCTGATCCCGGCGATCATCGGTGGCTCGATGGTTAAACTGCTGGCGATGATCCTTGAGATGACCGGCGTGCTGCCTAAAGGCGCGCCGACGCTCACCATTCTCACCGTGATTGGCGACGGTGCCTTCTTCTTCCTGCCGCTGATGGTGGCGGCCTCGGCAGCGGTGAAATTCAAAACTAACATGTCACTGGCAATTGCCATCGCGGGCGTGCTGGTGCATCCGAGCTTTATCGAGTTGATGGCGAAAGCCGCGCAGGGCGAGCACGTTGAGTTCGCCTTCATTCCAGTAACGGCGGTGAAATACACCTACACCGTGATCCCGGCGCTGGTGATGACCTGGTGCCTGTCGTACATCGAACGCTGGGTCGATCGCATTACCCCGGCAGTGACCAAAAACTTCCTCAAACCGATGCTGATCGTGCTGATTGCCGCCCCGCTCGCCATTGTGCTGATTGGGCCGCTGGGGATCTGGATCGGTAGCGCCATCTCCGCGCTGGTTTACACCATTCACGGCTATCTGGGCTGGCTCTCCGTGGCGATCATGGGAGCACTCTGGCCGCTGCTGGTGATGACCGGGATGCACCGCGTCTTTACGCCAACCATCATCCAGACCATTGCCGAAACGGGCAAAGAAGGGATGGTCATGCCGTCGGAAATCGGCGCCAACCTCTCCCTTGGCGGTTCGTCTCTGGCGGTAGCCTGGAAAACCAAAAACCCGGAGCTGCGCCAGACGGCGTTAGCGGCGGCAGCCTCTGCCATCATGGCGGGGATCTCTGAACCCGCGCTGTACGGTGTAGCGATACGGCTGAAACGTCCGCTGATTGCGAGCCTGATCAGCGGTTTTATCTGCGGTGCGGTGGCCGGCATTGCCGGACTTGCCAGCCATTCGATGGCCGCACCGGGGCTGTTTACCAGCGTGCAGTTCTTCGATCCGGCGAACCCGATGACCATCGTCTGGGTGTTCGGTGTCATGGCGCTGGCGGTGGTGCTGTCGTTCGTTCTGACCCTGATATTAGGTTTTGAAGATATCCCGGTCGAAGACGATGCTGAAAAAGCGCGCGCCCTCCAGAGTGCCCCGGTACAGAGCAAAGCAGCAAAAGCATAAATTGAGAGTGAGGTAAGAATGTCTGTTTTTCCAAAAGGATTTTTATGGGGCGGCGCGCTTGCCGCCAACCAGAGTGAAGGCGCTTATCGCGAAGGCGGCAAAGGGCTCACAACGGTCGATATGATCCCCCACGGCGCGAATCGTCTGGCGGTAAAGGTCGGTAAGGAAAAGCGGTTTTCGTTGCGTGACGACGAGTTTTACCCAAGCCATGAAGCGATTGATTTTTATCATCGCTACAAAGAAGACATCGCCCTGATGGCGGAGATGGGGTTTACGGTGTTCCGCACCTCAATTGCCTGGAGCCGCCTCTATCCAAATGGCGATGAGCCGCTGCCCAATAAAGAAGGTATTGCCTTCTACCGCGCGGTGTTTGAAGAGTGCAAAAAGTACAACATCGAGCCGCTGGTGACCCTCTGCCACTTCGACGTGCCGATGCACCTGGTGACGGAGTACGGTTCCTGGCGCAACCGCAAGATGGTCGATTTCTTCGCCCGTTACGCCCGCACCTGCTTCGAGGAATTTAATGGTCTGGTGAAATACTGGCTGACCTTCAATGAAATCAACATTATGTTGCACAGCCCGTTCTCTGGCGCGGGCCTGGTATTTGAAGAAGGCGAAAACGAAGATCAGGTGAAATATCAGGCCGCACACCACGAGCTGGTGGCGAGCGCGCTGGCGACCAAAATCGCCCACGAGGTAAACCCGGAAAACCAGGTCGGCTGCATGCTGGCGGGCGGGAATTTCTACCCGTACTCCTGCAAGCCAGAAGACGTGTGGATGGCACTGGAGAAAGATCGCGAGAACCTGTTCTTTATCGACGTGCAGGCGCGCGGCAGCTATCCGGCCTACTCTGCCCGCGTATTCCGCGAGAAAGGCGTGGTGATTGTGAAAGATCCTGGCGACGACGAACTGCTGAAAAACACCGTCGATTTTGTCTCGTTCAGCTATTACGCCTCGCGCTGCGCGTCGGCGGATATGAACGCGGGCAACACCAGCGCGGCAAATATCGTTAAATCCCTGCGCAACCCGCATATTCAGGTGAGCGAATGGGGCTGGGGTATCGACCCGCTCGGCCTGCGCATCACCATGAACATGATGTACGACCGCTACCAGAAGCCGCTGTTCCTGGTGGAAAACGGTCTCGGGGCGAAAGACGTTATTGATGAAAACGGCGAGATTAACGACGACTACCGCATCAGCTATCTGCGCGAGCATATCCGAGCGATGGGTGACGCGATTGAGGACGGCGTGCCGCTGATGGGCTACACCACCTGGGGCTGCATCGACCTGGTGGCCGCCTCAACGGGCGAGATGAGCAAGCGCTACGGGTTTGTGTACGTTGACCGCGACGACGCCGGAAACGGCACGCTGGACAGGAAACGCAAGAAATCGTTCTGGTGGTATAAGAAGGTGATTGCGAGTAACGGGGCGGATCTGGAGTAGACTGTTTTGCCGGGTGGCGGCTTCGCCTTACCCGGCCTACAAAAGCGTAGGCCCGGTAAGCGTAGCGCCACCGGGCGCTGTTCAGAGCCGGGAAAATCCCCCGTCCCCACACCATCCCGCAAGCCGGGAATAAACCACTTCGACCGCCGCTTTCACCGGCGGCGTCATCGGGTAATAAAACCCAACAATGTCCGGCTGAATCCCCAAAAACAGCACCTCGCCCACGTCGTCTTTAATCTGATCGACCAGGTAGTTCAGCGGCATATTGTGGGTAGTCATCATAAACATCTCGGCGATGTCATCCGGGTCAATCAGGCGGATCTCGCCGGGGTTGAGCCCCATATCCGTGGCATCAACGATCAGCAGCCTGTCCGGGTGCAGCTCACGAATAGCAACCACGTCGTTTTCCGGCGCGCTGCCACCGTCGATGACCACCCAGTTACCCTGAGAATTTGCCGCGCACATTTCTGCCAACAATGGGCCTGCGCCGTCATCGCCCATCATGCTGTTGCCAACACACAGTAAAACGTCAGTCACGTAATCTCCTCACCATCAGGTAGATGGCGCTCTCCTGATGAATATCATGCAGCATACTGAGTAGCGTTTTGCTCCACGCCTGCTGTTCAGGGGTTTGCCTGTTCAGCGCCGCGTCAAACGCGTTCGCCAACATCGCAATGTGGTTGGCGTCGATGACGATCTCGCCGTACTTCGGCACGCCTTCCATCTTGCGCCGCGCCGTGCTGCCCTCCTCCAGCGTGGCGATCCACGCCAGATACTCGGGCCACGGGCAGCTTAACGTCGTTTCCAGGCAGTCAATCACCCCGAGGTGATGCCCAATCGCCAGGCTGTAATAGACCACCTGCTGCGCCGCATCCGGCGTGGCATCGTTCTCATCAATAAACTTACGGCTCAGCTGACTGAACACCACCGTTTCACTCATCGGATACGCGCCTCTTCCACGATGTTGTTCAGGTTTGCCACAATCTCATTCAAACGCGGATCGTTCTCCGCCTCCAGCCAGCGAGCCACCTGATGCTCACCCTGACTCAGCAGACGCAGGTAATCGTCGGCAATCTGGCGACCATAGCGGTAGCCCGCCAGTTTGCGCGCCGTGCGATCGACCTTCACCCGCAGTGGCTGTACCATGTCCGGGTGCAGGATGGTCGCAGGCTGGTTATCAAGCTCCCCAGGTTCACGAGCATGAATTTTCTGCTCCAGCAGACCAAGCGCCATGGCAAAACCGTACAGCGTTGCGGCAGGTGTCGGTGGGCAGCCCGGAATGTAAACATCCACCGGTACGATTTTGTCAGTGCCACCCCAGACGCAATACAGATCGTGGAAAATGCCGCCGCTGTTGCCACAGGCTCCGTACGATATACAGATTTTCGGGTCAGGCGCAGATTGCCAGGCGCGCAGCGCAGGCGAACGCATGGCGCGGGTGACGGCGCCGGTAAACAGCAAAATGTCGGCATGGCGCGGAGACGGTACAACTTTGATGCCGAAACGCTCGGCGTCAAACAACGGCGACAGGGTGGCGAAGATCTCAATCTCGCAGCCGTTGCAACCGCCGCAGTCCACGCGGTAGACATAGGCCGAGCGTTTGATTTTTTTCAGCAGCGACGCCTTCATGCTGGCGATGGATTCATCCACCGTCATCGGCACCGGAATGCCGTTATCGTCGCGCGGGCCCAGTAGGTTTTCCATCAGCTGGCCTCTCTCATATGGCGGGTAATATCAATGCGGTCGGACGGCAGCAGGCACTTCTGGCGCTTACACTCCGGGCAGGTTTCAAAGCTTTCACGATGATGTTCTGCGCGAGCGTCTCCGTTGTGCTGCAACAGCGCGATGGCATAGTCGATCTCTTTTTGCACGGCGAATGGACGCTTGCAGACGCGACAGTTACACAGTTCAAAGCGCGACTGCTGCAGGAAATCTTCTTTCTTCCATACCGCCAGCTCATATTCCTGTGACAAGCGGATTGCGACAGTCGGGCAGACCTCTTCGCAGCGGCCACAGAAGATGCAGCGCCCGAGGTTAAACTGCCAGGCCAGTTCACCGGTTTTGAGGTCCGTTTCCACCGTCAGGGCATTCGACGGACAAGCGTTTACACAGGCCGCGCAGCCGATGCACTGCTGCGGATTGTGCTCCGGCTTACCGCGAAAGTTTTTATTCACCGGCATCGGCTCCAGTGGATAACTGCTGGTTAACGCGCCGGTTTTGATGACTTTTTTAATAAAGGTAAACATGACGAGTCCTTATTTCAGCGGCGAGTTCTTACGCTCAATGCTGTAGCGCTCAAGTTCTTTATATGGCACCACCTGGCTTTTCTTCTTGCGCACATCCACCACCGTCATACGGTCGGTACAGGAGTAGCACGGATCAAGGCTGCCGATGATCAGCGGCGCGTCGGAAACCGTGTTTCCACGCAGCATATAGCGCAGGGTTGGCCAGTTGGCGTAGGTCGCCGCACGGCAGCGCCAGCGGTAGAGCTTCTGGTTGTCGCCGGTCATGCTCCAGTGGATGTCATCCCCACGTGGCGCTTCGGCGAACCCCAGCGCGAAGCGGTTTGGAATGTAGGTGAAACCTTCAACCATCAGCGGGCCGCCTGGCAGATTATCCAGACCGAAGTCGATCATGTTCAGGGCGGTGAACACCTCATTGATGCGCACTTTGAGGCGAGAGATAACGTCGCAGCCCTGCTCGCTGTGCACGGTCATCGGCAACAGACCATAACCAACGAACGGGTGATCGGCACGGGTGTCGCGGGCATGGCCACTGGCGCGCACCATCGGACCCACGTTGCTGAAATCACGGGCAATTTCCGGGTCAAGACGACCAATCCCGACGGTACGCTGTTCGATGTTTGGCGTGCTGAGCAGCATATCCACCAGCTCCTGCACATCGCGACGCATCTGCTGCGCCAACTGGCGGGTCTGGATCATGTCGTCTTTCAGCAAGTCACGGCGGATCCCGCCGATCAGGTTCAGACCGTAGGTTTTACGTGCGCCGGTGAGGATCTCCGCCATCTTCATCGACGCTTCACGCACGCGGAAGAACTGCATAAACCCGGAGTCAAAACCGACGAAGTGGCAGGCCAGGCCGAGGTTCAGCAGATGCGAGTGCAGGCGCTCCACCTCCAGCAGGATGGCGCGGATCATCTGCGCGCGCTCTGGCACCACAATTCCCATGCCATTCTCCACCGAGGTGGTGTAGGCGGTGCTGTGGGCGAAGCCGCAAATACCGCACACGCGGTCAGAGAGGAACGTGACTTCGTTGTAGCCCATGCGGGTCTCCGCCAGCTTCTCCATCCCGCGATGGACGTAAAACAGGCGGTAGTCGGCGTCGATAATGTTCTCGCCGTCGACGAACAGGCGGAAGTGGCCCGGTTCGTCAGAGGTGACGTGCAGCGGGCCAATCGGCACCACGTTATTCTTCTTGCTGCCCAGCTCGTTGATAAACTCGTAGGTTTCGCTGTCGGTGGTCGGGGCCGGACGCTGGCGGTAGTCCATGCTGTCCTTGCGCAGCGGATAGAGTTCGTCCGGCCAGTCGTCCGGCAGCACCAGGCGACGTTCATCCGGCAGGCCTACAGGCACCAGCCCGTACATATCGCGCACTTCACGCTCGCCCCAGACGGCGGCAGGCACGCGCGGCGTGACGGACGGATACTCCGGTTTGTTTGGGTCCACTTCAACGCGTACGGTGAGCCAGCACTTCTCGAACTGCTCCATCGACATCACGTAGTACACCGCGTAATTGCCACACAGCTGGCGCTCGTCGTTGCCGAACAGCACCGACAGCCAGCCGCCCTGCTGGTAATAGAGAAACTCCACCACTTCCGGCAAATAGTTCACCTTAACGGTGACGGTGATCTGGTCTTTGGTTTGCCAGGACTCCTCCAGCACGACGCCAGGGAAAGCCTGATGCAACGCGGCGAGATACTGCTGACCTTTCTTTTCTTCAGACATAAAAACTCTCTTTAATCACGCCACCAGCAAGGAGACGAACGCTAAAAATGCGAAACCAAAACCGGCCCAGGTGATGCGCGATGTCGCGACAAAGCGCAGACGCGCCATGCTGTTTTCAAACAGAGCAATCACCAACACGCCGACCAGAAGTTTGAGCGCCGCAACGACCACGGCCAGCACCAGACCACTCACCGAGAAATGCGTCATCTGCCCCCACGGGAAGAAGACACCGACAAACATCTGCAGCACCACCAGCTGTTTGAGGCTGATGCCCCACTTCAGCACCGCAAAGCCATAGCCGCTGTACTCCGTCAGCGGCCCTTCCTGCAGCTCCTGCTCCGCTTCCGCGAGGTCAAACGGCAGTTTGCCCATCTCAATAAACGTGGCGAACGCGCAGGCGCAGAGCGCCAGTACCAGCGGGATCGAGCGCGCCACCGGCCAGTGGTAAACGGTGTGGGTGATAAAGCTGATGTGGGTGGAACCCGCCACCTGCGCGGCGACCCACAGCCCCAGCAGCAGGATCGGCTCGACGAGCACGCCGAGCATCGCCTCACGACTGGCGCCAAGACCGGTAAACGGACTCCCCGTGTCCAGGCCCGCAATCGCAAAGAAGAAACGGGCGATGGCGAAGAGATAGATAAGCGTGATCAAATCACCCAGTACCGGCAACGGTGAACCCACCGTCACCACCGGCAGCGCGGTGGCGATGGTGAGCATCACGCCCACCATCACAAACGGTGTCAGGCGGAAGACCCAGCCTGCAGCATCCGGGGCCACGCTCTGGCGAGTGAGCAATTTGAAGAGATCGCGGTACTCCTGCAGCACGCCAGGCCCGCGACGGTTGTGCATTCGGGCGCGCGCCACGCGGCTCACCCCGGAAAACAGCGGCGCAACGGCGAATAACACCAGCGCCTGAAGTAGTGCCAGTAACAAACTCATGTCAGGCTCCTCGTGAAATCACAATCACTACCAGCACCGCCAGCTCGATAACGGCCAGACGGCGGAACAGCGCAGGCACGGCAGCACTCTGCCAGCCAGGGATCCAGGCCACCGGGTTCAGCCAGTGACGCAGCTTCAGCACGGCGGCAAAGTTCTCTTTCACCGGCATGGCAAAGCCGTGGGCGGTGATCACCATTGATTGTTCATGTTCATAACCGCAGGCCCACGCCGCACCGCGCGAGCGGGAGGCGAGTCGGTCGCGTTTGAAGAACAGCATCAGAATGAATGGCAGCAGCGGCGCGGCAATCAGCAGCAGCGCAATCATCGGCTGAGAAACGGTGGTATTCGCCACGGTCAGCGGCAGCGGAATAGCGCTTCCCAGCAGCGGCAACAGCCACGGCGCAGCGACGCCGCCCGCGATGCAGCACAGCGCCAGCGCAACCACGCTGGCACACATCAGTACCGGTGCGCAGCAGGCGTTTTCAGCTTCGCGGGTGCGCGGCGCGCCGAGGAAGGTGACGCCGTAGACTTTCGCCATACACATCACCGCCAGCGCCCCGGTAATCGCCAGCCCGACCGCCAGAAGCGGCCCCAGCAGACGGGCGATAAACGCGTCGCTCTGGCCGAGCGCGAAGAAGGACTGATAGATCACCCACTCCCCGGCAAAGCCGTTGAGCGGCGGCAGCGCCGCCATCGCCATCAGACCGACCAGCATCGCCAGTGAAATCACGGGCATCTTTTTGCCAATGCCGCCAAGCTTTTCGATATCGCGATGGCCAGTGCGGAACCAGACGCTCCCCGCGCCCAGGAACAGCGTGCTTTTAAACAGGCTATGGTTAATCAGGTGATAGAGACCGCCGATAAAACCGGCGGCAATCAGCGCCGGTTGATTGAGCGCTAACCCGGTCACGCCCGCGCCAATACCGAGCAGGATGATGCCGATATTTTCCAGCGTGTGGTACGCCAGAAGACGCTGGATATTATGCTCCATCAGGGCGTACAGACCGCCGACGAATGCGGTGATCATCCCGGCGATCAGCAGCACGACGCCCCACCACAGCGGAGGCTGGCCGCCGGTCAGCGTAATCGCCAAAATGCCGAACAGACCGACCTTCATCACCACCACAGAAAACAGCGCGGCAGCAGGTGCGGAGGCATTCGCATGCGCCTGCGGCACCCAGCCGTGCAGCGGGATGATCCCGGCGAGCAGGCCAAAGCCAATAACGCCCAGCAGCCAGACGTCATTCCCCAGCGGATGACCGTTGAGTGCGGAGAAGTCCAGCGTGCCGAAGCGCTGCCACACCAGCCAGCAGGCCAGCGCCAGCAGCAGCGTCCCGAGACGGCCCAGCGCAAACCACAGTTTGCCGGAGGCGCTGCAGCCCGTCAGGAAGACACCACACAACGCCATGATCTCCGCCATCACCACCAGCGCCCCGAGGTTACTGGCAATAACGGTACAGACCGCCGTTGCCAGCAGCAGGTTAATCAGCAGGCCGTTGGCTTTAGTATTCTGGTGGCGGTGCCAGTCAATATTGAACAGACTGATAAACAGACCGCACAGGCCAAACGTCACCAGCCAGATGGCATTTAGCGGCGTAATCTCCACGGTGTGGCGAATCAGCGGCATCACGGCCTCTACGGATTGACCACCGAGCAGGACGACACCGCCCGCCGCCAGCGTCATCAGGCTACCGACCGCCCCGCCGATTCCGGCGATCCAGCCGCTCAGGGTTTTATGCAAAGAGAAGATCAGCGCCAGTACTGCGGCGGCGGTAAAGTACGCCACGGCGCTGTTGATCATGGTTATGGCGTTCATTTCGCCTCCTCATTAAGCGCCTGCAGAAGCGAAAGATCGCCAAAATCGCTATTGATGGTCAGCTCACGTTTACGCTTGCTGGTGCGGGCGATATCGCGGATGTTAACCAGAATCAGCGCTTTGGTCGGGCAGGTGCGTACGCACGCTGGACCTTGCTCATCAAAGCTGCACAGGTCGCATTTCACCGCGACGGCACGAATGCCGGGGACCCAGTCAAGCAGCGTACTTACCTTCGCGGGGGCCGGGGGCGCAGGAGGGGCTTTCGGCGTGTTGGCATTAGCCGGAATATGCAGCGGGCGGCTGCCGGAAAATTCAATCGCGCCGAACGGGCAGGCAATGCCGCACAGCTTGCAGCTCACGCACAGGCTTTCGTTCAGCTGGACAGCGCCATCAACGCGAGTGATGGCATTCACAGGGCAAACACCCGCGCAAGGGGCATCTTCACAGTGATGACAGAGCTGCGGGGCAGACTCTTTTTCATTACGCATGATGTGCAGACGCGGCATGGACTGCAACCCATGCAGGCGATGCGTTTCCGAACACGCCGCCTCACAGGTTCGACAGCCAATACAGACCGTCGAGTCAGCAATTACAAAACGGTTCACCGGGTTATCCTCTGGTGATAGTCATTTTTGACGAAAAACTGTCTTGTCGACATTTCTCGACACGTAAGAGTCAGGCCACATTCGCTGAGGCATGCCCATCCATCAACTGCGCCAGATTGACCGGGAGATCGTGTTCAACGGCGGCGTATAAACCGTCATAAACTGGCGCAATTTTTTCCAGATAGTGCTCCAGCACCTGCTGGCGATCGCGGTTACTGACGTGACCATCCACCATGCCGTCTGCCATCAGCTGTGCCTTCGCAATACACTGTTTTTCACCGTCTTTTGTCTCGAGGTAGTACTCGATGGTGTGGCTGTTGAAGTTATCCGCCAGGGTAACGTTGATGGTGAAATGGCCGAAGAGGACAAAGCGCATATCACCTTGTGCCGCGCAGCTCATTGCGTGGTGAAGACGTGCTTTCGACAGGGTGATGCCCTGAACCAGAGAGTTGCAGTACAGGTGCCACTGGTCCTGTAATTGCTGATGGCGCTGCGCGATGTAATCCGCTTTTTCGCTGATTTCCCAAATAGTCATAAAAGGTATCCGGTTAATGGAGATAGCGGCTGTTAAGCAGATTCCATGCCAGTTTTTATTATGTTGATTTTAAATGATTTTCAACAAGAGACACCTGTCAACTCCACGGTGTCGACGTGTCATTTCGACAGCGTTGACATCGTCACCCCTTAACAAAAATCAAGCTGGCATTGTTATTGCATTACCGGGGCAATTCATTGAGGAGGCGTCATGCACGAAATCACCCTCTGCCAGCGGGCTCTGGAACTTATCGAACAGCAGGCAGTGCAAAACCACGCGAAACGCGTCACCGGTGTCTGGCTGAAAGTCGGGGCATTTTCCTGTGTCGAGACCAGCGCCCTGACCTTCTGTTTTGAGCTGGTATGCCGCGGCACGCTGGCGGAAGGCTGCGAACTCCATATTGAAGAGCAGCATGCAGAGTGCTGGTGTGAACAGTGTCAGCAGTACGTCACCCTGCTTTCATCGAAGGTTCAGCGCTGTCCGCAATGCCAGAGTGCCGGGCTGCGCATCGTGGCGGATGACGGCATGCAGATCCAACGACTCGAAATCGAGAAGGAGTAAATTATGTGTAGCACCTGCGGTTGCGGCGAAGGCAACCTGTATATAGAAGGGGATGAACATCGTCCTCACTCCGCGTTTCGCTCCGCGCCCTTTTCACCCGCCCCACGCCCTGCATCGGCATTAACCGGTATCATTTTCACTCCTCAACAATCTGACTCGGGTGATCTGCATTACGGTCACGGCGAAGCGGGGACACATGCGCCGGGCATCAGCCAGCGCCAGATGCTGGAAGTCGAAATCAACGTGCTGGACAAAAATAACCAGATCGCCGTCCGCAACCGCGCACGCTTTGCTACCCGCAAACAGCTGGTGCTGAATCTGGTCTCCAGCCCCGGGTCCGGCAAAACCACGCTGTTGACTGAGACCCTCAAACGCCTGAACGGGCGCGTCTCCTGCGCGGTGATCGAAGGCGATCAGCAGACGGTTAACGACGCCGCACGTATTCGCGAAACCGGCACGCCTGCCATTCAGGTCAATACAGGCAAAGGCTGCCACCTGGATGCGCAGATGATTGCCGACGCCACCCCGCGTCTGCCACTGGCAGATAACGGCATCCTGTTTATTGAAAACGTCGGCAACCTGGTTTGCCCGGCGAGCTTTGACCTCGGTGAACGGCATAAAGTGGCCGTGCTTTCGGTGACCGAAGGCGAAGACAAGCCGCTGAAATACCCGCATATGTTTGCCGCCGCGTCCATCATGCTGCTGAACAAGGTTGACCTGCTGCCATACCTGAATTTTGACGTGGATAAGTGCCTGGCGTATGCCCGTGAAGTCAACCCGGACATTAACATCCTGCTGGTGTCCGCCACGCGCGGCGACGGTATGGAAAGCTGGTTGAACTGGCTGGAGAGCGAACGATGTGCATAGGCGTACCGGGACAAATTCACGCCATTGACGGGAATCAGGCCAGAGTGGATGTGTGTGGATTATTACGCGATGTAGACCTGACGCTGGTCGGCAGTGTTGATGAAACTGGCGCTTCACGCCTCGGCCAGTGGGTGCTGGTGCACGTGGGGTTTGCCATGAGCGTGATTAACGAAGCGGAAGCGCGCGACACGCTCGATGCGCTGCAAAATATGTTCGACGTAGAGCCTGACGTGGGCGCTCTGCTGTACGGCGAGGAGCGATAGCAGATGCGTTACGTTGATGAATACCGCGCGCCAGAACAAGTGATGCAGCTTATCGAACACCTGAAAACGCGAGCAGCCCTGCTGGACTACAGCGCAGCAAAACCGCTGCGCATTATGGAAGTGTGCGGTGGGCATACCCATGCCATCTTCAAATTTGGTCTCGACCAGCTTCTGCCAGAGAACATCGAGTTTATTCACGGCCCTGGCTGTCCGGTGTGTGTTCTGCCAATGGGACGAATCGACAGCTGTATCGAAATCGCCAGCCAGCCCGACGTCATTTTTTGCACCTTTGGCGACGCGATGCGTGTGCCAGGGAAAAATGGCTCACTGTTGCAGGCTAAAGCGCGCGGAGCGGACATCCGGATCGTCTACTCGCCGATGGATGCCCTGACGCTGGCAGCGGATAATCCCACCCGTAAAATCGTGTTTTTCGGTCTCGGTTTTGAAACCACCATGCCGGCCACGGCAATCACGCTACAGCAGGCCAGAGCCCGCAACATCAAGAACTTTTTCTTTTTCTGCCAGCACATTACGCTCATCCCCACGTTGCGTAGCCTGCTGGAAGAACCGGGCAACGGCATTGACGCTTTTCTGGCACCGGGCCATGTCAGCATGGTCATCGGTACAGACGCCTACGGTTTTATCGCTGAACAGTACAATCGTCCATTAGTGGTGGCTGGTTTCGAACCTCTTGATCTACTGCAAGGCGTGACCATGCTGGTTGAGCAGAAAATAGCAGCCCTGAGTACGGTGGAAAATCAGTACCGCCGCGTCGTGCCCGACGCAGGCAATACACGCGCTCAGCAAGCCATTGCGGAGGTGTTTAGCGTCGAAGGCGACAGTGAATGGCGCGGCCTGGGACTGATTGCCGAATCCGGCGTGCGTCTGACGCCTGCGTATCAATCACTCGATGCTGAAGCGCATTTCCATCCGCAACCACAACAGGTTTGCGACGATCCCCGGTCTCGCTGCGGCGAGGTCCTCACGGGCAAGTGCAAACCTCATCAATGCCCGTTATTTGGCAACACCTGTAACCCGCAAACGGCGTTTGGCGCGCTGATGGTCTCCTCAGAAGGAGCGTGTGCCGCGTGGTATCAGTATCGCAATCAGGAGTGTGAAGCATGAGCACGGTGGAAATGGCGCATGGCAGCGGTGGGCAGGCAATGCAGCAGCTGATTAGCCGGCTGTTTATGGAGGCTTTTAACAACTCCTGGCTCGCTGAGCAGGAAGACCAGGCGCGTATTGATCTGGCAACCCTCACCGCGCAAGGCGACAGGCTGGCGTTCTCCACCGACAGCTATGTGATTGACCCGCTGTTCTTCCCGGGCGGCAATATCGGCAAGCTCGCCGTCTGCGGCACGGCAAACGACGTCGCCGTCAGCGGTGCCGTTCCGCGCTACCTCTCCTGCGGGTTTATCCTCGAAGAGGGATTGCCGATGGAGACGCTCACAGCAGTGGTCAACAGTATGGCGCAGACCGCTCGCGAGGCGGGGATTGCCATCGTCACAGGTGATACCAAAGTGGTGCAGCGCGGCGCAGCCGACAAGCTGTTCATCAACACCGCCGGCATGGGGGCTATCCCTGCCGATATTCACTGGGGGGCACAACAGCTTAACGTCGGCGACGTGCTTCTCGTAACAGGAACGCTGGGCTGTCATGGAGCGACTATCCTTAACCTGCGCGAAGGTTTAGGGCTGGATGGCGAATTGCACAGCGACTGCGCGGTGCTCACCCCGCTTATTCAGACACTGCGTACCATTCCGGGCGTAAAAGCCCTTCGAGACGCCACCCGTGGCGGCGTGAATGCCGTGGTACATGAGTTCGCCGCAAGCTGCGGGTGGGGTATTGAACTTAGCGAGCGTAGTCTGCCTGTTAAGCCTGCCGTTCGCGGCCTGTGTGAATTATTGGGCCTTGATCCACTCAATTTTGCCAACGAAGGCAAGCTGGTGATCGGCGTTGAACGCCACGTCGCTGACGTGGTACTGAACATGCTGCATGCGCATCCTTTAGGGAAAGAGGCCGCCATTATTGGTGAAGTGGTTGAGCGCAAAGGGGTGCGCCTGACCGGGATTTTCGGCGTGAAACGTACGCTGGATCTGCCGCACGCTGAACCTTTACCCCGTATTTGCTAGGCCGCGCCATAAGCGGCCAGCGTGGATTTTTTGCTCGTTTCTACTGGAAAGCACTATGCCATATACACCAATGAGCGATCTTGGACAGCAGGGCCTGTTTGATATCACGCGCACACTTTTACAGCAGCCCGATCTCGGTGCGCTGAGCGATGCCCTGGCACGTCTGGTCAGACAATCGGCGCTGGCAGATAGCGCCGCGATTGTGCTCTGGCATAGCGGAACGCATCGTGCGAGCTATTACTCCACGCGTGATAATGACAAAACGTTTGAATACGAAGATGAAACCTATCTCGCTCATGGCCCGGTGCGCCGTATTCTCTCCCGGCCTGAAATCCTGCACTGTAATTTTGAGGAGTTCCGGCAGGCCTGGCCGAAGCTGGCGGAAAGTCCTCTCTATCACTCTTTCGGTCATTACTGCATGTTGCCGCTGGCCGCGGAAGGTCATATTTTTGGCGGCTGCGAGTTTATCCGCACAACCGACCAACCCTGGAGCGAGGCGGAATACGAGCGTCTGCACACCTTTACCCAGATTGTGGCGGTCGTCGCGGAGCAGATCCAAAGCCGTGTCACCAATAACGTCGATTACGACCTGCTGAGCCGCGAGCGCGACAACTTCCGCATTCTGGTCGCTATTACCAACGCCGTGCTTTCCCGGCTTGATATGGATGAACTGGTCAGCGAAGTCTCGAAAGAGATCCACCACTATTTCAAAATCGATGCCATCAGCATTGCGCTGCGGGGGCATCGTAAGGGTAAGCTGAATATCTACTCCACGCATTACCTCGATGAAGCCAACCCGGCACACGAGCAAAGCGAAGTGGATGAAGCGGGCACCCTTTCTGAGCGGGTCTTCAAAAGCAAAGAGATCCTGCTGCTTAACCTTGACGAGCAGGACCCGGTAGCACCCTATGAGCGAATGCTGTTTAACACCTGGGGCAACAAAATTCAGACCCTGTGCCTGCTGCCGCTGATGTCTGGCAATACCATGCTCGGCGTGCTGAAGCTGGCGCAATGTGAAGAAGGGGTGTTTACCACTGCCAACCTGAAGCTGCTGCGCCAGATCGCCGAGCGAATCTCCATCGCGCTGGATAACGCCCTCGCCTATCAGGAGATCCACCGTCTGAAAGAGCGGCTGGTGGATGAAAACCTGGCCCTGACCGAACAGCTCAACAATGTTGACAGCGAGTTTGGTGAAATCATCGGGCGCAGCGACGCGATGTACAGCGTGCTCAAGCAGGTGGAGATGGTGGCTCAAAGCGACAGTACGGTTCTGATCCTGGGCGAAACTGGCACGGGTAAAGAGTTGATTGCCCGCGCCATCCACAACCTGAGCAACCGCAATGGTCGCCGGATGGTGAAAATGAACTGCGCGGCTATGCCTGCGGGTCTGCTGGAAAGCGATCTTTTCGGCCACGAACGCGGGGCGTTTACCGGTGCCAGTAGCCAGCGCCTGGGTCGTTTTGAGCTGGCGGACAAAAGCTCGCTGTTCCTCGACGAAGTCGGCGATATGCCGCTGGAACTGCAGCCTAAACTACTGCGGGTATTACAGGAGCAAGAGTTTGAACGTCTTGGCAGCAACAAGCTGATCCAGACCGACGTGCGGCTGATTGCCGCCACCAACCGCGACCTGAAAAAAATGGTCGCTGACCGCGAGTTTCGCAGCGATCTTTACTATCGTCTGAACGTCTTCCCGATCTTCCTGCCGCCCCTGCGCGAGCGCCCGGAGGATATCCCTCTGCTGGTCAAAGCCTTTACTGCCAAGATCGCGCGCCGGATGGGGCGAAACATCGACAGTATTCCTGCCGAAACGTTACGCACACTCTCGTCTATGGAGTGGCCCGGCAATGTGCGTGAGCTGGAAAACGTCATTGAACGTGCGGTGTTACTAACGCGAGGTAGCGTGCTGCAACTGTCCCTGCCTGAGGTGACCCTTTCTGACATGACCGTGCCCACCGCCGAGATAGCGAAAGAGGGAGAAGATGAATATCAGCTCATTATGCGCGTACTGAAAGAGACCAACGGCGTGGTAGCCGGGCCAAAAGGGGCGGCCCAGCGTTTAGGGTTAAAACGGACCACCCTGCTGTCGCGTATGAAGCGGCTGGGAATTGATAAAGAGAGTCTGGTTTAAGCTGTTATTCCGGCGGTGTTTTCCTGACACCGCCTTTTATTACCCTGCGCAATTGTCTCTCATTGACACAAAATCGTTTCCTCTGTATAAAATTCCGCCTTAATAATGAGTTTCATTTGCATCAAAAAATAATGTTAATGATGGGTAGCATTTCATGAAAAAGATCTTCTGCGCGTTAGGCCTGGCGGTTGCGTCGGTCAGTTCTGCTCTGGCAACCACGTATCCTCTGACAATTGAAAACTGTGGCTATAAAGAGACGTTCACCAAAGCACCGGAACGCGTCGTGGCCCTGGGTCAGAACACCGTCGAAATTTTGCTCCTGCTGGGTCTGGAGGATAAGGTGAAGGCCAGCGCCTTCTGGCCGACCAAAGTGCTACCGCAGCTGGCGGAACAGAACGCGAAAATCAAAACCCTGACAGTTGAAATCCCTACCCTTGAATCCGTGCTTGCGCAAAATCCTGACTTTGTCCCCGCCCAGACGCCGCTGTTGCTGGGGCCGGAAAGTAAGGTCGCAAAACGCGAAGACCTGATGACCCTCGGCGTGAACAGCTACGTTTCACCGGGCATGTGCGCGACCAAAAAAGCCACCGGCGATATGTATGGCAGCCGCCAGAAGCTGTGGGATATGACGTATCTCTATCAAGAGATTGAGGATTTCGCCAAAATCTTTAACGTTGAAGATCGCGGCCAGGCGGTGATTGCCGATTTCAAAAAACGCGAGGCCGAGCTGCGTAAGGAATTCGGCAAGAATAAAAAAGATCTTTCGTTTGTCTTCTGGTTCTCCAGCTCATCCCCTTCTGCAGATGCTTACGTCGGTGGTAAAAATAGCCCCTCCGGGTTTATCGCCAGCCTGATGGGTGGTCATAACGCTATTACGTCCGAGACCGAATGGCCAACCGTAGGTTGGGAAAGCATTATTGCCGCAAATCCGGATGTCATCGTGGTGTCCAGCCTGGACCGCAACCGCTGGGCGCTGGATAACGCGGAAGAAAAAATCAAATTCCTGAAGAACGATCCGGCGGTCAGCCAGCTGGATGCGGTGAAAAAAGGTCATATCGTAGTGATGGACGGCCAGGCGATGAACCCGACGATTCGCACGATTTACGGGGCTGAGCAGGTCGGCGAACAGCTCAGAAAGCTGGGGCTGAACTGATGACCGTCGCTGTTCTTCAGGCCCGACAGGGCCTGGTTCTGACAACGTCATGTTTGCTCGCGTTTGTACTGTTATTTCTGGTCATCGCGCTTGGCGTCAGCGTCGGCGAGCTGTCCATCCCACTGCAAAATGTCTTTTATGCTATCAGCAATAAAATGGGGCTTACCCAGGTTCCGCTCAATCGCATCTATGAGAGTGTTATCTGGGACTTTCGCCTGAGCCGCGCGCTGGTGGCAGCCTGCTGTGGCGCGGGGCTGGCCATCTGCGGTGCAGTATTACAGAGCCTGCTGAAGAACGCGCTGGCGGAACCTTACGTGCTGGGCGTATCTGCGGGTGCGTCTACCGGGGCGGTTTCCGTCGTGGTATTGGGTATCGGCACCGGTGCGGTGTCGCTCTCTGCGGGGGCGTTTGCCGGGGCGTTTGCCGCCTTTGCCTTCGTCGCCTTCCTGACGAACGGTGCGCGTGGCGGTAATGAACGGACCATTCTGGCAGGCGTAGCCGCCTCTCAGTTGTTCAACGCCATTACCGCCTACACCATCAGCACCTCCGCCAGTGCCCAGCAAGCGCGTGATGTCATGTTCTGGCTGTTGGGCAGCTTCAGCGGCGTTCGCTGGCCTGAATTCCAGCTGGTGCTGGTGGTGGTACTCATTGGGTTAGCCGTTTGCCTCTACTATTCCCGGGCGCTGGATGCCTTTACCTTCGGCGATGATGCCGCCGCGTCCCTGGGCATTGCCGTCCCCTGGGTGCGCCTGGCACTCTTTACCACTACCGCGCTGATTACTGCCACAATCGTCAGCATGGCGGGCTCCATCGGCTTTGTAGGGCTGGTGGTACCGCATGTGATGCGTTTCCTGTTTGGGCCGCTGCACCGCACATTGCTGATTGCCAGCGCGCTGGCAGGGGCGATCCTGATGGTGCTGGCAGATATCGCCTCACGCATGCTGATTGCCCCGCAAAGCCTGCCCGTAGGCGTGGTGACCGCGCTGGTGGGTGTACCTTTCTTTGCCGTGATTATCTACCGCTCAAGGAATAAGTGATGAGCATCTGCGCTGAAAATATTACCTGGAAGGTAGGCAAAAAAGTCATCGTTAATGACGTCTCTCTGAAGGTCTCCCGGGGTGAAACCGTCGGGCTGCTAGGACCAAATGGCTGCGGTAAATCCTCGCTTTTGCGTATCCTTGCGGGCCTTCGTCGCCCGGACATCGGCAGCGTAACCCTGGACGGGCAAGATATTTCCCGGATAGCCAAAAAGCAACTCGCCCGCCGGGTCGCCTTCGTTGAGCAACACGGGATGACCGATGCGAATATGCGCGTACGTGACGTGGTAAAGCTCGGTCGTATTCCGCACCACTCCCCTTTTTCAAACTGGAGCACGCACGATGACGAGACCGTCACCGCTGCCCTGCAACGCGTGGACATGCAGGATAAAAGCGACCAGGGCTGGCTGAGCCTGTCTGGCGGTGAACGCCAGCGGGTGCACATTGCCCGTGCGCTGGCCCAGACTCCCACTGAAATCCTGCTGGATGAACCGACAAATCACCTGGACATTCACCATCAGATGCAGTTAATGCATTTGATCAGTGAGCTGCCTGTCACCAGTATTGTCGCTATCCACGATCTCAATCATGCTTCGATGTTCTGTGATTCGTTGATTGTGATGCAAAAAGGGCAAATCGTGGCCACGGGAACACCGCAGGAGATCTTATCCGAAGAGCTGCTCTGGGACGTCTTCCGGGTAAAAACCAAAATTGAGATCTCGCCGTTCCATGGCAAAAAGCACATTCACTTTATCGTTTAGGGGCAAGTAAACAACGATGTCCCTTCGCCCTGCCACCACACTCTGGCCGCCCGTTTTACTGGGTAGCCAGTTTGTTTTTAACATTGGTTTTTATGCCGTTGTCCCCTTCCTGGCGATATTCCTGCGCGACGATATGCTGCTCTCCGGCGGGCTGATCGGGCTGATCCTGGGGCTACGCACGTTCTCCCAGCAGGGGATGTTTATCGTCGGGGGGGCGCTCTCGGATCGCTTTGGCGCGAAAGTCGTGATCCTGAGCGGGTGCGTTATCCGCGTCGCGGGTTATCTGCTGCTGGCCTTCGGGCAATCTCTGTGGCCCATTATTCTTGGTGCATGTCTGACCGGCATCGGCGGAGCATTATTCTCCCCTTCCATTGAGGCTCTGCTGGCGAAAGCGGGCACGCACAGCGAGGCGAAAGGAAAACGTAGCCGGGCGGAATGGTTTGCTCTCTTTGCTGTCTGTGGTGAGCTCGGTGCAGTGCTGGGCCCGGTTGCAGGAGCTCTGCTGACGGGGCTTGGTTTCCGCCAGGTGGCGCTGGCAGGTGCGGGGGTCTTTATCATTGCGCTAGTGGTGCTCTACTTCTGCCTCCCAGCTTCACACCACCGTTCACAGACGCTACACATACAGCCCTGGTGGACAACGTTCCGCCAGCCGCGCTTTGTCGCCTTTATCATTGCCTACAGCTCGTGGCTGTTAAGTTATAACCAGCTTTATCTGGCGCTGCCGGTGGAGATCCAGCGTTCTGGTGGTAACGAGAAAGATCTCGGCCCACTTTTTATGCTGGCCTCCATTCTGATCATTACCTTACAGTTACCGCTGGCGCGTTTTGCCCGACGCGTGGGCGCGGTGAGGATCCTGCCTCTGGGCTTTTTACTGCTCTCCACCGCCTTTGCGAGCGTGGCGATGTTTGCCCCGATGACGCCGCCGGAAGGCTGGCTTCGCTTACTGCCCTCAGTCTGTTTTGTGACGCTGTTGACGCTGGGACAGATGCTGCTGGTGCCATCGGCAAAAGATCTCATTCCGCGGTTCGCCGTGGAATCAACGCTTGGCGCGCACTACGGCGCACTCGCCACCGCCGGAGGCATTGCGGTACTGGCAGGAAACTTGTTGTTTGGCAGCATGCTGGATCGCGCGCTGGTGCCCTCAACGCAGGCAATGTATCCATGGCTGCTGCTGGCCCTTTTCCCACTCTGCAGCGCGCTGGCCCTGAACGTGATTTGCCGCCCACTCAGAAGCTGAACCAGTCACTTTTTCAGGCGATACTTCACCGGTAGCTCCGGCACGGGACGGCGGTCATCAATCAGATGGCGGATAGTCAGAATGGGATGACGCCACAACATACGCGGGCCAGCCCAGCGCATGACCTGCTTCATCTCTTCACGTCTGGCAGGCTGATAGCAGTGCACCGGGCACTGCTTGCAGGCGGGTTTTTCTTCACCAAATACACACTTATCCAGGCGTTTATCGGCATAAGCCTTAAGCGCCTGATAATAACCCTCTTCCTGAGAAGCCTGTGGACACTGCTTTTCATACAACGCGATCATTTTCGCAATTGTCTCTTTTTCTCGTGATATGCGTTTTCCAGACATAACGACTTACCCAGCAATAAAGTGCATTAATAATACATTTTTAAACTCCAGATTTCAGTTGTTGCATTCCTTTTTCTGAAGCCTGATTCCAGTATTAAGCCTGCACCTCATGAAAATCACTGGTATTTTATACAGGCATCAGAAATGACTATTGTCCATGCTGCCAGGAGGCCCTATGCAAGAGATCGTGATAACCAAACCCTACCGCCATTTGAAAGTGGGATATTTCAGAAAGCGTCATGAAGACCGTAAAACCAAGATACCAAAGCGTTACAGCGTGCATGCGGCGCTGAGCTTAAAAGGTGACTGGCTTGAACAAGCAGGGTTTACCACAAATTCCCAGGTCAGAGTGGGCATAGAGCATGGAAAAATTGTCATTGAGTTAATGCCGGAAGGCACCTCGTAAAGCGCGACATTTTTCTGCGCCGTACCTTTTTTTCATGCGACAATAGAAGGAACAAACGGCCACTGAGCCGATCAAAACGGTTTATTTTCAAAGAAATGGACATCATAACTCCATGAGCACAATCGACAATTTCGACGCACATACGCCGATGATGCAGCAGTATCTGAAGCTGAAGGCACAGCATCCGGAAATCCTGCTGTTTTACCGTATGGGCGATTTTTACGAGCTGTTTTATGACGATGCTAAGCGTGCATCGCAGTTGCTCGACATCTCGCTGACCAAACGTGGTGCATCGGCGGGTGAACCCATTCCTATGGCAGGTATCCCGCATCACGCGGTAGAAAACTACCTGGCCAAACTGGTGAATCAGGGCGAGTCCGTCGCCATTTGCGAACAGATCGGCGACCCGGCGACCTCGAAAGGTCCGGTTGAGCGCAAAGTCGTGCGCATCGTCACGCCAGGTACCATCAGTGATGAAGCCCTGCTGCAGGAGCGTCAGGATAACCTGCTGGCGGCACTCTGGCAGGACAGCAAAGGGTTTGGCTACGCGACGCTCGACATCAGCTCCGGACGTTTTCGTCTGAGTGAACCGGCTGACCGTGAAACGATGGCTGCCGAATTGCAGCGCACCAACCCGGCAGAATTACTCTATGCCGAGGATTTCGCCGAAATGGCGCTTATCGAAGGCCGTCGTGGATTGCGCCGCCGTCCGCTTTGGGAGTTCGAAATTGATACCGCGCGTCAGCAACTGAATCTCCAGTTCGGCACCCGCGATCTGATTGGCTTTGGCGTCGAAAACGCCCCGCGCGGACTGTGCGCAGCAGGTTGTCTTCTGCAGTACGTGAAAGACACCCAGCGCACCGCCCTGCCGCATATCCGCTCTATCACGATGGAGCGCCAGCAGGACAGCATCATCATGGATGCCGCTACGCGCCGTAACCTGGAGATCACCCAGAACCTGGCGGGTGGCGTCGAGAATACGCTCGCCTCGGTCCTCGACAGTACCGTGACGCCGATGGGCAGCCGTATGCTTAAACGTTGGCTGCATATGCCGATTAGGGATACCGATACGCTGGTTTGCCGTCAGCAGACGATTGCTGCGTTGCAGGATCGTTATACCGAGCTGCAGCCGGTCCTGCGCCAAGTAGGCGATCTGGAACGTATCCTGGCCCGTCTGGCTCTGCGGACAGCGCGCCCACGCGATCTTGCGAGGATGCGTCATGCTTTTCAGCAACTGCCGGAACTGCGTACTCAGTTAAGCGACGTAGACAGCGCCCCTGTCCAGAAACTCCGCGAAACCATGGGCGAATTTACCGAGCTTCGCGAGCTGCTGGAGCGCGCCATTATTGATGCACCCCCTGTTCTGGTGCGTGATGGCGGCGTGATTGCCCCTGGCTACAACGAAGAGCTGGACGAATGGCGCGCGCTGGCCGACGGCGCAACGGACTACCTTGATAAGCTGGAAATCCGCGAGCGCGAGCGACTTGGGCTCGACACCCTGAAAGTGGGCTATAACGCGGTACACGGTTACTATATTCAGATCAGCCGCGGGCAGAGCCACCTGGCACCGATTCACTACGTGCGTCGCCAGACATTGAAAAATGCAGAACGCTACATTATTCCTGAGCTGAAAGAGTACGAGGACAAAGTTCTCACCTCGAAAGGTAAAGCGCTGGCTCTGGAAAAACAGCTGTATGACGAGCTGTTTGACATGCTGATGCCGCACCTGGCCGACCTGCAACTGAGCGCCAGCGCGCTGGCGGAACTGGACGTGCTGGTGAATCTGGCGGAACGTGCTGAAACGCTGAACTATACCTGCCCGACCTTTACCGACAAACCCGGCATTCGCATTACCGAAGGTCGTCACCCGGTGGTAGAGCAGGTGCTGAACGAACCGTTCATCGCTAACCCCCTGAACCTGTCACCGCAGAGAAGGATGCTGATCATTACCGGCCCGAACATGGGCGGTAAGAGTACCTACATGCGCCAGACAGCGCTGATCGCGCTGCTCGCTTACATCGGCAGCTACGTCCCGGCGCAAAACGTGGAGATTGGCCCCATCGACCGCATCTTTACCCGCGTGGGCGCAGCGGACGATCTGGCTAGCGGCCGCTCAACCTTCATGGTTGAAATGACCGAAACGGCTAACATTCTGCATAACGCGACGGAACACAGCCTGGTGCTGATGGACGAAGTCGGACGCGGAACATCAACCTATGATGGTCTGTCACTGGCATGGGCCTGTGCTGAAAGTCTGGCGAATAAGATCAAGGCAATGACCCTGTTCGCAACCCACTATTTCGAGCTGACACAGTTGCCGGAGAAAATGGAAGGGGTTGCTAATGTCCACCTTGATGCGCTGGAACACGGCGACACTATCGCCTTTATGCACACGGTGCAGGATGGCGCGGCGAGCAAGAGCTATGGCCTGGCCGTCGCAGCGCTGGCGGGTGTTCCTAAAGAGGTGATTAAACGCGCGCGTCAGAAACTGCGTGAGCTGGAAAACCTCTCACCGAATGCGGCTGCAACGCAGATTGATGGCACACAGATGTCGCTGTTAGCACCAGCGGAAGAGACGTCGCCAGCAGTAGAAGCCCTGGAAAACCTCGACCCGGATTCCCTGACGCCGCGTCAGGCGCTGGAGTGGATTTATCGGCTGAAGAGTTTAGTGTAGTTTTTTGCCGGGTGGCGGCTTCGCCTTACCCGGCCTACACAACCCGTAAGCCCGGTAAGCGCAGCGCCACCGGGCTTTTTTTTACAGCAACGGCGGAATGGTCGGCACCTGTGGTGCCTCGTCAATATCCTTCTGCGTCATGCGAAATGCTTCCGGATAGTGATCCCGGCTGGTACGGCGCAGCGGTTCAGTATCACGCCAGGTATACAGGCAATGCTGGCACTGATACACAGTCCAGACCCCTTTCACGGGAGATGTCGCCATTACTTCAATGTGTTCATCGGCACAACGTGGACAAATCATCTTTTCCTCCTTATTGACGTGCAGCCAGCATCGCGGTCAGTTTTTCCGCCCAGGCTTTAGTTTCAGGTAAATCCTGTACCGGCTGGCTGTAGTGGCCACGGGTGTCCGGAGCAACTGGCGTCGTAGCATCAATAATCAGCTTGTCGGTAATACCCGCCGGGCTCGAACCAGGGTCAAGTTCAAGCACTGACATGTTCGGCAACTGCACCAGATCACCTGCCGGGTTCACTTTCGATGACAGCGCCCACATCACCTGTGGCAGGTTGAACGGATCGACATCCTCATCCACCATAATGACCATTTTCACGTAGCCCAGACCGTGCGGCGTGGTCATGGCACGTAAACCAACCGCACGAGCAAAACCGCCGTAGCGTTTTTTAGTAGAGATAATCGCCAGCAGACCGTGGGTGTACATCGCGTTCACCGCCTGCACTTCCGGGAATTCCGCTTTTAGCTGCTGGTAGAGCGGCACGCAGGTGGCTGGCCCCATCAGATAGTCAATCTCGGTCCACGGCATGCCGAGGTAGAGGGACTCAAAAATCGGTTTGGTGCGGTATGAAACTTTATCAATACGCACCACTGTCATGTTACGGCCACCGGAATAGTGTCCGGTAAACTCACCAAACGGCCCTTCTATCTCACGCTTGCGGCCTTCGATCACCCCTTCGAGGATCACTTCTGACCCCCACGGCACGTCGAAACCGGTCAGCGGTGCGGTAGCAATGGGATACGGGCTTTCACGCAGCGCGCCAGCCATCTCATACTCAGACTGATCGTATTTAAGCGGTGTAGCGCCCATGAGCGTGATGATTGGATCGTTGCCAAGCGTTATCGCAATCGGCAGATCTTCCCCGCGCTCTTCCGCTTTGTGCAGATGCAGAGCAATGTCGTGCATAGGTACCGGCTGCAGGCCCAGCTTGCACTTGCCCTTCACTTCCATGCGGTAAATACCGACGTTTTGCTTGCCAAAATGATCGGGGTCCAGCGGATCGCGCGAGACAACGCAGGCTTTATCAAGATAAAAACCACCGTCACCGTCATTCAGGCGAAACAGCGGCAGAATGTCGAACAGGTTAATGTCTTCACCGTCCACCGTATTCTGCGCCCAGGCCGGGTTAGCGCGGCGCTCCGGTGTGACGGGGAATTTATCCCAGCGGCGGATAAACTCGTCGATCTGTTTTTTGACCGGGGTGTTCGCAGGCAGCCCCATCGAAATGGCGTGATTCTGCCAGGAGCCAATCGTATTCATCACGACACGGGCATCGGTAAACCCGCGAATCTTGTCGAACCACAGCGCGGGGGCACCGCCGCCAATACGTCCCGTTGCGTTGGCTGCCGCAGCCAGATCCGGCTCGGCGTTTACCTCTTCCTCAATTTTCAGCAGTTGCCCTTGCTCATCGAGCGCCTGCAGGAAGCTTCTCAAATCATCAAATGCCATCTTTATTCTCCTGTGAAAAATGTTTCGCCTCCTGCAACCCGTTCCAGCGGCGTGCCTTTTTATGCTCCAGACCAAACTGGTCAAGCGCGCGGGTCACAATATGCTGGGTAATGTCATCGGCGGTTTGCGGGTGGTTGTAATACGCAGGCATGGGCGGCACCATCGCCACGCCCATGCGGGAAAGCGCAAGCATATTCTCCAGATGAACGGTGCTGAGCGGCGTTTCACGGGGAACCAGCACCAGCTTACGCCCCTCTTTCAGCACCACATCCGCCGCGCGTCCCACCAGCCCTTCGGCGTAGCCTGCGCGGATCCCCGCCAGCGTTTTCATGCTGCAGGGAATGACGATCATGCCGTCGGTGCGAAATGAGCCGGATGAGATGGTGGCGGCCTGGTCAGCCGGACTGTGGACAACGTCAGCCAGAGCAGCAACGTCCTGCGCGGTGTAAGGCGTTTCCAGCTCAATGGTGGTTTTTGCCCACTTCGACATAACCAGGTGGGTCTCCACCTCCGGAATCTCCCGCAAGGCCTGGAGTAGCGCCACGCCCAGCGGAGCGCCTGTCGCCCCTGTCATTCCCACGATCAATCTCATTCAGCACCTCAATTGTTTTGTTCGTACACGAACATTAAAACTAAACTACTCCCGAACCATTTTCCTGACAAGATCGTTCGTACACGATCACACGAATCGCTAAAAAATGCCGCGTTAAAATCCGGAGCAATAGCGGCTATCATAGTGGGAGATTTTTTCCGTCGGAGTGTTCATGGAACTAAGAAAAGAGGCGTTCCACCTGTTACGTCAGCTTTTTCAACAGCATACTGCGCAGTGGCAGCACGCCTTGCCGGAACTGACCAAGCCGCAGTATGCGGTCATGCGCTCAATTGCCGAGCATCCTGGCATTGAACAGGTGGCATTGACCGAAGTCGCGGTTAGCACAAAAGCGACGCTGGCAGAAATGCTAAGCCGCATGGAGGCGCGCGGGCTGGTCAAACGTGAACTCGATCCTGCGGATAAGCGCCGCCGGTTTGTCTTCCTGACGCCAGAAGGAGAAGCCCTGCTTGCAGGCTGTAAACCGGTTGGCAATGAGGTGGATGAGGCGTTTTTAGGACGTCTAAACAAGGCCGAGCGGGAGCAGTTCTCTGCGCTCATCAAAAAGATGATGCACGATTAATTCACGCTGGTGCGCATAAAATCGATAAAGCTGCGCACTTTTGCGGGTACATGCCGGGCATCAGGATAAACCGCGTAGATGCCCTGCCTCGCAAAGGTGTATCCCGGTAAAACCGACACCAGATTTCGCGCATCCAGTGCCTCACGCACCAGCCATTCCGGTAGTAACGCCACACCACTTCCTGCAAGTGCAAAGGCCATTAGCGCCTGCGCACTGTCCGCAAACAAACGCGGTGCTTTTTTAATCTCCAGCGTCTCTGATGCCCCGCTGGCATCTTTTACCTGCCAGTGCAACGGCGAGGCCAGACGCTCGTGAACGAGCCAGTCAGCTTGTGCCAGATGTTCCAGCGATTCAATTGGATTTTTCGCCAGCCACTCGGGCGTCGCGACGGGCAGGATGGAGAAGTGCGAGATCGCAGCTGCGTGATAGCGCGAGTCGGCGAGCGTCCCCAGCCGGATGGCGACATCAAAGCGCTCTGAAATTAGGTCGGCATGCAGCGACGACGAAACATGTCTTACGCGAAGATCAGGATGCTGCTGGCTAAACCTGGCCAGCAAAGGAACCACGACCCTTGAACCATACTCCGGTGTGGTCGTGATCCGCAATTCCCCCGTGAGCCCGCCATGATTCGCACGTACATCGTCCTGCAATTGCTCTGCATCCTTCAGAAGCGCGGCGCTGCGTTGATGAAAAAGCGCACCTGCCTCGGTTAAGGTCAGACGTCGGGTGGAACGCAGTAACAGGGTGACGCCCAGCTCAGCTTCGAGCTGGCGGATATTGAAGCTAACCACGGCTTTTGTCAGCCCCATAGCGTCGGCTGCCGCAGTGAAACTGCCGGTATCCGCTACCGCTACAAACATCGCCGTCCGCTGTAAATTAATCATCGTCACTCTTTTTACTGTCAAAATGTGTTTGACAGTATATCTCGCTTTGTCGCATTTATCCGTACCTCCCGGGCCGCTACGATACGCCACCTCACGGGAGGAACCGCCATGACGTATCGCAGCAAAGTCGCCGTTGTTTATCTAATGGGCTTTTTTCTTGATTTGATCAACATGTTTATTGCCAGTGTCGCCTTTCCGGCAATAGCGCACACGTTTAACGCTACGCCTTCAGCACTTGCCTGGGTCAGTAACGGGTATATTGCCGGGCTGACGCTGGTGATCCCCTTTAGCACCGTGCTGACACGCCGCATCGGGCCAAAGCGCGTCATCCTGCTCTCGCTTTTACTGTTCAGCGCGACCTCTGTTGCCGCAGGCTTGTCTTCCTCACTGGAAAGCCTGATTGCCTGGCGAGTACTGCAGGGAG
Source organism: Enterobacter sp. CPE_E1241 (assembly GCF_045618265.1). Taxonomy (NCBI): domain Bacteria; kingdom Pseudomonadati; phylum Pseudomonadota; class Gammaproteobacteria; order Enterobacterales; family Enterobacteriaceae; genus Enterobacter; species Enterobacter sp. CPE_E1241. Next base: position 3,809,773 of record NZ_JBIWYV010000001.1, read on the forward strand.
TGGGAGGAGGCTTATTGATCCCCGTCGGACAAGCACTGACCTGGCAACAGTATAAGCCCCACGAGCGTGCCAGACTTTCTTCAGCGGTCATGCTGGTGGCGTTGCTTGCTCCCGCTTGCTCGCCTGCAATCGGGGGAGTTCTGGTGCAGATGCTAAGCTGGCGGTGGATATTTTTTGCCACCCTTCCCGTTGCGGTGGTGACGTTTATGTTGGCCTCCCTGTGGCTGAAACACGAAATGCCACCGATGAAAGCGACCAGGCTGTTAAATCTGCCTTTGCTGTTGGACCCGCTTCTGCGTTTTTCCATGCTGGTCTATTTATGTGTACCCGGCATGTTTATTGGGGTGAACGTAACGGGTATGTTTTATCTTCAGAACGAAGCGAACATGACGCCTGCCGAAACGGGAATGCTCATGCTGCCATGGTCTCTGGCATCATTCATGGCGATCACAGCGACGGGCCGCTACTTTAACCGCATCGGTCCTCGGCCACTTATTGTCACGGGTTGCCTGCTGCAGGCGCTGGGCATTTTGCTGTTGCTCAACGTCAACTCAGCCACAACAGCGCTGTTACCGACTGTTGCGTTTGTATTGATGGGAGCAGGAGGCAGTCTTTGCAGCAGCACAGCTCAGAGTAGTGCTTTTTTGACGACGCGCCGGGAAGAGATGCCGGATGCCAGCGCCCTGTGGAATCTTAATCGCCAGCTGAGCTTTTTTGCCGGAGCCCTGCTACTGGCACAAATGCTGAACGTGGCCCAGGTATATCTGACACCTCTCGCCGCGTGGCACGGGATGTTTATTTTTGCCGCAGGCATCACCTTATTGCCCGTACTGTATGCTTTTCGTCTTAACAATAAGCAGGTGCTAACACAACTGCGACAGGAGAATTCATGACGCTTTTCGAACAAGAGATTATCGACCTCCACATTGCGCTCGAAAGCTGGTTAGGTAATGGCGAAGGTGATATTGACGCACTGCTCGCCCGTTTCCGGCCTGATTTTTTGATGGTCCCGCCTGGGGGGACCCATATCGACTATGACGGTCTTGTCAGCTTTCTGGAAAAACAGCGCGGAAGCCGTCCCGGACTGAAGATCGTCATCGATGAATTAACAACTCGACAGACATGGAGCCACGGAGCGCTGCTTCACTACCGGGAGACGCAAACTCGTCCCGATCACCCGGTCAACGTGCGCTGGTCAACCGCCCTGCTTAATCTGGAAGGTGATTTGATCACGTGGCGTTTGCTGCACGAAACGGCACAGCCGTAGAAAAAAAGAAAAAGGCCCGTCTCACGACGGGCCTTTTTTTGACGAAAGGTTGCTTATTCGCGGAACAGCGCTTCGATATTCAGACCTTGCCCCTGCAGGATTTCACGCAGGCGGCGCAGACCTTCAACCTGAATCTGACGAACACGTTCACGGGTCAGGCCAATTTCGCGGCCGACGTCTTCCAGTGTTGCAGCTTCATACCCCAGTAAACCGAAACGACGCGCCAGCACTTCACGCTGTTTGGCGTTCAGTTCGAACAGCCATTTGACGATGCTCTGTTTCATGTCATCGTCCTGCGTGGTGTCTTCCGGACCGTTGTCTTTTTCATCGGCCAGGATGTCCAGCAGCGCTTTTTCGGAGTCGCCACCCAGCGGGGTGTCAACCGAGGTAATGCGCTCGTTGAGACGCAGCATACGGCTTACGTCATCAACCGGTTTATCGAGTTGTTCGGCAATTTCTTCTGCGCTTGGCTCGTGGTCCAGTTTATGGGACAACTCGCGTGCGGTACGCAGATAGACGTTCAACTCTTTGACGATGTGAATCGGCAGGCGGATCGTACGGGTCTGGTTCATAATGGCCCGTTCGATGGTCTGACGAATCCACCAGGTCGCGTAGGTTGAGAAACGGAACCCGCGTTCCGGGTCAAACTTCTCAACTGCGCGGATGAGGCCTAAGTTGCCCTCTTCAATCAGATCCAGCAGAGCCAGACCACGATTGCCGTAACGGCGAGCAATTTTCACGACCAGTCGCAAGTTACTTTCAATCATGCGACGACGCGAGGCAACATCACCACGCAAAGCACGACGTGCGAAATAGACTTCTTCTTCGGCCGTTAACAGTGGGGAGTAACCAATCTCCCCAAGGTAAAGCTGAGTCGCGTCCAGTACACGCTGTGTGGCACCCTGCGATAACAGCTCTTCTTCAGCCAAATCGTTATCACTGGGCTCCTCTTCTACTAAGGCTTTTTCGTCAAAAGCCTCTACTCCGTTCTCATCAAATTCCGCGTCTTCATTTAAATCATGAACTTTCAGCGTATTCTGACTCATAAGGTGGCTCCTACCCGTGATCCCTGAACGAGACACCCTGGCTGGCATGCCCCGTCAAATTATCGCTGCGGCAAGTACTGCAGCGGGTTTACGGATTTCCCCTTGTAACGAATTTCAAAATGCAAGCGTGTAGAACTGGTTCCGGTGCTACCCATAGTAGCGATTTTTTGCCCCGCCTTAACTTCTTGTTGTTCCCGGACCAGCATTGTGTCGTTATGGGCGTAGGCACTCAGGTAATCATCGTTATGTTTGATGATAATAAGATTACCGTAACCGCGCAGAGCGTTACCGGCATATACAACACGTCCATCTGCGGTCGCGATGATAGCCTGTCCCTTACTCCCTGCGATATCGATCCCTTTATTTCCACCTTCGGAGGAAGAGAAGTTTTCGATAACCTTGCCGTCAGTTGGCCAGCGCCATGTAGAAATTGGCGAACTGGACGTCATACTGCTGGCAGTCGGTTCAGTAGAGCTAACCACAGGTGCCGTCACGGGTGCTGTGACAACAGTCGCAGTCCCTTTATTATTCGGCAACATTTTGTTAGCAGTCTGATCACCTGAATCCTCAGAATACGTAATTACAGGTTGTGAAGCAACCACTGTGGTGGATTTTTGTGCAGGCTTAACGCTGTTATTTTGTGCAGTCACATCGGCCGCAGAAACGGTGTTACCTGGCGTAAGTGGCTTGCCTGTGGCGTTGCCAACCTGAAGCGTTTGGCCCACTTCCAGTCCATACGGCGCCTGAACGTTGTTACGCTGGGCGAGGTCACGGAAATCGTTCCCGGTAATCCACGCAATGTAGAACAGCGTATCGCCGCGTTTCACGGTATAGGTACTGCCGCCGGTATAGCTGCCTTTAGGAATGTTCCCATACTGACGGTTATAAACTATGCGGCCATTTTGGGTCTGGACAGGTTGTTCAACTGGCTGAACCTGCATTGGCTGTGTAACAGGATGTTGCACAGGCTGAATTTGTGGTGTTTGCTGCGGCGCAGCAGTACCCATTTTAGGTGGCGGCGTGATCAACATTCCGCTGGACGTGCTACCGGAGCCGCTGTTTCCGCCGACGGAACTGACGGGCGCAGGCGCGTTGTTAGAACTTGTACAGCCTGCCAGCCAAAGCGAAACCAGTGATAATGCCGCAACACGGCTAATGGTGAATTTAGGGCTTCCCGCGCTCATTTATCCCCCAGGAATGTGTTAACTACCAGTGACTTAAAATTTACCGTGAAGGCACGACTCTTTCGCGCCACACCATACGCTGAATTTGCCTTAATAACCCTGGATAATTCCGAGTCTCAGGCCAACTCCCCCTTTACCAGAGGCACAAAACGCACGGCTTCCACGGTGTCGATAATAAACTCGCCGCCACGTCGACGAACGCGCTTCAAAAGCTGCTGCTCGTCCCCGACAGGCAAAACAAGAATGCCCCCCTCATCCAACTGCGACAACAGGGCTGCAGGAATTTCAGGCGGGGCCGCCGTCACGATGATAGCGTCAAACGGGGCGCGAGCCTTCCAACCCTGCCATCCATCACCGTGTCGTGTCGAAACATTATGTAAATCAAGTTGTTTCAGGCGACGACGCGCCTGCCACTGCAAACCTTTAATACGCTCAACGGAGCACACATGATGAACCAGATGCGCCAGGATGGCGGTCTGATACCCCGATCCGGTGCCAATTTCCAGTACACGGGAGTCGGGCGTCAGCTCCAGAAGTTCCGTCATGCGCGCCACCATGTAGGGCTGCGAAATCGTCTGGCCCTGCCCAATAGGCAGTGCCACGTTTTCCCACGCTTTGTGTTCAAACGCCTCGTCTACAAATTTCTCACGCGGAACCTGAGCGAGCGCTTCAAGCACGTGCTCGTCGCGGATCCCCTGCGCGCGTAGTTGTTCCAGAAGAGTTTGTACACGTTTGTTTACCATTGCGCGTTCACTCCTGCGCGATCCAGCCAGCCCGACACCACATCATGCGCGCTATACGCGGTTAAATCTACGTGCAGCGGTGTAACCGAAACATAGCCTTCATCCACGGCGGCAAAGTCGGTATCAGGACCCGCATCGCACTTATCGCCGGGAGGACCGATCCAGTAAAGCGTATTCCCACGTGGATCCTGCTGCGGGATCACCTGATCGGCCGGGTGCCGGCTTCCGCATCGCGTGACGCGAATGCCTTTAATTTCATTCAGAGGGAGATCCGGCACGTTGATATTGAGGATGCGCCCGGTACGCAGCGGCTCACGGCTGAGCGCGCGCAGGATCGAGCAGGTCACCACGGCTGCGGTGTCGTAATGCGTGTGACCGTTTAACGAGACCGCCAGGGCAGGGAACCCCAGATGTCGTCCTTCCATTGCGGCTGCCACGGTACCGGAGTAAATCACGTCATCGCCGAGATTTGGCCCGGCGTTAATACCCGAGACGACGATATCCGGGCGCGGTCGCATTAACGCGTTCACGCCCAGAAATACGCAGTCTGTCGGCGTGCCCATCTGCACGGCAATATCGCCATTTTCAAAGGTAAAAGTGCGAAGCGACGACTCCAGCGTCAGTGAGTTAGACGCTCCACTGCGGTTACGATCGGGGGCCACGACCTGCACATCCGCAAATTCGCGAAGGTGTTTCGCCAGGGTCTGAATGCCCGGCGCGTGGATCCCGTCATCGTTACTCAGCAATATTCGCATAATCACCCGATGTGTTGATAAGTTCCCTGACAACACTGGTGGCAAAGCTACCTGCCGGCAGCCAGAAGCGTAACTCGACGGTTACGTCATCCCACCAGTTCCAGCTTAACTGCTGCGGATAGAGCAGCATCGCGCGGCGTGCTGCTTCGACTTTTTCTCGCACCAGCAATGATTGTAATTCTTGTGCATTCGCAACGGCAGACTGCTCCGCAGCCAGCGCATCGCCCTGCGTCCCCCACTCGCCCGTACCGGGCAACGCGGCGGTAATCATCAGCGTTTTGGCATCCACGCGCGACTGAACATCGGCCATTTCTTCGGCCGTTGCCACAAACCAGCTTCCGCGTCCCGCTAATTGTAGCGCATCGCCAACAACAACTTGATTCGCGTCCGGTTTTTTCAGCCTTTCGCTCACAATCTGATTAAACAACGCACTACGCGCCGCAGACAACCAAAAACTGCGTTTATTCCTGTCACGGACGGGCGCATCACTTTGTGCCCAGCGCAGCGCACCCTGCAGGTTGCTGCCGCCAATACCAAAGCGCTGAGCGCCAAAGTAGTTAGGCACGCCATCGGCGTTGATAGCAGCCAAACGCTTCTCGACGTCATCGCGGTTTGTGATTTCGCGTAGCACCAGCGTAAAATCGTTACCTTTCAAGGCGCCCAGACGCAATTTGCGTTTATGGCGGGCGTACTCCAGTACCTTACAGCCTTCAAGCTCAAATTTGCTTAAATCAGGCATCGTATTGCCGGGAACGCGTGCGCATAGCCACTGTTCAGTGACGGCGTGTTTATCTTTCTGGCCGGCAAAACTCACTTCACGAGCATGAATTTTGAGGAATTTTGCCAGCGCATCGGCCACAAAGCGGGTATTGCAGCCATTTTTCAGAATGCGCACCAGGATATGTTCGCCTTCGCCATCGGGCGCGAACCCCAGATCCTCGACCACGAGGAAGTCTTCGGGGCTGGCTTTCAGCACCCCGTTCCCCTGCGGTTTACCGTGGAGGTATGTCAGATTGTCGAAGTCTGTCATGCGTTCGCCTTCATCAGCAGCGCCACGGCTTCACAGGCAATCCCTTCGCCGCGGCCGGTAAAGCCCAGTTTCTCAGTGGTGGTTGCTTTGACATTGACGTCATCCATATGGCAACCCAGATCTTCAGCAATAAACACGCGCATCTGAGGAATGTGCGGCAACATTTTTGGTGCCTGAGCGATGATCGTCACATCGACGTTGCCCAGGGTGTAACCTTTGGCCTGAATACGACGCCAGGCTTCACGCAGCAACGCACGGCTATCCGCACCTTTGAAGGCCGGATCCGTGTCAGGAAAAAGCTTGCCAATATCACCCAGCGCAGCAGCACCGAGTAATGCATCGGTTAATGCATGTAATGCCACGTCGCCATCAGAATGCGCCAGCAACCCTTTTTCATAAGGAATACGTACGCCGCCAATGATAATTGGGCCTTCTCCGCCAAAGGCGTGTACATCAAAACCGTGTCCAATTCGCATTATGCCTTCTCCTAATGGGTCGAACGGGTAAGATAAAATTCCGCGAGCTGTAAATCTTCAGGGCGCGTCACTTTTATATTATCAGCACGTCCTTCAACAAGCTCAGGGTGAAAACCGCAATACTCCAGCGCTGAGGCTTCGTCCGTAATGGTCGCACCTTCTTTAAGCGCACGCGTTAAGCAGTCATGGAGTAATTCGCGGGGGAAAAATTGTGGCGTCAGCGCGTGCCATAAATCGACGCGATCAACGGTGTGAGCGATAGCCCGTTTACCCGGCTCAGCGCGTTTCATGGTGTCACGCACCGGCGCGGCGAGAATCCCGCCAACCTTGCTTGTTTCGCTCAGGGCCAGCAGGCGCGCAAGATCGTCCTGATGCAGGCATGGACGCGCGGCATCATGCACCAGCACCCACCGTGCATCCCCGGCGGCCCGAATGCCCGCCAGCACGGAATCGGCGCGCTCGGCACCGCCATCGACAACGGTAATCTGCGGATGATTTGCCAGCGGTAACTGCGCGAAGCGCGCATCACCCGGGCTGATAGCGATGATCACACGCTTCACACGTGGATGCGCCAGCAGCGCCGCCACAGCATGTTCGAGGATCGTTTTATCGCCAATTGAGAGGTATTGCTTGGGACATTCTGTCTGCATGCGCCGGCCAAAACCTGCGGCCGGCACCACGGCGCATACGTCCGAAAAAGTTACTGCCATGTCGTAATCCTGGGCCTGATTATCGATTGTTTTGTGCTGAGCCCTGATTGCGTTTAGACGCATCCGGAACCAGACGATAAAAAGTTTCGCCCGGCTTAGTCATACTGAGTTCATTGCGTGCGCGTTCCTCAATCGCCTCTTGCCCGCCATTGAGGTCATCAATTTCAGCAAAGAGTTGATCGTTTCGCGCCTTAAGTTTGGCGTTTGTTGCCTGCTGAGCCGCAACGTCATCGCTCACCCGGCTATAGTCGTGCAGTCCGTTCTTACCGAACCACAGCGAGTATTGCAGCCAGATCAGCAAAGCCAGCAACAGCAGCGTTAGTTTACCCATCCTGCCCCCTGAAAAACGGCATCATCATCCCAAAACGCCCCAGGGCACTACGCCGGGGGTACAGAGATGCCGCAATATCGCGGGCAAATGTACCACATTTTTTCCGCAGAATCGCCCTGCACAATATCGTCACACAGTTGGTTACGGTTTGAATTATGGCTGAAGTTAGCCCATGAGCCACAAAAATAACAGTCCAAACATTAGGACCACCGTCACAATCGTGACCACGGCACTGTAAAGGAGTTTGCCATTGAGTAGCGAATGCAACGCAATGCCGACGACAACCGCGACGGGCATCAGCGCCAGGAAGAATGGCCAGGTGTAGAGAAAGAAGAACAGCGTATTACCGCCGTAAATGAGAAACGGGATACCCAGCGCCAGTAACCACGAGACGAAGCCGACGATGGCCCCAGGAAATGACCAGGTCGTCTCGTCGTCGGTCGCTATCGGCTCCGACCCGGTGGTAATGATGTAGTTTTCACTGTTGCGCATAGCTAATCCTGTGACCATGACTCATCGCTCGGGTAAATAGCGCCCAAACGATACCGTCTCAGGATCTGATAATATCGTCCTGTCTGAGGAGGTCTAATAATTGGCTTACTAAATTTGTTACCAATTGTTGACCTTCCAGGTGAATTTCAGGCGATTCAGGCGCTTCGTATACTGCGTCTATTCCCGTGAAATTTCGCAGTTCACCCGCACGCGCTTTCTTGTACAGCCCTTTCGGATCGCGCGCTTCACAAATCTCCAGCGGCGTATCGACAAACACTTCGATAAAGCGATCCTGCCCAACGCGCTCACGCACCATCTGGCGCTCTGCCCGGTGCGGAGAGATGAACGCAGTAAGGACCACCAGCCCGGCATCCGCCATCAGGCTCGCCACTTCCCCTACCCGACGGATATTCTCTTTACGGTCTTCGTCGCTGAAACCCAAATCGTTGCACAGACCATGGCGCACGTTGTCTCCATCCAGCAGGTATGTGCTCACGCCTTGCTGATACAGCGCCTCTTCCAGCGCCCCCGCTACCGTGGATTTACCGGAACCCGACAGCCCGGTAAACCACAGCACAACCCCACGGTGACCGTGGAGTTGCTCACGCTGAGCGACAGTGACCGGATGAGGATGCCAGACGACGTTCTCATCATGAGCAGCCATTACTTCCCTCCCAGCAGATCGCGCGCACCCCAGTGCGGGAAGTGTTTACGCACCAGCGCATTCAGTTCCAGCTCGAAGGCGCTGAACTCAGACGTCACGGCGGCCTGTTCGTTAGGCTCGCGCACCATCCCGGCACCGACGGTGACGTTAGTCAGACGGTCGATAAAGATCAGCCCGCCCGTGACCGGGTTTTGCTGATACGGATCCAGCACCAGTGGCTCGTCGAAAGTCAGATCGACCAGGCCGATGCCGTTCAGCGGCAGCTCGGTGACGTCACGCTGGGTCAGATTGTTGATATCCACCTGGAACTGAATACCGTCCACGCGGGCGCGGGTTTTCTTGCCCGCAATTTTAATGTCGTAGCTTTGCCCAGCGGTCAGCGGCTGTTCGGCCATCCACACCACATCCACGGACGCGCCCTGTACCGCCGTCAGCGTTTCGTGCGCATCCACCAGCAGGTCACCGCGGCTGATATCAATCTCATCTTTCAGCACCAGCGTCACCGCTTCACCGGCTCCCGCCTCCGGCAGGTCACCGTCAAAAGTGACAATACGGGCAATAGCCGATTCTACGCCAGATGGCAGCACTTTGACGCGCTGACCCACTTTCACAGAACCTGATGCAATAGTGCCTGAAAAACCACGGAAATCGAGGTTCGGACGATTCACGTACTGCACCGGGAAACGCATCGGTTGGGTATCAACCACGCGCTGAATTTCGACAGTTTCCAGCACTTCCAGCAGCGTCGGGCCGCTGTACCACGGCATGTTCGTGCTCTGGGACGCGACGTTATCGCCTTCCAGCGCCGAGAGCGGCACAAAACGAATGTCCAGGTTACCTGGCAGCTGTTCGGCAAAGGTCAGGTAGCTCTGGCGGATCTCGTCGAATTTTTCTTCGCTGAAATTCACCAGATCCATTTTATTGATTGCCACCACCAGGTGCTTGATCCCCAGCAGCGTGGAAATAAAACTGTGACGACGGGTTTGATCGAGCACGCCTTTACGGGCGTCGATCAGCAGGATCGCCAGATCGCAGGTGGAGGCACCGGTCGCCATGTTACGGGTGTACTGCTCGTGCCCCGGGGTGTCGGCGATAATAAATTTGCGCTTCTCGGTAGAGAAGTAACGATAAGCCACATCAATGGTGATGCCCTGCTCGCGCTCCGCCTGCAGGCCATCCACCAGCAGGGCCAGATCGAGTTTTTCACCCTGGGTGCCGTGACGTTTGCTGTCGTTATGCAGGGAAGAGAGCTGATCTTCGTAAATCTGACGCGTGTCGTGCAGCAGACGGCCAATCAGGGTGCTTTTCCCGTCATCCACGCTGCCGCAGGTCAGAAAGCGCAGCAAGCTCTTATGTTGTTGCGCGTGCAGATAAGCTTCTACGCCGCCTTCTTTGGCAATTTGTTGAGCAATGGTCGTGTTCATGGCGGCTCCTTAGAAATAACCCTGACGTTTCTTCAGCTCCATGGAGCCTGCCTGGTCGCGGTCAATCACGCGCCCCTGTCGCTCACTGGTGGTCGACACCAGCATCTCTTCGATGATCTCCGGCAGCGTCTGTGCGCTGGATTCCACCGCACCGGTCAATGGCCAGCAACCGAGGGTACGGAAACGCACCATCTGTTTTTTGATCACTTCACCTGGCTGCAGGTCGATGCGATCGTCGTCGATCATCATCAGCATCCCGTCGCGCTCCAGTACCGGACGCTCAGCGGCCAGATACAGCGGAACGATCTCGATATTTTCCAGATAGATGTACTGCCAGATATCCAGCTCGGTCCAGTTGGAGAGCGGGAAGACGCGAATGCTTTCGCCTTTGTTGATCTGGCCGTTGTAGTTGTGCCACAGCTCCGGGCGCTGGTTTTTTGGGTCCCAGCGGTGGAAGCGGTCACGGAAAGAGTAGATACGCTCTTTCGCACGGGATTTTTCCTCATCACGACGCGCGCCGCCGAAGGCCGCATCAAAACCGTATTTGTTCAGCGCCTGCTTCAGCCCTTCGGTTTTCATGATGTCAGTGTGCTTGGCGCTACCGTGCACGAACGGGTTGATGCCCATCGCCACACCTTCCGGGTTTTTATGCACCAGCAATTCGCAGCCATAGGCTTTGGCGGTACGGTCGCGGAATTCGTACATTTCGCGGAATTTCCAGCCGGTATCCACATGCAGCAACGGGAACGGCAGCGTACCCGGGTAAAACGCTTTACGCGCCAGATTCAGCATGACGCTGGAGTCTTTGCCGATGGAATACATCATCACCGGGTTAGAAAACTCGGCGGCCACTTCGCGGATAATATGGATACTTTCCGCTTCGAGCTGCCGCAGGTGAGTAAGACGTTTTTGGTCCATAACCGTTCCTTAAGCCAAATTTATAACAGAAGAACCAAAGCCTTCTGTGTCGGTTGTGTGCTGAAACCAGGCGAGCGTGCTGTGCAGCTGCACCACTTCCCCCACCACGATCAAGGCGGGCATAGGGGCGTCTTTCGCCAGGGTTGCAAGATCGTCAAGGGTGCCGATAGCAACGTGCTGATCGACGCGCGTACCGCTAGAAATAACGGCAACAGGTGTCTTCGCCTCGCGACCGTGCTGAATAAGTTGTTCGCTGATGTCCGCCGCCTTCATCGTGCCCATGTAAATCGCCAGCGTCTGACGGCTCTGGGCGAGGTGGGACCAGTCGAACGGCGTGCTGTCGGCCTTGTAGTGGCCGGTCACAAAGGTGACGCTCTGGGCGTAATCGCGGTGGGTCAGCGGAATACCGGCATAAGCCGTTACCGCAGAAGCCGCCGTGATGCCAGGAACCACCTGGAACGGCACCCCCGCTTCGGCTGCTGCCTGCAATTCTTCGCCGCCACGACCGAAAATGAAAGGATCGCCCCCTTTCAGACGAACCACAGTTTTGCCCGCTTTGGCGGCGTCAACCAGCATCTGGTTGGTGTCGTGCTGCGGAACAGAGTGCTCCCCTGCTCGTTTTCCAACGCAGATTTGCTCGGCATCGCGGCGAATCAGTTCGCGTATGCCGTCAGTAACCAGGTGATCGTAGAACACCACGTCCGCGTCCTGCAGCACCTGCAGGCCGCGCAGCGTCAGGAGCCCTGCATCGCCCGGCCCTGCGCCTACCAGAATGATCTCCCCGCCGGTGCTGCCGGGGTTATCCAGTTCGTCTTCAAGAATTTTCTGCGCCGCTGTCTCATTGCCGGCATGCATCAGGCTGGCAAAGCGGCCGCGAAAAACGCGTTCCCAGAAGCGACGACGTTCCGTCACGCTGGTCAGTCGGGTTTTCAGATGATTGCGCCAGTAGCTCGCTTTCTCTGCCATACGTCCGAGACTGGTTGGCAACAGCGCTTCGATTTTTTCCCGCAATACGCGCGCCAGGACCGGTGCGGTACCACCGGAGGAGATAGCGACCAGCAGCGGGGAGCGATCAACAATCGACGGGAAGATAAAGGAGCATAAAGGCTGATCGTCCACCACGTTCACCAGACGGTAACGCGCCTGAGCAGCATCTGAGATCCGTCGGTTCAGCTCGCGGTCTTCCGTCGCCGCAATCACCAGCACCACGCTGTCGATTTGTGATTCATCGAAATCCGCCCCTGCAACGACTCGCACCTGCGCCCCTGCGCGCTGCAGAAATACGATTTTGCGATCGGCAATCTCACCTGTGCCAACAACCAGCACCGGCTTATCTTTAATCGCAGCAAATAAGGGCAGATAGTCCACAGCAGCAACTCACTAACAACGAGGAATAAAGGGACTATAGGGGGCGGCTTAGACCGAATGAAATTACGAATTGGAATGAGTAGTTACTCAATGGAATAACGCCATGAAAAAGCAAATATCAAAAAGTGCTTAACACGCGAAATTTCGGGCATTTAAGAGCAATTCAAATTGTGTATGGACGATCACAGTTTCATACTAGGCGGGTTAAAATTTTGCTCTGTTTTTTAAGGACTCACTATGTTTTCCGCAACGCGCCACCGTATTGCTGCCCTGGCGCTCGGCGTTTGCTTCATCCTTCCGGCTCAGGCAAAAAATCAACCGTACGGTGAAATCGCGAATACGCAGGCGCGACATATTGCCACCGTATTTCCTGGCCGCATGACCGGTTCCCCCGCGGAAATGCTCTCCGCAGACTATATTCGTCAGCAGTTTGCCGACATGGGTTACCAGAGCGATATCCGCACGTTTCACAGCCGCTATATCTATACCTCACGCAATAAAACCAAAAACTGGCATAACGTGACAGGTAGTACGGTTATTGCGGCTCACGAAGGTAGCGCGGATGAGCAGATCATTATTATGGCGCACCTCGATACCTACGCCCCAATGAGCGACACCGATACTGATAACAATCTCGGTGGTCTGACGCTGCAGGGTATGGATGATAACGCCGCAGGTCTGGGCGTGATGCTCGAACTGGCAGAACGAATGAAGGATATACCGACTAAATACGGGATTCGTTTCGTTGCCACCAGTGGTGAAGAAGAAGGCAAACTCGGCGCTGAGAATCTCCTGAAGCGCATGAGCGCCAAAGAGAAGAAAAATACCCTGCTGGTGATCAACCTCGATAACCTGATCGTCGGCGATAAGCTCTATTTCAACAGCGGACAAAGTACGCCGGGTACCGTGCGAAAATTGACGCGCGACCGGGCACTGGCGATTGCCCGCAGCCATGGGGTCTATGCCACCAGTAACCCAGGCGGCAATCCTGATTATCCGCGAGGAACAGGCTGCTGTAACGATGGTGAGGTGTTCGATAAAGCGGGTATTCCGGTGCTGTATGTGGAAGCAACTAACTGGGCACTGGGGAAGAAAGATGGCTATCAGCAGCGGGCTAAATCGAAAGCCTTCCCGGACGGGATTAGCTGGCATAACGTGATGCTGGATAATCAGCAACACATTGATAGCGCACTGCCGCAGCGGATTGAACACCGCAGTCGTGATGTAGTGAAGGTGATGCTGCCGCTGGTGAAGGAGCTGGCGAAATCTAATAAGGCCTAGTGCGCCCTGATGCCCTCACCCCGACCCTCTCCCACAGGGAGAGGGAGGAAATGGGATCACCCTTCGTGCAGTCCGCACTCGCGCTTGAGGCCAAAGAATCGCGTCTCTTCTTCTGCCATTCCCGGTTCCCATTTACGCGTGGTGTGGGTATCCCCCACCGACAGGTAACCCTGATCCCACAGCGGATGGTATTTCAACCCGTGCTTTTGCAGGTACTGATACACCGTCCGGTTATCCCAGTCGATGATCGGCAGCACTTTGAACACCCCGCGCTGAACCGCCAGCACGGGTAGCGTGGCGCGACTGCCGGACTGCTCGCGGCGTAGCCCTGCAAACCAGGTCTGTGCATTAAGCTCCTTCAGCGCCCGGTTCATCGGCTCAACTTTGTTGATCTCATTGTATTTCTCAATGCCCTCAACGCCCTGCTCCCAGAGTTTACCGTAGCGCGCCTCCTGCCAGGCCGCGCTTTCCGTCGCGCGGTAAACTTTCAGGTTCAGCTTGAGCTTGTCCGTCAGCTCGTCAATAAACTGGTAGGTTTCCGGGAACAGGTAGCCGGTATCGGTGAGGATCACCGGAATGTCCGGACGAATTTGATTCACCAAATGCAAACTGACCGCCGCCTGAATACCAAAGCTCGACGAAAGCACATAGTCACCCGGCAGGTTTTCCAGCGCCCATGCTACACGCCCTTCGGCGTCCAGCTTTTCCAGGTGGGCGTTGGTTTCTGCGAGCGCCAGAATGCGTTCGACTTTTGGCAGATCGTTCAGGGCGTTTAGATCGAGTACGGACATAATCACCTCGCGTTGTTACTCCCAGAAATCCCGGGCCGGGTCGAGCACCGGGCGAATGATGCCCGCACGCACCGTAAAGTCGCCGAAGCCTTCACCCGCTTCACGCTCTTTCGCCCAGCGCCCAACCAGTTCGTCGACCGAATCGAGGATCTCCGATTCAGTAATGTTTTCACGGTACATCCGTGGGATACGCGTACCGATGCGGTTGCCGCCCAGATGCAGGTTGTAACGGCCTGGCGCTTTACCGACCAGCCCCATCTCTGCCAGCATAGCGCGGCCGCAGCCGTTCGGGCAGCCGGTAATGCGCATAACAATATGCTCGTCAGGAATACCGTGTTTTTCCAGAATCGCTTCAACTTTGTCAGTGAATGACGGCAGGAAACGCTCCGCTTCAGCCATTGCCAGCGGACAGGTCGGGAATGACACGCAGGCCATCGAGTTTTCGCGCTGCGGTTTCACCGCATTCATCAACCCATGATCGCGCGCCAGTTTCTCGATCTTCGCCTTCTGATTTTCAGGCACACCAGCAATGATCAGGTTCTGGTTGGCGGTAATGCGGAACTCACCCTTGTGGACCTTCGCAATTTCCAGCAAACCGGTTTTCAGCGGACGCCCCGGATAATCCAGAATACGGCCGTTTTCGATAAACAGCGTCAGGTGCCATTTATTGTCGATGCCTTTTACCCAGCCAATGCGATCGCCGCGACCGGTGAATTCGTAAGGGCGGATCGGCTCAAATTTAATGCCGGCGCGACGTTCTACTTCTTCTTTAAACGTCTCAACGCCCACGCGCTCCAGGGTGTATTTGGTTTTCGCGTTTTTACGGTCTGTACGGTTACCCCAGTCGCGCTGGGTGGTTACCACCGCTTCCGCCACGGCCAGCGTATGCTCAAGCGGCAGGAAGCCGAACTCGCTGGCGGTACGGGCGTAGGTTTTCTTGTTGCCGTGTTCGATGGACAGGCCGCCGCCCACCAGCAGGTTAAAGCCCACCAGCTTGCCGTTTTCAGCAATCGCTACGAAGTTCATGTCGTTGGCGTGCAGATCGATATCGTTCTGCGGCGGGATCACTACCGTGGTTTTGAACTTACGCGGCAGATAGGTCTGGCCAAGGATCGGTTCTTCGTCGGTGGTGGCAACTTTTTCCTGATCGAGCCAGATCTCCGCATAAGCGCGCGTGCGCGGCAGCAGATGCTCAGAGATCTTCTTCGCCCACTCATAGGCTTCGGCGTGCAGCTCGGACTCATACGGGTTCGAGGTGCAGAGCACGTTACGGTTCATGTCGTTGGCGGTCGCCAGCGCGTCCAGCCCAACCGAGTGCAGCATCTGGTGTACCGGCTTCACGTTCCTCTTCAGAATGCCGTGGAACTGGAAGGTCTGACGGTTAGTCAGGCGGATGCTGCCATAAATCGTGTTTTCACCGGCAAACTTGTCGATCGCCTGCCACTGTTTGGTGGTGATCACCCCACCCGGCAGGCGGCAGCGCAGCAGCATCGCGTGACGCGGCTCCAGCTTCTGTTCAGCACGCTCGGCGCGGATATCGCGATCGTCCTGCTGGTACATACCGTGGAAACGGATCAGCAGGAAGTTGTCGCCTTTGAAACCGCCGGTGAGACCGTCATTCAGATCTTCAGCAATGGTGCCGCGCAGGTAGTTGCTTTCCAGCTTCATGCGCTCGGCGTCTGTCAGTTTACCTTCGACCACCAGTGGCCCTGGATGTTTTTCGCTCATTAGTAGACATCTCGCTGATAACGGCGCTCAACGCGCAGCTCACTTAAATATTCATCTGCCGTTTCGGCATCCATACCACCGAATTTGGCAATCACTTCCAGCAACGCCTGCTCAACGTCTTTCGCCATGCGATTAGCGTCGCCGCAGACATAAATGTGGGCACCGTCATTGATCCAGCGCCACAGCTCTGCGCCCTGTTCGCGCAGTTTGTCTTGTACGTATACTTTTTCTTTCTGGTCACGAGACCAGGCCAGATCGATGCGGGTCAGTACGCCTTCTTTAACATAGCGCTGCCACTCAACCTGGTAGAGGAAATCTTCCGTAAAGTGCGGGTTGCCGAAGAAGAGCCAGTTTTTACCCGGCGCTTCATCTGCCGCGCGCTGCTGCATGAAGGCGCGGAACGGCGCAATGCCGGTGCCTGGGCCAATCATGATGACCGGGGTTTCCGGGTTCGCAGGCAGGCGGAAGTTGTCGTTGTGCTCGATAAAGACGCGCACTTCGCCCTCTTCTTCCACGCGATCCGCCAGGAAACTTGATGCCCCACCCGCGCGGGCGCGGCCTTCGATGTCGTAGCGCACCACGCCGACGGTAACATGCACTTCACTCTCCACTTCGGCCTGCGAAGAGGCGATGGAGTACAGACGCGGGGTCAGCGGACGCAGAAGGCCGATCAGCGCATCGGCATCCAGCTGAGCCGGAGAGAAACGCACCATATCGACAATTGGCGTTGACGCCGCGTAATGCTGCAGCTTCGCCTTATCACCCACGAATGGCAGCAGCGATTCGCTGCGGGTTAAGGTAGCGTAATTTTCTACAATATTCGGGGTATTCACCGTCAGTTCGAAATGCCACTGCAGCGCTTCAGAGAGCGGCTGCGTTTTGCCTTCCACAGTGACAGGCTCATCCCCTTTCAGCCACAGCAGTTCGACCAGCTCTTTTACCAGCGCTGGATCGTTCTGATACCAGATCCCCAGCGCATCGCCCGGCTGGTAACGCAGGCCTGAGTCACCGAGATCGATTTCGATATGGCGCACGTCTTTTTCAGAATCACGGCCGGTAATTTTCTGGTTAACCGACAGGCTCGCGGCCAGCGGAGCCTCTTTAGTGTAAGGGCTGGTATGGATGTCGTTGACAGCACCCGTCGCGGTAAACGCGGCCTGTGCCTGCGTCTCTTTCGGGACGCGCGCTTTCAGCACCTCAACGATGCGGGCACGCCATTCAGCAGCGGCGGTCTGGTATTCCACGTCGGCGTCAACGCGATCCAGCAAACGCTCTGCGCCCAGTTCAGCCAGTTTGCTGTCGAAATCTTTACCAGACTGGCAGAAGAATTCATAAGAGGTATCGCCCAGGCCAAACACCGCAAAAGCCGTGCCGTCCAGTTTTGGCGCTTTTTTCGAGAACAGGAACTTATGCAGCGCCACCGCTTCTTCAGCAGGCTCACCTTCCCCCTGCGTTGAGGCGACAACCACCAGCAGTTTTTCTGACGCGATCTGTTTAAATTTATAATCCCCGGCGTTGACCAGGTTCACGTTCAGTCTGGCAGCCAGCAGGTCGTCACGCAGCGCTTCAGCCACACGGCGGGCATTGCCCGTCTGCGAGGCGGAAATCAACGTAATGGCCGGAATTTCTACGGCTTTTGCCGGAGCGGCAGCCACAGCGCCCGGTTGCTGATTGAGCATTCCCCAGAAATAACCGGAGACCCAGGCAAGCTGAGTGGACGAAAAATCAGAGGTGGCAGCCTGAAGGCGCGCCAGCTGCTCCGGGTTCAGGGGAAGCAAATTTGAAGGTGGGGCCTGTGTCGTCATGCGTCGTTATGTTCCAGTAGCCAAGCGGACTTTAAGCGAATAAATCCAAACTGAAGATAAGGTTAACGGTGAGGATACTAACAATTAAAGAAGGGATGGAAATAATAAATAACCAAATGGACTAACCTGTTTTAGTTATCATGCTTAACGATAAAACAGATTAATTAACTGATTGAAATATCACAACAAAGATAACAAAAAATGGCCACTTCCTGCGGTCCAGGCTTCAGAGCCGTTTTAGTTAATGCTAAAAATTGTGCTTTCCGGTACTATGCGGCGGTTTTTTCCGCATTACTGAGAGCGATCATGTCCACCACACTGTTTAAAGATTTCACCTTCGAAGCCGCCCACCACCTTCCTCATGTTCCTGAAGGACATAAATGTGGCCGTCTGCACGGGCACTCGTTTATGGTGCGTCTTGAGATCACCGGTGAAGTCGATCCGCATACCGGTTGGATCATGGATTTTGCCGAGCTGAAAGCGGCATTTAAGCCAACTTACGATCGTCTGGATCACTATTACCTGAATGATATTCCGGGCCTTGAAAACCCGACCAGCGAAGTGCTGGCAAAATGGATCTGGGCTCAGATGAAACCGCTGGTACCGCTGCTGAGCGCAGTGATGATTAAAGAGACCTGCACCGCCGGCTGCGTCTATCGCGGCGAGTAAAAAAAGCCCGGTTAAACCGGGCTTTTTTTCAGGCAATATTCAGGTACTTGTGCGTCTGCATCGACAGACGCCAGTTACGCGCGATACAGGTTTCAATGCACAGGCGCGTCGCATCCTCTTTCTGGCTGATAGGCTGCAGGGCAATGACCCGCTGCTTTTCATCCGAGAGGGTTGCCAGCAGTTCATCCAGTGCTTCAATATCACGCACGCGTCCTACCGGGTGCTTTATCTCATCTGCACGTTCCAGCGCCTGAGACAGGACATCGTATCCGCCGCGCATATTCACTTTGGGTGATACCGTCACCCACGTGGTGTGGGAACAACGCACTTCATGGGTACCGCTGGTTTCAATCTGGCAGCTGTAACCGTTCTTTTCGAGCAGCTCGGTTAGCGGCGTCAGATCGTGGATGCAGGGTTCACCCCCGGTGATCACCACATGGCGCGCCGTCCAGCCCTGACGACCAATAATGGCCAGCAGATCTTCTGAACTGCCCGCGCCCCACTTATCGCTCTCTTTGGTTTTCGCCAGAATGCTAAACAGCGACACTTCCCGATCTGCGAGCTTATCCCACGTATGTTTGGTATCACACCAGGCACAGCCAACCGGGCATCCCTGTAAACGAATGAAAATAGCGGGAACGCCGGTAAAGTAACCCTCGCCTTGCAGGGTCTGGAACATCTCGTTAATCGGGTACTGCATAGTCATCTCAGTAAAGGGGATAAACGATAATTATCGCAGATCCCCGCCAGATGGTCATGCTCGATCGGTGCTTTGCGCGCCAATCGCTGCCATAAACCGTTCAGTGATCTGCTGTGGACGGGTGATTGCCCCACCAACGACCACCATATGCGCTCCCAGTGCCAGGCATCTGGCCGCGCGCTCAGGGGTATCGACGTTGCCTTCGGCAACCACCGGAACCGTGACGGCAGCCAGCACATCCTTCAGGAATGCGCAGTCATTATCAGGTAAAGCATGACCCGCAGTTTCCGCCGTATAGCCGTAAAGCGTGGTTCCAACACAATCAAAGCCCAGTTCCTGCGCGGTTTCGGCTTCTTCTACGCTGGATATATCCGCCATCAGCACTATCCCGGGGTAACGTTTACGGATGTGGCTGACCAGCGTTGACAGTGATTCACCGCCAGGACGCTCGCGCGCAGTCGCATCAAGTGCAATGATTTCCGGAGAGACGCTCATCAGCTCATCCACTTCTTTCATTGTCGCAGTGATAAACACCGCGCTACCAGGATAATCCCGTTTGATGATGCCGATAACGGGTAAAGAAACCTCCTGTTTAATGGCCGCAATATCCACCACGCTGTTGGCGCGGATGGCAGCAGCCCCGCCCTGAAACGCTGCCCGCGCCATCCGTGACATAATAAACGGGCTATTCAGAGGTTCATTTTCCAGCGCCTGACAAGAGACGACCAGTTTTCCTTTCAGGTTATCCAGTACAGTTTTCATTACGATAAGATCTCTTCAACTTCGTTTTTGATAATCGTGACATGCGGGCCATAAATGACCTGAACACCGTTACCGCGCACAATGACGCCGCGTGCACCGGTGGCTTTCAATGCTGCTTCATTCACTTTGCTGCCGTCTTTCACCGTGACACGAAGGCGCGTGGCGCAGCAGTCCACCTCGTCCAGATTGTCTTTTCCACCCAGCCCGGCGATTACCGCTGCAGCGCGCTCGCTTTGCGGCAGACTGACCTCATCCGCCACCGCCTCTTTTTCACGACCCGGCGTGGCAAAATCAAAGCGGTTAATCAGGTAGCGGAAGGTGAAGTAGTAAAGGAAGAACCACGGCACGCCGACCAGCGGAACGAACATCCAGTGGGTTTTAGCCTCGCCCTGAAGAATGCCAAACAGCACGAAGTCGATAAAACCGCCGGAGAAGGTTTGCCCGATGGTGATATGCAGCATGTGTGCGAGCATGAACGCCAGCCCGTCAAACAGCGCATGAATGACGTAAAGCACCGGCGCAATAAACAGGAAGGAGAACTCGATAGGCTCGGTAATCCCGGTCAGGAACGAGGTTAATGCCGCAGAGAGCAGCAGCCCGGCGACGCGTTTTTTGTTCTCGGGTTTTGCCGTGTGGTACATCGCGAGACATGCACCGAGCAGGCCAAACATCATCGTAATGAAGCGCCCGGACATAAAGCGCGACGTCCCTTCGTAAAACTGACGCGTCGTAGGATCGGCCAGTTGCGCGAAGAAGATCCGCTGTGTGCCTTCGACCAGGTGACCGTTGACGATCTCACTCCCGCCGAGCGCGGTAGTCCAGAAAGGAAGATAGAAGATGTGATGTAAACCGAATGGGCCGAGCATACGCAAAATAAATCCATAGAGCATTGTGCCCAGATAACCCGTCGCATCCACCAGCCCACCCAGACCAAAGATCAGTTTCTGGAAATGCGGCCAGACGACGGTCATGACGGCCCCGACGAGTATTGCTGCCAGCGAGCTGATAATGGGGACAAAACGTGAACCGCCAAAGAAGCCCAGAAATTGCGGAAGCGCAATTTTATTAAACCGGTGATGGAGAGCGCAGGTCACGAGACCGATCACCACGCCACCAAACACACCGGTTTCCAGGGTCTGGATCCCCAGCGTCATGCCCTGCCCCACAGCGCCAGGATTATCATGTGCCAGTTTTCCGGTGAGGATCAGCAGCGCGTTAATGGTGGCATTCATCACCAGAAAAGCGAGCAACGCCGCCAGCCCTGCCGTGCCCTTATCGTTTTTTGCCAGCCCGACAGCCACCCCAACAGCAAACAGCACCGAGAGGTTCGCAAACACAATTGAACCCGCACTGCTCATGATAGTGAAGATGGCCTGAAGCCAGCTCACATCCAAAAACGGATATGCCGCGAGGGTATTTGGATTCGATAACGCGCCACCTATCCCCAGCAGCAGACCTGCTGCTGGCAATACGGCGATAGGTAACATAAAGGATTTGCCAAAGCGCTGCGCTTTTTCAAACCATCCCCCAGAAGAAGCCCCGCTGAACATTTGCATCATTTTTTCATCCTCTCATTTAATGATGAGAATTTTTACCACAAAAATATCAATACATGAAAATTACCATCAAAAACCAGGAGGATGATCATACTTTTTCAAAATGACTGGCATCTTTCCCCTGCTTTCCGCCACACTAGTCGCAGAGAAACGCATTAAGGATCTAGCATGTCAGACCATGAAAACCTGCTGCTGAAGCTACGCCAGGAGGCTTCCGGGTACAGCCCAACGCAACAAAAACTTGGCGAGTTTGTCCTCAACGATCCTACCCGGGTGCTCTACCTGACGATCACTGAACTGGCGCGCGAAAGTCGCACCAGCGAGGCCAGCGTCACGCGTCTTTGCCGCACGCTGGGCTGCAAGGGATATAACGAATTTAAAATGGCGCTTGCGCTGGATATTCAGCAGGGCCAGCCCGCGCGACAGACCGGAGATGAAATTGATAACGTTGTTGATGAGTCAGTACAGGCTTTGCAGGATACTGCCAGACTCCTTGACCGGGCGTTGCTTGAAAAGGCGGCGCTAGCGCTGCACCAGGCGCAATCCGTACAAATTTATGGCGTTGCTGCCAGCGCGATCCTCGGTGAGTACCTGCATTACAAGCTGTTGCGGCTGGGCAAACCCGCACAGCTGTTTAGTGATATGCACCGCGCAGCCATGAATGCGACGACCCTTTCGAAGGAGACCCTGGTCGTGGCCATCTCCAGTTCGGGTTCCACGCGGGATTTACTCCACGTGGTGAAACTTGCACGCAAGCGCGGCGTCAAGGTGTTAGCCCTCAGCAATACCCCCCGTAGCCCGCTGGCTTCCCTGAGCGATATTCAGCTGGTTGCCGCCAAGCCCGAAGGGCCGCTTAGCGCTGGCGCACTCAATGCTAAAGTTGGCGTCATGCTGCTGGTCGAGCTGCTGACCACTTCCATGATTGCGCTGGATGGCCATTATGGCGACGTTAGCCAACAAACGGCCAGCGCTACGCTCCCTCTGTTACTCTAAAAATAGTTCGCAGGCTAAATAAAACGGCCTGCGGTTTTTGGTATTCAGTTTCACTTAAATCATTTACCGGACAAATGAATGGTGTAACAAAGTATTTTGCTTATTACATTTTGAATAACTATTAATAGTAAGATTGAGCTTATAAAAGATATTTAAAATCATTAACTTAAAATATTCTTTTTTATAATTTGAATTTTTTACCTTTCCACAATGTCGAATACATCCACCTGATTTCCTTTTCTTAAAATAAGCTTAAGAAGCCTTCATTTTCGGCGTTTTATTATTTAAATGCCGTTTACTTTTGTGCGCCTACAATCCGCCTCATCAACCATAATGAGACGGTATTAATGAAGATGTTATTGATTACAGGCGTAACAGGATTTCTGGGCGGTGCAGTACTCGAAAAAATACTGACCAATGATAAACCCGTAAAACTCCTTTTGCTCGCGCGTGCCAGCGATCCGCAAGGTGGGCTGGAGCGTGTGCAAGAGAACATGCGCAAATTCAATGTGCCTGAGAATAAACTGGCTTCTCTGAGCGTAGATAATATCCTCATTGGTGACCTCAGCCAGCCGGAAGCATTTCTGGACGATCCTCGCCTGGACCAGGTCACGCACGTCGTTAACTGTGCAGCTGTTGCGTCTTTTGGTAATAATCCGCTGATCTGGAAGGTCAATGTCGAGGGCACGCTGGCGCTGGCGCGTCGCATGGAACGGGTGACGGCCTTACAGCGTTTCCTGCACGTAGGCACGGCAATGTCATGCACGCCGGAACAGGATTCCCTGGTCGCTGAAAGCGCTGAATTCAGAGAAAATGCTGAACACCTGGTGGAATACACGTTTTCGAAGTCAACTATCGAACAGCTGATGCGCCAGGAGTGCCCGAACCTGCCGTTGCTCATCGCTCGCCCGTCCATCGTCGTCGGCCATACTCGTCACGGCTGCACGCCGTCGAGCAGCATTTTCTGGGTCTTTAGCATGGGCCTGATGCTGCAGAAGTTTATGTGCTCAATGGAAGACAGAATCGACGTTGTTCCGGTGGATTATTGCGCCGATGCGTTGTTAATGCTGCTCACCAGCAACGCTCGTCCTGGGGAAGTGGTACATATTTCTGCTGGGGAAGAGAACAGCGTTCGCTTTGCGGATATCGATCAGGCCATGGCGCAGGCGCTGGAGAAAGCCCCTGTTGGCGATCGGTATGCTCAGGTCAGCTACGAAACGCTGGTTAGAATGCGCCGCGAATTGAAAAATATTTTTGGTCCATGCAACGAACGTCTGATGCTAAAAGCAATGCGTTTATACGGTGCGTTTGCCACGCTTAACGTGCGCTTCAGCAACGATAAGCTGTTGAGCATGGGGATGCCGAAGCCACCCCGCTTTACGGATTATATCGCCCGCTGCGTACAGACGACTCAGGGGCTAACAATCCCCGAACAGATGGCAGTCGATTTTAAATAGCCAAAAAAAATGCCAGTCATTCGACTGGCATTTTCATTCTAAGGCTTAAAGGCTATTACTGGCCTTTGATCTCTTTACGACCGTTGTATGGTGCTTTTTCGCCCAGAGCTTCTTCGATACGAATCAGCTGGTTGTATTTAGCAACACGGTCAGAACGGCTCATAGAACCGGTTTTGATCTGGCCTGCAGCGGTACCAACAGCCAGGTCAGCGATGGTAGCGTCTTCAGTTTCGCCAGAACGGTGAGAGATAACAGCGGTGTAGCCAGCGTCTTTCGCCATTTTGATCGCAGCCAGAGTTTCGGTCAGAGAACCGATCTGGTTGAATTTGATCAGGATGGAGTTAACGATGCCTTTCTCGATGCCTTCTTTCAGGATCTTGGTGTTGGTTACGAACAGATCGTCACCAACCAGCTGGATTTTGTCGCCCAGTACTTTGGTCTGGTATGCGAAACCAGCCCAGTCAGATTCGTCCAGACCGTCTTCGATAGAAACGATTGGGTACTGTTTGGTCAGGTCTTCCAGGAAGTGAGTGAACTCTTCAGAGGTGAACGCTTTGTTGCCTTCGCCAGCCAGAACGTATTTACCGTCTTTGTAGAATTCAGATGCTGCACAGTCCATCGCCAGGGTGATGTCTTTGCCCAGCTCGTAGCCAGCAGCTTTAACTGCTTCTGCGATTACTGCCAGTGCTTCTGCGTTAGAACCCAGGTTTGGCGCATAACCACCTTCGTCACCAACAGCAGTGTTCATACCTTTAGCTTTCAGAACTTTAGCCAGGTTGTGGAACACTTCAGAACCCATGCGTACCGCTTCTTTCAGGGATTTCGCGCCAACTGGCTGAATCATGAATTCCTGAATATCAACGTTGTTGTCCGCGTGCTCACCACCGTTGATGATGTTCATCATTGGTACTGGCATGGAGTATTTGCCTGGGGTGCCGTTCAGTTCAGCAATGTGTTCGAACAGTGGCATACCTTTCGCTGCAGCTGCTGCTTTGGCGTTCGCCAGGGAAACAGCCAGGATTGCGTTCGCACCGAAGTTAGATTTGTTTTCAGTACCGTCCAGATCGATCATGATCTTGTCGATGCCAGCCTGGTCTTTGGCGTCTTTGCCAAGGATTGCCTGAGCAATAGGACCGTTTACAGCGCCAACCGCTTTCAGTACGCCTTTGCCCATGAAACGGGATTTGTCGCCATCGCGCAGTTCCAGCGCTTCGCGGGAACCAGTAGAAGCACCTGATGGAGCTGCTGCCATACCGACGAAACCACCTTCCAGATGAACTTCGGCTTCAACGGTCGGGTTACCACGGGAGTCGATGATTTCACGACCGATGACTTTAACGATTTTGGACATTAGATTTTCCTCAGTACAAGTTAAACTAAAACTCCAGACAAACAACGCGTACCAGGGGTACGCGTTGCCGTTCTAACTTTTTTTACTTCGCCTGACGCTTCTGGTAGTCGCTGGCGGCCTTCACGAAGCCTGCAAACAGCGGATGCCCGTCACGTGGCGTTGAAGTAAATTCCGGGTGGAACTGGCAGGCGACAAACCACGGATGGTTTGGCACTTCAATGATCTCGACTAACTGATCATCCCCGGAGCGGCCCGCAACACGCAGACCCGCGGCTTCAATTTGTTTCAACAACATGTTGTTGACTTCATAGCGGTGACGATGGCGTTCGGTGATGGTTGACTCGCCATACAGCTTGCGAACCACGCTATCGTCGGACAGCTGGCAGGCCTGTGCGCCAAGACGCATGGTGCCACCCAGATCGCTCTTCTCGGTACGGACTTCGACGTTACCGTCTTCGTCACGCCATTCAGTGATAAGCGCCACTACAGGGTACTTACAGTCTGGCACAAATTCCGTAGAGTTCGCGTTTTCCATTCCCGCTACGTTGCGCGCAAATTCGATCAGCGCAACCTGCATACCCAGACAGATGCCGAGGTATGGAATATTGTTCTCACGCGCATAGCGCGCGGTAGCGATCTTGCCTTCTACACCACGGTAGCCGAAGCCGCCAGGGATGAGAATTGCATCCAGATCTTTCAGGATTTCAACGCCACGCGTTTCAACATCCTGCGAATCAATCAGCTTGATATTCACGGAGACACGGTTCTTCAGACCACCGTGTTTCAGCGCTTCGATCACTGACTTATAGGCATCCGGCAGTTCGATATACTTGCCGACCATACCGATAGTCACTTCACCAGCCGGATTAGCTTCTTCGTAAATAACCTGTTCCCATTCGGACAGATTTGCTTCTGGGCAGTTCAAGCTGAATCGTTTACAAATATAATCGTCCAGGCCCTGTGATTTCAACAGGCCCGGGATTTTATAAATGGAATCGACATCTTTCATTGAAATAACGGCTTTTTCAGGCACGTTACAGAACAATGCAATTTTCGCACGTTCGTTCGCCGGGATAGCACGATCGGAACGGCAAACCAGGATGTCAGGCTGAATACCAATGGAGAGCAGCTCTTTCACCGAGTGCTGAGTCGGTTTGGTTTTCACTTCACCTGCGGCTGCCATGTAAGGCACCAGCGTCAGGTGCATGAACAGCGCGTGTTCACGACCAATATCCACCGCCAGTTGACGAATCGCTTCCAGGAATGGTAAGGATTCGATATCCCCTACAGTACCGCCGATTTCAACCAGCACCACGTCATGCCCTTCGCCACCGGCAAGAACACGTTCTTTAATTGCGTTCGTGATGTGTGGGATAACCTGCACGGTCGCGCCCAGGTAGTCACCACGGCGCTCTTTACGCAGAACGTCGGAATAGATGCGGCCAGTCGTGAAGTTGTTACGACGGGTCATTTTGGTGCGGATGAAACGCTCGTAGTGGCCAAGATCCAGATCGGTTTCAGCGCCGTCTTCAGTAACGAACACTTCCCCGTGTTGGGTTGGGCTCATGGTGCCCGGATCGACGTTGATGTACGGATCCAGTTTCATCATGGTCACATTGAGGCCACGGGCTTCAAGAATGGCCGCGAGGGAGGCTGCGGCAATGCCTTTACCCAGAGAGGATACGACCCCGCCGGTCACAAAAATATAGTTCGTTGTCATGCTGAACCTGAGAAGTTAGGGTGAAACGATGGAATAACCAGGACGGGAAAGTAGTATACCCGAACACGGCGAGCGCCACAAACTTTCATTCTCCATCTCCATTCCAGGCCATGACAAACATAAGGAGTGAGAAAATAGCCCGTTTTGGGTAAATGTTTTTGACGCAAATCAAGCGCTTGTCATTTAAAAAATCACACAAATTGCGCTTGATCGCAAAAATCCGTTAGAGATCAGATTCCTGGCGTTTTACTTCCTGCCAGACTTCTTCCATCACATCGAGGTCTACACCGGTCATTTCCAGGCCACGCGAGGTCACAATCCGTTCAACTTCGCGAAAACGACGCTCGAACTTAATGTTGGCTTTTTGCAGCGCGGTTTCCGCTTTTACGCCCAGGTGGCGTGAAAGGTTGACAGTCGCAAACAGCAGATCGCCCATCTCCTCTTCCAGCTTTGCTTCATCCACCACTGCCTGCTGCGCTTCGTGCATCACTTCGTCTATCTCTTCATGCACTTTGTCCAGTACCGGGCCGAGGGACGTCCAGTCGAACCCGACTGCAGAGCAGCGTTTCTGAATTTTATGCGCGCGCATCAGCGCGGGCAGACTCAGAGGAATATCGTCCAGCGCGGAGTGCTGGGATTTCTCTGCACGCTCGGCGCTTTTGATTTGTTCCCAGCGGACCAGCACTTCCGCGCTGTTCCCTGCAGTGGCATCACCAAAAATATGGGGGTGGCGGTGCTCAAGCTTGTCGCTGATGGCGGCACAGATGTCGTCAAAGTTAAAGCGCCCTTCTTCCTGCGCCATTTGTGCATAGAACACCACCTGGAACAGCAGATCGCCCAACTCGCCGCGCAGGTCGTCAAAATCTTCACGAGAGATGGCGTCCAGCACCTCATAGGTCTCTTCAAGTGTGTACGGGGCGATGGTGGCGAAAGTCTGCTCTTTGTCCCACGGACAGCCGTTTTCCGGGTCCCGAAGACATTTCATGATGCCGAGCAGGCGGTCGATTTGAGTCATAGTGTTTTCCATTAAAAAAACAAGCCGGGTGGCGGCAAAGCCTTACCCGGCTTACAGAAGAGTGTGTTTAACCGCCGTGCAGACGACGCGCGTCAATCACATCCGGCACCTGGTTCAGTTTGCCAAGCACGCGGCCCAGCACCTGCAGGTTATAGATTTCGATGGTCATATCGATGGTAGCAAGCTGCTCGCGGGTATCGCTGCGGCTGGCGACGCCCAGCACGTTGACCTTCTCGTTAGCAAGAATGGTGGTAATGTCGCGCAGCAGCCCGCTGCGATCGTTGGCAGTAACGCGCACCACCAGCGAGTAACCCGCGGAATAGCTCTCGCCCCAGACCGCTTCCACGATGCGCTCAGGCGCATGCGATTGTAGCTCGGCAAGCTGGTCGCAGTCGGAGCGGTGAATCGAAATTCCGCGCCCCTGGGTGATAAAGCCGACGATATCGTCGCCCGGGATAGGCTGGCAGCAGCGCGCAATGTGGTGCATAAGATTGCCTACGCCTTCCACCACCACGCGACCATTGTCTTTGCTGCGCTGCTGCGGGGCATAGGTTTTCTGCTGCAACTGCTTCAGCGCGGCTGCATCCTGCTCTGCCGCACTCGGCTTATTGAACTGCGCCTGCAGGAAGTTCACCATCTGATTCAGACGGATATCGCCGCCGCCAATGGCCGCTAACAGCTCATCAAGCTCGTTAAAGTTGTAGCGCGGCAGCAGGAACTTCTCCGCCTCTTTCAGGCTGATGCCAATATGCTCCAGCTCATCATCAAGGATCTGACGACCCGCAAGGATGTTCTTGTCACGATCCTGTTTACGGAACCAGGCGTGAATTTTGGAACGCCCACGGCTGGTCGTCACGTAACCCAGGTTTGGATTCAGCCAGTCCCGGCTCGGGTTTGGCTGCTTCTGGGTGATAATTTCAATCTGGTCGCCCATCTGCAGCTGGTAGGTGAACGGTACAATGCGCCCGCCGATTTTCGCCCCGATACAGCGGTGCCCCACATCACTGTGGATATGGTAGGCAAAATCGAGCGGTGTAGAGCCCGCAGGCAGATCAACGACATCCCCTTTCGGGGTAAAGACATACACCCGGTCGTCAAAGACCTGGCTGCGCACCTCGTCAAGCATCTCGCCGGAGTCGGCCATCTCTTCCTGCCACGCAATCAGCTTACGCAGCCAGGCGATGCGATCTTCATGGCCGGAACGCGCCCCACCGGAGGTGCCTTCTTTATATTTCCAGTGCGCGGCAACGCCCAGTTCGGCGTCTTCGTGCATCTGTTTGGTGCGGATCTGAATTTCGACCGTTTTGCCGCCAGGGCCGAGCACAACGGTATGAATAGACTGGTAGCCGTTAGGTTTCGGGTTCGCGACATAGTCATCGAACTCATCCGGCAGGTGTCGGAAGTGCGTGTGCACTATCCCCAGCGCGGCATAGCAGTCCTGCAGACGCTCCGCCACGATACGTACCGCGCGCACGTCAAACAGCTCGTCAAAAGCGAGATGTTTCTTCTGCATTTTGCGCCAGATACTGTAGATGTGCTTTGGTCGACCGTAGACTTCGGCACGCACATTCTCTTCTTTCATTGACTGACGCAAACCGCTGACAAACTCCTCGATATAATGCTCGCGGTCGATACGGCGCTCATGCAGCAGTTTGGCAATGCGTTTATATTCCGCCGGGTGCAGGTAGCGGAAGCAGTAATCTTCCAGTTCCCATTTCAGTTGACCAATCCCTAAACGGTTTGCGAGCGGCGCATAGATGTTTGTACACTCTTTGGCAGCCAGCACGCGCTCGTCTTCCGGTGCATCCTTCACTTCACGCAGATGGGCAATACGCTCGGCAAGTTTGATGACCACACAGCGGAAATCATCCACCATGGCCAGCAGCATGCGGCGAACGTTATCGACCTGTTCTGAAGAGACAGAGTCAGTGTGCGCAGCCTTAAGCTGGCGGATGGCAGCCATATCGCGTACGCCGTGGATCAGCGCCACGACCGATTTTCCAACGCTTTCGCGCAGTACGTCTTCAGTGACGACGTCCGCATCGGCAAGCGGGAACAGAAGCGCGGCCTGCAACGTTTCGATATCCATGTTCAGCATGGATAAGATTTCAACCATCTCCACGCCGCGCCATAAGAGAAGATCGGCATCCTGATGCCCCTGCGTGGTGCGCAAACAATAGGCCCAGGTTTCGGTTAAGCGTTCACACGACTGCTGGCTGGAAATTCCCAGACTTGCGATCCATTTTTGTGGGTCAAATTCCCCAGCTTTATTAAGATGTGCACTTCTTACCGCAACCATTGTCCTCTCCTTTAGGGACCAGGGCCTGTCGAAGTCGACAAGCCAAACAAATTAGATGTGCTCGAACAACACCATCGATTCCAGATGTCCAGTGTGCGGGAACATGTCCAGCATTGCCAGACGCCGAATCTGGTAACCCGCACTGATTAATGCCTCACTGTCACGGGCAAGCGTTGCCGGGTTACAGGAAACATAGACCACACGCTTCGGCGCGAGTTTAATAATATGTGCCATGACACCCGGTGCACCAGCACGAGCCGGGTCGAGTAAAATTTTATCAAAGCCCTGCTTCGCCCACGGCTGTTGGGTGACATCTTCCTCAAGATTTTGATGAAAGAAGGTCACATTTTGCAAGCCGTTCTGCTTTGCGTTCTCCTGCCCTTTAGCCACCAGCGCCTCAACACCTTCCACGCCGACGACGCTGGCGGCTTTTTGCGCCAACGGCAGCGTGAAGTTACCCATTCCGCAGAACAGATCGAGCACCCGATCGCTTTTCTGAACATCCAGCCACGCCAGCGCTTTCTCAACCATCTGCTGATTAACGCCATCATTTACCTGAATGAAATCCCGCGGGCTGAACGTTAAGCGTAGTCCGTTTGACGCATACCAGGGCGCGTCACCTGTAACCTGCTCAAGTATCTCGCTTTGTGGTGCCAGGAAAAGCGCCAGGTCGTGGGAATGCGAAAAGTGTTCCAGTTTTTCGCGATCTTTTTTCGACAACGGCGTGGTGTGGCGCAAAACCATCAGCGGGCCATTATTTGCCATGACCAGTTCGACATGCCCAAGGTGGCGAACACCCTCCAGCCCGGAGAGACAAATGCGCACTTTTGGAAGCAATACCTCAAGATGGGGCACCAAAACAGGGCAATGCTTCACATCAACGATATCGCTGGAGCCGGCTTTGCGAAACCCCATCTCCAGCCGCTCAGTTTTTGGTTGAAAGCTGAGACTCAGGCGCGCACGGCGGCGATAACCCCACGCCTCACCGGCAATAATCTCGCTTACGTCATGTTTAAGCAGACGCGCCAGGGCGCTGCTTTTGCTTTTTTGCTGTAATTCTGTGCTCGCATGCTGTTGCTGACAGCCTCCGCAGATACCAAAGTGCGGGCAACGAGGTTCCACACGCTGCGGGCTATCGTTGAGGCGACGCTTCACCTGTCCACGGGCGTACTGCCGTTTATCTTCTGTCAGCGTAATTTCTGCTCGTTCTGTTGGCAGTAAACCTGTTATAAACAGAGTCTTACCATTATGTCGAGCAACCCCCTGGCCAAAAGGATCCAGGTCCGTAGCTTCAACAGTGATGATTTGACGCGTCGTCACGCGTCGTTTTGCAGAGTAGAATTGCGCCATCGCCGAGATTTTTCTCACATAAACATAATTATCTTAATTGTCCCATAACGGAACGCCATGACCAACTACAGCCTGCGCGCGCGCATGATGATTTTGATCCTCGCCCCCACCGTTCTTATCGGTTTGCTGCTGAGTATCTTCTTTGTGGTGCATCGCTATAACGATTTGCAGCGTCAACTGGAAGGTGCTGGCGCCAGCATCATCGAACCGCTGGCCGTTTCCAGTGAGTATGGGATGAACCTGCAAAACCGCGAGTCCATTGGTCAGTTAATCAGCGTGCTCCACCGTCGTCACTCGGACATTGTTCGTGCCATTTCCGTTTACGACGAACATAACCGTCTGTTTGTGACCTCGAATTTTCATCTCGATCCGGCGTCCCTGAAAATCCCTGACGGCACACCGTTCCCGCGCCAGCTCACAGTGCTTCGGCGCGGGGATATCATGATCCTGCGCACGCCGATCATTTCAGAAAGTTATTCACCCGATGAGTCTGCGCAATCCGACGCCAAATCCAGCAATAATATGCTGGGATATGTCGCACTGGAGCTGGATCTCAAGTCGGTACGGCTACAGCAGTACAAAGAAATTTTCATCTCTGGCGTGATGATGTTGTTCTGCATCGGTATTGCACTGATCTTCGGCTGGCGTCTGATGCGCGATGTGACGGGGCCCATCCGCAACATGGTCAACACGGTTGACCGTATTCGCCGGGGTCAGCTCGACAGCCGCGTTGAAGGGTTTATGCTGGGCGAGCTGGATATGCTGAAAAATGGCATCAACTCGATGGCGATGTCTCTGGCGGCGTATCACGAAGAGATGCAGCACAACGTTGACCAGGCCACGTCTGACCTGCGCGAAACGCTGGAACAGATGGAGATTCAGAACGTTGAGCTGGATCTGGCGAAAAAGCGTGCGCAGGAAGCGGCACGTATTAAATCTGAATTCCTTGCCAATATGTCACACGAGCTGCGTACACCGCTCAATGGTGTGATCGGCTTTACCCGCCTGACGCTGAAAAGCGAGCTTAACCCGACTCAGCGCGACCATCTGCACACTATCGAGCGCTCCGCTAACAACCTGTTAGCGATCATTAACGACGTGCTGGACTTCTCCAAGCTGGAAGCAGGCAAGCTTATTCTGGAGAGTATCCCGTTCCCGTTGCGGAGCACACTGGATGAAGTGGTCACGCTTCTCGCACACTCCTCGCACGATAAAGGGCTGGAGCTGACACTTAACATCAAGAACGATGTGCCGGATAACGTCATTGGCGACCCGCTACGTCTGCAGCAGGTTATTACTAACCTTGTCGGAAATGCCATTAAGTTCACCGAAAGCGGTAACATCGACATTCTGGTGGAAAAACGTTCTATCAGTAATAACAAGGTTCAGATTGAAGTGCAGATCCGCGATACCGGCATCGGTATCCCTGAGCGCGATCAGTCGCGGTTGTTCCAGGCGTTTCGTCAGGCAGACGCCAGTATCTCCCGCCGTCATGGCGGTACTGGTCTGGGGCTGGTGATCACGCAGAGACTGGTGAATGAGATGGGAGGAGATATCTCTTTCCACAGCCAGCCGAACCGGGGGTCAACCTTCTGGTTCCACATTAATCTGGACCTCAACCCGAACGTGCTGACAGATGGTCCGGTGACAGACTGCCTGAAAGGCAAGCGTCTGGCCTACGTCGAGCCTAACGCGGCGGCGGCGCAGTGTGCGCTTGATATTTTAAGCACCACGCCGCTGGAAGTGGTCTACAGCCCAACCTTCTCAGCCCTTGCCGTTGAACACTACGACATTCTGCTGATGGGGATCCCGGTCACTTTCACCGGCGAACTGACCATGCAACAGGAACGGCTGGCGAAAGCCGCGTCAATGACCGACTATCTGCTGCTGGCGCTCCCTTGCCATGCCCAGCTCAATGCAGAAGAGTTGAAGAATGACGGGGCCGCCGCGTGTCTGCTAAAACCGCTTACCGCGACCAGACTGCTGCCAGCGTTGACGGAATATTGCCGTCTTAGCCAGAATGCTCTGCCTCCAATTGACAATGAGCAAAAATTGCCGATGAGCGTGATGGCCGTGGATGATAACCCGGCCAACCTGAAGCTCATTGGCGTATTGCTTGAAGACCAGGTTCAGCATGTTGAACTGTGTACCAGTGGCACGCAGGCGGTTGAACAGGCTAAACAGATGCAGTTCGATTTAATTCTGATGGATATTCAAATGCCGGGTATGGATGGCATTCGGGCCTGTGAGCTGATCCATCAGCTCCCGCATCAGCAGCAGACCCCGGTGATTGCGGTCACCGCGCATGCGATGGCCGGTCAGAAAGAGAAGCTATTGAGTGCCGGGATGAATGATTATCTGGCTAAACCTATCGACGAAGAGAAACTTCATAACCTGTTGTTACGCTATAAACCGGGGCATTCAGGCGGGACGTACACGCCATCTGCCGAGCCAGTTGAGATTAGCGTCAATCAGAACGCGACTTTTGACTGGCAGCTTGCGCTGCGTCAGGCAGCAGGAAAACCCGACTTAGCGCGCGAAATGCTGCAAATGCTCGTCGCGTTTCTACCGGAAATTCGCAATAAGGTTGAAGAGCAACTGGTGGGTGAAAACCCGGACGATCTGCTGGAAGCGATTCACAAGCTGCACGGCAGCTGTGGATACAGCGGCGTGCCGCGGCTGAAAAATCTCTGCCAGTTG
This sequence comes from Enterobacter sp. CPE_E1241, assembly GCF_045618265.1. Classification (NCBI taxonomy): domain Bacteria; kingdom Pseudomonadati; phylum Pseudomonadota; class Gammaproteobacteria; order Enterobacterales; family Enterobacteriaceae; genus Enterobacter; species Enterobacter sp. CPE_E1241. Next base: position 3,844,358 of record NZ_JBIWYV010000001.1, read on the forward strand.
CTGGAGCAGCAACTGCGTGCCGGTACGCCGGAATCTGAGCTTGAACCGGAATTTCTGGAGCTGCTGGATGAGATGGATAATGTGACGCGGGAAGCGATGAAAGTGCTGGGAAGCTGAGGTAAAAGCCGGGTGGCGGTTTCGCCTTACCCGGCAATCACAGCTAAAATGCCTGCCCTATTTTCAGCGCCGCCGCGATATTCCTTGCGGCCATCTGGACATTTTCACTGGCATTTTCCAGCGCGTCTTCCAGTGAGCAGATGGTGTAGATCACGCTAAACACCGCATCAATGCCGTGTTCGTGTACCACGCCAACATCCGCCGTCAGACTCCCCGCAATACCGATGACGGGTTTGTTAAAGCGTTTGGCCACTTTCGCCACACCTACCGGGACTTTGCCGTGGATCGTCTGACTGTCGATGCGTCCTTCACCCGTGATCACCAAATCCGCATCGGCCACCTGGTCGGCCAGGTGTAGCGCATCGGTCACGATCTCAATCCCCTGGCGCAACTGCGCACCGCAAAAGGCATACAGTGCTGCCCCCATGCCGCCCGCTGCGCCACCGCCAGCAAGGTTCAACACATCGATATCCAGATCCCGGGCAATGACCCGCGCATACTGAGCAAGCGCGTTGTCCAGGGTGACGATCATCTCGGGTGTGGCCCCCTTTTGCGGACCAAATACGGCTGACGCGCCATCCTTTCCGGTGAGCGGATTAGTGACATCACAGGCCACCTCAATCCGGCACTCAGCCAGGCGTTTATCCAGCCCGCTCAGGTCGATACGCGCGAGTTTTCCCAGCTCGCCCCCGCCCTGCCCAAGAGGCTGTTCACTCGCATCGAGCAATTTAGCGCCCAGCGCCTGCACCATCCCTGCACCGCCGTCATTGGTTGCACTGCCGCCAATGCCAATAATGATATGCTTAACGCCCGCATCCAGCGCATGACGGATAAGCTCACCTGTTCCCCAGGAGGTGGTTCTCAGAGGGTTACGCTGCGAAGGCGCAACCAGCTCCAGGCCGCTGGCCGCTGCCATTTCAATAAAGGCACTCTGCTTATCACCGGACAAACCATAAAACCCGTCCACGTGCTCGCCCAGCGGGCCGGTCACCGGAACATGCATAATGCTTCCCTGCGTTGCCGCAATCATCGCCTCAACCGTCCCTTCGCCACCGTCCGCGACCGGCAGTTTGACGTAAACTGCCTCGGGGAAGATCTCGCGAAAACCACGCTCTATCGCTGTCGCAACCTCAAGCGCACTCAAACTTTCCTTATATGAGTCCGGTGCGATAACAATTTTCATAAGCCATCCTTACGCATCGTTGTTACGTTAAGCATACACCACGCAAATGACCAGCAATGGGAGCGTTCCCTGCACATTTATCGCACCATGCACGGACGTTTATTATCAAATGACCAGCCCGGGATGAGATACTGCATCGCCATCGCATCATCGCGCGCACCCAGGCCATGTTTCTGATACAGCTCGTGAGCTTTCATAACCTGATCCATATCCAGCTCAACACCTAACCCCGGTGTGGACGGCACCTGCACCATGCCCCCTTTGATCTCAAACGGCTCTTTGGTCAGGCGCTGATTGCCTTCCTGCCAGATCCAGTGCGTGTCGATCGCAGTGATCGTACCCGGTGCAGCAGCGGCAACGTGAGTGAACATTGCCAGCGACACATCGAAGTGGTTGTTGGAATGCGAGCCCCAGGTCAGGCCAAACTCATGACACATCTGCGCCACGCGCACTGAACCCTGCATCGTCCAGAAGTGCGGGTCAGCCAGCGGAATATCGACAGATTGCAGAAAAAGCGTATGCCCCATCTGGCGCCAGTCGGTTGCTATCATGTTTGTTGCCGTTGGCAAACCTGTTGCACGGCGGAATTCCGCCATCACTTCGCGGCCGGAGAAACCTTGTTCAGCCCCGCACGGATCTTCCGCATAGGCCAGCACGCCTTTCAGCTGTTTACCAATGCGGATCGCTTCATCAAGAGACCAGGCCCCATTCGGATCGAGCGTTACGCGCGCTTGCGGGAAACGTTTCGCCAGCGCAGATATGGCTTCCGCCTCTTCTTCGCCCGCCAGCACGCCCCCCTTCAGTTTGAAATCGTTGAAGCCGTATTTCTCATAAGCGGCTTCCGCCAGACGCACCACCGCATCCGGAGTCATCGCCTCATCGTGGCGAAGTCGGTACCAGTCGCATTGTTCATCTGGCTGACTCTGATACGGCAGAGGCGTCAGCTTGCGGTCGCCGACAAAGAACAGATAGCCCAGCATTTCCACTTCGCTGCGCTGCTGGCCATCGCCTAACAGTGACGCGACGTTAACGCCCAGGTGCTGGCCTAACAAGTCCAGCATTGCCGCTTCGATACCGGTCACCACATGGATAGTGGTACGCAGATCGAACGTTTGCAGCCCACGTCCAGCCGCATCGCGGTCAGCGAAAGTATTGCGCACGGTATTCAGCACATTTTTGTACTCGCCCAGCGTTTTACCGACAACTAATGGAATGGCATCTTCCAGCGTAGTACGGATCTTCTCCCCACCCGGAATTTCGCCTACACCGGTATGACCGGAGTTGTCTTTGATAATCACGATATTGCGGGTAAAGAATGGCGCATGCGCACCACTCAGGTTCATCAGCATGCTGTCATGGCCCGCAACCGAAATGATCTGCATGGTAGTGACTACGGGGGTAGAAAAAGTGCTCATCGTTCAATCCTTTTATCAGTGACGTCCGAAAACAGGGCGCTTACGGTCAAATGTCCAGCCGGGGATAAGATACTGCATCGGTCCTGCGTCGTTACGCGCACCACCAGGCAGTTTTTTATACGCCTCATGGGCTTTATGAACCTGATCCCAGTCAAGCTCTACACCCAGCCCAGGCGCATCCGGCACAGCAATTTTGCCGTTTTTGATCTCAAGCGGATTATTGGTCAGGCGAGCTTCACCCTCCTGCCAAATCCAGTGGGTGTCGATAGCGGTGGGGTTACCCGGTACCGCCGCGCCAACGTGGGTAAACATCGCCAGCGAAATATCAAAGTGGTTGTTGGAGTGGCAGCCCCAGGTTAGCCCCCAGTCATCGCACAGCTGTGCGACACGTACTGCACCTGAAAGCGTCCAGAAATGCGGGTCAGCCAGCGGAATATCGACAGCGTTCAGCATCACAGCGTGACCCATTTCACGCCAGTTGGTCGCGATCATGTTGGTGGCGACTGGCAACCCGGTGGCGCGACGGAACTCGGCCATGACTTCACGACCCGAGAACCCCTGTTCAGCGCCGCAGGGATCTTCCGCATAGGTCAGGACATTCCCCAGCCCTTTACACAAGCTGATCGCTTCATCCAGCAGCCATGCTCCGTTCGGATCAACCGTGATACGCGCCTCCGGGAAGCGTTTTTTCAGCGCCCGGGCCGTTTCAATCTCCTGCTCACCTGGCAGTACGCCGCCTTTAAGCTTGAAATCTTTAAAACCGTAACGATCCTGCGCCGCCTCAGCCAGCCGGACAACGCTTTCACCGGAGAGCGCTTCCTGATGACGCAGGTGATACCACTCGTGGCTGCCCGGCGAGTGAGCCAGATAAGGCAGGTCGGTTTTGTTGCGATCGCCAACATAAAACAGATAGCCGAGCACCGTCACCGCATCGCGCTGCTTGCCTGGCCCCAGCAATTCGCAGACCGGGACATGCAAGGTCTTGCCCAGTAAATCAAGCAGGGCGGCTTCCAGAGCGGCGACAGCGTTGACGCGCAGTTCAAACGTCCACGCCCCTTTTCCGAAGGTATCAAAGTCTGCCGACTGATTTCCCTTATGTACCTGCTGGACCCCCCTATTCAACCGGGCGATCTCCTGACCCACCACCCGAGGTATGGCATCGACCAGCGTCTGATAAATCACCTCTCCGCCAGGCGCTTCGCCCACGCCGGTATTCCCTGCACTGTCTGTCAGCACAACGATATTACGGGTAAACCAGGCGTTATGTGCGCCGCCAATATTCAGCAGCATACTGTCCTGCCCGGCCACCGGGATGACCTTCATCTCAGTGACGATTGGGCTTGATTGCGTTGTCATCATCCACGCTCCGCAACAGGTTTAAGTTCGACGCGTTTGATATCCCCCACCAGCACCAGGTAACTCAGCACCGCCACCAGCGCATGCACACCCACGTAGATCAGCGCACCGTTGAAAGAGCCCGTCGTGCCGACGATGTAGCCGATAGCGATGGGGGTGACAATCCCGGAGATGTTGCCGAACATGTTGAACAGACCGCCGCTCAGACCACTGATCTCTTTTGGCGCAGTATCTGCCATCACCGCCCAGCCCAGCGCACCGATCCCTTTACCGAAGAAAGCCATCGCCATGAAGCCGATAATCATCCACTCGGTATTTACGTAGTTACAGAACACCATGGTCATGGAGAGCAGCATGCCGAGCACAATCGGCGTTTTCCGCGCAATATTCAGTGAACCGGTGCGGCGCATCAGCCAGTCGGAAATCACCCCGCCGAGCACACCCCCAACGAAGCCGCAGATTGCCGGAACAGAGGCAACAAACCCCGCTTTCAGAATCGACATACCACGCGCCTGCACCAGATAAACCGGGAACCAGGTGATAAAGAAGTAAGTTAAGGCGTTGATGCAATACTGGCCAAGATAGATCCCGATCATCATCCGCGAGCCGACAAGCTGTTTGATCTGTGCCCATTTCTGACTGAACGGGACTTTTGCTTTTGCGGATTTTTGATCCATGTTGATCAGCGCTCCGCCTTCGGCAATGTACTCCAGCTCTTTCTTGTTCACACCGGGATGCTGATTAGGTTCGTGGATCACTTTCAGCCAGATGAAGCTGATGACGATCCCAAGCCCGCCCATGAAGAAGAATACGTGCGACCAGCCCACCTCATGCGTCAGCCAGCCCATGATGGGCGCGAAGATCACCGTTGCAAAGTACTGTGCGGAGTTGAAGATCGCTACCGCCGTTCCCCTCTCCTGCGCCGGGAACCATGCCGCCACAATGCGGCTGTTGCCCGGGAAGGAAGGCGCTTCCGCTAAGCCTACCAGGAAGCGCAGCGTGAAGAGCGCCACGATAATGCCGAAGCCGCTGAAGATATCGACGAAACCCTGCAGCAGGGTGAACATCGACCAGATAAAGATGGACCAGAAATAGACGCGTTTAGATCCAAAACGGTCCAGCAGCCAGCCGCCAGGAATTTGCCCGATAACGTAGGCCCATGAGAATGCAGAGAAAACGTAACCCATGCCCACCGGATCAAGGCCGATGTCTTTTGCCATTTCCGAGCCGGCAATCGACAGCGTGGCGCGGTCACCATAGTTAAAGGACGTGACGATAAACAGCATCACCACTATCCAGTAGCGGGCATTGGTGCGCTTCTCAGCGCTGCTCGCTGCGTGGCTTAATGTACTCATTGTTGCACTCCTGAAACATAGCTTTCGCCTGGTTCATTCTGTACAGCACCGGTAGGGTAATCAGAATGAGATTTGTGTTTTGTCGTTTTGGTACGGCCTGACGCCGTTTTATAGTGACCGGAAAAGTATATGAAGGAGTGACACCGTCTCTCACCGTGCAAAAACACAGTATTAAAGGGGGTGTGAGAGGTTGTTTATGGCATTAGCCCAGGGGAGTTGAAGGTGGTTCACGGAATTGGCGTTTGGTGCGGGATGTACAGCCGGGTGGCGTCTACGCCTTACCCGGCATACAGAACTATTTAAGGAGCGTAGCCCAGTGTTCAACCCATGGGTTCGACTCGCTTTCAGGCTCAGGGTGTTCGCCCGCATCAATCAGCAGCATCTCGCCGACGCGTTGGGCGCTTTGTTCCTGCAGGAGAGCATCGAACTGCTTACCGCCGCCGCAGAAGTTGGCGTAAGAGCTATCGCCCAGCGCAATGATGCCGTAGTGAACGTCCGGCTGATAGCCGAGCTGGTCTTTAATTCCCTGGAAAAGCGGCACGATGCTGTCCGGAAGATCGCCCTGTCCGGTGGTGGAGGTCACCACCAGAATGTATTTATCTTGATACTTTTTCCAGTCTGCCAGTTCCGGGTCTTCATAGACCGTGGCTTTGTGGCCCTGGCTGGCGAGTATTGCCTCAGCCTCTTCCGCAACCAGCAGCGAGTTGCCGTACATTGTGCCGACAAAAATGCCTACTTCAGCCATGATATTTTCCCATATTGAATGCGTTTACTGTTCATCCTGAACGTTGCCCGATACAAACTCAACCCTTTCATTTTCGGGGAGTTGTCCCAGCCAGCCAAACTGTGACAGCGCCTGCATCCAGACGTCGTCCAGCCCCGCGCGTATAGTTAGCGGTTCGCCGGTAAACGGGTGCGTCAGGTTTAGCTCGCTGGCGTGCAACATCAGACGATGGCAACCAAAGTGTTCGGCCGCGCTGCGGTTCTGGCGCAGATCGCCGTGTTTGCTGTCGCCAATAATCGGGTGGCGCAGGTGCGCAAGATGGCGTCGCAGCTGGTGCTTACGCCCGGTTTTAGGCAGAAGCTCAACCAGGCTGTAGCGTGTGGTCGGAAATTTGCTGGTTGCCACCGGCATTTCGGTAGTCGCCATGCCGCGATAATCTGTCACCGCAGGCTGCGGACCTTTATCATCACGGGCAAATTTATCGGCAATTTTGTCCAGCTCCTCCACCAGCGGATAGTCCAGTGTGGCACTTTCCGTAAGCCAGCCACGGACAATCGCGTGGTAGCGTTTCTGGATCTGGTGCTGTTCGAACTGCTGCGCCAGCAGGCGGCCTGCCTCGCTGGACAACCCCATCAGCAGAACGCCGGAGGTCGGCCTGTCGAGACGATGGGCAGTGAAAACATGCTGGCCAATCTGGTCGCGCACGGTTTGCATCACCACGACTTTCTCGTCGCGATCCAGCCAGCTTCTGTGCACCAGCCAGCCGGACGGTTTATTCACCGCCACCAGCCACTCATCCTGATAGAGGATCTCAAGCGTCATGCATCTTCACCGGCAAACAGGGCATCCAGCTTTTCCAGTTCGACCAGCATCACGTCGCGCGCTGGATGCGTCGCCTCAAGCGCCATTTCATAATAGGGAGAAACAGCAAAGGCCTGTGGCAGCGGATGACCGCCTTCCAGCAGTGCGTGCATACGCGGAATTAATACCCACTGGAGCCACTCGAACGGTGCCAGCGTATCCAGGCAGAATGGCTGGGTGCTTGCGAACGCTTCTGGCTGCGGTGCAGTCTCCTGCCACAGCTGATGTTGGCGCAAAAGGGCTTCGATGGCGTGCAACCGGGCACGAACGCGATCGTGTTGCGTCATAGTAACCTCAACTGAAAAAATGAACGGCGCGCAGCATAGCATTGCGGAAGGCAGAAATAAAAAAAGGGAGCACTGTAAAAACAGTGCTCCCGGTTCGTTTCGCAGCATTCCAGCTACAATTCGTGCTCCCTGCTCATCCGTGACAACTTTTCCTGATGCCCGAAGGCCTGGTCATCCGTAAACCGATGCATCCTGCACATATCGTCCTGATATGTTTGTTTCATCCTGAAACATCCTGGCCTTCCTGACCCACCGCTCATCCTGACCGGCTCTCATTCTCCTTCCTGGAGGTGTCCCTTACGCATCCTGCGTTATCCTTTTGCTTCATCCTGAAGCCTTCCTGCAGCGCCATCCTGACGTGTCCTGAGTAAGAAACGCCATCATCCTGATGTTCGTTTCTCGTGTCGGCGTCCTGTCGACGGAGATAGAATCCGCTATTCCGCTTCGTCTTACAACCCACCCTGTCAGTTGTGTAAGCCTTAAGAAAGCGCTAAAAGTCATGCAATGAACAAGTAATCCATTGAAAAACAGAGTAATATTAATCTTAATTAAATAAGGTAATACTGAATGTTCCAGCGATCTCTCACAAACCTTGTAAGAGATCTCTCACACGCGCTGTAGCATCAAGGATTACAGCAATGGCTCAATTTGGGTAAGGAAATCCGCAAGAGAGGGGGCGAGGATCTCGCGATTGCGGGTACCAATTGTCTCTTTAACCACTTCACCAGACAAGTTACAGACGGATATTACATCCAGTTCGCTATCCAGCGTGGCAATAAAGAGTGTCGGAGAAAGCTTAAGGCGCTTTTGCGTGACCAGATGCCCAATCAGGTTTTCCTGAACACGCTGCAGATCGTCTTCACTCCAGGTCTGCAACAGGGTCAACGTAATATCAGCAAAGCGTGCAGGCATATCCCCTGCAAATTGCGTGGTATAAAACGCATGAACGGCAGATTGTATCACAATATCCATTGCCCGTTCAACCGCATTTACTTTTTGCTCACCGGGATTGGGCTTCGGCTGCCAGATCACGTAATCATCCTGAGAAGAGATAATGCACGGTGACGGCACGCCATATAAATCAGTACTTTGTGGCCATGTGTCATGCTTTTCATGCCATGCATCGCAATAACGGGTCGTGAAGGTAGTGAGGGCATTTGCAGTTTCGATGTCCACCGATTTCTCTCTTCTTGTAAGACAGGATAAACTCAGGCCATAAGTGTACCTGTAAAGTGGCTATGAAACATGTCTTACGAAAATCATCAGGCGTTAACCGGCTTAACGCTGGGTAAATCGACCGATTACCGCGACACCTACGATGCAAGCCTGCTGCAGGGTGTGCCGCGCAGCCTGAATCGCGATCCTCTGGGTTTACACGCGGATGCACTGCCGTTTGTCGGCGGAGATATATGGACGCTGTACGAACTCTCGTGGCTTAACGCTCGCGGTTTGCCGCAGGTGGCGGTGGGCCATGTTGAGCTGGATTACGCCAGCGTTAATCTTGTTGAGTCCAAAAGTTTTAAGCTCTATCTCAACAGTTTTAACCAGACAAAATTCAATAGCTGGGACGACGTTCAGCACACCCTGGAACGTGATTTAAGTGCCTGCGCTCAGGGCAACGTAAGCGTTTCATTGTATCGTCTGGATGAACTCGAAGGGCAGCCCATTGCCCACTTCAACGGTACCTGCATCGACGATCAGGATATCGAGGTGAACAGCTACGAATTCAGCACCGATTATCTCGAAAACGCGGCGAGCGGGAAGGTGGTCGAAGAGACGCTGGTCAGCCATTTGCTGAAGTCCAACTGCCTGATTACCCATCAGCCGGACTGGGGTTCCGTGCAGATCCAGTATCGTGGCCCGAAAATTGACCGGGAAAAACTGCTGCGCTATCTGGTGTCGTTCCGTCATCACAATGAATTCCACGAGCAGTGCGTGGAGCGCATCTTTAATGACATTCAGCGTTTCTGCCATCCTGAGACGCTGAGCGTTTACGCACGCTATACCCGACGTGGTGGGCTGGATATTAACCCGTGGCGCACCAATACCAATTTTGTGCCTGCGACTGGCCGTCTGGTACGTCAGTAACATAAATATTTTCATAATATACGGGCGGTATTCCGCCCGAAGTGTTGTGAAATCTCATAAGCCAGGGCTATTGTAATCAACAGGGAAAGACGATAATCGTCCCGTAAGGAGCTCACTTGATTACACATATTAGCCCGCTTGGCTCAATGGATATGTTGTCACAGCTGGAAGTGGACATGCTTAAACGCACGGCCAGCAGCGATCTTTATCAACTGTTTCGTAACTGTTCACTTGCCGTACTGAACTCCGGAAGCCTGACAGATAACAGTAAAGAACTACTGTCCCGCTTCGAAAGCTTTGATATCAACGTGCTGCGCCGTGAGCGTGGTGTGAAACTTGAAGTGATTAACCCGCCAGAAGACGCCTTCGTCGACGGGCGCATTATTCGCTCACTTCAGGCCAACCTGTTTGCCGTGCTGCGTGACATCCTGTTTGTTAACGGGCAGATCCACAACGCAGGCCGTTTCCAGCATCTCGACCTGGAAAGCTCTGTTCATATCACCAACCTGGTGTTCTCGATTTTGCGAAACGCTCGTGCCCTGCACGTCGGCGAAGCACCGAACATGGTCGTTTGCTGGGGCGGCCACTCCATTAACGAAACCGAATATCTCTATGCCCGTCGGGTGGGAACGCAACTCGGCCTGCGTGAACTGAATATCTGTACGGGCTGTGGCCCAGGGGCAATGGAAGCGCCAATGAAAGGTGCCGCGGTTGGACATGCGCAACAGCGTTACAAAGAGGGGCGATTTATCGGTATGACCGAACCGTCAATCATTGCTGCTGAGCCACCTAACCCGCTGGTTAATGAGCTGATTATCATGCCGGATATCGAGAAACGTCTTGAGGCGTTTGTCCGTATCGCCCACGGCATAATCATCTTCCCGGGCGGTGTGGGAACAGCGGAAGAGTTGCTTTATCTGCTGGGCATTCTGATGAACCCGGCCAATAAAGATCAGGTTCTGCCGTTGATCCTTACCGGGCCAAAAGAGAGCGCCGACTACTTCCGCGTGCTGGATGAGTTCATCGTGCATACGCTGGGGGAATCCGCGCGTCGTCACTATCGCATCATCATTGATGATGCAGCAGAAGTGGCTCGTCAGATGAAAAAAGCGATGCCGCTGGTGAAAGAGAATCGTCGTGATACCGGCGATGCTTACAGCTTCAACTGGTCAATTCGTATTGCTCCGGACCTGCAGATCCCATTCGAACCTACGCACGAGAATATGGCGAACCTGAAACTCTACCCGGATCAACCGGTGGAAGTCCTGGCTGCCGATCTGCGTCGTGCCTTCTCCGGGATTGTGGCGGGGAACGTGAAAGAGATGGGCATCCGCGCCATTGAACAACATGGTCCGTACAAAATTCACGGTGACCGGGAGATGATGCGTCGCATGGACGATATGCTGCAGGGCTTTGTCGCCCAACACCGCATGAAGCTGCCAGGCTCTGCCTACATTCCTTGCTACGAAATCTGCACTTAACGCTTAGCGTCTTCTCTTTAAAGCCGGGTCGTCATACAACGCGTCCCGGCTTTTTTATTACCGAAGCAATTCATATAGCTCGCTTATATCTTTTACAAATCACACCAGAACGCAAACGATTACCTTGATTTTACAACCGTAAGTTATCAGCCTTAATCCAAATTACCCGCCAGAAAATACTAAAAACCCGTTTCTTTACAGCTAAAGACACCTATATCACGGGCCTGTCTTTCAGCTCACATGTCGTTAGTGGTAGCCTTCGCGCCCGTAAATTCTCTTTGATGTTTTTTTAACAGATAAATGGTCTAAAGATGCCCACATCATAAGTGGATTATTGCATTTGAGATCGCGATCACTGATAGATTCATAACGAGAATGTATCTTTCCGCCCGCCAATAGTTACGGGTGAAAATTATTAAAAAACCGTCACTGAACGAATTTCATATTACCGTCAGGCACTTTTTCATCGGATTTGACTTAAAACCTGACAATTTGCTTCCTCCAGGAGATACAGATGGAAACCACTCAAACCAGCACCGTTGCTTCGATTGAATCCCGAAGTGGTTGGCGCAAAACGGATACCATGTGGATGCTTGGCCTTTACGGCACAGCAATCGGCGCTGGTGTACTGTTCCTTCCTATCAACGCAGGCGTCGGCGGTCTGATCCCGCTGATCATCATGGCCATCATTGCTTTCCCGATGACCTTCTTCGCACACCGCGGTCTGACCCGCTTCGTGCTGTCCGGTAAAAACCCGGGCGAAGACATCACTGAAGTGGTTGAAGAGCACTTCGGTATCGGCGCAGGTAAACTGATTACCCTGCTCTACTTCTTCGCGATTTACCCAATTCTGCTGGTTTACAGCGTGGCAATCACCAACACCGTTGAAAGCTTCATGACGCACCAGCTGCACATGACGCCGCCTCCGCGTGCAATTCTGTCTCTGATTCTGATCGTAGGCATGATGACTATCGTGCGCTTCGGTGAGCAGATGATTGTTAAAGCAATGAGCGTACTGGTCTTCCCGTTCGTGATTGCTCTGATGGTACTGGCTTGCTACCTGATCCCACAGTGGAACGGTGCAGCACTGGAAACCCTGTCCCTGAGCAGCGCATCTGCAACCGGTAACGGCCTGCTGATGACCCTGTGGCTGGCGATTCCGGTAATGGTCTTCTCCTTCAACCACTCCCCAATCATCTCCTCCTTCGCAGTGGCGAAGCGTGAAGAGTACGGCAACGGTGCAGAGAAGAAATGCTCCAGCATCCTGGCACGTGCACACATCATGATGGTACTGACCGTGATGTTCTTCGTCTTCAGCTGCGTACTGAGCCTCTCCCCGGCGGATCTGGCAGCAGCGAAAGAGCAGAACATCTCTATTCTGTCTTACCTGGCAAACCACTTTAACGCACCAGTCATTGCGTGGATGGCACCTATCATCGCGATTATCGCCATCACCAAATCCTTCCTCGGTCACTACTTGGGCGCGCGTGAAGGCTTCAACGGTATGGTGATCAAATCTCTGCGCGGTAAAGGCAAGAGCATTGAAATCAGCAAGCTGAACAAAATCACCGCTCTGTTCATGCTGATCACCACCTGGGCAGTTGCGACTCTGAACCCAAGCATCCTGGGCATGATTGAAACTCTGGGTGGCCCGGTTATCGCGATGATTCTGTTCCTGATGCCGATGTACGCGATTCAGAAAGTGCCTGCGATGCGTAAATACAGCGGCCACATCAGCAACGTCTTCGTTGTTGTGATGGGTCTGATTGCCATCTCCGCTATTTTCTTCTCACTGTTCAGCTAATACCTCCTGCGCCGTCCTCGGGCGGCGCATTCTTCCTCTCTGACTGAAAGCAATGGACGCATCATGATTAGCGTATTCGATATTTTCAAAATCGGTATTGGTCCTTCCAGCTCTCACACCGTCGGACCAATGAAAGCCGGTAAGCAGTTCACGGATGACTTGATTGCACGCGGCATTCTGCACGACGTAACCCGCGTGGTTGTTGATGTTTACGGTTCTCTTTCCCTGACCGGGAAAGGCCACCATACCGATATCGCCATTATCATGGGCCTGGCGGGAAACCTGCCGGATACCGTTGATATTGACGCGATCCCTGGCTTCATCCAGGACGTTAATACCCACGGTCGCCTGCTGCTGGCAAATGGCGAACATGAAGTGGAATTCCCGGTTGATCGATGCATGAATTTCCATGCTGACAACCTGTCGCTGCACGAAAACGGTATGCGTATCACTGCGCTGGCCGGCGACAAAGCGGTATACAGCCAGACTTACTACTCTATCGGCGGCGGTTTTATCGTCGACGAAGACCACTTTGGTCAAACCAGTAACTCTTCGGTCGACGTGCCTTATCCGTACAAAACTGCGGCGGACCTTCAGCGTCACTGCCAGGAGACAGGACTTTCCCTCTCCGGCCTGATGATGAAAAACGAGCTGGCACTTCACAGCAAAGCGGAGCTGGAACAGCACTTTGCTAACGTCTGGGAAGTGATGCGCGGCGGTATTGAGCGCGGGATCACCACCGAAGGCGTTCTGCCTGGCAAGCTTCGCGTGCCGCGTCGTGCAGCAGCGCTACGCCGTATGTTGGTCAGCACCGACAAAACGACAACAGATCCAATGGCAGTCGTGGACTGGATCAATATGTTCGCGCTGGCAGTAAACGAGGAGAACGCCGCAGGTGGCCGCGTGGTCACCGCGCCGACCAACGGTGCCTGCGGTATCGTTCCGGCCGTGCTCGCGTACTACGACAAGTTTATCCGCGAAGTGAACGCTAACTCTCTGGCGCGCTACCTGCTGGTCGCCAGTGCGATTGGTTCCCTGTATAAGATGAACGCGTCCATTTCTGGTGCGGAAGTTGGCTGCCAGGGTGAAGTCGGTGTGGCTTGCTCTATGGCGGCGGCGGGTCTGGCTGAGCTGTTGGGTGCAAGCCCAACGCAGGTGTGCATTGCTGCAGAAATTGGCATGGAACATAACCTGGGGCTGACCTGTGACCCGGTTGCCGGACAGGTACAGGTGCCGTGTATCGAGCGTAACGCGATCGCTTCCGTGAAAGCGGTGAACGCTGCACGTATGGCCCTGCGTCGTACCAGCGAACCGCGCGTCTGTCTCGATAAAGTTATCGAAACCATGTACGAAACCGGGAAAGATATGAACGCCAAATACCGCGAAACCTCTCGCGGCGGTCTGGCGATGAAGATCGTTACCTGCGATTAAGCCTCTCAGGAAGCCTCGTTTTGCGAGGCTTCTTCCTGTTTCCCCTCACACTATTCGTTTCATCCTGCCGACAGTGTTACCCTTTACCCATCAGATTTAAGGGAGAATCTCTGTGGCTGTTCATTTGCTTATTGTCGACGCACTCAACCTGATTCGCCGGATCCATGCGGTACAAGGCACCCCCTGTAAAGACACTTGCCTGCACGCACTGGAGCAGCTTATCCGCCATAGCGAACCGACTCATGTTGTGGCCGTGTTTGACGACGAAGCGCGTAACACTGGCTGGCGTCACCAGCGCCTGCCTGATTACAAGGCCGGACGTGCCCCGATGCCAGACGATCTGCATGACGAGATGCCCGCCATTCGCGCCGCCTTTGAACAGCGCGGCGTCCCTTGCTGGGGGGCGCATGGCAATGAAGCTGACGATCTGGCAGCAACACTTGCGGTTAAAGTCGCCAGCGCTGGGCATCAGGCGACGATTGTTTCAACCGATAAAGGCTACTGCCAGCTGCTCTCGCCTACGATCCGCATCCGTGATTACTTCCAGAAACGCTGGCTCGATGCCCCTTTCATTGCCAGTGAGTTTGGCGTCTCGCCTGAACAGCTGCCAGATTACTGGGGGCTGGCGGGGATCAGCAGCTCGAAGGTGCCGGGTGTCGCGGGTATAGGACCAAAAAGTGCCGCTCAGTTGCTAACGGATTTTCAGAGTCTGGAAGGGATTTACGCCAGGCTGGATGAGGTGCCGGAAAAATGGCGCAAGAAGCTTGAAGCACACAAAGAGATGGCCTTTATCTGCCGGGATGTAGCGACGCTACAAACGAGTTTACAGCTGGACGGGAATTTGCAGCAGTTAAGGCTGGAACGTTAATACAATTCACGATTTGTCTGCCCGGTAAGCACAGCGCCACCGGGCAAAATAAAGCACACACTATCGCTCGTCGCGACGTCCACCGACAGCGGCCCACCAGCGACGAATATGCACCGTCACCTCTTCGCGGTCGTGATACAGCTGACGCGCCTGGATCTCCGCGTTAATGCCATGTTCATCCAGTTGCTGCTGAATATAAGCCAGATTCTGCGACACTTCCTCATAGCGCTTTTTCATTGGCAACTTGAGGTTGAAAATGGTCTCACGACACCAGCCGTTCACCAGCCAGGAAGCCATCAGCGCGGCCACTTTGGCCGGTTTCTCAACCATATCGCACACCATCCAGGAGATGTTGTTACGGTTCGGACGATAGCGGAAACCATCTTCACGCAGCCAGGTAACCTGCCCGGTATCCATCAGGCTTTGTGCCATCGGCCCGTTATCGACAGATGAAACCCACATGTTACGTTTCACCAGTTGGTAGGTCCAGCCGCCCGGGCACGCACCGAGATCGACGGCATACATGCCGTTTGCCAGACGCTCGTCCCACTCATCTGCAGGGATAAAGACGTGGAAGGCTTCTTCCAGCTTCAGCGTTGAACGGCTCGGCGCATCGGCCGGGAAGCGCAAACGCGGGATGCCCATAAAGAAGGGAGAGTTGTTGGTGGTGTATGAATACCCCGTATAGCAGCAGCCTGGTGCGATAAAGAAGATATGCACCACCGGACGTTTAGGCGTTTCGTAGTTCGTCAGGATACCCGCATCACGCAGCGCTACACGCAGCGGTACGGTAAATTTGCGGCAGAACTTCATCAGCTCTTTGCTTTCATTGGTATCCGCCACTTCAACGCGCAGATCCCAGCCCTTCTCCACCACGCCCTGCAGCATGCCGACAATTGGGGTGATACGGTCTTCCGGCGGAAGATCCTTCAGCAGTTCACCCGCGACAAACATCTGGCGGGCAAAGATCAATGAGTTGAAAGGTAGTTCACGCGCCAGCTTATCCGCGTCTTCAGGCTGATAGCATTCAAATACCACATAACCTGCATTCTCTTTAACGCGCGCAAAGCCGAAGACCTCGCGCTTCGCCGCTTTATCGGTAATTTCCGCGGCGCACTCTTTCTCAAACCCCGGGCGACAATATAAAACAACCTTATTCATGAACAACGCCCTTGCGTTTCAGACGGATAGCTCCGATAAACATTAATACCCAACCCGCCAGGAAGCTAACGCCACCGACAGGTGTAACAAACGCCCACAGGCGTAAATGCGAAAGTGCCAGACAGTAGAGACTGCCACTGAAAAGCACGGTGCCCAACGCCATAAAGACGCTGCTCCAGTAAAACCAGATACTGATACGGCGCTGCATCGCCACCGCCAGCCCAAAAATAGCCAACGTGTGGAATGCCTGATATTCAAGGCCGGTCTGGATCCAGCCCATCTCTACTGCGCCCAAAGACTTGCTTAATACATGTGCGCCAAAAGCGCCCAGTGCAACAAAAATAAAGCCACTCACCGCGGCAAAAATCAGCATGAATCGGCTGGTCATGTTTAAGTCCTGAATTGATGCGTGCCCGGCACACAAACGTTATTGTTCATACCTGAAGCGGAATTTTTCTTGCTCGCTTGCCGCTTTCGCCAGTATCCACTGCCGGAAAGCGGCTATTTTACCCAGTTCTGCCTGACTGTCATGACAAACCAGATAAAACGCATTCTTGCTGACCAGAACATCATTAAAAGGGCAAACCAGGCGGCCAGCCTCAATTTCGGACTGCGCCATGACGTTGTTCGCCAACGCCACGCCCTGCCCGTGAATAGCAGCCTGTAACACCATCGCACTGTGGCTAAAAATGGGCCCCTGCTGCACGTTTATATGAGTAAGACCTAATTGACGGGTATAAGTTTGCCAGTCACGGCGAGACGCATCATGTAAAAGTGTATGTTGCGCCAGGTCAGCAGGTGTCTTCAGCGCCTTTTCACCCGTTAATAGCAGAGGCGAACAGACCGGTAGGAGATATTCTGCGTATAATTTTTCGACGCGCAAGCCCGGCCAGTTACCGCGACCGTAAAAAATGGCGACATCGACGTCATCTGCCAGCTTGTCTTCCTGACGATCGACCGCCTGGATTCGAACGTCGATCCCCGGATAAGCTGAGTTAAAGCTTGAGAGTCTTGGCACCAGCCATTGAATGGCAAAACTGGGCAATAAACTAACAGTCAGGGCACCTTTTGCACTTCGGGCCTGCAGCTTACGCGTGGCCTCTGTGAGCTGGGAAAAAATCTCTTTAATATCCTGAAAATAGCTCTGCCCCTCTTCGGTCAACAGCAATGAACGGTTGCGTCGACGAAACAGCTTAAGGCCCAGAAAATCCTCCAGGGACTTGATTTGGTGACTTACTGCGGCCTGTGTCACAAAAAGCTCATCTGCTGCACGTGTAAAGCTCAGGTGACGTGCTGCTGCATCAAAAACACGTAATGCATTAAGGGGTGGCAATCGCTTCGACATGGTTATCTGGCTTAGATGTTAACGGATTTTAACAAACAGGAAACAACGTTTAACCTATTAGTTTTTTTTATCTGAGACATTATAATTTGTCCGTTGAGGAACTACCAGCAAATACCTATAGTGGCGGCACTTCCTGAGCCGGAACGAAGAGCTTTTTTTGGAATGCGTGTTCTGAAGGGCTTTTGGCTTACGGTTGTGATGTTGTGTTGTTGTGTTTGCAATTGGTCTGCGATTCAGACCACGGTAGCAACGCTACCAATTTTTCACTTCCTGTACATTTACCCTGTCTGTCCATAGTGATTAATGTAGCACCGCCAATTTGCGGTGCTTTTTTTTCGCCTGCGATCTTAGTGCTGAATCTCAACCATCTCTTTAACATCGCTTCGGTTGATCTGCTGCTTGTTCCCGTTGGCATCTTTGTATGAAATCATCCCGGTATCATTATCAGTTGACGGTTTCCCTTCCGAAACGATGGAACGACCATCGTTGGTGTGCATCACGTAGTTGTTACCAGAACAGGCGCTCAGGGCAAAAGTAAACGCACAGGCAGAAATGATTGCAGCTGTCTTGTTCATGATTATTCTCCTTTAGCAATTAATGCTATTCAAACCTCGATTTATAACAGGCTAAAACATCCGCCTAACACTATTTAGCATAACCTGCTTTTTTGGGGTCATCAGGATAAGCAGACAATTCTGATAGATATCAACCTCCTTGCCCTGCCGCTGAAATTGCGCGACGATCTTGCTATTGAAATGAGGAATCCCATGAACGCTTTCAGTCCCGCACATTTTCGCGAACAGTTTCCGGCGCTGGCCGATGCCGGTATTTATCTTGATAGCGCTGCCACCGCCCTGAAGCCACAGGCGGTTATTGAAGCGACGCAGCAGTTCTACAGCCTGAGCGCCGGGAATGTGCATCGCAGCCAGTTTGCCGAAGCGCAGCGTCTGACCGCGCGCTATGAAGCCGCACGCGATCAGGTAGCACGTTTGATCAATGCAGAAGGCGGGAAAAATATCGTCTGGACGCGGGGCACGACCGAAGCCATCAATATGGTGGCCCAGTGCTATGCACGCCCGTTGCTACAGCCTGGAGATGAGATCATCGTCAGTGAGGCAGAGCACCATGCCAACCTGGTACCGTGGTTGATGGTCGCTGAGCAAACGGGGGCACGTATTGTGAAACTCCCACTGGGACCAGATCTCCTACCCGACGTGGCTCAACTGCCTGAGTTGATTACTCCACGCAGCCGCATTCTGGCCCTCGGACAGATGTCGAACGTCACGGGGGGATGTCCGGATCTGGCTCAGGCCATTCGCATCGCCCATGCCAGCGGCATGGTGGTGATGGTCGATGGCGCACAAGGGATCGTGCATTTCCCTGCTGATGTGCAAAAGCTGGATATTGATTTTTACGCTTTCTCTGCACACAAGCTGTATGGCCCAACCGGCATCGGAGCGTTGTACGGTAAGCCGGAACTGCTGGCGCAAATGACACCGTGGCTCGGTGGCGGCAAAATGATTACCGAAGTGACCTTCGACGGCTTTAAAACCCAGGAGATTCCCTATCGCCTTGAAGCCGGTACGCCAAACGTGGCCGGCGTCATTGGTCTGAGTGCCGCTCTCGAATGGCTTGCTGAAACAGACACTGCTCAGGCTGAAAGCTGGAGCCGCGGACTGGCGACGCTCGCAGAGGAAGAACTCAAAAAGCGTCCGGGTTTCCGCTCGTTCCGCGTTCAGGATTCCAGCCTGCTCGCCTTTGATTTTGCAGGCGTTCATCATAGCGACATGGTGACGTTACTTGCCGGGTATGGCATTGCCCTGCGTGCCGGACAGCATTGTGCCCAGCCGCTCCTGGCGGCACTCGGCGTTAGCGGTACGCTACGCGCCTCGTTTGCACCATATAATACCCAAAGCGATGTTGATGCGCTGGTTGCCGCCGTCGACCGCGCCCTTGAAATACTGGTGGATTAATGACTCACGCTGCTTTAGCCGGACATCCGTTTGGCACGGTCATCACAGAAGAGACCTTAAAACAGACCTTCGCCCCTCTCTCACAATGGGAAGATAAATATCGCCAGTTAATCCTTCTCGGTAAACAGCTCCCGACGCTGTCTGACGACCTAAAAGCCCGGGCAAAAGAGATCGCTGGCTGCGAGAACCGCGTCTGGCTGGGCGTCAGCGTCGCTGGCGAGAAGCTGCATTTCTTTGGCGACAGCGAAGGACGTATTGTCCGCGGGCTGTTGGCGGTACTGTTAACCGCCGTCGAGGGGAAAAGCGCGGCGGAGTTGCTGGCACACTCGCCGCTGGCGCTGTTTGATGAGCTTGGGCTGCGGGCGCAGCTTAGCGCCTCACGCGGCCAGGGTCTGATCGCGCTCAGCGAAGCGGTGCAGGATGCGGCACGTCAGGCTCAGGCCTGACGTTCTGCCTTCGCCATCATTTTCTTCAGGGCGTGGGATACAGCTATAAAACCGAAGGACGCGGTCACCATAGTGGCCGCACCAAAGCCTGAGGCACAATCCATACGTTTTGGCCCTTCCGCCGTACTTTTCATCGCACAGACAGAACCATCAGCCTGCGGGTAGACCAGCGCTTCTGTAGAAAACACGCAGTCAACGCCGAGCTTGCCTTTGCTGTTCTTCACCACGTTGAAGTCGCTCTTCAGCCTTTCGCGCAGCTTGGCAGCCAGCGGATCCTGAATGGTTTTCGCCAGATCGGCCACCTGGATCTGCGTAGGGTCGATCTGCCCTCCTGCGCCACCAGTGGTGACCAGAGGTACCTTGTAACGACGACAGTAAGCGATCAGCGCGGCTTTAGGGCGTACGCTGTCAATGGCATCAATCACATAGCTGTAGCCTTTATTCATGTACTCTGCGACGTTATCGGCTGTCACAAAGTCGTCAATGACCGTCACCCGGCATTCAGGGTTGATCAGACGAATACGCTCCGCCATGACCTCAGATTTTGCCAGACCGACGTTATCACGCAGGGCATGGATTTGACGGTTGGTGTTGGTGACGCACACGTCGTCCATATCAATCAGCGTGATTGCGCCAATACCGGTTCTCGCCAGCGCTTCTGCCGCCCAGGAACCCACACCACCAATGCCCACGACGCAGACATGCGCATGCGCAAACAGCTGCAGGGCTTTTTCACCATAGAGACGTGCCGTGCCGCCAAAACGCTGACGCCAGGCATCACTGATTACCACTGACATAAAACCTCAGATGTAAAAAGGGTGAGGTTTCTCCTCACCCTGAACATGAATCCGTATTGCGCTCAGAATACCACAATCAGCCGCTGAATACGCTTCCTGCGCCCGGCGCTGCTTTGAGCACCCATACGCGTCCGTAGTGGTTATACCAGCCGGCACGGTGACCCGCATCCGGACCAATCCCCTGATAGATATCGAAGTGCTGGCCTTTAATCGCCCCACCCACATCCAGCGCCACCATCAGACGTAGCTCATACTGGCCGTTAAATTTGCCATTATTATCCAGCAGAGGCACTTCCGCGAGCAGCGTAGTGCCAGCAGGAATAATTGAACGATCCGATGCCACAGACGCACGACCAATCAGCGGTACAGCGCTCGCCCCTTTCACCGGAGCAAAGTTTTGCGGTTTAAAGAAGACAAACGACGGGTTTTGTTCCAGCAGCTCGCGCACCTCGGCTTCGCTGTGTTTTTCACCCCACTCGCGGATCGCCTGCATCGACATATCTTCTTTCTTCACTTCGCCGCGATCGATCAACACCTTACCAATACTACGATAGGCATGGCCGTTTTTACCGGAATAGCTGAAGAAGTTAAGCGGCGAACCATCACCGAAATCAATATAACCGCTGCCCTGAACATCCATGATGAAGTTATCCATCAGTGAATTGCTGTAAGCCAGGACGTAGTTTTCGCTCAACGCACCAGAGTAGATTTCTGCACGGGACGGCAGGCGGCCGCGTTTTGGCGGCATACGATAAATTGGATACTGGAATTCGCCCTGGCGGGAGTGCCGCGCCTGAATCACTGGCGTGTAATACCCCGTGAACTGGACGTTCCCGTAGTTATCTGCCCCTTCCATCTGCCAGGCGTCGATACCAAACTGGCGCATGTTGCGCGTATCGCCGCCCGCGCGCAGCCAGTCCTGTACTGCACTGTAAACATTGTTTTGTGAGCCATACAGGCGTGGTGACGCATTGCGGATCTGATAGACCTGCTCGGAGAAATCTCCGGCGTTAATCGGTGCGCCAACAGCATCAGGCTGGTTAACTAAGGAGAAAGGCTGGGATAATTTCCCGTCTTTATACTGTTGACCGCGATCGGTCGGTTTGGAAGAGCAGGCCGCAAGAATGGCTACCATTGCGCCCGTCATCAGATACTTCGCCCAACGTCCTTTCATTATATCTCGTCTTTAAGTTGCCCATTTCCGCGTGATGAAGATAACAAACCGCCAGGGCTAATGAAATGCGATCGCATGACCTTTGGCAAATTTTGCGCAAAAAATAGTCCAAATAGAGCCATGTCGTTCAATTTGCATACAAAATCATGATTTATGTGAAAAAGGGGTTGCATCACAAACCTATCCGAGTATAGTGCGCATCCACGGACGCGGGGTGGAGCAGCCTGGTAGCTCGTCGGGCTCATAACCCGAAGGTCGTCGGTTCAAATCCGGCCCCCGCAACCAATTAAAATTTGATGAAGTATCTTCTACAACAGTAGAAAGACGGACGCGGGGTGGAGCAGCCTGGTAGCTCGTCGGGCTCATAACCCGAAGGTCGTCGGTTCAAATCCGGCCCCCGCAACCAATCAAATTTGAAGAAGTAAGTTTCTACAGAAGTAGAAAGACGGACGCGGGGTGGAGCAGCCTGGTAGCTCGTCGGGCTCATAACCCGAAGGTCGTCGGTTCAAATCCGGCCCCCGCAACCAACACTTCTTAAAACAATAAACACCCTTAAGGGTGTTTTTTTGTATCTGTCGTTTGTGAATTTGCCGGGTATTTCACCCGGCTGAAAGATTTACCCGCGTCGCGCCAGCGTCGCCCCGTCAGAGAAATACGCCCGGATCCCTGCCAGAATCGACTCCGCTACCTCCTGCTGGAATTTTGCCGTCTTGAGCTTACGCTCTTCTTCAACGTTACTGATAAACGCGGTTTCTACCAGAATGGAGGGAATGTCCGGCGCCTTGAGCACCGCAAACCCGGCCTGTTCTACGCTGTTTTTATGCAGCTTATTGATGTTACCCAGCTTGCCCAACACCGCTTTACCAAATTTCAGGCTGTCGTTGATGGTCAGTGATTGCACCATATCGAACATGGTGTGATCGACATAACGGTCACCGCTTTTGCCCACACCACCGATGAGATCCGAGGCGTTCTGGGTATCCGCGAGATATCTCGCGGCAGTACTGGTCGCCCCTTTGGTTGAGAGCGCAAACACCGAAGAACCGCTTGGCTGGCGGCTGGTAAACGCATCCGCATGGATAGACACAAACAAATCGGCGCGCTGCTTCTGCGCTTTTGCCACGCGAACTTTCAGCGGAATAAAGACATCTTCATTACGCGTCATATAGGCGCGCATATTGCCTTCTTTATCGATCAACGCCTTCAGACGGCGGGCGATTTGCAGCACCACGTCTTTTTCGCGGGTGCGATATTTTCCGACAGCACCCGAGTCTTCCCCACCGTGCCCCGGATCAAGCATGATCACAATCGGACGATCGCGCCCTGCTTTACCCGGCTGTGGGCCACTTTGCGCAGGTGGAACCTGCTTCTCAAGATTGCCCTGGTTATAATCTTCCAGTAACGCCAACAGAGGATCCTGAATGTCCGTCGCATTCGCCGGGTAGAGATCCATTACCAGACGCTCTTTGAAGGTCGCAACAGGCGCGAGAGCAAACAGTTGAGGCTTAACGTTCTGCTTCAGCTCAAACACCATACGCACGGTTTGCGGATCAAACTGCCCGACGCGCGCCGATTTAATAAACGGATCGTCACCGCGGATCTGCGCCGCCATCCCCTTCAGCACGGAATTGAGATTCACCCCTTCGAGATCCACGACCACGCGTTCAGGATTGCTTAAGGCAAATTGCTTATATTTCAACACGCGATTGGATTCAACCGTCACGCGCGTATAGGTCGACGACGGCCAGACGCGAACCGCCACCACCTGACTTGTGGCGGCTAATCCTACCTGACTGACGCTAAGCAACCACATTGCCCCGGCCCCTTTTAACAAACGGCGACGGCTTATTGCTGAGTTGGATCCCGACATGCTTCTCCCGAGCAAGAAAACTGACTGATATACAAAATGTCCAAATTGACCGAAAACTTTAACGAATGACGCATAAACTGTCATCTATAAAAGGGTAAACAATCATACGTTAACGCACGGATTACTTATTAATTTCTGTGGGTCGCGGAAAATTTGCGCTTGCACATGTATCCACAATCGAATAAAAATACACAAATTACGAATAAACATTCATTAAGGGTTGTGCCATGGTGAAGGAGCGTAGAACCGAACTGGTCCAGGGATTCCGCCATTCTGTTCCCTATATCAACGCCCATCGGGGAAAAACGTTTGTCATCATGCTTGGCGGCGAAGCCATTGAGCATGAAAATTTTTCCAGCATCGTCAATGACATTGGCCTGCTACACAGCCTTGGGATCCGCCTGGTGGTGGTCTATGGCGCGCGCCCGCAGATCGACGCCAACCTGGCCGCACACCACCACGAGCCGATTTACCACAAACATACCCGCGTTACGGATGCGAAAACCCTGGAGCTGGTGAAGCAAGCTGCAGGTCTGCTGCAGCTGGATATTACGGCTCGCCTGTCGATGAGCCTGAATAACACGCCATTGCAGGGTGCGCATATCAACGTCGTGAGCGGTAACTTCATCATTGCCCAGCCGCTCGGCGTGGACGATGGCGTGGACTATTGCCACAGCGGACGTATTCGTCGTATTGATGAAGAGGCAATCCACCGCCAGCTCGACAGCGGTGCCATCGTGCTGATGGGCCCGGTCGCCGTTTCCGTGACCGGAGAAAGCTTTAACCTGACGTCTGAAGAGATTGCCACGCAGCTGGCGATCAAGCTGAAGGCGGAAAAAATGATTGGGTTTTGCTCTTCCCAGGGTGTCGTAAACGATGAAGGGGTGATTGTGCCCGAACTCTTCCCTAATGAAGCCCAGGCCCGCGTAGAAGCACTGGAAGCTGAAGGTGACTACCATTCTGGTACCGTGCGTTTTCTGCGTGGTGCAGTGAAAGCCTGTCGCAGCGGCGTGCGCCGCAGCCACCTGATCAGCTATCAGGAAGACGGCGCCCTACTGCAGGAGCTGTTCTCCCGCGACGGTATTGGTACACAGATTGTGATGGAGAGTGCGGAGCAGATCCGCCGCGCCACCATCAATGATATCGGCGGTATTCTGGAACTGATCCGGCCGCTGGAGCAACAGGGTATTCTGGTGCGTCGTTCGCGGGAACAGCTGGAAATGGAGATCGACAAATTCACCATTATTCAGCGCGATAACCTGACCATTGCCTGTGCCGCCCTCTATCCATTCCCGGAAGAGAAGATCGGTGAAATGGCCTGCGTGGCGGTGCATCCTGATTACCGCAGCTCCTCACGCGGCGAAATGCTGCTTGAGCGCGTGGCAGCGCAAGCCCGCCAGATGGGCCTGAGCAAGCTGTTCGTCCTGACGACACGCAGCATTCACTGGTTCCAGGAGCGTGGATTCACGCCGGTAGATATAGATTATCTGCCAGAAACGAAGAAAGAGATGTACAACTATCAGCGCCGCTCAAAAGTGCTGATGGCTGATCTGGGATGATACGATGCCCTCACCGTCTGGTGAGGGCTTTCGCTTAAAGAGACTCAAATATCGCGCTCAGTCCGCTCCGGCGCTCTGTACGGGTGGCAATGGCCTGCACCAGCACACGTTCATCGGTATAGAGTGACAAGCGCTGACGCGCGCGCGTAATCGCGGTATAAATCAGTTCGCGGGTAATAACAGGTGAAAGCTGTGTCGGCAGGATCAGCGCCGCATGGTTAAACTCGGAGCCCTGGGATTTATGCACCGTCATCGCCCACGCGGTTTCATGCTCAGGCAAACGGCTGGGCTGGAAAGACTTCACGCTACCGTCCGGTAACTGGAACCAGACGCGCAGCCCCTGGCCGCGATCGAGCGCAATCCCGATATCCCCGTTAAACAACCCCAGCGCACTGTCGTTGCGGGAGATCATTACGGGTCGTCCTTCAAACCAGCGCGAATGCGGCATGCGGTTGATTTTGTGCTTCTGAACAAGAAGCTGCTCCAGCCTGTCGTTCAGCCCACTGACGCCAAACGGCCCTTCCCTCAGTGCGCACAGTAACTGGTACTCACCAAAGGCGGCAATGACCTGCTCTGGTGAGTTGCGCTGTTGGACACATGCCAGGAAATGCTGATACCCCTCCAGGGCGTCATCCAGCATCACCTGATACTCTTCTCCGCTTTGCAGTGATTTTTTCTCGATGTCGGTAAACGTACCGTCAAACACCGCACGGGTACTGTGCCGATCGCCACGGTTTACCGCGGCAGCCAGTTGGCCGATACCGGAGTCGCTGCCGAAACGATAGCTTTTTTGCAGTAGGCACAGGCTGTCGCGTAGCGCTCCCGCCACCGGCGAGTTATCGGGTTCAAGTACGCATCCGGTCAAACGCGCCAGCTCCTGAGCACGCGCGGTGGTGTAGCCAAAGCTGGCGTAAGTACAAATATCCCCCAGCACCGCCCCAGCTTCCACTGAAGCAAGCTGGTCACGATCGCCCAGAAAAATGACGCGCGCATGGGGCGGCAGAGCATCAATCAACCGCGACATCATCGTCAGGTCGATCATCGATGCTTCATCTACCACCAGTACGTCCAGATGCAACGGGTTACCCGCATGATATCGCAGACGCTGGCTACCTGGCTGAGCACCAAGCAGTCGGTGCAGCGTGCTGGCTTCATTTGGGAAAAGCGCAAGTTGCTCACCGGTGAGCGGCAGCTTTTGCAAGGCCCCACCTAACGATTCCGTCAGACGAGCCGCCGCTTTGCCAGTGGGGGCCGCCAGACGAATACGGCACTTGTGCTCGCCCGATAGCTGGATCAACGCGGCAAGCAGTTTTGCCACGGTGGTCGTTTTCCCGGTTCCCGGGCCGCCAGAGATAACCGAGATCCGCCGCGTCAACGCCACGGCTGCCGCGACTTTTTGCCAGTCTGTCGCCTCATCAGAGGTAAACAGCGTATCCAGCACCTGCCGGAGTTGCGCGTCATCGCAAGACAGAGGCGCATTCGTCTCGCTGAAGAAACGCGCCACCGTCAGTTCATTGCGCCACAGCCGGTTAAGGTACAAACGTTCGCCGCTCAGGATCATCGGCGTCCCGGTATCGGTTCCGCTCACGGCGGGCGAGCCGAGTAATATCGCCTGCCAGTCCACTGCGTCATCCAGCAACGCGAAACACGCCTGTAAAGCCGGAGGCATTTTCTCATCAACAACCAGACGCGACAGCGGCAGGCAGACATGCCCCTCTCCCGCGTCTTTACTCAGGATTGCGGCGGCGAGCATCACGGCGGGTTCATCGCCTGCCACCATCATGGCGAACTGTACATCGAGGTGGCGGAGTAATCGTTGTTCTACCGCTTCCAGCAATAGCGCCTGCATCGTCATGCCACCTCCTCTGTGCTTGCGGCAAACAAGTTATCCATTTTTTCAATCAGTTCCACAGCCGGACGCGTACTAAAGATGCCAGAGCGCGGGTCGCTAGCATCCACTCCGCGCAGGAACAGGTAAATAACGCCGCCAAAATGGTCTTCGTAACGATAATCGGCAATGCGATGCCGCAGGTACCGATGCAGCGCCAGGGTATAGAGCTGATACTGCAGATCGTAGCGATGTGCTTGCATGGCTGATGCCATCGCCTGCTGGGTATAGGCTTCGCTGTTTTCACCCAACCAGTTTGATTTGTAGTCCAGCAGGTAGTAACGCCCTTCGTGGCGGAAAACCAGGTCGATAAACCCTTTTAACATTCCCTGCACCTGGCGGAAGTTCAGCGCTGGGCAACCGGCAGATAACGGATCATGCTCGCGGATCAATGCATCAAGCGCGTCGGCCCTGAGGGGGCTGGCAATAGGAAGATAAAACTCCATCTCCACCTGTTTATCTTTGTTAGTCAACTGACTCAGAGAGATCCCTTGCGCAGTAAGCGGAGCGTGCAGAACGGTGCTGATCCAGTCTGTGAGAACCGGTTGCCACTGTGCGTCATAGCCTCCACTCTGCAACATCTTCAGCACCCACTCCTCAGAGACTGGCTGGGTAAAATCCAGCTCTTCAAACAGGCTATGTAAAAATGTGCCTGGTGAGGCGCCACGCGGGAATTGATGCGGAGTGAGTACTGGCTCAACAGGTACGCTACCGGTCCCTGCTGCATCGACGTCCAGTTTTGGCATCAGATCCTGCGCAATGCTCTGCCCGTGCTGCTGTAAACCGGAATAACTCGTCACACGCCAGTCGTCAGCAATTGTGCGCACAACCTGGCGGGCATGGAGATCAAACTCGCGCAGTTCCGGCATTTGCCAGCGGCTATTATCGGGCTGCGACGGAATGTGCAGGGCAGTATGATCCCCACATAATGATTCGATACACTGACGCAGGCCTGCTGCATCTTTGGGTTCACCGAGCTGAATAAGCCGCCCCAGCGCACTCAGATGAAAATCGCTCTCCCCGGTCTTCTCACCACGGCGACGAAACAGTGGGGCGACACCCATACTGCAGTGCCAGACCGAACGGGTCAACGCTACATAGAGCAGGCGTAAATCTTCCGCCAGACGTTCGGCCTCTGCCAGTTCAACGCTGGACTCTGCTTTACTGAGATCAAGCACCGCCTCAAATGACTCGCGATCGTGGTAAAAGGCCTGATCTTGCACGCGGTAATTGGCAATAAACGGCAACCAGACCAGCGGATACTCCAGGCCTTTCGACTTGTGTATGGTGACGATCTGCACCAGATGTTTATCACTTTCGAGACGCATCTGCTGACTGGAGGAATTACTGTTCGGGTCGGCAATCTGTTGCGCCAGCCAGCGCACCAGAGCGTGTTCACTCTCCAGTTGCGTGCCCGCTTCCTGCAGTAGCTCACTGATGTGCAAAATGTCGGTCAGACGACGTTCACCGCCCGCGGTCGCAAGCATATTCTCCGCAATGTGACGCTGCGCCATGAGCTCACGTATCATCGCCATTACACCGCGTCTGTGCCATTTCTCCCGGTAGTAAACAAACTCTTCCACTACCGCATCCCACGCGTCTTCGTCGTTGTTGAGCGCATCAATATCACGCGCATTCAGCCCGAGCATCGCGCTGGCTAACGCGCTGCGAAGCGTGCTCTCCCTCTCCGGGGCCAGCACCGCCTGCAGCAGCCATAACATCTCCTGCGCTTCCAGCGTTTCGAAAACACTGTCCCGGTTTGAGAGGTAGACGGACGGAATGTTCAGCAATGTCAGGGCATCGCGGATAAGCGCGGCCTCCTGACGGCTACGCACGAGCACCGTAATATCCGATGCCTTTACAGGGGTTGACTCCTCGCCCTTCCAGAGCACCGCCTCGCCACGTGCCCCCGCACTCAGCCAGTCACGGATTTGCGCGGCACAGTGCTGTGCCATGGCATTTTGATATTCCGCAACGCCACAGCCTTCTCCGTCCAGCAGCCAGAAGTTCATGGCGGGCTGAGTCATACCGTTGAATTCGAAGTGCAATGAGGCATTTTTTGTCGCAAATTTTACCGGCTGGAAAGGGATCTCCCGGAACATAAATGCCGTATCCATGCGGCTGAAAAGCGCATTGACGCTCTCTACCATCCCGGGAGATGAACGCCAGTTGGTATCCAGTGTGTAATGTGCGTCAACTTCGCTGCGGGCTTTCATATAGGTGAAAATGTCCGCACCACGAAAAGCGTAAATAGCCTGTTTAGGATCGCCAATTAACAACAGCGCGGTATCAGGCTGTTGTCGCCAGATACGGCGGAAAATGCGGTACTGCTGCGGGTCGGTATCCTGGAACTCGTCAATCATCGCAACCGGGAAGCGGTTACGAATAGCGGCGGCAAGCGCTTCACCATTTTCGCTGCACAACGCGGCATCCAGGCGGCTCAGCATATCGTCAAACCCAAGTTCACCGCGGCGACGCTTTTCACGCGAGACGGTTTCACGGATCTCCACCATAGCGCGGGTGATCATCAGGTCATTGAGCGTCAACGGTTCGGCCAGCAGGGCTTCGATAGCCACAAACAGCGGATGCTCCGGCACAATGCCATCGGGTTTGGTTCGTTCAACCAGAAAACGCTGAGAGAATTTTTCAAGCGCATCCGGGAGCTGATACCCTCGCGTCTCTTCCTGTGCCCAGGCGCTGATCTTATCGATCCATTTCCCCTGATTTGCACGGTTAAATTTACGTCTGTCGATCCCGGAATTTTCGATGATCGCCTCAATCTCGCCGACTGACGTATTCCACTTTTGCTTGATGGCCGCAATTTTGGCGGTAATTTTTTCATGGCGAGAAGCGAGAGTTTCATCTGCTGGCGGCGGAGATTTGATTACCGGTGCTTCACCCTGAAGATAGCGATCGATGGCACGCAGAAGCTCCTCGGGACCCTTCCATAACGCATGTACCGCTTCTGCGATATCTCGCGGTAAGGGGTAGCAATGGCGACGCCAGAAATCCGCGCAGGCCTGATAGCGAAGCACGGATTCATCTTCAATGAGCTGCTGCTCAAACAGCATGCCGGATTCAAACGCATTCAGGCTCAGCATGCGCTGACAAAAACCGTGAATGGTGAAGACGGACGCTTCGTCCATCTGCCGTTCAGCGAGAAGCAACCACTGGGCGGCCTGTTGCTTATCAGCAATCTCTTCCAGAAGGCTCGCGTAGAGAGGGTTATCCGTACTCTGACGCAGACAGGCGATACGCAGCTCATGGATATTGGAACGAATACGGCCGCGCAACTCCGCGGTGGCAGCCTCGGTGAAGGTGACGACCAGCAGCTCTTCCACGCTTAAAGGACGTGGAAAAGCCGCGTTACCGCCAAGCCCTAACAGCAGGCGCAGATAGAGCGCGGCAATGGTGAAGGTTTTTCCCGTTCCCGCTGAAGCTTCAATCAATCGTTCACCCTGTAGAGGTAAACGTAAGGGATCAAGAGGCTCAGCGGTATCGGTCATTCTTTCTTACTCCAGGGCATAGTTTGCTGCAGCGCGCTGACGCTCTTCCAGACTTTCCAGCCTTTCGGGTTCACGTACTCCGTTTTCCCGTTCTGGCTACCGGAAACCTGAGACAGGATGGTCATTCCCTGCGGCTTAATCACCGCCTGATGGAAGAACTCGGCAACCTTCTGAGGCGTCAGCTGTTTTATCTCGGCCACTACTTTATCACGCGAATCAAAGTTCAGATTACCGCGATCAAAATCTTTGCTGAGCTGTGACGCTTCTTCACCCAATGTCTGCGGTGGCTGCATCACCTGGGCGATGACGGCCTGCTGGATCTGGGCAAATTCGTCCGGTTTCATGGCGCGCAGTTTTGCTTCCACTTGTGGGAAGAAAGCCTGATAACGCTGCCAGAGATAGGCCGGTTGTTTATCGCTACTTTGCAGCAGGAAACCCAGCCCCCACTGGCGGCCAACGTTCATGGAGAACGCAAAGACCGCATAGCCAAGCTGCTCTTCTGTACGTAGCTGGTTATAGAACCACGGCTGAATAATCTGTCCCAGAACGGCACTCCGCGCTGAACTGGAGAATTCATCATAACCCGTTGGTACAAACACCGCAGCCAGCGCAGAATCCGTACTAGTGCCCGACTTTTCAAAAATCACATTCTGTTTTTTCTCAACCAGCACATCCTGGTTGCGGCACCACTCGTCACCTTTAGAGCCAAGCTGAGTACGTACATTCTCCGCCAGCGTTTTGGCCTGATCTTCACTCATGTTGCCGACGATCAGGAACTCGGGACGCGTGTTGGTTTTCAATGCATCACGGTAAGCGAGGACATCTTTCAATGAGATAGAAGGCAGTAACGCGCGGCGATCTTCACGCTGGAAATAAGGAATTTGCGACAACATTTGCGCTGGCATAAGCGCAAGATCGTAAGCTTTGCCCTTCTCCGCAGAGTCCATCATCTGCGCATACCAGGATTTGGCCTGCTCAAGCTGCTCTTCCGTCGGCGTGTAACTAAAATAGCCCTCAAGCAGCGCCTGGAACAGCTGAGGCAGGCGCTGAGTGTAGCCATTTGCATTGACCATCAAACCGTTATTGGCATTGGTTGAGAAGCTGATTCCCCCCACGGCCGCCTGATTGCTGAGCTGATCGAGCGCGATGCCAGCAAGATAGTCATTCAGGGCGAACATCACCTGATTTTTGGCGCTATTCATCGCCTTAGGGTTACGCAGAACGACGCTGACATCGGCTTTTGGCTCGCTCGCAAAATACCGGCTTGGGGTATACACCACGCGAAGCGTCGGCTCATCAATAATCAGCTCCGGGTGCGGATAGTCCTTCGTGGTTTTGATCAGCGAGAAATCATCCGGAATGTAGGGGTTCAACTCCGGCAGTTTCAACGCAATCTCCCCGGCTCTTTTCTGCCAGTCGGCGAAGGTCTGGGCGCTGATTTTGTCCACCTGATACGGGGCGTCTACAAAATAGGCCGTTTTGTTATGGGGTTCGTTCGGGCTGATGTACCAGATGCGGGCATTCTGGGGGGTCATCATCGCAAGGCGAGCTTTTACGGCGTCAGCATCATACTGATCGGCGATATTGACCGCATCGAGAGTATGTTCCACCGGCACGCGGATCATGGTATCCGCCAGCCACTCCACATAGTCCATGTCGCGGGTAATAGACGGGTAACGGAAATCGAGATCCAGCACGTGAGCCAGTTCATCAAAGTAGCGTTTATCGACGCCTTTATCACGCAGCAGAGAAAGGTAGCTAAAGATCGCCGCCACCACTTCATCACGGTTTGCCTGCCCTTTATCGGTCAGGGTTGCAGATATCGCCAGCACACCGCTATTGCCGTTCACAACGGGATCGGAGTCGGCTCGAATCCCTTCCACCAGCCCTTGTTTTTGCAGCCAGTCTGAAAGCGTACCCGGGCTACGGTTGCCAATCAGATAGGTCACCAGCTCGTCGGTTTTACTGCGAAACTGTGCCGTGTTGTTATCAATGCGGAATTCAACACGTAACACCTTGCGCGGCAAGGCGGGCACGTAGTGGATAACAATCCCTTTTTGGGCGTCCGTGACTACCGGAACGGTTATCTGAGGTAAGTCGATATTTTTATTCGGCACACGACCAAACGTCTGAGCGGCCATGCTTGCCAGCTCTGGCAGCGGTTTGTTGCTGTAGATAACCGCTTTCATCAGGTTCGCGGAGTAATATTTGTCGCGAAACGCATGCAGCGCATCAAGCAACGGGCTGTTTGGCTTATCGCTTAATGTTTCCAGGTTACCACCGGAGAAACGCGAACCCGGATGCGCCGGGTTAATGGTTTCGGCGCTCACCTGGGCCATGCGCATACCGTCTCGCGTACGGGCAAGGGTTAACTCAGCATTAACGGCATTGCGTTCACGTTCAGCATATTTTTTATCCAGAAGCGGTGCAGCGATGGAATCAGCAAGGCGATCGACCGCCCCTTCCAGTGCATCATTTTCGACTTCGAGATAAAAAGCCGTACGGTACGGTGCTGTGCTGGCATTGTGACTACCGCCGTGCATTTTCAGATATTCGGACAGGCTATCTGGCTGCGGGTATTTTTTAGACCCCATCAGCGTCATATGTTCCAGATAGTGCGCAAGTCCAGGATGGGCATCAGGATCTTCCAGTGACCCAATCGGCACCACCAGCGCCGAGAGGGATTTCACCGCCTGCGGATCGGAAACCAGCAGCACGGTCATGCCGTTATCAAGGCGTATAGCCTGATACTGCCGGGTATCTTTTTCGCTCTTACGGATAGTTTCCTGAACAGGTTGCCAACCGGAGTCTGCTTGAGTGAAGGGAGCCCAAAGGGCGACAAACAAAACCAACGCTTTAAACAAGGTGCTGCCTGGCATTACGACCTCTTTATCACGGCTACATCATTAACAAACTGCGTGCTGGGCACGCCAGCATCTCTTTCTTTGAGTACATCAGTCCGTGATAACAGGTGCATCATAAATGAACACCCTTTCCTGTGCAATTTTTATACAACGCTCAGGACTGATTAAATTTGAACAACGGTAACAGGTAACGCAGTGCCTCTTCCGTGATCGTCTCGAAGTACTCTGGTTCAAGAGTGCGCCATAAGCGCTGATACCAGACATCTTCACCTTCGCCACGTACCATCATGTTTCCTTCATAGGCTTGTATAAATTTACTTCGCGCTTTCTGCAGTGACGCCTCATCCGTTAACATTGCATCATTCTGTACGTCATAACAGGCTTTTATCCAGGCACCGCCACTCTCAGGCAGTAACAAAAGTGGTTTGTTCATGCCCTGACGGTAGCCCTCAATATACAAAGACAGATAACGTAACGCCTGTTCAGACTCCATCGGCGGGAAGCGCCATTCGCCCTCTTTGCGCACGAATATCCGGCTTTCGCCTTTATTACCCATCGCACTGTAGACAAGATGTTCCAGCCAGAGTTGCAACCCTTGAGAAACGCTAAGCATAGAAGGTCGCCAGCGTAGCAGCCCGTCCGGCTGAACCTGGGTTAGCCAGCCCGTCAACTGAACGCCGTTACAGTTGAGATCAATTTCAATGCTTTTACCGGGTTGTCGACACTCCCTTACGCGCTCGGCCAGCGCTGTCATCTCCTGGCACTGTGCCTCCCAGACAATTTCACCAAACGCCCCATAAGGCAATTGCCCTGCTGCACGGTAACGGCGAAAAAGTTTGTCAGCATCTTCCTGATCAACCAGTGCATTCAACAGCTGCAGGTTTAACTGATAGCGCTCCAGCCCTTCCAGCGTAAAGGGCTCCGCATCGGGAATTTCGTTCTCTTCAGAGCGGAAATTGACCTGTAATCGCTGCTGGAAAAAGGCCCGCACCGGGTGCGCCCAAAACCGCTGAAGCTGTTCAAATGTCAGTGTGTCAATGGGCCGAGGGTCAAGCGCCTGAATGAAATCGGTATGCGCAGTTCCCTCTTTTTTCGCCGCAGGAAGCCACTCGTGAGCATAGCTCTGGTGCTCACTCACCACGTAGTTCACCGGGTCAAACGGCATGCGGCTATGACAACAGGTGATATGCGCTTTCACCCGCTTGTCACTTTCATCGCAGTTACGTTCTTCATCCCCCGGCAGGTAGTGGCTCTGTCCGATATAATCCACCAGCTCCTGCACCAGAACAGAAGGGAAACGCTCACTGTTGTCCTGAATTGAACGGCCGATGTAACTGATATAGAGCTTACTTTGGGCGGAAATGAGCGCTTCAAGGAAGAGATAGCGATCGTCATCACGACGGCTACGGTCACCCCGCTTTGGATTAGCACTCATCAGATCAAATCCCAGTGGTGCCAGTGCACGTGGATAAATACCGTCATTCATGCCAAGCAGACACACCACTTTGAACGGGATAGAACGCATTGGCATCAGGGTGCAGATATTCACCGGGCCCGCCAGGAAACGCTGACTGATTCGCTCCTGGTCAAGCCGCTGCGTCAACTCATCCCTCAGCAGTGACAAGGGGATCTCTTCGTGATAATGGGAGTTCACGCCCTCGTCGACGATAGCCTGCCACTGCGTTTCAATGAGCGCCATTGCGGCTTCAGTGTCACTGTCTGGCAGGAAGAAATCATTGAGCAATGCCCTGCAAACCGGGAGCCATTCTTCCAGAGTACGCGGTTGCATTAACTCACTTCTCCAGCGGTTAAGCTGCATCAATAGTGAAGCCAAATGCCCCACCAGTTCAGCAATTAACCCACTGGTCTCATCGTAAGGCAGTACCTCATTCCATTCCCCCTGACTGCTTTCCATGGCATATCCCAACAGCATACGTGTCAGGCCAAACCGCCAGGTATGCTGCCCGGTTGGGGGGAGTCCGAACGCCTGGACGTTATCGTCATCGATCCCCCAGCGAACACCCGATTCGTTCACCCACTGGCGAAGGTAGCGTAGCCCCTCTTCATTGATGTTGAAGCGGGCAGCCAGAACTGGAACATCCAGTAATGCCAGAACATCTTCGGAGATAAATCGACTATCAGGCAGTGACAACAGGGTGATGAATGCCTGCAAAGCCGGGTGAGACTGACGGGCACGGCGGTCCGAGATAGCGTAAGGCAGGTATCGTTCACCCGTCGCACTGCCAAAAACGGCCTGAATGAAGGGACTGTAATTGTCGATATCCGCCACCATCACCACGATATCGCGCGGCGTCAGCTCAGGATCATCCTGCAGCATGTGCAACAGCTGGTCATGAAGGATTTCAACTTCGCGCTGCGGGCTGTGGCAAACGTGGATGGTGACACTGCGATCGTCAGGATCCAACCTCCGCTTCCTGTCGCTGCGTTCAAACTCTTGCGCCGTAACACCCATGACGGCACGGTTCTCCAGCTCCAGAATATCTAACTGAATATTATGCAGCAGGCTATCCGGGGAGATCTCAACAAAGGCATCCACGTCGCCTTCACCTGATGAAGTGATATCAGAAAGCATGTGAATGTAATCACGCCCCAGCTTCCCCCACGAAGCAAGCAGCGGATTGGGCAGGTTCTGGATACCTTCTTCATCGAAAAGTTGCCCGGCAGTCGAGCCGTCTTTAAACAGCGGGATGGTTCGTTCTTCAAAAAGGCGTTTTCGTTGGCGAGTCACCAGCCGCGAAAGCCAGCGTTGGTCGAGGATATCCCCCCAATATTGCCGGCAAGGGTTGGTAAACAAAATATGAATATCAATATGTTTACCCAGCGCATTCAACGCCTTGAGATAGACTGGGGGTAATGCAGATATTCCACAGATAAACACGCGTGATGGCAGTCGGGCTGGTCGCTCCGACGTATTTTCAAGTATGGAGATAAACCGATCGTACAGATTGGCACGGTGCCACTTAGGCTGGCCAAGTTTCTCCGTGTGCTCCACCAGCGCTTTCCATAGTGGCGCCTGCCAGATTTGCGCCTCCGGTAACCCCTCCACCAGCTCACCTGCTTCCCAACGAATTAACCAGTCAGAACGATAAACAAGATATTGATCGTAGAGATCGGCGGTACGCGACGCGAGCTGGAACAGCTTGCGTTTATCGGTATCGTCATTGAGATAGTGGTTCAGCATCGCGAACTCATCACGCTGAAGCATTTCCGGCAGCAACGCCATCAGCTTCCAGCTCATGCTTTGCTTGTTGAACGCACTTTGCTCCGGGATATCCGGCAACACGCGGACAAACATCTCCCAGATAAAGCTCGCGGGTAGTGGGAACTCAATGTTAGCGGCAATGCCAAATTTACGGGAAAGCGACATTTGCAGCCACTGTGCCATACCGGTGCTCTGCACCAGCACCATTTCAGGCTCAAAAGGATCGTCAAGCCGCCCGCCCTCAACGATATATTCCATCAGTGCTTCCAGCACATCCAGACGATTTGAGTGGTAAACCCTTAACATAGACGCTCCCGACTACTGGCTAACCGGGCAATGCAGACGCGTTATCTCACCGCGCCGCCCCAGAGGAGAAATAAGTGTAACCGTGATGCTGACACATCCGGCGAGCGTTGTCTGCCCCCGGTTGGCCTGCCAGCCTTCCGGTAGTGCATTTGTTGAGAGCCGGGACTGGTTCCAGGCATGGTGCCAGAGCTGACGATATTGGCTAAACAAGGTGAACCGCGTCGCCAGTGCCCGGTGGTAACCTGACAGTGCGGTCACGATTATCACCATCAGCATCATCGCCAGGAGAACTTCAACCATGCTAAACCCTCTTTCTTTGTTCATGGCAACAGGCATAACACACTCCCCTTTAGCGGACAAAAATCACTCCAGCCGTGAGGCGAGAAGCGAATCTTGCCGTCGATTATCTCTCCTGTGCGCCAGAGCAGCAGGTCGTTGACTCCAGCAATGAGCAAAACATCCTTCTCACTTAATAGCCGCAAACAAACTCGCCATGACGATGCCTTTTTGCACTGAATCTGGGGCTCTGACGACCAATCCTGAACGCGTCCCCACTCAAGTGCAGATTGCACAGACGCCTGCTGCTGGAGTGAACGGCTCTCATCACCTACGAGCGCACTAAACGTTGTGAGTTGTTGGTTGAGACCGGTGAGGATCAGAGTACCGAGCACCAGTAAAAGCAAAACCAACGCCAGCGAAGACATTCCGCGTTGACGGTTCACAAGTTATACCCCGTGACCCCATATAAAGCCTGATATGGCTCCCTCTGCTCACCTTTACGACTGGCGGTCAGTTCAATATTCAACTCTGGTGCAAAACCGGCATGCTCAACTTTACGCACCATAAAGTGCAGGATCACAAGCTTGTCCGGTTCGGTGAGCTTTTCCCATCCCTTTCCTTCACACGAAGTTGCCCCACGCAGCATTTCCAGCGCTCCTGCTTCCAGACGAAAACCGGTGCTGTCATTTTCTGATGCGGTGTTATCCCAATTGCCGTTACTGTTGGCATCCCACCGTACAATGACACAGTTCCCTTCCCTGCCAATCACCAGCCCTTGTCCCTGACAGTTTCCGGCACAATATCCTGCGCGCTGAAGATGTTTACCGAGGGCGAACAGGCGCTGCCAGACCTCTTCTTCCAGCTCTCGCTGGCCGGATTGCAGTAGTACAGCCCGCTGCAACCCGGGTAAAAAACGCGATGCGCTTACCAGCAAAAGGCTGCTGATCGCCGTAGCAATCAGCACTTCAATCAGTGAGAAACCGCGCTGTCTCATTGACATGAACCGTCCCCTGAACTTTTGCACATTCTGATGCGTCCTCCATTTGAGACAATAATCAGCCATTCTCCTGCTCGACTTTGTATGCGTATCCGCCCTGCCCATGCCGTATCTCTTAATCCATAAAACCCTAATGACGGTGTTAGTTCACTCACCGTGACTTCAGGCCAGAGCGGCATCAGCACAAAGGGACTCCCCTTCTCGCAACTCTTCATAACTGAGCTCACCAGGCAGTCTCTGCCTCCAATCCGCTGAAGGGTTACCTGATGGTCGCGGTTGTGCCGGTTGGCATTGTTGCGCAGAAACACCAGGTAATCGCGAACCTGACTGGCGGTTTGCCACAGCCGCTGCTGTCGTTGCCAGCTGTCCCAGCCGTATAACCCTGACGCGCTGAGGATGACAATCAACGAAATCGCTACCAGTGTTTCGATAAGCGTAAAACCATTCTCTTTTTTCATACCGGGAGTGTGGCGAAGTGCCGTGAAGGTGACGAGCAGCGGATTGCTGTTTTCCGAGTCGTTATCCAGAGAATCGACCGAGTTGCAGCGTGTTGCACGCTTTCTGGATAACGCTTCGTGAAACGGGATGAAGGCGAAAAAAAACCGGCGCTAAAAAGCACCGGTTGTGTCACGCTTTGCTACATCAGATAGCGACGGGCGCTTTGATGCCAGGGTGCGGGTCGTAACCCTCAATCTCAAAATCATCAAATCGGTAGTCGAAGATAGACTCCGGTTTGCGTTTGATAATCAGCTTCGGCAGCGCACGCGGTTCGCGGGTCAGCTGGAGATGCGTCTGTTCCATATGGTTACTGTAAAGATGGGTGTCCCCACCGGTCCAGACAAAATCGCCCACTTCCAGGTCGCACTGCTGCGCCATCATGTGGACTAACAGCGCATAGCTGGCAATGTTAAACGGCAGGCCGAGGAACACGTCGCAGGAGCGCTGGTAGAGCTGGCAGGAGAGCTTGCCGTCTGCCACGTAGAACTGGAAGAACGCGTGGCACGGGGCAAGCGCCATTTTATCCAGTTCCCCCACGTTCCAGGCGGAAACGATAATACGGCGCGAGTCCGGATCGTTTTTCAGCTGGTTCATCACGGTGGTGATCTGGTCAATATGGCGGCCATCAGGCGTTGGCCATGCGCGCCACTGTTTACCGTAAACCGGGCCCAGATTGCCGTTTTCGTCTGCCCATTCGTCCCAGATTGAGACGTTGTTTTCGTGCAGATACGCAACGTTGGTATCGCCTTGCAGGAACCAGAGCAGTTCATGAATGATCGAGCGTAGGTGGCAGCGCTTTGTCGTCACCAGAGGGAAGCCTTCTTGCAGATTGAAGCGCATCTGGTGGCCAAAAATGGAGAGCGTGCCGGTACCGGTACGGTCGTTTTTCGGCGTGCCCTCATCGAGCACTTTTTTCATCAATTCAAGATACTGTTTCATGGTTCCTCAGGAAATTTGTTGCTGTGGACGACGACGATACGCCCAAATCATCATAATGGCACCCGCGACAATCATCGGAATGGAGAGAATTTGCCCCATGCTGATGTACTGCACCCATTCGCCGGTAAACTGTGCATCTGGCTGACGGAAGAACTCGACGATGATACGGAACGCACCGTAGCCAATCAGGAACAGGCCAGAAACAGCCCCCATCGGACGCGGTTTGCGGATAAACAGATTCAGGATGATAAACAGCACCACGCCTTCCAGCGCCAGTTCGTAAAGCTGGGACATATGGCGCGGCAGAACGCCATAGGTATCGAAAATAGACTGCCACTCCGGGTGGGATGGCAGCAGCGCGATATCTTCTGCGCGGGAGCCCGGGAAGAGCATCGTGTACGGCACGCTTGGGTCAACGCGCCCCCACAGTTCACCGTTGATAAAGTTGCCCAGACGGCCAGCGCCGAGACCAAACGGGATCAGCGGTGCGATAAAATCTGAAACCTGGAAGAAGTTGCGTTTGGTGCGTTTGGCAAAAATCACCATCACCAGAATCACGCCAATCAGGCCACCGTGGAAGGACATACCACCATCCCACACGCGGAACAGATAGAGCGGATCGTTCAGGAATACCGGGAAGTTATAGAACAGCACATAGCCAATACGGCCACCGAGGAACACGCCGAGGAAGCCCGCATAAAGCAGGTTTTCGACTTCGTTTTTGGTCCAGCCGCTGCCAGGACGGCTGGCGCGACGGCCAGCGAGCCACATGGCAAAAATGAAGCCCACCAGGTACATCAGACCGTACCAGTGAAGCGAAACAGGTCCTACTGAGAAAATGACCGGATCAAATTCCGGAAAATGCAGATAACCACTGTTCATCTGTCACCACAAGATGTTGTTATTCCGCTGAAAGTGGACAGCGGTAGAAATGCGATTCTGCCGTAAGCAGAGGCTCCAAAGTTGCGAATCATAGCATAAGGCGGGCGCGGAGGATGCGCCAGAGATGTAAAAGATGTGTATAGGGTTTTATGCGCGCTGGTGCCCCCTCCCACAGGGAGAGGGAGAAAGATGATTAGCGGCCGCCCCGGATCAGGCCGCCCATACCGCGTCGTTCCATAAACGCAGCAACCTGATGACGGACTTCAGTAGCCAGTTGCGCTTCCAGGCTGCGTTCAGCCAGCTCTCGGGCATCGTCGATTTCAATATGCCGCAACAGGTACTTCACACGTGCAACGGCGCGACCGTTCATAGACAGATGGCGGTATCCCAGACCAATCAGGATCGCGACGCACATTGAATCCCCGGCCATTTCACCACACAGGCGTAAATCAATCCCGTACTGTTCCGCATCACGAGCGATCATCGCTAACGCGCGGATTATCGCCGGGTGCAGGCTGTCGTAGATACTGGCGACGCGGGTGTTGTTACGGTCGACGGCCAGGATATATTGCGTCAGGTCGTTCGTGCCGACGGAGATAAAATCAACACGGTTGGCCAGTTGCGGCAGCATGAAGACCATAGACGGCACTTCGAGCATCACCCCAATCCGCGGTTTCGGGATCGCGTAGCCAATCATCTCTTCGACTTCACGGCCAGCGCGTTCGATCAAGCGCCGTGATTCGTCGATCTCATCAATGCTGGTGACCATCGGCAATAAAATGCTGAGATTGCCCGTCGCGGCATTCGCGCGCAGCATGGCGCGCACCTGGATCAGAAAGATCTCCGGCTGGTCGAGCGTAATACGGATCCCGCGCCAGCCCAGACACGGGTTCTCTTCGCTGATCGGCATATAGGGCAGCTGTTTATCAGCGCCGACATCCAGAGTACGCAGGGTGACAGGTTTGTCGTTAAACATCTGCAGCATTCCCTGATACTGCGCAACCTGCTCTTCTTCTGAGGGGAACCCACTTTGCAGCATGAACGGGATTTCGGTGCGGTATAAGCCGATACCATCAATGCGACTGCCAAGCTTTTCTTCGTGCTCAGGGCTTAAGCCGGCGTTGAGCATAACTTTGATCCGCTCACCGCTCTTTAGCTGTGCGGGCAGGTTAACGTCATCTTCTGCCAGCTTGCTTAATTCGTTCTCTTCACTGATAAGACGCTGGTATTCCTGGAGCAGAACCGGCTCAGGATCAACCAACAGCTCACCGCGATAGCCATCGACAACCAGCGTGCGTCGATGCAGCACTGACGGCTGGATATCTGCGCCCATCACGGTAGGAATACCCAGTGCACGCACCATAATGGCAGCGTGTGAGTTGGCGGCACCATCGCGCACTACCACACCGGCCAGCCTGTCCTGAGGCAGCTCAGCCAGCGTCGTCGCGGAGAGTTCATCGGCGACCAGCACAAACCGTTTTGGCCAGGCATTTGGCCCCTGAATGGTGTCATCCAGATGGAACAGCAGTCGTTGTCCCAGGGTTCGGAGATCTCCCGCCCGCTCTTTCAGGTAACCATCAGTCAGTGCCGCAAATTGCTCGGCAAATTTTTCGATAACCTTTTTAACAGCCCACTCCGCGACCGAGCCTTTATCCACTTCCGCAAAAAGCTCGCGACGCAAACGCGCATCGGAAAGCAGGTGTGAATAGAGATCAAAAATGGCCGCCGTCTCTTTTTGCGCACCTGCGGCAAATCGTTTGCTGTAACGACGAAATTCATTCGCCGCCTCTTCCAGCGCAGCAGTAAGACGCTCGCGCTCAAGCGCTTCATCAAGCGTTGAGGCTTCGTAAACCTGCTCCATTAACGGTAGCGTGGCGTCCATCCAGCCTTCTGCAATCGCCACACCTGGCGACGCAGGAAGGGCGCGAATGCGAGTATGGCGATACTGACCGAAAAGGGCGGCAAGCTGAGACTGAGAGAGGATCGCCGCCATCTGCGTGGCCAGCGTGACGAGGAAAGACTCTTCACTTTCATCGTACTGACGCAGCTCTCGCTGCTGAACAACCAGCACGCCAAGCAGCTGGCGACGCTGGATAATCGGCACGCCAAGAAACGCGCGGAAGCGCTCTTCTTTTACGGAAGGGATGTATTTAAAGCTGGGGTGTTTTTGCGCGTCGGCAAGGTTGATAGGTTCAGCCAGCCGCCCAACCAGACCCACGATACCTTCATCAAATGCGAGCGTTACGGTGCGTCCGCGTGGTTTTTTCAAACCACGGGTCGCCATCAGGTAATAGCAGCGCCGATCGTGGTCGGCCAGATACACCGAACAGACCTCGGTCTCCATCGCAAGACAGATGTCAGTGACCAGAATGTTCAGCGCCTCATTGAGACGCGGAGCACTGGCCACCTTCTCGACTATTTCTCGCAAGCGGGTGAGCATGATTTGCGTAGCTTAACCTCTTTTACGTCGCCAGGCAGGTGCGCTCTGCGGCTTAGGGGGGATCTCCTGAAGCTGCATTACCACACTTGCGAACTCTTTCATCACCCTACGGTAAACATCGCGTTTAAATGACACGACCTGACGAACAGGATACCAATAGCTTACCCAGCGCCAACCATCAAACTCCGGCGTACTGCTGGTTTGCATATTGATGTCTGAATCGTTGCCCACCAACTGCAACAGAAACCACTTCTGTTTCTGGCCGATACAAACCGGCTTTGTGTCCCAACGCACCAAACGTTTCGGTAACTTGTAACGCAACCAGTTGCGGGTCGAAGCCAGGATGCGAACATCTTTTCGGCTTAAACCGACCTCTTCAAAAAGCTCCCGGTACATCGCTTGTTCTGGGGACTCTCCTGGATTGATCCCGCCTTGCGGGAACTGCCAGGAGTGCTGACCATATCGCCGGGCCCACATTACCTGGCCCTGACGATTACAAATTACTATTCCTACGTTCGGGCGGTAGCCATCGTCATCAATCACCGGACTACCCCAAACTAAACCTTATATATGAATGATTGTTTCACACTACAGGGAGGCGGTAAACCACTCTCTTACAGGCCTGCAACCTAATAACATTTGAATAACTCACAAATAAGTGCTGAGTTATAAACAGATAAGAGCCAGCAAAGGGATTTTTATTCACCTTTTCTGTGGATATAGTTGTGAAAAAGTGTCTGATTACCGATGAACAACCTCAATCCCCGTCTGCGTCCCGCTTTCATCAATATTATATAATGATATTATTTTCATGCAGTTAAGTGTGTCACCACAAACAAAACACAGAATAGCGTGACGATCATCACATCAGGGATCGTCGCGCTGATGAAAGATCGAACAGCGTCGGTTTTATCCACAGATTGTGCCAATAAGTTAGGCACAAATTGTCTGAAAATTCGATTTTCATCGCACGTCAAGGCTGTAAATTGAAACAGTAGTCAGGGTTATGCCCAGTTATCCCATTTTTCTGTGGATAACATGGTGTAAGATCCTGTTCATTGTCAGTGACCAGATTTGAACAACCGGTTTTTCTTCTCAGGTGAAACGATTTCAAACTAATAAAAAAACCTATAAATCATACACATGGAATATTCGTACAGAAAAAGTTAAACTCTATCCACAGGGGACAATTTCTTCGTTTATTTTTTAATCAAAAGGTTATCTTCATGCATCCGCTTACACCCTTGCTTTCACCTCCATCCAGCGAAGGCCAGTTGCTCCAGCAGGCTCAACGCCTGGCTGGCTTTTCGCTGGGCGAGCTGGCGGCAATGGCCGGGATTCCGATCCCGAAGGATCTGAAACGGGATAAAGGCTGGACGGGCATGCTGCTTGAACTGTGGCTGGGTGCCAGTGCGGGGAGTAAACCAGAGCAAGATTTTGCGGCTCTTGGCGTAGAGTTAAAAACCATTCCCATAGACAGCCAGGGGAAGCCACTTGAGACCACCTTTGTCTGCGTTGCGCCATTAACCGGCAATACCGGTGTGACATGGGAGACCAGCCACGTTCGCCATAAGCTGAAACGCGTGCTTTGGGTACCGGTTGAAGGTGAACGCCACATTCCACTGGCCGATCGTCGCGTTGGCGCACCGCTGCTCTGGAGCC
Source organism: Enterobacter sp. CPE_E1241 (assembly GCF_045618265.1). NCBI lineage: Bacteria > Pseudomonadati > Pseudomonadota > Gammaproteobacteria > Enterobacterales > Enterobacteriaceae > Enterobacter > Enterobacter sp. CPE_E1241. The sequence continues at coordinate 3,889,137 of NZ_JBIWYV010000001.1, forward strand.
CGAATGAAGAGGAGGAGCATCAATTGCGTCTGGACTGGGAGGAACTGATGGATATGATCGTTCTTGGCCAGGTAGAGCGCATCACAGCCCGACACGGGGAAGTGTTACAGCTGCGTCCGAAGGCAGCCAACAGTAAAGCGCTTACCGAGGCGATCGGTGCGCAGGGCGAGCCAATACTGACGTTGCCGCGCGGCTTTTATCTCAAAAAGAATTTCACCGGCGCAGTGCTTGCACGCCATTTTTTACTAAAAACATAGTTTTTTACTCATTTTGAGAGATCCCAAACATAATCATCTGGTTTTTAAGATTTTACCGCTTCCTCCTGCCGGCATATCGGGTTAATACTACACTATGATTTGATACCAGCCAGGTGAGGACGATAACGATGAAAAAATGGGCAGTGTTAATTTCAGCAGTCGGCTTAGCGTTTGCAGTATCGGGCTGTAGCAGCGATTACGTCATGGCGACAAAAGATGGTCGGATGATCCTGACCGACGGAAAACCTGAAGTGGATGATGATACCGGTCTGGTCAGCTATCGCGATCAGCAAGGCAATAAAATGCAGATCAACCGCGACGAAGTCTCACAAATTATCGAGCGATAAACAGAGAGAGGTCAGTCGCTTGCTGGCCTTTTTGATTTTTTTCTTCCCCTTTTGCTTCCCCTCTGCCATGTTTATATTCCTTTGTCGGGAAGTTCCTGACGCGGTCTACATGTCTATTGAAGGAAGCCGGCTATGCATTATCACCGTATCCCCCACAGCTCTCTGGAGATAAGCCAATTGGGGTTGGGCACGATGACATTTGGTGAACAAAACAGCGAAGCCGATGCCCATGCGCAACTCGATTATGCCGTCAGCCAGGGGATTAACCTGATTGATGTTGCAGAGATGTACCCTGTCCCCCCGCGTCCGGAAACACAGGGGCTTACCGAAACCTACGTCGGTAACTGGCTGACAAAACGTGGCAACCGTGAAAAGCTGGTCATTGCGTCGAAAGTCAGCGGCCCCGCACGTAATAACGATGCTGGGATCCGTCCAAATCAGATCCTCGATCGCAAGAATATCCGTGCCGCGCTCGATGCCAGCCTGAAGCGCCTGCAAACAGATTATCTCGACCTGTACCAGGTTCACTGGCCTCAGCGTCCAACAAACTGCTTTGGTAAACTCGGCTACAGCTGGAATGAGAGCGCCCCTGCTGTTACGCTACTGGAAACGCTGGAAGCGCTGACCGAGTGCCAGCGAGCGGGTAAAATCCGCTACATCGGCGTATCTAACGAAACGGCCTTTGGTGTGATGCGTTACCTGCACCTGGCGGATAAACACGATCTGCCGCGTATCGTCACCATCCAGAATCCGTACAGCCTGCTTAATCGCAGCTATGAAGTGGGACTGGCCGAAGTGACGCAGTATGAAGAAGTGGAACTGCTCGCCTATTCCTGTCTCGGATTTGGCACGCTGACGGGGAAATACCTGAACGGCGCGAAACCGGCTGGCGCGCGTAATACCCTCTTTAGCCGCTTTACCCGCTACAGCGGCGAGCAGACGCAGAAAGCCGTTGCAGCCTATGTAGATATCGCGAAACGTCACGGTCTTGATCCTGCGCAGATGGCGCTGGCCTTCGTACGTCGTCAGCCGTTTGTTGCCAGCACCCTACTGGGCGCGACCACTATGGAACAGTTGAAAACCAACATTGAGAGTTTCCATCTGAACCTGAGTGAAGATGTGTTAGCGGAGATTGAAGCGGTGCATCAGGTATATACATACCCGGCACCATAGCTGGACGCTTTTGCCGGGTGGCGGCTTCGCCTGACCCGGCAAAGAGATCAACGCCGACGCTGCCAGATCCACAAGCCAGCAATCGCCAGCGCAAACAGCCCACCAAACCCAACGCCAATCCCCACCACCGGCACGCCCACTTTTACCGCCAGCGAGTAAAGCCCCAGCATTAACAGCATCGCCAGGTTTTCACCCAGGTTTTGTACCGCAATGGCGTTGCCTGCACCGACAGTTTGCTTGCCACGTTCCTGCAGTAGCGCATTCAGCGGCACCACGAAGAATCCACCCAGAATACCAATCAGGATCAGGAGGGCATAAGCTGGCAATAGCGCGTGTTGCAGCGAGAAAATAAGCACGACTACGCCAATAAGGATCCCTGCCGGCATACAACGCGCCACCGTCTCAAGCGTCACCAGTTTCGCTGCCGCCCCCGCACCAACAACAATCCCGATTGCGACCATCGCATTAAGGTAGGTTGGAGTCGCATTGTCGGTGATACCCAGCGCCACCGGCACCCATAGCACCAGCAGGAAGCGCAGCGTGACACCCGCTCCCCAGAACATACTGGTTCCCATCAGGGAGAAGCGCGTTTCACCGTTACGCCACAGCACGCGACAGGCGTTGAAGAAACTGCCGGTCATTGGCTTAAAGCGCCAGGATTGTCCCGGGCGTGCAACTGGCAGCTTCGGGATAAACAGGTTAGCCACAACCGCCCCGCCATACACCACCGCACAGACCCCCAGAGCGGCCAGCACATGCCAGTCGGCAAGCACCCCACCCGCAACGGAGCCGAGCAGGATGGCCGCAATGGTGGAAGACTCCATCAGACCATTGGCTTTCACCAGCTTATCACCCGTTGTCAGCTCCCCGAGGATGCCATATTTCGCCGGGGAGTAAGCGGCAGCGCCAATGCCCACCAGCGTATAGCCAATGAACGGATTAAAACCAAAACAAATGCTTGCGGCACCCAGCAATTTCAGGCCGTTAGCAAACATCATCACCCGGCCTTTCGGGAAACTGTCCGCCACCTGCCCCACAAAGGGGGCAAAGATAATGTAAGCGCCCACAAACACCATCTGCAGGATCGGCTGGCTCCAGTCTGGATAAAACTCGGCTTTCAGCAGCGCCAGAGTGGCAAACAGCAGCGCGTTATCACCGAACGCAGAGAGAAACTGCGCGGCGATGACCGCCATCATGCCTTTTGATCTGAGCGATGTGTTAGTGTGTACTGACTCACGCATTTTGCTGTTCCGCCTCTTCAACCATGCCTTTCAGGGTCACGAAATCGGGCTTCCCGCTCCCCAGCACCGGGAGCTGCTTCAGGTAGCGAATATCGCGCGGCACCGCCAGTTCAGGGATACCATGTTCACGCGCATAGCTAAGTAGCCTGTCGAGCTTAAGCTCACTGTCAGTGGTAAACAGCACCAGCGCCTCACCTTTGCTGGCATCACTCTTCACCACGGTCGCATGAATCTTATCCGCGGAGACGGCCGTCGCCAGTTGCTCAACCATTTCCAGAGAGACCATTTCACCGGCGATTTTGGCGAAGCGCTTTGCACGCCCCTGGATCTGCACAAAACCTTGTTCATCAAAACGGACAATATCGCCGGTGTCGTACCATCCCGTTTCAACCTCACCCTTAACGTTTTCCGCCGTCGGCGCTTCCAGCACACCCGGGTTTTCCACGCGCAGATAACCGTTCATCACGTTTGGCCCTTTCAATTGCAAACGGCCACCATCCTCAATGCCCGGCACGGCCAACAAGCGCGCATCCATCCCCGGCAGAATTCGGCCAACCGTACCCGGTTTTGCCGCCATCGGCACGTTAATCGAAACCACCGGTGCGCACTCGGTCACACCATAGCCTTCAAGAATGCGCAAACCAAACTTGTCCTGCCAGATTTGACGCGTGCTCTCCTGCAGCTTTTCTGCGCCAGCTACCACATACCGCACGCGATAAAAATCATACGGGTTGGCAAAACGCGCATAGTTACCCAGGAAAGTAGATGTCCCGAACAGGACGGTGCAGTTACGGTCATACACCAGCTCCGGCACAATGCGGTAATGCAGCGGGCTTGGATAGAGGAACACTTCAGCACCGGTCAGCAGCGGCGTAAACAGCCCCACCGTCAGCCCAAAGGAGTGGAACAGCGGTAGCGCCGACATAAAACGGTCATTCGCAGTAAAGTCAGCAATGCTTTTGATCTGCTCGACGTTCGCCAGAATACTCTTGTGACTGTGGACAACACCTTTGGGGTTACCTTCCGAACCAGAGGTAAAGAGGATAATCGCATCATCTTCCGGCTGCTGTTTGACCTGCGCCAGACGCGGCATCAGCAGGTGCGCAAAAATCCACAGCTTATCGCCAGTGGTCACGTCTGCTTTCAGATCTTCCAGGAAGACCCAGCGCACCTGGGTGAGCTGTTCGGGAAGATGCCAGAGCTTGCCTTTATCCAGGAACTGTCGAGAGGTAAAAACAGTGTTAATCTGAGCGGCGGTGATGGCGCTGGTCAGCCCCTTCACACCCGCCGTGTAGTTCATCATCGCCGGTATACGACCACGAGAAACGGCACCAAAAATCACTGCAGCGCTGATGCCAGCGTTAGGCAGCATCAGACCAATCTTTTCACCCTTCTTACTGTATTTTTCCAGAATGCGGCCCACAAACAGGGTCTTAGTCAGCAGTTTGCGATAGGTATCCGGGATAAAGTTGATGTCTTCGATACAGTTTTTCTTCGCCCCATAGCGGTATTGTGCGGAAAGTAGGGATTCGTAGAGCGTTTCGCGCGGACGAACGGCCATACGCGCTTCCATCATAATCTGGTGCAGCATTTCCCCCGCGATTTTACGACGATCGCGGGCACGCGGTGCGTCAGGCATCGGTAACGAGGTTGGCGGCAGAATATGCAGCGTTATTTTGGGGAACAGGCGCTGCTTTACCAGTCCCTTAAGACGGCTGAAGCGGGTTAACTCCGCCCCTTCAATACGCAGTGGTACCACGGTGGCTTTTGACTTTGCCGCCACAAACCCCGCGCCGTCGTAGATTTTCATCAGCGAGCCCGTCACCGAGATGCGTCCCTCAGGGAAAATGACCACCGGACGCCCCTGCTCCACCAGACGTACCAGATGTTTAATCATCATCGGTTTAGTCGGGTCGAGCGGCACGAAATCAATCAGCGGTGTGAGCCAACGCATATACCACTGCTGGCTGATGGAGGTATAAACCGCAAACACCGGACGCACAGGCAAAAACAGCGCCAGTAAAATGCCATCTATAAAGGAAATATGGTTTGGTGTGATAAGAACGCGTTCGCCGCGAAGCGCCTGGGCATCGCCAGTGACGCGGATTCGAAAAAGAATACGAAAAAGTGTACGGAAGAACCCAAATAGCATCTCAACTCCCTTTGCCAGCCAGTGTGGAGGGTTGATAGTAAATGGTGGCAGATTACACGAGAAGTGATACAGGAGCGACAGCTAAAGTGGAGGCGAAAAAAAACCTGCGCATCCGCGCAGGTTGGTGCAAGAGATGAGTACGAAACCGTACTAAGAATTCTCACCAATCAATACCTCTGGGATCTCAACTCTACCAACCTCTTTCACGTCCTCGCTATCGGACAATCGCAACAGCCTGAGGCAAAGTGTAACTAAAGGTTCAGATTGACATTATTCAGACATGACTAGTCGTGTAACGATTACACCGTCAGGGTTGTGCTGCGTCACGTTTGTGGAGAACTGAAATCCACTCCCCTTGAATGCGCACCACTTTTCCGCAACACTACCGGGTGTGTAAACGCTTACCCCCACTAAGAAGGTATTTAATGGCGACAATAAAGGATGTGGCCCGTCTGGCAGGAGTTTCGGTGGCAACCGTCTCGCGCGTGATTAACGACTCGCCTAAAGCCAGTGACGCATCACGCCAGGCTGTGCAAAGCGCCATGGAATCCCTGAACTACCATCCCAATGCCAATGCCCGCGCGCTCGCCCAGCAGTCCACTGAAACCATTGGGCTGGTCGTGGGTGATGTGTCTGATCCCTTTTTCGGTGCGATGGTTAAAGCGGTGGAGCAAGTGTCTTATCAGACAGGCAATTTTTTGCTGATTGGTAATGGCTACCATAATGAACAAAAAGAACGCCAGGCCATCGAACAGCTTATCCGCCACCGCTGCGCTGCGCTGGTTGTTCACGCCAAAATGCTTCCCGATACCGAACTTATTCATCTGATGAAGCAGATCCCCGGCATGGTGATCATCAACCGTATTATTGCCGGGTTTGAAAAACGCTGCGTGGCGCTCGATGACCGCTATGGTGCCTGGCTCGCTACCCGTCATCTGATTCAACAGGGACACACACGAATTGGTTATCTCTGTTCAAACCACCCCATTTCTGATGCGGAAGATCGGCTACAAGGTTACTACGATGCCTTGCGCGAAAACGGTCTCCCGTGTAATGACCGCCTGGTAGCCTACGGTGAGCCGGATGAGAGCGGTGGTGAGCAGACTATGACTGAGCTGCTTGGCCGTGGACGAAATTTCACCGCCGTTGCCTGTTATAACGACTCCATGGCCGCCGGGGCAATGGGGGTGCTAAATGACAACGGGATTGAGGTGCCGTCAGAAATTTCACTCATTGGTTTCGATGATGTGCTGGTCTCCCGCTACGTGCGCCCGCGCCTGACCACGGTACGTTATCCTATCATCACGATGGCAACGCAGGCCGCAGAGCTGGCGTTAGCCCTGGCTGAGAAACGCCAGCCACCGGACATTACCCATCTCTTCAGCCCGACCTTAGTGCGCCGTCACTCCGTAGCATCGCCAGCAGAAGCAGGAGAGGAATAGCGATAAAGGTGTACCGTTTTATTCGGGTACTCCAGTGCATCGCCAATATACTGCCAGCCGTAACGTTCATAGAAGTCACGGCAGGCAGACCACAAATGCAGTTCGCGATACCCGGCCTGAGCAGCATAGGTCATAACATGCTGCTGGAGTTGCCCGGCTAACCCTTTACCACGCGCCGCGTCGTCAACGTACAACGCCGCCAGCCACGGGAAGAGATCCTGCCGGGTGATCAGATCGCAACGCCAGAGCCCCACAGTGCCGAGAAGCTGTTCGTTTTGCACAGCAATAAAGGTCAATGGCAAAGCACCCGGCGTCTGGCTGTGCTCAACAATGCTATGAAAAAACGCCCGGGGAAGCCCCTCACCAAAGGCGTGCCAGATCCAGTCGGTCACTTGCTCCGCATACTGCGGTGCGGCGTAAAGCGGCAGAATGTCAGCCTTATCCATGTTTTACCTGTGTTTTTCAGTTCGATGCTCAGGCCTGATGCCCACGGCCAGTTTGTACACTATTTTACCAGAACCCGGCCATTTTCGTTGACTGCGGGCAGGCCGTTATGTCGGCGGGCGGATCGTTACCAAAAAGCGTGATCGTGGCAGAAGTTTTGCGTCCCCCGCATCGCTTATACGCTGCGAGGTCTGTGTTAAACTGCAGACCATTACGTGGAAGCAGGAATGTAGAATGGCAACAATGCTGGATGTCTCACTGCGTGCGGGCGTGTCGAAGGCCACGGTATCGCGCGTACTGAACGGCACAGGTCAGGTTAAAGAGAGTACGCGTCAGCAGGTGTTTGCTGCGATGGAAGAGCTGGGCTACCGCCCGAACTTTCTCGCGCGTTCACTGGCTAACCAGACCAGCAACAGCATTGGTCTGGTCGTCTCAACCTTCGATGGTTTTTACTTTGGTCGCCTTCTGCAACAGGCATCACGGCAGACCGAAACCCACGGGAAACAGCTGATCGTCACGGATGGACACGACGCACCAGAGCAGGAAGAACAGGCAGTGCAGATGCTGGCCGATCGCAAATGTGATGCCATTGTGCTGTACACGCGCTATATGAGCGAAAAAGCGATCATCAAACTGATGAATACCGTGCAAACCCCGCTGGTGGTTATCAACCGTGAAGTCAGCCTGGCGCCGGATCGCTGTGTGTTCTTCGAACAACAGGATGCTGCCTTTAAGGCAGTGGATTACCTGATCAATCAGGGTCACCGGGAGATCGCCTGTATCACCGTCCCGATCCATACCCCAACCGGGAAAGCGAGACTGATGGGCTACCGTAAGGCGCTGGAAAAGCACGGCATTCGTCTGGACGAACGCCGGGTAAAGTATGGCGATGCGGGAATGACGCGGGGATATGAGCTGTGTAAAGAGCTCATTGCCGATGGCGTGTCGTTTAGCGCCCTGTTTGCCTGTAACGATGATATGGCGCTGGGTGCATCCAAAGCGTTACACCAGGCGGGGCTTAAGATCCCGCAGGATATTTCGCTGTTCGGTTTTGACGATGCCCCAAGCGCGAAATGGCTGGAACCTGCACTTTCATCGGTTTATCTGCCTATCGACAATATGATTGTCACCGCTATCGATCAGGCCATCAGGCTGGCAAAAAACCAGCCTGTCGATGCGATCCCGCCGTTTACCGGCACGCTGGTACTTCGCGATTCGGTCACCACGGGGCCGTACTTTAATCAAATGAGTTCCAGCGCCAGCAGTTCCTGAATGGTCTGGCGACGGCGGATCAGCCGTGCCTTGCCGTTATCAAACAGCACCTCCGGCAGCAGCGGGCGACTATTGTAGTTAGATGACATAGAAGCCCCGTAGGCACCGGTATCGTGCAGTACAAGATAATCGCCCGGTTTGACCTCTGGCAGCGCGCGGGTTTCCACTTTGCCACCTTCCTGCTGAGTGAACACGTCACCCGATTCGCACAGCGGCCCCGCAACGACCGTCTCACGGCGCGGCGCGTGCGTTAAATCGCGACCATCGGCAGCCAGAGCCGTTATGTGATGATAGCTGCCGTACATGGACGGACGCATCAGGTCGTTAAAACCGGCATCAATCAACACGAAATGACGTGAGCCCATCTCTTTCACACTGCGAACCTGCGCCACCAGCACGCCGGCTTCGGCAACCAGGAAACGACCCGGCTCAATTTCCAGCTTCACAGCGTGGCCCAGATGCGCAGCGATTTGGTCACGCGCGGCGCTCCACAGACCGTAATAGTGATCGGTATCGATCGCCTCTTCACCTTCACGGTAAGGAATAGAAAGCCCGCCACCTGCGGAGATCGCCTCCAGGTCCTGACCAAAATCGACAACCTGACGCACCATCGCCCCGCAGACCTGCTCAAGATGTGCATAATCCACGCCAGAGCCAATGTGCATATGAATGCCGACCAGCTTCAGGTTATAACGCTGCAACACGTCAAGCGCGGCTGGCATATCGGCATACCAGATACCGTGTTTGCTGTTTTCGCCGCCGGTGTTGGTTTTTTGGCTATGACCATGACCAAAACCCGGGTTCACGCGTAACCAGACGCGATGACCTGGTGAAACCTGGCCTAGCTGCTCTAGCATATCCACAGACCCGGCATTCACCGGTACCTGCAATTCATGTACGCGCGCAAGCGTCGCTTCATCGATCACATCGGCAGTGAAGACGATCGCATCTGGATCGGTTTTCGGATCAAACCCGGCCACCAGCGCACGCTCGATTTCGCCCAGTGAAACGGAATCTACTTTCACGCCCTGCTCACGCATCAGGCGCAGAATGTGAATATTGGAGCATGCCTTTTGAGCAAAGCGTACCACGTCAAACTGATGCAGAGCGGCGATCTTCTCGCGAACGATCTGCGCGTCGTAGACCCAAACCGGACAGCCAAACTCGACTGGCAAGCGCAGCAGGTTTTCAGCGTTCAAATCGGTATCAGTCTGGTTGAGTGGGCGTGGCATGGTCTTCTCCGGATAAATTCATTTTTTATGATTACGCCACAGCGGAAAAAGAATAAAAAATATCGTTTTATCGCGAGTCTATGCAAAAATGATATGGATACTCCTCTGCTTTCAGGTGCCCTATGCCCGCCGTCAACTTACGCCATATCGAGATTTTTCACGCTGTGATGACCACCGGCAATCTCACCGAAGCCGCGCAGATGCTGCATACCTCACAGCCGACGGTGAGCCGGGAACTGGCACGCTTCGAGCAGGTGCTTGGGTTGAAGCTGTTTGAACGCACCCGCGGCAGGTTACACCCAACGGTGCAAGGGTTGCGTCTGTTCGAGGAAGTTCAGCGCTCCTGGTACGGGCTGGACCGAATTGTCAGCGCGGCGGAGAGCTTACGTGAATTTCGCCAGGGCGAGTTGTCGATTGTCTGTCTGCCCGTGTTTTCGCAGTCGTTTCTGCCGATGCTGATACAGCCTTTTCTGGCCCGTTATCCCGAGGTGAACCTGACCATCGTCCCGCAGGAGTCACCGCTGCTTGAAGAGTGGCTTTCGGCGCAGCGTCATGACCTGGGATTAACCGAAACCCTCGCTACGCCGGCGGGAACGCAGCGCACAGAATTACTGGCGCTAGATGAGGTCTGCGTCCTGCCTGCTGGCCATCCCCTTGCCAAAAAAAGCGTACTGACCCCTGCGGATTTCCACGGCGAGAACTACATCAGCCTGTCACAGACGGACAGCTACCGGCAGCTGCTGGATACGCTCTTTACCGAGCATCAGGTGAAACGAAGAATGGTGGTCGAAACGCACAGTGCCGCATCTATTTGCGCAATGGTTCGTGCCGGCGTGGGCGTCGCGGTGGTTAATCCGCTCACGGCGCTGGATTATGCGGAAAGTGGGATTGTGGTTCGACAGTTTAGCGTTTCAGTCCCCTTTACCGTCAGCCTGATCCGCCCGATGCATCGTCCGGCCTCTGCGCTGGTAGATGCGTTCAGCGAACATCTGCAAAGTGGGTTAAGCACGCTAACCGCACAACTGAAGAAGGTACTGGAAAAGACGCCCGACTAAGTCAGCGGGCGTCCTCTGACTCAGTTAAAACGCTTAGCCACAGCGGCAACACGCTCACCGAATTTTACTGCCGTTTGCAGATCGCCGCTGGCAATCGCGCCCGCATCCGCATCTGACGGAGACTGTACCAGCAGCCCGACAGAGCCACCGAGGTTGTTGATATCCTGACGCGTTGCAGCCTGCGTATTCGATGGCGGCAGGCCCAGGCTCACCCAAATCCCACCATGCTGCGATGCCAGCGTTTGCAGGTATTGCAGGGAAACTTGCTTGTCACCGTTCAGGCTCGCACTGTTACTGAAGCCCGCGAACACTTTGTCCTGCCAGCTGCGAACGAACCAGGCTTTAGAGGTGGCATCAGCAAATTTCTTAAACTGCCACGGCACACCGCCCATGTAAGTTGGCGCGCCAAAAATAATCGCCTTTGCCTCGTTCAATTTTTGCCAGTCGCTTTCCTGAATTTCACCATTGCTGTCGATGGCGATCAGTTCAGCCTGCGCGCCCTCTGCAACTGTTTCAGCAACACGTTGGGTGTGGCCGTAGCCTGAATAATAGATAACTACAACGCTCATAATAGATCTCCTGATGCAATATTGCCTTGTGAGTCAAAAGATTAAGACGGTTTTAAAATTGCTCTGCGAGCAGTTGCCATTTTCGGTTCCCTGGTATCAAATAGAAACCTTACGTCGTTTTATACACGCAAATATTCGCGGGCGTAAGAAGGCACTTTTACCTCACCTGGTTACCTTGAGGGAACCACCATGACTGAGTCTGTCGTACTGAAAGAGGAGATGCCTCCTTATAACGTGTTCGATGAGCGCTGCCCTACCCGCGACGTGCTGGCGCGTATCGCCGACAAATGGGCGCTGCTGATCCTCGCGCGTCTTGAAAACGGGCCAATGCGCTTTAACAAGCTGCAACGTGATATTCAGCGGATCACCAAAAAGGTACTGACCCAGGCATTACGCAAGCTGGAACGCGATGGGCTGGTTTCACGTGAGGTTTTCGCGACCGTTCCGGTGACGGTGGAGTACAGTCTGACGCCGCTGGGACAGGCGTTAACCGAAACAGTGACCGTGCTGGCACACTGGGTGGAAAGTAATATGGATGCGATTGTGGCGGCGCAATCCGCTTATGACGCCGCCAATGCACAGACCTGAGCCGGGACGTTCCCGGCGCAAGCCCGCTCAGGAGAGCATAAACTCCACGGCATCGGCAGCATGGATCGCTGTGGTATCAAACACCGGGATTGGACTGCGCGCTACCGGAACCAGTAAGCCGATCTCAGTACAGCCAAAGATCACACCTTCTGCCCCCTTCTGTGCAAGCTTCTCGATCACGCTGACGTAATACGCGCGGGAAGGTTCACTGAATGTCCCCAGGCAAAGCTCATCAAAGATAATCTGATTGATGCGTTTCCGGTCAGCCTCATCCGGGATCAGGCTTTCAATCCCAAACTCACTACTCAAGCGACCGCGATAGAAATCCTGCTCCATGGTATAGCGCGTACCCAGCAGTGCCACACGCGACATTCCGGATGCAGCAATTTTACGCCCGGTCGCATCGGCGATATGCAGGAAGGGTAACGAGCAACGCTCTTCTATCCGGGAAGCAACTTTATGCATGGTGTTCGTACAGAGCAAAATTCCCTCTGCTCCCGCACGCTCCAGCCCCAGCGCCGCCTGTGCCAGGATCTCCCCGGCTTTATCCCATTCACCGCTCGACTGGCAGGCCTCGATTTCATGGAAATCAACGCTGTGCAGCAGCAAGCTTGCGGAGTGCAGGCCGCCCAGACGCTGCTTTACCCCTTCATTAATCAGGCGGTAATACGGGATTGTTGATTCCCAGCTCATTCCACCTAAAAGACCGATTGTTTTCATCACCCCTCCTTATCTCTGGTCTATCTTTCTAGCACAACCTACCCCAATAAAAAAAGGCGCTGTATTCAGCGCCTTGTTAACCTGCAGAGTTTATTCCGTCACCGGCTCCGGCAGCGGATTACGGGTGAGCATTGCTTCGCGCAGTAAAACGCTACCGCAGGCAAACAGCCCTCCCAGGAGCGCCGCCAGGACGACAATCAATGCCTTACCCGGGCCATCTTTTTTCACCGGCATGGAGGGGGAAAGCTGGTATCTGAATGGCTCAAGTTTGACATCGGCAAAGGAGAGTTTTTTCAGCTGCGCCAGGTGGTATTCGCGGTTCTGGAAATCCGCATTCAGCTCGGTCACGTCCTTCAGATTTTTTTCAATCTGCAGCTTTTGTGCGATCCCGTCAGCGCCGAGCGAAACAGAGTAGTCCGGGTCATCTTTTACCGCCTGTCCGTTGCTGTAGACCGGCTTCTTGATGCCTGCTGCATTCGCCACTTCCAGCGAATAATTCAGTCGCTGCAGGTTAGTATTGTGAATATTGGTCAGGCGGACGCGATCCAGTTCCAGCTGCTGCTCAACAACGTTCTTTTTGAGGGCGATCTGGTTACGGATATTCTGCACCGTCTCTTTCTCGACAATAGCCGTAATATAGTCGATATATCCCTCCAGGACGGATTGAGCATCACCCGCTGTCGGCGCGGTGAAGCTTAATGTCCAGGAGACAAATGGCGCTTTGTCCGCGTCTTTTCCCTGGGCGTCATTCACTGCTTTCATTCTATCTGAGATATTGACTATCGCCCGATGCAGTTCAAGCGGATCCACCTCGGAGTCTTTAAGCTGCGACATCACGTAAGGAGAGGATTTCAGATACTCTTCAAGCAATGACTGCGACTGAAACTTTTTAATGAACAGGTCAAAGACTTCCGGACGGGTAATCTTCACGTCTACATCAAGCACCTGTAATGCCACCATCATCTGGCGCAGCGGGTTCCACTGCGATTGTTCTGCCGGGGTAATCACCGCTTTACTGGTCCACTTCTGCGGCAGTAAAAATGAAACGGCCAACCCCACCAGTGCAAAAACAAGGGTAATGGTGACAATACGCTTTTTCGCTGCCACAAGAACTGCTACCAGGCCGAGAAGATCTATCTCTTTAGCGTGTACGGCCGGGGGGGCATAATGGGGAAAATCAAGATCGGTGCTTTTTTTGATATCCATCTCAGACATATGAAATATTTTTAGGATGCAGTGCATCTTTGCTCAAACGTTAGCGGTGGTCCGATGATACCGCAACTTAAGAATTATCTTAAAATGAAATCTTTTGATTTATCTGTCCCCTGCCAAAATTAGTAGTGAATTTCACCACCTGATTATTGTGATTAAGCGCCCCCTTTATGCCCTTCCGGCATACGTTGTAAGCGCTTAAACAGGCAATACGATCACACGCCGATATTACGCAGTTTCTCTCCCGCCATCAGCTTGCGTTCAATATGTTCCAGCGTGACGCCTTTTGTTTCTGGAATTAACCAGAACGTGACGCCAATAAACGCCACGTTCAGCACCGTATAGAGCCAGAACGTTCCCGCCGCGCCAATTGCGTCCAGCAGCGTCAGGAATGTCGCGCCGATGATCATATTCGATACCCAGTTGGTGGTCGTGGAACAGGTGATGCCAAAGTCACGGCATTTGAGCGGCTGAATTTCGGAGCACAAGATCCACACCACAGGCGCGGCGCTCATCGCATACCCGGCAATACACATCATGGTCATACCGACGGAGAGCCAAGAAAGACCACTTGAGGCCGTACCGTTATCAAACTGCATCAGGCAGTATCCGAGGATCAGCGTACCGAGCGCCATTACGCTGAAACCAATTTTCAGCGCCGGCTTGCGTCCGGCTTTATCCACGGTGAACACCGCAATAAAAGTGGCGAACATAAAGGTAAGCCCCACCACCAGGGTGGCCATCATCTGCTGTTCCGTGGTAGTGAATCCCGCCATTTTGAATATGCGCGGCGCGTAGTACATGATGATATTCATCCCGGTGAACTGCTGCATTGCCTGCAGCAACATGCCGAGGAACACCGCGCGGCGCACGTTGCGGTTGATCTTAAATAACGCCCAGCCTCCCTGCTTCAGCTTCAGGCTTTCACGGATCTCGTTCAGCTCTTCCCGTGCTTTTTCCGAGGTATCGCGCAACATGCGCAGCACCTCTTCGGCCTCCACATGACGTCCTTTTTGCGCCAGCCAGCGCGGACTGTTTGGCAGGAAAACCACCAGTACAATCAGCACCAGTGCCGGTAAAGCCAGCACGCCGAGCATCCCGCGCCAGTTGCCGCTGTAGCTGAAGTAGGTATCGGACAGGAACGCCAAAACAATACCCAGCGTCACCATCAGTTGATACATGCTGATCATCCTGCCACGCACGTTTTCACTCGCCATTTCGGAGAGGTAGAGCGGTGCCGTATAGGAAGCAATCCCGACCGCCACACCGAGCAGCACACGGGAAAGCAGCAACACTTCAACGTTCGTGGCAAACGCGGAACCAATGGAGCCGGCAACAAACAGAATCGCCCCGACCATCAGGCTGTACTTACGCCCCAGGCGGAACGAGAGCCAGCCATTAAACAGCGCGCCGATGGCCGCGCCGAGCATCATGCTGCTCACCACCCACTCCTGCAGACGGCTACTCAGGGTAAAGTGATCGGTTATAAACGGTAATGCACCGGCAATCACGCCGATATCCAGTCCAAATAATAAGCCCGCTACCGCGGCCGCAATGGAAACAAACTGATTCATTCGGCGGGTATCACGCAGCGCAGCGGGCATAAGGGTAGAGTCATTTATAGATGTCATATTTTTCCTGCCTCAACAGCAAAATTCGTTAACTGAAATTACGAGAAAGCGAGGAAAAGTGTCAGGTCGGAAATCGCGAAGTTATGGATTATTCCGCTACGGCATACGGTTCTGTGATGGACATTACAATTTCAACTCGTGGCGAATAATCACGCATTTTTACTAATCAATTAATATTTAAGAAATAAAAGTGTGATTACCGTCATTTATGATTTTTCAGTATGGATTTTTCATCTTTACCGATATGGACTAAGCCAATTTTACGTAAAAAAAACCTCCGCCCATGGGCAGAGGTGCTTAATACAGATTGAATTAACGCGCCAGCCAGCCACCGTCTACAGCCACGGTGTAACCGTTGATGTAATCCGATGCCGGGGAGGCCAGGAAGACAATCGGCCCCATAAGATCGCCCGGCAGCCCCCAACGGCCAGCAGGAATACGCTCAAGGATTTCCGCGCTACGCTGTTCATCCGCACGCAGCTGCTGCGTGTTGTTGGTCGCCATGTAGCCCGGTGCAATCGCATTGACGTTGATATTATGTTTCGCCCATTCGTTTGCCAGCAGGCGGGTCACGCCCATTACAGCGCTTTTGGACGCGGTGTAAGACGGCACGCGGATACCGCCCTGGAAAGAGAGCATCGAGGCAATATTAATGATCTTGCCGCCTTTCCCTTGTGCGATGAAGTGCTTCGCCGCTGCCTGGGACATAAAGAACACGCTCTTGATGTTCAGATCCATCACATCGTCCCAGTCGCGTTCAGTGAAGCTAATCGCATCTTCACGACGAATCAGTCCGGCATTGTTTACCAGAATGTCGATATGTCCGAATTCCGCGACAGCACGTTCCAGCAGTTCAGGAATGGCGTCGATTTTACGCAGATCGGCAGTCAGGCTCAGGAAACGGCGACCCAGTGCCGTCACGCGTTCAATGGTTTCAGTCGGTTCAACAATATTAATCCCCACAATATCGCAACCCGCTTCCGCCAGACCTAACGCCATCCCCTGACCCAGTCCGGTGTCACACCCCGAAACCACAGCCACTTTCCCCTGAAGAGAGAATGCATCCAGAATCATGTTTATTCCTTACTCTTTCAACGCCTGTCACTCACAGGCAGATTTATGCTTCACTGCCCGCGACTAGCGCAGATCGCTGACCGCAATATGGTCCATATCATCGAAGACCTGGTTTTCGCCCACCATTCCCCAGATAAAGGTGTAGGCTTTCGTCCCTACGCCGGAGTGAATGGACCAGCTCGGTGAAATCACCGCCTGCTCGTTGTGCATCACGATATGGCGCGTTTCCTGCGGCTGTCCCATCATGTGGAACACGCAGGCGTCCTCGTCCATGTTGAAATAGAAGTAGACTTCCATGCGGCGCTCGTGGGTGTGGCACGGCATGGTGTTCCACAGGTTACCCGGCGCGAGTTCGGTCAGCCCCATGCTGAGCTGGCAGGTCTCCAGCACATCTGGCACGAAGTATTTATTGATGGTGCGGCGGTTGCTGGTGAGATTGTCGCCAAGCGTCACAGGGGCAACGTCTGCCGGAGTGACCTTCCTGGTTGGGTAAGTGGAGTGAGCCGGGGCGCAGTTGTAGTAAAACTTCGCAGGCCTGCTGCCGTCGATGCTTGCGAAGACCACATCTTTCGCCCCTTTACCCACGTAAAGCGCCTCGCGATGGCCAATCTCATAGCACTGTCCGTCTACGGTGATGGTACCCGGCCCGCCGATGTTAATCACACCCAGCTCGCGACGCTCGAGGAAATAACTCACGCCCAGCTGTTTACCGACCTCACCGCCCACGGAGACGCTGCTCGTGACGGGCATAATCCCGCCCACAATAATGCGGTCGATATGGCTGTAGACCAGGGTGTACTTGTCGGCCTCGAACACCTGCTCGACTAAAAACTCATTGCGCAGCCCTTGAGTGTCCAGCGTTTTGGCGTGCGCACTGTGGATGCTTTGTCTGATGTCCACGATAACCTCCAGATGTGGTCATGCCCGAAGGCAGAAAATAAACGAAACAGCGTTCCGTTTTCATGATGAGCACATACTATCGGCATAAAGTGGGCTTTTCAATTATATTTAAAACAACGTTTCATTTTTATTTTTGTTTGTATCGGAAATGACGTTCGGATCACGATAAATGGGGATTGAGAAACACAGCACCATAAAAAAACCTCCCGCAGGAGGTTTTTTAGAATGAGAAGAGGTTAACGTTCGATGGCCAGCGCCACCCCCTGCCCGCCACCTATACAGAGTGTGGCAATGCCTTTACGGGCGTTCCGCTTTTTCATTTCGTGGACCAGCGATACCAGGATCCGGCAGCCGGACGCACCAATAGGATGTCCCAGCGCGATCGCCCCGCCGTTGACGTTTACCCGCAGGGGATCCCACTCCAGCATTTTGCCGACCGAGATCGCCTGAGCGGCAAAGGCTTCGTTTACTTCGATCAGATCCACATCTGAGAGCTGCCACCCCGCACGATCCAGGCAGCGACGGGTAGCATACACTGGCGCGATCCCCATTAACGCAGGATCAACACCTACGCTGGCAAACGCCTTGATGCGGGCCATTACGGGGAGATCCAGCTCAAGGGCTTTGCTTTCGCTCATCATCATGACGGCCGCTGCGCCATCATTAATGGAGGAAGCATTTCCCGCCGTAACCGACCCCTGCATTTCAAAAGCAGGGTTAAGCCTCGCCAGACCTTCAGCGCTGGCGTCGGTACGCGGCTGCTCATCGGTATCCACCACGACAACCTCGCCGTTCTGACGCTGCGTGCTGACAGGGACAATTTCATCGCGAAAACGGCCGGAATCAATCGCCGCGCGCGCCTTTTGCTGCGAGCTTAAGGCATAAGCATCCTGCAGCTCACGGCTGATGCCGTACTCGCGCGCCAGGTTTTCCGCCGTCACACCCATATGATAATCATTGAACGCATCCCAGAGCCCGTCATGCACCAGGCTATCAAGCAACTGGCTGTTGCCTAACTGTGCGCCGGTACGGCTGTCGGTCAATACGTGCGGCGCGCGGCTCATGTTCTCTTGTCCGCCCGCAATGACCACATCCGCTTCACCGCACTGAATGGCTTGCGTTGCAAGATGTAGCGCTTTTAGTCCTGATCCACAGACGTCGTTAATGGTGATTGCGGAGACGGTATTGGGCAACCCACCTTTCAGCGCCGCCTGGCGCGCAGGGTTTTGCCCGGCTCCGGCAGTCAGAACCTGTCCCAGGATCACCTCATCAATTTCATGGGCTGCGATCCCGCTACGTTCCACCAGCGCTTTTACTACCACGCTGCCCAGGTCAACCGCCGAGTGACGCGCAAGCGCTCCCTGAAAACAGCCGATAGCTGTACGCAACGCACCCACTATTACGACATCTTTCATCACGACCTCTGTGTTAAATGACATGACGATAGTAGAGGATTGTTACTGGCAATTATCTTAATTGTTTAAAAATAGTGAGTTTAATCACAAGGATCAGCGCGCATCCTGCAGATACTGCCGCAGCCAGCTTCCGGCAATACCTGGCGGGGATCGTTTATTCCATAGCAGATCGATCCCTGTCGCCCGCGGCCAGCCGGGGACATTTAGCTGTACCAGGGATTTCGCGGCGGCAAATTCATCCACCAGTGCGCACGGCAACACGCACCAGCCAAATCCCTGTACTGCCATACTCAAGAGTAACAGGTAATTCGGCGCTGACCAGACGGGCCCGCGCGCGAGCGCCGCCTCGCGCTCAAGATAGGTGCTGAGCCGCAACTCTCGCCAGCCGTGCAGTTCGTCGGCCTGAATTTCAGGTTGGCCGGTCAGAGGATGCGTGGTCGCAACATATATTGCCATGCGGGTCTGCATCGGCAGCCGTGTGACGCCGATATCCGTAGGATAACTGTCCCGCGCTTCCGTCAGGCCAATCTGCGCTCGCTCCTTTTGCAGCAGATCGATGACGTCCTCTTCTTCGCCAATCAGGCATTCGAATTCCGTATGAGGAAAGCGCCGGTCAAACTGGTTCATGAGATCTTCCAGCACATCCGGATTGAGGGTATCGGAAAGGACAAATGTCAGACGCGCCTCCGTTTGCGCCGTTAATGATACTGCCAGCTCATCAAGCCGCGTGCTGGCGGCGAGGATGGCCTGCACATAGCCCAGCACCTGCTCCCCTTGAGCCGTCAACACCGGCTGGCGCGCCGAGCGGTCAAAAAGCTCGAAACCCAGATCGGCTTCAAGATTGGCAATGGACGTGCTGATCGTCGACTGGCTTTTACGCAACCGGCGTGCGGCAGCAGAAAAAGAACCCGCCGCGACGGTTTCAACAAACGCAGTAAGGGCTTCGGGGGAATAGCGCATGATCTATCTACTTTTACGATGGATACCATCTTTAATATATCATCTTTAACGATAAAAATAGGCCCCATCAACGCCCATACTGGCGAATTAACGAGGTCTATGACTATGCAACACCAGGATGCACTCCAACGTAAACTGCCGGAGCGGATCTTTCATGCTGTCTGTTTCGAAGGGATTGCCACGGCGATCCTCGCCCCTACGGCGGCGTGGCTCATGCAGCGTTCCGTGGTTGAGATGGGCGGGTTAACCATTATTCTGGCCACCACCGCCATGCTCTGGAACATTATTTATAACTTCGGCTTCGACCGTTTCTGGCCTGTTCAGCGCGTCAAACGTACGGCAAAAGTCCGTGCGCTGCATGCCCTGGGGTTCGAATGCGGGTTCATCGTGATCGGCCTGTCGATTGTCGCCGCCGTGCTGGGCGTCACGCTGCTAGAGGCATTCACGCTGGAAATAGGTTTCTTCCTGTTCTTCCTGCCGTACACCATGTTCTACAACTGGGCATATGACACGTTACGTGAAAAATTCATTAAGCGTCGTCAGCAAAGACGCGCCCTGGCAGGCTAACTCCCCCCTGGCCGGACGACTGGTCCGGCCAAACTCCGTCGAAGCAACTGCGCTCTCTACGCATAACTATGGTAAATTGCACTCCATTCCGATGGTTTGATAGTTGATACGTTGCTCTAATGTCGAAAATTTGGTCAAAAGATGAGACTCTCTGGAGTTTCGCTCTCTACGGCACGGCCGTGGGCGCAGGAACGCTGTTCTTGCCCATTCAGCTGGGCTCCGCAGGCGCTATCGTCCTGTTTATTACCGCCCTTGTGGCTTATCCGTTAACCTACTGGCCGCACCGAGCGCTGGCACAATTTATCCTGTCGTCGAAAACCAAAGGCAATGAAGGGATCACCGGCGCCGTATCGCACTATTACGGCAGGAAGATTGGCAACCTGATCACCACGCTCTATTTCATCGCCTTCTTTGTGGTGGTGCAGATTTATGCGGTGGCCATCACCAACTCGCTCACGGAGCAACTGGCAAAACACCTGACGGTGGATACCGCCGTTCGCGTACTGGTCAGCCTGGGGGTGGTGCTGGTTCTTAATCTGATCTTCCTGATGGGACGACATATCACGATAAAAGTGATGGGCTTCCTGGTGTTTCCCCTGATTGCCTATTTCCTGTTTGTCTCCCTGTATCTGACGGGAAGCTGGCAACCCTCGCTGCTCACCAGCCAGATGGCATTTGATCAACATACCCTGCATCAGGTATGGATTTCGATTCCGGTGATGGTTTTTGCTTTCAGCCATACCCCGATTATCTCAACGTTTGCCGTTGACCGTCGTGAGAAGTTTGCTGACGGTGCTATGGATAAATGCAAGAAAATCATGAAGGTGGCGTACCTCATTATCTGCCTGAGCGTGCTGTTCTTTGTCTTCAGCTGCCTGCTCTCTATTCCACCGTCTTATATTGTGACCGCCAAAGAGCAAGGGGTTACGATCCTGTCCGCGCTGTCGATGATGCCTTCCTCTCCGGCATGGCTGGGTATTTCCGGGATTATCGTGGCGATTATTGCGATGTCGAAATCGTTCCTCGGCACCTATTTTGGCGTGATTGAAGGGGCGACGGAGATCGTGAAGTCGTCGCTGAATCAGGTGGGCGTGAAAAAGAGCCGCGCCTTTAACCGTGCAGTTTCCATTATCGGGGTGTCGTTAATCACCTTTGCGGTCTGCTGCATAAACCCGAATGCCATTTCGATGATTTATGCCATCAGCGGTCCGCTTATCGCCATGATCCTGTTTATCATGCCGACGCTGTCGACGTATCTGATCCCGTCCCTGAAACAGTACCGTTCCATTGGCAACCTGCTGACGCTGATCGTCGGCGTGCTGTGCGTGTCGGTGATGTTTGTCGGCTAATCCCTTTCGTGCCCGTCGCTCTGCCGGGCACGCCATTCAGTCTCGTCCTGTCGTATCCAGCGGAAAAGGCCTGTCCTGAACGACCGTTTTCATGACAAGCGTCGAGCGAAGATGCTGCACGCCCGGCATCGCTGAGAGTTTCTCGTCATAGAGTTTTTGAAATGCAGACAGGTCACGCGTCACAACGTGCATCAAATAATCGGGATCGCCAAATAAACGCTGTGCCAGCACGATTTGCGGTATCTCTTCCACCGCATCTTCAAAGGCGCTAACCGCTTTTCTGTCACCCTCTTTAAGCGTCGCAAATACTATCGCCAGGAAGTTAAATCCCATTTTGGCGGGATCGAGGCTGGCGCGGTATCCCGTTATGGCTCCGCTTTGCTCCAGCGCCCGCACGCGACGATGGCACGGCGAGAGGCTCAGATTCACCCGCTCTGCCAGCTCAGTAAGTGATAAACGACCGTCAGATTGCAGTTCCGCAAGAATTTTTCTATCAATGCTATCCATGTGGAAGATTTTCTCAGTTTCACCGTGTTATGAGCATAACATTGAAAGCCTATTTCGCAGGGTTAGCGATATTCTTTTTCTCAACGTTTGACGCACTGCGGGGGTCTTCAGGACGATGGAAATGAGTATTGTGGCCGGCTTTTGGGTGGTTTCTTTTCTGCTTATTATGACGCCGGGGGCGGACTGGGCCTATGCCATTAGCGCCGGAATTAACGGTCGACGCGTGGTCCCGGCTGTGATGGGGCTGATGTCCGGTCATCTGCTGGCTACGATGATAGTGGTTGCGGGCGTGGGCGTTTTAATTGCTCAACATCCAATGGCGTTAGCCGGGCTGACCGTGGCGGGAGCCCTGTATCTCCTGTGGCTTGGCATAACGTTATTGCGTCACCCAGCCGCACCGGAAAAGGCCACCCGCCATACGGGAAACTGGACACAGTGGGCGGTGAAAGGACTCTGTATTAGCGGCCTAAACCCGAAAGTTTTTTTGCTGTTCCTGGCCCTGCTTCCGCAATTTACAGACCCAACCGGAAGTTGGTCGATAGCGATGCAGATGTCTGCGCTTGGGATGATGCATCTTATCACCTGTACGCTGGTCTACCTGCTGGTGGGGTATGGCTCGAAAGCCGTGCTGGCGACCCGGCCACAGGCGGCGCGTCTGGTGAGCAGAGCATCGGGAGGGTTGATGGTGCTGATAGCGATGGTATTGCTGTTTGAGCAGGCAAGATAAAAAACACCGGCCATCGCCGGTGTTACTTACGCCCGAATATCGTCATATTCCCGCGTATTATCAAACTCATGTTTAGCAAACGGGCACAGCGGAATAATTTTACGGTTCTCACCGCGCATCTTCTCCACCACTTTCGCCACCAGCTGTTTGCCAACGCCCTGCCCTTTCAGGCTCGGATCGACGTCGGTGTGCTCAATAATGCTCAGGTGCTCGCCGGTCGGTACGAAAACAATCTCCGCGACCTGATTTCCGTGGGCATCGTTCACGTAAAACTTGTTATGGCCTTCCAGAATATCCATGGTTCCTCGCTTATTTTTGGCGATACTTCAACGCACCGCTCGGGCAGGTATCAATCACACGTACAACCGTTTCAACGTCCACTTCATCGGGAATGATCCACGGTTTACGTTTCAGGTTAAACAGCTTAGCGCTTCCGCGTACGCAGTTACCTGAGTGTTTACAGATCCCGGTATTGAAGTAAACATCAATTTTCTCGCCGGTATAGGCCCGGTAACCTGCATCCAGTAGTTCTTTATCCATGACATTGCCTCTGTAATTATTCTGGTATGAAATGAAGCATAGCCTTACGCGATCCCGATGGCTATTACACCGAAAACGAAAAGCCAGGTCACAACTCTTTTCATGCCGGATTGCGCGCCCCTGATGTGCATGTCAGGCTCCGCAAATGTCTCACTTTTAAATGGCTACCGCAGGTTGAATGAAACGCAGACTCTCTTTTCAGGTAAAGCTTTTTTTAGCGCTGGTGTGCTTCTCCTGCCTGCTGTTAGTTCTGCTGGGAACGATCCTGTTTCATTTTATTGACCGACAGCTCCATCACGATCTTGGCCAGCGCGCCAGGGTTCAGGCCAGTCAGATCGCGCTGATGCCGGGTCTGGCGGCAATGGTTGCGGCCCGAGATATCCCCGGCATTGCCCGGTTAATTCAGCCGCTGCGTGCCGAAAGCGATGCCAGCTATATTGTGATTGGCGATCCCCAGGAACAGCACCTTTATCATTCTGAATCCCCGGAGCGGATTAATTTACCGATGATCGGTGGGGATAATGCCGAGGTGTTAAAAGGCAAAACCATTATTTCCGTGCGCCAGGGCGGAATCGGGGTTTCACTGCGCAGCAAAGCCCCCATCTTTAACGCGCAGCACCAGGTGATTGGCATTGTTTCCGTCGGCTATCTGACCTCATATATCGCCAATATTAATGCCCGCATTCTCTGGCAATCCGGGTTGTACGGTGCAGGTCTTCTGCTGCTGCTGTTTATTTTCTCATGGCTGTTTACCCGCAATCTTAAAAAGCAGATGTTCCGGCTTGAACCAAAGGATATTGCTCAACTGGTTTTGCAGCAAAGAGCGTTGCTGGAAGCCATGTATGAAGGGATATTCGCCATTAATAAAGAGAAGCAGTTGATTCTCATTAACCGTGCGGCACGAGAGATGCTGGATATTCGGCAAAGTGAGAAAGACCTTATCGGCAAACCGCTGAAAGATGTTCTGCAAACCTCCCCGGGATTCCTGTCTCAGCGCTACGCTTCGGTGAGCAGCGGCAACCACGACCAGATTGCGGTGCTTAATCAGCGAGAGGTGATCGTTAACCGCGTGGCGATCGAGGTTGAACCGGGTGTCGAGAGTGGTTGGGTATATAGCTTTCGCGACAAAAACGACATTAACACGCTTAGCAGCCAGCTCAGTCAGATCAAACGCTATGCGGATAACCTGCGCATTATGCGCCACGAACAGCTGAACTGGACCGCCACGCTGGTGGGGTTGCTGCAAATGAAACACTATGATGAGGCAATCCGTTACATCCAGGTGCAGTCAGAAGGGGCGCAGCGCGTGCTGGACTTTGTCTCTGCCCGTTTTGTTTCTCCGGCGTTGTGTGGGCTGATGTTAGGAAAATATGTCAGCGCACGCGAAAAAGGCATTGAACTGCTGTTTGATCCCGCCTGTCAGCTCACCCGCATGCCAGCCACCCTCAATGAAACGGAGCTGATGTCCATTATTGGTAATCTGCTGGATAACGCCGTGGATGCAACCCTGAAAGCGCCGGTGCCTGCACCTGTTGAGCTCTACATTTCTGACCGCAATCAGGAGTTATTGATAGAGGTGGCTGACCGTGGCTGTGGGGTGGATGATACGATGAAGCCGCATATCTTCCGCCAGGGGTTCAGCAGTAAACCAGACAGTGAGAACGACATTGTCGGCACCGAGCACGGTATTGGTCTGTTTCTGGTGGCAGGATATATCGATAAGGCTGGCGGCAGTATTGAGATTGCCGACAACACGCCACAGGGCACTATTTTTTCTGTGTTTATTCCGAATGGGCAACAGCATGACCCGACCACTTGATGTTGTGATAGTTGAAGATGAACCGCACCTGGCGGAGCTGCATCGCGAGTATATCGAGCAAAATTTCCTTTTGCGCGTGGTGGGCATCGCCGCGTCCATTGAGCAGGCCTGTAGCCTGATTCGTCAGCATCAGCCGCGGCTAATTTTGCTGGATAACTATCTTCCGGACGGTAAAGGCGTGGAGTTAATCGACAACCCACTGCTAAAAAGCTACGAATGCTCGGTGATCTTCATCACCGCCGCCAGCGATATGCAAACCTGCAGCCATGCCATGCGCAGCGGTGCGTTCGACTATCTGATTAAGCCCGTCTTTTTCCAGCGTCTGCACGCCTCTCTTGAGCGGTTTATGCGCTTCATCCATACCGTACAGCAGGTGAAGGTGGTCGACCAGCATGCGCTGGATCGCCTGTTTAACCTGCCTGCCGCGGAATCGTCCGTTACACCGTCGACGAAAGGGATTGAGCCCCAAACGCTGGAACGGATGAAACAATTTTTCGCCGACAATCCCGACAGGGCGATGTCGGTGGAAGAGGTAGTGGAGAACGTCGGGATCAGTAAAACCACGGGGCGTCGCTATCTTGAATACTGCGTGGAGAGCGGGTTAATCAGCGTCGAAATGCTGTATGGCAATATTGGTCATCCGCGAAGGTTGTACCGCAAAGCCGCCGATAAACCGTAATCCGAAACCGTTCACAGGCTAACGTTCGCGGATTTTATGGTGTTAATTGCTGAAACGACGGCAACAATCACACTTCGGAATCATTGCCCGCTTCACCCTATTGTGGGTGGAGCCCACTGCGCTATGTTGACAATTAGTTCCTCAAATGTAACTAAAAGGTTAACTATAATGTCGAACACGTTCCGAATTTCTCTGCTTACCGCTACTGTACTGTTCTCTGCTTCTGCACTGTCTGCCCTGCCGCAGGGCTATCCTGCTGAGTATCAAAAAGTTGTTGATGCCGCAACGAAAGAGGGCAAGGTTGTTATCTACTCCACCACCGACATCAAAGCTGCCGGGCCGCTGATCCAGGGCTTCGAAAAAACCTACCCGGGCATCAAAGTTGAATACAACGACATGAACAGCACCGAGCTGTACAACCGTTTCATCAGCGAACAGGCCTCAGGTGGTGTGAGCGGCGACGTGGTCTGGAGCTCATCCATGGACACCGGTCTGAAGCTCGCCACCGACTACGCCATGGAGTACAAATCTCCGGAGCAAAGCCAACTGCCGAAATGGGCAGTCTGGAAAGATAAAGCATACGGCACCACCTATGAGCCGGTGGTCTTTATCTACAACAAGCGTCTGATCCCGGCCGGCGACGTGCCGGACTCTCACACCGCGCTGGCGAAGCTGATTGCCAGCCAGACGGACAAATTCAAGGGCAAAGTCACCACCTACGACATCGAAAAATCGGGTCTGGGCTTTATGCTTTCAGTCCAGGATCACAATGCCGATCCTAATTACTTCAAAACCCTGGCAGACGTTGCCAAAGGTGGTTTATCGGTACAGTCCTCTACCGGTACCATGATGGAGCGCGTCTCCTCCGGTGAAAACCTGATCGGCTTTAATATCCTCGGATCTTATGCGGAAGCACGTGCGAAGAACGATCCGTCGCTCGGCATTTCCTATCCAAAAGATTACACCCTGGTGCTGTCGCGCGTGTCGTTCATCAGCCAGCAATCGCAAAACAGCAATGCGGCAAAACTGTGGCTGGACTATGTGCTGTCTGAACAAGGGCAAAACATTCTGGCAAACCAGGCTGACATTCCGTCCATTCGTAACGATATCGAAGGGAAAAATGATATCGACGGCCTGACCAAAATCCTCGGCAACGCGCTGAAGCCGATCCCGGTTGATGAAACGCTGCTGGAATACCTGCAGCCGAAAAAACGCCTGGAGTACATCAAAGAGTGGCGTACCGCCGCCGGCAAATAAGCGTCTGAGCGCGGCGCAGGCCGCCGCGCTCCCTTATCGACTGAGTTCGTTTTTCTGGGCTGCAACACCAGGGATACCCCATGAATACATTACGCAGAAAGTGGCAAAGCCTGCCGCGAGGCATCGTCGTGCTGATAACCGCCCTGGTTATCTACACGCCGCTGTCGTTTATCGTGATACAGAGCTTCCTGTCCGCCCCGTTCTTTTCGCCGTCAAAAGAGTGGAGCTTTGAATCATTTGAGTTTATTTTCACCGACCCTGATTTTTATAAAGCCCTGAAAAGTGGTTTTATTCTTGCTTTCGGGCTGGTCTTTATCTCTATTCCGTTGGGCGGCGTGCTGGCGTTTCTGATGGTGCGTACCGACCTGCCCGGTCGCCGGCTGATTGAGCCGCTGATCCTGGTCCCGATTTTCGTTTCACCGATGGTACTGGGCTTCGGCTACGTGGTAGCCGCCGGTCCAGTAGGCTTTCTCTCCCAGTGGGCTGAGGCGCTGATTGGCTTTGTGCCGTGGAATATCTACGACATGTCGAGCATTGTGGTCATCGCCGGTCTGACGCACGTCCCGCACGCCTATCTGTATATCTCGTCAGCGCTGCGCAGCGTGGGTTCCGATGTGGAAGAGGCCGCGCGCACCGCGGGGGCGTCGCCCTGGCAGGTGATGACCTCCGTCAGCCTGCCGATGGTGCGCCCTTCCATTCTGTACGCCACCGTGCTGCTGTTCTTCCTGGGGCTGGAAGTGTTCGGCCTGATGCTGGTCCTCGGCGACCCGGAAGGCAACATGGTACTGGCGACCTATCTCTATAAGCTGACGAACAAGATGGGTACCCCATCCTATAACCTGATGGCGGCGGTTGCGGTGGTGCTGATCTGCATCACCATCCCGCTGGTGATGCTCCAGCGTCGCCTGATGCGCACCGCCAACCGCTTCGTCACCATGAAGGGAAAAGCCTCTCAGGCCCGCGCGCTACCGTTGGGTAAATGGCGCTGGGTTGCTGGCGCGGTGATTGCCTTCTGGCTCACCGTCACCATCGGCGTTCCGCTGCTCGGCGTGGTATTGCGCGCGTTTATCTCCAACTGGGGCGTGGGCGTTTCGCTGTGGGATGAGCTCTCTCTGAACACCTTCCGCACCATCTGGGCGCAGCCCAACCTGCTGCGCGCCATCGTCAACTCCATGGCGATTGGCGTGATTGGCGGCGCGCTGGCGGTGGTCTGCTACCTGTTTGTCGGCATTGCCATGCACCGTAAACCGGATAACACCACGCGTTTCCTGGACTACAGCGTGCTGGTACCGCGCGCCGTGCCTGGCCTGCTGGCGGGCCTGGCATTCCTGTGGGTGTTCCTGTTCCTGCCGATGTGGCTGGATAACGCGCTGAAATCCGGCTGGCTTTCCGGGTTTGCCTGGACGGACTGGATGCGCGAAAACGTCATCGTCTGGCTGCGTTCGCTGCGCAGCACCATTTTCAGCGTCTGGCTGGCCTATACCGTGGTGTGGATGGCTTATGGGCTGAGGCTCATCTCTTCCACGCTGCTGCAGGTGGGGCCGGAGCTTGAAGAAGCGGCGCGCAGCACCGGGGCAACGCGTGGCCAGATCACCCGTCACGTTACCATTCCGCTTTCCCGCTACGGTCTTATTGGTTCGTGGCTGCTGATGTTCCTGATCTTTGAACGCGAATACTCAACGGGTGTGTACCTGCTTTCGCCCGGCACGGAAACCATCGGCTCGATGCTGGTTTCCCTCTGGGCTGCGGGTGCCATTGATATCGTGGCGGCGCTCTCTTTCATTAACATCCTGCTGGTCGTGGTAGGTCTGGGCATTGCCCTTCGTTTCGGAGTCAAAATACATGATTGAATTAGCGGTTGACGATCTGCACTTAACCTACGGCGACAATCCTGTTTTAAAAGGTGTCTCCATGAACCTCAAGCGCGGCGAAGTGGTCTCCCTGTTAGGCCCTTCCGGCAGCGGCAAAACCACCCTGCTTCGTGCAGTAGCGGGCCTGGAGAAACCCACCCAGGGTTCGATTATTATTGGCAAAAACAAAGTTTACGACGGCACGCCGCGCAGTGAGGTCCCTGCGGAAGAGCGTAACCTGGGGCTGGTGTTCCAGTCCTATGCCCTGTGGCCGCACAAAACCGTTTTTGAAAACGTGGCTTACCCGCTCAAACTGCGTAAAGTGTCGGCCAAAGAGATCCAGCAGCGCGTGCAGGATGTGCTGGATCAGCTTGGTCTGGGGCATCTTGGCAAACGTCACCCGCACCAGCTCTCCGGCGGACAGCAGCAGCGCGTGGCGATTGGCCGGGCGCTGGTGTACAACCCGCCGGTGATTTTGCTGGACGAGCCGCTTTCTAACCTCGACGCCAAGCTGCGCGAAGAGGCCCGCGTGTTCCTGCGTGAGCTGATTATCAAACTCGGTTTGTCCGCGCTCATGGTGACGCACGACCAGAACGAAGCAATGTCCATTTCTGACCGCATCCTGCTGCTCAACAACGGTAAAATTGAGCAACAGGGCACGCCGCAGGAGATGTATGGCTCGCCGAAAACGCTGTTTACCGCCGAGTTTATGGGCAGTAACAACCGCCTGCACGGCAAGGTCACCGAAGTACGCGACGGCAAAGCGCGTATCGAAGGAAAAGGCTGGGTGCTGTGGGGCCAGGCGGGCGAAGGGGTACAAAGCGGTGATGAAGCCACGGCGGTGATCCGCGTCGAGCGCGTGGCGGTGGTCGAGGGACCTGGGGAAAATCAGCTTGAGCTGCCGCTGCTCACCAGCATGTATCTTGGCGACCGCTGGGAGTACCTGTTCCGCACGGCGGGGGATGATTTTGTAATCCGCGCGTATGGGCATGAAGTTCGCGACCCGCAGCACTGCCATCTTTCGCTGCCGGAAAAGCATGTTTGGGTGTTCCCGAAAGGGTGAATGGAAAAAGAAAAGGCTGCGGGATGCGGCCTTTTCTGTTTGTGTATGTGTCTTGGCTGTTGCGCCGTCGGGATAAGTTCCGCGCTGAGTATTCCGATATCACCATTAATCTCACCAGCTCGTATGAAAACCTGCAGAACGCACGCACGTCGAAAATTCAGAGAGGCGGATCAGGAGGAACGGTACAACGTTGTGTTGTTCCATAAGGCCTCCTGTGTTGCCTTTATGACGCTGCCGGCAAAGGATGACTGCATGATCAAATATGGCCATTAGTATGCCGAAGACGAATGGGAATCTGATGTCTGTGTTACACAGGTTATCTCTGCTCAGGACCTACTTCTTCCGCAGGCAGACAGTCATGATCTTTCCGGCCTTTCGCTTTCGGACGACCGCCGGGCACCATCCCTGTAGATAGATCTCGATTCGAACAGTGTGCACGTGATGTGCTCTAAATAGGAAAGTCGGATCTCACAAAGGTAGTTGTCCGGTAATTTCATGATGTTGTTATTTGGATGATTATTATCAGGAAGGAAAGGATGGTGACAGTCAGGATCTTTAATCGAGAAATATTTCAGAGCGGAAATATTCCATATGTAAGAGACTCTTAAAAGACTGTAATCGCTGTTTTATCGAATGAAAATTGAGTTTGGAAGACTTCTGAAGAGTTGAAACTGGAGCGGGCGAAGGGAATCGAACAAAAATCCATTCCACTTCTGTAACCTACTAACAGATAACGATATTGCGATCAGCATAGGTAACTGATTACGTGATAATAGAGGATCATTATCGTGTCAATCAAGGGCCAGGCTTACCTATACAAACGAAAAGACGGAATCTGGATGTTTCAGATCTTCGTCCCGAAGTACCTCAGATTTTTATATCCGTGCCGGATGTGGCGCAAAACCACCTCAACCCGCGATCTCAATGAGGCTCGACGGTTCAGAAACTACCTCTTATTAGAATGGGAAGAGCTTAAGCGGAAGTACAATCCGAGCAACCCCGATCAGTGGTTGCAGCAGTCAATAGCCGCCTTGCATACCGAAGAGAAGAAGAACAAGAGCCGCCCTCAACCTGTAACGCGATCCTGTTCGATTCCCACTCTGTGCCTATTACGGGACGAATACGCCGAAAGCTATAAAAACCGCCGCTCTTATTCAACGTTAAGCAAATCAGCGCGAGCCGTTGAACTATTCCTTGAAAGTGCCAAACAACCGGACATTGCCTTAGAAAGGATAGGCCGCCGCCTGGTGACTGAGTTCCTCGATACACAAAAGGAGAAAGGAGCCGCCGATCAATCTCGTCAAAACTGGCTAACGTGTTTAGGGAGCCTCTACGAGTTTGCAAAGCGCCGCTACGATGGCATACCAGACCGCAACCCTTTTCACGGTCATAACCTCGAAGCACGCCGCACGATAGAGAGTTATCAGCCGTTTGAACCTGACCAGATGCAAAAGTTACTTGATGCAGCAGAGCCGGAGATCAGGAACATCATAATCATGGGGCTGTTTTCAGGATGCCGCCTTGATGAACTGGCAAGCCTAAAGAAGTCAGAGATCAAAACGGTGGAATGTGTACGCTGTTTCTACATTTCGAAATCAAAGACTAAGGCGGGGGTACGGTACGTCCCTATTCATTCCCGGCTATCTGCGATTGTCGATGAATACCTGAACCACAGTTACGGCGAATACCTGTTCCCACAAGCTAACAAGATTAACAGGAAGGATGGTAAGAAAGGGCCGTACTACTCTCAAAACTTCACCAGGTTGCGTGACAAGGTTTTGCCTACCGCTACAGATCGTCAATGCTTCCACAGCTTGCGCGGGATGTTCATCACATGCTTAGACCGTGCCGGGGTGCAGGAAACAAGAATAGGCAGTATCACCGGACACACTGAACAGAAAGCGAAAACCGAAGCATTCCGTACCTATTCACAGGGGGCGAGCATGGAAGAGTTAGCAGGGTATGTCGAATTGGTGGACTACCCTGAAATCTAATTATAGTAACGTTTCAACAAGACCATTATCCTTCCCAGAGTTAGTTAATGAATGTGTATTATTCATTACAACTTTTCATAAAAAAGTTATCATTATTGTATGTTAAAGAAGTTTTGCAAAATGGATTAAAATCAACATGATAATTAAACCCAAGATTCGTGGTTTCATCTGCACAACTACACATCCGGTTGGTTGCCAGGTCAACGTAAACAAACAAATCGAGTACGTCCGCAAAAACGGAAAACTCACTGATGGTCCTGCACGTGTGCTGGTGATCGGTGCCTCAACTGGTTATGGGCTTGCATCCAGAATTTCTGCAGCATTTGGCGGTGGTGCTTCCACTATCGGTATCTTCTTTGAAAAACCGGGTACGGATACCAAGCCTGGCTCTGCGGGCTGGTATAATTCTGCGGCTTTTGATGAAGCAGCGAAACGTGAAGGTCTTTACTCGAAAAGCATCAACGGCGACGCGTTCTCCGATGAGTGCCGCGACGAAGTTATCAGCCTCATCAAAGAAGATCTGGGTCAGATTGATTTAGTGGTTTATTCGCTTGCATCTCCGGTAAGAAAGATGCCAAAAACAGGCGAAATTGTTCGCTCTGCGCTGAAGCCAATCGGTGAGGTTTATACCTCTAAAGCCATTGATACCAACAAAGATCAGATCATTACTGCCAGTATCGAACCGGCAACCGAAGAAGAAGTGCGTAACACTGTTACCGTGATGGGTGGCGAGGACTGGGAACTGTGGATTGATGCGCTTAATAACGCTGGCGTTCTGGCTGATGGTGTGAAGACCGTTGCTTACTCCTACATCGGCACGGATTTGACCTGGCCTATTTACTGGCACGGTGCGCTCGGTAAGGCGAAGGAAGACCTGGATCGGGCGGCAAACGCGTTACGCAACAAGCTGGCTCCTCTCAACGGTGCTGCAAACGTCGCGGTGTTAAAGTCTGTTGTCACCCAAGCGTCTTCAGCTATTCCAGTCATGCCGCTTTATATTTCTATCGTGTTCAAGCTCATGAAAGATCGTGGGATCCACGAAGGCTGCATCGAGCAAATTAATCGTCTGATGACTACCAGCCTATATGGGGGTAGTGCCAAACTTGATGACGAGCAGCGAATCCGCATGGACGATCTGGAACTTCGGGAAGACGTTCAGCAAGCATGTCGAGATCTGTGGCCGACGATCACCAATGAAAATCTGGAGCAGCTAACAGACTACATTGCTTATAAAGAAGAGTTCCTGAAGTTGTTTGGTTTCGGATTTGAAGAGGTTAACTACGAAGCCGATACCGATACAAACATAGATTTTGATGTGAAAACATTAATCTAAGAAAAGGGGGCGCAAGCCCCTTATTTCTTAAACTCTGTATATAATGTGTTGGTTTTCAGCGTTATCAAATCGGAGTTACTAAAAAATAATACTCATCTTGCTGTACGATTCTTAACAACGACTTCTTTAAGGATACGATTATTTATTTTCTCTTTCCACAACCTTTGTTTTTCACTAAGATTTCTTTTCTTCATCGTATCAACAAGGAAATCATACTCTTTATCGTATAAATACCCTTTATCATTTGCATACTCAATCAATGCCAAGTTTGGATTGGCATGAATATTTTTCTTAATCCTTTTCAACCCTTCAAACAAAGTTCCAGTTGAAATATTCAAAAACCTATTTATACAAACGTTACCGACATACGTGGTATTGCCATTTTTTTTATTTTCAATATAGCAATGCTCTTTGATATCTTGACCACAGGGACAGAAATCCATTTCTTCAGAAACTTCTATCGAATGTAGACTCCACTCTGTTTTGGCAACTTCGAAGTTTTTTGAAACAGATAACGACAAAATATGTTCTTTTAGCCTTTCAAAGTTATGGTTTTCCATCAAAAGATCTCCAGAAATAGAAAAAGCGCTACTAATGAGCGCTTTGAGATGTTTTTACTTTTTCCCTTTTTTAGGGGGGGATTTTTACAGTTTCCGTAACAGTTGTCCCTGGACGTTTCTTAGCCTCTTCCGGCTTTACAAACTGACCAGTACCCGCATCACGAACTACCTTTTGTTTAGGCATGAAAACACCTCATCTTAAATGAAGGATAGAACTACTTAACCTTTTTAATAGTAGGTAATAAGCGAAGCGGCGTCAAAGAAAAAACAAAACATCTACACAACATTAAAAAACATCATACAACATATAGCAAAAAAAGTAATATCTACCGTCATCCCCCAGTTGATGACCGTCCCCCCACTCAGTCACAGCCCTCAAATATTTTCGGCAGTGACGAGGCGGTCTTTATAATAGACCGTGAAGATTGCATAGATGCGATTGTTAATGCTAAACAAAAGATCATTCATGGCACTGAGGCTGAATATGGAATCACGATACACTCTGGTTGATGCAGTGCCACCCGCAGAGGACTTTTGCCGCTTGCGCATCATATCCGGTTTAACCCCCCGCCCTCTTGAGGCCGCAAAACAAGCCCTCCCAAGAAGCTGTCATGGCGTATATATTGAATATTCTGATCTTATTGTCGACATGGGGCGGATTGTCGGAGATGGAGCGCTCAACTTCGAAATCGTAGATGTTGCAGTCGATCCAGAACATCAAGGTAAAGGGCTGGGCCGGAAAGTCATGGAGGCATTAATGTCCTGGCTCGGGCAACAAGCACCAGTTGGAGCATACATTACCTTGATCGCAGATGTTCCAGAGCTATATGAAAAATTCGGTTTTAAAACCGTCCGTCCTGAAAGCGAAGGGATGGCGCTCATTTGGGGATCGCATTAATGGAACGAATCATCGAAATATTGCAATACACATTACGCAAAGGCACCGGAGTCACTTTTCACAATATCATGCGGGAAATCAGCATTCCCCTACACCAGCGCCACGGGATCGAGGTTATTTCGTTCGGACACTCCATGCATAACCCGGATTGCTACTATTTGATACGCGCTTTTGATAGCCATGAGAACATGGTTGTTGTCCTTGATGCTTTTTATGCAAGCACTGACTGGCGCAGCGGCCCACGCGAAGACATCATCAGCTGTATAGAAAGCAGCCAAAAAACAGTGGTAAGCATGCCGTCTGGAAGTATGGAAGAGTTAGATAGGTATGTGGCGATGGTAAATGCCCAGTAAATTCGCTTCTGCTGCCGGACAAACTTTAAAACTCATCAAAACTACACCTTCACCGCTTACACAACATGATACTTTCCGCCATACCAGCGAAAAAGAATGGAGACAGTTGCAGCTAAGGCACGCGATAATCCGCGCTCAAGCGAAAAAACTAAACAGCGTGCAGCAACGGTGTTAGCTCAATCTACAAACTAAAAAAACGAGAAAAGGGGCATTAGCCCCTTTGCTGTATCAATCACCACATCAAACATCCCGAGATTCAGTTTTGCGTTCTGTTTTTCTACGTTTTTCAAAGGTGCGGATTGCATCCCAGATAAACAGGAACAGCAGATACCAGTAAAGCGCGATAATCATACGTAAGCGCCCTGGTTCCAGTAGGTTGCGACTGTCCTCACAGACACCGCCATCACTTCAGCAGCCTTTTTCTGAGTTAGCCCTTGCGCCTTGTATTCCAGCACCTTCAAGCGTGTTTCTTCCTGCTTGCCAGCTTTCTTGATCCCAAGGCATTCGATGGTTGAGCCAGGGAAGTAATGGGTTTTGAGGTATTCCGCTGCCGCCATGTCGGGAACGACAAAGACGAGAGGGTGATCGGTATCAGTGTTGCGAATGGATGTTCGGCTAAGAAACTGGTAGCACCGTTCAAGATACATTGCCTGGCGCTTCTTCTTCATCACCGTTTCAAAATCCCAACCGATACGTTTGCAATAGTCAGCCCATCTCTTACGATCTTTATCGCCCAGATTTGCACATCCGAGGAACACAGCACTGTGAACATCCTGGTAGCTGTTCATTCCGTAGCTGGACATCGAAACAGCTTCACCTCCCATGCGATCACCGAGCTCAGCGAGTCCAATAGTTTGGAAGTCACAGATGGGTTTATCGTTGTTAGTTGCGAAGATAAAATCCTTCCCAACAATCTGATTTATCTCTTTCAGATGACTGTTAAAAACATTAGCCAGCTCTGACTGCCCCGCTCTTTTGACATCTTCTGAGAGGACAACCACAATCTTGATAGGCACGTTCTTATGCTTGCGTCTCTCGGGTTCTGGCTGAAGGTGTTCCCCGGCTTCCTGTACTGCGATTTGAGCAACGTTCTCAGCCATCCATACAAACCCACTGCGATCTACACCAGCGCCAAGCACAGTGAAGCTCTTCGCCCACGTTGCGGCCTTCAGTATCGGGTTATAAGTGTATGCAAAGAAGCTGTATGAAGAATCACACTCGGTATGCATCACACCACCACCGTCGAGCGCCACGTAAAGCACTTTCTTCAGGCTGTCGCTGTTAGCGTGCTTCTCATGGTAATACTGGTACAGCTTGTCGTAGTGCTCATCACGCAAATAGAGCAACCCGTTTCGCTCTTCCAGCCATGCCAGGAATGGGAAGTTTTCTGCCGTTCTGTCCGCATGTCGGATCTTCGCTTCAGCCCCAAACCAACCATCAGGGATCTCGTCAATCATCACGTTGTGTTCTGCCAGTAGAGAGCGCATCTCAGGATTGAACGTAGCGAGGTGGCAGTAGTTGGTGAAACATTCGTGGGTGGTTATCACCACATTCGTTTGGAAGCTGTTCGCCAGAGTACTTTTCAGGTTGAGAGTCGCACCTTCAACGCAAATGTGATGATTTGGGATTCTCAAACGATTTAGTTCTTGCTTGAACTGCTCGGCTAAAGCGTGGGTTGGTACTACGATTAAGAACTTTTCTGGGACAGCTTCTCGATTGAAGTCGTAAATGTGTTCTTTCAAACGGTGGCTCTTTCCTGAGCCGCAAATCGCATTAACGAAGTTTACTACTGGTTTCTTTTCGGTCATTCGGTTCCTCTCGGTTTAGGACTGCTGTTATTAACTCACTCACCAGCGCGGCGGCTGATTTGTCTTCACGGTTGGCACGTTCAATCAGCGCCTTGTGGATGTCATCAGTGAATCGGATATTCATTTTGTTTTTTCCTTTCGGTATTCATCAAATCGAGCGAGTGCATCAGCAAACAGTTTTTCACGTTCCGCGTATTTGCGTTTTCTGGCTACGTTCATAGATGCATATATCACTTCACGAGTGACTTCGCCATTGACCAGTTCATTAAAAACCTGGTCACTACTAAAATATTTCAAAGCAATGTTCCTCCTGCTTAGCAACTCATCGGGAATGAGTATTGTGTATATTCCAGACATGACAAAACCCCCACACCGTTTACCCGGAGGAGGCATGAAGATAAAGTCATTAGAGTGGGCATTTGTTAGAGAAGTGAAGATATCCCTCACTTAATACCACCTTACCATGAAACGAACGTTTTGTCAAGTTATTTATTAACTTTCAACAAGATACTATCAAGGATCGTATGGTCACGTTGCTCTCCCACATACATCATGGATGTCCGGTAGCTTCACTGACTCGGATACCATCTTATCTATATTATTAACAATGAAATTTCCGGCTTAATATGCAAGTAAGCCGCTCTTATGGCTACGCCATTTGCACAAGTAACCTGATACAGAGGATGCAGAAAAGTCTAAAGGTACTTTAGAGTTATTTGCATCTTCGGTAAAAATGGAGGCTTACAATGAAACACTGAAAGTGTGTAATGGTGCATAAACTCATTTTCACAAGAGTAACTTGCACAATGGATTCATGGACGAGGTGTACGAGTACATAACACAGGAAATAATCAATATTTACTATTTAAATAGTAGTTAATGGTTTTTTAGGTATTAATGTTCGTTATGTGAGTACTGCGAGCATAGCAGATTTTCTTTACAGGAAAATAGCTTCTGAGTAATAACATCAGGTACAAAGGTTACTTTCCTGTAATCGATATCTTCCATGCTCCGCATTACATGCTACTCATGCAGCATACCTTTCATGGTCGCAGTGCTCCGCATGAAACAACACTCCAGAAAGCCGGAAAACTCCTCATGACTAACAGGATGTAAATAACCGATAAACAACCACATTTGATAGATGTAACCTATCATAATTCCTCCCTTATTATTCATTTTCTAACGCCTTTACGAAACTTTTATCCTTCCATCAACTTTCAACAAAGCCTTATTCTATGCGGCTTACAGCTAAATCAATGACGAATCATTAAGTGCTAATACTAAGCAACCGTTCTTTCTTGCGATGTTAAAATAACCAGCGATTTTTATACCCACTTTTACTCTGAACTACTGGTATTGAAAGTCTTTGCATACGGGCACTGCCCTTTAGTGACGTAGGTGAAAACATACTGGCTGTTCTCATAGGTGCAAAGCGTCTTACCATTCTCCGTTTTTTCCTGCTGCGGATCTGTCATTGTGATTTGTCCTGCCATCACCAACTGTGAAATCAGTAGTCCCGATATCACCAATATTGATTTCTTCATAAGCCTCACTCCAGTTGACTGTTATCGCCGAATGTCACAGTGCTCAGTATTTGTACAATAGCATTGTATCACCCACATCGATCGATTTTACTGATCTATAAGATCGATTTAATTAATTAAAGTGGTAAGATAAGGTAATGCGCTAACAGCGCCTTGTCACCAAATCAAACAAGAAAAGGAAGACCATGAAAAGATTGATTCTCACGTCACTGATCGTTCTCCCCTTCGCCTCAAGTGCAACCACATTCACCTGTAAGGCGATCCAGGAAGGGCAGATCGATTCTGGTAGCCAAAAATCTTCAGTCGAAACTCGCCTTGATGTGCAGGACAAAAGTATGAAGGTGAACATGGGTGGTAAAACCTGGCGACTCGGTTTCTTGGGTGAGAAAAGTATTGCGAAGATGTACGCCACGCCAGACGGAGGGATTGCCGTCACATACATCGACAATGGGAGTGAGCCTATTTTCGTTATGCGCCCCACAAACAATGATGGACAGACTGCTGTCTACACGCTCAGCCTGTGCTCTGAGATGTAAACAAAGGCGTGAGTAATCACGCCCTATATATTTGCTCGACCCCAACAATCAAACCGCAACGAGCATTTGAGCCTATCACCAGCTTCGCGATTATCATTTCCACTTACATTTGCTCTCAGTCCCGAGTCCTAAACCTCTATTATCCAGTCTCAAAACAATCTCCTTATAAGACTACACCGACACAACGGCAAAATGCGGCTTCGCCTTGTCTCAAAAGGTTGATCTTTTATTTTGGGACAGCTATTATTTTGATACTATCTTTTGAGACTTAGAGAACATCATGACAACTGTGATCGGATATGTGCGAGTTTCCACCAGCGACCAGAACGTTGAAAACCAGAAGCAGCAGATAACCGAAGCTGGATATAGTGTTAATCGCTGGTTCAGTGATAAAGCCGTGAGTGGTGCAGTAAAGGCATCAGATCGTCCAGGGTTTGGTGAACTACTCAGCTATGTGCGAGAAGGCGATACGCTGATTGTGATTGCCATAGACCGCTTGGGACGTAATACCATTGATGTACTGTCGACAGTTGAAATGTTGCAAGCGAAGGGCGTGAAGGTTGTCAGCTTGCGAGAAGGGTTCGACCTGTCAACACCAGTGGGTAAAGCAATGCTTACCATGATGGCAGGACTTGCCAGCCTGGAGAAAGACCTGATAGCAGAGCGCAGAACGGCAGGTATCAAGCGTGCTCAATCGGAAGGCAAACATTGTGGCAGACCGATTAAAGCAACCGCTGAACAGGTGAGAGAGCTATTAGATCAAGGTTGCTCTCCAGCAATGGTTCAAGATAGGCTGGCTATCAGCAAAGCCACCTTCTACCGACTAAAGACCTACTGACCCATCTTACTGATATTTGAGGAATCTCCCAGTTACAAGCGGGAGCCTTCGATCAGGTTGTTAAGCGGCTTCAGCAAGCGTGATAGACTATATGCATTAAGAGATATATACGCGCATTAAACGCTTACTTGATCACGTACGTGCGTTGAAATGAATATAAAGGGGCAGTTTGCCCCCTATTCTTTAGGGTATGAAAGTTCAGCGGTGACTAAATGTGATTCTGACTTATCAGATTGGACGTCATACGCGAAGCT
Source organism: Enterobacter sp. CPE_E1241 (assembly GCF_045618265.1). Classification (NCBI taxonomy): domain Bacteria; kingdom Pseudomonadati; phylum Pseudomonadota; class Gammaproteobacteria; order Enterobacterales; family Enterobacteriaceae; genus Enterobacter; species Enterobacter sp. CPE_E1241. Next base: position 3,929,300 of record NZ_JBIWYV010000001.1, read on the forward strand.
ATACCGCTCCCCAGACGTAAACTTAAATCCAAATACAGGAAGACACTCCCCCTTCGGCACATAAACAGGCTTGTCATCGAAAATCTTGTGAAGAGAGTCGCTATTATCGCTTTTGATTTGAATAGCAGTGATCCGTTCCTGCGGCTCCAGTGGTGACAACACACAAACTTGATTATCTTTGATCAATGCCGTTGTAGATTCACGATCTACCATTCGATCACCTGGCCCAGGGCATCCCGTTAAGAGGAATACAACACCCAGCAACATTTTGTTTTTCATGTTTAACGCCCCTTCCCTGTTACGATTTTCTGGTAAAGCGAAGGGACATCCTGCAACAAATCTACGCCCCTGTACATCCCCATGCGCCCTGGTCTCTGATAGTAAGACCACTTACTGATCCCATAAACCAGCAGTAACCAGTAATCAGCTAAAATAGAGGCTTGCTGTTCAAGAGAATAATCAGTGAGCTTTTCTTTATCCAGCCTGTAGGTATATTCAGCAGCCCAGCTAAAAGCTCCCCGCATTCTCACCCATTGCCCGTGTTGGTGTTGCCAGACATGCCCCAGCTCATGGATGAAAACATATTTATCTTCGATGAAAACCGAGTTTGCGGAAAAATCTTCCCTGTACATCGACTTTCTGTACCATAACTCCCCGTTTGGAGTCATCGCGTAGTTCTGTTTTTGTAGTCCGAATGGTAAATAGCTGTCGCAATGAATCCAGACACGGCTATACACTATCGAATCACCGAACACCCTACGAGCCATTGCTATCTCGCCTAAAGTCATCCGGCGTAATGTTCCTTCTTCTGCCTGTGCGCTCATAAACCGTCCTCCTTGTATGATTTATCTAAATCGTAAAATCATAAGTCGAAATAGTCTATACACGAACATTAGCCATTCATCAAATACAGTGATGGTGCAAGCGTTACTCCCCATTGGTACTATCCCCGTCCTCTTGTAGCATGGACTCAATAAACTCTCGTTGCTCATGCGTCAGTGCAAGTTCTTCCAGCAAGCGCTCTAACTCTTCCTCAGGTGATTCATCTTGAATCTGTCTGTTCCCGATAGCCATGCTCACCCTTGAGTTATTAGGATTAATCGCAGAGTATTCAGGGTGCAGAAAATGCGCAACTAACAGATTTTGGACAATAAAGCCTTATTGCCCATTGATGGTATGACAATGGGTGGTGCAACAGCATCAGCGTTTTGCCTACTGGCAATGTGTGTCAAACCACTCACGTACCTCATCAGTAGTAGCGCTCTCTTTGTGTTTGGCTACTGCCCACACAGAAAAGTTATTCAGGTACTTTTCGTAAAAGCCACCAACTGGATATTCAATCCCCTTTTTAATGAAAGTTTTAACAAATATTTTTTCTGCAATTTCCTTTTGGGAGTTCGTGAAATCTACCGAGTAGCGGGGCGCGTTAGCAATGAAATGGCAATAAATCCCGCTTAGTACATCTGTATCATTTAACAATGGGGGAGTCTGACAAGCCCAAATATCTTGAATGGAGGATGAAGTACCAGCATTCGTCTTATATAGAGTTGCTTCCTTCCCCTTGCTTTTGCAAAAGTCCCCAATCAGTGACATTACAATATCCGCGTTACTTACGTCTCTGTAACGAGCGGTTACAAGCCATCCTAAGCTCTGATCATAACTCTCCGAATAAGTAGGCACATCTAAGTGCTCTTGCCGCTGAGAACCCCCGCTACAACCGACGCAAATGGCACAGAAAAAAAGTGATAATCCTTTAATACACATGATCCACCGTCAACAGTTTGTTATTAAACATATTTAACCTCAGAGCAACTTGAGTGTTTTGTTTTTTCTCTTAACATTCCAAATCAGGCTAATGAGGGGTAAGCCATTATGGATTAAGGTTCAGATACAACTGAAATAATAGAGAATCCAGCAATCTCCGTCCCCCCTCTGCCAGAGTGAAATCTGGCGGAATCCCTTCTGACTGCGTCCTGGACTTCATCTTGTGTTGGCTCGTGGTCAGAGCGAAGTAACACCGTCTCCGCTCTGGTTTCTTTCCCGTCTCTGTGTTCGTATGTGATTTTATACGTGATGCTCATCATCTTCCTCCGCCTTATTGGATGTACTTTAGTTTAGACAATACCATCCACAAAGCCCCGTTAATGATACAAGTAACAAGCTGAGCATAAGCGAGGTACTTGTAGTACCTGCATATTACAAGTACATGGGTACGGATGATCGCAGTGATTGCCACTCTGCACCTGTTTATGTTATGTAGCTCATAACGCTACACACCGGACTTATAGACATATGATCAATAAAATGGATTTATAAGAAGTCACACATAAAAACAGGGTATTACTGATAACACTGGCGCTCATGACCCAACAAACTCACGTAGAACTTATCACGCTAATCTTGATAGACTAACAGGAGACTGACAATACTAAGGCGTGTATTTACAGCAATACAATCTATGACGATCAGTCCGTTTGAACAATGCAAATGTATTAAGACGTCTGTAGAGTATTCAGAACACTTTGATTATTAAATCATCATTTCTGTTCATTCGCGGCAGTAAGTAAATCAATAAAAATCTCGGAGAAGAGAGCGTCTTTAAAAATATCAATCTTAAAGATCTTCTGATGACTACCAGAAGTTAACTGTGATTTTAATCTCATTCTAATGACATCATGATAATCTTTAGAAGCAGAGAAAACATAGAATATAGCAAATCCCTCCACAACGAAATACCATAGTACACTGTCAGCCTCATCACTTTTTATAAAAGCAAAGTTACTAAGAATAGATTTAATAACGTGATCAGGAATATTATTCGTTGTATCGATCAATCTAAATACACAAATACGGATGAAGTTATCCACCTTCAAATGACTAAGTTTATTTATTCTCACCTGTTTATTTTTAATGCAATGCCTCATCAAGTCATCCAACTCAGGAACTCCATTAACAGTTGAATAATGCACACTTTTAGAGATAGAGGCTCTCCATAGTATACTTAGTAAGAAAAGATAAAATCGCTTATAATCGAAAGAGTTGATGATAATATGGTCAGAGTTTTTACGTATATTATGATGATTTCTCAACAATCTTGTTCCATACGATTCGTACTCATGGCTGATAAACTGCTCACATTCGAAGCATAGAAGTGGCTCTTTAGGATCAACATTTTCTCGTTTTGGTTTACTACCTTTTTGAAATATAATCAACTGCGAATCATTCTTCTTCAATCGTTTGAAATAGCTTCTTGGTATGCTATGAGATTCCAGTAGTTCTTTCTCTTCGAGACATAACTTACAGATACTTTTCATAAGTTTCCCATAATATAAAAATGTCGATATTTACATTCCCTGCTTAGCAAGATATTAAATAAGGTCTCATAGAATCCCCAAGATACTTACCCTATTCATACTATCACAAGCATGTTCAGTTTATTTGTTAACTGGTACTAACTCCAAAACGCCATAATGCGCCTGTCTGTGACAGTTCGGGCACAATGCAATCGCATTTTCAACGGAATCCTCCCCACCATTCGAAAGCCACTCAATGTGATGAACCTCAAGAAATGGTGTGCCGTCTACTTTGAGAAAAGGAGCGTCACTCTTACAGCTTTGACACTTGCCATTAGCCCTTGAAAGAACTTCGGCTACCACATAGGGGCTTCGCTTATAAACTCGTGTTGTAACCTCGATTAGCTCAGGAGTTTTATTCTCAGCGTCTAAAATCTCTTTGCGTTCTGACGGGGGCAGTTCTGACGCATCATCAACAGCCTTTTCAAACTCAGATTTCACCTTACGGTAACACCATTTACCTTGCTGATCCTGATACAACTCCCAAATACCATGAATAGAGGGTTGATAGATTTCAAAGATCTTCCCTCGCTTGAACAATCGGTCATACTCATGATGCCGATGGGTTACATCATCAGTTCGCCTGGCTGTTTTGTTGAAACTCCAGTAGCTACGATTGCAGTTGACTGAGTTGACAATGAGATTCAAGTGGGTGTCGTCTTTATAATGTGGAAATCGCTCTTTCAGATAAGCATCCACTTGCTTCGCCGTTGCCGCCCCTCCGAACTGTTCCTCAATCACTTGGACAGTAGTGATTCTTATCGGTTGGTCGCCATACTTGTATGTTCGATTTGCTTTTGAAGACATCAAAAAACCTCTTGCAATCTAAGATTTATCTTAGATTAACTATCGAGCATAACTTGTGCAACTCTCTGATTTTGGACAATAGAAGCCATAAAGCCCCGTTGGTGATACAGCAACAAGCGTAGCGACTTCATCAGACTGTCAGAGGGATCACACCTTATCAGGATAACCGTGTACCTTTGCGGGAGCGTGGCTGAAGCGCTGATAGAGCCTACATGTCGTTTGTAGGTACGTTATCACCATAAACCTGCTTACGTGGCTCATAGGGCGCGTGTGTTCAATCTGTCGATGACATAACGATGCCTGGATGGGCTTTTTCTTCACGTTTTCTATCGCGGTGTGAGGATGCAACTGCCGCCAACGCTGAGTTATACTGTCATCTCACCATGTAACTTAGCGTGACAGTTACCAAGGGCGGATCACAATGGTAGAACCAATAGGCGACTAAAATAGGTAACTATTTAAGTTGCTGATAGAGAAGGCTTTTAAGGCTTCTCCACAAGGGGAGAGATCTGGAGCGGGCGAAGGGAATCGAACCCTCGTATAGAGCTTGGGAAGCTCTCGTTCTACCATTGAACTACGCCCGCTTTGAGGTGCGTATGGCATTATAGACCTTACGCACCTTCATACAAGCCTCTTCACAACTAAATGGCGATAAAATAATCACTTAGCACTTCGGTTTGCTACCAGGAGCCGGAAGATAACGTTGCGGATCGATGGCCGTCGCCTTATAGCGGATCTGGAAGTGCAACTTAACCGAATCCGTACCGGTGCTGCCCATGGTGGCAATCTTCTGCCCTGCTTTGACGTTCTGCCCGTTGTTAACCAGCATCGTGTCGTTGTGAGCATAGGCCGTGATGTAATCTTCACCATGCTTAATCATGATCAGATTACCGTAACCGCGCAGTTGGTTACCGACGTAAACCACCTTCCCTGCCCCGGAGGCATAAACCGGCGTACCGCGCGCAGCGGCGATATCAATACCCTTGTTGCCACCTTCAGAGAGTGAGTAAGGGGCGACCACTTTACCGCTGGCAGGCCAAATCCAGCAGCGCTGTCCAACCGGTGGCCATGACGATTGCGGCACCTGATAGGATGGCGTCACTTTGGCCGTTTTGCCTTTCGACGAGGATTTTTTACCAGAGGATGATCCACCGCTAACCTTCAACTGCTGACCCACCTCGATGGTGTATGGCGGAGAGAGATTATTTAACCGCGCCAGATCCTTCACGCTGGTTCCCGTTGCGCGCGAAATTCGATACAGGGTGTCACCGCGCTTAACGGTATAGACCGAACCGGAATAGCCACCCATATCCGAAGATTTGCTCCCTGAACAACCTGCCAGCAATAGCGTTAGCATCAGGTAAATAATGGCGGTGATGGGATTTCTCGTCAGGCTTCCTGCAAACAAAACAGATCCTCGGTCAGCGTGAATGGCGCTCTATGATAACAGTCCGGATAGATATGGGTCAGCCCTTTTCCGCTCTGTGGGATAAACCGTTCGTATAAGAATGCCGTATAATGCCCCGGCTGATGGTGCTGAACCACTCGGCATTTTGGCACTGGAGCATGAATGAGTATTCAAGAACACGTTATTTTGGTAAATGACCAGGGAATGGTGATTGGCACTCAGGAAAAGTACGCCGCTCACACCTCGCATACCCCGCTGCATCTGGCTTTCTCCACCTGGCTGTTTAATGCCAAAGGCGAATGTCTGGTGACCCGACGCGCGTTAAGCAAAAAAGCCTGGCCGGGTGTCTGGACTAACTCCGTGTGCGGACATCCGCAATCGGGTGAAGAGACGGAGCAGGCTATTATCCGACGCTGCCGCTATGAGGTAGGCGCCGAAATTACCGATATCATCCCTGTCGCATCAGATTTTCGCTACCGCGAAATCGACCCTTCCGGGATAGTAGAAAACGAAATTTGCCCGGTATTTGCTGCCCGCATCACCAATAAAGTGACGATAAACGAAGGTGAAGTGATGGAGTATCAGTGGGTTGAACTGGACACGTTATTCAGCGCGCTGGACGCGACGCCCTGGGCGTTTAGCCCGTGGATGGTCATGGAAGCGACGACCGCCCGCGAAAAACTCAAAGCCTTCGCGGCGCAATAAAAAAGCCCCTTTCGGGGCTTTTTTTACATCTTAACGCCTTATTTCACCGGGCGCATCGCCGGGAACAGGATTACGTCACGAATGGTGTGGCTGTTAGTGAACAGCATCACCATACGGTCGATACCAATACCCAGACCTGCAGTTGGTGGCAGGCCGTGCTCCAGCGCAGTCACATAGTCTTCGTCGTAGAACATCGCTTCGTCATCGCCTGCCGCTTTCGCGTCAACCTGATCCTGGAAGCGCTGAGCCTGATCTTCCGCATCGTTCAGCTCGCTAAAGCCGTTGCCGATTTCACGGCCACCGATGAAGAATTCGAAACGGTCAGTGATTTCCGGGTTCACGTCATTACGACGCGCCAGCGGAGAAACTTCTGCCGGGTATTCGGTGATGAAGGTCGGCTGAATCAGGTGCGCTTCGGCCACTTCTTCGAAGATCTCGGTCACGATACGGCCCAGACCCCAGCTCTTCTCAACCTTGATACCGATGCTTTCAGCGATCGCTTTCGCAGAGTCGAAGTTATCCAGATCGGCCATGTTGGTTTCCGGACGGTATTTCTTGATCGCTTCGCGCATAGTCAGTTTTTCAAACGGCTTACCGAAGTCGAACACTTCTTCACCGTAAGGGACCTGCGTGGTGCCCAGAATATCCTGTGCCAGGGTACGGAACAGCGATTCAGTCAGCTCGATCAGATCTTTGTAATCCGCATACGCCATATAGAGTTCCATCATGGTGAACTCTGGGTTATGACGAACGGAGATACCTTCGTTACGGAAGTTACGGTTGATTTCAAACACGCGGTCGAAACCACCCACCACCAGACGCTTCAGGTACAGTTCCGGCGCGATACGCAGGTACATGTCCAGGTCCAGGGCGTTGTGATGGGTGATGAACGGACGTGCAGACGCACCGCCAGGGATCACCTGCATCATTGGGGTTTCCACTTCCATAAAGTCGCGGTTAACCATGAACTGGCGGATACCGGCCATGATCCGGGAGCGAATTTTGAAGGTATTGCGGGATTCATCGTTAGAGATGAGATCCAGGTAACGCTGACGATAACGCGCTTCCTGATCCTGCAGGCCGTGGAATTTGTCCGGCAGCGGGCGCAGGGCTTTGGTCAGCAGACGCAGCTCGGTGCAGTGGATCGACAGTTCACCGGTCTTAGTTTTGAACAGTTTACCTTTCGCGCCCAGGATATCGCCCAGATCCCACTTCTTGAACTGCTCGTTGTAGATGCCTTCTGGCAGATCGTCACGGGAAACGTACAACTGAATACGGCCGCCAACGTCCTGCAAGGTCACGAAAGAGGCTTTACCCATGATACGACGGGTCATCATACGGCCTGCCACTGACACTTCTACGTTCAGAGCTTCCAGCTCTTCGTTCTCTTTACCGTCGAAATCAGCGTGCAGTTGGTCTGAGGTATGGTCACGACGAAAATCGTTCGGGAACGGCACGCCCTGCTCACGCAGTGCTGCCAGCTTCTCGCGGCGGGTTTTCAGTTCGTTGTTAAGATCGACTACCGCGTCAGCGCCCTGTGCTTGTTGTTCAGACATGTTGGTTCCTCATAACCCTGCTTTCAAACTTGCTTCGATAAATTGGTCCAGGCTGCCATCCAGCACCGCCTGCGTGTTGCGGGTTTCAACCCCGGTACGCAAGTCTTTGATGCGGGAGTCATCCAGGACATAAGAACGGATCTGGCTGCCCCAACCGATGTCAGACTTGTTATCTTCCATCGCCTGTTTCTCAGCATTTTTCTTTTGCATCTCCAGTTCATAAAGCTTCGCTTTCATCTGCTTCATGGCCTGGTCTTTGTTTTTATGCTGGGAACGGTCATTCTGGCATTGCGTTACCAGCCCGGTTGGAATGTGGGTGATACGCACCGCAGATTCTGTACGGTTAACGTGCTGACCACCCGCACCAGATGCGCGGTAAACGTCAATACGCAGGTCAGCCGGGTTAATTTCGATATCAATATCTTCGTCAACTTCCGGGTAAACGAATGCAGAACTAAAGGAGGTATGACGACGGCCACCGGAGTCGAACGGGCTCTTACGTACCAGGCGGTGAACGCCGGTTTCAGTACGCAACCAGCCGTAGGCGTAATCGCCAATGATTTTGATGGTCACGGATTTCAGACCCGCAACTTCACCTTCAGATTCTTCGATAATTTCGGTTTTGAAGCCGCGCGCTTCTGCCCAACGCAGATACATACGCGTCAGCATACTGGCCCAGTCCTGTGCTTCAGTACCGCCAGAACCTGCCTGAATATCGAGATAGCAGTCAGCGCTGTCATATTCACCGGAGAACATACGACGGAACTCAAGCTGCGCCAGCTTCTCTTCCAGAACGTCGAGTTCTGCCACGGCTTCGTTAAAGGTTTCTTCGTCGTCGGCTTCTACAGCCAGCTCCAGTAAACCGGAAACATCTTCCAGCCCCTGAGCCATTTGATCCAGCGTATCTACGATAGCTTCGAGAGAGGAACGCTCTTTACCCAGCGCCTGTGCGCGCTCAGGTTCGTTCCAGACGTCAGGCTGTTCCAGCTCGGCGTTTACTTCTTCAAGACGCTCTTTCTTGGCATCGTAGTCAAAGATACCCCCTAAGAACGTCAGAGCGCTCCGTGAGGTCCTGAATACGGTTTTTTACCGGATTAATTTCAAACATGGTCTGTTTTCTTTTATGGACTTGTCAAAATGCGGTGATAAGAGCGGGATTGTACCGAATCCACGCCCTTTTTTATAGAGATTACTGCCGCTAAATTGGCCAGATATTGTCGATGATGATCTGGAGGCTGCGGTTACCGCGAAACTCGTTGATGTCCAGTTTGTACGCCAGCTCAACCTCGCGCACGCCGTTGTCCGGCCATATCGCCGTGTCAACGTTGAAGGCAATACCATCCAGCAACGGACCACCGCCCACGGGTTCAACCATCACTTTCAGATGGCGTTCGCCGACAATACGCTGTTGCAACAGACGGAAACGGCCGTCAAACAACGGCTCCGGGAACATCTGCCCCCATGGACCGGCATCGCGGAGCATTTGTGCCACATCCATCGTCATCTCAGCGGGGGCAAGCTCGCCATCAGATACTACTTCCCCTTGCAACAGGGCCGGGTCGATCCAGTCGGTCACCAGCTCGCCAAACAGACGCTGGAACTCATCGAATTTCGCCTCTTCCAGCGACAAGCCTGCTGCCATCGCGTGGCCACCAAACTTGATCATGAGATTCGGGTAAAGCGTATCAAGACGCTCCAGCGCATCGCGCATGTGCAGGCCCTGAATCGAACGACCGGAGCCTTTCAGCGTGCCGTCCCCTGCCGGGGCAAACGCGATCACCGGACGGTGGAAACGCTCTTTAATGCGCGACGCCAGAATCCCGACCACCCCCTGATGCCACTCGGGGTGATACATCGCCAGACCGCCAGGCAGCGTATCGCTACTCCGTTCAAGTTTTTCGCACAAGGTCAGCGCTTCTGCCTGCATTCCCTGCTCAATCTCTTTACGGGTCTGGTTCAGAGCGTCCAGTTCATTGGCAAGAACGCGCGCTTCACCAATATTGTCGCAAAGCAGCAGAGCGACACCAACGGACATATCGTCCAGCCTTCCGGCTGCGTTCAAACGCGGTCCGATGGCAAAGCCCAAATCACTGGCCGCCAGTTTGAGCGGGTCACGGTTGGCAATCTCCAGCAAGGCCTTAATTCCCGGACGGCATTTGCCCGCCCGAATGCGGCTTAAACCCTGCCAGGTCAAAATACGATTATTGGCATCAAGCGGCACCACGTCCGCGACTGTTCCCAGCGCCACCAGGTCGAGATACTCGGCGAGATTGGGTACGGCAATCCCGCGGGAGTCGAACCAGCCTTTATCACGCAACAGCGTACGCAGCGCCAGCATCAGATAAAACGCCACCCCCACACCCGCCAGTGATTTCGACGGAAAATCGCAGTCGCGCAGGTTTGGGTTGATGATCGCTTCCGCCGCAGGGAGTGTGTCACCCGGCAGGTGGTGATCGGTGACCAGTACCGGGATCCCAAGCTTATGGGCATGATCGATGCCCGCATGGGAGGAGATCCCATTGTCCACGGTCATGATCATCTGTGCGCCGCGGGCATGAGCCTGATCGACTACTTCCGGGCTGAGGCCGTAGCCGTCTTCAAACCGGTTCGGCACCAGATAGGTCACGTTATCGCAGCCCAGCGCGCGCAGGCTGAGTACACTTAATGCAGTGCTGGTTGCTCCGTCTGCATCGAAATCCCCCACCACCACGATTCGCGTTCCTTCCAGAAACGCGTTGTAGAGCATTTCCACGGCTTTTTCGATGCCATTCAGCTGTTGCCAGGGCAGCATCCCTTTCACGCTCCGCTCAAGATCTTCAGCGGTACGCACGCCACGGCTGGCGTAGAGCCGTTTCAGCAGTGGTGGAAGATCGTCTGGCAAATCAATCTGCTCGGCCACCTCGCGGCGGCGCAATTTTATTGGGGCTTTCACGCGGATTATTTACCACCAAACTGTTTCTGGTGCGCGTCGAGGAACTCTTTCATCTCTTTTGGTCCCTGATAACCTGGAACAACATAGCCGTTGCTCAGGACAATCGCCGGCGTACCGCTCACGCCAAATTGCACGCCCAGTGCATAGTGGTTGGCAATGTCAATGTCGCAGGATGCAGGTGTAACAGCTTTACCGTTCATCGCATCATCAAACGCTTTGTTGCGGTCTTTTGCACACCAAATAGCTTTCATATCCTGCTCTGGCTGGCTCTGCACGCCTGCACGTGGGAAAGCCAGGTAACGCACGGTAATGCCCAGCGCGTTGTAGTCTTTCATCTCTTCATGCAGTTTGTGGCAGTAGCCACAGGTGATGTCAGTGAAGACGGTAATAACATGTTTTTCCTGCGCCGCTTTGTAGACAATCATCTCTTTTTCGAGCGCGTTCAGGTTTTTCATCAGCAGCTGGTTGGTGACGTTTACCGGCTGCGCGCCGCTCACATCGTACATTGGCCCCTGAATAATGTGTTTGCCGTCTTCGGTGACATACAGCACGCCGCTGCTCGTCAGCACCGTTTTCATGCCAGCAACCGGTGCTGGCTGAATATCGCTACCCGTGACGCCAAGCTTAGCCAGCGACTGTTTGATTGCGGCGTCATCCGCATGGGCGAAACCGGTAAATGAGGCTGCCAGCAGGGTGAACAGCGCAAAAGACTTTTTCATATTTGATCCTGTTACAATTCGTCGGCACTCACGCACGAGGGTGGTGCTGTTGGTGTAGCTGCCGCAGGCGTTCCGTCGCGACATGGGTATAAATTTGCGTCGTGGAAAGGTCGCTATGCCCCAGCAACATCTGCACCACGCGTAAATCAGCGCCGTGGTTTAACAGATGCGTCGCGAAAGCATGACGCAATACGTGCGGCGAAAGCTTTTCACTGTCGATACCCGCCAGTGTGGCGTAATGCTTGATGCGATGCCAGAACGTTTGCCGTGTCATCTGCTGCGCGCGCTGGCTCGGGAACAGAACATCGATAGAAGCACCATTGAGCAACCACGGACGGCCGTGCTCCAGGTACGTTTCCAGCCAGTAAACCGCCTCTTCTCCCAGCGGAACCAGCCTTTCCTTGTTTCCTTTACCGATTACACGAACCACACCCTGACGCAGGCTGATGTCGCTCATCGTCAGACCAACCAGTTCAGAAACGCGCAAGCCGGTAGCATACAATAGCTCAAGCATGGCTTTATCGCGTAACTCCAGCGGCAGGTCAACTGCGGGTGACTGTAATAATCTCTCAACTTGTGCTTCGCTAAGATCTTTCGGCAGCCGCTGCGGAAGTTTCGGGGATGCCAGCAGCGCGCTGGGATCGTCTTCGCGGATCTTCTCACGGTAGAGATGCTGGAACAGCCGACGCATGGCGCTGAGCAAGCGCGCAGAACTGGTCGCTTTATAGCCCCCAGCGATACGTTCCCCAAGCAGTGCCTGAAGGTCGTCACTTTGTGCGCTAGCAAGAGACAGCCCACGGTGTGCCAGCCACTCCACCAGCATGGTGAGATCGCGCCGGTACGCACTGAGCGTATTCTCAGCCAGGTTTTTCTCCAGCCACAGTGCGTCGAGAAACTGTTCGATCAGTGCGAGATCCTTTTCCACATCAGCCCCTTTGATTCTGCAGTCAGGCCATTATGCCTGATTGCTACAGGTTTCTGGTACACTACGCGCAAAGTCAAAGCAAGAATTGAGATAGTTACGCGATGAATATTGGTCTGTTCTATGGTTCCAGCACCTGCTACACCGAAATGGCGGCAGAGAAAATTCGCGACATCATTGGCCCGGAACTGGTGACGTTGCATAACCTGAAAGATGACGCACTCACACTGATGGAGCAGTACGACGTGTTGATCCTCGGTATCCCAACCTGGGATTTCGGTGAGATACAGGAAGACTGGGAAGCTATCTGGGACCAGCTTGATACGCTCAACCTCAGCGGCAAAATTATCGCCATGTACGGCATGGGTGATCAATTAGGTTACGGAGAATGGTTCCTGGATGCACTCGGCATGTTGCACGATAAACTGGTACCGAAAGGCGTTACGTTTATCGGCTACTGGCCAACCGAAGGGTATGAGTTCACCAGTAAAAAGCCGATTATTGCCGATGGCGAGCTGTTTGTTGGACTCGCGCTGGATGAAACCAACCAGTACGATCTCAGCGATGATCGCCTGCAAACCTGGTGCGAGCAGATTCTGGGCGAAATGGCAGAACAGTTTAGCTAACGCACTTTACTCCTGCGTCGACTGTTGCAATAACATCCGGCGCAGGTCTCGCCACTCTGAAGCATCCATACTGTCAGCCGCCAACCACAGATGCTGACAACGCCCACCGTCCACATTGCGTAACCGTAACATCATGCCGGAGTTGAGCATCCAGGGCATCCCGAGAATATCCCACTCTTTACCCTGCCAGCGCAGGCGGGAATCCATCAGGAGTTTAATTTCTCCCTGACGGGCATTAATGCGACGCTGGCTGCGTACGCTGTCAAAAACGACAAATGACAGTAACAGCAGCCACAGAGGCGTATAGCTCAACGGCCATGGCATCAGTAATACAATGGCCGCAACCAGGCCGTGGAGCAATAAAGACATCCACTGAGAACGCCACGAAACGCGAAGATCAGATTGCCACAGGACCACGTTCCCGATTCCGTGTTTGAATTAATTGCACCATCCGTTGCAACTCGGTGTCGGCGGGTTTGCCGTGGTTCATCAGCCAGTTGAATAAATCTGGATCGTCAGACTCAAGCAGGCGAACAAACAGACGCTTATCATCATCGCTTAAGCTGTCATACTCATATTCGAAGAAAGGCATGATGGAAATATCAAGTTCACGCATGCCGCGACGGCATGCCCAGTGAATACGGGCCTTGTTGTTAATATCCATGTTCTGTTTCCTGCATTACGTTTGGCACAGTCGGTACCCCGTTCAGTGTTCTTGATTTCGCTACGGGGACACCAGCTAGTGTAACGTGTTTTTGACCGTTTCTTTACTGGAATCTTGCGATCTACAAGCAGGCTTCCAGAATAAACCCCACGATGACAGCGGATTACACTATTTTGCGTGGCGTTACGCAGAACCGGTTTATGGCACAAATGGTCTGCTGAAAGCGCTTGCATTGCCAGCAGGCTCTTTTACCATTAGGCATTATCAAAGCGTTAAGCAATTCAGGATATCGTTATGGCATTTACACCATTTTCTCCTCGCCAGCCCGCCGCCTCTGCGCGTCTGCCGCTGACGCTTATTTCTCTTGATGACTGGGCGCTGGCAACACTCACCGGTGCCGATGCCGAAAAATACTTGCAGGGTCAGGTGACCGCCGATGTCAGCCAGATGACTGAACACCAGCACCTGCTGGCCGCACATTGCGACCCTAAAGGCAAAATGTGGAGCAACCTGCGTCTCTTCCGCCGTCAGGACGGCTTTGCCTTTATTGAGCGCCGTAGCCTGCAAGACGCCCAACTCAAAGAGCTGAAAAAGTACGCCGTCTTTTCCAAAGTCGCGATTGCCCCGGACGACGAACATATCCTGCTGGGTGTGGCGGGTTTTCAGGCGCGTGCCGCGCTGAAAAATCTGTTCAGCGAATTGCCCGATGCAGAAAAACAGGTAGTCAGCGAAGGTGCTACCTCTATCCTGTGGTTCGAACACCCGGAGGAGCGTTTCCTGTTAGTGACGGATGCCGCCACAGCAGAGCGCGTGACCGAGGCGCTACGCGGTGAGGCTCAGTTCAACAACAGTCAGCAGTGGTTGGCACTGAACATTGAAGCAGGTCTGCCGGTGATTGACGCAGCAAACAGCGCGCAGTTTATTCCTCAGGCAACCAACCTCCAGGCTCTGGGTGGTATCAGCTTTAAGAAAGGCTGTTACACCGGCCAGGAAATGGTGGCTCGTGCAAAATTCCGCGGGGCAAACAAACGTGCGCTGTGGACACTGGCAGGTCATGCCAGCCGTGTACCTGAAGCGGGTGAAGATTTAGAGCTGAAGATGGGTGATAACTGGCGCCGCACCGGCACCGTGTTAGCAGCCGTACAGCTGGAAGATGGCCGTCTTCTTGTTCAGGCCGTTATGAATAATGACATGGAAGCCAATAGCGTGTTTCGCGTGCGTGACGATGCCAATACATTGAGTATTGAGCCGCTACCGTATTCGCTGGAAGAGTAATTCTGTATCGCCCGGTGGCGCTGCTCTTACCGGGCCTACAGATCCCGTAGGTCGGGTAAGGCGCAGTCGCCACCCAACTAAAAACTACACCTGCCCGACGTACAAATAAATCGCCAGGAAATGACACACGCTACCGCCCAGTACAAAACCGTGCCAGATAGCGTGGTTGTAAGGGATACGCTTGCAAACGTAGAAAATCACGCCCAGCGAATAAACCACCCCGCCAACAGCCAGCAATGTTACCCCACCCGCAGCCAGTTTGATTGCCAACTGATAAACCACAATCAGCGACAGCCAGCCCATCGTCAGATAGGTCACCAGTGACAATATCTTAAACCGGTGGGCAATCGTCAGCTTAAACAGAATCCCCAGCAGTGCCAGGCTCCAGATAACAATCATCAGGCCGCGGGCGAGCGGTGAATCGAGCCCCACCAGCAGAAAAGGCGTATAGGTACCGGCAATAAGAAGATAGATGGCACAGTGGTCAAATTTCTTAAGCCACATCTTGGCCCGTTGATGCGGAATTGCGTGATACAGCGTAGAGGCCAGAAACAGCAGGATCATACTCCCGCCATACAGGCTATAGCTGGTAATGGCCATCGCGCTGGCATTGGTGTCTACCGCCTGCACCAGCAATAATACTAAACCGACAATCCCAAACACCAGGCCAATGCCGTGGCTGATGCTGTTGGCTATTTCCTCAGCCAGCGAATATCCCTGTGCGATTAATGGTCTGCTCGCCATACAAAACTCCGGGAAAACAAAAGATGATTATTCATCGCAAGACTATGCTAACTGAGAATGATTCCAGTGAACACCTGTTAGCTAAAATATTTTCATCATGATTTTTTGTATATAAAAATCATATACATAAATAATTTATTCACCTAACATTTGTTCACATAAAAATTTAATCATTATGAATCAATAGCATAAAATTGGATCCTGCAATCTGGCTGCATGTTATGATGGACGGATGAGGTCTGAATGAGAGTTTTGCCATTGTGACTATGTTCACCCACACCGCCATTGCCAGTCTCAATAATCTGGAGATGATGGTCTACAACTATGTCATTAAAAATCGTGACAAAGTCATGTACATGACCATCCGCGAGCTGGCGGACGCGGCTGGTGTCTCAACCACTACGATCCTGCGCTTTTGCCGCAAGCTCAACTGCGAAGGTTATTCTGAATTTCGCGTACGCTTCAAACTCTATCTGGAGCAAAACGAGCCCCAGCAGGCAAACTTCGGTACCAGCGAAATTATCAGCTTCTTTAAAAGCGTGAATAATGAAGAGTTCGATGCGTTATTAGATAACGCGGTAGATATTATTTTGTCTTCTGAGCGAATTATATTTGTCGGCGCGGGTACGTCAGGCTCTCTGGCAAAATATGGTGCACGTTTCTTTTCAAATATTGGTAAATTCAGCAACCATATCGACGATCCTTATTTCCCGGTCACCAATGATATGGCTAAAAATGCGCTGGCGATTGTGCTTTCTGTCTCCGGTGAGACTGAGGAGATCCTGCGTTTCGCCAGCCAGTTCAGCCTGCATCACTGCAAGGTGCTCTCCATTACCAGCCACGAACACTCGCGTCTGGCAAAACTGGCAGACTTTAATCTCTCATGGCATGTCCCCCAGACGCGTATTGGGGGCGTTTATGATATCACCACGCAAATTCCCGTTATCTATATTCTGGAATCTCTCGGCCGCAAACTGGCGAAGAAATTGACAGAATAAAACACCCTGTTTTTTTGATGTGACAAATCACATTTCACACAAATTGTTATATCGTGACATTTAATTTCACTTTGCTAGACTCGAAATCAATAAGCCATATATTGAGAATAGTAATGATGAAAAAATTGACCTTACCAAAAGATTTTTTATGGGGTGGCGCAGTTGCCGCTCACCAGGTTGAAGGCGGCTGGAACAAAGGCGGTAAAGGGCCAAGCATCTGCGACGTATTGACCGGTGGCGCACACGGCGTTCCGCGCGAAATCACCCGGGAAGTGGTGCCGGGTAAATACTACCCAAACCATGAAGCGATTGATTTCCACGGGCACTACAAAGAAGACATCAAGCTGTTTGCGGAAATGGGCTTCAAGTGCTTCCGTACCTCTATCGCCTGGACGCGCATCTTCCCGAAAGGGGATGAGACGCAGCCAAACGAAGAAGGGCTGAAGTTCTACGACGACATGTTCGACGAGCTGCTCAAATACAACATCGAGCCGGTCATCACCCTCTCCCACTTCGAAATGCCGCTGCATCTGGTTCAGGAGTATGGCAGCTGGACTAACCGTAAAGTGGTCGATTTCTTTGTGCGCTTCGCGGAAGTGGTATTTGAGCGCTACAAAAACAAGGTCAAATACTGGATGACCTTTAACGAAATCAACAACCAGCGCAACTGGCGCGCGCCGCTGTTCGGCTACTGCTGCTCTGGGGTGGTCTATACCGAGCACGACAACCCGGAAGAAACCATGTATCAGGTGTTGCACCACCAGTTCGTGGCCAGCGCTCTGGCGGTAAAAGCCGCCCGTCGTATTAACCCAGAGATGAAAGTCGGCTGCATGCTGGCGATGGTTGCACTCTATCCATTCTCCTGCAAACCAGAAGATGTGATGTTTGCTCAGGAATCCATGCGCGAGCGCTATGTCTTTACCGACGTCCAGCTGCGTGGTTACTACCCATCTTATGTGCTGAACGAGTGGGAACGCCGTGGTTTCTCCATCAAAATGGAAGCGGGTGACGAAGAGATCCTGCGTGAAGGAACCTGTGACTATTTAGGTTTCAGCTATTACATGACCAACGCCGTGAAAGCGGAAGGCGGCACCGGTGATGCCATTTCCGGCTTCGAGGGCAGCGTACCAAACCCACATGTGAAAGCGTCTGACTGGGGCTGGCAGATTGATCCGGTTGGCCTGCGTTATTCCCTGTGCGAGCTGTACGAGCGTTATCAGAAACCGCTGTTTATCGTAGAAAACGGTTTTGGCGCATACGACAAAGTAGAAGAAGACGGCAGCATCAACGACGACTATCGCATCGACTATTTGCGTGCTCACGTGGAAGAAATGATGAAGGCAGTCACGCACGATGGCGTGGATCTGATGGGGTATACCCCGTGGGGCTGCATCGACTGCGTGTCGTTCACCACCGGCCAGTACAGCAAGCGCTACGGCTTTATCTATGTGAACAAACACGACGACGGTACTGGCGACATGTCGCGTTCCCGTAAGAAAAGCTTCGAGTGGTATAAAGGCGTGATTGCCAGCAACGGCGAGGCGCTGTAATTTTTTCCGGGTGGCATGACGCTACCCGGCATTTATTTTCCGCCAGCCAGCTCTATAAAACTGCCCGTGACGTACGACGCCTTCTCGCTCAGCAGCCAGACAATCGCCTGCGCCACCTCTTCCGGCTGGCCGCCGCGCTGCATCGGCAGCAACGATTTCACGCGATCCACGCGCCCCGGTTCCCCGCCTGAGGCGTGGATATCGGTATAAATCAGTCCCGGTCGCACGCAGTTTACGCGAATGCCCTGCGCCGCTACCTCGAGCGCTAACCCGGTTGTCAGCGAATCAACCGCCCCCTTGGACGCGGCATAATCCACATATTCACCCGGCGCGCCCAGGCGCGACGCCGCGGAAGAGACATTCACGATCGCCCCACCCTTGCCGCCATGTTTGAAGGACATGCGCTTCACCGCTTCCCGGCAGCAGAGGAAGTAGCCCGTGACGTTGGTCGCCAGGACGCGGTTAATGCGCTCAGCGGAGAGATTCTCGATAGTGGATTGCTCAAACAGAATCCCCGCATTATTGACCAGCGCACAAAGCGGCTCACCGTCACGATCGAGGCTGTCGAACATCGCCATCACCTGAGCTTCATCGCTGATATCTGCGCGGACGGCAAAGGCTTTACCGCCCGCTTCAACGATCTGCCTGATGACGTCCGTCGCGGCTTTAATGTTGTGCTGATAATTCACCGCTACGGTATAGCCTTCGCGTGCCAGCTGCAGCGCGGTGGCTTTCCCGATGCCGCGGCTGGCGCCTGTTACAAGTGCAATGCTCATACGCTTCTCCCAATAAAAAAGCCGGGTGGCGGCTACGCCTTACCCGGCCTGGGTTACTACACCAACAATATTACTGGTATTCGCTCATCGGCACGCAGGAGCAGAACAGGTTGCGGTCGCCGTACACGTCATCAAGACGCTTCACGGTCGGCCAGTATTTGTTTGCCACACCTGCCGGGAAGACCGCCAGTTCGCGGGAATAACCGTGGTTCCACTCTGCCACCATCTCATGCTGGGTGTGCGGTGCGTTAACCAGCGGGTTATCTTCCAGCGTCCACTCGCCGTCCAGCACGCGATCGATCTCCATGCGGATCGCCAGCATCGCATCAATAAAGCGGTCCAGCTCGGCTTTGCTTTCGGACTCCGTTGGCTCCACCATCAGAGTACCCGCTACCGGGAACGACATGGTCGGGGCGTGGAATCCGTAGTCGATCAGACGCTTGGCGATATCCAGTTCGCTGATGCCGCTCTGCTCTTTCAGTGGACGAATATCCAGAATGCACTCGTGCGCCACGCGACCATCACGGCCGGTATAGAGCACCGGGAAAGCAGACTTCAGACGAGTAGCAATATAGTTGGCGTTCAGGATCGCCACCTGGCTTGCCTGCTTCAGCCCTTCTGCACCCATCATGCGGATGTACATCCAGCTGATTGGCAGAATAGAGGCGCTGCCAAACGGTGCCGCAGAGACCGCACCCTGACGGGTGAGCATCCCTTCGATTTGCACTACGCTGTGACCCGGAACAAACGGTGCCAGGTGTGCTTTCACGCCGATTGGCCCCATACCTGGGCCGCCACCGCCGTGTGGAATGCAGAAAGTTTTATGCAGGTTCAGGTGCGACACATCCGCGCCGATAAAGCCCGGAGAAGTAATACCGACCTGGGCGTTCATGTTCGCGCCGTCGAGGTAAACCTGGCCGCCAAACTGATGCACCACTTCGCACACTTCACGGATTGTCTCTTCGTACACGCCGTGAGTCGACGGGTAGGTCACCATGATGCAGGAGAGCTTGTCGCCAGCCTGTTCGGCTTTTGCACGCAGGTCGGCGAGGTCAATGTTACCGTTCTTATCGCAAGCCACCACCACCACTTCCATGCCCGCCATCTGGGCAGAGGCCGGGTTGGTACCGTGTGCGGAGCTTGGGATCAGGCAGATATCACGATGCCCTTCGTTACGGCTTTCGTGATAATGACGAATCGCCAGCAGACCGGCATATTCACCCTGCGCACCGGAGTTTGGCTGCATGCAGAGCGCGTCATACCCCGTCAACTTCACCAGCCAGTCGGAAAGCTGATTGATCATCAGGTGATAACCTTCCGCCTGCTCAGGTGGGCAGAACGGGTGCAGTTCAGAGAACTCAGGCCAGGTGATAGGGATCATCTCAGCAGCGGCGTTCAACTTCATGGTGCAAGAGCCCAGAGGGATCATCGCCTGATTCAGCGCCAGATCTTTGCGCTCCAGAGAGTGCATATAGCGCATCATCTCGGTTTCGCTGTGGTAGCGATTGAAGACCGGATGCGTCAGGATCGCATCATCACGCAGCATGCTTTGCTGGATAGAACGGCTGTCGAGGGCAACCTCTTTATCGAGCGTATCAATGTCCAGGCCGTGTGCATCACCCAGCAACACGTTAAACAGGTTCAGGATATCGTCGCGGGTGGTGCTTTCATCCAGCGTAATGCCGACCGCATTGTGAATGTCGCTGCGCAGGTTGATCTCCGCGGCATCCGCACGCGCCAGCACTGCCGCTTTGTCTGCCACTTCAACACACAGCGTGTCAAAGTAATGGGCATGACGCAGCTTGAGGCCTTTCTGTTGCAGGCCGCAGGCCAGAATATCCGCCAGGCGGTGAATACGGCTGGCAATACGTTTCAGGCCAACCGGACCGTGGAAGACCGCGTACAGGCTGGCGATGTTGGCCAGTAGAACCTGCGAGGTACAAATGTTGGAGTTCGCTTTCTCGCGGCGGATATGCTGCTCACGAGTCTGCATCGCCATGCGCAGCGCAGTGTTACCGGCAGCGTCTTTTGAGACCCCGATAATACGGCCCGGCATGGAGCGTTTGAATTCATCTTTTGCAGCGAAGAACGCCGCGTGTGGGCCACCGTAGCCCATCGGCACACCGAAGCGCTGTGCAGAGCCGAAGACAATATCCGCGCCCTGTTTGCCCGGCGCAGTCAGCAATACCAGCGCCATAAAATCAGCGGCGACGCTGACAACAACTTTGCGGGATTTCAGCTCGGCAATCAGTGCGCTGTAGTCGTGAACTTCACCGGTGGTGCCTACCTGCTGCAGCAGCACGCCGAAGACGTCCTGATGATCCAGCACTTTGTCTGCATCGTCGACAATCACGTCAAAACCGAAGGTTTCCGCACGGGTGCGAACAACGTCCAGGGTTTGCGGATGAACATCGGCGGCCACGAAGAAGCGGTTCGCATTTTTCAGCTTGCTTACGCGTTTGGCCATTGCCATGGCTTCTGCCGCGGCAGTCGCTTCGTCCAACAGAGACGCGGAAGCGATATCCAGGCCAGTCAGATCCAGCGTTACCTGCTGGAAATTCAGCAGCGCTTCCAGACGGCCCTGAGACACTTCTGGCTGATAAGGGGTATAAGCGGTGTACCAGCCTGGATTTTCCAGCATATTGCGCAGGATAACCGGCGGTAACTGCACGTTGGTGTAGCCCATGCCAATGTAAGACTTGTAGCGCTTGTTCAGGCCGGCAATGGCCTTCAGCTCCGCCAGTGCGGCGAACTCCGTAGTGGCTTCCCCCACCTGAGGCGGCGTGGCAAGCTGGATATCTTTTGGCACAATCTGGCCGATCAGTGCGTTTAATGAATCCGCGCCAACTGTCTTTAGCATCTCCTGCTGTTGCTGAGCATCCGGCCCAATGTGACGTTCAATGAAGGCGCCACGGTTTTCAAGCTGGCTTAAAGTCTGTGTCATGAGCGATGGTTCCTGAAACGTGCAGTGAATTTAAGTTCCCTCTCCCACAGGGAGAGGGTTAGGGTGAGGGGAAGATGAGCACCCTCACCCCTGCCCTCTCCCGAAGGGAGAGGGGGATTAACAATTACTCGTCTTCTAGCAGTGCTTCGTACGCGGTCGCATCCAGCAGTGCAGCAACTTCCGCTTCGTCGCAGGCTTTGATCTTAAAGATCCAGCCTTCGCCGTAAGGCTCGCTGTTGACCAACTCCGGGGAGTCGCTCAGCGCGTCGTTGACGGCAACGATTTCGCCGCTCACAGGGGCGTAGATGTCAGATGCCGCTTTTACGGACTCCGCCACAGCGCAGTCATCGCCTGCGCCTACGGTCGTGCCCACTTCTGGCAAATCAACAAACACCATGTCGCCCAGCAGCTCTTGTGCGTGCTCGGTGATCCCTACGGTGTAAGTGCCGTCCGCCTCTTTGCGCAGCCATTCGTGTTCTTTGCTGTATTTCAGTTCTGCTGGCACATTGCTCATTGAATTTCTCCTGATAAAAATGATTAGGCGACCGGCTTACCGGCGCGAACAAAAATCGGTTTGGTCACGTTGACCGGCATTTCACGGTTGCGGATTTGTACTACCGCCGTTTCGCCAATGCCTGCAGGCACGCGTGCCAGTGCAATACTGTAGCCCAGCGTTGGGGAGAAGGTACCGCTGGTGATCACGCCTTCACGCGGATTGCCATCAGCATCGGTAAAACGCACCGGCAGTTCACCACGCAGTACGCCTTTCTCGGTCATCACCAGACCCACCAGTTGTTCAGTGCCCTTCTCACGCTGAATTTCCAGCGCTTCACGGCCAATAAATTCACGGTCAGCAGGTTCCCATGCGATGGTCCAGCCCATATTGGCCGCCAGCGGAGAGACTCCTTCATCCATCTCCTGACCGTAGAGGTTCATACCCGCTTCCAGACGCAACGTATCACGTGCGCCCAGACCCGCTGGCTTCACACCGGCTTCCACCAGCGCACGCCAGAAATCTGCGGCTTTCTCATTTGGCATCGCAATTTCGTAACCCGCTTCACCGGTATAGCCAGTGGTAGCGATAAACAGATCGCCTGCCTGCACGCCGAAGAACGGCTTCATGCCTTCAGTCGCTTTACGCTGCTCGTCGCTGAACAGAGAAGCGGCTTTCGCCTGGGCGTTCGGACCCTGTAAGGCAATCAGCGACAGATCGTCACGAACGGTGATGTCGATGGCATAAGGTTCAGCATGTTGGGTAATCCAGGAGAGGTCTTTTTCGCGGGTAGCGGAGTTAACAACGAGGCGGAAGAAATCTTCTGTGAAGTAATAGACGATGAGGTCGTCAATCACGCCGCCGGAAGCATTTAGCATGCCGGTATAGAGCGCTTTACCCGGTGTCTTGAGTTTGGCGACGTCGTTTGCCAGCAGATAACGCAAAAACTCCCGGGTGCGGCTACCGCGCAGATCGACAATCGTCATGTGGGACACGTCGAACATACCGGCATCGGTGCGCACCGCGTGGTGCTCATCAATCTGCGAGCCGTAGTGCAGCGGCATCATCCAGCCATGGAAGTCCACCATGCGGGCGCCGCATAACACGTGTTGTTCGTACAAAGGAGTCTGTTGAGCCATCTTGTCCTCGTTGAAAAATTCACCGTGAAACCCGGTATCAGCCTCGTTTTCAGGGGCCGACGCAAACGTTCTCTTTTACCTGAACTTACCACCGAAACCGGCGATTAACCATAAGGTAAAATGGGTCATCACATTAGCTTATGACCAAAAAACGCTGAAAAGCCTACAGAGTTATTCACTGGAAAAATGCGATTAACCCCGCACAAAATTAACAATGATCTAACAGGATTTAGCACATGGTGATATTTCCTGCGGAAATATGGGCCAAATTTCCGTAACATAAAATCAGCCAGATTAGATTATCTAATGCGAAAAATGAGGTGAAATTAGAATATTTCAAACGAGGGAATTTCCCCGGCACAGAGGCCGGGAAAATAAAATGTGACGGGGTTCTAAATTAGCGTAGCCAGTCCGGTAGGTCGTTAAGCCCCATCGCCTGACGAAGAAGCTGAGGTTTAACGCCGGGAAGCGTATCAGCGAGCTTGAGGCCGATGTCGCGTAGCAGTTTTTTCGCCGGATTGGCACCGGCAAACAACTCACGGAAACCCTGCATGCCCGCCAGCATCATTGCCGCGCTGTGCTTGCGGCTACGCTCATAGCGACGCAGATACAGATGCTGACCAATGTCTTTCCCTTCACGATGCAGACGACGCAGTTCTTCAACCAGCTCTGCCGCATCCATAAAGCCAAGGTTAACGCCCTGCCCGGCCAGCGGATGAATTGTGTGTGCCGCATCCCCCACCAGCGCCAGACGGTGAGCCGCAAACTGACGCGCGTAGCGTCCGGTTAACGGAAACACCAGACGCTCGCTCTCAAGCGTGCATAACCCAAGACGGTTATCAAACGCCATACACAGTGCCTGGTTGAACGCATCTGGCGTGGCCTCCTGCATCAGCTGCGCTTTTTCTGGTACCAGGGACCAGACAATCGAGCACAGATGCGGATCGCTTAACGGCAGAAAGGCCAGAATGCCGTCATTGTGGAAGATCTGACGAGCGACACCGCCGTGCGGCTCTTCAGTGCGGATTGTCGCCACCAGAGCATGATGACGATAATCCCAGAACGTCAGCGGAATATCGGCTTTATTACGCAGCCAGGAGTTCGCACCATCAGCGCCAACGACCAGACGTGCAGTCAACATGTCGCCGCTTTGCAGGGTGATAAACGCCTCGTTTTCACCCCACGCGACCTGCTGGATTTGTGCAGGTGCCATCAGGGTAACATCGTTACATGACTGCGCTTTTTGCCACAGCGCATGATGGATAACGGCATTCTCGATGATGTGACCGAGATGGCTATAGCCCATACTTTCGTCATCAAAAGCGATATGACCAAAGCTGTCTTTATCCCATACTTCCATGCCGTGATAGCAACTGACACGCTGCGCCACGATATCTGACCAGACACCAAGGCGCGTCAGCAGCTTTTCGCTGGCCGCATTAATTGCCGAGACGCGGAGTTCCGGCGGCGCATCCTGTGCGACACGCTGGGGCTGCTTTTGCTCCAGCACGGCCACGCGCAGGCCGCTGCCCTGTAAACCACAGGCCAGCGCCAGTCCAACCATTCCGCCGCCAACGATGGCGACATCAACATTTTGCACGGTGATAACTCCTTAACGCGCGACCCAACCCAGGGTCCGCTGCGCCAGCACGTCACGTGCCGGAATGAATAATTCCATCGCCATCAGCCCGAGGTTACGGCCCGCAACCAGCGGTGCCCAGCGATTGGCAAAAAGATGAACCAGGCCATCAGTGACACCAATCGTCGCCTCTTTATCCGCCTGACGTCGCTTCTGGTAATGGCTTAGCACTGAGTACGCACCGCAATCTTTTTGCTCACCCCACGCTTGCGAAAGGGTTTCTGCAAGGCTCATGACATCACGTAACCCGAGGTTAAAGCCCTGACCCGCAATCGGATGCAGCGTCTGCGCGGCATTACCCACTAGCACGACACGATGCGAGATGGATTGAGACGCTGTCGTCAGCGACAACGGATATACCGTCCGCTTGCCTGCATGGGTGATACGCCCCAGCCGCCAGCCAAAGGCTTTTTGCAACTCAGTGCAAAAACGTTCGTCGGACCAGGACTGAATCTCTTCAGACTTACTCTGGGGATGGCACCACACCAGCGAGCAGCGTCCGTTCGACATCGGCAGCATCGCCAGCGGACCATGCTGTGTAAAACGTTCAAACGCCCTGCCGCTGTGCGCTCCGGCCGTGGAGACATTCGCGATGACCGCCACCTGCCCATAAGCCTGCTGACGCCACTCGATACCACACTGGGTGCCGAGCGCAGATCGAGAACCATCTGCGGCAACCAGAAGCTGGCCTTCAAGGACGGTGCCATTTTCCAGCGTCACGCTAACCGACGCCTCACTACGACTCACGCTGGCCACACGCGCCGGACAATGCAGCGTGACGCCTGGTGCATCCTGGAGCTGACGGAACAGACGTAATCCGACGTCGTGCAGCTCAACGACCTGCCCCAGGGCATCAATACGATAATCCTGCGCATCCAGCGTGACAAAACCCGCATGACCGCGATCGCTAACATGAACGGTGTTGATCGCCGTCGCACAGTCGGCAATCGACTGCCAGATACCAATTCGTGACAGTTGCTGACATGTCCCCTGCGCCAGCGCAATGGCGCGGGCATCAAAACCGGGGTGGTCTGAAGCCTCTGGAGCAACGGCTTCCACCAGATGCACCGGGAGTTTCCCCTGTGTCATGTGCGAAATAGCGAGTGCCAGCGTGGCCCCCGTCATTCCGCCGCCAACAATAATCACGCTCATTTGTGTGCCGCTGCCATCAGCGCCTCGATATCGTCAGCATTTTTGACCACGCTGGCCGTCAGGTTCTCGTTGCCGCTTTCGGTAATGACGATATCGTCTTCAATGCGGATGCCAATCCCGCGGTACTCTTCAGGCACATCGGCATCAGGTGCGATATACAGCCCAGGCTCTACGGTTAATACCATGCCCGGCTCTAGCACGCGCGAACGCTCTGCGCCATACGCCCCCACATCATGCACATCCAGCCCCAACCAGTGGCTCAGGCCGTGCATAAAATACGGTCGATGTGCATTTTCAGCAATCAGAGTGTCTACGTCCCCTTTCAGAATACCGAGCTTAACCAGGCCGGTAATCATGATGCGCACCACTTCGCCGGTCACTTCCTGAATGGACGTACCCGGACGATACAGTCTGAGCGCCGCCTCAAGGGATTCGAGAACAATGTCGTAAATCGCGCGCTGTGCCGGTGAGAATTTACCGTTCACCGGGAAGGTACGGGTGATGTCCCCCGCGTAGCCCTGATATTCGCAACCGGCGTCAATCAGTACCAGATCGCCGTCGCGCAGCGCGCTTTCGTTTTCGGTATAGTGCAGAATGCAGCCATTCTCCCCGCCACCGACAATGGTGTTGTAAGAGGGATAACGCGCGCCGTGGCGGTTAAATTCGTGGTGAATTTCGCCTTCCAGCTGGAATTCGAACATTCCGGGACGGCATTTCTCCATCGCGCGGGTGTGCGCCAGCGCGCTGATTTCGCCCGCGCGGCGCATCACGTTCAGCTCCTCTTCGGACTTGAACAGGCGCATCTCATGCACGACCGGACGCCAGTCTGTGAGCGTTGCGGGGGCGGACAGGTTCTGCCGCGAGCCTTTGCGCAGCTTATCCAGGGCGGTAAAGACAATTTCATCGGCATACGCATATTCGCCCTGGGCGTGGTAAAGCACATCCAGGCCATTCAGCAACTGATAGAGCTGCTGATTGATTTCGCTAAACGCCAGCGCACGGTCAACGCCCAGCTTCGCCGGCGCGGCCTCCTGGCCTAAGCGGCGGCCAAACCAGATTTCGGCCGTCAGATCGCGTACGCGGTTGAAAATCACGCTGTGGTTGTGGGTGTCATTGCTTTTAATCAGCACCAGTACCGCTTCCGGCTCGTTAAAGCCGGTGAAATACCAGAAATCGCTGCTCTGGCGATAGGGATATTCGCTGTCGGCACTGCGCGTCACTTCGGGCGCGGCAAAAATCAGCGCAGCGCTTCCCGGCTGCATTTTGGCGAGCAGCGCCTGGCGGCGG
The DNA here is from genome assembly GCF_045618265.1 of Enterobacter sp. CPE_E1241. Classification (NCBI taxonomy): domain Bacteria; kingdom Pseudomonadati; phylum Pseudomonadota; class Gammaproteobacteria; order Enterobacterales; family Enterobacteriaceae; genus Enterobacter; species Enterobacter sp. CPE_E1241. The sequence goes on from NZ_JBIWYV010000001.1 coordinate 3,956,989, forward strand.
CGCGAATACTCTTGATTCGAGATAACCATGACACCCTCCTGTGCGTTATTTTTCTTAATGTAAGGTTGGTTTGCGGACTTCCGGCGCGGTCGGCTGTGAGCGCGTAAAGTTGTCGTGGCACAGCAACGCCGCCACGCGCACATACTCGATGATCTCTTCGAGAGACATTTCCAGCTCTTCCTGGTCTTCGTCTTCATCGTAACCAAGCTGGGCGATGTTACGCAGATCGTCGATCGCCTCACCGGCTTCGCCGGTCACTTTATCGAGTTTAGGCTGTGTCACACCCAGCCCCAGCAGATAGTGGTTTACCCAACCTGCCAGCGCATCAGCGCGATCAAACACGCTTACGTCATCGCCCTCAGGCAGATAAAGCTGAAAAAGGAAGCCATCGTCTTCCAGTGAATCACTGATGGCGGCATGCATTTTACGCAGCGCTTCCGCCAGCTCGTGACCAAACGCCAGCCCTTCGTTCGTGAGGTCGTGGATCAGCGGCTGCCATGAGCTGTCGCTGTTTCCGCCGCACAGCATGCCACTGATCAAACCGTGCATTTCGGCAGGGGTTAAACCCACTCCCTGCTGGTTCAGTAACTGGTTTAAATCGTTGTAACCAGGCATTTCGTTCTGTATAGACATGAGCATTCGTCATCAAAGGGGGGAAGTTTCATGATATGCTACCACTTTGGACCCTGGTGATACCAGAAAAGGGCTTGTATCTTCACATCAGGGTAGCTATAGTGTCGCCCCTTCGCGGCCCCCGGGGCAGTAAGCGAAGGCAGCGCAGTCAATCAGCAGGAAGGTGGCATGTCTGCACAACCCGTCGATCTCCAGATTTTTGGCCGTTCACTGCGAGTGAATTGTCCACCTGAACAAAGGGATGCCCTGAATCAGGCTGCGGACGATTTGAATCAGCGGTTGCAAGATCTAAAAGAACGCACTAGAGTCACAAATACTGAGCAGCTGGTTTTCATCGCCGCGTTGAACATCAGCTATGAACTGACTCAGGAAAAAGCGAAGACCCGCGACTACGCGGCAAGTATGGAGCAGCGCATTAAAATGCTCCAGCAGACCATAGAACAGGCATTGCTTGATCAAGGTCGCAATCCCGAAAGACCGGGACCAAAGTTTGAATAACACTTCTCAGTTGACTATGGTAGAGTAACTGTGAAGACAAAATTTCTCTGAGATGTTCGCAAGCGGGCCAGTCCCCTGAGCCGATATTTCATACCACAAGAATGTGGCGCTCCATGGTTGGTGAGCATGCTCGGTCCGTCCGAGAAGCCTTAAAACTATGACGACACATTCACCTTGAACCAAGGGTTCAAGGGTTACAGCCTGCGGCGGCATCTCGGAGATTCCCTCTCTTTTCTTCTACCGACTACCATGACTCAATTCCCTGAAGTTTCTGCTTCACGCCAGGACATTCGTCAGTTAATTCGTCAACGCCGTCGTGCGTTAACCTCCGATCAGCAAGCGCATTTTGCCCAGCAGGCTGCCGCGCGCATGATGGCGTATCCGCCTGTTGTGATGGCGCATACCGTCGCCTTGTTTCTCTCATTTGATGGCGAGCTGGATACCCAACCTCTCATTGAGCAACTCTGGCGAGCCGGGAAGAAGGTTTACCTGCCAGTGCTGCATCCGTTTAGCGAAGGTAATCTACTGTTTCTTCACTACCACCCGCACAGCGAGCTGGTCGTGAATCGTCTGAAAATCACTGAGCCAAAACTGGATGTTCGTGACGTGCTGCCGCTGTCACAGCTGGATGTGCTGATTACGCCTCTGGTGGCGTTTGATGAACAGGGCCAGCGTTTAGGGATGGGCGGCGGCTTTTACGACCGGACGCTGCAAAACTGGCAGCAGTATGGGCTACAGCCGGTGGGTTACGCGCATGATTGTCAGGGCGTTGAGGCATTGCCGGTGGAAAAATGGGATGTGCCGCTGCCGGCGGTGGTGACGCCCAGTAAAACCTGGACCTGGTAGAATAAAGCCGGGTGGCGCAGCCGCCACCCGACACAACACAATCAGTACAGCAGACGCGCGCGAATCGTCCCCGGAAGCGCCTTCATGCTCTGCAGTGCTTTCTCGGCAACATCGTCATCCGCTTCAATATCAATCACCACATAACCCATCTGAGAATTCGTCTGCAGATACTGCGCGGCGATGTTGACGCTCTGCTCGGCAAAGATCTGGTTAATGGCGGTCAGCACACCCGGACGGTTTTCGTGAATGTGCAGCAAGCGACGACCACCGTGCAGCGGCAGAGACACTTCCGGGAAGTTCACCGCAGAGAGCGTAGAACCGTTGTCAGAATATTTGCTCAGTTTACCCGCCACTTCCAGACCGATGTTCTCCTGCGCTTCCTGGGTCGAGCCGCCAATGTGTGGCGTCAGGATCACGTTATCGAACTCGCACAGCGGAGAATTAAACGGATCGCTGTTGGTCGCAGGCTCCGTCGGGAAGACGTCGATGGCCGCACCCGCCAGATGCTTACGCTTCAGCGCATCCGCCAGTGCCGGGATATCGACAACCGTGCCGCGCGCGGCGTTGATCAGCAGTGAGCCCGGCTTCATCAGCGCCAGCTCTTCCGCGCCCATCATGTTTTTGGTGGAGGCATTTTCCGGCACGTGGAGGCTCACCACGTCGCTCATGTTCAGCAGATCAGACAGGTGCTGAACCTGCGTCGCGTTACCCAGAGGCAGCTTGCTTTCAATATCGTAAAAATAGACATGCATCCCGAGAGATTCAGCCAGAATCCCCAGTTGAGTACCAATGTGACCATAACCAATGATACCCAGTTTTTTACCACGGGCTTCATATGACCCCGCTGCCAGTTTATTCCAGACTCCGCGGTGTGCTTTGGCGTTAGCTTCAGGGATACCGCGTAGCAGCAGCAACAACTCGCCAATCACTAACTCCGCCACGGAACGGGTGTTGGAGAACGGGGCGTTGAACACTGGAATACCGCGTTTGGCGGCTGCATTCAGATCGACCTGATTGGTGCCGATACAGAAACAGCCAATGGCAACCAGTTTTTCCGCCGCAGCAATTACATCTTCAGTCAGGTGGGTACGGGATCGCAGACCAATGAAGTGGGCATCACGGATGGCCGCTTTCAGCTCTTCGGTGTCCAGCGCGCCTTTGTGAAATTCGATGTTGGTGTAACCCGCTGCACGAAGGCTATCAAGCGCTTTCTGATGCACGCCTTCTACCAGCAGGAATTTAATCTTGTCTTTCTCCAGTGATACCTTTGCCATTTACCCGACCCTGTATTTTATCTGAACTGATGTTGTGCTGGATTTAAATCCGCTATAGCCAACATATCAAAAAAAACTATTGCAGCAATATGAACGTTTGCGTCGGCACTCTGAAGAAAAGTCATACAGGGTAAAATGACAGAGGAAAATGCTACAGAAATTTGCGAATGCGGCAGGATCGGCAAAAGAGGCGTAAAAACGTGACACAAGTCACCGAATTTAGCTTTTCAAAAATTTTTTAGCGGGGGGAGGACTCCCCCCATCAGATCATTTTACGATGGTTTTCACGCCGTCAGCGGTACCGATCAGCGCCACATCCGCGCCACGGTTGGCGAATAGCCCTACGGTCACTACGCCTGGAATGCCGTTGATGGCATTTTCCAGCGCGATAGCATCAAGGATTTCCAGACCGTGAACGTCGAGGATCACGTTACCGTTATCAGTGACTACGCCCTGACGATATTCCGGACGACCGCCCAGCTTCACCAGTTGACGGGCAACCGCGCTACGGGCCATCGGGATCACTTCCACCGGCAGCGGGAAATTACCCAGGATATCGACCTGCTTGGAGGCGTCCGCGATGCAGATGAACTTGTCCGCAACGGAGGCGATGATTTTTTCACGCGTCAGCGCTGCACCACCGCCTTTGATCATCTGCATATGGCCGTTAATCTCATCTGCGCCATCAACGTAAATCCCCAGACGGTCAACTTCGTTGAGATCGAAAACGGTAATGCCGAGGCTTTTCAGCTTTTCCGTGGAAGCATCGGAGCTGGAAACCGCGCCCTCGATTTGCCCCTTCATCGTGCCCAGCGCATCGATAAAGTGCGCCGCGGTTGATCCCGTACCGACACCGACAATGGTACCCGGCTGTACATACTGGAGAGCGGCCCATCCTACTGCTTTTTTCAGTTCATCCTGCGTCATGATCGTTTTGCCTGTGGTGTGAAAACTTAGGCCGCATTATAGAACACGTGAGGTGGAATTCGTCTGTCACAAAGGGAAAATTGTGTCATAGTGCAGAATAAGCCAAATTAAGGAGTCAGCCAGAACGATGAAACGTCCGGACTACAGAACACTACAGGCACTTGATGCAGTTATTCGTGAACGAGGTTTTGAGCGCGCGGCGCAAAAGCTTTGCATCACGCAGTCCGCCGTATCACAGCGTATCAAACAGCTTGAAAACATGTTCGGCCAGCCGCTGCTGGTACGTACCGTGCCGCCACGTCCAACCGAGCAAGGGCAAAAGCTTCTCGCCCTGCTGCGTCAGGTTGAACTACTGGAAGATGAATGGCTGGGTGACGAACAAACGGGCTCTACGCCACTGCTGCTCTCTCTGGCGGTCAACGCCGACAGTCTGGCAACCTGGCTGCTGCCGGCCCTGGCACCGGTATTAGCAGATTCCCCTATCCGCCTGAATTTGCAGGTTGAAGATGAAACCCGTACCCAGGAGCGCCTGCGTCGTGGTGAAGTGGTTGGTGCGGTCAGTATTCAGCCTCAGGCGCTGCCGAGCTGTCTTGTCGATCAGTTAGGCGCTCTGGATTACCTGTTTGTCGGTTCAAAAGCCTTTGCCGAGCGCTACTTCCCTAATGGTGTAACCCGCGCCGCACTGCTCAAAGCGCCAGCAGTCGCGTTCGACCATCTGGACGATATGCATCAGGCGTTCCTGCAGCAAAACTTTGACCTGCCGCCGGGCAGCGTACCGTGCCATATCGTCAACTCATCCGAAGCGTTTGTGCAGCTTGCGCGACAAGGCACCACCTGTTGCATGATCCCGCATCTGCAGATTGAGAAAGAGTTGAAAAGCGGAGAGCTGATTGACCTAACGCCGGGGCTGTATCAGCGCCGGATGCTCTACTGGCACCGTTTTGCGCCGGAAAGCCGCATGATGCGCAACGTGACCGATGCGCTACTGGCTTACGGGCACAAGGTGTTGAGACAGGATTAAAAAATAAGCCGGGTGGCGGCTTCGCCTTACCCGGCCTGCAGATTACTGAGCTGTTTTCTGCTGTGCTGCAACAGGCTCCAGCTGGAACACCACATCGACCTGATCGTCGAACTGGATCGTCGGCTGCTCGTAAGTTTCCTGAGCAGATACTGGCGCCGCATCGGCTTTCATCATCCGCACCATCGGGCTTGGCTGATAGTTAGAGACGTGGTAACGCACGCTGTAAACCGGGCCGAGCTTGCTGTTAAAGCCAGCGGCCAGCTGTTGCGCCTGATGCATCGCATCATCAATCGCCGCTTTACGCGCTTCGTCTTTGTATTTCTCCGGTTGCGCAACGCCCAGCGACACAGAGCGAATTTCGTTCAGCCCCGCCTTCAGCGCGCCATCCAATAATGCATTCAGCTTGTCCAGTTGACGCACCGTCACTTCGACAGTACGCACAGCACGGTAGCCTTTCAGAATGCTTTTGCCGTTCTGGTAGTCGTAATCGGGTTGAGTACGCAGGTTAGCGGAGTTGATATCTTTTTTACCTACACCGTTCTGCTCAAGAAAAGAGAGATATTGCGCAACACGATCGTCAGCCTGCTTCTTGGCAGATGCCGCATCTTTCGCAGCCACATTGACTTCAATCGCCAGGGTTGCAACATCCGGTACCGCATCCACACTTGCAGTGCCTGAAGTGACGATGTGCGGACCATCTGGCAGTTCACTTGCCTGCACCGACACCGCACCTAAACTCACTAATGCCGCCAGGGCCATCACTTTAAACTTCACTGTCATTCCTCCATGTTGCGAAGAGTGCCCCAACAACAGGGCGCATGCCAGCAAGCTTAGCGGGTCTTGTTCAGTTGTCCATAAGACAATGGCTTAGTTGAACAATTCCTGGACATGGTGAATGCCCTCTTTTGCCAACTGGAAGGCGATAAACCACATCACGAGACCCACCAGCGTGTTGATGATCCGCTGCGCTTTAGCAGTGCGAAGACGAGGGGCCAGCCAAGCCGCAAGTATGGCGAGACCGAAGAACCAGAGGAAAGAGGCGCTGACCGTGCCAAGCGCAAACCAGCGCTTCGGCTCAACATCCAGCTGTCCGCCCAGGCTCCCCAGCACCACAAAAGTATCGAGATAAACGTGCGGGTTAAGCCAGGTGACCGCCAGCATGGTGACGATGATCTTCCAGCGTCCCTGCTTCATAACTTCAGCGCTTGCCAGCTCAAGGTTGCTGCTCATGGCCGTTTTCAGTGCACCAAAACCGTACCACAGCAGGAACGCCACGCCGCCCCAGGTAACCAATGCAAGAAGCCACGGCGACTGCATCAGCAATGCACTACCGCCAAAAATCCCGGCGCAGATCAGCAGCAAATCGCTTACCGCGCACAGCAGGGCAATCATCAGATGATACTGGCGGCGAATGCCCTGGTTCATCACGAACGCATTTTGCGGGCCAAGCGGAAGGATCATGGCCGCACCTAAGGCAAGCCCTTGAAAGTAATAGGATAACATGACGAAACTCTCACAGTGTTGTTCTGGAAGCAGACTATACTGCGCGAATCACATTAGAGGAAATTGATAATATTAATTGGGGATTAGTCGTGCTTATAAAAATAATGCCCGGTGGTGCTAGCGCTTACCGGGCCTGGTGGTGAAGTTATTCTGCTTCTTTGACTTTTTTGACGTTTACGTCCATCTGCGGGTACGGGAAGCTGATGCCGTTAGCATCGAACTCACGTTTGATACGCTCCAGAACATCCCAGTAAACGTTTTGCAGATCGCTGCTTTTGCTCCAGATACGTACCACGAAGTTAATCGAAGAAGCACCCAGTTCGTTCAGGCGTACGGTCTGCTCTTTGTCTTTCAGAATGCGATCGTCTGAAGCAATGATATTGCTAATCAGCGACTTCACCTGATCGATATCGGAATCATATGCCACGCTGATGATCAGCTCATTTCGGCGCACAGGTTCGCGGGAAAAGTTGATGATGTTGCCTGCAATAATTTTCCCGTTTGGCACAACAACAATACGACCATCAACGGTACGCAGGGTGGTAGAGAAAATCTGTACCTGCAGTACCGTTCCGGCAATCCCACCAAGATCCACGTACTCACCAGAACGGAATGGGCGGAAGGTGACCAGCAGTACGCCGGCGGCCAGATTCGAGAGCGAGCCCTGCAATGCAAGGCCAATAGCCAGACCTGCTGCACCAAGCACGGCGATTACCGATGCGGTCTGTACGCCGACGCGTCCCAGCGCCGCAATCAGCGTAAAGGCGATAATGCCGTAGCGCACCAGTGCAGAGAGGAAATCTGCAACCGTGGCATCAATGTTTCGGGCGCGCATCACGCGGTTGACGGTGTTTGATACGATACGTGCCACGATCATCCCGACGATGAGGATGGCAATAGCCGCTACGATGTTTACGGCGTAGCTCAGCAGCAACTCCTGGTTACGCACCAGCCAGGTACCGGCGTTATTGATGCTGTCTACGACATCGAGTTGTTCCATTTATTCTTCCTTTTGTTAAACCAAAACACAAAAATCCATCCCCCATGGAGACAGGCAGGTCAGTAAAGGGTAAACAAAAAGCACCGGTTTTGCCAAACAGATCACAAAAACCTGTATAGCAGGTTCTTGAAAAAGCATAAAAAAAGGCCCGCATTTGCGGGCCTTCAGATGCTGTTAGCAGCTCAAATTACAGAACGTCAACCGCGTTCAGTTCTTTGAAAGCCTGCTCCAGACGGGTCACCATGGAAGTCTGCGCTGCGCGCAGCCATACGCGTGGATCGTAGTATTTCTTGTTCGGCTGGTCTTCGCCTTTCGGGTTGCCCAGCTGGCCCTGCAGGTAAGCTTCGTTAGTTTTGTAGTACTGCAGAATACCGTCCCAGGTAGCCCACTGGGTATCGGTATCAATGTTCATTTTCACTACACCGTAGCTTACGGAATCTTTGATTTCCTGAGCAGAAGAACCGGAACCGCCGTGGAAGACGAAGTTCAGGCTGTTGTGCGGCAGGTTGTGTTTCTTAGACACATATTCCTGAGAATCACGCAGGATAGTTGGGGTCAGAACCACGTTACCTGGTTTGTAAACGCCGTGCACGTTACCGAAGGACGCTGCAATGGTGAAGCGTGGGCTGATTTTGCTCAGCTCGGTGTAAGCGTAATCAACGTCTTCTGGCTGGGTGTACAGTGCAGAAGCGTCCATGTGGCTGTTGTCCACGCCGTCTTCTTCACCACCGGTGCAACCCAGTTCGATTTCCAGGGTCATGTCCATTTTGGCCATGCGCGCCAGGTATTTGGAGCAAATTTCGATGTTTTCGTGCAGTGACTCTTCAGACAGGTCGATCATATGAGAAGAGAACAGTGGCTTACCGGTAGCAGCGAAGTGTTTTTCACCCGCGTCCAGCAGACCGTCGATCCACGGCAGCAGTTTCTTCGCGCAGTGGTCAGTGTGCAGGATAACTGGAACACCGTAGTGTTCAGCCATCTGGTGTACGTGGTGCGCACCAGAGATAGCACCCAGGATTGCAGCACCCTGAGGAACGTCAGTTTTCACGCCTTTACCAGCGATGAACGCAGCACCGCCGTTAGAGAACTGAACGATAACCGGTGCTTTAACTTTTGCAGCGGCTTCCAGTACGGCGTTGATGGAGTCGGTACCTACGCAGTTAACTGCTGGCAGAGCGAAGTTGTTTTCTTTAGCTACCTGGAACACTTTCTGTACGTCATCACCAGTGATAACGCCAGGTTTTACGAAATCAAAAATTTTAGACATGTTGCTTAGTCCTGTATCTTCGGCCGTTAGAAAAGGTGCGAGCTCTTAAAAGCGCGCTGAAAATTGGGCAGGTTTCCCTGCCCTTGAATGGCTTACTTCTTAGCGCGCTCTTCGAGCATTGCTACTGCTGGCAGTACTTTGCCTTCCACGAATTCGAGGAATGCACCGCCACCAGTGGAGATGTAGGAGATCTTGTCAGCGATACCGAACAGGTCGATTGCCGCCAGGGTGTCACCACCACCTGCGATAGAAAACGCTTCGCTGTCTGCAATAGCGTTAGCAACGATTTCAGTCCCTTTGCGGAAGTTCGGGAATTCGAACACGCCAACAGGACCATTCCACAGGATAGTTTTTGCGTTTTTCAGGATTTCAGCCAGTTTCTGTGCAGAAACGTCGCCCAGGTCCAGAATTTGCTCTTCGTCTTTGATGTCGTTTACAGACTTCAGGGTCGCCGTTGCAGTTTCAGAGAACTCAGTAGCAACACGAACATCTGTTGGAACTGGAATATCACAGGTGCTCAGCAGGCGTTTAGCTTCGTCAACCAGGTCTGCTTCGTACAGGGATTTACCCACGTTGTGACCTTGAGCAGCAACGAAGGTGTTCGCGATACCACCGCCAACGATCAGCTGGTCAGCAATTTTAGACAGGGAGTCCAGAACGGTCAGCTTGGTAGAAACTTTAGAACCACCAACGATAGCAACCATTGGACGAGCTGGTTCTTTCAGTGCTTTACCCAGCGCTTCCAGTTCGTCAGCCAGCAGAGGACCTGCACAGGCTACGTCTGCAAATTTACCGATACCGTGGGTAGAAGCCTGCGCACGGTGAGCAGTACCGAAAGCATCCATTACGAATACGTCGCACAGTGCAGCGTATTTTTTGGACAGTGTTTCGTCGTCTTTCTTCTCGCCTTTGTTGAAGCGAACGTTTTCCAGAACAACCAGCTCACCGGCAGCAACTTCAACGCCGTCCAGGTAATCTTTCACCAGGCGAACCGGGTTGGACAGTTTGTCTTTCAGGTAATTAACAACTGGCAGCAGAGAGAACTCTTCGTTGTACTCGCCTTCGGTTGGACGACCCAGGTGGGAGGTTACCATCACTTTAGCGCCCTGCTTCAGAGCCAGTTCGATGGTTGGCAGAGATGCACGGATACGCGCGTCGCTGGTCACTTTACCCTCTTTAACCGGTACGTTCAGATCAGCACGGATGAAAACGCGTTTACCAGCCAGATCCAGATCGGTCATCTTAATTACAGACATGGTGAATCCTCTCGTTGATTCTTAAAGTTTTGCAGACGCACGATGCGTCTTACCTGAAACCTTGAGCGGCCATTGCTAACGTAGTGTCGAGCATTCGGTTAGCAAAGCCCCATTCGTTATCACACCAGACCAGCGTCTTGATAAGGTGTGCGCCACTGACGCGCGTTTGAGTGCCATCAACGATGGCGCTGTGCGGGTCGTGGTTAAAATCTACTGAGACCAACGGCAATTCCGTATAGTCAACTATACCATGAAATGCACCCTGTGCCGCTTTTTGCAGCAACATGTTGACTTCACAGGCTTTTACCGGTTTTTTCACCGTCACACTAAGATCAATTGCAGTGACGTTTATCGTCGGAACGCGCACGGCAATCGCTTCAAAACGGTCATTAAACTGCGGGAAAATACGTGTGATCCCTGCAGCCAGTTTTGTGTCCACCGGAATGATTGACTGGCTCGCCGCGCGAGTGCGTCGTAAATCCGGATGGTAGGCGTCGATCACCTGCTGGTCGTGCATGGCGGAGTGAATCGTGGTCACCGTACCGGATTCAATGCCATATGCATCGTCTAACAGTTTAATGACCGGAATAATGCAGTTAGTGGTACAGGAGGCGTTGGAGACAATGCGATGTTCAGCTTGCAGCTCATGCTGGTTGACGCCAAACACGACGGTCGCGTCGAGATCGTTGCTGCCGGGATGAGAGAACAGGACTTTTTTCGCACCTGCTGCCAGATGGGCTTCGCCATGTCCGCGGTTGCCATACACGCCGGTACAGTCAAGCACCACATCCACACCCAATTCACGCCAGGGTAGCCCGGTAATGCTGTTCTCATGCAGCACACGAATAGCGTCATCACCGACAAAAAGCTGATCTCTTTCCTGGCGCACATCCCAGGCAAAGCGTCCGTGGCTGGTGTCATATTTCAACAAATGCGCCATGCCCGTAGCATCCGCCAGTTCATTGATTGCCACCACGGTTATTTCCGCCCGACGTCCGGATTCATACAAAGCACGAACCACATTACGTCCGATGCGACCGAAGCCATTAATCGCTACGCGTACGGTCATAGATCTCCTGCAAAGCTATCCCTGGGTTTGAGGTGGCTGAAAGAGTAATCCAGCTACGCCCGAAGGGGAATCCTTGCTGTCACAAACTGCGATTGATTGGTCAATTGTCGAACATTTAATCGACTGAAACGCTTCAGCAAGAATAAGCGAATCGGGGAATAAAAGGAATGTCTGTCCAGATGAATAAGCGAGCTATATGACTTGCGTCACATTTTAGGTGGAATAATGACAACAAAAAAGCCGGGTGGCGCGCTAGCGCTTACCCGGCCTACTTTCGAGCCATTTGTAAGCCCGGTTAGCGTAGCGCCACCGGGCAAAACGGCGATTACAGCAGTTCTTTCGCTTTCGCTACAACGTTCTCAACGGTGAAGCCGAACTCTTCGAACAGCAGCTCTGCCGGTGCAGACTCACCGAAGGTGGTCATACCGACGATTGCGCCATTCAGGCCCACATATTTGAACCAGTAGTCAGCAATACCCGCTTCCACCGCCACACGAGCAGTAACCGCTTTAGGCAGTACGGACTCGCGGTATGCAGCATCCTGCTTGTCGAACGCATCGGTAGACGGCATGGAGACCACACGCGCTTTAACGCCTTCGGCAGACAGTTTGTCCCATGCCGCAACAGCCAGCTCAACTTCAGAACCGGTAGCGATGAAGATCAGTTCAGGCTGACCTGCACAATCTTTCAGCACATAACCACCGCGAGCGATATTCGCCAGCTGCTCTGGAGTACGATCCTGCTGTGCCAGGTTCTGGCGGGAGAGGATCAGTGCGGTTGGGCCATCCTGACGCTCAACACCGTATTTCCACGCCACTGCGGATTCAACCTGGTCACATGGACGCCATGTGCTCATGTTCGGAGTCACACGCAGAGAAGCCACCTGCTCTACCGGCTGGTGAGTTGGACCATCTTCGCCCAGACCGATGGAGTCGTGGGTATAGACCATCACCTGACGCTGTTTCATCAGCGCAGCCATACGTACGGCGTTACGTGCGTACTCTACGAACATCAGGAAGGTAGAGGTATACGGCAGGAAACCACCGTGCAGGGAGATACCGTTAGCAATTGCCGTCATACCGAATTCACGTACACCATAATGGATGTAGTTACCGGCAGTATCTTCATTGATCGCTTTAGAACCGGACCACAGGGTCAGGTTAGAAGGCGCCAGGTCAGCAGAACCGCCCAGGAATTCAGGCAACAGTGGGCCAAATGCTTCAATCGCATTTTGAGACGCTTTACGGCTGGCGATTTTAGATGGGTTCGCCTGCAGCTTAGCGATGAACTCGTTCGCTTTCGCATCGAAGTCAGACGGCATATCGCCTTTCATGCGACGGGTGAACTCAGCAGCTTCCTGTGGGAAGGCTTTAGCATACGCCACGAACTTCTCGTTCCATGCGGCTTCTTTCGCCTGACCTGCTTCTTTGGCATCCCACTGAGCATAAATGTCAGATGGGATTTCGAATGCCGGGTGTTTCCAGCCCAGCGCTTCGCGCGTCAGTGCAATTTCCGCGTCGCCCAGTGGCGCACCGTGGGAATCGTGGGTACCGGCTTTGTTCGGTGAACCGAAGCCGATAATGGTTTTGCACATCAGCAGGGATGGTTTGTCAGTGACAGCGCGCGCTTCTTCTACTGCACGTTTAATCGAGTCAGCATCGTGGCCATCAACACCACGCACAACGTGCCAGCCATAGGCTTCAAAACGTTTAGCGGTGTCATCGGTGAACCAGCCCTCAACGTGACCGTCAATGGAGATACCATTGTCGTCGTAGAACGCAACCAGTTTGCCCAGTTTCAGGGTACCCGCCAGGGAGCACACTTCGTGAGAAATGCCTTCCATCATGCAGCCATCACCCATGAACGCGTAGGTGAAGTGGTCTACGATGTCGTGGCCAGGACGGTTGAACTGCGCCGCCAGGGTCTTCTCAGCAATCGCCATACCCACAGCGTTCGCAATACCCTGGCCCAGTGGACCGGTCGTGGTTTCAACACCAGCGGTGTAACCCACTTCCGGGTGACCTGGAGTTTTGGAGTGCAGCTGACGGAAGTTTTTCAGCTCTTCAATTGGCAGATCGTAGCCAGTGAGGTGCAGCAGGCTATAGATCAGCATAGAGCCGTGGCCGTTGGACAGCACGAAACGGTCGCGGTCAGCCCATGCCGGGTTCTGCGGGTTGTGGTTCAGGAAATCACGCCACAGGACTTCGGCGATATCAGCCATACCCATAGGGGCCCCTGGGTGGCCGGATTTGGCTTTCTGTACTGCGTCCATGCTCAGCGCACGAATAGCATTAGCAAGCTCTTTACGTGAGGACATTTTAACTCCAGATCGGACTGTTAAAGGCCATGCCCTTGACGACAGCGCGTTTTGGGCTACGCCGGAAAAAAGTGCCAACAATGTAACCCAAGCGGCATGCCATGTACATGGAGCATTCTTTTGCAGCTTAAGAAATCTCTGGATCATGCTCGCATGTTGCGCAATCTGCTCGCCCGGCCCCGTAGATATTCCTTATACTTAGCCCGACCCCGGCTTCGTTGCCGGTGTACTTTTCGGATTTTATTCAGATTAACGAGTACGGAAGCAACCTCATGAAAATGCGTGCAATAGTGCTGGCCCTGGGAACAACGCTCCTGCTGAGCGGCTGTCAGAATATGGATTCTAACGGCCTGATGACCTCAGGCGCAGAAGCTTTTCAGGCTTATTCCCTGAGCGACGCGCAGGTAAAAGCGCTGAGCGACCAGGCCTGTAAAGATATGGACGGAAAAGCCACACTTGCCCCAGCTAACAGTACCTACACGCAGCGTCTGAATAAGATTGCTTCCGCGCTGGGCGATAACATCAATGGCCAGCCGGTAAACTACAAGGTTTACATGGCCAAAGACGTGAACGCTTTCGCGATGGCGAACGGTTGTATACGCGTCTATAGCGGGCTGATGGATATGATGACCGACAACGAAGTTGAAGCGGTGATCGGCCATGAAATGGGCCACGTTGCACTCGGTCACGTGAAGAAAGGGATGCAGGTTGCCTTAGGCACCAACGCCATTCGCGCAGCGGCGGCTTCAGCGGGCGGTATTGTTGGTAGCCTGTCGCAGTCTCAGCTTGGCGATGTCGGAGAAAAGCTGGTTAATTCTCAGTTCTCCCAGCGTCAGGAGTCCGAAGCGGATGACTACTCCTACGATCTGTTGCGCAAACGTGGCATTAATCCATCAGGTTTAGCCACCAGCTTCGAAAAACTGGCCAAACTGGAAGCAGGACGTCAAAGCTCAATGTTTGATGATCACCCAGCCTCAGAAGAGCGCGCGCAGCATATTCGCGACCGTATGGCCGCAGACGGAATTAAATAATTTCAGAAGGAGGCTGTTGTGCCTCCTTTTCAAAAGCACAAAAAAGCCCTCACCAGTTGGTGAGGGCTTTTACTTAACCGCTAAACTTACTCGCCTTTTTTCGCCGCCTGGATGTAAAGCATTTCCAGTGCCAGCGTCGCCGCAGCCAGAGCAGTAATTTCGGACTGATCGTAAGCCGGAGCCACTTCCACCACGTCCATCCCGACGATGTTCAGATCTTTCAGACCACGAACCAGTTTGATGGCACGGTCAGAGGTCAGGCCGCCGATCACCGGGGTACCGGTACCTGGTGCAAACGCCGGATCCAGGCAATCGATATCGAAGGTCAGGTAGACCGGCATGTCGCCCACAATCTGCTTCACCTGCGCGATGATGTCATCAACACCGCGATCGTTTACCTGGCAGGCGTCCAGCACGGTAAAGCCGTTATCTTTATCGAACTCAGTACGAATACCGATCTGCACGGAGTGGTTTGGATCGATAAGGCCTTCGTTTGGCGCGGTGAAGAACATGGTGCCGTGGTCAAACTCGCAGCCGTTCGCATAAGTGTCGGTATGTGCATCAAAGTGCACCAGCGCCATTTTACCGAAGTGTTTTGCGTGCGCACGCAGCAGCGGCAGGGTCACGAAGTGGTCGCCGCCGAAGGAGAGCATGCGCTTACCGGCAGCCAGCAGCTTCTCGGCGTGCGCCTGCAGCTTTTCGCTCATCTCACGCGCGTCGCCGAAGGCGTACACCAGGTCACCGCAGTCCACCACGTTCAGGCGCTCGCGCATGTCGAAGTTCCACGGGAAGCGGTTGTGCTCCCAGGCCAGGTTAGTCGATACCTGACGGATCGCCGCCGGGCCATGACGGCCACCGGCACGACCCGAGGTTGCCATATCAAATGGCACGCCAGTGATAACCCAGTCGGCATCGCTGTCGTACGGCTGGAAGTTCATCGGAAGGCGTAAAAAACCAAACGCGTTAGATACCAGAGAGTTATCGTACTGATGACCTAAAGTGCTCATGTCCTGACCTCTTTTAAAGTCGATTCATTAAAAACAGATGAAAAAAAATCCCCTCCGCGTCGTTAAACCCGACGAGGAAGGGATTGATTCGTAAATAGCATATTGGGGTGAATTATCGCCGCTAATTCATACGGGTTCAAGAGAGTATAGGGCATTGTGCGGTCTGATGCCCTCACCCCGCCCCTCTCCCATAGGGAAAGGGAGATTTACCTTACTCGTCTTCCAGGTAGGTGTACCCGTACAGACCCGCTTCAAACTCTTCCAGGAACTGCTGCTGCAATGTTTCGTCAAGACCGGTATTTTTCACCTGGTCGCGGAACTGGGTGAGCAACGTTTTCGGATCCAGCTGAACGTATTCCAGCATGTCCGCCACTGTATCCCCTTCGTCAGACAGCTCCACTTCCACGCTGCCATCCGGGAAGACAAACACATCAACCGCTTCGGTATCACCGAACAGGTTGTGCATGTTACCGAGGATCTCCTGGTATGCCCCGACCATGAAGAAGCCCAGCATTGGCGGGTTCTCAGGGTCGTATTCCGGCATTGGCATGGTGGTCGCAATACCATCGCCATCCACGTAGTGGTCGATAGCGCCGTCGGAATCACAGGTGATGTCCAGCAGCACCGCACGACGTTCCGGAGCATGGTTCAACCCTTCCAGCGGCAGAACCGGGAACAACTGATCGATACCCCATGCATCCGGCATCGACTGGAACAGGGAGAAGTTGACGTAAATCTTGTCCGCCATACGTTCCTGCAGCTCGTCGATAATCGGACGGTGTGCGCGGTTGCTCGGGTCGAGCTGTTTCTGCACTTCATGACACATGTTCAGATAGAGCTGTTCGGCCCACGCGCGCTCCTGCAGGCTAAAGTTACCTGAAGAGTAGCCAACGTGAATATCGTGCAGATCCATCTGGCTGTCGTGCAGCCACTCGCGCAGGGAACGGCGCGTGCCCGGTTCGTGCATCTCCTGCCAGGTTTCCCACATATTTTGCAGGGAACGAGGCGCATCATCCTGCGGCGGCGTGGCTTCGGAAATTTCGCTACGCTCTACGCCGATAATGTTGGACACCAGCACCGTATGGTGCGCGGTTACTGCGCGGCCGGATTCAGTGATCACCGTCGGATGCGGCAAACCGTGTTCTTCACACGCATCGCCAATCGCCCAGATGATGTTGTTAGCATATTCGTTCAGGCCGTAGTTCACAGAGCAGTCAGACTGAGAACGCGTGCCTTCATAGTCCACGCCCAGGCCGCCGCCCACGTCGAAGCACTGAATATTCACGCCAAGCTTGTGCAGCTCAACGTAGAAACGCGCCGACTCACGTACGCCTGTCGCGATGTCGCGAATGTTGGCCATCTGCGAACCGAGGTGGAAGTGCAGCAGCTGAATGCTGTCCAGACGACCGCGCTCGCGCAGGATCTCCACCAGTTGCAGTACCTGGTTCGCCGCCAGGCCGAACTTGGATTTTTCGCCACCGGAGGACTGCCATTTACCAGACCCCTGAGAGGCCAGACGCGCACGCACACCGAGGCGTGGGATCACGTTCAGACGCTCGGCTTCTTCCAGCACAATAGCGATTTCGGTCATCTTCTCGATAACCAGATAGACCTTATGACCCATCTTTTCGCCAATCAGCGCCAGACGAATATATTCACGGTCTTTATAGCCGTTACAGACGATAACTGAACGGGTCATGCCCGCATGCGCCAGCACGGCCATCAGTTCTGCTTTTGAACCAGCTTCCAGGCCCAGCGGTTCGCCGGAGTGGATTAGCGATTCAATCACGCGGCGGTGCTGGTTCACCTTGATCGGGTAAACCAGGAAATAGTCGCCTTTATAACCGTAGGATTCACGCGCACGTTTGAACGCGGCGTTAATCGAACGCAGGCGGTGTTGCAGGATCTGCGGGAAGCAGAACAGTGCAGGCAAACGCTGGCCCTGTGCTTCGCGGGCTTTCACCAGTTTGGCGAGATCCACGCGCGCTTCAGGAACGTCAGGGTCCGGGCAAACGCTGATGTGGCCCAGTTCGTTGACGTCGTAGTAGTTATTGCCCCACCAGGCAATATTGTAAGTGCGCAGCATCTTGCTGGCTTCCTGGGAGCTCATCGCAACCTCCTGCATAGAACGTAGTACACCCTGTTCGCCCGCTGACGAAGGCGAAAAAGAAGACATGTCGTCAGACATAGCGAACCTCAACTCTTTGTATTAAGTGTAAAACAGTTGACTACTATCGCAGCGTTATACGGCGATAACAACCCATAAACGGCTCCGTTTCCCAGCAGAGTATGCTGAAATCCAGACCGTGCGACCGGTTTCTTATTCATATCATTGTAAAACACGTATCCGAACTCTGTATGACAAGGTTCGGCGAAACCACGAGAAAACTCTTGTATTAACAAGAGCGCCCTTGTTCAGTTTTCACAAAGCGTGACCGGCCCTGGAATCCTGAGAAGCGCCGAGATGGGTATAACATCGGCAGGTTTGCAGACTAGAAATGCGGGTTGCGGGAATCAAATGCGCGCCAGAACGGCTGCGCTGAATTAGCGGAAAACGATGGTTCATTATCTCGTATCACCTCCACGGCCGCCTCTGCTGAAACGGACCACAAGCCAAAGCTAAAAGTTCACTGCTTAACCCGGCTGGAAGTGGCGACACGATGAGTTCATCGAGCGCTTTTTTGTATGAGCCGCGCGCCGCGTTTTATACCGAGAACAGGGGTAAAAAGCAAAAGATAAATGTGCGTGTTGCCAGGGCCGTCAGGAATTATTGCCAGACGTAATTTCAACTGAGTGAGAGGTTAGTCAAAAAAAACTGGAAATCGGGTGAAGAAGTGACCTAAAATAGACGTCCAGATGTTAATCCATCTATACTGATTAACACTCATACTGCCAGTGTCAAAAACCTGCAGGCCTTGGTAGAATTATCTCCTTTGGCTAATCCACACAGCAGCTTGAGCTAACCAAATTCCTCTTAGGTGAAATAAAACATGGCAAAACACCTGTTTACGTCCGAGTCCGTATCAGAAGGACATCCTGATAAAATTGCTGACCAAATCTCCGATGCAGTGCTGGACGCGATCCTGACCCAGGATCCTAAAGCGCGCGTAGCGTGTGAAACCTATGTCAAAACCGGCATGGTTCTGGTTGGCGGTGAGATCACCACCAGCGCATGGGTTGATATCGAAGAGATCACCCGTAACACGGTGCGTGAGATCGGCTATGTGCATTCTGATATGGGCTTTGATGCCAACTCCTGCGCGGTACTGAGCGCAATTGGTAAACAGTCCCCAGACATCAACCAGGGCGTTGATCGTGCCGATCCACTGGAACAAGGCGCGGGCGACCAGGGCCTGATGTTCGGCTATGCAACCAACGAAACCGACGTGCTGATGCCAGCACCTGTGACCTACGCACACCGTCTGGTGCAGCGTCAGGCTGAAGTGCGTAAAAACGGCACCCTGCCGTGGCTGCGCCCGGATGCAAAAAGCCAGGTGACCTTCCAGTATGACGACGGCAAAATCGTCGGGATTGACGCGGTGGTTCTGTCTACCCAGCATTCCGAAGATATCGATCAGAAATCCCTGCAAGAAGCAGTGATGGAAGAGATCATCAAGCCGGTTCTGCCGACCGAATGGCTGAGCTCTGCAACCAAATTCTTCATCAACCCAACCGGACGCTTTGTTATCGGCGGCCCAATGGGTGACTGCGGTCTGACCGGTCGTAAAATCATCGTTGATACCTACGGCGGCATGGCGCGTCACGGTGGCGGTGCGTTCTCTGGTAAAGATCCATCAAAAGTTGACCGCTCTGCGGCGTATGCTGCACGTTATGTTGCGAAAAACATCGTTGCTGCAGGTCTGGCCGATCGTTGTGAGATTCAGGTGTCCTACGCTATTGGCGTCGCTGAACCAACCTCCATCATGGTTGAAACCTTCGGTACTGAGAAAGTCCCTTCAGAACAGCTGACGCTGCTGGTGCGCGAGTTCTTCGACCTGCGTCCATACGGTCTGATCCAGATGCTGGATCTGCTGCACCCTATCTACAAAGAAACCGCTGCATACGGTCACTTTGGTCGTGAACATTTCCCATGGGAAAAAACCGACAAAGCCGCTCTGCTGCGTGAAGCTGCCGGTCTGAAATAATCGACTGACAGTTGTTGTTTAAAAGGCCAGCCTTCGTGCTGGCCTTTTGCATTTTAGAGATAATGGAATCGATTACACCACACTGGATATACCCCGATTTCAGAAAAATCTCTTTGCATGATCGCCTTTCTTCTGCTGTTACATCTCATTTCAGTTAAGTCTGAAATGTCGTCTTTCGCGATGCACCTCACCCAATTTACCTCTATATTTTCAAAGCGTTAATTTTATTGACGGTCACAAGTTAGTGTAACCGATTACACCATTGTGATTTGTCTCACATATTTTTGCGGGTCGCTCACCTACCCTTAATATCAATAAAACTGATAACCCAACTGGAGGGCATAATGCCTGACAATAAAAAACAGGGGCGTACGTCCAACAAGGCGATGACTTTCTTCGTCTGCTTCCTCGCAGCCCTGGCAGGATTACTCTTTGGCCTGGATATCGGCGTGATTGCCGGCGCGCTCCCCTTCATCACCGATGAGTTTCAAATAAGTGCCCACACTCAGGAATGGGTGGTGAGCTCCATGATGTTCGGTGCAGCGGTTGGTGCGGTTGGCAGCGGCTGGCTCTCGTTCAAACTGGGCCGTAAAAAAAGCCTGATGATCGGCGCTATTCTGTTTGTGGCCGGTTCACTGTTCTCGGCGGCGGCACCAAACGTAGAGGTCCTGCTGGTCTCCCGCGTGTTGCTGGGCCTCGCCGTGGGCGTTGCCTCTTATACCGCCCCGCTTTACCTGTCAGAAATCGCCCCTGAGAAAATCCGTGGCAGTATGATTTCCATGTACCAGCTGATGATCACCATCGGTATTTTGGGGGCCTACCTTTCCGATACCGCGTTCAGCTACAGTGGCGCATGGCGCTGGATGCTCGGCGTGATCATCATCCCGGCAATTCTGTTGCTGATTGGTGTTTTCTTCCTGCCGGACAGCCCGCGCTGGTTTGCCGCCAAACGCCGCTTCGTTGATGCAGAACGCGTGCTGCTGCGCCTGCGTGATACCAGCGCAGAAGCGAAAAACGAGCTGGAAGAGATCCGCGAAAGCCTGAAGGTGAAACAGTCCGGCTGGGCGCTGTTTAAAGAGAACAGTAACTTCCGTCGCGCCGTATTCCTGGGCGTGTTATTGCAAGTGATGCAGCAGTTCACCGGGATGAACGTCATCATGTACTACGCGCCAAAAATCTTTGAACTGGCGGGTTACACCAACACCACCGAGCAGATGTGGGGTACCGTCATCGTGGGTCTGACCAACGTGCTGGCGACCTTTATCGCCATCGGCCTGGTTGATCGCTGGGGACGTAAGCCAACGCTGACGCTGGGCTTCCTGGTGATGGCGGCCGGTATGGGCGTCCTCGGTACAATGATGCATGTGGGTATTCACTCACCAACAGCCCAGTACTTCGCGGTAGGCATGCTGCTGATGTTTATCGTCGGGTTTGCGATGAGTGCCGGCCCGCTGATCTGGGTGCTGTGCTCCGAAATTCAGCCGCTGAAAGGGCGTGATTTTGGTATCACCTGCTCAACTGCGACCAACTGGGTGGCAAACATGATTGTCGGCGCAACCTTCCTGACAATGCTCAACAGTCTGGGGAATGCCAACACATTCTGGATTTACTCTGGTCTGAACCTGTTCTTTATTGTTCTGACTATCTGGCTGGTTCCAGAAACTAAACACGTTTCACTGGAACATATAGAACGTAACCTGATGAAAGGTCGTCCGCTGCGCGAAATCGGCGCCCACGACTAATCCCCTCACGGGGAGGTGCCCCTTGCACCTCCCCGCTTCGCGTTTTATGCTCTGCCCCTATGAAAGCACCCCGTCTCCCCATTGCCATCCAGCAAGCCGTTATGCGCAGCCTGCGGGAAAAACTCGCCCAGGCGAACCTGAAGCTCGGCCGCAATTATCCTGAACCCAAACTCGTCTACCAGCAGCGTGGAACCGCAGCGGGCACAGCGTGGCTGGAGTCTTACGAGATCCGCCTTAACCCGGTGTTAATGATGGAAAACCAGCAGGCGTTTATCGAGGAAGTGGTTCCGCACGAGCTGGCCCATCTTCTGGTGTGGAAACACTTTGGCCGCGTCGCGCCCCACGGAAAAGAGTGGAAATGGATGATGGAAGCCGTGCTCGGTGTTCCGGCTCGCAGAACCCATCAGTTCGAGCTGGAATCAGTACGCCGCAATACCTTCCCTTACCGCTGCCAGTGTCAGCAGCATCAGCTCACCGTTCGCCGTCACAATCGCGTGGTGCGCGGCGAGGCAACCTACCGCTGCGTCAAATGCGGCGAGCCGCTGATCGCGGAATAATCAGCTGAACTTTCAGGAACTTTCCTGATCTGACTGATTGCATACAGGAACAACATTCGTTACGTTGCGGGCTCGTTTTGACACGGAGTGTAAGATGTCCCGTAATTTCTCTCTCGCGGTCGCTTTTCTGGCGACGGCATTCTCAGGCCATGTGCTGGCCGATGGTATCAACAGTTTCTCTCAGGCTAAAGCGGCCGGTGTAAAGGTCAACGCTGACGTGCCAGGCGATTTCTACTGCGGCTGTAAAATTAACTGGCAGGGTAAAAAAGGGGTCGTTGACCTGGAGTCCTGCGGCTATAAAGTGCGTAAAAACGAGAATCGCGCCAGCCGCATCGAATGGGAACATGTTGTGCCAGCATGGCAGTTTGGCCACCAGCGTCAGTGCTGGCAGGATGGCGGACGTAAAAACTGCGCCAGCGACCCGGTTTATCGCCAGATGGAAAGCGATATGCATAACCTGCAACCCGCCGTGGGTGAAGTGAACGGTGACCGCGGCAACTTTATGTACAGCCAGTGGAACGGTGGCGAAGGCCAGTACGGACAGTGCGGTATGAAGGTTGATTTTAAAGAGAAAGTCGCCGAGCCACCTGCCCGGGCGCGCGGTAGTATCGCCCGCACCTACTTCTATATGCGTGACCGTTACGACCTCAACCTTTCGCGCCAGCAAACCCAGCTGTTCAATGCATGGGACAAGCAATACCCGGTGACGGAGTGGGAATGCCAGCGTGATGAGCGTATCGCTAAAGTTCAGGGGAATCATAACCCTTATGTCCAGCGGGCTTGCCAGGCGCAAAAGAGCTAACCTACACTAGCGGCAATTCGCTTACATCGCATGACTAATGGAATTTCTGACTATGCGCATCCCTCGCATCTACCACCCTGAACTGATTACCGCAGGCCGCGAAATCGCCCTGTCTGATGAAGCCGCCAACCACGTTGGCCGCGTGCTGCGCATGGGTGCTGGCCAGGCCATACAGCTATTTGACGGCTCTAATCAGGTTTTCGACGCCGAAATCACACGCGCGGATAAGAAAAGTGTCCACGTAAATGTGCTGCGTGGCGAAGTGGATGACCGTGAATCGCCGCTGCATATTCATTTAGGCCAGGTAATGTCGCGCGGTGAAAAGATGGAATTTACCATCCAGAAATCGATTGAACTGGGTGTAAGCCTCATTACGCCACTTTTTTCTGAGCGCTGTGGCGTTAAACTGGATGCGGAACGTCTGAACAAAAAGATCCAGCAGTGGCAGAAAATCGCTATTGCGGCCTGTGAACAGAGTGGCCGCAACCGTATTCCGGAGATCCGCCCGGCGATGGATCTGGAGGACTGGTGTGCAGAAGAGGACAGTGGGCTGAAGCTCAATCTTCATCCGCGCGCCAGCGCCAGCATCAATACGCTGCCGCTGCCCGTTGAGCGCGTACGCCTGTTGATTGGCCCGGAAGGTGGCCTGTCGGCCGACGAAATTGCGATGACGGCACGTTACCAGTTTACTGATATTCTGTTGGGACCTCGCGTTCTGCGCACTGAGACAACGGCACTCACGGCCATTACCGCGCTACAGGTACGGTTTGGCGATCTGGGTTGAAGCATTAACGGAGAAGAACATGATCAAGCTCGGCATCGTGATGGACCCCATCGCAAACATCAATATCAAGAAAGATTCCAGCTTCGCAATGCTGCTGGAAGCGCAGCGTCGTGGCTATGAACTCCACTACATGGAGATGAACGATCTTTACCTGATCAACGGTGAAGCTCGCGCGCGCACCCGCATCGTTAACGTCGAGCAGAACTACGACAAATGGTATGAATTCGGCACCGAGCAGGATATTGCGCTTGCCGATCTGAACGTCATCCTGATGCGTAAAGATCCACCGTTCGACACCGAATACATCTACTGTACCTACATCCTTGAGCGTGCCGAAGAGAAAGGCACTCTGATCGTCAACAAACCGCAGAGCCTGCGCGACTGTAACGAGAAGCTCTACACCGCCTGGTTTTCTGACCTGACGCCGGAAACCCTGGTGACCCGCAGCAAGGCGCAGCTGAAGGAATTCTGGCAGAAGCACGGCGATATCATCATGAAACCGCTGGATGGGATGGGTGGTGCGTCAATCTTCCGCGTGAAAGAAAGCGACCCGAATATTGGCGTGATTGCCGAAACGCTGACCGAACTCGGCACCCGTTACTGCATGGCCCAGAACTACCTTCCGGCCATTAAAGATGGGGATAAACGTGTTCTGGTCGTGGATGGCGAACCGGTTCCTTACTGCCTTGCACGTATCCCACAGGGTGGAGAAACCCGTGGCAACCTGGCGGCAGGTGGCCGCGGCGAGCCGCGTCCGTTGACAGAAAGCGACTGGGAAATTGCCCGCCGTGTCGGCCCGACGCTTAAAGCCAAAGGTCTGATTTTTGTGGGTCTGGATATCATTGGCGACCGCCTGACCGAAGTGAACGTTACCAGCCCGACCTGCATTCGTGAAATCGAAGCAGAATTCCCGATTTCGATTACCGGAATGCTGATGGACGCGATCGAGAAACGTATCCAGAAATAACTTACTAATACTATTAGTGACAGCCCCACAGTTTGTCCGCATACTGGGTGCTGTCGCTTTTTAAACCAGGAAACAGTACCTCTGACAATGAATTTACAGCATCACTTTCTTATTGCCATGCCTGCTCTCCAGGATCCGATTTTTCGCCGCGCCGTGGTTTATATTTGCGAATACAACGAAGACGGTGCGATGGGTATCATCATCAACAAACCGCTGGAAAACCTCCAGGTTGAGGGGATTCTGGAAAAGCTGAAAATTTCGGCTGAAGCGCGCCTGCCGGAAATCCGGCTTGATAAACCGGTGATGCTGGGCGGACCGCTTGCAGAAGATCGTGGTTTTATCCTGCACACGCCGCCTGAGTTCTCTTCCAGTATTCGAATCTCTGATAATACCGTCATCACAACCTCACGCGACGTGCTCGAAACGCTGGGAACTGCAGAGCAGCCTTCTGAAGTACTGGTGGCGCTGGGCTACTCGTCATGGGAAAAAGGCCAGCTTGAGCAAGAGCTTCTCGATAACGCCTGGCTTACGGCACCTGCGGACATGAATATCCTGTTTAAAACCCCTATCGCCGATCGCTGGCGTGAGGCGGCGAAACTGATTGGCATTGATATTCTGACCATGCCTGGCGTAGCGGGGCACGCCTGATGAGCGGAACACTTCTGGCCTTCGATTTTGGTACGAAAAGCATCGGTGTCGCCGTGGGTCAGCGCATCACGGGTACTGCCCGTCCGCTAACGGCTCTGAAGGCCAACGACGGCACGCCTGACTGGAATCTGATTGAGCGTCTGCTCAAAGAGTGGCAGCCGGATGATGTTATCGTTGGACTGCCGCTGAATATGGATGGTACAGAGCAGCCACTGACCGCCAGAGCGCGGAAGTTTGCCAATAAAATCCATGGCCGCTTTGGCGTCTCCGTGAAGCTTCACGACGAGCGTCTTAGCACTGTCGAAGCGCGTGCGGGTCTGTTTGAGCACGGGGGTTTCCGGGCGCTCAACAAAGGCAGCGTAGACTCTGCTTCTGCCGTCATCATTCTCGAAAGCTATTTCGAACAGGGCTACTGAGCACAGGGAGCCTGAAGTCGCCCCTGTACCCGCCTCTCTGCCAGGCTCTGGTCAAAGTTCTGCATCCCCGTTTGTTGACCGGTTTGAATGATGCCGGGCAGTTGCCATGTTTTTCCTTCACGAATGAGATTCGCCGCGGCAGCGGTATTCACCAGTAGCTCATACAGCGCCACGCGACCGCCCTGTAGATCGGGGAGTAGCTTTTGCGCCAGCACCGCCCGCAGGCTGCCGGCCAGTTGATTACGCACCGGATCTTTCTCCTGAGCCGGGAACGTATCGACCAGCCGTTCAATCGCCTGGGATGCACCGCGCGTATGCAATGTTGCCAGCACCAGATGCCCGGTTTCAGCCGCCGTCAGCGCCAGGCGGATCGTTTCGCTGTCGCGCAGTTCCCCCAGCAGAATAATGTCAGGATCCTCGCGTAATGCGCTACGTAGCGCCTCGGCGAATGACGGACTGTGTTGGCCAATCTCTCGCTGCTGTATCAGGCAGCGTTCACTCTGGTACATAAACTCCACCGGATCTTCGAGCGTCAGGATATGGCCGTCAGTATTGCGGTTGAGAAAATCGACCATCGCCGCCAGCGTGGTGGATTTGCCGCTGCCGGTCGCCCCCGTGACCAGAATCAATCCGTTGTCGTTCGTTAGCAGTTCCGGCACAGCCCGTGGTACTCCCAGCGAAGAGAGTTGCGGACAGCTTCGCGGCAACAGCCGTAGCGTCACAGAGACCCCCTTCATCTGTTTAAAGGCACTGCCGCGCAAACGCTGGCCTCCTGCAATGGTTACGGCAAAATCCACCTGCCCGTTTGCCCACCAGGCTCCTTGCTGCTCTTCGTTGAGCCATGCTTTTAGCAATGACTCGACATCAGGGGGCGGAAACGGTGCCGGTTCAAGACGGCCTAATCTGCGCCATCGGGGTGGTGAATCACTGCACAGGTGTAGATCGGAGACGTTATGCTTTACACTAAGGGCCACAATTTCTTCCACATCCATAGACTACTCCTCGGAAAATGAACGACATTGCGCATAACCTGGCACAGGTCCGGGACAAAATCTCAGCTGCAGCAACACGTTGCGGCCGTGCTTCAGAAGAAATTACGTTACTTGCAGTCAGCAAAACTAAGCCTGCGAACGCCATCGCAGAAGCAATTGATGCTGGCCAGCGGGCGTTTGGCGAAAACTATGTGCAGGAAGGCGTGGATAAAATTCGCGACTTCCAGGAACAGGGGGTTGCGGATCTGCAATGGCACTTTATTGGGCCACTGCAGTCGAACAAAAGCCGACTGGTCGCGGAACACTTCGACTGGTGTCATACCATTGACCGTCTGCGCATCGCTACCCGCCTGAACGAGCAGCGTCCGGCTGAAATGCCCGCTCTTAATGTGCTGATTCAGGTCAACATCAGTGACGAAAACAGCAAGTCCGGCATTACTCTGGACGAACTGGATGCGCTGGCGGCTGAAGTCGCCGCATTGCCGCGTTTAACCCTGCGTGGGCTGATGGCAATACCGGCGCCTGAGTCAAGTTATGAAAGGCAGTTTGCCGTGGCACAGCAAATGGCTGTAGCATTTGAGGCGCTTAAATCGCGCTATCAAACGGTAGACACGCTTTCTCTGGGCATGTCGGATGATATGGAAGCCGCCATCGCGGCAGGCAGCACTATGGTGCGCATCGGTACGGCAATTTTCGGTGCGCGCGACTACTCAAAATAATAAGGAAACCTGAGGAACGCCATGAAGACGTTGACTTTCCTGCTCTCAACGGTCATTGAGCTGTATACGATGGCGCTTTTGCTGCGCGTCTGGATGCAGTGGGCCCGTGTTGATTTTTACAACCCATTCTCGCAGTTTGTCGTGAAAATCACGCAGCCTGTTGTCGGACCGCTGCGTCGTATTATCCCGGCAATGGGTCCCATCGACAGCGCTTCTGTGCTGGTGGCGTTTATTCTGAGCATTATCAAAGCGATTGTGCTGTTTATGGTCATCACCTTCCAGCCGATTATCTGGATTGCAGCGGTATTGATTCTGATTAAAACCGTCGGTCTGCTGATCTTCTGGGTGCTGCTGGTCATGGCAATCATGAGCTGGGTGAGCCAGGGTCGTAGCCCGGTGGAGTACGCGCTGATGCAACTGGCCGAACCTCTGCTGCGCCCGATCCGTAACCTGCTTCCGTCTATGGGCGGCATCGATTTTTCCCCAATGATCCTGGTTCTGCTGCTCTACGTGATCAACATGGGCATCGCAGAGTTGTTACAGTCCACGGGCGATATGCTGCTGCCGGGGCTGTGGATGGCGCTATGAGCGCAGTAAGCACCTGCGCTGACGGGCTGGTTTTGCGGCTGTATATTCAGCCGAAAGCCAGCCGCGACAGTATTATTGGACTGCATGGCGACGAGTTAAAAGTCGCCATCACTGCCCCACCCGTTGACGGCCAGGCGAACGCGCATTTGACCAAATATCTGGCAAAACAGTTTCGCGTGGCGAAAAGCCAGGTCATCATCGAAAAAGGCGAACTTGGGCGGCATAAACAGGTAAAAATCCTCAATCCGCAATCTATCCCGACGGAAGTCGCGGCTCTGACAGAACAGGACTAAACCATGCAGAAAGTTGTTCTCGCGACCGGTAATGCCGGTAAAGTACGCGAGCTGGCCTCGCTATTAAATGATTTTGGGCTGGATGTGGTTGCCCAGACCGAACTCGGTGTCGACTCAGCCGAAGAGACAGGCCTGACGTTTATCGAAAACGCGATCCTGAAAGCGCGCCATGCCTCGCAGATAACGGGCCTGCCCGCAATTGCCGATGATTCCGGTCTTGCCGTGGATTTTCTCGGTGGCGCACCGGGGATCTACTCCGCGCGCTATTCTGGCGTAGATGCAACCGACCAGCAGAATCTGGAAAAGCTGCTTGTTGCACTGAAAGATGTGCCTGCCGAACAGCGTACCGCGCAGTTCCACTGTGTGCTGGTGTATATGCGTCATGCGGAAGACCCAACCCCCATCGTCTGCCACGGTAGCTGGCCGGGTGTGATTACCCGTGAAGCAGCAGGCAATGGCGGCTTTGGTTATGACCCGATTTTCTTTGTCCCGTCTGAGGGTAAAACCGCGGCGGAACTGACCCGTGAAGAGAAAAGCGCGATATCCCACCGTGGACGCGCACTGAAACTGTTACTGGAAGCGTTACGTAATGGCTAATTTGCCACCTCTGAGTCTTTATATTCACATCCCGTGGTGCGTGCAGAAATGTCCGTACTGCGATTTCAATTCGCACGCGCTGAAAGGTGAAGTGCCACACGATGACTACGTTGCACATCTGCTGGCCGACCTGGATACCGATGTACCTTACGCACAGGGACGTGAAGTTAAGACCATTTTTATTGGTGGCGGTACGCCGAGCCTGCTGTCAGGCCCGGCAATGCAAACGCTGCTGGACGGCGTGCGTGTGCGCCTGAACCTGGCAGCTGATGCTGAAATCACGATGGAAGCCAACCCCGGCACTGTTGAGGCTGACCGTTTTGTCGATTATCAACGTGCGGGCGTTAACCGTATCTCCATCGGCGTGCAGAGCTTTAGCGAACCGAAGTTAAAACGTCTGGGGCGCATTCACGGCCCGGAAGAGGCGAAGCGTGCGGCAAAGCTGGCGACAGGCCTGGGCCTGCGCAGCTTTAACCTTGATTTGATGCACGGCCTGCCGGACCAGTCGCTGGACGAGGCGCTGGACGATTTACGCCAGGCGATTGAGCTGAACCCACCGCACCTGTCGTGGTACCAGCTCACCATTGAGCCGAACACGCTGTTTGGTTCCCGCCCGCCGGTACTGCCGGATGACGACGCGCTGTGGGATATCTTCGAGCAGGGCCATCAGCTTCTGACCGCTGCGGGCTACCAGCAGTATGAAACGTCCGCGTACGCGAAGCCGGGCTACCAGTGTCAGCACAACCTGAACTACTGGCGCTTTGGCGACTATCTGGGGATTGGCTGCGGCGCGCACGGCAAGGTGACTTTCCCGGACGGACGCATTCTGCGCACGGCCAAGACTCGCCACCCGCGTGGGTATATGGAAGGCCGCTACCTGGAGCGTCAGCACGACGTCGAGGCGGCGGATAAGCCGTTTGAGTTCTTTATGAACCGCTTCCGTCTGCTGGAAGCCGCGCCGCGTAAAGAGTTCGAACTCTACACCGGCCTGCCGGAAGCGGTGATTCGTCCGCAGATTGACGAAGCGCTGACGCAGGGGTATCTGACCGAGTGTGATGAATACTGGCAAATCACCGAGCACGGCAAACTGTTCTTAAACTCTCTTCTTGAGCTGTTCCTCGCTGAAGATCCCTGAAGGCTGATTCAGGATTTTGCATCCCGTTCTGCCAGCTGAGGGAAAGGCTGGCAAAGTGTGGGGATGGAAAAATCAAAACAACTTCGTAAACAAATGACGCCCGAAGAATTACGCCTCTGGTATTTGCTTCGAGGTCGTCGTTTCTTTGGGTATAAGTTTCGCCGCCAGATGCCGATTGGCGCGTATATCGTCGATTTTGCCTGCTTTAAGGCGAAACTGATTATTGAGCTGGATGGGGGGCAACATCAGGACGAAGAGGCCTACGATCAGCTGCGGACTGCGTATTTGAAAACTAACGGTTGGGAGGTTGTGCGGTTCTGGAATAATGAATTTCGCGTTAACGAAGAAGAAGTGTTAAATATCATTCTTCAACGACTGCAATGCCTGATGCCCTCACCCTAACCCTCTCCCCAGGGGAGAGGGAACTCTTACTCCCTCTCCCCTGGGGAGAGGGCCGGGGTGAGGGGCCCAGCGCGCAGAGATCTTACTTCAACGTCCCCACCAGCGCCTTTCTGCTGTCTTCCAGCGACACCACGCGTTTACACACGTCTTTGCCGAACTGCTGGAAATCATCTTCCTGGTTCTTCCACTCGTTCTGAATTGAGGTCTGCAGACCGCCCAGACTGCCCAGCACGCCCTGAAGCGGGTTACCGCCGCCCTTCAGCACCGCTTTAGCACCCATCTCGTTGATACTGTCCTGCAGAATGCCGCCCATCGCCTGGTTCACCAGTTGCTGCCCGTCAGCACGGACCTGATCAATCGCTTTGTAGTGGAACGTCAGGCCGTCGGTGCGATGCTCAATAATACGGTTCATCTGCTCTTTCAGCTGTTTATCGAGCTTTGTCAGGCGGGAGCGCATATTACTGCTCTCACCCACTTCTTTGGTAATGATCTTATCCAGCGCAACGCGGCTTTTCTCAACGCGTGTCAGAGCGCCCTGGTCAATCCACGGTAGCGCGGTACGCAAATCGGACTGGTAATCTTTCGCCTGCTCACGCTGCGCGGCAGTCAGGTTGTACACCTTGCCATTAAACGTCACGTTACCATCCGGCGTAATCACCAGATCGCCATTTTCGCCTTTGACCTGCACGGTTTGCGGGCTTAACACCACGTCATCACGCGGGGTGACGCTACATTTGTAATCCGCATGGGCGGTGAATCCGGTTGCCATCAAAGCAACAGCCAGCAACGTTTTGCGCATCTTAAACACTCCCTCAGACAAAATGGGCCAGCTAATGCTGGCCCTTGACTTCTTTATTAGTCCCACCAAACGTCGAAAAGTTCGCTGACGCGGACATCT
Source organism: Enterobacter sp. CPE_E1241 (assembly GCF_045618265.1). Classification (NCBI taxonomy): domain Bacteria; kingdom Pseudomonadati; phylum Pseudomonadota; class Gammaproteobacteria; order Enterobacterales; family Enterobacteriaceae; genus Enterobacter; species Enterobacter sp. CPE_E1241. The sequence goes on from NZ_JBIWYV010000001.1 coordinate 3,988,323, forward strand.
TCCAGTTTGTGGTCCTCAAGCCATTTGCGTACCAGAGCCTGATGTTCTTCGGTGCATTTACCCACTTCCTGGGTGCAGATCAGACCTTCCCATGCCAGGTAGCCGCTACCGTCGAAGGCCAGTTTGTTAGGTTCGATCACGTCATTGATAAACGCATCTACGTCCTGATCGATCTGTTCTACACTGGTGCCTTCCGGGAAACGCCACGCAACGGAGAAACCCACTTCCTGGAATTCTTCGATGTGCATTTTTTTACGCAGACGACGGCTACGATTCTTTGCCATTATTTCACCCTCTCGAACATTAAGTCCCATACACCGTGGCCAAGACGATGGCCACGCTGTTCAAATTTCGTTACCGGACGCGAATCCGGACGCGGTACATAGTCATTGCTTTCAGACTGGTTTTTATACCCGTCCAGCGAAGACACTACTTCCAGCATATGTTCCGCATAAGGTTCCCAGTCGGTCGCCATGTGGAAGACACCGCCCAGTTTTAACTTACTTTTCAGCAGCTCCGCAAACGGAGCCTGAACGATACGGCGTTTATTATGACGTGCTTTGTGCCATGGGTCAGGGAAAAAGAGCTGAACCATGTTCAAAGAATTGTCAGGAATCATTTTGTGCAGCACTTCCACCGCGTCGTGACACATCACGCGCAGGTTCTCAACGCCCTCTTCATGAGCCGTTGCCAGGCATGCACCTACGCCAGGCGAGTGTACTTCAATGCCGAGGAAGTTCTGCTCAGGGCGGGCTTTGGCCATGGCCACCAGCGAGGTCCCCATACCAAAACCAATCTCAAGCGTCACAGGCGCTTCGCGGCCAAACAGCTCGGCAAAATCGACAGGCTGTTCTGTGAACTCAACGCCCATCACCGGCCAGTAGTTGTCCAGCGCATGTTGCTGCCCTTTAGTCAGGCGACCCTGACGGCGGACAAAGCTGCGAATACGGCGCAGCGGGCGACCGTTTTCATCAAATTCCGGTGAAATGACGTCGTTTTTCATAAAAGAGTTGTCTGCTTGTGAGAATGTTCGGGAAACGGGCATTATCCAAAGTTAAGGCTTCTATGCAAGCATGGGAAAGATCCGGTTTACAGCAGATTGACGCTGTGCTGCAATCTGCGTCCCTGATTATGCGAATCGATGACCATGCAAGCCTCTCAATTTTCAGCCCAGGTGCTGGACTGGTACGACAAATACGGGCGTAAAACCCTGCCCTGGCAAATTGAAAAAACGCCTTACAAAGTATGGCTCTCCGAGGTGATGTTGCAACAAACGCAGGTCGCCACGGTGATTCCTTATTTTGAGCGTTTTATGGCGCGTTTCCCGACGGTGACCGATCTGGCCAATGCGCCGCTGGACGAAGTGCTACACCTGTGGACGGGGCTTGGCTATTACGCCCGCGCACGCAACCTTCACAAGGCCGCACAGCAGGTCGCGACGCGCCACAACGGACAATTTCCGGAAACTTTCGACGAGGTGGCAGATTTGCCTGGCGTCGGACGATCAACCGCAGGTGCCATTCTCTCGTTGTCACTCGGCAAACATTTCCCGATCCTCGACGGTAACGTAAAACGCGTACTGGCACGCTGCTATGCCGTCGATGGCTGGCCAGGGAAGAAGGACGTTGAAAAACGGCTCTGGGAGATCAGTGAAGACGTGACCCCAGCCAAAGGCGTTGAGCGTTTTAACCAGGCGATGATGGATCTCGGCGCAATGGTCTGCACGCGCTCGAAACCGAAATGCGAACTCTGCCCGGTCAATAATCTCTGCGTGGCGTATGCCAACCATTCATGGGCGCAGTATCCGGGCAAGAAACCTAAGCAGACGCTGCCGGAGCGCACGGGCTATATGTTGTTGATGCAACACGGCGACGAAGTCTTCCTCGCCCAGCGTCCACCGAGCGGTTTGTGGGGTGGTCTGTACTGTTTCCCACAGTTTGAAGATGAAGATTTGCTGCGCGAATGGCTTAAAAAGCGCGGGATTGCTGCCGATAATCTGACGCAACTGACCGCGTTTCGCCACACCTTTAGCCATTTCCATCTGGATATTGTTCCGATGTGGCTTCCCGTGTCCTCATTCACCTCATGCATGGATGAAGGCACTGCTCTCTGGTATAACTTAGCGCAACCGCCATCAGTCGGGCTGGCGGCTCCCGTGGAGCGCCTGTTACAGCAATTACGTGCCGGTGCAATGGTTTAGCATCGGCTAAAAAAGAGGAATGAGTATGGCCAGAACGATTTTTTGTACTTTCCTGCAGCGTGACGCTGAAGGCCAGGACTTCCAGCTTTATCCGGGCGATCTGGGTAAGCGCATTTATAACGAAATCTCCAAAGAAGCCTGGGGACAGTGGCAGAAAAAACAGACCATGCTGATCAACGAGAAAAAACTCAGCATGATGAACCCGGAACACCGCAAGCTGCTGGAGCAGGAGATGGTGAGCTTCCTGTTTGAAGGCAAAGACGTACACATCGAAGGCTATACGCCGCCGGAAAAATAACAGCGCGCGGGGATGCCCCCGCCGTTAAAGCAAACACAACACGCACTCCCGGAATGATGAAAAAACTTTTAGCGCTAGCCCTTGTTGCGCCGTTGCTTGTCTCGTGTTCGTCAAAAAAAGGCGAAGATTACAACGAAGCCTGGATCAAGGACACCAACGGTTTTGACATTTTGATGGGGCAGTTTGCCCACAACATCGAGAATATATGGGGATTTAACGAAGTTCTTATTGCCGGACCTAAGGACTACGTTAAGTACACCGACGCTTATCTGACCCGTAGCCACATCAACTTTGATGAAGGTACGATCACGATAGAGACCATCGCAGGTACGGATCCGGCGGCACGGTTAAGGCAGGCAATTATCAAAACCCTGCTGATGGGTGACGATCCAGGCTCTATCGATCTCTACTCCGATGCCGACGATATTACGATCTCGAAAGAGCCGTTCCTGTACGGTCAGGTGGTCGATCAGACCGGACAGCCAATCCGTTGGGAAGGTCGCGCCACAAAATTTGCTGACTATCTGCTGCAGACCCGTCTGAAAAGCCGCTCAAACGGCCTGAAGATTATCTACAGCGTCACCATCAACCTCGTCCCGAACCACCTCGACAAGCGTGCGCATAAATACCTGGGAATGGTGCGTCAGGCCTCACGTAAATATGGTGTGGATGAGTCGCTGATCCTGGCGATCATGCAAACGGAATCTTCGTTTAACCCATACGCGGTAAGTCGTTCCGATGCTCTGGGGCTGATGCAGGTTGTGCAACACAGCGCCGGTAAAGATGTCTTCCGTGCTCAGGGTAAATCCGGTACGCCAAGCCGCGGCTATCTGTTCGATCCACAGAGCAACATTGATACCGGTACGGCTTATCTGGCGATGCTCAACAATGTGTACCTGGGCGGAATTGATAACCCGACGTCACGTCGTTATGCGGTGATTACTGCGTATAACGGTGGTGCGGGCAGCGTGCTGCGCGTGTTCTCGAATGACAAGGTTCAGGCCGCAAACATCATCAACAGCATGGCGCCGGGGGATGTCTACTCAACCCTCACCACTCGCCACCCGTCTGCGGAATCCCGCCGCTATCTGTATAAGGTGAATACGGCACAGAAAAACTACCGCCGCCGTTGATCAACACACCTTCTCCTAAACGGAGAAGGTGTTCTGTTTCCCCCACCCATACGAAAATGTTATTTGCATCACAATCCAAACTGCAAATTAATGTGGATTGCATTTTTTTGCGGGAGGTAACAAAACATATCGTTGCCAACTGATAGAATTGCATCAAATAACAACCCTGAATGTTCCCAAAACAACATATCTCCCGCTCACTTGTGAGGAAAGTAACATGAACCTTAAGCTGCAGCTTAAAATATTGTCGTTTCTGCAGTTCTGCCTGTGGGGTAGCTGGCTGACTACGCTCGGCTCCTATATGTTTGTGACGCTCAAGTTCGATGGCGCGTCAATCGGTGCCGTATACAGCTCGCTCGGTATTGCGGCTGTTTTCATGCCAACGCTGCTGGGTATCGTGGCGGATAAGTGGTTAAGTGCGAAATGGCTGTACATGCTTTGCCATCTGGTAGGCGCGGGGACGCTGTTTATGGCAGCCCAGGTAACCACGCCGGGGGCGATGTTCATGGTGATCCTGCTTAACTCGCTGGCCTACATGCCAACGCTTGGGCTGATCAACACCATCTCCTACTACCGCCTGAAATCCAATGATATGGATATCGTGACCGATTTCCCGCCAATCCGTATCTGGGGCACCATCGGCTTTATTATGGCGATGTGGGGCGTGAGCTTCGCAGGCTTCGAACTGAGCCATATGCAGCTCTATATCGGTGCAGCGCTCTCCGTGGTGCTGGCGATCTTCACCCTGACGCTGCCGCATATTCCGGTCTCAAACCAGCAGAAAAACCAGAGCTGGAGTACCATGCTCGGCCTGGACGCGTTCGCGCTGTTCAAAAACAAACGCATGGCGATCTTCTTTATCTTCTCCATGCTGCTGGGAGCTGAGCTGCAGATCACCAACATGTTTGGCAACACCTTCCTGCACAGCTTCGATAACAACCCGCTGTTCTCTGGCAGCTTTATCGTTGAACATGCGTCAGTGATGATGTCCATCTCTCAGATCTCTGAGACGCTGTTCATCCTGACCATCCCGTTCTTCCTGAGCCGCTACGGCATCAAGAACGTGATGCTTATCAGTATCGCGGCGTGGATGTTGCGCTTCGGTCTGTTCGCCTATGGCGACCCAAGCCCGTTCGGTACCGTGCTGCTGGTTCTGTCGATGATTGTTTACGGCTGTGCCTTCGACTTCTTCAACATCTCCGGTTCGGTGTTTGTGGAAAAAGAGGTGAAGCCTGAAATCCGCGCCAGTGCGCAGGGCATGTTCCTGATGATGACCAACGGCTTCGGCTGTATTCTGGGCGGTGTGGTGAGCGGTAAAGTGGTTGAGATGTATACCACTAACGGCATCACCAACTGGCAGCCAGTGTGGCTCATCTTCGCAGCATATTCGCTGGTGCTGTTCTTCGCGTTCATCGCGCTGTTCAAGTACAAGCACGTCCGCGAAGCACACGGTACACAGCCGATAGCGCATTGATTGTTGTGCCCGGTGGCGCTGCGCTTACCGGGCCTACAAAACCAGACCGTAGGCCGGGTAAGGCGAAGCCGCCACCCGGCTATTTTATTGCAGAGAGCACCCACCCCACCGACAGTAAATCCGCGCTCCCCCCCGGACTCAGATTGCGTTCAATCAATGCCTTATCCATTCTAAGCAACGCCTCGCGATCCCAGCCGTTAGCCAGTAATTCGCGCGCATATCCCTGTACATAGCGCAGCCCCTCAATGCCGCCGCGTGACACCAGATTGCTGTCCTGATTGACTGCCATCAGGCGTAACAGCAGGCCGTGAAGTGAATGTCCGTTCCATTGCGCCAGCGCTTTACGCACCGTAGCAAAGCCGCTTTCTGCCTCACCGCGCGCGCCGGTTAAACCATACTGCTGAAACTGACGCTCTCCCGCCGTCGCCTGTCCGCTGCGGGCGACCAGCTCCCGCGACACCATCCCACTGCAGATGTTACTTACCTCACAGCAGAGGCTTTCTGGGGAGACATTTTTCACACGTCCGGCGGCATAGCACAGTAAACCCAGGGCAAAAATTCCGCCTTTGTGCGTGTTCACCCCGTTCGTCGCGGCGTACATCGCCTGCTCGCAGGCCATTCCCATTGGGCGAATAATCCGTAACTGATCATCTGCGGGCCTATCTGCATGCGCGTTACCGAGTTCTGCAAAGCGCGAAAACCACGGCGTAATCGCCGCAATACTGCGGACAAACAGCGCGTGGTCCATATCGCGATGGGAACCATTATTGAGTTTGTCCACCAGCCCCGGCTTGGGCGTCAGTTCCAGCTCCTGCCACAACGCCGCTTCGGCAAGCGCAGGCACGTCAGCCCGGCGCGGTTTAGTCGCGAGCAAACCAGTCATCGATCATCTTCTCCACGCGAGAAACCACCTGTTCAACGGGATGGTTACGCGAACGGGAACAGGCGTGGGCCGGTTCATCGCAAATCAAACAGCGCCTGAGATTGGTTCCCAGCGACTGGCGCCCGACATGGCCGTGCTGAGGGCAGATCACGTCCAGATCCCACAGCCTGCCGAGCGGGTGCGTTTGCTCCAGCTCCGCACAGTGCGCTTTGATTTCCACCGCCGGATGGGCCACACACCAAAGCGCTTCGGGCCCGGTTGGCAACCACAGCACCTGGCGGTCGAGCACCTGCCAGCGGTTTTCCCACAGCAGTTGATCGCACATCTGTAATGCCACGCCCATGGTATTGCGATAGCGCAGGCTGTCTTTAATTTTTCCTGGCGTAACCAACGTGAGGGAAATCACCGGTTGTTGATAGTGCGTAAGCCAGTCAGCCTGACGCGCTGCGCGGCACTCTTTCGCCGCCAGCAGTTCGTCCAGGCTGACACCCGCCCGCACGGGTGTCGCTAAAGTCATAACTACTCCTTCACCTGTCGAACGGTGTCGATCACGCTGCCATCACGGTAGCGGATCACCCCGACGATCTTGTCGGTAAATTCAATCGGTTTGGGCACGCCCGTCAGGGAAATCGCCCGTTCGTAAAGCGCGTTGATATCCACAACCTTCAGCCCGGCGTCCAGCAGCCGCTCGCGGATCTCCGGGCGCGCCGGGTTGACCGCAATGCCGTGATCGGTAACCAGCACGTCGATGCTTTCGCCCGGCGTGAGGCGCGTGGTGACTCGCTTCACGACCGTCGGAATGCGGCTGCGCAACAGTGGCGCGACCACAATGGTCAGGTTCGCTGCGGCGGCCACGTCGCAGTGCCCGCCGGAGGCGCCGCGCATCACGCCGTCGGAACCGGTGATGACGTTGACGTTGAAATCAACGTCGATCTCCAGCGCACTGAGGATCACCACGTCGAGCTGATCGCAGCTTGCCGCCTTACTGCCCGGGTTGGCGTAAACGTTGGTGGAGATTTCCACGTGGTTCGGGTTGCGCGCCAGCGATGCTGCTGCCTGGCCGTCAAAGCACTGGGTGTCCAGCAGCTTTTCGATCAGCCCTTTTTCGTGCAGATCCACCAGGCTGCCGGTGATGCCGCCGAGCGCAAAACGTGCCTTCACGCCGCTGCGCTCCATCTTCTCTTCCATAAAGCGCGTGCAGGCGGTGGCCGCCGCGCCGGAGCCGGTCTGCATCGAGAAGCCTGGTTTGAAGTAGCCGGAGTGTTCAATCACATCTGCCGCATAACGGGCAATCATCAGCTCGCGCGGATTGCTGGTGACGCGCGCCGCGCCGACGCTAATTTTCGCCGGATCGCCCACGCTCTCGACCTGCACAATGTAGTCCACCTGGTCCTGCACCAGACTGGCGGGCATATTGGGGAACGGCACTAGCTCTTCGGTCAGCAGTACTACCTTGCTGGCAAAGTGCGCGTCCACCATGGCGTAGCCCAGCGAGCCGCAGCTCGATTTGCCGTGCGTGCCGTTGGCATTGCCGAACTCATCGCTGCATGGCACGCCAAGAAACGCCACGTCGATGTTCAGCTCGCCGTCCTGCAACAGCTTCACGCGCCCACCGTGGGAGTGAATTTGCACCGGCTCGTCCATCAGGCCGTGAGAGATGGCATCCGCCAGCTTGCCGCGCATTCCGGAAGTATAAATCCGGGTGATCACGCCGCGTTCAATATGTTCAATCAACGCATCGTTGCAGGTCATCAGTGAGCTGGAGGCCAGGGTCAGGTTTTTGAACCCCATCTTCGCCAACAGTGCCACGACGGTGTTAATCACCCTGTCACCTTCGCGAAACGCATGGTGGAAGGAGATGGTCATCCCGTCCTGCAAGCCGCTACGTAACACGGCCTCTTCAATGGAAGCACACAGTTTACGGGTATGTTTTTCTTCTGGATTGCTCAGCCACGGCGTCGCGCTGTGGGCGGTATCAAACGGTTTTAAGTCCCGCAGATGGGGAAAATTCACATGGAGCAGTTCTGTCTGATTCATTATCTCATCCTTAACGACGCACGCCGGAAGCCGCCGCGCGTTCCAGCACCACCTGCGCGTGGTTAATAATCGGTGCATCCACCATTTTGCCGTTGAGCGACACCACGCCCAGCCCGTTGCGCTCGCCCTCTTCTGCCGCTTCAATCACCCGCTTCGCGTGATCCACCTCTTCCTGCGTCGGGGCATAAGCGTTATGCAGCAGGTCGATCTGGCGCGGGTTAATCAGCGATTTGCCGTTAAAGCCCATCTTGCGGATCAGATCGACCTCGCGCAGGAACCCGGCCTCGTCGTTAACGTCTGACCACACCACGTCGAAGGCGTCGATGCCTGCCGCACGAGCGGCGTGCAGCACGGCACAGCGGGCGTAGAACAGCTCGGTGCCGTCGCCGCGCTCGGTCTGCATATCCATCACGTAGTCAAAGGCGGCCAGCGCGATACCGATCAAGCGCGGAGAGCTGCGGGCAATTGCCACGGCGTTAATCACACCAATGGCTGACTCTATGGCCGCCATCACACGGGTAGAACCGACCTCGCGCCCGCATTCTTGCTCAATGCGCTCCAGGTGGCCTTCCAGTTCGTAGATGTCATCCGGAGTATCGGTTTTCGGCAGACGGATCACGTCCACGCCAGCCCGCACGGCGGCTTCCAGATCCAGCAAGCCAAACGGCGTGCTCAGCGGGTTAATGCGCACCACGGTTTCGATATCCTGGTACATCGGGTGCTGCAACGCGTGGAACACCAGCATGCGGGCGGTGTCTTTCTCGCGCAGAGCGACGGCGTCTTCAAGGTCAAACATGATGGAGTCAGGACGGTAGATAAACGCGGTTGAGAGCATGGCGGCGTTAGCACCAGGCAGGAACAGCATGCTGCGACGGAGTTTGCTCATTTCAGCGCCCCCCAGTTGATAGCCTGTTCATCCGCAGCACGCAGGAGTGCGCTCTGCAGGCGGGCGCGGATCACACAGTCCAGCGCCCCTTTATCTTCAATAATGATTAATCCCTGTTGCACGTTCATAGCGCGCAATGTGTCGTTGACCACCTGGCGGATCTGCTCGCCAAACTGCTTAATCACTTCACTGTGGATGACAACCTCCAGCTCGCCGTGAGCGGGAGCGATTTTCACCATCAGGTCGCTGGACTCCTGTGTTCCGGCCAGCGCCTCCCTAACAATTTTCATGATAAATTCCTGGTAATTAAGCGACTTCCGCACTCGCACGGTAATGCGTTTCGAGATGCGCGAAGGTGGAGTCCGGAACAATCTCCCGGATCCGGGAAAACTGCTGTGTCTTGAGTAAGCGGCGTACTTCTGACGCCGAAATAGCGTTACCGGTGGCCTTGATGCGCGGCATCTCCACCACCTCGATATGCGTGGCCAGCAGGTCGTGCAGCGTCTGGTTGTACTGACGGGTGATATCGCAAAATGGCTCCGAGCCAATAAAGCGATGGGTAATCCCCAGCGCCGGGGCGATGAAGTCCCGGAAGATCAGCACGTCGATTTCGCTCCACGCCTGCTGCACTTTGCCGGTCTCCTTCAGGAAATAGGCCGGAAATGTGGCGCGGGAGATGATGTACTGCGAGCCTTCATGCACCACCACGTTCGGCAGATGCGCCACGCCCGCCCGCACCATCTCGATGCGTGCGCAGAAGGGGAAGAACGAGGCGTCTTCGCGCACCACGAACAGATGCAGGGCATCGCACTGCTGCGCCGCCTGCTCCACCAGATGACGATGGCCGAGGGTGAACGGATTGGCGTTCATTACGATCGCGCCAATGTTCTCCCCGCACTTGCGCTTCGCGCGCAGAGATCGGCAGTAGCGTTCGATCCCCTGCGGGGTGTTCTCCATCAGTACAGCGTTGTTGCCGCTCTGGGCAATCGGCCAGAAACCGCTGCGGGCAAAGCGCTCCCTGTTGCACGGGCGGGTGCAGAGGAAGAGGTGAAAATGGCCGCGCTCCAGCGCCACATTTTGCACCTCTGCCAGCAGGCGCGCGCTGAGGTTCTCCCCACGAAGCTGCTCGTTTACGGCCACACACTTGATGACGTTTGCGGCGAGCCCGACACAACCCACTAACTGCGTGCCGGACCAGGCTTCGACAAACAGCTCAATGTCGTTGTCCAGGCCAAGGCCGCTGTCTGCCAGCAGGTAACGGATCTGGCTTAAGCGTTCCGGGTGTTTCGCCACGAGGGTGTGGCGAAAATCAATGGGTTGCGATTGCATACTGCCGCCTTACTTAATGTGCTGCCGCAAGCGTGGTCGCTGGCGCTTCCATGATCACGTTACTCAGATGGCCGATATGTTCGATCTCCACCTCAATGCGATCTCCCTCTTTCATAAACAGCGGTGGGTTGCGCTTTTTACCGACGCCACCCGGGGAGCCGGTGATGATCACATCGCCCGGGCTCAGTCGGGTGAAAGTGCTGATGTACTCGATCAGTTCCGCGACCTTGTGGATCATGCTGCTGGTGTTGTCTTCCTGCACCATGCGGCCATTCAGCCAGGTGCGGATCGCTAACTGGTGTGGGTCAGGAATTTCATCCGCTGTGGCCATCCACGGACCGAACGCCCCGGTCTGACGCCAGTTCTTCCCGGCGGTAAACCAGGTGTGCTGCCAGTCGCGGGCGGAACCGTCCATGTAGCAGCTGTAACCGGCCACGTGGCGCAGGGCGTCGTCGCGGCTGATGTTCTCCCCGCCTTTACCAATAATCACCGCCAGCTCGCCTTCGTAGTCGAACTCGCTGGAGTGGCGCGGTTTCAGCACCGGCTCGTTGTGGCCGGTCTGGGAATCCGGGAAGCGGACAAACAGCGTTGGCGCCGGGTTGTGCTGGTCGAACTCCTTGCGTTTGTCGGCATAGTTCATGCCCACGCAGAGGATTTTTTCCGGCTGTTCAATCACCGGTAAAAAGGTGATGGCGCTCATCGGCACATCCACGGCATCGTTGAGATAACGGGTGGCCTGTGCCAGCCCGTTCCCCTGCAACAGCGCTTTAAGGTCGCTGTAGCGGTCGCCCAGACGGCGACCTAAATCAATCACACCTTCGGCCTGCACGATGCCGTAGCTGCGTTTACCCTGGTATAAAAAGCTTGCGAGTTTCATTGTTCTTTCCTGAAAACTTAAACGAGGAAGTTGCCCAGTATCAGCAGTGAGACAGAGACGTTAATCGCGCCGCCAATACGGGTGGCAATCTGGGCGAATGGCATCAGGCTCATGCGGTTGCCTGCGGTCAGGATCGCCACGTCACCGGTACCGCCCTGGCCGCTCTGGCAGCAAGAGACGATGGCGACATCAATCGGGTGCATCCCAATCTTTTTACCGACGAAGAACCCGGTTGCGACCAGCGCAGAGACGGTGCTCACAATCACCAGCAGGTTGCTGATGGTGAACGCAGCCACCAGCTCGTGCCACGGGGTGATCGCCACGCCAACGGCGAAGAGAATCGGGTAAGTCACTGAGGTCTGGAAGAATTTGTACACCACCTGAGAACCTTCCAGCAGACGCGGAGAAGCACCGTTGCACAGCTTCACCAGCACTGCCATAAACAACATGCCAACCGGCGCAGGCAGGCCAATCAGCTTGTGACCGAGCATCCCGAGCATGTAGAGCAACACCGCCAGCAGCGCGCCAGACGCAATCGTGGTGACATCCGCTTTACCGGAGAAGGCAGGTTGAGAAACGGTGGCATCCGCATTCGCGCGGTTTGGCATCAGCTGGCCTTCACCGGTCAGGTGCGGGTAGCGTTTACCGAGCTGGTTCAGGCAGCCAGAGATAATGATCGCCGTCAGACCACCGAGCATGACCATCGGCAGCACGCGGCCGAGCGCAACGCCCTGGTCCATATGCAGCAAGGTGGCATAACCAATCGAAAGAGGAATGGCCCCTTCGCCTACGCCGCCGGCCATGATTGGCAGAATAATGAAGAAGAAGATCTGGAAAGGTTCAAGACCCAGCGCCAGGCCAACGCCCATCCCGACAATCATGCCGACGATTTCACCGCACAGCATCGGGAAGAAGATGCGCAGGAAGCCCTGAATCAGCACCGTACGGTTCATGCTCATGATGCTGCCGACAATAATGCAGCAGATGTAGAGATAGAGAATGTTGGTGGATTTGTAGAACTTGGTTGTGGATTCGACCACCACGTCCGGCAGCAGGCCATAATAGACCAGCGCAGACGGGATAAAGGTGGCACAAATCGCCGCCGCACCCAGCTTGCCGACAATCGGCAGGCGTTTGCCAAACTCACCGCAGGCAAAGCCGAAGAACGCCAGCGTCGCCACCATCACCACGATATCGCTTGGCAGTTTTCCGCCCAGACAGTCAATGGCAATCAGCGCGCCCGCCAGGACAAACAGTGGCAGAGGAATAATCCCGACTTTCCAGGTATCCATAATATGCCACCAGCGCTCCTTGAGCGATGGCCGCTGAATATCAATCGGGTCGTGGGTAACAGAGAAAGAGTCGTCAGTTGTGCTCATAATAAGCCCCTTGGTTATTTTGTGCGTTCAGCTTAAAGTCACAAAGGCTTACTTTATGTGAGGAATGGCATATTAAAACCGAAGTTTTAATGGCAGCTATGGTTTTAATGGTTTCTTTTATTTAGTGTGATTTATGCCTTATTAATTGCCGTGGTTTTTATGGTTTCTTTTCTAAATTGAACAAACAAATAACATTTATGAATTTCGTTTCAGGGCGATAAACCTTTCAGATAAATCTTTTACAGGCCGTGCTGTGCAAGGGATCACAAGTTTTCGGCAAACCGGGGGCTGGCGCGAAAAAAGATGATATATTGGCGCTTCTCATTGATACCCTGCATGATAGTTATGAAAGTATCGTTTCAGATCAAGCTGTTTATTTCGCTGGTTGCCTTTTTCTCAGTGCTTTTCGCGTTACTGGGCGGATATTATTATGTCGACGTCGGTAAACAGCTTTATCAGGAAATGAGTGCGCGAGCCAAAATACAGGCTGAAGAAATTGCGATTATTCCTACATTACGTGATGAAGTTGAACAAAAAGATATCAAAAGCATTCACGACTTTATGCAGAAAATAGCTTCACACAGTGACGCCAGCTTTATTGTGATTGGAGATAATAAGGGACAGCACCTTTTTCATTCCGTTTTTGCTGACAGAGTTGGTACTACGCTGGTTGGCGGAGACAACGAAGCCGTTTTGCAGGGAAAAAGTACCACCACCATCCGTAAAGGAGGGTTGGGCATTTCGTTACGCAGTAAAGCCCCCATTTTCAACGATGCCGGGCAGGTGGTGGGCATTGTTTCGGTAGGCTATCTCACCAGCTACCTTGATACCGTTACCGTCAGTAAAGTCGTCAATATCCTGATTGCCGCCGTGCTGTTGTTGATGGCCCTCTTCATCTTCTCCTGGTTCTTTACCCGCAGCATTAAGAAGCAGATTTTCTCCCTCGAACCGCGAGAGATCGGCCTGCTGGTGCGCCAGCAAAAGGCGATGATGGAGTCTATTTATGAAGGGGTGATTGCCATTGACGATCGGCGGCGCATTGAAGTGATCAACCAGGCAGCGCGCAAACTGCTGGGTCTGAGTCAGCCGGCCCGCGAACTGCGCGGACAGCTGATAAACCAGGTGATCGATCCGGTCCCGTTCTTCGACACCCAGACGATGCTGGCGAAAGATACCCACGACGAGATTTGCCGTTTTAACGATCTCACGGTGATTGCCAGCCGGGTGCACATCATGCTTGAGGGGTCGCTGCAGGGTTGGGTGATCACGTTCCGCGATCGCAATGAAATAGACTCGCTGAGCGCCCAGCTCAGCCAGGTAAAACGCTATGTAGATAACCTGCGCATTATGCGCCACGAGCAGTTAAACCGGATGACGACCTTGTCCGGCCTGCTGCATATGGGACGCTATGAAGAGGCGATTGGCTACATTCAGGCGCAGTCTGAACACGCCCAGGAGTTGCTGGACTTTATCTCCTCTCGCTTCAGCTCTCCAACTCTGTGCGGTCTGCTGCTGGGGAAAGCCGCCCGCGCGCGGGAGAAAGGTGTTGAACTGAGTTTCGACCCGGCCTGTCGACTGGACAGACCGTTCCTGCCCCTTGGGGAACAAGAGCTGATTTCAATTATTGGTAACCTGCTGGATAACGCCATTGAAGCGACGCAGCGGTCGCCACTGCCCCACGCGCCGGTGGAGGTACTGATTAAGCTCAGCGAACAGGAGCTGATTATTGAAGTGGCGGACCAGGGCGTGGGCATTCAACCGGAGATCCGTGACAGGATATTTGAACGCGGTATCACCACCAAAACGCGCGGCGATCATGGGATTGGCCTGTATCTGATCGAAAGCTATGTTACGCAGGCTGGCGGCGCGATAGAAGTTGCCGATAATACCCCGCGCGGCGCCATTTTCTCCTTGTTTATCCCGGCCACGGGAACCGCCCGGCAACTGGAAAACACCGACTATGCAACATGAACTTATCGACGTACTGATTGTGGAAGACGAGAACGAGCTGGCGCAGCTGCACGCAGAGCTGATAGGCAAGCATCCGCGTCTGAGGCTGGTGGGCATTGCCTCGTCGTTGGCTGCAGCCCAGGCGGAGCTTGAAAGCAAACAGCCGCAGCTCATGCTGCTGGATAACTACCTGCCTGATGGCAAAGGTATCTCGCTTATCAATAACCCCATGCTCGCCCGTGCCAACTGCTCGGTGATTTTCATTACCGCCGCCAGCGATATGGACACCTGCAGCCAGGCTATTCGTAATGGCGCTTTCGACTACATCCTCAAACCCGTCTCCTGGAAGCGGCTCAGCCAGTCGCTGGAGCGGTTTGTCCAATTCGCCGAGCAACAGCGCGTCTGGAAGATTGTCGACCAGCAAAACGTCGATTCGCTGTATCAGCTACAGGCGAAAAACTACCGCCAGGACAACGGCAGCAAAGGCATTGAGGAAAATACGCTGGCGCGGGTACAGGCGCTGTTTAACGAGCAGGCCACACACTGTTTTTCAGTCGATGAGGTGGTACAGGAAACCGGGTTAAGTAAAACTACTACCCGGCGCTATCTGGAGCACTGTGTGGAAGCGGGGTTTCTGACGGTGGAGATGCTGTACGGCAAGATTGGGCATCCGAGGAGGATGTACAGGCGTAGTGCCGTTTGATGAAATGTTCCCTCTCCCACAGGGAGAGGGTTAGGGCCTGTACTATCTCAACACATACCCATACAGCCGCTTGATCCCGTCGGCATCCTTCTCGCTGTACACACCCTGAAGTTCCGGCGAGAAGCCCGGCAGCAGGTTAATGCCCTCCTCTAGCGCCAGGAAGTAACGCTGTACCGCCCCGCCCCAGATTTCACCCGGTACCACGCACAGTACGCCTGGCGGGTATGGCAGCGCCCCCTCGGCAGCAATGCGTCCTTCCGCATCTCGTATGCGCACCAGCTCTACGTTACCGCGAATATACGCCTGGTTGGCATCCTGCGGATTCATCACCACCTCCGGCAGGCTCTCCTTGCGGAACATCGCCTTCTGCAAATCCTTCACGTCGAAGCTGACGTAGAGATCGTGCATCTCCTGACACAGCTGTCGGAGCGTATAATCCCGATAGCGCACCGGGTATTTCTGGAAGATCGTCGGCAGCACGTCAGCCAGTGGCGTATCGTCTTCGATATGCTGTTCAAACTGCCCCAGCATCGCCACCAGCTGCGCCAGCTTCTCGCTGTTTTCGGCGGGCGTCAGCAGGAACAGGATCGAGTTGAGATCGCATTTCTCCGGCACGATGCCGTTTTCACGCAGGTAGTGTGCCAGAATCGTCGCCGGGATCCCGAAATCCGTGTACTCCCCCGTTTCTGCATCAATGCCCGGCGTGGTCAGCAGCAGCTTGCACGGGTCGACAAAGTACTGCTCGCGGGCATACCCCTCAAACCCGTGCCATTTGGCACCCGGTTCAAAGCTGAAGAAGCGCAGCTCACTGGCGATGGCATGTGTCGGATGATCCTGCCACGGCCGCCCCGCCACCACTGGTGGGATAAACGGTTTGATCATATGACAGTTGGCAATGATTGCCTTGCGCGCTTCAATACCCAGCTCGACGCACTCCGCCCACAGCCTGCGTCCGCTTTCCCCTTCGTGGATCTTGGCATTCACATCCAGCGCTGCGAACAGCGGATAAAATGGACTGGTGGAGGCATGCAGCATAAACGCATTGTTCAGCCGCTTGTGCGGACAGAAACGTGCCTGACCGCGAATATGGTTATCCTTTTTATGGATCTGAGAGGTTTGCGAGAACCCGGCCTGCTGTTTATGCACCGACTGGGTCACGAAAATGCCCGGATCGTTCTCGTTCAGCTCCAGTAACAGCGGGGATGTTTCCGCCATCATCGGAATAAATTGCTCGTAGCCCACCCAGGCCGAGTCAAAAAGGATGTAGTCACACAGATGACCGATCTTGTCGATCACCTGGCGGGCGTTGTAGATCGTCCCATCGTAGGTGCCAAGCTGAATGATCGCCAGGCGGAACGGACGCACCTCGTCGGCTTTCTCCGGAGCCGCCTCGCGGATCAGGTCCCGCAAATAAGCGTCATTAAAGCAGTGCTCGTCAATCCCGCCAATAAAACCAAACGGGTTACGTGCAGCCTCCAGATAAACCGGCGTGGCCCCCGCCTGGATCAGCGCCCCGTGGTGGTTAGATTTATGGTTGTTGCGATCAAAAAGCACCAGGTCGCCGCGGGTCAACAGCGCGTTGGTCACGACCTTGTTGGCCGCCGACGTACCGTTCAGCACAAAGTAGGTTTTATCCGCGTTGAACACTTTTGCCGCGAACTTTTGCGCGTGCTTAGCGGACCCTTCGTGGATCAAAAGATCGCCCAGTTTCACATCAGCATTGCACATATCGGCGCGGAACACGTTCTCCCCGAAGAAATCATAGAACTGCCGCCCTGCTGGGTGTTTTTTGAAAAATGCGCCATGCTGGTGTCCCGGGCAGGCAAAGGTGCTGTTGCCCATCTCCACATACTGGCTCAGGGTGTCGAAAAAGGGTGGCAACAGATTCTCTTCGTAACGGCTGGCAGCAGTTTCGAGTTCCAGAAACTCCTGAGCTTTTCCCGAGATAACCGCGGTGGCGCCGTCGGGTACATCCGTTGGCTCCTGAGAGAAAATAAACACCGGTAGCTGAAAGCCCGTACGTTTCAACAACGCAAGAATGCCGCTGCGACTGTCAGCCGTCGAAATAACGACTGCCGCCACATCGGTGAAATCAGTATTGTCCAGCGTCACCTTTTCACGGTGCGTAGACACAGAAGAGAGCAGCTCGCGGCTGACGGCGATTTTCATGGTTTTCATAAGCGCAGTTACCCTCACCGAGTGGTGAGACAGGGAGGAGAAAATTCGCGCAATAATGTCACCTTTTATTTTCAGGTGCAAGAAGGAATCATTATGCATTAAACCACCCAAAGCCAAGCGTAATGCAGCACTAACATGTCATAATCATGCAATACCAATGATTAAGTAACAGGAGTTAAGCGTGGTTATCGGGCCATTTATCAATGCGGGAGCCGTATTGCTGGGCGGTGTTCTCGGCGCAGTGTTGAGTCAGCGATTGCCGGAGCGTATTCGCTCATCTATGCCTTCTATATTCGGTCTGGCGTCGTTAGGGATTGGCATTCTGCTGGTGATCAAGTGCGCCAACCTGCCGGTGATGGTGCTGGCGACCCTGCTCGGCGCGCTGATTGGCGAATTCTGCTATCTGGAAAAAGGCATTAACAGTGCGGTGAGTAGAGCCAAAAACCTGATTTCCCGACCAGGCGGCAAAGCGAAACACGGCACGCACGAGTCGTTTATTCAGAACTATGTAGCAATCATTATTCTGTTTTGCGCCAGCGGTACGGGGATTTTTGGTTCGATGCAGGAAGGGATGACTGGCGACCCGAGCATATTGATTGCGAAAGCGTTTCTCGATTTCTTCACCGCCACCATTTTCGCCACTACCCTTGGCGTCGCCGTTGCGGTGATTTGCGTCCCGATGCTGATAATCCAGCTGGCGCTCGCCACCTGCGCCACATTGATTCTCCCGCTGACAACGCCGGCGATGATGGCCGATTTCACTGCCGTTGGCGGACTGCTCCTGCTGGCAACCGGGTTGCGCATCTGCGGAATTAAGATGTTTGCCGTGGTGAATATGCTGCCTGCACTATTGATCGCCATGCCACTCTCTGCGCTCTGGACGCACCTTTTCGCTTAAGTTTGCGGCGAAATGGTGAGAGATTGCGCAGTCTGTAACGAAAACAACAAATTTCGTTGACGACCGGGGGCAGATCGGGTTTAATGCGCCCCGTTGCCCGGATAGCTCAGTCGGTAGAGCAGGGGATTGAAAATCCCCGTGTCCTTGGTTCGATTCCGAGTCCGGGCACCACTTTCACTTCAATGTACGTCTCCCAAACATCACAAAACTCAAGTATAATCACTGCTATACGCCACTTTCCAACATTACGAACTCCACTGACCTCAACTCGATTCTCTCTAAATCAAGTTGCATCCGGGGGCTTTTCAGGGGGCTCTTTGTGTTCAATGAAAATTGAGGCCCCCATATGGCACTGACAGCCCGGCAGGTCGAGACCGCCAAGCCTAAAGAGAAGGACTATAAACTCTCTGACGAACGTGGCCTTTTTCTCCTGGTAACCACCACCGGAAAACGCTACTGGCGTATGAAATACCGTATCGCCGGTAAAGAGAAAAAGTTATCTATCGGTGTTTATCCTGAAATCTCTCTGGCTGACGCGCGTGTAAAACGCGATGAAGCCAGAAAAGTGATTGCTGATGGCGGCGATCCGAGTGAGAAAAAGCAGCTCGAAAAACTCGCCAAAAAAATATCCGTCGTAAATACCTTCAGGGCACTCGCCATGGAGTGGCATAAGCATAAGTGTATCTCATGGTCGGAAAGCTACGCAGAAAGCGTTCAGGAGGCGCTGGAGAAGGATATTTTCCCGTATGTGGGCAAACGCCCTGTCGCTGAGATCCTGCCTCTGGAGATGCTGGAAGTTTTACGGCTGATTGAAAAACGCGGTTCGCTGGAAAAATTACGTAAGGTCCGGCAGTACTGCAATCAGATCTTCCGTTACGCCATAGCAACAGGGCGTGCGACGATTAATCCAGCTGCGGAACTGACCGGTACTCTGACCGCACCAAAGACCGAGCACTTCCCTCACCTACAGGCATCCGAGTTACCCGCGTTCCTTGCCAGTCTGGCTAATTACCATGGCAGTTGCATTACGCGTATGGCAACCAGTCTGCTGCTACTGACGGGGGTTCGTACGATTGAACTTCGCGCTGCAGAATGGCAAGAGTTTGATCTGGAGAATGCATTGTGGACAATCCCCGAAAGCCGGATGAAAAAGCGCCGCAAACATCTGGTGCCTTTGTCAGACCAGGTTCTGTCGATCCTGCTGGAACTCCGCACTTATACCGGTCAGTATCAACTCGTGTTTCCAGGGCGCTGCAACATCAACAAACCGATGAGTGAAGCCAGTATCAACATGGTTATCAAACGTATCGGCTACGATGGTAAAGCTACCGGACACGGCTTTCGCCACACTATGAGCACCATTTTGCATGAGCAGGGGTTTAATACAGTCTGGATCGAGATGCAGCTCGCTCACGTGGATAAAAACAGCATTCGCGGCACATATAACCATGCACAGTATCTGGATGGAAGACGAGAAATGATGCAGTGGTACGCTGATTATATTGACAATCTTCTCAGTTCATCGACAAAAAGTTAGTGGTTGTTCACCCGCACCTGAAGGTGCGGGGAACGTAATTCTTTTATTTTTTGTTTGTTCTATAACCTTCTGGCATATTTACCGCGCTGTATGGACTTAAACGTGAAGCGATCCAGTACTGCTTTCCCTGTCGGAGCAAGTTCAGGTAAGCAAGACGTTCGGTCAGATCACGCCGTATTGTTTTTTCGCAAATGCTAAATTCGTCAGCAAGGCTCCTGACGGTCAGTGACTCGCCATTGTTGAGGCGGGTTGACCTGATCCCCGTTGATTAATACACCGCGATGTTTGTAATGTCTTCATCAGCAACGTAAGCGATGAGATGGTCTACCCCCTCCTTCACGGCGACTCTCAATACCGTCATGATGGTGGTAATTCAATCAGCGTTGAAAGGGTGAGAAACCATGTCAAGGCTGAACATTATTGGAATTGATCTTGCGAAAACAAATTTTTATCTTTTCAGCCTTTCACCGGAAGGGAAGCCTGGTGGAAGGATTAAGCTCTCTCGTGAAAAGTTGATTGGCTGGTTTACGACACAGTCCAGGATGATTGTCGCCATGGAGGCATGTGGTGCTTCTCATCACTGGGCCAGAGAAATTCAAAAGACGGGGCATGATGTTGTGATGCTACCCGCTCAGCACGTCAGGGCTTATCAGCGTCGCCAGAAAAACGACTATAACGATGCTCAGGCCATTGCCGAAGCCTGCTGGCACGGAACAATTCGCCCAGTTCCGGTAAAAACGCTATCTCAGCAGGATGAACAAACCTTTTTAAAAATGCGACGACTTGTTTCTGAAGAAAGAACGCAGTTAATCAACCATATCAGAGGGTTAATGGCAGAGTATGGTATTGTTTTGCGTAAAGGCGCAACTGAGCTTCGACGTAAATTACCCGAGTTGCTTGAAGATGCAGAGAATGGATTTACGCCCCAGATGCGTGAACTGTTACAACGGCAATATCAGCGGCTGGCGGCTCTGGATGATGAACTCATATGGTATGACAACCGACAGCGAAAAAATGCCGCCGGGGATTCAGTATGCCAGCGCCTACTTTCTATTCCGGGTTTTGGTCCACTGGTTAGTCTGGCAGTGAAAAGCTGGATGGGTGATGGAAAACAGTTTAAAAGAGGTCGGGATGCTTCAGCGGCTCTTGGGTTGGTTCCACGACAATTCAGCACAGGGGGGCAACAGGTTCTTCTGGGGATCACCAAATGTGGAAACAGCTACGTCAGATCAATGCTGATACATGGTGCCCGAGCTGTTTTGTTCAGATCCGCAGGCAAAACGGATCAACTTAGCTCATGGGTTAACCTGGTCCGGGAGAAACGAGGATTTAACAGGGCAGTCGTCGCCCTGGCAAATAAGTTAATTCGTATTGTCTGGGTTATTATCACTCGTAATGAAGTTTACCGGGTTTCGGTAGCATGAAATAAGAAGTTGAAACAGGGTAATTTATACCGTTAACTCCAGCATTGCGTAGAAAGCAGAAACGATGAAAAACAGGTCAAACCTGCATATCGAAAACCTGGGATCGGGGCTTGGCCAGAATTAATCAAGGCCGTGTAAGCGTTAAGGACGATATGCGCGAATGTTTCATCAAGGCCAGAAGCAGTAGCTTCATCAACAGGCCGAATATACGAAAGCAAACCTGTTACTTTCATTGTCACTGCGTTCTTGCAATACGGGGGAAGACCATATAGGTCCCCCTATTAAGAAGCGTTTTTACAACAAAAACCTTCACATGACCGAACGCCGTTTTCCATTCAGGTTACAAAGTGCCTCATCAGCACGATAAACCTCGGCACGGAAGGCTATTCACTTCACATTTAGCATTCTCAAGTACTTACTTTTTCTATTCACGCAGGAAACACAGTGGTATTGTTTTAAGCTAATATCGATGATGTGATACGTACCACCAAACATTGGATGGTAACTTGTTGCTTTCATGAGCCATTTTCCGTACAGCTGAAAGCGCAATCGACGCAGGGACTTAAAATGACCGGAGTATCTAGCGATCAATACGCTGCTGGTGAACAGGGCTTAGGGTATATCTATCAGCCTCGTTTTGCGCTACTTAAGCTTCTTCAGTGGCCAGAAGATACATCTGTTTTGATCGAAAAAGATGATGACCTAGACTTCGTTAGTTTTGATGGTGTCAAAACACTGGCATCGCTCAAACACAAAGGGGATGGGGATACTCTAACCGACCTGTCTACCGATTTTTGGAAGTCAGTCCGCATCTGGCTTGACCGCTATAATCGTGATGGTAAAACCGAAGCAAATCTTCGTTTCTTTTTGTTTACGACCGGATCTATCTCAAACTCCTCGTTCCTGCAACACTTCTTAGTCGAACCGCCAACAAAAGACGATAATTCAGTATCAATAACTCAACTCACCAACACAGCTCTGGCTAGAAGCAAGTCAAAACTGATCACGGCAATAGCCGATGAGTTCAATAAACTGACTGATGAGCAAAAAGATGACTTCTTATCACGGATAATCATATTTGATGGCGGGCCTCGCATTGAAGACCTCCCAACAATTATCAAAAATCAACACATGCGTATCATTAGACGCGATAACCGAGACGCTATTTTTGAACGACTTGAAGGGTGGTGGAATAACACGATAGTCGATCTGCTAACAGGGAAACGTAAAGAGGCGATTTTTGGTTATGAGATTTCCGACAAACTTGCAGCATTTTCTGAAGAGTACAAATCGGACAATCTGCCGATTACGTTCAGAGGAAAAATTCCCGTTGGAGAAATCGATGCGATGAATGATCCCAGGCTCTTTGTTGTGCAACTCCGTGAAATAGGGGTTTCCTCTAATCGTATCCGAAACGCTATTCTCGACTACTACCGAGCATTTGAGCAGCGTTCTTCATGGGCGCGTGAAAACCTTTTGGTAACAGGAGAGATGGAAGATTATGAAGACCGCCTTGTTGATGAATGGAGTCGCTATAAAGACGTAGTTTTTGAAGAATTAGATGAAAATTCAGCTGACGAAGTACTTATTACTGCGGGAAAAGCATTGTATCAATGGGCCGATCTTGAAAGTGGTAATATTCACTCATTGCGAATCCGAGAACGAGTGACTGAGCCTTATGTAGTTCGAGGAGGATTTCACATCCTTGCGAACAGTAGACCACTACCCAAAATTTTCTGGCATCCCCACTTCCTAAATAGAATTGGGCAATTGTTGGGAGCCCAAGCATGAAGCAATGGGATCAGCGTCCATTCGAGATAAGGAATCTTTTCAATCCTGCATTTTGTGGTGTTGTACTATTCAGAGCAATGCAGAGCTACGAAGAGGAAAACTCACAGGGCATGCCATTTTCTCTCGCTCTTTTAGTTTTACCATTATGTCTGCAAAAAGATTCTCGCCAAGTGTTTGCTGAAAATCCTCGCCGCTACCTTTTGAAAACTATAGAAAACAATCCCAAATTACTCATTAATTTTGCTAACCGCGTCAATAATATGCTGCCATTTACGCTTGAAGCTTTTGGAGTGCTCATGGAACGAGGATGTTTTGTCGTAACGCAAGACGGCCGATTGAAAACAATACCTAATAAAGTTCGCAAATCGGTCATAGGGACTGAAGAATCAATCTCATGCCAGCGTGTCGCGCGCTATATAGGAAAAGAATTTGCCCGTATTGCAGATCGCGTTACGGTGTACACGACCTTTGGAATACGCCCATGAAAATTAAGTCGATTCATGTCTACAGCCATGATGGCCAACGTCGGGACCTGCAATTTAAGGTTAATGGTTTAAATGTCATTACTGGCCGTTCCTCAACCGGTAAATCAGCTCTTTCTGAGATCATTGAATACTGTATGGGTCGATCTACTTTTAACGTACCAGAAGGTATTATTCGCGATAAAGTGTCATGGTTCGCAGTCATTTATCAATTTTCACAGGAACAAGTACTAATCGCGAAACCAACACCAAATGCAGGAGCCACAAGCTGTGGCACCGTTATGCTGCGACGAGGAAATGAACTGACCGCACCAAATTTCAAAGACCTCTCGGTTAACACCGATGATGATTCTGTAGTCGCACTGTTGTCACGATTACTTGGCATCCGCGAGAACCGTACAGACGTGGCAATTGGGCACAGCAGAGAAAGCTTTGAAGCAAACATCAAGCATACTTTTTATTACCTTTTCCAAAAGCAGGGCCTTGTAGCAAATAAAGATCAACTTTTTTATCGACAAAATGAGGCATTTCAGCCACAAGCTATTCGCGACACATTACCGATTCTTTTAGGTATTTCATCAAATGATCGCTATGAACTTGAGGCCAAACTCCGAACAGCACAACGAGATCTGAAAATCAACGCCAAACGTCTTGAACAAGCTCGCGATACAATCGATACATCACTGCTAAAAGGTTCTGGGCTTTTATCTGAAGCCAGAGCCGTGGGTATCATCACACAAGACAAAGAGAGAATCGGAACTGACGAAGTAATTGATGTTTTGCGTTCTGCAATGCAATGGATTCCGTCCCCCCTACCTGAAGACGATGGACATAGAATATCCATTCTTGAAAATGAAATTGCTGGTTTACGACAAGACAGACGTCAGACCCAGTCCCGAATTGATTCTGCTCGGATGTATGCCAAGCAATCAGGTAATTTTGAAAACGAAGTTTTAGAGCAGCAAGACCGATTATCTTCTATCAAGGCTCTACCGAAAAATCCGGAAACTGGTGAATGGCAATGGCCATTCTGTGAAGCAAATTTAGCACTGGAATCTCCAATTGCTAAAGCACTCCTGAGCGAACTAACAACTCTCGACGCTGAAATGAGCATTGTGGCTGGCCAACGCCCTAAAATGGATGTTTATCTTACTGAACTAGAAGATGAGGTTCAGACCATTGTAAGTTCGATAAGAGCCAAAGAAGTGGAGCTTGCTGCGGCAATCGCGGCAAACGAAGTTATTGAGCAATTAGGCACACGCAATAATGCTGCGGCAAGAGTAATTGGTCGTATAAGTTTGTTCCTTGAAGACCTTGTACCTAACTCAGAACTGGCCACATATGAAGCAGAAAATCGTCGTCTAAAGCTCAAAGTCGAAGACCTACAAAGGAAATTTGGAGCTGATAGCAGCCATGAAAGACTCATATCTATTCTGAATAACATTTCGTCACAGATTACACGCTACATCCAGGCTTTTGATGCAGAATTTCAGGGGCTCCCTGCACGGTTTGATCTAAGCCAAA
This sequence comes from Enterobacter sp. CPE_E1241, assembly GCF_045618265.1. Classification (NCBI taxonomy): domain Bacteria; kingdom Pseudomonadati; phylum Pseudomonadota; class Gammaproteobacteria; order Enterobacterales; family Enterobacteriaceae; genus Enterobacter; species Enterobacter sp. CPE_E1241. Next base: position 4,013,306 of record NZ_JBIWYV010000001.1, read on the forward strand.
TGACTATTATCTTTGATCGTACAGATCGTCCGGTACCAATGAGTCGAACTGGCGGTGGCGAAAATCATCTCGCTTATCACCTGTCTGCCTTGTTAGCCCTTCATCTCTTTGCTTCAAAGAACAATTGCCCCATTCCTCAGTTTCTTTTAATTGATCAGCCTACCCAAGTTTATTTCCCTTCTGAAAAAATTTACCAGGAAGCTGATGGTACTGTTCAGAAAACGGAAGCTGATGCTGACTTAGCAGCAGTACGTAGACTGTTTGCGTTACTGCTGAAGTTTACACAAGAAGAAGTCCCAGGCTTCCAGCTTATCGTGACAGAGCACGCAAATCTTCGCGACCAGTGGTTCCAGGATGCTTTAACCGAGCTTCCCTGGACCAAGCCCCCTGCCCTGGTACCAGAAGACTGGCCTTTACCGTCAGAATTACCAAATTAAGCACGAGTTTTGAAAATCCCCGCATCTTTGGTTCGATTGCGAGTCTTGCACCAAATTCATATCAACGGACCTCCATGGTGGTCCGTTTTTGCATTCTAAGCCCGCCGAAATCAACACTTCTACAATACCTTAACTCCGCCTGACCGTAAGCGCACCGTGAAGGACGTGGGGTAAAAATTAGTTTACAGAGAGGGTGACGTTCCAGGGCAGCAGTTCTTTCACGCGGTTGGCGGGCCAGGTGTTGATGACGCTGATCACATGGCGCAGCCAGGCTTCCGGCTCGATGCCGTTAAGTTTGCAGCTACCGATCAGGCTGTACATCACTGCCGCACTGTCACCACCACCATCAGAGCCGAAGAACATGTAGTTACGGCGCCCCAGCGCAACCACCCGGAGGGCGTTTTCATACTGAACCGCCCCGGTTTTCCTGGAGAGAGTTAAGTTCGGAAGTTCAGGCTGCCAGAACCTTGTTCCCGATGGAAGCGTAATACGCTTTTTCTGCCTCTATCGGAGGGATGTGACCAAGTCGTTCCAGCAACCGACGATTGTTGTACCAGTCCCCCCATGCCAGCGTAGCCAGTTCCACTTCTGAGCGCTTCTTCCAGGCCTGACGGTGGATGACCTCCGCTTTGTACAGACCGTTGATACTCTCCGCCATCGCGTTATCATACGAGTCACCGGTACTCCCCGTGGAAGCCAGCAGCTCTGCATCCTGCAACCGCTGCGTGTAGGCCAGCGAGACATACTGAGAGCCTTTGTCGCTGTGATGGATGGTGCCCGAAGGTCGCCGTGACCACAGTGCCTGTTCCAGCGCATCCAGGACGAACGACGTTTCCATCGATGATGAGACCCGCCAGCCCACGATGACGCCAGCGAACACGTCGATAATGAACGCCACATAGGCGAAGCCCTGCCAGGTGATGACGTAGGTAAAATCTGCACACCAAAGCTGGTTGGGACATTCCGCTACGAACTGGCGGTTTACCCTGTCCTGTGCTGCGGTATCTCTGCGACTGGTTGTGGTGCGGACTTTTTTGCCCTGGAGCACGCCTGCGAGCCCCATCAGTTTCATCAACCGTACCACTGTACATCTGGCCACGCCGATGCCCTCCCGCTGTAACTGACGCCAGACCTTGCGGGCTCCATAGACGCCATAGTTATCGTCGTACACCCGCTGTATCTGCACCTTCAGAAGCGCATCACGCTGCGAGCGCAGGCTGTGTTTTTCCGGCGATTGCTGACGTTGCTGATGCCAGTAATATGTCGACGGGGCAATATCCAGCTCGCGGCATACCGGCCCGACCCCGTGGGCACCACTCAGACGTTCGAGCAGTGGCATTATTTTTTCCAGTGGCGGTCGAGCTCCGCCTGAGCAAAATAGGCTGATGCCTGACGCAGAATATCATTGCTGCGACGCAACTCCCGGTTTTCCCTCTCCAGCTCTTTTAAACGTTGACGTTCGTTACTGGTCAGCTCGCCATCACCAGTCCTGACGGGGCTGATACCACCGCGTAAGTCATTTCTGTGCTGGCGTAGCCAGCCTTTCAGGGTATCGTAATGACAACCAATTTTTGACGATATGGCACGGATAGCATCCGGTTCAGAGTCATATTCATCAAGATGCTCAATGAGCATTCTGACAGCGCGCTCACGTAATTCCGGCGGGTAACGATTAGCTGATTTTGATTTCATCAGGGATCTCCTTTTACTGAGAGTTTAGTCTCCAGGATTCCCGGGGCGGTTCAATCGAAGAAGCAATACGGGGCCTCCCTGCAACTGAGCGGCTGGCAGCCAGGCAGTCCCGAAGTAAGCCGCTGCTGATATCCCTGCATGACTGGTTAGTGGAGAAAAGCGCCACTCTGTCGAAAAAATCCCGTCTGGGCGAAGCGTTCGCTTATGCCCTGAACCAGTGGGATGCGCTGTGCTACTACTGTGATGATGGCCTGGCAGAGCCTGATAACAACACAGCCGAACGAGCCCTTCGTGCCGTCTGTCTTGGGAAAAAGAATTTTATCTTCTTCGGCAGCGACCACGGCGGTGAGCGCGGAGCCCTGCTGTATGGTCTTATCGGAACATGCAGGCTCAATGGTATCGATCCGGAGGCCTACCTTCGCCATATCCTGAGCGTACTGCCGGAATGGCCCAGCAACAAAGTGGCGGAACTGCTGCCATGGAACGTGGTTCTTACCGATAAATAACCGTCAATACGGCGCTCGTTTAACGCTTACACATTCCGGCGGTGATCGCGTTGCGTATTCTGGCGGAACGTGAACGCTATTTCTGGTTTTGCGTGAACGCGTATTCCGGCGGAAAATACCCCGATTTTGCACCATGACCAGAATCACTGTTCATTTTGCCAGAATCGGTGTTCACCCGACCGGAATTGCCGTTCACGTTGCCAGAATCATTCTTAACGCATTGATTTTTGATGCTATATCTATCCCTTTTATTCCAGGGTGTGATATATGCCAAACAAGAGAATCGCAATGCATAAAATCCATGAAATTTTAAGGCTGCGTTTTGAAGTCGGCCTGTCCTTCCGCCAGATAAGCCAGTGCGCAGATGTCAGCACGGGTGCCATCCAGAAAATGCTCAAACGACTTGAAGCCGCTGGGATCTCCTGGCCACTTCCGGAAGGAATGTCAGAGCCCCTACTTGCCAGTCTGCTTTATCCTGAGTCTGACAGTCGTCCTGGCGCGCTGGAGGATCCCGACTGGGCTGAAATCCATATGGAGCTGCGTAAAAAGGCGTCACCCGCCACCTGCTGTGGGAGGAATACTGCCAGAGGATGCCGGTTCGGGCGTACAGCTACTCGCAGTTCTGCTGCCGCTACCAGACCTGGTGCCAGTCACAGAAACGCTCCATGCGCCAGCAGCATCTTGCCGGTGAAAAATGCTTTATCGACTATTGTGGACCCACAGTGTCGGTTATCTCACCTGAGACGGGTGAATGCCGGCAGGCCCAGATCTTCGTGGCGGTGCTGGGCGCATCAAACTACACCTTCGCGGAGGCTACCTATACGCAGTCGCTGTCAGACTGGCTTCTCAGCCACGTCAGGATGCTGGAGTTCTTCGGTGGAGTCCCCGAAATCCTGGTTCCGGATAACCTGAAAAGCGGGGTTAGCAAAGCCAGTCGTTACGATCCCGAACTGAATCCCTCCTATCAGCAGCTGGCTGAGCATTATCAGGTTGCGGTGATACCTGCCCGCCCCAGAAAACCCAGAGACAAGCCGAAGGCGGAAGTTGGCGTTCAGATCGTCGAACGCTGGATCCTGGCCCGGCTCCGTCACCAGGTCTTCTTCTCGCTTGCTGAGCTGAACCACTGTATCCGTACGCTGGTAACCGGGCTCAACGAACGTCCCTTCAAAAAACTGCCGGGCAATCGCCGTGAGGCCTTCGAAAGGCTGGACAAAACTGTGCTCAGGCCATTACCGGTGCAGCAGTGGCGCTACCGGCACATCAAAAAAGCGAAGGTGAATATCGATTATCACGTGGAATATGAACAGCATCACTACTCAGTCCCCCATCAGCACGTCGGTAAAACGGTGGAGCTTCATGCCTTCGACAACCTGCTTGAAGTCTGGTCTGACGGGCAGATGATCGCCAGTCACCCGCGGCGTCTTCATCCGGGCAACAGTACGGCAGCAGAACATATGCCGGAGCGCCATCGTCATCATCAGCAGTGGACGCCAGAGCGGCTGAAAAGCTGGGCGGCCGGTGTGGGCTCCGACACCTTCACGTGGGTCAGCGAGCGTCTGGCTGAAAAAGCGCATCCGGAACAGGCCTATCGCCTGTGTCTGGGGCTGCTGAGCCTGACGCGTGAATATCCTTCTGAGCGCGTCAATAACAGCTGTCGGCTGGCCAATGCAGAGGGGTTAACCCGGCTGAAGCAGATAAAGTCGATCCTGAAGAATAACCGCGACCTGGTTCCGGCGGACAAAGATCTGCACCCGTCCCGGGAGCTTCCTCAGGAACATGAAAACATCCGTGGCCCACGCCACTTCCACTGAAACAAGGGATCCGATAATGCCACATACGCTGATGAAACAGCTGACAGAAATGAAACTGACGGGAATGGCGGCCGCGCTGTCCTCACAGATGGAGCAACCCGGCACTTACGAAGAGCTCTCCTTCAGGGAAAGACTGGCGTTGCTGGTCACGCGCGAATCACTCGAAAGGGATCAGCGTAAACAGAAACGTCTGCTACAAAAAGCCCGCCTGAGGCTTGAAGCCTCGGTCCAGGACATCGACTACCAGCCAGCGAGAAACCTGGAACGTTCTCGGATCGCTCAGCTAAGCCAGAACGAATGGGTGGTCAGGGGGCAGAACCTGCTGATAACCGGCCCCTGCGGTTGCGGCAAAACCTATGTGGGCTGCGCCCTTGGCAACAACGCCTGCCAGCAGGGTTACAGCGTACAGTACTGGAGACTGAACCGGTTGCTGGTTGAACTGACGCACAGCCGCGCAGACGGTAGTTACCGAAAGCAGCTGGCTCAGCTGTCAAAAACGCAGCTGCTTATCCTGGATGACTGGGGCCTTGAGCCGTTGCTGCCAGCGCAGCGTAACGATCTGCTGGAACTGATGGATGACAGATACGGAAAGAACGCCACGGTGATGATAAGCCAGCTGCCAACGGATGAGTGGTATGGCTGCGTTGGCGATAACACGCTGGCAGACGCGATCCTTGATCGTCTGATGCATAACTCCCACCGGCTGGAAATGAAGGGTGAGTCGATGAGAAAACGACTGGCACAGGTTGACTGAAAGTGAACGGTCGGTGTAATAAAAAGAAGTTAGGGCGCGTTAGGGAATAACGCGTTCACGTTCCTCCGGAATAACCGTTCAACTTCGCCAGAATACGCACGCGTACTTAATCAGTAGCCGTAACATCATAAACCCTCACTAATCCTGTAAGTTAACTTGCCCTGCACCGACCTATCTCCCCAGCGCAATCCCGGTTTCGCGGTGTCTGTTACGGCCGTATTTTCTCATTTCTCGTCAGCCACAGTGAGGCTCTTTCAAGAGCTGGGTTGTATGAAAACGACAAAAACACAGCCGACAATAATTTACAAAATAACTTGTTGACCCTGTATTTACTACAGGGTTTTTAATACACATCAACAGGTGAGACGGCGATGACGCCGGTATCACCAGATGACCAGATGACCAGATAACCCAAGGAATATGACCATGAAAAACATCAAACTGCTTGCTGCTGCCGGTATGCTCTCCGTAGTTTCTTTCTCCGGCTTCGCCCAGTCCGTCAGCGTTACTGCTGACACCCTGAACAACGCGGAAGCGAAAATTGCCGCTATCGCCCAGGAATCCGGTGCTTCGTCCTACCGCATCACCAGTGCAGACCAGAAAAACGTTGCCCGCGTGACTGCAGTACTTGATAAGTAATCCGGGACGGTATTACCCTGAACCTGAGCAGTAAACGCGTGAGATGGTCGCAGAGGGAACTGCCGGACTGACTGCCACTATAGTGGGGGTCACCTCCGGTTCCGCCGGCGACCTCACATGCGGACACACCCTCCAGGACAACCCTATCCCTGTTGTCCGTTTTCCTTGATGACTGTTTTAGTCAGGTTACCCCCAGGTAGCCTTTTTTTTTGTCCTTATCCCACCAGAAAAAACAGCGTAAGGGTGTTGACCCTGTATGAACCACAGGGTTTTTAATACACATTAACAGGTGAAACGGCGATATCTGATGAAGAGGAATATACAGATGAAAAAATTTAGCGTGACTGCAGTACTGATTCTGACTGGCATGCTCTCATCCGGAGCTATGGCAACCTCGTTCCTGCCGGAAACTTGCTCGGATATGGACATCTCTGTCCGGACAGACTATGTCAACCATGAAGACGTGAGCCACGTCTTTGACTGTCAGCCAGTGATCTGATGTAAAAAAACGGTCGGATTAATTTTCCTTTTAAGTGCGTTAGTGCCTTTGAATTTTTTTCGGGTCCAGAACTTCACCGCGGTCAGACCCAGCGGGAGCCCTGATGTCGTCACTGCCAGGCTCGAATGCATCAGGATCCCACAATTGACACCTGCATCATTCCCCATCTTGATTAGGTGTGATTGCCTGCAAATCCTACTGCATCAGGGTTATCCCGGTGGTAGCCAAATGTTGTGGTGTCCTGAAGCAGTAGAATCTTCTCACCTTGCAGCGCATATATCCTTTGACTGGTAGCCTCGGAATGTCCCTGCAGCAGGTGCTGCTCATCAATCCTGTCACTGGAAAGGAACCGGTAAGCGGCTTTTGTTGCTGCATTATCCTGGCAGGCAAAAGGGAGGCTGTTGCCCATCCCCCGCCAGAGTTTTTGCATGAGACTTTTAAAACGACTGGCACGGCGGCGATCGCTAAAGACAGAAGAATTAATTTCCTCATCGAGCCATGAAAGCGAAGTCTGTTCCTGATTAATCATTCAACCATCCCTGAAAGTAATTTAGCTGATTATCATAATGATTACCTTAATATAATTGTGGGTAGTTGCAAGTCTCGCTGGACGCTTACAATTAACCCAATTCGCTTGATACATCAGATTGATTCCCTCCCTGAAAACAGTGCCGGTCTAAACGGAAGTCTCCTGTCTTACAACCAGCAGAAACACGGTGCATAGGGCCAATCCATGGTATAAGCAGTCAGTCTGAAAAAAAAAGTCTTGACCCTGTAGCCACTTCATGGTTTTTGATATGAACTGGATTCGTACTTAGTGCAGCGGTAAACAAATACCTCATTATTTTCTGCCATTTTCCCTTCGTGTTACCGCGTATATTGATATCAGGCAAGCTAAAGGAATTACCTGAATGAGAATAGTTACACTCGTAATATCTGCTGTAGCTTTGATGCCGGGAGTTACAGTCCCTAATGCGATAGCCGGTTTTATTGAAGACAGTAAGGCCAATCTCACACTCCGCAATTTCTATATTAATACAGATAATCGCAGTGGGGACGGGTTCAGTAAACAGGAAGAATGGGGACAGGGGTTCATCCTCAATTACGATTCAGGTTATACTGAAGGGCCAGTGGGATTCGGACTGAGCACTCTGGGGCTACTGGGCATCAGACTTGACGGAGGAGGTAAAGCAGGCTCACCGGCGTCAGGTCGGCAACCCGGTACAGTATTTCCGCTAGACAATGATGGCAGAGCGGTTCATCAGTTCGGTAGCCTGGGGGTTACCGGCAGGGCAAAAATATCTGATACGGAACTCCGTTATGGAACGCTTCAGCCCAAAAATCCCGTCGTTATATACAACGATGCCCGCCTTTTGCCCATGACATATCAGGGAGGACAAATATCATCAACAGATATCGACGATCTGAGTCTGACCGGCGGCGTTCTCACACATACAAAAGGACGTAACTCCACAGATATGCGCGGAATGTCCATTGCCGGAGCCAATGGAAGTGGTCCCACTTCACGGAGCAGTAATCGTTTTTATTTCGCCGGTGGTGACTATACTCTTATGAAAGACATGACTCTCTCATACTATTACGGTGAGCTGGATAATTTTTACAGACAAAACTATATCGGACTGGCACATAACCTGAAAATCGTTTCCGGGAACCTGAAATCAGATATTCGTATATTCATCAGCGATGCAGACGGAAAGAACGGAAGTGCTGCAGGACGGAGTGCCGGATATGTAAGTACTGGTTATTACGGAAATAATCGCACAAAGGGAGAAGTGGACAACAATGTTTATAGCGGTCAGTTGACATGGTCTTCTGGAGGTCACAGTGTGAGCAGTGGTTATCAGTGGCTGACGGGGAAAAGTGACTTTCCATATCTGAATCGTGGTGATGGAGAAGGAACAAGCACCTGGTTAATTACTGATGCACAATTGCTAAAATTCAGCAGGGCGGGGGAGCGAACCTGGCTGGCACGGTACGCCTATAATTTTGCTGATGCAGGGCTCAAAGGGCTGAATCTAAGTATCCTCTATCTGAACGCCGATAATATTGATACCGGGAATGGGCGAAAGGGGGAATGGGAACGGGATATTGCCCTGAGTTATACTATCCCCGAGGGAATACTTAACGGACTTGGCATCTCCGTAAAAAATGCCACAATGCGCAGCGCTCTGCCTGACACAAGTAGAAAAGGCTCTGCTGGACAGCGTGACCAGGATGAAACCCGGGTTACAGTCAGTTATACCCTTCCTCTTCTCTGATATAGTGTTTCCGGTCTGTTGTGCTGTTGAGCAGGACAGACCGGAATGACGTTCGCAGGCAGCAGAAGATTTATATCTGGCTGTCAGTCCGGTAGTTATTTCTGTCCCGGTTCTCCACTCAGGTCCGACTTAAAACATATCGTTTTTACTGCCATTTAAATAAAGAGTAGCCTTGCATGTCATTATTATCAGTTTTAAAGTATCCGGATCCCAAATTGAAGATCATTGCAATGCCCGTCGAACATATTTCACCGATAACCCGGCAATTTATTAAGGATATGATTACCACTATGTACGGTACATCCAGTGTAGGTTTAACAGCAACCCAGGTTGGTGTTCACCAAAGGATTGCTGTAATTGATGTCCCTGAATCGCTGGTGCAACCAATAGTATTAATTAATCCGGTAATTGCTGAGAGTAAGGAAGAAAAAAATATCACTGAGGAAAAATGTCTTTCTATACCAGGAACCAGTCGTTTTGTATACCGTGCAGAGAAAATAAATGTCACCGCTCTTGATGCTTTTGGGAATACAATAAATTTTAGTGCAAGTGGTACTCTCTCGATCTGTATACAGCATATGATAGACCATATGAACGGGATTCTATTAACTAAGAGCCTATCTCAATAGGACTTTATTCCAGACGATAAGACCACAGGCAAAATGCAACATAGCCTCGTAATTTTCGGCCTTCTTTTTCCATCGGGTCAGAACCCGGCGAAAGCGATTCATCCAGCTATGAGTCCTCTCAACGCCCCAGAGAGGGGCTTTGAAGTCCCTGTTTTTACTGGCGTCAGACTCCTCTTTACGGGACTGAATATGTGGCTCGTAACGGCGACTCTGCAGATACGTTTTCAGCCATCCAGCTTCGTAACCTTTGTCCAGACAGAGCCTGAGTTTCCCCCCGGATGCCCCGCCTGAAGGGCATCGAGCGTATCCGCAACCAATTTGATGTCGTGCGTGTTCGCTGCTGCGACGACCAGCGACAGAGGAAGCCCCCTGGCGTCCGTCAGCAGGCTGCGCTTTACACCTTGTTTCCCTTTGTCCTTAGGATTGCGACCTGTTTTTTGTTCCTGACAGCGGCGATTTGGTCATACAACCGTCCATCGACAACCAGGACCAGTCAATGCTGTCCAGATGCTCGCAGGCAAGCAAACCGTTCTGCCAGAAGCGCTCAAAAATGCCTGAATCGTGCCACTCCTTAAAGCGCCGGTGTGCAGAACTCGATGAACATATCCCGGTGGCGTTCAGACAACCAGTCCTGAGGAAGAAGAATATGGCATCCATGGCAGCGCGGTTATCAACGCGTTTCCTGTATGTATCGAGTGGATGGCTGGTTTTGTGCTCAGGGATACCCGGTCATTTTTTTAGGCTCGATGCAGAAAAACAATGAAGTTTCAATTTTATCATTGCAAGCCTTTCATTCACTAAAACTCCTCGGCCAATCCGAAACTGGTGACTGTAGTAATTTCTTACAGGCTAAGACTTGCAGTAACTTGAAGGTAAGGGGGAGGATGATAAAAATTCATGAAGATCGCACTGAAATAATTCATTAAATCGGTTATTGAGTTGGATTGGCGCAAAATAATTAAAAATGTCTTTAAAACATAGCGTTATCCATTGAATAACATCAGACCACTAAAATGGCCTGATGTAAAGGATGCTAATACCTATCTCAGGCATCAATAGTGATATCACCGGCAGGAATGCACTGGCATGTCAAACATGCACCCTCATCAGAGGGTTCCACACCATTCAGATGCTGCACGTTCCCGGCAATCACCTTAGTTGAACAGCTTTCACATTGTCCAACACGACAACCACTAGGCATTTTAATCCCAAGTTTTTCTCCAAAATTCAGCAGAGTACCTTTATCCGTGGTCCAGATCTCTTCTCTTCCTGATTTTGCAAAAATTACTTTATGACGTAATGAGGGATCATTATTTATTTTTGTCGGAGAACGAAATATCTCGTAGAAAATAGCAAATGCAGGTACACCTCTCTCCTGAAGCCCTCGGGATATCGCATCCATCATAGGCTGCGGACCACACATGTAATAACGAGCATTATTCTCAATAAGATATGCCTCGACATCTCCCGCACCAACATAACCAGCTCTATCATAATCCAATCCTGGAATATCACAGTCGAGGGGCTGGTTGTAGATATTAATTACTTTAAGCCTGTCAATAGACGCATTTAGCTCCGCAATTCTTTTCTTAAACGCATGTAGCCTACTATTTTGATTAGCATAGAAAAGCCAGATTTCCGGACCTTCCGCTTGGGGGTTAATAGACTCCAGATAGGAAATGAATGGAGTAATTCCAATACCGCCAGCAAATATTACGACAGGCTGGACGGCATTGAGCGGGACAATGAAATTCCCCCCAGGAGGCGTAAGTTCAACATCCTTGCCTATCTGCAAATGCGTGTTTATGTAGGATGACATTATTCCTTCTACATATTCACCTTTCTCATCAGTCGCTTTCTGATGACGGACAGAAATGGAATAGGTTTTACGGTCATGAACAAACGCAGGGCCTGTCAGCGAATACGCCCGGGTAACGATCTCTTCAGAATCGCTCATCGGACAACAGCTAACAGTGATATGCTGGCCCGGTTCATAATCAGGTAAGTAGCCTTCACTATTCGATTGGAAGGTAACTGTCGTAACATTATCTGCTTCTTTTTTCAGTTCAATGACTTTGAATGTTTTACGACCTTCCCAGGGGCGTCTTATCAGCTCAAAATCATTCAAGCGGCGAATGCGGCAGCGGAATGAACGCAAAGGTAAAGCACCGCTGACTGGATCATAGCTATCACCGCTGATTAAGCTATTGTAATTGCTACTGTACTCACCTTTAACCGGGTATGAAGGTTTGCCAAAATCAGGACAAGCCTGCCACCACCCAAACTCAGCAATTACAGTTTCATGAGAGAGTTTGGCTTCCACTTTTGCTCTAAATCGAGCAAGACCTGCTCTCGTTTCAATTTCTACCCAATCCCCCGTCTTGATACCTTCTTCGTCAGCCAGAGCTGCCGAAATGTCTACCGTTGGATAAGGTGCTTTTTTTCGTAGGCTAGTCAGGCTTCGATGTTGGCTATGACAGAAGAATCCGCTTTTAACGGATGTCAGCATTAGTGGATAATCAGGATCGTTGCGCTGGTATTCTTGCGGCTGTACATACTCAGGTAAAGGATTGTAACCATAGCGATGAAGGATCTCAGAGTAAAACTCTGCACGTTTTGTTTCTGTATTGAAACCTGCCAGATATCCACTATTTGGGTCTCTGAAAGCATATTTTCTGACTTTATGCTCAAGCGGGATATCGTAACCTTCTGGCTTATTTCTGAGCATCTCAACAGTCAAACCTAATGGTTCTAGTTGATAATTCCAGGCTGCCTCAATATTGCCGTCGAAGAACGCTTCATTCATTCCTAACCGGCATGCAAGATCGAAAACAATCTCAAGGTCGGAACGGCTTTCACCGCGCGGAGAGACCATTTTTTTTCTCAACTGAATGTGGTCCTGAGCAGCAGCACTACTTTCAAACCCGGTTCTTAGGCCTTCGCGCTCCCAGGCAGTGTTTACTGGCAGAAGGATATCAGCATACTTTGATGTAGGCGTTTCAAACAAATCTACATGGGCATAAAACTCAAGTGCCTCAAGCGCCTGTTGTCCGAGAGAAGTATCACTTTGTGAAAGTAATATGTTGGCACCAAAGCCAATTAACCCGCGAATTTTATAGGGTGTACCTTCTAATACTGAATGCCAGATATCCTGAGAATGAACCCAACCTTGTGAAGGCGGCCCGATAGGCCTTTCTTCAAGACCTAATGCTTTATCCCATTGTGATTTTGGCATCAGTGTCGGTGAATTAACCACATTCACCGGGTGGCTGGCATAGATTCGATTACATCCTTCCTGATCGAAACAACCGGTTAAAGCATACAGTGTCGCAATCGCACGTTCTGTTTGGGTGGCATTAGTGTGTTGTGCCACTCCAGACCAACTGTGGTAGGCGATTTTCTTGGCCCCGGCAATCAAACTCGCAGCGGCTTCAATTGATGCAACAGATACCCCGGTGATACGGCTTACGTTTTCTGGGTCATAATTAGCCAACATATCTTTAAAAGATGAAAACGCCGTTTGGCAGGAAATTTTTGCACCATCAGCTATTGCAACTTCAACATTACCCTCAAGTGCAGCTGTAGGCGTCAGCGTTTCTTCAGTTCGAGTCTCGGAATCGATAAATGTGACTTGCTGGTTGTGTTCGTCCCAAACTGTATAGCGATTACTGATGGCAAGTGGGTTAATATCTTTTTCCCGAAGAAAATAACCATTATCATTTCGAACCAACAAAGGACCATTAGTCCAGTTTCGAACAAACTCATGATTAAACAGGTTTCTTTCTACCAGGAGATGGCTTAACCCCAAAGCTAATGCACCGTCAGTTCCAGGATTGACATCAAGCCAGGCATTTGCTTCTTTCGCTAAAGGTGTCGGGCGAGGATCCACGACGATCAGTTTTGCACCGTTATTTCGACCAGTACCAATCGCACTAGCCTGGGCAAGCCAAGTATTCGCGGGGTTATGCCCCCAAAGAAGGATAAGATCGGCATGGGAATAGTCAGCAACAGGGATGCCGCAGCCAAAGGTCCATCGATGTGCAACGTCTTTATGCCAGTTACATATTTCAGTTCCATAGCTGGTGTTTGGGCTGCCATAGATACGAACAAATCGCTCTAACCATTCAATTGCATCGCTGAGGGGGGTACCGCTTGGGCTCGTAAAACCGAAAGCGACAGATTCAGCTCCGTTCTCTCGTTTAAATTTTTCCAGTTGTCCGGCTATCGTTGACATAGCCTCTTCCCAACTTATACGTTTCCAGCCCGGGTTCTCGGCACCTTTAGGATGGGTTCTCTTCATCGGGTACAGAATTCTATTTGCGCTGTCCACCAGCTCAGGTGCCGCTTTGCCCTTCATACACATGGCCTTACCATTAGGATGTTCAGGGTTGGCCCGTACCGGCTTTGTTGAATAAATCAGATTTCGGGTAAGTCTCCCCGTAGCGGGTTGTGTTTTCAGGCAATACGCACGCTTTCAGGCATACCTGCTTTCGTCATTTTGTTCAGCGCTCGTACCGGGGCCATAGCCTCCGCAACCTGACCATCGTAGTCACGCAGCGTCAGTGAACCCCGAACAGCTGTTTTACCCGGTACATCGCCGTTTCCGCTATCGAGCGACGGTTGTAATCTGTTGTCCATTTCCACCGCGCATTACTCCCGGTCATTCGCTGATTAGCCACTGCACGGTTACGGTCTGCATATTCACCGGGCCAGTAACCCGCACCTTTTCGGGGAGGGATAAGCGCGCTGATTTTCTTACGCCGCAGTTCATCGTGACATAGCCGGGTATCGTAAGCGCCATCGGCGGCGGCTGACCTGATTTTCCGGTGGGTTTGCCGGATTAACCCGGGGAAGGCCTCTGAGTCCGTAACATTGTTCAGCGACAGGTCAGCGCAGATGATTTCATGTGTTTTACTGTCAACGGCGAGATGCAGCTTACGCCAGATACGGCGGCGTTCCTGGCCATGCTTTTTGACTTTCCACTCGCCTTCACCGAAGACCTTCAGCCCGGTGGAATCAATTACCAGTGTGCGATTTCACCCCGGGTGGACGTTTTGAAACTGACATTAACCGACTTTGCCCGCCTGCTGACACAGCTGTAATCCGGGCAGCGTAGCGGAACGTTCATCAGAGAAAAAATGGAATCAATAAAGCCCTGCGCAGCGCGCAGGGTCAGCCTGAATACGCGTTTAATGACCAGCACAGTCGTGATGGCAAGGTCAGAATAGCGCTGAGGTCTGCCTCGTGAAGAAGGTGTTGCTGACTCATACCAGGCCTGAATAGCTTCATCATCCAGCCAGAAAGTTATGGAGCCACGGTTGATGAGGGCTTTATTGTAGGTGGGCCAGTTGGTGATTTTGAACTTTTGCTTTGCCACGGAACGGTCTGCGTTGTCGGGAAGATGCGTGATCTGATCCTTCAACTCAGCAAAAGTTCGATTTATTCAACAAAGCCGCCCGTACCTTGATCAGGTGGTCATTTGCTACTTCATTCAACGTCCCGCAACGCGAACGGCAAAGTGTGCAATATCCGGGAATAATATCTGACATTGTAAACCTCACTACTAAAAACAGTTAATATATTTTAAAAACCACATTGCTTTCTTTTCACCCAAGAATTACTAACCCAATTAATGTTAATATCATCTTGTTTTGTGGGCGTAATTTCAGTTGAAATTACTGTCATATATGGGTAGCGGCTAAGTAATTTCAGGGCCAGAATCTGATTCCTGCAAACCGTTAACATCTGCAAGATACAGTGCACGCAAAATAGGGCATTCAGGCTTATCATCCCCTGCACAGCAATCAGAAAGCGTTGTAAGTATTGATGCCATACGCTGAAATTCTTGAATTTTTACAGTCAACTCGCGGATGTGTGACTCGACTAATTTTTTCACATCAGCGCTTTGGCGCGAATGGTTACCCCAAAGACAGAGAAGTTCTCCTGTTTGCGCCAGAGAGAAACCTAACTCCCGACATCGACGTATAAAATGCAATTTGTACACATCAATATCGCTGTACATCCGATACCCGGCTGCAGTTCTTGCAACTTCCGGTATTAATCCCGCCTCTTCGTAATAGCGGATCATTTTGGCGGAAACTCCGGATAACCGGGCAGCATCACCAATGTTCATCCTTACCTCCCAAAATGTATTCTGTTAATATCAGATCCAGTTTCAAATGACGTCGTTTCTGACACTCTTACCTTGCATACGTAGTGATACGGTTACCGTTTGGCTCATCAAGACTTAGTCGATATCCAGCCTAGACCTTCCCGTGGTGGTAAGGTCAAGAAAAAAATCATCAAGATAAGCTGTGTAAAAAACCAGATGTGACGAACATACTCATATCCCTTATGACCACATACTTAATGACTCAAAACACTCTTCTTTGGGTTTAGAAAGGATGGTTTCTCTAGTGGCATCATTTTTATATTCACCAACACTCACTAATTCCCATGATTCGACATCATTCAACAGTGCAAGCATCAACTTATTATTTAATGCATGCCCTGACTTATAAGCATGGTAGGCGCCAATAATATTATGGCCTGATACAAAGAGGTCTCCAATCGCATCCAGTGTTTTATGTCGCACAAGTTCGTTATTAAATCGCAGACCTTCCGGATTCAGAACGCTATATTCATCAAGCCCTATCGCATTGTTCAAACTTGCCCCTAACCCAAGACCTTTTTGTTGTAGAAGTTCTACATCACGAACAAATCCGAAAGTTCTGGCATCAGCAATCTCGCTAATATAGTTTTCTTTCGACACTTCAATATTTAATCTATTAGTCTCAGCAGAAATCAAGGGATGCTTAAAATCAATCATAAAATCGATCGAGAACTTTGAGTCTGGATGCAAAAGAGCCCATTTGTCGCCATCTTTTACGGAAACCGTTTTTTTTATCAGAAGATATTTTTTTAGCGCACACTGCTCTATCAAACCAGCGTGCATTATTGAGTCTATGAATCCTCTGGCACTCCCATCGAGAATGGGAAGTTCTGGAGCATCGAGCTCCACCAAGAGGTTATCAAGCCCCATGCTAGACACCGCAGAAAGGAAATGCTCGATTGTTGAAACTCGAACTCCCTGAGGGTTGATAATGCTTGTTGCCAGCATAGTGTCATGAATCTGATCGGCACGGAGCTGAATATCAACAACAGGAGTTACATCTGTTCTACGGAACCGTATGCCACTATCGGCACCAGCAGGCATGATTTTCATGTTAACGGTTTTACCGCTATGCAAGCCAATACCGTTTAATTCAACAATATTCTTGATAGTTTTTTGCTTGATCATGGAGACCTCTGTTTGCTCTAGCGACTAGGCAGAACGTCCGCAACAAGGTTCCATTGATGATTCCCCCTATTGCTCTGTTCATCGTCCTCGCTACTCTCGACTTGGTTCCATTAAAAACCATGAAGTTGATATAGGGTCAAGATTTTATACGATATACACATCAAGCATCTTGCATGAGTCGCACTGACTGACCCGGGTTAGTTACCATCATATTCTTTATGGTTGAGACCATACGGAAATCAGTGAATTAAAAATATTTATTCATCCAAAACACAAATGGTTTTAAGAAAGCCTAATGCCCTTCTTGTAAAATTATTCAAGATAGTCAAGTATGTTTTTTATATTGTCAATTAAGGCGACATGCAGGTCAGGGTCATCACATTCATCTGAATGGCAATAGGAAATATGTTGAAGTATAATTCTTTTTTTGAATTCACTAACTGTACACTCCAACTCATACACCGACCGTACGATATCAATACAAGGTTCATCATCGATTAAAAAATCCTGCATTTTATTATACTTATCAGTCAGATCTTCTATCATAGAAATTAATACGGGGTCATTAACTAACATTGGCATATCTCTCCTCATAATCTGAAAGTAAAGATGGACACAGCGCTGATAAATTCCAATTCCCTTGCTTGCGGTACCGACCGGGAGGAAGATGAAACTTGTTTTTAAAAGCTCTCGTGAAAGTTTGTTGCGAATTAAAACCATACTGAAGTGCAATGTCTAGGACTGTTCTGGAAGTCAATTTCAGATCAATCGCAGCACATGATAATCGACGAGCACGAACATATTCACCCAGCGCAACACCGGTCGTCTGTTTAAACAAACGTTGAAAATGCCATCGTGAATACCCAGACTTCTCAGCAATAAATTCTACTGGCAAGGTTGTATTCAATGAACTTTCAACCCACTGCAAAATATCTTTGACAACACTTTCAGAATATTTCCTGGTGTCCATTCTCTCCCCCCAAACCATATTCTATGAATATATTCAAACCAGAATACGGTCTCTGAGTCTGTCATCCATGAAGAACTCAGGGACCCAACTCTTTATTTTCGTAATAACCTCAGGCCATTTGCCACAACCAGAAGACTGGCACCAACATCAGCAAATACAGCCATCCACATAGTTCCCATTCCCATGAGCGTGAGTACAAGGAATACGGCTTTAATACCTAGAGCGAGGCTGATATTTTGCACGAGTAAGCTGTACGTTTGTCGGGATAATTTTACAAAGGCTGGGATTTTACGCAGGTCATCATCCATTAAGGCTACATCTGCAGTTTCAATCGCCGTATCAGTACCCATTGCGCCCATAGCAAAACCGATATCAGCTGCAGCCAGAGCCGGTGCATCATTGATACCATCACCAACCATCCCAGTGATTCCAATCCGTGAATGCTCTTCAACTGCACGATGTTTATCTTCTGGCAATTGATTCCCTCGAGCCTCATCGATTCCAACCTGAGATGCGATTGCTTTAGCTGTATGTGGGTTATCACCAGTCAGCATAATAGTTTTAACGCCAAGTTCATGAAGTTGTTCAATCGCTTCACGGCTGCTGTTTTTAACAGTATCAGCAACAGCGAACAACCCAAGCACTTGCTTACCATCATTGAGTAAAATAACTGTTTTACCCTGGCTTTCCAGCCTTTGTACTGTTGCTTTAATCTCTGATGGACAATTAAAGTGTTCTTCAGTCAAACGCAGGTTACCAAGGTAAAAATCCTTACCTGTAATCGCGCCATGCACACCTCGCCCAACAATCGCTTCAAAGCTGTCAACATCCTGCTTTTTCAAATCAGCAGAAGCATTCACAATTGCCAGTGAAACAGGGTGATCAGAGTAACTAGCGAGACTAGCTGCAGTAGTACGAACTTCACGCTCGCTCCACCCATTGAATACCATTACGTCGGTTTGTACTGGTTTCCCATAGGTAATAGTTCCTGTTTTATCCAGCGCAAGGGCTTTTAGCTTACGTCCCTGCTCAAGATAAACACCGCCTTTAATGAGAATCCCTTTGCGAGCAGCTGCAGTAAGTCCACTAACAATCGTTACTGGCGTAGAAATAACCAGGGCACATGGACACGCAATGACAAGCATAACTAAAGCTTTATAGATCCACTCCTGCCATGTTCCTGCCCCAAACAATGGTGGCAATACAGCAACCGCAACAGCAATACCCATAACGACGGGGGTATAAATCTGGGAAAAGCGGTCAACAAAACGTTGTGTAGCTGCTTTGGCGCCTTGCGCCTGCTCAACGGCATGAATGATGCGAGCAAGGGTTGTATTATTTGCAGCTGCAGTGACTTTATATTCAAAAGAGCCTGACTGATTTATTGTTCCAGCAAATACAGCATCGCCCGCAATTTTATCGACAGGCATACTTTCACCTGTAATTGGAGCTTGGTTAATGGTGGTTTGGCCTTTGACGATTTCTCCGTCGAGACCAATTCGTTCACCTGGTTTTACCCTGACAATACTGCCCGGTTGTACGCTACTGGCGTCAACTTCCTGCCATGTTCCATCAGCTTGTTGGACCATTGCAGTTTCAGGAGTCAGGTTCATCAGGGAACCTATTGCATTTCTGGCTCTATCAAGTGATTTGGCTTCTATCAGCTCGGCAATGGTGAATAACACCATAACCATCGCCGCTTCTGGCCACTGCCCAAGGACCAAAGCCCCAGTAACGGCAATACTCATTAGTGCATTGATATTCAAGTTGCCATTGCGAATCGAAATCCAACCTTTTTTGTAGGTTGTCAGACCACAAGAAAGCACTGCTATCAAAGCCAACCCAGCTTCTAGCCAGTCAGGCATATCAGCCCAGTGCATCACTTCGGCTGCAAGAGCAGCTACGCCAGCAAGAGCTAATGGCCACCAGGGCTTTTTTTTCTCCTGGGTATTTTTCTTGCCGCTAGTATTATCAGAGACTTCTGGCGCGAATCCCAACGAGCGAATTGCAGCCATGATAGCTTCAAGCGAATCCGGTGTATGGGTTACAGTCAAAACACGCTGCATCAGGTTGAAATCAAGCTCTTTAACAGCGCTCATTCCACCCAGTTTCTTTTTGATAAGATTTTCTTCAACAGGACAATCCATCTGCATAATGCGAATTTCTGTCCGTAATCCACCAGCCACAACCTGCGAGCCCCCTAGGCTACTCAATTGTTCTGGAGCAGCGGAGCAACAATCCCCCTCATGGCCGTGATCGTGGCCTTCATGAGAATGCTCTTGCGCGGCATGAGCATGGTTACATCCCTTATGATTATGCTCATCATGCGAATGCCCTTCGCCGCCATGGCTATGGGCATCATGATTATGGCCTTCATGGTTATGGCCTTCATGGTTATGACCTTCATGGGAATGATCATCACTGCATTTCTTGTGATTATGAGCCTGCTGATCATGTGCATGATCATTTGCTTTATGTGATTCACCAGTATTCTTAACCCGGAGTCCTGTCCCTAAATTGAACGTTTCACAGCAACTAGCCGCTTCGTCTCCTGCAGGGTTTTTGCTATTTTTTACACCACCACTCATTTTCATTGCCTCATCTGTTAACTATACTGACGATTAAAGACCCTAATCTAACTAGAGGGTCAAGCGCATAAGGGGGGAGGCATGAAAATTGGTGAATTGGCCCGTAAGGCGGATTGTCCGGTGGAAACTATTCGGTACTATGAGAAAGAAGGATTACTTCAGGCTCCATTAAGAGATATTGAAAATAACTATCGCCGTTACAACAATACTCATCTGGAAAAGTTATTATTTATCCGACGCTGCCGCTCTCTTGATATGACCCATGAGGAAATACGTGCATTGCTACTGGCAATGAATAATCACGGTAAAGACTGTGGCCCCATTGATGCAATAATCAGTGCCCATCTCACTCATGTTCAGCATCGTATTAAAGAATTAATAGCCCTGGAAATACAACTCAAAGAACTTAATAACTATTGCAGCTCAGACCGGAGCGTGGACGAATGCGGGATAGTACAGAAATTGACTGCTGATGAAGAGAATGGTGATCTTCCTTTAACCGTACCAACTGACCACTTGGGGGGTGTGCATTAGTGGTGTGCGCTTATAAGTTGATTAGACTGATGGCGTAACACAAGCCCATACAGCTTTGTGCTACGCCATCATGCCCTTAAAATAAGGGGTCAGGCTTTTTCCATTTCGTTACCACGAGAACGACGTTGCACTGCCCCTTCTCTCTTACCGGGATGGCTTTTAGCATCAGCGGTCATTAATGTCTGGAGTATTGGGCATTCAACTCGCTCATCCCCAGCACAGCTTTTGATCAGAGCTCTGAGTGTATCTGCCATTCGTCGCATATTTTCCATACGTCGCTCTAAATCATCCATATGCTCTTGTGCCAGACGTTTAACATCGGCGCTCTGGCGAGATTTGTCATTCCATAACTTGAGCAAATCGGCTATCTCTTCAAGAGAAAAACCAAGATCGCGCGCACTGCGGATAAAAATCAGACGATGGACATCATTGGGTGCATAATCACGGTAGCCCGCTTCGGTACGGCCAGTAGCAGGAATCAGACCAATTTGCTCGTAATAGCGAATCATCTTTGCGGAGATTCCTGATTCGTTCGATGCTTTACCAATGTTCATAGCTCCCCTTTTCTTAGTGCTCAGAGTCTTCTGCCAGCGGAGGCTGGAACCGACGCAAACGAAGTGCGTTGCCCAGGACAAATACACTGGATAGCGCCATCGCGCCTGCAGCAAAGATTGGTGAAAGCAGCAATCCATAGGCAGGGTACAGCAGGCCTGCTGCTACAGGGATCAATGCGGCATTATAACCAAACGCCCAAAAAAGATTTTGCCTGATGTTACCTATGGTTGCCTTAGACAATCCAATAGCATTAGGCACACCCTGTAGGTTGCCGGACATTAAGACAACATCAGCAGATTCCACCGCTATATCGGTACCTGTACCAATTGCAAGCCCAATATCTGCCACGGCTAAAGCTGGGGCATCATTAATGCCATCACCAACATAAGCGACCTTACCGTAAGACTCCTTCAACCGACGAACTGCTTCAACTTTCCCTTCTGGCAACACTTCGGCAACCACTTCATCAATACCAAGCTGTCTCGCAATCGCATTTGCTGTATTGGCATTGTCACCGGTAATCATTGCGACTTTGAGCCCCAGTTGGTGCAATGCATTTATGGCAATCGGCGTACTTGATTTAATAGGGTCAGCGACTGCGATAATGGCAGCCAGACGTCCATCAATAGCAACATAGAGTGGCGATTTTCCTTCGTTTCCAAGGCGTATCGCAGTCTTTGAAAAATACTCGATATCCAAGCCTAACTCACGCATAAATCGATCGGCCCCGACCTCTACGCGCTCTCCGTCTACGGTAGCCCTGACGCCCATCCCAGTAATTGAATCAAACTCAGTCAACGCTGGCAGCGATATCTCTTTTCCTAGAGCAGCTTCAACGATAGCGCGGGCAATAGGATGTTCCGAACGTGATTCAACAGCGGCAACTTTTGCTAATACTAAGTCAAGCTCAAACCCTTCGGCCAACTCCAGGTCTGTCATTACTGGGCGCCCTTCAGTCAAAGTACCTGTTTTGTCTACAGCGACAACCCTGGCATCTTTAAGCAACTGCAGAGCTTCTCCCTTACGGAACAAGATCCCCATTTCTGCACCACGCCCAGTACCTACCATGATAGAGGTTGGGGTAGCCAATCCCATTGCACATGGGCAGGCAATGATCAATACAGCCACGGCATTAACCAGTGCGAAAGACAGGGCCGGTGATGGCCCAAATGTTAACCAGGCAAGGAAAGTTAACAACGCTGCCAGCATCACCACAGGAACAAACCATAATGTCACCTTATCGACCACGGCTTGTATAGGTAGTTTAGAGCCCTGGGCTTGCTCTACCATTCTGATTATTTGTGACAACATCGTCTGGCCACCAACGGCTGTTGCACGCAACCTCAATGCTCCTTTCTGGTTAACAGTCCCGCCAACCATTAAGCTTCCGGGAACTTTCTCGACGGGGATAGGCTCCCCCGTTATCATCGATTCATCGACAAAACTTGTTCCTTCACTCACCTCACCATCAACAGGTATCCGCTCACCTGGTCGAACTTCGATAATGTCATCAAGGGCTACATCACTAATGGGAATATCGATGACAATGCCGTTACGCAGCACATGCGCCTCTTTGGCCTGCAATCCAACCAAACGCTTGATAGCCTCAGACGTTCGACCTTTAGCTCGCGCCTCCATAAATCGTCCTAAAAGAATAAGAGCGACGATTACCGCAGCAGCTTCGTAATACACATTGACGGTACCTTGAGGCAAAAGACCTGGAGCAAAGGTCGCAATCATTGAATAACCGAATGCAGCGAGAGTCCCGACGGAGACGAGAGAGTTCATGTCTGGGCCAAGTCTTAATAACGCGGGAATACCTTTCAGGTAAAAGCGCCGCCCCGGAATAGCCAACACCAGCAATGTTAATACAAACTGGAGATACCAGCTTTCCTGGAGCCCAATGGTATCCATTATCCATTGATGCATTCCCGGTATCACATGCGACCCCATTTCCAGAATAAATACTGGTAACGCAAGTACGGTCGCCAGAACTAAATCTTTCTTCAACGCAACCTTTTCAGCATCTTTTTTTTCTGCGGCACTATCATTATTCTGGCTTTGGTTATCAACCAGGCTGGCTTCATAACCGATTTTTTCGATAGCAGTTATGAGGTCATCAACTCCTGCGGTTCCACGTACAGTAGCTCTTTCAGTCGCTAAATTAACAGTGGCTTCTTTTACACCTTTAACCGCTCGGAGCGATTTTTCGACACGCCCTACGCATGATGCACATGTCATGCCCTGAACTGATAACTCTACAGAAGCTTGAGGAACCTCATAACCAACCTTTTCAACTGCTTCAACCAACGCCATACGATTAACGAATGCATTTAGGCGGATATCTGCACGCTCTGTTGCAAGGTTAACGCTTACGTTTTGTACGCCTTCAACCTTAGCCAGAGCGGCTTCAACTCGTCCAACGCAGCTTGCACAAGTCATTCCCTCAATGGGCAAGCTGACTTGAGTTTCACCATCATTAGAATGCTGTTTTTTTTGAATGCTCATGATGTATTTCTCATCGTTATGGTCAGATAAAGAACAACCTTAAGGCTTACCATCGTGGGAAGGTCAAGCGCATTATTTTGAACATGCCGATGCCGTGGAAGGAATGGATATAAAAACCCTTTACATGAACACATATTCATATGTTATATTGAAGGCATCATGTATAACCAACCGCTTGAGGCCCTATGTCACAATCACATGATCACGAGCATGACCATACTCCAGCAGTAACCAGTGCAAACGAGCGTAAAGTCCTTATCTCCTTCCTCATGATATTCACATTTATGGTGGTCGAAGCTGTTGGAGGGATACTTTCTGGCTCATTAGCATTGCTGGCAGATGCAGGCCACATGCTTACAGATGCAGTAGCTTTGGCGCTGGCTTATGCGGCATTCCGTTTTGGCCGTCGAGCTGCTGATAGCAAACGAACCTTTGGATATTTGCGATTTGAAGTCATCGCGGGATTCTTTAATGCCCTGACACTCTTCGCTATTGTGGCGTGGATTGCATATGAGGCATGGGAAAGGTTACAAGCTCCACCAATTATACTGGCAGGCCCAATGCTGATCGTTGCCATTGCAGGATTGTTGGTCAACATATTGGTATTATGGATCATGACCCGTGGTGAGACCGATCATGTTAATGTCAAAGGTGCTATTTTACATGTGATGGGTGATCTATTGGGTTCTGTTGGCGCTATTGTCGCCGCTATTGTCATTTACTACACGGGCTGGACACCGATTGACCCAATACTTTCCGTTCTTGTCGCAGCACTGGTTTTACGTAGTGCCTGGAAATTATTAGCAAAATCGCTGCACATCCTGTTAGAAGGAGCGCCTGAAGATGCCTCCCCAGACAAGGTGGAACAGAGACTAATCAGTTCTGTTAAGGGCTTAGCAGCCGTAAGTCATATTCATGTCTGGCAAATAACCTCAGGTCGGACGATGGCAACACTGGAAGTAAGAGCCAAGGAAGATGTGGACGTAAAAGACGTTGTGAAGCTTGTAAAACAAGAACTTTATGAGCAGTTCAAAATAGAACATGCAACTGTGGGAATCGACTGGAATTACGATCAAAACGATAATACATGCAGCCTTTCACCGACAAAACTGCGTAACGAACACGAACACGAACACGAACACGAACACGGAAAAAAGCATAACCATTCTAGTCCAGGCCACAAACATTAATCAGGCCTCTGGTGATGCACTATCAATTTAGGAGGGAGAATCATAATGTCCAGCACATCAGATTGCGGCAACATACAAGACTGTTCCGCGACAGATCATGTCGCGGAGCCAGATCTATCAATGCTCTCGCAAAACGACATTGGGCAACTTTCCGAGATTTTCCATCTACTGGGGGACCAGTCAAGACTACGAATCCTGCTTTACTGTATGCGTGGTTCGGTCTCTGTAGGCGACATTGCTGAGTCGCTCCAGTTATCACAATCTCTGGTCAGTCATCATCTGAGGTTGTTACGAAGTGCAAGGCTTGTTCGCGGAGAGAGAAAGGGTAAGTACATATTTTATAGCATAATGGATCACCATGTAAGTCATGTTCTTCAGGACATGGTATTTCACATAGCTGAAGAATAACCCGAATGAATTTTGATAAGTAGAGCTTGTGTAATTCCAACTCACCTTAGTTTTTCATTACTTTGGTGAGTTGTTTCATCATTAATTTATTAAAACCTTAATAATTAACCTTTTAATAATGAAACCTGCCCCCTTCCCTTGTATGTAATAAATACCTGATGGTTCACTATCACCAGATAAAGCGAAGTGAGCAGGCCACCTCATGAAGGAGAAACCTTGCTTTGCAAGCTTATTGAATAGCCACGGATAATCTAGTTTGTCTGCTTCGTGCCAAAAGCGGACATTGCTACATCACAATGCGTTATGGTCAACATCAGAATGCAGCCCTTGTGTTGTGACGTGTAGTCTGGCCTAAACGCAGTTGCACTACATTACCTCGTGGGGTCAGCGACGGCCCCGTTTCAGTTCACGTACACAGGGATCATACTCATCTGCATAGCCACCAAAGTCATGGCTGGGCATGAAGTACCACTTTTCACCTTTCCAACCAGCGATCCGGGTGGTCGGTTTGGTTTTATTCAGAACAACAATACAGACGCCGACGGGAGACACTGGAGGAAGAAGTCGTTGCACCACACACTCACGATTGCCCACATCAATCCAGTCTTTGACGTGAATTTCAGGATGGTTCATTGTTTATCTTCATGTGATGGAATTGCTTACCGTAATGCATCCGATTACCGTGCAAGATCATGTATCCTGTCGCCTTCCTGCTCCCTTGAGGTGGCGCTGCCTTGGTACAGTCAGCACTCTGAATGTCAGGCCCAGCCGCGAGGCCGGAAGCTCATCAGGTCGCTGCGGTAGGGGAAAACGGTCCGGGTAACAGACCGTAATCGCCTGCTGGTGGTTATTGGCCCTGACTGGAGCCGCACTGAAAACTGAAGCGCATTAATATACTCGCGCCTCCGACAGGTCAGGCAATTTCTTCCAGCGCATCGTCATTTGCCGGTGGAGGAGGAAGTATAAGCGCGTCGCACTCCCTGATGACATATTCAGGAATGAGATCAAACCGGGCAGGATCCAGCTGACAGATAAATTCATTTTCAATGTGGTAGGTCTCATTCATGAATTTACGTATTACTGCGTTCTCGAGTCCGGTCTGAAGCAACCTGAACACCTGCAGTTTCTCGTAGCCATTACGGCAGAGCAGATAAAGCGCACGTATACGATCCGGGTCGGTGAGCTGAACGAAAGTGGCCTGGTAGTCAAAGCCGGGAATGCGATCGGCGATTGCCTGGCAGCCGAAGGCAACTTTTTCTGCGGACATTTCAGGATGTCCCACTCCCTGCACAACGGGTTCACGGGTGTCGATGGGCGTTTCACGGTGATGAAAAAGGTTTGACAGCACCTGATAGGCATCACCGAGGTCGTCCATAATTTCATAATGTCGGCGAAGATAGATCAACTTGATGATGTCTTCACTATCAGAGTCAGTGACAGACTGGCAGATCTGAGCAAAAGTGCGGATATCACTTTCACCGATGAGCTGCTCGGTGATGCAGCCTGCGCTGTAGTGCAAGTGTGAGGCCGTAACCAGATTACTGAACAGCTTCCTGACGGACTTCAGTGTATCAATAATAGGCTCAACATCGTGAGTCAGCATCAGTACCGTTTCATTTTTCAGGCACTCACCGGTATTGCGGCGAAACAGCATCTCCAGGATGGCAAATTTCTTGTTCTTATCAAACGATGAAATCGGGTCGTCAAGAATGATCAGACCTGGCTTCTTGGCTAAGCATTCATACATAAACAGAACAATGGCAAAGGCGTTGCGTTCACCGTAGCTGAGATGCTGGCTGCCGCCGCTGACGTAGCCTTCAAAGTCTTCGTGGCGCAGTTTCAGCCGACATTTATCGCCTTCCCCAGTGATATCCACCTGATAACGATAGCCTGCGTAAGCCAGAAAGGTATTGATATCGGTTTTATGCTTGAGGATCAGCTTCTGCATGCCCTGACGCTGCTTATTTATTTGACCCTGCAGGCGTCCGGCCTGCGTCGTCAGGTCGTCTAAAGAGGTATTGAGACTGGCTACGGTGCGGGCCGTTTTATCCGACTGCAGCTCCGGGAAAAACTTCACGTCTAGGCGACAGGCTTCCAGTGCAGCCTTGACGTTGGTTGAAGCGCTGAACGTAAAGCCGTTAAGAGTCTTAAGGGTATTCAGCATATTTATCAGGCTGTCTGTCTGCTTCTTCACTGTCACGAGATATTCTTCGTGCTGTTTTTCCAGCCCACTTTTTAGGGTTGTAATATCAGCGAGGCGGGCACGGGCAGGCTCTGAAAAATATTCGCCGAGTTTATCTAGCACGCCGATCAGGCCGATCAGGTTTTTAATGACAGCCTTATCATACTCCGCGCTGACGCGGCTAATCTGCTCGGCCTTTTCACGGGAGTCGCCAGTACAGAACGGACAGCAGCCGTCGGATAGCGCGGAGAATTTCTCATACCCCCGGGTCTGCCACTCGATCCACTCTACGCTGCTTTTACTTTGGATGTACGGCTTATAAGATTCCAAACCGTCGGGAATGTGCTGAAGCTTGTTGCCAGCGGATAAGCCTTTCATACCGGTAGACGTTTTTGCAATCCCGGTACTACTCAGCTTAAATGCGGCGCTGAGTTCCCCCAGGTGCGTGATGAATTCTTCAAGCCCGACGTTATCAGCAAACTGCTGCCGTATGGCCACGACCATGGCTTCGATTTCGCGTTCTGTCTCGTGATACGCTTCACTTTTGATGAAGATGTCAAAACTATTACTTACTAACTCGTCTGGTTGAAAAGTGAATTGATCGACATATTTTTCATTAAAGCACATGACGTTTTGCAGGCCATCGACACCAGTTACCCTAGGCTGTACTGCATCGGGATTAGAACCACGGTATCTAAACGGAAGCAGGTCGCTGAGACCCTGTTCATCCCCGTTTACCGTACACTGAATCGCGCGGGAAATGGTGCTTTTTCCGGTGCCGTTAGGCGCAAATTTAATATTTAGTTTTTTTTCTGCCAGAGTTATATTTGCTTTATCGATGTTATTACAGCAATTAATTTCAATTTCCATACCTAATCCTTTACGGCAAAGACACTGAGCAGGCCCCGTATATTGCAGGCCCGATTAATTATTTAAGCTGAAGCCAGAACATATAAGCACCGTTTCATTTTTGAGTAAAGCACTCCGGGATTCGCCCTTGGTACCGCAGCGCCGGAGCAGTTGTTTTATAGAGCGTATGTACGGCGCTTGTGATGTATGTCCGCTTCGTGCCAAGAGCGGACATTTGCACCCTCAGTACCCGCACCAGACTAAGCCGGCTCAGCAATGTCGGCGTTGCTGATACTGACAGACGTTATGCCGTTTTAAAGCGACGTTTCCGGTGTATCACCATGAGAGCGACAATTACCGCCACCGCAATTGTCGCGGTCCCCCGGAAGACGACTGATGAATCTCCTAGGATGATTTCCATGAATGATGATAAAAACTGGCCGGAGAATATAGCCATAGAAAGCCAGGCAAGGTTACGTCCCCGGACGCGAGCGTGACTCTGCTCGACTGTCATATGATTCACAAGCGGCACCGACAGACCAAACCCACAACTCATTAAAACCCCGCCAGCGATGTAGAACACTACATTATCAGCGAATGAAAATATGAAATGTCCGGCAGCGTAGCAGCTAAACGCCGTGTACAGATTTCCGTACTCACGTAAACGCGCTATGAGGCGCGGCATCATCGCAGCAGCCCCGACGGCGACCAGTGAGATAAACGACAGAAAGTATCCGGTTTCTGCTGCCCCAATAGCCATGCAGCTAAACACCTGCGGAATGATGATAATGCTGGTGAAGAAGCAAATCATGGACAGCAGGGCTGCAAAAAGCACAGGCGCTAATCGAGTCGCACTCACCGATTCGCTTTCTCCGGCGTTTTCATTCATGTTTTCTGTCCCAGAGGACAATTGTTACGGCACAAACGCCAGCTGCATAACCAGAAGAACCTAGGCAAAAAGATGAAGCAAAAACGGCCACTGCCAGCCAAGGGTTGCAAGTAATCCGCCTATAAACAGAAAAATGACACCGCCCAGCTCAATCAACATTCCCTGCGAAGGTATCATTTTCAGGCAAGCCTGACCGCTATGAAACGAGGAAATCAATCCGGTTCCTGCTGACATGACGATGGCGGTATCTGACTGAAATCTGGATGTATCTTCTTCCAGATCTACTTAAAACTCGTTCTGATAACCATACCGAGAAATAACTGTCAATCCATCCATATCTAGGGTTTGATATAGTAAAATTACCTATATATAGTTTTTTTAGTTTTCATCTCACTTGGACGCCATTTCATGAAAAGTCACGAGTACATTGTGATTTGCGGTTTTAACCGCAGTAAAGTCGGCCGATATATTGCCATTGTTGCCTCAGTTATATCGTTCGTTCTGATTTTACTAGCACTCACACTAATCGAATGGCTGAAAAACTTTCACATTAACAGCCACATACCTGCCTCAGTTTTTTCACTTATTAGCGCCGGTGGGATCTACATGGGGTTGTATACATGGTTTGATAAAAATCTCTGGCATAACACCTACCTCGGGAAATTTTTATGTGTGCCAAATCTTGCAGGCCGCTGGAATGTTGAAGGCCATACCCGATCTGAAGGTGGTAAACCCTGGGAAGGTGAGCTGAGAATTGTCCAGTCATGGGACAAAGTCAGAATTCATCTGAAAACTCAATCATCGCATTCGGATAGTGTGACAGCCTCCATCATTCATGACGAGGGAATTGGTTACCAGCTGCTTTATAACTACCGCAACCAACCCAAGACAGGTGAAGAACACCTGACTTCACATGTTGGATTCGCAGAGTTCAGGTTCGACGACGGACTCAAATCTGCTGAAGGCCATTATTTTAACGGTCAAGGCCGGGCTACTTACGGAACAATGACAATCACTAGGATCGACAATGTCTAATTCATTTAGTGCGCGAATTGAACGCATGAAGTCTCGTCGTAAAGGGACATTCGATCAATTAAACGTAGCCAGAGAGTCAATCAGTAACCAGAGGATTGATGGACTGGAAAACTATGCTTTGCTAGAAGGTTTCCTGGATTTAAATGAAAGTTGGGAAACCAGGGGAAAACAAGATTCTGCAACCCGCTATGTTATAGGTGCCATGCAACCGGTTGATAACCGCTATACCGAAATTTCTTTTGAAACTGCCAAGCGTATTGAGAACCAACTGGTAAAGAAATTAGATCTTAATCTGGAGTTTCGTGTCCAAGGCTCTGTACCACTGGATATTCATATTAAAAGTTTCAGTGATGTGGATCTGCTGATTATAGACACTCAGATGCTTATTTATGATAGCGACGGTATTGGCCGCTACACCCCTACGAACAAAAATGATGGGGATGTCATCCTTGAACTCAGGGATGCCGCTAGGGATGCCCTGAAAGCAACTTTCCCTGCGGCAGATGTTGATGACAACAACGCCAAATCTTTGAGAATAACGGGAGGGTCTTTGCAGAGAGAAGTGGATGTGGTGCCAAGCATCTGGTGGGATACCAAAGAGTACCAACATACTAAAGATGTAGATCAACGTGGGGTCACTATTATAGATAAAAACACACGTCAACGTATCTACAACCTACCTTTCCTCCACATCAAACGAATTAAAGACAAATGCGATCAATGTAATGGAGGATTGCGTAAGTCTATTCGTTTTCTTAAGACACTAAAAGCGGATAGTGAAGCTGAGGGTACTAAAATTGAACTCAGTAGTTATGATATTGCCTCGCTGATGTACCACGCAGATGGTAACAATCTCCGACATAGCCAATACTACGAGCTGGCTGTCCTTGTAGAGACTCACAGATGGCTAAATTATCTTGCACAGAACCCTAATGCTGCAATGCTGCTCTACGTTCCAAATGGCACCAGAAAGATAATTGACAAGAATGAAACTTTTGCCGAATTGCTTAAACTGACGGGAATGGTCAATAGTATTGTCACTGAGGTGCTGCGTGAAATAACCGGCCAGCCTACTGAATATTACACACCCGCCAAAGGAATTTTACTTATAAAACAAGCGGTTTACTAACAGGATGCTATCAAGATCCACTTAATAAGTGGATCTTGAATCATCCGCGACTATTTGCCGGACAGCGCTAGTCATTCCGGCTTAAGCGCTATTATGAGATTTATTTCCAGTTTAGTATGAGTCTCCGTACTAATCGTTGATTGAAGAGACATACATGCTGGATAACTCTTAATGGGGTCAGTTTGGATATCGAAAATTATTGTACTATAAGGACTTCCCCGGCATGTCAAAGCCGGTATTTATGGTTTCTGTCTGCTCTTCAGTAAAAATAAAGGGGAGAGACTGCGGTACTATAAACGGCCATGATGAATCGTCATCGATTCGGGCCCTGATGAAAGACGCGCGCGAGGTTCTTGTTCGTTAAGCGGATACGTATATCCTGTACAATAGCCAGATAGGCCTCACGGGGTCTAACCCTTTATCATCAACGAATTGCAGGTCAGATGGTTATACAGCTTCGAGCTTTAGTTGACTGAGTACAGCCGGAAATCATCACCGTAATGTAGTGATGCCCAACACAGCCGCGCATTTTTGGCGGCGATGGCCACAACAGCCCGCCAGTACCCTCTGCGCTCAACCAACATACAAACCCAACGGCTGAATGAGTCAGTCCTTTTCCCGGCGCCAATAAGCACTGAACGAGCCCCCTGAACCAGAAGCGTTCGCAGATACGAATCACCGGCTTTTGTGATCCTGCCGAGTTTCGACTTTCCCCCGCTGCTGTATTGTGATGGCGTCAGCCCCAGCCAGGCTGCCAGTTGACGTCCATTTTTAAAATCATGTGCATTACCGATACTGGCGACCAGTGCACAGGCCGTTGTGGGACCAACGCCCTTTAGCTCCATCAGCCGCTGACTGCGATGATCTGTTTTGGCTATGTGGGACAAAATTCGGTCATATTCAGTGATGTTAGCTTCAATGCGATCAACGTGTTCCATCAAATCATCAACACATTGCTGAACCTGAAGCGGTAAAGAGCTCTTCTGCACAGAAACCATGTGGCGCAGGGCATCAGCACTTTGTGGCGCGATGACACCGAATTCAGATATCAATCCTCGCAGACGATTATACGTTGCTGTTTTCTCTTCGATAAAACCCTGACGGGTACGATGTAAACACTGCATGGCCTGCTGGCTTTCGTCTTTCACTGGTACGAACCGCATATGCGGACGACGAACAGCTTCACAGATAGCCTGAGCATCAGCTGCATCATTTTTTCCTGATTTTCCGGCCATACGATAAGGCGATACAAACTTAGCAGCCATCAGACGTGGCTCATGACCATACTGCCGAAACAATCTTGCCCAGTAGTGAGCCCCGGAGCATGCTTCCATCCCGATAACACAGGGAGGCAAACTTGCAATTAACTCAGGAAGTGCAGCACGCGATACTTTAGGCTTAACCAGAACAGTTCTACCATTTTGATCAACACCGTGAACAGCAAACACATTTTTAGCAAGATCGATACCGACAGTCGTGATAGTCATAACGAATTCCTCCGGGACGATGTGTACCCCATGATTGCACAAGAGTTAATCAGGAGCATAATCAGGGGAAGTCCCTTCCATTCGTTAAGGCTGATTTTTTGTAAGTACCCCACTTAAACGCCCCATTCTCTTTCAGAGACCCTCTGGCACATGGATTAGGTTTTCCGAAAGCGAACTTCCGCTCTTCGCTCATAGATGCCGGTCAAACATCCCGCATTCAGCATGTGAGGCGGTAGCCTCATCTCTGATGTACTGAATAACAGTAACGTCTTGCTGGTGTGTCTATCCCGGCTTTACCATGACGTATAGCGATAGGGTCAGTGGGTTCGTAAATGCTCAACGGCACTCTCAGTGAGAGTCAGTACCGATTTAACGCTGATGCTTATTCTATCGATAATGGCCTGCCGGGGACCATGACGCCATGCTTCGCTATCATAAAAGGTGTCCTGGGCAGTTTTCAGGTGAGAGAGGCTGTTATAAGCCCTGATCAGATAGTAAGCATCGTCGTCATGTGCTGATATACCATAAGAAATAACATCCATTCCCACTGAACGGTGAAGTGGAACACTCACTTCTTTCATTATTCTATGAAAGTCTTTTCCAGTACCGGGTTTGAGGGTGTACAGCAAAAATTCGACAGTTTTCATCTTCGATATCCTATTCTGTTTTTCTCATCATAGCGAATTATGGCGACGTGTAGTCGTGAAACCGAACAGAAGAACTGGACTGCCAGGCTGTCCCCAGCAGTTATGGCTCTGAATGTCTCATGCGTGCCAGGAGCGGACGTTGCTAACATAGAGATGCTCTAATCTGCAAGGAGCAGCTCCCCCTTTATCAGACAATCTTGTCTGACGCTCCGGACAGAAATATGCTGGTTTTATCTGTTCAGAACACTGAACTATGTTCGGGAAATCACAGAGTCAGGCTAACGGAATAGAATAGTGAGCGGTGTCTTAACCCCTTAAATCGTAAAAGCACCGGTTGATAGCTGATGATGAACGCTTCTCTGATTTAACCAAGCATCGGCATTGAGAATGAATCAAAAAAGTGAAAATATCAAAGGGTAATAGCCTCCGTTTGAACCGGACACCTCACCAGTAAGACATAGTCATAGAGCTATGTTTAAGGAGTGTCCTGTGCAAAGAATCGAAGTGATCACTGGCGAGCAAAAACGCCGTCGTTATACTCCTGAAGAGAAAGCCCGTTTTGTTGCGCTCGCCATGCAGCCCGGCTACACCGTCTCACTCGTTGCCCGGCAATATGACATCACACCCAGTCTTCTTTTTAAGTGGAAACGGCTCATGAACGAGGGTGGAAAGTCTGCGATCGTCGCTGGCGACGAGGTCGTCAGTGTCTCCGAGGTCCAAGCGCTGGAGAAAAAAGTCAAACAGCTTGAACAAATGCTGGGCCGCAAGACGATGGAAGCCGAAATCCATAGGAACGCGCTTGAGATAGCCTAGGCAAAAAAGTTGATATCGCGCATGCCATTGCTGCCACCGGACGATACCTCCTCATCCGAATAGCAGAAGTGCTCTGCGTATCGCGTTCGAATCTTTATGAACGGCTGCTAAAGAAGCGCCAGCAGCGGCCAGCCCGCTATAGCAAAGATGATGACGCCCGACTGTTACCGCTTATCCGCCAGATATGCAGCGAGCGGGCGACAAACGGCTACCGTCGCGTGACGGCACACCTCAATCGTGCGCTGAAGGAACAAAACTGGCGGGTTAACCACAAACGCATTTACCGGATCATGCAGGCGAATAACCTGTTGCTGGCAAAATCTGGCCATAGAAAGCCAGAGCACAGTCATACCGGCAACGTCGTGACACTCAAGCCGGATACGCACTGGTGTTGAAATCCGCTGCTTGAATCGGGAAGTCGTGCGGGTAGTGTTCAGCCTTGACTGCTGTGATCGCGAAGCCATCTGCTGGTCGGCGACAACAGGTGGAATAAACAGCGTTATGGTGCAGGATCTGCTGACAGAGAGTGTGGAAAAGCGCTTTGGCAATACGCTTTACCTGCCACATGCCGTTGAGTGGCTGACCGATAATGGCTGTTGCTACATAGCGGACTCAATAAGAACGTTCGCCACCTCACTCAGGTTCATCGTGTGTACGACGCCAGTGCGCAGTCCGGAGAGCAATGGGATGGCTGAATCGTTCGTTAAAACGTTCAAGCGTGACTACGTGTATGTTAATGACCTGCCGGATGCCATGACAGTGATGTGAAAACTGACGGAATGGATGGAAGACTATAATAACTGGCATCCCCATAAAGGGCTGAAAATGCAGTCACCAAGGGAATACAGAAGTTCGCTGCTAGCTATAAATTAACCGTGTCCGTTTTAGCGGGGGCAACTCCACAAAGAGGACGTGGAGCTAAAATATTTGCACGGATAAAAAACCATACTTAACTATTAGTATTACATTAAAAAAATACGGACTCTTTATCAGCAGTCCGCTAAAGTCTATTCAAGGAAAAAACATGTGGCATATCAAGCATTAAAAATTAGTATATAGTGGCAGATTTTATCAAGGTATATATTCCTATAGATACCCTAAAATGATTATCTATTAATCCCCTAATTTAGCGGTCATATGCACTCGATTACCAGTATACGCAGAGAGAATTTTGTATGACGTTTGTGCTTCTTTTGCTTTAGCAGCAATTTTTGCTTCTGCACTGTCAAGAGTGGAAGCAGTTACGCTGACCGTCTGCGCCATACCAGAGAATGAGACAACAGAGAGAAAACCAGCTGCTGCGAGAAGTTTGATATTTTTCATAGTGATAACCCTAGTAAAGTTAATGTTCATCATAAGAGCATACTGCTCGTTTCCTGTTGATGAGCATTAAAAACCCTGCAACTACTATAGGGTCAATACTTTTTATTGTATTTTTTATATAGCGCTGACTGTCTTGAACATCCACTTATCGAGAAATTTTTCTTAAACAATAAAATTCACTCATAATCAATAAGATATGGCAATTTTTATATCGTTTTACACTGAAGATATTTTTTCTTACCCCATTTATATAGGTTTCAAAATATGTCTTTGCAGGTAATTGGAGGCTGGAACTCACGCATTCCTATCCCCTTCCCTTCAAACAACTCTAGCTTTACTCTGATCAAAAGAATAAATACCCAGACATTAAATCACGTGACATGAAATGCCAAAACTGTCTAAATAAACTGGACTGACCCCAGGATTAGATATAACCTTCAATTAGTAATGTCGGTTGGTTTTTCTTCATATTTCCCGTTTCGCCAGCCTGCTGGAAATTCAGCTGGAGTCTGGTAATCCAGCGATGAATGTGGACGGCACTCGTTATAATCCTGCCGCCAGTCATTAATCGTTTTCCTGGTGTGAACTGATCCTACCCACGTAATGTGGACACGGCCCTAAGCAAGGTTCTGGTTTTCAAATTGTTCAGGACTGAGCCCACCACAGGCACTGTGGCGACGCCAGCGATTGTAATCGCACTCAATATAATTAAATACAGTTGTTCTCATCATTTCCCGGCTGATAAAGCGTTCACCGTGGATGCATTCCACTTTCAGCGAGTGGAAGAAGCTTTCCACACACGCATTGTCGTAACAGCAGCCTTTCGCGCTCATGCTCCCGCGCAGATTATGCCGCTTCAGCAACGCCTGATAGTCCGCTGAACAGTACTGGCTGCCACGGTCAGTATGAACAATGACATTTTTCGGGCGTTTACGCCGCCACAGCGCCATCTGCAACGCATCGCAGGTCAGTTGTGCCGTCATTCGCGGTGCCATTGACCAGCCGATGACAGCTCGCGACCACAGGTCAATCACCACTGCCAGATACAGCCAGCCTTCATCGGTGCGTAAGTAGGTGATGTCTCCCGACCACTTCTGATTCGGGCCGCTGGCGTAAAAGTCCTGCTTCAGCAGGTTCTCAGACACAGGCAAGCCATGCTCACGATAACTGACCGGGCTGAACTTGCGGGCTGCCTTTGCCCGAAGCCCCTGGCGACGCAGGCTGCCAGCTATCGTTTTGATGTTGTAGGCCGGGAGCTCATCCGCAAGCCGTGGCGCACCATACCGTTGTTTTGCATCAGTGAATGCTCTGAGAACCGCGGCATCACAGGCCAGACGGAACTGCTGTCGCGTGTTTATCTGATGACGCCGGGAGCACCAGGCATACCAGCCGCTACGGGCCACGCGCAGCACCCGGCACATGGCTTTGATGGTGAACTCAGCCTGATATTTTTCGATAAAAACATACTTCATTTCAGGAGCTTCGCGAAGTATGTCGCGGCCTTTTGGAGAATAGCCAGCTCCTCTGCCTGCTCCGCAAGCTGGCGTTTAAGCCGGGCATTTTCAGCATCCAGTTCGCTTTCGCGTGCAGATGATGTCAGTTGTTGCTGTTGTTTTTTTCGCCAGCCATAGAGTTGCGATTCATACAAACTGAGTTCGCGGGCAGCGGCAGCGACGCCAATGCGTTCAGCAAGCTTCAGAGCTTCCTGGCGGAATTCGGGAGTGTGCTGTTTACGCGGCTTTTTACTGACGGTTACTGATTTAGTCATGTGAGCTACCTCTGGTTGAGAGTTTACTCACTTAGTCGCGTGTCCACTATTGGCGGGTATCTGTGCCAACAGCTCTCAGGCCAAGGGCCGCGTTAAGCGCGCCAACCTGACGCTGCAGGAGCGGCTGGTTAAGGAGATGTGCCTGGAGAATATCACCTGCATTGATGCCGCCAACGCCTGGATCGAAACGTTCATCAGCGACTTCAACCACCGCTTTGCCAGACTGGCAAAATACCCGAAAAACCTTCACCGCACGGTCTAGAGAGCCACCTGGAACTGGACGACATTTTCGCCTGGCAGACGCTTCGGACGCTCTCAAAAGCACTGACTTTTCAGTATGAAAAAATCCTTTATCTGGTTGATCCCACTGACGAAAACTCACGCATAGTCGGAGAAGAAATCCTCGCTTTTGATTATACGGACGGTACGCTCAAATTCCGCCATGGAAACAGAACACTGAAATATCAGATGTTCGATAAGCTGGACTGCATCAGTCAGGGGCGCATCGTTGATAACAAAAGGCTTGACGCGGTGCTGAAGCTGGCGAAGGAAAAACAGGATGAGCTTGAAGCCGCAGGAAAAAGAAAGGCGCAGCCAGAGTATGCCTAAAAGGCGGGCACAGATTCAGGCTCAGCTCAGAGCCATCAATCCGGTTCTGGCTGAACCCTCTCTTTTCAAATCAAGCCTGAAAAAATGAGCTCACTGCCCTTTTTTCTTCATCAGAAATCAGCAGAAAGTGACATTTAAAACCGGGAAATCAGGGTGACATTATCAATAAGGAAAGACAGCGAGTATAATAGTTGTAATATCCGCACCTCCCCAGAACATCTGAATTTGTCTTTGACAGAAAGAACCGCGCTTCCGGCAGGAAGCCGGCCCCCTTGAAAACTCTCTTATCCTGTTAAAAAGCCTGATATGGTTCGGAGTTAGTCGGTGTTTCCTCCGGCAATAGTGCAGTTGGCTTCACAACAGCGTACATTATCACATCAGATTTATGCCAAAACGGCGTAACGCACTGGCCCACAAAAAGAAAATAAGGACGGTTACGACGCAGCAGCTACCCAGCGTGATCCAAAAGCCAAATCGCTGACAGAAAACAGGGAATAGTAAAAACATAGGTAGTGTCGGCACTACATACCAGAATGTATACCACGCATGATTGGCTATTTTTTGCTGACTCTGTCCTTCCAGCTTCATCCACACGAGCACAAGCACAGTAACCAGGGGAAGCGCGGCGACAAGACCACCAAGCCGATCACTACGCTTGGCAACTTCAGAGATAAAAACAACCATTCCGGCGGTGATCGCGTACTTAATCAGTAGCCATAACATCATAAACCCTCACTAATCCTGTAAGTTAACGGCCCTGCACCGACCTATCTCCCCAGCGCAATCCCGGTTTCGCGGTGTCTGTTACGGCCGTATTTTCTCATGCCTCGTCAGCCACGGTGAGGCTCTTTCAAGAGCTGGGTTGTATGAAAACGAAAAAACACAGCCAACAATAATTTACAAAATAACTTATTGACCCTGTATTTACTACAGGGTTTTTAATGCACATCAACAGGTGAGACGGCGATGATGCCGGTATCACCAGATGACCAGATAACCCAAGGAATATGACCATGAAAAATATCAAACTGCTTGTTGCTGCCAGTATGCTCTCCGTAGTCTCTTTCTCTGGCTTCGCCCAGTCAGTCAGTGTTACTGCTGACACACTCAGCAACGCGGAAGCGAAAATTGCCGCTATCGCCAAGGAATCCGGTGCTTCGTCCTACCGCATCACCAGTGCTGACCAGAACAACTTTGCCCGCATGACTGCAGTCCTAGATAAGTAACCCGGGACTGTACTACCCTGAACCTGACCAGTTAACGCAAGAGATGGTCGCAGAGCAAATAGCCGGACTGGCTGTCCCCCAGTGGGATGCATCTGGTTCCGCTGGCGACCTCACACGCAATCCCTCACTGTAACGTTTTCTGATCTCACCACGCTGGCCATAACAGATTGCCCTAGCCACTGCATTACGACCTTCTCTCCGGTTAAGCTGAGTCAGGATACGTCGGCGATAATACTCATCATAAATATAATTAAGAAGGTATAAATTGCTTCATTCGGCGCACTATTGTAAACGTTTTTGGCGGGACAGGATGTACTTGTGTGTACGAAACCGAGGGCCAACAATAAATATTGATTTAATGCAAAGGCCCATATAAGATTGATTTACAAGGTGATGGTGCTCCACCTTTCCCAACCGCCGGTTTTTCAACACCGGATGATGGCGCCTGATATACAGATGAAGTTGTCCTCTTATAGGCATGTATGTCAGGTATAGCTATGCAAAATAAAACCACATTACCGCTTACCGCAGAATCTCTCTCTTTTCAAAGAGATAATCCGATTTATGTCTTCGGTCATCGAAATCCTGACAGCGATGCTATTTGCAGCGCGCTGGTTGTGGCTGACTGGCTTAATTACACCGGTCGTCCCGCAACGCCCTGGCGCCTGGGGGATATCACCCCGGAAACCCGTTATATCCTCAACGCTGCGGGTGTTTCACAACCCGATTTACTCACCGTCGATCTGACAGATAAAACCGTATGGCTGGTTGATTTTACGGATGCAGAGCAGGGACCGTCTTCGCTGATGGACAGCAACGTCATCGGCATCATTGACCATCATCGTATTGGTACCCTTGTTACCCGCAATCCACCGGATGTCTGGGTGCGGGCGGTAGGATGCTGCGGAACAGTAATTCTCTCAATTCTCATGCATGACATTCCGATGCCGCTGACTGCCGCTCAGGCTGTGTTGCTGATGGGGGCGATCCTCAGTGATACCGTTGCGCTGACGGGTCCCACCACCACCACTCAGGATCAGGAATCCGTGGCTGTTTTGCGGGAAATCGCCGGTATCGATTATGACCAGTTTGTGACAGGGCTGCTGCGAGCCAAAACAGATATAACCGGGCAATCCGCGTCGGTTTTACTCAATCGTGACGCCAAAAATTACCGGATCCATGATGTGCCGCTGTTGTTGTCACAAATTGAGGTCCGCGACATGGCTGATATTACTCCCCTGTTGCCTGAGCTACTGCAGGAAATGGATAAAACCTGCAAGGACAGCGTGCTGGACATGGTGATCCTGATGGTGACAGACATTACCAGCCGGAACTCCGTTTTGCTTTTTTCAGACAGCAGCCTGACAGGCTCCCGCCAGGTATCGCTGCCCGGCATGACAAGCCGGAAAAAAGAAATCCTCCCCTGGCTGACCAACCGCTTCGCTTCTTATAAGAGGTGATTTATGCAAATTTACCGGCATGCCTTGTTACTTGTACAGAATGAAACCGATGGTCTGCTGTTGCTTGAGCAGGCAGAACGTCTGGCAAAAGAGATGGGCACCCGTATTACTGTCGGGCATCTCAGTGCTGACTATAGGGAACTGGATTATACCAGTGACTCATTAACCAAAGACCGTCAGTCCCGCGAAGTTATTGATGCAAAGGCAATGCTTAGCCGTCTGGTGGAGTCCAGCAGTATTGATATCAACGTCAGGTCCATCGTCAGCATCCATCGTTTCCGGGACGTTGAGGCCGTTGTTCAGCATGAAGATATCGATCTGGTCATGCTGGGGCATGAAAACCGCCTGTTCGGGGTTTTTTCCTCCTTTTCTTTCGAATTCATCAATCACCTTTCTGTTGATGTTCTGATTAAACATATTCCAGCCCCTTAAAAGAAGGTCAAACTTATGAGCTTTGAAATTGAATGTATCATCGCAAGAGAAATTCTGGATTCCCGCGGTAACCCGACCGTAGAGGTTGAAGTGACTTCTGTAGGGGGCAGTATGGCCCGTGCCTCCGTTCCTTCCGGTGCCAGCACCGGCTCCCGTGAAGCCATCGAGCATCGCGATGATGACAAGACACGTTTTGGCGGTAAAGGTGTTCAGGATGCGGTCCAGTGCGTCAATACCGAAATTAACGATGCCCTGCAGGGCTACGATGTACGCCGCCAGAAAGAAATCGACAACTGTCTGATTGCCCTTGATGGCACAGAAAACAAAGGCCGGCTGGGTGCTAATGCGATCCTTGGCGTATCGCTGGCAGTATCCCGCCTGGCGGCACAACTATCCTCTACCCCGCTCTACCGCTATCTGGGTGGCGTCGGCGCGAATCTGCTGCCGGTTCCCTGTATGAATATCATTAACGGCGGAGTTCATGCCCGCTGGCAGGGCGCTGATTTTCAGGAGTTTATGATTGCACCATGGGGAGCCTCTTCCGTACGCGAAGCTATTCGCTGGGGCAGTGAGGTCTACCAGGCCCTGCGTCAGGTCCTGCTGGAAAAAGGTTTATCCGCCGGCGTGGGCGATGAAGGCGGTTTTGCACCGGCCGTTTCCTCAAACCGTCAGCCGCTGGAGCTTATCGTGGAGGCAATTAGCAAGGCGGGATACCGCCCAGGCGAAGATATCGTTATTTGCATGGATCCGGCCTCCAGTGAATTCTACGTCGATGGGAAATATACCCTGCGTACCGAAAATACCCGGCTCAGCGCCGACGAAATGACCCGCTACTATGAGCAACTGGTGAAGGATTTCCCGATAGTCCTGATTGAAGATGGCCTTGCGGAAGACGACTGGGCCGGCTGGCAGCTCCTGCACCGCGCGCTCGGCGATAAAGTTGAGCTGGTTGGCGATGATATCTTTGTGACCAATGTGAAATATATCCAGCGAGGTATCGATGAAAACCTGGCCAATGCCGCATTGATCAAACTGAACCAGATAGGCACCCTGAGTGAAACCATCGAAGCCGTCCAGTTGTGTCAGGATAACAACTGGGGAACCTTTATTTCGCACCGGAGCGGGGAAACCGTGGACAGCTTCATTGCAGATATGACCGTCGGCCTGCGGGCTGGTCACCTGAAAACCGGTGCACCCAGCCGTGGGGAGCGCATTGAGAAATACAATCAACTGATGCGTATTGAAGATGAATTAGGTGATGCCGCCATCTTCGCCGGTAAAGCCGCCTTCAAAAAACGCTGATTCCGTCACCCTTCCCGTATGCTCAGATACGGGAAGGGGTAGGGTGGTTCTGTGAACGGAAAAATACTCATACTGTAACAGCAACGGGGATCCAGGCAAACTGTCTGGTTTTCCTGATCGCTGATGCCTTTTTTAATATACTGCCGGATGATACCAGTGCCGTTGTAATCGCGCTGTTCATCGGGAGCGGTGCCCATCTTCTGATGCGTCACCTCCTTGACCGGAGTCCAGGTAAATCCGGGTAATCAGTACAAACAACTCAACGGGTTCAGGTCCTTCCGGTTCAGTTGTGGGTGACAGACAGGTAGTTGTTATGGGGAAAATTATTTTACTCCGCCATGGCGAAAGTTAGTTGAATCGCAAAATCGTTTTACCGGATGGGAAAATGTCCCGCTGATGCTGAAAGGAGTGGAGGAAACCCGGCGCGCAGCAAACCTGATAAAACGGTCCGGAATCAGTGTGCCACTACAATCATAGATGGAGCCTGCACATCCGTTCTGAACCGGGCAATTCATTCGCTCTGGCTGATAATGGAAGCGCTGAATCAATTGTGGTTACCGGTGGACAAATCATGGCGGTTAAATGAACGTCATTACGGTGCGCTTCAGGGAATGAACAAAGATGAAGCCACTCAACAGATTGGCCAGAAAATCGTTTATCACTGGCGGAGGAGCTATCGTGGTATCTCCCCTCCGTTGCCGGATGCACCTGCTTCACTTCATCGTGAGGCACGTTATCGTCATGTGTCCCTGACGGATTTGCCGGGGGGAGAAAGTCTGGAAATGACGCAACGAAGGTTGTTGCCTTACTGGCACCACGTC
The DNA here is from genome assembly GCF_045618265.1 of Enterobacter sp. CPE_E1241. Lineage (NCBI taxonomy): Bacteria > Pseudomonadati > Pseudomonadota > Gammaproteobacteria > Enterobacterales > Enterobacteriaceae > Enterobacter > Enterobacter sp. CPE_E1241. The sequence goes on from NZ_JBIWYV010000001.1 coordinate 4,056,577, forward strand.
ATTGTCCTGCGCGTCGCCAGTGGCGAAACCATGTTGCTGGTCAGTCATGCTAATACACTGCGTGCGCTGACCATGTTTATTGAGCAGATTGATGAAAATAAGGTTCCCGATCTGCATGTCCTGACGGGAATCCCCGTACTGTATGAAATGAATGAAAAACGGGCCATCACCGCACGTTATTCCCTTGAATGACGGTCTGATGGTGCCCTGATTTCAGCGAGGTGGTATGTACAAATCATTATTCGCGGTGGTGATAGGCGGATCGATCGGCTGTGTGATCCGCTGGATACTGTCCATGCGTCTCAATGCACTTTTCCCCAATCTTCCACCTGGTACCCTGGTGGTTAATCTGGTTGGCGGATTTATCATCGGTATGGCACTGGCCTTTTTTGTCCGGCAGCCTCACCTTGATCCCGCCTGGAAGTTTTTTATTACCACCGGCATATGTGGCGGTATGACAACCTTTTCCACCTTTTCTGCTGAGGTGGTGGTGTTACTTCAGAATGGCAATTATGCATGGGCTGTCATTTCCGTACTGACGCACGTAACTGGCTCGCTTCTGATGACTGCCACTGGTTTCTTTGTGATGACACTGCTGTAAAAGCATATGCGCCATACACTTAACCGCGCCATGTCTCCGGCAGATTTTCATTTTATCGCCATAACAACATACCTGACCTGCCGGGTCAGGTATTTCCGGAGAAGGGTGTATGGAGATGCTCCCTGAGAATATCGTGAAGGGACTTTCCGAAGCCGAGGTGCAGACCCGGCTGGGTCAATGTGGCTATAACGAAGTGCGTGAACAGCCTCCGGACCAGGTGCGTGCTATCCTCAAACGTCTGCTGGGTCCCATCCCCTGGATGCTCGAAATTGCGCTGGTACTTGAAGTGGTTCTGGGAAAGACGACTGAACCAGTGCGCGCTCAGACAACGACGAACCATCCATTCACCTCATTCGGAGGTCACAGATAGTCGCTGTCTCACACGCCGAATCCCCTCCTGAGTTCACCACGATCCAGCAGGTCATGGCGGCGTCCGGCGCCATGATCCTAGCAGTCGCAACCGGCAGCGACGGTCATCCCCATATCCGCGGGTTGCAATCATTAGTCGAAGCACTAGGCGATGATACGGCAGGACTCGTCAGGGATACGGTTTCCAGTGAAAGATTAGACTTATTGCTGCCGGCAGTAGTGTCAGCGTTGCCAGTGTGGCTGAAAGCAGCCCACCAATAATGGCAAATGCCATCGGTCCCCAGAAAACATCCCGGGCAATCGGCAGCATCCCGAGAATGGCCGCCGAAGCGGTCAGCATGATGGGGCGTGAACGGTGCAGCGCAGCGACTTTGATCGCCTCATCCGCAGTGAAACCATTTTTCATCCCCACATCCACTTCGCTAATAAGAATGACGGCATTACGGATGATCATCCCGGCCAGTGCAATGATCCCCAGCAGCGCCACAAACCCCATCGGTATGCCAAAAGGCAGCATAGCCACAACTATCCCAGGCAAACCAAACGGTGCCATCAGCAGGGCCAGCAGCATCGACGAAAAGCGTTGTAACTGAATCATCAGCAGTAACAGCATCACCATCAGCGTGACAGGCAATACCGCATACACTGAGCTGTTTCCTTTCTCCGATTCCACAACCACTCCACCTTCCTCCACACTGTAACCCGGCGGGAGACTCTCCCGGAAACCGGCAACCACCGGAGAGAGTGCCGATGACACGGTCTCTGCACGAACGCCGGGCGCGGTATCCGACTGAACCGTGATAAACGGCAACCGCTGCCGACGCCAGATAACCGGATCATCCAGCGTCCATTCTGGCGTGGCGACCTGTCCCAGGGGAACTTTATTCCCGGTCGATGATGTCAGCATCAGAGCATTCAGTAACGCCGGGTTTTGTCGTGAGGCTTCATTTCCCCGCAGCACCACATCAATCTGGCGGTTACGGTCGCGCAGGGTGGTCACGGTGGTTCCGGAAAACAGCGTGGCAAGCGTTCCTGCCAGTGACTGAGACGTCATGCCGGTGGCACGCGCCTGCGTCTGATCCACCCGCAGACGGATGACCCGCTCCGGTTCACCGGACGTCAGATTGACACCCCGGGTATCGGGATTGCGGGCAATCATCCCTGCCAGTTGCGTGGCCAGTTCACGTACACGGGTATTATCCGGCCCGGATACCCGGTATCTGACCGGCCAGCCCACCGGAGGGCCCAGCTCCAGTGTGGATACCCGGGTTGTGAGCGTACTGAAATCTTTCGACAGGATCTGCTCAAGCTGTTTCTGCAGCCGGTTTCTCGCCGCTTCATTTTTCGCCACTACGACCAGCTGGGCAATGTTCTCTTTCTGCAGCAGAACATCCATCGGCAGATAAAAACGCACAGCGCCGGAACCGATGTAGCTTGAGTAATGGTCAATATCAGGATTATCGCGCAACTTCGCTTCAAACTTCAGGACGTCGCGGTGCGTCTGTGCCTGGCTGACATTCTGCGGCAGAGTCAGGCTCACCAGCAGCTCCGGGCGATCGGACGCTGGGAAAAACTCACCCTGCATCAGCAGGGCTCCGCCCCCGGACAATATCAGTATCGCCAGGGCACAACCGAGTGTCTTGCGCCGGTGCTGCATCACCCGGTCGAGCAGGCGGGTATAATGACGGTGAAAGAAACTGTGCTTATGTGACTGATGTGAATGCTGTTCCGGCAGTAACCAGACGCCGGTAAGCGGCGAGAAAAGAACCGCAACCAGCCATGAGCTCAGCAGCGCTGTCAGTACCACCACAAACAGGGAGTAGCAGTATTCTCCTGCGCTCGATGCCGCAAATCCCACCGGTATAAATCCGGCAATCATCACCAGTGTCCCCGTCAGCATCGGGAACGCGGTGGTACGAAATACCTGCGTGGCGGCCACACTCAGGGCATCGCCAGCCTCAAGCCGCGACACCATGGCTTCTACGGTGATCATGGCATCATCAACCAGCAGTCCCAGTGCAATGATCAGGGCACCGAGGGAGATTCGCTGTAGCCCTATTCCGGCCAGTTCCATCCCGGTAAATGTCATGGCCAGCACCAGCGGAATGGCCACGGCGACCACCAGACCTGCCCGGCTGCCCAGCGAAACAAAAGAAACGGCCAGCACAATAATAACGGCCTCAACCAGCACCTGGACGAATCCTCCCACCGCGTCACTGACTACGGCCGACTGGTCTGCCACCTTCTCCACACTGATCCCGTAAGGAAGATGCGTGCGGATCCTGTCCATCGTCGCGTTCAGCGCCCGACCAAAATCAACAATATTTCCACCGCGAGCCATCGAAATCGCCAGCCCGAGTGCTGGTTTACCGTTAACCCTAAACTCCGGTGAGGGCGGATCTGCCTGCTGCAGTGTGACCGTGGCCAAATCGGTGAGTGGGATAAAACGGTTTCCGGTATGCAGCACAATTTGCCGCAGGCTGTCCACGGATGTGAAGGCGCCACTGACTTCCACCGACATATTTTCCTGTGATGTCCGGATACGTCCGGCGGGCGTGACGGCATTCTGTGCCTGCAGAGCCGCCGTCACCTGCTGAAGATCGAGTCCCATTCCCGACAGTTTCAGTGGATCAAAAGCAATCACCACCTGTTGTTCGCTGTCACCCAGCAGCGTAACTTTCCCTGTTCCCGGAACAGCCAGCAGAGATGTCCGGATATCATCGACGGTATCGCGTAACTGCCGGGGAGTGAAGCCGTCCGACGTGAAGCCATAAATTGTGCCGTATGTATCATCGAATTCATCATCCACGGCCGGGGTGGTGGTGCCGTCCGGCAGGGATGCCCGGATGTCGTCCATCTTTTTCCGCACGCTATACCAGATACCCGCAACCTCTGACGGCGGTGTGTCATCACGCAGGTTCACAAAAATCACCGACGAGCCCGGACGCGTGTAACTCTCGATATAATCCAGATGTGGGATTTCCTGGAGCTTCTTCTCCAGCGTGTCGGTGACGAAACTGACGGTATCTTTTACCGTTGCGCCCGGCCACTGTGCCGACACCACGGCGGTCTTAATGGTAAACGCCGGATCTTCGCTGCGCGGCAGATTTAGAAAGCTCATGACGCCTGTCACCGTGACCATCAGCATCAGAAAAGCCACCAGTTGTCGGTGGGCCAGTGCCCAGGCAGAAAGATTAAAACCGCCGGAAGCGTGCATAACATTTTTCATTTTTGGTTCTCCGTCAGCACGTTTTCCCCGTCACGTAACTGACTGACCCCGGCAGTGACCACCTGTTCACCGGCTGTCAGCCCTTTGCGGATGAGCACCGAATCGGTCATATAGGCCGCAATGTCAACGGGTGTCAGGCGCAGGCGATTTTTGCCGGTGTCCACCACGAACACTGCCGGTTTCTGTTCTTTCCTCGTCAGGGCAGATGCCGGTACCTGAAACACTTCACTGCCGCCCAGGGGTAATGACCCGGTGACCGTCGCCCCCATAGCCATTACCGCGGGTGCATTCTCAAGGTCATAGCGTACCCGCCAGGTCCGGGTCTGTGTGTCGGCCTGCGGGCTGATGTCACGCAGCGTTCCGGTTACCGACACCGACGGGTTATCCGCCATACGCAGGGTGAGTGTCTGCTGCTGTTTCAGGGTGTCAGCCAGAGCCCCCGGTACGCTGAAGACCGCATCACGGGCCCCTGACTGCGCCACCCGCAGGATTTCCTGTCCGGTGGTCACTACCTGTCCCGGACCGGCGCTGACGGTGGTGACCACCCCGGTAACCGGTGAGAGCAGTCGCGCATACCCCAGACGGTCCGCTGCACTGCTCAGGTCGGCCTGAGCGCTCTGCAGTTTTGCTGTTGCCGTGTCGCGGTTTGTGCGGGCCTCGTCAAGCTGAACCCGGGCAACCGCACCCTGCGGGGCAAGCAGCGTCATGCGTCGCAGGTTTATCTCAGCAAGCCTGGCGCTTGCCTCGGCTTCCTGTACTGCCGCCTGAGCACTGCGGTACTGATTACGCAAATCGGTATCATCCAGTTCAGCCAGTACCTGCCCGGCAACCACTGACTGCCCCACATCCGTGAGTCGTTTCACCATCCGGCCATCGGTACGGAAGCCGATAATCGTCTCTTCATGGGGCAATATTTCACCGGTCATCAGCGTCTGTCCGCCATGATTGCCGGCAGATACCTCCGTGGTCATCACCGGTCTTGGTGGGACATGGCGGGATACCGGCTCATTATCACAGCCGGTCAGTTGCAGGGCGAGGGCGAAAACCAGGGCTGAGCCCCGTCGCCAGAAAAGCAAAGACGCTATCAGGGGGATGAATGAATATGATGGCATGGCAGCCTCCGGAAAAAATGCTGCCATGAGTAAACCGCAGGTGTGTCCAGATACGTTCGACGAACCATCAAGATTTGGTCAAGAAAAGTGAAAAAGAAAACTCATACGGGCAGTTTCACCCGAAACAGGAGTCCGTTCCCCTCTTGCGGGATACTGGCGGTCAGCGTTCCGCCGTGAGACTCACAAATGGCTCTGGCAATCGACAGACCCAGTCCACTGCCTCCTGAATGACGGGAACGGGAAACATCAGAACGGGTAAACCGGTCAAACATCACCGGCAGAAAATCCGGTTCGACGCCCGCGCCGTAATCCCGGAAGGAGAACGTCCAGTAGCCTGACTGAACGGAACCCTGTATCGTTTGCTTCCCGCCTTCCGTCGCGTAACGCAGTGCGTTCTCCATTAAAATGGTAAAGACCTGTCCGATTCGCAGCGGGTCCGCACAACATTCTCCCGGAGGGATATCCGTGTCGTAACCGAAATGCCCGGCGGTAGCCTGTGGCCGTAGCCAGGCAATCTTTTCCTGCAGTAATCCGGCGGGTGAGAAGCGTTGTTTATTCAGCGTAAGCTGCCCTGCATCAGCCAGTGAGAGCAGGTGCAAATCATCAATCAGACGGCTGAGGCTCAGGAGCTGGTTCATCACCATATTCATCTGCGCTTTATCAGCCGGGAATACGCCGTCCATCATTCCCTGTAGACGGCCCACCGCGGCCGTCAGTGGAGAGCGCAGTTCATGCGCGGCTGCAACATGAGATGCCCGTAATTCCCGGTCATAACGTTCAAGTCTTTCGGCCATGGTATTGAAGTTCTGCGTAAACAACATCAATTCAGAGGGCGCACTTGCATCCATTTTTGAGCGAGTGGTAAAACGCCCCTGCGCTATCGCTGCGGAGGCTCGCGTCAGCAGACCGAACTGCCGGGCGAGAGGCCGGGCGGCCAGCAAACCGAGCATAATTATCAGCGGTGTCACAAACAGGACCAGCCCTCCCAGCGTCAGCCAGTCTGTTGACGCAATGGACGGATCTGAGAACTGCAGTCCGTACCAGTCATCAATAATTTCATGGTAACGGATGCGATTAAGATCGGGATTTTCCCGCAGATGCAGAAATTCCTGTCGTACCGCCTCCGGCATCCGATGCTGTACCCAGGCATCCAGCAGGGCAAAACGCAGCCACATGCACAGGGCGATAAGCACGACACTTCCGGCCGCCAGCGACAACACCCTGACGCAAATCCAGCGCCATAATGAACGGGACTCTCTTTTTTTCATGGCTGCAGATACCGGTAACCGATCCCTCTCACGCTGGTCAGCACACCGCTGACCCCCGCTTTTTCCAGTTTGCGGCGTAGGTTATAGATGTGTGTATCAACCACCCTCTCCAGCGCATCACTTTCCGGCAGGCAGTGTTCAAGCAGCGTCTGACGGGAACAGACGCTCCGGGGGCGGGTCATCATCATGTCCAGCAGTGAAAACTCGGTGGGGGTCAGCTCAAGGTGCACCCGGTTTTCATCGTGAATAACAGCGACTGACATGGTGTCCCGGTTGAGTTCAACGGCCCCCACCCGGCGATAATTTTCAGCGCTAGCATGCGCTGCCGCCCCACGCCGTAACACCGCCTGCACCCGGGCCACGACCTCACCCGGATGATAAGGTTTGACGACATAATCATCCGCACCGAAGCGTAAGGCCCCGATACGGTCCGGGGCCTCGCCCATTGCGGTGACCATTATCACGGGAACATCGGATTCGCGGCGCAGCCGGCTGAGTATTTCTGTTCCGGTCATACCCGGCAGCATGATATCAAGCAGAATAAGTGCAGGATGCTGGGTAAGGGCGGCTTCAAGTCCTGCTTTTCCATCATGGGCCAGTATGACCCCGAAGTTTTCACGGCGAAGATAGGCTTCGAGCACATTCGCCGCATCCCGGTCGTCCTCGATAATCAGAATACGTTTTGTGTTCATTCATTCTGCCTTGATGGTTTCTTGATGGTTTCCACGCTGAGTCTTGATAAAGCATCGTCATAATCCACTGCGGGTGGCCGGGCGGGTCACAGCTTACCGTAATGCATAAACATAAAACGAGGGATATATGATGGCAACGTATTCGTCTGTAACAGGGTGTACAGTGATCCTGCTGGCAGCGACCTGCGGGTCCGCTATTGCCGACAGCGGCAATCAGGATGGAGTGACGGTGGGGATAATGGGAGAAAACGCCCCCCGCTACAGTGGCGCGGATAAGCAGCACTGGACAGTGATGCCTTCCCTGCAGGTCCGTAAAGGCGCGTTTTTCTTCGACTCAACAAAAGGTATCGGTTATGACCTGCAGACGGATAATGGCCTCTATTTTGAAAATGCGTTCGGATACAGTTTTGGCCGTGCCGATCAAAATTCATCGTGGCGCGATGGTTCTGACAAACTGAAAGGAATGGGAAACATCCGTGGTGCACTGAACACGCAGGTTGCTGTTGGCTGGCAGGTGAACAGCTGGTTTACCCCGGAAATCCGTGCAACTCTGCCGCTGACGGATTCACAGGGGGTACAGTACCAGGCCTCGCTGACGCTCGTGCCCTGGCAGAACGACACAGATACGGTTGCCCTGCAGGGCGCGGCACTTTTTGGTGACGCCCGGTACATTAACACCTGGTACGGCGTTAATGCTGCCCAGAGCCGCACAACCGGTTTCCGGGAATACAACCGTAGCGCAGGATTTTATGCTACGCAGACTACCCTGAGCTGGCAGCATCAGTTTAATGAACACTGGGGCACCCTACTGGGCGCTTCATATGCCTGGCTTGCGGATAAAACCAGTGACAGTCCTGTTGTGTCAGCGCGAGACAATATCAGCGGTTTTGCTGGTATCAACTGGACATTCTGACACGCCAGGAACTGGCAGAGTCTCCGAAAAGTGGACTATCAGAAACATATATTTGAATGTTGATATCAGATGATGTTTTGCGAGTCATCTACTGGCTTGGAAATGGCTTCAAGCCCTGAGTGATATATCACCGGAAGATTACGAGCAGGAGCATGTACTATTACACTTTCAGTGGAGTGGATTATAAGCGCAGGATAATAGCATATGAGGACAGCATTAAAATTCATTACATTCCCAAATCCTTTATCTATATTCTCGCTAGTATAAAATCATGTATAGCGAAAGAAAACCCTAGCACCTTAAATAAGACCGCACCGACAGTCTTTTGCGCCGAGGTTCTTCTCCCCCCCATAAACAATGACCACGAAAATATCAGGAAAACTACGACATCACATGTCAGATGGGCCGAATCCCAGCTTAACCAGAATTGACGAATGAATACTTGAAAAATTTGACATAAATTGAATATCGTCATTCCATAATAGTATGGGCATAGTACGAACTGCCAGCTAGTTTGTTCCGTCCGTTGAGTCTCTAACTGACTATTATTTTAAGACTAACATATCAGTCTCTTTGATTTTTAGATAGCAATAATATTTGCTGATATTACTTCATTGAGTACTTCTACCGCCATACTGGCATCAAGATTCTTGACCGACACATAGACCTTTATATGAGCCTCCACGCTATCGAGAATTATCTCGAACGTACGGTCAAGCTCTTCTGGATAGTAGTTCATCACGCTGTCGAACACGCTATTGTACGATGCCCTGACAATCCCATTACATACCGTAAGGAATAAGGCGATATTTCTCATTCAGAACTGAATCACATGCGGTAGCAGGAGGATGAAAATCAGCTACTGAAGAAACAGGTGGCTGGCCTGAGTGTGGACAAGGAGATGCTTCAGGAGATGCTGAAGCAAAAGTTCTAAGGCCGGCACAGAAATACCAGTCGGTGCATTCTCTGCGGGAAGCATATCGTATCAACGCCTACCGGGGACGCGGGTTACTAATGCAAAGCAGAACTGTTTAACCGCCGCTATCGGACATAAATACTGGATTTTAATCTATTTAGAACTCAGAATGAGGTACGGGAGAATTACATTATGCTGGCTGAGGTAATACAATAACGAGCGGCCTCATGAATCTCTGAATAACCTGATACAGGAAGAGGTATCGGCTGATGACTGAAAACCCGGAGCTATCAAGAAGTGCATGGAACAAAAATGGCATGCTTAAACTTACAGCGTTTGGTTTACGTATACTTCGCTCTTCTTACTTTTTATGATGATAAATTTGGCATACCACCCTGTTCTTAATATATTTAAAAAAAACCAAATACTCCCTCCACAAATACTTGACGTCACATGATACATTAATGAGGCCTTAAAAGAAAAAACCGATGATTTAGTAAATCACACATAAATATTGAACACAATACATTTAACATAGAGAAAAAATTAGTGAGTTAAGTAATAGACATATTAAATCAAAACTACAACTCAAGACATCTAAACACCCCACCATGGTGCATAATAATAACAGAAATACTTCTAACCGTAAGGATACATGATAAAAAATGGTTACCACAGCGGGGAGGTAACCATTTTTAGTTAACTACTCTCTCGGAGGAAAACCTGCCTCACGTAAAGCATTAGCAACTTGTTCAGTAGATAAAGAAGTTTTCACTTCGATCTTACGAGTCGGTGGATCAGTTATGATACTTGCCTCAGGATCAATATTTTGAATCACTTTAGTCACTGTCCGGGCACATCCGCCGCATGTCATATTTTCTAGATGTAATTGCATATATATATCCTATTTAGTTGTAGTAACTTCAATGATAGAACTTGCCACCGTTGTAAGGTCAAGCCCTATCGCCAAAAATTTTCGTGCTTATATTCTCTGACTAAGCGTTTCACCTGAGGTGGGGATATATACTGCCCCAAAGTATTTCAAGTAAACCGTTCAGTTGTGCTTTCTGCCGGCTGTCGGGCAACAAGACGAAGACGTAGCAGTCCTCGCAGTAAAAGAAGTGGTTGCCGCGCCGTAACCCCTTATCCCTACGACAATGCAATACGCGGGCGGTTTTATCCCTCCACCCACGTATTGCCGACCTTATCGCCAGACAGTGGCGTTAACCTGCCCGGAGAGTTATGGCTTAGCCGGAGAGCTTTCTGTCCATCCGCCCCCCAGCGCTTTATACAAATTGACCAAATTGCTCATTCGCGCCAGTCGGGTCTGAACCAGAGTTTGCTGTGCACTGAACAGCGCTCGTTGCGCGTCAAGCTCCGCCAGATTATCGTCAATACCGGCCCGGAAGCGCTGTGAGGCCAATTCATAGTTAGCCTGGCTGGCCTGCACCAACAATTGTTCTGAACGGAATTGATCGTCCAGGGTTTGTCTGCCCGCCAGGCCATCAGCCACTTCGCGGAAGGCAACCTGAATCGCCTTCTCGTAATTCGCAATTTCGATGCGCTTTTGTACCTGGGCTAGGTCCAGATTGGCGCGCAGAGCGCCTCCCCGGAAAATAGGCAACGAGATTTGCGGAACAAAACTCCAGGCCGCTGACCCCGGCTCGAACAACCCGTCCAGACTCGAACTGGCCGTACCAGCCGATCCTGTCAAACTGATTGCCGGGAAAAATGCCGCGCGAGCGGCCCCGATATTGGCATTGGCCGCACGCAGTTGCTGCTCTGCCGCACGGACATCCGGACGACGCACCAGCAATTCTGCCGGCAAGCCCGCCGGCAACGCGGAAGGGATGATGTCATCGGGCAAGGTATTCGCCTTATCCAGGCTGGCCGAGAGTTCGGCCGTCAATGGCTGCCCTAAAAGCAAAACCAGTGCATTGCGATCCTGCGCCGCCACCCTCGTATAAGCAGCCTGACTGACTTCCGCAGTACGCAACGCAATCTCTGCGCGCCGCAAATCAATTTGCGTTGCATTACCCGCATCAAACAGCGCCTGGGTCAATGCGTAAGTCCTCTTTTGCGTGCTCAGCGTATCGTGAGCCAGTTGCAGCAACTCCTGATCCGCACGCAACGTCAGATAAGCGTTTGTCACCTCAGCGAGCAGGCTCAGCCTTGCCGCAATCCGTGTTTCATCCAACGCCAGGTACGTTGCCAGCGCCCGATCGCTGAGGCTACGAACCCGTCCCCACAAATCCAGCTCCCAGGCTGACACCGCACCATTAACGTCATAACTCCGCGTTATCTGCGTTGTACCACTCGGGCTGACATCTGCGGGCAGACGCTGCACGGTAGCGCCCGCATCCACATTCAGTGTTGGCAACATATCGGCACGACGGATCCGGTACTGAGCCCGCGCGGCCTCAACATCCAGCACCGACTTGCGCAGATCGCGGTTGTTTGCCAACGCGACCTCAAGTAATTGTTGCAACAACGGATCACGATAGAAATCGCGCCAACCGATATCAGCCACGGCAGTCTGAGCCGCTGAAACTGTTCCCTGAGCATAAGCCGCTCCCGAAGGATAGCTTGAGCTCGTTGGTGCAGAAGGCCGTTCGTAGTCCGGCGCCATAGTACAACCGGCCAATACCAGCGCCATCGCCAGCACCGAGAGTTTATTAATACGATGGTTCATTTCATACTCTGCTTTCATTATTCTCTCTCCGCCCGTCATGGCCGTGAATCACTGATTGCCCGCTGTGCCTGCTTGATTTCCCGGCGAATAACCAGCTTACGGACCACGACATAGAACACTGGCGTCAACAAGAGTCCGAACAGCGTCACCCCCAGCATCCCGGCAAACACGGCAATCCCCATGGCATGACGCATTTCCGCACCGGCACCGCTCGCGATCACCAAAGGCACAACCCCCGCAATAAATGCCAACGAGGTCATCAGTATCGGGCGCAGACGCAGGCGAGCGGCCTCCAGCACAGCAGCCAGAGGATCGACGCCTTCACTCTCTCTGGCGCGAGCGAACTCGACGATCAGGATTGCGTTTTTCGCCGCCAGTCCCACCAGCACCACAAAACCAATCTGCGTGAAGATGTTGTTATCTCCATTCGATAGCCAAACCCCGGCGATCGCGGAAAGTAATGCCATTGGGGCAATTAACAGCACCGCAAACGGCAGCGACCAGCTGTTGTATTGTGCGGCCAGGATCAGGAACGCCAGGAACACCGCCAACGGGAAGATATACAGCGCCGAGTTGCCAGTCTGCTTCTCCTGGTAAGTCAGATCGGTCCATTCGTATGTCATTCCCTCAGGCAGCGTTTCACTAACGATCTTCTCAATAGCTGCCGTTGCCTGTCCGGAGGAGTAGCCAGGCGCTGCGCCACCGGTAATATCCGCCGACGGATAACCGTTGTAACGCATAACACGGTCTGGTCCAGAGGTACGGGTAATGTTCACCAGCGTTCCCAGTGGGATCATGTCACCCGCGGCATTACGCACTTTAAGCAACCCGATATCTTCAGGCTGCATACGGAATTGCGCATCCGCCTGAGTGATCACCCGATACGTACGACCGAAGCGGTTAAAGTCATTTACATACAGCGACCCCAGATTCACCTGCAACGTATCAAAGATATCGGTCAGTGCGACGCCCTGAGACTTGGCTTTGACGCGGTCGATATCAACCTGCAACTGAGGTGCGTTGGTCTGGAAACTGGCCATCATCCCTGCCAGTTCAGGAGCCTGCATGGCCTTCGCCATAACCATCCCTTGAACACGGGTCAGCTCTTCAAAGCCAAGCCCTGCCCGGTCTTCGATCTGGAGTTTAAATCCTCCCATGCTGCCCAGCCCCGGTACCGGTGGTGGCGGGAAGATCCCGACAAAACCGTCAGGTATCTGGCTAAATTTCCCCATCAGGCTACCGGCAATAGCCTCGGCAGACAGCGAAGGATCCTTACGTTCACTGAAGGGTTTCAGCATGGTAAACATCAATGCGGAGTTAGGCATGTTAGGGCCGTTTACCGACAACCCAGGAAACGCCACGACGCTTTCCACTCCAGGTTCCGCCAGCGCAATTCGGGACATCTCTTTCACTACGGCTTCCGTGCGATCCAACGAGGCGCCGGAAGGCAATTGAGCAATCCCAACCAGATAGTATTTGTCCTGAGCGGGCACAAAACCGTTAGGAACCTGCTGGAACCCCAACAGTGTCAGGCCCAGGAAACCGGCATACAGCACCAGCACGATGATACTGCCGCGTACGGCCCGGCGGACTGCGCCAACGTAGTTGTTCGACAATCTATCGAAGAAAGCGTTAAAGCGACGGAAGAAACCACCGAATACGCGATCCATGATGCGCGTCAACCTGTCGGCCTGCGCCATATCCTGATGGGGTCTAAGCAGAACCGATGCCAGCGCCGGCGACAACGTCAACGAGTTGATCGCAGACAAGATCGTCGAAATGGCGATGGTCAGCGCGAACTGGCGATAGAACTCCCCCTGCAATCCTGACAGGAACGCAGAAGGAATAAACACAGCAGCCAAAACGGAAGTAATGGCTAAAATAGGGCCAGTCACCTCGTCCATGGCCCTTCTTGCCGCTTCTTTCGGAGAACGGCCCTGTGCAATATGCCGTTCGACGTTTTCAACCACCACAATGGCATCATCGACAACGATACCAATCGATAACACCAGACCAAACAACGACAGCGTGTTGAGCGAAAAGCCGAACAAATACATGAGGGCGAAAGTACCGACCAACGAAATAGGTACCGCGACCAGAGGGATGATCGAAGCCCGCCAGGTTTGCAGGAACAGCATCACCACCAGTACCACCAACACCGTCGCCTCCAGCAACGTCATTGCCACTGATTTCAACGAGGCGCTGACAAACACTGTCGGGTCATAAGCGATACGGTATTCGATACCTTCCGGGAAGTTGGCCTGCAGCCTCGCCATCGTCGCCCGAACCGAGGCAGAGACGTCCAGCGCATTGGCGCCTGGCGTCATAACGATGTGCATACCCACGGCATTTTTATCGTCCAGCAGGCTGCGCAGGGAATAGTTGTCCGATCCCAATTCCAGACGCGCAACATCGCGCAGGCGGGTAACCTGCCCGTCAGCGCCAGCTTTGATCACGATATCGCCAAACTGCTCAACGGTGGTCAGACGCCCCTGGGCATTGATACTGACTTCGAAGGCTGAGGAGCTGTTCGGCTGTTGACCGACAGAACCGGCCGCGACCTGGACATTCTGCTCACGAATTGCTGCGGTCACATCACTGGCCGTCAAACCGCGGGAAGCGACTTTGGTCGGATCCAGCCAGACGCGCATCGCGTATTCACCCTCGCCCCCAAGCGTGACGCTGGCAATACCTGGCAAGCGTGATAGCTCATCACGCACGTTCAACATGGCATAGTTGGAAACATAAAGCGGATCGTAGCGATCGCCCTGTGCAAATATATGCACAACCATGAGGATATCCGGTGACGTTTTCTCCGTCACGACACCGATCTGCTGCACCTCAGTCGGCAAGCGCGGCAAGGCCCGAGAAACCCGGTTCTGCACCTGAATCTGCGCAATATCGGGGTCGGTTCCCTGCCGGAATGAAATCGTCAAGACCATTCGACCGTCGGCAGACATCTGGGAACTCATGTACAACATGCCTTCCACCCCGTTGATTGCCTGTTCCAGTGGAGCAGCAACGGTGTCAGCAATCACCTTAGGGTTAGCACCAGGGTAGCTTGCCGAAACCTGCACGGTAGGCGGTGTTACCGATGGGTATTCACTCAGCGGAAGCTGAAAGAAAGCCAGAGCGCCAGCTATCAGCATAAACACCGATAACACAATCGCGAAAATAGGCCGCTGGATGAAGAAGTGTGGGAATTTCATTATTGGCCTCCCCCTTCAACGGAGCCGGCTTTTTCCCCCTCGCTAACCGACGCGCCAGAAGCCTGCATCGGGGTCAAACGCGGCGTCACCGCCATACCGGGACGCACCAGCCCCTTGATAATAATGTTCTCACCGGCTTTCAGGCCACTCTTGACCACGCGCAAACCATCAACCACCGCGCCCAGCTCAATCGGGCGATACTGCGCCTTATTATCCGCACCCACCACCAGGACATAGTTGCGTCCCTGATCGCTCCCTATCGCCTGATCGTCAATCAGAATCGCCTGATGTGCCGCACCGGTGGCCAGCTGCACGCGGGCAAAGGCACCTGGCGTCAGTTTCCCATCGTCGTTAGGGATTACGGCACGTACCCTGACAGTACCGGTACTACGATCGATCTGATTCCCGACAAAATCGAGCGTTCCCTGATGCGGGAAACCTTTTTCTGTCGCCAGCCCAACATGCACGGGTAAACGCTCTTCCACCTTGTTAACTGCGTCAGGACGTGCCTTGCTGACTGAATTAAGGAACGTCGCTTCGTCAATATCAAAGTAAGCGTATAGCGGATTGACGGAAACAATCGTTGTCAATAGCGTCGCAGATCCCGTACCACCGCCGCTGACCAGATTTCCCTCAGTCACCAGCATGCGATCCACGCGGCCGGTAATCGGTGCCACCACGCGCGAATAAGACAAGTCCAGTTTCGCCGCCGCAACCTCGGCCTTTGCAGCCTGCACCTCAGCCTGACGAGCATGACGTGTAGAAGCGGCGTCATCGTAATCTTTCCGGGATACCGCGCCATTGTTCACCAGCCGACCAACTCGTTCAAAATCGCGATTGGCCTGGATAGCCAGCGCTTCTGCCTGCTTGAGTCGTGCTTGCGCGCTGTCAAGAGCCACCTGGAATGGACGAGGATCAATTTGGAACAGCAGCTGCCCCTGACGCACCATGCTGCCTTCAGGTACGCTGACAGCGTCGATGGTACCGCCAACGCGTGGGCGTAGCTCTACGGTTTTTGGGGCCGCCAATGAACCGGTAAACTCTGCCGAAGGGACTATCTGACGCGAGAGCACTTCGGCTACGGGAACCTGGGGAGCCATAGGTGCGGCCGCTGCGGCCGGCTCATCGTTGCCGCCACTATCCCGGGCAAACGCAATCCCGGCAGTGGCGATGATTGCGGCCGACACAATCAGAACCCCAATTTTCATTTTCATAACAGTGATCCTTTCATACGCCACAGGCAGCCCCGGCCCATCCGAAAACGGCGCTGTAGCAATTTCTTACAAGGCTAAAGGTTGATGTTACTGGAAGGTCAAGCACACCAATTAAAAAAAATGAAAAACATCCAATCAGGCTTAATTAATATTTAATGTGTAAGCGTTAAACGAGCGCCGTATTGACGATTATTTATCGGGAAGAACCACGTTCCATGGAAGTAGTTCGGCCACTTTGTTGCTGGACTACTCCGGTAGTATGCTCAAGATATGGCGAAGGTAGTGACCCATGCAGCAATTGAGCTCACCGCTGAAGACTCACGCCAGACCTTCCCCCTTCTCCCGGGATAGCCGCCTGCGGCAGCATGTCATTCGTCATCGCGCTGCCAACCTGACCATTCAGAACCAGCGGCACAACATGCCGCATTTCTTTACGCAACTGGCTGATTTGCTAGCGCGGGACCAGCAGATGATTGGTAGGTGCTTGGCTGTCCGCGTGTCTCCGGGGTCAGACACTGACCTTTACTGACAGCTGGCGGCCCCCATTAAGGTCGGAACCACAGTACTTGGCGGGCTGTGCTGCAGGCGCTGATACTGCCCCAGTACCAGTTCGGCGCTGTTCAGAACATTTAGCATCCAGAACGGGGACATGTCTGCCATGCGCTCGTTACTATAGGGCAGGATCGTCTACCGGGGTGGGGTCAGTCCATCAACGGCTCGGAAGTGTCTAGATTACCCGTGGCGATTCAAGAAGGTTGAATATGATTCCCGACTCATTAATGGAACGCTGCATGATGTTATGCATTACGGGTTGACATTACGATGTGACGGGCCGGGTTAGCTGTATGGAGCCTGTACACAAGTTTGTGTAATTGCCTGATTTTGATATGTTCAATTCAACATCAAAAGCAGGTTACTTTATGGACGAAAAACAGTTGTAGGCTCTGGCTAACGAACTGACCAAAAATCTCAAAACCCCTGACGATCTCAACCAGTTCGATCGCCTGCTGAAAAAAATCAACGTTGAGCGCCGCCTCAACGCCGAAATGCTCCATCACCTCGGCTACGGTAAACATCAGTCTAAACCGGGTGCCAACTCCCGCAACGGCTATTTCACAAAAACCGTTACCACCGGCGATGGCCCGCTGGAACTGCGTACGCCGTGCGATCGTGACGGCTCCTTCGAGCCCCAACTGGTGAAGAAAAACCAGACCCGGATCACCGGGATGGATAACCAAATCCTGTCACTGTACGCCAAAGGGATGACCACCCGTGAGATAGTGGCTGCGTTCAAAGAGTTGTATGACGCGGATGTCTCACCGACGCTGGTAGTCCTTCATGCTCCGGAAGGTCAGACTGATGTTGTCTTCACTGCCATCATCAGCAAGCGTGTTTTTAACGGTAAGATTGACTTTTGGGGAATATTCAGAAATGACAGAATCACAATTATTTTTATTCAAATCAACTTTTTTGCGCTCAGACAAGGGGCAGACTCCTGACCATTACTGAAGTCGCCCGCCACGAGCAATTTCAGGGGGAGCTCCGTTTTCTTGCTCGCACCACCGGTATGCAAATCAAGTTTTAAATTAATACGCGCTTTAGGGATTTCGGACTGAAAGGAAGAATTAGACATGGCTGTCCCTGTTCTATGGAGTGATAGAAACGGTCAATGCCAGTGAAAAATAAATAAGAAAAAATTACCCAGCCAGAACAACTTTCCGGTTCGCGTCATCCGACGTAAATAAAAATCCCGGAACCAAAAAAAGCGGGCGCATTCCATCCACCAGCATGTCGACACTGTATTTTCTGGGTATTTGTCTGAAATGAAAAATTTCGGATAAGGCCCAATGGCTGGAGTTTGGGAACGTTCCCTGCCAGATCGAAAATGAAAAAATGTAACAAAGATTTACATTCCTGGCTTTTAACAAAAAAAATATCATCTTTCTGATTTATAAAAATTTTACACCATAACCCTTCAGGCCCCGCGGGATAAGGATGTACAGAAAATGATCAATTTGGCTTAGGGTGTATATTTGTACAAAATATCACCAGTCACGTGAAATATCTGATTTTGTACTTTTATCAGAAATTGAGAAGCTGGACGTGACTGAGCATGTGAAAAACTGGCGACAGTTTCAGGTTTCCATCATTTCTTATTATTCACGTAAACCGGGCTTATTTATTTTTTTTCAGATTAAAGGAATTGCAACGCCCGGACTTTACGCATATCTCATACCTGTACCAGCGATATGAATATCTCAGCCGCCGGTGCATTAGCGCGACCAGGAACAACACCCGTTCGGTTTACAGAAAGACAGACGTGGACAGTGATGAGCTTTGCTGCGGGTTGAGAACGGTTGTTTTACTGCTCAAGGTTGTAACACGATCCGATTCGACTCCAGCATGACAGCCGACAGTGTATGAGCCGCAAAAACAGCCATACAGGCTGACAAGTCGCCATTCACAAGAAACTCAACCGGCGCAACGAGTTTCCCTCCATCCGAAAATCCGCAGGTCAGTGCCGACTTCCTTACCAGCAGTGCATTCGCATCGCTGTATTCCAGGGCCAGAAGCGTTTCATTGTCCCAGTCCCTGTCACTCACCGCTGCATTGACCCAGCCCCGCGATTTAAGCTGTTCAATTGCGTACGTCAGCCGATACAAATCCGACTGCGCTGACACCGGTCCGGTGCACGAAGACCACAGATATTCCAGACGACTGAATAAGCTGGCGGCAAGGCCTTTGTTACGCCCCAGCGTCAGCAATCCCTCAATATCAGATGCGATTGCACGTGGAAACCGTTTTTGCTTATACGCCACCGTTAACCAGCGCAGTATAAATGCATGCGTGCTGAGTGGCGACAATGCCTGACCATCCTGCTGAGCGGTACGTAAGGCGACAAGGGCGCACCAGGCGAAATGCGCAAGTGCTGTGACGGTTTGTTCCGGGGGTAAGGTATCGTGAGCTTTTTTCATTCAGGGATTATATCGGCGCTGCAGACACCGGGGAAGACCTGGATAACTCCCCCATTAATTAGAGAAGCTATTACTTTCACGGACAAATCATCCCCGTTCTGGCCGTTGCTATTGGCTCTGACATGGCCTTAACATGCACGGTAAGCTGGTTAAAGGGTGTTGCGAAGACTCCCTGAGCGACGCGGTTAATAATGATCTGCGTCATACTCGTTACACCGTCAGTGCAGGCGGTACCGGTCACCTTTTGCCATGCGTCGGCGATGATGGCGTTAAGCCCCGGAGGCGCACTGTCGGTCAGTTGCAGGTTTCGCCCTGTACCCAGCGTATCGAGATTGAGCAGCAGCACCATTTTGCACTCCGGTGCGCTGGCCGTCTCCCATATCCAGCGTAACAGCGTCGGGAGTGAACGATGTCGTGCCTGCTGACGCTGGCGCGAATATTCGCCGGTGCGCTGCCAGACTTCAGAGTGAAAACGCAGAATCAATGACCGGTATTCGCTCATGGCTTCACGATACGGTAGCGCCAGCGTAAAGCTGAATGCCGCCAGTCGCGGGTAATGGTCAACGGCCTGTTGCAGAAATGCACGCGTGCTGACGGCATCCGCGCTGACAGCATCAGACGCCCGTATGTAAGAATGATTCATAATGCAGACTCTCTTTAGGTTAAATCAGGGAGGACACCGCCTCTACGGCGGTATCTGGTTCATAAAGACGGGGAACTATCTGGTACTGCAGCAGTAGTTTCTCTGCCAGTGCGCTTCTTCGATGCTGTAGATACCAGTCAGACACCGGGGACAGTGCTTCACGCCCTGGTAATGGTCGCCGCACCACACGCAGTACCAGGAGAGCACCATTACCGTCGCTTCCAGCCCGTTGATGAGACTGCGCAGCTTTCGGTGCCGGGCTTCGGTTTTCACTTCCGGGTCAAGGTGGGCGCAGGCCATCAGCACATGCCGGGCCACGCTCTGCTGGTCATGTTCAAACCACGGCGGCTCCCCGTATGTCCCCGCATGGAGCACCAGTCGACAGCCGCAGGACGCGCAGCTCCATATCTGCCCCGGCGCACTCACGGCCTCCCCGGCTGTCGCGAAGTGGCCTTCGCGGTCATTGGCCAGATAACATTTCAGCATGCGCATGCCGTCACTTCCTCTATCCGGTTGGTATCAGCACGCACATCACTGTGCTCGCCCGTCCGGCAGGTGAGGCAGTAGCGCTCACCGTGGTAATCACTGCCGCAGCCGTGACAGTGCCAGTCTGCGTAGAAAACCAGGGGACGGGCTTCCGGTACATAAGACTGCAGTTGCCGGATATGGCGGGTCTCCCTCACCCCGGGCTTTACATACGGGCAGTGCTGTCGACCGTTCTCCGAAAGCTTTGCTGCATGATGTTCAAACCACGGACGTTCGGTGTCGTATTCAGGATGGTACTGCAGGGCACTGGCACACAGATGGCAGCTGTAGCGGTCATACGGCGCGGTCTGCGCGGTTATGGCTCCCGTGAGACGGCCGTTGCCGTCCAGAGCCATAAACGATTTTGCATACATAGTGGTACTCTCCTTACCGCCAGACGACACGCAGGCGTCAGCCGTCCCGGTACGGGCAGCGTGGCAGGGTGAATGGCGGTTCAGTTATGCGTTAGCGGGTCGGTACGGTTGGTGGTCGGCACCGGAATACAGAAAGGTTACGGTTGTGCAGGTGCGTCGGTGGGTCTGAAACAAACGGGACAGGGTCTGGCGCCACAGTACTGTCGCCGGCAACGGGGACACGTCCAGCGAACCGGGATGGCCTGTGGCTGAGTGCGGCGTCGTTTTTCCATTCAGATATCCTCCCTGCTCAGACGCCACGGGAATCAGCAATACGCTGCTGCATCCAGGCTTCCACCTCGCTTCTGCGCCAGCGGGAGCTGCGCCCCAGCTTGATGGGTTTCGGAAACAACCCGTCGCCAATCAGTTTGTAAAACCATTTGTCGGTCATCCCGGTAAACGTGGTGATAAAGGTCATGTCGATAAGCGGGTCCTGAGCTGAAAGCAGTGTGTCAGGGCTGGCATTAATATTCGTATTCAACGTGGTCATGGTATTTTTCTCCCTCTGAGGATATGGCTATCGGGAGACGTCCGGTGGTGGTTGAATCATGGGGTTACCGGTTCTCCTCAGAGGATAGGGGAACGTTGTAAAAAATTACCCGGCCCGCACAATCAGGCCTGATGAATCGAGATATGTCTGGCTCAGCCACGGCTGCAACCGAAGTTACGCTCACCGTCACCGGTGATTTTGGTCTCCAGCTTGGCTAAATAGGCCGCCTGCGACAGGGCCTGTTGCAGTTGAGCACCATCGCCACGTGTCAACCATGAGACTGGACTCGCCGGGAAACGAGCCAGAACGGCATGCGCCTGTGCATCCACCTTCAGGGCGCTGCACCACGCTTGTTTAATCATACCTGCAAGCGAATCCGGGTCTTTGTAATCTCCCGGTCCGCACCACGTATCGCGGTTCAGCAACAGCACCGCGTGGTAATGCTTCTTCCCTTTGATTTCACCAAACTCCCGCGCCCAGATAAAACGCAGCGTGGTCGGCCAGACGCGTTTGCCCTCGCGACGTTGACGCGTCTGAAGGGCATCAATCCGGGCTTTCAGGGAATCGGTGAAGCGGGAGATAACAGCAGCATCGGTGGCCGCTGGCGTATCCGGCAGACGGAGGTCAACACGCAGGGCCAGTAAGCGGGTGTAAGCGTTAAGAGCGCAACTGAAGGTATCAGCGATGCGTTGCTGCCAGTAAGGGTCGTATGTGTAACTCATTAAAATGGACTCCGGTGGGTTATCGTTCATAACCATTACCGGTGCTGTTAAAAAAAACTTATTGCCTTCAGCGAGTCCGCCAGTCGATCCCTCAGAGACGGCTGGCTTCAGTAAAATATCGTGGCTGGCAGAATGATTGCGTAAAGGGTAATCGCCTCTCAGAAATCGGTTCTAATGCCGGGTGACCCGAAGGCTGCGAAAAAACAGTCTTCCCGTTAGACGATGGCGGGTACGCTTGACATAAGCGGCGTCAACGAGTTCATCGGGTGGCAAATCACGGGTGATATTACAAATCGTCGCCAGTGCTGTATCGGAGAGTTTAAAACTCCGTGACAAGGCGTAGTAATCCCCGGTTTTTTGGTTACTGATGTTATCGAATAACGCTCTGAAGAAATCCGTCTGTGAAGGTCTGCGGGCGTTGATAATTGCCTCTGTCGCTTCATCCCTGAATGTTACCTCCACCTCTTCCATCCCCAGTGAGCGAATGATCCCGGCAATGTCAGGCCAGTAGCGAAGATCGAAACTGTTAAGTCGCTGCAATTCTGGCTTACAGAAGCAGCTGAAGATTGCGATGCCCTTGTATTGACCTGGACCCAAAATAGGTTGTGGTTACCCTGAAAAGCAAATATTACCCCAGAGGGATGTATATACCCGGGGCAAGAGCCCCTGTACCAGTCCCTCATTGCTGTCATGATATTATTACCCCGTTCAATAAGCCCGATAAATAATCGTTATCGGGACTACTGCTAAAACGCCCTGTAACGCATCAGGAGCGCCATATTCATACTAACCACAGATTTCCACTATCGTGTTATTCAATGCGCTTATGCAGGCTCACAGGAAGCTATGGCGGTATAAGACACTACAGCGCTCAATTACTTATTAAATAGCTTGCGGTGATTACCAGGATAATCACCCTATTCCACGTCACCTCAATCGGGTTATTCTGTTTACGATACAATCATGACTATTATCACCAACACGGATAATGCCCCGTTTACAGTCGTTACCAATGGCCTTGTTTACACATATCAAAAAACTTTCAGGGATAACGGGTCACCGTAGTATCTGTAACTGACAGGTATTGTAAGCGTCAATATCAGGCAGACAGAGCAATACCGACAGGCTTACTACAGGTTAGTTCACTGACTGAGCATTTAACGCTCATCACTAATACGCAGACCAGTAATAAACCATTGATACTCACCTGCTGATTTTCAGGCATGACCATTCACCCAAAACGTTACTGTTAACCAGTAACCACCCTGTCGTTATGATTATTAGATTACTGATGTTAATCATCTTCACTTTTATCCTGACGAGGACTAGTCAATGGTAATATCGACTCAATTCAATTCTGTTTTCTTAATGATAGATTTTTAATGAGTGCTAAACATTCAGGTTGTGACTACATTGAATGGTGTATTTCTTACCTGATGGCAATGATTGCTCAATGGATACCATCCAATAGTACTATCCCCTTAGTGAATACCTTCAGATAATAATACCTCCCAGGCATAACCCACTTACTGATAACACATCATCGATTACTGTTACAAATGATAAGACCCCTTCTTTAATATATTAATACCAATCCAACACGCCAGGCATAACAATAGCTATGAAGATAACCACGCCAGACAGCACTTACCTACAACAAACGCCTGCATCAGTTACTCTGGAATTATCTTTTTTCAATAACATGAAAATAGACACCACGTCATATCAAATAACCTCAATCAAATTAACCCCGTATCATCACTGCCCGCAGAAGCCCTCAATCCTGATTATGAGCAACAAAATGGAAATACCTCATGGCAGCCCGACCTGATACCAGAAATGCCCCCTGAAGCGAACCAGGCACCATGATGGGGATGAAAACGAAAGCATGCAGGAGAACAAGATAACCTATTGAGACGATACTCATCCAGTAAACAGAGAAGCATCTGAGAGATAAACAAAGAAAATGACAACTTTAAAACCATGGTAAAACCTTGTCAAAACCAGTATAAATCAACAATAAAACCTCACGATGACTACCAGATGTGTTTTTAAGTGACGATAAAACCATCATCGTGATACTGTGTAGCTACAACAATCACCACCATAACCACTACTATGTAGTTTACGATTACAGGTATCCACAATGGTTGTACATTACGACAATGGCAGACAACATCTTATAAAAACCCGTGACCTGAGAGTCTGTGCTTTTTATGCCGGGTGGCTGGGTGTTAATAAAATAATTAACACCCGTGACATTCCTCACCAGGATGCAGAAAGTTGTCGACAGGCACTCAACAAACTGATTAATCAGTTCATACCGAATGCAGAACAGCGGGCAAGACTTTTTTCTGATATGGAAACAGCCCGTGATGAAAACATCCTTCCGCTGGAAAGTTTTGACTGGCTAGAACAGGATGAACGGGCAACATTCTGGTTATGGGCGTATATTTGCAAGGCCGGAGACTACGAACTTGGTATTGACAAACCAGCAAATGCAGAGTTCGGAAAGAACTGGTATCAGCGAATGAATCTGAGTGTATCTCCGACAAGCCACCAGGAAAGAATTAATATTATCATCTCTTTTTTCGACAACATTATTATTCCGACCCCACCGGTAAATCATCTCAAGCGCCAGGTCATGGACAGGCTGAAAGACCAGTGGAAAAATATTTACAGCAAACCAGCTCCGCTGAAATGGTTACCTAATGAAGAAGACGCGGTACTGTGGGCATGGAACAGCCTCAAATCGCTTCAGGAAGAAAGAAATGCGCCCACTATCGGGCTCTCATTAAATATTTCAACGCCAGGAATGAGTACCTGGTTTACCCCCCTGAGTCATTCTGAACGCAATTTAGCCCTGCGCACGGCGATCGACTTATGGGACGATGCACCGGATACAAAGCGTTTATTCCTTCTGAACCTGAATAAAGCCTGGAACCAGCAAAAATTACGTCAGTCCCGTACCGATAAAAAAGCACTCAATACGTACCTGAAGAACGAAACAAAAACTCGACTGGACTTTATGGCAGAACGTAGCGGAGTTCGCATCAGTGATATGCTGGAAATGCTGATTAATGACCATTACCGAAAAACCTGTGGTGGTGAGTGAGGGCTTTGCGCTAAAAACAAGGTGAGCGGAGGCAGTAATACAGACCAGAAATGACATTCAAAATAATTTCAGACCTATATTACCGGTGTGAGAACGGCAGCAGAAGTGCTGCCGTTTTGTTATTTCACTCACGGAGGTTAATGTGTCCAGTAAGAACAAACGGGGTCCCGATACCCTGTTACCGTCGTTATTCCTTCTCCCGGGTCAACTGTCCCACAAAATACCCGTGCGTATGCTTCTCGCGCTAAGTCACAGCTATGCTTTCTGTTCCGGTACCCAGGTCTCTCTGATACACGGTCCGCCAGCTCATGAAGGCGGCTATTTATTGCCAGTAATAAGGGAGAAAGAAATGCATTGTCCGAATTGCGGTTCGCAAAACATACGACTGCGCCATGTGGGTAAAAAGACGGGTGGGGTCATTGGCGCAACAGCCGGAGGCATTGCCGGGCTTGAAGGAGCCTCCACCGGTGCGCTGATAGGTTCAGTCATTCCGGTTGTCGGTACGATAGCCGGAGGCCTCATTGGTTTTCTGTCCGGCGCCTGTGCTGGTGCGGTGGCAGGCTCTCTGGCCGGAGAACAACTGGACGGTACCGTCTTTGATGAATACGGCTGCACGCAGTGCGAGCATATCTTCAGTGCACCGTAACGTTAATAAGGGTCAGCCCATCCTGCACAAAGCCTGAGCCGCTGACCGTACTCGCTACGGCACGACTGATGACAGGGCGTGTCAGCATGCTGTCGTCATTTCAGCTACCTGGCACTAACCCTTTGTTAATTCTCCTGTTTACTGAAAGATGAATTTTACTTTTTCTTTTCCGCCATTACGGGGGATGGACATAACGTGTCCCTCCCCGCCCGCATAATAACCGCATGAAATATCAACCTATTTATCGCACACGGAGCGTCCATGCAACGACCCGATGAAGAGGCCCGCTACGACCGGCTGGCCGTCAGATTGTCGGTCATTATCAGCCGGTTAATGGCCGGAGAAACGCTGACCCTTCAGACACTGTCCGGTGAGTTTGGTGTATCGATACGCACCCTGCGTCGTGACTTACATCAACGGCTGGTCCACCTCGACATTATCGGGGAGAACGGCACGTATCGGCTCAGTGAGAGCGCCACGCGTGATCACTCTCCGGGGGCCGTTTCCTTTGCCCGCAGTACCGGTATCGCACGCATTATCCCGTCGCAGAACCGGCAACTGATGCACCTGCTGATGAATGAAACGGGCACCTCACCCTGCTTTATCTGGCACGACTTACCGCCAGCATGGACACAGGCTGACAGTTTTCATCGTCTGGCCGAAGCCATTTGTCATCACCGGGTGGTCAGTCTGCTGGTCGGCGGTGTCCGTCACGATGAGCAGGAGCCTTACCGCCTGATTTACCGGCATCAGCACTGGTATCTGGTCGTCTGTTGCCGGGGGAGCCTTCGGGTGTTCCGGCTGGAAGACATTATCTCGGCCTCACTCTCAGAGCAAACCTTCCGTCGCCGGAGCGAAATCAGTTCGCTCATTACTGAAGAGGGATTTATCAGCGCACTGCCCCACTTTCACTTTATCAGTGATGTCATTCACACCTTCAGGGAACAACACCCTGAACATCCATCCAGACCCAAAGGAGTCAAATCGTGAAACCTGTCGAAGGCCCTCTGCTGCTCTTCACCCTGATGTTGTCTGCCGTAACCCTGAGCGGCTGTGGCGACAAAAATGAACGCGAGTTTATCCGGGGATGCAAATCAGGCGGCGGTACTACCGCCGTCTGCGGATGTATCCGGGATGACCTCAAAACGAAATATACGCACGGGGAGCTGGAGAAAATGAACCAGCAATACGGTTATGTCCCCCCGCGCTTCATGGACAACATGCTGAGCGCTGCTCAGCAGTGCAGAAAATAAGGAAATCTGAACATGGCGCTTGTCATTAAATATTTCGCGATTGCCTTCGCCATCGCGCTTGTGGTCGTGCTGTTTAACGTGTTCGGGAGTACCGGCGAGATACGCAGTTTTGGTCAGGGAATGGAATATCTGTTCTGGATGACGCTTGGGCCCGGAGCCGGTATGACGGTCGGTGCTGCTCTTCGACAATGGCTGATGCCGGATGCGGTATACACCCGCGAAGGAATGACCGGATTACTCAAGGCCCGTCTGTTCTGGCTTGTGGGCCCACAGTATATCGGCTGGCTGGCCGGACTTATCGTCGTGGGTAAACAACTCATGTAACACGGCTGCCCCCCAACAACATTTTTGACTGAGAAGGAAAAATACCATGCGATTCATGCACGCCATCCTGTCAGCAGGATTACTGACCTTTGCCATCACGGCACAGGCGGTCCCCAATATGTGGAGCAGTGGCTTCGGTATGGGCGTCACCGAGTACATCATCACCAGCCCGGAAAACGTGATGATGAACCTGAACTGCACCGGCAACCCTGACGACCAGAATATCCTGCAGCATCACGTCATGCTCACCCTGCCTGACGGCAGCGGTGCCGATTCACAGGATGAGAAAACCGCCATCACCGTCGTCACGGATGACCAGACGTTCCCCCTGCCGTCCTCTCTGGGCTGGCGTAACGGCGACAACGCCTGGCTGTCGTTCATTGATGCCATCAGAAAAGCAACGTCGTTTGAGATTTACGTCAACGACAAACAGGTGGGGCACTTTACCCCTTCGGCTGGAAACGTTCACAAGGTTCTGGCTGATATGCCCGAATGCACGACACTGACCGCCGGGTAACCCGGCGCATCCCCGGTTTACAGCAAAATCAATCAAGGACAATACGATATGACCGACATTTCGACACTCAGCCAGCGACTGACGACGCCAACCCTGCATTTTGTTCTACTCACCGTCGCCACCTGCGGCATCTGGCCGTTACTGTGGCTGTACCGAAAACAGCAGATTATCAGCGACACCACCGGATATCCGGTTTGCGGCAATCTGTTTATCATCTGGCTCGCCGTCTGTTTTGGGCTCGGACGACAGTTCGGCGTGATGGCCTCACCGGACCTGGCGGGCTACTACACGGGCAGCGATACACTGTTGGCCTTAAGCGGCATTCTGTCGCTCACCTGCGGCGTGATGTACATCGTCTGGGCCTTTAAGGCCAGAGCAGCACTGCGACACTATGCGCTGAACACCTTCCGGTTTGACCTGAAGATGAATGCGTTTTATACCGTGGTGCTCAACGTCTTCTACATTACATACTGCATCAACGATATGCCGCAGGCACTGGCGAAGCACCGCATTATTCATGGTCAGGCCCCTGTGCCGCCGGAGTCTCCGTCACCGCAGTAACGCAGCTCTCCTCTTATTATCCGGCCGGGGCATTCCTGTGTGCCCCAGATTCATCCGGATCCCCCCTCTGAGATTTGACCCAATGACATTACTGAAAATCGTGCTCAACACCCTGCGTCAGGTGCTGACGTGGTGCGCCAGCAGCCGGGCGCAGCAGTTTGTGGAAGACCACTTCCGCGAAGAAGGCTATGACGAAGACAGTATTTACATCGCCAGACAGGCGGCAACCCTGCTCGCAGGTGCCTTAATCACAGCGCTCATGGAACAGATACTGCAGCTTATTGCCACACACTTAACCCACTGATGCCCTGCTCACTGAGCGGGGCATTTTGTTTTATGCCATTCATCAGGAACTGAATATGCAAGTCACTGACGATACGTCGTTACCGCCAGGGCAATTCACCCGCCGACAGGCTGAAGCCGTGGTCACGCTTTACCACAACGTCACTATAGAAGATGACCAGGGTACGCACTTTCGGCTGGTTATTCGCGACAGCGAGGGGACGTTAATCTGGCGGGCCTGGAATTTTGAAGCCAGTGCCGGGGAATGGCTTAACCGCTATCTGCTCAGCCACGGGATCCCCAAACACTGACACACCACAGCTTAACCCAATAGCGACCACACAAAAAAGCCATGCTCCCACAGGAGCATGGCTGTTTTGTTTATGCCGTTAAATCAACAATAAGGAATTTACCATGAGACTAGCCAGCCGCTTTGGACGGACAAACCAGATCCGTCGCGATCGTCCGTTAACCCGCGAAGAACTGATGCAGGTCGTTCCCAGCGTATTCAGTGCAGATCGCCACGGTTCCAGGAGCGAAAAATACGCTTACATACCCACCATTACTCTGCTCGAAAATCTTCAACGCGAAGGCTTTGAACCCTTCTTCGCCTGCCAGTCACGCGTACGCGACCCTGACCGCCGGGAGCACACCAAACATCTGCTGCGCCTGCGTCGTACCGGTCAGATAACCGGCCAGCAGGTTCCCGAAATCATTTTGCTTAACTCGCACGATGGTAGCAGCTCATACCAGATGCTGCCGGGGCTGTTCAGAGCCATCTGCACCAACGGGCTCGTCTGCGGACAGTCGTTCGGTGAAATTCGTGTACCGCATCGTGGCGATGTGGCCGGGAAAGTGATTGAGGGGGCTTATGAAGTGCTCGGTGTCTTTGATCGGGTGGAAGAAAAGCGCGAGGCCATGCAGTCACTTCGACTACCAGCACCCGCGCAACATGCCCTGGCGAACGCCGCACTGACATACCGCTTTGGTGAAGAATATCAGCCGGTGACCGCAGCGCAGATACTGACACCGCGACGGTATGAGGACCATCAGGACGACCTGTGGACCGTTTATAACCGCATTCAGGAATCGTTGCTGAAAGGCGGGCTGAGCGGACGCACCGCACAGGGTAAACGTACCCACACTCGTGCGGTTAACGGTATCGACGGGGATATCAAACTCAACCGCGCGCTCTGGGTGATGGCCGAAGAACTGCAGCAGGCACTGAGCTGATGCAGCACATTCCTGCAAATACCCGTCTGACGGCTGTCTGGCCCGTTTCCCTGCAAAACCAGTCCGGCTGCCGTTCCATCTCCGACGATGACCTCTGCGCCTGGTGCAGACATCTTTGCTACCGTCCCGGCGAGCTCAGCCTGTGCCGACTGTCTGTATCTGACAGCATCTGGCCCTCACGGTGCGATGAAGATGGCTATGCGCAGTCCTGCCCGTCACTCCTGCTGAACCAGCATCCCCAACCCGATAAATAAACAAGGAAAAACTAACATGACCGACATTATTAACCTTCACGATACCCTTCCGTTACCGCCACAACCTGCCGGTTCTGCGCCAGCGCTGACCGCCACCCTCGTACAGGACGAGCAGCGCATCGGCTTTTGGCCGCAGTACTTCGGCAGCATACCGCAGTGGATAATCCTTGAGCCGACGGTCTTCGCGTGGATGGACCGTTTCTGCGCCGACTACAACGGCGGTATCTGGAATTTTTATACGCTCAGCAACGGTGGTGCGTTTATGGCCCCGGAAGCGGAGAACAATGAACCGTGGTCGCTGTTCAACACTATGAACGGCAACGGCGGTGAACTCAGTGCCGACGCTGCGGGGATTGCCGTCTGTCTGATGACTTACAGCCACCATGCCATGCGCACCGAATGCGATGCCATGACGGAGCACTACTACCGCCTGCGGGATTACGCGCTCAGTCACCCGGAATGCAGCGCCATCATGCACATCATCGACTGAGCATCCCGCCATGTCGTATGAACTGTCTCACCTGAATACCCTGTGGGATGCGCTGGGGAAAATAACGGTCAGGGATGAGGACGGAGACGTTGTGACCGACGAACTCTTCCTGCATTTTCTGACGGGCACCTCTCTCTTCCCTATCTGGTCATGGTTTGAATCCCAGCACGACGAGTTCGTCGTTGCCGTGAAACTGTACAACACATCAATCCCGGACGGGTCAACATAAAGGAAAAGCCAATGAATATAACCCCTTGCCCCCCCGACAGCGGGGGAATATCTCCCGCCGCACAGCGCACTATCCGACGTGCGCTGACCCTGCTGGAACGCCAGTTACGCGAGCCCGGCGCCTCCTTTACCTCCACCACCGCCGTTCGTGACTGGCTGCGTCTGCAACTCGCCTCACTGGAGCGTGAAGTATTCACTGTACTCTTCCTCGATAACCAGCATCGTCTGATAGCCCACGAAACGCTCTTCACCGGCACCATCAATCATACGCAGGTCCATCCCCGCGAGGTGGTTAAGGCCGGTCTGAAGCATAACTGTGCCGCTGTCATTGTGGCGCATTGCCACCCGTCAGGCCTTGCCGAACCCAGCAATGCAGATCGTCAGGTCACTACGCGTATTCAGCAGGCGCTGGAGCTGGTTGATATCCGACTGCTTGAT
The DNA here is from genome assembly GCF_045618265.1 of Enterobacter sp. CPE_E1241. Classification (NCBI taxonomy): domain Bacteria; kingdom Pseudomonadati; phylum Pseudomonadota; class Gammaproteobacteria; order Enterobacterales; family Enterobacteriaceae; genus Enterobacter; species Enterobacter sp. CPE_E1241. Next base: position 4,087,901 of record NZ_JBIWYV010000001.1, read on the forward strand.
CACCTGGTGGTGGGCGGCATGGAGATCGTCTCGTTTGCTGAGAGAGGGTGGCTTTAAGGAGAGAATAACGATGAAAATCATCAGCAAACGCCAGGCGATGGCGATATACCGCCAGCATCCGCAGTCCCGGTTGTTTCGCTTCTGTGCCGGCAAATACACATGGTCCGGCAGCATCTGCCACTACGCAGGTCGGGAAGTGCAGGATATCAGCGGCGTGCTCGCCGTCTTCGCAGAACACCGTCAGGACCGCAACGGCCCGTACGTCGTATTACGCAGCGTTACGCTGAATTAATTCACGTTTAAGGAAGGCTAAAATTGTCGAATACAATACCGCCTGTAAACCACGATATCGCCGCCCCTTGGTGGGGGCTTAAACGCGATATCACCCCCTGTTTTGGCGCACGTCTGGTGCAGGAGGGCAACCGGCTGCATTACCTGAACGACCGCGCCAGCATCACCGGCACCTTCAGCGACGCGGATTTACGCCATCTCGACCAGGCATTCCCGCTACTGCTGAAGCAACTGGAGCTGATGCTGCTTTCCGGTGAGCTGAATCCCCGTCATCAGCACTGCGTCACGCTGTATGCAAAAGGGCTGATATGCGAGGCCGACAGCCTCGGCTCGCACGGGTACGTCTATCTCGCAATTTACCCGACACCTGCAACAACAGAATAAACCTCCCGGCAGTTTTCCTTCGTTTAACTCACCAGTAAAGGTTTCCATTATGCAAACACAACCTGTTCCTCCGAAACGGGAGGTTTCGCCACGCCCGTCACCCGTGGCGATCTGGCAGCGCCTCCTGAGTCACCTGCTGGACCGTCACTACGGTCTGACGCTCAACGACACGCCATTTGGCAAAGATGGTGTGATCCAAGAGCATATCGATGCCGGTATCTCACTGTGCGACGCGGTGAATTTCATCGTGGAGAAATACGACCTGGTACGCACTGATCGTCGCGGTTTTAACGCGGAAACTCAGTCGCCGCTTCTCACCAGTATCGATATTCTCCGCGCCCGCAAAGCCACCGGGCTGATGACCCGTCATAGCTACAGGGCCGTTACCGACATCACCACCGGCAAATACCGTGAGGTGCAACCATGAAGCTGTCCCTGACGGTGGAAGCCGATGCCATCAACGTACTGGCCCTCAACATGGGCCGGATCGTCGTAGACATTGACGGTATTGAACTGACCGACCTGATCAATGTGGTGAACCAGAACGGTTATTCGCTTCTCGTTGCTGACGAACCGGGGAAATTGATTGTTGAAGATCCAATTCCGCCCGTTGCCCGCCTGAACGGCATTCAGTGCAGCACTGCACATATCACGGCGGAAGACAATGCTCTGCTGTTTACCCTTTCACACCAGCATGAAGACTTTGGCGAGTCTGAATGGATTAGTTATACCGGCTCGGGTTATCTGCTCCACCTGGGCGCGTGGTCGTTTCCGGTCTTACGCCTCAAACGCCTCGGTCTGTCAAAAGCCTGCCGTCGGTTATTAGTGACGCTTATGCGTCGCTACGCCGCTGGCATTGTTCATCTGGATGCCTTTGGCGAAGTGCTACCAAGTTTTACAACCTTTGACTGGTAACCCCACCTCAATCACCACAAGGTTTTTACATGCCGGAATTAACCACCGAAGTGGCTCTCAACATTCTGATTGGCTGGCTGCAGGACAACATCAGTTGCAACACCGGCATTATTTTCGACAACGACGAAGACAAGACGGATTCAGCAGTGCTGTTGCCCTGGATTGAGCAGGCGCGAAACGATGTTCGTAATCTCCGCCATCTTCAGCTTCTGCAACAGACCAGAACCTGTTAGCCACCGAACCATACTCACCACACACCTATAAGCCCCAGCCCTTACCGGCTGGCGCTTTGCTTTATATAAAGGAAATTAAAATGTCAGATCTTACCCTCACCGAACCTGAAGTGTTAACCGGCCATACCGATGTGATTTGTTCTACCAGTATTGAGCGCATCATCACCGGACGTAATTTCGCGATTGCACAGATTGAAACGCTGATACAACAACTTGACGATATCTCGACGCTGACCCGCAGCATCGGCGGTGGTAAAGCGAATGAATAGGGAATGCGGCAATACAGCTACGACTGCTGGCTGATGGAGGATACTGATACGGCCATGAAAGCCATTACTCGCAATATCGATCGTGGTATATGGCGGGATCTGATGCAACGCTCGGGAATGCTGGCGCTCATGGACGCACAGGTCCGCGACGAGTGGTACAACAGCCTGGAGAAAGACGATATTCCGGCTATCAGTGAAGAGAATATTCTCAACACATTCGAACAACTGCATCTGAATAAAGGTGAGGTGTTTGAACGAGGTGTGATTAACGTGTTTAAAGGTCTGAGCTGGAATTTTAAGACAAACAGCCCCTGTAGGTTTGGCGGGAAAATCATCGTGACGGGGCTTGTCAAATATGACCGGTGGGGATTTGGTCTGAACTGGGGCTGGCAGCGTGACCGGTTAACGGACCTTGAGCGCATGCTGATGCTGCTGGATGGGAAGGCCATCCCCGACAATCGCGCCGACGTCACGCGCCGGTTAAGCGACCATATCCATGAGAACAGGCATAGCACCCGTTATGAGGATGAGATGTCTGTGATTAAGTATTTTCAGAAGGGAACTGTCCATATCACGTTCAGGCGATCGGAGCTGGTCGATAAGCTGAACGACATTATCGCGAAACACTATCCAGGGGCGTTGCCCACTAAACAGTAAGGAACCAAATTATGGTATCATTTTCAAACATGGATGGTGCTCACTGCGATTCCGTAGTAGATCACTATACCTTGCCATCAAATAGTATTCAGATGGATGTAAAAGTTCCTGTTCAACCATCAAATTTTGACCCTTTGCAGAAGGGGGCCTTAATGGGGGCCTCAACGTTTATGGAACAAGATAAAAACCATTCTAATCAATGCAATTACAAAACAAAATCCATTCCGAGTCCGGGCACCAAATTCAGTATTAACGGACGTCGAAAGACGTCCGTTTTTCGTTTTAAGCCCCATCATCGCTTTCATTATCGTCGCAACCACCAGAATCATTTCATCCCGAGTTACCCGATCTTTTTCAGCAGTGCTTTCCACTTTGCTAATCATGTCTTCGACAATTCTACTTCTCCTGCAGTGCCTCCTTTCTGTTTGCCAAACCGAAGCTGTCAGCACCTTTTTAAGGCGTTACAGGGGGAGATTTTTGCTCCGCAAATAACTGAGTCACCCCGTTCAAATGACGCTGAATTTGCTGTTGCGTAACCAGTGCGGCATCGCCCTGCTGGCCCTGCATCACACGAAGTTGCTCCTCCAGAGGGATCGTCTGGTTAAAGCTGTTCATCATCTGGTAGACGCTGGATTTCAGTTCGCTGACGGTGATGTATTTGCCTTTCTGTCCGTCCAGCGTATTGAGCCTGTCGGCCAACACCTGAAGTTGCTGCATGCCTTCATGCCAGCCAGTTAATGCGCTTGCAGAGAGTTTGTTTTCAGCCTGTCGTTGTTGCCACTTCTGCTGTAGTTCAGCGACTTCGGGTTTCTGGGGCCACAGCACTTTTGCCTGTGCCAGCAACCCATTGCCATACTGATATATCCAGTCAGGAGGAAGTGCAGCCAGACTGTCCAGCTGCAATGATGCATTTTTCAGCCAGCCTGTAGGGTCAAGTTTGTCTTTATCAGATTGCTGAAGTGTCTGCACTTGAGCACTGCTCAGCGCCTGAGGAAGAGGAGCCACCGAAGCTGTAAGCGCATCCGTAGCCTCATCTACCCTGGATATATAGTGCCAGCCAGTGAGTGCAATAGAACTCAACACCAATGCGGAACAGACTCCCGCCAGAAACACCGGCCAGCGCTTCGGCTGCGGTGTTGCCGCATGCACGACCTGCACATTCAACTCTGGCTCAGGACGAATAACGTACACCAGGCGGCTGGTAGAAGAGGGGTTTTCCAGGGCCGATTCCGCGACCAGCGCCTGTGGTGGCAGCGTCACCGCCTGCAGTCCACTGTCTTGTGCCGAGCTGTTTTCAAGACGTGTCAACGCACCTTGTATCTGCTGCATCAGCGGCGCAGTCAGGCAGACATGTTTCAGCTCCTGACGCACCAAAATATCATTGACGGATCGTAGCAGCCCTTCTGTCTGCACTAGCGCAGACAAATCACCATGATCGAGTGAAAATGTGCGAAAAAGCTTCTGCAAGCGCTGCAAAAGCCCGTTGAGGATTTCTGCGCGAGCATGAATCGGTTGCGGCCAGAACTGCGCCCATTGATGGCTCAGCAGGGCATTCAGGATAGCCAGCCCTTCGTTCAGGCCATTGATACGGGCCAGGTGGCTACGGGCAAGCGTATACCAGGCACCGGTCTGTAACTCGACGCCATTTAGCTCAAATAATGAGAGCGACAGGGCCTCCACCTGCGACCAGTTCACGTCGGGACGTGCCGGATGGGTGAGTTTGGCCATCTCATCGCGCAGCGCAATAAAATCAGGTAGCTGACGTGGGTCACTGCCGGTTTTCACCGGGCGAGGTTGAACATCGTGCATAGTGGTCCATCCCTGAGGATAAGCAGAAAGCGAGGTTTACTCTGGTAGCAGTACGCTAATCATGTCGAAAAATGCATTTTCACTGAACACCGTTCGGGGGGCCGCCGGGCGGCCAAATGTACTGAATGACCAGTTCGCATCCTCTCCCGAACGCATAAACAGGCGGTATAACGGCGTAATGCGACCGTCACTGCATAGTGTCACTTCGATGCCCCCCGTCACACCCTGCCCGTACAAAAACACAGGGGTGAATTTCATCATTCGGTTTCCATAACGCAGAGCAATAGCGGGGACGGTGAAGGAATGGTTGCCCGCAAAGGCGTCAAGCACCGACACCGGCATCGTTTCAATGTTGATGCCTGTCCCGGTGAGCCAGGTTTCCATTGTTTCCTGAAGCTGGTTCATTCGCTCACAAAACTCGGCAATATCGGCCTGACTTTTGCTGTCAAAAACGCGACTGCGGGGCTGCTGCTCCTGCAGTTTTTTCATAAATCGTGCTTTGGCTGACATACTTTCCCTGTGGTTTTCGTCAGATAAATGAGCCCTGTATATGGGATTTGGTATCGAGATAATTCTGCTGTTTGAGGTGGCGAATCAGCACTCGCCCTTCCGGCATAAACTCCGTGCCGTAGCGGACAAGGCCGATGCCTTTTAGCTCGGCATCAATGGCGTAACGCAATTCGCCAGGGATTTCCTGGTCGAGCAGAATCACATTGATACTTTTCAGGCGCGGTTCGTATTTGAGCAGCACCCCGGAGAAGATCTGCAGCAACTGGTGTGCGGTACCCGGCATCCCCTGCAGAATTTTGGTCAAGTCAGGCAGACCATAGTCCGGCAGATGCGCCAGCGTGCCGGCACGACAGTTGAGGATCCGCTGCATGTTATCAAGCACGGACAAAATCACCTGATTTTGCTCGCTGACCTGATGGAGATCGAGACCTCCGGTAAAGTTACCGAAGAGAGTTTCATAGAGTGAAGGTGCATTATTCGGCATATATTTTTTATTAACTAGTTATGGCATTTCAGAAATTGAATTGTATCTTCAGAAAGATTGCATCGCTCAATATATTGAGTTCTTTTTTCTTCTGTCAAACTTGACCAGAAAGATCTCCAATATACATCCCACCAAAACTCCATATCTCCTTGCAAGCTGCCATAAGCCCCAAAATCTCTATCGGGGAACACACTTTCCGGGTTAGGTGGTTCTAACCCCTCCCCACAAAGGCAGGTAATAAAATCATTGTGATTAGTGATAATCCTAACAATATCCTGTTCAAACTCCTTAAACTTGTAGCAAATTATTTTTTTATCACTCTCGACAAACACGCCTTTTTCTTTTGTCAACCGTCCATTGAAGAACAATTCAATCATATGCTCAACAACGAATAAATCATCAGGCTTTACCATAAAGCGAGTTGAATATGCATATACATTGTCTTTCTCTAAAGACAAAAACAATGGATACACTGAAGAGTGATCTAAAGACAAATCAAATTGTGCAATGGGAAAATCACTCTGCAACTCGTTTTTTTTTCTAAAAAAATTAATTTTCATCGATATAATCCGCCATCCAGTCCGCACCAAAATACCCGGCAGCCCCGAATACGATTCCACTAACGAGTCCCGTCAGCACCACTCCGGGACCAGTTTCAATGCCAATAGCAGCACCCGCAACAGTTCCTATTTTAGCACCAGCAATAGCCCCCCCACCCACCAGCTTGTCTGATTACTTCAGCTGTTATCGGTTTGACGCTGCCATTTTTGATAGATTTTTCGGTCGCCTGCTCGAGAGCATAAGCCGTGAAAATGATGCCTGTAACCTGAATTACACGAGCACCACGAGTAAAATACTTTGCATATTTTAATGTGTCTGGTGTAAAAATCGCAGATGCTGGTATTTTCTCTCCATGCACAATACTTCTTTATCTATATCTCTCACATAGTTTGAAATTCTCTCTATTTTTTCTTCAAATGAGGATTCTGGTTCCTGTAATCATCAAGGCTTTTGAGTATCTCTTCAGTAGAGATTAGTTTCTCACCTGACCTCACAGCTTTATCAATATCAACAATGATGGTCTTCCCTTCAAATCGCGGAGACCCTTCAGGAAATGCAGAACTAGTAGAGATATATGACGAAATATTATCTCCCATAACATGCTCGGCAACTGTAAATGGTGCTGAATAATTCTTTGACATTAAACCATATCGTTCAGGGTTGGTTTCTGAAAGAACTTTCAAATCTGACAAGTCCATTTTTGAAAGGTACGGAACAGTATTTGATGCGTAAATCTTCCTGACTAAAAAACCATCTTTACCGGGTTCATCAACAATAACAAAGAAAAAAGCCCTCGCAGGCATCAGTGGTCCTAAGACATCATAGTGGGAATGAGGTTTATCATTCGTCAAAGTGGACTGTTCAGACATTCCATTTCTCCAGCGCCGGGACACCCAATAAAATTGTTAATGTAGAGGCATCTTTGGTAAATACCCTATCGCAAAGCCCCTGTGAATCAGTGAACCCTTTAAATGTCTCCCCTTCTGTATTTGTAATGAAATATGGGACATTTTGAATGGGCTTACCATCATCAGCCAAAACCCTGAACTGCTCATCATAAAATCCTTTGCGCACAAGATCCTTGGCAACAGGGAAGGAATAAAACTGAACATCCTGCGAAGCACTTCCTGTCGTCGTCGTCCGCTTGATCTTTCGCGTATACGTTGTATTCGTCCCGTACTCTATCTTCCCGCCTTCGATTTTCAGGTAGCTGCCGCCACCAATCAGCGTCACCTTTTTCTTACCGGCGAACAGCATGTCGCTCGCCGATATCAGGCTCAGCTTTTGTTCCGCGGATAAGTGCATCTCGCCGTTCTGTGCCTGGATTTGTACCGGTCCTTCGCTGGCGTTCAGGGTCAGCGAACCGCTCTGGGCAAACAGGCCAATCTGTTCCCCGGCAAGAATCGCAGTATTTCCCATTGAGCCGCTGGTGAAGGCCACACCCTGCGGGCCGTGGAAGTGGATCATCTCGTTAAGCTGTTTCAGGCGCTGGTCGAACATTGCTTTCTGGCTCGCAATATCGGCTTCCAGTGCCTGCGCCTGGGCTGCTGCTGCGGTCAGGGCTTTCAGCTGCTGCTGGCAGATGTCGATTTCTTTCAGCGCCGCGTCCATGTCCAGCACTTCACCCGCCGCTTTGGTTTGCCCGTCGGCGGTGATGAACAGGCCTTTTGCCACGCGGATAACACCGTGTTCATCGGTGCGCAGCTCAAAGCCTGAGCCCCGCTGTTTGTTCTGCTCATCAACGATATGGCCCTGATTAAGCTGCGTGGCACCATAAGGTGTGGTGAGCGCGATGTGTTCCTGTCCGCGCTGGTCTTCCATTCGTAGTTCGTTATCTGCCGCCGTGCGCAGAATGTTCTGGCTGCGGTTGTCACGGGTGACGATGTCCTGATGTTCTGAGTCGTGGAACGCATACGCGATATACGGGCGGTCGATATCGCCATCGTCCCAGGCGATGCCCACTTCCGTGCCGTCAGTCAGCGGCGTGTGCCAGCCGTACTTATCGCCGGAATACGGTTTGGCCTGGCGTATCCACAGGTAGCTGTAGCCCGGCTCTGCATCTTTTATTCTTACGCTTTCTGATACACCGACCCAAGGCTTCGCCATTCCTTGAAAAAATCCAATGGGCAACTACAGCTCAGTCACTAACGGCAGTACTCCAAGATCCAACAGTCTGATTTCAATATCATTTGATTTAGCAATATGCTCTTTGTTGTTACCATCAAAAACGTCCTCCGTTGAAACAACTATTGTCCCAATTTGCTTATCATTCTTTATGACAGGTACAACTCTGGCAGCTTCTGGAATCAAATTAGGTAAAAGAACCGCTGGGATAAACAACATCCAACCACACGAAATCCTGTCAGGAAAAACCTTCTTATAGACTTCATCGTAACCATTTTCTTTTGGAATTATTTCCGAGAAGCTATAGCCACCAGACTCTACGCTTGAACTTGTGCAACTACCATTATTTTTGAGAAGCAATAGAAAGAAATTGAGCATTGAATCAACGTTTAAACTTACATTGCTCATTTCCGCGTCAAAAGTGATAACTAAGTTTATAGGATTTTTTCTGCGACCTGTACTGGAATATGAAGGGTAGCAATCTATTCCTGCACTATCTTCATCTGGTCCTCCATCCCAAATACCAGTTGTCCAGTTAGGATATTCTTTTTTATATTTTTCATCCCAACGGTTTAAGATGTCAGAGGAAATACCTTGTTCAGTGAATATTTTGTGCTGAAGAGCCTGTTTTCTGGAGTAGCCTTGCTCATACCACATTTTTGTTACCCCTAACAGAATATCAAGCTGTTTAGTTGTTTCCTGGAAGATGGTTGCAAGCTCAATTGGCTTAATTGGCTTAATTGGCTCATCACGGCCAAGTTTTTGTTCCATCCTGAAATTCAATTTCATGGTTGATACCTCACGATGATGTCATTGAACCCTACAAACATGCGTTTAAAATAAGCATAACTAATCGGCTGCATAAAAAACCAAACAACTTTTAATGGTTGATTTATTGTTGAAACCGCCTGATGTCGACCTGCCTGGTTTATTGCACTTCGGTCTCCTTTCCACCATTTTTTCTTTTGCATAGAGTTAATTAAAAACTGATCATACCGTGCCTTCGCCTCCCAGAACTGGCAAAACACCTCTTTCCAGCCATCGAAAGAAACACCACAGTATTTAAACTCCTGAATCTGCTTCGTCTCCGGGTTGTAGAATGTGCCACAAATTCTTGTCTGGTAGTTTATGGTGACTTCACTCCAGCGGGAACAGCGTCTTACCATCGGCATAACTTTGCCGTCCGGCGGGCAGTTTTTGCAGGATTTTTCATCGGCTTTATCCTGCCCGCAGTCTTTGGAATCCACGCCCTCATAGCTGACCGCTTCTGAGTAGTCCATATCGTCTTCCCAGAAATCACCGTGAGTTTCGGCGCTGACAATCATCGGCTCCTGGAGAATAGAATCATACTTTTTACCCTGGTAGGTAAAACCACTATTTCCAGATGATGAACCACCTGCCGGAGTGGACATATCATCATCCCAGCCATCATTATTTGTAGACGTTGAGCTCCCCCGTGAACCTATTGCGCCACCGGCTGCACCAGCGCTTCCGCGCTATACCACCACCGATTACGATGCCAACCATCAGAGACCTCTCCTTTCCCTGTTGAACACAATATGTTTTAGATTCTCAAAACGGTGATCGGTTGAATAGCCATTTGGCGTCCTAAGCCATTTGTCCACTTCAGGCTTCAGATAAAAACCGGGATAATACGTTTCGATCAACATAAAATCACGCCGGACGTTTTTCTCTTGCAGGGGCAGTGAATTAGCGTACTCTAGCGCAATCTTCAGACGGGGAAGATAAATAATGTCTGACTCAGTCAACTTCGGATCTTTCTTTCGGATCCGGCGGGCGGTTTCTTGCCACTGGGGAATGAACTGGCGCTATAGATAAAAACTAAAGTTCAGTCATCAGCGGCGATCACCCGAGATCAAGCAATCTGATTTCAATATTATTTTATTTAGCAATACGCTATTAATTTCACCACTAAATATATATTTAGTTGAAACTACTATTATGACAATTTGTTTATCATTCCTCACAACTGGTATAACCCTTGTCGCCTTATGAATCAAATAGAAATATTATAAACCAAATCATTGAATCAACTTTACACATTTTTAATCAGCACCGTGTCAAAACCAATAATTAATTCTAAAGGATTTTTACCACACCCAGCACTTGAATATGCACACATTGAGTTGTGATTTATAAATACAACAACCTTTCCTTTCTTCGCAATATTAATTTAAACATCTAACCATTTTGGTAAATGCCCATTTTCCGATAATTCTATCTCAACGTTATTTGCACAAATAATATCACTTTCATTCTTGCCATCAAATTCATTCTTCGTTATGACCAACGTGGATTTTCTCTCTGGAAAATGTACGATATCAGCAGCCGAAGGCACTTCATTAGAGCTAATCTCTTCCGGCAAATATAGCATCCACCCAGCAGAAAGACGGTCTTCAAAAACAGAGCGCTGCTCCATTCGATATTGCTCAGTTTCAAGACTAATATAACTATAAGTCCAGTGCTTTAGATCGGATATATCTGTTATTATTTTTTGAAATGTATTCCGATCATTTAAAGAATCTAGAGATCGAATAGCGATGGTCAAAGAATATCTATCCGGAGAAACTGCTGGAGTATTTTTGTACCAAATGACCACAGGACTTTCATCTTTTTCCTCGCTGGCTAATACAATGCTAATTGTTTTGTTTTTAGAAATCAAGCTATCCAAATAATCTAATGCTTCAGATGATACTGCTGAATTAGATAATGCAACAATTTCCTTTAAAGGATTAGCAATCAACCATTTTTGTGGCTTATTTTCCCATGCCGGTAGTAAGTTAATGATATCTTTCAATTCACCATACAAATTATGTGCTGAAAGAACCTTTTGTCTATACAAGATGCTTTGAATGATATATAACATGTCATCAACCTCTCATTTATTATGGAAAAACAGTCTTGATATATTCAACTGGCATAGGCTTGTGTATTACTTGAATTGTGAATTTTTGTTCTAAAAATTGAGTTCGTGCATAGTTGGCACTTATTGGCTGCATAAAGTACCATTCTAATCTTCCTGGAGGAATTCCTTTTTTAGCCGCAGCGTTTTGTCTTTGCGCTTGTTCAAGGAAAAGACCTTCATCGCCATATTTTATGGACATGAAAAATTTCAATAAACCATCTTTAGCAAAGAATTGGTCATAATTAGCTTTAGTTTCTTTCAGAAGACACTGTTTTGGCACAAATCCATCAAATGCAACGCCGTAGGTCCACTCCATTATTTTCATAACCTGGAAGTGAATCGGAAACTGACAAATATAAAACTGATACGCGACGCTGATATCTGACCACCCTTCTATATTTTGTAAAGTAACCATACCTTGAGTATAGATACATTGATCACAGCCTTCCTCACTTAATTCCTTCGTGAGTGTCTGAGCTTCAGCTTTGACTTTCTCCATCTCAGCCATCCTGGCGAGATAAGCCTCTCGGGCCTCATCCAAATTTTGTATAAGACTAATTATTCCACCGAGACGCCCTCCCCGGACACGAGGAAATGTTCCTGTCCTTCCGGCTGGTATAGGAAGAGTCTCTCCCATTTCACTCATAGCGCTCCTCCAGCAACTCGCCCCATCAGATGTTCTTTAATTTGTTGATATTTAATATATTCACATTCAACAGATTCAGAACCCTTCAATAACCATTGGCTGACTGCATAGTGTTTATAGAAATATGGTTCATATGCACTGGTGATTAAAAAATCAGTCATTACTTTTTTATCATTAAATCTATAGGTCTTCACAAAATCGTCTGCATCCTTTAATCGCTGTAGCAGTTCAGGATCTTCTCTTAAAGCGGGAGAATGAGTGACGATTAGTTTATACAAACCATTTAAATACATTGCATTTTCAGTCTGACTTAATAGATCCAATTTTTCCTGCGTCAATTTAATTACCATCAGTTCGTCTCTTTCATCTTTTACCAAAATTGCGTTCATCAAGTTCAGTTCTAAGATCAAGAACTTCCCCCCTTGATGTTAAAACCCACTGTTTCACCCCCTGAATTAATCGAGAGCGTTCAGGGAGTTCAAGCCAGACACTTAAATGCTCTAACACCCTGGGATCATAAAATCTGAACAAAGCACTTTTTCCATTGGGAAGTTCAATAGTGAGAAATTCTTTAAACTTTTGAAGCAAACCTTCAGGGGACAATGGGGAAAGTAACCATGAGAGAGCAGGATACTTCATATCGAGTTCTTTCAGTCTTCCCCGATAAAATTCAGAACGGTTTAATCTGATTAGCCATGGTCCAGCAAAAGCCAGCTTAGAATCGGGGTAAAGATCAAAGAGTGGATATGTAATAGCAATTTCAGATTCGATTTCATATCCAAAATGGCGCTCAAACTGTAATCCATCTACAAGAGCATATAAAGAACACTCTGGATGACATAATAATTCACGCATGATGTAATCATATGATTTGCTCATCAATCCCCCCGAACGACAAATGCATTGCCATTCATCGCTGCTTTCATCAGGCAACTCAGGCAAATACCACTCCCTGCTACAGCCTGGAAAGGTATGGCTGCGGGCCCCGTCGTCACCGACCGCTTAATCTTGCGCGTATACGTCGTACTGGTCCCGTACTCTATCTTCCCGCCTTCGATTTTCAGGTAGCTGCCGCCACCAATCAGCGTCACCTTCTTCTTGCCGGCAAACAGCATGTCGCTCGCCGATATCAGGCTCAGCTTCTGCTCTGCGGAGATGTGCATCTCGCCGTTCTGTGCCTGGATTTGTACCGGGCCTTCGCTGGCGTTCAGGGTCAGCGAGCCTGTTCTTGCAAACAGGCCGACGCCTTCCCCGGCAAGAATCGCAGTATTTCCCATTGAGCCGCTGCTGAAATCCCCACCCGCATTCATCACCACGTTCTGGCTGGCGGTCATCTGCATATGCTCGCCGCTGGTAAACGCCACCCCTTGCGGGCCGTGGAAGTGGATCATTTCATTCAGCGGTTTCAGGCGCTGGTCGAACATCGCTTTCTGACTCGCGATATCGGCTTCCAGTGCCTGCGCCTGGGCTGCTGCTGCGGCCAGGGCTTTCAGCTGCTGCTGGCAGATGTCGATTTCTTTCAGCGCCGCGTCCATGTCCAGCACTTCACCCGCAGCTTTGGTTTGCCCGTCGGCGGTGATAAACAGGCCTTTTGCCACGCGAATAACGCCGTGTTCATCGGTGCGCAGCTCAAAGCCTGCGCCCCGCTGTTTGTTCTGCTCATCAACGATATGGCCCTGATTAAGCTGCGTGGCACCGAATGGCGTGGTCAGCGCGATATGCTCCTGCCCGCGCTGGTCTTCCATCCGCAGTTCGTTCTGTGCCGCCGTGCGCAGGATGTTCTGACTGCGGTTGTCGCGGGTGACGATGTCCTGGTGTTCTGAATCGTGGAACGCATGGGCGATATACGGGCGGTCGATATCGCCGTCGTCCCAGGCGATGCCCACTTCCGTGCCGTCAGTCAGCGGCGTGTGCCAGCCGTAAGTATCACCAGCGTACGGCTTCGCCTGGCGTATCCACAGATAGTGATAACCCGGCTCTGCGTCTTCACGGCTGAAGTCCATTTTCACCCGGTAGCGACCCTGATTATCAAGATGGGCGTAGGTGTCATTCTTCTCGCGGCTCTCAACACGTGCCGTGAGCGTGCCGTTCATTTTCGGACGCGGTTTTTCCACCGGACGGAAGCAGAACTGTTCGCTGTAGGGTATGCCCCACACAGACACATGCAGGCGGCTGTCGCGTGCAGCGCTGTATGTGGTGAGGGTTATCAGCACACCTTCTTTCAGGTCACTGAGATTGCTGCCGTCGGCTTCCAGCACCATGCCCGGCATCAGCCCGGCGGCGTTGCTGAACAGGTGCAGCCGGACCGATTTATTCAGCTCACGCTCATGGTGGATACAGGCGTAAAACGCCCCGCTTTCGACTTCTGGCTCAGAGGTACCGTCATCACCGGCTTCCAGGAAAGGTGCCGCATAGCGGTAATGTTCCCCGGTCGTCGTGGCGCTGTTCCGGACGGTTACGGCGGAGTCCATCGGCGTGGTCGCCGTGCGGTAGTTGTAATCGCGGGTGCGGACCAGCCCGGTCACGGTGTTGTGCCAGGTGCGCAGCCCCCATACGGATTCAGCGGCACCGTCATACAGCGCAGACGGCTCCTGATAAGGCAGATGTTCGCCAAACTGGTAGAACTGCTGGCTGTCGGCAAAGGTCACCGTATCCAGCCCGGTGACATCGTTGACGCCGGTACGGAACCAGATGCCGACTTCAGAAAGAATGCGCTGGATAAACTGCAGGTCGGTTTCCCGCCACTGGGTAATGAGCTCGCGCTGCGGATAGCTCTTCTCCAGGCGAAACTCAAAGTCAGCCCCTTCCAGACCGTGCGCACGCAGCACCTGCTCCACCAGCTCCGGCACGGAGAGGTTCTGGTATACCGCACAGCGGCGGGTATGCGAGAGCAGTGCCAGGCGTGAAGATATCGTCACGCTGTAGTGCGTCTGGTCGTCGGTCGTACCCAGCCACTCAAAGCCCGTAATCACGCCATGCACTTCCCGTCCGCTGAGCATGCGCAGCGTGGCGTACTTCAGCAGTACATCCTCTGCTGCCACATCGCTCTGCAGCGAGGTGAACGCAATGCGCCATTCAGACGGGGCGCTCAGCGCTTCGCGTCCGTGGAAGTTCAGCACATCCGGTTTGACCCGGCTGTCGTTTATCTCCAGCGTGTAGCGGGTCTGTCCGTCGAACAGCGCCAGCCAGTTATCCATCGCCATTGTTGTCACTCCTTAACAGGCACCAGCGTCAGGAAGCCATTGCCAAGCTCGATGGTGCGTGGCTTGTCCGGGTCAAGATCGTCGCGGCTTAACACCAGCCGCCAGGTATTATTTTTCATATCCGGGCGGTTGAACAATCCAATAACCGCGACGTACTGCGCCTCTTCATCCATCGGCATATTGAGCATCACGCTGCCTTTAGGCATCACCAGCAGGGATTTACTCGCCACGATGTCTTCTTTCAGCACGGTGTCGGCATCACGCAACAGCTTCTGGTAATCGGCGGCATCCACCTTCTGACGGTCTTTAAGCTGATAGACGCGTACCATGGTCGCCAGCGGCGTCTGCGCTTCATCAGCATTGGCGGCAGAGCGCGGTTCAAAGTCGAGATGAAGCACCTTAATCTTTTTGTAGAAGATGGCTTTGGTCATGCTGACCGCACCATCGGAAACAGTCTGGGTCAGGCCGCAACCGGCCAGCAAACCGCAGAGCGCGAGCAGAGCAATCTGTCGCAGGGGAACGGATGTCATTCAGAGGTTCCTTTCAGAATAAACAGCAGAATTAATCAAAGCGGTAACCGCCATCCTGGGCAGGAAGTAGCGGTTTGCAGTCCAGCCCTTCATAACAGCCCAGGCTGACGGTAAGGTGGCTGCGGCCAGTACTGAGAGTTCCGCCTTTTAGCCCCAGAATGCCGGTACGGCCCAGTTGAATACGGCGTTTTTGCCCAAGACGAGGATCAGGTAACACACTCACCGGAACCGTCAAACGCAGGCGTACATCCGAGCGATAGCCGAGATACACACGCAGCAGCACCAGCAAATCTGTATGCAGTTGACCACCGGGCAGCCAGCCTTCGGCCTCTTCAGGATTATTGGTCGAAAGTATCAGCAGGATCCGACTACAGGCTTCTTTCCCGGTTTTGCCAAGCGTGGTGCGCTGTGACAGGGCAATCCGGTTTCCTTTCCCCAGGCCGCTGCGCTGTGCCACCTGCACTTTCACCGGGTCCGGGCTGATGATGGTCGCGGTAGTCTCCGGGGCCAGTAGCCCTACGAGCTGTCGAATGCCCTCGGCGTTACGGGTCGGCAGGCGCATCGCACCGAGCAAGGCCAGAAAGCGAGAAACGGGTGTGGCAACGTGTTCCGCCGTGCCGGGGATCCCGAGGCCCACCAGCCCTAAAAGGCACTGTGAGGTGTCGTCGGTCCCCCCCATTTCAAATGTCGCCGGGTAAGCGTATTTACGCCAGATACGGTAATACTGAGTGGTAATTCGGTGGCTGAAGATATCTAGAAACGCCGTGGTCGCTTCATACCCCTCGCGGCGCTGGGCAATGTCGTCCAGATACGCCGTCGGCAGGGGTGAATCTACGCCATACATCCCGAGGAACGTGGTGCGCACCGTGGGCGGCAGTTCCGGGTGGTCTTCGTCGGTTTCAACGGTTCGCAGTTCACTGGCCGGAAAACCCATCCCCGGCCAGGGACGGAAGCGCACCGGATCGGCGGTTGGCTTTTCAGCGGTACCCAGCAGGGGTGCGTCAGGATTTTCCTGTTCCAGCAACTGGCAGTAACGGTAAAAGTTAACCCGCCAGATGTCCTTGCCAATCTGCTCTGTCAGCCCGGTACGTGCTGGCTGTGATTCTCTGTCCATCTCAGTCGTTTCCCTGTCGGTTGCAGTACCAGCGTGAGCTGATTGAAGAGGTGTACATCGGCATACAGCGCAAAGAAGCGATGCAGCATTTCGCCAAAGAGATTCACATCGCCCTCTCCGGCAAAGTTGTCGGCATTAAGGGTGACTTCAATCTCCACACCGCGCAGCATGTAGCCATGCTCAAAGCGGCGTACCAGCGTGTGTTTCACCGCCACGATGGCTTCCAGGCGGCGGCGGTTCATCTCGTCGTCGGTCCAGTCGTACAGAGCCAGCGTACCGCGCAGCACTTCCGGGTTATCCATCATGCTTAAGAAACTCGAGCCCAGATGGCTCATCACCCGCCAGTGGAAACGGTCATTCGCGGGCGGATAGAGCGGCAGGCTCGGCGCAATCAGGTTCAGAACCTTTACCGGAACCTTGCCTGCTTTCACGACCCGGTCGAGCAGCGTACTTTCCAGCGCCTTACGGGGCATCTGCCCGTTGGTGCCGGTGATGCGCATGGAGAGTGATTCTGGCTTATCTGCCAGTTGTTCAATTTCAAACGAACGCCCACCGAGAATCAGCCAGGTGTCGTACAGACCAGACGGGCCGCGCTTCACTCGCGTGTGGAAGTAACGTTCCGGCGCATCGTGACGCATCATGCCGCCGCGATGACGGAAGCTGGTGAACGGTACATACGGGTGCTTACCGTTTTTCACCGCTCCGTGAATGTTATCGACGCTGTAGATTTCAGTGTGCCCGTCCTGCACGCGCATCGGGCGCAGCAGGTATTCGTTTTCCAGCGGATCGATGGTCAGCGGATCCGCTTCCAGAGTGAAAAGATTTATCACCGGTGAGCAGTGCAGGCGGAAGTTTTCAGTTTCGAACGGCATATCGGATTGCCAGCCGCCGTTGAGCACGATGTCGATTTCAAACCAGGTAGTGTCCCGATTCAGCCCGGTCAGCTCCAGCCCACGTAGCTCCACGAACATAAACTTCTGTCGGAAGCTGAAATACTCCAGCAGCAGCTGATAGCCGCTGAATGCCGAGTCGCCTTTCGGCCACAGACGCTCATTGTCTTCAAAGCCCATCGGCTTGCACCAGCCATCAAAGCAGATGCGTTCAGTGCGCGTTGCCGCATGGCGGACATACATTGCATGCACCCGGCGGGTCAGCGCCAGATGCAGGGCCGACGCTACCGGGCTTTCGGCATCAAGATAAAGGGCGACTTTATCAATGCCACTTTTCGCCCAGTCCACTCTGCTGCTGCATTCAAAACGCAGACGAATCGCCGCGCGCCCGTCAGGCTCGGTCTGCAAACGCGCATCAGCCAGATGAATGGGTTGCAGGGTGATGTCGCGAGTGGTGCGGTACTGACAAACGGTTTTGTCCGGCCCGACCGGACGCGACAGTACCGAAAAACCTTCAGGCAGCACTTCGGCCTGCTTCAGCTGTTGCCATTCCGGCTCGAAGGCCACTACGGAGAGTGACGGAATGGTGCGCATATAGTGTGGCCAGAGCAGGCTGACCAGCCCTTCGGTCAGTTCCGGCAAGTCATCGTCGAGCTTTTCGCGCAGACGCCCCATCAGGAAGGCAAACCCTTCAAACAGGCGCTCGACGTACGGGTCGCGGGCACCGGTTTTATCCAGATTGAGCATGGCAGCGCGATCGGGGTGGGCGCGGGCAAATTCTTTACCGGCTTCGCGCAGATAGCGCATCTCCGCTTCGTAATAGCGCAGGGTTAAATCATCCATGCACGGGTTTCCTGAGTATTGTGGTAGTCAAAAAAAGTGGAAATCAGATGTGGCCTTATCAGCCACACAGCACCATTGCCCGGGCGGGGTCAATGGCAATCAGGCCAGCCAACAGCTCGTCCATTTCAGGGGCGAGGCGGGTTTTGTCGCTTTCGCTGCGGCCTGCTTTGAGGCGAAGTAATTTCAGGCGGCGGGCCTGCACTTCAAACAGCAGCGCAGGTTCCCAGTCATTGAGCGTCAGTTGTGATGCGCTGCTGGTGAGTTCGCCAAGCAGTTGGAGCGCCATTTCATTGCGCCCGAACTGCTCTGCAACGCGGGCCATGAGCAGACGCAGTAACCAGCGGTTGCGGGAGGACTCCATACCCGGACGACTCTGAAGCCAGCTAAGCGCCGCCTCCGGGCCATCGCTGTCACCCTTTTCCATCGCCTCCGCTTCCAGCGCGAGAATGTCATCCGTTTGCTCTCCTCCGGCAACCGCGGCAGGTTCATTAACAAATCCCGGCATGTCGTCATTCACTTTTTCGGCAATCCAGGTCAGCGTCACTTCATCGGCAAACGGCGTGCCGTCGCTCCACGAGAGCTGCTCAAGGCCATGCAGGCGGCCCAGCAGCAGCTTCAGGTCGCTGAGGATGTAATCCGCCCAGCCATCCCAGGGCTGTCCGGCGCGGGTCAGCCCCTGCCAAAGGTACCACTGCAAATCGAGCCAGAAACGGTTGCCGCCTTCACAGAACATCGTACTCGCCTGCTCCACCAGCTCCGTCCAGCTCTGCTGTAGATACAATCTTTTAAGCTGCGCGCGGTAATCCGGTTTTGGCGGTGAAAGACGCGTGCGGCCGCTGGCATCCAGCGCCGGGATCTGACCCACCGTATCCCAGCGAACCGCTTTCATCAGCCGGTGCGATGCCAGCCAGCCGTCCTGCTGATCGGCCAGCCAGCGGGAGAGCACCTTTGACTGGCTGAAAAATTCACCTTCTGACTTCACAACAATATCCGGGGCTGACGACCTGACGGTTGAAACAGGTGTACTTTCTGCCGTACCGGTGCCCTGTGGCGTTAAGCCATCCAGCCCACCGGAGCCTGCCAGACGGATTTCCAGCGCACGGGATAAACCGTCGAGAGAAGGACGATCGCTCTCCGGCCAGCGTTCCAGCAGCGTTTCCAGCAGGCAGAGAACCGCTGCCGTCTGTGAGGTCTGTTCGCGGGTAGCATCTGGCCACAGAGAAAGCGTGTCCTGTATCTTCGTGCTGTTCAGCCACTCCAGCGCAGACTTGCGTGCATTCGGGCGACGCGGATGACACTGCTCACCGTAGCGGCTCAGCACTGCCGCCAGCAGCTGCAGTCCTTCACATAACCCTGATTCCCCCTCCAACTGCAGACGGGCGAAGATATACCAGGTGACAACTCTTAAATCCCGGGCGGTATAACAGAGGATCTTTTCAGCCAGCTGATTCAGTTTTTCTGAATCCGTTCCAGAGAGCTTGTTGATTTCCTCGCGCATTAGTTGGAAATCGTCGTCATAGGCCGGGTCTACCCCTGTCCCGTCGCCGTCCGTTAACGGCTTAAGCCAGTTATCCCATTGAGCCAGGCTGCCCTGTTGACGGGCGAGCAGCGAGGACTGCTGCGCGTCATCAGGCAGGCACAGTGCCAGCAGTGCTTTTGCAGTTGCCATCTTATTCCCCCTCCGTGGATGCAAAGGTGTTATTCACAGCATCGGCGCTGACCGAGAAAATCGATGCCGGCAGGCTGAACCCCTGTAGCTTCAGCAGCGCCAGCGGACCATCGCCCAGCTCGCTGCGCATAATAAATTTCAGCGGATTGCCGTCCTGTGTGATCCACACTAGCTGAGTTCGGCTGCTGTCGAGCGGGGTGATCAGCGCTTTATCCAGCAGACGGATAAAGCCCCAGTTACCCTGGTTGTGTTCGTACAGACGCATTCCTGCGGTATTGCTGCGCCAGCTCAGGTCGACGCCTGGATAATAGGTATTCCCCGGCCAGGTGAAGCTCTGCCAGCTTTCCATCTGGTTGAAGTAATCCAGATTCTGCCCGTCCAGCGCCAGTTGGATACGTGCAACATCTCGTGAAGGACGCGCCATCAGTTCAAAATGCACGCCTGCATCCCCCTGCGCAAAGACAATATCGGAGATATCCGCCAGTTGGTTGATCGCCGCCAGGAATGCTGGGTTGACGGTCACCCCCTGACTTGCGGAAGGATCGACCACCCAGTGATTGCCTTCCTGATGCAGGATCCCGCCAAGGTTCGTTTTGAGGAATGCCGCGATACGCCCGGAATCACCACGCAGGAACTGCGCCAGAAGAGGAAGTGAAGCATCACTTCCCGTAGCCTTAAACGGATAGCGCCCGGCAAATGCCGTATTCCACTGCGAGACGATAGTGCTCTGCCAGCGGGCATTGAGGCTGCCTGCCGCCGGGGCCAGCACTTGGCGCCAGGCCAGCTCAAGAGGCTGCACAAACAGCGCCTGGCCAAAACCGTTCCACTCTTGTCCAAAGCTGGCCGCCACCAGGCTGCCGTAATCGCGGGTGTCGGTCAGGTCAATCGCTTTACCCTGGAACACGGTCTGGGCCAGCATCTGAGCCATCGCCTGCGGATCCGGCGCACTGGTCACCTGTTGCAGCTTGAGGCGCACCTGCGTCACACGCGCCAGCCAGGACTGGAAGCTCAGGTTGCCGTTACTGCCCGTGCCGTCTTTCCCGACCATCAGGCCATTGAGCGGGCCAAACACACCGTCCAGCGGACCTTTTGGCCCCTGAGCCTGTTCAATAAACTGCTGTGCGTTCTTTTTACGGCCCACCAGCTTCTTCGCCGAATCGACAATTGAATCCGCCAGTGCTTCGCCCTTGGCTCCCGTCTGCCCCTGCCAGGCTAGCGTGTTCATCAGCGCCACCAGCGGTGACTGACGCACATCCGCCAGCAGGTTGAGCTGGGCAATCGCTTCAGACAGCGATTCCGCCTCGTGCCACTGAATGCTGTTCGCCAGGTTCAACCAGGCATTACCGAAATCGGTAAAGTAACGCTCGGTCAGGCGCTGCTTCAGCGCTTCCGGCGAGATATCGCTACCAGCCTGATGAGTCTTATCCGTCAGCACCCAGTCGATTTCTGCGCGGCGAGTTTTCACCACTTCATCAATAGCAGTTTCAACCTGCTCTTCCCACGCCTGCCTGGTGAACATCCCCGGCACCACTTCTTCGGTACTGAACAGCGTTGAGGCATTGGTATCACTGGTCATATCTGCCAGGGTTAAATCCGGCCAGTTACGGGCGATGCGCTGCAGCATTTCCTGATACAGACCAGACTCCGCATTACGCTGACCAATCTGCTTAAGCAAAATCTGACGCACAGTCCCCACCAGCTCGGCATCCGGTTTGATTGCCCACTCGGGATGAGACGGCAGATTCTGGGCATAGAAGCCAAGCAGTTTTGGAGCCTGGGTTTGCCATGCGCTGTCGGTTACGCCCGCACGCGTCGGCCAGACTTTCAGCATGTTTGCAGCCAGCCAGGGACCATCCGCTTTATCGGGGTGCCCCAGCATCAGGTAGCCCTTGAGCAGGTTATAGGTTTTTTGGGTGGCGGCAGTACGCGCATCACTGGCAGGAGGCAGTTGCACAAAGGCGTCCAGCTGGCGGCGGAGCTCATCGGCCAATGCATCACGCATCAGCCCATGATTATTGCGGGCATACAAGGGCCAGAGTGAATTCAGCGTTTCACGGTCCTGATTCAGGCCAAACGTTGTGTACCATGGCGCGCCATGGGCTTCCCGGTCCTGCAAACGGGCGATGGCCTGTTGCAGAACCAGCTGGTTGCGCAGACGTTCTGTCAGCGGCTGGCGGGTATCGGCAGCAACACGCGCCGTTTCCTGCGCCTGATAAATCTGCGCCCGATTAACCACCAGTGAAAGCAGCGTTCCCGCGCCCCACAGCAGAACCAGCGCCAGCAACACCAAACGCAGAACTCGCGGCCAGTGGAAGCCTATTTTACGGGCGTGAACCTGGAGACAATCTTCTTCCAGCGCCTGCCATGCTGGCGGACTTAAACGTGCATTCGGCAGCGTGGGGGTCGCCACCTGAGCAGGGCTGAACATCACCCCACGCAGACGATAAGGTGCCGGGCCTGTCATTAGGCTGGTCAGCAGCGGCGTTAACTGCTGTTTGAGACGCCCGCGCAACTGATCGGAGAGTTGCAGCAGCCAGTCGTGTCGGGTATCACTCAGCAGCACGGGCATGCCCGCATCGCGTAAACGGGAAGACAGCGTGGTCAGTGATTCAACCGCCGCTTCCGGTGCAGCCCCCGGTCCGAACAATGAGCCAGTCGCCGGAACCCCCTCGCCTTCCTGGCTCCAGGCTTCCTCGCGGATAAACCACAGCCAGACCGGAGCCTGCCAGCCAAACAGCGAATCCCCTTTCTGGCGGCTGCGAACGAGCGTATCCAGCGCAGCAGCATCCGGAAGCTGGGCACAGTCCATCACCTGCACAATACCATCCAACGGGCGCTGAGGACGAACCTCATTCAGCACATCAACAAATTCAGGTTCGGGCGTGGCTTTTGCCTGGCCCGCATGGATCAGCACAATGCCGTCGTTTTCCTGCCAGTGGTCACGCTTAAGGCCCGGTACCACTTTCTCGATATGATCATCTGTGCCCTGCACCAACACTAAGCGGACTTTGAATTTCCAGCGGCGGCCGTAGCGCAGGCGGAGGTGATCGATGAGCTCTGCACTATTGAAAAAACCTTTCCCACTTGGATCCTGGAGAATCAAAGGCATCTGACACTCGGCAGACTTTCTCTTATTTTCCTCAAAAGCCGCCCTGACACCTGTTTTTCCTGCACGCTCAAACAATCGTTCAACCACCCAACCAATAAGTCCAATCATGAGGATTGAAACCAGGCTCCATATCAGTAACTGGGTGCTATCGAGCGGACCGATCCCAGTCCAGTGCACCATTTTTTCTGGCCAGGCCATGAACAGATACACAAAAATGGCGATGAAAAAAATAAGGGTGAGTACGATGCTCCCAATAAGTGTTTTTACTTTCACAATGTGTCCTGTCGTATCCCTGTGTTATCTCCGGGTGTAACACCGGCAATCCAGATGTCATTTGTATCAGTTTCTACAGCGATTATTTGTGCCGCTCCTGAGCGGGCAACAAGTGAGGATATGGCCACCGCAAGCCAGGGAGCAGAAACACCGCAATAACCGATGAAATCGTCTATGTTTTTATGTTCTTCAGCCATATTGAGAGATAATTTGTTTTCTTCACACGCAGAATGCCACTCTCCCCCCTGCGAGAAATTCAATCCAGTCCCCCAACTTCCCTTAACCTCTTCAGGTGATAATTGGCTCCAGATCAGTGCCCGTGAGAGTGTTTTTGTCAGAGAATCATTTTTGTATTTTTCAGGCCTGCGTAATTGCACGGCCTCAGGAATGCCAGGATGCTTTCGGTTCAACATTAATGCTAACGTTATTGCCTCGCCTTCACCTTCTCCGGGGGCTTGACGAATCTCCGCGCTGAGCGACAAAACCAGTGATGGTTTGCGCCAGGCATTATCGAGCCAGTTGTCGAGCGCTTCAAACCCATTGCCATCGAGTAAAACGAAAGAACGCCCGGTCTCTGACTGAATAATCTCTGAAGCGATTTGCAATGCATCAGGGATCCCCGGGGTATTAAAGTCAGCTATCAGTCGACAAATAATGTCTGATGGGATTTTTGCGAGTACAGGCTCAATTTGTGTAATAAGTGTTTTTATGGCTTCGCTGAACTTAGTTGATTGCAGCTCTTCAAATCCCGACAATTTCGAGTGTCGGACCTGAGCCCCTTCTCTTGTTTTTTGTACTTGAATAATTGGAGAAGAGGATTGTATTGCAGAAAGTATCTTATCTGTTCTGCTTCCTGACTGCGTTATAACACCTGAAGCAATAAGCCATGCAGAACGTTGCCCCCGCAAAATCTCTTCATTCCATAGCGCATTGCGATTAGCATTCCAGGACTCAGCCCAGACCTGATCTGTTTTGTATGCAATGCGACGCAGGCCAAAAAAGATCCCCCACAAACAGAAAGGAACACCCAGCGCGGTAAACCAGAAAACAAGCCCCTCTTTCGTGCCGGTCCAAAATAAAAATGACAGCAGACAGCCAACAACCAGCAGAAATACAAATAATCCTGACCATTTTCGTGTATCAGGGCGATGGACTTTAGGGACTACCGCAGGGACTTCATCCAGAAACACCGGCATATTTATGCTACCTTACCCGCCGGAAATGAGCTGATCAGCGTACAGCCACATCCACATTTATGGCCATGGAACGCAACAGGAACCCCCTGATCAAGATAGTTTGGATTGCCCTCAATGATTGTCGTCGGCCCATGCCCCTCTTTTGGGCATGAAACCTTATCCCCTTTACGAGCAACCCCAATCCCACCAAACTTCATCGTCCCAGATCCTGTTAACACTGCGCCACCATGGGTGGTTTTATCACCAATACGAACGATTGCTAACATAGCTATATATCCCTAAATTGCATCTGTGATTTTATTTAAGAAATAAAGGTCATTAACTCACTGTTTTATCCAGTCAAGGCGCTTTAACCCATTACTTAAACATCGGCAAACTCCTTCACCAACTTATCAGCTTAACTAACTAGCCATACATTAAAAGCATAATCTTTCGCAAAGAATTGACAACTACAATATATCCACAAAATTAATCCATGCGGTAATAATTTTTGCTTTTGACTTATATTTAATCTTTAACATTGAGCTTTCGTAATCAAGTATTTCTACAACATCCCCTTTTATCAAATAGGGCTTATTTCGCTTTTGTTTTTTATTTTCATCGTATAAAAATGCCTTATCATTTCCGATTAACGTTTTAACACTACCATCAAGAGTTAAATTATCAGATGCAAGCAACTTATCAGCATCCGCGTTAGATAAGGTCACCTTTTCTGTTACGCTCTGTTTAGAACAGAGCGTTAATACAGCTACAACTTGCTGTTGTTCAGCAGAAGGCAAGGTAATCCTTTTACAAGCCGAAAGTAAACGTGGGATTTCTCCAGATGAAAATTTGAAGATGTACGCATCCTTAGGATAGTCCATTAATAAAGACACCGCATCGGTAGACAATGCATCCAGAAACAAATTACTTCCTTCTATGTCGGATGTAATAATTGTATTGTTATCATATTCTTTACCTTGGGCATTAGTATATTTTACATTGTAACCATCATTGTTTTTTTCTACGACCCACACACTTCCGTCATTATTTTTAACTTCATTGGCAATAATGACATTTCTCGCATGCACTGCAACTGACAAAAAAATTGACGCTATAGCTATAGAGTAGCTTTTATGGATATTCATTAATCACCGCCATTATAATAATGAATATCATTAGGTGCAGGGTAGCGCGATACCTTTATAACCGGATAATTTTCACCTGCAACGCATTACTGATAATATCCACATAATTATTTATAGTTAAATTTTTACGACCTTTGATTATCACCAATTAGTAAAATTAACAAAACACCTATTTCCTATTTATACTACTTGCTACATTTATACAGAACCCATCCAATCACTCGAAGCCTATGGATAGTCAAAGCCGTTATTCCTAATAACAGCATCATAGGCATCATCAATACTGTGTATCGACTACTACATCTAACTTAGTTCCTGTGCTGATTTTATCGAAAGAGTAGTTAGTGGTTTCGGAATCCATTACAACTGATATACTTAGCTTGTTTTTATTAATCCATTTATAGACAACAGAACCATCGTTGATTTTATAGCTATCATTGCTGGAGGATAGATTATTTTTTAAATTATCGGATACGGCTTTATTAAACCCAATAAACATCTGATAAGCGGAACTGACATCTAAGTTATTAAACTTACAAGTATACTTAGATGTACCATCAAATTGTCGATTAGGGTTTTCATTATGGCAATATTCCCTCCAATCACTCTTTGAATGTGAATCATTATTTTGAGGTGTAATTACATCACTATGCTTATAAAACAAAACATAGTTCTGTTCGGTAACAAACAGGTTATTCCCTGCCTTTACGATTTCATCATAAGGTGCTGGACACTCTTTGCCTGGAAACAATGATGTGAATTCATAAACATTCTCCGGAAGTTGAAGGTTTTCATGTTTGAACAATGCGCTATACAGATTCAATGTCTTAGTCGACATAAAATATGAAATCGCACTTCTCTTCAGCTTGACATAATCAGTTGAACATACGCTTTTGTTTTCTAAGAAATCATTAGTTATTATTAACTTCTTATCCTCAATGCTCAAAATAGACTTACTGTAGATCATATTAAGATGATTTATGACATCGGTATCATGCTTACCAAAAAGATCATTTCCTGATACCTTATCAAACACCCATTGAGTTCCTTTTGTATCGTCATCTGAGTGTGCCATACCTGATAGCAATGATACCAATAAGAAAGTCAGATTCGCTCTATTATACATCCGCCTCCCCTCACGATATTAATAAGACACTCATAGTCAAATCTCATGCATTCTATTGCAGCTATCTACACCTGGATTAATCAGGAATATTTTTTGTCACGACAAGACATCCATTACTACCTTCGCTGAAAGAAATTTCCGTCACTCCCCCAGGAAAAGATTGGGTGACAATAAGTTTTTTAGCACTGTTCCATTTATAAGAGACGGCATCACAATTATTATCACATTGAGAAGTAAAATCATGATTCAGATTCAAGCTAGCTGATAAATTTTTTCTTTCTTCTCCTGACAGGCTATTCCTATATTTAGAATAAGCGTCTAACAATGTCATTTTTTTATACATACACTCTTCAATTGTTCCATCGCCATAAACCTGTTCAATCGTCTGCTGCTTCTGCACACAATTAATATTAGTATCTTTATTCTCTGCATTATTTTGAGTGTAAATGACAGCTCTGTTTTTAAGAATCATTACTAATGAATCATTAATTTTAATAAAATATGAAAAAGGATAGTCACAGCTAGATACACCATTCCTTGAAGTAAACAGAGTAATCCCATCATTCACATCTAAATTGTATTTAGAAAAGAATTCTTTATATAATTCAACAGTTTTTTGGCCATGCCAATAATTCAAAGGTTTTTTTTCTAACTTATTATATTCAAATTCGCAAACATTTCTAATAATGACACTTTTATTGTCAATAATAATTTCTTTTCCTCTGAACACATTATCTATAGAGTCTTTTGTTATATAAACCCCATTTGGATCAATCGGGGTCGATATAATATAATGCTTCCATTCTATTTTTTGTTGTTCCGGTGACACAGAATTTATAGCATTGTTTGATTGAGCCTCTGCAACAATGGAGAAGGCACTTAAAAAAACAACAAATAAAACTTTAATCATCACTAATCCTTACAATCAATGTGCTGAGTCATAGATACCATTCAAAAACATATTATTCTCTGACACTCTCCTTTTTGCAAGGCCAGGGTCACCACCATTAGTGATATCTAAAAATTCATTAGCTGCTTCTTCATATTTTTCAGAGTTAACAAGCCTCAATAAGTTTGGAGCCCCATTTGCAGCAAAGAAAAACTCGCCACAGTTAAATAGCAAGCTAACGAGTGCATCGAATTCATATTGGAACAATTTCACGCCAACATCTCTCTTTACACCATTTTCGAACCTAATCAAATCCAAATCAAAATATCTATCAGCATCAGACGCAGTAATCCCTCGTTCAAACTCTGTAGGTAAGGATATATTTTCACATCGTTGAGTCTCAATTAAATGTCCATATCCGATTGTGCAATTACCCTCTGTGTCGTTATAGGCACTTAGGCGCAATGCTTCCCATGACTTTATAAATACCTTTCCTGCTTCAGATGTACGAAGCTGAGATATATCCATACGTTCAGATGGTTCAGACTGGTGAGTTCCTTCTCCGAAGGTATTATCATACCCTTCATTCAATATACTAATTGGGTCAATTAGATCTTTACGCCTTAAAAAAGGTAGGATAGATCTATCAGTCAAAGGTGCTCTGATATTATACGCAACATCACCTGTATATACTTCAAAATGAAGCATATATACCACTGTGCCATCAACTTTCACTGTTGGCAACCCAGTTCTGGTACTGATAAGCTTACCAGTATTGCCAATGACATCCCCTTTACTAATATTCTGCCCAACACTTACCTTAATGCTCGATGGATCTAACTCGCCATACCTGACTATAAACTTTCGTCCATTAACAGTTTCATGGAGAATGGTAACCTCATTTGTTGCATCATAGAAAAAACCTGAACCAAGCACTTTTCCGTCACAAACAGCTACGACAGCCTCATAAGGATTAGTATACAAGTCTCTCGCAGCATGCTTTCTGGTACCACCAGAACGATTTCGTCCAAAGATTGCCTGAGATGCATTGTTGTCACTTAATGATGCAGCCCAGTAATATCTATTCCAAACACCTTCGATATCATTTTTAGGTTTAACTTTCAAAGGAAAAATGATGTCCTTACTCTTATTCTGAGATATTGCGGATAAAAACGCAATCGGATGCATATGCCACGGCTCACCTGCCATCCCGGAGATCTGTTTCATCCACTTCATCTTCTCGATAAAGCTTTCCGTATAGGTTTTCCATACGGCCATTGACGGATCGGCGGTTAGCGTATCCAGATATGTTTTCCAGTAGACATCGTCCTTTCCGTAATACCATTCGCTGGGGTGCCTGACAATAATACGGTAGAGATGATCACGATAAGACGGGTTGTGCACTGCCTGCAGATACTCTTCTTCCGAGTATTGCCCGTCATTATTGGTGTCGATCTGCTTCAGAAGGCGGCTGTAATTATACTGGTTCGTCGCCCGGCTACTGTCCGTTTCATTTTGGGCAGCCTGATAAAGCTGTTCAAGGATCCCTTTTACAACGTTATCAGGGTGATGGATACCGTCTATCAGATCGAAGCTCTCTGGCGCTTTATCCAGGGTAACAAACCCCAGTGAAGCGAGGTCAAACTGCGCCACTTTTTTCACGCTGCTGGCAGCCATCCAGCCACCTTCTGGCCTCACCTGGTAATACGCTGCCTGGGTATTATCCGTCAGCGCCTTACCATCAGCATCTACGCCCGGGACTCTTGAACGGGTCAATATGCCAGGTGCACGGCTCTTACGCTCAGTGCTCACCATGTTACCCGACGCATCCGGCATAAATAATGCGGCCCCTTCGGCATAGCTCAGGTATGCAGGATTGTCTTCCCCGGCTTTATCGGGGTTGGTCAGGAAGACCGGGAGATTATTGTCCGGGCTCAGGCATTCGATGTGCACCTGATAACGCGAGCGCTTACCACTTTCTTCCGGCAATTCATAAAAGCCAAGATGACCAATACTGTCTCCGGCGCTGATTGCCACAGGCGTTTCAGGGACCACGACTTCGCCGTATTTTGCCGCCCCCTGTGACCGGGCTCCTTCTGCTATCAGATTGTCATTGTCCGAAACAACCCAGACCCGATCGCCTTTTTTCAGCTCCCCATTATCTCTGTCCAGGGTTACAAGGCTGAAAATACGATTATCAGTTAAGCGGGTAAATGAGGCGCTGCCAGGGTCAACGGTGACAGGAAAATCTTTCGGCAGTTTGCAGCGTTTTGTTCCTGTACTGACATCCTCCGTGCTGAAGTAGGCTTTCAGTGCCGTGCCGGTTTTATACCCCTGCTCATTACCGGTTCCTGCATGATAAGCTGGCGAACATTTTTTCCACCAGGAAGGAGGTGTAGCCTTGCCGGAAAGAGGTTTTAACCAGCCTCTGTCTGACACTGTCCAGACTTTCTCACCCGCCGACAGTGGGCCGGAATCATTGACGAGCGTCACCTCACAGAACTGACGGTGATGGTGCCCCGAATGTGTTGAGGTCATTACCTTGTCACTCAGTTTCACCTGAGTTCCCGCAGGCAGCGAACCCGTCCCTGTCCCCGTATTCACCTGCGCCGGGGAGGTGTAATAAGACTGGCCTTTTGCTGTCTCCCGGAGGTTTGCATCTGTCTGACCGTAAGCAGAGACGGGTGCCAGATTCATATAAAGCGTATGGAATGTCAGCCCGCCGGACGTATTTTCTCCTGGCTGAATGTAATGTCTAACCAGTACAAATGAGGTTGAGAAATAAAGCTTATCTCCGCGCCATGCAATGAAGTCGTAATCCTCACAGACGCGGTACGCAACAATTTCGCCATCTGCCATACACCCTACGGCCTGTTCCCCGACATACGGCTGATTAACATAGCCAAGCTCAGAAGGGTTGCTTCCGGTCAGTGCGCACCACGGGGCAGTGGCATCCGTAATATGAATACCGCCATGCCACATTCCCTGGCTGCCAATAAGATAAAGACCAGTGCTCTCGCGATCCAGCAGACTCAATAATTCTTCCGAATTTCCGAATACCTTACCTTGTCCATTAGAAGGTATCGGGAAGCTTATTTTTGGTATTGAAGCCATCGTTTTTCCTCCCTGCTATTCACTGGCCCACTTGGCTGAATTTTTTCCAGTCACACTGATATCGGTTTTTTTGAAGTCAGGGGTGTCAACGGGAAGTGTGTTCCCCGTCCCAGGCACAAGATAATTTGACGCTCTGGTTACGAAATCCCCGTTAGTCCCGTGCTCAATCCCACTTTCGCTCAGCTTGAGGTAAGACCCTCCGCCGTTCAGCGTCAGGGTTTTCGGGGTGCTGATGGTGATTTCATCCTGGCTGCTGGTGATCGTGAACTGCTGGTCGGCGCTCATTTCCAGCGTGCTGTGCTGGGCACGCACTTCAACGTTGCCCAGGTTGGCGATGACCTTCGCCCCGGCCTTATGGGCAAACAGCCCCAGAGACTGCTCAGCGCTCACCGTGACATTTTTCATGGCCCCGATATCGACATGCTGGCCTGCGGTGACCATGGTGTTTTTTGCGCTGGTCAGCTGCAGATGCTCGCCGGAGGTCAGGGCCACCCCCTGCGGGGCGGAGGCCAGCACCACAGCCGACTGTAAATCTTTCAGGCGGCTCTGGTGCAGGTTGGTCTGCGTCTGAATATCGCAGGTCAGCGCTTTTGCCTGTTCGGCTGCGCCGTTCAGCGCCTGCATTTCGCTGTTGGCCTGGGTAATCTGACTGACTGCCGGGTTCATCTCCAGCACCTGCCCCTGGCCTTTGGTCTGGGCATCCGCTGTCAGATAAATACCACGGGCGGCACGCACGGCACCAAATTCATCCGTGCGCAGTTCAAAGCCAGTACCGCGCTGTTCACGCCGGGCATCGACCAGGTGGCCGATATTGAGCTGAGTTTTACCAAACTCCGTCGCGAGCTTAATGTGCTCTTCCTGGCGCTTGTCTTCCAGGCGGAGTTTGTTGTTTGCAGGCGTTCGCAGAACGTTGCGCGTGTGGTTATCGTCGGTGACGTGATCCGGATGTTCAGAATCGTGCTGGGCATGGGCGATATACGGGCGATCGGGATCGCCCGCGTCGAACATCACCGAGACTTCGGTACCGTCCAGCAATGGTGCGTGGAAACCGTAGTTGTCGCCGGCATACGGCTTCGCCATACGCAGCCACAGATAGGCATAGCCCTGCTCACTGCTGCTGCGGTCAAAGTCGAGCTTCGTGCGGTAGCGGCCCTGATTGTCCAGCCAGGCATAGGTATCGCCTTTCTCGGTACTTTCCACACGCGCGGGCAACGTTCCGGCGATCACCGGGCGGTTATGCAGCGGCGGGCGGTAGCACACGGCTTCGCTGTAAGGGAGCCCGGTAAAGGTCATCTGAAAACTTTTTTTGCGCGACCCGCTGCTCTGCACACCCGTAATGACGATACCGTCTTTCAGGCTGGCTGGCAGTGAGCCCTGCGGCTCAAGTACTTCACCCGGTGCCAGCACCGGGCTGGTCGTTTTCCCTGTGACCGCCTGCTGCGCATTCAGAATACGTTCATGACGCAGACGGGCATAATACGCCCCGCTTTCCGGGGTGTCGGTATCCCCTTCACTCAGGAAAGGCTCGGCGTAGTGATATACCTCCCCCGTGGTGATGCCATCCGCCGTGCTGACAGACGCGGAACTGTCCTGCGGCGTCAGCGCTTCGCGGTAGTTGTAGTCGCGGTTGGCAACGCTTTCAGACACCACCAGATGCCCGGTTTTGATATCCCAGACGCTGAGCTGACCGTTATCACTGGTGCGTGACGGCTGGATCAGCGGCAGGGTGACGCCAAACTGATACTGCTCCTGGCTGTCCTGGAAAATCACCACATCCTGTTCAAGGCGGCCGTCCATTTCAAAGCGCCAGAAAATCCCGACTTCTGCCAGCAGGCGCTGCACGAACTCAAGGTCGGTTTCGCGCCACTGGGTGATCAGCTCGCGTGCCGGATAAGCCTGCGACAGACGGAATTCGAAATCAGCCCCTTCCAGCCCGTGGGAACGCAGGATCTGCTCCACGACTTCCACAACGGACTGATTGAGGTAAATCTCGCTGCGTTTTGTGTGCTGTAACAGCGCGATGCGCGGCACGATTTTCAGCGTGTAGTAAGTTTCATCCGCCGAAGTCGAAAGACGCTGGAATGTCTCAACCACGCCATAGACGGTACGCACAGGCGTGGCAGGCAGACCGTTATACAACGGAACCTGAAACGTGAACGAGGCGGGTTTAAGTAACATGCTGTCGCTGGCAATATCGCCTGCGGTACAGGTTACCTTAACGGTGTAGTGCCACGGTTCGCTGAGCTTCTCCTCCGCTTTGAAATTGAAGACATCCAGAAAGTGCGGGCACTCGTGAACGTTCAGCTTGTAGCGGGACATCCCCAGAAGTTCGTCGATTTTTTCCTTTGCCAGGGTAATCACTGAATCATTCATGGCGTTTATCCTCTGACAGGCTCAGTAGCCGGTTCGTCAAATGCCAGCACGATCCCTTCTTCCTCATTCCACCCTAACGTCAGTGAAGTCTGTTTCTGCTTCGCCGCCATATGGCTGAGCAGCTGCTGGCTAAGCACCGGCAGAATTTGCTGGTTGAGCAGGCTGTCGACGTTACGCGCCCCGGTATCCGGCAGCAGGCAGGCTGCGGTCAGGGCGTCATACAGGCTCTCGTCAATATACGTGGTCAGGCCGTAGTGACGATGTAAGCGCTTACTGACCTGCGCGAGCTTCATCTCAACGATGGTGCGCATAGCCGTTTCCGCCAGCGGGCGGTAAATCACGGTCTGGAAGCGGGCGAGCAGCGCCGGCTGGAAGTGGTCTCGCAGGATCGGACGCAGCAGTTCGTGGAGATCGCCTTCGGTGGCCTCCGGCTGTTCGTCGATCAACTGCATCAGGTGGTCGCTGCCAAGATTCGAGGTCATCAGAATGACGGTGTTACGGAAGTCTATTTCACGCCCTTCGCCGTCGCGCATAAAGCCGCGGTCGAATACCTGATAGAACAGGTTCATCACGTCACGATGTGCCTTTTCTACTTCATCGAGCAATACCACGCTGTAAGGACGCTTGCGCACCGCTTCAGTGAGAATACCGCCCTGTCCGTAACCGACGTAACCCGGAGGCGAGCCCTTCAGCTGGGAAACAGTGTGCGGCTCCTGGTACTCGGACAGGTTGATGGTAATCAGCGATTTTTCACCACCGTACATCACGTCTGCCAGTGCAAGCGCAGTTTCAGTCTTACCGACGCCACTCGGGCCAACCAGCAGGAACACGCCCTGCGGACCGTTCTCGGACGTAAGCCCGGTTTTCGCCGCACGCAAGCGCTGGGCGATGGCGGTCAGCGCCACATCCTGCCCAACCACGCGTTTGCCGATTTCATTTTCCAGGGTTAACAGCTCAGTTTGCTCGTCCTTCATCAGCGAGGAAAGCGGTACGCCCGTCCAGTCTGCAATCACGGTGGCAACGGTGCGTACGTCCACATCAACGGAGAGCAGCGGGTTGCTGCGCTGCATTTGATTGAGTTCCTGTTGCAGCGCGTGGGTCTCGCTCTGGCGGGAAATGTCCTGGCGGCATTCCAGCAGTTGTTCGGTGAGTTTCAGCTCCTGACCGTACTGGGTTTCCAGTTCGTCGAGCCCGACGATAAGGTCGTTCTCTTCCTGCTCGATGGCGGTCAGGCGTTCACCGTGGCTCTGATTGCCGACTGCGATATCTTCCAGCAGCGCCTGCTTCTCCATTTCAAGAGAGGTAATCTGCGCGCGAATGCGGGTCAGCTGTTCCGGCATAGTGTCCAGGCTCATACGCACGCGCGCAGCGGCGGTGTCCAGAAGATCTACCGCCTTGTCCGGCAACTGGCGGCCGGTCAGGTAGCGACGGGAGAGCGTGACCGCGGCACGGACCGCATCATCGGTGATATGCACGTTGTGATGTTCGGCGTAGCGAGATTTCAGGCCGCGCAACATCAGGCAAGCAGTGTCATCGTCCGGCTCGTCTACTTTCACCATCTGAAAGCGGCGTTCCAGGGCGGCGTCACGCTCGAAGTATTGTTTGTATTCAGACCAGGTGGTGGCTGCGATGGTGCGCAGTTCGCCACGTGCCAGCGCAGGTTTCAGCAGGTTGGCCGCATCCGCGCCGCCGGCCTGGTTACCGGCCCCAATGATAGTGTGGGCTTCGTCGATAAACAGCAAAATCGGTACCGGCGACTGCTGCACGGCATCAATGACGTTTTTCAGACGCTGCTCGAATTCGCCCTTCACGCCTGCACCCGCCTGCAGCAGGCCGAGATCCAGGGTGCGCAGTACCACTGGCTTGAGGGATTCCGGCACATTGCCCTCGGCGATACGCAGCGCCAGGCCTTCGACCAGCGCCGTTTTGCCGACGCCAGGTTCGCCCACCAGAATCGGGTTGTTCTTGCGACGGCGAGAGAGAATGTCCACCATCTGGCGAATTTCGGTATCACGACCAAAGACCGGGTCGATCTTGCCCTCTTTCGCTTTGGCGGTAACGTCGAGGGTGAATTTATCCAGTGCGTTCTGCAATGCCGGACGGAGTTCACCTTCTTTCACTTCGTTACCCACCGGGCGGCCGATAATTTCCGCATCGCCACCGGAAGACTGTACCTGCTCTGCTTCCTGCTGCACTTCCGGGCGCTCGTCGGACTGCGCATCCAGCAGCGGGCGCAGGCGCTCCAGTTGGCTCTGACCCAGGGTAAGCAGTGGCCACAGGCCATCACAGTGGATCAAGTTCGGGCTTTCAATTAGCGCCATCAGCAAGTGCTGACTACGAATGTATTCTTCACCCTGCAGTGAGGCCGCCATCCACGCCTGTTTCAACAGCGTATTGAGAGAGTCGGCAAGCTGCGGGCGGCTACGAACCGAGCGCGGAAGCCCATCCAGCCATCCCAGCAGTGCCTGCCATATACCGTCCATGTCCCACTCGTAGCGGCGCGCCAGCACCGTGAGGTCGCCTTCGCCCTGCTCCAGCAGCTTGAGCAACCAGTGCTCCGGCAGGATTTCCGCGTGTGCGCGAGTCTGGCACAGGGAGGCAGCGCCTTCCAGCGCACGAGCGCAGTAAGGATTGAGACGACGTAACAGGACGGCTGAGTTTTCCATTTTTCTCTCTCTTGATGATTCCCGGGCACGCTACCGCCCCTCGCTGTTCCCTGTTCATCAGGAACCCAAAGCGCATCAGGTCAGGCAGGCAGATTGTGTGATTCTTTGCTGAGCGCCCATGCCAGCGGACGCTTAGCAAAAAACTGCGGACAGGGCCCTGTCCGCATGCGACTTACGCAGTAGCGCGTTCGTTCCAGGAATCGGAATGAATGATGTTGCCGTCTTTGTAGGTCCAGGTGATTTTTTCGTAACGCAGTTCGATCTGCTCGAGGTGGTTGTGCTTCTCGAAAGAAGGATCCTTGATGTCGTGCATCACAGGGTTCACTTTCACCACTTTCACGTTTTCCAGTTTGGTGTTGAAGTACTCCACTTCCTGGCCAGCGTCGTTGATCTTGTACCACTTGAATTCCGCAGACTTCAGGGTCTGACCGGTGGTCACAGCCTTGTAGAGGTACGGGCTGGAGGAGTCGATTTCCTTGGTGAACAGGAATGGGGTGTGGATACGGGTACCAGTCAACTTGCCGGTGTTGTTATCGGTTGGTATGTACAGGTTATGTTGCTGTGCAACCACTTCGATGCTGCCTTCACGATCCTGAACGTCCACAGAACCTTTGATGTCCGCACCGCCGTCGTCTTTCAGCCAAAGATAAACAGGAATTGCCATCGGATTTACTCCATTAATGTTGAGAAACGTCATCATCCTGCGATGACGCTGAGGTTTTGCCGGGTATCTGACAGGCATTGGCCTGCGGTACCAGACTGATTTCGACACGGCGGTTGAGCGCTCTGCCCTCCGGGGTGTCATTGGTTGCGACCGGGCGGCTCTCGCCATAGCCCTGCACCGCAAAACAGCTTTCCGGCACGTCACCGGTGTCACGCATCCAGTCGCGTACCGCTTCGGCACGCTTAAGGGACAACGTCTGGTTCAGTTGCGGATTGCCGGTGTTATCGGTATGCCCGGACACGACAATCAGCCAGCCTGGTTTGGCCTTGATGCCCACCAGCGAGTTGACCAGCAGTTTGGTGGAGCCGGATTTGAGCTCGAATTTGCCCGAGTCGAACAGCGACATGCTGTCGAGGCGAACAATTTTCGGCACCACTTTTGGTTTTGGTGGCGGCGGAGGTGGTACGTAGGTATCGATGGCCTGCTGAACGCTCAGCCACAGGCGATCGCCCGGATAGAGTCCCAGACCATAACGCTGCGGCTCGCCCTGGCGCTGCCAGCGTTCCAGCAGTAAAGCGTCCTGCTGTAGGGCATACAGGGACTGCGCCTTCGGTGCGTAGTGCGTCATTGGAATGGCATACCAGCGCTGCAGATCGGAGGCGATACGCCCGATTAGTGACTGGTTATGTAGCACAGACAGACCAAGTGCACTGACAATGCAGAACAGCAGGAACATCACCACCCGACGCCCGGTTTTCCCGCCCTGAAGTGGCATGGCAAAAGGTGCAAGCAAAGGCAGAACAGGGTCTGCAAAGTGCCACAGTGCGGGATACGTCGCGGTTGCAACTGGAGGGAGCAATTTCGAATGGCGGAACAACCACTGTGGCCAGACAGCCTCTGTAAGAGTACGAAGAGAGCCACTGCGAACAACCACCGCAAACGGCGTGACGGCCGGGCACAGACTGTCCACTTTGGTCAGCTCATCCATCACCACCTGTTGTAACATGCTCATAGCATGGGATAGATATGGCAGACGGGTCACGTTTTGCGGAAGAGCCCGCCACTCATCCAGCGTCAGCGCCGGTTCATCCGCCGGGCAGACCAGCGGAGTTTTACCCCGGATCACAATCCACGGTGTTTCTGGGCCGAAAAACTCACCCACCAGTACAACTGGCGGCAGGTAGCCAGAAAGATCCTTCAGCTGTTTCACCTGCTGGCGGAGCACTTTCAGGGAGGCACGCAGCAATCCTTCATCCTCGTGCAAATCCGGCAGGCAGCGGAACATCACCACCAGTTGTCCGGCCATGCGAGGCTCACGCGCCAGTAAGCGATCGGCAAATTTACTTAACTGATCCGTTGCACCGACGTTTAGATAGCAGCCCTGCGCAGTGGTACGACACCCACCTTCCGTAAAAAGGTGATCGCGGAGATCGCCGCACACCAACAAAACTGGCCCGGTAAAACCAAATGGAGGATACACGCCCTCATCGGCTTGCTTCCCGGCAGGCTGCTGACGACGATAGCGGCGACGAATCACCAGCAAGGCTAAAATGATCCCTGCGAGCGTCAGCGCGCTTTTGAACAGCGCAGAGACATTCAGAAATCCCCAGAGAACCCAGAGTGCAGCAGCCAGGCAAATCAGCACCGGAAATACAGCCCGTAGTAGTGCAGATCTTCGCATCAGCGCAGCTCCGGAAGTTGCTGGTGCAGCAGATCCTGCAACCACAGGTGACCACCCGCCCAGACCAGCACCGTGAGCACCACGGCCAGGATTATCCAGAACCACACGGAACGCAGAAGGTTGTAACGACGTTTTCCGGTTTTCTGTACGACCAGATCCACACCGGTCTCCAGAGGTGGCACTCGCTCATTCAGGGCAGCAATGACTTCTTCACGCTGCTCCTGCCCGACGCCGGAGAGGCTGAACTGCCCCTGGAACCCCAGCGCAAGAACACGCTGGTAGCAGGTCAGCACAGCCGGAACCGGAGACGGCTGGCGCAGCACTTCAGCAATACGGTCGTATAACGCGCCGCCCGCACGCAGCGAACCAAAGTAACGGGCCTGCAGCGGTGCAGCACGCCAGGCTTTGATACCTTCGTCCACATCGTTCTTCTGCCCCCCTTCAGACTCAGATTCACCAGCATCCGCTTCAGGATCAGCAACGACAGGTTTACGGTTCATCACCGCTTCATCCAGCAAAGCGCATTGCGCATAAGAAATATGCGTGATGCTCTCGCTGTCATAACCGGCCCGCTCCAGTGCTTCACGTACGCTTTCCACCTGCACGCAGCAGTTTTTATACAGCGCCTGCCCATCCGGTGCCCTGGCACCGTGACGCAGCTGCGCCACGGTAAGCCATGTGTCCGCCATCAGGCTGTCGATATCGATATCCTTTCTCATGAGCGCAGCACCGCAAATAGTTCAAGTTCAAGCTCACCCAGCAGTGACGGTACGTAGAACAGGCACACGCCCTGCTCCAACATGTCATGCGCCGCGCGACTCTCCATATCCAGCACGAAGTACTGATTTTCCAGGCGCACCGGCAATGCCGCAGGCACGCGGCTGAGAGGGATAAGACCAATGCCTTCCATCGCCACACCGGAAATCTGCCCCACATCGTCCGGTGTACCGGCCATCGCCATTTCGGCAAACTTCTCGGCCACCTGCCAGGCAGGCAGATTCGAACGGACAGACAGGTAGAAATCGGCTTCTTCGCGCAGACGAATATCGTGCAGTACCGCCTTCCAGGTCTGCTCGTCCTGACGGGTCATGTTCACGGCAACAACA
Source organism: Enterobacter sp. CPE_E1241 (assembly GCF_045618265.1). Taxonomy (NCBI): domain Bacteria; kingdom Pseudomonadati; phylum Pseudomonadota; class Gammaproteobacteria; order Enterobacterales; family Enterobacteriaceae; genus Enterobacter; species Enterobacter sp. CPE_E1241. The sequence goes on from NZ_JBIWYV010000001.1 coordinate 4,127,283, forward strand.
CGCGACGGCAGGCTGGCTTCCAGCAGTTCACTGATCAACTCAAATAGAGGTGGGAAGGTATTTTCCGGTACCTGATGGTCGTATCCCGGGATGGCATCCAGATCGCGGTCCAGTGAGAACGTCAACATACTGCCAGCTAGGCGCACCAGTTCAGCCCAAACCTGTTCAGGATGCCGGGCCGGGAAGCGTTCGAACTCAGTCAGCACGCGGGCATGGGTATTCAGCGCATTCAGCAACCAGAACAGAGAGACGTCCGCCACGGCAAAATCCGCCATGCGATCGTTACTTTCACGACGCATTGCCATCAGACGCTGACGGCGGGAACGCAACTGGCGATTCAGCAAGACCAGACGTTCACGCAGGAGATTGCTCGCTGAGAACATTACCATCGGCGGCACAAAATCAGGATCCTGACGCCATGCACCTTGCCCGTCACGCAGCAGACGAGCGACAGCACAGGTCTGCCAGGCATCGTTACTTTCGTGATCGAAGCGGAATGCCAGATTAAATCGGGCCACCGCCATCGGCTCTTCTTCCTGTCCGAAGGCATCCTGAACCGTCACCCACTCTTCGCGATAGCGCAGCGGACGCTCCGCAGGCACCGTATCGGTCTGAACGTTCACAATCCCTGGCTGCATGACCGGCAGAGCGACAAACACGGTCACGCTGTCCGTACGGCCGGAATTCGGAGGCAGAATTTCGCGAGGCTCTGGCGACAGATCGCTACTTTGGGTATCAATCAGCGTGCCATCCGGCAACCACAGGCGCAGCGACTGCGCCTGTACTCGTCCGGAAGCCAGGAGCGCTTCATTCAGTTCCACGCGTTCGACCCCCCACGGGAAGGGGCTGGTCAACGTGGACAGGCCTGCACGGGAAAACGCCTCCCATTCAGACTGCTGCTGGAACTGTTGTGGGGCCAGCAAGGCCCCTTCGTTCCATAACGGACGATATATTTTCATCCCTGATTTTCCCTCGCCTTAAGACTTCGCCTTCGGCATCTGGGAAACCAGTGACAGGTTGACGTCCATCCCTTCCACCTGGAAGTGCGGGATAGCAAACAGCTTCACGCGGAAGAAGCCCGGGTTATCCTCGATGTCTTCTACCACCACTTTCGCATCGCGCAGCGGATGTGACGCCTGCAGCTCATCGCCCGGATCGGTCATTTCCGTCACCAGACCGCGAACCCAGGTGTTGAGCTCAAGTTCCAGCAAACGACGATCCTTAGTGGTGCCGATGTTTTCGCGCTGAATCAGCTTAAGGTAGTGCGCAATACGCGACAGCAGGAAAATGTACGGCAGACGGGCGTTGATGCGGCTGTTGGCGGTAGCATCAGCGGTGTCGTACAGCGCCGGTTTCTGGGTAGAGTTCGCAGAGAAGAAGCACGCATAGTCGCGGTTGCGGTAGTAGGACAAGGGAATGAACCCCAGATTCGCAAATTCAAACTCACGAGTTTCAGGGATCATCACTTCTGACGGGATCTTCACCTGATTGCCGGTACCCAGGTCATACAGATGGATTGGCAGGTCCTGCACGGCACCACCGGCCTGCGGGCCACGAATTTGTACACACCAGCCGTTGTTGATGAAGCTGCGAACCATGTTGGATGCAAAGGCGAAGGATGCGTTGGTCCACAGGTATTTATCGTGATCCGGGCCTTTCACTTCTTCCACGTAGTTGAAGCTCCGCACCGGCACGGTATCCGGGCCATACGGCAGACGTCCCAGCACGCGTGGCATCACCAGGCCGATATAACGGGAATCATCCGTCTCGCGGAACGATTTCCACTTGATGTACTCCGCACGGTCGAAGTAGTTACCAATGTCTTTGATGGCCGCGACATCTTCCATGGTATCTTTCAGGAAGAATTTCGGACCTGCAGAGCCGATAAACGGCATATGCGCGGCAGCTGAGACTTTCGAGATGTTACGCAACAGGGCAACGTCCTGTGCAGACGCGTCAAATTCGTATGCGGAAATCAGTGCAGCAATAGGCTCTCCACCCGGCGTATCATACTCATCAATGTATGTCTGTTTATATAATCCGCTCTGGATAATTTCCGGGCTGTCTTCGAAGTCCTGACGCAAATCTTCTTTAGACATATCAAGCAGTTCGACTTTCACGTTCTGGCGGAAATCGGTTTTGTCGACAAGGGATTTAACGCCGCGCCACAGACTTTCTACCGCCTGAAAGTCTTCATGGTGCATGACAGCGTCAAGCTGACGGCTAATCTGGTAGTCCAGTTCTGCGATATGATGGTCAATCAGGTTTTTGTCGAGTTTTTCAACTTTTGAGCCCGATTTTGTCAGGCACTCCAGGAACACCTGCATCCCCGCCGTTAAGCGCTCATCCGCAGTCGCATCCGACATCGCCTGCGCGTCCTGCCAGATATCCAGTGCACTCAGTTCAGACACCGGATTCAGATTGATTTTCTCAAACAGAGACGCGTAAACCCCACCTGCTGCAGGACGTTCAAGCACCACACTCTCGCCACCAGCGGCATTCTCATTTTTTACAGACATCAACATCTTCCTTATTAATCCGTTTAAACAACGTGACCGTTATGGCTGTTTCGGAGCCAGAGCTGACAGCTCAGTTCTGAGTTCTGCGCTTAATTCCGGGTCGAGGAGAATTTTTTCCAGCTCCTTTCGGAATGCCTGGTTATCCAGCAGGTTTGCTTTTAAATCACGCAGCAAATTACGCATGGACAGCATCGCCTTCAGCTGTGGAATTTGTCGTGAGACCTGTTCCGGTGTGAAATCCTTCATGCTCTGGAATGTCAGACTGATATTGTCTTCACTGCCATCACCGGCAAGCGTGTTTTTGACGGTCAGATTTACTTTTGGGGAATATTCGGAAAGCACAGAGTCAAAGTTATTTTTGTTGAGATTAACTTTTTTACGCTCGGATAATGACGCGGACTCCTGGCCATGACTGAAATCGCCCGCCACCAGTAATTTCAGAGGAAGCTCCGTTTTCTTACTCGCGCCACCGGTATGCAGATCCAGTTTTAGATTAATACGTGCCTTGGGAATTTCGGATTGATAGGAAGAGTTAGACATAGCTGTCCCTGTTCTATGGAGTTATAAAAACGATCAATACCAGCGAGAATTTAATAAGAATGGCAAACCCAGCCAGAACATCTTCCTGGTTCACATAATCCGACGAGAATCAAAATCCCGGAGTTAAAAGCGAGCGCATTCTATTCACCAGCATGTCGACACTGTATTTTGGGTATTTCTCTGAAATAAAAAATTTCGGATAAGACCCACTAGCGGTGAGTGTAGGAACGTTCCCTACGGGACTGGAAATGAAAATATGTAACAGAAAGTTACAAATTCAAATTTAACACAAAAAGATCATCATTCTGATTTATAAGAATTTTCTTTAAGACATCCATGTAAACCCCATGGGATAAGGCTGCTTAGTAAGCGACCGATTTAACTTAGGGATGAAATCGAGCAAAATCTCACCTAACTCGTGAAATATCTGATTTTGTACTTTTTAAAAAAATGAGAGATTGGAAGGGAATGAGTATGTTTAAAATAGCATGCACACCCAGCATGGCGTGCAACATTAATTCATTTACAAGATCATTTAACACACACGAAATTATTCACAAAAAATATATATCAGTAGTCCAATACAGAAGAGTATCGAAAAAATATAAGATAATTACCGCTGTGAGCAATGCAATCACGCTCCGGCGATGCGTTTGAATTCACCTTACTCTGACCCACCGCCATCCAATAGCCATTGTCGCCGCCACAATCGTCACTCCCGCCGCCACATGCAGCAGAAAATCCAATGGATGTACCTCCACCGGATGGCAAAATGACAGTAACGTCAGCGCCATACAGGACACCCCCGCTCCAGCGATAGCTAACGTACGTAACGGATACAACGTCCGCGTTCTGCGTAAATACGCGATCGCAATCGCGACCATTGGTGTGCTGACCGCCATCATAAACAGATAGCAATTCACCTCGTCGGGATGATGAGCCTGAATATGCGTCCGTCCGAGGCTTAACACCACGCCCCCCAGCCAGAGTGCAATCAACGGTGCGAACCCTTTCCAGCCCAACAGCTTACGCCCGGCAATACTCAGCAGAAACGCATTGCGAATGGCCAGTGTCCCCATGACAAATGCCAGAATAAGCTGAAACGCCGCCAGTATTGCGCCGGATTGCGTCCAGTCCGTTGCCACACGCTGAAATACCAGACTGCTTAACCAGCCACACGGCAGTGCCATCAGCAGCCACGCGACAACGCGTCGGTTGCTTGCCCAGGGCCGACGTATCGGACTGGCATCCTGACTGAGTTTTGCAATTAAAAGATTATGATCGGCCATGGTTCGCTCCCATCCGGCGAAGGTTGGTTAGTGCTCTGTGTAGTAACGATTTCACGGCAGCAATGCTTAAATTATGACGAGCAGCAGCCTCCGCAAGACTCATTTCCTGTAGATGGATATGCTCCACAATCTGGCGCTGACGCGAAGGAAGCTGGTCTAATATCATCGCCAACTCTTCTTCCCTTTCTTCATCTTCCGGGGTGTTGTCAGAGACCTCCTCTGCAATCTGCCCATCATCCGTTTCACGTAGCCAGTGATGGCCACGCCTGCGTAATGCGTCAACGGTTCTGGCCCGGGCGATAGCCATCAACCAGGGCAAAAAAGGACAGGCCGGATCGTAGGTATGCCGCACCCGGTGAACCGTCAACAGGACGTCCTGAATAACGTCATCCACCAGCACGCTGTCGGAAATCTGCTTGCGAACAATCGCCCTGATCGCCGGGACGATAGCCCGCAACAACTGTGTATAAGCCTCGCGTTCGCCCGCCTGAGCGCGAGCCATTAGCGCGGGCCAGGCTTCACGCGGCGCTAAACCGCTATCCATTTTTCGCCATGGCAGTTACCTCATGCTTTTTTACCGGATGCCTGATTCAGGGCGTTAACGACAATTGAGGGCGTCAGAACCTGAGGAAGCACTTTCGGTGCGCTACCATCTGCAGGGTAAACCACGTAGAGAGGTAACCCACCCTGCCCGAAGGTGTTCATCGCATCATCAATATCGGCGTTAAATCTGGTGGAATCCGCCACCATATAAACCGTTCCCGTTTCGGCCAGGGCCTGTTTCACCGCCGCGGTTGAGAGTGACGTTCGCTCGTTCACCTGGCAGGTGATACACCACGACGCCGTAAAATCCACAAAAATGGCTTTGCCATGCCCGCGCATCTTTTCTACCGTCTGCGGTGACCACGTTACCCGCGTGATGTTTTCTGCGCTCAGCACTTCCGGCTGAGAGGACTGGGTGTGCATCACACCCGGTAGCGGGCCGATAGCCGCAATCAACAGCACCGCGGTGACCGCCAACAGCACTTTATAGGGGTGACCGGTATAACGTCTGCGCTGTGCCATACCGTACAACCACGCCGCAAAGCTCACCACCACCGCACTCGCAAGCAGAGCCGCCAACGCCGTCGTACCTGCCTGCTGTGTAAGTACCCACACCAGCCAGGCAAAGGCACCGAGCATTGGGAATGCCAGACCACGCTTAAGGATATCCATCCAGGCACCTGGTCGGGGCAAGCGTTCGGCAATAGCCGGAAAGAGTGAGATCAGCGTAAACGGTGCCGCGAACCCGAGTGCCAGCGCGAGAAAAATACCCAGCGAAACGGCCGGAGTCTGCACCAGTGCATACCCTACCGCCCCGGCCATAAAGGGCGCTGAGCACGGTGTCGCGACCACAATCGCCAGCGCACCGGTTAATGCCGAGCGGGTAAACGCGCCGCGCCCGACCGAGATTTCCCCTGCTCGTTGAAGCGATAGTCCCACCTCAAACACACCGAGCAGGTTCAGTGACGCCCCCAGAATAACCAGCGCCAGTGCAGCAATGACCAGCGGAGACTGAAGCTGGAACCCCCAGCCAACAGCCATTCCACCCGCCCGCAGCGCCAGCAGTACGCCTGCTAAGACCAGCATGGTAAAAATCACACCCAGCAGAAACCCAATCCCTTCGGTGCGCGCGCTCCGGGTATCGCCTTGATGACGTAAAATCCCTAACGCCTTAAGGGAAATGACCGGGAACACACAGGGCATAAAGTTGAGAATAATGCCGCCCACAAAGGCGGCCAGCATGGCTGTTAACATAGCAAACCCCGGCGGCTAAATTACGAGTGCGAATTTGCGTATTTTTTCACGGCATCCATGGTTTTCTGGATGTGCTCGTCAGGGTTACGATCGGTATAACTCAGCAGGATTTTGCCATCCGGCGCGATAACGAATGAGGTACGGTCAGACACCGTTTTACCGTTCATCTGCATCAACGTCTGGTATTCGGCTGCCACTTTCGCGCCAGGGTCAGCCGCAACGGCAAATTTATCGCGACACTCCAGCTTCGAGAATTCATCCACCTGATCGACATTCCCGGCAGTTACCCCCACCACGGTTGCACCCAGTTTCCTGAAGTCATCCGTCGCTTCAGCGAAAGCATGAGCCTCAAGGGTGCAGCCTTTGGTAAATGCCGCCGGGAAGAAATAGAGCACCACCGGGCCTTTCTGCAGCGCCTGCTGAAGAGAGAAGGTGAGCGGTTTGCCGCCAAGCGCCCCCTGCAAACTGAAATCCGGCGCTTTCGCACCGGCTTCAAGGGCTGCATGGGCACTAAGGGTGAAAAGGGAAAGACTCAGAACGGCGGCGGCTAACAAGGTATTCAAACGTTTCATGGGCGGCTCCATCAGAGAAAAAGGTGCTGTATGAATAATAGTTCGCACGCTAACGCCTGAAGGTTTCGCTCACGGATAAAAAAAATCCGCAAGGGTCGCTTGCGGATCTTTGCTTACGCTCTGCGGAGGCTATTCATCTTTCACCACAATCAATGGCTCAATATCGCTCTCTTTCTTCACCACCAGCGAGTCGTCGCCGCGCAGGCAGGTTCCGCCGTAGTTACCGCCTACGGTAAAGGTACAGACCTGAATGTGCTTGCCATCAACGTTTGGCAGGCACCACAGCTGCTGGTAGATGTTTTTGCGGTCGACAAACTTGCCGCTGGATTTATCAAGCAGCTCATCCTCAGGGCTGATCAGATCGATATTGCTGCCGCAGCGTCCGGCAATCGGTTTAACGGCATAGCCGGTTTGTTTCAGCAGGTCGTTAACCTCAAAATCGGTATCAAGCAGGTAACGATGATTCGGGAACAGCTGCCAGAGTACCGGGAGGATTGCCTTGTTGCCGGGAATAACCGTCCACAGCGGTTCAAACACCAGAACTTCCGGGCGCAGCAGGACGTCAATCAGGCGCACTTCGCCTTCAGGATGTCCGGTGCGGATTGGCACGGCGGCATACTCGGTTTCGCTCACCTCGCGGATCTGTTCGATCGCGGTTTCCCACGCCCAGGTCTTCCACACGCAATTCACGTGACGGCCTTCGTCGTCAATCAGCTGTCCGGCAGCATCCCAGCTCAGTGCGCCGAGCCCATGCAGAATTTTGGTTTCAAACCCGGCCTGCAGCAGAGAACGCTGAATAAACAGCGCGTGATAATCCTCCTCGACATCGTTGTCCTGCATGATGTGCACAAACGGACGCGCATGGCTGTGTTTCCACGCCCCGGTTAGCTCTTCCAGCAGCCCTTCCGCCGGGTTATGTCCGTTGCCGCGATAGCCGTTTTTCACCCACTCTTCGAGAATTAGTCCGCCCTCGGTGTGGCAGGACGCGGAATCAGCGTTGTACTCGTAGACCTTAATGCCCCGCTCATCCATGCAGAAATCCATACGACCGGTAATCATATGGTGACGGCGCCACTGCCAGGAGAGGCGCAGACGTGGCCAGAGAATTTTAGGGATGTCGAAAAGTGCCAGTAAGTTGTCGTCTTTCAACACTTTGTCGGTCGCATGCAGGTACATCAGGTGCAGTTCGTTAGTCGCTTTGATCAGCTCCTGCTCGGCGCTTTCGGTAATGGTGAAGTACTGGCAGGGATCTTTATTGATAAAGTGGCCGTTCGCGCGGACATATGCCTGCTGCAACGCGTCGTTTTCGTTAAGCCATTTACCGTCGAACTGACGTTTGTTTTTCAACCGCGCGCCGCTGATTTTCAACAGCGCACCGTCGATTTCCGGCTGGGGAATGCTGTGTTCCGTGCCGTCCGTCTGGATCATCCAGCCGAGAATTTCAGTGTCGTTGAAGGTGTCATGAATGGTGTAGCACCCGTTCTCGACGCTCAAACGCAGTTCGCGCGTCCACTGCTGCCCAAGCGGCAATGGTGAGTGAATGACGTTCTGCTCCGCGATACGGACCTTATCGTCCAGAAGCTGGGTGATCACCGCTACGTGGCCGGTCTCATGAAACTCCCCACCCTTTTGCCAGATAAGCAGCGCTCCGGCTCGCGGCGCGCGTTTCGAACCGTTGGAAAAGGCCTGTAACGGCAGAATGTTATCGTTCACTACCTGGCGCAAAAAGCGCAGGGAGAAGATCTCCCATGCCATGCCGACATCGGTAAAAACGAAACCATAGTTGAGGAACAGGAAACGGCGGGCAAACTCAACACATTGCCACTTGTGGCCCATGTATTCATTGCCGATATAGCTGCGAAAATCCGCATCTTCCGGGTACTTACGCGGATCGAGACTGCCGTAATTTGAAGAGTAAATCGCCACGCCACCCGGCGCATAGCCTAATAACGTCCCGAATGGCGCGTCACTGCTTAACTTTCCTTTACGCATGTATCCAACCTAAAACAGGCAGGCGGCAATTTTCTTAAAGGGTTGTCGTCGTCTGCACGTTGTAATTAACCTGACAGAGGTGGATTTATCATACACCTGCAAGGCACATTAATTACATGTTAAACAACCAACATGCCGCGAAATGTCCTGGTGCAATCTCCTGCATGGCAGGCTCCTGCGTCTGGCAAACCGGCATGGCGTGCGGGCAGCGGCTGCAGAACTTACAGCCCGCTAGCGCGGACGTGGGGCCAGGAATGTCGCCGCGCAGGGTTGCATCTTCGAGATTGCGAATACGCGGATCGGGCTGGGGAACCGCCGCCAGCAGCGCGCGGGTATACGGGTGAGCCGGACGCTGATACAGCTCATTCGCTGGTGCGACCTCCACCAGTTTACCGAGATACATCACTCCAATGCGGCTGGAGATATGCCGCACCATGGAGAGATCGTGGGCGATGAACAGATAGGTTAGCCCCAGCTCCTGCTGCAGATCCTGCAGAATATTCACCACCTGCGCCTGCACCGAGACGTCCAGCGCCGAGAGCGGCTCATCGCACAGCACAAATTCAGGATGCACGGACAACGCGCGGGCGATAATGATGCGCTGACGCTGCCCGCCGCTGAACTCATGCGGGAATCGTTCAAGATGTTCGTGCTTGAGCCCCACTTTGTAGAGCAGCGTTTCCGTGCGTTCCCGCTGTTCTTCGCGGCTGTAGCCGTGGATCTGCATCGGCTCGGCCACCAGCTGTCGCACGGTCATTCCGGGGTTGAGCGAGGAATAAGGATCCTGAAAAATCGCCTGCATCCGCTTACGCAGCGGCTTAAGCTCTTTTTCGCGGGCGTGGGCGATCGCCTGCCCGGCAAAGTGGATCTCGCCCGAGGTGATATCGAAAAGGCGCAGGATGGCGCGCCCGAGGGTGGATTTCCCGCAGCCGGACTCCCCCACCAGGCCAAACGTTTCGCCAGGCTGGATATCAAAGCTCACGCCATCAACCGCTTTCACGGCCACGCCTTTACGCAGCAAACCGCCGTTGAGCGGATAGTGCTTGCGCAAATCGCGCACGCTCACTAATGGCGCCTGTTGTTCACTCATGCCTGAATCTCCTTGTCGGCCCATAGCCAGCAGGCAGCACGATGCCCCTCTCCTGCGGTGTAAAATGCGGGTTGTCGTTCACACTGGGGCGTGCGTTTCGGGCAGCGTTCCGCGAACGGACAGCCCGGCGGCGGGTTAAGCAGGCCAGGCGGCGAACCTTCAATCGGCGATAAACGCTGATTCACCTCATCCGGGCGCGGCAGCGAGGCCAGCAGCCCCTGGGTGTAAGGATGCGCAGGGCGATAAAAAATATCTTCCACGCTCCCTTCCTCCATCACCAGCCCGCCGTACATCACCACCACGCGACTGCAGACCTGCGCCACCACGCCGAGATCGTGGGTGATCAGCAGAATCGCGGTTTGGGTTTGCTTTTGCAGGCTTTTCAGCAGGCGCAGGATCTGCGCCTGAATGGTGACGTCCAGCGCGGTGGTCGGCTCATCGGCTATAAGAAGCTTCGGGTTGCAGGAGAGCGCAATTGCGATCATTACCCGCTGGCGCATCCCGCCGCTGAACTCGTGCGGATACTGGTCGTATCGGCGTTCCGCCTCGGCAATACCCACCTGTTCCAGCATGGCGATCGCCGCTGCCCTGGCCGCTTTTTTGGTCAGTCCTTTATTGCGCATCAGGATCTCAGCCATCTGTTTGCCGATGGTTAGCACCGGGTTCAGGGCGGTCATCGGATCCTGGAAAATCATCGCGATCTCGTTGCCGCGAATGGCGCGCATCTGCGCGGGGGTTTTCTGCGCCAGGTCCTCGTTCTGGAACCGGATACTGCCCCCGGCGATCCGTCCGTTGTTCCCCAGAAGCTGAATGATCGACTTACAGGTGACGCTTTTCCCGCAGCCCGACTCGCCAACAATGCCGACAAGTTCCCCCGGCTGCACCTGAAAGCTCACGCCGCGCACCGCATGAACCTCGCCCTCGCGGGTGCGGAACGTGGTTTGCAGGTTCTCAAGCGCTAATAAGTTACTCATCGCGATTCGCTCCTGGCTCAAAGGCGGTACGAAATACATCGCCCAGCACGTTAAAGCTGAACACCGTCAACAGGATCAGAATGCCGGGGAACATCGCCAGCCACGATGCCTCGCCAATGTAAGACTGCGCGTTGTTAAGCATGCTTCCCCACGACGCCGCAGGCGCCTGCACGCCCAGCCCCAGGAAGCTGAGCGTTGACTCCATCAAAATGGCCGAGGCGATATTGAGCGTGGCCGCCACGATAATGGTCGGCAGCACGCCGGGAATAATGTGGCGCATGATAATGCGCAGAGGATGCTCCCCCGACGCGCGGGCATACAGCACGTACTCGCGCTCTTTCACCGATAGGGTTTCAGCACGCACCAGCCGCGACATGTTCATCCACGTCAGCAGGCTGATAATCAGAATGATGTTATCCACGCCCGGCTTGAGGTAAGCATTCACCACCAGCAGCAGGAAGAAGGCCGGAATGGCCATCAGGATATCCACGGCGCGCATCATCAGGTTATCCAGCCAGCCGCCAAAATAGCCGCTCACCGTTCCCACTACCGTGCCGATAAGCGTGGAAAAGAGCATGGCGAGAAAACCGACCATCAGGGAGATCTGGCCGCCATACAGCGCGCGGGTGAAGTAGTCGCGTCCGTACTCGTCGGTGCCGAACCAGTGCGCGGCATCCGGTGGCAACGTGCGTGCGCCAAGCGCCATCCGGTCCGGATCGTACGGACTTAAGCCCGCACAGAGCGCGGCGACAACGAAAATAAAAAGCACAAACAGGGAGAACTGCGCCGGACGGTTGCGGCGCAGCTGGTGACGAACCTGCTGCCAGCGTCTGCTCATCCGGGTTACCTCAGCGTACGAATGCGGGGATCGGCGAAGCGATAAAGCACATCGGCGATCAGGTTACCGACGATCAGCATCATCGACGAGAGCATGATGATCGCCATGATCAGCGGGTAGTCCAGCGAAGCGATCGACTGGATCCCGAGCAGCCCCATCCCTGGCCAGGAGAAGACGCTTTCCGTCACATAGGCCCCCACAATCAGCTCACCGAACGACAGGCCGAACAGGGTGATCACCGGCAGCAACACATTTTTCAGCACATGGCGGAACAGAATACTGGAGCGCGTCGCGCCGTAAGCCACTTGGGTCTGCACGTAGTCGGCCGAGAGCTGCGAGATGGTGTTGGAGCGGATGTAGCGCACGTAGCTGGAGAGGTTATAGAACGTGAGGGCAATACACGGCAGCACGCCGTGGCGCAGCAGATCCAGCCCGTTGTCCTCCATGCCGATGGTGCGCATTCCCATGCTGGGGAACCAGTTAAGCTGCACGGCAAAAACGGTGATGAGCAAAATGCCGAACCAGAAAATCGGTACCGAGATGCCGATATAGGCGAATAAATTGAGCAGATGATCCAGCCAGCGGTGCTTAAATGCCCCCGCCAGCAGGCCCAGCGGGATCGCCAGCACGATAGCCATCAGCAGCGACGACCCCATCAGCCCCAGCGTGGCCGGAATGCGTTCGCCGATCATCTCCAGCACCGGGCGGTGGTAAATCAGCGAATAGCCGAGATCGCCCTGCAGGACGTTTTTTAGCCACAGGACGTACTGCGTGACCAGGGGCTTATCCAGCCCCAGGCTCTGGCGAATACGCTCGATATCCTCCGGGGCCATGCGCGGCGTAATGTAGGCCGCCACCGGATCGCCGGGTGCGAGTTTGACCAGCAAAAACGCCACCAGTGAAATAAAGAACAGCATCGGCAGTAATTGCAGCAGCCGACGCGTAAGAAGTGTGTTCACGACGTGCCCTTACCAAAGCCCCGACCCGACGGCCGGGACAATCGCTTATTTCTGATAGATTTTTGACAGATCCTGGAAGAGGTAGACTGGTTTCGGCTCTGCCTCCTGGGTGCCGCCGAAACGCTTGTCCACCGCGACGGTCGCATTGGTGTAGGCAATCGGGTAGTACGTCATGTCATTCGCCACCGTCTGCTGAATTTGCTTGTAGATATCGGCACGTTTAGCGGCGTCGGTTTCCACCGCGCCTTTATCCCAGAGGGCATCGAACTGCGGATTTTTGTAGTGCGCGTAGTTATAGGCTTCGTTGCTCATGAACAGCGATTTGTAACCATCCGGCTCGGAGCCCATGATGTAGCCGCCCAGGTTCAGCTCCCACGCGGTATTGTTCATATCGAGGCTGCGCTGAGACATGGCGTTGGAGTCCAGCGGCATCAGCTCCACGCTCACCCCAATGCCCTTCAGCGCCTGCTGAATATAGAGCGCCATGCTCTCCTGGGTTTTGTTGGTGTTCACATACGCCAGGCGCAGCTTGAGGTTATCCGGCGCGCCGGATGTTTTCAGCAGGTCTTTGGCTTTTTGCAGATCGAATTTGTACTGCTCGACGTCATCCGTCTTGTAAAGCGTATCTGGCGTCAGGAACGAGGTTGCCGGTTTGGCGTAGTCGAGCGAGGTAAACGCGGTCTGGGTCAGCTCGTCCTTGTTGATGGCATAAGCAATGGCCTGACGCAGCGCTTTGCTCTTCATCACCGGCACGTTCTGGTTGAACGTCATATAGGCCAGACGACCTTCAGGATAGACCACGAAGTCAAACTTCCCGGTATTTTTCAGGCGGTTCACATCCTGCGGGTCAACCATCTTGAGGTTGATTTCACCGTTTTGCAGCGCCAGGTTGGCGGCGTTACTGTCTTTGGCGAAACGGTAGGTCACTGAATCAAGCTTCGCTTTGCCGTTCCAGTAATCGTCAAAACGGGTCAGGGCGTAATACTGCCCGGCGCGGTACTCTTTAAATTTGAACGGCCCGGAGCCGACCGGCGCATCGTTTTTGCTGCTCTTTTCCAGATCGCCTTCACCGGCGAACACGTGCTGCGGGATCGGGTAGATCTGCACCAGGGTTCCGGTAAAGGCGGCGCTAACCTGCGGTAAGGTGAACTTAACGGTGCGGTCGTCGACCTTGCTCACTTCAACGGGCTTGCCGCCCCAGGTAAACATGCTGCGGAAGAAGCTATGCTGTTTGGCATCCAGCAGTTTATTGAACGTAAAGACCACGTCGTCCGCCGTCAGCGGCTGGCCGTCCTGCCATTTCAGGTTGGGTTTTAACGTCAGGGTATAGCTCAGGTTGTCGGCGGAGGGCGTCATGCTTTCCGCCAGACCCCACTCAATGTTGCCGTTATTAAAGCTATACAGCGGGGCATAGAGCGCCTGCATGATCGTTAACGTGGTACGGTCGCTGGCATAGAGCGGATTAACGGCTAACGGGTCGCCGGAGGTTATACCAATAATCAGCGAACCGCCCTCTTTTGGCGCGTCGCTTTTTGCCGCTGAGGGCGTATTTGTCTCTTTATTTTTCGCATCATCACAGCCAGCCAGGCCTAACGCGAGCGAAACCAGCACTGCCGATAACAGAAGCTTGCGCATCTCACTAACTCCTTGCCTTATAAAGTGTTTATTACTGCATCTTTTATTTATGTTGAAGCATCATATGCAGCTTTATCGGTTTCTGCATTAATTATGAAAATGCGATTTTCGATTAAGCTTATGCCGAATTTGATATATATAAGCGCCAGAAGGAATAGCGGTTAATTGATTGCGCTCACATCGTTAAACGGTTCACAAATCTCCTGCTACACTGCCTCAACACATCACTCAAAAGGCAGACCAACATGTCAGACAACACTTATCAGCCACCGAAAGTGTGGGAATGGAAAAAGAACAACGGCGGTGCATTCGCCAACATCAACCGTCCCATCTCCGGTGCGACACATGAGAAAGAGCTCCCTGTGGGTTCTCATCCGCTACAGCTCTACTCCCTGGGCACACCGAACGGTCAGAAAGTAACGATCATGCTCGAAGAGCTGCTGGCGCTGGGCGTGACGGGCGCCGAGTACGACGCATGGTTGATCCGCATTGGCGAAGGCGATCAGTTCTCCAGCGGGTTTGTAGAGGTGAACCCGAACTCGAAAATACCCGCGCTGCGCGATCACTCCACGACTCCGCCGACGCGCGTATTTGAATCCGGCAGCATTCTGCTTTACCTGGCAGAAAAATTTGGTCACTTCCTGCCAAAAGATCCAGCAGGCCGCACGGAAACCCTGAACTGGTTGTTCTGGCTGCAAGGGGCCGCCCCGTTCCTCGGCGGCGGGTTTGGCCACTTCTACAACTATGCTCCGGTGAAAATTGAATATGCGATTGACCGCTTCACCATGGAAGCCAAACGCCTGTTCGACGTGCTGGATAAACAGCTGGCCCGCGGCCGTTACGTGGCCGGTGAGGAATACACCATCGCGGATATGGCAATCTGGCCGTGGTTTGGGTGCGTCGCGCTGGGAAGCGTGTATAACGCCGCCGAGTTCCTGGACGCGGAGAAGTACATCAACGTTCAGCGCTGGGCAAAAGACATTGCGCATCGCCCAGCCGTGAAGCGCGGGCGTATCGTTAACCGCACCAGCGGCGAGCTGAACGAGCAGCTTCACGAACGCCACGCGGCGAGTGACTTCGAGACAAATACCGAAGACAAACGTCAGGCGTGATAGCTGGCCGGGCGGGACACCGCCCGGCTGCAAGGATCCTTTCCCAGGGCATGATTAGCTTAAAGGCTGCCCCCATATTGCTGGCACTATTTGTCCGTTTTTCTCACACCAGACCGTGAGATACGACGAATTAACCGACAGCAGTCACAAAGGATCTGTTATGAAACTCATTAAAACAACGCTGGTTATCAGCGCTCTCATTTTTTCTACCTCGGGAATGGCCATCGACAAAACCGCTGCCGGCGCGGTAGCAGGCGCGGCCATTGGCGCAGCCACGGGCAAAGATCTGAAATCAACCGTTGGCGGTGCCGTCGTTGGCGCTGGTACGGGGGCGATGTTCAAAAACGGCGAAAAAGGCAAAGACGCGCGTAAAGGTGGTGCGGTAGGTGCTGCCGTGGGCGCAGGTGCCGCGGCGGTTACCGGCAAGAGCGTGCTGAAAGGTGCAGCGGTTGGTGCGGGTACAGGCGCGCTGATTGGTGAAGCGACGCACTAGGGCTGTGTGCCACCTTGTGAACAGGCATGAATAATAAACCCAGCGATCGCGCTGGGTTTTTTGTTTTTTTGAATTAGATACAAGCCCGTTCGAATAACCGACGCGCGGCTGGCGTTAACCCTGACATATGCATGCAGGCATGCACCATTCCCGGCAACCGTTCACAGCGTACTGGCACCCCCGCCTCCTCAAGCCGCAGAGCATACTCTTCAGCCTCATCGCGCAAGGGATCATATTCACAACTCAGGATGGTTGCTGGCGGTAACCCCCTCAGCGAGGCCATATGCAGCGGCTCGGCATAAGGATGACGACATTCTCCCAGATAGTTCTCCCAGCAAAACACCATCGCATCACGCGTTAAATAATAACCTTCAGCAAATTCACAATAGCTTTGGGACGACATTTCGCGACTTAACGCCGGGTAGAGCAGCAACTGATGCTCAATGTGAGGTCCGCCGCGATCCCGGGCCAGCAGAGCTGTCGCGGCAGCAAGATTGCCGCCAGCACTGTCGCCGCCCACCGCCAGACGGGTCGCATCTATCCCCAAAAGCGCGGCCTGTTCACTGGCCCAGCACAGTGCCTGATAAACATCTTCTAACGGCCTTGGGAAGGGGAACTCCGGTGCCAGACGGTAATCAACGGAGAGTATTTTCCGACCAGTAGCATTGGCCAGTGCCTGACAGGGCCGATCGTACAGCGACAGCGAGCCCAGACACCATCCGCCGCCGTGAGCAAAGAGCATTGCAGGCAGAACGATTTCAGCGTTTGAGGCAGCAGGCGTATACGCGCGAAGACCGATAGCGTAACCATCATCAGCGATAACAACGTAATGTTGAATGCCGCAATCTGTTTCCTCCTCACCCTGTAGCCGCAACAAATCCACTTCGGTGGCGGCACGCAGGTCGGCTAACGACGCCGGTTGCGGCGCGCCCGATGACGCAGCCAGAAAGTCTGCAATGTTTTTATCAAGCGGCACGATCGGTGTCCTCTGAGAGAAAGGGTACGATTAGCCCAATAAACGCCTCATGACACTCTTCGGTAATAAAATGCCCGCAGTCCGCCACCGTCTCGCCACGCAAATCAAGGGCATTGCCCTGTAGAGTTATCAACGGCGCATCACGCGTCGCATGTTCGGCCCCCACCGTTAACACCGGCATGGTTAGCGGCGTTTGCGCACGGCGCTGGTTCTGCCGGATGGTTTCCGGTATAGCGCGATAATAGTCGAATCCCGCACGCAGCCCGCCGGGCGTTGAATAGGCGGCGATATACACCTCTGCGGCAACCCGTTCACGTCGATGAGACCAGCGGTCGAAAATATAGCTGAGATACTGTGATTCGCGCCCGCTGGTCAGGGTTTCGGGTAGATCCGCCAGTTGATTGAACATGAAGTGCCAGAGAAAGATGTTCTCTTCCGGTGCGACAAAAATCGGCGGTGGTGGTGCCAGTCCAGGGATAACCGCTTCTGTCAGCACAAGTCTTTCTATCGCCTGAGGAAAATCGCTCGCCATGGCATAACCAACCCACATGCCGATATCGTGACCCACTATGCTATAACGCGAATGGCCCAGCTGCGCCATCATGGTATGCAGCATGGCACCGACACGTCCGGTATCATAGCCGTCGCGCGGTTTATCTGACTCACCAATGCCCGGAGGGTCGACCGCTATCGCCTGAAAACCCGCCGCCGCCAGCGCCTGAAGGACATAGCGCCAGGTATACCAGGTCTGCGGCCAGCCCGGTATCAGCAATACCGGTTGTCCTTTTCCCGCCACGACGCAGTGGATGCGCTGTCCGTTCACTTTCGTATAGACGTGTTCTGCCCTGAGATCCGCGTGCGCGATCTCACCGTATTGTTGTTCCATGGTGACTCCCTGTGATGTCGTAGCTTAGCGAATGCCGAGTAATGCGTTGATTTGCTGAGGGTTAACTGGCGCACCGGCGAAATCATCGAAGACTTTATCGGTGATGTGAATAATGTGGTCGCGGATGAACGCAGCCCCTTCTCTGGCACCATCCAGCGGATTTTTCAGACAGCACTCCCATTCCAGGGTTGCCCAGCCGGCATAATCGTATTGAGTCAGCTTCGAGAAAATAGCCCTGAAATCCACCTGGCCGTCACCTAATGAGCGAAAACGTCCTGCACGATCGACCCACGACTGATAGCCACCATAAATACCCTGACGCCCGGTCGGATTAAATTCAGCGTCTTTGACGTGGAACATGTTGATCATGTCCTTATAAATATCAATAAACTCCAGATAGTTAAGCTGCTGTAGCACCATGTGGCTGGGGTCGAAAAGTATCCGGCAGCGGGGATGCTCTTTCACCCTTTGATAAAACATTTCAAACGTCACCCCATCATGCAGATCTTCGCTCGGGTGGATCTCATAGCAGAGGTTAATACCCTGCTCGTCACAGGCGTTAAGCACCGGCATCCAGCGCCTGGCCAGCTCGTCAAAGGCGGTTTCAATTAACCCTTCCGGGCGCTGCGGGAACGGGAACAAATAGGGCCACGCCAGCGAGCCAGAGAAGGTACCCAGATCGCTGAGTCCAAGCCTGGCAGAGGCCTTGACCGCCATCAGCAGCTGTTGCTGTGCCCATTCGCCGCGGGCCAGTGGGTTGCCGTGGACTTCCGGCGGCGCAAAGCTGTCGCATAAGCTGTCGTAAGCAGGATGTACCGCCATCAGTTGGCCGAAGATGTGGCTGGTCAGCTCACTCACCACCAGGCCATGCTCCGCCAGCATACCGGTCAGATCGTCGCAGTAGGTCTGGCTTTCTGCCGCCGTCGCCACGTCGAAGAGACGGCGATCCCATACCGGGATTTGCAGAGCGCTAAACCCCGTTTCCGCCGCCCACCGGGCTATCGCAGGCAAATTATTGAATGGGGCCGCATCATCGCTGAACTGAGCCAGATGGAGAGAGGGACCTTTGAGGGTTTTCATCGTATACTCCTATTGTTTGTCGATTGACAAACAATAGGAGTAAAGCCGGATAACCGCAAGCGAAAATTATAAATTCGTTGGTAATCCAGATGATTTAGGCGATCCTGTTTCACTGAATTCAGGACCAACCGGAGCAACAAAATGGCAGGCAGACCGCGCCAGTTCGATCGTGACCAGGCGCTTATCAAAGCGCGCAACCTGTTCTGGCGACAGGGTTATGAAGGAACCTCAATGTCGGATCTAGTGGCAGAGCTGGGGATTGCATCGGCACGGATTTACAAGGCATTCGGTTCAAAAGAGCAGCTCTTTCGGGAAGCTATCGCCGATTACGAAAAACAGGAAGGCGGTTTTGCGGATCGGGCCTTATCCGCAGGGGGCAACGTGCGGGATACCATCCAGACGCTGTTAATGGATGCGGTTCACCTGTACTGCCATCCGGATTTGCCGCAAGGATGTATGGTGGTGGCCTCTGCAGCCAGCGTCAGTGCGGAAAATGAAACGCTCAAAACCTGGCTGGCACAGCATCGCCTGCAGCGTACGCAGCAGATCATCGATCGTCTCCACCAGGCAGTGCATAACGGTGAACTGCCGGATACGACCGATGCAGAGAGTCTGGGAGACTATTTTGCCGTCTTTTTACATGGTTTGTCGGTGCAGGCCAGGGACGGTGTTCCGGAATCTCGTTTGCAGGCGGCAGTTAAGCAAGCGCTTAGCCTGCTGCCGCATTGCTGAGTGCGAAGCATCAATGATGATCGTCGTACTGATGCTCAATCACCATCCCTTCCGCCACGCTCGCCACATGCCGCGCACGCGGGTGATAAACCGGAGCAGGCGCTGGCGCGGCATAGACAGTTTGTGACGGTGCAGGCGCGACGGTTACCGCCTGCGGAACCGTGGTGGATGACGGGACAATCACCACTTTATAACCGCTCGGGACATCCACGGTGACGCTTTGCGCCATTGCTGAATTAACCATAGCCAAGCCTGCCATGACGGCCAATACAATATAGGACTTTTTCATAGACTGTATTATTTCCGGTAAAATAAGAAAATTAATAATGTCGGGAGGAGCTTAAGGCTATATTAATTCCCATCGCCGTTACGGTGCAGAAAATGCCAAATATATTGTTACATTAACACATGAAAATAATAACGTAGGCCGGGCAAGGCGCAGCCGCCGCCCGGCAACATAAAACAATTTTAATTAATCGCGATATGACCTTCCGGCGTATTTATCCAGCGCGGCGCTTTCAGCGTATCGGCGTAATATCCCACCAGCTCACACAGCAAATCCTCTATCACGCGCGCCATCTCCTCTGGCAGGGCGCGGCCGATCAGCAACTGGGTTAAGACCTGGCAGTATTGCCCGAGCCGACAAGGGGCATTCCCGGAAGCCGTCTCGCAAATCTGATTAATACTTAATATCCCGCGCTTTTTGCCGTCCGGCCTGTTTCATCTGACGCTTGTCCTGACGGCAGTCGTGATTACTCTGGTTATTGTTCGCCACGCAGGTCTGCTTCACCTGCCGTGACGCGTCGCGGGTTTCCTGCCTGACATCACGCGACACACGCCGCTCTTGCGCCTGCTGGGTGGCGCTGACAGATACCGAAAACAGCACAAGAAACATGAAAGATAGTACAGGGATGACGGACAACGATCTGTTCATAGCAACACCTCATAGAAGAGAGCCCAGAACGTCAGGGGGGTTAGCAAAAGAATAGCAGTTTCAGCGCGCGCTGAATGAGGAAGGCGTTAATAATACAAGGCCGCACAAGGCGGCCTTGCAACGTTGCGTTATGCCGTCAGGCGGAACTTTTGCACCGAGCGCTGAAGATCTTCGGTCTGACGCTCCAGCGCTGCCGCTGCTGCGGAAACCTCTTCCACCAGCGAGGCGTTTTGCTGGGTAACGCCGTCCATCTGGGTAATGGCAATCCCGACCTGCGAAATGCCCTTGCTTTGCTCCTCAGAGGCGGAGGCGATTTGCTTCATAATGGTTGTCACTTCCGTCACGTCGCGCAAAATCGCATCCATGGTGGTACCTGTGTCGCCCACCAGCTGAGCCCCCTGCTCTACCCGATTAACGGAATCAGCGATCAGCCCTTCAATTTCTTTTGCCGCGTTGGCGCTACGGCTTGCCAGGTTACGGACTTCACCCGCAACCACGGCGAAACCACGCCCCTGCTCACCCGCGCGTGCCGCTTCAACGGCCGCATTGAGTGCCAGAATGTTGGTCTGGAAGGCAATGCTGTTGATGACGTTAGTGATTTCAGCAATTTTCTTCGAGCTTTCAGAAATGCCGCTCATGGTGGTCACCACTTCTTCCACCAGCGAGCCGCCACGGCTGGCGGTGGTCGATGCCACATCTGCCAGTTGGCTTGCCTGACGCGCGCTTTCCGCATTCAGTTTCACGGTTGCAGTCAGTTGTTCCATGCTGGCAGCCGTCTCTTCCAGTGCGGCAGCCTGCTCTTCGGTACGGGAAGAGAGATCGTTATTACCACTGGAGATTTCCGTCGCACCGCGCCAGATATTTTCACTGCCGGAGCGGATAGTGCTGACCGCTTCGCGCAGACTGTCCTGCATCGCGCTCAACAGAGGAACCAACTGTCCCACGCAGTTGCGGCCGAAGGGTTCAATTGGCTGACTGAGATCGCCCTGGGCAATCTGGCGGAACTGCTGGCGAATGCGGTCCAGCGGTTTGACCAGCATCGCGACCAGGTAGCGGTCGGTGAAAAGCAGGATCAGCAGGCCGATAATAGTGGCGGTGATAATCACCGTACGCGTCATGCTGGTCAGGTTGTCCACCACCACGCGGGTGCTGTCGAGCGCCTTCGCGGCCGCGTTGTTAAAGTTCTCGGCAGCAGCACCAAACGCGCGGCTTAGCGGCGGGGTAACGTTATTGGCCTGCTGGCGATAGCCATCCAGAGTCTCCAGCTTCGCCTGCTGCATTTGCGGCGTGATACCTTGATCAAGCAACGCCTGCCAGGTACCGATGACCTGAGCAGAAATCTGTTCGTCCATTGGTCCTGGCGAGATCGCTTTCATCTCGGCCAGTTTCTTACCCATGTTATCCAGTGCCTGTTGGGCAGAGGCCAAATCCGGCGTGCCGCCTGCGGCTTTGACTTCCATCGCACGGCTCAAACGGGTCACAAAGCGGAAATACTGATCGTTGCCCTGACTGAGTACCGTCATCTGTTTGACCAGTTGACGATCCACGTCATTGCCATCCGAAACACGCGAAAGGGACCAGGTACTGTACAGGCCAACACCCGCCCACATTAAACAAAAGATCCCGAGAATCGTCAGCATGACGAAGCGGATCGTGAAATTACGGAGCATATTCATAAGTCTTCCTTGCCGTGAGGGTGAATTCGCCCAGAGGCGAGTACTTCTCTCGTTATCGGCAGGAACCGGGGAAATTATAACGTTTTGTGATCATTTTTGATTAGCGTGGCTTCATTAGTCACACAGCTGACGTTAACCATCACCTCGCGCTTAGTTATGTCATTTGTGATGTGATAAGTTCAGAATGAAAACGTTGTTTCGAAAATTCAACGATAAAAAAGGAGACATCATGTCCTGGAACCCTGACCCCGCCCGCTATGAAAATATGCAGTACCGCTACTGCGGAAAAAGCGGCTTGCGCCTGCCAGCACTATCGCTTGGTTTGTGGCATAGCTTTGGCCACGTACACCCTCTCGAATCCCAGCGCGCGCTGCTGCGCAAAGCCTTCGATCTCGGTATTACCCATTTTGATCTTGCCAACAACTACGGCCCACCGGCGGGTAGTGCAGAAGAAAATTTTGGCCGCCTTCTGCGGGAGGATTTTGCCGGGTATCGCGACGAACTGATTATCTCCACTAAAGCGGGTTACGACATGTGGTCGGGGCCGTATGGGTCAGGCGGTTCGCGCAAATATTTGCTTGCCAGTCTCGATCAAAGTCTGAAGCGGATGGGTCTGGAGTATGTTGATATTTTCTATTCCCATCGCGTCGATGAAAATACGCCGATGGAAGAGACTGCGGCGGCACTGGCCCATGCTGTGCAAAGCGGTAAAGCGCTGTATATCGGGATTTCATCCTATTCAACGGAGCGCACCCAGAAAATGGCTGACCTGTTGCGTGAGTGGAAAATTCCGCTGCTTATTCATCAGCCATCCTACAACCTGCTCAACCGCTGGGTAGATAACACCGGCCTGCTGGATACGCTTAAGCAAAACGGGACGGGTTGCATTGCGTTTACCCCGCTGGCGCAGGGGTTGCTTACCGGAAAATACCTGAACGGGATCCCTGAAGATTCTCGCATGCAGCGCGAGGGTAAAAAGGTACGCGGCCTGACGGAAAAAATGCTGACCGAAGCAAATCTCAACAGCCTGCGTTTGCTGAGTGAAATGGCGCATGTCCGTGGACAGACGATGGCGCAGATGGCGCTAAGCTGGTTGCTCAAGGATGAACGCGTTACCTCAGTGCTGATCGGTGCAAGTCGCCCGGCCCAGATCGAAGAAAACGTTCGGGCCCTGGATAACCTGCACTTCAGCGAAGATGAGCTGGAAAGGATTGATCGACATGTTGCGGACGGGGAGTTGAACCTGTGGCAGGCATCATCAGATAAATAGGTCATTTCGCCCCCTCAGCCCGTAGGCCGAGGGGGACACGTACTTTACTTCTTACTGATCTTATCCAGATACCCCATCACAAACGCTGACAACACAAACGTCAGATGGATAATGACGTACCACATCAGTTTGTTATCCGGGACATTTTTCGCGTCCATAAATACGCGTAACAGGTGGATAGAGGAGATTGCCACAATCGACGCGGCCACTTTATTCTTCAGCGATGAAGCATCCATTTTGCCCAGCCAGCTGAGCTTCTCTTTACGCTCGTCGATATCAAGCTGGGAGACAAAATTTTCGTAGCCAGAGAACATCACCATCACCAGCAGTCCGCCCACCAGGGTCATATCTACCAGCGACAGCAGAACCAGAATCAAATCCGCTTCGGCAATGGAAAAAATGTTCGGCAAAACATGCCAGATTTCCTGAAAGAACTTAATCGTCAGAGCGATAAGCGCCAGCGAAAGGCCAAAATAGACGGGAGCCAGTATCCAGCGAGAGGCGTACATGGCATTTTCAAAAAAGCGTTCCATAAAGTCCTGTTTGCAAAAGAAACCAGCGCCCAGTATATCTCAACGGCGCTGACTGTTTGCAATAACTCAACGGTACGTCACTCAGACGTTATCCGGGTTAACCTCCGGACGTGCGTACTCCGGCCAGACAAGCGCCACCAGCTCAGGATAGGCTTCCAGACTGAACTCACGAAAGCACTGACGCAGATTTAATACGTCGAGGTCGGAATATGATACTTTCTCACCGTTCAGACAGCGTTTTTTGATATTATCATAATATTTATACACTGCTGAATTCAGGTCGCTGCAGCGACGCTGTGCCTCAAACAGTCCGGGCGTATCATTAATTTCCGACATTTTCATGCGTTTAATTGTCGCGTGTAAAAAGTCGATATATTCATGGTTCACCCGCCAGTACCAAACAGGCGTTACTGAGTTCATCAATACAGAGAAATGATCTTCCCCTTCCTCTTTTGTCATCCGTTCAGGTTGTGGAGGTTCACTGGCGTCCTTCGACACTTTCGTTTTATTGAATTCCTGCATCAATAAAAGAACACCAGCGGTCAGTAATAGTAATGTGATGACCGTAAAAAAGATGCTGTTCATGGGTAGGCTCCATTTTTTTTGATTTTAAAATTGCCTCATGATATTGTCAACGAATCTCACGCCTTTACCAACCCCACCCTGTTGAAATTAAAGGAAATTAAAAATGCTGCCCGACTATCTCGTCCCGGCTAAGTACCACATTGCGTCTGTGGAACAGCAACCCGCGGAAGCAGAAAAAGAGGCGAGTTTCACTCAGGGAAAAAGAAAGCTCTCCGATTTCGAGCCTGACATATTAATTGGCGTTTCCCAAACAGGGAAATCCCGTAATATGTTGCTGGAAGAGCACGATCGTCATATAAAGGACCGCTTATTTCGCGCTATAAAAATTGAAGCCTTTGTCCATCTGCTGAATGACCTGCAAGCCGAAGGCGAAATAGATGCCCAGAAACTAAGTCAAATAATGGCCGAAAAAACAGAAGAAATAAATGAAGCGGGCAATGAAATTTGGCTTAATCTAATTACACGAGAAAAAAACAACCCTATATTTTACACCCTGGGGGAAGATTAACGTGAAAGAAATTAAAAATAACGACGTTTATTTGACTTTAGATGATAAAAAAAGTGATGAATTTATCTTAAAGCAAAATCTCGACGCGCTGAGAAAGACAAAAAATGACGAGATGACGCGTATAACACAAGATTTGGTATCGATCCCGGCGACGCTCGTGCGTCTGAAATGGCAGAATCGCCGTGAAATTTACCCGCTACAGGTCAAAGAAGAAATTTACGGTGCCGTGGTGAATGCCATCATCGAGCAGCGTCCAGAACTGAAAGAGAAGGTGCTGGGACGTCTTGAGGCCAATTATCAGTATCTGCTTGCCAGAGAAATCGCCACCCTGCGTCTGACGCGCAAGCTGTCAGACGGTGAGTACCGTACCTCAAACGTCACCTGCGTGGCGCTTGATGAGGACGCGCTGGCTTCTCACCCGACCGCTCCTGCATCCACTGATACAAAAAAATAATCAAACCGATATGCATAAAAAAAGCCGGCTTTCGCCAGCTCTTTTTTACTTCACGGTCGCTTTCTCTTCGCCGACCAGCCCAATCTTCAGATAACCCGCCTGATGCAGCGTGTCCATTACCTTCATCATGGTTTCATAATCGACGGTTTTATCCGCACGGAAGAAGACCGTGGTGTCCTTCTTGCCACCCGTGAGCTGATCCAGTGCCGGGATGACAGAGTCGGCCGTCACCGGGTCGTTCCCGAGGAACATGGATTTATCCGCTTTTACCGAGATATAGATTGGCTTCTCCGGGCGCGGCTGTGGCTGGCTGGAAGAGGCAGGTAGATTCACCTTCACATCCACCGTCGCCAGCGGCGCAGCCACCATGAAGATAATCAGCAGAACCAGCATAACGTCGATAAACGGCGTTACGTTGATTTCATGCATTTCGCCGTTATCGTCCAGATTTTCGTTCAGACGCATCGCCATAGCATCAACCTGCGCGCAGTTTAGACGCCGCGTGCACCGGCTTAACCGAGCTGGCATTCAAATCAAGATCGCGACTTTGCAGTAGCAGAACCTGTGCTGCAACATCACCGAGAGTGGCTTTGTAACTGCCAATCATACGCGCGAAGATGTTGTAGATAACCACAGCCGGGATTGCGGCAACCAGACCGATTGCCGTCGCCAGCAGCGCTTCCGCGATACCCGGCGCAACCACCGCAAGGTTGGTAGTTTGAGACTGCGCGATACCGATAAAGCTGTTCATGATGCCCCAGACCGTACCGAAAAGCCCGATGAACGGCGAGATCGCGCCGATCGTCGCCAGATAACCATTGCCACGGCCCATATGTCGACCTACAGCGGCAACACGACGCTCCAGACGGAAGCCGGTACGTTCTTTAATACCTTCGTTATCTTCACTGCCAGCGGAAAGTTCCAGCTCGTTCTGAGCTTCATTAACTAACAGGGTGGTCAGGCTTTTTACGTGGAAGGATGAGGTCATATCTGAAGCCTGATCCAGAGAGCGGGCTTCAGCCAGTTGCTGTTGCTCCCGCTTAAGGCGACGCTTCTGCGAAAGCAGCTCAGCACTTTTGCTGAAGAAGATAGCCCAGGTGACAACGGACGCCAGAATCAGGCCGATCATCACAATCTTAACCACGATGTCAGCATGTTGATACATGCCCCAAACGGAGAGATCCGTCTGCATCAAATTATTACCCACTCTGTATCTCCAGGACGCAAATCACAAAATCTGAACGTAATAATATCAAAACATCGTCGAATTGATAGTAGTTCTCATTAGTATTTGCATGGTGCCGTAATTTTCGCTCACTTTCCTTGCGCTTACGCAGTAAAAATTTCTTATGCGATTTTTTGCTAATATTTTCTGCTTATTCGATAAGCATCCGGGTGCAGTTTTTTACAATCGTGGTAGTCTGGACGTCCAGACGTATAAAAACAGGGTTAGCGAACATGACAAAGAAGCATCTTGATACCACGCTGGTACAGGCAGGACGCAGCAAAAAATACACCCAGGGATCGGTCAATAGCGTGATTCAACGAGCCTCCTCACTGGTATTTGATACCGTTGAGGAGAAAAAAATCGCCACGCGTAACCGCGCAAAAGGCGGACTTTTTTATGGTCGTCGCGGCACGCTAACCCATTTTTCACTCCAGGAGGCCATGTGCGAACTGGAAGGTGGCGTGGGCTGTGCGCTGTTCCCGTGTGGTGCGGCAGCCGTCGCCAATACCATTCTGGCGTTTGTGGAACAAGGCGATCATATTCTGATGACCAACACCGCCTATGAACCCAGCCAGGACTTCTGCACCAAAATCCTCAGTAAGCTCGGCGTAACAACCGGTTGGTTCGACCCGCTGATCGGCGAAGGCATCGCAGAACTTATTCAGCCAAACACGCGTATCGTGTTCCTGGAATCTCCAGGGTCACTCACCATGGAAGTCCACGACGTCCCGGCTATCGTGAAAGCGGTTCGTAGCAAAGCGCCAGAAGCGATCATCATGATCGACAACACGTGGGCGGCGGGCGTGCTGTTTAAAGCACTGGAGTTTGACATTGATATCTCGATTCAGGCGGCGACCAAATACCTGATTGGCCATTCTGACGGCATGATTGGCACTGCGGTATCCAATGCACGCTGCTGGGATCAGCTGCGTGAAAATGCCTACCTGATGGGGCAAATGGTGGATGCGGATACCGCCTACATGACCAGCCGCGGGCTCCGTACGCTGGGCGTGCGTCTGCGTCAGCATCACGAAAGCAGCCTGAAAATAGCCGAATGGCTGGCGCAACACCCGCAGGTTGAGCGCGTCAACCATCCGGCGTTGCCCGGCAGCAAAGGTCATGAATACTGGCAACGGGACTTTACGGGGAGTAGCGGTTTGTTCTCATTCGTTCTTAAAAAACGGCTGAATAATGACGAACTGGCAAACTATCTGGATAATTTTACCCTCTTCAGCATGGCCTACTCCTGGGGCGGCTTTGAATCCCTGATCCTGCCAAACCAACCGGAGCAGATCGCGGCTTTGCGTCCCGGTGGTGAAGTGGACTTCAGCGGAACCCTGATCCGACTGCATATCGGTTTAGAAAATGTTGACGATTTAATCGCGGATTTAACAGCAGGGTTTGAGCGTATCGTGTAGAGTGCTGGCTGAAAATGTACTCCCTGGACGTTTTTGTGAACATTGCCACCAGAAAAGTCCGCATTAGTTGCGCCCGGGATCAAACCCGAAGCGCAAATAAAGGAGTACAATAGCTCTATATCTGCTGTTCCACAGGAAAGTCCATGGCTGTTATTCAAGATATTATCGCAGCGCTCTGGCAACACGATTTTGCCGCGCTGGCGGACCCTCACGTCTTAGGTATCGTCTATTTCGTGATGTTCGCGACTCTGTTTCTGGAAAATGGATTACTGCCAGCGTCATTTTTACCCGGTGACAGTTTGCTTTTACTTGCCGGGGCGTTGATCGGCAAAGGCGTCATGGACTTCACGCCAACGATGGTGATCCTCACTTCCGCAGCCAGCCTGGGCTGCTGGCTGAGCTATTTGCAGGGCCGCTGGCTTGGGAACACGCGCGTCGTGAAAAGCTGGCTGGCCCAGTTACCGCATAAATATCATCAACGTGCGACCTGCATGTTTGATCGGCATGGCCTGCTGGCACTGCTGGCCGGGCGTTTTCTGGCGTTTGTTCGTACTCTGCTGCCAACAATGGCGGGCATTTCTGGTCTGTCGAACCGCCGCTTCCAGTTCTTTAACTGGCTGAGCGCCCTGTTGTGGGTTGGTGTGGTCACGACGCTCGGCTACGCGCTGAATATGATCCCGTTCGTGAAACACCACGAAGATCAGGTGATGACCTTCCTGATGGTGCTGCCGATTTTCCTGCTGGTGGCAGGGCTGGTAGGGACCATCGCGGTAGTGATTAAGAAAAAGTACTGCAGTGCATAAACAAAAGCCGGGTGGCGCTACCGCTTACCCGGCCTAAGCTTCCCCTTCACGCTCCCTGCATGGTTCTTATACGTGACGCATCTTCCCCCGGCGTGACGCCGAAGTAGCGCTTAAACTCCCGACTGAACTGCGACGCACTTTCATAGCCCACCCTCATCGCCGCCGCGCTGGCCTTCATGCCATCGTGGATCATCAGCATTCGCGCCTTATGCAGGCGGTAGGTTTTGAGATACTGCAGCGGTGAAGTGCTGGTCACCGACTTAAAATTATGGTGAAACGCCGAAACACTCATATTCGCTTCTGCCGCGAGCTGGTCGACGCTCAGGTTTTCCGTGTACTGACTTTCAATACGCTTGAGCACGCGGCTTATCAGGCTGAAGTGGGTCTGTCGGCTCACCAGCGCGAGTAAAGCCCCTCCCCCCGGCCCCAGCAGTACATGGTAGAGAATTTCGCGGATAATCTGCTTGCCGAGAATACGTGCATCCAGCGGCCTGTCCATTACGTCCAGCAGACGCTCAATGGCGCAGAGGATCTCTTCAGATAATGTCGCGGAGTTAATCCCGCTTGATGCCATTGAAGGCTGGAAAAGCTCGTCTTCACCAATCTCCATCAGCAGCTCCTGCAACTGAAGAATATCGACATTGACGCGAATACCCGCCAGCGGAACGGCCTCTGTCGCGAAAGTTTCACATTCAAAGGGTAAAGGTACTGTCAGCAGCAGGTATTCATTGGTGTCGTAACGGAAGACTCGTTCATTGATATAGCCAATTTTATGGCCAGAAAAGAGAAAAACGATGCCTGGTTGATACATGACCGGCGTGCGCGTCCCGGGTTGCGTACCGTAGAGCAGGCGAATGTCCGGCAGCAAATTGCTGACACCATTTTCATTATCTATCAGTCTCTTAATCTGCATTGTGAGCTGATGACAGATCGCTTCACGGTTCATATTACGTTACTCCGGGTACGGTTTCCGACGTTGATAGTGTGCGTGCTTTTCCGCGCTTTCTCCAGCGCTCTGTAGAAATGGGCAAGACATCGGCAGGAATGTGCATTGAGAGGATAGCCCCGGACAGCCACAATGTGCAGCATCAGGTAGCCTTCTGCGCCACCACGATTTTTCACCCACATAAGGGAACGAGCAATGAACAACTTTAATCTCCACACCCCAACCCGCATTCTGTTTGGTAAAGGCGCTATTGCCGAGTTGCGCGCACAGATCCCTGCTGACGCCCGCGTACTGATCACCTACGGTGGCGGCAGCGTGAAAAAAACCGGCGTGCTGGATCAGGTTTACAGTGCCCTGGAAGGTCTGGACGTGCGTGAATTCGGCGGCATTGAGCCAAACCCGTCTTACGAAACGCTGATGAATGCAGTGAAAATCGCCCGCGAAGAGAACATCACCTTCCTGCTGGCCGTTGGCGGTGGCTCAGTGCTGGACGGCACCAAATTCATCGCCGCAGCGGCACATTACGCTGACGGCATCGACCCATGGCATATCCTGGAAACCCGTGGCAGCGACGTGAAAAGCGCTATCCCGATGGGCTCGGTACTGACTCTGCCAGCCACGGGCTCTGAATCCAACAAAGGTGCCGTGATCTCCCGCAAAACCACCGGTGATAAACAGGCCTTTATGAACGAACACGTTCAGCCTGTGTTCGCGATCCTCGACCCGGTTTACACCTACACCCTGCCTGCACGTCAGGTGGCTAACGGTGTGGTCGACGCCTTTGTGCATACCGTTGAGCAGTACGTGACCTACCCGGTGGATGCCAAAATTCAGGATCGCTTCGCGGAAGGCATTTTGCTGACGCTGGTTGAAGAAGGTCCGAAAGCGCTGAAAGAGCCAGAAAACTACGATGTTCGCGCCAATGTGATGTGGGCGGCAACGCAGGCGCTTAATGGCCTGATCGGTGCGGGTGTGCCTCAGGACTGGGCAACCCATATGCTGGGCCACGAACTGACGGCCATGCACGGTCTGGATCACGCTCAGACGCTGGCCGTAGTACTGCCTGCGCTGTGGAACGAAAAACGTGACACCAAACGCGCCAAACTGCTGCAGTACGCTGAGCGCGTGTGGAACATTACCGAAGGTTCTGACGATGCGCGTATTGATGCCGCCATCGAAGCGACCCGCAACTTCTTTGAAGGCCTGGGCGTGCCAACGCGTCTCTCAGGCTACGGCCTGGATGGTAGCTCCATCCCTGCCCTGCTGGCGAAACTGGAAGAACACGGTATGACTCACCTGGGTGAGCACGGCGACATCACGCTGGACGTGAGCCGTCGTATCTACGAAGCGGCACGCTAAGCGTTTTTGTCCTCCCGACTTTCGTTTTTTGACATTTCGTCCAGACTTAATGCACACCCCATCGTCGGAGAAACCCTCCGACGATGCGCACCTGAAGGAGGAAAAATGGCAAACCAAACCGTAATCAGGCTGAAGGACGGCAACGTGATGCCCCAACTGGGGCTCGGCGTATGGAAAGCCGGTAACGACGAGGTCGTCTCCGCCATTCATAAAGCCCTGGAAGTCGGCTACAGGTCGATTGATACCGCCGCTGCGTACAAAAACGAAGACGGTGTGGGTAAGGCACTGGCCAGCGCTGGCCTGCCCCGCGACGACCTTTTCATTACCACTAAACTGTGGAACGACGATCAAAAGCGCCCCCGCGAAGCCCTGCAGGAGAGCCTGGACAAGCTCCAGCTCGATTACATCGATCTCTGGCTGATGCACTGGCCGGTTCCGGCTATCGACCATTATGTTGATGCCTGGAAAGGAATGATTGAGTTGCAAGAAGAGGGGCGGGTGAAAAGTATCGGTGTCTGTAATTTCCAGGTTCACCATCTGCAGCGCCTGATCGACGAGACGGGTATCGCTCCTGTCATCAATCAGATCGAGCTGCACCCGCTGATGCAGCAGCGCCAGCTTCACGCCTGGAACGCAACCCACAATATCCAGACCGAATCCTGGAGCCCGCTGGCTCAGGGTGGTGAAGGCGTATTTGATCAGAAAATTATTCGCGACCTGGCGGATAAATACGGTAAGACGCCAGCACAGATTGTGATTCGCTGGCATCTGGATAACGGCCTGGTGGTGATCCCGAAATCGGTCACCCCTTCGCGCATCGCCGAGAACTTCGACGTCTGGGATTTCCGCCTGGACAAAGATGAGTTGGGTGAGATTGCGAAACTGGATAAGGGCAAACGACTTGGGCCAGACCCGGATCAGTTTGGCGGATAGATAAAAAAACCCCGGCTTGCCGGGGTTTTTATTTTACGCTTTACGTTTGGCTGGCTTCTTCGCCGTCGTCCCACCGTTTGAACGCTGGTGCACGATCGGTGTGTGCTTGGTCAACGCCGGGCGCGTATTGCGATTCTGACGACGCGCCTCGCGCATTTCATCCAGGGTAGGAGCCGGTACCAGACAGTCGCGACGCGAGCCAATCAGGTGCTTTTTACCCATATCTTCCAGCGCCTGACGGATCAGCGGCCAGTTTTTCGGATCGTGATAACGCAGCAGCGCTTTGTGCAGACGGCGCTGTTTATCCCCTTTTGGCACCACCACGTCTTCGCTCTTATAACCAATCTTACTCAGCGGGTTCTTGCCGGTGTAATACATGGTCGTCGAGTTGGCGAGCGGTGACGGGTAGAAGTTCTGCACCTGATCCAGACGGAAGCGACGCTGTTTCAGCCACAGCGCCAGGTTCACCATGTCCTCATCGCGCGTACCCGGGTGGGCAGAGATGAAGTAAGGGATCAGGTACTGCTCTTTCCCTGCCTGCTTAGAGTAGGTATCGAACAACTGTTTAAAGCGATCATAGCTGCCCATGCCCGGCTTCATCATTTTCGACAGCGGGCCTTCTTCGGTGTGCTCCGGCGCAATCTTCAGATAGCCGCCAACGTGGTGCGTTGCCAGCTCTTTGATGTAGCGCGGATCTTCCACGGCGATGTCGTAACGTACTCCGGAGGCGATGAGGATCTTCTTGATGCCTTTAAGGTCGCGGGCGCGGCGATAGAGATTGATTGTCGGCTCATGGTTGGTATCCATGTGCTGGCAGATGTCCGGATAGACGCAGGACAGACGACGGCAGGTTTGCTCTGCACGCGGCGACTTACAG
The DNA here is from genome assembly GCF_045618265.1 of Enterobacter sp. CPE_E1241. NCBI lineage: Bacteria > Pseudomonadati > Pseudomonadota > Gammaproteobacteria > Enterobacterales > Enterobacteriaceae > Enterobacter > Enterobacter sp. CPE_E1241. The sequence goes on from NZ_JBIWYV010000001.1 coordinate 4,160,291, forward strand.
CGCAGCATGTACATGTTGGCGGTTGGGCCGCCAAGATCGGAGATCACGCCAGTAAAACCCGGTACGGTATCGCGAATGGCTTCGATCTCATTGATGATCGAATCTTCAGAGCGGCTCTGGATAATGCGTCCTTCATGCTCGGTAATAGAGCAGAGCGAGCACCCTATAATTCTGATCATTTAGAAATTTTTTTGCGTTTAAAATCAATGAATTGAAAGATTTCATTTTTCTAAGTCTGATAAAACAGATGAAAACCCAACTGACTATACTCATAAAACTCAATCTTTGCGCTGCTGTACGATACCAGTAATTACAGGCGCCGAGTTTAACATCATGAAAAGTAGCCCAATAATGAATGACGCAACGCCAGCTGCGGTGCCTAACTTCTGACTGAACACCATTGAAACAAAGTACATATTTGGGATAAAAACGGACATAGCAATCACGAAAAGTAACTTATTCAGATAATTATTTATTCGGGTCTTAACCTCAACTCTATCATAAAAAGCCATCGAAACGTAAGCAGTTATCAGTGAATAAAAAGACCATGTCATATAGTTAACCGATTCATTAAATGCCTCTCGCAAAAGCAAAGCACTTTCTGTCATTCCCTACCTCATTAAATCAATAGAAAATAAATCTGAATAATTTATTTTTAAAAGAAAAGAACACAACATAACTTCAGTAGTTATGATTAATCCCTGAATGATTATTTCTTAGCAAGATATAACATGCTTAATGTATATCAGGCAATAAAAAAACTCCCAAAGACCACCGCTGTGGTCTTCAGGTATAGGATTTAAAGAACGAACTCAGTCCGGAAACGTATCACTATCTTCTGTAACGTCCGCTTTCTCTGGTAACATTCTGTTTTTAATATACTGTGAATTCCTGCAGATGAGAGGAAAAATCTCCGAGTTATTCATTATACAACTCGTTGCCGTACGGGCGTCCTCCGGAGACCATGATGAAAATGAAAACGTCTGACGGTCAAGCCATTGAGACAATAATACATTATCAACAGAAGCGCTAAACAGCGCCGCAATAGCCCTGCGTTCAACGGCCTTCTCAGGTTCAATAAACGACAACTCATTATGAAAACGGGTAATAATCGCAATACGGCTGTCAATACGAATATGTCTCTCAAGTAAGACATCGTGCAACTCATCAAGTACAGTCTCTCTCTGGGTATCGTCGAGGCAAGACCACAGGAAATGAATGTTCTCGGCATTTGTGACAACGTCTGGCTCTGCATCACGGAACCATGATGCAAAGATACCCACACTACCTTCCATCCGGATATGCTGCCCCTGAAGTTGCATTTGTTCAAGGATAAAGCGCATGTTCACAGGAAGAACCGTAAAACACTCAATAAGCCTTTCAGAAGAACTAAATACTCCACATGCCAGGGCGTTCAGCTTTTTCTTCAAAATATCAAACTGCTCACCTGACTGATATACGTCATGGAGAAATACTGGACCCATAGCATTCACATCAGACTCAATTATTTTCTCTGACAGTGCTTTTTGACGCTCTCGCACAAATATTAAAAGAGAGGTTGCATTTGTAGCTTCTTTGATGACGTCATACTGACCTTTAACAAAGCTCAGGACAGGTATATTCACCAGAAGACCTAAATCAACAATCCTGCCAACAGCATTTTTGATGTACGGCAGAACATTTTTATCCTTAAGTGCTATAAAGATACTCTCGGCAGTACGTAGATAACGAAGATATGCAGCCAAAGCCAGGTCAAACCGTTCCTCACCAATATGTTCACTGTACGACTCGATACCGGCATAGTTACCATGGAGCACCATGTGAGCAACAGCCTGTGCAGCAAATTCCGCAGGGAAGAGATTCCTCGTCGCCGTATTATTAAGATAATATTGATTTAAAACATTATTATTCCAGTCCGGGCTCAGAACAATTTTTCTGAAATGGATAACGTCCTCAACAACCTGACGATTTTTAAGCGTCATTATTGCAGAGCTAACCTGAGCCCCACCTGTACCATCATTCTTTCCAATTACGTTCTGTACCGCCTTCGATGCAATATTGATATGCCGGATAATTCCCGGATTAAAAAGGTCTATCTGAGGTTGCTCAGCTCCATAGCGTAACATCTCCTCCCGACCGTGATTTCCGATATCTAGTGTGCCAATTTTCAGGTTTGACAAGGTCTCTTCATTATTGACAAGGTATTCCACATAAAATACGCCATCTACAAAATTCTCCATTTTATTCAGTAGTGATTCACCGGCCAGAACAGAGTATGAATCAGCTTCCTGCAGCAACGTCTGCGTGGATTCAGCCTCCAATTTTTCTGAATCCTGAATTTCATCAAGTTTACTCACAATAAACGATATTTGCCTTTCGACGAAAGGCTCTAGGCTTATCCGCCCGTCAGCCATCAGTTTCTGCAGACTCAATACGAAACCTTCATCATTCTTTTCTCTGAGTGAAACAGCATAACTCTGATTCAGCATTTGCACTGCGACTTTGAGTTGCGGTTCGGCGAGAGCCTGACACTTCTCATCCATCCGGCTATAAGAAACCAGCCAGTCTCGCATCTGAATATGTGGTGCCACTCGCTGCCATGCTTCAGCGAAACCCCACAAGGCCGTCAGTTCTTCAAGCCGTGGGATATTTATAGCACCAATCGCGTCTTTAAGAGGCGTATCAAGCAACTCGCTCCTGGCAAGCTCCACCGTGGACTGATAGTGGATGCTCATCAGAAATTCGCTCCATCTTTCTGTATCGTTATTAAAAATTCGGGATATTTGTTGATAAGTTAGCGAGAGCATCTCGTCAAAATCATCCGGAGCAATACCGGGTTCGGTCTGACTAGCTTTGGGATCGCGAAGTAATACTTTAATATCTCGCTCCCCGTATCTGACCACCAGTAAGTAGAGAGCAATAAGAATATGGCGATGATCTTCTGTTGCAGGAACGGTAAGGTTCAGAATATGAATATCATTAACAAACTTCTTCATTAATCGCGGTGTGATACGAGGATACTCAGAGGGTTTCCAGCGCTCAAGCAACACCGTTGCTTCCCGGCACGCTATCCCTGCATCCTCATTTACTGTTTCTTTCCAGTACTGCCTTAACGCTTCCTGCCATCCTGCCGAAATAAGAGGAGGAACCTGAAAACTTACAGGAATCCGCTTTGCAATAAACTCACGCCCGCTGAAACCCGCCACAGAAAGTGAGGCTGAAACCTGTCTTGCCGAATAGGGCACCACTATCCTGAAGTGTTCATGAGTGGCTCCGGCAATAAGCTCCATATCACTCCAGAGCTCTTTCACTTTGTCTGCACTGATTCGGTCCAGATTATCAATGATAAGGATGAAGCGATCTCCATGGGAAATGACCTCTTTGGAGGTAAATCCCTGCAGAGCTTCAGCCAGCTCAATAGCTCCGACCTCCTTATTAACTAGCCAAGTCTCTTCAATCCTGTCAGTACTGTTGCGTTTGAACAAATCACCAATACTCGAATACCCTTTCTTTCTGTACCATTCCATGTTCTGCAGGCATGCCAGTCCTGCGACCATAATGGCAGGAGAAAGAAACGCGGCCACCTCAACATAAAAAAGCCACCCTAATAATGACTCCTTGTTAGTAAAATATTGATTAAGGTCTGTTAGCACATAACGAAGCATCTGCACGGAAAGCAATGACAGTAAAATAAAAACGACGGTCAACCAGCTTAGCCTGCTGCTGACCCTCTTGTCGTATTCAACGATGTTACCCAGAGCCAGATTTTTATACTTATCCAACACATCCCGGGAGCCCGGACATTGTAGGCTGACCCCGTGGTGGATGACATCGATAAGCGCTTTTTTAGTTGAGCCATGATGGTAACGTTCTGCATCAAAGTTAATGAACGTAAAATCATCTTTAAGCTTTTTCTGCAGGAACTTCAATATTGTTGACTTACCTGAACCCAGCTCACCTTCCAGACCAATAATATTGACATCAGGTGTCCTGATGATCTGAGCCACATTCTCTGCAACTTTTTCATGACTGCTGCCTCTAAACATATCCTGGTCAGCGGGTGATTCCGTCTGCAATCGTAGAGTCATTCAGCAATTTCCTTCGTTATAACGTAAGATTCTTTCACTATTAGACACAGTACAGAGCCCACAGCAACCAAATGACTGCAGCCGGGGCAGTTTAGTTTTAAGCATGCATAAGCCGATTTCGATGGAATCCCTTTCACACAATAATATTGAATTGAAGCAATGAAAACATTAATGTGTTTGTTGTGACTAGCTGCAGGGGCCTGGAAGAAATTCCAAAGCCTGACAAACCGGAACAGGGCTTGCTCTGCTCCGGTTTTATCCAGTTCATCTTGAAGCCCTTGTTTTTGTTACATATCCCTGCTCACTCTTTCAGCCATTGTTAAGCTTCTTGTGTGTAATCTGCGAATAATACGGATGCAAAATTGATGCAATGGATTATACATACCTACAGCGCACGTTACGCTGAGCTGAATCGAATTTCAGAGAACGTTCTTCGCTATTACCCTGCCCAGCCAGTTGAACACATTTTATCATCCGGCCCCGAGAGTGACATGTTCTCTGCCTGGTACAGCCTTCATCAGAGTCAAACTAGACGTTATTTACAGGCAAAAGAAGACAGCTACAGAGTTTAAGTCTGACATTATTCGTGGCTGTGTCTGCCTTCGGAGTTTTCAGCTTATCCCGATAACAGCGGTTTTGAAAAATTGACGTTTTTTACACCGGTACATTGCCCGAACGCAATCTCCCCCGTAGCGAAATACCGCCCCGCAGAAAATCGTCCATGCTCGGCATGCCCCTGGAACATCAGCATCTTTTCAATAAAGGTTTTACAGCCTATAGTCTGTATAACACAAAATACACCTTACCTGCTGTATTACAGGGCGGTACTCCCTACTCAGTCTGCGAGGCAGGTCACTTATGAATAATCAGTTCCCGATAAAAACGCTGAACCAGCTCAGACCTGTGCTAATCGGGTTTCGCAAAATCAAGGGCTTCACGCAAAAAGATGTGTCTGAGAGGCTTGCCGTAACGCAGCAAACCTATGCCCGCCTGGAAGCAAACCCTGCTAGCGCCAGTATTGATCGTCTGTACAAGGTATTCAGTATTCTGGGCGTAGAAATAACGCTGTCATCTATTTCCCCTTCACCCTTCATTTCCCACACAGAGATGAGGGGGGCATTTGACAGCACTCCCGCCAGACGGGAGAAATGGTGACTATTAGAAGTTTGCTAGTTTTGTCGAATGACGCCAACTACATGTCCGCATCCATCGAGTAGTGGCTTCAAGCCACGATTGTCACTGCCTCCGCTGCCTTTTTCCAGTAACTCTCTCCTTTTAATTCTAATATTTAGGGGTGTCAACGCAAAGCAGAAACGGCACCTTCTTTGCGAGACAGAAATGACCTGTGATTGCCTGGCCGATTTATGGCAGCTAAGTGCGAGAAGCGGATATAGCGAATTCGCCATTGTACGGGATTAGCAGGTTTACTGAAGCAACCTGCGATGGCGTTATGGCAATAGTCAGTCCCCTGTCCAGTCGGCATAGGTGGCCACCTCGTCACCGCCGGGGATAAACTGATTGAAGCCTCCGCGCAAAATCACTTATTCTTTTCCGTTAATAAAATGCAGGAGCAAAGTCATGACTGGCGAAATTCGTGGGCGAGGCAGGCCACGAAAAACAGAGAGTACCTATACAGATACCCGTAATGACCTGATCCGAAGCGGGCTTGAACTGCTCACGCAGAATGGTTTTCTTTCAACGGGAGTCGATGCCATTGTCAAAAATGCCAGTGTTCCTAAAGGCTCATTTTATTACTATTTCAAGAGCAAAGAAGAGTATGCCCAGACTGTTCTGAGCGCCTATGACAGTTTCTTTGTGCATAAACTCCAAAAACATCTGTATGAATCATCCTTCACACCAATGATGCGTCTGGAAAATTTCATCGACGATGCCTGCGACGGCATTAAAAAGTACAATTTCACCCGGGGCTGTCTGGTTGGCAATATGATGCAGGAGAGTCCGGGTCTTCCACTGTCCTTTATCAAACAGCTCCACGAAATACTTGAGCGCTGGCAGGCGCTTGTGGCGTGCTGTCTGTCCGACGCGTTATCTTCGGGCGAAATCCGTTCCGATATGAATAATACGCAACTGGCGGCCATTTTCTGGAGCAGTTGGGAGGGTGCCGTAATGCGTGCCAAACTTTATTGCTCAACCCAGCCTGTGTACGACTTCTGGAGCTATTTCAAAAAGTCAGTACGCTATCAGCCCTCTAAGGACACGGCTGTTGAAAAGTAAAAAAGGGGCCGCAGCCCCTGATAATAATTATCAAACCCAGGCTGAGCCTGGCTTCCACTTCATTAGCTACACTGAATTACTGCCCGGCCACGAATTCCGCCACTCAGAAGTTTTTCGGCCACATTGATGGCATCACTCAGCGGATAAACGGTGGTCAGGCTATCCAGTCTGGACTCCGGTAAATACTGTACCGCCTGCTGCCAGATCGCCGCTCTTTTTTCCTTCGCGAACATGACACTGTCAATCCCTTTCAGCGTGACGCCACGCAGGATAAACGGAGCCACATTCCCCATTAGTTCCATCCCCTGTGCCATGCCGCAGGCTGCAACAATACTGCCATAACGCACCCCGGCGCATACATTGCAGAGCGTATGGCTACCGACTGTATCAATGGCGGCAGCCCAGCGTTCTTTCTGTAACGGTTTTCCGGGACAGGAGAGCTCGGAACGGTTAATAATCTCGTCCACACCGACCGTTTTATAGAGCCAGGCAGCCTCTTCCGGGCGTCCAGTAGACGCCGTAACGCGGTACCCCATTGATGCAAGGATCATGGCCGCAATGCTCCCGACGCCGCCGCTGGCACCGGTAACAAGTACCGGACCATCTTCAGGCTTAATACCATGATTCAGAAGTGCGTCTACGCACAGCATCGCGGTAAACCCAGCTGTTCCGATTGCCATTACGTGTTTGCCGTTAGCGCCAGCCGGGAGCGGCGTCAGCCAGTCTCCATTTACCCGTGCTTTTTCGGATAGTCCGCCCCAGTGTTTTTCCCCAACACCCCAGCCGGTCAGGAGAACCTTATCTCCGGCCTGATATTCGGGATGTGAACTGGCGGACACTGTACCGGTAAAATCAATGCCGGGCACCATGGGAAAGCGTCGGACGATTGGGCCCCGGCCCGTAATGGCCAGTGCGTCTTTGTAGTTGATGGATGAATAGTCAACATTGACCTCCACATCCCCCTGCGGTAGTTCACTTTCAGCGATTTCAGCAAGTTGCGCACTATAGCGTCCATCTGTTTTGTTGATTAATAAAGATTTAAACACGTTCACCTCGTTTGTCCGGGCGTTTACCGTTCAGTCATTAAGTCGTCAATAAATAATATTGACCGATCGTCTAATAATCAACACTACGATCCCAGTGCTTTGCCAGCATTCAAGAAACATTATTCATTTCATGCACTTAAAGCTGTCTTTTTTGACCGACATCAAACTGTATTCTGGTTTATCTGGTGCAGAGGGAAAATCAGCATCCCTGAAGATACATAGCTAATGCTTCAGAACACGGCTGATGATGCGATAAAACAACCAGGCTTTAATGAGTTAGTCTGAGCGGACCTTCGGCTCAGTAAATAGGTCCGCTCCGTGCCAAGAGCAGACGCTGGTAATTCGGGTAATGGTGCCAACTTACTGATTTAGTGTATGATGGTGTTTTTGAGGTGCTCCAGTGGCTTCTGTTTCTATCAGCTGTCCCTCCTGTTCAGCTACTGAAGGCGTGGTGCGTAACGGTAAAAGTACTGCCGGACATCAGCGCTATCTCTGCTCTCACTGCCGTAAAACATGGCAGCTACAGTTCACTTACACCGTCTCTCAGCCCGGTACACACCAGAAAATTATTGATATGGCCATGAATGGCGTCGGATGTCGCGCCAGTGCACGCATTATGGGCGTTGGCCTCAACACGATTTTACGACACTTAAAAACTCAGGCCGCAGTCGGTAAACTCACGCATACAACCGGGCAGTGACGTCATTGTTTGCGCGGAAATGGACGAACAGTGGGGTTACGTCGGCGCTAAATCACGCCAGCGCTGGTTGTTTTACGCGTATGACAGGATACGGAGGACGGTTGTGGCGCACGTATTCGGTGAACGCACGTTGGTCACGCTGGAGCGTCTTCTGGGCCTGCTGTCGGCCTTTGAGGTCGTGGTATGGATGACGGATGGCTGGCCGCTTTATGAATCACGCCTGAAGGGAGAACTGCACGTTATCAGCAAGCGATATACGCAGCGCATTGAGCGGCATAACCTGAATCTGAGGCAGCATCTGGCAAGGCTGGGCAGGAAGTCACTGTCGTTCTCAAAATCGGTGGAGCTGCATGACAAAGTCATCGGGCATTATCTGAACATAAAACACTATCAGTAAGTTGGAGTCATTACCGGTGCTCTGATATATTTATTATACTATAGTGGGGTATGTGTTGATCTTAATGTAATACTCCCCTATAGTATAAGAAATACAGAGCAGTGAGGTAAGCAATGCCCAGTACTCCTGAAGAGAAAAAAAAGGTCCTAACCCGGGTTCGCCGTATCCGGGGTCAGATTGATGCTCTGGAAAGAGCACTTGAAAGTGGCGCTGAATGCCGTTCCGTTCTCCAGCAAATCGCCGCCGTCCGGGGCGCCGCTAACGGACTGATGGCAGAGGTGCTGGAGAGCCACATACGGGAAACCTTTGACCAGAATGACAGCTACAGTCATGAAGTCAGTAAATCAGTTGACGATACGATTGAGCTGGTTCGTGCCTATCTTAAATAGGTGAGGCCATTATTACATTGAGGATATATTACGTATGAAATCACGTGCCGCTGTTGCATTTGCACCAGGGAAGCCCCTGGAGATTGTTGAAATTGATGTTGCTCCGCCTAAAAAAGGCGAGGTGCTGATTAAAAACACCCACACAGGTGTCTGCCATACCGATGCCTTTACCCTCTCAGGGAATGACCCTGAGGGCGTTTTCCCGGTGGTTCTCGGCCACGAGGGAGCCGGTATCGTCGTTGAAGTTGGTGAAGGCGTCACCAGTGTGAAGCCGGGTGACCATGTTATTCCGCTCTACACCGCTGAATGCGGGGAGTGTGAATTCTGCCAGTCCGGTAAAACGAACCTCTGTGTATCGGTTCGCGAGACTCAGGGCAAAGGACTGATGCCTGACGGGACCACTCGCTTTTCATACAACGGTCAGCCTCTTTACCACTACATGGGATGTTCCACATTCAGTGAATACACCGTTGTGGCCGAGGTTTCTCTGGCAAAAATTAACCCGGAGGCGAACCATGAACACGTCTGCCTGTTGGGTTGTGGCGTGACTACCGGTATTGGCGCCGTCCATAACACGGCTAAAGTGCAGCCGGGCGATTCAGTTGCCATTTTTGGTCTGGGGGCAATTGGTCTGGCTGCGGTACAGGGGGCCCGTCAGGCAAAAGCGGGACGTATTATCGCTATCGATACTAATCCGACAAAATTTGACCTGGCCCGTCAGTTCGGGGCCACTGACTGCATTAACCCGAATGATTATGACAAACCGATTAAAGATGTTCTGCTGGATATCAACAAGTGGGGTATTGACCATACCTTTGAATGTATCGGTAACGTTAACGTCATGCGTGCAGCGCTGGAAAGTGCTCACCGTGGGTGGGGGCAGTCCGTTGTCATTGGTGTCGCAGGGGCCGGACAGGAGATTTCCACCCGTCCTTTCCAGCTGGTCACCGGGCGCGTATGGAAAGGTTCCGCGTTTGGCGGAGTAAAAGGCCGCACTCAGCTCCCCGGTATGGTCGAGGATGCCATGAAGGGGGATATTGACCTTGAGCCATTTGTAACCCATACGATGACACTGGATGAAATCAATGACGCCTTCGAGCTTATGCATGAAGGCAAATCTATCCGGACAGTGATTCATTACTGATCCCATCAGAATTTTAATCAACTCAAACTGAAGGAAGTGGAAAATGACAACTCCGGTAATTTCTGGTGACGGCATCTTTTCTCATGTGTTCATTGGCGCAGCCGATGTCGAGAAATCCTCCGCATTTTACGATGTCGTCCTGGGCACGCTTGGTATCAATAACCTCGGCCCGTTTGGCAACGGCTGGGTACTCTATGGCCGCGAAAAGCCGGCATTTATCATTGCCCGTCCGGGCAACGGTGAAGCACCTTCCGCTAACGGGGTGACTGTCGGCTTCGCTGCTGCCACCCCGGAAGAGGTTGATGCTTTCCATGCTGCCGGCCTTGCCGCCGGTGGAGCTGATGAAGGTCAACCTGGCCCGCGTGGTCACCTTCCCGGGGCCTATGCTGCCTACCTGCGGGATCCGGCGGGTAACAAAATCACGGCGTATACGTTTATCTGACGTCCGGATTTAAAGATACTTCCCCTGGCTTCGGTCAGGGGAAATAACCATGAGATAACGGCTGATGGAACTCATTGAGCAGCATGCCAGCTCTGGCGGCTGGCAAAACGTGTACCGGCATTATTCACAATCCCTTAATTGTGAAATGAATTTCGGTGTGTATCTTCCTCCCAAAGCAGTAACAGAAAAACTGCCGGTACTATACTGGTTGTCGGGCCTGACCTGTACTGAGCAGAATTTCATCACCAAATCAGGTATGCAGCATTATGCAGCCCGGCATAACGTCATCGTTGTTGTCCCGGATACCAGTCCCCGGGGTAATAATGTCCCGGATGCCGACAGTTACGATCTTGGCCAGGGGGCCGGTTTTTATCTGAACGCGACGGAACAGCCGTGGAATGTTCATTACAGGATGTATGACTATATTCTCAGAGAGCTTCCGGATGTCGTCATGAATCATTTTCCTGCAACGGCAAGAAAATCTATATCCGGTCATTCTATGGGAGGGCTGGGTGCTCTGGTGCTGGCTCTGCGAAATCCTGGTGAATATGTGAGCGTATCAGCATTTTCCCCGATAGTATCGCCTTCTCAGGTGCCATGGGGGCAACAGGCATTTAGCGCTTACCTGGGTGAAAACAGAAAAACGTGGGAAGCCTACGATCCAGTCAGCCTCATTTTACAGGGTGAAAAATTACCAGAAATCTTCATTGATCAGGGGCTGAGTGACGCCTTTTATGAAGAGCAACTGCGCACCAAAATCCTTGAGAGAGTATGCAATGAGATGAACCTCAATGCGTCGTTCCGATATCATACTGGATACGACCACAGCTATTATTTCATTTCCAGCTTTATTGGTGAGCACATTGCTTACCATGCCAACAGGCTCAGGCTGTCAGCATGAGTTGATTTCCAGCCTCAGAAAATGTGCTTAATTTTCAGGCCTGAACAGGGCCTGAACCCTGCAGACCTGAGATGTACTGTAACTGAATCGCCACGGATAATCTAGACACTTCCGAGCCGTTGATGGACTGACCCCGCCCCGGTAGACGATCCTGCCCTATAGTTTGGACTGACCCCACGCCTGTAGACAAATCCTGTCCTCACGACGAGGCCTGTTCGAAGGCCTCCGGACTGACGTCGCCGAGGTGGCTGTGGCGCCGGGACCGGTTATAGAAGACTTCAATGTAATCGAAGATCCGCCCGGGCCAGATCCCTGGTTTTATATATGCGTTTTCTGATCCGTTCTTTTTTCAGCGAACTGAAGAACGATTCGGCCACCGCATTATCCCAGCAGTTGCCACGCCGGCTCATGCTCGGCGCCAGGTTATTGGCCCGGTAGAAGCGCTGCCAGTCGTCACTGCCGTACTGGCTGCCCTGATCGCTATGTACGATAACCTCGCTGTCTGGTTTTCGGCGCCAGACCGCCATCATCAGCGCGTCGAGCGCCAGTTCGCGTGAGAGAGTGGGTTTCATCGACCAGCCGACCACATTACGGGCGAAGAGATCGATAACCACCGCCAGATACAGCCAGCCCTGCCAGGTGCGGATATAAGTAATATCGGTGACCCAGACCTGGGTGGCCCGGACAACGGTGAACTGCCGCTGCACGAGATTAGGAGCAACGACTGAAGGCCTGCCAGCGATACGACGTGGCGCTTTATAGCCGCGCACAGCTTTAATCCGGTCCAGTTGCATGATCCGACCCACCCGGTTTCTACCACAGGTTTCCCCGATTTCGTTCAGATCGCCATGAACCCGCCGGTAACCGTATACGCCTCCGCTCAGGGAATATGAGTCGCGGATAAGCATCAGCAGGCGCTGGTTATCTTTATCACGCGCCGAGACAGGGTTATGCAGCCACGCATAGAACCCGGCCCGGGCGACATTCAGTACCCGACACATCGTCATCACACCCCATACAGTTCGGTGCTCATTGATAAAGCGGTACTTCAGTCGGGCTCCTTTGCAAAGTACCGCGCGGCCTTTTTCAGGATATCCCGTTCTTCTTCGGTGCGTTTTAGCTGCGCCCGGAGTTTCAGGATCTCGCTTTTAGCTTCCAGTAAATCCCGGGCATGCTGCTCGCTGTTATCAGGTTTGATAGCCCGTAGCCACTTGTAGAGGCGGTGTGCAGAGACGCCCAGACGCTCAGATACTTAGGCGACGGAATAACCGCGTTCCGTTATCTGACGGACGGCTTCTTCCTTAAATTCAGGTGTAAATCGTGGTGTGCCCATACGCTCCTCCTATACTCAAACTATAGGGCAGGATCGTCTACCGGGGCGGGGTCAGTCCAGGGAGCCGTTAACGACCTGATGGCGGTTGTTCTGGAAAGCTATCTTCGGGAGGAATTCCCCGATACGGGCAAACGAAATGAGTCGCAGAAGAGGTCAATCGACGACACCATTTCGATAGTCCGCTCCTATCTCCGTTAACTCTGCCAGGCAGATGTCTGATGGGGTCTAAAACTGTAATGAAAGGAAATGACATATGAAATCACGTGCATTATTCATCTGTATTTTTTAATTGGTACCCGAAACCGCCTGAGTGTCGCCATCAGCTGGGTCTGGAACCACAGCGTCGCGTACCGGGGAGCCCGCATTATCACGGGAGCCAAATCTCCGGTCCCGGGTACGCCGCCAGCCAGTTCTCATACAGAAGGCGGATCCGCAGGGTACCGCTGAAACTTCAGCGGTGTCCCACATGGTACCACCGGGCCCAGCTTCAGCAATCTGTTTCCAGTCACACAAACGCTTTTTTCGACGGGCTTTCTGATCGAGCGGTCCGGCACACCAGATACCGTCACAAGAGGTGGCCTTATTAAGAGCGGACACACCTAGCACAGGAAATTCTATGGCAAAGAAACTTTTCGGTTATCATCCCATCCTGACTGACGACAACAATTCAGTTGTGATTCGCGGTGCTCGCGAGAACAACCTTAAAGAGGTGGATGTTTCCATTCCGCGCAACGCATTGGTTGTTTTTTCGGGTGTGTCAGGCTCGGGTAAGTCTTCACTGGCCTTTGGCACCATTTATGCTGAGGCGCAACGGCGCTACTTTGAATCGGTTGCCCCCTACGCTCGTCGCCTCATTGATCAGGTCGGGGTTCCGGATGTGGATGCCATTGACGGACTGCCGCCAGCCGTTGCGCTTCAGCAACAACGCGGTGCCAGTAACGCGCGCTCCTCTGTCGGCAGCGTGACCACCTTATCCAGTCTGGTGCGAATGATGTACTCACGGGCGGGCGCTTATCCTGCCGGACAACCGATGCTGTATGCCGAGGATTTTTCTCCCAACACGCCGCAGGGGGCATGCCCTTCTTGCCATGGTCTGGGCCATATCTATGAGGTAACTGAAACACTGATGGTGCCCGATCCCTCACTTAGTATCCGTGAAAAGGCTATTGCTTCCTGGCCCCCGGCCTGGCACGGACAGAATCTGCGGGATATTCTGGTGACGCTGGGGTATGACATCGACACTCCCTGGAAAAATCTGCCAGCGGAAGACCGTCAGTGGATCCTTTTTACCGAAGACACCCCCACTGTACCGGTTTTCCCGGGACTGAGTCCGGAAGATACGCGCGAAGCCGTCAGGAAAAAAATGACGCCGGGTTATATGGGGACCTTCACCGGGGCACGTCGTTATGTGCTACATACCTTCGCCAGCACGCAAAGCGCGTTGATGAGAAAACGAGTCTCCCGTTTTATGGAAGGCAAGCTGTGTCCGGTCTGTCACGGGAAAAGACTGAAGTCAGAATCATTGTCCGTCACCTTTGCCGGTGTGGACATTGGTGAATTTATGCAGATGCCCTTAGACCAGCTGGCGGAATTGCTCCTTCCAATCTCCCGGGGGGATTTCAGTGCCCACCACGCCGGCGCAGATGCCGACAGGGATATCACCCGTCGGGATCTGACAGAGCGTGCTGCATCCGGAAAAGCGGTCCATTCCGATAACGCCGATGTCTGCCGGACATCGGCGTTATCGGAAGAGAAACGACTGGCGGCACAACGGCTGACCGGTGGTGTCATGGCCCGGTTGTATCAGTTGCAGAAGCTGGGGCTGGGTTATCTTACGCTGGACAGAGCAACCCCAACTCTATCTGCAGGAGAGCTTCAGCGACTGCGTCTTGCCACGCAACTCAGTTCGATGCTGTTTGGTGTGGTCTATGTTCTTGATGAACCGTCTGCGGGTCTGCACCCCTCAGACAGTAAAGCGCTTTACGATGCGCTTGAGAACCTTCGTGATGCCGGCAACTCGGTGTTTGTCGTTGAACATGATCTTAACCTGATGCGACGGGCGCAATGGCTTGTTGATGTGGGACCGTCGGCTGGTGAACAGGGAGGACATGTTCTCTACAGTGGTATTCCTGAAGATCTGAAAGCCGTCACCCAATCTCGTACCGCGCGTTATTTATTTGATGAAGTCCGGCCACCACAATCTTTTGCCCGTATCCCATCCGGGTGGCTGAAACTGCAGGGGATCCATCGCCACAATCTTAAGTGGATCGATGTTGATATTCCTCTGGGTGTGCTGACAGCCGTGACGGGAGTCTCTGGCTCCGGTAAATCCAGTCTGATTGCCCAGGCCTTACCGGAACTGGTGCTTTCTTCACTTGGCGGTGAGCCAGAAGACGTGCTTTCCGAAGCCAGCGACGCTGAGGGGCCATCCGTAACGGAGAAAACGTACGGTACCCTGACCGGTGATACCGGACTGGTAAAGCGTCTGGTTCAGGTTGACCAGAAACCGATAGGCAGGACCCCCCGTTCAAACCTGGCGACATATACCGGGTTGTTTGATCCTGTTCGTAAGCTCTTTGCCGGAACGACTGACGCCAAACTCCATCATTACGATGCGGGTCAATTCTCTTTCAATGTGGCAAAAGGCCGCTGTGCAACCTGTGAAGGTGAAGGATTCGTCAGCGTGGAGCTGTTGTTTATGCCGAGCGTGTATGCACCGTGCCCGACCTGCCATGGCGCGCGGTATAACCGGGATACTCTCAGGATCTGCTGGCAGGACAAAAATATCGCGGAGGTCCTGCATATGACGGTGGATGAAGCCAGTCAGTTCTTTGCGACTGAAGAACCAGTGGCTCGTCCCCTCCGTCTGCTGAGTGAAATTGGTCTGGGCTACCTGCGTCTGGGACAACCAGCAACCGAGTTATCCGGAGGGGAGGCGCAAAGGATCAAGCTGGCAACCGAACTACAACGTAGCCAACGTGGCCACACGTTGTATATCCTAGATGAACCGACAACCGGCCTGCATGCTTCAGACGCCGACCGCCTCCTTGTGCAGCTGCAGCGGCTTGTTGATGCAGAAAATACGGTGATAATGATTGAACACGATATGCGGGCGGTTACTCAGGCAGACCAGGTTATCGACATCGGTCCTGGAGCGGGACATGAGGGAGGACGCCTGGTTGCCGCAGGAACTCCCGAACAGGTATCGCAGGTCAAAGAAAGCCGTACCGCACAGTATATTGCCAGGGAACTCTCACGGAACGGTTAAAAAGGGCTGTGTCGTCATTGCGTCAATGGCGGCACATTCCCGGCGTGTTCTGTATCAGTAATCTCCCGCAGGTATAATTTCAGCGCATCCCACTGGTTCAGCGCGTACGCGAACGCCTTCGACAGCTCCGAGTGCCGTGACAGCGTTTTCTGCTTTTCACGCAGCCAGCCCTCCAGCGCGGTCAGCAGCGGTACCGCTTTTTCCTGCCGAATGGCCAGCCGTTCCGCCGCGCTTTTGCCCCGGATGCCCGCCTCGATGCCATACAGCTCGCCGATACGGCACAGCGCTTCGGTCGTGGTGTCAGAGGGCGTCCGCACGTGCACGTCCGCCTGCAACACCCCGCTGAACCCCGCAAGATGCGACTGCGGATGTGTAACGCTGGCGTGATAGAAATTTTAAGTCAGTCATCAGGTGTCCACCTAATTAGGGGTCAGTTTGGATATCGAAAATTATTGTACGTCAAGGTTATTTTTTGACCTCTCTACTTTAGCGGGCCTCAGCCGACGAAACTTATCGGAAGCCGGTACCGGCCAGTCTGACTGAAGATGGAAGCAAAATTAATGCTGTGGGCTACCATACCTTCTTTAACAGGTGATTTGTGAACTGCAACTTCTCGGAACGGGAGTTTGCGCAAGGACCGGAAGTCCGCTTTTCGCTCATAGCGGACCGTTCCTGCGCACATGTCTGCTATGTGGTAGAGGCAGACAATACTTACAGCACAGGGCGTTAATAAATACGGAACAGATCAACCGCAGATGCCTCCTCCTGAATGTATTAATTTTGCTATCTCGTCGGCAAAATCAGGGAACAAGTCTGGATATGGAAGCGCCTGGCAGCTGAAAGTATGAATAATAACGCCCTGACAGGATATTTTATTGCACCCTGTCAAAAGTCATACATTCTTTCCCGGTTTTTGCTTTCTCATACCGGATAACTCTATTTAAGGCTTAAGGATAACCTTCGTCCATCCTTCATCCCGCTCATCGAAGTGCTTATATCCGGCAGGAGCCTCTTCAAGCGAAAGACGATGAGAAATTATTTTGCCCGGACTGGCTTTATCGTGATGGATGAGGCGAGACAGCTGACGGTTATAGGCCTTAACGTTCGCCTGGCCGGTACGGATTGCCTGTCCTTTAAACCAGAAACTCCCAAAATCAAATGGCATCTTACCCTCTCTGGCAAGCTCCGATTCAGCCCCCGGATCCTGAGGAATAAAGACGCCAACCACACCAATTCCCCCGGTTGCTTTCGTCGACGCAACAAGACTGTTCATGGTAACAGAGTTATCTTCATGGCCATGTTTGTTACAGCACTGATAGCCAACACATTCGCAGCCACAATCCGTACCGCGTCCATCCGTCAGGTCGAGAATTTTTTGTACAGCTTCATCGCCAGTAGCATTGATGCCCGTCGCCCCCATTTTTTCAGCCAGAGCCAACCGGTCTGTGTGCGTATCAACCACAAACACCTGTGAAGCACCTTTAATGATCGCCGAATGAGCTGCCATCAAACCGACCGGCCCCGCGCCATAAATGGCCACGCTTTCACCAGGCTTCAATCCGGCAAGTTCTGTTGCATGCCAGCCGGTAGGAAAAATGTCAGAGAGCATCACATAATCATCTTCTTTTTCTGCCGCATCAGGGGGAAGAACAAGGCAGTTAAAGTCGGCAAATGGCACCCGAAGCAGTTCCGCCTGACCTCCCTCCCAGGGACCCATTTCAGCAAAACCATAAGCTGCGCCTGCCGTACCCGGATTGGTAGTGAGACAAAAGCCGGTCAGACCTTTTTCACAGTTTTCGCAAAAACCACATCCCACGTTAAACGGCAGACAAACATAGTCGCCCACCTTAATACGTTCAACGCCTGAGCCAATTTCGACCACTTCACCCAGGTTTTCGTGACCCAGAATCCGTCCCTGTTCAAAGCTGGTCCGGCCCTCATACATGTGCAAGTCCGACCCACAAATGTTGGTGGTGGTGATGCGGACGAGTACATCCGTGGGGCGGACAATTTTCGCATCCGGTACGTCTTTTACTTTTACATCATAAGGACCGTTGTAAATTACTGCTTTCATGATCTTCTCCTTCTTGCGTGCGGAAAGGAAATGCTGCCCCGCGGATTGGGGTATCAATCGAGTTTAGCTGCCATAACAGATCTCGCGATCGGCGAAAGGACGATTAGGATGTTTCTTAACTAAGTGCATTGAAGTCTGTAAGACAGGTACTTACCGATGAAGGCTGCCTGGAAAACGTAAAAACATCACACGTTAATCCGGTTTTTTTAAGCAGGCAAGGGATTACGGACAGCTTTGAGCGAGAAGCGGATAAAGTAAATCTATCTCATTTCTGCATTGTGCCAGAAGTAGACATAGGTGAATTAGGTAACCCTAGAGATGCACTTTGAATCAATGATATGAAATGCTGAAAAGGTAATTAACTAATTCAAAATTTGAATAATCAGTTATCTCTTCCATGCTTAATACGTAACCTTAGCTAAGGAGAAATTATGTTAGACGAATACAAAAAATGCATCGAAGCCTGTTATCTATGTGCAACGGCATGTGATAACTGTGCGGCTTCGTGTCTCGACGAAGAGAATCTGGAGATGATGCGCGAGTGCATAAAACTGGATATGCAGTGTGCAAATATCTGCCGTCTTGCAGCTCAATTCATGACACTAAATAGCGGGTCTGCCCAGGATCTTTGCCGTCTTTGCGCTGATGTTTGTCAGAAGTGCGGTGACGAGTGTGGAAAGCATGAACATGACCATTGTCAGGATTGCTCAAGCGCTTGTCATCACTGCGCCGAACAATGCAGAAAGATGGCCGCCTGAGAAAAACTCAAATTACCAAACCCGCTTCGGCGGGGTTTTATATTCCCGGTAATAAGTCGTAGAAGGATGAGATAGATGAGTTTAAGAGTACGGGCGGGAAATAGATCTACTCGAAAGTACTAGCCTCAATGACAAATTCTGGCACAGATTATTTGATTGGCTCAATGTCCGTTTTCGCTGACAGCGGACTGCACCCCGCCGGGGTGACCGCTTCGTGCCAGAATTGGACGTTTCCAAAATCTGCATGCACTAATCGGTGGAGAGCAGATCTCACTGCATAGCCATGCAGACGCGCAGAAATCATCAGGGGCGTTTGAAAGGTGCCGGAAACAGGCGGGAGGCCGCAGAAACGTGCTGAGGGCGCCTGCGGCTGTCAAAGCAAGTTTAAAATGTCACCTCTTTGTGCAAGATAGAAAGGGCACTTTCAGCCTATGTAATCATATTAATGTGACTGCTGCGTTATCCCACTCAACCAATTAATAAAGCAAAAGTTAAATATGAAAGACTGGAATAAAAATATAACGAAAACATCTTAATATGGAAATATCTGTGTCAACGGGATCTTTAGTTATTGAATATCTGGTTCTAAATAGGTTCTACATTCAACGGGAAGGGAAACCAAATATCTATATGTTTTTTATAAATACCATTACGTGGCAAACAACAATCTGCATATTTTTTTAAAGAATCTCCACATGGACAAATATTTTCTGGCGATAATACTCCATCATGTTCTTTCGCCTTAAATCTCCAGGTCGTAATATTGAAAATTTGATGTGGGGATTGTATGTATTTGACAACACTAATTAAAGTTGAATAGTTATAATGATCACCATCATTGGAGAAAAAAACACTACATTTGTTAACGGGATTACTAACTATGTCATAAGTAATTAATTCAAAATCGATCACTTCATCAAAGCAAAGAACTCCATTATAAAGTTTATTTTTAACATGACCACAATCATTAATAAAACTACGGGTTGTATTACATACTGAACATTTCACTTCTTTTATTATTTCACGAGAACTACCGAAGATTTTATATGGGAATAACGCCTGCCAATTACATACCATTCTCGCTAAGAAGTTAACACCATAGAAATTAACCTCAGGCAGAAACTCATTATTTTCTTTAATATGTATTAAATCTATTTCTATCCTTTCAAGTTCTACCCATGCTTCATAAAAATCACCTCTTGTAAGTAAATTAATGACTTGAATATATTTTAAATGGGCTAGTAAAATTGTTTTGTATAAAAACAATCTGTTTGATTCATTATTCAAGCTCAAGGATTGAGCTTTTTTTAACTCAGCATTAAGATAATCAAGAATAGCACTATCTTCTTGAGTAATACACATCCAACGCTTTAACTTTTCGTGAATATTCATAATATCTATATAGATTTTTATTTGATTTTGTTAATTACTTTTAAAACATCGTCTACTTTTCCAGAAACAGTGTATTTCACATGTTTTCCTGATTTATTTTTTTTAATTATAGAGACTTTAACGTCTATATCTCTAGTTCCAAAGTTATCAATTTTTTTCTGAATATAATTTGAAACAAGATTTACTAAAAAAGGTATCATTACTGATGTGGCAAAGAAAGTGCCTAACGCTAACGTTATACTGTTTAATTGCAGGTACGAAACACCATTAGAATCTCCGTACACTTTAACATTAGAATGTGATTGCTTGGTGAACTGGAAAAAATCCAGTGCATTACCTCCAGTAATTTTTGAACTATCAAAAACGATCGCAATCTCATCATCTTGAGGTTCATATGAAGAAATGATTTTTACCTCTTCATCTTCATCACTCATTTCACTCAAAGTAATGGGGTTCATTCTCAACTCCTTGTTTTATATTTTTACATTCAAATTTTACTATACGACTGGTTAATTGCTCCTGTCCAACACACACCAGAGTTCATATGCTTAGCATACAAGGGACCAATGCCAGTAGCGACAGGCTAGTGTGTCAAAAAACCACATGAAGATCAATCTCCTGCGGAAAATTTGGCCGCAATTAGTTTCATTGTCCTTTCCATGCCTTGATAAACTGTCGCATCTGTAATGTTTAACCTTGCGAGTTCCTTAAGTATTCTAGCTTTGTTTCTGATCACTATTTTTTCTACTTTAAACTCTTGCATAGCATCATCAGGGTTTGAAACTAAATCGGGATAAACAGCATTATTCCCAAATAATAAGAATGCACCTGACTGTGATGACATCCTTTCATTATTATTTCTTCCTTTAACGAAAATTAACCTTTCCAAATCTGATGGTATAATTACATCTTTAAAATAAGGTTTTTCATCTTTAATGTAATGTATGAGTTTTTGACAAGCTTCAGTTTTATTGAAAGCCTCCTTGTCCATTTTACAATCCAGCTGATCTTTCAGTGTTTGACTTAGCATTGATATATTTGATATGCAACTTACTGTATCAGAGTCAAAGAATTTTATACGATCCCTTTTTGTTTTGAAAATAATAACATGTCCATCAACCTCATTTGTATTTTCATTATTACTAATGTCGCAACAAGCGAAATACAGAGCGATTAGTGGATTTGATGTTATATCCAACAAACGAGTTGGTAGTCCGTAGTGTTGCATCCTTACTAACTTGTCTAGCATTGTTTTATCATCAACAAACTCAGTTGGCCTTGCTGTTAGGGCTTCACGGACTAAATTTGATTCACTGTGCAAATGCTTGAAGTTACCTTTTTTGTTTTTCCTGAAAACTGATGGAGCCAACTCGTAAGATACATCAGAATGTCCACGATAAAATATTTCTGCATCTTCTTCATGATCTTGTTCTAAAACACGCGCCATGAAACTTTGAACATTATCTATTATTGGGTAGTTATCAACTTCATCAGGAAGTGCTTCAGTAGGAGGAAGTGGTGTACTTCTTGTCGTTATATTTAGAAGTGCTAATGTTTGATTTAAATCACGTGCTTTTATTCCCCAGTGAGTCCGTTTCAGCCCATATGCACCTAATTCTAAAGCTGTTTGATATAACTCTTTGTTTATCACTACGACATCATCTTGTGAGTGAGTGATTCTGAAATCAAACTCAACATTTTTGTTAACTGTTCGTAGATTTGAAATTACACCAAGTCGCAAAGTAATGTATTCAACATTGTCTCGGGAATAAAGTTCTGACATAAAAAGCGTAGGTAATTTCTCAATATAAGATAATGCTTTATCATTCAAAGGCGTTAACTTCAACCGGATGTCATCAGAGGTGCCTTCTAACATACGTGATATAGGAAAATCACAACTCCCACTAACCCGTTCATACATGGGCCAATGTTCAAAATAGTCAGGTTCTCCGCCCATAATTAGATTAAACATTAAAACTAAATCCTTATATTTTACTTAATGAATTATTTACAATCCAATCAATTGCGCCAGAGGTGCGAATCCAAGGCTTTATATTATGATTCACATAATAAATGGCTTCATCCATTCCACCTAACGTGATATATCCACTGTTAGACTTGATCTGTAATCTGCACTTCGATAACAAGCCGGGGATGTGTCTATTAGAATCAATCGCAGCTTTAGCGATATCATCGGCATCCGGGGATGACTGTCGGTAGGCGAGTAGGGCGCGTGTATACTGAAAAAACGAACGCATATCCCCAGGATAATCGTCCAGTAGCAAGGCCAGATCATCCACCATTTCAAGCTCAAGGTAATAGTTCGCTAATAAATGACGAATCCCCTGGTTATCGTTCGGGTTGAGCTTCAGCATTTCGCGGCTATGAGCCATAGCCGGATAAAAATTACCAGACTCCCATAAGGCCTCAGCCAAAGCTGCTTTTGCTCTCATATATGGACGTGTTTCGACAAATCCCCAGAAACGTCCTGCGAACTCCTGAAAATCCTCGCCAAGTGCAATGCTGGCTGCGTACAAAGCAGTCTCCAGCTTCCCGATTTTTGACTCAGGAGGTTCTTGAGATATCTCGCAGTAGAATGAGTATGCGTCAGCACAGAGCGGGGATTTCTTGATAGCTTTTCTGATGAGTTTCAGCACAACTTCCAGGTCATCATTTTCCCAGGCATCGAACATGAACTCCTGAGCCGCAACCAGATCTAGATGTAATTGCTCAGAGCTGACAGCAGTTTTATACAAATCAACGCGCTTTGTAGTCGGGAATTTAATCATCTCAAGTATCCTTTTGGGGACTCACTGTTCCGGTACTTTGCAGCACTGATGGTCGATTCTATCGCTTTGAACTTGCCACAAACAAGCTCGGGTCTGCCAGAACGGGATTGATAGCCCGGAGCTGTTCCTGGATGCGCACCTGAGCCTTACGGCTGGGCGATTTTTTGCTTCGTTCCCGTTTGCCTTCGCTTTCCCGCTCATCCTGTTTTACCTGAGCCAGTCGGAGTACAGTCCCGAGACGTTTGTTATCAACAATCTGCCCCTGGTCGACACAGGCCAGCTTATCAAATGCCTGGCACTTAAGGCTCCGGTGCCCATAGAGGAAGGCGAGGGTGCCATCGGGATAATCCAGTACTTTAATTTTTTCACCGGCAAGACGGCTATTTTCTTCTGTGGTGTCCATGAGATAAAGGATCTTATCGTACTGGAAGGTCAGTGATTTCGACACGGTACGAACATCATGCCAGGCAAAGATGTCTCTTAATTCATCGGGGCTTTCCTGCACCGGACGATGCAAATCTTTGGGGAACTTAGCCGGTCGTGAAAACCGGCTGTTAAAGTCAGCGATGAAAGTGGCAAGCCAGGCATTTGCGGCCTCAATGCCGGTTATACCTTCCAGACGCATTTCTTTGATCAGCCGATCCTGAAGTGTCTGATTCGCACGTTCCACGCGGCCTTTAGCTTCAGAGCTGTTGGCACAAATAAGCTCGATTGCCAGGTCATAAAGCACACGTCCGAACTGGGTAACGGTGGTATTGCGTTTCTCCGGACCACTGACGCGAAATATTGCGTGTTTGTCACTGTACAGCGATACCGGCTTCCCATGCTGCTCGATGTATTCCCGGGTTGCCAGCATGTAGTCAAAGGCTGTTTCTGACTCGCTGAACCGCAAATGCATCAGACGCCCGGTGGCATCATCGATAAAGACCAGCAGGCAGCATTTTGGCGCACGGCCTTCAAACCAGTCATGGTGGGAGCCGTCGATCTGGATAAGTTCACCCAGACAATCACGCCGATGTCGGGGTTGATAAACCCGTGACTTACGGCGAGCATGCGGGACCCAGAGTCCGTCAGACGTCATCCAGTTGCGGACGGTCTCGATTGAAAGCCGGATATTATGGCGCTCTCTGAGTTTTTCTGCGGCCAGTGTGGGCCCAAAGTCACTGTAGTTTTCACGTATCAGCGTGAGTACTCGTAGTTTGAGAGATTCGGTCAACCGGCGGTTGCTGGGCTGGCCGCGTTTGCGGCTGACAAGTCCTTCAGCACCAGAAACTCGGTAACGATTGATAAGTCGTTGCGCCTGACGTTCTGAAATGCCAAGCTGTGATGCTGCATCACGACGGCGTAGACGCTTTTCACAAACTGCCTGTATCACCGGTAGGCGGTGGATCTCTTTATCTGACATGGTCACCAACATGCGTTGAGCCCCTTAGAATTGCATTCAGTTTAGCTTACTCTAAGGTGACGTTTCTATCTGGATAAAAAGTGACATTACTAAATGGTTCTAACATGCGGCGGTGCGCCCAAGGGTTGTTATGTTTAATATGGCAGAACTTTCCTGTCGCTATCATTTTGACGCCCGCTATTCGCTCATAGATATGCCTGTCGCGTTTGCGGCTTTACTTGTTATACCCAACCTGCCTGATTTTTATCGCCAGCATCCCGGAATTGAAATTATCCTGAGCAGCTCAGACCGCCGACGGAATATGCTGCATGATGGCCTGGACTGCATACTGAGGGTGGGGGAGCTGGACGATGGCGACTATATCGCAAAGGAGGTGGGAACCGTTAAAATGACGACCTGCGCCAGTCCTGCGTATCTTGATCAACACGGCACCCCGGAAACAATGGACGAGTTGCAGCAGCATCAGGCCGTCAACTGGATTAACAGCAGCAACAGACAAGTTATGCCCTGGACATTCGGGACGTCAGAGGGCTCCACCGAAATTGAACTTCCAGGCAGGCTTGTCGTGGATAACTCAGAAGCCTACATTGCAGCAGGCCTGGCGGGGCTGGGAATACTACAGGGCATGAATATTTTTTTGCAGCCTTATCTCGATCGCGGGCTGTTGGTAGAGGTTCTGCCAGATAATACGTCCCCGAATCGCAAACTGTAACTTCTGTATCCGCACCGCCATCTCTCCCGAAAAGTACGGGCGTTTACCGACTGGCTGGAAAGTTTATTGTAAACGCCTGGGGGCCTGCAGCCTGCTGGTACGTGCGCTGCCTTTTATCGGCCCGCCAGCTTCTGTATGGCTTCACGGACAGGAGCATCGCCAGACGTCAGCTCAATGATGACGCGGCTGACGGCAGGTTGCTCAATGAGTTCAGCCAGCGTAGCCGCCACGTCATCACGGGGCACGTTACCATACGGGATGGCCAGGCCGGCACGTACATAACCCGTACCAGTCTTATCCTGCAGCGCGCCGGGGCGCAGGATCACCCAGTCAAGCTCGCTTTGTGCTAGTTCCACATCGGCCATTTTTTTAACACGCATATAATTTTCGAATGATTCAGAAGTGGTTTCTCCCCGTGCGGACTCCGGGAATGCAGAAACGAGCAGAAAGCGAGACACACCGGCACTGAGGGCGGCAGCTACCGACTTTTTCAGCCCTTCGCCGTCGACCGCATTGGTCATCTCCTGTCCCCCCTTACCGCCGGCACCGGCAGTAAACACCACTGTATCACTACCTGCAAAGTGCATCGCCAGCGCAGCTGCATCCAGCTCTGTCAGGCTCCCACTGACGGGCTCAGCACCCAGCTCGCCTAGCAATGCCTGCTGCTCTGGCTTACGGTAGAGGGCACGAACAGCATGCCCCCTACCTGAAAGGATCCTGCACAGACGCTGGCCGATTTTGCCTGCACCACCGATAATGAAAACATGAACCACAGTTGTCTCCTTCTGGGGTTATGATGTGTCCGAAATTATAACCTGACATCAGGTCAGTTCCTTTGAGCCTGACCGATTGCACTGCATGCTGCTGCCAGCACCAGACAGCTGGTCAGATACTCAGTTGTTCTTATAGCTGAGAACAACAGCCGTACCGATTTAGCTCTCCCGTCACGATGAGAACTCCTGAACCGGTTACACGCAATGCCGGCCAATATCTTCCGTTATATTCGAAAGATCCACGCAAGTTACTGAAGTGCGAGGGACGCAATGTGTACCTTGAACGAACTGAAGTCAGCGGAACCCTGAAGGTTCGATTCCATAGCGTTCAGAAAACTGCTTGCTGAAGCTCGATAGTGAATTGTAACCCACCCGCCCCGCGACCGTTTTTACCGGCAGCGTCGATGTCATCAGCAGGCGGAGAGCCTCCGCGATACGTGCATCGGCGATAACTGAGCGTAAGCTGGTTGACTCACTGGCCAGGTGGCGCCGAAGCGTGGGGCCACTGAGTCCCGTCAGATCTTCAATTTCAGCAGCACTCCAGGGATGAGCCGGTTTGTCCGCTACCATCTGACGGATTTTCATGGCCAGACTTGGCTGCCGGGCTCGCAGCAAAGCATGGTATCCCATGCCATAAAGCCAGAGCACCACTTCAACCATGGCGTGCAGGGAAAGCGGACGCTTCCCTTCCCGCATTGCGGCTGTCCAGCGGTTAAGGGGTGAAAGAAGAGCTGATACGGAAATGGCTGCGATGCTGCCGGTGTCCTGTGGTGGTGGTGCGGCAAGTAACAGCCTGGCTGCTTCAAGCTGTTCCTCCGCGAGCACCACGCTCAGGGCAACAAACTCACCACTTTGTTCTGAAGGGGCATATTCTATATCGATGCTACGGGCATTCGGGACGACCATAATCTCGCCCGGGATCACCCGGTGCCATTTCTCATTTTCACGATACCGGAATTCTCCTTCCAGCGGGAAGGAAAGGGTCGCACCTTCCACCTCGAACTTCTTTACCTGATGCGTCTGTTCTGCGCGAAGGCAATCGCAGGGAAGTGGAAAACGGGAGCGTGCCAGGGTAAGAAGCTCAGCGAGGAGATCATCAACGGGAGAATCGGAAAAGCTGACTGTTTGCATATTCATCCGGAATTTGACTTTGACCGCTATTATACGTCGCCATATACAAAAGCATACAGCGACGCGTGCGGTTGTCTATTCCCGGATGACAAAAATCAGGCCGATTATAGTTATTGCCATACCCACAAGCATGGGCAATGTAATGGCCTCTCCAAACAGCAACCACGCTTCAGCTGCCGTGAGAATGGGAACCAGGTAAAAGTAAGTAGCGACTTTGGTTGCTTCACCGCTTCGTATCATAAAAATCAGCAACATAATCGCCAGAACCGATACGCCAATAACCAGCCAGCCCAGACCCAGCGCAAATGATAAGCTCCACTGCGTCGGAGCAGATTCGAACATCAGGCTAATTGCACCCATCGATATTGTCAAAGTGACGTACTGTAAAAACGTGTTCGCAAAGATATGTCCATCTCCCTGAGCACGGCGCTGATAAAGCGCTCCGATCGTTACGCCAAATAACCCCAGCATGACCGACCCAAAAGCCACAGGATCCAGTGCAAAACTATGCTGGCCTGGCGAGAGCACCAGGAAAACGCCCGCAAAGCCAATCGCAATACCCAGCCATTTCCGGGGATGCAGGGACTGACGGTGCATGAGTGAAACCAGTATTGCAGTCAGTACCGGCTGCAGGCCGGTGATGAGCGCCACAATGCCTGACGGCATGCCACGATGGATGGCATAAAAGCATCCGCCCAGAAAGAAGCTCTGCAGGAAAAGTCCGACAATCAGGTTGCGAACCATTCCTCTGCCGGACGGAAAACGGGCCCTGAACCCCAGTGTAAGCAGCAGAAGGACCAGACAGGAAAATGCGCCACGCAGGAATAAAAGATGAAACGGCGCGCTGTACTGCACGGTAAATTTGGCTGCGACAAACCCTGACTCCAGAGGAATACAAAAAGCCAGGGCGCAAGAGTAATGAGCCATTTTTTTGTGAGGCAGTGATATTCATAGTATTGCAGGTGGGTTCTTGTCGGGCGATATGAAAGGGGATCTTCCCGGTCACTATTGTGTGCACCGGGAAGGAAGGTGATCAGACTGCGGGTGACCACAGGTCGTAATTCAGTGCGAAGCTGTTACCTTCACGGATAACCTTACCGGTAGTAGGCAGGTTGAAGTGCATACCACTGACAGCCAGGTTATCGCTCGCTGCGCGGTCAAGCACTTTGCTACGGATGGCCGCCGCCGCCGCAGGATCGCTGTCGAACGCGATAGTAACGTCAGGCTGAGCAACCTGAATGTGCGGGAAGTGAACAATATCACCCCAGATGAGCAGCGACTCTTTTTCATCACCCAGCAGATAACCGGTATGTCCTGGTGTATGGCCGAACAGCGGTACAGTCTGAATACCTGGTAAAATCGCTTCCTCGCGGAATGGCACCAGTTTGTCGTCATAAGCGCTGAAGGCGTTCCTTGCTACTTCAAAGAACGGCTTGAATGCGTCAGGCGCGCCAGCGGAAATGGTTTCATCACGCCAGAAAGCGAGTTCTTTCTCATGCACAAACAACTGCTGAACATTGCGGAAAACGGGAGTCTGCAGGGGGCCTGCAAGCCCGCCGATATGGTCAGGATGCGCGTGAGTCAGGAGAAGGGTATCAATCTGAAGCGGGTCAATGCCTGCCGCGGCCAGGGCTACCTGAAGCCGACCGCCCCAGCCATTGATACCTCCGGCACCACTGTCAATCAGGATGGTTCGCTCAGGCGTCTGGATAACGTAGACGTTGATATTAATACGGGGTACTGCTGGCACACCGCGCTTCTGCAGTAAATCCTCGGCACGTGAGCCGTCAATACCAGACAGCAGCTCAAAAGATACGTCCAGATAGCCATCACTCAGCATGGTCACAGTCATGTCACCTACTTTTTTGCGATTGATAGCCGGGGCCTGCCAGTTCAGTTGTGAAGTCATATTGGTCTCCGTTACGATTAGAGGTCATCAGGTTTTACTTTAGCAATAGTAACGAAATTTCTGGTTCGAACTGCTCATCCTGCTACGTAAACCGCTCATTCTTAAAATCCGGAGCACAGCAGGTTATATTGCTTTTGCCTTTCTCATGTAAGGTGTCGGTATTATCTTTACCGGAGCCTGTAATGGACATTATTGGAATTATCATGTCGGCGGGAAAAGCCTCTGACCAGTCCTCAAGCACCCGACAATAGTGTCCCGCCTCAATCCCCGCCAGGGCAGAAGACTCCGGCAGGTAGGCCAGGCCGTAGCCATCTTTTACTGCCTGAAGCATTGGATAAATGCTTGAAAAAGTAAGCTGCCCGTCCACTTTTTTCACAATCTCCCCCTGCCTGACAAATTCCCAGCCATACAGCGGGCCTGTGGGTGACAGACGTATATTGATGCAGTCATGTTTTTCCAGCTGAGAGGGATGTAGCGGCAGACCTCTTTCTGCAAGATAGGTGGACGATCCAATGACGACAAACCGTATGTCCGGTGCGATTCGGACGGCCACCATATCCTTTAATATGTCATCACCAATTCGGACTCCGGCATCAAAATTGCCCTCAACAATGTCGACAAAACCGTTCTGCTGCGACATTTCCACCTTGATATCCGAATATTTTTTTAGTAACGGTGACAATCGTGGCCAGAGACATTCATGAATCATGTGATCTGATACCGTAAGTCTGACCAGCCCAGCCGGTGTATGGCGCAGTCTCTGAAGAGCTGTCACGCCCGCTTCAATGCGCGCAAGACCGGGTTCAAGCGTCAGTAATAATTGTTTACCGGCTTCGGTGACAGCCACCCGCCTGGTTGTACGCATAAGTAACGGCATGCCAACGCGCTCCTCGAGACGACGTATCGTGTGTGAAAGCGTGGATGCCGAGATCCCGAGGCGGACAGCAGCCCGTGAAAAACTGCACTCCTGTGCTACTGCCATGAATGCAACATAGTCATTAAAATCGTGACGCATACCGTTCCCGTTCAGGATCTCCGATAACATTATCAGAACCATTTAGGTTCATGATGCCGATTCTGTGAGCCATCAGGCAACCCCCCCGTTCCGCTCATCCGATCATAATTTTTATAAATCTAGATATTGGTAAATCTCAATATGTGGAATAAAGTGTCGTGGTTCTGCGGCTACATCGGCCGAACGACGACATGCCAGGTCGTAAATGCTGAGACATGGCGTTTCAGTGATATTGAAAATTCGCTATATCAGGATATGTAATGAAGACGAAAAACCTGTTCTCTCCCACCAGACTAGGTCCCTACACCCTGAAGAATCGTGTTGTACTTCCGCCTTTAACCCGCTCACGGAGCTCACAACCGGGTGATATTCCGAACGAACTGATGGCTGAATATTACGCACAGCGCAGCAGTGCCGGGTTTATGGTGACCGAAGGAACACAAATCGAACCTCGTGGGCAGGGTTATGCGTGGACCCCGGGGATCTACAGCTCACGGCAAGTGGAAGGCTGGAAGAAAGTGACGCGGGCAGTGCATGAAAAAGAAGGCATCATTTTTGCCCAGCTCTGGCATGTCGGAAGAGTATCCCATAACTCCCTGCAGCCATGTAACGCCTCGCCTGTCGCTCCGTCGGCGATACCGGCAGGGGAAAACGTTAAGGTATTCATCGAAACCGGGCCGGGAGAGGGTGCGCTGGCTACCGCTTCCTGCCCCCGCGCACTGGAAAAAGAGGAAATTAGTGAGATTGTCAGGATGTACGCCGGGGCAGCTCAGAACGCCCTTGATGCCGGTTTTGACGGTGTGGAAATTCACTGTGCAAATGGATACCTGGTTAACCAGTTCATGTCATCCCATAGCAACAAAAGAGAGGATGAATATGGTGGCTCATTACATAACCGGCTGCGGTTTCTGCGCGAAGTGACGCAGGCTGTCGCTGATGTGGTCGGTAAAGACCGTGTGGGAGTCCGTTTTGCTCCGCTCTTTCAGACCACGGATGAAGTAAGGGTCTATCTTGGCCTGGTGGAAGATGATCCCCATGAAACCTATACCGAAGCCGTTAAAATTCTTGAAGAAATCGGAATAGCCTATATTTCTCTTGCTGAAGCCGACTGGGATGATGCTCCCGAATTGCCTGAAGCATTCAGAGCTGAAGTCCGTAAGTTATTCAGCGGTGTAATTATGTATGCCGGGCGATATACGCAAGAAAAAGCCGAACGGATTATCGGTGCTGGCTGGGGAGACATTATCGGATTTGGCCGCCCGTTCATAGCTAATCCGGATTTACCGCAGCGCCTTTATCATGAATGGCCACTGAATCCGGTCGATCCAACAACCATGTATGGTGGAACGGCAAAAGGCTACACAGATTATCCCGCCTTTGGCTAACCATTCTTATGAGCATCAGCTTTTCAAAAGCTGATGCTTAACGTAGAGAAGTATCGTAACATTGCAATTCCTCAATGCGACAAGTGACAGAGTTTATGCCTGATATTGATTTGAATGACGTGATTAAGGCGCTGGGAAACCCTGTTAGAAGAAAAATTCTGCATATGCTCAAGGAACCGAAAATACACTTCCATCAGCCTTATGCTGATGCGGACGAGTTCGGTGTGTGTGTCAGTATCATTCAGGAAAAGGTCGGGCTCTCACAGTCTACCGTTTCTCTTTACCTCTCAGCTCTTCAACGGGCACAACTTGTTACTTCTCAGCGCATCGGTCCCTGGACGTACTACAAACGTGACAATGATAAAATAAGGGTTGTTCTTGAGTTGCTGAAAAATACAATCTGATACAGGACTGAGCACATTCAGTGTAACAGTACCGGGGGTTCGTACTTGCGATCCCGGCAGGCATTCCATGAAAGCGCACTAATTCCTCAATATCAGGCTGCAGACCGGTCATAAGAGGCTAATAGTTTTGCAAAATATCCACCAGTTTGGGTCAAATCACTCTGTCGGTTGGTGTGCATACTCGGTGCAAGGACCTGCAGATATTTAAGATGGCGGATAGCTTGTTACAGTGCCGCTGATGACATTCCGACCCTGTTGCCGTCCGGGTAAGATAATACCTCTGACAGCGGTCATAAAAGCCCAACATAATTGTCTTTCGAGCCATATATTAATCGCTCATCGCGCTCTCTTTTTCGAAGAGGTGTCACTTAATCATGATCGGTCAGTACAAAAAGACAGTGCTTTTCCAAATTCCGGACGGTTGTATGCGAAAACGGTGAAGCTCAACAAATGGTGTCATCGCTGTGCAATGCTCTGCGGGCTCATTCTTTCAGTTAACTGTTTGGTTACAGCTTCAATGAAGTATTTCAGTTAATTCACAGCGAGGGTTTGAGGAAACCACGCTGTGATTACCCAACGCTCATCCGGAGCATCCGGATTGAACTGTCGCTGGAGCTTGTTGGGCGACACGATACTGGCCTCGCCTTTACATGCCCTCGGGCTCCGGTATCCGACCTGAGCCTTTATCCCGACACGTTTCATCAGTCGCCAGACTCTGTTCACTCCGCACTGTTGCCCGCTGTCCCGCAGATCCAGATGGATTTTGCGATAACCATAGACGCATCCCGATTCCAGCCAGAACTGTTTAATCTGTCCTGTCAGTCTCAGGTCTGCCTGATGGCGTTGTGAATGCGGCTGCTGAAGCCAGGCGTAAAAACCACTGGGATGTTCATCCAGCACCCGACAGAGCAGGCGAACAGGCCAGCAATAGGTGTTGTCACGAATAAAGGCGTACCTCAGTCGGACAGCTTTGCGAAGTACGCCGCGGCTTTTTTTAATATGTCCCGTTCGTCGGTAACCCGCTTCAGCTCTTTCTGAAGACGGCGGATCTCGGCCTGAGCATCTGACTGTTCTTTATTAGTGGAAGAATCCGGACCGTAGTTCTTTATCCAGGCGTAAAGGCTGTGGGTGGTGATATCGAGACGCGTTGCAACGCTGGCAACAGAATAACCGCGATCAACAACCTGTTTGACTGCTTCAATTTTAAACTCTTCAGGATAACGCTTACCGCTCATGGGCACCTCTCTTTAAGTCATCTTAAATGACTCTGAGGTGTCTGTTAAACCTGTGGCGATTCACCTCGCGTCCTTCCGTTCAGTATAGCCTCAGTCCCTGACACCACCCGAGAACGGAATGACGTCCCCTTTCTCCCTCCCGGTGTTGCGTTCAAGCTCCCTGACATACTGCTGTAAAAGTATAAGGTTATGTAACAGCTCTACATTTTCAGCCATCATCTTTTTGATTTCTTCCCTCAGCTCATTTCTCTGACGGCGATACTTTTCTTTCAGCTTGATCTGCTGCTCAATGCCCTGCTCATCAACCGGCGCGGTGCCCTGGCACGTTTTTTTCAGACTGCGGATAGCCTCCCTGACCTGCCTGTACTCAGGACAGTTATAATTCAGGGTGCCGTTTGCCAGCCCCGCTCGTTTTTCCACAGCATACTGGCTGATACGCTCCCCTGATAACATCAGTTCCCTCAGGGCCTGCTCTGCTCTTGCCTGTGTTTTTTTAACCCCCGACTGTTCGTTCGTCATGCTCTATTCATCCTTTTCAAAAAAACGGACAGCATCTGCATAAAAATCTCTCTCAAGCATCAGAAAATCCCTGTCAGCCTGAGGAGCATTATTTCGCACGGCAATCTCCAGAAGGTTGTCATAATGAGCCATCCTGCGTTTCCACACGGGAACAGAATCAGCTCCGGCCAGCATGTTCTCACATCCCGGATTGCAGGACGCTGACTGAACAACCGCCTTAAACTCGCAGTCATGGCCATTCATGCAATAAAAACCGTTTCCAAGAGATACCAGTTTTTGCCCGCCTCGTTTAGCCATGCTCATCGCTTTTTTCAGTGTAGGAAACGTCATCTGATGTAAGTGCCCACCTCTCTGGGACATCAGTAACTTCCCGCCTTCGCCATAAAGCAGGCCTTCATGCTGATAAGAAACAGCCCTGGAAGCTGAGAGTTCGGTATCAACCCTCTCAATCTCGGCAGCGAATGCCTGAGGGATCGCCCGGCTAAAATGCGAAGCGTTGAGTGCACCGGACATATACCACTCCGTCATGCCTCTGATTAAGTGCTTAAACTGCCGGATAAGATCATTAGTAGAAATCAGATCAAGACGCCTGAGGTGTACAGCAAGTGAACGGCGAAACTGATGGGTTCGCAATGGCCAGAAAGCCCCCTCCCGAATCTCCATCGCAACGCGTTCATCATCACGTATGTTTGGATTTAAAAGCCTGAACTCATCAATATGGTCACGTCGGATGAACAGATGGTGTCTTTTCACAAATTTCTTTGCCCACTCAGTCTGGCGCTGCGTCCCCATAAAAGAGAGTTTTTGCTCCGAGAACCACGACCTGATATTTAAAGACAATGGAACATTGTCCAGCGTCTTCCCGTCCAGGCCTGTCATGATTTGATTAATTCTGCGTAAATGCTGAAAAGGCTTTTCCACATAGCGACAAACAACCCAGTCTTCGTGACTTCCACCTTCCGGGGCGAACTTATGCAACACCGAACGAAGTCCCAGGATATCACCATCATAAATCAGTGAACCGTGCATCACGCCAAGCACTTCGCTGTGTCTCATCCCCGACATGGCCTGTATCACATTCATGACTTTTAACGTCAGCTCAAAATGCCAGGTGTTCAGCTTTATGTGATCAACGCCAATAAAATCAGATCTCCAGCGCTTATTTTTATGTACCGAGAACCAGCCCTGCATCCCGGGGCCAAGTGTCGCGAAAAGCGCCCGAATTTCCCCGGCAACAATATTGTAGTAATACGCGGCCCGGTAATCCGGTATGCTTTTTGCTGTCCCTCTTTTACGGGCTTCCAGCATCGACGTATAGTAAGGCGAATCATAAAAACCGTTTATGATAGCGCACAGCCGGGAAAACCCGTCAAAATCGAAATCACTGATTTCAGCATCCAGTTCAGTAATCAGCCCTTCCCAGACAGACATCATAAGACTGAAAGGCATACAATATGTCTGGTTTGAATCATCCACACTGTTGTAACTGTCGAAGCTAATATCAGGAAAGTAACCGTATTTTCGAAGACGGGTATGACCTGTCAGCGAGATATCCGCCAGGTCCATAAAGTAATTACGTAATGTTCTTTCAGAACGCTTCCTGCCGTGCTCATCCTCCTCCTTCATCTTTACAATGAAAGCATTCCGGACAAGCGGAAAACGAAGCTGAAACAGACTGCGATACCCCATAGACTCAATAATACGGGCTCCCGCCACAATGTTTGCACATTTCCGGATCAGGGACTGCGTCTTCGCGGTCCTGCCGACAATCCAGAGCAGGCTGGCTGAGATGATTTTGGCTTCAAGACGCAGTTCAGGATCCCGTATGCCTGAAAAATTAACGGTTCTTAACGTTTCACCAATATGGGTTCTGACATAGCGATTGGTCCAGACATCATCCCTGAAATAAATATTCAGCGTCTCCTCATTGATAAAACGCATATCATGTTCATCTGAGCTGGCGATAACCAGGCAGTTATTCAGACGTTCAAAGCTTTTGTTTTCTAGTGCCTCACAGATGATATCCTCAGTCGGAAACTCATCCCCTGAACGAAGCGGCGTTCCGGCAGGAAACTCCGCCATTCGACTACGGCTTACCTCTTTTTTCTTCAAATCTGCCATACCGGAGCCACACCTTCTCGCTGAAGTTTAACGCGCGCTTTTTTCAGGGTCGCCTCATCTACCAGCCCAAGCCGTAAATCAATCTTCAGGAGTAACGTTTCATAACGCTCCACAGCATTGACCGAACCGATGTACAACGGTTTTCCATACTCGATAGCATGCCTGAATGACAGCAGGAGCCATACAGACTCCAGCGTTTCCACAACGCAACTTTTTGAACATTCGACACAATGAGAAAAATCCGCACAAGCCTTTGGTGTCCGGCCAAATCGTTTTTGCTTTTTTATAAAGCGCAATTCAATATCTGTAGGCGGCTCCTGCGATCGACATCCCAGGCCATTCAATAAAAGATCCACACCCTCATCGCTTCCACGCAGATCGATCCCCAGCTCATCAGCAACTTTTACCCGCTCGGATAACGCACGTGTCGCAATCCCCTGATTCATAAGCGTATCAAGTGCAGCACTGAAGTTTTCCTTCGCCCCCTGTGGGTTACCTGCAGCATAATTCCGCCTGTAAGTGCCCCAGTTATGCTGTGCTTTTTCCGCCGTAATCAGACCATTCTTTAATGTTCTGTCCGTATACTGCTCAGACGTTTTGCGCAAGCCAGAAACGGTAATTGATGGAAGCGAGGGATTAAGCTGCCGCATCGTGGCCCACGCCCCCTCAGAGTTAGAAAATTTAGTCAGATGACTGGGATTAAGAGAATAAAGCTTACGGAATTTCACCTGCGGCTCACTCAGAAACAGCGCCTGTACCGGAGGGAAGTTATCTGCGGAAACCAGATAGTTAACGATGTCGTCCCTGAGCCTGATAAAAGACAGAAACCAGTAATAGCCCGCACGTTTGGTCACATACTCCGATTTACCTATCGTCAGACGTATATACTTATTCGCTCTCCCCTTATAAACATAATCAGTGCTGATACCCTTTTCATCCAGATGTATATCATCCCGCGTCAGACCCAGAACCTGAGAGGTGTTTCCCCATGTGTGGTAACAGAACAGAAAAAAAGAAGTAAGAAAGTAATTTTCCAGAACGTCCCTGATGATGATCTCTGCCCTGCTGACCCCGTTCTCTCCCGGATACCGGAAATACGCTTCATAAACAGGTGCCAGCAAAGACGGTGAGAAATGCCGCACCCCTTTTTCCGATTTAGCGATATGCTCCCGGATACATCCCGCAAGGAACTCATTCATGGATGACAACTGCCTCAGGATCTCGGAAAGTTCATTCCTGGTATAGCTATCCCTTCCCTGCTGCTGATACGTTCCTTTCGGTAAGAATTCATATTCATACCGCCTCTGAATCTGCCCGCCCGTAAGCAAAAACCGGTTGACCACGGACAAGTAGTGTCTTGCCATCCTGACTGAAATTTTTCGCCGACGAATATCGTTCATGAGATGTTTAATATACATTTCAACGCCTTCAGCCGTGCCATAGTCATACTGATTGACTGACTGCCATATAAAAAACATATTGAGATAACGGAAAATGGTTAACCTTCCGGCGGGACGGTAAGACAGAAGAAATCGTTTCAGAGAGGCAATAAAATCGCGTTTTTCAGGGCGGGCAAGATGCGAATGTTCACTAAACCATCCGGGGAGCAACACATAATCTGAAAAATGAGCCTGAAGATAAACGTCAAGTAAATAATATCGGTTCAGATCCCGCTGAGTGATGTGTCCGCTGACCGTCTCCCATGACAGCACATTTTCGGCCATCCACGTTATCTGCGTTTCACTCCGGCTCATATATGGCTCCATCGCGACCTGCAGCACCGTCAATCAATGCGTCCATGACCCCGGCGACTGCATCAGAAATCTGGTTTTGCTGAAGAAAGACGATGTATTTCATCGTCGTATTTTCGCTTTTATGGCCCATCCAGTATTTTACTGTACCCAGCGCATTTGCGGCCTGATCGGGATAGCAACTCAGTGCCGAGCGTAAAAAATGGGTCGCAAACGTTGCCCGCAAATCATGGGGTTTATGTCTGAACACATTTCCCGGAGCAGACCGGGCCAGGCGATGGCGAAAACTGTACCAGCGGGAGTAAAAGGCTTTTTCAGACATCCGTTTCCCGTTTGCCATTAAAAATAAAGGCTCGTGCCGCCCTTCCCCACCCTGTCGTGCACGCCATTTTTGGATCTTCTTTTCATACTCCTCATCCGCCAGATAATCCAGAACCTGCTCGTACAATCGTCTGGTGATGAAGAGTTCTCGCGTCATCCCAAACTTCGTATGAACTCCGCATCTCGGACCAATATGAAGCCCCCTGATGGTCAACTCAGATACAGGGACACTGGCAAGGTACTCTTCAGTAAAGAGTGACGACGGCAGGGTCAGCATTTCATCCAGCCGTAACCCACAATTTTTCATCAGCACAATCATTAAACTGAACAACCCGGACTCAGATTTCAGTGCCTCATCCAGGATATGAACCTCTGCATCATTCAGTGGGTTGATTGTCCTTTTTGTTGTGCTGGTTATCCTGATGGCAAGATCCGAACTTATCACCTTGCGTCGCCCGTCAACGACTTTTTCGACCAACGTAAAAAATGAGCTGGCAGCCAGCTCACCACACTTGCCCAGAAATACGTAAAACCGTCGGATAACGCTGATGTACACCGCCGCGGTGGATGAGGCGATGCGCCCCTGCCTTACGGCCCCCAGAAGATACTCCCTGAAGCCATATGTAGGGCTTTGGTATTTCAACGTTCCCGGGGTGAAAGGGTCAAGTCCGTTATCCTCCAGCCACCTTATCCAGCGTAAAAATGCCCGGGCTAAAGGCTTTAAATCCCTGGCCTGCAGGATAGCTTTATCCATAAGATAAAAGTGTACATATCGGCTCAGTTTTCGATTCTGGATGCCGCTAATATAAGGTATTTCAGCATACAGAAATCCGGGTTCAAATTTCAGTTTCGGCTCTGTTGCATCCAGTTTGCTGACACGCCCATAACGCGCATGAATGTTAGTGATTATCCTCACAGTCTGTCGCCCTGAAACGCCACCTCATGCCTACACTATAAATCCGGAAGAAGAAAAAACAAACAACCAGGTTGCCGGGAGTGAATATGCAAATCAGGAGGAAAGTAAAAGATGTAACGACACCATCACGATGCAATACATTGACCTCAACACGTTACCCGGACCATACGTGATAAACATCACAAATCCTTTGAGTGAAGAACTTAAGATGTGATTTTCATTTCCCGGCACAAACCGTGCCCTTAAAAAACAGGCAACGGATACATCTTAATGCCAGAAGTAAACCTTAATTGATTGAATACAGCCTGAGTCCATTGCAAAAATAACACACAGGGTAAATTCGCATATACAGAACCCAACGAAAAGCAAAAGAAACCTGTAACACATTTCGTTTACCTGTCACTTTCAATTGTAAAAGCCAGCAGAAAAAGCGCATATAACTATATTTATCCCTGCGGGGACTTTTGTTTGTGCTATATATTTTTTACAGAGAACCGCAACGCGTCCAAACACAAGAATATATTTACCTCTGGAAAATGGTCTGACTCCCTTTCACGTGGTTGTAGTGACCTGTTCTGTGATTCATGTAATGTCTTTTCTGGATGAGGAAAATATGTCATCACTGATATTTTATACAGACGAAGCACAAGCACTGATTGTAACAGATACCCTTGCCGTCACCGATAATGGGGAGCCGTTATCTTTTGTTTCCAAAGCAGGTTACATCCCCCAGCTAAGAACCATCATAGCAGGTACGGGGGCAGGTGGATTTTCTAACACCTGGTTGCTTGAAGCATCAACCAGAATGGTCGTATCAGGTATACAAAATCTCAATTATCATACATCGGCCTGTCTAAGGAGGCTGTGGAAACAATACAAGCATGACCATGCAATTCCCTCTTCTTCAACGGTGACAACCAGTGTTTATCAGTTCGCAATTTGCGAGGAAACAGGAAATATCGTTTCGTTCGCCTATCGCTCAGTCCATGATTTCGAATCAGAGCAATTACAATACGGAACAGGAGTAAAACCTGAGTGCCAAATCCTGGATGGGGATTTGTTGCAGACAATTCCTGTAATGATGAATGAACAAAGGGCTATACAGGCGACATACTCACACCCGGAACGGATCCATATTGGCGGTGAGATGATTGCGCATTATCTGACATCATCTATGTATCAATGCTTTAAGATTGGGGAATTTGAGGATTTCAGAACTCAGGGAGAGTATATATTGAGCAGGATTTAGGCAAAACGCGGTTCAGATAAAGTGCTTTTAACAGGCTTGCTGAACATTAAAAGGATATCTCTCAATTACGATGAATAGCTTGAATTCTAAAAATAGAAAAGTAGAGTTTAACTCTAAATACATAAAAACAAGAGTAAACGAGCACCCGCCGAAGCAGCCGCGCATGATGTTGATCGAGAAGCGGATCATCTCATACGCCGGGATACGGGCGTTGCCATATGCCGGGTGCGGCACGCGCTTATAAGGCAGCGCAAAGACGCTATCCATCTCTTCAGTTGACAGCGGGATCGCTGGCGGGTTGATCCAGATATAGCGCTCGCCGTGTTTCTGCAGCAGTGCGCGGGCACAGCCCGGGTTGGTTTCATGGTGCAGAATACGCGACGCATGCGCGTAGAGCACTTTGTCAGCTTTTACCTTCTCGTAGGACGGCAGCAGTACATACGTTTTTTCCCACGGTTTCGGGCGTGGCGGTTGTACAACAATCGCCTTCGCTTCCGCTTTTTTCGGCTCAACCGGCTTGTTATCGGCACACGGCAGATCTTCGCCGTAAGGATGTGGGATAGGGTCGATTTTGCCCGGCATATCGATAATACGGGAA
Organism: Enterobacter sp. CPE_E1241; assembly: GCF_045618265.1. NCBI lineage: Bacteria > Pseudomonadati > Pseudomonadota > Gammaproteobacteria > Enterobacterales > Enterobacteriaceae > Enterobacter > Enterobacter sp. CPE_E1241. The sequence continues at coordinate 4,200,691 of NZ_JBIWYV010000001.1, forward strand.
TCCACCCCGCTCCAGCCCGGCAGCGCCTCTTTCACCATGATCGCGGTGTTACGCACGTCGCGAATACTGCTCACCGGTTCCCCCTGCGACAGACGGTGTGCGACTTCCACCAGCGGACGCTCGCCGTTACCGTAGATCAGCATGTCGGCTTTAGAATCCACCAGCACCGAGCGGCGCACGGTATCTGACCAGTAATCGTAGTGCGCGGTGCGGCGCAGACTTGCTTCAATGCCGCCCAGGATCACCGGCACATCTTTCCAGGCTTCTTTACAGCGTTGGGTATACACCAGGGTGGCGCGGTCCGGACGTTTACCCGCCACGTTATCCGGGGTATAGGCATCGTCATGACGCAGCTTACGGTCAGCGGTATAGCGGTTGATCATCGAATCCATGTTGCCGGCGGTCACACCGAAGAACAGGTTGGGTTTACCCAGACGCATAAAGTCGTCTTTGCTGTTCCAGTCAGGCTGAGAGATGATCCCCACGCGGAAGCCTTGTGCTTCGAGCATGCGGCCACAAATGGCCATGCCGAAGCTCGGATGGTCAACGTAGGCATCGCCCGTGACCAGAATGATGTCGCAGCTGTCCCAGCCCAGTTGGTCCATCTCTTCCCGGGACATCGGCAGGAACGGCGCCGGTCCAAAGCAGGCCGCCCAGTACTGGGGCCAGGAGAAGAGGTCACGATCCGGCTGGATCAGGGAAATTGCGCTCATAATGCTTCCGAAGAAAAAATAGACAAAAGGAGCCGGATTATACGCTGTTCATCCGCCACATTTGAAGAAAAGGATGCATGAAGCAGACAGATATTCCTGGAAGTCGTTAAAATACAGCGCCCTGTTAATTTTGGATCATAATATCCACTATATCTTCCGGTGTTTTGCCCCCGGAACGTGTTCTTGCGCGGAGTTCTGCTGTGAAGTCCAACGATTCGTTACACATTTCCCAGCTGCGGGTTGTCCTTCACCTCTGCGGTTTTCTGGTTCTGCTGTACAGCCTTTCGATGCTGCCGCCAATGGTCATCGCCCTGCTGAATAAAGAGCGGACCTACTTTGCATTTTTAACCACCTTTTTTACCTTTTTCAGCCTGGGTGGAGTGACGTGGAGGGCAACCCGTCATGCCGGTATTCAGCTGCGCACCCGCGACGGGTTTGTGATTATTGTGCTGTTCTGGCTGCTGTTTTCATTGATCAGTGCCATGCCGTTATGGATGGACGATGGTCTGCATCTTTCCTTTGCTGACGCGCTCTTCGAAGGGGTTTCCGGGATAACCACTACCGGTGCAACGGTAATCGGGGACGTCAGCGCCCTGCCTAAGTCGTACCTATATTACCGCGCCCAGCTGAATTTCATTGGTGGCTTAGGCGTCATCGTGTTGGCCGTCGCGGTCCTGCCGCTGCTGGGCATCGGTGGTATGAAACTGTATCAGTCAGAGATGCCGGGGCCGTTCAAGGAGGAGCGTCTGACTCCCCGCCTTGCCGATACCGCGCGCACGCTGTGGGTAACTTACTTCGCGCTGGGCGCGGCCTGCACCCTGGCCTACTGGCTGGCGGGCATGTCTTTTTTTGACGCCATTTGTCACGGACTTTCGACCGTGTCATTGGGCGGATTCTCTACCCGCAGCGAGAGCATTGGTTTTTACGACAGCCACGCGATTGAACTCGTCGCTGGCGCGTTTTCGCTGCTCTCCGCGTTCAACTTCACCCTCTGGTACGTCGCGATTGTCAGACGCACCCTGAAGCCGATTCGCCGCAGCCCGGAGGTTAAATTCTTTCTGGGTGCCGCCGCAGTGGTGATTGTCATTACCGCCTGGCAGGTCTGGCATGCGGGGATGTACAACGCGACGGATAGCCTGGTTCATGCTTTCTTCCTGGCCAGTTCGATGATGACCGATAACGGTCTTTCGACGGCCGATTATGCGCACTGGCCTGCCCACACCATTTTCCTGCTGTTGAGCGCCAGCTTTTTTGGTGGCTGCGTGGGTTCGACCTGTGGCGGGATCAAAGCACTGCGTTTTCTGATCATGTTCAAACAGAGTATTCAGGAAATGAATCAGCTTGCACATCCGCGCGCGCTACTGAGTATCAAGGTCGGTAAAAGCGTGGTGAATGAACGCGTCCTGCGCTCGGTATGGAGCTTCTTTTTCCTCTACGTGATGATTACGGGCTTTTTTGTCTGGGCGCTCAATCTGATGGGCTACGACCTGTTTACGTCATTTGCAACGGTCGCTGCCTGTATCAATAACATGGGGCTGGGTTTTGGCGAGACCGCGTCCACCTTCGGGACGTTAAAAGAAGAGGCCAAGCTGTTGATGTGCGCAGCGATGATCTTAGGGCGTCTGGAAATTTATCCGGTGCTGATCCTCTTCTCGCGCTTTTTCTGGCGGGCATAAAACATTCCCGGCGAACCGGGAATGTCGGGGGGTTATGGCGCAGGGTTGACCAGCATCTGCCCCACTGACCCCCTGTCCATCATCTCCAGCGTCTGGCTGTGGAACAGGAACGGGAAGTGCGGCCACGAAGGCTGACCATAGTAGACAAGCAGTTCGACCTGACCATCCACCCAGACGGTGTCTTTCCAGCCACGGTCTTCCGGGAAAGGCATCGCGCCGTTCACGTTGCGGATCAGGAATGACACACCTTCAATATGGAACGACTGCGGCATGTCGGAACGCACGGTCCAGCGCTCCCAACTACCCTGCTGCGCGGTAATGTCGATACGGTTGACGTCCCACAGCGCGCCGTTGATACCCGGATCGTCGCCCAGGCTGATATCGCGGCTGCGCACAGGCGAACCGCTCATGATCTCCTGCGGCAGCAGGCGCATGGGCAGGCTGTCGGTCACCAACGGCAGCAGACCGGTTGGGCGCAGGGTCAGCACCAGAGTAGAAACAAGAATGCTCGACGGCTCAAAGAACCCTCGAATACGGTCAACAATACTTGCTGCTTCACCGCAGGTGACAGACACTTCATCCCCATTCGTCATATCAATGAGAATTTCACGACGTTCACCCGGCGACAGCGCCAGTTGTTTGACGGAAACCGGCGCAGGTAAAAAGCCCTGGTCACCGGAGATCACGTGCAGCGCGCGGCCATCACTCATTTTCAGCTGATAACGGCGCGAGTTTGAGGCGTTGAGCAGACGCAGACGCACCCAGCCACGCGAGACTTCAACGTAAGGGCTTTGCGCACCATTGACCAGCAGCGTGTCGCCGACGAAGCCACCGCTGCCCGGCTCGCTGTATTCCGGCGTACCGAAATTATCCAGACGTTTGTCCTGGATGATGATCGGGAAATCATCCACACCGTAGTGATTCGGGATCGGCAGGGATTTGCTGACCTCATCTTCTACCAGCCACATCCCGGCCAGACCGTTATACACCTGTTGTGCAGTGCGGTTCGGGGTATTGGCGTGATACCACAGCGTTGCCGCACTCTGACGAATGGGCAGCACTGGCGCCCAGTCAGCATTGGGTGACATCATCCTCGGCGCACCGCCAATCAACGGGCCAGGAACCTGTAAACCGCTGATGGTCATGGCAACATTTTCGGACGTGCGGTTACTGTAGATGAGTTTAACGTCATCGCCATTCCACACGCGTATGGTCGGCCCAAGGTAACGCCCGTTAATGCCCCATACCGGCGCACGCGTCCCCTGGGTAAAGGACCAGTGGCTGCGCTGTAATGTCAGGAAAAGCGGTTGTCCGCGACGGGATTCAATTAACGGCGGAATGGGCAGCGGCTGTTGCTGCCCGGCGGCGCTGGCTGTCAGCGGCATCGCACCCGCACAAAGGGCGATCCCTGAAGCCTGAATAAACTGACGCCGACTGAGTGACATATAAGCTCCATCTGAAACGACTAACAACGCGGGAATTCGTTTTCCCTTTAACGCCGGATTAAATCTTACCGGCGGCTTCTCTCTCTGCGACTTCTTTGTCGAGCAGCGCAATATGCTGAGCCATCAGCTCGCGGCAGTGTGCTGCCAGCTCACGCACCTGATCTTTACCGTATTTGCTGGTATCGACGGGTGGCAGCATTTCGACAATTACCAACCCATTATTCAGGCGGTTAAGATTAATCTTATTAGAAGTATTGGAAACACACACAGGAATAATTGGAACACCTGCCGCAATTGCGGCATGAAACGCGCCAGTTTTAAACGGCAGCAGGCCACGACCACGGCTGCGCGTCCCTTCCGGGAACATCCAGATGGATATTCTGCGTTTTTTAAAATGATTCACGACTTCCGCAATAGTGCTGTGCGCTTTTGCACGGTTATTACGGTCGATCAGCAGGTTACCGGTGAGCCAGTACAACTGGCCGAAAAACGGGATCCACACGAGGCTCTTTTTCCCCACCGTCACGGTTGGTGGAAGAACGATATTAGAGGCCGTCACCATATCGTAGTTGTTCTGATGATTAGCGATAAAGATGGCATTACCGAAATTCTCAGCGCCTTCCGGCAGACGTTTTTCAACCTTCAGACCAAACAGCGGCGCAAGACGACCAAACATATGACCAAAGGTGGCAACATGCTTCGGATTACGCGGGCTGAACAGGCAATAAATAGAGCCGAAAATACAGACCAGAATGCAGTAGATAACGGTAAGAATAAGACGAACAATGTATAGCATAGCGACCTCTGAAGCCCCAACAGCTGACAATTATACTTCACCTGTGGCCAGGTAAGGACTTTATTACGAGCGCGTATTGTTAATCGCAACGCACGAATTAACAACGATTTTACGGGAAATTTTATTGAAACTCCCCCTCCGGACAGAGGGGGATATCACGACATTACTCTTCGCTGTCACCTGCGGTGCTGCGTGCAGGAGAGTCAATCTCCACGCGGTCAATACGCTGCAGGCCACGCATCAGTGAACCGCGACGGCCGCGCTCACCAACGACCTTCTGCAACTCTTCCGGACGAAGTTTGATTTTACGCTTACCGACATGAATGGTCAGCGTGCTCTGCGGCGGCAGAAGGAAGAGGTGCGCGAGACCATCTTCACCCTTCGCGGCTTCCGCCGACGGGATGTTGATGATCTTGTTGCCTTTGCCTTTTGACAGCTCCGGCAGATCGCTGACCGGGAACATCAGCATACGCCCGGCGGTGGTGATCGCCAGCAGCATGTCACTCTCATTCTCAATCACCAGCGGCGGCATAACGTGGGCGTTATCCGGCAGGCTAATCAGCGCCTTACCGGCACGGTTGCGCGAGACAAGATCGTTAAAGGTACAGATAAAACCGTAACCGGCATCAGACGCCAGCAGCAGTTTCTGCTCGTCGGCTTCCATCAGCATATGGTCAACCGTGGCACCCGGCGGCAGCGTCAGCTTGCCGGTGAGCGGCTCGCCCTGCCCGCGCGCGGAAGGCAGCGTGATTGGGTCAATCGCGTAGCTACGGCCCGTAGAATCGATAAACGCCACCGGCTGGTTGCTCTTACCTTTCACGGCGGCTTTGAAGCTGTCGCCCGCTTTGTAGCTCAGCCCTGGCGCGTCGATGTCGTGGCCTTTAGCGCTGCGCACCCAGCCGCTTTGCGACAGGACAATGGTCACCGGTTCGGACGGCTGCATGTCGTGCTCGTTCATTGCCTTCGCTTCTTCGCGCTCGTGCAGCGGAGAACGACGGTCGTCGCCGAAAGCATCGGCATCGGCCTGCAGCTCTTTTTTCAGCAGGTTGTTCATCTTGCGTTCGGACGCGAGGATCGCCTGCAGCTGATCGCGCTCTTTTTCCAGATCGCTCTGCTCACCGCGGATCTTCATCTCTTCCAGTTTGGCAAGATGGCGCAGTTTCAGTTCGAGGATCGCTTCGGCCTGGGTTTCGCTGATGCCAAAACGCGACATCAATGCAGGCTTAGGCTCGTCCTCGGTACGAATGATCTCAATCACTTCGTCGATATTGAGGAACGCCACCAGCAAACCTTCGAGGATATGCAGGCGCTTAAGCACTTTCTCCAGACGGTGGTTCAGACGACGGCGTACCGTATCGCGGCGGAAGGTCAGCCATTCGGTGAGGATCTCCAGCAGGTTTTTCACCGCCGGACGCCCGTCGAGGCCAATCATGTTCAGGTTGATGCGGTAGCTTTTTTCCAGATCGGTGGTGGCAAACAGGTGGTTCATCACCTGCTCCATGTCCACGCGGTTGGAACGCGGCACGATCACCAGACGAGTCGGGTTCTCGTGATCCGATTCATCGCGCAGATCGTCCACCATCGGCAGCTTCTTATTGCGCATCTGGGCGGCGATCTGCTCCAGCACTTTGGCGCCGGAGACCTGATGCGGCAGCGCGGTGATCACCACCGCACCGTCTTCTTTGGTCCACACCGCGCGCATACGCACGGAGCCGCGACCGTTCTGGTAGATTTTACGGATTTCCGCGCGGGAGGTGATGATCTCCGCTTCGGTTGGATAGTCCGGCCCCTGCACAATATCCAGCAGCTCGTCCAGCGAGGTTTTCGGCTGTTCAATCAGGGTGATGGCGGCTTTCGCCACTTCACGCAGGTTGTGCGGCGGGATGTCTGTCGCCATACCAACCGCGATACCGGTGGTGCCGTTCAGCAGAATGTTCGGCAGGCGCGCAGGCAGCATCTTCGGCTCCTGCAGCGTGCCGTCGAAGTTTGGCACCCAGTCAACGGTTCCCTGACCCAGTTCGCCCAGCAGCACTTCGGCATATTTAGACAGACGGGATTCGGTATAACGCATCGCTGCGAAGGATTTTGGATCATCCGGCGCCCCCCAGTTCCCCTGGCCATCCACCAGTGGATAGCGGTAAGAGAACGGCTGTGCCATCAGCACCATCGCTTCATAACAGGCGCTGTCGCCGTGTGGATGGTATTTACCCAGTACATCACCAACGGTACGGGCGGATTTCTTGAACTTGGCGCTGGCATTCAGCCCCAGCTCGGACATCGCATAGACGATGCGGCGCTGAACAGGCTTCAGGCCATCCCCGATAAACGGCAACGCCCTGTCCATGATGACGTACATGGAGTAGTTCAGGTAGGCGTTTTCCGTGAATTCATGTAGCGCGAGGCGCTCTGCCATATCGCTCATTACGTGTGATTCCTCAACTCAGAAACCGAAGGGTTTCAGGCAATATTGCCGCAGATACTACCTTATCTGCCGTGTTGAGTCACAAAGAAAAAGGGCCGCTTATGCGGCCCTTTCCGGGTTATTTGTTCAGCTTAATAACCTGCTTCACGTCGATTTCGAAGTCGTTCCACTCTTTATCGACCTTACCCTGGATTTCCACTTTATCCTGTGGACTTACAGTCACGCCGTTCCAGCGCTTGTGGTCAATCTCCACGTTGACCGTGCCGGTCTCATCGCGGAAGGTATAGCGATCGTCGGACAGGCGCTGGGTGATGTTCCCGCGCAGCTTCACCCAGCTGTCATCCTTCATCTCTTTCACCTTCACCGCGGTGGTGAGGTTCGCGTCATTATCGACAAAGCCGCCTGTCTGAGTTTGGGTCTGGGTTTGTGTGGCCGACGGGCCGTTAAATCCACCCTGTGCAGCAAAAACAGGGGCAGTGCTCATCATCATGATGGCGGCAATTGCAGCGAATTTTTTCATATTAACTCTCCCTTTAATCTGGTTTCGCAGTCCATTTAACAGGGTAATCCTTAACAACTTCTTAAGGGAAAAATTTATTTATTATTGCTGTACAGCAGGCGCTTACAGAGGGTTTACTGACGACATCAAGGAGGGAACATGCGCATTTTACTGGTAGAAGATGACAGGTTAATCGGCGATGGCATCAAAGCGGGTTTAGGCAAAATGGGCTTTAGCGTGGACTGGTTTACCGACGGAAAAACGGGTCAGGCTGCACTGTATAGCGCGCCGTATGATGCCGTGGTGCTGGATCTGACATTACCGGAAATCGACGGGCTTGAGATCCTGCGTGGCTGGCGCGAAAGCGGGCGCAGCGAACCGGTACTGATCCTGACCGCGCGGGATGCACTGAACCAGCGTGTTGAAGGGCTGCGTCTGGGCGCGGATGATTACCTTTGTAAGCCGTTCGCCCTGATCGAGGTCGGTGCCCGTCTCGAAGCACTGGTCCGCCGCAGCCATGGACAGGCACGCAGCGAGCTTCGCCACGGCAACGTCACGCTCGATCCGACCCGTCTCATCGCCACGCTGGACGGCGAAACGCTGACGCTCAAACCCAAAGAATTCGCGCTGCTTGAGCTGCTGATGCGTAATGCAGGCCGGGTGTTGCCGCGTAAGCTGATCGAAGAAAAACTGTATACCTGGGACGATGAGGTCTCCAGCAATGCCATCGAGGTTCACGTCCATCATCTGCGCCGTAAACTTGGCAGCGAGTTTATCCGCACCGTGCATGGCATCGGCTATACCCTGGGTGACGCATGAAACTGAGCCTGAAACTTCGCCTGACGCTTCTCTTCCTGCTGCTCTCTCTGACGGCCTGGTTTGCCGCCAGCCTGGTCGCCTGGCAGCAGACGACACATAAGCTCGATAAGCTGTTTGATACCCAGCAAATGCTATTTGCCAAACGGCTGCTGACAATGGATCTTGATGAGATCCGTGCCCCCGAGCGCATGCGTGAGATCCCAAAGAAAGCGAAGCATGGTCGTCTGGATGACGACGCGCTGGCTTTCGCCATCTATACCGTCGACGGCAAAATGATACTGAACGACGGGGAAAACGGGCGCGATATTCCGTACCACTATCGCCGCGACGGGTTTGATAACGGGCAGCTACAGGGCGACAACGACGAGTGGCGTTTTTTATGGCTGACCTCCCCCGACGGAAAGTACCGCGTGGTGATCGGCCAGGAGTGGGAGTACCGGCAGGATATGGCGCTGGATATAGTCAGTTCGCAGCTTACGCCGTGGCTGGTGGCGCTCCCCGTGATGCTGTTGTTGCTAATCCTTCTGTTAAGCCGTGAACTCAGGCCGCTGAAAAAACTGGCGCAGACCCTGCGCTCCCGCTCGCCAGATGCCACCGAACCGCTGACGGTTCAGGGTGTCCCCACGGAAGTGCGCCCCCTGCTCGACTCGCTGAATCATCTGTTCGCCCGCACCCAGGAGATGATGACCCGCGAGCGCCGCTTTACGTCCGATGCCGCCCACGAATTACGCAGTCCGCTGGCGGCCCTGAAGGTGCAAACTGACGTGGCACAGCTCTCCTCGGACGATCCGCAGGCGCAGGCAAAAGCGCTCACACAACTGCATGCGGGTATTGACCGTGCGTCCCGGCTGGTGGATCAACTTCTTACGCTGTCGCGTCTGGATTCACTGGATAATCTTGACGATGTCGAACCGATTACCCTTGCCGATTTACTGCAGTCGGCAGTGCTGGATATCTGGCATCCCGCTCAACAGGCAGGCATTGATATCCGGCTGAACATCAATGCGCCAGAGGTTACACGCACGGGTCAGCAGCTGCTCCTGAGCCTGCTTGTTCGCAACCTGCTGGATAACGCCATTCGTTATAGCCCGCGAGGCAGCGTGGTGGACGTGACGCTGGACACCCGAAGCTTTACCGTGCGCGACAACGGCAACGGCATTTCGCCTGATGCTCTGGCGCGCCTCGGCGAGCGATTTTATCGACCACCGGGGCAGGATGCCACGGGCAGCGGGCTCGGATTATCCATTGTGAAGCGCATCGCCGCCCTGCACGGTATGCGTGTTTCATTAAGCAATGCGGCGGAAGGCGGTTTTGAAGTGAAGGTCAGCTGGTAAGGGATTATTGCATTTAGCGCAAAAGACTTTGCACATTTTGCTCATTTTTCCGCTCCGTCCTCGCGCGTAGAATACCCGCCATACTCTCATCATCGAGGACAAATAATGAGCAACATTCTGATTATTAACGGTGCAAAAGAATTTGCGCATTCTAAAGGCCAGTTGAATGACACCCTGACCGAGGTCGCGGACGGTTTCCTGCGCGACGCCGGGCATGATGTTAAGGTCGTGCGTGCAGACAGCAACTATGACGTGAAAGCCGAAGTGCAGAACTTCCTGTGGGCTGACGTGGTGATCTGGCAGATGCCGGGCTGGTGGATGGGCGCGCCGTGGACCGTGAAAAAATACATGGATGACGTGTTCACTGAAGGTCACGGCTCTCTGTATGCCAGCGATGGCCGCACCCGCTCTGACGCGTCCAAAAAATACGGCTCAGGCGGTCTGATTCAGGGCAAAAAATATATGCTGTCACTGACCTGGAACGCCCCGCTGGAAGCCTTCACCGAGAAAGATCAGTTCTTCGAAGGCGTAGGCGTTGACGGCGCATACCTGCCGTTCCATAAGGCTAACCAGTTCCTGGGGATGGATCCGCTGCCAACCTTTATCGTCAACGACGTGATTAAAATGCCTGATGTCCCACGCTATATCGCAGAATATCGCAAGCATCTCGCGGAAATTTTTGCTTAACTGGTAGCCTGGAATTAAAGGAGTAGTAAACATGCTTACCGTTATCGCAGAAATCCGTACTCGTCCAGGTCAACATCACCGTCAGGCGGTGCTGGATCAGTTCGCGAAAATTATCCCGACCGTACTGAAAGAAGAAGGCTGCCATGGCTACGCGCCAATGGTGGATGCCACCACTGACGCCAGCTTCCAGGCCACCGCGCCGGACTCGATCATCATGGTTGAGCAGTGGGAAACCGTCGCGCATCTTGAAGCGCACCTGCAGACCCCGCACATGAAAGCGTGGAGCGACGCGGTGAAGGGTGACGTGCTGGAAACCCACATCCGTATTCTGGAGCAAGGGGTTTAAGTTTCCCCCAGGCCTGGTAAGCGCTAGCGCCACCGGGCTTTGTTTTTAGCTACTTTTCTTCCCCGGTTTTAATCCCCGATGAAACTCGTTGATCCGCTTCATTGATTTGATGGTGCGCTGCGGCTCGGTGGAGGCGACGGACACAATAATCATCTCCAGACACAACAGTACCGTACCATGAAGTGGGATTTTGCCCTTTTCACCGCCGCGCGGGACGTGGATCACCACGCTGGCCTCTTTACTGAAACGCGAGTCCAGGGCGTTGGTCAGCAGGATAGTCGGAATACCGAGACGTTTTGCTTCACGCAGCGTGGTTTGCCCCTCCCGGTGCGCGGATTTCTGGGCCATCATCACCAGCACGTCACCGCGCTGAAGGGCGATGAGCTGTTCGGCAAGCCCTATTCCTGTGCGGTTAAGCGGTGTGGCGGGTAATCCCATACGGCTGAACAACCTGGCGGTGTACTCGGCCAGAATACCCGAGGCGCCGATACCAAAAATCGCGACCTGCCTCGCCTGTGCCAGCAGTGAGACCGCCTGAGCCATCGCATAGCGGTTGTGGGGTTCGGATAACACGTCCAGGGTGTGCTGATGTCCCTCCAGCACAAAATCAATGCTCGCGTTGACGTCGCTGGTCAGTGTATTCACCGTGGTAGACATCTTTTCGCTGGAACTGACCACTGGGCCAAACCACTGTTCCAGCGTCTGTTTGAGATCGCGCAGCCCGGCGAACCCCAGCGCCTGAATGGCGCGAACGACGGTGGCATCCGAGGTTTTCAACTGCGTCGCGATCTCCATTGCGGTCTGTTCCATCACCGCTTCGCGGTTCTCATTGATATAGCTTGCCACCTGCAGCACGCGCGGCGTCAACTGGTGCGCACGCGAACGAAAGCGGTCACCGTAGACATCCACGCGCCCTTTCTCTTTGCGGATCACCGTGATGCCTCCGGCAGTGGTCGCCCGGCGATCTGCGATTGCACCTGCGCGGCCATCAGCCCTAAAGACGCGAAGGAATTCGAGATGGCCTCTTCACGTGAGATCAGCACGTAGTGTCCGGTTCGGCAGGCGTTCAGGAACTGACACCAGCCAGGCATTACCGCCTCCATCGCTGCCAGCTCGTCCTGCGGTTTACCGCCCGTATCCCCACGCCAGGTGGCGAAGACGAAATCGGCATCCAGCTCCGGCAGGCGCTCGGCGCTCACGTCAATCCTTCCCCCTTCCGGGATGGCCTCAATTAGCGGCGGGAAGGTGAACCCGGCATCACGCAGTACACGCCCCAACGAGTGGTAGCTGTGCATGGCGTTAATCTTTCCCTGATTCGCCTGAATCACTGATACGCTAATTTTGCGGGTATCCACCGTCGCTTTCAGCGCGTTGATTTGTTCCTGATAGCGGCGCTCCAGGATCTTCAGTCGCGCCTGCGTGCCGGTAAGTTGCGCCAGCTTGCGGTAGATTTCCGGTGCACCACCGTCGAGGTGATCGATGCTCACCGTCGGGGCAATTTTTTGCAGCTGTTCCACCGGCGTGTTGCGGGTCGGCTCGGTGATAATCAGGTCCGGTTTTGCGGCGGCGATGGCTTCAATGTCGATATCCGCAGTGCCGATAAACTTGATGTCGGAATTATCGAAATCGACGCCCGTTAGCATGCCGCTGGAGCGCAGAAAATGGCTGCCGTCCGGTCGCGTACGGCCGTGGCTGGCTACCGGCGGTACGCCAAGCTCAATGAGTGGGATGGTGATATCCAGGTCATGCAGCGAGACAATCCGTTTCGGATGAACTGGCACAACAACCTTGCGCCCCAAATCATCGGTAAATGTCTGAGTCGGTTCTGCCGCGCTCACCGCAAACCCGACCAGCAACAACATCGAAAAAAGTACGCGCATCCTCAGTCCCCTAAAATCTGTCCCGACGCTGCCAGAGCAACAGCAGGAAAAACGGTCCGCCAATCAATGAAATCACAATTCCCGCTGGCAGTTGCAGCGGGAGAAATGCCAGACGGCCAACGTTATCCGCCAGCAGCACCAGCAGCGCACCCAGCACAGCACTTCCCGTCAGGAGCGCGGTTTGCCCACCACGCAGCAGCAGACGTGCCATATGCGGGGCAATGAGTCCCACGAAACCAATACTGCCTACGCAGGAGACGCAGGCCGCCGTCAGCACCACCGGGGCGAGAACGCGCAGCAGTGCCAGTCGGGTTGTACGCACGCCCAGGCCTGTTGCGGCCTGATTACCGAGTAACGCAACATCGGCGGCACGCGCGGTAAACAGTAACAACGCAAACGCGGGAAGCGTCCAGAGTGCAGCCAGGCCCACCAGCGTCCAGTTTGCCGTATGCAGGCTTCCTGCCAGCCAGAGCATTGCCGTCTGCACGTCACGCACGTCTGCGGTGGTCATAAAGACGCCCATTGCAGCAGCAAAGGCCCATGACACGCCGATGCCAATCAGGATGAATCGCGGGCGCGAAATATCACGCGCCAGCAAGATCACCAGCATCGCAGTGAGTAGTCCCCCGGCCATTCCTGCCAGCGGACGCCAGGCCAGGCTCAACGCCGGGAACTGAAAGATCAGCACCAGCACTGCCGCACTGCAGCCCTCTTTCACGCCGATAAGACCGGGATCGGCCAGGCCATTGCGGGTGATGGACTGCATGGCCGCCCCTGCCATACCGAGCATTGCGCCGCACAGTATCGCCATCAGCAGGCGCGGCAGACGAATATCCATCACGATATAGTGCGCCTCTGCTGTCAGACCTTCAGGAGAAAACAGCGCGCGGGCAATAGCGGAGGTGGGAATGGGCAACGAACCGTGCGTCAGACCAAAGCCCAGCAGACTTAATGCTACCAGCGCTAAAAACGCCAGGCATGCCAGCGTCTTCGGGCGAACCAATGCTGACAGGCGACCAATACGGATCGCGCGGAGTCCGGCCCGGTTCATTTGAACATCCTCGACGCCATGAAAATGAAGACTGGTGCGCCAACCAGGGCTGTCATGATGCCGGTTGCCAGCTCCCAGGGCGTAAACAACGTACGGGCGGCAATATCTGCCAGCAGCAGAACCAGCGCGCCACACAGGGCAGACAGCGGCACCATCACGCGTAAATCGACCGACACCAGACGGCGAATGAGCTGCGGCACGACCAGGCCGATAAAGCCAATCGGCCCGGCGATAGAGACGGCCGCACCGCAGAGAAGCGCGATGGCCAGCAGGGCGAGCAGGCGAGTTTTCAGCAGCGATACGCCAAGCCCCTGCGCCATCCGGTCGCCCAGAGCCAGCATATTGAGCGACGGCGACACTCCGATAGCGAGAACAAAACCGGCAGCAGCAGCCCACAGGGCACTCCGGAGCGTTTCTTGTTTTACCCCCGCTAAATCCCCCGCCAGCCAGGTTCGCAGGGCGAGCAGGGTCTGTTCATCCAGAATCAGGACTGCGGCAGTCACTGATGAGGCAAATGCCGACAGTGCCACGCCACACAGCGTCACTTTCATGGGTGTGAGCCCGGTGCGGCCAGACGAGGAGAACATCAGCACCAGCAAAAACAGCGCGGCGGCACCGGCGGCGGCAACGAGCGGGCGACCAAACGGCAGCGTCATCCCGAGCGCACTCGTCAGCACCACCGCCAGCGCCGCCCCGGCATTCAGCCCCAGAATATGCGGTTCACCGAGCGGGTTGCGGATCACGGACTGCAGCAGGACGCCCGCCACGCCGAGCGCGGCGCCTGTCACCATCGCGGCGCTGAGGCGCAGCAGTCTTAATTTGATAATGACGTTATGGTCGAAATTATGGGGATTAAAATCAAAAAACGCCTGGACCACCGTCAGCGGAGGAATAACGCGCGCGCCGATACCCAGGTGGGCGATCGCCCCCATCATCAGCAGTAACGCAAAGAGAATAAAAGCCAGCGTCGTGCGTATCATGGTTTTTCAGTGACCTGACGAAACGGCATAAAAAACGGTTTGCCGGTTAACGGGTTAACCGACATATGCACGTCGACATCAAACACCGCTTTGATCAGTTCCGGCGTGCAGGCATCGCCCTCATGCAATACGCCTTCAACTTTCCCCTGACGTAAAAAGATCAGTGAATCACCGTAGTTCACCGCGAAGTTAAGATCGTGCAGCACCACCACGACGGTGCGTCCGTGCTGGCGGGTCAGCGTATGCAGCAATTCCAGGATCTCCACCTGATAGCGGAGATCGAGAAAGGTTGTCGGTTCATCCAGCAGGATATACGGCGTTTGCTGCGCCAGGGCCATGGCGATCCAGCAGCGCTGGCGCTGGCCGCCGGACAAGCTTTCGACCGGCAGATGCGCAAACTCCGCCGTCCCCGTCAGGTGCAGCGCCTCTTCAACAGCCCGTTCGTCCTCGTCGCTCCACTGGCGCATAAAATTTTGCCAGGGAAAGCGCCCGCGAGAAACCAGCTCAAAGACGGTTAACCCTTCCGGCAGCAGCGGAGACTGAGGAAGGATACCCAACTGACGGGCAACCGTTTTGGTCGGCTGCTCATGAATGGCTTTACCGTCCAGCAGCGCGGTGCCCCCGAGCGGCTGCAGCAGTCGCGCGATAGTGCTCAACAGTGTGGACTTTCCACAGCCGTTCGCCCCTACCAGCACCGTCATTTTCTGCTGAGGGATCGCAAGGGAGATATCATCAACGATGATTTTTTTCTGATAACCCGCAGAGAGGTTCTCCAGAACCAGTCCCGATTTTTTCGTGTTGTAAGTCACGTGAACGCCAACGTAATGAAAAACTAACAAATAAAAATAAAACTCATTCTCTTTTGAGAAGTTTGACGCTGCACCATGTAGTAGTCAAGAGAAGAAACACCCTGATAAAAACAGGGATAAGCAGGAAATTAATCGAAACTACCACACCTAATAAAGACATTAATTTCATCATGTTAAATGCAATTTCGTTTCGTTTTTACGTGTAATTTTCGGCTGTAGTCGATTTTTGTTTTTTTCCATTTACTACTACATCCTCACATGATTGAATGATTCTCAATTACATGTTCGATGCCTGAAAAGGCTAACGGATAGACCATTAAGGGCAATGACTCACACATTCTTCCGCAAACATTCATGTGCGGGATATTTCGGGAAAACAGATGTAATGGCTACGTACACACCTTCTCTCTCTGGGGCAAAAGGGCGCGCGCTCTTTTCAATGCTGTTTATGGCGCCGTTGGTACAGGCAGCGGACAACACAACGGCTAAAGACGGCGAAACGCTTACCGTCATCGCCAGTCCGAATGCCACGGCAGATGCTACAAATGGCTATCAGCCGTTGAATACCTCCACCGCGACACTGACCAACATGCCAATGCTGGATATCCCGCAGGTGGTCAATACCGTCAGCGATAAGGTGCTGGAAGATCAGCACGCCACTACGCTGGATGAAGCGCTCTATAACGTCAGCAACGTGGTGCAAACCAATACTCTGGGCGGTACGCAGGATGCATTTGTTCGTCGTGGGTTTGGCGCGAACCGCGACGGGTCAATCATGACCAACGGTCTGCGCACCGTCCTGCCGCGCAGTTTTAATGCCGCAACCGAGCGCGTGGAAGTGCTTAAAGGCCCGGCCTCAACGCTGTATGGCATTCTCGATCCTGGCGGTTTGATTAACGTCGTCACTAAACGCCCGGAGAAGACCTTCGGCGGCTCACTTTCTGCTACCTCTTCCAGCTTTGGCGGCGGTACCGGCCAGGTTGATGTTACCGGCCCAATTGAAGGCACGCGTCTGGCGTATCGTCTTACGGGTGAGTATCAGGACGAAGATTACTGGCGCAATTTTGGCAACGAGCGCAGCACCTTTATCGCACCGTCGCTGACCTGGTTTGGCGATGATGCCACCGTGACCGTGCTCTATTCGCATCGCGACTATAAGACACCATTCGATCGCGGAACGATCTTCGATCTCAACACCAAACAGCCGGTAAACGTTGATCGCAAAACGCGTTTTGACGAACCGTTTAACATCACCGATGGTCAGTCAGACCTGGCGCAGCTCAACGCAGAATATCGCCTGAACAGCCAGTGGACCGCAAAGTTCGACTACAGCTTTAGCCAGGATAAATACAGCGATAACCAGGCCCGCGTAATGGCCTACGATTCAAAAACTGGCAACCTGACCCGCCGCGTAGATGCGACGCAAGGCTCGACCCAGAGGATGCATACGACACGTGCGGATCTGCAGGGGAATGTGGACATCGCTGGCTTCTACAACGAGATCCTGACCGGCGTATCGTATGAGAATTACGATCTGCTGCGTACGGATATGATCCGCTGTAAAAACGTCAAAGATTTCAATATCTATAACCCGACGTATGGCAACCTTAGCAAGTGCACCACTGTCTCAGCGTCAGACAGCGACCAGACCATCAAGCAAGAGAGCTACTCCGCCTACGCTCAGGACGCGCTGTACTTGACCGATAAATGGATCGCCGTCGCCGGATTGCGCTATCAGTATTACACCCAGTACGCCGGTAAAGGTCGCCCGTTCAACGTCAATACCGACAGCAGCGACGACCAGTGGACACCGAAGCTGGGGCTGGTTTACAAACTCACGCCAGCGGTCTCGCTGTTTGCCAACTATTCCCAGACGTTTATGCCGCAATCGTCCATTGCGAGCTACATCGGCGATCTGCCGCCAGAAACATCAAATGCGTATGAAATTGGCGCTAAGTTTGACCTGTTCGACGGTATTACTGCCAATATCGCACTGTTTGATATTCACAAACGCAACGTGTTGTACACCGAAAGCATCGCGGGAGAAACCGTCGCAAAAACCGCCGGCCGCGTGCGTTCGCAGGGTGTAGAGGTGGATCTGGCAGGGTCCCTGACGGAAAACACCAATATTATTGCCAGCTACGGCTATACCGACGCAAAAGTGCTGGAAGACCCGGACTATGCAGGCAAACCGCTGCCGAACGTGCCACGCCATACCGGCTCACTGTTCCTGACCTATGACATTCACAATGCGATCGGCGGAAATACGTTGACGCTTGGCGGGGGTGGACACGGCGTGAGCCGTCGCTCAGCGACCAACGGCGCGGACTATTATTTACCGGGCTATTTTGTTGCCGATGCCTTTGCGGCCTATAAGATGAAACTGCAGTATCCAGTGACGCTGCAGGTGAACGTGAAGAACCTGTTTGATAAGACTTACTACACCTCATCTATCGCGACCAATAACCTGGGCAACCAGATTGGCGACCCGCGCGAAGTGCAGTTTACGGTGAAGATGGAGTTTTGATATAAAAAAAGCCCTGCATCGCAGGGCTTTTTCAGCATCAGGCTTCAATATCCGCCATATCGCCTTTCTCCTGCAGCCAGTTACGTCGGTCTTCCGAACGTTTCTTGGCAAGGAGCATATCCATCATCGCGTTGGTTTGCTGCTCGTCTTCGTCACTGATCGTCAGTTGCACCAGACGACGCGTGTTGGGATCCAGCGTGGTTTCGCGCAGCTGCATCGGGTTCATCTCACCCAGCCCTTTAAAGCGCTGGACGTTCGGTTTGCCCTTCTTACGCTTCAGCTGTTCCAGCACACCCGCTTTTTCTTCTTCCGTCAGCGCGTAATACACTTCTTTGCCGAGGTCGATACGGTACAGCGGCGGCAGCGCCACGTGAACGTGGCCGTTTTTCACCAGCGTGCGGAAGTGCTTCACAAACAGTGCGCACAGCAGCGTAGCGATGTGCAAACCATCGGAGTCCGCATCCGCAAGGATACAGATCTTACCGTAGCGCAGCTGGCTCAGATCGTCGCTGTCAGGATCGATGCCGATCGCCACCGAGATATCATGCACTTCCTGCGAGGCCAGCACTTCATCTGAAGAGACCTCCCAGGTGTTCAGGATCTTACCCTTGAGCGGCATGATTGCCTGGTATTCACGATCGCGCGCCTGTTTGGCCGATCCACCCGCCGAGTCGCCTTCCACGAGGAACAGTTCGGTACGGTTGAGATCCTGCGCGGTACAGTCCGCCAGTTTGCCCGGCAGCGCGGGGCCGCTGGTCAGCTTTTTACGCACCACTTTCTTCGCGGCACGCAGACGACGCTGGGCGCTGGAAATGGCCATTTCAGCCAGCATCTCTGCCGCCTGAACGTTCTGGTTCAGCCACAGGGTAAACGCATCTTTCACCACGCCGGAGACAAACGCCGCACACTGACGTGACGACAAGCGCTCTTTGGTCTGACCGGCAAACTGCGGATCCTGCATTTTCACAGAGAGTACGTAGGCGCAGCGATCCCAGATATCTTCCGCCGACAGCTTCACGCCGCGCGGCAGAATGTTACGGTATTCGCAGAACTCGCGCATCGCGTCCAGCAGCCCCTGGCGCAGGCCATTGACGTGCGTACCGCCGAGCATGGTGGGGATCAGGTTAACGTAGCTTTCGGTCAGCAGCTCACCGCCTTCCGGCAGCCACAGCAGCGCCCAGTCCACCGCTTCGGTATCGCCGGTGAAATTGCCGACGAACGGTTTTTCCGGCAGCGTCGGCAGGCCGTTTACCGCTTCGCACAGATAGTCGTTAAGACCGTCTTCATAGCGCCAGCTCTGCTCGGTGTTGTTAACGTTGTCTTTAAAGGTGATTTCCACGCCGGGGCAGAGCACCGCTTTGGCTTTCAGCAGGTGCGTCAGGCGGGAAACGGAGAAGCGCGGGCTGTCGAAGAAACTTTCGTCTGGCCAGAAGTGGACGCTGGTGCCGGTATTGCGTTTACCGCATGTGCCAACAACCTGGAGTTCCTGCACCTTCTCGCCGTTTTCGAACGCGATGTTGTACACCTGACCGTCACGGCGGACGTTTACTTCCACGCGCTTAGACAGGGCGTTAACCACAGAGATCCCCACGCCGTGTAAACCACCAGAGAACTGATAGTTTTTGTTGGAGAACTTGCCGCCTGCATGCAGCCGGCAGAGGATCAGCTCAACGGCCGGGACGCCCTCTTCCGGGTGGATATCCACCGGCATACCGCGTCCGTCGTCAATGACTTCCAGCGACTGATCGGCATGCAGGATGACGTCAACGCGTTTGGCATGGCCCGCCAGCGCTTCGTCCACACTGTTATCAATAACTTCCTGGCCCAGGTGGTTTGGGCGCGTCGTATCGGTGTACATCCCCGGGCGGCGGCGAACCGGCTCAAGCCCGGTGAGGACCTCAATGGCATCAGCGTTATAGGTTTGCGTCATGATTTAAACTAGCAATTCGCATTGATTGTCAGTGGCTGTGCAGTCCAAGAAAATCGACAATCTGGGTGAAATGATTCTCAAAGCCCGTGAAAGCATGGTTTCCGCCCTCTTCTATAGTCTGGCGGCAGGATGCGTAATACGCCACTGCCTGGCGGTAATCCAGCACTTCATCACCCGTCTGTTGCAGCAGCCAGATAAGATCCGGCGCTTCAAGCGGGTCAACCTGCATAACTTTGAGATCGTAAATATGGCGTGACTCTAGCACATATTGCTGGCCGGTGTAGGGGTTCTCGTTTGCGCCAAGAAAGTCACGGAGCAGCTCAAATGGCCGTACCGCCGGGTTAACAACAACTGCGGGCAGCATAAAGCATTGCGATAGCCAGGTGGCGTAGTATCCGCCCAGCGATGAGCCGACCACACCGAATGATTCGCCGCCGTGTTCAAGCACAATAGATTCCAGCATCTCCGCGGCTTCCGCCGGGTAAGGCGGCAGCTGCGGGATAATCATCTCAACATCGGGATGATGCTCGCTCAGCCACTGGCGAAACTGTGTCGCTTTTGCGGAGCGCGGCGAGCTGTTGAATCCGTGTAGATAAAGGAGCGTAGACATCAATAGCCTTCTGAAGCGGTGTCCGGACGGAATTTTGCGCCTGTCAAACGACAGACTTCCGTGGTCAGCGAACCATCGGCATGCAGTTCCAGCCAGCGCCAGCCTGGTGCGATGGTATCCAGCGTAAAGTTGGCACAGTGCGGCTTAAACTGAACGCAGGTCGATGGCGTCGCCAGCATACGGCGACCATTCCAGTCGAGATCCTGTTCCTGATGGATATGTCCGCACAGGAGATTCTTCACACGCGGGAATTTCGCCAGCACGCGATCCAGCGCAGCAGAATTACGCAGACTGTGCTGATCGAGCCAGCTGCAACCCGCTGGCAGAGGGTGATGATGAAGTAATAACAGCGTATGACGTTCAGGTTCAGCAGCCAGTTTGGTCTCCAGCCAGTCGAGCTGGAACTCGCTTAATTCACCGTGCGGGACACCAAACACCTGGCTGTCCAGCAGCAGGATCTGCCACTGTTCACCCGCAAAGACACATTTTGCCGGAGAAATCCCCGCATCCTGGAGTGCATTGTACATAGCCGGCTGGAAATCGTGGTTTCCAGGTAGCCAGACGCAAGGCACACTAAAACTCGCGATGCCTTCAGCAAAATGCTGGTAGGCCGCGGAGGATTGGTCCTGCGCCAGATCGCCCGTTGCGACAATCAGATCGCATGCACGATTTTCAGCGTGAATGGCGCTAAGTACCGCCTGATAGCTCTCCCAGGTGTTGACCCCCAGCAGAGTTTCATGCTTTTCGGCAAAAAGGTGGGTATCGGTGATTTGTAATATCCTGACTGGCGCCCCACCAGCAACAGTCAGGTTCAACAGGCTTTCCAAATGGTGTCCTTAGGTAGGTTTATGACGCTAACAAACCGGAATCGCCATTGCTCCATGTGCTAAACAATATCTTAGCCAGTCAGCTAAAAACTGGTTAATTTGATGCTTTTCGTCGCGTTGATGCAACTTTTTATTCGGGTAATCATACCGTGCCTTGAAGCGAAAGATCTGCTGACTTGAACACACTTCAGCGACCATTGCATCGTGATAGAGGCGCACCGTCATCGACGGCAGGCTCCAGTAGCTAATACTGGGTGCCGTTTGCTCAATCTCCACCAGCGTAGTGTAGCGCGTTGATTCTGTTATCGTTAACCGATACTGCGCGTTGCTCACCTGATAGCTTACCGTTTCGCCGGGTGCGTCATTTTTCGGCAGCAGGCGGCGCAATTGTGCGAAATTGGTTTCGCACAGGCGCATCATTTCTGGGAAGTCAGGTGTATAACGCTTCATTTTTTCCACTCGTTTCGTAATGTCTGATAATGCAGTTGCAGCCATTGCAGGGCGATGACAGACGCTGCGTTGTCGATTTTCCCCTCTTCTACCCACTGATAAGCCTGTTCCCGGCTCACCACATGAACCCGAATATCTTCGTTTTCATCTGCCAGACCGTGGATCCCTTCCGCCGTCGTGGCGTCCACTTCGCCTACCATAATGGAAAGGCGCTCGCTGGTGCCCCCCGGGCTTGCCAGATAGCTCAGCACCGGTTTTGTACGTCCCACCACCAATCCTGCTTCTTCCAGTGCCTCACGGCGGGCAACGTCTTCGACCGATTCGCCCTCTTCGATCATCCCGGCTACCATCTCCAGTAACCACGGGCTCTCGCTGACGTCGTAAGCCGCAATTCGGATCTGTTCCACCAGCACAACTTCGTCGCGCACTGGGTCAAAGGGTAGCAAGACTGCCGCATGCCCGCGCTCAAAAATTTCGCGTCTGATTTCGCCGCTCATTTCACCGTTAAACAGGCGATGCCTGAAACGGTAAAGTTCCATCGAAAAAAAACCGCTATAAAGCATTTCTCGTGCAATAATTTCTACATCGTTTTTGGCGAATGTCACGGGCAACTTTTCTGGTTTCTGCATGAGTCGAGTCCTGGTAGCAATGGTGATGAAATTGTGAATTTCAAGGCTGTTTGGCTGCCGTTTGCAAGGCTATATGTTAGATTGGTGCAAATTACCGCCAGATGGCACGTAACGCCAACCTTTTGGTATGGAAGATTCTGTTAGAATCGGCAATTATTTTTTAATTAGATCAGCGCTAATACTGCTTCACAACAAGGAATGCAAATGAAGAAATTGCTCCCCATCCTTATCGGCCTGAGCCTGACGGGCTTCAGTGCAATGAGCCAGGCGGAAAACCTGTTACAGGTCTATCAGCAGGCACGTCTGGGCAACCCTGATTTACGTAAATCAGCGGCCGATCGTGATGCTGCGTTTGAAAAGATTAACGAAGCGCGTAGCCCATTGCTGCCACAGTTAGGTTTAGGTGCAGATTATACCTACAGCAACGGTTTCCGCGACGCTAACGGCGTCAACTCCAATGCTACCAGCGCCTCACTACAATTGACACAAACGCTGTTTGATATGTCCAAATGGCGTGCCCTGACCCTGCAGGAAAAGAGCGCAGGCATCCAGGATGTGACCTATCAGACTGACCAGCAAACGCTGATCCTGAACACCGCCACAGCTTATTTCAACGTGCTGAGCGCGATTGACTCGCTCTCCTACACCGAAGCGCAGAAACAGGCCATTTACCGCCAGTTAGATCAAACCACACAGCGTTTCAACGTAGGTCTGGTTGCGATCACTGACGTGCAGAACGCCCGTTCACAGTACGACAGCGTACTGGCAAACGAAGTGACCGCGCGTAACAACCTCGACAACGCGCTGGAATCACTGCGTCAGGTCACCGGGAATTACTACCCTGAGCTGGCGTCTCTGAACGTGGACAGCTTCAAAACGGATAAACCGCAGGCGGTCAACGCCCTGTTGAAAGAAGCGGAAAACCGTAACCTGACCTTGCTGCAGGCGCGTCTGAGCCAGGATCTGGCCCGCGAACAGATTCGTCAGGCACAGGATGGCCACCTGCCTACCCTGAGCCTCAGTGCATCTACCGGTATTTCAGATACGACCTACAGCGGCTCTAAAACCAATACGTCCCAGTATGACGACAGCAATATGGGTCAGAACAAAGTGGGTCTGAACTTCTCCCTGCCACTGTATCAGGGCGGTCAGGTCAACTCTCAGGTGAAACAGGCGCAGTACAACTTTGTTGGCGCGAGCGAGCAGCTGGAAAGTGCTCACCGCAACGTGGTGCAGACCGTACGTTCTTCTTTCAACAACGTGAACGCCTCTATCAGCAGCATCAACGCGTATAAACAAGCCGTGGTGTCTGCACAGAGCTCCCTGGATGCGATGGAAGCGGGTTACTCCGTTGGTACACGTACTATCGTTGACGTGCTGGACGCAACCACCACGCTGTACAACGCGAAACAGCAGCTCTCCAGCGCACGTTACCAGTACCTGATTAACCAGTTGAACATCAAACAGGCTCTGGGTACGCTGAACGAGCAAGACCTGCAGATGCTGAACAGCGCACTGGGCAAACCGGTCTCAACATCACCGGACAGAGTGGCACCGGAGAACCCTGATCAGGTTGCCGCCGTTGATAACTTCAACGCTAACAGCAGCGCCCCTGCTGCACAGCCTGCCGCCGCGCGTTCTACCAAGCCAGCAAGCAACAGCAGTAATCCGTTCCGTAACTAAGATTGTCATCAGGCCCTCTCCCTGTGGGAGAGGGCGCATCTGAATCACACCCGAACGTAAGCCAACGTAAAGATCCCCCTGATTCCCCCCCTCTTCGCTTCATTTTCAACCACTCATCCTCTATCCTGAGCGTTATTACCACTGGGTCCTGGAAGACAAAGATGAAACGGACAAAATCCATAAATCACGCTTCGTTCCGCAAAAGCTGGAACGCGCGTCACCTCACCCCTGTTGCGCTGGCAGTTACGGCTGTCTTTATGCTGGCTGGTTGTGAGAAAACCGATGAAACGGTTTCGCTGTATCAAAATGCGGAAGACTGCTCAACGGCAACCGGTAACGCCGCTGAATGTAAGACTGCTTATAACAACGCCCTGAAAGAAGCAGAACGTACCGCACCGAAATATGCTTCACGCGCAGACTGTGTGGCAGAGTTCGGTGAAGGTCAGTGCCAGCAGACGCCTGCTCAGGCGGGCACTGCGCCGGAAAATCAGGCACAGGCGCAGTCCAGCGGCAGTTTCTGGATGCCGCTGATGGCAGGTTATATGATGGGCCGTCTGATGGGTGGCGGTGCGGGTTATCAGCAGCAACCGCTGTTTAGCTCGAAAAACCCGGCCAGCCCGGCTTATGGTCAATACACCGACGCCAGCGGCAAAGGCTACGGCGCAGCAACCCCAGGCCGCACTGTGACCGTCCCGAAAACGGCGATGGCGCCGAAGCCTGCGACCACCAGCACCATCACCCGTGGCGGGTTTGGTGAATCCGTAGCGAAGCAGACCAGCATGCAGCGTAGCGCGACAGGCTCCTCTACTCGCTCAATGGGCGGCTGATCATGGAGCGAGTCAGTATCACCGAGCGCCCGGACTGGCGCGCAAAAGCCACCGAATACGGTTTTAACTTCCACACCATGTACGGCGAGCCGTACTGGTGTGAAGACGCCTATTACAAACTCACGCTCGCCCAGGTTGAGAAACTGGAAGAAGTGACGGCCGAGCTGCACCAGATGTGCCTCAAGGTGGTGGATAAAGTCATCGACAGCGACGAGCTGATGGCAAAATTCCGCATTCCAAAGCACACCTGGAGCTTTGTCCGTCAGTCGTGGAAAACGAATCAGCCTTCGCTTTACTCTCGCCTTGACCTGGCATGGGACGGCGTGGGTGAACCTAAGCTTCTTGAAAATAACGCCGACACGCCCACTTCTTTATACGAAGCGGCGTTCTTCCAGTGGATCTGGCTGGAAGACCAGGCCAATGCCGGAAACCTGCCGGAAGGCAGCGATCAGTTCAACAGCCTGCAGGAAAAGCTGATAGAGCGTTTTGCCGAGCTGCGCGAACAATTTGGCTTCAACCTGCTGCACCTCGCCTGTTGCCGCGACACGGAAGAAGATCGCGGGACGGTTCAGTATCTGCAGGACTGCGCCGCCGAAGCGGAAGTGGCAACCGAATTCCTCTATATCGAAGATATCGGCCTGGGTGAGAAAGGTCAGTTTACCGACCTGCAGGATCAGGTGATCAGCAACCTGTTCAAGCTCTACCCGTGGGAATATATGCTGCGCGAAATGTTCTCCACCAAGCTGGAAGATGCAGGCGTACGCTGGCTGGAACCCGCATGGAAGAGCATTATCTCCAACAAAGCCCTGCTGCCGTTGCTGTGGGAAATGTTCCCGAACCATCCTAACCTGCTGCCTGCGTATTTTGCGGAAGATGATTATCCGCAAATGGAGAAATACGTCGTGAAGCCGATCTTCTCCCGTGAAGGGGCGAACGTGTCGATTATCGAAAACGGCAAAACGCTGGAAGCGGTTGAAGGGCCTTACGGCGAAGAAGGGATGATCGTCCAGGAATTTTATCAACTGCCGAAATTTGGCGACAGCTACACGCTTATTGGCAGCTGGCTCATCAACGATCAGCCAGCCGGGATTGGCATCCGCGAAGATCGCGCCCTGATCACGCAGGATCTGTCACGATTCTATCCGCATATTTTTGTTGAATAGACCGCGGCCTGATGCCCTCACCCAGCCCCTCTCCCACAGGGAGAGGGTGCAAACACTAAAAACGGCAACCTGAGGTTGCCGTTTTGCTTTTATTACCCCACCTGCACCGAAAGCATACTCAGGCTCCCCATCTCAATACCGTCGACCGGGATCGTAACCGGCTCCTGACCATCCCACGCACCAAGAACGTACAATAGCGGCAGGAAGTGTTCCGGCGTCGGGTTAGAGAGCGAACCGCCTTCGTGATCCAGATAGTTCACCAGCGGATGCTCCTCAGCCGGGCCTTGCCAGGTCAGATTCGCTTTGACGTAATCATTAAAAGAGGTCGCCCACGGATAGGGCGTGTTCTCGCCGTGCCAGCGTGCCGTTCGCAGGTTGTGAACCACGTTACCGCTTGCCACCAGCATGATGCCTTCATCACGCAGGGTTGCAAGCTTACGACCCATCTCCAGATGCCAGGCAGCCGGTTTGGTGCTGTCGATGCTCAACTGCACCATCGGGATATCTGCATCAGGATACATTTTAATCAGCACTCCCCAGGAGCCATGGTCAAAACCCCAGGCTTCTTTATCCAGCGCCACCGGAACAGGAGCAAGCAGATCCACCAGATGCTGTGCCAGCTCAGGCGAGCCGGGGGCCGGATAGTGCGTGTCATACAGCGCCTGCGGGAAGCCGCCAAAATCATGAATGGTCTTAGGCGCTTCCATGGCGGTCACGCCCGTGCCCCGGGTGAACCAGTGCGCGGATACCACCACAATCGCTTTTGGACGCGGCAGCGTCTCGCCCAGGCTACGCCATGCACGGGTATAGACGTTGTCTTCCAGAACGTTCATTGGGCTGCCGTGGCCTAAAAACAGGGCTGGCATACGGGAAGAAGTCATGATGATATCCTTACAGAAAGTGTCAATTTAATGGTGCTACATTACGCGCAATCCGGCAAAGATGAACGCTGATAAGCGTGAAGATCATCATCAGGAAATTTGAATGTAAGGAATATGTAAAGCAGAGCCACTCTGCTCGCTTTGCTGACAAATAATCATTTATATTAATGAGAATCATTATCAAAAGGAGTAATGAATGTCAGTACCTTTGATCCTGACGATACTTGCGGGCGCTGCGACCTTCATCGGTGCGATCCTCGGTGTTCTTGGTCAGAAACCCTCTAATCGCGTATTGGCCTTCTCACTGGGCTTTGCAGCCGGGATCATGCTACTCATCTCCCTGATGGAGATGCTGCCTGCCGCGTTGGGAACAGAAGGTATGTCTCCGCTGCTGGGCTACGGCATGTTTGTCGTTGGCCTGCTGGGATATTTCGCGCTCGATCGCATGTTGCCCCACGCGCACCCTCAGGACTTAATGCAAAAAAACGTAGCGCCCGCGCCGCGTAACATTAAGCGCACCGCCATTTTGCTGACGCTCGGCATAAGCCTGCACAACTTCCCGGAAGGCGTGGCGACGTATGTCACCGCCAGCAGTAACCTGGAAATGGGCCTCGGCATCGCCCTGGCAGTGGCGTTGCACAATATTCCTGAAGGACTCGCGGTGGCCGGTCCGGTCTATGCCGCCACGAGCTCAAAGCGCACGGCAATCTTCTGGGCCGGGATATCCGGCATGGCGGAAATTCTTGGCGGCGTGCTGGCCTGGCTCATCCTCGGTAGCCTGGTTTCGCCGGTAGTCATGGCTGCCATTATGGCCGCGGTTGCGGGGATTATGGTTGCGCTGTCGGTTGACGAGCTGATGCCGCTGGCAAAAGAGATCGATCCAAACAACAACCCAAGCTATGGCGTCCTGTGCGGAATGTCGGTGATGGGGTTAAGTCTGGTCTTACTTCAGGCCGCAGGCATTGGCTGACGTGACGGGCGCCTCCTGAAACGGAGGTGCCTATTATTTGTTAAAGAAATAACTTTTTACGGAATATATGTCCTGCATCCTTCCTTATAAAAAAATCAAGTTTTTTATTGAACATTATTGTGCGTAATAACACTAAACAATGCATCCGGCATTATAATTTACACTTCTTGAAATTCATCCACTTACAATAACCCGCATTTATATTTTAATTAGATCTACAATGATTTTTAAGCTTGGTTAATCGCATTGCCCCGCCGGAGATCGGTATACTTCCCCGGCAATATTCTGATTAATATTCAGGATATGAATTCAACTGAAAAAGGATATTTTCATGTTTACAGGAAAAAAAGCAATTTTAGCCGTGGCAATGGCCACGCTTATTTCTGGGTCGGCGTTTGCTGCAGAACAAGGTTCCGGTAAGATTAAATTCAAAGGTGTGGTGATTGATGCACCATGCAATATTGCACCAGACAGCGTTGATAAAGAAGTCGATTTGGGTGAAATTACGACCGCCGTTATTAATGCCAATAAAAAATCGTCACCCGTGGCGGTAGATATCAACCTGGAAAACTGCCAGCTGGACGATCCAGGCGATGAAACCGATACCCCAATCACCAAAGTTGACGTCACGTTCACCAGCTCCGCCACGGATACAACGGATACCAGTCTGATGACCAACACGTATGCCAACGGCGCGCAGAACGTGGGCGTCCGCCTGCTGGATAATGCGGAAGCGAACATCACCCTGGGTAGCGCCAGTGAAGTTACCCTGCTGGCAGGCTCCGCCACCCAGACGCTGCACTTTAAGGCGCAGATGGAAGTACTGAGCGGCAAAACGGCAACGCCGGGTCAGGTTGAAGCCACCGCAAACTATGTGCTGGCGTATAAATAATTCAAATTTACCTCGTTATCTACCGACTGGCTCGTTATGCCAGTCGGCATTTTATATTTACCTTGAGCAACAGGATGATGAAACATAAATCAACATGCATAATCATCATTACCGCCCTGTTAATGACGAAAGTCGCCTCTGGTACCGAATTTAATATTAATGCCATCGATAAAGATCAGCGCAACAGCGTCGATTTAACACAGTTTAAAGATCGCGCCTCCGTCGTCCCCGGACGTTATTTTGTTACGGTTTCGATTAATGACATCCCCTTAGCAAACGGCTGGCAGTTAACGTGGAAAAAAGTGAATGATGCAGTCCAGGTCTGTATTCCCGCCGAGCTGGCCGACACGTTCGGCCTGCAGGATAAAATACGGGAATCGCTAACTGAAAAAGAGGGCTGTATAGACTTCGCCACGCTGCCGGACGTTCATTTTACCTTTGAACAAGTAAGCCAGACGCTAAACGTGTCCATTCCCCAGGCGTGGTTGCAGTACCGTTCTGCCGACTGGATGCCCCCGTCAACCTGGGATAACGGCGTGGCGGGCGTCCTGCTGGACTACAATCTTTTTGCCAGCCACTACCAGCCCAACAGCGGCAGCAGTTCAGATAATGCCAACACTTACGGCACGGCGGGCGCGAACGTCGGCGCCTGGCGGCTGCGCAGCGATTATCAATACAACCAGACACATGCGGACGGCGGTTCAGAGCATAACGGGCGCTTCTCGCGCGTTTATATGTTCCGCCCCCTGCCCACCATGTGCGCCAAGCTGACGCTCGGCGAGACGGATTTCCAGTCGTCGATTTTCGACGCCTTCACCTACACCGGCGCGTCGCTTATCAGCGATGAGCGCATGCTGCCGTGGTCACTGCGCGGCTATGCGCCACAAATCTCCGGCATTGCCCAAACCAACGCGACGGTCACCGTAAGCCTCGCCGACAGGGTCATCTATCAAACAAAAGTCCCGCCGGGCCCGTTCATCATTCAGGATCTCAACCAGTCGGTGCAGGGCACGCTCAACGTGAAGGTAACGGAAGAAGATGGCCGGGTGAGTACGTTCCAGGTCTCTGCCGAATCCGTTCCCTTCCTGACGCGTCAGGGACAGGTTCGCTACAAGCTGGCAGCAGGCAAGCCGCGAAAGGACGCATCGCATGACGTTGAGGACAGCACCTTCATGAGCGGCGAGTTTTCCTGGGGCATGCTGTCGCAAACCTCACTCTATGGCGGAACGCTGGCCGATGGCGACCACTACCGCGCCCTGGCCGCCGGGCTGGGACAAAACATGGCGTATCTGGGGGCGCTCTCGTTTGATATCACCCGGGCCACCAGCCAGCTGCCGGGTGAGGATCCGCAGACGGGCTACAGCTACCGCTTTAACTACAGTAAACGATTCGACACCACCGGTAGCCAGCTTACGCTGGCGAGCTACCGATACTCGGACCGTCAGTTCCTGAGCTATGCGCGCTATCTGGATGACGACTACAGCGACAGCCAGACGGAAAAACAGACTCTCAGCGTCACCGCCAGTCAGTACATATCGGCCCTCTCGCTAAACCTTTATCTAAGCATGCTGCGCCAAACATGGTGGGACGACTCGCCTTCCACGACCGGCAGCGTCACCGCAGGCTATAACTTCGACCTTGGCCGCTGGAAAAACCTTGGCCTGACCCTGTCGTTGAGCAGAACCCATTACGAAGATGATGAAAAGGACGACAACCAGTTTTATCTCTCGCTGAGCGTGCCGCTCGATCCTGACCATCGCCTGAACTACGATCTTCGCAACGGCGACAGCCTGAGCCAGAGCGTCTCCTGGTACGATACCTCTGACCGGAACAATACCTGGGGCGTCTCTGCAGGCACCGAGAGCGAAAAAGCCGATGCGGGCGCACAGTTCAGCGGAAACTATCAGCACTATTCTTCGCTGGGGGATCTCAACGTCTCGGGCAGCTATAAGGCGAATGAGTACAACTCAGTGAGCGCCAGCTGGAACGGATCGTTTACCGGGACGGCGAAAGGGTTTGCCCTGCACCGTCGCAGCTACGGCAATGAGCCACGCGTCATGGTCAGCACCGACGGCGTGGGCCATATCCCGCTGAACGTATCGCATGGCGAAACCAACGCGTCGGGTATCGGTGTTCTGCCGTCGTTTTCCAGCTATACCCCGGCCAGCGTGCGGGTCAACATGAACAATTTGCCTGACGGCGTTGACGTTGATACGCGGGTGGTCACTTCCACCTAGACAGAAGGCGCCATCGGCTATCGTCAAATCGCGACCCGAGCCGGTAACGATATTGCCGGCATTTTGCGAACGCCTTCCGGGACACCGCCGCTCGGCGCCCTGGTCCGCCTGCAGGATAACGGCCAGCAGGTAGGTATGGTCGCCGAGGAGGGTCGCGTCTGGCTGGGCGCCGTCCAGCCTGAGCAACAGTTCCTGGTCACGTGGGGAGACAACCATCAGTGTCGCTTCTCGTTACCTTCTCACCTTGAAAACAGTATGCAGCTCATGCTGCCTTGCCAGTAAGAAACCATGATGAAACTCCCCCCACTCAAGGCCCTGAGCCTGATGTTGCTCGGCACCGCATTGAACGCGCATGCCGCCATTAACCTGGACCGTACGCGGATCGTTTTTCCCGAAGGGGACAAGGCAAGCAGCCTGAAAGTCGATAACCAGAGCAAAACCTTACCCTACCTGGCGCTTTCCTGGATTGAAGACGAAAACGGGCGCAAAGAGGACAGCCACTTCATGGCGCTGCCGCCCATTCAGCGCATTGAAGCGGGCGCGTCATCGCAGGTCAGAATTGTGAAGCAGGCGGCGGTTGGGCAGTTGCCGAAGGACAGAGAGTCGCTGTTTTACTTCAACCTGCGCGAAGTTCCGCCCACAAGCAGCGCCAGCGAGGCGCGCAGCGTTATGCAGGTGGCCATGCAGAGCCGCATTAAGCTGTTCTGGCGGCCAAAAGCCATCACCAAAAAGCCGGGTGATCAAAGCGAAATGCGCATGGAAATTACCGCCACCGCAACGGGGCTCAGCGTACACAACCCCACGCCCTATTACATCACCCTCGCGTGGCTGAGTAAAAATGCGAAAACCCAGCTGCCGGGCTTCGACAGCCTGATGATTGCTCCGTTTGCCACAGCGTCTACCTCTACCGGCGACTACCACGGGAGCTACTACAGCGTGGGTTACATTGATGATTACGGCGCGCTGAAAAAAGTGGACGTTACCTGTGCGGGTAAGGCTCAATGCCAGCTCAGCGAGCGGAAGGGTCAAAACAATGCGCAAGCTCGCTAATTTTTTGTTTTTGCTGCTACTTGCCCTTCTGCCATTCAGGGAGGCGCTGGCGCTTGACTGCTATCTCGGCGTTTCCGGCGGGCCTGTGGAGGAGACAAAAACAATCTCGCCTTTTGCCATTCCCAGCAACGCGCAGGTGGGGGAGAAAATATGGGAATCTGACGATATCAAGGTTCCTGTGACCTGCGACCACAATGCCACCAGTAATTTTGAAAAAGAGGACATCTATGCCTGGGTTAACCCCTACCCGTCGGCGTCCGATCCCTACTACGATCTCGGCGTAACTTATGAAGGGATCGACTACGATGCGACAGGACAACCCAACGGGGTCGATACGTCCCAGTGCCTTGATAACAAACAGATCACTATCTATACACCTGCCCAAATCCAGCAAATGGGCTGGGAAAACCGCATCTGCTCCGGCAATGCAAACGACATTCACACCTCACGCACGTTCATCGTGCGCTTTCGTCTGTACGTCAGAATCAAGGTCATGCCGCCGCACGGCTACGTCAGCACGCTTGGGGACTATATCGTGGTGCAGTTCGACGGCAAGGGCGGCGTCAACCAGATGTCCGACGCGAAAAACCTTAAGTATCATATTAATGGCCTGAACAATATCACCGTCCTGGACTGCGGGGCGACCTTCAGCATCTATCCGGAAAATCAGGAGATTGATTTTGGTACGTTCAGCGCCCGCGACATGATGAATCAGGGAAAGCGAACGCGCACGTTCTCGGTCAGAACGACCAAGATACAGGACGCCGAATGTTCCGATGGGTTCAAAATGGATTCGTCGTTCTATACGAACGAGACGCTGAGCGATGAAGATACCGCCCTGCTCATCGGTAACGGCCTGAAATTACGCATCCTGAACGGAACGCAGCCCTACACCTTTAACCGATACGAAGAGTATGCCGATTTTACCGGCAGTACGTTGCAGTACGAACAGACCTATA
Organism: Enterobacter sp. CPE_E1241; assembly: GCF_045618265.1. NCBI lineage: Bacteria > Pseudomonadati > Pseudomonadota > Gammaproteobacteria > Enterobacterales > Enterobacteriaceae > Enterobacter > Enterobacter sp. CPE_E1241. The sequence continues at coordinate 4,233,783 of NZ_JBIWYV010000001.1, forward strand.
CCGCTGAGCTGACGCCGGTGCCGGGAAAAGCGATCCAGTCCGGACCATTCGAAACCGTAGTGCTGTTTAAAATTAACTACCACTAAACATAAAAAAGCCGGGTTTCCCCGGCTTTTTCACTTCAGCGGTTTCAGCTGGCTTTGCGCTCGTGCGCCTGGCGGTACTCGACCAGATCTTCAATCGTGACCACTGGCATATTGTGCAGACGGGCAAAGGTGATGCACTCCGGCGCGCGCGCCATGGTGCCGTCATCGTTGGTCAGTTCACACAAAACACCTGCTGGTTTGAAGCCTGCCAGCGTCACCAGATCGATAGTCGCTTCGGTGTGGCCACCGCGGGTCAGGACGCCGCCGGCCTGCGCGCGCAGAGGAAAGACGTGGCCTGGACGATGCAGATCGGAGGGCTTCGCATCATCAGCAATCGCGGCACGTACGGTGGTCAGACGGTCAGCCGCAGACACACCGGTGGTCACGCCATGCGCCGCTTCAATGGTCACAGTGAAACCCGTACCAAAGGCGCTGGTGTTGTTCTCAACCATCATTGGCAGTTCGAGCTGCTTACGACGATCTTCGGTAATACACAGGCATACGATGCCACTACCATGACGGATGGTCAGCGCCATCTGTTCAACGGTCATGTTTTCGGCGGCGAAAATCATGTCGCCTTCGTTTTCACGGTTTTCATCGTCAAGCACCATCACACCGCGGCCTTCGCGCAGTGCATCCAGTGCATGTTCAACACGTTGAGTTGAAGTGCCAAAAGAGGAAAGTAGCGTCTGATTCATGGTAAAAAAACCTCATTAACATTATGGTTACCAGAATCAGGGCAGTCTTAGGAGCGCCGTATAAGCGGCAAAAAAATAACGTGAGCGGGTCATGCCCGACTGGATCGTTACTCTCTCCCATCCGGACTCTAACCGTCGGCCCCGGAATTACACCGGATCTGCTGACCTTTGAGTGTTCACCCAAAGCGCTCGCGGGCTTTCAGCGTGAAGCTGATTTACCGCCGGTGGGGAATTTCGCCCCGCCCTGAGAATAAGCGAGATAACTATAACGCTATTGATTACCCTGGGCAATGCATAAGCATCAAACAATTTTGTTTAACCCGCGGCATGACGCGCTACAATAGGCACTGACACCTTTTCATCAAGGGAAACGACAATGATTGACCCGAAAAAAATTGAGCAAATTGCGCGTCAGGTACACGAATCCATGCCGAAAGGCATTCGTGAATTTGGTGATGACGTAGAAAAGAAAATCCGCCAGACGCTGCAGGCGCAGTTGGTTCGCCTTGATCTAGTCAGCCGCGAAGAGTTTGACGTGCAGACCCAGATTCTGCTGCGTACCCGCGAGAAGCTGGCGTTGCTGGAACAGCGTCTGACCGAGCTGGAAAACCGCAATACGCAGGAAGAAGTGAAGCCGGCACCGGCCATTCCACCGGTGGATGAGCAGGAGTAAGAGCGGCCTGATGCCCTCACCCCAACCCTCTCCCTGTGGGAGAGGGAGAAAAACGAACGGGCCAATTGGCCCGTTTTTTTACTGACTGTCTTTCTGGATTTTCTTAATGATGTTGGTGGTTGAACACCCGTCCTCAAAGTTGAGCACCATCACTTCGCCGCCGTTGGCCCAGACCTCTTCGCTGCCCGCAATTTGATCCGGCTTGTAATCGCCACCTTTCACCAGCAGGTCCGGCAGAATACCGGCAATCAGACGCTGCGGCGTGTCTTCTTCAAACGACACCACCCAGTCCACGGCTTCCAGCGCACCGAGAACGATCATACGCTGTTCCAGCGGGTTCACCGGACGCGTTTCACCCTTCAGACGCTTCGTTGACGCATCACTGTTCACTGCCACAATCAGACGATCGCCCAGCTTGCGCGCATTCGCCAGATACGAAACATGGCCCGCGTGCAGAATGTCAAACACACCGTTGGTCATCACCACTTTCTCACCGCGCTTACGCGCTGCGGCAACGGCGGCTTTCAGTTCGTCTTCGCTCATCACACCGAAACCGGTGTCTGCACGGCCACGCACGGCATTTTCCAGCTCAATAGGCGAAACGGTTGAAGTACCGAGTTTGCCGACGACGACACCCGCCGCTGCATTAGCAAAGTAACAGGCTTCTTCAAGGGAATTCCCGGCTGCAAGCGTCGCCGCCAGCACGCCAATCACCGTATCGCCAGCACCGGTCACGTCATACACTTCCTGCGCCTGAGTGGGCATATGCAGGGGTGCTTTGCCTGGTTGAATCAGGGTCATCCCCTGCTCTGAACGGGTCACCAGCAGTGCAGACAGCTCGAAATCAGCAATGATCTTCATGCCACGTTCGACAATTTCTGCTTCCGTTTTGCACTTACCCGCCACCGCTTCAAACTCGGAAAGATTTGGCGTCAGCAGCGTTGCGCCGCGATAGCGCTCAAAATCGGTGCCTTTCGGGTCGATCAGCACCGGCACGTTGGCTTTACGCGCGAGCTGAATCATCGTCTGCACGCTCGCCAGCGCACCTTTGGCATAGTCGGACAGAACCAGCGCACCAATATTACCCAGCGCCTGATTAATACGCTCGTGCAGCGGCTCAGGGTCAACTCCCTCGAACCCTTCTTCAAAGTCGAGGCGGATTAACTGCTGGTTGCGCGACAGCACGCGCAGTTTGGTGATCGTCGGGTGGGTCGGTACAGAAACGAAGTCACACTTCACGTTCACGTCCGCCAGTGACTTGCTCAGCGCACGCGCCGCATCGTCGATGCCGGTCAAGCCCACCAGACGCGAATGCGCGCCCAGAGAGGCAATGTTCATCGCCACGTTTGCCGCGCCGCCGGGACGCTCTTCAATGGTGTCGACCTTAACCACCGGTACCGGCGCTTCCGGAGAGATGCGGCTGGTTGGCCCATACCAGTAGCGATCCAGCATCACATCCCCGACAACCATAACTCCAGCACGTTCAAACTCTGGCAGTGTTACTTTCATTCCTGACTCCAGAAAGATTCACAATTTGCGCGCGATAATATCACACTTGTTTTGTTACGCACGGTTCCACCAGCCACTTCTGCCAGCTTGCCGTCACCTGAGCGCGTTCACTGCTGAAACAGTCCAGCGCCACATGCCCCGGTTGTTCCTGCAGCGCCAGGTGGTGCAGCTCATCGCGTAGCGTGGTATAGGCGCGGGTTAACGCCTGTGCCTCCTGCTCGTCCATAATGTCGTTTTGCGCGAGCAGTTCCAGAATGCGTACATTGTCCGACCAGCGTGTCAGCTTCGGTTTATCGTGCGCGTGCAGCAGCACCAGGTACTGGGTAATAAACTCAATATCGGTAATCCCCCCCTCATCGGCTTTGATATCAAAGCGATCGCGATGTTTATTGCCCAGATGCGCGCGCATTTTCTCGCGCATTTCCCGCACTTCAGTTTGCAACGTGGCACCTTCTCGCACCGTCGTCATGACATCCTTACGGATGACGTCAAACTGCGTTTTAAGCTGCGGATCGCCGTACACCACGCGGGCACGCACCAGCGCCTGATGCTCCCACGTCCAGGCTTCGTTCTTCTGGTAATCAGCAAAGGACTCCGTCGAGGTGACCAGCATGCCCGCCGCGCCGGAGGGTCGCAGACGTGCATCCACTTCGTACAAAATGCCGGATGAGGTACGGGTGCTGAACAGGTGCATAATGCGCTGGGCCAGACGCAGATAGAACTGGCGCCCGTCAATCTCACGTTCGCCGTCAGTCATCACGTCGACCGGGCAATCGTGCAGGAAGATTAAATCCAGATCGGAGCTATAGCCCAGCTCCCAGCCGCCGAGCTTGCCGTACCCCACCACCGCAAAACCACGACCCTCACGGTCGGCCAGGTGTTTCGGCTGGCCGTAGCGAGCCACCATCTGCACCCAGGCCTGATGCACGACCGCGTCGATGATCGCTTCCGCAAGCCAGGTTAAGTGATCGCTCACTTTCATCACCGGCAGCGTTCCGGCGATATCTGCCGCTGCCACGCGCAGCATCTGTGCCTGCTTAAACTGACGCAACGCCTCCAGCTGCTGCTCTTCGTCCTCTTCCGGCACCCGCAGCAGATATTGGCGCAGCTCGTCCCGGTAGGCGTCCGTCGCCGTCGGTTGGTAGAGCGTATTCGGGTCGAGCAGTTCGTCGAGCAACAGCGGATAACGCGCCAGCTTGTTGGCCACCATCGGCGACGCAGCGCAGAGCGTAATCAGATGTTTAAGCGCCCCTGGAAACTCGCTCAATAGTTCAAGGTACGTGGTACGCGTGATAATCCCACTCAGCAGCGGCATCATGCGCGACAGCGGCACCGGCGCATCCGCGCGGGAGCAAACCTCGCTCAGCAGATGCGGCATCAAATGATCAAGTACCTGCCGACCACGTGGCCCAATCGCACGTTTATTCAGTTCAAGACGAAAATCAGCAATCAGTGCCACTATACGATGGCGGGCGTCGTCACTCAGGTGTGCCAGCACTGGCGTAGTGTCATCTTCCTGAAGCGCATCCTGCCATAGCTCGCGCCAGTGCTCGGAAAGCGCATCGTCCTGCGATTCACTTTCGTCATCGCCAATCAGGTCGTTAAAGATACGGCGTACGCCTGCCATATGCGCATCCAGCCGTTCGGTCAGCATTGACCAGTCATCTGCGCGCATCCCCCAGGCAAGACGCGCCCGGTTCAGATCATCCGCTGGCAGGGTCTGGGTCTGTTCGTCGTTGATACTTTGCAGCAGGTTCTCCAGACGACGCAGGAACAGATAGGCCTCGCGCAGGGTTTGCGCGTCACCGTCCGGTAACAGGTGAAGCTGCTCAATCGCTGTCAGCGTTGGCAGCAACGAACGTGATTGCAGGGACGGCTCACGCCCGCCGCGAATAAGCTGGAAGACCTGGACGACAAATTCGATTTCGCGGATACCGCCTGCACCGAGCTTAATATTGTCTTTCAGCCCACGGCGGCGCACTTCTCGGGCAATCATCCCTTTCATGTTTCTCAGGGACTGGATCACGCTGAAGTCAATGTAACGGCGGAACACGAACGGGCGCAGCATGGCGCGCAATTCGTTGGCGTAGGCATCGTCGCTGTCACCCATGATCCGCGCTTTAACCATGGCGTAGCGTTCCCAGTCGCGCCCCTGCTCCTGGTAATAATCTTCCAGTGCGGCAAAGCTCAACACAAGCGGGCCGCTGTCGCCAAAGGGACGCAGACGCATGTCCACGCGGTAGACGAAACCATCCTGCGTCGGCTGATCCAGGGCCTTAATCAGACGCTGGCCGAGTCGGGTAAAGAACTGGGCGTTATCCAGCTCACGGCGCCCGCCGCGCGTAGAGCCGTTCTCCGGCCAGGCAAAAATCAGATCGATATCGGAGGAGAAGTTAAGCTCGCAACCGCCCAGCTTACCCATCCCCAGAATCAACAGTGGCTGAGGAACCCCTTCCTCGCTGCACGGTGTTCCCCACTCTTTACAGCAGGCGGCGTAGAGCCAGTCTCGCGCAGCAACAATCAACGTCTGTGCCAGCTCACTTAGCTGCTGTAACGTGCTCTCTTCGCTGACCAGCGCCAGAGATTGCGCCCAGGCAATACGCACCATTACCCGGCGACGGAACTGGCGCAGGACGCGCATCAGCGTTGCTTCATCCGCAACTTCAGCAAGCGCGGTTTGCAACCAGTCAGCATAATGCCGCCACTCTTCTGCCTGTGGCGGTGACTTTTCAAGCTCCACCAGCCAGTCCGGGTTGGCGGTGATACTTTCCTGCACAAAATCACTGAAAGTGAGCACGCTCTTCGCCTGCTCGCTTAATGATGACACTGGTAATGACTCAGGCAGACGTTCGCAAACGGTCTGCCACTGCTGCTGTAACTGCGAAGAAAGCGGCATGATTGGGGTTCCTTGCCAGAGTTAACGTTTTCCGCTGTGCAGCCAGAACGGCTCCTGCGAAATGGCCTCGTTACGGAAATGCTCAATCTCAATATGCTGACGGGTTTCAATGGCATGCTTCAACCCCTGCCAGTTCTCCAGCCAGGCCTGAGCCTTCACGCCGTCATAGGCACCGGAAAGCAGCTGCATGCTGTCGATATTGCGCGAAAGACGAGGAAGCTGATCGCCATACTGGTCACCCAGCGGGTAAGCAAAGGTGCTCTTCAGCTCGGCGGCATGACGAGAGAGATGAATATCCGCGAAACGTTTGAAGTTCTCCGCGATTTTGGTCTGCGCTTTCGCATCCAGGAAAGTACGCCAGCCACGCGTGACCAGAAACTCGGTCAGCGCCAGTTTTGCCGTCGCCGTTTGCGGGCTATAGATCGCTGTTTGTGCCGATACGTCGGAGAGCATCAGAGTTTCGGTTTGCGTTAGCAGGTCACGTAAGTGAGCGCTAGCTTTGCGAGGAACAATACCGCCGAACAGCGTCAGGGTATGGCGCACCAGGGCAATCGCCGCCAGCACGTGGGATTTCGCGTTTTTCACATTTCGCGCCCACAGCTCTTCATGATACTGCCACTGCGAGAGCGCCAGCTCCAGCGCGGCTTCCAGCCCCTGCTCTACGCTGGTTTTCGGCGCAACGTGCAAAATCGTCGTCTCTTTCACCACGCGTGGCACATTGCCGGCCGCCAGGTGGTAACCGCGCGCGGCTTTACTCAGGCTTCCCTGACGTAATCCGGACTGGTTCACCAGCTTGCGTGCCAGCTTCAGCACATCGTTCGCATCCCCTTCCAGCAGTTCAAGCTCCAGTTCGCAGATCGGCTCCTGGAACTCACCCGCCTTCACCTCACCTAAATCCAGCGCGATTTCAATGCGGCTCTTGCCTTCCGTCACCAGCCATTTTTCACGCCAGAAATCGGTACTGAACAGGGGCTGTACGTCTGCGGATAAGGTTTCTGGCAGTTTACCCTCAGGCCAAACTTCTGTCGGGAAACGTTCCAGCTCAAGTTCTGGCTTACTGATGTCGATATTGTATTCCGGGCGCTGATGTAAACCGCCAACCACGCGACCGGCAATTTTCATCGTCATCTCGTAGCGTCCGTTCGCGCCACGGATGCGTAGCCCCATATCGTGGCGGCGAAGCCAGTTGTCTGGCGTTTCGTAATAGATATTAAGCAGTTGTACCGGTGCATGGTGTTCGCCGGAAAGCGTGTGCAGATGCTGACGAAGAGCGTCAATGCTGTCTTTTTCGACGATAAACTTTAATTCAATTTCTTGTGCCATAGCCTTGTACTTTTGCGGGCGTCACAGACGCGTCAATGAGGGCGAACTTCCTCGCCATTTGTTTGTCAGTACATAGTATTTTGCGCCAAATTGCCATGCAATGAGCAATTTGACGGGCGTAAATGTGTAGAGTCGTGACACAGATGATTCTGATTGCTGACGAATGCTTTGCGTAGAGACACTGTTGCCACTACTATCGTTCCACTATTTATGAAAATAACGACTAATGATGCTTAAATTACGCCTGATTGGACTTACTTTACTCGCTTTTAGCGCCGCAACCACCGTGCACGCTGAAGAGAAGCGTTACGTTTCTGACGAACTGAACACCTGGGTACGCAGTGGCCCCGGAGATAATTATCGCCTCGTGGGCACGGTAAATGCCGGCGAGGAAGTCACCCTGTTACAGACCAACGCGGACACCAACTATGGCCAGGTTCGCGACAGTACCGGCCGTACGTCCTGGATCCCGCTGAAAGAGCTGAGCACCGTGCCAAGCCTGCGCACGCGCGTGCCGGATCTGGAAAACCAGGTGAAAACCCTGACCGACAAGCTGAATAACATCGACGGAACCTGGAACCAACGCACCGCTGAAATGCAGCAGAAAGTGGCGCAGAGTGACGGTGTGATCAACGGTCTGAAAGAAGAGAACCAAAAACTCAAAAACGAGCTGATTGTCGCGCAGAAGAAAGTGAATGCCGCCAATCTGCAGCTCGACGACAAACAGCGCACCATCATCATGCAGTGGTTTATGTATGGCGGTGGCGTGCTGGGCGTGGGTCTGGTGCTCGGTCTGGTGCTGCCGCATCTGATCCCAAGCCGTAAGCGTAAAGACCGCTGGATGAACTAACTCGTCTTCTCTGCCAGACTTACGTATGATCCTGGAAAAAGAGAAAACGGGAGTGTAGGGCGTGAAGAGTTATCTGGTCGGTGGTGCGGTACGTGATGCGTTGTTAGGTCTGCCGGTCAAAGATAAAGACTGGGTGGTGGTCGGTGCCACCCCCGAAGAGATGCTCAACGCGGGCTACCAGCAGGTAGGCCGCGATTTTCCCGTATTCCTGCACCCAAAAAGCCGGGAAGAGTACGCCCTCGCGCGTACCGAACGGAAATCCGGTTCTGGCTACACGGGTTTCACCTGTTATGCCGCGCCGGATGTCACGCTGGAGCAAGATCTCCTGCGTCGCGATCTCACCATCAACGCGCTGGCACAGGATGAGCAGGGTCAGATTATTGACGCTTATGGCGGTCAGGACGATCTGCGTAACCGCCTTTTACGTCACGTCTCCCCGGCGTTTTCTGAAGATCCGCTCCGCGTTCTGCGCGTGGCGCGTTTTGCCGCGCGTTATGCCCACCTGAGTTTCCGAATTGCCGATGAGACAATGGCGCTGATGACCGCCATGACCGAGGCGGGTGAACTTGAACACCTGACGCCAGAGCGCGTCTGGAAAGAGACGGAAAATGCCCTGACCACGCGCAACCCACAGGTCTTTTTCCAGGTCCTGCGCGACTGCGGCGCGCTGAAGGTGCTGTTCCCGGAAATCGACGCACTGTTTGGTGTCCCTGCACCAGCGAAATGGCACCCGGAAATTGATACCGGCGTTCATACCCTGATGACGCTCAGTATGGCGGCTATGCTCAGCCCCGATGTCGACATCCGTTTTTCCACCCTGTGCCACGATCTGGGCAAAGGCTTAACGCCAAAAGAGTTCTGGCCGCGTCATCACGGGCATGGCCCGGCAGGCGTGAAGCTGGTCGAGGGGCTTTGTCAGCGTCTGCGCGTGCCGAATGAGATCCGCGATCTGGCGAAACTGGTGGCCGAGTTCCACGACCTGATCCACACCTTCCCTATTCTGAAACCGGCCACCATCGTCAAGCTGTTCGATAACATTGACGCCTGGCGCAAACCTCACCGCGTGGAGCAAATCGCCCTGACCAGTGAAGCTGACGTGCGTGGGCGCACCGGGTTTGAAGCGTGTGATTACCCGCAGGGACGTTTATTGCGTAAAGCCTGGGAAGTCGCGAAAGCGGTGCCAACGAAGGATGTTGTCGAAGCGGGCTTTAAAGGACCAGAGATCCGTGAAGAACTAACCAGACGTCGGATTCAGGCGGTGTCTGACTGGAAGGAAAAGCATTGCCCTCAGCCGAAAGACTGAGGGTAATCGGTCAGAAGAAGACCACGTAAACCGCTGCCGCCACGATAAAGCGATAGATCGCGAACGGAATAAACGAGATACGCTTAATCAACTGCAGGAAAGTTTTAATGGCAATCAGCGCCACGATAAAGGCGGTGATGAAACCAACGGCGAACATCGGAATGTCACCCGTGGTGAGGAACCCAATGCTTTTGTAGACGTCGAGTGCAGTGGCTCCCATCATCATCGGTACTGCCAGCAGGAACGAAAACTCAGAGGCCGCATAACGGCTTACGCCCATCAGCATCCCGCCAGAAATGGTCGCGCCTGAACGTGAGAAGCCCGGCCACAGTGCCAGGCACTGGAAGCAACCAATCATAAACGCCTGACGGTAGGTCATGTCATCCAGACCTTCCGCACGCGGGGTTTTCGGCTTCAGCACTTCCGCCGCGATCAGCAGGAAACCACCCACGACCAACGCGTACATCACGTTAATTGGGTTAAACAGAGATTTAATGGCGTCGTGGAACACCAGACCCAGCACCACCGCAGGGATCATCCCGAGCAGAATATGGATCAGTGACAGTCGGCCTTTACCCATACCTTCGTGCTGAGGCGGACGGCCAAAGTGGATGCCGATCAGACCAAACAGACGACGCCAGAACATCACCACTACCGCCAGAATAGAACCCAGTTGGATGACCACTTCAAACGTTTTAGCGGTATCGCCTTCAAAGCCCAGCAGATGGCCAACGATAATCATATGGCCCGTACTGGAAACCGGCAAAAACTCCGTCAATCCTTCGACCACACCCAGTATTGCCGCCACCAGCAGCGAGTGCATATCGCTCATCTATAAACCCCTAAGAAGATATAAAAAAACGGTGCCCCATGCGGACAACCGAGAAAGATACAGCGTTAAGACCGGTATAACCTAAAATGGTTTAGCTATTATGACGTTAAATCTTGCCTTTCAGATTTGTGCCACGCTCAATAATAACGCCAACATTGGTGGCGCGCGCCACTGCTCCTGGTTTACTTAACTTAATGCGCACCCACGGTGAATTGAATTTTTTCAGCAGCAATTCTGCGACTTCTTCAGCCACCCGTTCGACCAGCGCAAAACGTTGCCCTTCAACGTGGGCGATGACCGTTTCACTGATATCGGCATAGCTCAGACAGTCATTCACGTCATCACTTTTTGCTGACTTACGGTTATCCCAGCCCATTTCGATATCGAACACCAGCTTCTGCTCAATGGTCTGTTCCCAGTCGTAAACACCAATAGTGGTGATTACCGAAAGTTGCTCTATAAATACAATATCCATCACGACCTGCCTGCTTTTTGGCTAAACCGGATACCACTTCCGGCGAATTATGCGTATTATCCACAGATGCTGAGAATACAGATACATTTTCAAAACGGAACAGCGTTATGAGTGCAATCGCGCCTGGAATGATCCTCCTCGCCTATCTTTGCGGCTCAATCTCCAGCGCCATTCTGGTCTGCCGCATTGCAGGGTTACCCGACCCGCGTGAAAGTGGTTCCGGGAACCCGGGGGCGACCAACGTACTACGAATTGGCGGCAAGGGTGCAGCCGTAGCGGTTTTGATTTTTGATGTTCTGAAAGGGATGCTACCCGTCTGGGGCGCATATGCGCTGGGCGTCACGCCGTTCTGGCTGGGGCTCATTGCCATCGCTGCCTGTGTCGGCCACATCTGGCCTGTATTCTTCGGATTTAAAGGTGGCAAAGGCGTTGCAACCGCCTTTGGTGCCATTGCGCCTATCGGCTGGGACTTAACCGGCGTCATGGCCGGCACCTGGCTGCTGACCATTCTTCTGAGCGGCTACTCGTCACTGGGTGCCATTGTCAGCGCGCTGATCGCCCCGTTTTACGTCTGGTGGTTCAAACCTCAATTCACCTTCCCGGTGTCGATGCTCTCTTGCCTTATCCTGCTGCGTCATCACGACAATATCCAGCGCCTGTGGCGTCGCCAGGAGACCAAAATCTGGACAAAGCTCAAGAGAAAGAAAAAAGAGCCTGAGTAATCGCGCGACACCCGCAGCAGATAACGTATCCATAAGCGACTCATATGACAGCCTTCATTTCCGCCAGGGCATACTGAAACGTATCCCGATGGTGAGCAAATGGATGCAGCATGTTAGCAGCTCAGGTCACTGATACTACGTATAAAGGCTGGCAGGCGTCGCTTGCCCTGCAGTTTTGTCACACGCCTGAGAAAACCCTCCTGCATTCCGCTCATCACCTCGGGCCACTTACGGTTCAGCGTCCGTTTTACCCGGAAGGGGATACCTGCCACCTTTACCTGCTGCATCCGCCCGGCGGAATTGTGGGTGGCGATACGCTGGACATTTCCGTTCGGCTGGACGCCAAAAGCCATGCGCTCATCACCATGCCCGGTGCCAGTAAGTTCTATCGCAGCAGTGGCCCGCAGGCTCGTCTGAGCCAGCACTTTTATCTCGATGAAGACGCCACGCTGGAGTGGTTGCCGCAGGACACCATTATCTTTCCCGGCGCGAACGCCGCGCTGCGCTCCGTTTTCCACCTGAAGGCCTCCAGTACATTGATGGCCTGGGAGCTGTACTGTCTGGGGCGACCGGTGATCGGTGAGACCTTCAGCCACGGCAGGCTGGAGAGCCGCCTTGAAATCTGGATTGAAGACGAACCTCGCCTGATTGAGCGTCAGCATCTTAGCGATGGCGATCTCACGCCCGTTGCCGGGCATCCGTGGGTCGGCACGCTGCTGTTCTATCCGGCCAGGGAAGAGCATCTCGACAGAGTACGTGAACTGCTTACACCACTGGAAAACGTTGCCGGGGCAACCCTTACTGACGATCTGCTGTCGGTGCGCTTTCTCTCTCACGATAACCTGATTTGTCAGCGAGTGATGCGCGATATCTGGCAGTCGCTTCGCCCGCTTTTATCCCACAAAACCGCCTGTTCGCCGCGTATCTGGCAGACATAAGAGAAACGTTATGGAACTGACCCCCAGAGAAAAAGACAAGCTGTTGCTGTTCACCGCCGCGCTGGTTGCCGAACGCCGCCTTGCACGCGGGGTAAAGCTCAATTATCCGGAATCCGTCGCGTTGATCAGCGCCTTTATTATGGAAGGTGCGCGCGATGGCGAAACCGTCGCCTCACTGATGGAGGCGGGCCGCCATGTCCTCACACGCGACCAGGTGATGGAAGGTGTACCCGAGATGATCCCCGACATTCAGGTAGAAGCCACCTTCCCCGACGGTTCAAAGCTCGTCACTGTCCATAACCCGATCGTCTAAGGAGCGCGTGATGATCCCAGGTGAATACCAGATCCAGCCCGGAAATATTGCCATCAACGTAGGGCGAGCAACGCAGAGTGTGATCGTCGAAAACCACGGTGACAGGCCGATCCAGGTGGGATCGCACTACCACTTTTACGAGGTCAACCCGGCGCTGAAGTTCGACCGGGCGATAACCAAAGGCTACCGGCTGAATATTCCGGCCGGGACCGCCGTACGTTTCGAACCCGGCCAAAAACGCGAAGTGACGCTGGTTCAGATCAGCGGCGCGAAGCGCATTGTCGGTTTTCGCGGTGAGGTGATGGGAGAAGTGAACAATGGCTGAGATTTCACGTCAGGCCTACGCCGACATGTTCGGCCCCACCACGGGAGATAAAGTGCGGCTGGCCGACAGCGATCTGTGGATCGAAGTGGAAGAGGATCTCACTGTTTACGGTGAAGAGGTCAAATTCGGCGGCGGAAAAGTGATCCGCGACGGCATGGGTCAAGGACAAATGACAACGGATCAATGCGTGGATCTGGTTCTCACCAACGCGCTGATAGTTGATCACTGGGGGATCGTGAAAGCCGATATCGGCGTGAAGAACGGGCGGATCTTTGCCGTCGGTAAAGCCGGTAACCCGGATATTCAGCCCGGCGTGACGATCCCGATTGGCGCGGCAACGGAAGTAATTGCCGCCGAGGGGAAGATCGTCACCGCCGGCGGGATCGACACCCACATTCACTGGATCTGCCCGCAGCAGGCGGAAGAGGCGCTGGTCTCCGGCGTCACGACCATGATCGGCGGCGGTACCGGGCCCGCTGCAGGCACCAACGCCACGACCTGCACGCCGGGGCCGTGGTATATCGCCCGCATGTTACAGGCCGCAGATACGCTGCCGGTGAATATTGGTCTGCTCGGCAAGGGTAACGGCTCAAACCCGGACGCTCTGCGCGAGCAGATCGCCGCCGGTGCTATCGGGCTTAAGATCCACGAAGACTGGGGTGCCACGCCTGCCGCCATCAACTGTTCTCTGGAGGTCGCAGACGAGATGGATATACAGGTGGCGCTGCACAGCGACACGCTGAACGAATCCGGGTTTGTCGAAGATACGCTGGCGGCGATTGGCGGGCGTACCATCCACACCTTCCACACCGAAGGCGCGGGCGGCGGCCACGCGCCGGATATCATCACCGCCTGCGCGCACCCGAATATTCTGCCCTCCTCCACCAACCCGACGCTGCCCTACACGGTGAACACCATCGACGAGCATCTCGACATGCTGATGGTCTGCCATCACCTCGATCCGGATATTGCTGAGGACGTCGCCTTTGCGGAATCACGTATTCGCCGTGAAACCATCGCCGCTGAAGATGTGCTGCACGATATCGGCGCATTTTCGCTCACCTCGTCAGATTCTCAGGCGATGGGCCGCGTGGGGGAAGTGATTATCCGCACCTGGCAGGTGGCGCACCGCATGAAGGTGCAGCGCGGCCCCCTGCCGGAAGAGACTGGCGATAACGACAACTTCCGCGTAAAGCGCTATGTCGCCAAATACACCATCAACCCGGCGCTGACCCACGGTATCGCCCATGAAGTGGGTTCGATTGAGGCGGGAAAACTGGCGGATCTGGTGGTCTGGTCCCCGGCATTCTTTGGCGTCAAACCCGCCACCATCGTCAAAGGCGGGATGATCGCCTGCGCGCCAATGGGTGATATCAACGCCTCTATCCCCACGCCGCAGCCAGTCCATTACCGCCCGATGTTTGGCGCACTCGGTGCCGCGCGCCACGCCACGCGGCTGACGTTTATCTCGCAGGCCGCCAGTGCGAACGGCATCCCACAGCAGCTCAATCTGCAAAGTGGCACCGCCGTGGTGAAAGGCTGCCGGACGGTGAAAAAGGCGGACATGATCCACAACGGCCTTCAGCCGAATATCACCGTTGATTCGCAGACCTATGAAGTGCGCGTCGACGGCGAACTGATTACCAGCGAACCGGCTGACGTTCTGCCGATGGCGCAACGCTATTTCCTGTTTTGAGGAGTGATGATGATCTATTTAACCCAACGCCTGGACCATGCCCATCCCGTAACCTCCAGCGTCACGCTGCCGATTGACGTGCGGGTGAAAAGCCGCGCCCGCGTGGCGCTGAACGACGGGCGCGAAGCCGGGCTAATGCTGCCGCGCGGCTTGCTGCTGCGCGGCGGAGACCTGCTCTGCAACGAAGACGGCAGCGAAGTCATTGAAGTGATTGCCGCTCCGGAGTCCGTCTCTGTGGTGCGCTGCGCCGATCCATTCCTGCTCGCCCGCGCCTGTTATCACCTGGGCAACCGTCATGTGCCGCTGCAAATCATGCCCGGCGAGCTGCGCTATCACCACGATCATGTTCTCGACGATATGCTGCGCCAGTTCGGGCTTGAGGTGACGTTTGCCAGCCTGCCATTTGAACCCGAAGCAGGGGCCTACACCAGCGAGGCCCATAGTCATAGCCACTCTCACGCTCATTCACATTAAGGATTAATCATGCGCAAGTACTTACCCCTGTTCCTTCTGGCTTTTTCCCTGCCTGCGCTGGCACATCCGGGACACGGAGCCGACAGCTTCCATGCCGGATTTTTCCACCCGCTGACCGGCCTCGATCATCTGCTGATGCTGACAGGTGCAGGCGTGCTCTCCGCCCTGAGCGGCCGCAAGTTGATACTGCCCTTTGCCACCCTCGGCATGATGCTTGTCGGCGCCATTGCGGGCAGTCTGCTTGGTGGCTTTAGCGGCATGGAGATGCTGATTATCGCCTCGCTGGCGGTCTGCGGCGTGATGATGTTTAAAACCGAAAACCGTCTGCTGCTGGCAGTCCCTGCCCTGGCGATGTTCCACGGCTGGGCGCACGGTGTGGAGATGTCCGGCCACAGCTTCTGGCTGTTCACCAGCGGGTTCATGTTTGCCAGCGCCACCGTACTGTGCGCCAGTTTTGCCGCAGGGTTGCTGCTGCGCCGTCACGATGGGCTGCGTAAAACCTTCGGCGGCGGACTGATTGTCTCCGCCCTGCTGGCGCTGATGAGCTAATGGAGCACGCCCGCCAGTGGCTGCGCCTGATGCAGCTTTCCAGCAGCAGCCTGCCGGTCGGGTCATTTACCTGGTCACAGGGGCTGGAATGGGCTGTTGAAGCCGGTTGGGTCACGAGTACCGATGCCTTAAAACGCTGGCAGACGCAGCAGATGGAGCAGAGTTTTTTCTGCGTCGATCTGCCGCTGTTTATCCGCCTGTATCAGGCCTGTGAGCAACAGGATCTCGTTACAGCCAAACGCTGGACAGCGTATCTGCTCGCCTGCCGGGAAACGCGCGAACTCCGTGAAGAGGAGCGCAATCGCGGAGCGGCCTTTACGCGCCTCATCAAAAGCTGGGAGCCGGACTGCTCGCCCGAATGGCTGCCGCTGTTTACGCAAAGCCAGCTCTGCGGCATGGCGTGGCTCGGCGTGCGCTGGGGCATCGGCGTGCGCGAGCTGGCTCTGAGTCTCGGCTACAGCTGGATAGAGAGCGCGGTCATGGCAGGCGTGAAGCTGGTGCCGTTTGGGCAACAGGCCGCGCAGCAGCTGATTATCGACCTGAGCAACCATTTTGCCGACGGGCTTGAACAGGCATTTTTGCGCAGTGATGACGAGATAGGCGCGGCGACACCGCTGTCCGCTATCGCCTCTGCGCGCCACGAAACACAATATTCACGACTATTCCGTTCCTGAGGAGTCAATATGGCTGATTACAAACATCCCCTGCGCGTCGGCGTCGGCGGCCCGGTAGGGTCGGGCAAAACTGCGTTGCTGGAAGCACTGTGCAAAGCGATGCGCGACACCTATCACCTGGCGGTGGTGACGAACGATATCTACACCAAAGAGGATCAGCGCATCCTGACCGAAGCGGGCGCGCTGGAGCCGGAACGCATCGTGGGCGTGGAGACCGGTGGCTGCCCGCATACCGCCATCCGTGAAGATGCCTCGATGAACCTGGCCGCAGTAGAAGCATTAAGCGAGAAATTCGGTAATCTGGATCTGATCTTCGTTGAAAGTGGCGGCGATAACCTGAGTGCGACCTTCAGTCCCGAACTGGCAGACCTGACGATCTACGTGATCGACGTGGCCGAGGGGGAGAAGATCCCGCGCAAGGGAGGGCCAGGGATCACCAAATCCGATTTCCTGGTGATCAACAAAACCGATCTCGCGCCGTACGTGGGTGCTTCGCTGGAGGTGATGGAGCGCGACACCAACCGCATGCGCGGTGAACGTCCTTGGACGTTCACCAACCTGAAGGCAGGTGACGGGTTAGCGACGATTATTGGTTTTTTAGAAGAGAAAGGAATGTTGCGGGTGTAGTCGTAAATTTCCCTCTCCCCTATGGGGAGAGGGTTAGGTTGAGGGGGTTACGCCTCAGGCAGTTCCGCCAGCGGCCAGCGCGGACGCACGGAGACGCTCAGATCGGACGTTGCACCGGCGTTCAGACGTACCATCCCGGCGTAGGCAATCATCGCACCGTTGTCGGTACAAAATTCCGGACGCGCGTAGAACACTTCCCCACGACGCTTTTGCATCATCTCAGCAAGCTTCGCACGCAGCGTACGGTTGGCGCTGACGCCGCCAGCCATCACCAGACGCTTAAAACCGGTCTGATCCAGCGCGCGTTTGCACTTGATCATCAGCGTATCGACTACCGCATCTTCGAACGCGCGGGCGATATCGGCGCGGGTCTGCTCGCTATCATCGTTATTACGAATGGTATTGGCGGCGAAGGTTTTCAGGCCAGAGAAGCTGAAGTCCAGCCCCGGACGGTCGGTCATCGGACGCGGGAAGACAAAGCGCCCTTCCGTACCCTGCGACGCCATCTTAGAAAGCATTGGGCCGCCAGGATAATCCAGCCCCAGCAGCTTGGCGGTTTTGTCGAACGCTTCACCGGCGGCGTCGTCGATCGACTCACCCAGCAGCTCATACTTGCCAATGCCCGTCACGCTAATCAGCTGGGTATGACCGCCAGAAACCAGCAGTGCCACAAACGGAAACTCAGGTGGGTTATCTTCCAGCATCGGCGCCAGCAGATGCCCTTCCATATGGTGAACCGGAATGGCCGGCACATCCCATGCAAAGGCCAGCGAACGCCCAACCGTTGCACCCACCAGCAGGGCACCGACCAGACCCGGGCCTGCGGTATACGCCACGGCATCAATATCTGTTGAACTCAACCCGGCCTCTTTCAGTGCCGCCTGAATCAGGGGAACCGTTTTACGCACGTGGTCACGAGAGGCCAGTTCTGGCACGACGCCGCCGTAGTCAGCGTGCAATTTCACCTGACTATACAGTTGGTTGGCCAGAAGCCCTTTCTCGTCGTCGTAAATGGCAATGCCGGTTTCATCGCAGGATGTTTCAATACCCAGTACACGCATGACTTATTTTACCTCGTTTCAATACCGCGCAGTGTAGAGCCTGGGCGGGTTGATGTAAAACTTTGTTCGCCCCAGGAAGAAGGCTCGTGTATACTCCTCACCCTTATTAAAGTCCCTTTCAAAATCGCATCGGTGCTTTACAAAGCAGCAGCATTTGCAGTAAAATTCCGCACCATTTTGAAATAAGCTGGCGTTGATGCCAGCGGCAAACCGAATTTATTAAAGGTGAGAGTTACATGCCGGTAATTAAAGTACGTGAAAACGAGCCGTTCGACGTAGCACTGCGTCGCTTCAAACGTTCATGCGAGAAAGCAGGTGTTCTGGCTGAAGTTCGTCGTCGTGAGTTCTATGAAAAACCAACGACCGAACGTAAGCGCGCTAAAGCTTCTGCAGTGAAACGTCACGCGAAGAAACTGGCTCGCGAAAACGCACGCCGTACTCGTCTGTACTAATTGGTTGAGGGCCTCAGCCCTCAATTGACAGACAGAGTAATAGTCGTAAGGCCGTGCTTCCGGAAGGAATGCGCGGCTTGTTTTCGTTTATAAGTCGCTTAAATTTTTGGGGCATATGGCCGGAAGAATCCCACGCGTTTTCATCAATGACCTGCTCGCCAGAACCGACATCGTCGATCTCATCGACGCGCGGGTAAAGCTGAAAAAGCAGGGCAAGAACTACCATGCGTGCTGTCCGTTCCATAACGAAAAAACCCCCTCCTTCACCGTAAACGGTGAAAAGCAGTTTTACCATTGCTTCGGCTGTGGTGCTCACGGTAACGCCGTTGATTTTTTAATGAACTACGACAAGCTCGAGTTCGTTGAAACCGTCGAAGAACTGGCGGCAATGCATAACCTTGAAGTGCCGTATGAAGCAGGCAGTGGGCCAAGCCAGATAGAGCGCCATCAACGGCAAACGCTGTATCAGCTGATGGATGGCCTGAATTCGTTTTACCAACAGTCTCTTAAGCACTCTGCGGCTGAGCCTGCGCGTCAGTATCTGAACAAGCGCGGACTGAGCGACGATGTCATTGCGCGTTTCGCTATTGGTTACGCCCCGCCCGGCTGGGATAACGTGTTAAAGCGTTTTGGCGGCAATAGCGAAGATCGTAAATCCCTCATCGATGCAGGCATGCTGGTCACCAATGACCAGGGACGAAGCTACGACCGCTTCCGCGAACGGGTGATGTTCCCGATCCGCGACAAGCGTGGACGGGTAATAGGTTTTGGTGGTCGCGTATTGGGTGATGCCCTGCCGAAATACCTCAACTCCCCGGAAACCGATATTTTCCATAAAGGCCGTCAGCTGTATGGCCTTTATGAGGCGCAGCAAGATAATGCGGAACCTCCGCGTCTTCTGGTCGTCGAAGGCTATATGGACGTCGTTGCACTGGCGCAGTACGACATTAACTACGCCGTTGCATCGTTAGGGACGTCCACCACGGCCGATCATATTCAGTTGCTGTTCAGGGTGACCAACAATGTCATCTGCTGTTACGACGGTGACCGCGCAGGACGGGATGCAGCCTGGCGCGCGCTGGAAACGGCACTTCCTTACATGACCGACGGGCGTCAATTGCGCTTTATGTTCCTGCCCGACGGTGAAGACCCGGATACGCTGGTGCGTAAAGAGGGCAAAGCGGCGTTTGAAGCGCGGATGGAGCAGGCTCAGCCACTCTCCACGTTTTTGTTTAACAGCCTGATGCCGCAGGTGGATTTGAGTACCCCTGACGGGCGCGCGCAGCTCAGTACGCTGGCACTGCCGTTAATCAGCCAGGTGCCGGGCGAAACGCTGCGTATCTATCTGCGTCAGGAGTTAGGCAACAAGCTTGGCATTCTGGATGACAGCCAGCTTGAACGTTTAATGCCAAAACAGGCTGAAAATGGTGCGGTTCGCCCCGCGCCTCAGCTAAAACGCACAACCATGCGTATACTGATAGGGTTACTGGTGCAAAACCCCGAACTTGCTCCGCAAGTGCCGTCGCTGGCGGGTTTGAACCACGAAAAATTGCCCGGACTTGGCTTATTTTCAGAATTGGTCAACACTTGTTTGTCGCAACCAGGTCTGACCACCGGACAACTTTTAGAACATTATCGCGGCACAAAAGAGGCCGCAACCCTTGAAAAACTGTCGATGTGGGACGATATAGCAGATAAGGATATTGCAGAGAAAACGTTCACCGACTCACTCAACCATATGTTTGATTCGATGCTTGAGCTGCGCCAGGAAGAGTTGATTGCTCGCGAGCGCACGCACGGTTTGAGCAGCGAAGAACGCCGGGAACTCTGGATGATTAACCAGGAACTGGCGAAGAAATAAAAGAACTTAACGGCTTAAGTGCCGAATATCGATCGGGAAGCCCCCGGCAGCCGCACTGAGAGGCAGCGGCAAAAATATAAGTACGCCCTCGCTTTAAAGGTTGGCAGCCCCATCGCCGACACCAATCAAACGAATTAAGTGTGGATACCGTCTTATGGAGCAAAACCCG
Organism: Enterobacter sp. CPE_E1241; assembly: GCF_045618265.1. Taxonomy (NCBI): domain Bacteria; kingdom Pseudomonadati; phylum Pseudomonadota; class Gammaproteobacteria; order Enterobacterales; family Enterobacteriaceae; genus Enterobacter; species Enterobacter sp. CPE_E1241. Next base: position 4,254,289 of record NZ_JBIWYV010000001.1, read on the forward strand.
CAGTCACAGCTGAAACTTCTTGTCCAACGCGGTAAGGAGCAAGGCTATCTGACCTATGCCGAGGTCAATGACCATCTGCCGGAAGATATCGTCGATTCAGATCAAATCGAAGACATCATCCAAATGATCAATGACATGGGCATTCAGGTGATGGAAGAAGCACCGGATGCCGATGATCTGTTGCTGGCTGAAACCTCCAACAACACTGATGAAGATGCGGAAGAAGCTGCTGCACAGGTACTGTCCAGCGTGGAATCTGAAATCGGGCGTACCACTGACCCGGTCCGCATGTACATGCGCGAAATGGGTACCGTTGAACTGTTGACCCGCGAAGGCGAAATTGACATCGCAAAACGCATCGAAGACGGGATCAACCAGGTTCAGTGCTCTGTTGCCGAATACCCGGAAGCGATCACCTATCTGCTGGAGCAGTACGATCGCGTTGAAGCGGAAGAAGCGCGCCTGTCGGACCTGATCACCGGTTTTGTCGACCCGAACGCCGAAGAAGATATGGCACCCACCGCCACTCACGTCGGTTCTGAACTGTCTCAGGAAGAGATGGATGATGACGAAGACGAAGATGAGGAAGACGGCGACGACGACAGCAGCGATGATGACAACAGCATCGACCCTGAACTGGCGCGTGAGAAGTTTGCCGAACTGCGTACCCAGTACGAAGTGACGCGTGACACCATCAAAGCGAAAGGCCGCAGCCATGCCGCCGCTCAGGAAGAGATCCTGAAACTGTCTGAAGTGTTCAAACAGTTCCGCCTGGTGCCAAAACAGTTCGACTACCTGGTGAACAGCATGCGCGTGATGATGGATCGCGTACGTACCCAGGAACGCATCATCATGAAGCTGTGCGTTGAGCAGTGCAAAATGCCGAAGAAGAACTTCATCACCCTCTTCACCGGCAACGAAACCAGCGAAACCTGGTTCAACGCAGCTATCGCGATGAACAAGCCGTGGTCTGAAAAACTGCACGACGTGAAGGACGATGTGCATCGTGGCCTGCAGAAGCTGCAACAGATTGAAGAAGAGACCGGCCTGACCATCGAACAGGTTAAAGACATCAACCGTCGTATGTCCATCGGTGAAGCGAAAGCCCGCCGTGCGAAGAAAGAGATGGTTGAAGCGAACTTGCGTCTGGTTATCTCTATCGCTAAGAAATACACCAACCGTGGTCTGCAGTTCCTGGATCTGATTCAGGAAGGCAACATCGGTCTGATGAAAGCGGTAGATAAGTTTGAATACCGTCGTGGCTACAAGTTCTCCACCTATGCAACCTGGTGGATCCGTCAGGCGATCACCCGCTCTATCGCGGATCAGGCGCGCACCATCCGTATTCCGGTGCATATGATTGAGACCATCAACAAGCTCAACCGTATTTCTCGCCAGATGCTGCAGGAAATGGGTCGCGAACCGACGCCGGAAGAGCTGGCTGAGCGCATGCTGATGCCAGAAGACAAAATCCGTAAAGTGCTGAAGATCGCCAAAGAGCCAATCTCCATGGAAACACCAATCGGTGACGATGAAGATTCGCATCTGGGTGATTTCATCGAGGATACCACCCTCGAGCTGCCGCTGGACTCTGCCACCACCGAGAGCCTGCGTGCCGCGACGCACGACGTTCTGGCTGGCCTGACCGCCCGTGAAGCAAAAGTTCTGCGTATGCGTTTCGGTATCGACATGAACACCGACCACACGCTGGAAGAAGTGGGTAAACAGTTTGACGTTACCCGCGAACGTATCCGTCAGATCGAAGCGAAGGCGCTGCGTAAACTGCGCCATCCAAGCCGCTCTGAAGTGCTGCGTAGCTTCCTGGACGACTAACCAGTCCTGACAGAGAAAAAGCTCCCTTCGGGGAGCTTTTTTTTGTTTATTCCCTCTCAGGGCGAGGGCATCAGGCCGGAGAGGCCCCTAAAGCCCCCGCACCATCAACGCCTCATCCAGCTCCCGATACGCCTCTACCAGCTTATCCAGTGTTGCTCTGTTGAGCCCGCTCGGGTTCGGCAACACCCACACCTGCGTAACGCCAATCATGATGCTCTGCTTGCCCCACTTCGTTCCACGCTGGCTGAACGCCTGCTCGTAGGCCTGCTTACCGAGGATTGCCAGAGCTGCCGGCTGATAATCGTCTATTTTCTTGATCAGCTCCCGCCCGCCGCTACGCAGTTCATGCAGGTTGACCTCCGTTGCCTGCACCGTAGGACGCTCGACCAGCATGGTGATACCGCAGCGCGTATCCAGAAGGTGTTGCTCTTCTTCGGGCTTGAGCAAACGGTCAGTAAACCCCGCCTGATGGATAACCTTCCAGAAACGATTCCCCGGATGGGCGAAGTGAAAACCGGTGTGCGCCGAGGACTTACCCGGGTTAATTCCGCAGAACACCACCCGCAGGCCAGGGGCCAGAATGTCGTTGATCATCTTTACTCCCACTGATACATCATTATGGAAGTATAAAGGATTGATTATGCATTGTTTATAAAAACAGCAGGCAGGTTTGAATGGCTGGATTGCTGAGGGGAGTTACTTTATAATTCACCGCCACGGCCCCTTAGCTCAGTGGTTAGAGCAGGCGACTCATAATCGCTTGGTCGCTGGTTCAAGTCCAGCAGGGGCCACCAAATTTAAGCTTTAAAATCATATAATTAAGCCACTCTAGTGAGTGGCTTTTTTGTTGTGGGAATTGCGAGTGTCCCCTTTTTGTCCCCTGGATTTTTTTCTCAAGCATTCGCCAGGCTGCATCCTGCATAGCATTGTATGATTTTTTTATTACCCGCCTCTGATTTTTGCCGCCCCGTATGAAAGCACATAGCCAACTATCAATGCCCCAAAACACCCGGCGAATTTCATCCATGTACTTTCAAACCAGAAGAATGACCCCATAGCAAAAATCACAGCCAGAGAGGTGATGGTTCCCTCAATTGCGTGGGACATTAACGATTTTACAAATTTCATTCTGTATTCCTTTGCAATCCATAGGATGTCCTTCAATGAACACGAGGTAAGGCTCTAACTGCTGTTCAACGAGAAAGTAGACCATATCCAGATTCTCTTTTGACACCCTGGCGTATGTAGAGGGATATTTGGCTTTCATCCGTCTTGACGCTCTGGCTGATTCTTCAATAATCCCCTGAAACATCACGACGTTTAACGCGGCTGAAGCACTGAACCGGATAAAATGTTTGTACGCCTGATCAATCGCCAAGCGATTCAACATCAGACTTGCGGTTGTCTGAGCCAGTACAATTTGCCCACCTGTTCGCCCACCAATGCTTCCGGCTCCGTAACCCAATTTATTGTTTACGGCCTCTTTACCTTCATCATTGAGTTTCTGATAGAACGAGGTGAAAACGATAGTAATCAGCCTTCGCAAAGGTGACTCAGCATTACCCAAGCTCTTGAGCATATAGAAAAAACGCTACGTCTCAACCTGGTTTCTTTGTTTGGCGCTTTCCCCGGCAAGTCCGCTTCCCTCCCAGCTTCTTACAACCCCCATGTAAGCTGTATTTGGTATAGAGGAGATCCCATCGAGAATCCCTAATGCAACCGGTTTAGCGTCCATATCTCATCCCTATTGCTCTGAACTCGAACAAAGAATAACCAGTCATTAGCAACGTATCCAAGAATTTTTTTCAGTTTCAGACTCCAACACAATATCACGCCAGCCCGCACCACGATTGGCATCGCGCATTTTTGTATATGGTTTGCTTAAACGCCGCCAGCACTGACACGGTCTGGCGATATGTTTTGAAGAAAAAAATGAAAAATGCTTAGGCTCCAAAACCTTAGGCGGGTGCGAATCATGTTGCGCAGCGCATGAGCGAGTTGCTGAGAGATGCGAGAGCATTTATAAGCAACCAATTACTCCACACGTTAAAGATTTTCGACTTAATGCCGTTTTATAACGTATCACACAACATTGAGGCTAAACATGATCGGTAATTTATTGGGCAATAAGGATTTTACACGTTACGTTGTCTACGCAACTCTCTTTGCTGTAGCCCTGAATAGGGCGCATGGTTTGTCGAATTTATTACGATTTGCATTACGCTATTTTGGTGTAGGGTATACAGACTCAAAAATGAAACACATGGATAATAAATGGTTTGATATTCAATTATTTAAAATCATAAATGGCATCAACATCTCAAACATTAATGACATCCGTTTAATCCAGCTTGGACTGAATGAAGGAAAATTAAAACCATCATCTTTCCTCCTTACTAGCTCCTGGGGCGATATCACCAAAAAAATGCCTACCAGGAAAAAAATAACATCAATTATTCTCGGCACGATGTTAATTTTGACAGGTTCTTTTTTTTGGTATACGCAAAACTCTATAGCGTATGGTTTTGCTAAAATTGATTTTGGAACATTTACTTATTATTTATCCAAAGATACATTAATAATTACATCGCAATCTGGTACTATTAACAATGCAACAATCCATAGCAAAGAAGATTGTATAAACTCCCGTAAGCTAATACCTAATGACTCAGTTTTTGCTCTGGCATGCAATAAGCTGTTGAATAACAGCCAATCTTATCAACGGTGGCTTGAACAAGAAATAGCCACAATAAACACATCTAAAAAATATTTACTTGCTTTGGCATATATATACCTGACTATCGGTGTAGTATGGTTGTTTTCACTGTGGCAATTTATTCGTGCTAATTTACAGGTTGTAAACTACAAGCGTTCTTTGGAAAATAAAAATGAAATTAAAAATAATAAAGAAGAACGAATATCAATGTAGCCAATCTGAGTTTAAAAAAAACACAAAAAAGCCAACCCCGTATTCCCACGGCGTTGGCCCTGTTTTAAAGCAGTGACATTTACAACAGGTTAAAAGACATAACGCATGCCAAGGGTAAATTCATTAGAGACGATGTGCGCTTTCATCTGCTCATCTTTTAAGCCACGCATGTTCGCATAGTTGTTATATCCACTTTCGATCTTACCCATATCGATATAGCGATAACCCAAATCGACATAGAGACGATCAACCGGCGTGTAACTTACGCCTGCGCCTAATGCGTAAGTCAGGTTGTTTTGCGTCGTCGAACCGTATTCACGGCCAGGATTACCCTGCCAGCCGTCGGCTTTAATCCTGCTCACACCAAGCCCTGCGGTACCGTAAACAGAGACGCCGTAGCCCAACTCATAATCACGATAGACGTTCAGCATCAGACGTTCTGTTTCAGTCTGAAGATGATCAAAACCGTTAGGGAAGGCGCTGGAGCCGTTGGTGTATTCGGTTTTCTGCTTAAAGGTGTATTCACCTTCAGTGCGCCAGCCATTACCAAACCGGTATCCCGCAGCAATCGCCGCACCGCCTAAGTGCTCTTTTTGTTTACCACCCACAAACTGCCCGACACCCGGACGGGAACTGGTATCCATCTCTTTGGCTCGCTGTTCAATCTGCAGGTATTTTGCGGAACCGTAATACCCTTCTTCGGTATTTGCTGCCAGAACCGTAGCCGGGATCATCGCGATCGGCAGGGCGGCTAAAATAGCTTTCATACTCATCTCTACTCCGTTGAAAAAATATTCCGCACGTCGAACAGTCGTCCGCCGATGCCAGGAAAAATAGTCAGTGAGAGGGATAGTAAATGGCCCGTCACGGGCAAACTATTCGGGTGATTATGGGTTTTACCTGGTAATATTACGTAGGGACTGGTCTTATTTTTCTAACAATAATTAGTAGTTTCAATGAATTAATATATGAGATTTTCAACGGACTGCGTGAAGCGTCTCACTTCCCCTCCACCTTCACAAACTGCAAAACTAAAGAAATCCCCCATCGCGCCGATCATCATCCGTGTGTATTATTTCCTGTAGCTTTTACAACAACTAACCTTAACTCAAATACTTAAGCGCCAAAGCGAAAGGCATCATGAGCACACCGATCAAACGGCTAGAAATCATTAAAAATGCCATTGAACTGGAAGATGACGACATCATCCAGAGCCAGCTGACACGCCTGAAAAATGAAGCGTTTGACGATGAGCTACAGGCAATCGTCGTGGCGCTTGAGCAGAAGAACTACACCGCGGCCATGGCGGCCATTACCGCCTGGCTACAGAGCCAACGCGCAATCACCCAGTGGCGCGATCCACAGGTGGCCGCCAGCAAGCTGGAGCTGAAGGCGCTGGAAGAGCGTCTGCGCGATCTGATAGATCGCCGCAATGCGCGGGTGCAGCAGTTGGATGAGTTCAACGATCTCTACTTCTCCCGCCTCGGCCCGCTGATGCAGCAGATCCTCGCCCTGCGCAAAACGCTGGCGGAGATAAACCTGCGTCGTCAGCAGGCGGAAGCGCGTCGTCGCCAGGAAGATTACCGTCGCTGTCAGCAGTATATGGCTCAGGCTGTAGAAGTGCTGGCAACGCTCACCCAGCGCTGGCGCGATCTGCCTGCCGATTCCGTGCAAGCCGCTGAAGCACGCAAACATTTGCAGCAGCAAAGTAACCTGATTGCCAACCTGCTGGCCGAAGCGCTGGAGCTTGAAAGCGGCTTAACGCGCGAAGAAGAGCCCGCGCGTCAGGCGCGCGACGAAGCCAACGAAGAGTACGAGAAATACCGCGAGCAGCACCACGATGCCGAAGTGCGTCTGCGTAAAGGCAAGGATCTCTCGGAAGAAGATCAGAACGAACTGAAGCGCCTCTGGCGCCAGGCGAGCAAGCTTTGCCACCCGGATCTGGTGGCCGACGACCTGAAAGAAGAAGCCAACGCGATGATGGTGCAGCTCAACCAGGCCAAACAGCGTGGCGACGTCAAAGCCATACGCTCTCTGGTGGCGCGCCTGCAGCAAGGCTTCGAGCCGCTGATGGCCAGCGACAGGCTGAACGATCTGGAACGTATCCGCAAAAAAATGGCGCAGGTCCGCGAGCAAATCGACATTTTAGTGAACGAGCTGGCGGAGCTGGAGAAAGAGGAGTCCTGGCTTCTGGTGTCGTCGCTGAGCAATATGGAAGCCTACTTCGCTCAGCAGGAGAAAGCGCTGCACGAAGTTCGCGCCTCGCTCGAACATCAGGTGAGCGAAGCGCAACTGGATTCTGCAGCCTGATTATTTAGCGTGCCAGTAAGCGCTGGCACGCACCAGCTGCGGATCAATCGTTTCGGATTCAAACTGGCGGCTCAGGCTTTTCACTACCTTCCCTTCCCCGGTCAGCCAGATAAAGTAATCTTCCGCCGGAACGGTTAGCGTCGCCAGATGGTCCGCCACAGCCTGCTCGCTATGGCCAACAATCCAGGTGATGTCGAACATGCTCAGGTGTGCCAGATAATCCTTATAAGATTCATCCCCAACCGTCACCACTGCATGAACGTCCGGGCGAACAGGCAGTTTTGCGATGCCTTCTAAACGGCGGCGCAGTGCGGGCATGCCGGACTCATCGCAGACATACAGCTGCCAGGCATAATCTTCCGGTACCACCAGCGAACCGCGTGGACCGCCGATCGTCAGCTTATCACCCGCCTTCGCCTCGACCGCCCAGTGGCTGGCAATGCCGCCGTCATGAACGAAGAAATCGAGCACCAGCTCATGTTTTACCGCGTCGTACAGCGGCGTATAGTCGCGCGCCTGAGGACGTACGCCGTCACCCCAGTCGATGCCGTCATCGGTGACTACCGGAGGCACAAACGTCGTCCCTGGAGCCGGGAAAAAGACTTTAGTGTGGTCATCAAAGCCACGGGAGCTAAAGCCCTCCAGCGCCTCGCCACCTAAAACAATGCGCTGGAAACCCGCGCTAACGCGCTCAGCGCGGAGCACCGTCAGCTCGCGAAAACGCAGGTCATTACGAACACGCTGTGGGTAACGGGTAGATGTCATTTTTAGACCCTTCTCAGGTGAATACGATATATCTAAATCAATTTTAAATGATAATGATTGCTAATCAACAAGAATGCAAGATCTTTTAGATTGCATCTGAATATATCTTAGATATAGTTTAGATATATCAAAACGAAGGACACAGTATGCGACACGAACACGATGGCGGCGGACGTCGACCGCGCTTTTTTGGCCACGGCGATCTGCGTCTGGTGATTCTGGATATCCTGACGCGTAATGCGAGCCACGGCTACGAGCTGATCAAAGAGATCGAAAACATGACTCAGGGTAATTACACCCCAAGCCCGGGCGTAATCTACCCGACTCTGGATTATCTACAGGATCAGGCCTTTATCCTCATTAAGGAAGAAGAAAACGGCCGTAAGAGCATTACGATTACCGTGGCGGGTCAGCAGTGGCTGGATGAAAATCAGGAACAGCTGACGCACATACAGGCGCGTATCAAAGCGCGTTCCGTCGGTTTCCAGTTGCGAAAAAACCCGCAGATGAAGCGGGCGCTGGATAACTTCAAAGCGGTATTAGATCTGAAGGTCAATCAGGGAGAGCTCTGCGATGCGCAGCTTAAGCAGATCATCGGCGTAATCGACCGCGCAGCGCTGGAGATCTCCCAGCTGGATTAAGCCGGTGCGCGCTCGCTCACGCGGAAGATGCGTACCAGCTCTTTCAGGTGCATCGCCTGTTCGTTAAGGGATGCCGCCGCCGCGACAGACTCCTCCACCAGCGCAGAGTTTTGCTGGGTGGTGGCATCAATCAGGCCAATCGCACTATTAATCTGCGAGATCCCCTCCGTCTGCTCATGGCTGGCCTGGCGGATCTCACGCAGAATAACGTCCATCTCTTCCACGTTGCCGACCATCCCGTTGATCAGCCCACTCGCTTTTTCAACCAGATTCATCCCGTCCTGGGTCTGGCTGGTGGAGCTCTCAATCAGCTCGCGAATTTCACTGGCAGACGATGCGCTTTTCTGAGCAAGCTGACGCACCTCGCCCGCCACAACCGCAAAGCCACGGCCATGCTCACCCGCACGTGCCGCTTCCACTGCCGCGTTCAACGCCAGGATGTTGGTCTGGAAAGCAATGGCGTCGATCAGGTCGATAATGTCGGACATCCGATTTGAGGTCTCGTTAATCAGGCGCATTTTGCTGGTCACCTGCTTCATCATCTCACCGTTGTTTTTAACCACCGTGGCGGCATCTGCTGAGAGGGTGGTCGCCTCACCGGTATGCGACGCGGTGTTTTTCACCGTAGCGGTGATCTGCTCCATGGAAGCGGCGGTCTGTTCAACAGAGCTTGCCTGCTCTTCCGTGCGCGCGGCCAGATCCTGGTTACCGGCGACAATCTGCGCAGCAGCGCTGGAGATATTCTCTGAGCCGGTTTGCACCTGCTGCACAATGTCCATCAGGCGTGTTTTCATCTCCATCAGCGCATGCAGCAGTTGACCCGTTTCGTCTTTGCCGTGCGGCGTGATACTGCAGGTCAGGTCACCCTCGGCGATGGCTTCAGCAAAAGTCACGGCCTGGCCCAGAGGACGGGTAATCGAGCGTACAATAAACCAGCCAATCAGGCTGCCTGCCGCCACGCTGAAAAGGGTAATCAGGATCAGCAGCAGGCGGTTGGTTCTGAAATCCCCCTCAACCTGCGCACCTGCGTACTGCATTTCGTTGTTCTGAATGGCAATCAGCGCCTGCACCTTCGCTTTGTACTCCTGCTGCAGGTTAAGGGTCGTGGTCATCATCTCCCTGATAGCACCCGCGCGATCGTTATTCTGCACTGCCTGTAAAATACGGTAACGCGAGTCCAGATACTGCTGACGCACACCGCGGATATCCGCCAGTGCCTGCTGTGATTTTGCATCATGCAGCGCGTTGTTCAGTTCCCCCAGGATCACGGTGATTTTCCCACTGATCTCCTTCAGATGCTGTTGCGATTGCGCCGTATAGGTCCCCTGTTCATCCAGCAACATGAGCTGCTGAGTGCCAATAAATTCCTGGAAGTTGTCGATTAACTGGTTCGCTTTTACCGTCGTAGGATAGTCACTGGTAATGATAGATTGCATCCCGTTATTGGCCCGGTTCAGACTCAGCAAGGACAAACTCGCACTCACCACCATCAGGACAATTAATAGCCCAAATGCCAGAAATAATTTCGTGCCGATCTTTACGTCATTTAAGAACATATTTTCTCCATCGATGTGATTATTTCTCAGACGATCGCTGTTATCGGTAACGAATTCGCTAACTTTATGACTTTGATCGTTTTTTTATTTCACAACCATCACAATAGATAGGTAGAGGCTATTAATAATGCCCCATCGATCGTTACTCAACCATCGGATGAGGCTTTTTCAAAATAGCATCGTGGAAAATTGGCTTAGGCAGGAATAAATAACTGAGATGATTTTTTTAGTTATTTAATATTAAATTAACAATAAAACACATCAATAATTACAACCTCAAATAATAAAGCCGTTTATTCCGTAAGGAATAAACGGCTTTACTGGAACATGACTCACTCAATGGAGAACCGTCACCGCATCCTTAAGACGTCCGGCGCGGTGTTTCACCATGGCGGAAATGTGCGCGCTTTCCTCGACCAGGTCGGCGTTTTTCTGCGTGATGCTGTCCAGCTCTGCCACGGCACGGGTTAACTCAGACAATCCAGTTGCCTGCTCGGAGGTCGCGTGGCTAATCTGGGCAATAAGCTGGGTCACGTTTTTCACCTGCTCAACGATGTCATCCATTGTACGGCCTGCGGCGTGAACCTGTTCAGAGCCGGACTGCACCTTGCTGGCGCTGGCATCAATAAGCTTACGAATATCATTAGCCGCACTGGCGCTGCGGCTGGCGAGATGGCGAACTTCGCCCGCGACCACAGCAAAACCTTTGCCCTGTTCACCCGCCCTTGCTGCTTCTACCGCCGCGTTGAGCGCCAGAATATTGGTCTGGAAAGCGATGTCATTAATCAAGGAGGTAATCGAACCAATGCGCTGCGTGCTGTCGGCGATATCATCCATGGTTTTCACCACGGTCTGCATCGCATTCCCCCCCTTCGTTGCCGCACTGCTTGCGGCCACGGAGAGTTTGTCTACTTCTGCGGCGGTTTCAGAGTTACTCTGAACAGAAGCCGCCATCTGGTTCATTGTCGCGACGGTCTGCTGCACATTCGCTACGGTCTGGCGCGTACGATCGTTCAAATCTTCATTACCCTGCGCAAGCTTGTCGCTACCATCGCGCACGCTCACCACCTGGCTTGATACATCATTGATTAACCAGCGGCACATCAGCCCCAGTTGTCCTACCGCACGCAAGGTCAGCCCCAGTTCGTCGCTGCGGTTCAGGTGCTGTACGCTGTTGCGCTCACCGGTCGCCACTTTCAACGCCTGACGTGCCACATTCTCTACCGGACGGACAATCTGCTGCTCAAACATCAGTGTTCCCAGCAGCATCACCGCCGCAGCCGCCGCGAGCGGTACCCAGCCTGCGGAAGTCGTGACCAGCGTGGCCGCGAGCACAGCAAAAAGCGCAACCATCACGCTGCGAACGCGCCAGCGCAGCGGCATTGCCGGGAGTTTCCCCAACCAGCCTTTACGTACCACCAGCCCTTTATGAATACGTTTCTTACAGCTTCCGTCATTCAGCGCCCGGTAGAGAGGCTCCACGGTGGCAATCTCTTGTTCCGTGGCTCTGGTGCGGATGGACATATAGCCCGTCACCTGCCCGTGACGCACCATCGGCACTGCGTTAGCACGAACCCAGTAGTGGTCGCCGTTTTTACGTCGGTTTTTGACAATCCCGCTCCACGGCTCGCCCTGTTGCAGGGTGTACCACATATCGGCAAATGCCGCCTTTGGCATATCCGGGTGGCGCACCATATTGTGCGGCTGGCCCGTCAGCGCGTCGAGCTCATAACCGCTCACCTGCACAAACGTGTCGTTAGCGTGTGTAATGTAGCTATGGATGTCTGTGGTAGACATTAAGGTGGTGTCATCATCCAGAGGATATTCATTCTGGCTGACATAGATTGGAGAAGACATCGTGAGCATCCCTTGCAGGTTATTTGAATGTTAATTTTGTGGATTTATGTTTTTTCGGCGGTAAACAATTTATCTTTAGTTGTTAAACTTGATAGAGATCGCAGATTTCACTTAAACCGCACTTTTTGTGAGATTTTATAATTCATTGATTTCAAATACTTTCGCAAAGAAATTACCTGCAAAGCATGATGTGTTAACGCCCACTTAAGTAGCAGCAAATGCCCCACTTTGGTGCGATTGCCTTTTCCCGCGTCTTTTTAAGCTCGCTGCCCTGGATAGCGAAATCCCGTTTCGGTTGTATCGGCATGATTAAATATTGTGCAACATAATTTTAACCTGGCGTTTATCCCGATTTTCGTTAAGTCAGCTGAAGTGGCGTAATCCCTGCAATACTTAACGCAGTATCATGTGATACGCGATCCCCGGGAGCACATTTTGAACAGGTTACCTTCCAGCGCCTCGGCTCTTGCCTGTACCGCGCACGCATTGAATCTCATTGAGAAGCGAACGCTTGATCATGAGGAGATGAAACAACTTAACCGAGAGGTCATCGATTACTTTAAAGAGCACGTCAATCCAGGTTTTCTGGAGTATCGCAAATCTGTTACCGCCGGCGGGGATTACGGAGCCGTAGAGTGGCAAGCGGGGAGTCTGAACACGCTTGTCGACACCCAGGGACAGGAGTTTATCGATTGCCTTGGTGGTTTTGGTATCTTCAACGTGGGGCACCGTAATCCAGTTGTGGTTTCCGCCGTACAGAATCAACTTGCGAAACAACCTCTCCATAGCCAGGAACTGCTCGACCCGCTTCGCGCCATGCTCGCGAAAACGCTGGCGGCCTTAACGCCCGGCAAACTGAAGTACAGCTTCTTTAGCAACAGCGGCACGGAATCGGTCGAAGCGGCGATTAAACTCGCCAAAGCGTACCAGTCGCCGCGCGGGAAATTCACCTTTATCGCCACCAGCGGCGCGTTCCACGGTAAATCTTTGGGTGCACTGTCTGCTACCGCTAAATCCACCTTCCGTAAACCGTTTATGCCGCTGCTGCCGGGCTTCCGCCACGTGCCGTTTGGTGACATTAACGCTATGCGCACCGTGCTGAGCGAATGCCGTAAAACCGGTGATGACGTGGCGGCGGTGATCCTGGAGCCGATTCAGGGTGAAGGCGGTGTGATCCTCCCTCCGCAGGGTTATCTGCCTGCCGTGCGTCAGCTGTGCGATGAGTTTGGCGCACTACTGATCCTCGATGAAGTCCAGACCGGGATGGGGCGTACCGGCAAGATGTTTGCCTGCGAGCACGAGAACGTTCAGCCGGATATTCTGTGTCTTGCGAAAGCGCTCGGCGGCGGCGTGATGCCGATTGGCGCGACGGTTGCTACCGAGGAAGTATTCTCTGTGCTGTTCGATAACCCCTTCCTGCACACCACAACCTTTGGCGGTAATCCGCTGGCCTGTGCAGCGGCGCTGGCGACCATCAACGTGCTGCTGGATCAAAACCTGCCTGCTCAGGCGGAGCAGAAAGGTGACCTGCTGCTGGACGGCTTCCGCCAGTTAGGACGGGAATACCCGGATCTGGTTCAGGACGCACGCGGCAAAGGGATGCTGATGGCAATTGAGTTTGTTGATAACGAAATCGGTTATAGCTTCGCAAGCGAGATGTTCCGCCAGCGGGTACTGGTGGCCGGGACGCTCAACAACTCGAAAACCATTCGTGTTGAACCACCGTTGACGCTGACCATTGAGCAGTGTGAGCAGGTGCTGAAAGCGGCGCGTAAAGCGCTGGCAGCGCTGCGCGTGAGCGTGGAAGAAGCGTGATCTGAATTCCCCCTCCCCGCTGGAGGGGGAAAGTTTTTACTCCGGTAACAACCCCACAAAACTGCGTTTTTTGCGCGGCTCTGACATCAACTCCTCGAGCTTATCCACGCACGCCAGATAATGCGGCGTTTTCTTGTGCGCCAGCACCGCCGCTTCGTCTTTATAGGCTTCGTAGATAAAGAACCGGGTTTTCACCCTTGGATCCTGTAATACGTCAAAACGCAGGTTCCCCGGCTCCTGGATCGCCCCTTCGTGGTTGGCGCGAAATACTTCCAGAAACTCGTCCACCCGTTCAGGCTTGATGTTGATCTCCACTAACGTCACGTTCATTTTGCTTCTCCCTGTTTCTCTTCCTGCCAGAACTGGAACGCATCCCGCGCGCTCATATTCTCGTGAACCACTTTCTTCACCGCTTTCAGCATCGCCAGCGGCGCGCTGGACTGGAAGATATTGCGTCCCATATCCACACCGGATGCGCCCTGGTCGATAGCCCGCCAGCACATCTCCAGCGCCTCGTGCTCCGGCAGTTTTTTGCCCCCGGCGATGACGATCGGCACCGGGCAGCTGGCGGTCACTTTTTCAAAGCCTTCGTCCACATAATAGGTTTTGACGAACTGCGCCCCCATTTCTGCGGCAATGCGGCTGGCCAGCGAGAAATAGCGTGCGTCGCGCGCCATCTCCTTGCCCACGCCCGTCACTGCCAGCGTCGGCATGCCGTAGCGCGCGCCCGCATCGACAAGCTTGATGATGTTGTTGATCGACTGATGCTCGAACTCGCTGCCGATGTATACCTGCGCCGCCACCGCGCAGACGTTCAGGCGCAGCGCGTCTTCCATCGCTACCGCCACGCACTCGTTGGAGAGCTCACCCAGAATCGAGTTACCGCCGGAGGCGCGCAGCACCACCGGTTTGTTCGTCGCGGCAGGTACGGTGCTCCGCAAGATACCGCGGGTGCACATCAGCACGTCGGTTTCACCAAACAGCGGGGCAATCGAAAGATCGATACGCTCAAGACCGGTGGTCGGCCCCTGGAAATAGCCGTGATCAAAGGCCAGCATCACCGTGCGGTTGCTTTTCGGGTTGAAGATGCGCGCCAGCCTGGACTGCATGCCCCAGTCCAGCGAGCCGCAGCCTTTCAGGGTGAACGGCACGTTCTGCTGTGGCGTGCCAATGCCAAAATCTTTACCGTCTTTGATGTCGTCTAAATCAGCCATTTGCTCCCCCGTCAGAAATCATATTTATTGATGTTCTCTTTGGTGAACACCACACGCTCCGGCAGCAGCACAATGCCGTTGCCCTTCGCTTCATACTGGTAGCCCTGCACGCTGTTCGGCTCGACCTTCAGCGCCCCGATATTTTTTACGTCCACGCTGTCGCCAACGTTAAGATCGCCTTTTTTCAGCAAACGATCGGCGACATTGACCGCAATTTTGCCTTGCTGCACGACATCCCACAGACCGAAGGCTTTCACCGTGCCGCGCTCAACGTACGGACGCATCACGTTCGGCGTACTAAAACCAACGATCGCCACCCCCTCCCGCTTGAGGTTTTCCGCCGCCTGCGCTGCCGCAGGCAACGCGTTGGCATCCGGGGCGATGATCGCATCCAGATCCGGATACGCTTTTAAGATCCCCTCTGCGGTTTGCAGGGATTTGGTGGCATCGTTATAGCCAAACTGTGTGGTGACGATCTGCCACTGAGGATGATCTTTCTCGATTTTGGCTTTCGCCTCTTTCACCCACTGGTTCTGGTCGGTGACGGTAGGGCTGGAGTAGAAGAACGCCACTTTGGCATTCGGTTTCGTCACTTGCTTCGATGCCATCTCCACCAGCAGGCCACCAAGCTGTTCCGGCGTTCCCTGGTTGATGTAAATGCTGCGGCACTCCGGTTTGGTGTCGGAGTCCCAGGTCAGGACTTTTACGCCGCGCTGCATCGCGCGCTTCAGCGCCGGACAAAGGCCATCCGGTGACACGGCGGAGACGATAATCGCGTTATAGCCCTGGTTAACGAAGTTATTGATGAGCTGCACCTGGCCAGAGACGCTTGGCTCGGTCGGGCCATCGTAGGTGACATCCACACCCAGATCTTTTCCCGCTTCTTTTGCACCGTTGCCGCCGCTGGTGAAGAAACCCACGCCCACCAGTTTCGGGATAAAGGCAATGCGGTCCGCCGCCTGCGCCGATGCGATGCTAAGGGCCATCGCCAGGACTATCAGTTTTGTTTTCATCTTACGCTCCGGGTAGTTTTGTGAAGAGAGATCGCACCCATTCACGGTGCAGACTCAACGAACGTCCCATCACCACCACAACCAACAGCGCCCCTGACAGCGCGCTCGACACCTGGTTGGGGATGCCGACCATCTGTAAACCCTGTTGCAGATACCCCACCAGCAGTGCCGCCAGTGCAGTACCGATTACCGAACCTGAACCGCCGTAGATATTGGCCCCACCAAGTACAGCGGCGGTCAGAGCAGGCATCAGTAAATCGCGCCCTAAATCCGAGCGCGCGGAACCGAAATAGGAGACCATCACCAGCGCGGCAATCGCCGAGGCAACCCCGACCAGGCCATACAGCACGTACGGCATGCCGTTGACCGACAGCGCCGCATAGCGCGCTGCGCGTGGGTTTTGCCCAATCAGAAACAGATGACGGCCAAAGCGCCCGCGATGGGTAATCAGCCAGAAGAAAACGGTGATCGCCGCGAACAGCACCAGCGGGAGCGGCAAGCCGAGAAGTGTGAGGTTAGCGAATGCGGTAAAGCTGTCCGGGAAGCCACCGATGCCCTCATAGCCCGTCGCCCCCGCCATACCGGAGAGCAGCAGCGCCCCGCCGCCGTAGAGGTAGAGCGTGCCGAGAGTGATCACCAGTGGGCTAATGCCGGTGTAGTGGATAAGCGCGGCGTTGAATAAACCGCACAGCAGGCCGAGCAGTAAGGTCAGCGGAATTGCCACCGCCATCGGCCACCCCGACTGCATCATCACTCCCAGCGCGATGGCGCACAGGCCAATGGTCGAGCCGAGGGAGATATCGATCCCGCCGCTGATAATCACCAGCGTCAGCGGCAGTGCCACAATGCCAATGCAGATGAAATCGCTGGTGCTGAACAGTAACATATTGATATCCAGCATACGCGGGTTGATGGCACCAAAAAGCAGGATCTCCAGCACCAGTAAAATCAGCAGCGTGCTTTCCCAGTTAAGCTTCATTTACGCCACCTCTTTTTTGCGTTTCGGAAACGGTGTGACGTGCTTTCCCCCTTTGTTTCCCGGCTGGAAACGGCTGTACTTCAGCGCCCGCTGATGGCGCGCCAGCGCCTGGCGCAGACGTCCATCGAGCACCAGCACGCCAAGTAGCACCAGCCCGGCAATAAAGTCGTTCCACCAGGCCGGGAGCTTAAACAACACCAGCACGGTGTCGATTTGCGTCAGGAAGAAGGCGCCAAGTAACGCGCCAATTAGCGTGCCCGTGCCACCTAAAAGCGAAATACCGCCGAGCACGCAGGCGGCGATAGCTTTCATCTCCAGCCCGCTTCCGGTCTGGTTCGGCACAAAACCGATCTGCGCGGCAAAGACAATCCCGGCGCAGGCAGCCAGCATGCCGTTCAGCGTGAAGGCGATCATCCGCGTGCGATTCACCGCCACACCCAACTGGCGCGCGGCTGCCAGGTTATCGCCAACGGCATAAAAATCACGACCAAAGGCGGTGCGCGACAGCGTCCACGCCCCTGCCGCCGCGAAAAACAGCACCACCATACCGAGCGGTGATATACCGAAGGCGACAGGTTCAGAGAGAGATTTCAGCTGCGGCGGCAGCCCTTCAATCCACTTTCCACCCGTCCAGAGCAGCATCGCCCCGCGATACAGCCCCAGCGTACCGAGCGTGGCGACAATCGCCGGGATGCGCAGGCCCACGACCAGAAAACCGTTGAATGCCCCCGCCAGTGCCCCAACCGATAACGCAAAAAGCATGGATACCGACAAGGTGTAGCCGCTGTTAAGCGCCACGCCCACGGCAATGGCAGACAGCCCGACGATCGAACCCACAGAGACATCAATATTGCGGGTCAGCATCACCAGCGCGGCACCGAGTGCCAGCAGGATCAGAATTTGCGAACTGGCGAAGATCATCCCCAGCGTCTGCAGGCTGAAATACGCAGGGTTGAGCGCCACCAGCACAGCAAACAGGGCGAGGATCGCCAGAAAGGCGCTCAGCTCGCGGTTTTTCAGTAAGGTCTTCATGATTGCCCTCCAAACGCCAGCGCCATCATTCTGTCGAGGCTGACGGCGTGGCGCGGCAATTCGCCGCTGAGTACGCCCTGGTGCATCACCAGCACCCGGTCAGCAAGCCCGGGAAACTCATCGAGATCGCTTGAGATCATCAACACCGCCACGTTCTGTGCCGCCACGCTTTTGAGCAGTTGATAGATATCGGCGCGTGCCGAGACGTCCACGCCGCGCGTAGGCTCATCAACAATCAGCAGTAACGGATTGGCCTCCAGACAGCGCGCCAGCAGCACCTTCTGCTGGTTGCCACCGGAGAGTGTGCGCACGGTTTGCTCCGCATGGTTAAGCTTGATCCCCAGCGCCCGGTGGTAACGCTCCACCACCGCAGATTCCCGCTTGCGCTGCTGCCAGAGGGAGGGTTCGTTCAGCGCCACGGTGTTCCAGCGGACAGGCGCATCCAGAAATAAGCCGGAAACCTGCCGATCTTCCGGCAGATAGACCAGACCTTTATCGAGCCGTGAAAATACCGGATCGTCGGTGATCTCCTGATTTTCGAGCCAGACGCGGCCGCCGCGCACAGGACGCAAGCCGTAGAGGGTTTCGGCTAACTCAGTGCGTCCGGACCCCACCAACCCGGCAAGACCGACGATCTCGCCTGCGTAAATCTCCAGATTCAGATCGATAAAACCTTCCCCGGTGAGATCTTCCACGCGCAACACCGGGAAATCCTGCGGCTGGGTGCGGCGATTGCCCGGCAGCGCCAGCCACAATTTTTGTGCATCGCTTAAGCCTTTTTCCCGGCTCACCGGCGTCATAGCCGCAATCAGGGCGCTATCGTCAAACTGCGCGGTTTCGCCGCTAAGTACCACTGCGCCGTCGCGCATGACCGAGACGTGGCTCGAAAGCGTGCGGATTTCCGGCAATTTATGCGAGATAAAGACAATGCCAACGCCGAGATCCTGCAGGGCGCGGATCTGCCGGAACAACCGCTCGGTTTCGCCGGGCGTGAGGGAAGCCGTGGGTTCGTCGAGGATCAGGATCGTCGCGTTGCGCATCAGCCCGCGGAGGATCTCCACCATCTGTTGATCCGCCACCTCCAGGGTGCTGGCAGTGGCATCCAGATTAAGCTGGCACTGCAACTGGCGAAGTTTCTCCGCCAGGCGTTTATCCAGATCGCGTTCACGCGGCAGGCGAAAAAGGATGTTTTCCCGCACCGTCAGGTTGGGAAACAGCAATGGCTCCTGCGGCACCAGATAAATGCCGAGCTTGTGTGCCTGCGCTGGGGTAAGCCGCGCAAATGGCTGTCCGGATACCGAAAGTTCACCACTGTCCGGCGTCTCCACCCCGGCAATGATCTTCATCAGCGTCGATTTCCCCGCGCCATTACCGCCCATCAGCGCATGCACCTGACCCGCAAACAGCGTGAAATCAATGCCTTTTAAGACCGGCACGCCGGAGAATTGCTTGCAGATATCACGCGCTTCGAGAAGTAAGGTCATCATCGCCCCGCCATTGAACAAATGATTTTTAGATTTAATAATGTTCAAAAGCGTAGACGGTGAACTATATTTACAACCGTGCAGGGATCACAGTTTTATTGATTAAGATCCAGATAAACCCGAAACAAACTAAAAGATCCGTTTTGCCGCGCGGCTCACACTTTCCACCCGCGTCATCACGAACATATGATCTAAATTTTTATAAGAGTTCAATTATGAGCGATAAACGCACTGCGGAAGAAGGTCGGTTTGCCGGGCTGGCGCTGGCGGAAGAGGAGCTGGTGGCTCGCGTGGCGTGGTGTTACTACCACGATGGATTGACCCAGAACGATATTGGCGAACGGCTCGGATTGCCGCGTCTGAAGATCTCGCGCCTGCTGGAAAAGGGCCGCCAGTCCGGAGTGATACGCGTGCAGATCAACTCTCGTTATGAGGGCTGTCTGGCGCTGGAAACCGAATTGCAGCAGCGTTTTGGGCTCAAGCTGGTGCGCGTGATGCCTGCCCTGAATACGCCGCCAATGAACGTCCGACTGGGCATTGGTGCCGCGCAGTCGCTGATGGGCGTGCTGGAACCCGGACAGCTTTTAGCGGTGGGATTTGGTGAAACCACCATGAGCAGCCTGCAGCACTTAAGCGGTTTTATTAGCTCGCAGCAGATCCGTCTGGTGACGCTCTCCGGTGGTGTCGGGCCGTATATGACCGGCATCGGCCAGCTCGATGCGGCCTGTAGCGTCAGCATGATCCCTGCCCCGCTTCGCGTTTCATCCGCTTCTGTTGCCGGGATCTTAAAACGCGAAACCAGCGTGCGGGACGTGATCCTCGCCGCGAAGGCGGCTGATGTCGCAGTGGTGGGGATTGGTTCCGTGAACCAGCGCCGTGACGCGACGATCTTGCGCTCTGGCTATATCAGCGAAGGCGAACAGCTGATGTATGCCCGCAAAGGCGCGGTGGGGGACATTCTCGGTTACTTCCTGAATGCCGAAGGGGAATGCGTCGAGGAGCTGGAGATCCATAAAGAATTACTGGGCGTCACGCTCGATGAACTGGCGCAGTTGCCCACCATCGTTGGCGTGGCCGGAGGTGAAGAGAAAGCCGATGCGATTTATGCCGCACTGAAAGGTCGCCGTATCAATGGCCTGGTGACGGAAGAGACGACAGCCCGCGCGGTGCTGGCTCTGGCCGGATAAGAGCAGCCCTGCGCCTGACACGAGGCAAGCTCATGAGTTACCTTTTAGCGTTAGATGCAGGGACAGGCAGCGTTCGCGCCGTTATTTTTGATTTGCAGGGCAACCAGATTGCCGTCGGCCAGGCCGAGTGGAAACACCTGAGCGTGGAGAACGTGCCGGGCTCGATGGAATTTGACCTCGCCACCAACTGGCAGCTCACCTGCCAGTGCATTCGCCAGGCGCTGGAGCGCGCGCGACTGAGCGCGGCGGATATTCAGTCCGTTGCCTGCTGTTCCATGCGCGAGGGAATAGTTCTGTATGATCGCAACGGCGAAGCCATCTGGGCCTGCGCTAATGTCGACGCCCGCGCCAGCCGCGAGGTGGCTGAACTCAAAGAGATCCACGACGATCGTTTTGAATCCGAAGTGTATGACGTCTCCGGCCAGACCCTGGCCCTGAGCGCCATGCCGCGCCTACTGTGGCTGGCGCACCATCGTCCGGATATCTACCGCAAAGCGGCGACCATCACCATGATCAGCGACTGGCTGGCGGCGAAGCTCTCCGGCGAGCTAGCGGTAGATCCGTCGAACGCGGGCACGACCGGCATGTTGGATCTGTTCTCCCGTGACTGGCGACCCGCACTGCTGGACATGGCCGGGCTGCGCGCCGATATCCTCTCCCCGGTAAAAGAAACCGGCACCGTGCTGGGCACGATCGCCAAAGCCGCCGCACAGCAGAGCGGTCTGCGCGAAGGGACGCCGGTGGTGATGGGCGGCGGTGACGTGCAGCTTGGGTGTCTGGGGCTGGGCGTGGTGCGCGCCGGGCAAACGGCAGTGTTAGGCGGGACGTTCTGGCAACAGGTGGTCAACCTGCCGCAGGTACGAACCGATCCTGAGATGAACATCCGCGTAAACCCACACGTTATTCCTGGCATGGTTCAGGCGGAGTCAATCAGCTTCTTCACCGGGCTTACTATGCGCTGGTTCCGTGATGCCTTCTGCGCAGAGGAAAAACTGATTGCCGAGCGGATGGGCATGGATACCTACACCCTGCTGGAAGAGATGGCCAGCCGCGTGCCTGCGGGCTCACATGGGGTGATGCCGATCTTCTCCGATGCCATGCATTTTAAGCAGTGGTATCACGCTGCGCCGTCGTTTATTAACCTCTCTATCGACCCGGAAAAGTGCAACAAGGCGACGCTGTTCCGTGCGCTGGAAGAGAACGCCGCAATTGTTTCGGCCTGCAATCTGGCACAGATTTCGCGTTTTTCCGGCGTGACGTTTGAGAGCCTCGTCTTCGCCGGTGGGGGAGCGAAAGGTGCCTTGTGGAGCCAGATTTTAAGCGACGTCACCGGGCTGCCGGTACGCGTTCCGGAAGTGAAAGAGGCCACAGCACTGGGCTGCGCGATTGCGGCCGGAACGGGAGCGGGACTGTTTGCAGATATGGCCTCAACGGGCGAGCGGCTGGTGAAGTGGAGCCGGGAGTTTACGCCGAACCCGGAACACCGCGACTTGTACGACGGCATGATGCAGAAGTGGCAGGCGGTGTATGCCGACCAGCTTGGGCTGGTGGACAGCGGGCTGACGACGTCGATGTGGCAGGCTCCGGGGCTGGTGCGCTCCCCCTCCCCCCGGCCCTCTCCCTGAGGGAGAGGGAGATTAAGTTTTGTAGCCCCGGTAAGCGCAGCGCCACCGGGGAAGTTCTTTGAGTTCTATCACAATCATTTGATCCCGCTTTTACCTTTCTGCTGACGCTGGCTAAATTAGTAACTCATCCGACCACATAACAATAATTTTACACTGGAAGACACTATGAGCCGCTACCCGTCGCTATTCGCCCCCCTTGATCTGGGGTTCACAACGCTCAAAAACCGCGTGTTAATGGGCTCTATGCACACCGGTCTGGAGGAGCATCCGGACGGGGCTGAACGTCTCGCGGCCTTCTACGCCGAGCGTGCCCGGCACGGGGTGGCGCTGATTGTTACTGGTGGCGTCGCGCCTGCGCCTTCCGGCGTCGGCATGGAGGGCGGTGCGGTGTTGAACGATGTGTCACAGCTGCCTCACCACCGCATTGTGACCGATGCGGTGCACAATGAAGGCGGGAAAATCGCCCTGCAAATCCTGCATACCGGCCGCTACAGCTATCAACCGAATCTGGTCGCCCCCTCGGCGATTCAGGCTCCCATTAACCGCTTCAAACCGCATGCCCTCAGCCACGACGAGATCCTGGCGCTGATCGATGACTTTGCCCGCTGCGCCGCGCTGGCACGTGAAGCGGGCTACGATGGCGTCGAGGTGATGGGTTCAGAAGGCTACCTGATTAACGAATTCCTCGCCGCCCGCACTAACCACCGTGACGACGAATGGGGTGGCGATTATGCCCGCCGCATGCGCTTTGCGGTGGAAGTGGTGCGCGCCGTGCGTGAACGTGCGGGCGCTGATTTTATTATCGTCTTCCGCCTGTCGATGCTCGATCTGGTGGAGGGCGGTGGAACATTAGACGAAACCGTGCAACTGGCACAGGCAATTGAAGCCGCAGGTGCAACCATCATTAACACCGGCATCGGCTGGCACGAAGCGCGCATTCCGACCATCGCCACGCCGGTGCCGCGCGCGGCGTTCAGCTGGGTGACGCGCAAGCTGAAAGGCAAAGTCTCTATTCCGCTGGTGACCACCAACCGTATTAACGATCCGCAGGTAGCGGACGATGTTATTTCACGCGGTGATGCCGATATGGTGTCGATGGCACGTCCGTTCCTGGCCGATGCCGAACTGCTGTCCAAAGCGCAAAGCGGCCGCGCGGATGAGATCAACACCTGCATCGGCTGTAACCAGGCGTGTCTGGATCAGATCTTCGTCGGCAAAGTCACCTCTTGTCTCGTCAACCCACGCGCCTGCCACGAAACCAAAATGCCCGTCGTA
Source organism: Enterobacter sp. CPE_E1241 (assembly GCF_045618265.1). Lineage (NCBI taxonomy): Bacteria > Pseudomonadati > Pseudomonadota > Gammaproteobacteria > Enterobacterales > Enterobacteriaceae > Enterobacter > Enterobacter sp. CPE_E1241. The sequence goes on from NZ_JBIWYV010000001.1 coordinate 4,277,804, forward strand.
CCGGTGGTCAACCAAAAACGCCTCGCCGTGGTCGGCGCGGGTCCGGCAGGGCTGGCATTCGCGGTGAATGCCGCCTCACGGGGACATAGCGTGACGCTGTTTGATGCCGCAACGGAGATCGGCGGACAGTTTAATATCGCCAAACAGATCCCCGGCAAAGAGGAGTTCTATGAAACTCTGCGCTACTACCGCCGGATGATCGAACTCACAGGGGTCGATCTGCGTCTTAACCAGTTTGTGAAGGCAGACGATCTGATGGATTTTGACGAAGTGATCCTGGCGAGCGGGATCGCCCCGCGTACACCGGCGATCGAGGGCGTCGATCATCCGAAAGTGTTGAGCTACCTGGATGTATTGCGTGACAAAGTACCGGTCGGCGAAAAGGTAGCGATTATCGGCTGCGGCGGGATCGGTTTTGATACCGCGATGTATTTAAGCCAGCCGGGAGAAGCAACCAGCCAGAATATTGCCGAGTTTTGCGTGGAATGGGGTATCGACACCAGCCTGAATCAGTCCGGTGGGTTACGCCCTGAAGGGCAGCAACTCCCCAAAAGCCCGCGTCAGATCGTGATGTTGCAGCGTAAAGCCAGCAAACCAGGCGAAGGACTGGGCAAAACCACCGGCTGGATCCATCGCGCCACCCTGCTCTCTCGCGGCGTGAAGATGATCCCGGCGGTCAGTTATCAGAAGATCGACGATGAGGGGCTGCACGTGCTGATCGGCGGTGAACCGCAGCTGCTGCAGGTTGATCATGTGATTTTATGTGCCGGGCAGGAACCGAAGCGCGATCTGGCCGATCCGCTGCGTGAAGCGGGCAAAACGGTGCATTTGATTGGTGGATGTGATGTGGCGATGGAGCTGGATGCGCGGCGCGCAATTGCGCAGGGCACCCAGCTGGCACTGAAGATTTAGCGACGACGACCCAGCTTCACGGATTTCAGCACCACGAATTTGTTGTTGGTGGCAATCGTGGTGCAGTTACCGAAAATTTTCTTCAGCTTGTGGAAGTAGTCCAGATGGCGGTTCGCTACGATGTACAGCTCGCCGTTAATTTTCAGGCAACGGCGCGCGTGGTGGAACATCTCCCAGGCGACGTTATCCGTCAGGGCGTGCTTCTGGTGGAACGGCGGGTTACACAGAACGGCATTGAAGCGGAAAGGCTCCACACCCGACAGCGCGTTGTTGATCATAAACTCGCAGCGATCCAGCGCCTCTGGCATGTTGGTTTCTACGTTCAGACGACTGGAAGCCACCGCCATTGGCGATTCATCGCTGAACACCACGCTGGCTTGCGGGTTTTTCGCCAGCAGCGTCAGGCCAATTACGCCGTTACCGCAGCCCAGGTCTACAATTTCGCCTTCCAGATTTTCCGGCAGATGTTCGATAAAGAAACGCGCCCCGATATCCAGACCGGTGCGGGAGAAGACGTTCGCATGGTTGTGGATAGTCCAGTCGGTTCCTTCCAGCTTCCAGCTCAGCGTCTCTGGCGCATCAGCCAGCTCCGGTGCACTGAAGGTACAGTTGATCAGACGCGCTTTTTTCCACGCCAGCGTGGTCGTGGTTGGGCCGAGCACTTTCTCAAACAGCTCCAGCGTCGAGGTGTGAATATCACGCGCTTTGGCCCCTGCAATGATGCGGGTTTCTGGGGTGACGACTTTGCGCAGCGCACGCAGTTGTTGCTCAAGCAACGCCATGGTTTTGGGTACTTTAATCAGCACCACGCCAGGCGCCTGCGGGTACTCCGCCGTGCTGTCGAGAAACTTCACGCTGGACTCTTCGATGTCGTTATGGCGCAGGTTTTCACGCGTCGCCAGCTCGCTTAAGTAGGAATCACCAATGCTGTACGGCGTGTGCTCCGCCAGCGCACAGCCCAGCGCGCCAAACGCATCATTCAGGATCAAAACCGGGCCGCTGATTTCAGTGTCATCCAACTGCTGCAGCAGATATTCATCCGCCGCTTCCCACGCCTGAAGTGGGTTAACGTCGTCCGTTTCCGGGAAACGTTTAAGGTTGAGTGAACGGAAACCGTTGTCTAAGTGGCTCATCGGCCCTCCTGAATGGTAAAATTTGGCGTATCCCTGAAAAGGGTGCGTGAGTATACCGTTTTATTGTCGATTTGGGGCGTTGATGAACCAACTTACTTATCTCCAGGGCTACCCGGAGCATTTACTTTCTCAGGTTCGCAGCCTGATTGCCGGGCAGAAGCTCGGCGCGGTGCTGGAAAAACGCTACCCCGGGACCCACGATTTCACGACCGACAAAGCCCTCTGGCAGTATACGCAGGATCTGAAAAGCCGGTATCTGAAGAGCGCGCCGCCGATCAACAAGGTAATGTACGACAACAAGATCCACGTGCTGAAAAACGCGCTTGGTCTGCATACCGCCATCTCCCGCGTGCAGGGCGGCAAGCTGAAAGCCAAAGCGGAGATCCGGGTTGCGACCGTATTTCGTAACGCACCAGAAGCGTTCCTGCGGATGATCGTGGTGCACGAACTGGCGCATCTGAAAGAGAAAGAGCACGACAAAGCGTTTTACTCCCTGTGCTGCCATATGGAGCCGCAGTACCATCAGCTGGAGTTTGATACCCGTTTGTGGCTTACGCATTTATCGTTAAAGGGTAATGCGCAGTAGCGCACGCGAATTGTCATGATGACGTGCTACAGTGGCTAAAGGTTCCCAGCTACGGAGTACGTAAACGTTTATGATACGTTTCGCAGTCATTGGAACGAACTGGATCACACGCCAGTTCGTCGACGCCGCCCACGAAACCGGCAAATATAAACTCACCGCAGTCTATTCCCGCAGCCTCGAGCAGGCGCAGACCTTCGCGAACGATTACCTGGTCGAACATCTGTTCACCTCGCTCGACGAGATGGCGCAAAGCGATGCCATTGACGCGGTCTATATTGCCAGCCCGAACTCCCTGCACTTCCCGCAAACCAGGCTGTTCCTCAGCCATAAAAAGCATGTGATTTGCGAGAAGCCGCTGGCCTCGAATATTCAGGAAGTGGAAGCCGCCATTGCACTTGCCCGCAAAAACCAGGTGGTGCTGTTCGAAGCGTTCAAAACCGCCAGCCTGCCGAACTTCCTGCTGTTGCAGCAGTCCCTGCCGAAAATTGGCAAAGTGCGCAAAGCCTTTATTAACTACTGCCAGTACTCATCTCGCTATCAGCGTTACCTCGACGGCGAGAACCCGAACACCTTCAACCCAGCCTTCTCTAACGGCTCGATTATGGATATCGGTTTCTACTGCCTGGCTTCCGCCGTGGCACTGTGGGGCGAGCCACACAGCGTCAGTGCACAAGCCAGCCTGCTGGAAAGCGGCGTAGATGCGCACGGCGTAGTGACGCTGGATTACGGGGATTTCAGCGTCACGCTGCAACATTCAAAAGTGAGTGATTCTGTGCTGCCAAGTGAAATTCAGGGTGAAGCGGGATCGCTGGTTATCGAAAAAATTTCTGAGTGTCAGAAGCTGAGCTTTGTTCCGCGCGGCGGGAAAGCGCAAGAGCTGACGCAGCCTCAGCATATTAACACTATGCTCTATGAGGCAGAGGTCTTTGCCCGTCTGGTCGAAGACAACGAAGTGAACCACCCTGGACTCGCGGTCAGTCGCACCACGGCGAAACTGCAAACGGAGATCCGCCGTCAGACTGGCGTGGTCTTCCCGGCAGATGACGTGAGCGCAGAAGCTATCGCGTAAAGCTGTGTAATGAAACCCTGTCAACCATTGACGAAACCGATGGTCTGACATATTTTGTTACCCGCAAAGGGGAGTAACTTCCTTGCCGGTGGATCGTCATTACGATGCGTGCAATACCGCATCCGGTCGCCGGGCAACCCTCGTGGTTGTAAGTGAGACCTTGCCGGAAGGCGAGGTCTATGCATAAAAAGCTAACGGCTATCGTCTTCTGACCATAGCCGTTTTTGTTTTTTTATGTGTAAGGAAAATAGTATGCATTCTGTCGGCACTCCAATGTTGTGGGGCGGATTCGCGGTTGTCGTGCTCATCATGCTGGCGATCGACCTCTTTTTGCAGGGGCGTCGTGGCGAACACGGCATGACCATGAAACAGGCTGCCGTCTGGTCGCTGGTGTGGGTTACCCTCTCCCTGCTCTTCTGTGCTGCCTTTTGGTGGTATCTGGCCTCGACTGAAGGCCGTGCGGTGGCCGATCCTCAAGCGCTCGCCTTCCTCACCGGTTATCTGATTGAAAAAGCCCTGGCGGTTGATAACGTCTTCGTCTGGCTGATGCTGTTCAGCTACTTTGCCGTGCCTGCAGCCCTGCAGCGCCGCGTGCTGGTCTATGGCGTGCTGGGCGCGATCGTTCTGCGTACCATCATGATCTTCGCCGGTAGCTGGCTGATTACGCAGTTTGAATGGCTGCTGTATGTCTTCGGTGCGTTCCTGCTGTTCACCGGGGTCAAAATGGCTCTGGCAAAAGAAGATGGCTCAGCGATTGGCGATCGCCCGCTGGTGAAGTGGATCCGTGGCCATCTGCGCATGACCGACAAGATCGAGAGTGAGCATTTCTTTGTACGTAAAAACGGCCTGCTGTTTGCCACCCCGCTGCTGCTGGTGCTGATTCTGGTGGAGCTGAGTGACGTGATTTTCGCGGTAGACAGTATCCCGGCTATCTTCGCCGTGACCACTGACCCGTTTATCGTTCTGACCTCTAACCTGTTCGCCATTCTTGGCCTGCGTGCCATGTACTTCCTGCTGGCGGGCGCGGCGGAGCGCTTCTCAATGCTGAAGTACGGCCTGTCGGTGATCCTGGTATTTATCGGTATCAAGATGCTGATTGTCGATTTCTACCATATCCCAATCGCCATTTCGCTCGGCGTGGTGTTTGGCATTCTGATCGTGACGCTGATTATCAATACCTGGGTTAACCGCCAGCACGATAGAAAGCAGCAGGTTTAGTGTGTTTTGCCCGGTAGCGCTGCGCTTACCGGGCATTCTCGTTAACTAATAGTTAAAAAACATGACGCAACACGTAAAATCCAGCATTTTACGCTTCCCTCCAGATGCGGTTTCCCTATACTCAACCAGGCAAACATTTATTTACATCTGGACATAAATGTGACTTAGAGCACATCCAGGATGGAACACAATTTCACTCAGGAATAATGTATGAGCACACAATCAACTGGGCTTTTTGCGCGCCTGGCGCAGGGGAGTCTTGTAAAACAAATTCTGATAGGACTGATACTGGGTATTCTGCTGGCGATGGTGTCAAAGCCTGCAGCAGAAGCAACTGGATTACTTGGTACGCTTTTCGTTGGCGCACTGAAAGCCGTCGCGCCGGTACTGGTTCTGATGCTGGTTATGGCGTCGATTGCCAACCATCAGCACGGACAAAAAACCAACATTCGCCCTATTCTGTTCCTGTATCTTCTGGGTACCTTCTCTGCTGCATTAACAGCCGTTGTGTTTAGCTTCCTCTTCCCGTCCACGCTGCATCTGACCAGCGCCGCTGGCGATATCACACCGCCATCCGGGATTGTGGAAGTGCTGCGCGGTCTGCTGATGAGCATGGTATCCAACCCAATCACGGCGCTGATGAGCGGAAACTACATCGGCATCCTGGTCTGGGCGATTGGTCTGGGCTTTGCGCTGCGTCACGGTAACGACACCACCAAAAATCTGGTCAACGATATGTCCAACGCCGTGACCTTCATGGTGAAACTGGTGATTCGTTTTGCGCCAATCGGGATCTTCGGTCTGGTCTCCTCCACGTTCGCAACCACCGGCTTTGACGCGCTGTGGGGCTACGCGCAGCTGCTGGTCGTTCTGGTTGGCTGTATGCTGCTGGTGGCACTGGTGATCAACCCGCTGCTGGTGTTCTGGCAGATCCGCCGCAACCCGTATCCGCTGGTACTGACCTGTCTGCGTGAAAGCGGCGTCTACGCCTTCTTCACCCGTAGTTCGGCAGCGAACATCCCGGTGAACATGGCGCTGGCGGAGAAACTGAACCTGGATCGCGATACCTATTCCGTATCAATCCCACTGGGTGCAACCGTGAACATGGCAGGTGCGGCCATCACTATCACCGTCCTGACGCTGGCGGCGGTGAATACGCTGGGTATTCCGGTGGATCTGCCAACCGCACTGCTGTTGAGCGTGGTGGCGTCGCTGTGTGCCTGTGGCGCATCCGGCGTGGCGGGCGGTTCACTGCTGTTGATCCCGCTGGCCTGTAATATGTTCGGTATCCCTAATGAGATTGCCATGCAGGTTGTGGCCGTCGGCTTTATTATCGGCGTGCTGCAGGACTCCTGCGAAACCGCGCTGAACTCCTCTACCGACGTGCTGTTCACCGCAGCGGCCTGTCAGGCGGAAGACGCGCGTTTAGCGAAGAACGCCCTGCGCAGCTAAAAAGAAAAGCCCGATGGCGGCTACGCCTTACCGGGCCTACAAGGTTCAGTAGGTCGGGTAAGCGTTAGCGCCACCCGACAATACACTTACAGCGTCACACCACTCTTAAAGATCGCCAGCTCACGGAAATCATTCTTCTCGTTGCAGGTCTGCTTGCCGTTGGCAAATTCTACGATAGTATCCACAAACTCCGTCAGCAATGACGACATCGCTTTGCCACGAATAAGCTGACCGGCATCAAAGTCGATCCAGTGCTTTTTCTTTGCCGCCAGCTCGCTGTTGGTGGCGATTTTCACTGTTGGCACAAAACCACCGTATGGCGTACCTCGGCCCGTACTGAACAGCACCATATGACAGCCAGCCCCGGCCAGCGCACTGGTTGCCACGGCATCGTTACCCGGTGCACTCAGCAGGTTCAGGCCGTGCGTTTTCAGCCGCTCACCGTAACGCAGAACGTCCACCACCTGGCTGGCCCCCGCTTTCTGGGTGCAGCCGAGAGATTTTTCTTCCAGCGTGGTGATACCACCCGCTTTGTTACCCGGCGACGGGTTCTCATAAATCGGCTGATTGTGGGCGATGAAGTACTGTTTAAAGTCATTCACCATGGTGACGGTTTTTTCAAACGTCTCTTCGTCGCGGCAGTGGCTCATCAAAATACGTTCCGCGCCGAACATTTCCGGCACTTCGGTCAGTACCGTCGTGCCGCCGTTGTCGATCACGTAATCCGAGAAGCGGCCCAGCATCGGATTAGCGGTGATACCAGACAGGCCATCAGACCCGCCGCACTCCAGACCAAACTTCAGCTCGCTCAACTTGCCCGGCTCGCGTTTGTCGTGGCGCATCACCTCATACAGCTGGTGGAGTTGCTCAATACCCACTTCCACTTCGTCATCTTGGTGCTGGCATACCATAAAATGTACGCGCTCAGGGTCAAACACGCCCAGCGTATCACGGAAGGCATCGACCTGATTGTTTTCGCACCCCAGACCGATCACCAGCACCGCACCGGCATTCGGATGGCGCACCATATTTTGCAGCATGGTGCGCGTGTTGATATGGTCGTCGCCGAGCTGTGAGCAGCCGTAAGTATGGCTGAACAGATGTACGCCATCGGTGCCTTCAGCATTATTGGTCTCTTTCAGAAAGCGGGTCTGAATTTGACGTGCAATCCCATTCACGCAACCGACGGTAGGAAGGATCCACAGCTCATTGCGGATCCCCACTTCACCACTGGTGCGACGGTAGATCTGCACTTCACGATCCGCCGCCTGACTCTCTTTCGCGGGTAAATCAGGTTGATAGCTGTACTCGTCCAGATCGCTCAGATTAGTACGGGTATTGTGAGAATGAATGTATTCACCCGGCACAATATCCGCGAGCGCATGACCAATCGGCAAACCATACTTCACCACGTTCTCCCCTTTAGCGATGGGGGTCAGGGCAAATTTATGTCCGCGTCCAATGGCCTGGCGTAACGTGACCGACTGATTATCAAAAGTGACTTTCGTCCCCTCGGTCAGATCTGCCAGCGCTACGGCAACGTTATCCAGCGAATGGATTTTGATGTATTGCATATCAACCTCAAACAGCCTTAGTTCAGTTCAATGGCGAAGTAGTCACGCGCATTGTTAAAGCAGATGTTTCTCACCATTTCACCCAGCAACTGGATATCTGCCGGCGCTTCGCCTGCGTGAACCCAGCGACCAATCATCTGGCACAGAATGCGGCGGAAATATTCATGACGGGTATAGGAGAGGAAGCTGCGGCTGTCGGTCAGCATGCCAACAAAGCGGCTTAACAGGCCAAGCTGCGCCAGCTGCGTCATCTGACGCTCCATGCCGTCTTTCTGGTCGTTGAACCACCAGCCGGAGCCGAACTGCATCTTGCCCGGCATCCCTTCCCCCTGGAAGTTGCCGACCATGGTGCCCAGCACTTCGTTATCGCGCGGGTTCAGGCAGTACAGGATGGTTTTAGGCAGCAGATTCTGTTCGTTTTGTTTGCTCAGCAGTTTGGACAGCTCTTCCGCCAGCGGACGGTCGTTGATGGAGTCAAAGCCCACATCCGCGCCCAGCAGTTTGAACTGACGCTGGTTGTTATTACGCAGCGCGCCAATGTGATACTGCTGAACCCAACCGCGACGGGCATATTCTGCGCCGAGGAACACCAGTACCGCTGTTTTGAACTGGGCGACTTCGTGCTCGCTTAAGTGTTCACCAGACAGACGACGTGCCAGGATGCTATCCAGCTCGGCTTCGTTTGACTCAGCGAACAGCACCACATCAAGCGCGTGGTCAGACACCTTACAGCCGTGCGCAGCAAAGTGGTCCAGACGTTTGGTCAGCGCGGTTTGCAGGTCTGCGAAACGACGAATGTCGGTATCAGAGACTTCCGCCAGCTTCGCCATGTAGTCGTTGAAGGTAGCCTGCTCGATGTTGAAGGCTTTATCCGGACGCCAGCTTGGCAGCACTTTGATATCAAACGCGGTGTCTTTGGCGATCGCGGCGTGGTGCTCCAGAGAGTCAATCGGATCGTCGGTCGTACCCACCATCTTCACGTTCATCTGCTTCATGATACCGCGCGCAGAAAATTGCTCCTGCGCCAGCAGCGCGTTGCACTGATTCCAGATTTCATCCGCCGTTGTCGGGGAAAGCAGCTTACCCGTAATGCCAAATGGACGACGCAGTTCAAGGTGCGTCCAGTGATATAGCGGGTTGCCGATGGTATGCGGAACCGTCGCTGCCCATGCGTCAAACTTCTCACGGTCAGTCGCATCGCCAGTACACAGACGTTCAGCCACACCATTGGTACGCATCGCGCGCCATTTGTAGTGGTCACCTTTCAGCCAGATGTCATACAGATTTTTGAAACGGTAATTTTCGGCAACCTGCTGCGGGGGCAAATGGCAGTGGTAGTCGAAAATTGGCTGGTCTTTTGCGTAGTCGTGGTACAGGCGGCGGGCAAATTCAGTATCTAACAGAAAATCTTCGGTCATAAACGGCGTCATTATCGTCTTCCTCGTAACGGGAGCGTCAGAAAGCGTATGTTCATATGCTGCAAAGTTATCACACCAATTTCCATCAACCGAAGCTTTTTTCGTGAGTGAGATCAATAAACGTCAACAAATAAATTACCCTATATGGAGTAAACCCTTCTCCAGGCCGCGCCAGAACTAGCTTTGCACGCAACAGATAATGTCCCTACAAAGAATCATACATTTGTGATGTCACTCACCTTTTGAAGTTGTATGACAAGTTATCTTTTTCGCCGTCGCAAACACTCAGCCGACGGAATGCATTACCGATGTGAGAGGCATCGGGTTTAACGGTACGGATACCGACTTATGCACGCTTACTTATGGCAAGGTTCGGGCCGTTCCGGGACATTCTCCCGGCTACGCCCCTCCCGTTACACAACTGCTCCCGGAAACGGTTGAGACGTTGCCGTGCTCTGGCGCGGAAATAACATAACGATGAGGTTTTAGATGCGTAAAATTAAAGGGTTACGTTGGTATATGATCGCACTGGTGACGTTAGGCACCGTGCTGGGCTACCTGACGCGTAACACTGTGGCAGCTGCAGCGCCAACGTTGATGGAAGAGCTGCATATCTCCACGCAGCAATACTCCTACATCATTGCCGCCTATTCCGCGGCTTATACCATCATGCAGCCTGTTGCTGGCTATGTGCTGGATATTCTCGGTACCAAAATCGGTTATGCCTTCTTCGCTATCGCCTGGGCGGTGTTCTGCGGTGCAACCGCGCTGGCTGGCAGTTGGGGCGGTTTGGCAGTAGCGCGTGGTGCGGTCGGTGCGGCAGAAGCCGCGATGATCCCCGCTGGGCTGAAAGCCAGCTCCGAGTGGTTCCCGGCGAAAGAGCGTTCCATTGCAGTCGGTTACTTCAACGTGGGCTCGTCCATCGGTGCGATGATTGCGCCACCGCTGGTGGTGTGGGCTATCGTGATGCACAGCTGGCAAATGGCGTTCATCATTTCTGGCGTGCTGAGTTTTGCCTGGGCAATGGCGTGGCTGGTTTTCTATAAGCATCCGCGCGATCAGAAAAAACTGTCTGAAGAAGAGCGTGACTACATTATTGGTGGTCAGGAAGCGCAGCATCAGACCAACAACGGCAAAAAAATGTCTGTCTGGCAGATCCTGGGCACCCGTCAGTTCTGGGGTATCGCCCTGCCGCGTTTCCTGGCTGAACCGGCCTGGGGGACCTTTAACGCGTGGATCCCGCTGTTCATGTTCAAAGTCTACGGCTTTAACCTGAAAGAGATCGCGATGTTCGCCTGGATGCCGATGCTGTTTGCTGACCTGGGCTGTATCGTGGGGGGTTACCTGCCACCGCTGTTCCAGCGCTGGTTTGGCGTGAACCTGATTGTTTCCCGTAAAATGGTCGTGACCATGGGTGCGCTGCTGATGATTGGCCCGGGCATGATCGGTCTGTTCACCAGCCCATATGTGGCTATCGCCCTGCTGTGCATTGGTGGTTTTGCTCACCAGTCACTGTCCGGTGCGCTGATTACGCTTTCCTCTGACGTCTTCGGTCGTAACGAAGTCGCTACAGCAAACGGCCTGACCGGTATGGCAGCCTGGACTGCAAGTACGATGTTCGCACTGGTGGTGGGTGCGCTGGCAGATACCATCGGCTTCAGCCCGCTGTTCGCCGTACTGGCTATTTTCGACCTGATGGGTGCGGTGGTTATCTGGACGGTGCTGAAAAGTAAGTCAGCCGAGGAGCTGGCGAAAGAGTCCCTTGGGAATCCGGCAACACAAAGTTAGTAAAAAATCTCGCATCAAAGAAGCCGCCTTCGGGCGGCTTTTTTCATGGCGAAATCTGGAGACTGGCACGTAAAAGTGGTATAACAAATCATCCGCCGTACCCTGCCTGGAGCGCATATGGAAATCACCGAACCACGTCGTTTATATCAGCAACTTGCTGCCGAGCTGAAAGATCGTATCGAGCAAGGTGTCTATCTTGTCGGTGATAAACTCCCCGCCGAGCGCTTCATTGCTGATGAAAAAAGCGTGAGCCGTACCGTTGTCCGCGAAGCGATTATCATGCTGGAAGTGGAAGGCTACGTTGAAGTACGCAAAGGCTCCGGCATTCACGTGATTTCTAATCAGCCGAAACACTCTCCGGTCGCAGACGAAAGTCTGGAGTTCGCCAGCTATGGTCCGTTTGAGCTGCTCCAGGCTCGCCAGTTGATCGAAAGCAATATTGCGGAATTTGCCGCGACGCAGGTGACCAAGCAGGACATCATGAAGTTGATGGAAATCCAGGAGAATGCCCGTAAGGAAAAATGTTTCCGGGATTCAGAGTGGGATCTGCAGTTCCACGTTCAGGTTGCCCTGGCAACTCAAAATACGGCGCTGGCGGCAATCGTTGAGAAAATGTGGACTCAGCGTGTTCACAACCCGTACTGGAAGAAACTTCACGACCATATTGATTCCCGCACTGTCGACAACTGGTGTGACGATCACGATCAAATCCTTAAGGCGCTGATTCGTAAAGACCCGCATGCCGCAAAACTGGCGATGTGGCAGCACCTGGAAAACACGAAGCTGATGCTGTTCAATGAAACCAGCGACGACTTTGAATTTAACGCTGACCGCTATCTTTTTGCCGATAATCCCGTCGTTCATCTCGATACGGCATCCAGTGCCGCAAAATAGATCACCTTTTCGCTGGCAGGCGCTTCGTTGCGCCTTCCGGCTTAAGTGGGTAAGCAAAACATATATAGTGTCAGCCTTTGTAAATCCCCTCGCTCACTTCCTGGGCTTGCGCCAAAATCATCCCACCCCGCAAATTCTGTGACGCAGACCGTTGGGCTTTGTTACAATTGGATTCAATTCCTTATTTTGTAAGTTAGTGCTTGCTAACCAGCCAATTAACAGGGAACAGTGTTGGCCACACCGCAATGTGTCCGCGAGCGACCATAATGAAATCACTACAATGTCGCCGTGCTGTTTGTCCCGGATAACAGGCGTGACGTTAACCGATTTCCAGGAACACTGAATGGAACTTTTGACCCAACTACTGCATGCCCTCTGGGCGCAGGATTTTGAAACGCTGGCCAACCCTTCCATGATTGGCATGCTCTATTTCGTCTTGTTTATGATCCTGTTCCTTGAGAACGGTTTACTGCCTGCCGCCTTTTTACCCGGTGACAGCTTGCTGGTGCTTGTCGGCGTGCTGTGCGCCAAAGGGGCAATGGCGTTTCCACAAACTATTTTACTCCTGACCGTCGCCGCAAGCCTCGGCTGCTGGGTGAGTTACATCCAGGGACGATGGCTGGGCAATACCCGGCTCGTGCAGAACTGGCTCTCTCATCTTCCTGCCCATTATCACCAGCGAGCGCACCACCTTTTCCATAAGCACGGGCTCTCCGCGCTGCTGATTGGCCGCTTTATCGCCTTTGTACGCACTCTGTTGCCAACCATTGCAGGTCTTTCCGGATTGAGCAGCACACGCTTCCAGTTCTTTAACTGGATGAGCGGTCTGCTATGGGTTCTGATCCTGACAACGCTGGGTTATGCTCTGGGTAAAACCCCCGTCTTCATGAAGTATGAAGATCAGCTGATGTCGTGCCTGATGCTGCTGCCCGTTGTTCTGCTGGTCTTCGGTCTGATTGGTTCACTGGTTGTCCTGTGGAAGAAAAAATACGGAGCCAGGAGCTAACAATGGTTATCTCCGCGCTCTCCCTGCGTCGTTGTGCATACGCCCTGATCGCCCTGGTGCTTATTAGTGCCATGCTTCTGGTCTGGAGCGCGCTTTCGCATCAGGAGTCTACGCTGGCCATTCGTCCGGTCAATCAGGGTGCCAGTGTGCCAGACGGTTTTTCCGTCTGGCATCATCTGGATGCGAACGGGATCCGCTTCAAGAGCATCACACCGAAGGATGATGTTTTACTGATCACGTTTGATTCCCGTGCGCAAAGTGCCGCCGCAAAAGTGGTTCTCGACCGAACGCTGCCGCAAGGATATATCATTGCCCAGCAGGAAGATGACAGCCAGCCTACAGCCTGGTTATCATTGATTCGTGATACGTCGCATCGGCTTGGATAATTTCCAGGATTCCGAATCTTTTCACTCACTTTGGTGAATCCCCCGTTTACTTACTATGCTTAAGTACGCGGAGCACCCCTCAAATGTACTCCGCATAACTTTGGATAGCGGCTTACGCCGCAACACAATGGAAGGTTTCGATAATGAAATTCCGCATGACTCTGGCTCTGGCCCTTTTTTCTTTAAGCACAGCATCCTTCGCAAACGCTCTCTGCCAGGAGAAAGAACAGGATATTCAGCGTGAGATCGGTTATGCCGAAAAGCATAACAATCACCATCGTGTTGAGGGTCTTAAAAAAGCGCTGAGCGAAGTGAAAGCGAACTGTTCAGACAGCAAGCTACGTGCCGATCACCAGAAAAAAATCGCTGAACAGAAGGACGAGATAGCCGAGCGCCGTCGCGACCTGCAGGAAGCGAAAGAGAAAGGGGATGCGGAAAAAATTGCTAAGCGCGAGAAGAAGTTGAAAGAAGCGCAGGATGACCTGAAAGCGCTGGAAGCTCGCGATTATTGAGTTAACGGAAATCTCAACAGGAGAAAATCATGTCAAAAGATACGACGTCTGAAAATCTGCGCGCTGAACTGAAATCCCTGGCCGACACTCTGGAAGAGGTGCTGAACTCCTCCGCCGATAAATCCAAGGAAGAAGTGAGCAAACTGCGTAGCAAAGCGGAACAAGCCCTGAAAGAGAGCCGCCATCGTCTGGGTGAAACGGGTGACGCGCTGGCGAAGCAAACCCGCGAAGCCGCTGCTCGTGCTGATGAATATGTTCGGGATAATCCCTGGACAGGCGTAGGTATTGGTGCCGCGGTAGGTGTGGTGCTGGGTGTCCTGCTCACGCGTCGTTGATTATGGAAGATCCTCGTCACGCACAAGGGCCTGCTAAAAACGTCCTCGGCATCGGCCAGCGTATTTTAACCACGCTGGTCGCCATCGCCGAAACCCGCATCCGACTGGCCGTCGTTGAGCTGGAAGAGGAGAAAGCAAACCTCTTCCAGATGCTGCTGATGCTCGGGCTGACCATGCTCTTCGCTGCGTTCGGCCTGATGAGCCTGATGGTACTCATCATCTGGGCCATTGACCCGCAGTATCGTCTTAACGCGATGATTGCCACCACCGTCGTCCTGCTGCTGGCAGCGTTGATTGGCGGGGTATGGACACTGCGTAAAGCACGCAAATCCACTTTCCTGCGTCATACGCGCCAGGAGCTGGCTAACGATCGCACCCTGCTGGAGGATGATAAGCCGTGAGCGACAAAGCCGAGCGCCAGAAACGTAAAGCGTTTCTGTTAAGCCAGATCCAGCAGCAGAGGCTGGATCTGTCAGCCAGCCGCCGCGACTGGCTCGAGGCAACGCGTCCGCTCGATCGTGGCTGGAATACCTTCCTGAACGTTCGTTCCTGGGCGCTGGTCGGCACCAGCATTATGGCTATCTGGGGCGTTCGTCACCCAAGTAAGCTCATTCGCTGGACGCGTCGGGGCTTTGGAGTCTGGAGCGCCTGGCGTCTGGTGAAAGCAACGCTGCGCCAGCAGCAGTTGCGGTAGCCTTCTCGCCGGGTGGCGCTGCGCCACCCGGCAAAATCCCCCTCCCTTCCTCAATATCTTTGAAAAAGATTGACAGTTTTCCTTGCTAACAATTACCACCCGCCCCGTTTATTATCCTCTCCATCGACAGCAACGCCGCGGTATCTACGCGGAATTGCAGACAAATAATGTTCAGCCGCTCATGTGGTTTCCTGGAGAGTAAAATGAAAAAATTAGAAGATGTTGGTGTACTGGTCGCACGTATTCTGATGCCAATTCTGTTCATCGTGGCAGGTTGGGGCAAAATCACCGGTTATGCGGGTACCCAGCAGTATATGGAAGCCATGGGCGTGCCGGGGTTCCTGCTGCCACTGACCATTTTGCTTGAGTTCGGCGGCGGTCTGGCAGTGCTGTTCGGCTTCCTGACCCGTACCACCGCGTTGTTTACCGCAGGCTTTACCGTGCTGACAGCGTTTATCTTCCACAGCAACTTTGCGGAAGGCGTGAACTCTCTGATGTTCATGAAAAACCTGACCATCGCGGGTGGCTTCCTGCTGCTGGCCATCACTGGCCCGGGCGCATACAGCATCGACCGCGTTCTGAACAAGAAATGGTAAGCACACGCTATACTGAATGAACACAAAGCGAGGAGATATCTCCTCGCTTTTGCTATCTGACGGAGGAGAAAAAAATGGGACAACTCGTAGACGGCATCTGGCAGGATGTCTGGTATGACACCAAATCTACCGGAGGCCGCTTCAAGCGCTCAGTTTCCGCCTTCCGTAACTGGCTGACTGCCGATGGTGCCCCAGGCCCGAGCGGCGAAGGCGGTTTTGCGGCCGAGAAAGATCGTTACCATCTTTATGTTTCACTCGCCTGTCCGTGGGCGCACCGCACGCTGATTGTGCGCAAGCTTAAAGGCCTTGAGTCTTTAATTCCCGTTTCGGTGGTGAACCCGCTGATGCTGGAAAATGGCTGGACGTTTGACGCCGATTTCCCTGCAGCAACGGGGGACGATCTTTATCACCACGATTTCCTGTACCAACTGTATCTGCGTGCCGATCCGCACTACACCGGGCGCGTTACCGTTCCGGTATTGTGGGACAAGAAAAACCAGACAATCGTCAGCAATGAGTCTGCGGAGATTATCCGCATGTTCAACACCGCGTTTGATGCCCATGGCGCTCGCGCCGGAGATTATTACCCGGTTGAACTGCGTGAGAAAATTGATGAGCTGAACAGCTGGATTTACGACAACGTCAATAACGGTGTCTACAAGGCCGGTTTTGCCACCAGCCAGGAAGCGTATGACGAAGCGGTCGGGAAAGTGTTTGAATCGCTGGCGCGTCTGGAACAACTGCTCGGCCAGCATCGCTACCTGACGGGCAACCAACTGACGGAAGCGGATATTCGTCTGTGGACTACCCTCGTGCGCTTTGATCCGGTGTATGTCACCCACTTTAAATGCGACAAGCACCGCATCAGTGACTACCTGAACCTGTATGGTTTTCTGCGTGACATCTACCAGACACCGGGTATTGCCGAAACGGTCGATTTTGACCACATTCGCACCCACTACTACCGCAGCCATAAGACCATCAACCCAACGGGCATTATCTCCATTGGCCCGTGGCAAGATCTGAATGAGCCGCACGGTCGTGACGTCCGTTTCCGCTAAATATTAGGGGCATCAATAGATGCCCTTTTTTAATTCACAATCTCCATCTATCCTTATCTCGATCGCTTAGAAAACAAGTGATTGACCGATTACAGAGGCAGGGAAAAATGGACTGGTATTTAAAAGTACTGCGTAACTACATTGGATTTGGTGGCCGTGCGCGCCGTAAAGAGTACTGGATGTTCGTTCTGGTGAACTTCATCCTCATCCTGGTACTGGGGATTGTGGATAAAATTCTGGGTTGGGAGCGGGCAAGCGGGGAAGGTGTTCTCACCTCCATTTACGGCATATTTATTCTGTTGCCCTCCTGGGCCGTACAGTTCCGCCGACTACACGATACCGATCGTTCAGCGTGGTGGTTACTGCTGCTGTTGATCCCGGTTGTGGGCTGGATTGTCATTTTGATCTTCAACTGTCAGAGCGGCACGCCAGGCGAAAACCGCTTTGGTGCCGACCCTAAACTCAATGCCTGATTCAATGCCCGGTGGCGCTTGCGCTTACCGGGCCTACAGATCTATTTATTATAATGAGCGAAAAGCTTCGGGATTTCGCGTAAACACCATGATTTGGCTTCGCCCATGCTATCGCGACGCCACGCCATAATGATATCCACCTCGTGGCTATATTCCGGGCTGACAACGCGCAGCCGACCTTCTGCAATGTCTTTTTCGACAAACGGGTACGGCATGGTCGCCACGCCCAGGCCAGCCAGCAGCGCCTGCCGTTTATCTTCCAGTGAAGTCACCGTCAAACGAGGTTGTTTATCCAGCAGTTGCACCGTTAGCACCGGACGTTCACGTGCGGTATCCGCTACCGCGACGCCGCGATACTTCACGCGCGTCACTTCAGAGAGCGGCTCAGGCTCCTGATGGATCGGGTGATTGGGTGCAGCGACATAGACGTTCATCACGCTGTAGAGCTTGCGGGAGTTGATTTCCGACGAGGAACGGAAGTGCATGTCCGGGGCGATGACGATATCCGCCCTGCCCGTCTCCAGACGCTCCCAGGCACCTGCCAGTACCTCAGTAATGATCGACAGCTGGGTATTCGCCTTATCTGCGAGGCGGTCCACCAGCGGAAACAGTGCTTCGGTGGGGACCAGTGCTTCTGTGACCAGCGTCAGATGGGTTTCCCAGCCTCGTGCCAGTGCTTCGGCATCCGTCGTCAGCTTGTCCGCCGCTTCCAGCAGGACACGACCGCGCTCCAGCAGCATCCGCCCAACGTTGGTGAATTTTGTTCGATGACCGGAGCGGTCAAACAGCACCACGTCCAGCTCTTCCTCCAGCTTCTGCATGGTGTAGCTTAGCGCAGACGGAACGCGCCCCAGTTCATCTGCCGCCGCCGCAAAACTGCCACGTCGGTCAATCGCGTCCATGACGCGAAGCGCCTCAAGCGTCAATGCTCTCTCTTTAGCCATCTCGTTCTCATTCAGGAAATTTGAACATACCCGGCAGAATATCTGGCTAACAATGAAGCGTCCATACCTTTACCATTGTTTTAGTGTAAAGAGAGGTCAAGTTTATGATTACGACAAGAACAGCTAAACAGTGCGGACAAGCCGATTTCGGTTGGCTGCAGGCCCGCTACACCTTTTCCTTTGGACACTACTTTGACCCGAAACTCCTCGGTTACGCTTCATTGCGCGTGTTAAATCAGGAAGTGCTCGCCCCGGGCGCCTCCTTCCAGCCGCGTACGTATCCGAAAGTCGATATCCTGAACCTGATCCTGGAAGGCGAGGCAGAATACCGCGATAGCGAGGGCAATCATGTCCAGGCAAAGGCTGGCGAAGCGTTGTTGATTTCCACGCAGCCAGGCATCAGCTACAGCGAGCATAACCTCAGCAAAGAGAAGACGCTGACCCGTATGCAACTCTGGCTCGATGCCTGTCCGGAGCGGGAAAATCCACCGGTACAGAAGGTTGACCTGACGGGCGATAAGCAGCAGCTGATTGCCTCCCCGGACGGTAGCAAAGGCAGCCTGCAACTGCGCCAGCAGGTATGGCTGCATCACATTGAACTGAAGAAAGGCGAACAGGCAAGCTTCCAGCTTCATGGCCCGCGCGCCTATCTGCAGTCAATTCACGGCACGGTGCATGCGGTGACGCACACGGAAGAGAAAGAAGCGCTCACCTGTGGTGACGGGGCGTTTATTCGTGATGAAGCGAATATCACACTGGTTGCTGATACACCACTGCGCGCGTTGTTGATTGATTTGCCGGTGTAATATATTCCCCCTCTGAAGAGAGGGGGAAAAATTCACGACACTTTGCTCGCCATAATCTCAATAATTTGCTGATCCGTTGCCTGCATTGAGCGGCACGCCAGCGCGCACAAGTTCGCTATTGACTGCTCTACATCGTGCGCCACGATCCCTTCATTTCCCGTCACAGCAGAATCATCCAGCGCCATCATCACCGCTTTCCAGCTACTTGCCACGCTGGTAGAAACCTTCATGGCGCAGCTGTTAGACGCCCCATCGCAGATCATCCCGCTGACGTCACCGATCATACTGCCAATCGCCATTGAGATAGTCTGGTAGCTTCCGCCCAACAGCCAGGCCATTCCTGCCGCAGCCCCCATCGCTGCCGTGGTAGCCGCACACAGTGCCGACAAACGTGGAAGCTGGGAATGAATGTAGATTGCCGAAAGATGTGACAACATCAGGGCTCGTGCGAGTCGTTCGTCATCAGCCTGAACGTGTTCAGCGACGACCACTACCGGCAGGGTAGCAGTGATCCCCTGATTCCCGGATCCTGAATTGCTCATCGCAGGTAGCGTCGCACCGCCCATCCTGGCGTCAGAGGCCGCGCTGGTGCGGATAACAATGTCCGACCCCAGATCCTGCGCCATCCACCCACGCGAGCGCTGTTTATTGAGTGTTGCGCCAATGTGCAGCCCCCACTTCCCGCTGAGCCCTTCACGGGAGAGGGCATCATTCAACTTTCCGGCCTCCAGGATAAAACGGATAGCCTCAAACGGAACGTGTTCCACAAACTCAAGGATCTGCGACAGCGTAGTGTTTGACAGCACCGCCAGCGGATCGTCACTCACTTCACCTTGCCGATCGTCAAGCGCAAAGCGCGTTGTCCCCTGGCAAACCACCTCCACTACTCGCGTATGTCCACCAGCGATAGTCACCATTGCCGAGGAATTCCCGGCGTAAACGCAGGCTCTGGAGTAAAGAATTTCATCGCACGGCGCCTGCAGTTTCACCTGCACCTGACCTGCATCCAGCAGAGCTTTAGCACGTGACAGCGCATCGGCAGTGACATCTTTCAACACCTCCAGCCCGGCCTGCGCGTTACCACCAATGGCCCCCAGTGCGGCCGCAATGGGTAACCCGACCATGCCGGTGCCCGGCACCGTCACGCCAAGCCCGTTTTTCATCAGATTCGGTGATACCCACGCCTCAATCTGCGTGACGTCACCCGGCAGATACGCCGCAGCAATCGCGCAGGCCAGCGCCAGAGACACCGGTTCGGTACACCCAAGTGCAGGTTTAACTTCTTCCTGCACCGTGCGAATAAATTGCTTCCATAAAGTTTGAGTTTGCTCAGACATCGTTACGACCTTATTTACCCTCAGGAGAATGCGAGGAAAGGAGAAACACAAAGCAGCAACCCGGTGATGACAATGATCACCAGCGATACGCCTTTATATTTGTGCAGCGCCGGGACTTTGTAGACCAGCCATGCAGGGATTAGGCAGCCCACCATGCCGAAGATGGGGCTACAAATAGAGGTGAAACTCAGCACCGGCGCGTTTAATACAATTGCGCTCCAGGCCAGCAGGATGGCGAACAGCATAATGCCGCGCTGAACGTGGTTTTCATTGATTTTTTCTGCCGGTAATTTGCGGCGCAGGATGTTCATCACGATACCCTGCGTAGCCTCGCGAAAGCCGAGATAGACCCCGAAGAATGCGGTCATTACGGCAAAGATATTCAGGATCACGCTGACAATCTTGACCCAGCCTGCACCATCACCACTGATAAACTGCGCCGCGATCGCCAGGGCAGAAATATTCTGTTCGTAAGCTTTTACCGCCTCATCGTGGCCCATTGCCAGCGTGAAGGAGACAGCATAGAAAAAGACCGTCACAAACAGCACGCCAAAAGCAATATTCATTGCCCGTAATGCTTTGTGCCGCGCCACTTCAACCGATTTTTCCCGTGAACGATAGGAGATGACCATCGGACTTAAGGTCTGAATAAAGAGAATGGACGTTAGGGTAAAAGGCAGCGTAATAATGGCGTTTTTAATCAGCAGGCCCATTGGTGGCAGCATGCCGACATTGGCTAAATGCCAAAGACCCATCATTGACAGCCCCAGCGCGGCAACCACGAATAATTTGGTCAGCACCATCAGGCTGGATACTTTAAACAGCAGTTGTTCACCGCGCGACGAAATGGCGACCAGAATGCAGATCAGGAATAAACCATAGAACGGGTTTTCCGAAAGCAGAGTGTCTGTGACACCAAAGGTATGTAAATACGAGGCGCTGTCGTTGGTGATGGCCGTGGAATAGACAAACATCCAGATCACCAGCATCACGAAATAGAGCGCGCCTAATAAGATGCCCCAGTTTTTACCTAAATAACCGCTAATGACGCTCGGGTAATCTTTGCATTCCGGGGATTCGGCCAGCGTATTAATAAACAGACGCTGGAACAGATACATGGCCGGGTAACCAATAATCGAGGAAAGTAAAAAGACCCACAGCCCCATTAATCCTACCTGTACCGGGAGAAAAACAATCCCCGCTCCGATAGCCATCCCGATACTCATGATGACCCAACCTGTGTCGGTGCTGTCGAATTTAATCGCCTCTTGCCATTCGCTTTCACGCATTCCCGCCCGTCTTGCCGCCGGGGAATCATTCACAATCACACTGCTGTTTGTTGCCGTATCCATTGGGCACTCGCTTATTTTGTAGGGTAAACAGTTGTTTTTATAGGATTCCGATCGCCAGCGATTGCGATTCAGACAGCTGCAGGTGTGTGTTATTGGTGTGGGAAGATCATATCTGGAGAGGGGGAGAAAAAAGTCACAATTTTCATAAGGATTTTCTGCATTTGGAGAAAAATCACCACCAAAAAAATAAAAAATAATTAAAAATTTCTAAAAGTGATGCAGATCAAAGAAACATGCCCTTCTGAAAATTAAATTTCGGAATTTATAAAGACGAATATTCTACTCTCTGCCCTCTGCTTTTTATAGGATGCCATTACAACGGATCACATGATAAACATGATTATTAAATGGATACTGTTGAAGAACTCAATGGAACGTACTTTTATAAAGGTGTATGTAATATATCTGCATCAGAGTTATTTTTTTGGATTTTTCTGGATGCCACCGACGAACAGTTTGGCGGATTAAAGGATGCTGTAATGATGGCCACTATGATTCTTGGTTTACCTATACTTGAAACCAGAACAAAACCTGAAACGGCTACAATTGGCACATCCGTGGCATCTAAGTACCTGCGAGATCTACTGAATGTACAACTACCACACCGACTACCTACAATTACACTTGCAAGTTTTAAATACCGAAAACCAATGTATACCAAAAACTTAGGTGCGTTCATCGGCCGATGGATACCTGCACTAGGGATTACCATACTTGCCGCAGATGTTGCAATGATAAGTTACAAAACGCTTTCACGATATAATATGATTGCTCAGCCTAAAGATCGGATTTGGTGATGATGGATAGTGAAACTGATGTTTTAAAATTCTTCAGGGACAATTTACCCGAACAAGGAACATTTTCGGGCAAGAGAATCCCGCTTGAAATAGATGATGTTTTACAGGATTACACCGATCTGGATGATATTGTATATGCCATTGAGAGATTCGAAAAAGAGTATCTTATCGAAGTTAACACCGAAAATTATTTCCCCTGGACTCAAACTTGGTTTTTCAGGAAATGGTTTACTAAAGAACCGGTTAAGCAAATATCAAAGCCATTGACAGTAAGAATGTTTGTTGAAGCGGTAAAGGCAGGCAAATGGATCCACGATTGATTTATAAAAGGAGTTTTTATAATGGCAGTACCTGTTCATGTTTGGTTTTATGATAATGGTGGTTCTCTCATTAAAGGTTCATGTGATGTTCAGGATCGTGAAGGGAGTATCGAAATAAGAGGCTTAACTCATAATTTGAGTATTCCGACAGATCCACTCTCCGGAAGATTAACCGGTACCAGAAAACACGCACCTTTCCTGTTCGAGAAGGAAATTGATAGCTCGTCTCCATACCTTTACAAGGCGGTAGCTACAGGACAAAACCTTAAGAAAGTTGAGTTCAGATATTACCGAATTAACGATGCTGGTTGGGAGGTCGAATATTTTAGAACAGTGCTGGAAGATGTTAAAGTTGTCTCTATCTCCCCTATTGTTAACGATACTCGTAACTGCCCTGGTACAGGTCACCTGGAATCTATTCAATTGCGCTACGAAAAAGCGACCTGGATCTATTGCGACGGGAATATTCAATTCTCTGATGCATGGAATGAACGGGCCTCGGCATGATTGTCAGCCTCATTCCTCACAGAATCTAATTGAAGCGATTCTGTGAGGTTCCATTTTATATGGTTGGTTCCTGGATCACTCGGCCAGCGCATTCGCCATATCGGTTCTAATCTGCTTACGCTGTTCCGGCGTCAGAACCTGGCTGACATCGAAGTAATATTTCACGCGGTAGTAACGGGTCTGCTCTTCAATTTTGCTGAAGGCAGCAAGCTGACTTTTCACCGTGTTTTCATCCCATTTTCCTGCCTGGAACATATCAATTAGCGCCCGATCCTTTACGCCGGTCATTGGGATCTTGCTGACATTTTGTTCCAGCTGATTATGCAGACCTTCAATCTTCTTAACCTGCTCATTGCTGAGCTTAAGGTGTTGTACCAGTGGATCCTGTGACGGTGACGGAGCAGCTTCCACGTTAGCGGCCTGCGCCGTAAAACTGCATGCTGCCAGCGATACTGCAACCAAAGCAATACGGGTCATTTTCATCATCTTACTGTCCTTACATTCTGTTATAGGGAAAAGCAGGAGCATTGTTTTTCAAGAGCGGATGAATATGTGTGAATAATTATATAAACAATTTTGTATGTTTAGCGGGCAAAAAAATGCCCCCTGTCAGGAAGGGGGCATGAAGGCTCATTTCGTCAGATTGACTGAGTGAACGTTCGCGAAATCACATCCTGCTGCTGCTCACGCGTCAGCGCATTAAAGCGCACCGCATACCCTGAAACGCGAATCGTCAGGTTTGGGTAATTCTCCGGATGCGCAATGGCATCCAGGAGCATTTCCCGGTTCATGACGTTGACGTTCAGATGCTGTCCGCCTTCGATAGCCGCTTCGTGGTGGAAGTAGCCGTCCAGTAGCCCCACCAGGTTGGTTTTGCGCACCAGTTCGTCCTTACCCAGCGCCTGCGGCACAATCGAGAAGGTATAGGAGATGCCGTCTTTCGCATAGGTGAACGGTAGCTTGGCAACCGACGTCAGCGAAGCCACCGCCCCTTTTCTGTCGCGGCCGTGCATCGGGTTCGCGCCTGGGGCAAACGGCGTGCCGCCGCGGCGTCCGTCCGGCGTGTTCCCGGTCTTCTGGCCGTACACCACGTTAGAGGTGATGGTGAGAATCGACTGGGTCGGTACTGCATTTCGGTAGGTTGGCAGCGCCTGGATTTTCTTCATAAAACGCTCAACCAGATCGCAGGCAATACTGTCCACGCGGTCGTCATTGTTGCCGTACTGCGGGTAATCACCTTCAATCACGAAATCAACCGCCAGACCGGTATGGTCACGCACCGGTTTCACCGTGGCATATTTAATGGCCGACAGGGAGTCCGCCGCTACCGACAGGCCGGCAATGCCGCAGGCCATGGTGCGGTATACGTCCCGGTCGTGCAGCGCCATCAGCGAGGCTTCGTAGCTGTACTTATCATGCATGTAGTGAATGAGATTCAGCGCGCTGATGTACTGCACCGCCAGCCAGTCCATAAAGTGATCGAGACTCTCCATCACGGTATCGTAATCCAGCACTTCATCCAGCAACGGCTCGGTTTTCGGGCCTACCTGGATCTTCAGTTTCTCATCCATCCCGCCGTTGATTGCGTACAGCAGCGTTTTCGCCAGGTTGGCGCGGGCGCCAAAGAACTGCATCTGCTTGCCGATCACCATCGGGCTGACGCAGCAGGCTATCGCGTAGTCGTCACTGTTGAAGTCGGCCCGCATCAGGTCGTCGTTCTCATACTGCAGCGACGAGGTGACGATCGACACCTGCGCGGCATATTTCTTGAACGCAATCGGCAGTTTTTCAGACCAGAGGATCGTCAGGTTTGGCTCCGGCGCTGGTCCCATGGTGTGTAGGGTGTGTAAATAGCGGAAGCTGTTTTTGGTCACCAGCGTGCGCCCATCCAGCCCCATGCCGCCGATCACTTCCGTCGCCCAGATCGGATCGCCGGAGAAGAGCGTATCGAACTCCGGCGTACGCAGGAAACGCACCATGCGGATCTTCATAATGAAGTGGTCGATCAACTCCTGTGCCTGGACCTCATTCAGACGCCCGGCCTGCATGTCACGTTCAATATAAATATCGAGGAACGAGGCCGTACGCCCCAGCGACATCGCCCCGCCATTTTGAGATTTCACCGCCGCCAGGTAGGCAAAGTAAACCCACTGCACAGCTTCCTGGGCATTCATCGCCGGACGAGAAATATCAAAGCCATAGTTCGCCGCCATCTGCTGGATCTGCAGCAGCGCACGCTTGTGTTCCGCCAGCTCTTCGCGCAGGCGGATCGTCGCCTCCAGATCTTCGCCGCGCTCTAGCCTACCCTGCAGATCCGCAAACTGAAGTTCGCGCTCGCGCACCAGATAAGCGATCCCGTACAGCGCCACGCGGCGGTAATCGCCGATGATGCGTCCGCGTCCGTAGCCGTCCGGCAAACCGGTCAACACGCCGGATTTACGGCAGCGCATCATCTCCGGCGAATAGACGTCAAACACCCCCTGGTTGTGGGTTTTACGCAGGTCGGTAAACAGGTATTCAAACTGCGGATCCATTTCGCGGCCATAGGCTTCGAACGAGCTGCGGATCATGTTGATCCCGCCATACGGATGCAGGGCGCGTTTGAGCGGTTTGTCAGTCTGCAGGCCGACAATGGTCTCCAGATCCTGGTCGATATAGCCAGGCCCATGCGCGGTAATTGTGGTGGCGATGTTAGTATCAAAATCCACCGGGGCATGGGTGGCATTCTCCTGGCGAATGCCGACCATTACCTTCTGCCAGAGCGCCGTCGTTGCAGGCGTCGCCTGCGCGAGGAAAGCTTCATCGCCTTCATAAGGGGTGTAGTTATGCTGAATAAAATCGCGCACGTTGACGGCGTTTTTCCATTCTTCACCGCGAAACCCGGCCCATGCGTCGCTGTATGGCGCGACGCCTGTATCAATTGTTACTTTCATTTGATTCTCGCTTTATCAGGCGTAAGCCGCAGCCGGAGTCACCTTCCCAAGACGGAGGGCATCCAGCGCGATCATTTTTTCTTCATTGGTAGGGATCACCGCGCAGTCCACGCGGGACGAATCGGTGCTAATGACGCGTTCACCCGCACTGCCCGGCAGGGCGTTTTTAGCCTCATCGAGGGTGATACCGAAGACCTTGAGATGGTCAGCCACCAGCGTACGGATGAGCCTGGAGTTCTCGCCAATACCGCCGGTGAATACCACGCCATCCAGACGATGCAGCGACGCTGCGTGACCCGCGATATGTCGCGCGATGCGGTGTACAAAAGTGTGTATTGCCAGTTGCGACCGTTCATTGCCCTCGTGCCAGGCTTTTTCCAGCGCCCGCAGATCTGAGGAAATCCCGGAGATCCCCAGCAGACCGGACTCTTTGTTTACCACCCGCTCCAGATCCTCGAATGACTGACCTGTCTGCTGGGCAATCCACGCCATTGCGCCAAAATCCACATCGCCACAGCGCGTGCCCATCACCAGCCCCTCAAGCGGCGTCATCCCCATCGAGGTATCGACGCTTTCACCGTTGCGCACCGCGCAGATGGACGCCCCGTTGCCGAGATGGGCAATCACCAGGCCGCTGTCATCGGGGGACAGCCCGAGAAGCGTATGTGCCTGCCCGGCCACATAGCGATGAGAAGTGCCGTGGAAGCCGTAGCGACGCACGCCCAGCGCTTCAAAATAGCGGTACGGCAAACCATACAGATAGGCCTGCGGCGGCAGCGTCTGATGGAAGCTGGTATCGAACACTGCAACCTGCTGTATACCTGGGAACAGGCGCTCAGCGGCTTCTACACCGCTGAGATTGGCGTAGTTATGCAGTGGTGCCAGGGGAGAAACCTGACGGATCTGCTCAATCACCTTATCCGTAATCAGGGTCGACTCGCTGAAGAGGTCACCGCCATGAGCAATACGATGGCCAATCAAGGCCACGCTGCTCATCAGGTCACGCTTCTCCAGTTCCAGGGCGATGGCAGCCAACGCCCCTTCGTAGTCATGGTGAGCCAGTGTGGCTGGCTCACCCCCATTCACGGAAATAAAGGCTTTTTCAGTGTTGATGCCGTCTGCAATCCCCGTCATCAGGGCATCGCAACTGCTGGCATCGAGCACCGAAAACTTAACAGAGGACGAACCGCAGTTAATAACCAGTACAACCGGAAACTCAATCATGGTGTTACTCCGCTCTTCCTGAGCAATGATTTAGAACAGTTTGTAAACGATATTCAGAATGGTCAGCAGGCCAACAACCGTAACGAAGATGTTCTCGGGTCTGCCCTTAAATTTCGCCATAGCCGGTGCTTTGCGGATGGCATACATCGGCAACAGACACAGCAGAGAGGCGATGATTGGCGCACCCATGGCTTCGATAAGGTCGAGAATGTTCGGGTTGGCGTAAGCCACAACCCAGGTAGAGCCCATGATGAATACCATGCTGATGGTGTTCAGCTTGCCTACAGAGACTTTCTTCTTATCGCCCTTGTAACCGAACTTGAGGATCAGACCGTTCAGCCCTTCCAGCGTGCCCAGGTAGTGACCGAAGAAAGATTTGAAGATAGCGACCAGCGCAATGATGGAAGCACCGTATTCCAGCACCGTAGCAAACGTCGATTTGGTTCCCGACATGGAGGCGAAGTGGTTCGCCAGGTATGAAAGCACCGGAATGTTCTGCGCTTTGGCATCCGCCATGTTCTGCGGAGAGAGCGTAAACAGGCAGCTAAAGGCGAAGAACATCACCACAGCGACCATCAGCATGCTGGCGCGACCGATGATTTTGGAGCATTTCTGCTCGGTAAATTCTTTACCGAACTCAGGTTCGTACTCTTCGCGTTTGGAAACCACGAATGAGGAGACAATCGGCGAGAAGTTAAAGGAGAAGACCATGATGGAGATCCCCAGCCACACCGTGACCAGAATGCCGTCATGCCCGGTGAAAGCAATATCGCTCAGGTTGACCTGGTCGATAACCGCTGAGTTCCAGTAAGGGATCAGCGACAGGGAGATCAGCACCAGACTGGCGATAAACGGGAACACCAGGAAGCTCATGACCTTCACCATCAGGTCTTTACCGAACCAGATAACAAAGGCCATCAACAGCAGCAGGAACAGCGCCACCACGCCGCGGTTAAGCGCAGGTAGCTGGAGCTGGTTTTCCCAGAAAGTCATAAAGGTGTTAGTAATGGTGACACCGTAAATCCACAGCAGCGGGCAAATGGCGAAGAAGTAGAGGAAAGTGATGACCACCCCGCCGGTCTTACCGAAATGCTCTTCCACCGTTTCGGTGATGTTGCCAGAGACGTTGCTGCCGGACAGACAGAGACGCGCCAGCGCGCGGTGGCAGTAAAACGCAATCGGGAACGCAAGAACCAGCATCAGCAGGATGGGGATCAACCCACCAAAGCCTGCGCGGATAGGGAAGAACAGCACGCCTGCGCCAATAGCGGTACCAAACAGGCCCAGGGTCCAGGTGGTATCAGACTTACGCCAGGAGGACGTCTTTGTCTGACCAACGATAATGCTTTCTGTGTTGCTCATAGGTCACCTTTATGCGTCAACGAAGCCGGTAATTTGGGAAACACGAGAGAGGTCGATATTGCCGCCGGAAATAATGCAGACGGTTTTACGACCCTGAATATAGTGGTCAAGTTTGCCGCTTAATAACGCGGCACAGGCCAGCGCGCCTGCGCCTTCCGTCACCACTTTATTTCGCTGAATAAGGGCTATCATGCTGTTACGAATATCATCTTCACTGACCAGCACAATGTCATCGACTAATTCACGAACAATTTCGAAGGTTAATTTACCCGGGCGAGAAACATCGCAACCGTCGGCTAATGTACCGGTGACGCGATGATTTATAATCTCTCCGGCCTGCCAGGAGGCCGCCATTCCGTGAACGTTTTCAGACTGTACGCCGATAATATTAATCGTCGGATTGATGGATTTAATCGCTGTCGCAATCCCGGCAATTAATCCGCCGCCGCCAATAGGAACAATCACGTTATCCACGTCGTACAAATCTTCGAGAATTTCCAGGCCGATGGTGCCCTGGCCGGCAATCACTTTCGGATCGTCGTAAGGCGGAATAAAAATACGCCCTTCCATCTCAACGATCTCACTGACTTTAGCGATGGTATCGTTGAAATTATCACCGTGCAGCACGACTTCCGCCGAGTAGTCGCGCGTCGCGGCCACTTTGGATTTCGGCGCGCCCATTGGCATCACAACTTTGCCGTCGATACCGAGCATAGCACAGGAAAGGGACACCCCCTGCGCATGGTTTCCCGCGGAGCAGGCAACGACTCCTTTGCGTTTTTCAGCGTCAGTCAAAGAGCTTAATTTGTTAAACGCACCGCGGATCTTAAACGAACCGGTACGCTGCATGTTCTCAAACTTCAGGAATATTTCGCCCTTACAACGTTCACTGAGATAATTCGAACGCGGCATGCCAGTTTTATATATTTTACCTGCCAGTCGTTTTCTGGCGTCCTGAATATCTTCAATGGTTACCGGGAGATCGTAGGTAATGTGCATAATATCCTCGTTATAATAATTCATTCTTTTCGGGCAAAGTCAGGGTATCAGAGTATGAATAAAACAAACTCTGGGTGCTTTAAAACAGGTTTAATACTTATCTGGATTTTATTAAATCATCGTCGTCTTTCACTGGTGAGTGAAGCATATTGTTTTGCCAGTTCCACTAATACTGACGCTGATTTTTTAATTCTGTAATTTTTCGACCACACGGCGGCATAACGCGCCACGGGTAATTCATCTTCCACTGGCAGGACAATAAACTGATCGGAGCCGAACGGTGCAATCATGTCGCGGGGAATGACCGTCAAATAATCGGCATTCAGCACAAGGTTATAAATGGTGACAACGGAATCGGTCTGGACGATGTTTTCAATGCTGATGTGATTGTCTTGCAGGGTGGTCAGGAGTTCTTTGTAGTAGCCCATATCGGTTTGCGGCATCACCCACTGCTCATGTGTGAGCGATGCCAGTGTTGTCGAACCGGTGCACGTTCGTGTTTTACTGGCGACGAGTACAAACTCGGACTCAAACAGCGGTTCAACGTGCAGATCCTGCAGAAGCATTTCATCGCTCAGTGTTCCGATGGCAAAATCCAGTCGACCGTCGCGAATGGCCGGGAGGAAGGATGACAGCTGCGCTTCATACATTGAGACACGCGCTTTCGGGAACACTTCCTTGAATTTTTTGATCATTTCGGAAAGGAAGGTAAAGCCGATCAGAGACGGATAGCCAAAGGAGACATCCATAACGGTGCTGAAACTCAGGCTGTTGATCTCGCTCACCATGTTTTTCATCTCACGCGTGATCGACTCTGAGTATGAGAGCAGAACCTGGCCTGCGGCAGTCAGTTTTACGCCGGTGTTTTTACGCACCATCACTTCCACGCCGAAGTAGGACTCGATATCGCTGATGATTTTGCTGACCGCGGGTTGTGTCAGACCCAGTTGTCTTGCCGCAGAACCTATGGAGCCACTTTTAATGACTTCCTGAAATACCACGAGGTGCTGTGTTTTCGGTAGAATAATAGTGTTCATAATATTCTGCGCTTATTTCCCTATGACGGGGTGGATTCTACTCAATATTGTTTAAAGGGGTATGTGCTGTTACTCACAATTTGCTTTCCAGGACCGCTAACCCTCCGTGAAAAACACCATCAAATAACTTAACTATCAATAAGTTAACTCAAACAAAATACGTCGATACGCTGATATTGATCAACAAAAATAGCGGTAATAAATTTATTTTATGGCGATAACCCTGATAAATTTCTTTGGTCTAAAAAAATCAATAAAGGCTATCTTTCAGGCAATTAAAGGGCAATTAATAACCATTATTTGGTTATAACATTCTTTCAATTTATCAAATTTTTCAGGGCTGAATTTTCGGGTTTCTGAAAAAGAGTGGAATGCATCACATATTCACGGGGTAAATGTATTTGATTTCTAAATACGCATATCAAATCAGAAAACATTAGAGATCATAATGACAATATTCATAACAAATCCATAACACTGAGAATTCAGAATTTCTTAGCGTGAAATTTTGTGATTTCGATCCTCTACCGAGCCATGATTGAGTTATTAACCAATAAAATAGTGAAATGTGCTTAGCGTCGCAATTTTGAGAATTGATGTCATTTGTAAACATGACCAGGGTGGTTCAGAAAGCAAAAACCCCGCCGAAGCGGGGTTCACTAAAAGTTGAAACTGACCGATAAGGCGGCTTCGTTCAACAATACGCCAGGCATCTGAGGCGCTGGAGTTGTCTTGTGTTGCTGACTGTATCGCACTTTGTGTTTCAGAGTAAATCCCATCGATTTAAGTGCCTTTCACACCCAACCGTGCTCTATCGCAAAGATCAAAACCAGACCAATGCAGAGGAAAATCAGACTCACGACACCTAGATATATCTCCACATAGAACGGACCAATGAGTCTTTTTGGCAGCCCCCGGATGAAGTCCTTGTCATCATTTTTGGTCAGAATTGAATTGCGATTCCACAATAGAGGGATGTAGATAAACTGCACTTTCGTGCTATAGGCTATTTTGACGTAAAGCGTGTTGACGTTCTCGAACAACAATACAGCGTCGGGCAAGCTGCCGTATTTTTCTTTGTACAGAACGCAAATCTCTTTGAACCGTTTTCTGTTCAGGACTGAGGCTATTATGCTGGCAACCCCAAAAGCCATACCAACTAGCCACACGCCAACAGCAGCCTTATCCGCCGGACTAATCATCGCTGGTAGCCTCATATAACTTACGGCCAATAAATTTGCCACCCCAACCGAATGCTTTGTCGCTCAAGTATGCAATACCACCATTTACGCTGAGTGAGCAAAGCAGCGCTCCGGCTCCTCCGGCCTCTATGGTTGCAGCCCCCAGAACTACAGCGCAAACGGTATTCGCTGCGCCAGCACCAATAATCTTGGCTCCCACAGCTCCGCCTATCAGACTACCGGAAAATTCACCTATAGAAGTAAACGTCGTTTGTTCACAATCTCGACCAACAGTGCAGGCTTCAGTGATCTTCGCTGCGGTATCCAGTGCTGAAAGGCCAATGCCGATCTTCCCGGCTGTTTCCATCCACTTGACGTATTTTGCGAGCTTCTCGATGTGGGTGGCGTAACCTTCGATATCGCTAACGCCTGTTTCATTCCAGCGGTGGGTGATTGAACGGCTGGACAGGCCAAGGGCGCTTTTCAGATCGGTGTATTCATTGAACATGAAACGATGCTTCATGAACACCTTCAGCACGCTATCGAGTTGACCGAACAGGTGACGGCGTTCAACGAAGAATTGTTCACCGATCAGTGCGCCGCTGGTGATGTAATGGTTTTTATATGTTGTCTCAATCTCAACGAGAATTTTTTCTATTCTGCTGAAATAACCCTTAGCGGCTTCAGTAGCTTGCCCTGAATATCCGTAGGTGTCGCTTGCTGTACTGGCGGCAGCGGCGAACATCTCAATGGTATCTTTATGCCTGAAAAGGAAGCTGGCCTGCTGGATGGAGAGCGGCGCTAATGCTGCATCAACACGCGCTTTCGCTGCTTTCATATGGGCGATCTGTTCGTTGTCCTGCTTATCAGGGTCAACCACCAGCATAATAGAACCGGCTTTGTATCTTTCATCCGGACCGTTCAGCGTGGCAAATAGTTCTTTGGCTCCCGCTGGTGGGTTCTCAGTGAATAGCAGACGTTGCCAGGCTTCTGTTGTTCCACCGTATGGAATAACAACAAACCCGGCATCTATGCCCGTTTTCTTCTTTGCTGTTTGGGCGTGTTGTTCTGGCTCTGAACGAAATGTTGGCATCAGTGCAGCTGGGACAGGGGCCACTGCCGCTACACCTGAACATCCTGGCGACGATACTGTTTCTTTTTCATAGCAATCAGGTTTAGAGGGAATGAACTTCGCCTTGCACGGGCAGGAACTGATACTATCCAATGTTCCGGCTAACTGCTGCGTTTTATCCATAAATCCCTCAGTGCCCCCGATAATTTTGTAGGAAACACCTGGATTTTTTCCACAAGAAACAAAATCGCCTTCGCGGGCAGCATTAGCACCGTACCAGTCAATTTCCGGGGTTCCGGTTAAGATTTTGCCACCGCAGGTAGTTTTGTCCCCAACCCGAAGATAATAGCCTGTTGCCATAAGTCCCTCTACTTGCTATGGAAATAACAATGGTGGGCATTTTACAAGCAATAATCCTACAAACAACAAACGTCAGACTTAAGTAAAACTTAATTAGGTAATGTTCAATGGGTATACAGGAAGACCAGCAGACAAGATTCGGTAGAACAGAGTCATTTTGAACGCGAGAGCGATCTTACCATTGTAAATACGTAATGGAGGACAGGAAAAACACAACCGTTGATGCATCCCCTTTTTTACACCTGAGACACACCAACGATTGTTTTAGAAGAAGTTGAAACTGACCGATAAGCCGGGTTCTGTCGTGGACAGTCATTCATCTAGGCCAGCAATCGCTCACTGGCTCAAGCAGCCTACCCGGGTTCAGTACGGGCCGTACCATGTGAACCCCTATTTGGCCTTGCTCCGGGTGGAGTTTACCGTGCCACGGACTGTTACCAGCCGCGCGGTGCGCTCTTACCGCACCCTTTCACCCTTACCTGATCCCGCTTTCGCGGGCCATCGGCGGTTTGCTCTCTGTTGCACTGGTCGTGGGTTTCCCCCCCAGGCGTTACCTGGCACCCTGCCCTATGGAGCCCGGACTTTCCTCCCCTCCGCCCGTCTCCCCCGAAGGGGACGACGACGAAGCGGCGACTGTCTGGTCAGCTTCGGCGCGCAGTATAGAGGGTTTGCGCGCCGCTGTCACCCTCAGCTGTGGGCAAGAGGCGATTAACGCGCAACTTCGACCTTCGCTAGTTTTTCGTAGTAGCAGGCAATGGCACTGTGGTCGGCCGTCCCCATGCCATCGGCACGCAGGGCCTGCATCATTTCCATCACGGTGGCGGTCAGCGGCAGTTGTGCCCCCACACCGTGAGACGTATCCAGCGCATTTGCCAAATCTTTAATATGCAGGTCGATGCGGAAACCAGGTTTGAAGTTACGATCCATCACCATCGGTGCTTTGGCATCCAGCACGGTACTCCCCGCCAGACCGCCACGGATTGCCTGGTAGACCAGGTCTGGGTTGACGCCCGCTTTGGTTGCCAGCGTCAGCGCTTCGGACATCGCAGCGATATTCAGCGCCACAATCACCTGATTCGCCAGCTTGGTCACGTTACCCGCCCCGATGTCACCGGTGTGCACCACAGAGCCAGCCATCGCTTTCATCAGATCGTAGTATTTGTCGAAGATCGCTTTATCGCCGCCGACCATCACCGACAGCGTGCCGTCGATCGCTTTCGGTTCACCACCGCTGACCGGCGCATCCAGCATATCGACACCTTTCGCTTTCAACGCTTCGCTGATTTCACGGCTTGCGAGGGGGGCAATAGAGCTCATATCAATCAGTACCAGACCTGGCTTCGCACCGTCGATAATGCCATTCTCACCCAGAGCGACCTCTTTTACATGCGGAGAGTTTGGCAGCATGGTGATGATGACATCGCACTGCTCAGCAATGGCTCTGGCTGTGGTGGCCGTTTCGGCACCCGCAGCAATGACCTCAGCCACAGCTTGCGGATTATGGTCTGAAACCACCAGTGAGTAACCCGCTTTGATGAGGTTCTTACTCATTGGTTTACCCATGATCCCCAGGCCAATAAAACCGACTTTCAGCGTCATAATCTGTTTCCTCAATGATGGTTATTTTTTAAATGCGTCCGCTAATTTCTGCGTGGCTGAGCGGAATACGCCGAGGTCACTGCCGACAGCCACAAAGGTGGCGCCCCATTCCAGATAACGACGAGCGTCAGCTTCAACCGGTGCCAGAATGCCGAACGGTTTGCCATGGGCTTTAGCGCGGGCAAAGATGTGTTGAATGGCATGCTGTACGTCCGGGTGACCCGCATTACCCAGG
Source organism: Enterobacter sp. CPE_E1241 (assembly GCF_045618265.1). NCBI lineage: Bacteria > Pseudomonadati > Pseudomonadota > Gammaproteobacteria > Enterobacterales > Enterobacteriaceae > Enterobacter > Enterobacter sp. CPE_E1241. The sequence continues at coordinate 4,312,976 of NZ_JBIWYV010000001.1, forward strand.
TGTCCCAACGCCGCAGCCAGGTCGCTTGGGCCGACGAAGATACCGTCCACGCCGTGTGTGGCAGCAATGGCGTCGACGTTATCAATCCCCTGCTGGCTCTCAATCTGTACCAGAATGCAGATGTTGTTATTGGACTGAGCGAAGTAGTCCGGCACGGTGCCAAACATATTGGCGCGATGCGAAACGGATACACCGCGGATCCCTTCCGGGGGATAGCGCGTTGAGGCTACGGCCCGCGCTGCCTCTTCTTTCGTTTCCACAAACGGGATCAGGAAATTGTAGAAGCCGATATCCAGCAGACGTTTGATGATCACCGGTTCGTTGGTTGGCACACGCACCACCGGCGCACTCTGGCTACCTTTGAGTGCCATCAACTGCGGAATAAACGTATTGATGTCGTTCGGCGCATGCTCACCGTCCAGTACCAGCCAGTCGAAACCAGCCAGGCCCAGCACTTCGGTGCTGATGGGATTTGCCAGCGCGGACCAGCAACCAATCTGGATCTGATGCGCCGCGAGGGACGCTTTAAACTTATTTGGGAAAATATCGTTATTCATCGCGTTTACCTTTTTAATTCCGCAGCCTTATTCCGTATATTTATTGCCAGCGTTATATTTATTTTCTGACTTAATTTCGGCGTTATAAAATCGTCATTCAGTATAATCCGCATATCACCGCGACACATTGTTTTAATGCTCAGGTATTATGGTTCTTTTTGATAATATTTTGAGCATTTGCACGAATCACTGCGCGCTGATGCACAGAATCAGGCATGACGGGTTCTGAGTCGATCGAGATCACATTCTCGTTCCTTATCTCCTGACATGCTTTATTTCTGCCATAAGAAAATTGGCTGCATTTATTATCAGACTCTTGCTGGAGAATACTGAACAATGGCCGATATTGAAATTCGACAAGCGTCGCCGAGGGCGTTTTATATAAAAGTCCACGACACCGATAATGTGGCGATTATTGTCAACGACAATGGCTTAAAAGCGGGAACCCGTTTCCCGGACGGGCTGGAGTTGATTGAGCATATTCCGCAGGGACATAAAGTTGCGCTTGTGGATATCCCCGCTCACGGTGAAATTGTGCGTTACGGAGAGGTAATTGGTTACGCCGTTCGCGCCATTCCTCAGGGTAGCTGGGTTGAAGAGTCGCTGGTCGAGCTGCCAAAAGCGCCGCCCCTGAACACACTCCCGCTGGCAACCCGCGTGCCTGAACCACTCCCTCCACTGGAAGGCTATACCTTCGACGGTTATCGCAATGCCGACGGTAGTGTCGGTACCAAAAATCTGCTCGGCATTACCACCAGCGTGCACTGTGTGGCAGGCGTGGTGGATTATGTGGTGAAAATTATTGAACGCGACCTGCTGCCGAAATACCCGAACGTGGATGGCGTGGTCGGCCTGAATCACCTTTATGGCTGCGGTGTGGCCATCAATGCACCGGCGGCCGTTGTGCCTGTCCGTACCATTCACAATATCGCCCTAAACCCGAACTTCGGCGGCGAGGTGATGGTCATTGGCCTCGGCTGTGAAAAGCTTCAACCTGAACGCCTGCTGCAGGGGACCGAGGACGTGAAAGCTATCCCGGTCAGCGATGCCAGTATCGTGCGTTTGCAGGACGAGCACCACGTCGGTTTTAGATCGATGGTCGACGATATTCTTCAGGTGGCAGAACGCCATCTGGATAAGCTGAACAAACGCCAGCGTGAAACCTGCCCGGCCTCTGAGTTGGTGGTAGGAACACAGTGCGGCGGCAGCGATGCGTTTTCCGGCGTGACCGCCAACCCGGCGGTAGGCTACGCGTCCGATCTGTTTGTTCGCTGTGGTGCCACGGTGATGTTCTCCGAAGTGACTGAAGTGCGTGACGCTATCCATCTGCTTACCCCTCGCGCCATCAATGAAGAGGTAGGTAAGCGTCTGCTTGAGGAGATGGCCTGGTACGATAACTATCTCGATATGGGCAAAACCGACCGTAGCGCCAACCCCTCTCCGGGGAATAAAAAAGGTGGACTGGCGAACGTGGTGGAAAAAGCCCTCGGCTCGATTGCGAAATCTGGCCAGAGCGCCATTGTTGAAGTCCTTTCGCCGGGCCAGCGTCCAACCCGACGCGGCCTGATTTACGCGGCAACCCCGGCCAGCGATTTTGTTTGCGGCACGCAACAAGTCGCGTCTGGTATTACAGTGCAGGTCTTTACCACCGGACGCGGCACGCCGTACGGCCTGATGGCGGTTCCGGTGATCAAGATGGCAACCCGCACGGAGCTTGCAAACCGCTGGTATGACTTAATGGATATCAACGCGGGCACTATCGCCACCGGGGAAGAGAGCATTGAAGAGGTGGGCTGGAAACTGTTCCACTTTATTCTGGATGTGGCGAGCGGTCGCAAGCAAACCTTTTCTGACCAATGGGGATTACATAATCAGCTGGCGGTGTTTAACCCGGCGCCCGTGACCTGATTAACATCGACCCTCTCCCCCATCGGGAGAGGGTCACAATTATTCCTTAACCAACACCACGTCTATCCCAATCTTGCGTAACCCTTCCAGACTTTCAGCCGGAATACCTTCGTCGACAATAATCATATCAATGCGTTGTGTATCAATGATTTTATGCAGGCTTGAGCGGTTAAATTTGCTGGAGTCAGTCACGACGATAATGCGTTCTGCCACTTCGCACATTTTGCGATTCAGACGGGCTTCATCTTCGTTATGCGTGCTTACGCCGCGATCGAGATCGATGGCATCGACGCCCAGGAACAGCATATCAAAATGGTAATTCTGTAAGGATTGCTCCGCCTGGTCGCCATAAAAAGATTGCGACTGACGGCGTAAATGCCCACCGGTCATCAGCAATTCCACCCCTTCCGCTTCCAGCAACGCGTTCGCGACATTCATGCCGTTGGTCATAGCAATCACGTCAGTATGCTGACGCAGCATACGGGCGATTTCAAACGTCGTGGTACCGGAATCCAGAATGATACGGTGTCCTGGCTTCACCAGCTCAGCGGCCACCTGCGCAATACTGCGCTTTACGGCCGTATTCAATGAACTTTTATCTTCCACTGAAGGTTCAACACCTTGCGCATGACCTTCACAAATCAATGCACCACCGTAGGCACGCACGGCAATGCCCTGCTTCTCAAGGAAGGCCAGGTCGTTGCGGATCGTTACCGTCGAAACACCATATAAATGAGAAAGATCGTTAACCTGCACGCTTCCCTGCGCCCGCAACCGCTGAATAATTTGCTCTCGCCTTTCACTGGTGCCGGTGATGCGCTTTTCTGCGGATGAATCGGTGCTGCTCATGCGAGCTCCTTAATCAATAAACTTTCGTTTCATTTCGTTTTGCCTATTAAGGCCTTTCTTTTACGGGAATGCAAGCCCTGTCTGACGACCAGTGGTAAGCTTACCCGGCGCTGAAACCTTTCATTATGTTTCTTTTGTGAAACAGATCGGAAAACTATTATCTTTCGTTTTATTTTTATACCACCATGATGCAGGATTAAATGAAACAAAACGAAAGATGAATGCCATCACCATCCGAAATGGAGAGGAAAGTGAAACATCTGACAGAAATGGTGGAACAACATAAACGGGGGAATTCAAACGGGATTTATGCCGTCTGTTCCGCACATCCACTGGTACTTGAAGCTGCAATTCGTTACGCCCACTCGCATCAGACGCCGCTATTAATTGAGGCCACCTCCAACCAGGTGGATCAGTTTGGTGGCTATACCGGCATGACGCCCGCTGATTTTCACGGGTTTGTTTGTCAGCTTGCGGAATCCCTTAATTTCCCGACTTCACAGTTGATCCTCGGCGGGGATCATCTGGGGCCCAACCGCTGGCAAAATCTACCTGCGGAACAGGCGATGGCAAATGCCGACGATCTGATCAAAAGCTATGTTGCTGCCGGGTTCAAAAAGATCCACCTCGACTGCAGTATGTCTTGCGAAGACGATCCGGTACCTTTAACCGACGCAATCGTCGCAGAGCGTGCTGCACGTCTGGCGAAAATTGCCGAAGAGACCTGTCGTGAACAGTTTAGCGTGTCTGACCTGGTCTACGTTATCGGCACTGAAGTGCCTGTTCCCGGAGGGGCGCATGAAACCCTGAATGAACTCGACGTCACCACACCGGAAGCGGCACGCGCCACGCTTGAAGCACACCGTCACGCTTTCGAAAAAGAAGGTTTAAACGCTATCTGGCCGCGCATTATTGGCCTGGTCGTTCAGCCTGGCGTTGAGTTTGACCATGCCCATGTGTGCGACTACCAACCACACAAGGCCGTCGCGCTGAGCAAAATGGTGGAAGCGTACGACACGCTGGTGTTTGAAGCGCACTCCACCGATTACCAGACGCCGCAAGCGCTTCGCCAGCTGGTAAAAGATCACTTCGCGATCCTGAAAGTCGGCCCAGCTTTGACCTTCGCTCTGCGAGAAGCGTTGTTCTCACTGGCCGCCATCGAAGAAGAACTGCTGCCTGCCAAAGCCAGTTCTGGCCTGCGTCACGTACTGGAAAACGTGATGCTCGATCGCCCGGAATACTGGCAAAGCCATTACCACGGTGACGGCAATGCACGACGCCTGGCGCGCGGCTATAGCTACTCTGACCGCGTCCGCTATTACTGGCCAGACAGCCAGATTGACGATGCCTTTGAGCGACTGGTACGCAACCTGGCTGACGACCCTCTCCCGCTGCCACTGATTAGCCAGTACCTGCCGTTGCAGTACAGCAAAGTTCGCGAGGGTGCTCTCAAGTCAACGCCACGGGAACTCATCATCGACCACATTCAGGACATACTTCAGCAGTACCACGCCGCCTGCGAAGGCGTAACGACTCAACACGCATAATTAAAAAGAGGAAAACGCTATGCCAAACATTGTTTTATGCCGCATCGACGAACGTCTGATCCACGGTCAGGTGGGTGTGCAGTGGGTGGGGTTTGCGGGGGCAAACCTGGTGCTGGTCGCTAACGATGAGGTTGCAGAAGATCCGGTTCAACAAAACCTGATGGAAATGGTGCTCGCGGAAGGGATTGCCGTGCGCTTCTGGTCGCTGCAAAAAGTGATCGACAACATTCACCGCGCTGCCGACCGCCAGAAAATTCTGCTGGTCTGTAAATCACCCGCTGATTTTCTGACGCTGGTGGAGGGCGGCGTACCTGTCACCCGTATCAATGTAGGCAACATGCACTATGCCAATGGCAAACAACAAATTGCCAAAACGGTCTCTGTCGACGCAAACGATATCACTGCGTTCAACGGTCTGAAATCTGCCGGAGTGGAATGCTTCGTTCAGGGCGTTCCAACAGAAACTGCTTTGGATCTCTTTAAACTGCTCTGAGGGATTCACAATGGAAATCAGTCTGTTGCAGGCACTGGCGTTGGGCGTTCTCGCCTTTATCGCCGGCCTGGATATGTTTAACGGCTTAACACATATGCACCGCCCGGTGGTACTCGGGCCGTTGGTTGGCCTGATTCTGGGCGATCTACACACCGGTATTTTGACCGGCGGTACGTTAGAACTGGTCTGGATGGGACTGGCACCGCTGGCAGGCGCACAGCCACCAAACGTGATTATCGGCACGATTGTAGGCACAGCGTTTGCTATCAGCACGGGCGTGAAGCCGGAAGTTGCCGTTGGCGTCGCCGTCCCGTTTGCCGTTGCGGTACAGATGGGGATCACGTTCCTCTTCTCGGTGATGTCCGGCGTGATGTCGCGCTGCGATCGCATGGCGGCCAATGCGGATACTAACGGTATTGAACGGGTCAACTATCTGGCACTGCTGGCCCTCGGTATCTTCTACTTCCTGTGTGCTTTCCTGCCGATTTACTTCGGTGCAGAACACGCGAAAACCGCCATTGACGTTCTGCCGGCACGATTGATTGATGGTCTTGGCGTCGCGGGCGGCATCATGCCAGCTATCGGTTTTGCCGTACTGCTGAAAATCATGATGAAAAACGTCTACATCCCTTACTTCATTATCGGTTTTGTGGCCGCAGCCTGGCTCAAACTTCCGGTACTGGCGATTGCCGCTGCTGCCCTGGCAATGGCACTTATCGACCTGATGCGTAAATCACCTGAACCGACAGCACCTGCGTCCCGGAAAGAGGAATTCGAAGATGGCATCTAATCAAACAACTTTGCCTGGCGTTTCTGAAAGCGAAGAGACCCTGCTCACTGGCGTGAATGAGAACGTCTACGAAGACCAAAGTATCGGTGCCGAGCTAACGAGAAAGGACATTAACCGCGTAGCCTGGCGTTCCATGCTGCTGCAGGCCTCGTTTAACTACGAACGTATGCAGGCCTCCGGCTGGCTGTATGGCTTACTGCCTGCGCTGAAAAAGATCCACACCAACAAGCGGGATCTGGCGCGTGCCATGAAAGGTCACATGGGCTTCTTCAACACCCATCCGTTCCTGGTGACCTTCGTTATCGGCATCATCCTGGCCATGGAGCGCTCCAAGCAGGATGTGAACAGCATCCAGAGCACCAAAATAGCCGTGGGTGCACCACTCGGCGGTATTGGCGACGCCATGTTCTGGCTAACTTTGCTGCCCATATGCGGTGGGATTGGCGCAAGCCTGGCGTTGCAGGGTTCCATTCTGGGCGCCGTGGTCTTTATCGTACTGTTTAACGTGGTACATCTTGGCCTGCGTTTTGGTCTGGCGCATTACGCTTACCGGATGGGCGTCGCAGCGATCCCGCTGATTAAGGCCAACACCAAAAAAGTTGGTCACGCGGCCTCTATCGTCGGGATGACGGTGATTGGCGCGCTGGTGGCAACCTATGTCCGCCTTAATACCACGCTCGAAATAAAGGCCGGTGATGCCGTCGTCAAACTGCAGGCCGACGTTATCGACAAGCTGATGCCTGCCTTCCTGCCACTGGTCTATACCCTGACTATGTTCTGGCTGGTACGCCGCGGCTGGAGCCCACTGCGTCTGATTGGTATCACCGTGGTGCTCGGTGTTGTCGGTAAATTCTGTCACTTCCTGTAAAAGCAAAGAGGTTACGATGTTAGGCATTATTTTGACGGGGCACGGCGGTTTTGCCAGCGGGCTTGAGCAGGCGATGAAGCAGATCCTTGGCGAGCAACCGCAGTTTATCGCCATTGATTTTCCGGAGACCTCCACCACGGCGCGGCTGACCACCCAGCTTGAGCAGGCGGTGAGCGAGCTCAATGCAGAGCACGATATTGTATTTCTCACCGACCTGCTGGGCGGTACGCCGTTCCGCGTGGCGTCAACGCTCGCGATGCAAAGACCGGGCAGCGAAGTGATTACCGGCACCAACCTGCAGCTGCTGCTGGAGATGGTGCTGGAGCGCGACGGTTTAAGCAGCGAAGCATTTCGATTGCAGGCGCTGGAGTGCGGACATCGTGGGCTGACGAGCCTGGTAGACGAGCTGGGGCGCTGCCGTGAGGAAGCGCCTGCTGAGGAAGGCATATGAGCCAGCTGTTACGCGCTCGCCGCGTGCTCACCGAACTGGGCTGGTTTGAAGACCACCAGCTACGTATTGAAAGTGGGATCATCACGGCGATTGAGCCAATCCCCGTGGGCATTACGTCGCGCGATGCTGAGCTACTTTGCCCGGCCTATATTGATACGCACGTTCACGGCGGTGCGGGTGTGGATGTCATGGATGACGCGCCCGACGTACTGGATACTCTGGCGATACATAAAGCGCGTGAAGGCGTGGGCGCATTTCTGCCCACTACCGTCACCGCGCCGCTGGAGGCCATACACGGCGCACTTATGCGTATCGCCCGGCGCACTCGCTACGGCGGCCCCGGCGCGCAGGTTCTGGGAAGCTATCTTGAAGGTCCGTACTTTACGCCGCAAAACAAAGGGGCACACCCGCCGGAGCTTTTTCGGGAGCTGGATATCGCTGAGCTGAACGCACTGATTGAGGTTTCGCAAAACACACTACGCGTGGTGGCGCTTGCGCCGGAAAAACCTGGCGCATTACAGGCGATTCGCCACCTTAAACAGCACGGTTTACGCGTGATGCTGGGCCATAGCGCCGCCACTTACGATCAAACCCTGGCCGCTTTTGACGCAGGTGCTGATGGGTTGGTCCACTGCTACAACGGTATGACGGGGTTACATCACAGGGAACCCGGCATGGTTGGCGCTGGGCTGACAGACAAACGTGCATGGCTGGAGCTGATTGCCGATGGTCACCATGTCCACCCTGGAGCCATGCGTCTGTGCTTCTGCTGCGCGAAAGACCGCGTGGTGCTGATCACCGATGCAATGCAGGCTGCTGGTATGCCTGACGGGGACTACACCCTGTGCGGTGAAGAGGTCTGCATGCAAAATGGTGTCGTGCGTACCGCCACCGGTGGCCTGGCGGGGAGTACGCTCTCGCTGGATGCCGCCGTCCGCAATATGGTGGAGCACGCAGGCATCACCGCTGAAGACGCGATCCATATGGCCTCGCTGCACCCTGCAAGGCTGCTGGGTATTGATAACCAGCTCGGGTCGTTAGCATCAGGCAAACACGCCACGCTCATCGCGCTGGACGGTGGTTTACACCTCCAGCGGATCTGGATTCAGGGCCAGGCTCTTCCCCTTTAGCCCTTTCATTGTGTCTCCTGTTGGCCTTACGGCGCGAGATCGTAAGGCCTTTCTTTTCCTTTCCTTCTTCATTGCCTTTCCTTTTGCGATCACACTTTTCGTTTTATTTCTTTTCTTTCATTGAACTTTCGATTTCTTTTCTATAGATTTTATTTAACTGCTCAAGTGAACAAGTGAAACGAAACGAAAGATAGCGACATATTTGCCAGCGTCTGATGTGGAATTCACACGACTAAGGACTGAGTTATGCCACAAATCACTACCGCCACAACTGGCACCTGGACCGAAGAAGAGATCCGTCAGCAGCCTGCGAGCTGGATCCGATCGCTCAGCAACATTGATAGCCTGCGTTCGTCTATCGACGGTTTTCTGACTCCGCTGCTGCGCAAATCTGATCTGCGGATCGTCCTGACAGGGGCGGGCACATCTGCCTTTATCGGCGACATTATTGCGCCATGGCTTGCCAGCCACACCGGGAAAAACTTCACCGCCGTACCAACAACTGACCTGGTGACGAACCCAATGGATTACTTCAGCCCTGCGCATCCATTGTTGCTGATTTCGTTTGCCCGCTCCGGCAACAGCCCGGAAAGCGTGGCGGCTGTAGAACTGGCCAATCAGTTTGTGCCGGAATGCTACCACCTGTCGATCACCTGCAATGAAGCAGGCAGTTTGTACCAGAATGCCGTCAACAGCGATAACGCCTTTGCCCTGCTGATGCCAGCCGAAACGCACGATCGCGGCTTCGCGATGACCAGCAGTATCACCACCATGATGGCAAGCTGTCTGGCGGTTTTCGCCCCGGAGACGATCAACAGCCAGACCTTCCGCGACGTAGCCGATCGCTGCCAGGCGATCCTGACGTCGCTCGGCGATTTCAGTCAGGATGTCTTTGGCAATGCGCCATGGAAGAGGATCGTCTACCTGGGAAGCGGTGGCCTGCAGGGTGCCGCGCGTGAGTCAGCGCTGAAGGTGCTGGAACTGACGGCGGGAAAACTGGCAGCATTCTACGACTCTCCTACCGGTTTCCGTCATGGGCCGAAGTCGCTGGTGGATCACGAAACGCTGGTGGTGGTGTTTGTCTCCAGCCATCCGTATACGCGTCAGTACGATCTCGATCTGCTGGCCGAACTGCGTCGCGATCGCCAGGCCCTGCGCGTGGTGGCTATCGCCGCTGAAGCGGATCCGGTTATTGAAGCGGGTCCGCACATCCTGCTACCGCCTTCTCGTTCGTTTATCGATATGGAACAGGCGTTCTGCTTCCTGATGTATGCCCAGGTCTTTGCACTTTCCCAGTCGCTCAGCGTAGGCAACACCCCCGATACACCATCCGCCAGCGGCACGGTCAACCGTGTGGTTCAGGGCGTTGTTATTCATCCGTGGCAGGCTTAAGAGGATCTCATCATGAGCATTATCTCGACTAAATATCTTCTGCAGGACGCCCAGGCTAAAGGCTACGCCGTGCCGGCGTTCAATATCCATAACGCAGAGACGATCCAGGCGATACTCGAAGTGTGTAGCGAAATGCGATCGCCGGTGATCCTTGCGGGCACGCCCGGGACGTTTAAACACATTGCGCTCGAAGAGATCTACGCCTTGTGCAGCGCTTATTCCGTCACTTATGACATGCCGCTGGCGCTGCATCTCGATCACCACGAATCACTGGACGATATTCGTCGTAAAGTGAATGCCGGTGTACGCAGCGCAATGATCGACGGCAGCCACTATCCATTTGAGCAGAACGTGAAGCTGGTGAAGTCCGTGGTCGATTTTTGCCATCTCAACGACTGTAGCGTCGAGGCAGAGTTGGGGCGCCTGGGAGGCGTAGAAGATGACATGAGCGTCGACGCCGAAAGCGCATTTCTCACCGACCCACAAGAAGCGAAGCGCTTTGTTGAGCTGACCGGCGTCGATAGCCTTGCTGTGGCCATCGGCACCGCGCACGGCCTCTATACCAAACGACCCAAAATCGACTTCCAGCGACTGGCCGAAATTCGCGAAGTGGTCACCGTACCGCTGGTGCTGCATGGCGCGAGCGATGTACCGGATGAGTATGTTCGCCGCACCATTGAGCTGGGCGTGTGCAAAGTCAACGTGGCAACCGAGCTGAAAATCGCCTTTTCTGACGCCGTCAAAGCCTGGTTTGCCGACAACCCGCAAGGTAACGATCCACGCTTCTATATGCGGGTCGGCATGGATGCCATGAAAGAGGTGGTCAGAAGCAAAATTACCGTTTGTGGCTCGGCAAATCGCTTGCTGCTACCGGCAGAAGCCTGATTGAAAAGGATCTTACCCAGATGAAAAAAATCCTCCCCCTCTCAATACTTGCCCTGTGTGTTTCTCATGGCGCGATGGCAGCAAACTACAGCCTTAATAACGACAATATTGCCCTGTCATTTGATGACGCAAACTCGACGGTCGTGGTTAAAGACACCAGGGCCAACCATCCTCTGACACCGCAGGAGCTGTTCTTTCTGACGCTGCCAGATGAGAAAAAAATCCACACGGCGGATTTTAAGATCAAGCATGTCGAAAAGCTGAACAACGGAATTGTCATCGACTTCACCCATCCGGACTTTAACGTCACGGTGAAGCTGAACCTGGTGAAGGGGAAATACGCCAGCATCGGCTACACCATCGCAGCCGTCGGGCAGCCTCGTGAAGTGGCGAAAATCACCTTCTTCCCAACCAAAAAGCAGTCTCAGGCACCTTACGTAGACGGGGCAATTAACAGCTCGCCGATTATCGCAGACTCGTTCTTTATCTTGCCGGATAAACCCATCGTTAATACTTACGCCTATGAAGCGACGACCAACCTCAATGTGGAGCTGAAAACGCCCATTCAGCCGGCAACGCCAGTCAGCTATACCACCTACTTCGGTACCTTCCCGGAAACCAGCCAGCTGCGCCGTAGCGTAAACCAGTTTATTGATGCCGTCCGCCCGCGTCCGTATAAGCCTTATTTACACTACAACAGCTGGATGGACATCGGCTTCTTTACCCCTTACTCCGAGCAGGATGTGCTGGGGCGTATGGACGAATGGAACAAAGAATTTATCACCGGGCGGGGCGTAGCGCTGGATGCTTTCCTGCTTGACGATGGCTGGGATGATCTTACAGGGCGCTGGCTGTTTGGCCCGGCATTCAGCAACGGTTTTGGCAAGGTACGGGAGAAAGCTGACAGCCTGCACAGCTCCGTTGGCCTGTGGCTTTCGCCGTGGGGCGGATATAACAAACCGCGCGATACTCGCGTCTCACATGCAAAAGAGTATGGTTTCGAAACGGTCGACGGGAAGCTGGCGCTGTCAGGCCCGAACTACTTTAAAAACTTTAATGAGCAGATTAGTAAGCTGATAAAAAACGAGCATATTACTTCGTTTAAGCTGGACGGAATGGGTAACGCCAACTCGCACATTAAAGGCAGCCCGTTCGCCTCGGATTTTGACGCCTCTATTGCACTGCTGCATATCATGCGCAGCGCCAATCCGAACCTGTTTATCAACCTGACGACCGGAACCAATGCCAGTCCATCCTGGCTGTTCTACGCTGACTCCATCTGGCGTCAGGGTGATGACATAAACCTTTATGGCCCTGGTACGCCGGTACAGCAGTGGATGACTTACCGCGACGCTGAAACGTACCGTTCCATTGTGCGCAAAGGCCCTCTGTTCCCACTAAACTCGCTGATGTATCACGGGATCGTCAGTGCAGAAAACGCCTATTACGGGCTGGAGAAAGTGCAAACGGACAGCGATTTTGCCGACCAGGTCTGGAGTTACTTCGCCACCGGCACGCAGTTGCAGGAGCTCTACATCACCCCTTCAATGCTGAATAAGGCGAAGTGGGATACCCTGGCGCAGGCGGCGAAATGGTCGCGGGATAACGCCAGCGTGCTGGTGGATACGCACTGGATTGGCGGTGACCCAACTGCGCTGCAGGTTTACGGCTGGGCATCCTGGAGCAAGGACAAAGCAATTCTCGGCTTACGTAACCCGTCGGATAAGCCGCAAAGCTACTACCTGGATTTGACGAGAGATTTCGAAGTCCCGACAGGAAACGCGTCGCAGTTTAGTCTGAAGGCAGTGTATGGACGTAATTCAACCGTACCGGTGGCGTACAAAAACGCAGTGGTGATTACGCTGCAGCCGCTGGAAACGCTGGTATTTGAAGCATTACCAGAAAAATAAAAAGTGTTCAGTTGGCAGGTTAAACCATGACCTGCCAGCTTCCCCCTTTCCTTGCCCCCACGCGTTTTAATTTACCTTTTGATTGCAAAGAACGGAGATAACGTTCCGCAGTGCGGGAAGTTACGCCCAAAACAGATGCCAACATTACCGCAGTCATTTGCGGTTGAACGGTAAGAAGCTCAAGGATAGTATTTTCCTTTTCCGACAATTCTTCCGACATTTTTTCCGACAATACTGACGACATACCTATGCCTTCCCGCAAAGCTTCAGCCATATTTTGCAGCATAAACTCCACGAATGCCGTGCAATCACTGGCCCGATCGCATTGTCCTAATATCTGGTAATAGCGCGCCTGCTGAAAATGGATGAGTGTCTCGACGGGTAGCCATGCCAGTTCCGCACGCCACTGGCTTAAGATCAACGTTTGCCACAGCCGCCCCATGCGGCCATTTCCATCTGAAAAGGGATGAATAAACTCAAACTCGTAATGAAATACCGAACTGGCGATAAGCGGGTGGAGATCAGTTTGCTTAAGCCAGGAAAGAAGATCGTTGATCAGACGGTTCATCTGGGAGGCAGGAGGAGCCATGTGGACTAACTGGTTTCCACGGTATACCCCTACGTCTCCATTCCTGAGCTTTCCAGGGAGATCGACCAGACCAGTCATTAATAACCGGTGTGCATTGAGTAAGTCATTGAGCTTCCATGGCTTCCATTCAGACAATTTCTCATATGCCAGGATAGCATTGCGGACTTCCTGAATATCTTTTTCAGGCGCGAGCACGCGCTTGCCATCCATGATTGCCGTCACTTGCCCGGTAGTCAGCGAGTTGTGTTCAATGGCCAGCGATGCCTGGATAGTGCGGATACGGTTCTCTTTACGCAGTAAAGGAGATGTCCTTCCGGAATGAGCCGCCCAATGCCCCAGCAACTCACCAATCTCAACAACCTGATTGAGAATTGATGGCGTGATTGCGAATGGAGGCAGGTAGCGGCTCATACGTTTACTCCCCCTGCTGCTCCAGCGCATACTTATACAGCGCATTTTTCTTCACGCCGTGAATTTCCGCCGCTAGCGCCGCAGCTTTCTTCAGCGGCAGTTCCGCCTGCAGCAGCGCCAGCGTGCGCAGCGCGTCGGCTGGCAGCGCGTCTTCCTGCGCTTTATGTCCTTCGACAATCAGCACCATTTCACCTTTACGGCGGTTTTCATCTTCCTTCACCCACGCCAGCAGTTCACCCACCGGTGCACCGTGGATCGTTTCCCAGGTTTTGGTCAGTTCGCGCGCCAGCACCACGTAGCGGGCTTCTCCCCACACGGTCACCATATCTTCCAGGCTCTCAAGCAGGCGGTGCGTGGATTCGTAGAAAATCAGGGTGCGCGTTTCCGCTTCCAGGTCTTTTAACACGTCGCGGCGGCCTTTGGATTTGGCAGGCAGGAAACCTTCATAGCAGAAACGGTCAGACGGCAGACCTGCGGCGCTCAGCGCAGCAATTGCGGCGCAGGGGCCCGGCAAAGGTACAACCCGAATCCCTGCTTCGCGGCAGGTACGCACCAGATGGTAACCAGGGTCGTTAATCAGCGGGGTTCCTGCATCGGAAACTAACGCAATGTTCTGCCCCTCTTTCAGCTTCGCCACCAGCGTTTCGGCTTTTTGTTGCTCATTGTGATCGTGCAGGGCAAACAATCGGGCGGTGATCGCGAAATGTTGAAGCAGTAAACCGGTGTGCCGGGTATCTTCAGCAGCAATAAAATCAACAGCTTGCAACACGGTAAGCGCACGTTGGGTAATATCAGATAAATTCCCGATAGGAGTAGGTACAATATAAAGCTGGCCTTGAGAATTATCCGCCGTTTCGTGTTGTTTCATTGTTTAGTCCGTATTGCCGATTTAATATTGAGCATTGCGTAAAAAAAATCACTGGATACAGTATGGTACCGTTAACGTTTCTTCGAAAAAAAGCCACTCGCAGCGTGCCGCTTCTGCTGGCAGCGCTGATCTTTGCAGGCTGTGGCACCCAGGCACCTGACCAGAGCACTGCACATCTGCAGGGTTCCGCTCAGGCTGATTCTGGTTTTTATCTGCAACAAATGTCGCAGAGTTCAAATGATACCAAGACCAACTGGCAATTACTCGCCATTCGTGCACTGTTGAAAGAGGGTAAAACCCAGCAGGCCGCCGAACTGTTCAATCAGTTACCGAAGGATCTTAACGACACCCAACGTCGTGAGCAGAGCTTGCTTTCCGCTGAGCTGAAAGTCGCACTGAAAGATTATGATGGCGCGAAAAAGATCCTGGGTAATATCGACGTCAGCGCGCTGGATAAAAATCAGCAGGCTCGCTTCTGGCAGGCAGGTATTGCCGCTGAGCAGGGTCGTCCTTCCCTGACACTGCTCCGTGCACTGATTGCCCAGGAACCGCTGCTCGGCGGTGCCGACAAGCAGAAAAATATTGATGCCACCTGGCAGGCGCTTGCCTCCATGACCCAGGAACAGGCGCAGGCACTGGTCATCAATGCCGATGAAAACGTCCTGCAGGGCTGGCTGGATCTGCAGCAGATGTGGTTTAACAACCGCAACGATCCGAAGATGCTGAAAGCCGGTATTACTGACTGGCAAACCCGCTACCCGCAGAATCCGGGCGCGAAAATGCTGCCAACACAGCTGGTAAACGTGCAGAACTTTAAGCCCGCATCGACCAGCAAAATCGCCCTGCTTCTGCCGCTAAACGGTCAGGCGGCGGTATTTGGTCGCACTATTCAGCAGGGTTTTGAAGCGGCGAAAAACGGTACCACGCCGGTGACAGGCAGTGCCGTTCCAGCACAAGCAGCACAGGCAGCAAATGTGAACGATGTTGTCAGCCCGTCCGCAGCCGAAACCAGTGACCTGACCACCGCCCAAACCCCGGCGCAGGGCACGATGCAAAACCCGGTTACCGCACCAACGACACCTCCGGCAGCCGCAACTGCGCCTGCGCCTGCAACACAGGCTCCGGCTGAGACACAAGCGGCGCCAGCACCTGCGGCCACAGCACAACCGTCTGAACAGCAACCTGCGCAACCCGCAGCCCAACCTGCTGCACAGCCGCAAACCGTGGCAGCCTCCAGCGCCAACCCGGGTGCTGAGCTAAAAATCTACGACACCAGCTCACAGCCGCTTGACCAGGTTCTGGCGCAGGTTCAACAGGACGGTGCAAGCATCGTTGTCGGCCCGTTGTTGAAAAACAACGTGGAAGAGCTGATGAAGAGCAATACCACGCTGAACGTGCTGGCGCTCAATCAGCCTGAGCAGGTTCAGAACCGCGCCAATATCTGCTACTTCGCACTTTCCCCTGAAGATGAAGCCCGCGATGCCGCACGACATATCCACGAGCAGGGTAAACAGGCTCCTCTGTTGCTCATCCCACGCAGTACGCTGGGCGATCGCGTCGCGAATGCCTTTGCCAATGAATGGCAGAAGCTCGGTGGCGGTATGGTGCTGCAGCAGAAATTCGGTTCCGTCTCTGAACTGCGCGCTGGCGTAAATGGCGGAGCAGGCATCGCGCTGAACGGTAGCCCGGTAACCGCAAGCCTGCCGCAGCAGCAGGGCGTGACAATTGGCGGTCTGACAATCCCGGCCCCACCTACCGACGCGCAGATCAGCGGTGGCGGTAAAGTGGATGCCGCCTATATTGTCGCCACGCCGCAAGAGATCGCCTTTATCAAACCGATGATTGCAATGCGTAACGGCAGCCAGAGCGGTGCAACGCTGTACGCCAGTTCACGCAGCGCGCAGGGCACTGCAGGCCCGGATTTCCGTCTGGAAATGGACGGTCTGCAGTACAGCGAAATCCCTATGCTGGCAGGCAGCAATCCGGCACTGATGCAGCAGGCGCTGGGGGCAGTACGTAACGACTACTCTCTGGCGCGTCTGTATGCGATGGGTGTCGATGCGTGGGCGCTGGCAAACCACTTTACCCAAATGCGTCAAGTGCCAGGCTTTGAGCTTAACGGCAACACCGGCGATCTGACCGCTACTCAGGATTGCGTGATCAACAGGAAGTTATCATGGCTCAAATACCAGCAGGGGCAAATCGTCCCGGCCAGTTAAGCCGTAAAGAGACCGGCGATGCGTGGGAGTTAAAGGCGCGTCGCTGGCTTGAAGGCAAAGGACTGCGCTTTATCGCCGCTAACGTCCGTGGGCGCGGCGGCGAGATTGACCTGATCATGAAAGAGGCTCAGGTCATTGTGTTTGTAGAAGTCCGTTTTCGACAGTCCTCCCGTTTTGGCGGCGCTGCCGCCAGCGTGACGCTCGCCAAACAACATAAATTATTACAGACTGCCCACTTGTGGCTTGCCCGCCATAATGGGAGCTTTGATACTGTGGATTGCCGGTTCGATGTGATAGCCTTCACCGGAAATGAGATCGAATGGCTTAAAAACGCTTTTGGCGAAGACGCATAATTAAGATTTAAAAGGGATAACGTGCTCGAAAGAATTAAAGTGTGCTTCACAGAAAGCATCCAGACTCAGATTGCCGCGGCGGAAGCGCTACCGGATGCGATCTCCCGTGCCGCGATGACGCTGGTGCAATCCCTGCTTAATGGCAACAAAATCCTCTGTTGTGGCAACGGAACGTCAGCCGCCAACGCACAGCATTTTGCTGCCAGCATGATCAATCGTTTTGAAACAGAACGTCCGAGTTTACCTGCCATTGCACTTAATACCGATAATGTGGTCTTAACAGCGATTGCTAACGATCGTCTGCATGACGAAATTTACGCTAAGCAGGTGCGAGCCCTCGGCCATGCCGGAGATGTACTGCTGGCAATATCCACACGCGGCAACAGCCGGGACATTGTTAAAGCCGTTGAAGCCGCCGTAACCCGGGACATGACTATCGTGGCTTTAACCGGCTATGACGGTGGTGAGCTGGCGGGTCTGCTGGGGCCGCAGGATGTGGAAATCCGCATTCCTTCTCACCGTAGCGCGCGTATTCAGGAAATGCATATGCTGACGGTAAATTGCTTATGCGACCTGATCGATAACACGCTTTTCCCTCACCAGGATGATTAAGGAGTTCTTATGAAGGCTTTATCGACCCTCGCAGTCCTTATGTCTGCATTACTGCTTCAGGGATGTATCGCTGCGGCTGTCGTGGGTACTGCTGCGGTAGGCACCAAAGCGGCAACCGATCCGCGTTCTGTCGGGACGCAGGTGGATGACGGTACGCTTGAGCTGCGCGTCAACAGTGCGCTGTCGAAAGACGAACAGATTAAGAAAGAAGCGCGCATCAATGTGACGGCTTATCAGGGCAAAGTGCTGCTTGCAGGCCAGGCCCCTAACATGGAACTCGCCTCCCGCGCCAAACAGATTGCGATGGGTGTAGAAGGTACGACAGAAGTCTTCAACGAAGTGCGCCAGGGACAGCCTGTCAGCCTGGGCACCGCATCGTCTGACACCTGGATCACCACCAAAGTGCGTTCCCAGCTGCTGGGTTCTGATCAGGTGAAATCTTCCAACGTGAAAGTGACGACGGAAAACGGTGAAGTGTTCCTGCTGGGTCTGGTAACCGACCGTGAAGGGAAAGCCGCGGCTGATATCGCCAGCCGGGTGAGCGGCGTGAAACACGTCACCACCGCGTTTACTTATATCAAGTAACAAAAAATACCCGGCAATGCCGGGTATTTTTTTGCCTTAAACCAATGCAAAACTTCCTACTACCACCCCACTCAACGCCACAAGCCCCGCAGTCAGCCACAGCGCTTTGGCCGGGAATGATTTACGCAGCATGATAAGCGACGGCAGGCTAATTGCAGGCAGTGTGATGAGCAGCGCCAGCGCCGGTGCGGTGCCCATGCCAGCCAGCATCATGGTCTGCACAATCGGGATCTCAGCCGCCGTTGGGATCACAAACAGGCAGCCTGCAACGGCCATCGCAATGACCCACATCAGCGTGTTGTCGATAGCGCCATCCGCATGTGGGAAAAGCCAGACGCGCGCAGCCCCCAGAACCAGTACCGCAAGGATATAGACCGGGATGGTGCTCCAGAAAAGCTGCCATAACGCCTGGCCCCAGCGCATGAAGAAACTCCCCTGAGGCTCGCTGACGTTCAGCTCAACTGACGCCGGTTCAACGGCATTATCTTTCACCCATTTTTGTACCAGCGTCGCGACCACCAGCACCGTCAGCAATCCAGCCACCAGACGGATGAACGCAAAATGCCAGCCCAGAACAAAACCCATAAACACCAGCGTCGCCGGGTTTAACAGCGGGTTACCCATCCAGAAAGCCAGCGCGCCGCCCATCGAGACACGCTGGCGACGCATCCCCGCAGTAACAGGAGCCGCACAGCAGGAGCACATCATGCCCGGCAGAGAGAAAATCGTCCCCAGCAGCGTGCCCTGAAATCGCGACTGCCCAAGAGTTTTCACCAGCCAGTTCCGCGGAATAAGTACCTGAATCAGTGACCCCAGAATGACGCCTAAAACGGCGGCTTTCCAGACGGCAAGGAAGTAGACCATGGCGTAATCCCACGCCGCCTGCAGCGGGCTGGCATCAGCCTGAGCGAGAATAGATTTACCGATACTGTGCGTTTCGGCGGCGGTGAAGGCTTTGCCGTAGTAGGGCTGCCATTTCACATACCAGAGGCCGATAATGACCACAAGAAAGAAGAGCGCGGGCTTCCACCATTGAACAGGTGTTGCCGCCTGAGATGAAGACTGACCAGTCATAGCATTCCCCGGAGAGTAGTAGGTAATTAGCCGGGGGAGTTTACGCCTCGCCCTGCGCGATTTCACGCAGTTTTGCCGAAGGGATAATGTTCACCCCTTCCTTCGAAGGTGAAAGCGCCTCTTTTAGCATCGCGCGTGCGACATCCTGCGCCTCAATGGATTTCCAGTTCCCCGGAAGAATGCGGAATAGCGGTGCAAAAATAGATTCATTAAAACGCCGTTCGTCGCGGTGTCCCAGCAACATGGAGGGGCGAACAATCGTCAGGTAATCCCACCTCTGCGCAATCAGCGCGTCCTCCATTTTGCCCTTCACGTTGTTGTAGAAAAAAGGCGATCCGGCGCTGGCACCCAGCGCGCTGACCACCAGGAAATGTTTCGCCCCAAGCCTTTTGGCCGTAAGTGCGGTATCCACCACCAGTGTGTAGTCCGCATGCACAAACGCCTCTTTACTGCCCGCCTCACGCCGGGTCGTGCCGAGACAACAAAATGCGATATCAATGGGGTCCTGCACCTGTGCCAGCGCGTCCGTCAGCTGCGGATCATGTGGGTTGAAGACGCCGAAGATATCTGCGAGCGGTCGCCGCGTCGGGGCGGCAATATAATTCACTTTGCGCTCCTGAATCAGCAGACGCAGCAAATGCCCGCCCACCAACCCGGTTGCGCCTGTAAGCAGTACCTGACTCATCTTTTCCCCTTTACAGAATTGTCCGTTTGCGAACTTAGCGTGGTTGACCACACTTAGAAGTCTGTTACAGGTAAGTATTTACCACAAGCGGAGAAAAATCAGTCTGAAGCCAAAACAACGGAGGAAGCATGGGCAAAAAAATCGCAGTCTTGATTACCGACGAGTTTGAAGATTCAGAATTCACCTCTCCAGCCGAGGCGTTCCGCAAGGCGGGACATGAGGTCATCACCATTGAGAAAGAAGCGGGCAAAACGGTGAAAGGCCATAAGGGTGAGGCCAGCGTGACCATCGACGAGACTATCGATAACGTTAGCCCGTCAGATTTTGACGCCTTGCTGTTACCCGGCGGCCATTCACCGGATTCCCTGCGCGGCGATGAACGCTTCGTGACCTTTACACGGGACTTTGTCTCTACCGGCAAACCGGTCTTTGCCATCTGCCACGGCCCGCAACTGCTCATCAGCGCTGAGGTTGTACGCGGGCGTAAGCTCACGGCTGTGAAACCGATCGTTATCGATCTGAAAAATGCGGGAGCCGAGTTTTACGATCAGGAAGTGGTCAACGACAAAGACCAGCTGATCACCAGCCGAACCCCAGACGATCTTCCGGCATTTAACCGCGAAGCGCTACGCCTGCTCGGCGCGTAGCCAGTGCAGCTTCTTGCCAAAGCCCAGCGTGTTGTCGGTAAATTTCAGCTCATCAAGGCGGATTTCCCATACCGGGGCTTTTAGCGCAGCGGCAACCGGAAAGCGGCGCGTGTAAAGCTTACGACGCGCGTCGCTCTCTTCTCCGTCCAGACGACGGATTTCCCCTTTAAACTGCACCCCACGGATCAATGCGACCGTTTTAGGCTGGCCATTCACCGTGCCCGCGACCTCCGCCTGCTGGCCAGTCATCTGCGCATGACGTGTCTTATCTTCACTCATGATATAAAAGGCCACACGCTCCGGATCGTAGTAGTAAAACGCGTTTGCGCACCACATCTCACCCTCGCTGTACACGCACCAGGTGACGACATGCTGTTTCGCCAGCCAGCGGTTAATGGTGGCCAGTGTTTCCATTTTCATTCTCTCTCATGCTATGGTGCGTTCACCTTAACATACTGAATCTGTTTACCGTGTGCTGGTTTCTCTATCTTGTCCGAACCGCTGATAACGCACTCTACACCGGGATCACTACCGATGTGGCGCGGCGTTTTTTACAACATCAAACGGGAAAAGGGGCAAAAGCACTGCGGGGGAAAGGAGAACTACAACTCGCCTTTTCAGCACCTGTTGGTGACAGATCGCTGGCGCTAAGACTGGAATACCGTATTAAGCAGTTGACGAAGCGCCAGAAAGAGCGCCTCGTGAGCGGAGACGGCTCGTTTGAGGCGCTACGCGAGCGCCTGATTAAAAGCGATTGAAATGGTCGTGGTACTCGACCAGGCCATTGACCCCGTTGAGCGCGTCGTCCGCCAGACGATGGACCTGGAAGGCGGATTCCGTACCCGGCCAGCGGCAGCGCAGATCGTAATGCGCGGCCTGCTCAAAGCCCAATCGTCCATAGAACGCCGGATCGCCCAGCGTGACAACGGCTGCATAACCGAACTCATTGAGCGAATCCAGCCCTTCATAGACCAGCTGACGTGCCAGCCCTTGCCCGCGATAGTTTTCATCTACCGCCAGCGGTGCCATTCCCACCCACTGAAGATCTTCGCCCTGAACGATGACCGGACTGAAGGCCACATAGCCGACCACCTGACCTTCGTCATCGGTAGCAACCAGCCCCAGCGTAATCAGGCCGTCTTCACGGAGATCGTGGACCAGTTGGGCCTCGGCATCGCTCTCAAAAGAGCGGCGTAGCAACGCATCAATTCCCGGTGCATCAATCCCAATTTCAACTCGAATCAGCATGGCTCACCTACTGAAGTGTGTTTGCTTTCCGGCGGGCTTTTCAGCCCAGCCTCAACGAAATCTGCCATTTGCATCAACATGACACGCAGCGCTTTTGGCATCTGCTCCAGCTCAATGGCATCCATTAAATTCTTAACGTACAGGCCCAGCTCCGTATCGCCTTCAATGACCAGACGACGCTGGAAGAAGAGCGTATCCGGATCTTGCTTACGCGCGGCAATCATCAGCAGATCGCTGGCGTTGGCGCTAAAGCTCACATCCGCGTCAGCGGATTCACGTACGATCAGCTGGTCATTCTCAACGGAGGTAAACCAGCGTAGCCCGATGTCACGCACTTCAATGCTTAGCCAGCGGCCTTCCAGGAACTCCAGCTCGCCGTCCTGCAGCGCCTGGCGGAACTGCCAGCTCAGGACCTGCTCCAGCACCTGACGTTTAAGCGCGAACGGTGCCAGCTTGACCGGCACGCTCAGCATTGATGGACCAAATTGTACGAGACGTGAACGCAGTTTATCCAGCACGAGCTTTACTCCCTGATATCTATAGTCCTGCTATTTTGCCATATCCGAAGCGCAACATAGCGGCGTAAATCAACAAACCGTCGTCCGCCGTACCTCATTATTGGTGCCATCAATACGCCATTAGCTGCCTTAAATCAAAAATTGTCGCGTATGGGTTAATTAAAATCCCAGCTCGTTAACAATTTTGCGATCGACTACATCAGGATAAATTATGGAGCTGCTCTGCCCAGCCGGAAACCTTCCGGCGCTTAAGGCGGCCATCGAAAATGGGGCCGATGCGGTCTATATCGGGCTGAAAGATGACACCAACGCCCGCCATTTTGCTGGCCTTAACTTTACGGAGAAAAAGCTTCAGGAAGCCGTTAACTTCGTTCACCAGCACCGCCGCAAACTGCATATCGCCATCAATACTTTTGCCCATCCTGATGGCTATGCCCGCTGGCAGCGTGCGGTGGATATGGCGGCACAGCTGGGTGCGGATGCGCTGATCCTGGCCGACCTCGCTATGCTTGAGTATGCGGCAGAACGCTATCCCCATATTGAGCGCCACGTCTCTGTTCAGGCATCTGCCACTAACGAAGAGGCCGTGCGTTTTTACCATCAACACTTTGACGTGGCCCGCGTGGTGTTGCCGCGTGTGCTCTCTATTCATCAGGTTAAGCAACTCGCGCGCGTCACGCCAGTGCCGCTGGAAGTTTTTGCTTTTGGTAGCCTGTGCATCATGGCTGAAGGCCGTTGCTATCTTTCCTCTTATTTAACCGGTGAATCGCCGAATACCGTCGGGGCCTGCTCCCCTGCCCGATTTGTTCGCTGGCAGCAGACGCCGCAGGGGCTGGAGTCTCGTCTGAATGAAGTACTGATCGACCGCTATCAGGACGGTGAAAACGCTGGCTATCCGACGCTGTGTAAAGGTCGCTATCTGGTCGATGGCGAGCGTTACCACGCGCTGGAAGAACCCACCAGCCTCAACACGCTGGAACTGCTGCCGGAACTGCTGGCGGCCAATATTGCCTCGGTAAAAATCGAAGGTCGCCAGCGCAGCCCGGCCTACGTGAGCCAGGTGGCAAAAGTCTGGCGTCAGGCCATTGACCGCTGTATGGCCGATCCGCAGAACTATGCCCCACAGCCAGCCTGGATGGAGACGCTCGGCTCGATGTCTGAAGGTACACAAACCACGCTTGGCGCGTATCACCGTAAATGGCAGTGAGATAACCATGAAATATTCATTAGGGCCAGTGCTCTACTACTGGCCAAAAGAGACGCTGGAAGATTTTTATCAACAGGCCGCAACCAGCAGTGCCGATGTGATTTACCTCGGCGAAGCGGTATGCAGCAAGCGCCGGGCAACAAAAGTGGGTGACTGGCTGGATATGGCCAAAAGCCTGGCGGGAAGCGGCAAACAGGTTGTGTTGTCGACTTTGGCACTGGTTCAGGCCTCTTCTGAACTGGGAGAGCTAAAACGTTACGTAGAGAACGGTGAGTTTCTGCTGGAAGCGAGCGATCTGGGTGTGGTGAACATGTGCGCCGAACGCAAACTGCCGTTTGTCGCAGGCCATGCCTTGAACTGCTATAACGCCGTGACCCTGCGTCTGCTGCTCAAACAGGGGATGACGCGCTGGTGCATGCCAGTCGAACTTTCTCGCGACTGGCTGGTAAACCTGCTGACACAGTGCGAAGCGTTAGGTATTCGCAATCAGTTTGAAGTGGAAGTGCTCAGTTACGGCCACCTGCCGCTGGCGTACTCTGCGCGCTGCTTTACAGCACGCTCGGAAGACCGTCCGAAAGACGAGTGTGAGACCTGCTGTATCAAGTACCCGAACGGACGCAGCATGCTGTCGCAGGAGAATCAGCAGGTGTTTGTCCTGAACGGTATTCAGACCATGAGCGGTTATGTCTATAACCTGGGCAATGAGCTGGCATCGATGAACGGGCTGGTAGACATGGTGCGTCTGTCGCCGCTGGATACCAGCGTGTTCGCAATGCTGGACGCCTTCCGCGCCAATGAAAACGGGACATCTCCGCTGCCGCTGACCGCTAACAGCGACTGCAACGGTTACTGGAAGCGCCTCGCCGGGCTGGAACTGCAGGCATAGCGATAAAGTGTAAAGGCTCACTTTGTTAACAACGGTTATTAATTTTTAATGCACTATTAAAAGATTCACCGTCGACAAAGTGAGCTGTTATGACTGATAAAACCATTCCGTTTTCGGTGCTGGATCTGGCGCCGATACCACAAGGCTCCTCAGCGGGCGAGGCCTTTTCCCACTCTCTGGATCTTGCTCTTCTTGCCGAAAAACGTGGCTATCACCGCTACTGGCTGGCGGAACACCACAATATGGTGGGTATCGCCAGTGCCGCGACATCAGTACTGATTGGCTATCTGGCGGCGAACACCACCACGCTGCATCTCGGATCCGGTGGCGTCATGTTGCCGAACCATGCGCCCCTGGTGATTGCCGAGCAGTTTGGTACGCTCAATACCCTCTATCCAGGGCGCATTGATTTAGGGCTTGGCCGTGCGCCGGGCAGCGATCAACCGACCATGCGCGCTCTACGTCGCCATATGAGTGGGGATATCGACAACTTCCCACGCGATGTAACGGAACTGGTGGACTGGTTCGATGCGCGGGACCCGAACCCACACGTGCGCCCGGTTCCGGGCTACGGCGAGAAGATCCCGGTGTGGTTGCTGGGCTCAAGCCTCTACAGCGCACAGCTTGCCGCACAGCTGGGGCTGCCATTTGCGTTTGCCTCACACTTCGCGCCGGATATGCTGCATCAGGCGCTGCATCTCTACCGCACGAACTTCAAACCATCTGAACGTCTGGAAAAACCGTACGCGATGGTGTGTATCAACATCATTGCCGCCGACAGCAATCGCGACGCGGAATTCCTGTTCACCTCCATGCAGCAGGCGTTTGTGAAGCTGCGCCGCGGCGAGACGGGTCAACTCCCGCCGCCGGTGGAGAATATGCATCAGCTGTGGTCCGCTTCCGAGCAATATGGCGTGCAGCAGGCGCTGAGCATGTCTCTGGTGGGCGATAAGGCGAAAGTGCGTCACGGGCTTGAAGCGGTGCTGCGTGAAACGCAGGCGGATGAGATTATGGTTAATGGCCAGATTTTCGATCACCAAGCGCGTTTGCATTCGTTTGAGCTGGCGATGCAGGTGAAAGAAGAAATGTAGGGAAGTGTGTTTTGTTACTCCGGCCCTCTCCCTGCGGGAGAGGGCGAAAAGAGGCGTTTACTGATACACAGGCAACAGGTTAAAGCTCGACAGCACGTGCACCAGCGCGTTACCAACACCAAACACCAGAATCAGCACAATCATTGGCTTGCCGCCCCAGACGCGGAATTTAGGGCTGCCGAAGCGTTTACGTGATTCACGCGCCAGCAGCGCCGGGACAATCGCCGCCCAGATGGTTGCCGCCAGTCCGGCATAGCCGATGGCGTACAGGAAACCGTTCGGCCACAGCAGACCTCCTACAATCGGTGGCAGGAAGGTCAGCAGCGCGGTTTTGAAGCGCCCCATAGCAGAATCATCAAAGCCAAACAGATCCGCCAGGTAGTCAAACAGGCCCAGCGTTACGCCGAGGAAAGAGCTCGCCACAGCAAAGTTGGAGAACACCACCAGCAAGAGATCCAGACTACGGCTGTTCAGCACACCACTCAGCGCCTGCACCAGCACATCGATGTTACCGCCCTTCTGCGCAATGCCGATAAATTCCGGACGCGGGATATTACCCATCGTCCCCAGCAGCCAAATCACATACAGACCCAACGCCAGCAGCGTACCGTAGACCAGGCATTTCACAATCGTACGCGGATCTTTGCCGTAGTACTTCATCAGGCTCGGCACATTGCCGTGGTAGCCGAACGACGCCAGACAGAACGGTAGCGTCATCAGCAGGTACGGCGTGTAGGAGGTATTCACTTCGGCGACGTTAAACAGTGTGGCGGGAGTGACGTGCCCCAGCAGGCTGCCAAAGGTCAGGAAGAAGGTGATGACCTTCGCGCCCAGCACAATCGCCGTCATACGGCTCACCGCTTTGGTACTCATCCAGACGATAAACGCCACGCCAAGGGCAAAACACAGCCCCGCCAGACGCGCCGGAACGTTCAGCGACATCTCCGAAAAGGTGTGATGCAGAATCGAGCCGCTCGCTGAAATATACGCGTAGGTCAGGATGTAAAGCACAAACGCGATGGAGAGGCCGTTCACCAGGTTCCAGCCTTTACCTAAAAGATCTTTGGTAATGGTGTCGAAGCTCGAACCAATACGGTAGTTCAGGTTCGCTTCGAGGATCATCAGCCCGGAATGGAGCATACAGAACCAGGTAAAGACCAGCGCCGCCAGCGACCAGAAGAACCACGCACCGGACATGACCACGGGCAGGGAGAACATCCCGGCCCCAATAATGGTTCCGCCGATGATCACCACGCCGCCAAGCAGCGAAGGTGACGTTTGGGTGGTGGTTAGTGTCGCCATACAGCCATTTCTCCAGTCAATAATGCGGTGATGCATTTTAATGTGCAGCACTGTACCAGTACAGGAGTACAAAAGAAATAAAAAAAGCCCCGATAGCGTTTATCGGGGCTGTATATTTTACTTTACGTCAGTGGCGTAAGGCTTACGCGTCACGACGACGGCTTGAACCTTCGTCACGACGTGGGCCACGGTTTTCACGGCGCTCGCCGGAGAAACGACGACCTTCACCGCCACGACCTTCGCTGCGACCGCCTTCACGACGCTCACCACCGAAACCGCGACCACCGCCACGACGTTCGCCGCCACGGTCAGGACGTGGCTGTGCATCGCCCAGCAGCTGCATGTTCATCGGCTTGTTCAGGATGCGGGTGCGAGTAAAGTGCTGCAGTACTTCGCCCGGCATGCCTTTTGGCAGCTCAATGGTAGAGTGGGATGCGAACAGCTTGATGTTACCAATGTAACGGCTGCTGATGTCGCCTTCGTTAGCGATCGCGCCAACGATATGACGAACTTCAACACCATCATCACGGCCCACTTCAATGCGGTACAGCTCCATGTCGCCCGCGTCACGACGCTCACGACGTGGACGGTCTTCACCACCGCGCTCTGGACGGTCACCACGTGGGCCACGATCGTTACGGTCGCCACGACGTTCGAAGCGATCGTCACGGTCACGGAATTCACGCTTAGGACGCATTGGTGCATCTGGTGGCACGATCAGGCTACGTTCGCCTTGCGCCATTTTCAGCAGTGCTGCAGCCAGGGTTTCCATATCCAGCTCTTCGCCTTCAGCGGTTGGCTGAATCTGCGACAGCAGTGCACGGTACTGATCCAGATCGCTGCTTTCCAGCTGCTGCTGAACTTTCGCGGCGAATTTCTCCAGACGGCGTTTGCCCAGCAGTTCTGCGTTTGGCAGGTCAGCTTCTGGAATGGTCAGCTTCATGGTGCGTTCGATGTTACGCAGCAGACGACGCTCACGGTTCTCAACGAACAGCAGAGCACGACCCGCACGACCCGCACGACCGGTACGGCCGATACGGTGAACGTAAGACTCGGAGTCCATCGGGATGTCGTAGTTAACAACCAGGCTGATACGCTCAACGTCCAGACCACGTGCTGCCACGTCGGTTGCAATCAGGATATCCAGACGACCGTCTTTCAGACGCTCCAGAGTCTGCTCACGCAGGGCCTGATTCATGTCGCCGTTCAGCGCTGCGCTGTTGTAGCCGCTACGCTCAAGCGCTTCAGCCACTTCCAGGGTCGCGTTTTTGGTACGAACGAAGATAATCGCCGCATCAAAATCTTCCGCTTCCAGGAAACGTACCAGCGCTTCGTTTTTGCGCATGCCGTATACAGACCAGTAGCTCTGGCTGATGTCCGGGCGAGTGGTGACGCTGGACTGAATACGCACTTCCTGCGGCTCTTTCATGAAGCGGCGGGTAATGCGACGAATCGCTTCTGGCATGGTTGCAGAGAACAGCGCGGTCTGATGACCGTCCGGGATCTGCGCCATGATAGTTTCTACGTCTTCGATGAAGCCCATACGCAGCATTTCATCTGCTTCATCCAGTACCAGGCCGCTCAGTTTAGAGAGGTCCAGAGTACCGCGCTTCAGGTGATCCAGCAGACGGCCCGGCGTACCGACAACAATCTGTGGGCCCTGGCGCAGGGCGCGTAACTGCACGTCATAACGCTGGCCGCCGTACAGGGCTACCACGTTTACGCCGCGCATATGTTTAGAGAATTCCGTCATTGCTTCAGCAACCTGAACAGCCAGTTCACGGGTTGGAGCCAGGACGAGGATCTGCGGAGCACGCAGGTCCGGATCAATGTTGTTCAGCAGCGGCAGCGAGAACGCCGCAGTTTTACCGCTACCAGTCTGGGCCATGCCCAGCACGTCACGACCAGAGAGCAGATGTGGGATACATTCTGCCTGGATCGGAGATGGTTTTTCGTAACCCAGATCGTTAAGGGCTTCAAGGATAGGAGCCTTCAGGCCCAGATCTGCAAAAGTGGTTTCGAATTCAGCCATGTAGTACGAGTGCCTCAATGTCAATGGCGGCCAGTCTACTTAGCTCATCGTGAAAATGATCTGCAATTTTCATTGAAAAGTGTGAACCGGCTCAAATTAGATGTATTGACGAACAACAACGCCCTCACCAGTTAAGGTGATGGCAATCAAAAGATTACGGGCTGATGTTTATGTCGTCAGCTATTGCTGGTCCGATTCTGCCAGGTCGTCTTGCTCCTGGCCCAAGAGCGATAATTCCAACAATGCATAACGGTGCTCAACGAAGTTGTGTACGTTGTTAGCAACCGCTAATTTGAACAGTGCCGTAGCGCTGTCCTTATCCCCCAGACTTAGGTAGTACTTACCTAAATAGAAGTTGGTTTCACTGAGATGCTCAGCGAGCGAGGTGTTATCCGTTGCGTCCGCCTTGAGGCGTTCCATCAGCGTTGCTTCGCTAATGTTGCCCAGGTAGAACTCGACAATGTTCCATCCCCACTGTTCCTTGTCCGATTTATCGAAGCGCTGTTTCAGTGCCTCTTTTGCCTGCTTCTCATCGAGCTTCCGCTCAACGATGTAAAGCCACAGGCTACGGAAAGGATCATTAGGATCGTCTTGATAAAACGCCAGCAGATCATCTTGCGCTAACTTGTCACGACCGCCGTAATATAATGCGATACCGCGATTCAAGTGCGCGTAGTTGTAAGTTGGATCAAGCTCAAGTACAGAATCAAACGCTTCATAGGCAGCATCAAAATTGCCTGCCTGCGTTAAATAAATGCCTAAGTAATTGAATACTTCAGGCATATCAGGTCGGATTGCCAGCGCTTGTGAAAAATCATTTCGCGCCAATGCCCTCAGACCGAGACTATCATACAACACTCCGCGCTCATATAAAAGCTGTGCGCGTTCGTCATCGGTTAAAGCCCGACTGGCAAGAATTTGTTCCATGCGTGCCAGAATCACTTCCTGCTGCAAAGTCGGTTGCAATGGCACTGCGAGGACTTCGCTCTTACGCCAGGCAGAGTTGCTGCATCCTGCCAGCGTTAGAGCTGTCGCAACGAAACACCAGCGCAAAAAAGGCTTCATTTCCCACTCCCGAAGACAACTATTGGATGAACGTCCTGTCCCCCGGCGGCTTAACAAGGCGTCCTGCCTGATAATAGGCCCTCCGCAAAGCGGAGGGCAAATGGCAACTTACTCGCCTTGCTGTTCTGCTGCCTGTGCTTCTGGCGCAGCAGCTGGCTGAGACTGCTCGGTTGCTTCTTTAATGCTCAGACGGATACGGCCCTGGCGGTCAACTTCCAGAACTTTAACCGGTACTTCCTGGCCCATCTGCAGGTAATCGGTCACTTTCTCAACGCGCTTGTCAGCGATCTGAGAGATGTGAACCAGACCTTCTTTACCGCCACCGATAGCAACGAACGCGCCAAAGTCAACGATACGGGTCACTTTACCAGCGTAGATACGGCCCACTTCGATTTCTGCGGTGATTTCTTCGATACGACGGATAGCGAATTTCGCTTTCTCGCCATCGGTTGCAGCAATCTTCACTGTACCGTCATCTTCGATTTCGATGGTGGTGCCAGTTTCTTCGGTCAGAGCACGGATAACAGAACCGCCCTTACCGATAACATCTTTGATCTTGTCTGGATTGATCTTGATGGTGTGAATACGCGGAGCGAACTGAGAAATATCGCCACGCGGTGCGTTAATCGCCTGTTCCATCACGCCCAGGATGTGCAGACGCGCACCTTTAGCCTGGTTCAGAGCAACCTGCATGATCTCTTTGGTGATACCTTCAATTTTGATATCCATCTGCAGTGCAGAGATACCGTCGCGGGAACCCGCTACTTTGAAGTCCATATCGCCCAGGTGATCTTCGTCGCCCAGAATGTCAGACAGAACAACAAAGTTGTCGCCTTCTTTCACCAGACCCATTGCGATACCCGCAACAGCGGCTTTGATTGGCACGCCTGCATCCATCAGCGCCAGAGAGGCACCACACACGGAAGCCATAGAAGAAGAACCGTTAGATTCGGTGATTTCAGAAACCACACGAACGGTGTACGGGAATTTGTCTGCGTCTGGCATCACTGCCAGCACACCGCGCTTCGCCAGACGACCGTGACCAATTTCACGACGCTTCGGTGAACCCACCATACCGGTTTCACCTACGGAGTACGGAGGGAAGTTATAGTGGAACAGGAAGCTGTCAGTACGCTCGCCCATCAGTTCGTCGATGATCTGTGCATCACGGGCAGTACCCAGAGTTGCCGTCACCAGCGCCTGAGTTTCACCACGGGTGAACAGTGCAGAACCGTGAGTACGTGGCAGTACGCCAGTACGAACGTCCAGACCACGGATCATGTCTTTTTCGCGGCCATCGATACGCGGCTCACCAGCCAGAACGCGGCTACGAACAACGTTTTTCTCGATTGCGTGCAGGATTTCACCAATTTCGTTAGCGTCCAGCGTTTCGTCTTCAGCAACCAGGGCTGCTGTAACGTCAGATTTGATCACGTCAACCTGAGCGTAACGCTCTTGTTTGTCAGTGATACGGTACGCATCGCTCAGACGAGATTCTGCCAGTGCAGCAACGCGTGCATTCAGTGCGTCGTTTGCCGCTTCTGGCTGCCAGTCCCAACGTGGTTTACCCGCTTCTTTCACCAGGTCGTTGATGTTCTGGATAACAACCTGCTGCTGATCGTGACCGAAGACCACGGCGCCCAGCATCTGGTCTTCGCTCAGCAGTTCAGCTTCGGATTCAACCATCAGGACAGCCGCTTCAGTACCTGCAACCACCAGGTCCAGCTTACTTTCTTTCAGCTCTTCCTGAGTTGGGTTCAGTACGTACTGGTCGTTGATGTAACCTACGCGCGCGGCACCGATTGGGCCATTGAATGGAATACCAGACAGTGACAGGGCAGCAGATGCACCGATCATCGCTACGATGTCCGGGTTAACCTGTGGGTTAACGGAAACAACGGTCGCGATAACCTGAACTTCGTTCACGAAACCTTCCGGGAACAGCGGGCGAACGGGACGGTCAATCAGACGCGCGATCAGGGTTTCGCCTTCGCTTGGACGGCCTTCACGACGGAAGAAACCACCTGGGATTTTACCGGCAGCGTAAGTACGCTCCTGGTAGTTAACGGTCAGCGGGAAGAAGTCCTGACCTGGTTTTGCTTTTTTCTGGCCCACTACGGTCACGAATACCGCGGTGTCATCCATGCTTACCATAACGGCAGCAGTAGCCTGACGTGCCATCATGCCGGTTTCCAGCGTGACGGTATGTTGACCATACTGGAATTTACGAACGATCGGATTCAGCAAAGTTCTGTCCTTTCTTAAATGTTTGACAGCACACCCACGGCGTGCTGTCGATTTAACCCGACCTTCTTCGCATCCTCGCGACTAATGACAACCGACACCCTCATGGGTGAAGCCTCTCATTAGCCGCGCGAACCTCTGCAATGAAGATCATTTATAGCAACAATACAATAGTTTCCAGTGAATTGCTGCCGTCTGGTTGAAAAAAGGGGCCATCAGGCCCCCTTTTCTGAAACTCGCAAGACTTAGCGACGCAGACCCAGACGCTCGATCAGCGCGGTGTAGCGTGCAACATCTTTACGTTTCAGGTAGTCGAGCAGTTTACGACGCTGAGAAACCATGCGCAGCAGACCACGACGGCTGTGGTGATCTTTTTTGTGCTCTGCAAAGTGACCCTGCAGGTGGTTAATCTGTGCAGTCAGCAGTGCAACCTGAACTTCGGTAGAACCGCTGTCGTTAGTACCACGACCAAACTCAGAAACGATTTTAGCTTTAGCTTCAACGCTTAGAGACATTTTCAAACTCCAAAGTATAAAGAATGTAAGGATGCCGATCTCTAATTCAGCAATCCAATGTACGCCCCGCAAATTGTTAAACAATTTACCAGACGTTAAGCGGCAATATTCTACTCGCCTCCCCAGCTTATCGCAAGGTGAGCCGTTATCACCGTCACGCTTCTACCGGGTATTCGACGACCAGACGGCGCGGCGCAACGCGCCCTTCACCATCCATTTCGCCCATCCCAATAAACTTGCCTTCATCACCTTCAGTCACGCGTACCAGACCTTCCAGCGGCGCATCAGCCGTACGAACGGGGTTTCCGTTCTTAAAGTAAACGGACGATGTTAAAGGAAGATTAACAACAGGGAAGTCCGCTGCCGGACTGTCCATTGGCATCAGCAATGGATCCAGTAAATCTGCCGGAGCAATCCCCTGGGCTTCAGCCTGTTCAACCAACGCGCGAAGATGTTCAAGGGTCACCATCCGCTCTACTGGATACTTACTCACCGCAAGGCGGCGCAGGTAGATAACATGCGCGCCACAGCCCAGTTTTTCACCGAGATCGTCGATGATGGTACGAATATAGGTGCCTTTCGAACAGTGTACTTCCAGCTCCAGCTCATCCCCTTCATGGCGAATAAACAGCAGTTCATACACGGTTATGGGACGGGCTTCACGCGGGACTTCAATGCCCTGGCGTGCATATTCGTAGAGTTTTTTTCCCTGATATTTCAGCGCCGAATACATCGACGGCACCTGCATCGTGTCCCCACGGAAGCTCTCCAGCGCAGCATCAAGCTGTTCCGCGCTGAATGTCACCGGACGCTCTTCTACCACCTGACCATCTGCGTCGGAGGTATCCGTACGCTGTCCTAGTTTGGCAATAACGCGGTAACGCTTATCGGAGTCGAGCAGATACTGGGAAAACTTTGTCGCCTCCCCCAGACAAACCGGCAGCATACCGGTTGCCAGAGGGTCCAGCGCACCCGTGTGGCCCGCACGGTTGGCGTTAAAAATACGCTTAACTTTTTGCAGCACGTCGTTGCTGGAAGCGCCCTGGGGTTTATCCAGCAGCAGCACACCATGCACGTCGCGACCACGACGACGAGGACGACTCATTAGTCCTCCTTGCTGTCGTCCGCTGGGTTAACACGACGTTCGTCGTCATGTTTCACCACGCTGGTTACCAGGTTAGACATACGCATACCTTCGACCAGCGAGTTGTCGTAGAAGAAGGTCAGCTCAGGCACGATACGCAGACGCATCGCTTTACCAAGCAGAGAGCGGATGAAACCAGAGGCTTCCTGAAGGGCTTTGATACCGTTTTTAACTGCGGCTTCATCCTGATCGTTCAGGAAAGTCACGAACACTTTGGCATACGCCAGGTCACGGGACATTTCTACGCCAGACACGGTGGTCATCATACCCACGCGAGGGTCTTTAATTTCACGTTGCAGAATGAGGGCGATCTCTTTCTGCATTTCCTGCGCTACGCGCTGAGGGCGACCAAATTCTTTCGCCATAATAAATTCTCCAGACAAAAAAGGGGCTAAAGCCCCTTTTTTAAATTATTGCCGGGTGGCGCGAGGCGATCCCGGCCTACAATCGGTCATTAAGCGATGGTACGCTGAATTTCGATGATCTCGAACACTTCGATCATATCGCCAACGCGAACGTCGTTGTAGTTCTTCACGCCGATACCACATTCCATACCGTTACGGACTTCGTTCACGTCATCTTTGAAGCGGCGCAGAGATTCCAGCTCGCCTTCATAGATAACCACGTTGTCGCGCAGGACACGGATTGGGTTGTGACGCTTGATGATACCTTCGGTAACCATACAGCCCGCGATCGCACCGAATTTCGGTGATTTGAACACGTCACGTACTTCAGCCAGACCGATGATCTGCTGTTTCAGCTCAGGAGACAGCATACCGCTCATCGCAGCTTTCACTTCGTCGATCAGGTTATAGATGACGGAGTAGTAACGCAGATCCAGGCTTTCCGCTTCGATCACGCGGCGAGCAGAAGCATCAGCACGCACGTTGAAGCCAACCAGGATGGCGTTGGACGCTGCAGCCAGGGTTGCGTCAGTTTCGGTGATACCACCTACACCAGAACCGATGATCTTCACTTTAACTTCGTCGGTGGACAGTTTCAGCAAGGAGTCGGAGATCGCTTCCACAGAACCCTGAACGTCGGCTTTCAGAACAACGTTCACTTCGTGAACTTCGCCCTCGGTCATGTTGGCAAACATGTTCTCGAGTTTAGATTTCTGCTGACGAGCCAGTTTAACTTCACGGAATTTGCCCTGACGATACAGTGCAACTTCACGCGCTTTCTTCTCGTCACGCACAACGGTCACTTCATCACCGGCAGCCGGAACACCGGACAGACCCAGGATTTCCACTGGAATGGACGGACCTGCTTCCAGGACTTCCTGACCCAGTTCGTTACGCATCGCACGAACACGACCGTATTCGAAACCACACAGGACGATATCGCCTTTATGCAGCGTACCTTCGCGAACCAGAACGGTAGCTACAGGGCCACGGCCTTTATCCAGGAAGGATTCGATAACAGCACCGCTCGCCATACCGTTACGGATCGCTTTCAGTTCCAGAACTTCAGCCTGCAGCAGGATCGCGTCCAGCAGCTCGTCGATACCGGTACCTGCTTTCGCAGACACGTGTACGAACTGGCTTTCACCGCCCCACTCTTCTGGCATGATGCCGTACTGGGACAGTTCGTTTTTAACACGATCCGGATCCGCTTCTGGCTTATCGATCTTGTTCACTGCAACCACGACCGGCACACCCGCCGCTTTCGCGTGCTGGATAGCTTCGATAGTCTGTGGCATAACGCCATCGTCAGCAGCAACAACCAGAACAACGATATCTGTCGCCTGAGCACCACGAGCACGCATTGAGGTAAACGCGGCGTGGCCTGGGGTATCCAGGAAGGTGATCATACCGTTGTCAGTTTCTACGTGGTAAGCACCGATATGCTGGGTAATACCACCCGCTTCACCGGAGGCCACTTTCGTAGAACGAATGTAGTCGAGCAGAGAGGTTTTACCGTGGTCAACGTGACCCATGATGGTCACCACTGGCGCACGCGGCTCAGCCGCTGCACCGGTGTCACGGTCGCTCATTACCGCTTCTTCCAGCTCGTTTTCACGACGCAGGATAACTTTGTGGCCCATCTCTTCGGCAACCAGCTGTGCGGTTTCCTGGTCGATAACCTGGTTGATGGTCGCCATTGCGCCCAGCTTCATCATCGCTTTGATGACCTGAGAGCCTTTAACTGCCATCTTGTTCGCCAGATCGCCAACGGTGATGGTTTCGCCAATCACAACGTCACGGTTAACGGCCTGAGCTGGCTTCTGGAAGCCCTGCTGCAGAGAAGAACCTTTACGCTGTTTGCCACCTTTACCACCACGTACCGCTGCACGCGCTTCTTCACGGTCAGCTTTAGACTCGGCGTGTTTATTGCCTTTTTTCGCCGGACGCGCTGCTTTCGCATTGCGACCACGACCACGACCGCCTTCAACTTCACGGTCGTTATCATCTTCAGCCTGACGTGCGTGCTGAGAAGTGGTCACATGATAGTCGCTGGTATCTTCAGACTGCTCAGCGGTATCAACACCGTTCTTCTCGTTTTCTTCTGCCATACGACGTGCTTCTTCAGCCACACGACGGGCTTCTTCTTCCAGCTTACGACGGGCTTCTTCTTCCGCTTTACGCTTCAGCTCGGCAGCTTCATTTTCACGGCGGGCTTTTTCAGCCTGGGCGGTTTTGGTCATTTCGTCTGTCTGTTGATTGCTCACTTTGTCTTTTTCCGCAGCGTCACGCTTCACTTTATCACTTGCGTCGCGTTTCGCTTTTTCTGCGGCCTCACGTTCAGCTTTTAATTCTGCTTCACGTTTAGCGGTTGCTTCCGCCTCACGCTGAGCTTGTTCTTCCGCTTCACGCTGTGCCTGCTCTTCCGCGGCAAGGCGTTCTGCCTCTTGCGGATCACGTTTTACAAAGGTGCGCGTCTTGCGGACTTCAATTTGTACCGATTTGCTTTTGCCGCCGGTACCTGGGATGTTTAACGTGCTACGCGTTTTGCGTTGCAGCGTTAACTTGTCAGGCGTCGAACCGTGTTCACGGTTCAGATGCGTTAACAAGGTTTGTTTTTCTTGCGCGGTCACCGAGTCATCAGCGGACTTCGGGATCCCTGCATCAGCAAATTGCTGTACCAGGCGGTCCACGGAGGTCTGAATCTCAGCAGCCAGCGATTTTACAGTTACATCAGTCATGCTGTTCCTTCCTGCTACAGTTTATTACGCTTCGTCGCCGAACCAGCAAATATTACGTGCGGCCATGATGAGCTCGCCGGCTTTCTCGTCGGTTAAACCTTCGATATCAGCCAGGTCATCAACGCCTTGCTCAGCGAGATCTTCCAGCGTACAAACACCACGGGCAGCCAGCTTGAACGCAATCGCACGATCAAGACCTTCCAGATTCAGCAGGTCATCAGCCGGCTTCTTATCGCCAAGGCTTTCTTCCTGAGCCAGTGCCAGGGTGGTCAGTGCGTTTTTAGCGCGTTCACGCAGGGCTTCAACGGTTGGCTCATCCAGACCGTCAATTTCCAGCAGCTCTTTCATTGGCACATAGGCCAGTTCTTCCAGCGTAGAGAAACCTTCTTCAACCAGAACAGTGGCGAAATCTTCGTCAATATCCAGGTACTTCGTGAAGGTATCGATCGCCGCGTGGGCTTCAGCCTGATGCTTAGCCTGCAGGTCATCAACGGTCATGACGTTGAGTTCCCAGCCGCTCAGCTGTGACGCCAGGCGAACGTTCTGACCATTACGGCCGATTGCCTGAGCCAGGTTGCCCGCTTCAACAGCGATATCCATGGTGTGTTTATCTTCGTCAACAACGATAGACGCCACATCAGCTGGAGCCATTGCGTTGATCACGAACTGCGCCGGGTTATCGTCCCACAGAACGATATCAATACGCTCGCCGCCAAGCTCAGTAGAGACAGCCTGAACACGCGCACCACGCATACCGACGCAAGCACCGACTGGGTCGATACGCTTGTCGTTGGTTTTCACCGCAATTTTCGCACGAGAGCCCGGATCGCGAGCCGCTGCTTTAATCTCGATAACTTCTTCGCCGATTTCCGGTACTTCGATACGGAACAGTTCAACCAGCATTTCTGGTTTAGAACGGGTCACGAACAGCTGTGCACCACGCGCTTCAGGACGCACGGCATACAGAACACCGCGAATACGGTCACCTGGACGGAAGTTTTCACGCGGCAGCATGTCTTCACGCAGAATTACCGCTTCAGCGTTACCCGGCATCCCTTCGGATTTGATTTCCAGAGAGATGTTGTCGCGGTTCACTTTCTTCACCACGCCAGTAATGATTTCGCCTTCCTGATCGCGGAACTGGTCAACTACCAGCGCGCGCTCGGCTTCACGCACTTTCTGCACGATAACCTGTTTCGCGGTTTGGGTCGTGATACGGTCGAAAGTCACAGATTCAATCTGATCTTCAACGTATTCACCCACGTTCAGACTTTCGTCTTCAAAACGTGCCGCTTCCAGGGTGATCTCTTTGGTCGGCTGGGTCACTTCTTCAACGATTACCCAACGACGGAATGTATCGAAGTCACCGCTTTTACGATCGATTTCTACGCGAACATCGATCTCTTGCTCGTATTTTTTCTTGGTTGCTGTAGCCAGTGCACTTTCCAGCGCTTCGAAAATCTTCTCACGCGGCAGTGATTTCTCATTGGAGACGGCTTCAACAACAGCCAAAATTTCTTTGTTCATCGCGGGCTTTTCACCTCAATCCAGACTGTTAAAAGTGGGGAACCAGGTTCGCCTTCTGGATATTACTCAGCGCGAACACTTCATCTTTGCCTTCGACTGTTACCGTGATCATTTCACCATCAACGGCTTTGATAATTCCCTGCCATTTACGGCGGTTCTGTACGGCCATACGCAGAACGAGAGCCACTTCTTCACCGGTAAAACGCACATAGTGTTCGGCCGTGAACATCGGGCGATCGAGGCCAGGTGAGGAAACTTCCAGGTTGTACGCAACGGTAATCGGGTCTTCAACATCAAGAACCGCACTCACCTGGTGGCTAACATCAGCACAATCATCAACATTGATGCCATCTTCACTATCAATATAGATGCGCAGCGTCGATGTACGGCCGCGAACGAATTCGATGCCGACCAGTTCGTAGCCCAGTGCTTCGACCGGTGCAGTAATCATCTCTGTTAATTTTTGCTCTAATGTGGACAAGCCCACCCCCAAGACATAAAAAAAGGGCGTAAAGCCCAGTTATTCTGTAGTCAGATAACAAAAAACCCCGATAAATCGGGGCTTTAGATAACTGAACCCTATAGCCACAACTGTGGCCTGGAGCACTCTCCGAAAGAATTTTTTCAAATCCAGCTACGAAGGCTCTAAGTCTTCACAGTATATTTGAAAAAGAACTTTATGGGAAAGTGGTTGCGGGGGCCGGATTTGAACCGACGACCTTCGGGTTATGAGCCCGACGAGCTACCAGGCTGCTCCACCCCGCGCCTGAAACGTGGCAAATTCTACGCGTTTTGGACAGAATTTGCAAATAATGCTGGGATTTGGTACCGAAGACGGGACGTAAAATCGGCGTTCAGTATATTGATAGTTGACCCCACCTGTCAAGGCGACTTCAGTCAGAGCAATCAGACCAAAATTTTTACAAAAAACGCAGGAGTCTCTTTCGGTCATCGACAAAAGATGATTAAATGAATACTCACTTATTTTGCATAAAAATGCACAGATAGCGAAAGCGGTCTCTAATCAGTCAATCAAGCAGGGTTTTATTATATGACGACGATTCTCAAGCATCTTCCGGTAGGACAACGTATTGGCATCGCTTTCTCAGGCGGCCTGGATACCAGCGCTGCACTGCTGTGGATGCGTCAGAAGGGAGCGGTTCCGTATGCATATACTGCGAACCTCGGTCAGCCAGATGAGGAAGATTATGATGCGATCCCTCGTCGTGCCATGGAATATGGCGCAGAGAACGCACGTCTGATTGACTGCCGTAAGCAACTGGTCGCTGAAGGTATCGCGGCTATTCAGTGCGGTGCGTTCCATAATACCACCGGCGGCCTGACCTATTTCAACACCACTCCACTGGGCCGCGCTGTGACCGGAACGATGCTGGTTGCGGCCATGAAAGAAGATGGTGTGAACATCTGGGGTGACGGTAGCACCTATAAAGGCAACGATATCGAACGTTTCTATCGTTATGGTCTGCTGACGAACGCTGAACTGCAGATCTACAAACCGTGGCTGGATACTGACTTCATCGACGAGCTGGGTGGCCGTCATGAGATGTCCGAATTCATGATCGCATGTGGTTTTGACTACAAGATGTCAGTCGAGAAAGCCTATTCCACCGACTCAAACATGCTGGGTGCGACGCACGAAGCGAAAGACCTGGAGTTCCTGAATTCCAGCGTGAAGATCGTTAACCCAATCATGGGTGTGAAGTTCTGGGACGAAAACGTCAAAATCCAGGCGGAAGAAGTGACCGTGCGTTTCGAACGTGGTCATCCGGTTGCGCTGAAC
The DNA here is from genome assembly GCF_045618265.1 of Enterobacter sp. CPE_E1241. Taxonomy (NCBI): domain Bacteria; kingdom Pseudomonadati; phylum Pseudomonadota; class Gammaproteobacteria; order Enterobacterales; family Enterobacteriaceae; genus Enterobacter; species Enterobacter sp. CPE_E1241. Next base: position 4,353,524 of record NZ_JBIWYV010000001.1, read on the forward strand.
GGCAAAACCTTCTCTGACGATGTTGAGCTGATGCTGGAAGCAAACCGTATCGGTGGTCGTCACGGTCTGGGCATGAGCGATCAGATTGAAAACCGTATCATTGAAGCGAAAAGCCGTGGCATCTATGAAGCTCCGGGGATGGCGCTGCTGCATATCGCATACGAGCGTCTGCTGACCGGTATTCACAACGAAGATACCATTGAGCAGTATCACTCTCATGGCCGTCAACTGGGTAAACTGCTGTATCAGGGCCGCTGGTTCGATCCGCAGGCACTGATGCTGCGTGATTCCCTGCAACGTTGGGTTGCAAGTGCAATCACTGGTGAAGTTACGCTGGAACTGCGTCGCGGTAACGACTACTCCATCCTGAACACCGTGTCTGACAACCTGACTTACAAAGCAGAACGTCTGACCATGGAGAAAGGGGAATCTGTGTTCTCTCCGGACGATCGTATTGGCCAGTTAACCATGCGTAACCTGGACATCACCGATACCCGTGCGAAGCTGTTTAACTATGTTGAGAATGGCCTGCTCTCTGCCAGTTCCGGTAATGGTCTGCCACAGGTTGAAAACCTGGAGCACAGCGATAAGAAGTAATCGCTGACAAGAAATGCAAAAGGCGTCCGATGGACGCCTTTTTTATGCCTGTTAATCCACAGACGAAAAAAAAGACGTCTTTCGACGTCTTTCTTCTGGAATATTGGTACCGAGGATGGGACTCGAACCCACAAGCCCGTTAGGGCACTACCACCTCAAGGTAGCGTGTCTACCAATTCCACCACCTCGGTACAGAATACTTAGTGCGGGATATCGCTGGTCGGCTTAGCCGGAGCAGCTGGTTGAGTTTGCTCAGTTTTTGCTGGCGCGCTCAGATTTTCCCACTCGCTTCCTTTGCTGGTCTTGTTGCTGTTGATATTGCCAAGCACCAGACTGATGATGAAGAACAGCGTAGCCAGAATCGCCGTTGTGCGGGTCATGAAGTTCGCAGAACCACTTGAACCGAACAGCGTACCGGAAGCGCCTGCTCCGAAGGAGGCTCCCATATCAGCGCCTTTACCTTGCTGCAGCATAATCAGCGCTACGAGAGCGATGGCTACAATAAGGAAAACAACTAAAAGAGCTTCGTACATAATCAACCTGTTCCTTGCGGATTTGCCGCATACCAATGCTTCGACCAATTAGCAGGATTTTTGTTTCCCACTGAAGCGGGTGTGAATACTAACCAAAGCGAATGACCTTCGCAAGGGCATTTTTGACGCATTGTATCAACTGCGGAAAAAAACAGCAAAAAGCCATTAATTGCTCAAAACAAAGGCGACAAAAGCCGCCTTTTTAAACATTTAGCGTGCAAGATTATGCAGCTTTTACGGCATCCGCGATACGGTGCGCAAATTCATTAACCTGCGCTTCGTCTTCACCTTCCACCATGACGCGAATCAGTGGTTCAGTACCAGACTTACGCAACAGTACGCGTCCACGGTTGCCCAGGGCAGCTTCAACATCAGCCATCACCGCTTTCACGTTATCATTTTCCAACGGATCGCCTTTACCGGCGGTAAACCGCACGTTCACCAGGATCTGTGGGAACATTTTCATACCGCTGCAGAGATCGTGCAGGCTCATATGGTTGCGCGCCATGGCCGCAACCACCTGCAGTGCGGCGACAATACCGTCACCGGTGGTGGTTTTGTCGAGCAGAATCACGTGACCGGAGTTCTCTGCGCCAATTCGCCAGCCCTTCTCCTGCAGTTTTTCCAGCACATAGCGGTCGCCAACTTTCGCACGAACAAACGGAATACCAAGCTGTTTAAGTGCCAGTTCCAGGCCCATGTTACTCATTAAGGTACCGACTGCGCCGCCGCGCAACTGACCCTGACGCAAACCTTCACGCGCGATGATATACAGGATCTGGTCACCATCGACCTTATTGCCTTCGTGGTCGACCATGATCACGCGGTCACCGTCGCCGTCCAGCGCAATACCCAGATCGGCTTTTTCCGCCAGCACACGCGCCTGCAGGGCACGAACGTCTGTCGCTCCGACCTGCTCGTTAATGTTCAGACCATCCGGCTCACACCCAATGGTAATCACTTTTGCGCCCAATTCACGGAAGACATTCGGGGCAATGTGGTAGGTCGCACCGTTTGCACAGTCCACCACAATTTTGAGATGCGCCAGACTCAGCTCGTTCGGGAATGTCCCTTTGCAGAATTCGATATAACGACCCGCCGCATCGACGATACGGTTGGCTTTACCCAGTTCTGCGGAATCAACACAGGTGATCTCTTTTTCCATTTCGGCTTCGATGGCCTCTTCCACTTCATCCGGCAACTTGGTGCCATCAATGGAGAAGAACTTGATACCGTTGTCATAGAACGGGTTGTGTGACGCCGAAATAACAATCCCCGCTTCTGCACGGAAAGTACGCGTCAGGTACGCGACTGCAGGTGTTGGCATTGGGCCCGTAAAGGAGGCGGATAGCCCGGCAGCCGCAAGACCAGCTTCCAGCGCGGATTCCAGCATATAGCCCGAAATACGGGTGTCTTTACCGATAATGATCTTACGGGAGCCATGACGCGCCAGTACCTTGCCAGCAGCCCAGCCAAGCTTCAGGACAAAATCAGGAGTGATTGGAGCATCGCCTACACGCCCACGGATACCATCGGTACCAAAATATTTACGATTACTCATAGCGTTTGTTTTCCTTCGCTGCCAGTGTGGCTTCCACCACACGCATGGCTTCTACTGTTTCTTTGACGTCATGGACACGGATAATGTGCGCACCTTGCATCGCCGCAATCACCGCGCAGGCCAGACTACCACTCAGGCGTTCCCCTGGCCCCACATTCAGTAACTGACCAATCATCGACTTTCTCGACATCCCCACCAGCAGCGGCAGGTTAAAGTGATGAAATTCCGATAAGCGCGCAAGCAATGCATAATTGTGGGAGAGATTTTTACCGAAACCGAACCCCGGGTCGAGCAGCAATTTCTCTTTTGCGATACCTGCACGTTCGCAGCGCGCAATATGCTCAATAAAGAAGCGATTCACATCGGCATACACATCATCATACTTTGGCGCTTCCTGCATGGTTTTCGGTTGCCCTTGCATATGCATCAGGCAAACCGGCAAGCCGGTTTCCGCAGCGGCTTCAAGTGCTCCAGGTTCGGTAAGCGAACGGATATCATTGATAATGTGAGCACCTACTCTCGCCACTTCACGAATCACTTCTGGCTTGGATGTATCAACAGAGATCCAGACCTCAAATCGCTGTGCTATCGCTTCCACCACCGGTACTACGCGCGCCAGCTCTTCTTCCACAGAAACGTCCGCCGCACCAGGACGCGTCGATTCGCCGCCAACATCAATGATCGTTGCACCTGCATTGATCATTAAATTTGCGTGCTTAACCGCTTCGATGAGCGTGTTATGCGTGCCACCGTCGGAGAAGGAATCAGGGGTAACATTCAGGATCCCCATCACATGGGGATGTGAAAGATCGAGATGCGAGTCCTGAGCGAATAGTTTCATGGCAAAATCCCTGGTATTTTCAAGGTTAAACAGAAAAGAAAAACCCCGGAGCAAGCTCCAGGGTTTGATGTACTGACAAACGCTTCAACAGCAGTAACTTACTTATCGCCCAACTGTTCTGACATGGTGTTGCCCGGGTTTGGCGTACGCGGTTCATCAACCGGACGCGGCGCACGCGGGGTGCCATTGTTGTCAGAATTATTGGAAGCGCCTGGGTCTTCCCAGCCCGCTGGCGGACGCACTTCACGGCGTGCCATCAGGTCGTCAATCTGCGGAGCATCGATGGTCTCATATTTCATGAGCGCATCTTTCATCGAATGCAGGATGTCCATATTGTCGTTCAGGATCTGACGTGCGCGACCGTAGTTACGTTCAATCAGCGCTTTCACTTCCTGGTCGATGATACGTGCAGTCTCATCGGACATATGTTTCGCTTTCGCCACAGAACGGCCCAGGAATACTTCACCCTCTTCCTCTGCATACAGCAGTGGACCGAGTTTGTCGGAGAAGCCCCACTGAGTGACCATGTTACGCGCCAGGTTTGTCGCGACTTTAATATCGTTAGACGCACCGGTAGAAACATGTTCTGCACCGTAGATAATCTCTTCCGCCAGACGACCGCCGTACAGGGTTGAAATCTGACTTTCCAGTTTCTGACGGCTGGCGCTGATCGCGTCGCCTTCAGGCAGGAAGAAGGTCACACCCAGCGCGCGGCCGCGCGGAATAATCGTCACTTTATGCACCGGATCGTGCTCCGGTACCAGGCGGCCGATAATCGCATGACCCGCTTCGTGGTACGCCGTGGACTCTTTCTGCGCTTCGGTCATCACCATGGAGCGACGTTCCGCACCCATCATGATTTTGTCTTTCGCTTTCTCGAACTCCACCATCGACACAACACGCTTGTTACCGCGAGCGGCAAACAGTGCTGCTTCGTTGACCAGGTTAGCCAGGTCCGCCCCGGAGAAGCCTGGGGTACCGCGCGCAATGATTGCTGCGTCAACATCTGGCGCCAGCGGTACGCGACGCATGTGGACTTTCAGAATCTGTTCACGACCGCGAACATCTGGCAGACCCACCACAACCTGACGGTCGAAACGGCCTGGACGCAGCAGCGCAGGGTCAAGTACGTCAGGACGGTTAGTCGCCGCGATAACGATGATACCTTCGTTACCTTCGAAACCGTCCATCTCAACCAGCATCTGGTTCAGCGTTTGTTCACGTTCATCGTGACCGCCACCCAGACCCGCGCCACGCTGGCGGCCTACGGCGTCGATTTCATCGATGAAGATAATGCACGGTGCCGCCTTCTTAGCCTGCTCGAACATGTCACGCACACGAGATGCACCGACACCCACGAACATTTCTACGAAGTCAGAACCCGAAATGGTAAAGAACGGCACCTTAGCTTCACCCGCGATAGCTTTCGCCAGCAGGGTTTTACCGGTACCCGGAGGGCCAACCATCAGGACGCCTTTCGGGATCTTACCGCCCAGTTTCTGGAAACGGCTCGGCTCGCGCAGGTATTCAACCAGTTCACCGACCTCTTCTTTCGCTTCGTCACACCCGGCAACGTCAGCGAACGTGGTCTTGATCTGGTCTTCCGTCAGCATACGCGCCTTGCTCTTACCGAACGACATGGCACCTTTGCCACCGCCGCCCTGCATCTGGCGCATAAAGAAGATCCAAACGCCGATAAGAAGCAGCATCGGGAACCAGGAAATGAAGATAGAAGCCAGCAGGCTTGGTTCTTCTGGCGGCTCACCTACCACCTTGACGTTTTTAGTCAGAAGGTTATCAAGCAGCTTAGGATCGTTCACCGGGATGTAAGTCGTGTAACGGTTACTATCTTTCTTGGTAACGTTGATCTCACGTCCGTTGATACGCGCTTCGCGAACCTGGTCCTGATTGACCTCCTGCAGGAAGGTAGAATAATCCACCTTGCGGCCATTCGACTCGCTGGGCCCAAAGCTCTGGAATACTGACATCAGCACAACGGCAATGACCAGCCAGAGAATTAGGTTTTTCGCCATGTCACTCAAGGGATTAACCTCACATTACAACTGTGTTAAAAACAGCGTCAGGATACTCTATATCCAGTTTCATTCAAACTTTCGCCTGAAATCCACCGGTTATCATTTTCGCCCGGTCGCTACAATATACACTTCACGGGAACGCGCCCGGGAAGAGTCCGGTTTACGAACTTTGACCTTCGCAAACAGGGAGCGAATTTCCTTAAGATACTCCTCGAAACCTTCGCCCTGAAACACCTTCACAACAAAACTACCACCAGGCGCTAGTACATCACGACACATTTCTAACGCTAGCTCCACCAGATACATGGCGCGGGGGATATCCACCGCCGGTGTTCCACACATATTTGGTGCCATATCCGACATGACAACCTGGACCTTACTATCACCAACACGATCAAGTAACGCTTTCAGCACTAATTCATCACGAAAATCGCCCTGAAGGAAGTCGACACCGACGATGGGATCCATTGGTAAAAGATCGCACGCGATGATTCGGCCAGTTCCGCCGATCTGCGTTACCGCATACTGTGACCATCCGCCAGGTGCCGCCCCGAGGTCAACAACCGTCATCCCCGGCTTAAAAAGTTTGTCACTTTGCTGTATTTCATCAAGTTTAAACCAGGCGCGGGATCGCAACCCCTTTTTCTGCGCCTGTTGAACATATTTATCGCTAAAGTGTTCCTGAAGCCAGCGGCTGGAGCTGGCAGAACGCTTTTTACCTGTCATTTAACATTTCCGTCCTGGTTCATCGTTGCTTGCCTGTGACGTAAATTTCTACGCAGCTATTTGGCGATATAAGGGAGATGGCGGTAGAATGAACCGTTTTCAATCCCAACGTAAGCAAAAATATACGATGAATCTGAGTACTAAACAAAAACAGCACCTTAAAGGTCTGGCACATCCGCTCAAGCCTGTAGTCATGCTTGGCAACAATGGTTTGACCGAAGGGGTGCTTGCCGAGATTGAACAAGCGCTGGAACACCACGAGCTGATCAAGGTGAAAATCGCCTCTGAAGACAGAGACACTAAAAACCTGATCGTGGAAGCCATCGTGCGCGAAACCGGCGCCTGTAATGTACAGGTCATCGGTAAAACGCTGGTGCTCTACCGCCCATCTAAAGAGCGTAAAATCTCGCTGCCACGCTAAGGATATCCTGAATCGAACACATTTACTGTGTAAAACGAGGGATTTCTGTCAGCAGGTGAGCAAAATGCCACGCTCCTTGAGTTGATAAAAGGCCGCTACGCGGCCTTTTTCTTTTCTTTACAATGTATCAACATCTTAGCAGAGAGGCGAATTACAGGTACTCGACCTTGATAATTTCGTACTCCACTTCACCACCTGGGGTGCGGATAGTCACAACATCATCCTGCTCTTTGCCAATCAGGCCGCGAGCGATTGGCGAGTTCACCGAAATCAGGTTCTGTTTAAAATCGGCTTCATCATCGCCCACGATGCGGTAAGTCTGCTCTTCGTCGCTGTCCAGGTTCAGCACAGTAACGCTTGAGCCGAAGATCACGCGGCCATTATTTGGCATTTTTGTGATATCGATAACCTGCGCATTAGACAGCTTGGCTTCGATATCTTTAATACGCCCTTCGCAAAAACCCTGCTGCTCACGCGCCGCATGATATTCAGCATTCTCCTTCAGGTCGCCATGCTCACGCGCTTCCGCGATAGCGGCGATAATTTCAGGGCGGCGAACGGATTTCAGGAAATCCAGCTCTTCGCGCAGTTTTTCGGCACCACGTAAGGTCATCGGAATAGCTTGCATTTGTTATACCTCTTAAACATTCCTGTTGGGAGCAGTGTTCCCTGCCCCAGCCGCATTAGCAGGCCAGAAGCAAAAAGAAAACCGACCCGGGGTCAGGCCCCAGGTCAGCAGCAATTTTCAATTTGATACGCATTTTACCCCGAAGTTCACTATGGGTCATCGTTTACTTTGCAGTGCTATGCACCGTAGTATGACGGTTTGTTTTCGGGTTGTTAGCGCGAGATTATGCGATTTTCCAGTTTTATCATCGGATTGACTACCAGTATAACGTTCAGCGTTCAGGCTGCGAATGTTGATGAGTATATTAATCAACTGCCCGCAGGTGCCAACCTTGCATTGATGGTGCAGAAGGTCGGAGCGCCGACGCCAGAAATTGACTACCACAGTCAACAAATGGCGCTGCCAGCCAGTACCCAGAAGGTGATCACTGCGCTCGCCGCCCTGCTTCAGCTCGGGCCTGATTTTCGTTTTACCACCACCCTTGAGACCAAAGGCAACGTCGTGGGCGGTGAATTGAAAGGCGATCTTATCGCCCGTTTCGGGGGTGACCCGACATTTAAACGCCAGGATATCCGCAATATGGTTGCGGTGCTGAAAAAATCGGGTGTGCAGAAGATTGATGGCAATGTGCTGATCGACACCTCCATTTTTGCCAGCCACGATAAGGCTCCAGGTTGGCCGTGGAACGACATGACGCAGTGCTTTAGCGCCCCGCCCGCTGCCGCGATTGTTGACCGTAACTGTTTCTCTGTTTCGCTTTACAGCGCACCAAAGCCAGATGATTTAGCGTTTATCCGCGTGGCGTCCTACTACCCGGTCACCATGTTTAGTCAGGTACGCACGCTGGCCAAGGGCTCACCGGATGCGCAGTATTGCGAACTGGACGTGGTACCAGGCGATCTTAACCGCTTCACGCTGACGGGCTGCCTCACGCAGCGCGCCGATCCGCTGCCGCTGGCCTTTGCGATACAGGATGGGGCAAGCTATGCGGGTGCCATTCTGAAAGATGAGCTGAAACAAGCGGGAATAACATACTCCGGCACGCTGCTTCGTCAGACGCAGGTCAATCAACCCGGCACGGTCATCGCCAGCAAACAGTCGCCACCGCTGCACGATTTGCTGCGAATTATGCTGAAAAAGTCTGACAACATGATTGCCGACACCGTGTTCCGCATGATTGGTCACGCGCGCTTTGGCGTGCCAGGTACCTGGCGCGCGGGTTCAGATGCTGTTCGTCAGATCCTGCGACAACAGGCAGGGATCGACCTGGGTAATACCATCGCCGTCGATGGCTCCGGGTTATCACGCCATAATTTGATCTCCCCGGCCAGCATGATGCAAGTGCTTCAGTACATTGCACAACATGACACTGAGCTAAACTTTATTTCTATGCTGCCACTTGCCGGGCAGGACGGCACGCTACAGTACCGCGCCGGGCTTCACGCAGCCGGTGTGGATGGTAAAGTATCCGCTAAGACAGGTTCATTGCAGGGGGTTTACAACCTTGCAGGCTTCATCACCACCGCCAGCGGACAACGCATGGCATTCGTGCAGTATCTTTCCGGCTATGCCGTCGAACCAACCGACCAGCGCAATCGTCGCATTCCGCTTGTTCGATTCGAAAGCAGGCTTTATAAGGACATCTACCAGAATAACTAGCGATGAAACTACTTATAGTTGAAGACGATCTGTTATTACAGGAAGGGCTGGCGCTGGGGCTGGCCAATGAAGGGTATGCCCTCGACTGTGCTGGCACAGCGGCAGAGGCGGATGCTCTGATCCAGAGCGGCGAATACAGTCTGGTGATCCTCGATTTGGGCTTACCTGATAAAGACGGTGCCACGCTGCTCAGTCAGTGGCGACGCCGCGGGATCGCTAATCCAGTGTTGATCCTGACAGCACGCGATGCCATTGAAGATCGTATCACTGGCCTCGATGCTGGCGCAGATGATTACCTGGTGAAGCCTTTTGCACTGGCAGAGCTTCAGGCTCGCGTCCGGGCGTTAATACGCCGTTATCAGGGTCATAGCGATAACTTACTGACTGATGGCGATATTACGCTGAATCTGCAAACCCAGCAGGTACTACGTCAGTCCCAGCCGATTGAGGTGACACCAAAAGAGTTTGCTTTGCTGACGCGCCTGATTATGCGCAGCGGGCAAACGGTACACAGAGAAACCCTGCAACAGGATATCTACTCCTGGCAGGACGATCCGGGGTCCAATACCCTTGAAGTCCACATTCACAACCTGCGTCGTAAGCTTGGCAAGGACCGGATCAAAACCGTCCGTGGCGTTGGCTACCGCCTGGAGAGTCAGAAATGAACAGCATGCGTCGGCGATTGATGGTGCTGCTGGCGGTCATTCTGTTATTTTTCCAACTGATAAGCGTGATCTGGCTGTGGCATGAAAGCCGTGAACAGATTGGTTTTCTGGTCAGTGAGACGTTGTCGGCAAAAGCGCGGAATAATCACGTTGAAAAAGAGATCCGTGAAGCGATTGCCTCTCTGCTGGTCCCTTCTCTGGTGATGGTTGGCTTTACGCTGCTTTTCTCTTTCTGGGCAGTGACCTGGATAACCCAACCCCTGAATAAACTGCGTGCCAGCCTGGCTAACCGTTCGGCAGATAACTTAACGCCGCTTCCAATGTATTCCGACATGGAAGAAATTGGTGCCGTCACCACCTCGCTGAATCAGTTGCTCGCCCGGCTGGATAATACCATCCAACAGGAGCGTCTTTTCACCGCAGACGCCGCACACGAACTGCGGACGCCCCTTGCCGGTATCAGACTCCATCTGGAACTCATGGCGCAATCTGGTTCTCCTCAGGCCGCGACGTTAATTAGCCGTATTGACCAACTCATGCACACCGTTGAGCAACTGCTGATGCTGGCCCGAGCCGGGCAAGCAATGGCCAGCGGCCATTACGAAACGGTGAACTGGACAGACAATATCATCACCCCACTCAGCCTTGAGCATGAAGCCAAAGAACATACCGTGATATGGCCTGCTAAAAGTGCGCTCACGGTTCAGGGAGACGCCGTGCTTCTGCGTCTGATGCTGCGTAACCTGCTGGAGAATGCCGGTCGTTACAGCCCGTCAGGAACAACCATTAAAGTGTCATTAAACGAGGTCGAGGGGGGTACCCAGGTCAGCGTTATCGACCAGGGACCGGGTATTGCTGAAGCGCACCGACAATCAATCACTGAACCGTTCCGTCGTCTTGATCAGCGTTTCGGTGGTAGCGGCCTAGGGCTGAGTATTGTTCAGCGCATCGTGCAACTCCACCGCGGTAAGCTGACGCTTGATAACGGTGCTGAGGGCGGTTTAATCGCCAGCTGTTGGTTGCCCTCAACGCTGGAATAAAAAAAGCCCCTCGAACGAGGGGCTTTGAACTGATATTAGTGCTTGTAGATGAACTCGACGCCTTCTTCGTCGTCTTCATCCCAGTCATCATCCCAGTCTTCTTCCTCTTCCGCTTCCAGCTCTTCGAGCTGTTGACGGTGGTAGTCATCCCACATGAATTCGACTTTTTCAGGCTGTTTCGCTTCTTCGGCCTGAACAATTGGGTTCTCGATGATAAAGGTCATCACATCCCAGCAGAGGTCTTTCACGCCAACCTGGCTTGCTGCAGAGATCAGGTAGTATTTCTCTTCCCAACCCATCGCTTCAGCAATCGCTTTAGCTTTCGCTTCCGCTTCGGCTTTGTCCATCAGGTCAATTTTGTTGAAGACCAACCAGCGTGGTTTATTCGCCAGTTTTTCGCTGTATTTTTCCAGCTCGCCGATGATGATTCGGGCGTTTTCAACCGGATCGGAACCGTCGATAGGATCGATATCAATGAGGTGCAGCAATACGCGGCAGCGCTCAAGGTGTTTCAGGAAGCGGATACCCAGACCGGCACCTTCAGCAGCACCTTCAATCAGGCCCGGAATATCGGCAACCACAAAGCTCTTCTCGTTATCCATGCGGACAACACCCAGGCTTGGTACCAGTGTGGTAAACGGATAGTCCGCCACTTTAGGTTTCGCGGCAGACACGGCGCGAATAAACGTCGATTTACCGGCATTTGGCATACCCAGCATGCCCACGTCTGCCAGAAGCATCAGCTCCAGTTGCAGATCGCGCTTATCGCCAGGCGTCCCCATCGTTTTCTGACGTGGAGTACGGTTAACGGAAGATTTGAAACGGCTGTTACCCAGACCGTGCCAGCCACCTTTTGCGACCATCAGACGCTGGCCGTGTTTGGTCATGTCACCCATGGTCTCACCGGTACCCTGGTCGATAACACGCGTACCGACAGGAACCTTAATGGTGACATCTTTACCGCGTTTACCGGTACAGTCACGGCTCTGGCCATTCTGGCCACGTTCAGCGCGGAATGATTTTTCGAAACGGTAGTCGATCAGCGTGTTGAGGTTCTCATCCGCCTCCAGCCAAACGTCACCACCATCCCCGCCGTCACCGCCATCAGGGCCACCACGTGGGATATATTTTTCACGGCGGAAGCTCACGCAACCGTTGCCGCCATCACCAGCCACGACCAGGATCGTCGCTTCATCAACAAACTTCATTTTACTCTCCGTAACTCATTCGCCTGAGCGGGGGACTACTACAACCGCTTCATTTTTGCGCCAACGTCCCCAAAGACGATGACCAATGGCGGAATACATCGCGCCCGCAACCACGACAAACGCACCGAGATAACCCAACAAGTTGAGCATCGGTCTGACGAAGACATCGGGCCAGGCCATTGATAACAAATCTGAAAATAACAACGTAAACAGCGGAGTCAGCGTGATTAACGCGCTCACCTGTGCTGCCTGCCAGCGCGCCATCGCTTCGGCCAGCGCGCCATAACCGACCAGCGTATTCAGTCCACAAAAAATGAGACACGCCAGTTGCCAGTCGCTAAGCTGGGCAATCACACCCGGCTTTGCTAGTGGCAGCAATGCTATTGTACACAAAGTGTACAGCAAAAAGAGGATCTGCTGTGAGGCAAGACGTCGCAATAACACCTTTTGCGCGACGCCATAACTCACCCAGACCGCTGCTGCTCCTACGCCGAAGATCACACCCCAGGTGTAATCCGTCAGCCGGGTAAAAATCTCTATCAGACTGGTGTTGAAGAACATCACCAGACCGCATAGCAGCATGCTCGCCCCGACAATCTGCGTACCGCGCATCTTCTCCTTGAGGATAAAGACGCTGGCGACCATCATGCCCACCGGTGAAAGCTGACCAATCACCTGCGACGCCGTGGGACTGAGATATTGCAGGGAAGAGCTGAACAGGATGAAGTTACCGAACAGACCGCCCGTCGCGATAGCCAGCAACACCAGCCAGCGCGGTTTACGGAAGAGCCGCAAGGGAGGAAGCTTACCTTTGACAGCCAGGATGGCCCCGAGACCGATGCTTGCCATCAGAAAGCGATAAAAGACCACCGTAGGCGGCTCCATCACTTCCAGTACCTGCTTCATTGCAATTGGCAGGGCACCCCAGCACATTGCGGTGGTGAGCGCCAAAAGAATACCGATGCCGGCCTGCTGCTTCATGCCCGTTTTCCCTACAGAAAAAATTACCGGGTTTCCAATGTAAAAAGCCCCGCAACAGGGTGCGGGGCTTTAATCCGTTACCGGACCGAGAAAACCTTACTCAGCAACGATGCTGATGTATTTACGGTTGTTCGGGCCTTTAACTTCAAATTTCACTTTACCGTCTGCTTTAGCAAACAGAGTGTGGTCACGACCGCAACCTACGTTGTTGCCAGCGTGGAATTTGGTACCACGTTGACGAACGATGATGCTACCCGCCAGAACGGATTCGCCACCGAAACGCTTAACGCCCAGGCGTTTAGCTTCTGAATCGCGACCGTTACGTGTGGAGCCGCCAGCCTTTTTATGTGCCATTTAAATCTCTCCTCAGGTCTTAGGCGCTGATGCCAGTAATTTTCACATCAGTGAACCACTGACGGTGGCCCTGCTGCTTACGGTAGTGCTTACGACGACGAAACTTAACGATTTTAACTTTCTCGCCACGACCGTGTGCAACAACTTCAGCTTTGATAACGCCGCCATCAACGAAAGGAACGCCGATTTTGACTTCTTCACCGTTTGCGATCATCAGAACTTCAGCGAATTCAACAGATTCGCCAGTTGCGATGTCCAGCTTTTCCAGGCGAACGGTCTGACCTTCGCTTACTCGGTGTTGTTTACCACCACTTTGGAAAACCGCGTACATATAAACTCCGCTTCCGCGCACGTCCTCGTATGAATCAGAGTGCGCTATAAATATTCACAATAGGGCGCGAATATTACGCAAAACGCGAGCCTTTGACAAGTGCTACCGTCAATACATGAAGAAAAAAAACACAACACGTACGGTAACGTTTATCTGAGCCGTTTTTTCAGTACAATCAGCACTACTATTGATAAACCGAAACCCTTCGTTACCCCATTGAAGATGGGATCAACAGGATAAAAAGCCCGGCTTTTGCGATGAATTTAGAAAAAATCAACGAGTTAACCGCGCAAGATATGGCGGGTGTGAATGCAGCAATCCTGGAGCAACTCAACTCTGATGTTCAACTGATCAATCAGTTGGGCTATTACATCGTCAGCGGCGGCGGTAAACGCATTCGCCCGATGATTGCTATTCTGGCTGCCAGAGCCGTTGGCTATCAGGGAAATGCCCACGTGACTATCGCAGCACTTATCGAATTTATTCACACGGCGACGCTTCTGCATGACGACGTTGTGGATGAATCGGATATGCGTCGTGGTAAAGCCACGGCAAACGCTGCTTTCGGGAACGCAGCCAGCGTTCTGGTGGGGGATTTTATCTATACCCGCGCCTTCCAGATGATGACCAGCCTGGGCTCTCTGAAAGTACTGGAAGTGATGTCTGAGGCCGTTAACGTGATCGCTGAAGGCGAAGTGCTGCAGCTGATGAACGTCAACGACCCTGACATCACCGAAGAAAACTACATGCGCGTGATTTACAGCAAAACCGCGCGCCTGTTTGAAGCAGCTGCCCAGTGCTCCGGTATTCTGGCGGACTGTACCGAAGCACAGGAAAAAGGCCTGCAGGATTACGGTCGTTATCTGGGGACCGCATTCCAGTTAATTGATGATTTGCTGGACTACAGTGCTGACGGCGAAACGCTCGGCAAAAACGTGGGTGATGACCTGAACGAAGGCAAACCAACCCTGCCACTGCTGCATGCTATGCGCAACGGTTCAGCCGAACAGGCGAAAATGATCCGTGAGGCGATTGAGCAGGGAAATGGCCGTCATCTGCTGGAACCTGTGTTGGAAACCATGGCAATTTGCGGATCGCTGGAATGGACGCGCCAGCGGGCAGAAGAAGAAGCCGACAAAGCCATCGAAGCTCTTCAGGTCATTCCCGACAGCCCATGGCGCGATGCACTGATTGCGCTGGCCCACATCGCCGTTCAGCGAGACCGTTAATCCCTCCTGCATCTCCCTGCGGCCATCGCGGGGAGATTCCAGCACACACCTGTAAATTCCGTGTTCATGTAAATTCATCGGTTTAAAGGCCGCATGAATAAAGCCATGCCTTATTCTGAATATCCCTTCCAGTAACGCGAACTTTTTAGAACAAGAGTTTGAAATGGGTATAGTAAGCCTGTCGTTTCAGAAGAAATGGCGTGAGTAAATCCGAACTTAAGGACAGCGTTATGGATACGAAATTTATCGACTGGCACACGGCAGATATCATTGCGGCACTGCGCAAAAAAGGCACTTCACTGGCAGCTGAATCTCGCCGCAATGGCCTGAGTTCTTCTACCCTGGCAAACGCCCTGACTCGTCCCTGGCCAAAGGGAGAATTAATTATCGCAACGGCGCTGGATACGCATCCGTGGGTGATCTGGCCCTCGCGTTACCACGATCCCATTACCCATGAATTTATCGACAGATCGCGCATGATTCGCCAGAAAAAAGCAAAGAAAAAACCGCAGGAATAATGCGATTTTTGACAGGAACAGCAACCCCCCGGTCATTGCTGGCAGGGGGCTGCCGGAACGATTACTCGCCCTTCACACGCTCGATATTGGCACCCAGCGCGCGCAGTTTATCTTCGATACGCTCATAGCCACGATCGATGTGGTAAATACGATCCACAACCGTCGTACCTTCCGCGATACACCCCGCCAGCACCAGGCTTGCGGACGCACGCAAATCGGTTGCCATCACCTGAGCACCAGACAGCTTCTCAACGCCATGGCAAATCACGGTATTACTTTCGATCTCAGCACGTGCACCCATACGGATCAGCTCCGGTACGTGCATAAAGCGGTTCTCGAAAATGGTTTCAGTGATGAAGCCAGTACCTTCAGCCACCAGGTTTAGCAACGTGAACTGAGCCTGCATGTCCGTCGGGAACGCCGGATGTGGAGCAGTACGCACATTCACCGCTTTTGGACGCTGACCATGCATGTCGAGGCTGATCCAGTCTTCACCGATCTCAATATCAGCACCCGCATCGCGCAGCTTCGCCAGCACCGCATCCAGCGTATCCGGCTGAGCGTTACGACAAACAATCTTACCGCCAGAGATCGCCGCAGCGACCAGGAAGGTACCGGTTTCGATACGGTCCGGCAGAACGCGATAGACACCGCCCCCCAGACGCTCAACGCCTTCGATGGTGATACGGTCGGTACCCTGACCGGAGATCTTCGCACCCAGCGCGACGAGGAAGTTTGCGGTATCCACAATTTCCGGTTCACGCGCGGCATTTTCAATAATGGTGGTCCCTTCTGCCAGCGTTGCCGCAGACATAATGGTGACCGTTGCGCCTACGCTCACTTTGTCCATGACAATGTGCGCGCCTTTCAGGCGACCATTCACGGACGCTTTAACGTAACCTTCTTCCAGTTTGATCTCTGCGCCCAGTTTCTCCAGACCAAAGATATGCAGGTCAACCGGGCGTGCGCCGATTGCACAGCCGCCCGGCAGTGAAACCTGCCCCTGCCCAAAACGCGCCACCAGCGGGCCAAGCGCCCAGATGGACGCACGCATGGTTTTCACCAGATCGTACGGCGCAGAGAAGTTGTTCACATTGCTGGCATCGATCCAGACGGAACCATTACGCTCAACTTTGGTTCCCAACTGGGTGAGCAGCTTCATGGTGGTGTCGATATCTTTCAGCTTTGGTACGTTCTGAATTTCTACCGGCTCTTCCGCGAGCAGCGCAGCAAAGAGGATTGGCAGCGCGGCGTTTTTCGCGCCAGAAATTGTGACTTCGCCCTGGAGACGCGTTGGCCCCTGTACACGAAATTTATCCATTGTGTGTTCTCTTATAAATTCAACCGTGCTGCGGGCCTGTCGCCCTCAGCTCAAAAACCGTTTAGTTTGCGATCGCGTGCCCACTCTTGCGGGGTGAACGCTTTAATCGACAGGGCGTGGATGCGGTTATCCGCAATATATTCCATCAGCGGCGCGTACACAGCCTGCTGCTTCTTCACACGGCTCATACCGTCGAACATCTCACCCACAGCAATAACCTGGAAGTGACTGCCATCGCCAGTGACGTGGGCTTCCTGAAGGGAGAGTGCATTCATCAGCACTGTCTGGATTTCATGATTTTCCATGGGCTCTTAATCATCTGATAGTGAAAACAAGCCCAACATCTTAGAGCAAAGTGACGTCGTCTTAAACAAGCAAAAAGCCCCGACGATGAAACTGTCAGGGCTTTCAGAAGTAACGCACTGAAAATACTAACGAGGCAGCACGTCGTGAGGGAGATTGTAGAGCTGCGCAAGGGTAACGACATTATCACTCGCGCCGTTAAGCTTGACGCTTTGCCCCTGCTTTTTCCCCACGGCAACCAGATGGGCGAGCAGCGCAATACCTGCTGTATCCACCCGTGTGACCTCAGTTAAGTCGATGAGCGTCACACCCTGCATCGCTTCATGACGTTTGTCCCACAATGGGTTCAGCAGATCCTGATCAAGTTCACCGGACAGCTTTAATGTCTCGCCTTCACGCGACCAGCTGAGTTGCTGAGACATTACTTCTTCTCATCCAGGGTAATTTTCTGACGAGAAATAGACTGCAGCTGCGCGGTAAGGCCATCAATGCCTTTGGTACGCAGCAGGTCGCTCCACTC
The DNA here is from genome assembly GCF_045618265.1 of Enterobacter sp. CPE_E1241. Lineage (NCBI taxonomy): Bacteria > Pseudomonadati > Pseudomonadota > Gammaproteobacteria > Enterobacterales > Enterobacteriaceae > Enterobacter > Enterobacter sp. CPE_E1241. The sequence goes on from NZ_JBIWYV010000001.1 coordinate 4,370,996, forward strand.
GTTCTGTTTGGTGGTGATCATGCTTACCCCTTCGGCAATCATGTCATACGCCTGCCAGTGCCCCGTCTGGCTGTTTTTACGCCACTGGAAATCCAGACGAACCGGCGGACGGCCGTTAGGATCGTTGATCGTCACGCGGATAGGTACGATGGTCGCATCGCCCAGCGGCTGCTCAGGCGCAATCTGATAGGTCTGACCATGGTACATCGCCAGCGCCTGACCATAAGCCTGTTTCAGGTATTCACGGAACGCGGCAAAGTAAGCATCACGCTGCGCGGGGGTCGCGTCTTTGTAATAACGTCCCAGCACCAGCGCACCTGCATATTTGATCTGCACATACGGCAGCAGTTCCTGATCGACAACATCACGCAGATAATCAGGATTAGCACGAATTTTAGGTTGCTCGTTTTTAAGACGGTCGAAAGTCTTCTTGGCCGCTTCGTCCATCTGTTTGTACGGGTTACTCTGATCCGCAGCGTGGGCTGCGGTGAGAGGGGCAATGACCAGCATGGCAACCATTAACAGTCGTTTAAACATGAATGACTTCTCCTGAAATTAATTCGTCGTGCCAGATGTCGGTGCGACGTTGGTATGATCTTCACTCGGTGCAGAGGCAGCGTCGGATTTTTTCTCATCCCCTTTACTGTTGTAAAGGAACTGACCAATCATATCCTCCAGCACCATTGCGGACTTCGTATCCTGGATAACACTGCCGTCTTTAAGGATAGTCGTTCCGAGCTCTGGGTCTTCAAAACCGACGTTAAGCGCCAGATATTGTTCACCCAGCAGGCCGGAAGTCCGGATGGAAAGAGAACTGGTGTCCGGAATATGGTTATAACGCTCTTCGATATCCATCGCGACGCGTGGGAGATAGGTTTTCTCATCAAGCGTAATGTCCGACACACGGCCGATCACCACGCCACCAATACGTACCGGTGAACGCGCCTTCAGCCCGCCGATATTATCGAAGGTGGCATAAATACGATATGTCGGCTCGGTGCGGACAGATGTGATATCCGCCGCTCGCAGGCAGATAAACAGCGCCGCCAGCAGTGCCAGTAACAGGAACACGCCGACCCAAATTTCATTTTTTCTCGTTTGCATGAACTCAATTCCCAAACATCAGTGCGGTGAGCACAAAATCCAGACCCAGTACGGCCAGCGACGAATGTACGACTGTACGCGTTGTTGCACGGCTAATGCCCGCCGACGTCGGGATGGCATCGTAACCATTGAACAATGCAATCCAGGTGACCGTAATAGCAAAGACCACGCTTTTAATCAGACAGTTGACCAGATCCATTCGCAGATCAATGGCGTCTTGCATGGCAGACCAGAAGAAACCGGCATCAATGCCTTTCCAGTGGACGCCAACCAGCGAGCCGCCCCAGATACCCACGGCGACAAACAGAATAGTCAGTAACGGTAACGAAATCACCCCAGCCCAGAAACGCGGCGAGATCACGCGACGCAGCGGATCAACCGCCATCATCTCCATGCTGGAAAGCTGCTCGGTCGCACGCATCAGGCCAATTTCAGCCGTTAATGCCGACCCCGCGCGCCCAGCGAACAACAGTGCCGCCACAACCGGCCCCAGTTCACGCAGCAGTGAGAGTGCCACCAGCATCCCGAGGCTGGTTTCTGCACTGTAGGTTGTCAGAACAAGGTAGCCCTGAAGCCCAAGCACCATACCGATAAACAGCCCGGAAACAATGATGATGAGCATCGACAGCACGCCGACATTATAGAGCTGACGCACCAGCAACGGTGCGTGCTTGCGGAATTCCGGCTTGCCGACCAGCGCGTTGAATAACATCAATCCGGCGCGCCCGAACGTCCTGATGGTTTTTATGCCACGGTGTCCGAGAGCGGCCAACGCATTTAACAGCATGAGTGGCTTAACTCCCTATTCCCAGTAAATCGTCACGATAGTCGCCCGCCGGGTAGCGGAACGGCACAGGGCCATCTGCAATACCGTCAAGGAACTGCCGCACGCGCGGATCGCAATTTTCCTGCAGCGCCTGAGCGCTACCGTGTGCGACGATCTTTTTGTCCGCCACGATATAGGCGTAATCGGCAATGCTCAATACTTCCGGTACATCGTGAGAAACCACGATACAGGTAACGCCGAGCGCGCTGTTCAGCTCAGAGATGAGCTTCACCAGCACACCCATCGTGATAGGATCCTGTCCGACAAACGGTTCGTCGAACATGATTAAATCAGGTTCTAAAGCAATCGCTCGCGCCAGTGCAGCGCGTCGCGCCATCCCACCGGACAGTTCCGAAGGCATCAGTTTTGCAGCCCCTCGCAAACCGACGGCTTCAAGCTTCATCATCACCGTGCTTTTCAGCAGCTCAGGCGGCAGGCTGGTATGCTCGCGCAGCGGATAGGCCACGTTATCAAAGACGTTCATGTCGGTGAACAGAGCCCCCGACTGAAAGAGCATGCTCATGCGTTTACGGACAGTATACAGGCGCGAGCGCGACATCTCCGGGATGTTTTCGCCATCAAAGAGGATTTCACCGCTATCCGGTGGGATCTGCCCACCAATGAGGCGCAGCAGGGTCGTTTTACCGATCCCGGACGGCCCCATGATGGCAGTGATCTTGCCACGCGGTACGGTCAACGAAATATCATCAAATATCAATCGGTTGGCGCGAGAAAAACTCACACCGCGAACATCGACTAAATTCGCCATCGTTTGGCTCATTTATTGTTCCTTTCTTACCCTGCTCACATTAAGGCATGCAGCCTGAATCAGCCCCAAACTCAGCATTTTTACAGAATAATAGCCGTTGAGGTTAGCGAAAGCTGGCATTTGTTTTACTTTTCCGGCGCATAAAGTCAAAATTAGGAATTCGTTACGCCTCAGACAGTATGCAGTCCAGCCATTCCCGCGCGATGGACCGACGAGTATACCTGAAGAAAGGACTTTTGATGCTTTTAGCAACAGCACTGTTAATAATTGGTTTACTTTTGGTGGTCTACAGTGCTGACCGTTTAGTGTTTGCTGCATCTATCCTGTGTCGTCTGACTGGCGTACCGCCTGTTGTCATCGGGATGACCGTTGTCAGTGTTGGAACGTCGCTTCCTGAAATCATCGTCTCTGTTTCAGCATCGCTGCATGGTCAGGTAGACCTGGCTATTGGCACCGCGATTGGCTCGAACATCGTCAATATATTACTGATTTTAGGCCTGGCGGCACTGCTCCACCCATTTCGCGTACATTCCGATGTTCTGCGCCGTGAATTGCCGCTAATGTTAATCGTAAGCCTGCTGGCAGGGTGCGTATTTTATGATGGCGTACTGAGCTACAGCGACGGCATTTTCTTGCTGGCGCTGGCCGTCATCTGGCTGCTGTATAGTGTTAAAATCGCCCGCCAGGCTGAAAAGCTGGGTCAGGATAGCCTGACTCGGGAGCAGGTTGCCGAACTCCCGCGGGAGGGCACGCTGCCTGTAGCACTACTTTGGCTTGGCGTCGCGCTGATCATCATGCCAATGGCAACGCGCATGGTCGTCGACAACGCGACAGTACTGGCGAACTATTTTGCCATCAGTGAACTGACCATTGGCCTGACGGTCATTGCCATCGGCACCAGCCTGCCGGAGCTGGCCACGGCCATTGCGGGAGCACGTAAAGGTGAAGATGACATTGCCATTGGCAATATCATCGGTTCCAACATTTTTAATATCGCGATTGTGATGGGCCTGCCGGCCCTGATAACGCCCGGGCCTTTTAACCCCCTGGCGTTTTCACGCGATTACGGTGTGATGTTGCTGGTCAGCGTGATATTTGCCCTGCTCTGCTGGCGGCGGCAACGCCAGATCGGCAAAGGCGCAGGCGCGCTGTTGACGGGTGGATTTATCGTATGGATGGCGATGCTGTACTGGCTCTCGCCTCTTCTCTCTGGGTAAACGGAAACGCATTATGTCGCAAATAGAATTGCAGCCGGGTTTTGACTTTCAGAAAGCAGGCAAAGACGTTCTGGAGATTGAACGTGAAGGTCTGGCGCAGTTAGATCAGTACATTAATCAGGATTTTAGTCTGGCATGTGAGAAGATATTCTACTGTGCCGGTAAAGTCGTGGTAATGGGGATGGGCAAGTCCGGTCATATTGGCCGCAAAATGGCCGCGACGTTTGCCAGCACCGGAACCTCTTCTTTCTTTGTACACCCGGGGGAAGCCGCACACGGCGACCTGGGGATGGTCACACCGCAAGATATCGTCATCGCACTGTCAAATTCCGGTGAATCCAATGAGATCCTGGCGCTGATCCCGGTACTGAAGCGACTGCAGGTCCCCCTCATTTGCATGACCAGTCGCCCGGAAAGTAGCATGGCGCGGGCGGCCGATATTCACCTGTGCGTTAAGGTTCCCAAAGAAGCCTGCCCTCTGGGCCTGGCTCCGACCTCCAGCACCACCGCGGCACTGGTCATGGGTGATGCGCTTGCCGTAGCGCTGCTGGAAGCCCGCGGTTTTACCCCTGAAGATTTCGCACTTTCTCATCCCGGCGGTGCGCTTGGGCGCAAGCTGCTTCTGCGGGTCAACGATATTATGCACACCGGGGATGAAATCCCTCACGTCAGTAAAGCGGCCTCCCTGCGCGATGCGCTGCTGGAAATCACCCGCAAGAATCTGGGTATGACAGTCGTGTGCGATGATCTGATGAAAATTCAGGGGATCTTCACCGATGGGGACCTGCGTCGCGTGTTTGATATGGGTGTAGATGTCCGCACGCTTGGCATTGCCGATGTGATGACACCTGGCGGCATCCGCGTTCGCCCGGGTACGCTGGCAGTGGATGTGCTGAACCTGATGCAGTCCCGTCATATCACCTCCGTTATGGTTGCCGATGGCGACCAGTTGCTGGGTGTGGTACATATGCATGATCTGCTACGCGCAGGCGTAGTGTAATGAAGGATAAGACAATGAGTAATGCGGGTGCATCCCTTGCAACCTGTTATGGTCCGGTCAGTACCCATATGATGGCGAAGGCAGAAAAGATTCGCCTGCTCATCCTGGATGTGGATGGGGTCCTCTCCGATGGCCTGATTTACATGGGCAATAATGGTGAAGAGCTGAAAGCGTTTAACGTTCGCGACGGTTACGGTATCCGCTGTGCCCTCACCTCGGGTATCGAGGTAGCGATAATCACCGGGCGAAAAGCTAAACTGGTAGAAGATCGCTGTGAAACGCTGGGCATTACCCATCTGTATCAGGGACAATCCGATAAGATGGCGGCGTTCAATGATTTAGTGGGTAAACTGGCAATTGCACCGGAAAACGTGGCTTATGTCGGGGATGACCTGATTGACTGGCCCGTGATGGCTGAAGTTGGGCTGAGCATCGCCGTTGCCGATGCGCATCCGCTGTTGCTCCCACGCGCTGACTACGTTACCCACATCAATGGCGGCCGCGGTGCCGTACGTGAAGTCTGCGATCTGCTTCTGCTGGCGCAAGGCAAGCTTGATGAGGCCAAAGGGCAATCAATATGAGTAAAACCAGACGTTGGGTTATCATTCTGCTTTCGCTTGTCGCACTGGTATTGATTGGCGTGAATATTGCCGATCGCGACGATACGCAAACGGAAGTGATCAACAATAACGATCCAACCTATAAAAGCGATCACAGCGACACCGTGGTCTACAGCCCGGAAGGGGCACTGAACTATCGCCTGATTGCCCAGCATGTTGAATATTTTTCAGATGACGGTATTTCGTGGTTTACCCAACCTGTCATGACGACGTTTGATAAGGACAAAGTCCCGACGTGGTCAATCAAGTCAGACCGGGCAAAACTGACAAATGACCGTATGCTTTATCTATATGGTCACGTTGAAGTCAACGCTCTGACGCCTGACTCGCAACTGCGAAAAATTACGACGGATAATGCCCAGATCAACCTGGTGACCCAGGATGTGACGTCGCAGGATCTGGTCACACTATATGGCACAACATTTAATTCCAGCGGTTTAAGAATGCGCGGGAACTTACGCAGCAAAAACGCCGAGCTGATTGAAAAGGTTAGAACCTCCTATGAAATTCAAAACAAACAAACTCAGCCTTAAAGTAATTATCGCCAGTGCGATGCTGGCGACCAGTCTCCCCGCGCTTGCTGTAACGGGCGATACCGACCAGCCGATCCATATCGAGTCAGACACGCAGTCTCTTGATATGCAGGGTAATGTCGTCACCTTTACGGGTAATGTCGTCATGACCCAGGGCACCATCAAAATCAACGCCGACAAAGTGGTCGTTACCCGTCCGGGTGGTGAGCAGGGCAAAGAGATTATTGATGGCTACGGCAACCCGGCAACCTTCTACCAGATGCAGGACAACGGCAAGCCGGTGAAGGGCCACGCCACGCACATGCACTATGAGCTGGCGAAGGATCTGGTCATCCTGACGGGTAATGCCTATCTGGAACAGCTGGACAGCAATATTACCGGCGACCAGATCACCTATCTGGTGAAAGAGCAAAAAATGCAGGCCTCCAGCGAGAAAGGCAAACGCGTAACCACCGTGCTGGTTCCGTCGCAGCTGCAGGACAAAGGTAAAGGCCAGGCCCCGGCACAGAAGAAGAGTAACTAATTCGTTATGGCAACATTAACTGCAAAAAATCTCGCGAAGGCCTATAAGGGCCGCCGTGTCGTAGAAGATGTCAGTCTGACCGTCAACTCCGGCGAAATTGTGGGCCTGCTTGGCCCTAACGGTGCGGGTAAAACCACCACGTTCTACATGGTCGTTGGCATTGTGCCACGCGATGCCGGCAACATTGTTATTGACGATGAAGACATCAGCCTTCTGCCGTTGCACGCTCGCGCGCGTCGCGGAATCGGCTATCTGCCGCAGGAAGCCTCTATTTTCCGTCGTCTTAGCGTTTACGATAACCTGATGGCGGTTCTACAAATTCGTAACGACCTGACCAGCGAACAGCGACAGGATCGTGCCAACGAGCTGATGGAAGAGTTCCACATTGAGCACCTGCGTGACAGCCTCGGTCAGGCGCTCTCCGGGGGGGAACGTCGCCGCGTTGAAATCGCGCGTGCGCTGGCCGCAAACCCGAAATTTATCCTTCTGGATGAACCGTTTGCGGGCGTTGACCCCATCTCCGTTATCGACATTAAACGTATCATTGAACACCTGCGCGACAGCGGGCTTGGTGTACTGATCACTGACCACAACGTGCGTGAAACGCTGGCCGTGTGTGAACGCGCCTATATTGTGAGCCAGGGCAATCTGATCGCCCACGGTACGCCGCAGCAGATCCTCGAAGATGATCATGTTAAGCGCGTCTATCTTGGGGAAGACTTCAGACTCTGATAGGGTAGAGGTAACGTAACGCCGAACCGGAGAAAAATGCTCTGAACATGAAGCAAGGTTTGCAATTAAGGCTCAGCCAACAACTGGCGATGACGCCGCAGCTACAGCAGGCAATTCGCCTGTTGCAACTGTCCACATTAGAACTCCAGCAGGAGCTCCAGCAGGCGCTGGACAGCAATCCGCTGCTGGAACAAACCGATCTTCATGACGAGGTAGATACCCAGCAGTCGCAGGATACAGAAGCGCTCGATACCGCTGATGCACTCGAACAAAAAGAGATGCCGGACGAGCTTCCGCTGGATGCCAGCTGGGATGAAATCTACACCGCCGGAACCCCTTCCGGTACGCGTGCAGACTACCAGGATGATGAGCTACCGGTCTATCAGGGTGAAACCACCCAGTCGCTACAGGATTATCTGATGTGGCAGGTGGAACTGACCCCCTTCTCCGATACCGACCGCGCGATTGCCACGTCAATTGTCGATGCCGTTGACGACACGGGCTATTTGACCGTCACGCTGGACGATATTCTGGAAAGCATGGGCGACGAAGAGATTGAACTCGAAGAGATTGAAGCGGTTCTGAAGCGTATCCAGCGTTTCGATCCGGTCGGTGTGGCGGCAAAAGATCTACGCGACTGCCTGCTGATCCAGCTTTCTCAGTTCAGCAAAGAGACGCCATGGATTGATGAGGCACGCGTTATCATTAGCGATCATCTGGATCTGTTGGCTAACCACGATTTCCGCACCCTGATGCGCGTCACGCGCCTGAAAGAAGAGGTGCTGAAAGAAGCGGTGAATCTGATCCAGTCGCTCGATCCACGCCCCGGACAGTCGATCCAGACCAGCGAACCTGAGTACGTGATCCCGGATGTGCTGGTCAGAAAACACAATGGCCGCTGGGTCGTTGAACTGAACTCTGACAGCATCCCTCGCCTGCAAATCAACCAGCAGTATGCCTCCATGTGCACCAGCGCACGAAACGACTCTGACAACCAATATATTCGTAGCAATCTGCAGGAAGCGCGATGGTTGATCAAAAGTCTGGAGAGCCGAAATGATACGCTGCTCCGCGTCAGCCGCTGCATTGTCGAACAGCAGCAGGCTTTCTTTGAGCAGGGCGAAGAGTATATGAAACCGATGGTACTGGCAGATATTGCCCAGGCCGTCGAGATGCATGAATCAACCATTTCCCGCGTCACCACGCAGAAGTATCTGCACAGTCCACGCGGTATTTTTGAGCTTAAGTATTTCTTCTCCAGTCATGTGAATACCGAGGGCGGCGGTGAAGCGTCGTCAACGGCAATTCGCGCACTGGTGAAGAAGTTGATCGCCGCGGAGAACCCCGCGAAGCCACTGAGTGACAGTAAGTTAACCACCATGCTGTCCGACCAGGGTATTATGGTGGCACGTCGTACTGTTGCGAAGTATCGAGAGTCTTTATCCATTCCGCCGTCCAACCAGCGTAAGCAGCTGGTTTGACACAACCGATAAGGAAGACACTATGCAGCTCAACATCACTGGACAAAACGTCGAAATTACTGAGGCTTTACGCGACTTCGTGAACGCGAAGTTTGCAAAACTCGAGCAGTATTTCGAAAGGATCAATCAGGTCTATATTGTGTTGAAAGTGGAGAAAGTGACTCATATCTCGGATGCAACCCTGCACGTCAACGGGGGTGAACTCCATGCCAGTGCGGAAGGGCAAGACATGTATGCGGCTATCGACGGCTTGATTGATAAGCTTGCGCGACAGCTTAATAAACATAAAGATAAACTGAAACAACACTAATTGTCCGGGCAGTTAACGGGTGCAGGACGGCCTGTTGTGAAACACAACGGGCCATTTGTACAGTTAGCGCTTAGGTGAAATTATGATGAACAACGATTCCGCTCTTCAACTGAGCAATGTCCTTAACCAGGAATGTACCCGCAGTGCAGTTCACTGCCAGAGCAAAAAGCGTGCGCTGGAGATCATCAGTGAACTGGCCGCAAAACAGCTGGGCCTGCCACCGCAGGTAGTGTTCGAAGCTATCCTGACCCGTGAAAAGATGGGCAGTACCGGCATCGGCAATGGCATCGCGATCCCGCATGGCAAACTGGAAGAAGACACCTTGCGTGCCGTCGGTGTGTTTGTGCAACTGGAAACCCCTATCGCCTTCGATGCCATTGATAACCAGCCCGTCGATCTCCTCTTCGCGCTGCTGGTGCCTGCTGACCAGACGAAAACCCACCTGCATACGCTTTCTCTGGTCGCAAAACGCCTGGCTGATAAAACCATTTGCCGTCGACTGCGCTCAGCCCAAAGTGATGAAGAGCTCTATCAAATTATCACTGAAGCAGAAGGCAATCAGGATGATGCATAACCAGGAGATGGCTTTCACATCTGTTGTCCTGAGGAGAAACGGAACATGGTACTGATGATTGTCAGTGGCCGTTCAGGGTCGGGGAAATCCGTTGCTCTGCGCGCGCTGGAAGACATGGGTTTTTACTGCGTAGATAACCTGCCGGTCGTGTTGTTACCCGATCTGGCTCGGACGCTTGCGGAAAGACAAACCTCTGCCGCCGTCAGTATCGACGTTCGTAATATGCCTGAATCGCCAGAAATTTTTGAGCAGGCGATGAGTAACCTGCCTGAGGAATTCTCACCTCAGTTGCTGTTCCTGGATGCAGATCGTAATACCCTGATCCGCCGCTACAGCGATACCCGCCGTCTGCATCCGCTTTCCAGTAAGAACCTCTCTCTGGAGAGCGCTATCGACGAAGAGAGCGATCTGCTGGAGCCACTTCGTTCTCGTGCTGACCTGATCGTCGACACCTCTGAGATGTCCGTTCATGAGCTGGCGGAAATGCTGCGTACCCGTTTGTTGGGCAAGCGCGAGCGTGAACTGACGATGGTGTTCGAGTCCTTCGGCTTTAAGCACGGTATCCCCATTGATGCGGATTATGTTTTCGACGTGCGTTTCCTGCCGAACCCGCACTGGGATCCGAAACTGCGTCCAATGACAGGTCTGGATAAACCCGTCGCGGCCTTCCTCGACCGACACACAGAAGTTCACAATTTTATCTACCAGACGCGAAGCTACCTTGAGCTATGGTTACCTATGCTGGAAACAAACAATCGTAGCTACCTGACAGTGGCGATTGGCTGTACCGGCGGTAAACATCGTTCGGTCTACATCGCCGAACAGCTGGCCGATTATTTCCGTTCACGCGGAAAGAACGTTCAGTCCCGTCATCGCACGCTGGAAAAACGTAAAACATGACCGTAAAACAAACTGTTGAGATCACCAATAAGCTGGGCATGCACGCACGCCCGGCGATGAAGCTGTTTGAGCTGATGCAGGGGTTCGATGCAGAAGTTCTGCTGCGTAATGATGAAGGCACAGAAGCGGAAGCGAACAGCGTGATCGCACTGCTGATGCTGGACTCAGCCAAAGGACGCCAGATTGAAGTAGAAGCCACCGGCCCCCAGGAAGAAGAAGCGCTGGCGGCGGTGATTGCGCTGTTTAACGCCGGTTTTGACGAAGACTAACGTTCGTCCCTTCGGCGGGTGGCGCTGTGCTTACCCGCCCTACATGAGATTATTACGCTGCATAAACCCCTCCCCGCCCAGTTGATTCATCTGGCGCATAATCCACGCCTGTCGGCTTCGCACGTAGCCTGATGGGGCACTGGCTTTAAAACGGATGGGATTAGGTAAAACAGCGGCCAATAGCGCAGCTTCTGACATACTTAGACGGCTTGCAGGCTTATTGAAATAACGCTGCGCAGCGGCTTCCACACCAAATACGCCGTCGCCAAACTCAGCGATATTGAGATAGACGGTCAGAATGCGTCTTTTGCTCCAGACCGTTTCCATCCCCAGGGTCAACCCCGCTTCCAGCCCTTTTCGCACCCAGCTTCGACCATCCCATAAAAACAGATTTTTGGCCGTCTGCTGCGACAACGTCGACGCGCCGCGCACGCGGTTTTCGTGGCGTTCGTTATGAGCAAGCGCCTTCTCAATGGCCGCCACGTCGAACCCCCAGTGCTCCGGGAATTTCTGATCCTCTGCCGCGATGACTGCCAGCCCCATGAACGGTGAGATCTCGTCCATGCTCACCCAGTCGGAATGTGCAACATAGCGGAAATCCCCAGAGAGCCATGCGCCAATCTGGCGCTCAACCATCACAGCAGAGAAAGGGACCGGTACAATGCTGAATAAAGCAATCCCGCCGCCCCAGAAGACCGCCAGTACGAGCAGAGCTCTCAGCAGGATACGCTTTAACCTTGCACCGGGACTGAACTTACGACTCATTCAGCAAGCACCAGCACTCTGTCCACCAGCTTTTCAATGCCCGTGGCTGCTTCAGCAATATTCTGCGCCAGCATGTATGCAGGCGTGGTAATAATTTTATTGTCTTCGTCCACCACGATGTCATCGACAGGACACGGCACATGTTCGCCGCCCATATCCTCAACAACTTCAGCAGTGTCGATGTCGGTCCCAATGGTCAGGCGCAGTGGGAAATCAAAAATTTTCGGCAGCATCGCCGGGGCAATACAGATAAAACCCAGCGGTTTACCCGCAGCGTGCATCGCACGTGACAGCGCTTTTAAATCCGGATCAACATGGCACTCTGCCCCCTGGGAAGCAAAGCTGCTCAGGTTTTTCGCTGCGCCAAACCCGCCTGGCACAATTAACCCATCAAGCTCTGAAGCATTAGCCTGATTAAGAGGGTGAATATCGCCGCGAACAATGCGTGCCGCTTCAATCAATACGTTACGAGTTTCCGCCATCGGCTCGCCGGTCAAATGATTAATTACATCAGTCTGGCTTTTATCCGGCGCGAAGCAGACAACATCAGCTCCGTTTCGGGAAAGCGCCAACAATGTGATGACGGCTTCATGTATCTCTGAACCGTCGTAAACACCACATCCGCTCAGCACGACACCAATCTTTTTCATCATCAGGTTCCTTCTTTGCAACTCGCTGAAGCACATTAATAATTTTGATTAAAACGCTATGCTTCACACATTTCACTGATTCATGTAACAAACCATTTAAGATTTGCTATCTTATCTGCGTGCGGCCTAAATTTTTCAGGCGGCGCCCATTCGAAAATAACTTGAAAAAACAGGCGCAGCCAAGATTTCCCTGGTGTTGGCGCAGTATTCGCGCACCCCGGTTAAGCCGGGGTCATTTTTTTCTGGCGTCGACCCAGGCTTTAAGTACCGCAACATCGTTTTGCCACTCTTGTTTCATCTCTTCGACCCAATCACCCACGTTATCTTCCCATGCAGGTAAATCAGGCGACTGAATCTGTTGTCCCAGCTGTTGCAGGTGACGCAGGCCAACCGAGCCGGCCGCACCTTTGATTTTATGCCCTTCTTCCACAATACCTTTCTGGTCTCGTGCCGTCAGGTTTGATTCCAGCACACTCAGATAGCCAGGCATCATCTTTTCGAACACAGCCAGACCGTCGGTAATCAGTTTTGGACCAACCAGATCGATATACTGCTCCAGCATCGCGGTATCGAGTATCGTTTGGGCTTTTGCGCTATCAACAGACGTCATGGTGCTCTCCTCTTCATCACGGGTATCCCAGAACTTCTTGATCATGGCGGTCAGGGCAGGCACCGCCAGCGGTTTGCTAAGCACATCATCCATACCGGCATCGAGGTACTCTTTTTTGTCTTTCAGCACGTTCGCCGTCAGCGCGACCAGCGGCGGCAGATCGTCAGCGGCATACTTGCTCGTCAGTTCACGTGAGATATCCAGCCCGGTCATATCCGGCAGTTGAATATCCAGCAAGACGAGGTCATATTCACCCGGTTTAAACATCTCCAGCGCGGCTTTACCGGTCATTGCCACGTCCACACTGTTACCCAGTTTTTCCAGCACCGAGCGTGCCACAATCACGTTCAGCTCGATGTCTTCCACCAACAGGACGTGCAGCGCGGGCAGCGGCATATCGTCGTTTTCAAAGGTATCCTCAACCTCTTCAGCCACCGCTGGCGCATGTACCGTCAGCGTGAAGGTCGAGCCTTTGCCCGCCTGGCTGGTTACCGTAATGTCCCCGCCCATACTCTTCGCAAGCCGTTTAGATACCGCCAGGCCAATGCCTGTACCGGTGGCAGGTTTCCCGCCGTTGCTGTCTTTCACCTGGTAGTACATCGCGAAAATTTTGTCCTGCTCCTCCTGCGGAATACCAATCCCCGAGTCTTCCACCTCAAAGTGCAGCATGTCACCTTCGTCATAGCGGATGCGCACCGCAACCTGCCCCTTCTGGGTAAATTTCACAGCGTTACTGATAAGGTTCCACAGGATCTGGCGCAGGCGGGTACCGTCCGTGACCACTTTATGCGGCAGTGGCAGAGAGGGTTCCATCACAAAACTCAGCCCTTTCTGCTGCGCCTGCAGACCGGACAAGTTTTCCAGATCGGCCATAAAGCTGGTGAAATCAACCGGCTGGTTATCCAGTTGGACTTTACGGCGCTCCATCTTATCCATGTCGATAATATCATTGAAGATATTCCCCAGCGTGACCGCCGAGACATGGATCGTTTTGAGGTATTTTTCCTGCTCCGCGGTCAGATCGGTGTCCAGCAAAATACGGCTCAGACCGACAATGCCATTAAGCGGCGTACGCAGTTCGTGGCTGATGGTGGAGATAAAGGTGGTCTTATCGCGGCTGGCACGCTCCAGGGCATCCTGATAGCGCTTACGCTCGGTAATATCGCGACCAAAGCCCATCAGGCCATGACGTTTCCCGACGCGGTCGTAGTACGGCACTTTACGGATCTCAAAGCAGGCTTTGCGCCCGTCCGGGTAATCCAGCCACTGTTCATAGGTCAGCGAGACGTTGTGGCGGAAGACTTTTTCATCTGTCTCCATGACCTTGGCCGCCGCCTCCTCAGAATAGACATCCTGTGGTTTCAGGTGAATCAGCTGCTTTTCACTTTTCCCGGTCAGCAGCTCCATCGCCCGGTTACAGCCGGAGAACTCTTTGTCTTCGTTACGGTAGAAAACCAGATCCGGTGAAGCATCGAGGAACGAACGCAGGAAAGAGGATTGCTGCTCAAGCTGGATCTGCGTCACCTCACGCTCTTTCATTTCGATTTTAAGCTGCTCCAGCGTAGCCTGACGTTCGGCTTCCGCCTTCTCACGATCTGAAATCTCCTGGTTCAGCTGTGCAATGTTGTCTTTGAGCTGAACATTGAGCTTCAGGTCGCGCTCGCGCATCTCTTCCAGTTTATCCACCAGTTTTGACAAGCGCTGACGGGATTCTTCCAGCTGTTCAACCACCACGGAGAGGAAGTAGACCGCCCAGGGGGTAATGAGCAAGCCAAAGAAGATGGAGCGGATAACGTCGATACTCTCCACCTGACCATGCAAAACCATGGTGACGGCCATCTGCACAACGATGGCCAGAACGACCAGTGCCAGCGCAAGCAGCATGGAGAAACGCACCAGCCCGAGCTTCATCATCAGGTCGACGTAGTACTGGGCAAGCATTCGAATTTGCTTCATAGAGGATCCCTTCACGACTTTATCGCTCAATAATACTCAAATTCGCGGCGGGGCGTTGAAGGTTGTGAGAAAAAGTGCGGGATGAAACAGGAGATTAGCCCCGCTCCCGGTTAACCGGAAGCGAGGAGAGGTCAATCAGGAGCGTTTCAGAAGCAGCCAGAGGCTGATCAGGAGGAAACTGGCGCTTGGCAGCAACGCACCAATAATCGGTGGGATGCCGTAAACCAGCGTCAGCGGGCCGAAGATCTGGTCGAGCACGTAGAATACAAAGCCAAAGCTGATACCGGTTACCACACGTACACCCATCGGCACACTACGCAGGGGGCCGAAGATAAACGACAGCGCCATCAGCATCATCACCGCCACGGACATTGGCTGGAAGATCTTGCTCCACATGTTGAGCTGATAACGTCCGGCATCCTGGCCGCTCGACTTCAGGTATTTCACATAGTTGTGTAAACCGCTGATAGAGAGCGCATCTGGATCCAGTGCCACAACACCGAGCTTATCCGGCGTGAGGTTCGTCTTCCACGTGCCGGAAACCGTCTGAGAACCGGTGATCTGTTTCGGGTCTGTCAGGTCAGACTCATCTACCTGTGACAAACGCCACTGCTTATGTTCGGGATCAAACTTCGCCGATGAGGCGTGTTTGACAGACAGCAAACGGCGCTGGTCGTTGAAGGAGTAGATACTCACACCGCCTAACTCATCGTTGCCTTTTACACGTTCAATGTAGACGAAGCTTTTTCCGTCTTTCGCCCACAGACCTTGCTGAGTGGAAAGCAGAGAGCCGCCGTACATCGCCTGAGCACGGTAGTTACGCGCCGTTTGTTCACCTTGCGGTGCCACCCACTCGCCAATCGCCATGGTCAGCAGCACCAGAGGGATCGCGGTTTTCATTACCGACAGCGCAACCTGCATACGGGTGAAGCCCGATGCCTGCATGACGACCAGCTCGCTGCGCTGGGCCAGCATCCCCAGCCCCAGCAGCGCACCTAACAGTGCTGCCATCGGGAAGAAGATTTGCACATCTTTCGGCACGCTGAGCAGGGTGTACATCCCCGCGCCCATCGCGTCATAGCTCCCCTGCCCGGCTTTTTTCAGCTGATCGACAAATTTGATAATGCCGGAGAGCGACACCAGCATGAACAACGTCATCATGATGGTGGTAAAAATGGTTTTACCGATATAGCGATCAAGAACGCCAAACGCCTGCATTAGATGGCTCCTTTACGCGAGAATCGGGCACGTATGCGGCGCACTGGCACCGTATCCCACAGGTTTAATCCCAGCGCCAGTAAGATGTACAAGCTGTTGACGACCCATGTCCAGACCATGGGATCCAGCTTACCCTTAGCGCCGTTTGAGCGAATCGAGGTTTGCAGCAGGAAGTAGATCAGGTACAGCAACATCGCCGGCAGCATGGAGAGCACACGTCCCTGGCGAGGGTTGACCACGCTCAGCGGAACCACAATCAATGCCATCATAAACACCGTAAAGACGAGAGTAATTCGCCAGTGGAACTCAGCGCGCGCTCTGTCGGTATCGGTATTCCACAGCGTACGCATGTCCATTTGTTCGGTATCCGATGGGTCGAGCGCCACAGCCTGATGACCAATAATGGCCTGGTAGTTCTGGAAGTCCGTGATACGGAAGTCCCGCAGCATCGCGGTACCTTCAAAACGGGTACCTGTATTCAGCGTCACAATCTGCGAACCATCTTTGCGTTGAGCAAGCTGGCCAGAGTCGGCGACGACCACAGACGGACGTGCGTTACCTTTCGTACGCAGCTGCGCCAGAAATACGTCGTTGAATTTACTGCCGTCTACGCTCTCAATAAACAGCACAGAGTTACCGTCAGTCGCCTGCTGGAACTGCCCCTGGGCTAATGCCGCCATGCCGGGGTTCGCTTTCGCTTCGGCCAGCACTTCGTCCTGATGACGGGAGGACATGGGACCTGCCCACATTACATTCACCGCCGCAACGATACCGGTGAACAGCGCCAGTATCATCGCGGCCTTCACCAGCACGGCTTTGCTCAGACCACAGGCATGCATCACCGTGATTTCACTCTCGGTGTAGAGCTTACCAAGCGTCATGAGCAGACCAAGGAAAAGACTTAGCGGCAGGATAAGCTGCGCCATTTCCGGGATCCCTAAACCAAGCAGGGAAAGCACCAGATTCGTTGGAATTTCGCCGTCAACGGCCGCACCGAGGATCTTAACCAACTTCTGACAGAAAAAAATCAGCAGCAGGATGAAGAGGATCGCCAGTTGGCTTTTGAGCGTCTCCCGCACCAGATATCTTATGATTATCACTTTAAATACGCCCGTAAAAACCCGTCTCTTTGCTGGAAAATCGCTTGTTTCATGGCTTAAACGTCATTTATTCTCTTGAGTCGTCGAAATCATCGCTAAGATTAAAACACCCGGCGGATTCACGCTTCAGGACTTTTTTCTGACGTGTCGAAACCGTAATAACGTAAGATTAACACGAAGTCACCACAACAGCGGACATGAGTTACGAAAGCTTTCAATTCTATCTGTAGCTGCCGCCGTTGTCTTTAAGATTCAGGAGCGTAGTGCATGGAGTTCAGTGTAAAAAGCGGTAGCCCGGAGAAACAGCGGAGTGCCTGCATCGTTGTGGGCGTCTTTGAACCACGCCGACTCTCCCCGATCGCCGAACAACTCGATAAAATCAGTGACGGCTACATTAGCGCCCTGCTGCGCCGTGGCGAACTGGAAGGCAAACCTGGGCAGACGCTGTTACTGCACCATGTTCCGAACGTACTGTCCGAGCGCATTCTGCTGATTGGCTGCGGTAAAGAGCGCGAGCTGGATGAACGCCAGTATAAGCAGGTGATTCAGAAAACGATCAATACGCTGAATGATACCGGTTCAATGGAAGCTGTCTGCTTCCTGACAGAACTGCACGTCAAAGGCCGTAATACCTACTGGAAAGTTCGCCAGGCTGTCGAAACAGCAAAAGAGAGCCTGTACAGCTTCGATCAGCTGAAGACCAATAAAAGCGAGCCGCGTCGCCCGCTGCGTAAAATGGTCTTCAACGTGCCAACCCGTCGCGAACTGACCAGCGGCGAACGCGCTATTCAGCACGGTCTGGCGATTGCGGCTGGCATTAAGGCGGCGAAAGATCTCGGTAACATGCCGCCTAATATCTGTAACGCCGCGTATCTGGCATCCCAGGCGCGCCAGTTGGCTGATACCTACAGCAAGAATGTCATCACCCGCGTTATCGGCGAACAGCAGATGAAAGAGCTGGGGATGCACTCATATCTGGCCGTCGGTAACGGCTCTCAGAACGAATCCCTGATGTCAGTCATCGAATACAAGGGCAACCCGTCCGAAGATGCACGTCCAATCGTGCTCGTCGGCAAGGGCCTGACTTTCGACTCCGGCGGTATCTCGATCAAACCTGCCGAAGGCATGGACGAGATGAAATACGACATGTGCGGCGCAGCGGCCGTATACGGCGTGATGCGTATGGTCGCAGAACTTCAGTTGCCGATTAACGTCACTGGCGTACTGGCAGGCTGCGAAAACATGCCTGGCGGTCGCGCTTATCGTCCGGGTGACGTCCTGACCACCATGTCTGGCCAGACGGTTGAAGTCCTGAACACTGACGCCGAAGGCCGTCTGGTGCTGTGTGACGTGCTGACCTACGTTGAGCGTTTCGAACCTGAAGCGGTCATCGACGTGGCTACCCTGACCGGTGCCTGCGTGATCGCGCTGGGCCATCACATTACCGGCCTGATGTCGAACCACAACCCGCTGGCACACGAACTGATTGGTGCCTCGGAACAAGCCGGTGACCGCGCATGGCGTCTGCCGCTGGGTGATGAGTATCAGGAGCAGCTGGAGTCTAACTTTGCGGATATGGCGAACATCGGCGGCCGTCCTGGCGGTGCTATCACCGCAGGTTGCTTCCTGGCACGCTTCACCCGCAAGTACAACTGGGCACACCTGGATATCGCGGGCACCGCATGGCGTTCCGGTAAAGCCAAAGGCGCAACCGGTCGTCCGGTCGCGTTACTCTCGCAGTTCCTGCTGAATCGCGCTGGGTTTAACGGCGACGAGTGATGTAAAACGCCGGGTGGCACTACGCTTACCCGGCTTTGCATTTAAATCCATGACAAGAAGCCCCATATATGAAGAATGCAACGTTCTACCTTCTGGACAACGACACCCATCAGGATGGCCTCAGCGCCGTCGAACAGCTGGTGTGTGAAATTGCCGCAGAACGTTGGCGAGCAGGCAAGCGCGTTTTGATTGCCTGCGAAGATGAACAGCAGGCTATACGGCTTGATGAAGCGTTGTGGGCACGTCCGCCTGAGAGTTTCGTGCCGCATAACCTGTCTGGCGAAGGTCCGCGCGGCGGTGCGCCGGTCGAAATTGCCTGGCCGCAAAAGCGCAACAGCAGCGCGCGCGATATTCTGATTAGCCTGCGGATAGATTTTGCAGATTTTGCCACCGCTTTCACAGAAGTGGTAGACTTTGTCCCTTACGAAGAATCTTTGAAACAACTGGCGCGCGAACGCTACAAAGCGTACCGCCTGGCTGGTTTTAACCTGAATACGGCAACCTGGAAATAATGGAAAAGACATATAACCCACGCGATATCGAACAGCCGCTTTACGAGCACTGGGAACAGCAGGGCTATTTCAAGCCTAACGGCGACGAAAGCAAAGAGTCCTTCTGCATCATGATCCCGCCGCCGAACGTCACCGGCAGTTTGCATATGGGTCATGCTTTCCAGCAGACCATCATGGACACCATGATCCGCTACCAGCGCATGCAGGGCAAAAACACCCTGTGGCAAGCGGGTACTGACCACGCGGGTATCGCGACCCAGATGGTGGTTGAACGTAAAATTGCCGCGGAAGAAGGTAAAACTCGCCACGACTACGGTCGCGACGCGTTCATCGACAAAATCTGGCAGTGGAAAGCGGAATCTGGCGGCACCATTACCCGTCAGATGCGTCGTCTTGGCAACTCCGTGGACTGGGAGCGTGAGCGCTTTACCATGGATGAAGGCCTGTCCAACGCCGTTAAAGAAGTCTTCGTCCGTCTGTATAAAGAAGACCTGATTTACCGTGGCAAACGCCTGGTAAACTGGGATCCGAAACTGCGCACCGCAATTTCTGACCTGGAAGTGGAAAACCGCGAGTCTAAAGGCTCCATGTGGCATATCCGCTATCCGCTGGCTGACGGTGCAAAAACCGCCGATGGTAAAGATTACCTGGTGGTCGCGACGACTCGTCCGGAAACCCTGCTGGGCGATACCGGCGTGGCTGTTAACCCGGAAGATCCACGTTATAAAGATCTGATCGGCAAATTCGTGGTGCTGCCGCTGGTTAACCGCCGTATTCCGATCGTGGGCGACGAACACGCCGACATGGAAAAAGGTACCGGCTGCGTGAAAATCACCCCGGCGCACGACTTTAACGACTACGAAGTCGGTCGTCGTCACGCCCTGCCAATGATCAACATTCTGACCTTCGACGGTGATATCCGTGAAAGCGCAGAAGTGTACGATACCAAAGGCGAAGAAACTGACGTTTACTCAAACGCTATCCCGGCAGAATTCCAGAAAATGGAACGTTTTGCCGCGCGTAAGGCGATTGTGGCTGCCGTTGACGCACTCGGCCTGCTGGAAGAGATCAAACCTCACGATCTGACCGTGCCGTACGGCGACCGTGGCGGTGTGGTTATCGAGCCAATGCTGACCGACCAGTGGTACGTGCGTGCTGACGTGCTGGCGAAACCGGCTGTTGAAGCGGTTGAAAACGGCAGCATCCAGTTCGTGCCGAAGCAGTACGAAAACATGTACTTCTCCTGGATGCGTGATATTCAGGACTGGTGTATCTCCCGTCAGCTGTGGTGGGGTCACCGCATCCCGGCATGGTACGACAACGAAGGCAATGTCTACGTTGGCCGCACGGAAGACGAAGTTCGTCAGGAAAATAACCTGAGCGCTGACGTTGCGCTGCGCCAGGACGAAGACGTGCTGGATACCTGGTTCTCTTCCGCGCTGTGGACCTTCTCCACCCTCGGCTGGCCAGAAAACACCGACGCGCTGCGTCAGTTCCACCCAACCAGCGTGATGGTTTCCGGCTTCGACATCATCTTCTTCTGGATTGCCCGCATGATCATGATGACCATGCACTTCATCAAAGATGAAGACGGTAAACCGCAGGTTCCGTTCCATACCGTCTACATGACCGGTCTGATCCGTGACGACGAAGGCCAGAAGATGTCTAAATCCAAGGGTAACGTTATTGACCCACTGGATATGGTTGACGGTATCTCCCTGGAAGAGCTGCTGGAAAAACGCACCGGTAATATGATGCAGCCGCAGCTGGCTGAGAAAATCCGCAAGCGTACCGAGAAACAGTTCCCGAACGGGATCGAGCCTCACGGTACTGACGCCCTGCGTTTCACCCTGGCGGCACTGGCTTCTACTGGCCGTGACATCAACTGGGACATGAAGCGTCTGGAAGGTTACCGTAACTTCTGTAACAAGCTGTGGAACGCCAGCCGCTTCGTGCTGATGAACACCGAAGATCAGGATTGCGGTTTTAACGGCGGCGAGATGACTCTGTCTCTGGCGGATCGCTGGATCCTGGCGGAATTCAACCAGACGGTGAAAGCATTCCGCGAAGCGTTGGACAGCTACCGCTTCGATATCGCGGCAGGCATCCTGTACGAATTCACCTGGAACCAGTTCTGTGACTGGTACCTGGAGCTGGCGAAGCCAGTGATGAACGGCGGTTCTAAGGCGGAGCTGCGCGGCACGCGCAACACGCTGATTACCGTGCTGGAAGGTCTGCTGCGTCTTGCGCATCCAGTCATTCCATTCATCACCGAAACCATCTGGCAGCGTGTGAAAGTGATTGCTGGAATCAACGCAGACACCATCATGCTGCAGCCATTCCCGGAATTCGATGCGGCGAAGGTTGATGACGCTGCGTCAGCAGATACCGAATGGCTGAAACAGGCGATCGTTGCTGTACGTAACATTCGTGCAGAAATGAACATCGCTCCGGGTAAACCGCTGGAATTGCTGCTGCGTGGTTGCAGTGAAGCTGCTGTTCGTCGTGTCACCGAGAACAACACCTTCCTGAAAACCATGGCGCGTCTGGAAAGCATCACTGTGCTGCCTGCAGATGATAAAGGTCCGGTATCCGTGACTAAAATCATCGACGGCGCAGAGCTGCTGATCCCGATGGCGGGCCTGATCGACAAAGACGCCGAGCTGGCTCGTCTGGCGAAAGAAGTGGCAAAAGTCGACGTGGAAATTGGCAAAATCGAAAGCAAGCTGGCGAACGAAGGCTTTGTGGCCCGCGCGCCGGAAGCGGTCATCGCCAAAGAGCGTGAGCGTCTGGTTGCTTTCGCCGATGCGAAGACCAAACTGATTGAGCAGCAGGCAGTGATTGCCGCCCTGTAATGCTTTTACCCCTTACGCTTCAGGGCGTAAGGGGTAACCTTCCTGAAAACTCCTCGCTTGCACTCCCCTTTCTGCGGTGCTATTAACAGCAGTTATGTGTCAATTTTTGTAATGAGTAATGCTATGAGCGTGATTACCCCCGTCGCGACGACGATGCGTCGGATCACTGAGCAGGATAACCCGGCTATTGCCGCCGTTATCCGCACCGTTTCTGCCGAATATGGCCTGACGGCTGACAAAGGCTACACGGTTGCAGACCCAAATCTGGATGAGCTTTTTCAGCTCTACAGCCAGCCAGGGCATGCCTATTGGGTAATCGAGCAGAATGGTCTGGTTGTGGGCGGCGGCGGCGTGGCGCCACTCAGTTGTAGCGAGCCGGATATCTGCGAACTACAGAAAATGTATTTCCTCCCAACTGCACGCGGGCAAGGACTGGCGAAAAAGCTGGCACTGATCGCCCTGGAACACGCACGTAAGCAGGGTTTTACGCGCTGTTACCTCGAAACAACCGCCTTCCTCAAAGAGGCCATTGGCCTGTATGAACATCTGGGCTTTGAGCATATTGATGCACCGCTCGGTTGTACCGGCCACGTCGATTGCGAAGTCAGGATGCTGAAAAATCTGTAAATAATATTGCCGCCCTCTTCTGTTAAGCGGTGCTGAACTGAATGCTCTACACTCTCAGTTCACACCACAACGGGGGAAACACGATGTCGAAGATAAAAAGCTACGCCGCACCGCAGGCAGGTGCAGAACTTGAGCTTTACGAGTACGATGCGGGCGAACTAAAAGCAGAAGACGTCGAAGTACAGGTTGATTACTGCGGGATCTGCCACTCGGATCTCTCGATGATCGACAACGAATGGGGCTTCTCCAGCTACCCGCTGGTTGCCGGACACGAAGTGATTGGCCGCGTCGTGGCGCTCGGTAGCGCCGCGCAGGACAAAGGACTGAAAGTGGGTCAACGCGTGGGCATTGGCTGGACAGCACGCAGCTGTGGCCACTGCGATGCCTGTATCAGCGGTAATCAGATCAACTGCCTCGAAGGCGCCGTTCCTACCATACTTAACAAAGGTGGTTTTGCCGATAAGCTGCGCGCCGACTGGCAATGGGTCATTCCACTGCCGGACAGCATTGATATCGAATCCGCCGGTCCATTGCTGTGTGGTGGTATCACCGTCTTCAAACCTCTGCTGATGCACCATATCACTGCCACCAGCCGCGTGGGCGTCATCGGTATTGGCGGACTGGGGCATATCGCCATCAAACTGCTGCACGCGATGGGCTGTGAAGTCACAGCGTTCAGTTCAAACCCGGCGAAAGAGAAAGAAGTGCTGGCGATGGGTGCAGACAAGGTTGTGAACAGCCGAGATCCGCATGCGCTGAACGCGCTGGCAGGCCAGTTTGATCTCATCATCAACACCGTCAACGTCGATCTCGACTGGCAGCCGTATTTTGAAGCGCTGGCCTACGGCGGAAACTTCCACACCGTAGGTGCCGTGATGAAGCCGCTGCCCGTTCCGGCGTTTACCTTGATTGGCGGGGATCGCAGCGTGTCCGGCTCTGCCACCGGTACGCCATTCGAATTGCGCAAACTGATGAAGTTTGCCGGACGCACCAAAGTGGCTCCGACTACTGAGCTGTATCCGATGTCAAAAATCAACGAAGCGATCCAGCACGTGCGTGACGGCAAAGCCCGTTATCGCGTGGTGTTGAAAGCGGATTTTTGATTTTCACGCGGACATCATGTTTGCAGGCCGGGTAAGGCGTAGCCGCCACCCGGCATTTCTACACTACCGAGCCAGCGCAGCAAACACCTCTGCCACCGCGACCGCCCCCGGATCCATTACTCCATCCAGATTCTCTTTATTCACATACGACGAACGCCCCGCTCCGGCTTTCTGCATTTTCGCGGTCGCTTCGGCACCCTGCCGCGCAGCCTGCGCCGCCGCGTGAAGATCGCCTTTCAGCAACGCCTCCAGCGCGGGCTGCAGCGCGTCGATCAGCGTACGATCGCCAAGATCAGCCCCACCGTACTGCTTCATCTGCGCCAGCCCACTCAGCAGGGCTTCCGGCAACGGCTTCCCGTCATGCAGCTTTTGTCCGGCCGCCGTAAAGAAGATCGACATCAGCACGCCACTCGATCCGCCCATCACCGTGGCCAACCGCTCGCCTACCAGCAACAGCAGCGTTGGGATATCATCCAGAGGCAGTTTGTGCTCCTCAAGGCGCTGCGCAATGTCTCGCGCTCCTTGCGCAAAGGTAGAGCCGGTATCGCCATCCCCCACTTTGGCATCCAGTGCATTGAGCCGATTTTCAAGCTTAATCAGCGTGGTTGTTACCTGGGAGACATACTCGCCCGCCTCTGCGTTAGCAGATGGGGTATATTCCACGCGGTCATACAGCGCGCTATGTTCCTGTACACGCAAGGGCGCAAACGCCACCGGTTTTTGCCAGCCCAGCGTCTCAACCTCCTCGTGGAGCGCTTTTTCAAAGAGGTCGTTAAGCTTCAATAACGTCAGGGAAAAGCCCTTCATATCCAGGGCACTCACCAGCGGCGCGGGGCCAATCAGGTACGCGATATGCTCTTTCAGAGCCGAGTGCGCCAGCTCTTTGGTGAGCAGCGCCATCTCCAGCGCCGACACGCCGCCAAGATTGTTAATCAGCACTGCAAAGCGCCCCTCTCCCGCCTGCTCGCGTAACGGTGTTACCAGCGTGTCGATAATGGCTTTGCTGTTTTGCGTATCAACCACCGAAGCTCCCGGCTCCCCGTGAATACCGAGCCCCAGTTCCACATGACCTTGCTTAATTCGCCCTTCTCCATCATCACTGCCTGGCAGGTTACAGGTTTGCATCGCAACGCCCAGGCTCCAGAGATTATCGCAGGCCTGTTGCGCAATATCCCGCACTTCACTCAGTGATTTCCCGTGCTCCGCCGCATAACCTGCAATCTTATGTACCAGCGCCGTACCGGCAATGCCGCGCGGCTGCTTGTTATCCGGCAGCGCGATGTCATCGGCAACAATCACCATCTCCACCTTCAGGCCATAGCGTTTGGCCTTTTCCGCTGCCAGACCGAAGTTCAGGCGGTCGCCGGTATAGTTTTTGACGATCAGCAGACAACCGCGATCGCCCGTTACCGCCACAATGGCGTTCAGTACCGCATCCACGCTCGGCGAAGCAAACAGATCGCCGCACACCGCCGCCGTCAACATGCCTTTGCCGACAAACCCGGCGTGTGCAGGCTCATGACCAGAGCCACCGCCGGAGATCACCGCTACGCGGCTTTTGTCCCAGTCGCCGCGCGCGACGATCCTGATGGCCGGATCGATATCAAGTTTGACGAGATTCGCGTGTGGCGCAGAAAGCAGTATGCCTTCAATGGCATCGTTGACCAGCTGTTTGCGATCGTTAAAGAAGAATCTGGACATAGTTTCCCACTATTTTGTGAACCGTATGCAAAAGCATAGTCCGCGCTGGATAATGCGCCGCAAAGTCAGGAATTTACTCAACCAAATTGCGACCAGGTTGCCTATACTCCACCCAGGACTAAGAGAGGAAGCGCACTATGAGTACACCATTGTTAATTGCCAGGACGCTGGAAAAAGAGCTGTATTTACTGCCCGCGATGGCGAACCGCCACGGTTTGATCACCGGCGCGACCGGGACGGGGAAAACCGTGACCCTGCAAAAGCTGGCGGAGTCGCTTTCGGAGATTGGCGTACCGGTCTTTATGGCTGACGTGAAAGGCGATTTAACCGGTGTCGCTCAGGAAGGGACTGCCTCTGAAAAACTGCTCGAACGGCTGAAGAATATTGGCATCACGGACTGGACGCCGCATAACAATCCGGTGGTGGTGTGGGATATCTTCGGTGAGAAAGGCCACCCGGTGCGCGCGACCGTCTCCGATCTCGGCCCGCTGCTGCTGGCCCGTCTGCTTAACCTCAACGACGTGCAGTCCGGCGTATTGAATATTATCTTCCGTATTGCCGATGACCAGGGACTGCTGCTCCTCGATTTCAAAGATCTGCGCGCCATTACCCAATACATCGGCGATAACGCTAAATCCTTCCAGAACCAGTACGGCAATATCAGCAGCGCCTCGGTGGGCGCCATTCAGCGTGGGTTGCTGACCCTGGAGCAACAGGGGGCCGAACACTTCTTCGGCGAGCCGATGCTGGATATCAAAGACTGGATGCGCACCGACAGCAACGGCAAAGGCATCATCAACATTCTGAGTTCTGAGAAGCTCTATCAGATGCCGAAGCTTTACGCCGCCAGCCTGCTGTGGATGCTCTCTGAGCTCTACGAACAGCTACCCGAAGCCGGTGACCTGGAAAAGCCCAAACTGGTGTTCTTCTTTGACGAAGCACACTTGCTGTTTAACGATGCCCCACAGGTACTGCTGGACAAGATTGAACAGGTTATCCGCCTGATCCGTTCCAAAGGTGTTGGCGTCTGGTTTGTTTCGCAAAATCCGTCAGATATTCCGGACAACGTGCTCGGGCAACTTGGTAACCGCGTGCAGCACGCCCTGCGCGCCTTTACGCCGAAAGATCAGAAAGCCGTTAAGGCTGCCGCGCAAACCATGCGTGCCAACCCGGCCTTTGATACCGAAGCCGCCATTCAGGCGTTAGGCACCGGTGAAGCGCTGATATCGTTCCTGGATGCGAAGGGCAGCCCGTCCGTGGTGGAACGCGCCATGGTGATCGCGCCCTGCTCGCGCATGGGGCCGGTTACCGACGATGAACGTAATGGTCTGATTAACCACTCTCCGGTGTACGGGAAATACGAAGACGAGGTGGATCGCGAGTCCGCATTCGAGATGCTGCAAAAAGGGGTCCAGGCGACAACGGAATCGCAGGATGCGCCTGCCGCTAAAGGGCAGTCTGTCGCCGTGGATGACGGTATTCTCGGGGGGCTCAAAGACATCCTGTTCGGCAGCACCGGGCCGCGCGGCGGCAAGCGCGATGGCGTGGTACAGACCATGGCGAAAAGTGCCGCGCGACAGGTCACTAATCAGATAGTGCGCGGCATGCTGGGAAGCCTGCTAGGCGGCCGTCACCGGTAGACGGGGAACCCACGGGCGGCTAAGCGCCGAGCCCTGTACACCCTTCTCCTGTAGATAGCGGTCGATTTCCACCATCCCCGTCCAGCGGTTCTCACACCAGAGCGGTGCCAGAAGCGTTGGGCGGCGGGCGCTGGCTGAAATGCGGTGGTAGACAATTTCCGGCGGTGTGTGGCGAATCATCTCCCCCGCCGTCACCGTATAGTCCTCAAGCTCAATACCGCTTAACCGCCCGGCCTCCCAGGCTTTGGCCATAATGCTGCCCTTCACGATATGCAGCGGGTGCAGCTTGATACCGTCCACGCCGGTCTCAACCACCTTTTCCAGCGTCTCCAGACCGTGCTGTCGCCCTTCCCCCGGTAAACCGACAATCAGGTGCGAACAGACCTTCAGCCCACGCTCACGGGCAAGCCGCGTGGTGCGCTGGTAGCAGGCGAAATCATGGCCGCGATTGATTCGGTGCAGCGTTTTGTCATGTGCGGTCTGCAAGCCCAGCTCCAGCCAGATCTCGTAACCTTGTTCTTTGTACTCGCTGAGCAGCTCCAACACCGCCTCCGGTACGCAGTCCGGGCGCGTGCCCACGCACAGCCCAACGATGTTAGCCTGACTGACGGCCTGCTGATACATAGAGCGCAGTACCTGCACCTCAGCCCAAGTGCTGGTGTAGGCCTGGAAATAGGCCAAATATTGCTTTGCGCGGTTCACCAGGCTCGCCTGATGGGCAAGCTGTTCAGCGATAGATTTATGCTGCTGGGCTTCGTCAGCAAACGACGCAACGTTACAGAACGTGCAGCCACCACGCCCGATGGTGCCATCGCGATTCGGGCAGCTAAAGCCGCCATGCAGCGTCAGCTTATGAACCTTTTGCCCATAGCGTTGCAAAAGATCCCCACCAAACATATTGACTAATTTCTGTAACTGCATAATCTGATAGACCGTCCCGGAGAAAGGGGACAAGCCTGCCATTTTTAGCCTCTGTCGGCGATGACCTGGATCAATCGCCCAGGACGGCCTTTATCTATATGAATAAATACTCAGGATTACTGCAATTTCATTCACAACCCTCGTGATTACTTTTCCTTATGTTCTGATTGTTTTTTTCATTTATAGCGCCACCACTGAAAAACAGTGGCTTTATGCGGGTTTGCAGTCAATGCCAGATTATTATTCTGCTATAAAACTGCTATTCAGCACGCTACATTGATAATACCGCTTTCATATAGTGAGTCAGATCACACTCCGCTGCGTCCTGCCAGGGCATGCAATCAATGTAAAAATAGTTAAATACCATTTAATTACAATAAGATAAACTCTCTTTAGCACATTTTTGTATAAATAAGATTGCCATTTGACCTGTGTACCAATTCCCGATAAGTTGGAAATCCGCTGGAAGCTTTCTGGATGAGCGGCCTGCTCATCATATTTATGCAGTAATTGAGATTCCCTCTGAAGCAAGTCCTCAAACTTGTTTACCTGCGCGAAAGGATGAAAAGAGGGCGAATGCGAGGTCCGCGTATGAAACGCAAACCCCGTCGCCATGCTCTTTCTGTGCCTGTGCGCCACGGTAAAGTTCAGTGGGAAGCCCGACGAGCCTGGGGAGGTTCACTGATATGTTGTACGATAAATCCCTTGAGAAGGATAACTGTGGTTTCGGCCTGATCGCCCACATAGAAGGCGAACCTAGCCACAAGGTAGTGCGTACTGCCATTCACGCACTGGCCCGTATGCAGCACCGTGGTGCCATCCTTGCTGATGGTAAAACCGGCGACGGTTGCGGTCTGCTGCTGCAAAAACCCGATCGTTTCTTCCGTATCGTTGCGGAAGAACGCGGCTGGCGTTTAGCCAAAAACTACGCTGTCGGTATGCTGTTCCTGAACCAGGATCCTGAAAAAGCTGCCGCCTCACGCCGCATCGTCGAAGAAGAACTTCAACGTGAAACCCTGTCGATTGTCGGCTGGCGCAATGTGCCAACCAACGAAGGGGTGCTCGGTGAAATCGCCCTCTCCTCGCTGCCTCGTATTGAACAGATTTTTGTTAACGCGCCTGCGGGCTGGCGTCCACGCGATATGGAACGCCGTCTGTTCATTGCCCGTCGCCGCATTGAAAAGCGTCTCCAGGACGATAAAGAGTTCTACGTCTGTAGCCTCTCGAACCTGGTGAACATCTATAAAGGTCTGTGTATGCCGGCTGACCTGCCGCGCTTCTACCTGGACCTGGCGGATCTGCGTCTGGAATCGGCCATTTGCCTGTTCCACCAGCGCTTCTCCACCAACACCGTTCCACGCTGGCCGCTGGCTCAGCCGTTCCGCTATCTGGCGCACAACGGCGAGATCAACACCATCACCGGTAACCGCCAGTGGGCCCGCGCCCGTACCTATAAGTTCCAGACGCCACTGATCCCTGACCTGCACGATGCCGCACCGTTCGTAAACGAAACCGGCTCGGACTCCAGCTCCATGGATAACATGCTGGAACTGCTGCTGGCGGGCGGGATGGACATCGTTCGCGCCATGCGTCTGCTCGTGCCGCCTGCCTGGCAGAACAACCCGGATATGGATCCGGAGCTGCGCGCGTTCTTCGACTTTAACTCCATGCATATGGAGCCGTGGGATGGTCCGGCGGGCATCGTTATGTCAGACGGCCGTTTTGCTGCCTGTAACCTGGACCGTAACGGCCTGCGTCCTGCGCGCTACGTCATCACCAAAGACAAGCTCATCACCTGCGCCTCTGAAGTCGGTATCTGGGATTACCAGCCTGACGAAGTGGTCGAGAAGGGCCGCGTCGGCCCGGGTGAGCTGATGGTTATCGACACCCGCGGTGGGCGTATCCTGCACTCCGCTGAAACCGATAACGACCTGAAAAGCCGCCATCCATACAAAGAGTGGATGGAGAAAAACGTGCGTCGTCTGGTGCCGTTTGAAGATCTGCCAGACGAAGAAGTAGGCAACCGCGAGATGGACGACGACACCCTCGCAAGCTTCCAGAAACAGTTTAACTACAGCGCTGAAGAGCTGGATTCCGTCATCCGCGTACTCGGTGAAAACGGCCAGGAAGCCGTGGGCTCCATGGGGGACGATACCCCGTTTGCCGTGCTCTCCAGCCAGCCGCGCATCATTTACGACTACTTCCGTCAGCAGTTTGCGCAGGTCACCAACCCGCCAATCGACCCGCTGCGTGAAGCCCACGTGATGTCGCTGGCGACCAGCATCGGCCGCGAGATGAACGTCTTCTGCGAGGCCGAAGGCCAGGCGCACCGCCTGACCTTTAAATCGCCGATCCTGCTGTACTCCGATTTCAAACAGCTCACCACCATGAAAGAGGAGCACTACCGCGCTGACACGCTCGATATCACCTTCGACGTGGCCGAAGCGAGCCTTGAAGAGACGGTGAATGCCCTGTGTGACAAAGCCGAACAGATGGTGCGTAACGGTACCGTTCTGCTGGTGCTGTCTGACCGAAATATCGCGAAGAATCGCCTGCCGGTGCCTGCACCAATGGCAGTCGGTGCTATCCAGACCCGTCTGGTAGAGAAGAGCCTGCGCTGCGACGCCAACATCATCGTTGAAACCGCAAGTGCACGTGACCCGCACCACTTTGCCGTGCTGTTAGGCTTTGGTGCGACGGCGATTTATCCATACCTGGCCTACGAAACACTGGCTCGTCTGGTCGATACCCGCGCGATCGACAAAGACTACCGTGCAGTGATGCTGAACTACCGTAACGGCATCAACAAAGGTCTGTACAAGATCATGTCCAAAATGGGCATCTCGACCATTGCCTCCTACCGCTGCTCGAAGCTGTTTGAAGCGGTCGGCCTGCATGACGAGGTCGCCAACCTCTGCTTCCAGGGCGTGGTCAGCCGCATCGGCGGTGCCGGTTTTGCTGACTTCCAGCAGGATCTGGTCAACCTGTCGAAACGCGCCTGGCTGGCACGTAAGCCATTGGATCAGGGCGGTCTGCTGAAATATGTTCACGGTGGTGAATACCACGCCTATAACCCGGACGTGGTGCGCACGCTGCAGCAGGCGGTTCAGAGCGGCGAATACAGCGATTATCAGCAATATGCTGAGCTGGTAAACAGCCGTCCGGCAGCGACGTTGCGCGATCTGCTGGCACTGAATCCAGGTGATGATGCAGTCAGTATTGACGATGTTGAACCAGCCACTGAGCTGTTCAAACGCTTTGATACTGCAGCAATGTCTATCGGTGCTCTCAGTCCGGAAGCCCATGAAGCGCTGGCTGAAGCCATGAACAGCATCGGCGGAAACTCGAACTCCGGCGAAGGCGGCGAAGATCCTGCCCGTTACGGCACCAACAAAGTGTCCCGTATCAAGCAGGTGGCATCCGGTCGCTTTGGCGTCACGCCAGCGTACCTGGTCAACGCCGACGTTATTCAGATTAAAGTCGCTCAGGGTGCTAAACCGGGCGAAGGCGGTCAGTTACCAGGTGATAAAGTCACCCCATACATCGCCAAACTGCGCTACTCCGTACCGGGCGTGACGTTGATCTCTCCGCCACCACACCACGATATCTACTCTATCGAGGATTTGGCGCAGCTGATTTTCGACCTGAAACAGGTCAACCCGAAAGCGATGATCTCCGTGAAGCTGGTTTCCGAGCCGGGCGTCGGTACCATCGCAACGGGCGTAGCAAAAGCCTATGCGGATCTCATCACCATCGCCGGTTATGACGGCGGTACCGGTGCAAGCCCACTCTCCTCCGTGAAATATGCGGGTTGTCCGTGGGAGCTGGGGCTGGTGGAAACTCAGCAAGCGCTGGTGGCTAACGGTCTGCGTCACAAGATCCGTCTGCAGGTAGATGGCGGTCTGAAAACCGGCCTCGACATCATCAAGGCGGCGATTCTGGGTGCGGAAAGCTTCGGCTTTGGCACCGGTCCAATGGTTGCACTCGGCTGTAAATACCTGCGTATTTGCCACCTGAACAACTGCGCAACCGGCGTTGCAACCCAGGACGAGAAACTGCGTAAGAACCACTATCACGGTCTGCCGTTCAAAGTGACCAACTACTTTGAGTTCATCGCCCGCGAAACCCGCGAGCTGATGGCACAGCTGGGCGTGAAGCGTCTGGTAGACCTGATCGGCCGTACCGACCTGCTGAAAGAGCTGGAAGGCTTCACTGCCAAGCAGCAGAAGCTGGAGTTGAGCAAGCTGCTGGAAACCGCGCAGCCGCATCCTGGCAAAGCGGTCTACTGCACCGAGAACAACCCGCCGTTTGATAACGGCGTGCTGAACGCGCAGCTGCTGCAGCAGGCGAAACCGTATGTTGACGACAAGCAGAGCAAAACGTTCTGGTTTGATATTCGCAACACCGACCGTTCTGTGGGGGCCTCCCTCTCCGGTTACATCGCGCAGACGCACGGTGACCAGGGGCTGGCTGCTGATCCGATTACCGCGCACTTCAGCGGTACTGCGGGCCAGAGCTTCGGCGTGTGGAACGCAGGCGGCGTTGAGCTGTATCTGACCGGCGATGCCAACGACTACGTTGGTAAAGGCATGGCGGGTGGTCTGCTGGCGGTGCGTCCGCCTGTCGGTTCAGCTTTCCGCAGCCACGAAGCCAGCATCATCGGAAACACCTGTCTGTACGGCGCGACCGGCGGTCGTCTGTTTGCAGCGGGTCGTGCGGGCGAGCGTTTTGCGGTGCGTAACTCCGGTGCAATCACCGTGGTGGAAGGCATTGGCGATAACGGCTGTGAATACATGACGGGCGGGATTGTTTGCGTTCTGGGTAAAACCGGCGTGAACTTCGGCGCAGGCATGACGGGTGGTTTTGCCTACGTCCTGGATGAAGACGGTGAGTTCCGCAAACGCGTGAACCCGGAGCTGGTGGAAGTGCTGGACGTTGACACGCTGGCTATCCACGAAGAACACCTGCGCGGTCTGATTACCGAACACGTGCAGCATACCGGTTCTTCGCGCGGCGAAGAGATCCTGGCGAACTGGCCGGCGTTCTCTGCGAAATTCGCGCTGGTTAAACCGAAGTCCAGCGATGTTAAAGCACTGTTGGGTCACCGTAGTCGTAGCTCAGCAGAGCTGCGTGTGCAGGCGCAGTAAGGAATTCAGATGAGTCAGAACGTATACCAGTTTATCGACCTGCAGCGTGTTGATCCGCCAAAGAAACCGCTGAAAATCCGTAAAATTGAATTTGTTGAAATCTATGAGCCGTTTTCAGAAGGCCAGGCCAAAGCACAGGCAGACCGCTGCCTGTCCTGCGGTAACCCTTACTGCGAATGGAAATGTCCGGTGCATAACTACATCCCGAACTGGCTGAAGCTAGCCAACGAGGGGCGTATCTTTGAAGCCGCCGAGCTGTCTCACCAGACCAACACCCTGCCGGAAGTGTGCGGCCGCGTGTGTCCTCAGGACCGTCTGTGTGAAGGCTCCTGTACGCTGAACGACGAGTTTGGCGCAGTGACCATCGGTAACATTGAGCGTTATATCAACGATAAAGCGTTTGAGATGGGCTGGCGTCCGGATATGACCGGCGTGAAGCAAACCGACAAGCGCGTGGCAATCATCGGCGCGGGCCCAGCGGGCCTGGCCTGTGCGGACGTGCTGACCCGCAACGGCGTGAAGGCGGTAGTCTTTGACCGTCATCCGGAGATCGGCGGTCTGCTGACCTTCGGTATCCCGGCTTTCAAGCTGGAAAAAGAGGTCATGACCCGTCGTCGTGAAATCTTTACCGGCATGGGTATCGAGTTCAAACTGAATGTGGAAGTAGGCCGCGATGTACAGCTCGACGATCTGCTGAAAGATTACGACGCCGTATTCCTGGGCGTGGGCACCTATCAGTCCATGCGCGGTGGTCTGGAGAACGAAGACGCGCCGGGCGTTTACGACGCTCTGCCGTTCCTGATTGCTAACACCAAGCAGATCATGGGCTACGGCGAAACCGCCGATGAGCCGTTCGTCAGCATGGAAGGCAAACGCGTTGTCGTACTGGGCGGTGGTGATACGGCGATGGACTGCGTGCGTACCTCCATTCGTCAAAATGCGGCACACGTGATCTGCGCCTACCGTCGTGACGAAGAGAACATGCCGGGCTCTAAACGCGAAGTGAAAAACGCGCGTGAAGAGGGCGTGGAGTTCCAGTTCAACATCCAGCCTCTGGGTATCGAAGTGAATGCCAACGGTAAAGTGAGCGGCGTGAAGATGGCGCGTACTGAGATGGGTGCGCCGGATGCGAAAGGCCGTCGTCGCGCCGAGATCGTAGCCGGTTCTGAGCATGTGATCCCGGCCGATGCCGTCGTGATGGCGTTCGGTTTCCGCCCTCACAGCATGGAGTGGCTGGCGAAGCACAGCGTGGAGCTGGACTCTCAGGGCCGCGTCATTGCACCTGAAGGCAGCGACAATGCTTTCCAGACCAGCAACCCGAAAATCTTCGCCGGTGGCGATATCGTTCGCGGTTCTGACCTGGTGGTCACCGCGATTGCCGAGGGTCGTAAGGCGGCAGACGGTATACTGAACTACCTGGAAGTGTAAAAAAACAGGCCCGATTGGGCCTGTTTTTTTATTTGACGACGCGAAGAGCCGGACGACCACCGCGCGGAGGCGGATCGTCATCAGGATCATTCTCGTCATGATGATCGGGTTTATCGCCATCAATAAGCGACATCACCGTGTCGCTTTCGCGCTCATCGGATGCGTTGTCATCATTCAGGCTGGCAACATCCTCGTCGTATGCTGCTTCCGGCTCAAACATCGTGCCTGCGCCGTTTTCACGCGCGTAGATCGCCAGTACCGCAGCCAGAGGAACGGACACCTGACGCGGCACACCGCCAAAGCGCGCATTAAAGCGCACTTCGTCGTTGGCCAGTTCCAGGTTGCCCACCGCGCGCGGCGCGATGTTCAGCACGATCTGTCCGTCACGCGCATATTCCATAGGAACCAGCACGCCCGGCAACGTCACATCCACAACCAGGTGCGGCGTGAGCTGGTTATCCAGCAGCCATTCATAGAAGGCGCGCAGCAGATACGGACGGCGTGGGGTAAGTTGTGACATTTCCACAGTCATTAGCCTCGGCCAAGACGCATTTCACGTTCAGGTTCAGTTAACGATGCCAGGAATGAATCACGTTCAAATACGCGAGTCATGTAACCCTTCAGCTCTTTCGCACCCGGACCGCTGAACTCTACGCCCAGAGTCGGCAGACGCCACAGCAGCGGTGCCAGATAGCAATCCACCAGGCTGAACTCATCGCTCAGGAAGAATGGTTTCTGACCAAACACAGGGGCAATTGCCAGCAGCTCTTCACGCAGTTGCTTACGTGCTGCGTCGGCTTCAGAAGAGGAACCGCTAACGATAACGTTCATCAGCGAGTACCAGTCTTTCTCGATACGCTGCATGTACAGGCGGCTTTCACCACGCGCGACAGGGTAAACCGGCATCAACGGCGGATGTGGGAAACGCTCATCCAGATATTCCATAATGATACGGGATTCCCACAGGGTCAGCTCGCGATCCACCAGCGTCGGTACGCTTTGGCTCGGGTTGAGATCGATCAGATCCTGAGGTGGGTTATCCTTTTCCACATGCTCGATCTCAAAACTGACACCCTTCTCGGCCAGCACGATACGAACCTGATGGCTATAAATGTCAGTAGGACCAGAAAACAGCGTCATTACCGAACGTTTGTTGGCAGCGACAGCCATGAAAACCTCCAGGTATATTCAGAATTTTTACTGCTACCGGCCCAACAGGGGCCAGCCAGATGTTGTATCGCCCATCCCAGAGAAAACACATTGTTCAAGAATCGAACAAAAATCGAGTATTCACCGATATTTGGGCAGAAAATTGGATGATAGTTTACCAGATTTTGATGGCTTTGTGGTGAGGGGATTCTGGAAATGTGGAAAAAGAGGAGATATATGAATTTATATTGTGGATAACCTGCACATTATCCATAAAAAAACCCGCCGAAGCGGGTTTTTCGCCAATCGTTCTGCGTAAGCAGAAAATGATTAACGTTTGGAGAACTGTGGACGACGACGTGCTTTACGCAGACCCACTTTCTTACGTTCAACCTGACGAGCGTCACGAGTAACGAAGCCAGCTTTACGCAGTTCAGAACGCAGGGATTCGTCGTACTCCATCAGAGCGCGGGTGATACCGTGACGGATCGCACCTGCCTGACCGGAGATACCACCACCTTTAACGGTGATGTACAGATCCAGTTTTTCTACCATGTCAACCAGTTCCAGCGGCTGGCGAACTACCATGCGGGCAGTTTCGCGACCGAAGTATTGTTCCAGAGAACGCTGGTTGATTACGATTTTACCACTGCCCGGTTTGATGAAAACGCGAGCTGCGGAACTTTTGCGGCGACCAGTGCCGTAGTATTGATTTTCAGCCATTGCCTATAATCCCGATTAGATGTCAAGAACTTGCGGTTGCTGTGCCGCGTGGTTGTGCTCGTTACCTGCGTAAACTTTCAGTTTACGGAACATAGCACGACCCAGCGGGCCTTTTGGCAGCATGCCTTTAACCGCGATTTCAATCACACGCTCAGGACGGCGAGCAATCATCTCTTCAAAGGTCGCTTCTTTGATACCACCGATGTGGCCGGTGTGGTGGTAGTACATTTTGTCAGTACGCTTGTTGCCGGTTACAGCAACTTTATCAGCGTTCAGAACGATGATGTAATCACCGGTATCAACGTGCGGAGTGTATTCCGCTTTATGCTTACCGCGCAGGCGACGAGCCAGTTCAGTAGCCAGACGGCCCAGAGTTTTACCGGTCGCGTCAACAACATACCAGTCGCGCTGTACGGTTTCTGGTTTAGCTGTAAAAGTTTTCATTAAAAGCTTACCCAAATAATAAGTTACACGTTGGTGAACACCCAAACGTTTAGTCAGTTGAGGTTCACACGACAAAGTCCGGCAAACCTACCCCTTCGAATAGCACATGCCGACACATAGAAAGTTTCGGGAAAAAAACCTTCTCGTAACGTGGGGTCGCAAGATTATAGAGAAGTTGAGGTCAAAGATCGACCCTTAAATGTGATTTGGAATGGGTTTTTCGGGGGGAGGTATTGCGCGGTCTGGTACCCTCCCCCCGTTCCTCTCCCACAGGGAGAGGCTGGTATTTATGGCATATGCTCAAGCTTGAGGTATTCCTCGCTCTGCATCTCCTGCAGACGCGAGAGGCAACGCTGGAACTCGAACTTCAGCCGCTCTCCCTGGTAGATCTCATATAAAGGTACCTCAGCGCTAATCACCAGCTTGACGTGCCGCTCATAAAATTCATCCACCAGCGCAATGAAGCGTCGTGCTTCACTCTCCATCAGCCGCGTCATGACCGGAACATCCAGCACCATCACGGTATGAAACAGGCGTGAAAGCGCAATATAGTCGTGCTGGCTGCGGGCATCCACACAAAGTGTTGTGAAGGAGACGGCCAGCGTTTGATTCTCTACGCCAAGCGTGGGCAACGGGCGATGGTTAATCTCAAGCTCCGGAGCGTTTTCACGTTTTGCCCCCGCCAGCGCCAGCCAGAGTTTATCCATCTGACAGGTGGTCTCGGCGTTCAGCGGTGAGAGCCACAGGTGCGCCTGGGTCAACGTACGCAGCCGGTAATCCACCCCGGCATCCACATTCATAATGTCACAATACTGCTTGATGGCGTCGATGGCAGGCAGGAAACGTGCGCGCTGCAGACCGTTGCGGTACAGCTCGTCCGGCGGGATGTTCGATGTGGCAACCAGCGTAATCCCGCGCGCAAACAGCGCTTTCATCAGGCCACCTAACAGCATGGCATCGGTGATGTCAGAAACAAAAAATTCGTCAAAGCAAAGCACGTCCGTTTCCGCCTTAAACCTGTCGGCCACAATCTCAAGCGGATCGCTTTTGCCCTGCAGTGCAGTTAGCTCTTCATGCACCCGCAGCATAAAACGATGGAAATGCAGACGCTGCTTACGTTCGCCCGGCAGACTCAGATAAAACAGATCCATCAGCCAGGTTTTTCCGCGCCCTACGCCGCCCCACATATATAAGCCGCGTACAGGAGCATGAGCCTGTGGTGCTTTTTTACCGAGCAACCGCCCAAATGCCGCCTTTAGCCCACCATTCTGTTCGACTTCAGCAGGTTTTGCAGTGAGTTCCTGATAAATCATCTCCAGACGGCTTACCGCCTCACGTTGAACGTCATCCGCTTGATGAGTGCCGTCGTTAAGGGCCAGTTGATAACGCGATGCAGGGGACAGGTTTTGCATAATCTTATTGTTATTCCTTCAATTAAACCTCACCAGCAGCCGTGACTGATGAAAAAAAGGCCGTTCTACACTACGCGATGATACGTCAGGATTCCACTTCTACAGAAATAGCGGTTATAGTGGCATTATCAGGCACAGGCAGGAGCCGAGCCAACACCCTACGGAACAACAAGACAACGGGAGAAGTTCATGACCTGGGAATATGCGCTAATCGGTTTAGTCGTCGGCATCGTCATCGGTGCTGTGGCCATGCGTTTCGGTAATCGCAAATTGCGTCAGCAGCAGTCACTGCAGTACGAACTGGAAAAGAACAAAGCGGAACTGGAAGAGTATCGTGAAGAGCTGGTCAGCCACTTTGCCCGTAGCGCCGAGCTGCTGGACAACATGGCGACCGACTATCGTCAGCTGTATCAACATATGGCAAAAAGCTCCAGCAGCCTGCTGCCGGAAATGACCGCGGAAACCAATCCGTTCCGCAACCGTCTGGCAGACTCTGAAGCCGGTAACGATCAGGCGCCCGTTCAGATGCCTCGTGACTATTCAGATGGCGCGTCAGGCCTGCTGCGTGGCGGTGTAAAACGCGATTAATCGCACAACCTGAATTTATTTTACGGGCGCAGCGATTGCGCCCGTCCTTTCTTCATGACCCCAGCTATCATTTAGTTAAGCACCTCATTGTTCAGCGGTTTAAAATTCAATAACATCAACGTGTTTTTGGGGCCGTTTTTCCTTTATTCCAGGTTACGAGAGTCAACATCGATGAAGAAAAAAAACCAGCTGTTGAGCGCTATCGCGTTAAGTGTCGGGTTATCTCTCTCGGCGTCCTTCCCTGCCCTTGCCGCCATCCCCTCTCAGGTGCCCGGTCAGGCAGCCATTCCAAGCCTCGCACCGATGCTGGAAAAAGTGTTGCCTGCGGTCGTCAGCGTACAGGTTGAGGGTACGGCTGTACAAAGCCAACGCGTACCGGAAGAACTGAAAAAATATTTTGGCGATGAAGCTCCCGACCAGCAGGCTCAGCCTTTTGAAGGTCTGGGTTCAGGCGTCATTATTGATGCGGCCAAAGGCTATATTCTGACCAACAACCATGTCATCAGCCAGGCCGATAAAATCAGCGTACAGCTTAATGATGGACGTGAATTTGATGCCAAACTGATTGGCGGCGATGACCAGAGCGATATCGCGCTGTTGCAGGTGCAGAACCCGAGCAACCTGACTCAGATTACCATTGCGGACTCCGACAAACTGCGTGTCGGTGATTTTGCCGTTGCCGTGGGCAACCCCTTTGGTTTAGGGCAGACCGCCACCTCCGGGATCGTCTCGGCGCTGGGACGTAGCGGCCTGAATCTGGAGGGGCTGGAAAACTTTATTCAGACGGATGCCTCCATCAACCGTGGGAACTCCGGCGGGGCATTGCTCAACCTGAATGGCGAGCTGATTGGGATTAACACGGCTATTCTGGCCCCTGGCGGCGGCAGCATTGGAATTGGTTTTGCCATCCCCAGTAACATGGCCAAAACGCTTGCCCAGCAGCTGATCCAGTTCGGTGAAATCAAGCGCGGGCTGTTGGGGATCAAGGGAATGGAGATGAGCGCGGATATCGCCAAAGCGTTCAACATCAACGTGCAGCGGGGCGCATTTGTGAGTGAAGTCCTGCCAAACTCCGGTTCGGCAAAAGCCGGCGTGAAATCGGGCGATGTGATCGTCAGCCTGAATGACAAGCCGTTGAGCAGCTTCGCAGAGCTACGTTCACGCATTGCCACGACAGAACCTGGCGCCAAAGTGAAGCTGGGCCTGATTCGTGACGGCAAGCCGCTGGACGTTGAAGTCACGCTGGATAAGAGTACCTCGTCTTCTGCCAGTGCGGAGCTTATCGCCCCTGCGTTACAAGGGGCAACGTTAAGCGATGGGCAACTGAAAGACGGTACGAAGGGTATTAGCATCGACACCGTTGAGAAGAGCAGCCCTGCCGCGCAGGCCGGATTACATCAGGATGATGTCATCATTGGCGTAAACCGTAATCGCGTGCAATCCATTGCCGAGCTGCGCAAGGTGCTGGAAAGTAAACCGGCGGTTATTGCCCTGCAGGTTATGCGTGGCAATGAATCTATCTATATTCTGTTGCGCTAAGCATTTGCGATGCCGGACATCACCGCTGCGTGTGATGTCCGGATAACTCATGTTATGCTGCAAATCGTCCCTTTTTTAACGACACGCGCATCATGCTTTTAAAGCTCTTACGTTCAATTGTCATCGGTTTGATTGTCGCTGGCCTGCTGCTGGCGGCAATGCCGTCTTTACGTCAGTTTAATAAACTGACGGCTCCCCAGTTCGACAGTACGGATGAAACGCCTGCCACCTACAACCAGGCCGTTCGCCGTGCCGCACCTGCCGTGGTGAATGTCTATAACCGCGGCCTTAATAGCTCAACCCATAACCAGCTGGAGATCCGCACCCTCGGTTCCGGGGTGATTATGGACGAGCGCGGCTACATTATTACCAACAAGCACGTGATTAACGATGCCGACCAGATTATCGTTGCCCTGCAGGATGGCCGCGTGTTTGAGGCGTTACTCGTGGGGTCTGACAGCCTGACCGACCTGGCCGTCCTGAAAATCAACGCCACGGGAGGTTTGCCGATCATTCCCATCAATCGCAAACGTACCCCTCACATTGGCGACGTCGTCCTGGCTATCGGTAACCCTTATAACCTGGGCCAGACGATTACCCAGGGAATTATCAGTGCGACGGGTCGTATTGGCCTCAACCCCTCCGGGCGGCAGAACTTCCTGCAAACCGATGCGTCGATCAACCGCGGTAACTCCGGCGGTGCGCTGGTTAACTCACTGGGTGAGCTGATGGGTATAAATACCCTCTCGTTCGACAAGAGCAACGACGGCGAGACACCGGAAGGGATCGGCTTTGCCATTCCGTTCCAGCTGGCGACCAAAATTATGGATAAACTGATCCGTGATGGACGGGTGATCCGTGGTTATATCGGAATAGGTGGCCGTGAAATTGCACCAATGCATAACCAGGGCGGCGGTATTGATCAGATTCAGGGCATCGTGGTCAACGAGGTATCACCTGGCGGCCCGGCAGACAACGCGGGAATTCAGGTTAACGATGTCATTGTGTCAGTTAATGGTACGCCAGCGGTCTCGGCACTGGAGACCATGGACCAGGTCGCAGAGATCCGACCGGGCTCTATTATCCCTGTTGAAGTCATGCGCAATGATAAGAAACTCACGCTGCAGGTGACGGTTCAGGAATACCCGGCAACAAACTGACAGCCATAAAAAAACCGAAGCCAGTGAGTGCTTCGGTTTTTTTTGCCGGGTGGCGCTAACGCTTACCCGGCCTACGAGAGACGGTTCGTTTTACTTGTTAACGAACTCTTCGCCCAGGGTGATATCTTTCTTCAGGGTATCCAGCATGCCTTCCATCGCGTGTTGTTCAAACGCGCTCAGTTTGCCGATAGGCTGACGTTCTTCGATACCATTTTTACCCAGCAGCAGCGGTTGAGAGAAGAAGCGAGCGTGTTCGCCGTCGCCTTCAACGTAAGCGCATTCAACAACGCCTTTCTCACCCTGCAGAGCGCGAACCAGTGACAGACCGAAACGTGCAGCCGCCTGGCCCATAGACAGAGTTGCAGAACCGCCACCCGCCTTCGCTTCCACCACTTCGGTGCCCGCGTTCTGGATACGTTTGGTCAGGTCAGCCACTTCCTGCTCGGTGAAGCTTACGCCTGGGATCTGCGACAGCAGAGGCAGAATGGTGACGCCAGAGTGTCCACCAATGACCGGAACTTCCACTTCTGTTGGCTGTTTGCCTTTCAGCTCAGCAACAAAGGTGTTGGAACGGATAATATCCAGCGTGGTCACGCCGAACAGTTTGTTTTTGTCGTAAACACCCGCTTTCTTCAGCACTTCTGCCGCGATAGCAACAGTGGTGTTCACCGGGTTAGTGATGATACCGATGCACGCTTTCGGGCAGATTTCAGCAATCTGCTGCACCAGGTTTTTCACAATGCCTGCGTTGACGTTGAACAGGTCTGAACGATCCATACCAGGCTTACGTGCCACACCTGCAGAAATCAGCACCACGTCGGCACCCTGCAGTGCAGGACGCGCGTCTTCACCGGAGAAGCCTTTGATTTTAACAGCTGTCGGGATGTGGCTCAGGTCAACCGCCACACCAGGGGTTACCGGAGCAATATCGTACAGGGAGAGTTCTGAGCCTGAAGGCAGTTGGGTTTTCAGTAGTA
The DNA here is from genome assembly GCF_045618265.1 of Enterobacter sp. CPE_E1241. NCBI lineage: Bacteria > Pseudomonadati > Pseudomonadota > Gammaproteobacteria > Enterobacterales > Enterobacteriaceae > Enterobacter > Enterobacter sp. CPE_E1241. The sequence continues at coordinate 4,413,858 of NZ_JBIWYV010000001.1, forward strand.
GGGCAAGCGCCTGGCCGATACCACCAGCAGCGCCGAGGACTGCGACTTTCATCCTAAACTCCTTATTATGGTTAACTTAAGTATCTGTAACTCCGTTGCGGCGACCATAATTCAGCGAGTAAATAATTACAATTTTCGTAGCTAAAGAATTTGAGGTCACGCGACTTTATCTCTCACCAGAAGACTATCTGACAACAGACGGCAACGAATTAAGAGGTGGTTACAATACACCCTGCCCCGCCACCAAAACAACATCATTTTGATAACATTTAATTTACTTTTAAGCTTATTTGCGCGGCGTGACCCAGGCATGTTTTCTGATAACGAAATCTGATAAAATCACTCCCTTTCATAACATTATTTCAGACTACCTCCCGGTAGATAATTTGCATAAAAATTCATCCACATGCATAATAATGTTGTTTCTATCGTCATATTCCGGGTGACTTATGCGAAGCTCGTCTAAGCAAGAAGAATTAGTAAAGGCGTTTAAAGCGCTACTCAAAGAAGAGAAATTCAGTTCTCAGGGAGAAATTGTTCAGGCGTTACAGGCACAAGGTTTCGATAACATCAATCAGTCGAAAGTCTCCCGCATGTTAACCAAATTTGGCGCGGTGCGTACCCGTAACGCCAAAATGGAGATGGTCTATTGCCTGCCAGCTGAACTTGGCGTGCCGACAACCTCCAGCCCGCTGAAGAATTTGGTTCTGGATATCGACTATAACGACGCCGTCGTAGTGATCCACACCAGCCCTGGCGCTGCGCAGTTGATTGCTCGCCTGCTGGATTCCTTAGGTAAAGCGGAAGGTATTCTCGGCACAATCGCCGGGGACGACACCATCTTTACCACTCCGGCAAATGGTTTCTCCGTCAAAGACCTCTACGAGGCAATTCTGGTTCTGTTCGAACAGGAACTCTAATCCCCTCTCCCCGTAGCACCGCTGCGGGGATCGTTCTGCTCCCGCTGCGTTTCCCTCTCGATTCCACTGCCCTGACTTTGACAAATAGTGCTTTTTACTGCCTATTAACATTCATCTGGTGAATGCTAAATCAAAAAATCGCACAAAAAATAAAAATCCTATATCCATATGATTTAATTAGAGATCAATGCATAAAAAGGACAAAAAACACCCAACATTATGCAGTTTGGTTATAAAAAACGCATTGGTTAACACGTAATAACAACCGGAACAATTAGTCTGGTATTAATTTTTACTGTTATTAGTGTATACTTGATTTTGTGATGAGGGTCACGAAACAAGACCCCACTAAAAAATTCGACGAGGTAAAAATCATGAACATTAAAACTACTGTAGCGGCGCTGAGCGTCCTGTCTGTCCTGTCATTCGGTGCTTTCGCTGCTGATTCAATCAATGCTGATCAGGCGCAATCCCGCCAGGCAATCGGTACGGTTTCTGTCGGTGCAATCGGTACGTCCCCGATGGACATGCATGAGATGCTGAACAAGAAAGCGGAAGAACAGGGTGCATCATCCTACCGCATCATTGAAGCTCGTTCAGGTGACCACTGGCACGCTACTGCTGAGCTGTACAAATAAGTTTTAGCAATAACTGAAGACATAAATCTCCACTCAACGGCACCAGGCATAAAAATAGCTGTTTAACCCTTCTCGCCGTTGAGCAACAACCCTATTCAGGAGTAAAGACTATGAAAACCAAATTGATCATCGCAACCCTCGGTCTGGCCTCAGTTCTCTCTTTCGGCGCAAGTGCAGCCGTACAGCAAGTGAATGCCGACCAGGCACAAAATCTGCAGCCTATGGGCAGTGTATCCGTAACGTCTGTAACTGGTTCACCAATGGATATTCGTCACGAACTGGCCGCAAAAGCTGAAAAAGCAGGTGCCAGCAGCTATCGTGTCACCGAACTGAATCAGGGTGACCACTGGCATGCTACGGCAGAACTGTATAAATAAAACCTCGTCGTATTTCATCATACGACTTGCCCCTGACCTGCTGGTCAGGGGCTTTTTTTATGTCATTCAATGGCGCGCGTTAAAACGCAGTTGCCCTTCCAGCTCTTCTTCCGCTTCATCGAACAGTAATATCAGTGCGCCAAAACGTCTGCGCAGCTTATCGGGTAAATGAATGAACTCAATCTCCAGCGGGAGTGGCAACAGACTGCCGGTCACCACGTCCCACAGGGTATCCAGATTCGTCACGCTTTCCCGTTCAAGATCAAACACGCGGATAAATTCACGATAGAAGTCTTCCTGACTGTCGATCTCGTCAAAATCAAACGTATAGGTTTTCATTGCCAGCCACCCAGTCCAGGCGAGCGGCAGTTGCCGCCCGGTCTATTATAATCCCCCGATATGCAGGGTTTTGACTTCCAGATATTCTTCCAGCCCCAGCACGGAGCCCTCGCGTCCAAGGCCTGACTCTTTTACCCCGCCAAAAGGCCCGAGTTCCGTAGAGACGGCGCACTCGTTAATGCCAATCATCCCGCTCTCGATGGCCTGAGAAACACGGAAAACGCGTGAAAGGTTTTGGGTGTAGAAGTAAGCCGCCAGGCCATAAGGCGTGTTGTTGGCACGCTGGATGACCTCATCTTCTGAAGTGAAACGGAAGCACGCCGCAACCGGTCCAAACGTCTCTTCTTCTGCCAGCTTCATGCCTTCATGGCAGTCACCCAGTACGGTTGGCATCCAGAAATTCCCGCCAAGCGAATGGGGTTTCCCCCCTGCCAGCACGGTTGCCCCGCGGGCAACGGCATCGTCGACATGCTCACGCACCTTGTTGACCGCAGCAGGTTCAATCAGCGGTCCGACGACAACGCCCTCTTCAAGACCATTCCCCACCTTCAGCGCCTTCACCGCATCGGCAAGTTTATTCACAAACTTGTCGTAGACGGTTTCCTGAATATAGAAACGGTTAACGCTCACGCAGACCTGCCCGGCATTGCGGAATTTGTTGGCGATAGCACCCTTAACCGCTGCGTCGATATCCGCATCCTCAAAAACGATATATGGGGCATTTCCCCCCAGCTCCATTGAGACTTTTTTCATGGTGTCTGCGGCGTTACGCACCAGCGTTTTGCCGACGGAGGTAGAACCGGTAAAGGAGATTTTACGCACGTCGCGGCTGGCCATGATCGCATCGCTGATTTCATGGGTATTCCCGGCCACGGCGTTGAGAACACCGTCGGGCACACCGGCCTGTTTAGCCAGGGTAAGCAGCGCAAAAGCACTGAGCGGCGTGTTATTGGCCGGTTTGATCACCCCGGTACAGCCCGCAGCAAGCGCCGGGCCTAATTTACGGGTGAGCATCGCCATCGGGAAGTTCCATGGTGTAATCGCCGCGACCACACCAATGGGCTCGCGGGTTGCCAGAATGCGGGAACCGGGTTTGATCGGCGGAATAATTTCCCCGTTAGCGCGCTTGGCCTCTTCGGCAAACCACTGGATAAAGCTGGCCGCGTACTCCACCTCTCCTTCCGCTTCTTTCAGAGGCTTGCCCTGCTCGGTGGTCATTAACCGCCCGAGCCAGCTTTTATTTTCAATAATCAGTTCGTACCAGCGGTAAAGGATGGCCGAGCGTTCTTTCGCGGTTTTGGCTCGCCATGCCGGGAAAGCGTTGGTGGCTGCGGCAATCGCAGCTTCGGTTTCCGCTTTACCCGCTTTCGCGACTTTAGCGATGACCTCGCCGGTCGCCGGGTTAAGTACATCAAACGTCGTGTCCAGCGTTTTCCAGATACCATTAACCAGATACCCGGTCTGAAAAAGGATGTGGTCCTGAAGCGTCTCAGTCGTCATGTGTCCTCCCTTTCTGAATGTAAGAACGTGCTGGAATTAAGTATAGCCACAAAAAAACCGACGCTTTGGCGTCGGCTTTTTTACTTCAGTCAGTTATCTGTGAGGGCATTCTGGTAGCGGTGCAGCATAAACACCAGCCGTCCTACTGGCTCGGTTACCTGAGGCGGAGCTTCCCAGACTTTAAGCTTCTCCTGGTAGATATCGAGCTCTTCAAGCAGTTGCGTAAAGTAACTACGGCGTTTGTCATCGCTGGTCGCGGAAAGTACATGGTCGGCAGTGCGGCGTAGCTGACGGTGGAAAGCCGACAGATCGTCGTTGATCGGCACAGGTGCGTTACGCAGACGCTGGTGCGCGATGATCATGGTTAATGCCAGCCGGAACTTAGCGATGTCACCCGGGAACTTATTCAGCAGTAAAAACAGCTGCTGATAGAGCGCCGGTAAGTGGTTTTCTTTGCGACGTGCGGTATTGGTGGTCATCGACGACACGGCAGCGGAAACAAACTGGTTCAACAATACACGGCCCGTTCTTGCCTGTGAGTTATCGCGCACCAGCAGAATAACCATCATTGCCAGGAAACACCCCACCAGCTGACCCAATGCGCTGTCGAGGAACTGGCTGAAATGGAAGGTCATCGGGTTATCCAGCACAATGATGTTAATCGTACTGGCCAGCGCCCCCAACGATCCCAGACGGCGCTTTTGCACTTCTATACCGATAAAGAACGCCATCACCGCCAGGCTTATGCAAAGCAGCAACATGCTCTGTTGCGTGGACGGGATGATCACCAGGAAATAGAGCGCGCCTATCGGCAAGGCGGCAATGGTGCCATACAGGAAATCAATGGCGACCATACGCGGGTTGGGCAGACGCATCGCCAGTGCAGTCACAACGGCAATCATCACCATTGCACCGCTGCCGGACGTCCAGCCTGTCCACAACCAGAACAGCGTACCGAGCATGCAGGCGAGCGTCGTGCGCCAGAAGTTGACCATCGCGTGATGACGCTCGGCAGATTCCGCCTTAATCACCACTTCTCCCTGCAGCACCTCTTCTTCCGTAGCGCTGATTTTGGTATTGCTAACCACGCCGCGTTTCAGCAGCAGGTAGCGCGTCGCGGACCCGACCCAGGTGTAGATGGTCACTGGTGTGTCGCGTTCCCCTGTCCAGGCAATGACCCGCCGCATGCGCTTAAGCTGCTTATGCACGTCCTGCACGGTTTCCACCGGCTCGGCAAACAGCTCGCGGAACGTATCGGTCACCACTTCCGGACGGGTGTTCTGGATCAGATAGGTTTCGCACGCCTGGGTAATCAGCGTTAAGGAGACCGTATTGAGGGCTTTAAGGCGACGGTTAGCCCGGGCCCAGCGCGAAGACTCTATATTAAGGTTACTGCGCATCCCTTCCAGCGCCTGCGTGCGACGTACCAGCCCGCTCCAGGCCTTATCCACCTCTTCACTGTCACCATGCTTGATGCAGAGCTGCATCAGCTGGTACTGGGCAACAATCAACGCATCCAGCTCGCGATCCACCTCTTGCTTGATAGAGCGAGGGGAGAAAAGCAGGTCAGCAACAATCGCGCAAACAATACCAATCACAATCTCACTGCAACGCTCCACGGCGAACTGTGGCGCAAGCAGCGGCTCGCTTTGGATAGTAATGACGATAATCAGCGCGGTGTAACCCGCCAGTCCCCAGGCGTAGGAGTTTTCCACTTTCACCAGAGACGAGACCCAGGTACAGAAGCCCGCCCAGATACAGCACACCATCAGCATCAGCAGTGGGGTGCGGATCATCAAAATAATAATGGTCAGCGCCGCGAAACAGCCGATAAACGTCCCAATGATACGCAGCATCCCGCGATAGCGGATCGCACCAGAGTAAGGTTCACCACCGGCCGCAAATGCTGGACCAGCCGCGACAATTGCCGCCGTCAGCACCGCCCAGCGCGGGGTTTCAAGCTGGAAGTGGAAGCCAACAAACAGTGCCAGCACGATGGCACACGCCAGCTTCACGGCGAAGCGAATGTGTTGGTTGGCGATGGAGAAGATACCCATAGCGATTAGCCAAACTCGCGCAGACGGTGGGCAATTTTACGGAAGATCGACTCCTGGCTGGCATCCCGGTCTTTAGCGCCGGTAATCACCACCGTCGCCGTGGTACCCGCAGGCCACACATTCCCCTGCTGTTCGTCCAGATGGATACGCACCGGCACACGCTGAGCCAGACGCACCCATTCCAGGTTGGAGTCCACTGTCGCCATCCCTTTTGCATCCTTAGAACTGCTGGCGTTGGTCACCCCTGCCGCGACGCTGTCGACGGTACCTTTAAAGACGCGGTTACTGCCAAGCGGTGTAATTTCGGCACGATAACCCGGACGTACGCCTTCCAGTTTGGTCTCTTCCATATAAGCGAGCACGTAGAAGGAGTTCTGTTTAACCAGCGCCACGGCCGTTGAGCCACGAGTGATAAATTCACCGGCATAGACATTAAGGTTAGTGACCCAGCCATCGGCTGGCGCGCGGATCACGGTGCGCTCCAGATCGAGCTTTGCCAGATCGCGCGTCGCTTGCGCTTTGGCCATCTGGTGCAGCACGGTTTGCAGCACGTTATTGGACTGGTCGATCTCTTCGCGGGACATGGCCTGAATACCTAACTGGTTACGGCGGCCTGCCTCACGGCGTTTCTCTGCCGCCAGCGCCTGATAATAGGCCACGTCAGCTTCCGCTTCTTCCAGTGCTTTCTGGTAGCGAGGCTGGTCGATGGTGAACAGAACCTGATTTTTTTTCACCAGCTGGTTATCGTGAACGTTGACCGCCGTGATAAGACCGGCCACGTCGGGGGCTATGGCCACGACATCGGCGCTGAAACGCGCATCGCGTGTCCACGGTGACTCCGTGTAATAGACCCAGGCCCGAAAAATAGCGATGAAGGCGAGGATAACCAGTGCCATTGTGATGGCGGTTCGGGAGATTTTTCTTGTTAGTGTTTTCACATCAACCTCAGACAAACATGCGCGATATCAGGTAAAACAGGCAGCAATACAGCGCGGTATTGAACAATGCAGGGTGCCAGACGAAATCGTAGATCCCGGTAGGAACCAGCACCTTGCGCACCAGCCAGAAGATCGCCAGTGATAAAAGAAGCTCGAAAAATATCGGTGGGAACGACAGACCGAACACCACGATAACGGGAAACAGACTCATGTTGACCTTGATAAGAGAGAGTGCAGGCTACAGAATTTTTTAGCGCACGCCATCGCAGAAGAGCAAGAAATGCCGGGCGAGAATGGCGCAGCCGTTAAGTAATTAATAATATATTAACGTAACTGTTATGCTGTTATCTATAATATGTGATCTAAATCACTTTTAAGCCAGAGTGAACAATGGAACGTTTAAAACGCATGTCAGTCTTCGCCAAAGTGGTTGAACTGGGCTCTTTTACCGCTGCTGCACGCCAGCTTCAGATGAGTGTCTCTTCAATCAGCCAGACGGTGTCCAAACTGGAAGATGAGCTTCAGGTCAAGCTGCTCAATCGCAGTACCCGCAGCATCGGGCTGACAGAAGCGGGTAAAATTTACTATCAGGGTTGTCGCCGCATGCTGCTTGAAGTGCAGGATGTCCACGAACAACTCTATGCTTTCAACAACACACCTATCGGCACACTGCGCATCGGTTGTTCTTCAACTATGGCACAAAATGTCCTCGCTGCCATGACAGCGGACATGCTGAAAGAGTATCCAGGATTAACCGTGAATCTGGTAACGGGTATCCCTGCGCCGGACCTGATTGCTGACGGGCTGGACGTGGTGATCCGCGTTGGGGCATTGCAGGATTCCAGCCTTTTCTCGCGCAGGCTGGGCAGTATGCCGATGGTCGTTTGCGCCTCGAAAAGCTATCTGGCGCAGTACGGTGTCCCTGAGAAACCCGCCGATCTCACCAACCACTCATGGCTGGAATACAGCGTTCGACCCGACAATGAATTTGAACTGATTGCTCCGGAAGGGCTCTCCACCAGACTGCTGCCAGAAGGCCGGTTTATCACCAACGATCCAATGACCATTTCGCGTTGGTTAGTGGCAGGAGCCGGGATCGCCTACGTGCCGTTGATGTGGGTGATCAACGAAATCAACAGCGGTGTACTGGAGATCCTGTTCCCTCGCTACCAGTCCGATCCGCGCCCGGTATACGCCCTGTACACAGAAAAAGACAAGCTACCACTCAAGGTGCAGGTGTGTATTAACTATCTGACAGACTATTTTGTGGACGTGGCGGAGCTGTTTCAGGGGATGCGAGGAAGAAGTAAGGAATAATTGATTATCGCGGATAAGCATATATTATATGAATATGTCCTGGATGAGATGCACATTCATTCAGGAATATTCCCTCACCACTATCAGTAATAGCTAATTGACACTTCCGTTACCCTCCCCTTACCTTATTAGAAGTCTGGCACTCAGACTGTTATTAATTTGTTACTGATATGAATAATAAAATGTATTCCGCAGGATGACATTGAACAAGGAAAAGAAATGAATATATTTGAACAAACACCACCTTCGCGCAGGCGCTATGGACTCGCCGCGTTCATTGGTTTGATCGCAGGGATTGTCTCTGCATTCGTGAAATGGGGAGCGGAGGTGCCACTTCCACCACGTAGCCCTGGTGATTTATTCACTGCCGCATGCGGACCAGAGCAATTAATAAGAGCCGCAACTCAGATTGACTGCTCGCGTAATTTTCTCAATCCGCCTTATGTATTTTTACGCGACTGGCTGGGCGTCGTCGATCCTAACGCGGCGGTTTATACATTCGCCGGACATATATTTAACTGGGTCGGCGTAACACATATTATTTTCTCAATCGTCTTCGCCGTAGGGTATTGTGTAGTTGCGGAAGTCTTCCCGAAAATTAAACTCTGGCAAGGTTTGCTGGCGGGTGCGTTAGCCCAGCTTTTTGTCCACATGATCTCCTTCCCGCTGATGGGTCTGACACCGCCGCTGTTCGAACTTCCATGGTACGAACACGTCTCAGAAATCGTGGGTCATTTAGTCTGGTTCTGGTCGATCGAAATCATTCGTCGTGATTTGCGTAACCGCATCACGCACGAGCCCGATCCGGAAATACCGCTGGGTAACTTACGTTAAAAAAAAGGCGCTACCTCTGTAGCGCCATTTTTTTATGCATCGTCAGATCAGGCAGTGCCGCCCACCGTCAAATTGTCGACTTTCAGCGTCGGCTGGCCTACGCCAACCGGCAGGCTCTGCCCCTCTTTACCGCAGACGCCCACGCCGTTATCCAGCTTCAGATCGTTACCGACCATGGAAATCTGTTGCATGGCTTCAATACCGGAGCCAATCAGCGTCGCACCTTTCACCGCTTTGGTCACTTTACCCTTCTCAATCAAGTACGCTTCTGAGGTAGAGAAGACAAATTTACCGGAGGTGATGTCCACCTGACCGCCGCCAAAGTTTGGCGCGAAGATACCGTAATCGACGGATTCGATAATCTCCTGCGGTGTGGATTTTCCCGGCAGCATATAGGTGTTAGTCATACGCGGCATCGGTAGATGTGCATAGGACTCACGACGGCCGTTACCCGTTGGCGCTACGCCCATCAGGCGCGCGTTGAGTTTGTCCTGCATGTAGCCTTTCAGCACACCGTTTTCGATCAGCACATTGTATTGGCCAGGCGTACCTTCATCGTCGATAGCCACCGAGCCACGGCGATCGCGCATGGTTCCATCATCCACCACCGTGCAAAGCTCAGACGAGACAAGCTGCCCCATCTGGCCGCTGAATACGGATGTACCACGACGGTTAAAGTCACCTTCCAGACCGTGGCCCACCGCTTCGTGCAGCAGAACACCCGGCCAGCCAGCCCCCAGAACGACCGGGAATGTCCCCGCCGGCGCCGCGACGGCATTCAGATTCACCAGCGCCATGCGCACGGCTTCTTTTGCCCACGCGTCAGCGCGTGCTTCACCGTCAACATCGCCCAGGAACCAGTCATAGCCGAAACGGCCGCCACCGCCGCTTGAGCCGCGCTCGCGTTTGCCGTCGTCATCGACCTGCACGCTGATGGAGAGACGGACCAGTGGACGAACATCCGCGGCCAGAGTACCGTCCGTCGCCGCAACGAGAATCAGCTCATAGACGCCGCTCAGGCTGGCAGAGACTTCCTGCACACGCTTATCGGCAGCACGCGCCACTTTGTCCACGCGGCGCAGGATATCCAGCTTCTCTTCGCGGCTCATGCTCTGCAGCGGATCAATGCTGGTATAGAGCGCAGAGTGCTGCACTTCACCCAGCGTTTTCACACGACCATCGCCGGTATCACGCACAATGGTACGCGCAGCCTGAGCACTCTGCTCCAGCGCGGCCAGGCTAATCTGATCGGCATAAGCAAAACCGGTTTTCTCGCCGCTAACGGCACGGACACCGACGCCCTGGTCGATGTTATAAGAGCCGTCTTTGATGATGCTGTCTTCTAAAACCCAGGATTCGTGATAGCTCGACTGGAAATAGAGATCGCCGTAGTCGAGACGGCGTTCGGTCAGTTGACCAAGAATGGAGAACAGGTCCTGATGACTCAGGCCGTTCGCTGCGAGCAAATGTTCACTTACCAGGTTCAGACTCATCGTATTGCTACTCGTTCGTTGCCGCCTGTGGCGGTATAAAGATCGTATTTATTGAGAGTGAGGCAATTACCTGCCCACGTCAAATCATTGCTGTGCTTCTTTGCGCGGCTGGCGCAGCACTTCATTAATCTGCGGTTTATCTACCGGGCCGGTAATGTGGTAGCGCAGAATGGAAACCTTGCTCCATAGCGGACCCAGCACTTTACTGGCGGCAAACACCGCCGCACCAACAATCGGGTTCACCACAAAGGCCGCTGCCACGCCAACGCTCGCGGAAATTTCCGGTGCCACCACGGCTTCCATATCCAACTCTCGACGCACGAGATTGACCGAGCCTTTCATCGCGATATCCGCTTCCAGGCCGTCCACCAGCGTGTCGTCCGTATGCAGAACGCCATCCTTGATCCACGCCGTGCTGCGAATGGAATCGTAGTAGAAACCTTCGCTGAATGTGTCACTGAAATCGAAGCGCAGCTTGCGCAGCAGCGCATCAAAACTCAGCAGACGCAGGATCTGCCCGGCGCGCCCCGTGCTCACGTCGGCGATTTCACCTTTACCGAAGCGGGTTTTCAGAATGCCATTGAGCGAGGCTTCATCCGGCGTCCACGGCGCGGCACGCCAGTGAAGATCGTAATCAACATCAAATGACGAACCGCGAAGCGGCGTGGTAATGCCAAAGAAATTGGCCGCGGCATCCAGCTTGTTGCCTTTAATGTCACCCTTCAGGGAGGTACGCTGCTCGCCCGGGTTATTCACCCATTCGCCTGCGGCCGTCATGCGTCCAAAACCGGTATCGACCAGGCCACCGGTGAGCGTGAGCGTATTTCCCTGAATAGCGAAATCACCGTCGATACGGCCATATTTTTGCCCCCACAGCCAGCATTCAGCACAGCGCAACTGGAGATCGGGCCAGCCGTTAAAATCGACGCGAGCGGTTTTACTCAGCGGTGACGTCTCTGCCGGTTTATCTTTCCCGATCGTGGTGCTTGCCGGGTTGTAGTAGAGATAGCGGATCGCCGCCTGCCACGGCGCATGATTGCGCATGGTCAGTGCGCCATTGATCTCTCTGCCCTGAGCCTCGACTTTCGTGCCGTTAGGCGTTGGCTGAGAGACAATACTCAGGTTGTTCCACTGCTGTCCCCCCAGCATTAGTGACGGCGTGCGTACGGTAATGGTCTGCGGGAACTGAGCGGTTTCATCAACGTTTTGTCCAACACCTTTCTGGAACAGCGCCAGCCACTCAGCACCGTCCAAAGGCGGGAGATTCAGCTCAATGCCAGTCTGCTCCGGCAGCGGCGGTGTCGAGCGGCTATCAGTTGTCCAGATGGCTTTGTCGAGAGTGAGTTTGCGGTTGAGCAGCCAGCGGCTGTTGAAGTGGTTTGTCCCGCCCGCGCTTCCGGTCAGCTCGAAGCTGTTCAGGTTACCATCGACGTTAAGCTTTACTGGCAGCGGCAGTCCGGCCTGCTTATCCAGCGGTGCAGGTAGCTGGCTATGAAGGTTTTTCAGGTCACCCGTAATGTCGACCTTATAATGCGCGCCAGCGTGATAAGGTAGCTCAATTGCCACGTTCCCCTTCCAGGATGCCGAGCCATCCACTGACCCTTCAATCGGTTTCGGCAGGACATCCATACGCGCTGGCTGCCAGTTACCGTCGAGATTGACAGCCACCTGATACGCCTTTTCACCCTCGGTGGTCGTAAAGTCGATATTTACGGGCTGATTAAACCAGCTGGCAGTGAGCGGCTCGCTCTTCAGGTTACCGTTCACAAAGCTGAACTGCCCACTGAGATTTTTCAGCGTACTTTCAAGAGGTTTGATATACAGGCTGTTATTCTTCAGACGGACATCACCTTTGGCGGTGGTCATCTCACCGTCCAGCGGGATATCGAGATGTAAGCGAGCATTCACATCGCCATCAAGCTGCAGTTGCTGAAGCGTCGCCGCCAGCGACTCTTTCAACGGCGTCTCCTCAAAGTACGGTCCTACCGCTTTCCCTGGACCGTTGATATCCGCATCAATGAGCAGTTTCTCTTTTGAATAATCCGGGATGTTTGCCGTCAGATTGCTGGCCGTCACACCGCCCAGCGCGACGCTGTCTGACTTCATCCATAATCCGTCATTGAGGAAGTTAAGTTCGATATCCAGGTTTTTCAGCGCGGGCCAGCCCGGCTGGAACGCAAAGGTGGCGTTGTGCAACGGCACCAGTACCTGGAACTGACCTTCATTATGTTTGTACGGGAAAAGATGCGGGTTACCGCCATAGACCAGCGTGGCGTTCTCCGCCTGTCCGCCCTGGATCGCGCCGCTCAGATAGTCCACAAGCGCTTTCCCCATCAGGTTTTCCGGGAAATAGCGCCAGGCCTGAGAACCATCGTTGGTACTGATCCCGGCCAGAATACCCAACCACGGCTCATCACCTTCTGGTTGCAGATAGCGAAAATCACCGCGCGCATGTACGGCTTTGGCTTTTACGTCGATATGGCGGCCATCAAGCTGGAAGCCCTTATCGTTCTTGAGCCAGTTAAGTACCGCACTGCCTTGTTCAATTTCCAGTGGCGCGCGGAAGACCGTCTCGTAAGGCATTTTGGCGTCATGCATATCGACCGTCAGCCTGCCGTTTTCTACGCTGCCTTCCAGCTTGCCGCTAAAGTGCTCCGCGCCCGGCAGTAACTTCCACTGCTTCCAGGCAAGATCTTTCCAGGTTGCCTGAAAACGGGTTTTTTCCGTCGCCTGGAGCGGAATATCCAGCGCCAGCGTATCGATCTTTCCGCTCGGCTGCGTGGCCAGCCAGATTTCCCCGAGATCTGAAGAGAGCTTCGTCGCCATTGAGCGCAGGCCTTCTATTGCGGCCAAATCCAGGTTACTGGCGCGAATACGCAACTCATCGCTGCGTTTACTTTCCACACCGCCGACATCCTGCTCAGGCATCCAGGCAAGCGTCAGCGCGCCGCGCGGCCACGGTTTGTTGTCCATGGTGATGCGCGTGTCTGGAATGGCAAACTGCCAGCCCCCTTTCTCCTGCGTCACGTGCGCGGTGAGGTTATCAACGGAAAGCTGATGCTGCTGTTTTTCTCCCTTCCAGCTCGCTCCCCCCTGCTTCAACCAGATATCACCGCTGGCAAATTCGCCTTTCGTCAGGGTCATCCAGCCTTCAAGGCTGAAACGGGCGGTTTCCAGCTGCATATTTTGCTGAAGCCAGTCTCCCAGCCACGGTTTTACATCCACATCGTCGGCCTGAAGCCATACCTTGCCGTTGTTGAGCAAGCCATCGTCGTCTCGCAGATCCATGCGCACCTGCATCACGCCGTGCTGACCGTTCAGACTGGAGAGATTCACCTGCCCCTCGGCGCGGTGTCGATCCTTGCCATTCAACCAGGTCAACTGGGGGATCGCCAGTTCAGCGCGCTGGCCAGAAAGGGTAATAAAGCTCACTTCGCTGTCACGAAGATCGAAATGATCGAACTGACGCAGGAAGAGATCGCTGAAATGGTTGGCTTCAAGACCCTGGCTACTGTCACCACCCGACAGCGGCGTATTGGTCAAAAACTGGAGTTGATAAAAGGTGAGATCGCGAAACTGCCAGCGAAGATGCAGCAGGCTTTGCCAGACGTCCAGCGCCAGGGTCACGCGTTTGATTTTCAGGTAGCCGCCATCTTTCAGGCTGGCGTTGATATCCCGGACATCGAGTGTCGGGCCAAAATTCTGCCAGTTAGCACTGATCTGGCTTACATCTACCGGCACGCCGGTAGTGGATTCGATTTTCGCCAGCAGCTGCGGACGCCAGCTGTCCAGATGCGGTAATACGAGGCGTAGCCCGCTCACGAGCAACGCGACAATCACGACCAGCGTTGCCCCTGTAAGCAATAAAATCCCCGGCAATCGCCTCACGCATCTCTCCTTGTCAGCATTCGTCACGCAGCGTACTGCGCTTACATCATCACGACGTCAAACTGCTCCTGGTTATAGAGCGGTTCAATTTGTACTTTTACCTGTTTGCCGACAAAGATTTCCACTTCCGCCAGCGCGTGCGACTCTTCGCCTTTCAACGCTTCAGCCACCGCAGGGGAAGCATAGACCAGAAAACGATCGGAGTCGTAGGCATGATGAACACGCACGACTTCGCGCATGATTTCGTAGCAGACGGTCTCAACCGTCTTTACCGTTCCGCGTCCATGGCAGGTTGGACATTCATTACACAGTACATGTTCAACGCTTTCACGGGTACGCTTACGCGTCATTTCCACCAGCCCGAGCTGCGAGAAACCGTTGATGCTGGTTTTCACACGATCTTTACTCAGCGCCTGCTCCAGCGAGTGCAGCACGCGGCGGCGATGGTCTTCATTACTCATATCGATAAAGTCGATGATGATAATGCCGCCCAGGTTGCGCAGACGAAGCTGGCGCGCAATCGCCTGCGTCGCTTCGATGTTGGTATTGAAGATAGTGTCATCCAGGTTACGGTGACCAACAAACGCCCCGGTATTGATATCAACGGTGGTCATCGCTTCGGTCTGATCGATGATCAAATACCCACCAGACTTCAGTTCAACCTTGCGCTCAAGCGCACGCTGGATCTCGTTTTCGACATCATAGAGATCGAAGATCGGCTGACGCCCAGAGTAATGCTCCAGCAGGCCAGGCATCTCGGGGATGTATTCAGCGGTAAACTCCAGCAGGGCTTCATAGGTCAGGCGGGAATCCACGCGAATACGGTCGAGCTGTGCATCGGCAAAATCACGCAGAACACGTTGAGCAAGCGCCAGCTCACCATAGAGCTGGTAGCGGGTCTGGTTGCGTTTTTTACGCTCCATCACCTTGGTCCAGACGCGCTTCAGGTAAGCCGCATCAGACGCCAGGTCTTCTTCGCTGATCCCTTCCGCTGCGGTACGGATGATAAACCCACCCTGTTCATCGCAGTAGGCGCTGACCACTTTCTTCAGACGCTCGCGCTCGGTTTCACTCTCAATACGCTGCGAAACGCCCACGTGCGATGCGCCGGGCATAAAGACCAGATAACGGGAAGGTAAAGTGATGTCGGTGGTCAGACGGGCACCTTTGGTGCCGAGGGGATCTTTCACCACCTGTACCATCAGATCCTGACCCTGACGCACCAGTTCAGAAATATCGCGGACGGCAAATTGCTTTTGCTCTTCACCTGCAACGCACTCGGTGTGCGGCATGATATCGGAGGCATGTAAAAATGCCGCCTTATCCAGTCCAATATCTACAAAAGCCGCCTGCATACCCGGTAGTACACGACTGACACGACCTTTGTAGATATTGCCTACTATTCCGCGTCGCGCTTCGCGCTCAATATGAATTTCCTGAAGAATGCCACCATCAATGTAGGCCACACGGGTTTCCGATGGCGTTACGTTTACCAACAATTCAGCCGTCATAATTATCCCTTCCCTCACGCAGTGAGTTAAAATTGCTCAGCAACTCATACGTTTCCACCAGCGGTAAGCCGACTACGGCGTGATAGCTGCCATTAATCTTCCTGACAAAACAGCCACCCAGCCCCTGAATACCGTATGCACCTGCCTTATCCATCGGTTCACCACTGGCAATGTAAGCGGTGATCTCGTCGTCGGTAAGTACTCTGAATGTCACATCCGTCACGACCAGGCAATCCAGCACATTCTGGCTGTCTGCCAGTGCGACGGCCGTCATCACCTGATGCGTTTGTCCGGACATTTTGCGCAGCATACGCGCCGCATGATCGGCGTCGCGCGGTTTCTCAAGCACTTCACCGTTAAGAATAACGATGGTATCTGCCCCCAGCACCGGAAGGTCACGTGGCACACTGGCTACGCCAGCCTGCGCTTTCTCGCGCGCAAGGCGAGACACGTACTGTTGAGCACTTTCGCCCTCAGCACGTTTTTCTTCAATGCCGGTCACGATGCGTTCAAAAGATACCCCTAACTGCGTCAGGAGTTCCTGACGGCGCGGGGAGCCAGAAGCGAGATACAAAGACGTCATAGAAACCTTTTATTGCACGGCAAACTGCTGGCGAATCTTACGCATCAGCAGGAATAACCACGGCCAGAGCACACCGTTTACTACACTACTCCAGAACACTTCCGGTCGGAAAGAGACGTTGATCACTAAAAACTCTGCCCAGAAAACAACAATATCCGCAGCAAGCGACAACAACATCACCACCAGGGCCTGTTGCCAGAGCGCGAGGTTACGAAAGAGCTGGAATTTAAGTGCGACGAGGTACGCAATAATGCTCATGGACAACGCGCGCACGCCAAGCGTAGAGCCACTAATGAGATCCAGTATGGCACCCATCACAAAACCTGTGCCGACATTTACGCGATGCGGCAGGGCAAGGATCCAGTAGAGCAAAATGAGTAACACCCAGTTTGGCCGGAAAACAAGAATGTCATCCGGCCAGGGCATAACCTGCAGTAACAGCGCAATGAGAAACGAGAGCCAGATGACCCAGCGTCCCTGGCTACGATAACTTGCCACTACTGCCCTCCCGAAGAGAGTTTAGGCGGTGGTGGCGCATCCGGCAGCGGCTGCGTTAATCCTGTTGCTGGCGCCGGGACTGGCGCAGGCGGCCCCATGGAATCCGCAGGCGGGAGAACCTGCGGCATCATCTGCATCAGACGCTCATTCGCCACACGATGCACCTCTTCAGGTGTCATCGGATTAGCACCATTACGATCGGCGCCCCACAGCAGCAGCAGATAGCGCAGACGCTGTAAACCTGCGGTTGGACGCGCCTGAATCACGGTATAGGCACGCTGAGTATCGAGCTTCACCGAAGAGACCACCGCAACCGGATAGCCTTCAGGGAAACGTCCACCCAGACCGGAGGTCACCAGAACGTCACCGACACGGATATCCGTGTTCGCTGGCAGGTGTTCCAGTTGCAGATCGTCCGTACAACCGTTACCGGCGGCGATCACGCGAATGTCATTACGCAGGACCTGAATCGGCAGCGCATGGGTAGCATCGCAAATCAGCAGAACGCGGCTGGTCAGTTTGGCCACGGCAACAACCTGGCCCACAACGCCTTTATCACTGATGACTGGCTGACCTTCATACACACCGTTCACGCTACCTTTGTCGATCACAACCTGATCGCTGTAAGGATCGTTTACGGTGGAGATCACCTGCGTCACCATCTTCTGCTCATCCTGACGCAGCGGCGAGCCGAGCAGTTCACGCAGACGCGCGTTTTCCTGCTTGTATTGCCCCAGCATCAGCAGCTCGCTGTTTTTCAGCAGCAGTTCCTGGCGTAGCGCCCGGTTTTCGAGTTCGAGTTGGTCACGCGAAGACAGCGTTTGAGAAACGGAGTCGAGTAGTTCGCGGGGACCATTTGATACAAAGTAGAAAGGACTGACGGCGGTATCCATGTACGTTCTGATCTGACTGAACGTACCGAGGCGGCTATCGGCAATAATGACCCCAAGCGCCACCAGAACCGCCAGAATGAGGCGAAACTGTAGCGATGGGCCACGGCTAAAAATTGGCTTCATAGGCTATGCGTATTCTCGCGTCAGAGAGAAAGGGTAGCGATGCGCTACCCTTTCACAATGACTACTCTTCGCTGAACAAGTCGCCGCCGTGCATGTCGATCATTTCCAGCGCCTTGCCACCACCACGGGCGACGCAAGTCAGTGGATCTTCTGCAACTACGACAGGAATACCTGTCTCTTCCATTAACAGGCGGTCGAGGTTACGCAGCAGCGCACCACCACCGGTCAGAACCATACCGCGCTCGGAGATATCGGACGCCAGTTCTGGCGGGCACTGTTCCAGCGCAACCATTACCGCGCTTACGATGCCGGTCAGCGGTTCCTGCAGTGCTTCCAGAATTTCGTTGGAGTTCAGGGTAAAGCCACGTGGAACACCTTCAGCCAGGTTACGGCCGCGTACTTCAATCTCACGCACTTCATCGCCCGGATACGCAGAGCCGATTTCGTGTTTGATACGCTCTGCAGTGGCTTCACCGATCAGAGAGCCGTAGTTACGGCGCACATAATTAATGATGGCTTCATCGAAGCGGTCACCGCCGATACGTACAGAAGAGGAGTAGACCACACCGTTCAGAGAGATAACGGCGACTTCAGTGGTACCACCACCGATATCCACCACCATTGAACCCGTTGCTTCAGACACAGGCAGACCTGCACCAATTGCCGCAGCCATTGGCTCTTCAATCAGGAACACTTCACGAGCACCTGCACCCTGGGCAGATTCACGGATTGCGCGACGCTCAACCTGGGTTGCGCCAACCGGCACACACACCAGAACACGCGGGCTTGGGCGCATGAAGCTGTTGCTGTGAACCTGCTTGATGAAGTGCTGAAGCATTTTTTCAGTCACGAAGAAGTCAGCGATAACGCCGTCTTTCATTGGGCGAATGGCGGCGATGTTGCCAGGGGTACGACCCAGCATCTGCTTCGCGTCATGACCCACTGCAGCGACGCTTTTCGGCGAGCCTGCACGATCCTGACGAATGGCCACAACAGAAGGCTCATTCAATACGATGCCTTGTCCTTTTACATAAATAAGGGTATTCGCGGTACCCAGGTCAATGGACAGGTCATTGGAAAACATGCCACGAAATTTTTTCAACATACTAAGGGATAATCCTGAAAGCTGGGGCGGAAAACAAAATCCGCTTACTTTACCAACCACACGCAGCAGCGACAAGGCGCAAAAATCATCTGCAACGGTGAAAATTTGTGCAGTACGTTTCCTGATGTTACAAAATTGATCCCTGATTCCCTCAGGGCTGAGTCAACAGCAGCGTCCCTCACTGACATTTGTAACCCGTTAAAGGTCGTTCACTGGCTTTTTGCTCGACATACTCAAAGCTACAGGCGCGATATTCTACGTGAAAACAGCGTAAACGGCAGGTCAAACAGAGTATCTTTGCAAATATTTTTTCACGTTAGTGTCAAGCGGCTGAGAGGCGGCAAAAAAATCCCCCTGACCACCGGTAACACCGCGCTCTGTTAACATCTGCCATTCGCCTCTGGAGCGCACACCTGTGGCAAATACTTGCGTTCGCGTTCCCTTGCACGCTTCAACCAGACTCTGTACCAGCAGCTGGTTTTCCGTGCGCTTCTCAATATTCCTCACCAACCCCGGATGTAGCTTTAATAACTCCACATCCAGCTCTTTGATCCAGTTAGTACTGACCAGCGTTAACCCGGCATGCGTAACGGCTACACGCGAGCCGAGCGCATTGATCAAACGTACCACCGGGCGCAACCGGCTGATGTGTTGACCTACATCCGCCTCAGCAAGTTCAAAAATAATATGTTTGCGTTGCGATTTTTCGCATTGCATTAATGTATCACGCAGCCAGCGCTGAAAACGTGGGCGTATTAACGACTCTACGGTGACCTGTAATGCCAGGGTTTCTTCAGGCCAGAAGGATAAAAAAGGAATCAAGCGGCTAATTTGCTGCCGGTCATACTCTTCGGATAGCCCAAATTGCAGTACCATCGGCAGATATTCCGCAGAGATGACTTCTTCTGTGCCGTCAAAAATACGGCACATCAATTCACGGTGATGGACATGACCGTTTTTCATGACTGCAGGTTTTTGATAAATACGTGGCCCGCCGCGGCTGAGCATTTGCTCGATCAGCGTTCGCCAACGCACATTGCCACGCCCTTTTTCCGGCAGCGAGTCGTCATAAACCGCCCATCCGTTCGCCCCTTGTAACACGGCGTTGCGGGTCGCCGCTTCCGCGTGTTCCATCACTTGTTCTGTCGATTGCCCGCCGCGCCAGGCACAGATCCCCATATGCACCATATCGTCCCTGTCGAGCATTTTGCTCTGCGGCAGTGCATCCACCGCCTTCAGCAGCAGGCTGGCGATGCTTTCCGACTCTTTTAACGTGCGATGCGGCAACAATACGGCAAAATCGCTGCGGTGATATCGGGCCAGCAGTGCCCCCGGGTAACGCATAATAAAGGTGGAGAGCAGGTTGATTAGCGTAAAGAGATTTTCTTCCGCAACCCGCTGTCCCCAGGTGTCGCGCAGGAGATCGAAGTCAGGCAGGCGAATCATCATTACCACCCCGTGCGTCCCCACCTTTTCCGGGTCCTCAAGCAACGTGGCCAGTTGGTTGTCAAAGAACAGGCGGTTGTTAAGGCCGGTTTTATTATCCTGGGCGGCATAAGAGCGGATCAGCGTATCCATACGGCTGCGCTGGTCACTGGCGAACTGGATTTCTGAGAGCAGCGTATCCAGCGCGCTACTGGCGCGTGCAGGCCATTCATGGACTGAGCCACGCACCTGCGGACCGCGTTCACCGTTAAGGATCCGCACGGAGCGCACCTCCAGCAGTTCCTGACCGGAGAGCTGGCGGCGCAGCCAGCGGACAGCAAGAAAAATAAGCAGGACGATAAACGCAACAGCAACGGTGAGTGGCGCAGTGGTCATCATGGAGCGGAAATAACTGGCCATCGGATCAAGGTAGACCATGTGCAGGGTCATCCCAGGATTTTTAAGCGAGTGCACAGTCACTTCCCGATACTGGCTCACCACACCTGCCGGCCGATAACTTTCCTGCCGTATATGGCTAAAAACCCGATGCTTTCCCTGCTGAATGTCTATCTGAACAATATCAACAGGTGCCATCAACTCATCCAGTTCACGGGAAAGTGCCGGCAGCGGCGTCGTCAGCAGACGAACATCAATCACCGAAGCAACAGCCTGGACCCGGTTGACCAGCTTGTCCTGAATGGCGTTATAAAAGCTCAGAGAGCAGCCGAGCAGCGTGACAAAAATGGTAAGCCCCGTCAGCAAGGTAATAAAAGCTGAGAACTTCGTCGTTAATCGCATCCTTGAGATTACTCCGTAGGTTGATGGGGTAGCGAGTAAGCGCTAACTTGCATTTCAAATGCGGCATACTATCAAATCGGCTGTAACTGGCAATTTATTGCGTTAAATCGACATTGCTTTTCCCTGAGCGAGTATAGTCTTCAGAAATTATTTTCCAATCATCCGAGTCATGAGGACCCCGTATGCAGGCTTTGATCTTAGAACAGCAGGACGGCAAAACGCTTGCCTCAGTGCAACCCGTTGAAGAGAGTCGCTTACCGGAAGGCGAAGTCACCGTCGACATCGACTGGTCCAGTTTAAATTATAAAGATGCACTGGCTATCACCGGCAAAGGGAAAATCATCCGAAATTTCCCTATGGTACCCGGTATTGATTTTGCTGGCCGGGTTCATACCAGCGAAGATCCGCGTTTCCATACCGGCCAGCAGGTATTGCTCACCGGCTGGGGCGTAGGTGAAAACCACTGGGGTGGTCTGGCAACGCAGGCGCGTGTTAAGGGTGACTGGCTGGTCCCCATGCCGAAGGGGATGGATGGCCGCAAAGCAATGATCATTGGTACAGCAGGCTTTACCGCCATGCTGTGCGTGATGGCGCTGGAAGATGCGGGCATCCGCCCGGAATCAGGTGAAATTGTCGTGACCGGCGCCAGCGGTGGCGTGGGTAGCACAGCAGTCACGCTGCTGCACAAACTGGGTTATCAGGTCGCCGCTGTTTCTGGTCGTGAAAGCACCCACGATTACCTGCGCCAGCTCGGCGCTAACCGCATACTTGGCCGCGACGAGTTTGCCGAAACCCGCCCACTGGAAAAACAGGTCTGGGCAGGGGCGGTGGATACCGTCGGTGACAAAGTGTTGGCGAAAGTGCTGGCGCAGATGAATTATGGCGGTTGCGTGGCAGCTTGCGGTCTGGCAGGAGGATTTGCCCTGCCAACGACGGTGATGCCATTCATTTTGCGTAACGTTCGCCTGCAGGGGATCGATTCCGTGATGACGCCAGCGGCCCGTCGTCATGAAGTCTGGGAACGCCTGGTGCGCGATCTGCCTGAATCCTTCTATACCCAGAGCGCAACGGAAATTAGCCTCAGCCAGGCACCGGAATATGCCAGTAAGATCATGGACAACCAGTTCCACGGTCGCGCGCTGGTGAAAATTGCCTAATCTTCAAATTTTCGTGACATATTCGCGCGAATCCTTCTCCTCCGTCATGCTTAGAAAAACGCATGACGGAGGATGCCATGAAAAATAGAAAACTGACGGAAGCCGACGTAACGTCTGAATCTGTCTTTATGTTACAGCGCCGCCAGATCCTGAAAATGCTCGGTATCAGCGCTACCGCACTGACGCTTTCCCCAACGGCACACGCCGACCTGCTCGACTGGTTTAAAGGCAACGACAGGCCGAAAGCCCCTTCCGGCGCACCACTCACCTTTACCAAACCGGCCCAGTGGCAAAACACGTTGACGCTCACACCGGAAGATAAAGTCACCGGCTATAACAACTTCTACGAATTCGGCCTCGACAAGGCCGATCCTGCCGCCAATGCGGGAAGCCTCAAAACCGATCCGTGGACGTTGAAAATTGAAGGTGAAGTGGCAAAACCCCTGACGCTGGACCATCACGAACTCACCACCCGCTTCCCGCTCGAAGAGCGTATCTACCGCATGCGGTGTGTGGAAGCCTGGTCGATGGTGGTGCCGTGGATCGGCTTCCCGCTGCATAAACTGCTGGCAATGGCGGAGCCCACCAGCAACGCAAAATATGTCGCTTTCCAGACGCGTTATGCTCCTGACGAGATGCCTGGGCAGAAAGACCGGTTTATCGGTGGCGGGCTTGATTATCCTTATGTAGAAGGGTTACGCCTCGACGAAGCGATGCATCCGCTTACCCTGCTGACCGTTGGCGTTTACGGCAAAGCGCTTCCACCGCAAAACGGTGCCCCCATTCGTTTAACCGTACCGTGGAAATATGGTTTCAAAGGGATTAAATCTATTGTCAGCATTAAGCTCACCCGCGAACGTCCGCCAACCACCTGGAATCTGGCCGCCCCGGGCGAATACGGTTTCTTCGCCAATGTGAATCCGCATGTGGATCATCCACGCTGGTCCCAGGCAACCGAGCGTTTTATCGGTTCCGGCGGTGCGCTGGACGTGAAGCGCCAACCGACGCTGCTGTTTAACGGTTATGCGGATGAAGTGGCTTCACTTTACCGTGGTCTCAATTTACGGGAGAACTTCTGAGTGCGTTTAACGGCAAAGCAGATAACCTGGCTGAAAGTGCTGCTCCACTTAGCCGGGTTGCTTCCTTTTATCTGGCTGTTCTGGGCCGTCAGCCAGGGACTCTTTAGTGCCGACCCGGCAAAGGATATCCAGCACTTTACGGGTAGGATGGCTCTGAAATTCTTGCTGGCAACCTTGCTCGTCTCGCCGCTGGCGCGCTACGCTAAACAGCCATTATTGATACGAACTCGTCGGCTTTTGGGGCTATGGTGTTTTGCCTGGGCGACGCTGCATCTCACCAGCTACGCCCTACTGGAACTGGGAATTAACAATCTGACACTGCTTGGCCGTGAACTGGTGACGCGTCCTTATCTGACGCTGGGTATCGTGAGCTGGCTGGTTTTACTGGCGCTAGCACTGACATCCACGCAATATGCGCAGCGCAAACTGGGCAGACGCTGGCAACTGCTGCACAACTTCGTCTATCTTGTCGCGATCCTCGCACCCATCCATTATCTATGGTCGGTGAAGATCCTCTCGCCCCAGCCAATCCTGTATGCGCTGGCGGCCGTGGCGCTTTTAGCATGGCGTTACAAGAAGTTCCGCCAGTGGTTGCGATAGTTCGCGAAACTGTGCGTTTTCCCGCAGATTCCCCGTCAACCGCAAATCTTTTTCGGATAGCGGTTGATAATCTTCCCTGATAAGACCAGTATTTAGCTGCCAAATGCTACGAAATCGTTATAATGTGCGACTTTGGTTCCCCCGACAGCAGGTTTAGGCCTCTGAAAAGGTGACAATTGCGTTTCGAAGGTATATTTTGTTTTTTACCGGAAAATCGCAGGAGATAGCAGCACAATGGCTGATAAATTCCATATCTTAGTTTTAAACGGACCGAACCTGAACATGCTCGGTACCCGCGAGCCTGAGAAGTACGGCACGCTGACATTGGGTGAAATTGTTAACCGTCTGGGAACGGAAGCCGCGTCGCTCAATGTGGATTTGGATCATTTTCAGTCAAACGCGGAGTACGCACTCATCGACCGTATTCATCAGGCTAAAGACAATGTGGACTATATCCTGATCAATCCGGCCGCGTTTACGCACACCAGTGTTGCTATCCGCGACGCACTGCTCGCGGTGAGTATCCCGTTTATCGAGATCCACCTGAGTAACGTGCACGCCCGAGAGCCGTTCCGCCACCATTCGTATCTGTCGGATATCGCTGCCGGCGTTATCTGCGGACTGGGTGCTGACGGCTATTCATACGCTTTACAGACAGCGGTAAAACGCTTGTCACAATCAAACTAAACAAGAGTACGGAACCCACTCATGGATATTCGTAAGATTAAAAAACTGATCGAGCTGGTTGAAGAATCAGGCATCTCCGAACTGGAAATTTCTGAAGGCGAAGAGTCTGTACGCATCAGCCGTGCAGCACCAGCCGCTAGCTTCCCGGTAATGCAGCAAGCTTATGCTGCGCCAGTGCAGCAGCCTGCGCTTTCCGCAGCCGTTGCGCCAGCAGCTGAAGCCGCACCTGCCGCTGCAGCAGAAATCAGTGGTCACATCGTACGTTCCCCAATGGTTGGTACTTTCTACCGCACCCCGAGCCCGGACGCGAAGGCGTTCATCGAAGTGGGTCAGAAAGTCAACGTAGGCGATACCCTGTGCATCGTTGAAGCGATGAAAATGATGAACCAGATCGAAGCAGACAAATCAGGTACTGTGAAAGCGATTCTGGTCGAAAGTGGTCAGCCGGTTGAATTTGACGAGCCGCTGGTCGTCATCGAGTAACGAGGCGAACATGCTGGATAAAATTGTTATCGCCAACCGCGGCGAGATCGCACTGCGTATTCTTCGTGCCTGTAAAGAACTGGGCATCAAGACTGTCGCTGTGCACTCAAGCGCGGATCGCGATTTAAAACACGTATTGCTGGCGGATGAGACGGTCTGTATTGGCCCGGCTCCGTCCGTAAAAAGCTATCTGAACATCCCGGCTATCATCAGCGCCGCTGAAATCACCGGCGCGGTGGCAATTCATCCGGGTTACGGCTTCCTCTCTGAGAATGCCAACTTTGCTGAGCAGGTTGAACGCTCTGGCTTTATCTTCATCGGCCCGAAAGCTGACACCATTCGCCTGATGGGCGACAAAGTGTCTGCCATCACCGCAATGAAAAAAGCCGGTGTTCCAACCGTACCAGGTTCTGACGGCCCTCTGACCGACGATATGGATGCTAACCGTGCTCATGCTAAACGCATTGGCTACCCGGTGATCATCAAGGCGTCCGGCGGCGGCGGCGGTCGCGGTATGCGCGTTGTGCGCAGCGACGCTGAACTGGCTCAGTCCATCTCCATGACCAAAGCTGAAGCGAAAGCCGCTTTCAGCAACGACATGGTGTACATGGAAAAATACCTGGAAAACCCACGCCACATCGAAATTCAGGTGCTGGCTGACGGTCAGGGTAACGCAATCTATCTGGCAGAACGTGACTGTTCCATGCAGCGTCGTCACCAGAAAGTGGTCGAAGAAGCACCCGCACCGGGTATTACCCCGGAACTGCGTCGCTACATCGGCGAGCGTTGCTCCAAAGCGTGTGTCGATATCGGCTATCGCGGTGCAGGTACCTTCGAGTTCCTGTTCGAAAACGGCGAGTTCTACTTCATTGAGATGAACACCCGTATTCAGGTTGAACACCCGGTTACCGAAATGATCACCGGCGTTGACCTGATCAAAGAACAGCTGCGTATCGCTGCAGGCCAGCCGCTGTCCATCAAGCAGGAAGAAGTTGTGGTGAAAGGCCATGCGGTAGAATGCCGTATCAACGCCGAAGACCCGAACACCTTCCTGCCAAGCCCGGGTAAAATCACGCGTTTCCACGCGCCGGGTGGCTTTGGTGTACGCTGGGAGTCGCATATCTACGCTGGTTACACCGTACCGCCGTACTATGACTCAATGATCGGCAAGCTTATCTGCTACGGCGAAAACCGTGACGTGGCGATTGCCCGCATGAAAAATGCCCTGCAGGAGCTGATCATCGACGGTATCAAAACCAACGTTGATCTGCAGATGCGTATCATGAGCGACGAGCACTTCCAGAATGGTGGAACAAACATCCACTATCTGGAGAAGAAACTCGGTCTGAACGAGAAGTAATACAGCATCTTTGCAAAAAGGCCGGATTATCCGGCCTTTTTTATTTCTGGGGCCTGGAAAGCCTCATCATGTACAATCCCCGCTTTCTTCATCCACAAGGGACAAAAAATGGACAAACGTTTTGTTCAGGCCCATAAAGAAGCGCGCTGGGCGCTGTGGCTGACCCTTCTTTATCTCGCAGCATGGTTAGTAACCGCTTACTTACCA
This sequence comes from Enterobacter sp. CPE_E1241, assembly GCF_045618265.1. NCBI lineage: Bacteria > Pseudomonadati > Pseudomonadota > Gammaproteobacteria > Enterobacterales > Enterobacteriaceae > Enterobacter > Enterobacter sp. CPE_E1241. The sequence goes on from NZ_JBIWYV010000001.1 coordinate 4,440,668, forward strand.
GATTCAACAGCAGGTATTACCGGCCTGCCGCACTGGTTTGAAATGGCGTGCCTGCTGGTACCACTGATTTTCATTCTCCTCAGTTGGTTTATGGTGCGCTTTATCTTCCGCGATTTCCCGCTGGAGGATAGTGATGCAAACTGAAATCATCACCGTGCTGGTTGTCTATTTGATCGTCGTGTTTGGCCTCTCTTTCTATGCCATGCGCAAACGCAGTACCGGATCGTTTCTGAGCGAATATTTCCTCGGCAGCCGTTCGATGGGCGGGTTTGTGCTGGCGATGACGCTGACCGCGACTTACGTGAGCGCCAGTTCGTTTATCGGCGGGCCAGGAGCCGCATACAAATATGGCCTGGGCTGGGTATTACTGGCCATGATTCAGGTGCCCACCATCTGGTTGTCGCTGGGCGTTCTGGGCAAAAAATTTGCCATCCTTGCCCGTCGCTATAACGCCATAACGCTGAACGACATGCTGCAGGCACGTTATCAAAGCCGCGCGGTGGTCTGGATTGCCAGTATCAGCCTGATTGTCGCCTTCGTTGGCGCCATTGCCGTTCAGTTTATTGGCGGCGCGCGCCTGCTGGAAACGGCAGCGGGTATCAAGTACGAGACTGGCTTGCTCATCTTCGGGATCACGATTGCGCTGTACACCGCGTTTGGCGGTTTCCGCGCCAGCGTGCTGAACGACACGATGCAGGGCATGGTGATGTTGATAGGCACTCTGGTGCTGCTTGTTGGCGTCATCTACGCGGCAGGCGGTTTACACAATGCGGTAGAAACGCTTGAGCAGATTGACCCGAAACTGGTCAGCCCCCACGGTGCTGATGATATTCTGACGCCCGCGTTTATGACCTCCTTCTGGGTGCTGGTCTGCTTTGGCGTGATCGGTTTGCCGCACACCGCCGTGCGCTGTATCTCCTATAAAGACAGCAAAGCCGTTCATCGGGGGATTGTGATTGGTACCGTCGTTGTCGCCCTTCTGATGCTGGGTATGCATCTGGCGGGCGCGCTCGGACGGGCCGTATTACCTCACCTGACCGTGCCGGATCAGGTGATCCCAACGCTGATGGTACAGGTTCTGCCGCCGTGGGCCGCCGGGTTGTTCCTTGCGGCACCGATGGCAGCGATCATGTCCAACGTTAACGCGCACCTGCTTCAGGCTTCCGCTACCATCATCAAAGATCTGTGGCTTAGCGCGCGTCCGGCTAAAATGCATAATGAGCAGAAGCTGAAACGCATCTCAACCTGGACCACGCTGGTGCTCGGCATTCTGATGATGCTCGCCGCATGGCGCCCGCCGGAGATGATCATCTGGCTGAACCTGCTGGCATTTGGTGGGCTTGAAGCCGTATTCCTGTGGCCGCTGGTGTTAGGGCTCTACTGGGAACGTGCAAACGCCGCGGGCGCGCTGAGCGGCATGATTGTCGGCGGTGTGCTGTATGCCGTCCTCGCAACGTTTAAGATTCAGTACCTGGGCTTCCATCCGATTGTGCCTTCGTTACTGCTAAGTTTACTGGCGTTTGTGGTGGGGAACCGTTTTGGTCAGCCCGTCCCACAACCCGCTATGATTTCTACTGATAAATAAAGAGTTTTGCCATGCCGTGGATCCAACTAAAACTGAATACAACTGGCGCAAACGCCGAAGAGCTGAGCGATGCGTTGATGGAGGCCGGCTCGGTTTCCATCACCTTCCAGGACACGCATGACACGCCTGTCTTCGAGCCACTGCCGGGCGAAACCCGCCTGTGGGGTGATACCGACGTTATTGGCCTGTTTGATGCCGAAACCGACATGAAAGAGGTCGTCGCAATTCTGGAAAACCATCCTCTGCTCGGCGTGGGTTTTGTGCACAAAATCGAACAGCTGGAAGACAAAGACTGGGAACGCGAGTGGATGGATAACTTCCACCCTATGCAGTTCGGCAAACGTCTGTGGATCTGCCCAAGCTGGCGCGACGTTCCGGATGAGAACGCGGTTAACGTGATGCTCGATCCGGGCCTGGCATTTGGTACCGGCACTCACCCAACTACCTCCCTGTGCCTGCAGTGGCTGGATGGTCTGGATCTGGACGGCAAGACGGTGATCGACTTCGGTTGCGGATCCGGGATCCTGGCCATTGCGGCACTGAAACTGGGTGCAGCAAAAGCCATCGGGATCGATATCGATCCGCAGGCCATTCAGGCCAGCCGTGATAACGCCGAACGCAACGGTGTCTCCGATCGTCTGGAACTGTATCTGCCGGATGCGCAGCCAGAAGCCATGAAAGCCGATGTGGTGGTCGCAAACATTCTGGCAGGTCCATTACGCGAACTGGCTCCGTTAATCAGCGTGCTGCCCGTTGAGGGCGGTCTGCTTGGACTTTCGGGTATCCTGGCAAGCCAGGCGGATAGCGTTTGCGAAGCCTATGCCGATCTCTTTGCGCTCGACCCGGTGGTGGAGAAAGAAGAGTGGTGTCGTATTACCGGCCGTAAAAAATAAGCCCTGGGCGTGGTCATCAGGCCACGCCTTATCTCGTTTTGCTGCATAAAACCGCCTCCCTCTTCTCTGAATATCTTGTCCTAAAATGAGAGCCAGATCTCAAAGATGGCGGTAAAACTGTTGCTAAAAACAGCAGATTATCCCGCTTCAGCGAGGCATTTATTCAGAAATGATGAGAAGTTACGGGAAATTGTAAGCGTACATAAAACAAGCATTATCGCATAACACAATGATTTACATGGTGAATAATTTTTAACAGAGCGATTGAGCGGCGATTCCTTGATCTACAACAGAGGATTGTTCAAAGTTTGGCCTTTCATCTCGTGCGAAAAATGCGTAATATACGCCGCCTTGCAGTCACAGTATGGTCATTTCTTAACTCATGCGCATCGGACACCACCAGCTTAGAAATCGCCTGATCGCAGCCCCTATGGCAGGTATTACCGACCGGCCGTTCAGGACGCTGTGCTATGAGATGGGAGCCGGTTTAACCGTATCCGAGATGATGTCGTCTAACCCGCAGGTATGGGAAAGCGATAAATCCCGCCTTCGGATGGTGCACATTGATGAACCAGGTATCCGCACCGTGCAAATTGCCGGAAGCGTGCCTGAAGAGATGGCAGATGCCGCGCGTATTAACGTGGAAAGTGGTGCCCAGATTATTGATATCAATATGGGTTGCCCGGCCAAAAAAGTGAATCGCAAGCTTGCAGGTTCAGCCCTTCTGCAATACCCCGACCAGGTGAAATCTATCCTGACGGCGGTTGTCAGCGCAGTGGACGTTCCTGTTACGTTGAAGATTCGCACGGGTTGGTCGCCGGAACACCGTAACTGTGTAGAGATTGCCCAACTGGCCGAAGACTGTGGCATTCAGGCCCTGACCATTCATGGACGCACTCGCGCCTGTTTGTTCAATGGTGAAGCTGAATACGACAGCATTCGGGCAGTTAAGCAGAAAGTTTCCATTCCGATTATCGCGAATGGCGACATAACTGACCCGCTTAAAGCCAGGGCTGTACTCGACTATACGGGAGCTGATGCTCTGATGATAGGACGTGCAGCTCAGGGAAGACCCTGGATCTTCCGGGAAATCCAGCATTATCTGGACACTGGGGAGCTGCTTGCCCCGCTGCCTCTGGCAGAGGTTAAGCGCTTGCTTTGTTCGCATGTTCGGGAACTGCATGACCACTACGGTCAGGCAAAAGGGTACCGAATTGCGCGTAAACACGTCTCCTGGTATCTCCAGGAGCACGCTCCAGATGACCAGTTTCGGCGCACATTCAACGCCATAGAGGATGCCAGCGAACAGCTGGAGGCGTTGGAGGCATACTTCGAAAATCTTGCGTAATGAAATAAAGAGCTGACAGAACTATGTTCGAACAACGCGTAAATTCTGACGTACTGACCGTTTCTACCGTTAACTCTCAGGACCAGGTAACTCAAAAGCCCCTGCGTGACTCGGTTAAACAGGCACTGAAGAACTATTTTGCTCAACTGAACGGTCAGGATGTTAATGACCTGTATGAGCTGGTACTGGCTGAAGTTGAACAGCCACTGTTGGACATGGTGATGCAATACACCCGCGGTAACCAAACCCGCGCTGCGCTGATGATGGGTATCAACCGTGGTACTCTGCGTAAGAAACTGAAAAAATACGGCATGAACTAATTCCGATTAGCGAAATGCATGTTTAAAAAGGCGCTACCTGGCATGGGGATGCGCCTTTTTTATTGCCCGCACCTGTGACCGTCAACGCTTTGTAAACCTTCACTTATCCCGCTTTTAAACCGCGACGTTTCGTGTATATTTCCACCACATTACTGACTCTCTTCTCGCGGAATGACACAATGATTCGTAAATACTGGTGGCTGGTTGTCTTCGCAATCTCCATTTTCATTTTCGATGCACTCCTGATGCAGTGGATTGAACTGATGAGCACCGAAACCGATAAGTGTCGCAATATGAACTCCGTCAATCCGCTGAAATTAGTGAACTGTTCAGAACTCGACTAAGCCTCTTTCCCCGCCAGCCTCCCTGTTATTACACACTAAAAACAGGGATTTAAATCCCTTTGAGCCATTACCTTCCGATGATAATGTCTCGCCCTTCTCAACCGCTCTGGCGTAACGTCAAACTCGAGTAGAACCGACCATGCTGGTTAGCCAATACAACCATATCCTTGTAGTCCTCTCCTTTGTTGTTGCTATCCTTGCCGCGTATACCGCGCTGAATATGGCCGCGCGCGTTGCCGGGAGCCAGGGTGTCGCAGCCCGTATCTGGCTGGCTGGCGGCGGGATTGCCATGGGTATTGGCGTGTGGGCGATGCATTTCATCGGCATGCTGGCGATGGACCTCTCCATGAGCATGAGTTACAACGCCAATCTGACGGTGTTATCCATGATCATAGCGGTGGGTTCGTCACTGTTTGCTCTATGGCTCGTCAGCTGCGAGCGATTGCGTTTACGCCGTCTGTTGCCCGGGGCGTTAGTGATGGGAAGTGGCATCGTGGCCATGCATTACACCGGTATGGCAGCGCTGGAGGTCACACCGGGTATTATCTGGGACAAGCTATGGGTCGCCATTTCGGTCGCCATTGCACTTGCCGCTTCACTCGCGGCATTGTGGCTGACGTTCCGCTTGCGCCAGGAAGCCGCTCAGGTCGTACTGATGCGCATGGGTGCAGCCATCACCATGGGGATTGCCATTGCCGGTATGCACTACGCCGGAATGAAAGCCGCACAGTTTCCAATGTCGACGATGGTGCACCATGACGGCATTAACGGGAGCTGGCTGGCGGTGCTGGTCAGCGTTGTTGCTCTCTCTATTCTTGGGATCAGCCTGCTGGTGTCGATGCTGGATGCCCGCCTTCAGGCACGTACCGCCCTTCTTGCCTCATCACTTGCAGAGGCTAACCGGGAACTCGCGCAGCTGGCGCTGCAAGATACGCTAACGCGTCTGCCCAATCGCGTACTGCTGGAAGACCGACTCGATCAGGCCATCTGCAAAGCCGCTCGTGAAGGCAGCAATTTTGCCTTGATGTTCATGGATCTTGACGGTTTTAAAGCCATCAATGACGCCTACGGCCATGATATCGGTGACAAGCTGCTGGTCGCCGTGACGCAGCGTCTGTTGCTTCCCCTGAAAGGCCAGTTCACCCTTGCACGTATCGGTGGTGATGAGTTTGTTCTGCTTGCAGAAGGAGAAGGTCCGGACGATGCGGCTTCTCTGGCAAACTCACTGGTTCACGCGATAGATAGCCCGTTCAATCTCGATCCCTATGAACTGATGGTGACACTCAGCATTGGTATCGCATTGTATCCTCACGACGGCAAAACCGAGCGTGAGCTGATGTTTAATGCGGATGCAGCGATGTACCACACCAAACATATGGGACGAAATGGCTACCACTTCTTCCAGCCCTCCATGAACACTCTGGCGCAGACCCATCTCCAGTTAATGAACGACCTGTGGATGGCTATTAATCGTGATGAGCTCCGCCTTGTTTATCAGCCAAAATTTCACGCGCCAGCTGGCCCTGTCCTCGGTTTCGAGGCGTTACTGCGCTGGCAACACCCGAAACAAGGATTACTGACGCCAGACCTTTTTCTGCCGCTGGCGGAAAAAACGGGGCTCATCATTCCCATCGGTAACTGGGTAATCAATGAAGCCTGTCGCCAGTTGAGGGAATGGCATCTTCAGGGCCATCAAAGCTGGTCGATGGCCGTAAACCTCTCGACATTGCAGTTTGAACAACCGTCACTGGTAAAAACCGTTCTCGACTGTCTGGCGCACCACAATGTGCCACCGGAAAAGTTGATCCTCGAAGTGACGGAAACCACGGCAATGAGTAACCCGGATGAGAGTGTACGGGTGTTGACGGAGCTGACCGATGCGGGTGTGAAAGCCTCCATTGATGACTTTGGTACCGGATATTCGAGCCTGCTGTATCTCAAGCGTTTACCGGCCTGTGAATTGAAGATCGACAGAGCATTTGTGAAAGAGTTAAGTGGGGAAAGCGGAGATGCAACCATTGTCTCGGCGATTGTGGCTCTCGCAAAAACACTCAACCTGAAAGTCGTGGCTGAAGGTGTAGAAACCGAAGCACAGCAAACCTTTTTGACAGAGCTAGGCTGTAACACCCTTCAGGGTTATCTGTTAGGTAAACCTGTCAGCGCACAGACCATAGAGGCGCTTTGTGCCAGGGGAGAAATGTTACCTGACGCTGAGCAGTAAGCATCATCGGGCGATACTCGGATGACAGGGAGTGTCGCCAGAATGCTATCGACCAGTGCCGGAGCCTGCTGATATAGATTAAAACTGTCGTTATTCATTAACCAGTTTTTAATTATTCCGCTAAAAAAACCGTGAAATACAATCAAAGTAAGATCAACATTTACCTGTGCCGAAATGCTTTTTCGCGCAATACATGCCTCCAGCGTGGCACGTAAATAGTCATAATTGAATCCAATGCGCTTTCTGATTTCACTCTCTTGAGTCATATCATTGCTGAATTCACACTTATGATACAAAATTTGTAAAAGCGCACATTGTCGGGGCTCACGCGCAATATATTGCAATGCAGTAATAAATTGCTCACGAAGTATTAACAACGGATCATCATTTTCAGAAACAGAAAGTCTGTCGCGAATAATGTCCCGAAGTGGTAATTGCTGTTCCCAGATGGCATTAAATATTTCTGATTTACTGGTAAAGTGCCAGTAGATCGCACCGCGCGTAACCTTAGCAGCATCAGCGATATCCGTCAGCGTCGTGTTGGCCACGCCACGCATCGCAAACTGTTCAATAGCCGCTTCGATCAGCTGCTGTCGGGTTTGTTGAGCCTCTTCTTTCTTTTTACGCGCCATAGATAACTACTCGTTACTCACAAGATTTGTACGTCATACCGGGTTCAGTTGAAGGAAAGTATTCACCAAAATCAGTTTTAATTTTGCACAAAAAAAGTCAATTAACTTAATTTATAATTAAGGTAAATACATAAGCACAATTAAATTCACCAAATGAATAGCATGAGAAATTAAACCCTATTTATCTGATTAACACGCCAGAAGTATAACGCTGATTACACCGGGTCTGATTCTGATTTTTCCAACATAGTTGGTCATTCGCACTTATAAATTAAAAAACATTAAATACCCTCATTATTATACGCAGCTACATTTTATTTTTATCCCTCTGCCCCAGCTACCGAGCCACGGCAAATATCGGTTAATGGGTATTTAAAGGAACAGTAATGACAAATCATTTCAGACGCTTGCCCTTATCCGGTTTCATTGTCTGTGCGGTACTGCTCACTGGATGCGATGGACAGGAAAATCATCAACAACATCCACAGGCACCTCAGGTCAGCGTCCATATAGTGAAAAGCGCCCCTCTGGCTGTCACCACTGAACTCCCGGGCAGAACAGATGCATTTCGCGTTGCGGAGGTTCGCCCGCAGGTTAGCGGCATAATCCTCCGTCGCAATTTCACGGAAGGGAGCGATGTTAAAGCAGGTGAGTCACTTTACCAGATTGATCCCGCGACCTGGCAGGCGGCCTATGACAACGCCAAAGCCGAACTGTTGAAGTCTCAGGCAGCAGCGAATATCGCGCATCTGACGGTGAAGCGTTATCTCCCGCTGGTTGGCACACAATATGTGAGCAAACAGGAATACGATCAGGCAGTGGCGACGGCTCAACAGGCAGACGCCAGCGTTGCCGCCGCCCAGGCAGGTGTGGAATCTGCACGTATCAATCTTGCCTATACCAAAGTGACGTCACCTGTCGCTGGTCGCATCGGTAAATCCAGCGTAACCGAGGGAGCGCTTGTTACGAGCGGACAGGCCACCGCACTGGCAACAGTCCAGCAGCTTGATCCGATTTATGTCGATGTCACACAGTCCAGCAATGATTTCATGCGACTGAAACAGACCAGCCTGCAGAAAGGCGATGCCACCAGCACCGTTGAGTTGCTGATGGAGAATGGTCAGCCCTATCCGCTGAAAGGCACATTGCAATTCTCTGATGTTACCGTCGACGAAAGTACCGGTTCGATTACTCTGCGTGCCATTTTCCCTAATCCTCAACACCTGCTGTTACCCGGTATGTTTGTTCGCGCCCGTATTGATGAAGGCATACAACCGGATGCCATTCTGGTTCCACAACAAGGTGTGACACGCACACCACAGGGCGACGCTACCGTACTGCTGGTTAACGACAAAAACCAGGTGGAGTCGCGTACTGTTGTTGCGCCTCAGGCGATTGGCGATCGGTGGCTGGTGACAGGAGGTTTAAAAAACGGTGACCGTGTGATTGTCAGCGGTTTACAGAAAGTCAGACCGGGGGCTACCGTCGTCGCCACGCCGGATACCACCACGACACCAGCCGGTTAAGGGACGACGACATGGCTAATTTCTTTATTCAGAGGCCTGTTTTCGCCTGGGTACTTGCCATCATTTTGATGATTGCAGGCGGGCTGGCCATTCTCAAACTTCCCGTCGCACAGTATCCGACCATCGCCCCTCCCGCCGTGGCCATATCCGCAACTTACCCGGGAGCAGATGCTCAAACGGTGCAGGATACCGTGACCCAGGTTATCGAACAGAACATGAACGGTATTGATAACCTGATGTATATGTCCTCCACCAGCGATTCAGCGGGTAACGTCACTATCACCCTGACTTTCCAGTCAGGAACCGATCCGGACATCGCCCAGGTGCAGGTACAAAACAAGCTGCAGCTCGCCATGCCGCTGCTGCCGCAAGAGGTGCAGCAGCAAGGGATTGGCGTGGAGAAATCCAGCAGCAGCTTCCTGCTGGTCGCCGGTTTTGTATCAGACAATAAAAACCTTACGCAGAATGACATCTCCGACTATGTCGCTTCGAACGTCAAAGATGCCATCAGCCGAACGTCTGGTGTCGGTGACGTGCAGCTGTTTGGCGCCCAATATGCGATGCGCATCTGGCTCGACAGCAATGCGATGAACAAATACCAGCTGACGCCGCTGGATATTATCAACCAGTTGAAAACGCAGAACGACCAGATAGCGGCAGGCCAGTTGGGCGGGACGCCATCCATCCCAGGACAGCAGTTGAATGCCTCGATCATCGCACAAACCCGTCTGAAATCACCGGAAGAGTTTGGCCGCGTGACGCTCAAGGTGAACCAGGACGGTTCCATGGTTCACCTGAAGGACGTGGCTCGCATTGAACTGGGTGGCGAAAACTACAATATGGTGACCAAAATCAACGGGCAGGCGGCAACAGGTCTGGGGATTAAACTGGCAACCGGGGCAAACGCGCTGGATACGGCAGCAGCCATCAAGAGCAAACTGGCGCAGTTGCAACAATTCTTCCCGCAAGGTCTGAAGGTTGTCTACCCGTATGACACCACGCCGTTTGTGAAAATCTCCATCCACGAAGTGGTGAAGACCCTGTTTGAAGCGATCGTTCTCGTCTTCCTGGTCATGTACCTGTTCCTGCAAAACCTGCGGGCGACGCTCATCCCGACTATCGCGGTGCCGGTCGTCCTGCTGGGCACTTTTGCGGTGCTGGCAGCATTCGGCTTCTCAATCAATACCCTCACGATGTTCGGGATGGTGCTGGCGATAGGTCTGCTGGTTGATGACGCTATCGTGGTTGTCGAGAACGTTGAACGTGTCATGGTTGAGGACAAACTGCCGCCAAAAGAGGCAACGCAGAAATCAATGGGGCAGATCCAGGGGGCACTGGTGGGTATAGCCATGGTGCTCTCGGCGGTCTTTATTCCAATGGCCTTTTTTGGTGGCTCGACGGGGGCGATCTATCGCCAGTTCTCACTGACTATCGTTTCGGCGATGGCGCTGTCTGTGCTTGTCGCGCTGATCCTTACGCCAGCGCTGTGTGCAACATTGCTTAAGCCAGTCTCCAGCGGCCACCATGAAAAAAAAGGGGGCTTCTTTGGCTGGTTTAATGCGCGCTTTGATCAGAGCGTGGAACACTACAGCAACAGCGTGAGCGGTATTTTGCGTAAGACCGGGCGCTATCTGGTGGTGTACGTCATTATTGTCGGTGGGATGGCGGTGCTCTTTCTGCGTTTACCCACCTCCTTCCTGCCCGAAGAGGATCAGGGGGTGTTTATGACGATGGTTCAACTCCCGGCAGGTGCGACCCAGACGCGGACTCAGCAGGTTCTCGATCAGGTTCAGGACTACTATCTGAACAAAGAGAAGGCAAATGTTGAGTCCGTCTTTACCGTTAACGGCTTTAGCTTCAGCGGCCAGGGTCAGAACTCTGGCATTGCGTTCGTCAGCCTGAAGCCCTGGGAGAAACGCCCGGGGGAGAAAAATGGCGTCGAGGCCATTGTCGGTCGCGCGACGAAAGCCTTCAGTCAGATTAAAGACGGCCTTGTGTTCCCGTTTAACCTACCTGCCATTATTGAGTTAGGTACCGCAACGGGCTTCGACTTTGAGTTGATTGATCAGGCTAACCTGGGGCATACCCAACTGACTCAGGCGCGTAACCAACTGCTCGGCATGGTGAAAGAGCACCCTGACCTGCTGGTGCGCGTGCGTCCTAACGGTCTGGAAGATACCCCTCAGTTCAAACTGGATGTTGACCAGGAGAAAGCCCAGGCGTTAGGTGTCAGCCTTTCTGACGTTAACCAGACGATCTCGACTGCGTTGGGTGGCACCTATGTGAACGACTTTATCGATCATGGTCGCGTTAAAAAGGTTTACGTGCAGGCCGATGCCCGATTCCGTATGTTGCCAGGGGACATTAACAGCCTCTACGTACGCAGCGCGAATGGGGAAATGGTCCCGTTCTCAGCCTTTAGCAACGCTCACTGGGTGTATGGTTCGCCTCGCCTGGAACGCTATAACGGGATGCCTTCCATGGAGATTCTTGGTGAGTCGGCACCGGGTAAAAGTACCGGTGAAGCGATGGCTATGATGGAGAGCCTCGCGGCAAAACTGCCTTCCGGCATCGGCTATGACTGGACGGGAATGTCATACCAGGAGCGGCTTTCCGGTAACCAGGCGCCTGCGCTATACGCCATTTCACTGATCGTGGTGTTCCTGTGTCTGGCAGCCCTGTACGAAAGCTGGTCCATTCCCTTCTCCGTCATGCTGGTAGTGCCGCTGGGTGTCATTGGGGCACTTCTCGCAGCATCATTGCGTGGTCTAAACAATGACGTCTATTTCCAGGTCGGCCTGCTGACGACGATCGGTTTATCGGCGAAAAACGCCATTCTGATCGTCGAATTTGCTAAAGACCTGATGGATAAAGAAGGTAAAGGCCTCATTGAAGCCACGCTGGAAGCCTCAAGAATGCGCCTTCGACCGATTCTGATGACGTCCCTTGCCTTTATTCTGGGTGTCATGCCGCTGGTGATCAGCACCGGGGCCGGGAGCGGCGCGCAAAATGCCGTCGGTACGGGCGTTATGGGAGGTATGCTTTCTGCAACCCTTCTGGCGATTTTCTTCGTGCCGGTCTTCTTTGTGGTTGTCCGGCGAAGATTTACTCGCCATAAAGATTAATGTTTCCCTGAAAGGCACCTCTGGTGCCTTTTTTATTTTTAACGTAAACAATGAATTAGGTATTAAAAAATAACCCTCTAAAAAAACGATTATTTGCATTAAGTAAAAACAGCTTCTTGCAACTCCACAATTCCTCCATTAATTCACCTTGAAAATGACTTTTCTCCACGATTTTTACAAACTACATAATTTGAGATTATTCCTCGTGTAACGAGGGCTTACCCTGGTGGTAAAATAACCTCCAGTTCGTTAATAGCCCTCCTGGCTTTATAGCGGATGAGAAATAATACTGAGGTAACATCATGAAAAGATTCATTTCCGTTGCACTACTCGCTGCGCTGCTTGCTGGTTGCGCGCACGATTCTCCATGTGTACCGGTTTACGACGACCAGGGCCGACTGGTTCATACCAATACCTGTATGAAAGGCACCACCCAGGATAACTGGGAAACAGCAGGCGCTATCGCCGGCGGTGCTGCCGCAGTCGCGGGCTTGACGCTGGGTATTGTTGCCCTGACTAAGTAACATCTGTTCAAAAAGCGCGGCCAAAGCCGCGCTTTTGCTTTTAATTAGTGCACTATTTTCAAATAAGTAAAAAAATAGCCCTGTATTTATCCTCGCGATTAATTCAAGCCTGAAGGCAATCACATCTTTTTAGTGAATCCATTTAAATTGCACACCCTATCGTGATGATTTTCACATATTAATAGCATTTAATACCCTGCCAATATTCACCCATGAAACTATCTACTCTTCCAATCCAAATAGCATTGAAACTTTTGCTCCGATTTGTGGCACAGGTTGTAATTTTGCACCGTTTCGGGGCGCTCGTTTTATTTAAGCCTGTCTACACTCAGCATTAAGCGTTCACTCGTCTCTTATTTTGTCGAACGCAAAACTGGCATTACGTTTGCTTTATAAACGTTGGCCAAAGCCACAGACAGGTAAAGCGTTTAAAAACGCCTCTATAACGATAAATTTCGCCACACAGGATGCATTATGAAAAAGACGATGATAGCCAGCCTGGCCGCTGCAGGCATGATGTTTGCCGTAGCCGGTCAAGCCCATGCGGGAACGACACTGGATGCCGTTAAAAAGAAAGGTTTTGTTCAATGTGGTATCAGTGACGGTTTGCCTGGCTTCTCTTATGCCGATGCTAATGGCAAATTTACCGGGATTGATGTGGATGTCTGCCGTGGCGTCGCCGCCGCCGTTTTTGGCGATGACAGCAAAGTAAAATATACCCCGCTGACGGCGAAAGAACGCTTTACGGCGCTGCAGTCCGGCGAGGTCGACATGCTCTCCCGTAATACGACCTGGACCTCTTCCCGTGATGCAGGTATGGGCATGTCATTTACCGGTGTAACCTATTATGACGGCATCGGCTTCCTTACCCACAATAAAGCTGGCCTGAAAAGCGCGAAGGAACTGGATGGTGCCACGGTTTGTATTCAGGCGGGCACCGATACCGAGCTGAACGTCGCGGATTATTTCAAAGCCAATAACATGAAATACACCCCTGTCACATTTGACCGCTCCGATGAATCAGCTAAAGCGCTGGAATCTGGTCGTTGTGACACACTGGCCTCTGACCAGTCACAGCTGTATGCGTTACGTATTAAGCTGAGCAATCCAGCGGAGTGGATTGTCCTGCCGGAAGTGATCTCGAAAGAACCTCTTGGACCGGTTGTCCGCCGTGGCGATGAAGACTGGTTCTCCATCGTTCGCTGGACGCTGTTTGCCATGCTGAATGCGGAAGAAATGGGCATCAACTCGAAAAACGTCGATGAGAAAGCGGCTAAACCATCCAACCCGGATATGGCACACCTGCTTGGTACAGAAGGTGATTTCGGCAAGGATCTGAAGCTGGATAACAAGTGGGCCTACAACATCATCAAACAGGTGGGCAACTACTCTGAGATCTTTGAACGCAACGTGGGATCGGAAAGCCCGCTGAAGATCAAACGCGGCCAGAACAATCTCTGGAACAACGGCGGTATTCAGTACGCGCCACCTGTACGTTAAGTCATAGCTGTAACGGGCACTGTTCCGGCAGTGCCCACTCCAGAGTCATGGTTACTGAGGTTTCTTTATGTCCCATCGCCGCTCAGCCGTAAAAGGATCGCTATCCTTTTCTCATCCCGCGGTCCGCGCCTGGCTATTCCAGATTATTGCTATTGTTGCGGTTGTTCTCATCGCCGTGTATCTCATCCATAACACCATCACCAACCTGAATAACCGCGGCATTACCTCCGGTTTCGCGTTTTTAGATCGCAGCGCGGGGTTTGGCATTGTTCAGCACCTTATTGATTACCAGGAAGGTGATACGTACGGACGCGTGTTCGTGGTCGGTTTACTGAATACGCTGTTGGTATCGGCGCTTTGTATCGTCTTCGCGTCGATACTGGGCTTCTTTATTGGTCTGGCGCGTCTTTCTGAAAACTGGCTCCTGCGGAAGCTTTCAACTGTCTACATCGAGACGTTCCGCAATATCCCCCCGCTGCTGCAGATTTTCTTCTGGTATTTCGCCGTACTGCGTAACCTTCCCGGTCCCCGCCAGGCCGTTGACGCGTTTGATCTGTTTTTCCTGAGTAACCGAGGGTTGTCTATTCCTTCACCTCTGCCAGGCGAAGGACTTTACGCTTTCATTGGCGCGATAGTGATAGCGCTTGCTCTTTCTGTTGCAGTATTCCGCTTTAACCGCAAGCATCAGATCAAAACCGGCCAGCTTCGTAAAACCTGGCCAACGGCTGCTGCCTTGGTTATCGGCCTGCCGCTTTTGACACACTGGCTCTTTGGTGCCGCACTACACTGGGATGTTCCACATCTGCGTGGTTTTAACTTTCAGGGCGGGATGGTATTGATCCCTGAACTGGCATCCCTGACGCTGGCACTTTCGATTTATACGTCCGCATTTATCGCTGAGATTATCCGTTCAGGGATCCAGGCCGTACCGCATGGACAACACGAGGCAGCACGCTCTCTGGGGTTGCCCCATACCGTGACGCTTCGCCAGGTCATCATACCTCAGGCATTAAGGGTCATCATTCCCCCCCTGACCAGCCAGTACCTCAACATTGTCAAAAACTCATCGCTGGCCGCTGCCATTGGTTACCCCGATATGGTGTCACTGTTCGCCGGAACCGTGCTTAACCAGACAGGGCAAGCCATTGAAACCATCGCCATCACCATGTCTGTCTATCTGATCATCAGCCTGGTGATTTCATTGCTGATGAACCTCTATAACCGTCGTATAGCACTGGTCGAGCGCTAAGGAACTATGATGACAAAAGCGATACTGTCGCACTCCTCGCGCCCTGCCCACTCGACAGGTGGACGCTTCATTCTCTGGGCGCGTAAGAATCTGTTCTCCAGCTGGAGTAACAGCCTGCTGACGATTGTCTGCCTGTGGCTCATGTGGGTGTTGATTCCTCCCTTGCTGAACTGGGCATTTTTACAGGCCAACTGGGTTGGTTCAACCCGAGCAGACTGCACAAAATCCGGCGCCTGCTGGGTGTTTATTCATGAGCGTTTTGGGCAATTCATGTATGGATTGTATCCGCACGAACAACGCTGGCGGATTAATCTGGCGCTGGTTATTGGCCTGCTATCAATCGCTATCATGTTCTGGAAAAAGCTGCCGCATCGTGGACGCTATATTGCCGTCTGGGCCGTGGTCTATCCGATTATTGTCTGGGTGCTGTTGTATGGCGGTTTCCTGGGGCTGGAACGCGTTGAAACCCGCCAGTGGGGCGGTCTAACGTTAACGCTAATTATCGCTTCAGTGGGAATAGCCGGTGCTCTGCCGTGGGGGATTTTACTTGCCCTGGGACGGCGTTCAAAAATGCCTGTCGTGCGTGTCCTTTCCGTTATCTTCATTGAGTTCTGGCGCGGTGTACCGCTCATTACCGTTCTGTTTATGTCCTCGGTCATGCTGCCGCTGTTTATGGCAGAAGGTACAACGATCGACAAACTGATCCGCGCCCTGGTCGGTGTGATTCTCTTCCAGTCCGCCTATGTCGCTGAAGTTGTGCGCGGTGGTCTGCAGGCGTTGCCTAAAGGCCAGTACGAAGCAGCGGAATCACTGGCGCTCGGTTATTGGAAAACGCAGGGGCTGGTCATTCTTCCCCAGGCACTCAAGCTGGTTATCCCGGGTCTGGTTAACACGATCATTGCCCTCTTCAAAGATACCAGCCTGGTAATCATTATCGGATTGTTCGATCTCTTTAGCAGCGTGCAGCAGGCCACCGTAGACCCCGTCTGGCTGGGGATGTCCACCGAAGGATATGTCTTTGCTGCCCTAATCTACTGGATCTTTTGTTTTAGCATGTCGCGCTATAGCCAGCATCTGGAAAAGCGCTTTAACACCGGGCGTACACCGCACTGAGGAAATTATGAGCCAAATTACTATGACACCCGCCGACGCGATGATTACGCTGGAAGACGTAAATAAATGGTACGGACAGTTTCATGTCCTGAAAGACATCAACCTGAAGGTTAAACAGGGCGAACGCATCGTACTTTGTGGACCTTCAGGTTCAGGTAAATCCACGACTATTCGCTGTATTAACCATCTGGAAGAACATCAACAGGGACGTATTGTTGTTGATGGTATTGAGCTGAATGAAGATATCCGCAATATCGAACGTGTTCGTCAGGAAGTAGGAATGGTGTTTCAACACTTTAATTTGTTCCCACATCTAACCGTCCTGCAGAACTGCACGCTGGCACCAATCTGGGTTCAAAAGTTGCCCAAAAAGGAGGCCGAAGCACTGGCGATGCACTATCTGGAACGCGTCCGCATTGCCGAACATGCCAATAAATTTCCAGGCCAGATATCGGGTGGTCAACAGCAGCGTGTGGCTATCGCCCGCTCGCTTTGTATGAAGCCCAAAATCATGCTGTTTGATGAACCTACCTCAGCACTGGACCCTGAAATGGTGAAGGAAGTCCTGGATACTATGATTGGGCTGGCACAATCCGGGATGACCATGTTGTGCGTGACACATGAAATGGGATTTGCCAGAACCGTAGCAGACCGGGTGATCTTCATGGATCGTGGCGAGATTGTCGAGCAGGCACCGCCAGATGAGTTCTTTGCTCATCCGAAGTCAGAACGCACACGGACCTTCTTGTCACAGGTGATTCATTAGTCGTTTTCTCTGCCGGGTGGGGGTTGCGCCTTGCCCGGCCTACCGTTTTTTCTGCACATAAACGCAAAAAGGCCATCCTTTCGGATGGCCTTTTCACTTGTTTGATGTCTGGCAGTTCCCTACTCTCACATGGGGAGACCCCACACTACCATCGGCGCTACGGCGTTTCACTTCTGAGTTCGGCATGGGGTCAGGTGGGACCACCGCGCTAAAGCCGCCAGACAAATTCTTTTACTTCTTGCCGAACTTTAACCTAAGTATAAAGTGGTGCTGATACCCAGAGTCGAACTGGGGACCTCACCCTTACCAAGGGTGCGCTCTACCAACTGAGCCATATCAGCACGCTAAATTTGATGCCGGCAGTTCCCTACTCTCACATGGGGAGACCCCACACTACCATCGGCGCTACGGCGTTTCACTTCTGAGTTCGGCATGGGGTCAGGTGGGACCACCGCGCTAAAGCCGCCAGGCAAATTCTGTTAAATCTGTATCAAGGCTGAAAATCTTCTGTCTCTCTTCGCCGAAACAGCTTCGGCGTTGTAAGGTTAAGCCTCACGGTTCATTAGTATCGGTTAGCTCAACGTATCGCTACGCTTACACACCCGACCTATCAACGTCGTAGTCTTCAACGTTCCTTCAGGACTCTCAAGGAGTCAGGGAGAACTCATCTCGGGGCAAGTTTCGTGCTTAGATGCTTTCAGCACTTATCTTTTCCGCATTTAGCTACCGGGCAATGCCATTGGCATGACAACCCGAACACCAGTGATGCGTCCACTCCGGTCCTCTCGTACTAGGAGCAGCCCCCCTCAATTCTCCAGCGCCCACGGCAGATAGGGACCGAACTGTCTCACGACGTTCTAAACCCAGCTCGCGTACCACTTTAAACGGCGAACAGCCGTACCCTTGGGACCTACTTCAGCCCCAGGATGTGATGAGCCGACATCGAGGTGCCAAACACCGCCGTCGATATGAACTCTTGGGCGGTATCAGCCTGTTATCCCCGGAGTACCTTTTATCCGTTGAGCGATGGCCCTTCCATTCAGAACCACCGGATCACTATGACCTGCTTTCGCACCTGCTCGAGCCGTCACTCTCGCAGTCAAGCTAGCTTATGCCATTGCACTAACCTCCTGATGTCCGACCAGGATTAGCTAACCTTCGTGCTCCTCCGTTACTCTTTGGGAGGAGACCGCCCCAGTCAAACTACCCACCAGACACTGTCCGCAACCCGGATTACGGGTCTACGTTAGAACACCAGCCATTAAAGGGTGGTATTTCAAGGTCGGCTCCACGCAGACTGGCGTCCACGCTTCAAAGCCTCCCACCTATCCTACACATCAAGGACCAGTGTTCAGTGTCAAGCTATAGTAAAGGTTCACGGGGTCTTTCCGTCTTGCCGCGGGTACACTGCATCTTCACAGCGAGTTCAATTTCACTGAGTCTCGGGTGGAGACAGCCCTGCCATCATTACGCCATTCGTGCAGGTCGGAACTTACCCGACAAGGAATTTCGCTACCTTAGGACCGTTATAGTTACGGCCGCCGTTTACCGGGCTTCGATCAAGAGCTTCGCGTTGCCGCTAACCCCATCAATTAACCTTCCGGCACCGGGCAGGCGTCACACCGTATACGTCCACTTTCGTGTTTGCACAGTGCTGTGTTTTTAATAAACAGTTGCAGCCAGCTGGTATCTTCGACTGATTTCAGCTCCACCCGCAGGGGCTTCACCTACATATCAGCGTGCCTTCTCCCGAAGTTACGGCACCATTTTGCCTAGTTCCTTCACCCGAGTTCTCTCAAGCGCCTTGGTATTCTCTACCTGACCACCTGTGTCGGTTTGGGGTACGATTTCGTGTTACCTGATGCTTAGAGGCTTTTCCTGGAAGCAGGGCATTTGTTACTTCAGCACCGTAGTGCCTCGTCATCACACCTCAGCGTTAAAAGAAGTCCGGATTTACCTAAACTTCCCGCCTACATGCTTAAACCGGGACAACCGTCGCCCGGCTAACATAGCCTTCTCCGTCCCCCCTTCGCAGTAACACCAAGTACAGGAATATTAACCTGTTTCCCATCGACTACGCCTTTCGGCCTCGCCTTAGGGGTCGACTCACCCTGCCCCGATTAACGTTGGACAGGAACCCTTGGTCTTCCGGCGTGCGGGCTTTTCACCCGCATTATCGTTACTTATGTCAGCATTCGCACTTCTGATACCTCCAGCACCCCTCACAGGACACCTTCAACGGCTTACAGAACGCTCCCCTACCCAACAACACATAGTGTCGCTGCCGCAGCTTCGGTGCATGGTTTAGCCCCGTTACATCTTCCGCGCAGGCCGACTCGACCAGTGAGCTATTACGCTTTCTTTAAATGATGGCTGCTTCTAAGCCAACATCCTCGGCTGTCTGTGCCTTCCCACATCGTTTCCCACTTAACCATGACTTTGGGACCTTAGCTGGCGGTCTGGGTTGTTTCCCTCTTCACGACGGACGTTAGCACCCGCCGTGTGTCTCCCGTGATAACATTCTTCGGTATTCGTAGTTTGCATCGGGTTGGTAAGCCGGGATGGCCCCCTAGCCGAAACAGTGCTCTACCCCGAAGATGAGTTCACGAGGCGCTACCTAAATAGCTTTCGGGGAGAACCAGCTATCTCCCGGTTTGATTGGCCTTTCACCCCCAGCCACAAGTCATCCGCTAATTTTTCAACATTAGTCGGTTCGGTCCTCCAGTTAGTGTTACCCAACCTTCAACCTGCCCATGGCTAGATCACCGGGTTTCGGGTCTATACCCTGCAACTTAACGCCCAGTTAAGACTCGGTTTCCCTTCGGCTCCCCTATACGGTTAACCTTGCTACAGAATATAAGTCGCTGACCCATTATACAAAAGGTACGCAGTCACACCACGAAGGTGCTCCCACTGCTTGTACGTACACGGTTTCAGGTTCTTTTTCACTCCCCTCGCCGGGGTTCTTTTCGCCTTTCCCTCACGGTACTGGTTCACTATCGGTCAGTCAGGAGTATTTAGCCTTGGAGGATGGTCCCCCCATATTCAGACAGGATACCACGTGTCCCGCCCTACTCTTCGAGTTCACAGCCTGTGCATTTTCGTGTACGGGACTATCACCCTGTACCGTCGGACTTTCCAGACCGTTCCACTAACACACAAGCTGATTCAGACTCTGGGCTGCTCCCCGTTCGCTCGCCGCTACTGGGGGAATCTCGGTTGATTTCTTTTCCTCGGGGTACTTAGATGTTTCAGTTCCCCCGGTTCGCCTCGTTAACCTATGTATTCAGTTAACGATAGTGCAAAGAATTGCACTGGGTTTCCCCATTCGGACATCGCCGGGTCAAAGGTTCATATCACCTCGCCGGCGCTTTTCGCAGATTAGCACGTCCTTCATCGCCTCTGACTGCCAGGGCATCCACCGTGTACGCTTAGTCGCTTAACCTCACAACCCGAAGATGTTTCTTTCGATTCATCATCGATTTGCGAAAATTTGAGAGACTCGAACACACATAACATGTGTGTCGTTTCAATTTTCAGCTTGATCCAGATTTTTAAAGAGCAAAATTTCACAATGCACTTCGCAGTACATTTTGAAATTTATCATTCATCAGACAATCTGTGTGAGCACTGCAAAGGCAGGTTCTTTAAGGTAAGGAGGTGATCCAACCGCAGGTTCCCCTACGGTTACCTTGTTACGACTTCACCCCAGTCATGAATCACAAAGTGGTAAGCGCCCTCCCGAAGGTTAAGCTACCTACTTCTTTTGCAACCCACTCCCATGGTGTGACGGGCGGTGTGTACAAGGCCCGGGAACGTATTCACCGTAGCATTCTGATCTACGATTACTAGCGATTCCGACTTCATGGAGTCGAGTTGCAGACTCCAATCCGGACTACGACGCACTTTATGAGGTCCGCTTGCTCTCGCGAGGTCGCTTCTCTTTGTATGCGCCATTGTAGCACGTGTGTAGCCCTACTCGTAAGGGCCATGATGACTTGACGTCATCCCCACCTTCCTCCAGTTTATCACTGGCAGTCTCCTTTGAGTTCCCGGCCGGACCGCTGGCAACAAAGGATAAGGGTTGCGCTCGTTGCGGGACTTAACCCAACATTTCACAACACGAGCTGACGACAGCCATGCAGCACCTGTCTCAGAGTTCCCGAAGGCACCAAAGCATCTCTGCTAAGTTCTCTGGATGTCAAGAGTAGGTAAGGTTCTTCGCGTTGCATCGAATTAAACCACATGCTCCACCGCTTGTGCGGGCCCCCGTCAATTCATTTGAGTTTTAACCTTGCGGCCGTACTCCCCAGGCGGTCG
This sequence comes from Enterobacter sp. CPE_E1241, assembly GCF_045618265.1. NCBI lineage: Bacteria > Pseudomonadati > Pseudomonadota > Gammaproteobacteria > Enterobacterales > Enterobacteriaceae > Enterobacter > Enterobacter sp. CPE_E1241. The sequence continues at coordinate 4,462,134 of NZ_JBIWYV010000001.1, forward strand.
ACTTAACGCGTTAGCTCCGGAAGCCACGCCTCAAGGGCACAACCTCCAAGTCGACATCGTTTACGGCGTGGACTACCAGGGTATCTAATCCTGTTTGCTCCCCACGCTTTCGCACCTGAGCGTCAGTCTTTGTCCAGGGGGCCGCCTTCGCCACCGGTATTCCTCCAGATCTCTACGCATTTCACCGCTACACCTGGAATTCTACCCCCCTCTACAAGACTCTAGCCTGCCAGTTTCGAATGCAGTTCCCAGGTTGAGCCCGGGGATTTCACATCCGACTTGACAGACCGCCTGCGTGCGCTTTACGCCCAGTAATTCCGATTAACGCTTGCACCCTCCGTATTACCGCGGCTGCTGGCACGGAGTTAGCCGGTGCTTCTTCTGCGGGTAACGTCAATTGCTGAGGTTATTAACCTCAACACCTTCCTCCCCGCTGAAAGTACTTTACAACCCGAAGGCCTTCTTCATACACGCGGCATGGCTGCATCAGGCTTGCGCCCATTGTGCAATATTCCCCACTGCTGCCTCCCGTAGGAGTCTGGACCGTGTCTCAGTTCCAGTGTGGCTGGTCATCCTCTCAGACCAGCTAGGGATCGTCGCCTAGGTGAGCCGTTACCCCACCTACTAGCTAATCCCATCTGGGCACATCTGATGGCAAGAGGCCCGAAGGTCCCCCTCTTTGGTCTTGCGACGTTATGCGGTATTAGCTACCGTTTCCAGTAGTTATCCCCCTCCATCAGGCAGTTTCCCAGACATTACTCACCCGTCCGCCGCTCGTCACCCGAGAGCAAGCTCTCTGTGCTACCGCTCGACTTGCATGTGTTAGGCCTGCCGCCAGCGTTCAATCTGAGCCATGATCAAACTCTTCAATTTAAAAGTTTGATGCTCAATGAATTAAACTTCGTAATGAATTACGTGTTCACTCGTTGAGACTTGGTATTCATTTTTCGTCCGAGGACGTTAAGAATCCATGTCACTTTGAGTGCCCACACAGATTGTCTGATAAATTGTTAAAGAGCAGTTGCAACGCGGCTTTCAGCTCACCGTTGCGAGGTGGCGTATATTACGCTTTCCTCTTTCAGAGTCAACCCGTTATTTCAGGATTTTTTCTCTTCAACCGACCGGGTTGTTTGTGAAGTGATTCACATCCGCCGTGTCGATGGAGGCGCATTATAGGGATCCCATTTTTTAGCACAAGTACTTTTTGGATCTTTTTTTCCGACTGACGATTTTCCGCGCTTTTCGCTGAAAACCCACCCGATCTGCTTAAATATTGACGCATTTTACCTTGCCTCGATCCAATATTATGATCAAAGTCTTCTATATAGCGCTCATCCATAGAGGTAGATATGCCCTCAGTATTACGTCCCTATAAAGATCTGTTCCCCAAAAAAGGCGATCGCGTGATGATCGATGCCAGCAGCGTGGTCATTGGTGATGTGCGAATAGCCGCTGATGTCAGTATTTGGCCACTTGTCGCCATCAGGGGGGATGTCAACTATGTGTCGATTGGTGCCCGTACCAATATTCAGGATGGTAGCGTTCTGCACGTCACACACAAATCCTCATACAACCCTGAGGGCAATCCGCTCATCATTGGAGAGGATGTCACTATCGGCCATAAAGTGATGCTTCACGGCTGCACTATCGGTAATCGGGTGCTTGTGGGGATGGGCTCGATTTTGCTGGATGGTGTGATAGTAGAAGATGATGTAATGATTGGCGCTGGAAGTCTTGTCCCGCAAAACAAACATCTGGAAAGCGGTTATCTCTATTTAGGTAGCCCGGTGAAACAGATCCGCCCCTTAAAAGAGGCGGAAATAGAAGGGTTGAGATACTCAGCGAATAACTATGTGAAATGGAAAGATGAGTATTTGGCTCAGGACAACCAGACCCAGCCCTGATCGTCTTCCTGCTGATCGCGGATCAAATCGCTGGCTTCCTCTTCGAGATCCCAGCGATTCTCACAAAAGACGTCTAGTGGATGAGAACCGCCAAAGCGACTCAGCAGCGTTTCTCCGCCGATCGCACAGGTCAATTGCATCCCGTGCACCAGCACCGGAAAGCAGACAGCCTGTTTGCTCTCATCCCAGACTTCTCTATCAGGAAAATGAATTGCCTGGTTCACTCAGTCAATTCCTGCTTCAGCTTTTCAATCACCGGTTCGACCGCAGGTAACACTCCGTGCCAGAGCAGCACCGCATGTGCCGCCTGCCCCACCAGCATACCCAGTCCATCCGCCAGATGCTTCGCGCCGTGTTGCTCACACCAGTTCAGGAAAGGTGTCTTCCCTTTCTGATAAAACATGTCGTAGAAATAGATGTGGTGACTCACCAGTGCAGAAGGGATCGCCGGAACTTCGCCACCAATACCGCTAGAGGTGGCATTAATGATCAGATCGAACTCGTGACCCGCCAGATCATCAAGCGCAACTGCGCTTACACTGCCGGTATGTGCGAACAACCCCGCTAACGCTTCTGCTCTGGAAAACGTGCGGTTGGTAATTGTCACAGCACAATCAAAAGATAAGAGAGGAAGCAGTACGCCACGAGAAGCCCCGCCCGCACCTATCAGTAGAATTCGAAAACCCGGTTTAATAAATGACAGTCTTTCCAGGTCGCTAAGCAACCCGATACCATCCGTGTTATCGCCAAGTAACCGCCCATCCTCAAGCCGTTTTAGCGTATTCACGGCACCGGCAAGAGAAGCACGTTCAGTCAGTTCATCTGCGCGTTCAAAAGCTTCTTCTTTGAAAGGTACCGTCACATTTGCACCTTTACCGCCCGCGTCGAAAAAAGCATTCAGGGTCGGAACAAATGCGTCAACAGGTGCCAGCACGCGGCCATAGGGATGAACTATCTGGAGCTGGTCAGCAAACTGCTGATGGATCCAGGGTGACTTACTGTGCGCTATCGGATTACCAAAAACAGCATAAGCTTCCATCATATTACCCCTGGCGAAAACGTTCGCCGGTCAAAGCGTCGCGGATTTCCGACGGATTCAGTCGACCACCCGTTTCACCCAATGCTACCGGGAAATCGCTCCCGAACTGCGCCAGTACTTCTTCAGTTGTTCGGCACGGAGGCAGCCCGGTCAGGTTGGCACTGGTTGAGACCAGTGGTTTGCCAAACGCCAGGCACAGTTCCACCACCAGCGGATGGTCGGTGACGCGGACGGCGAGGGAATCAAACTTTCCGGTTAACCAGCGCGGTGTCGAAGGTTGCGCCGGAAAAACAAAGGTCACAGGCCCTGGCCACGCGGAGAAGACAGTCTCCCGCTGAGCCGGTGTTAACATGGAATCATCAATATAAGGCTTTAGTTGTTCATAATTGGCAGCGATTAAAATCAGCCCTTTTTCGACGGGCCTCTGTTTGAGTGCCAGTAATCGGCCAACGGCCGTCTCGCTGTCAGGATCGCAACCGACCCCAAAGACAGCTTCAGTTGGATAGGCGATGACTTCTTCATTTTTCAGGACATCCACCGCATGCGCAATGGAGCCTGATGGCAGGTTATTATTCACTATTTTGATCCGCCGAAACCGGCTTTCCACATTGTTTACTGGCGCAAAAGCGTTTCATACCTTGCGCCGTTTTCTTCTCAATAAGTAGCGGATAATTGCAATGAGTGCAGACGCCCGCTACCGGTTTGAAATTGATAACGAACTGGCATTCAGGATAGCGATCGCAAGAATGGAAGGTCTTACCAAAACGAGAACGACGCTGTACCAGTTGCCCACGCTGGCATTGAGGACAAGCAATAGCCGTTTCATCCGGTTTATCAATTTGTTCTGTATGTTCGCATTCAGGGTAACGGCTACATCCAATGAACATGCCGAAACGCCCCTGACGCAGCGCTAACTCACCGCCGCAGAGAGGGCAAAGCTGCCCCTCCAGAATTTTAACGATATGTCCGTCCGCCTGGCTTTTCAGGGGACGGACATAATCACATTCCGGATACTGTGAACAACCGAGAAACGGGCCGTGTTTCCCGGACCGAATAACAAGTTCAGCCCCGCACTGCGGACAGGGCTCATTTTTATGCACCGTGAATAGTGCTGATTTGGCCATAACAACTCTTGGTGCTGCATATTGAATTAATGCAGCATACCTTCATTCACTTCAAAGAGTAATTCTTCCATCTGCTGATAGGCATTTTCACAGCCTGGAATATTAAACAGAACCATCAGGATCACCCATTTGAGGTCTTCCAGTTCAAATTCTGCTGTATCCAGCGCCATGACGCGCTCTATCACCATTTCTCTCGTTTCGAGGTTTAGCACCTGAATCTGCTCAAGGAATAAAATGAATCCCCGGCAGCTGGCGTCCAGCCTTTCACACTCTTCAGCGGTATAGATGCGTACAGACAATGGGTCAGAAGCAAGCTGCATAGGTTCGGCAAGGCCTTCCTGATAATCAGCTAACTTTTCCAGCCACATCAACGCATTATAGATATCTTCCCGCTCAAACCCCGCATCGGTAAGATCCTGTGTCAATTTGTCCTGATCCACTCGCATTTCTGCTTCGTTATGGATGTAAGTCTCAAACAAATACATCAGTACGTCGAACATGGCATGCCCTCCTTAATCGGACATAGCCGCCGGGTACAGCTGCGATCCACCCTGCTAACTCCAGTTCGAGTAGCTGTGCTACCGTTACTGGCACAGGTTGGCCGGCACGTTCAGCGACAACGTCAACAGGTGTTACCTCATCTCCTACGTTAGCCAGGAGCTTGGGAAATGGCAATGCCACCTTTCCCTGATCTGATGAATATTGTCGCTTTTCGGGATCTTCCTGCAGCCATTGCAACCCATATTGCAAATTTTCAAGAATGTCCCCGACTTCCGTTACCGGTGTTGCCCCTTGCTTAATCAGCCAGTGGGGCCCCTCGCATCCGGGATTGCCTATCGGACCAGGCAGGGCGAAGACTTCTCGCCCCTGTTCGAGCGCGCATCGAGCTGTGACCAGTGAACCGCTTCTCCGCGCCGCTTCAACGACCAGTACGCCTCTGCTAAGCCCGCTGATAATTCGATTACGACGTGGAAAGTTTGCTGGTCTGGGCTGCGCCGAAAGAGGGAACTCAGACACTATCGCACCGCCAGATTCGATGAGACGTATAGCCAAAGCCTGATGCCGACGGGGATAAATGCTAAAAAGACCGTTCCCCAACACGGCTACACTACGACCTTTTACTGACAGCGCAGCGTTGTGGGCAACGCCATCAATACCACAGGCCAGCCCGCTGGTGATCGTGAACCCACTTTGTGAAAGTTGTTCGCACAGGATCCTCCCCCATCGCTCGCCGTACCATGACGGTGCGCGGCTACCTACAACAGCCAACTGGATAGTGTTAAGCGCCTCAGGGTTGCCTTTTACAAATAACGCCCCCGGATAATCAGGAATAGTTCGAAGCAAGGGGGGATAAAGCGGATCATGTGCCGTTAATAATTGATTGTCCGGCTGCTCAAGCCACATCAGGCTGCGTTCCAGCTCATTTTCATCTGGAGCAAAGAACCTTTCAGCTTGCTTTGCTGTCAGCCCGGCGTTTCTGAGAACAGGAACATCTATGCTTTTCTGATTCTGTAGCCGTGCGACGGCGTCCAGCATTGCATCACCACAAAGAGACCCTGTATGTATTAACCGTAACCATATCTCGGTAGATGTCATCCTTTCCCCTGCCATAAGCGGCCTCCGCAATCATTGCGATTGGTCACTGATGCTGTCAATCAATGGGGGATTTGTCTAGAATAGAGGTATTATTGTTATCAACTCCTGAACACGACTCTGGAAATTTATGGCAGTTTTGCAAGTGTTACATATTCCGGACGAGCGCCTTCGCATCGTCGCTGAACCGGTTAAAGAAGTGAATGCAGAAATTCAGCGTATCGTAGATGATATGTTCGATACCATGTACGCCGAAGAAGGCATTGGCCTTGCGGCGACTCAGGTGGACATTCACAAGCGCATTATCGTGATCGACGTTTCTGAAAATCGCGATGGTCGTCTGGTGCTGATCAATCCTGAGTTGCTTGAGAAAAGTGGCGAAACCGGTATTGAGGAAGGCTGTCTGTCCATTCCGGAACAGCGCGCTTTAGTGCCGCGTGCCGAAAAAGTGAAAATTCGCGCTCTGGATCGTGACGGTAATCCGTTCGAGCTGGAAGCAGACGACCTGCTGGCGATTTGTATTCAGCATGAGATGGATCATCTGGTCGGTAAACTGTTTATCGATTACCTCTCACCACTGAAACAACAGCGTATTCGCCAGAAAGTAGAGAAACTGGATCGTATGCGCTCTCGTGCATAACATCCCGGGATACAAGGAATAACGTGTCTAAATCGCTACGTATTATCTTTGCAGGAACACCTGATTTTGCAGCGCGTCATCTTGACGCGCTGTTATCTTCTGGTCACCAGGTTGTGGGTGTATTTACTCAACCAGATCGTCCGGCTGGCCGTGGCAAAAAGCTGATGCCAAGCCCGGTAAAAGTGTTGGCAGAAGAGCATGGATTGCCTGTATTCCAGCCAGCCTCCCTACGTTCACCGGAAAACCAGCAACTTGTTGCTGACCTGAATGCCGACGTGATGGTGGTAGTGGCTTACGGTTTAATTCTGCCCAAAGCTGTGCTTGATATGCCTCGCCTGGGCTGTGTAAATGTGCACGGTTCTCTGCTGCCTCGCTGGCGTGGCGCCGCGCCTATCCAGCGTTCTTTATGGGCAGGTGATGCAGAGACTGGCGTCACTATCATGAAGATGGACGTAGGTTTAGACACTGGCGACATGCTCTATAAACTCGCCTGCCCGATTACCGCGGAAGACACCAGCGCAACGCTGTACGACAAGCTGGCGGACCTTGGCCCTCAGGGTCTCATCGAGACGCTGCAACAGCTTGCGGATAATACGGCGCAACCTGAAGTTCAGGATGAATCGCTTGTTACCTATGCCGAAAAGCTAAGCAAAGAAGAAGCGCGGATCGACTGGTCCCTGTCAGCTGCTCAACTCGAACGCTGCATTCGTGCGTTTAATCCATGGCCAATGAGCTGGATGGAGATCGATGAGCAGCCAGTGAAAGTCTGGAAAGCCTCGGTCATTAGCGGCAATACCACGGCTGAACCCGGTACGATTATTGATGTCAGCAAGAACGGTATCCAGGTAGCGACCGCCCAAGGGATCTTGAATCTTGAAGCGCTGCAACCGGCCGGTAAGAAAGCCATGAGCGCTCAGGACCTGTTAAATTCCCGTCGCGAATGGTTTATCCCTGGCAATCGCCTTGCCTGAACAAATTTATTCTTAAGGCCCGGAGTTTCCGGGCATTTTTATTTTTACGGTTATGAAAAAACAAAATCTACGCAGTATGGCGGCCCAGGCCGTTGAGCAGGTTATCGAGCAGGGCCAGTCACTGAGTAACGTCCTGCCTCCACTGCAACAAAAAGTCTCTGATAAAGACAAAGCCCTGCTTCAGGAGCTCTGCTTTGGCGTCCTGCGCACACTCTCTCAGCTTGAGTGGTTGATTAATAAGCTGATGTCGCGGCCAATGACCGGCAAGCAACGTACCGTACATTATTTGATTATGGTAGGTTTCTATCAGCTTCTTCATACCCGTATTCCACCTCATGCCGCTCTGGCTGAGACAGTGGAAGGTGCTGTTGCGATCAAACGTCCCCAACTGAAAGGTCTGATCAACGGAGTACTGCGTCAGTTCCAGCGACAGCAGGAAGAGCTTCTTACTGAGTTTGCTCAAAGTGAAACACGTTTCCTGCACCCGGAATGGCTTCTTAATCGCCTGAAAAAAGCTTATCCGCAGCAGTGGCAGGACATTGCCGAAGCCAATAACCAGCGCCCGCCAATGTGGTTGCGCGTGAATCGCAATCATCATTCTCGCGATGGCTGGCTGGCCTTGCTTGAAGAGGCTGGAATGAACGGCTTCACACATGACGCCTATCCTGATGCCGTACGTTTAGCATCGCCTGCACCAGTACATGCATTACCCGGTTTTGACGAAGGCTGGGTAACTGTACAGGATGCCTCTGCCCAGGGTTGCATAACCTGGCTTGAACCACAAAATGGAGAGCAGATCCTCGATCTCTGCGCCGCGCCAGGCGGCAAAACCACGCATATTCTGGAAGTTGCGCCTCAGGCCAGCGTATTGGCAGTGGACGTTGATGAACAACGTCTTTCACGCGTCTACGACAATCTTAAACGTCTGGGTATGAAGGCGCAGGTTAAACAAGGTGATGGACGCAAACCCGCAGAATGGTGTGGCGAGACGAAATTTGATCGGATTTTGCTGGACGCCCCCTGCTCGGCAACCGGTGTTATTCGCCGTCATCCGGATATTAAGTGGCTGCGTCGTGACCGTGATATTAAGGAACTTGCCCAGCTGCAATCCGATATTCTTGACGCCATTTGGCCACATCTTAAACCAGGCGGAACGCTGGTCTATGCAACCTGTTCCGTACTGCCGGAAGAAAACAGTCAGCAAATCGCGGCCTTCCTTAAACGAACTCCGGACGCTGCATTAAGAGATACGGGGACGCCTGAACGCCCCGGTCAGCAGAACCTGCCAGGTGCAGAAGAGGGTGATGGTTTCTTTTACGCTAAGCTAATCAAAGAGTGATGTTGAGAACAGGTCACGAGATATGAAAATTATCATTCTGGGTGCAGGACAGGTTGGTGGAACGCTGGCGGAAAACCTGGTTGGTGAAAACAATGACATCACTATTGTTGATACCAACGGCGATCGGCTGCGCGTGTTGCAGGACAAGTTTGACCTTCGTGTTGTGCAGGGTCACGGCTCGCATCCACGGGTCCTTCGTGAAGCGGGTGCCGATGATGCCGACATGCTGGTTGCTGTAACCAGCTCTGACGAAACCAATATGGTTGCTTGTCAGGTGGCTTACTCACTTTTCAACACACCAAACCGAATCGCGCGCATCCGCTCTCCTGACTATGTCCGCGATGCAGAGAAACTGTTTAATTCCGAAGCGGTCCCGATTGATCATCTCATCGCGCCAGAGCAACTGGTTATCGACAATATCTATCGCCTGATCGAATATCCTGGCGCACTGCAGGTGGTGAATTTTGCCGAAGGTAAAGTGAGTCTTGCAGTGGTTAAGGCCTATTACGGTGGGCCATTAATCGGCAATGCGCTCTCCACAATGCGTGAGCATATGCCGCACATTGATACTCGTGTCGCAGCCATTTTCCGTCACGACAGACCGATTCGTCCGCAAGGCTCCACCATTGTCGAAGCCGGTGATGAGGTCTTCTTTATTGCGGCCTCTCAGCATATTCGCGCAGTAATGAGTGAGCTTCAGCGTCTCGAGAAGCCATATAAACGTATTATGTTGGTCGGTGGTGGCAATATCGGTGCTGGCCTGGCGCGTAGACTGGAAAAAGATTACAGCGTGAAATTGATCGAACGCGATCAGCAACGAGCTTCTGAACTGGCAGAAAAGTTGCAGAACACGATCGTATTTTATGGCGATGCGTCGGATCAGGAACTACTGGCTGAAGAACATATTGATCAGGTTGATCTGTTTATTGCCGTCACCAACGACGATGAAGCAAATATCATGTCGGCCATGCTCGCCAAACGAATGGGGGCAAAAAAGGTGATGGTGCTTATTCAGCGCCGGGCTTATGTTGACCTTGTTCAGGGGAGTGTCATTGATATCGCCATTTCGCCACAGCAAGCGACCATTTCCGCCCTCCTGAGCCATGTTCGCAAAGCGGATATTGTCGGCGTTTCATCTCTGCGTCGCGGTGTGGCAGAAGCCATTGAAGCCGTAGCTCATGGTGATGAAACCACATCACGCGTTGTGGGACGCGCCATTGATGAGATTAAACTTCCCCCGGGGACAATTATCGGGGCCGTAGTACGGGGGAATGATGTCATGATTGCCAATGATAATTTACGTATCGAGCAAGGGGACCACGTTATTATGTTCCTTACCGATAAAAAATTTATTACCGATGTCGAACGCCTTTTCCAGCCAAGTCCATTCTTCCTGTAATCATTCAGGTGCTCCTCAAAGAGCACCTGAACATAATCCCTCTTTTTAACATGCCTTTTATTTTTCATAACGATTATTTATCCCCAATGGCAAATAGCTAATCATTTGTTAAACTTATAATCGTCAGCTGGCACAAGGAGAGCATAATGAGTTTTATTAAAGAGTTTCGCGAATTTGCGATGCGCGGGAATGTGGTGGATTTGGCAGTGGGTGTCATTATTGGTGCGGCGTTCGGTAAGATCGTCTCATCATTAGTTGCCGACATTATCATGCCACCGTTGGGGTTATTAATCGGGGGCATTGATTTCAAACAATTTGCCGTCACGCTTCGGGATGCGCAGGGCGATGTCCCGGCGGTCGTAATGCATTACGGTGTGTTCATTCAGAACATATTCGACTTCGTGATTGTGGCGTTTGCCATTTTTATGGCCATAAAGCTTATCAACAAGTTAAATCGTAAAAAAGAAGAGCCTGCAGCAGCACCAGCACCAACAAAAGAAGAAGTATTGCTGGCAGAAATTCGCGATCTGTTAAAAGAGCAGAATAATCGCTCTTGATCAGAAACTAAAAGCAAGAAGGCCAGTGGTAAAAAAGCGATCTGCTTGTTTGCCACTGGCCTCCCAGTTACCCCGTTTTGCATGCTTGTCTTTACGCAGATAACTTCCTTTCCCTTTTTTACTTTTCTCGACGCGCTGTCTGAAGAGCGGGTCGTGTAGTAAAGCTTCAATAGCGTTATCTTTAATTTGTCCCTTCGTATGCTGATAGCGGCTCATCATTTCTCCTGAGCATGGTTTATGTCGACGGAAGTCTAGACCCGGGCGGACAAAAAATCAACTGCCCTCCATTTCTCCACTGGCCCCCTGTTCAAGGGCTTCCAGAATTGAACAATAGATACTGCTGTGCGCCGTACCACAGCAGGCGTCATTTAGCCTTTGTAAAGAACGCTGCATAGTCTGCAACTCCTGAATGCGCGCTTCAACCTCATCCAGGCGGGCCTGCACAATACTCTTCGACTCCTGGCAGGTATGATGTTCCGGATCAATACGGATCGATAATAACTCGCGGATCGAATCCAGTGTGAAACCAAGCTGACGCGCATAACGAATAAAGCGCAGACGCTGTAGATCGTTATCGGTATAAAGGCGAAAACCGCCTTCAGTGCGTACTTCATGATCAATCATCTGCTGCTTTTCATAGTATCGGATGGTATCCGGCGTTACGTTCGCGAGCTTTGCAAGTTCACCGATACGGTACATAACTATTCCTCGTTTATTTTATGCATCAATCTTTCGCCGTATTCACCGCGCAGAAAGTCAGTATTCATTCCAGCCTGGCGAAGCTTGAGTTCAATCAGGGCGAGCCGACGGGAAAGTTCAGAATGTCGAGGATCGTCCTGACGGATACCTCTGAGTAGATCAGCAAGCTCAACCGCCTCCCTGCGCTGTTCGAGTTCAGCAGGAAGACAACCTGCATTTTTCAGTAATCGGTATCCTGCACGTAATTCTGGCGCGATGTGCGAATCGTCTTCCAGCACAAGGGGAGCACCACTTCCTGGAAGATCATCAAATTCACCTTTTTTTTGGGCATCGCGAATATGGCGTTCTGCCCACTGATCGAGCAACCACATTATCAGCTCCAGGGAAAGAACAGATTTGATACAGACATTGTAGAGAAGTGGGGATATACCGGATATAAAAAAACCCGCCGAGGCGGGTTTTTTTACGTTACTGCAGATTACTCTGCAGCAGCTTCTGCTTTCTCTGAACGATCAACCAGCTCGATGTAAGCCATCGGCGCGTTGTCGCCTGCACGGAAGCCACACTTCAGAATGCGAGTGTAACCACCGGCACGGCTCGCGAAACGCGGGCCCAGTTCGTTAAACAGTTTTGCCACGATCTCGTTATCACGAGTACGGGCGAATGCCAGACGACGATTAGCAACGCTGTCAGTCTTGGCAAGAGTAATCAGCGGCTCAACTACGCGACGCAGCTCTTTCGCTTTAGGCAGGGTCGTCTTGATGATCTCATGACGAACCAGTGAACCTGCCATGTTGCGGAACATAGCCTGGCGATGGCTGCTGTTGCGGTTCAGTTGACGACCACTCTTACGATGGCGCATGACCTTATCCTTCTCAGTAAAACCTTAACCTGTGATCCGGTTACTCGTCAGCAATACTAGCTGGTGGCCAGTTTTCCAGGCGCATGCCCAGAGACAAACCACGTGAAGCCAGCACGTCTTTAATCTCAGTAAGAGATTTTTTACCCAGGTTCGGCGTTTTCAGCAACTCAACCTCGGTACGCTGTACCAGATCACCGATATAGTGGATAGCTTCTGCCTTGAGGCAGTTAGCAGAGCGGACAGTCAATTCGAGATCGTCAACAGGGCGCAGCAGGATCGGATCGAATTCTGGTTTCTCTTCTTTCACTTCCGGCTGACGTACATCACGTAAGTCAACGAAAGCTTCCAGTTGTTCTGCCAGGATGGTTGCCGCACGACGAATCGCCTCTTCAGGATCGATTGTGCCGTTGGTTTCCATTTCGATGACCAGCTTGTCCAGGTCGGTACGCTGTTCTACACGCGCTGCTTCAACATTGTAGGCAATACGCTCTACAGGGCTGTAGCATGCGTCGACCAGCAGACGGCCGATTGGGCGCTCATCTTCTTCCGAATGAATTCGGGCAGAAGCCGGCACATAACCACGACCGCGCTGAACTTTGATACGCATGCTAATCGCTGCGTTCTCATCGGTCAGGTGGCAGATCACGTGCTGCGGCTTGACGATTTCAACATCACCGTCGTGGGTGATGTCGGCTGCAGTCACAGGGCCAATGCCAGATTTATTCAGAGTAAGAATAACTTCATCTTTACCCTGAACTCTCACCGCCAGCCCTTTCAGGTTGAGCAGGATTTCAAGGATATCTTCCTGAACGCCTTCTTTGGTGCTGTACTCATGAAGTACACCATCAATCTCAACCTCGGTCACCGCGCAACCCGGCATCGATGAGAGCAGAATACGGCGCAGTGCGTTACCCAGAGTATGGCCAAAGCCACGCTCTAAAGGCTCAAGGGTCACCTTGGCGTGCGTCGAACTCACTTGCTCGATATCTACCAGGCGCGGTTTTAGAAACTCTGTCACAGAACCCTGCATTGTGTCCTCTCTTTGGTACTAAGCTTTACTTGGAGTAAAGCTCGACGATCAGGTGTTCGTTAATGTCCGCAGACAGATCAGAACGTTCTGGCTGACGCTTGAACGTACCTTCCATCTTGCCAGCATCAACTTCCAGCCAGGTTGGCTTTTCACGCTGCTCAGCCAGCTCCAGAGCGGCCTTCACGCGAGATTGCTTTTTCGCTTTCTCACGAATGCTAACAACGTCATTCGCTTTAACCTGATAAGAAGCGATGTTAACAACACGACCGTTTACCATGATTGCTTTGTGGCTAACCAGCTGACGTGATTCAGCACGAGTAGCGCCGAAGCCCATACGGTATACAACGTTGTCCAGACGACCTTCCAGCAGAGCCAGCAGGTTTTCACCCGTGTTGCCTTTCAGACGTGCTGCTTCTTTATAGTAGTTACGGAACTGACGCTCCAGCACACCGTACATACGGCGAACTTTTTGCTTTTCACGCAACTGCACACCATAGTCAGACAGACGCGGTTTACGCGCACCGTGCTGGCCAGGAGCTTGTTCAATTTTACACTTGGTATCGATCGCGCGAACGCCAGACTTAAGGAATAAGTCGGTGCCCTCACGACGGCTCAGCTTGAGCTTAGGACCCAAATATCTTGCCATTTTCTATCTCCAACTAACCTAAAAAACGAGCGTTATACGCGACGTTTTTTCGGCGGACGACAACCGTTATGAGGGATCGGAGTCACATCAGTAATATTCGTGATGCGGAAACCAGCGGCGTTCAGAGCGCGAACAGTAGATTCACGACCCGGACCCGGACCTTTAACCATAACTTCCAGATTCTTGATGCCGTATTCTTTTACGGCTTCAGCGCAACGCTCTGCTGCAACCTGAGCTGCGAACGGAGTGGATTTGCGAGAACCACGGAAACCGGAACCACCGGCTGTTGCCCAACCCAATGCGTTACCCTGACGATCAGTAATAGTAACGATGGTGTTGTTGAAAGAAGCATGGATATGAGCCACGCCGTCAGAGACTTGTTTTCTTACACGTTTACGTGCACGAACTGGTGCCTTTGCCATTATTCAATCACCCCGATTATTTCTTGATCGGTTTGCGCGGACCCTTACGGGTACGTGCGTTGGTCTTAGTACGCTGACCGCGCACTGGCAGACCACGACGATGACGCAAACCGCGATAGCAACCAAGATCCATCAGGCGCTTGATGCTCATGCTGATTTCACGGCGCAGATCACCTTCAACGACAAATTTGGCAACTTCGTCACGCAGCGTGTCGATTTGTTCTTCAGACAGCTCACTGATCTTAACATCTTCAGCGATACCCGCTGCAGCCAGAATGGCTTTAGAACGGGTCTTGCCGACGCCGTAGATCGAAGTTAATGCGATCACAGCATGTTTCTGATCAGGAATGTTAATGCCTGCTATACGGGCCACTATGCACTCCTACTATTTAATATGTACGCACCATGCTGAAAAGCCCGTTTTCAGGATACTCAAATGGAAACGTACAGACATACAAAAGATTGGCTGGCTAATCTAGCCAGCTCAACCCAACTTTGCAAGAAAAATATGCGAAATAATCAGCCTTGGCGCTGTTTATGCTTCGGCTCGGCACTGCAAATCACACGGATGACACCATCACGCTTAACGATTTTGCAGTTACGGCATAATTTCTTGACGGAAGCACGAACTTTCATTTTTACTCTCCGTAACTTCTCAGGCGACCAATTAGCGGCCGTAGCCTTTCAGGTTCGCCTTCTTCAATGCAGACTCATACTGACTGGACATCATCAGAGTTTGCACTTGAGCCATAAAGTCCATAATCACGACAACAACGATAAGCAGTGAGGTTCCACCGAAGTAGAACGGTACTTTCATTGCATCACGCATGAACTCCGGGATCAGGCAGATAAAAGTAATATAAAGCGCACCAACCAAAGTCAGGCGGGTCATTACCTTATCGATATACTTCGCCGTTTGCTCTCCCGGACGAATTCCTGGTACAAATGCACCGGACTTCTTCAGGTTATCTGCTGTTTCACGCGGGTTGAAGACCAACGCCGTGTAGAAGAAACAGAAGAAGATGATCGCAGACGCATAGAGTAACACATAAAGTGGTTGCCCAGGCTGCAAATACAGCGAAATTGTTGTCAGCCAGTTCCAACCAGTCCCGCCCCCGAACCATGACGCGATGGTCGCCGGGAACAGAATAATACTGGAAGCGAAGATCGCCGGGATTACCCCTGCCATATTCACTTTCAGCGGTAAATGTGTGCTCTGTGCAGCATAGACACGACGACCTTGCTGACGTTTAGCGTAGTTCACCACAATGCGGCGTTGACCACGTTCAACGAAGACAACAAAGAACGTCACTGCAAATACTAATACTGCAACCAACAGCAACAGGAGGAAGTGCAGGTCGCCTTGACGCGCTTGCTCGATAGTATGGGCGATGGCTGGCGGGAGGCCCGCAACAATACCGGCGAAGATAATGATTGAGATACCGTTACCGATACCACGTTCAGTAATCTGTTCGCCGAGCCACATCAGGAACATTGTCCCTGTGACCAGACTAACAACAGCGGTGAAATAGAATGCAAAGCCTGGGTTTAATACCAGGCCCTGCATACCAGGCATATTCGGAAGACCGGTAGCAATACCGATCGACTGGAATATTGCCAGCACCAGAGTACCGTAACGGGTGTACTGACTAATCTTACGACGTCCAGACTCCCCTTCTTTCTTCAACTCTGCCAGGGCCGGATGAACGACCGTCAGCAGCTGGATAATAATAGATGCCGAAATGTACGGCATAATACCCAGAGCGAAGATAGAAGCACGGCTGAGAGCACCACCAGAGAACATGTTGAACATTTCAATGATGGTGCCTCGCTGTTGCTCAAGCAGTTTGGCAAGTACAGCGGCATCGATACCAGGGATCGGAATAAAAGAGCCAATACGGAACACAATCAGCGCGCCGATAACAAACAGCAGTCTGCGTTTCAGCTCGCCAAATCCACCTTTGGCACTTTGAAAATCTAATCCCGGTTGCTTAGCCATCTGCTACTTATTCCTCAATTTTACCGCCAGCAGCTTCGATAGCAGCACGAGCACCTTTAGTAACACGCAAGCCACGAACAGTTACCGGAGTAGAAACTTCACCAGCCAGGATCACTTTCGCGAACTCGATCTGGATACCGATAATGTTTGCTGCTTTCAGCGTGTTCAGGTCTACAACGCCGCCTTCAACTTTCGCCAGGTCAGACAGACGGATTTCCGCTGTGATCGCTGCTTTGCGAGAGGTGAAGCCGAACTTCGGCAGACGACGGTACAGTGGCATCTGGCCACCCTCGAAACCGCGACGTACGCCACCGCCAGAACGAGAGTTCTGACCTTTGTGACCACGACCACCGGTTTTGCCGAGGCCAGAACCGATACCACGACCCAGGCGTTTACCCGCCTTTTTAGAGCCTTCGGCCGGAGACAGAGTATTTAAACGCATCTCTTACTCCTCAACTTTAACCATGAAGTAAACCGCGTTGACCATACCGCGAACAGCAGGAGTATCCTCGCGCTCAACGGTATGACCAATACGACGCAGACCCAGGCCAAGCAGCGTTGCCTTGTGTTTCGGCAGACGACCGATTGCACTGCGGGTTTGAGTGATTTTAATAGTCTTTGCCATGGTCAATTACCCCAGAATTTCTTCAACGGATTTACCACGCTTGGCAGCGACCATTTCTGGAGAATTCATATTTTCCAGGCCATCAATAGTTGCACGAACCACGTTGATCGGGTTGGTGGAACCATATGCTTTAGCCAGTACGTTATGAACCCCAGCAACTTCCAGAACGGCGCGCATTGCACCACCGGCGATGATACCGGTACCTTCTGAAGCTGGCTGCATGAATACACGAGACCCCGTGTGAACACCTTTAACTGGGTGCTGCAGGGTGCCGTTGTTCAGCGCGACGTTAATCATGTTGCGACGGGCTTTTTCCATCGCTTTCTGGATCGCTGCTGGAACTTCACGCGCTTTACCGTAACCAAAACCAACGCGACCGTTACCATCACCCACTACAGTCAGAGCTGTGAAGGAGAAAATACGACCACCTTTAACGGTTTTAGATACGCGGTTTACCGCGATCAGCTTTTCCTGCAGTTCGCCAGCCTGTTTTTCGATGTGAGCCATCTTACACCTCTACCTTAGAACTGAAGGCCAGCTTCACGGGCAGCATCTGCCAGTGCCTGGACACGACCATGATATTGGAACCCGGAACGGTCAAAGGAAACATTGCTGATGCCTTTTTCCAGAGCGCGTTCAGCAACAGCTTTACCTACAGCTGCAGCGGCGTCTTTGTTACCGGTGTACTTCAATTGTTCTGCAATAGCTTTTTCTACAGTAGAAGCAGCTACCAGAACTTCAGAACCGTTCGGTGCAATTACCTGTGCGTAAATATGACGCGGGGTACGATGTACCACCAGGCGAGTTGCACCCAGCTCTTTGAGCTTGCGGCGTGCGCGGGTCGCACGACGGATACGAGCAGATTTCTTATCCATAGTGTTACCTTACTTCTTCTTAGCCTCTTTGGTACGCACGACTTCGTCGGCGTAACGAACACCCTTGCCTTTGTAAGGCTCAGGACGACGGTAGGCGCGCAGATCTGCTGCAACCTGACCGATCAGCTGTTTATCAGCGCCTTTCAGCACGATTTCAGTTTGAGTCGGACATTCTGCAGTGATACCGGCCGGCAGCGGATGCTCAACAGGGTGTGAGAAGCCCAGAGACAGGCCTACTGCATTCCCTTTGATAGCTGCACGATAACCTACACCAACCAGCTGAAGCTTTTTAGTGAAGCCTTCGGTAACACCAACAACCATTGAGTTCAGCAGGGCACGCGCGGTACCAGCCTGAGCCCATCCATCCACGAAACCATCACGTGGACCGAAGGTCAGAGCGTTATCTGCATGTTTAACTTCAACAGCTTTGTTGAGGGTACGAGTCAGCTCGCCGTTTTTACCTTTGATCGTAATAACCTGACCGTCGATTTTTACATCAACGCCGGCAGGAATAACGACCGGTGCTTTAGCAACACGAGACATTCTTTCCTCCGATTAGGCTACGTAGCAGATAATTTCGCCACCAAGACCAGCCTGGCGCGCTGCACGATCAGTCATAACACCTTTAGAGGTAGAAACAACTGCGATACCAAGACCAGCCATAACTTTTGGCAGCTCATCTTTTTTCTTATAGATGCGCAGGCCTGGGCGGCTGACACGCTGAATGCTTTCTACAACAGCTTTACCCTGGAAATACTTGAGAGTAAGTTCCAGTTCCGGCTTGGTGTCGCCTTCAACTTTAAAATCTTCGATAAAACCTTCTTCCTTCAGCACGTTGGCAATTGCCACTTTCAGCTTGGCGGAAGGCATGGTGACCGCAACTTTGTTCGCGGCCTGACCGTTACGGATACGGGTCAGCATATCCGCGATCGGATCTTGCATGCTCATCTGTCTTTACTCCCGTGATTCAATTGGTAATTACCAGCTAGCCTTTTTCAAGCCTGGTACTTCACCGCGCATGGCGGCTTCACGCAGTTTGATACGGCTCAACCCAAACTTGCCCACATAACCATGTGGACGACCTGTTTGACGACAGCGGTTACGCTGACGAGACGGGCTGGAATCACGCGGCAGAGACTGCAGCTTGAGAACCGCATTCCAACGATCTTCGTCGGAAGCGTTCACATCAGAAATGATCGCTTTCAGTTCAGCGCGTTTAGCGAAGAATTTATCAGCTAAAGCTACGCGCTTTACTTCGCGTGCTTTCATTGATTGCTTAGCCATTCAGTAACCCTACCTTACTTGCGGAACGGGAAGTCAAAGGCAGCCAGCAGAGCACGGCCTTCTTCGTCAGATTTCGCAGTAGTGGTAATGGTAATATCCAAACCACGCACGCGGTCGACTTTATCGTAGTCGATTTCTGGGAAGATGATCTGCTCACGGACACCCATGCTGTAGTTACCACGACCGTCGAAAGACTTAGCGGACAAGCCACGGAAGTCACGGATACGTGGAACAGCAATAGTGATCAGGCGCTCAAAGAACTCCCACATGCGTTCGCCACGCAGAGTTACTTTACAGCCGATCGGATAGCCCTGACGGATTTTGAAGCCTGCAACAGATTTGCGTGCTTTGGTGATCAGCGGTTTTTGACCGGAGATTGCTGTCAGGTCAGCTGCTGCGTTATCCAGCAGTTTCTTGTCAGCGATCGCTTCACCAACACCCATGTTCAGGGTGATCTTCTCGACCCGAGGGACTTGCATGACAGAATTGTAGTTAAACTCAGTCATGAGTTTTTTAACTACTTCGTCTTTGTAGTAATCATGCAGTTTCGCCATCGTACTACTCCAAATTACTTGATAGTTTCGCTGTTAGACTTGAAGAAACGGACTTTTTTACCGTCTTCGAATCTAAAGCCTACACGGTCAGCCTTGCCGGTAGCCGCATTGAAGATTGCAACGTTAGAAACCTGAATAGCAGCTTCTTTTTCAACGATGCCGCCTGGTTGGTTCAGGGCCGGAACCGGCTTCTGATGTTTCTTAACCAGGTTGATACCTTCAACGACGAGTTTGCCGGAAGACAGAACATTTTTTACTTTACCGCGTTTACCTTTATCTTTACCGGTTAACACGATAACTTCGTCATCACGACGGATTTTCGCTGCCATGATTCGCTCCTTAGAGTACTTCTGGTGCCAGAGAGATAATTTTCATGAACTTCTCAGTACGAAGTTCACGAGTTACCGGCCCAAAGATACGCGTGCCGATAGGCTGCTCGCTGTTATTGTTTAAAATAACGCATGCATTACCATCGAAGCGAATGACAGAACCGTCAGGGCGACGAACACCCTTCTTGGTGCGCACCACTACCGCCTTCAGCACATCACCTTTTTTGACCTTACCACGTGGAATTGCTTCCTTGATGGTGATCTTGATGATGTCGCCTACGCCTGCGTAGCGACGGTGCGAGCCACCCAGAACCTTGATACACATTACGCGACGTGCACCGGAGTTGTCGGCGACGTTCAGCATAGTCTGTTCTTGGATCATTTTAGTGCTCCGCTAATGTCAACTACTACCTGAGACTCTAAAATCAGAGCCGTTAAAAAGCCCCATATCGAGGGCGCGGCATTATAACACCGCTTCTACAATATGGGTAGAAAAAATAAACGGCTCATCGCTGAGCCGTTTATTCGTATTGAGAATGCGTACTGTATTACAGAACAGCTTTCTCTACAACGCGAACCAGCGTCCAGGACTTAGTCTTGGACAGTGGACGGCATTCACGGATTTCAACCTTGTCGCCGATACCACATTCGTTGTTCTCGTCATGTACGTGCAGTTTGGTCGTACGCTTGATGAATTTACCGTAGATCGGGTGTTTCACAATACGTTCGATAGCTACAACAATGGATTTCTCCATTTTGTCGCTAACAACACGACCTTGCAGAGTACGGATTTTATCGGTCATTACGCACCCGCCTTCTGAGTCAGTAAAGTCTTAACGCGTGCAACATTGCGACGCACTTGCTTCAGCAGGTGAGTCTGTTGCAGCTGGCCACTTGCAGCCTGCATACGCAGGTTGAACTGCTCACGCAGCAGGTTCAGCAGCTCAGCGTTCAGCTCTTCAACGCTTTTTTCACGCAGCTCTTTTGCTTTCATTACATCACCGTCTTAGTTACAAAGGTGGTTTTGATAGGCAGTTTCGCTGCTGCCAGGCCGAAGGCTTCACGGGCCAGCTCTTCCGGAACACCGTCCATTTCATACAGGACTTTGCCCGGTTGGATCAAGGCAACCCAGTACTCCACGTTACCTTTACCTTTACCCATACGAACTTCCAGCGGCTTCTCGGTAATTGGTTTGTCCGGGAATACACGGATCCAAATTTTACCTTGACGCTTAACTGCACGGGTCATTGCACGACGTGCTGCTTCGATCTGACGTGCAGTCAGACGACCACGGCCAACAGCTTTCAGACCGAAAGTGCCGAAGCTAACATCCGTACCCTGCGCCAGACCACGGTTGCGGCCTTTGTGCACTTTACGGAATTTTGTACGCTTTGGTTGTAACATCAGCGACGCTCCTTATTTACGGCCTTTACGCTGCTGCTTTTTAGGTTGAGCAGCCGGTTTTTCCGGTTGTTCAACAGCAGCCATACCACCCAGGATCTCACCTTTGAAGATCCATACCTTAACGCCGATTACACCGTAAGTGGTGTGCGCTTCAGAGGTGTTGTAGTCGATGTCAGCACGCAGAGTGTGCAGCGGTACGCGACCTTCACGGTACCATTCGGTACGTGCGATTTCCGCGCCGCCCAGACGGCCGCTAACTTCAACTTTGATACCTTTAGCGCCCAGACGCATTGCGTTCTGTACAGCACGCTTCATAGCACGACGGAACATAACACGACGTTCCAGCTGTGAAGTGATGCTGTCAGCAACCAATTTAGCGTCCAGTTCAGGCTTACGAACTTCAGCGATATTGATCTGTGCAGGAACGCCAGCGATATCCGCTACGACCTTGCGCAGTTTTTCTACGTCTTCGCCTTTCTTACCGATAACGATGCCAGGACGAGCAGTGTGGATAGTCACACGGATGCTCTTAGCTGGACGCTCGATAACGATACGAGATACAGACGCTTTAGCCAGTTCCTTAGTCAGGTACTGACGTACTTTAAAATCGCTGTCCAGGTTGTCAGCGAATTCTTTGGTGTTCGCAAACCAGGTAGAGTTCCATGGTTTTACAATACCCAGGCGAATACCATTAGGATGTACTTTCTGACCCATTGCTAGTCTCCAGAGTCTCAGCGATCGGACACAACCACAGTAATGTGGCTGGTGCGCTTCAGGATGCGATCTGCACGACCTTTCGCACGCGGCATAATGCGCTTCATGCTTGGGCCTTCATCTACGAAAATTTTCGCGACTTTCAGATCGTCGATGTCAGCGCCATCGTTGTGTTCAGCGTTAGCAATGGCAGATTCCAGTACTTTCTTGACCAATACCGCAGCTTTCTTGTTGGTATAGGTCAGGATGTCCAGGGCCTGCGACACTTTCTTACCGCGAATCAGGTCAGCAACAAGGCGAACCTTCTGTGCAGAAGAACGAGCATGGCGATGTTGAGCTAAAGTTTCCATCTCTTCCTCCTACCTTATTTCTTCTTCGCTTTTTTATCAGCAGCGTGGCCGCGATAAGTACGAGTCGGTGCGAATTCACCCAGTTTGTGACCAACCATTTCGTCGGTAACAAAGACTGGAACGTGCTGACGACCATTATGGACAGCGATGGTCAAACCGATCATGTTAGGAAAGATCGTTGAACGACGGGACCAAGTGCGCAGGGGCTTCTTGTCTCCGCTTTCCACCGCTTTCTCTACCTTCTTCAGCAAGTGCAGGTCAATAAAAGGACCTTTCTTGAGAGAACGTGGCATGGCTTATCCTCTAAAATTATTTGCTACGGCGACGTACGATAAATTTATCAGTACGCTTGTTGCTGCGGGTCTTCTTACCTTTGGTCTGAACGCCCCACGGAGTTACCGGGTGCTTACCAAAGTTACGACCTTCACCACCACCATGTGGGTGGTCGACTGGGTTCATCGCAGTACCGCGAACGGTAGGACGAACACCACGCCAGCGTGCAGCACCTGCTTTACCCAGAACGCGCAGCATATGCTCAGCATTGCCAACTTCGCCCAAGGTTGCACGGCAGTCTGCTTCGACTTTACGCATTTCACCAGAACGCAGACGCAGGGTGACATAAGCACCATCACGAGCAACGATCTGAACGTAAGTACCAGCGGAACGTGCCAGCTGACCGCCTTTACCTGGTTTCATTTCTACGTTATGAACGGTAGAACCAACCGGGATATTGCGCATCGGCAGGGTGTTACCTGCTTTGATTGCAGCATCAACGCCAGACTGAATCTGGTCGCCAGCTTTCAGGCCTTTAGGGGCCAGGATGTAACGGCGTTCGCCGTCTTTGTACAGAACCAGCGCGATGTTCGCGGAACGGTTCGGATCGTACTCAAGACGTTCAACAACTGCTGGGATACCGTCTTTGTTGCGTTTGAAGTCAACAATACGATAAGCCTGCTTGTGGCCACCACCGATGTGACGAGTGGTGATACGGCCATTGTTGTTACGACCACCGGATTTGCTGTTTTTTTCCAGCAACGGAGCAAAAGGTTTGCCCTTGTGCAGCTCAGGGTTAACCACTTTAACTACGTGGCGACGACCCGGAGATGTCGGTTTACATTTAACAACTGCCATTGTATTACTCCTCCGACTTACTCAGCGCCGCCAACGAAGTCCAGATTCTGGCCTTCTTTCAGGGTGACGTAAGCTTTTTTCCAGTCGCTACGACGACCGATACGCTGTCCGTGACGTTTAACTTTCCCTTTAACTACCAGGGTGTTAACGACTTCGACTTCGACTTCAAACAGTTTCTGCACAGCAGCTTTGATCTCTGCTTTGGTCGCGTCTTTAGCAACTTTGAGAACGATGGTGTTTGTTTTTTCCATCGCAGTAGACGCTTTTTCAGAAACGTGCGGTGCGCGAAGCACCTTCAGCAGACGTTCTTCACGAATCATGCCAGCATCTCCTCAACTTGCTTAACAGCATCAGCAGTCATTACGACTTTGTCGAAGGCGATCAGGCTAACCGGGTCGATACCAGTCGCATCGCGTACGTCAACCTTGTGCAGGTTACGTGCGGCCAGGAACAGGTTCTCGTCCAGCTCACCGGTGATGATCAGCACATCTTCCAGAGCCATGTCTTTCAGTTTCTGTGCCAGCAGCTTAGTTTTAGGCGCTTCTACAGAGAACTTCTCGACAACGATCAGACGATCCTGACGTACCAGTTCGGACAGGATGCTTTTCAGCGCGCCGCGGTACATCTTTTTGTTAACTTTTTGACTGTGGTCCTGTGGACGCGCAGCGAAGGTCACGCCACCTGAACGCCAGATCGGGCTCTTGATAGAACCTGAACGCGCACGGCCGGTACCTTTCTGGCGCCATGGCTTTTTGCCGGAACCAGTTACTTCAGCACGAGTCTTCTGAGCACGAGTACCCTGACGAGCACCAGCTGCATAAGCAACAACAACCTGGTGAACCAGCGCTTCGTTGAAATCACGACCGAAGGTAGTTTCGGAAACAGTCAGCGCGCTCTGCGCGTCTTTCAATACTAATTCCATTGCTATCCCCTTACGCCTTCACAGCTGGTTTAACGATCAGGTCGCTACCGGTTGCACCCGGAACTGCACCTTTAACCAGCAGCAGGTTGCGCTCAGCGTCAACACGTACTACGTCCAGGCTCTGAACGGTTACACGTTCGTTACCCAGCTGACCTGCCATTTTCTTGCCTTTGAACACTTTGCCCGGAGTCTGGTTCTGACCGATAGAACCCGGAACGCGGTGAGACAAGGAGTTACCGTGAGTAGCGTCCTGGGTACGGAAGTTCCAGCGCTTAACGGTACCAGCAAAACCTTTACCTTTAGAGGTACCGGTTACGTCAACTTTTTTAACGTCAGCAAACAGCTCAACGCTAATGTCCTGACCTACGGTGAACTCTTCGCCTTCAGCAAGACGGAATTCCCACAGACCACGGCCAGCTTCTACGCCAGCTTTAGCGAAGTGACCCGCTTCTGGTTTGGTTACACGGTTAGCTTTTTTAGCACCAGTGGTAACCTGAATAGCGCGGTAGCCATCGTTAGCCAGATCTTTAACCTGAGTAACGCGGTTTGCTTCTACTTCGATTACGGTTACTGGGATAGAAACGCCATCTTCAGTGAAGATGCGGGTCATACCCACTTTTTTACCGACTAAACCAATCATTGTTTCAACCTCTCAATCGCTCGATGACCTGATTAACCCAGGCTGATCTGCACGTCTACACCGGCAGCCAGATCCAGACGCATCAGAGCATCAACGGTTTTCTCAGTTGGCTCAACGATGTCAACCAGACGCTTGTGAGTGCGGATTTCGTACTGATCACGCGCGTCTTTGTTAACGTGCGGGGAGATCAGAACGGTGAAGCGCTCTTTGCGGGTCGGCAGCGGGATCGGACCACGGACTTGCGCACCAGTGCGCTTAGCAGTCTCGACGATTTCCGCGGTTGATTGATCGATCAGACGATGATCAAACGCTTTAAGGCGGATACGGATTCTTTGGTTCTGCATGAGACCAGAGCTCCAATTATTTTATAAACGAAAATGATTACTCCTCAAACCCATTACGATTGATGGGAGAGTGTAACCGTTCTTACGTAGCTCCCCAATTGGGAGCATTGTTGAGTAACAAAATGAGCTACTCTGGTTCTGATTGAACCCGCCGTCAATTACGACAAGCCCGCGCATTATACGTAAATCTGGGCAAGACGCAAGTGCCGTTTAGAAATTAAGCGCCAAAGACGCAGCTTGCGTAAGGGCGCGCAACTTTTTATGCAATGTATTCCTTGTCGAATCTTTGTCTGAACCCGCTACGCAATTGCTGCTTTTGTGTATTGCCGGTTAAGCAGGTTACAACGAGTATGCGCTCAACCCCCTTTGAGGCCTTTTCGATGTTAACCACCCTCACCTTTTTGCTGATCTATTCTTCGCTGACTGCCTTTCTTGTTCATGCTGATATTCGCTACGGACTGCTTCCCGATAAATTTCTCTGTCCGCTGCTATGGGTAGGCCTGCTCTTTCAGCTTTGTATCCATCCTGATTTTTTGCCGAGTGCGGTGGTGGGGGCAATGGCAGGATATTTTGGCTTTGCCGTTATTTACTGGGGCTATCGATTTATCTGCCGGCGTGAAGGGATGGGATATGGCGATGTTAAATACCTGTCTGCGCTTGGCGCCTGGCATGGTTGGTGCGTACTGCCAACCCTGGCATTACTCGCTGCGCTTATGGCATTACTTAGCCTTCTTGTTTTTTCGTTACTCACCTCTGATAAAGAGGCAATAAAAAACCCGCTGCCTTTTGGGCCATTTCTGGCAGCTGCGGGTTTATGCGTTGGCTGGAAGACGCTGTTTACTCTTCCACTTTAATCTGCGACTGAAGGTAGTTTTGCAGGCCAATCTTAGCGATGAGATCCAGCTCAGTTTCCAGCCAGTCAATATGACCCTCTTCGTCGGCCAGGATCTGGATCATCATGTCGCGGCTGACGTAATCATGGACGCTATCCGCATAGGCAATAGCTTCACGGAGATCTTTGGCGCCTTCAAGTTCGAGCCTGAGATCAGAACGCAGCATCTCTTCGACATCTTCTCCGATGCCCAGCTTTCCGAGATCCTGCAGGTTTGGAATGCCTTCAAGGAATAAAATACGCTCGATATATTTATCAGCGTGTTTCATCTCATCAATAGATTCATGGTACTCAACGTCGTTTAGACGTTTAAGTCCCCAGTTTTTAAACATTCTCGCGTGAAGAAAGTACTGGTTGATTGCGACAAGCTCATTTCCCAATAATTTATTGAGATAACTTATGATTTTAACATCACCTTTCATTATATAGTCCCTCCGCTTCCACTCATTGAAGCGTAGATCGGGCTACAGGGATGTCAAAAAAAAGATGGGCGCTTACGCGATCTCTTTGTATTCCGGGATCTGCATCAATTCGTCCTGCATGATCTCTCGCGCAGCACGTACACATTTACCACATTGATTTCCCACCGGAACAAATTTGCGTAGCTGCTGAAATGACTGAGGCTGAAACTGGCGAACGGCCTGGCGTATTTTTTTGTCACTGACACCATTACATAAACAAACGTACATAGAGACTCCCGTTCAAATTATGCGCAAAGTGTAAGTGAGAATGGTTATGATTACAATAGCACAAACACCACAATACGGGGCGGGAGCAGGCAAAAAATGCGAAATTTTGTGACAGTGCTTGAGTGGCAGAAAACAAAAAAGGACGCCGAAGCGTCCTTTTTTTATTCGGGGATAATTAATTAGCCCAGAACTTTAGCAACAACGCCCGCGCCAACGGTACGGCCGCCTTCACGGATTGCGAAACGCAGACCGTCGTCCATCGCGATTGGGTGGATCAGAGTCACAACCATCTTGATGTTGTCGCCTGGCATTACCATCTCTACGCCTTCTGGCAGTTCGATGGTACCGGTCACGTCAGTAGTACGGAAGTAGAACTGTGGACGGTAGCCTTTGAAGAACGGAGTATGACGGCCGCCTTCGTCTTTGGACAGAATGTACACTTCAGATTCGAACTTGGTGTGTGGCTTGATTGAGCCTGGCTTCGCCAGAACCTGACCACGTTCGATTTCTTCACGTTTGATACCACGCAGCAGAACACCAACGTTCTCACCAGCACGGCCTTCGTCCAGCAGTTTGCGGAACATTTCAACGCCAGTACAGGTAGACTTCGCAGTCTCTTTGATACCAACGATTTCAACTTCTTCACCAACTTTGATGATACCGCGCTCTACACGACCGGTAACAACGGTACCACGACCGGAGATGGAGAATACGTCTTCGATTGGCAGCAGGAATGGCTTGTCAATCGCACGCTCTGGTTCTGGGATGTAAGAATCCAGGAAGCCAGCCAGTTCGATGATTTTCGCTTCCCACTCTGCTTCGCCTTCCAGCGCTTTCAGAGCAGAACCACGAACGATTGGAGTATCGTCGCCTGGGAAATCGTACTGAGACAGCAGTTCACGAACTTCCATCTCTACCAGTTCCAGCAGCTCTTCGTCATCAACCATGTCGCACTTGTTCAGGAACACGATGATGTAAGGAACGCCTACCTGACGACCCAGCAGGATGTGCTCACGGGTCTGAGGCATTGGGCCGTCAGTCGCAGCAACAACCAGGATCGCGCCGTCCATCTGCGCAGCACCGGTGATCATGTTTTTAACATAGTCGGCGTGGCCTGGGCAGTCTACGTGTGCGTAGTGGCGAGTCGGGGTGTCGTACTCAACGTGAGAGGTGTTGATGGTGATACCACGAGCTTTTTCTTCTGGTGCGTTATCGATCTGGTCGAATGCACGAGCAGAACCACCGTAGGTTTTAGCCAGAACGGTAGTGATTGCAGCGGTCAGGGTTGTTTTACCATGGTCAACGTGGCCGATAGTACCAACGTTGACGTGCGGTTTTGTACGTTCAAATTTTTCTTTAGACACGGCTATATTCCTTACTATAGTGCTCTCCCCTTTGGAGAGAGCACGGGACTTAGGTTTTAATCCTGTGGATTACTTACCACGGGCTTCAATAACGGCCTGAGCAACGTTGTTAGGCGCATCATCATACTTCAGGAATTCCATGGTGTATGATGCACGACCTTTGGTCAGAGAACGCAGCTGAGTTGCATATCCGAACATTTCAGACAGTGGAACTTCAGCGTGGATCTTAACGCCAGTTACTTCGGATTCCTGACCACGCAGCATACCGCGACGACGGCTCAAGTCACCGATAACGTCACCGGTGTTCTCTTCAGGAGTTTCTACTTCAACCTTCATGATTGGCTCAAGCAGAACTGGTTTTGCTTTCTTAAAGCCTTCTTTAAAGGCAATAGACGCAGCCAGTTTAAACGCCAGTTCAGAGGAGTCAACGTCGTGGTAAGAACCGAAGTGCAGACGGATACCCATGTCAACAACCGGATAGCCAGCCAGAGGGCCCGCTTTCAGCTGTTCCTGGATGCCTTTATCAACGGCTGGGATGTATTCACCAGGAATTACACCACCTTTGATGTCGTTGATGAACTCGTAACCTTTAGGGTTAGAGCCCGGCTCCAGTGGGTACATGTCGATCACAACGTGACCGTACTGACCGCGACCACCAGACTGCTTAGCGTGTTTACCTTCAACATCGGTAACTTTCGCGCGAATCGCTTCGCGGTAAGCAACCTGAGGTTTACCCACGTTCGCTTCAACGTTGAATTCACGCTTCATACGGTCAACGATGATGTCCAGGTGCAGTTCACCCATACCAGCGATGATGGTCTGGTTAGATTCTTCATCAGTCCATACGCGGAATGATGGGTCTTCTTTCGCCAGACGGCCCAGAGCCAGACCCATTTTTTCCTGGTCAGCTTTGGTTTTTGGTTCAACTGCGATGGAGATTACCGGCTCAGGGAATTCCATACGCTCCAGAATGATTGGGTGATCTGGGTCACACAGGGTGTCACCAGTGGTCACGTCTTTCAGACCGATAGCTGCAGCGATGTCGCCCGCACGAACTTCTTTGATTTCTTCACGTTTGTTAGCGTG
This sequence comes from Enterobacter sp. CPE_E1241, assembly GCF_045618265.1. Taxonomy (NCBI): domain Bacteria; kingdom Pseudomonadati; phylum Pseudomonadota; class Gammaproteobacteria; order Enterobacterales; family Enterobacteriaceae; genus Enterobacter; species Enterobacter sp. CPE_E1241. The sequence goes on from NZ_JBIWYV010000001.1 coordinate 4,491,561, forward strand.
CATCTGTACGATACGGCCAAAACGTTCACGCGCCGCTTTCACGGAGTTCAGGATGGTGTCACCGGAGTTAACCACACCAGAGTAAACGCGGAAGAAGGTCAGGTTACCCACGAATGGGTCGGTAGCAATTTTGAACGCCAGTGCAGAGAATGGCTCTTCGTCGCTTGCGTGACGCTCAGCCGGAGTATCTTTACCGTCGTCCAGGATGCCGTTGATCGCAGGAACGTCAACCGGGGATGGCAGGTAGTCAACTACCGCATCCAGCATCGCCTGCACACCTTTGTTCTTGAACGCAGAACCACAGGTTACCAGGATGATTTCGTTGTTCAGAACACGCTGACGCAGAGCTTTTTTGATCTCTTCTTCAGTCAGTTCTTCACCACCCAGGTATTTCTCCATCAGCTCTTCAGAAGCTTCAGCAGCGGATTCGATCAGGTTCTGGTGCCATTCGTCAGCCAGGTCCTGCATTGCAGCTGGGATATCTTCGTATTCGAAGGTAACGCCCTGGTCTGCATCGTTCCAGTTGATGGCTTTCATTTTCACCAGGTCGATTACGCCGGTGAAGCCTTCTTCAGCACCAATTGCCAGCTGCAGCGGAACAGGGTTCGCGCCCAGACGGGTTTTGATCTGGCCAACAACTTTCAGGAAGTTAGCACCCATACGGTCCATTTTGTTAACGAACGCGATGCGTGGAACTTTATATTTGTTCGCCTGACGCCATACGGTTTCAGACTGTGGCTGAACACCACCAACTGCGCAATAAACCATTACCGCGCCGTCAAGAACACGCATGGAACGTTCTACTTCGATGGTGAAGTCAACGTGCCCTGGGGTGTCGATGATGTTTACGCGATGCGGTTCGTACTGCTTAGCCATACCTGACCAGAATGCAGTAGTCGCTGCGGAGGTGATAGTAATACCACGCTCCTGCTCCTGTTCCATCCAGTCCATGGTGGCAGCGCCGTCATGAACTTCACCGATTTTATGGTTTACACCGGTGTAGAACAGAATACGTTCGGTAGTAGTGGTTTTACCGGCGTCGATGTGCGCACTGATACCGATGTTACGGTAGCGTGCGATGGGTGTTGTACGAGCCATTTGATTCCTCGTTATATCTTTAGGCGTTCAGTTAAGTTACCCAGAGCGGGCGGCTTCTCTGAAGCGCCCGCCTGGTGACTAATACTCCGAAGGGATTACCAACGGTAGTGTGCGAACGCCTTGTTGGCTTCTGCCATACGGTGAACGTCTTCACGTTTCTTAACTGCAGTACCTTTGTTGTCTGCAGCATCAGAAAGTTCGTTCGCCAGACGCAGAGCCATGGATTTATCACCGCGTTTACGAGCAGCTTCAACGATCCAACGCATTGCCAGAGCATTACGACGAACCGGACGAACTTCAACTGGAACCTGATAAGTAGAACCACCAACGCGGCGGGACTTAACTTCTACAGTTGGGCGAACGTTGTCGAGAGCGACTTCGAAAGCTTCCAGTTCATTTTTACCAGAACGCTGAGCCAGGGTCTCAAGCGCGCTGTATACGATTGCTTCTGCAGTAGATTTTTTACCATCTACCATCAGGATATTTACAAATTTTGCCAGCAGTTCTGATCCGAATTTCGGATCTGGAAGAATTTTACGCTGACCAATGACGCGACGACGTGGCATGGGAATACTCCGTTGTTAATTCAGGATTGTCCAAAACTCAAAGAGTTTAGTGTGACATTAAGATAAATCAGTTTGGCCTTACTTAACGGAGAACCATTAAGCCTTAGGACGCTTCACGCCGTACTTGGAGCGAGCCTGCTTACGGTCTTTAACACCTGAGCAGTCCAGCGCACCACGAACGGTGTGGTAACGAACACCCGGAAGGTCTTTAACACGACCGCCACGGATCAGGATCACGGAGTGTTCCTGCAGGTTGTGACCTTCACCACCGATGTAGGAAGTCACTTCGAAACCGTTAGTCAAACGCACACGGCATACTTTACGCAGTGCGGAGTTTGGTTTTTTAGAGTGGTGGTATATATACACGAGTACATACGCCACGTTTCTGCGGGCAGGCTTCCAGCGCAGGCACGTTGCTTTTCGCAACTTTGCGTGCACGTGGTTTGCGTACCAGCTGGTTAACTGTTGCCATTAAATAGCTCCCGGTTTTAGCTTTTGCTTCGTAAACACGTAATAAATCGACCTCATACAATATGAGGACGCGAAATTTTAGGGCTACGTCGAAAAGGTGTCAAGAAATATACAGCGATCTCAAATCACCAGTTCATTTGACTGGCATGCTTCACAGTAAGATTGACGAAATCAGTATAGCCAACCACGTCAATTTTGGCTGAAATTTGACCAGAAAGACCCCGCGCATCCAGATCGTCTTTCAGCGCAGAGACTGTTATGGGGGCATTCGTGAGAATTTCAACGAAACGACTGCCTTCCAGTGCGGCAAGTACGCCATCCTGAATCAGCAGCAGGTCATCACCTTCGCGCAGCATACTCAGTAACGCGTCGATATCACATTGCCACGGTGAATGGCTCAGAGTATGGAGCATGGCAGCCTCAGAAAGTCAGAACGGTGTCGTAGTGGGAAAGGTGCTCGCGCAGTGCGGTGGAAGACAGGCACGTCACATCCAGCACGAAAGGCGTTGCCTCGTTTAAACCACGCGCGGCCAGAGAGTCGGCACAGACATAGAACGTTTCTATATCGTACAGCGGTAACACTTTGAACGTCGCGATGTAATCGCGCGCCAGAATGGTTTGCGGCTGTTGCCCCGCCAGAAGCTGGAACACCCCGTCTCCCAAAAAAAAGACGCCAATATCTTCGCTCAATGCTGATGTCGCGAGCAACGCATCCAGCCCTTCTCTGCCAGACGCACTACCGTGCGGCGCTGAAGAAAAAACAAACGCGATACGCTTCATCAGAATTGCACCACTCTGTCGCAGGTTAATGCTGCCTGTGCCAGTGCACCCAGACCACTCAACGAAAAACCGGGCTGCAAGTTAGAACCCGATAAACCCAGGCGCTCAGCTTCGGTTGCATCAGTCACGCCACGGCGCAGGGCCGCCGCCACGCAGATATGCAGTTCTACGCCCTGCTTTTCGTTTAATGCCTGCCATGCGCGCACCAGATCAAACTCATCACTCGCCGGTGACGTAAACTGGTTCGCGTTATATACCCCTTCCCGATAAAAGAAGACGCTCGCCAGTTCATGTCCGGCTGCCAGTAGCGCATGCGCAAACTGCAACGCACTGCTGGCCTGCTGAGTACCGTACGCCGGGCCTGTCACCATTAACGCAAAACGCATTACTTGTCTTGCCCCAGGAAATCACCGCTCTTGAACTGGCGGATATAGAGGTAAACCGTGTGCTTGGAGATATTCAGACGATCGGCAACCTGGTTGATGGCGTCTTTAATATCAAAAATCCCTTTCTCATAGAGATTCAGCACTATCTGGCGATTCTTGGCGTTGTTCGATACGTTGCGGTCGGCGTTCACCTCTTCAATGGTGAACTCAAGCGTCTGAGTCACAAGATCTTCAACAGAAGAGGCAAAGTTAACGGAAGAGCCAACATCTGGCGTTTCTGGTGGAATAAAGGTGCTCATGATTTGCGAGAATGGCACATCAAGGTTCATGTTGATGCACAGCAATCCAATCACACGATGCTCGCGGTTTCGAATCGCGATGGTTTCTGATTTCATCAGCACGCCACTTTTGGCGCGGGTGAAATAGCATTTGGAGACGCTGCTGTCCGCGCCGGTCATGTCATGCAACATACGCAATGCAAGGTCGGTGATTGGCGAACCAATTTTACGGCCAGTATGCTCACCATTAGCAATGCGGATGGCGGAACACTTCAGATCTTGCAGGGAGTGCAATACGATTTCGCAGTGGGAGCCAATGAGCATCGCTAACCCGTCCACCACCGCTTCATACGATTTCAGAATATCGAAGTCGGTCTGGTCAAAAGGACGTTGATCCAGCAAATCAAGTTCACTGGTTTCGTTGGTTAAAAGCGACCTGGACATGAAAAAAACACTCCTTTTCAGGAGCCTGTCGTTAGGTTTTCAGGGCAGGCTCATTATCTACACGGACAACTAAATTAATACAGCGGGTATAACGCTTTCCAGTGTTAATTATATCTGCCCCATAATAAAAAAACCGCCGCCTTAAAGGCGGCGGTTTTTTTCAGGATTACTTCTTAGCAGCAGCGGCTTTATCGTCAGCCGGTGCATCTGCTTTAGCATCCGCTTTCGGTGCCGGTTTGATATCCAGCAGCTCTACGTCAAAGACCAGTGTAGAGTTGGCAGGGATACCCGGGACGCCAGTTTTGCCGTACGCCAGATCTGGTGGGATAACCATCTTGATCTTGCCGCCTTTCTTGATGTTTTTCAGGCCTTCAGTCCAGCCAGGGATCACACCATCCAGACGGAAGGAGAGCGGCTCACCGCGGGTGTAAGAGTTATCGAACTCTTTACCGTCGATCAGCGTACCTTTGTAGTTCACGACTACAGTGTCGCTGTCTTTAGGTGCATCGCCGGTGCCTTCTTTCTCAACTTTGTACACCAGGCCAGTAGAGGAGGTTTTCACACCTTTCTCTTTAGCAAAGGTATCGCGATAGGCTTTGCCTTTGGCTTCGTTTTCTTTAGCGTCCGCGTCCATCTTAGTCTGAGCGGCACCTTTCACACGCGCTTCGAACGCCTGCAGAGTCTGTTCGATCTCCTGGTCAGACAGCTTGCTCTTATCAGCAAATGCGTCCTGAACACCCGCGATCAGCTGAGCTTTATCCAGTTTGATGCCCAGTTTCTCTTGTTCTTTCAGAGAGTTTTCCATGTAACGACCCAGAGATGCGCCGAGTGCGTAGGCAGATTTCTGGTCGTCATTTTTGAACGCCGCTTTGCTGTCTGCAGTGGCAGCAGGCTTCGCAGCAGTATCAGCAGCGAATGACAGTGGCGCGTTCAGCGCAACAGCCATCGTCGTCGCCAGCAGCGTTACTTTAAACAGTGATTTCATCCATATCTCCAGGGCCTGGGGACTCTCACCCCAGCGTTAAACGTAAATGAGTTACGTACTATAAAACGTTGCGGAAGAAATCTACAGACAGACACTTCCAATTCTCGCCACTTTTCAGACTATTTTTGTTTAAATAAGTTTCCTGCCAAAGGGATGCAGACTGTACTTCAGGATAAACTCAGTTAAACTGCGCCGCCGCTGGGCCATTATGGTGAATCTGAAATAAACGAGGTGAATGATGAAGGATACAACAATAGAAGCGAGAATGGCTGAGCTGGAAAGCCGCCTGGCTTTTCAGGACATCACCATCGAAGAGCTAAACCAGACCGTGACTGCACATGAACTCGAAATGGCAAAACTGCGGGATCATATGCGCCTGCTGACAGAAAAGCTGAAGGCCACGCAGCCGTCGAACATTGCCTCTCAGTCAGAAGAGACGCCACCACCTCATTATTGAGGCGTAAAAAAAGCGGGATAATCCCGCTTTTTTTATTTTCCGCATGGCGGAATTAGTGGCAACCGCAGCCACCGTTGCCGCAACCACCTTTACCGTGATCGTGGTCGTGACCATGGTCGTGGCCGTGACCACCGCAGCAGCCGTCGTGGCCGTGATCGTGGTCATGGTCGTGACCGTGCGCACCGTGAACGTGGCCATGAGCCAGCTCTTCTTCGGTTGCTTCACGGATCGCAACAACTTCTACGTTGAACTTCAGGTTCTGACCAGCCAGCATGTGGTTACCGTCAACCACAACGTGGTCGTCTTCCACTTCAGTGATTTCGACAGGAACCGGACCCTGGTCGGTTTCCGCCAGGAAGCGCATGCCAACCTGCAGTTCGTCAACGCCCATGAACACGTCTTTAGGAACGCGCTGAACTAGGTTGTCATCATACTGACCATAAGCGTCGTTCGCGCCTACAGCAACATCAAATTTGTCGCCAACTTCATGACCTTCCAGCGCGTTTTCCAGGCCGGAAATCAGGGAACCGTGACCATGCAGGTAGTCAAGCGGCGCACTCACCGGAGACTCATCAACCAACACACCGTCTTCTGTACGTACCTGATAGGCCAGGCTGACCACCAGGTCTTTTGCTACTTTCATGATATCTCCTGAGCGTGGGAAAATTGCTGGCGCAGATTGTAGCGGAAATCTGCACCCGTGTACCCTTTAGCTTAAAAAAACTCAGGACATATCGCTAGTCCGGATGAAAAATCCCGATCACTTGCTCTTCTTTGCGAACGTGATCGCGGGCCTCTTTATCAGCCTCACGCATCTGGTGACCGCACTTAACACACTCAACAACATCAATATTATTTTCCCGCCACATCGCCAGAGTATCTTGCGCCTGGCAGGTCGGGCATTTTGCACCCGCAATAAAGCGTTTACGTACAGCCATCTTTCGTTACCCTTTATTCAAATTCATCCCAGCCATCAAGCTGGCGTCGTTCCAGTTGCATCTCTCGCTGGAAAATCTCCTCCAGCTCGCGACGCGCTTCCCGCACGCGTGAGATCTGCGCGGTATCCGTATGTACCGGCATCAGCTCACGCAGCATTCGCATATCCAGCCGGCGGAAGTGCATTTGCGCACGCTGCGCCTGATGTGGATGCATACCGAGCGAGATCAGCGCCTTGCGGCCCAGCTCCAGCGCACTGGAGAACGTCTCACGGGAGAAGTGTTTCACACCCGCCTGCAACAGTTCGTGAGCTTCAACACGTCCCCGCGCACGCGCCAGAATATGCAGATGCGGGAAATGCTGCTGACACAGCTCCACCAGCTTCATCGTGTCTTCCGGATCGTTACAGGTAATCACGATGGACTCTGCCGCTTCCGCCCCCGCCGAACGCAGCAGCTCAAGCTGGGTCGCATCGCCGTAGTAAACCTTATAGCCATATTTGCGCATCAGGTTGACCGCGCTGATATCACGCTCCAGCACCGTAATGCGCATTTTGTTCGCCATCAGCAAACGTCCGATAACCTGTCCGAAACGGCCAAAGCCCACCACAATCACCTGCGGCTTGTCGTCTTCCACCCACGGCGCTTCGTCTTCATCGTCCGTCGGGTTCAGGCGGCGCGACAGCAGTTTATCCACCAGCTTCATCAGCAGCGGCGTGGTCATCATAGACAGCGTGACCGTCACCAGCAAAAGCGCCATCTGATCGTCTTTAAACAGCTTCTGGGAGGATGCGGTCGAGAACAGCACAAACGCGAACTCGCCCCCCTGGCTTAACACGCTGGCAAACTGCATGCGTTCCGAACTGCGCAGCCCGTAAATACGTGACATGACGTACAGCACCAGCATCTTCACCGCCACCAGGATGGCGACGCTCACGACCACCCACAGCAGATGGGTATAAAGAACGCCCAGATTCAGTGCCATACCCACCGAAATAAAGAACAACCCTAACAGCAGCCCTTTGAAGGGATCGATGGCAATTTCCAGCTCGTGACGGTATTCACTTTCCGCCAGGAGCACCCCGGCGATAAAGGTCCCGAGCGCCATCGACAGCCCCAGCGCATCCATAAACAACGCTGACCCCAGCACCAGCAGCAGCGTCGCAGCGGTGAACACCTCCCGTACGCCCGACGCGGCAATAAAGCGGAATACAGGGCGTAACAGGAAACGTCCGCCAATCAGCATACCGGCGAAGGCCAGCACCTTCATGGCGATTTTTGCCCAGTCAAAATGATCGTCGCCGGAGCCTGCCAGCAGCGGCACCAGTGCCAGTGCGGGGATCACCGCCAGATCCTGAAACAGCAGCACCGAAAAACCCAGTTGCCCTGCTTCGTTGCGGTTCATCCCTTTGTCGCGCATTAACTGGAGCGCCATTGCCGTCGACGACATCGCAAGACCTATCCCACCGATCACCGCCGCCTGCCAGGAGAAGTTGGTCAGCATTAACAGGCCACCCAGAATCGCGGCGCTGAACAGCACCTGCGCAGCACCCACACCGAAGATAGAGCGTCTGAGTTGCCACAATTTAGAGGGGTTCAGCTCAAGGCCGATGATGAACATCAGGAACACCACGCCCAGCTCGGAGAAATGGAGAATTTCATCCACATCGCTGATGAATCCGAGTCCCCAGGGGCCAATCGCGATCCCTGCCAGCAGATAGCCCAGCACTGCACCTATTCCAATACGTGCAGCCAGCGGAACCGCGACGACGGCCGCAAATAAAAACAGCACTCCGGCAAGGAGTAGATTCGATCCTTCCATTAACGTCCTCCTGCCGGAATCGGTGACGCCAGCCATTCACCATAAGCTCTGGCGTGGCTTGCCAGTTCTTTCGGATCCTGACGACGTGCCCAGTAGATAATAATCGGGCTCATCCAGTGCATACGACACATCGCTGCCGTCAGTTCGAATGGACGCAGGATGTCACTCATCGGATAGCGGTTCAGCCCGTCATAACGGTATGCGCTTTCCGGTTCACCGGTAGTAATAACGCTACGCCAGTACTTTCCCGCCAGTTGGTTGCCCCCTACCCCACTGGAGAATCCCCTGCTCAGCACGCGGTCCAGCCACTCTTTTAGCAGCGCCGGGCAGCTGTAGGTATAAAGCGGATGCTGGAACACAATGACGTCGTGCTGACGCAGCAGTTCCTGCTCGTAAGGGATATCAATAAAGAAATCAGGATAGTGCGCGTAAAGATCGTGCACCGTCACGTTACTGAGCTGTGTGGCCGGCTTAAGCAGCACCCGGTTTGCCACCGAGTCCTGAGATTCCGGATGGGCATACAGCAGCAGCACTTTTGCTGTCTGAGACATCATTCCCCTCCCGGTCTTGTTTCTGTTTTTGTGTATCGTCGTTGTTTTGGGCTACCATGGCGGCCCGGTGCGGAAAATAGCCCACACCTTACATTATCATAATGACAAATTAACATAGTCGGAACATACGGCGCTTCTATGATTGTTTTCTCCTCGTTACAAATTCGTCGCGGCGTGCGCGTCCTGCTGGATAACGCCACTGCAACCATCAACCCTGGCCAAAAAGTGGGTCTGGTCGGCAAAAACGGCTGTGGTAAATCCACTCTGCTGGCGCTGCTGAAAAACGAGATTAGCGCGGATGGCGGTAACTTTACCTTCCCGGGGAACTGGCAGCTCGCCTGGGTGAACCAGGAGACGCCCGCCCTGAGCGAACCGGCTCTCGACTATGTTATCGACGGTGACCGTGAATACCGTAAGCTGGAAGCGGAACTTAACGCCGCTAACGAGCGCAACGACGGTCACGCCATCGCCACCGTTCACGGCAAGCTGGACGCCATCGATGCATGGACCATTCGCTCCCGCGCCTCCAGCCTGCTGCACGGCCTGGGCTTCAGCAATGAACAGCTGGAACGCCCGGTCAGCGACTTCTCGGGCGGCTGGCGTATGCGCCTCAACCTGGCGCAGGCGCTGATCTGCCGCTCCGATCTGTTGTTGCTCGATGAACCGACGAACCACCTGGATCTCGATGCGGTTATTTGGCTGGAGAAGTGGCTCAAGAGCTATCAGGGCACTCTGATTCTGATCTCCCACGACCGTGACTTTCTCGACCCGGTGGTGGATAAAATCATTCATATCGAACAGCAAACGATGTTCGAGTACACCGGCAACTACAGCTCCTTCGAGCGCCAGCGCGCGACGCGTCTTGCCCAGCAGCAGTCCATGTATGAAAGCCAGCAGCAGCGCGTGGCGCATCTGCAAAGCTTTGTGGATCGCTTCAAGGCCAAAGCGTCAAAAGCGAAACAGGCCCAGAGCCGCATCAAAATGCTGGAACGCATGGAGATGATTGCCCCGGCGCACGTGGATAACCCGTTCCACTTCAGCTTCCGCGCGCCGGAAAGCCTGCCAAACCCACTGCTGAAGATGGAAAAAGTCAGCGCGGGCTACGGCGAACGCACTATTCTCGACTCCATCAAGCTCAACCTGGTGCCGGGTTCGCGCATTGGCCTGCTGGGACGCAACGGTGCAGGTAAATCAACGTTGATCAAACTGCTGGCGGGCGAGCTTAACCCGGTCAGCGGTGAAATCGGCCTCGCGAAGGGCATTAAGCTGGGTTACTTCGCCCAGCATCAGCTGGAATTTTTGCGCGCGGATGAGTCCCCGATTCAGCACCTCGCGCGTCTGGCGCCGCAGGAGATGGAGCAGAAGCTACGTGACTACCTCGGCGGTTTTGGCTTCCAGGGTGATAAGGTCACCGAAAACACCGAGCGCTTCTCCGGTGGCGAAAAGGCCCGTCTGGTGCTGGCACTGATCGTCTGGCAGCGTCCGAACCTGCTGCTTCTTGATGAACCGACTAACCACCTGGATCTCGACATGCGTCAGGCGCTAACTGAAGCGCTGATTGAGTTTGAAGGCGCGCTGGTTGTCGTCTCGCACGATCGCCACCTAATCCGCTCCACCACGGACGATCTCTACTTAGTGCATGACGGCAAAGTTGAACCATTCGACGGTGACCTGGAAGACTACCAGCAGTGGCTGACCGACGTGCAGAAGCTGGAAAACCAGCCGGAAGAGTCCGCGAAAGAGAACGCCAACAGCGCGCAGGCGCGTAAAGACCAAAAGCGCCGCGACGCGGAACTTCGCACCCAGACACAGCCGCTACGCAAAGAGATCGCCCGTCTCGAAAAAGAGATGGAAAAACTTAATGCGACACTCGCTACCGTTGAAGAGAAGCTGGGCGATAGCGGTCTGTATGACCAGAGCCGCAAAGCTGAGCTGACTGACTGTCTGCAAACTCAGGCCAAAACGAAATCCAGCCTCGAAGAGTGCGAGATGGCGTGGCTGGACGCTCAGGAACAGCTGGAAGCGATTATAGTAAATAACTGACAAGAATTAGCATCGCATCGTTATGACCCAAATCATTCCATCAGACTTCGACATAGCTACTGAAGAGAGCGCTGAGTTCGTGCCCATGCGCGGCGTGTCCAATCGCCACCTACAGACCATGCTGCCACGGCTTATCCGTCGCAAGGTTCAGTTCACCCCGCACTGGCAACGGCTGGATTTACCGGACGGAGACTTTCTGGATCTCGCCTGGAGCGAGGAACCGGAACAGGCTCGCCATAAGCCGCGTCTGGTGGTCTTTCACGGTCTGGAAGGCAGCCTGCACAGTCCGTATGCACACGGTTTAATTGAGGCGGCAAAAGCGCGTGGCTGGCTCGGTGTGGTTATGCATTTTCGCGGCTGTAGCGGCGAGCCAAATCGCCAGAAACGCATTTATCACTCGGGTGAAACCGAGGACGGTACATGGTTTTTACACTGGCTGCGGGAAAACTATGGTACCGTGCCAACGGCAGCCGTGGGCTACTCGCTGGGCGGGAATATGCTGGCTTGTCTGCTGGCCAAAGAGGGCGAAAGCGTCCCGCTGGATGCCGCCGTCATTGTCTCTGCACCATTTATGCTGGAGCAGTGTAGCTACCATATGGATAAAGGTTTTTCCCGCGTCTATCAGCGCTACCTGCTTAACCTGCTGAAAGCAAACGCGGCGCGCAAACTGAAAGCCTACCCGGAGACGCTTCCGATAAGTCTGCGTCAGTTAAAAAAGGTGCGTCGCATTCGCGAGTTCGACGATCTGATCACCGCAAAAATCCACGGCTTTGCCGACGCGATTGACTACTATCGTCAGTGCAGCGCCATGCCGCTGCTCAGCAAGATTACGCAGCCGACGCTGATCATTCATGCCAAAGATGACCCGTTTATGGATCATCATTCTATTCCCGCTCAGGAATTCCTGCCCGACAACGTTCACTATCAGTTGACGGAGCATGGCGGCCACGTCGGGTTTATCGGTGGCACACTGCGTCGCCCGAAAATGTGGCTTGAGACGCGTATTCCTGACTGGTTAACCCCGTATCTGGACGGTGCAAAATGATCATTCCCTGGCAGGATCTGGCTCCCGAAACGCTCGATAATCTGATTGAAAGCTTTGTATTACGCGAAGGCACAGATTATGGTGAACAAGAACGCTCGCTCGAGCAAAAGGTCAACGATGTAAAGCGCCAGCTCAAAAGCGGCGACGTGGTGCTGGTATGGTCAGAACTGCATGAGACGGTCAATATCATGCCCCGCAACGCGTTTCACGGCTGATCTTTCAACCTTTCCAGTCAGGGAGTTGCTATGTCTGCCAGACATCCGGTTATTGCCGTTACGGGGTCGAGTGGTGCGGGAACCACCACCACCAGCCTCGCATTTCGCAAGATTTTCGCCCAGCTGAATCTCCGTGCGGCGGAGGTCGAAGGCGACAGCTTTCACCGCTATACGCGCCCGGAGATGGACATGGCCATCCGTAAAGCGCGCGATCTGGGTAAACACATCAGCTACTTTGGCCCGGAAGCCAATGACTTCGGCCTGCTGGAGCAAACCTTCGTCGAGTATGGCAAGAGCGGCACAGGGCAATCCCGCAAGTATCTGCATACTTACGATGAAGCCGTGCCATGGAACCAGGTACCGGGCACCTTTACTCCCTGGCAACCCCTGCCGGAACCCACTGACGTGCTGTTTTATGAAGGGCTGCATGGCGGCGTGGTAACTCCCCATCACGACGTGGCGCGCCATGTGGATTTGCTGGTTGGCGTGGTACCGATCGTGAACCTGGAGTGGATCCAGAAGCTGACGCGTGACATGAGCGAGCGCGGCCATTCACGAGAAGCGGTCATGGACTCCGTGGTGCGCTCCATGGAGGATTACATCAACTTCCTGACGCCGCAATTCTCCCGTACCCATATTAACTTCCAGCGAGTACCGACAGTCGACACCTCCAACCCATTCGCGGCCAAAAGCATCCCGTCGCTGGATGAGAGCTTTGTGGTGATCCATTTCCGCAACCTCGAAGGCATTGATTACCCCTGGCTGCTGGCCATGCTGCAGGGCTCGTTTATTTCGCACATGAATACATTAGTGGTGCCGGGCGGAAAAATGGGGTTGGCGATGGAGCTCATCATGACGCCGCTGGTACAGCGGTTGATGGAAGGGAAGCAGATCGCGTGATCATATTCCCTCTCCCGGTGGGAGAGGGTTAGGGTGAGGGCATCAACACGCACGATGCCCCATCAATCACGCCTCGATCACTTCATACGAATGTGTAATTTTTACCGCTTTCTCCAGCATTAACGCCACAGAGCAGTATTTCTCCGCAGACAAGTCCACCGCGCGTGAAACGGCCGCGTCTTTCAGGTCTTTACCGGTGACCACAAAGTGCAGGTTAATATGGGTGAACAGGCGTGGCGCCTCTTCACGACGTTCCGATGTGAGTTTAACTTCGCAATCCGTTACATCATGACGGCCTTTTTGCAGAATCGAGACCACATCAATCGCGCTGCATCCACCGGCAGCCATCAATACCATCTCCATCGGGCTTGGTGCTTTATCGCCGGAGTTACCATCCATCAAAACCTGGTGCCCTGAAGCGGACTCGCCCAGGAACGTTAAACCTTCAACCCATTTCACGCGCGCTTGCATATTCATTAACTCCAACGTTGCATTTTTGGTGACAGATTACGCGTGCGTTACATTTCTCGCAATGGAAGGCGACCTGCATCATGCTGAAGCGAGACACCAGGAGACACGCGGCGAAAGCTATGCTAAAACACTCAGGATGCTACAGTAATACATTGACGTTACACATGTATGCAGAGGACATCAAACTTTACTGGCTGCGAAACGTTACGATAGCCGACTTCCCAGGGTATGGGTAAGAATTCGATTGCAACCCCAGAGTCCGGATGCATCTGATGACTCTGGTGACAGCTTATAACAGAGGATAACAGCGCATGGTGCTTGGCAAACCGCAAACAGACCCGACTCTCGAATGGTTCTTGTCTCATTGCCACATTCATAAGTACCCATCGAAGAGCACGCTGATTCACCAGGGTGAAAAAGCGGAAACGTTGTATTACATCGTAAAAGGCTCGGTGGCAGTGCTGATCAAAGATGAAGAAGGGAAAGAGATGATCCTTTCTTATCTGAACCAGGGCGATTTCATCGGTGAACTGGGCCTGTTTGAAGAAGGCCAGGAACGTAGTGCCTGGGTTCGTGCAAAGACAGCATGTGAAGTGGCTGAAATTTCTTACAAGAAATTCCGTCAGTTGATTCAGGTTAACCCTGATATCCTGATGCGTCTTTCTTCCCAGATGGCTCGCCGTCTGCAGGTTACATCTGAGAAAGTGGGTAACCTCGCCTTCCTGGACGTTACCGGTCGTATCGCGCAGACTCTGCTTAACCTGGCAAAACAACCTGATGCGATGACCCACCCTGACGGCATGCAGATTAAAATTACCCGTCAGGAGATCGGCCAGATCGTCGGCTGCTCCCGTGAAACAGTGGGCCGTATTCTGAAAATGCTGGAAGATCAGAACCTGATCTCCGCCCACGGTAAAACCATCGTGGTCTACGGAACGCGTTAATTCCACTCAAACGGCGTGCCATCGCAAGGTGTCACGCCGTTTTTGTCTCTCTTCCCCATGTGGCGTAGGCTGATTTATCACCCGGAAGTTAACTATGCACTGCGACAAACGCTGGTGTTGTGTCTTCCTGTAGCCATCGGCCTGATCCTCGGACATCTTCAGCAAGGTCTGCTGTTTTCTCTCGTGCCCGCCTGCTGCAACATTGCTGGCCTGGACACACCGCATAAGCGCTTTTTTAAACGTCTGATTATTGGCGGCTCGCTGTTTGCTGGCTGTAGCCTCGCCGTGCAGCTCTTACTCGCCCGCGATATTCCGCTGCCGTTAATCCTGACCGTGCTGGCGATGACGCTCGGCGTCACCGCCGAAATCAGTTCCCTTCATGCGCGCCTGCTTCCCGCCTCACTGATAGCGGCCATCTTCACGCTAAGCCTCGCGGGTAACATGCCGGTGTGGGAGCCGCTACTGATCTACGCCCTGGGTACGCTGTGGTATGGGCTGTTTAACTGGTTCTGGTTCTGGCTGTGGCGGGAACAGCCCCTGCGTGAATCATTGAGCCTGCTCTATGTGCAACTTGCGGATTACTGCGAGGCCAAATACACCCTGCTCACCCAGCATACCGATCCGGAAAAATCGTTACCGCCGCTGCTGACGCGCCAGCAAAAGGTGGTGGATCTGATAAGCCAGTGTTATCAGCAACTACACATGCTCGCCGCCAACAAGAATCACGAATACAAACGGCTGCTGCGTATCTTCCAGGTGGGGCTGGATCTGCAAGAACATATCTCCGTGAGCCTGCATCATCCTCAGGAGGTGCAAAAGCTGGTCGAGCGCAGCCATGCCGAAGCGGTGATCCGCTGGAATGCGCAAACCGTCTCTGCGCGTCTGCGGGTGCTGGCTGATGACATTTTATATCACCGCTATCCCACGCGTTTTAACATGGACAAACAACTCGGCGCGCTGGAGAAAATCGCCCGCCAGCATGAGGACAACCCGGTGGGCCAGTTTGCCGCCTGGCATTTCAGCCGTATCGCCCGCGTGTTGCGCACCCAACGCCCGCTTTATCCCCGCGATCTCATGGCGGATAAACAAAAACGTCTGCCGTTATTGCCGGCGCTCAGAAGCTATCTGTCTCTCAAATCGTCCGCTCTGCGCAACGCCGCACGGATTAGCGTCATGCTCAGTACCGCCAGCCTGATGGGCATGGCGCTGCATCTGCCTAAACCCTACTGGATCTTAATGACCGTGCTGTTTGTCACCCAGAACGGTTATGGCGCCACGCGCGTGCGTATTCTGCACCGGGCGGGGGGAACGATGGCCGGGCTGATTATTGCGGGCGTCACGCTGCACTTTCACGTGCCGGAAGGTTATACCCTGGCGGGAATGCTGATAATTACGCTGGTGAGCTACCTGATTATCCGCAAAAACTATGGCTGGGCGATGGTGGGCTTTACGGTAACGGCGGTATACACCCTGCAACTGCTCACGCTCAATGGCGAACAATTTATTGTCGCCAGACTGATCGATACCCTGATTGGCTGTCTGATTGCCTTTGGCGGCATGGTCTGGCTGTGGCCGCAATGGCAAAGCGGACTGTTGCGCCAGAACGCCCACGACGCGCTGGAGGCCGACCAGCAGGCCATTCGTCTGATCCTGAGCGACGATCCGCAACCCTCCCCGCTGGCGTATCAGCGGATGAAGGTAAACCAGGCGCACAACGCCCTGTTTAACTCGCTCAACCAGGCAATGCAGGAACCAGGCTTTAACTCGCACTATCTGGCGGATATGAAGCTCTGGGTGACGCACAGCCAGTTTATCGTCGAGCACATTAACGCCATGACCACGCTGGCGCGCGAGCACACGATGCTGACGCCGGATCTGGCGCAGCGCTATTTGCAGTCGTGTGAAATTGCATTGCAGCGGTGTCAGCAGCGTCTGGAGTATGACGCGCCGGGCGAGTCGGGCGACTCGAATATACTGGAAGCGCCGGAGACGCTAACCCACGGGCCAATGAGCACGCTGGAACAGCATTTACAGCGCGTTCTGGGGCATCTGAACACCATGCACACCATTTCGTCGGTGGCATGGCGTCAGCGTCCGCATCACGGGATTTGGTTAACGCGGATCTTAAAGCGGACGGAGTATTAACCTTTTACGATTTTCTCGACTGCCGCGGCAAAACGGGTTAATCCATCTTCAATGTCTTTGTCTTCTACCACCAGCGACGGTGCAAAACGCATCACATCCGGTCCCGCGTTCAGCACCATCACCCCTTCGCGGGCGGCGGCATGCAGGAAATCGCGCGCGCGACCTTTGTACTGTGGTTTCAGTTCGGCACCGATCAGCAGCCCCATACCACGGATCTCGCTGAACACATCAAACCGATCGTCAATCTGCTGCAGGTGTTTCACAAACAGCTCGCGCTTCGCGCTGACGCCGTTCAGAACCTCAGGTGTATTGATAATATCAAATGCCGCGCCCGCCACGGCACTCGCCAGCGGATTCCCGCCATAGGTGGAACCGTGAGAACCAACGTGGAACGCGGAGGCAATCTCCTGCGTCGTCAGTACCGCACTCACCGGGAAACCACCGCCGAGCGCTTTGGCGCTGGTGAGAATATCCGGCGTCACACCGTAGTGCATATAGGCAAACAGATCGCCGGTACGTCCCATCCCGCATTGCACTTCATCAAACACCAGCAGCGCCTGATGCTCATCGCACAGCGCACGCAGACCTTTCAGGAATTCTGGCGTCGCCGCCGTCACGCCGCCTTCACCCTGGATCGGCTCGACAACAACCGCGCAGGTGTGGTCGTCCATCACCGCTTTCACCGCATGCAGATCGTTAAACGGCACATGGACGATGTCGGCCGGTTTCGGGCCAAATCCGTCGGAATACTTCGGCTGGCCGCCGACGGAGACGGTAAAGAAGGAGCGTCCGTGGAAGGCATTGTGGAAGGCAATGATTTTGGTTTTGTACGGGCTGTGGCGCGTGGTTGCGTAGTAGCGCGCCAGCTTAAAGGCGGTTTCGTTGGCTTCGGTGCCCGAGTTCATGAACAGCACGCGCTCGGCAAACGTCGCATCAATAATCTTGCGGCCGAGGCGTAACGCCGGTTCGTTGGTAAAAACGTTGCTGGTGTGCCAGAGCGTTTCGCCCTGGGTTTTCAGCGCCTCAACCAGGGCAGGATGGCAATGGCCCAGCGCCGTCACTGCAATACCGCCCGCGAAATCAACATACTCTTTGCCCTGCTGATCCCAGACGCGGCTGCCTTTTCCTTTTACCGGGATAAACTCAGCCGGTGCATAAATCGGCAGAATCACTTCATCAAATGTTGCGCGGGTAATTGCAGGTTGTTCAGTTGCCATGTTATGCCCATCCATTTTATGTCACATTGATTGTGAAAATATAATCACAAAATATGCATAAAAAATCACGACAAGGCAATCAATATTCAGCGTTTAAGGAAATTTGCCAGCAGCGCGTGGCCCTGTTCGCTGAGGATGCTTTCCGGGTGGAACTGTACGCCTTCGAGATCCCATTCGCGGTGACGAATCCCCATGATCTCCTGCGTATCGCTCCAGGCGGTCACCTCAAAGCAGTCAGGCAGCGTCGACGGGTCAATCACCAGTGAATGGTAGCGCGTCACGGTTAACGGATTATTGAGCCCGGTGAATACCCCAACGCCAGTGTGGGTGACCGGAGAAGTTTTACCGTGCATCACTTTCGCGGCGCGCACGATAGTGGCACCAAACACCTGCGCAATGGCCTGATGGCCAAGACAGACGCCGAGGATCGGCAGCTTGCCGGCATAGTGCTGGATAACCTCCAGCGAAATACCCGACTCCGACGGGGTGCAGGGGCCGGGTGAAATCACGATTTTCTGCGGAGCCAGTGTTTCAATATCCGCCAGGCTAATGTTGTCGTTGCGGCGGACAACCACCTCTGCACCCAGCTCGCAAAAATACTGGTAAAGGTTCCAGGTGAAGGAATCGTAGTTATCAATCAGCAGAATCATGGCGGCTCCCGAAAAAATGCCGCCCTATTCTACTCAGTTTCCCGTGCTTCGCTCACTACTTTGGCAAAGATAGTATTCAGAGCCGTCAAATCCCCCATTGCGCCATTCTGGTTGGCCACCACCCATTGCTCCGGATCGATATCACGCCAGTCCAGCGTGTAACCGGCGTGGATCGCCAGTTGCTCGAAGAAAACGCGTTGGGCAATACCGTTGCCGCGCATAAACGGATGCAGCATGTTGATTTCGCAGTAATAGTGGCTAACTCTGTCAACAAACGCCGCTTTCTCAAGACCCACGAGATACTTATCACTTTCCAGCGCCGCCATCAGTTCATTGCCCATCTTCTCGATGTATTCGAAATGGCAGAACGGAATATCACCTTTAAAAATATCATCGGTACGAAACTCGCCTGCCCGCTTCATTTCACTGCGATATAAATGGCGATGAATAAGGCACAGATGGGGTAACCCGGGCGCGGAAGGCCCAAGCTCCAGTGTCTCAATATGGGGTTCTGAGGGACCATTACCTTTTTCAAGGAGGCAACTGGCCTGTAGATTGACGTTACGCTGCTGCTCCCAGAGACGGGATTTTTGCTTGTCGGTGAGTTTTTTCACTTAACGCCTCCCTGAATAGTCCGTTTGCCACAAGTATAAGCAGCAAAACGCGCTTTCGCAGGGAGGGTCACAACACGGGCGAGCATTGCCCGTGTTGAAGAAGGTTATGGCAGAACTTTTGCTGAGAGGATCACGACAGGTTTTGACGGCACATTCTGGTACGGACCGACATCATGGGTAGGCACCTGAGAAATCTTATCAGCCACGTCCATCCCTTTCACAATTTTACCGAAGACCGCATAGCCAAAGTCACGCTGACCGTGGTCGAGGAAGGCGTTATCCGCCACGTTGAGGAAGAACTGGCTGGTCGCGCTATCTTTGTCTGCGGTACGCGCCATTGAGATAGTGCCGCGCTTGTTCAGCAGGCCGTTGTCCGCTTCGTTTTTAATAGGCGGGTTTGGCTGCTTCTGCTGCATCTGCTCGTTGAAACCGCCGCCCTGCACCATAAAGCCCGGGATCACGCGGTGGAAGGTGGTGTTGTTATAGAAACCACTGTTCACGTAGTCGAGGAAGTTTTTCACAGAAACCGGAGCTTTCTGGCTATTCAGTTCCAGCTCAATGTTCCCGGCGGAGGTGGTCAGCAGAACGTGAGGGTCCCCTTTTGCTGCCAGCGCAGCAGGGGAAACGGCAGAAAGAGCAAACACAGCTGCGACAGCCGCCAGTGTTGATTTGAGCATGAGAATTCCTTAACAAAGCGCAGTATAAAAAGCGAATGGCATGATTCTAAAGAGCAGTATGAACGGAGACCAGCCTTTTACCTAATTTTACGAAATTGAAACAGTTGTAACCACGCAAACGGTTGGCTTTAGCGCCATATTTTGTGATCGCCATCACACAAAATCATGCAATGAAGTTCTAATTTCTCTTAAAAGATATGAATGGATCACTTTAATGTCTAAAATCTGCCCGCTCTCAGCGCCCCCTGGGCGCTTTTCTTTTTTGAACAGGCCAGACATGACTAACAGCAATCGCATCAAGCTCACATGGATCAGCTTCTTCTCCTACGCCCTGACCGGCGCGTTGGTGATCGTCACCGGGATGGTGATGGGGAATATCGCAGACTACTTCCAGCTGCCCGTATCCAGCATGAGTAACACTTTCACCTTCCTCAACGCGGGGATCCTGATTTCTATCTTCCTGAATGCCTGGCTGATGGAAATTGTTCCGCTGAAAACGCAGCTGCGTTTTGGCTTTGTGCTGATGGTCGCCGCCGTGGCGGGTCTGATGTTGAGCCACAGCATCGCCCTGTTCTCCGCCGCCATGTTTGTGCTCGGTCTGGTCAGCGGGATCACCATGTCGATCGGTACGTTCCTCATTACCCATATGTATGAAGGCCGTCAGCGCGGCGCACGTCTGCTGTTTACTGACTCCTTCTTCAGCATGGCCGGGATGATTTTCCCGATGGTTGCCGCCGTTCTGCTGGCACGCAGCATTGAGTGGTACTGGGTATATGCCTGCATCGGGCTGGTCTACGTGGCGATCTTTATTCTGACCTTCGGCTGTGAATTCCCGGTGCTGGGTAAAAAAGCGCAGACCACGGCAGAACCTGTCGCGAAAGAGAAATGGGGTATCGGCGTGCTGTTCCTCTCTATTGCCGCCCTGTGCTACATCCTGGGTCAGTTGGGCTTTATCTCCTGGGTACCGGAATACGCTAAAGGTCTGGGCATGAGCCTGAACGATGCGGGCAAACTGGTGAGCGATTTCTGGATGTCTTACATGTTCGGCATGTGGGCGTTTAGCTTCATCCTGCGCTTCTTCGACCTGCAGCGCATTCTGACCGTGCTGGCAGGCCTGGCAACCGTGCTGATGTACCTGTTCATTAACGGGTCGCCGGAACATATGCCGTGGTTCATTCTGACCCTGGGCTTCTTCTCCAGCGCGATTTACACGTCCATCATTACCCTGGGCTCGCTGCAGACGAAAGTGGCCTCGCCAAAACTGGTAAACTTCGTGCTGACCTGCGGCACCATCGGCACCATGCTGACCTTCGTCGTCACGGGCCCGATTGTAGCGCACAGCGGTCCTCTGGCAGCGCTGCACACCGCGAACGGTCTGTATGCCGTGGTGTTTATCATGTGCCTCGTCCTGGGCTTCGTGACCCGCCACCGCCAGCATAACGTGGCGGCAGCTTCTCACTAATCGCCTTGCCCCTTTGCTTAAGCAGAGGGGCTGTTTCTGGCAAAGCTCACCTCTTCCCCACCGCTGTCCATCTGGATCCACGTCTGCGCCAGCTGCGTGGTGGCAATAATCCGCCCCTGACGAATCGACCAGCGCACCGGCACCTGGCAGCGCACCGCTTCAAATCCGCTCTCTGCCGGCAGGATTATCAGGTTTGCCGGGTTCCCCGTTGCGATACCGTAATCACTCAGACCAAAGGTTCTGGCACTGTTGTGTGTAATCAAGTTCAGCCCGCTGTCGATTTGCGGATAGCCCATCATCTGGCAAACATGCAGTCCCATATACAGCACCTGCAGCATGTTGCCGGTGCCGAGCGGGTACCACGGGTCAAACACATCATCATGGCCGAAGCAGACGTTGATGCCCGCTTCCTGCAGCTCCTTCACCCTGGTGATGCCGCGACGCTTCGGATAGTCGTCAAAGCGTCCCTGCAGATGAATGTTCACCAGCGGATTCGCCACAAAGTTAATGCCCGACATCTTCAGCAGTCGGAACAGCCGCGAGGTGTATGCACCGTTGTAAGAGTGCATAGCGGTGGTATGGCTGGCCGTTACCTGCGCACCAATACCGGCCTCATACGCCAGCGTGGCGACCGTCTCCACAAAGCGGGACTGCTCGTCGTCGATTTCATCACAGTGGATATCCAGCGGGCGGTCATATTTCTTCGCCAGCTCGAAGGCGATATGCAGAGACTGCACGCCATATTCCCGGGTGAATTCGAAGTGCGGGATCGCCCCCACCACGTCAGCCCCCAGTTTTAACGCCTCTTCCAGCAGCGCCGCGCCGTTCGGGTACGAAAGAATACCTTCCTGCGGGAACGCGACAATTTGCAGCGTCACCCACGGGGCAACCTCCTGTTTCACCTCCAGCATCGCCTTAAGAGCGGTAAGCGTCGGGTCGGAGACATCCACATGGGTGCGAACAAACTGAATGCCGTTGGCAATTTGCCACTTCAGCGTTTTCCAGGCACGCGCTTTGACATCGTCATGGCTGAGCAACGCCTTACGCTCCGCCCAGCGCTCAATCCCTTCAAACAGCGTGCCGGACTGGTTCCAGTTCGGCTCGCCTGCCGTCTGGGTTGTATCAAGATGAATATGCGGCTCAATAAACGGCGGGATCGCCAGCCCTCCACGGGCATTTAAGACTTCATAACTTTCGGCGTGGGTATCGTCCATTGGGGTAATGTCACCAAATCGCCCGTTCTCAATGGCGAGTTGCCACAGCCCTTCCCGACCCGGTAAACGAACATTCTGAACTAGCCATAACGGTGTTGTAGACATACCTTTCCCCTAAAAAACGCAGCTGATATTCAGGCGTACCGATTTTTCAACGATCGTCCCTGAGTTGTACACAAATTCAACGACAACGAAAAGCCTTCGATTTCCGCCACTTATAAAAACCCTGACAAATCAGTCGCATACCACCTAAGGAGTAGGCGAAGACGTATTTGATTTGCATCAATAATCGCCATAGCTGAATCGTTAAGGTAGGCAGTAATAGAAAAGAAATCGAGGCAATAATGAGCAAAGTCAGACTCGCTATCATCGGTAACGGCATGGTCGGCCACCGCTTTATTGAGGATCTTCTCGATAAAGCTGACGCTGCCCAGTTCGACATTACCGTGTTCTGTGAAGAACCCCGCAAGGCGTACGACCGTGTGCACCTGTCTTCCTACTTCTCACATCATACCGCTGAAGAGCTCTCTCTGGTGCGTGAGGGTTTCTACGAGAAGCATGGCGTAAAAGTACTGGTGGGAGAACGCGCTATCACCATCAACCGCCAGGAAAAAGTGATCCACTCCAGCGCCGGACGCACGGTTTTTTACGACAAGCTGATCATGGCGACGGGCTCCTATCCGTGGATCCCGCCAATCAAAGGCTCGGAAACCCAGGATTGCTTCGTCTACCGTACCATTGAAGACCTCAAAGCCATTGAAAACTGTGCACGTCGCAGCAAACGCGGTGCAGTAGTTGGTGGCGGCCTGCTGGGTCTGGAAGCCGCAGGCGCACTGAAAAACCTCGGCGTTGAAACTCACGTCATCGAATTTGCCCCGATGCTGATGGCCGAGCAGCTGGACCACATGGGTGGTGACCAGTTACGTCGTAAAATCGAAAGCATGGGCGTGAAGGTTCACACCAGCAAAAACACCAAAGAGATCGTCCAGGAAGGCACTGAAGCGCGCAAAACCATGCGTTTTGCCGACGGCAGCGAGCTTGAAGTGGACTTTATCGTCTTCTCCACCGGGATACGTCCGCGCGACAAGCTGGCTAACCAGTGTGGACTGGCCGTTGCTCAGCGCGGCGGTATCATGATTAACGATACCTGCCAGACCTCTGACCCGGACATCTACGCAATTGGCGAGTGCGCCAGCTGGAACAACCGCGTGTACGGGCTGGTCGCCCCCGGCTACAAAATGGCGCAGGTTGCCGTTGACCATATCCTTGGAACGGAGAACGCCTTCGAAGGCGCAGACATGAGCGCCAAGCTGAAGCTGCTGGGCGTAGACGTTGGCGGTATTGGCGATGCGCACGGTCGTACCCCGAACTCGCGCAGCTACGTCTACCTCGACGAAAGCAAAGAGGTCTACAAACGACTCATCGTCAGCCAGGATAATAAAACTCTACTCGGCGCGGTGCTGGTGGGTGACACCAGCGATTATGGCAACCTGCTGCAACTGGTGCTGAACGCCATCGAGCTGCCGGAAAACCCGGACGCCCTGATCCTGCCTGCTCACGCCTCCAGCGGCAAACCGTCTATCGGCGTCGATAAACTGCCAGACAGCGCGCAAATTTGCTCCTGCTTCGACGTCACCAAAGGCATGTTGATTTCCGCTATCAACAAAGGTTGCCACACCGTGGCGGCACTGAAAGCGGAAACCAAAGCCGGTACCGGCTGCGGCGGTTGTATTCCACTGGTCACCCAGGTGCTGAACGCCGAACTGGCGAAACAGGGCATCGAAGTGAACAACAACCTGTGCGAACACTTCTCTTACTCTCGCCAGGAGCTTTACCATCTGATCCGC
Organism: Enterobacter sp. CPE_E1241; assembly: GCF_045618265.1. Lineage (NCBI taxonomy): Bacteria > Pseudomonadati > Pseudomonadota > Gammaproteobacteria > Enterobacterales > Enterobacteriaceae > Enterobacter > Enterobacter sp. CPE_E1241. The sequence goes on from NZ_JBIWYV010000001.1 coordinate 4,515,778, forward strand.
GTGGAGGGCATCAAATCCTTCGACGAACTGCTGGTAAAACACGGCCAGGGTTATGGCTGCGAAGTGTGTAAACCGACCGTCGGTTCTCTGCTGGCCTCCTGCTGGAATGAGTACGTTCTCAAACCAGAACATACGCCGCTTCAGGACACCAACGACAACTTCCTGGCAAACATCCAGAAAGACGGGACCTATTCCGTTATCCCACGCTCTGCCGGTGGTGAAATCACCCCGGAAGGGCTGGTCGCCGTAGGTCGCATCGCACGTGAATTTAACCTGTACACCAAAATCACCGGTTCCCAGCGTATCGGCCTGTTTGGTGCGCAGAAGGACGACCTGCCAGAAATCTGGCGTCAGCTGATTGAAGCGGGCTTCGAAACCGGTCATGCGTATGCCAAAGCGCTGCGTATGGCCAAAACCTGCGTGGGTAGCACCTGGTGCCGCTACGGCGTGGGCGACAGCGTGGGCTTCGGCGTGGAGCTGGAAAATCGCTACAAAGGCATCCGTACACCGCACAAAATGAAGTTTGGCGTCTCCGGCTGTACCCGTGAATGTGCGGAAGCGCAGGGTAAAGACGTGGGTATTATTGCCACTGAGAAAGGCTGGAACTTGTACGTGTGCGGTAACGGCGGGATGAAACCACGCCACGCAGACCTGCTGGCAGCGGATCTCGACCACGATACGCTGATTCAGTATCTCGACCGCTTCATGATGTTCTACATCCGTACCGCCGACAAGCTGACCCGTACCGCTTCCTGGCTGGACAACCTGGAAGGCGGCATCGACTACCTGAAGTCAGTCATCATCGACGACAAACTGGGCCTAAACGAACAGCTTGAAGCCGAGATGGCTCGCCTGCGCGACGCGGTGATTTGCGAATGGACTGAAACCGTGAACACCCCGGCGGCACAGACGCGCTTCAAACACTTTATCAACAGCACCCAGCGCGACCCGAACGTACAGGTTGTGCCGGAGCGTGAACAGCATCGTCCGGCGACACCGTATGAACGTATTCCGGTGACTCTGGTGGAGGAAAACGCATGAGCCAGTGGGTAAACATCTGCAATATTAATGACATCCTGCCTGCCACCGGCGTCTGCGCGCTGCTGGGTAAAGAGCAGGTCGCGATTTTCCGCCCTCGCCACGACGAACAGGTTTTTGCCATCAGCAATATCGACCCGTTCTTTGAGGCCAGCGTGCTGTCCCGCGGGTTGATTGCCGAGCACCAGGGCGAACTGTGGGTCGCAAGCCCGTTGAAAAAGCAGCGTTTCCGCTTAAGCGATGGATATTGCATGGAAGATGAGAGCCGCTCTGTGAAGCACTACGACGCCCGCGTGAAGGATGGCATGGTGCAGCTGAAAGGCTAACCTCCGCCCTTTTAGGGATAACGGCAGGAAATTCGTATGTTCCTTACGATCCCTGCTGTTATCCTGACGTCAATTCTTACCCCTTCCATAAATGCTGCGAGGTAACGTCGTGGATCACCTGCCGATTTTTTGTCAATTACGCAACCGCGACTGCCTGCTCGTGGGCGGCGGCGATGTGGCCGAACGCAAAGCGCGCCTGCTATTAGAAGCGGGTGCCCGTTTGACCGTCAACGCCCTCGACTTTGCCCCACAGTTTGAGGTCTGGGCCCAGGCAGGAATGCTCACGCTGGAGCAGGGTGAGTTTAATGAATCCCTGCTGGATACCTGCTGGCTGACGATTGCCGCAACGGACGACGATGAAGTGAACCAACGCGTGAGCGATGCCTGTGAGGTACGCCGTATCTTCTGCAACGTGGTGGATGCGCCGAAAGAAGCCAGCTTCATCATGCCGTCGATTATCGACCGTTCCCCGCTGATGATTGCGGTGTCGTCCGGTGGCCGCTCGCCGGTACTTGCTCGCCTGCTGCGGGAAAAACTGGAGGCTGTGCTGCCACAGCATCTTGGTCAGATTGCGCATTATGCCGGGCAGCTGCGTTCACGCGTGAAGCAAACCTTCGCAACCGTAGCTGAGCGACGTCGGTTCTGGGAAAAATTCTTTGTCAACGACAGGCTGGCGCAGTCGCTGGCGAATCAGGACACGAAAGCCGTTGAAGAGACGACCGAACAGTTGCTGAGCGAACCGCTGGATCACCGCGGCGAAGTGGTGCTGGTGGGGGCAGGGCCGGGAGATGCTGGCTTGCTGACGCTGAAAGGTCTCCAGCAGCTCCAGCAGGCCGATACTGTGGTTTACGATCGCCTGGTCTCCGATGACATCATGAACCTGGTTCGCCGCGACGCCGACCGTGTTTTCGTGGGCAAACGCGCGGGCTACCATTGCGTGCCGCAGGAAGAGATTAACCAGATCCTGCTGCGCGAGGCGCAAAAGGGAAAACGCGTGGTGCGTCTGAAAGGTGGTGATCCGTTTATCTTTGGCCGTGGCGGTGAAGAGCTGGAAACCCTGTGTGACGCGGGTATTCCGTTCTCTGTCGTGCCCGGCATTACGGCAGCATCCGGTTGCTCAGCCTACTCAGGCATTCCACTGACACACCGGGACTACGCTCAGAGCGTGCGTCTGGTGACGGGCCACCTGAAAACCGGCAGCGAGCTGGACTGGCATAACCTGGCCGCAGAAAAACAGACGCTGGTGTTCTATATGGGGCTGAACCAGGCCGCCACAATTCAGGCGAAACTGCTGGAGCACGGCATGGATGCAGATATGCCCGTCGCACTGGTGGAAAACGGTACCGCCATTACGCAGCGCGTGGTAAATGGCGTGCTTACGCAGCTTGGTGAACTGGCACAACAGGTTGAGAGCCCGGCGCTGATTGTAGTGGGTCGCGTGGTGGAACTGCGCGGTAAACTCAACTGGTTCTCCAACCACTGACGCATATTATTCCTTCCCTGAGTAGTCTTTAAGCGGACTACTCCCCTCTTACTGCTGTCGATAACATACCGCCCCGAAGTGGAACTTTCCCCTTTATTCCCTTGAGTTACATCTCATTTTCGTTTTCAGACAAGGAATGCGTATGTTTAAACTGGCAAAAGCCGCCGTTCTGGTCGGCCTGTTATCGACTCTGACGGCTTGCACCGGTCGTGTAGAAAACACGAAAAATAACTGCAGCTACGATTATCTGCTGCACCCGGCGATCTCCATTTCGAAGATCATCGGTGGTTGCGGCCCGGCGGCACAGCAGTAAGCGTTTTTCAGGCGTAAAAAAACCGGGAATGTCCCGGTTTTTTATTTAGGGAAGTGCGGCCTGATGCCCTCACCCTGGCCCTCTCCCACGGGGAGAGGGAACAAACCCTAAAAACGGTAACGTGGTTACCGTTTTGCTTTTACTTAAGGCTTACCCACAAACCCAATCGCTTCATACACCGCTTTCAGGGTTTCAGATGCGCGCGCACTGGCTTTTTCCGCGCCGTCTTTCATCACCTTCTGCAGGAAAGCTTCGTCATTACGATAGCGGTTATAGCGCTCCTGCAGCTCAGTCAGCATGCCAGAAACGGCATCCGCCACTTCACCTTTCAGGTGGCCGTACATCTTGCCTTCAAAATGCTGTTCCAGCTCAGGAATGCTCTGACCAGTAACCCCGGAGAGAATATCCAGCAGGTTGGACACGCCCGCTTTGTTCTGCACGTCGTAGCGCACGACAGGCGGCTCGTCAGAATCAGTTACCGCACGCTTAAGCTTTTTCACGACCGATTTCGGATCTTCCAGCAGGCCGATAACGTTGTTGCGGTTATCGTCAGACTTGGACATCTTTTTGGTCGGTTCCAGCAGTGACATCACGCGTGCGCCAGATTTCGGAATGAATGGCTCTGGTACCTTGAACACATCGCCATAAATCGCATTAAAGCGCTGGGCAATATCACGGCTCAGCTCAAGGTGCTGCTTCTGGTCTTCACCAACAGGAACCTGGTTAGTCTGATACAGCAGAATGTCTGCAGCCATCAGTACCGGATAGTCAAACAGGCCGGCGTTGATGTTTTCAGAATAGCGTGCAGATTTATCCTTGAACTGAGTCATGCGGCTCAGCTCACCGAAATAGGTGTAGCAGTTCAGCGCCCAGCCCAGCTGAGCGTGCTCTGGCACGTGAGACTGAACGAAAATGGTGCTCTTCTCAGGATCGATGCCGCAGGCCAGATACAGCGCCAGGGTATCCAGCGTGGCTTTACGCAGTTTCTCAGGATCCTGACGCGCGGTAATCGCATGGAGATCGACGATGCAATAAATGCAATGGTAATCATCCTGCATGCTGACCCACTGACGTAACGCACCCATGTAGTTACCAATGGTCAATTCACCTGAAGGCTGTGCGCCACTAAAAACGATGGGCTTAGTCATTATTCAATTCCTGATGTTCACTGTGTGAAAGCCCGAGTACGGGCAACAAATCTTTGAAGTGGTCAAACACGACGTCCGGCTCACTTAGCGTGATGGCCTCACCGTAGTTGTAGCCGTAGGTTAACCCGACGGAAGGACACCCAGCCGCCCGGGCAGCCAGAATATCATTGCGTGAATCACCAACAAAGAGCAGCTCCGCAGGCGTTAAGGATAATTTTCCTGCCACCAGCAGAAGCGGTTCCGGATGCGGCTTTTTGTTTTGCACGTCATCACCGCCGACAATGACGGTGAAATACTTCGCGATATCCAGCGCTTCAAGCAGAGGTGCAACAAACGGCGTTGGCTTGTTGGTTACCAGTCCCAGCGGGATGCCTTTCGCATGCAGTGTGCTCAGGGTTTCCTGGACGTCCGGGAACAGGAAACTCCCTTCCTCGACGGTCTCTTCATAGAAACGATCGAACAGTTTGCGCAGAATACGCAGTTGCTCGTCCTTCGGGATGTCGGCGTGATCGACGCTCGGTTTACCCTGCGCCGAACGCTGCGACGCACGCTCCTGGCGAGCCCACGTCAACGCACGCTCCATCAGCACGTCAGCGCCGTTGCCGATCCACGTTACCACGCGCTCTTCACCCGCAACGGGGAGTTCAAGCGCATACAGCGCCTGATCAACGGCGCTTGTTAAGCCCGGCGCGCTGTCGACCAGCGTGCCGTCGAGGTCGAATGCCACACCCCGAATTGTCTGCAATTTATCCATGACTTACCTTCGCCAGTTCACGGCGCATTTCATCAATGACTTTTTTGTAATCCGGTTGGTCGAAAATTGCCGAACCTGCAACGAACATATCCGCGCCCGCTGCCGCAATTTCACCAATGTTATTCACTTTCACACCGCCATCCACTTCCAGACGAATGTCGTAGCCTGATTCATCAATACGACGACGCACTTCACGCAGCTTATCCAGCGTGTGAGGAATGAACGACTGGCCACCAAAGCCTGGGTTAACGGACATCAGCAAAATTACGTCCAGCTTATCCATCACATAATCAAGATAGCTCAGCGGCGTTGCCGGGTTAAACACCAGACCCGCCTTACAGCCGTTCTCTTTGATCAGCTGCAGCGTGCGATCCACATGTTCAGAGGCTTCCGGGTGGAAGGTGATGATGCTGGCTCCCGCTGCGGCAAAATCCGGCACGATGCGGTCAACCGGTTTCACCATCAGGTGTACGTCGATCGGGGCGGTAATGCCATAGTTACGCAGCGCCTTGAGCACCATCGGACCGATGGTCAGGTTAGGAACGTAGTGGTTATCCATCACGTCGAAATGGACGACATCCGCGCCTGCCGCCAGTGCGTTGGCAGTGTCTTCACCCAGGCGGGCAAAATCGGCCGACAGAATTGAGGGAGCAATCAAAAACTGTTTCATCCGCTTCTCCTTGAAATGTGTTTACCGGCGGGCAAAACGGCTCAGGGGCGATAAAGAGCCAGGAGTTCGTCCACCTTTTTACGTGTGCCGCCGTTGCTGCTGATGCTACGCCGCACCTTAACCTGAAAATGCTTCGCGGCTTTGTACCATTCGCGCGTATCAGGCGTGTCGTGATTCGAAATTAACACTGGAATTCTTTTGCTGACCAGCTTTTCCGCCATCTCAGCCAGGCGCGCCTGCTCGGCAGGGCTGAAGCTGTTGGTGTGATAGGCAGTGAAATTCGCCGTCGCAGACAGCGGCGCGTAAGGGGGGTCACAGTAAACCACCGAATTTACGCCTGCCAGTTCCATACACTCTTCATAGGAGAGACAGTGAAACTCAGCATTCTGTGCTTTTTCAGCAAAGTGATACAGCTCGTCCTGTGGGAAATACGGCCGCTTATAGCGTCCAAAAGGCACGTTAAATTCACCACGAAGATTATACCGACACAGGCCGTTGTAGCCATGTCGGTTAAGATAGAGGAACAACAACGCCCGGCGGAACGAATCCTCACTCTGATTGAACTCCGCGCGGAACTGGTAGTAAATGTCCGGGTTATTGTTCTCAGGCGTAAACAGTTTACGCGCCTCTGCGACATACTCATCGGTACGCAGTTTGACGATGTTATAGAGGCTGATAAGGTCGCTGTTGATATCCGCCAGGATATAACGAGAAAAATCGGTGTTCAGGAACACCGATCCCGCGCCCACGAAGGGCTCGATAAGACACTCACCTTTCGGCAGGTGCTTTTTAATATCATCGAGCAGGGGGTATTTCCCCCCTGCCCATTTCAGAAAAGCGCGATTTTTTTTCATGCTGACTAACTGATTACACCTTCTCCGGCTGTGGAGAAAGCTCCGACAGCATCCTGCGCTTTAAACATTACTTCAGATCGGCCTGAACCTGATGAATCGGCTTCGCCCACGGGTTTTTCGCCTGAACATCAGCAGGCAACGTCGCTACGGCACGCTTCGCTTCATCTTTAGACGTATAAACGCCGCTGACCAACACATACCACGGCTGACCGTTACGGGTCGTCTGATAAACCACGTAGTTTTTCAGATTGGATTTCTTCGCCCAACTGTTGAGGTTGTCATAGTTAGACGAACTGCTCAGCTGCAGCGTGTAGTTGCTGGAAGGTGCAGCTTTAAGCGAACCTACGTTACCTGCTGTTTTGCCTGCTGCAGCGCTGGAGGCTGTTGCAGATGCCGCAGGTGCAGCAGTCGTCGTCGGTGCTGTCGTGCTCGCCGTGGCTTTCGGCGCAGTCTGTGTGACTGGCGCTTTTGCTGGCTCGCTCACCGCAGCCGTTTCAGTATGTTTCGGCTGCGCCGGAACAGCTTTCACTTCAGGCGCTTTCACCACTGCCTGAGGTTTAGTTTCGCGTTTAGGCTCAATCACCGCCTGCTTACGTTCAGGACGTGTTGCAGTCTGCGTCTGGCGCGGCTTGGTTTCGGTCGCAGCAGTTTGCGGCTGAGCGTTACCACCGCGAACCGGGGCAACGGTTGCAGGTTCAGTTGGCAGCGTGGAGTTAACCACGGCGTTATCCATCTGCTGCTGGTTTTGCGGCTGCGTCAGTGCATTATTCAGGTCTCCCTGAACTTCTACACGCTGCTGGCCTTCAGGCGTAACAGGTGCCTGGCTCTGAGCTGGGTTTGAGGAAACGGGCGGCAGAGAAACATCCTGTGGTGCTGTGGTGTTTCCTGCAGTCTGCTCTGCAGGGGTAGTACCCGGTGCAGGCTGCGCGCCATTTGCCTGATTAGCCGCATCGTTACCGGAGAGGTTGATGCTCTTCTCAGCGGAAGCGGTTTGCTCGGTTGAGTTCGTTGATGGTGCTTTAAGTGCAGAACCAATGCCGACAATCAGCAGCACAAGTACCAACACGCCAAGCCCCATCATAAGATACTGGCGGGAAGCCGGTTTTGGTGCAGCGGCTTTCTTACGTTTACGCGGGCGACGCTCTACAGGCTCTTCGTCCATTGAATCTTCTTCGGACTCATAATCCTCTTCTGCTCGCTCATCGTGCGCGTTGCGGCTGCGCGAGGGGCGACGATCGTCTGCATCCAGATCAACATCGTCAAAATTGATCTGCGGCTCGTTATCACGTTCTGAAGATTGACGAGAACGACCAGTACGACGATCGCTGGGATCGGGTTTCAGCTCGTCTTCTGGTTTGAATTCATCCATTTAACACCCCACTCAAAGGCTTATGCCAACGACTTTGCATTTCACCTGAAGCTAAACGACCACCTGCAACAGCGGCCTGACCTTTCTAGTTGTTACGCCTGCTGACAATCAGCGATAGCGCCAAGAACGACATCGTGCGGCACTCCGCCGCGCACTTCACTCTTCCCTATTGCAAGCGGGAGTACAAGACGCATCTCACCTGCCAATACTTTTTTATCGCGCATCATGTGGGGTAAATACGCTTGTGCCGACATCTCTTGCGGCCCGGTCACCGGCAAGCCTGCACGCTCAAGCAGCGCGATGATGCGCGCCGTTTCATCCGGTTTAAACTGCCCCAGACGTTCAGAGGTGCGAGCAGCCATCACCATTCCGGCAGCAACCGCTTCGCCGTGAAGCCAGTTACCGTAACCCATTTCGGCTTCAATCGCGTGACCAAACGTATGCCCAAGATTCAGTAAAGCACGTAAGCCCGTTTCACGCTCGTCTGCTGCGACAACTTCCGCTTTCAGCTCACAACAACGACGGATGCAATATGCCAGTTTAGCCTCATCCAGGCGCAGCAACGCATCCATATTCTCTTCAAGCCAGTCAAAGAACTCGCCATCCAGAATAATGCCGTATTTGATCACTTCAGCAAGACCCGAAGCCAGCTCGCGCTTCGGCAGCGTTTTCAGACAGTCGAGATCCACCACCACCGAAGCGGGCTGGTAGAATGCGCCAATCATGTTTTTGCCAAGCGGATGGTTGACCGCAGTTTTGCCGCCAACAGAAGAGTCGACCTGAGACAGCAACGTAGTCGGAATCTGAATAAAACGGACACCACGTTGATAGCTTGCAGCCGCAAAGCCGGTGAGATCGCCCACAACACCGCCGCCCAGGGCAAGCAATGTTGTATCGCGACCATGCGGTTTTTGCAGCAATGCGGTAAAGACGGTATCCAGTACCGTCAGACTTTTATACTGCTCGCCATCGGGCAGAATGACACTGTCGACTTTTACGCCCGCCTGCTCTAGCAGGTGGCGTACACGGTCAAGATAAAGCGGAGCCAGCGTCTCGTTGGTGACCAGCATCGCCTGATCACCCGCTTTCAGTGGTAAAAAGGAAGCTGGGTCGTTAAACAAACCAGCCGCGATGGTGATAGGGTAACTACGTTCCCCGAGAGTAACTGTAATCCTCTCCATGACGCGACATCCACCTTTAATGCTTTTACCCGCAGGCGAGTGTATATAAAGCCAGAATCAGTTGCTTTCCAGCATATGAATAATCTGGTTTGCAACCACTTTAGCGCTCTGATCGTCAGTACGAATGGTCACATCAGCAATCTCTTCGTACAGCGGATTGCGTTCATCGGCCAACGCTTCCAGAACTTCGCGTGGTGGCGTTTCAACCTGCAGCAGCGGGCGCTTTTTATCACGCTGCGTACGTGCCAGCTGTTTCTCGATGGTCGTTTCAAGATAGACCACTACGCCACGGGCGGAGAGACGGTTGCGGGTTTCGCGAGATTTTACAGAGCCGCCGCCTGTTGCCAGCACAATGCCCTGTTTTTCCGTGAGTTCGTTGATCACTTTTTCTTCTCGGTCACGGAAACCTTCTTCGCCTTCTACGTCGAAAACCCAGCCCACATCAGCTCCGGTTCGTTTCTCAATCTCTTGATCAGAATCGTAAAATTCCATATTGAGTTGTTGAGCTAACTGACGCCCAATAGTGCTTTTGCCGGCACCCATAGGCCCAACCAGAAAGATATTGCGTTTCTCTGCCATTTTATCGGTACTACTAAGACTATTCGTTAATGGTAATCCCCGCTTCGCAGACACCCAGCGTAGCAGGACATGAACTGAAACCTCATATGCAATAGAGCGAGAGTCAGACTAAAAATTATCTCAATACTCCGGCTTGTTTGGCAACTGATTAAATCACCGCGCCGGGCGCATAAGGTAATAAGACGTAAGTCCAACTCAAATCGGTACTCCTTGTATGCTAATTCATGCCCCACGTCAAACATCTGCAACAAACTGAATGCAAAATCATTGCGGGGATCGTTACCCGTCAGTGAATACCGACCAGACGTGGTGTAATAAACACCACTAACTCACGTCGTTCGTTGTCTTTTCCATCATGACGAAAAAGCTGTCCAAGCCATGGGATTTTCCCCAGCCCCGGCACGCTGTCGCTGCCGGTTTTGTTCTTCTGCGAAAAAATTCCACCCAGCGCCAGTGTTTCTCCGCTTTTTACCTCCACCTGCGTTTCGATCTCCTGTTTGTCGATAGCCAGCGTTTCACCGTCAGCCTGCTGAAGCACCTGCCCCGGCATATTTTCACTGATGTGTAATTTCAGACGCACGCGTCCCCCCGGCAATACCACGGGCGTCACCTCCATCCCTAATACCGCCTCTTTAAACTCAACGGAGGTCGCCCCGCTTTCACCGCTTGAGACCTGATACGGGATCTCACTCCCCTGTTTGATGCTGGCCGGTTGCATGTGCGAGGCCAGCAGTCGCGGGCTGGCGATGATATCAACCTGCTGTTTTTGCTCCAGTGCTGACAACTCCAGATCCAGCAGCCGACCATTAATTCGCCCGATATTAAAACCCACGTGGCTGGTGGCGCTTGCTACGGAAAGATCGCTGCCAAGAGTGGTGAGCTGACCAACTTTGCCCGCGTCGGTGGCGTCGGCGAGATTCCACTTCACCCCTAGCTCACGCAGGCTTTTTTCATTGATGGTCACAATATGCGCCGCAAGCTCTACCTGCTCGACGGGAATATCCATCTGAGCGGCCCAGCGCTGCAGCGTATCCACCACCGTCTTATTATCCCGAACCAACAGGCGGTTAGTGCGCTTGTCGAGTGATAAACTTCCCTTTGGGCTCAGGAGTTTTTCGGCTGCTTTTTGTAACTCCCCGGCATCGGCGTAAGAAAAAGAGAGACTTTGTGAGACCAGCGGGGCATCCAGCTGCCGACGCGTCCGCTCCTGCTCTGAACGCTCCCGCTGTTCGCGCTGCCAGGCCGCAGTATGGACATAAAAAATGCCACCCTCCTCTCGTAAAACGAGCCCGGCGCTGGTGACCACCGTCTGTAGCGCTTGTCGCCAGGGGACGCGTGTCAGGTTAAGTGAAAGCGAGCCGCTAACATCCGGTGATACCACCAGATTACGCTTCTCCTGCGCGACCAGTGCCTGTAGCACCTGAACCACAGGAACATCATCCACCACCAGCGTGACGGGTTTTGGTACGGTGGCCCACAGCGGTTGGCAGAACGCCAGCAGCAACAGCATTATCCTTAAGTTCATTTTTAATCGTTCCTTCTCGTTGCCACGTCCATTGTCCAGGTTCACATGTGTCACCCACATCAACAACCAGTGCTGACTCATTGATGGCTTTTACCTGCCAGCCCACCGGGAAGCGCTGATGCGTTTTCAGGCGATACCAGCGCTTTTGCCCATCCTGTAAGATGCCAACCGTTTCATGACCCGCCACCATACCGCGGTAGTGCCACTGCACCAGTTGACCACGACTGCAAGGATCGTCCGGCGGGCGAAACGGATCGCGCATACCGGCCAATGTCAGCACCGAACAAACCAGCAAGCAACGCACACTATTTCGCATGATCTGACTCCAGCTCCAGCCGCAGGCGTAACAACGCATCCTGTGGCGCAATCGCGAAAGCCGCGACCTGCACATCCCGCTGTGCCAGCAGGGAAAAAATGGTCGGGATCGCCGGCCATTCAGCATCCAGCGTCAGTTCTCCTCCCCTTTGCGACGGCTTCCAGTGAACCAATTTCATACCGTCCCCCTGAAAATCGAGCGGTGAAAAGGGCTGCATCTCCTGCACTTTCGGAGAGGCTGGGCTAAAAGGTATCTTACTGGCTGCGGGCCATAGCGATGCATTAGCCCGCGCATCCTGCATCAATTGCCGCTGGAGTTCAGCACACAGCCTGTCTACTGGGCGGAGCAACATGCTCCATGCGGCCAGCCCGGCAAAGAGAATACTCAGACACCAGCAAAGCACCCGATGCCATGGACGGTTTTCGCACCAGCGTTCCAACAGGGTGTCCACACGTTACCTCTCACTTTTCAGATTAAATGTGAACATCCAGTGTCCCTGGCTATCCTGGCGGATCTCCCCTGCGGGTCCTGTCGTGAACCCGTCGAGTTGTCCAGGTACATCACGCAGCGCAGAAAGAGCTGGCAGGGTAGTGGCATACCCGATGAGCATCAGAGCAGGAGGCTGGTAACGCAGTTCAGTCAGCCAGACCTGCGACGGCATGACGCTGGCAAGTGATTCCAGCACCGGTTGCCATGCGTGTCGTTGACGTTTCAGTGCAGGCATCGGCACCTCTGTGGTCAGCGTCTGGCGAGACATAAGCGCGTGACGCACGGACTGCATTCCCGCCAGTTCAGCTCGCAGAGCGTGCAGCCTCACCAGGTGGTTTATCCTCAGGCAGAAAATGACCATCAGCATCACCAGCCATGCGCCGACGAACATCGCGCCCCAGAAACGCAGACAACGCGCCCGCCGTTGCTGTCGCCACGGTATAAAGTTCGTCATGTTCACTCAGGGACCTCGCTCATGGCCAACGCCAGCGCGACGGTGTAATCAGCACCGCATTCCGGTAGCGGGGCATGGCAGCGCTCCAGGGTTTCCCATGGGTCACGTCGGATATCAAACAGCGCGATATCGCCCGGACTCAGGGCCAGTAGCGCCGCCAGCTCCGTCACGTTTGCAGCTTCTGTGGTAAAGCGGCGTCCCCACTGATGACGCATAGCCCACAGCCACTGATGTTCATCTCGCCAGGCGACGCAATGCGCCGGGGCAACTGCGGGAAGAAGGTTCGCCAGTGCGCTGGCATCCGGGGTAATCGTCACCAGCCGCAAACGTAGCGTTTTCGCCAGCGCCAGGAGAGTTTCAACCTCTTTGTTTTGTGCGGCGGTAACATGAAATGTGTTGCTGAACGTGTCCTGCACGTAATCGAAACAGAGCGTTTCTGCTGGCATCTCCAGTTCGCGCGAGAGTGCCGCGCCCAGCCATGAAAGTTGCTCGCTGTCGCGCAGCGCAATGGCCGGACGGGGAAGTGAGCGTTGCAGGGTGCGTGCTGCCGGGAAAGAGAGGAACACACGGTGCTGGAGTGGCAACGTCTTACGCCAGTCGCGCAACGCGTCAACCAGCTGTTCAGGCTGGCATATTTTACCTTCCCGAATGACGCTTTCGGTCAGAGGGATTGCCCACCAGCGACGCAAGCACCAGCCAGTTCTCTCCCGGGCCAATGCGACGATGAGCACCCTATCCTGTTGAATATGAACGCCCGTTTGCCATGTTTTGAAAGCCATGCTTCACGATCTCCTTATCGCCCGTCACCGTGACGGCTATATCAATGAATCAGGCTTGCCTTTATACTACCGCGCGATTGTTTAGAAACTGCCCAAGTGAAACCAAATGGGAAATCTCCGGTGAAGTTCGTAAAGTATTTATTCATCCTTGCAGTCTGTTGCATTCTGCTGGGAGCAGGCTCGATTTACGGTTTGTACAAATATATTGAGCCACAGCTACCTGATGTCGCTACGCTTCGCGATGTGCGACTCCAGATCCCGATGCAAGTCTATAGCGCCGATGGCGAGTTGATGGCGCAGTATGGCGAGAAGCGCCGTATTCCGCTGACCTTAAACCAAATTCCACCTGTTATGGTGAAAGCCTTTATCGCCACTGAGGACAGCCGTTTTTACGAGCACCATGGTGTCGATCCGGTGGGGATTTTCCGTGCCGCAAGCATTGCGTTGTTCTCCGGTCATGCCTCTCAGGGGGCGAGTACCATTACGCAACAGCTGGCACGTAACTTCTTCCTCAGTCCGGAAAAGACGCTGATCCGTAAGATCAAAGAGGTCTTCCTTGCGATCCGTATCGAGCAGCTGTTGAGCAAAGACGAGATCCTGGAGCTGTACCTCAATAAAATCTATTTGGGGTACCGCGCCTATGGTGTGGGGGCTGCCGCACAGGTGTACTTCGGTAAACCAGTTGAGCAACTCACCTTAAGCGAAATGGCAACCATCGCGGGTCTGCCGAAAGCGCCTTCTACGTTTAACCCGCTCTACTCGCTCGATCGCGCCACCGCACGTCGTAACGTCGTTCTGTCCCGTATGTTAAGCGAAGGCTATATCAGCCAGAGCGAGTACGACCAGGCGCGTAATGATGTTATTGATGCCAACTATCACGCCCCTGAGATCGCCTTCTCTGCCCCTTATCTGACCGAAATGGTTCGCCAGGAGATGGTGAATCGTTATGGTGATAAGGCCTACGAAGATGGTTATCGCGTTTACACTACTGTTACCCGTAAGGTTCAGCAGGCAGCACAGGAAGCGGTACGTAATAACGTGATGGATTACGATATGCGTCACGGCTATCGCGGCCCGTCAAACGTGCTCTGGAAAGTGGGCGAAAGCGCGTGGGACAGCAAAAAAATCACCAGTACGCTGAAAGCGCTGCCAACCTATGGCCCACTCCTTCCAGCCGTGGTCACTCAAGCCGATCCTCAGGAAGCCGTTGCGACGCTCGCGGACGGCACCTCAGTCTCCCTGCGTATGGATGGCATCCGTTGGGCGCGTCCGTACCGTTCAGATACCCTGCAAGGTGCAACGCCGCGTAAAGTGACCGATGCGGTACAAACCGGACAGCAAATCTGGGTGCGCAAGGTAGGTGAGGCCTGGTGGCTGGCGCAAGTTCCGGACGTTAACTCGGCTCTGGTCTCCATTAATCCTCAGAACGGCGCTGTAATGGCCCTGGTCGGTGGGTTCGATTTTAACCAGAGCAAATTTAACCGTGCTACCCAGGCACTGCGTCAGGTCGGTTCCAATATCAAGCCGTTCCTCTACACTGCCGCGATGGATAAGGGCCTGACCCTTGCCAGCATCCTTAACGACGTTCCCATCTCTCGCTGGGATGCCGGTGCCGGGTCCGACTGGCAGCCGAAGAACTCCCCTGCGGAATATGCCGGCCCTATTCGTCTTCGTCAGGGTCTGGGACAGTCGAAAAACGTGGTAATGGTGCGTGCCATGCGCGCGATGGGCGTCGACTATGCTGCCGAGTATCTGCAACGCTTCGGTTTCCCGGCGCAGAACATCGTTCGCACCGAATCGCTGGCGTTAGGCTCAGCCTCCTTTACGCCGCTTCAGGTTGCACGCGGATACTCGGTAATGGCCAACGGTGGCTTCCTGATTGATCCGTATTTCATCAGTAAAATCGAGAACGATCAGGGCGGCGTACTGTTTGAAGCGAAGCCGAAAATTGCCTGTCCTGACTGCGATATTCCGGTCATTTACGGCAATACGCCGAAATCTGACGTGCTTGAGAACAAGGACATGGAAGACGTTGCTGTGTCTCAGGAGCAGCAGAACGGCGTAGTACCGCAGCCACAACTGGAACAGGCGAACCAGGCGCTGGTGGCGCAGACAGGTGCACAGGAGTATGCCCCGCATGTGATCAACACGCCGCTGTCGTTCCTGATCAAAAGCGCGCTGAATACTAACATCTTCGGTGAACCAGGCTGGCAAGGTACCGGCTGGCGTGCAGGACGTGATTTGCAGCGTCATGACATCGGCGGTAAGACAGGGACAACCAACAGCTCGAAAGATGCGTGGTTCTCCGGCTACGGGCCGGGTGTGGTGACCTCAGTCTGGATCGGTTTCGACGATCATCGTCGCGACTTAGGCCGTACAACGGCATCTGGTGCGATTAAAGATCAGATTTCCGGCTATGAAGGCGGTGCGAAAAGTGCGCAACCTGCCTGGGATGCCTATATGAAATCTGTTCTGGAAGGTGTTCCAGAGCAGCCGCTGACGCCACCGCCAGGCGTGGTGACAGTCAATATCGACCGCAGTACGGGCCAGCTCGCCAACGGCGGGAATAGTCGCGAAGAGTATTTCATCGAGGGCACGCAGCCAACCACACAGGCGGTGCATGAGGTGGGTACTGAGATTATTGATAACGGCGAAACGCACGAGCTGTTCTGACAACAAAGCAAAACGGCAACCTCTGGTTGCCGTTTTGGTGTTTGCTCCCTCTCCCGTGGGAGAGGGTTGGGGTGAGGGCATCAGGCCACTACAGTCGCCCCTGCCCCTTCAACCACTCCCGTACCAGGAACAGTGCACTCACATTACGCGCTTCGTTAAAGTCCGGGTCTTCCAGCAAATCCATCAGGTGTGCTAGCGGCCAGCGAACCTGCGGCAACGGCTCCGGCTCGTCTCCTTCCAGCGATTCTGGATAGAGACCTTCGGCTACCACGATATTCATTTTGCTGGAAAAATAAGAGGGTGCCATGCTCAGTTTTTTCAGGAACGACAGCTCATTCGCGCCAAACCCCACCTCTTCTTTTAGCTCGCGGTTTGCCGCTTCAAAGACAGTTTCACCCGGGTCGATAAGCCCTTTCGAGAACCCAAGCTCGTAAGACTCCGTTCCCACAGCGTATTCGCGGATCAAAATCAGATGATCGTCGACAATAGGAACAATCATCACCGCTTCGCGCGCAGAGGGGCGCATACGCTCATAAACGCGACGCACACCGTTGCTGAACTCCAGGTCCACGCTTTCGACATTAAACAGGCGCGATTTTGCGACAGTTTCAACATTCAGAATGGTGGGTTTTTGTAGTGGTTTGCTCATCTTGATGGGTCTTAGCAGTGAGAACGGGCTTTATTGTGCGATATGCCGCACGGTTTCGGCAATGTCAATCGTTCTTTATTTACATTTATGCAACGTAATAAAGATCAATCCTCAATTCAAAACAAATGTCAAGAGGTTGAAATGTTTCCAGGAATTTGCTGATATCGCGCCATAACAGGCTTTGCTATCATCATCGGTCACTGGGATGCGCTTCAGAATGCTCAAGTTCGACTCCATACTTGCCGATAGCCAACCACAGACTCTCATTCAATATTAAAGGTGCTACAGACTACACCTGTAAGAAGATAAGTAAGATGGGGAAAGCATGAGCACCATTTTGATTGTTCTCGCTGCTATGCTGGCCGGCGCATTGTTTGCAGGATGGGTATACAGGCGTCGCATACAACGCCGTTACCGGTTGCCTTTTTTAAATGCGTTCGCTGGCGCAACGACGCGTAAACTCACGCAAGACGAGCGCGATGCAGTTGAAAACTATCTCGAAACGCTGAACCGTTCTCAGTTAACCCCTGGGCCGACGGGAGCTACTGCTGCGCCAGTCTCACTTAAGCTTAATGCGCAAAGTGATACCGTGCTGTGCCTGACACGCTCCATCACGCGCTATGGCATCACCACCGATGATCCCAACAAATGGCGCTATTACCTTGATTCTGTCGAAGTGCATCTGCCCCCATCCTGGGAGCAATACATTACTGACGAAAACAGCGTTGAACTGATCCACACAGATTCATTACCTCTGGTCATCTCGCTTAACGGTCACACGCTGAGTGAATACCTTCAGGAAGCACCGCGCTTTGCGCTGGAGCGCGCAAGTTCAACCCAGGCTTCCATCCGTGGCGAAGAGTCAGAGCAGATCGAACTGCTGAATATCCGCCAGGAGACGCATGAAGAATATGCCCTGAGCCGCCCGGATGGCATTCGTGAAGCCATCCTGATCGTTGCCGCTTTCCTGCTCTTTTTCTGCTGTCTGCTGACGCCGGATGTGTTTGTGCCCTGGCTGGCTGGAGGAGCGGTGTTACTGTTGGCTGCCGGGCTTTGGGGGCTTTTTGCCCCACCAGCAAAAACCTCGTTGCGTGAGATCCACTGCCTGCGCGGTACGCCGAAGCGCTGGGGTCTGTTTGGTGAAAACGATCAGGAGCATCTCAACAATATCTCACTCGGCATTATCGACCTTATCTACCCGCGCCACTGGCAACCATGGATTGCGCAGGATTTAGGACAGAAAACCGATATTGATATCTACCTTGACCGCCACGTTGTGCGTCAGGGCCGATTTTTATCTCTGCATGATGAAGTGAAAAATTTCCCGCTCCAGCACTGGTTACGTAGCACGGTTATTGCCGGAGGCGCCGCGCTGGTCTTTGTCATGCTGCTGCTTTTCGTGCCGCTGGATATGCCCATCAAATTCACCCTTTCGTGGATCAAAGGGGCGCAAACCATCGAAGCGACCAGCGTCAACAAACTGGATGAAGCCGGTGTGCGCGTAGGAGACACGCTGCGCCTGAAGGGAACCGGGATGTGTAATATTCACACCCCAGGGGCGTGGAATACGCGCCAGAACTCACCGTTCATGCCGTTCGATTGCTCGCAAATCATCTGGAACGACGCGCCGCCACTGCCGTTGCCGGAATCCGAAGTGGTGAATAAAGCCACCGCCCTCACTCAGACGGTCAACCGCCAGTTACATCCGAAGCCGGATGATGATTCGCGCGTCAGCCCTGCGCTGCGCTCAGCCATTCAGAAATCAGGTATGGTTCTGCTGGATGATTTTGGCGACATCGTCCTGAAAACGAAGGATTTATGCTCCTCGCAGGACGAGTGTGTGCGTCTCAAAAACGCTCTGGTAAATCTGGGGAACAGCAAAGACTGGGACTCGCTGGTGAAACGTGCCGAAGCGGGTCGGCTGGATGGCGTCAACGTGCTGCTGCGTCCGGTTAGCGCGGAATCGCTGGACAACCTGGTGGCCACTTCGACAGCACCGTTCATGATGCGCGAAACCACCCGTGCGGCTCAGGCGCTGAACAGCCCGGCACCGGGTGGCTTTGTCATTGTCAGTGATGAAGGCAGCGACCTGGTCGATCAACCTTATCCGCAGGTTGCGCTTTATGATTACCCGGCACAAGAGCAGTGGAGCCAATTTCAGCGCCTGGCGCAGATGCTGATGCAAACGCCGTTCAGTGCCGAAGGGATCGTCACGAGTATTTATACTGATGCCAACGGTACCCGTCATATCGTTCTGCACCGGATGCCGGATAGCGCAGGTTTGTGGCGCTACATTGGTACCTCGCTGCTGATGCTAGCCATGCTGTTCTCCATCTTCTGGAACGGTTTTATGGCCCTGCGTCGCTACCAGCGTTCACGCACCCGGCTGGCTGACATCCAGCAATATTACGAAAATTGCCTCAATCCTAAGCTGCTCCCCTCCTCTGAGAGCCTGATCTGATAACGTCCTTGCGCGACAAGATGTGCTACCCTGTCGCGCACGTTTCTTCTGGCTGGAGTACCCCTTATGCATCTTGATATCGCCTGGCAGGAGGTTGATACCGTTCTGCTGGATATGGACGGCACACTGCTCGATCTCGCCTTTGATAACTATTTCTGGCAAAAGCTGGTTCCGGAAACCTATGGCGAACAGCAGGGGATCTCCCCGGCAGAAGCGCAGGCATTCATTCGTTCGCAATATAGCGCGGTGCAGCATACGCTAAACTGGTACTGTCTTGACTACTGGAGCGAACGCCTCGGTCTGGATATTTGTGCCATGACTACCGCTCAGGGTCCACGCGCCGTGCTGCGTGAAGATACTGTACCTTTTCTGGATGCGCTGAAAACCAGCGGCAAGCGCCGTATTTTGCTGACCAATGCGCATCCTCATAATCTGGCGGTAAAGCTGGAACATACGGGTCTGGCTTCACACCTTGATTTATTACTTTCTACCCACACATTTGGTTATCCGAAAGAGGATCAGCGGTTGTGGCACGCGGTGAAGGAAGAGACAGGTTTGCAACCTGAACGTACGCTGTTTATTGACGACAGCGAGCCCATTCTGGATTCCGCAGCCACCTTTGGCATTCGCTATTGTCTGGGGGTTACGAATCCTGACTCTGGCCTGGCTGAAAAAAGCTATCTGCGCCATCCGGGGTTGAACGACTACCGCCAGATGATCCCCTCACTCACCGTGAAGGAGACGCCATGAAAGAAAAACCCTCTGATGGGGTAAGACTGGATAAATGGCTGTGGGCAGCGCGTTTTTATAAAACACGCGCCCTTGCCCGCGAGATGGTTGACGGCGGAAAAGTGCATTACAACGGCCAGCGCAGCAAACCGAGCAAGCTGGTTGAGGTGAATGCCACCCTGACGCTGCGTCAGGGCAACGATGAACGCACGGTGGTGATTAAAGCCATTACCGAACAACGACGGCCCGCAACCGAAGCCGTACTGCTTTATGAAGAGACGGCTGAAAGCATTGAAAAGCGTGAGAAAACCGCGCTGGCGCGCAAAATGAACGCGCTGACTATGCCACACCCGGACCGGCGGCCGGATAAAAAAGAGCGCCGCGATCTGATGAAATTTAAACACGGTGAGACTGAGTAACCTCACCCGCACGAGAGACTAAAATGGCCCAACACGACCAATTACACCGCTATCTGTTTGAACAATTCGCCGTGCGCGGCGAGCTGGTCACCGTATCCGAAACCTGGAAACAGATTCTGGAAAACCACAACTACCCGCTGCCGGTGAAGACCCTGTTGGGCGAACTGCTGGTTGCCACCAGCTTGCTGACGGCAACGCTGAAATTCGCGGGTGATATTACCGTACAATTACAGGGTGATGGCCCGATGACGCTGGCGGTGATCAACGGCAATAACCAGCAGCAGATGCGCGGCGTGGCACGCGTTCAGGGCGATGTACCTGAAAATGCAGATCTGAAAACGCTGGTGGGTAATGGCTACCTGGTGATCACCATCTCCCCTGAGGAAGGTGAACGCTATCAGGGCGTGGTCGGTCTGGAAGGCGATACGCTGGCGGCCTGCCTGGAAGATTACTTCATGCGTTCTGAACAGCTGCCAACCCGCCTGTTCATTCGCACCGGTGAAGTGGACGGCCAGCCTGCTGCGGGCGGTATGTTGCTGCAGGTTCTGCCGGCTCAGGACGCACAGACCAATGATTTTGAACACCTGGCGACGCTGACTGAAACCATCAAAGCGGAAGAGCTGTTCAACCTGTCGGCGACCGACGTGCTGTGGCGTCTGTATCACGAAGAAGAAGTGACCGTTTACGACCCGCAGTCAGTGGAGTTTAAGTGCACCTGTTCACGTGAACGCTGTGCCGGCGCACTGAAGACGCTGCCGGATGAAGAGATCGACAGCATCATGGCGGAAGATGGCGAAATTGATATGCACTGTGACTACTGCGGTACGCACTATGTGTTCAATTCGATGGATATTGCTGAGATCCGCAATAACGCCTCCCCGGCAGACCCACAGGTTCACTAATACTTTTCCCCTCTCCCCTTTGGGGGAGGGGTAAAATCCCCGCCCATGCTGAATCGTTTTCATAATGTAACTCTTACGTAATTTTCTTACGTGTATGCGATTACATTCACATTCCTTCCGATAATATCACCAGCCTTTAACCTTTTCGGAACATTTTCCCCAACCAAAAAGCGATTCCTGCGATAATCCGCCTGCCCTGTGACTGGAGTCGCAGCGTTTTCCGTTAGTAAGGGTTTTGTCCAGATGCGTAAATCTATGAGCCCCGTCGCGGTTAACAACCTCAGAAAAACCCTACAATTTCAGGCAGTACATATTGGCTAAGGAGCAGTGATATGCGTGTTACTGGTTTAACCCCGCAAGATCTCAAGGCTTATGGTATTCACGACGTCCAGGAAATCGTCTACAACCCCGACTACGATACGCTGTATCAGGAAGAGCTCAATCCAGCCCTGGAAGGATACGAGCGCGGTGTGTTGACGAATCTTGGTGCTATCGCCGTCGATACCGGTATCTTTACCGGTCGTTCGCCGAAAGATAAGTATATCGTCCGCGACGAAACCACCCGCGATACGCTGTGGTGGGCTGACAAGGGCAAAGGGAAGAACGATAACAAACCGCTCTCCCCGGAAACCTGGCAGCATCTGAAAGGGCTCGTCACCCATCAACTTTCCGGCAAGCGTCTGTTCATTGTCGATGCTTTCTGTGGCGCTAACGCCGACACCCGTCTCTCCGTACGTTTTATCACCGAAGTGGCCTGGCAGGCGCATTTCGTGAAAAACATGTTTATTCGTCCAACCGACGAAGAGCTGAAGAATTTCACCCCGGATTTCATCGTGATGAACGGTGCGAAATGCACTAACCCACAGTGGAAAGAGCAGGGTCTGAACTCCGAAAACTTTGTTGCCTTCAACCTGACCGAGCGTATCCAACTGATCGGCGGTACCTGGTACGGCGGCGAAATGAAGAAAGGGATGTTCTCCGTCATGAACTACCTGCTGCCGCTGCGAGGCATCGCCTCCATGCACTGCTCGGCTAACGTCGGTGAAAAAGGCGACGTGGCAGTGTTCTTTGGTCTTTCCGGTACCGGGAAAACCACCCTGTCCACCGATCCGAAACGTCGTCTGATTGGCGATGACGAACACGGCTGGGATGACGACGGTGTATTCAACTTTGAAGGCGGCTGCTACGCGAAGACTATTCGACTGTCTGAAGAGGCCGAGCCGGATATCTTCCACGCTATTCGTCGCGATGCGCTGCTGGAAAACGTCACCGTGCGTGCCGATGGATCCATCGACTTCGACGATGCGTCGAAAACGGAAAACACCCGCGTCTCTTACCCGATCTACCACATCGACAATATCGTGAAGCCGGTGTCAAAAGCGGGTCATGCCACGAAGGTCATTTTCCTGACGGCAGATGCGTTCGGCGTGCTGCCGCCGGTGTCTCGCCTGACCGCCAGCCAGACACAGTACCACTTCCTCTCTGGCTTCACCGCTAAGCTGGCGGGTACCGAGCGCGGCGTGACAGAACCCACCCCAACCTTCTCAGCCTGCTTCGGCGCGGCATTCCTGTCGCTGCACCCGACGCAGTACGCTGAAGTGCTGGTAAAACGCATGCAGGCTTCCGGCGCGCAGGCGTACCTGGTGAACACGGGCTGGAACGGGACCGGCAAGCGTATCTCCATCAAAGATACGCGCGCCATTATCGACGCCATTCTGGATGGTTCTCTGGATAACGCTGAAACCTTCACGCTGCCAATGTTTGATCTGGCGATCCCAACAGAGTTGCCGGGTGTGGATACGCATATCCTCGACCCACGCAACACTTACGGTTCGCCGGAACAGTGGCGCGAGAAAGCGGAATCGCTGGCGAAGCTGTTTATTGAGAACTTCGAGAAGTACACCGATACCCCGGCGGGTGAAGCGCTGGTGAGCGCGGGACCGAAGCTGTAGGTAAAAGCAAAAAGGCAACGAAAGTTGCCTTTTTTAATGTTTTCTCCCTCTCCCCGTGGGAGAGGGCATCAGGCCGCACCCTTTTGTTAACTCTCTTTCACCTGCCCGCGCGTCACCGGTACCGGCAACCAGGCGCGAATGCTCAACCCGCCCCGCTCGCTGGTGCCAATCTCCAGCAGTCCGTTATGGTTATCGATGATACGCTGTACAATCGCCAGACCTAAACCTGTACCGCTGGTGCTGCGCGCGCTGTCGCCACGCACAAACGGCTGGAACAGATGCTTACGCTGCTCAGGCTTGATGCCCGGACCATCGTCTTCCACCTGGAACCAGGCTCGGTTAAGTTCAGACCCGCTGCTGACTTTAATCCAGCCATTGCCGTAACGCGCCGCATTGACCACCATGTTGGCAACCGCACGTTTGATAGAAAGCGGATGCATGCGAACCTGGATCTCCCCCGCCTGAAGGTCGGTATCAATCTCGCGCTCGTAGCCGCTTTCCGCCGCCACCACTTCGCCCAGCACCGCGTTCAGATCCGCCATCTCCATTGGCATCTCGGCCGGTGCGCAGGTAGTCGATGAACTGCTCAATGATGGCATTACACTCTTCGATGTCCTTGTTGATGGACTCGGCAAGATAGCCGTCCTCTTCCCCCATCATCTCCGTCGCCAGACGGATACGCGTTAGCGGTGTGCGCAGGTCATGGCTCACACCGGCCATCAGCAGCGTACGGTCATCTGCCAGTTGCTTCACACCGGCCGCCATATGGTTAAACGCACGCGTCACCGAACGGACCTCAGAGGCACCATACTCACGCAATGGAGGAGGAATAATCCCTTTACCGACCTGCAGCGCAGCGTGCTCCAGGTCGACCAGCGGTCGGTTCTGTATACGAATAAACAGCCAGGCTCCGCCTATCGCCAGCAGCATAATCGCCAGGGTGTAGCGGAATAGCGGTGAGAAGTCGCCCTGATGGATTTCGGTCAGCGGAACGCGAACCCAGATATTGGGTGACAGCCAGGTTTTCAGCCAGACAACAGGCGAGCTTTTGTTGACCTCGACGCGCACTTCCGTCGGGCCGCCGAGCTGCTGCGCCATCTGCTGGCTAAGAAATTCATAATGCTGCGCCCAGCGCAGGCCCGCGTCTTCCGCCGCTTCGTTTGAGTAGAGAGAAATACCCAGCTCACGGTAAATTTCACGACGGAAGGCAGGGGGGACAACCAGCTGCGTGCCATCCTCCAGCTGCAGTTTATCGGTCATCAGCATACGGACTTCGTAGGCCAGGACCTTATTAAACTGCTGGAGGCTCGGCAGGATCGCAAAGTTCAGCACCACCAGATAGGTCGTCACCAGGCTGACGAACAGCAGGGTGACGATCAGTAACAGGGTGCGGGCAAACGAGCTTCGCGGCGAGAAGCGCATTCGCCTCATGCTTTAGAGCCGTCCGGAACGAACACGTAGCCCAGACCCCAAACGGTCTGAATATAACGAGGATGCGCCGGATCTTCTTCCACCATGCGGCGCAGACGAGAGATCTGCACATCGATGGAGCGTTCCATTGCGGAGTATTCGCGGCCACGCGCCAGGTTCATCAGCTTGTCACGGGACAGCGGCTCACGTGGGTGGCTAACCAGTGCTTTGAGAACTGCGAACTCGCCGCTGGTGAGTGGCATAGGTTCGTCTTCACGGAACATCTCGCGCGTGCCGAGGTTCAGCTTGAACTTGCCGAAGGCAATGACAGCCTCTTCCTGCGACGGTGCGCCAGGCAGTTCATTTGCCTGACGACGCAGCACAGCGCGAATACGCGCCAGCAGTTCACGCGGGTTAAACGGTTTTGGAATGTAGTCGTCAGCACCAATTTCGAGGCCCACGATACGATCAACTTCCTCGCCCTTCGCCGTCACCATGATGATCGGCATCGGGTTGCTCTGGCTACGCAGACGACGGCAGATAGAGAGCCCGTCTTCGCCGGGCAGCATCAGGTCGAGCACCATCAGGTGGAAAGATTCACGGGTCAGCAGACGATCCATCTGCTCAGCGTTCGCGACGCTACGAACCTGGAAGCCCTGCTCGGTCAGATAACGTTCCAGCAGCGCACGCAGGCGCATGTCGTCATCCACGACCAGAATTTTGTAGTTCTCTTGCATTGTATTTACTCCCAAAGGTTCGGATAGTCTTTGTAACAGCGTATTCTAAAAAAGTGCACGTGTTCGACCAGCTAATTCTGGTATAAATTCTAGTCGAAATTGTTACAAAGCATATTTAACAGCAGCTTATCTGCTCATTTCATCACATAAATCATTATTAATCCTGTCTGTTACACTGTGTGGTACGTATTGTGCGCAAGACAGAAAACCGGCAGCAAAGGCTTTACCATGAAAACGCCCCTGATCACCCGCGAAGGGTACGAAAAACTCAAAAAAGAGATGGATTACCTGTGGCGCGAAGAGCGTCCTGAAGTGACGAAAAAAGTCACCTGGGCCGCGAGCCTCGGCGATCGCAGCGAAAATGCTGATTATCAGTACAACAAGAAGCGGCTGCGTGAGATCGACCGTCGGGTACGCTATCTGACGAAATGCCTTGAGAACCTTAAAATTGTCGATTACTCCCCGCAGCAGGAAGGCAAAGTGTTCTTCGGCGCATGGGTGGAGATTGAAAACGATAACGGCGATACCCTGCGTTTTCGCATCGTCGGCTACGATGAAATTTTTGGTCGAAAGGATTACATCTCCATCGACTCCCCTATGGCTCGTGCGCTGTTGAAAAAGGAAGTGGGCGATTTAGCCGTCGTTCAGACACCCGGTGGTGAAGCCAGCTGGTACGTCAATGAGATCGAGTACGTAAAATAGTCCGAGAGCGCCCTCCCCGGCTGGCATTTTGCCGTGTCAGCCCGTATAACTATCCCCTGATTTTTGACCCACAAGATGATAAAGCCATGATGAAAGATTCGCTCTGCCGCATTATTGCGGGTGAACTTCAGGCCAGAGCCGAACAGGTAGAAGCTGCCGTTCGCCTGCTTGATGAAGGGAACACCGTGCCGTTTATTGCACGTTATCGTAAGGAAGTCACCGGCGGTCTGGATGACACACAGCTGCGTAACCTGGAGACCCGTCTGGGTTATCTGCGCGAACTGGAAGAACGTCGTCAGGCGATCCTCAAATCCATCGGCGAACAGGGTAAACTGACCAGCGAGCTGGAAAACGCTATTAACGGTACCCTGAGCAAAACCGAACTCGAAGATCTCTATCTGCCGTATAAACCAAAGCGCCGCACGCGCGGGCAGATTGCGATTGAAGCGGGTCTTGAGCCGCTGGCCGACCTGCTGTGGAACGAACCTTCCCACGATCCAGATACCGAAGCGGCGAAATTCATCGACGCTGACAAAGGCGTCGCGGACACCAAGGCCGCCCTCGACGGCGCGCGTTATATTCTGATGGAACGCTTTGCAGAAGACGCCGCCCTGCTCGCCAAAGTACGTGATTACCTGTGGAAAAATGCCCACATCGTCTCGACCGTCGTCGCGGGTAAAGAGGACGAAGGCGCGAAATTCCGCGACTACTTCGATCACCACGAACCGATTTCAACGACCCCGTCTCACCGTGCGCTGGCAATGTTCCGCGGCCGCAACGAAGGCGTGCTGCAGCTTTCCCTGAATGCCGACCCGCAGTTTGACGAGCCGCCGAAAGAGAGCCACTGCGAGCAGATCATCATCGATCACCTCGGCCTGCGTCTGAACAACGCCCCGGCAGACAGCTGGCGTAAAGGCGTGGTGAGCTGGACGTGGCGTATCAAAGTGCTGATGCACCTCGAAACCGAGCTGATGGGCACCGTGCGCGAGCGCGCCGAAGATGAAGCGATCAATGTGTTTGCCCGCAACCTCCACGACCTGCTAATGGCCGCCCCGGCGGGCCTTCGCGCCACCATGGGTCTCGATCCGGGTCTGCGTACGGGCGTAAAAGTGGCGGTAGTTGACGGCACCGGTAAGCTGGTGGCAACCGACACCATCTATCCACACACTGGCCAGGCAGCGAAAGCGGCTGTCGCAGTGGCGGCACTGTGCGAGAAATACAACGTGGAGCTGGTTGCTATCGGCAACGGTACGGCGTCCCGCGAAACCGAACGTTTCTACCTCGACGTGCAGAAACAATTCCCGAAAGTCACGGCGCAGAAAGTGATCGTCAGTGAAGCGGGGGCATCCGTCTATTCCGCATCTGAACTGGCGGCGCAGGAGTTCCCGGACCTGGACGTTTCTCTGCGCGGCGCGGTCTCTATCGCTCGTCGTCTGCAGGATCCGCTTGCAGAACTGGTGAAGATTGACCCGAAATCCATCGGTGTGGGCCAGTATCAGCACGACGTGAGCCAGACTCAGCTCGCCCGTAAGCTGGATGCGGTGGTGGAAGACTGCGTAAACGCCGTCGGTGTAGACCTGAATACCGCCTCAGTTCCCCTGTTGACCCGTGTTGCAGGCTTAACCCGCATGATGGCGCAGAACATCGTCGCCTGGCGTGATGAGAACGGTCAGTTCCAGAACCGTCAGCAACTGCTGAAGGTGAGCCGTCTGGGACCGAAAGCCTTTGAGCAGTGTGCGGGCTTCCTGCGCATCAACCACGGTGATAACCCGCTGGATGCCTCAACCGTTCACCCGGAAGCGTACCCGGTGGTAGAACGCATTCTGGCTGCCACTCAACAGGCACTGAAAGACCTGATGGGTGATAACAGTGCGCTGCGCAACCTGAAAGCCGCGGATTTCACCGACGATAAATTTGGTGTGCCAACCGTCACTGACATTATCAAAGAGCTGGAAAAACCGGGCCGCGATCCACGTCCTGAGTTCAAAACAGCAACCTTTGCCGACGGCATCGAGACCATGAACGACCTGCTGCCAGGCATGGTGCTGGAAGGTGCGGTGACCAACGTCACCAACTTTGGCGCATTTGTGGATATCGGCGTGCATCAGGATGGCCTGGTGCATATCTCGTCCCTTGCCGACAAGTTCGTGGAAGACCCGCACACCGTGGTCAAAGCGGGCGATATCGTGAAGGTCAAAGTGCTGGAAGTGGATTTACAGCGCAAACGAATTGCCCTGACCATGCGTCTGGATGAACAACCCGGCGAAACCAACGCGCGCCGTAGCGGCAATGGTGGTGGCCGCGAGCAGCAGCGCCCGGCCGCTAAAGCCGCGAAACCGCGTGGGCGTGATACTCAGCCTGCAGGCAACAGCGCGATGATGGATGCGCTGGCGGCCGCGATGGGTAAAAAACGCTAACCTCTCACCCTCTCCCCACAGGGGAGAGGGGATCGCGCAGTACGGTATATTCTCTCACTCCTTTATTTAAACCAATAATTAGCACGCCATTAACAAATAGGCCGCTTCTCTCGTCGCCGCATATTCAGCAAATATTGAGCAAGGTCAAACAGGCCGTAAATTAATCCCGCAAACAACATTCCGTCACAGTTTTATTATTGCTGATACAAACTATTCTCATTATCATCGCATAGTAGATTATTTAACCTTCGTGGGATCAGGCATTATGCAATTCACTCCAGACAGTGCATGGAAAATTACCGGTTTTACCCGTGAAATTAGCCCGGCCTATCGGCAAAAGCTGCTGTCACTGGGCATGCTACCCGGCTCGTCTTTCCAGGTCGTGCGCGTTGCCCCGTTAGGTGATCCCGTTCATATCGAAACCCGCCGCGTGAATTTGGTGCTGCGTAAGAAAGACCTCGCATTAATAGAAGTCGAAGCCTTATCTCAATAACAAGCCAGCGGTTTCAGTGAGTCTACTAAAATGAAAAAATTAACTATTGGCTTAATTGGTAATCCAAATTCCGGCAAGACCACGTTATTTAACCAGTTAACCGGAGCGCGTCAGCGCGTGGGTAACTGGGCAGGCGTGACGGTTGAGCGTAAAGAAGGCCAGTTCACGACGACAGACAACCAGGTGACGCTGGTTGACCTTCCCGGCACCTATTCCTTAACCACCATTTCGTCGCAAACCTCGCTCGATGAGCAAATTGCCTGCCACTATATTCTTGGCGGCGACGCGGATCTCCTGATCAACGTGGTCGACGCTTCCAATCTTGAGCGTAACCTCTATCTGACGCTGCAACTGCTGGAACTGGGTATTCCCTGCATCGTGGCGCTTAACATGCTCGACATTGCGGAGAAACAAAAGCTGCGCATCGACGTCGATGCTCTCTCAGCGCGCCTGGGTTGCCCGGTGGTTCCGCTGGTGTCGACGCGTGCTCGCGGCATTGATGCCCTGAAGCTGGCGATTGACCGTCATGCGGGAAATAGCGACGTTGAGCTGGTGCATTACGCGCAACCACTTCTGCGCGAGGCCGGTCTTCTGGCAGAGGAAATGGACAAAAGCATGCCCGAAAAACAGCGTTTGTGGCTCGGCCTGCAAATGCTGGAAGGGGATATCTACAGCCGTGCATACGCCGGGCATGCGGCAGATAAACTGGATGTCACAATCGCCCGTCTTAGCGACGAGCTGGATGACCCAGCCCTGCACATCGCCGATGCACGTTACCAGGCAATTGCCTCAATTTGCGACGTTGTCAGTAACGCCCTTACGGCGGAACCGAGCCGTTTTACCGCTGCGGTAGACAAGATTGTGCTTAACCGTTTCCTCGGTTTGCCGATCTTCCTGCTGGTGATGTACGTGATGTTCCTGCTCGCCATTAACATCGGTGGCGCACTCCAGCCTATTTTCGACGCCGGTTCCGTGGCGGTCTTCGTACACGGTATTCAGTGGGTGGGTTACACCCTGCACTTCCCGGAATGGCTAACCATTTTCCTTGCCCAGGGGATCGGTGGCGGTATCAATACCGTTCTGCCACTGGTGCCGCAAATCGGCATGATGTATCTGTTCCTCTCCTTCTTGGAGGATTCCGGTTACATGGCGCGCGCGGCGTTTGTCATGGACCGTCTGATGCAGGCTCTTGGTCTGCCGGGCAAATCCTTCGTCCCGCTGATTGTTGGCTTCGGCTGTAACGTGCCGTCGGTAATGGGCGCGCGCACGCTTGATGCGCCGCGTGAACGTCTGATGACCATCATGATGGCGCCGTTTATGTCCTGCGGTGCGCGCCTGGCCATCTTTGCGGTCTTTGCGGCAGCCTTCTTTGGTCAGCAAGGGGCGCTGGCGGTCTTCTCGCTGTACGTGCTGGGCATTGTGATGGCGATCCTCACCGGTTTAATGCTGAAACACACCATTATGCGTGGCGAAGCATCACCCTTTGTCATGGAGCTGCCGGTCTATCACGTGCCACATCTTAAGAGCCTGGCGATCCAGACCTGGCAACGCCTGAAAGGCTTTGTGCTGCGCGCCGGTAAGGTAATTGTCATCGTCAGCATTTTCCTGAGCGCGCTGAACAGCTTCACCCTCAGCGGGCAGGCGGCAGATAACATCAACGATTCTGCTCTTGCCTCCGTCAGCCGCGTCATCACGCCAGTCTTCAAACCGATTGGCGTGCATGAGGATAACTGGCAGGCGACGGTTGGCCTGTTCACGGGTGCGATGGCAAAAGAGGTGGTTGTCGGCACCCTGAACACGCTTTACACCGCTGAGAACATTCAGGAGCAGGAATTTAATCCGGCAGAGTTTCATCTCGGTAACGAACTGTTGGGTGCAGTAGAGGAAACCTGGCAGAGCCTGAAAGACACCTTCAGCCTGAGCGTGCTGGCAAACCCTATTGAAGCCAGCAAAGGCGACGGTGAAATGGCGACGGGGGCTATGGGCGTGATGAGTGAGAAGTTTGGCAGCGAGTCTGCAGCTTACAGCTACCTCATCTTTGTCCTGCTCTATATTCCGTGCATCTCCGTGATGGGGGCGATTTCCCGTGAGTCCAGCCGTGGCTGGATGGGATTCTCCATTCTGTGGGGGTTAAACATTGCTTACTCGCTGGCGACGCTCTTTTACCAGGCCGTTAACTTTAGCCAGCACCCGCGTTATAGCCTGGTCTGTATTCTGGCAGTTGTCCTCTTTAACGTGTTAGTTATCAGTCTGCTACGCCGGGCACGCAGCCGCGTCGATATCGACCTGCTGGCAAACCGTAAAACCGCCGCCACTTGTTGCAGCAGCCCGGCGGGTGACTGTCACTAAGGAGTAAGCCATGGCATCGTTGATTCAGGTTCGTGATCTGCTGGCATTACAAGGGCGGATGGAGGCGAAACAGCTGAGCCTCAGCCTGCATACGCCGCAGCCGATGATCGATGCCATGCTGGAAAGACTGGAAGCCATGGGGAAAGCCGTGCGGATTCAGGAAGACGCGGACGGCTGTCTCTCCGGCAGTTGTAAAAGCTGCCCGGAAGGTAAAGCCTGCCTCAAGGAGTGGTGGGCTTTGCGTTAATAAAGCCGGACAGAGATGCCCGGCTTTATCGTATTACTTATAGACTTCCGCCGTTGCGCGCACGTTTTTTGTATCTTTATTCGCACTGGTCACCACGTAGTACGTCCCGCCCAGTTCATCCGCCTTTTTCGACAACTCTCTGCGAGCGTCCATCGGCGCGGTGGTGTCAGACGTAGAAATCTCACCAATTTTGGTCAGATTCATCCCGGCAACTTTATCTTTTTCCAGCTCTTTTGCCGCAAAGACGCCAAATGAAATTGACCCAATAACCAGAGAAGTGACAATACCTGTAACAAGTTTCATAGCCTGACTCTCCTTAGGATTGTTGTTTTGATTGTCGTAGGCAGAACCACCGCAACGACATCTGGAGTATGGTTGCGGTGTAAGACTTTTTCCAGGCTGGATAGAAATTAATCAGTCTAAACGTTGACTTAACGCAATGAGCGCTGAGCAAAACTCCGCCGGATGAGAGATAAACGGGGCATGCGCCGCTTTGGCAATGATCTGCGATTCACTTTCCGGCCAGAGCGAATCCAGCAATGGAACTACTTTCCGCGGAACCAGTCCGTCGAGGTAGCCATAAATACGCAGATGCGGCATCGTCAGCGCAGACAGCGGTTCACGCAGGTCAACCGTTTTCAGAATCTCAAGACCACCGTTAAGCACCTCAACATCCGGCATCGGCAGGGAAAGCACGGTCTGCTTCAGCGCTCTCGCATCCTGACGCGCGGTTTCGGTCCCCATCGTTTGCAATGCGAGGAAACGTTCAACGGTCCGCTGAAAATCTTCACTCAGCTGTTGCTGGAAGCCCGCCAGCACATCCGGTTTTATACCCGGCCACGACGCCTGCGCACTAAAGCATGGCGACGAGGCCACGGTCACCAGCGCGCTCACGCGTTCTGGTCGGGAGAGCGCAATCTGGCTTGCCACCAGCCCGCCCAGGCTCCAGCCCAGCCAGATAGCGTTTTGTGGCGCGGCGGCCAGAACCTGCTGCGCCATCTCATCAAGCGACATAGGGCCAAAACCACGGCTGCGACCAAAACCCGGTAAATCCACCAGATGCAGCGTGAAATGCGAGGCCAGTTCCTCGTTTATGCAATTCCATACTTCCGCATTCAGGCCCCATCCGTGCAGCAGCACAAGATGGCAATTTCCTGTCCCTACAGTCTGCCACCACAGCGTCTTCATCAGTTACTGTTCTCTTTATTTCACATGGAGGTTGCACATGCTAACAGTGCCCGGCTTGTGCTGGCTATGCCAAATGCCACTTGCACTCAGTGGGTGGGGGATCTGTTCCGTCTGTACGCGGTCGCTGGAAGGACGTCTCACGGTCTGCCCACAATGTGGTTTACCGGCCACGAGCCGACATATACCCTGCGGACGCTGCCTGAAAAAATCCCCGCCCTGGAGCGCGCTGGTGGCGGTGGATGATTATGTTCCACCGTTGAGCAGGCTCATTCACGCCCTGAAGTTTTCCGGTCAGAGTTCGCTGGCGCAACCTCTCGCCCGCCTGTTATTGCTGGCGGTGTTACAGGCTCGTCGTAGCCGCACCCTGCCGAAAATCGACAGGGTGGTGAATGTCCCCTTATACCGACGCCGACACTGGCGGCGCGGCTACAACCAGAGTGACCTGCTCTGTCGCCCACTCGCCCGCTGGCTCGGCTGTGAGTATGATGCCTCTGCGCTCACGCGTGTCCATGCCACCGCCATCCAGCATCAGCTCAACGCCCGGCTTCGCAAAAGAAACCTCAAAAATGCCTTTCGCCTTGAATTAGCGGTCAAAGGCCTCCATATCGCGATTGTGGATGATGTCGTCACCACAGGCAGTACCGTTGCTGAACTTTCCCGACTGCTTTTGCGAAGCGGCGCCGCGTCGGTTCAGGTATGGTGTCTGTGCCGTACCTTGTAGCCCTTCTTCAATGGGCGTATGATTATACCCAGGTAATTTAGTCAACTATTAGGCCAAAGCTATGATCCGTATTTCCGATTCTGCACAAGCGCACTTTGCCAAACTGCTGGCAAATCAGGAAGAAGGGACGCAGATCCGCGTGTTTGTGATCAATCCAGGCACTCCGAATGCAGAATGTGGTGTCTCTTATTGTCCGCCGGATGCGGTAGAAGCAACTGACACAGCCCTTAAATTTGAACAGCTCACCGCCTACGTTGATGAGCTGAGCGCACCGTATCTTGAAGATGCGGAGATCGACTTCGTCACCGACCAGCTGGGTTCTCAGCTGACTCTGAAAGCGCCGAACGCGAAAATGCGTAAAGTGGCAGACGATGCGCCGCTGATGGAGCGCGTAGAGTATCTTCTGCAGTCCCAAATCAACCCACAGCTGGCGGGCCACGGTGGTCGTGTTTCCCTGATGGAAATCACCGACGAAGGCTTCGCCATTCTGCAGTTTGGCGGCGGCTGTAACGGGTGTTCCATGGTCGATGTGACCCTGAAAGAAGGGATTGAAAAGCAGCTGCTGAACGAATTCCCGGAACTGAAAGGCGTGCGTGATCTGACCGAACACCAGCGCGGCGAGCACTCTTACTACTGATTCAGTGCCCGTCTGTATCGCCCGGTGGCGCTGCGCTTACCGGGCTTCGCTTCTCCCCTTCATTCCCTCCATATGTTGACCTGCGTCTCATAATTCAAATTTAGCCTCCCAGGGTGATTCTCAATCACATCATGTTACCCGTATCATTCTCGTGGGCACTAAGCACTCTCATAACAGCCGACTAAACTTATTGGTTTCCAAGGTATCAGTACTAGTGCCGTAATCACTCTGTTCCCAGTTGGGACAATCGGAATTTGTCGTTGAAACAATGACGTTACCCATAACAATTCAAAGGCCAGGTAAATCATGCCATTAGTCATCGTTGCTATCGGTGTTGTGTTATTACTGCTCTTGATGATCCGTTTCAAAATGAACGGATTTATCGCTCTGGTTCTGGTGGCACTTGCAGTCGGTCTGATGCAAGGGATGCCGCTGGTGAAAGTCATCAGCTCCATTAAAGCCGGTGTCGGCGGGACGCTCGGCAGCCTGGCGTTGATCATGGGCTTCGGTGCCATGCTCGGCAAAATGCTGGCGGACTGCGGTGGTGCTCAACGTATTGCCACCACGCTCATTGCCAAATTTGGTAAGAAGAACATCCAGTGGGCGGTGGTATTAACCGGTTTTACCGTCGGTTTCGCGCTGTTCTATGAAGTGGGCTTTGTGCTGATGCTGCCACTGGTGTTCACCATTGCGGCGGCGGCAAACATCCCTCTGCTGTATGTCGGTGTACCAATGGCCGCAGCGCTGTCCGTGACGCATGGCTTCCTGCCACCGCACCCGGGTCCAACCGCTATCGCGACCATCTTCCACGCCGATATGGGTAAAACGCTGCTGTTCGGCACCATTCTCGCTATCCCAACAGTGATCCTGGCAGGCCCGGTGTATGCCCGTTTCCTGAAAGGCATTGATAAGCCAATCCCGGAAGGTCTATACAGCGCAAAAACCTTCACCGAAGAAGAGATGCCTGGCTTTGGCGTCAGCGTCTGGACCTCTCTGGTGCCGGTTATCCTGATGGCGATGCGTGCCGTGGCAGAGATGATCCTGCCGAAAGGTCACCCGTTCCTGTCCGTTGCGGAGTTCCTGGGTGACCCGGTGATGGCAACCCTGATTGCGGTATTGATCGCGATGTTCACCTTTGGTCTGAACCGTGGTCGTTCAATGGATCAGATCAACGACACGCTGACCTCCTCCATCAAAATCATTGCCATGATGCTCTTGATCATCGGCGGTGGCGGTGCGTTCAAGCAGGTACTGGTCGACAGCGGCGTGGATAAATACATCGCGGCCATGATGCATGAAACTAACGTGTCACCGCTCCTGATGGCCTGGTCTATCGCCGCGGTTCTGCGTATTGCACTCGGTTCTGCGACCGTGGCCGCCATCACCGCCGGTGGTATCGTTGCGCCGCTGATTGCCACGACGGGTGTTAGCCCTGAGCTGATGGTTATCGCAGTCGGTTCCGGTAGCGTGATTTTCTCTCACGTAAACGATCCGGGCTTCTGGCTGTTCAAGGAGTACTTCAACCTGACTATCGGTGAAACCATCAAGTCCTGGTCTGCGCTGGAAACCATTATTTCAGTGTGCGGTCTGGTCGGGGTTCTGCTGTTGAATATGGTTATCTGATGTAAAAAAAGAACCCGCCAACTGGCGGGTTCTTTTTTATTTCTTCTTCACTACTGCTCTTCTGCGCTTATCCAAATCCTTAATCAGCTTGTTCACCCCATCATCGGCAAACATCTTCTCAAGACTCACGGACAACTTGCGACGCCAGTTCTTGTACTGATAGCTGGTTCCCGGAATGTTCACCGGCCCGGCCATATCAATCCAGTCTTCCGGTTGCAGACCCAGCAGGGCACTGTTGCTGTCAGCAATATAGCGCTGCAAGCCACGGTTGAGCGTCGGGGTCATCGCCATCAGCGACGCCTTATGCCCGGCACGTTTCGGCAGACAGCCATGCTTATGCAAGGCATCCAGCAAGCCCTGTTTCGCCAGCTCGCGATCCTGATACAGACCGCGTAACACCTCTTCATCAGGATACAGCCCCAGCGTTTTGCCGAGCGTCAGATCACCGCTTTCCCAATAGCCACGCAGCGTAGGAAGATCATGCGTCGTCGCGACTGCCATTGACTGTTCAGGGTACGCTTTCGGCGCGCGGAAGGTTTTCTCATGGTCGTTTTCAAAATAGAGCACTTTATAGGAATACACACCGCTATCACGCAGTTTACTGACAATCTCCA
Organism: Enterobacter sp. CPE_E1241; assembly: GCF_045618265.1. NCBI lineage: Bacteria > Pseudomonadati > Pseudomonadota > Gammaproteobacteria > Enterobacterales > Enterobacteriaceae > Enterobacter > Enterobacter sp. CPE_E1241. The sequence goes on from NZ_JBIWYV010000001.1 coordinate 4,551,979, forward strand.
CTGGGACAGTACCCAGATCTTCACCGATCACCATGCACTGATGGCGCTTACTTTCCAGCGCCAGGATCGACAGCAGATCGTCAACCGGATACTGTACATACGCCCCGTGGTCCGCCGTTTCACCATATGGGATCCACCACAGACGCAGCACGGACATCACATGGTCGATACGCAGCGCCCCGCAGTTCTGCATGTTAGCGCGCAGCAGGTCGATAAACGGCTCGTAAGCACGCGCCGCCATCACGTGCGGATCCATCGGCGGTAAGCCCCAGTTCTGACCGAGCGGGCCAAGGATATCCGGTGGCGCCCCCACAGAGGCTTTCAGGCAGTAAAGTTCACGGTCACACCAGGTTTCCGCCCCGCCTTCAGCCACACCCACGGCCAGGTCACGATACAGGCCGATCGGCATCTTGTAGCCCTGGCTTACCTGCCAGCAGGCAGCAAACTGGCTGTACGCCAGCCACTGCAGCCACAGGTAGAAATCCACCTCGTCAGCATGCTTCTTACAGAACGCTTTCACTTCCGGGGTATCAACAGATTGATACGCTTGCGGCCATACCGGCCAGCCCCAGCGCATTTCATCCTCTTTCACCTGGTATGCGTGCAATGCGTCAAATGCCGCCTGCCAGTAAAGGCTTTCGCCCTCCTGGGTAACAAACTGACGAAAAGCCGCCATCTGCTCATCATCGCGCCGGGCAAAACCTTTCCACGCCAGGCGTAAAGCCGCCATCTTCAGCGAGGTAACCGTAGAGTAATCAACCCATTCCGCGTCACGAGCCTGTTTCAGCATCTGTTGGGTGGTCGGAAGTTTCCACCATGCCTGCGCTTCTTTGCTGTTTTTGAAGTCATCTAACGCGTTAACGTCGATATAGATGACGTTCAGCCAGCGACGGGACGACGGGCTATACGGGCTGGCGCTCTCCGGGTTGGCCGGATAGAGCGCGTGAATAGGGTTAAGACCAATAAATGCGCCGCCGCGCTCCCCCACCGATGCCAGCATTTTTTTCAGGTCGCCAAAATCGCCGATCCCCCAGTTGCTGTCGGAACGCAACGTGTAGAGCTGCACGCAGGCACCCCACAGCTTTTTACCTTCAAGCAACGCCTGCGGTTCATAGCAACGTTTTGGTGCCACAATCACCCGGCAAGGGTACCGCTGGTCGTCCTGGGTGAGCGTTAAGGTGTGATAGCCCTCCGGCAGTTTTGCCGGAAGGTTTAGCATTTTGCCGCCGGTGGCGTGGCCTTTGTGCTGATGCCCCTCTTCGGTGGTAAGCAGCCAGCTAAACTCGCCCTGCCCCTCCACCGCCAGAGGCATCTTTTTGCCTGCGGTGAATACCTTCACATTCGGCACTGGCGCAACCGACGCTTTCGCGTCGGTTTTTTGCATGGCATCCAGCAAACGTCTTTTGGTGTCGGCGCCAATAGACTGCGGTTTGCCGTGAGCATTAATGTAACTGAGGCTGATCCCCGCCGCCTGCGCGGCGCTGTCCAGACGTTTACTCTCCATCGCGCTTCCTTAGCGTTTTGCCTGCCAGATACGGGCCTGATAATCACGAATTGAGCGGTCAGAGCTGAACATACCGCAGCGGGCGGTATTCAGAATGCACGCCCGGGTCCAGGCTTCCTGGTCGCGATACAGAACATCAACCTGTTTTTGTGCGTCGACATAGGCTGTGAAGTCCGCCATCACCAGATACGGGTCACCGCCATGCTTGTCCATGCTGTGCAGCATCTGGTCAAACGCGTGCTTGTCGCCGTCGCTGTATTTACCGCTTTCCAGCTCTTTCAGCACCGCATCGAGCACTTTATCTTTCTTACGCCATTTCACCGGGTCGTAGCCCTTGGCCTTGATGGCTTTCACTTCTTCCACGGTATGACCGAAGATAAAGATATTCTCTTCACCCACTTTCTCGGCGATTTCGACGTTTGCACCGTCCAGTGTGCCAACCGTCAGCGCGCCGTTGAGCGCCAGCTTCATGTTGCCGGTACCGGATGCTTCTTTACCTGCCGTAGAAATCTGCTCGGAGATATCTGCCGCCGGGATCAGCATTTCAGCCGCCGAGACACAGTAATCCGGCAGGAACACCACTTTCAGCTTGTCGCCGACTTTCGGATCGTTGTTGATGGCTTCAGCAACTTTGTTGATTGCCAGAATGATGTTTTTCGCCAGGTAGTAGCCCGGCGCCGCTTTCGCACCGAACAGGAACACGCGTGGAACGCGATCGGCTTTCGGATTCTCGCGGATCTCTTTGTACAGCGCCAGAATGTGCAGCAGGTTCAGGTGCTGACGTTTGTACTCATGCAGGCGTTTGATCTGAATATCGAAAATGGCATTCGGGTTGATCTCAATTCCGGTACGCGCTTTGACAAACGCTGCCAGGCGAACTTTGTTTTCCCGCTTGATCGCACGGTACTGCTCGCGGAATTTCGCGTCGTCGGCGTATTTTTCCAGGTTGATGAGCTGGTCCAGATCGTTGGCCCACTCTTTTTTCAGGGTTTTGTCCAGCAGCCCTGCCAGCAGTGGGTTGCACTGCTTGATCCAGCGACGCGGCGTGATGCCGTTGGTCACGTTGTGGAATTTAGTCGGCCACAGCTGGTGATATTCCGGGAACAGATCTTTTACCACCAGATCCGAGTGCAGCGCTGCCACACCGTTTACGGCAAAGCCGCTCACCACGCACATGTTCGCCATGCGCACCTGTTTGTCATGAACCACTGCCAGCTTCGCCCAGACTTCTTTGTCGCCAGGCCAGGTCTTTTTCACCAGCACTTTAAAGTTGTCGTTAATCTTGTTGATGATCTGCATATGACGCGGCAGCAGTGTTTTCACCAGCTTCTCGTCCCAGCACTCCAGCGCTTCTGGCATCAGGGTGTGGTTGGTGTAAGCGAATGTGCGGCTGGTGATGGCCCATGCGTCATCCCAGCTCAGCTGATGCTCGTCGATCAGCACGCGCAGCAGTTCAGGGATTGCGATCGTCGGGTGTGTGTCGTTGAGCTGAATCACTTCGAAATCAGGCAGCTGCGCCAGCTTGCGGCCCGCCAGATGATGACGACGCAGGATATCCGCCACGGAACAGGCACACTGGAAGTACTGCTGCATCAGACGCAGTTTTTTACCCGCCAGGTGGTTGTCGTTCGGGTAGAGGACTTTTGTCAGTTTTTCGGCGTCGATGCCTTGCTGTTCAGCACGCAGGAAATCGCCATCGTTGAATTTGGTCAGGTTGAACGGATGCGCGTGCTTCGCCTGCCACAGACGCAGAGGCTGCGCCACGCCGTTACGGTAACCCAGCACCGGCAGATCCCAGGCTTCGCCAGTAATGGTGAATGCCGGTTCCCAGAGACCCTCCTTCGTGACTTTCCCACCAATCCCGACCTGCACATCCAGTTGCGCGTTATGGCGGAACCACGGGTAAGTATTGCGGTGCCAGTCGTCCGGCGCTTCCATCTGATGACCATCGGCAAATGACTGACGGAACAGGCCGTACTGGTAGTTGAGACCATAGCCAATTGCTGACTGGCCGACGGTTGCCATGGAGTCAAGGAAGCAGGCAGCCAGACGCCCCAGCCCACCGTTACCCAGCGCGGGGTCAATCTCTTCTTCAAGCAGGTCGGTCAGATTAATGTCATGCTCTTTGAGCACATCACCAACGTCCTGATACCAGCCAAGGTTCAGCAGGTTGTTGCCCGTCAGACGGCCAATCAGGAATTCCATCGAGATGTAGTTCACGTGTCGCTGGTTTTTCACCGGCTTTGCCAAAGGCTGAGCATCCAGCTGTTCCGCGAGCGCACCACTCACCGCCTGCCACCACTGGTGAGGCGTCATTTCGTTTGCCGCATGAAGGCCAAAACGCTGCCACTGACGCGTCAGGGCAGCCTGGAATTGAGCTTTGTTGAAGGTAGGCTGTGACATAGGGGATCGGCATCCTTTAGAAAGAAAACACAAGTTGGCGCTAGTGTGCCTGGCTCATTTCACCTCTTCCTCCTCCTGTGGGGGATTAGACAGGGAGGAGTAGCGGGGATGAGCATAAAAATGTGATCGAGGCCACTCTCAGAGCATAGTTCGAGTGTGCCCTGAAGATAAAAAAGTAACCGGGGAGAATGTCAAAGAAATGAAATGCAGTTTCGGGGGTTAATTAAACCCCTCTAAAATGATTACTTACGTAGAATAATATTTCTGCAATCGGGTAATAACTAAGGAGATTGTTAATCACTTATAATTTTACCCGAACTTTATTACATTTGACGTCACTATCCCTTTCTGAAACCAGTTTCAGCGCAGCCGTACCAGAACCATACAAGCCAGCATTGACGCGGTGTTAAAGCCCATTCCAGAAAGTTCCGTCATCTGTCTGAATGTTTTGTGACAGAGTGCAAATTCAGAGCCACCAAATCCAGACATAACTTGCAATAGTTCTCTTTCTGGCCGACCTTATATCGTATTAATTACGAAGCGCAAAAAAATAAAATCTCTCGTTCCCCACAGTGAAGTGAAACCTATGTTGATTCCGTCTAAATTAAGTCGCCCGGTTCGCCTTGACCATACAGTGGTCCGCGAGCGCCTGTTGGCTAAACTTTCCGGCGCGCATAATTTCCGACTGGCGCTGGTTACGAGCCCTGCAGGCTATGGAAAAACAACGCTCATTTCGCAATGGGCCGCAGGTAAGAGCGATCTTGGCTGGTACTCCCTTGATGAGGGCGATAACCAGCAAGAGCGTTTTGCCAGCTATTTGATTGCCGCTATTCAACAGGCCACCAATGGACACTGCGTCGCCAGTGAAGTGATGGTGCAAAAGCGCCAGTACGCCAGCCTGTCCTCCCTTTTCTCTCAGCTATTTATTGAACTGGCCGAATGGCATCGCCCGCTGTATGTGGTGATTGATGATTACCATCTCATCACTAACCCGGTAATTCATGAGTCGATGCGTTTCTTCCTGCGCCATCAACCGGAAAACCTGACCCTGGTGGTACTGTCACGCAACCTGCCGCAGTTGGGTATTGCCAACCTGCGCGTGCGCGATCAACTTCTGGAAGTGGGCAGCCAGCAGCTGGCTTTTACTCATCAGGAAGCGAAACAGTTCTTTGACTGCCGTCTGACCTCCCCCATTGAGGCATCAGAAAGCAGCCGGATGTGTGACGATGTCGCAGGCTGGGCCACTGCACTGCAGTTAATTGCCCTCTCTGCCCGGCAAAACAACAGCCCGGCGCATCAGTCAGCGCGTCGACTGGCAGGGATCAATGCCAGCCATCTTTCTGATTATCTTGTGGATGAGGTGCTGGACAGCGTCGATCCGTCTACCCGTAACTTCCTGCTGAAAAGCTCCCTGCTGCGTTCCATGAACGACGCGCTGATTGTGCGCGTGACGGGCTGCGAAAACGGCCAGCTACAGCTTGAAGAAATTGAACGTCAGGGCCTGTTCCTGACGCGTATGGACGATCCCGGCGAATGGTTCAGCTACCATCCGCTGTTTGGCAGTTTCCTGCGCCAGCGTTGCCAGTGGGAGCTTGCGGTTGAACTGCCGGAAATTCATCGCGCTGCCGCCGAAAGCTGGATGGCACAAGGCTTCCCGAGCGAGGCGATCCATCATGCGCTGGCCGCAGGTGATGCCAACATGCTGCGTGATATTCTCCTCAACCATGCGTGGGGCTTGTTCAACCACAGCGAGCTGACGTTGCTTGAAGAGTCCCTCAAAGCGCTGCCGTGGGAAAGTCTGCTGGAGAACCCGCGTCTGGTGTTGCTGCAGGCCTGGCTGATGCAGAGCCAACATCGCTATAGCGAAGTGAATACCCTGCTGGCACGTGCGGAGCAGGAGATGGAAAGCAACATGGACACGCCCCTGCACGGTGAATTTAACGCCCTGCGGGCCCAGGTGGCGATTAACGACGGCGACCCGGATGAAGCCGAACGCCTGGCGATGGTCGCACTGGATGAACTGCCGCTGGCCAACTTCTACAGCCGGATCGTTGCCACGTCGGTACACGGTGAAGTGCTGCACTGCAAAGGCGAGCTGACGCGCTCCCTTTCGCTGATGCAGCAAACGGAACAAATGGCACGGCGCCATGATGTCTGGCACTACGCGTTGTGGAGCCTGATCCAGCAAAGCGAAATTCTGTTCGCTCAGGGGTTCCTGCAGGCTGCCTGGGAAAATCAGGAAAAAGCCTTCCAGCTGATTCGGGAACAGCATCTGGAACAGTTGCCGATGCACGAGTTCCTGTTGCGTATTCGCGCTCAGCTCCTGTGGGCATGGTCACGGCTGGATGAAGCTGAAAGTTGCGCCCGCCAGGGTGTGGACGTGCTTTCTGGCTTCCAGCCGCAGCAACAGTTGCAGTGTCTGGCGCTGCTGGTGCAGTGTTCGCTGGCGCGTGGCGATCTCGATAACGCCCGTAATCATCTTAACCGTCTCGAAAACCTGCTGGGCAACGGTCAGTATCATAGCGACTGGGTATCGAACGCCGATAAGGTTCGGGTGATTTACTGGCAAATGACAGGCGATAAAAAATCCGCCGCCAACTGGCTGCGTCAGACGCCAAAACCGGAATTTGCTAACAACCACTTCCTGCAGAGCCAGTGGCGCAACATTGCCCGCGCGCAGATCCTGCTCGGTGAATTAGAGCCCGCGGAGATTGTGCTGGAAGAGCTGAACGAGAACGCGCGCGGCCTGCGTCTGATGAGCGATCTGAACCGCAACCTGCTGCTGCTGAACCAGCTCTACTGGCAGGCGGGTCGTAAAAATGATGCTCAGCGTGTACTGCTGGAAGCGCTGCAACTCGCGAACCGCACCGGGTTTATCAGCCACTTTGTGATTGAAGGTGAAGTGATGGCGCAGCAGCTGCGTCAGTTGATTCAGCTTAATACGCTGCCGGAACTCGATCAGCATCGCGCTCAACGTATACTGCGTGAAATCAACCAGCACCATCGCCATAAGTTTGCGCATTTCGATGAGAACTTTGTCGAACGTCTGTTGAACCACCCGGAAGTACCGGAGCTTATCCGCACCAGCCCGCTCACTCAACGTGAATGGCAGGTACTGGGGCTGATCTACTCCGGCTACAGCAATGAACAAATTGCGGGTGAACTGGCGGTTGCTGCGACCACCATCAAAACGCATATCCGCAACCTGTATCAAAAGCTGGGCGTGGCGCACCGTCAGGATGCGGTGCAGCATGCGCAGCGATTGTTGAAGATGATGGGGTACGGAGTGTAATTCATTGCCCGGCGGCGCTACGCTTGCACGGGCCTACGGAGTTTTGTAGGTCGGGTAAGCGCAGCGCCACCCGACACAATTCCTAGCACAATTCCAGCTGCAAATTATTATCTTTAATCACCTGCATCACGCCCGCCGGCGGCATCACGTCGGTATAGACCGCATCCACCATGCTGATGCTGCCCATGTTTACCATCGCATTACGGCCAAACTTCGAATGGTCTACCACCAGCATCACATGACGTGAGTTTTCAATAATCGCGCGCTTGGTACGCACCTCGTGATAATCAAACTCCAGCAGCGAGCCGTCGCTGTCGATGCCGCTGATCCCGAGAATGCCAAAATCGAGGCGGAACTGAGAGATAAAGTCGAGGGTCGCTTCGCCGATAATCCCGCCGTCGCGGCTTCGCAGTTCGCCGCCCGCGAGAATAATGCGGAAATCGTCTTTCTGCATCAGGGTGTTGGCGACGTTCAGGTTGTTGGTGACCACGCGCAGGTTCTCGTGATCCAGCAGCGCATGGGCGACCGCTTCCGGCGTGGTGCCGATATCAATAAACAGCGTCGCCCCGTTAGGGATCTGGCTGGCGACCTTACGGGCAATGCGTTCTTTCTCTGCCGTCTGCGTGGCTTTACGATCGTGCCAGGAGGTGTTGACCGAGCTGGACGGCAGCGCCGCCCCGCCGTGGTGGCGCAGAATACGGTTCTGATCGGCCAGATCGTTCAGGTCACGACGGATGGTTTGCGGGCTGACGGCAAACTGCTCAACCAGCTCTTCAGTACTGACGTATCCCTGTTTTTTTACCAGTTCGATAATGGCGTCATGACGTTGTGTTTGTTTCATCAATTATCCCTGAGAATTATGTTCGTTTTCGCGCATGGAGCGTATCGGCAAAGGCCATTGCCAACCCGACAACCAGGCCAGTGACGTGTGCACCATTGGCGATAGACATACCAAACAGATCAAACCATCCGGCAATTAGCCATATTAACGCAAAGGTTATGAGTCCGCGTTGCAAATAGATGCCGCTTTCCGGGTCGCGTTCCCCGCGAAGCCAGACGTAGCCCATCAGGGCGTATACCACGCCAGACAGCCCACCGAACCACGGACCGCTGAATTTATGCTGCACATAGCCGCTCAGCAGGGCGCTAATAATGGTGATAACGATCAGCTTGCCGCTGCCGAGCCGCTTCTCAACGATACCGCCGAGATACCACCACCACAGCAGGTTAAAGAGGATGTGCATCACCGAGAAGTGCATCAGCGCGTGGGTAAAGTAGCGCCAGACATCAAACTCCAGAGAGGGGTCGTACGGCCACGCCAGAGCGATCATCACGCTCTGGTCACCCACCACGTTCATAATGATAAAGACGACAATACAGGCCGCCATCAGCAGTAGCGTAAACGGCCCTGCACGTTCACGCACGGTGGCAAAGAAAGGAAAACGACGATAATGCAATCCACTGCCCGTCTGGCCAGATTGCCAGCTGGCAGCCAGATAGCGCGGGTCGCCGGGGTTCTCAAGAAAACGCGCCAGCTCCTCGTTTACCCGCCCTGCCTGGCTCTCGTCGGCCAGCCAGACATCGGTCTGAGTATGTTGCTGGATGGTCAGAATAACACCCTGCGTCGCCATGTAGTCGACAAACGCCTGGGCGACACGCGGGTTGGTAAAAGAGGTGATCATCAACATGGGTAGCGGTCGCTTATTTCCACACAAAAGGGGACAGTATAGCGGGATCAGCGCTCAAACGCGTACTCAACTTCTGCCGGGAAATGGCGATGCCAGGCATCGAATCCGCCGTCGACGCTGTATACCGCATCATAACCCTGCTGAAGCAGGTACTGCGCCGCACCTTTACTGCTGTTGCCGTGGTAGCACATGACCATCACCGGTGTGTCGAAGTCGTTATCGCGCATAAACGCGCCCAGCGTGTCGTTGGTAAGGTGGAACGCGCCCGGCGTGTGGCCCATCGCAAAACTCTGCGGATCGCGGATGTCCACCAGCACCGCCGTTCCCTGGTGCATTTTCTGATGGGCTTCTTCTACGTTAATACATTCAAACTGATCCATGGTGTTCTCTTTACATTGGTCAACGGCACTATTTTACCCCGTAGTGTACGTCCTGGCGGCAGGTAAACGCCATTATGTTATCCATATCACTCTAAATTGTTTTTTTGATGTTACCAAAAGCGCGTTCCTTTGCTATTATGAGCGATATCGAACATTTTTGAGCTTTAACGAAAGTGCATGAGGGTGTTATGGAAACCAAAGATCTGATTGTGATAGGCGGTGGCATCAACGGTGCCGGTATTGCGGTCGATGCCGCAGGACGCGGATTATCCGTACTGATGCTGGAAGCTAACGATCTCGCCTGCGCGACGTCGTCCGCCAGCTCCAAACTGATTCACGGTGGCCTGCGCTACCTGGAACACTACGAATTCCGCCTGGTCAGCGAAGCGCTGGCTGAACGTGAAGTATTGTTGAAAATGGCACCGCATCTGGCGATTCCGATGCGTTTCCGTCTGCCCCATCGCCCGCATCTGCGTCCGGCCTGGATGATCCGAATCGGTCTGTTTATGTACGATCACCTGGGTAAACGCACCAGTCTGCCGGGTTCGAACGGTTTGCGTTTTGGTTCAGAATCGGTCCTTAAACCTGAAATCGTGCGCGGATTCGAATATTCCGATTGCTGGGTAGACGATGCACGTCTGGTTCTGGCGAACGCACAGATGGTGGTGAAGAAAGGCGGCGAGGTGAAAACCCGCACCCGCGCGACCTCTGCTCGTCGTGAAAACGGTCTGTGGATTGTCGACGCGGAAGACATCGATACCGGCGAGAAATTCAGCTGGAAAGCACGCGGCCTCGTCAACGCCACCGGTCCGTGGGTGAAACAGTTCTTTGACGAAGGCATGCACCTGCCTTCGCCGTACGGTATTCGCCTGATCAAAGGCAGCCATATTGTGGTGCCGCGCGTACATACTCAGAAGCAGGCTTATATTCTGCAGAACGAAGATAAGCGCATCGTGTTTGTGATCCCGTGGATGGACGAGTTTTCCATCATCGGTACTACCGACGTGGAGTACAAAGGCGATCCGAAAAACGTTGAGATCGACGAGAGCGAGGTCAACTACCTGCTGAAAGTGTATAACGCGCACTTTAAGAAACAGCTGTCTCGTAATGATGTGGTCTGGACTTACTCCGGCGTGCGTCCGCTGTGCGATGACGAATCGGATTCACCGCAGGCCATCACACGCGACTATACGCTTGATATTCACGACGTAGATGGGCAGGCACCGCTGCTGTCGGTGTTTGGCGGCAAACTCACCACTTATCGTAAGCTGGCCGAGCACGCGCTGGAAAAACTGGTGCCGTATTATAAAGGCATTGGCCCGGCATGGACCAAAGGTGCCGTGCTGCCTGGCGGAGATATAGGGGATAACCGCGATGATTATGCCGCGAAGCTGCGTCGCCGCTATCCGTTCATCACCGAAGGGATGGCACGCCATTATGCCCGTACTTACGGTAGCAACACGGAGTGGATCCTGGGTGAAGCCAAAGAGATTGCCGATCTGGGCGAACATTTCGGCCATGAACTGTACGAAGCCGAGTTGCGTTATCTGGTTGAACACGAATGGGTGCGCCGCCTGGATGACGCCATCTGGCGTCGTACTAAAGAAGGGATGTGGCTGGATGCCGAGCAACAGTCTCGCGTGGCGCAGTGGTTACTGCAAAATGCGGGGAAGCGTGAGCTGTCGCTGGCGTCTTGATGTGAAAAAATGCCCGGTGGCGCTACGCTTACCGGGCCTACGGGATCAAGTAGGCCGGGTAAGGCGAAGCCGCCACCCGGCTTTGTTTTTACAACCTCACCGGATCAATATGCCAGATCGTCTCGGCATACTCTTTGATGGTCCTGTCTGACGAGAAATACCCCATATTGGCGATGTTGTGCATCGCGGCAATGGTCCATTTCTCCTGCTGCCGGTACAGTTCGTCCACTTTATCCTGACAATCCACGTAGCTGCGATAATCCGCCAGCACCTGATAGTGATCGCCAAAGTTAATCAGCGAATCCACCAGGTCACGATAGCGGCCTGGCTCGTCAGGGCTAAACACGCCGGTGGCGATTTGCGTCAATACCTGGCGTAGCTCTTCATCCTCTTCGTAATATTTACGCGGCGAGTAACCCTGCTTACGCAGCGCTTCGACCTCTTCCGTTGTGTTACCGAAGATAAAGATGTTATCTGCACCGACATGCTCCAGCATCTCGACATTCGCCCCGTCCAGCGTACCAATGGTCAGCGCGCCGTTAAGGGCAAACTTCATGTTACTGGTACCGGACGCTTCGGTACCTGCCGTGGAAATCTGCTCAGAGAGATCCGCCGCCGGGATGATCAGCTGCGCCAGACTGACGCTGTAGTTCGGGATGAACACCACCTTCAGCTTATCGCCAATTTCCGGATCCAGGTTGACTACCTTCGCCACATCATTGATGAGGTGAATGATATGCTTGGCCATGTAGTAGGCGGAAGCCGCCTTGCCGGCAAAGATCTTCACCCGTGGCACCCACTCAGACGTAGGGTCGGCCTTGATGCGGTTGTAATGGGTGATCACATGCAGCACGTTCATGAGCTGACGTTTGTACTCATGGATGCGCTTGATCTGCACATCGAACAGCGCTTTCGGGTTGGCGACTACGTTCAGGTGTAGTGCAAGATATACTGACAAACGCTTTTTGTTCAGCAGCTTGGCTTCACGCACGGCTTTGTTGACCGTCGGGAAATCAATGTGCTGTTCCAGCTCGCTCAGTTGGCTCAAATCGGTACGCCAGGTGCGACCGATATTCTCATCCAGCACCTCAGAGAGCGGCTGATTGGCCAGCGCCAGCCAGCGTCGTGGCGTCACGCCGTTGGTCACATTGCAAAAACGTGTCGGGAAGATCTTCGCGAAGTCAGCAAACAGCGACTGCACCATCAGGTTTGAGTGCAACTCGGACACTCCGTTAACCTTGTGGCTGATCACCACCGCCAGCCAGGCCATGCGCACACGGCGGCCGTTCGACTCATCAATGATCGACGTACGACTCAGCAGGCCGGTATCGTTCGGGTACTGCTCCTGCAACGTCTTAAGGAAGTAATCGTTAATCTCAAAGATGATCTGCAGATGGCGCGGCAGGATTTTGCCGAGCATATCCACCGGCCAGGTTTCCAGCGCTTCGCTCATCAGCGTGTGGTTGGTGTATGAGAACACCTGACAGGTCACTTCAAACGCATCATCCCAGCTGAACTTATGTTCGTCGATCAGCAGGCGCATCAGTTCTGGAATGGAGAGCACCGGGTGGGTGTCGTTGAGGTGAATCGCGGTTTTCTCCGCCAGGTTGGCGTAGGTTTTGTGCAGCTGGTAGTGACGGCTCAGGATATCCTGAATCGTCGAGGACACCAGGAAATACTCCTGGCGCAGACGCAGCTCACGCCCGGAGTAGGTTGAGTCATCCGGGTAAAGGACACGGGACACGTTCTCGGAGTGGTTTTTATCTTCCACCGCCGCGAAGTAGTCACCCTGGTTGAATTTACCGAGGTTAATTTCGCTACTGGCCTGGGCGCTCCACAGGCGCAGCGTGTTGGTTGCGTCAGTGTCGTAGCCCGGGATGATCTGGTCATACGCCACGGCCAGGATCTCTTCGGTTTCCACCCAGCGGGATTTTTTCCCTTCCTGTTGGATACGTCCACCGAAGCGCACTTTGTATCGCGTGTTATGGCGTTTGAACTCCCAGGGGTTGCCATACTCCAGCCAGTAGTCCGGCGACTCTTTCTGACGTCCGTCGACGATGTTCTGTTTGAACATGCCGTAGTCATAGCGAATGCCGTAACCACGACCCGGCAACGCCAGCGTCGCCAGCGAATCCAGGAAGCAGGCTGCAAGGCGTCCCAGACCACCGTTACCGAGACCCGGGTCATTCTCTTCGTCAATCAGTTCTTCTAAATCTAACCCCATCTCTTCCAGGGCGTTTTTGACGTCGTCATAAATACCGAGCGACAACAGCGCATTGGAAAGTGTGCGGCCAATCAAAAATTCCATCGACAGGTAATAAACCTGGCGCGTTTCCTGTGAGAGCTGGGCACGGTTGGAGCGCAGCCAGCGTTCAACTAAACGGTCACGCACGGCAAACAGGGTGGCGTTCAGCCACTCGTGTTTGTTCGCGATGACCGGATCTTTCCCGATGGTAAACATCAGCTTGTAGGCGATAGAGTGCTTTAACGCCTCAACGCTGAGTGTGGGTGAAGAGTAGCTAAAAGGTGCATTCATATCAGTGACTCCGCCTTGTTACATCAAGCGTTGATAAAGATCGCGGTATGACTGCGCCGCAACGTGCCAGCTAAAGTCCATGCTCATCGCCTGGCGCTGAACATAACGCCACAAGGAAGGCCGGGACCATAAAACGAAAGCACGCCGAATCGCCCGTAACAACGACCAGGCATTACTGTCTTCAAACACAAACCCGCTGGCGATACCGTCCGCCAGGTTTTCCAGAGAGCTGTCGGAAACCGTGTCAGCCAGCCCACCCGTGCGACGCACCAGCGGTAACGTGCCGTATTTCAGGCCGTAGAGTTGCGTCAGGCCGCAGGGTTCGAAACGGCTTGGCACCAGGATGACGTCCGCGCCGCCCATAATGCGGTGCGAAAACGCCTCGTGATAGCCAATCTGCACCCCAACCTGACCGGGATGTTCCGCCGCCGCAGCCAGAAAACCTTCCTGCAATACCGGGTCGCCCGCGCCGAGCAGAGCCAGTTGCCCTCCCTGCTCCAGTAGTCCGGGCAAAGCTTCCAGCACCAGATCCAGCCCTTTCTGGCTGGTCAGACGGCTGACCACGGCGAACAACGGTACTTTGTCGTTCACCTTCAGGCCCATGGCAATTTGCAGCTGGCGCTTGTTTTCGGCTTTGTCCTCGACCGAATCACGGCCATAGCGCGACGCCAGCAGGAGATCGGTTTCCGGGCTCCAGATCTTTTCATCCACACCGTTCAAAATACCCGACAGGCGCCCTTCACGATGCCGCTGTCGCAGTAGCCCTTCCAGGCCATAACCAAACTCCGGCTGGGTGATTTCCCGGGCGTAAGTCGGGCTCACGGCGGTAATATGATCGGCATAGTAAAGCCCGGCTTTCAGGAACGAGATCTGCCCGTTAAACTCCAGCCCGTGCATGTTATAGAACGACAGTGGCAGATCAATTTCATGCATGTGATGGGCATAGTACATCCCCTGATATGCCAGGTTATGCACGGTAAAGACTGACCTTGCCGGGTGGCCGCGCGCGGCCAGATACGCCGGGGCAAGCCCGGCGTGCCAGTCGTGCGCGTGCACCACATCCGGACGCCAGAACGGATCCAGCCCCGTCGCCATTTCTGCACCGACCCAGCCGAGCAACGCAAAGCGCAGCACGTTGTCCGGGTAAGCAAACAGGTTGGTGTCGTGATACGGACTCCCGGGCCTGTCGTATAAGTGCGGCGCGTCAATCAGGTAGATCCCAACGCCGTTGTAATGTCCAAACAGCAGGGTGATGCGCCCGGCAAAAGTCTCACGACGCGTCACCACTTTTGCATCAGGAATACCACGCCGGATATCCGGAAATGCGGGCAGCAGGACTCGGGTATCCACCCCTCCGGCGATTTGCGCCGCCGGTAATGCACCAAGAACATCCGCCAGGCCGCCCGTTTTTAACAATGGAAACATCTCAGAACATACGTGTAAAACCTGCATCATCGCTCCTGTTTGATCTGCAGCTTCCGCAACATTTCCCGTGTTACTAACACGATTCCCTCTTCCGAACGGTAGAAGCGACGCGCGTCTTCTTCCGCATTTTCACCAATGACCATCCCCTCAGGAATGACACAGGCGCGGTCGATAACGCAACGACGCAGGCGACACGAACGTCCTACCCAGACATCCGGCAATAAGACTGCCGAATCAATATTACAGAATGAATTTATCCGCACGCGGGGGAACAGCACTGACTGCACCACCACCGACCCTGAAATAATGCATCCGCCAGAAACCAGCGAGTTCAGTGTCATACCGTGGCTACCCGAACGGTCCTGAACGAATTTGGCTGGCGGCAGCGATTCCATATGAGTACGAATCGGCCAGTTCTGATCGTACATATCCAGCTCAGGGGTCACCGAAGCCAGGTCGAGGTTCGCCTTCCAGTACGCCTCCAGCGTTCCCACATCGCGCCAGTAAGGTTCCGCATTTGGGTCGGATTGCACGCAGGACAACGGGAAGGGATGTGCATACGCCATGCCAGCTTGCGTAATTTTCGGGATGATATCTTTGCCAAAGTCATGGCTGGAGTTTTCGTCTTTGTCGTCTTCTTCGAGCAGTGCATAAAGGTAATCTGCATCAAAGACATAGATCCCCATACTGGCGAGTGACTTCGTATCATCTCCCGGCATGGTCGGTGGGTTTGCAGGTTTTTCGACGAAGTCGATAATTTTGTCGTCCGCATCCACGTGCATTACGCCAAACGCCGTCGCTTCAGCAACGGGCACCGGCAGACACGCCACGGTGCAACGCGCCCCTTTTTCGACATGGTCGATGAGCATGTGGGAGTAGTCTTGCTTGTAAATATGATCCCCGGCGAGGATCACGATGTATTCCGCGTTATAACGACGAATGATATCGAGGTTTTGCGTCACCGCATCCGCCGTGCCCCGGTACCAGTTTTCGCCGTGAACGCGCTGCTGGGCCGGAAGAAGATCGACAAACTCATTCATCTCTTCGCTGAAGAAGGACCAGCCGCGCTGGATATGCTGCACCAGCGTGTGTGATTGATACTGCGTAATGACGCCAATGCGGCGGATGCCAGAGTTGAGGCAATTGGAGAGTGCGAAATCAATGATACGGAACTTACCACCAAAGTGAACAGCCGGCTTGGCGCGTTTGATGGTCAAATCTTTCAGACGGGTACCACGCCCACCAGCGAGTATCAGGGCAACCGTTTTTAATGGTAGCTGGCGTGCCAACATTAAGGGATCGTTCTTCTCTAATCTAACCATGACTAACTCCTTTTTTATCATCTTTGGAATACACACACTCCGTGCGCAGGCCCGTGCCAGACAGCCATTACTACCGGATTATCCGCTCCGGCAAAGGGGGGAACGGCGCGCCATTCCCCTTCAGGTAAAACAATCTCTGCGACATCATCCGTCGCGTTCAGCGTAACCAGCCATTTATCCGAAAGCAGGATTTGCAGCCGTGGTACACCGTGTTGCCACTCTTGCGCGCTTAGTGGTTGCGCGTCTTTATTCAACCAGCGAACGTTTCCGTCCCCCTCTTCCCACCAGCGGTCAGCGGTCAGGGCCGGGATTTGCTGGCGAAGGTGGATCAGCGCAGCGGTAAAATGGATCAGCCCGCTGTTCGCCTCCCCCCAGTCAAGCCAGGTTAAGGTGTTGTCCTGGCAATACGCATTGTTGTTACCGTGCTGGCTGTGGCCGTGCTCATCGCCCGCCAGCAGCATCGGTGTCCCCTGCGACAACAGAAGCGTTGTCAGCAGCGCATGAACGCTGGCGCGCCGCCGCTCGATAACGTCAAGGCTTCCGCCTAACCCTTCTATACCATGATTGAAGCTATGGTTATTGTTAGTGCCATCGCGATTCTCTTCGCCGTTCGCCTCATTGTGTTTCTGATTGAAACAAACGCAGTCCCTGAGCGTAAAACCGTCGTGCGCCGTCAACAGGTTGACGGTGGCCGACGGTCGCTTACCGTCGCGCTTAAAGAGATCGCTTGACGCGGCAAAGCGCCCGGCAAATTCCCCCAGCGAGAGATTTCGCTCCAGCCAGAAGCGGCGCGCGGCATCGCGATAGTGATCGTTCCACTCGGCAAACAGCGGCGGGAAATTCCCGACCTGATAGCCTCCTTCACCGATGTCCCACGGCTCGGCGATGAGCTTGACCTGCGAGAGCACCGGACAATTTTTTATCGCCTCAAACAGCGGCGCCTGCTGGCTGAACGCCGGTGTGCGCCCCATCACGGGCGCCAGGTCGAAACGAAAACCGTCCACGTGGAACGTTTCAACCCAGTATTTCAGGCATTCATAAGCAAAATGCGTGACCGCCGGATGGCTGAGATTGAGCGTGTTACCGCAGCCGGTCCAGTTCTCGTAATCGCCATCCTGCCTGATCCAATAATAGCTACGGTTATCAATTCCGCGCATGGAGAGCGTCGGACCATCGAGATCGCTTTCTGCGCTGTGGTTCAGCACCACATCCAGAATGACTTCAATTCCCGCCGCATGGAGCGCCTTAACCGCATCGCGAAACTCGTCCCGCGCCTTTTCCGGATGGACGGCATAGCGGGGTTCGAGCGCGAACATCGCCAGCGGGTTGTAACCCCAGTAGTTGCTCAACCCCAGCCGCTGCAGACGCGGCTCGCTGGCAAAATGGGCAACGGGTAACAGTTCAAGAGCGGTGATGCCGAGGTGTTTCAGGTAGGCGATCATGGTCGGATGCCCGAGCGCCTTGTAGGTGCCGCGCATCTCTTTGGGGATGGACGGATGCAAATACGTCAGCCCTTTGACATGGGCCTCGTAAATGACGGTGTTGCCCCACGGCGTGGCCGGTGGCGCATCGTCCTCCCAGTCATAGAGATCGTGCACTACCACGCTTTTTGGCACCACATGGGCACTGTCGCGATGGTCAGGCTCACCATAACCAACATGGAAAATCGGGTCGTCTTTAAACTCACCGTCCACGCGGTGCGCACACGGATCAATCAACAGCTTTGCAGGGTTAAACCAGTGCCCTTGCGCAGGTTCCCACGGACCATGAACGCGAAAACCATAGTGCATACCTGGCCGTCCTCCGGCCAGGTAACCGTGCCAGGTATCCCCCGTGCGCGACGGTAAATCGTAACGGTGCTCGTTACCCTCACCGTCAAAAACACACAGTTCTACCCGCTCAGCGTGAGCAGAAAAGAGGGTGAAATTCACACCCTTTCCGTCAAAACTCGCCCCGAGCGGTTCGGGTTGACCTGCCGTAAGCTGCGTCATTCACCCTCCCTCATCAGCCAGATAGTGCCAAGCGGCGGTAGCGTGAGACTCAGGGAGTTTGGCCGCCCGTGACTTTCGATGGCATCGCTTTGCACCAGACCACCATTGCCTGTGTTGCTGCCGTGGTAGTGCATGGAGTCGGTATTCAGGATTTCGCGCCATTTACCCGGTTGATTAATGCCAAAGCGATAGTGTTGACGCGGTACAGGCGTGAAGTTGCTGGCGACGATGATCTCGTTACCCGCTTTATCTCGCCGCACAAAGACAAACACCGAGCGCTCATGGTCATCCACCACCAGCCACTCAAAGCCGTACGGGTCAAAGTCGAGCTCATGCAGCGGTTTGTGATGACGATAGGTCAGGTTCAGATCACGCACCAGACGCTGCACGCCGTGGTGCCAGTTGTCACCGCCTTCCAGCAGATGCCAGTCGAGGCTGGCGTCGTGGTTCCATTCGCGTCCTTGAGCGAACTCATTGCCCATAAACAGCAGTTTTTTGCCCGGGAACGCAAACATCCAGCCGTAGTAGGCGCGCAGGTTGGCAAATTTCTGCCACGCATCGCCCGGCATGCGGTCGAGAATGGATTTCTTGCCGTGCACCACTTCATCGTGCGACAGCGGCAGCATGAAGTTTTCGGTGTAATTGTAGAGCATCCCGAACGTCAGCTTATCGTGATGGTACTTGCGGTGAACCGGATCCAGCTTCATGTAGTCGAGCGTGTCGTGCATCCAGCCCAGGTTCCACTTGTACCAGAACCCCAGTCCACCTAATGACGGCGGACGGGAGACGCCCGCAAAGTCGGTCGACTCTTCTGCCATTGTTACCGCGCCGTCCACCTGCTCACCGATAATGCGGTTGGTGCTGCGCAGGAACTCAATCGCTTCCAGGTTTTCACGGCCACCAAACTCGTTCGGGATCCACTCTCCCTCTTTGCGGCTGTAGTCGCGATAGATCATGGATGCCACGGCATCAACACGCAGAGCATCAATGCCAAAGCGCTCAATCCAGTACAGGGCATTTCCGACCAGGTAGTTCGCGACTTCGCGGCGACCGTAGTTGTAGATCAGCGTATTCCAGTCCTGGTGATAACCTTCTCGCGGGTCGCTGTGCTCGTACAGATTCGTACCATCAAACTCTGACAAGCCAAAGTCATCCGACGGGAAATGGCCTGGTACCCAGTCGAGGATCACATTCAGCCCGGCGGCATGCGCGGCATGGATGAAATAGCGGAAGTCATCGCGCGTGCCAAAGCGGCGCGTAGGCGCATAAAGCCCGGTTGGCTGATAACCCCAGCTACCGTCGAACGGGTGTTCGTTGACCGGCAGCAGCTCAAGGTGAGTAAAGCCCATCCATTTGGCATACGGCACCAGCTGGTCGGCAAGCTCCCGGTAGCTGAGCCAGAAGTTGTTATCGGTGTGGCGGCGCCATGAGCCAAGATGCACTTCATAGACGGAGATAGGTGCATCGAAGCGGTTGGCCTGTTTGCGCTCTTCCGTCTGAGTGATCTTCTCTGGCAGGCCACAAATCAGCGATGCCGTATCCGGGCGCATCTGCGCTTCAAAGGCGTACGGGTCGGCTTTAATGCGCAGCTTGCCGTGGGCATCGATCATCTCGAATTTGTAGAGCTGTCCGTTGTGCGCCCCGGGGATAAACAGTTCCCAGATCCCCGTTTCCCGGCGCAGGCGCATCGGGTGGCGACGACCGTCCCAGTAGTTGAATTGTCCGACAACGGAGACGCGTTGGGCGTTGGGTGCCCACACGGCAAACCGCGTGCCGGTGATACCATCCATCGTGTCTGCATGGGCACCCAGCGTTTCATAAGGCCGCAAATGGGTTCCTTCAGACAGCAGCCATGCGTCCATCTCCTGCAAAAGAGGACCAAAGCTGTAGGGATCATCAATCAGATTTTGCTGGCCGTGCCAGATGACGGCGAGCTGATAACGGAAAGGGTTTTTACGACGGGGCATCACGCCAGAGAAGAAACCGCGCGAGTCGAGGCATTCCAGATTGCCCACTTTGCGGCCGGTTTTGGGTTCGATAACCCACACTTCTGTCGCATCCGGTAACAACGCCCGGACTTCCAGCCCGTCCTCTGTACGGTGCATCCCCAGCACGGAAAAGGGGTCGGCAAAATGACCCGCAATAAGCGCATTAATCACGTCTCTATCCACACGATCGGACATGGTATTCATCCTGTTTTTTATGTCGTCCTTTTTTAGCGCCTGGGACGACTTTAATGTGACCTGAACGAGCATCCTCACAGCCCGTCCTAACCTCAGGTAAGAAATGACTCTTCCTTAAAGCATAGCCAACGCTCTAAATGACTCCTGATAAAAAATAAGACATACGCGTTTTACTCCATGTAGTACGCAAAAAAAGGGGGTGAAAACCACCCCCGGTCGTTAAAAAATTATTACGCCAGCTGGCGCAGCATGCGGCGCAGCGGCTCGGCGGCACCCCATAAGAGCTGGTCGCCAACGGTGAACGCGGAGAGGTACTCCGGCCCCATGTTCAGCTTACGCAGACGGCCAACAGGCGTGGTCAGCGTGCCGGTCACGGCTGCAGGGGTCAGTTCACGCATGGTGATATCGCGATCGTTTGGTACCACTTTCGCCCACGGGTTGTGTGCAGCCAGCAGTTCTTCCACGGTTGGAATAGACACATCTTTTTTCAGTTTAATGGTGAAGGCCTGGCTGTGGCAGCGCAGCGCGCCAATGCGCACGCACAGACCGTCTACCGGAATGGTATTCGCGGTATTGAGGATTTTGTTGGTCTCGGCCTGGCCCTTCCACTCTTCGCGGGTCTGGCCGTTATCCAGCTGTTTGTCGATCCACGGGATCAGGCCACCGGCCAGCGGTACGCCGAAGTTATCCACCGGCAGCTCGCCGCTGCGGGTCAGCTGGGTGACTTTACGCTCGATATCCAGAATCGCGGACGCCGGGTCTGCCAGCTCGGTCGCGACGCTCTGGTGCAGCTGGCCCATCTGGGTCAGCAGCTCGCGCATATGACGCGCACCGCCGCCGGAAGCTGCCTGGTACGTCGCCACGGAGACCCACTCCACCAGATCTTGCGCGAACAGGCCGCCCAGAGACATCAGCATCAGGCTGACGGTGCAGTTACCGCCAACAAAGGTTTTCACGCCGTTGTTCAGGCCGTCGGTGATCACGCCCTGGTTAACCGGGTCAAGAATGATGATGGCATCGTCTTTCATGCGCAGCGAAGAGGCCGCGTCAATCCAGTAGCCCTGCCAGCCGCTTTCACGCAGCTTTGGATAGATTTCGTTGGTATAATCGCCGCCCTGGCACGTGACAATAATGTCGAGTGCCTTCAGCGCTTCCAGATCGTAAGCATCCTGCAACGTGCCTGTGGTACCACCAAAGGACGGAGCAGCCTGGCCGAGCTGGGAAGTGGAGAAGAAGACCGGGCGGATAGCGTCGAAATCGCGCTCTTCAACCATGCGTTGCATGAGTACAGAGCCGACCATACCGCGCCAGCCGATAAAACCAACGTTTTTCATAGCATTTTTTTCCTGCAGAGGGTGTGTGCTGTTTGTGCAAGCCAGTATTGAACTGGGATATGCTTCACATTACAAAATGCTGCCAAAGTCGCAAGCGAAATTAATCGATGATTGCCCGGCAATCAGAAAAAGAGCTAATCATCATAATAACCATAGAGAGTTTCAGGGATAATTTACATGAGTGAAATCATTTCCGCGGCGGTTTTATTGATCCTGATAATGGATCCACTCGGAAACCTGCCGATCTTCATGTCGGTGCTGAAGCACACCGAACCAAAGCGCCGTCGGGCGATCATGATCCGCGAGCTGCTTATCGCGCTGCTGGTGATGTTTATCTTCCTGTTTGCGGGCGAAAAAATCCTCGCCTTCCTGAACCTGCGTGCCGAAACCGTGTCGATTTCCGGCGGGATTATCCTGTTCCTGATTGCCATAAAGATGATTTTCCCGAGCGCGGAAGGCAGCAGCAGCGGCCTGCCTGCGGGTGAAGAGCCATTTATTGTGCCGCTGGCGATTCCTCTCGTCGCCGGGCCGACCATTCTGGCGACGCTGATGCTGCTGTCACATCAGTATCCGAACCAGATGAGCCATCTGGTGATTGCCCTGCTGATCGCCTGGGGTGGAACATTTATCATCCTGCTGCAGTCGTCCCTGTTCCTGCGCCTTCTGGGTGAGAAAGGGGTGAACGCGCTGGAACGCCTGATGGGGCTGATTCTGGTGATGATGGCGACGCAGATGTTCCTGGACGGGATACGGACGTGGATGAAGGGGTGACGTTCTCCCTCTCCCGAAAGGAGAGGGTCGGAGTGAGGGCATCAGGCCGCAGGGGCTGCCCATCTACCCTTTACGAATCAAATACCGGTACGGCAGCGCTTCAGTCTGCTGAGCCACCAGCTCATGCTCCATAAAGGTACAAAATCCGGGGATATCGCGGGTGGTAGCCGGGTCGTCGGCGATGATCAGCAGCGTTTCGCCGGATTGCATGTTACGCACGGTTTTGCGCACCATCATTACCGGCTCCGGGCAGCGAAGGCCCTGGGCATCAAGAGTGTGGTCCGGGCTGGAAAACAGGTCGGTCATGATTTTCTCGGTCAGGTAAAAACGGCTGTAGTTTACGCCCCGTAGCGATCAATGCAAACCAGGTTAACGATTGCGTAAAAACTAACCATTGCAATGTCTGCCCAAAGCAGTATCATGCTGCGGTTTTTATTGGGTTCCCTCACCCCAACGTATAAAAAGGTCACAATATGACGCAGTTTTCTGAATCTCAGCGCGTAAAAGCGTTGTTCTGGCTTTCGCTTTTTCATCTGCTGGTGATCACCTCCAGCAACTATCTGGTACAGCTTCCCATCTCCATTTTTGGTTTTCATACCACCTGGGGGGCGTTCAGTTTTCCGTTTATTTTCCTCGCCACCGATTTGACCGTGCGAATTTTTGGCGCACCGCTGGCTCGCCGCATTATTTTTGCGGTCATGCTCCCGGCGCTGTTCGTGTCTTACGTGATTTCGTCCCTGTTCTATATGGGCAGTTGGCAGGGTTTTGAGGCGCTAACCCACTTCAACCTGTTTGTCGCCCGAATCGCCACCGCAAGCTTTATGGCTTATGCGCTGGGGCAGATCCTCGACGTGCATGTGTTTAACCGCCTGCGTCAGAATCACCGCTGGTGGATGGCCCCGACCGCCTCGACGCTGTTCGGTAACGTGAGCGATACGCTGGCCTTCTTTTTCATCGCCTTCTGGCACAGCCCGGATGCGTTCATGGCCGAGCACTGGATGGAGATCGCCCTGGTGGACTACTGCTTCAAGGTGCTCATCAGTATTGTCTTCTTCCTGCCAATGTACGGTGTGCTGCTGAATATGCTGCTGAAAAGGCTGGCAGATAAATCTGAAATCACGGCATTGCAGGCTGGTTAAGGGTTCGCTTTATCAGTTGTGATAAGATGAGCGAATGAGCCGTTATGGCCGTTTATCGAAAGGAAGAAGTCAATGCGCAATCTGGTTAAATATGTCGGGATTGGCCTGCTGGTTGTGGGTCTTGCAGCCTGTGATAACAGCGACACGAAAACGCCTGCTCAGGGTGCATCTGCAGAGAGCAATGCGACCGGTCAGCCGGTGAATCTGCTGGATGGCAAACTCAGTTTCTCTCTGCCAGCCGATATGACTGACCAGAGCGGTAAGCTGGGCACTCAGGCGAACAATATGCACGTTTATTCCGACGCAACCGGGCAGAAAGCCGTCATTGTGATTGTGGGTGACGACACCAGCGAAGATCTGAGCGTACTGTCAAAACGTCTGGAAGATCAGCAGCGCAGCCGCGACCCGCAGCTGCAGGTGGTGACCAATAAGTCCATCGAACTGAAAGGCCACACGCTGCAACAGCTGGATAGCATCATCTCCGCAAAAGGCCAGACCGCGTACTCGTCTGTGGTGCTGGGTAAGGTCGATAACAAACTGCTGACTATGCAGATCACCCTGCCAGCGGACGATCAGCAGAAAGCGCAGACTGCGGCTGAAAACATCATTAACACCCTCGTGATCCAGTAATCCTTCACGAGGATGACGTGGCCTCCGGTGCCTGCACCGGGGGCCATTTTTTTAGCCGCCATGTCAGCATCAAGGCGATAACCACCAGACCCGCCGCAGCAAGATAAATAACCGGTACTCCTGCCCAGGTCATCACCAGCCCTGCCAGCGGGCCGGTAATGCCCAAAGACATATCCATAAATACCGTGTAGGTTGCCAGCGCCGCCCCCTGGTTCTGCTGCGGCACGGCTTTTACCGCCACCACCCCCAGCGCCGGGAAGACCAGTGAAAAACCTGCTCCCGCAAGGAAGACGCCCACTTTTGCGACCCATGGCATCATCGCTATGCCGGTCAACAGCAGCCCGACTATCTCTACCGCAAAGCAGATCATTGCCACGTTCAGCCCGCCCAGACGGTTGATACCGTTCGGGAAAAGCAAACGCGCGCCAACAAACGCGCAGCTAAACAGGGTTAACGCGAAAGCTGCGCCGTCCCACCCTTTGGCGTCATAGAAAAGGGTAATGAAGGTCGCAATCACACCGAACCCCGTTGTCGCCAGCGCCAGGGCCATACCATACGGCCAGACGCGCCCGAGCACCGCCCGAAACGGCAGTGGCTTGCCCTTGCTGGCCTTCACTTTCGGGCGCGGCAGCGCAAAGAGGATCGCCAGAGCCGCAACCGCCATAATGGTAGTCGCCAGCCCATACAGACCACCAAACGCATAACAGGCCACACCAAGCGGCGCACCCAGCGCCATTGCGCCGTAGGTGACAATGCCATTCCACGAAATCACCCGACCAATGTGCGGCGCGCCTACCACCCCCACGCCCCACAGTGTCGAACCGGTTCCCGCCAGACTTTGACCGATACCCAGGATCACGCGACCCAGGCAGAGCAGTACCAGGCTAACCAGGGGCCAGTGGCTGGTGGTGGCGGCCAGAAAATAGCTCAGGCCACTCAGAAAGCAACCGCACAACCCTACAACCACGATGCTTTTTGGGCCGAAAAGGTCCGCGTAACGCCCGGCATGCGGACGGCTCAGAAGCGTGGCGAAATACTGCAGGCTAATCACCAGCCCCGCCCAGAAGGCGCTAAAGCCCATCACGTCATGGACATAGCCAGGCAAAACCGCCAGCGGCAGGCCAATGGTCAGATAACTGGCGAAATTGAAAATAACAACGGAGACGATGCGCAGATTGAGGCGCAGTCCGCTCAGCGCCGGTTCAGCGGCAGGTTCGGGCATGAGGTTCTACCTGGATTTTTACAACAGTGTTTCACTATTACCACGACACAATAAGAAAATCAGCACCGACTTTCAGATTAACAGCCCCAGACGAAGCGAACCGCGGACACTACACTTACCGGGTCATCATTTTAAGGAACGCGTATGATCGCTAACCCGTCCGACAAAGCTGGGCTCCACATCTTATTAAAACTCGCCTGCCTGGTGGTTATCCTTGCGGGTATCCATGCCGCGGCTGACATTATTGTGCAGCTCCTGCTGGCGCTCTTTTTTGCCATTGTGCTTAATCCGCTGGTGAGCTGGTTTTTACGTCGGGGCGTCAGTCGCCCGGTGGCCATCACCATCGTCGTCATCGTGATGCTAATTGCCCTGACGGCGCTTTTCGGCGTGCTGGCGGCTTCGCTGAGCGAATTCTCCACGATGTTGCCACAGTACAACAAAGCGCTGACGCGGAAGATCGTGGCGCTGCAGGAGATGGTGCCTTTCCTTAACCTGCGTATCTCGCCAGAGCGGATGCTGCGTCGGATGGATTCAGAGAAAGTCATGACCTACGCCACCACCCTGATGACGGGACTTTCCGGCGCGATGGCCAGTATTCTTCTGCTGGTCATGACGGTGGTGTTTATGCTGTTCGAAGTGCGCCACGTCCCCTATAAGCTGCGCTTTGCGCTGAATAATCCACAAATTCACATCGCCGGATTACACCGCGCGTTAAAGGGCGTCTCCAAATATCTGGCGCTGAAAACGCTGTTGAGCGTCTGGACCGGCGTGATTGTCTGGCTGGGGTTGATGTTGATGGGCGTGCAGTTTGCGTTGATGTGGGGCGTACTGGCGTTTTTGCTCAACTATGTGCCCAATATTGGCGCGGTACTCTCCGCCGTACCACCGATGATTCAGGCATTCCTGTTTAATGGTTTCTATGAATGCATGTTGGTCGGGGCACTTTTCCTCGTCGTGCATATGGTGCTGGGGAATATTCTCGAACCGCGCATGATGGGGCACCGGCTGGGTATGTCGACGCTGGTGGTATTCTTATCGTTACTGATCTGGGGATGGCTGCTGGGCCCGGTCGGGATGCTACTGTCGGTCCCGCTAACCAGTGTGTGTAAGATCTGGATGGAAACCACCAAAGGCGGAAGCAAGCTGGCGATCCTGCTCGGGCCAGGGCGACCGAAAAGCCGATTACCAGGGTGAGCATCCCTGTCTGGTTAGCAATTCAAGGGGGCAATGGATTATAGTAATAGTTTCGCCGCTCAACTTTACGGCTATCATCGTTTTAACTGAAGGCCAGACGCTATATGTACCAGGTTTTTCTGGGAAAAATTTCCTCGCTGAGCACAAACTGCTGGGCTGAAGCACTCTCCCGACACGCACCGGAAGGCGCTCAGCGTGCTCGCTGGCTGGCCGATCACGGGTTGCTTTCTCGGCTGTTGGCTCCAGAACAACTCCCGGAGATTATCTACAGCGAACAAGGGAAAGCCATTTTTGCTGGCGACTATCCACTGTGGTTCAGCAGTAGCCACTCGGGCGACGATATTGCTTTAATTATCAGTGATGAAGGCGATGTTGGCTGTTCGCTGGAACACATTCGCCAGCAGGATAACTGGCGTACGCTTGCCAATGCCGTGTTCAGCAATGCCGAGCATGATGAGCTGGAAAAGGAAACGCCAGAAGGCCAGCTTACGGCATTCTGGCGCATCTGGACGCGAAAAAAGGCGATTCTTAAACAACGTGACGGTCATGCCTGGCAGATGGTCAGCATTGACAGTTCAGCCCGCGCGCTCCATTCATCAAGCCAGTGCCAGGTCGGTTTACTCAGCCTTGCCGTTTGCACCGCAACACCCTACGAACTCACTGACGCGCGGATTCATTCGATTGACGACGCACTGGTCGGAAAATAGTCAACACGCCCAGAATAATAAACCCCACCCCCACCAGCCCGTGCCAGGAGAAACGTTCCTCCCAGCCTGGCAACAGGATTGCGGCGCCCCACACCAGGATATAACTGAGGCTCAGCAAGGCATACGCTTTGCTGAGCGCCATACGATGCAAGGCCAGATACCAGCAGCCCATAGAGGCTACATACCCCGTTAACCCCAGCAGCAGCGCACCGGTACCGGATGAGAAATCCCAGAGGGCAGAAATTAACGCCAGGACATCACTGACGGGGGGAAGCGCCTGCATGGCGCTTCGCAGCAGGAGCTGCGCGGCGCTGACTAACAGTACGCTGCATAGGGCCCAGAACGTTCCTTTCACAGGCTTCCTCCCAGCACAATAATGCCAATGATGATAAACCCAACACCCAGCCAGTGATGCGAAGCAACGTTCTCACGCCAGACGGTCTTCGCCGCCAGCGTCACCCAGACAAAATTGAGGCTTAACATAGGGTAAGCAATGCCCACAGGCATACGTTGTAAGACCACCAGCCAGACCAGCATCCCGCAGCCCAATGCCAACAGGGCCAGGCCAAGCCACAGCACGATATGTACACCACGCCGCCCGGCTTTCGCCGGACGGGTGGCTTGTTTCTGGCAAAGTTGTCCCGCACAGCTGAGCAAGCTTGCCAGTATCAGCCAGAGCCAGGTCATCACTTCGGTAGATACTGAAGGTAGGCCAGACGACCCTGGATATACAGGCTATCCGGTTCTGGCAAATTAGCCCGCTTAAGATCGTCGCTTTTTGACAGCAGAATCACCAGCGATATGCGCCCCTGCTGTCGATGTTCCGCCAGCCACTCTGCGAAATCAGCTTTACCCACAAAACGATCTTTCACATCAGGGTAATCCAGGCCATAGCGCAGTTCTCCACTCTGACCAAACAGAATGATGTCATTACGCTTAAGCTCCCACGCCAGGCCAGAGGCCACACCGACGTTATTGGCCAGCACAAACCGACTGTCCTGCAGCGGATCGCGCACGGTGTCGACCAGCGACTGCGGCTGTTTGGAATCCACCACCAGGTTAGGAATGGCAAAACCAATCAACAACGCCAGCCCGGCAGGACACAACGCCGCTAACCACCAGCGCTGCTGACTCTGCCTGAGCGTAAACCAGCCCACCACGGCCCAAATCAGGAACGCGACCACCGCGCAGAAGACTTTATACAGCTCAACCGACGTCCAGACAGGGTGTTTAGAAAGCCCCCACGGCGAGACAACCAGAGCAGCCACCACGCCAATGGCGCCAAATGCCAGGTTGATCCCCCCGTTAATGCGCAGCACGCGAGCACCTTTTTCCGCCGCGAGGCAGGCATAGCGCGCCATCAGAATCGCCAGCGGGGCGAAGCACGGCAGGATATAGGTCGGCAGCTTGCCTTTGGCAATGCTGAAGAACAGCAGCGGCATAACCACCCAGCCCAACAGATAGAACCCGCCAGCCGCGTTTTGTCTGTCATTCCAGCCAAGACGGAACGCGCCTGGCAACAACGCTAACCACGGTAGACTACCCGCGACCAGGAACGGCAGGTAATACCAGAATGGCGCTTTGTGCTGGGCATCGCTCTGGGCAAAACGCTGAATATGCTCAACCCAGAAGAAGTAACGCCAGAAATCAGGCTCACGATGGGCAATCGCCAGTGCCCAGGGAAGGACAATCAGCACACAGCTCAGGATTGCCAGCCAGCCAAAAATCAGCACCTCTTTCCAGCGCTTTTGGGCAATGACCCACGGCAGTACGCCAATCACCGGTACTGCCAGCGCCAGGAAGCCTTTGGTCATCACCCCCATACCGCAGGCCAGCCCAAGCAGCACGTACCCCCCTGCTTTTCCGGCAACCGTCTCAGCCTGGGATGCCAGCCAGAAGCTGCACATCGCCGCTACCAGCCACAGGGTGATGATGGGATCCAGCACGGCATACGTACCGATGCCATACACCAGGAACAGCGTCAGGAAGATCAGGCCGGAGAATATGGCAATACGTTTATCTCGCCACAGACGCCAGGCCATCCAGATGACCAGCAGCGCCGCAAACCCGGTGGAGAATATGGCACCGGCACGCACGGCAAGGTTCGTATCCCCAAACAACAATTGCCCGATACTGTTGATCCAGTAGCCCGCAATCGGTTTTTCAAAGTAACGCAGCCCCAGGAAATGCGGGACAACCCAGTCTCCTGATGCCAGCATTTCGCGGCTAATTTCCGCATAGCGCGTTTCATCAGGCTGCCACAGCAGGCGGATATCGACAGGGATGAGGTAGTAAACGATAAACAGTGCGAGAAGCGCTAAGCCATAACGGGCTGTTTTCATGGGGCCGGACTCACGGTTTGTTGATAGCCAAGCCAGCCTTCCCGGCCAGCCAGTTCATTACGTACTATTTTGCCCACGGGCAGGACGCTGAGATCGTCTGGCAGCAGTTCACTCAACGGACAGAACTGAATCCCCTCCTGAGCAGCCATCGTCAGCAGCTCATCGAAATCATGCTGATACGCAATCCCTTCCACTTCTGCGTGGATGGTATACACCGGCGTACCGGTATCGCGATGCATGCGGTCCAGAATGTAGCGATTGAAATCCTCTGCCTTCACCTCGCGGCCAACCACTTCATCCCAGGTGGGAAGCGTGACCGGGATCTGCACCGTCCCGTAGCGATTTTCCCCTAACAGCGGTAAAAATGGCCCGGTCCCGCGACAGTCGCTGTTGTAGCGGAATGCGAAGGATTCTTTAGCTTTCACAACACGTTGGTCCGCACGCCATCCCGCCACGGCGGAGCAGCGCACAGGCTGGCAGGTAATCGCCTCCAGCTCCAACATACCGCGCTCGACTTCACGGGTCAGGCGCGATATGTCCCAGACGCCAGCCCACGCTTGCCAGGCATGGTGATCCCAGGCATGCAGGCCGACCTCGTGTTGCCGTGTCGCTTCACGGATAATCGCTTCATTGCCCGCACCGATACGCCTGCCGGGCCATGCGGTCCCGGCCAGCAAAATATCCCAGCCATAGAGGGATGCTGCGCGTGAGCGCAGCATTTTGAACAGAAACGCCGGTTTAATCAGACGCCATAAATGGCGTCCCATGTTGTCAGGCCCCACGCTGAAGAAAATGCTTGAACGCACATCGTGCTTGCTCAGCAGTTCCAGCAGTTTGGGTACGCCGTCACGCGTCCCCCTGAAGGTGTCGACATCAATGCGTAAACCGACTTTTTTCATGAGTCCTGTTCCGACAGCTCCACAGTGCGCAGGAAGAAATCGAGCGTCTCATCAATAGTCAGCTCCATTTTCACCGTCGGCGTCCAGTTCAGGCAGCGTTTCGCATTGCGAATGCTTGGCTTACGGTGCTCAACGTCCTGATACCCTTTACCGTAGTAGCTGCTGCTTTCCACTTCACGGAAACCGGCAAACGGCGGGAATTTATCGCGCAGTGGATGGCGCTCAAAGCTTGCCAGCAACATCTCTGCCAGTTCACGAATGCTCGCTTCGTTGTCCGGGTTACCGATGTTGATGATCTCACCGTTGCAGCGGTTATCTTTGTTTTCGATGATGCGGAACAGCGCTTCGATACCATCGCTGATATCAGTAAAGCAGCGTTTCTGTTTGCCGCCTTCGATAAGCTTGATTGGGGAGCCCTCAACCAGGTTGAGGATCAGCTGCGTGATCGCACGTGAGCTACCGATACGCGCCGCGTTCAGGTTATCCAGACGTGGACCCATCCAGTTAAACGGACGGAACAGGGTAAAGCGCAGGCCTTCTTTCTCACCGTAGGCCCAAATCACGCGGTCCAGCAGTTGTTTGGAGACGGAATAAATCCAGCGCTGTTTGTTGATCGGCCCGACCACCAGATTGGAGGTGTCTTCATCGAAGTTTTTGTCGGTACACATGCCGTACACTTCAGAGGTGGACGGGAAGATGATGCGTTTGTCGTATTTTACGCAATCGCGGATGATCTTCAGGTTCTCTTCGAAGTCCAGCTCGAACACGCGCAGCGGGTTACGGGTGTACTCAATCGGCGTAGCAATGGCAACCAGCGGCAGCACCACGTCGCATTTTTTAATGTGATATTCGATCCATTCGGAATGGATGCTGATATCCCCTTCCACGAAGTGGAAACGCGGGTTATCAAGGAAACGGCTGATCGCATCAGAGCCGATATCCAGACCATAGATTTCGTAGTTATCGTCTTTGAGCAGACGTTCGGTCAGGTGGTTCCCGATAAAGCCGTTCACGCCGAGGATCAACACGCGAGTGCGGCGTTTGATGGCAACAACTGGCGCACTGGTGATCAGCGCCCCGGTCACCAGACCTAAAGACTGTGCCAGTTGAGTACCCTGAACATACAGACCGTTATCGGTTTGTCCGGTAACGATCTCCAGAGCTTGCTCACCACAGCTCACGATCAGCGGGGAGACAGAGACAACGGTACCCGGTTTTGCCGCTGGAATGTCGTCGCGCACGCGGGATTTCCAAACGATAAATTTGCTGACACCCGCAAAACTGTAAGCGCCAGGCCATGGATCGGTCACCGCACGCACCAGGTTGTGCAGCTGGCGAGCGGGTTTGTTCCAGTCCAGACGACCATCTTCCGGTGCGCGGCGGCCAAAGGTGCTCGCTTTGCTCTCATCCTGCGCAGTCTCGCTGAACGTACCGCCAAGGATCGCTGGCAGTGCATCACGCAGCAGCGTCTGCGCGGTTGCATTCAGCTTTTGATGCAGCTGCAGCGCCGTCTCGTCGGCATCAATAGCCACTTTCTGCTGTGCCACGATAGCACCCGCATCCGCACGATGCACCATACGGTGCAGGGTCACGCCGGTTTCGGTTTCACCATTGACCAGTACCCAGTTCAGCGGCGCGCGGCCACGATAGGCCGGCAGCAGGGAGCCGTGAAGGTTGAATGCCCCTTTGGCGGCCAGACCTAAGATCTCGTCGGAAATCAGGTTACGGTAGTAGAACGAGAAGATAACATCAGGCGCGAGCGCGCGGATGCGATCCACCCACAGCGGGTGGTTTACATCGTCCGGTGCATAAACCGGAATACCACGCTCAGCGGCGATACGCGCTACAGAGCCGAAAAAGTTGTTCTCTCCCGCCGTGTCCGGATGAGTAAAGATCGCAGCAATGTCGTAGCCCGCTTCCAGCAGGGCCAGCGTGCCCGTGCACCCCATATCGTGATAGGCAAATACAACAGCTTTCATGGGTGGATTTCCTCTTGAGATGCTTTGTGTTCCTGACGGACAACACGTTGAATAAAGTAGCGCGGACGTGCGCGAACATCGTTATAGATACGGCCAATGTATTCACCCAGCAGGCCCATTCCGACAAACTGGGCGCCGATGAACATAAACAGTACGGCAAAGAGCATGAAGACCCCTTCCGCCGCCCACTGCGGGCCAAAGACCAGGCGCAGCACGACCAACAGTACGGACAGCGCAAACCCGGCCACGGCGATGATGCTGCCGAAAACGCTCAGCAGGCGCAGCGGTGTGGTGGTCAGGCAGGTGATAAGGTCGTACATCAGGTTGATGAGGCGCATAAAGCTGTACTTCGACTCCCCATGCTCGCGCTCGGCGTGCATAACCGGAATTTCCGTGGCCTTGCGGGCAAAGGTGTTAGCGAGAATCGGAATAAAGGTGCTGCGTTCATGGCAATGAAGCATGGCGTCGACAATATGGCGGCGGTAGGCGCGCAGCATGCAGCCATAATCGCCCATCGCTTTACCGGTGGTGCGCTGGATAAGGCGGTTGATGGTGCGTGAGGCCAGCTTACGGAACATACTGTCCTGACGGTTTTGACGCACCGTGCCGACGACGTCATAGCCTTCATCGGCTTTCGCCACCAGGCGCGGGATCTCTTCCGGCGGGTTTTGCAGGTCAGCGTCCAGGGTGATGATCAGATCGCCCGTGACGTGGCTGAACCCGGCCATAATGGCGGAGTGCTGGCCGTAATTACGGTTGAGCAACACGGCCACAACATGGCTGCCTTCTACCTGTGCGGCTTCGGTCAGCATCAGAGCGGAATTATCACTGCTGCCATCATCCACCAGCAGAATTTCATACGCTTTGCCCATGGTGTCGCAGGCGGCGGTTGTGCGGCGGATCAGTTCAGGCAGGCTCTCCTGCTCGTTATAAACAGGGATCACCACAGAAACTTTTTGTACAGGCGGTGCACTGAACATATCAATTTCCTGCAAGCTGATGGAGCGCGGTAATGACGCGGGTTGTGTCGTCATGAGTCATGTCCGGGAAAAGAGGGAGAGAACAAATACGCGCGCTATTCCATTCTGAATTCGGGAGCGATACATCAGGAAAACGCTCGCGGTAGTATTTTTGCGTATGCGCCGCGCGGAAGTGCAGGCCAGTACCGATGCCTTTCTCTTTCAGCGCTGCCATCAGGTTGTCGCGTGAAATCCCGCAGCGCGCTTCATCAACGCGAATGATAAACAGGTGCCAGGCGTGCACATGCGGCCATGACGGAATGGTGAGCGGCTGGAACGGCGTATCGGCAAGCTCCCGCAGGTAGCGTTCAGCAATTTCCTGGCGTCGTTTGTTGGCTTCTTTCAGTTTGCCCAACTGCACCAGCGCCAGCGCGGCGTTGATATCCGCCAGGTTGTATTTATAGCCCGGGGAAATCACTTCTGCCTGCGGCGCACGACCGTGCGTCTGGCGGTCATACGCGTCAACACCCAGACCGTGGAATTTCAGGCTGCGGATCCGCGCAGCAAGTTGCGCGTTATCCGTCACCACGAGACCGCCTTCTGCACAGGTCATATTTTTAATGGCGTGGAAAGAGAAAATCGCCGTTCCCTTCCAGCCGACATGACGGTCTTTATAGTAAGTACCGGCTGCATGAGCCGCATCTTCAATCACCGGAATACCGTGGCGTTCACCAATGGCGTGGATGGCGTCGATTTCACATGGTGCGCCGGCATAATGAACGGGGATAATCGCTTTGGTACGCGGGGTGATGGCAGCTTCAACCGCTTCGGGTGTCACCATCAAGGTATCTTTGTCCACATCAATCATTACCGGCGTTGCGCCCAGTAAAACGATCATATTCAGAGTGGAGACCCAGGTCTGGGAGGGGGTAATGACTTCATCGCCCGGGCCAATATCCAGCGCCATCAGCGTGACATGCATTCCTGCTGTTGCAGAACAAACGGCAATTGCATGCTGGTTCCCGGTAAGTTGACAGAATGCCTCTTCAAGTTCCTGATTCTTAGGCCCCGTGGTGATCCAGCCCGACATCAAAACGTCCTGAAGCGCCGCAATTTCCTCAGCGCCCATCGACGGTCGCGAAAAAGGCAGAAAATCACTCATTATTAATTTCCTTGCTGTATTAAAGGCGTCATCTTTTACTGCGCTGTCGTAATGGGCAGCTCAATGGAATCATGCAAGATGGTTATTAAATAAAGACCAAATAAAATTAAGTCGCTATAACAGTTATGTCAACAAACCATCAACTGAAACAAAGTAGCGGTGTTTTCTTAGGAAAAAATTAAGACAGGTGAGAAGCAGAAGGGGGACAGCACATTAAGAATGACAAGAAGTCTTTTTACAACAGCAAGATAGCTGTCATGTTAAATTTTTCACGTTTTTGTGGGAAGCCTCACAACACTTACGACAATATTTCATTTCTTTTACATTGAGATTATAAGAAAAGTAAATGAATACTCAACCAAAATTAAAATCCCGGCGGTTTCGGCGGAAATAGACCGTCCTCCGGGAACTTTTTATTAATATGAATTGTCGCGGAATCAACTGTCGCGCTTAGTTAAGATTAGCAGGAAAATCATTTGGTAATTCACTGGCTGCGCAGGCAATAACGCTTTCATTATCCGCACCGCAATCGCGTACAAAGGTGATCGTAGCAAACTCATCAATCACTTCAGTTGGATAGGCCGGACCTGCATCGCGATAGCTATTCATAAGAGGAATATGATCGTTCTGGAAGCAGACGGTTTTTTCCGGATTGTTCATGACCCAGCGCGGGAAGAAGATGGTACCGTGAAACAGTTTATCGCCCAGGTTTACAATCAGGCTCACATCCGTCCCGGTTGGCTCTGTCCAGGAAATTTTATAGATACTCTCCCCTACCCGTACGATATAGGCCTGCTGATCTTTTACCCAACGGTTTGCCACAAGACCGCTATGAATACGGTAATCAAGGGTGGTCTCATTTTTTACGTAAATCTCGTAGTTCCAGCCATTGTCATAGGTATAAACAAGGTGTTTGCCAACGAAGCCGCTTAAGTCGTGTTTGTCGAAGGTGTTCATAAGATGTCTCCTTTGTTTTGATGAGACGATCGTACCCCTTCAAAAAATGGATGAATAACGCTATGTTTTAATCAAACTCATCCAAAATTTAGATATATCATGCACAAGACGACGCTGGAACAATGGTCTTTACTGGTGAAAGTGGTTGAGGCCGGTAGCTTTGCCAAAGCAGCGGAAGAAACCCATCGCAGCCAGTCCTCCGTCAGCTATAACCTGGCGTTGTTGCAGGAGAGGCTGGGCGTGGCGCTGCTGGCGCCGGAAGGACGACGAGCGGTGCTAACCCCAGCCGGAGAACTTCTTCTCAACCAGGTGAAACCGTTGCTGAAAGCGTTTTCGTATGTTGAGACGCGCGCAGGTACCCTTCGCAACGGGATGCGCACACGGTTGGATCTGGTCGTAGACACGGTTTTCCCGCGTCGCCGCCTGTTCGCCATTCTGCGTCAGTTCCAGCAGCAGTATCCACAAACCCACGTACGCCTCACCGAAGTGCTTGAAACGTCCCGTGCCGATGCCATAAATGACGAAGCCGATATCATGGTTCTGACGCGCCGCCAGGACATGACAGGGCTCGGCGAATGGCTGATGAATATCGACTTTGTCGCCGTGGCGCATCATCAGCATCCCCTTTTCACCCTCGACGTACCGCTTAACGATGACATGCTGCGCCCGTGGCCGCTCATCCAGATTGCGGACAACCAGACTACCGCGCGCGCTGCCGGCGAGTCGTGGACGTTTTCCACCATTGATGCCGCCATTGAAGCCGTTGTCTCTCAGGTTGGCTACGGCTGGCTGCCAGAAGAACGCATCCAGCCCCAGCTGGATCAAGGTGTACTGAAACGTCTGCCGCTGAGCCACGGCGCGCGCAGAGCAACGCCGCTTCACCTGATTGTTAAACGCTCCCTCACCCCGCTTGATGAGCAGGTTGAGACGCTGGTGCGCCTTTTTAGCCATGAGCCATCATCACCACCTGCTACGCTTTAAGGTCCGAACGTTAAAACGATAAGGAGTGGATGATGAAAATCGACTTTGCGGGGAAAGTGGCGCTGGTGACGGCCTCAACCGGCGGGATCGGGTTCGCTATTGCCAGAGGTCTGGCGGAAAGTGGTGCGGAAGTAATCGTCAATGGCCGCAGCACGGAATCGGTGAATAAAGGTATTCAACAGCTTCAGCAGGTAGTGCCAGGCGTGCAGGTGCGTGCCGCGATCGCCGATCTCAGTACGGCAGAAGGGGTCGAGTCGCTTGTGAAGGTCGCGGGCCACGTTGATATCCTGGTCAACAACGCCGGAATTTACGGGCCGCAGGATTTCTATGCCACCGACGATGGCACCTGGGAGCGTTACTGGCAGACCAACGTGATGTCCGGCGTACGCCTCTCCCGAGCCTTGCTGCCGGGCATGGTGCAGAAAGGCTGGGGACGCGTTGTGTTTATTTCCTCCGAGTCGGCCTGCAATATCCCGGCGGATATGATCCACTACGGCGTGACCAAAACGGCGCAGCTTTCGCTCGCACGCGGCCTCGCGAAGTTCGTGGCGGGAAGTGGTGTGACGGTCAACAGCGTATTGCCAGGACCGACGATGTCTGATGGTTTCGCCGAAATGATGAAGGATGAAATCGAAAAAACCGGTAAATCGCTGGAACAGCTGGCGAAAGAGTTTGTGATGGCCAACCGCCCCAGCTCGGTTATCCAGCGCGCGGCCACGGTTGAAGAGGTGGCTAATATGGTGATTTATGTCTGTTCGACCCAGGCCTCCGCCACCTCGGGCGCGGCATTGCGCGTCGATGGCGGCGTCGTGGATGACATCATTTGATACCGTCAGGCTGCACTGCCCGCGACCCGACGGGCAGTAATGTAGTGCTCTTGCCAGTAGTCGTCCGTCAGGGTTGAGACCGTTACCCCCTGGCTACTTGAAGCATGAATAAACTGGCTATTGCCAATATAAACGCCTACGTGCTTGCGGTTCGGTCCCGTCTGGAAGAACACCAGGTCTCCTGCCTTCAGGCGATATTGCGCCACCTGCACGCCGCGGTGGATCTGTTCGCTCGTCGTGCGCGGTAAATTAAGGTGTACCGCATCGCTGAACAGATGTTGCATCAGTGCCGAGCAATCCACCCCGCGATGCGTGGTTCCGCCCCACTGATACTGGGTCCCCTTCCATTTCTGGTATTGTTCGAGGATGCGCGAGCGTAGCGGGCCTGTTTCGTGGTGAAACAGAGCCGATTTCGCTGGCGATACTGCAAATGCGCTGTTCATCGAGATCATGGATGCAGGCAGCTCAAAACTGAATGCGGAAAATGAAGCAAAACTTAACGTGAGGATTGAAATAAGCGATCTGAACGTCATATCAAAAAAGGATCTGAGAGTGAATTATTCCTTACCTGTGGGGGCCAATGTTCCCCCGAAAAGTCTTTCAATGCGGCGATAATATAGACAGGGTATTTTTTAACCAATCTTTATCGAGGCCAAAAATGGACTCACTTTCAGATCGCAAGATCGATAAAAAAATGGTTGTGATGTAAGGACTGTCCAGGTAAAGCAGGTAAACTAATCAACAGAATGTGTATTTCAGCTAAGACGTATTTATGACCAATATGATTGCCGACGAGACGGTGGCAAAATCCAACGTGCTCTCTGTCTTTGACTTTGATGGAACATTAACGCACCACGATAGCTTTATCCCTTTCCTGCGTTTTGCCTTTGGTAAACGTTACTTCGCGGGCCGTCTGGTGCGTATGGCGCTGCCAACGCTCCACTGCGTGCGCCGCAAGCTGACGCGCGATGAGCTGAAAGAAGTGCTGATTAAAACGTTCCTGACAGGCGTGGATGAACACTGGTTACGCCAGCAGGCGGAAGCCTTTTGCGAAAAATACTGGGATAAGCTGATGCGTCCGGCTGGCGTGCTGGCCGTCGCTGCAGAGGTGAACTCCGGCGCGGAAGTGACAATCTGTTCCGCTTCTCCTGCCCTGGTGCTACAGCCGTGGGCTGACAAACTCGGCATTAAGCTGATTGGCACACAGCTGGAAGTGAAAAACGGTAAACTGACAGGACGTATCACGGGCAATAACTGCCGCTGTGCTCAGAAAGTGGCAAGGCTGGAAAAGGTGTATGGCGATCTCAACGCGTATCACCTGCGCGCCTGGGGAGACACTCGCGGCGATCACGAACTGCTGGCAGCCGCGCAGGATCCACACTGGCGGCATTTCCATCACCCGCGTAAGCGTCGGAATTCACCGATTAAATAGCCTTTTCACCCTCTCCCCACGGGGCGAGGGTGAAAAGCGGTGCATCAGGCCTCACGTTTTCCAGGAAACATCACACTCGCAATAATGCCCAGCGCCAGCACGCCTAATACCACAAACAGGCTGGCCGTCGCGCCAATGCTGTAACCATGATGCCAGAAGTGGTCGGTTGCATTCAGACCCAGCTTGAAGGCCACGAAGAACAGTAACAACACCACGGCTTTCTCAAGGTGCACCAGATACTGTTTCAGCGCTTCCAGTACGAAATAGAGCGTACGCAGGCCGAGAATGGCGAACATCATGGCGCTATAGATAATCAGCGGTTCGCGACTCACGGCAATAATCGCCGGGACCGAGTCAAACGCGAACATCACGTCAGAAAGCTCCACAACCGCCACGCAGAGCAGCAGTGGTGTTGCGTAGCGCTTCGCCTTCTTCACGCGTCCAACCATCACGTCCTGGTTTTCCGGTTTTTCAAGTTCAGCATCGACCTCTTTCTGGGTCAGAATAAAGGCATTGCTGCTGATTTTCGGCCAGACAGGATAGAAACGTTTCACCAGGCGATAAGCGAGATGACCAGAGTAATCTTCCACTTCGTCACTCTCTTCATTGCGTTTGAGCATCATCACCGCTGTCCAGCCAACGACCAGCGCGAAAATCACTTCGACGTAAGGCCCCAGACTCAGCAGGCTTGTCCCAATGGCCACAAAGATGCCACGGAAAACAATCGCGCCCAGCACGCCCCAGTAAAGTACGCGGTGACGATACTTATCCGGCACACCAAACCAGGCAAAAATGGCCATCATTACAAACAGGTTATCGACAGAAAGCACCTCTTCAAGCGCGTAACCCGTGAGGAACAGACTTGCCATCTCGGCGCCGTGGTGAACATACAGGAATCCGGCGAACGCCATTGCCATCATGACCCAGAACAGGGACCACATGGCGGCACTTTTGAGCGAGATCGGTTTATCGTGACGGTGCATAAAGAGGTCGATAAACATCGCCCCTACGGCCATCACAACAAAGACAACAACGGTTTCCGTCGGGAAACCGAGATGAGCAGCAGACATACACAACACCATACAAACTGACATAAGCCAGTAACAGAAAAAGATCGTTACTTTAGCACACCCGTCGTTCAGGCGCTCATGCCACGCAAACGCTGCAGTACCGCCACCAGAACCGCCACAGACCAGCCCACCATTAGCGCGCCCACGAGCCCTTCCACACCGCCGATGAGCCGCCAATTCTCGGGTAACGTGACGTCGCCGTACCCGACAGTGGCATAACTGACCAGTGAAAAGTAGAAACTGGTGTTCCAGTCATTAAATGCATCAATGACGAAATAAAACGCCGCAAATAGCCCGGCTTCAAGAAGATGGGCGAAAATCATGGAGATAACGATGCCAACATTACGTAAAACAATACGTACCGCAGAATCGACTTCTAACTTAATGAATTTGAGAACGATAAACATCCACAGTGAATGGATCACCACGGTTAGGGTAAGCAAAATAATAATGCTGAGTATCTGCATGACGTGTGCTCTGACCAAAAGGAATACGGCCCCGCGAACGCAGCGGGGCATCAGGTCGAAGCTTAGTTGAATGGATGGAAAAAGTTGGTGCAATAATTGCGTGGCGTGATTATTTCTCTGCTGTGTAGAGACATTAAAGTTGTATCCTTTAACCTGAAAAAGACTTTAAAGTTGTAAAGTTTTAAAAAAACACATACAAAACATGATGCTAAGTGTGTATCACACGCTGTTCCAACATTATGCCTTGATGTTCTTGCAGGAACTGCAATTTACAGGAGGAAAAAGGTGTTTTTGTAGTTATCTGGCGTTGCGTGACAGTGTTGGTCAGATACTTCCACCTCTTCAGAGTTAAAGTTTGATATATGGGAAAAAAAACGCTCCCGGACGGGAGCGTAAGCCAGTGACTTCGGCGTCAAATGAGGGTCTAACAAGTGGAGCTGCGGGTTAATTCTGGGTGATCTGACTGCGATGCTTATCAGCCTGCTGCTGGTGAACAACGGAAGACTGACCATTATTCGCCTTCTCATGTACAGCTGCGGCCTTCTCATGCTCGCTCATTTCAGAAAATGACTTTGCTGTTTCGTTGGTAGCTCCGGGTTTAGCTTTCATCATTTTTTTATGCATTTCAGCCATGTCCTGGTGGGCAGCAGAATTGCTGTTTTGCATCATGTCATGGGACATTGCGGCCTGATCGTGACTGCTCATATCCATCATTGTCATGCTGTCTCCCTGAATTGCACTTTTTTCAGCAGATGACTGCATCTGGTGGGCAGGTGCCTGTGCATTATTTACCTGGTCATGCATGTTCATTGTCTCTGCAGCCATGGCAGATGAAGCGGCAGCCATAATGGCAACAAATGATACGAGAATCTTTTTCATGGTTGGGTCTCCGGTGTTTACATACCCAAACAATCAATGGCTTATAACAGAGAAAGCAGTTGATCTCAGGGCGGGTTAATCATCACTCCAGGAACCAGGTGATTGTGTTATCACGCTGCTCCTGATTTATGAATAATTATAAAAAACCGCCTCTGTTTATCGCGTGACTGAATGATGACAATTTTGTCACCTTCCAGGTTTCTCCTGAACAACGGGATTAATCCATTAACAGGCGCACTTTGAACACAATTTCACGCCCCTGCTGTTCTGCTGACAGCTCGCCGCCGTGAGCATGAATGATCGACCTTGTAATTGATAATCCCAGCCCCGCGCCTTCCGTGTTGTAGAACCTTGATGAGTCTGCGCGATAGAACCGGTCAAACAAACGTTCCAGATTAGCGGGAACCTGGCCGGACATCGTATTCGTAATCATCACGTTCACACAGTCACTGTCACGCTCAAGGTGTATCGCTGTACAGGTGTTATCGGGAGAATACTTGATTGCATTGGAAAGCAGGTTACTGAAAGCACGTCGGAGCATATCGCTGTCTCCGGCAACAACGCCCTCTCCTTCAACCGTGATTGTCTTTCCTGTTTCGTCTGCCAGGGGCTCGAACAACTCACGTAATTCATTCAGTTCGGCTGCCAGATCCACATCATGTTTATCCAGCCGCAGCAGACCATGCTCTGAACGTGCCAGAAAAAGCATGTCACTGGTCATTCGTGACAACCTTTTCAGTTCTTCCAGGTTAGCGAATAAAATTTCGCGGTAATGCGAAACATCCCTTTCCTTAGCCAGTGCAAACTGCGTCTGCATCATCAGATTACTGACTGGTGTGCGCAGCTCATGCGCGATGTCAGACGAGAAATCTGACAGTTTCCGGAATGCCCCCTCCAGGCGATCAAACATATTATTGAACTCCTGCATGGTCTCAGAGATTTCCGGCGGAGCCAGATCGGGATTTAGACGCTGATCCAGGCTGTGTACGGTCATGGAGGAAGCCAGACTGGTCATTTCCCGTAGCGGTTTCAGACCAATACGTGTGGTCAGCCAGCCCAGAAAAACAGAAATAAAGACCAGACCGATATTGAACCAGAACAGCCAGGTACTGAGTTTGTCCATAAACAGGGTGTGATACCCAGTATCCGTGGCAACCGTAATGATGACATGTTTGCTTTTACCCTGTTCCGGCGTCACGGCAACCCGCCGCGAGATACTGCGGTACACGGTGTTATTTTCTTCCGTCTGGATCATATAGTCGAGAATATCACCCGACTTATTAAGCAGGACCGCTGGAACAACAGAATTTTTGGCATAGAGTTCAACAATTTTTTCATTTTCCATGTTTTTTATAGAAATGAATAAGCCATTGTGCCCCACCATCGCATCGTTTATTTTTTCTGATAATGACTTAATATCCGTTTTGTTCCTGAACGTCTCTGTTTTAAGAAACTCTTCGGTGAGCTGAAGTTTACCTGTCAGAAAATCGCGGTCCTGATTATCGAAATAGCCATTAAGGGTGCTAATCAGGATAAAACTTGATAACCACCATACCGTAAGCATCACCGCAGAAAAAATCAGGCTCAGGCGTGTGGTCAGGGAAATTTTGAACCTCACTCTTCTCTGATCTCCAGGACATATCCGGCACCGCGAACGGTATGGATCAGTTTTGGCTCAAAGTCATCATCAATTTTACTTCTCAGACGTCTCACGGCGACATCAATCACATTCGTATCACTGTCAAAATTCATGTTCCAGACCAGGGACGAGATAAGACTCCTGGGTAACACTTCTCCGGTGCGTTGCAGCAGCAACTCAAGCAGAACGTATTCTTTACCGGTGAGATGGATCTTCTTCCCCGAACGGATCACGGTCCGGCGCACCATATCAACGGTCATATCGGCGATGGTGCAGACTGTTGCGGCCTGCGAGCGTGCCCGGCGCAGTAGGGTTCTTACACGTGCAACCAGCTCCGTAAAATCAAAGGGCTTAATCAGGTAGTCATCTGCGCCAAGCTCCAGTCCTTTCACTTTGTCCCGCACGTTGTCCTTTGCGGTTAAAAACAGGACCGGTTCTTCGTGCCCGGACTCCCTCAGTGCGCTGATGATTTGCCACCCGTCGAGGAAAGGCAGCATCACGTCCAGTATTATCAAATCATACTGTCCCTTCGACGCGGCCCCGAGACCATCGCGGCCATTATTAAAGAGATCGGCCT
Organism: Enterobacter sp. CPE_E1241; assembly: GCF_045618265.1. Classification (NCBI taxonomy): domain Bacteria; kingdom Pseudomonadati; phylum Pseudomonadota; class Gammaproteobacteria; order Enterobacterales; family Enterobacteriaceae; genus Enterobacter; species Enterobacter sp. CPE_E1241. The sequence goes on from NZ_JBIWYV010000001.1 coordinate 4,595,567, forward strand.
GATAGCCTTCCTCAACCAGTCCCTGCTGCAGGTAACGACCTGTTTTTTGTTCGTCTTCAACGATTAAAATACGCTGCATGGTCAACTCGCTGATATGAAAGTAAAAATCTCACGCATGAGCTTTGGCTGTCCCCTAGCTGACCTGAGACGGAGCAAGCATTCCGAGCCACGCTACGGCGCCCAGAATGATAATCGCAACAACGAATTCTGTCAGGATGCTGTTTCGCATCAGGGCAACGCTGCGATCATAATTCCCTTCCCTGACCATAACTTCAAGCCGGGGACCCAGGTGAAACCGGTTTGCTGCAGCCAGAAGAAGCATCAGAACAAACAGAGCCGTCTTGGCAAGCAATATCCTCCCCCAGGAACTGTTGAATAAGGGAGTTAAGTTACCCTCAGCAATATACAGATAGTTGACCAGCGCACTCAGGATCAGGGCTACAACAATCACCGTTCCTGCCGTGGCAAATTTTGCCAGGGAGTCAGATATCACAATGACGCTCTGTGCATTATGCTCGTTTCTGCGCATCAGCAGGATAGCAAATGCAACCAGAGCACCTGTCCAGGCACCTGCAGCGCCGAGATGGGTCAGATCGCTCAGTAAATGGAGATAGTAATGCAGACCGTCATGCATAACGGCGTGTCCTCCCCAGGCAAGTGTAGCCAGCGCCACGCCCCCACTCATCGTCATCAGCAGGCAGGACAATACTCTCTTATTAGTGTAAAGGAACAAAGCACCGAGTGTGGTAAACAGGGCACAGAGCCTGACAATCCAGCTAATACCCACATCAGTTTCTTCTATCACCATCTCGATAACATGGATGGATAATTCTCTGAGGTCAGTTACTCCACTCATGGCATTAGATACCAGGAGCATATTAATGCCAGTAAGAATGATGCCTGTAACAACAGCAAAAGTTATAAACGACCTGAAATTAGTCAGGTTATAGGTTTCATGTCTGACACCGCTTATTCCATATATCTGAAAAAATGGCAATCCAAATATTACCATCAAATCCAGATAAAGAAGAAAACGAATAACAATCATAATCAGGTCGTTCATAATATTACTTCACTGTAAAGGTGTAATTACCGGTAATAGGGTGCGTATCTGAAGAAACCGCGCGCCAGTCAACACGATAAGTGCCAGCGGGTAAAGGCTCTCGCGGAATAATGACCATCGATTTAGGGTCAGCGCCTGGCGCCACTTTTGCCGCGACCGGCATCGGAGAATGTGATGACATGCCTTTCATACCCGTCATCGTTAATTTTGCACCTGAGAATTTCACGGTCAGATTTTCCGAGAAATTAAGCTGAATCTTTTCCGGGGCCGCTACGGCTGAATCAGCCTGTGGCACAGAGCTTTTTAATTCCGGATGGGCCATAGCAGAGAAAGCAACGCCCATAACGAGGCCACCTGTAAGAATGGCTTTATTTAAAATCGACATTTTATTTACCTGTTTAGTTGAGTGTTTTATATCAGTGCGTTAAAACCAGATTCTGGCTCCCGCCAGGAATACTACCTGATGGTCTTTCTCACCTTCTCTTTTCGCCATATCGGATGTTTTCCCGTAAAGTTGATTCCAGGAAACGCCTATATAGGGTGCAAACTCACGGCGTATTTCATAGCGCAGCCGGAGCCCCAGCTCTGTGTCAGTCAGTCCCCTGCCGCGACCCCGCGATTCATCATCCTGACTGTAGAAATTCACCTCATAGGATGGCTGGAGTATGAGCCGGTTAGTCAGTAAAACGTCGTATTCTCCTCCCAGACGAAGGGCTGCTTTTCCGCCATTACTGACAAAACCCGTAATTTCAGACTCAAAATTATAGAGTGCCAGCCCCTGAAAACCGACAGCAGCCCAGGTCCGGGCAGAAGCAGGTCTGAAATCCTGCCTGACACCCGCAACCAAATCCCACCATGGGCCAACCGCATGTCCCCAGAGTAACTGCGCTTCAGCCGCCTCCGTTTCCCCATTGCTTCGTTCACCTTCACTCTTTAGCCAAATCCGATCTGTGTCGCCTCCAATCCAGCTGTTAACACTCCAGCTGAAATTGTTGGTGTTATCCGACCGTTGCCATTCCAGTTGATCCAGCAGAACCAGATAATTAATCGCACTGTCGTGAATCGCATGCCCCTGTAAATTGCCGAATGCAGCCTTCCGGTCGGCATCGGTAACAGGCGGAATTGGCGTTCTGCTCTCAGTTACAATGGGCTCCATTGACGTCATCTCAGTGAAATTCTCATCTGCTGGCATCTGCATGGCAGACATGTCGTGCCCGGCGTGGGGATCTGCAGAGACGGAGCCCGCCGCAATAGAAAGCTGTGAGGTAAACAAACCGGCGACCAGAACAGGTATGGCCTTCAAATTTCTCTTCATTCGCATCATTCCTCCACCCGGACTTCACGAAACATTCCCATTTCCATGTGATAGAGCAAATGGCAGTGATACGCCCAGCGGCCAAGCGCATCTGCTGTCACTCTGTAACTGCGTTTTGTACCAGGGGGAACATCTATTGTGTGTTTACGAACCATGAAATTACCGTTTTCATCTTCCAGATCGCTCCACATACCATGCAGGTGAATGGGGTGAGTCATCATGGTATCGTTGATCAGCGTGATCCTGAGCCGCTCACCGTATTTCAGCAGCACCGGTGCGGCATCTGAAAACTTGATTCCGTTAAATGACCAGGCAAACTTTTCCATGTGGCCGGTTAAATGCAGTTCTATGGTACGGCCAGGTTCACGTCCGTCAGGATCCTCAAAGCGGCTTTTCAAATCCGCGTACGTGAGAACCTTTCTTCCGTTATTTCGAAGACCAATACCCGGATCATTTAACTTCGGAGAGACGCTCATCGCCTGCATATCAACCAGTGGGTTATCCGTTTCTGACGCAGGATGACTTTGCATACCCGGCATTCCGGCCATCCGGGAATGATCCATACCGGCCATGCTGCTGTGATCCATGGGCGCGGAGGATGTCCCGCTATCCGGAAGGTCAGCACCGTCCATAGACATCATCTCTCCGCTGTTATCCATGCCTCCCATCTGGCTGTGGTCCATTCCTGCCATATCATGTCCCATTCCCCCCATACCCATATCTTCCATGGTCAACAGAGGACGGGGATCGAGGGGGGGAACGGCAGCACTTAACCCCTCTCTCGTGGCCAGTGTCCCTCGAGCGTAACCGGTCCTGTCCATGGATTGTGCGAAGATGGTATAGGCCTCACCCTGAGGCTCCACAATGACATCATAGGTTTCGGCAACGGCAATCCTGAATTCGTCAACGGTAACCGGGTTTACATACTGGCCATCTGCAGCCACGACCGTCATTTTCAGCCCGGGGATACGGATATCGAAATAGGTCATTGCCGAGCCGTTGATAAACCGTAAGCGTATCTTTTCACCGGGACGGAACAGTCCGGTCCAGTTTTTCAGCGGGGCCTGCCCGTTCATGAGATAGGTGTAGGTGTAGCCACTGACATCCGCGAGGTCAGTCGGATTCATTTTCATTTCAGCCCACATTTTCCGATCGGCAATGGTGGCTGACAGCCCCCTGGTATTCACGTCGCGGAAAAAAGAGCCAACGGTTGGTTTATTGAAATTGTAGTAATCCGACTGTTTTTTTAATTTTTTCAGCAGGCTGTGAGGATTTTCATCGGTCCAGTCAGACAACATGACCACATGCTCACGATCGTAAGTAAACGGTTCTGGCTCCCCGGCATCGATGATAATGGCACCGTATACCCCCTCCTGTTCCTGCAGACCGGAATGGCTGTGGTACCAGTAAGTCCCGTTCTGCTTAACCTTAAAGGTGTAAACGTAGGTATCATCAGGCTCTATGCCCATAAAACTCAGCCCCGGAACACCATCCATATTGGCCGGAAGAATAATGCCGTGCCAGTGAATGGACGTCTGTTCATTAAGACGGTTTTTGACCTTCAGGGTAATGGTGTCACCTTCTTTCCAGCGAAGAACGGGCCCCGGCAGGCCTCCATTGATTGTTTTGGCCTGACGCTCACTGCCCGTGATATTGACGGCCGTTTCACCAATGGTCAGGTCAAACTGAGTACCCTGCAGGGATGCGGCAACTGGCAGGCTCAGACTGGAACGCGCATTGAAACTCCATACGCCAAGACTTCCGGCTACGCCAGAGAGGGTTAACCCCTTCAGGAAAGTTCGTCGAGACGTTTTCAACAGCATGCGCATTCCCTTATTTAAAGTATGGTTACTGACAGAATTCGAGAACCGATTTAAATTAAATTACTGGTTCATCCACTTACAATGAAATGAATCTAGCACACCTTAAGAAACAAATTCATTACAATCGTGTAATGTACATAGCTGTATTACATTTACGTCATCTTCCCCACAGGTTGATTATTTTTATATATGATCATAAGGACATCTTTTATGTACCTCAGAAGGTAATTACACATGAATATATTAATCACGACCACTGCGTTTACAGCTTTATTTTGTGGGGCAGCTTTTGCTCAGTCCAGTGATATTGCCCATGAAGCACATCGATTTGTTAATAATGCCTCAGCCGTCAGTCATGTGAATTCCTCGACGCATGAAAACTTACCGGACAGGGTTAATAAAAACAACACGCCCTCATTCTCTGAAATGAATGAACATGAAAGGGCCATTGTTGCTCATTCATTTATGAACAACAGCGCGTCCTATGCGCATCAGAAAATGATTGAGGAACATAAAAAAATGCTGTCCGGCAGTGATGCAAATTCAAAGACCTCGTCTTCTTCTTTTAACGAACTGAATGCCGGAGAAAAAGCCGCTCTCGTGCATGAGCAGGTCAATAATGCCGGTGCGGAAGCACATCAGACGCAGGCAAGAAAGCTTCGCGGGCTGTATTCGACCAGGTAACTGCAGGCGGGTTAGTGCTTAGCGTCAGGTGCGCAGCAGGGCTTTACTGACGGGTTACGTAGCAGGACATGAGCCCCATATTGCTCTGCCGTAACCTGTTTCAGTCCCGTTAATCATCACCGTCGGGCTGGTCATACAGTTCCCAGAGCTTCAGGAGCAAACGGGAAACAAGATATGTTACAAAAATGACGACCATCAACGGTGCTCCCGATTAACTGACAGATGACACGCCTCCTGAAAACCCCTAGCATACGCCGCAGTGTTCATGCTAACGGCGAATTCCAGTAAATGTATTCTACCGATGTCGTAAAAGAAAATGCCTACCTTTCAGCCACCCGCTCGGGGCTGGAATCGAACGAGATCGCTACTCTTCAGCGCTCCTTGCCTTCCCGGTTTAATCTGCGGCATTTGAAAAAAAATGAATCATTAAAACTCGTACTGCAAAAGAAAGCGGGAAAATCACGTGTCGTGGCCTATAAATTTACGTCCGGTTCATTTAATTACACGGCGTATCGTATATCAGATAAAAAGTTCTATAACCTTTCCGATACTTCCGGGAAAGGCAGTCTCGATTATCCGTTACCGGCCACAGCAAGACTCAGTTCGCCTTTCAATCCTGCAAGACTTAACCCGGTATCGGGAAAAGTGAGTCCCCATAATGGCATTGATTATTCCATGCCCATGAACACGAAAATAGTCAGCGTCATCGACGGAAAAATCACCCGGGCCGAATACAACAGTACCATGGGATATTTTGTTGAAGTAACGGGAAAAGCCGGTGTTAAAACTCGCTATCTCCACCTCAATAAAATACTCGTTACTAAAGGGGCCAGGGTTACACGGGGAGGTGCTATTGCGTTATCCGGTAACAGCGGACGTTCATCCGGTCCTCATCTGCATTACGAGCTGGTCATCAATAACAACCCTGTTAACTCTCTGGCGTTCCGGGCAGCGGCACCCGCTGATAACAAACTCGAACAGCATGCCTTTGCGCATGCCAGAGACTACGAACGATACCTGGACTGATAACGGGACCGCGACGCGGCCCCGTCTGCCGGATTAATTTTTTTTATCGTTTTCACTTCCGTGATGTTGATGATCTCCATGCCCTCCGTGGCCGTGGAAAAGATGCATTAGCGGGCAGACCAGCAATAACAGATATGGCCAGTAACCTGCCACATGTGACCAGTGTTCGCGCAGGAGGGCAAATGCCGCGATCGCGGCGACAGCAATAAGCGCATAGGTGGTACTTTTCATACTGGACTCCTTCTGTTCGTAACTGACCCTTCACTCAGTGTTATTTCCCGAGCCTGACACTTTTCAGACGCAACGCATTCACAATGACGCTGACGGAGGAAAGAGCCATGGCCGCCGCCGCAATAACTGGCGACAGCAGTATTCCATACACAGGATAAAGCAGACCTGCAGCCACAGGCACGCCAAGTGCGTTGTAGATAAATGCAAAAAACAGATTCTGACGGATATTTTTCATGGTGATCTCTGACAGATGACGGGCCCTGTTCAGTATCATCAAGTCGCCTTTGAGAAGGGTGACTCCGGCACTTTCAATTGCCACATCTGTACCCGTTCCCATGGCTATACCCACGTCAGCCGCTGCCAGCGCCGGGGCATCATTCACACCGTCTCCGGCCATCGCAACCACATGGCCAGACTCTTTCAGTCGGGTTATCACTGCTTTTTTGCCATCCGGCAGAATTCCGGCTTCAACCTCATCTATTCCCAGTTTCCGTGCGACTGCTTCAGCAGTAAGCTGGTTATCCCCGGTGAGCATAACGATGCGGATCCCCGCCTGACGCAAAGCTTTAAGCGCATCCGGCGTGGTTGTTTTCACGGGATCCGAGATAGCTATCAGGCCTGCAAGGTCCCCGTCTGTGGCCACATAGATAACGGTAGCGCCTTCCATCCGCAACGTATCCGCAACGGCCTTTTGATTATCAATAACTATACTGTTTTCCTGCATAGCCAGTTCATTACCAATAACAACCCGTTGACCTTCGACATCGCCTGAGACACCTTTACCCGACGGTGCATCGAAATGAGTGACTGCGGGTATTGCGATCCCCTTTTCCTGTGCTGCTTTAACTACTGCCATACCCAGCGGATGCTGCGAGCCTTTTTCCACTGCGGCTGTTACACGCAAAAGAGATGTTTCCCCACCCGGATTGAGACTGATAATCCCTGTCACCGTAGGCGAACCTTCCGTGAGCGTGCCTGTTTTGTCGACAACCAGCGTGTCCACTTTTTCAAGACGCTCAAGGGCTTCGGCATTCCTGATTAACACCCCGGCCTGGGCTCCTTTGCCCACCCCCACCATTATCGACATCGGCGTGGCCAGCCCCAGCGCGCAGGGACAGGCAATAATCAGGACCGACACAGCCGCAATGAGACCGTGCGCCATCCTGGGCTCGGGCCCCCAGACAGACCAGATCACGAAAGCAACAACCGCGATAAGTATCACCAGAGGAACAAACCAGCCTGAAACGCTGTCAGCCATTCTCTGGATGGGGGCACGCGAACGCTGTGCATCAGCGACCATCTGAACAATTCGTGAGAGCATTGTTTCATCACCGACTTTCTCTGCACGGATGATGAGACTCCCTGTCTGATTAATGGTCCCCCCGATGACAGGGTCACCCTCCGTTTTGGTAACCGGCATAGATTCCCCGGTCACCATCGATTCATCAACGGTTGTTTTGCCTTCGATCACGATACCGTCGACCGGAATACTCTCTCCAGGTCTGATGCGGAGCTTATCGCCAGGCAGGACATCTTCCGCATTAATATCCGTTTCATGACCGTCATGATCCAGCCGTCTGGCGGTTTTGGGGGCAAGGTTCAGAAGCGCAGTAATGGCGCCTGAGGTTTGTTCCCGTGCCCGCAGCTCAAGAACCTGTCCCAGCAGAACAAGCACCGTAATAACTGCTGCGGCTTCAAAATAAACGGCCACCAGGCCATCCATGTTTCTGAACGATGCAGGAAACCAGGAGGGGAAGACGGTTGCAATGACGCTGTAAACCCAGGCTACGCCGGTCCCCATTGCAACAAGGGTAAACATATTCAGGGAGCGGTTACGTAACGACATTCCGGCCCGGGCGAAGAATGGCCAGCCACACCACAACACGACAGGGGAGGCCAGAAGCAGCTGCAGCCATGTGTTGTACTGTGGCGGTACTGTATTCCTCAACTCGGGAAACAGATGAGATCCCATTTCGAGTACCAGAACCGGAAACGCCAGCAACAACCCCAGCCAGAAGCGTCTTGTCATGTCGTGAAGTTCATCACTCGGCCCCGTGGATGCCGTAGCTACGAGCGGCTCCAGTGCCATTCCACAGACAGGACAGCTTCCGGGACCACTGCGGCGTATCTCCGGGTGCATCGGACATGTCCACACACCTTCAGAATTCTCTTTTTCCGCCTGGTGGTGAGGCTGTTTTATCTGATCAGGGCTGACTTCGTGATGATCGTGGTGATGGTGATGGGAATGTTCACTGGCATCTTCGGTAAGATAACGATCGGGATGGGCTTTAAATTTACTCTCACAGCTGGCGGAGCAGAAATAAAGTTGATGGTCCTGGTATCGAATGCTGCTGTGCGCCCTGTCGGGCAGGATGGCCATCCCGCACACGGGATCTCTCACCTTATGCAATACGTGGCCCTCATCCGGGGATAATGTCTGCTCAGAAGCAGTCTGGTTGTTGTGTTGCACTGCATTGTCATTTTTCACAGTAACTCTCCTTATGCATACCGAAGCATCTTCTGTCTTCAGGGTATGTCATGGATGCGATTACCACGAATATCGCCGGCACAGGAGTGCCTGCTACCGGCGTCCCGTTATCAGCCGTTCCGCTGACTATTCGATTCGCTGGAAGACTTTTTTACTTCCATCCGGTGAGAATGCGATAACATCGTAAGCCTCTTTTCGGGCTCCCATCTCCATTCCAGGACTTCCTGCTGGCATACCGGGGGTGGCGAGACCGTATATACCTGAACCAGACTGCATTGCCTTATGTATCGTTGTCGCAGGCACATGGCCTTCAATGATCAAATTACCGGCAACCGCGGAATGACAACTTCGCAGTCCTGCAGGAATAGCATGCTTTTCTTTCAGGGCTGACAGCGCCTGATCATTCATGACGTGAGTTCGTACTTCAAACCCGTCTTTTTCCATCGCCTTGCCCCACAGGGAACAACAGCCACAGTTTTCAGATTTGTACATATCAATCACTTTTTCACTCGCCATCGCGGGCAGTGAAAGGCCGAGAGCCAGCGCCATCAGAACCACTTTTTTCATACTCACCTCTGTATATTATCGATTTAAACCCTGACGTCAGGGTGAATCAGTAAAGAAGGACACCCACAGGGGGTGCCCTTTCAGGTTCAGGACACGCTTTTTTTATGTCTGCGCAGCCAGATTAATTTGTAGGCGGCAGGAATAATGAACAGGGACAGCAGCGGAGCCGTGATCATCCCACCAATCATGGGTGCCGCGATACGGCTCATGACTTCTGAACCTGCACCGGTTCCCCAGAGTATTGGCAGCAGACCCGCAATGATCACCGCCACGGTCATGGCTTTCGGCCGGACACGCAGTACGGCACCATGATAGAGGGCTTCATCAAGGCCTTCCGGTGTGAACGTCTCTTTACGGGACAATTCCGGGTGCGCTTCAATGGCATGACGCAGATACATCAGCATGACCACGCCAAACTCTGCTGCCACCCCGGCCAGAGCGATAAACCCCGTTCCGGTTGCGACAGACATATGGAAGCCCTGCCAGTACAGGAACCATATCCCGCCAACCAGGGCGAACGGCAGGCTCATCAGGATCAGCAGGGCTTCATCAACCCGGCGGAATGCCAGATACAACAGGATGAAGATGATCATCACCGTCATCGGCACCATCAGCTTCAGTTTCTTGTTGGCATGCTCAAGCAGTTCAAACTGTCCGGAGAATGACACGCTGGTACCCGGTCTCAGTTTCACTTTCTGACTGATCGCCGTTTTAATGTCATTAACCACCGACACCATATCCCTGCCGCGCGCGTCAATGTAAATCCAGCTGGCTGGACGGGCATTTTCCGTTTTCAGCATAGTCGGCCCGGAAACGACCTTAATATCCGCAACATCGCCCAGCGTGATCTGCTGCTTCATCGGGGTCAGGATCGGCATCTGTTTCAGGGCCTGCGGGCTGTTCCGGTAATCCTGCGGATAGCGGATATTAATCGGGTACCGGGCCACGCCTTCAACCGTTTCCCCTACCGTCGCGCCGCCGATGGCTGATGAGATGAACAGCTGCACATCGCCCACCGTCATTCCGTAGCGGGAGGCTTTTTCCCGGTTGATATCCACATCAATGTAGCGCCCGCCTTCCAGTCGCTCTGCGAGAGCAGACACTACGCCGGGTACGGTTTTGGCGACCGCTTCGATACTCTGCGCCGTTGCATCGATATCGGACAGAACCGTTCCGGACACCTTGATACCTATCGGGCTTTTGATCCCGGTTGAGAGCATATCAATACGGTTACGGATTGGCGGCACCCAGAGGTTTGCCAGCCCCGGTAAACGGACGGTCCTGTCGAGTTCTTCAATAATCTTGTCAATCGTCATGCCTGGACGCCACTGATCCTCAGGTTTGAGCTGGATCGTGGTTTCAACCATTTCGAGCGGTGCGGAATCCGTGGCGGTCTCTGCTTTACCGGTCTTGCCAAATACAGAGGCCACTTCAGGAACGCTTTTGATTAACTTGTCCGTCGTCTGCAGGAGCGCTGCAGCTTCAGCCGGAGAGACACCCGGCAGGGTCGACGGCATATACAACAGGTCGCCCTCGTTAATCTTCGGCAGAAACTCACCGCCCACCTGGCTCAGCGGCCAGATAACGGTGAAAATGGACAAGGCCGCAACCAGCAGGGTTGTTTTTGGCCAGTGGAGAACCCGCAACAGCAATGGATGATACGCTTTGATCAGTACCCGGTTCAGGGGGTTACTGGTCTCTGCAGGAATTTTCCCCCGGATCCAGAATCCCATCAGAATCGGAATGACGATGATGGCCAGCGCGGCCGCGCCCGCCATGGAGTACGTTTTCGTGAATGCCAGCGGGCCAAACAGACGTCCTTCCTGACCTTCCAGGGTAAAGATAGGAATAAAGGACAGGGTGATGATCAGCAGGCTGATAAACAGTGCGGGTCCCACTTCAACGGAGGCATCGGTAATCACCTTCCAGCGGGTGGCGTTGTCAATCTGCTCACCCGGATGCTGATGATCCCACTCCTCAAGCCGCTTATGCGCATTCTCAATCATCACAATGGCGGCATCCACCATCGCACCGACGGCAATCGCTATCCCTCCCAGCGACATGATATTGGCGTTCAGTCCCTGGAAGTGCATGACGATAAAGGCGATACACAGACCAAGCGGCAGAGAGATAATCGCCACCAGGGCAGAACGTACGTGCCACAGGAACAGGGCACAGACGATGGCCACCACGATAAACTCTTCCAGAAGTTTGGAACTGAGGTTATCAATCGCCCGGTCGATGAGCTGGCTGCGATCGTAGGTGGTCACGATTTCAACGCCTTCCGGCAGGCTGGCCTTCAGCGTCTCAAGTTTATCCCTCACTGCCGTGATAACGTCGCGTGCATTTTTACCCGACCGCAGGATCACCACGCCGCCAGCGACTTCGCCCTGGCCGTTCAGCTCGGCAATACCACGCCGCATTTCAGGCCCGGTCTGCACGCGGGCAACATCCCGCAGATAAACCGGCACGCCGTTCTCGCCTGTTTTCAGGACGATGTTATTAAAATCATCAATGCTCTGAAGATAACCGCTGGCACGGACCATATACTCAGCTTCGGCCATTTCAACGGATGAGCCACCGGCCTCCTGGTTAGACGATTCAAGGGCCTGTTTCACTTCGGGCAGGCTGATACCATACTGAGACAATTTTACCGGATTGACCTGAATCTGGTACTGTTTCACCACGCCGCCAACCGAAGCGACCTCAGCCACGTTCGGGATGGTTTTCAGCTCAAATTTCAGGAACCAGTCCTGCAGAGAACGCAGTTCTGAAAGGTCGTGTTTTCCGCTGCGATCGACAAGGGCATATTCAAATATCCAGCCCACCCCCGTGGCGTCCGGACCGATTTCAGAACTCACACCGGCGGGCAGTTTTCCCTGTACCTGGTTCAGGTACTCCAGCACGCGGGAACGGGCCCAGTACAGATCGGTGCCGTCTTCAAAAATGACATACACATACGAATCACCGAACTGTGAAAAACCACGCACGGTTTTTGCGCCAGGCACGGACAGCATGGTGGTGGTAAGTGGATAGGTGACCTGGTTTTCTACAATCTGCGGGGCCTGGCCGGGATAGCTGGTTTTGATAATGACCTGCACATCTGACAGGTCAGGCAAGGCATCGACAGGCGTGTTAATAATCGTCCATGTGCCCCAGATGCTGAGAAACAGGGCCCCCATCATGACCAGGAAACGGTTGGCGACAGAGCGCCGGATAATCCATTCAATCATCGTCGTCTCCTCAGTGCCCTGAATGCATATTTACAGGCTGGTCAGACATTGCTGGCATACTGCTTTCTGTTTTTTCAGGGTGGCGCATACGTTCCAGTGCGCCCGTAATATTGGCTTCAGAGTCAATGAGGAACAGGCCACTGACCACCACGGTATCGCCTTCATTCAGGCCGGAGCCGATGCCGGACTGTTGCTGTGACTCATGCAGAACGTGGATCTGTTTCGGCACAAACTTGCCTTCATCATCAACAGTAATCACGCGCTGTTCTTTGCCGGTATCGATAACGGCCTGGCTTGGTATCAGCAGCATCTCCTGGCTTCTGGTATTCAGTTTCAGATAGGCATTCATGCCCGGCTTGAGAAACTCATCCTTATTAGAAACCTGGAGACGGACCTGAAGCGTACGGGTTGTCTGATCCACGCTGGGAAGAATATTCCATTTTTCGACATGGAATGTTTTATCCGGATAAGCCGGTACCGAAATTTCAAACTGCGACGTATCTTTCAGCAGATAGGCGATAGATTCTGGCACTGCAGCGCTGATCCAGACCGGGTCCATTCCCTGAATCTGAGCCACCACCTTATCTTTCGAAATATTCATGCCGGTGCGCAGGTCAAATGCAGTAATGACACCATCAATAGGTGCTTTAATGGTAAAACGGGTCTGAATGCTCCGGGTAGAACGCAGTCTCTGAATATCCTCTTCCGGCATACCTGCCAGGCGAAGCCGTTCCAGAACGCCTTTAATTTGCGTGGAAGTACCACCGGTGCTGGATAACAGAAGGAATTCACTCTGTGCTTCCACCCAGTCCGGAATGGTAATATCGATAAGTGGCGTCCCCTTCTTCACATGATCGCCAATCGTCATGGGGTAGACTTTTTCGACAAACCCGTCAGAACGCGCCTGCACAATAACAAACTGATACTCGTTATAGCTGACATTAGCCGGGATTGTCTGAGAATAATTCAGCATTCCTCGCGTGACTTTTTGCGTTTTTAATCCCAGATTCTGAACCTGGGTTGGGTCGATACGGATCCCGCCACTGCTTTTATCGCCACTGTCATCAGCATATTTTGGCACCAGGTCCATATCCATAAAGGGCGATTTTCCGGGTTTATCAAATTTGGTATCCGGTTTCATTGGGTCATACCAGAAAAGCACCTTTCGTTCCGGTGCCTTTTGTTCTGTTTTTTCTGTCTTTTGTGCTGAGTTTACATACTGCCAGGCAGTAACCGATATCAGCCCCCCTGCTATGAGGCTGCTGATAATTATTGCAGCATATTTTATCTTTAAAGAAGCCATACAATTTTCCGCTAAAAAATCAAAACACCTGGCATATGCGCCTGACGGTTAACTCACACATATACCTATGTGAATGTACAGGCGCACAGGATGTAATCGCTCCGGACAGCCAATCAGGACTGCGTCACGTTAATGCTTTTGAGTAAGGAGATATTGCCCTGCTGAATAAACGAGAAATCGACATGGTTGCCTGTTTTCAGGGCATTAATAGCATCGTCTGCATTAACAAAAGTAAAGCGCATGGTCATTGCAGGCCAGCCCACCGCTGGAATTGCTTCATGCGAAATGGTGATTTTCTTAGTATTCATATCAATGTCTTTAACGACACCGGTGCCCTTGATAACTTGCTGTACCGAAGCATCACTGGCAGTATTCATATCGCCATGCTGATGTGTTTCAGCATGAAGACCGGCAGAAAACATGACAGAGAAGGCACCAAATAAAACGGCTTTAAGTGAATTACGCATTTTAATTTCCTGATTAATTAAATAAATTTACTCTACCCAACCGCCACCCAGCGCGGTAAACAGATTAATTTCGTTAACCTGCCGGGAATAGGTAAGATCGAGAATGGTTTGCTGGGTAGCGAAGAGGGAACGTTCTGCATCCAGCACTTCGATGTAACTGACAGCACCACTTGCATACAATCCTCTGGCACGCTGGAGAGTTATCTGAAGTGAATCAAGATAACGCTGCTGTGACTCAAGTTGCTGGCTAAGGCTGTCGCGCAGCGCAAGCGTGTCGGAAACATCCTTAAAGGCTGACTGAATTTTTTGTTCGTAATTAACCACCGACTGTTGCTGGCGAATTTCAGCCAGCTTCAGATTGGCTTTATTCCTGCCAGCATTAAATATAGGAATTTCAATTTTAGGGATAAAATTCCACATTCCACTTCCTGACGTAAACAGGCTGGACAGCTCCGTACTGCTTGCGGAAAGACCACTGGTCAGGGTAATTGAGGGGAAAAAGGCCGCTCGCGCTGCGCCAATATTGGCATCAGCCGCTTTCAGCTGATATTCCGCTTCCATAATATCCGGTCGCTGCAGCAAAATTTGTGAAGACAGATTTGGTGGCAATTTTACTGGGGCTATCTCCCCGCCTTTCATCCCTTTTTCTGACGGAAGTGCGCGGTACGTTCCCAGCACCAGTTGCAGGGCATTGTTTGCCTGAGCCAGATCGCCTTCTCGTTTGGCTATTTCGGCGCGGGTACTTTCGATTTGTCCTCGCGCCTGTTCAAGTGCCAGAACGTTCGTACTCCCGGTCACGAGCTGCTGCTCAACGAAAGCATAGGACTGTTGATAATTTTTCAGCGTTTCCCGCGCAATACGAAGTTGTTCGTACGCCAGTTGCTGGCTGAAATAGCTTTGTGAAACGTTGGATACCAGCAGGATGTGTACGGCCCGACGGGCTTCTTCGCTGGCAAAGTAGTTCTGGCGATCAGCATCACTCATGTTCTTAAGTTTGCCGAAAAAATCGAGCTCATAGCTGAGCTCCAGTCTCGCGTCGTACTCCTGTGTGGTCGGCTTGTCACCTTTCAGACCACCGCTGTATGTTATCCCGGATGAGGCATTCAGCTGGGGATAACGATCTGCATCCGTGACGTTGAACTGGGCTCGGGCCTCTTCAACCTTCAGGGCAGCCATTCTCAAATCACGGTTATTAGTCAGAGCTTCACCGATCAACCGGGTAACCTGGGGATCGACAAAAAAGTTACGCCAGCCCGTATCCTGATAGCCATTTACCGCTGGCGTCAGGCTGTTATGGGACAGTGAAAACTGCTGGGGTACCGGTGCTGCGGGCCGCTGATATTCAGGCGCAAGCGACACGCAGCCTGCCAGGATGAATATCGTGCTAATGCTGAGTAATTTTAATTTGAACATAACGCTTCTCGTCCAGGCAGACCTGGTAAATGGTTCAAATGAAGTCCAGAGTATTGATAGGGGTACTTTACCTAACGCTCTCTGTTTGCCGGGTGACAGGATAATGACAATGTTGTCATTTTTGCTGTAATCCGTTGATAACGATCGTGGGCGCAATAGAATGACATTAGCAGCCAGCCGGGGAGCAAGATGAAAATATTGATCGTCGAAGACGAAATTAAAACAGGTGAATATCTCAGCAAAGGGCTTACAGAGGCAGGGTTCGTAGTGGATCACGCTGATAATGGTCTTACCGGATATCATCTCGCCATGACAGCCGAGTATGATTTAGTCATTCTGGATATCATGCTACCTGATGTGAACGGCTGGGATATCATCCGCATGCTGCGCACTGCCGGAAAGGGTATGCCGGTCTTACTGCTGACAGCCCTCGGCACGATCGAACATAGGGTCAAAGGACTGGAACTGGGTGCGGACGATTATCTGGTTAAACCCTTTGCGTTTGCCGAACTGCTCGCCCGGGTGAGAACCCTTCTGAGGCGGGGAAACACGATGATCACGGAAAGCCAGTTTAAGGTGGCTGACCTCTCGATTGATCTCGTATCCAGAAAAGTCAGTCGCGCCGGAAACCGCATTGTGCTCACCAGTAAAGAGTTCAGCCTGCTGGAATTCTTCATTCGCCATCAGGGAGAGGTTCTTCCCCGCTCCCTGATTGCCTCTCAGGTCTGGGACATGAATTTTGACAGCGACACTAATGCGATCGATGTCGCAGTAAAGCGACTCCGCGCTAAAATAGACAACGATTACGAGACAAAGCTGATCCAGACAGTCCGGGGCGTGGGCTACATGCTGGAGGTCCCGGATGCATAGCAAACCTTCCAGACGCCCTTTCTCGCTCGCTCTGCGGCTGACCTTTTTTATCAGCCTGTCCACGATACTGGCTTTTATCGCATTCACCTGGTTTATGCTGCATTCTGTTGAAAATCATTTTGCCGAGCAGGATGTCAGCGATCTTCAACAAATCAGCACCACACTGAACCGTATACTGCAGTCCCCGGTGGATCCGGATGATAAAAAAATAAGCAAAATAAAGGAATCAATTGCCAGCTACCGCAACGTTGCCCTTTTGCTCCTCAATCCCAGGGGGGAAGTGCTCTTTAGCTCAGCTCAGGGGGCGGCACTACGCCCGGCAGTGAATTCAGCAGATTTTAGCGAGCACAGCCGCGCACGGGATGTCTTTCTCTGGACGGTGGAGGATCCTGCGGGACCGATGGATACCGGGTCCGAAATGAAGATGGAAACATACAGGATTATCGCCTCCTCTGGTCAGGCGATATTTCAGGGCAAACAGCAGAACTATGTCATGCTGACTGGCCTATCCATTAATTTCCATCTCCATTACCTCGATGCGCTGAAAAAGAACCTGATTGCGATTGCCGTCGTGATAAGCCTGTTGATTGTTCTGATCATTCGAATCGCTGTCCGTCAGGGGCACCTGCCCCTTCGTAATGTCAGCAATGCCATTAAAAACATCACCTCCGAGAATCTTGATGCGCGACTGGAACCGACACGCGTTCCCATTGAGCTGGAGCAACTGGTTATCTCGTTCAATCATATGATTGGAAAGATTGAGGATGTCTTTACCCGCCAGGCCAATTTCTCTGCCGATATCGCGCATGAGATCAGAACGCCCATCACCAATCTGGTGACGCAGACTGAAATCGCACTGAGTCAGGATCGAACACAGAGGGAACTTGAGGATGTCCTCTATTCCAGTCTTGAAGAGTATAACCGGATGACCAAAATGGTCAGCGATATGCTGTTCCTGGCACAGGCAGATAATAATCAGCTGATACCTGACAGGGTCATGTTTGACCTCAGAGCGGAAGTCATGAAAGTCTTCGAGTTTTTCGAAGCCTGGGCCGAAGAACGCAATATCACGCTCAAATTTAACGGGATGCCCTGCCTGGTTGAGGGAGATCCACAAATGTTCAGAAGGGCGATCAATAATCTGTTATCCAATGCCCTGCGTTATACCCCGGAGGGACAGGCAATCACCGTCTCAATAAGAGAGCAGGAGAGCTTTTTTGACCTTGTGATTGAAAATCCGGGGAAACCAATCCCTGAAGAGCATTTATCAAGGTTGTTTGACCGTTTTTATCGGGTGGATCCGTCCAGACAACGAAAAGGAGAAGGCAGCGGCATCGGCCTTGCGATTGTGAAGTCAATCGTGGAAGCACATCACGGAAGAGTGCAGGTGGAATCGGACGTACACTCAACGCGTTTTATCTTATCCGTGCCCAGACTGGAGAAAATGATTCCGGACACCCAGTGCTGGGAATAAAGATTTAAATGACAAAGATGTCATTAGCCTGTCATGCAGCAAACAGAAGCCATTCGATATAATTAGTGCAACTTATCAGGAAGGCTGGATTGCTTTATCAATATCCGGCGTCAGTGGACGCCAGGAAATGAATATCCAGTCCCCTCCCGGAGAAATAAACACTTCCGAACCTGTTTCAGTTATGGAACTGAAAACACCGGTTGTACTCCCCCGGACATCACTAATTAAGAAATGGAGAGTTATCATGAAAAATATCGTATTAGCATCCTTGCTGGGCTTTGGCTTAATTTCTTCGGCCTGGGCCACTGAAACCGTGAATATCCATGAGCGGGTCAACAATGCACAGGCACCTGCTCACCAGATGCAGTCTGCTGCGGCTCCTGTCGGGATCCAGGGGACTGCACCTCGTATGGCCGGTATGGACCAGCATGAACAGGCCATTATTGCTCATGAAACCATGACGAACGGGTCGGCGGATGCGCACCAGAAAATGGTGGAAAGTCATCAGAGGATGATGGGAAGTCAGACCGTTTCCCCTACCGGGCCGTCGAAGTCATTAGCGGCAATGAATGAGCATGAAAGAGCTGCAGTTGCCCATGAATTTATGAATAACGGTCAGTCTGGCCCACATCAGGCCATGGCCGAAGCGCATCGTCGCATGCTCAGTGCAGGCTGACGGCGAGGGAAGTATCTGTGCTGTCCTTATTTCCTTGATAGATTTTTCCGTAACCGGATATATGGCAACATCTTTGCCCCCTACAGGGGGCATTTTTATCAGATTCTGCTACAGTTAACGGGCATCAACGCTAAAAGGATATTTTTTATGAAAGCCAGAAACACTTTATTTGCAGTATTAATGTTATCCCTGCCAGCGATTTCAGCAGAACATTCAGAAATGAAAATGACTGATATGTCTACCTCGGCTTCGTCACAGGAATATATGGCTGGCATGAAAGACATGCATGACAAAATGATGGCTGCCGTAAATGAGTCCGATCCCGACAAGGCTTTTGCGAAAGGCATGGTAGCGCACCATGAAGGGGCAATAGCAATGGCTGAGACCGAGCTCAAATACGGAAAAGATCCGAAAATGAGAAAGCTCGCGCAGGACATCATTAAAGCTCAAAAAGGTGAAATTGAGCAGATGAATAAATGGCTTGATAGTCAAAAGTAAACATTGTAGAAATGTCACGACAAGCGTGATTTTACATCGTTCCTGGGCGCGGGAGTCGGTTAATCTTTATATAATTCAAACCCGATTAATTTCGGGTTTTTACTACTCTGTACTCCGGTCCTTTGTTGAGGACCGGAATATATGCACCTGAGATGCTTATTTAATACATTATCTCGTCATGGATACAATGTCGCTCAGGATCTCAACCAGCTCGCTTCTCTCCTGCGTTCCGTCATGATAGGTTGATCTTGAGATGATTCTTTCTGATGTCATCTGAGGCCAGAATTTATCTAGTACATTATCGGGTTTCATTCCCACAGCCCGGCCGATTATTTTTTTAGCGTCACAGGTGTCCGTAAACGTGACGGCTACACCAGTAATTTCCTCGATAAGATCCGGGCACAGATAGTTTTCTATCTCACGTTTGCGCGTAGCGAAAAATACCTTACCGGCCTCCTCTACTTCTTTTTTACGCTTCTGGATGGACAGAACCTGTGCAGGGTCTCCCCCAATATCGGAGTCCAGAAATACGCACCAGGGAAGCCCCAGATCTTTGGCCAGATTCAATGTAACCCAGTGTTTGACGCTACCACACCCTCCTATGAGGACTGGCACTATTTTCACGTCCTCCAGAGAGGCTGGCAGCGCACCTGACTGTTTTAATGAACTGGCCGCATGCCTCAGGAAAGTAACATCCGACTTTCCCTCTACCAGAACAATCCCCTGCGCCCTTTCCATACCGGTCTCTGGCAGCACCCCCAGGCTTTCAGTGGCTTCCTTCAGCACTGCGTCATCCGGCATTTTTACTACGGGTTCACCCGCCTCATTTCGGGTAACATAACGTACGCCTTCGACAGGGATTAATCCGGCCAGCGCCGGGACATGGGTGGTGACGATAATCTGACGGTGCGGCTGGCCTGCCAGTGCCAGTAACGCTTTCATCAGCATCATCTGATAGTTCGGATGCTGTGACGTTTCAGGCTCCTCTATGGCATAAATCACATTTCTGGGCGTCCCCGCGACATTCTTTTCAGCCTCAGCCCGAAAAAAATTCAACAGGATAAGCCTCCTTATCCCGCTGCCGCGCTTATTGATGGGGATGCCATTTTCCCCGTCCAGGGTGAAATTGAAGGTCCACTTGGGTTTCTCCTTAAATCGTGGAGTCAGTTCACTGGCGAGTTCGGGGGCCATTTCACGTAATTTATCCAGCGTTCTCTGTGCGACATCCAGGACGCTGTCCTGAATCTCATTTTCCAGCGCTGTAATTTTGTCCTGCAGCGCAGCCTGAGCGTCTTTTACGGCCTGCTGTAAGGGGTTTTTAGCTTCGGAATCCCCGTCGCTGCTTTCCCTGTCGGCTTTGAAAATCGCATACGTGGGCAGCAAATCGAGGATCTTACCCCATAATGATTTTGTGTCGGTTCCGAACTCTTTATCGACATCCAGCATAATTTCCGAACAGGTATAGGGGGCTGCGGCTTCCCTGATGGCCTGACGCCATAACGATGCAGTGCGTTTATCCGCCACATTTTTTTCAACTTCTTTTCCCACCGCCTTGAGCTCAGAAATTTTCATGCCCAGTAAATTTCTCAGGGGCTCCTCATCCGGGTGGATGCAGCGGATGCAGGTCTGCTCCGGTTTTCCTGAGGTCGTTGCTTTAAACGTTTTGACGATTTCAAAATTGCCGTCCTCATTCAGCAGATGTTCTGAGGCGAGCGTGGTCTGCACCCTGTCGTCGATCATGATAAAATCGGGCAGGTCATCAAATTCACAGGCTATTTCAAAACGGCCGTCCCCTTCTCTTAGGCTGAAACAGTTCATGTCATTCTTGTCAGCCTTCATTCCTTCTGTTTCAAAAAAAATAGCCAGCGCTTCCAGAAGCGTTGATTTCCCAAAGTCATTACGACCGACAATACCCGTCATGCTTTCATCAATAATGATTTCAGTAGAGTTTCTGTAGCCTCTGAAGTTTTTCAGTTTTAATTTTCTGAGCCGCATATGAAGTCCTGTGTGTAAGAAAGCGTTTTGCTGCAACCTGAATACAAAATATATTTTCAAATGCCTGCCAACAAGCAGGGATAACCGTTATTCAGAATATCTTAACGACATTTCGGGATTATGATCTGGTCGCGCTTTCAGAACTTTACTGCCCCTCAAAACACCGGAAACTAACTTGTGGTTGGTTACATGGCAAAGTTAAAACTCCAGAATCACGGGTAATGATTTCAATGCTTATTATATTTTTTGGAATTGACTCATGAGCTTTATAATTTAAATGATAATAATAACCATTCTTTTATGCGTAATATTTGCTACTGACACTGATGAATTTAAAAGAAGATAGATTTTCATTTACGGATTATTTCCTAAATTCATCGATAATGTGATCGACATAAAATTTTCACTGAAGAATGAAGAGATAATTTAAGGCCGAGCGAAATAGCTCAAAATGGTGTATTTAACATAACAGAAGAAATGAAAGGCTCTATCGCAACCTGATACTTCAGGCCGCTAAGGGGTTAATCTTGTTGAAGAAAAATTAGACCGGGAAGCGCCAGGCGTCACCATTTCTCCCGCCTGGCTGGAAGTGAAGAATAATTGTGCATAGCTCCGTATTCGGGCTTTGCATCTGACAATGGTTCCCTGGATGAAAGTACGATCTCCACTCCAAGGACGCTGAACACCCTAAACAAACGCTCAAAACCCGCACTTGCAGGGTTGGCCTCTAGTCGGGCATAAGTTTGCTGTGTTATACCCAAACGTTCAGAAACATCTTTTTGCGTCAGTCCATTGGCTTTGCGAAAGCCGATTAAAACAGGACGTAACTGATTCAAAGTCTTCAAAGCGTATTGAGTGTTCATAAGTGACCTTCCGTATCGACGAGTTAACAAGCATAACGCAGGGATTTACAGCATATAGGCTGTAATGCTCATTAACAGACTATAGGCTGTAATACGAATCCTGCCAAGATGCGGCATCTTTCAAATACAAGGCCGTATTGGGTAAGCAGTACACCGTTATATAGCACCCCTTGCCCCTTTGCTGGAGAGGGACCCACGTGATCGCAGGTCTTTTAGACGTTGTTGCTAACCGGCATCATACACAGGTGGTAACCCCCAGGGAAACTCTATGAGTGATAATTTATTCCTGCCCCAGTCAAAATATAAAACCTTATCTAACTAGCTTTCTTAGTATTTTATAAATGAAGTGAAATTAGCGAAGAAGTTTTACATTGTAAAGTGAGCAAAAATATTTACCATTCAACTGGCAAAATTTACAATCTGCAGCCCTTAGCCTGAGAAAATGCACATTAACAGAATAATCATCAAGTCCGATAGAGGCATAACTTACGTCCTCAAAAATATCAGAAATAAATGAGTTGAAATTACAAAAATTAACTTCACTTAACATCTTGAACACCGCAGAAATATATCTATCATGCATTATCTTGACTTCGATAACCTTAGATAAACTTGAATGCGACTTACATTTGAAGAGATCAAAGAGAAAGTAAATCAGCATATTTTTATTGTCCGAAATCCATTTTAAAATTTTATTACGTGCACATGGTAATATATACACTGGATTTTTGAAAGGGTTTGAAACGTCAACCACAAGGGAACAATAACCATGAGGATTTATTCCACTTATAATTAAGTCACTAAGTCCTTTCACTGCATTCAAATAGTTATCAAAACAAACCTCATATAAACTGGTACTATGAACTGCACATTTAGATTCAAACAACCATCTATGACGCAGATAACCAATGCCTTTAGAGTGTATATCTTCAACAATACATTTGTGACAGTAACGAATGTTTGAGATGTTTACCAATGGATATGAATTAGTTATGTGAAAATTTTTCCGACAGGCATCTTCAACAGCGTTAAAATACCCGTAAACACCAGAAGATAACGACACTATATTGGAAGTTAGTATATAACCATTTCTAGTGGCAAGAATGTCATATATATCCTGCAAGCTATGCAATTTGTACATATCAATCAGTTCGAAACGAGGAAAGGCATCGTACCTTAGTGCGCCATGCTTTGATATTATGTTCCTGCAATTGGATAAGTTATACATTATCTGTGAACGCAGAAGAAAACTGTGCCACAATTCATTTTCGTAAACCATATAACTCCCTCTTATTTAATTAGTTCCATTTTTCTGAGAAGTATCATTGTCATTGGTAGTTTATCTCTGTATTTCAAAAGCCAGCCATGCCCTCCCAGTAAAGCATCTAGACTTGTAAGTGACATCGAGTACTGCCCCTGAGATAAAACATCATTTATTAATGATGATGAGATAATATCTCTCTCGCTCCAGTCTACTCTTTTATTTTTATAGCATCGTATTGTTTTAGGAAGACAGGAATTAAGCCAGTCACATTCATGTTTATTTAGCCAATAGAAACTTGCATAACAACTTTCTTTGACTAACTTTCGTGTTATAGAAACGGATTGATTATGTATAAATCTTAATATTTTCTGCTTATGACGCCGTCTTAAAGAATCTTTTTTACATTTTTTACGCCATGAGCATAAACCGTAACAAGATGAAATTACAGAGGATACAGCTCCTTCCGATAATGAGTTTTTCTCAGCTATGGATGCCAGACTAAACCCCCTTACAGCCATAGACTTGATAAGCAATTCAGTGAATATATTAATTTTTGTGTTTCGCTTAAACGCCCTCAGGTATTTTTTATAAATAAGTGTTTTAATGTAACATCTGCTGCGACTAAATTCCTTCCCAAGGTTGCTAACACTAGTATTATTTTCAACTATATGAAAACTGTATTTCTTATGACTTTTAAAGATTTCTTTCTTTTTATTAGTACGACTTCCTGCATACGTTGGCCAGCAAGTATTTAACAAACAATAACAAAGCAAAAGATGCTTTGTGGGATGCTGACAACATTTGTCTTTGAGTATAGGCTCCCAGTAATGATAATCAGTTAGGGATGTTGGTATAAGTCCCGATGAACCCTCCCCAAATAACTGGCACTTAGCATAAACATGTGCGTAGAATACATTTTTCTTTAAATTTCCATCCAATGATAATAAATTCAACTTTTTAAGTACATCCATGTAATTGGGGTGTGTAATATCTTTTCTTCTGATTATATTTAGGGACTCATAACAAAACTTAGCAAAATCGAAGTCTATCTCATTGCTAAGTTGTTCTGTATACGAAACAGGAGGCATCAGTCCAATACGTATGTGCGGTGAAGAAGGGACATGGATGCTTTCAAGCGCTACCGGATGCCGATGGCAGGTTGTAACCCCATGAAGCTGATGCGCCAGATGCCAATAAGTAACACCATAATGAAAAGTATCTTCACGAGCGCAAACCGGGCAAAACTTCAATAGTGTGCGCTGCCCTAGTGAAAAATTACTAAGGCGGCACAATCGATTAAGCCTGGCAGGGGTCGTGTTGAAATCCATAATTTCATTACGACTGATTGGTAGTGCCCAGGCAAAAAGAGGGAGTAAAGTCTGTTCATGCCAGAGCTGATCTGCACTTTCGGATGTATGAAGAGAAATAGCCTTTAATCCTGAATTGAGAATTGGATGGACGTTCATATCAGGTTTGTTGAAAATGATCGTTAACAGAGAAGATGGGGACATACCGTACACGGTAGTTGTCCGACAAAACCGGCTGAACAAGGATTCATCAGGCAAAACAGGCAACATTCTCATTTCCCACACCTCTCTTTGACCGTTACGAACTGTTACCTCATTACAATTTATTAAGTGGATCTATATTTATAAGCCCGCAACGCTGAAGAGCATCGTAGGTATTTTTCTTTTCAGCTGTTCTGTTGATAACAAGATCGTGGTCAAGAGACAGTATTTTCTCGTCGAAATTGCGCAAAACCTCGTCTATTTTTCCTACGAATTCCTTGTGCTGTGGCCTGTCTATATCCCCAGGGATCAAAGACTTTAGGGACTTCTCTGCCATGATTTTAGCCGAAGCATCACCCTCATTAGATGCAGAGAGCCATTTAGCTTCCTCATCTTCAGTCGCGGCCCCCGGGAGTGGAGTATCCTTATATTCCTCCGTATGACTCACGAGTACCGGTACAGAGGCCGACAAGACTGCGCCAGTGATGATTTCATTGCCGCTACCGATAACCTTTAATTGTGCCCCCCGATAAATCATCTGAGCCAATCCAATATTGCCTTTAGATAAAATGAATAATTTTTCGTTTAACTCATCATTTAATGGAGTTTCAACATTTGTCCATTGTAATGGCCATAAATAATGAATAAACGATTGCCAGTCTTGTGAATCGTATCTAACATTCTTAATTTTCATGTAACCACCAGACTCTGCCCGCCTGGCAATTCTCATTTTCTTTGTCAGCGTCTCGTCAAAAGGATGATTTCCACAAAAAACCATAGATACCCCCATGGAATCTACAATTTCATGTAAAAAATCAATCAACTTACTCTCACCCCCGGTTCTTGAAAATTTAAGCCTCTGCATTTCATCAATAACAAGGATACCCAAAAATGATGATTTAATTCTTTGTGCAATCTGGCGAGCCAGAGCACCATTTCTAATCTCAGGTGTAGTTCGTTCAATACCAATTGCATCATCTAATTTTTGTAAAATCTCTTCACAAAGGTCTCTCACACTTGAATTGTATGGACAATTAATCTTTACCCATACAATTTGCTTACTGAAGCCGGGAAAAACTCCTTTATAGCTGCTGTGTTCTATAATCTGAGGGAAATGATCCATGACTTGCTCAATCATGGTAGTTTTTCCAGAACCACTCATTCCAACTATCGTAATAGTTTCAGCCTGGGATTTAAAATATCCACTTTCTGGCTCAATATCAGGACGCTCATTTCCATAGTAATGAAGATATTGAATTGTTCCGCTTTTTAAAGGATTACGAGCTGCATAGCTTTCCCTAAGTGCCCGTAAGATCATCTTATAAGCCTGGATAAGATTGGTTTGAGGGCAACGGAATTTCTTTATACGTTCGACATACTGCTCTCTAACATTCGCCGGGGCAGTCCAGCGGATTTTTTCGTCAATTTCGGGGAAATAACTCATTTCCAGAAGTACTTCATCTTCCGTAAGCGCTTCAGGAAGTGCTTCAATTAAGGGATTGCCACGATACTCAGGTAACTCCTGTTCTTTATATATCGCTGAAACGCGCCGTATAAGATTCATTATTCTGCGTCCTCAGTCTTCTTCTTACCTTTTAACCATCTTTGTTTCTCCTCCCGGCCAGGCAAAAGCAGAACATTACTGGATGAAGGAAGTAGGGGTTCAGATCTTCCATTAGCAACATGAGTTCGCCCTAATGAATCAAGTTCATTTTTCCTGTTCTTTTTAATATCTTTACCATGTACCCGGCGAGATTCGTATATTCCATTTAATCTTTCGTTACCTTTCCTGTTAAATTCATCTTTATTATTGATATTGCTGAGCGAATCCAGAGTAAATAAATTAATTTCTTTTTGAGTATCTACCCAATCAGCCATTACATCTGTATCAAGATGAGCTTTCCCTTTAAATACATCTCTTTTCTTAAGTAGGTAATGTTTTTTGAAAATGCTATTTTTGTCAAATCTTACATATATATAATCTACGCAATTGTCATCTATTCTTGCTTCACAAGTGGTTCTTCCAAATACTCTGACACCTGATGCAATTTCAGGATCACATTCATAAAAAAGATTATTGTACTGAATCCCACCGGCGGTAATGTTAGCGTTCACAGGGATTAACAATCGTGCGATCACTTCGTCGGCCCCAACGGCTCTTGCGCTGAATCTCCCGTGCTTTAAGCTTATCATCCAACTATTTTTTGGTGATATTACGAGATCATTTTCAATCAGTAAGGGATTGATATAAGCCAGTTCCTCATACGTTCTCTGATTATGTGCAAGTATCTCCCGAATCAGTAAAGACGTGACCTCCTGAATCGTTAAACAAGCCCTGGATTGCGGTGTTGGCTCTCCTTTAACAATCTTTCCCCTTCGTGTTGTTCCAATAAGCCTATGAATAACCTCATCATTCAGAATGCCGAAACAGCGTTCAACAATGCTTTTTCTGTCGCCTCTACCGACTGGCGCAAACTCAAGTTTTGTCAGGGGGGTCATCTCTTCCTGAGGTTTAAGACCAATCATCTCCCCGTTGTCACACATCAATGTTAATGGAATGTGAGAACAAGGCCAATCATCATCAGTAATAGAGATTCCAAATAATCTACAATATTCTTTTTTTGGCATAAAGCAATTTGCTAACGCTTGTCGGGCGGCTCGCCATGAAGCATGGTATAAAGAAACATGAAGGCCAACAATCATTCTTGTTGCACGATCCACCACTGTATAAATAGTAGGACGCCCAATGACTTTTCGTCTGTTTAAACTCGAAATAAGATGTACATCAGCGACAGTTGAGTCTATTTCGAAAACATCACCCGGCAAAACAGTTGTATTAGCCACACTACCTAAAAGCGCCCGCATTTTGAGGTCTATTTCTTTTTTCGTGTTCTTCTTATTTATCGAGAAATCTTTAGTGAAGAGTTTTTTATTCCAGTATGAAAATTGTTTTAAAGAAGGAACATATGGAGCTCTATTTTCTAGGTTTGCTGTTTTAATTTCATCCCTAAAATACAAATCAATATGTCTCTCTAATGTTTTCTTTATCGTATCTCCGTTAACTTTATAATGATACGTAATGAGAGATTTTCTAATATTATTTATATCTCTTTCATTAAGAATGAAAACACGTGATCGTTCATTAGGTAATGCTCTGTTTTTTTTGGAATTCCCAAGTTTAATTTCATGTTTGATTCTACTTTTCCCAGCGGCGCCACAGTTCGAGAATGCGGGTAGCAATGCATAAATATCCTGCCCATGTCGCCAATACAACGCCAGAAGCGTTCTGATAGTATATTGTGATATTTTTTTATTTCTTGAGTAATCCATTAAAAGGTGCGACTTTTTATGTAATGCATAGTCGAACAGAAACATTCTGTCATCTACAAGATCTTTAATGATATTGTAATTTTCATCTCGCCTTCCTCTGTCTTTATCTGTTAATTCTTTCTCATCTACTAACATATATGAAGGATATATATAATCTTTACAAGTTATGCTATTTGATTCAATATAATATTTAAACATTGAAAATGAGAAAGGGATTGGCTTACCCGTTCTTTCTGATTTTATTTTAAACAAAATTAACAAATCGACCTTTCTGTCAAAATCCAAAACACGGTAAAGTCCCTCTGCAAGCAAATCAGTGCCTTGAGAGAGCCAGACTGAATTCCTAATAATATCCATTTGCGTTCAGTCCTATATAGTGGTCATTGGAAATTATCTTTATCAGACCGGTTTCGAGTATTGGATATGATAAATCAACATTTATCATTTTTAATCCAATCATTGCCTGCAATAACATCATCGCTTCTTGTGCGTCTACCCCAAAGATTGATGAAATCATTGCACGTAGTCCTACTATGGGATAAACATCTGGTTTAAGCTTCCATAGGATTTTATCAAGAGGATATTTATCATAAAATTCAGAACCATCTCTTAATACAGAAGTAGCCCAGCAAATGTTTTTACCGACGACGTTATTGAGTTCCGAGCCAACATAAATTTGAAACTCAACATCAATCAACTGCCAAAACATCCTCTCTATTTCAAGTTTTTGGGCTTCGCGTTCAGGTATGCTCTCGTTATGTTTTACTGCTATAGCTTTGTATCGAAGTCCGCCTTCAGGAGTTCTCAAGGTCAGTAAAAAATCGGTTGTCATAACATTCAGAACTTCGACAGGTACTCCTCTTACTCCCCTCACCATAGGATGTTGAAAATGTAGATGATTTGCTATTTGTTGGGTAAGCCGGAGAGGAAAGAGTGGGAATTGTTCCCGGATATCAATCACCGAGTCATTAAACTCAGCCAGATAGAAAAAGTTACTTTCGACAGAAGAAAGGAGATGATGGTTTCGAAACGTCTTAAGGCCAAAGACTATCGAACGGTTTCCACGGGATTTAACGTCCTGAGCTCTAAGCCAGGGCTGATAACTTTGGCCATAGCCCACTCCTATGCCGTCACCTAGCGCATTTTCATAATCCAAATAGGATTTGAGACGCCTACCCCTAGCCATGATCGTACCCTAAAAACGACATTGATACGTACCTATATGTGCATTTTATAGTCTCCAACCCTATAACCACACATTCAGTAAGTATACAACATTAGCGTCGTTTTTTGAGAATGGTTACAACTTTAGTGCTTTGTGTACAACTTTATTGTCCTCGGACATCTGCCAGAGCCTGAGCACATGCCCAGGCACTTGCCCATGCCCACTGGAAGTTGTACCCGCCAAGCCAGCCGGTGACGTCCATCACTTCGCCAATAAAATAGAGCCCCGGCACGTTGCGCGCTTCCATGGAGCGGGAAGAGAGTTCATTCGTGTCGACCCCGCCCAGCGTGACTTCTGCGGTGCGGTAGCCTTCCGTGCCGTTTGGCTGCACGCGCCAGTTTGTCAGCGTCTCCACCAGCGTCTCCTGCTCGCGGCTGTTAAGCTGCTTGAGCGAAACATCCGGGATCTGCCCCAGCACCTGCAAACATTCCACCAGACGCTTCGGCAGCTGCATTGCCAGGGTGTTTTTCAGGCTCTGATTCGGGTGCGCCACACGCTGCTCGTTGAGGAAGGCATCCAGATCGCAATCGGGAAGCAGGTTAACCGTGACAAACTCCCCCGGCTGCCAGTAGCTGGAGATCTGCAGTACCGCCGGGCCAGAGAGGCCGCGGTGAGTGAAGAGCAGGTTTTCGCGGAATACCGTACCGTCTTCGGCGGTGATGACCGACGGAACCGAGACGCCAGAAAGTGTCTGGAGTTGTTCCAGCAGCGGTTTATGCAGCGTAAACGGCACCAGCCCCGCACGCGTTGGCAGCACCTTCAGGCCGAACTGCTCGGCAATCTTGTAGCCAAATGGCGAGGCACCCAGACCCGGCATAGAAAGACCACCGCTGGCGATCACCAGGCTGTCGGTGCTGACGGTTTCACCGTTGAGTTGCAGCGTGTAACCTTGCTCATCACGCGCAACGTCCAGCACTTCCGTGCGCAGGCGCATCGTTACACCGCCCTTCTCGCACTCGGCCACCAGCATATCGACAATCTGCTGCGCGGAATCGTCGCAGAACAGCTGACCCAACGTCTTCTCATGCCACGCAATACCGTGTTTACCCACGAGGTCGATAAAGTCCCACTGGGTGTAACGCGCCAGCGCAGATTTGCAAAAATGACGGTTTTGGCTCAAATAGGCCGCGGGTTCAACATACAGATTAGTAAAGTTGCAGCGCCCACCGCCAGACATCAGGATCTTACGGCCTGGTTTTTTACCGTTATCCAGTAACAGCACGCGACGACCCGCTTGTCCGGCCATCGCCGCACAAAACATACCCGCCGCACCGGCGCCAATGACCACGGCATCAAACCTTTCCACGTCAAAACCCTCTTTGTTCACTGCCGCGGATTGTAAAGTTTCCTCTGTGGTCACACCAGCGTAAAAAGATATTACAAAGCCATTTCATTGAAATTTAAAGAATATCCTTTCAGGCACTTTTCCCAAATCAGGTGGTATGTCAAAAAAAGTCTATATTTCACTTTGCCCGCCGTGCATTTGTCCTGGATAATGCGCCGCGTTCATGTCCTCAAAATGGCGTAACGTCCTATGCTACATTTGTTTGCCGGCCTGGATTTACATACCGGGCTTTTATTATTGCTTGCTCTGGTTTTTGTACTGTTTTACGAAGCGATCAACGGCTTCCACGACACTGCAAACGCAGTAGCAACGGTTATTTACACTCGCGCAATGCGATCGCAACTGGCGGTTGTTATGGCGGCGGTATTTAACTTTTTTGGTGTCCTCCTGGGCGGACTGAGCGTTGCGTATGCCATTGTGCATATGTTGCCAACGGATCTGCTGCTTAACGTAAGTTCTGGCCATGGCCTCGCTATGGTGTTCTCAATGCTGCTTGCTGCAATTATCTGGAACCTCGGTACCTGGTATTTCGGCCTGCCTGCATCCAGTTCTCACACTCTCATCGGCGCGATTATCGGTATCGGGTTAACTAACGCCCTGATGACCGGTACATCGGTTGTTGATGCGTTAAACATCCCGAAAGTGCTGGGGATTTTTGCCTCGCTGATCGTCTCCCCAATTGTGGGTCTGGTGGTTGCAGGTGGATTAATTTTCATCCTGCGTCGTTACTGGAGCAACACGAAAAAGCGCTCCCGTATTCACCTGACTCCGGCAGAGCGTGAGAAGAAAGACGGTAAGAAAAAACCGCCATTCTGGACACGTATCGCTCTGATCATTTCTGCAATCGGCGTGGCTTTCTCACACGGTGCGAACGATGGTCAGAAAGGCATTGGTCTGGTGATGTTGGTTCTGATTGGCGTTGCGCCAGCAGGTTTCGTGGTTAACATGAATGCCTCCGGATACGAAATCACCCGTACCCGTGATGCGGTGAATAACGTCGAGATCTATTTCCAGCAGCATCCTGATCTTCTCAAGAAAGCGACCGGCGTTGACCAGTTGATTCCTTCTCCGGAAGCAGGCGCTACCACCGTACCAGGCGAGTTCCACTGCCATCCGGCAAACGCGATTAACGCGCTGGAACGTGCGAAAGGCATGCTGGGCACTATCGAGAGTTATGACAAACTGACCGTTGAACAGCGTGGTCAGCTGCGTCGCATTATGCTGTGCATCTCTGATGTGACGGATAAAGTGGCGAAGCTGCCTGACGTGAATGCTGATGACCAGCGTCTTCTGAAGAAACTGAAAGGCGATATGCTCAACACCATTGAGTACGCGCCAATCTGGATCATCATGGCGGTCGCGCTGGCGCTCGGTATCGGTACGATGATTGGCTGGCGTCGTGTGGCGACCACCATCGGCGAGAAGATCGGTAAGAAAGGCATGACCTATGCGCAGGGTATGTCCGCGCAGATGACGGCAGCCGTGTCTATCGGTCTGGCGAGCTATACCGGTATGCCAGTGTCTACCACCCACGTACTCTCCTCGTCCGTGGCAGGTACCATGATTGTTGACGGTGGCGGTCTGCAGCGCAAAACCGTGACCAACATTCTGATGGCCTGGGTATTCACCCTCCCGGCCTCTATCCTGTTGTCTGGTGGTTTGTACTGGATTTCGCTGAAGCTGATCTAATCAGTTGAAGGCGACAAAAAAGCGGGTCAGGAAACTGACCCGCTTTTTTTATGTGCTGATAACTATCATGAAACGTTTGAAAATATAAGGATTTTCTGAACATTTTTTGCTCAAATCAATTTCGAAGATAAAACTATGATAGCGGTCAGAAGAAAAACCACACAAAGGAGGATGTATGGCTTCTGTCCCTATTTCAGGCCCCGGCTCAATTGTTATAGCTAACAACATGCGTGAAGCACGCCTGCACGGCATGTCGCGTAATATGGCCACTCCCTCAACGTATTATTGGTTCTACCAAAAAGTTCGTAATGGCGGTCCCTGGGATTATAAAAAATTCGACCCATATTTTGCTGCATTTGGTAACTTCAACTTCGGAGCCGCTGGCACTGCGGCGGGTATCCCTGCAAACATCCTTCTTATGGGAGCTGGCTGGGCTCAAGGTCGTGCAGGCACCTCAAAACCTGAATGGGGAAAATGGTACGAAAAGCCGCCTTACGGAGACGACCCAACCGACCAACGCAATATCAGAGAAGGAATAGACTATGCCATTCAAAACGGCTATTAAATGGATTCATCGCCTTGTTACCGTTTCGCTTATGGCTCTGGTCATTGGTTTTCTCTGGCTAAACCACCAGCCCAGTCAGCAAAAGAGCGATGAGCTACAGCGCGTTTATAAATTATCTGATAGCGTCTGGCTCTATATGACCGTGAACAATCAGGGTGGCGCAACCGTGCCAACAATCTACCGTTACTACCTCTCGGGGGAAATATCAGGGAATGATGCCGACGTTATCCATCAGCTTGCTATGAAGCATCCTGTTATTGAAGGTACAGGCACGATTACCACTGCCAGTATGGATACAAACGGGGAAGTGAAAATTACCTATAGCGGGAAAGTTATCTCAATTCAGGACAATATCTCAAATCTCCGGTTCTCAGTTACGCCCTGAACCAGATGAAATCAGGCGGGCTTACCCCGCCTGCTGTGAAGCTCAATGCCAAATCATCAATGCAACCATACTGACCACGACCAGACCACATAAGGCGCTGGTCAAAATGAACTGACGACGCAGGCGCTCGCAACGACGGATAAACTCTTCATCGTGATGATCGCGGTAGCGCTGGTAGTAGATGTATCCCACCAGACGCATCTGTTTGCTGGGCTGTCCATGCGAGGTGAAGAAACCTCCACCGTCCACATACTGATAAAGCAACGGATCGCAACCACGAAGTACCACCAACAGCGCACGTAACGATGAGAAGTAGCGCGCCATATTCACTATGCAAACCACACATAGCGCCCAAAACAATGCGACGGTGCTAATCATACATCCTCCCCGGCGTCCGCCCACGAAGCAAGGCTTCTGAGCTACCGCACCCCAATGCCCTGACAGACAGTTCAGTGAAAGAATGACCAAAATCGATCCGGTTCGCATTTTAAAATCCGAACGGCTCATTAAATAGTGTAGGAGATCCGTTAATTTTTTTGCCACAAGGTTAATCGTTATCAACACCAAAGCTTGAAAAATATGTTTAACTGGGCCGTAATAAAGTATCAGACGGCGGCATTCTCGTAATAGTCATCGATAACTTAAGGAAGGAGTAACACTATGGCTTACAAACACATTCTCATCGCGGTAGACCTCTCCCCGGAGAGCAAAGTACTGGTTGATAAAGCAGTATCCATGGCACGTCCCTACAACGCGAAAGTTTCTCTGATTCACGTTGATGTGAATTACTCCGACCTCTATACCGGTCTGATCGACGTCAATCTCGGCGATATGCAGAAACGCATCTCCGAAGAGACTCACCATGCTCTGAGCGAACTGTCGACTAACGCAGGTTATCCGATCACCGAAACCTTAAGCGGTAGCGGCGACCTGGGACAGGTGCTGGTCGATGCAATTAAGAAATACGATATGGATCTGGTGGTATGCGGTCACCATCAGGACTTCTGGAGCAAGCTGATGTCTTCAGCGCGCCAGCTGATTAACACCGTTCACGTGGATATGCTGATTGTTCCACTGCGTGACGAAGAAGACGAATAAGTGCAAAATGCCCGGTAGCGCTAGCGCCACCGGGCTTTGTTATTCCGGCGTACCGGCATAAATATCAAACCGGTGCCCTTTGGTAGTCACCGCATTGGTCGTCGCAACGTCCGCCAGCGGCGGCGCATAGTCCGGGCGTTTCACTACCACACGCTTCGTCGCTAACTGGCGAGCAGGCCCCAGCAAACCATCTGCATCCAGGTCCGGACCCACGAGCGACTGAAACACACGCATCTCTTTTTTCACCAGCGCGCTTTTCTGCTTATGCGGGAACATCGGATCAAGATAGACCACCTGCGGGCGCGGGGTAATATCGGTCAGCACCGTCAGGCTGGAGGCGTGGATCAGCTGCAAACGCTCCTGCAACCACGGGCCGATTTCCGGATCTGCATAGCCACGCACCAGACCGTCGTCGAGCAGTGCGGCCACCACAGGATTCCGTTCCAGCATCCGCACATGACAACCCACGGATGCCAGCACAAACGCATCACGCCCTAACCCCGCCGTGGCATCCACCACATCCGGCAGATAGCTTCCCTTGATGCCGACCGCTTTGGCAACCGCTTCACCACGACCGCCACCAAACTTACGTCGGTGTGCCATTGCACCGCCAACAAAGTCGACAAAAATACCGCCGAGTTTTGGTTCGTCGCGCTTACGTAATTCGAGATGCTCTGGCGTCATCACCAGCGCCATCAGGTTTTCATCATCATGCTCCAGCCCCCAGCGGGCGGCCAGAACAGATAAGGCGCCGTCTCCGGCGCCTGTTTCATCAACTAAGCAGATCTTCACGTAGCAATCAGCCTTTAATCCCGTAATGCTCAAGCATCGCATCCAGCTGTGGCTCGCGGCCACGGAAGCGTTTGAACAGCTCCATCGGCTCTTCTGAACCCCCGCGGGTCAGGATGTTATCGAGGAAAGACTGGCCAGTTTCGCGGTTAAAAATCCCTTCCTCTTCGAAACGAGAGAAAGCATCTGCCGCCAGCACGTCGGCCCACAGGTAGCTATAGTAACCTGCCGCGTAGCCGCCCGCGAAGATGTGGCTGAACGCGTGCGGGAAGCGGCCCCAGGTTGGCCCAGGAATGACGGCAACCTGCTTTTTAATCTCAGCCAGGGTCTCGAGGATTTTAGCCCCCTGTTCCGGGCTGAACTCGGCGTGCAGGCGGAAATCAAACAGGCCGAACTCCAGCTGACGCAGGATAAACATCGCCGCCTGGTAATTTTTCGCTGCCAGCATTTTATCCAGCAGTTCTTTCGGCAGCGGTTCGCCGGTCTCATAGTGACCAGAGATAAACGCCAGTGCGTCCGGCTCCCAGCACCAGTTTTCCATAAACTGGCTTGGCAGTTCGACCGCATCCCACGGCACACCGCTGATCCCGGCCACGCCAGCGGTTTCGATGCGGGTCAGCATATGGTGCAGACCGTGGCCGAACTCGTGGAACAGGGTGATCACTTCGTCGTGGGTAAACAGCGCAGGTTTGCCATTCACCGGACGGTTGAAGTTACAGGTCAGATAAGCGACCGGCTTCTGCAGAGAACCGTCGGCTTTACGCATCTGGCCCACGCAGT
Organism: Enterobacter sp. CPE_E1241; assembly: GCF_045618265.1. Lineage (NCBI taxonomy): Bacteria > Pseudomonadati > Pseudomonadota > Gammaproteobacteria > Enterobacterales > Enterobacteriaceae > Enterobacter > Enterobacter sp. CPE_E1241. The sequence goes on from NZ_JBIWYV010000001.1 coordinate 4,631,534, forward strand.
CGTCCATCCACGCCCCGCCGCGTTTGTTCTCACGCGCGTAGAGATCGAGGTAGAAACTGCCACGCAGCTCGTTCTTCTCGTCATACAGCTCGAAGAAACGTACGTCCGGATGCCAGACGTCAATGTCGGTACGTTCTTTTGCGGTGATGCCATAGATGCGTTTAACCACTTCGAACAGACCGTTAACGGCTTTGTTTTCCGGGAAGTACGGGCGCAACTGCTCGTCGCTGATGCTGTAGAGGTGCTGCTTCTGTTTTTCGCTGTAGTAAGCGATGTCCCACGGCTGCAACTCGTCCACGCCGAACTCCGCCTTCGCGAAAGCACGCAACTGAGCCAGCTCTTTCTCACCCTGTGGACGGGCGCGTTTGGCCAGGTCGGTCAGGAAATCGAGTACCTGCTGTGGATTTTCCGCCATTTTGGTAGCGAGGGATTTATCAGCATAGTTTTCAAAGCCCAGCAGTTGCGCCAGCTCGTGACGCAGAGCCAGAATTTCAGCCATCACCGGGCTGTTGTCCCATTTACCGGCATTCGGCCCCTGGTCGGAGGCGCGGGTGCTGTAAGCGCGGTACATCTCTTCGCGCAACGCCTGGTTGTCGCAGTAGGTCATTACCGGCAGGTAGCTCGGGATATCCAGGGTTAACAGGAAACCTTCCTGCTCTTTCGCTTCGGCCTGCGCTTTTGCCGCCGCCAGCGCGCTTTCCGGCATCCCGGCCAACTGCGCTTCGTCGGTAATCAGCTTCGTCCAGCCCATGGTGGCGTCGAGCACGTTGTTGCTGTACTGATTACCCAGTTCAGACAGGCGCGCGGCAATTTCACCGTAGCGGGTCTGCTTCTCTTTTGGCAGACCAATCCCGGACAGCTCAAAATCACGCAGGGCGTTATCGACCGATTTTTTCTGCGCCGTGTTCAGTTCAGCATAGTGGTCGCCGTCGCGCAGGTCGCGATACGCTTTGTAGAGCCCTTCGTGCTGGCCGACCCAGGTGCTGTACTCAGAGAGCAGCGGCAGAGTCTGTTCGTAGGCTTCACGCAGTTCCGGACTGTTTTTAACCGAGTTCAGATGGCTCACCGGGGAGAAGATACGTCCCAGCACGTCGTCCACTTCGGCCAGCGGCTGACACAGATTTTCCCAGCTGTACGGCGCGCCCTGCGCTACCACGCTTTCTACCGCCGCGCGACAGTTGTCCAGCGATTGCGTAACGGATGGAACCACATGCTCAGGGAGGATTTTAGAAAATGGTGGCAACGAAAAAGGCGTCAGTAATGGATTGGTCATAAACGCTGTCCTGTTGAATAAGATGAATGAAGCGCGCATCCGGCGCTGTGCATATGGTCCAGTAATGGGGTTAAGTGTAGAGGATTTCAATGCCTGCGCTTACCGGGCTGACGGGTAATCTGTACCGTTCTGCTGTAAACTGTGGCAAATCGTCATTTCAGCGGAATTTCATTACTCATGCTCAGTTATCGCCACAGCTTTCACGCAGGCAACCACGCCGATGTCCTCAAACACACCGTTCAGAGTCTGATCATCGAATCACTCAAAGAGAAAGAGAAGCCGTTTCTCTATCTGGACACCCACGCGGGCGCGGGGCGCTATCAGCTGAGCGGCGAACACGCCGAGCGTACCGGTGAATATCTGGAAGGGATCGCCCGCATCTGGCAGCAGGATGACCTGCCAGCAGAACTGGAACCCTACATCGGTGTAGTGAACCATTTCAACCGCAACGGCCAGCTGCGTTACTACCCAGGTTCTCCGCTGATTGCCCGTCAGCTGTTGCGCGAACAGGACAGCATCCAGTTGACCGAGCTGCACCCAAGTGATTTCCCACTGTTGCGCGCTGAATTCCAGAAAGATAACCGCGCTCGCGTGGATAAAGCCGATGGCTATCAGCAGCTGAAAGCCAAATTGCCGCCGGTTTCCCGTCGCGGCCTGGTGCTGATCGACCCGCCGTACGAAATCAAAACCGACTATCAGGCGGTGGTGACCGGCATCCACGAAGGTTACAAGCGCTTTGCGACCGGTACCTATGCCCTGTGGTACCCGGTGGTACTGCGCGCGCAAATCAAACGCATGATCAAAGACCTGGAAGCGACCGGCATCCGTAAAATTCTGCAGATTGAACTGGCGGTACGCCCGGATAGCGACCAGCGCGGCATGACCGCCTCCGGTATGATTGTCATCAACCCGCCGTGGAAGCTCGAAGCGCAGATGAATAACGTGCTGCCGTGGCTGCACAAAACGCTGGTGCCAGCGGGTACAGGCCACGCCACCGTCAGTTGGATCGTGCCTGAGTAATTACAGCCATCGGTGGAACCTATTGATTTCAGGTATACAATCGCGGCAATTCACGATTAAGGATAAAAGCTATGACTAAGCATTATGACTACATCGCAATCGGCGGCGGCAGCGGCGGCATCGCCTCCATCAACCGTGCGGCCATGTATGGCCAGAAATGTGCGCTGATTGAAGCCAAAGAACTTGGCGGCACCTGCGTGAACGTAGGTTGTGTACCGAAGAAAGTGATGTGGCATGCGGCGCAGATCCGTGAAGCTATCCATATGTATGGCCCGGACTACGGCTTTGACACCACCATCAACCACTTCGACTGGGACAAACTGATCGCCAGCCGTACCGCCTACATCGACCGTATTCATACTTCGTACGACAACGTACTGGCTAAAAATAACGTCGACGTGATCCGTGGTTTTGCCCGCTTTGTGGACGCGAAAACGATCGAAGTGAACGGCGAGACGATCACTGCCGATCACATCCTGATCGCCACCGGCGGCCGTCCGAGCCACCCGAATATCCCGGGTGTGGAATACGGTATCGACTCCGACGGTTTCTTCGAACTGCCAGCCCTGCCAAAACGCGTTGCCGTGGTGGGCGCAGGTTACATTGCGGTTGAGCTTGCCGGCGTGATTAATGGTCTGGGTGCCGAAGCGCATCTGTTCGTGCGTAAACACGCACCGCTGCGTAGCTTTGACCCGCTGATCGTCGACACGCTGGTAGAAGTGATGAACGCCGAAGGCCCAACCCTGCACACCAACGCCGTACCAAAAGCGGTAGTGAAAAATGCAGACGGCAGCCTGACCCTGGAGCTGGAAGATGGCCGCAGTCAGACCGTCGATTGCCTGATCTGGGCGATTGGCCGTGAACCGGCGAACGATAACTTCAACCTGGCCGTCACGGGCGTGAAAACCAATGATAAAGGCTATATCGTCGTTGATAAGTTCCAGAACACCAGCGTACCGGGCATTTATGCTGTCGGTGATAACACCGGTGCGGTTGAGCTGACCCCGGTTGCCGTTGCAGCGGGTCGCCGTCTCTCCGAGCGTCTGTTTAACAACAAGCCGGAAGAGCATCTGGACTACAGTAATATCCCGACCGTGGTCTTCAGCCACCCGCCAATCGGCACCGTCGGCTTAACCGAGCCGCAGGCGCGCGAGCAGTATGGCGACGATCAGGTGAAAGTGTATAAATCGGCGTTTACCGCGATGTATACCGCTGTTACCTCTCACCGTCAGCCGTGCCGTATGAAGCTGGTGTGCGTTGGGCCAGACGAGAAGATTGTCGGTATTCACGGCATTGGCTTTGGCATGGATGAGATCCTGCAGGGCTTTGCGGTGGCGCTGAAGATGGGTGCAACGAAGAAAGACTTCGACAACACCGTGGCGATCCACCCGACGGCTGCGGAAGAGTTCGTTACCATGCGATAATCCTGAAGCCCCTCTCCGGAGGGGCTTTTTTTTAACATTCATACACCGTTGCAAAACGAATGCTCCGAAAATAGTGATCTAGCGCACATATTCCTCCCCATCTACCGAAGCGAATGTCTACGCTTTAAAGACACCCGGAAGAACAATCTCTTCGAACACACAACCGGAGGTCCTTATCACCATGTTCAACCAGAAGACACAGGCTACCGAGAACATCGAATTCGGGATTGAAGAAGAGCTGCGCTACGAGACCGATCCCTGTGAGTTGAAACTGGATGAAATGATTGAAGCGGAGCCGGAACCCGAGATGATCGAAGGGCTACCCGCCTCTGATGCCCTGACGCCCGCCGATCGCTATCTTGAACTGTTCGAACACGTGCAGTCTTCACGGCTGTTTGCAGACAGCAAAACCTTCCCCGACTGCGCGCCGAAGATGGACCCACTGGATATTCTGATCCGCTACCGCAAGGTCAAACGCCACCGGGATTTCGACCTGCGCCAGTTTGTGGAGAACCACTTCTGGTTGCCTGAGACTTACAGCACAGAATATGTCTCCGACCCCGGCCTTTCGTTAAAAGAGCACATCGACAGTCTGTGGCCAGTGCTAACGCGTGAGCCACAGGATCATATTCCCTGGTCATCCCTGCTGGCACTGCCGCAAGCGTATATCGTGCCTGGCGGCCGATTCAGCGAGACCTATTACTGGGACTCTTATTTCTCCATGCTGGGGTTGGCCGAGAGTGGCCGGAACGATCTGCTGAAATGTATGGCGGATAACTTCGCCTGGCTAATCGAACGCTACGGTCATATTCCGAACGGCAACCGCACCTATTATCTCAGCCGCTCCCAGCCCCCCGTTTTTGCCCTGATGGTGGAGTTGTTTGAAGAGGACGGCGTACGCGGGGCAAAACGTTACCTTGAACACCTCAAAATGGAGCACGCCTTCTGGATGGACGGCGCTGAGTCATTGCTGCTTAATCAGGCCTATCGGAGTGCGGTACGTATGCCGGACGGTTCGCTGCTCAACCGCTACTGGGACGACCGTGACACACCGCGCGACGAATCATGGATTGAGGATGTGGAAACGGCCCGCCACTCGGGTCGTCCGCCCAATGAGGTGTATCGCGATCTGCGTGCGGGAGCGGCGTCAGGTTGGGATTATTCGTCCCGCTGGCTGCGCGATCCGTCACGGCTCGCCAGCATCCGCACGACGCAGTTTATCCCCATCGATCTGAACGCCTTCCTGTTCAAGCTGGAAAGTGCAATTGCCAATATCTCAGCATCGAAAGGAGATAAAGAAACCGCCGACCTGTTCCGCCAGAAAGCCAGCGATCGCCGCGAGGCAGTGAACCGCTATCTATGGGATGAGGAGAGCGGCTGTTTCCGCGATTATGACTGGAGACGCGAGGAAAAGGCGCTGTTCTCAGCAGCCAGCATTGTGCCTCTGTATGTGGGTATGGCAACCCATGAGCAGGCCGAACGCCTGTCTGATGCGGTCAAAGCGCGGCTCCTGACCCCAGGCGGTATTCTCGCCACCGAGTATGAAACCGGCGAACAGTGGGATAAACCCAACGGCTGGGCCCCGCTGCAATGGATGGCAATTCAGGGGTTCAAGCAGTACGGAAATGATTCGCTAGGGGATGAGATCGCCTGGAGCTGGTTGCAGACAGTGAACCATTTTTATAATCACCACCATAAGCTCATTGAGAAGTACCACATCGCCAGCAGTACACCACGCGAAGGGGGCGGTGGTGAATACCCCCTGCAGGATGGCTTTGGCTGGACGAACGGCGTGGTGCGACGGCTGATTGGGTTGTATGGGGAACCTTAATCAGCGAATCACCTCATAAATGGCGGTCTGGATGGACTGCCATTTTTTCGTGGTGGCATCCGGTTGTGACTGCGCACGACGGGTCGCCATATCAAGATCGTGCTGCTGGCGTTTCACCACGGCTGGCACAGTACAGAATGCTTTCAGATACTCTTTACGTTTTGACGTCAGAGGCTCGCCATTCGACATGGCGTGGCTGAGCGTATTGATAAAGCGACGGCACGGCTTCTCTTCGACCATGTTCTGCCGGTAGCGTAACATCAGCTCCAGCACGTCGTCATAACCTGCCGACATCGCCTCTTCGGTCCATGACAGCTTCCAGTCCATGCCGCCCTGTAAAAAGAGCTGAACCACGCGGGTATCGTTGCGGTTAATGGCCGAACGGAAGTTATTTTCGTCCCAGGTTACGCCCATGCGCGTCAGCGTTTCACGCGAGGAAGGCGTCTCACGCATTTCCTGTGGTGGCGCTGTTTCTGCGACACTGACGGTTGCAGGCTGTGGTTTACCACTGGTCACCAGCCAGAAGCCCCCTGCCACGATGGCAATCACCATGACGCCAACCGCCCCCCATAACGCACCAGAAATAAGCTGCTCGCGTTGTTCTGGGGTGCGCGGTGCGCGCTGGGTCGGCTTTTCAATGGTGTCACGAACTTCAAACAGATCCCCGCCAGTGACCCGATCCATTTTCTGCGCCTTTTCCCAGAAGGTATGCAATTCGCTGGCATCTACCGCCATTAACCCGGTCGGATTGACGCGGGTTCTCCCCTCTTCAAACGCACGCTGAACCGGTCGGCTGATCTGCGTGTAATAGTTATCCAGCAGCTGAATTTGCGCCGAACTTAACGTCTTCTGAACCGTGATGTTGTTGCGGATTTGCCGAATGTCATCGAGGAAGGTTTGCAGCGTTTTACGCGGTTCCACCAGCAGCGTCAGCATGGTCGGGTCACTGAATAGCGAAGCGTAATAGCGGCTGAACTCTTTTTTATCCACCAGCATCTGCGCCAGTTCACTGAACATCATGCCGCTCAGGACATCGTTAATCTCGCCAAGCTTCAACCAGCGTCTTACCCGGTCGGCGTTAAAAAGCGTCTTAAGATGGTTATTCAACCGCACCTGATCGGGCCAGGCCTGCTGGATGAGCCCTTTTAACATCAGCTCAATCGCACGCACCTGTTTGTGCGCCTGTTGCTGCTGGAGTTCACTGCCCGGTGCCAGCTCTGTGCTGTAGGTCAGAAGCGGCTGCTGCAGACGAAGGTGCTCCAGCGCAGTCACAAACCGCATTGCCGCAATCAGCTGGTTTTCACTCACATCCTGTCCGCTTTCATACTGCGGCACGCGCTGCTGCAGCAGGCGCAATTGCAGCGTAAATTCCGACATCTCGGCATCATTCAGATTGAGCTTCTTCGCAACGGCTCCCCAGCCCCCCAGAGCTAATCGCGCGCTGTCCAGTTGTTCAAGAAACCAGCGTGGATCTTTGCCCTCAGAAGCATGTACATTCAGAAGAAGCAAAATTTCCACAGACGCCTGGCGAATGACCGCCAGACAGTGTTCGAACTGTTCGCGAACGTGATGTGATGTACTGAGAGCCATTGTTTTCCTTAAGCGCCAACGAAGACATCCGGAATGGGCACGTAACTGCCGTTTTTCTTTTTATTTATACGAGGTTAACCATACCTGACTTTCTATTGAAATAAAGTGACAACCCTAAAATCATTTAAAAAGTGTCAGGAGAATCTGAATGCCTGTTTTAAACACCCCACGCCTTAGCTGCTCGCCCCTGCAGGAACATGACTGGCCCTTTTTTCTGGCATTACAGCAACATCCTGATGTCATGCGCTTTGTTGCGCAAGATCGCCCTGTAGCAGAGATCCGCGAGGCTTTTGACGCTCGTCTGACGCCATGGACACCTGGCAGCACACACTGGCTTTGTCTCGTCGTGCGTGATGCCACCACCCGAACGGCGCTGGGCGTCACCGGGTATATTCATCGGGAGGAGGATTGTGCTGAAGTGGGTTTTCTTTTTGAGCCCGCGGCGCAGGGGAAAGGTTACGGCTTCGAATCCCAGCAGGCACTTTGTGACTATGCCTTCCGTCAAGGGGGGATTCGCCGGCTGACCGCGACCGTCACTGCGGGGAATGTCGCCTCAAGACGCCTGCTGGAAAAAGCCCATTTTCGTCTGGAAGGTGAGTTACGCGAGAGCTATTACCTTGCCGGGCGCTGGCATAATGACTGGTTGTTCGGTTTATTGAGGCAGGACTACCTGAGCAATAACGCCTGATCAACAGCCATTTGGCGGATATTTCTCTGACGTTGATTCCTCTACAGTGTCGCTATTAAGAGGACACAAATATGAAAGGTCATGCACTGAAAATATCGGATGCCGCCATTGCGCTAATAAAAAATCATCAGGGACTTTCACTGGCGAAATATCGTGACGAAAACGGCTTATGGGTTATTGGTTATGGCCACGTTATCCGCGACCGGGAAACATTTAACGGTCTGATCACCCCTTCTGAGGCAGAATATTTGCTTCATAAGGATATTCAGTTATGTGAGAGGCTGCTGCGGGAAAATATGGCTCGGCCCTTAACCCAACAGCAGCATGACGCGCTGGTGCTAATGCTATTCAGCTTCGGTGAGACGTCCTCGCTCCCGCAAGCGGTTTTTCAGACCGTCGCTCGCGTATAATACATAGCCGCCTGCGTTCTGTTTTTAACATCCAGCCGACGGAAGAGCGCTTCCAGATGCGCTTTTACCGTGGCCGCGCTGATGTTGAGATTGCGTCCAATCTCTTTGTTAGATTCCCCTGCGGCCAGCAATTTCAGAACTTCGCGCTGGCGTTCGCTCAGAGATAATAAGGCCTGAGATGACGACGGCTGTTTAACCCACTCTCCGGGAAAACAGACCATCCCTCTGGACACCGAATCCAGCACGGCGGAAAACCGTTCTGGGCTCGCCTTGCGGGGAATAATGGCCATGACGTTTCGCTGCAACAACTGCTCAACCCATCGGGCCTCTTTTTTCGCTAACACCATGACCACGGATATCGCCGGGAAGCGAGTCATGAGCGCTTCCAGCCACGCGATCTCGTCATCCTGAATTAAATTTCCGTCAATCATGACAATAGCAGACGGTGACGCGGACACCTGAGCCCATAAATCTTCTGCCTGACAGGTTCCTGTTATATTTATTTCTGGAATTAACGTCTGAAGACTGTGTATCACTCCATGAATAAATATTGACTGCCTGTCAAACATGATCACTCGCATCGTTTTTCCCCTCTGAGAATAGCGAAGGGGGATTCTACAGAGGCGTTATTTAAGAAAAAACTCAATGAATGGGGACGTTACAAATCCACCCGTGTTCTTTATATCTGTCAGTATTTGGACACATTAATGTTGAGGATTTCCTTAAGAGGTTCCTTCCTCTTAAGAATAGGCATCACAGGAACATTCCGCCTGATACTTCAATACGTTGTGCGTTCATCCAGCCCAGTTTATCGCTAAGCAGGGCCGCAATGGCATCGCCAATATCATCCGGTAGCCCCACCCGACCCAGGGCGGTCTGTGAAGCCAGCATCTGATTCAACTGCGCGTTGTCACGCACGCGTCCACCGCCAAAGTCCGTTTCTATCGCGCCGGGAGCAATGATGTTGACAGTGATCCCGCGCGCGCCCAGCTCTTTTGCCTGATAACGGGTCAGCACTTCCATCGCCCCTTTCATGGCAGCATAGGTTCCTGAACCTGGCTGAGTAAAACGAGCCAGTCCACTGGAAACATTGAGGATCCGTCCCCCGTCATTAAGCAATGGCAGCAGGCGCTGTGTCAGGAAAAACGGCCCTTTGAAATGGATGTTTAACGCCTCATCAAACTGAGCTTCCGTTGTGTCGCTATAGGGCGCGTATAACCCCGTTCCGGCATTGTTTAATAAATAATCAAAGGTGTCACGCTGCCAGACGGTGTTAAGGGTTTCCTGAAGCTGCCGGGCAAAATGGTCGAAACTGGCGATATCCCCGACGTTGAGCTGTAATGCTGCCGCTCTGACACCTTTTCCCTGAATTTCGCGTACAACATCCTGTGCTTCCTGCTCACTGCGGTGATATGTCAGGATAATTCCCGTCCCCTCTGCAGCCAGCTTTAAAGCCGCGTTTTTACCCAGTCCACGGCTACCACCCGTCACTAATGCGATACGTTCAGTCATCATAAACCTCGTTTTGCCTGTTATGGAGATTGAGAAAGAGCTTATTAGGTGATAGAAAATCAATAAAGATGGAATAAAACGCTTCACTGTTTCAACCGCAACAACAATGAGCTTCGTCTATGGATAAAATTCACGCAATGCAGTTGTTTGTCCGCGTCGCGGAACTGGAGAGTTTTTCCCGCGCGGCAGAAACATTAACGCTGCCAAAAGGCAGCGTTTCTCGGCAAATTCAGGCGCTGGAAAACCGGCTTGGCACCCAGCTGTTGCACCGCACCACGCGTCGCGTCAGCCTGACGCAGGACGGCATGGTCTATTACGAGCGGGCAAAAGATCTGCTGGCAAACCTTGATGAACTCGACGGAATGTTTCAGCACGACCCCTCCAGCATCAGCGGGCGGTTACGCGTGGATATGCCCGTCGCCGTTGCGCGAAATTTAGTCATACCCAAACTGCCTGCTTTTCTGCAGCACTATCCCGGTATCGAACTGGAACTCAGCAGCAGCGATCGTCTTGTGGATGTGATCCGCGAAGGGTTTGATTGTGTCGTCCGCGTCGGCACACTGAAGGATTCAGGGCTTATCGCGCGTCCGCTGGGCAAGCTGACGGTGATTAACTGCGCCAGCCCGGATTATCTGGCGCGTTTTGGCTACCCGGAAACGCTGGACGATTTAGGCTCACACGCCGTCATTCATTATGCCGCCATGCTGGGTACCCGCCCGCAGGGCTTTGAGTTTTATAGCGGCAGTGCGACGCAGTGGATAAAAACGGGCGGGGTGTTAACCGTCAACAGTACGGAAACCTACCAGGCTGCCTGCCTCGCCGGGTTGGGCATTATTCAGGTTCCGCGGGTTGGCGTACGCGATTTACTGCGCGCGAAGAAACTGATTGAGATCCTCCCGCAATACAAGGCCGAACCGATGCCTGTCTCTCTGATTTATCCCCATCGCCGTAACCTCTCCCGCCGGGTACATCTGTTTATGGAGTGGCTTACCGAACTTACAAAAGCTTATGTGGATTAGTCGCAAGCTATAATTCAATTACATCCAGCCAAACGAAAAGGAAAAGACGCGTGACGCCGGAAAACAACCCGCAACGACCCACCCAACAGTTAGATTATGATCCCATCAAAAAGATGGAAACCGGGCCCGAAGAGGCCAAATCGCCAGGCACCGCCAGCAAAGCGCTGGGAACCGTCACCGGTATCGCCGCAAGAATTCAGCAGTTTCCCATGGTGGCGCATCTGATACGTGCGGCCGAACGCTTCAATGACCGCATGGGAAACCAGTTTGGTGCCGCCATCACCTATTTTTCCTTCCTGTCGATGATCCCGATCCTGATGGTGTCGTTTGCGGCGGCCGGTTTCGTGCTCGCGTCGCACCCGACGCTACTGCAGGATATTTTCAATAAGATCCTGAATAACGTCAGCGACCCGACCCTTGCCAGCACGCTCAAAAGCACCATCAATACTGCCGTCCAACAGCGTACCACCGTCGGTATCGCTGGCTTGCTGATTGCCCTTTACTCCGGCGTTAACTGGATGGGCAACCTGCGCGAGGCCATTCGCGCCCAGTCGCGCGAGGTATGGGAGCGTAAGCCTCAGGATCAGGAAAAAATTTGGATTAAGTATATTCGTGACTTTGTTTCGCTGATTGGCCTGCTTGTCGCACTCATCGTCACGCTCTCGATTACTTCTGTTGCAGGCTCCGCGCAGCAGATGATTATCTCCGCGCTTTATCTCGATTATATCGAGTGGCTGAAACCCGCCTGGCGCGGCATTGGTCTGGCGATTTCCATCTTCGCTAACTACCTGCTGTTCTTCTGGATCTTCTGGCGCCTGCCGCGTCATCGTCCGCGCAAGAAGGCGCTGATCCGTGGAACATTGATTGCGGCGATAGGCTTTGAGGTGATCAAAATTGTGATGACCTGGACCCTGCCGGCGCTGGTTAAATCCCCTTCTGGCGCGGCGTTTGGTTCAGTACTGGGGTTGATGGCGTTCTTCTACTTCTTCGCCCGCCTGACGCTGTTCTGCGCAGCGTGGATTGCCACCGCTCAGTACAAAGATGACCCAAGGATGCCGGGGAAAACGCATCGGTAATCCCTCTCCCGGGCTGAAATCTCAGCCCGATTCATCATTTCAGCATATAAATCCAGTCCGTAACTTTTATTTAACCGAAAACCAGTTTAATTGACTGATATTTAAAATCTGTGAAGCATTTCATAGACGTGTTTTGGCTGGTCTGAAAATTATCCGCTTTTTGTTGCTTTTATCACCAGCCAACAGCTTTGTTACAGATTGAAATGTCGCTTTTGCTGTGCGTAATATGGCCTTTCGTTCGACAAAAAATAAGAAAATATTATGCAAGCAACAGCCACAACACTCGACTCTGGTGCAGAAAACGTTCCGGTAAATTCGCGCAATAAAGTTGTCGTCGCATCGCTGATTGGCACCGCCATCGAGTTCTTCGACTTTTACATTTATGCCACCGCTGCGGTCATCGTCTTCCCGCATATTTTCTTCCCACAGGGAGACCCGACGGCAGCCACGCTACAATCTCTGGCTACCTTTGCTATCGCGTTTGTTGCCCGTCCGATTGGCTCTGCCCTGTTTGGGCATTTTGGCGATCGCATTGGGCGTAAAGTCACCCTGGTGGCCTCATTGCTGACGATGGGGATCTCCACCGTGGCCATCGGTCTGCTGCCAACTTACGAAACTATCGGCATTCTGGCCCCGGTTCTGCTGGCGCTGGCGCGTTTTGGTCAGGGTCTGGGGCTGGGGGGTGAATGGGGTGGCGCTGCGCTGCTGGCGACCGAGAACGCACCGGCGCGTAAACGTGCGCTGTATGGTTCATTCCCGCAGCTTGGCGCACCCATTGGCTTCTTCTTTGCCAACGGGACGTTCCTGCTGCTCTCCTGGCTGCTGACAGATGAACAGTTCATGAGCTGGGGCTGGCGTATCCCGTTTGTGTTCTCTGCCGTGCTGGTGCTGATTGGTCTGTATGTCCGCGTTTCTTTGCATGAAACCCCTGTTTTCGCGAAAGTTGCCGCCGAGAAAAAACAGGTGAAAGTACCGCTGGGCACGCTGCTGACCAAACACGTCCGCGTGACCGTGCTGGGCACGTTTATCATGCTGGCGACTTATACCCTGTTCTACATCATGACCGTTTACTCCATGACGTTCAGTACCGCCGCCGCGCCGGTTGGGCTGGGCCTGCCGCGTAACGAAGTGCTGTGGATGCTGATGATGGCGGTAATTGGGTTTGGTGTGATGGTACCGATTGCGGGTCTGCTGGCGGATAAATTTGGTCGCCGCGCAAGCATGATTGTGATCACCACGCTGATCATTCTGTTTGCACTGTTCGTCTTCCCGCCGCTGCTGGGTTCCGGTAGTCCGGCGCTGGTGATGGCCTACCTGCTGATTGGCCTGAGCCTGATGGGGCTGACCTTCGGCCCGATGGGCGCGCTGCTGCCGGAGCTGTTCCCGACGGAAGTGCGTTATACCGGCGCGTCGTTCTCTTACAACGTCTCCTCCATTCTGGGCGCGTCCGTTGCGCCGTACATCGCGACCTGGTTACAGGCAAACTATGGTCTGTTCTATGTCGGTGTCTATCTGGCAGCTATGGCAGCGCTGACGCTGATTGCACTGCTGCTGACGCACGAGACGAAACACCAGGCTCTGTAAGCTAATGCCGGGTGGCGGCTACGCCTTACCCGGCCTACGATTCAAATGTAGGCCGGGTAAGCGCAGCGCCACCCGGCAATAACAGGCCGCACCTTACTTCTTCATCTGTGACAAAATCGTCCGGCACTGATTCGCTTCGCCTTCTGACGGCGAAATCAACGCCAGCAGCGCTGCAGCTGGGGTAACCAGCGTCGCGAGGGCTGCTGCCACCGCACCGCGCGCAATCAACGGCCCTGGTTTCACACCCGCCTGGGGGTTTTTGAAGGTGCCGCGCACATAAAGCGGCGAGCGCAGGGTGATGATACGAATCCCCTTACTTTCCGGATCGATCGTCAAATCAAGCTGCTCGGAGGCCATGCTGGCAGTACCGGTCACGTTAATGACTGCATTTTCCGTGTCGAAGGCAAAAATCTGCGGGCGTGCCACGCCGTTAACCAGATCCAGATTAGCCGCCGCGCAGTTCACCCGCACCTCGTCGTCACCGAAGATTTGCCCGATAACGTAGTTACCGACGTTCAATCCCAGGATCTCCATCAGGTTGCGGCTCACCAGCCCGTCGTTCATCAGAAGCTTCAGATTGCCATTACTGCTTCCCAGCAGCGCCGCCACGGAATTCCCTACCCCGCGAATGTCGGCATCACCGTTCATTTCGCCGAGGGTTTTCTGCATTAACTCCACGTTCGGCATCAGCGCTTTCAGCTTAAGCCTGCGGGCCTGAATATCGGCTCGTCCCTGCATCGGCTTTTTATCGCCTTCCAGGTGAATGTTCGAGGAAATTGTCCCGCCTGCCATGCCAAACTTCAGCGGCTGCAGGCGCAGGTCGGCATTCTGGAGGAGAATATGGGTCGAAAGGTTGCTGATCGGCAGCGTGCTGCCGTGTTCAATTTTGCCGCCTTTGAAGCGTACATCCGCATCCATTGCATTCCACTTGTCGGTCTCAAAGCGGTCGTAGGGCAGCACTTTCCCCGCGGGCTGGAGGTCTTTCTTCACCTCTTTTGACTTCGTACCTTTACCGGAATCAATACCTATCAGCGGGCCTAAGTCGGCCAGACGCAGCTGGCGGGACTCGACATCCCCTTCCAGTTTCGGACGCGGTTTTCCGGTGGTGTAAGTCAGTGAGCCGTGAATATCACTATCACCAATACGACCGTTGAAACCCCGGTAATCAAATACCGACGATTTTTCCGCGCCGATTTTCGCCACCAGATGGCCGTCGGTCTCAAACGGCGGCGTATCCGGCAGTAATACGCCAGTGAGCTGATACAATTCGCCCAGCGAATCGCCGGCAAACTTCAGCTGCAGATCGACGCCCCCCATGTTCATCGGATCGTTGACCGTCCCCACGAACGCCACGCGGGTGTTACCGGAACGGAAATCCGCCTGCACCGGGAACGGCGTGCCTTCGCTCCGGAGTGCCAGCATGCCGCCTATTTTCCCTTTACCGCTGAGAGGTTGATCGTTGTAGCGTCCCTTTGCCGTCAGGCCGAATACGTAATCACCCACGCTGGCGTTGTCGCCTTTCGCTTTGCTGCCAGTCACTTCGCTAAACGGTAATGGTTTGCCCAGCGGATCAACCAGGATCTCCACCTCCGCCCTGCTGACCTTATCGTCGATGGCGATCCGCCCGCGATCGAAAAGAATATTGTCGAGACGGAATGACCAGGAAGAAGGCTGGGCATTCGGATCTTTTTCGCTGTCACTGGCAAGGTTGAACGTCCAGTTGTTGTTTTTTTCAGAGAGGCGAATCAGCCGCGCATCGGGCTGCTGAAGCTTGATCCACGGCAGATAGACCGTTTTGGACAATAGCGCTAACGGGGCCAGTGTGGCTTCAACGCGGGGCAGATGCACCATGGTGACATCCGGGATATCTGGCGGGTTGCCGAGGATGATGTCGTCGGCGTGAACATGTGGCCAGGGGATCCAGCTTCGCCAGCCGGTCTCCTCTTTCTGACGTTCCCAAACCACCCCTAAATCACCGCGTATGGCGAAGGGGCGGTTCAGCTCGGTTGAGACTTTCTGGTTGATGGTCGGCTTAAGACGGTTCCAGTCAAACGTCGCAACAATGACGACGAAAACCACGATCAACAACAAGAAAATCCCTGCTACCCAGGAGATTACCCTGGCTGTTTTTGTCATTGTTTTCCCCTTTCCTGATGACCTGTCCTGTAAAACTATAGTTCAGACAAAGGGAAGCTGGCTTATCAGAGGGTCGTTATCACGTTATCGAGGTGATCCATGGGGACCGGGCGAGAGAGGAAATAGCCTTGCGCCGCCGCTGCAGGAGAGTTTTGCACATCACGCCACTCTTCCAGCGTTTCCACGCCTTCAACAATCACCCCCTGGCAATAGCGGTTCATCAGCTGTAATAACAGCGTAAACAGATTCCGCCCTTCAGAGGTCTGGCGCAGCATAATGAACAGCTCGCGGGCCACTTTAATGTAGTCATAATGCACTTCACTCAGGGCAGAGAAGTTCGCCATGCCAGTGCCAAAATCATCCAGCCACAACGGGCCATACTCACATATTGAAGCAAACGAAGAGTCCTGCGGCAGTCGGACATGCTCGACCAGCTCAAAGCGCATCCATGGCAGGGTGGCGATCAATTCCTGCAATTTCGCATTCTGACGCAGCGCCAGCAGAGTTGGGCCATCAACGTTCACCGAGGCGAGGATATCATTCTGCTCGAAAAAGGCCTGCTTCGTCGCCAGCATACGGAGCTGTTCTTCCAGCACATCCAGGCGCTGGCGAACGGCAACTTCGGCAAAATAGCGATCCGGTGCGATACGCTGAGAAGGGTTTGATGGATGCGTGACGACGGTCAAAATTTCAATTGCCATCAGCCGACCATCAGTCCGGTAGATCGGCTGATAGGTGTACGCGCGCTCACATTGCAGCCAGTAGCGATGCTCCTGCAAGTTCTCAATACTTGCCTCAGGCGTAGTGCTCAGCCGCTGGATAACCTGCTCTGACTTCATTTCAGATGTCCTGTTGTTGGGATAGCCTTTCTGGACTCGTCACAGGATTATCGGCGCAACAATTGAGAACTTTATGTTCAATTCACGGGGAAAATGAAATTAAGATGACAGAAATGAACAGGAACACGCGCTGGCTCAAACAAAATAATGGAACGTTGTTTTAATATAGTTGACCAGTTAATTCACTCAGCGCAAACTACCGATAATTACTCTGTTCAGGTTCACGACTATGTCCAAAAAAATTGCCGTGATTGGCGAATGCATGATTGAGCTGTCACAAAAAGGCGCGGAAGTCAGCCGCGGATTTGGTGGCGATACGTTAAACACTTCCGTTTATATTGCCCGTCAGGTTGCACCTGAGGCACTCGCCGTGAACTACGTCACCGCACTGGGCACGGATAATTTTAGCCAGCAAATGCTGGACGCCTGGCAGAGTGAACACGTTGAAACCTCGCTGATCCAGCGTATGGAGAACCGCCTCCCGGGGCTCTACTACATCGAAACCGACAGCACCGGCGAGCGTACGTTCTATTACTGGCGTAACGAAGCCGCGGCCAAATTCTGGCTTGAGAGCGATGCAGCCGCGGCCATCTGTGAAAAACTGGCCACGTTTGATTATCTCTATCTGAGCGGGATCAGCCTGGCGATCCTGAGCCCCACCAGCCGTGAAAAGCTGCTTTCTCTGCTGCGCGAATGCCGCGCCAACGGCGGGAAGGTCATTTTCGATAACAACTACCGTCCGCGCCTGTGGGCCAGCCGCGAAGAGACGCAGCAGGTCTATCAGCAGATGCTGCAGTGCACCGACATCGCGTTCCTGACGCTCGACGATGAAGACGCCCTCTGGGGTGAGAAACCGGTAGAAGACGTGATTGCGCGTACGCAGGCGGCTGGCGTAAGCGAAGTGGTGATCAAGCGCGGCGCAGATTCATGCCTGGTCTCAGTTGCGGGTGAAGCGGTGATTGACGTCCCGGCGGTGAAGCTTGCCAAAGAGAAAGTGATTGATACCACCGCGGCGGGAGACTCATTCAGCGCGGGCTATCTGGCGGTACGTTTGACGGGCGGAAGCCCGGAAGCGGCGGCACAGCGTGGGCATCTGACGGCCAGCACCGTGATTCAGTATCGCGGGGCAATTATTCCGCGTGAGGCGATGCCTGTTTAAGTAAGGCGCGGGCTGACACCCTCTCCACAGGGAGAGGGTGTGTTAACGTATTAATTACTGCCCCTGCGGTATATCCGTCGCATCCTGATGTAAATCATCAGTCGTGGTGGCCTGCACCGGCTGCGGCGCGGTAGCCATAATGGAATCCCAGGTCGTCTGAAGTTCCTTCATGTCATATTCCGGCTCGCCTTTTGGCTGCAGCAGGACCAACGCCATTTCCTGCGACAGCTGCTGACGCAAGTCCTGATTTAACATATCGACGGTCAGACCGTTAAGGAAATCCTGGCGAAGTTTCTGGTACTGTTCTGGTGCAATATCCACCACCTGATTTTGCAGGGAGCGAATACGCTGACTGATCAGGATATCGGTATCGGCGCGAGCGTAGGTTGCAAACAGCTTCTGCAGCTCGAGTTTTTTCTGCGCCACGAGAGCATTGAACTCGTCTTCAGAGAGACCCTCTTTGCGCACTTTCGCCAGCTCTTTCGCAACCACACCCAGATTCGCATTCAGCTTATCGCCCGGCGATTCAACGTTAATGGCACACTGTGCACGCTGGAACAGCACACGACAGTCAAAACCAAGACCGATATTCTTCACACTGTTCTTACTGAGCGTCTGCTGAACGTGCCAGAACAACGCTTCACGCGCCAGATCGGCACGCCAGTAGCGCAACAGCGCCGCGGACTCACGAATTGGCTGCCAGGCGTTATCCCACATGACGGAAAGTCTGTCCTGACGGACGGTGTCCGTCATAATGCTGACGGGTTCTGTGCGCAGTGGAGAGAGCGTCGGGACAGGTGCTGGCGTTTCACGTTTGCCTTTCAAATCACCAAACGCTTTGTTGATCTGCTCAACCACCGCGCGGCTGTCCACGTTACCCACTACGATCAGCGTCATCGCATCCGGGGTATACCATTTCTGGTAGAACGATTTTACCTGTTCAGCATCCACCGGTTGTTTCAATGGTTCGGCCGGGTCATGCCCAAGCAACGTGGAGCCTTTCAGGCGATAACGCCACCAGCCCTCTTTGGTATCCACAGGCCAGGTCGCCACCATGTCACTGTTGCTCAAGGCATAGTTAACGGTATCCGGCGTAATCGCCAGATTGCCAGAGGCATCGGAGAGATACGTCAAGGCTTCTTTGAGCAAATCGTTGCGGTTATTTGGCAGGCTCAGGTTAAACATGGTGTAGTCATACGAGACAACAGCCGGAGGAAGTGGGCGTTTCGGATCGATGGCCTGTTGCCAAAGAGAACGCACCTGAACCGCTTGCAGACTGCCGCTCTGAGTGAGCGCCAGCCGGGGAATAAAGTGGCTAAACCCAGTTTGCTGGGTGCTCTCCGCGAGAGAGCCGGTATTGACGGACAGACGGATTTCAATACGGTCGCTGGGACGTTGTGGGGTGGCTAAAACCTGCCACTGAAAACCATTCGCTAATGTCCCTTGTTGCCAGGCCGGGTCTGGCTGGAGCGCATCTGCCTGCACATAACTGGCTGCTGCCATCATCAGCAAACCGCCGGTTAAGAGTCGAATTTTTGTGCCCTGCATGTGAACCCCTGATCAACATTCCTGGTTAAAAAAGAGTGCCTCGCGACGCGCCACACTCTTAAAGATGACGATGAAAATACGTCAATTAGACCGCGCGTTCGGCAAAACGTCACGGTCAGAAGTGAAATATACCCAAAAAAAATCTTGTCGAATTATGACAGGTATGAACAGTTATTATGCGCAGGAGCCCGCATTCCGACAAGGGAATACGGGCATTTGTGACAAGTTTAAGAGGTTAAGCCAGGATTTTTGCTGTCGGTTGAACGGTTATTCAGAGTGTCGTCGAGCTTTTTGTGATCCAGCTCTTTCACCCATTTCGCCACGACCACCGTGGCTACGCCGTTACCCACCAGGTTGGTTAACGCACGCGCCTCGGACATGAAGCGGTCAATACCCAGAATCAATGCCAGACCCGCCACCGGCAGGTGACCCACTGCAGAGATGGTGGCCGCCAGCACGATAAAGCCACTGCCTGTCACGCCCGCCGCACCTTTAGAAGAGAGCAGGAGCACCACCAGCAGGGTAATCTGATGGAAAATATCCATATGACTGTTGGTCGCCTGAGCGATAAACACAGCCGCCATCGTCAGGTATATCGAGGTTCCATCAAGGTTGAAGGAGTAACCCGTCGGGATCACCAGACCGACCACCGATTTCCGGCACCCTAGTTTCTCCATCTTATCGAGCATACGCGGCAGCGCCGATTCTGAAGAAGAAGTCCCCAGAACAATCAGCAGCTCTTCACGGATGTAGCGGATGAATTTGAAAATACTGAAGCCTGTCGCGCGGGCGATAGAACCCAGTACCACGACCACGAATAGGATACAGGTGATATAGAAGCAGATAATCAGCTGACCCAGCTGCACCAGCGTACCGACGCCATATTTACCGATGGTAAAGGCCATCGCACCGAAAGCACCAATCGGCGCCAGGCGCATGATCATATTGATGATGCCGAAGATCACCTGCGAGAAGCTTTCAATCACATTGAAAATAAGCTGACCTTTGCTGCCAAGACGGTGCAGGGCGAAGCCAAACATGACCGCAAACAGCAACACCTGCAGGATGTTTCCGCTGGCGAACGCGCCGATGACGCTGCCAGGTATTACGTCCAGCAGGAAGGCGACGACGCCCTGATCCTTCGCCTGCTCGGCATAAACCGCGACTGCTTTGGCATCCAGCGTTGAGGGGTCAACGTTCATTCCCGCGCCAGGCTGCACCACGTTAACTATAATAAGACCGATAATCAGCGCGAGGGTACTGACCACCTCGAAATACAGAAGTGCCACAGCGCCGGTACGCCCCACCGCCTTCATGCTTTCCATGCCAGCGATGCCCGTCACTACCGTACAGAAGATCACCGGGGCGATGACCATTTTGATGAGCTTAACGAACGCGTCGCCAAGCGGTTTCATTTGTGCGCCCAGTTCAGGGTAATAGTGACCCAGCAGAATACCGATGGCGATGGCTGTCAGGACCTGGAAATAAAGACTTTTAAAGAGAGAGGTTTTCATAAGGTGTCCTTGGGAAGAAAAACCACAGGCTTTGTAAGGTTATGGTTAACCTGCGGCTTTAAAATAACACCCACATAACAGGACAGAAATAAACTCAGTTCAAATTTGAAACACAAATGTTAAGAACTTTGAGCTGACTCGCACAAGCCAGCAACAAAATTACACTTTTGCGTTATTGTCAGGGCCAGAAAGGTATCGTTGTTCAAAGACATCCGAAGGAACAGCAGGGGCAAAAAGGAAGCCTTGTCCGCTCTCCACGCCCGCCTCTGCCAGCCAGACGCGTTGCGCTTCGGTTTCAATTCCCTCGGCAATAAGATGCAGATTCAGGCTGCGCGCCATCTGGATAATGGCCTGCACCATGCTGCTGTCGCCCGGCAGGCCGTCGACAAACGCTTTGTCAATTTTTAGCACATCCACCGGGAGGGTCTTCATGTGCTGAAGCTGGCGTAGCCCGGCGTATCCCATGCCAAAATCGTCCAGCGCAATGCGAATGCCGGCATTGCGCAGCGGCTTCAGGATCGCGACTGCCTCATTAGGGTCGTCAATGCGTCGGCTCTCAGTGACTTCCAGGGTTAACGTATCAGGCTTGATTCGGTAACGATGGATCAGCTCCAGCATCTCTGAAACCATGGTCGGGTGCATAAGCTGCAGGGCTGACAAATTGACCGACAGCGGCAGCGTTACCCCGCGCTCCTGCCAGGCAGCTAGCTGACGGCAGGACTCTTCAAGTACCCAGTAACCGACGGTGACCATCAGACCACAGGATTCGATCCGCTCAATCAGCCCCTCCGGCAACTCCCATGAGCCATCCGGCTGCTGCACACGCAGTAACGCCTCAGCGCTTTTCACTTCTCCCGTCAGCAAGTTCACCTGCGGTTGTAACCAGAGGGCAAACTGGCGGTTATCCAGCGCGGTCAGAATGTCGCTCTCTTCGGTCAGGCGCTGTTGCGCCTTTTCCATCTGTTCCGGGTCGAAGAACTGGATCTGATTTTTCCCTTTGCGCCGGGCGGTAAACGCCGCCGAGAACGCACGACGATATAGCTGTTCCGCGGTCAAGTCGCCATAGTACATCGCGATGCCGATGCTGGCGCTTGGACGAAGCTGGATACCCTGAACAGGCAACCGTTCATTAATGACAGTGAGTACTTGCTGACCTAATGTGATCGCATGCCAGGGCTCTTTCACACCGTTGGCAATAATGACCAGGTCATAACCGCTGACCTGGGTCAGTACCATGCGAGGAGCAATAACAGACTTCACTTTTTCCACCAGCGTCAGGAGCAGTATTTCGCGCTGGCTCTCCTTGAGCACGCCAGCCGTGTCCTGCAGGGTCTCGCAGGCGACGACCATCAGCGCCGTGGTTTGCTGACGCGCAACGGTCTGCTCCAGCATCGCCATCAAAAAGGCTTTATTGGGAAGCTCGGACACCGGGAAGCGGGTGGCGCTGTTGCTTAACTCATCCTGTTGGCGCTGGATTCGCTGCTGATTGAGGTTATAACTGCGCACCAGCATACCAATTTCATCGTCATGATGAAGACGCGGTACCTTCAGTTGATGACCCATCTGGTCCTGCGGAGAGAGCGTGTTCAGCTCCCGGGCAATATGGCGCAACGGATGGACGATCAGCCGGTTGATACACCAGGTCAGCGCGACGCTCAGAATGAGCGTCATAAGTAAGCAAGTGGTCACTAACGTAACTACCCAGCTCATGACGAACTTATACATGCGGTATGAGTCCGCCTGTAAGACCAGATAGGCCAACGGCTGCGGATTAGCAGGACGCTCAAGCGAATAGACCGGCAGTGAAATCTGCACCGGCAGTTCAAACAGGCGCATCACCATCATCGGGACCGGGCGTTCCGGGATAAAGCTCATCCGCAGCGCCTGGAACTGGTTGGGCAATACAACATCGGCCCGGCTCACAATACCGGCCGGCTGAATGCGTTTCAGAATGGTTTCTGCTTCGGGAATATCCCCTTTCAGAATAGAGGCGGAGAGTGGGCCTCGCACCGAGCGGGCGATACTTTCTAACTGCGAAGCCGTGTTATAGCGATTCTGCTGTACAGAATGAAACAGCAAAATTACGCAAAAGAGCAGGACAAACAGCATGGTGACGGCAGACACCATCGCCATCTGTTTGATCGTTAAAGAACGGCTGACACGCAAAATGACTCTCCACAAAACTCGAAGCGCAGGGCGCACCAGGGTGTAAACCTGGCGCGCCTGAGTATACCCGATTGCTACGCTATTAAGAGAGACTTACAAATGGATTAAGGAAAATCCGATTACCAGTCCGCGTAAGGGATAAGCGGCTGCGGCGGTAAGTCCATATCGCCCTGCCAGCCTGCAGCAGAGTAGCGTACATACAGCAACGCATGGCTTGGGGTATAGTCTTTCGCTTGCTGAATATCCACGCCCATGCCTACAAACCAGTTGGAGGTCACCCGGCGTTCGATAATGGCTCGTGCGGTATAACCCGTACCCGAAGAGCTGCTGCCCGTTTCGGGATTATGCTTATCGGTATACATCGGGTCACCATTGGCATCCACCTGGTTATCCGGGATGAGACTCTGGATAGGATAACGCATGCCGTCTTTGGTTTTTGAGTGAGACCAGGATACCGAGCCACCCAACTCCCAGGACCAGTTTTCCGTGCGTTTACGCCAGGTCACCGGCAAGGCGAAGGAGACATACTCCTGCGGGCTGTAGTAGCCGCCCTGACCCAGAGAGTATCCGCTCAGATCTTTATCGTAGTGCCACAGCATGTTGGAGACACCGACCGTCAGGCGCTCATTGTTTTGATTAATCAGCTTGTAGTAGTAACCCGTCATCCAGCGGACGCGCCAGTTATCTTCCACATTTTTCCCCGTCAGCGTTTCCGCATTCAGGCTCGACCAGACGCCGTTCGCCTCACCTTTGTCATAGCTGATACTCACACCACCACCCGTAGCGCGTACGCCACCCCACGTGGTGCCGGTATTTGTGTCCTTTTGCCCGCCAAAGGCCAGCAGAGAGCTGGAAATTGGCCGGCGATGGGCGTTAACGGTATAGCCGATAGGCCCCAGATCGCTGCTGTAACTGACACCACCCACCACGTCGACGACATCAAAGCCCATTGGCGTGGTACCAATATCCATCGCCCAGGTTTTATTCTGCCAGCCAACGGCGACGCTCGCGCCATTGTCTGACTGATGGGTGTTGCCACTACACGGTGTTGCAGAACAGGTACCCCAGGTCGGATCGTACTTCCCGTCCTTCGTCTCAAACGATCCGGCGTCCATATTGACCAGATCGCTGCGGAAGAACATACGCCCATCAGAGAGCGGGGCATCAACCTGCAGCATGGTGGTGTGCGCTTTCAGATCGGAATAACCGCCCGTACCGCTGGAGCCCCAGTAATCATGTTGCAGCGTGACGTTAACATCCTGCTGGCGGTACAAATCACCGGCATCACTACGCACACCGCGCTTCAGCCAGTCATCTTTTTCGTCATTACGCGTCAAACGGGTGAAGCTGTCGTTGTCGGTCGGGCGCGTCGTCGTGATACCAGACGAGACCATCGCATCTTTATAGGTATCCAGCGCCTGCTGAGGTTGGCCGTTTTGTGCCTGGAAACGCGCAGCATCACGTAATACCAGCGCGTTTTCCATGGAACCGGGTTGCGATTTGGCCTGCGGGATGATTTTGTTGAATATTTGTTCTGCGGCAGCGGAATCACCCAGACCGGCCTGCGCCATCGCAATCCGGCGTTGCATATTGAGCGATAACGGCTGACCATTTTGTGCGGCTGGCAATTTTGCCAGTTCGGCGCGCGCGGCATCCTTGTCACCTTGCGCACTGTAAATTTCAGTCAGACCGAGAAGCGCATCCTCGTTCTGCGGCTCACGCTGCAACACGGCACTGTAAGCCGTTTTTGCCTCATTAAGATCGCCGCGCTGCTGTGCCCAGTCTGCCAGGGTTAAGTCAATTCGAGTGGAGGTCGGTTGCTGGCGAAGGAGGTTTTCTGCCTCTTTCTCTTTGCCGCTGTCGCGCAGGCGGTTGGCGGTTTCCAGCACCTGGTTGCTTTGCAGGCGGTCGGCCAGTTCCTGAATGTTGCTATTCCACTGGTTACGTGGAAGCGTGTCCAGATGCGCCAGGGCAGCCCGGTCCTGATCGTTTCCGGAGAGATACAGCCCGCTGGCATAGACCTGATCCGGATCTGACGGTTTCTGGCTGGCAAGCTGACGCATCAGCGTATCCGCCTGGCTGCGCTGACCCGCGCTGTAGAGATCGCGCGACAGTCGATACGTTATCCACACGTCGCCAGGAGAGAGTGCCAGACGGCGACGCTGAATTTCTGCTGCCTGGGCGTATTTACCCTGATTCTCCAGCTGTTCTGCCTGGGCCGAAAGCTGCTCGTTGGTCAGACTACGTTCAATATCATCAATGCTCCGGCGTTGGCTGGCAGACAGCGACTGGATAAACTGCGAAGCTTTCTCCGGCGACTGCGCGCGGTAAATATTGGCCAGTCCGCGAACCGCATTGCTGTTGCCGCTATCCATACGTAACGCCTGGCGATAATAACGTTCTGCCGCGTCGTTATCTTTACGCGCGGCTGCGGCATCTCCCAGCCCCAGCACGGCATAACTGTCGGTATTGTCTATATTACGTGCCTGCTGATAGTAACGCTCTGCCTGCGCCGGGTTATTCGCCTTCAGCGCCGCATCCCCCTGCTGGATCAGCAGCCAGTAACGGTTGACCTTCAGCAAACTGTCCCATTTACCCCGGTTATCATTCTGCGGATCGAGGGCAATCGCCTTTTCAAACTGTGCCACTGCGCGGGCGCGATCGCCTTTCTGGGAATAAGCCTGCCCCAGGGCTCCCACCGCCTCACTGTCGGCATGGTTGGAGCTGACGGCTTTTTGCAGCTCAGCTACCGCCTTACCGCTCTGTCCGGCATCCACCGCGGCCAGCCCTTCCGCTTTCGCACGGAACGCCGGGTCAGCAAGCTGTTTTTGTTGTGCTTCAAGCTGTGAGCGTGCCGCCGCGACATTATCACCGTCGCTGAACACGCTCAGATATTTTTGCAACGCGCTCACGCTGGCGCTGCTGGCAGGCTGGCCTTTTATCTGCTCATACCACAAATCTGACGCCTGATTACGGCCATTGGTGGATTTGGCCATTTCCTGCAACACCGCAAAGCCTTCATCGCGCCGTCCGCTCTGGAACAGAAGCTGAGACAGCGTCGCCTGCAGCTGCGTATTTCCGGGGCTGCTGGTATTTATTTTCTTGAGCTGGTTAATCGCTGCATTACGGCGGGCAGGATCTTTCGCCACGACATTCCAGTATTCCGTCGCCAGATCGCCACTCGGTGGGTTGCCGTCAAACAGCTTGTCATAGGCGGCAATCGCCTCCTGAGTGTGCCCCGTCGTAGCAAGCAATCTGGCCTGCTGTAGCTGCTGGCGGCCATCAGGGGTGGAGAGCAACATCGTATTACGTGATGACTGATAAACACTGGAGCCCGGCGCGATCCCTTTCAGTCGATCCAGCTCTTTTTGCGCACCAGCGGTATCACCCTGACGAAGCAGGTAACGAAAACGTGCGGCAATGACGTCAGGGTTGTTCGGGTCAATCAGCTCAAGGCGATAGAGTGACTGTCGAACCAAATCCTCACGCTGAGTTGATTCACCCAGCCGAACCTGTTCCAGCAGTTGTCTCTGCTGCGGAGAGTTAGCGGCCTGAGCCAGCGGCATCAATGCCAGGCTAAGCGATAAACTGAGTAGATTTACTGTGAACTTGCGCATTCCTGGCCCCAATCCGGTATTAATTCACCTTTAGCGGTGAAGCGAAAACGATGCTGATCCCATCCTTGCCCAAAGAGGGTCAGTACGTAACTGTAATAGGCATTATTATCGGGAAAATGGTCTGCAACGCGCTGGCGCTGAACCGCCTGGGCATCACGCTGTTGTAAAAAAGGTAGCATAGCGGCAGAGAAACCGACCGGGCCTTTACCCGTGCGTTTTCCACTCGCCACATCCATTTTCTCCGGCGGCACACCGTGTTTCGTTGTCATTGCCGCCATCGGCTGGAAGCGCGTCAGGAGCCGGGCCTTCTGGGGATCGTTATTACTCATCATCCCCACCCAGAGGTAGACGCGAATAGCGTCGTAGCCTCCTACCAGCGTCTTATCCTGCTGTAACCGCCAGCCTTTGTTTTTCTGATATTGCACCCAGTCCGGCGAAAAACCTTTCGGCGCACTCTCCAGCAGCAAACGGAGATTGGTTTCACGAAGGGTCGTCCACGGAGCACCGAAGCGCGTGAAATAGCTCGCTAACTGCGGAGGTAAATAACTGGGGTTGAAGCGCCAGCTTTTCTCTTCAGCAAAACCCACTTTGCCGGGAAGCAACATCGCGCCGAGACCGGGCACGTTTACCACTTCCTCGCTGGCAATGCGTTTAAGTAGTGCTTTACCCGTGCGGGTATACTCCGGATGCTTCCACAACCGGCCCGCTTCGAGCAGTGACCATGCTATCCAGACATCGGCATCTGAGGCGGAATTGGTATCAATGACGGCCCAGTTTTCTTTGTCTTTCTGCCCCCATAGCCAGGCCGGCAGGTGGTCATTGAGAGTGCCACTGGCAAGGTTATCGCGCGTCCACGTTAGCAACAGGTCAAACGCTTTGCGATCGTTAGCGGCCAGGGCAAAGAACAAGGCGTAGCTTTGCCCTTCCGACGTCGTAATTTTGCGCGTGTCACTGGGATCAATGACACGCCCGCCCTCACTGATGTAATCCTTTTTAAACTGCTCCCAGGCAGGCCAGGTACAGGCGGCGCGAAGAGGAAGCGCCGCCAGCATCAACGCTGCTAATGCACACCAGCGAAAGGCTTTCATCACATCTTACTCATCCGGGTTCAGACGACGACGGCTAATGATACGCAGCAGACGCCACAGCACCCACGCCAGCAGAACCACACTGACCGCGGCCAGGATGGCGAGCAGAACCGGATGGTTAGCCAGCGCATACCACAGACGTTCGAACCATGGCAGATGGCCGACGTAATACACATCACCTACGCGCAGGCTATTGACGCCAGACTCACGTATTACCGATACCGAACCAAACATCGCGGCACGTTTACCGCTGTCGTTCATCGCGGTATTGAGCAGTTCATACCCACGTGGGCTGTCCGCGAGGAGAGCCACAACGCTACGCTGCTCGTTGTAAGGTGACTGGAAGCCCACCACCGCAGCCATGGCTCCCTGAGACGTTACGGCCGTCTGCACGCTGGCCTGGCGATCGTTAACATCCGGCATGATGCTCGGGAACTCGGTCTGGCGCATCGGGGTGTTAACCCACGACTGAGCCGCTTTCACCAGCAGATCGATACGTTTGTCATCCTTCAGCTTATCCGGGATGGTACCGATCAGCATGATGTCAGCATCTTTGTTTTGGATCTGGCTACCATCATCAGTCAACGTGACGTTAATTGCCGGTAAGCCCGTCTGTGCGCCGACGGTCGCCATGGTATCCAGCAGCGTTGTCACCTGCCCTTCATTTGGCGCTTTTGGCATAACGACAATGGATTCAGAGAGATCGGCCATACGGCTGAACGGGAAGCCCGCATTAGCAAATGCACGCAGATCCGGCATCGCCAGGAAGTGATAATACTTCGAGAAGTCGATGGTCGACTCATCACCAATCACGACGTGGTTCTGTACAGGCTGGAAGGTCACGCAGTTATCTATCGAACCACCAGGCATCGGGTTCATGTACTGGAAATCAAAGCGCAGCTGGTTTACCGCACCCAGCTTCAGCGCCGGGATAGAGACATCCGTTTTACCGTCCAGCAGCCCCTGCAACACCGGCAGGCGAAGCATCAGTCGGTTTGTATCCTGCGTACTTTGCAGGCTGAACGATTGCAGGAACTGGTTGTTCAGGCTGATGTCCATGCGCGAGCTATCTTTCGTTACCGGCGCGGTGTAACGGTAGTTCAGATTGATATCAATCCCGTTGGTACGCAGCAGGTACAGATCCGGCGGCAGATTCAGTGACAGGCTAATTGGCGCAGGCTCAAGCCCGGTCGCCTGCAGCTGTTCTTCATACGTTTTCAGCTCACCAAACGTCACTGCGCGGTCGGTACGTACCCAATTTGGCGCATCATAAGGTTTACGCGCCAGCAGTGGTTTAACTTCATCCACAACAACACTGCTACCGCGGAACAGGACATTGCCCTGGGCAATCGCTTTTGCAGCCTGTACCAGATCTTTATCATCACGACCAAAGACCACCAGCAGCTTCACGTACGGGTTATCCGGGTGGCTTACCATTTCAATGGTTGGCGCTTTGACGTCTGGATGCTCGCGCAGGAAAGCGGGTCGTTTGGCATTGGTCGCAAAGACGATCGCGTTTCTGTCCGGCATTTTATCGTACATCACCGGGAAGCTCTGCCCGCGCCAGCCGGAACGCGAACCAAACCAGGATGCCACAATCGTGGCCGCGAGTTGCTCGGTCACATCCGGGGAAGAGGCAAAGACCATCGGCAGGGTTAGCGGACGGTTGTCGCGCGGGTCAAAGAACGGAATGGGGAACGCTGAGAGATCGTTTTTCAGCGCCAGTGACTGGTAGGTCATCTGCAGCGAGGAGTTGCGTCCCACATCCATCCACAGCGTGTTGCTGGCCGGGTTTTCACAGACATCACGGTAATGACCGACAAACTCCAGACGGATACGGTTAAAGTCGGTGATAAACAGCGGATTGATCGGCACCTGAGCCTGTGTTTTTTTACCCAGCTGCTCTTTCGTGACGGGCAGAACGTCCATCAGCTCATCATTCAGGTAAACCTTCAGCTGAGACTGCACCGGCAACAGCGACGGCGATGGGGTGTATTCCAGGTTCAGCACCGCATTAGAGATGACCTCATCGCTGCGCATACCAAATTCAATACCGCCGTTAGGGTTGATGCCGCGCAGCACCATACTTCCCGGAGGGGGCGCAATTTGCGCAAAGGTCAGCTTCACATCCCGTGACGGGGCATTGTCCGCAACAACGGGCGCATTCGCTCCCCGAACGCCCGGCATCACCTGCCCGATGACCTGGCTGTCTGCCGGCAGGGTGTTCCCCTCCGTTGGCTGGTTAGGAGTGATATTTTCTGTTTGACCGGGTGCCGCAGTGACAACCGCATCGGTTGCTTGCGCGACGACAGGCACCGTTGGCGCAGGCGTTGCCGCTGCGTTATCAGGAGCTGCATTAGCCATTGTTGCGGGGATTGCACTCATCCCCATTGCCACTGCACATAACCAGGAAAGTTTTGTTTTCATCGCGTTATCATCATTGTTGAGCCATAACCGGGTCCGCCTGCTTCGCCTCATCCCGCTCAGGACGACGAGGAATGAACGACACGACCCAGGAAACCAGCGAAGTAAGTGACCGGAAAATTATTTTCACCGACGACGGGGCAAATTCTGCAAGGTGACGATAGCCACGGAACCCCAGCTTCAGAATATCCAGCAGGCTTTCCAGAGGTTTATCTTCCGGGAAGCTGTCCTGCCAGAGAGCCCACGTATCCGCGCGGGCAAACGTACACTGCACAAAATCAATATGCTGCTTTTTGGTCAACGGCATCAGCTGCAGACCGACTTCATCCCCGGCCACACGAACAACTTGCGTCGGGAAGACATACTCCTGCTGGCCGCGTTTAAGCAGCAGGTTAACTTTTTGCCCTTCCAGCACTTTCGCCTGACCGTTGATTTTGATCCCAAGACCACCGTCAGAGAAGTCGTGCACGGTACAGGAGAAGAGATGTCCATCTTCACGGGCAAGCGCTGCAGGCATACAGATTTCAACACGATGCGCACGACGTACCTGCTTGCTCTCTACAGACACGGCAACTGCGCCACCGAGGATAATCAGGTTGTAGAACACCCATGCCATACTCACAAACACGGTCAGGATCTCGTTTTCCGGGCCATAGAAGTAGCGCCAGATACCCGCGATAACGCCAACGATGTTCAGCAATACCAGGAAGATATACGGACGGGAGATCACCCAGTCGACGTATTCCTCTTCCACCAGACCGCCCTTCGCGGTGACGTTAAATTTACCTTTGTGCGGGTTAATCAGCGCCACCATCGTTGGCGGGGCGATATACCAGGCCAGCACCGTTTCGTAGATTTCACTCCAGAATGAATGGCGGTATTTACCCTGAATCTTCGAGTTCGTCAGGCTCGCGTGGATCATGTGCGGCAAAACAAACAGCGCAATCATCAGCGCCGGGGCGTAGATGATGTAAGCATGAAGAAGCAGGAAGGCCAGTGGCGCAGTCAGGAAGATCAGCCGCGGGATACCGGACAAGAAGTGGAACATGGCGTTGACGTAGCAAAGACGCTGCGCCAGCTTGAGCCCTTTCCCAATCAGTGGGTTATCGAGACGGAATATTTGCACCATGCCGCGTGCCCAGCGAATACGCTGACCAATGTGCGCCGACAGTGACTCCGTTGCCAGACCGGCAGCCTGTGGAATACGCATATAGGCAGAGGTATAACCACGACGGTGCAGACGCAGCGAGGTATGCGCATCTTCGGTGACCGTTTCAACCGCAATACCCCCAATTTCATCCAGCGGTTTGCGGCGGATAACCGCACAGGAGCCACAGAAGAAGGTGGCATCCCACATGTCGTTCCCATCCTGTACCAGGCCATAGAACAGCGTGCCTTCGTTCGGGGTTTTACGGAAACGGCCGAGGTTACGTTCAAACGGATCTGGCGAGAAGAAGTGGTGCGGCGTCTGCATCATCGCCAGCTCTTTCTCTTTCAGGAACCAGCCCATGGTCATCTGCAGGAACGAGCGCGTCGGCACGTGGTCGCAGTCAAAGATCGAGACAAACTCGCCTGTGGCATACTTCAGCGCGTTGTTGATGTTCCCGGCTTTAGCATGCTCGTGAGTTGGACGGGCGATGTACTCTACGCCCACCTCTTCCGCAAACTGGCGGAACGCCGGACGGTTGCCGTCGTCGAGTATCCAGACTTTGAGTTTATCTTTTGGCCAGTCGATACCCAGCGCGGCATAAATGGTGTTTTTCACCACGCTCAGATCTTCGTTGTAGGTGGGCACAAAGAGATCAACCGACGGCCACTGCGCGGTATCTTTTGGCAGCGGAACCGGCTGGCGGTTGAGCGGCCAGATCACCTGGAAATAGCCCAGCACCAGTACAATCCACGCGTAGGTTTCTGCAAACAGCAGTATCAGACCGCACACCAGGCTGACCGGATCGTCCCAGTTCAACGTTGAGGTATAACGCCACCAGATGTAACGGCAGGAGACGGTCAACGACAATACAATCAGCATCAGGGCTGAGAAACGCCCCGGAATACGGCGAACCAGCAATGCCACGCCCCACAGCAGGATCAGGAAGGTGAACTGTGCCAGCGGGTTAAAGGGTTGCGTAATACAGACCAGCGCCAGGATGAGCGAGAAGACGACGATCACGCCGAGAATAAAACGCCGCAAGCCCGGGTGGAGATGCCCGAGCTCTTTATGGTTGTCCAGATGGCTGGTCTTATCGGTAACGCTATCGGGCAATCTATCCAGCCACTGATGGTACCGCTCACGTAACTGCTGAACGCGAGAGAAGCTGCGCCAGTGCGGCACTTTTTTCTCCGACCGGGGGGACGTTGCCACCAGCCAGATGGCCTGAATAAGATATCGCGCCGGATCCAAAGGCCGTGGCCGGTCTGGGTTAATATGCGGGTATAACTCACTGTGCCGTGCACGTATGCGCTGCCAGCGCGGGTGTTCGAGTGGAATGAACATCCAGGCCAGAATCATCCAGAAACAGCCGAGCGCGGCGCTAAATGGCGAAGCACCATGCCGACGAAAATGCCGGTAATGTTCGCTCAAACTCGAACTGACCGGCGGGATGAGTAACCAGCTGGCGAGACGACTCATACCGAACTCCCCGCAGGCTCCGCCGCGTTGGCGAAGTTCAGCAGACACCAGTTAGCCAGTGTCAGAATTTCTTCTGCCGCCAGTGAATCGCTGCGGTATTCCCCGAGCGGTTGCTTAGAGGCAAGGCATTCCGCCATTCCCTCATCACGATGGATGACAATCGGAAGCAAGCGGCGCTGGCTTTGCAGCCACACCTGATACAGATCGTCCTGGATCTGGCTGCCAATGCGTAAATCGTTAATCAGAATATGTCCATTCTGAGGCAGCCCTTGCTGATGCAAACGGATATGGCAATTCGCATCGACGTTCACGATCGAGAGGACATGATCGCACTGCGCGATAAGCTGTCGGGTCAGCGTGCCGGAGCCATGCGGCAGATCCAGCAGGATCCATTTATAGTGCCCTTTTTCTTTCAGGCTCTGCAGCGCAAGCGTGAATTGCGAAAAAAGACGCTGATAAGCCGCCTCATTTTCGCGTTCCGCAGTGGTCAATTGACCAAAAGGCAGTAAATCAAGCTGGGAGGTATAACGCATACCCGCATCCCGCCAGTCTTTATCATCGAGCAGCGCGCGGGCCCACCCCTCCTCACGTGTAAAGTCGACGTTAAACGACATACGCAGCAAATTATCGGCGCAGGCGTCAATAACCAGCACCGACTCACCTAAAAGCTGTAATGACCACGCCAGCGCCGCAGTCACGGATGTGGTACCCACCCCGCCACGGATGCCTTGTAATCCGAGTATGGCCATCAATGGCTCCCTTATTGTTGATGGGCAAATTCAGCTAATAACGGCCAACGTTTAATAGCCGCAGCCAACTGTTCCCGCTGGGAAATATCGGTGTAATCTATTTCAGGTAAAGAAAAGGCCTGCGTAAGCGCCAGAAAATCATTCTGGAATGTGTAACCCAGGGTTGAGTCGACTGGGGTACCGGGTTCATTATTATCCATTCTCTTCCATCCCTTTGAGTAAAATCGCATGTTCAGAAGTCGCGAGGCATCCTGCCTATCAAATTTCATTTACATGCTAAATCTGATGTTCTTTAATTTCAATGTTAGGTTTATTTCTACGCTTTCGCTAGTAAACTGAGATACAGATAAATTAGACGAAAAGAGGGACACCGTGGACTCCATATTTTCTATTGGCATCCAGTCATTATGGGACGAATTGAGCCACATGCCAGTCGGAGGAGTCTGGTGGATTAATACGGACCGAAATGAAGATGCTATCAGTCTGGTAAACCAGACAATTGCCGCGCAGGATAAGGATTCCCGCGTAGCCGTCATTAGCATGGGCGAAGACCCGAAGAAAATTATTTCGCTCGAAAGTGACCGCGGACCGCAGTCTGTGCGATTATTTTCCATGCCAGCGGAAGTCGATAGTCTATACTTTTTGTCCCGCGACGTTCAGTGCACTATTGATCCGGATCACCATTTAGTGATTCTTAAATGTGCAAATAACGTCCTGCAAAATATCCCCGCAGAAAAACTGCTGGCCTGGCTGGAAAAAATCAATAAATGGACAAAATTTCAAAATTGCACGCTATTGATAATCAATCCTGGCAGTAATAATGACAAGCTCTTCTCACTTTTAATGGGTGAATATCGTTCCCTGTTCGGTCTGGCAAGTGTGCGCGATCAGGTGGGCAGCTATCTCTACGACATTGCATTCTGGTGTAATGAAAAAGGCGTGAGCGCCAGGCAACAGCTGACCCTTAAACATATCGAGGGTAAGTGGCACCTGGCAAAGCAGGAAGAAACCGTGGTGCAACCACGTAGTGATGAAAAACGTATTTTGAGCCATATTGCGGTTTTAGAGGGAGCACCTGCTCTGTCAGAAAACTGGTCACTGTTTGAATCTAACGAAGCGCTTTTTCATGAAGCCCGCACAACGCAGGCAGCAACGATTGTGTTCTCGTTGATGCAGAATAACCAGATTGAGACGCTGGCCAGGCAAATCCACACCTTACGCCGCCAGCGCGGAAGCGCATTAAAAATAATCGTGCGTGAAAACAATACCAGCCTGCGCGCCACCGATGAGCGTCTGCTTTTGGGCTGCGGTGCAAATATGGTCATTCCATGGAATGCGCCGTTGTCCCGCTGCCTGACGCTTATCGAAAGCGTTCAGGGCCAGCAGTTCAGCCGCCATGTCCCGGAAGATGTAGCCACATTGCTCTCAATGACGCAGCCGATGAAACTGCGTGGATACCAAAAATGGGATACTTTCTGCGACGCCGTCAGCAACATGATGAATAACACGCTGCTTCCGGCAGACGGAAAAGGGGTCATGGTTGCCCTGCGCCCTGTACCTGGTATTCGCGTTGAACAGGCTCTCACGTTATGCCGCCCGAACCGCACTGGGGACATCATGACCATTGGCGACAATCGTCTGGTACTGTTTTTATCCTTCTGTCGGGTAAACGATCTTGATACCGCGCTTAACCACATCTTCCCCCTGCCAACCGGGGATATTTTCTCTAACCGTATGATCTGGTTCGAAGATAACTCTATCAGTGCAGAGCTGGTGCAGATGCGCGCCCTCAAGCCTGAACAATGGGTTAAACCACTCGTTATCAAGAGTGAGGTTAAACCGATTCTCAATGCCAGACATGATGGACACGTCTGGCGTCGGGTTCCGGAACCCCTTCGCTTATTAACTGAGAATGGGGAGAACGCACCATCATGAGTATCAGCGATATCATTCAACTGGTCGTATTCTGCGCGCTGATCTTTTTCCCGCTTGGCTACTACGCGCGCCATTCACTGCGTCGTATCCGCGATACGGCCAGAATACTGTTTGTAAAACCTCGCTATGTAAAACCAGCCGGAACACTGACACGGGCATCACACGTCAAGGCAGACCGAAAACATGACTAATTCTACCTATACCGCTTCGTCACCCTCGCCGCTGTGGCAATACTGGCGCGGCCTTTCTGGCTGGAACTTCTACTTTCTGGTGAAGTTTGGTCTGCTTTGGGCAGGCTATCTGAATTTCCATCCTCTTCTCAACCTGGTGTTTATGGCCTTCCTGCTGATGCCTCTGCCAAATATCAGGCTGCATCGCTTACGCCACTGGGTGGCCATTCCTGTCGGCTTTGCACTGTTCTGGCATGATACCTGGCTACCGGGGCCAGACAGCATTATGAGCCAGGGATCGCAGGTGGCCGGGTTTAGCGCCAGCTATGTCCTTGACCTGACCGAGCGCTTTATTAACTGGCAGATGATTGGTGCCGTCTTTGTGCTGTTGGTTGCATGGCTATTTCTGTCACAGTGGATCCGCGTCACGGTGTTTGTCGTCGCCATTATGATCTGGCTTAACGTGCTGACGCTTGCAGGCCCCGGTTTTTCTCTGTGGCCTGCGGGTCAACCGACGACAACCGTCACCACCACCGGTGGCAGTGCAGCAGCAACCGTCGCGACGGCGAGCGAGACGCCTGTGGTGGGGGATATCCCTACCCAGACCGCACCGCCGACCTCCACTAACCTGAACGCCTGGCTTTCCAGCTTCTATACCGCGGAAGATAAGCGACAGACTAAGTTCCCGGATGCGCTACCGGCAGATGCTCAGCCCTTTGAACTGCTGGTGATCAACATCTGTTCACTCTCGTGGGCAGATGTGGATGCTGCAGGTTTGATGTCGCATCCGCTGTGGTCACATTTCGACATTCAGTTTAAAGATTTCAACTCTGCAACCTCGTACAGCGGCCCGGCGGCAATTCGTCTGCTGCGCGCAAGCTGCGGCCAGCCATCACATAAAAACCTGTATCAACCGGCCGGAAACCAGTGCTATCTGTTCGATAACCTGGCAAAACTGGGCTTTACACAGCATCTGATGCTGGGTCATAACGGTGTGTTTGGTGATTTCCTGAAAGAGGTACGTCAGGAAGGAGGAATGCAGGCTCCGCTGATGGATCAAACGGGTCTGCCGGTTTCTCTGTTGGGCTTCGACGGTTCACCTGTTTATGACGATACCGCCGTGCTGCAACGCTGGCTGCAGACCATCGAAAAGGATAATAATCCTCGCAGTGCGACATTCTTTAACACCCTGCCGCTTCACGACGGTAACCATTTCCCGGGCGTGAGCAAAACGGCAGACTATAAGGTGCGTGCGCAGAAACTCTTCGACGAGCTGGACGCATTCTTTACGGAGCTGGAAAAATCAGGCCGTAAAGTGATGGTGGTTGTGGTACCTGAACACGGTGGCGCGCTGAAAGGCGACAGGATGCAAGTGTCAGGTCTGCGTGATATCCCAAGCCCGTCCATTACCAACGTGCCTGCAGGTATTAAGTTCTTTGGTATGAAAGCACCCCATCAGGGCGCACCGATTGAGATCACCCAGCCAACCAGCTATTTGGCTATCTCAGAACTGGTTGCCCGTGCCGTTGACGGGAAGCTGTTTGTGGAAGATAGCGTGAACTGGGATCAGCTCACCAGCAATCTGCCGCAAACGGCAGAAGTCTCTGAGAACGCCAACGCAGTGGTGATTCAGTATCAGAACAAACCGTACGTTCGCCTGAACGGCGGAGATTGGGTACCTTATCCGCAGTAAGATGCTAATGGCATTGTTTCCCTCTCCCTGTGGGAGAGGGAATGCTCAGATTATTGTTGGGCAATCCATACCAGCATCTTCAGGCTTGCTGAATAGTAATCATCTTTTGAGGTGATTTCGGGTTCTGTGGAAGACTGTCCCATCGTTAAATCACGTACTGCCAGCAGGCCCCCTTCCATCATGTAGGGTGCATACTCGTTAGTGGTGACGTTAACCCAGGCGGGAGTTTGTTCCCGGGGAAATTGACCAAACCAGACTCGCCACGGTGTCAGCAGTGGGCTTTGCTTATCAACCCAGGCCACATACAGCGGAATACGAATCGCATCGTAGCTCATCCTCGGTGCCCAACCTTTGGCCGGAGCCAGCTTGCCACCCGAAGCCAGAGAGACCCAGTCAGTGGGCAGATTCGCTTTACCCGAGCCCATTTTCCCCAGCAGGCGTTCTCCATCCTTAATCAATTCACGCCAGACAGCTAAATGACTACGCCCGGCAAAGGCCTGCCATGCCGGAAACACGAAATAAGAAGGGTTCAGTACCACTTCACCATCAAGGTTAAACCCCTGGACACCGGGTAGCATCACCCGGTAACCCGCATAGCGGATCACGTTGTGCTCAATCAGTGCTTTTGTAATTGCATCCGATGCAGCGCTATAGCGTTTGTCATGCCAGCGCGCGTCGGCTTTTAACAGTGCCCAGGCAATCAGCACATCGCCATCTGAGGCATTGTTCTTGTCGGTGACCGGGTTGGATTCTGCGGGGTTATAACGCCAGTAAAACAGGCCGTTCTCTTTGTTTTTAAGCTGACTGTCTGTCCATTGCCAGAGCTTATCGAACGTGGGTTTATCGTTGTTGGCCACCGCCATCAGCATGGCGAAACCCTGGCTTTCCGTATGCGAAACGTCACCATTGCCGGTATCGACAATGCGACCTTCCGGTTTGAAAAAGCGTGCCTTATAACTTTCCCAGGCCTGACCCGCCTGAGAGAGAGGAGAGAAGAGCAAACTCATCATCACAGCTAGCGTAGCGCAGACGGGTTTTCGCATAATTAACTCATTCCGGTTGTTCAGCACTTCGCAGTGAAATTTCACCGCCCACCCACGGCTTGATCACGCCATTCTGTTCCAGGAGCAACGCCCCCTGTGCGTCAATGCCACGGGATGTTCCGTAGATCTCTTTATCACCAATCAGTAATTTCACCGGGCGGTTGATAAAGTTATCCAGCTTTTCCCAACGAGACAGGAAGGGTGCCAGCCCCTCCTGTTCAAAGAGGATGAGTGAGCTGCGCAATTCCTTAATCATACGCACGGCGAGGGTGTTACGATCGATGACGATCCCCGCTTCCTGAAGATTAGTCCAGGCCTGATTCACCACATCATTTTGTACATTGCGCATCACCATGTTGAGGCCTGCGCCAATAACGATCTGCGCAGCATCGCCTGTTTTTCCTGTCAGTTCGACCAGGATACCTGCAAGCTTACGATCGTTCAGATACAGATCATTAGGCCATTTAACGCGCACTTTATCAGCACCCAGATCGTGCAGAACTTCTGCCATGACAATGCCAATAACCAGACTCAGGCCAATAGCGGCAGCAGGCCCCTGCTCAAGACGCCAGTACATGGACAGATAGAGATTGGCACCAAATGGCGAGAACCATTTGCGGCCACGACGACCACGACCAGCCTGCTGATACTCCGCAACACAGGCATCTCCGGATTTCAGCTCAGGCAGACGATCCAGAAGATACTGGTTCGTCGAATCAATCACTGGCAGCACTGCAACATTGCCATATCCAATCTGGTTACGGATCGCTTCTTCATTCAGCAATTGGATTGGCTCCGGCAGGCTATATCCTTTTCCGGGAACCGTGAAGACATCCACACCCCAGTCACGGAGGGTCTGGATGTGCTTGTTAATGGCGGCACGGCTCATGCCCAGTTGCTCACCCAGCTGCTCGCCAGAATGAAACTCACCGTCGGCAAGAATGCCAATCAGTGTTAACGGGATGGTATTATCCTTCACGCGATGGTCTCCACGGCATTCACTTCACCAGTGCGGCCAATGAAGCGGACTTCTGGCTCCAGCCAGACGTTAAATTTTTCGCCCACGCACTGACGGACATGGTGTGCCAGTTGCACAACATCGCTGCCAGTCGCATTGCCCTGGTTAA
Organism: Enterobacter sp. CPE_E1241; assembly: GCF_045618265.1. Lineage (NCBI taxonomy): Bacteria > Pseudomonadati > Pseudomonadota > Gammaproteobacteria > Enterobacterales > Enterobacteriaceae > Enterobacter > Enterobacter sp. CPE_E1241. Next base: position 4,670,798 of record NZ_JBIWYV010000001.1, read on the forward strand.
TCAGAACCAGAGCCTGCTGGCGATGCACTGCAGCCCCGCCCTTCGTGGCACCTTTTAACTGGCACTGATCGATGAGCCAGCCCGCTGCCAGCTTCACGCTGCCATCAGCTTGCGGATAATGTGGTGCAGCAGGCCATCCAGCGAGAAATGCTTTTGCATTTTCGCCACTAATGACTGGGTTTTTGAAGAAACTCCCGGCATTTCCATTCACTTTTGGATCGGGAAGTTTGGTCATTCGCATATGGCAAACAGACTCAAACACCTCACGTGCGGTTGCAGTGGCTGGGTCAAGACGTGTTAAATCACCATAGGTGAGGATAGGTTTCCAGTTTTTCGCCAGACGCAGACCAACGGCCACAATCACATAGCGATCCTGGTATTCATGTTTGAAAATACTGTCGCGGTAACCAAAACGACACTGTTCGGCCGTCAAGCGCTGAGCCGTTCCGGTCGCCAGTTCAATACAATCGACATATTCGCAGACGTGTTTCAGTTCGATGCCGTAGGCACCGATGTTTTGAATGGGTGACGAGCCGGCACAGCCAGGAATGAGTGCAAGATTTTCGAGACCTGGCATCCCCTTCTCAAGGGTAAATTGCACCAGATGATGCCAATTCTCTCCGGCCCCTACGTGCAGATGCCAGCTATCAACGCGCTCTTCCACATCAATTCCCATGATGCGGTTGACGATCACCGTTCCGGCAAAATCGTCGAGAAACAGGACATTACTTCCTTCGCCCAGAATCAGTACGGGTTCGTCGTTTTCTGTTGCGCTTTGCCATGCATCCAGCAACTGCTGTGCAGTATCGGCACGTACAATTTGTTTAGCATTCCGTTGAATGCCAAAGGTATTCCAGGGTTTAAGGGAGTGGTTCATAGACGCTATCCTGATGCAAAAACGGAGGTAGTTTACCGTATAAGCAAGGAGTTGGGGGATTTGTTTGTGCGCCGTAGAAACGCAAAAAGGCCATCCTTCCGGATGGCCTCTTCACTTAATTGATGCCGGCAGTTCCCTACTCTCACATGGGGAGACCCCACACTACCATCGGCGCTACGGCGTTTCACTTCTGAGTTCGGCATGGGGTCAGGTGGGACCACCGCGCTAAAGCCGCCAGGCAAATTCTGTTAAATCTGTATCAAGGCTGAAAATCTTCTGTCTCTCTTCGCCGAAACAGCTTCGGCGTTGTAAGGTTAAGCCTCACGGTTCATTAGTATCGGTTAGCTCAACGCATCGCTGCGCTTACACACCCGACCTATCAACGTCGTAGTCTTCAACGTTCCTTCAGGACTCTCAAGGAGTCAGGGAGAACTCATCTCGGGGCAAGTTTCGTGCTTAGATGCTTTCAGCACTTATCTCTTCCGCATTTAGCTACCGGGCAATGCCATTGGCATGACAACCCGAACACCAGTGATGCGTCCACTCCGGTCCTCTCGTACTAGGAGCAGCCCCCCTCAATTCTCCAGCGCCCACGGCAGATAGGGACCGAACTGTCTCACGACGTTCTAAACCCAGCTCGCGTACCACTTTAAACGGCGAACAGCCGTACCCTTGGGACCTACTTCAGCCCCGGATGTGATGAGCCGACATCGAGGTGCCAAACACCGCCGTCGATATGAACTCTTGGGCGGTATCAGCCTGTTATCCCCGGAGTACCTTTTATCCGTTGAGCGATGGCCCTTCCATTCAGAACCACCGGATCACTATGACCTGCTTTCGCACCTGCTCGAGCCGTCACTCTCGCAGTCAAGCTAGCTTATGCCATTGCACTAACCTCCTGATGTCCGACCAGATTAGCTAACCTTCGTGCTCCTCCGTTACTCTTTGGGAGGAGACCGCCCCAGTCAAACTACCCACCAGACACTGTCCGCAACCCGGATTACGGGTCTACGTTAGAACACCAGCCATTAAAGGGTGGTATTTCAAGGTCGGCTCCACGCAGACTGGCGTCCACGCTTCAAAGCCTCCCACCTATCCTACACATCAAGGACCAGTGTTCAGTGTCAAGCTATAGTAAAGGTTCACGGGGTCTTTCCGTCTTGCCGCGGGTACACTGCATCTTCACAGCGAGTTCAATTTCACTGAGTCTCGGGTGGAGACAGCCTGGCCATCATTACGCCATTCGTGCAGGTCGGAACTTACCCGACAAGGAATTTCGCTACCTTAGGACCGTTATAGTTACGGCCGCCGTTTACCGGGGCTTCGATCAAGAGCTTCGCGTTGCCGCTAACCCCATCAATTAACCTTCCGGCACCGGGCAGGCGTCACACCGTATACGTCCACTTTCGTGTTTGCACAGTGCTGTGTTTTTAATAAACAGTTGCAGCCAGCTGGTATCTTCGACTGATTTCAGCTCCACCCGCAGGGGCTTCACCTACATATCAGCGTGCCTTCTCCCGAAGTTACGGCACCATTTTGCCTAGTTCCTTCACCCGAGTTCTCTCAAGCGCCTTGGTATTCTCTACCTGACCACCTGTGTCGGTTTGGGGTACGATTTCGTGTTACCTGATGCTTAGAGGCTTTTCCTGGAAGCAGGGCATTTGTTACTTCAGCACCGTAGTGCCTCGTCATCACACCTCAGCGTTAATAAACGACCGGATTTACCTAATCGTTCCGCCTACATGCTTAAACCGGGACAACCGTCGCCCGGCTAACATAGCCTTCTCCGTCCCCCCTTCGCAGTAACACCAAGTACAGGAATATTAACCTGTTTCCCATCGACTACGCCTTTCGGCCTCGCCTTAGGGGTCGACTCACCCTGCCCCGATTAACGTTGGACAGGAACCCTTGGTCTTCCGGCGTGCGGGCTTTTCACCCGCATTATCGTTACTTATGTCAGCATTCGCACTTCTGATACCTCCAGCACCCCTCACAGGACACCTTCAACGGCTTACAGAACGCTCCCCTACCCAACAACACATAGTGTCGCTGCCGCAGCTTCGGTGCATGGTTTAGCCCCGTTACATCTTCCGCGCAGGCCGACTCGACCAGTGAGCTATTACGCTTTCTTTAAATGATGGCTGCTTCTAAGCCAACATCCTGGCTGTCTGTGCCTTCCCACATCGTTTCCCACTTAACCATGACTTTGGGACCTTAGCTGGCGGTCTGGGTTGTTTCCCTCTTCACGACGGACGTTAGCACCCGCCGTGTGTCTCCCGTGATAACATTCTTCGGTATTCGTAGTTTGCATCGGGTTGGTAAGCCGGGATGGCCCCCTAGCCGAAACAGTGCTCTACCCCCGAAGATGAGTTCACGAGGCGCTACCTAAATAGCTTTCGGGAGAACCAGCTATCTCCCGGTTTGATTGGCCTTTCACCCCCAGCCACAAGTCATCCGCTAATTTTTCAACATTAGTCGGTTCGGTCCTCCAGTTAGTGTTACCCAACCTTCAACCTGCCCATGGCTAGATCACCGGGTTTCGGGTCTATACCCTGCAACTTAACGCCCAGTTAAGACTCGGTTTCCCTTCGGCTCCCCTATACGGTTAACCTTGCTACAGAATATAAGTCGCTGACCCATTATACAAAAGGTACGCAGTCACACCACGAAGGTGCTCCCACTGCTTGTACGTACACGGTTTCAGGTTCTTTTTCACTCCCCTCGCCGGGGTTCTTTTCGCCTTTCCCTCACGGTACTGGTTCACTATCGGTCAGTCAGGAGTATTTAGCCTTGGAGGATGGTCCCCCCATATTCAGACAGGATACCACGTGTCCCGCCCTACTCTTCGAGTTCACAGCCTGTGCATTTTCGTGTACGGGACTATCACCCTGTACCGTCGGACTTTCCAGACCGTTCCACTAACACACAAGCTGATTCAGACTCTGGGCTGCTCCCCGTTCGCTCGCCGCTACTGGGGGAATCTCGGTTGATTTCTTTTCCTCGGGGTACTTAGATGTTTCAGTTCCCCCGGTTCGCCTCGTTAACCTATGTATTCAGTTAACGATAGTGCAACGAATTGCACTGGGTTTCCCCATTCGGACATCGCCGGGTCAAAGGTTCATATCACCTCGCCGGCGCTTTTCGCAGATTAGCACGTCCTTCATCGCCTCTGACTGCCAGGGCATCCACCGTGTACGCTTAGTCGCTTAACCTCACAACCCGAAGATGTTTCTTTCGATTCATCATCGACTTGCGAAAATTTGAGAGACTCGAACACACATAACATGTGTGTCGTTTCAATTTTCAGCTTGATCCAGATTTTTAAAGAGCAAAACTTCGCAGTGCACCTTTTCAGGTTCACTCTGAAGTTTTCTTGGGTTCGCAGTAAAGGATGGTGGAGCTATGCGGGATCGAACCGCAGACCTCCTGCGTGCAAAGCAGGCGCTCTCCCAGCTGAGCTATAGCCCCATCGTTTGCAATCTCTATACCGCTCATCCTTTAAAAGGAGTTTGGTAGGCCTGAGTGGACTTGAACCACCGACCTCACCCTTATCAGGGGTGCGCTCTAACCACCTGAGCTACAAGCCTGCAGAGATTTTTACTGCTGTTTTTCATCAGACAATCTGTGTGAGCACTGCAAAGGCAGGTTCTTTAAGGTAAGGAGGTGATCCAACCGCAGGTTCCCCTACGGTTACCTTGTTACGACTTCACCCCAGTCATGAATCACAAAGTGGTAAGCGCCCTCCCGAAGGTTAAGCTACCTACTTCTTTTGCAACCCACTCCCATGGTGTGACGGGCGGTGTGTACAAGGCCCGGGAACGTATTCACCGTAGCATTCTGATCTACGATTACTAGCGATTCCGACTTCATGGAGTCGAGTTGCAGACTCCAATCCGGACTACGACGCACTTTATGAGGTCCGCTTGCTCTCGCGAGGTCGCTTCTCTTTGTATGCGCCATTGTAGCACGTGTGTAGCCCTACTCGTAAGGGCCATGATGACTTGACGTCATCCCCACCTTCTTCCTCCAGTTTATCACTGGCAGTCTCCTTTGAGTTCCCGGCCGGACCGCTGGCAACAAAGGATAAGGGTTGCGCTCGTTGCGGGACTTAACCCAACATTTCACAACACGAGCTGACGACAGCCATGCAGCACCTGTCTCAGAGTTCCCGAAGGCACCAATCCATCTCTGGAAAGTTCTCTGGATGTCAAGAGTAGGTAAGGTTCTTCGCGTTGCATCGAATTAAACCACATGCTCCACCGCTTGTGCGGGCCCCGTCAATTCATTTGAGTTTTAACCTTGCGGCCGTACTCCCCAGGCGGTCGACTTAACGCGTTAGCTCCGGAAGCCACGCCTCAAGGGCACAACCTCCAAGTCGACATCGTTTACGGCGTGGACTACCGGGTATCTAATCCTGTTTGCTCCCCACGCTTTCGCACCTGAGCGTCAGTCTTTGTCCGGGGGCCGCCTTCGCCACCGGTATTCCTCCAGATCTCTACGCATTTCACCGCTACACTGAATTCTACCCCCTCTACAAGACTCTAGCCTGCCAGTTTCGAATGCAGTTCCCGTGTTGAGCCCGGGGATTTCACATCCGACTTGACAGACCGCCTGCGTGCGCTTTACGCCCAGTAATTCCGATTAACGCTTGCACCCTCCGTATTACCGCGGCTGCTGGCACGGAGTTAGCCGGTGCTTCTTCTGCGGGTAACGTCAATTGCTGAGGTTATTAACCTCAGCACCTTCCTCCCCGCTGAAAGTACTTTACAACCCGAAGGCCTTCTTCATACACGCGGCATGGCTGCATCAGGCTTGCGCCCATTGTGCAATATTCCCCACTGCTGCCTCCCGTAGGAGTCTGGACCGTGTCTCAGTTCCAGTGTGGCTGGTCATCCTCAGACCAGCTAGGGATCGTCGCCTAGGTGAGCCGTTACCCCACCTACTAGCTAATCCCATCTGGGCACATCTGATGGCAAGAGGCCCGAAGGTCCCCCTTTTGGTCTTGCGACGTTATGCGGTATTAGCTACCGTTTCCAGTAGTTATCCCCCTCCATCAGGCAGTTTCCCAGACATTACTCACCCGTCCGCCGCTCGTCACCCGAGAGCAAGCTCTCTGTGCTACCGCTCGACTTGCATGTGTTAGGCCTGCCGCCAGCGTTCAATCTGAGCCATGATCAAACTCTTCAATTTAAAAGTTTGATGCTCAATGAATTAAACTTCGTAATGAATTACGTGTTCACTCGTTGAGACTTGGTATTCATTTAGTGTCCGAGGACATTAAGAATCCATGTCACTTTGAGTGCCCACACAGATTGTCTGATAAATTGTTAAAGAGCAGTGCCGCTTCGTTTTCGCTGCGGCGCGGGGTGTGCATATTACGCTTTCCCGCTATAGAGTCAAGCGTTTATTTTGCTTTTCTCTGCTGACCCGGCGGCGTGTGTGCCGTTGTTCCGTGTCAGTGGAGGCGCATTATAGGGAGTTATTCCGACGTGACAAGAGGAAATTTAAAAAAACTTTTCGTTCGCTCACTTTTCAGACTCAACGCTTATTTAACCCGCGAATCGCCCGATAAATGCGCGATTTCCCGCGCAAAACTGGCCACCTGCGACCAGTCGGTATAAACCACTTCTTTACGTGTATCGGTTTCGCCGCCGGTCATCTTCATGATCAGGCGGATCATGAAGCGGTCATACCAGCGATAGCGAGGATAACGCAGCGCACCAGCAAAGACGGCACAAAGGTCTGGCTGCCATGGAGAGTTCAGCAAGAACTTGCGCGTGTAGCTGTTGGTCTGCGGCGTACGCTTCTCTGCTTTACGAGCAACCAGATTGACCGAGTAGAACGCGCCAGGCAATTTGTTGAGCACCGCGGTGTGCTTTTTCACGAAGCGATCGAGTGCCGGATGAAAATGACCGTAACGAATTGACGCGCCAATCACCACGCGATCGTAATCCTGCCAGGTAATCTGTCCGACACGATTCAGGTTCACCACATCAGAATAAATTCCCAGCTCTTTTAATTCCGAAGCCAGATACGCAGCAATCTCACGCGTTTGTCCGTCTCGCGTAGAGAAAAGAATAAGTGTTTTCATCAACGGCTCCTTATTCGCGCCAGAACGTTGGGGTGAACAGCACCAGCAGCGTAAAGACCTCAAGACGGCCAAACAGCATATTGGCAATGAGGATCCATTTCGCGACCGGGTTCATACTGGCAAAGTTATCCGCCACAACCCCCAGGCCTGGCCCAAGGTTATTTAATGTTGCTACGACGGATGCAAAAGCAGAGAAATCATCCACTCCCGTCGCGATGATCGCCAGCATACTGACGATAAAGACCAGCGCATACGCCGAGAAGAAACCCCACACGGCTTCGAGGATACGTTCCGGCAGTGCCCGGTTTCCCAGTTTGATACTGTAGACCGCGTTCGGGTGGACCAGACGCTTCAGCTCACGGTTGCCCTGCTTGAACAGCAGCAGAATACGAATCACCTTCAGGCCACCGCCCGTGGATCCCGCGCAGCCGCCAATAAAGGCGGAGCATAACAGTAACACCGGCAAGAATAGCGGCCAGCGTGCAATGCTGTCCGTGGTGAATCCGGCCGTCGTCGCCATCGACACCACCTGGAAGAACGCCTGGTTTAACGTGGTCAACGCGGAGTTATAGACATCATGGAACCACAGCACCAGGGTACAGATGACAACCAGCGTAAGCTGGACACCGATGAACATGCGGAACTCGGGGTCACGCCAGTACACTTTCAGGCTGCGCCCGCTGAGTAAAGAGAAGTGCAAACCGTAGTTACAGCCGGAAATCAGCAGGAAAATTGCAATGATGGTGTTAATCGTAGGGCTGTCAAAGTAGCCCACGCTGGCATCGTGGGTGGAAAACCCGCCGATAGCAATCGTCGCAAAGCTGTGTCCGATAGCGTCGAATGCAGGCATCCCGGCAAACCATAATGCCAGCGCACAGGCCACAGTAAGCAGGACATAAATCAGCCACAGGGTTTTCGCCGTCTCGGCAATACGCGGGCGCATCTTGTTATCTTTCAGCGGTCCGGGCATTTCGGCGCGATAGAGCTGCATCCCACCGACGCCCAGTATAGGCAGGATAGCCACCGCCAGGACGATGATCCCCATACCGCCGAACCATTGCAGCATCTGGCGATAAAAGAGAATAGCGTGCGGTAACGAATCCAGTCCTACCAGGGTCGTCGCTCCGGTTGTTGTTAAACCAGAGAACGATTCAAAAAAAGCGTCCGTGATGCTCAGATTCGGTTGTTCAGAGAAGATAAAGGGCAAAGAACCGACGCTTCCCAGTACCGTCCAGAACAGGACGACAATCAAAAATCCTTCGCGTGACTTCAGCTCGCCCTTCTGACGACGGTTAGGCCACCACAACAGAGAGCCGATCGCCAGCGCAACAAAGAAAGTCTGGGTAAATGCCCGCCCCGCGCCGTCCCGGTAGATAAGCGCCACCAGTCCTGGGAGAATCATCGTCCCGGAAAAGAGTATGACCAGCAGTCCAACGATTCGGGTTATGGCACGAAAATGCATCTCTGCCGCTTCCTTTGGTATTCAAAAAAGTGAGGTGGGGATTATTCTTCAATCGGCAGCAATTGCAACGAACCACGACTAAAATCAGCCAGTTTTGCTGAAAAAGCAGCCAGTTCCGCCTGAGGAAGCGCCACGCGTAATTGCACCATTGCCTGATATTCACTGTGCGCGATGACGCCGTTAAACTGCTTCAGCAACGCTTCAATACCGGATAACTGACCGTAATCGCACAGTAAAGTATATTCGGTGAGTGGTGTTTTGCGGGTAGTTATCAGCAAATTCAGTGCCTGCTGAACTCCGCCGCCATACGCTTTAACCAGCCCACCCGTGCCTAACAGGATCCCGCCGTAGTAGCGCACCACCACGGCGGTAATTTCACCCACACCGCTGCCCATCAGCTGCGAAAGCATGGGTTTTCCGGCTGTGCCAGCCGGTTCACCGTCGTCGGAAAAGCCCAACTGCTGCGAATCGTCCGGAGGCCCCGCGACCCACGCTACACAGTGGTGACGTGCGTCAGGATGCTCCGCCCGAACAGATTCAACAAACGCCTTTGCCGCCTCTACGCCATCGGTATGTGCCAGCAGCGTAATAAAGCGGCTTTTCTTGATTTCCTCAACAAAGGTGACCGGTTCAGCCGGTATCAGCCAGCTTTCCATCAGGCCAGCTTCAGATCTCGCGTCATATTCTCGATACCGTTTTCGTGAACAACCACGTTATCTTCAATACGAATGCCACCAAACGGTTTCAGCGCTTCAATTTTTTCCCAGTTGAAGTGTTTGCTGAACTGACCTTCACGCCAGGGTGCTAACAGCGATTCGATAAAGTAGATCCCCGGTTCAATCGTCAGCACCATGCGTGGTTCAAGAATGCGGGTGCAGCGCAGGTAAGGATATTTAGACGGTGCCGCCAGGTGCGTGCCGGTATCATCCTGCATAAAACCTGCAACATCGTGAACCTGCAGACCCAACGGGTGACCGATCCCGTGCGGCATGAATGGCCCGGTCAGATCGTTCTCGACCATCGCCTCTTCGCTCATGTCTTTCACAATCTGGTGCTTACGCAACAGCTTCGCGATGCGCTGATGGAACTGGATGTGGTAATCCACGTAACTGGTTCCCGCTTTCATGGTACTGATAAGGGCCAGCTGTTCGTCATTGACGTCTTTGATCAGGTGCGCAAAGTCAGTATCTGCGTTTGCAGCCCATGTACGGGTCAAGTCAGCCGCATAACCGTTGTACTCCGCACCCGCATCCAGCAGGAAGCTGCGCATCTCCGACGGCACATGGTGATCGAGTTTGGTGTAGTGCAACACGGAAGCGTGTTCATTCAGCGCGACGATATTGCTGTACGGCACGTCCGTATCACGGTGCCCGGTCGCGGTCAGGTAGGCCTGGTTGATGTCGAACTCGCTCATACCAGACTGGAAGGCTTCATGCGCGGCGCGGTGGCCGTTCACTGCCGTTTTTTGCGCTTCACGCATGCAGTAAAGTTCGTAGTCGGTTTTATATGCGCGATAGTAATGCAGGTAATCCAGCACCCCTTTCGGGTTAAGCTTGTCAGCCGGAATATCCAGGCCCAATGCACGCTCCGGAACAGGGCCAATATAGGCGATGTTACCGCGTGCGGCAGGCAGTTGACTGCCAATGCCGTCGGCTTTTGGTAATGCAATGATATCCACTTCTTCCGTCCAGAAGCTGGTCGGCAGCGGTTCCACGTTGTGCCAGTAATCGACAGGCAGATAGAACCACAATTTTGGCTTATTCACGCCATCCACCAGCAGCCAGCAATTTGGAACCTGGGTTACCGGCACCCAGGCCTTAAACTGCGGGTTGACCTTAAACGGATAAGCATGGTCATCCAGAAAAGTATTCAAAAGCTCGCCAGAGTGGATTAACAGCGCATCCAGCTTAAAGCGGGCCAGTACATCGCGGGTACGTTCCTGTAGGGTAACGATATGATTTTTATAAAGCGAAGCCAGTGAGTCCATCATTCTTCCTTTCGTTTTATTGACCTCAAGTCATCGCATCTTAGCACACCTCACTCCGGCTGCGTGATTTACACCGACCGTGATCAATGCAGCAATTTCTTAATGAGTAATTTGCATTTTATTAACATAAATTCCACACTCCGATTCATCTGGTATGACCAGATCCAATTGCTGGATTCAGGAGACTGACATGCTCTACAAAGGCGACACCCTGTACCTCAACTGGCTGGAAGATGGCATTGCCGAACTGGTGTTCGATGCCCCCGGCTCAGTGAATAAGCTTGATACCGCGACGGTGGCCAGTCTTGGCCAGGCGCTGGATGTACTTGAAAAACAACCTGAATTAAAAGGGCTGCTGCTGCGTTCGAACAAAGCGGCCTTTATTGTCGGTGCCGATATCACCGAATTCCTTTCTCTGTTCCTGGTCCCGGAGGAACAGCTGAGCCAGTGGCTGCACTTTGCTAACAGCGTCTTTAATCGTCTGGAAGATCTGCCTGTCCCGACCATTTCCGCCGTTAATGGCTACGCGCTGGGCGGTGGCTGCGAATGCGTATTAGCCACTGATTACCGTCTGGCGACGCCGGACCTGCGCATCGGCCTGCCGGAAACCAAGCTGGGTATCATGCCGGGCTTTGGGGGGTCAGTGCGTATGCCGCGCATGCTGGGTGCCGACAGTGCACTTGAGATCATTGCCGCAGGTAAAGATGTTGGCGCAGAACAGGCGCAGAAAATCGGTCTGGTCGACGGCGTTGTGAAACCTGAGAAGCTTGTTGAAGGCGCACTCGCCATTCTGCGTCAGGCGATTAACGGCGATCTCGACTGGAAAGCCAAACGCCAGCCGAAGCTGGAACCATTAAAACTCAGCAAAATTGAAGCCGCCATGAGCTTCACCATTGCCAAAGGCATGGTGATGCAGACTGCAGGTAAACACTACCCTGCCCCCATCACCGCGGTGAAAACCATTGAAGCTGCGGCCCGCTTTGGCCGCGATGAAGCCCTGAAACTGGAAAACCAGAGTTTTGTCCCGCTGGCACATACCAATGAAGCTCGCGCGCTGGTTGGCATCTTCCTCAACGATCAGTTCGTGAAAGGTAAAGCGAAACAGCTGACCAAAAATGTGGAAACGCCGAAACATGCGGCGGTACTCGGTGCCGGCATTATGGGTGGCGGCATCGCTTATCAGTCAGCCTGGAAAGGCGTACCGGTGGTAATGAAGGACATCAGCGAGAAATCCCTGACGCTGGGCATGACCGAAGCGGCCAAGCTGCTGAATAAACAGCTGGAACGCGGAAAAATTGACGGACTTAAGCTCGCAGGCGTGATCTCCACCATTCAGCCTGTGCTGGAATATACCGGCTTCGACCGTGTTGACGTGGTAGTCGAAGCCGTCGTTGAAAACCCGAAAGTTAAAAAAGCGGTGCTGGCGGAAACGGAAGACAAGGTTCGCCCGGATACCGTGCTGGCCTCTAACACCTCTACCATTCCTATCAGCGAACTGGCGAGCGTGCTTAAGCGTCCGGAAAACTTCTGCGGGATGCACTTCTTCAACCCGGTACACCGGATGCCGCTGGTCGAAGTGATCCGTGGGGAAAAAACCTCAGACGAAACCATCGCCAAAGTGGTGGCGTGGGCAAGCAAGATGGGCAAAACGCCGATCGTGGTTAACGACTGCCCGGGCTTCTTCGTCAACCGCGTCCTGTTCCCTTACTTCGCCGGTTTCAGCCAGCTGCTGCGAGACGGTGCAGACTTCCGCAAAATCGACAAAGTGATGGAAAAACAGTTCGGCTGGCCGATGGGCCCGGCGTATCTGTTGGATGTGGTCGGCATTGATACCGCGCATCACGCCCAGGCGGTGATGGCGGCGGGCTTCCCGCAGCGCATGCAGAAAGATTACCGCGACGCCATTGACGCTCTGTTCGACGCTAACCGCTTCGGTCAGAAAAACGGTCTTGGCTTCTGGCGTTATAAAGAAGACAGCAAAGGCAAACCGAAGAAAGAAGAAGACGCGGCGGTGGACAGCCTGCTGGCCGAAGTTAGTCAGCCAAAACGTGACTTCACTGACGATGAGATCATCGCCCGCATGATGATTCCGATGGTCAACGAAGTGGTGCGTTGCCTGGAAGAAGGCATCATTGCCAGCCCGGCAGAAGCAGACATGGCGCTGGTGTACGGACTGGGCTTCCCTCCGTTCCACGGCGGCGCGTTCCGCTGGCTGGACACGCTCGGCAGCGCCCGCTATCTCGATATGGCTCAGCAATATCAGCACCTTGGCCCGCTTTATGAGGTGCCGGAAGGGCTGCGTAACAAAGCGCGCCATAACGAACCCTACTATCCAGCAGTTGAGCCAGCCCGTCCGGTTGGCGAGCTGAAAACGGCTTAAGGAGTCACAATGGAAAAGGTTGTCATTGTTGATGCGATTCGCACCCCGATGGGCCGTTCAAAAGGCGGTGCATTCCGTAACGTGCGTGCGGAAGACCTCTCCGCGCACCTGATGCGTAGCCTGCTGGCGCGTAACCCGGCGCTGGACCCAACCGCGCTCGACGATATCTACTGGGGCTGCGTACAGCAGACCCTGGAGCAAGGCTTCAACATCGCCCGTAACGCCTCGCTGCTGGCGGAGATCCCACATTCGGTTCCGGCAGTCACCGTCAACCGTCTTTGCGGTTCCTCAATGCAGGCGTTACATGATGCAGCACGTATGATCATGACCGGCGATGCTCAGGCCTGCCTGGTCGGTGGCGTGGAGCACATGGGGCACGTACCGATGAGCCATGGGGTCGATTTCCACCCGGGTATGAGCCGCAACGTAGCAAAAGCGGCGGGGATGATGGGCCTGACCGCAGAGATGCTCTCCCGCCTGCACGGTATTAGCCGTGAAATGCAGGATACCTTTGCCGCACGCTCTCACGCTCGCGCATGGGCGGCGACACAGTCCGGTGCGTTTAAGAATGAGATCATCCCAACCGGTGGTCATGATGCAGACGGCGTTCTGAAGCAGTTCAGCTACGACGAAGTGATCCGCCCGGAAACCACGGTCGAAGCCCTTTCCACGCTGCGTCCGGCATTTGATCCTGTCACAGGTACAGTAACGGCAGGAACTTCGTCCGCGCTGTCCGACGGGGCTGCTGCAATGCTGGTGATGAGCGAAAGCCGTGCCCGCGAGTTAGGTTTAACCCCTCGCGCCCGGGTACGTTCAATGGCGGTCGTGGGTTGCGATCCTTCCATCATGGGTTACGGTCCGGTTCCAGCTTCGAAGCTGGCGCTGAAAAAAGCAGGATTAACCGCCAGTGATATTGACCTGTTTGAGATGAACGAAGCCTTCGCCGCGCAGATCCTGCCGTGCATTAAAGATCTGGGGCTCATGGATCAGATCGACGAGAAGATTAACCTCAACGGCGGTGCGATCGCCCTCGGTCACCCGCTGGGCTGCTCCGGGGCGCGTATCAGTACCACGCTGATTAACCTGATGGAGCGCAAAGATGCCCAGTTTGGTCTGGCAACGATGTGTATCGGGCTGGGTCAGGGTATCGCGACGGTGTTTGAGAGAGTGTAAATCAGGAAAAGTATCTCAAAGCCAATGCCGTCAGAACAAGGCGGCAAGCGAGCGAATCCCGATGAGCTTACTCAAGTAAGTGATTCGGGTGAACGAGCGCAGCCAACGCAGTTATGGCGTCATTGGCGAAGAGAGACAGTTTAGTTGCCGTTCTTCCCGCCTGTCAGGGGCGGGTTTTTTATTTAGATGAAGGCAAAAGCATCGCCGAAGAGACGGTCTTCACGCGCATCACGTTCGTTACAGAACAAGTCACGGGCAATTTTCGCCATCTCAAAACGGCCAGCGATATAGATATCGTGCCCTGCCAGTGTGCCATGATCCTGTAGCACCGCCGTCAGTACCGTACCGCTGCGTCCACGCCAGCCTTCTTCCGGCTGCTCAACCACCGGCTCTATGCGCAGGTTAGGATGGGTTACGCTCAGCGCTTCCAGTTCAGACAGGTCATAGAGATGTTTCTCTTCACGGCCACCCCAGTAAATGGTGATGTCACGGTCCGGGTTACGCGCCAGTGCGGTCAGCAGAATAGAGCGCACATAAGAGAAGCCCGTACCGCCCGCGATCAGGATCAGCGGACGGTCTTCGTCATCGCGCAGCCATGCATCACCATGAGGAATGTCGACCACAATCTCACGCTCTTTAAGAATGCGGTCCATGACGGCCATCGCATACAGGTTAAGCTCTGACGCACCAATATGAAGCTCAATAAATTCCTGCTCCGCTGGCGTTGAGGCCATAGAGAAAGGACGCTTATCACGCTCATCCATCACGACCATCAGGTACTGACCCGCGCGGAAAGAGAATGGCGCTTCTGGCACTAAACGGACGCGATATACGGTGTCGGTGATGGCATCTACCGAGGTCACTTTACAGCTTAAGGTTGTCATTCGCTCTCTCTGTCGGGAAGTCTATAGGGCTTAACGGTCAAGCTCAGGGTTTACCGTTATTCATTATGGCCAGCTCGTCCCAGATCGCGTCAATTCGCGCGGTCACTGCAGGATCTTTTTTGATCGGGCGACCCCATTCACGATCGGTTTCGCCAGGCCATTTATTGGTGGCATCCAGTCCCATTTTTGAGCCAAGACCGGAAACCGGCGAGGCAAAATCCAGGTAATCTATCGGCGTGTTTTCGACTAACACCGTATCGCGCGCCGGGTCCATTCGCGTGGTAATGGCCCAGATTACGTCATTCCAGTCGCGGGCGTTAACATCATCATCGCAGACAATAACAAACTTGGTATACATAAACTGGCGCAGGAAAGACCATACGCCCATCATCACGCGTTTCGCGTGACCAGGATACTGTTTCTTCATCGTGACCACCGCCATGCGATATGAGCATCCTTCAGGCGGCAGATAAAAATCAACAATTTCCGGGAACTGCTTTTGCAGGATCGGCACAAACACTTCATTCAGCGCCACTCCCAGTACCGCCGGTTCGTCCGGTGGACGTCCGGTATAGGTGGAGTGATAGATCGCATCTTCACGCTGTGTAATGTGCGTAACGGTAAACACCGGGAAGTTATCCACTTCGTTGTAATAGCCGGTATGGTCGCCGTAAGGGCCTTCTGGCGCCATTTCACCCTGCTCAATGTAACCTTCCAGCACAATTTCCGCACTGGCCGGAACTTCGAGATCGTTAGAAATACACTTCACGACTTCGGTTTTGGTTCCGCGCAGCAGGCCTGCAAACGCGTATTCAGAGAGTGTATCCGGCACGGGGGTCACCGCACCCAGAATGGTGGCCGGATCGGCACCTAACGCGACAGAGACAGGGAAACGTTCACCCGGATGCTCAGCACACCACTCCTGGAAATCCAGCGCGCCGCCGCGATGCGACAGCCAGCGCATGATGAGTTTATTCTTGCCAATTAATTGCTGACGGTAAATACCGAGATTTTGCCGCTCTTTGTGAGGGCCGCGCGTAACCGTCAACCCCCAGGTGATCAGCGGAGCAGCATCCTCAGGCCAGCACTGCATAATAGGGATTTTGGTCAGATCAACCGCATCGCCTTCCAGCACTTTCTGCTGGCACGGCGCGCCGCGCAGGCGTTTAGTTGGCATGTTCAATACTTGCTTAAACTGTGGCAATTTGTCGAACAGATCGCGGAAGCCTTTCGGCGGCTCTGGCTCTTTCAGAAACGCCAGCAGTTTACCCACTTCACGCAGCGCCGTAACGTCTTCCTGCCCCATCCCCAATGCAACACGACGTGGAGTACCAAACAGGTTGCACAACACCGGCATGGCGTACCCTTTCGGATTTTCAAACAGTAATGCGGGGCCACCGGCACGCAGGGTGCGGTCAGCAATTTCTGTCATCTCCAGATAAGGATCAACAGGAAGTGTAATGCGTTTGAGTTCACCCTGCTTTTCCAGCAGCGTCAGGAAGTCGCGGAGATCGTGGTATTTCATGCAGTTAGTCATGGCCTCTCTGTAAGCGCTTCATTATACGGCGTAAGCCTGCTTGATGCTGTAATTTTGTTAAATTAGCGTGAACTTATGCGTTCTGTTCCATTTTCCCCCATTATAATCAACTTAGCGATCCCGCCAGGGTTTTGATATGCTTGCGCCCCGAACTAAGGGAAAGAGTGATTATGCAGGCCTGGTATTTACTTTATTGCAAACGCGGGCAGCTTCAGCGCGCGCAGGAACATCTTGAACGTCAGTCTGTAAATTGCCTGACACCCGTGATCACGCTTGAAAAAATGCAGCGCGGGAAGCGCACAACCGTCAGTGAACCCTTATTTCCGAACTATCTGTTCGTGGAGTTCGACCCGGAAGTGATCCACACCACGACCATTAGCGCCACACGCGGTGTCAGCCACTTTGTACGCTTTGGTACCAGCCCGGCAATGGTTCCGTCAACGGTGATCCATCAACTATCGGTTTATCAACAACCCGAAGGTATCACCGACCCGGAAACTCCTTACTCAGGGGACTGCGTCGTCATCACGGAAGGTGCTTTCGAAGGGTTGCAGGCGATTTTCGCTGAACCGGACGGTGAAGCACGCTCCATGCTGTTGCTCAACCTGCTGAACAAACAGGTTCTGCAAAGCGTTAAAAACACCGACTTCCGCAAAGTTTAAAAATCGATCCCAAACAGGTGACGCACGTTGTCATCCGTCTGCGCGGAAAGCCAGTGGGGATCTTCTCCGCGCCATTTCGCCACGCTTTCAACGATGTGCCCAAGATGTGCAGGTTCATTTCGCCGCGATGTCGGTTTGGGTTGCATGTCTCTCGGCAGCAGATAAGGCGCATCCGTTTCCAGGAGCAAACGATCAGCCGGGATCACCGGCAACAACTCGCGAAGCTCAAGCCCGCGGCGCTCATCACAAACCCAGCCGGTAATGCCCAGATAAAGCCCTCGCGCCAGGCAATCCAGCGCTTCCTGCCGTGAGCCGGTGAAGCAGTGCAGTACCGCGCCGGGCAGTTTCTCCAGCCACGGATCCAGAAGTGCCAGGAAACGCTCATGCGCATCGCGGCAGTGCATAAATACGGGCATTCCAAGCTCAGCAGCCAGCACAAGCTGGGCCGTGAACGCTTTTTCCTGCTCTTCAGGCGTGGAAAAGTTACGGTTGAAATCGAGACCGCATTCGCCGATCGCCACCACTTCTGGCATCTTCGCCAGCCTGTACAGGGTATCGCCACTTTCCGCAGTCCACTGGCTGCTGTCATGAGGATGTACACCAGCGGTCGACCAGCAGCGCTCGTAGCGTTGCGCCAACAGCTGCGCCTGCTCGCTTTCATGCAGGTTGGTTCCTGTCAGCAACAGTCCTTTCACTCCAGCAGCAAACGCACGTGCAACGACCTCATCACGATCTTTCGCAAACTGCGAGCTGGTCAGGTTGAGTCCAATATCAAACATGCGAATCTCCATATAACAACCGCCCTGACGGGCGGTTGATTTTACTCTTCAGTGGTCTTGTCTGACGTATCGTCTTCGTCATCTGTTCGACGTCCTTTACCCACATAGAAACGCGAGAAGAAGACACCGACCTCGAACAGGCAATACATCGGTATGGCCAGCAGCGTCTGGGAGAACACATCCGGCGGTGTCAGCAGCATGCCAACCACAAATGCACCGACCAGGATATACGGACGCTTCTTACGCAGATCATCAGGCGTAGTCACCCCTACCCAGCAAAGCAACACAATGGCCACCGGCACTTCGAATGCCACGCCAAAGGCCATAAACAGTGCCATCACAAAACTGAGGTAGCTAGCGATATCCGTCGACACCTGGACACCTTCCGGCGCGGTATGCGTCAGGAAGCCAAAGGCCAGCGGGAAGACAACGAAATAGGCAAACGCCATGCCGATATAGAACAGCAGCGAGCTGGATACCAGCAGCGGGATCACCAGCTTGCGTTCGTGTTTGTACAGTGCCGGCGCCACAAACGCCCACACCTGGTAAAGAATGATCGGCGCAGACGCAATCAACGATACCCAGAAAGTAAGCTTAATAGGGGTGAAAAACGGTGATGCAACATCTGTTGCAATCATCGTTGCCCCCAGCGGCATCTGCTTGATCAGCGGCGCAGAGACCACTTGATAGATGTCATTGGCGAAGTAGACCAGACACAGGAATATGAGTAAAACTGCAATAATGCAGTTTAACAGTCGCTTACGCAGCTCTATAAGGTGCGTAATAAGCGGTTGAGTATCATCTACTGCCATGTTTACGCTTTATCACTCGACGATGGGGATGATTCGGAAACAGGCGCGACGGGCTTAACTTCAGCCGCTTTTACCGCTGGCTCTTCCGGCTGCGCCTGTTTTTTCGGTTCAGGTTCCTGCGGCGTTTGTTCAGGCGCTACAGCCTGATGTTCAGCGCTGGCAGGCGTTACGCCCTCGCGCTGCTCCTCGCTGCCCTTAACCACCGGGTTATGGATGGTGTTCGCTTCATCACTCGCTTTTTCAGGATCGTTAATGCTATAGGAGCGCTTCATTGATTCCGCCGCTTCGCGCAGCTCATCCATTGAGGCTTTCAGTTCCGGCGTCAGGTTATCCATGCTCGCCTTCTCTACCTTTTTCAGGCTTTCCTGAAACTCCTGCAACTTAAGTTCCTGCGCCAGCTCATTCTGAACGGTCGATGCCAGCGATCTCAGCGCACGAACCCAGCCCGCAACAGTTTTCACCGCCACCGGCAGACGCTGCGGCCCCAAAACGATCAGGCCAATCACAAAGACCAGCAGCAGCTCACTAAAACCAATGTCGAACACGACTTACACCTGCTCTTTATCGTGGCGTTTAGCGTCTTCCTTTTTGGTTTCGTCTTGCTTGTCGGAGATGGATTTAGCAGTAAAGTCAGCGTCCTGGCTGGTTTTATCCTGCTTGCTCTCATCATCGCTCATCGCTTTCTTGAAGCCTTTGATAGACGCGCCCAGATCGGAACCGATAGAACCGAGCTTTTTGGTGCCGAACAGCAGCACGACGATGACGGCAATGATCAACAATTGCCAGATACTGATACCACCCATACATGTTCCTCAGGGATAGATGATTAATTAGTCAGGTCGCATTATACGTATGCAACCTGTCGATAGCGACGCAAAATCAGCGCGTCTTTCTCCAGCCAACGAGCCAGACAACCACGCCGCCAGCCATCAACCAGGCGGGCATCATCTGCCAGTCCGGACGGTTGATCAGAAGCAGCGTACCACTTAGCAGCAGCGTTGCTCCAATCCCAAAAAGATAGCGTGACTGACCCTGGCGAGCACGGCTGGACTGAAGTTCGCGGGCGATTTTATCCATGCTGTGCTGAAGGTTCTTGCTCTGACGCAAACTGT
Organism: Enterobacter sp. CPE_E1241; assembly: GCF_045618265.1. Classification (NCBI taxonomy): domain Bacteria; kingdom Pseudomonadati; phylum Pseudomonadota; class Gammaproteobacteria; order Enterobacterales; family Enterobacteriaceae; genus Enterobacter; species Enterobacter sp. CPE_E1241. Next base: position 4,690,554 of record NZ_JBIWYV010000001.1, read on the forward strand.
CGTAAACCAGTTCAGGAATTTCAGGCATTTTTTCGATCCAGAACGGGCCTTTCTCTTTCAGTGAACGCACCAGCGCCGGAATGCCAACCTGATCTTTAATCCAGGATTCAAGGAAAGGTTTCGCAGTCTTCCACAAGTCTAACTGAGGATAGAGCTGTCGGCCTACACCCTCAACGTAAAGTAATGTTTTCTGAAGTAAAACTAGCTGTGGCTGAACTTCCATATTAAAACGGCGAGCCGTGTTGAACAGGTTTAACAGCACATGCCCGAAGGAAATTTCCGCCAGCGGTTTTTCAAAAATCGGTTCGCAGACGGTTCGAATGGCAAACTCAAACTCTTCGACGTTGGTATCCGGCGGGACCCATCCGGAATCGACGTGCAGCTCGGCCACCTTACGGTAGTCGCGGTTGAAGAAAGCGATGAAATTCTCAGCAAGATAGCGTTTATCTTCTTTGTTCAACGACCCCACAATCCCACAGTCGATACCGATATACTTCGGATTCTCAGGATGTTCGTAGCTCACGAAGATATTGCCCGGGTGCATGTCCGCATGGAAGAAGCTATCGCGGAACACCTGGGTAAAGAAGACCTGTACGCCACGTTCGGCCAGCAACTTCATGTTCGTTCCCTGTTTCTCCAGGGCCGTCACATCCGAGACGGGAATACCGTAAATACGCTCCATTACCATCATATTCTGGCTACAGTAGTCAGAATAGACTTCGGGTACGTAGAGCATCGGGCTGTTTTCAAAGTTGCGACGCAGCTGAATGGCGTTTGCCGATTCACGCAGCAGATTAAGCTCATCAATCAGAGTTTTTTCATATTCCCGCACCACTTCCATCGGGCGCAGACGACGTCCATCAGGCAGCAAACGGGGCACCCAACGGGCCAACCGGTAAATCAGCTTCATGTCCGCTTTGATGATCGGCAGGATGTCCGGGCGAATAACCTTAATGACAACTTCTTTACCGTTTTCTTTCAGACGTGCTGTGTGGACTTGTGCGATAGAGGCCGACGCCAGAGGCTGGATGTCGAAATCGTCAAACCAGGTTTCGACGGGAATGTTGCCCATCGCCTCTTCGATCTGCTTTTTCGCGCGTGCGCCGTCAAACGGTGCAACGCGATCCTGCAGCATCGCCAGCTCATCCGCAATCAGAGGCGGGAAGAGATCGCGGCGAGTCGAAAGCATCTGACCGAATTTAATCCAGACCGGACCGAGCTCCTGCAGCGCCAGACGCAGACGTTCACCCAGCGGCTGTCCCTTATGTCGATTAGGCATCCAGAACAGCATCCGCCGCCAGATACGAAGCGGCAGCGTGATACGCATTTTAGGGATAAGCTCGTCGAGCCCGTAGCTCAAAAAGATGCGAATAATGAAATAGAGGCGCCGCATTTCACCAGGCGTCATTTGCCCTCCAGTTTTTCCAGCCGTTTGGTTAACGCATCAACCGCACGTTCAACAGCAGCGGTCTCTTCCGCAAACCACGCCACTTCCAGTGGTCCAGGGGCCATACGCCACTCTTCCGTCAGCACTTCCGCCGCATAGCGTTGTTGCCGTTGCAGGTTTTTACGCAAAAAAGCCGCCCCACCATGAATAGCTTTACCGACCCCTTCGGCGGCAATGTCACCAACAAAAGGTGCAAGCAGCTCTGCGGGGTCGAACTCGGCAAGGTCACTGAGCGCAACGAAATTCTGTACAACCTGAATGTCACCTTCCACTTCCAGCTCACCGCTGCGGATCAGTGCAGTTAATTGCTGGCGGTCGCGTAATTTTGGCAACACGCTCATGTGCGTGATAACAGAGCAGTCGGCTTCACCCTCCCACTCACCCAGAACGTCAAGCTGGCGTTCGCTGAAAACCAGCACCAGCGGCGTCGAGAACTCTTTTAAAACAATGCGTAATACCTTCCCGTTAAGCCGCTGACGTGCAGCTTTCAGCGCCGGGGCGCGATACAGAAAGGCATTCAGTACATTCTCGATGCCAGCAGTGACCAGGGGTTTAAAGGGCACAAGACACCTCCACTCAGAATTTGTAACCGCGATGCAGCGCGACGACACCCGCCGTCAGGTTGAAATATTCAACGTTCTCAAATTCCGCATCCTGCATCATGGCTTTTAATGTGTCCTGATCCGGGTGCATACGAATAGATTCAGCCAGATAACGGTAGCTTTCCGCGTCGTTTGCCACCAGCTCACCAATGCGAGGGAGCACGTGGAATGAATAAGCGTCGTAAGCTTTGCTCAGTGGTTCAATAATCGGTTTAGAGAACTCAAGCACCAGCAGACGTCCACCCGGCTTCAGCACGCGGTACATAGAGCGCAGCGCTTTCTCTTTATCAGTGACGTTACGCAGACCGAAGGAGATGGTAATGCAGTCAAAAGTGTTGTCCGGGAATGGCAGCGCTTCGGCGTTCGCCTGCACATATTCCACATTCCCCACCACGCCGATGTTACGCAGCTTTTCGCGTCCCATTTTCAGCATTGAATCATTAATATCTGCCAGAACGACACGGCCAGTTTCGCCTACCAGGCGAGAGAATTTCGCGGTTAAATCGCCCGTACCGCCAGCTAAATCAAGCACCGTTTGTCCACGACGCACACCGCTGCAGTCGATGGTGAAGCGCTTCCACAAGCGATGAATACCGAATGACATCAAGTCATTCATCACATCGTACTTCGCCGCCACAGAGTGAAATACGTGGGCCACCATGTCAGCTTTCTGCGCTTTGGCAACAGTCTGAAAACCAAAGTGCGTCGTGTCTTGTGAATCGTCAACCATCTCAGAGCCTGCTTATCAGTAAAATGTTTGTGAAGTGTACCAGATTGGACGCGTTTGCCCTACGATTCAACCACCGCGAAACAAACGCGTCGGCTGCTCATCTGGCGATAATTCCGCTGCTAAATCGTTGTCTTCACTGTTTGTCGTTTGTTCAGCACTGCCTTCACGCAGGCGGAACTCCTCGTCCTGCGACGTGGCCTGTTCAACCAGTTCCGGATTAATCTCGCGTTTTACTTCGACGCCCAGACTACGGAATGCCTCAGCTTGTGCCAGTAAGTTGCCACGTCCGGAGGAGAGTTTTTTCATTGCCTGACGGTAGTTATCCTGCGCGCGGTCAAGGCTTTGCCCGACCGAGGACATATCGTCCACGAACAGACGCATTTTGTCGTACAGCTTGCTGGCTCGATCGGCAATCTGTTGCGCATTGCGGCTCTGGTGTTCATAGCGCCACAGGTTCGCAATGGTTCGCAAGGCCACCAGCAACGTGGTCGGGCTGACCAGCATAATGTTATTTTTCAGTGCTTCGGTGATCAGTTCAGGCTGCCTGTCGAGTGCCAGCAGGAAGGCTGGTTCAACCGGAATGAACATCAGCACATAATCCAGCGAGCGCAGGCCCGGCAGTTGCTGGTAGTCTTTTCGGCCCAGCAGACGGATATGGTTACGCACGGAAGCAATATGCTCCTGCAATGCCGACTCTCGGGTGTAATCATCTTCCGCATTAAAGTAGCGCTCATATGCCACCAGCGTCATTTTGGCGTCGATGACAACGTCTTTGCCCTGAGGCAGACGCACTATGACATCGGGCTGCATGCGCGAGCGAGCATCATTTTCGATGCTGACCTGAGTCTCATACTCATAACCTTCACGCAGGCCTGAGGCCTCGAGCACGCGGGTCAGGACCACTTCCCCCCAGTTTCCCTGGGTTTTGTTATCCCCTTTCAGCGCGCGAGTCAGGTTGACCGCCTCCTGTGCCATCTGTGCATTCAGTTGCTGAAGATTGCGAATCTCATGCGCCAGCGTGTGCCGCTCGCGAGCCTCCTGACCAAAACTGTCCTGCACCTGACGACGAAAACCGTCCAGCTGTTCACGCAGAGGCGTCAGAAGGCTGTTCAGGCTCTGGCGATTCTGTTCATCAACGCGGCGGTTGCTGTGCTCGAAAATGCGGTTGGCGAGGTTTTCAAACTGTTCGCTGAGGCGTTGCTCGCTGTTGATCATCTGACGGATTTTGTCTTCCGCATGCAGTTGGGTGGATTCAAGACGGGTGGTCACTTCGCGGAGATCAGCTTCCAGCGAGGTGTTGATATCCCGCAGGTTGCGTAGTTCGTTGTTGAGCAACTCGCACTCATCGCGCCAGTGCTCGCTCAGAGCAACTTGCTGTTTTGCCGCGCTTAAATCGGCGACTATCTCTTCTCGCTCGGCCAGTTGGTCGGCCTTCTGCTGTGCATGCTGGTAGCTGGAAATGAGCCAGCCAATCCCTAAGCCCACCAGCGCAATCACCGCGTAAATCAGGATCGAGATATCCACAATGCCCCCTGCATCAACGTATTACCCGCACAAAATAGAATTGTGCTGTATAAACGTCCAGTTTGAAAGGGTTTTCCTGCGAGGCGCTACGCAAAAAATAAAGGCCGAACGTGTCGGCCTTTTATTGTATGCAGAAGAGAGGACTAGATCAGGCGACGCGCCGCTTCAACCACGATTTTCACAGCATGACTTTCAGTCTGCTTCATGGTTTCGGCATTCGGGATCTCCTGCTGCGTACGGTTGACGATAACGCCCGCCACCATACCGGCACGCAGACCCTGGCTTGCGCACATGGTCAGCAGCGTGGCGGATTCCATTTCGTAGTTCATCACGCCCATGGACTGCCACTCTTCCATAGAACCTTTGAAACGGCTCACCACGCGACCAGAGAAGGTGTCATAGCGCTCCTGGCCTGGGTAGAAAGTATCGGAAGAGGCAGTTACACCCACGTGCGTGGTCGCGCCCACAGATTTCGCCGCTTCAACCAGCGCAGTGGTACATTCGAAGTCTGCCACTGCCGGGAATTCCATTGGCGCGAAGTGCAGGCTTGCCCCGTCCAGACGCACAGATGCGGTGGTGACCAGCACGTCACCGACATTGATATGCGGCTGAATAGCGCCGGTGGTACCGATACGCAGGAAAGTACGAATGCCCAGTTGCGCCAGCTCTTCAACAGCAATGGAGGTCGACGGGCCACCGATACCGGTAGAACACACGATCACGGCTTTGCCATCCAGCTCTGCACGCCAGGTGGTGAATTCACGATGGGCTGCCAGCTTAACCGGCTTATCCATCAGCGCGGCGATCTTTTCCACACGCTCAGGATCACCCGGGACGATAGCGAGCGTAGCCCCTTGTAAATCGTTTTTGGTGAGGCCGAGATGAAAAACATCAGACTTAGACATAGGTGACTCCTCTGTGGGTCGGTTAGTCAGAAGAAGTAAAATGGTACTTTACAGAAGCAATACGCATAATTTCGTGATGCACTTCACCATGAATGAAAATGATTGCAGTAAATTTCCATGAAAAAGTGATTCACATCACATTAACAAGTTATATCGTGGTGTGCTGCACAAAAGATAGACCGTTTAAGGCACTGTGGGTTGTTAACCTGGTGTCTATATTTACCTTTGCGCTAACTCATTGGTACGGAGAATGCCATGACTGAAAAAATCGGTTTTGCACCTGCTGCAGCCCCGCATGCTTCAACCATCGTTTCAACGCCCGAAGAGGCCATAACGGCGGGTGAGACCTCCATCCCCTCGCAGGGGGATAATATGCCGGCTTACCACGCGCGGCCAAAATCGGCAGAGGGTCCGCTGCCCATCGTCATTGTGGTTCAGGAAATTTTTGGTGTTCACGAACATATCCGTGACCTCTGCCGCCGACTGGCGCTGGAAGGGTATCTGGCCGTTGCGCCAGAGCTCTACTTCCGTCAGGGCGATCCGAACGACTACAGCGATATTCCAACATTACTCAGCAACCTGGTCAGCAAAGTCCCTGACGCGCAGGTCATGGCCGATCTCGACCACGTTGCCAGTTGGGCAGCACGTAACGGCGGTGATGCACATCGTCTGATGGTGACGGGTTTCTGCTGGGGAGGGCGTATCAGTTGGCTGTATGCCGCCCATAATCCACAGCTCAAAGCCGCAGTGGCCTGGTACGGCAAACTGGTGGGTGAAAAAACGCTGAATTCACCGAAACATCCGGTTGATATCGCCACCGAGTTGAATGCCCCCGTGTTAGGGCTTTACGGCGGTCAGGACACCGGTATTTCGCTGGATTCGGTAGAAACCATGCGCCATGCGCTCCGCGCGGCAAATGCGAAGGCGGAGATCGTGGTGTACCCGGATGCCGGGCACGCATTTAATGCCGACTATCGTCCGAGTTATCACGAGGAATCTGCAAAAGACGGATGGCAGCGAATGCTGGCGTGGTTCAGCCAGTACGGCGGTAAAAAAGGGTAAAAGCAAAAAGCCCGGCGGCGGTGACGCCTTACCGGGCCTACAACTTATTACGCCTGACGCAAATTCTGCGCCGCCTGCACCATGTTCGCCAGTGCAGCGCGGGTTTCCGGCCAGCCGCGGGTTTTCAGTCCGCAGTCCGGGTTCACCCACAGACGCTCTGCCGGAATGCGCTGGGCCGCTTTTTTCAGCAGAGCTTCGATCCACTCCACGCTCGGCACGTTCGGAGAGTGAATGTCGTACACCCCCGGTCCTATTTCGTTCGGGTAGTCGAACTCTTCAAATGACTCCAGCAGTTCCATGTCTGAACGCGATGTCTCGATGGTGATCACGTCGGCATCCAGCGCGGCTATCGAATCCATGATGTCGTTAAATTCGCAGTAACACATGTGGGTGTGGATCTGGGTGTCATCCTTCGCGACCGCGGCGTTGATGCGGAAAGCCTCCACGCCCCATTTCAGGTAGGCATCCCAGTCGCTACGACGCAGCGGTAAACCTTCGCGCAGCGCCGGTTCATCGATCTGAATAATGCCAATGCCAGCGGCTTCCAGATCCGCCACTTCATCACGCAGTGCCAGCGCGATCTGTTTGGCGATGGTTTCGCGGCTCACATCTTCACGCGGGAAGGACCAGCAGAGAATCGTTACCGGACCCGTGAGCATTCCTTTCACCGGTTTATCTGTCAGAGACTGGGCATACTTCGCCCATTCAACGGTAATCGCTTCCGGACGGCTGATATCACCAATCACCACCGGCGGCTTCACGCAGCGGGAACCGTAACTCTGCACCCAGCCATTTTGGGTAAACACGAAACCGTCCAGGTGTTCACCAAAGTATTCCACCATGTCGTTACGCTCGGCTTCACCGTGCACCAGAACATCCAGACCTAAACGTTCCTGCTCGATAATCGCCTGTTTAATGTGTTCAGCGATACCGGTGCGGTAATGATTCGCATCCAGATTGCCCTTTTTGAAGTCCAGACGCAGGCCGCGGATCTCGGTAGTCTGCGGGAAAGAACCGATCGTCGTGGTTGGCCAGGCTGGCAGGTTAAAGCGAGCGCGCTGGGCTTCAGCGCGCACTTCATAGGCGCTCTGGCGCTGACTGTCCTGAGCCGTGATGGCTGCCAGACGTTTTTCGACTGCCGGGTTGTGTACGCGAGCCGAGTCACGGCGCGCCTGGATCGGTGCGCTCCATTCGGTAATCGCTGCCGTGTCCCCCGTGTTCAATGCATCACGCAGCAGCGTCAGCTCCTCACATTTCTGCAAGGCAAAGGCAAACCAGCTCTTCACTTCTGCGTCCAGACGGGTTTCAGCGCTGAGATCAATTGGGCTGTGCAACAGTGAACAAGACGATGCCACCCACAACTCACGTTTGCCGACGATGTCTTTAACCTGAGCGTATTTCTCAGTGAGATCGGCACGCCAGACGTTACGGCCATTCACCACACCGGCCGAGAGCAGCCAGTCCGCAGGCAGGCGTTTGTGCAGCTCCGCGACATCATCTTTACCGTGTACAAAGTCAACATGCAGACCCTGCACTGGCAGCGCGGTGATGGTCTTCAGGTTTGGCGTCACGCCTTCGAAATAGGTAGTCAGCAGCAACTTCACCTGTCCGGCAAGTGCGTCATACGCCGGTTTGAAGGCATCTAGCCATTCCTGCGGCAACTCGAGCACCAGAGCAGGTTCGTCGATTTGCACCCACTGGATACCGCGTTTGCCCAGCTCAATCAGCACCTGTTTGTAGACCGGAAGAATGTCGTTCAGCAGGCTGAGGCGATCAAACTGCTCACCCTTCACTTTGCCAAGCCACAGGTAAGTAACCGGCCCCAGCAGCACAGGCTTCACCTGGTGACCCAGCGCCAGCGCTTCGTCCACCTCATCCAGTAATTGCGTCCAGGTCAGTTTGAACTGCTGACCTTTAACGAACTCCGGCACCATGTAGTGATAGTTGGTATTAAACCACTTGGTCATTTCAGCCGCTGCCGCTGGCTCACCTGTTGGCGCGCGACCACGGCCGATGCGGAACAGGGTGTCGATATCTACCGATCCATCTTTGTTCTGATGACGAGCCGGCACATTGCCAAGCAGCAGGCTTGTCGTCAGAACATGGTCGTACCAGGCAAAATCGCCCACCGGCAGCAGGTCAATGCCCGCCTGTTTTTGCTGATCCCAGTGACGCGCACGCAGTTCGCGTCCAACGGCCAACAGTTCTTCACGGGTGGTACTACCCGCCCAGTAGCTTTCTTGCGCTTTTTTCAGCTCGCGACGCAGGCCAACGCGAGGGAAACCGAGAGTGTGATTGCGGATTGTCATGTCATGCCCCTTGTCAATTTTCGGTATTTAGACGTCCAGATGTTTACACATCCATAATTGGCGGTTACTGTATATTCCTCAAGCGCAAAATGTTCATGGCGAAGTGAAGGACTTTCATGATCGAGATAAAACACCTGAAAACGCTACAAGCGTTGCGGAACTGCGGTTCTCTTGCGGCGGCGGCAGCCTCGCTGCACCAGACCCAGTCCGCCCTTTCTCACCAGTTCAGCGATCTGGAACAACGCCTCGGCTTTCGTCTTTTTGTACGCAAGAGCCAGCCGCTACGCTTTACGCCTCAGGGTGAGATTTTGCTGCAGCTGGCAAATCAGGTGCTGCCGCAAATTGCCAGCGCCCTGCAGTCCTGTAACGAGCCGCAACAGACCAAACTGCGTATCGCCATTGAATGTCATAGCTGCATTCAGTGGCTGACCCCCGCACTTGAGAATTTCCGCCAGAAGTGGCCGCAGGTGGAGATGGACTTTACATCCGGGGTGACGTTTGACCCGCAGCCCTCGCTCCAGCAGGGCGAGCTGGATCTGGTCATGACCTCTGATATTCTGCCGCGCAGCGGCCTGCACTACTCCCCAATGTTTGATTATGAAGTGCGTCTGGTGCTGGCGCCGGATCATCCGCTGGCGGCCAAAACGCGCATCACACCGGAAGACCTGGCGACGGAAACGCTGCTGATTTACCCGGTTCAGCGCAGTCGTCTGGATATCTGGCGTCACTTCCTGCAACCGGCAGGCATTAGCCCGCAGTTGAAAAGCGTGGATAACACCCTGTTGTTGATTCAGATGGTGGCGGCCAGAATGGGTATCGCGGCACTGCCGCACTGGGTGGTAGAGAGTTTTGAACGCCAGGGCCTGGTGGTGACCAAAACCCTGGGCGAAGGACTGTGGAGCCGGCTGTACGCCGCCGTGCGCGATGGCGAGCAGCGCCAGCCGATTACGGAGGCGTTTATTCGCTCAACGCGGAACCACGCGTGCGACCATCTTCCGTTTGTGCGGAGCGCGGAGCGACCCAGCGGCGATGGACCCACAGTGAAGCCAGGATCACCGTTCCCCCAATAAGGAAACTCGGCCAGTGGGGTTGCTGCTGCCAGATTGCAAGGTTAACCAGCAGACCCGCGGGCACATGCACGTTGTTCATGATCCCCAGCGTACCGGCGTCGACCTGGGTCGCGCCGTAGTTCCACATGAAGTATCCCAGCCCTGAGGCCACCACACCCAGCCAGACCAGAACGCTCCATTGCACCGTAGTGGTCGGCAGTTTTTGCGGGTTACCGAGCATGAACCACGCCGCTACCGCGACAATCGCGGCCCCCATATAGAACCATGCGAACGCGTTATGCTGCGGCATCGGACGGGTTTCCATCAGACGTTTGTAACCCACCATACCGATGGCGAAACTGATGTTGGCGAGCTGGACGAACATCAGCCCGGTCCAGAAGTGGTCGCTGACTTTGTCATAGCGAATAATCGCCGCCCCAATAACTGCCAGTGCCGCGCTCAGCAAGTATCCCCAGCGTAAACGGCGCTTGCTGAGCAGATCGTAAATCAGCGTGATATAGAGCGGCGTGAGTACGGTAAAAAGCAGAAACTCCGAAACAGACAGGTAGACGTAGGCCCGAAAGCTGAACAGATACATGATGCCGAGCTGCATCGCCCCCACCAGCATATACAGCACAATGGTTTTCAGCGATTGCCCGCGCGTACGCAGAAACGGCAGGAATACCAGCGCCGCCAACCCAACACGCATCAGCACCGAGAAATAACTGTCGACCGAACCAGCAAGATATTCGCCAATCAGGCTAAAGGAGAAGGCCCACAGGATAGTGGTGATAATGAGTAGCGCCACAATGCTTGTCTCTCAGAAAGAAGGACAGGCATTGTAGCGAACTCTTTAGTTGACAACTGAGCAATAAATAACCAAATGAAGATTATTCAAGGAACAGCTTGCGCAGATATTTCGGTACCGCGTTGTCACCGTTAGTGCCGATCACTTCCAGCTCCGGGTGCAGGTCTTTCAGACGCTGGTGCGCGTTCTCCATAATGCAGCCCTTGCCTGCCATCGAAAGCATTTCGGCATCGTTCATACCGTCACCAAAGGCGATGCAGTCTTTCAGCTCGAAGCCCAGACGCTTCGCAACCGCTTCCAGCGCGTGGCCTTTGGATACACCCCCGGCCATCACTTCCAGACAGGTCAGCGTTGAGAAACTCACGTTAACACGGTCGCCCCAGCGAGCGTTGATCGCCTGCTCCAGCGGCAGCAATTCTTCGTGGCTTTCGCAGGTGAAGAACACCTTGCTGATACCTTCAGGTTCAAGCAGGGCTGGCTCGTACAGGGTATAGTTGAATACCGCTTCCTTGAAGAAACGCATTTCGTCAGGGCGGTGGCGGTTCATAAACCACTCATCATCACGATAGACGTTAGTCACGATATCCGGGTTGTTGTGCACCACGCCGAACAGATCGGCGGCGATATCGCGATCAAGGTTATGCGCGAAAATCAGGTTGCCGTCCGTATCGTGTACGCGCGCACCGTTAGAGGTGATCATGTACGATTTGATTTCCAGATTATCGCGGATCTGCCCCACGTCTACGTGGTGGCGGCCAGTGGCAAACACAAAGTTCACGCCACGGGCAGTCAGAAGCTTTAAGGTCTCTTTCGCGTAAGGCGACAGGGTGTGGTCGGGGGAAAGCAGCGTGCCATCTAAATCAGATGCAACAACCTGGTACATAGGGAAATTTAACCTCAATAAAAAAATCAGTTATGCCTGTTGAAAAATTCAACAATGGCGTTGAGCGCGACTGAGCGCATAGCGTCCTTTTCAAAAAGGATCTCATGGTACGCGCCGTTGATGACCAGCGGTTTTCCCCCTTCACAGGGGTGACCGGCAGCAGCGCGGAGTTCACAAAAACGATCGTGCATGCGGTTATCCACCACACGCTCTTCTTCAGCCTGAATCAGAAGTGTTGGCGTGTCATCATCACCCGCGCCAGCAAGCACCTGTTCCCCGGCAAGAATACCTTCCCGCACCCAATGATAGGTCGGACCGCCAACGCGCAGGCGTGGTTCATCGGCATAAAAACGCAGGTTACGACGATAACGCTGTCGGCTGTGGGTTAACACGTTCATTGCAAACGGCAATGCACGCCAGCGCCCCGTCCCGATGGCATAGCCTTCACGAATGCGCTGATGGCCCTCAGCCCAATCGAGAATATGGCGCACCATCCAGTCAGGAAAACGCATGACGATGCCATACATTGGCGCAGTAAGCGCAATGGCATCGCACTGGTGCTCATAGCGCTGCAAAAATAGCGTAGAGATGGCCCCACCCATAGAGTGCGCCAGAATATAGCGCTTACGCCATGGACCAGGTTCAACTTCCTGCTGCCAGAACGCGGCAAGATCGTCGACATAATCGCTGAAATTATCCACATGACCGCGGTGCGTGTCCGATAACAGACGACCAGAAAGCCCCTGCCCACGATGGTCGATAATCAACACATCAAAGCCAAGATGGACAAGATCATAAGCCAGCTCGGCGTATTTGATGTAGCTCTCAATGCGCCCAGGGCAGACGACGATCACCCGATCGTTCTTCACATTGCGGAAACGCACGAAGCGTACCGGAATATCACCGACGCCCGTAAACTCATCTTCCTCACGCTGCCGCCAGAAATCGGTCAGCGGCCCCATAGAGAAAGCAGCAAATGCGTTTTCTCGTGTTTCCCAGTCCTTTTTCTGCTGAAACATCGGGTTTCCACTCACGTAAGCCAAGGAATATCGTTTTTTCGTAACAGGTCACAAAATGACTCAACAATAGCGTATTGTGGCATAAAAATAGACGGTTCGGGAGCTTCAAATGACCTTCGAGTGGTGGTTCGCCTACCTGCTGACATCCATTATCCTCAGCCTTTCACCGGGCTCAGGTGCTATTAACACAATGACCACCTCCATCAACCACGGCTATCGCGGTGCGGCGGCGTCGATTGCCGGTTTGCAGACCGGGCTGGGCATTCATATTGTGCTGGTCGGGATTGGTCTGGGGACGCTGTTCTCCCGCTCTGTGCTGGCGTTCGAAGTACTGAAATGGGCCGGTGCAGCGTACCTGATTTGGCTGGGTATTCAGCAGTGGCGCGCGGCCGGTTCGATTAATCTCAACACGCTTGCCCAGTCGCAAACCCGTGGTCGTCTGTTCAAACGTGCAGTATTTGTAAACCTGACCAACCCGAAGAGCATTGTTTTCCTGGCTGCCCTGTTCCCGCAGTTTATCGCTCCACATCAACCACAGGTGATGCAGTATGTGGTGCTGGGAGCGACCACCATTATCGTCGATATCATCGTGATGATTGGTTATGCGACGCTGGCACAGCGAATTGCGGCGTGGATTAAAGGGCCTAAACAGATGAAGGCCCTGAATAAAGTGTTTGGTTCGCTGTTTATGCTGGTGGGCGCGCTGCTTGCATCAGCGCGTCACGCTTAGCGAGAAATGATGAGATGAATACCAAAGCCAGCGAACAGCGCGCCGGCAAAGCCGTCGATCCACTTCGCGATGCGCTGATAGCCACGGCGCATCGCCGGTAAGGCAAACAGGCTTGCAACAATGGTGAACCACGCAAACGTCTCAACGACGATCAGCAGGAAAATACCCCAGCGTGCGCCCGCACCAACGCTATCACCCACAAACAGCGAGAACACGGAGCCGAAATAGATAATCGCTTTTGGGTTTGCCAGATTGGTCAGCAGCCCCTTCACAAAGCTGCGGCCGCCCGTTGCCAGCTCCACCTTTGGCTCTTCCGGTTTTTTCTCTTCTTTCTTCAGCGCCCCGCGCAACATCTGGTAGCCCATCCAGCACAGATACAAGCCACCGCCGACCATAATGATGTTATGCAGCCAGGCCATCTTTGCCAGGATCAGGTTCAGACCGAGCAGTGCCACCGCCGCCCAGACCATCACGCCCATGGTGATACCCAGTACTCCCATCATCGCCTCTTTGCGGGAGCGGCTGACGGCAGTTTGTGACACGAAGAAAAAGTCAGGGCCAGGGCTCATCAGCGCAACGATGTGCACTAACGCCACGGTGAGAAATAGCATTAACATAATTCGCTCGCGGGGAAATAATTTAGTGAGTCACCATCCTGGCACTTTTTAGCCCGGCTGACTACTCCTCATCATCACCGTCGGCGTGAGAGCGAATGAGTGCCATAAACTCCTTACCAAAGCGCTCGAGCTTACGTGTGCCAACACCGTTGACGCTGAGCATTTCGCTGGCGGTCAGCGGCATCTGTTCGGCCATCTCAATCAGCGTCGCGTCGTTGAAGACGACATAAGGCGGGATATTCTCTTCATCGGCAATGGCTTTTCGCAGCTTGCGCAGTTTGGCGAACAGCTTACGGTCGTAATTGCCACCGTAGGATTTCTGCATCACGCGCGGTTTGAGGGCGATGACGCGTGGTACGGCAAGCTTGAGTTCGATATCACCGCGCAGCACCGGACGCGCGGCTTCGGTAAGCTGCAGTGCGGAGTGCTGGGCGATATTCTGTGTGGCAAAGCCAAGGTGAATTAGCTGACGAATAATACTGACCCAGTGCTCGTGGCTCTGGTCTTTGCCAATACCGTACACTGGCAACTTGTCGTGGCCCATGTCGCGGATACGCTGGTTATTGGCGCCGCGCAGCACTTCAACCACGTAGCCCATGCCGAAGCGTTGATTGACACGGTAAATGGTCGAGAGCGCCTTACGCGCATCCATCAGACCATCGTACTGTTTAGGAGGATCAAGACAGATATCGCAATTACCGCACGACTCCTGACGCCCTTCACCAAAATAGTTGAGCAGCACCAGACGGCGGCAGGTTTGCGCTTCGGCAAAGGCCCCCATCGCGTTGAGCTTATGGCGCTCGATATCCTGCAGCTGTCCCTGCGGTTTCTCTTCCAGACAGCGGCGCAGCCATGCCATATCGGCCGGATCGTAAAACAGCATTGCTTCCGCAGGCAGGCCGTCACGCCCGGCGCGGCCGGTTTCCTGATAGTAGGATTCAATATTTCGCGGAATGTCGAAGTGCACAACAAAGCGTACGTTGGGTTTATTAATCCCCATCCCAAATGCCACCGTCGCGACAACAATTTGCAGGTCATCACGCTGGAATTTCTCCTGCACGTCGGCGCGGATGTGGTTTTCTAACCCGGCATGATAAGCCGCAGCGCTAAAGCCACGGTTTTGCAGACGCGCAGCCGTGTCTTCCACTTTTGCGCGGCTGTTGCAGTAAATAATGCCTGACTTGCCGCGCTGCTCCTGCACATAGCGCAAGAGCTGATCCAGCGGCTTGAATTTTTCCATCAGCATGTAGCGGATATTCGGGCGATCGAAACTGCTGACCTGAATCAACGGGTCGTTCAGCCCCAGCAGACGGACAATATCCAGCCGCGTGGTGTCGTCCGCCGTGGCGGTAAGCGCCATAAACGGAAGCTCGGGGAAGCGCTGACGGAGCTGGCCGAGGGCCGCGTATTCCGGGCGGAAATCGTGTCCCCACTGGGAAATACAGTGTGCTTCATCTACCGCCAGCAGCACCGGATTCCAGTGCGCTAGATGGTCGAGGAAGTTATCCAGCATCAGGCGTTCCGGCGCGATATACAGCAGGCGGATCTGCCCGGTGCGGCACCCGGCCATCACCTCTTGCTGCTGCTCGCGGGTCTGCGTGGAGTTAAGACAGGCCGCCGCCACACCGTTGGCAAGCAGTTGGTCAACCTGGTCTTTCATCAGAGAAATAAGAGGCGATACCACGACCGTCAGGCCGTTAAGCACCAGCGCGGGCACCTGATAACAGAGTGATTTACCGCCACCGGTCGGCATCACCACCAGGCAATCACGACCTTCCAGCACGGTTTCAATGATGGTTTCCTGGC
Source organism: Enterobacter sp. CPE_E1241 (assembly GCF_045618265.1). Taxonomy (NCBI): domain Bacteria; kingdom Pseudomonadati; phylum Pseudomonadota; class Gammaproteobacteria; order Enterobacterales; family Enterobacteriaceae; genus Enterobacter; species Enterobacter sp. CPE_E1241. The sequence goes on from NZ_JBIWYV010000001.1 coordinate 4,706,045, forward strand.
CAGGGCGGAACTGCTGGTAGCCAAAGGTTTCATGCAAAACCTGTTTAGCCAGCGACTCCTGATTCAATACTTCCGCCTGCGCCACATTAACCCCATATGCCAGAAATGAAACAGGCGCTATTTTCAGCGCCTGAGAGAGAAACTTCAACGTTTAACGCAAAAACATTCGAGCAGTCTAGAAAATATCGTTCAGCATCACGCCCACACCCACGCGGGTCTGGTTGAAGTTATAGTCGATAAGCGACTCGCCGTAACCGCTGTAGACCTGGGTATAAATACGCACATGTTTGGTCATCGGGTAGCTTAAGCCCAGTTCTGCGCCGCCGTAGCCGGTATTCCAGTTGTACTGGCCTTTGGCGCTCAGCACCGCATCACCCAGTTGATAACCAATCTTGAGCTGATAGTAGCCCATATATTTGGTGATATCCGGGTTGTCATCGGTGCTCCCCACCACGTACCACGGCTTCACTTCCACCATCAAATTGCCATTCTGCGCCATCAGGCGTGTGTAGGCGCGGTTCCAGCTACGTGACGTTGGGTCAGAACGACCGTTTGAATCGTGGTTGAAACCTACCTCGACGTCACGCAACGTCCAGCCGGCGAACTCGTAATCCGTTGCAAAACCAAGGAACAGCTGCGGCTCATAGTTGGTTTCACGGAACGGCGATGACTCCCCGCTGTTAGATAACTGCCACCAGGATTTCTGCGTATAAGACGCGCCGAATACCGAGTTTGGCCCCAGAATGCCGCGCCAGAACGGGAATGCGAGGCTGAGCTGATACTTCACTTCATCTTTACGCGCATTATCAGCCCAGTTATAGGAGCTTATCGCCTCTTTATTGAGATCGCTGGTCTGAGTGTAAATCACGTAGTTGGTGTCATAAGGATAGAGCGTGAACGGATTGTCATGCTCCTGAAGAAGGTTCGCGATAATGCTGCCGTGAACGGCAGGTTGATCATGCACCTCTTTAATCGTCGCTTCCTGCGCAATTGCTGTGAAGGGCAGCGCAACTGCCACCAGTAACCAGGCCAGATACGTCCGCATCGGTGGTGTTCTCCTGCAAAAAATTAAGATGACTTGAATAGTTATGTGGCGGACATTCTACAGACTTCTGCGACAACTGCTGCATCCTCGTTTCTGAAAGTGGAATTCCTTATTGCCACGGCATAAAATCAACATTTCGTTAACAATAAGGATGTGATGTCTCATGTCAGCCATGCTTACCGCCGAAGAAGTTTTAAAACTCGTGGGCGAGATTTTTGTCTACCATATGCCGTTTAACCGTGCGCTGGGGCTGGAACTGGAGCGTTACGAGAAAGACTTTGCCCAGCTGAGTTTCAACAACCAGCCGATGATGGTGGGCAACTGGGCACAAAGTATTTTGCACGGCGGGGTGATTGCCTCCGCGCTCGACGTGGCGGCAGGCCTGGTCTGCGTGGGCAGTACGCTGACGCGTCATGACACCATCAATGAAGATGAACTGCGCCAGCGCCTGTCGCGCATGGGCACTATTGATTTACGTGTCGACTATCTTCGTCCTGGGCGCGGAAATCGTTTTACCTGCACCAGCAGCCTGCTGCGCGCGGGGAATAAAGTTGCCGTGGCGCGCGTTGAATTACACAACGAAGAACAGGTTTACATTGCCAGCGCAACCGCCACTTATATGGTGGGTTGAGACGATAAAATCGGGTAAAATTAATTCACTTTTTTGTAACGGATTTTCCCGATGGATGCTAAACAGACGCGGCAGGGCGTTTTACTCGCTCTTGCCGCTTATTTTATTTGGGGTATCGCCCCGGCGTATTTCAAGCTTATTGCCTACGTTCCGGCTGATGAGATCCTCACTCACCGCGTCATCTGGTCGTTCTTCTTTATGATCGCGCTAATGAGCCTCAGCCGTCAGTGGTCGGGTGTCAAAACGCTGCTGCAAACACCGAAGAAAATTTTCCTGCTGGCGCTCTCTGCGGTGCTGATTGGCGGTAACTGGCTGCTGTTTATCTGGGCCGTGAATAACCACCATATGCTTGAAGCGAGCCTCGGTTACTTTATTAACCCATTGGTGAACATTGTGCTGGGGATGATTTTCCTCGGTGAACGCTTCCGACGTATGCAGTGGCTGGCGGTGATCCTTGCATTCTGCGGCGTACTGGTGCAGCTATGGACCTTCGGTTCACTGCCGATCATCGCGCTGGGGCTGGCGTTCAGCTTTGCGTTCTACGGTCTGGTGCGTAAGAAAATCGCGGTGGAAGCACAAACCGGGATGCTGTTTGAAACCCTGTGGCTGCTGCCGGTCGCGGCAATTTACCTGTTTGGTATCGCTGACAGCGCCACCAGCCACATGGGCAGCAACCCATGGTCGCTGAACCTGATGCTGATGGCAGCAGGTGTGGTGACCACCATTCCATTGTTGTGCTTTACCGGAGCGGCAACGCGCCTGCGTCTCTCCACGCTGGGCTTCTTCCAGTACATTGGCCCGACGCTGATGTTCCTGCTGGCAGTGGTGTTTTACGGCGAAGTGCCGGGGGCGGATAAGATGGTGACGTTCGCCTTTATCTGGGTGGCGCTGGCGATTTTCGTTGCCGATGCCATTTATACCCAGCGCAGGACCCGCAGAGGAATGTAGGTGTTTTGTAGGGCGGGTAAGCGTAGCGCTACCCGCCAGATTTTTACAGCCAGTTACGACGCTTAAAGTACAGATACGGCGCCAGCCCGGCGAGGATCATAAAGATAATCGCGCCAGGGTAACCAAAACTCCACTTCAGCTCCGGCATAAACTCAAAGTTCATCCCGTAGCTCGACGCCACCAGCGTCGGTGGCAGGAATACCACGGAAACCACCGAGAAGATCTTGATAATGCGGTTCTGCTCGATGTTGATAAAGCCCATCGCCGCCTGCATCAGGAAGTTCACCTTCTGGAACAGGGATTCGTTGTGCGGCAGCAGGGATTCGATATCTCGTAAAATCTCACGCGCCTGCTCCAGCTGACCACCCGGCAGACGCGCTTTACGCACCAGGAAGTTCAGCGCACGCTGGGTATCCATCAAACACAAACGCACCTTCCAGCCGATATCTTCCAGCTCCGCCAGCGTGGAGAGTGCTTCGTCGTACTCATCACCCTGATGGCCTTCCATGATCACGCGGCTCAGCTTTTCCAGATCGCTGTAGATGTTTTCAATCTCATCAGCCAGCTGTTCAATTTTGGTTTCGAACAGGTCAAGCAGCAGCTCATAGGCATTGCCGTCCACCATCGCCTGGCTACGGGCGCGCATGCGATAGAGACGAAACGCAGGCAGTTCGCGTTCACGCAGCGTAAACAAGCGACCATCGCGGATGGTAAATGCCACGGTGGAGTTGCCCGCGTGGTCTTCGGCGTCTTCAAAGAAGAAGAAGGAGTGGATGTGCAGACCGTCTTCATCTTCAAAAAAACGCGCAGATGCTTCGATATCTTCCAGTTCCGGGCGAGTCGCCAGGCTTTGTCCCAGCTCAGATTGTACGCGAAGGCGTTCATCGTCGTCCGGCTCGACCAGATCCACCCATACGGCATCAATGAGGGGCTGTGACTCTTCGGCTTCAAGCCGAGTCAGTCGGTTATTTTCGAGTTGAAATGCGCTCAACATGACCGGGACTCCCAATGCAAAAAATATCGGACAGTTCGGTGGGCACACAGAAACAAATTGGGTTTCAGACCATTAAACAGCCTGACTCAGCGCGACGGGAATAATACAGGTCGCTGACAACCACTAAGGCCATCAGCAAGAGGAGATAGCCTTAGGAGTTGTTCCTGGATGACAGGGAATTGAGCCAGTATCTACTGGGTGTGTCCAAGGCGAATGTCCTCTTAGCGTAATCGTGCGCGCATGTTACGCCAGCAATAACTGTGGCGTCAACACGCAACGGGACGCTGAAGGGCATTAATTGACCTTCAATGTATAAGGCTAGCAGATTATTACAAAAAAATTATATTTTTCTGAATGTTAGACTGTTTCCAGCTTCGCATAGGCCGCCACCAGCCATTTGATCCCCTGCCCCTGGAACGCCACCTGCAGGCGGCTGTGCTCGCCGCTGCCTTCCAGATTCACAATGGTACCTTCGCCAAACTTCGAATGGCGCACGCGCTGGCCCAGCTTGTAGCCGGTGTCGGTTTCCGCAATCGGCGAGCCCATACGCTGATGGCTGACCGGACGGCTGATGCTCGCACGCAGACGCACCTCTTCCACACACTCTTCCGGCAACTCGCCAATAAAGCGCGATGGACGATGATACACCTCTTTACCGTACAGACGTCGGGTTTCGGCGTAGGTCAGCGTCAGCTTTTGCATCGCACGGGTGACGCCCACATAGGCCAGACGACGCTCCTCTTCCAGACGGCCACCTTCATCCAGCGACATCTGGCTCGGGAACATCCCCTCTTCCATACCGACGATAAACACCTGCGGGAACTCCAGACCTTTGGCGGAGTGCAGGGTCATCAGTTGAACCGCATCCTGCCAGGTATCCGCCTGCCCTTCGCCCGCCTCCAGCGCGGCGTGAGAGAGGAACGCCTGCAGCGGCATCAGGTCTTCGTCTTCTTCGTTGTAGCTGAACTGGCGCGTCGCCGTGACCAGTTCCTCTAAGTTCTCAATACGGGTCTGGCCCTTCTCGCCCTTTTCCTGCTCGTACATGGTTCTCAGGCCGGAGTCTTTAATCACCCGGTCGGTCTGCACGTGCAGCGGCATGTCGGCCGTTTCCTGCGCCAGAGCGTCAATCAGCTCAAGGAAGCGCTGCAGGGCGCTGGCGGCACGGCCGGCGAGCGCTTTTTCCTGCAGCAGCTCGCGGCACGCCTGCCACAGTGTCAGCTGGCGGTCGCGCGATGCCTGACGTACGACGTCCAGCGTACGGTCACCGATACCACGGGTTGGCGTATTCACCACACGCTCAAAGGCCGCGTCGTCGTTACGGTTCGCGATCAGGCGCAAATACGAGAGCGCATCTTTGATTTCCTGGCGTTCGAAGAAGCGCATACCGCCGTAGATACGGTACGGCATGCCCACCTGCAGCAGCGCTTCTTCCAGCACGCGCGACTGGGCGTTGCTGCGGTAAAGAATGGCGCACTGCTCCAGCACACCGCCATTGTCCTGCCAGGTTTTGATGCGATTCACCACGAAGCGGGCTTCGTCGAGCTCGTTGAAGGCGCAGTAAATGGAAATCGGTTCGCCGTCGACGCCATCGGTCCACAGCTTTTTACCCAGACGCCCGTTGTTGTTTTCAATCAGGGCGTTGGCCGCGCTCAGAATATTGCTGGTTGAGCGGTAGTTCTGTTCCAGACGGATGGTCTGTGCACCGGGGAAATCGTTGAGGAAGCGCTGGATGTTCTCCACTTGCGCCCCACGCCAGCCGTAGATGGACTGGTCGTCATCGCCAACGATCATCACCTTACCGGTATCACCGGCCAGCAGGCGGATCCACGCATACTGGATGTTGTTGGTATCCTGGAATTCGTCCACCAGGATATTGGTAAAGCGTTCACGGTAGTGCTGCAGGATGTGTGGTTTGTTAAGCCACAGTTCGTGAGCGCGCAGCAGCAGCTCCGCGAAGTCCACCAGACCGGCGCGATCGCACGCTTCCTGATAGGCCTTGTAGACGTTCTGCCAGGTCTGCTCGACCGGGTTGCCGAAGCTCTGAATATGGTGCGGGCGCAGCCCCTCGTCTTTCTGACCGTTGATGTACCACATCGCCTGACGCGGCGGCCACTGCTTCTCGTCGAGGTTCATCGCCTTGATCAGGCGCTTCAGCAAACGGAGCTGATCTTCGCTGTCGAGGATCTGGAAATCCTGCGGCAGGTTGGCATCCATATGGTGCGCGCGCAGCAGACGGTGCGCCAGGCCGTGGAAAGTCCCCACCCACATGCCGCCCTGGCTGGTGCCCATCAGCTGTGCGATACGGTGGCGCATCTCTGCCGCCGCCTTGTTGGTAAAGGTTACCGCCATGATGGAGTATGGCGAACAGTTCTCCACGCTCTGTAACCAGGCGATACGGTGAACCAGCACGCGCGTCTTACCACTGCCCGCCCCAGCCAGCACCAGCAGGTTAGTACGCGAGGCCGCTACGGCTTCACGCTGTTTGTCATTAAGGCTGTCGAGCAGGTAAGAAACGTCCATTGGCACCGTCACGTCGTGTCGGGCAGGCGAATATTTCTACTCGCCAAAACCCTGTTAATTTATACAGAACAATTGATGATTATATCAGCGTCGTGAGGGATGCCAACCGCGAAATTTCCACGTGCGGCAGAAGACGGCTATCGGAGGCGATCATCAGGTCAGCGTTTTCCGGCTTGATCCAGCAGGCCTGCATACCGCAGCGGATTGCACCGGCCACGTCAGTGGTCAGGTCATCGCCTACGTGCAGAATTTCACCCAACGACAGATTCAGTTTTTCTGCCGCCAGATGATACATATCGCTGAATGGTTTGGAGCGCCCATGCGGGCCGGCACGCAGCACAAATTTGAAGTAATCGCCAAGGCCAAACAGCTCCGGCTGGGCATTACCATTGGTGATCGCCACCAGCGGCCATTTTTCGGCCAGAGCAGCCAGCGTGTCGTGAGTTTCCTGTGGCACGTCGATACGGCTACGCCATTTGGCAAAGTTTTCCATCGACGCTTCAGCGCCAATCGCGGCATCACGCGCACTCATGCCGACGTTGAGCATGGCTTGCTCTACCGCACGGCGACGCCATTCGGTCACGTCGTGGTAAATGTCGGGTTCGGTCTCCCGCAAGGATTGGCGCAGCTTCTGGAAATCCTTGTTCTGCATCGTCTTCAACGCCGGATGGTAGTTCTGCACAAACGCCAGTGACTCCTGCTCAGTACGCAGAATTACCTCGCGGTTGTCATAAAGGGTGTCATCCAGGTCAAAGGTCAGAGCTGAGATCTGCCCGAGTGGGCGGTAAAAACGCATTATTTCCCCCGTTTGGCGCGTGGATGCGCCGCGTCATACACCGAGGCAAGGTGTTGGAAGTCTAAGTGGGTATAGATCTGAGTGGTCGACAGATTCGCGTGGCCGAGCAATTCCTGCACGCCGCGCAGATCACCGCTCGATTCAAGCATATGTGTCGCGAATGAATGGCGCAGCTTGTGCGGGTGAACATGGCTGTTCAGCCCCTGCTTGATGCCCCACTCCGCAAAGCGCTTCTGCACGTTACGCGCTGAGATCCGCTTACCGAGTTTCGACAGGAACAGCGCATCTTCTTCCGCGCCAAACAGCCCGCGCAGATCCAGCCAGTGCTCAATCCAGGAGACCGCATTGCGGCCAATCGGCAGACGGCGCTCTTTGCTGCCCTTACCCATCACCCACACTTCGCCGGTGTCCAGGTCGAGATGTTTTAAATCAAGATTGACCAGCTCAGATAGACGCAGACCGGCGCCGTACATCACCTCCAGCATTGCGCGGTCACGCACGGCCAGCGGATCGTTAAGATCAATATCCAGCAGGCGATTCACATCGTCAACGTCAATATTTTTGGGTAAATGGCGCGGCGCTTTTGGTGTGGCAATTCCTTTTGCCGGGTTGGCTTTTAACCCACCCTGGCTGACCAGCCAGTCGAAGAAACTGCGTAATGCAGAGAGCCTGAGTGCCAGACTCGCCGGGCCGAGTCCCTTGCGTCGACTACGCACCACAAAGGCTCGCACGGTTGCAGCGTCACATTGTTGCCAGCTTTTCAGGCCGATCTCTTCGGCAATCTGCATGATGGCATCAAGCTGACGCTGATAGTTCAGTAGCGTAATCGGGCTAAGCTGACGCTCCACGCCCAGATAGCGCAGAAAGCGCGTGACGTCAGTGGTGAGTAGTCCGTCCGTCATACGCGCTCAATCCAGCGCTCCAGCAGCTCAGGCAGCATCAGAGCGATCTCTTGTAACAGGTGCGTAGCTTGCCCCTGCTCATAATGATGCGCATCGCGGCTGGTAAATAACATCACGCCCAAATCGCCATCGCGCCCCATCAGCGACATCGCCACCGAGCCAATCGCTTTGGCTTCCGGTAATACCACCAGCAGCTCAGGTCCGTTTAGCGGCCCCAGGTAGTGGTGCTCGTGGCCCAGACGCTGAATACGCAGCGGTTCGAACGCCTGACGGCTGAGAGCCAGATGGGTAAAACCAGACGGCGCACCAATACGCCAGCGGTCAGGGAAAAGACGAATCGTTGCGCCCGCCAGCCCAAGCTCGCGCGCCCAGCGGTGGAAGCGACTCAGGAACTCTTCAAGGCTGTGCGCCGACGCCAGACGCGCCTGCAGATGCAGCAGACGATAGAACAGACTTTCGTTGGTGCTGGCCTGTTCCATCAGCAGCGTCATGTTCTCTTCGAGCTGATTGATGTGGTTGCGCGAGCGTGCCATGTGCCATTCGACCAACGACACGGTCTCACGAACCGGATGCGGCACTCGCATCTGTTCGACGACGCGTGCATTGCGAATAAAAAACTCAGGATTGCGCAGCAGATAATCAACAACAGCTCTGTCGTCCAGTTCCGTCGCTGTTTCCTGCAGTTCTTCCCCTGGTTGTTTCATAGATGGATAAACCCGTCATAGACATGTGCCGCCGGGCCAGTCATATACAGTGGATGACCCGGTCCTTTCCAGGCGATATCAAGCCGACCACCTGGTAACTCCACGCGAACGTCTTCTGCCAGTAACCCTTGCGAGATGCCAACGGCCACAGCAGCACAGGCACCGCTTCCGCAGGCCTGAGTTTCGCCCGCGCCGCGCTCGTAAACCCGCAGACGGATGTGCTCACGCTTCACCACCTGCATAAAACCGATGTTCGCGCGCTCCGGAAAACGCTCGTGGCTTTCCAGCACCGGGCCGAGCGTTTCGACGGCGGCGGTTTCCACATCATCAACCTGAATCACGCAGTGTGGGTTACCCATCGAGACGACGCCGCACAATACTGTCTGCTCGGCCGCACGCATAATATAGGTCTTTTCCGCTTTGTTTGCGCGGAACGGTACTGCCGAAGGCTCGAAGTTAGGTTCACCCATGTTAACGCGAACCAGTTCGTCATCAGTCACGCTGAGCACCATGCGACCATTGGCGGTGCTGACGCGGATATCACGTTTGTTGGTTAGCCCTTTCAGGCGAACAAAGCGGGCAAAACAGCGCGCGCCATTGCCGCACTGGTTAACCTCACTGCCGTCCGCGTTAAAAATACGGTAGTGAAAATCGAGGTCGGGATCGTACGGCGGCTCAACAACCAGCAGCTGATCGAACCCCACGCCCAGATGCCGATCCGCCAGGCGACGGATCAGTTCCGGGGAGAAAAACACATTCTGCGTTACCGCGTCGACGACCATAAAATCGTTGCCAAGGCCATGCATTTTAGAGAACTGCATCATTTGCTCCATTGCGCGGGTACAGAACGTTGTCGTCAGAGATTAACCTGAGTCGGGCCACCGTTGTCGCCACGATCGTTAGTATCTGGCGTAGAAGACTCAATGCCGCTTTGCACAGGTTTCGTCGGCGGCGGTGCGGTTTTATCCGCTGGCGGGAAATACAGTGGTCCTTTCAGTCCACAGCCAGTCAGGCTAAACAGCGTGATGAGAACGGCAAGCGTTCGAAAAGCGTTTTTCATTATAAAATTGCCCGTAAGTTCAAATCTGGTTCTATCATCGCAGGAGAAGACACAAAAGCAAGAGTTTGCCGCTTTCCTGCAACGGGAATTATTTAGCGTTATACTGCCGCCATCACGAAAAACAGGAACAAAACTATGAACGACAGTGAATTCCATCGCCTTGCCGACAACCTGTGGATGACCATCGAAGAACGTCTTGACGACTGGGACGGCGACAGCGATATCGATTGTGAAATCAACGGCGGTATCCTGACCCTGAGCTTCGAAAACGGCAGCAAAATTATTATTAACCGTCAGGAGCCGCTTCACCAGGTATGGCTGGCAGCCAAACAGGGTGGCTACCATTTCGACCTGAAAGACGGTGAATGGGTTTGCGACCGTAGCGGCGTCACGTTCTGGGATCTGCTGGAGCAGGCGGCGACCGCGCAGGCGGGTGAGGTCGTGAGTTTCAGGTAGTTTTGTTGCCCGGTGGTGCTTACGCTTACCGGGCGAAAAGACTCAGGAGAAATACTGCTGCAACAGTGGCGTGGTGTCCTGATTTGCAGGCACCGCAGGCGTGACGGCCTGGGTCCGGAACGGGATCACCTGCACGCGGCCATCGACGTTCACAATCTGGTAGAACTGCGGCAGGTTGAAGTTGATAAAGCTTGAGCCATAGGTGAAGCGGTCGTGTGAAGAGGAATAGAAGCGGCTGACGTCGCGCACCAGCTCCTCTTTACTGCCTTCACAGTGGTGATAGACCTCGGCGCGGTTGGTCTCATCCAGAATGTAGATGTTGAAACCGGCATCGTCGCCCGACTCTTCAAAGAAGAACTGAATAATCCCTTCGCTGGCAAAACCATCCACCACCTGCGGCAGTTTGACGTGGTTGGTTTCCACCTGCACGGACAGGCCATGCAGCTTGTTGTGCGAAATTGCGCCATAAAATTCGATAGCGTTTTCCAGTTTCTGTACCGACACATTCAGACGTTCAAAGAACAAGCCCCAGGTCTGACCGGAGACGCGCAGCGCTTTAAAGCGTCCGGTTTCCTGGCGAGTACTGGAGAGGCGCAGTTCAATACATTCAGAGACCAGCTGCTGCACACGAGTACGAATCAACCCGCGCAGGTGCTGGCTGTAGCAGAACACTTCTACGCTGTCCGGCGGCGCGGCATCCTGGTGCATCTTACCGAGAATGGTTTTCAGCGCTTCGATCATCGCCTGCTCGCCGTTGAAATGCAGGGTACGCACTTCGTTCCACGAGTTGCGGTACAGCAGGTCAACGCTGCCCACCAGGCAATTTTGCTGCTCACCAAAGCTGAAAACATCCAGCTTGCGGAAATCAAAATGAACCACCTGATTGCGGAAAGCCGCCGTCGGGTCGTATTCCAGGTTGACGATAATCGCCAGATGGCGGATTTCACACGGGCTGTAGAGCGCTTTTGGCGTTGGCGCAGGCAGGCGCAGCGGGAAGTGATGGGACACATCCGCTACCATCTCCTGCAGTTTGGCTAAATCGACGACCTCGTTACCCTTGATGAACAAACGGGTACGTGAAGTCAGCAGGCCGTTAAACCAGGCCCAGGCCACCAGCTTGTTCAGGTAGCGGTTATACTCCAGCGGCTGATGGCTGATGATCGAATCCATGCTTGGCGCACGGTTGTACAGATACCACCCGGTGCGGTTCGCGCGTCCCGGCGGCACATAGATAAACGTCAGATTCGGTTCAGACAGGTCAGGCGAAATCTGCGGGTTAACCAGCGTGACTTTACCTGGCAACGCTTCAAACGCAGCGTACAGTTTACGGGTCAACACCCCGATATCCTGCGGGCTGGCGGAGACACTGAGATTATTGCGGCGCGCAAAGCGGATCAGGTTACGGTAGCTTTGCATCATCGCATCGAGCAGTTCGTTGTGCGCTTCACGCACCTGGTCGATTTTCCAGTTGGCGCGGTTGTCGAGCATGGACAGACGCTCTTCGTCCCATCCCCACTCTTTGACTAACTGACTGACCACTTCACGACGCCAGCCAACGCAGGCGCGTTCGCGGCTCAGTTTTTCACAGACTTTGAGATAGAAACATCGACGCACCAGGTCAAGACGCGTGGTGTCCTCAATGGCATTCAGGTATTCGGTGACGCGTTCGAGCATCATGCAGTAGGCATCAAGTCCGAAGGAGACAATCTCGCCATCGTGCAGACGCTGTTTGATGTCTTTCGCCAGCAGGCGCGGCGTAGGGTATTCCCAGGAGTAGGCTTCGAGCAGCAGCGTTTTCAGCACCGCTTTATACGGGGAGTCAATGCTCTTATAGAGCTGCCAGAGGCTCGCGCCAAAGTACTCTTCGGCCGAGAGAGAGCTCAGGCCGCCCAGGTCCAGCCATTCGTTTGGCGTCAGCACGCCCTGCGCATACAGCGACATGACGTAATCGTCGTAATGCTCTTCTTCTTCGCACGGCACCATATTCCAAAGAATACGCTTACCGGCCAGACGAACGGCAGTACGGTAAAATTCATCCAGCAACAAAATGTGCTGGGTCGAGCCGCAGTCCTCACCACCCAGACTGCCGCTTTCGTTATGACGGAAACGGTTTTCATCAATCAGGAAGAAACTCACTTCCACGCCGAGCGACGCAGCCCAGCTCTCCAGCAGGCTGCATTTACGCTGCAGCAGCTGACGCTCTTCGTTATCGAGCCAGGATTGATGGCAGACCCAGATGTCCAGGTCAGAAGAACAGCTTTGCCCTACCGATGAGGTACTTCCCATAGAGTAAACGCCGGTAATCGGCAGTTCACCTTTCGGGGACTCCTGCGGCGGCATGCCACGGTAGAGTTCCAGCTCATTCAGATAATGCTGTTGGGTTTCATCAGGCGTGAAAAGGCAAATGCCCTGGGGAACGTTACCGTCGAGGTAACCCGGCATCAGCGGATGGTGATAGTGCAATAATGTCGGCAGCAGACTGTATACCTGCTGGAAAGCAGGGCCCATAGCAGCAAGCGCGCGATCCACACGCAGTTGATTTATGGCATCCAGTCTCTGTTTCAGAGTCTCAATATAGAGGTACAAGACGTATCGCCTGATGTTTCCGGGTGTCGCAAACTATTCAAAACACGAATAACAGCGGACCCGCAGTATTTCAAAAAGATAACCGTTACCCTTTTTCGCCCTTATCATTTTTGGTGGTACCGACGAAAAAATGGTCTAAAACGTGATCAATTTAACACCTTGCCGATTGACCGTAAAGAAAGATGCGCTACATACAAGTGTAGCACCGTTCTGTACGTGTAAATTCCTGAATACGGCTATGGCTGACGAATACGCCGCCTTGTCCCTCTCACTCTTCATCAACCGTAAAACTGCCATCCCAGAGTCAACAATGTTAGGATGGTTAGCGATTGATAATGACGGTAACAAGCATGTTAGACAATGTTTTGAGAATTGCCACACGCCAAAGCCCTCTTGCGCTCTGGCAGGCACATTATGTGAAGCAGCGCCTTGAAGCCTGCCACATTGGATTGCGCGTCGAGCTGGTGCCGATGGTCACGCGTGGTGATGTGATCCTTGATACGCCGCTGGCGAAAGTGGGCGGCAAAGGCCTGTTTGTCAAAGAACTGGAACTGGCATTGCTTGAGAACCGCGCTGATATTGCCGTACATTCGATGAAAGACGTGCCCGTCGAGTTTCCGGAAGGGCTGGGTCTGGTGACGATCTGCGAGCGCGAAGACCCGCGTGACGCGTTTGTCTCTAACCACTATGACTCGCTTGATGCGCTGCCTGAGGGCAGTGTGGTTGGCACGTCCAGTTTACGCCGTCAGTGTCAGTTGGCAGAGCGTCGTCCGGACCTGATCATTCGCTCGCTGCGCGGTAACGTCGGCACGCGTCTGAGCAAACTGGATAACGGCGATTACGATGCCATTATTCTTGCGGTGGCGGGTCTGAAGCGTCTGGGGCTGGAGTCGCGCATTCGCGTGGCGTTGCCGCCGGAGCTGTCGCTGCCGGCCGTGGGCCAGGGTGCCGTCGGCATTGAGTGCCGTCTGGACGATGCGCGTACCCGCGCACTCCTTGCCCCTCTGAACCATGACGAGACCGCTATTCGCGTAAAAGCCGAACGTGCGATGAATACCCGCCTCGAAGGGGGATGCCAGGTACCGATTGGCAGCTATGCTGAATTAACAGATGGCGAACTGTGGCTGCGCGCGCTGGTGGGCGCCCCGGACGGTTCGCAGATGGTGCGCGGCGAACGTCGCGGTAAAGCGCAAGATGCCGAGCTGCTTGGCGTGTCGCTGGCTGAAGAGCTGCTGGATAACGGCGCCCGCGAGATTCTGGCTGACGTTTATAATGGAGAGCCCCCTGCATGAGTATTCTCGTCACCCGCCCTTCTCCCGCAGGAGAGCAGTTAGTGAGCCGTCTGCGCGCACTGGGGCAGGTGGCCTGGAGTTTTCCGCTCATTGAATTCTCCCCCGGTCGGGAGCTCTCTGCGCTCGCCGACCAGATGAATACCCTTCAGGAAGGCGATCTGCTGTTCGCGCTGTCGCAACATGCCGTGGAATATGCCCACGCACAGCTGCAACAGCAAGGTCTGACCTGGCCAACCGCCCCCCGCTATTTCGCGATTGGCCGCTCGACGGCGCTGGCTTTACATACCATCAGCGGTGCGAATGTGCGTTACCCGTTAGATCGGGAAATCAGCGAAGTCTTGCTACAATTACCTGAATTACAAACTATTGCCGGCAAGCGTGCGCTGATTTTACGCGGTAACGGCGGACGTGAACTGTTGGGTGAAACGCTGCTGGAGCGTGGAGCTGATGTCACGTTCGTTGAGTGTTATCAGCGCTGTGCAAAACACTACGATGGCGCGGAAGAGGCGATGCGCTGGCACGCGCGAGGCATCAATACGCTGGTGGTGACCAGCGGCGAAATGTTACAACAGCTTTGGGCACTGATACCGCTTCGGTATCGCGAAAACTGGTTACTCCGCTGTCGACTTCTGGTCGTCAGTGAGCGTCTGGCGAACAAGGCCCGGGAACTGGGCTGGCAGGATATTCGGATCGCTGATAACGCCGACAACGATGCGCTGCTGCGCGCATTACAATAACTCTCAAATGGGAAGCCATAATGACGGAACACGATAAATCCTCCGCCGTGGTTGAAGAGACCAGGGAGACTGTGGACGCGACGCCACAGCCAGAGACGAAAGAGAACATCGCTGAGAAGAAAAACGGCAGCAACAAAAAAAGCCTCGCGCTGAGCGCGATTGCCATCGCTATTGCGCTGGCGGCCGGCGTTGGCCTGTACGGTTTGGTGAAACAACAGAGTGCTAACCAGACGGCCACCAGCGACGCACTGGTGAATCAGCTTACGGCTCTGCAAAAAGCGCAAGAGACACAGAAAACCGAACTGGAAGCGGTGATTAAACAGCAGGCAACCGCACTGGCCGATGCGAACAGTAAACAAGAAGAGTTGGCCAAACAGCTGGGCGACGTGCAGCAGAAAGTGGCGACGATCTCCGGCACCGATGCTAAAACCTGGCTGCTCTCCCAGGCTGACTTCCTGGTGAAACTCGCCGGGCGTAAGCTCTGGAGCGATCAGGATGTCACCACTGCCGCCGCACTGCTGAAAAGTGCCGATGCGAGCCTGGCGGACATGAACGATCCAAGCCTCATCACCGCACGTCGTGCGATCACCGAAGACATCGCCAGCCTCTCTGCCGTCTCACAGGTGGATTACGATGGCATTATCCTCAAAGTGAACCAGCTTTCGAATCAGATTGATAACCTGCAGCTGGCAGATAACAACGACGACGACTCCCCGATGGATTCCGATGGCACCGAGCTTTCCAGCTCCCTGAGCGAATGGCGTGTGAACCTGCAAAAAAGCTGGCAGAACTTTATGGACAGCTTTATCACTATCCGCCGTCGCGACGAAACCGCCGTTCCGCTGTTAGCGCCGAATCAGGATATTTATCTGCGCGAAAACATTCGTTCCCGCCTGCTGGTTGCCGCCCAGGCCGTGCCGCGTCATCAGGAAGAGACCTACAAACAGGCGCTGGATAACGTCTCTACGTGGGTACGCGCTTACTACAATACCGATGATGCGACGACCACCGCCTTCCTCGAAGACATTGATAAACTGAGCCAGCAGAACATCACCATGAACGTGCCAGATAAGCTGGAAAGCCAGCCGATTCTGGAGAAGCTGATGCAGACGCGAGTGCGTAATTTGCTGGCACAGCCAGGTGTACCGGCTGAGCAAACTGGCGGAGCCGCTCCTGCTCCTGCACCTGAAAGCGCGCCGCAAGGAGAGTAATGATGCTAAAAGTCCTCTTACTCTTCATCCTGCTGATCGCCGGGATCGTGCTGGGTCCAATGCTTGCCGGTCATCAGGGTTACGTCCTGATCCAGACCGATAACTACAACATCGAAACCAGCGTAACAGGTCTTGCGATCATTCTGATCCTCGGTGTGGTCGTGCTGTTTGCTGTCGAGTGGGTCCTGCGCCGTATTTTCCGCACCGGCGCGCATACGCGTGGCTGGTTCGTGGGTCGTAAGCGCCGCCGCGCCCGTAAGCAAACCGAACAGGCACTGCTGAAACTTGCGGAAGGTGACTATCAGCAGGTTGAAAAGCTGATGTCAAAAAACGCCGATCATGCCGAACAGCCAGTAGTGAACTATTTGCTGGCCGCGGAAGCCGCGCAACAGCGGGGTGACGAAGTCCGCGCTAATCAACACCTGGAACGTGCGTCTGAACTGGCGTCTAACGACCCGATTCCGGTGGAAATTACGCGTGTTCGTCTGCAACTGGCACGCAATGAAAATCACGCCGCACGTCACGGCATCGACCGCCTGCTGGAAATTGCGCCACGTCACCCGGAAGTTCTGCGTCTGGCTGAGCAGGCGTATATTCGGACCGGTGCATGGGGTTCACTGCTGGACATCATTCCATCAATGGCGAAGGCCGAAGTGGGTGATGATGAACATCGTGATGAGCTTCAGCGCCTGGCATGGATTGGCCTGATGGATCAGGCTCGCGCCGATTTGGGCAGCGACGGTCTGAAAACCTGGTGGAAGAATCAGAGCAGGAAAACGCGTCAGCAGATCCCACTGCAGGTGGCAATGGCAGAACATCTTATTGAATGTGACGATCATGACACCGCGCAGGAGATCCTTCTCGACGGTCTCAAACGCCAGTATGACGATCGGCTGGTGATGGTGATCCCACGCCTGAAAACCAACAATCCAGAACAAATTGAAAAAGTGCTGCGTCAGCAGATTAAAACCGTCGGTGACCGTCCGCTGCTGTGGAGCACGCTGGGTCAGTCGTTGATGAAGCATGGCGAATGGCAGGAAGCGAGCCTCGCCTTCCGCGCGGCACTGAAACAGCGTCCGGATGCGTTTGACTACGCATGGCTTGCCGATACGCTGGACAAACAGCATAAGCCCGAAGAGGCAGCCGCCATGCGACGTGATGGGTTGCTGTTGACGCTGCAAAACAACGGTACCCAGCAGTAAATAAACAGGAGGCCAGATGGCCTCCTTTTTTTATCGCCCATCTCCTGCTACATTCTTTGTACCCATATCTGCAAACGCACCCGCCAATGTAACGATGTCTTTTCATTAACCTTTTTCACACACGCGCACATTCTGCAGCGTGGACTAAATTGTTTTTGAAAGGAAATCTTCATGAACTCGCTTTTGTATGCGCTTATTGAAGCGCTGCGCGGCCACCGCTGGCTGCGCCTGCTTGCCTGTGCTTTTATCTTTACTTCGCTGGGAAATGGTTTAACCCAGGTTGTGGTCTTCGGTTTGCTGTTAGCGTGGTCAGCCTCGCCAGCACTGCTAACCCTCGCTTTTCTTTTCGCTACGGTACCAGGATTTGTCGGTAGCCTGATCGGTGAAAAGCTGTGCTCGAGCTATTCTCCAATATCTCTGCTGATACTGACCGAAGGACTGGGCTTGCTCGCCCTGCTCTTTCCCTTGTTTGGCGTGGGTTATCACAGCATTGCCGCTTTACTCGCCGTGCAATCCACCGAAGCGCTGCTCAGCGGGATGAGTTGGCCCGCGCTGACGTTGCTCTTTAAGCGCGGTCTCAGTGAAGCGGAGTTACCTGCGGCAACCTGTCTGGAAACTGTGATTTTTGCTTCTCAGGTGTTGTTAGGAACCGGACTGGGCGTAGTGCTGTTCCATAAGACATCCGTGTTTACACTGCTGGCTGTTGATGCCGCCAGCTTTCTCGGGTCACTGTTAATGCTATGGCTGGCTGAGCGCCAGTTTTCTGCACCATCACTCCCGCCCCCTGATGAAGAGAAAGCGCCTGCGGCGTTACGCTGGCGAGCGTTGACCAGTCGGCAAAAACGCAGCCTGCTCATCCTCCCAGCGCTGGCAGCCGTCGGTTCACCGGCGATGGCGCTCCTTCCGGCACTCGCGCAACAGATCCATCCTCAGAATGCGGCGGGTCTTGCGCTGCCTCTGCTTTTCGCGAGGAGTATGGGACAGCTTTGCGGCCCCATGCTGCTAAAAAGAGACAGCCTGGCGCACTTTGCTGCCCACACACCGCGAATCATCGTTTGTCTCGGTATCTTTCTGGCCGCTTATGGCATGCTTCCGTTTTTATCCGGAGGGCTGGCCTGTGCGCTGGGGATGATCTTTATCGCACATCTGGCTTCGAATGTTCTCTTTGCGGCTGGCACGTTTGCTGTTCTTAGTAGCTTTGATGACACGCAAACCGCTTCAGCCAGCGGTAAAGCCTGGCGCTGGCAAACGCTCAGCGCCTCTCTTTTCACCGGCATCGCAGCGATGGTGGCAACCGGGTTTGGCTCAGTGCAGGCACTCTATACCGTCTCGTCAGTGGCTCTACTGATCGTTGCTCTGATCATGTGCTTTTATCGGGAGTAAGACATAAAAAAACGCCTGCTATAAAAGCAGGCGTTAAAACAGGTCTATAAGACAACATATTTGGTGCTTCACTCAACGTTGTGTCCATGGTGTTTGATGAGGCCGAAGCGACATCTGTCAGTGGACGATAAGCACCGTAAATGGCTCTGCGTCATTCCTGAGTTTATGAGGCACTAAGGCGAACATAAGAGATGGAATGAGCATCTACACGCATATTATTGCACGTAACGTGCCAACATAACACTCCGAACTTTTACACCGCGCAACATTTTAAGATAAAAGGAAATTATGCTGTTAAGCACCCTCTGAGGCCCGACAATAATCCGGCAAACACAACAATATGTCTCCTGGAGGAGACAGTAAAATCAGCAAAGGATTTTTTTCTATTTTTTCAATGAATTGCATGTCGCTAAATCGCGACAATAAATGTAGGTGCTGTCGGGGGATTGCTACAGGATGAAAAGGAGCAGAAAACAAAAAACCCCGCCGAAGCGGGGTTCAAAATTGGTCGGCGAGAGAGGATTCGAACCTCCGACCCACTGGTCCCAAACCAGTTGCGCTACCAAGCTGCGCTACTCGCCGATGTACTGCTTTTTGAATTTTTAGTTCAATTCATTTAAAAAGTCGTGGTGCGAGGGGGGGGACTCGAACCCCCACATCCTAAGGACACTAACACCTGAAGCTAGCGCGTCTACCAATTCCGCCACCTTCGCAATTCACAACTCTTTCAATAATGGGGTGGCTAATGGGATTCGAACCCACGACAACTGGAATCACAATCCAGGGCTCTACCAACTGAGCTATAGCCACCACTGTATTCTTAACTCACGCGGTACTGACTACTTCTCAGACCACCGCAGCTCCAGCACCGGGTAAATGGTGCGCCCGACAGGATTCGAACCTGAGACCTCTGCCTCCGGAGGGCAGCGCTCTATCCAGCTGAGCTACGGGCGCTTAGCGCCGTTGCGGGGCTGGATATTACGTACCTCCGTCCCCGCTGTCTAGTGCTTTTTTGAAAAAAATGCGCGTTTGGTTATGGTTTGCACATTTTGCCGCTTATTCCTCCACTTTCTGCGTGGTGGCACGGCTACCCAGGCCAAAAAGCTTATACGCAGCAGTCACTGCCGCCAGGAAGATCACCCCGACAAACAGCGACATGCGGGTATCTTCATTAAAGTACATTCCAATTAATACGCAAACCAGGAACGCCATCGTTAAATAGTTCGCATACGGGAACAGAATTGAGCGGAACGGATGGCTTTCAATCGCCTTTTTATGCGCATGGCGGAAACGCAGCTGGCTTATCAGGATAACAAACCACGGCACCATGCCCGGCAGCACGCTGGCGCTATAGACGTAAACAAATACGCGCTGCGGGTTAGGAATGATGTAATTCAGACAAGAGCCAACCAGCAGTATCGCAATGGAGACCGCCACGCCCGCAACCGGAACGCCAGCACGTGAGACTTTACTCATCGCCGCAGGCAGCTGGTTATTCTTCGAGAGTGCATAAAGCATACGACCACAGCTGTACATTCCACTGTTACAGCCTGACAATGCCGCCGTCAGGACCACAAAGTTGATGATACCTGCCGCCGCCGTGATGCCAATTTTCGCGAAGGTTAAAACAAACGGGCTACCGGTCGTGCCAATTTCGTTCCACGGGAATATGGTCACGATGACGAAGATCGCGCCCACATAGAAAATCAGGATACGCCACAGCACCTTACCCACCGCACTACGCAGCGTGACTTGCGGGTTTTTCGCTTCACCGGCGGTAATGCCGATAAGCTCCACCCCCTGATACGAGGCCACAACGATACACAGCGCCGTCAGGAAGCCCTTCCAGCCGCCAGCGAAGAAGCCGCCGTTTTCAGTCAGGTTACCAAAGCCGATAGCGTGTCCGCCGTTGCCAAAGCCGAAGAAAATCACGCCCAGGCCAACGACAATCATCACGATAATCGTGGTGACTTTAATCATTGCGAACCAGAACTCAATTTCACCGTAAAGGCGCACGGCGGCCAGATTTGCCAGCGCCACCAACCCTACGGCAATGAGCGCGGGTATCCACTGAACCATGTCCGGGAACCAGAACTGGACGTAGACCCCTATCGCGGTGATCTCTGAGATGCCTACCGCCATCCACATAAACCAGTATGACCAGGCCGTCAGGTAGCCGAAGAACGGGCTCATATAGCGATGCGCGTAAACGGCGAAAGAACCGGTCACTGGCTCCAGGAAGAGCATTTCGCCCATCGAACGCATAATGAAGAAAACAAACAGCCCGGCGATAATATACGCCAGTAATACGGAAGGGCCTGCCCATTTGAGCGTACTTGCGGAGCCCATAAACAGGCCGACGCCGATAGTGCCGCCCAGCGCTATCAGTTCAATATGACGAGCTTCCAGCCCACGCTGTAGCTCCGGTTTTTTCTCTGCCATAGATCCTCGATTGTGTTTGCTGTTTCCCGACTTAAGACCGGGTATTGTTTTTTAGGGGTACTAAAATACGGAGCGAATGGTTTCTTAAAATCTGCCAAATGGCAAACGATGCATTAAAAAAATGAATGCATTGCACAGATTATCAGCAGTTTTGCAGGGGAGTTGCAGCGCGAATAGCATATCGCGCTGCATTTTGATTACATTTTCCCGGTGTAATGCCAGGCGAGGTAGCGAAGCAGGCGAATCTGTCGTTTAATGCGCGTCGGTTGCGATAGCAGGCGGTACAGCCACTCAAGGCCCAGATTTTGCCAGACCTTGGGCGCACGCTTAACGTGGCCAGTAAAGACGTCGTACGTGCCGCCGACGCCCATGTACAGGGCATCCGGGCAGACCAGACGGCAGTCACGCATCAGGATCTCCTGGCGCGGGGAACCCATCGCCACGGTGACAATTTTCGCCCCGCTGTCGCGAACGCGCGCAAACAGCGCCTGCCGATCTTCCGGTTTGAAGTACCCATCCTGGCTGCCGACAATATTAACATTCCATTGACGACGCAGTTTCTCCTCCGTCTGGACCAGTATCTCCGGCTTCCCGCCAATCAGGAACACGGGCGTGCCCTGCGCACCTGCGCGGGCCATAAGCTGCTCCCAGAGATCGGCACCCGCCACGCGGGAAACATTAGCGTCAGGATACTTTTTACGGATTGAGCGAACCACGCTGATACCGTCCGCGTATTTAAACTCAGCGGCTTCAATCAGACTTTTGACTTCCGCATTATCCTCAACTGCCAGCATTTTTTCCGCATTGATGGCCACCAGCGTCCCGGATTTCATTTGGCCGTCGGCAAAAAGAAAATCCAGTGCGTGCTGCATGTCGCGCCAGCCAATAAGCTGCAAACCACGTAGCGCATAGCGCGGTGCAGACGTTTTATCAGTCATTACTATCCTTACTCAGACTTGCGACAGCGTTGTGCTGCCCTGCGGCTCGCGCTTGTGCACAAGCCCTGCACTGTCAAACAGCCAGTACAACAATTTAGCCAGTAACAGGCAGACGCCGAAAATGACCATGAAGAACACCACGCGCGAAACGAATGAGTCCAGCCCTTCGCGCGCCAGAACGATCATATTGAAAATGGCACCAAAGCAGAAACTGTGCAAAATGGCCGCTTTATAGCGGTTGGTCTCTTCGTTACCACGCACGTAAAGCCAGTCGAACCACTTAATAATCAACCCTACGGCAACGGCCCCGGGCAGAATGAACCACGCCCCACCCATCACGACCAGAGAGCCAATCAGCGTTGGCGAGATGGCCAGTCCGGAATGGTTGTTCAGTACCTCCCAGGTAAAATAGTTCGCGGTATTGAGCACCACGCCAGGACGGTCCGGCCATAGCCAGGAAGGGATAAAGACGTAGAAGTCGCGAACGATTGGCGCCAGGCCCTGGAAATCAATCTTGTCGTAGTTTTGCAGAAGTAATGCCAGGTTTTCCCACGGCGAGAAGGTATCACGCGTCAGATAGAGGAACGTGTAAAACGCTTCATCACCCGCCACATTCATTCCGTAGCGCTTCAGTGCCAGCCAGAACATCCCCACAATGCCAAACACCCCAGCCGCCACCAGCATCCACAGCGAGATCCAACCGCGAATGATGCCGATAAACAGGAAGATGGCGAAGGCGATAATGATGTTCGCGCGCGTACCGCCCACAATCATGTAGGTCAGAATGCCGAACGCGACGGTGCTGACCAGGAAGAACAGCCACGCTTTGCTGTCCTGGCGCAGGAAGAAGATCACCAGCATTGCCGGGATGAAGAAGTAGAAGAAACGCTTAAGCGCCACGCCTGAGACTTCGGCCGAAAAAATCTGGCTGTAGGAGTGGAGCTTAAACAGCAGGAAGCCGTTATGCATGAAGAAAATGCCGACACTGACCAGGGCGATGGTCATTAGCATCACCCATGTCAGGTGGGTCTCCACCCTGTTCATGGTAAAAAGCGCCCGGCGTGGTGCGGTTGCCTGCGTTGAACGCAGCCGCGTTTTATAGGTGACGTAGTAAACTGCATAGAAACAGGTTGCAGCCAGAAGTGCCTGGAGCAAAATTTCTGGTGGCGCGACGCTCACGTCGAAGCGGAAGACCAGAATGCTGGTTAGCGGGAACCCGAAAAAGAACGTCAGCAAAAACAGTAACGAGAAGAACACGTTAAAGTTGAAACGCACGCGGCGGAATTCGAACCAGGTGAGCGTAGCGATAAACAGCGTGCTCAGGAGCCAAACGACCAGCAAACCGCTGAATTGCAACTGGCTCATGCTTTGTCTCCTGCAGCGATACGCAGCGCACGGTGCCACGGCGAGAGGTAATTCGGGCTAAAGAAGTCGATGGAATTTTTGTCCACCAGCGCCAGTTGTCGCTGTGCTTCCCGAACAACTTCTTCATTAAGCACATCGGTGGTAAACAGCACCGGCAGATTCTGCTCGACCATATCTTGCCAGAACGGATTATCGCGATTAAGTACACAGGGGATCCCGGCCTGAATCAGCAGACACAGTGTGCCAATCCCCTGCTGGCGGGCAAAGATAAAATACCCGAGATCGCATTTCCTCAGCAGCGCAAGGTACTCATCAAATTCCAGCTTATTATCGAGAATTTGCAAATTCCCGGCGCTGAATAACGCCAGCCCCTGTTGGCGAACCTCGTCGATATAGGCGTCGTTGTTGAGGGGGTAACCCATCGGGACAACCACATTGACGGTATCGCCAAATTGCTGATGAACAGCCCTGAGCGCGGCAGCATGTTCGTTGCTGCGATCGCCAGAGTTACCGACCAGAATCGTCAGTTTCCCCTCCCGTGGCGTGTCGGTCCCCATGGTGTTCAGCGCCGGGTTCATTCGGGTCGGGAAATAGAGCAATTCGCCGCGCACATAAGGATGCTGTTTCGCAAAATAATTCAGATCGCCACGGGTGGCAAAAACACAGCCCACGCGTCCCTGCGCCATGCGACGCAGCGGGTAGAAAAGCCGGAATTTCCAGCCGCGGGAAACCTCGTAAAGATCGGCCCCCCAGATATGCCAGCTGCACTGGGAGGGTTTAATTCCGCCGCTTAACAATGCCAGCCACAGTCCGGTATTAAACTGCCCGTGAAAGAAAAAACGTTGCTCACGATCCGCTTTGGCTTTGGCAACGACCGCCTTCGCCAGCGTGGACTTATCCGGCCAGAAGCGAATCTTCAGCGCCGGAAACGCCTCGCTCAGGCCCTTATCCTGACCTGCAACCATAAACTCACGCGCATCAGGATCGTCCGATGCCAGCTCATCGTTAAAGAACCGCAATACGGTCTGGTTATGGTGTGGGATATCCGATCCCAGGATGTGAATCAGTGCAGTCATGCGCGTTTACGCCAAAGTAAAAATACGCCGCAACAGGCAGCAAAATAAACGATATAGGTTGCCATGTAGGCCTGAGCCGCTCCCAGTGCCCCGTGTGCGGGGATCAGCCAGTGCGAGAACGCCGTCAGGAGCGTAAACTGGCTAATCTCAGCCAGGATATACAAACGCAGCGAGGCTTTCGCAATCACCAGATAGCCAAAAACGTAAGCCCCCACTTTCAGTACATCCCCCACCAGCTGCCAGGCAAAGAGATCGCGCATGGCGGTAAACTTCGCCGAGAAAAGCAGCCAGATGGCAACATCGCGCAATAACCAGACGGTAAAACTCGCAGCCGCAACAGCCGGCAACACAAAGCGCAGAGATCGAAAAATCTCACGGGTAATATCCTGTCTGGACGTCAGGCGCGATAAGGTTGGCAGTAAATAAACGCTAAAGGAAGCCGTTATAAACTGGAGGTAGGCGTCGGAAATGCTACTTACGCCCTGCCAGATACCGACCTCATCCCAGCTATAATGCGCCGCTAGCAGGTTTCGCATCATCACGTAGGCCACGGGTAGCGTGACGGAGGTGATGAGCGCCATCAGGGTAAATTTACCCAGCTGGCTGGCAAGAATCTTATCCCATTGAGGTTTCAGGTAGCTCAGAGGGATGACGCCACGACGCATCAGCATAAAGGCGGCAGGAACAACAACCAGCGCCGGGACGAGCGCCAGCCCCAGCAGTGCGCCTTCATACCCTCCAAGGCGATAGCAGAAGTAATAGGCAATAACGCCGATGACGCTCCCGAGAATTAACGCAAGGGCATTCCCGGCAGCATCACGAAAGCCTTTCATCAGCGCCAGCAGCAGGTTAGCCCAGGCAATCCCCATCTGAACCAGCGCAACCAGACGCACCAGCCCCTGGTAATGGGTGTGCCCAAACAACCCCTGGCTGATGGGCGCCGCCGCCAGCAGAAAGATAATCGCCATCAGGGTTGAAAACCCCGTGACCATCGCCGAGGAGGTGCCCACCACCCTGCGAAGCTGAGCCGCATCATCGTGATACTGCGCAACGTATTTGGTCACGCCGTTAAAGATGCCGGCACCGGCCAGCACCCCAAGAACGGTAACAAGCTGACGGAAATTACCCGCCAGCCCCACACCCGAGGGGCCAAATGAGACGGCCAGCAGCTTGACGACCAGCAGCCCGGCGCCAATTTTTACAAGCGTGGACGCGGCGGTCCACACCGATGCTTTTGCCAGGGACATATCAGCCGAAATAACTCAGAAGGGTATTAATCACCGTACGCTGGTTAACCGGCGCGAGGTTGTAGAACAGTGGCAGGCGAAGCAGACGCTCACTTTCTTTGGTAGTGTAACGGTCTTCACCTGAGAATACCCCAAACTCCTCGCCCGCCGGGCTGGAGTGCAGCGGAATGTAGTGGAACACCGCCATAATTTCGGCTTCTTTCAGCCAGGCAATAAGCTGGCTGCGATCGTCGTTATCGCGTAGCTTGATGTAGAACATATGCGCGTTGTGGACGCAATCTGCCGGAATGGTCGGTAGCTCAATACGCCCGGCTTTTGCCAGAGGTTCAAGCGCATCGTAATAGGTTTGCCACAGGGAGAGACGCTGAAGGTTGATGCGTTCCGCCGCTTCAAGCTGCGCCCACAGATAGGCCGCCTGCAGATCCGCCATCAGATAGCTTGAGCCAATATCGCGCCAGGTATATTTGTCGACCTGGCCACGGAAGAACTGGCTACGGTTGGTGCCTTTTTCGCGGATCACTTCCGCACGCTCCACCAGCGCCCGGTCGTTAATCAGCGTCGCACCGCCTTCTCCACCCGCGGTGTAGTTTTTGGTTTCGTGGAAACTAAAGCAGCCAATATGGCCGATCGTGCCCAGCGCGCGTCCCTTGTAGGTCGACATCACGCCCTGGGCGGCATCTTCCACCACGAACAGATTATGTTTTTTGGCGAGCGCCATGATGGTGTCCATTTCACAGGCCACACCCGCGTAGTGAACCGGCACGATCGCGCGCGTTTTGTCGGTGATAGCCGCTTCAATCAACGTCTCGTCAATGTTCATGGTATCCGGGCGGATATCCACAAAGACGATTTTCGCCCCGCGCAGGACAAACGCGTTCGCTGTGGAAACGAAGGTATAGCTCGGCATGATCACTTCATCGCCGGGCTGGATATCCAGCAGCAGCGCCGCCATTTCCAGAGATGCCGTACAGGACGGGGTCAGCAGCACTTTGGCACTGCGAAAACGCTGTTCCATCCACTGCTGACAGCGACGGGTAAAACCGCCGTCACCACAAAGTTTGCCGCTGCCCATGGCAGACTGCATATAGTCGAGTTCCGTTCCGACGACGGGTGGTGCGTTAAATGGAATCATCTTGTCACCTGTATAACCAGTAGGCGGTGGCGTCGATGTTGGCACCACTCGCAATATAACGTTTAAGCGCAGCGGTGTTGCCCACCTGGGTCGCCACCCGCAGCGTCGAAACCTGCTGCTGTTGCGCCCAGTGCATCGCCGCCTGCATGAGTTTTTCACCCATGCCACGCCCGGCTAATAAGCCAATACGCGCCTCACGCTCGTTGAGCTTACGCAGAGAGACGAACCCCTGGATTTGACCGTCTCCAGCACGAAAAACCAGGCAGACGTGGTCAAAGGTGCCTTTGACCGCATTCTCCACCCACTGCGCGTAGAAACGACCGCTGTCGTCAGGCGCGTACCAGGGCGTGCGAAAACGGCTCTGAGCAAACGCCCGAACCGCCATCTGACGCAGCACGGGAATATCCTGTTCGGTTGCAAATTCCGCGCCTGACGCATCATGCCGGGTGAGCGTTATAGAAAGATCGACCTCACCTTCAACCAGCTTAAAGCCGTGTTGCTGGAGCGCATCAAGCAGGTCAGCACGGTCTGCTGGGATCTTAGCCTGAACCCTCTGCCAGGCAGTAAAGTCAGATTCCGTCAGTGCCGGCGCATTATCGCGCAGACGCACAATAGCCGAAGGTAGACCGAAAAAGGTACTCTCCCAGTTCAGGGGTTCAAGCACCCCATTCAGGCTACTCAACGCCAGACACCTTTGGTATCAACAATATACTGCTGACGAACAGCAGCGCCGGACGTCGCTTTAAATTCTTTATGATCCACCAGCAGCACCAGCACATCCGCCGTCGCCAGCGCATCCTCCAGCACGGTCAGCGTACAGTGTCCTGCCAGTTTTGCCGGCAACTCATGAATATTCGGTTCGACCACCAGCGTTTCGCCCTTGTGCCATCCGGCAATCATCTCAGCAATTTCCATTGCCGGGCTTTCACGCAAATCATCAATGTTCGGTTTAAATGCCAGACCAAAGCAGGCAATTTTCAGTTCACTGGCGCGCTTGCCGCTCTCTGCCAGACAATCCGCAACCGTGGTTTTAACCTGATTGAGAACCCAGTGAGGTTTGCTGTCGTTCACTTCACGCGCGGTGCGAATCAGACGTGCCTGCGCCGGGTTTTGCGCCACGATAAACCACGGATCGACGGCGATACAGTGACCGCCCACGCCAGGGCCTGGCTGCAGAATGTTGACGCGCGGATGGCGATTCGCCAGGCTGATTAACTCCCAGACGTTAATCCCCTGATCGGCGCAGATCAGCGACAACTCATTCGCAAACGCGATATTGACGTCACGGAAGCTGTTTTCCGTCAGCTTGCACATCTCGGCGGTGCGGGAGTTAGTCACCACGCATTCGCCTTCAAGGAAAATCTTGTACAGCGCGCTGGCACGTTCGGAACAGACTGGCGTCATACCGCCAATCACGCGGTCGTTTTTAATCAGTTCGACCATGACCTGCCCCGGCAGCACGCGCTCCGGACAGTAGGCAATATTGACATCGGCCTGCTCACCCGCCTGCTGCGGGAAGCTTAAATCAGGTCGCGCTTCAGCCAGCCACTGCGCCATCAGCTCGGTTGCCCCAACCGGAGAAGTTGATTCCAGGATCACCAGCGCCCCTTTCTTCAGCACAGGCGCAATGGATTTCGCCGCCGACTCGACGAAGGCCATGTCGGGCTCGTGGTCGCCTTTAAATGGCGTTGGAACAGCAATCAGGTACGCATCAGCTTCAACAGGCGTCGTGCTGGCACGCAGGAAGCCCCCCTCAACCGCCTCTTTCACCACGCGATCAAGATCGGGCTCCACAATATGAATTTCGCCACGGTTAATGGTTTCTACCGCACGCGCGTTGATATCCACACCGACAACCTGCTTTTGACGGGAGGCAAACGCTGCCGCAGTAGGCAAGCCAATATAGCCAAGACCAATGACAGAGATGGTAGTAAAACTCATAGCGATATCCGATTGTGTTTAAGTGCATGCAAAATACGACCACAAGCCTGCCCGTCTCCGTACGGATTATGGGCCCGGCTCATCGCCTGATACTCTTCATCGTCGTGCAGCAGGCGCGTGACCTCTTCGACGATCAACTGTGTGTCGGTGCCGACCAGGCGTACCGTTCCCGCTTTGACGGCTTCCGGACGCTCGGTCGTTTCACGCATCACCAGAACGGGCTTGCCAAGGGACGGAGCTTCTTCCTGAATGCCACCGGAATCGGTGAGGATCAACCAGGCATGATTCATCAACCAGACAAACGGCATGTAATCCTGAGGTTCAATGAGAAGGACATTTTCGACATGACCCAGGATGCGGTTGACGGGCTCGCTAACATTTGGGTTGAGATGCACCGGATAAACAATCTGTACATCGTCGTTCTGCGCGGCGATTTCAGCCAGTGCATGACAGATTTGCTCAAAGCCCCGACCAAAGCTTTCACGACGGTGACCAGTGACCAGAATGGTTTTTTTGCCATTGTGCAGGAAGGGGTAACGGGCAGCGAGGTCCTTCTGCAGATCGTTGTTTGCCAGTACACGGTCGCGTACCCAGATCAACGCATCAATGACCGTATTGCCGGTTACAAAGATTTTGTTATCAGCGATATTTTCACGCAGCAAGTTCTGACGCGAGTTTTCGGTTGGCGCAAAGTGGTACATGGCCAGATGACCGGTGAGCGTGCGGTTGGCCTCTTCCGGCCATGGGGAATATAGGTTTCCGGTACGCAGACCCGCCTCAACATGACCGACGGGAATACGCTGGTAAAACGCAGCCAGACTTGTCGCCACGGTGGTGGTGGTGTCACCGTGAACCAGTACAACGTCAGGTTTGAATGACTCCAGAATCGGCTTGAGCTCTTGCAGAATCCGGCAGGTTATCTCGGTCAACCCTTGCCCCGGCTTCATAATATTGAGGTCATAATCCGGGACGATGGAAAAGAGCGTTAAGACCTGATCGAGCATCTCACGGTGTTGGGCTGTGACGCACACTTTCGCTTCAATATCAGGATCATTGGCCAGCGCGTGAACCAGAGGTGCCATCTTAATGGCCTCCGGCCTGGTGCCAAATACGGTAAGTACTTTCACATCGATTCTCTTCGATTAGACGATGAAGGCCTTAGCCTTCATCGTAGACGGCGTTCTTAGTTTGTGCGACGACGCGTTAACGCCACGCCAGCGCCCGTCAGTGCGCCTACAATCCCCCACATGATCATCAGGAATGCACGACGCGGACTATCGCGTTTTACAGGTTCTTCAGGCGTTCGCAAATAACGATAGGTCTGAAAACGCGGGTCCAGCGTTGGACCAACATTCAGGGTAGTGAGCATCGCGCGGTTTTGATCGTAGTCGAGGTCAAAATCAGGGCCAACGGCCTGGAGGTTTTCCAGACGAGCCTGCAGCATTGGGCGACCAAGCAGGAACATCTCAGAATCAGGCAATTCATCAGCCGGGACATCCGTCTCAGTGCGGGAAATATTGCGCTGCTCCGCAATTTTCAGCGCCTGTTCAATATTGTGTACACGGCGAGAGAAAATGGCTTTTGCCACCTCTTCCTGACGTTTTACCTGGGCTTTCATCTGGATGGTACGAGCCGCCCAGGCACCTTTAAGCTCTTCATTCAGATGGCTTGCGGCACGCTGGCTGGCAAACGCGACATACTGGCGCAACAGGTTGTTGGCATCCGGTGCCGTTTCCGCAACCAGTTTGACGCTGTCATTAACGTTACGCAGCGCATCACCCGGCGTAAACTGGATGTTGTTTATCAGGTCATCCAAAAACGCGGCATCCGCTTTGCTGTTGCCCACCATACGCTGCTTGTAATAATCCGTCTGACTCCAGAAATCGCGGCGTGTATCCCACGAGGCCAGTTGCATCACAAACTCTTTGTATGCCTCATCCATGACGGAAGCCTGATCGGGTGTCGTCAGATTCGCCTTGATATCCAGATTACGCAGGAACTGCTGCTGGGAATAAAACCCGCCGAGCATGTTAACCGTTGGTCTGTCTGTAATTGCTGTGGCGCTCCACTCTTGTTTTGCAAAGAAGGTGTAGGCCAGCGCTAACAGTGCGAACCCCAGCGCGATCCCAGCAATCCAGAGTTTGCCTGCCCATAACACGCGAAACAAACCCCGAATATCCAGTTCATTCTCAGTTACCACTGATTTCGCTCCCGCCAACGGTTGAGTCATCATAGTCCCGGTTTTACTTAGTTAATGTTGTGTTTTTGTCATTGTTACGACGCATCCTGCGTTTCAGACGTTTAATGAATCGCGCCACTTTCCATGCGCGCTTAATACAGTAGCCATACAGGAAGAATGCTAGCAAGAATAATGCCAACATAACCCACTCAGGAATAATATGAGAATATTCCGCAGCTACGCCAATTGCTGCCAGAATAGCGGCGGCCAGGGTGATCAGAACAAACGCCTGACGTGAAGTAAAACCCGCGCGCATGATGAGATGATGAATATGCTGGCGATCAGGAGAGAAAGGACTCATCCCTTTACGCAGACGACGATACATAATCGCCACCATATCCATTAATGGAATGGCAATAATCCACAGTGCTGTTACCGGGCTAATTGGGTGGGTTTCACCCTGTGTGGTTTCCAGCAAAATCCAGATAACGGTAAAACCGATCAACGTACTGCCCGCATCGCCCATAAAGACTTTATAGCGGCGGCCAAGCGCACCAAGGTTTAAAAGGATATAAGGGAGGATGGCGGCAATCATGGCAAAACACCACATTGCCAGACTGTACTGGCCATCAAACCACAAAATAATGCCGATAGCGGCGAACGAGACGGAAGACAATCCACCGAGCAGGCCGTCAATCCCATCTACCATGTTGAAAGCATTGATCGCCGCCCAGACGGCAAAGAGTGTCAGGAAGAAGCCAAATGGACCCAGGACTAACTCCCAGGGACCAAACACATAGCCGAGACTCCGGAGATACAGCCCACCGACAACCATCATAATTACGCCAATCCCCGCCTGAACGGTGGCGCGTATTTTTACCGCGATATCAAATCGGTCATCAAGGGCCCCGATCAGCACCAGAACACCGGCACAGGCGATGTAGAGAGCGGCATGCGGGATATAATAATCGGCAATGCCAAACGTGAAGCAAATCCCTGCATAAACAGAAATCCCGCCGACCAAAGGAATAAGTCCCTGATGACGTTTACGAAAATTAGGTTTATCCACCAACCCTATTCGCTTTGCCACCTTACGGGCGATGAACAAAAAACAGGTTGTGAATAAAAAAATACTGATCAGTTCAGTAACGGCGGTGAATAGATTCACAATGGATTGCTCTCAACAAATGTTAGTCCCGGAAGTATAACCATGAAGCCACTGCCTCAGAAGTAATAAAGATGGCCTCTTACAACTCCCTTTGTATATTTTTCAATCAATTATTTATTTGACTGCACAAACGGTTCTATTGTCGCACCGACCGGTCAAAATTGGGAGTAGGTGATACTAGCGTATAGTCCATAAAAGAAAAACGCCACGTAAAAACGTGGCGTTCACTGGCTTTATTTGCGTTACGAGCGTTTCATCATGTCGAAGAAATCGTCGTTGGTTTTGGTCATCGCCAGTTTATTAATGAGGAACTCCATTGCATCGATTTCACCCATTGGATGGATGATTTTGCGCAGGATCCACATTTTCTGCAGCTCTTCCTGTGTGGTGAGCAGCTCTTCTTTACGGGTACCGGAACGGTTGTAATCGATAGCCGGGAAGACGCGTTTTTCTGCAATCTTACGAGAGAGGTGCAGTTCCATGTTGCCTGTACCTTTAAACTCTTCGTAGATAACTTCGTCCATTTTGGAGCCGGTATCGATCAGCGCCGTCGCGATGATGGTCAGGCTGCCGCCCTCTTCCACGTTACGTGCAGCACCGAAGAAACGCTTCGGACGATGCAGGGCGTTGGCATCCACACCACCGGTCAATACTTTACCGGAAGCCGGAACCACGGTGTTGTACGCACGGGCCAGACGCGTAATGGAGTCGAGCAGGATGATCACGTCTTTCTTGTGCTCAACCAGGCGTTTCGCCTTCTCAATAACCATTTCCGCAACCTGAACGTGACGAGATGCAGGTTCGTCAAAGGTAGAAGCCACAACTTCACCTTTAACCAGACGCTGCATCTCCGTTACTTCTTCCGGACGTTCGTCAATCAGCAGCACCATCAGCACACAGTCTGGGTGGTTATAGGCGATGCTCTGCGCGATGTTCTGCAGCAGCATGGTTTTACCCGCTTTTGGCGGTGCCACAATCAGACCACGCTGACCACGACCAATTGGTGATGCCAGGTCCAGAACACGCGCAGTTAAGTCTTCGGTAGAACCGTTACCACGCTCCATGCGCAGGCGAGAATTCGCGTGCAGCGGCGTTAAGTTCTCAAAGAGGATCTTGTTACGTGAGTTTTCTGGTTTGTCGTAGTTAACTTCATTAACTTTCAACAGCGCAAAGTAGCGTTCACCCTCTTTAGGAGGACGAATCTTACCTGAAATGGTGTCACCAGTGCGGAGGTTGAAACGGCGGATTTGGCTAGGGGATACGTAGATGTCGTCAGGGCCGGCGAGGTAGGAGCTGTCTGCAGAGCGGAGGAAACCAAATCCGTCTTGCAATATCTCCAGCACACCGTCGCCAAAGATATCTTCGCCACTCTTCGCGTGCTGCTTCAGGATGGCGAAAATGATGTCCTGCTTGCGCATACGAGCCTGGTTTTCCAGCCCCATATTTTCGCCGAGAGTGATCAGCTCAGAAACCGGCGTATTCTTTAATTCGGTAAGATTCATAATGGTGTGGGTTCTTAAACTCGGGGTGATTCTCGAACTTAATGTTGTGAATGGTATGGCAGGGTCATCCATGCCTGTTTAGCGGCCATCAACTCATGTCTGTTCGCTGTCTGGTCACAGGGAAAGAACGCAGAACTGAAACGACAAGACGGATTGAGTGACAAGCCCGGAATTTAGCCACTTCACGCACTGTATAAGTCAACAACGGGAAGTATCGGGTAAAACAAGATTCAAACAACAAGATATGTTTAAAACGAAGTCATAGCTAACTTAGCACGACTTCAGCCGGGCGTCCAGAGTTCCTCATCATTTAGCCGGGAGCTCTGAACGCACAGCGGAGAAACCTTACGCCAGGTTAGCGTCGAGGAACTCTTTCAGTTGACCTTTGGACAGCGCGCCCACTTTGGTCGCCGCCACTTCGCCGTTTTTGAACAGCAGCAGGGTCGGAATGCCACGGATACCGTATTTTGGTGCGGTGCCCGGGTTCTGGTCGATGTTCAGCTTGGCAACGGTCAGTTTGCCCTGATATTCGTCGGCGATCTCATCCAGAATCGGGGCGATCATTTTGCAAGGACCACACCATTCAGCCCAGAAATCGACGAGGATCAGCCCGTCAGCCTTAAGTACGTCCGTGTCAAAACTGTCGTCAGTCAGGTGAATAATTTTATCGCTCATATATAACTCCACAGGAATAAGCCTGGTACGTTGGTTTTGTCTCCACCAACGACGTGTTGATGTCGCATTAACCAACTAAAGGTTGACTTTATTTCACCGGATACGCTTTCGTAAAGCAATAGTAAGCTGATATTCTACCACACTATGAGCAAAACACATTTAACAGAACAGAAGTTTTCCGACTTCGCCCTGCACCCAAAGGTGACGGAAGCCCTTGAAAAAAAAGGGTTTCATAACTGCACGCCCATTCAGGCCCTCGCGCTGCCGCTAACGCTGGCCGGTCGCGATGTTGCAGGGCAGGCGCAAACCGGTACTGGCAAAACGATGGCGTTCTTAACGTCAACGTTTCATTATTTACTTTCTCATCCAGCGATTGCAGACCGCAAAGTTAACCAGCCGCGTGCGCTAATTATGGCCCCAACGCGAGAACTGGCGGTACAGATCCATGCAGACGCTGAGCCCCTGGCGCAGGCTACCGGCCTGAAGCTTGGCCTGGCCTATGGCGGCGACGGCTACGATAAACAGCTTAAAGTGCTGGAAAGCGGTGTGGATATCCTGATCGGTACCACGGGCCGCCTCATTGATTACGCAAAACAGAACCACATTAACCTCGGTGCCATCCAGGTTGTGGTGCTGGATGAAGCTGACCGTATGTACGATCTGGGCTTCATTAAAGACATCCGCTGGCTGTTCCGTCGCATGCCTCCGGCAAATCAGCGTCTGAACATGCTGTTCTCCGCGACCCTTTCTTATCGCGTACGTGAGCTGGCGTTCGAGCAGATGAACAACGCCGAATACGTGGAAGTGGAGCCCGAGCAGAAAACAGGTCACCGCATTAAAGAAGAGCTCTTCTATCCATCTAATGAAGAGAAAATGCGTCTGCTGCAAACGCTGATCGAAGAAGAGTGGCCAGACCGCGCCATTATTTTCGCGAACACCAAACACCGCTGCGAAGACATCTGGGGTCATCTGGCTGCAGACGGTCACCGTGTTGGCCTGCTGACCGGCGATGTGGCGCAGAAAAAACGCCTGCGTATTCTTGAAGAATTTACCCGTGGCGATCTCGATATTCTGGTCGCAACCGACGTGGCAGCACGTGGTTTACACATTCCAGCCGTGACGCACGTCTTTAACTATGACCTGCCAGATGACTGCGAAGACTATGTTCACCGTATCGGTCGTACCGGTCGTGCGGGCGCAAGCGGTCACTCTATTAGCCTTGCGTGTGAAGAGTATGCGCTGAATCTTCCAGCCATTGAGACCTACATCGGTCACTCTATTCCGCAGAGCAAATACAATCCGGAAGCGCTGCTAAGCGAACTGCCGCCGCCTAAGCGCCTTACCCGCGCCCGCTCCGGCAATGGCCCGCGTCGCTCTGGCGCACCGCGTAATCGTCGTCGTTCAGGTTAAGAAAATATGCTCAGTTCCACCTCGCTTTATGCGGCAATTGATCTCGGTTCGAATAGTTTTCATATGCTGGTTGTGCGCGAGGTGGCGGGAAGCATACAAACGCTGACGCGTATTAAGCGCAAGGTCCGCCTCGCGGCGGGCCTGAGCAGCGATAACCACCTATCCCATGAAGCCATGGAACGTGGCTGGCAGTGTCTGCGGCTCTTTGCTGAGCGTCTGCAGGATATCCCGCATTCCCAAATTACCGTTGTCGCCACGGCGACGCTCCGCCTGGCAGTTAACGCCGTAGATTTTATTGCTAAAGCGCAGGAAATTCTGGGGTGTCCGGTTCAGGTTATCAGCGGTGAAGAAGAAGCCCGCCTGATCTATCAGGGCGTTGCCCATACGACAGGAGGTGACGATCGCCGTCTGGTCGTGGATATCGGCGGTGCCAGCACCGAACTCGTGACCGGCACCGGCGCCCAAGCAACGTCACTGTTCAGCCTGTCGATGGGCTGCGTGACCTGGCTTGAGCGCTACTTCACTGACCGGAATCTGGGGAAAGAAAACTTCGACGAGGCGGAGAATGCCGCACGCGAGGTGTTGCGTCCGGTCATGGATGAACTTCGTTATCACGGCTGGAAAGTCTGCGTGGGTGCTTCTGGCACTGTGCAGGCCTTGCAGGAAATCATGATGGCGCAGGGAATGGATGAGCGGATCACGCTTGCCAAGCTCCAGCAGCTTAAACAGCGCGCTATTCAGTGTGGGCGGCTGGAAGAGCTTGAAATTGAAGGCCTGACGCTTGAACGTGCGCTGGTTTTCCCGAGCGGGCTGGCCATTCTGATTGCGATTTTCACCGAGCTAAACATTCAGTGTATGACGCTGGCTGGCGGCGCACTGCGAGAAGGCCTGGTCTATGGGATGTTGCATCTGTCGGTTGATCAGGACATTCGCAGCCGTACTCTGCGCAACGTGCAGCGTCGTTTTCTGGTTGATATCGACCAGGCGGGTCGTGTGGCGCAACTGGCATCACGCTTCGCCGATCAGGTTGCTACCGGCTGGGATCTTGACCCTTTGAGCCGTGATTTATTGCTGAGTGCCTGCGCGCTACATGAAGTGGGGCTGAGCATTGATTTCAAACAGGCCCCTGTTCATGCGGCCTATCTGGTACGTAACCTCGATTTACCGGGCTACACGCCTGCACAGAAAAAGTTGCTGGCAACCCTGCTGCTGAACCAGACCAACGCCGTTGACCTCTCCTCTTTACATCAACAAAACGCCGTACCGCCACGCGTGGCCGAGCATCTGTGTCGTCTGCTACGTCTGGCGATTTTGTTTGCCAGCCGCCGCCGCGATGATTTGCTACCTGCCATCAATCTGGTCGCTGATGGCGAGAAGCTTTCGCTGACGTTACCGGAAAACTGGATTGATAATCATCCACTTGGGGCAGAGATGATCGAACAGGAGTGCCAGTGGCAGAGTTATGTACACTGGGTTCTTGAAGTGAAGTAATACCCTGAGCATTGCCGGGTGGCGGTTTCGCCATACCCGGCCTTCGAATAATTATCCTTTCTCTTTGGCTTTTGCCAGCATCGCACGAATGTTCGCCACGTTAGCCTGCCCCTTGTGCATCCGCTCTTCTGCCGTAATCACTTTGCGCTCCTGCTCCCAGATCAGATCGTCCTGCGGTAGCTCCAGCAGGAAACGACTCGGTTCCGGACGCACCAGTTCGCCATACTGACGGCGCTCTTTGCACAGTGTAAATGTCAGCTCCTTCTGCGCACGGGTGATCCCGACATAGGCCAGACGGCGTTCCTCGTCGACGTTATCTTCATCAATGCTGCTCTGGTGCGGCAGCAAACCTTCTTCCATACCGACCAGATATACATACGGGAACTCCAGTCCTTTTGACGCGTGTAACGTCATCAGCTGAACCTGGTCAGCCTCTTCCTCGCTCTCGCCACGCTCCATCATGTCGCGAAGGGTAAAGCGGGTGACCACCTGAGTCAGGGTCATTGGCTCATCTATCTCCGAGCCTTCCAGCATCTCTGTCATCCAGCTAAACAGCTGGTTGACGTTTTTCATCCGCATCTCAGCTGCCTTCGGGCTGGCGGAGGTTTCGTACAACCAGGATTCGTAATCAATACCGTGAATGAGATCGCGTACTGCCGCGACAGGTTCACGTTCCGCAAGGCGTTGCACTTCACCCAGCCAGTGGGTGAAACGGGTTAACGAATCGTAACCACGTCCGGTCAGCGTCTGACTCAGCCCCATATCAAAGCTGGCGGTAAACAGGCTTTTGTTGCGGGTCATCGCCCATTCGCCAAGCTTTTGTAGTGTCGCCGGGCCGATCTCACGTTTCGGGGTGTTCACGATGCGCAGAAACGCGCTGTCATCATCCGGGTTGGTGAGCACGCGCAGATAGGCCAGCAGATCCTTGATTTCAGGACGCGAGAAGAACGACGTACCACCCGAAATTTTGTAGGGGATGCGGTTTTGCATCAGCATCTTTTCAAAGACGCGCGACTGGTGGTTACCGCGATACAGGATGGCGTAATCCTTGTACTCGGTTTTATTCACGAAGTGGTGGGCAATGAGCTCGCCGGTAACGCGTTCAGCCTCATGCTCTTCATTATTGGCACTGAGCACTTTCAGCTCGGTGCCGTAACCCAGTTCGGAGAACAGACGCTTCTCAAACACATGCGGGTTATTGGCGATCAGGATATTCGCCGACTTGAGGATACGCCCGGAAGAACGGTAGTTTTGCTCCAGCTTAATCACCTGCAACGCAGGAAAATCTTTGCTTAACAACACCAGGTTTTGTGGACGCGCACCGCGCCAGGAGTAAATTGACTGGTCATCGTCACCCACCACGGTGAAACGCGCGCGCTGCCCCACCAGCAGCTTCACCAGTTCGTACTGGCTGGTGTTGGTATCCTGATATTCATCCACCAGCAGGTAGCGGATCTTGTTCTGCCAGCGTTCACGTACCTCTTCATTACGCTGAAGCAGCAGCGTTGGCAGGAGGATCAGATCGTCGAAATCCAATACGTTGCACGCTTTCATATGCGCGTCGTACAGACCATAACAGTGTGCGAAGATCCGATCCCGTTCGCCCTTCGCACTCGCTGCCGCCTGTGCAGGCGTCATCAGATCGTTTTTCCAGTTTGAGATCGTCGAGATCAGCTGTTGCAGCAGAACTTTGTCGTCTTCGATCAGGCCTTCGGTGAGCTCTTTGAGCAACGCCACCTGGTCAGTGTCATCGAAAAGAGAGAAGTTAGACTTCATCCCCAGTGCGGCGTATTCGCGTTTAATGATATCCAGCCCCAGGGTATGGAAGGTGGAGATCATCAGCCCGCGCGCCTCTTTGCGCCCCAGCGTCTGGCCAACACGCTCTTTCATCTCGCGCGCTGCTTTATTGGTAAATGTCACCGCCGCAATGTGGCGTGCCTGATAGCCACACCCACGAATTAAGTGGGCGATTTTATTCGTGATCACGCGGGTTTTACCGGAACCCGCCCCTGCCAGCACCAGGCATGGTCCAGTAACGAATTCGACCGCTTGTTGTTGTCCAGGGTTTAAACGCATGGGAATATTGCTCAATCTTCGAACGGGGTGTGGATTGTAGCAGAAAGCCGGGCGCAGATTTACCGGCTAATGATAAAGTGGAGAAATCGCGTTTAACCCGTAGAGCAGAACCATGAAAAAGAGCGCAGCAGCCCTGCATATTCTGGTAAAAGAACAGAAACTGGCCCAGGAGATCCTTGCCAAGCTGGAGCGCGGCATCAGCTTTGATCATCTGGCAAAGCGCTACTCTAAATGTCCGTCCGGACGCAATGGCGGGGATCTCGGGGAATTTCAACAAGGTGCGATGGTCGGCCCGTTCGATCAGGCAGTCTTTAGCTGCCCGCTCCTGAAGCCCTACGGCCCGGTAAAAACCAAATTTGGCTACCATATCATTAAGGTGCTGTATCGCCGCTGACGCGTGGTATATTGCGCCCCGATTTATTTCAACCAATTCAAGGCACGATCATGGCAAAAACAGCAGCAGCAGTGCACATCCTCGTTAAAGAAGAGAAACTGGCTTTGGATCTTCTGGAGCAGATTAAGAACGGTGCCGACTTCGGTAAGCTGGCGAAGAAGCACTCCATCTGCCCATCAGGCAAACGCGGTGGTGACTTAGGTGAATTCCGTCAGGGTCAGATGGTTCCGGCGTTCGACAAAGTGGTCTTCTCTTGCCCGGTACTGGAGCCAACCGGCCCGCTGCACACGCAGTTCGGTTATCACATTATTAAGGTTCTGTATCGCAAATAAAAAGCCGGGTAGCGGCTGCGCCTTACCCGGCTTACGTCTTAGCGTTTTGTAAGTCGGGTAAGCGAAGCGCCACCCGACAAGGTTGTTAACCCGCTACCGCGATACGTTTCATATCGGTCATGTAGCCACGCAGTTTGTGACCCACTTTCTCGATCTGATGGCTGCGAATCGCTTCGTTCACATCGCGCAGTTGCGCGTTATCCACGGCTCCTTCTGCAATCGCTTTACCCAGATCGCCCGTCTGCAGCGTAGTCATGAACTCTTTCAGCAGCGGTACGCAAGCGTAAGAGAACAGGTAGTTACCATACTCAGCGGTATCAGAGATCACTACGTTCATTTCGTACAGACGCTTACGGGCGATGGTGTTCGCAATCAGCGGCAGCTCGTGCAGTGATTCGTAGTACGCAGACTCTTCGATGATGCCGGAATCCACCATGGTTTCGAACGCCAGCTCAACGCCTGCTTTCACCATGGCAATCATCAGTACGCCTTTATCGAAGTACTCCTGCTCGCCGATTTTACCTTCATACTGTGGCGCGGTTTCAAACGCGGTTTTACCGGTCTCTTCACGCCAGGTCAGCAGTTTCTTATCGTCATTCGCCCAGTCAGCCATCATGCCGGAAGAGAACTCACCGGAGATGATGTCGTCCATATGTTTCTGGAACAGCGGCGCCATGATGGTTTTCAGCTGTTCAGACAATGCGTAAGCAC
This sequence comes from Enterobacter sp. CPE_E1241, assembly GCF_045618265.1. Taxonomy (NCBI): domain Bacteria; kingdom Pseudomonadati; phylum Pseudomonadota; class Gammaproteobacteria; order Enterobacterales; family Enterobacteriaceae; genus Enterobacter; species Enterobacter sp. CPE_E1241. The sequence continues at coordinate 4,746,591 of NZ_JBIWYV010000001.1, forward strand.
GCAGTTTCGCCGGGTTAGACAGACGGTCCATCATCAGCGTAATACCGCCCTGCTTCAGGGCTTCAGTGATGGTTTCCCAGCCGAATTGAATCAGTTTTTCAGCGTATGCAGGGTCAGTACCCTCTTCCACCAGCTTGTCGAAGCACAGCAGAGAGCCAGCCTGCAGCATGCCGCACAGAATGGTCTGCTCACCCATCAGGTCAGATTTCACTTCTGCAACGAAGGAAGATTCCAGCACGCCCGCACGGTGACCACCGGTTGCGGCAGCCCATGCTTTGGCAATCGCCATACCTTCGCCTTTTGGATCGTTTTCCGGGTGAACCGCGATCAGGGTCGGCACGCCGAAGCCACGTTTGTACTCTTCACGGACTTCCGTACCCGGGCACTTCGGGGCCACCATCACAACGGTGATGTCTTTACGGATCTGCTCGCCCACTTCAACGATGTTGAAACCGTGGGAATAACCCAGCGCCGCGCCATCTTTCATCAGCGGCTGTACGGAACGCACAACGTCAGAGTGCTGTTTGTCTGGCGTCAGGTTAACCACCAGATCCGCCTGCGGGATCAGCTCTTCGTAGGTACCCACTTTAAAGCCGTTTTCGGTCGCTTTACGCCAGGAAGCACGCTTCTCGGCAATCGCTTCTTTACGCAGGGCGTAGGAGATATCCAGACCGGAGTCACGCATGTTCAGGCCCTGGTTCAGACCCTGTGCGCCACAGCCGACAATGACCACTTTTTTACCCTGAAGGTAGCTCGCGCCATCGGCAAATTCGTCGCGCGCCATGAAGCGGCATTTGCCCAGCTGCGCCAGCTGCTGGCGCAAGTTCAGTGTATTAAAGTAGTTAGCCATGGGTGATACCTCGTGATGTTGTGTGTCTTATTGTTCGGTTCGCTGTTCAGCGAGAATGTACCCACATTACAACAGGAAATTCATTGCGGAAATTGATATATTCACAACGTCACGTTGCAATATCTGCAATGTAAAAAAGGGGAGTGACATCAGTGGATTTACGCGATCTGAAAATGTTCCTGCATCTTGCGGAAAGCCGCCACTTTGGCCGCAGCGCCCGGGCGATGCACGTCAGCCCCTCCACGCTTTCGCGGCAAATCCAGCGCCTTGAGGAAGATCTCGGCCAGCCGCTGTTTGTGCGTGATAACCGTACCGTTACCCTCACGGAAGCGGGTGAAGAACTGCGCATTTTTGCCCAGCAGACGCTGTTGCAGTACCAGCAGCTGCGGCACTCGATTGACCAGCAGGGGCCGTCACTTTCCGGCGAGCTGCATATTTTCTGCTCCGTGACCGCCGCCTATAGCCATCTGCCGCCCATTCTCGACCGCTTCCGCGCGGCGCATCCGTCGGTTGAAATTAAGCTCACTACCGGCGACGCCGCCGATGCAATGGAAAAAGTGGTGACTGGCGAAGCGGATCTCGCCATTGCCGGGAAACCCGAAACCTTGCCGGGTGCGGTGGCATTTTCAATGCTGGAGAACCTGGCGGTAGTGCTGATTGCCCCGGCACTGCCCTGCCCGGTGCGTAATCAGGTATCGGTGGAGAAACCGGACTGGTCAACGGTGCCGTTTATCATGGCCGATCAGGGACCGGTACGCCGCCGTATTGAGCTGTGGTTCCGCCGTCAGAAGATCAGCAATCCGTCGATTTACGCAACAGTTGGTGGCCATGAGGCGATGGTCTCAATGGTGGCGCTCGGCTGCGGCGTGGCGCTGCTGCCGGAAGTGGTGCTGGAAAACAGCCCGGAGCCGGTACGTAACCGCGTGATGATTCTGGAACGCAGCGACGAGAAAACACCGTTTGAGCTTGGCGTGTGTGCACAAAAAAAGCGGCTGCATGAGCCGCTTATTGATGCGTTCTGGCAGATCCTGCCAAACCATTAACCCGCGAGGAAGAACCTGAACGCCGGGTTATGCGTCTCATCGTGACAGTCATAGCCCAGTTCGTTCAGCCGCGTTTCGAAATCAGGCTCATGTTCGCCCAGCTCAAACGCGGCCAGCACGCGACCATAGTCCGTGCCGTGGCTGCGGTAGTGGAACAAAGAGATGTTCCAGTGCGTACCCAGCGTATGCAGGAACTTAAGCAGTGCGCCCGGAGATTCCGGAAACTCAAAGCTGAACAGACGTTCCTTGAGCGGTTTCGATGGACGTCCGCCAACCATATAGCGCACATGCAGTTTCGCCATTTCATCATCAGAGAGGTCAACAACGCTGTAGCCACCTTCGTGCAGCAGGCTGAGGATCTCTTTGCGTTCTTCCAGACCGCGACTCAGGCGCACACCGACAAAAATGCAGGCATCTTTGGCGTCAGCAAAACGGTAGTTAAATTCCGTCACTGAGCGGCCGCCGAGCAGCTGGCAGAATTTCAGGAAGCTGCCCTTCTCTTCCGGGATGGTCACCGCCAACAGTGCTTCCCGCTGTTCACCCAGCTCGCAGCGCTCTGAAACATAGCGCAGACCGTGGAAATTAACGTTAGCACCGGAGAGCACATGCGCCAGGCGTTCGCCGCGAATGTTGTGCTGAGCGATGTATTTTTTCATCCCCGCCAGCGCCAGCGCGCCGGACGGTTCCGCCACCGCGCGAACATCCTCGAACAGATCTTTCATCGCCGCGCAGATCGCGTCGCTATCAACCGTGACAATATCGTCAAGATACTCCTGGCACAGGCGGAAGGTCTCATCGCCGATGCGCTTAACAGCCACACCTTCCGCAAACAGCCCGACGCGCGGCAGGTCTACCGGATGACCGGCATCCAGCGCCGCTTTCAGGCAGGCAGAATCTTCCGCTTCAACGGCGATGACTTTGATCTGCGGCATCAGCTGTTTGATCAGCACCGCCACGCCCGCGGCCAGGCCGCCGCCGCCGACCGGTACAAACACGCGGTCAAGATGGGCATCCTGTTGCAGCAGCTCCAGCGCCAGCGTGCCCTGCCCGGCAATCACCATCGGGTGATCGAACGGCGGTACCCAGGTAAACCCCTGCTGCTGCGCCAGCTCAATCGCTTTGGCTTTTGCTTCGTCGAAGTTAGCCCCGTGGAGCAGCACTTCACCGCCAAAACCTCGCACCGCATCGACTTTGATATCTGCGGTAGCGACCGGCATCACGATCAGCGCTTTCAACCCTAAGCGAGCAGAGGAGAATGCGACGCCCTGAGCGTGGTTTCCTGCAGAGGCGGTAATTACGCCGCGTGCTTTTTGCTCGTCGGTTAACCCGGCCATCATCGCGTAGGCCCCGCGCAGCTTAAAACTGTGTACTGGCTGACGGTCTTCGCGCTTCACCAGGATCACGTTATCAAGGCGCGAAGAGAGTTTTTCCATTTTCTGCAGCGGGGTGACCTGCACCGCTTCATAGACCGGCGCGCGTAGCACCGCTCTTAAATATTCCGCCCCCTCAGGGGCGGCAGATAAGGGTTGTGATTCGGCCATCATTAGCCCCCAAGTTTCGATTTATCGCGCACCGCGCCTTTATCTGCACTGGTGGCAAGGCTCGCGTAAGCACGCAGGGCGAAGGAGACTTCACGCTGACGATCTTTCGGCGTCCAGGCTTTGTCGCCGCGCGCTTCTTGCGCCTCACGACGAGCCGCAATTTCCTGGTCGCTGAGCTTCAGCTGAATACCGCGATTTGGAATATCGATTTCGATCAGGTCGCCATCTTCGATAATGGCGATATTGCCGCCACTCGCTGCTTCAGGGGAAACGTGGCCGATGGACAAGCCGGACGTACCGCCAGAGAATCGACCATCAGTGATCAGTGCGCAAGCTTTACCGAGTCCCATGGATTTCAGGAAGGTGGTTGGGTAAAGCATCTCCTGCATACCCGGCCCGCCTTTCGGACCTTCGTAGCGGATCACCACCACATCACCTTCCACCACTTTGCCACCGAGAATCGCCTCTACCGCCTCGTCCTGGCTTTCATACACTTTTGCTGGGCCGGTGAATTTCAGGATGCTGTCGTCCACGCCTGCGGTTTTCACGATGCAGCCGTTTTCCGCAAAGTTACCGTACAGCACAGCCAGACCACCGTCTTTGCTGTAGGCGTGTTCCAGCGAGCGGATGCAGCCTTCAGCGCGGTCATCATCCAGGGTATCCCAGCGGCAGTCCTGCGAGAATGCCTGGGTGGTACGAATACCTGCCGGGCCGGCGCGGAACATCTTTTTCACCGCGTCGTCTTTGGTCAGCATCACGTCGTACTGGTCCAGCGACTCTGGCAGCGTCAGACCAAGCACGTTTTTCACATCACGGTTCAGCAGCCCGGCACGATCCAGTTCGCCCAAAATACCGATTACGCCACCGGCACGGTGCACGTCTTCCATGTGGTACTTCTGGGTACTCGGCGCGACTTTACACAGCTGAGGTACTTTGCGGGAGAGCTTGTCGATGTCGCTCATGGTGAAGTCGATTTCGGCTTCCTGCGCGGCGGCCAGCAGGTGCAGCACAGTGTTGGTGGAACCGCCCATGGCGATATCCAGCGTCATAGCGTTTTCGAACGCCGCTTTGCTGGCGATATTGCGCGGCAGCGCGCTGGCGTCGTCCTGCTCGTAGTAGCGTTTCGTCAGCTCAACAATGCGTTTACCGGCGTTGAGGAACAACTGTTTACGATCGGCGTGGGTCGCCAGCAGCGAGCCGTTGCCCGGCTGCGACAGGCCGAGCGCTTCGGTCAGGCAGTTCATGGAGTTGGCGGTAAACATCCCGGAACAGGAGCCACAGGTCGGGCACGCGGAGCGTTCCACCTGCTCACTCTGCTCATCAGAGACTTTCGGGTCCGCCCCCTGAATCATCGCATCAACCAGGTCGAGCTTGATGATTTTGTCGGAAAGCTTGGTTTTTCCAGCTTCCATAGGGCCGCCGGAGACGAAGATCACCGGAATGTTCAGACGCAGGGAAGCCATCAGCATCCCTGGGGTGATTTTGTCACAGTTGGAGATACAGACCATCGCATCCGCGCAGTGGGCGTTAACCATGTATTCCACTGAGTCGGCGATCAGTTCGCGAGATGGCAGTGAATAGAGCATGCCCCCGTGACCCATCGCAATACCGTCATCCACCGCAATGGTGTTGAACTCTTTCGCCACACCGCCAGAGGCTTCGATTTGCTCGGCAACCAGTTTACCGAGATCGCGCAGGTGCACGTGACCCGGCACAAACTGGGTAAAGGAGTTCACCACGGCGATAATTGGCTTGCCGAAATCGGCGTCGGTCATTCCGGTGGCGCGCCACAGTGCGCGAGCACCCGCCATGTTACGGCCGTGGGTGGTGGTGGCTGAACGATACTTAGGCATGCTTTATTTACTCCCGTCTGACTATTTAAATGGGACGGTGCGTGCCGTCCCATATTTATACTTAGTGATTAACCTGATCCAACCAGCCGTATTTATCTTCTGTTTCACCGGTGAAGAGGCCAAAGAAGGCTTGCTGAATACGTTTGGTGACCGGGCCGCAGCGGCCTTCGCCCACCTGGATACCGTCTACGCTGCGTACCGGCGTAATTTCAGCCGCAGTACCGGACATAAAGACTTCATCCGCCAGGTAGAGAGATTCGCGGGACAGTACCTGCTCGCGCACTTCGATACCCAGATCTTTCGCCAGCTTGATGATGGCGTCACGGGTGATGCCCGGCAGCGCGGACGAGGTAAATGGTGGCGTGAACAGAATGCCATCTTTTACTTCAAACAAGTTTTCGCCCGCACCTTCTGAGATGTAGCCATTCACGTCGAGGGCAATACCTTCCTGATAACCGTGACGGCGCGCTTCGCTACCGACCAGCAGTGAGGAGAGGTAGTTACCGCCCGCTTTAGCCGCGGTCGGGATGGTGTTCGGCGCCACGCGGTTCCAGGAAGAGACCATTGCGTCGATCCCCTGCTCCAGGGCTTCCGCTCCCAGGTAAGCACCCCATGGGAACGCGGCAATGATCACATCGGTGGTATAGCCTGCTGGTGGGTTAACGCCCATGCCCACATCACCCACAAACACCAGCGGACGAATATACGCGCTGGTCAGGTTGTTCTTGCGAATCACCTCGCGGCAGGCTTCCATCAGCTCATCGACACTCTGGGAAACCGGAAAACGATAAATTTTGGCTGAGTCATGCAGACGCTGCATATGTTCACGATGACGGAACACCACTGGCCCTTTGTGAGAGTCGTAGCAACGGATGCCTTCAAACACAGACGTACCGTAGTGCAGCGCGTGGGACATCACGTGGACCTTCGCGTCCTCCCAGCGAACCATCTCACCATTGAACCAAATGTAATCAGCTTTTTTTGTCGTCATTTTTTCGTCCTGTCACGCTTAAGCGCGGATTTGTTGTGATGTGGTTGTGCTCTGGCAGATGGCTACATGGGCAACGTCTACCAGCTTTGATAACTGACTAAACAGTAAGTCGACCGGGCGCGGACTGGCAACGGTTAATTCGATACTGATATTTTCAGCATCAGTGGCCGTCTCCATATTCATAGAGCAAATCTGAAAACCACGATGACGGACCACACGCAAAACGCGTTCTAAGGTTTCTGGATTGAAGCGAGCCTGCACGGCGACCTGATGTTGCATCATGATAATTTCTCCAGCATTTGTGAGTTACTGGCACCTGGCGGTACCAACGGCCAGACATTCTCAAGCTCGTCGATTGAGACATGAAGCAGGTAAGGCCCTTCGCTTGACAGCATGGTGTCGAGTGCCGCTTCAACCTGGTCTTTACGGGTAATGTGCTGGCCAGGGATGCCAAAGGCGCTGGCCAGAGTGAGGAAATCGGGGTTATCGGTCAGGGTGGTTTCGCTGTAACGCTCCTGGAAGAACAACTGTTGCCACTGACGAACCATCCCTAAACGCTGGTTATCGAGTAACACGATTTTCAGCGGCAACTGCTTACGCTTCACGGTGCCCAGCTCCTGAACATTCATCATGAAGGAGCCGTCACCGGAGATACAGATAACGGTATCGTTCGGTCGGGCAACCTGCGCGCCTACTGCTGCTGGCAGACCGAAACCCATCGTCCCTAACCCGCTGGAAGTGATGAAATTTTCCGGGCGAGTGTAGGTCATGTGCTGGGCTGACCACATCTGATGCTGGCCCACGTCGGTGGTAACGACGCTGTCTGCGGGTTTACGATCGGACAACTGTTTCAACAGCAGCGGTGCGTAGATGGCCTCACCGGGGTGGTCGTAACGCCAGGCATGCTCAGCGCGCATATCGGCGGTGTGCTGACGCCATGCGTGGATATCTAACGGTTGCTGCAAAGCGGGTAACAATGCGTTGAGATCACCCTGCAGGGCGACGTGTGCCTGACGCAATTTGTTCATTTCTGCCGGGTCGATATCCATATGGATGACTTTGGCATTCGGCGCGAAGGTGTTCAGCTTACCGGTGACGCGGTCATCGAAACGTGCCCCTACGGCGATGAGCAGATCGCACTCCTGCACCGCCAGGTTTGCGGCTTTGGTGCCGTGCATCCCCAGCATGCCGAGGTAGTACGGATAGTCGGCATCTACCGCGCCCAGACCTTTCAGCGTGCAGGTCGCTGGCATCTGCGTTGTTGCGATAAATTCGCGCAGGGCTGGAACGGCCTGTGCCATGCCTACGCCACCGCCGACGTACAGCATCGGCTGTTTCGCCTGCGCCAGTATCTGGCGCGCCTCTGCAACGTCCTCATGTGGAAACACATCGTCGCTTTCAACGGTGGAGAAGTGCGGCTCCAGATCGCCGAGAGCCACCTGGATATCTTTTGGGATATCCACAAGAACCGGGCCAGGACGGCCAGAACTGGCAACAGCAAATGCTTCAGCCATCACACGCGGCAACTCTTCCAGAGACTGGACGAGGAAACTGTGTTTGGTGCAAGCCAGCGATAAACCAAGTACATCCACTTCCTGGAAGGCATCGGTACCGATAAAGGGAGAAGCGACCTGACCAGTGATTGCCACGACAGGAACAGAGTCGAGCAGTGCATCAGCCAGACCGGTGATCAGGTTGGTTGCACCCGGTCCTGAGGTTGCCATGCAAACCCCAGTTTTGCCGGTAGCCCGCGCATAACCAATGGCTGCCATTGCTGCGCCCTGCTCGTGTCGGCACAACAGGTGTTCCACGCCGCCGTCATACAATGCATCGTAAATCGGCATAATTGCGCCACCCGGATAACCGAATACTGTCTCGACTCCCTGCGCGCGCAACGCATGTACTACCCACTGTGCCCCATTCATAGTTAGTTCCCCGTCATAAATCGGGAGAAACAGAATTTTGTGCTAGTGTTCATTCTCTGCTCCTCGCTTAAGTTTTTTAGTCATAAAAAAACCCCCGGACCTTTCGGTGCGGGGGTCTTAGTTCGTTAAGGCTTGATTTCTAAGCCTTTCCTCGTCCAAGTGCAGCCCCGCACGGTGGGATAATAATCACCACCACGCTAATCACGACCAGGCTAATCACTCGTAGAAGGGCTGTCATTTTCAGTTCTTTTTGCATCTTGTTCGAAGGAATACCTAAAGAGGTATCACAGTTTTTAAATCAAACACAAGATTTATTTATGACCATTTTGATTAGCACACAAATCATATTCCGAAAAATCATTGTTTTATATGAGAAAAACAGAGTGTGAATATTTTTCATAATTTCAAGCGTACTCAGGCCATCAAAACGAACCGCTCTTTTTCTGCGAGAATGCTTCCGCCAAGACGTAATGGTTACATTTTGTCGTCAAAAGCCTGGAACAGGCGTCGTAAAATACAGAACTGACACTAAAGGTGTGATCGAGATACTGGCATAGTCGGCCCTCAAGGAGGTGCTTATGTCACTGTCAGTTGTTTATACGCGTGCGGCTATTGGAGTCAAAGCACCGCTGATTTCCGTAGAGGTCCATCTGAGCAATGGGCTTCCCGGATTAACGCTCGTCGGCTTGCCGGAAACAACGGTGAAAGAAGCCAGAGATCGGGTTCGCAGCGCAATCATCAATAGCGGTTATACCTTCCCCGCAAAGAAGATCACTATCAACCTGGCGCCTGCGGACCTGCCCAAAGAGGGAGGTCGATATGATTTACCTATCGCTATAGCGCTTCTCGCGGCCTCTGAACAGCTTAATGCGTCCAGGCTATGCTCGTATGAGTTCATCGGTGAACTGGCGCTTACAGGCGCATTGAGGGGCGTTCCTGGTGCAATCTCAGGTGCACTGGAAGCCATTCGTGCTGGTCGACAAATCATTGTTGCCAATGAAAATGGTTCCGAGGTGAGCCTAATAGCCGAAAAAGGATGCCTGATAGCAGGGCACTTGCAGGAGGTCTGTGCATATCTTGAGGGGCGACATGAGTTAGCAGAGCCTGAAGAAACAGGGGATCTCCTACCTGAAAGCCTGGACGATCTCAGCGAGATTATCGGTCAGGAGCAGGGGAAACGGGCACTGGAGATTACCGCTGCCGGAGGGCATAACCTGCTGTTGATTGGTCCGCCGGGTACAGGGAAAACGATGCTGGCGAGCAGATTAAATGGTCTGCTTCCCCCACTCAATAACCATGAGGCACTTGAAAGCGCTGCGATATTTAGCCTGGTGAGTTCTGTGTCGTTACAAAAACAGTGGCGACGTCGCCCCTTCCGCTCTCCGCACCACAGTGCCTCACTAACAGCCATGGTAGGGGGAGGTACTATACCGGTGCCGGGAGAGATCTCACTGGCCCACAATGGCATTCTGTTTCTTGATGAGCTGCCTGAGTTTGAAAGGCGAGTGCTGGATGCTCTGAGGGAGCCTATCGAATCGGGTGAAATTCATATCTCCCGTACACGTGCCAAAATAAGCTACCCCGCGCAGTTCCAGCTGGTTGCAGCAATGAACCCCAGCCCGTCAGGACATTATCAGGGTAATCATAATCGCTGTACGCCTGAGCAGACGCTGCGATATCTGGGGAAACTCTCTGGCCCTTTTCTGGATCGTTTCGATTTATCCCTGGAGATCCCTTTGCCTCCCCCTGGCCTGCTCAGCCAGAGTAGCGTCAGAGGGGAGAGCACGGTAGAGGTTCGCGAGCGGGTTATCGCCGCTCAGGCCCGACAGTATATACGTCAAAATAAACTGAATGCCCGTCTGGATAATGCTGAGATTCGGCAGTTTTGCAAGCTAAAGGCCGAGGACGCAAACTGGCTGGAAGAAACATTGACGCGATTTGGGCTCTCAATTCGTGCGTGGCAGCGCCTCTTAAAAGTTGCCCGAACTATCGCCGATGTGGAAAGGTGTCATGAAATTGAGAGACAACATCTGCAGGAAGCGTTGAGCTATCGTGCAATCGATCGTCTGCTTTTGCACCTGCAAAAGTTACTGGCGTAAAAAAGGGGCCGTAGCCCCTTTCTTATTAGTCGTCAGACTCGGTGTAGTCTTCTGCACCTTCCATCTGTGGCTTACCGCCAGACAGCGTATGGAAGCGCTTTGGACGTTTAATGCGCGCCATGTACTTGATCCATACACGTTCCGCTTCAGACTGCGGCTCACGCTCGCCACGGCAAACAGAAACAAACTGTTTTTCGTCTTCAGTTGCAGGTTCACGCTTACCCAGATCCAGCTCGTTAAAGGCATAACCATGGCGCTCAAGCAGTTGAGCTTCTTTGATGGTGAAATCGCCGTGACGAGAGAACCCGCGCGGATAATGTTTATTGTCGAAAAAACGATTAGTCGTCGTAAAGCTTTCCGCCATCCTACACGCTCCTAATTCTTTGGCCGAGCTATTTATGGCGCGGAGTATTAGTTACGCTTGACAGAGTGTAAAACAAAACATTTAAATCATAACGACAAATAATTTTGTGGAGAAAGATGTGGATACGGAATTGCTAAAAACTTTCCTTGAAGTGAGCAGAACGCGCCACTTTGGGCGAGCAGCTGAAGCCCTTTACCTGACGCAGTCAGCAGTCAGTTTTCGTATTCGACAGCTGGAAAACCAACTGGGCGTGAATCTTTTTACCCGCCATCGCAACAACATACGTTTAACCCCTGCCGGAGAGAAACTGCTCCCGTACGCAGAAACGCTGATGAATACCTGGCAAGCTGCCCGCAAAGAGGTTGCACATACTTCCAGGCATAATGAGTTTTCAATAGGGGCCAGTGCTTCACTGTGGGAATGCATGCTAAGTCAATGGCTTACCCGGCTGTATCATTCTCATGGGCATTTGCAATTTGAAGCCAGGATTGCACAACGGCAGTCGCTGGTTAAGCAACTTCATGAACGCCAGCTTGATCTTCTGATCACAACCGAAGCCCCCAAGATGGACGAATTTAGCAGCCAGATTGTGGGTCAGTTTGGCCTGGCGCTTTATGCTTCTGAACCTTCAATGATGAAGGCAGACTTGACCTATTTGCGACTGGAGTGGGGGCCTGATTTTCAGCAGAACGAGACGGGGTTGATTGCAGCTGATGATGTTCCGCAGTTAACGACCAGCTCTGCAGAGATCGCCTGCCAGCAACTTTCCTTGCTGAAGGGTTGCACCTGGTTACCTGTCCGCTGGGCTGATGCTAAAGCCGGGCTTCACACTGTATTGGATTCCACAACGCTTACCAGGCCGCTGTATGCGATTTGGCTGCAAAACAGTGATAAACAATCACAGATAAAAGATCTATTAAAAATCAATGTAATAGATTGATACATCAGCCAGCAGGAATGCTGGCTGAAAATTAAGAAGAGAGTTTTCTTCAGTGTTTCAGGCAAAAAAAATCCTTTGCCGGAGCAAAGGATTATATATGGCAGGGGCGGAGAGACTCGAACTCGCGACACCCGGTTTTGGAGACCGGTGCTCTACCAACTGAGCTACGCCCCTAAAGTTTTTTGCCATTAAGCCTGCCAATAAGGCAGGCTTAATGTCTTAATAAGTGGCGGAACGGACGGGACTCGAACCCGCGACCCCCTGCGTGACAGGCAGGTATTCTAACCGACTGAACTACCGCTCCACCGAAGACTGCTGTAACCACCGGATTTATGCACCGGCTTACTACTTAATTTGATGCCCTGGCAGTTCCCTACTCTCACATGGGGAGACCCCACACTACCATCGGCGCTACGGCGTTTCACTTCTGAGTTCGGCATGGGGTCAGGTGGGACCACCGCGCTAAAGCCGCCAGGCAAATTCTGTTAAATCTGTATCAGAGCTGAAATTTGATTGTCTGTCTCTTCGCCGAAACAGCTTCGGCGTTGTAAGGTTAAGCCTCACGGTTCATTAGTATCGGTTAGCTCAACGCATCGCTGCGCTTACACACCCGACCTATCAACGTCGTAGTCTTCAACGTTCCTTCAGGACTCTCAAGGAGTCAGGGAGAACTCATCTCGGGGCAAGTTTCGTGCTTAGATGCTTTCAGCACTTATCTCTTCCGCATTTAGCTACCGGGCAGTGCCATTGGCATGACAACCCGAACACCAGTGATGCGTCCACTCCGGTCCTCTCGTACTAGGAGCAGCCCCCCTCAATTCTCCAGCGCCCACGGCAGATAGGGACCGAACTGTCTCACGACGTTCTAAACCCAGCTCGCGTACCACTTTAAATGGCGAACAGCCATACCCTTGGGACCTACTTCAGCCCCGGATGTGATGAGCCGACATCGAGGTGCCAAACACCGCCGTCGATATGAACTCTTGGGCGGTATCAGCCTGTTATCCCCGAGTACCTTTTATCCGTTGAGCGATGGCCCTTCCATTCAGAACCACCGGATCACTATGACCTGCTTTCGCACCTGCTCGAGCCGTCACTCTCGCAGTCAAGCTAGCTTATGCCATTGCACTAACCTCCTGATGTCCGACCAGATTAGCTAACCTTCGTGCTCCTCCGTTACTCTTTGGGAGGAGACCGCCCCAGTCAAACTACCCACCAGACACTGTCCGCAACCCGGATTACGGGTCTACGTTAGAACACCAGCCATTAAAGGGTGGTATTTCAAGGGCGGCTCCACGCAGACTGGCGTCCACGCTTCAAAGCCTCCCACCTATCCTACACATCAAGGACCAGTGTTCAGTGTCAAGCTATAGTAAAGGTTCACGGGGTCTTTCCGTCTTGCCGCGGGTACACTGCATCTTCACAGCGAGTTCAATTTCACTGAGTCTCGGGTGGAGACAGCCCGCCATCATTACGCCATTCGTGCAGGTCGGAACTTACCCGACAAGGAATTTCGCTACCTTAGGACCGTTATAGTTACGGCCGCCGTTTACCGGGGCTTCGATCAAGAGCTTCGCGTTGCCGCTAACCCCATCAATTAACCTTCCGGCACCGGGCAGGCGTCACACCGTATACGTCCACTTTCGTGTTTGCACAGTGCTGTGTTTTTAATAAACAGTTGCAGCCAGCTGGTATCTTCGACTGATTTCAGCTCCACCCGCAGGGGCTTCACCTACATATCAGCGTGCCTTCTCCCGAAGTTACGGCACCATTTTGCCTAGTTCCTTCACCCGAGTTCTCTCAAGCGCCTTGGTATTCTCTACCTGACCACCTGTGTCGGTTTGGGGTACGATTTGATGTTACCTGATGCTTAGAGGCTTTTCCTGGAAGCAGGGCATTTGTTACTTCAGCACCGTAGTGCCTCGTCATCACACCTCAGCGTTAATAAGGTACCGGATTTACCTGGAACCTCCGCCTACATGCTTAAACCGGGACAACCGTCGCCCGGCTAACATAGCCTTCTCCGTCCCCCCTTCGCAGTAACACCAAGTACAGGAATATTAACCTGTTTCCCATCGACTACGCCTTTCGGCCTCGCCTTAGGGGTCGACTCACCCTGCCCCGATTAACGTTGGACAGGAACCCTTGGTCTTCCGGCGTGCGGGCTTTTCACCCGCATTATCGTTACTTATGTCAGCATTCGCACTTCTGATACCTCCAGCACCCCTCACAGGACACCTTCAACGGCTTACAGAACGCTCCCCTACCCAACAACACATAGTGTCGCTGCCGCAGCTTCGGTGCATGGTTTAGCCCCGTTACATCTTCCGCGCAGGCCGACTCGACCAGTGAGCTATTACGCTTTCTTTAAATGATGGCTGCTTCTAAGCCAACATCCTGGCTGTCTGTGCCTTCCCACATCGTTTCCCACTTAACCATGACTTTGGGACCTTAGCTGGCGGTCTGGGTTGTTTCCCTCTTCACGACGGACGTTAGCACCCGCCGTGTGTCTCCCGTGATAACATTCTTCGGTATTCGTAGTTTGCATCGGGTTGGTAAGCCGGGATGGCCCCCTAGCCGAAACAGTGCTCTACCCCCGAAGATGAGTTCACGAGGCGCTACCTAAATAGCTTTCGGGGAGAACCAGCTATCTCCCGGTTTGATTGGCCTTTCACCCCCAGCCACAAGTCATCCGCTAATTTTTCAACATTAGTCGGTTCGGTCCTCCAGTTAGTGTTACCCAACCTTCAACCTGCCCATGGCTAGATCACCGGGTTTCGGGTCTATACCCTGCAACTTAACGCCCAGTTAAGACTCGGTTTCCCTTCGGCTCCCCTATACGGTTAACCTTGCTACAGAATATAAGTCGCTGACCCATTATACAAAAAGGTACGCAGTCACACCACGAAGGTGCTCCCACTGCTTGTACGTACACGGTTTCAGGTTCTTTTTCACTCCCCTCGCCGGGGTTCTTTTCGCCTTTCCCTCACGGTACTGGTTCACTATCGGTCAGTCAGGAGTATTTAGCCTTGGAGGATGGTCCCCCCATATTCAGACAGGATACATCCACGTGTCCCGCCCTACTCTTCGAGTTCACAGCCTGTGCATTTTCGTGTACGGGACTATCACCCTGTACCGTCGGACTTTCCAGACCGTTCCACTAACACACAAGCTGATTCAGACTCTGGGCTGCTCCCCGTTCGCTCGCCGCTACTGGGGGAATCTCGGTTGATTTCTTTTCCTCGGGGTACTTAGATGTTTCAGTTCCCCCGGTTCGCCTCGTTAACCTATGTATTCAGTTAACGATAGTGCAACGAATTGCACTGGGTTTCCCCATTCGGACATCGCCGGGTCAAAGGTTCATATCACCTCGCCGGCGCTTTTCGCAGATTAGCACGTCCTTCATCGCCTCTGACTGCCAGGGCATCCACCGTGTACGCTTAGTCGCTTAACCTCACAACCCGAAGATGTTTCTTTCGATTCACCATCGACTTGCGAAAATTTGAGAGACTCGAACACACATTAACTGTGTGTCGTTTCAATTTTCAGCTTGATCCAGATTTTTAAAGAGCAAAACTTCGCAGTGCACCTTTTCAGGTTCACTCTGAAGTTTTCTTGGGTTCGCAGTAAAGGATGGTGGAGCTATGCGGGATCGAACCGCAGACCTCCTGCGTGCAAAGCAGGCGCTCTCCCAGCTGAGCTATAGCCCCATCGTTTGCAATCTCTGTACCGCTCATCCTTTAAAAGGAGTTTGGTAGGCCTGAGTGGACTTGAACCACCGACCTCACCCTTATCAGGGGTGCGCTCTAACCACCTGAGCTACAAGCCTGCAGAGATTTTTACTGCTGTTTTTCATCAGACAATCTGTGTGAGCACTGCAAAGGCAGGTTCTTTAAGGTAAGGAGGTGATCCAACCGCAGGTTCCCCTACGGTTACCTTGTTACGACTTCACCCCAGTCATGAATCACAAAGTGGTAAGCGCCCTCCCGAAGGTTAAGCTACCTACTTCTTTTGCAACCCACTCCCATGGTGTGACGGGCGGTGTGTACAAGGCCCGGGAACGTATTCACCGTAGCATTCTGATCTACGATTACTAGCGATTCCGACTTCATGGAGTCGAGTTGCAGACTCAATCCGGACTACGACGCACTTTATGAGGTCCGCTTGCTCTCGCGAGGTCGCTTCTCTTTGTATGCGCCATTGTAGCACGTGTGTAGCCCTACTCGTAAGGGCCATGATGACTTGACGTCATCCCCACCTTCCTCCAGTTTATCACTGGCAGTCTCCTTTGAGTTCCCGGCCGGACCGCTGGCAACAAAGGATAAGGGTTGCGCTCGTTGCGGGACTTAACCCAACATTTCACAACACGAGCTGACGACAGCCATGCAGCACCTGTCTCAGAGTTCCCGAAGGCACCAAAGCATCTCTGCTAAGTTCTCTGGATGTCAAGAGTAGGTAAGGTTCTTCGCGTTGCATCGAATTAAACCACATGCTCCACCGCTTGTGCGGGCCCCCGTCAATTCATTTGAGTTTTAACCTTGCGGCCGTACTCCCGGGCGGTCGACTTAACGCGTTAGCTCCGGAAGCCACGCCTCAAGGGCACAACCTCCAAGTCGACATCGTTTACGGCGTGGACTACCGGGTATCTAATCCTGTTTGCTCCCCACGCTTTCGCACCTGAGCGTCAGTCTTTGTCCGGGGGCCGCCTTCGCCACCGGTATTCCTCCAGATCTCTACGCATTTCACCGCTACACCCGAATTCTACCCCCCTCTACAAGACTCTAGCCTGCCAGTTTCGAATGCAGTTCCCGTGTTGAGCCCGGGGATTTCACATCCGACTTGACAGACCGCCTGCGTGCGCTTTACGCCCAGTAATTCCGATTAACGCTTGCACCCTCCGTATTACCGCGGCTGCTGGCACGGAGTTAGCCGGTGCTTCTTCTGCGGGTAACGTCAATTGCTGAGGTTATTAACCTCAACACCTTCCTCCCCGCTGAAAGTACTTTACAACCCGAAGGCCTTCTTCATACACGCGGCATGGCTGCATCAGGCTTGCGCCCATTGTGCAATATTCCCCACTGCTGCCTCCCGTAGGAGTCTGGACCGTGTCTCAGTTCCAGTGTGGCTGGTCATCCTCTCAGACCAGCTAGGGATCGTCGCCTAGGTGAGCCGTTACCCCACCTACTAGCTAATCCCATCTGGGCACATCTGATGGCAAGAGGCCCGAAGGTCCCCCTCTTTGGTCTTGCGACGTTATGCGGTATTAGCTACCGTTTCCAGTAGTTATCCCCCTCCATCAGGCAGTTTCCCAGACATTACTCACCCGTCCGCCGCTCGTCACCCGAGAGCAAGCTCTCTGTGCTACCGCTCGACTTGCATGTGTTAGGCCTGCCGCCAGCGTTCAATCTGAGCCATGATCAAACTCTTCAATTTAAAAGTTTGATGCTCAATGAATTAAACTTCGTAATGAATTACGTGTTCACTCGTTGAGACTTGGTATTCATTTTTCGTCCGAGGACGTTAAGAATCCATGTCACTTTGAGTGCCCACACAGATTGTCTGATAAATTGTTAAAGAGCAGTTGCAACGCGGCTTTCAGCTCACCGTTGCGAGGTCCCGTATATTACGTTTTCCTCATTCAGAGTCAAGCGATTATTTTCACTTTTCTCTGTTGGTGTTCATCTCTGAACCCCGCTAACCCGGCGGCTTGTAAGCCGTTGTTCCGTGTCAGTGGAGGCGCATTATAGGGAGTTCTCAGACGTTGACAACCCCTCTTTTGAAAAAAACTTTCAACCGCCTCTTTTTTGCTCAAAACCGTGCTACAACGCCAGTTTTTCGAGCGTTTCAAAGCCGTAACGATGTAAAACGGGCAAAAGTTGTTCAGTTTCTTTTGTGATCGCCATACAAAAAGCGATATTTGCATCGGTAGATTTTGCATCTGGCGCTTCATGTTCCAACAGCCAGGCAGTACGACGCGCAATGGCCGCACCGGAATCCACCAGACGAGTCCCCTCTGGCAGAACAGCCAGAAGCTCTTCCTGTAAAAGAGGGAAATGGGTACATCCCAGAACAACGGTGTCTGGCGGCTCCGGCATCCGCAACCACGGGCGCAAAATGCGGCGCAGCTCTTCCAGCGAAACAGCGTGTCCATGCAACTTCGCTTCAGCCATTTCGACAAGCTCCGCCGATCCGAGCATTGCTATCTGGCATTCATTAGCAAAGCGGTCGATCAGTTCACGCGTATAAGGACGCTTCACGGTGCCACGTGTTGCCAGCAAACCAACGATACCGTTCGCCGTCAGACGCGCGGCTGGCTTTATTGCAGGAACGACGCCCACAACCGGGAACTGGAATTTTTCACGCAAGGCAGGAAGGGAAACCGTACTCGCCGTATTGCAGGCGATGACCGCCAGCGCAAGGGGGTAACGCTTTTGTACCGCGGTAACAATTTCAACCACACGCTCAACAATAAACTCTTCGCTTTTTTCCCCGTACGGAAAAGCGACGTTATCAAAAGCGTAGATGTAATGGAGATTCGGCAGGAGATGCCGAATCTCATCATAGACCGAAAGCCCACCAACGCCGGAATCAAACACCAGTACAGTGGGACGCGGATCAGAAGGTGTAGCTGCCAGACAAGGTGTATTCCCGTCCTGCAGTTTGATAGCCATAAACTGTCTCGTAATCTTTATCGAACAGATTGGCTATTTTACCACGAACTGTGAGGTGAGAGGTGACAGGATATGAAACTGCGATATCCCACAAACTTACGCCACCCATTTTCACACGTTCTGACGCATAGGTATTCGGATCGATCGCAACGTCGTAGCGAGTTCCCAGATAACGGTACGCCAGATTCCAGTCGAGATCCCAGACCTGCCAGTCAAGCTGATACTTAACCTGCTGCTTAGAGCGGCGAGCCAGGACTTCGTTGGTTTTCGCATTACGTGGGTCAACATAATCGTAAGAAATCTGATGGCCTACCGGGCCAGTGTCAAACTGCGCCGTGGCTTCCACGCCTTTGATACGCGCTTCATCAACGTTGTAGTAACGGTATGTATGCGGATCGCTGCTGATCAGATTATCAATATCATTACGATAACCTGTAATACGCCAGTTAACCGGTCCCGTCAGGCCTTCAAAACCTCCTTCCCACTGCTTACTCTCTTCCGGTTTAAGGTCCGGATTACCATAGTTCGCACTGTGGATCTGACTCATCGTAGGCGCTTTAAATGCGGTACCGTAGGAGGCTATCACGCGATAACCATCCACAAACTCCCACGCTGCGCTGGTTTGCCATGTTCCATGGTTACCAAAGTTGGAGTTGTCGTCATTACGCGCCGCCGCTTCCAGCGTCACGCTGTTGAACTGCTGCATCGCTGAAACGAACACGCCGGTATTACGCTGCTCGTAACCTTTATCCAGGTAGCCCGTTCCGGCCTGCGTCTTCTGCTTTTGCCAGTCCAGTCCTGCACCAATGTTGCCGTGACCGACTTCAACAGTATTAAGCCACTGGGTGGTGTACTGCTTCACATCATCCATCGTTGCGGAATCAGCATAGCGCCCTTTCTTCGGGTCATAGTTCTGATCTTTACTGCGACCGTAACCCGCCACCAGTTGCGACTGGAAAATCCCCTGGTTGTAACGTAGTCCTGTATCCCAGTTCTGGCTGTAGAGCTGGCGAGTATCCGGTCGCCCATCCACCATAAAGTTGGCGTCATAGTGATCGTAACCGTCATACGCCGTGCGGTTGTCATAACCAAAACCACGGAAGAAGCCGCTCACGCTGTCGGTAATCTGCTGTTCCACAGAGCCGTACAGTGACTTGCTCATAAAGCCATCGCGGTCAGGCTGACGCGGTGCGTCCTGGGCTGCAATATCAAAACCACGGGTATAGGTATAGTTACCCGCCATGGTGATCCTGGTTTTATCAAGAACCTGCTGGAAAGAGCCATCATAGGTTTGGTAACCCTTAGACCCCACACCTGCAGAAATTTCCGCACCCGGTTTATCGCGTCCGGTAATGATGTTGATCACACCGCCAATCGCGTCGGAACCATACAGAGCCGAACGTGGGCCACGAATGTATTCAATACGCTGAATCAGGGAAGTCGGGATCTGGCTCAGGTCAGGTACGTTGCTGATCCCGGCGTTATTCAAAGGAATACCGTCAATCAGCACCAGCACATGGCGAGATTCCGTTCCGCGAATAAATGTCGAAGAGTTCGAGCCCATTCCACCGCTTTGCGCGATATCCACGCCAGGCAGACGTGACATGATTTCCACCACACTCTTTGCCTGCCAGCGTTCAATATCTTCACGCGTCACAACAGATGTCGGAGCCAGAACGGTTTTTGCCGGTTGTTCAAAACGGTTTGCAGTCACCACCAACGAGTCTGCGCTATCCTGCGCCCAGCCCGAAAATGCCGTGACGGACAACGCCGTCAGCAGCGATACTTTTTTAATCATTGTTAAAGCATCCACAATATAAGAAGGATGCCGCAGGATTCATCTATAGCACGCGATGATGAAACCAAATGCGACGTGATCCCGGCAGGTCTTCGGGCTAGGTGGCTTTAGAAGGATGAAGACTTCCCATTTTCACAGTGTCTACAACGCTCATCCCGCCAGTCTTTACCGCTGCGCGTCAGCTCCAGATTTACACTGGATTCCCTTTTCACTCTCAGGAGACCGGAAACAGAATGCTACAATTAGACACGTATAGATGTCCAGATAGCTATTAGCCATTAAATCTGGACATCCCCTGAACAATGCCTACAATCCCCGCGTAATTCTTTATCACTCAGGACGCATCATGACCCCAGAACACCTCCCGACAGAACAGTACGACGCGCAGCTGGCAGAGAAAGTTGTCCGCCTGCAAAGTATGATGACGCCTTTCAACGCGCCCGTTCCCGAGGTGTTCCGCTCTCCTGTCAGCCACTACCGCATGCGCGCCGAGTTCCGCATCTGGCACGACGGTGACGACCTGTACCACATCATTTTTGATCAGCAGACAAAATCCCGTATCCGCGTAGACAGTTTTCCGGCGGCGAGCGAGCTGATTAACCAGCTAATGACCCTCATTATGGACGGTGTGCGCACCAACCCAGTGCTGCGCAATAAGCTGTTCCAGATTGACTACCTGACTACCCAAAGTAACCAGGCGATTGTCTCTCTGCTGTATCACAAAGCGCTGAATGACGAGTGGCGCGAGCAGGCAGAAGCCCTGCGCGATGCGCTGCGCGCGCTGAACATCAATGTTCATCTGATTGGCCGTGCTACCAAAACCAAAATCATGCTGGATCAGGATTACATCGACGAGCGTCTGCCGGTGGCGGGTAAAGAGATGGTGTATCGTCAGGTAGAGAACAGCTTCACCCAGCCGAACGCCGCGATGAACGTGCAGATGCTTGAGTGGGCGCTGAAGGCGACGGAAGGATCGACGGGCGATCTGCTTGAGCTGTACTGCGGTAACGGCAACTTCTCGCTGGCGCTGGCGCGTAACTTCGAGCGCGTGCTGGCCACAGAAATCGCAAAACCATCGGTTGCTGCGGCACAGTACAACATCGCGGCTAATCATATCGACAACGTGCAGATCATTCGTATGGCCGCAGAAGAGTTCACGCAGGCCATGAACGGCGTACGCGAGTTTAATCGCCTGCAGGGCATTGATCTGAAGAGCTACCAGTGTGAGACGATTTTTGTCGATCCGCCGCGCAGTGGCCTGGACAGCGAAACCGAGAAGATGGTGCAGGCGTACCCGCGTATTTTGTACATCTCCTGTAATCCGGAGACGCTATGCAAGAACCTCGAAACATTCAGCCAGACGCACAAGGTTGAACGTCTGGCGCTGTTCGATCAGTTCCCGTATACGCACCATATGGAGTGTGGTGTACTGCTCACGGCGAAGTAATTATCTGGCGTTTTTGGCAGGTGGCGCTTCGCTCACCTGCCCTACAAATAATTCATTACTCTGGTAACTGGCTCTTACAGCTACGCATGCGCGAGCCAATCCAGAACACCAGCGCCACAGACAGTACCGCAGGGAAGAAGTTAGAGCCGATATCCGGATACTCGGCACGCACCACAGTGCTATACAGCAACACACCCAGAATAAAGCAGGCGGCAGCCAACCCCGGTAACCCGACCGGCATAGTGCGGTTCAGGTAACGTTGATGCAGACAGTAAACCGTCAGCACCAGTGCAATTAGCGGGAAAATCGAAAAAGGTACGATTGAGCTAAAAATAGCGGCAAACGTACCATTAATGGATAAGCCAGCGATCAATGCCAGCAACAGCGTCCCTTTATCCTGACCTGACTGTTTCATTACTCACCTTCACTCTTCGGTTTGATGTGCCAGTTTCTCTTGTTCACGGCGATACCAGTAGTACGCACCTTTAGAAATCATGCGAAGCTGTAATACCAGTCGCTCTTCGAGCTGCTTGCGTTGTTCAATGCTGATATCCAGCGCTTCGGCACCCGCGCTGAAAACAATCGTCACCATCGCCTCAGCCTGTGCTTCAGTAAACGCACGCGGCATATGGTTTTCGAGTTCAAGATAGTCGGCAAGTTCCGCGATGAAATGCTGAATTTCACGCGCGACGGCAGCACGAAACGCCGCAGAGGTTCCGGAACGCTCGCGCAGAAGCAGACGAAACGCGTTGGGGTTATTGCCAATAAATTCCATAAAGGTCGACACGGAGGTGCGGATCACGCTGCCGCCTTTTGCGATACGCTGACGCGCCTGGCGCATGAGCTGGCGCAGCATCAGACCACTTTCGTCGACCATGGTCAGACCCAGTTCATCCACATCACGGAAGTGACGATAGAAGGACGTTGGCGCAATCCCGGCCTCGCGCGCAACTTCACGCAGGCTCAAACTGGCAAAACTACGCTCGGCACTCAGTTGACTGAATGCGGCTTCCACCAGCGAACGCCGGGTTTTCTCTTTTTGTTGTGCTCTTACGCCCATCACGATAGTTGAATCCTTCCAAAGGCCTGATGGCACTATACCAGAGAATAAAATTAATCTGTTTGCCTGGCTTTGTGAATGATTGTTTACGCGCGGTTTGTGCTTCACTGCCCGAAAAAAGCACAACGATAATTGGGTTACTCTGGCAATGATGTTATGATTCTGTTGCTTTTATGTATAAGAACAGGTAAGCCTTGCCATGCCACATTCCTACGATTACGACGCAATAGTTATTGGTTCCGGCCCCGGCGGCGAAGGTGCTGCTATGGGTCTGGTGAAACAGGGAGCCCGAGTAGCGGTCATTGAGCGCTACCATAATGTTGGCGGCGGTTGCACCCACTGGGGCACCATCCCTTCGAAAGCCCTCCGCCACGCCGTTAGCCGCATTATCGAATTTAACCAGAACCCTCTCTACAGCGACCACTCCCGACTTCTTCGTTCATCCTTTGCCGACATCCTGAATCACGCGGATACCGTCATTAACCAGCAGACACGTATGCGTCAGGGGTTTTATGAGCGTAACCACTGTGAAATTTTGCAGGGTAACGCGCATTTTGTTGATGAGCACACCCTGGCGCTCGAATGCCACGACGGTTCGGTTGAAACCATCACCGCTGAAAAATTCGTTATTGCCTGCGGCTCACGCCCGTACCACCCGGCCGATGTAGATTTCTCGCACCCACGCATCTACGACAGTGACTCCATCCTCAGCCTGCACCACGAACCACGCCACGTGATTATCTATGGCGCTGGGGTGATTGGCTGCGAATATGCGTCGATCTTCCGGGGCATGGAGGTCAAAGTTGACCTGATCAACACCCGCGATCGCCTGCTGGCCTTCCTCGACCAGGAGATGTCGGATTCCCTCTCGTATCACTTCTGGAACAGCGGTGTCGTCATTCGCCACAACGAAGAGTACGAGAAAATCGAAGGCTGCGATGACGGTGTGATCATGCACCTGAAATCTGGCAAGAAGCTGAAAGCCGACTGCCTGCTGTATGCCAACGGCCGTACCGGTAACACCGATTCACTGGCGCTGGAAAACATTGGTCTGGAAACCGACAGCCGTGGTCAGTTGAAGGTCAACAGTATGTACCAGACCGCCCTGCCGCACGTTTATGCAGTCGGGGATGTTATTGGCTATCCAAGTCTCGCGTCAGCAGCCTACGACCAGGGACGCATTGCGGCTCAGGCGCTGGTGAAAGGCGAAGCAACGGCGCATCTGATTGAAGATATTCCGACAGGGATTTACACCATCCCGGAAATTAGCTCAGTCGGGAAAACCGAACAGCAACTGACGGCTATGAAAGTGCCTTACGAGGTGGGTCGTGCGCAGTTTAAACATCTGGCGCGCGCGCAAATCGTAGGTATGAGTGTGGGAACGCTGAAGATTCTGTTCCATCGCGAGACGAAAGAGATCCTCGGTATTCACTGCTTTGGTGAACGCGCGGCGGAAATCATTCATATCGGCCAGGCGATAATGGAGCAAAAAGGGGGTGGTAACACCATCGAGTACTTCGTTAACACCACCTTTAACTACCCGACCATGGCAGAAGCCTATCGGGTAGCGGCACTAAACGGTCTGAACCGCCTGTTTTAACGCGCTGTCAAAATGGCCATCCATTGAACTCCGGATGGCCTCTGCCAGCTGCTCATAGCGGCTGCGCAGCGGCGAACCCGGGCGATATACCAGGCCAATCGTACGGCGCGGCTCTGGCTTAATGCACGGCAGGTACACCACGCCATCTCGCGTGCGTTCACGAGGTACGGCCAGCGCAGGCAGCAGTGTAATACCACTTCCCGCAGCCACCATATTACGCAGCGTTTCCAGGCTGGTTGCGCGGAAATGGGTATCTTCATCAGCACCCGCTTCAAAGCAAAAACCCATCGCCTGATCGCGCAGGCAGTGGCCATCTTCCAGCATCAGCAGCTTCTCGCCGGCCAGATCGGCCATCGGCACGCGATCGCGGTTCGCCCACGGGTGATCTTGATAGATCGCCAGCATCATCGGCTCATCAAACAGCGGCACCTCAATAAAGGCTTCGCTCTCTTTGACCAGCGCCAGAATGGCACAGTCGAGCTTACCGCTATCTAACTGCGCCAGCAGCTGATGGGTCTGCGCTTCATGCAGGTACATTTCAAGTTTCGGGAACGTCTGGTGCAGCATCGGAATGATGTGCGGTAACAGGTACGGGCCAACGGTTGGGATCAGGCCAATATGCAGTGGGCCTGACATCGTTTCCCCCTGCTGGCTTGCCATTTCCTTGAGCACTTTGACCTCGCGCAGCACGGTGCGCGCCTGATCAACCAGCAAAAGACCTGCCTGGGTGAACAGTACCTTACGACTGGTGCGCTCCAGCAGCATCACACCCAGTTCATCCTCCAGCTTGCGGATCTGACCGCTCAGTGTAGGCTGGCTGACGTGGCAGGAATCTGCCGCGCGGCGAAAATGACGGTGCTCGGCTAACGCTACCAGGTATTCAAGATCACGAATATTCATTATTCATCCTCCGTCGCCACGATAGTTCATGGCGATAGATAGCATAGCAACGAACGATTATCCCTATCAAGCATTCTGTTGAATAATACACCACATAGACGAGGCGGCACGTGTTTGACCCAAAACGACCCCGCTCCGTCAGCGAGTTTCTCTCAAAACTCGAACAACTAAAGCCAACGTGAACTTTTGCGGACCCCGTGGTCCGCTTTTTTTTTGCGTAAAAAAGCCTGGCGTTAAGCCAGGCTCCGTTTTTCTCCCACTCCCCGTGGGAGAGGGCCGGGGTGAGGGCACCCGCCCGCACAGTTTAAACTAAGCGGTTTTTCGCATCCGCAATCGCCTGCGCGACCTGCTTAGGTGACACGCCGCCTTTCGCCGCACGCTTATCCAGGCAAGACTGTAATGCCAGAATCGGATAAACATCATCCCCGATAACCGCGCTGAACTTCTGCAGCTCGGCAAGCGCCAGATCTTCCAGCGGTTTACCCTGGCGAATCGCTTCCACTACCGCTTCGCCCACAATATGGTGCGCTTCACGGAACGGTACGCCTTTCGCAACGAGGTAATCCGCCAGCTCAGTGGAGTTTGCATACCCCTGCTGCGCCGCTTCCTGGCAACGCGGGCGTTTCACCTGAATACCATCCAGCACCAGTGCGCCCATATGCAGACAGTCCAGCCAGGTGTCGAGCGCGTCGAACAGCCCTTCTTTGTCTTCCTGCATATCTTTGTTATACGCCAGCGGCAGCCCTTTCAGGGTCATCATCATGCCGGTCAGCGCGCCCTGGACGCGGCCACACTTGCCGCGGATAAGCTCCAGCGCATCCGGGTTTTTCTTCTGCGGCATCAGGGAAGAACCTGAAGTCACACGGTCAGACAACTCGACAAACCCGGCCTCACCGGAGTTGAAGAAGATCAGGTCTTCTGCGAAACGCGACAGGTGAACCATGCCGATAGAAGCATTTGAGAGCAGTTCCAGCACGTGGTCACGGTCAGACACGCTGTCCAGGCTGTTACGGGTGGCAGAGGCAAAGCCCAACCAGCCTGCCAGCTGTTCACGGTCAATTTCATACGCCGTACCGGCCAGCGCGCCGCTACCCAGCGGACTCACGTCCAGACGTTTCAGAGTATCCTGCAGACGGCTTTCATCACGCGCCAACATCTCGACATAGGCCAGGCACCAGTGCGCAAACGTCACTGGCTGCGCACGCTGCAGATGGGTGTAACCCGGCATGACCGCGTCCTGGTTATTCTGAGCGGTTTCCACCAGCGCACTCTGCAGTTGACGGTTAGCGGCCAGCAGTTCGCCAACGGTATCTTTACACCACAGCTTCAGATCGGTTGCGACCTGGTCGTTACGGCTACGGCCAGTGTGCAGCTTCTTACCCAACTGACCGACTTTATCGATCAGTTTGCCTTCTACCCAGCTGTGAATGTCTTCGGCGTCGCTCTGGAGGATTTGCTCCGGGTTCAGGCGCACTTCCTCCAGCAGATTATTCAGTGCCTCTTCCAGCTGCTGCTGTTCCTCTGCGGTCAGTACGCCAACTGTCACCAGCGCTTTGGACCAGGCCACAGAGCCGACAATATCCTGTTCGGCCAGGCGGTAGTCGAAGCGCAAAGAGTCGTTGAACTGTTTGAACCGCTGATCCGCTGCCTGTGTAAAACGCCCACCCCAAAGTGCCATAACATCGTTCCTTTATTCGTTAGTTCCGCCGGGTGGCGCTACGCTTACCCGGCCTACGGTCATTCAATAAAAACTTACGCTAAAATACGCGTGCCAATCGGCGTGCCGTTAAACAGCGCCGGGAGTTGCTCCGCGTGACGCCAGGAGGCGATATCTACCGGGCGACCGAGCGTGCGCGCGGCATCCAGTGCAGCGTTCACTTTGACGATCATACCGTCGGTAATAATGCCCTGCGCAATCAGCTGCTCGGCTTTCGCCGCCGTCATTTCCGCAATGCGCTGACCTTTGCCGTCCAGAATACCGCTCACATCAGAGAGCAGGATCAGGTCTGCGCCCAGCGTTGCCGCCAGTGCCGTTGCCGCCTGGTCCGCGTTCACGTTCATCAGCTCGCCCTCTTCGGTGACACCGATAGAACTGACCACCGGCAGGAAACCACCGTCCAGCAGCGTGTTAATCAGCTTAGGCGAACCTGGCTGCGCCAGTCCAACATGACCGAGTTCTTCGTCGAGCTGAGTCACTTTTACGCTATCGCCATCGCCCAGGTAGAGGCCAACGGAAGCAATATGGTGTTTCTTCGCCCATGCCAGTAGCGTTTTGTTCGCCGTCCCCGCCAGCGCACCGGTGATGATGTCAATCTGATCGGCAGGCGTAACGCGCAGACCATTTTTCTTTTTCACCGGCAGATTGAGCCCTTTCATCAGCTCATCCACCACGCAGCCGCCACCGTGAACAATCACCAGCGGACGTTGGTGTGATTCGCGATAGTTAACCAGCGCGGTAAAAAGACGCTCCAGCGCTTCTTCGCTGTCCAGCAGTACACCACCGAGTTTGATAATTAATGGGTTCATCATCACACCTTAAATAAGAGCCTGCGTTTCAGGGAAGCCGAAACGAATATTTGCGCACTGCATTGCCTGAGCGGCAGCGCCTTTGAGTAAGTTATCTTCTGCGGCGACCACAATCAGGTGTTCGCCCTGCACGGCAAAGCCGATATCGCAGAACGGCAGACCGACCACGTTTTTCAGCGCCGGCACGCCTTTATCGTACAAACGCACCAGCGGTTTATCCGCGTATGCCTGAGTGAAGACCTCGTTCACCTGTTCTTTGGTTACGCCCGGTTTCAGGCGGCAGGTAATAGTTTCGAGGATCCCACGCGGGAAGCTGCCCAGGTGCGGGGTGAAAATAACCTCCGCGCCCAGATGGGTAGTAATTTCAGGGTGATGACGGTGATTAAACACGCCATACGGCTGAAGGCTCACTTCGCAGAAGCTGTTGGAGATAGCGGCCTTGCGCCCTGCACCGCTCACGCCGCTGGTGGCGTTGATCACCGGCCACTGGTTCAGATCCAGCAGGCCCGCGTCGATCAAAGGCTTAAGAGAAAGCTGCGCCGCCGTTGGATAGCAGCCCGGGACAGCAATCAGATCCGCTTCTTTCAGTTTGTCTGCGCTCCACTCCGCCAGGCCGTACACCGCTTTTTCAAGCAGATCCGGGTGCTGATGGGTAAAACCGTAATATTTTTCATAGAACGCGCCATCGTTAACACGGAACGCGCCAGAGAGGTCGAACACCACACAACCGGCCGCCAGAAATTGCGGTGCCAGGTCGTGGCTGACTTCGTGCGCAGTGGCCAAAAACACCACGTCGAAGCCTTCGGTGAACTCACTGATGTCAGACATTGGCTGCAACGGCAGATCAACAATGCCCTTAAGTTGCGGATGCAAATCAGAAATTAACTTTCCTGCATCATTGCTTTGCGCTGACACGGTCAAAGCGGTTATGGTCATATGTGGATGGCGATTCACGTAGCTTACAAGCTCTGCGCCCGCATAACCGCTAGCGCCTACAATCAGCGTATTCAACATCGGGTTCCTTTATGCTCAACGTTAATGTATTTTTATTCACATTTATTGCATGAATATTGATACTATCACGACCTAAGGTGTGTCAACAATGAAAATGAACTTACCGCCATTTATCGAGATCTACCGCGCCCTGATTGCCACACCGTCCATCAGTGCAACCGAAGAAGCGCTGGATCAGAGCAATGAGTCTTTAATCAATCTGCTGGCGGGTTGGTTTAGCGATCTTGGGTTTAACGTTGAGGTTCAGCCCGTCCCCGGAACCCGCCACAAATTTAACCTGCTCGCCAGCACCGGAACCGGTGCGGGCGGCCTGCTGCTGGCCGGTCATACTGACACCGTACCGTTTGACGACGGCCGCTGGACGCGCGATCCGTTCACCCTGACCGAACATGACAACAAGCTCTACGGTCTGGGCACCGCCGACATGAAAGGATTCTTCGCCTTTATCCTCGACGCGCTGCGTGACGTCGACGTGACGAAACTGAAGAAACCGCTCTACATTCTGGCGACCGCCGATGAAGAAACCAGCATGGCGGGCGCTCGCTACTTCTCTGAAAACACGTCGATTCGCCCGGATTGCGCGATCATCGGCGAGCCAACGTCTCTGCAACCGATTCGCGCGCACAAAGGCCATATCTCGACGGCAGTGCGCGTGCTGGGCCAGTCCGGCCACTCCAGCGACCCGGCGCGCGGCGTGAATGCCATTGAGCTGATGCACGATGCCATCGGCCACATCATGCAGCTGCGTGATTCCCTGAAAGAGCGCTATCACCATGATTCGTTCACCGTTCCTTATCCGACGCTGAACCTCGGCAGCCTTCACGGCGGCGATGCCTCCAACCGTATCTGCGCCTGTTGCGAGCTGCACATGGATATCCGCCCGCTGCCGGGTATGACGCTGAGCGATCTGAACGGATTACTGACAGAAGCTTTGGCACCGGTGAGTGAACGCTGGCCTGGTCGTCTGACGGTTTCCGATCTTCATCCGCCAATTCCGGGCTATGAGTGCCCGCCGGATCACCAGTTGGTCGACGTGGTGGAAAAACTGCTTGGCGAGAAAACCGATGTGGTGAACTACTGCACCGAAGCGCCGTTTATTCAAACGCTCTGCCCGACGCTGGTCCTTGGCCCTGGCTCCATCAACCAGGCCCACCAGCCGGATGAGTATCTGGAAACTCGCTTTATCAAGCCAACCCGCGAACTGATTACTCAGGTTGTGCATCACTTCTGCTGGCATTAATGACCTTTCCCCTCTCATCTGAGAGGGGAAAATCTCGCGATCTCCGTCACATTCCCATAAGCATCACTTATCTGACGCGAAGCGAATTAAATTTCGTAAATTACCCACATTTATTCGTTTGCTGAACCGTTTTCGCAGCAATTGACGACGGGGGTTTTACGTGGCTTTATAAAGGGAGATGACAAAATAATGTCCAGAAGATTTTCGACTGGGCATAAACAAAAATGATGGGGTGACTGGGTTTTTATGAACGAACAATATTCCGCGTTGCGTAGTAATGTCAGTATGCTCGGCAAAGTGCTTGGAGATACCATCAAAGATGCGTTGGGGGAGAACATCCTCGACCGTGTTGAAACCATCCGCAAGCTATCGAAATCTTCTCGTGCAGGTAATGAGGCCAATCGTCAGGAGCTGCTAACCACCTTGCAGAACCTTTCTAACGATGAGCTGTTACCCGTTGCACGCGCATTCAGCCAGTTCCTGAACCTGGCAAACACCGCTGAGCAATACCACAGCATTTCGCCAAATGGCGAAGCTGCCAGCAACCCGGAAGTCATTGCCCGTACGCTTCGTAAACTCAAAGATCAGCCAGGCCTCAATGAAGACACCATCAAAAAAGCGGTGGAGTCCCTTTCGCTCGAACTGGTACTGACCGCGCACCCAACCGAAATCACCCGTCGTACCCTGATCCACAAAATGGTGGAAGTGAACAACTGCCTGAAGCAGTTGGATAACAAAGACATCGCTGACTACGAGCGCAACCAGCTGATGCGCCGCCTGCGCCAGCTGATTGCCCAATCCTGGCACACCGATGAAATTCGTAAGCATCGCCCAAGCCCGGTTGACGAAGCCAAATGGGGCTTTGCGGTGGTAGAAAACAGCCTGTGGGAAGGGGTTCCGAACTACCTGCGCGAACTGAACGAACAGCTGGAAGAGAACCTGGGTTACCGCCTGCCGGTGGATTTTGTGCCAGTGCGCTTCACCTCCTGGATGGGCGGAGACCGCGACGGCAACCCGAACGTGACCGCAGAGATCACCCGTCATGTCCTGTTGCTGAGCCGCTGGAAGGCTACCGACCTGTTCCTGAAAGACATTCAGGTGCTGATCTCCGAACTGTCGATGGTTGAAGCAACACCGGAACTGCGCGAGCTGGCTGGTGAAGAAGGTGCCAGCGAGCCGTATCGTTTCCTGATGAAAAAACTGCGCAGTCAACTGATGGCTACTCAGGCCTGGCTGGAAGCACGACTTAAAGGCCAGCGCCTGCCAAAACCCGAAGGTCTTCTGAGCCAGAACGAACAGCTCTGGGAGCCCCTGTACGCCTGTTATAAATCTCTGCAGGCCTGTGGGATGGGCATCATCGCGAACGGTGAGTTGCTTGATACCCTGCGCCGCGTGAAGTGTTTTGGCGTACCGCTGGTGCGTATCGATGTGCGTCAGGAGAGCACCCGTCATACCGAAGCCCTGGGCGAACTGACCCGCTATCTCGGCATCGGCGATTATGAAAGCTGGTCCGAAGCCGACAAGCAGGCCTTCCTGATCCGCGAACTGAACTCCAAACGTCCTTTGCTGCCTCGCAACTGGGAACCAAGCAACGACACCCGCGAAGTTCTCAACACCTGTAAAGCGATCGTTGATGCGCCGAAAGGATCGGTGGCGGCCTATGTGATCTCCATGGCGAAAACGCCGTCCGACGTGCTGGCCGTTCATCTCCTGCTGAAAGAAGCCGGTATCGACTACGCCCTGCCGGTCGCGCCGCTGTTTGAAACCCTCGATGACCTGAACAATGCCAATGATGTCATGACCCAGTTGCTGAACATCGACTGGTATCGTGGCTTTATTCAGGGCAAACAGATGGTCATGATTGGCTATTCTGACTCCGCAAAAGATGCGGGCGTAATGGCAGCATCATGGGCCCAGTACCAGGCGCAAGATGCACTGATTAAAACCTGTGAGAAAGCCGGTATTGAGCTGACCCTGTTCCACGGACGCGGCGGTTCCATTGGCCGTGGCGGTGCACCTGCTCATGCCGCACTGCTGTCACAACCGCCGGGAAGTCTGAAAGGCGGCCTGCGCGTGACCGAACAGGGCGAGATGATCCGCTTCAAGTACGGTCTGCCAGAAGTCACCATCAGCAGCCTGTCGCTTTACACCAGCGCTATTCTGGAAGCGAACTTGCTACCGCCGCCGGAGCCAAAAGCGTCCTGGTGTCATATTATGGACGAGCTGTCAGATATCTCCTGCGATCTGTACCGCGGCTACGTGCGTGAAAACAAAGACTTCGTACCTTACTTCCGTTCAGCGACGCCTGAGCAGGAACTGGGTAAACTGCCGCTGGGCTCACGTCCTGCGAAGCGTCGCCCAACCGGTGGCGTAGAATCCCTGCGTGCTATCCCGTGGATCTTCGCCTGGACGCAGAACCGTTTGATGCTGCCAGCCTGGCTGGGTGCCGGTGCCGCGCTGCAGAAAGTGGTAGAAGATGGCAAACAGAGCGAGCTGGAAGCTATGTGTCGCGACTGGCCATTCTTCTCAACCCGCCTGGGTATGCTGGAGATGGTCTTCTCGAAAGCTGACCTGTGGCTGGCGGAATACTACGATCAGCGCCTGGTGAAACCTGAGCTGTGGGCACTGGGTAAAGAGCTGCGCGAACTGCTGGAAGGTGACATCAAAGTGGTGCTGGATATCGCCAACGACTCCCACCTGATGGCGGACCTGCCGTGGATTGCCGAGTCTATTCAGCTGCGTAACATCTATACCGACCCGTTGAACGTCCTGCAGGCAGAACTGCTGCACCGTTCGCGTCTGGCGGAAGAAGAAGGTAAAGAGCCGGATCCACGCGTTGAACAGGCGCTGATGGTGACGATTGCAGGCGTTGCGGCAGGTATGCGTAACACCGGCTAATGCTTTATGCCCGGCAGCGCTGCGCTTGCCGGGCAATACCTCGGTATTCACATCATGCACCACGATATCACCCACATCCTGACTGACCTGATAAACGGCACGTTGCCGCTACGTCAGGTGCATTTTGCAAACTCAACATCCTCCGTTCCCGCACTTGCCTTGCAGGTCGATTTTCCTCGTCTGGAGATCGTGCTCGAAGGTTCGGTGAAAGACCTGGCTGCTTCCGTTTTACAGCAGGGTGATGTTTTATACGTTCCTGCTGGCGGCTGGAATGATCCGCAATGGCAAAAGCCCGCGACGACGTTGAGCATTCTGTTTGGCAAACAACAACTTGGGTTTAGCCTCCTGCACTGGGATGGCGTTGAAGTCCGTAACCTGGCAAAACGGCATGTTGCCCGCAGAGGTCCTCGTATTGGCTCATTCCTGCTACAAACGCTCCATGAAATGCAGATGCAGCCGCATGAGCAGCAAACCGCGCGGCTGATTATCGCCAGCCTGCTTAGCCACTGCGTCGACCTGCTGGGCAGCCAGATCCAAACCGCCTCGCGTAGTCAGGCTCTGTTTGAAGCGATTCGGGTCTATATTGACGAGCACTACGCCGCGCCGCTAACCCGTGAATCCGTGGCGCAGGCGTTTTACATCTCCCCCAACTATCTGTCGCATCTCTTCCAGAAAACAGGTGCAGTGGGTTTCAATGAATACCTGACGCATACCCGGCTGGAACACGCGCGTCAGTTGCTGAAAGGGTATGATTTAAAAGTGAAAGAGGTGGCACATGCCTGCGGGTTTGTTGACAGTAACTATTTCTGCCGGTTGTTCCGTAAAAACACAGAGCGATCCCCGTCAGAATACCGTCGCCAGTATCACAGCCAGCTAACAGGGAAAGTGGCTAGTCCAGAATGAGCTGAGTATGCTGCGGTGCGGAAAACATTTTACGCACCGCTCCCATCACCCTTTGCGGGTCACGTAAAAAGGCGTTAATCCCGCACTTCACGTAGCGGGTATGTTCGAAGCGTTCACTGCCAGCCAGTTCGATATCCGCGATCAGTAGAACAACATCGGCGCGACGAATATCGTCATCTGTGAGCTCGTTTTCAACGCCCAGAGCTCCCTGCGTCTCAATGTGAACGCTCCACTTCTCATGCAGGCAGAGTTTTTCAAGCCTTTCGGCTGCCATATAGGTATGTGCAACGCCACTGACACAAGCGGTCACCGCCACCAGGTGACGTTCCGTTATCACTGCCATACTTAACCTCCTACGGTGACATGGAAACCTTCGCGCTCAGCCATTTGACGCATCGCCGCAACCTCACTTTCTGTTGGCGGAACCACTTGCCGCATCCCCCACTCCTGACCAAGGAGACGATACTTTGGTTCCCCGTACTGATGGAACGGCAGTAAATGCAATTGCCGTATTCCAGAAGGTAACAGAAACGCCAGCACGCGAGCCATGTTCGTTTCATTGAGCGTAAAACCCGGAATAAGCGGCACGCGAGGGATCACATTTACTCCGTCTGCCACCAGTTGCATAAAATTATCGAGCACTCTGGGCAGATTCATTGCTACCACTGAACGCGCCAGCTCCGTATCCATTATTTTCAAATCAAACAGCACTTCATCACACTGGTGCGCCAGTGGCAGTAAGCGAGATAAAGGCGCATCTCCTGCCGTTTCGATGGCTGTATGCACGCCATATCGACGCAGCCTCTGCAAAAGCAGTGTCGCAAAAGGTGCCTGCATCAACACTTCCCCTCCGGAGAGGGTGACGCCACCCCCCGAAGAACGGAAGAACACATCGTCTTTCATTACCTCACGTTCGAGCACATCGAGCGTAACGTCTCTTCCAATATGCTCGAACGCGCCAGAAGGGCACTCATTAGCATCCCGCAGACAGGGGCTACAGTGCAAACATTTGCTCACGCGGCGCACTGTCTCGATTTTCGGTGAGATCGACTCAGGATTAGCACACCAGGGGCAGCGGTGAGGACAACCTTTAAAAAACACTACCGTACGAATGCCACGCCCATCATTCAACGAATAGCGCTGAATGTTGAAAATACGCGCCGCATTGGCGCGCGTTTCAACCTCGTCACAGCTGATGTGCTGTGCGACGGATAATGTCATCCTGGATCTCCTTCGATAACTCAACAAAGAAGGCGCTGTATCCGGCAACCCGGACGACCAACCCGGCAAAATCCTGTGGGCGCTGCTGTGCTTCGCGTAGCGTGTCCGCGTTAACGACGTTGAACTGGATATGCTGCAGTTTAAGCTGGGTGAACGCGCGCAGAAAATCCGCCAGCTTTTGCAGCCCGGTATCGCCTTCCAGCGTCGCAGGCGTGAATTTAACGTTCAGAAGTGTACCGTTAGATAATAAATAGTTATCCAGCTTACTCACCGATTTCAGTACCGCCGTCGGGCCCTGCATATCTTGCCCGAGCATAGGAGAGAGCCCACCGTCTGCCAGCTGCTCACCTGCCAAGCGACCATCCGGTGTGGCACCCACGACTGCGCCCAGCGGTACGTGTGCCGACACGGTATATGAACCGGGGGTAAATTGCCCACCACGCGGGTTGCGGTATTTTTCGACCTCTTTACAGTAATGGCGCAGCAATTCAGCGCTGATATTGTCGACATCATCAATATCATTGCCGTATTTTTCGAAGCGGTTGATCAGCCTTGCACGCACTTTCTCGCCTTCAGGGGTGGCAAAATTGGCTTTTAACACGGCTAATAGCTCATCAAAACTTAAGCGTTGCTGTTCAAAAACCAGCCCTTTCAGAGCATGCAATGAGTCACTCAAATTCGCTATCCCTATCCCCTGCACGCCAGAGAAGTTATAGCGTGCACCGCCGTCGGTAATATCTCTCCCCGTAACCAGGCAATCACTGATAAACGAAGAGAGAAGCGGCACGGGCGCCCAGTCGCGGTGGCCGATATCGCAGATATTGCTCCCCTCGACCATCAGCGCAATGTAGTGATTAATTTTGGCGCGAATATGCCTCAGCAACTCTTCATAACTGAGATCCGCATTACCTTCGTTCTCCTGCATCGCGATTTCCATGACTTTCAGCAGGTTAAACATCGCGATATCGTGAAGGCCGTAGGTTTTACCCGGAATGGATAGTTCAACGCAGCCGACAACAGCGTAATCACGTGCATCTTCAAGTGACACACCACGATTCAGGAAAGCTGGCACCACCACTTCATCGTTAAATATCTGCGGAATACCGGTTCCCAGACGGATCGTCTCTGCAGTTTTGAGCAGGAAAGGTCGGTCAATAAGTTCGTTCACTCGCACGCCAAGGTTGGGCTGCGGAAGCTGAACGCTCTGGTAGGCATCCAGGCACAGGAAGGAAAGCACATTCACCGCACTGCGACCACTCTCCGTCAGGCCGCCCAGCAGTGCAGTATATCCCGTCGGAA
This sequence comes from Enterobacter sp. CPE_E1241, assembly GCF_045618265.1. Classification (NCBI taxonomy): domain Bacteria; kingdom Pseudomonadati; phylum Pseudomonadota; class Gammaproteobacteria; order Enterobacterales; family Enterobacteriaceae; genus Enterobacter; species Enterobacter sp. CPE_E1241. Next base: position 4,782,774 of record NZ_JBIWYV010000001.1, read on the forward strand.
ATCCGGCAAAATAACGTGCGCTGCTGGTCGAACGTAATAACACCACGTCATTGCACTTCACCCACAGTGATTCCAGAAGTTCTTTCAGAAACGAAGGATCGTCACCTTGCGAGAGCGAAGCCTGATAAAACGGCAACATATACTGATCAAAGCGCCCGATGGAGAGCGAGCTGGCGTTAGATTCGTACTGTAAAATAACGTTCATGTACCAGAATAGCTGACACGCCTGCCAGAACGTTTGCGGTTTATGCTGAGCGTTATGACGAGAGTTTTCCGCAATCTTGAGTAATTCCTCGCGTCGAGAGCCATGGCTGATGGCAGCGACGTCTTCAGCCAGCACTGCATAGCGCAGAATGTGGCGCTGCGAGGCTTCAAGCAGAATCAGCGCCGCGGCATAGAAGGTGTTCTCCGTATCGCGGGTGCAGTGTTCACGCATTTCCTCTACCAGCGCACCCAGACCATTATTCAGCAGGCGTGGGTAATCAATGATGATATGCCCCTGCCCTTTATCCGTCTGATTGACGCTAAAAATCTGTGTCCCCACGGCGGCTTTCACTTCATCCGTCATCTGGCTGTTGATGAAATCTTTCATCGACCGTTTTTCCCACCAGGGATACAGCACTTCACGGTAGATCCGCTTATCCTCGTCGCTAATGTCGAAGCGATCCTGGGGTCGTGTGGCAAACTGATCCAACTCCTTAAGCAGCCAGTACGGGTCCATCTCAGGGGACATAATCCCTGCGCGCGGTTTAACGGTGCGGTTTCCGGCAATCAGTTCCTCATCACGAATCGCGATATTCACATGGTCGAGAATGTACGCCGTGGCTTTCGCGCGCCTGAGCATAACCGGCTCGCCTTCCGTCTGCTGATAACTGGCGGTATAGAGCAAAGCACGCTCAAGTGAGATTTCGCGCGGGTTAGCAAAGAGTGCGTCTTTCAGACGCTGGGTACGATTCGTCATGAGGTAACTCCTGTAACGGAAAAACGAGCCCGCCCCGAAGGGCGGGAGAGCATCAGGCGGTTTGTGTCAGGTGGGCATCAATTTTGTTCATGATGGCGTCAGCACGCTTTACCGCGTCGCTAATGTTGACGCGCACGATGGTTTTCCCGCTAAAACGCTCTTCGAATTTAATGCCGATATCTTTAGTCAGGATCACCATATCCGCTGCGGCGATATCCTCAGCCGTCAGTTCGTTCTCAAGACCTATCGACCCCTGCGTTTCAACTTTCACTTCCCAGCCTTTGGCTTTAGCGGCACTTTCCAGTGCTTCGGCCGCCATATAGGTATGCGCAACGCCTGACGGGCATGCCGTTACTGCGATAATTCGGGCCATGTTCTCTTCCTCATTCAGTTAATTTCGAAATCCAGATCCAGGTCGTCCTCTTTTTCTTCGACCTGTTTTGCATTCTTGCGGGCAATACTTTTCAGCACGTTAACGCTGATGGCGGTAACCACCGCACCCACGGCTACTGCCGCGATGTAGCCCAGTTTGCCCTCCACCACAGGGAGAACGATAAGCCCACCCCATCCGGCATAACATTGTGCGCCCATCACGGCAGCCGTCACTGCACCGCACGCGGAGCCCAACATGATGGAAGGGATCACGCGCAGAGGATCGGCTGCAGCAAATGGAATCGCCCCTTCGGTGACCCCAACGCAGCCCATCACCAGTGCCGCTTTACCCGCTTCACGCTCTTCACCAGTAAAATTCTTGCGATTAATGAGCGTCGCCAGGCCTAACCCCAGCGGAGGCACACAGATACCCACCGCTGCGATTGCCACAACGGTGTAGACGCCCTGGGCAACACAAATCAACATAAAGGCATAGGCCACTTTGTTAATTGGCCCTCCCATATCGAAGGCCAGCATCAGCCCCATGATGACGGCCAGCACAACGATGCTGCCCTGCTGCATTCCTTGCAGCCACTGAGTTAACCCCGTGGTCAACGCCCCGACAGGCTCACCCAGGCCCCACATCATGATGCCCGCGGTAAGAAAAGTGCCGATGATAGGGATGATGAAGATAGGCATGACTGAGCGCAGCACTTTCGGAACCGGCAGTTTCTTCAGATACCAGACAACTATCCCACCGAGTATCCCGGCAATAATGGCGCCGAAGAAACCCGCACCGAAGCTGTTACCAACCCAGGCCGCAATGGCGCAAGGTGCAAGCGCGGCACGTTCGGCAATGGAATAGCCAATATAGGCGGCGAGGAAGGGGACCATCAGCGTTAACCCGGCCACGCCGATATCGAACAGTTTTTTCAGGTTGGGATCGGTTGCTGCATCCGGTACCGCGCCTTTGCCGTACAACATGACTGAAACCGCCAGCAAAATTCCGCCTGCAACCACGAACGGAATCATGTGCGACACACCTGTCATCAGATGCTGCCGCGTGTTCTTGAGAATATGCACCAACTCTTTCATATGTCGCTCCTGGCCTAAAGCCCTAAAGGTGTTGTGGCAAACAATAGGCAATCAGAAAGTCGGCGGACAGGAGACAAAAAGGCCATTTACTGGATTTTTGTAATGTTGAAATGAAAATGCGATCCGCCTCGACATTTCGCACAGACGGAAGCGTAAGACAAACCATTACAACCTGTGAGTCAAATCTCACTTTTCGAGTGATATTACATTTGTCCAGTTTTTGGCAGATTTGTCACATGGCGCGCGTCATCACCGCACTCGTATGCTGTTCCCCAATTAATGATGATTGGTTTGAGGAGTGTGTGTATGGCTCTGGTAGTGGAATTTATCTGTGAATTACCCAACGGGGTTCACGCGCGTCCGGCAAGTCATGTGGAAACGCTGTGCAATACGTTTAGCTCACAAATCGAATGGCACAACCTGCGCACTGGCCGTAAGGCCGATGCCAGAAGCGCACTGGCTCTTATTGGTACCGATACGCTGGCAGGTGATGCATGTCGCCTGGTGATTCAAGGGGAAGATGAGCAAAACGCCCATCAACAACTGGAACACTGGATCCGGGAAGAGTTCCCGCACTGTGATTCACCACTCGCAGAAACCATCACTACCGAGCTTGATCCATTACCAGAATCCCTCACGCGCCTTAACCCAACGCTGTTCCGCGCCATGCCTGTTTGCAGCGGTAGCGCCCAGGGTATTCTGACCTTACTGACCTCGTTGGATCTCAATGCACTGACTGATTTACCCGATGCGAAAAATGTTGAAGAAGAGCAGTCTGCGCTGAATAACGGTCTCACCCTGCTGGTGAAAAACATTGAGTTGCGTGCGATGGACAGCGAGAGTACCGCCAGCGCCATTCTCGATGCGCATCGATCGCTGGCGACGGATACCTCACTGCGCCAGCATCTTCTTGCAGGCGTGAGCCAGGGACTGAGCTGCGCGCAAGCAACAATCGCTACTGCAAACCATTTCTGCGATGCGTTTTCTCGTTCCAGTAGCAGCTACCTGCAGGAGCGGGTACTGGACGTGCGCGATGTCTGCTATCAACTTTTACAACACATTTATGGAGAACAACGCTTCCCGGCGCCAGGCCAGTTGACGCAGCCGACCGTCTGCCTTGCAGACGACCTCACTCCCGGTCAGTTCCTGGAACTGGATAAAACATTACTCAAAGGGCTGCTGTTAAAGAGCGGCGGAACCACTTCGCACACCGTTATTCTTGCGCGCTCCTTCAATATTCCCACGCTGGTCGGCGTCGATAGCGAAGGTCTTCTTCAATGGCGCAACCAGCCTGTCTTCGTAGATGGCAATGCGGGCGTGGTTGTGGTCAATGCCAGTGATGCGGTGGTGCGCTACTATCAGCAGGAAGCACGAGTACAACAGGCGATCCGCGAGCAGCAACGCATCTGGCTTGATCGGGAAGCCAGAACATCAGATGGCCTGCGCATTGAGATTGCCGCGAACATCGCTCATGCAGTGGAAGCCGTGGCGGCATTTTGTAACGGTGCCGAAGGCGTTGGCCTGTTCCGCACCGAAATGCTGTATATGGATCGCACCAGCGCCCCCGGTGAAAACGAGCTGTACAACATTTTCTGCCAGGCACTTGAAAGTGCAAATGAGCGCAGCATTATCGTGCGTACTATGGATATCGGCGGCGATAAACCGGTGGAGTACCTGAACATACCGGCAGAAAACAACCCCTTCCTCGGCTACCGCGCAGTACGTATCTACGAAGAGTATGCAACGCTTTTCACCACCCAGCTTCGGGCGATCCTGCGCGCCTCTGCTCACGGCAACCTGAAGATCATGATCCCGATGATCTCCTCCATGGAAGAGATCCTGTGGGTTAAAGAGAAGCTTGCCGAAGCGAAGCAGCAGCTTCGTACTGAACATATTCCATTTGATGAAAAAATCCCGCTCGGCATCATGCTGGAAGTGCCCTCGGTGATGTTCATCATCGATCAATGCTGCGAAGAAATTGATTTCTTTAGTATCGGCAGCAATGACCTGACGCAGTATCTCCTTGCCGTTGATCGAGACAATGCCAAAGTCACGCGCCATTACAACAGCCTGAACCCGGCTTTCCTGCGCGCACTGGATTACGCGGTACAGGCCGTCCATCGCCAGGGAAAATGGATTGGCCTGTGCGGTGAGCTGGGTGCAAAAGGTTCTGTGTTGCCATTGCTGGTAGGTTTGGGCCTGGACGAGCTCAGTATGGGGTCGCCTGCTATCCCGGCGACCAAAGCGCGCCTGGCACAGCTTGATAGCCGCGCCTGCCGCCAGTTGTTGAACCAGGCCATGGCGTGTCGCACCTCGCTTGAAGTGGAACACCTGCTCGCCCAGTTCCGCATGAATCAGCAGGATACGCCGCTGGTGACGCCACGCTGCATTTCTCTGGATAACGACTGGAACAGTAAAGAAGAGGTCATGAAAGGCATGACCGATAACCTTTTGCTCGCTGGGCGTTGCCGCTATCCGCGCAAGCTGGAAGCCGATCTGTGGGCGCGCGAAGCCGTATTTTCTACCGGGCTGGGTTTTAGTTTTGCCATCCCACACAGCAAATCGGAGCACATTGAGCAATCCACCATCAGCGTTGCACGCCTGAAAGCCCCCGTCATGTGGGGAGATGAGGAAGCGCAATTCATCATCATGCTGACGCTGAACAAACACGCCGCAGGCGACCAGCACATGCGAATTTTCTCACGCCTGGCACGTCGCATCATGCATGAAGATTTCCGCAACGCGCTGGTGAACGCCAGCTCCGGGGAGGCTATTGCTTCTCTGCTGCAACACGAATTAGAACTTTAATACGAGGAAGAGTGATGGAACTGTATCTGGATACCGCCAACGTGGCGGAAGTCGAACGCCTTGCACGCATTTTTTCCATTGCGGGCGTGACCACTAACCCAAGCATTATCGCTGCCAGCCGTGAATCCATCTGGGACGTGCTGCCGCGCCTGCAAAAGGCCATCGGGCCGGACGGCACGCTGTTTGCCCAAACCATGAGCCGCGATGCAGAGGGCATGGTGGCGGAGGCTAAACGCCTGAGTAATGTCATACCGGACATCGTGGTCAAAATTCCGGTGACGGCTCAGGGGCTTATCGCGATTCAGGCTCTGGAAAAAGAGGGCATTACCACGCTGGGTACCGCCGTATACAGCGCAGCACAGGGGTTACTCGCCGCACTGGCAGGAGCAAAGTATGTGGCCCCGTATGTGAACCGCGTCGACGCTCAAGGCGGTGACGGTATTCGCATGGTGCAAGAACTGCAATCCCTGCTTGAAATGCATGCGCCAGAGAGCAAAGTACTTGCCGCCAGCTTTAAAACTCCGCGACAGGCGCTGGATTGCCTGCTTGCCGGATGCGAAGCAATCACGCTTCCTTTAGATGTAGCGCAACAAATGCTCGGCACCCCAGCGGTAGAGTCAGCCATAGAGAAGTTCGAGCAAGACTGGAAAAACGCGTTTGGTAACCTCAACCTCTAAGGGAGAACTGTTATGGACCGTATCATTCAATCGCCGGGGAAATACATCCAGGGCGCTAATGTGCTAACCCGTCTCGGCGACTATCTGAAGCCACTTGCACAGCGCTGGCTGGTGGTTGGCGATAAATTTGTGCTGGGCTTTGCTGAAGAGACTTTACGCAAGAGTTTTAAAAACGCAGAACTGCATGCTGAAATCGCACCGTTTGGCGGCGAATGTTCGCAAAATGAAATCGATCGACTAAAAAAACTGGCAGACAGTGCCGACTGCATGGCGGTACTGGGTATCGGCGGCGGTAAAACGCTGGATACCGCCAAAGCGCTGGCACACTTTATGGATGTGCCGGTCGCCATTGCCCCGACTATCGCCTCCACTGATGCGCCGTGCAGCGCGCTTTCCGTGATTTATACCGACAACGGCGAGTTCGATCGCTACCTGATGCTACCGCACAACCCGAACATGGTTATCGTCGACACCAATGTGGTTGCAGGAGCACCACCACGTCTGCTGGCTGCGGGGATTGGCGATGCACTGGCCACCTGGTTTGAAGCACGAGCCTGTTCCCGCAGTGGCGCAACCACCATGGCAGGAGGCAAATGTACGCAGGCTGCGTTAGCGCTCGCCGAGCTGTGCTACAACACGCTGATTGAAGAGGGTGAAAAAGCGATGCTGGCGGCGGAACAGCACGTCGTAACACCGGCGCTGGAACGCATCATTGAAGCCAATACGTATCTCAGCGGCGTCGGTTTTGAAAGCGGCGGGCTGGCTGCAGCACACGCCATTCACAACGGCATGACGGCAGTGCCGGACGCACATCACTTCTATCATGGTGAAAAAGTCGCATTCGGTACGCTGACGCAGCTGGTACTGGAAAACGCCCCGGTAGAAGAAATAGAGACCGTCGCGGCGCTTTGTCACAGCGTTGGTTTGCCCATCACGCTGGCACAGCTGAACATCAAAGAGGATATCCCGGCTAAAATGCGTCTGATTGCGGAAGCCTCCTGCGCGGAAGGCGAAACCATTCATAACATGCCGGGCGGCGTGTCGCCGGACCAGGTTTACGCGGCACTGTTGGTTGCCGATCAGTACGGACAGCGGTTCTTACAGGAGTGGGAATAGTCGCAGCCCACATGGTGTTAAAAAATCCCCGCCGAAGCGGGGATTTTTTATTTACTGCAGGTCGAAACGATCCAAATCCATCACTTTCGCCCATGCTGCAACGAAGTCACGGACAAACTTCTCGCTGGCATCGCTGCTGGCATAAACTTCTGCCAGCGCGCGCAGGACGGCATTAGAGCCGAAGACCAGATCGGCTCGGGTCGCGGTATATTTCACTTCACCGCTGGCGCGGTCGCTACCGGCAAACAGTTCGTTTGACTCATCGGTCGCTTTCCACTGGGTATTCATATCCAGCAGATTGACGAAGAAGTCATTACTCAGCACGCCCTCGCGGTCGGTGAACACGCCATTCTTGCTGCCATCGAAGTTAGCACCCAATGCACGCAAGCCACCCACCAGCACCGTCAGTTCAGGCGCGGTCAGCGTCAGCTGTTGGGCCTTATCAATCAGGAGTGATTCCGTGGTCGAGGCATTAACCTGGGCACGGTAGTTGCGGAAGCCATCGGCAATCGGTTCGAGCAGGTTGAACATCTCGATATCCGTCTGATCCTGACGTGCATCCACACGGCCTGGTGTGAACGGTACAGTGACATATACGCCTGCCGCTTTCGCGGCTTGCTCCACGCCTACTACGCCCGCCAGCACGATAATATCTGCCAGGGAAGCTTTGTTAGTGGTGCGCTGAATAGCTTCCAGAGCAGGAAGTGCACGAACCGCTGCGGCGTTCACATCCCAGTCACGCTGAGGCGCCAGCGCCAGACGTGCGCCATTGGCACCGCCACGCTTATCGCCGCCGCGGAAGGTTGAAGCAGACGCCCAGGCAACAGAAACCAGCTCGCTTACGGAGAGACCCGATGCCGCAATTTCCGCTTTCAGACTTTCAATATCTTCCTTCGAAGGGTTGAACACCGCCTGTGGCAGCGGATCCTGCCAAATCAGATCTTCTTTCGGCACTTCCGGACCAATGTACCGCGCTTTTGGCCCCATATCACGGTGGGTCAGTTTGAACCATGCACGTGCGAAAGCTTCGTTGAAAGCCTGCGGATCGTTCAGGAAACGACGGGAGATTTTTTCGAATTCCGGGTCAAAACGCAGCGTCAGGTCGGTGACCAGCATGGTTGGTTTGCGTTTTTTCGACGGGTCGAACGGATCAGGCATAATGTCCGGCGCATTTACGGCTTCAAACTGAATGGCACCGGCCGGGCTACGTGTCTGCACCCACTCATATTTGAACAGGTTCTCGAAGAAATAGTTGCTCCACTGGGTCGGGGTTTGTGACCAGATGACTTCCAGACCAGAGGTGATAGCATCTTCGCCAACGCCAGAGCCGTGCGTACTATGCCAGCCAAGACCCTGCGCCTCAATCGGTGCGGCTTCCGGATCAGCACCTACATGGGTCGCTTCTCCTGCGCCGTGGGTTTTACCGAGAGTATGCCCCCCTGCAATCAACGCGACGGTCTCTTCGTCATCCATACCCATGTTACCAAAGGTGGCGCGAATCGCCGCTGCCGCTGACAGCGGTTCGCCGCTGGCATTTGGCCCTTCCGGGTTAACGTAAATCAGGCCCATTTCGGTTGCGCCGAGTGGACGCTTCGCCAGCTCTTCCGGGTCGCGGTGCTTCAGCCAGGTCGTTTCGTCGCCCCAGTTAACGTCCATATCCGGTTCCCAGACGTCTTCACGCCCGGCACCAAAACCAAAAGTGCGGAAACCCGAGTTTTCCAGCGCCACGTTACCCGCGAGGATAAACAGGTCAGCCCAGGAGATTTTTTGCCCGTATTTTTGCTTAATTGGCCACAGCAGGCGGCGTGCTTTATCCAGGCTGACGTTATCAGGCCAGGAGTTCAGCGGCGCAAAGCGCTGTTGACCGCGTCCTGCACCACCGCGCCCATCAACGGAGCGATAGGTGCCTGCACCGTGCCAGGCCATACGAATAAACAGACCTGCATAGCTGCCCCAGTCGGCTGGCCACCACGGTTGAGAGTCGGTTAAAAGTGCTTTGAGGTCGCCTTTAAGCGCAGAGTAATCAAGTTTGCTGAATTCTTTGCGGTAGTCGAAGTCTTCACCCAGAGGGTTCGAACGGTTGGAATGTTGGTTAAGAAGGTCGACACGGAGTTGTTTTGGCCACCAGTCACGGCTGCTGGTACCTGCCCCCGCGCTCTGATCGTGACCGCCCTGATGGAACGGGCATTTGCCGACTTTATTGGTATCGTCTGACGTGCTCATCGCTATGCTCCCTTTTACAGTGTTACCGTTACGATATACGCCCTTATTGATAAGGTACAGTTGGGATAACCCACAGATTCGATAGTTAATTCCGTTTAATTACACTTTGAAAATTTGTGACTTTTGTACGTCTTTGGCAGAATTGCCGATATGACAGGAAAATAAAACCCTTATAAATCAAAAAACCCTCCGAAGAGGGCTTTTTTGTTACACGCCTGGTCTAACACCGAGCGTGTGGCATATGGCGTAACTCATCTCCGCACGGTTCAGCGTGTAGAAGTGGAAATCCTTCACCCCTTCACGACTTAAAATCTTCACCATGTCCATCGCGATATTTGCGCCCACCAGCTTGCGTGTTTCCGGGTCATCGTCCAGCCCTTCGTACATTTTAGACATCCAAAGCGGAATGCGCACATTCGTCATGTCAGCAAATTTCTTCGCCTGTTTGAAGTTAGAGACCGGCAGAATACCTGGGATGATTTCAACGTCGATGCCTGCGGAAACACAGCGGTCACGGAAGCGCAGGTAGCTTTCCACATCAAAGAAGAACTGGGTAATCGCGCGGTTTGCACCGGCTTCCACTTTACGCTTCAGGTTAAGCAGATCGGCCTGGGCGCTTTTCGCTTCCGGGTGAACTTCAGGATAAGCGGCAACGGAGATATCAAAATCGGCCACGTCTTTCAGCAGCGCGACCAGGTCGGCAGCATACATTTCCGGCTTACCGCTACCCGGCGGCAGGTCACCGCGCAGGGCAACAATATGACGAATGCCGTTGTTCCAGTAATCCTGGGCGATAGCACGCAGTTCATCACGGGTTGCGTCGATGCAGGTGAGATGTGGGGCCGCTTCCAGACCGGTGCGATCTTTAATGCCTTTAATGATGCTGTGCGTACGGTCACGCTCGCCGGAGTTTGCACCGTAGGTGACGGAGACAAACTTCGGTTTCAGGCTGCTCAGGCGATCGATAGAGCTCCACAGAGTTTGCTCCATTTCACTGGTGCGCGGCGGGAAAAATTCAAAAGAGACGTTAATCTGGCCGTTTACTTCGGCCAGGCTCTGATTCAGGGCTTCCCGCTGGTTGGCGTGAAAAAAGCTCATACCGTACCTCTATCAATCGCGTGTCGTTGTGTGTTGTTTTGTGAACTTCTATACGTTTAGACGTCCAGATGTAAAAATGACGGAAAAGCGGGGGGACGTCAACAGAAATAATCAACAATAACGGTGAGGTTTGCTCAGGGAATATGAGGAAAATTCATGATGAGGGTAATTCCCTCTCCCGGAGAGAGAGGGAAATTCAGGCGTTACAGTAACTTAGCCAGGCGGTTGATGTCGGACTGGATCGCGCCGGCGGTCACATCGCGGCCCGCCCCCGGACCGCGGATCACCAGTGGGTTATCACGATACCAGCGGCTTTCGATCGCGAAGACGTTATCGCACGGCAAAAGTGCTGCCAGCGGATGTTCAGGACGCACCGCCTCAACACCCACACGCGCTTTTCCGTTGGCCTCAAAACGCGCCACATAGCGCAAAACCAGCCCCATCTCGTTCGCCGCTTCCAGACGCTGTACCATCTGCTCGTTAAGCTCTTCACCATTTTCAAAGAAATGGTCTATAGAACCTTCTTCACAGCCAGCAGTCACCAGTGATTCGACGCGCACGGAATCCGGTTCGATGTCGTATCCGGCTTCACGCGCGAGGATCACCAGCTTGCGCATTACATCTTTACCGGAGAGGTCAACGCGCGGATCGGGCTCGGTTAAGCCCTGCTGCCACGCCTGATCCACCAAGTCGGTGAACGGTACGGTGCCGTCAAACTGCAGGAACAACCAGGAGAGCGTGCCGGAGAAGATACCGCTCAGCGCCAGAATACTGTCGCCGCTTTCAATCAGATCACGCACGGTGTGGTTAACCGGCAGGCCCGCGCCCACGGTGGCGTTATAGAGCCAGTGACGACCTGTTTTTTCAAACGCGTCGTGGATCTGACGGTATTTATCGGTGCTACTTGCCCCCGCCAGCTTATTGGCGCTAATGACGTGGAACCCGTGGCTGGCGAAATCAAGATACTGATCGGCCAGTTGTTCGCTGGCGGTGACGTCCAGCACTACCAGATCGTCATACGGGTGCGCACGCATCCACAGGAACAGCGACTCTTCATCCTGCTCGACGGCTTCATCATTAAAGAAGGCAAGCGCACGGCTGGCGTCCAGCCCTTCGTAGTTCAGCAGGCTGCGGCGGCTGTCCACCACGCCAGCGAGAATAAATTCAAACCCGGTACGTGCAGAGAGAGTGACCTGTTCGCGGGCAAACAGCTCCAGCCAGCGGGAACCGATGTTGCCTTTACCGAACAGCACCAGGCCAATGCGTTTTTCCGCGCGGAACAGAGAGGTATGCAGACCCTGAATCAGGCTCTCGGTAGGCCCTTTACGCAGCACGGCGACCAGGCTGATGCCCTCTTCGGACTGCCAGGTAAACTCCACCGGCTGTCCCTTCAGTTGCTGCCAGAAACGGTGGCAGTGCAGCGGGTTACGGGTGACGCCCGCGCCCACCATCGCCACCAGCGCCAGCCCCTGACGCAGGCGAAGCTCGCCCGGCAGGCCCGCTTCATCCAGAATTTTCAGCGCGCTGTCCGCCACTTCTGCGGTATAGCAGAACTGCAGCAGCTGGCGGTCGTTATGCACGCCAACGGCCAGCGGACGCACCTGAGCACGCTTTAACACCAGGTCGATGTCCTTATGTGCCAGTTTGAAATCCTGTCCTGCCGGAACCTGGAACTCAATCAGACAGATGTCGTCGTGGCTGGTAACAATACGCGCCCCGGTACCGGAAGCCAGCACGCGCTCAATGCGCGTGGAGCCCTGATCCGGGGTGTAACTGCAGCGCAGCTGCAGGTCAATATCGCTGCCGGAGACTGGCTGCAGCGTGCGCGCGTGCAGTACCGGTGCCGCCAGACGTGCCAGTTCGCTGGCTTCGTCGAGACGCAGCAGCGGCAGTAAACAGGCATCTTTCACTTTGCGCGGGTCGGCGCTGTAAACACCAGCCACGTCACTCCAGATGGTGACGCGGGACACGCCCGCCAGAGCACCGATTTGCGTTGCAGAGTAGTCGGAGCCGTTACGCCCCAGCAGCACCGTTTCGCCCGCGTTGCTGCGGCTGATAAAGCCGGTGACGACAATGCGTTTACCTGGATGTTGCACCAGCAGCTGTTGCAGTAACGGGTAAGACAATCCTTCGTCGACCTGCGGCTGTGCAGCACGCTCAGCGCGCAGGAAATCGCGCGCGTCGAGCCAGGCGGCTTCAACACCAAGATGTTGCAATACGGCAGCCATGAGACGCGCAGACCACACTTCCCCGTGGCCGACCACTTCGGCATACACCGCTTCGGTAATGCCGCTGTCCAGCAGGGCAGCCAGACGCTCAAGGTCATGGGTGAAGGCACTGATCAGCCCGTCCGCTACGTCTGCAGGCAGCAGGCCAGCAATTAGCTCGCTCTGATAACGACGTAAGGACTGTTGCACCTGATGCGCAGAAAGGCGATCGGTCTGGCTCAATTTCAGCCAGCTAATCAACTGGTTGGTGGTGCTGCCCGCCGCAGAGACAACCATCATGTCCCCCGGCTGCGAATACTCTGTCATGATCCCTGCGACACGCAGATAACATTTCACATCAGCAAGACTACTACCACCAAACTTGTGCAGCTGACGACCCTTCGCCCCTGCCTGCGCTATCACACTCATGATTACCCCTTGGCTGCGACCCGGAAGCCATTTTCCAGATCGGCAATTAAATCTTCAGAATCTTCAATACCGGTTGAGATTCGCAGCAGCGTCTCGGAAATCCCGGCGGCGGCACGTGCTTCGAGTGCCATACCTGCGTGCGTCATGGTCGCGGCGTGGGAGATTAAGCTTTCAACCCCACCTAAGGATTCCGCCAGCGTAAACAATGACAGCCCGCTCAGGAAGCGACGCAGCGTTTGCTCGTCACCGTCCAGTTCAAAACTTAACATCGCGCCAAATCCCTTCTGCTGGCGCGCGGCGATCTCGTGCCCCTGGTTTTCCGGCAGCGACGGGTGATAGAGCTTCTTCACCAGCGGCTGCGTTTTCAGGAAATCGACAATCGCCTGAGCATTGCGCTGCGCCACTTCCATGCGCGGCGACAGCGTACGAATGCCACGTAACAGCAAGTAGCTGTCGAAGGCACCCGCGGTGACGCCAATGTTATTGGCCCACCATGCCAGTTCCGTGACAACCTCGGGATCTTTTGCAATCACCACACCCGCGACCACGTCAGAATGGCCGTTCAGATATTTAGTGCATGAATGCAATACCAGATCAGCACCCAATGCTAATGGGTTCTGAAGGGCCGGACTGAGGAACGTATTATCCACTACACTTATCGCTCCCGCATCCCTTGCGAGCTGACAAATTTTCGCAATGTCGACAACGCGCAACAATGGGTTGCTTGGACTTTCCACCAGTACCAGCTTCGGTTTCTCTGCCAGCGCCTGTTTCAGCGCCTGTTCGTCGTTTTGATCGACAAACAGCACGCGATAACAGCCGCGCTTTGCCAGACTATCAAACAGACGATAGCTGCCGCCGTAGCAGTCGTGCGGCGCAACCAGCAGATCACCCGGTTTCAGGAACACCGTTGTCACCAGGTGAATGGCGGACATACCGGTATTGGTTAATACTGCACCTGCGCCACCTTCCAGCTCAGCCAGCGCGCGCTGGGTCACATCACGCGTAGGGTTGCCACGACGCGAGTAATCATGCGCGCGGGGTTCATTAAATCCGGTGAAATTATAGGTACTGGAAAGATGAATCGGCGGGACAACGCAGCCGTACTGCTCGTCATCATTTAATCCGCTACGCACTGCAATAGTGGCCTGTTTACGCGTCATGGTGAAGGCTTCCTGGCGAATGAGGTGAAAAGTCAGGCACCAGAGTAAACATTGAATGTATGGACGTCAATACATCTGGACATCTAAACTTCTTTGCGTATAGATTGAGCAATGCGCAAATAGCCGTTAAAATTATATGCTTTAGTGCACGCTGCAGCGGCAATATCCGTGCCACGGTATCGTCTCTACGGTAAACTAGGCAAGATTACGGTTCAAAACCCAGAGTTACAGGTTTTGCACCCTTAGATAAATGACTGAGAGGATTAAAGGTATCTCATGGCTGAATGGAGCGGCGAATATATCAGCCCATACGCTGAGCACGGTAAGAAGAGTGAGCAAGTAAAGAAAATTACGGTTTCCATTCCTCTGAAGGTGTTGAAGATCCTCACCGATGAACGTACGCGTCGTCAGGTGAACAACCTGCGCCACGCAACCAACAGCGAACTGTTGTGCGAAGCGTTTCTGCATGCGTTTACCGGTCAACCGTTGCCGAACGATGACGATCTGCGCAAAGAGCGTAGCGACGAAATCCCGGAAGAGGCGAAGGTGATCATGCGTGAACTGGGTATTGACCCGGAGACGTGGGAATACTGAAAAGCGGATACAAAAAAGGCACCTTGCGGTGCCTTTTTTTCGGGAAACTTATTTAGCGCCCGGGATGCTGAAACGCTTGTTGAAGCGGTCAACACGGCCACCGGTTGCAACATCACGCTGCTTACCAGTGTAGAACGGGTGGCATTTGCCGCACACGTCCAGGTTCAGATCGTGACCCACGGTAGAGCGGATCTGGATAGAGTTACCGCAAGAACAGTTTGCAGTAATCATTTCGTATTTCGGGTGAATATCTTTTTTCATGGGAGAACCTCAGTTAAGGCCGCGTCGCTCTTCCAGCCCTAACGCCAGACACCACGCGATGTTGATTGTAAGTTCTTTGGCGTAAAGTACACCAAAGGCGGCGAATCATACAGAATTTGACCAACGTATGCAAACTGATCCGCACGCCGCTTTTACTAATGTGTATACTAACGCGCCACTTTTCAAGTCAGGAAGATTAGATGCCCGTCGCTCACGTTGCCCTGCCCGTTCCGCTTTCCCGCACCTTTGACTATCTGCTGCCTGACAGCATGAGCGCCAAAGCGGGCTGTCGCGTGATCGTGCCCTTTGGCAAGCAGCAGCGTGTGGGGATTGTGGTTTCGGTCAGCGATAAGAGCGAGTTACCGCTTAATGAACTGAAATCCGTTGTTGAGGTGCTGGACAGTGAGCCGGTTTACTCCAGCAGCACCTGGCGACTTCTGCTGTGGGCGGCGGATTACTACCACCATCCCATCGGCGACGTCCTGTTCCACGCCCTGCCCATTATGCTGCGTCAGGGTAAGAGCGCCAGCCATGCGCCGATGTGGTACTGGTTTGCCACCGAAGAAGGTCAGGCTGTCGACATCAACAGCCTCAAACGCTCGCAGAAACAGCAGCAGGCGCTGGCGGCGCTGCGCCAGGGGAAAATCTGGCGTCATCAGGTCGACGAACTTGAGATCAGCGAAACGGCGCTACAAGCCCTGAGAAAGAAAGGGCTGAGTGAACTGGGCAGCGAAGCGCCTGCGCTTTACGACTGGCGAGAGAGTTTCTCCGTTTCAGGTGATCGCCTGCGTCTGAATACCGAGCAGGCCACCGCCGTCGGCGCGATCCATAGCGCCTCCGATCATTTCTCTGCCTGGCTGCTGGCGGGAGTCACCGGTTCCGGCAAGACCGAAGTCTACCTGAGCGTGCTGGAAAACGTGCTCGCACAGGGTAAACAGGCGCTGGTGATGGTGCCGGAAATTGGCCTGACGCCGCAAACCATCGCCCGATTCCGCGAGCGCTTTAACGCGCCGGTTGAGGTGCTGCACTCCGGCCTGAACGACAGCGAGCGCCTCAACGCCTGGCTGAAAGCGAAAAACGGTGAAGCGGCGATTGTGATCGGCACCCGCTCGTCGCTGTTTACGCCGTTTAAAAATCTCGGCGTTATCGTGATCGACGAAGAGCACGACAGCTCCTATAAACAGCAGGAAGGCTGGCGTTACCATGCCCGCGATCTGGCGGTCTATCGCGCGCACAGCGAGCAAATTCCTATTATTCTCGGCTCCGCCACGCCGGCGCTCGAAACGCTGCACAACGTGCGCCAGCGTAAATACCATATGCTGCGCCTGACGCGTCGCGCGGGAAATGCGCGCCCGGCCATTCAGCACGTACTGGATCTGAAAGGACAGCAGGTTCAGGCGGGGTTAGCACCCGCGCTTATCACCCGGATGCGCCAGCATTTGCAGGCCGGGAACCAGGTCATTCTGTTTCTCAACCGACGCGGATTTGCGCCAGCTCTGCTGTGCCACGACTGCGGCTGGATTGCCGAGTGCCCGCGCTGCGATCATTACTACACCTTCCATCAGGCCCAGCGTCATTTGCGCTGCCACCACTGCGACAGTCAACGCCCTGTTCCGCGCCAGTGTCCATCGTGTGGTTCAACGCACATTGTGCCGGTGGGTCTGGGGACTGAACAGCTGGAACAGGCTCTTGCGCCCTTCTTCCCTGACATCCCCCTGTCCCGCATCGATCGGGACACCACCAGCCGCAAAGGCGCGCTGGAACAACAACTGGCGGAAGTGCATCGCGGCGGCGCACGCATTTTGATTGGTACCCAGATGCTGGCGAAAGGACACCATTTCCCGGGTGTAACGCTAGTTGCCCTGCTGGATGTCGACGGCGCACTCTTCTCAGCAGACTTCCGTTCCGCGGAACGTTTTGCCCAGCTTTATACCCAGGTCGCCGGTCGTGCCGGACGCGCGGGCAAACAGGGCGAAGTGGTTCTGCAAACGCACCACCCTGAACACCCGTTACTCCAGACCCTGCTACACAAAGGCTATGACGCCTTTGCCGAACAGGCGCTGGCAGAACGCCAGACCCTGCAGCTACCGCCGTGGACCAGCCACGTGATCGTTCGTGCAGAAGATCATAACAACCAGCAGGCCCCACTTTTCCTGCAGCAGCTGAGAAACCTCCTGCAGGCCAATCCACTGGTGGATAACCAACTGTGGATTTTGGGCCCGGTTCCGGCACTGGCACCAAAGCGCGGCGGACGTTTTCGCTGGCAAATTTTGCTCCAGCACCCTTCGAGAATTCGTCTCCAGCATATCGTCAGCGGCGCGCTGGTACTGATTAACACCCTTCCGGAGGCGCGAAAAGTGAAGTGGGTACTGGACGTCGATCCCATCGAAGGCTGAAGACGGATCGAAAAATTTAACGTTCCTCACACTTTTTATGAAAATTCTGTAACCGATTCCATTAACTATCTGTAAAAATGGTGATGTCAGAAGTTCGGTGTTCAGGCGAGGAGAAGACGTTGAAGTCCAGCAAAGAGGTTGCACCGGCGACCATGAAAGACGTTGCCCAGAAAGCACAGGTCTCTACGGCAACGGTATCCCGCGCATTAATGAATCCGGATAAAGTCTCCCAGGCGACCCGTAACCGGGTTGAGCAGGCTGCGCTGGAAGTGGGCTATTTTCCACAGGCGATGGGCCGTAACGTCAAGCGCAATGAGTCGCGCACCATCCTGGTGATTGTGCCGGACATCTGCGATCCCTTTTTCAGCGAGATTATCCGCGGTATTGAAGTGACAGCGGCTGAACAGGGTTATCTGGTACTGATTGGCGACTGTGCGCACCAGAACCAGCAGGAAAAAACCTTTATCGACCTCATTATCACCAAGCAGATCGACGGTATGTTGCTGCTTGGCTCTCGCCTGCCGTTTGATGCCAGCATTGAAGAGCAGCGTAATTTACCGCCGATGGTCATGGCCAACGAGTTTGCGCCAGAGCTGGAGCTGCCGACGGTCCATATCGATAACCTCACCGCCGCATTCAACGCCGTCAACTATCTCCAGGAACTGGGGCATAAACGTATTGGCTGCATTGCCGGACCGGAAGAGATGCCGCTGTGTCACTACCGCTTACAGGGCTACGTTCAGGCGCTGCGCCGTACCGGCGTCACTGTCAATCCGCACTATATTGCTCGTGGTGACTTCACCTTCGCTGCGGGTGGACAGGCGCTGGAAAAACTTCTGGACCTGCCTGAGCCGCCCACCGCCGTATTCTGTCACAGCGATGTAATGGCGCTGGGCGCATTGTCGTATGCCAAACGTCGTGGCCTGCGCATACCGAAAGATTTATCGATCATCGGATTCGATAATATTTCGCTTTCAGAATTTTGCGATCCACCGCTCTCAACGGTCGCTCAGCCGCGCTATCAAATCGGCCGCGAAGCGATGCTTCTTCTGCTGGATCAGCTTCACGGTCAAACAGTTAGCAGCGGCTCGCGGTTGCTGGACTGCGAACTGATTGTTCGCGGCACTACCCAGGCATTGACTTAAAGTAAACGTCTTTCGGATACCCTTATCTGGTCAAAGCCCCGCCGCTTAAGTAACATGGCGGACTGACGAACGAATAAATACAGCGAAACGATAGTGGCACAACGAGATTATGTACGTCGCGGCCAGCCGGCACCTTCGCGACGCAAAAAGAGTAGCTCAAGGAAAAAGCAGAGTAACCTGCCTGCTGTCTCGCCAGCAATGGTCGCTATTGCTGCGGCTGTAGTCGTCGCCTTTATTGGTGGACTGTACTTTATTACGCACCATAAAAAAGAAGAGTCTGAGGCGCTTCAGGCCAGTAAAGTGGCCGGAAATGGTCTTCCTCCGAAGCCTGAAGAACGCTGGCGCTATATCAAAGAGCTGGAAAGCCGTCAGCCTGGCGTACGCGCGCCAACCGAGCCTTCCGCAGGTGGAGAAGTGCAGAATGCGAATCAGCTGACGGATGAACAGCGTCAGTTGTTGGCACAAATGCAGGCTGATATGCGCCAGCAACCCACGCAGCTGAATGAAGTCCCGTGGAATGAACAGACTCCGGCACAGCGTCAGCAAACGTTACAGCGACGTCAGGCGCAACAGCAAATTCAGCAACAGCAACAGCAGCAACAACAGTGGGCGCAAACCCAGCCGGTGCAGCAGCCGAAAGCACAGCCGCGGGTAACGGAACAGCCTTACCAGCAGCAGACGCGTACGGTGCAGTCCCAGCCGGTTCAGCAACAGCCGAAGACTCAGCCGCAGAAGCAAACGGCTCAGCCATATCAGGATCTCTTGCAGACGCCAGCGCATACCACCGCTCAGCAGCCGAAAACGCAGCAGGCCGCGCCTATCACTAAAGAGACCGAGGCACCGAAGCAGACGGCAGAGAAAAAAGACGAGCGCCGCTGGATGGTTCAGTGCGGTTCGTTTAAAGGTGCCGAGCAGGCGGAAACGGTGCGCGCGCAGCTGGCCTTTGAAGGGTTTGATTCACGTATTACCACCAACAATGGATGGAATCGCGTGGTGATTGGCCCGGTGAAAGGCAAAGAAAATGCTGATGGCACCATTTCACGTTTGAAAGTCGCTGGTCACACAAACTGTATTCGACTCGCATCCGGGGGTTGAAACCCCCAATTTCCCCCCCATCTATCATTCTATTCAGCCCTGAGCACAGGCTCAGGGCTTCTGTTTCCCGATTCTGTAACCAGGGGGTCTGCTCGTGACAACAATAGTAAGTGTACGCCGTAACGGCCATGTGGTAATCGCCGGTGATGGCCAGGCCACGCTGGGTAATACCGTCATGAAAGGCAACGTGAAGAAAGTACGTCGTCTCTATAACGACAAAGTGATCGCCGGTTTTGCTGGCGGCACCGCTGATGCCTTCACGCTGTTTGAACTTTTTGAACGCAAACTGGAAATGCACCAGGGTCATCTGGTGAAAGCCGCTGTTGAGCTGGCGAAAGACTGGCGTACCGACCGCATGCTGCGCAAGCTCGAAGCGCTGCTGGCCGTAGCCGACGAAACCGCGTCGCTGATTATCACCGGTAACGGTGACGTCATTCAGCCGGAAAACGACCTGATTGCCATCGGCTCTGGCGGCCCTTATGCCCAGGCTGCAGCCCGCGCGCTGTTGGAAAATACCGACATGAACGCGCGAGATATCGCGGTGAAGGCGTTGGATATTGCAGGTGATATCTGCATTTATACCAACCACAACCACACCATCGAAGAATTACCGTCTAAAGCGTAAGGATCTCCCATGTCTGAAATGACCCCACGCGAAATTGTTAGCGAACTGAACAAACATATTATCGGCCAGGATAACGCCAAGCGCTCCGTGGCGATCGCCCTGCGTAACCGCTGGCGTCGTATGCAGCTTGACGAAGAGCTGCGCCATGAAGTGACGCCGAAAAACATTCTGATGATCGGCCCGACCGGCGTCGGTAAAACCGAGATCGCCCGTCGTCTGGCGAAGCTGGCTAACGCACCGTTCATCAAAGTTGAAGCCACCAAGTTCACCGAAGTAGGTTATGTCGGTAAAGAAGTGGATTCTATCATCCGCGATCTGACCGATTCTGCTATCAAAATGGTGCGCGTTCAGGCGATTGAGAAAAACCGCTACCGCGCGGAAGAGATGGCCGAAGAGCGCATTCTCGACGTGTTGATCCCACCGGCAAAAAACAACTGGGGCCAGGCTGAACAACAGTCTGAACCTTCAGCCGCACGTCAGGCGTTCCGCAAAAAACTGCGTGAAGGCCAGCTGGATGATAAAGAGATTGAGATCGATCTCGCGGCCGCACCGATGGGCGTGGAAATCATGGCACCTCCAGGTATGGAGGAGATGACCAGCCAGCTGCAGTCCATGTTCCAGAACCTGGGCGGCCAGAAGCAGAAAGCGCGTAAGCTGAAAATCAAGGACGCGATGAAGCTGCTTATCGAAGAAGAAGCGGCAAAACTGGTGAACCCGGAAGAGCTGAAACAGGATGCTATCGACGCGGTTGAGCAGCACGGTATCGTGTTTATCGACGAAATCGATAAAATCTGTAAACGTGGCGGCAACAGCTCCGGCCCGGATGTGTCCCGTGAAGGCGTTCAGCGCGACCTGCTGCCGCTGGTTGAAGGCTGCACCGTTTCCACTAAGCACGGCATGGTAAAAACGGACCACATTCTGTTTATCGCCTCCGGTGCATTCCAGGTTGCCAGCCCGTCTGACCTGATCCCGGAACTGCAGGGTCGTCTGCCCATCCGCGTTGAGCTGCAGGCGCTGACCACTGAAGATTTCGAACGTATCCTGACCGAGCCAAATGCCTCTGCTACCGTACAGTACAAAGCGCTGATGGCGACCGAAGGTGTGAACCTCGAGTTCACCCAGGACGGTATCAAACGTATCGCCCAGGCCGCATGGCAGGTGAACGAAACCACCGAGAACATCGGTGCGCGTCGTCTCCATACCGTGCTGGAACGCCTGGTAGAAGATATCTCTTATGATGCGAGCGACCTTAACGGTCAAACCATCACCATTGACGCAGAATATGTGAGTAAACATCTGGATGCGTTAGTGGCAGATGAAGATCTGAGCCGTTTTATCCTATAATCGCGGTTACTGGATTCTCATCACGTTTAATGGGGGCTAATGCCCCCATTTTTATTGGCTAAATAACTATGACTGATATCAGCCGTACTCAGGCGTGGCTCGAAAGTCTGCGCCCTAAAACACTTCCTCTGGCCTTTGCTGCGATTGTCGTCGGTACGGCTCTTGCCTGGTGGCAAGGTTATTTTGACCCGCTGGTCGCGGCACTGGCATTGATTACCGCTGGTCTGCTGCAAATTCTCTCCAATCTCGCCAACGATTACGGTGACGCGGTAAAAGGCAGCGATAAACCTGACCGTATCGGGCCACTGCGCGGGATGCAGAAAGGGGTGATTACTCAGGCGCAGATGAAACGCGCATTGATTATCACCGTGGTGCTGATTTGTTTATCGGGTCTGGCACTGGTGACGGTGGCGTCTAAAACCACCAGCGATTTTATTGGCTTCCTGGTGTTAGGTTTATTGGCCATTGTTGCGGCCATCACCTACACCGTCGGCACGCGTCCTTATGGTTATATTGGTCTGGGTGATATTTCCGTGCTGGTGTTCTTCGGCTGGTTGAGCGTGATGGGAAGCTGGTACTTACAGGCGCATACCCTTATCCCTGCGTTGTTCCTGCCTGCAACCGCCTGCGGACTGCTGGCAACGGCGGTGCTCAATATCAACAACCTGCGCGATATCGACAGCGATCGTGAGAACGGTAAGAACACGCTGGCGGTACGTCTGGGTCCGGTTAACGCGCGCCGCTACCACGCCTGCCTGCTGATGGGTGCGCTGGTCTGCCTGGCACTGTTTAACCTGATCTCGCTGCACAGCGTATGGGGCTGGCTGTTTGTACTTGCCGCACCGCTGCTGATTAAGCAGGCGCGATTTGTCATGCGCGAACTGAGCCCTACAGCCATGCCACCAATGCTGGAACGCACGGTAAAAGGCGCGCTTCTGACTAACCTGTTGTTCGTCATCGGGATTGTTTTAAGCCAGACGCTTCGTTAGCTGACAAATATCAATTAACAATTGATGATTTTGCCAACAACGCATTTCGCACGATATACTGAACACATTCGCAGCAACTGAGCGTTAAACCTATGAAATACGATACCTCCGAGCTTTGTGACATCTACCAGGAAGATGTCAACGTCGTTGAACCGCTGTTCTCCAACTTTGGTGGGCGGTCGTCGTTTGGCGGACAAATCGTCACGGTGAAATGTTTCGAGGACAACGGGTTGCTGTACGATCTGCTCGAACAGAATGGCCGTGGCCGCGTTCTGTTAGTTGACGGCGGGGGTTCCGTGCGTCGCGCGCTTATTGATGCTGAGCTGGCTCGCCTTGCCGTGCAAAACGAGTGGGAAGGGATTGTGGTTTACGGTTCCGTGCGCCAGGTAGACGATCTTGAAGATCTGGATATTGGTATTCAGGCCATTGCCGCCATTCCGGTTGGTGCAGCGGGTGAAGGCATTGGTGAAAGCGATGTGCGCGTTAACTTCGGCGGCGTGACCTTCTTCTCCGGTGACCATCTGTACGCCGATAACACCGGCATAATCCTTTCCGAAGATCCGCTGGATATCGAGTAATAAAACCGTAAGCGTGGGCCATAAAAAAACCGCCAACAGCAATGTGGCGGTTTTTTTGTCCCTCGGGATTCGCGGTCCGTTGGGTTATCTTGCAACCTTTAACCAGGATTTTTATCTTACCCTGGTTCATCCCTCTGGTAACCCCCGTCGACCCTTTATAAATTCCTAATCTCCTCTGAAGGCCTTAACTACGCTACTGTTGCTCATTATGATGCACCGTCCCTTTCCGCCATCTCGCACATGGGCATCGGTCCAGGGAAAGGTGTATTCACAACCGTAAAGCAACCTTTAACCGGGCTTGTGTCCACCGACTTATCGCCGGTGGTGAACGGTGGAGCGGTTAGCTGCAGGGAACGCATAATGAAACGCTATTTATGTATCGCGTTCATTGTCGCCAGCGTACTCGTTGTAAAGAGTGATGAACCGAATGTGTTCGTTGCTTTTGCTATGACAGCGCAGGACAAGTAGCGTTAAGGCCGCCTCTGGCGGCCTTTTTTATGGTTGGATGTCAGTTAGCGAGAACCATAAAAAAGCCGGGTAGCGGCATCGCCTTACCCGGCCTGTTCAGTTCATTCCAATGGGAATCAGACTTCTTCCATACGTCCCAGCAGCGCCTGCAGGCGATCCTGCCAGCCGTTCTGCTGTTCGCGCAGCTGGTTGTTTTCGCGCTCCAGTTCTTCGCGGCCGTGCTGAGCGTTCTGAACTTCCTGCGCCAGGCTGTTGTTCTTCTCTTTCAGCTCTTCGATTTCCATCTGCAGCAGGGTGATGGTGTCAATCGCCTGCTGTACTTTCGATTCCAGTTTCTCAAACACTTCTAAAGACATGATGCTACCTCTCCTGAATTGCAAGGCGACGCTTTAACGTAAACGCGCACGACATATACCGTCGATTGTATGGAGCACAGCGCTCTGTGTCCAGCGACACACCGCGCAGATCGCGGTTTGCAACACTTTTAGGTCTGGTCCTGGTGCGTTCGCGTCATATCACCCTAAATTGTTAACTCATTCGTTAATGAAATGATTCAGCTCACATTCCGCCACTGATGCAAAAATGTGCTTTATGGCGCGAAAACGCTCATTTTATGACGAAGACCACACATTTTGATTTCGATATTTCTCGTTTTTGCTCGTTAACGATAAATTAACACTATGTCTACAGGGCATCGTGGCTGTCACGGGCGGCCATGCTAACAATAAACATCAATTTCTTCAGGATTCCGATTATGAGTCAGACATCAACCTTAAAAGGCCAGTGCATTGCCGAGTTCCTTGGTACCGGGTTGTTGATATTCTTCGGAGTGGGCTGTGTCGCTGCACTGAAAGTGGCGGGTGCCAGTTTTGGTCAGTGGGAAATCAGTATTATCTGGGGTCTGGGCGTGGCGATGGCCATCTACCTGACTGCAGGTGTTTCTGGTGCACATCTTAACCCGGCGGTGACTATCGCACTGTGGCTGTTCGCGTGCTTCGAAGGACGCAAAGTTGTTCCTTTCATTCTTTCTCAGTTTGCCGGCGCGTTTTGCGCAGCGGCGTTAGTTTACGGGCTTTATTACAATCTTTTCATCGACTTCGAACAGACGCATCATATGGTGCGCGGCAGTGTCGAAAGTCTGGACCTGGCAGGCATCTTCTCAACCTACCCTAACCCGCATATCAATTTTGTGCAGGCGTTCGCAGTTGAAATGGTGATTACCGCTATCCTGATGGGCGTTATCCTGGCGCTGACTGACGACGGAAACGGCATTCCGCGCGGCCCGCTGGCACCCCTGCTGATTGGCCTGCTGATTGCGGTGATTGGCGCATCAATGGGCCCGCTGACTGGGTTTGCGATGAACCCGGCACGTGATATCGGACCAAAAGCGTTCGCCTTTATCGCAGGCTGGGGCGACGTCGCCTTCACCGGTGGCAAAGACATTCCTTACTTCCTGGTTCCGCTGTTTGCGCCGGTTGTCGGGGCTGCGCTGGGTGCATTTAGCTACCGCAAATTAATTGGTCGCCACTTACCGTGCGACACCTGTGTGGAAGAGGAGAAGGAAACGACTTCTACCGCACAACAAAAAGCTTCGCTGTAATCTGACTACGGGACACATACCATGACCGAAAAAAAATATATCGTTGCGCTCGACCAGGGCACTACCAGCTCCCGCGCTGTCGTAATGGATCATGACGCGAACATCGTCAGCGTGTCACAGCGCGAATTTGAGCAAATTTATCCTCGTCCAGGCTGGGTAGAGCACGACCCGATGGAGATCTGGGCATCACAAAGCTCCACGCTGGTCGAAGTGCTGGCGAAAGCCGATATCAGTTCCGACGAGATTGCCGCGATTGGTATTACTAACCAGCGTGAAACGACGATTGTCTGGGAACGTGAAACCGGTAAGCCTATTTATAATGCCATCGTCTGGCAGTGCCGCCGCACATCAGAAATCTGCGAACAGCTGAAGCGCGATGGCATGGAAGAGTATGTGCGCAGCGCCACCGGTCTGGTTGTTGACCCGTATTTCTCCGGTACCAAGGTGAAGTGGATCCTCGACCACGTGGAAGGGTCGCGCGAGCGTGCAAAACGTGGCGAGCTGCTGTTCGGTACCGTCGATACCTGGCTTATCTGGAAGATGACCCAGGGACGTGTCCACGTCACCGACTATACCAACGCCTCACGTACCATGTTGTTCAACATCAACACCCTGGAGTGGGATGACAAGATGCTGGACGCGCTGGATATCCCACGCGCGATGCTGCCTGAAGTACGCAAGTCTTCTGAGGTATACGGCCAGACCAACATCGGCGGTAAAGGCGGTACGCGTATTCCTATCGCCGGTATCGCGGGTGACCAGCAGGCGGCGCTGTTCGGCCAGCTGTGCGTCAAGGAAGGGATGGCGAAGAACACCTATGGCACTGGCTGCTTTATGCTGATGAACACCGGCGAGAAAGCGGTGAAATCAGAAAACGGCCTGCTGACCACCATTGCCTGCGGCCCACGCGGCGAAGTGAACTACGCGCTGGA
The DNA here is from genome assembly GCF_045618265.1 of Enterobacter sp. CPE_E1241. Classification (NCBI taxonomy): domain Bacteria; kingdom Pseudomonadati; phylum Pseudomonadota; class Gammaproteobacteria; order Enterobacterales; family Enterobacteriaceae; genus Enterobacter; species Enterobacter sp. CPE_E1241. The sequence continues at coordinate 4,808,950 of NZ_JBIWYV010000001.1, forward strand.
AGGTGCAGTGTTCATGGCGGGTGCGTCTATTCAGTGGCTGCGTGATGAGATGAAACTGATCAGCGATGCGTTCGACTCCGAGTACTTCGCGACCAAAGTGAAAGACACCAACGGCGTATACGTGGTGCCTGCATTCACCGGTCTGGGCGCACCGTACTGGGACCCGTATGCACGCGGCGCGATTTTCGGTCTGACGCGTGGTGTGAACTCTAACCACATTATCCGCGCCACGCTGGAATCCATCGCCTACCAGACGCGCGACGTGCTGGAAGCGATGCAGGCTGACTCCGGCATTCGTCTGCACGCCCTGCGCGTGGACGGCGGTGCGGTCGCAAACAACTTCCTGATGCAGTTCCAGTCGGACATTCTGGGTACCCGCGTTGAACGCCCTGAAGTGCGTGAAGTCACGGCGCTGGGTGCGGCGTACCTCGCCGGTCTGGCAGTAGGTTTCTGGCAGAACCTGGACGAGCTGCAGGAAAAAGCGGTGATCGAACGCGAATTCCGCCCAGGTATTGAAACCACCGAACGTAACTTCCGCTACAGCGGCTGGAAAAAAGCGGTGAAACGCGCCCTGGCATGGGAAGATCACGAAGAGTAATTCCCCTCACCCTAACCCTCTCCCCACAGGGGAGAGGGAACTCGTCTCCCCACTCTGTGATAAACTTCGTGCAATTCCTTTTGATTGCACGAGTACCTCATGAAACGTGAACTTGCTATCGAGTTTTCCCGCGTCACCGAAGCGGCCGCCCTCGCAGGCTATAAATGGCTGGGTCGTGGCGACAAAAATACCGCAGACGGTGCGGCTGTCCATGCCATGCGCATCGTCCTTAACCAGGTCAACATCGACGGCACCATCGTGATCGGCGAAGGCGAGATCGACGAAGCGCCAATGCTCTACATTGGTGAGAAAGTCGGCACCGGCAAAGGCGATGCGGTAGATATCGCCGTCGATCCGATCGAAGGCACGCGCATGACGGCAATGGGTCAGGCCAATGCCCTGGCGGTGCTGGCGGTGGGCGACAAAGGCTGCTTCCTCAACGCGCCAGATATGTACATGGAAAAGCTGATTGTCGGCCCGGGTGCCAAAGGCGCAATCGACCTCAGTCTGCCGCTGGAAGAGAACCTGCATAATATCGCCAAAGCATTGGGCAAACCGCTCAGCGAGCTGACCGTCACCATTCTGGCGAAACCGCGCCACGATGCCACGATTGCGCAGATGCAAAAACTCGGTGTGCGCGTGTTTGCCATTCCGGATGGCGACGTTGCCGCCTCGATTCTGACCTGTATGCCGGACAGCGAAGTCGATGTGCTTTATGGCATCGGTGGCGCGCCGGAAGGAGTCGTATCCGCAGCAGTGATCCGCGCCCTGGACGGCGACATGCAGGCGCGCCTGCTGCCACGTCATGATGTCAAAGGCGACAGCGAAGAGAACCGTCGGATTGGCGAAGAGGAGCTGGCACGCTGCGAAGCAATGGGCATCGAAGCTCATAAAGTTCTCGCTCTGGACGAAATGGCCCGCAGCGATAATGTTATCTTCTCGGCGACCGGCATCACGAAAGGCGATCTGCTGGACGGCATTACCCGTAAGGGCAACATGGCAACCACTGAAACGCTGCTGATCCGCGGTAAATCACGCACCATTCGTCGCATTCAGTCTATCCACTATCTCGACCGTAAAGACCCGGACGTACAGACGCACATTCTGTAAAACCGTTTGATCGATAGAGCTTTCCGGCCCAAATGGGCTGGAAATCTTCACGACAAGACAGGAAGATAGACCAGAGAAACAGCACAGGAGAAGATCATGGCGGACTGGGTAACAGGTAAAGTCACAAAGATACAGTTCTGGACCGATACGCTATTTAGTCTCACCCTGCATGCTCCCGTTCACCCGTTTACGGCCGGGCAATTTGCGAAGCTGGGGCTGGATGTCGACGGTGAACGCGTACAGCGCGCTTACTCTTACGTTAACGCGCCAGATAACCCGGATCTCGAGTTCTATCTGGTTACCGTTCCGGACGGCAAACTCAGCCCGCGTCTCGCCGCTCTTAAGCCCGGTGATGATGTGCAAATTGTGAGTGACGCTGCCGGCTTCTTTGTGCTCGACGAAATTCCTGACTGTGACACGCTATGGATGCTGGCAACCGGTACGGCCATCGGTCCGTATCTCTCCATTTTGCAATATGGCAAAGACCTTGAACGCTTTAAAAACATCGTGTTGGTTCATGCCGCGCGCTACGCTGCAGACTTAAGCTATTTGCCGCAAATGCGCGATCTGGAACAGAAGTATGGCGGTAAGCTCAAAATTCAAACGGTGGTCAGTCGTGAAACGGCAGAAGGTGCGCTGACGGGCCGTGTGCCGGCATTAATTGAAAGTGGAGTTCTGGAAAAGGCAGTGGGTTTGCCGATGACGGCGGAAACCAGCCATGTCATGCTGTGTGGTAATCCGCAGATGGTTCGTGACACGCAACAACTTCTGAAAGATACCCGGCAGATGACGAAACATCTTCGCCGCCGGCCGGGCCATATGACCGCCGAACACTACTGGTAATCAGCGGTACTTCACCTCAAGGGTGTCTTTACCGTATTTGTTTTCGCTCTGGGTGCCAATAAACGCGCCCAGATCGACAATCATCATCACGAAGATAACTGACGGTAGCAGCCTGCCGACGACCCAGGGAAGAATGGACGGAAGCATCGCCCAGTTCCCTGCCACCAGCATCCACGCCAGAATAATCAGAAATGCCCACGCCCCGGAACGCCCGCGATCGTGCAAACGTTTTACCACCACGGCCGCTGTTGGCCATAGCAGACAGACCAGCGCAAAGGCCGCCGTTTGCGTACTCAGCCACGCGTTGTAAGCAACAAAAAACAGAAGCAGCATGGCGACAACCCACGTCACCATCCAGATCCAGAAATCACGGCGTCCAATACGCCCTTTGAATGAAAACAGCCACTGCTGTATGGTCATGTAAGGTTCCTTATTATCGTATAGCGCGCATTTTACCCTGGAGTTGTGACCTTTTGACAAGCCGACCAGATATCGTTTTAATCATGAGCACTTACGGCCAGGGGCAATGTTGATGAAAATTTCGGCGCGTTCTCTTTTCCTGTGTTTAACGCTGCTTATCGCGGGCTTTCCCCTGCATGCAGCCGAAACCACCGCCCCGACAACGGCGCCGTATCTGCTTGCGGGCTCCCCGTCTTTCGATCAGTCCATCAGCCAGTTTCGTGAAGCCTTCAATCAGGCCAACCCAACGCTGCCGCTGGATGAATTTCGCGCCATTGATGGTTCTCGCGATACCCCTACGCTGACCCGTGCGGCAAGCAAGATTAACGAGAACTTGTATGCCTCAACGGCGCTGGAGCGCGGCACGCTAAAAATCAAAAGCATGCAAATCACCTGGCTGCCAATTCAGGGGCCAGAGCAGAAAGCAGCGAAGGCGAAGGCGCTGGAGTATATGAGCGCGGTGTTACAGGCCTTTACCCCGGCACTGACGAAAAAGCAAAGCCAGCAAAAGCTGCAAAAACTCCTCGCCGCCGGTAAAAACAAGCGCTACTACGCCAATACCGAAGGTGCGATTCGCTATGTTGTCGCAGACAACGGCGAAAAAGGACTGACCTTCGCAGTTGAACCGATTAAGCTGGCACTATCTGACACTCTCGGAGGGGCGAATTAATGACAAAAAGCAAAGCCTTTCGAGGGAAAATCTCTATACTGATTCACAGACCATGCTGCCCGACAGGGTGGCCATATTCCTTAATTCGCTTATTTAGCGTGGAGAATTGAAATGCGACATCCTTTAGTGATGGGTAACTGGAAACTGAACGGCAGCCGCCACATGGTAAACGAACTGGTTGCGAACCTGCGTAAAGAGCTGGCTGGCGTGACGGGCTGTGCGGTTGCTATCGCTCCGCCGGATATGTACCTGGATCTGGCTAAACACGCCGCTGACGGCAGCCACATCATTCTGGGTGCACAGAACGTTGACGTTAACCTGTCTGGCGCATTCACCGGTGAAACCTCCGCTGAAATGCTGAAAGATATCGGTGCGAAATACATCATCATCGGCCACTCTGAGCGTCGTACCTATCACAAAGAATCCGACGAGTTCATCGCGAAGAAATTCGCGGTGCTGAAAGAGCAAGGTCTGACCCCAGTTCTGTGCATCGGTGAAACCGAAGCTGAAAACGAAGCAGGCAAAACGGAAGAAGTGTGTGCTCGCCAGATCGACGCAGTGCTGAAAACTCAGGGTGCAGCAGCATTCGAAGGCGCGGTCATTGCTTATGAGCCAGTCTGGGCGATCGGTACCGGCAAATCAGCAACCCCTGCGCAGGCTCAGGCAGTTCACAAGTTCATCCGCGACCACATTGCTAAAGCCGACGCGAAAGTGGCTGAACAAGTCATTATCCAGTACGGCGGTTCCGTAAACGCATCCAACGCTGCTGAGCTGTTCACCCAGCCAGACATCGATGGCGCGCTGGTTGGCGGTGCATCCCTGAAGGCTGACGCTTTCGCGGTGATCGTTAAAGCAGCAGAAGCGGCTAAACAGGCGTAATGCTGTTGTGGCGGGTAGCGCTTGCGCTTACCCGCCTTACTCCGCTACAAACGACCCAATACGCTAAACCACAAGTAATCCAGCGGCAACAGCACCAGATAGGTCGCTATCGCCAGCGCCAGACAGAGCACCATCCCCGCCTTTGCAGGCACCTTCCCGAGCCCCATCGCCACCACAATTGGTGACGCCTGATACGGCAGCAGCGGTGTGGAATAACCCAGTACCTGGATCATGATCACCGACAGCAGCGGGAAACCCGTCGCGTCGGAAAAACTCTGTGCCAGCGTGGTATACAGCGCAGGAACACCGTTGGCGGTCATAATGAAGTTGAGCGCGGTGGTAATACCGGTCAGCGCCAGGAAACTGGTGAAGGGGTTATCAGCGTCCAGCGGCATTATCCGCAGCAATGCTTCACCTACGGCTGCACCAATCCCGGTCTGCGTCACCACAATCGCCAGACCAAGAATACCCGCGACATAAATACAGGTACGCATATTCACCCCCGCAGAAAACTCTTCTCCGGTGATAAAACCGATGCGCGGTAGCATGACGATGACCGAGGCCGCAAGCCCCGTCCACGCGGGCCCCACACCGTGCCAGCTCTCCGTCACCCACATCCCCAGCACCACCGCCAGCAGCCAGGCGAGACGCTTTTCATCCCGCCCCATCGGTTCAGACGGTGCCAGATCCTTCGGTGGTTTTGGATTACCGGGAAAGAGCCAGCAGATCAGGCCAATCAGAATCAGACCTTTGAGAATACCCAGCACGGGGGTGTGCAGCAGCAGATACGGGACGTAACTCAGGTGGATGCCGTACGAACCTTCCGCCGCACCGCTCATCACCAGGTTAGGAACGTTTGCAGGCAAAATAGTTGCCGAGAGCTGGAATGTACCGAACCCCACAGCCAGCGCCAGGCCAAACCACGCCCGCGAACCGTCTGCGATACTCGCCCTTTTCGCCATCGCAGCAACGATAGGCATCAGGAGCGCAATACGTCCCATATTCGACGGCATCACAAACGCCAGCGCATAGCTCAGCAGCACCACGCTCGCCACCATCAACACCCAGGAGTCGGTGAGCTTTGCCGACAGCGCACGCGCAGCCCTGTCCGCCAGGCCGGTTTTACGGATCGCCACGCCGAGCACAAAACCGCTAAACACCAGCCAGAACGCCGACGAGGCAAAACCACCGAAGATCACCTCCGGCGGGGCGATTCTGGCGGTCATCGCGGCCGTGAAGAACAACAGCGCGGTGATAAATTCCGGTAATAGCGACGTCGCCCACAGCACAATGGTGACGCCAACGATCAGTGAGGGCAGCAGTAGAGGGTGAGCTAACCAGAGCGACATACCTGTCTCCCGTAGATTTTTTCAGCAAGTCTACGGTGACAGGCAGCCGGAGTAAACGCGATTTATGGTGGGGTCAATTCAGGATAGTGCATTGATGATCCTGCAGTTCCTCAGCCGATGCGCGATTAAGGGTAAGCAGGTTGCGTTCCGTTGCCAGTAAAACAAAAGAGCCATCTGACTGCTGCGCCATCGCCAGCGCAAAGCGTCCCATATGGTCGCGTGCTTCCGGCAGCTCTTCCGCCAACATCATAAACGGACTGCGCTGCACCAGCTCATTCTCCGTTACCCGACGAGCAAGATACTCATGCCCTTCCAGCCCACCCGGAAGAGGCAGCCACTGGGTGCTAATTTCGCCCTGAGCCGCGTTCAGCTTCTCGCGCACATCCGGGCGCAGGCAGGAGATATGAATATGAAAATGGTTCTGCGTACGGCCTGTCGGGGAGTTAATCGTCAGTGAAATGGCGCTGTCAGGCACCTCGGTTCCCCGCTTCAGGGTCATAAAACTGCGTGACTGCCACGCCAGCCAGAAAAAGTTCGGCGTATGAGGCTCGGTCAAAAGCGGACTTTCTGTGCCGTTGATACGGTAGGTTGGCATCAGCAGATACTGCAGCGGTCCATTGCGGTCTTTAAACACCACATAACCTGCATCTGTTTTCACCTGCGCACACGGCGCCGGGTTACGGTTCTGGATTTGATTCGGCACACACTGGTCGAGAACGATATGTCGCAGCGCATCCGGATTACCCGCTTTCATCCAGTACCCGCCACCAGCGGCAAGGGCAATGACAATCAGGATCAATAAGATAATTTTTTTCACAGCGCGTTCCCCGTATCCATTTGAAGTGAAAGAGTAACGCAAAATGATGACCAAATAAAAAACCCGGTGGATTTCTCACACCGGGTCACCGTGTCGTTCTTTGCGAAATACTTAGCGTTTGCTGATCTGGTCGAAAGTACCGCCGTTTGAGAAGTGATCTTTCTGCGCTTTGGCCCAGCCACCAAACTCGTCATCAATGGTGAAGAGCTTCAGTTTCGGGAAGACGTTTTCGTATTTCTTCGCAACCGCCGGGTCACGTGGGCGATAGAAGTTTTTCGCTGCAATTTCCTGACCTTCTGGCGAGTAGAGATACTTCAGGTAGGCTTCCGCCACTGCTTTGGTCTCTTTCTTCTCAACCACTTTGTCGACCACAGAAACGGTTGGTTCCGCGAGGATAGATTCGCTTGGGGTCACAATCTCGAATTTGTCTTTACCCAGTTCGTTGGTGGCCAGCAGGGCTTCGTTTTCCCATGCGATCAGCACATCACCAATACCGCGCTCGACAAAAGTGTTGGTTGCGCCACGCGCGCCGGAATCCAGCACCTCAACGTTTTTATACAGCGCTTTCACGAATTCCTGAGCTTTAGCCTGGTCACCGTTGTTGTGGTGCAGCGCGTAACCCCACGCCCCCAGGTAGTTCCAGCGAGCGCCGCCGGAGCTTTTCGGGTTCGGAGTAATCACAGACACGCCCGGTTTGATCAGGTCATTCCAGTCATGAATTTGTTTTGGGTTGCCTTTACGCACCAGGAAAACAATGGTCGAGGTGTAAGGCGCGGAGTTGTCCGGCAGGCGTTTGATCCAGTTTTTATCTATACGTCCACGTTCGGCGATGGCGTCGACATCGTAAGCCAGTGCCAGAGTGACCACATCGGCTTCAATACCGTTGATCACAGACGTCGCCTGCTTGCCGGAACCGCCGTGAGACTGGCGAACCACAACGTTGTCGCCGGTTTGCTGCTTCCAGTGTGCGGCAAACGCTTTGTTGTACTGCTCGTAAAGTTCACGCGTCGGGTCGTATGACACGTTCAGTAACTGGATGTCCTTAGCCAGAACGCTGGTCGATGCCAGCAATAATGTTAAACCCACGCCCCATTTATTCATCGCCCAGCTCTCTTGTGTAGTGTTTTGATAAATGCAGCGTGCCAGAAAGCGAATCGAGGATTAAAGAATAAAAAAAGATTGGCTATAACTTAGAGGAATAAAAGCCCTCTCCGCAACGGAGAGGGCTTGAGGGATCAGTACAGTTTTTTCGCGCAGTCCAGCCAGTCACCTTTGAACGGACGTTTCATGTTTTCAATGGCGTCGATGATGTCATGGTGCACCAACTGCTCGTTCTGAATACCGACGCAGCGGCCGCCGTGACCCTGCAGCAGCAGTTCAATAGCGTATGCCCCCATACGGGACGCCAGAATACGGTCGTACGGGCCAGGGGAACCGCCACGCTGGATGTGACCCAGTACGGTCGCGCGGGTTTCGCGTTTGGTTTCGGTTTCGATGTACTTCGCCAGCTCGTCAACATCACAGATGTGCTCGGTGATGGCAACAATCGCGTGTTTTTTACCTTTCGCGATGCCTGCTTTGATTTCAGCAACCAGATCTTCACGGCTGAATTCCACTTCCGGCACAACCACGAACTCACAACCACCCGCAATCGCGGCGGCCAGAGTCAGGTCACCACAGTAACGCCCCATCACTTCAACGATGGAGATACGCTGGTGAGAAGAAGAGGTGTCACGCAGGCGGTCAATCGCTTCCACAACGGTACCCAGCGCGGTGAAGTAACCGATGGTGTAGTCAGTGCCTTTGATGTCGTTGTCGATAGTGCCTGGCAGACCGATGCACGGGAAGCCCATTTCAGTCAGACGTTTTGCACCCATGTAAGAGCCGTCACCACCGATAACCACCAGGGCGTCCAGGCCACGTTTCTTCATGTTCTCGATAGCCACTTCACGAACGTGTTCATCACGGAATTCCGGGAAGCGTGCAGACCCAAGGAAGGTGCCGCCACGGTTGATCATGTCAGACACGCTGTAACGGTCGAGCTGAACCATACGGTCTTCGTACAGACCCAGGTAACCATCATAGATACCAAAAACTTCCAGACCTTCCGTCAGCGCTGCACGGACAACCCCACGAATTGCCGCGTTCATGCCCGGCGCATCACCGCCGCTTGTCAACACACCGATTTTCTTAATCATGACTACCTCTGAACTTAGGAATGCAAAATTGAAATCTGTTGCCGGAAGAAACTTATCGACCAACGAATACTGCAAATAGTATATCAATCACTTCCAGCTGAATTGATTCAGGTCAGACCAAATGGCGGTAATTTATACACAAAATGCTGGCCTGGCTCACTTTTTTACAACGAATTACGAAAGCCCAACATGTCCAGGTACTACCGAGCAGGGATCCTGGTGAATGATGACGTCTGAACCAGGAAAACGCTGCAAAATCGCCTGCTCGACCTGCTCAGCAATAACGTGAGCCTGAACCAGTGGCAGGTTGTCTTCCATTTCAATGTGAATCTGAATAAAGCGGGTCGGCCCTGACTGCCGCGTTCGAAGATCGTGCGCACCGCTGACGCCAGGCCAGGAGGTCACAATAGTAAAAATTTCATTACGTTCTGAGTCCGGAAGAGCGCGATCGAGCAGCGATTGCACCGCTTCATACCCCATCCGTAAGGCACTATATAAAATATAGATACCAATCCCTAACGCGAACAACGCATCGGCCCGATGCCAGCCGTACCAGGCCAGACCGAGCGCAATAAGAATAGCCCCATTCATCATAACATCAGATTGATAATGAAGCATATCCGCCCGTACTGCCTGACTTTGCGTTTTGCGAACGACCCAGCGCTGGAACGTTACCAGAACAAGTGTGCATATAAGTGCAACGACTGTCACAACGACGCCCACGCCGGGATCGTTCATCGGGGTCGGCGAGACGAGATGCTGAATGCCGGTTAAAAACAGGAACAGTGCAGACCCGGAAATGAACATGCTTTGCGCCAGCGCGGCCAGCGACTCCGCTTTGCCGTGCCCGAACGTGTGCTCTTCATCCGCCGGTTGCAGCGAGTAACGCACCACCAGCAAGTTGGTCAGTGAGGCTGCAATGTCCATCAATGAGTCTACCAGCGCCGCCAGAATACTGACCGAGCCGGTATACCACCAGGCAAAGATTTTGATCAGTAGCAGGCTAGAGGCCATGACGGTTGCCGCAATGGCGGCCCGGCTTACCAGCCTTCCATAGGATTGATTCATAAACACTCCTGTCATGTCATGCCGCTAGTATAACGGAAGCGTGAGGAGTCAAAGGATGAATAAACGGTTAACAAATTAGAATGAAGGCAAAAAAAACCCCCACATCATGTGGGGGAAGACAGGGATGGTGTCTATGGCAAGGAAAACAGGGTTTACTGGTTACTACGGGTACTGCTATTGCTACTGAAAAACGTCGTTTCCGAGTTTCGCTGCATCCGTGCAACCTCACGCAGCTGGTCCATACGCTGCAGATGTTTGGTGTTCAAAACCGCTTGCTGCTCGGGCGTTAGCAGGTGGAACATTTGGTTGCGGACCTTCGCCATCTCTACCTGGCGGGCAACTTGTTCCTGTGCCATTTTTTCTGCCTGAGCGCGTACAGCGCTTTCGTCAAAATTTTCTGCGGTGACAAGGCGATGCATTGTCTCCATTTCGCTAACATTAACAGGGGGCTGGTCATGTCTTGCCCTCTGCATCAGATCTCGCATCTGTTGACGCTGATGTTCGGTTAAACTTATGCCGTCAAACATATGGCTTTGGCTACTGTGCTGCGTTGTGCCCTCTTGTGAGGAACCGTTATCGCTGATGATAGCTACAGCAGCCTGGCTAAACGCACTGAACGCCAGCGTTGAGGCCATGACGGCAGCGGTAACTTTGCGCATCACTTGCTCCCAAAATCTTTCGTGTCGCGATTCAACGAGAGACAGTCTACGATTCAGGCTGCAAACATGCGTCAGGGGGTGTAAAACAACGTAAAGTCATGGATTAGACAGCCTTGATGTCGTAATTTCTGCCTCGGAGGTATTTAAACAATGAATAAAATCCTGTTAGTTGATGATGACCGAGAGCTCACATCCCTTTTAAAGGAGTTGCTCGACATGGAAGGTTTCAACGTTCTGGTTGCCCATGATGGCGAGCAGGCGCTGAGTCTCCTTGACGACAGCATCGATTTACTTTTGCTCGACGTCATGATGCCGAAGAAAAACGGCATTGATACGCTGAAAGAGCTTCGCCAGACACACCAGACACCCGTAATTATGCTGACCGCACGCGGCAGCGAACTTGACCGCGTACTTGGCCTTGAGCTGGGTGCGGATGACTATTTACCGAAACCGTTCAACGACCGTGAACTGGTCGCCCGTATTCGCGCTATCCTGCGTCGTTCGCACTGGAGCGAGCAGCAGCAGAATACCGACAACAGTTCGCCGACGCTGGAAGTGGACTCCCTGAGCCTGAACCCGGGCCGCCAGGAAGCCAGCTTCGACGGACAGGCGCTGGAATTGACCGGCACGGAGTTCACCCTGCTTTATCTGCTGGCGCAACATCTCGGTCAGGTGGTATCGCGTGAACATCTGAGCCAGGAAGTGCTGGGCAAGCGTCTCACGCCGTTTGACCGCGCCATCGACATGCACATCTCTAACCTGCGCCGTAAGCTGCCGGAGCGTAAAGACGGTCACCCATGGTTTAAAACCCTGCGTGGTCGCGGTTATCTGATGGTCTCCGCTTCATGATAGGAAGCTTAACCGCCCGCATCTTCGCCATTTTCTGGCTGACGCTGGCACTTGTTTTAATGCTCGTACTGATGTTGCCAAAACTCGACTCACGCCAGATGACGGAGCTTCTCGACAGCGAGCAACGTCAGGGCGTGATGATCGAGCAGCACGTCGAAGCCGAGCTGGCAAATGACCCACCAAACGATTTGATGTGGTGGCGCAGGCTGTTTCGCGCTATCGACAAGTGGGCACCACCCGGGCAACGCCTGCTGCTGGTCACCAGTGAAGGCCGAGTCATTGGTGCCGATCGCAATGAAATGCAGATTATCCGTAACTTTATCGGTCAGGCAGATAACGCCGATCACCCCCAGAAGAAGAAATATGGCCGCGTTGAGATGGTGGGGCCTTTTTCTGTCAGGGATGGGGAGGATAATTATCAGCTCTACCTGATTCGACCGGCGAGCAGTTCCCAGTCTGATTTTATCAATCTGCTGTTTGACCGTCCGCTCCTGCTGCTGATTGTCACCATGTTGGTTAGCTCGCCGCTGCTGTTATGGCTGGCGTGGAGCCTGGCAAAACCGGCGCGTAAGCTGAAAAATGCCGCCGACGAAGTGGCGCAGGGCAACCTGAGACAGCACCCTGAGCTGGAATCCGGGCCACAAGAGTTTCTTGCTGCAGGTGCCAGTTTCAACCAGATGGTGAGCGCGCTGGAGCGTATGATGACGGCGCAGCAACGGCTGCTTTCGGATATCTCGCACGAACTGCGTACCCCGCTAACACGACTACAGCTTGGTACCGCCCTGCTCCGTCGTCGTAGTGGCGAGAGCAAAGAGCTGGAACGTATTGAAACGGAAGCGCATCGTCTGGACAGCATGATCAACGATCTGCTGGTGATGTCGCGCAATCAGCAGAAAAACGCGCTGGTCAGCGAGACGGTGAAAGCCAATCATCTGTGGCATGAAGTATTAGACAACGCGGCGTTCGAAGCAGAACAGATGGGTAAATCCTTTACCGTCAACTTCCCGCCGGGGCCATGGCCGCTGTACGGTAACCCTAACACGCTGGAAAGCGCGCTGGAGAACATCGTACGTAACGCCCTGCGCTATTCGCATACGAAGATTGAGGTCGCCTTCTCGGTGGATAAAGACGGGATCACCGTGATCGTCGATGATGATGGTCCTGGCGTGAGTCCGGAAGATCGCGAGCAGATTTTCCGACCGTTCTACCGTACCGATGAGGCGCGTGACCGCGAATCTGGCGGCACGGGGCTGGGTCTGGCGATTGTTGAAACCGCCATGCAGCAGCACCGCGGTTGGGTGAAAGCTGACGACAGCCCACTGGGCGGATTACGGTTAACGCTGTGGCTGCCACTGTATAAACGTTCCTGACCCCACGTCCCCCGATGTTGTATCGGGGGACGCTGTTCATGATCTTATGCCGCCTCACTGACCGACATAACTTTCTGTTTTTTGATGCGTTTCACCAGCAATGTCGAGCAAATAAATCCTGAAAGACTAAAGGCAATCATCACGCTGAACACATAGTTGTATCCGGTGATCCCTTTAAAGTTATCCAGAATCCAGCCGTAGAGTGTGTACGCAAACATCGCGGGCATATAGCCGATAATACAACCAAATGCCATTGCCGAACCGGCATATTGCCGTGGGGTTCCAATTTCATCCATCGGGGCAAAGAAGATGGCGCGCTGCGAGAAGATGATGGCGCCAAACCCTAACGTTGCAACCATCCCGATGTAAACGTTCATCGACTGATGAGGGAGTTGCATAAACAACATCATCGCAACGGCTGAAATCAAGAACGTCCATTTCAGGTAGACCGTGGGAGACTTAGCGACTTTATCTGCCAGGAAACCACCCACCGGCCCACCCACCATTTTGAGGGCATACTGGTTAATGATCCCGTACGCCCCTACCAGCGCAACCGGAAGCATGTAGATGTCTTTCAGGAACGGGATGAAATAGGTTAAACCGCAGTAAGCCGCATACACAAAAAAGATACCAAATGATGCTAACCAGACGTTCGGGCAGGTCAGAACATGCTTAATACCTTTCAGGGTTTCAATGTTTGCGCTGCTTCCTTTAGCGTTTTTGACATGGTCATCATCAACGATGAAGTAGGTGATAACACCGGCCATCAGGGTGATGAACGTGTAGTAGAGCAAACCAGCCTGCATCCCCGCTTTCCCTTCACCAAAGTGCACAAAGACGAACAGCGCGCCAGAAGCCACAATAACGTCCACCACACCACGTCCAGCCTCCAGAAGCCCGAACAACCGCCCTTGTTCTTCTTGAGTTCCTAACAGGCGCACAGCTTTTAATAACACCGGCCAGTAAACGACATCAGCAAAGAAGGCCATCGCCGCAAAGCAAATAAGATAGCCAGTGAAAGACGGCAGCGTGGATAAATAGAGACCACACAGCCCCACACCAATTAACCCGAAGGGCAGAAGGATCTTCTTAGAATAGCGGTCGGCAATATATAAAGAGAGGAAAAGCCCCGTGGTTTGCACAATCGTATACACCGTAAAACTGAGCCCTATTTGTGTATTTGTCAGCCCCCAGTCACTTTGCATTGGAACATAAAAGACATCCTTCATGCTGGAAAGCTTAAATATCGTCCCACCACCTAATACCAAAAAGCACAGACGAGCCCATTTATTCATGAACATATTCGACACCCTCACTGCAATTTTGAGAGAAAACCGTTCTGTAATATATAAAAATCCAGGCCATCCCTGAAAAAGGAAGCCGTAAGACACTGTTAAATTAATTAAGCAGGTTGTTTTATATTTATAAATTTAGCGCACAAATTACGAATAAATTCAATTTGAGAAATAGCATACTCTTTTTCCTGTGCCAGACGAGCATCAACCAGTTCATTATCAGGAAGTGGCGTAAAACTTGCGTCACGCCACGGTATCCAAGGGTTATCTCCTTCATCATCAAAACGAAATGCTGGTGCGTAATAATCAACCTCTTCTTCAAGGCCAAAAGAAGTGACCTGGGCCTGGTCGTCACCCAACAGTAAAAGTTCACGCAACATCATCTCTACAGGGAGATCGCCGAGCCCTGTACGGCAGGCTTCATGCGCCCATCCTTTACCCTCTTTTATCACTCTGGCATCCTTGATATGAACCTGAGTGATGTAAGGCGACATAGTCCGTAACGCAGCCATTGGCTCTTCATTAGCATTGATCATATTGCCAAAATCAAAGAGTATTGAGAGGTTTTTCATACCACTGTTTTTTACCAGTGTAACCAGTTCATGTCCTTTGAGATCTTCATGCTGTTCAATCGTAAACTGGATACCGCTATTATCAAACTGCGCCAGATAAGCAATATCCTGGGCGATTTTTTCCAGTACTGAATTTAAACGCCCTTCATAACGTGGATAAAATCTGACAGAGGTAGCACCTGTGGCCTGCGCAATAGCAATAGCCTCATCCAGGGTCTTTTTATCTGACGCGCTGGTTTCAATATGAATATCCAGTCCGTATTGCTCGGCTTTCTTTTTAAAAGAACTCAACTGCTCTGGTCGCATATTTCTCAGTGAAAAGGATTCACCGTCTTCAACATGCACTTTCACACCCGATAAATGATTCTGATATGCAATATCCAGTAAATCTTCAGGAAGAACTCTCTCGTAGCGCATGTTTAAATGAAAGGCATAGGCGTGCAAATAAAGACGAATATTTTTTGCACGCTCAGCCAGTTTTTCTCTGATAATGTTTTCCATAATTTTTCTCACTCATCACGAATAACCAGTTCGACGGATTCAAGTCTCCAGTACTCCAGATCAACCTGAACCACTTTCTTTTCAGAGGTGGCACGATGCTTCTCTACCAAAATACCGTACGTATTGGGTGCCACTCCCAGCTCTTTGCAGGCAAGTTCAGGCATATTGACGGGTTTGAAAATCATCTCTTTGATGGTTAAGGCAAGCCCAAACTGCTCTTCCCAGACTTTAGAAAAAGCGTGGTTTTCCAGCTTCACCATAAACTCCGGGGCGGCTTCGGCATCAATCCAGGACTCATGGTAAAAAACTTTATGATCGTCCAGTCCGCACCAGCCGGTAATCAGGTAGGGAGCCCTGGAAGACGAAAAAGCTTTCTCAATATGACGAGGTACGGTATCAACAACATCTTTGGTCAAATAACCCCAGGAAGGTTTTCGCCCCTGCGCACGCGCCTCCGCATTAAAACTGGAGAGCGATTTTGGGTTGTAGATGAATCGCCGGGGAGAGATGAACCACCCGCTGCGGTTCTTGCGGAAAATACGTGCCGCAACCTCAAGCTCAATTAAAACCTGCCTTAAGGTCATGCGTTTAGCATCCAGCAATTCGCACAATTCGCGCTCGGAGGGAAGTCTGGAGCCCGGCGGAAAATCATTAGCCGCTAGCCAACTTTCGAAGCGGTCTCTCAGGAGATCAACATTGTTTTTTTCTTTCATGTCTCGCAATCTGGTTTAAACCAATTTGAAGACACAATATTTGAGCGGAGAAAATTCTCAAGTTTTTTCGGCAAGCTGACGCTATTTTTGTGGGCCAGGTATCAAGTTCATGATTAGCGAGGACAGCGCCAGAAAGGTGCTGTCCTCTTGATTCAGGCGGAGGCTCTCGTTTTTGCAGAAACCGCTATTTCCCCCACAATCTCCTCGAATTATCCTCGATCTCCCCACTAATACGCCGCTTCTGCATCGTTCTTGTCCAGCTGGTTGATAACCCTGCCGCCGACAGGAGGCGATGATACTGGTCGTCATCAAACGGCATATGCCAGGCTATCGCGCAGGCGTCATACACTGAGACATCGCTCAGGCGTGATGCCAGTTCCAGCGGTGCGTCCGCAGAGACTTGCCCGGCCAGCACTACGCGGTACAGCCAGCCGGTTTTGCCTGCCGTCTGCAGTTGGGCAGACATATCGCTGATGCCAAAATGGTAGTTAAGTTTGAAGCACGGTGAGCGCGGCTGCGTCACCTGAATCAGGGCGTCGCCCCAGCGGAAGATATCGCCGATGAAAACATTCCTCTCCGTCAGCCCTTCGGTGGAGAGGTTCTCGCCAAAGGCTGGCGCGACAAAGAGGTCCGCCTGCTCGGGGAATTCGGCTATCCAGTATTGATAGTGCTCGCGCGGATAGTGGCACAGCGCCCGATCGGGCCCACCGTGGATTTTCTTCTCGGCCTGCTCGTCGCCCGCAAGCCCAAGCTCGGTTAACGTCAGCTCACCGTCGACCTGCACTTTGGCGATGGCACTCGGGCGACTGCCGTCGTACTCCCTGACCTTGCCTGTAAATACATTCACCGGATAATGCATTGCTGCTCCTTTTTGCAGATACAAAAAAGCGAGTCATCAGACTCGCTTTTCCTTATTCCTTTCGCAAGTTTTTTAGCGGTTAGTTCACGGTAAGATCCAGCGTTAACTTGTACTCAAATGCATAACTGGTACGCCAGTCTTTACCCAGGAAGTGAACCAACCCGGTGTAATGTCCGGCTGGTAAGTCTGTATTGTCCGTACGGGCATAAGTAAATTTAGCGCGCATACCATTGCCACCATCGCACCCTACCGCTGCGTTCAACGGCCGCAGAGAACAATCAGACTCTCTGTACCCTTTCAAATTCACCATATACTGCTGCCCACTTTCGTTAGTCAGCATAACTGGTGTGGA
Organism: Enterobacter sp. CPE_E1241; assembly: GCF_045618265.1. Classification (NCBI taxonomy): domain Bacteria; kingdom Pseudomonadati; phylum Pseudomonadota; class Gammaproteobacteria; order Enterobacterales; family Enterobacteriaceae; genus Enterobacter; species Enterobacter sp. CPE_E1241. The sequence continues at coordinate 4,826,111 of NZ_JBIWYV010000001.1, forward strand.
AACGTCGGAATATCCGCTGGGTGCCCATTCCAACTGAGTCGGCCCATTTGTTGGATCAACCGTAACAAAACCTAATGACGGGAACCCACCGATCTTTGCTGAAGAATAATTTGATGAATCTGAGTTAATAACCCAGGTATCTTCAATCGTGTTAATAAACTTCACGTTAGCGTTAGACAACGTCGAGTTATTAATGGAAGCCGTCACCGTTGCCATCCCGATATCATGGCCTGAAAGTTTGACAGTGGCGATCCCCGAAGCATCCGTTTTGGTACTGGCAGCCGACAGAGTGTTCATCGTGGTTTGCCAGTTTATCGACGCGTCCGGAACAAGGTTCTGATTAGCGTCTTTTACCTCAACAGTGTACGTTGCCGAATCCACGCCGTTACTGAGAATGACCGATTTATCCACGTTTAACGACACCAGTTCCGCCGTTTTAACATCGCCGATAAAACTGACCTTAGCCGCTGTAAGCGACTGACCACCTGCCGCCAGCGTTGCCGTCATTACGGCATCACCTGCTTTTGTCGTCGTGCCACTTATCGTCGCAATACCGTTCGCATCCGTCACGCTACTGTCGCCGGATAACGTCATGGCGGCATCATCACTACGCCAGTTCACAACTATCCCAGGCAAGAGGTTGCCATTCGCATCTTTCACCGTCACCGACCAGGTGACGCGTTCTGCGTTATCCGCCACAGCTTTCGACTTATCGGCTTTGATGGCAGATAACGTCGCCGTATCTGCGTTGCCGATGTAGTTGACCGTCAACGTTTGCTGCGTATGGTTAATTCCCGCGCCAATGACCGTCGGTTGCGCTTTTGTCGCCGTAAATGTAATTTCGGCAATACCTTCGCTATTCGTCGTACTGCTATCGGCAGGCTGGAATTCACCGCTATCGTTATCCGACCCCCAATGCACGACGGCATTGTTAACCGGGTGGTTTCCCTCATCCACCACTGTGGCCTGGAGCGTAATGACATCTTTGCCAGCCACCACATCCGCCGTTTTGCTGGAGGTAATCTGAGACACTTTCTCTGTCGCAGCATCGGCAACATAACGCAATGTCGCAGAGGGTTTATTCACACCATTGAATGTTGCAATCGCTTTGCAGGCGACAACATCCGAACTCGACAGCATAACGTTTGACTTACCAGCATCATCAGTCACCTGCTCGGCAGCGGATAACTGATAATTCCCCGCAGGCGTTACCTGCCATCCCACATTGGCCTGACTGACCGCGTTACCGTACCGATCTTTTACTGTTGCAGTTAATGCGATTTGATCCTCGCCATTGGCTGCAGCGCTGGATTTATCAGCCACAACCGTGACGGGTATTGCGCTCTGAAGATCGGGAACAATAGTGAGTTGCACTGTTTTTTCGCTATTATTACTGCTCTTAGCCATCACTAGTGTCGATGTTGCCAGCGTGCTGCTGTAGGTAACGGACGTTTTACCCTCACTATCTGTCGTTGTGCTGGTTTCACTGAATACGCCACTCGCGTTATCACCAGACCACACTACAGGAGCATTTGCGACGGGATGATTGTAATCATCCATAACCGTTGCCGTTAATGTGACTTGCTCGCTTCCCGCGCTGATATCGCTGGTTTTATCTGCAACCAGTGTACGAATCGCTGTCGTAGAAGAATCTGTCGTAAACGACACGCTGTCAGATGTTTCTTCATGCCCATTAACAATCGCTTTCACACGATAGTCTGCGACCTGATCTGATTTCAGGGTAACCGATACATTTCCCTGGGCATCAGATTCACTCGTTGTTGAGGAAAGCACACCTGTCGCTGGCACCACAGACCAGGCCGCCGTCTCGCCGCTTACTGGATTACCGTTTTTATCCGTTACCACGCCAGTGAACGTGATGCTGTCCACGCCGTTAGCCAGCGCGGTCGCTTTGCTCGCCGACAGTTCGCCAATCTGCGCTGTCGTGCTATCGGCAGTGAATGTCACCACCGGCGCATTCCAGGCGGCTCCTGTTCCAGCCTGGGCGGTAAGGCTGACGTCCCCGGCTTTCAGCGTCGTCACACTTACTGACGCAGTGCCGTCTGCACCTGTCTGTGACGTTGCTAAAGACAGTTTCGCGGAAGAAGGTGTGACGCTCCAGTTTACATCCATTCCCTGAAGCGGATTGCCATTCGCATCCGTCACGGTTGCGGTATAAGTCACCTTGTCTTTGCCATCGGCCATCGCGAGTGTTTTATCAGTGGTCACCTGCGAAACCTTGCCAGTGGCCGTATCGGCTACAAACACCAATTCAGGTGAATTCACCGCAGTTCCCGTCGCAGTATTCACCGATACGATAACGGTTCCCTGCTGCGTGGCGGTGAGTGTCACTGACCCCATACCTGACTCATTTGTCGCATTCTGTGATGCGCTCAATGTGCCTTGCCCCTGAACAATGGACCACTGCAACGTTGATGCAGGAACCGGATGATCGTTAGCATCGACAACTTCCGCCGTCAGCGTAATACGATCATTGTTATTCGCTGTCGCCTGAGATTTATCGACATTCAGCGTTTTGACCACTGCCGTTGTGCTATCCACGGTAAAATTAAGTGCAGGAGATGTCTGCGTTTGTCCGCCCATCGTCGCCGTCACTTCAAGCGCTTCAATGTTTGCTGAAGTGACTTCAATGGTCGCTATCCCGAGAGCGTTAGTTTCAGTAGATGTCCCGGAAAGGTGGGCGGTCGCGCTGCCCGTAGACCAATCGACTTTTGCACCCTTCACCGGGTTTTTGTTGGCATCTTCCACTTTAACTTCAAGTGAGATCGTATCCTGCCCGTTCGCCAGCGCACTGGTTTTACTGGCCGTGATAGTTCCAAGGGTTGCGCTTTCGCTATCGGCAACAAAGGTGAGTTTGTCAGAGGTGACGCTCTCGCTATTGCCGGCAGTGGCGGAAACAATTCCCTGCCCGGCTTTAGCCGAGGCGATCGAGATCGTCGCCACCCCTTGTTCATTGGTGTTGCTCTGTTTATCCGCGAGATGTACCGACGTATTTGCAGAGTCTATCGCCCATTGCACAGGCTGATTAACCAGCGGATGCTGACTGTCATCAGTCACCACCGCGGTAAGCGTGATCGTATCCTGATTATCCGCTTTGGCGACGGTCTTATCCGCTTCAAGATGCGTCACGACGGCGGAATCGGCATCAGCGGTGAATTGCAGCGCAGGGCCTGTAATCGATTCGCCATTTTCCAGTTGCGCGTTAACCGTCAGACTAAGTACATCGTGACTGGTGACCGATACCGTCGCATTACCTTGCGCATCGCTGGTGCTTTGCGCAGCAGAGAAAACGGCATGCGAGTTATCCCCCTGCCATTTAACCTTCGCACCTTGTACCGGTTCATTCGCCGCATTAACCACATGCGCCGTCAGCATAATCGCATCCTGACCGTTCGCCAGTGCCGTATTTTTTGACGCCTCCAGATGGTCAAAGTGTTGAGAGTCGTCTGTTGCATCAAGAGTGACCACGGTTTTATTCAGCTTCGTCGTATCGTACAACGGCTGGATTGTCACATCCCCCGGCACACTTCCGCTGGTGAATGTACTCACATACACCCCTGCGGACTGTTCCCGAAACGCCGTCATTTTCTCGCTAACCAGGTCGGTACCCACGGTCTTTTTCCGTGCGGACACGCGGAGCAACTGGCTGCTCAGATGGCTGGCAAGCCCCGTGATTTTCTGCCCGCCACCGGATGTTATCGTCACCATGACTTGTGTGGTACTCACGCCATCAGCTGGCAAATGCGTATTTTCGGAAGTGGTATCAGAAGTGACCTGAGTGACGTCAAATCCATTCACCGCCACGGTCATATGCGCGGTATCAGATTTATTTCCTCGATTGTCATAAGCCGTTGCGGAGACCACATACATATTTTTCTCAGCACCGTTTTGCTCATAATGCGGTAATACAACAAACCAGGCGCCATTTTTCTCGCTAATTTTCCCGCCATTTTTAACCAGATTTTCGTCTTGCCAGACAATATGATCGACAGGGTATTTTGTCTTAATGTTCACAGTAACAGGCACTGTTTTCGATTCAACACCTTCAATACGCTCAGGAAGCGAGAGCGAAATAAGATCCTGCTTACGGTATTCCAGCACAATGTTATTGTTACGATTAACCAGATCCATTCGACTGCCAAGTAATGTGCGGCGCTCTTTGACTTTTTCGGAGTCTAGCTGTGTTGCAATGGGTACACCCGGCATCCAGTTAACATTAAATTCAACCTGTGTATCATTGTGATCACCCTTACCCATTTTTTGGTTAAGACCAAATGAAATAAGGGGGAATGGGGTAAAGTTAATTCCAGCAGTAACAGCATAAGGATTTTTTTGGCGGTCATCATCGTCGTCACCAAACAAGGCAACATCGTCGCCATAATATTGTTCCCAGACCAGTTTTGCGCCGAGTTGAGGATAAACGGGTAAATACCCCTCTGTACGCACATCATAGCCATCTGCGACGCGCTCTTCGTAATCCTGATGTGTTGAAGATGTTTTCCACCCGGAAAGGCGTTTATAACCGTTGGCACTGAGCTTCAAGTAGTCCCAACCTAATTCGCCACCGACACCCATTCGCTGGTGCGTATTGCCGGATACTTGCTGATCATAGAAGGCGTTCACCCCCCACATCCAGCTATCAGCAAAGTAGCGATAGCCAAGACCGGCGTTAAAGATGTTACGATCGTCTTCGCGTCGCCCACCCAGTTGCGTGAATAATAAATTGGCGCCTTTATCATCATACAGCGGGAGCAGCAGATCCAGATTCGCACTCTCCAGCGAAAAATTCTGGTCAAGACCAATATTCACTCTGGCCGTGCCAAATTGCTGCAACCACTGTTGAATTTCATTTGTAGCTTTACTTGAACCGCTATTAATCAATGAATTTATAATAGCGTCACTTTTATTATCCTGGCTTAATAATGAGCCAGCACCAGAAAGCACCCCGGCTATATCTTTATCACTATCGCGGGTATCTGATGGCGTATCTTTTACTTTTACAGTATTATTTTCACCACTTTTCGTATTGATTTCTACGTTCCGATTTGTTTCAGCATGCGCGGGAAACGAGAACAAGAATGCATTACAAAACGTGAAGTGCAGGTAAAAAAACACCTGCAAACATATTGTTAGCTTTTTATTAATATGCATGGACATTGACCTGAAAAGGGTGGGAACAAAAGCGTTAGCAACTGTCAGCCAGAATATTTTTCAGGTCAAATTATATTCATACAGATAAACCTCAGGCGCTGATATTTTCTTAATTAGAATTTAAGTAAAAATAATCTGATACGCTGAGAGGGAAAAATTGAAAAAGCCTGGTGAAATTAACCAGGCTTCATTTATGAATTAACCGGTGATACCGATATCAGGGATTATTTTTTAGCAGCAAAACGTGCAGCGGCTTCGTCCCAGTTAACAACGTCCCAGAATGCTTTGATGTAGTCCGGGCGACGGTTCTGGAATTTCAGGTAGTAAGCATGTTCCCATACGTCCAGACCCACGATTGGGAAACCGGATGCACCAGAAATTGCTTCACCCATCAGAGGGGAATCCTGGTTAGCCGTTGAAACTACCGCCAGTTTGTCACCTTTCAGTACCAGCCACGCCCAGCCAGAACCAAAACGCGTTGCAGCCGCTTTTTCGAATTCCGCTTTGAAGTTGTCAACTGAACCGAAGTCACGCTCGATCGCCGCTTTCAGGTCACCCTGCAGGGTGGTACCGGTTTTCAGGCCTTTCCAGAACAGGCTGTGGTTCGCATGACCACCTGCGTTGTTACGCAGTACGGTTTTCTTGTCCGCTGGCAGTTGATCCAGTTTGGTGATCAGCTCTTCAGCAGACAGGTTAGCGAACTCTGGCAGGCTTTCCAGCGCCGCATTCGCGTTGTTCACATAGGTCTGGTGGTGTTTAGTATGATGGATTTCCATCGTCTGCTTGTCGAAATGCGGTTCCAGTGCGTCGTAGGCATACGGCAGGGATGGCAGTGTATAACTCATAATCCTCTCCATTATTGTCGGGCGGCACAGCTGTTAATGCCGCGTAAGCAGTTGGTTCATTATAGTTAATTAAATGATATTGAAAATGATTATCAATGCCGTAATTTTTATAAGGTTATTTGCTTTTGGGAAATGGAGAAATTGTTATTTATATCATTGAGTTAACACAAAATTACCCGGCGCTTTAATTCTGTTCCGCCACCAGCAGCGCATACGTGTCTGGCTCCAGAGCTTTAAAGATGTGCGGACGATCGGCGGGATAGCAGATGTAATCCCCCGCATTCAGCTCTTCCGCCGCGTCAATCAGGCCGACCAGTGCCCGCCCCTGCGTCACGATAATATGCTCTACCGAGCCAGGCGAATGCGGCTGAGAGAGTCGATCTGCACCCGGTTGGGTCATCAGAAGGTAAACATCGCGACGCGCGCCCGGTGGACACGCCGCCAGTAAAATGGCTTCATAGTTAGCCTGCCCGGCGACCACTTTGGTCCCTTCACCGCGGCGAATCACCTGCGTGGTCGGCTGTTGTGGTTCCAGTAAACGGGCGAAAGGAATATCCAGCGCCACGCAAAGCGACCACAGCGTTTCCAGGCTAGGGTTGCCATTGCCAGACTCCAGCTGGGACAGCGTGGATTTAGCGATCCCGGCACGGCGGGCAATTTCCGCCAGTGAAAGTCCGGTTCGCTGGCGTTCTCGCACCAGACTTTTGGCGATTACGCTAATTGGCTGCGTCATATAACGGCCTCTTGTTCTATAAATCGAACGAATCGTTCGTCTTGAAAAACTGTTTTGTTGCGTTCATTATAATGGATACACGTTCGATATGGCTAAAATTGTATGAAGCATCATTTCTCTTGCCTGAAAGGCGACACGATAAAAGCAATCATCCTGGTTTGTCTCGCCGTTGGTGTGGTCGGGATGTCATACGGCTCGCTGGCGATAGCCTACGGTTTTCCTGTTTGGGTACCGTTTGTGCTTTCCATTACCGTACTCGCGGGCGCGTCCGAATTTATGTTTATCGGCATTGTCGCGAGCGGGGGTAACCCTCTGGCGGCTGCGGCTGCCGGGTTGCTGGTGAACGCCCGCCATGTGCCGTTTGGCGTCACGGTGCGTGAACTGGTCGGCAAACGTGGTTTGAGTTTTTTGGGCTGTCACATCATGAACGATGAAAGCGTGGTGTTTGGCCTGTCGCAAAAAACGCCCGAACAGCGTAAAGCTGCCTACTGGTTATGTGGTTTAGGTGTGGCGATTATCTGGCCGCTGGGAGCGCTGCTGGGTGCCATGGTCGGTAAACTTCTGCCAGATCCAGAAACCATCGGGCTGGATGCGGTGTTCCCGGCCATATTACTGGCCTTAGTGGTACCCGCATTTAAAAACCGTACCACGCTGATCCGTGCCTGTAGCGGCGCAGTGTTGTCACTGTCTGCCGTACCGTTTGCTCCGGTCGGTTTGCCGGTTCTGCTGTCTTTACTGGGCCTGGCGGCGAGGAAAAAATAATGGGAAACATGACATTCTTTATTCTGGGGATTGCCATCTTATCGGCAGGGACGTATCTGATGCGTCTGGGTGGTGCAAAGCTCGGCAGCAGGCTGGCACTGTCGGAGCGTTCACAGTCGCTGCTTTCTGACGCGGCAACGGTTTTACTCTTTTCCGTGGCGCTGGCGACAACCTTTTATGAAGGGGAACATTTTGCGGGTATGGCGCGCGTGCTGGGCGTGGCGTTTGCGGTGTTTCTGGCCTGGCGGAAGATGCCGTTAATTGTGGTGATCGTTGCGGCGGCGGTGGTAACGGCGCTACTGCGCCTGGCGGGGATACAATAAAAAAAGCGCCCCGGGGGCGCTCTTTCGACGGTAAAGCGAGATTATTTGTTCAGTTCAGCCGTCATGTGTACACGGTTACCGGAGAATGCCTGGGTAATTTTGTAAGATGACGCGCCTGCTTCCTGAGCCTGTGCAGCGATTTTCGCTTCTGCGCCGTCAATGGTAGAGGCTGTTGCGGTCACAGTCTGTGCTGCGAAAGAACCGAAAGAAGTAGCCAGAGCGATTACAGCGACAAAAGTTTTGATGCTTTTCATGATTTAAACCCTTTCGTTAAGTTGTTTAGATAAGGCGTTGTGCCTTGATGAGATAAATACTAGACCTCATCACCAACAACTAAAAGCGGAAGGATTTGCTAATATCATTCAAAATTACTGATCAACAATTAAGCGCTGAGGATGGGTATAAATTGTCGCCCTTCCCGGCTTGCAGAACCCTACCAGCGTCAGGTTACAGCGCTCGGCCACTTCCACCGCCAGCGTGGTCGCCGCCGACACGGCAAACAAAATTTCAACGCCACACATCGCGGATTTCTGCACCATCTCGTAGCTGGCCCGACTGGACACCAGCGCAGCACCTTGCTGCCAGATGTCGTTTTCACGCGCACGGCGACCGAGCAGCTTATCCAGCGCCACGTGGCGACCCACATCCTCATGCCCACCGGCAATTTCACCTGATGGCAGCACCCAGGCTGCGGCGTGTGTACAACCGCTCAGTTGACCTATCGGCTGAACGTCGTTGAGGTGTTCAAGCGCATGGTCGAGATACGCCAGATTAAAGGTCTGAGTAAACGGCAGAGGCGTAACGGGTTTACCAATATCGTTGAGTTGCTCAACGCCGCAGACACCGCAACCGGTGCGCCCTGCCAGCGCACGTCGACGCTCTTTCAGCCCCATAAAACGGCGGCTCGAGAGTTCAATTTGCACTTCCAGGCCGTTGCAGGCCTGAACCACATCCATGCCGTAGATCTCCTGCGGGTGCTCAATGATGCCCTCCGAAAGAGAAAAACCAATGGCAAAAAGCTCGAGATCTTTCGGAGAGGCCATCATCACCACATGCGAAATACCGTTGTAAACCAGGGCAACGGGAACTTCCTCGGCCAGAAAATCGGGCGTGGCGTGAGTAATGTGGGGCGGCCTGTGCACCGACAATTCCACAATGCCCGCAGGCAATGACGACGAGTGAGGAGCACGGTTTTGTTTAGACACAGCGGTATTCCTGAACAACCACGAAGGTGAGCCTGCTATTGCAACATAAACTGCAGGTCTTACGCATAGTATGGATCAACTTTTCAACAACCATTCTCCTACTCATTTCGGAGGGGTGCAACCCGACACCCGCTACACGGCTTTAACATGTCGAGCTTCCAGCGTGATCAACATCACACTTTATAATCAGCAAGGTGATAATACGTTCACTTTGTTTTAACGCCATGAGAACAGGCATACCGACATTGTGGTATTCTTATGATATCCCTCGTGGAATTGAGGGATTAACGCAAATTTTTCTCCTTTGCGGTCATTCTTTAGCCGCGAAGTCAAAACACCATATGTAAGCAATGTCGAAACAAGGAGTGACCCATGCAGGTCAGCAGAAGGCAGTTCTTTAAGATCTGCGCTGGCGGTATGGCAGGCACCACGGCAGCGGCACTGGGCTTTGCGCCCGGCGTAGCGCTGGCGGAAACGCGGCAGTATAAGCTGCTGCGCACCCGTGAAACCCGTAATACCTGTACGTACTGCTCTGTCGGTTGCGGGCTGTTAATGTATAGCCTCGGCGACGGTGCTAAAAACGCCAAAGCGTCTATTTTCCATATCGAAGGCGACCCGGATCATCCGGTCAACCGCGGCGCGTTGTGCCCGAAAGGGGCCGGTCTGGTGGACTTTATCCACTCCGAAAGCCGCCTCAAATTCCCTGAATATCGCGCGCCTGGCTCCGACAAATGGCAGCAAATTAGCTGGGAAGAAGCGTTTGACCGCATCGCAAAACATATTAAAGAAGATCGCGATGCCAACTTTGTTGAGAAAAACGCCGACGGCGTCACGGTCAACCGCTGGCTCTCCTCCGGGATGCTGTGTGCCTCTGCTTCCAGCAACGAAACCGGTTATTTAACCCAGAAATTTACGCGTGCACTCGGTATGCTCGCGGTCGACAACCAGGCGCGTGTCTGACACGGACCAACGGTAGCAAGTCTTGCTCCAACATTTGGTCGCGGTGCGATGACCAACCACTGGGTCGACATCAAGAACGCCAACCTCATTGTGGTGATGGGCGGTAACGCCGCTGAAGCGCACCCTGTCGGGTTCCGCTGGGCGATGGAAGCCAAAATCCACAACGGTGCGAAACTGATTGTTATCGATCCCCGCTTTACGCGTACTGCGTCAGTGGCGGATTTCTACACCCCTATTCGTTCAGGTACTGACATCACTTTCCTGTCAGGCGTATTGCTGTACCTGATGACCAACGAAAAATATAACCGCGAATACACCGAAGCCTATACCAACGCCAGCCTGATCGTGCGTGAGGATTACCACTTCGAAGATGGCCTGTTCAGCGGTTATGACGCCGAAAAACGCAAATACGACAAAACCAGCTGGAACTACGAGCTGGATGAGAAAGGCTTTGCGAAGCGCGATACCACGCTGCAACATCCGCGCTGCGTGTGGAACCTGCTGAAAGAGCACGTTTCCCGCTATACACCGGACGTTGTCGAAAACATCTGTGGTACGCCGAAGGCGGACTTCCTGAAGGTGTGCGAGCTTATCGCCGAAACCAGCGCGAAAGATAAAACCGCGTCGTTCCTGTACGCCCTCGGCTGGACGCAGCACTCTATCGGTGCGCAGAACATCCGTACCATGGCGATGGTTCAGCTCCTACTCGGCAACATGGGGATGGCAGGCGGCGGCGTGAACGCCCTGCGCGGTCACTCCAACATTCAGGGCCTGACCGACCTGGGTCTCCTGTCTCAAAGCCTGCCAGGCTATATGAATCTGCCAAGCGAGAAACAGCCAGACCTGCAAACCTACCTGACGGCCAGCACGCCTAAACCGCTGCTTGAAGGCCAGGTGAACTACTGGGGCAACTATCCGAAGTTCTTCGTCTCCATGATGAAAGCGTTCTTCGGCGACAAAGCGACGGCGGAAAATAGCTGGGGCTTTGACTGGCTGCCGAAGTGGGACAAAGGTTACGACGTTCTGCAGTATTTCGAGATGATGCACCAGGGCAAAGTGAACGGCTATCTGTGCCAGGGCTTTAACCCGGTTGCCTCGTTCCCGAACAAGAACAAGGTTGTTGAGTCTCTGTCGAAGCTGAAGTTCCTGGTGACGATTGACCCGCTCAATACCGAGACCTCGACCTTCTGGCAGAACCACGGTGAATCGAACGACGTCGATCCATCGAAGATTCAAACCGAAGTGTTCCGTCTGCCATCGACCTGCTTCGCGGAAGAGAACGGTTCTATAGTCAACTCCGGACGCTGGCTGCAGTGGCACTGGAAAGGTGCGGACGCCCCGGGCATCGCCATGAACGACGGCGAGATCCTGGCCGGTATCTTCTTACGCCTGCGTAAGATGTATGCGGCTGAAGGCGGCGCGAACCCGGAACCGGTGCTGAACATGAGCTGGAACTATTCGACGCCGGAAAACCCAGCGCCGGAAGAAGTGGCGATGGAGAGCAACGGTAAGGCGCTGGCGGACGTTATCGACCCGGCCACCGGTACCGTGCTGGCGAAGAAAGGCGAGCAGCTGAGCACCTTCGCGCATCTGCGTGATGACGGCACCACCTCAAGCGGCTGCTGGATCTTTGCCGGTAGCTGGACGCCGAAAGGCAACCAGATGGCCAACCGCGACAACGCCGACCCGTCAGGTCTTGGCAACACGCTGGGCTGGGCGTGGGCGTGGCCGCTCAACCGCCGCATCCTCTATAACCGCGCCTCCGCTGACCCGCAGGGTAATCCGTGGGATCCGAAGCGTCAGCTTCTCAAGTGGGACGGTGCGAAATGGGGCGGCGTGGATATTCCGGACTACAGCACTGCCGCACCAGGCAGCGATGTCGGGCCGTTTATCATGCAGCCTGAAGGGATGGGACGCCTGTTTGCTATTGATAAAATGGCGGAAGGGCCGTTCCCGGAACACTACGAGCCGTTTGAGACGCCGCTGGGCACCAACCCGCTGCACCCGAACGTGGTCTCTAACCCGGCAGCCCGTATCTTCAAGGGCGATTTCGAAGCGCTGGGTAAAAAGGACAAGTTCCCGTACGTGGGCACCACTTACCGTCTGACTGAGCACTTCCACTACTGGACCAAGCACGCGCTGCTTAACGCCATCGCGCAGCCGGAACAGTTTGTGGAGATCGGTGAAAAGCTGGCGAACAAGCTCGGCATTGCCCATGGCGATACCGTGAAGGTCTCCTCTAACCGTGGCTACATCAAAGCCAAGGCGGTGGTGACCAAGCGCATTCGCACGCTGAACGTTCACGGTCAGCAGGTGGATACCATCGGTATTCCTATTCACTGGGGGTATGAGGGCGTGGCGAAGAAAGGGTTTATTGCGAACACCCTGACGCCGTTCGTCGGTGATGCGAACACGCAGACGCCGGAGTTTAAGGCCTTCCTCGTGAACGTGGAAAAGGTGTAACGGAGACGACTTATGGCTTATCAATCTCAGGACATTATCCGTCGTTCCGCGACTAACGGTTTCACGCCCGCGCCTCAGGCGCGGGACCACCAGCAGGAAGTGGCGAAGCTTATCGACGTGACCACCTGTATCGGCTGTAAAGCCTGTCAGGTGGCCTGTTCAGAGTGGAACGACATCCGTGACGAAGTGGGTCACAACGTCGGGGTTTATGACAACCCGGCGGACCTGACCGCCAAGTCCTGGACGGTGATGCGCTTCTCTGAAGTGGAGCAGAACGACAAACTGGAATGGCTTATCCGCAAAGACGGCTGTATGCACTGCGCGGATCCGGGCTGTCTGAAGGCGTGCCCGTCAGAAGGGGCTATCATTCAGTATGCCAATGGTATCGTCGACTTCCAATCTGAGCAGTGTATTGGCTGCGGCTACTGCATTGCCGGCTGTCCGTTCAACGTGCCGCGACTGAACCCGGAAGACAACCGCGTCTACAAATGTACGCTGTGTGTTGACCGTGTAAACGTCGGCCAGGAGCCGGCTTGCGTGAAGACCTGCCCGACCGGTGCTATCCACTTTGGTTCGAAAGAGGATATGAAAACGCTGGCGGCAGAGCGCGTGGGCGAGCTGAAAACCCGTGGTTACGACAATGCGGGCCTGTACGATCCGGCCGGGGTTGGCGGTACGCACGTGATGTACGTGCTGCACCACGCCGACAAGCCGAATCTGTATCACGGCCTGCCGGAAAACCCGGAAATCAGCGCCACCGTGAAGTTCTGGAAAGGCATCTGGAAACCGCTGGCCGCGGTGGGCTTTGCTGCTACCTTCGCAGCAAGCATTTTCCACTACGTTGGTGTCGGTCCGAACCGCGCGGAAGAGGAAGATGACAACCTGCATGAAGAGAAAGACGAGGTGCGCAAATGAGAAAACGTGACACCATCGTGCGCTATACCGCGCCGGAACGTATCAACCATTGGGTCACCGCCTTCTGCTTCATGCTGGCGGCGATAAGCGGGCTGGGGTTCTTCTTCCCGTCCTTCAACTGGCTGATGCAGATCATGGGGACACCACAGCTGGCGCGCATCCTGCACCCGTTTGTTGGCGTCATCATGTTCGCGTCGTTCATCATCATGTTTTTCCGCTACTGGCACCATAACCTAATCAATCGGGATGATATCTTTTGGGCGAAGAATATTCGTAAGATTGTCGTCAACGAGGAAGTAGGTGATACCGGGCGTTATAACTTCGGTCAGAAATGCGTATTCTGGGCGGCGATTATCTTCCTGGTCCTGTTGCTGGTGAGCGGCGTGATCATCTGGCGTCCGTACTTTGCGCCTGCTTTCTCAATCCCGGTGATCCGATTCGCGCTGATGCTGCATTCATTTGCCGCAGTGGCGTTAATTGTGGTTATCATGGTGCATATCTACGCCGCCCTTTGGGTGAAAGGCACCATTACCGCGATGGTGGAAGGATGGGTAACCAGTACGTGGGCAAAGAAACATCACCCACGCTGGTACCGTGAAGTCCGCCAGAAACAGGAAAAGTCATCTGAATGAGTATTCGCATAATCCCGCAAGATGAGCTGGGGTCGAGCGAGAAACGCACGGCGGAATATATTCCGCCGTTGTTATTCCCCAGGCTCAAGAACCTCTACAACCGCCGCGCAGAGCGTCTGCGCGAGCTGGCAGAGAACAACCCGCTGGGCGATTTTCTGCGCTTCGCCGCGCTGATTGCCCACGCGCAGGAAGTGGTGCTGTACGACCACCCTCTGCAAATGGACCTGACTGCGCGCATTAAAGAAGCCAGTGAGCAAGGCAAACCACCGCTGGATATTCACGTGCTGCCGCGCGATAAACACTGGCACAAGCTGCTGCATTCGCTGATTGCCGAACTGAAGCCAGAGATGAGCGGCACCGCGCTGGCCGTTATCGAAAATCTGGAAAAAGCCTCCGATCAGGAGCTGGAAGAGATGGCGAGCGCGCTGTTTGCTTCCGATTTTACGCTGGTCAGCAGTGATAAAGCCCCGTTTATCTGGGCTGCGCTGTCGCTCTACTGGGCGCAAATGGCGAGCCTGATCCCCGGTAAAGCCCGTGCAGAATATGGTGAAGCACGCCAGTTTTGCCCGGTATGCGGCTCTATGCCGGTATCCAGTATGGTGCAGATTGGTACCACTCAGGGGCTGCGCTACCTGCACTGCAACCTGTGTGAAACCGAATGGCATGTAGTGCGCGTGAAGTGCAGCAACTGTGAACAGACTCGCGATCTCAACTACTGGTCGCTGGAAAACGAAGAAGCAGCGGTAAAAGCCGAAAGCTGCGGCGACTGCGGGACTTACCTCAAGATTCTGTATCAGGAAAAAGACCCAAAAGTCGAAGCGGTAGCCGACGATCTCGCCTCGCTGATTCTGGACGCAAAGATGGAGCAGGAGGGCTTTGCCCGCAGCTCGATCAACCCGTTCCTGTTCCCGGGTGAAGGGGAATAATTCCCTGTGACAGTGCCGGGCGGCGCGTGCTTGCCCGGCCTACAGCTGGTACGGTGAAACAACCCCTGGAATACCCTGAAAGTCTTTGGTATTCCGGGTTATTAACGGGCTATTTCTGCTTTGGGCAGTCGCTAAAATAATGGCATCCGGCAGTTTCATGCCATGTTTCTCACGGAGCACGACGCTTCTTTCAGCAATCTCTCGGGTTACATCGATAATCTCAAATGCGCCCAACACTGTCGCTGTTTTCGCTTCGTGGCCATGTTTGCGTGCCCCCACCATGACTTCCATCCATGTAATTAGACTGATTGACCGGTGCGATGCTGTGTTTTCGATTGTATTTGCTGCCTCGACGCGATTATTGAAAAGGTCGATCAGGATATTGGTATCAAAAACCGCCATGTGTTCCATAGCTACCACTCCTCACGCAGCTTACGTTCATACTCTAATCCATCTTCTTGCTGGTTCCCCCACAGACCAAGCGCATCACGGATAACGGATGAGCTTTGCTGATCGAGAAACTGCTCAATTGCTTCACGCAGTAATTCGGCACGAGGTTGGTTACGCAGCTGTTTGAGGTTATCGAGACGTTGAATAACGTCATCCGACAAATCGATCAGAATCCTGCCCATGTTAAGCTCCACGAGAAAACTCATATATCACCTCAGTATATCATTATTGTTTATTTTCAAGGCAACATACGCTTTCTCTCAGTAGAGTAAAAGTCCCCGCCAATAGTTTGCCTTCCATTTGCGAGGCGCTTTCCAGATTGTTGTCCTCAACAACATTCTTGTTTTCTTTTGAATTAAACCAGGCTATAAAGCTGTATATCCATACAGTTAAAGGGCATTTTCATGGCACTGGAAAAGGGTATTGCGCAGCTGGTTCAGGGATTTATCGCTGCAGGTCGGCCATCGTCGCGTCGACAGACCATTGAGGTACGACGAGCAGGGTATGTTGCCAGCACGGGGCTTGCCGGGAAGATAGAAACGCGCGTTCAGGTGGAGACGCTTGTCCTTGATGGACTTACCATCCGGGTGTTTTCACCTCTCAATGCGTCTGAATTATTGCCTGCAGCCATCTACTACCACGGCGGGTGCTTTATCAGCGGTGGATTTGATACGCATGATAATCAGCTCCGCCAGCTGGCATTTTACGGTAGCTGCCGGGTGATTGCGGTTCAGTACAGACTGGCACCCGAGCATCAATTCCCCGCAGCACATGACGACGCAGAACGCGCTGCAGAGCTTGTCTGGCAGAATGCAGACAAACTGGGTGTAGATAAAAACCGAATCACCCTTTGCGGCGACAGTGCAGGTGGACATCTTGCGCTGGTGACATCACTGCGGCTCAAAGATAAAGGCCTGTGGAATCCAGCACAGCTCATCCTGATCTATCCCATGCTTGATGCCACAGCCAGCTTTGAAAGTTATGCCCTGAATGGCACGGATTATATTATCACCCGCGATACCCTGCTCAGCGGGTATGAAATGTATCTCGCAGAGACTGACCTTCAGCATCCGGAAGCCAGCCCACTGTGGCGCGATGATTTTCACGGCCTTCCGCCTGTGCACATTATTACCGCTGAATACGATCCGCTATGTGATGAGGGAGAAATGCTGTTCCAGCATCTGACTGAGCAGGGTGTGAAGTGTACTGCTCAGCGCTGGCTGGGCGTTATCCATGGCTTCTTTCAGCTTGGCGGTGTTAGTCAGTCAGCTCGAGACGTTATGCGAGACATCGCCTGGCGAATTAGCTCAGCCAGGCAATAACAACGAAGGGATTATTCCTCTTCGTTCCCACCCTCTTCATACGCGCCGAATGGCTTCGCCGGAAGAACAATATAGGTGCCTTCAAACACCGCGCCAGATGTTTTGTCACCAAACAGTTCAACCTGCATTTGTACGCGGGCTTTGCGACCTCGGGCCAGGCGATCGAGGTCGCCACCCAGTGAACCCAGATCGGCCACGGCGCTCGGTTTACCGCTGATCGGTGCGCTATAGCGGATATGGGCGTCGGCCAGAATGATCGTCCCCCCCAGATGGCGCTCACGCAGCATCAGCCAGATAAGCCCCCAGCCGGTCAGCGTAGCCAGCGAGAACAGACTTCCGGCAAACAGGGTGTGGTGTGGGTTTTGATTGCCGATCTCCGGCATGGTGGTGATAAATTTTTGTCCTGTGTACTGCTGAATACGGACACCCATTTTTTCACTCAGCGGAATGTGCTGATACCAGGCTTGCTGTAGCTGCCCGCACCAGTCGGCGCGATGCAAAATATCATCCAGCGTGGCGATAGGTTTAATCATCAAAAAGTGACGAATCGGTGTGGTTTGCGGGGTAGTGATTTCCCCCTGATTAACAAAACCAAGTTTCGCGAAGAACTCCACGGCATCTTCGCGGGCACTACAGGTGACGCGCTTAACGCCTTCCTGACGGGCGACAGATTCCAGGGTCATCGCCATCAGCGTCCCCAGACCTTTGTCCTGCACGGAGGGATGAACCGCCATAAAGCGAATAGACGCTTCGTTATCGGCGTTGATATACAAACGCCCAACGGCGACGAGGTTGCCCTCTTCATCCATCACCATCTGATGGTGGGCCATCGCATCCCAGGCGTCGCGTTCAGACCCTTTTGGCTGATGTAATGGCTTGCGCAGCATTTCCCAGCGGAACTGGTAATAGGCTTCTAACTCTTCTTCCGTTTGCGGTACTCGAAGGTGATACATAGCTGTACTCTCTCTTGTTACCCGCGGCCACGCCGCCAGTTGGCTCATACCTGGAGCCAGAATGTGACGGGGCCATCGTTCACCAGCGAAACCTGCATATCAGCAGCGAATCGTCCGGTTTGCGTATTCATTTCCTGCTGGCGACAGCGCTCAACAAAATACTCATAAAGTTCTTCAGCACGATCAGGTGTGGCACCTTTAGAAAAACTCGGGCGCATGCCGCGCTCGGTATCCGCCGCCAGTGTGAACTGAGACACCACCAGCACGCTGCCGCCCGCCTGCTGAACGTTAAGGTTCATCTTACCTTCCGCATCGCTGAAAATACGGTAGCCCAACACACGCTCACACAAGCGGTTGGCTTTTTGTTCGTCATCATCCTTTTCGACACCTAACAACACCAAAAGTCCTGGGCCAATTTCACCCGTCACCTCTCCCTCCACGGTGACGCTGGCAAGGGTTACGCGCTGTATCAATGCAATCATGGTTGGTCTGCTTCTTGTTGTTTTTCAGCTGCTGCTGCTTTTTTGAGTTCGCGATAGACACCGAGAGTGACAGTTATTTCGGCACCAAGCAAGACGATACACCAGGTCCAGTAGACCCAGACAAACAAAATCGGGATCACCGCCAGCACGCCGTAAATCAGCTGATAGGACGGAAACATGGTGATGTAGAGGGCAAACCCTTTCTTCCCGAGCTCAAAGAGCAACGCCGCCACTAGCGCCCCCACGACCGCATCACGGTTAGGCACGCGCGTGGTCGGCACGACGCTATAGAGCAGCCAGAATGAGAGCCAAGACAGGATCAGCGGGAAGATGCGAAGCACATTATCAATAACGCCGTTTAAATCACTCGCCCAGCGTAATGAAAGAAGATACGAGCTGATTGCCAGACTCGCCCCGGCCAGCAACGGACCCAGCGTCAGGATCATCCAGTAAACGGCAAAGGAGTACACCTTCGGTCGTGCCTTTTTACTCCGCCAGATGGTGTTCAGCGCGTTATCAATGGCGTACATCAACAGCAGCGCAGTGACGATAAGACCGCATGCCCCCACTGCCGTCATCTTGTTGGAGTTAGCAACGAACTGCTCAATGTAGTTCTGGATGACATCCCCGGTTGCAGGAATAAAATTTGCGAAGACAAAATGGCGAAGCTGCAGACTAACGTCTGCAAACATTGGAAAAGCGGAAAAAAGCGCAAAGATAACCGCCACCAGCGGCACTAATGAGAGCAACGACACGTACGCGAGATTACCCGCCAGCGTGGTCATGTTGTCCTCATCAATGCGATGCCAGAGCAGTTTTAGCCAGGCTCTCAGCGGGCGAGTATGATGGGTGGCTTTTTGATGAACGGTTTTTAGCATAACTGCTTCGCAAAGTAGTTTGGTATCGTCTCTTTTCCGGTCACCAGAATTGACGTAATACCCAACTGGTTAGCTCCCTCTATATTATCGGCGTTGTCGTCGAAAAAGACCGCATCGGCCGCGGTAAATCCTTCTGCCTGAAGAACAGCCTGATAAATTCGTGCCTCAGGTTTACGCATCCCCATTTCCTGCGAAAGATAAATCTTATCTGCCGCTGCCTTAACTTCAGGGTACTCCTCAGGCCAAAATGTGGTGTGCAGACGGTTGGTATTTGACAACACCACCACACGATGTCCTTGCTCTCGCAGTTTGTGCATGATGTTCGTAACTTCCGGACGTATCGCCACAAATACCGCCTGCCAGCCGTGAGAAAACTGCTCGTAGCTTAACGGCAGATCCAGTTCATGGCAGAAACGTTCGGCGAACTCTTCATCGCTGATTTCGCCGCGTTCGTGTTGATGGAAGGTCTCGCTCATCACGAAACTCTGCTTCAATGTCGCCAGTGGGACACGGCTAAAATCGCTCCATGCGCCCAGCACCCGATTAAAATCGATATCGACGATTACATTTCCTAAGTCAAAGATATAAAGCATGTTTATCTCCTGCTCGCCGTGGAAAAGTAACTGTAGCGGGAAAGATAAGCTTTGGCTATGCGCCAGATTCAGCTTAGGGGGATTGATCTAAAGAACGAAAATTTAGCATTCGGAGATGCTATTGAGTTTCGGGACAATAGTCAGTGAGACGAGTTTTATTTAAGTGCGTTTTTGCAGAGGTATTCGTATCAATTCAATCTGTAAAACCCTACAGAAAAACGCTTCCGTACAGTTTCTTTTCATCACCACATTACCACTACTTACTCCATGGGAATCCCATTTCACGCGGCTTTGCTCGAGATTGATACAAACTCACTTTACTCAAATTTACATTTAGATACAAATACTGCATTTATCTTCTTTTTTATAATGGTAGGTTTACATTACTTTACACATGGAGCAGCACTTTTCGTGAAGATTAAAAAGGGATACATCCTCTGTGCCGTTTTAATAGCGATACTCTGCACTTTCGCTATTTACTCATACAACGCCTACCGATATAAAAAAGCCAGCAGAGATATTTTATATCAACTCTCTAGCCAACTTATTGTGAGGCAAGGGCTTGAACCAAAACTTTCAACCCACCTCGTTTTTGATACGTTATATATCGACGGAAATATATCAAAAGATGATGACAAAATAATTTCTTCAATTATCAAAAAAAACCTTATTCCTGTAAGAACAATATCGATAAACAGTGGTGGCGGTGATGTCGAAACTGCAATCAAAATAGCACGCATTATTCATAACAAAGAAATTAACATTGAGGTCAGGCGATTATGTCTTTCTTCCTGTGCTAACTATCTTTTCCCTGCGGCAAAAAACAAAATCATCAATTATGGTTCCATTATTGGTTTCCATGGCTCACCTAATTCTGATGACAGTAAGTTAACGACCACGGTTAACGGTGAAATCAATACAGACACAACGATAACAGATCGCATTTTCTCAGAAATAAGAAAAACGGATAAAGCATTTTACAAAGATATAAATGTGTCATGGATGATGCCACTTTGCGGGCAAAAAGAAAATATTGGTGATCCAGACACAGGTCTGTCGACGTACAGCGAAAAGGATTTTACGCGTTTTGGCGTAAAAAACATTTCATTCACGGATGGTGAAATGGTATGGAAAAAGTCTATGGATATTATGGGTATACCTTTTGCTCACTATTGCAAGGAAAATTAATAATGCGTGAACTCAATGAAAATGAATTAAGCAATGTAAGCGGTGCAGGAATGTGGGGTTCTATCGGTAGTGCGATTGGTGGGATGTTCGGTGGTGGTAGTGCTGGTTGTAACGGCAGCTATTCCCACACCAGTACCACCAACAAGGATGGTTCTCACTCTGAAAGCACCTCCTTTAGCGGCGGTTGCTCAGTTAACGTTGGTGGTAAAAGCGGTGGTTCGTCAAAAGGTAATGGAGGTTCGAAAAATGGCGGTGGCCGCCAGGGTAATGATCACGGCAGACATTAATTCCTGAATCGTTATCACTCATAGCCGCTGATATTGAGCGGCTATTTCCACAGCCGTAAGAGGCCAGATATGTTTCGCAAGGAAGCTATTGAATATAAGAGTACCCGATGGGAAGGAAAGGCCGTACTTCTCCCAGGGATCCCTTTTGCTTTTATCGTATTGCTCAGCCTGTTTTTTATTGCCTCTATTTCTATTTTTATTGCCAAAGGTTCCTATACCCGGCGCGTCATTGTTCACGGTGAGATAACGACTTTCCCCGGTGCAGTGAATATCTCTGCATCAATGCAGGGTACGGTAGTGAAGAGTTTTGTTAGCGAAGGCGATCGTATAAAAAAAGGTGACGCACTCTTCCTCATTCATTCAGGTGTATCGACGCAATCAGGTCTGGTTGATGAGAACAAAAAAAAGGAGATCACCCTACAGATCAACAGTATCAGTGTAATGATGGCAAATTTGATCTCTTCGAAAAAACGTACGCTCAACGCACTGATAATTCAGAAAGTACATTATCAGTCCAGTTTTAACACCTCATCTGAATTGCTTGTGCAGGCTGAGCGGGAACTGCATCAGATTGAGAAAAACGTTAACGATTACCGCAGTTATCAGGAAAAAGGTCTGGTCACGAAAGACCAGATGAGCAGCCAAAACGCACTACTCTATCAACAGCAGAGCAATGTTTCTGACCTGGTCGCCAGAAAATCACAGGACCAGGTTCAGGTAGATATGCTCAATCAGCAGATCCAGTCCCAGGGAGCTGATTATGACCACCAGATTTATCAGCTTGAGCAACAAAAGTATGAGCTGGAAAAAGAAAAGTTAAACACAGAAGCAGAAGGAAATTATGTCATCGAGGCGACAGCCGATGGCTTAATCGACTCCATCAATACGACGCAAGGTAAGATGATCGGCTCCGGCGATGTACTCGCGCGTGTTCAGCAGAATATACATTCGCCATGCTATATCGAAACCTGGGTTCCGGATGAAGTTCTCCCCTATCTTGCGATTGGCCAGCGCGTTAATGTCAGTTACGACGCCTTTCCTTATGAGAAATTTGGTCAGTTCAGGGCATCAATATCAGCAATATCCAGGGTTCCGGCATCGAAACCTGAACTCCTGTCAAAGCAGACCATTGCACACGAATTCTATGACGATAAAAAATCCTGGTACAAAATCATGATCAAACCTGACCTACAGTCTGTGCAGGTTCATGGCAAGCAACTCTCACTGAGCCAGGGAGCAAAAGCGCAGATTTCTCTTTTCCTTGAAAAGAGACGTATCTACGAATGGTTATTATCGCCATTTTACGAAATGAAAATGAGCGTAACGGATGCGGGAAATGAATAATTTTTATACCCCTGAGACGCTGATGCGCAAACTTGATTTGAGGTTATTTAAACGCATCCCGGTTGTCTTTCAAACTGAAGCATCCGAATGTGGCCTGGCCTGTCTTTCAATGATATGCAGTTTTTATGGCAAGCAGGTTGACCTTCTACAACTCCGGCAACAATTCAATTTGTCATCGCGTGGGGTCAACCTCAATGCGATAAAAGCAATTGCCAGTGAACTGGAGATGTCGTCACGCGCATTGTCCGTGGAGCTTCAGGAATTACGTGATGTGCGTAAGCCCTGCATTTTGCACTGGGATTTTAACCATTTTGTCGTACTGATTAAGGTCGATAAGAACAGCGTGGTGATCCACGATCCTGCGTTTGGACGACGGGTAATTAGCATGCCCGAATTGTCCAGGCATTTTACCGGTGTCGTGCTTGAGGTATGGCCGGGAACGGCCTTCTCAGGTCAAAAGAAGCAAAAGAGGTTAAAAACCGCCACGTTATTAAAGAATATCAATGGTCTGACGGCATCACTGACAAAGATATTTTTCTTATCGCTGGTGATTGAGTTGATCAGCCTGCTGTTGCCAGTGGGTACACAATTAGTCACGGATAATGTCATTGCATCCGGAGATTACGGTTTACTCAATCTCATCTGTCTTGGGCTGTTCATTCTGATTCTGTTGCGTTTGGCGGTCAGTGTCATACGCTCCTGGACCACGCTGATACTGGGAACACTCATCGACGTCCAGTGGAGCTTTAGCCTCTTTTCGCACCTTATTAAGCTACCGACGACCTATTTTGAAAGGCGCAAACTGGGGGATATTCAGTCTCGTTTCCACTCACTTGATGTGATACGCGCCACATTTACCACCGGTTTAACTGGTAGCATTGTTGATACGCTAATGCTCATGGGTTTGCTGATAATGATGTTTTTATACAACCTGCAACTCAGCATGATCGTGGTCTCTTTTACCGCAATATATACCTTCATTCGGTTTGCAACCTATCGATACTACCGCCAGTTATCCGAAGAAGAATTAATCAAGGAGGCACGTCTTAATTCTTATTTTATGGAAACCCTGTACGGTATTGCGACGATTAAGATTCAGGGGATGACTGACCTGAGAATCAATAATTGGTTTAACCTTTTTTCAGATAGGGTCAATACTGGTATTCGTTTGACGCGAATGGATCTTTTCTTTGGTGGCGTTGTATCTTTTATCGCCGCCTGCGACCAAATTGTTATCCTGTGGGTAAGCGGCAAACTGATGATTGATAGTCATTTAACCATCGGCATGTTTATCGCGTTTAACACCTTCAGGAGCCAGTTCTATGATCGAATAAATACCCTCATCAACTTTATCATTCAGCTGAACATCATCAACTTACATAATGAACGCGTTGCCGATATTGCGCTACAGGAAGCAACATCTTTAACGGCCACCAGCCCGCTGCGTTTACCACAGGGAGCCTTAACGCTTGAAACCCAGGATCTGGCCTACCGTTATGATAACCATGCAGACCCCATCTTCAGTAAACTGAATCTGACCATTCATGCCGGAGAGAGTATTGCTATTACGGGCGTGTCGGGTGCCGGTAAAAGCACCCTAATGAAAGTGTTATGCGGATTATTCGAACCCGCGAACGGCTGTGTCCGAATTAATGGCATTGATATTAAGCAACTTGGTTTTGAGCATTATGCTGAACGCATTGCCTGTATTATGCAGGAAGATAAGCTGTTTTCGGGCTCAATCAAAGAAAACATCGCCGGTTTCCGGCCTGACATTGACGAGCAATGGATGGTGGAATGCACCATCGCCAGCCATATTCATAATGACATTTTAAAACTACCGATGGGTTATGAGACACTGATTGGTGAACTCGGGGAAGGGTTATCCGGTGGTCAAAAACAGCGGCTTTATATTGCCAGGGCATTATACCGCAAACCGGGTATTCTATTCATGGACGAGGCGACCAGCCACCTGGATAAAACCAGTGAGAGCCAGGTCAATCAGTCTATACAAGCGATGAATATTACCAGGATCATTATCGCACATCGCGAAACCACGATTTCATCGGCAGATCGGGTGTTCGTGATAAATGGAGAAGAGCTACCCTAATCTGTTGAATTTCGCGGAACAGAGATTGACTCAGGACATGTCAATTCCGGGTAATAAAGGAAGTCTGGTCATTATCAAATAAAAAGCCGCTGAACGCTCAGCGGCTTTTTACGTTCCGGGTAATGAGAACGCTTACCCGGCCTACGGCATAACCGTATTAGTCTTCTTTCGCACCGCGCATAGCACGTTTACGATCGTTCTCGGTCAGGTGACGTTTACGGATACGAATTGACTGAGGAGTCACTTCTACCAGTTCGTCGTCATCGATGAATTCCAGAGCTTGCTCCAGAGTCATCTTGATCGGTGGAACCAGAACCGTTGCTTCGTCAGTACCGGACGCACGCATGTTGGTCAGTTTCTTACCGGTCAGGCAGTTTACAGTCAGGTCGTTAGAACGACTGTGAATACCGATGATCTGGCCTTCATAAACTTCAGCACCGTGACCCAGGAACAGCTTACCGCGATCCTGCAGACCGAACAGCGCAAACGCAACCGCTTTACCCTGACCGTTGGAGATCAGCACGCCGTTGTTACGCTGGCCAACTTCGCCCGGACGAACATCGTCGTAGTGGCTGAAGGTGGAGTACAGCAGACCAGTACCGGAAGTCATGGTCATGAATTCAGAACGGAAGCCGATCAGACCACGGCTTGGGATCACGTAGTCAAGACGTACGCGGCCTTTGCCATCTGGATTCATGTTTTTCAGGTCGCCTTTACGCTCACCCAGAGCCTGCATCACAGAACCCTGGTGCTGCTCTTCAACGTCCAGCGTCACGTTTTCGAACGGCTCTTGTTTACGGCCATCGATTTCGCGGAAGATAACTTTCGGACGGGAAACCGCCATTTCGAAACCTTCACGACGCATGTTTTCGATCAGAACAGACAGGTGCAGCTCACCACGACCTGAAACGCGGAATGCATCAGCGTCTTCGGTTTCTTCAACGCGCAGCGCAACGTTGTGCACCAGCTCTTTGTTCAGGCGGTCAAGGATCTGACGAGAGGTAACAAATTTACCTTCTTTACCGCAGAACGGAGAGGTGTTGACGTTGAAGAACATGGATACGGTTGGTTCATCAACGGACAGGGCTGGCAGCGCTTCGACGTTCTGCGGGTCGCAGATGGTGTCGGAGATGTTCAGTTCACCCAGACCGGTGATGGCGATGATGTCGCCCGCTTCCGCGATGTCGCTCTCGATACGCTCAAGGCCCAGGTGAGTCAGTACTTTACCGACTTTACCGTTACGGGTTTTGCCTTCGCTATCAATGATAGTGACCTGCTGGTTAGGCTTCACTTTACCGCGCTTGATACGACCAATGCCGATTACACCAACATAGTTGTTGTAGTCGAGCTGAGAGATCTGCATCTGCAGGGTGCCGTCGAGATCGACGTTTGGCGCAGGAACACGGTCAACAATCGCCTGGTACAGCGGGGTCATGTCTTCAGCCATGTCTTCGTGATCCAGACCCGCAATACCGTTCAGCGCAGAAGCGTAAACGATAGGGAAGTCCAGCTGCTCGTCGGTCGCGTCGAGGTTAACGAACAGGTCGAATACCTGGTCAACAACCCAGTCAGGACGCGCGCCAGGACGGTCAACTTTGTTGATAACAACGATTGGCTTCAGACCATGGGCAAATGCTTTTTTGGTCACGAAGCGTGTCTGTGGCATTGGGCCATCCATTGCGTCAACGACCAGCAGAACGGAGTCTACCATGGACATTACACGTTCAACTTCACCACCGAAGTCGGCGTGCCCTGGGGTATCAACGATGTTGATACGGTAGTCATTCCATTTAATCGCGGTGTTTTTCGCGAGGATGGTAATCCCACGCTCTTTCTCCAAATCGTTGGAGTCCATCACGCGTTCTTGGGTTTCGGCACGCGCATCAAACGTACCGGATTGCTGCAGCAGCTTGTCAACCAGGGTAGTTTTACCATGGTCAACGTGCGCGATGATGGCGATGTTACGCAAATTTTCGATCACAACTTTGCCTCAGGCATTTAGAAATAGCGCGTTATTGTACACGGATTAATCGCACTACAAAACAGGATCACAAACATCCCCCGCAAACAAGTATTGCAGAGATGCTTTGTGATCGCTTTCACGGAGCGGTAAAAGGGCACTTTAACGTAAATTGCACCAATATGGTGCTCAATGTTCACATTGAAGCACTATACTGGTGCAACAAATCCATTGTGGTGCAGCCCTTTTGCACTATGGTGCGCATGATAACGCCTTTTTGGGGTGTTTTAAAAGTTGGCACAGATTTCGCTTTATAAAAAATACATGGCACCAGCCAGTACAAACAGAAATTGAAGACCTCGTTACCACGACGACAATGACCAATCTGGAGAGTTAAGTATGTCCGCTGAACACGTTTTGACGATGCTGAACGAACATGAAGTGAAGTTTGTTGATCTGCGCTTCACCGATACCAAAGGTAAAGAACAGCACGTCACAATTCCTGCTCATCAGGTAAACGCCGAATTCTTCGAAGAAGGCAAAATGTTTGACGGCTCCTCCATTGGTGGCTGGAAAGGCATTAACGAATCCGACATGGTTCTGATGCCAGATGCGACCACTGCGGTCATTGATCCGTTCTTCGAAGAACCAACCCTGATCATCCGTTGCGACATCCTCGAGCCAGGCACGCTGCAGGGCTACGACCGCGACCCACGTTCTATCGCAAAACGCGCTGAAGAGTACCTGCGTTCTACCGGCATCGCAGACACCGTTCTGTTCGGGCCAGAGCCAGAATTCTTCCTGTTCGACGACATCCGTTTCGGTGCGTCTATTTCTGGTTCCCACGTTGCTATCGACGATATCGAAGGCGCATGGAACTCTTCCACCAAATACGAAGGTGGTAACAAAGGTCACCGTCCAGGCGTTAAAGGCGGTTACTTCCCGGTTCCTCCGGTCGACTCAGCACAGGACATTCGTTCCACCATGTGTCTGGTGATGGAAGAGATGGGCCTGGTAGTTGAAGCTCACCACCACGAAGTGGCGACTGCGGGTCAGAACGAAGTGGCTACCCGCTTCAACACCATGACCAAAAAAGCAGACGAAATTCAGATCTACAAATACGTTGTGCACAACGTTGCGCACCGTTTCGGTAAAACCGCTACCTTCATGCCAAAACCTATGTTTGGCGACAACGGTTCCGGTATGCACTGCCACATGTCTCTGTCCAAGAACGGTACCAACCTGTTCTCTGGTGACAAATATGCTGGTCTGTCTGAGCAGGCGCTGTATTACATCGGCGGCGTAATCAAACACGCTAAAGCGATCAACGCCCTGGCTAACCCAACCACTAACTCCTACAAGCGTCTGGTCCCGGGCTACGAAGCACCAGTAATGCTGGCCTACTCTGCGCGTAACCGTTCTGCTTCTATCCGTATCCCGGTTGTTGCTTCTCCTAAAGCGCGTCGTATCGAAGTGCGCTTCCCGGACCCAGCGGCTAACCCATACCTGTGCTTCGCAGCACTGCTGATGGCTGGTCTGGATGGTATCAAGAACAAGATCCACCCAGGCGAAGCAATGGACAAAAACCTGTACGACCTGCCGCCAGAAGAAGCGAAAGAGATCCCACAGGTTGCTGGTTCTCTGGAAGAAGCCCTGCAGGCGCTGGACGCAGACCGCGAGTTCCTGACTGCAGGTGGCGTATTCACTGACGACGCTATCGATGCTTACATCGCCCTGCGTACTGAAGAGAACGACCGCGTGCGTATGACTCCGCATCCGGTAGAGTTCGAGCTGTACTACAGCGTTTAATTAAGTTGTTTTACCCGGCGTCACAAACGCCGGGGGTAGTTGCCGTGGAAACTTTTAGCCCATCTCCGGATGGGCTTTTTTCTCCACCAACAACCTGATCTCGCGCGCTTTTTACGACGAAAAAGCTATACTGCACTAAATTAGTGCAAACAACTCCAGGAGACTGCTGAATGGCAACTGGCACGCTGCCCGATGCTGGGCAGATTCTCAATTCTTTGATTAACAGTATCTTGCTTGTCGACGACGAGCTGGCCGTACATTATGCCAACCCGGCGGCACAGCAGCTGCTCGCCCAAAGCGCACGTAAACTGTTTGGCACCCCGCTTCCGGAATTACTGAGTTATTTTTCGCTGAATATTGGCCTGATGCAGGAAAGTTTGCAGGCCGGTCAAGGATTCACGGATAACGAAGTCACGCTGGTTATCGACGGGCGCTCGCATATTCTGTCACTGACTGCCCAACGCCTTCCTGAAGGACTGATCCTGCTGGAAATGGCGCCAATGGATAATCAGCGCCGACTGAGCCAGGAGCAGCTTCAGCATGCCCAGCAAATTGCCGCCCGCGACCTGGTGCGAGGTCTGGCGCATGAAATCAAAAACCCGCTGGGTGGGTTACGCGGCGCAGCACAACTCCTGACAAAGGCGTTGCCCGACCCCGCGCTGGCGGAGTACACCAACGTCATCATCGAACAGGCAGACCGCCTGCGCAATCTGGTTGACCGTCTTCTCGGGCCACAGCAACCGGGTATGCACGTATCAGAAAGTATTCATAAAGTGGCTGAGCGGGTGGTGAAACTGGTTTCGATGGAATTACCAGAAAACGTCACGCTGGTGCGTGATTACGACCCAAGCCTGCCAGAACTGGCACATGACCCGGATCAGATTGAGCAGGTACTGTTGAATATCGTACGCAATGCCCTGCAGGCTCTGGGGCCTGAAGGGGGCGAGATTATTTTACGTACCCGCACCGCCTTCCAGCTCACGTTACACGGCGTACGCTATCGACTGGCCGCCCGAATCGACGTTGAGGATAACGGACCTGGTATTCCATCGCATCTACAGGACACCCTGTTCTACCCGATGGTAAGTGGTCGCGAAGGCGGAACCGGCCTGGGCTTATCCATTGCACGCAGTTTGATCGATCAACACTCTGGAAAAATTGAATTTAACAGTTGGCCGGGACACACCGAGTTTTCGGTTTTCCTGCCGATTAAAAAATAAAGGTGACGTTTATGCAACGAGGGATAGTCTGGGTAGTCGATGACGATAGCTCCATCCGTTGGGTGCTTGAACGCGCGCTCACAGGGGCAGGATTAAGCTGCACGACGTTTGAGAGCGGCAGCGAAGTGCTCGACGCACTCACCACCAAAACGCCCGATGTTCTGCTCTCAGATATTCGCATGCCGGGAATGGACGGGCTGGCGCTTTTAAAACAGATCAAACAACGCCACCCTATGCTTCCGGTCATCATAATGACGGCGCACTCCGATCTTGATGCCGCAGTGAGCGCCTATCAGCAAGGGGCGTTCGATTACCTGCCAAAACCGTTTGATATCGACGAAGCGGTAGCGCTGGTTGAGCGTGCAATTAGCCACTATCAGGAACAGCAACAGCCTCGCCACACACCCGATTTTGGGCCAACAACTGACATTATCGGCGAAGCGCCGGCGATGCAGGATGTGTTTCGTATTATTGGCCGTTTGTCCCGCTCGTCCATCAGCGTATTAATTAACGGCGAATCGGGAACCGGTAAAGAGCTCGTGGCGCATGCATTACATCGCCACAGCCCGCGGGCAAAAGCCCCGTTTATCGCCCTGAATATGGCAGCAATCCCGAAGGATTTGATTGAATCCGAACTGTTCGGCCACGAAAAAGGGGCATTTACCGGTGCGAACACAATTCGTCAGGGGCGCTTTGAACAAGCTGACGGTGGAACACTGTTCCTGGATGAGATCGGCGATATGCCGCTGGATGTCCAGACCCGCCTGCTGCGCGTGCTGGCCGACGGGCAGTTTTATCGCGTGGGTGGCTATGCACCGGTGAAGGTGGACGTGCGCATTATTGCCGCGACTCACCAGAACCTGGAGCAACGCGTGCAGGAAGGAAAATTCCGTGAGGACTTATTCCATCGCCTGAACGTCATTCGCGTCCATTTGCCACCGCTGCGTGAACGCCGGGAAGATATTCCTCGCCTGGCACGTCACTTCCTGCAGGTTGCAGCTCGGGAACTGGGTGTGGAGGCGAAGCAGCTTCATCCAGAAACCGACGCAGCCCTCACGCGTCTCGCGTGGCCAGGTAACGTGCGCCAGCTGGAAAACACCTGCCGCTGGCTGACCGTGATGGCCGCCGGACAGGAAGTCCTGATTCAGGATTTACCGGCCGAGCTGTTTGAAGCAACCGCACCAGAGAGCAGTACCGGGCACGCGCTGCCGGACAGCTGGGCGACGCTGCTGGCGCAGTGGGCCGACCGCGCACTGCGTTCCGGTCATCAAAACTTACTCTCAGAGGCTCAACCAGAGATGGAACGTACGTTATTGACCACTGCGCTCCGCCATACACAAGGGCATAAGCAGGAAGCCGCTCGCCTGTTAGGATGGGGACGTAATACCCTGACGCGCAAGCTGAAAGAGCTGGGAATGGAGTAATATCCGCTCTTGTGTAAAGGTTATTAATTGAGCGCAAATTGCCGTTATTTTGCGCTTTACTGTTTCGATGAGTTTTGTATGATCGTGCCCGGAAATTGGGGGAACCATCATGCTGGAATCATTAGTGAATTTGCTCTCTAGCAGTGCAGCCGAAAGCCATACACCGCAAACAGCCGTTGCGGCTATGTTGTGTGCGGCGCTGGTTGGGCTGTTTAGCTAGCGGGATTGAACGTAAAAGCCGGGTGGCGGCTTCGCCTTACCCGGCATACGTTTCGTACTTTTGGCTATGCGCCTTAAATCACCCGCGAGAACTGCTGCATACGCGCTTTCTGACGCAGATACGCGTCAAAGCACATGCAAATATTACGGATCAACAGACGCCCTTTCGGCGTGACCTCAATCATACTCTCAGATACATCCACCAGCCCATCTTTCGCCAGCGGTGCAATCAGCTTCAGGTCTTCCGCAAAATAATCGCTGAAGTTCAGCTCCCACTGCGCTTCCACGTCGCTGAAATCGAGACGGAAGTTGCAGATAAGCGCCTTAATAACATCACGGCGAATACAGTCGTCGCGCGTTAACGCAATGCCACGCCACAGCGCGTTGCCGGTGTCATCAACCTGCTGGTAGTACGACTTCAGCTCTTTCTGGTTTTGTGCATAGCAGTCGCCAATCATGCTAATGGCAGAGACGCCCATCCCCAGCAAATCGGTATCGCCCTGGGTCGTGTAGCCCTGGAAATTGCGGTGCAGGACCCCTTCGCGCTGAGCAATCGCCAGTTCGTCATCCGGACGGGCAAAGTGATCCATGCCAATGAACTGATAACCGGTTTCGGTCAGCGAAGTAATAGTTTCCTGTAAAATATCCAGCTTCTGTTGGGCAGAAGGGAGATCGGCATCTTTAATTTTGCGCTGGGCAGCAAACAGCGTCGGCAGATGCGCATAGTTAAAGACGCTCAAACGGTCCGGGCTGAGTTCGGCCACACGTTTCAGCGTGAAGGCAAAACTTTCCGGCGTCTGCTTTGGCAGGCCGTAAATCAGATCAATGTTGGTCGAGGTGAAACCAATCTCACGCGCGTGATTGAGCAAGGCGAAGATAAACTCTTCGTCCTGCTCACGGTTCACCAGACGCTGTACTTCTTTATTGAAATCTTGCACGCCCATACTCAGGCGGTTAAAACCTTCAGCGCGTAAGTGATCCAGTACATCCAGCTCAATTTCACGCGGATCGACTTCGATCGAGATTTCAGCGTCGGCGTTAAAACTGAAATTGCCGCGCAGCAGGTTCATCAGGCGGCTAATTTGCGCTTTATTCAAATAAGTTGGCGTACCGCCGCCCCAGTGAAGCTGGCTGACGTGACGGTCTTTAAACAGCGGCGCGCGATGCACAATTTCTTGTTCGAGCGCGTCAAGATACTGATCAGCTTTATGCTGCTGGCGGGTCACAATTTTATTGCAGCCGCAGAAGTAACAAAGCTTGTGGCAGAACGGAATATGGACGTAGAGCGACAGCGGACGCTCAGGATAGCGCGCGACAGCCTGCTGGAAATCACGCTCTCCGAAGGCATCGGAGAACTCCAGCGCGGTGGGGTATGACGTATAACGCGGCCCGGAATAGTTATATTTCTGGATTAGGGCCAAATCCCAGTCGATAGTTGGTGCTGACATGCTCACTCCTTCCGTTGGTGTCGCGTTCGTATACGGCGGCCCGTTCTGGCCCCATTGCGGGCCATCACTCGGGTGCGCAACCACTTCTGTCGCCGCGACAACCGCCGTAGTTTAACGAATAACCACACCAGATAACATATAACCGGAAGGGTTATAAGCAGGACTATCGTGCCTGCCGGGTGCAAATGTTAGTTTCCACCCTTCAGAAGACGCATCATATCTTCCTGCTTCTCGTCTTCTTCATCTTCGTCATCGTCGTATGACAGGCCCAGCTTCTGCATCAGTTCATCAATGCGATCCAGTTTGGCATCCACCCATGACTGCTCTTCAGCAGTCAGGGTTTCACCCTCTTCAAGACGTTCCAGCAGCGCGTCCAGGCGCTCATCGTTCTCCAGCATATCCAGCTCAGCCTGCGGTGAAAGCATAGGTTTCTCGCTCTTTGGTTTGTGCTGCTTAGTGACCGGGGTGTCTGTCACGCCCAGTGGAATGGGAGTTTTACTGCCGATACGAGGATCTTTCTGCTGCTTACCTTTTGCAGAAGCGCCCGCAGTACCACCACCGTTTGCACGGCTACCCGCAGCATGACCGCGATGCTTTTTGTCGCGTTTACGGTCGCGCGCTTCCTGGTTCAGTTCTTCGCGCGTTTTGCGGCGTGCTTTTGCAGGGCGTTTAGCACCCGCAGCGGAGGTTGGTTTTTTCATGATGTTTTATCTTTAAGTCGTTTTCTTCAGTATAGAATTGCGGCGAAATCTAGCAGAAAGCAAGCAAAGAAAAAAGGCGACAGAGCAATCTGTCGCCTTTTTTCCTGACTCACAACCCTTAGCGGGTCAGACATTCCATGTTTGCCAACAACAAACCCTGTTTATCCCTTGGCTTATACCGTCCGTGATACGGTTCCATTTCCTGTTAAAACGCCTCCAGGCGCTGGTCATCCTGACAATCCTGCGTCTTCGCCTCCTGGCGCTCCTGACCCTAATCCTTAAGTCGATATCCTGTTGGCTTCCTCGCCCTGACGCACACTTTACCTTGTTCCGTTAAACTAACAAGCAACGAAACGGTACAAAAAGGGATTTTCAGATAATTACCTGGAAATAAGCTAATGATTTAAAACAGTTTGGCTTTTTTGACGCCTGCGATTTCTCTGAAATATCCCAAAGCATGATTAGCCGATCTCTCACAACGGCCGGGGCTTTCACCTACAGACCTATGCAATCAGAAAAGCCTTTTGCCTGCATTCGGGTATAATCCCCTTCAGATTACGATTTTGGAGACGACCACGTGACTACCTGGAACTACCAACAGACGCATTTTGTCACCAGTGCGCCCGATATTCGCCACCTTCCTTCTGATACCGGTATTGAAGTGGCATTTGCTGGCCGCTCCAATGCGGGGAAATCCAGCGCCCTGAACACGCTGACAAATCAGAAAAGCCTGGCGCGTACCTCAAAAACACCTGGCCGTACCCAGTTGATTAACCTGTTTGAAGTCGCAGAGGGCAAACGCCTGGTCGACTTACCGGGCTACGGTTACGCTCAGGTCCCCGAAGAGATGAAAATCAAGTGGCAGCGTGCGCTGGGTGAATACCTGGAAAAACGCATGTGCCTGAAAGGCCTGGTGGTGCTGATGGATATCCGTCACCCCCTGAAAGATCTGGATCAGCAGATGATCGACTGGGCTGTAGCAAGCGATATTGCCGTACTGGTACTGCTGACGAAAGCCGATAAGCTGGCAAGCGGTGCGCGTAAAGCGCAGGTGAATATGGTTCGCGAAGCGGTGCTGGCTTTCAACGGCGATGTGCAGGTTGAGCCGTTCTCCTCGCTGAAAAAGCAGGGCGTGGACAAACTGCGTCAGAAGCTCGACACCTGGTTTAGCGAGCTGGAACCCGCGACGGAAGCGGAAGAAGAGTAATACCGAGCGCGGCGATGTCCGCGTTTTTTTGCCTGATTTTTCTTTGCCGCAATAAAAAACGCCCCAGTCATTACTGACTGGGGCGGCTAAAATATTCAGCCAAATCCGATTACGTGAAGTAAAAGGTCTGAAAGATAGAACATCTTACCTCTGTACCCTACGCCGATAACTCTACCCCTTTTTGTGCTGCAGAAAAAGCACTTTTTGTAGTTTTTTTTCATTATTTACATAGGGAATTCTAATGATCGTCACAAAACGCACTTTGTTATGTTGCTAACTTACATAAAAAGCGCGTTATTCGCAGAGCCTTTAGTGAGCCTGATCCCAGTTTTCACCACTTCCGACTTCCACCAGCAACGGCACGTCAAGTGTCATGCTGCTTTCCATCAGTTCGTGGATCCTCTTCGATACGGCGTCGAGGTCGTCTTTGTGCACTTCGAATACCAGTTCATCGTGAACCTGCATGATCATTTTCACGCGGGGCTTCTCTTTTTCCAGCCAGTCATCAACGGCAATCATCGCACGCTTAATGATGTCCGCCGCGGTACCTTGCATAGGGGCATTGATCGCCGCACGTTCAGCACCCGCGCGGCGCGCGGCATTGCTGGATTTGATGTCCGGTAAGTAGAGACGGCGGCCATCCAGTGTTTCGACGTAACCTTTCTCTTTCGCCTGTGCGCGGGTACGCTCCATATATTCCAGCACGCCCGGATAACGCTCGAAGTAGAGATCCATATACTTCTGCGACTCTTTGCGTGGAATGTTGAGCTGGCGCGACAGACCAAATGCGCTCATACCGTAGATCAAACCAAAGTTGATCGCTTTGGCGCTGCGGCGCTGTTCGTTGGTTACGCTATCCAGCGGCAAACCGAAGACTTCCGCCGCGGTTGCACGGTGGATATCCTTCCCTTCGGCAAACGCGGTCAACAAACCTTTGTCGCGGGACAGATGCGCCATAATGCGCAGCTCAATTTGCGAGTAGTCTGCAGAGACGATCAGGTAGTCATCTGGAGCAATAAAAGCCTGACGGATTCGGCGGCCTTCTTCATTACGTACCGGAATGTTCTGCAGGTTTGGATCGGTTGAAGAGAGTCGACCCGTCGCCGCCACAGCCTGATGATACGACGTATGCACACGGCTCGTTTTCGGGTTGATCATCAGCGGGAGCTTATCAGTGTAAGTGGACTTCAGCTTCGCGAGACCCCGATACTCCAGAATCACTTTTGGCAGGGGGTAATCCAGTGCCAGCTCTTCAAGCACCTCTTCAGACGTCGACGGTGCACCACCAGGCGTTTTCTTCAGCGGCTTGATGCCCTGCTTTTCAAACAGGATGGTTTGTAGCTGTTTCGGCGACGAGAGGTTAAACGGTTCTCCAGCAAGCTCATGCGCTTTTTGCTCAAGCTCGGTCAGACGCTGCGCGAGCTCCCCGGAGTGGTTATGCAATACGGTTGGATCGATTTTAACGCCATTGCGCTCAATACGTGAAAGCACAGGCACCAATGGCATCTCAATATGCTGGAATACGTTCAGCGGCCCTGCTTCTTTCTGAAGTTTTGGCCACATCTTCAGGTGCAGCTGCAGAGTGACATCCGCATCTTCCGCCGCATAGCGACCCGCCTCTTCGAGTGCAATCTGGTTGAAGGTAAGTTGATTTTTCCCTTTACCGGCAATCTCTTCGAAAGTGATGGTTTTATGTTTCAGCCAACGGTCTGATAAGGAATCCATATCATGGCGACCTGCAACACTGTCCAGAATGTAGGATTCCAGCATGGTGTCGAATGCAATACCGCGCAGCTCAATATCGTAGTTTTGCAGAATACCGCGATCGTACTTCAGGTTTTGCCCGACTTTGAGCGTCTTGTCGTCTTCCAGAATCGGCTTCAGCAGCTCAAGCACGCGTTCACGGGAGATCTGCGCCGGCGCATCCAGGTAATCGTGTGCAACAGGGACATAAGCCGCCATCCCCGGTTCAGTGGCAAATGACAGGCCCACCATATTGGCAGAGATGTTGTCGAGGCTGTCGGTTTCCGTGTCAAAGGCAAAGACCGGCGCTTTTTTCAGTTTCTCAATCCAGGCGATCAGCTGCGACTCTTCAAGAATCGTTTCGTAGTTTTCGAAGGACAAGGTCACGGCTTCTTCTTCGGCTTGTTCTTCAGCATCAACCACTATCGTCTCTTTCGGTTTTGCTGCTGGCTTAGCCCCTTTTGCCTGTAACCACTTGCCGCTTTCGACGTCGGTGATCCAGCGCTTGAATTCGTATTGCTTAAACAAGTTCAGCAGATCGTCAGCAGAAGGCTGCTGCACTTCCAGTTGCTCACAACCCAGTTCCAGTTCGACATCGGTTTTAATCGTTGCCAGCTTATAAGAGAGGTAAGCCACCTCTTTGTTATCTTGAAGTTTTCCGGCCATGGTTTTTGCACCACGGAAGGAGAGCCCGGCGATTTTATCCGATTCCGCGTACAGCGTATCCAGCCCGCCCAGCCCCTGAAGCAGCGCCTGTGCCGT
Organism: Enterobacter sp. CPE_E1241; assembly: GCF_045618265.1. NCBI lineage: Bacteria > Pseudomonadati > Pseudomonadota > Gammaproteobacteria > Enterobacterales > Enterobacteriaceae > Enterobacter > Enterobacter sp. CPE_E1241. The sequence goes on from NZ_JBIWYV010000001.1 coordinate 4,863,147, forward strand.
TTTTTCACCGACACCAGGGACTCCTGGGATGTTATCCGACGAGTCGCCCATCAACGCGAGGAAGTCGATAATCAGCTCAGGCGGTACGCCATATTTTGTGACAACCTCTTCAGGCCCCAGAATGGTGTTGGTCATGGTGTTAATCAGGGTGATACCTGGCGTTACCAGCTGCGCCATATCTTTATCTCCAGTGCTGATCAGCACCGGACGGCCCATTTTTTCAGCTTCACGCGCCAGCGTGCCGATGACGTCATCGGCTTCAACACCAGAGACCGCCAGCAGCGGCAGGCCCATCGCTTTCACCATGGCGTGCAGCGGCTCAATCTGCGCACGCAGATCGTCAGGCATTGGCGGACGGTGAGATTTGTAATGCTCAAACAACTCGTCGCGGAAGGTTTTGCCTTTGGCATCAAAGACCACCGCCGCATGGGTTGGCTGATACTGGAGTATCAGGCTGCGCAGCATGTTAAGCACGCCATACATCGCGCCGGTAGGTTCCCCTGCGCTATTGGTCAGAGGAGGAAACGCATGATACGCCCGATACAGGTAAGAAGAGCCGTCGACGAGAATAAGAGGGTTTTCTGGGATCTGAACCATAATGTCCGTGCCTTTAATCAATTTATGGCTAAAGGATGCCACAGAAGGATGAAAACATCAGTTATTAGCGCCAGATACAGGAAAAGATTTTACGATCGTGAAGATCTCTCGCAAAAAACAAACTGTGGATAAGTTTGTGTATATTTTCACTTCATATGAATAACAGACGCAAAAAATACATACGAGATATAATTTAGATCTTAATTATCATAATGTTACTTTGTTAGATCTCATCTGTATTACCCACTGATGACAATTTAGTCTATGTGGATATAAGCCCTGATTCGTGCAGAATCGTAGCGAAATCTTCTGCAGTAGGGAAAAAGCCACCAACTCTCCGTGTGAAAGCGCCATTACTTCGTCTGTTTTCTGGTAAAATCAGCGCCCAGCGCCGAATAGCCGGTCGCTCAATTACAGCTAACTATTTGAAAAAGCTAACCATGTCGAGATTGCTCGCTGCAATAACATTACTGTTAAGCATCATTTTAACGATTCTGGTGACTATCGCCTGTTCTGTGCCAATCATTGTCGCAGGAATGATTAAACTGTTGCTGCCTGTGCCTGTGGTGTGGCGAGCCGTGTCCACATTTTGTAATTTCATGATGTATTGCTGGTGTGAAGGGCTGGCGATCCTGTTGTACCTGAACCCGCAACTGAAGTGGGATGTTGAAGGGCTGGAGAGCCTCAACAAAAAGAACTGGTACCTGCTAATTTGCAATCACCACAGTTGGGCTGACATCGTGGTGTTATGTGTGCTTTTCCGTAAGCACATCCCGATGAACAAATACTTCCTGAAACAGCAGCTCGCCTGGGTTCCTTTCATCGGTCTGGCCTGCTGGGCGCTTGATATGCCGTTTATGAAACGCTACTCGCGCAGCTATTTGATCCGTCATCCGGAGCATCGCGGTAAGGACGTGGAGACCACGCGCCGTTCCTGTGAAAAGTTTCGCGCGCACCCAACAACCATCGTGAACTTTGTTGAAGGCTCCAGGTTTACTGAAGAGAAGCGTCAACAAACACGTTCTCCTTTTCAGAACCTGCTGCCGCCAAAAGCCGCAGGTATTGCGATGGCGCTTAACGTGCTGGGTGCTCAGTTCGATAAATTACTTAACGTCACCCTCTGCTACCCGGAAAACGATAAAACGCCGTTCTTCGATATGCTCAGCGGCAAGCTGACGCGCATTGTTGTGCGTGTTGATCTGGTACCGATCGAGGCCGAATTACACGGTGACTACGTTAACGATAAGAATTTTAAACGTCGTTTCCAGTTATGGCTTAATACTCTCTGGAAAGAGAAAGACGAACAGATAGACAACATTAAATCTTCATACAAAAACGCCGGTCAGTGACCGGCGTTTTTACATCAACAATCTTACTTCTTCTCAACCAGGTATTTCACAGTATCTGCGTACTGCTGTACGAAGATATCCATGCTGCTGGTGTCCATGCCCTGCATGTTCAGCTGATACTTGCCATTAACAAACATCGCCGGAACACCCTGAAGCTGCAGGTCGGCAGCAGCTTTTTCCTGCTGGGCCACCAGAGATTTCACGACAAAGCTGTTCCATGCCGCGTCATAGTCTTCACCTTTCACACCCGCATCAACGAATACTTTACGGATATCCGCAGTGGTCTGGACGGTCTGGGTTTTCTGTACGCCTTCAAACATTGGGGAAGTGATCTTATCTTCCACGCCCAGCGCGATAGCAACTGCCCACGCCTGAGTCAGGTCTTTACCCAATGGACCCAGGAACTCAACGTGGTACTTAGTCATTTTGGTGCCTTCTGGCAGCTTTTTCTTCACGTTATCGGAAACATGCAAGACCTGCTCGAACTGATAGCAGTGTGGGCAATAGAACGAGAAGAACTCCAGAACCTGTGGCTCGCCAGCAACAGGCTTGTCCAGCGTGATGTACTGTTTTCCGTCGGTAAACTGCGCAGCAGAAGCGCTAAATGCCAGAATCATACCTGCCAGCGCCAGCCAAATTTTTTTCATGATTAACTCTCTCCTGGGTGTGTCCAATTAATACATCGGCGTTAATTGCAGAGGGGGCTCCTGAAGAACCTTAACCTGCTCAGTAAATGTAGATATCTGGCTGCGCCAGTAATCCTCTCCGGTAAGCCACGGGAAATTTCTAGGAAACGCGGGATCATCCCAACGCCTGATTAACCATGCGAGATAATAAACAAAACGCATCGCGCGTAAAGGTTCAATCAAGACAATTTCATCTGAATTAAACGGGCTAAATTCTTCATAAGCTTCAATAATGGTTTCAAGCTGCATGCGTTGCTCGGCTTTGTCGCCATTGAGCAGCATCCACAGGTCCTGAACCGCAGGCCCCATACGCGCATCATCGAGATCGACAAACAGCGGGCCATCACGCCAGAGAATATTTCCTGCGTGACAATCACCATGCAAACGCAGGACGGAAATATCATCGCGCCAGCTGGCTTTAACTGCCCCAATAAGTTTATCGGTGGCGCTGAGGAAACTATCCTTTAACGCTGTGGGGATCAGCGCAGAGGTTTCGAATACTTCGCGAGGTTCAAGAAGGTATTCCTGAATGCCGATAATCGGACGAGCAATAAAAGATTTTTTACGTCCCGTCTGATGTATACGTCCCAGATAGCGGGCCACCCACTCCATTTGATCAATATTATCCGCTTCAAACTGGCGACCCCCCAGGCTTGGGAAGACAGCGTAGTAGAACCCTTCGTGCATAAGAAGCGTTTGGTTATTGAATTTTAGCGGGGCGGCAACAGGTACATCGTCATCCAGCAGATCATGAGCAAATTGATGCTCTTCCTGAATTTGTTCTGCTGACCAACGTTTAGGGCGATAGAACTTCACGACGAAGCGCTGACGCTCCTCATCCTGAAATTGATAAACGCGGTTTTCGTAGCTATTTAACGGCGTTAGCCCGGAATCCACCCGGATACCCTGTTCAAACAGGGCATCCATAATGGTATCCGGGTGTAATGTCTGGAAAGTAAAAGCCTGGTCGTTCATCCGATCATCCGGAAATTATACGAATGATTCAGGATATCATTTTGTGGCGATTTCGGTGCCGCCGCTTACAAGCTTTTACTCTTTAATTACGCCTCTGGCGCGCAGTAATGCGGTTTTAAAATCTTCCTCATAATCTTTCTGAATACCAGGAATAACAGCATCTTTAGCTGAGTCACGCATTTTAAGATGGTAGATCAGGATATCATCAGAAAGGTCTGCCAGTTCGCCGTCAAAACCTGACTCTTTCGCCAGTTTCTGTAAAAATTGCATCAGATTCAGCTCTGGCTCTTTTTGCCAGGCTGGCTGGAGGAGTTCAATGACTTCATTAAGACGTTTACATTTCATGGTGGTGCTCCTTTCATTTAGAGTGACACGTTAGCAGGGTCAATCCCACAATAAAAGAGGCGATATTCGTGAATCTTAACCAGGAAATCACTGGGGTCGTTCTGGCGGGTGGCAGAGCGACGCGAATGGGGGGAAAAGATAAGGGGCTTCAGCTTTTGAACGGTAAACCCTTGTGGCAATGTGTCGCTGATGCGCTTAAAGGCCAGGTGACGACAATGGTCATCAGTGCTAACAGGCATATTGAGACATACCAGCGCAGCGGCTACGCCGTTTATCAGGATAACCAGGCAAATTACCCAGGACCGCTGGCTGGTATGCTTTCGGTTATGCAGCAGTCGCCCGGAGAGTGGTTTATTTTCTGTCCTTGCGATACCCCGTTGATTCCGTCCTGTCTTGTCGAGCGTCTGGTGCGACTTCGTGGTGCAGCCCCCGTGGTCTGGGTACATAACGGTGAGCGTGATCATCCTGCTATCGCGTTGATGCACAGATCATTAGTACCTGCTCTTCAGGAGTACCTGATGGCGGGAGAGCGTAGGGTGATGGTCTTTATGCGTCAGTCTGGCGGCCATTCCATTGATTTCAGTGATATGAAGTCTGCGTTTGTGAACGTGAATACAACTGAAGATTTGCAGATGATGCAGGAGAAATGATGATACCTGTTCTGGCCATTTCCGCCTGGAGTGGGACCGGGAAAACCACGCTGTTGAAAAAACTCATACCTGCCCTTTGTGTCAGAGGTATACGCCCAGGATTGATCAAGCATACCCACCATAATGCGGATGTCGATAAACCAGGCAAAGACAGCTATGAGTTGCGTAAAGCGGGTGCAGCGCAAACGATGGTAGCAAGTAGTCAGCGCTGGGCGCTGATGACAGAAACACCAGATGAGGCACCGCTGGATCTCGCTTACCTCGTCAGTCGAATGGATCATTCCACGCTGGATCTGGTGCTGGTTGAGGGTTTTAAGCATGAGGCCGTGCCTAAGATCCTGCTGTTCCGAAGCGATGCCGGGCATGATGTCAGCGAGTTAACGCTTGATGAGCATGTGATTGCCGTAGCCAGTGATATTGTGTTGCCGCTTGAGGTTCCGGTGCTCGATTTAAATGACGTGGATGGGATTGCGGAGTTTATTGTGGAGTGGAGTGCGATCTGACGACTTGCCGGGCGGTACTTCGCCTGTTTTTTTGCATATAAACGCAAAAAGGCCATCCTTCCGGATGGCCTCTTCACTTAATTGATGCCGGCAGTTCCCTACTCTCACATGGGGAGACCCCACACTACCATCGGCGCTACGGCGTTTCACTTCTGAGTTCGGCATGGGGTCAGGTGGGACCACCGCGCTAAAGCCGCCAGGGCAAATTCTGTTAAATCTGTATCAGGCTGAAATTTGATTGTCTGTCTCTTCGCCGAAACAGCTTCGGCGTTGTAAGGTTAAGCCTCACGGTTCATTAGTATCGGTTAGCTCAACGCATCGCTGCGCTTACACACCCGACCTATCAACGTCGTAGTCTTCAACGTTCCTTCAGGACTCTCAAGGAGTCAGGAGAACTCATCTCGGGGCAAGTTTCGTGCTTAGATGCTTTCAGCACTTATCTCTTCCGCATTTAGCTACCGGGCAATGCCATTGGCATGACAACCCGAACACCAGTGATGCGTCCACTCCGGTCCTCTCGTACTAGGAGCAGCCCCCTCAATTCTCCAGCGCCCACGGCAGATAGGGGGACCGAACTGTCTCACGACGTTCTAAACCCAGCTCGCGTACCACTTTAAATGGCGAACAGCCATACCCTTGGGACCTACTTCAGCCCCGGATGTGATGAGCCGACATCGAGGTGCCAAACACCGCCGTCGATATGAACTCTTGGGCGGTATCAGCCTGTTATCCCCGGAGTACCTTTTATCCGTTGAGCGATGGCCCTTCCATTCAGAACCACCGGATCACTATGACCTGCTTTCGCACCTGCTCGAGCCGTCACTCTCGCAGTCAAGCTAGCTTATGCCATTGCACTAACCTCCTGATGTCCGACCGGATTAGCTAACCTTCGTGCTCCTCCGTTACTCTTTGGGAGGAGACCGCCCCAGTCAAACTACCCACCAGACACTGTCCGCAACCCGGATTACGGGTCTACGTTAGAACACCAGCCATTAAAGGGTGGTATTTCAAGGGCGGCTCCACGCAGACTGGCGTCCACGCTTCAAAGCCTCCCACCTATCCTACACATCAAGGACCAGTGTTCAGTGTCAAGCTATAGTAAAGGTTCACGGGGTCTTTCCGTCTTGCCGCGGGTACACTGCATCTTCACAGCGAGTTCAATTTCACTGAGTCTCGGGTGGAGACAGCCCGCCATCATTACGCCATTCGTGCAGGTCGGAACTTACCCGACAAGGAATTTCGCTACCTTAGGACCGTTATAGTTACGGCCGCCGTTTACCGGGGCTTCGATCAAGAGCTTCGCGTTGCCGCTAACCCCATCAATTAACCTTCCGGCACCGGGCAGGCGTCACACCGTATACGTCCACTTTCGTGTTTGCACAGTGCTGTGTTTTTTAATAAACAGTTGCAGCCAGCTGGTATCTTCGACTGATTTCAGCTCCACCCGCAGGGGCTTCACCTACATATCAGCGTGCCTTCTCCCGAAGTTACGGCACCATTTTGCCTAGTTCCTTCACCCGAGTTCTCTCAAGCGCCTTGGTATTCTCTACCTGACCACCTGTGTCGGTTTGGGGTACGATTTGATGTTACCTGATGCTTAGAGGCTTTCCCGAAGCAGGGCATTTGTTACTTCAGCACCGTAGTGCCTCGTCATCACACCTCAGCGTTAATAAGGTACCGGATTTACCTGGAACCTCCGCCTACATGCTTAAACCGGGACAACCGTCGCCCGGCTAACATAGCCTTCTCCGTCCCCCCTTCGCAGTAACACCAAGTACAGGAATATTAACCTGTTTCCCATCGACTACGCCTTTCGGCCTCGCCTTAGGGGTCGACTCACCCTGCCCCGATTAACGTTGGACAGGAACCCTTGGTCTTCCGGCGTGCGGGCTTTTCACCCGCATTATCGTTACTTATGTCAGCATTCGCACTTCTGATACCTCCAGCACCCCTCACAGGACACCTTCAACGGCTTACAGAACGCTCCCCTACCCAACAACACATAGTGTCGCTGCCGCAGCTTCGGTGCATGGTTTAGCCCCGTTACATCTTCCGCGCAGGCCGACTCGACCAGTGAGCTATTACGCTTTCTTTAAATGATGGCTGCTTCTAAGCCAACATCCTCGGCTGTCTGTGCCTTCCCACATCGTTTCCCACTTAACCATGACTTTGGGACCTTAGCTGGCGGTCTGGGTTGTTTCCCTCTTCACGACGGACGTTAGCACCCGCCGTGTGTCTCCCGTGATAACATTCTTCGGTATTCGTAGTTTGCATCGGGTTGGTAAGCCGGGATGGCCCCTAGCCGAAACAGTGCTCTACCCCCGAAGATGAGTTCACGAGGCGCTACCTAAATAGCTTTCGGGAGAACCAGCTATCTCCCGGTTTGATTGGCCTTTCACCCCCAGCCACAAGTCATCCGCTAATTTTTCAACATTAGTCGGTTCGGTCCTCCAGTTAGTGTTACCCAACCTTCAACCTGCCCATGGCTAGATCACCGGGTTTCGGGTCTATACCCTGCAACTTAACGCCCAGTTAAGACTCGGTTTCCCTTCGGCTCCCCTATACGGTTAACCTTGCTACAGAATATAAGTCGCTGACCCATTATACAAAAGGTACGCAGTCACACCACGAAGGTGCTCCCACTGCTTGTACGTACACGGTTTCAGGTTCTTTTTCACTCCCCTCGCCGGGGTTCTTTTCGCCTTTCCCTCACGGTACTGGTTCACTATCGGTCAGTCAGGAGTATTTAGCCTTGGAGGATGGTCCCCCATATTCAGACAGGATACCACGTGTCCCGCCCTACTCTTCGAGTTCACAGCCTGTGCATTTTCGTGTACGGGACTATCACCCTGTACCGTCGGACTTTCCAGACCGTTCCACTAACACACAAGCTGATTCAGACTCTGGGCTGCTCCCCGTTCGCTCGCCGCTACTGGGGGGAATCTCGGTTGATTTCTTTTCCTCGGGGTACTTAGATGTTTCAGTTCCCCCGGTTCGCCTCGTTAACCTATGTATTCAGTTAACGATAGTGCAACGAATTGCACTGGGTTTCCCCATTCGGACATCGCCGGGTCAAAGGTTCATATCACCTCGCCGGCGCTTTTCGCAGATTAGCACGTCCTTCATCGCCTCTGACTGCCAGGGCATCCACCGTGTACGCTTAGTCGCTTAACCTCACAACCCGAAGATGTTTCTTTCGATTCATCATCGACTTGCGAAAATTTGAGAGACTCGAACACACATAACATGTGTGTCGTTTCAATTTTCAGCTTGATCCAGATTTTTAAAGAGCAAATATCTCAAACATGACTCGCAAGTCAGTTTTGAGATATGACGGCAGGTGACTTTCACTCACGAACCAGCAAGTGGCGTCCCCTAGGGGGATTCGAACCCCTGTTACCGCCGTGAAAGGGCGGTGTCCTGGGCCTCTAGACGAAGGGGACGTATAAGTCTCAATCGCAAGACGCCTTGCTATTTACTTTTCATCAGACAATCTGTGTGAGCACTACAAAGGCAGGTTCTTTAAGGTAAGGAGGTGATCCAACCGCAGGTTCCCCTACGGTTACCTTGTTACGACTTCACCCCAGTCATGAATCACAAAGTGGTAAGCGCCCTCCCGAAGGTTAAGCTACCTACTTCTTTTGCAACCCACTCCCATGGTGTGACGGGCGGTGTGTACAAGGCCCGGGAACGTATTCACCGTAGCATTCTGATCTACGATTACTAGCGATTCCGACTTCATGGAGTCGAGTTGCAGACTCCAATCCGGACTACGACGCACTTTATGAGGTCCGCTTGCTCTCGCGAGGTCGCTTCTCTTTGTATGCGCCATTGTAGCACGTGTGTAGCCCTACTCGTAAGGGCCATGATGACTTGACGTCATCCCCACCTTCCTCCAGTTTATCACTGGCAGTCTCCTTTGAGTTCCCGGCCGGACCGCTGGCAACAAAGGATAAGGGTTGCGCTCGTTGCGGGACTTAACCCAACATTTCACAACACGAGCTGACGACAGCCATGCAGCACCTGTCTCAGAGTTCCCGAAGGCACCAATCCATCTCTGGAAAGTTCTCTGGATGTCAAGAGTAGGTAAGGTTCTTCGCGTTGCATCGAATTAAACCACATGCTCCACCGCTTGTGCGGGCCCCCGTCAATTCATTTGAGTTTTAACCTTGCGGCCGTACTCCCCAGGCGGTCGACTTAACGCGTTAGCTCCGGAAGCCACGCCTCAAGGGCACAACCTCCAAGTCGACATCGTTTACGGCGTGGACTACCAGGGTATCTAATCCTGTTTGCTCCCCACGCTTTCGCACCTGAGCGTCAGTCTTTGTCCAGGGGGCCGCCTTCGCCACCGGTATTCCTCCAGATCTCTACGCATTTCACCGCTACACTGAATTCTACCCCCTCTACAAGACTCTAGCCTGCCAGTTTCGAATGCAGTTCCGGGTTGAGCCCGGGGATTTCACATCCGACTTGACAGACCGCCTGCGTGCGCTTTACGCCCAGTAATTCCGATTAACGCTTGCACCCTCCGTATTACCGCGGCTGCTGGCACGGAGTTAGCCGGTGCTTCTTCTGCGGGTAACGTCAATTGCTGAGGTTATTAACCTCAGCACCTTCCTCCCCGCTGAAAGTACTTTACAACCCGAAGGCCTTCTTCATACACGCGGCATGGCTGCATCAGGCTTGCGCCCATTGTGCAATATTCCCCACTGCTGCCTCCCGTAGGAGTCTGGACCGTGTCTCAGTTCCAGTGTGGCTGGTCATCCTCTCAGACCAGCTAGGGATCGTCGCCTAGGTGAGCCGTTACCCCACCTACTAGCTAATCCCATCTGGGCACATCTGATGGCAAGAGGCCCGAAGGTCCCCCTCTTTTGGTCTTGCGACGTTATGCGGTATTAGCTACCGTTTCCAGTAGTTATCCCCCTCCATCAGGCAGTTTCCCAGACATTACTCACCCGTCCGCCGCTCGTCACCCGAGAGCAAGCTCTCTGTGCTACCGCTCGACTTGCATGTGTTAGGCCTGCCGCCAGCGTTCAATCTGAGCCATGATCAAACTCTTCAATTTAAAAGTTTGATGCTCAATGAATTAAACTTCGTAATGAATTACGTGTTCACTCGTTGAGACTTGGTATTCATTTTTCGTCCGAGGACGTTAAGAATCCATGTCACTTTGAGTGCCCACACAGATTGTCTGATAAATTGTTAAAGAGCAGTGCCGCTTCGTTTTCGCTGCGGCGCGGGGTGTGCATATTACGCTTTCCCGCTACAGAGTCAAGCGTTTATTTTGCTTTTCTCTGCTGACCCGGCGGCGTGTGTGCCGTTGTTCCGTGTCAGTGGAGGCGCATTATAGGGAGTTATTCCGACGTGACAAGAGGAAATTTAAAAAAAGTTTTCATCCGTGTCTTTTTTCACCAACAGCGATGAAATCAAGCTACAAATTGTTCTATTTGATGTATCTGCAACCACAATCACACTCGAGGTGGCATAATTATCAGCATGAATCTTTAAGGAATAAAAGCGATGCCATTAAGCGCACAACAGCTGGCCGCCCAAAAAAACCTGTCGTATGTGCTGGCAGAGAAGCTGGCTCAGCGGATTTTAGCGGGTAAATATGCCCCAGGCAGCATCCTGCCGGGTGAAATGGAGCTGGGTGAGCAGTTTGGAGTGAGTCGTACAGCAGTTCGTGAAGCGGTGAAAACCCTAACGGCAAAAGGTATGGTGCTTCCACGTCCCCGCATCGGCACACGTGTCATGCCACAGAGTAACTGGAATTTTCTCGATCAGGAGCTGCTCTCCTGGTGGATGACGGAAGATAACTTTCATCAGGTTGTCGATCACTTTCTGGTGATGCGCAGCAGTCTTGAACCACAGGCGTGCCTGCTTGCCGCAACGCTTGGAACAGCAGAACAGAAAGCACAGCTCAACGCGTTAATGGAAGAGATGGTGTTCCTGAAAAAGCACTTCAACCGGGAACGCTGGGTTGAGGTCGATATGGCCTGGCATGAACATATCTATATGATGAGTGCCAATCCGTTCCTCACCTCTTTTGCTTCTTTATTTCATTCGGTGTACCACACTTACTTTACCTCTATTACACAAGACGAAGTGGTTAAACTGGATTTGCATCAGGCGATAGTGGATGCCATTCAGGAAAGCGACGGGCAGCGAGCCCTGAGTGCGTGCCAGGCATTGCTGGCCGCGCCAACCCACCAGCAGGTAAATAAATGACAAAGAAAAAAGCGCGCAGCATGGCCGGATTGCCGTGGATTGCAGCCATGGCGTTTTTTATGCAGGCACTGGATGCCACCATCCTCAACACAGCGCTTCCCGCTATTGCGCAAAGCCTTAACCGCTCCCCGCTGGCGATGCAGTCCGCCATCATCAGCTACACCCTGACGGTCGCGATGTTAATTCCGGTCAGCGGCTGGCTGGCCGACCGCTTCGGCACCCGCAGAGTTTTCATGTTGGCCGTAACGCTCTTTACGCTCGGCTCGCTGGCTTGTGCGCTCTCCTCATCCTTAACGGAGCTGGTTATCTTCCGCGTATTACAAGGTATTGGCGGAGCGATGATGATGCCCGTGGCACGCCTTGCCTTGCTGCGAGCCTATCCTCGAAGCGAACTGCTTCCCGTGCTCAACTTCGTCACCATGCCAGGCCTGGTTGGCCCGATACTTGGCCCGGTACTTGGTGGTGTGTTTGTCACCTGGGCAAGCTGGCACTGGATCTTCCTGATTAATATTCCTATTGGCGTTGCCGGGCTGCTGTATGCGAGCAAATATATGCCGAACTTCACCACGCCAAGACGCAGCTTCGACATGGGAGGCTTTTTCCTGTTTGGACTGAGCCTGGTGCTCTTCTCAAGCGGGATGGAACTGTTTGGTGAGAAGATTGTAGCAACATGGATTGCGCTCTCCGTCATCCTCAGCGGTATTCTGCTGTTCCTTCTTTATATACGTCACGCGCGCCGTCACCCGACACCGTTAATCTCACTCGGGCTCTTTAACACCCGAACGTTTTCCGTAGGGATTGCAGGCAACATTGCGTCACGTCTGGGGACGGGTTGCGTACCGTTTCTGATGCCATTGATGCTGCAGGTCGGTTTCGGCTACCCGGCACTGATTGCTGGCTGCATGATGGCGCCCACGGCAATGGGCTCGATTCTGGCAAAATCAACGGTTACACAGGTGCTGCGCTGGTTTGGCTATCGTAAGACGCTGGTTGGCGTAACGGTCTTTATCGGTCTGATGATTGCGCAGTTCTCTTTGCAATCCGCCGCCCTTCCCGTATGGATGTTGATCCTGCCGTTATTTGTGCTGGGCATGGCGATGTCAACGCAGTTTACGTCGATGAATACCATCACGCTGGCAGATCTGACGGACGAGAACGCCAGCAGCGGCAACAGCGTGCTGGCGGTGACGCAACAGCTGTCGATCAGTCTTGGGGTGGCCGTGAGTGCGGCGGTACTGCGGTTTTATGAAGGTTTTGACAGCGCGAATACCGTTGAGCAGTTCCACTATACCTTTATCACCATGGGTGCGCTCACCGTGGTTTCGGCGCTGGTCTTTATGCTGTTAAAACCGAAAGATGGACGCAACCTGATCAAAGAACGCCATAAAGCAAAGTCTAAACCGAACCGCGTTCCATCAGAACAGGAGTAAGCTGCAGGCGTTGCTGTTGCAGCGTGGGCTGCGCCATACGGTGGATCAACACATCGATGGCCAGCTCGCCCAGTTCATCCTTCGGCTGATGAATCGTGGTCAGCGGTGGGGTCATGTAGCTAGCCAGTTCGATATCATCGTAACCAATTACCGCCATATCATCCGGAACGCGCAAGCCTGCCTGATATAACGCCTGATAGGCGCCAAATGCCATGGCATCGTTGCCGATAAAGACGGCCTGCGGACGCTGCGGCTGCGCCAGCAAGGTCTGCATCGCTTCAAAGCCACCGTGAAACTCAAAATCACCGGTAATACGGTAGCCTTCTGGCACAGAAAGCCCCGCCCGGGCCATAGCAGAGAGATACCCTTCCAGACGCAAACGCGCCGGGGTTTTATCCAGCGGACCGGTAATACAGGCAATGCGGGTGTAACCTTTATCGATCAGATACTGGGTGGCCATGTCGCCTCCCAGCAGGGAGTTATCCTGAATCAGATCGCTGGTACCGTCGAATGGTGCCCAGTCCATCATCACCGTGGGAATAGAGGGATAACGCTGGATAATCTCTTTCGAGGGCTGGTGTGTTTCGGTACAGAGCAGCAGTAGCCCGTCGACGCGTTTTTGCATCAGCGTCTCCAGGTTGCGGTTCATTCTCTGCTCGTCACCTTCGGTATTGCACAGCACCAGGCTGTAGCCACGCTCGAAGCAACTACGCTCTACACCTCGCACAAGCTCAGAATAGAAAGGGTTGGTACTGGCCGTAATCAGCATACCAATAGTGCGCGTCTGGTTGAGCTTAAGACTACGCGCCAGCGCAGATGGCGCATAGTTGAGTTCTTTTACCGCAGCTTCGACTTTCTCCCGAATCGCCTCGCTGACGAAGCGATCGTTGTTTATAACGTGAGAGACCGTCGAGGTAGAAACACCCGCCATACGGGCGACATCTTTCATTGTTGCCAAGCGTTACCCCTGCTGACTTAAGAATTCATCGATCTCTTTACGCCACGGAACGGAAGGCTGAGCCCCTTTGCGCGTCACGGCAATCGCGGCAGCAGCATGTGCAAAACGGATCGCATCATCCATTCGCTTGCCTTCCAGTAGCGCGGTCACCAGCGCACCATTGAAGGTGTCTCCCGCAGCGATGGTGTCAATCGCTTTCACCTTAAAGCCCGGAACTCGACGGCCTTCGCCATTGACGCTTGCCCACACCCCACGGCTACCAAGGGTGATAATCACGGTACCGATGCCTTTATCATGCAATGCACGCGCAGCTCGCGCGGCATCGTCATCATTTTCGACACGAATGCCCGTCAGCTTTTCCGCTTCGGTTTCGTTTGGCGTAATGATGTCCACCAGCGCCAGCAGCTCGTCTGATAATACACGGGCAGGAGCGGGATTAAGTACGACAGTGGTATGATTTTCATGCGCAATTTTGGCGGCGGCCAGCACGCTTTCAACCGGTGACTCCAGTTGCATCAGCAACGCTTCGGCATTCGCAATGATCTCACGTTGCGCTTCTACGCGCTCCGTTGTCAGAGCAGCGTTGGCACCAGCATGAATACCGATGACATTCTCACCTTCTGCGTTGACGAAAATCAGCGCCACGCCGGTAGATTCCCCTGCAACCACGCTGACCGGTGCGATATCGATATTATCGCTCGCCAGCTGTTTGCGTACGCGCTCACCGGTATCGTCATCACCCGTGCAGGCGATAAACGCAATATTCGCCCCACTGCGACCGGCGGCGACGGCCTGGTTTGCACCTTTACCGCCAAATGCCACCTGATACTGGTTACCCGTGACCGTTTCGCCCGGTGTAGGGAATGATTCAAGGTTAAGAATGTGATCGGCATTGATACTGCCAAGGACGACGAGGTTGCCTGCGGTTTTCATGGTTGGGTTGTCCATCTGAGAGCGCCACCGGTGTTACCCGGTGGCGTATGCCACACTTTTCTTTATTGGTGTCCCTCAGGCAGCCGCTGGCTGCCTGATTCGCCTTTTACTGCTTGATGACCAGTTTCAGGTCAACAGGGTATTTGGCCTGAACTTTTTCGCCCTTCAGCACTTTGTCGGCAGTTTCAACGCCAGTCGCGCCAATCTGCTCCGGCAACTGAGCGATGGTCGCAGCCAGTTTGCCATCGTTTACTGCTTTTTCACCATCCGGCGTACCGTCAAATCCGACAACCATCACATCAGATTTACCTGCAGTCTGCAGGGCACGCAGCGCACCCAGTGCCATTTCGTCGTTCTGCGCGAATACTGCCTGCACGTCAGGATGTGCGGTCAGCAGGTTCTGCATCACGTTCAGACCTTTAGTACGGTCGAAATCGGCAGGCTGGCTGGCCAGGACGTTAAATTTGTGTGCAGCAACGGCCTGCTGGAAGCCTTCGCCACGTTCACGGGCAGCAGAGGTACCCGCGATACCCTGTAATTCGATAACTTTCGCGCCTTCACCGGCTTTCTTCGCGATGTAATCACCCGCGATTTTACCGCCCAGCACGTTATCAGACGCAATGTGGCTGACCACGTCACCTTTAGAGGCCTGACGGTCCAGGGTGATCACCGGGATCTTCGCCTGGTTTGCCATTTTAACGGCATTACCTACGGCATCAGAATCAGTTGGGTTGATCAGCAGAATTTTGGTACCACGAACGGTTAAGTCCTGAACGTTAGCCAGCTCTTTCGCCGGGTTGTTCTGGGAATCCAGCACCACCAGGTTGTAGCCCAGTTTGTCCGCTTCTTTCTGCGCGCCATCCTTCAGAGAGACGAAGAACGGGTTGTTCAGCGTGGAGATAACCAGCGCGATGGTGTCTTTCGCCATGGCGTTTGCACTTACGGTTGCGCTCAGCGCGACAGCAGAAACCAGGGTAGCCAGTTTTTTCATGTTCATATCTAAGATGTCCTGTAGTGTCGTCAGTTACTGTTTTTTGTTGTCTACCAGTACCGCCAGCAAAATCACCACTGCCTTAACGATCATCTGGTAATAGGAGGAAACACCTAACAAATTCAAACCATTATTCAGGAAACCGAGAATCAGTGCGCCGATCAATGTCCCAACAATGCGACCTTTACCACCCGCAAGACTCGTACCGCCCAGAACCACTGCCGCAATGGCATCCAGCTCATAACCCGTGCCCGCCGTTGGCTGCGCGGAGGAGAGGCGCGCCACTTCGATGATGCCTGCCAGAGAAGCCAGCAAGCCGCACAGGGAATAAACGATAATTTTAACTTTATTGACGCTAATCCCGGACAAACGCGTTGCCGCTTCGTTACCGCCCAGCGCATAGATATAACGACCCAGACGGGTGTGATGCAGCATGTACCACGCCGCCAGGAAGACGATAGCCATGATCCAGACCGGGGTCGGAATACCCAGCGGGCGGCCGATACCGAACCAGCCAAACAGATCGGCGTTATCGGTAAAGCCGGTGTTCACCGGGCTGCCGTTGGTGTAAACCATGGTCACACCGCGCAGCAACAGCATCATCACCAGCGTCGCGATGAACGCCTGAACACGCCCTTTCGCCACAATCACGCCGGTCACGGCACCGATTGCCGCCCCAGCAGCCAGCGCTGCAGCCACGGCCACCAGCGCGTTAACCTCAACACCGACAAGAGAAGCGGCGATCGCACCGGTGAGCGCCAGCAGGGAACCAACGGACAGATCGATCCCTGAGGTCAAAATCACCAGCGTCATCCCGACCGCCATAATGGCGTTTACAGAAGTCTGCTGAAGGATATTGAACAGGTTATTAACGGTGAAAAAGTTCGGACTCATGGTCGACACAATCGCGATCAGCACCAGCAGGGCAATCAGCGATTTTTGTTCCATCAGCCATGCCTTTGTGAAATAACGGCGACCAGAAACAGCCTGGGTAGTCATCTTCTTACTCCTGATTCACGCGATTAAGCTTGCCCACAGCGGCAGCCATCAGAACTTCCTGGGTGGCCTGCTCGCGAGTGAATTCACCGCCGAGATGCCCTTCATGCATGACGATAATACGATCGCTCATGCCTAATACTTCTGGCATCTCGGAAGAGACCAGAATGATGCTCAGACCGTCGGCCTTGAACTGGTTAATCAGCTGATAGATCTCTTTCTTCGCGCCGACATCCACACCGCGGGTGGGTTCATCGAGGATTAGCACTTTCGGGCGCGTCATCAGACCACGCGCAATCGCCACCTTCTGCTGATTACCACCGGACAACAGGCCAATTGCCTGCTCCATCGACGGTGTTTTGACGTTAAACAGACGGATAAAATCGCTGACCGCCTGCTGTTCGTCTTTGTGTTTCAGCGTACCGCCGCTGTGACTGAAATAGCGCAGTGCGGTAAGCGACATGTTCTCTTTAACCGACATGCCCAGCACTAAGCCATCGCGCTTACGGTCTTCAGAAATATAGACAATGCCATTCGCCAGACCATCTTGCGGAGAGCGGGTGACCACTTCATGACCGTCGAGGGTGACATAACCGCTGGTGCGCGGCAGTGCGCCGTAGAGCACTTTCATCAGCTCGGTACGCCCAGCGCCCATCAGGCCCGCCACACCGAGGATTTCCCCCTGACGCAGGGTAAAGGTCACATCGTTCACACCTGGACCGCAGAGGTTGTCCACCTTCAGGCGGATCTCGCCCGGCGCTTTATCCAGATGCGGGTATTGATCTTCGAGCTTACGTCCCACCATCATTTCGATGAGCGAATCTTCGGTCAGCGTGGCGACTTCGCGCTCGGCAATAAACTGTCCGTCGCGGAAGACGGTGACGTCATCGCAGATTTCGAAGATCTCTTTCATGCGGTGAGAGATATAGACAATCCCGCGCCCCTGCGATTTCAGCTCGCGGATAACGCGGAACAGGGATTCGGTTTCGGTATCGGTCAGGGCGTCAGTCGGTTCATCCATAATGATGACCTTCGACTCAAAACTCAGCACTTTCGCGATTTCCACCATCTGCTGATCGCCAATGGAAAGTTCACCCACCAGTCGGTCGCTCTTAAAGCGCAGGTTCAGCTTCGCCAGCAGTTTATCCGCTTCGGCATACATGGTTTTCCAGTCGATTTTACCGAACCGGTTTACGAACTCGCGACCCAGGAAGATATTCTCCGCAATGGTAAGCTGCGGGATCAGGTTCAGCTCCTGGTGAATAATACCGATACCCGCTTCCTGAGAGGATTTCGGGCCATTGAAGGTGGTCTCTTTACCCAGCCAGACGAGTGAACCGGCATCACGTTGGTAGATCCCGGTCAGCACTTTCATCATGGTGGATTTGCCAGCGCCGTTTTCGCCCACCAGCGCCATCACGCGCCCGGGGTAGACGTTCAGCGCCGCACCGGAGAGGGCTTTTACGCCCGGGAACGACTTATCGATCCCTTTGAGTTGCAGTAATGCGTCCATGATGGCCTCAGAAGGTGACGCCAGCACAGAGAATGATATTCGCATACGGGGAACACTCCCCGCTGCGAATCACCGCCTGACTGTCTGCGGTTTGTTGTTTGAACTGCTCGTGCGTTGTGTAACGAATTTCTATGGTGTTTCCCTGGTGTTGTTGCAGTTGCTCAATATGGCTGAGCAACGTTTCGTGGAGTTGCGGATTATGTTGTTTGATTTCCGCCGCGAGAATGGCCGCCTCAACCTGCATCTCCGCCGTCACGACTTCCAGTACCTGCATAAACGAAGGAACACCCTGCGTTAACGCCATATCAATACGGGTTGTGCTACGCGGAACCGGTAAGCCTGCATCGCAAACCACCAGCGTATCGGTATGCCCAAGACGGGAAATAACCGACGAGATTTCTGAGTTGAGTACAGTGCCTTTCTTCATTTTCTTGCTCCACTAGCGAAACGTTTCGCTAAAATCAGTTTAGTCTCAACGGTGTTCAGAAAACCACCATGACGTAACAGATTTGTGATCGACGTCGAAACGTTTCGCTAAGTGAAATGTAGAGACAATTATGGTGGGTAGGCAGGGGGGGTTGTAAGCCGGGTAAGCGCAACGCCACCCGGCATTTAATGCAGGCTTAAATCTCGACCTGTGTACCCAGCTCAATCACTCGGTTAGGCGGGATCTCAAACTGGTCAGGCGCACGCAGGGCGTTACGTTGCAGGATAAGGTACAACTTGCCGCGCAGGCGCAGATACCACGGACGCTTGCCAATAATCAGTGACTCGTGTGACATGAAGAATGACGTCTCCATCATCCGGCAGCTCAGCCCTTCCAGGCCGCAGCGGTGGAAGACCTCTTCCACGTTTGGCGTTTCACGCCAGCCGTAGCTTGCCACCACGCGCCAGAAGGTAGGCGACAATTGCTCAATCTGAACACGACGCACATTGTGAACATACGGTGCATCTTCGGTGCGCAACGTCAGCAGAATCACACGCTCGTGCAATACCTTGTTGTGCTTAAGATTATGCATCAACGCAAACGGGATCACGTTCAAGGCACGAGACATGTACACCGCAGTTCCCGGTACACGCACTGGCGGGGATTTCTCCAGCGACGCAATCATCGCCTCCAGAGAATTCCCGTGTTCGTGCATACGACGCAGCAGACGGAAGCGCTCGCTTTTCCATGTGGTCATGACAATAAACATCACCAGACCCAGCGTCAGCGGTAGCCAGCCACCGGAAACAATCTTGTCGAGGTTCGCGGAGAACAGCGGCACGTCGATACACAGGAAGCCCACCAGAATCATCGCCACGAGGAATTTATTCCAGTGCCAGTTTCGGTACGCGACCGTTGTGGAGAGGATCGACGTCAGCACCATGGTACCGGTGACCGCAATACCGTACGCCGCCGCCAGGTTGCTGGAATGCTCGAAGCTGACGATGACGATCACCACAGCGAAATAGAGCAGCCAGTTGACGAACGGAATGTAGATCTGGCCCGACTCCATCTCTGAGGTATGGATGATGCGCATAGGTGAGAGATACCCCAGACGCACGGCCTGGCGCGTCAGAGAAAACACGCCTGAAATCACCGCCTGAGAGGCAATGACGGTCGCCAGCGTCGCCAGAATCAGCATCGGTACCAGTGCCCAGTCAGGGGCCAGCAGGAAGAATGGGTTCTTTATCGCTTCCGGATTTTTGAGCAACAGCGCGCCCTGGCCGAAGTAGTTCAGCACCAGAGACGGCAGTACCACAATAAACCAGGCCACGCGGATAGGCAGTTTCCCGAAGTGTCCCATGTCAGCATACAGCGCTTCAACGCCGGTGATGGAGAGCACAACCGCCCCCAGCGCCACGAAGGAAACCACTTTGTATTCGAGGAAGAAATTCACGGCCCAGTAGGGGTTTAGCGCTTGCAGCACTTCCGGGTTAGCAATAATGCTGCGTAAACCAAGCGCCGCCAGGATCAGGAACCAGGCCAGCATAATCGGCGCGAACAGTTTCCCCACCAGCCCGGTACCGTGCTTCTGGATCATAAACAGCAGCGTCAGGACAATAATGGCCAGAGGAACAACCCAGGAATCAAGCTGCGGGGCAATAATCTCCAGCCCCTCTATCGCCGAAAGCACTGAGATAGCAGGCGTGATGACGACTTCCCCATAGAAGAAACTGCCGCCAATCAGGCCGATGATGACCAGCACCGACGTCATTCTGGCTGACGTGTTACGCCCGGCAAGGGACATCAGGGTCAGGATACCGCCTTCGCCTGCGTTATCAGCGCGCATAACAAAGGAGAGATATTTAACAGAAACCACCAGGATCAGCAGCCAGAAGATGAGGGACAGGAAGCCAAATACGGCATCGCGTTCAACACCAAAGCCAAACTGGCCGGACAGACATTCACGAAGCGTATAAAGCGGGCTGGTGCCGATATCACCGTAGACAACCCCGATCGCCGCAAGCGTAATTGCGGGTAATGATTGCTTATTATCAGTGCTCATAGACTAGTCTTTTCGTTTAAATAACAAATGTGTTCCTGGTCCCTTGGTCCACAAAAAGCGCACAGTATGCCTGATTCGTTGCAAAATCGTACCCCTAAATGCAACCGCATTAATGTAGCGCAAAGAAAATTGCGCCGCACTTCAGTCTATTACCAGCCCTGGCTGAAACGTCTATACTCGCTTCAATTGGCCGCCACGACGGCGAAAGGATGCAAAAACTATTATGGCTCACTCACATTTATTAGCAGAAAGAATTTCCCGCCTCAGCAGCGCGCTGGAAAAAGGCCTTTTCGAGCGTAGCCACGCCATCCGCCTCTGTTTACTGGCGGCGTTGAGCGGCGAAAGCGTATTTCTGCTGGGTCCACCGGGTATCGCCAAAAGCCTGATTGCCCGCCGACTGAAATTTGCCTTTCAGAACGCCCGCGCCTTCGAATACCTGATGACCCGCTTTTCCACCCCTGAAGAAGTTTTCGGCCCGCTGTCCATTCAGGCGCTGAAAGATGAGGGGCGTTACCAGCGTCTGACGGAGGGGTATCTACCTGAAGCGGAGATTGTTTTTCTCGATGAAATCTGGAAAGCGGGACCGGCCATTCTGAACACCCTGCTCACGGCGATAAACGAACGTCGGTTCCGCAACGGTGCCAGTGAAGAGAAAATCCCGATGCGTCTGCTGGTGGCCGCCTCCAACGAACTCCCCGAGGCCGACAGCAGTCTGGAAGCGCTGTATGACCGCATGCTGATCCGCCTGTGGCTGGACAAAGTGCAGGATAAATCCAACTTCCGCTCTATGCTGGTGAGCCAGCAGGATGAGAATGAAAACCCGGTCTCCGCTTCGCTTCAGGTTACCGATGAGGAATATCAGCTGTGGCAGCAGGAGATCGGCAAAATCAAACTGCCAGATGCCGTCTTCGAGCTGATCTTCATGTTGCGCCAGCAGCTCGATTTACTCCCTTCAGCACCCTATGTCTCCGATCGTCGCTGGAAAAAAGCAATCCGCCTGCTGCAGGCCAGCGCCCTGTTCAGCGGCCGTGATGCCGTTGCGCCAATCGATCTGATCCTGCTGAAAGATTGCCTCTGGCACGACGCAGAAGGCATGAACCTGATGCAGCAACAGCTTGAAATATTGATGACCGGACACGCCTGGGGACAGCAGGCGATGCTCAACCAGCTTGGTGCTATTGCCCAACGACGCATCCAGTTACAGCAGCAACAAAGTGATAAAACAGCGCTGAAAGTGAACCGACTGGGTGGAATGTTCGCCCGCAAACCTCACTACGAATTACCCGCCGAGCTGACCAGCTCGACGCTTACCCTGCTGCTCCAGCAACCGCTAAAGCTCCATGATATGCAGGTTGTACACGTTACGATTGAGCGCGAGCCGCTATCGCAATGGCTGGATAAAGGTGGAGAAATCCGCGGAAAACTCAACGGCATCGGTTTCGCGCAGCCGCTAAATATGGAAGTGGACAGTAGCCAGCATCTGGTGATCCGCGATGTGAGCCTGCAGGGATCGCGTCTTGCACTGCCTGGCACCGCCTCTGACAGCGTTCCTGAAGAGATTAAGCAGCAGCTGGAAGCGCTGGATACCGAATGGCACCAGCAACACACCCGCTTTAGCGAGCAGCAAAAATGCCTCTTTATACATAGCGACTGGTTAGGTCGCATTGAAGCCAGCCTGCAGGATGTGAGCACACAGATTAAACAGGCGCGTCAATGCTAACGCTGGATACACTTAACATCATGCTGGCCGTCAGCGAAGAAGGGTTGATCGAAGAAGTGGTCATTACCCTTCTGGCGTCGCCGCAGCTGGCCGCATTCTTTGAAAAATTTCCGAAGCTTAAAAAAGCGATGACGGACGATCTCCCACGCTGGCGTGAAAACTTGCGTCAGCGGTTCAAAGAGACCGAGGTCCCCCCTGAGTTAACGGAAGAGGTGGCCTGTTATCAGCAGTGCCAGCGGCTCTCAACGCCACAGTTTATCGTTCAGCTTCCGCAAACCCTGACATTGCTCGACAACGTCCACTCCCCGTTTGCCAGCCAGGCCCGGGCGCTGGTCACGGATAACGCCACCTTCACGCCCGCGTTGCACACTCTCTTTTTACAGCGCTGGCGCCTCAGCCTTGTCGTTCAGGCCACAACATTGAACCAGCAACTGCTGGATGAGGAGCGTGAGCAACTGCTCAGTGAAGTTCAGGAACGCATGACCTTAAGCGGTCAGCTCGAGCAGGTACTGGTGGAAAATGAAAACGCCGCCGGGCGTCTCTGGGATATGAGCGCCGGTCAGCTTCGGCGCGGGGATTATCAGCTGATCGTCAAGTACGGCGATTTTCTGGCACAGCAGCCCGAGCTGATGAAACTCGCAGAACAGCTGGGCCGTTCAAGGGAGGCAAAGTCAGTCCCAAAGAAAGATGCCCCGATGGAAACCTTCCGCACCCTGGTACGCGAACCGGCAACCGTTCCCGAGCAGGTCGACGGGCTTCAGCAAAGCGATGATATTTTGCGCCTGCTGCCCACCGAACTCAGCACGCTGGGAATGACTGAACTAGAGTATGAGTTTTACCGTCGGCTGGTGGAAAAGCAGCTTCTTACTTACCGGCTGCACGGTGAAGCCTGGCGCGAGAAGCTCAGCCAGCGGCCAGTCGTCCACCAGGATTTTGATGAACAGCCGCGCGGACCTTTTATTGTTTGCGTGGATACGTCCGGATCGATGGGCGGGTTTAATGAGCAATGTGCAAAGGCGTTCTGTCTGGCCTTGATGCGCGTGGCGCTTGCCGATCGCCGTCGCTGCTTCATCATGCTCTTCTCCAGCGAGGTGGTGGGTTATGAGCTGACGAACCAGCAGGGTATCGAACAGGCGATCTGCTTTTTAAGCCAGCGTTTTCGCGGCGGCACGGATTTAGCCAGCTGTTTTCGTAGCATTGTGGAGAGAATGCAGGGCGGCGACTGGTACGACGCTGACGCGGTGGTAATTTCCGATTTTATTGCCCAGCGTCTGCCGGATGATGTGGTGAATAAAGTGAAGGAGTTACAGCGGGTGCATCAGCACCGTTTCCACGCGGTGGCGATGTCCGCCCATGGAAAACCCGGCATCATGCGCATCTTCGATCATATCTGGCGCTTCGATACCGGGTTGCGTAGCCGCCTGCTCAGACGCTGGCGGCGTTAATCACAGAAGGGAGCCAACGCTTTCGCGTACTTGCTGCGGCCAGACGCCACACTGAACCTGACCGATATGTGGCAACTGAAGCAGTAACATGGTCAGACGGGACTGGCCGATACCGCCACCGATGGTCTGCGGCATTTCCCCGCGTAGCAGCGACTGGTGCCACTCTAATTTGAGACGCTCTTCGTCGCCAGTAACGGCCAGCTGACGCTTCAGCGCATCAGCATCCACGCGGATCCCCATAGAAGAAAGCTCAAATGCATCTTCCAGCACCGGGTTCCAGACCAGGATATCGCCATTCAGACCCGCGTATTCGCTCTCACCGCGTGTGCTCCAGTCATCATAATCCGGCGCACGAACGTCGTGGCGTTTGCCGTCAGACAGTTTGCCGCCGATCCCCATCAGAAACACAGCACCTAATTCTTTGGCGATTGCGCGTTCACGGCCTTTAGCATCCAGATCCGGGAAACGGCTCAGCAGCTCCTGGCTGTGCACAAAGTGGATCGTATCCGGCAGGAACGGTGCCAGACCAAACTCTTTGCTTACAGCCGCTTCGGTCGCTTTGATCCCAGCGTAGATCGCCTCAACGGTGGATTTCAGCGTACCGACATGGCGCTCGCCATCACCCATTACGCGCTCCCAGTCCCACTGATCAACGTAGACGGAGTGAATTGGAGTAAGGCGGTCTTCATCGGGGCGAAGGGCTTTCATGTGCGTGTAGAGCCCTTCGCCCGCGCTGAAGTCGTGTTGTCCCAGGGTTTGACGCTTCCATTTAGCAAGGGAGTGAACCACTTCGAACTGGGCATCTGGCAGTGTTTTCACTTTCACCTGCACCGCTTTTTCGCTTCCAGATAAGTTATCCTGCGTCCCGTCACCCACGCGGCTCAGAATGGGAGCCTGGACTTCAATCAGTCCAAGTTTATCTTCCAGCTGGCGTGAAAAATGGGATTTTACGAAACTGATCTGGCGTTGTTTTGCGATATAAGCGGTTTTCATTATTTATACTCCTGCGTCCTGTTGCTATTGATTAAGCAACAGAAATGGCACCTTATTCAATAACCAATCAACAAAAAGCCTCCTTCACTTTTGATTCGATAAAATAAACCGCTAGAATAGAGTGATTCATTAATCTTCATAAGAAAAAGCTATGGAAAATTATCAGATCGACAATCTCGACCGCGGCATCCTGGAGGCCTTAATGGCTAATGCCCGTACCGCCTACGCCGAGCTGGCAAAACAGTTTGGTGTCAGCCCGGGAACAATCCATGTTCGCGTAGAGAAGATGAAACAGGCGGGGATCATTACCGGCGCACGCATTGACGTCAGCCCCAAGCAGCTGGGTTATGACGTTTGCTGCTTTATCGGCATCATTCTTAAAAGCGCAAAAGACTACCCTTCTGCCCTGGCAAAGCTGAACGCACTCGATGAAGTCACAGAAGCCTATTACACCACCGGGCATTACAGCATCTTTATAAAAGTTATGTGTCGATCCATAGATGCCCTCCAGCAGGTACTTATCAACAAGATCCAAACAATCGATGAAATTCAGTCCACTGAGACCCTGATCTCCCTGCAAAACCCGATCATGCGTACCATCCGTCCGTGATCGGGCAAATTCATTCCCACATTTTCCACAGGTAGATCCCAGCTCGTTCACAGCGTACAATGGCCGCCTCTTTATCTGAGCGAGCGATCAATGGCTGACATTACTCTTATCAGTGGCAGCACCCTGGGCGGTGCGGAATACGTTGCGGAACATCTGGCTGAGAAGCTGGAAGAAGCAGGTTTTTCCACAGAGACACTGCACGGACCGCTGCTTGAAGATCTCCCGACTGATGGGATCTGGCTGCTGATCACCTCTACACATGGCGCAGGCGACCTGCCGGATAACCTGCAACCTTTATATGACGAACTGCAGGAACAACAACCAGACCTGTCCAACGTCCGTTTTGGTGCGGTAGGTATCGGAAGTCGTGAATATGACACCTTCTGTGGCGCAATAGAGAAAGTTGAGGCCGCTGTTACCGCCTGTGGTGCAAAACAGCTGGGTGAAACGCTGAAGATCAACATCCTCGATCATGATATTCCGGAAGATCCAGCCGAGATCTGGCTGGCAGGATGGAAAAATTTACTCAAAAACGATTAAAGATCGCGCGAACAGATGTGGATAACTTTGGTTAAAAGCTCGTATTAAGCCGTAGTTATCCAAATAACAACTCTGGTATGGTTTTTGACCTGTGCATAAAGTGGCGATCTGATCCCAGCTTATACGGTCCAGGATCACCGATCATTCACAGCAAACGATCCTTCCTAACCGCATGATCTTATTTGCCGGATCGGACTTATCCACAGAGGTCGGCGATCCTAATAAGAGATCACAATAGAACAGATCTCTAAATAAAAAGATCTTCTTTTTAATAGCCCAGGATCCCAATGCTTTCTCGAAAGACTAAAGTTGAGTAGAATCCACGGCCCGGGCTTCAATCCATTTTCATACCGCTTTACGCGAGGCAGACCACCATGTTTTATCAGGATCCTTTTGACGTCATTATCATTGGCGGGGGTCATGCAGGCACTGAGGCCGCAATGGCCGCAGCGCGAATGGGTCAGCAGACCCTGCTTTTGACACACAATATCGACACGCTTGGACAGATGTCCTGTAACCCGGCGATTGGCGGCATTGGGAAAGGACACCTGGTAAAAGAAGTGGATGCACTTGGCGGCCTGATGGCGAAAGCGATCGATCATGCTGGCATTCAGTTTAGGATACTAAACGCGAGTAAAGGCCCTGCGGTACGAGCAACCCGTGCCCAGGCTGACCGCGTGCTTTACCGTCAGGCGGTACGTACTGCACTGGAGAATCAGCCAAACCTGATGATCTTCCAGCAGGCAGTTGAAGATCTTATCGTTGAGAACGATCGTGTTGTGGGTGCCGTAACCCAGATGGGCCTCAAGTTCCGCGCGAAAGCCGTGGTGCTGACCGTGGGCACATTCCTCGACGGTAAAATTCATATTGGTCTGGATAACTACAGCGGTGGACGTGCTGGCGATCCGCCGTCGATTCCACTGTCTCGCCGTCTGCGTGAACTGCCGTTGCGCGTCAGCCGCCTGAAAACGGGCACACCTCCACGTATTGATGCGCGCACCATTGATTTCAGCGTGCTGGCGCAACAGCACGGTGATAACCCAATGCCCGTGTTTTCGTTCATGGGCAATGCGGCGCAACATCCGCAGCAGGTACCGTGCTACATCACGCATACCAACGAGAAAACCCATGACGTGATCCGCAATAACCTCGATCGCAGCCCAATGTACGCAGGTGTGATTGAAGGGATCGGCCCACGCTACTGCCCGTCGATCGAAGACAAAGTGATGCGTTTTGCCGATCGCAACCAGCACCAGATCTTCCTGGAGCCGGAAGGACTGACCTCAAACGAAATTTACCCGAATGGCATCTCCACCAGCCTGCCGTTCGATGTGCAGATGCAAATTGTTCGCTCAATGCAGGGGATGGAGAATGCGAAAATCGTTCGTCCTGGCTACGCTATTGAGTACGATTTCTTCGATCCTCGTGACCTGAAGCCAACCCTGGAAAGCAAATTCATCCACGGTCTGTTCTTCGCGGGGCAGATTAACGGCACCACCGGCTACGAAGAAGCGGCTGCACAGGGTCTGCTTGCCGGTCTGAACGCTGCGCGCTTCTCTGCTGAGAAAGAAGGCTGGGCACCAGGCCGTTCTCAGGCGTATCTGGGTGTGCTGGTCGACGATCTCTGCACGCTGGGCACAAAAGAACCGTACCGTATGTTTACCTCGCGCGCGGAATACCGCCTGATGTTGCGCGAAGACAACGCCGACCTGCGTCTGACCGAAATGGGTCGCGAGCTGGGTCTGGTCGATGACGAACGCTGGGCGCGTTTCAACGAGAAGCTGGAGCGTATTGAACAGGAACGTCAGCGGCTGAAAACCACCTGGGTGAATCCGCAGGCGGAAACTGCAGCCGAAGTGAACGCTCACTTGACTGCACCGCTGTCGCGCGAAGCCAGCGGCGAAGATTTGCTGCGTCGCCCTGAAGTCACCTATGAGAACCTGGTCAAACTGACCGCGTTCGCACCAGGCCTGGAAGACGCTGAAGCGGCAGAGCAGGTTGAGATCCAGGTTAAATACGAAGGTTATATCGCGCGCCAGCAGGATGAGATTGAAAAACAGCAGCGCAACGAAAACACGCTGCTGCCAGAGATGCTGGACTATCGTCAGGTCACTGGCCTTTCCAACGAAGTGATCGCCAAGCTGAACGATCATAAACCTGTGTCGATTGGCCAGGCATCCCGCATATCGGGCGTTACTCCGGCCGCGATTTCGATTCTGCTGGTGTGGTTAAAAAAACAGGGCATGCTGCGCCGCAGCGCGTAATGCTCTGAACATTGCCCGGTGGCGCTGCGCTTACCGGGCCTACAGAATTCCATAGGGCGGGTAAGCGAAGCGCCACCCGCCACTTAAGTTTCTCAACAGGTATTCACCGTGCTCAACAAACTCTCTCGTCTGCTGGATCAGGCAGGTATTTCGCTCACCGATCACCAGAAAAAACAGCTGGTGGCCTACGTCGATATGCTGAACAAATGGAACAAAGCGTACAACCTAACCTCAGTACGAGACCCCAACGAGATGCTGGTACGCCATATTCTCGATAGCATTGTGGTTGCGCCTTATCTGAAAGGTGAACGCTTTATTGATGTGGGCACAGGCCCTGGTCTACCGGGCGTTCCGCTGTCGATTGTTCGTCCTGAGAGCCAGTTCACGTTGCTGGACAGCCTTGGCAAGCGCGTACGCTTTTTACGTCAGGTACAGCATGAGCTGAAGCTTGAGAACATCACGCCCGTGCAGAGCAGGGTAGAGGAGTTCCCGGCGGAGCCACCGTTTGATGGTGTTATCAGCCGCGCGTTTGCTTCGCTCAATGATATGGTGAGCTGGTGTAAGCACTTGCCTGCAGATAATGGCCGTTTTTATGCGCTGAAAGGGCAGTTGCCTGGTGATGAGATTGAACAGCTTCCGGATGGTTTTGCTGTTGAATGCATCGAGAAATTAAATGTTCCTCAACTCGATGGGGAACGTCACCTGGTGATAATTAAGCCAAACAATTTTTAAAAAATTAATAAAAAATGTGGAATTTGTGCTGTTCTTACCATGTTAAAAAACAGCACAACTACTTGGGTTTTACCAGACAGCTTTTAACCTCTTTTTCACTAAGGTTTTTCTTACGTTTAACCTGACAGTTATTCTTCACTATGAAGATAGTCAATGGCGAAAATATAAGTCTGCTAAAAATGGAAGGCAGAAACCAGAACGCAATGTTAATTATTTATTAAGAATGTCAATGAAAGGTTTTTATTGTGTACGGGGCTGTTTTGAAAATAGTTACGACATTTTGTGTTTGATTTCATAAAGATATATTTAAGCGATTTGCGCCTTTGATTAATACAACCTTATCGCAAATGTGTGTTTTGTGATCTCGTGCACGCTTTGTTGTCAACGTTTTCGCGCTGTTTGCACTTTTGGTCGAAGGTCGGTGCTTTCTGAGAAAGTTAAAAAATAGCGGTGGGGAAAAATATTTAAACATTTATTCACCTTTTCGCTACTTAATGTTTGAAATCACGGGTGCGCACCGTATAATTTGACCGCTTTTTGATGCTTGACTCTGAGCCTTAAAGGACGTTTTATACGACACGCGGCATACCTCGAAGGGAGCAGGAGTAAAAACGTGATGTCTGTGTCGCTCTTGAGTAGAAACGTTGCTCGTAAGCTTCTGTTCATTCAGTTTCTGGCTGTGATAGCAAGTGGACTGCTGTTTAGCCTCAAAGACCCCTTCTGGGGCATCTCCGCCGTGTGCGGGGGTTTGGCGGTTGTTCTGCCAAACGTGTTGTTTATGATTTTTGCCTGGCGTCATCAGGCGCATACACCCGCCAAAGGCCGCGTGGCCTGGTCCTTCGCTCTGGGCGAAGTGTGTAAGGTGTTGCTGACCTTTGCTCTACTGGTGATGGCGCTGGCGGTTTTGAAAGTGGTCTTCATGCCGCTGATAGCTACGTGGGTTTTGGTGCTGGTGGTACAAGTTCTGGCTCCAGCTGTAATCAATAACAAAGGGTAAAAGGCATCATGGCTTCAGAAAATATGACGCCGCAGGATTACATAAGTCATCATCTGAGCAACCTTCAGATGGACTTGCGTACATTCTCGCTGGTGGATCCACATAACCCCCCGGCCACCTTCTGGACGATCAACATCGACTCCATGTTCTTCTCGGTGGTTTTGGGTCTTCTGTTCCTGGCCATGTTCCGCGGTGTTGCTAAAAGAGCGACCAGCGGTGTTCCAGGGAAATTCCAGACGTTCATCGAAATGATCATCGGCTTCGTCCATGGCAGCGTCAAAGACATGTACCATGGCAAGAGCAAGCTGATTGCTCCGCTGGCCCTGACCGTGTTCGTTTGGGTCTTCCTGATGAACCTGATGGACCTTCTGCCTATCGATTTCATTCCGTGGATTGGCGAACACGTCCTCGGTCTGCCTGCACTGCGCGTGGTTCCGTCCGCAGACGTGAACATCACCCTGTCGATGGCGCTGGGCGTGTTTATCCTGATTCTTTTCTACAGCATCAAAATGAAAGGCGTAAGCGGCTTTGTGAAAGAGCTTACCTTGCAGCCGTTCAACCACTGGGCGTTTATTCCGGTCAACCTGATCCTGGAAGGCGTTAGCCTGCTGTCCAAACCTGTATCACTGGGTCTGCGACTGTTCGGCAACATGTATGCGGGTGAGCTGATTTTCATTCTGATCGCGGGTCTTCTGCCGTGGTGGTCACAGTGGATTCTTAATGTGCCATGGGCCATTTTCCACATCCTGATCATTACGCTGCAAGCCTTTATCTTCATGGTTCTGACGATCGTCTATCTGTCGATGGCGTCTGAAGAGCACTGATTTTTTACCAACACTACTACGTTTTAATTGAAACAAACTGGAGACTGTCATGGAAAACCTGAATATGGATCTGCTGTACATGGCTGCCGCTGTGATGATGGGTCTGGCGGCTATCGGTGCTGCGATCGGTATCGGCATCCTCGGGGGCAAATTCCTGGAAGGCGCTGCGCGTCAACCTGATCTGATTCCTCTGCTGCGTACTCAGTTCTTTATCGTTATGGGTCTGGTGGATGCTATCCCAATGATCGCTGTAGGTCTGGGTCTGTACGTGATGTTTGCTGTCGCGTAGTAGTAGTTTTAAAACCCTAAGCCACAGAAATTAAAGAGGTATTGTGCTGTGAACATGAACGCAACAATCCTCGGCCAGGCCATCGCGTTTATTCTCTTTGTCTGGTTCTGCATGAAGTATGTATGGCCGCCATTAATGGCTGCCATCGAAAAACGTCAGAAAGAAATTGCTGACGGTCTGGCTTCTGCAGAACGCGCTAAGAAAGATTTGGACCTTGCACAGGCCAACGCGACAGACCAGCTGAAAAAAGCGAAAGCGGAAGCTCAGGTTATCATCGAACAGGCTAACAAACGCCGTTCGCAGATCCTGGACGAAGCCAAAGCTGAAGCAGAACAGGAACGTACTAAGATCGTGACACAGGCTCAGGCTGAAATTGAAGCTGAGCGTAAACGTGCTCGTGAAGAACTGCGTAAGCAGGTTGCGATTCTGGCTGTTGCTGGCGCCGAGAAGATCATCGAACGTTCCGTGGATGAAGCTGCTAACAGCGACATCGTGGACAAACTTGTCGCTGAACTGTAAGGAGGGAGGGGCTGATGTCTGAATTTGTTACGGTAGCTCGCCCCTACGCCAAAGCAGCTTTTGACTTTGCTATCGAACACCAAAATGTCGATCGCTGGCAGAATATGCTGGCGTTTGCCGCTGAGGTGACGAAAAACGAACAAATGGCCGAGTTGCTTTCCGGTGCGTTAGCACCTGAAACTCTCGCCGCGTCGTTTATCGCCGTGTGCGGAGAGCAACTGGATGCCAACGGCCAGAACCTGATTAAGGTAATGGCAGAAAATGGTCGTCTCCGTGTGCTCCCGGATGTTCTCGAGCAGTTTGAGCACTTACGTGCCCTTAGTGAAGCTACTGCTGAAGTTGAAGTAACTTCTGCGACTGAACTGAGTAATGAACAGCTTGCGAAAATTACCGCCGCGATGGAAAAACGTCTGTCACGCAAAGTTAAGCTGAATTGCAAAATCGATAAGTCTGTAATGGCAGGCGTAATCATCCGTTCGGGTGATATGGTCATTGATGGCAGCGTACGCGGCCGTCTTGAGCGCCTTGCAGACGTCTTGCAGTCTTAAGGGGACTGGAGCATGCAACTGAATTCCACCGAAATCAGCGAACTGATCAAGCAGCGCATTGCTCAGTTCAATGTTGTGAGCGAAGCTCACAATGAAGGTACTATTGTTTCTGTAAGTGACGGTGTTATCCGCATTCACGGCCTGGCCGATTGTATGCAGGGTGAGATGATTTCCCTGCCGGGTAACCGTTACGCTATCGCACTGAACCTGGAGCGCGACTCCGTAGGTGCAGTTGTGATGGGTCCATACGCTGACCTCGCCGAAGGCATGAAGGTTAAGTGTACTGGCCGTATTCTGGAAGTGCCGGTTGGCCGTGGCCTGCTGGGTCGCGTAGTTAACACCCTGGGTGCACCAATCGACGGTAAAGGTCCGGTTGAGCACGATGGCTTCTCCCCAATCGAAGTTATCGCACCAGGCGTTATCGATCGTCAATCCGTAGATCAGCCTGTTCAGACAGGTTATAAGTCCGTTGATGCCATGATCCCAATCGGTCGTGGTCAGCGTGAACTGATCATCGGTGACCGTCAGACCGGTAAAACCGCGATGGCTATCGACGCCATCATCAACCAGCGTGATTCCGGCATCAAATGCGTGTACGTGGCTATCGGCCAGAAAGCGTCCACCATTTCTAACGTGGTTCGTAAACTGGAAGAGCACGGCGCACTGGCTAACACCATTGTTGTTGTTGCTACCGCTTCTGAATCTGCTGCACTGCAATACCTGGCGCCATACGCGGGTTGTGCAATGGGCGAATACTTCCGTGACCGCGGTGAAGATGCACTGATCGTATACGATGACCTGTCTAAACAGGCTGTTGCTTATCGTCAGGTTTCCCTGCTGCTCCGTCGTCCACCTGGACGTGAAGCGTTCCCTGGCGACGTATTCTACCTCCACTCTCGTCTGCTGGAGCGTGCTTCCCGCGTTAACGCGGAATACGTCGAGAACTTCACCAAAGGTGAAGTGAAGGGTAAAACGGGCTCTCTGACCGCACTGCCGATCATTGAAACCCAGGCGGGTGACGTTTCTGCGTTCGTTCCGACCAACGTAATTTCCATTACCGATGGTCAGATCTTCCTGGAAACCAACCTGTTTAACTCCGGTATTCGTCCGGCGGTTAACCCGGGTATCTCCGTATCCCGTGTTGGTGGTGCTGCTCAGACCAAGATCATCAAGAAACTGTCCGGTGGTATCCGTACCGCACTGGCACAGTATCGTGAACTGGCTGCGTTCTCTCAGTTCGCATCCGATCTGGACGAAGCAACCCGTAAACAGCTGAGCCACGGTCAGAAAGTGACCGAGCTGCTGAAGCAGAAACAGTACGCACCAATGTCTGTTGCTCAGCAGGGCCTGGTACTGTTCGCGGCTGAACGCGGTTACCTCGAAGATGTGGAACTGGCGAAAATCGGTAGCTTCGAAGCCGCTCTGCTGGCTTACGTCGACCGTGATCACGCTCCGCTGATGCAAGAGATCAACCAGACCGGTGGCTATAACGACGAAATCGAAGGCAAGCTGAAAGCTATCCTCGATTCCTTCAAAGCAACCCAATCCTGGTAATCGTCCGGCGGCTTGTCTCAGGACAAGCCGCCTGGCATTGAGGAGAAGCTCATGGCCGGCGCAAAAGAGATACGTAGTAAGATCGCAAGCGTCCAGAACACGCAAAAGATCACTAAAGCGATGGAGATGGTCGCCGCTTCCAAAATGCGTAAATCGCAGGATCGCATGGCGGCCAGCCGTCCTTATGCAGAAACCATGCGCAAAGTGATTGGTCACCTTGCAAACGGTAATCTGGAATATAAGCACCCTTACCTGGAAGAACGCGACGTTAAGCGCGTGGGCTACCTGGTGGTGTCGACCGACCGTGGTCTGTGTGGCGGCTTGAACATTAACCTGTTCAAAAAACTGCTGGCGGATATGAAAGCATGGTCTGAAAAAGGCGTTCAGTGCGATATCGCAATGATCGGCTCTAAAGGCGTCTCTTTCTTTAACTCCGTTGGTGGCAACATTGTCGCTCAGGTGACCGGTATGGGTGATAACCCGTCCCTGTCCGAACTGATCGGCCCGGTTAAAGTGATGTTGCAGGCCTACGATGAAGGCCGTCTGGACAGACTGTACGTTGTCAGCAACAAATTCATTAACACCATGTCTCAGGTTCCAACGCTCACTCAGATGCTGCCTTTACCGGCATCAGAAGATGATGAGCTGAAGCACAAAGCCTGGGATTACCTGTATGAACCCGATCCGAAACCGCTGCTGGATACCCTGCTGCGTCGTTACGTTGAATCTCAGGTTTATCAGGGCGTTGTAGAAAACCTGGCCAGCGAGCAGGCCGCACGAATGGTGGCGATGAAAGCCGCGACCGATAATGGCGGCAGCCTGATTAAAGAGCTGCAGTTGGTTTACAACAAAGCTCGTCAGGCCAGCATTACTCAGGAACTCACCGAGATCGTCTCGGGGGCCGCCGCGGTTTAACCAGGTTTACGAATTACGTAGAGGATTCAAGATGGCTACTGGAAAGATTGTCCAGGTAATCGGCGCCGTGGTGGACGTCGAGTTCCCTCAGGACGCCGTACCACGCGTGTACGACGCGCTTGAGGTACAGAATGGTAACGAGAGCCTGGTGCTGGAAGTTCAGCAGCAGCTCGGCGGCGGTATCGTGCGTACCATCGCGATGGGTTCTTCCGACGGTCTGCGTCGTGGTCTGGAAGTTAAAGACCTTGAGCATCCGATCGAAGTCCCGGTAGGTAAAGCAACGCTGGGTCGTATCATGAACGTATTGGGTCAACCAATCGACATGAAAGGCGACATCGGTGAAGAAGAGCGTTGGGCTATCCACCGCGCGGCACCTTCCTACGAAGAGCTGTCCAGCTCTCAGGAACTGCTGGAAACCGGCATCAAAGTTATCGACCTGATGTGTCCATTTGCGAAGGGCGGTAAAGTTGGTCTGTTCGGTGGTGCGGGTGTAGGTAAAACCGTAAACATGATGGAGCTGATCCGTAACATCGCGATCGAGCACTCCGGTTACTCCGTATTTGCGGGCGTAGGTGAACGTACTCGTGAGGGTAACGACTTCTACCACGAAATGACCGACTCCAACGTTCTGGACAAAGTATCCCTGGTTTACGGCCAGATGAACGAGCCACCAGGAAACCGTCTGCGCGTTGCGCTGACCGGTCTGACGATGGCTGAAAAATTCCGTGACGAAGGCCGTGACGTTCTGCTGTTCGTTGATAACATCTACCGTTACACCCTGGCCGGTACGGAAGTATCTGCACTGCTGGGTCGTATGCCTTCAGCGGTAGGTTATCAGCCGACTCTGGCGGAAGAAATGGGTGTTCTTCAGGAACGTATCACCTCTACCAAAACCGGTTCTATCACCTCCGTTCAGGCGGTATACGTACCTGCGGATGACTTGACTGACCCATCACCAGCAACCACCTTTGCGCACCTTGATGCAACCGTGGTACTGAGCCGTCAGATCGCGTCTCTGGGTATCTACCCAGCCGTTGACCCGCTGGACTCCACCAGTCGTCAGCTGGATCCACTGGTTGTTGGTCAGGAACACTACGACACCGCGCGTGGCGTACAGTCCCTGCTGCAACGTTACCAGGAACTGAAAGACATCATCGCCATCCTGGGTATGGATGAACTGTCTGAAGAAGACAAACTGGTGGTAGCACGTGCGCGTAAGATCCAGCGCTTCCTGTCCCAGCCATTCTTCGTTGCGGAAGTATTCACCGGTTCTCCGGGTAAATACGTTTCCCTGAAAGACACCATCCGTGGCTTTAAAGGCATCATGGAAGGCGAATACGATCACCTGCCAGAGCAGGCGTTCTACATGGTTGGTTCCATCGAAGAAGCAGTGGAAAAAGCCAAAAAACTTTAACGCCTTAATCGGAGGGTGATATGGCAATGACTTACCACCTGGACGTCGTCAGCGCAGAGCAACAAATGTTCTCTGGTCTGGTCGAGAAAATCCAGGTAACGGGTAGTGAAGGTGAACTGGGTATTTTCCCGGGTCACGCACCGCTGCTCACCGCCATTAAGCCTGGTATGATCCGCATCGTTAAACAGTTCGGTCACGAAGAGTTTATCTATCTGTCCGGCGGCATTCTCGAAGTGCAGCCAGGCAGTGTGACCGTTCTGGCCGATACCGCTATTCGTGGCCAGGATCTCGACGAAGCGCGAGCCCTGGAATCGAAGCGTAAGGCTGAAGAGCACATTAGCAGCTCTCATGGTGACGTGGATTACGCTCAGGCGTCTGCGGAGCTGGCCAAAGCGATCGCGAAACTGCGCGTTATCGAGTTGACCAAAAAAGCGATGTAACACCGGCTTGAAAAGCACAAAAGCCAGTCTGGGTTCCAGGCTGGCTTTTTTTTTTCGGCCTTAATTCATGATGAAAAAGATGTAGAATTTTAGGCATCAAACGTTTTTACTTCTCACTCAAACTACCGTCAGGATGCGTATGTCAAACAGTGCGATGAGCGTGGTGATCCTTGCCGCTGGCAAAGGTACCCGCATGTATTCCGATCTGCCTAAAGTGCTTCACACGCTGGCAGGAAAGCCGATGGTGCAGCATGTCATTGATGCAGCAAATGAACTGGGTGCCCGTCAGGTTCATCTGGTCTACGGCCACGGTGGCGATCTGCTTAAAAAGACGCTGAGCGATGACAAGCTCAACTGGGTGCTTCAGGCTGAGCAGCTGGGTACAGGTCACGCGATGCAGCAGGCAGCACCGTTCTTTGCCGATGACGAAGATATTCTGATGCTCTACGGCGATGTTCCGCTGATCTCCGTTGAAACACTAACTCGCCTGCGTGAAGCCAAACCGCAGGGCGGCATCGGTTTGTTAACCGTCGTGCTGGACGATCCAACCGGTTATGGCCGCATCACCCGTGAAAACGGCAACGTAACGGGGATTGTTGAACATAAAGACGCCAGCGACGAACAGCGCCAGATTCAGGAGATCAACACCGGTATCCTGATTGCCAATGGCGCGGATATGAAGCGCTGGTTGTCGAAGCTCAACAACAACAATGCGCAGGGTGAATACTACATCACCGACATCATTGCGATGGCATATCAGGAAGGACGTGAGATTGCGGCGGTACATCCGGCACGCATTAGCGAAACCGAAGGTGTGAATAACCGCCTTCAGCTTTCCCGTCTGGAGCGCGTTTATCAGTCCGAACAGGCCGAAAAACTGCTGCTGGCAGGCGTGATGCTGCGTGACCCGGCGCGTTTCGATCTACGTGGCACTCTATCTCACGGTCGTGACGTTGAAATTGATACTAACGTTATCTTTGAAGGCAAAGTCACTCTGGGCAATCGTGTCAAAATTGGCGCTGGCTGCGTTATCAAAAACAGCGTCATCGGTGACGATTGCGAAATCAGCCCTTACAGCGTGGTGGAAGATGCGTATCTTGAAGCGGCGTGCACCATTGGACCGTTTGCGCGTCTGCGCCCGGGCGCTGAGCTGCTGGAAGGTGCCCATGTTGGCAACTTCGTTGAGATGAAAAAAGCGCGTCTGGGTAAAGGCTCTAAAGCCGGTCATTTGACCTATCTGGGCGATGCGGAAATTGGCGATAACGTCAATATTGGTGCAGGCACAATCACCTGCAACTATGACGGTGCTAACAAGTTTAAAACCATTATCGGTGATGATGTGTTTGTCGGTTCCGATACACAGCTGGTGGCACCGGTTACCGTGGGCAACGGGGTAACGATTGCCGCCGGGACAACCGTTACGCGCGATATCGCCGATAACGAGCTGGTATTAAGCCGTGTGCCACAGGTGCACAAGCAGGGCTGGAAACGCCCGGTGAAGAAAAAGTAACGGATTTACCCTCGCCCCTTTGGGGAGAGGGTCGGGGTGAGGGGATAACATAATCCTCCCCCCACAAGCAGTACCCATAAAAATAACCCCACTCTCTACAAGGCTCGGGGCGCCCGGAAAGGGCAAATACAGGTCAGCGACAACGCAGGCGTTATGCCTAAATTCGGAATCTAAAACTATGTGTGGAATTGTTGGCGCAGTTGCGCAGCGTGATATTGCTGAAATCCTTCTCGAAGGTTTACGTCGTCTGGAATACCGTGGCTATGACTCTGCTGGTCTGGCCGTGGTCGATGCAGAAGGTCATATGACCCGTCTGCGTCGTCTCGGTAAAGTGCAGATGCTGGCCCAGGCTGCGGAAGAACATCCGCTGCATGGTGGTACCGGTATTGCGCACACCCGCTGGGCGACGCACGGCGAACCGTCTGAAGGCAACGCGCACCCGCATGTGTCTGAACACATCGTGGTCGTGCACAACGGCATTATCGAAAACCACGAACCGCTGCGCGAAGAACTGAAAGCGCGCGGCTATACCTTCGTCTCTGAAACTGACACCGAAGTGATTGCTCACCTGGTGCACTGGGAGCTGGAGCAGGGCGGTACACTGCGTGACGCAGTCCTGCGTGCTATCCCTCAGCTGCGCGGTGCATACGGCACGGTGATCATGGACTCACGCGATCCGTCCACGCTGCTGGCCGCACGTTCCGGTAGCCCGATGGTTATCGGTATGGGCATGGGTGAAAACTTTATCGCCTCTGACCAGCTTGCGCTCCTGCCAGTTACCCGTCGCTTTATCTTCCTGGAAGAGGGTGATATTGCGGAAGTGACTCGTCGCAGCGTGGCCGTATTCGATACCAAAGGCGAGCAGGTGAAACGCCAGGAGATCGAATCTAACCTGCAGTACGACGCGGGCGACAAAGGCGCTTACCGTCACTACATGCAGAAAGAGATTTACGAGCAGCCAAACGCCATCAAAAACACCCTTACCGGGCGTATTAGCCACGGCGAGGTGGATCTGAGCGAGTTGGGTGCAAACGCGAACGAACTGCTCAGCAAGGTTGAGCATATTCAGATCGTGGCCTGCGGTACCTCCTACAACTCCGGTATGGTTTCTCGTTACTGGTTTGAATCCCTGGCGGGCGTGCCGTGTGATGTGGAAATCGCGTCTGAATTCCGCTATCGCAAATCCGCTGTGCGTCGTAACAGCCTGATGATCACCCTTTCCCAGTCTGGTGAAACGGCGGATACGCTGGCGGCGCTGCGTTTGTCTAAAGAGCTGGGCTACCTTGGCTCTCTGGCCATCTGTAACGTCCCTGGCTCATCGCTGGTGCGTGAATCCGATCTGGCGCTGATGACCAAAGCGGGTACCGAAATTGGCGTGGCTTCCACTAAAGCGTTTACCACTCAGCTGACCGTTCTGTTGATGCTGGTGGCGAAACTGGCACGTCTGAAAGGCGAGGATGCCTCTGTTGAGCATGACATCGTTCATGGCCTGCAGGCACTGCCGAGCCGTATTGAGCAGATGCTGTCCCAGGACAAACGCATTGAAGCACTGGCAGAAGATTTCTCCGACAAGCATCACGCCCTGTTCCTGGGTCGTGGCGATCAGTATCCGATTGCGCTGGAAGGCGCGCTGAAGCTGAAAGAGATCTCCTACATTCACGCGGAAGCCTATGCGGCAGGCGAGCTGAAACACGGCCCACTGGCGCTGATTGACGCCGATATGCCGGTCATCGTTGTGGCTCCTAACAACGAACTGCTGGAAAAACTGAAATCTAACATTGAAGAAGTGCGCGCCCGCGGTGGTGTTCTGTACGTCTTCGCCGACAAAGATGCCGGTTTTGTCAGCAATGACAACATGCACATCATCGAGATGCCGCATGTGGAAGAGGTGATTGCGCCGATCTTCTACACCGTTCCGCTGCAGTTGCTGGCTTATCACGTTGCGCTGATCAAAGGCACCGACGTTGACCAGCCGCGTAACCTGGCGAAGTCTGTCACCGTAGAATAATCCCTTCAGGCTCCACCTTCGGGTGGAGCTTTTCTATCCCGCCTGGCTTGTTTTTAATCAACTCTTTTGCGTTTTTATTTATGACAATCTGTCATCTTCAGCTACTTTTTTCAGTGTCACATAAAGAAAATATTTCTGAAAACGTCTTGTCATAAAAGTGGCTAACACGATGAAAATTAAGCTTTCTTCTGCTGGTTTTTAAGTGAAATTTCCATTGTCATAAAACTGTCATAATTCGTACATTTATCTGTCACCTGTTTGTCCTATTTTGCTCATCGTAGCCACTAAACAACGATTTACGAAAATCTTGCAGGAGACATTATGAAAGTTATGCGTACCACTGTCGCAACTGTTGTCGCCGCGACCTTATCTCTGAGCGCGTTCTCTGTATTTGCAGAAGCAAGCCTGACTGGCGCTGGTGCAACCTTCCCTGCGCCGGTGTATGCCAAATGGGCGGATACCTACCAGAAAGAAACCGGTAACAAGGTTAACTATCAGGGTATCGGCTCCTCCGGTGGCGTTAAACAAATTACCGCTAATACCGTTGATTTCGGCGCATCAGACGCTCCGCTGTCTGATGACAAACTGGCACAGGAAGGTCTGTTCCAGTTCCCGACCGTGATCGGCGGTGTGGTTCTGGCCATCAACCTGCCGGGCGTGAAGTCTGGTGAACTGGTGCTGGACGGCAAAACCCTGGGTGACATCTACCTGGGTAAAATCAAAAAATGGGATGACGAGGCGATTGCCAAACTCAACCCAGGCCTGAAACTGCCTTCTCAGAACATCGCTGTGGTTCGCCGCGCTGATGGTTCTGGTACCTCTTTCGTGTTCACCAGCTATCTGGCGAAAGTGAACGAAGAGTGGAAATCTAAAGTCGGTTCTGGCTCTACCGTTAACTGGCCAACTGGTTTGGGTGGTAAAGGCAACGACGGCATCGCCGCGTTCGTACAGCGTCTGCCAGGCTCTATCGGTTACGTAGAATACGCCTACGCTAAACAGAACAACCTGTCCTACACCAAACTGGTTTCTGCTGATGGTAAACCTGTCAGCCCGACCGAAGAGAACTTTGCCAACGCGGCAAAAGGCGCTGACTGGAGCAAATCTTTCGCTCAGGATCTGACTAACCAGAAAGGCGAAGGTGCATGGCCAATCACCTCTACCACCTTCATCCTGGTTCACAAAGAGCAGAAGAAACCTGAGCAGGGTGCCGAAGTGCTGAAGTTCTTCGACTGGGCGTACAAAAACGGCGGCAAACAGGCTAATGCCCTGGATTACGCTACCCTGCCAGAAAACGTGGTTGAGCAAATTCGCGCTGCGTGGAAAACCAACGTGAAAGATAGCAGCGGTAAGGCATTGTATTAATTTAGCATTCTGACGAAAATGGCGGGTGGCGCTTGCGCTTACCCGCCGATTTCGTAAACGCGTTTAACAGAAGAGTGATTTATGGCTGCAACCAAGCCTGCATTTAACCCTCCGGGTAAAAAAGGTGACATGATTTTCAGCGCGCTGGTAAAACTGGCTGCGCTGATTGTGCTATTGCTGCTGGGCGGCATTATCGTGTCTCTGATTTTCTCCTCCTGGCCGAGCATCCAGAAATTCGGTTTCTCCTTCCTGTGGACCAAAGAGTGGGACGCGCCGAACGATATCTACGGTGCGCTGGTGCCGATTTACGGCACGCTGGTGACCTCGTTCATCGCCCTGCTAATCGCGGTTCCCGTCAGTTTTGGTATTGCCCTGTTCCTGACGGAACTGGCACCGGGCTGGCTGCGTCGCCCACTGGGTATTGCCATCGAGCTGCTGGCGGCCATTCCGAGTATCGTTTACGGCATGTGGGGCCTGTTTATCTTTGCGCCGCTGTTCGCAACGTACTTCCAGGAACCCGTGGGTAATGTACTTTCTGCCATCCCGTTTGTGGGTGCCCTGTTCTCTGGCCCTGCTTTCGGTATCGGTATTCTGGCGGCTGGTGTGATCCTCGCCATCATGATTATTCCGTACATTGCGGCGGTCATGCGCGATGTCTTCGAACAAACGCCGGTGATGATGAAAGAGTCGGCCTACGGTATCGGCTGTACCACTTGGGAAGTTATCTGGCGCATTGTCCTTCCGTTCACCAAAAATGGGGTGATTGGCGGCGTGATGCTGGGTCTGGGACGTGCGCTGGGTGAGACAATGGCGGTGACCTTTATCATCGGTAACACCTACCAGCTCGACAGCGCATCACTCTTCATGCCGGGTAACAGTATTACCTCTGCACTGGCGAATGAATTTGCTGAGGCGGAATCCGGGCTGCACGTCGCGGCGTTGATGGAGCTGGGTCTGATTCTGTTCGTGATCACCTTCATTGTTCTGGCGATCTCCAAGCTGATGATTATGCGCCTCGCTAAAAATGAGGGGGCACGCTAATGGCAACTCTCGAAATGCAAGCTACCGCTGAACTGGCGGAATCCCGCCGCAAAATGCAGGCCCGACGCCGTTTTAAAAACCGTATCGCGCTGACGCTCTCAATGGGAACCATGGCATTTGGCCTGTTCTGGCTGGTCTGGATCCTCTTCTCGACGGTTGTGCGCGGGATTGACGGGATGTCGCTGGCGCTGTTTACCGAAATGACGCCACCGCCAAATACGGCGGGTGGTGGTCTGGCGAATGCCCTGGCGGGCAGCGGGTTGCTGATCCTGTGGGCAACGGTATTTGGTACGCCGCTGGGCATCATGGCAGGCATCTATCTTGCGGAGTACGGTCGTAAATCCTGGCTGGCGGAAGTCATTCGTTTCATCAATGACATCCTGCTTTCAGCCCCGTCTATCGTGGTGGGTCTGTTTGTTTACACCGTCGTGGTGGCACAGATGGAACACTTCTCCGGCTGGGCGGGTGTGATTGCGCTGGCGCTGTTGCAGGTGCCTATCGTCATTCGTACTACCGAGAACATGCTGAAACTGGTGCCGGACAGCCTGCGTGAAGCGGCTTACGCACTGGGAACGCCGAAATGGAAAATGATCTCTGCGATTACGCTGAAAGCGTCAGTCTCCGGGATCATGACCGGTATTTTGCTGGCAGTTGCGCGTATCGCGGGTGAAACAGCCCCGTTGCTGTTTACCTCCCTCTCCAACCAGTTCTGGAGCACGGACATGATGCAGCCTATCGCCAACCTGCCGGTGACGATCTTTAAATTTGCGATGAGCCCATTCGCGGAATGGCAGCAGCTGGCCTGGGCCGGGGTGCTGATCATTACCCTTTGCGTACTGTTGCTGAACATTCTGGCGCGCGTCATTTTCGCGAAGAAGAAACACGGTTAATTTTTTACGGCGCGGCAGCTCGCGGCGCCGAATGAGGAAATGAGTCAATGAGTATGGTTGATACTGCCCCGGGTAAGATTCAGGTTCGTGATTTGAACTTCTACTACGGCAAATTCCATGCCCTGAAGAATATCAACCTGGATATCGCGAAGAACCAGGTTACGGCATTCATCGGTCCGTCTGGCTGTGGTAAATCCACGCTGCTGCGTACCTTTAATAAAATGTATTCGCTCTATCCGGAGCAGCGCGCTGAAGGTGAAATCATCCTGGACGGCGAAAACATTCTGACCCAGGCTCAGGATATTGCTCTGCTGCGCGCAAAAGTGGGGATGGTGTTCCAGAAACCCACGCCGTTCCCGATGTCCATTTATGACAACATTGCGTTTGGTGTTCGCCTGTTTGAAAAACTCTCCCGTACCGATATGGACGAGCGTGTGCAATGGGCTTTGACCAAGGCCGCATTATGGAACGAAACCAAAGATAAGTTGCACCAGAGCGGGTACTCTCTCTCCGGTGGTCAGCAGCAGCGTCTGTGCATTGCGCGTGGTATCGCCATTCGCCCGGAAGTGTTGCTGCTGGATGAACCGTGTTCAGCGCTGGACCCGATCTCAACCGGTCGTATTGAAGAGTTGATCACCGAGCTGAAGCAGGATTACACCGTGGTTATCGTGACCCACAACATGCAGCAGGCTGCACGTTGTTCCGATTACACGGCGTTTATGTACCTGGGCGAGTTGATTGAGTTCAGCGATACGGATGCGCTGTTCACCAGACCCGCTAAAAAGCAAACTGAAGATTATATTACTGGCCGCTACGGTTGATTTGGAGTGAACCATGGACAACCTTAATCTTAATAAACACATTTCAGGCCAGTTCAACGCAGAGCTGGAAAGCATTCGCACGCAGGTCATGACCATGGGTGGCATGGTTGAGCAGCAGCTTTCCGATGCGATCACGGCAATGCACAACCAGGACAGCGAGCTGGCGAAGCGCGTCATTGAAGGCGACAAAAACGTCAACATGATGGAAGTCGCTATCGACGAGGCCTGCGTTCGTATTATCGCCAAGCGTCAGCCAACAGCGAGCGACCTGCGCCTGGTGATGGCGATTATCAAAACCATCGCCGAGCTGGAACGTATTGGAGACGTGGCGGATAAAATCTGCCGCACCGCGCTGGAGAAATTCTCTCAGCAGCACCAGCCACTGCTGGTGAGCCTGGAGTCGCTGGGTCGTCACACCGTGCAGATGCTGCATGACGTGCTGGATGCCTTTGCGCGTATGGATCTGGACGAAGCGGTACGTATCTACCGTGAAGACAAGAAAGTCGACCAGGAATACGAAGGCATCGTGCGTCAGCTGATGACCTACATGATGGAAGATTCACGTACGATCCCAAGCGTACTGACTGCCCTGTTCTGCGCGCGCTCCATTGAGCGTATCGGTGACCGTTGCCAGAACATTTGCGAATACATCTTCTACTTCGTGAAGGGTCAGGACTTCCGTCACGTGGGCGGCGATGAGCTGGATAAGCTGCTGGCGGGTAAAGATCCGAAAGAGTAATACCTGAGGCGGGTGGCGCTAGCGCTTACCCGCCCTACGTTAACTTAACGCGTAATATCCCACCCACGCGCCTTCCACAGTGCTAGCAA
Organism: Enterobacter sp. CPE_E1241; assembly: GCF_045618265.1. Lineage (NCBI taxonomy): Bacteria > Pseudomonadati > Pseudomonadota > Gammaproteobacteria > Enterobacterales > Enterobacteriaceae > Enterobacter > Enterobacter sp. CPE_E1241. Next base: position 4,908,057 of record NZ_JBIWYV010000001.1, read on the forward strand.
CTGCGCCAGATCGGTAAAGGTCGTCACTTTTGGATGATCGATCGGTTTGTTGTGCGGATCGGCGCAGAAGTAAAACACTTCCATTCCCGCATCAATCCCTGACTGCGCGCCCGCAGACGAGTCATCCACCAGAATGCAGTTTTCTACGTTAACGTTCATCGCGTTGGCCGCATGGAACATCAGCGCCGGATCGGGCTTCCAGCGTTGAATATCGTAGCCGCTGAACAGTTTTTCCGGGAAATGATGCAACATCTCCAGTTTCCCCAGCGAGTGCTGCATTTTGCTGACCGGGCCATTGGATACCACACAGATTGGCACCGTCATCGCATCCAGAAGCGCATTCGCCCCGGCGATGACCTCCAGTTCGGAATCAAACAGGCGTGCGACCTCGGCGCGGTAAACCGGCTCGAGATCCCCTTTTGCCAGATCCACACCGTGCTCGTCGTTAATGATGTCGATAATCTCGTACAGTTTTACGCCTTTAAAGCGTTTGAACACCTCTTCGAGATCGAGCGTAATACCAAATTCCTGGAACATGGCGACATACGCACGGGAACAAATGACCTCACTGTCGACAAGCGTACCGTCGCAGTCGAAAAATACCGCCTCAATTCCGGACATGTCTTTCCCTTTTAACAAGTTTAACGTTTACGTGGTGTGGTTTTACGACACGCAATCGTTGCCGTATAAGCAAATTCAATGAAAAAAAGTACCCTATAACCGCCCTTATTGTCGCATTTTGGTATAGGATAGCGACGAATTTTCCCTCCTTGTTCGGAAATTGATGATGAGTCAACAACACACTACCCAGGCATCTGGTCAGGGTCTGCTTGAGCGCGTGTTTAAACTGCGCGAGCACGGCACAACGGCACGCACCGAAGTGATCGCCGGTTTCACCACCTTCCTGACGATGGTCTATATCGTTTTTGTTAACCCACAAATTCTGGGCGTTGCTGGCATGGATACCAGCGCCGTCTTCGTGACCACCTGTCTGATCGCGGCTCTTGGCAGCATCCTGATGGGCGTGTTCGCTAACCTGCCGGTTGCACTGGCACCGGCGATGGGCCTGAACGCGTTCTTCGCGTTCGTGGTTGTTCAGGCGATGGGCCTGCCGTGGCAAGTGGGCATGGGCGCTATCTTCTGGGGCGCTATTGGTCTGCTGTTGCTGACTATTTTCCGCGTACGTTACTGGATGATTGCCAACATTCCTGTGAGCCTGCGCGTGGGCATTACCAGCGGTATTGGTCTGTTCATCGGTATGATGGGGCTGAAAAACGCCGGCGTTATCGTGGCTAACCCGGATACGCTGGTAAGCATCGGTCACCTGACCTCTCACAACGTGCTGCTGGGCGTGCTGGGCTTCTTTATCATCGCGATCCTGGCTTCCCGCAATATTCATGCGGCGGTGCTGGTATCCATCGTGGTGACCACGCTGCTGGGCTGGCTGCTGGGTGACGTTCACTACAACGGTATCGTTTCTGCGCCACCGAGTGTTTCCACCGTTATTGGTCATGTTGATTTGGCGGGTTCCCTGAACCTGGGTCTGGCGGGCGTAATTTTCTCCTTTATGCTGGTCAACCTGTTCGACTCCTCCGGTACCCTGATTGGCGTGACCGACAAAGCAGGTCTGGCCGATGAGAAAGGGAAGTTCCCACGCATGAAGCAGGCGCTGTTCGTTGACAGCATCTCGTCTGTTGCGGGCTCATTTATCGGTACCTCTTCTGTTACCGCTTATATTGAATCCTCTTCCGGTGTTTCTGTGGGAGGCCGTACTGGTCTGACGGCGGTCGTGGTGGGTATCCTGTTCCTGCTGGTGATCTTCCTTTCGCCGCTGGCGGGAATGGTTCCACCGTATGCGGCAGCCGGCGCGCTGATCTACGTAGGTGTGCTGATGACCTCCAGCCTGTCACGCGTGAAGTGGGATGACTTAACCGAAGCGGTGCCAGCGTTTATTACCGCCGTGATGATGCCGTTCAGCTTCTCGATTACCGAAGGTATCGCGCTGGGCTTTATCTCTTACTGCGTAATGAAGATCGGTACGGGTCGCTTCCGCGACCTCAGCCCATGCGTCATCGTTGTCGCGCTGCTGTTTGTGCTGAAGATTGTGTTTATTGACGCCAAATAAACATGTTTGTTCCCTCTCCCTGCGGGAGAGGGCTAGGGTGAGGGCATCAGGCCGCAATAAGCTTAAGCCTTCACCCGCTTAATATAATCGCCAAACGCAGTCAGCTGACCAGACAGATGGTCACGCGTGCTCTGATCCACCACTTCACCCGTCTGCGGGTCGACCTTGTTCTGAATCACTCCGCCCATAAACTCCGGCTTGTTCATCACCATCGCATCCAGGAACACCAGAATCTGGCGCAGGTGATACTGGCAGCGCGCGCCGCCAATAGCACCCATAGAACTGGTCTGGATCAGCACGGGTTTACCTGAAAGAGGCTGCTCAGGGAGGCGGGATAACCAGTCAATGGCGTTTTTCAGACCGCCAGGAACGGAGTAGTTATACTCTGGTGTGACAATAACCACACCATCGGCCTGACGGATTTGCGCCGCCAGCGCCTCAGCGCTCTGCGGGAACCCTTCTTCCTGCTGGACATCTGCATCATAGAGCGGGATGTCACCAATAGATGGAAGGGCACTAATCTCCATACCTGCCGGTGCCAGCTGTGGCAGCGTGCGGGCAACCATCCCATTAAATGAACCTTTGCGCAGGCTTCCCAGTAACGTAACGACTTTTAACGTATCAGACATGATTACTCCTGTTTCATCATGATGACCCTGAATGGATCAGCTAAGGGTGTATGCTTTTTCTGCCGGTAAACTGGTTAAACGCATCAGGCGTGCGGCGGGCTCGTTGGCGCGTTCTGGCACATCAGGAAGGCTACGCCATCCCTGTTGACTGTCAAATTCCCAGATTTTCATGCGTTCGATAGCGGGGGTAACCGCAATGGACCAAATGAGGACATCCTCTGCGTCACTGAGCGCTTCTACCAGCGTAGCTTGGGTGGCTCGAAGACGTCCGGAACCTGGCAGCAGCTGCAGCATACTGGCGTCGTCTGAGGCGCATCCACAGAGCTTTCGAATGCTCTGGCGTAGGGTGATGAGCTGAGCTCTGGCCTCGTTGGGATCGTTCTGGTTACGCACCCACAGCTTTTCATTGCTGGAGAGCGGGTAATCATCGTGTGGGTTCGCGCCGTGGATGCCCCGGGTTGCGCGCTGAAGTTCCATATCCAGCCCACAATTCCCTTCGGTGGTGAGTGCTACCCCAATGATATTGCCCGTATAGGCAATGGAAAAACGGGGGAGATCCGGGTTAGCAAAAACCGGGCGGCCTTCAGGTTGGGTGATGATATCCGGCAGTTCACTGGTGCCGTACAACATAAACAACAGCTCTGCGAGAAGCGCTCTGGACGCTAAAAAACGCGTCCTGCGGTGTTCCGGGAGTTTGCGTGCTTCACTGTGACAGGCTGAAGAAATTCGTGCCGATACGAGGCGTCCTTCTGTAAGTATCCCTCTTGCAAAGTGCGTTGCCATTTTTCGCTCCTTGATAATGGTCGTAATCGGTTAAACGGTTACATGATTATCGCTTAACTTCACTCCTGTTTTAATCAGTAAATGGGAGTAAGAGAAGCCTGAGGACCGAACTTTACATTTTCTTAGGTAAAAATTGGATCGCTGCCACCGTACAACGCCTTGATAGTCTCTCTCAACCAGAGAATTTTCGGATTATGGCTGTTCCGTTTATGCCAGATCAGGGTGAAGGGGACGGTCAACTTTTCAGCCTGCGCTTCGTCAATCGGAATAGGAAGCGCGATCAGCTTCCGCTGGTGGAGTTCATTGTAGTGGTGGCAGTAGTGGGGAGCCGTAGCGATATAATTATGGCCAGGCTGCGCCGCCATAAACATCGCCTGTTCGAAACCCGGCAGGCACATGGCGATATTGCGCTCACGTCCCATTTCCTTTAGCACCTCATCAAGCGCCCAGGTGTCGCTGCGCTCCCAGAAGATACTGATATGTGGGTAGCGCAGGAAGGTCTCCAGGTTCCACTCTTCCTGAAGTGCCGGGTGATCCTCACGCAGATAAACACACGGACGGTCACTAAACAGGATTTCGTAGTCGATAAACCACGGCAACAGCTTCAGCAGTTCGCGGGAACGTGGATGTGTTTCGCGACCGGTGAAGCCAAGATCCACTTCCCCACGCGTAATGGCGTCCAGAGAGTCGTAATCCCAGTGACGCATCTTCACCGTAGCCTGCGGATAGCGCTGGTTCACCTGCTCCAGCAGGGCGTTAAAGCGGATCAACATCAACGGCGTTTCGGCGGCCAGCACGAACGTCAGCCCGCCTGGCGCGTCATGGTGGAATTTATCGAGGATCTGGTTGCCTATTTGCATCCAGTCTGCCAGATCCTGCTCCAGGCTTACCGTCAGAGGCGTCGGCAGTAACCCTAACGGTGTTTTGACAAACAGCGGGTCGTCGAACCAGTCGCGCAGCTTGGCCAGTGATTTACTCACCGCGGACGGCGTCACGTTCATCCGCTTCGCCGCTTTGGTGACGCTGCGCTCCTGCAGCAACAGCTGCAGGCACAGCAACAGGTTAAGATCGAGACTGCTGATGGGCTTCTTCATAATTTGCCGCGGGCTGGATGAGCATAAGTAAGGTAATACAGACCATGCTACAGCCAATCAGAATCCCGATCAGCATATTGAGCGCATTAAGTCCGATTACCGCTGCCAGCCAAATCCACAGGGACGAGCCACAGACCTGAGCGATACCCAGCGCGGAGCTTGCCACGCCAGCCCGTAGTGAGAACGGGCCGAGCGCCTGGCTCATCGCCACGCCAAAGCCAACCGAGAATCCGGCGCAAATGAGGGTAATGCCTACCAGCATCACCACATGTGAGCTGGTGGTTGCCAGAATCACGCCTGCTGCGAGAAATAACACCTGTGAGGTCAGCATCAACGTGCGCTGGCTGAAAATATTTAGCGCAAAGGGGGTGGAAAACGAGACGGCCATACTGACCATCGCGGTTAATGCCATCACTGTTGAATACTCACCCCGATCGAAGCCCATAGTCTCCATCAGTAAAACCGGGGAAACGTTTACATAGGTCAGGATCACCGCCACGCTTAACGTGGTTACGGCCAGACGACTGAGGAAAAAGCGATTAAGCAGCTTCTCGGCTGGATGAATTGTTGGGGTATGACCGGTATTCTGCGAGCCAGGGTGGGTCTCTTTCAGCACAGTGATGGACAGGATAAATACCAGCGCGCCCATGGCCGCCATGGTCCAGAACAGGCTCTGCCACGGGAATTTCAGCATGATCAGATATCCCACGACCGGGGCCAGCACCGGGATGATACAGGTAATACCGTTCAGCATCGAAAGCACTTTGGCGCGACGCTGGGCACTTAAGGTATCGCGCAAAATCGCAAAGGCAACGACGTAACAGCCACCGGCTCCAATGCCCTGGATAAACCGTCCAGCCAGGAACAAGGTACTGTTCTGCGCCTGTGAGCAGAGAAGAGAGGCCAGGGCAAAGATGATGGCACCCGTTATGGCGACGGGCTGACGACCTGCCTTATCTGCGACCTTCCCGGCAAACACCATCGATGACGCCATTCCCGCGAGATAGGCCGAAAACGCGATGTGCAGCTGAGCTTCACTGGCACCCAGATCGCGGGCAATGTGCGGTAATCCCACCAGATACATATCAATGCCAGACGGATAAAGCAGAACCAGCGCAAAACTACAAAACAGAAAACGAACCATAAACCCCCCATAAATGCAGGCAAGCAGAATAGGGGGTGAAAGGGGATTAAGCGAGTTGCCATTTGGACAATGGTGATTTCCTGAAAGGAAAACACCATTGGTTAGCGGAAATTATTTTCCAATACAGAAGCTTGAGAAGATTCTTCCCAGAAGATCGTCCGACGTAAACTCCCCGGTGATCTCACTCAGATTCTGCTGTGCCAGACGCAGCTCTTCCGCCAGCAGTTCACCCGCCCACGCACCAATCAGCTGCGCTTTGCCCTGGTCAAGATGGCGTGCCGCCTCTTCCAGCGCCTGCAGGTGACGACGACGCGCCAGGAAGCCACCTTCCATGCTGGTGTCAAAGCCCATGCTCTGCTTGAGATGGTTACGCAGGTCGTCAACGCCTTCACCGGTACGCGCCGACAGACGGATTAGTGAGTGACCATTCACATCGCTGATGCCCAGCGTTTCGCCAGTCACATCTGCTTTATTTCGCACCACGGTGATAGGCAGCTTCGCCGGCAGACGGGCAATAAAGTCTGGCCAGATCTCTGCCGGGTCCACAGCGTCGGTCGTGGTGCCATCCACCATAAACAGCACGCGGTCGGCCTGCTCGATCTCCTGCCAGGCGCGTTCGATACCGATGCGCTCGACTTCGTCGCTGGCATCGCGCAGACCGGCGGTATCAATGATATGCAGCGGCATGCCGTCGATATGGATGTGCTCGCGCAGTACGTCGCGGGTGGTGCCGGCAATGTCGGTCACGATCGCCGCTTCACGGCCCGCCAGGGCGTTCAAAAGGCTCGATTTCCCGGCGTTAGGACGTCCGGCGATGACCACCTTCATCCCTTCCCGCAGCAGGCTACCCTGACGCGCTTCGGCGCGCACTGCGTCGAGGTCGGCCATCACCTGGTTGAGCTGGGCTTCGATTTTACCGTCAGAGAGGAAGTCGATCTCCTCATCCGGGAAGTCGATAGCCGCTTCCACGTAGATCCGCAGGTGAGTAAGTGCTTCCACAAGGTGATTCACGCGCGCGGAGAATGCCCCTTGCAGCGAGTTCAGGGCGGAGCGAGCAGCCTGTTCAGAACTGGCGTCGATCAGGTCCGCTATCGCCTCGGCTTGCGCCAGATCGAGCTTGTCGTTCAGGAACGCGCGCTCGGAAAACTCACCCGGTTTTGCGATACGCAGGCCTGGCAGGGTCAGGATACGTTTTAACAGCAAATCGAGGATAACCGGGCCACCGTGACCCTGTAGTTCCAGCACGTCTTCACCGGTAAAAGAGTTTGGGCCAGGAAACCACAGCGCAATGCCCTGGTCCAGCGGCGTGCCGTCGGTATCTTTAAACGGCAGGTAATCAGCGTAGCGGGGTTTTGGCAGTTTACCCAGTACCGCTTCGGCGACCTCGCGCGCCTTCAGGCCGGAGATACGCAGAATGCCTACACCACCGCGTCCCGGTGGGGTTGCCTGGGCGACGATAGTGTCGTTATGGCTCATGGTTGGTCTCGTTCAATACAAATAAAAAAGGCGGTCAATCGACCGCCCTTATTTTAGCGTTAACTTACCGAATCAGGACTTTTTCTTTTCGCGGCTATGCAGGCCACGTTTTTCCAGACCACGGTAAATTAGCTGCTGCTGGATGATGGTCACCAGGTTGCTGACGATATAGTACAGCACCAGACCTGACGGGAACCACAGGAAGAACACGGTGAAGATGACCGGCATAAAGGTCATGATCTTCTGCTGCATCGGGTCGGTCACGGTGGTCGGAGACATCTTCTGGATGAAGAACATCGTCACGCCCATCAGGATCGGCAGGATGTAGTACGGGTCCTGTGCAGACAGGTCATGGATCCACAGCGCGAACGGCGCATGGCGCAGCTCAACGGAACCCATCAGCATGTAGTACAGCGCAAGGAAGATTGGCATCTGAATCAGCAGTGGGAAGCAACCACCCAGTGGGTTTACTTTCTCTGCTTTATACAGGGCCATCATCTCCTGGCTCTGACGCTGTTTGTCATCGCCCAGACGCTCACGCATGGCCTGAATCTTCGGCTGCAGCATGCGCATCTTCGCCATGGAGGTGTACTGCGCTTTAGTCAGCGGGTACATGATGCCACGAACGATGAAGGTGATAACGATGATGGAGAAGCCCCAGTTACCCAGGAAGCTGTGGATGAACTTCAGCAGCTTAAACAGCGGCTGGGAGATGAACCACAACCAACCGTAATCTACGGTCAGGTCCAGGTGTGGCGCAACGGCGGCCATTTTGTCCTGGATTTCCGGGCCGACCCACAGGGTGCTTGCCATTTTACCGGTTTGACCCGGCTGAACCAGAACTGGCTGAGATTTGTAGCCGATGGCTGCAAGACCGTTACCCAGGTTCGCGGTGTAGAAGTTGTTGGTACCGTCGTTATTAGGCACCCATGCAGTGGCGAAATACTGCTGCAGCATTGCCACCCAACCGCCTTTAGCGCTGACGTTCAGGTTTTCGTTATCGGCAATGGTGTCGAATTTGTATTTCTCATACTTCGCGTCAGGCGTGGAGTACGCCGCGCCACGGAAGGTATGCAGCGCAAAGTTGCTGCTTCCGGTGTCACGGTGAGACGGCAGATTGATGGACTGCTTCAGCTGGCCAAAGGTCGACAGTTCCAGTGGTTTCGCACTGGCGTTCTGTACGGTGTAGCCCACGTTCACCGCATACTCACCGCGTTTCAGGGTGAAGGTTTTAGTGAAGGTGTTGCCTGCAGCGTCGGTATACGTCATCGGGATAACGAGTTCGTTCTGACCATCAGCCAGTACAAAGGTGTCGTTCTCGACGTTATACAGTGGACGCGCACCGTTAGCCGGGTTATCCGGGCCATCACGACCGGTCAGGCCGCTCTGCGCCTGGTAGATAAACTCAGGCGTGGTTTCCAGTAACTGGAACGGTTCGTTAGACTTCAGCTCTTTCGGGTAGGTCAACAGCAGCGCCTGCTCAACATCACCACCACGGGTGTTAATAGTCAGCTCAAGCACATCGGTCTTAACCGTAATCTGTTTCCCCTGGCCACTGGCCGGTACGCCCTGGTCGGCGGCGCTACCCGCTGCGGTGGTCGTGGTCTGCGTGGTCTGCTGCTGGGGTTGAGGATTTTTATCCTGCTCCCATGCCTGCCAGATCATGAAAGACACGAACAACAAAGCGATGATAAGAAGATTGCGTTGCGAATCCATCGTTAGTGTTCTCTGGTATCAAAGGGTCCTGGAGGGACGGGGTCGTCTCCACCGGGGTGTAAAGGGTGGCATTTTAATACGCGTTTCACCGTCAACCAACTGCCTTTTATCACTCCAAACCTGCGCAATGCCTCAATTCCGTAGCTTGAGCACGTTGGTGTGAAACGGCAATGTGGCCCGAGTAGCGGACTAATCAGGCGTTGATAGACCCGAATGAGGGCTATCAGGACCCGTGAGCCAGGCGACAGTGGCGGCGCCATAATTTTTCCAACGCTTCCGAGAGAGCACGGTTATCGAGGTCGGCAACCCCCTTTTTAGCCACCACCACGAAATCCATCGAAGGCAGTTCGTGCTGACGTAAACGGAAGCTTTCACGCGTCAGACGTTTAATCCGATTGCGTTCATGCGCTCGCTTAACATTTTTCTTGGCGACTGTGAGACCGATGCGGGGATGCCCCAGCGAATTTTGGCGGCCGAGGATGGTGATTTGCGGCGTGCCAGCCCGTTGTGGCTGCTGGAAGACGAAAGTGAAATGAGCGGGAGTTAACAAACGTAACTCCCTGGGAAATGCTAGCTTAACCACTCAGGGGTTAGCTTTATTACTTGGAAACGGTCAGACGAGCGCGGCCTTTAGCACGACGACGTGCCAGAACCTGACGACCATTTTTAGTAGCCATACGAGCACGGAAGCCGTGAGAACGGTTGCGCTTCAGTACAGACGGTTGAAAAGTGCGTTTCATGGCGATTTCTACCTAAACTTGAATAAATTCACTGACTTTTGCGTATACCCGAACGAATTTCGAACGACTAACGCCTCAGCGTGGGTGATTAAAGAGGCCGGATTGTAATAATTGTACACTCCGGAGTCAATTCTCTTTCCTTATTTCCCGCGTATTTCCGCACGTTTTCGCGTGGAAAATGAGCAACGGACGACGCAGGAAGATGAGCATCACGCGCCGGGTCGAGGATTATACGGGCTCGTCGACAAAGCGCAAGGATCGTCCCGGATCTTCGTTAGATCATTTAAGCAATAAATTGTCTGTGCTCATTAATTTTTCCAATATGCGGGCTAAATCGTGGGGCACTTGTGCCAGGATCGTTTACACTTACCCGGTTTCGGATCGTCCTGTGGATAAATCGGGAAGAATCTGTGAGAAACAGAAGATCTCTGGCTCAGTTTAGGCTATGATCCGCGGTCCCGATCGGGATCCCAGGATCCTGGTCAGGATTAAATTGCAGATAGCAATTCGCACATCCCCCTATGCACAGGGTCATGTCGATGTGCGCCAACAATCATGAATATTCAATAGTTTTCTTTTATTGTTCGAGTGGAGTCCGCC